>CAVWNC010000001.1:0-2090562 GCA_963756455.1 uncultured Acidobacteriota bacterium
CCATTGCCGAGGCAGAAGCGAACGAAAAAAAATCGCGGCCGCGAAGCGCGTTATTCTCGAAGAACGCAAGGATGCCGGCCGGCACATTCCGCCTTGAGCTTGTTAGGTGCGGCAAGGACCGGCGGGAAGTTTCGCGCCGGCACATGGACGTTATTGATGTCGTAAGGGAGCGCGCATGGTCCAGAGATAAGAACCCATTAGCGCTCGGCATATCAGCAAACCAGCGGCTACCCCGAAATGCTCTTTTTTGAAGAACAGCCGCTACGTTCGAAATCAAAAGTGCGATTGTTGTAATGCGCGCATCTACTTCACCTACGGTAAGAGGCCAGCGGAGGCCAGCCGTGCGAAACGTTACAGGAAGGTCTATTTATCCTACGCTGGAAAGTGGGAGGAAACAAGGCCCTTGCGGTAAGAGGATTGATCCATGGAAGTGCATTTCAGACCCGATGTACAGGCCAAGCTTGAACAGATGGTCCGTGAAAGCGGGCGCCCGAGGACGAACTGGTTCAAGACGCTTAACCGGTATATTCGACGAGTTAGCCCGCGCGCGAAATGGTCGACCGGCGTTACGACGAGATCGAGAGCGGCAAAGTGCAATTGATTGACGGTGAAGAAGCATTCCTGACGCCTCATGGCGAAAGACCCAAGCCCGCCGCGAGAACCGTCAACCATCATGAGCGGTTATCGCTCCATCCGGAGCCTATGGAGATATCGACGAAATCCGCGAGTACATAGCGGAAGACAATCCAGATGCCGCCGACCGCCAGGTCAGTGAAATCTTCGATGTCATCCAGGGACTCGTCCTTTTCCCTCGTCAGGGTTATCACCGCCCTAACCTCAATTCACGCCCGTTGCGGTTATGCTCGTGCGCGAATATGTCATAGCGTACGCGCCGGAGAAGAGCCGCTATGGGTGGTGGCTGTGTTCCATGGACGCCGCAGCTCCCGCGTCATAGCTGCAATCTACGGGGCAGGGAACAATAGGATCAGCAATACGTCGCGCGGATGCGACAGATTGCGGGCCCAGCGTTCGATAATGTGGTGTTCGAAACTGTCATCCATTTGGACCTCTCCCGCCCGCGCCGCGCCATCTCATAGGTCGCGCTCAGCATGACCTCTATTTCCATGTTCCTGCATCCGAACGTTTCCTCAAGTTCTACCGAAAAAGCGCGAATATCTTCTTCCAGCACTGCGAGTGCCGAACAAGACCGGACGCCCGAGCCTTAAGCCAGCGGGAAAGCGACGGAGAAATCCGGAAAGCGGCGCGGAAAATCTGTGTTCCATTCGAGGAGCGCCTGTCTGAATTTTGCCTGCCGGGCGGTTCATCCAGTCGCCGGGCCAGTTCGTCAAAATCGCCTTTCCACCTCTCCGGCGATCGCGCCAGAATACCGGGTATGAGAATCAGCCAACTGACTTCGCTATCGCGCGCGGTTTGCTCGCGCGTGCGGTTTTGATCGTGCTGACCGCGCTACCCGGCGCTTGCCGGGGACTGGAGCCCGAAGCTTGCGGCGCAGTATCTCGATTCGCGGCAGAAGGAGTGGTTCGCGTGGCCCGCGGCGAAGCGCTCCGGCGGTCCTTGTATCTCCTGTCATACCGGTGTCGACCTATCTGCTGGCGCGGCCTGCGCTGCGCCGCGTGTTGGGCGAGGCTGAGCCGACCGCCTACGAGACCGGCTTGGTGGACGGCTTGCGCGCCAGGGTGGGCACCGGCCTGGAGGACGCACTCAAGGCCGTGAAGGAGCCGATGGCTTCGCAATCGGTGGGGGTCGAGGCGATCTTCGCCGCTCTGTTCCTGGACCCGGAGAAGCCCGCGGCGCGGCAGGCGTGGGACCGGCTGTGGTCGATGCAGCTCCACGAGGGCGCGGCAAAAGGATCGTGGCCCTGGTTCGACTTCAACACCGATCCCTATGAGACTGCGGATTCCGGATTCTTCGGCGCGTCGCTCGCCGCCCTGGCAATCTCCGCCACACCGTCCGAATACCAGGCGAGGCCGGAAATCAAAGAACATGTCGCGGAACTAACCGCGTATCTTCGGACAGCGACGCCGGCGCAGCCCCTGCACAATCGCCTGTTGCTGTTGTGGGCGGCAGCGAAGCTGCCCGCCGCCATTGCGGGACGCGAGACAATCCATCATCGACGAGACGCTGAAAAAACAGCAACCCGACGGTTCGTGGACGATCGCGGCTCTGGGGCCGTGGAAGGACCACCCCGCGGCGCCACCCGCCAGCGGCGCGAGTGCCTACGCCACGGCGGTCGCTGCCTTTGCCCTGGAACAGGCGGGTGTTCCGCGCTCGGACCCTAAGCTGAAGAAGGCCCTGGACTGGCTTCGCTCGAAGCAGGATCCGCAATTCGGCTACTGGGCGGCGGACTCCATGAACAAGCGCCGTGAGCCGGGCTCCATGCCCGAAGGGTTCATGCGCGACGCAGCAACCGCGTTTGCGGTGCTGGCGCTGATCGGCCCGGCGCCGGCCGGGCGTTGACCCGCCTCAGAACGGGTTCGCCATCAGCGCCTTGATCCTCTCGTGATAGGTCCGGCCCGATTGCAGCCGCACGCCGCTATGGAGCAGCAGCACGTATTCTCCGTGGCTCGCGGGCTGGATCTCTTTGACGCGGCGCAGATTGACGATGAAGGAGCGGTGGATGCGGACGAAGGTCTCCGGATCGAGCGACTTCTCCAGCGTATTCATGGCCACGTGGAGCAGATGGCTGGCTTGTGCCACGTGCAGTTCGACGTAGTTCTCGGCCGCCCGAATCCAGTCCACGTCTTCGACGTAGATGAAAGACGTTTTGCCGGCCGATAGTACCGCGATCCGGTTCAGATACCGGGACGGGGAAGCGATGGTTTCGAGCAGGGAGAGGATCTGGCGGTTCTCGCTGATGCGGTTCGCTGGTACGCAGCCTGGCCTTGGCCCTGGCCAGCGATTGCACGAAGCGTTCCCCGGTGACGGGCTTGAGCAGATAGTCGATCGCGTTGATCTCGAAAGCGCGAATCGCGTACTGGTCATGGGCGGTTACGAACACGACCGCCGGCATCTGCTCCGGTCCGATTTCGTGCACCACGGAGAACCCGTCCATCTCCGGCATCTGCACGTCGAGAAACACCAGGTCCGGCCGTCCTTCGCGGATCCGCTGGACGGCTTCGCGGCCGTTCTTCGCTTCCTGAATGGCAGTGATCTCGGGATCGTCCGCCAGCAGCATCCGCAAGCCCTCGCGCGCCAGCGGTTCATCATCCACGATCAGCACTGTCAAAGGCATGGAGGTCGGTTCCCGGAGTTTCGTCGGCGGCGCGATAGGGCATGGTCATGGTGGCGACCACGCCTCGCTCGCCGTTTTCCACCTTGAGGCTCGCCGCATCGCCGTAGAGCTGGTGGAGGCGCGCCCGCGTATTTGCCAGGCCGATTCCGCGGCCTTCGGCGAGATCGGCGGTGCCAAGTCCCGGCCCGTCGTCCGCCACCCGGATCATCAGGGTCTGCTCGGTGCGGAAGGCCGAAATCCGGATCGTGCCCGCCGCCGCGACCCGGCCGATGCCGTGGCGCACCGCATTTTCGACGATCGGCTGCAGGCCCATGTGAGGAACGGCGGCGTCCAGGGCAGTGTCGTCGGCCGAGATCTCGATGTCCAGGCGATCCTGAAAGCGAACCTGCTCGATGGAAAGGTACAGCCGGAGATACTCCAGTTCCCGCCGGAGCGGGATCTGCTGCGCCTCGACGTCTTCCAGGACGCAGCGGAGCAGGTCGCTAAGCCGGGCGAGCATCTCCTCGGCCTGGCGCCCGCGCTGCTGGCGCACCAACACCATGATGGCGTTCAAGCGTGTTGAACAGGAAATGCGGCTGAAGTTGCATCTTGAGGGCGCTCAACTGCGCCTTCACCAGCTGGGCCTTGAGTTCGGAGGCGTGCAACTCGCGCTCTTGAAATCCGCGGTAGTAGCGGAAGCCCGACTGGATCCCCAAAATACCCCAGTAGGTGATGATGTTTTCATGGAAGCCCGCCACCACCAGCAGCGGAAAGCCGATCAGGAACGAGTGCTTCATCACGGACTCCAGCAGGCCCAGTTGGATGAAGACCACCGTCTCCAGCGCGAGTTCCACGGCCGAGAAGACGATGCTGAGCGCCAGGTGCAGAGGCACGCGCGTGCGCCAGGTCTGCCGTTCAATGGGCCATCGCCGCCCGAGCCAGAGCACCACCGGGGTGAGCGCGGCGGTGATGTAGACTCCCACCATCCACGAGGTCAGCGTCTCCTGCCAGTGCGTCTGCTCGTGCCAGTAGAGCCGCCTGGTCAGCTCGCGGCTGAAATTGAAGAGACCGAAGACCGTCCAGGCGAAGAAATACGCCAGATACCGGTGGAGTTTCCGTCTGGAGAAGAGTTCCATTACCCGCTGCTGTTCGAACAATATATAGCAGGTCCGCAGAGTTCACTTGCGGAATTCGCTGAACACGAAGTCATGGTCTTTGCGCTGGCTGTGGCAGGAGAAGCATGCCGCACGGACTGAGGCGGAGGCGCCCTGTGTCTGGTCTTCGCCGGCAAACACGTCGAATCCCCAGCCTCCGGTGCTTCGGTACCGCGTGGCCTCCTTTTCCATTACTGCGACGCTTTTCCTCGGCCCTTCAAAGTGGCCCCGGCTTCCTGGCGCGCCTCCAGACGTTCGTCGACCACCACGGAACCGTCCGGGAAATGGCCGGTGCGAAAGCCCTCCATCGCCTTCTCGTTTGCATAGTAGTGATGGAACCCGCCGTTGGTCGCGAAATTCTTGTTTTCCGGGCCCACCACAAGACTCCTCGCAACCGCCCATTTGCGGTATTCCGCCGGGAACGGCACCGGTGCGCCCGCGTCGTCGGCGCAGGCAATCCCTGCCGCAACCAGCAGGACCGGCGTCCTCGCGGCAACTGCTCGCCCGAAAATCGCATGTCTTTCGAATCTCCCTGATTGGAGTTTGCCGGATGGGTGCGCTCCGGCGAAAGGGCATTTTGACGAACCGGATCGCCGGTGATATGAACTGCCCTCGATGAAAGTCCTTCGATCGCATCCCCCCTCCCCGGCAGAGCGACCTGGCCGGCACAGCGATTGCGCGACAAATCCGCGGGTACCACAAATCGCAGTCATTGCCAATGCCCAGACGCAGAAACGCTAACGGGGGCCGACGAGAATTGGCATGGACCACTGCCCCAGCCTTGCGATATGATGCGCTGCATGGATGCTGCCAGTGATCCGACTCGTCGCGCGAATGGCATTGACAATAGCTGTTGGCAGCAATCGCGCCAGCCGAAGTCGTCATCAACGGACGGCGCACGGTAGTGGTGGAGAGCCTGCGGCCACTCTGCTCATCGATCTCGGGGGTGGTTCGATCGTGGACTTCCATCTTTCCGGCGGCGGCTTGAACCCTCTCCGCTGGCTCGGACCTGGCGACGAGAAAGCTGTACTGCGGCCCATGGCCCACTTTCTGTGCCTGGACCGTTGGGGTCAGCCGTCGGAAGCCGAACAGCGCAACGGAATGCCCTTTCATGGCGAGGCTTCCCGCGTCGAATGGAAAGAACTGGTCACCTCCGAAAGTCGTGGCGCCAAAAATCTCGCCGCCATGTCGGCCAATCTCCCCATGGCAGGTCTCGAGATACGCCGCTCCGTCAGACTCTCCGAGTCGGCTGCAGTCTTTACGGTATCGGAAACCGTCACCAACCGAAACAAGCTGGGGCGCGTCTACAACATGGTCCAGCACGTAACGATCGGACCGCCTTTCCTGGACGAAACCACGGTGGTCGACTCGAATGCGCAGCGGGGATTAATGCAGTCAAGTCCGCTGCCCAATCCGGAGCAGCCCGAGATACGCTGGCCGCAGGCGATTAAGCAGGGAAATCCGGTCGATCTGCGGCGTCTGACAAATGACCCTGACCCAAACGTCGTCTCCTTTGTCATTGATAGCGAGTGGGGATGGGTAACTGCCACGAACGCCTCCAAGGAGTTGTTACTGGGCTATATCTTTAGCACCACAGACTATCCATGGCTCAATCTCTGGCGTCACGTGCAGGCGGAAAGCCGCTCGCGCGGGGACTGGAATTCGGAACAACAGGCCTACATCAGCCATTCAAAATCCTGACTGCCAAACCGCAGATTTTCGGCAAGCCGACATTCGCATACCTGGATGCCGGGGAAAGCGCAACGCGCCGGTACACGGCATTCCTGACCAAGGCGCCGAACGATTTCGCGGGCGTAAAGCAGTGTTATTGTACCGCGATGGCAGGATCATCATCCAGGAGCGAGGCGGGAACGGACGCGAAGTAACGATCGCTACCGGAGGTCTTCCTTGAGCCACGTAATGCCGATATCGCGCAAATGTACCCGCTCAGCGGAACAACACCACTTGCGAGCGTCGGCGATAGCACGCGATGACCGGCGCCACTCCGTGACCGCAGAAGCGCGAATGTCCGGTTATTAATGGTGACACCGTGGCGGGAAAGATCCTCTCCACTTCTGGCATTCGTCACCCGAGTCAGGCCAACGCCTGCCGCAAATCCTCCATCAGATCTTCCACATCCTCCACTCCACCGAAAGGCGCACCAGATTGTCGGCGATTCCCAACTGTTCCCGCTGCTCCTGCGGCACCGACGCGTGAGTCATGATCGCCGGATGCTCGATCAGGCTCTCGACTCCGCCCAGACTCTCCGCCAGCGCGAAGATCCGGCAGCGTTCCAGGAACCGCCGCGACTCCTCAAGACCCGCCCTTGATCAGCATCGTGACCATGCCGCCGAAGCCGTGCATCTGCTTCTTCGCCAGCTCGTGCTGCGGATGCGACGTCAGCCCGGATAGATCACCTTCTCCACCGCCGGATGCGCCGGCCAGCATCTCCGCCACGCGCTGCGCGTTCTCGCAATGCGCGCGCATGCGCAGGTGCAGCGTCTTGAGTCCGCGCAGCACCAGGAAGGAATCGAAGGGCGAAGGCACCGCGCCGGTCGCATTCTGCAGAAACGCCAGCCGGTCCGACAACTCCTGATCGTCCCGAGCTGCCGCCACCACCAGCACGCCGCCGATGATGTCCGAGTGGCCGTTGAGATACTTGGTTGCCGAGTGCATCACCACGTCGAAGCCATGATCGAGAGGCCGCTGCACATAGGGACTCGCGAAGGTGTTGTCGGCGACCGTGATGGCGCCGATCGCCCGCCCGATCTCGGCCACGCGCGCCAGGTCGATCAGCTTCAGCATCGGATTCGATGGCGTCTCGATCCAGATCAGTCTGGTCCGCGGCGTCGCTGCCGCGCGGATGCGCTCCTCCAGCCGCTCCGCGTCCGACATATCGACGTAACTGAACGTCGAGTCCCGCCGACCGTTTGCGCACCCGCTCGAACAGCCGGAACGTACCGCCATACATATCGTCGGCCGCGATCACATGATCGCCCGAGTCCGAGCATATCGAGCATGGTGGCGGTCGCCGCCAGGCCGGAAGCGAAGGCAAATCCGCGCGTGCCGCTCTCCAGCGCCGCCACGCAGCGCTCATAGGCAAAACGCGTCGGATTCTGGCTGCGCGAGTATTCGAATCCCTTGTGGACGCCCGGGCTCTGCTGCACGTACGTGCTGGTCGCGTAGATCGGCGTCATGATCGCGCCGGTGGAGGGATCGGGCTGCTGGCCCGCATGGATGGCGAGCGTTCCAAATCTGCTGTTCATGACTCTGTTATCGCAGACGGCGGCGCATGAAGTTCAGCAAGTCGGTGCGGGTAATCAACCCGACGAACTCATCCCCATCGACAACCATCGCCACCAGCCCCTCGTTGAGGATCTGGTAAACCGCCTCGAGCGGCGCGTCCGCCGCCAGCGTGCGCAGTCGCGTGGTCATCGCGCTGCGCACCGGATCGCGAAATCGCTGCTCGTCGTTGTGGACCGCGATGAGCACGTCCGATTCATCCAGCATCCCTACGGGCTTGCCGTTCTCGATCACCGGTACCTGCGATATGTCGGCCATGCGCATGCGTTGATACGCCGTCAGCAGCGGATCCCCATCCTGTTCGGCGACCGCGAGAGGCCCTATCTGCGGATCGACCCCTACTTCATGGACCCGCTGCCGGATGTCGCGGCGCAGCGGGCGTTGGACCGGTTCGTGGCGGAGGTCGACCAGCGGATCGAGCCGGTGGTCCTCGCCCCCGGAGACATCCTCCTGGTCGACAACTTCAGGGCCGTTCACGGCCGCCAGCCTTTCAAGGCACGGTACGACGGCAAGGACCGCTGGCTCAAGCGGATCAACATCACCCGCGACCTGCGCAAGTCGCGGGCTGCGCGCCCTGCCCCCGACTGTCGGGTGATCGTTTGAGGGCGAGCATGAGTCTTCAGAGCGACGCCGCCACGGCGATCGAGGAGCCGCCGAAGGCGGGCGAGCCGAACCTGCCGGCGCCAGGTCTCTCGCCGGCCCGTATGCAGCTTCTGCAGCGGCTGCTGAAGCGCCGGGGGGGCGCGGGCGAGAGCGCGGCGAGCATTCCCCGGCGCCAGGAGGAGGGCCCCTGCCCCCTGTCCTTCGCCCAACAGCGGCTCTGGTTCCTCGATCAGATGGAACCGGCGAGCCCGCTCTATAACATCACGAGCGCCCTGCGCGTCCGTGGCCCGCTCTCTCTCCCGGCCTTCGCCGGCAGCCTGGGAGAGCTCGTCCGCAGGCATGAGGCCCTGCGGACGATCTTCACGGCGATCTCCGGAGAGCCGTTCCAGGTGGTCCTGCCCGCCACCCCCCTCGACCTGCCCGTGGTCGACCTCTCGCACCTCCCGGAGCCGGCGCGGGAGACCGTCTCGGCCGCTCTGGCCGCGGAGGATATGGGGCACCCCTTCAGCCTGACGCGAGGGCCGCTTCTGCGGGTCACCGTCCTGGCGTTGGGACGGGAGGAGCACGTCGTCGTCGTCACCATGCATCACATCGTCAGCGATGGCTGGTCCATCGAGGTCTTCGTGCGGGAGCTGACGGCGATCTATCGTGCCTCGCCGGCCGAGGGTCGCTCGCCTCTCCCCCCCTTGCCGATCCAATATCCGGACTTCGCGGCCTGGCAACGCGCCTGGTTGTCCGGAGAGGTGCTGGAGCGGGAGCTCGGCTACTGGCGAGCTCAGCTCAGCGGCGCGCCGCTGCTGGAGCTGCCCCTCGACCGCCACCGGCCTGCCGTCCCCAGCCACCGCGGTGGCTCCCGGACGATCGAGATCCCGCTCGCCCTGCGCGCCTCGCTGGAGGCTCTGGGCCGGGAGGATGGCGCCACGGCTTTCATGGTCCTCCTGGCGGCCTTCGAGATGCTCCTGGCGCGCTACTGCGGACAATCCGACATCAGTCTGGGAACGCCGATCGCGGGACGCAACAGGGCCGAGCTCGAAGGCCTCATCGGATTCTTCGTCAACACCCTGGTTTTGCGGACCGACCTGGGGGGAGATCCCTGCTTCGGCGATCTCCTCGGCCGCGTCCGGGAAACCGCGCTCCAGGCCTACGCGCATCAGGAGGTGCCCTTCGAGTGGCTGGTGCAGGAGCTGGCGCCGGACCGGAACGCGCGCCGCGCGCCGCTGTTCAACGTGATGTTCGATCTGCAGAACCGGCCGCAGGCCCAACTGACCCTCCCCGGGCTTGCGATCCGCATGCTGCCGTTGGCCATCGAGACGGCCAAGTTCGACCTCCTCCTCAGCCTGCAGGCTCACCTTGCCGGGATGACCCTCTGGCTGGAGTTCGACCGCGATCTGTTCGACGAAACGACGGCGGCGCGCCTCCTGGGGCATTTCGCGACCCTGCTCGCCGCGATCGCCGCCGAGCCCCGCAAGGCGCTCTCGGAGTTGCTCCTGCTGAGCGCGGAGGAACGCGCCGAGCTTCTGGCCTGGAACCCGGGACTGGCGCGCCACCCCGTTCGGGAAACTCTCCATGCCGTCTTCGAGCAGCGAGTCGCTGCCTCGCCTGATGTCACCGCCGTGCTCTGCCAGGGAGCGCATCTCACCTATGGGCAGCTCAACCGGAGGGCCAACCGGCTGGCCCATCGTCTCATCGCTCAGGGCGTCGGGCCGGACCGACGGGTGGGGATCTACCTGGAACGCTCTCCGGATCTGGTGCTCGCGATCCTCGCCACCCTCAAGGCCGGAGGCGCCTACCTGCCGCTCGATCCCGCCTACCCGACCGACCGCCTCGCCTTCGTCCTCGACGATGCCGAGGCGACGGTCGTCGTGACCCAAGCGAGCCTCGCCCAGAACCTCGACGGCGGCGGGAGGTCGACGATCCTGCTCGACGCCTCAGACGTCTCGGGGGAAAGCGCGGAAAACCCGACCGGCCGGGTGGGTCTCGGCAATCTGGCCTATGTGATCTACACCTCGGGCTCGACCGGCCAACCGAAGGGGGCGCTGATCGAGCACGCCAATGTGATCCGTCTGTTCGCGGCCACGCAGCCGTGGTTCGGCTTCGACGAACGGGACGTCTGGACGCTTTTCCACTCGTGCGCGTTCGACTTCTCAGTCTGGGAGATCTGGGGGCCGCTGCTCCATGGCGGCCGGCTCCTCGTCGTGCCTTACGGGATCAGCCGCTCGCCGGAGGACTTCCACGCGCTGGTCCGCCGCGAGGCGGTGACCGTCCTCAACCAGACGCCGTCGGCCTTCCGCCAATTTGCCGGCGTCGAGCTCAAGACCGCGCCGGCGGGTGCGGAAGACCCGGCCCTCCGCTTCATCATCTTTGGCGGTGAGGCGCTGGAGCTGGCGAGCCTGGCGCCCTGGTTCGAGCGCCACGGAGACGAGCTGCCGCGCCTGGTGAACATGTATGGCATCACCGAGACCACGGTCCACGTCACCTACCGGCCGATCACCCGGAAGGATCTGGGCCGGGGTCCCGCAAGCCCCGTCGGCCGCGCCATCCCGGACCTTTCGCTCCACCTCCTCGACCGCGCGGGTAACCTCGTCCCCCCAGGGGTCCACGGCGAGTTGCTCGTCGGTGGCCCCGGGTTGGCGAGAGGCTATCTCGGACGGCCCGACCTGACGGCGGCGCGCTTCGTTCCCGATCCCTGGAGCCGCGAGCCGGGAGCGCGGCTCTACCGCGCGGGCGACCTGGCGCGCTATCTGCCGGACGGCGAGCTCGATTTTCTCGGCCGGCTCGACGATCAGGTCAAAGTGCGGGGGTTCCGCATCGAGCTCGGGGAGATCGAGTCGGCCCTCGCGGCGCATCCCGGAATCGAGGCGGCGACCGTGCAGGTCCGGAGCTTCGGCGCCGACGACCGGCGGCTGGTCGCCTATCTCGTCCCCGATCCACAGCGGGCGCGGCCGGTCCGGCAGCTGTTGCATCTCGAAGCGGCGGACCCGGAAAACGGCAGGGCGCACTTCGAGCTCCCCAACGGCATGCCGATCTTCCACCTGAACCGGAGCGAGACGGAGTTCCTCTACCGGGAGATCTTCGTGGGGGAGAGCTACCTGAAGTATGGGATTACGCTCTCCGACGACGCCTGCGTGTTCGACGTCGGCGCCAATGTCGGGCTCTTCGACCTCTACCTGGCGCAGAGGTGGAAGAACATTCGGGTCTTCGCCTTCGAGCCCATCCCGCCCATCTTCGAGGTCTCCGCCTCAATCTGGAGCTCTACGGCGTCCGCGCCGAGCTCTTCGCCCATGCCCTGGGGAGCGTCGGGGAGACGGTCCGTTTCGACTACTTCCCCCATGCCTCCGTTCTCTCCGGTCGTTTCGCCGATCTGGCTGCCGAGACGGAGACGGTCCGGCATTTCCTGCGCGCCAGCCAGGGAGCGGGGAGTGAGGATGTCGTCGCCTCGCCGGATCAGCTCGACGAGCTCCTCGCGTCGCGGCTCGAGCGGCAGAGCTTCGACTGCCCCGTCAGGACGCTGTCGGAGGTCATCCGGGAGCGCGGCGTCCTCCGCATCGATCTCTTGAAGGTGGACGTCGAGAAGGCCGAGTTGGAGGTTCTCCGCGGGATCGCGGAGGACGACTGGCCGAAGATCTGGCAGATCGCCATCGAGGTCCACGATCTGGACGGCCGGGTCGCCCACATCCGCGAGCTTCTCGAACGCCACGGATTCACCGTCGCCAGCGAGCAGATCGAGGAGCTCTCGGGGACCGCCCTCTACGACCTGTACGCCGTGCGTCCCGGCGGCGCTCAGGCCGCCCGGCGGCAGGGCCCGGCGGCGGCGCCCGAGCCGGCCTGGCGCAATGGGGAGCAGCTCGTCGCCAGCGTCCGCGCGAGCCTGGAGACCCGGCTGCCGGAGTACATGGTGCCGAGCGCCTTCGTGCTCCTCGACGGCTTGCCGCTGACCCGCAACGGCAAGGTGAACCGCCGGGCGCTGGCGAAACTGGAGGGGGGCCTGGTGGGGAGGGAGAGGGCGCACGTCGAGCCGCGGACGCCGACCGAAGAGCGGGTCGCCACCCTCTGGGCCAAGCTCCTGCGGCGCGACCGGATCGGCACCGAGGACAACTTTTTCGATCTCGGAGGCCACTCGCTGCTCGCGACCCAGCTGGTCTCCCGGCTCCGCGAAGCCTTCGCCATCCCTCTCTCGTTGCGCCATCTTTTCGAGCAGCCGACCGTGGCGGGCCTGGCGCGGCAGATCGATGCGGCGCGGCACGCGGCTACGGCCTTCCCGAGCGCGCCGATCCCCGGCGGGGCACGGCGCGAGGAGGCTCTGCCGCTGTCCTTCGCGCAGGAACGGCTCTGGCTCCTCGATCAGATGCAGCCGGAGAGCGCCCTTTACAACATCCCCCTCGCGCTGGAAATCGACGGCCGTCTCGCCGTGCCCGCCCTGGCGGGGAGCCTGCGGGAGATCGTCTCCCGGCACGAGGCCCTGCGGACGGTCTTCGCCGCGCACGAGCCGCTGCAGCGGGTGCGGCCCGCCACCCCGGTCGAGCTGCCGGTGATCGACCTGGCGGGGCTGCCCGGAGCGGCGCGGGACGCGGTCGCCTCGGCGCTCGCTGGAGAGGAGGCGGTGCGGCCCTTCGACCTGCAGCGGGGTCCCCTGCTGCGGGCGACCCTCCTGGCGCTGGGGAGCGAGAGCCACATCCTCCTCGCCACGATGCACCACATCGCGAGCGACGGCTGGTCGCTCGACATCCTCGTGCGCGAGATGACGTCCTGCTACCGGGCTCTGGTCCTGGGAGAGCAGCCCGCGCTGCCCGCGCTGCCGATCCAGTACCCGGACTTCGCGCAATGGCAGCGGGAGCACCTGTCGGGCGAGTCGCTGGAGCGCCAAGCGCGGTATTGGCACGAGCGCCTCCGCGGCGCGCCGGAGCTCAAGCTGCCGCTCGACCGTTCCCGGCCGGCCGTCCCCGGCAACCGTGGCGGCGTCCAGTCGATCGAGCTGCGGCGCGAGGTGAACGGGCTCCTGCGGACCCTCCAGAGGGAAGAGGGCGCCACGGCCTTCATGGTCCTGCTGGCGGGCTTTCTGAGCCTGCTCTCGCGCCACGGCGGGCGATCCGATCTCAGCGTGGGCACCCCGGCCTCCGGGCGGGATCGCGTCGAGCTCGAGGGCCTCATCGGGTTCTTCGTCAACACCCTCGTCCTCCGCGTGAGCCTGGCGGGCGATCCCACCTTCCGGGAGATCCTCGGCGGTGTCCGCGAAACCGTCCTGGAGGCCCACGCGCACCAGGATCTGCCCTTCGAGAAGCTGCAGGAGCTGGCGCCAGACCGCGGCTCGGGCCGTGCCCCTCTCTTCCAGGTCATGTTCGATCTGCAGAACCGGAGCCGGGAGGCGCTGCGGCTCCCCGGTCTTGCGATCCGTCCTCTGGAGGTGGCGAGTACCACCGCCAAGTTCGATCTCACCCTCTTCATGGCCGAACGGGAGGGCGGCCTTCGGGGGGACCTCGAGTACCGCTCCGAGCTCTTCGACGGCACCACGGCGCGACGGCTGCTGGTCCACTTCGAACGGCTGCTCGAGGCGGCGGTTAGCGCCCCGCACCTCTGCCTGTCGGAGCTGCCGATCCTCTCCGCCGCCGAGCGCCTTCAGCTGCTCCGGGAGTGGAACGATACCGCGGCCCTCCGTCCGACCGTCTGCGTTCACGAGCTGTTCGAGGTCCAGGCGGCCGAAGCCCCGGACGCGGTGGCCTTGGTCGCCGGGAGGAACGGCGAAGAGATCTTGACCTATGGCGGTCTCGAGCGCCGGGCCAACCGGCTGGCAGGCCGTCTGCGCGGCCTGGGGGTCGCGCCGGAGGTCGTCGTGGCGCTCCATCTCGCCCGCGGCCTGGAGATGGTGACCGCGGTGCTGGCGGTGCTCAAGGCGGGCGGCGCCTACCTGCCGCTCGACCGGACTCACCCGATGGAGCGCTCGCGCTCGTTGCTCGCCGAATCCCGCGCCGCCGTCCTCCTCGGTCGCGACCTGCCGGCGACGTTGGCGACGCTCCCGGAGCTCGCGGTGCTGGACCTGGCAGACGGCGGGCTCCCGGTGGACACCCCCGCGGCGGTTCGGCCAGCGAGCGGCGCCAGGACCGGGAACCTCGCCTACATCCTCTACACCTCGGGATCGACGGGGCGGCCGAAGGGGATCATGGTCTCCCATGGCGGGGTGGTGAGCTACCTGCGCTGGTGCCTGGCCGCCTACGAGGTGGCGGCAGGGGAGGGGGCGCCGGTCCACTCGCCGCTCGGTTTCGATCTTACCATCACCAGCCTCTTCGCGCCGCTCGTCGCCGGCCGGCCGGTCGTCCTGCTGGAGGAAGCGGCGGGGATCGAGCCGCTAGCCGAGGCGCTCGCCAGGTCCCCGGGCTTCAGCCTCGTCAAGCTCACTCCCGCCCACCTCGAGATGCTGTCCCGGTCGCTGCCGGCGGCGGACGTTCCGGGGTGCGCTCGCCGGCTGGTGGTCGGAGGCGAGGCCCTCCTCTGGAGTGGCGATCTCGATCTCTGGCGGCGCCAGGGGACGCGGGTCGTCAACGAGTACGGGCCGACGGAGACCGTGGTGGGCTGCGCCACCTACGAGCTGCCGGACCCGGGCGTCCCGGGCCGGCCCGGTGGAGTGAGCGGCGGAGTGCCCATCGGCAGACCGATCGCGAATGCCCGGCTCCACGTCCTCGACGAGGATCTCCGGCTGGTTCCCCTGGGGGTCGCCGGCGAGCTGTACGTCGGCGGCGCCGGCCTGGCGCGCGGCTACCTCGGTCAGCCCGACCGGACCGCCGAGCGCTTCGTTCCCGATCCCTTCTCCGAGGTTTGCGAGGCGGGGGGACGCCTCTATCGCAGCGGGGACCGGGTGCGCTACCTGGCCGACGGCAGTCTCGAGTTCCTCGGCCGTACGGATCACCAGGTGAAGCTGCGTGGCTTCCGGATCGAGCCGGCGGAAATCGAGGCGGCGCTGGTGGCCGCACCCGGGGTGCGCGAAGCCGTGGTAATCCTGCAGGGAGAGGGGACGGAGTGCCGGCGTCTGGTAGCTTACGTGGCGGGAGAGCCGGAGGCCGCGCTCAGGACTGAAGATCTCCGTGGGGTGCTCCAACAGCGATTGCCGGCGTATATGGTGCCCGCCGCATTCGTGATCCTGAGCTCGCTGCCGCTGACCGCCAACGGCAAGGTGGATCGGGCTGCACTACCGATGCCGGACGGCGGGCGCAGACCGGCGTCGGGCGTCCTGCTCGCACCGCGCGATCCGCTGGAGCTTGCTCTGGCACGGGTTTGGGAGGAGCTTCTGGGCCTCTCGCCGGTCGGCGTGCGCGACGATTTCTTCCGCCTGGGCGGCCACTCCCTCCTGGCCGTCCGGCTGCTGGCTCAGATCGAGCGGCTCTTCGCGCGCCGGCTCCCCCTCGCCCAACTGATGCAGAACCCCACCGTCGAGGGGCTCGCCGCCCGTCTCCGGCAGGGAGGTCCGCTCCCCGAGCCGGTCCTCGTCACCCTCCAGGAGGGCTCCGGCCGTCCGCTCTTCCTCGTCCATCCCGTGGGGGGAGGCGTCCTCTGCTACGCCGACCTCGTTCGGCGCCTCGGCCCCGGGCGGCCGGTCTACGGCCTGCAGCGCCCGGAGGAGGAGGCGGGGCTCGACGACACCCTCGAAGCGATGGCGGCCCGCTACCTCGCCGAGATCCGCAGCGTGCAACCTCACGGCCCTTATCGGCTCGGCGGGTGGTCCATGGGCGGGCTCGTGGCCTTCGAGATGGCATGCCAGCTCACGCTCCTGGGAGAAGCGGTGGAGCTGCTGGCCCTCCTCGATCCGACGCCGCCGACCTCTCCTCCGGCGGGCGCGGTCGGTCCCGACAGCCGTGGCCGTCTGCTGGCCGACTTCGCCGAGGACCTGGGGATACCGTCACGGGAGATCGCCGCCCGCCTCGCCGAGACGGAGTTCTCGGCTCGGATCGAGGACGAAGAGAGGTTGTGGCCCCAGCTCCTCGCCGCGGCGAGAGAGCTCGGCCTCGCGGCTCCCGATCTCGGCCCGGAGTGGCTGCGCCGCCGATTCGCTCTCTTCCGGGCGAATGTCGCCGCCCTGGAAGCCTACCGGCCGAGCCCCTATGCGGGGAGCGTCCTCCTCCTCGCCGCCGAGCCGGAGCGTGTCGGCGATCCCGCCGAGCCATGGCTGAAGCTCGCCGGGACGATCGAGGTGAGGCGCTTGGCCGGCAGTCACTACGAGATCGTTCGCGAGCCCCAGGTCGGCGCCCTGGCCGAGCAGCTGGACGCCCTGATCTCGGCTTGCGAAGGGGCGGGCTGGCCGTGAAGATCCTGCGCCTGCTGCTCCGGCACTCCCCCGGCATTCTGGTGTGGACCGTGCTCGCCGGGGCGGTGAGCGGCTTGGCGAACGCCGGGCTCCTCGGCCTCGTCAACACCGCGGTCCATCCCGGCCTCGCCTGGCGCACGGAGACGCTGGCGTGGGTATTCTCCGCGCTCTGCCTGCTCGCTCCGGCCAGCCGCATCGGCTCCTCCTACCTGCTCGTGCGTCTAGGGCAGGGCATGGTCCACGACCTCCGGATGGCTCTCTGCCGCGGCCTGCTCGCCGTCCCCTTGGCGCGTCTGGAGAATCTCGGACCGCATCGCCTCCTCGTCGTACTGGCCGACGACCTCAATGCCGTCAACGACGCGCTGGTGAATCTTCCCCTCCTCTGCATCAACGGTTGCGTGGTGCTGGGTTGCCTCGCCTACCTCGGTTGGCTGTCCCCGAAAATCCTCCTGACCTTCCTCGTCCTCCTGCTGCTCGGGGCGGCGAGCTACGAGCTGCCCAGGGTGTGGAGCCTAGGACGGCTTCGGCGCGCGCGCGAAGAGGAGGACACTCTCTACCAGCATTTCCGTGGCCTCATCGAAGGCAACAAGGAACTCAAGCTGCACGAGGGGCGGAGCCGGGCCTTCCTCTCCTCTCTCGAATCCTCGAGCTGGACCCTGCGCAGCCTCAACCTCTCCTCGATCGTCACCCTGACCGCCGCCGCGAGTTGGGGGCAGATGCTCTTTTTCTTGGTGATTGGGGTCCTGGTTTTCGGCGGTTCCCACTTCGGGGCGAGCCCCCCGGCGGTGCTCACCGGGTATGTCCTCGTCATTCTCTTCATGATCACGCCGATCCAGGTCATCTTAAACGTCGTTCCGGCCCTCGGCCGGGCGAGCGTCGCCGTCCAGAAGATCGAGGATCTCGGGCTCTCCTGGCCGCAGGCGCCGGCCTCGGTCGAGCCGCGGGACGTCGTGGCGCCGGGGGCGAGCTGGCGATCGCTGGAGCTCGCCGCGGTCACCCACTCCTATTGGAGCGAGGGGGAGAACCGCGCGTTCCGCATGGGGCCGCTCGATCTCATGCTTCATCCCGGCGAGCTCGTCTTCCTGATCGGCGGCAACGGGAGTGGCAAGACCACCCTGGCGAAGCTCCTGGTGGGCCTCTATGCCCCGGAGAGCGGGGAGATCAAAGTCGATGGCGTGCCGCTGAATCGCGCGGAGCAGGAGCTCCACCGCCAACGTTTTTCCGTGGTGTTTTCCGATTTCTTCCTCTTCGACCAGCTGCTCGGCCTGGGGTCGACCGGTCTGGACGAGCGGGCCCGTCGCTACCTCCGCGAGCTGCAGCTCGAGCATCGGGTCGCGGTCCAAGACGGTGCCCTGTCGACGACCCGTCTGTCTCAGGGGCAGCGCAAGCGGCTGGCGCTCCTCACCGCCTATCTCGAGGACCGCGAGATCTACGTCTTCGACGAGTGGGCAGCGGATCAAGACCCCTACTTCAAGGACATCTTCTACTACAAGCTCCTCCCGGAGCTCAAAGCCTCGGGCAAAACCGTCGTCGTGATCACCCATGACGACTCTTACTTTGCGGTCGCCGACCGTCTGATCAAGATGAGCTGCGGGACGATCCAATCCGATTCGTCCGTGCCTGTTGCCATCCGGTCGAGAGCCGAAGTCTCACGTTGAAAGGAGATCGGAAGTGAACGGAACCTGCGAGGTCAGAGGCACGGCGAACGTAGAGTTGCCGCTCGCCTTATTAGAAGATTGGATGCGGGAGTACTACTTCGCTACCGAGATCGACATCGGCAGCAGCGGCGTGGAGGACTATTCGCTGGCCGAATTGCGCCAGCTCCTGGGTCTCGACTGGCGGGAATTGGACCGGATCGTGTTCCACGACAGCCAGACCGCGGGAGGCTCGATGCTCCGCCAGGCGCTCGCCGAGCGGTGGGGGGGCGGTGACCCGGGCCGGGTCATGGCGACGCACGGTTCGAGCGAGGCCAACTACCTCCTCATGAACGTCCTGCTCGAACCTGGGGACGAGGTGATCGTCACCGATCCCTGCTATCCCCAGCTGTTCCTCATCGCCCAGGCGAAAGGCTGCCGGATCAAGAAGTGGCCCCTGCGCTTCGAACGCGGATTCGTGCCTGACCTGGGAGAGCTCGAGCATCTGCTTGGTCCCAACACGCGGATGGTGGTCGTCAACTTTCCCCAGAACCCCACCGGAGCGACGCTGACGGCCGGCCAGCAGACGGACCTCCTCCGGGCGGTCTCGAAGGTCGGGGCCTACCTCGTCTGGGACAACGCCTTCGGCGAGATCACCTACGAGCGCCCGCCGCTCCCCGACCCGACGCTGCTCTATGAAAGGGCCATCGCCATGGGAACCCTCTCCAAGTGCTACGGCCTGCCGGGGCTCCGGGTCGGTTGGTGCATCGCGGCGCCGGAGGTTTTGTCGAGCTGCATGCAGTTGCGCGACTACATCACCCTCCATCTTTCGCCCCTGGTGGAGACGATCGCGAGCGCGGTCATTGCCCATTCCGAGTTGCTGATCGCGCCACGGCGGGAACAGGCGCGGGCCAACTTGCCCGTCGTCCTCGAGTGGCTGGAAGCGCATCGGGATCGCGTGCAGTGGGTACCGCCCCAGGGCGGTGTCTGCATCTTTCCGCGTCTCCTCGGTCGGTTCGACGTAGAAGCCTTCTGCCACCGGCTCGCCCGCGAGTTGAAGGGCCTGTTGGTGCCCGGCAACTGCTTCGGACATCCCCGGCACGTCCGGCTCGGCTTCGGTGGTGCGACCAAGAACCTCCGGGAAGGGCTCGACCGCCTGGGGCGGCTGTTGGCCGCTTATGGAGAGGACGCTCTTGCCCAGGACAAAAGGTAGGTGACTCGATGAAAACCGGTATTCTCTCGGCTATCGGCAACACCCCTGGTTGGGCTCGATCGATTCCTGGAGGGAACGAGCGCTCGGCTGTATGCCAAGCTCGAGCTGCTCAATCCTGGCGGTAGCATCAAGGATCGCCCTGCTCTTGCCATCCTCGAGGAGGCGCTCCGCAGGGGACTCATCCGGCAAGGCTCGGTGATCGTCGAATCCAGCTCGGGCAACATGGGGATCGGCCTGGCGCAGGCCTGCCGCTATCACGGGTTGCGCTTCCTCTGCGTCGTCGACCCCAAAACGACTCGGCAGAATCTGCATCTTCTGCGGACATACGGAGCCGAGGTCGATCTCGTCACCCAGCCGGACCCGGTTACGGGCGAGTTCCTGCAGGCCCGGATCAATCGGGTCAAGGCGTTGCTCCATCGGATCGAGGGCTCTTTTTGGCCGAATCAGTACGAAAACCTGAACAACCCGGCGTCGCACTACCGGGCAACCATGCACGAGATCGCCACCGCGCTCGACGGCAAGGTCGACTTCCTCTTCGTCGCGACGAGCACGTGCGGGACGATCCGTGGCTGTGCCGAGTACGCGCGAGATCATGGGATGAAGATACGGATCCTGGCGGTCGATGCCGTAGGTAGTCTCATCTTCAGCAACGTGAAGGCCAGCCGACTGATCCCCGGTCTGGGCGCCGGGATTCGACCGCCGCTTTGCGACGTGTCGCTCGTCGACGAGTGCGTCCACGTCAGCGACCTCGATTGCGTGGTCGGGTGCCGAAAGCTTGTGGCGCGCGAGGCCATCCTCGCTGGGGGCTCCTCGGGGGGAGTCTTGGCGGCGATAGAGAAGGTGAAGGAACGTCTCCCAGCCGGGTCGAATTGCGTCGCCGTCCTGCCGGACCGTGGCGAGCGCTACCTGGATACGATCTACTCGGACGAGTGGGTAAAAGAGAATTGGGGGGATGTCGAGTTCCTCTGGAGCGACACCGCCGTCTGCGTGGCAAGATAAATAAAAGTTCGGCCCGGGTGAGTTCCTGGACCGCGCCCTCGACGCGTCCTGGCCCAGCGAGCCCAAGATCTCGGCGACGGGGGCGACTTCGTCGGCGCCGAGCGCCTCTACCGGCAGTCTCTCGCCATGTGTCGAAAGATCCTCGGCGAGCCTGACCCCGACGTGGCGGCGGGCCTAAACAACCTGGCCTCGTGCCTCACGGATCGGGGGAACCGAGCGGAAGCCGAGAAGCTCTACCGGGAGGCATTACCGACCGCAGCCCGCAAGTGGCGCAGAACCTCAACAACCTCGCCTTCTTCCTCCTTGCCGGCGCGCAGCCGGGGGCGGCCGAGCCGCTCGCCCGGGAAGCGCTGTCGACCGCGGACAAGATCCTCGACCGGAAGAACCCGAAGCGGTCCATCTACCGGCGGAACCTGGCTGCGGTGCTCGCGGTCGAGGGGAAGGGGCGAGAAGCCGAGCCTCTGGCGCGCGAGGCCCTGGCGTTCTTCAGAACGTCCGCGCAAGACCCCTGGCGGTCCGCGGATGCGGAGAGCGTCCTCGGAAGCTCCCTCGCCGCCGAGGGACGTTTCACAGAGGCAGAGCCGCTGTTGGTCGACAGCTATTATTCTGTTCTCAAGCGAGACCCGGGAGACGGCGCCCGATACGCCCCGGCGGCGCGACAGCGGATCATCGAGCTCTATACCGCCTGGGGACGGCTGGACAGGGCCGCCGTCTACCGGCGCTCTCCGCGAGCAGGTTGAATCCCCAGATTCCCGAGTCTGGTTCCTCCAGTTCAACGACCGCTTCGATTCTCGCTTTCCGGACTGCGGGAATGATCGCGGCCATCGCACGTGGCAACGGCCAGCCACAAGTCCCGGAGCGGACCAGTAAGTGGGCCGTATGGCTATCCTGGCTCGCCAGCGGCTACACCCGTCCGCCTTGACCCTTTTCGCCACCGCCGTCCCGCATACCGCCACTACGGGAGCGACCGCCGGCAGTCCGAGGGTTTCCTAACTCGGTACGAAAGGCATGTATATGGGGCATAGAGATACCACTCGACACCCGCTATGGGGCGATAAGTAGCAGATTGCGATGAATATCCCCAACGGGATTCGAACCCGTGTCGCCGCCTTGAAAGGGCGGTGTCCTAACCACTAGACGATGGGGACGTAGAAGGGAGAGCCGGCCGCTGCTCCCTGGCTCCGGCGTAGGGTACCACAAGGCAGGGCCGGACGCGGCCGTGAGAGAATCGGCTGCCATGATCTCGACCCCGCCCCCCACTTCTTCTTCCGCCACCCCGGCCACCGACCTCGTGCATCCTCTGGAGCCCTCCGCCGCCGAGATGCGGGCCTGGGTCGAGGCGGCTCTCGCCCGCATCCTTCCCCACATCGAGTCGCTCCCGGCGCAGCCGGCCGCGGCGATCGAGGGCGCTCTCGAGCTGGCTCGTTCGCTCGCCGAGCCGCTGCCGGTTGCGGGGACCCCGCTTCCCGAGCTGCTCGACCTGCTCTTCCTGCGGGCCATCCCGGCCTCGTTCAATGCCGCCGGGCCGGGCTATCTCGCCTATATTCCGGGTGGCGGGCTGTTCCATGCCGCGGTGGCCGATCTGATCGCCGATTCCGTCAACCGCTACACCGGCGTCTTCGCCGCCGCCCCCGCTCTCTCCCAGCTGGAGGCCAACGTCGTCTCCTGGCTGGCCGAGATCGTCGGCTACCCCAGGGAGGCCCGGGGTTTCCTCACCAGCGGCGGCTCGCTCGCCAACTGGACCGGTCTCGTCACCGCTCGGCGCGAACGCCTGCCGGAGAACTTCCTCTCGGGCATCCTCTACGCCTCCGACCAGACCCACCATTCGGTGCAGAAGGCGGCCCTTCTCGCCGGCTTCCCGCCGGGCAACGTCCGCCGAGTGCCGACCGACGAGCGCTTCCGCATGCTGCCCGGCGAGTTGCAGGCGCTGGTCGAGGCGGATCGGCGTCGAGGGCTCACCCCCTTTCTCGTCGTCGGCAATGCCGGGACGACCAACACCGGTGCCGTCGACCCCTTGGAAGAGATCGCCGACCTCGCGGCGCTCAAGGGGCTCTGGTTTCATGTCGACGCCGCCTATGGTGGCTTCTTCCTGCTGACGGAAGAGGGCCGACGGACGATGCGGGGCATCGAGCGCGCCGACTCGGTGGTGCTCGATCCGCACAAGGGGCTCTTCCTGCCCTACGGCACGGGCGCTCTCCTCGTCCGCGACGGCGCCGCCTTGAAGCGCGCCCATGGGGTTGCCGCCGACTACATGCCGCCGCTCCAGGAGGACGTCGATTTCGTCGATTTCTGCGAGATCTCCCCCGAGCTCTCGAAACCTTTTCGCGGCCTCCGCGTCTGGCTGCCGCTCAAGCTCCTCGGCATCGGCCCGTTCCGCGCCGCCCTGGAGGAGAAGCTCGCTCTCACCCGATGGGCGACCGCCGAGCTCCGCAAGGTTCCCGGCATCGAGATCCTCGCCGAGCCGCAGCTCTCGATCGTCGCCTTCCGTCTCCTGCCGCCCGAGTGGCGGGATCTTCCGGGTGAGGAGATCAACCGCCGCAACCGGGCTTTCCTCGACCGGATCAACGCGCGCAAACGGGTGATGCTCACCGGCACTCTCCTCGGCGACCGCTTCGCGCTCCGCATCTGCGTCGTCTCCTTCCGCACCCACCAGGACCGCATGGAGGCGTGCCTGGAGGACATTCGGGCCGCGCTCCCGGGCGGTGCTTCCCGGGGACCTTTTCCTGCATCCTCGGACGAGGTCTGACGTCGATGGCACGCGGCTGGGAAAGCAAATCGGTCGAGTCGCAGATCGAGGACCGGGAGTCCCGCCGGGAGCAGAGCGGGGCTCTCACTCCCGAGGAGCGCGAGATCCGTCACAAGAGAGAGAGCCTGGAGCTCTCCCGGAAGCGGGTTCTGCACGATCTGGAGGCGGCGCGATCGCCGGTCCGCCGGCAGTCCCTGGAGCTCGCCCTCGCCTTCCTCGACGGCGAGCTCGCCAAGCTTCCTCCCGCCTGAAAAGGTTTCTAAGGCGCCTTCGTCACGAAGGGCGCCGGCTTCGCGGTTTTGAGGCAGGCGACGTCCAGACCTTGCACCGAGCCCCGTTCGACGAAGTCCCCGATCACCCGGTCCTCGCAGTCGCCGCCGCCGTTGTGCGTCCCATGCGGGATCAGCACCCAGAGGCCGTGCGGGAAGCCCTTGGCGACCTCCGCGGCGTCGGCGGGCGGGGTGACCGGATCGCGCTCTCCGGAGAGGAGGAGCGCGGGGACGTCCGAGTGGGTGAGATCGCCCGAGCCTGGCGGCAGGGGCGCGTGCGGCCAGACGCCGCAGACGGCGAGCTGCTCACGGACCCGCTCGTCGCCGTAGAAGGTCCCCTTCGTCAAGGCCGGGATCGTCTTGGGATCGATCCGCGACAGATCCTCGGCGCAGGTGACCGAGAAGAGGAGGCCGAGCGCGAGCTCTTTCTGGAGCCCGGCGCGGATCTGGACCGCGCCGTTCGCGAGCGGCTGATAGTTCCCCTGGGCCGCCTGGTGAACGAGGAGCGGCAGAGAGCTCGACCGCTCCGGGTTGTAGAGCGCCCAACGGAAAGTGTCGGCGGCGGCGGAGCGGGTGAGCTCGACCTCCACGGGCTGTGCGGTCTCTCCCGGCTTCACCTTCACCCGCACCGGTTTCCGGGCGAGCCGATCGAGCACCTCCGTCACCTCCTTGCGGAAGTTGGGGAAAGCGGCGTGGCAGGCCGGCTCGGCCGCGCAGTCCCGGGCGAGGAGGGAGAGGGCGTGCTCGGCGTTCCTCGCGTGGTGGAGAGGGTTGGGCTCGCCCGGCTTCACGATCCCGGTGAGGAAGGCGCTCCGCACCGCCTCGGGGTGACGGGTGAGAAAGATCTGGCTGGAATAGGTACCGTACGAGCCCCCTAACAGATTCACCCGGCCATACCCCAGGTACTGCCGCACCTCGTCCACGTCGTCCATGGCGATGGCCGTCGTGTAGCGGGTGAGGTCGGCCTGTTTCTTGAGGGTGTCCCGGCAGGCGACGACGGCATCCAGGGGAAAGATGTGGTCGAGCCGGCTGCCGTCGCCCCAGAGCTGGCAGTACAGGCCGTTCGAGCCGCCGGTGCCGCGGGTGTCGACGAGAACGACGTCGCGCCGGGTCCGCAGGGGAGACTGAAGGAACCCCTCCGCGCTCTCCATCGCGGCCTCCCCGGGCCCTCCGGAGAGGTAGAAGATCGGATCGGGGGCCGGGTTGGGCCCCGTCGCCGGGAGAACGAGGATCTGGAGCGGGATCTTCCGCCCGGAGCGCGCCTCCCGGTTCTCGAAGACCTCGTAGGTCCCGCAGAGCCCCTCGCTCCCCCCGCCGGCGCCGCCAGCACCATCCGCGCCGCCAGTGCCGCCAGTGCCGCCGGCGACCGGGCAGGAGTGGAGCTTGCCCGCGAACCGCGCCGGAACCTCCAGGGCCCGGCCCGGCGCGGGGAGCGCAAGGAAGGTGACGAAGGTGACGAGGGCGGCGACCGGCATTGTGGGGAACGGGCGATGGGGCATAAGTCTCCTTGCTGGGTTCTTCTCCCTACGTTTTTGAGACTCATGAGGTTTCCGCGATCCCTGACTTCCGCTCGGGTTACGTCTATACTAGAACTTCGTATCAACCGTCAGCCGAAGGCTCCGGGCCGGCAGCAGGTAGACCTGGCCGCCGCCCAGCTCGCTCAAGGAGATCGGCGCGCGGCTGTCGTTCAGGTTGAAGCCTTCGAGCCGGATGCCGAAGCGCTCGAAGGTGTACCCCAAGCCGGCGGCGACGGTGCCGTAGCTGGGAGCGAAGGTGTCGTTCACCTCGTCTAAGAAACGGCGGTCCACCCAGTTGTAGGTCGCCCAGACCGAGAGGCCGTGGGCCGGCGCGTAGGTGAAGCCGGTCGAGGCCAGGTTGCGGGCCGAGAAGGGCAGGGTGTTGCCGCGCACCTGCTGCGGCTCGGGCTCGTCGAAGATCGCCGCGAAATTCGTGTAGCGGGCGTCGTGGAGGCTGTAGGCGAGCTGCCAGTGGAGGTCGGGGAGGATGCGGTAGTCGGTCTCCAGCTCGAAGCCGCGGAAGCGCTCCTGGCCGGCGTTGACGAGGCCCGGGAAGCCGTTCACGAGCTGCGCCACGACGAGATTCGAGAAATCCATCTGGAAGACCGAGAGGTCCCAGTGGAAGAGGTCGCCGACGACGCCCTTGGCGCCCAGCTCATAGCTCTCCGCGGTCTCCGGCTTCAGGATGCTGCCGTCGGCGTCCGGCCCGAAGTCGAGGGCGGAGGGCTTGAAGGTGTTCCGGTAGTCGGCATAGAGCCAGACGGCATCGGCGCCCGTCCCGGCGCCGGACTGATAGGCGAGCCAGGAGACGCCCGCCGAGCCGCTCCCGCGGGTGACCGTGCGGTCCGCCGAGGTGAGGAGGCTCGGCGGCGCTCCGGCATCGCCCTGCTCGGTGTCCTGCGTCTCGCTCGTGTGGTTGAGCCGGCCGCCCACCTGGAAACGCCAGCGCGGGCTGGGGCTCCACTCGGTCTGCACGTAGAGGCCGGAGAAGTTGCGCTTGTCGGTGAGCTTGAGAGCGCCGGCCGGCGGCAGCTCGGAGAGCGAAGGGACGTTCTTGCCGTCGAGCGAGGCGAAGTAGTCGAAGTCGCCCGAATGGAGATCGGCATTGCCGTAGAGGTGGTCGACGCCGGCCAGGAGGCGGAGGTTCGACAGCAGGTCGAAGGTGAGATGGCTGTCGAAATAGATGTCGTCGACCGTCAGATCCTGGCGGAAGCCGTTGGCGTTCGGGTCGTCGGTCGTGACGTCGGTCAGGAAGCCGCGGGCCACCGTCCGATCCGTCCGGGTGAGGGCGAGCGTGGTCGACCAGGAGGTCGAGGCGCTCAAGGTCCGATCGTAGCCGCCCCGCAGCTGGTAACGGTTCTCGTCGATCTTCGAGCCCCGGGGGTTGAAGTTGGCGTCGATCGGCGTCGCCGGGGAGAAGCTCGGCCCGTTGACCGAGGTCGGGCTCGGCGGCTTCTGGTTGGCGAGGCCGTCCTCGAAATCGATGTGGAAGGCCCCGTCCCCCTCTTTCACCTCGCCCCGATAGAGGATGTGACCGCGGGTGATCGACGTCAGGTCGTCCTTGAAACCCTGCTTCTCGCCGTTGACGATCAACGACTGGTGGTAGTTGCCGATCGTCGGCAGGCCGGCGGTGACGGCGGCGCCGCCGCTCCCGTAGCTGCCGCCGAAGACCCGCACCGTGCCACCCTTGGCCTCGGCGTCCTTGTGGATGACGTGGATGACGCCGACGAACGAGGTGGCGCCGTAGAGGACGGGCGCGGCGCCGCGGAGGATCTCGATCCGGTCGACGCCGTTCAAGTCGAGGGTGGGGAGGGCCGGGTTGAAGGCGCCGCCCGCGGGGACCCCGTCGACGACCAGGAGGAAAGCGTCGAACTCGCGGAGGCCCCAGATCTCGGGGATGGAGCTCGCCGGGCCGGCGTCGCCACCGGGGGCGATGACGATGCCGGAGGCGAGAGCGAGCGCGCTCTGCAGGTCGTAAGCGCCGCGGGCGCGGATCTCGTCGCCGGAGATGACGGTGATCGCGGCGGCCACCGGCTCGACGTCCTCGGGCACCCGGGTGGCGGTCACCTCGATGCGCTCGGAGACGGTCGGAGTCGGGTTCTGAGGCGGAGCGGTCGGTTCCTGCCCGAGGGCCGGGAAAGCTGCTGCGAGGAGCGCTACGGCGCTCACGAGAATCGGCAGGGTGAGCCTGCCGGGAAGTTCCTGACGATGCATGGAAACCCTCCTTCAGATGAAGTCGTTGAACGAATTCCGGCGCGTGGGCGCGCCACGGCCGGGACCAAGCGAAAGCGCGCGTCCGCGGCTGCCGCTTATTCGTTCCGGCGCTTCATGAGAAGAAGGATGTCGGTGGCGACCGGCCGGCTCGGCCGCGGGCTGGCCGCGGTGCCGGTCCAGGGCGGGTGGAGCTGTGAGAGAGCGCCGAGATCCGTGGCGGGTGCGCCGGAGGGAGGCTTCGCGGAGCTCACCGCGGCCGGCGCCGGATGTCCTGCGGTCGGCTCCAGGCCGCTGTCCGCGAGGTGGGCCGGCTCTTCGGCCACGACCTCGCGCATCGCCCCGCCGCGGCGCGAGCCCTCGACCCAGACGAGGACGCCCGCCTCTCCGGGACGCGCCGGCTCCCCTCGTCGCCAGACCGTTCGCGCGAGATCGAAAGCGCCCGGCAGCAGGCCCGGCGCCGCGGCGATCGTGAAGCGTTCCGGCAGCTCGAAGGCGGCTTCCCGGCGCTCGTCGCCGACCCGGAGGAGGAGCCGGGCGTCGGCGGTGGGGAGGGCGGGGACCCTGAAAGTGATCCGGCGCAGCTCGCGATCGAGGTGCGGCGTCAGCCGGACGGGATAGGTGGCGCCGCCGTCGAGCGAGAGGAAGGCTTCCCACTCCTCCCAGCCGGCGGGCGCCGCGAGCTCCTCGAGCATTGCCGGCATTGGCGGCATTGCCGGCATTGCCGAAGGCGCCCACTCGAGGGCCGCCAGGGACCCCGCTTGAAGGACCGCCCCGTCGCCGGGAGCGAGGAGGCGCACGGGTACCGCCACGGGTACCGCCGCGCTCGCCGGGCCGGCGGCGGCGAGAAGCCCGACCGCGAGAATCGCGGCGTCGGCAAGGCGGCGTGGGAATCCGTGCATCGTTGGCCTACGATACAGGGTGCAGCCAGAGACCGGCAAGGAGCCCTGAGATGGAATTGAGCATCGATCCGAAGATTTTCGCCACCTTTCCCGGGCTTCTTCTCGGGGTCGTCGTGGTGCGGGACATCGACAACCAGGGGAGCCCGGAGGGCGCCCCGGAGATCGCGGCGCTCCTCCGTACCGAGGAGGCGAGGGTCCGGAACGGGCTCTCGGGTGGCGCCGGAACCCTCTCCGAGCATCCGCGCATCGCCCCCTGGCGCGAGGCCTACCGGAAGTTCGGCGTCGCCCCGAAGCGGGCGACCTCGTCGATCGAGAACCTGCTCCGCCGGGTTCTGAAAGGGGAAGAGATGCGCCCGATCAATCCCCTGGTCGACCTCTACAACGTGATCTCGCTCCGGCACCTCCTGCCCGCCGGCGGCGAAGATCTCGGCCGGATCGAAGGCGACGTCCGGCTCGGCTTCGCGGCGGCGGACGAGCCGGCGGTCCTACTCCTCGGGGAGGCCGAGGCCCGGCCGCCCCATCCGGGAGAGGTGCGCTATACCGATACGGCCGGCACCCTCTGCCGGCGCTTCAACTGGAAAGAGGCGGACCGCACGAAGCTCACCGGTGCGACGACCGGCGCCCTCCTCGTCCTCGAAGCGCTGCCGCCGGTCGCGATGGACGACCTCGAACGGGCGCTCGCCGACTTGGTGGCGCTCGTCAGCCGGTTTTGCGGCGGCCGGGTGGAGGCGGACGTCCTCGACGCTTCTCATCCGGAGCTCCTCTGGGAGTAGTTGCGGTTGCAACTCCTAGGCGCCGAAGAGTGCCGCCGAAGAGTGCCACCCTCTCGGTGCTCGCCGCGGCCCTGCTCTCACGGCTGTGACGAATCCAAGACGATCCGGCTCCCCTTCGCGGCGATCATCATCGTCGCGGCCGCGCTGTTGCCAGACACGAGTTGGGGGATGACCGACGCGTCGATGATGCGCAGCCGATCGATGCCGCGGACCCGGAGATCCGGTGTGGTTACGGCCTGTGCGTCCGTTCCCATGCGACAGGTACCGGCGTAGTGGTAGCAGGTGCCGGCGCTCTTCCGGATGTATTCCTCGAAGTCATTGGAGGGGACCGCGGGGAGGAGCTCTTCGCCCCTCCAGGCCGCCATCGCCGGGTCGGCACCGATGGCCAGCGCCAGCTTCAGACCGTCGATGCAATTGACCATGTCTTCCGGGTCGGACAGATAGTTGGGATCGATGCTGGGAGCCACGTACGGGTTGTTCGACGCCAAGGTGACGGTGCCGCGGCTCTTGAGCAGCTGTAGGTTCGGGTAAATCCAGTACGACTGTTGCTGCGGGGGCGGCAGGCCCATGCCGGCCATGGTGCCCGCCGCCAGCGAGCACTCGATATCAGTGCCCAACTGGCCCGAGTTGTTCGAAGAATTGCCAAAGAGTACGGCCCCCATGAGCCCATAGGGCTGAGGGGGCATCGGCTGCAGGCTCTGCCAGGCGGCGGTGACGAAGAGGTCGTCCTGCAAGTTCTGGCCGACGCCTGGCGCGTCGAGTGTGACGGGGATGCCGTGCGCGCTCAGCTCCGCCGCGGGGCCGACTCCCGAGAGCATGAGGATCTGAGGGCTGCCGATCGCGCCGGCACACAGGATGACCTCGCGGGTCGCGGAGAGCTCGAGCTGCGTGGAGCCTTGTCCGATCACGACACCGCGCGCGGCCCTCGCCGCGAAGAGAATGCGCTCGACGGTATAGCCGGAAACGACCACTAGATTTTCGGGAATCTCTCCGATGTAGGTCGAGTAGGTCGTCTCGCGCCGGCCGTCCGTGGAGATCGCGAACTGGAACGGCGAAACGCAAGCCTCGTTTAAAACTTCGTTATAGTTGCTGTTGTAGACCAGCCCATTGTGATTGGCCGCGAGAATCAGCTCGGCGATAAAGGGATCCTGCTGGGCGATCGTGACGTGGACGCGCGCCTCGACCTGCTCAAAGTAGGGGACGTTGTCTGCATAGGCCCAGCCGGGACAGCCGAGGTTCTGCGCCCAGTTGTCATAGCCCTTGCTGCCGCCTCGCACGTAGACCATGCCGTTGTGCAGCGCACAGCCCCCCAGCCCGCGAGCCCGGCCCATACTGATCACCCGGCCGTCGAGCCCGGGCTGGGGCGTTGACTTGTAGCCCCACTCCAGAGAGGCGTCGTCGCTCACCAACACCCACTGGGTCGGATCCCAGACCGTCTGGTGGGTCGGCGGCACAAAAGGCCCCGCCTCGATGAGTGCGACGCGCAGCGTGGGGGACGCCCCGGCTAGGGCCGCGGCCACGATACTGCCCGCCGAGCCGGCCCCCAGGACGATGAAATCAAAAGTCGAGTTCTCGAGCGTCGAGGCCTCGCCGGCGCGATGGGGCGCCGTATCCATCCGACGTGCCTGAAGATAGCGTTCCCGAAAGCTCATGGTCCTCTCCTGGAAGAAGTCAGTGGATGGAACCGGTTGACGGCTTCGGCCCAGAGGGCGTCTTCCTTCGACAGAGGCCGTGGTTGAGGCTCCATAAGAGTCTCTACACCAGAAAGGAGCCGGTTTCTTTCTCTCGCTGACAGAACTTTAGCAGGACTCGTTACGCGCGGCAAGCGTGGTTCCTTCTCGGGTAGTGCGTCAGAAATACGATGTCTTAAGAGCGGACACCAAGGGCCACCCATCCCGAAGAGTGCCCCGAAGAGTGCCCCGAAGAGTGCCCCGAAGAGTGCCACCCTCTTGGTGCTCCGCCGCGGCCCTGCGCAAAAAAAGTGCAACTCCGCTGTCAAGATCTCCGGGCCGTTTTCCGTCTCGTACCCACATGGGACGACACATACGCTATCTACCGACCGAGGGGAGCGGCCTCGTCGAGGTCACCTGCCGGACCGTCCAGGGCCGCTTCCTCCTCACCCCCAGCAACGAGCTCAATGAGATCATCCTCGGCGCTCTCGGCAGGGCGCAGGAGCTCTACCCCGTAAGCATCTGTGCTTTCGCTTTTGCGAGCAACCACTTCCATCTCCTCCTTCAGGTGGAGTCCACGCACGATCTGGCGCTCTTTATGGGCCACTTCAATTCCAACCTGGCCCGCGAAGCCGGCCGGCTGGTCCATTGGCGGGAGAAGTTCTGGGGCCGCCGGTATCAGGCCATTCCCGTCAGCGAGGAAGAGGCAGCCCAGGCCGAGAGGCTTCGCTACATCCTGGCGCACGGCGTCAAGGAAGGGCTTGTCGAGCAACTGCGAGACTGGCCCGGCGTCTCCGCCGTCCGTGCCCTCCTTGGGGAGGAGCCTCTCGAAGGGCTCTGGTTCGACCGCACTCGGGAGCACATCGCTCGGCGCCGAGGCATCGCCTTCGAGCGCCTGGACTTCGCGACGCCCTACCGGTTGCACCTCGCGCCCCTCCCCTGCTGGGCTCACCTCTCGGCCGAGGACTACCGGAGGCGCATCGCGGAGATGGTCGAGGAGATCGAAGGCCAAGCCGAGCTCCAGCGCCAACTGCGCGGCCTGGCCGCGAAAGGTATAGCCGCCGTCCTGGCGCAGGAACCTCAGGCCGCCCCCGAAAGGCTGAAGAAGTCCCCCGCGCCGCTCTTCCATGCGGCGAGCCGGAAGGTTCGCCTGGAGCTCTTCGAGGGCTATAAGTATTTCATCGCGGCCTTCCGAGATGCTGCCGAGAGTCTGCGAGCCGGTGAGCCGAATGTCGTCTTTCCGTCTGGGAGCTTCCCGCCCGCCGCGCCTTGGGTCGCTGGATAGAACGCAAACCGCTGCCTGATGCCCGATCTCTGAGTTTTTTGCGCCTCTCGCGATCGAGGGGATGGGAGGGGTCTTTTTTCTACATGTCGCCGACAAGGCCAGCGACGGCCAGCCGCGCCGCGGGTAGGCCAGATTCGCCCGATCCAAGCGCTTTGGGCGCTCTCACTGCCTAGAACAGCGGGGGAAGCCACAGCAGATCGGAGCGTTGGGAGCAGAGACCGCCGGGGACCTCACCTTTCGGCAGGCACCTCTCGGAGCGGCGCAGAGCAGCCGAATGCCGCCTCTGTCTCGCTTCCGGTTCCTGCACGCACTTGCTAAGTAGGACGAAACGATCCCAAATCAAAGGAGAGAACATGAAAGAGCACAAGGCACCCAAGAAGCTCACCCTTGCGAAGGAGACCCTGCGGAACCTGCACGACCGCGAGCTGCAGGAAGCGGCTGGAGGACTTACCGCCGCCGCGGCTTGCAACCACAGCGCCTTACAAGTCACGGCGTGCACGGCCTGCCCGGGTTGCACGATCTAAAGAGCACCTGTCAGGGATTCTCATCTTTCGGCAGGCACCTCTCGGGTTCCGAACCTGCACGACCGCGAGCTGCAGGAAGCGGCTGGAGGACTTACCGCCGCCGCGGCTTGCAACCACAGCGCCTTACAAGTCACGGCGTGCACGGTCTGCCCGAGTTGCACGATCTAAAGAGCACCTGTCAGGGATTCTCACCTTTCGGCAGGCACCTCTCGGCTGCTCGGCCGCCGTTCGGCCTTTCACCTTTCGGCAGGCACCTCTCGGGGTCTGCTCGGCAAGCCCATCGGCATCTGCGGTCAGACCCCCTCCGACCACCCCGAGCTCGCCGCCTGGCTCGTCGGCGAGGGCAGCGAGGGCAGCGAGGGCATTGACTCGATCTCGCTCAATCCCGACGTCGCGATCGCGACCACGATCCGGATCGCGGCGGCCGAAGCGACGAAGGGTAGCGCTCACGCCACGCCCGAGGTGGGCTCGTTTCGAGAGGCCGCGCGGAGGCTCTCTCAGGCCTGCCGTCTCAAGGGTTCCAACCGCTCGATCGCCGCCGCGTCCTTACTCCGCATCGCGTGCCACAGCTCCCAGTCCTGCTGGAGCCCCAGCCAGAAGTCGGCGGACATTCCGAGGACACGTGCGAGACGGAGGGCCGTGTCCGGTGTCACCGAGCGCTTTCCGCGGATGATCTCGTTGAGCCGCGGGAAAGAGACACCCAGTCGGATGGCGAACGCCGACTGGCTGATCCCCAGGGGTTTCAGAAATTCCTCGAGAAGCATCTCCCCGGGATGGGTCGGCGGCAGGTTTTTCGGGAGGCGGCGCTCCACGAGGTGCTGGTGGCCTCTAGTGGTAGTCCGTGATTTCGACGTCGTCGGCATAACCCGCCTTCCATCTAAAGCAGATCCGGTACTGGTCGTTGATGTGAATGCTGTACTGCCCCGCTCGGTCTCCTTTCAACCGCTCGAGGTGGTTTCCTGGAGGAACGGCCAGCTCTCCCAGCTCGAGCACTCGGTTGATCTGGGTAAGCTTCCTTCTTGCCACGGCCCACAGAGCCGGAGGACAGGTGGAGCGTGCGCCTTTGCTGCCGACCCCGTCGAACACGTCTTCTGTCCCGTGGTCGGCAAAGGTGCGTATCACGGGACTTATTATAACGGCCTCTGCTATAGGCTACAAACTGCTCGGCTGACCGACCTGACCCAACTGCCCCTCGGGCTCGACCGCGACTCCGCCACCGTGGCCCACCTCTTCGACGAGCGGGACGACGCCGTCCGCTAGCTCATCGCCCGCGTCATCTTCCGGCGCCAACCGCCGCTCTCCCGGCGTCGCCCCCCATCCTCCCAACGGCCACCGCCATCCTCCCAACGGCCGCCGCCATCCTCCCAACGACCACCCCCACCCTCCCCACAACCACCCCCGCCCTCCCGACGACGACCACCACCCTCCCGACAACCACCGCCATCCTCCCGGCGACCACCGCCACCCTCCCGGCGACCACCCCCACCCTCCTGGCGACCACCCTCACCCTCCCGACATCCACCGCCACCCCTCCGACGACCACCCCCACCCCCCCGGCGACGATCGCCCGCAGTGCGGCGACGGCCATCCGCGGGGCACTTTCCCCTCTGGGACTCGATCCCGCAGAAGAAAAAAATTCGTTGAGCGCAAAGTGTCGCTTTCTCTCTCGGCAGGGGGATAAGGTTCACCCTGAAGGACGGATTCCTCGCGATCTCCCCGGAAGAGCTCTCGCAAGGGGGGCTTGCAGAGAAACCTCAAGTGCAGGTATAAGGGCGCGTAAAGCTTCTTTGTACGTACCACAGCGTGAAAAATACGGAGAACCGAAGCGCTCCAGGTGGAGTGTGGCCTTCTGGAGTCCTCAGGAAGGCGCGCAGGTCAACGTCTCGCGGTCGAGGAGGGGATGGTATGCAGGTGGAGAAGGTGGTGAAGATCCGGCTGGGGGGCTTTCTGGCCCAGGAGCTGGCGCGGGACATGGCGGTCGAGGGCATCACGGCCGCGGAGATCGTGCGGCGGGCGATGACGCTCTATTACTGGGGCAAGTTGGAGGGTAATCCTTTAGCGAAGTCTCACGAAGGGGCCGCGGAGGGGCCTTCCCGGGCCCTCGAAGGCCCCTCGGCCGCTCCCCCCTCTTCTTCTCCCCCCTCGTCTCCCCCTGCACCCCCTCTGACTCCCCCCTCTATATCTCCCCCCGCACCGCCGGTCCTGCCGTTCGGCCCGACCGAGCCCGCCGAGCCTGCCGAGACCGCCGAGCCTGCCGAACCGGCCGAGCCTGCCGAACCGGCCCCGGCCCTGCCGGCGATCCCGGATCCGCCGAGCCTGCCTCCGGCAGGCGAAACCGGGCTCCTCTTCGCCTCAATGGGACCTGCGGAGCCGCCTCCGAGCCCCCCTCCGCTGCTCCTGTTCCCCTGCGTGGCGGACGGGAAGTCGGGGGCGGCGGCGCCGCAGTGGGCGCTCACCGCCGAGCTCGTCGACCAGTGGGAGGAGACCTTTCCCGGCATGGACGTCGTCGGCGAGGCGCGGAAGGCCCGGGAGTGGATCCTCGCGAACCACCGGAAAACACTCGGCGGGATGCGGAGTTTCCTGCTGCGTTGGTTGAGCAAGGCGCAGGACTCGGGGCGCTTCATGCGCCGGGCCGCCGCCCCCCGTACGAGCGCCGGGACGGGGCCGCGGAGCGTCAAGGAGGCCTTTGGGTTCGAGAGCTGGGAGGAGTGGGAGGCCGTCCTGCGGGAAAATTTCAAGGGCCGGGAGCTCGACCAGGAGCTCGGCAATCTCTCTAAGATCCGCAGCCGGTGGGAGGCGAAGCATGGATAGGGCAGGGGCGCTCGCCGAGCCGGAGCCGTGCAGTCTGCCGGCCGGGCATCACTGCGTGGGTGGCTGGCACCTGCGCGACGACGGCGGCCAGGGCACCGCGTACGGCCGCTGCCCGCGGTGGCAGGCGGAACGGGCGGTGGTGGTCGCCCGGGAGGTCCCGGGCGCGCAGACGTTCGATTCGTTCGAGCGCTGCCGCGAGCCGGAGGCGTTCCAGGCCGCGCGCTCCTGGGCGGCGGGCTGCCAGGGGAGCCCGGGGGGCAAGCTCGCCCTCCTCCTGCCGGACACCCTCGCGACCAACACCGGCTGCGGCAAGACCCACCTGCTGCGCGCCGCCGCCCGCGAGCTGGCCGGCAGCGGCCGCTGGGTCGAGCTGGTCACCGCTCCCGAGCTGACGACGGTCGTCCGCGGCCGCGCCCTCTTCGACGCGTTCGAGCGGTCGGCGGCGGAGATCCAGGCCAAGCGCTGGAGCCGGGCGGACGTGTTGGTCCTCGACGACCTGGGCCAGGAGGAGACCGCGGGGACGGTGACGGCAGGTTTTCTCGTCGGCCTCCTGGAGCAGCGCGAGGGCCGGGCGCTGGGGTGGAGCTCGAACCTGGGGGAGGCCGGGCTCCACGCCCGCTACGGCGCGCCGCTGCTGTCGCGGCTCCTCTGCGGCGCGCTCGCCCCGGGCCTCCGCGGGAAGGACTATCGGAGATCCCTGAGCTAGACGGCGGACCTGGGGCAGAGCTCCAAACGAGGCCCACTCGGCGGTTTGAGGGCGAAGACTCGAGGAGAGAAAGGAGCGTGAGCGGTGAGAGATGTCGAGATGGAGATTCATGGCGCGGTCCGCCGGTTCCAGCGGGCGATCCACGCTTATTCGGAGCTGGAGCACGAGCTGGAGCAGGCGCGCCGCAACGTCGCGGAGGCCGCCGGGCGCTACCCGGCCCTGGCGCCGGCGCATCGGCTCTTCGGGCGGGTGGCCCTCCGGCTGGAGGTGATCGGCGCCGCCGTGGCGGACGTGCCGGGGCTCGTCGGGGTGGTGGAGAGGGGGCAGCAGAAGCTCACCCACCTGCGCATCCTGGCCGAGCGGCATGGCCTTGAGGTGCGCTATGAAGACTTTGCGCGAGATCGGCGGGGTGGCGAGGAATTTGGAAATTTGACGCGTTAGACCACTTCCACCGCAGAGCCCCGGCCAGATCGGGTTAGGATCGATCCCACAGGTCGCCGTCTTTACGCGGGAGGGTTCGGAGGGATGGAAGAGGAGTGGTTGTTGGACGAGGCGGCCCGCCTCTACGCGCTCAGCCGGCAGGGCGATCGCCGCCGCCGTCGCCTCTTTCGCCAGGTGGCTCTCGACTGCTGCCGGGTGGCGACGGAGCTGCGCGCCGCCCGGCAATTTCCCGTCGCCGGCCCGAAGGCCCGCCGCCGATCCCGCGGGAAGCGAGCCGCGAAGTGAAAGCGGGGAAATGAAACCGGGATCGCTTACAGCACGCGGCAGATGGTGTCGCGGGTGATGACCAGGTGGTGGATGTCGTCGATCAGGGCCTGGAGGTCGCCGGCCAACTCTCCCGCTCCGCTCTCCGCGAGGATCACCTCGACCGCCTGTCCGCCGTCCGCGAGCTGCCGGCGAAGCTCGCCGAAGCGCTCGCTCGCCTGCTCCGCCAGGGCCAGGAGGTCGGCCCGCTTGTCGGTGACCAACCGCACGAGCTTGGCGTGGAGGACCCTCGCCTCGGCCGAGGCGGCCACCCCTCCGGCCCCTCCCACCGCGCTCCGCGCCGGTCGCGCCGGCCGGGGGCGCTGGACCGCGAGGTCGGCCTCCCCGCCCCGGGTGTCCTCCCGCGCCGTTTCCCGCCCCTCGCGCCGGCGCCTGAGCTCGGCGCGGAGGAGCCGGCTGTCGAGGTCGAAGCGATTCGCGACGTGAAGGAGGGTGCGGCAGTGGCTGCGGAGCTTCTGCGGGTCTTTGAGCTTGTCCGGTTCGAGGCCGTCGCAACAGGGCCGGCGCTCGCTCTCGCTGGGGAGCCAGACGCGATCCGTCCAGGCCCCTTCCGGCTCCTCCGCACCGCTCTGCCGGGCTTCGAGGTGGTCCGCCGCCGCCGCGATGCGATCTGGCGTTGCGGCCTCTACGGTGGATGATCGCCGAGGGCTCATGCATGCCTCCTTGGCAAGCTTACAATGGTCCGCTTGAAGAGTCCAGATCGGTGAGAGTACGTCACGCCTTCCAAGGTGCGAGCGGCATCGCGATACGGGACAAAGGGAGTTTTCACGCAAGGGGACTCAGTGTCGATTTGTGACCCCGGGCCGCCACAGGCGGTAACGAAGTGCCCGAGCCGGGCAGAGCCCCCGTGCCTGCCCGGCCTCCACGCGGACCCGACTCGAGAAGACTCCCCCAAGCCCCGAGGGGCTCCCTGTCGAAACGCCCTCTCTCGGTGTAGATTACCGGCATGTATGAACAGGAACCGGCGCGCCTGCTGGAGCTTCTGGCGGAGCTCGTCGCGCGCTCCGGGCGGACCCAGCGCGACATCGAGCGTGCGCTCGGGGTGGGGCATGGCTGGCTGCGGCTCCTCTTCGCCGGGAAGTCGGAGCTCAAGGTCCGGCATATCCTCGATCTCGCCGAGCTCCTGGGCTTCACTCCCGGGCAGTTCTTCCGCCAGGCCTACCCGGAGGTGCAGGGCACGGCGGTCGACCAGGTGCGCCGGAAGGTCGAGGACATCCTGCCTCCCAAGCTGCGCCGGCGCCAGCTCAATTCGCAGGCGCGCCTGGAGGTGCGGGACATCTTCCGGGAGGAGCTTCTGAAGCTCGGTCTCGGCCCAGAAGAGCCGGAAGTGGAGATCGAGAAGGGTTAGCTCCGCGGCCGCTCCGGCCGGCCCGGCTTCCCCGCCAGGCGTTCGAGGGCGAAGCTCGCCTGCGCGATGAGCTCGAAGGTCGCGCGATCCTGGGTGAGCGCCTTGTGCAGGAGAAGCAGCGCACCGATCGCCTCCCGCTCCACCTGCACCCGACTGAAGGCGGTGACCAGCTCGCCGACGAGGCTCTTCACCTTGGCGGTCTTGCCCTGCCGGAACCAGACTGCTGCGAGATCGAGACCGGCACCCGCGGCATGGTAGAGGAGGCCGCCCTGTTCGAAAGCCTGCTTGGCTTCCGCAAAGACCTGAGCGGCACTCTCAAAATCGCCCAGGCCCGCATTGATCCGGCCCTCGATCCAACGGAGCTTGAGGCGATCCAGGCGGCCGGCTCGTCTCTCCGCGAGCGGCTGAAGGAGAGGGAGAAAGTCGCGGGCTCTCTCAAGATCGCCTGTCTCCATGGTGAGGAAGACGATGTTGTGAAGAGAGTGGTACACGAGATCAGGGTCTCGGTCGCGATCGATCTCGTTGAGCCCATCCGTGAGCAGTTGGATCGCGACTTCGGGGTGGCCGTCGTAGCCGGAAAACAGACCCTTGCTGATCAGCGTTCGGCCCGCGCCGTGGCGGTCTCCGGCGCTCAGGAAGAGGGCGCGGGCCTTGTCGAGGGACCGGAAAGCGTCCTTGAATCGGCGCTGGGCGGCGAAGAGGGAAGCCGTTACATCGTCGAGCCGGGCGAGGAGGAGTGGATCGCCGGTCCCCACTCGGCTCCGTTCGTAGGCCTGCTCCAGGGCGGACTCGGCCTGCGTCAGCTCGTCGGCGACTCGGTAGGCGTTGGCGAGCTCACCCCAGGCTCTGGCTTCAAGGTCTCTCAGTTGTTCCAGCCGGTACGGCCGCCAGGACACCAGGCTCGCCACCTCGACCGCGATCTCGGCGAAGTGGACCATCTCCTGCGGATAGTCCTTGCGGAGCGCGTGGCTCAGCCGGAGGAGGGCCTCGCAGAGGCTCCAACTCGCGAGGTGCCGCTTCTCGCGCTGGGAGAAGCTCAGGAAGGAACGCCGGCCGTTGGAGATGTAGAAGGTCAGCCAGCGCTCGGCCTTGCCCTTTTCCCGCATCCGCGCCATGGCGGTGGAAAAGGCGGAATCGATCGCCTCTTCGTACTCGTGCTCCGCCGGACGGGGGAGGAGGACCGTGGCGCAGGTCTCGCAGCCCTGGAACAGATGGGCGACGATCGTTCGCGCGGCGCGGCGTGTGAGCCGGCCTTCGAGCAGGTCCGCGGCGCTGGTGGACGTGAGGTGCTCGCTCAAGGGGCCTCCGGACAGGTCTTGCTCCGTCAATGCGATAGAGCAAGTATCTCATATCCAGGAACAGGAGCACCTGCGGCGGGAACGCGGGGACGGGCGCCGGCCGCCCCCGTGGTCTTCACCTTCTAGGAGTGACCGTCGGGGTCGATGCCAGGGCCCATGTCGGTGGTCGGTCGGACCGGAGCCGGAGGCGCGCCGGTCGTCCTGCCGCCGTTGGGATCAATGCCGGGCCCCATGTCGGTCGGTCGGCCCAGAGACCGAGGCGCGTCTGTGGTCCTGGCGCCATCGGGGTCGAGTCCCGGCCCGGCGTCGGGCCAGATGTTGGAGAGGCTCCGTGTCCCGGCCAGCCATTCCCAGACGCGCTCGAAGATTCCGGGTTGCGGGAGGACGTGCCGGGGGGCGCTGTGGACGGAGACTCGGGCCTGTCCCGGCTGGGCTCCGGCGAGGCCGAGAGCGGCGGTCAGGGCGACGGCGATTCCGAGCTGGCGAAAACGGGTTTGAGACATGAAACCTCCTGGGCCGCGAGACGCGAGAGGCCGGAATGACCCCTGGCGCCCGCGAACGGTTGCGGACGCCCTAGTGTCGCAAGAGCCACGCATATTGTCCCACTTGACGACGGGCGAAAGTGGGCGAAAGTGCGCGATCCGTGACTTTCCGCTCTTCCGTAGCAACGTCTTCCTACCAGAAACCCCGGCGCGAGGCGCCGAAATCAGGCTAATGTGGCGACTGTTCAGGAAAATCCAGGCAATAGGCCTATTTTGCTTGACGCCCCGGCGGGTCGAACGTAGCCTCCCCACCACGGCCGAACCGCTCGGCAGGGAGGAAGCGAGGACATGCCGAAGCCCGATGAAGAGCTGCGCCGGGCCTTTGGCGATCGGGTCAACCGGTTGCGCAAGGCCCAGGGGCTGTCGTGGAAGGAGCTCGCCGCCAAGGTGGGCACGAACGTCTCGTCGCTCTCGCGCTGGCGGCGGACGGGCACCGGACCGCGGATGGAATCGATCGTCGCTCTGAGCCAGGTGCTGGGGGTGACGACCGATTATCTGCTGACCGGCCGCGGCCAGGTGCGCCTGCCCGTTTCGGACCTCCGATTTTCGAAGCTGCGGGAGGCGATCGAGAAAACCCCCCGATTCCTGCGCGAAGCTCTGGCCGGCGCTCTCCTCGGGCAGCCGGCCGACTCCACCCCCCCCAAGTGAGGAGAAAAGCGATGGCAAAGCAGTCGGCACGGCCGGCGGTCGAAACCTCCGAAGCGTTTCGGGAGACCTTCCTCTTTCTCTTCGATCCGGAGGATGCGAAGGTGTTCCGGCAATTCATCCAGGTGGTCGAGGAGCGGCTCGATCGCTCCACCTACTCCGGGGAGCCGCCGCACGTCTCCTACACCGTGGCGGAGATGCTCGCGGTGGTGGCGGACCTCTCATATCTCGAAACCTTTCTAGAGCGTGTGGCGGCCGAACGTTCCTTGAGCGAGCTCAAACCCACCGAGCGGAGCCTCGCGGACTTAGCCGAACGGCTGGCCCCCCAGGTCGCCGCCCTCGCCTCCGGGTTGGCGCAGGAGATCGAGCATCTCCTCGGCGACGATGGGAACGATGAGGACGATGAGGACGATGAGGACGCTACGGACGGTCTTCCCGCGGAAGAAGCTTAACCCCTCCCACTAAATTTATTTTCTCTCCTCGCTTTTGTCGCTTTCTCGGAGACCCCTCTGAGAGACTGCGATTGCCCGACGCCATGGAGGCGCCGGGCGATCGAAACGAAGGAGATGCCAGATGAAAACGCAGAAGAAAGTGGAACGCCTGAAACCGGAACGGGTCGAGACCGGCCTGACCTTCAGGAAGGCGGTGCGGCGCGTCGAGGTGATGGAGCGCCTTCTACGGCTGCCCGGCTGGAGGCTCGCCCCGGAGAGCCGGGCGATCCGCAGGGTGCGGAAGTTCGGAGACCCTGGCGAGGCGGCGGCCTACGCCGCTTTCGCCGTCCAGCTCGCCGCCGGCCGCGGCCAGCCGCTCCGGATCGCGGTCACGGAAGGCCAGCTCGTCGTCACTCTTCTGGGCCGCTCCGACCGCGGGATCACCGGAGCGCTCCTCGACGTCGCGGCCGCGCTCGGCTAGAAGAAACGATCCGCAGCTTTAAAAATCGAACCTAAACCTAAACCTAAACCCAAACCGAACCGAAACGGAAAGAGAAAGGAAACGACCATGACCACGACCCCCACCCCCGACCCGAAGCCGAAAAAGAAGTCGAAGCCCGCCGCTTTTTCAGACGTCCTCCAGGACTGGGATTCCCTGCTCAACGCCGTGGCGGACAACGCGCCGGATTTGGCGCCCGTCGAGCCGTACAGCTCGGCCCTCGCGACGACCCTGGGCAAGGCCCGGGCGGCCAAGGGTGTCCAGGAGTCGCACGATGCGAACCGCCAGTCGACGACCCAGAGTCTCCAGGAGATCCTGGTCGAGGGCAAGGACCAGGCGATCCGCCTGCGCGGTGCGATCCGCGCCGCGCTGGGACCGACGACCGAGCAGCTGACGCAGTTCGGCATCCCTCCGCTCCGTCGTCGGCCTCTGCGCCACAAGCCGGATCCGTCCACTCCGGCGCCGGCTCCCCAGCCGGAGGTCCAGACGGCGAAGGCGGTCGCTGAGAAGTAGGGGAGACGTAGGAACGATGGCACGTAGAGCTTTCCAGCAGGAACCCCCGTGGGCGCTCGGGAGCGCTCACGGGGCCTTCGCGGGTTTCGGGCTCGAAGGGCTCGAAGGGCTCGAAGGACGGGCTCGGGGCTGCTATTCTTCCCCGCATGAACCGAACCCCACGTCTCGCCGGCTCCGTGCTCGCCGCCCTGGCCCTGACCCTCCCGGTGTCCTCAACCCTCGCGCAGACCCCGAAACCGCCGCCGCCCAAGCCGGCTCCCGCGGCGTTCGCGACGAGCCCCGCGGACCCGCCGGCGGAGAAGGTGTTCAAGAACATCAAGGTGCTGACCGGCATGCCGGCCTCACAGATGTTTCCGGTGATGCAGCTGATCGAAAGCTCGCTCGGGGTGAATTGCGGCTTCTGCCACGTCACCGAGGGCCAACGGTTCGACCTCGACACCAAGGAGGAGAAGGGGACCGCGCGCGAGATGATCAAGATGGCCTTCGAGATCAACAAGAACAATTTCGAGGGGCACACCGAGGTGACCTGCATGAGCTGCCATCACGGACAGACCCGGCCGGTGGCGGTCCCGTCGATCGGCCCGGCCCAGCCTGCCGCCGCGCGTCCGCAGGGTGCCCGCGAGGCCCTGCCCACGGCGGCCCAGGTGCTCGACCACTACATCGAAGCGCTCGGCGGCAAGACCGCCCTGGCCGCGGTCCGCAGCCGGGTCTCCCGCGGTACGCTCCTCCAGGTCAAGGCTCTCGATCCCTCGACGGCGAAGGTCGTCAACCGCGGCGAGGAGGCCTCTCTGGAGATCGTCCAGCCGGCCTCGGGCCAGCTGACCACGACGATCGCCGCGCCTTCCGGGAAGACCGTCAAGACGGTCGACGGCGCCACCGGCACGGTCGAGACCGCGGCCGGCCGCAAGCCGCTCGATCCCTTGAGCCTCCAGAAGCTCGCCGACGAGGCCGACCTCCATCCGGAGCTCGCCTGGCGCGAGCGCGCCGACAAGATGCGGGTCGTGGGCAAGGATCAGATCGCGGGGAAAGACGTCTACGTCGTCCGCGGCGCGACCGCCGACGGCCGTCGCCAGACCCTCTACTTCGACGTCCAGAGCGGGCTCCTCGCCCGCCGGCTGATCCTCTATCCCCTGGTGATCGGCGCCACCCCCGAGCAGATCGATTATTCCGACTACCGGGACGCGGGTGGGGTGAAAGTGCCGTTCGTCGTCATCGACTCCTATCTGGACGACGATCGCCTGGGCACCACCCGGAAGCTCACCGAGGTGCAGAACAATCCGGCCGCCGGGAAGCGGTAGATCGGCGCTCGCCGCGCGCTCGTACCGCGCGGTGGCACATCGATTGCTCCCTTTCTGATGTTGAAAGAGCCTGCTCCCGGGCTCTTCGATTCAGGAAGGGAGCTTACGATGAAATCGAGAACCGTCACTCTGCCCCAGTTGGGGATGATCGCCGCCACCCGTGCCGCCCTGGGCGCCGGGGCCGCCCTGTTGCTGGGCGAGCGGCTGGGCCGCAAACCGCGGCGGACCGTGGGTTGGGCCCTGGTCGCGGTGGGCGCGTTGACGACCTTTCCGCTCCTCGCGGGAGTTTTGAACGACTGCGCCGGCCGCGAGGAGAAAAAGGCAGCGGAGCTGGCCGCATGAGGTTAGGACGGCCTTGACCTCCCCGGGCGACATGCGAGCGCCGTCGAGCGAACGGGTTGCCGGGGGAGGGAGGGTGGCGCGGAACTTGCCCTCCCTGATCTGCGAGGAGAACCGATGCGAGCCCTCCACGCCACCACCGCCCTGACGCTCACCCTCTCCTGCCTCGCCTGCGCCGGCAACCCTCAACCCGCCGTCCGCCCCGAGGTCCATGCGACGCTCGGGCCGCGGATCGCGGTCCACCTGCCGTGGGCCGCGGCCGGGCTCACCCGTCGGCAGGCCGCGGCACATCTCCTCTCCCGTTTCTCTTTCGGCGCCCGGCCCGGGGAGGTCGAGAGAGTCGTCGCCCTGGGGCCGGACCGCTGGCTCGAAGAGCAGCTCCAGGCGGACCTTCCCGAGACCGGCCTCACCGCCCGCCTCGCCTCCTACACGACGCTCACGATGCCCGCGGACCAGATCGCCCGCACCTATCCCAACGACGGGATGGTGCGGAATGAGGCCAAAAAGGCCGGAGCGATCCCCGCCGACACCGCCGATCTCAAGACGCCGCTCCATGGTCCGGCGATCGTCCCGCTCACCCTGCGGACCGCGACCCTCCAGAATCCCCCGACCGTCGTCGAGCGGGTCGCCTACGGAGCCCCGCTTGTCGCCCCGCCGGACCCCGCGGCGGAGCGGGAGAAGGAGGTGCGCGCCTTGGTCGAGCAGTACGCGCGCTCCCGCGGCTACCATCCCCAGCGCGAGCTCCTGGATCAGCTCGCGGCGCAGAAGCTCCTCCGCGCGGTCTACGCCGAGAACCAGCTCTCCGAGGTGATGACCGACTTCTGGTTCAATCACTTCAACGTCTCGCAGACCAACGACCGCGCCCGGCCCTATCTCCTCTCCTACGAGCGCGACGCCATCCGCCCGCTCGCCCTCGGCCGCTTCCGCAGCCTCCTGGAGGCCACCGCCCGCCACCCGGCGATGCTCCTCTATCTCGACAACGCCCAGTCGGTCGCCCCCGGCGGCACGCCCACGACGTTCGGCGACGAGATGGCCCTCGCCAAGACGGCCGCGAAGCCTGCTCCTAATCTGCCTTCCAAACCCCCCGCCAAGCCGGCAGCCAAGCCAGCTCCCAAAGCGAACCCGAAAGCGCCGGGGCTGAACGAGAACTACGCCCGGGAGATCATGGAGCTGCACACTCTGGGGGTCGACGGCGGCTACACTCAGAAAGACGTCATCGAGGTGGCCCGCGCCTTCACCGGCTGGACCGTGGTTCCCGACGAGACCGCCCTGGGGAAGATCGAGCAGAAGATGGCGGCGGAGGAGAAGGTGGGCGGCCACGGCTTCAGGAGGAGCGGCGAGTTCCTCTTCCGCGCCGACACCCACGACGCCTCGCCCAAAGAAGTCCTCGGCCACCGCCTGGCGGCCGGTCGGGGCATCGAGGATGGTGAGGAGGTGCTCGACCTCCTCGCCGCCCATCCCTCGACGGCGCATCACTTAGCTTTCCAGCTCGCCGTCCGTTTCGTCTCCGACCATCCTTCGCCGGCGCTCGTCGATCGCCTGGCCCAGGTCTACACGACGACCGGCGGCGACGTCCGGAAGGTGCTCGTGGCGATCGCCGAGTCGCCCGACTTCTGGCGTCCGGAGGCGCAGAGCGCGAAGATCAAGTCCCCCTTCGAGCTCGCCGCCTCCGCCCTGCGCGCCCTGGGCGCCGACGTCACCGAGCCCAAGCCCATCCTCGACTGGGTCGCCCGCCTCGGCCAGCCGCTCTACGCCTACCAGGCGCCCACCGGCTATCCCGACCGCGCCGAGGCCTGGGTCAATACCGGCACGCTCTTGTCGCGGATGAACTTCGGCCTGCAGCTCGCTTCCGGGAAGGTCAAGGGTTTGAAGGTCGATCCCGCTGCTCTCTCCGAGCTGGCCGAGATCGCCCGCGGCTCCAGCCTCTCCGGCCTCGTTCCGCCTGTCGACGGGGTGCCGGTCAAAAAGGGTGCTGCGACCCCCGACCAGCAGATCGCCGGCCTCCTTTTAGGCTCGCCGGCCTTCCAGCGCCGGTAGGCGGAGGGACGGCCCCCCGTGGCCGCCCTCCCGCCCGGGCACCCACCGGGGGGTGCCCCTACGACGGGGAGGAGGCGTTCGATGGGCACGGTCAGAGCGTCTATGATAGGGGGCGGGCGCCCTGCATGCGGACTCTGCTCTCGACCTGGCTCTGGCTGATCCTCCTCCTCGCCTCCTTCATTCCCCGGGAGGCGTCGGGCTCCGATGCCGACGCCTCCGATCCCGCCGATCCTGCCGATCCTGCCGATCCCGCCGATATCGCCGACAGGGGCCGCGAAGTCGCCCGGCTCGTCCGCCGGGTGCAGAGCGGCGACCGCGCCGCCGAGGAGGAGATCGTGGAACGGTTCCGCCACGGTCTCCTCCTTCTGCTCCGCCGGCTCACCCGGAATCGCACCCTGGCGGACGACCTCCATCAGGAGACCCTGGCCCTCGTGCTCGCCAAGATCCGCCGCGGCGAGGTGCGGGAGCCGGAGCGGCTCGCCGGCTTCATCCGCGCCACCGCGCGGAACCTCTTCCTCGTCGACCGGCGCAAAGAGGCGCGCTACAGCTCGCTCGAAGAGGGCGAGGAGGAGGGACGGCTCCCGGCATCCACCCTCGCCGACCGCGGTCCCGCCCCGCTCGACCAGGCCCTCGCCAACGAGGAGGCGCGCTCGGTCGAGCGGCTCCTGGGAGAGCTCCGCTTCGAGCGCGACCGGCAGTTGCTCTTTCGCTTCTACCTGGCGGACGAGAGCAAAGAGGAGATCTGCGCCGCCTTAGGGGTCGAGCCCGAGCGCTTCAATCAGGTCCTCCACCGTGCCCGCGAGCGGATGCGCGAGCTGTGGGAGAGAGCCGAGAAGAGCCGGCGCTTCTTTTCGGGGGTGCAGAAAATTGTCGGAAGGATCGGCGCCGATCCTTCACCACGGAGGTAGGGGGGAGGATGGACCACCGGACGATCGACGCCCTGAACGTGCCCGAGCGCTATGTCACCGGCCGGCTTTCGGCAGAGGAGGCCGCGGGCTTCGAGGAGCACTACCTCGACTGCCCGGCCTGCTGTGCCCGGGTCGAGGCGGCGGAGCGCCTGGAGCGCGGCCTGCGGCGCCTGGCGGAGGAGGCGGCGACCCGCGCGGCTTCGAGCTCCCAATGGCCCCGCCGTTGGCTGGGTCTGGCGGCCGCGGCGGTGCTCGCTGTGGCCCTTCTGCCGGCGGGCTTCGAGCTCCGCGAGGTCCATCGGCTGCGCGGCGCTCTGGCCCAGGCCCAGCGCCCGCCGGCGCCGGCGCCCCGGCCCGCTCCGCTTCCCGCGACCGTTCCTCCCCCGGCGCCGGACCGCCTGGCCGCTCTCGAAGGCGAGCTCCGGGAGGCGCGGCGGGAGATCGCGGCCGAGCGCCGGCCGCAGACGAATCTCCCCGTCCTCCTCCTGACGCCGGTCCGCGACGGCCTGGGCGGCGGTCCGCGGCGCACCCTCACCCTGCCCCGGGAGCCCGGCTGGGTCGCCCTCTGGGTCGAGCCGGGAGAAAGCGACTATCCCTCCTACCGGGCGACGCTCGAAAACGCCCGGGGCGTCGCCGTGTTCGACGCCGCGGGTCTCGCCCTGAACGACGTGGGCGCCCTCCTTCTGACGGTCCATTCGACCTCCCTCTCCCCAGGTGACTACCGGCTCGAAGTCGCCGGTGTCCCCACCTCCGGCGCTGCCGTTCCCGTCGCCCGCTTCCCCCTGCGGGTGACCGCTGCCGCCGGCGCCCGCTGAGCGCCGCTCCATCGGCCAAAGATTTTCTGCAATCGCCCGGCCTCTCCTCTCACCCTCTCGTTGGCAGGCGGCTCGCGGGGCTCAAAAGAAGCCTCGGGGTCCGCCACACCCAAAACCTTTTTCCACTCTTTGAGAGGAGCTGCATCATGGCGATCGTCGAAATCAAAGGCATGAAGTATCAACCCCAGTCGATCGAGGTCAAGGCCGGCGAGTTGGTCACCTGGCGCAACCGGGACTCCATGTCGCACACCGCGACCGACGACGAGGGCGGATGGGATACCGGCGACATCAAAGCCCAGCAGGACGCGTCGATCCCCTTCCCGAAGCCGGGCACCTATCCCTATCACTGTGAGTACCACCCGCGGATGGTCGGCGTCGTCGTCGTCAAGTAGCGCATGGACGGACTGCGAATTTTCCGCCAGGAGAAAATCCATGCGCTCAAAACTTGATCGATCCTTCCGCGCCCCGGGCGCCCTCCGTGCCGCGGCCGGGACTCTCGCCCTGACCGCTCTCGCGGGCGTCCTCGCCGTGGCCCTGTCCTCTCCCTCGATCGCGACGGCCGCCGTCAAGGCGACCGCCGCGGCGAGCGCGGCGAAGGCGAAGACCGCCGCCCCGGCGACGCTCACCGCCACGGCGCTCGCCCATGCCGCGCTCTTCAGCCTGCCCACCGAGGCTTGGTTCGATCCACTCGAGGCTCCACCACCGGGCGACCGCCGCATCCCCATCGTCGTTCGCTACGAAGACAAAAACACGGTGCGGGTCGGCCCGAACGGCCGGCCGCAGAAGGTCCGCCTGCGCTCCTATGACGGCGGCCTGGTCGGCCCGACGTTCCGGCTCAAGCCCGGCGACCAGCTGGGAGTCGACCTCATCAACCGGTTGCCGAAAGAGGGCGAGGTGCCCTGCCAGGACGGGCCGCCGACGGCGGGCATGGACATGGAGCACATGGGGCTCAACACCACCAATCTCCACACCCATGGCCTCCACATCTCGCCGTCCGGCAACAGCGACAACGTCCTCGTCGAGGTCCACCCGGGCTGCACCTTCCCCTATCTTTTCAAGGTTCTCCCCGCCGGCAATCCTCCGGGAGAGCCGCCCATGGCCCACTACCCGGGGACCTTCTGGTACCACGCCCACGTCCACGGCTCGACCGCCGTCCAGCTCGCGAGCGGCATGGCGGGTGCCTTGATCGTCAGCGGGGACATCGACCGCATCCGGCAGATCGCGGCCGCCCACGAGCGCATCTTCGTCTTCCAGCAGCTCGCCTTCGACAACGACGGAGAGGTCAAATCGCTCGACGACGTCGATCTCAACTGGGCTGGGGATCAGCCGGGCGATCCCCCGAGGCACGGCCCGAAAAAGCACACCACGATCAACGGCAGGGTCAAGCCGCTCATCGTCCTCCATCCCGGCCAGGTCGAACGCTGGCGCCTCATCGACGCCGGCATCTTCGAGGAGCTCCGGCTCTCGCTCAGAAACCAGGTCCGACCGAACGAGACCCTGCCGCTCCACGAGATCGCTTTGGATGGCATCACGAGGAAGGAAGTCATGCCCGTTGCGGAGATCGAGCTCGGCCCCGGCTATCGCGCCGACGTCCTCGTCCAGGCCCCGCGGAGGCCGGGAACCTACCTCCTCTACAAGGATCGGCCGAGCTTCCAGCTCACCGCGCTCACCGTGAACGAGGCGAAGAGACCGGAGGTCGACCAGCCGGAGATCCTCGCCGTGGTCCAGGTGGATGACGCTTCCTGCACGCCCCCCGGCTGTTCCACGGAGCTCCTCCCCGACGGCACCAAGCTCCCGGCGCCGCTCCGGGACATCCAGGCGAACGAAGTCTCACCCGGCCCCAAGGTGGTGTTTTCGGTCAAGGCCGGGAAGCTCTTGATCAACGGCAAGACCTTCGATCCCAATACGGTTCTCCCGGAGTTCCAGCTCACCAAGGGGAAGGTCGAGGAGTGGGCGTTAGAGAATACGAGCAGCGTTCCCCATCCCTTCCACATCCACGTCAACGCCTTTCAGACGGTGGGGGACGACGGCAAGCCCGGCGAGTGGCGGGACACGATCATCCTGCCGCCGAAAAAGACGCTCCGGATGCGTACCCGGCTCGAACGGTTCACCGGTCGGTTCGTCCTCCACTGCCACATCCTCACCCATGAGGACGAGGGGATGATGCAGCTCGTCGACATCAAATAATCCGTACGGTTCCGCGTCGACATCCCGCGAGCCGTGCCCCGTCCCCGGAGCACGGCTCGCGGCTTTCCGCTATTTTCCGTTTCCTTCCTCATCGTCGCCATCGTCGCCATCGTCCCCATCGTCGCCGTCGCCGTCCATGCCACCGGGATCCTCCGCCGTCCAGGAGCCGGTGTTGCCGGGGGTGAGCGGGCTGCAGGTGAGGAGCCTGGGCGGTCCTGGCGCCCAATTGATCTCGAAGGTGGGGCCGACGATGCGATCGTTGGGTTTATTGAAATAGCAGGGGGGGTGAACGTGGCGGGAATCGTCGACGCAGAGGATCAGGACATTCCCGGTTCTGCCGCCGATCGCGATGCGGTGTCCGACGATCTCACTCGACAGAAGATCGACAGTCTTGATCGTCCAGATTCCCTTGAAGCGACAAAAGCTCATGATCGATCCCTCCTCCTGAAGACGACGAAGGCGGAATGCCTTCGCTCTTACAGTGCGGGGGAGCGAGGGCGGATGGCAATTTTTCTTGCCGGCCCTTACCGCCAATCTCCCTGGAGCACGAAGGCTCCCCAGTAGTAGGGATCTCTGAAGCGGCGCTCGCGGCGAAGGGAGAGACGGGCTTCGCGGAGGGCCGCCGCCGGACGGAGGCCCGCGCTCCACATCCCGCGATAGAGCCTCGCCATCAGCTCGGCCGTCGCCCGGTCGTCGATCCACCAGAGGCTCGCGATCACCCGCGCCGCTCCGGCGTAGAGGAAGCCGCGGGTGAGACCGAGGAGGCCTTCGCCGCGGATCTCGCGACCCAGGGCGGTCTGGCAGCCGGAGAGGACGACCAGGTCGGCCGCGAGATCGAGGCCGTAGATGTCGCGGAGGCCGAGGAAGCCCTCCCGCGGCCGGCCGGCCGGATCGAGCCGCGAGAGGACGAGCCCCGAGAGCTCCGGCCGCGCGGTGTCGAAGAGGCCGTGGGTGGCGAAGTGGATGTAGCGATACTCGCTAAGGTGTCCGGAGAGGACGAAGTCGCGGTCGGCCGCGAAATCGAGCTCGGTCGTGACCTCTCCCGACGCTCGGGGCGTGGCGCTTGTAGCGAGAGCCGCGATCGCCTGCGCCTCCTGGCGGGAGAAGCGGAGGCGGGCGAAGCGCGGCGGCCCTTCCGCCTCGCCGCGAGGGCCGTGATCGCCGCGGTCGCGGCTTGCCAGCCGTCCCGGCTGGGGGGTCTTTCCCGCCGCGGAGACGAGGCGCGGATCGCTCCGCTCGAACACCGGATCGGCGAGGACGACGGCGAGCCGCGGCGCCCGCGGGCGGCGGTCGAGCGGCCCGCCGGCTCGGCGGAGGGCGGCGAGCACCGAGGCCGAAGGCAGCTCGACCACCTCGTGACGGACGAGGAGCGGCTCGGGCGGACCGGCCTTGCCGGGTCCGGGGGGCTCGGGGAGGACGTCCCAGGGGATGTAGTGGAGAGCGCCGTCGGCGACGATCGCGAGGCGGCGCGCTCCGGTGCCGCCGAGACCGCCGAGACCACCGAGGCCGCCGGGTTCGGCGGCGAGGGGACCGAGGAGCATCCGGCCGAGCTCCCGCCCGAGCCCGGAACGGTCCTCGCCGGGGGCAGGCGGCCGGCTCACCGCCTCGTGGAAGGCGCGGGCGGCGCGCTCGATCTCCCCGCGGCCGGGGAGGGCATAGGTGTGGAGCGAGGTCGCGGTCACCGCGAAGAGGTGGCTCCGCTCGCGGCTCAGGGCGTATTCGAGGAGGAGCGTGCCGGGGTCGAGCAGGGCCTGGATCTCCGGCAGGCTCGCGGTCCCCGGTCGGCTCAAGTCGGCATAGCGCGGATTCTGGCGGCGGATGGCGGCGTCGAGGTTGTCGAGGTCGGCCTGGATCTGCTCGATCTCGCGCTCCAGGGTCTGGACCTCCGACGGAGAGGCAGCGCTCAAGAGCCGCTGCCGCCGGTCGGCCTTGAGGGCCAGGCGGCGTTCGAGGTCCCGCCGGCGCGCCGCGAGCTCCGGGGCGGCCCCGCCAACCCCGCCAATCTCGCCAACCCCGCCCGCGCCGCTCTCCCGCAGGACGTCGAGGAGGGTGCGGCCGCGGCCCCGCTCGTTCGCCTCCAGGGCGGCGCGGTCGAACCCCGCGCCGGGATGGGCGGCGTCGAGCTTGAGGAGGATCTCGACCAGAAGCTCGTCGGCGTCGTGCCAGGAGCCCAGGAAGGAGGCCTTGAGCTCAGGGTTGCCGAGCCGCGTGCGGAGCCCGTCGATCGCCTGCACCGCCGCCTCGGCATCGTCCCGCGCCGCCTCCAACGGGCCCGACTCGACGAGGGTACGGGCGCGGGCGAGGAGGGTCGCGGCCTCGTGGACGCGGTCGCCCAGGGCGCGCGAGAGGGCGAGCGCGCTCGCGAAGAGCGGCAGGGCGTTGGCGGCACGCCCCTGGGCGGCCAGGGCCTCGCCCTGGCGCCTCAGGGTGAGGGCCTGGCCGTAGCGGTCGCCGACCTGGCGGAGGAGGGCGAGGGCGTGGTCGAGCTCCCCGCCGGCCACCTGGAAGCGGCCGGCGGCGGCGTCCGCCTCGCCCAGGTAGCTGAGAGAGATCCCCTCCGCCCGTGGATCGGAGATGGCGCGGGCGAGCTCTAAGGCCCGGCGGTAGAACGGGATCGCCTTTCCCGGCTCGCCCCGGCCGCGTTCGAGCCAGCCGAGATGGTTCAAGGTGAAGATCTCGCCGCGCCGGTCGTCGACCGCATGGCGGAGATCGAGGGCTTCCTGGAAGTAGAGCCGCGCCCGCTCGGTCTCCCCCAAGGCACTGTAGGCGACGCCCAGATTGCTGAGCGCGGCGGCCTCCTGGCGGCGGTCCGCGAGGGAGGCGAGGATCTCCCGCGCCTCGCCGTAGTAGGGAAGGGCGTTCGCCGCCTCGCCCACGGTGCGGTAGAGGACGGCCAGGTTGTTGAGCACCTGGGCCAGGTCGGCGCGGTCGCCGTTCGCCCGGCGTATCGCCAGCGCCTGCCGGTAGCTCTCCTCCGCCGGTTGCGGCTCGCCGAGGACGTAGGCGGCGTAGCCCAGGTTGTTGAGCACCGAAGCCTCGTCCCGGGACTCGCCGAGCCGGCGGAAGAGCGCCAGGGCCTCGCGATAGCAGGCGAGCGCCCCCGGAAGGTCGCCCTTGGCCTGGAGGACGAGGCCCTGGTTGTTGCGCAGGTCGGCCGCGTCGTACGGATCGGCGTTGCCGTTCGTACCGCTCGCGAGGCGGAGAGCCTGGGCGAGCGCCGCGTCCGCCGCGGGGAGATCCGCCGCTTCCCAGAGAGTGAGTCCGAGGTCGTTGAAGGCACGGAGCTCGCGCTCGGGCTCCGCCAGGGCCCGCCAGAGGGTGGCCGCCGCGCGATAGAGGTCGGCGGCCTGGCGCTGCTTTCCCTGCAAATGGGTGAGGGCCGCGAGCGCGGTCGTCGCCTCGGCTTCGCCACGCCGGTCGCCCGCGGCCCGAAAGTGGTCGCGGGCCTCGCCATAGGCGGTCCAGGCCGGTTCGAGGTTGGCCGCGCCTGGCTGGCTGAGACCGCTGAGACCGCCGAGACCGCCGAGAGAGCCGAAGAGCGCGCCGCCCCGGGTCGCCGCGGCGAACGCGGCCAGCCGCTCCCGCTCCGGCGGCGTCGATTCGGGAAGCTCGTCCAGGCGAATCTCGAAGCGACCGGCCGACACCCCCTTCTTCGCCGCCCGCACCGCGATCCGGTAGGAACCCGCGGCGGCCGGGCGGAGGAGCACGACCTCCCATCCCCAGCGTTCGAGCGGGCTGTCGACCGCGGCGAGGCTCCCTCCGTCCGGGCCGCGCGCCGCGAGGAGGACGTCGATGCCCCGCTGCTCGACGGCGACGAGGTAGGGACGACCGGCGGTCAGCTCGGCGGCGAAGCTCCGGGTCTCTCCGGCCGCCAGGGGCTCCGTCCTTGCCATGCCCGGGGAGAGCCGAAGGTCGTCCCCACCGGCCGCCCGGACGGCCGCGGTGGCCGCGGTGGCCGCGGTGGCCGCGGTGGCCGCGGTGGCCGCGGTGGCCGCGGTGGCCGCGGTGGTCGCGGCGGTCGCGGCGATTCCCAGGGACCCCAGGGTCCCCAGGGCCAGGAGCCCCACGAGGCTCGTCCGGCGCGGGATGCGGCTCCGCACACTCCAGCTCTCCATCGACTTTCGGAGGGAACTGTATACCGACCAACCCGTCACCCGAGGAGAGGGCACGGAGGTCAGGCCGGGCGCGGTACCGCTTCCCCCGCCACCCGCTGCAGCGCCGCCTCCAGCTCCTGGAGGCTCACCGGCTTGGTCAGGTGGGCGAGAAAGCCGGCCTCGCGGCTCTTCCGCATGTCCTCTTCCATACCGTAGCCGGAGAGACAGATGGCCTTCACCTCGTCGCCGCAGCGGGCGTGGATCTCGCGGATCAGGTCGAGCCCGCTACCGTCAGGGAGGCCGAGGTCGCTGATGACGAGGTCGAAGAGGCAACGGCCGTCGTCCGCCATCACGGCCGCCACGGCGGTGGCGACGGAGTCGGCGGTCTCGATCGTGTGGCCGTAGAGGCGGAGAAGCTCGGCGATCGCCTCCCGGGTGTCGGTGTGGTCCTCGACCAGGAGGATGTGGAGGCCGGGCTCGCTCGCCGCGTCCGGTGGGGCGCCCGGAGCGTGGGCGGGGCGGACGCCCTGGGGCGCGGCGTCGAGCGAGAGGGTGAAAGTCGCTCCCTGGTCGCGGCCGGGGCTCTCGGCGGTGATGGTGCCGCCGTGGAGCTCGACCAAGGCCTTGCTGATGGCAAGCCCCAGCCCGAGGCCGCCGAAGAGACGGGTGACGTCCTTGCCGCCTTGCTCGAAGGCGTTGAAGATCTGCGGCAGGACGTCGGGCTCGATCCCCACCCCGCTGTCCACGACCTGGAGCCGCACCTGGCCCTCCGGGGTGTCCTCGGTGCGGACGTTGAGGTGGCCGCCCTCCGAGTTGAACTTGACGGCGTTCTTGATCACGTTCCAGAGCACCTGCTGGAGGCGTGCCGAATCGGCGAGGACGAGGTGCCGGCGGGCGGTGAGCTCGGTCGTCACCTGGATGTTCTTCGCGAGGACGTCTTTGGCGCAGATGTCCAGAACCTGCGTGAGCCCCTCATGGAGGTCGACGGGCTCGAAGTGCAGCTCGAGCTTGCCGCGGGCGATCCGGGTCAGGTCGAGGAGGTCGTCGATGAGGCGCGCTTCGAGCTCGACGTTGCGCCTGATCGTCGCCAGGGGATCGCGCAGCTCCTCGGGCAGGCCCGGCCTGCGCTCGAGGATCTGCACGGTGGTGAGGACGGGGGTCAAGGGGGTGCGCAGCTCGTGCGAGAGAACGGCCAGGAAGTGGTCCTTGGCGCGGTTCGCCGCTTCGAGCTGCTCGGCGAGGATGCGGAAACGGCGCTCGCTCGCCGAGAGCTCCGCGGTGCGCTCCGCCACCCGGCGCTCCAGGGCCTCGTTGGCCTCCCGGAGGGCCTCTTCGGAGAGGGCGAGCTGGCGCTCGGCCTCGACCAGATGGAGCACCCGGTCGACCGCGAGCGGCAGATAGTCGAGGTAGTCCCCGACCTTGGGCACGACGTCGCGGATGCCGGAGCGCAGGGCCTCGATGACCTTGTTCTCGTCGGAAAAGCCGGTGACGAGAATGGCGGGGAGGTCGGGCCAGTGGGCGCGCAGCTGGCGATAGAGGTCGAGCCCGGTGACCCCCGAGGCCAGCTGGTAGTCGAGGATGACGAGATCGACCCGGCCTTCGCCCAGGCGGGCGAGCGCCGCCGCCGGGGTCCCCACCGTCTCCGCCGAGTGGCCGGCACGCTCCAGCGACCGGCGCTCTAAGAGAGCGATGCCGGTGTCGTCCTCGACGATCAGGATGCGGGCCTTTTCCGCTCGGGGCATGGAATTCGTTGGATTCAAAGGATTTGCATCGACCTTCGGAGCGGGCGTCAGCCCGCTGCGCGGCCCGGGGCGGCACCTTGACCACCTGGAGGAAGAAGCCCAACCGCTTCACGGCCTCGATGAACTGCTCGTACTCGACCGGCTTGGTGACGTAGACGTTGCAGCCCAGCTGGTAGCAGCGCTCGATCTCCCGCGGGTCGTCGGTCGTCGTCAGCATGACGACCGGCACGGTGGCGGTCCGGGGATCGCGCTTCAGCTGGCGGAGCACCTCGACGCCGTCCATCCGCGGCATCTTGATGTCCAGGAGGAGGATGCAGGAATCGCAGGCCTCGTCGCGGCCGGAGCCTAAGAAGTAGTCGACGGCCTCCTGGCCGTCCTTCAGCCGGACGAACCCGTTGTTGAGACCGGCGCGCCGCAGGTTGCGCTCGACGAGCGTCGCGTGCCCGTCGTCGTCCTCGGCCAGAATGATCGTCACCCCACTCGTCTCCATCGTGCTCTCCATTCTCGGCGGAGGCGATTTCCCCTCGGCCGTCGTACCGGGAGCCATTTTACCCCTTCTCCGGCTCGCTGCCGGGAAGGGTGAGAAAGAAGGTCGTGCCGACCCCCTCTTCCGACTCGGCCCAGATCCGGCCGCTGTGCCGCTCGACGACGCGGCGGACGAGGGCGAGGCCGATCCCCTCGCCGGGGGCGACGTTGCCGTGCAGGCGCTGGAAGGCCACGAAGAGCTTGCCGAGATAGGCCTCGGGGATGCCCAGGCCGTTGTCCTTCACCCAGTAGGTGGTGGCGTCGGCCTCGGCGGGGCGGGAGCCGATCTCGATCTGGCCGGGGCGGGCGGGGTCCAGGTAGTTGAGGGCGTTCGAGAGCAGGTTGCCGAAGATCTGCTCGATGGCGGTCGAATCGCCCCAGGCCGGGGGCAACTCGCCGACGGTGACCCGCACCCCCTTTTGGAGGCTCGTCCCGCGGATGGCGTCGACGACCCGATGGACGATCTGGTCGACGTTCACCCGCTGCCACAGGTACTCGACCCGGCCCGCCCGCGACAGGCGCAGGAGTGCGTCGATGATGTTGGCGGAGCGCGAGACCGCGGTCTGGATGAAGCGGACCGACTCCGCCATGTCGCCGTCGATGACGTCGATCCGGCGGCGGACGTCGGGCTGGAGCACCGCGACGTCCAGGGCTCTCTGCAGGTCCCGGCACGACTGTTCGAGCTCGCGGCTGAACCCTTGGAGGTTGACGAGCGGCGAGCGCAGGTCGTGCGAGACGCTGTAGACGAAGGTCTCGATCTCCTGGGTCTTGCCGCGCAGCTCCTCGTTGGCCTCGGCGAGCTCGGCGGCCCGGCGCTCGATCTCCCCCTGGTAGAGCTTCTCGGCCGCCGCCGCTTCGGCCAGCCGGAACGCGGTCTGGTGGAAGGTGGCGTCGAGCCCGGCGATCTCGTCGCCGCCCCCGAGGAGCGGGGCGAGCGGGGCGTTTTCCGCCAGCCGCTTGGCGTTGGCGGCGACCACCGAAAGCCGCGAGCTGATGCTGCGGCTGAACAGCCAGACCATGAGGAAGGCGGTCCCCACGACCGCCGCCGCCGCGCCGAGGAGAAGCCAGCGCTGGCGGCTGCGGGCGTCGGCCAGGCGGGCCAGGCGCAGGCGGTCGAGCCGCTGCTCCTCGCCGACGAAGGCGGAGAGGGGGGACTGGGTGGCCTCCAGGAACCGCTCGCCTTCGAGGGCGCGGATGCGCTCGATCGCCTCGGCCGTCCTCCCGGCGAGGACCAGCCGGTCGACCTCCGCGAACCAGCCTTCCAGCCGCGCGGCGGCGGCGCCGATCTCGTCGACTTTCCTCTGTTGGGGCGGGTTGTCGCGGACCAACGTCTTGAGATTTGCGACCTCGGCCCCCACCGCGCCGCTGGCGGCGGTCGCGAACCTCGGGTTGCCGGTGAGGACGAAACCCCGCATCCGGTTGCTTTCCTCGACCAGCACCCTCTGGGTCTGCTCCGCCTGGCCGAGAACCTCCCGGGTGTGGAGGGCCCATCTCTCCGCGAGCGCACTGTCGCGCTCGTTTTTGAGCAGGACACCCAGGAAGATCCCCTGGAAGAGGAGGGGGGCGGCGATCAGCAGGAGGCCTTTCTGGAAAATGGTGTTCATACGAGATGAAGTCTCCTGCTCCTTAAGGAGCGCTCAAGAGCGCGATCCTATCAAAGAGGAAACGTGATCTCGTCGTAATAGACTTCGTAACCAGAGTGAGATAGCTTCCGCTTCATTGTTTGATGGCCTTCTGGCCCGGCTCCCTACCAGGGGGAGTTGGGGCGACATATGTACGACTGGATGGAGCAGAGCAAAAATATGTTCAGGGGATGGAACCGCCTCGCCGCCGCCTTACTCTTCGCTAGCCCCTTCGTTTTCGGTGCCACCTTCGCCACCTCCGCCGTCGCCCAGCCGCTCCAGAAGTCCGCGGTGTCGGTCGATGCCGGCAACAAGAAGCAGACCGGACAGAACTTCGGCTATCGGCTGACCTACAACTGCAGCAACACCTCGGGCCCCTGCTTGAACGCCGAGGTGGACGACCTGCTGCCGGCCGAGGTGCAGTACGTCTCGACCGTGCCGGCCTCCCCGACCGGGGACGTGGCGGCGATCAACGTGACGAACAACTACATGGGCTCCGGCCGCACCCGGGTGCAGTTCGTCCTGATCACCCCCTTGCCGGCCGGCAACAGCGGCGACCTCCTGATCAACGTCCACTTCCCCGATGGCTCGACCCCCGACGGCACGGTGGCGACGAACACCGGCGACGGCGTCAACCTGGGCACCAGCCCGGGGACCTTCACGACGCCCCCGGTGAGCGTCACCGCCGTGGCGACCGTCCAGGTCTCGCTCCAGAAGACCCTCCAGACGGCTCCCGCCAACCTCGACATGCCGGAGACCTACCGCCTGCGCATCTCGGTGCCCAACAACCCGGGCGCCCTCAACCTGACCGCGGTCGGCCCGGTCGTCGACACCCTGCCGGCGGGCGTCGTCTTCAATAGCGCCACTCCGGCGGCCGACTGCGAGCCGGGCTGCGACGGCACGACCCCGGCCTCGGTCACCTGGACGAGCCCCTGCAGCCTGCCGGTCGTGCCGGGGGGCAACTGCGACGTCCTGGTGAACGTCACCTTCCCCAGCGCCACCTTCACGAGCGGCGCGAGCGTCACCAACAGCTTCACCGCCACCGGTACGCCGAACGGCCAGCCCTCGCAGAGCCTCGGCACCGGCATGGCCACCCACACGGTCACCACCTTCGTGGCCGCTCCGAACGCCAGCTTCTCGAAGGACGTAAACGGCGGCAGCCCCAATCCGCCGACCTTGAACCAGACCTTCAGCTACGAGGTGGTGCCGGGCAACAACGGCAACGTGCCGCTCGACACGACGGTCGTCATCGACACCCTCCCCATCCAGTTCCAGCTGGCGAGCGTCACGACCGGTTCCTACAACAACTTCGCCGACTTCATGGCCGGCGTCGGCGTCCGGGTGAGCTACGAGAAGAACACCGCCTTAGGCACCTTCACCCTCTGGGGAAGCTCGCCCAACGCGACGACCAACACGACTCTCACGGCGCCGCCGCCGGGCCTCGGCGCGGGGGAGTACGTCACCCGCATCAAGTGGGAGTACGGCCAGACCCAGCCCGGCGCCAACGACAGCGCCCGGCCGCAGATCACCGGCAAGATCATCAACCCGGACAACGCGGGGGCGCCGGTCGGCTTCGGCGCCAGCATCCAGAACTGCGCCGACCTGACGGCCGTCTATACCGCCGGCCCCACCCCGATCGCCAAAAACGCCTGCACCACCTTCACCCTCTCCGGCCCGTTCGTCCAGCTGAACCCGGCGAAGGACAACCTCTCGGGCGGCGGCCCCTTCAACCCGGGGCAGACGGTCTCCTGGCGCCTGCACGTGCGGAGCGCCTCGCAGTCCTCCGACCCGGCGCCGCTCGACGGCATCGTGGCGATCGACCTCCTGCCGGTCGACCTGGTCTTCGCCAGCTGGACCTTCGACGACCAGGGGACCGGCCTTCCCGCCCCCCAGGTCTTCGAGCAGATCCCCAACTTCGCCGGCTCCGGCCGCACTCTCCTGCGCTGGCACTGGAACACGGGGAGCGGCAGCCTCGGGGTCAACCAGCAGGTGTTCATCAACGTCTCGACGACGATCCGGAACGGCGCCACCTTCGGGGTGCTCTCGAACACCTTCGACCTCACCTCGAACAACCCCGGGCTCGCGCAGCGCTGCTCCGGCAGCTCGCAGGTCGATTCCCAGGACCTGGACAACGACGGCAGCACGGCGGACACCCTCTGCACGGCGACCGGCTCGATCAACGTGGCGCCCATCGCCCAGCTGATCTCCAACAAGCAGGTGAAGGCGACCTGCGACAGCGACTTCACCTCGACCTCGACCGGCACGCTGATCGGCGGCGACCTGTCCTACCGCCTGCACGTCCAGAACGTCGGCACGGTGCCGATGCAGAACTTCGTCCTCATCGACATCCTGCCCTTCGTCGGCGACACCGGGGTGCGCGACACCAGCCCGCGCGGCTCACAGTGGACGCCGCTCTTAGCCGCCCCGATCTCGCCTCCGGCGGGGACCACCCTCTACTACTCGACCTCCGGCAATCCCTGCCGCGGTGAGGTCGGCGGTCCCACGACGAGCTGCGATCCGCCGAACTGGACGACCGTGCCGCCCGATCCGATCACCTCGGTGCGCTCGTTCAAGGTCGAGTTCGGCAGCCGGGTGGTGGGCGCCTTCGACACGGTCGAATTCATCTTCCACCTGACCGCTCCGGGGAACGTCCCGGCCGGTACCTTCGCCTACAACTCGTTCGCTTACCAGAGCGACCGGGCCGACGGCCTGGGCTCGCTCGCCGCCGAGCCGCAGAAGGTCGGGGTGACGACCGGCACCTGCGTCGGCGCCTCGCTCGGTGACTTCGTCTGGGCCGACGTCAACAAGGACGGCATCCAGAACGACGGACCGACGGGCTTGAACAACGTCTACGTCCGGCTCTTCAGCCCCGGTCCGGACGGCGTCGCCGGCACCGCCGACGACATCCCGCTCGCCTCGGCGGTCACCGGTCCCGGCCCCGACAGCGCGCCGGGCTGGTACTCCTTCCCGGACCTGGCGCCGGGGAGCTACTTCGTCTGCGTCACCCCGCCGGCGACGTTCGTCTTCACGACGCCCCACGTGGGCGCCGGGAACACCGACTCCGACGGCGCTCCCACGACCGGCTGCTCGCCGGTCGTGACCCTGGCCGCCAACCAGAACGATCCGGACGTCGACTTCGGCTTGGTCGCCACCCAGCTCGCGTCGTTGGGCGACTACGTCTGGTTCGACCGCAACGACGACGGTCTGCAGACCGAGTCGCCCTGGGACGGCGCCAACGGCGTCAACGTCAAGCTCTTCGTCGACAACGGCAACGGCACGGCCGAGCCGGCGGTCGACGCCCTCGTCGCCCAGACGGTGACGGCGGACGACGTCTACGGCCATCCCGGCTACTACCGCTTCGACGGCCTCATCCCGGGGCTCCAGTACTTCGTCCAGTTCATCCGTCCCGCCTCGGCGACCGCCTTCACGACGGCGAACGCGGGGGACGACACGATGGACTCCGACGCCGACGTGACGACCGGGGTCTCCCAGCTCGTCACCCTGGCGCCGGGCGAGTACAACCGGACGATCGACGCCGGCCTGATCGCCGCCTCCGGGCCGCTCGCCCTCGGCAACCAGGTCTGGCTCGACTCCAACAACAACGGCATCTTCGAGCCGCAGAGCGGCGAGGTGGGGATCGACAACGTCCGCCTGGATCTCTACGTAGACGCCAACCACGACGGCCTGCCGACGCTCGACGAGTACCAGGGGACGACCTTCACCGCCACGACCGGCGGCTTCCCGGGCCGCTACCTCTTCCCCAACCTGGCGCCGGGCGACTACATCGTCGTCGTCGATCCGTCGAGCTTCCACGGCGGCGGCGCCCTCTCCGGCCTCGCTTCCTCGACCGGCAACGACCCGGCTCCCGACCCTGACAACGACGTCGACGGCGACGACAACGGCGGTCCGATGGGCGCCCTGATCGGCAGCAAACCGGTCACCCTGACCGTCGGCGGCGAGCCGACCTCCGAGGATGGCGACGCCAACACCAACCTCACCGTGGACTTCGGCTTCACGCCGGCCGCCGCGGCCCCGCCGGTGCCTCTCTTCGACTACGGGGACGCTCCCGACGTCGCGGCCGGCACCGCCACCGGCGACTACAACACGACGGTGCTCGACAACGGCCCCTCCCATCTCCTGGGGGTGCCCAAAGCCCCCTGGCTCGGCGCCTGCGTCGACGCCGACAACGGCTTCAACCAGAACGTGCAGGCGAACGCCGACGACAACGCCACCTCGATGACCACCTTCGGCACCTGCGCCGTTCCCGGCCATGACGAGGACGGGGTCGCCTTCACCGGTCCCTTCGTCCCCGGCTCGCCGGCGACCTTCACCGTCACCGCGGGCGGCGGTTCCGCCTGCATCCTGAACGCCTGGGTCGACTGGAACCGCGACGGCGTCTTCGGCGACTCGCCGGGCGAGCAGATCGCGACCGACCTGACGGTGCCCCTGGGGCCGCCGACGACGCTCTCGCCGACGGTTCCGGCGGGGGCGGTGCCGGGCATCACCTACGCCCGCTTCCGCTGCTCGTCGGCGACCGGCCTCGGTCCCACCGGCCCGGCGCCGGACGGCGAGGTCGAGGACTACGTGCTGGGGGTCGTCGGCAAGGACTTCGGCGACGCTCCGGCCACCTACGGCACCCAGGGTGCGGGGGCGGCCAGCCATCAGGTCGACTTCACCAACCCGCTGATGCTCGGCCGCTGTGTCGACACCGAGGTCGACGGCCAGCCGAACGCCACGGCGTCCGGCGACGACAACGCCACCGGCACGAGCCGGGTCGGCACCTGCTTCAACGACGAGGACGGCGTCACCTTCACCTCGCCGATCACCGCCTGCACGACGGCCTCGGTCGACGTCTTCGTCACCCTGCCCACCGGCGCCACCGGAGCTGAGCTCGACGCCTGGCTCGACTTCGACAGAAACGGCACCTTCGACGCGACCGATCAGATCTTCAACACCAAGCCGGTCGTCGCCGGTGACAACCTCCTCACCTTCCCGGTGCCCTGCACCGCTTCGGCCGGAGTCTCCTACGTTCGCTTCCGGCTCTCCTCGGCCGGCGGGCTCGGACCCACCGGCGCGGCGCCGGACGGCGAGGTGGAGGACTACGAGGTCATCCTCGGCACGGTCGACTTCGGCGACGCGCCGGACAGCTACGGCACGACCCTCGCCCAGGGCGGTCCCTACCATAAGGTCGTGGCCGGCTTCTCCTTGGGCGCGACGGAAGACAGCGAGCCCGACGGCCAGCCCTCGGTGGGAGCCACGGGCGATGGCGCGGACGAGGACGGGGTGACCCTCCCGGCCGGCGGCATCACCGCCTGCGGGACCTCGACGATCACCGTCAACCTCACCAACACCGCCGGCATCGCGACGCCGAAGCTCGACGCCTGGATCGACTTCGACGGCGACGGGGTCTTCAACGACCCGCGCGACCGCATCGCCACCGGCCTGGCGCTCATCTCGGGGAGCAACACGGTGACCGTCAACGTGCCGTGCGACACCAAGTCGGCGCTCTCCTACGCCCGCTTCCGTCTCTCCTCGACCGGCGTCGCCGGTCCCGGCGGGGCGGCGGTGGACGGCGAGGTGGAGGACTACGCCATCACGACCAAGGGGCTCGACTTCGGCGACGCCCCCGACCCGGGCTATCCCACCCTCCTCGCCTCGAACGGCGCCCGCCACGCCGTGCTCCCGGTCGGCAACCCGACTTTGGGCACGATGGTCGACACCGAGCCCGACGGCCAGCCCAACGCCACGGCGTCCGGCGACGACACCCACGGGGTGGACGACGAGGACGGCGTGACCTTCCCCGCGACCCTCATCCCGGGGGCGCCGGGGAAGATCCAGCTCCGCGCCGGCGGCACCGGCGGCATCGTCAGCTGCTGGATCGACTTCAACCGTAACGGCAGCTGGGCGGACGCCGGTGACCAGGTGGTGACCAACCTCCCGATCGCCGCCGGAGCGACCCTCACCCCGACCTTCCCCGTGCCGGTCGGCTCGCCCTCGGGCAACACCGTGTCCCGCTGCCGGATCAGCTCCGTCGGCGGCCTCGGGGTGACCGGCCTCGCCATCGACGGCGAGGTGGAGGACAACCTGGCCCCCATCGGGGTGGAGGGGCCGAGTATCGGTATCGCCAAGCGTCTCGTCTCGGTCGACAAGGACCCCGCCGATCCGCTGGCCTTCAACGTCACTCTCGCCATCCGGCTCACCAACTACGGCAACGTGCCGCTCGGAAACGTCAATGCCGTGGCCGACTTCGCCGCGGTCTTCACCACCCCGGCGAGCTTCACGGTGACCTCGGTCACCAGCGCCAACTTCACCGTCAACCCGTCCTTCGACGGCAACGGCAACCCCGACCTCCTGGCCGCCGGCAATACGCTGGGCATCAACCAGACCGGCGTCGTCCAGGTCGTCCTCCACGTCAAGTCGGGCGGCAAGCCGGGTCCCTACGTCTGCTCCAGCACGGCGATGGGCACCAGCCCGGCCGGAGTCCCGGTCACCGACGTCTCCCAGGACGGCGACGACCCCGATCCGGACGGCAACGGCAATCCGAACGACAACAGCGTCCCGACGATCATCGAGCTGCCGGTCTCCGTCGTCCAGATCCCGACCCTCGGCGGTTGGGGCCTCCTGATGCTGGCCGGTCTCCTCGGTCTCTTCGCGGTGCGGCGGTTGGGGAGGAAGGCGGAAGCCTAAGAGAGCAACAGTCCGATCGACACGGGAAAGGGCGGCCGCGAGGCCGCCCTTTTCTTTGGTTCCATGTGTTAAAAGAGATCCTTACGGAGGCCCGGGGATGACGGCAGGCGACGCACAAGCGCTCCTTCCTGTAGCGGACGAACAGGTCGGCCGGGCGCTCAACGGCCCTGAAGCTCCGTATCGCGAAGGCTTGAGAGGAAATCTCCAATATGGCAACGACACTCCAGCCCAACGGCAATCCGGTCCAGATCGGCAACATCACCCTCCGCACCCCCGGCCTCGCCGGCCAAGTCCGGGTGCTTCCGCCGCAGAACCTGCAGACCCGCGCCGCGACGCAGTCGACCGACGCCTTCGAGCAGGCCCTCGCCCGGGCGGGAGTCCTGCCGCAGCAGACGATCGAGCTCTCCTCGACGGCCGAGGTCGGCGGTGTCCGCGGCGTCGGAGCTGTGGGCGCCCGTTCGACGAGCTCCGGCGAGCCGGCGATCGAGGTCACCGTGCCGGACGCCGGGGAAGGCTGGGGGCAATTCGTCCTCGCCGCCGACGAGGATGGGGTCGTCACCTGGAATTTCTCCGTCGACGCGGCGAACCGCCGGGATGTCACCCGCGGCGCTTCGACCCGCACCTACGTCATCCCCCGCTATGTCGCCCCCGCCGCGACGTCAGCGACATCGGGGGCGTTCGCGACCCGGGGGCTCCTCGGCGCGATCGGCAAGAAGATCCTGAAGGTTCTCGCTTTCCGGCTCGTCAAGACCGTCGGCGGCGAGATCGGCGACTACTTCGTGGCGCGCTGGGAGACCGCGAACCGGCCGCACCGCTTTCGCTCCTTCCTGCCGGAGAGCTATGGCGTTCCGGAGCGGGGTCCCGTGGATTGGGCCGCGCTTGGAGCCGGCCGGGCTCTCCTCCTCATCCACGGGACGGCCAGCCGGACGGACGTCGGCTTCGGCGGCCTGGCGCCGGAGACCGTCGCCGCCCTCCACGCGCAGTACGGCGGCCGGGTCTTCGCCTTCGATCACCCGACCCTCTCTCAGGACCCGCGGCAGAACGCCGACTGGTTCTTCCAGAACGTCCCCGACGACACGCACCTCGAAGTCGACGTCCTCTGCCATTCCCGGGGCGGGCTCGTCGCCCGCATGCTGGCCGAGCGGGAGAAGGACTTCCCCTTGGGCACCCGGGTCTTGAACGTCCACCGGCTGGTCTTCGTCGCCGTGCCCAACGCCGGGACGATCCTCGCCGACGCCGACTACATGGGGGACTTCCTGGACGCCTACACGAATCTCCTCAACTTCCTGCCGGACAACGGGGTGAGCGAGGTCTTCGAGGCGCTGGTCGAAATCGGCAAGCAGGCCGCCCTGGGGACGCTCGACGGCCTGGGCGGCCTCCAATCGATGCGTCCGGACGGGCCGTTTCTCGCCGCCTTGAACGCCTCGCTCCAAGCCACCGCCTCCGGTACCGCGGGCGACACCAAGCGCTACTTCGCCCTCTCCAGCAACTACGAGCCCACCGAGCCCGGCTTCAAGGCCTGGACGATCAACCACCTGCTCGACAAGGTCTTCCAGGCCGAGAACGACCTCGTCGTCCCCACCCAGGGGGTGTACGACCAGAACGGCTCCGCCCTCTTTCCCATCCCCTTAGAAGACCGCCGGCTCTTCGACAAGGCCGACGGCATCGCCCACACCCGTTTTTTCGGCGACCGCCGCGTCCAGGATCAGATCCTCACCTGGCTGACGATGGCCTGATCGGCCGGTCGCGGATGTCGTCGAACGTCGTAGACTCCGCGCCATGAACGCGGGCGTCGTCGTACGGTGAGCGGTTCGTCCCGGGGGAAAGCCGTCTTCGATGTCCTGGAGCGCCTCCTCGCGGCGCGGGTTCCGGGCTCTCCGCGCCTCGCCCTCGCCGCCGCCGCCGGTGTCGGTCGCTGGCGCAACCGGCTCTCCCGGCGCTGGCCGAGCCCGGAGCAGGTGCGGGCGCTCTTCCCTCACCTCGGAGCGCGAGAGGCGGCGGCGGTCGCCTGGCGGATCGGCGGCCTCGAAGCGCGCAACCGAGTCTTTGTCGAGGGCCTCCGTCAGGCAGGGCTCGAACCGCTCCGCCCCCTGGTGCGGATCCCGCCGGAAGTCGCCGCGCTCCGTCCGCCCTGCCTCCTGGGGATCTTTCATGTCGGCGCCGTGCACTCCCTGAGCCCAGCCTTCGAGCAGCTCCCGGCTCCGGCCATCGCGCTCCGCCACGGCCTCCTCTACCGGGGCCGGCCGCCGCTCACCGTGATGACGACCGAAGGGGGCCCGGAGGAGCGGCGGAAGCTTTTTAAGCGTCTGCTCGCTCAACTGCAAGAGGGGGGCTTCGTGGCGACCGCGCTCGACGTCGTGCCGGGCGCCGGCGTGCAGGCTCCCTGCCTGGGCCACACGATCACCCTGGCGCGCGGCCCTTTCGGCCTCGCCCGGCTGGCGGGGGTGCCCATCGTACCCTTCGTGGGACGCTTCAGGAACGGTGGGGTCGAGATCGTCGTCGGCGAGGCGCTCCCGACCCCGGAGGCGAGCGACCCGGTGGAGTTTGAGGCCGCGCTCGCCGCCTCCGCAGCGCTCTGGCTGGAGCGCTATCTCCTCCCGGATCCCGCCGAGATCGGCCTCGGCCTGCTGAGAAACCTCTTGGGCGCCGAGATCAGAAAACCGGACGAAGTGGGCTGAGGCTCTCTTCTTCCGGAGATTGGACCTCGGTGCGGAGCATGTGACTCTTCTCGATCTCGTCCAACGGTGAGGAGTCGAGTCACTCTCCTTTCGAGAGGAGAATCTAAGTATCCCGGAAGATGGATAGGAGACCGACTTCGCGAACATTATCGAGCATCTGTAGGAGGGCAGCTCGTGTCTGCCGGCTGGCTGCGCTGCGGGCGCTTAGCGAGTCCAACATCAGCTCGAATTCATTCTCGATGCGTGAGCCGAGCACCCCTGGGTCGTCCGTATTGAAGGTCACCAGAGCTCCTGGACCTTGGACCTCGACATAGCGATGGAAAGGGTGAGAACGTAGATCGGAGAAATGGCCGAGAGCCCAGTTGGAGGTGGGATTGAACTCGACGACGATCCTTTTCTTCGCGAGTTCCTTCAGGAATCCTTCCTGAACCGTGGCTAGGGCAGGGGAGTAGTTGAGGAAAAACTCTGACAAGGGCACCAACAAGGAGCGTTTTTTCCGGCAGCCTCGGTCGAAAAACTCCATGTGCCACAACTCCTTCTCATCATACCAAGCGGCGCCAGCCAGCGGACCATCGTTAGGAACGGAGGGCGTTGGAACGGGCCGATCTCGCCAATGCCGCTGGAGCCGGTACAGCACGTCGGCTGGCACCGCCCGGCCGTACACTTCCCGGCTGAGCTTCGCGATCTCCTCCAAGGCTCTGTGGCCCTCTTTCCGAAGCGCTGGTCCTTCTTCGTCGAGTCGACGCCAGAGCCAGACGAGGTCGTCGAGGAGCACTCCCAGTGGAAGGGTCAAGCCACGTCCGCGCAGGCTATAGAAGGCTTCCAAGTCCCAGCCGGCGGCGAGGCCGTGACCGAGTCGATCCCCCGGCACCATTTCCGCTCCATGGATGGCTTCGTCCATGTTCCGCATGCCTTCGATGGGATGATAAAAATCCTCGCCGGCGTGATAGGTCAATCCGAGCCGCGGCAGGTCAACCGGATGGTCGGCCTCGTCCCGCTCTCTCAATCGCAACCAGACGGAGTGGCAGAGAGCACCGCAATCGTCGGCCTTGAGCTCCCCGACCTGCCCGCGGAGAAACCGCATGTAGGGAGTAAACACTGCGGGAGGACAATCCCGCTCGAGGTTGGCGACATCGATCCCCACCACGTACCGAGCGAGCTCCGGGACTTTCTGCCGGAAGAGGTGGAGGACCGCGCTCTGGCGATCGATCTTGCCGCGCAGCCGCTCGAAGGGGACTGCGTCCGAGAGCTCGTCTCCCGACTGAGAGCGGATGAAGTGGATTACAAAGCGGATTTTGAGCCGTTTTTGAGGGCCTTCCTGGAGCCTTCGTTCCTTGGCCAGCTTGCGCTCCACCTCCTGCCAGGCCCGGAAGAATTCCACGTACTCGGCGACGCTATCGAAGGGCGAGACCCGCAGTTCGAGCGAAGTCAGGTGAGGCGACTCGGAGGCGAATCGCAGGCGCCGTTCCATCTCGTGAGCCTGAACCCGCCGGGACCGATTGCGCATCTTTTCCTTGGCCCCCTCGAAGTATCGCCGGAACGTGCGGAGGCCCGGGTTGGTCGCGGCATGTAGTTGCTGGTAGCAGAGAAAGAGATTCTTGCCGAACAGGTAGCGGTCGAGTTGTTCCTCGGTCTTCTCCCTATCGCGCTTGGCTTCTGCCCAGGCCCAAGCGAGGAGTCGCCGCTCCTCGACTAACGCCGGGACGATGGGGGCACCTCTTCTCTCCTCCTGAGAGGCTTCACAGGTCAGGTGCCACCATTGCGTATCGGCCTGCATTGCCGCGCGTAAATCCTCACGCGCCTTCATCGCTGTTCTAATCATGGCTTTCTCCGCGAGGCGCCCCCGCAGAGACTCCGAGTCGGCGACGAGTCGATCCATCTCGCTCAGCGAGTAACGATCGACCTGCTCGACGCCGGTGAGACCGGTAATGATGCGTTGCCAGAGCAGGGGAGCCGGCTCGCAGCCGGTCAGGTGGATGTGGGTGTCCGCAATCCCTTGCGAGAGAATTCTGTCCAGCTCGAGATCGGACGACACCGGGAAGGTGCCCCAGCGAAGGAGTCGGTCGACAAAGTGCGCCTGTCCTCGCTCGGCCAGTTGATGGGTGACGAGAGCGTCTGGATCGACATAGCGGGTGAGCCACCACCAGTCGGCAAAGTGCTCGCAACCGATCCGGGGCTGGGAATCGAAAAAATCAAAAACGATGCTCCGTCCCGCGACGAGGGACCTATACCACTGGAACAGCCGCGTGTGCTCAGTGAAGAAATTTTTCAGCGCAGAATCGAGGTCGTCTTCGTGAAAGGCGACGAGCAGATTGCGGAGGTGGCGTTGACAGTCGCGCCGCAGTGCATCCTGGTGCAGGGGAGCGGGGAGGCTCCCGACGCAACGATCGCGCTCGAACCGCCCCGGCCAGAGCAGAAAAAGGCGCGTTATCTCAGCTGCGAACGTCGTTTGCAAAGGCTCTGGCCCTCGCCGTGGTAAGTCCGAGAAGGGCCGCGATCTGGCCCGAGGCATCCAGGTCGAACGCGTGTTTCGGATCGACGATCGTCAGCTCTTCGGGCTTGGGTGGACGCGCGAGAGTAACGGCCAGGCCTTCGATCTCGTGGATCGCATCGGCCCTCCAGTCCGGCGTGAGGTCAATCAACTCGAACTCTGAATCATTCTTAGGTAACCACTGCGTCACCCGCCGCAAAGAACCTGATAATTCTTTAAGAACTCCTGCTTCGTCCTTCTGGAGCCCGAGTTCCAGGAGTTTCCGTACGGCGGGGACCGCCGCCCAGGCGAGGAGTGCCCAGGAACGTCGATTCTGATCCTCAAGCTCAACGAGGCAGCGCTGAAGGTTGATCAGGTTTCCCTCCCCAGGGGGCGCTCCGCCGTCGAGCGCAACCGTGAAAGCCATTCGCAGGAGCCGGCGCGAGGCCTCTTGGGACAGACTGTACTCGAGCAGCCATCGCATCGCCTGACCGAGGAAAGCTCCGAAATCGAGGAGTTCCCGGGTCATTTCTTGAGTCTTTTTGCTCTTGAACAACGAAGCGAGTTTGTCGACCTCGTCGAGAAACAGGTCGGCGGTGAACGCCATCTTTTTGTCGACCAAGCGCCAAACGGGCCAGAGCAGTTGAGAGAGGTCGGCCCCAAAGTGGCTCGCAGAGGGATCGAGCCGCGTCCACCGCCAAGCCAGTTGTCGGAGGAAGTCCTTCCCAAGGTTGGACTTCTCCTCACGAGATCCGCTTTCTCGGGTCAGTCTCCTCGTCCTCAAAGAGTGGCCAATCCGCGACTCAGAGGCGCGAAAGAGCTCTCCCCAGTCCGTCTGAAAGCGCGGATCCGGAGAAATCCCTCCCACTATGTCGGCACCTAGGGCGATCAGGTCACTTAAATAGAGACAGTTGCGAGGCACGACCGACTCGGAAATAAACGAAGCGATGCCAACGCTGCCGGTCATGAGCTCGCGGTGCAGGTTGGGCAAAGGGTGCTCGCCGGTCTGAGGTCGCAGCCACCGGCCGATATGCCTGCGAGTTCGCTCGGAACGCCAGCCGTCACGGACCGCCTCAAGATCTATGAGCCACTGGAGGAAGCAAAATACGGCATCGCGTCGGCCGAAGATCTCACCTGAGAGCTTGAGTGAGACTCCTCCCAGATCGTCCCAGAGGAGAGCCAGGTTGTAGGAATCGAGAAGAGAGTCGAGCTTCTCGATGTTTTCCGCTTCGACGGTGTCTTGGAGTAGGATCAGGCTAGGACTTATCAGAGCCATGCGCTCGAGCTCGTCGACAATCGAAACCGCTCCGCCCCTGAGTTGCCGCAGCAGGTAGAGAACCTCGCGCACGGAGAGAGCCGAGAAGAGCCGCGGCGCATGCTTACTGAAGAGCCACCAAGCGACAGCATCCCTTGATCGCCCTTTGGCCCACAGATCCTTGACCTTGGAGGCTAAGAAATCGTTCCACCCACCGGCGGCCGGTGCTACAAGGCCATCATCGTTGCGAATTCTGCCCACTAAAAATTCATGACTCTCCTGAGTCTTGAAGAAGAGCTTGTCGATATCGGTGGGAGCAAGGTTCAGGTTGTACCTTTGTCCAGGTGGCAGGATCTTGTAGAGATAGTGAAGCAGTTCACGCCTTTCGACTCGCAACCACTCTTCATTGGTGGATTCATCCTTTGGCGGGAGAGCCTCGACGGCGGAGTTCAGCTTGGACAACCTGCGGAGGAACAGTTGGTGCTCGAGTTGCCGGAGGTCCACGCAAAGAATCGTGACGATCCGCGGGTGGGACAGATAGACGCGGATGGCGTGCAGGATGTCCTCGCTCACGGAAGGAGCGAGATCCGTATCGTCGATGCAGATTGCCAGCAAGGTACACTGCATATGATCCAAGAGTTCATGGACAAACTTTCGCCAGCTCTTGAGTCGAGTATAGCTAAGTGCCGCTTCTTCACCCCGCCGCTTGACGAAGTCTCTATAATCAAGGCTGTCCCGTTCGAGAGTCTTGACTCCCTGGCCACGAACGAAAGACCAGCCCACCGAGACCTCGCTGTGGAGCTTCTTGACGAGATCTTCGCTATCCTGCCGCCCCCTCTCTCTTCGCCTTTGCCCTTCATCGTCATTCGGGCGTAGAACGGCGCTTACTTGGGCGAAGATGTTTTCCATCGTGGTCTCAGCATCTTCCATCTCATTCGGAAAGATGACGGGAAGCACCAAGGTTGTCCCTTGGAAGCCTGTCTGTCGTCCGAAAAACTTCGCGTGCTTGAGATAACTTGCCGTGTTGTCATCCAATCTGGCATGTTCTCCCCGCCCCATATGATTAAGATAGTGGTGAAGGGTAAGGAGGAGAGAAGTTTTACCGCTACCCCGCTTTCCGTCGATGACGAATACATAGTGAGGATGACGGTAGGACTCCTCAGGCTGTACCTTTTCTGTTCGAGTATCGAGGCCGGCCATCGAGATCTGCCAGATGCCCTTCAAGATAGCATCGAAACTCGTCCTCTGGCGTGCCAGGAGATCCTGAGATTCGAGAACGCGTTGAGCACCTTCATCGAAGAGGGTTTCCGGATCGGTCATCTGGTTTCTCCAGGAGCTTCAGTTCTTCGGCAACTCCGTGTTTGACGCCCGTAACCGATGGTTGCTCGGCTCTCGCTGCGGCGAGCGCGAGGAGTAGCCCTCCAAGTACGGTCGGAGGGCAGCGTCACTCAGGTCGTAATGGGGTACAACCGTAGGTTCTGCATACGCGCGACCTGCGATCTCAAGGAGTTCCCGTTGAAGCTCCCAGGGTGGGCGACCCGTCCAGAGAAAAATCGCTCGATCGACTCGATCCCAAGTTTCCTCCCCGAGGAAGAAATCCAATAGGTTGGTAGGCCCATCTCTTCCAAAAAGCCTCTGCACCAAGTTCCTCCCCATCGCCGTAAGAGAATAGTTGTATTCATTCGAGGCTGGGGGAGGCTTCTTTAGCCAGTTGTTCTCTTCGCACTGATCGAGGACCGTCCTGACGGTCTCGAGGCGATTCAGGCCCTGGGCGCGGAACACCGTCTGTAAGCCCAGATCGACGGAGGGTTTTCCCACCCGCAAAGCCTCACCCGCCAGGAAGACGATGCCCTCGAACTGGTGGCGATTATCGAAATGGGGATCCCCTGCCTGGCCTTTCTCAACGAGGGCCTCTCTCATGCGATAGGACACATATAAGGCGAGGAGGTGGAGTGGGGCCGGTTTTCGCTCACTCAAGATCCTTCTCCTTCTGTTGATAAGCCTTGAATGCTTCGAGAACCTTTGCTCTTAAAACCTCCGGCCCGAGGTTTGGCTTATCTAGGAAACCAGCCGCATTCCAACCGAGGGCTCGCATGATCTGGTCGGTATCCGAGCCGCGGTGGCCGGTGACGACGATGACTTTTACCTCCGGAAATTGACCGGCGATACGGGGTAGAAGTTCATCGATCCCAACCTTCTTGTCGGCGAATTGATTGTCAAGGAGGACGACATGAGGCTGGAATTTCTTAATAGAAGAAAGAGCCCTGTCAGGTAAGCTTTCGTAGTCGATGATAAATTCGTGCTCCCGGTCGAGAAGCAGGTAATTTTTTAGAGTGTTGATGATAGAACTGTCGTCGTCTATGATCAGTACACGGATCCGTTCTTTCATTCACCTATCTCCTGGCAATAGAAACCATCTGCTACCCGAGTCGGACATGGGATGAGGGGAATTCCAGGTTGAACCTCGTGAAGGAATCCTTGTCGGTCTTGGTGCTATGAGAAATCCGCCCGCCCAGTGCCTGCATGAACTCGCGGGCCACAAACAGCCCGAGCCCAGAACCTTGGCCCTTGGTGCTGAAGTAAGGGTCGTAGATCCGGTCCTGGACTGAAACGCTGATGCCAGGACCTGAGTCGAAGATAGAAATCTTAAGCGGAAACGGTGGGTGTTTGTCGTCGTAGTCTGCAATGATCTCGAGCCGGCAGGGCTTCTGGCGACTCGCGCGCAAAGCCGACATAGAGTTGTCAAGCATGTTGGCGAGAACGTCGAGGAAGAGCTGAGGATTTACCTTGACCTGGAGTTCTGTAGGGAAGAGACGGCTCACCGTCTCCGCCAAGCCGGGAAGCTCCTTGCTGGCCAGATGTAGCCGCTGTTCTACAGTATCTAATAGTGTGGCCAGGCTTGTCCATGTTTCTCCGCCCTTGCGGGACTGAGACTTCAAATCTTGGATGACGGAATCTGCCTCGCTGAGTGCCCCCAAGCCAGTGTCGATCTGTTCTAGTAGAACCTTACGCCTTTCGATCTCCTCGGTGGGCGAGCGTGTCGCGCTGAGAGGGTCGCCGACTTCAGCCCGCACCAATGCGAGGGCCCCCCGGGCCGGCAGGAGGAGGTTCCCGAAATAGTGCAGAGCCCGGTCTGCGAGGTTTGCAGAAATACCCGCCCGGAGGAGATTCGCCGCAAAATCGCGAGCTTCGGTGATTTCCTGGAGAAATCGTCGGATCAGAACTGCCAGGAAGAGCAGCAAAACGAGCGGGCCGAACCCACCGACCAGCTCTAGCCATCCACGTGTATACGAGGCGGACTTTTGGAGAGGTACGTATGCATCCAGGAGCACGGCCACCACATGAAATCCAAGCAGGAACCAAATCGTGCGATCCGGCCGATCGCTAGGACCAAGGTAAAGGAAGCAAGAGCCGGCGAGGATCGTTGAGACGATAGAAAAAAAAGTCATCACATAGATCGCAACCCACGCGACTCCGTTGGGAAGTGAATAGCCCGCAGTGGTGAAGATTCCCAACGCCAGACAACTCAAGTAGGCGCCGATCGTGAGAATGACCAGGATGTCTTGCGCTAACTGAAACCAACGTGCCCGGTCGTGCCGAAGAAGTGGATGGCGCTGATCTCGTGCGAGGTGGGAGAACATCAACGGAGAGAAGACATAGGCAAACACCCAGGTCTTGAGAAACACGAACGTCCGCTGCGGCCAGACTCGGTGACGATCCACGCTCTGTTCCGGTCCGGCCAAGCCCCGAGCTACCAGGCTATCCTCAATGAAACCGGGGCGCATCTCGTTGATGTTTTCCTCATAATAACGAGTGAAGCCCAGTTGGGGCCAGTTGCGAGCGAAGATCAACTCCAGCCAGAGGATCGGTAGCACCATGAACCCCTGCGCCAGGAAAAACCAGGCCGGACCTCCTTCGGAGACCGCGGGGAAGAATCCCGTGGGCCGATTGGCGTAGTAGGCATAGGCGAAGCTCTGGATGACCAGGACCAGCATGAGCCAGCCGAAGACGGCGTAGAAACGCCAACGTTGGTCGCTACGGGTGAAAGGCCGCTGGCTGAATCGATTGAACTGGCCGATCATGATGCTGGCAATCGACATGAACGTGACGGCTACGCCGGCGATGGCGAAGGCCGCGGCACCCGCGGGGAGGCCGGGCAAGTAGGGGATCGGCGGCGGTGCCGCCACTCCGGCTTCCGCCGAGCCGGCCCAGAGAATGAGGATCGTCATCAGGAAACCGAGTCGGGTCCATGTGACGAAGCGTGCATAGTCCCGAGCGCTCCCTGCCGTCTGGCAACGGTGTAACCCCCAGGCCAGGGGGATGAGAGTCAGGGCGAAGCCTGCCAGGAGGGTCGCGCGAGCGCTCCCCAGAAACCAGAGGCCCAGCAGGCAGAACACCAGAAAGCCGAGGATTCCCCAGACTACGCGAAAGGCGAAGCCTACTCCCTTCTCGATCGGCAGCGTCCGGAGATCGGCAGCGGCGTCTCCCGCACGATCCCGGATATCAAAAACAATCTCCCGAGCGAGGATGACGAAGAAGAGGAACGCCATGCAGGGCAGCAACGGTTCTAGGCGACCGCCTACGATGCCACCGAGGAGCGCCACAGAGCTCCCGAGATAAGCAGTGAGGAGGTTCCCGAGCACGCCGTTGACGCGCAGCAGGTGTGAATAGGCCGCCAGAAGCGCTACGTTGAGCGCCACGAGCCCCCATGCCGCCGGGCCGAGCGGGCTGGCGGCGGCAAGCGCTAAGCCGAAAGCTACCAGCGCCGCTTGGAGCGCGACCCGCCGCGGTAGCTTCCCGCTGGGCAAGGCCCGCTCGGGATGGGCGATCCGGTCCTTCTCGACGTCAAAATAGTCATTGATTAGGAAGCCGCCCGCGCTGACGAGGAAAAGGACCGCCAGAAGCATCCCGAACTGAGATGGCCGGGCTCCAGGTGCCACCATGGCGAGACTGCTGGCAGCCGCCAGTGCGGCCAACAGGGAGGTCGGTACCCGCATCATGCCCAATAGAGGCCTGAGAGTCCCCGGCATTCGTCAGTTCCTTACCTGCCGTGCAAGGTGTCCCATACCCGCTCCGCCGGCGGCGAACACCACTGCTGCCGCCACCCATCCTGTCCGGGCGTCGAAGGCGTGGAGGAATCCGCTCACCCCCACGCTCCCTGCGAACGCTATGCCGCCGAGAATCTCGCGCAGGCTCATCACCCGCCCCACGACCTCGGGAGGCGTGTGAAGATGGAGGAGGTAGTTACTCCGCGCATAGGTGAGGCCCACCGCCACACCCACCAGGAAAACCAGGGGTCCCGTCCATACGATCCCTCGCCTCGCGACCGTGGAAAGAGCCAGGATGAGGACCGCCCCGGCCCCGAAGGTCAGGGCTCCACCTCGAATCTCACCCCATGTCTCCACCCAGCGCCGCAACAGGAAGCTGCCCAGGGCGCCGAGCGCCAGGCAGAGCAAGAGGGGTCCGAGAGCGGCCCCGGCCAGGTCCGGTCGTTGGGCGACCGCCCAATGGTTCGCCGCAGCGTAGAAGAGACCGGCGGCCAGGAAGAATGGCAGATTGAGGTAGAGGAACAGCCCACGTAACATCGCGCTCTGCACCACGCAGTCCCACCCTTCCCGAAAGGTACTGCCAAGGCCTTCGGCCGGCGCACCCGATGAACCGTCCAGATGCCCTGATACCCACAGCAGGATCCCCAAGGCCAGCAGGAAGCTGAAGCTGTCGAAGAGCAACGCGAGGCGCGGGGAAAAGACCCGCAGCAAGAGCGTTCCCAGCCCGATCCCCAGGAGCATGGCGACCACTTCGCTCACGACAACCCACCAGTTGGCTCGCCGGACCAGGGTAGACGGGACAAGGAAAGGGATGAACGAGCGTTTGGCGGGGTTGAACAGGGCGCTCAACATTCCGAGGAGGAGCACGCATAGATAGATCGGGGCCACTCCTTGCCCAGTGCGAAGGACAAGGACGAAGGCAGCGACCAGGAGGCATCGCAAGACGTCGATCCACCACATCAGCCACTTCCGGGGGAGCCGGTCGCTCAGCACGCCACCGGGATAGGAGAACAAGAACACCGGAGCGATCTGAATCGCTGCAACGTTGGCGGCGACCGCGCCGCCTCTCGATCCGGCCGCTGAGGCGGCCAAGGTGACATAGGCCAATGTGGAGATCCGGTCACCCATCAGGGATACGAGCTGGCTGAGCACGAAGGGCGAAAAGCCTGGATAGCGCCATGGAGACTCTCTCGCATTGTCCGCCCTGGGCTTGGGCTCGGGACGCTCCACGGCGTTCATTCTATCTTCGTTGCTCAATCATGCTGGACTTACGCTTGGTCTACTGCGATTCGTCAAGGACTCTTCTCAACCAGTGCCGCCGAGTCTAGCCGTGCGGGTTCCTTTGAGCAAGGGCATCATACTTCCGACCTGCGGATGTAGGATTACCAATGGGCAAATGTAGAGAGCGGCGACTACTTAGGGGACGGTTCAGTCAGCAGCGTCGGTTCCGGGAGCCCCGGCCGTCGCCTCCGTGCGCAGGATGATCGTCTCCCCGTCCGCGTCGACCACCGCCGAGCCGCCGCCCTCCAGCTTACCGAAGAGGATCTCCTCGGTGAGCGGCCGCTTGACGCTGTCCTCCATGACCCGCGCCAGAGGGCGGGCGCCGAAGGCGGGGTCGTAGCCCTTCTTCGCCAGGAGGTCGCGGGCGGGGTCGGTGAGCTCGATCGTGATCTCCTTGGCGGCGAGCTGAACCGCGAGCTCGCGGACGAACTTCTCGACGATCCTCCCCATCACCAGGGGCGAGAGCGGGCGGAACTGGAGCCGCGCGTCCAGCCGGTTCCTAAACTCCGGCGAGAAGAGCCGCTCGATCGCCCGATCTCCCTCGCTCTTCTTCTCGTCCAGGGGGATGTGGTGAGGAAGCGGCGGGTCGTCCCCCGTCTGGTGGCCGCCGCGACCGAAGCCGAGCGAACGCTGGGCCATCTCGCGGGCGCCGACGTTCGAGGTCATGAGGAGGATGACGTGCCGGAAGTCGGTCGGCTTGCCGTTGGTGTCGGTCAACGTGCCGTGGTCCATCACCTGGAGGAGGATGTTGAAGACGTCCTCGTGCGCCTTCTCGATCTCGTCCAGGAGCAAAACCGCGTGCGGGCTCTTCGCCACCGCCTCGGTCAACAGGCCACCCCGATCGTAGCCGACATAGCCCGGAGGAGCGCCCACGAGCCGGGAGACGGTGTGCCGCTCCATGTACTCGCTCATGTCGAAGCGCAGGAAGGAAACCCCTAGAACTGCCGCGAGCTGCTTCGCCACCTCGGTTTTGCCGACGCCGGTCGGCCCGGTCAGCAGGAAAGAGCCCATGGGCTTCTGGGGATCGCGGAGCCCCGCCCGGGCCACCTTGATCGCCGATCCCAGGCGCTCGATGGCTTCGTCCTGGCCGTAGACGACTGCCTTGAGCTCCTCTTCGAGCCGCTGCAGCTGTTCCTTCTCGCCCCCCTTCACCCGGCGGGCCGGGATCTGCGCCATGGTGGCGAGCACCTCTTCGAGGTGCGGCACGTCGACCACCTTCGGATCGACGTTGGCGAGCGCCACGGCGGCGCCGGCCTCGTCGAGGAGGTCGATCGCCTTGTCCGGCAGCCGGCGGTCCCTTATGTAGCGCTCGGCGAGCTCGGCCGCGGCGGTGATCGCCTCCGGCGTGTAGGTCACCCCGTGGTGCTTCTCGTAGCGCTCCTTCAACCCCAGGAAGATCTTCACCGTCTCTTCCGCCGAGGGTTCCGTGATCTCGACCTTCTGGAAGCGGCGGGCGAGCGCCTGGTCGCTCTGGAAGGTCTGCCGGTACTCCTCCCAGGTGGTGGCGCCGATGCAGCGCAGCGTCCCCGCCTGGAGGGCGGGCTTCAAGAGATTCGAGGCGTCCATGGTGCCGCGGCCGGCGCTCCCGGCGCCCACGACGGTGTGAATCTCGTCGATGAAGAGGATGGGGCTCTCTTCCGCCGCGAGCGCCAGGAGCACCGCCTTCAGGCGGTTCTCGAAGTCGCCCCGGTAGCGGGTGCCGGCCAAAAGCGATCCCAGATCGAGCCTGTAGACCTTGGTCGTCTTGAACGCCTCCGGCACCTCACCCTTGGCGATCCGCAGGGCGAGCCCCTCGACGAGCGCGGTCTTGCCGACCCCCGGGTCGCCGACGTAGATCGGGTTGTTCTTCCGCCGCCGCTGGAGGATGTGGAGGGTGCGGAGGATCTCCCGCTCGCGGCCGATGAGCGGGTCGATCCCGCCGCGCTGGGCGAGGAGGGTCAGATCCTGGGTGAACTTCTTGAGCGCGTCGGCGGGCGCCCCGGCGCGTTCGCCGTGGCCCTCGTCCTCATCTCCCTCACCGGCTCCCGCCGGCAGCGAGCCGTCGGCGAGACCCGAGGGGTGGATGTGCGACACGCCGTGGGCGAGGTAGCTCACGACGTCGAGCCGGGTGACCCCCTGGCTTTCGAGGATCTCGACGGCCTGGCAGTCCGGCTCGTCGAACATGGCGACCAGGACGTCCGAGCCGAGGATCTCGTCCTTCCCCGACGACTCGACCTTGGTGGCGGCGAGCCCCAGGGCGCGCTGGACGCCCAGGGTGAGCCGCGGCTCGCGGTTGCGCTTCCGCTTGGCGGCCGGCTCGAGCTCGTCTTCCAGGTAGTGGGCGAGCTCGTCGCGCACCTTCTGGACGTCCGCCCCGGCGTGCTCCAGAACCTTGGCGGTCTCCTCGTCGAAGGTGAGGGCGTAGAGGACGTGCTCCAAGCCCGTATATTCATGGCCCAGCCGGCCGGCCTCGGAGACCGCGACGGTGAGCGAAATCTGCAGATCCTGCGAGAGCTTCATTCTTCCTCGTCTCTTCCTTCCTGCTCGGGCTCGGTGGTGAGCTTCAGGGGCATGCCGTTCTCGCGTGCCTCCTGGGTGACCTCCTCCACCTTGGTCTCCGCCACCTCCCGCGAGTAGATACCGGCGGTCCCCATCCCCTTCTGGTGGACCTGGAGCATGATGGCCGTGGCCTCGGCGGGCGGCTTGCTGAAATGCTCCATCAGGATGTGGATGACGAACTCCATGCTCGTGTAGTCGTCATTGTGGAGCAATACCTTGAAACGCCGGGGACGGCGGGTTTTCTTCCGCTCTTCCAGAGCGAATTCGTCGTCGCGGTCGGTCTCCAAGTCGAAGCGCGTCATGGTTTGAAGGTATGCCGAGGGGGGTGGGGGAGGCAAGGGGGTCGCCCTGGCCTCCCCGAGAGGAGCCCGCGATTTTCAGTGCGCCACGATCCAGCTCAAAAGCGGCTGCCAGAAGAGCGTCTGGGCGTCGTTCCCGGCCCAGATGTCGACGTGGCCGAAATCGAACGGCTGCTGGGCGGGCGGCAGGAGGCGGACGACGTGCGGGGTCACGTCGTGGCTGCCGAGGAGAGTCGTCGAGTAGAGCCCGTAGTCCCCGATGCCGCCCGCAGCCCCCAGGTAGAGGACGGGGACGGTGATCTGGCCCAGGTGGTCGTCGAAGGGGACGTTCGTCTCGCCGCAGACGAGGGTGTCGGCGTCCGCCAGGAGCTGCACCGGCTCATACGGGGACGCTCCCTCCTCGAAGTGGAACCAGGTGTTCTCCGGGGTGTAGGTGAGACCGGTGGGGAGGCCCGAGGTGTCGAAGGTGCCGCCGGTGAAGTGATAGTTGGGCACGAACGACTGCCCCGGCGGCAGCAGGGCATAGGTGGCCGAGCCGAGGAGGAGCCCCGCCTGATGGTTGTTGAAGCCGGGGAGGATGGGGGAAGCGCCGGTCGGCGCGGTCAAGGCCAGATTGCCGAGGGTGACGAAGAGGCCGCCCGAGGTGCTGTCGTAGGTGCCGGCGTCGAGCTCCGCCTGCTCGGAGGCGGCGCGGTTGCAGGAGGCCTGGCGGACCCCCGCGTCGTCGCTTTTGACGAAGATGTCGACCGGGACGAAGCCCTTCACCTGGCGGAGGAAGCTCGGCACCTGGGTCTCGCCGTTTACGTAGGTGTAGCCGATCTGCCCGCCGCGGCTCCAGCCGAGGAGGTCCATCTTGCCGAACCCGTTCCCCTCGGCGAGCCGGACCGTGCGGGCGAGGAAGAGGGCGATCCCCACGTCCCGGGCGTCGCGATCGAGACCCCAGCCGTTCATGAAGGAGAAGTCGGTCGTCGAGGCCGGCACCAGGTTCCAGCCGAGGTCGATCCCCCAGACGTCGACGCCGTGCTGGGCGAGGAAGACCGGGGCGGCGTGGGAGGGCGAGGCGCCGGGGGTCTCCAGGTTCGAGAGGAAGGCGGCGTCGAAGCCCCAGGCGTCGCCATGGACGAAGAGGACCGCCTGCCGCTCCTCGGCCGGCACCGAGGGCGCCGTCTCCCGGACGACCCGGTGGAGGCCGATCTTGTCGTGCTCGCCGGTGCCGATGCGGACCACGGTCGAGTATTCGACGACGTTGCCGGTGATCACCCGCCGGGTGATCGCCGAGGCGGTGCAGGAGGCGGAAGGGACCCCCGCCGCGCGGACGGCCGCCCCACAGGCGCGGGCGACGTCGCGGTTGGAGAACCCGGGTTTCCTGGTGGCGGCTCCGGCCAGGGCGGGTACGGTCAGGATGCAGGCCAGGGCACAAATTGTGAATTTCCTTCTCATACTCACTTCCTCCTTCTCGGCCGGCTATTCTGGCATAGAGAGGGAGGAGGCGGCGAGGCGACCCCTTGCCGCACGGCCGCGGGAGGAGAGACCCGCCCGCGGCCGCCGTTCCGCGGAAGGGGGATCAGTTGCCGATCCGGAACCGGACGCTGCTCGACCCGCAGCTCGAAGTGACCCAGAAGGTGTGATTGCCCCCGGGCAGCTTGGATTCGAACTGGACGCTCGCCTGGTCGTAGAAGGTCGCGGAGCCCAACGCCGGACCGGCATCGAAGCCCCACTGTACGGTGTAGGCCCCTCCGGGGCAGGTGGTGCCGAAGCTCGACGTGAAGTACGAGGAGCTGAGCGGCCCCGGGGCCGGCCCGGTGATGGGATAGACCGCGCCATTGATGGGATAGACGATGTTGACCGGGGCCTGGGCCTGGGCGGCGCCGGCGAGGGCGAAACCGGCGACGACGGCAACGACGGCGACAGCCAAGCTGAGCTTATTCATGGACTTCCTCCTTGGAAGGCGCCCTCGGAGGGCGCTGGGGTTTCTGGAAGTCTAGGCGAATTGATCCGTGCTTCGTTACAAGCGTATATGCAAGTTTGCGGACCCCTCCGGCAAAGGTCCCAATCGCGATATCTTCTTCATCGATGAGACGGCCGGCGGCGCCGTGAGCCGACCTTCTGACGCCGCTGGGCGGGCTCTCGGTGCCGAGAGGGGCCTCTTCGTGGTCGTGACGCCCGGCTCACGGGTCGAAAAAAGCCGTTCACCGACCGATCAACGCGCGAAACGGGCGATTGGAGGCTCTCGCGCGCCAATATGGCGGTTTGCGGACCGTTTCGCGAGTTTCACGTGTCGAATATGGCGTTTCACGGACCGAAAAAACCGCGAATCGAGCGATTCGCGAGTTGATTCGTCGTGTTGGCGAGTTTTTCGGGACGTACGTCGGCCCGATCGGTCCGTTGAGGGCCTTTATCGGGGTCCGGGACGGGTTTTTGTGCCATCTTGGCAGGTAGAGCCGGGAAGGGAAGAGCGCACGATGGGATTCACCGACCGCGAAGCCCGGGCGGCCTGGAACACGGGCGCCGAAGCCTACTCGGACTTCCTCGAGTCCGGGATGGACTACTACCGGCTGGAGGTGCATGGTCCAGCCCTCCTCGCCGCCTGCGGACCGGTCGCGGGCTGCCGGGTGCTCGATCTCGGCTGTGGCCAGGGCTACTTCTCGCGCGAGCTCGCCCGGCAGGGAGCGCGGGTGACCGGAGTCGACCTGTCCGAGGCCCTGCTCGCCCGCGCCCAGAAGCACGAGGAGCGGGAACCTTGCGGGATCGAGTATCGCGCGATGAGCGCTTCGGCGGTGCGCGAGCCCTGGCCCGAAAAGCCCTTCGACCGGGTCACCGCCTGCATGTCGCTCCAGGACATGGCGAACGTCGAAGCGGTTTTCGAGAGCGTCGCCGCCGTGCTCCGCCCGGGAGGTCGCTTCCTCTTCTCGATTCCGCACCCCGGAACGGACACGCCCTTTCGCCAATGGGAACGGGACTGGAAAGGCCGGAAAGGGGCGCTCAAAATCGATCGCTACTTCGAGACCGGCCCTGCGGTCTGCCACTGGACGATGGCCCGACTCCAGTATTCCTGGGACACCCCCTGGCAGCGCCGGACGCTCGCCGAATGGAGCGCCCTCCTCGCCGATGCCGGCTTTTTCATCCGCCGCCTCCACGAGCCCCGGCCGACCGAGGAGCAGGTGCGGCTGCGGCCTGATCTTGAGGACGCCTATCGAGTCCCCTACTTTCTGGTCTTCGACGTGGTCCCAGCATGATTTCGACCCCCTACGATCCGATCGCCGCCCGCTTCCATGCCGCCCGCACCCAGTTTCGGCCCAAGGAAACCGGCTATCTCGCGCTCCTCCTCGACCCCCTCGCCCCAGGCAGTACGATTCTCGACCTCGGCTGCGGCACGGGAACGCCCATCGCCACGGCGATCGCCGCACAGGGTCATCACGTCGTGGGTGTCGATGGCTCCGAAGCCATGCTCGCCTTCGCCCGCCAGCAACTCCCGGAGCACCGGTTTCTTCATGCCAGGATCGAAGACGTGGAGCTCGACGAGACCTTCGACGCGGTGGTGTGCTGGGACGCGCTCTTCCACCTGCCCCGCCGTCATCACGAGCCGGTGATCCGGAAGATTCATCGCTGGCTCGCGCCCGGCGGACGGTTGATGGTCAGCAGCGGCGGGGTGGTGGATGAGGAGGGAGAGGGATTTACCGATACGATGTTCGATCATGAGTTCTACTACGACAGCTTGTCTCCTCGTCAGATGATGGGCGTGATCGAGGAGATTGGATTCGAGATCGTTTTGGCGGAGATGTGCGATCTGCCGGATGGCGGGCGGGGTAGGGGGAAGTGGGCGACGGTGGGTGCGAAGAGGGCTTGACGATGGAATCGCCCGGCCGCGCTGCCGGGGGGTTCTCGCAGATCGAATATCGCGATGAGTGTCGTGAGGCAGAAATACGATTCCTAAGAGCGGACACTCCAGAGCCGCCCATCCCGATCCTTCCCTCGTGTCATCCTGAGCTTGCGAAGGATCCGGGGGAGGGACCTGCCCCCCCGGCCAGATCCTTCGCAAGCTCAGGATGACGGTAGGAAAGGTTATCGCGGACTTCAAAACGTCAAAATCCTACTGCACCTGCTCCTTCGTCTTCAAAAACTTCAAATCCGGCCACTCCTCCCCCGTCGTCTTCAAATGCCACGAGTTCCGCGCCAGAAACACCGGCGAGCCGTTGTGGTCCTCGGCCATGCTGCCCTGGTTGGCGTCGCCGAACCTCTTCAAGAGACGGTGGTCGAGGGAATCGACCCAGCGGGCGGCGTGGATGGAGGTTCCTTCGAAGTGGACGGGGACGTCGTATTCGGTGCGGATGCGGTCGGCGAGCACGTCGAACTGGAGGGCTCCGGCGACTCCCACGATCCAGTCGGTGCCTAAGAGGGGCTTGAAGACCTGGGCGGCTCCCTCTTCGGCGAGTTGGAGGAGGGCGCGGCCTAAGTGCTTGGCCCGCATGGGGTCCTCGGGGCGGACTTTTCTCAGGAGCTCGGGGGCGAAGCTCGGGATGCCGGTGAAGCGGAGTTCCTCGCCTTCGGTCAAGGCGTCGCCGATCCGCAGGTTCCCGTGGTTGGGGAGGCCCAGGATGTCGCCGGCCCAGGCCTCTTCGGCGAGCTCTCTCTCCTGCGCCAGGAAGAGGAGCGGGTTGTGGATCGTCATCGTCTTCTTCGTCCGCACGTGGAAGAGCTTCATGCCGCGGCGGAAACGGCCGGAGCAGAGGCGGACGAAGGCCACCCGGTCTCTGTGCTTGGGGTCCATGTTCGCCTGGATCTTGAAGACGAAGCCGGTGACCGCTTCCTCTTCCGGGTCGACCGTCCGTTCGAGGGCCGGCTGCGGCCGCGGCGGCGGCGCCAGGGCGACCAGGCCGTCGAGCAGGTCTTTGACCCCGAAGTTGTTGATCGCGCTGCCGAAGAAGACCGGCGTCCGGTGGCCCTCGCGGTAGGCCTCCAGGTCGAAGGGCGGGCAGAGCGCCTGCGCCATCTCGACCTCCTCGCGGAGGCGGACGATGGCGTCGGCCGGGAGCGCCGCGGCGAGCCGGGGATCGTTCAAGCCGTCGTAGGAGTCGCCCTCCTGGATGACGTTCCGGCGCGTGCGGTCGAGTAGGAGAAGCCGCTCATGGAGGAGGTCGTAGCAACCGAGGAAGCTCCGACCCATGCCGATCGGCCAGGTGGCGGGGGTGACGTCGAGCTGGAGGGTGGTCTCGATCTCGCCCAGGAGCTCGAAGGGGTCGCGGCCCTCGCGGTCGAGCTTGTTGATGAAGGTGATGATGGGGACGTCGCGCAGGCGGCAGACCTCGAAGAGCTTCTTCGTCTGCTCCTCGATGCCCTTGGCCGCGTCGATCACCATCACCGCCGAGTCGACGGCGGTGAGCGTCCGGTAGGTGTCCTCGCTGAAGTCCTCGTGACCGGGGGTGTCCAGGAGGTTGAAGGTGCAGCCGGCATAGTCGAAGGTCATCACCGAGGCGGTGACCGAGATGCCGCGCTCGCGCTCGACCTTCATCCAGTCCGAGCGCGCCCGCCGGGCGTCGCCCCGCGCCTTGACCGCCCCGGCGAGCTGGATGGCGCCGCCGAAGAGCAGGAGCTTCTCGGTGAGCGTCGTCTTCCCCGCGTCCGGATGGGAGATGATGGCGAAGGTCCGCCGGTGCGAAATGGCGGTATGGGGATCGTCGTTTCCGTTGTCCATAGTCGTAAGAGCCGGGGCTCCGCTCCACCCGGCGCGCCCGGCGCACCAGGGTTCCCTGGGCCGTCGTTTCCTGGGGAGAGATGCGAGTGGGAGTCGAGGAGGCCGCACGAGCCTCCAGGTTGCACAACCAGGGGAGAAGGGTAGCAGATTCCTGGGATCCTCCAGGCATTCCTGACCCCGAGGCTCGCATGACGCATAATGGCAAGAGGGAGAAGCCGTGGGCGTAGGCGCTCACGTAGGCCCCGCCGGAGATAAATCTCCGGGCTATGGATTGCGCTGGATGAATCCAGCTTCGCGCGGGCGGAGGCGGAGGAGCAGGGTAGGAGGCTTCTAAGCTGGCTTCAGCCAGCGTAGTTCCTAGCCCGGAGATTTATCTCCGGCGGGGGCCCGGTCAGCGTTCTCCATGGGGAACGGAAGATGACGAAAATTCTCACGGGTCCAATGAAGCCTTTCCGCCCCCTCCCCGCCGCCCTCCTGCTCCTCGCCTGCATCGCGGGAGCCCTCCCGATCCCGGCGACCGCCGCGATTCCCATTCCCAACCCGCCCGCGGACCGCGCCCATCGCTTCGGGGTCTATGCCTGGGGATTCGATACCGCGGCGTACCCGGCGGGGCCGGTGTCTCCGGACCGGCTCAACTGGGCGGCCGACAAGGTGGCGGCGACCGGCAGTCGGACGATCCGGGTCTATCTCGGGGCGCGGGACGACTACAAGGTCAATCCCACCGGGATTCTGGGCGACGGGCTCTATCTCGCGCGCCTGGTGGGTGGTGGGGACTATCCGAAGAAGAGCACGGAGACGGCCTACGACCGGCTCTTCCAGGACCCCCGGTTCGACACCTACCTTCTCACCGTCTACTCGCCCGGCGACGACGCGAACGACTGGGTCGACGGCCTGACCGCCTTCGAGGCCGCCTTGGAGCGCGACCAGATCGGCCGGCTCGGCGATCTCCTCCTCGAGCGCTATCCGCGGAAGACCTTCATCCTCCTCAATTGGGAAGGGGACAACGCCTTGGGCGGCCATCTCGACGACCCGGTCGCCTGGGACGGCTTCGCCGCCTGGATCGCCGCCCGGGCCGCGGGGGTGCGGGATGCCCAGGGGCGGCACGCCAACCCGGGCACGGCGGTGCGGCTCTTCTCCGGGCTCGAATTCAACCGCCTGCACCGAAACGGCGCCTGGTGCGGGAGCGATGGGAGCCTCGCCCAGCGCTGCGTCATCGACTACGTCGCCCCCGAGGCCGACGTCGACTACTACTCCTACTCCTCCTGGGAGACCCTGAGCGCCCTGCAGCAGGACCCCAGCGTTTCGCTCGCCGCCGGAATCCGGACCGACCTGGGGCATGCCCTGGCGCTCCTCCAGCGGTCGCGGCTGGACGTCACCCCCGCCCGCTTCCTCCTGGGCGAGGCCGGTTTCGCCCGCACCGCCCCGCGGATCGGCGAGTGCCGGGCCGCCGACCAGCTCCGCGAGCTCGTCGAGGCGGTCGAGGGCTCCGCGGTGGAGCCGGCGTTCGGCCTCTCCTATGCGATCCTCTGGCAGGTGCTCGACAACCCTCCGGGTCCCGGAGGCACCCCGGAGACCTTCGGACTCTACCGGGGGAGTACTGGCGACGTCACTCTCTCCGGGGTCACCTTCCGATCGCTCCTCGCCGGCACCCATCGCGCTCCCCCGGCGAGCTGCCCGCGCTTCGCCGACTGCGCGGACTCGACGGACAACAGCTGCGCCGTGGGGAGCGTCGAGGCCCCTTGGGATCTGCCGCTCCACCTCGTGGCGGGAGAGCCCCTGGTCCTCACCGGCAGCAGCTTCTCGGCTGTGGGCAACACCGTCACCGTCCTCCAGGGACCCCGCCGCTTCACCGTCCGCTCCGGCTCGCCCGGCTGGCGCGAATCGCCGGAGCGGATCGAGCTGCGGCTGCCGGCAGACGTCCCCGCCGGAGACGCCCTCCTCTGGGTCACCGACGCCCGCGGCCTCGACTCGAACGGCGAGATCCTGAAGATCGTCCCCCGGCTCGACCCCGGGAAGCCCGGCAAGCCGGCGGAGTAGCCAACCCCTCTCTGTTTTTTTAGCTTTAGGCCTGAAGGGCCGTCATTCCTTAGCGAAGGGCGAAGCCCTGGGGCAGGCCTCCGGCGGCTCCATTGCGGCGGCTGCCCGATCCCCCAAAGGCGGCGGCTGCCCGATCCCACCAGGGCTGCGCCCTTCGCTAAGGAATTACGGCCCTTCAGGCCTGAACACCCCCTCCCTGAAACTCTCCTCCGCCTTGAGGCGTAATGCAGCATGGTAAGGAGAGGGAGACCACCATGCGCCACCTGAATCACCTCCTGGGAGACCTCCGCTTCGCGGCTCGCAACCTCGCCAAGCAGCCCGGCCTCGCGATCGTCGCCGTGCTTACCCTGGCTTTGGGGATCGGCGCCAACACGGCGCTCTTCAGCGTCATCGATAGCGTCCTTCTCACCCCGCCTCCCTTCCGCGAGCCCGGCCAGCTGATCGTCGCCTGGGGCTCGAACCCGGAGCTGGCGCGGGCGGTGGGCCTGCCGGACAAGATCCCGATCTCGAATGGCGACTTCTACGATTGGCAGAGCGGCGTCCCCTCCTTTCGGCATCTGGCGATGCTCCGCTCCGACCGGGTCAACCTGACCGGTCAGGGGGAGCCCGAGCAGCTGGAGGCGGTGCGGGTCTCGGGCGACTTCTTCACCGTCCTCGGCACCCCCGCGGCGCTCGGCCGGACCCTCCAGCCGGCGGACGACCGGATCGGCAAGGCGACGGCGGCCGTCCTCTCCCATGGCTTTTGGCAGCGCAAGTTCGGCGGCGATCCGCGGATCGTCGGGCGGCAGGTGTCGCTCTCCGGCATGCCGGTCGCGATCGTCGGCGTCATGCCCGCCGGCTTCGCCTTCCCGCGCGGCGGCGAGATGCCGGCCGGCTTCGGCTTCACCGGCGAGCCCGACCTCTGGATGCCCCAGGCGCTCACCGCCGAGGCGCGGCAGAACCGGGGGAGCCACAACGCCATCGCGATCGGCCGCCTGAAGCCCGGAGCGACCGTCGCCGGCGCCGACGCCGAGTTGAAGACCGTCGCCGCCCGGATCGCCCAGACCCATGCCGACACCAACCAGGGCTGGAGCGCCAAGGTGCTCACGATGTCCGAGCAGCTGGTGGGGGACATCCGGGCCGCCCTTCTCGTCCTCTGGGGAGCGGTCGGCTTCGTCCTCTTGATCGCCTGCGCCAACGTGGCGAGCCTCCTCCTCGCCCGCGCCGCCTCCCGCCAGCGGGAGATCGCGCTGCGCACCGCGATCGGCGCCGGCCGCGGTCGGCTGATTGGCCAGCTCCTGACCGAGAGCGGTCTCCTGGCCCTCGTCGGCGGCGTCCTGGGGGTGGCCTTCGCGGCCCTCGGCCTCCGCGCCTTCGCCCTCTTCCTGCCGGCCGAGCTCGCCGGCGCCGGCAACCTCTCCCTCTCCCTGCGGGTGCTCGGCTGGACCGCCCTCCTCTGCCTCGTGACCTGCGTCCTCGCCGGCCTCGCCCCGGCCCTCCAGCTCTCGCGTCCCGATCTCGCCTCCTCGCTCCGCGAGGGGAGCCGCGGGAGCGCCGGAAGCGGGCGCAGCCGGCGCACCCAGCGCGGCCTGGTGGTCGCCGAAGTGGCGCTCGCCGTCCTCCTCCTCGTCGGCGCCGGTCTCCTCCTGCGGAGCTTCGCCCAGCTCCTCGCGGTCTACCCCGGCTTCAACGCCGCGCACGCCCTCTCCCTGGAGATCGACCTGCCGGACGATCGCTATACCAAGCCGCAGCGGGCCGCCTTCTTCGCCCGCCTGCTCGACCGCGTCGCCGGCCTCCCCGGAGTGACGGCGACCGGCGCCGTCTCCGGCCTGCCGATGCAGGGCGAGGACATCAACGGCCTCACCCTGGAAGGCCGTCCGGCGCCGACGCCGGACAAGCCCTACCTCGCCGACTCCCGCCAGGCGACCCCGGGCTACATCGAGGCCATGGGCATTCCGCTCCGCCAGGGCCGTCTCTTCGTCGCCACCGACACCGCGGACAGCCCCAAGGTGGCCCTGGTCGACGAGGTGCTGGCGCGGACCTACTGGCCGGGGGAGAATCCGCTCGGCAAGCGCTTCAAGAACGGCGGCGCGAAAGATCCCAAGATCCCCTGGATCACCGTCGTCGGGGTGGTGGGAAGCGTCCGCAACTCCGGGCTCCATGTCGAGCCCCGCCCGCAGATGTACCAGCCCGAGTCCCAGGCCCCCTCGGCGAGCATGGCCATCGTGCTGCGCACGACCGGCGACCCCGAGAGCCTCGCGACCGCCGCCCGCGCCGCCGTCCACGAGATCGACCGCGACCAGCCGGTCTCGAACGTCAAGACCCTCGGCCGCCTGGTGACCGACTCCGTGGCCAGCCGCCGCTTCACCCTCCTCCTATTAGGCCTCTTCGCCGGCCTCGCCCTCACCCTCTCCGGGGTCGGCATCTACGGCGTCACCGCCTACTCGGTCGTCCAGAGAACGAGAGAGATGGGCCTCCGCATGGCCCTGGGCTCCCAGCCCGGCCAGGTGCTCGGCCTGGTGATGGGAGAAGCGGCCCTCCTGGTCGGCCTGGGAGTTCTCCTGGGCCTCGGCGCCGCCGTCGGCCTCACGAGGGTGATGTCGACCCTCCTCTACGGGGTCGGCACGACCGACCCCTCCACCTTCGCCGCGGTCGCTCTAGGCCTCTTCCTCATCGCCTTGGCCGCCGCCTGCCTGCCGGGGATGCGGGCGACCCGGGTGGATCCGATGGTGGCGCTGCGGGGGGAGTAAGGGCGACTCCTCAGATCACCACCCCATCCCACCGGAACTTCGCCCGATGGGGAGTGAACGCCGGGATGGGGAGGGGGGTGAGGACGGGCGTCCCCTCCTGCCAGAACGTCTCGGGCGGCCGCTTCTCGCCCGTCCGGTAGAAGTGCTCCAGGTACGCCCGGTCGCAGGCCGAGAAGTCCGAAAGCCACCCATCCAAGTCCAGAACGCCCACCTCATGGAGGAGGGCGATCCCATACCGCGACGCGTCCCGCTCATACGCGTCCACCTCCACCAGATCCGCCTCCGAATACGTTCCCGGCGCCTGGCTTCCGAGCGTCCAGAAGTGGCTCGACAGGCTCCACTGGATGGTGTGGCCGAACAGGTGCGCCAGGGTGAAGATCTGGAGGTCGTCCGCCGAAAGGTAGTCGAGATGGATCTCCGCCCCGTCCAAATCCCCGGCGAAGGGATCGGGGACGTCCATGATGACGACGGGGATGTGGTAGTGGGTCTCGACGTGGTCGCGGAGGAGGGGAAAGACGGCGTGGAGGCGGGCGGGGGTGGGGGGCATGGTTGGGGGATTGTAGTGCACCAACGGGGAGCGGGCGACGTCCCGCAAAGAAAGAGTCCGAACACCGCCTGTCTTCCAAAATGCAATCGTCTACCGCAATTCAAGCGATTGCTGCAGAGAAGAGAGATCCTTCAGCAACTCCGAATGGAATTTCAAGGTTTCCGTCCTTGCCTTGATCATTCCAATGCTGTCGCGGCAAGAGCGGCAATTGATCCTACGGTCGAAGCCGGCGATCGCCTCGACGACCTGGTGTATCTCCTCGCTTAGACGCTTCTGCCGCTCGAGTCGCGTACTTTCCTCTTCCTCTTGGTGCTTGAGTGCGGCCAGGTCTTGGTGAATCTCCGAGGTGCCTGCCGCCATTTGCTCCACTGTCTCTTGGGTTTTCTCCGTTTGCCGGTGGGTTCTTCCCAAGGCGCTTAGGAGCTCCGCGTGGCGGCGCTTCTCTTCGTTGAACTCCTTCATCATCACGATAAAGAAATGATCCACACGTTTCCCGACTTCGATCCGAATTTCCTTTGGAAGACCGCTCACTTCCTCTATTTGGATGGCCCGTTCATTCTTGATGTCCGGGGAGGCTGTCCTCATCAGGTCGGCCACGATCTGCTCTTTCCACTCCTTGAATTCGGCGTTCTCATGGCGACAGACGTCCAAATCCCGGGCGGTCGAAGATAGCTGTGTGTTGCGGTCGCCACAGGCCTTGAGCTTGTTCTCGGTCTGGTTCAGCTTGCTGTTGTAGCAACCGACGATGCCGGCGACGGCAACCAGTAAACTGCCGACCAGAAGACCGCCGACCCATATGGAGACTTTCATTCGAAAACTACCTCCATGGGGCGAACGACTTGGTAAACCTCCGAGTTGGAGTCGTCCACTCTCTGCAGAATGGCGCATCTTTTAGTGCGCGCGGGATTTACTGATGCATCGGGTAGGATCATCGTGCCTAGAAGCAGTCTATATCCCGCCCCATAGCGATCCATCCGGCAGCCAGAGGGTACCAGGACCGCGTAGAAAGGTGCGTTGGGTTTCTTGATACCGATGGCGAGTTGGAAGAGCATGTCTTGCGAGAGCTGTCCACAAGTGCAGGTAACGACTCCATCATTGATGCCGCGCGGGACGTGCACCTCGATTCGACCGCGACCGCCAACCTGAGGAATCGCGAAGTGGAGGATGTCAACTATCCAGCCGTCGAGAACTTTGACGAGCTGTTGGTTGACCGGTCCCAAAACGTTCAGGTAGTCAGCGGCGCTTGGCTGCGCGCCGGCAGACAGCAGGGAAGGGAGTAGAGGTAGCAAGGCGTCTTCCAACTTTCGGGCGAAGTTGTTCAGCTCCCCACTCGGTTTGAACGACTCGGCCTTTGGCTCTGCCGGGAGTTCCGGCTCGATCACCTTCGCCGGTACTACCGGTGCCGGTCGGGTTTCCCCGGCGGCCCCTAGGCTCATGACTCTTTTCTCGGCTTCGGCGGCCCACAGCTCGCTGGTGGCCTCGGCCGGTACGATCGATGCGGGGCTGGCGGGTTCCTGACGCTGAACGGAGATCGCATCGATCCGTGCGAGCATCTCTTGCAGTCTGCTAGCAATGTTGGTCTCGATGCGTGTCAAGAATTGGTCTAGTTCAGCCGAGGTGACCAGATTCGCCAACGACGCCCTGAAGTCCGCGAGCGGTCGATCGAAGATTTTTTGGATCGTCTCGACGAAAGAGGCCATGTCCGAGGTCGGGCTCGGGACAACGGCTACCTGCACCGAAGGCACAGGAACAGGCACAGGCTCCAGGCGCCTGGGGCTTTCTTTCGCTGGCTTCGAGCCGGCGACTTGAAGTCGGCCCATCTCTTGGGACCGGTATTCTCCCCGATCCTCCTGAAGTCGACAGGCCCTCTCGGCGCTTTCAAAGCGAAAGAATTTCGCCTCTGGGTCCACTCCCTCGAAAAGGCGCGCGACCAACCGCAGGGCCTGGCCGGCTTCAAAAGTGCGCTCATCGAGTGGCAGAGCCAGCAGCTCGCCGCCATTGCGGCAGAAGATCCACTCGAGAGTCTTGCTGCGGCTCGGCTTGAAAGAGAGGCGGCGTTGGGTGAAGTCGCTGAGGTTGGCTTCAAGATTCGTGGATTCGTAGAACTCGATATTGGGGACTCCCTGCCGTTTCGCGAGCTCCAGCAGGCCTGTATAGCTGCGACGGGGGTCCCCTGCCCACCACTCGTTGACCAGACGCAAAAGGTTCGCTTCCGCTGAAGAAACCGGCAGCCGCGGCCTACTCTCCTGGGGGGGGGGCGTAGGATCGAGCTCGACGCGAGTCGCGATGGGCGCGGGCGCAAAGCCCCGTGGGTCGATTACGGTGTCCGCTGGCCTCGAACCCAGCGGCTTCTTCGTATCGGGAAGAGGTGAGGGCCCACCGGTGCTCTTGGGCTCCGGGCGGGTTCCCGTATCAACGCCGCTTGGAGAGCGGAGATCAAACCGCTGGAGGAGGAGGGCCCCTCCGAAGCAGAGGATTTGAAGGAGAGCGAGAGCGGCGATGGACCCCAGGATCGTATACCCCAGGATGGGCCAGCTATTCCTACTGAGGTCGAGAGGGGAGGCGACGTTGAGCATGTACTTGCCCTGATCGCCAAGAATTTCCAGAGACAGAGACTCCGTATCAGTCCAAACCCCTACCGGTAGCTGGGCTCTCAGCCTCCGGCCGCCGTCGACTGATCTGAAGGTGAGGATGGCTTTGGAGCCGCGGACCTTGACCTTCATCCCAGGTGCTAGATCTCTGGGCGGATTGTCGATCCACAGCTCGATTTGTTCTCCGGACTCATCGAAGACCCGGAGCATCGTTACGGGCACCAAGGGGCGTGAATCTCGTGGCAGCGCTCCTAGGTAGATCCAGCGGTTTCCAGAAGCATCACAAAGTTCGAGCGCTAGGTCGGCCTGGGATGGAGCAAGCTGGCTCGGCTGAAGGTCAAAGGAAATCCCTTTGCCGTCCTTGGTTGGTTTGGGGTCGAGGGTCATCGCTACCTTGTCGGGCCCGAGCTCTCCTGGTACATCAGGGCACTTCCGGAGCGAGGTCACGCTTGGAGGGAGCCTACCTGTTGCATGGAGGCTACCGTCGTCGGATCGGACCACGTGAAGGGGTCTTGGTGTTATGGGCGCCACCGTAAAGTCAGCTACATCGACTTCCCGTGGGGAACAATCTCTGGGTAATAGAAGGGTTCCTCCGAGGAGGGAATAAGGCTCCCATCCCCGGAGGAGAAATATGGTGGCTTCCTTTTTCTCTATTTTACCAGAGTATTCTCTGTCGTCGACTCGGAGAGTTGCGGTGACACCCTCAGAACATCGGATGTCCGGTGAGAGTTGAAGGTGCACGTAAGTAGTTCGGCGTCCGAGAATTTTTTGCTCAGGCTTTTCAAAGGTAGCTGATAGCTCAGCCTTGCCCACGGAAGGTGCCGAGAGCGCCAACACAATGAGGTAACCGGACACGAGCGTAATCCCAGGTTTGAGGTGCGCCTGGCCTGTCAGCAAGTTTCTCATCCAACGCCTCAGCTCTCCCGCCCTGTCGCGATGTGGAGGTAGCGCTCCATCAGAGCCTTGAGTTCCGCGGCGAAGACCGGCTGAAGGACGTCTTGGCCGTCGGCCAAAGACTTCCGCAGATTGTCCTGGACCTTGGCGGCATCGAGGCGCAGTTGGAGCATGCCGGGTTCGTCGAGCCCGAGGTTTTGCGCGTATCGCGGCACCACCCGGGCCAAAAAGTGCGCGGCGTGGCCGCTGTCGAGGTTGGCGGGGGGGACGAGCTTGGCCAGTTGGGCGGCATCGACTTCTGTATCCCAAGGGAGGGGCTCGCCGGCTTTGTACCCCCATCCCTTTTCGCCGATCATCACCTTGGTGGGACGAGTGGGAGCCTCGCCGCCGAGTGGGCCGCGGAGCAATCCCCGGACGACCTCCCCCTTGAGAGGATTGTCCTTGTCATACCAGTTGGCCGGCGAGAAGACCTCGACCACGGCGCTTCGAAACTGGTCGTGCTCGAGGGTCAGGCCTTCGAGGAAGGTGGCGCGGAGGAGGTCGCGGATGGGAAGATCCCGCTCGAGCCAGGTGAGAAGAGCCGAGGCCCGGCCGCCGAAGACCAGGGTGATCGCCCCTTTGTCCGCCCGCTCCGCGAACAGTTTCCGGGCGTGCAGGCCGGCATAGAAGGAGAGCCCGGTGACGAAGAGATAGATGAGGCTACGGACCTCCGACCAGGGAGGTTCGGCGGCGCGGAGCCGGACGACGAGCGCCTGAGGCATGGGATGGAGCCTCGGATCACCGGAGAAGACCTCGCCGTTCGCGGTGCGCGCCTGAACGAGGAGGGTATTGATCATCGCCGCTTGGGCCTCGGGGTTCTGGGTCATCAACCTCACCGTCTCCTCGGGGTCTTCCCCGGGGGCACACACCGCGGCGAGACCGAGGAGGAACTGGCGGTGGGTCGCCAGGGGCACCAGGATGTCGTTGCCCGCGATTTTGAGCGAGATCTGATCCAGAAGCTTTCGCGCCGACCAAAAGCCGATATCCGAGGAGCCGCCGCCGATGTCGATCGCGATCGAAAGCGAGTCCGCGAGAATGGGAAGATCGCCGAATTCGGAGAGATGCCGGCAGAGAGCCTCGGATTCGGAGGTGCCGAGCCCGGCGGTCACGTCCAACTCACCCGGGATCGAAAAGACGGTCGAAATGCCTCCCCAGAAGCGGGCCAGCCAGCGTTGGACTCCGGCCGGCAAGGCGAGGGGATACGACCATTGAAAGCCCACCTCCCTAGCACCCGCGGCCCGCGCCTCGCATGTGATGGCACGGACCAACACGGTCAGATAGGCGCGGAGCGGCGCCTCGCCATGCTTGGCTCCGTGGGTGGGCCACTTGAGGTCTTTGATCATCAGGCTCAGCTTGGTGGGATCCAATTTGAAGTAGGGAAGGAAGTCCCCCTCCCGCACCAACGCCTCTTCATTGCCCTGGACCAGGGTTGCCGTGCTGCGGGCGAGGAACGTAGGGAAGGGGGGCGTCACCTGCTCCATGGGGTAGACGTCCCGTTCGACCGCCAGGGCATTGGCCGAGGATGCGTCGGTCAACAGCACCTTGCGGGGCGCGAACACCAGGGGACCTTCTCCCCCGTGCTCTCCATTCTTTACCAGGAGATGGGTGCTCGAGGTGCCGAAGTCCACGGCCACGGTCCAGCGGGCGAGGCCGCGGGGCTCGGGCCTGGGAAGAGAGCTCCTCAGGATGACTCCGGCGGGGGTCAGCTGGCCCGAGGTTTCATCGCGATGGGCGAGAGAAAAGCCGAGAATGGGCTCGCCGCTGGCCCAGATCCGGAGAGGCTCTTCCTTGCCGTCCGAGGAGTTGGCGGGAAGCAGGGTGCCGCGGCGGGTGATGGGAGACACGACCAGGTTGGATTCTCTGGGCTGCGCCATCAGGGCGAAGTTGTGCCGCCAGGAGTCGTCGGCGATATCGGGCCAGATCGCAAAACCAGGGATACCGCCGTCGACGGCGAAGACCTCCGTATCCCGGTCGTAGTGGCGCTCGACGAAGAGCGGTTCGCCGTCCGAGATCGGTAGACGCAGGCGAACGGTGACCGTCTGGTCGTTCGCGGAGAGCTCGGTCATGAGAGTTCCCTGCAAGAGATCCTCGAGCCCGAAGTACTGGAGGAATAGCGGGGTGAGAGGCAGCGCGAAATCCCGAGCTCCCGGAGAGTAGGCCTGGGCCGAGAGCGCCACTTCGGCGAGTTTCGGGGGGAAGAAGGCCTCCTCGGCGATCAGATACGGATAGGGGATCTCTCTGCCGGCGGGCGTCCTCCACCTCGCGGGGCCCGAGGGGCCTTGCATCCCGGCGAGATCGAGTTGCTCGACCAGGACCGGCCCATAGACCCGCCGGGTAGGACGAAGAGCGCTCCGCGAGAGCGCCAGGATCTTGTTCTCCGAGTGGGTCGCCAGAAGCAGCTCGCTCGGCGCGGATCGGCCTTGCGGGGCATCGATGCGCCGGAAGAAGTACTGGTAGGGCACCTCGCGGACGAGGGGCTCGACCTGCGTCTGAGGAAGCTTGGCGATCCCCTCTTCCCGGTAACGGGCGAGGTCATGGGCCCAGGCGTCGAGCTCGCGCTTGATCATCGCCATCGCGCCATCGAGGTGACCTCTATCGGCGACTCCCCACCGGTCCGTCTCGTGCTCCCGCACGCGCTCCACCCAGGCCGAGAGGAGGGCCAGCTCGCGGGGCCGCGAGCCCTTGCGTTCGGGATCGAAATAATCGATCGGATCGATCAACACTCCACCGTGCTGCCAGGGAATGATGGGGGGGCAGCTGTACTCGGCGGGGGTGTAGACGATGCTCCAAGGGGAGGTCGCTCCCAACAGCTGGCCACGGCAACGGATGAGCCACCAGCGCCGCCACTCCCTTTCCGGCCGCGGCAGTTGGCTGCGGAGGATCGAGAGGAGCGGGAGATCCGCGCCGCGTCCACCCTCGGGGGTGCTCGGTCGGGACTCCAGCAGTCTCGCGAGATCGATCTCTTGGACGCTCAGAGACAGATCGAGCCAACGTTCGAGGGCGAAGACCGCGAGGAGGCCGCGCCACTGTCCGGCCGCCGACGCATGAGCGGGGTGGGCGGGATCCTCCAACGCCCGGAAGAACTGGATCGGGCGCGCGAAGACGGTCGGGACGCTGTGCACCAATTGGCGATCTCCGACTTTGCTCTCGACCAGTATGTCGGATGCGTACTTCGCCAGGAAGTCGGCCTGGCTATGCCAGCGGCCCTCCGGCGGGATAGGAAGGGTACGGTCCTGCTTCTTGAGCGGGCTGAGAAAGATCGTGGCGGGCATGGTCTACTCCTGGGCTCCGGTTTTCTTGTAGCGTTCGGCGATGAAGCGTTGGGCCGCATGGGTGAGGAGGGCCAGGTAGGCGGAGGCCCCCCCCATTCCACCTTTGTTCTTTGGGACCCGGATCATCTCCGAGTAGAACGCGTCGATGGCATCGGGGTCGGCCTCCCCGGGCCGGTCCGGCCACAGGAGGTTGGCCAAGCGGTCGATCCTGACACCGCCGTCCTCCGCGGTCGCCGACCGGTTAAAGAGCCGCACCGTGTCTTGCCGGTGGATCTCCCGCCACCAAACGAAGTAATGATCGCGAAAGAAGGCGTCCAGGAATTCGAGCGCCTTCTTGTTTTCCTCGCTCGTCAGGCGCTCCCCGCGATCCTCCTTGGATGCGAAGCGTTCCCAATACCAGGGCACTCGGTCGGGGAAGCGCTCGAGCTCCGGCCGGCGCAGGAGGGGGCCACAGAAGCCCAGGTGGGCGACTCCGGCGAGGAAGAACCGCAGCAGGCTTTCCCGGAGCTGGACTCGCTCGGCCGCCGCCATCGATGGGAGATCCTGCCACTCGACGAGGGTCCGCTGTTCCTCGGCTCCACCGTCGTGGCTCGTCGCGTAGACGGAGCCCGAGAGCGCTTCGGGAGACCGAAAGAATTGGAGCGCCGCGAGCCCCGCGAGCAGCTCGACGGCATGCGCCGGATTCTTTTGAGAGGGTCCACCTGGCGCATAGTCGACGATCATCGGAGTGTCGTCCCCAATCCAGTGAAAGACGTCGAAGGGCCAGGAGCCGTTGGCCCGGAGGTGGTCGTAGAATTCCACGGCGCTCCTCGTGGCGAGAGGGAAGTTTTCAGACTTCGCCGCCTCTCGCTCCCCTTGGAAGGTCACGCGCGACGCCGAGGCCTCGAAACGGAAATAGGGTGCCAAAGCGGCGACCCCGATCTTCAACCGCTGGGCGTTGGCGGGAATCGAGTCCCGAATGAAGCGGGCGATAGGGAAAAAAGTGGAAGCGCCGGTCCCGCCGAAGATCGAGCCGACGAGAAAGACCCGTGCCCCCGCGTCGCTCGCAAGGTCTCCCCGGAGCTTCTCGAGAAGCTGGCGCCATGGCTGCTCGCCGATCTGGAGGGTCACCAGGGACATCGCCGCCGCCCCGACCGAGGGGTGGCCTCGAAAGCCCTGGCTGAGGTCCATGTTCAGCTCTTCCCGGGTGAAGAAGAGTTGAAGCAGGTCGGAGGGCACGGAGGTCGATTCGAGCAGATCGACGTTCAGGACATCCCGCAGCTTTTGATTCCTCTGCACCGGACTCCAGGCCTTGAGCACTCCTGCCTGGGAACCGGTGTCGAGCAGATCCAGCCGCGTTCCGAAGAGGTTCAGATCGCCACCCAATTTTCCACCGAATCGCGTGTATCCCTCGTTGTAACGGTCCACCAGCCGACCGACTCGTTCACCATTGCCGTTTGCGCCATCCGGATCGATGACCAGGAGACGCAAGTCCTTGGGGCCGAGGCCGGCGGCGCAGAGGTGGAGGACCGCCTCTAAGACCCGAGTACCGGTCCCGCCGGCGCAGAGTAGTGTGTCCATTTCAATGTTCTCCTTTGAGGTCAGCTGGCGCTCGGTTGGGGCTTTCTCCGCAGCTGGCGCCAGAGCCACCTGGGGTGGTAGAGAACCTTGCGTGGGGTTATGCCCGGTAGCCAGATCAGCAGCTGAGCGACAAGATAGGTGGCGAACGTAGTGAGCAGGAACGCGGTCACGGCGCCGCCCACCGGTGAGATCAAGACGTCTGAAAACACCGAGCGATAGCGCAGCACGTACGCCACTCCTGGGATCAATCCTACGGCGAAGGACAGGAACAACCAGCGCACGGGAGTGAACGGCCCGAATGGGTCGAGGGGAGAGCGGATCACGATTCTGCGGGCGAAGAGCCAATAGAGCAGAATGATCAGCGCCACTCCGCACAGGCTCGCCGCGGCGATCCAGCCCAGGATTTCCTGCCCGAAGCTCTTCCATAACCTGAGGGGCATGGAAGGGTCCGGAGGCGTCGACATCCAGAATGTCTGCAAGCTTTGTAGCATCAGTCACCTCGTCCCAGAAGAATGTAGGATTCGGAAAAGGGTATCTTCTCTTTGATCGAACGGATGATCGTATCGATGAACACATCGAGCTTGAGGGTCCGGGAACCATTCTTCTCGATGCTGTCGTCGATCGTGCTCCATTCCAGGGCCCAATCCGGCGGCCGCAGATTCCCCGGTCCGGGGGAGATGCGGATCTGGTACGCGTCCCAACTATGCGGCTTGGGGCGCGGCAGGGTATAAGCCATCTCGATGTGATCCCGGGAGGGCATGACAGCCTCCCAAGGGATGTCGACCGGTTCGGCCACCGTTGCCCGGTGCGCCTTGAACGAGCAACGCCGGACCTCGACTCTCAAGCCTTCCGGCGAGCGGAGGTCCCCATCCTCGGAAGATCGCTTGGTCTTGAGAGTCAGGCGGAGGCTCGTGGTCTCCGCGGCGGGCGGTGCAATCTCCGAGAAAGAGAGAAGGAATGGCGACACTCGGTGGCGAACATCCGTCATCTCTCTCGCCGCCTCGAAGACGTTCCAGATGACAGGAGTTGAAGGAGGCCCCGGCTCGACCTTCTCGACCTTCAGCGCCGGACCCGTGGCATTGAGCTCCAAAGGTAGCTTTTCGCCGGTGAGGAGATCGACCTCGGGCTGTAGGTACTGGCGCACGGTTTCGATATCTTGAGGGCTGTCCGCAATGATCAGGATGAAGAACGGCCGTGAGTTCTCCCGGCTGCCGCCCTCGAGAGTCAACTCCAGCTTATTCCGCCCGGTCTTCCGACCCTCCACGTAGTACGTGCCATGAAAGGCAGAACGGAAGGCTAGGAGCTTGATCTCAGGATTGGACCGGGTCACCTCCTGAATAGAGGCGAGCAAGGCGCGTTGATCGCCCGTGGTTCCGGACTGTACAAGGTCGGTGACGATGACGGAGATCGTGCCATGTCCCCGCTCTCGTGCTACGTGTTGGAAGAGCCTGGGGAACGAGGTCTCGACACCCGAATAGAAGGTGGGCTCCAGGAGGCGAGAAGTCTTAATCGGCCCCAGTTCCTGGACCGACCCAGCGAAGCTGTCGATCGCGAGGCTGAAGCCAGCCGACTGTGCATCGTCCAACAGACGGTCAAGGGTTTCGAAATACCTGGCCCCTGGACTCGCGACGAAGCCGCGCATCGACATCGAAGAGTCGACATAGACGTGCATCACACGCGGCGACTGGGCCGTGACGGGTGCTGGCGGCGTTGACTCGCCTCCGGAGCCAAAGGCCGTGATCAGTTCCCGGGCACTCGGTGGAGGGTCAGGGGGCAGCGAGACGGAGTTGCACCCAAGCACCAGGAAGAGTGCTGTCGGCCACAGTAGGAGAACTCTTGTACATCTGGTGTTTCGTCCCAGGTGTGCCGGTGACTTGCCGGTGTCGTAAGCTCTCAAGGTGTCACCCCTCCCGTGGGCTTGAAGGATGTCCACTTGGTGATCAACCAGTGCAGGAGTGGGGCACCAGCAATACGTAGCGCTAGAATGATACCGGCACCGGCCAAGAAGTAGAGGGAATATTTGAAGATCTCCATGGCGGCCTCCCCGAGGACTGGGATGATCACTAAGCGTAGAGAGCGCACCTCGCTGCGGGCGGGGATTGCAATGCGAAGGTCGCATTCAGCAGAACGCGACACATCGAGGGCGCTATCCAAGCGCAGCTCCAGCGGTTCTTGGGTGCTTTGCGTTCGCAATAAGTTGTCAGAACTAGGCTTGCCCACGCCGACCCCCAGGACAAATGGATCCGCGATTGACCCGAAGGCCACCTTGACCTTAGAGAGTGCGCCGTCACCATCTTGGGAGGTAGTGAGATCGAACCTAACGCGATCGAAATCTTTAGTTCCATCTTTTGGAAATTCGATGGTCGAGGCAATCGCGTGCCAGCGTGGATTTAAAAGATATTTCAAGTAGAGTGGTTTGTCGACCTTCTTTTCGCGGTAAATTCCGAAGATCAAGGTGGATGAGCGTTTGTCTTCCGTGGCGTTAGCATATTCCTGTAGTGATAGTTCTCGCCAGAATCCTTCGCCGAACATATTCAGAAACGGGCGAATGTCTTTGTTGGCATCTCCTGTGCTCTCTGGGTGTTCAGTCCTGTCCATATCCTCCATTTTGACACCGATGATTTGGACATTTCCGCATCCACGTGCCTTTTCCATTATACCGCGTAGGTTGGATTCGATAGTCCCTCGCGGATCAGCATGTTCAGGGTCGTGAAGAAAATCGGAAAATATAATAACAGTGACGGCGTCGTAATTTTTGCTATCGACTTCGGCTCTGTATTCCAGGGTGTCTAGCATGGCAAGTAAATTGGTGTAGTCAGCTTTTATTTTGATTTGCTTGTCTTTGCCAGGGTTCCGGTATATTTCGATTTGTTGATCAAATTGTTCGAGCATTCTATTCGTGGGTGTGTGAGGATTGGGCGACCCTAGGTTGCTAGTTAGAAACTCCTGCTCGCCAGCAAAAAAATATATTTCATATCGGTCATTAGATTTTACGATTGGCTCTGCGTTCTCCGGCCCTTTTTCAAAGAGGCGATGGGTAAACAATTTGACAGCTTTTAGTTCTTCTGATTTAAGCTTCGGCAGCGCGCTTTTGGAAACGTCGACAGCAATCAAATAGAGAATCCCTTTGCTCGTGTGTCGAGCCTTTTCGGGGTCAGGGATTAGTTGAATTTTAGACCCCTTTGGATTAAGGGCCTCGAGAAAATGTGGGAATGCTGTCACAAAGCCGAGGCCGGTAATGATGACGGCGGGAAGCGCCAAGAGGAAGCCCGCAAAGAGATCCGACGCGGTAGGCCGCCGTTTGCGGCCGAGAGGCTCTTCGTCGACGCGTTTCTTGGTCCGATAATCGAGGATGCAGAGGAGGTCAAATAAAACGACAAATGAGAGGCAAAGCCACCAAGTTAGGGCGCCATGGATGTCACTGAAGGCGGTCTCTTGCCGGCATATTTTTTGCACAGCATTAGCTAGGTAACAAGTCGATATCATCCAAGTAACATAAACTGGAAAGATGATAACATTAGTAAGGGTCCGCAGCGACATCGCACTCCTTTCGCGCCGGGCGATCATGTCGGGCAAGGCTATGCCCTCATCAAACTTGCAGCCTTGCGCATGCCTGGGGACAGGGTGACGGATTGCCCCCGGCTGAGGCGCTCTCGAAGGTGAAGACTCGAATCGCGGAGTTTTGTTTAGTCAGGTGTGCTGGCCATTAGTCTTAGCTGGTTAAGCACGCACCGCCCGCTCCGTAACCCATACCCAAGCGAAGTTGATCTCCCAGCGAGCCCTGGAAGAGTTCGCCCCGCCGGCAAGGGTGGAACTCGCCCTTGCGGTCACTCATGCGGCGCATGGAGTCGCCCCGCTGCCAACCACACTTCCCGCCCGAGCCCATAACACATCATCTCCCGCCCGAGGTGATGGATGGGGCCTTCCAGCCTCTCGCCGATCCGTTCGGCCACACGGATCGAGGCTCGGTTTTCCGCGCGGATGAAGCTGACGACGCGATCTTTCTTCCAGACGGTGAAGGCGTGGGCCAGGGCCGCCGCCGCGGCTTCGGTCGCGTAGCCGTTCCCCCAGTATCGCCTCGCTAGAATCCAGGCGAGCTCGAAGCCGGGCCAGCCTTCCGGCGCGGCGAAGCCTACGCTCCCGAGGAACTCCCCGGTCTCCCGGTGCTCCACCGCCCACATGCCGGCATCCCAGATCCGCCAATGTCCCAGGAGGAAGGCCAGGTGCCGAGAGGAGCGTCCTCGATCCCACGGCTCCTGGCTGTTCGCCAGGTGGCGCAGGACTTCGGGGTCCGCGTACAGCGCGGCATAGTCGTCGACGTCGTTTTTTCCGAACGCCCGCAAGCGCAGGCTTTCCGTCTTCAGGGTGGGGATTTCGAGGGGGTCCATGCGCGTCCTTTCCAGGTCGTTTCTACCGACGACAGAGTACGAGCGCGGGGAGCCCTGCCGGTCAAAAGAGTCAAGATGCATAGAAGATAAGTGACTTGACGCCGTAAAACGGAGGTGTTCCAATGAGTAGACTCGACACAAGAGGGAAAAACGCGGGATGAAGCCCAGAGTCGGCTGGTGGAAGAGGGGCCTGAAGGTGGCGGCGCTATCGAGGCGGCCGTTGCGGCCGATACGGAGCCTGATTCTGCGCCTGGTCCGGGAGCTGGTCGGGCTTACCCAGCAGGAGCTCGGGGACACGGCGGGGTACCAGAAGAGCACGATCTCCTACCTGGAACGGGGAAAGGAGACGCCGAGCGAGGCGAGCACGGAGCGGCTGACGAGCGCCCTCGGGGTGAGCCCGAGCACCCTCAACGAGCTGCTGGCGATCGCCGGGGAGATTCGGGAGGGCGAGACGGAAGGGAGGTGGATCGGCCCGGTTTTCCTCTCCGGGGAAGGGTGGCGTCGAGCGTGGGAGCTCGGCCGCAAGCTCGGAAACCTCGTGGGGCGGAGGTCCACGGACTCCATCCTGCGGGCCGCGGTCGAGGAGCAGGCGGCGAAGGATCGCGAGACAGCGAGCCAGATCGGGATGGACCTGCGAAAACGGGAGAACCTGCCCGAGGTGGTGCGGGGGGACGCGGGATGCCACCTGTGGTCGGTGGCCGAGTGGCTCTGCGGGGAGAGTTTGCACCTGGTCGCGAAACAGCGGGACCGAGCGGCCGAGTGCGCCGAAGCGGCAAGGGTCGTGGCCGACCTGGTGCCGGGAGAGGAACGGTTCCGGTCGCGGCTGTCGGGGTGTATTGGTTCTCTTGGAACATGACGGCCCTACCGCCATGTTACGCATGGCAAGGAGCTATTCATGTCCCAAGAGTCCAAGCGTTCCCGCCGTCGGTTCGATACCGAGCAGAAGGTCGCCATCCTGCGCCGCCATCTGGTCGACAAGGTCCCCGTCTCAGACCTCTGTGACGAGTACAAGCTCCAGCCCAGCGTCTTCTACCAGTGGCAGCGGCAGGTCTTCGAAAACCTGGCCGGCGCCTTCGAAGCGACTGCGGGCTCTGGAACCTCGCAACGCGAAAAGCAACTGACCGATAAAGTACAGCAGCTAGAAAACAAGTTAGCCCGAAAAGATTCGGTTATCGCCGAGATCTCGACCGAATATGTACAACTAAAAAAGTACTTGGGGAGCCCTGAACGGCCGCTGGGTTCCCCATGATGTACGAGATGCCGTGGTCGACTTCGTGCGCACCTGGAGCGAGAAAACCGAGATCCCTACCGAGCGCTTCTGCGCTTGGCTCGAACTCGCGCGCGGCAAGTTCTACGCCTGGCAAAAGCGCTACGGCAAGGCCAATGAGCACAACCGACTGGTGCCTCGCGATCACTGGCTCGAAGACCACGAGCGACAGGCCATCCTCGACTTCCACGAGCGGTTTCCCCTGGAGGGATATCGCCGATTGACCTTCATGATGCTGGACCAGAACGTGGTGGCGGTAAGCCCCTCCTCGACCTACCGGGTGCTCGCCAAGGCCGGAAGGCTCGACCGATGGAACCGACAGCCTTCAAAGAAGGGGAAAGGCTTCCAACAGCCTCTAAACCCACACGAGCACTGGCACATCGACGTGACCTACCTAAACCTCGCCGGGACGTTTTACTACCTGTGCTCGGTCCTCGACGGCGCCAGCCGCTCACTCGTCCACTGGGAAATCCGACCGGCGATGACCGAGGCCGATGTCGAGTGCATCCTGCAACGCGCTCGCGAGCTCTACCCCGAGGCCCGGCCGCGGATCATCTCCGACAACGGTCCGCAGTTCATCGCCAGAGATTTCAAGGAGTTCGTCCGTATCGCCGGCATGACCCACGTGCGCACTTCACCCTACTACCCGCAGTCCAACGGCAAGATCGAGCGTTGGCACAAGACCGTCAAGGGCGGGGCCCTGCGCCCCGCCGCTCCCGTCGACCTTGAGCAAGCCCGCGCGGTCGTCACCAAGTTCGTCCACCACTACAACCACGTCCGCCTTCACAGCGCTATTGGCTATATCACCCCGAACGACTTCCTCCATGGCAGGGCACCTGCGATCTGGGCCGAACGGGATCAAAAACTCGAGAAGGCCAGGCAACTCCGCCGAGAGCGGCGCGACGCTCAGAGGGGCCAGGCCGCTTGAGATACAGCCCCATGGCTCTGTTACTCTTACCACCTGCCGTCTTGTTCACGGAGAACCAGTACACCTCGAACAGATGGGCGACTACGAGGGTGCGATTCAGGTGCTGGAGGAAGCCGCGCAGAAGGCACCACGGCATCTGCTGTTCTTCGTGCGGTCCAACCTGGGGGTAAATTTGGTCCACCTGGGAAGATATGAGGAGGCGGAGGCCCTCCTGCCTGAAGTGGCACGCTTAGCGATCGAGACTGAGAGTCAAGACCACCGAACTCGGGTTCGGTGGCTCTCCGGGAGGGTGGCGGCGGGGCGTGGGAGGAGAGAAGAGAAGAGGCTTTGGGCTTGTTGAGGCTGGTGCAGAGTGAGTTTTTAGAACAAGGGAGCATGTACGACGCGACAATCGTGTTGCTCGACCTCGCCAAGATCTACCTTGGGCAAGGCAAGACCATGATAGTTAAGCGTCTTGTCGAAGAGATGGAGCCCGTCTTCGTGCACAAGGGCGTCCATCATCATGCGCAAGAGGCTCTCAACCTCTTCGCGGCGGCCGCGGTGAGAGAGACGGCAAGCCTGGAGCTTGTAGGCCAGGTGTTGACGTACCTGGAGCGAGCACGGCGTTCCCGCGGCCTCCGGTTCGAAGGCACCGCGGCGTAGGGCCGGCATCCCCGCCTGCCCTACGCGCGGACATTCCTTAGTGGCTGCTGGTCGTGGGCGCCTGCGCGGCGGATGTGCAGCGACCGTAGGGATCGAAGATGCAGCCGGAATCGCCGGTCACCGTAGCGACTGGCAGCCGCGCGGATGCGCAGCGACCATAGGGATCGGCGATGCACCCGGAATCGCCGCTCACCGTAGCGACAGGCGGCCGTGTGGCCGTGCAATGACCGCCATAGGGGTCGACACCACAGCCGGAATCGCCGGCCGGGGTCGCTGCATCCCAGAACCGTAAGAGAAAGCCCGGCACGAAGCTCCGAAGCGTCTCGGCGAACGAGATCGTCGGAGGCGGAGCCGCGCCCCGGCGCGCCTGGGGGAGGGCCGGCGTCGCGACGAGGAGGGCGACAACGAGAAGGGCGGGAGTGAGGCGAGCGGCGTGCTGCATGGGGGAGACTCCTTTACGTGAGCTCGCACTGGAGACGCCTCCACTGGCGGTCCAGGCAGGCCAGGACGAAGATGTCATTTCAACAAGCGTACGCCGTTTTCAGGCGGGACCGAGCTAAGAAACTACGCATCGCGGGGAAGTGCATAGCGGGTCGGCAAGGAAGGAGGGATACTGGAAGCAGGCGCTGTCGCCGACTCTTTTTCTCTTCAGGAGCGGAACATGGAACCATTGGAATGGGGCCGCCTCGTCATGACCCTGCGGACCCTCCGGGGCTGGAGCCGGGAGGAGCTCGCGACGGCGAGCGAGGTCCACCGGGCGACGATCGAGAGGCAGGAAGAAGGGGTGAGCCAACCGACCGTGGACGCCCGGAAGAGGATCGAGGTCGCCCTCGGGATCGACGAAGGCTCTACAGAGGTCGCGACCTATCTCGCCGAGCTTCGAGAGACCCTGCTCCAGCCAGGGCGGCGACGGGGACCTGGGAGCGCCACGTGGGCCGGCGTCCAGGCATCGAGACAAGTCCAGGCGGCGCTCTGGTTGGCGCTCGAGGAGTTCCGAGAGACCCGGGAGGGGGAGCCGGGCCTGCCGTGGAAGGATCTCGTCGCAACCCTGAGAACGCTCCTCGGCTGGAGCCAGCGGGACCTCAGCGCCAAGGCCGGCGTCCACAGCATCACCTTGTCGAAGCTGGAGACCGGGGCGGTCCGCACGCGGCAGGGAGTGCTGGAGAAGGTCGAGCGGGCCCTGGGCCTGGAAGGGATCGCGGAGGAAGTGCGGACCGAGCTGGGCGGGCTCCGGGCGAGGATGCTCGCGCCGAGCCGCCCGGTCGTGACAACGTTGATCGCCCAGGCGGGAGCCGAGACCGCCCTGTTCGTCGAACAGTCCTATCGTCTCGTTCTGGAGGATCTACGGAAATTGGGCTAACGAAGGGCGGTCGGCGGAGAGGGTAGCCCGCCCCCCCGCCCAAGCCCAAACGAAGTTGTACCCACCAATCGGCCCAAAAGCATCCAGAACCTCCCCGCAAAGAAAGAGCCCCGGCCACCGCTTGCTCTCCATCGTCCTCGGCTCCACCTCCGAGAGCGCCACCCCCCCGCCCGTCACCTCCGCTTTCCCATACCCTTCGTCGCCCGTCCACGGCAGCGGGTATCTCGTCAGCATCTCCACCAGCCGGAGCCGCTCCTCCCGACGGAGCTGAGGCGGCCGGCGATCCGCCGGAATACCGGCTTCCTCGAAGAGCCTCTCGGCGAGCCGCGCCGGGAGCTGCTTGCGGAGGTATCCCAGCACCGTTCCCTGAGCCTCCCTCAATCCCACCTCCCACTCTGCCGCATCCATCTCGGTCCATTGGACATAGATCGCCTGCTTCGGTCCCCCCGATCTCCGCGACCGCACCGCCAGGTGGGAGATGTCGAGGACCGTGGGGCCGCTGTAGCCGCGGTGAGTGAAGAGAAAGCCGCCTCGGGTCTCCATACCCTTTCCCGATCCCGGCGCCCGGAGGGTCACGATGGGGGAGAGGCCGGCGAGGCTGAGGTGGGGGTGAGGGTTGGCGGTCAGGGGGGTGAGGGCTGGGTAGGTCGGATGGATCTCGTGGCCGAGGCGGCGGGCGAGGTCCAGGCCGGTGCCGTCGCTTCCGGTTCCGGGGAGGGACAGGCCTCCCGTCGCCAGGACTACCGCTCCCGCCAGGAGGGGCTCCTGGTTGGCGATCCGCACCGTCCAGCCGGCTCCCTTCTCCTTCGGGGGTTCGAGGTCGACGACCTTCGTGTCGTAGCGAAACTCCACCCCTTTCCTTCTCGCCAGGGCGTAGAGGCCGTCCCGCACGTCTCTCGCCCGGTTCGAGGCGGGGAAGAGCTTGCCGGTCTCGGGCTCCAGGGCGAGGGGGAGGCCCACCTCTTCCTCGAAGAAGCGGCGCTGGTCGGCGAGGGGCCAGGAGAGGAGGATCTTCTTAAGCGTGTGGGGGGAGGAGGCGGTGACGAAGCGGGTGGGGTCCAGGGTCGCCGGGAGGATGTTGCAGCGGCCGCCTCCGGAGACGAGGATCTTCCGGCCGCCGTCCGGCGTCCGCTCGAGGAGGAGGACGCGGCGGCCCGGCCGGGCGGCGAAGATCGCGGCGACGGTTCCCGCGGCTCCCGCTCCGATGACGACGATGGGGAGATCCCGTAAGGCCGGCAGTCGCTCCATCTGGGGAACCCTACCCTATGGAGTCGACCTGGCGTGCCCGTTCGGGCTTGCCCGTAGAGGTTCTTAAGCCGCGATCCGGCCGCGGAGGACCGAGATATCAGCATCTTGCGAGAAAATATGCTGATTTCCTCCGGCGATATGCTGATCTTTTCCGGCGATATGCTGATATCCGGACGAAAGATCAACGCTTCGACCTCGAAGATCAGCATATCTCGGGAAGAGATCAGCATATCTCGGGAAGTTATGCTGATCTCCTCCGCGGTTATCAACACTTCCTCGCGCAACATGCACATTTCTTCGGCAGATATGTGCATCTCTCCGCCCCAAGTGAGGAGAGGAAGGCCCCTCTTCACGAAGTGGCATCGTCCGCGAGGCATCTTTCGTCGCTTGGGGCGGATAGGAAATCGCTTTCAGCGATGCCAGATCGCAAAGGCTACTGTAAGTTAAGCAGAGACGCCCACCTAAATTTCGTGTAAGTGACGCTGACTACAAATTTCGGCACAAAAACACTTGACAAGCTGCCCAGAGGGATTATGATCCCGTCGACGTGCCGAGAGTGCCGTCCCGAGAGCACTTGGGTTCTCGGAGATTCTGGAAGGAGGAGTACCGGTATGCGCGAAGCAGGAACCGCAGGAACTGCCGACAGGGCGCCGCCTTTTACCCCGCAGTCAGACCGCGCCCGAAGAAAGAAGTTCCCGGAAGAGAGCCCCCTGGCAGGGGGACCCTCTTCCGGACATCACCACTACGGAAGAGCACCAGGTTCCATGGGGGAGTCAGGTGCGCGTCCACGAGAGACGCTCCGTAGCTTAACTCAAGAGCTATCTGGAGACCAGATCCAAATGAATACGCAGCCCGCAGCACCGAAGACGACCTACACCTCGCCCAAGGCGAACTCCTTTTCCGACAAGATTTTGCGCCTGGAGCTCCTGGCGTCCAAGCTGGCGTCGCGCCTCGACACCATGCCCTATATCCAGCCCCTGTACACGGAGCTCGCCCAGCTCATCGCGGACATGAAGAGCCACGAGTTCGACTCGAAGGGAGTCAAGGCCAACTTCAGTCAGGCGGTCGCCGACGGCAAGGCGATGATGAAGAAGGGGGATGGCCTCAGAAGCCGCCTCGCTTCGGCGCTCGCCTTCGAGCACGGCACGACGAGCGTGCTCCTGACCGAGTTCGGCCTGCGCCCACGGAGGACTGGCGGCGGCGGCGGCAAGAGGAAGGGGTCGCCTCCGCCCACCCCTGATCCCACGCCCACGCCGCAGACGGAAGCCCCGGCGGCGACGCCTACGGCCGTTCCGACGAAGTAAAGGTTGAAGCTGGAAAGGGGGGCCTGCGGGCCTCCCTTTTTTCGTCTCTCCCCGCCTACCCCCGCCACTGCTGCCAGGCGAGGATCGCCGTGACGAGGAGGCCGATCACCACCACGGCCGCCCGCGCCTTCTCGCGGCCGATGCGGCGGGCGAAGCGGGCTCCGGCGTAGCCGCCTAAGGTGGAGCCCAGGATGATGAGGAGGGCGGCCGGCCAGTTCACGACGCCTTTGTAGATGAAGTAGGCCGCCGCCACGCCGTTGATCCCCAGGGTGAAGAAGTTTTTGAGGCCGTTCATGGCGTGGATGTCTTTGAGTCCCAGGAAGCCGAGGACGGCGAGCATGAGGATGCCGATGGCGGCGCCGAAGTAGCCGCCGTAGATCGAGATGGCGAGCTGGGCCAGGAGGGCGACGAGCCAGCGCTTCCTCGGGAGGTTCCCGGGATCGATCGGCGCGAGGTCTCCCGCCTTGGCGTCTCGAGCATCCCGGGCGTCCCGGCGCTTGGCGAGGAAGCCTTGGAGCATGAAGAGGATCGTGGCGAAGAGGATGAGGAGCGGCGCCAAGTGCGCGAAGAGCTTCTCGGGGGTGCGGAGCAGAAGGATCGAGCCGATCGCGCCGCCCACGAGGCTGGGGAGGAAGAGGGTCTTGAGCCAGGCGCGGTGGGTCTCCACCTCTTTCCGGTAGCCGAAGAGGCTCGCCAGCACCCCGGGGACGAGGCCGACCGTGCCGGTCGCGTTGGCGACGATCGCGGGTTGGCCCAGAAGCAGCAAGGTGGGGAAGACGAGGATGGTGCCTCCCCCCGCCATGGCGTTCATGATCCCCGCCCCCAGGCTGGCGGCGACCAGGGCGAGGATCTGGAGGGGGGGCAGGGCCGGCGCCATGGCGGGAGAGTATCGCATGGGGCAGAATGGGGGCGGGATCGCGGCCGAGGTCGAAAGCGCCGCCCCCACAACGGAAAGGACTGCGGACATGGACTATGTGAACCTCGGGAGGAGCGGGCTCAAGGTCTCCCGGATCTGCCTGGGCTGTATGAGCTACGGCACCCCGAAGTGGCGGGAGTGGGTGCTCGACGAGGAGGCGAGCCGGCCGTTCTTCCGGCGCGCCCTGGAGGCGGGGATCAACTTCTTCGACACCGCGGACATGTATTCGCTGGGAGCTTCAGAAGAGGTCGTCGGCCGGGCCATCCACGACTTCGCGCGGCGGGAGGAGGTGGTGATCGCCACCAAGGTCTTCTGGCCGATGGCCGCGGGCGCGAACGACCGCGGCCTGTCGCGGAAGCACATCATGGAGGCGATCGACGGCTCGCTCCGCCGGCTGGGGACCGACTACGTCGATCTCTACCAGATCCACCGCTACGACCCCGAAACCCCGCTCGCGGAGACCCTGGAGGCGCTCCACGACGTCGTCCGCGCCGGCAAGGCGCTCTACATCGGCGCCTCCAGCATGTTCGCCTGGCAGTTCACCCGCGCCCTCTATCTCGCCGAGCGGCACGGCTGGACCCGCTTCGTCTCGATGCAGAACCACTACAACCTGGTCTACCGGGAGGAGGAGCGGGAGATGCTGCCGCTCTGCCGGGCGGAGGGGATCGGGGTGATCCCCTGGAGCCCGCTCGCCCGCGGCTTCCTGACCGGGAAAAGGAAGCGCGACGACAAGGGGGACACGACGCGCGCCAAGAGCGACGAGTTCGCCCACCACATGTATTTCCAGGAGGAAGACTTCCAGGTGGTCGACCGGGTGATCGAGATCGCCGGCCGGCGCGGGGTGTCGCCGGCCCGGATCGCCCTCGCCTGGCTTCTCGGCCAGCCGGGGGTGACGGCGCCGATCGTCGGCGCCACCAAGATGGAGCACCTGGAAGATGCCCTGGAGGCGCTCACCCTGGACCTCTCGGCCGAGGAGCGCAAAGCGCTCGAAGAGCCCTACCGGCCGCACCCGGTTCTGGGGCATCAGTGAGGAAATCGGGGTCCCTGTCCCTGGGAGCGCCGGCGTCCTCGCCGGCCGGCGGTATACCGCTGGTATTCCGATGCCGGCGGGACGCCGGCGCTCCCAGGGAAAAGCTACCCGTACCCCGAGCGGGGGCCGGAAGGCGGCGGCGCTTCGGCGCCGTCGTCTTCGTTCTGCTCGGGGTTCTCTGGGCCGGCGAGATCCTCGGGCAGACGCCGCCGCCGATCGGTCCTCCGCGGGCGAAACGCCCCCTGGCGGACCTGCCGCTCGTCGAGGTGCACCCGGCGGCGGCCCCGCAGACGGCGTTCCTGGCGGTGCTCCTCTCGGGCGACGGCGGCTGGGCGGTGACCGACAAGGGGATCTCGAAGGCGCTCGCCGCCCACGGCATGCCGGTCGTGGGGTGGAACTCGCTGCGCTACTTTCTCCACCCGCGAAACCCCGACGGCACGGCGAAAGACCTGGAGCGCATCCTCCGTACCTACCTGCCGCTCTGGCAACGGGAGAAGGTGGTGCTCCTCGGCTACTCTTTCGGGGCCGACGTCCTGCCTTTCCTCGTCCGCCGCCTGCCGGAAGACTTGCAGGCCCGCATCGCGCTCGTCGCGCTCCTCGGGCCGGACGGCAAGGCGGGCTTCCGTTTCCATCTCGCCGAGTGGCTGGGGAAGGACTCGCCGGACACCCTCCCCGTCCGTCCGGAGCTCGAAAAGCTCCGCGGCCTGCCGATCCTCTGCTCCTACGGCCAAGCGGAGCAGAAGAGCCTCTGCAAGGAGCTCGACCCGGGCCTGGCGCACGTCCACCCCCGGCCGGGCTCCCACATCGTCGGCGAGCACTACGGCCCGATCGTCGAGCAGATCCTCGATCTGACCGGGACGAAGGGACCCGCCGCTCCGTAGAAGATGCCGTAGCGACTTTCAGAAAGGAATGTTTCCATGCATCGAAGGTTTTCCTCCCTCTTCCTTTCCTTGTGGATCGCGGGGTTCCTCGGCACGACGGGCACGACCGGCGCCTGGGCCGCGACGGCCGCAACGGCCGCAACGGCCGCGACGGTGCCGCCGCTCGCGCTCCCACCTCCGGCGAAGCTTCTCCGGGTGTACATTCCTAGCGGCATCATCCTGCCGAGCGACGCGGCCTATGAAATCTTCCGCGACGGCACCGAGTTCGTCACCCTACGGAACTTTGAAGCGCCGGGCCAGGCGAGCAGCTGCGAGGTTTCCTGGGGGGTGCTGACGCCCGCCACGTATGCCCAACTCGCCACCGCTCTCGCGGTCGGTCAGGTCGGCACGCAGAGCGGCCAATGCGGTATTCAAGCGTCGAGCCACGCTCCGGGTTACATCACCGTCACCTGGTACGGGCAGAACGGGCGGACCAGCTCCTTCGCGTTCGGCACCGGGTCGCAGGACGGCTGCTCGGCCGGGATCCACGAGATCCTCGCCGCCCTGCCTCTCCTGGGCGGGAGCAACGTGCAGCCGCTGACGGCGTGCCCCCCGCCGTAGGCCGTCGGAAGACGGGATTTCCGGCGGCGGTCACTCTGTTGCAGAATGTTCAAGCCGCGGGCATCCGTCCCGCGGCCTTTGACCACTATCTCCAGGAGAGACCCCGTTGATGAAGACCCCTGCCGTCCTCTTGTCCCTGCTCCTCGCCTGCGCCGTCACGACGACCACCGCCTCTGCCACCGAGCAGAAGCTGAATCTGGAAGAACCCTTCGGCACCGTCACCGTCTACCACCAGACCGCGACTCCGCGGCACGTCGCCATCTTCATCTCCGGGGACGGCGGCTGGAACCTGGGGGTGGTCGACATGGCGAGAGAGATCGAGGGCATGGACGCCCTCGTGATCGGAGTCGACATCCGCCACTACATGAAGGCGGCGACCGCCTCGCCCGACAAGTGCTTCGATCCCGGTACCGATTTCGCGGAGCTCGGCCGGGTGGTCGAAAAGAAGCTCGGCTACGGCAAGCACGTGCCGCCGGTCCTCATCGGCTACTCCTCGGGCGCCACCCTGGTCTACGCCGCCCTCGTCCAGGCGCCGCCCAAGACCTACACCGGCGCCCTCTCGCTCGGCTTCTGCCCGGACCTCATCGTCAACCACGCGATCTGCAAGGGCGCGGGCCTCACCTGGGAGCACGACCCGCACCACAAGGGGATCGACTTCCTCCCCACCGAAAACCTCCAGGAGCCCTGGATCGCCTTTCAGGGGGACATCGACCAGATCTGCACCCCGGAAGACACCCGCACCTATGTGAAGAAGGTCCCCAACGGCGAGCTCGTCTGGCTCCACAAGGTGGGCCACGGCTTCTCGGTCCCCAAGAATTGGATGCGGCAGTTCAAGGACGGCTTCGCCAAGATCACCGGCGAGGAGAAGGGACAGTAGGCGATGAGCCACCTCTTCGAGCCGCTCGCGCTGCGCTCGCTCACGCTGCCGCACCGCATCCTCGTCTCGCCGATGTGCCAGTACTCGTCGACGGACGGCTTTGCGACCGACTGGCACCTCGTCCACCTGGGGAGCCGCGCCGTGGGGGGCGCGGCGCTGGTGTTCACCGAGGCCTCGGCGGTCACCGCGGAGGGCCGGATCAGCCCGCAGGACTTAGGGATCTACGACGACCGCCACATCGAGAGCCTGGCGCGGATCGTCCGCTTCGTCCAGGCGCAGGGGGCGGCGGCGGGGATGCAACTCGCCCACGCGGGAAGGAAGGCGAGCACCGCGCGCCCCTGGGAGGGCGGCCAGGCCATCGCGCCGGCGGACGGCGGCTGGGAACCGGTGGCGCCGACCGGGGCGCCGTTCTCGGCGACCTATCCGGTGCCGCGGGAATTGACGGTGGCGGAGATCGGCGGGGTCGTCGCGGCGTTTCGGGCGGCGGCGCTGCGGGCGCGGGCGGCGGGCTTCGACGTCGCCGAGATCCACGCGGCGCACGGCTACCTGATCCACGAATTTCTCTCGCCGCTCATCAACACCCGGACCGACGAGTACGGCGGCTCCTACGACAACCGGGTGCGCTTCTGCCTGGAGGTCGTCGACGCGGTCCGCTCGGTCTGGCCGGAGAGCCTGCCGGTCTTCGTACGGATCTCCGCCACGGACTGGAAAGAGGGCGGCTGGGACGTCGAGCAGTCGGTCGAGCTGGCGCGCCGGTTTCGGGACCGAGGAGTCGACCTCGTCGACTGCTCCTCCGGCGGCGCGGTCGCCGACGCCAAAATCATGGTGGGGCCGGGCTACCAGGTGCCGTTCGCGGAACGGATCAAGAAGGAGGCGGGGATCGTCACGGGAGCCGTGGGGCTCATCACCGATCCGCACCAGGCCGAGGCGGTCGTCTGTACCGGCCAGGCCGACTGCGTGCTCCTGGCCCGGGAGATGCTCCGCGATCCCTACTTCCCGCTCCATGCGGCGCAGGCGCTGGGGGCCACGGTGCCGTGGCCCGTGCAGTATGCGCGGGCGGCGGGGCCGGGCACGCCGGTGCGGTAGAACGATGACTATCGCCGAGGCTTTTTCCCTGGGAGCGCCGGCGTCCCGCCGGCATTCGGTACACCCGCGGTATACCGCGGGCCGGCGAGGACGCCAGCGGTCCCAGGGAAGAGCTGACAGGTGCTTCTGGAGCACCTCTTCGACGGCCAAGCTCCGTCCGGGCGGTCGGGAAGGTGTTAGACTTTCTGCGTGGCTCTAGCAACGCAACTGCTTACCGCTGAGGATCTTCTCCGCCTGACGGAGGACGGCTGGAGGTACGAGCTCGTACGGGGGGAACTTCGTCGTATGCCTCCGCCAGGTTTCCGGCCTGGCCGCATCGCGAATCGAATCGCCTTTCATCTCACCGGCCATGTCGAGACGAACCACCTCGGAGTCGTCGTCGCGGCCGAGACGGGGTTTCTGCTCCACACCAACCCTGACGAGGTGCGCGGGGCCGACGTGGCTTTCATCTCCCGTTCTCGTTACGAGGCCGCCGACTTCAGTCAGGAGAAATACTTTCCTGGCGCTCCCGACCTGGTCGTCGAGGTCGTCTCTCCCTCTGATTCCTACAGCGAGGTCGAGGAGAAGGTACTGGTTTGGTTTCACGCCGGCACTCAGCTCGTCGTGGTGGCAGACCCCAAGAAGCGCGTCTTCTTCGTGCACCGACCGGGTGGGTCCCCGGAGATCCTAAACTCCTCGGAAATCTTGAGCGGCGAGCCTGTCGTACCGGGCTGGGTTTTCAGGGTGGGCGACGCATTTCCTCAGGATGAGGGGACGTAGGCGGCAACGTAGTCTTCCCGGGCGGGTGGGTCCCTCGCGTTGCACCCGCTCCTCGTCTGCGGGAGGCGCGGATACTTCTGGAAGATCACCCGCGGCTCTCCTCTCGGGGTGGTATTCACCTGGGGGTGATGCGGGAGCACGGGATCGAGCAGGTGCTCTCGTACGATGGCGGCTTCTCGGAGGTCTCCTGGGTCAAGCGTCGGGAGGCGTGACGTGCTCGCGCGGCGATCGGTCCCCCTACCGGAAATCATGGCTCGGCACCTGCGCCAGATCCCTCAAAGCCCAGAATTTCTCCGCCTTGACCGAGATCGTCCCATCGCGCTTCTGGAGCACCCCCTCGACCGCCAGGCCGGGGGAGCCGACGATGAGCTTCCGGTGCTCTTTCAGGAGATCGGGGGAGACGATCGCCTGGGACATGCCGGTTTCGTCCTCCAGGGTCAGGAAGAGGAGGCCCTTGGCGGTTCCGGGGCGCTGGCGGACGATGACTGAGCCGGCGGTTCGCACCCGGTCTCCGTTCTGGCAGCGTTCGAGGTCGGTCGCGGTGAGGACGCCGTTCCGGCGGAGGCCCTCGCGCATGTAGGCGAGGGGATGGGGACCCAGGGTGAGCTGGGCTCCGCCGTAGTCGGCGATCGTCTCTTCGACTTGGGTCATCTCGGGGAGGGGAGAAGGCTCGGGGTCTCCGTGGTCGTCGAAGAGCGGGCCGGCGGGGCGGGAGAGGCGGGCGACCTGCCAGAGGGCGGCGCGGCGGGTGAGGCCGAAGCTCGCGAGCGCTCCGACGTTCGCTAGGATTTCGAGCTCTCCGGAGCGCAGGTCGCAGCGCCTCACGAGGTCTTCGGCGCTGGTGAAGGGGCCTTTCTCGCGCTCGGCTTCGATCGCCAGACCCGCCGACTTGCGGAGACCGCGGATGAAGCGCATCCCCAGGCGGAGCGCGCCTTTGGGTTTCCCCGCCGCCACCTCCAAGGGACTGCGCTCCTCCCAGCGGCAACGCCAGCCCGAGGCATCGATATCGACCGGGCGGATGAGGACGCCGTGGCGCTGGGCGTCCTTGATGAGGGTCGCCGGGTGGTAGAAGCCCATGGGCCAGGCGTTTAAGAGCCCCTGGAGGAAGGCGGTGGGGTGGTGGGCTTTCAAATAGGCGCTGGCGTAGGAGATGAGGGCGAAGCTCGCGGCGTGCGACTCGGGGAAGCCGTAGAGGGCGAAGGAGGTGACCGCCTGGAGGATCTCGTCCTGGGCCTTCTGCGAAATCCCGCGTTCGGTCATCCCGGCGCGGAGGCGGGATTCCATGGCCTGCATCTTCTCGACCGAGCGCTTGTTGCCCATCGCCCGGCGAAGCTCCTCGGCTTGGCCTCCCGTGAAGCCTGCCGCCACCATGGCGATGCGGAGGAGCTGCTCCTGGAAGAGGGGAATCCCCAGGGTGCGGGCGAGGATGGGCTCTAGGCTGGGGTGCGGGTAGGTCACCGGCTGGCGGCCGGCCCGGCGCTCGAAGTAGGGGGTCGCGAGGTTCCCCACGATCGGCCCGGGACGGATGATCGCCACCTGGATGACGAGGTCGTAGAAGTGCCTGGGATGGTTTCGGGGGAGCGAGGCCATCTGCGCCCGGCTCTCGACCTGGAAGACCCCGACGGTATCCGCCGTCTGGAGCATCTTGTAGACCTGGGGATCGTCCGGCGGCAGGTGGGCGAGGTCGACGTGGACGCCCTCCCTCGTGCGGATCAGGGGCACCATCTCCTCCAGGGCATTGAGCATCCCGAGTCCCAGGAGGTCGACCTTGATGATCCCCAGATCGGCGCAGTCTTCCTTGTCCCACTGGACGACGACCCGGCCGGGCATGGAGGCGGGCTCCAGGGGGACCACCTCGTCCAGGCGGCCGGCGGCGATCACCATGCCTCCGGAGTGCTGGCCCAGGTGGCGGGGGAGGTTGTGGATGCGCTCCCAGAGCTTCGCGAAGTGGCGCATCCGCGGCTCGTCGGGGTCGAAACCGGCGGTCTTCAGCTCGGCGGCGAAGGATTTTTCATCCCCGCGGGTGGTGTCGTAGCTGAAGTGGCCGAGCTGCTTGGCCAGGCGGTCGACCTGCTCGGGGGAGTAGCCGAAGACCTTCGCCACCTCCCGGGTCGCCGAACGGTCACGGTAGGTGATGACGTTCGCGGTCATCGCGGCGCCGCTCGGCCCGTAGCGCCGGTAGACGTGCTGGATCACCCGCTCGCGCTGGTCTCCGGAGGGGAGGTCGAGATCGATGTCCGGCCACTCGCCGCGCTCTTCTGAAAGGAAGCGCTCGAAGAGGAGCTCCATCTTGACCGGGTCGACGGCGGTGATCGAGAGGGCGTAGCAGACGGCGCTGTTGGCGGCCGAGCCGCGGCCTTGGGCGAGGATGTTCTGCCGCTGGCAGAACTGGACGATGTCCCAGACGATGAGGAAGTAGCCGGCGAGGTTGAGCTTCTCGATGAGGTCGAGCTCTTTCTGGATCTGCGCCTGGGCCCGGGCGGTCAGCGGCCGGAAGCGGGCGCGGGCGCCGTTCCAGGCGAGGTGGCGGAGGTAGGAGCTGGGGCTCTCGCCGGGGGGCAGCGGATACTCGGGGAAGCGGTAGCCCAGGTCCGCCAGGGTGAAGTCGAGCCGGGCGGCGAGCTCGCCCGAGGCGGCGACCGCCTGGGGGAGGTCGGGGAAGAGCCGCGCCATCTCGGCGGCGCTTTTCAAGTGCCGCTCGCGGTGGGCGGCGAGGCGGCTCCCGGCGCGGTCGAGGTCGGTGTGGTGGCGGATGCAGGTGAGGACGTCGTGGAGCGGCTTTTCGTCTCGCCGGGCGTAGCGGACGCCGTTGGTCGCGAGGAGCGGGAGCTTGAGGCTCCGGGCGAGGTCGATCAAGGCGCGATTCCGGTGCTCCTCCTCGCGCCTCCGGTGGCGCTGGATCTCGACGTGGACCCGGCCGCCGAAGGTCGAGCGCATCCGGTCGAGGAAGCGGCGGGCGGGATCGGGTCCCTCTTCGGCGAGGAGGCGGGCGAGCGGCCCCTCGTCGCCGCCGGTCAGACACCAGAGCCCCTCGGCGTGGGCGGCGAGCGTCTCCCAGTCGGTCCGCGCCGTGCCCTTGGGCCGGCCGTGCGCCGCGGCGGTCGCGAGCTTGCACAGGTTCCTGTAGCCCTCGCGGCTCGCGACCAGGAGGGTGAGCCGCTCGGCCGAGCTGCCCATGTCGCCGGCATCCTGGGTGTCGCCCGGATCGGCAGGCACCGCGGTCTCGCCTTCGGGGACGAGCCCGAGCGGCCCGCGGCGCCCGCCGGGAAGCTCGCCCGCCGGGAGGCCCGGCCGCGGTTCGAGGACGATCTCGGCTCCCACCAGGGCGCGGATCCCCGCCTGCTTCGCCGCCTGGTAGAAGCGCGGCGCCCCGTAGACGCCGTTGACGTCGACCAGGGCCACCGCCGGCAGCTCCAGGGCGGCGGCCTGCTGGACGAGGTCCGTCGGGGAGGGAGGCGCCGCGGAGGAAGGAGAAGGCCGAGGCGGTGTGGAGCTCGACGTAGGGGGAAGGTCCGGAGGGCTTGTCCCTGCGGGGCGCGTAGGTCCGCTGCTTGAGCTTCTCCTTGCGCGCCCCGGCCGAGGCAGGGAGAGAGGGCAGGTTCGCCACGTCTCTCAGTATAGCGTAATCAGGGCGTAACCACAGTGTCTCCTGGCAGGCACGGAGCCTGTCTGGCTCTCAGCTGATCTTGCCGGGGGTAAAGGCGGGCGGATCGCTCGCCGGGAAGGACTCTTCGGACTCCTCGTCCACGAGATCCTCTTCTTCCTGTCGGGAGGGAAGGGCCGGGGAGGCCGGCTCGCGGTCGGGGTGACGCTCCGCGCGGGAGTCCTCGCCCCAGTTCTTCCCCTCGCCGTTCCCGGCCTCGTCGCTCGCCTGCCACCCACTCTCTACGTCGTTCTCCATGACGAAACCCTCCTGCGGGGTATTCTGCCTGTTTTGGCGGACGGTTGCGCGTCCACTCGCCTTTCCTCTATTCTGCGAGCGAAATTCCGAGGCCTGCCGCCTCCCATGGAAGGAGTTTACGGCGTGAAGAGAGCGATCCCCATCTTCGGATTGAGCCTGGGGTTGAGCCTGGGGCTGACCTGGCTGGTCCTGGCCGGTGCGACCGCGGTCGCCCAGACCACGCCTGCGAGCCCTGCCCCGGCGGCCGCCCCGGCCCCGCCGCCCTGCACCGCGCCGGAGTTCCACCAGCTCGACTTCTGGGTGGGCGACTGGAACCTGACCCACCGGGCGCGGGTGGCGCGCGACAAGGACGAGTGGGCGGACGGCACGGGGACGAACAGCGTCCGCAAGATCTTGAAGGGCTGCGTCGTCGAGGAGCACTTCGAGGACAAGGCCGGCGATTTCACCGGCCAGAGCGCCTCGGTCTACGACCCCGCCCGGCACGAGTGGCGGCAGACCTGGGTCGACGACACCGGCGCCTACCTGGTCTTCACCGGCGGTTTCGCGAAGGACCGGATGATCCTCCAGACGTCGATCGAGAAGAACGCCACCAAGCGCATGGTCTTCCACGACGTCAAGCCCGACAGCTTCGACTGGGACTGGGAGAGCTCGCTCGATGGCGGCAAGACCTGGGTGACGATGTGGAAGATCCACTACGCGCGGCGAAAGTAGGCCATGAAAGCAGGCGATGAAAGCAGGCCATAGAACGATGACGACGCGCCACGACTGGACGAACGAGGAGATCGGCGAGGTCTACGCCCAGCCGTTCCCCGATCTTCTCTTCGCCGCCCAGGAGACCCACCGCGCCCACCACGATGCCTTAAAGGTGCAGCTCTGCACCCTCCTCTCGATCAAGACCGGCGGCTGTCCGGAGGACTGCGCCTACTGCCCGCAGAGCGCCCACTACGAAACGCCGGTCGACGCCTCCTCTCTCCTGGACGTGGACGACGTCCTCGCCGCCGCCCGGCAGGCGCGGCAGAACGGCTCGACCCGTTTCTGCATGGGGGCGGCCTGGCGCCAAGTGCGGGACGGCCGGGAGTTCGAGGAGGTGCTGACGATGGTCCGCGGGGTGCGCGAGCTGGGGATGGAGGCCTGCTGCACCCTGGGGATGCTGACCGAGGACCAGGCCCGGCGCCTCGCCGAGGCCGGCTTGACCGCCTACAACCACAACCTCGACACCGGCCCCGACTACTACGACCGGATCATCACCACCCGCACCTATTCTGACCGCCTGCGCACCCTGGAGCACGTGCGGACGGCGGGGATCTCGGTCTGCTGCGGCGGCATTCTCGGCATGGGGGAGAGCCTGGACGACCGGATCGCCCTCTTGGGCGTCCTCGCCCGTATGGACCCGCACCCGGAGAGCGTGCCGATCAACGCCCTCGTCCAGGTGGCCGGCACGCCGCTGGCGGATGCGCACGTTCCCCCGGTCGACCCGATCGAGCTGGTGCGGTTGATCGCCACTGCCCGGATCGTGCTGCCGCGGTCGCGGGTGCGGCTCTCGGCCGGGCGGACCGAGATGTCGCCGGAGACCCAGGCCCTCTGTCTGCTGGCGGGCGCCAACTCGATCTTCACCGGCGAGCGGCTGTTGACGACCCCGAATCCGGGGGAGGATCACGACCGAGCGCTCCTTCAGAAGCTCGGGCTCCAGCCGCTCTCTCTATGATCGCTTTATGAGACTACTGGCGGACGAGCTCCGCCGGCGCCTCGGAGACCTCGAAGCGGGAGGGCTCTACCGCCGGCTCCTGCCGCCCGCCGGCCTCGACTTCGCCTCGAACGACTACCTGGGCCTGGGACGCGATCCGGCGCTCCGCCGGGACCTCCTCGCCCGGCTCGCCGCGCTTCCCAAGGAGACCCCGCTCTTCGCGCCCGCCTCGCGGCTCCTCGCCGGCACCCTTCCCGCGCACCTCGACCTGGAGGCGCGGCTCGCCCGCTTCAAGGGGACTCCCGCGGCGCTCCTCTTCCCCAGCGGCTATCAGGCGAACGTCGGTCTCCTCTCCGCCCTCCTGGGACCCGGCGATCGGGCGATCACAGACGCCGCCAACCACGCGAGCCTCATCGACGGTCTCCGGCTCTCCGGTTGCGCCCGCCGGATCGTCCCCCACCTCGACCTCGGGGCGATCGAGCGCGAGCTGGCGATCCCGTACCCGGGCGGCCGCACCTTCCTGGTCACCGAGTCGCTCTTCAGCATGGACGGCGACGTCGCCCCCCTCGACCGCTACGCCGACCTCGCCGACCGCCACGGGGCCTCTCTCCTCGTCGACGATGCCCACGCGACCGGCCTCTACGGCGAGGAGCGGGGCTCGGGGCTCACCGAGAGCTTCGGGGTGGAGAATCGGGTGGCCGCCGTCGTCTCCACCCTGGGGAAGGCGTTCGGGGCGTCCGGCGCCTTCGTAGCCGGTTCGCGCGAGCTCATCGACTACCTGGTCAATCGCTGCCGCTCCTTCGTCTTCACCACCGCCTCGTCCCCCCTTCTCGTCTACGCGGTGGAGGCGGCGCTCGACCGCATGGCGGCGGAGCCGGAGCGGCGGGGGAAGGTGCATGCCCTGGCGGAGCGGCTGCGCTCCCGGCTCCGCGCCGCCGGCCTCGACTGCCTCGCCTCCCAGGGTCCCCTGGTACCGGTCGTCCTCGGCGACAACCGGCGGGCGGTGGCGGTCGCCCGCGAGTTGGCCGACCGCGGCTTCGACGTCCGCGCCGCCCGGCCGCCCACGGTGGCGCCGGGGACGGCGCGGCTCCGCATCTCGGTCCACGCCGATCGCACGGAAGCGGAGATCGACGCCCTGGCGGCGGCGCTCCTCAAGGTGGCGGCTTGAGCGAGCTCGCGGTCGTCGGCACCGACACCGGAGTGGGGAAGACGGTCGTCTCGGCGATCGTCGCCGCCGCCTGGGCCGCCCGCGAGCCGGTCGCCTACTGGAAGCCGCTCGCGACCGGCGGCTATCCCGACGACCCGGACCGGGATGCGGCGATCGTCGCTCGGCTGGCCGGTCCCGAGGTCCAGGCTCCTCCCCGAGACCTACCTTTTTCCCGATCCCCTCTCGCCTCACCTGGCGGCGCGGCTGGTGGGAGCGACGATCGAGCCCGCCCGGCTCCTCGCCGATCTCGCGCGCCATCGCGCGGGAGGCCGGGCGCTCGTCGTCGAGGGGGTGGGCGGCCTTCTCGTGCCGCTCACCGACGCCGGCTACCTCCTGGCGGATTTCCTCGTCGCCGCCCGGCTCCCCTGTCTCCTCGTCGCGCGGAGCACCCTGGGGACGATCAATCACACCCTGCTCTCCCTGGAGGCCCTGCGGGCGCGGGGGATCGCGATCGCCGGAGTGGTGCTCGACGGTCCGCCCAACCGGGAGAACCGCCGGGCCATCGAGCGGCTGGGGCGGGTGCCGATCCTCGCCGAGATCCCGCCTCTGACCTTGGACCGGGCGGGGATCGCCGCCGCCGTCGGCGCCTTCGATACCGAGGGGAAGCTGTGGAGGACCCTGCCGTGACGAATTCCTGGATCGATCTCGACCGCCGCCACGTCTGGCACCCTTACACCCAGATGCAGGTGGCGCCGCCGCCGCTGCCGGTCGTCCGCGCCGAAGGGGTCTATCTCTACCTTGCGGACGGAACGCGCATCCTGGACGCCGTCTCCTCCTGGTGGGTCAACCTCCACGGCCACGACCATCCGCGCTTGAACCGCGCCCTCGCCCGCCAGGCGGAGACCCTGGCGCAGGTGATCTTCGCCGGCTTCACCCACGAGCCGGGTGCGCGCTTGGCCGCCGCCCTCGCCGAGCGCGCTCCCGGGCTTCTCCCCTGGGTCTTCTACTCGGACGACGGCTCGACCGCCGTCGAGGTGGCGCTCAAGATGGCCTGGCAGCTGTGGAAGAACCGCGGCGAGGAGAAGCGCGATCTCTTCGTGGCCTTCGACGACGCCTACCACGGCGACACCTTCGGGGCCATGGCGGCCTCCGGGGTGGGCACCTTCCACGATCGCTTCTCGCAGCTCCTCTTCACCGTCCGCCGCGCCTGCACTCCGGGTTCGGCGGCCCGCGGCAGTGCCTCGCCGACGCTCGGGGAGATCCTCGCTCGGGAGGGGGACCGGGTGGCCGGGGTGATCCTGGAGCCAATGCTCCAGGGTGCCGGTGGAATGCTCGTCCAGCCCGCCGCCTTCCTCCGCGAAGTGCGGGAGGAGACGGCGCGGCACGGCATTCCGCTCATCGCCGACGAGGTTCTGACCGGCTTCGGCCGCACGGGCAAGCTCTTCGCCTGCGAGCACGGCCCCATCGAGCCCGACCTCCTCTGCCTCTCGAAGGCGCTGACCGCGGGTTACCTCCCCTTCGCGGCCACCTTAGCCTCGGACGAGATCTACCGGAGCTTTCTCTCCGACGACCGCACCCGGACCCTCTTCCACGGCCATTCCTACACCGGCAATGCCCTCGCCTGCGCTCTGGCCTTGGAAAGCCTCGCTCTTTTCGAGGAGGAGGACCGGCTCGGCAGGGTGAAGGAGCTGGAGAAGCTCTTCGCCGGGCGCCTGGAACGGCTGAGGGAGCACCCGGAGGTGGCCGAGGTGCGGGGGATCGGCAGTATGGCGGCGGTCGAGCTTCGCGCGGCTTCGGCGAGCGGCGGTTATCTGGATACCCGGGGACCGCGGCTCGCCGCGGCGGCGCTGGCGCGCGGGGTGCTGCTTCGGCCGCTGGGGAACATCCTCTATGTCCTGCCGCCGCTCGTGATCACGGACGGGGAGGCGCAGAGGGTGTTCGATGTGATGGAAGAGATCCTCGGGGAGGTTTTGCAACGGCAGGAGTAGCGGAGATCTCCCTCCCGCCTGGGCGGGACGCCCCTACGGCCGCGACGGCGACGGCTCGGGCCGGTCGACGATGACCGTCGTGACGCCGCCGGCCGCGAGGGCCGGGATCAGCACCTCGCTGCGCTTCCACCAGGCGACGACGCAGGTGCGGCAGAAGTCGTCGGAGCGCCGGATGTTGGTGGCGCTCACCCGGGTGACGACGCCCTCGCAGAGGAAGCCCATGACCCCGCCGTGCGACTGGTCGGCGGTGGTCTCGCCGACGGTCAGGTTCTGGGCGACGCCGCGCTGCTGGGGGGTGAGCTCGACATGGCAGTCGCCGGTCACCTGGGTCTTGTGGATGGGGGAGCGGGCGATCTCGCGACCGGTGGCGTCCATCAGCACGCCGTAGTACTGGACGAGCGGGTTGCGCTTCTCCGGCTTCGGGGGGACGGCCCAGAAGCGGCCGGGACCGTCGTGCTCCATGTCCACCCAGTAGAAGCCGCCGCGCTCTTCCCAGCGGAAGTAGAGCCGGGCCGAGCCGCCGGGAGCCTCGCCGGTCGCCGTCCCGTGCACGACCTGGTTCTCGGCGACACGGAAGCAGGGGACCTGCTCGACCATGACCGAGGGCTGGGCCTCGACCCGGGTGGTCAGGACGAGAAGGGCGGCGGCGGCCCAGAAGTAGCGAACTTTCATGTCGAGCCTCCCAACAGCGCTCCAACGGGCGAAGAGCGGATCTCCTTCATTCTATGCCAAGAACGGCCGGGGCGCTACCGCGCGCCGCCGGGCTGCCCGCCACCGGTGATCCGCCGCACGTAGGACTCGACGTACGGGGTCTTCTGGAGTCGGGGGAGCGAGCGCTTGAGCGCCGCGGTCGCCGCCGGCTGGTCGCCGGCCTCGAAGAGCGAGACCGCCAGGTAGAAGAGGAGCTCGGGGCGGTCGTCCCCGGGCTCCCCGGCGCGCCTGAAGAAGGCCACGGCGTCCGTCCAGCGCGAGTTGCGGTAGGCCGTCTCCCCGGCGAGGTACTGCGCCTCCTTGGCGTCGGGGTGGGCGTCGGCCACCTCGCGGGCGAGGCGGAGCGCCTCTTTCAGATCCTTGGTCGACGAGTTGGCCGCGAGCAGGCGGTGCACCCGCTCCGTGGCCTCCCGCTCGGCGAGGGAGAAGGGGCGCCCCGGCGGACCGGCCGCCGGCGGGATCGGGGTCGCCGCCGGTGAGGGGGCCGGCTTGGCGACCGGTTTCTCCGCGACCGGCGGCGCGATCGGCTTCGGTAGGGCGCCGGCGGGGCTGCCTGGCGTCGTGGCCGGGGCCGGCCCCGGCGGTCCCGTCGGCCCCGCCGGTCCCGCTGATCCCCCTGCCCCCCCTGGATGCTGGGCGACCTGCTCGGCGAGAGCGGCGATCCGTTTGTCCTCCCGGAGCTGCGGCGGCAGGGCGCGCACCTGCTCCTCCGCCTTCCGCCAGGCCCCGAGCTCCACCCGGCAGCCGAGGAGGGCGGTGGCGTAGCGCGCCTCGCGCGCCGCGAGCGGACAGGGCTCCAGGTCGGCGAGCGCCTGCGGGCAGTGCCGGCCATAGGCGCGCGCCAGGCCGCGCATGCAGGTCGCCCGCGGGTCCTGGGGAGCGCCGGCGGCGGCCTGCTCGGCGCGGGCGATGGCCGGCTCGGCCTTCCCCTCGTCGAGGTCGAGCTCGGCGGCGAGCAGGTTCCAGGTGAGGTTTTTGGGGTCCTTGGCGAGCCGGGCCTCGAGCTCCTTGCGCCGCTCCTTGGGCGGCAGGGCGGCGATCTCCGCCTCGGCCTTGTGCGGCAGGAGCTGCCGCCATACCGGAATGGCCGCGAGCGTCGCGCTGGGGATGAGGACGACGAGCTTCTGCTCGAAGGCGGCGCGGAGCTCGGGCGGCAGCTGGGCCTTGCTGTAGCCGCCGAAGCGATCCTCCACCTCGGCGAGCCGGCGGAAGGTGTCGCGGAAGCCCTCGTTGTCGTTGCCCGCCCCCTGGGCCACGGCGAGCCGCACCAGGCAGTCGGTCAACGGCTGGGGATCGTCGAGGAGGCCGAAGCAGGCCAGGCGCAGATCCTTGGCCGCGGTGGGAAAGTCGCCGCGGTCGTAGGCGATCCGGCCGTCGCGCAGCAGTCCGAGGTAGAACGGGTCCGGCGGGACGGGCGTCGCGGCCGTCGCGGTCGCTGGGGTCGTCGAGGTCGTCGAGGCCGCCGAGGTCGTCGCCGGTGCGGCGGCGGCCGGGGTCTCCGCTCGCACCGCCGGGACGAGTCCCAGGGAGAGGAGGAAAATCCCGGCGATCCGCGCGATGCCGGCGAGCTTTTGGGAGCCGGGGGAGCGGGAGGCCTTGCGGAGCCGCGGCTCTGCCGTCTCGAGGGTCGGTGGCAGCGGCGGGATCGGCGGGAGGGGTCGATCCTCGACGACCGCCCGCGGGTTGGCGGTCGTCAGGGCGAGCGCCGTCGCCTCGCTCCAGCGCTCCGTGAGGGTCGCGAAAGCCCGGGCGAGGCCGGGCGGCCGGCGGAGGAGGTCGTGCGAGTCGCTCGCCACGAAGTGGGCGAGGCCGCGGTCGACCAGACGGCGGACGAAGAGCTGTGCCCGCCGGCCGAAGTCGCCGGTCAAGCTCATCGCGGTCACCTGGATCGTGGCGCCCAGAGAGACCAGATGGGCGACCACCGCCTCGTCCTCGGCGAGGAAGGGGATGAGCTCGGGGTGCGCGAGGATCGGCCGCCAACCGGCGACGACCAGCTCGTGGACGAGGTCGGCCGCGCTCTGCGCCGTCCAGCTGGCGGCGAATTCGAGCAGCAGATAGCGCGAACCGGCGAGGGGGAGGATGCCGGCCTCCTCGCCCGCCGAGAGCCGGGCGACCTCGGAGAGAAGCTCGCGGTCGACGTGGATCTCGCCGCCGGAGTAGACCCGGATCTCCGGCGCCACCGCCGCGCCGAGCTCCGCGCGGAGCGCCTCCAGGGCTTTCCGATCGCCGTTCCACCAGACGCCGCGCCGCTGGTGCGGCGTCGCCACCATCGCCTCGCAGCCCGCGGTGGCCGCGGCGCGGCACATGGCGATCGATTCGGCGAGGCTTTTGGCGCCGTCGTCGATGCCGGGCAGGATGTGGCAGTGCAGGTCGATCATCAGGCGGCCGAGCCCGCTTTCGGCGTGCTCTCCGGCGCGGCGGCGTAGAGCTCGTAGGAGCGGTAGCGCTTGTACATCCCGGCTTGCGTCGACTGGTAGCGGTTGAGCACACAGCCGAGGATCTTGATGTCGGCCTGGAGCAGACGGTCGCGGCAGAGGCGGGCCTCCTCGCGGGTCACCTTGCCGCTCCTGAGGGTCAGGATGACGCCGTCGGCGAGCACCCCGACCAGGGTGGCGTCGGTGACCGCGAGGGCCGGCGGGGTGTCGACGATGACGTAGTCGAAGCGGCCGCGGACGGTTTTGAGGAACTCCCGCATGCGGTCGGAGGAGAGGAGCTCCGACGGGTTGGGCGGGATCGGTCCCGACGGGGTGACCCAGAGATTGGGGACGACGGTGGGCAGGAAGATGCTGTCGAGCTCGGCGGTCGCCGTCAGATGGGAGACGAGGCCGACCTGGTTCGAGGTCTTGAACACCTGGTGGAGGCGCGGCTTTCGGAGGTCGCAGTCGACGATCAGGACCGGCCGGCCGAGCTGCGCCAGGACGATCGCGAGGTTCGAGGCGGTCGCGGTCTTCCCCTCGCCCGCCACCGCCGAGGTCAGGGCGACGAGCCGCAGCTCCCGGGCGGAGGACAGGAGGAGCGCCGTGCGGAGCGAGCGGTAGGCCTCGGAGATCGGGGTGCGCGGCCGCTCGTGGGGGACGAGCTCGATCTGCGCCGGGGCCGCCCCCGCGGGCGCCCGCTTCTTCTCCAGCCACTCGGCGGGCGCGCTCCTGCCCTTGGCCGGGCGCACCTGGGCCTTCGGCATCCCCGCCCCGCCCGCTCCTGCCGCCCCTGTCGCTCCCTCCAGGCCGTAGGCGCCATAGCCGTAGCGCTCGTAGCCGTAGAGCCGCCCGGCCTCGTAGATGTCCTGGATCACCGCGAGGGTCGGGAGGGCGAGCCGGCGCTCGACCTCCTCCGGCGACTTCATGGTGCGGTCCATGAACTCGATGAGGAGCGAGGCGCCGACGCCCAAGAGGAGCCCGAGGAGGAGCCCGTAGGAGAGATCCTTCCTGAGCGACGGCTGAAAGGGGCCGCCGGGCACCAGGGCGTGGTCGACGATGTGGATGTTCGAGTCGCGGGTGTCCTGGAGGCGCGCCTGCACGTCGTTTTCCGAGTGCTTCCGCATCAGGTCGTTGAGCAGGTCGCGGCGGGTTTTGATCTCGACCGCGAGGTTGTTGTAGACCACCGCCTCCGAGTTCTGGTCCATGGCGTCCGACTTGAGCTTGCCGATCTCGGTCTCCAGGGACTGCTCCTGGCGCAGCGCCCCCTGGTACGCCCCGAGGGCGCTCTTCTTGGCGGTCTCGACGACCTCGTCGATGGCGGCGTTCAGCCGCTGCTGCCCCTTGTCGATCTCCGATTTCAAGGCCACCATGGCCGGCCACTCGGGCTTGAAGGTCTTGAGCTTGGTCTCGTACTCGCTCTCCTTTTTCCGCTGCTCGGTCCGCATGTCGCCGACGACGCCGGCGGCCAGGGTGTCGGCGACCGTCTCCTTGGGAGCGGTGAGGAGCTCGTGGTAGGCGGCCTCTTTCTCGATGCGGATCTTCTTCGCCCCAATGTAGTTGCCGTTGAGCGCCTCCAGGCGCTGCAGGGTGACGTTCGAGCTGGGATCCAAGGTGACGATGTCCTTCCTCCGGCTGAAGGCCTGGAGCTTCGTCTCCTTCTCGTCGATCTCCCGCTTCAGGGTCTCGATCTGGGTGGTCAGGAAGGTCGACGCCTTCCCCGCCGAGGTGTAGCGGTTCTCGATCCCCATGTCGATGAACGACTCGGCGAAGGCGTTGGCCGCCTTGGCGGCGAACTCCGGGCTCCCCGAGCGGTAGGAGAGGGCGACCAGCTGGGTGCTTCTGACCGGCTCGACGGTCAGGCCGCCCTGGACCTGCTCGGCGAGGACGCCGAGCGTCGCCTGGTCGTCCTGCGCGGAGGGACCGCGCCGCGCGTCGCGCGCCGCCGCCCGGCCGGGGTTCCAGGCCGGGTCCTCCACGAGGTCGAGGCTCTTGACCACCCGCTCCGCCAGGCCGCGGCTCTCGAGGAGCTTGTACTGGGTCGGGTAGTACTCCATGTCGAAGTAGCTGTCGAGCCAGGGAGCCTGGTTCGACAGCACCGGCGCCAGGCTCCGGCGCTCGATCTGGATGAGCGAGGTCGCCATGTAGAGCTTGGGGGTGATCGCGTAGTGGACGGCGGCGGCGGCGACCGTCGTCAGGCAGGCGGCGGCCACGAGCTTCCAGTGGCGGCGCACCACCACCAGGTATTCGGCGAGGTTGAAATCCGACTCGGGCGCTTCCGGGAAGGGGTTGGGCTCGTCGTTCCAGGGCTCGCGCGAGGGGCGGGAGGGGGATTGAACGGGCGGCATCAGAAGAAAGACTCCTTGATCACGATGACGTCCCCCTGGCGCAGGTCCACGTCGGGAGCCTTGCCGGCCAGGATGCGCTTGTAGTCGACCTCGATCTCGGCGGCCGGCGCGGTGGCGGTGGCGGCGCGCTTGATGAGGATCTGCTTCGCCGCGCGGTCGGTCAAGCCGCCGGCGCGGGAGATGGCGGAGAGGAGGGTGATGCGCTCGGTGCTCTTGAACGTCAGGGCGCCGGGCCGCGCCACCTCCCCCAGGCAGTAGACGATGACCTCGACGGCGCTGGGGACGTTCACCAGGTCGTTGGCGAAGAGCGGCAGGTTGACCCGCGGGTCGGCGCGGAGGAGCAGGTCGTCGAGATCGACGGCGATCTGGTCGGAGAGGCCGCTGTCGGAACGCCGGAGGACATAGAGGACGTTGCCGTGGTTCTCGGCGAGGCCGCCGGCGGCGGTGATCGCCTCCAGGAGGGTCCAGCGGCCGGAGAAGCCCAGGTTCCCCGGCTGCTTGACGGCACCGATGACCGAGATCGGCCGGGCGCGGAACTCCAGCACCTTGAAGTCGACCGAGGCGTGCTGGACGTACTTGGCTTCGAGGAGGGTTTTGAGGCTCTGCGCCACCTCGACCTCGGTCTGCCCGGCGATCGCGACGTCGCCGATCAGCGGCAGGTTGATCGCCCCGCTTTCGGAGACCCGGCGCTGGACGTTGAGCTCCTGCACCTCGAAGACCCGGAGCTCGACCAAGTCGCGCGGACCGATCCGGTAGGCCCCCTGGGCATGGGCGATCCCGCCCGCTGCAGAGAAGGCGATCGAAATGGCAACAAGCTTGGTGAGATGCGCTACTATCTTCTTCATTGTCAGAACCTTAAACGACATGTAATGTTAACGCAATTCGGCCCCCGAGGTCAAAGAATTGTGCAGATCGGCGGGGTGCCTCCGGCCGGTGGCCCCAGGCTGGGAGCGCGGTAGGAAACGATCGTACACGGTTCCACCCCCCCGCCCAGGGGGGAGGGACGCGGGGCGAGACGTCGCCTCGAATCCGCAGGGTTTTTGCTTCAGGCCTGAAGGGCCGTAATTCCTTAGCGAAGGGCGCAGCCCTGGTCAGACTGGCAAAACGGTCTGCTGTGCGTCCCTCCACCCTGGGCGGGTGGTCCAGCGTCCTACGACGCCGGCTTGCCGGTCAGCGTCACCGTGATCCCCAGGGACGTGAAGCTGCGGTCCGCGCCGGGGATGTTCGAGTTGTAGCGGCTTTTCACCCCGGAGAGGACGAGGCTCGCCGTGCGCCCGAGGTCGAGCTGTACGGAGCCGCCGTAGGAGAGGACGGCGTCGCTCCGGTCAGGCACCCCGGGGAGCGAGGCGGTATAGCCGTCGGAGCCGCCCTCCAGATAGATACTGCCGCGGGCGCGGTTGCCGAGGCGGACGTGGAGGGAGGTGCCCACCCGCTCCTCGTCGAGATAGGGGTAGGCGAAGAGGAGCGAGTAGATGAGGTCGCGCCGGCCGTAGACGAAGATCTCCGGCCCGGCCTCGGTGTGGTAGGCGAAGGTCGTCGTGCCGGTGACCTTGTGGTAGCGGACGAAGTCCGAGCCTTCGGTCGCGGTGAGCGAGCGGGCGGCCAGGTCGACGTTCACGAAGAGGCGGTCGTGGTTGAAGATCGCCTCGACGACCGGCGCCGTGCCGGCGTTCGAGCGGTCGGGCTCGCCGGGACGGCGATCGAGGAAGGAGACTTTCGAGTGCTCCGCTCCCAGGCCGAGGACCCAGCCCTCGACCGGCCGCCAGTGGACCCCCACCCGCTCGACCTGCTCGCGGCGGTCGAGGATGTCGAAGAGCGAGGCCTGCGGATCGTCGGGGCTCGCGAGGCTCTTCTGCACCAGGGCCGTGTCGCGGGTGAAGAGCGAGAACCGGGGGCTCAAGGCGAGCTCGGCGACGAGGTCGGCGTGGTCCACCCGGGCGTCGGTCAGGCGGGGCAGCTCCGGGGTGAGGATGCGCTGCGCCTCGTCGCGGCCGCCGCTCACCTCGACGGTCAGCTGGTTCCAGAAAGCATGGAAGCCGAGCCCCAGGCGGTCGTTCAGGCGCCGCCTTTCGGTCTCCGTCCGCCACCAGACGTACTCCGGGAGGGCGTAGCCGGTCCAGGTGACCTTGGGGCCGGTCGGCAGGTAGAGCCGCACGCCGCCGGCGATCGTGGCGGTGACGTCGGCCGGCGCCGCCTGGCCGGTCGCGAGGAGGGACTTGACGTAGGCGAGATCCTGGAGCCCGAGGGTCGGCGCCACCCGCACCGGCCCCAGGTGGTAGCGCGCCGCGGCCACCTCGCGGGCGAGCTGCCCCTTGGCGTCCTCCGGCCGGCCCGCCGGGCCGCCGGGGGTCGTATACTGGTCGAACTGAGCCCACGCGGTGCCGCCGGCACACAGGCAGAGGAGTCCGGTGAGGAACGCTCGCAGGGGAAGTCGCATGTCTTTCTTCGGGACGTCTCGGGTGGGGACATGATACGTCAACTCGACCTCCTTCCGATCGGCCTCCTCACCCTCCTCCTGCTCTGGGCGCCGCTGCCTTTCGGCGGCGTCACCCCGTGGGCGGAGGCGAGCCTCGAAGGGCTCGCCTTCCTCGCCTTGGCCGCCGCCCTCCTGGGCCTCGGCCGCTGGGCCGAGCTCCGCCCGGTGGCCCTGCCGGCTCTGGCGCTCGCCGGCATCGCCCTCCTCGGGCTCCTCCAGGCCCTGCCCTGGCCGGCGCCGCTCGCCGCCCTCCTCTCTCCGGGGCACGCCGGCCTCTACCGGCAGGCCGCGTCCCTCCTCGCGCCCCTGGCGTCGGAGGTGCCGGCGGGATTGGAAGGATCGGCAGGGCCGACAGGTCCGGTCCACCTGACCGTCGCCGTGGCCGCCACTCTGCGGGCGGCGCTCCTCTGGGCCGCCCTGGCGGCGGCGCTCGTCGCCGCGGCGATCGCCGGGCGCCACCGCCGGGGCCGGCGGCTCCTCGGCGGCGCCCTCCTCGTCTCGGCGCTCTTCCAGATCGTCTTCGGCGCCCGCGCCGCCCTGGCCGGCGAGCGGAACCTCTGGGGGATCGAGGTGCCGATCAGCGCCGCCCGCCTGCGCGGCACCTTCTTCAACCCCGACCATCTGGCCCTCTACCTGGAGCTCGCCCTGGCCCTCGTCTTCGCCTGGGGCTTCTGGACGGTGCGGCGGGCGGTGCGCGAGACCTCGCTCGAACGCCGGGTGCTCGCGGTGGCGCCGCCGGTCCTCCTCTGGATCGTGCTCTTCGCCGGCGTCGCCTTCACCGCCTCGCGGGGCGGCCTGCTCGCGGCGGTGGCCGCCACCGCCCTCGAAGGGGCGCTCCTCGGCATCCAGTACCGGCGCTGGGACTTGGCGCCGCTCGGCGCGGCGGCCGCCATCGTCGGGGTGGCGGTGGCGGCGGCGGCGGGGATCGAGGAGGGGCTGGCGCGGCTCGTCCGCACCCTGCCGGCCGACGTCAGCTGGCTGGCGCGCCGGGAGGCCTGGGCGGCGACGGTCGAGCTCTGGCGGCGCTTCCCGGTCACCGGGGCGGGGCTCGGCGCCTTCCGCGACGCCTTCCCCCTCGTCCAGCCGGCCCACCTGGAAGGCACCTGGTGGCATGCCCACAGCGGGCCGCTCGAAATGCTGGCGACGACCGGGGTGGTCGGCGCCGTCCTCCTCGGGATGGGCTTGGCGCCGCTCTTCCTGCGCCTGCTCACCGTGCTCGCCCGCGGCCGCCGCTCGGAGGACCGCGCGGCCGGCCTCGCCGCCATCGGCGCCCTGGCCGCGGTGGCGATCCACGAGACGTTCGATTTCGGCCTCACCCTGCCGGCCAACGCTTTCTCGCTGGCGATCCTCGTCGGTGCGGCGGCGTCAGCGCACCTCGCGAGCCGAGCCCCCATCCTCCCTCCCCTCCTCCCCGTCCGTAAGCGTGACCCCGCCCGGGAGGACGTCGCCGCCGGCGACGCTCTCGACCTCGACCAGGTGGAGGCCGGGCGCAAGCGGCATGGCAAAGGGAAGGGCAAGCGTCCCTCCCACCGTCCCCACCGCCGCCGGAAAGGTGCCTAGGGTCAGGTCGTCGAGGCGGACCTCGACCGCCGCGCCATCTTTGGGGACGACGTCGAAGCGCAGGCGGAGCCCCGTCGCCGGCCGGGCGGTGAGCATCTCCAGCCGGGCCACCCCACCCCGGAAGTCCCAGGCGCCGGCCGGCCACTCGCGGGCGGCGAGCCGGGAGAGCTCGCGGGTCGCCTCGGCGGTCGCCGCGCCGTCCCCCGCGGCGCGCGCCAGGCCGGCGCGGATCTGCCAGTAGCCCGGCCGGACGAGCCAGGAGCGGTGGACCTGAGCGAGGGTCGCCAGGGCCTCCTCGCTCTGTCCGCGCTCGCCCAGGGTGCGGGCCTTGAGCAGCAGGTAGGGGGCCCAGGCCGCGCTCTCCAGGGCCTCGTCGGCCGGCTCCATCTTCACGGCATGGGGGAAGTCGCCGGCGGCCATCGCGGCCATTGCGGCCATCGCGGCCATCGCCTCGTCCGTTGGATCGAGGCCGCGGCAGAAGCCGGCCAGGCGTTCGATCGTGCGCTCGGGGAGCGGGCAGGCGGCGAGCAGGCAGCGTTCGAGGCTCCAGGAGAGATGGCCGGCGAGGCGCTCGGCGGTCTTCCGGTCGACCGGGCCGGGCGGACAGTGGGCGAGCGCGTCGCGCACGAGGTCCAGATAGCGGCGGCCGGGGGGCGCCTGCGCGGCGACCTCCAGGTAGAGGTCGCGCGCACCGGCGAAGTCGCCCCGCGCGTTTTTCTCCCCGGCCTCGGCGAGGTGGCGGGAGAGCTGGGCGAAGAGGGCGGCCTCGCGACGCCTCCGGGCGGCGCAGAAGCCGGCCCAGTCGTGCTGCCGGGCGTAGATCTCCTCGATCCGCTTCCACGCCTCGGGCTCGGCGGGGAGGACGGCGAAGGCCTCGTCCCGGCTGCCGGCGATGGTGAGCCAGGGGCCGACCAGGGCGGCGAGGGTGGGCGGGTCGGCGAAAGCGGTCGTGAGGAGCTGCCGGGCGCGCTCGCGCCGGTCCGGCGAGAGGGCCTGCCAGACCTCCAGGTAGGCGGCGGCGAGGAAGCGGGCGGGCTCCGGCCGGTCGGGGGCGAGGCGCAGGGAGGCTTCGAGCGGCGCCTCCCAGCGGGGAGCCGCGGTGAAGAGCCGCGGGTCGCGCCCCAGGGACCAGCCGAGGTAGGTCGCGGCGCCGAGGACGAGCGCGGCATCCCAGGCCGCCGGCCGCTCCTTCAGAGCCGCCCCGGCGAGGCGCGCCGCCGTCGCCATCCGCAGAGCGCTCTCCTGCCGCGCTTCGGCGTCCAGGCTCGCGGTGCTGCCATGGCGGGCGGCGTCGAGCTCGGCATCGAGGGCCGCCCGGGCCGCCCGCAGCTCGATCCGCCCGGGATCGGGCTCGCGCGCCAGCTCCGGAGGCGCCACCAAACCGTTCCGTCCCAGCCAGGCCGTCATCTCCGCCTCCCGGACGGTCCGTTCGTGCTCGATCCAAAGCGGCAGCACGGCGAGGACGAGCGCCCCCGCCGCCGCGGCGTTCCGCAGCACGCGGAACCCCGGACGAAACCCGGCGGGGGGCGGCGGGGCGGCCGCGGGCACTGGCATGGAGAGGTTATTCTAGTGTAGTGCGGCCAACAGATGGGTCCTGATCCCGGTAGGTTCGCGCCGACCTTTCCTACCGTCATCCTGAAGGGCTATAAAAGAGCAGAGCACGGGATGGCTAGGCTCCCTCGGACCCGCTGATGGCTGATCCTGAAGAGTGCCCCCGTGCTCGAGCCATCCGCGCTCCCTGATACGACCCTTTGCCGGCATGGCTAATAGAGAGTCGGTGGCGCGGGGCAGACCGATTGTACCCGTTTGGGAAGGAGGGTTGTATCCGTGAGCCCTGAGCTGAACCCGTTGTGGCTTGGAATGGACTGTGGCGAGCAGTGGCACGTGCTTGTGGAGTTGACCGCAGAGGGCATGTGGCAGAGAACTCGGAAGTTACGTAACCGAGAGGCCGATCTGCGGGCCTGGTTGAGCGAGGTGGTGCGGAGTGGAAACGGTCGTCCGTTGCGGGTGGTGGTGGAGGGAGTTCGCTCGGTGGGGTCTGTTCTGTCGCGAGTCGCGCTGGAGATGGGGATCGAGATCTGGCAGGTAGCGCCGCAGGCCCTGAAGGATTACCGCAGCGCGGAGGGCCAGCCTCGTAAAGATGACTCTTGGGATGGGTACCTGCTGGCGCGGATGGGGTACCAGAAGATGAGGACTTGTCGTCCTGCTCTGTGCCCTCGCCCGGAGGAGCGTCGGCTTTGCCGGTTGAGCCGCTTGAAGCAACAGCTGACAGGCCAGCACACTCGTCTGCTCAACCAACTGCGTAGCCGCCTGTTGGAACTGTCCGGGGAACTGGTGGCCGGAGCCTGGGAGGGTCCTCGTTGGGACAGCATGAGACTCCGTGCAGCCCTGAGGCGATGGCCAGGCTTGGAGGGTCTCGGGGAGGCGCCGGTCGAGGAGGTGGCGCAGGTTCTTCGTCGAGCCGGCCGTACCCCGGACAGCCACGAAGAGGCCGAAGCTCTGCATCGGGTGGTCCTTGGTATCCACTTGCCGGAGACGGAGAGATCGATCATAACGCTGGAGCTCCGGATTGTGGTGCAACAGTTGGACTCCTTGGAGCAGGCGCAAAAGCAGGTAGAAGAGGAGCTGAAGGAAGCTGTGGAGGCGCACCCGAAGGGTCCGGTGCTGCTGGAGATGCCAGGCATCGGGGTCTGCGGGGCCGCTGTCGAGATCGGAGAGGTACTTCCGCTGGCACGCCATGCCTCGGAAGGGCAGGTTGCCACCTACGCGGGGCTGACGCCGTTGTCTCGGCAGAGCGGCAGCAGCGGTCCCCGGCATCGTCTGGCCCGGCAAACGAATAAGCGGGTGCTGCGCGTCCGGTACTTGGGCTCGGTGGCAGCTTGTCGTGTCAGCGCCCTGGACCGTGAGTATCACCGCAAGCAGCGGGAGCGCCATCAAGGCCACCCAGCGGGCCACGTCAAAGCTTTGCTGGCACTGTCACGGCAGCGAGCGAAGCTAATTTACAAATTGCTGACCGAGGATGGAGCCCGCTACGATAAGGAGATTCTGATCAGCAGCCACCTGGAGCGCAATCGGGGGGCGGTCCGAAGTGGGCCTGCGCACAGTACCCGAGGGGCGGGGGCGGCCTGATGATCGCGGTTGGTGGTAGGTCGGGCGATCAGAGAGTGCGATCACGCTCTCCTGAGAAGCATCATCCGCACCCGTAGGGCGCGGCTCGACGAGGATGTGGCCGCGTAGGCTGGCCGCCGGAGCGTAGGCGCGCCAGGTGTGCGCCTGCGGTGGCGTGTTGCACAGCGCACGCTATGCCGCGCAAGCTGCGGGTTGGCCCGGAAGGGCTTGGACCGGAGCACGCGAAGTAGGCAGTGGCCGAGCTTCCGCGTTTTTGGAAAAGATCCCTCTTCCCCCGTCCCCTCTCGGGCCAGCGGCGGCCTTCCGGTATGGAAGATTGCCGCCCTCACCGCGGACCCGCATACCCCTGTTCCGGCGAGCATCCCCGCGGATGCTGTGTAAACGCCCGGTAGGGCCGTGTCGGCCAGTCGTGTCAGCGTCTGGACTGTACCCGCCGGAGCGCCATTGAGGAGAGCCTGATCAGCAGTCACCTGGAGCGAACCAGACAACGGTCGCAGACCGAACTCCCGCGGCTGTGGAAAACTCCCCCTCTTCCCCCGCGCCCCCATCTCCCCGGCCGGCGGTCTGCCGGGGTATGGAAGGCTGCCTCCCCCAAGCCCGCGCCCGGCACCCTCCCACACCCCTTGGAAAACGCTCCGCGTTTTCCACAGCCCACCGGCCACGGCGACGAGTCTTCGAGAGATAGACTCGGGACTTGACATCGTTATAGAGAGGGAGCCCTAGCGACCGAAGGATCTGCGCGGCGGCAGGCTCCCATCCCCCAGGTCACTTCGCTCCGCTCGAGGATGACACGCCTGAAGGGATTGGATTGGCGGTTCTTTGGGTGTCCGCTCTTAAAGGTACTGGATTTCTGACGCACTACACCAGCAGCGTGGCTCGTTGCGAGGACGGTGATCCTCGGGGTGCCATGTACATCTAGATGGCTACTTGATGCAAGGAGGGTAGGAGATCCCATGGTCAAGAGATACTCGATCGCAGAAGCCAGGGACAACTTCACCGGCCTCGTCCACGAAGCCGAATCGGGAGACACTGTGGAGCTGACGCGCCGCGGCAAGCCGGTTGCCGTGCTGGTCGCCCGTGAGGAGTATCAGCGCCTGACGGAGGGCCGGCGCGGTTTCCGGGAGGCGTACCGGAGCTTCCTCGCGGAGTATCCTCCTTCTCCGGAGAACACGATCGAGCCCGAGGAGTGGCTCAAGAGAGATCGCGATCCCTCGCCGGGCCGGGATTTCTCCTGGTGAGCCTGCGGTTCCTGCTCGACACCCACGTCCTCTCCGAACCGGCCCGCCTGGCGCCGGATCTGCGGGTGATACGACGGTTGGAAGAGCACCAGCAGGAGATCGGGATCGCCGCGCCGTCCTGGCATGAGCTGCTCTTCGGCTGTGAGCTACTGCCCAGATCCGTAAAACGGGAGCGGATCGAGAAGTACCTCTTCTCCGTCGTTACCGCGAGCTTTCCGGTCCTCCCCTACGATTCGGCCGCGGCGGAGGAATTCGCAGCCCTGGACCTCAACTGGTGGACGTGTGTCCCCGAGGAGGTCATAGGCCCCGATCTCCAAGAGATGCGGAATATCCACATGAGGCTCAAGGGAAACTCCTGGGTACTGAGCGAGCCCACTGGAAGGGCCGACGCCTAAGACGCTAAGCAACGGCCTTCCTCACTGCTTCTATAAACGCCTGTGCGTCTAAGTGATAACTTGGAAATGCACTTCGAAGCGCTGCTAAGGAGTTGACGCTTACGAGCACCGGCTGCTCGGCTTCAATTCGACCTGCCCTCTCTTTTTCCATTCGGATAAGAGACTTGAACGCCATATTGATGTTATCAAAGCCGGAGATGCTCAGGCTTGGTGCTGTGCTGGTAGAGTGTTCTTGATTAGGTAAATCAAGAGCAATAACGAAAATCTGTGTGCTGCGACGATTCGTCGTTAGGTTCGTGACTGCATTTCTCCACTCACCCAAGACCTCCTCGACGCGTAATTGTCTTACAAGAGAGCGCAGCTCTTCTTTTTGCCGCGCCGGGTCTACAGAATCCGGGACAGGCGGACAATGCTCCCGGGCAGCTATATCGTTTGCCATCAAGATAAAGAAACGCTTCCAAGGCTCGAGTCCTATGTTAGATTTTAAGGCTTGGCCGGTAAACTGAGAAACCGTCTCTACGGCACTCGCCCACGCATGTTGTTGCCGAGATCGAACCTGAATCTCGACTCGTAGGCCGTCTAGAGCCGAGCGATAGCCTCTATACTTGTAAACAAGATGAACACTTCGGTAGCCATCCGACTTTGGGCGGCTAATGTAATCGTATTTCTTCACGAATTCGGACTGCGTTGGGCGCTCCTCATAAATCTTAATGAGATCGTTTACCTGCTTGACTGAGCGCACAACTGAGCGACAGCCGCCGATGTCTTGCATTTGTGAGAGCTTCATGTTCTCATTGCGGTCTAATTTTCCGACAATTGACCATAGTCTTTTAATCCGTTGGTAAACCAAAGCCTCTTTGTCAAGTTTCCTCGATCTCGTCAAGAGATTCATCTTGAGGGTCTGAAGAGGAAGTTGGTGCGACAAGCGCCAATTATTTACAACATAAAGCGATTCGTAGTCGTCGTCGGTATCGAGCGCTCCGGCTCGGAAGGTGTCTACTAGCACAGCTCCGGCGGCATCTACGCGCCCCCTATTGAACTCCGGCTCCGTCCAGGGCATCTCAATTCCCCCTGATATGGAAGCTTCAGAGATTGCCGAGGCTTCCGCAGCGCGGGTCACGATACACCACCCTGCGGTGGGTGAGTCAAGTATATCATTGCCCAAGTTTGCCCTGCGGCTGTACACAGCCCCACCTTTGCCATGAAGAAACGCATGGCACCTAATCTCTCGGGGGTGTAGATCATCGTCGTCTTGACGCTCCGATGGCCCAGGAGCTCCTCAAGAAACGCATGGCCACCAATCTGTTGAACGACATGTTAGCCATCACCTAGCCCTAGCTGCCAACGAATGGGATGCGCGATACCTCGACCTGTGCCGGAATGCCTAGCACTCGCAGCATCTCCTGCACAGCAAAACGACGAATCTCACTCTGGGGATGGGGACCGACAAGGACTCTCTTGATCGGCAGTCCCTCCTGGGCGGTCGTAGGCGGTCCGGGTTTGCGAGCGAACAGGTTGAGGTATGGACCGGGAGTGCCGTCCCTGGCGAAGGTCTTAGTTTCGCGAACCGGTCGCGACTCACCGCCTTCCCTACCTTCGCGGACTCGTTCTTCAGTCGGTGGAATGGTACCCCAGCAGAGCGCACACCCGCTGACCCCAGACTTCGGGACGGCGAAAAGGAAGGCGCGTTCGATTAGACATCGTCGCTTCTAGGCCGCCTAACGTAGATGCTGCTAACCGGCGCCTTCGCCGTCCGGTTGAGCAGCCAGGTTAGGCGATCAGCCTTACGCAGCCTCGGAGCTCTTCACTGCGGGTACTTTAGCCGGCAGCGTAACGGTCTGCTGCCCTTCCGCGCGCGCAGTGTCGCGCAATAGCCGGAAGAGGCCCGCGATGTCGCCTCCCGCCTCAGCCACCAGCTGCTCCCGAACGCGATAGAGCTCGTCGAGAATCTCGTCGTTCGCCATTTTCCTTACTCCTCCAACAGTTCCTCAGGTGTGCACAGGACGGGAGCCTCATACCCTGCGCCCCGCAGCAATTGGTCGATGCGCTTTCGCGTGACGGCGTTGGCGATGTGCCGACAATTCCACGTCAGGAGATAGTCTATCCCGTGGACGGCAGCATTTTGCGAAATGAGCGGCATCCGCACGCGCCTTCGAACTGCGTGGCGGCCAGCGATATCACTAAACGATTTGAGAGTGCCGAGCTCAACGAGAATAGTTTCGCGCGGGTGGCGGCCAAATGCCATACCTGCTTCGAAGAGTACGTTTGGTCGGGGTTGAGGTGTCGGTCGTTTCTCAGTATCAGGATCCGAAGACTCTTGAAAGGCAGGCGCTAGCATGGCTAGATCGTCGCCTGTAAGAAGCACTACCACTGCTCGTACTTGAGAGAAGGCGCTGTCGAGAACCTCACCGACGAAGGGCGCACCCTTTTAGCCGAGGAGCCGCCTCTGCCGGGTGGCGGTAAGATTCCCCCTTCTTGGACGGTGGAACGCTATCCGTCTCCAAGGTGGTGGCGAAGCCAGCCGACCTGCGGGTCCCTCTGCTTCCTATCTCATTGAGGAACAATGGTTTTCAGTCTTCTGCCCACGCGGCCGAGGGCGCTTCTCCGTCACCGGGCTTGCGGAGAAGCGCCCCTGGCTTATACGCCTACAGCACCGCGTTCCGCGATACGTGAACTCTGAGACGAAGTCCGCGTACCGCGACTCGTGGTCCCGGGAGCGGAATCAAAGTCCAGAGACCGCGTTCCGCGATACGTGGACTCTGAGACGAAGTCCGTGTACCGCGTCTCGTGGTCCCGGGACCGGAATCAAAGTCCGGAGACCGCGTTCCGCGATACGTGGACTCTGAGACGAAGTCCGGGTACCGCGACTGGTGGTCCCGGGATCGGAATCAAAGTCCGGAGACCGCGTTCCGCGATCCGTGGACTCTGAGACGAAGTCCGCGTACCTCGACTCGTGGTCCCGGGATCAGGAGCAAAGTCCGTGGACCGCGTTCCGCGATCCGCGGACTCGGAGACGAAGTCCGCGTACCACGTCTCATGGTCCCGGGATCGGAATCAAAGTCCGGGGACCGCGTTCCGCGATCCGCGGACTCTGAGACGAAGTCCGCGTACCGCGTCTCAGGGTCCCGGGATCGGAAGCAAAATCCAGAGACCGCGTTCCGCGACACGTGGACTCTGAGACGAAGTCCGCGTACCGCGTCTCACGGTCCCGGGATCGGAAGCAAAGTCCAGGGACCGCGTTCCGCGATACGTGGACTCTGAGACGAAGTCCGCGTATCGCGTCTCGGGGTCCCGGGATCGGAAGCAAAGTCCGGGGACCGCGTTCCGCGATACGTGGACTCTGAGACGAAGTCCGCATACCTCGACTCGTGGCCCCGGGATCAGGAGAGAAGTCCGTTGGGCTTAGGAGAGGGGGGAGAGAGGGCTCTTACGAGCGGCCGCGGGTGGAGGCCGGCGCCGTGCCGCTCCAGACTTTCCGGAACGCCTCGTAGCCCAAAACCGGCCGGCCGCCCTTGAAGTTGTCCTCGCAATCGACGATGACGCAGGTGGGCGTGCCGCCGAAGCGCGGTCCGCGGAGGCCGCGGCCGACGATCTGCTCGTAGAGGACGCGGCTCACCGTGGGGCGGGCCATGATGACGTGGCTCACCCGCGGAGCGTCGAAGCCGGTCGTCAGCACCTCGCAGTTGCAGAGCACCCGGAGCGCCCCCTGCTTGAACTCGGTGACGATCTGCCGCCGGGTGACGTCGCGGGTGCTGCCGGAGAGCACGGCGGCCGGGATGCCGTGCTGGCGGAGGAGAAACGCCATGCACTCGGCGTCTCTGACGCTCGGGCCGAAGTAGAGGATCGAGGCGGCCGGATCGCGGGCGAGCGGGAGGAGCCGTTCGAGGATCGCCAGGCGCCGGGGGGTGTTGTCAGTGCGGATGGCGAGGACGCGGTCGAGCCGTTCGAGCTCCTGCTCGGTCAGGAAGGGGAGGGTGGGCGAGCCGGGGATGCGGATCGTCGTCGGGGTCTGGATGATCTCGAAGACCGGCGCCGCGAGGACGCCGATCTCCTGCAGGCGCTGGCGGGGGTTCTCGCCCAGGGTGCGGAGGGGCTCGACCAGCCGGTGGAAGATCTCCTTGAGCTCGCGGGTCCCCTCCTCGGGATCGTCGCCCAGGTACTCCATGCGAAACGGGGTGGCGGTCAGGCCGACGACCGAGACCGGCTGCTCCGGCCGGGCGAGAGCGCCTAGGATGCGGCGGTAGGAGGGGGCGGCGGCGCGGTGGGCCTCGTCGATGACGAGGAGGCCGAGCGCGGGCAGAAGCTCGCCCAGAACCTCGGCGCCCCCCGGCGCCCGGCCGTCGAGGAGGTGGACGAGGCGGTGCGGTGTCGTCACCAGGACGCTCGGCCGGGCGAGGATCTGCTGCAGGGTGCCGTGGTGGGCGAGGAGGTGCCTGGGTGTAGCCGCCCCAGAAACGGACGAGGGTGACCGGGGAGACCTCCTCCGACGACTCCCAGACCTGGCGGAAGCAGGTGCAGGCCTGCTCGCAGAGCTCCTCGGTGTGGGCGAGCCAGAGGACGGTCCCCTGGGTCGCCAGGTCGCGTTCGCGGTCGTAGCGGTCGAAGAGCCAGAAGGAGATGCTCTCGACCGCCACCCGGGTCTTGCCGCCGCCGGTGGGGAGAGCCACGATGCAGCGCCTTCCGAGCGGTTCCTGGAGGGTTTCGAGAAGCCCGCGTTGCACCTCGCGCTGGAAGGGCTCCAGGGGTTTGAGCCGCAGGCGTCCCTCCAGGTACTCGACGTCCGGCGGCGCCTCGGGGGCGGGGATGCCGGCGAGCTCGGCCGGGAGCTCGGCGGCGAGCACGAACTCGGAGGCCGAGGACTTCCCCGGATGCCAGCGTTTGGGGAAGGGCACTCCGGCCGCCCGCGCCACCGCCTCGCGTATCGGCACGACGCCGCAGAGGTCGACCCCATGCTGGAGGACGAGAGCGGTGGCCAGCTCGCGTTTGGTTCCCCGCCGGTCGGCCCCCTCGGTCCGCTGGCGCACCTGCCGCAGGGTATAAAGCAGGTCGGCGAGGAGATTTTCGAGGACCGCGTGGGGAAGGAGGTCGACGAGCCGCTCGACGGCGTGCCGCTCCCACCCCTCGCGGAGGAGGAGCGGACCGCCGGCGCTCTCCTCCGGGAACCGGCCCCGCCGGTGGCGAGCCGCGAACCCGCCGGTCCCCGGTGCCCCCGGCTCGATGTCGGGATCGCGCGCGAGCCGCGCCTGGATCTCCCGGTACTCCTCCTCCCCGAGCCCCCACGCCTCCATGACCTCCGTTTTCGAGAGGGCGCCCTGATCCTGGACGGCGCTGGCGATTTCAGTGAGGAAGGAGAGCTCCACGGCGTTGTCCGGAAGAAATTTTACTCTATCCCGGGGATGAGCGTGCCCCTCCCTACTCGATGACCACCCCGGAGAGATCCTCCTCGGGCTCAGGGTCCTTGAGCTTCAGCCCCTCCAGGGCCTCGACGAGCACGGTCGCCACGACGAGGTTCCGGTACCACTTCTTGTCCGCCGGCACGACGTACCAGGGGGCTTCGTCCCGGTTGGTGCGGGCGAGGAGATCCTCGTAGGCCTTCTGGTACTCCTTCCATAGCTTGCGGTCTTCCAGGTCGTCGAGGCGGAACTTCCAGCGCTTCAGGGGGTCGTCGAGGCGGTCCTGGAGGCGCTCCTTCTGTTCCTCCAGGCTGATGTGGAGGAAGAACTTGAGGACCAGGGTGTCGTTCTCGACGAGCAGACGCTCGAAATCGTTGATCTGCTCGTAGCGCTTCTTCCAGACCTCTTTCGGCACCAGGCCGCGGACCCGCGCCACCAGCACGTCCTCGTAGTGGCTGCGGTTGAAGATGACGAGCTCGCCCACCCCCGGCACGTGCGGATGGACCCGCCAGAGGAAGTCGTGGGCGCGCTCTTCCCCGGTCGGCGCCTTGAAGGCCTGGACGCGCACTCCCAGGGGATCGACGGACTGGAAGACATGCCGGATGGTGCCGTCCTTGCCGCTCGTGTCCATCCCCTGGAGGACGACGAGCACTTTCCTCCGGCGCTCCGCCCAGAGCTTCTCCTGGAGGACGTCCAGGCGCGCGCTCAAAGGGAGGAAGAGCTTCTCGGCGGCCTTCTTGCCCTTCCTGGCGCCCGGGGTCGCCCCGGGGTCCACCTGCGCGAGATCGATCTTCTCTCCCGGCTTCACGAGGTGCTGTTTCATGCCCATCTCCTCCGGTCCCTGCCCTGCCGCCCACGATAGCGCCATTCGGGCGGAATCCTGGAGCCGGTTTGAGAGTTGTGCTGTGTGGACTGTAGAGGAGGGTCCAACACCATGAACGAGGGAATCGTCCGCGCCTGCCCGTCCTGCGGGAAGAAAAACCGGCTTCTCTATGCCCGGCTGGGGCAGGAGGCGCACTGCGGCGCCTGCGGCGTCGCGCTGCCGCCGCCCGCTGAGCCGCTCGCCGTCGACTCCGGCAGCGAGCTCGATACCGTCCTCCGCCAGGCGGCGCTGCCGGTCCTGGTCGACTTCTGGGCCCCGTGGTGCGGTCCCTGCCGCTCGGTGGCGCCGGAGATCAGCAAGGTGGCCTCCCAGAACGCCGGCCGGCTCCTGGTCGTCAAGGTGAACACCGACGTCGACCCGGCGGTGGGAACGGCCCACCGCATCCAGGGCATCCCCACCATGGCCGTCTTCTCGGGAGGACGAGAAAAGGCGCGCACCAGCGGTGCGCGCCCGGCGGCCCAGATCGAGAGCTTCGTCCGCCAGGCGCTCACCGCCGCCTGAGGCCCAGCGGCGCCGGCGTCTCAGCCGCGGTTCTCGAAGGACGTCATCTTCCAGTCGCCACCCTTCTGGTGGGTGTAGCCGGCGGCATAGCCCTTGTAGCCCGCGTCGTTCAACGCTTCGGGCGGGCAGACCACGTGCTCGGTGCCATCCGGCAGGCAGCCCTTGTCGGCGATGTTCAGGAGGGTCTCCAGGAGCTCCTGGTGCTCCTTCCACTTCTCGAGTGCCTGGTCGCCGCTCAGGTGGTCCGACGTCTTCTTGTCGGGGCCGGTGAAGCGATAGTCGTCGCCCAGGGCCTTTCTCAAGGCGTTGAAATTGCCCCGGTCGGCCGCCCGGCGGGTGATGAGGACGATCTCCTTGGCGTCCTCCGACAGCTCCTGGGAGCCGGGGGCAGCCGCCGCCGGGGGACCCGGAGGGCCGGAGGCCTGCTTGACCGGCGCCTGGGTCGTCTCCTCGCCGCCACGGCCGCAGGCGGCGAGCCCGACGAGCAGGACGAGCAGGCCGGCGAGGCCGGTTGCGCCCAGGGCGCGCCGGGCGAAGGTGCGGGATCTCGTCGGGACCAAACGAGCGAAACCCCGCTCGGGGGGCGTAACGTCCAACATGCGGATCACCTCCTCGGCCGCGAGCGGCCGTTCTCTTGAATCCTCGGGTTCAACTCTCCTCTTACGGCACAGAGGGCTCCACGGTCACTCCGGGGAGTATATAAAGGATGGGCTCCCCCGCGCCGTTAAGTTTTGAGTACAATCTTCGGCACCCTTGCCGCTCCAGGAGAGAGGTTCCCCATGCTCGCGCGTACCCTCGCCTCGCCCGTCGCCCGCCGCCGCTCCGGCAGCGCCGCCCTGACCCTCGCTCTCCTCCTCCTGCTCCCGTCGGCCGTCCGGCCGGCCACGACGCCCGTGACGGCTCCGGCGAAGGCGCCGCGGCCCATCTCCTACAAGCCGGGGCCGGGGCCGCACGAGGTCGCGAAGGCCCACTACGACTGGGTCGACGAGGCGCGGCACCGTCCGGTGCCGGTGACGATCTACTCGCCCAAGGGAGGGGAGGGGCCGTTCCCGGTGATCGTCTTCTCGCACGGCCTCGGCGGCTCGCGGGACGGCTATGCCTACCTCGGCCGCCACTGGGCGAGCTACGGCTACGTCGTCGTCCACGTCCAACACCTGGGGAGCGACGAGGAGATCTTTAAGGACCGGGGGGAGGGGAAGGTGCGGGCCGCCATCCGCCGCGCCCTGGCCGATCCCCAGACGGCCCTGGACCGCCCGGCGGACGTCCGCTTCGTGCTCGACCGCCTGGCGGTCCTCAACCGGGACGAGCCCGCCTTCCGCGGCCGGCTGGACCTCGAACGCGCCGGCATCGCCGGTCACTCCTTCGGCGCCTGGACGACGCTCGCCGTCGCCGGCCAGATCACGGTGGCCCCGAGCGGCCGGGAGCTCTCCTTCACCGACCCGCGGTTCAAGGCGGCGATCGCGATGAGCGCCTCGGTGCCCCCCCGCCGGGAGCAGGACGCCCGGGTCTACCGGAAGATCGAGATCCCCTGCTTCCACATGACCGGCACCCGGGACGACAGCCCGGTCAACGAGACCCGTGCCGCCGAGCGCCGCATCCCCTTCGACCGCATCGACGGCGCCGACCAGTACCTGGTGACCTTCAAGGACGGCGACCACATGGTCTTCTCCGGCCGGCCGCGGGAGATGCAGGGGGGAGAGAAGGACGACGAGTTTCAGGGCCTGATCCAGATGGGCTCGATCGCCTTCTGGGACGCCTACTTGAAAGGCGAGGTCGAGGCCAAGGCCTGGCTCGCCCGCGGCTTCGCCGGGGTGTTGGGCGCTGACGGGGTGTTCGAGAAGAAGCTCAAGGGGTGAGATGAAGGTGAGATGAAGAAGGAAGTGACCCTCTGGGGCTACGACGCCTACAAGGCGAGACTCAAGAACGGCGAGAACGTCAAGTTCCGCGAAGCCGGCAACAGCATGGTGCCGAAGATCTATTCGCGCCAGGAATGCGAATACACGCCGGTCACCAGCCCGGACCAGGTCGAGGAAGACGACATCGTCTGGTGCAAGGTGAAAGGGAATCACTACACCCACCTCGTGCACGCCAAGAAGCGCAAGGGCGACGCCTGGCGCTTCCAGATCGGCAACAACCACGGCGGCGTCAACGGCTGGATCGGCATCGAGAACATCTTCGCCAAGGTCGTGGCGGTGGAAGGCCGGCCGGTTTAAAACCAGGTCTTTCCTCCAATCCAATCAGTGACCGTTGCCCGGCTTCGGGTACATCCTTCTCATGGACCTCACGAGCGAGGTGGAGGAGATCGCGCCCCGGTTGCTGCGCTATTGCCTGGCGGCGACCGGCGACCGGGCGCTCGCCGAGGAGGTGGCGCAGGAGGCGCTCGCCGCCCTCGTAAAGCGTTGGCGCCTGTGGGGTCCGCCGGAGTCTCCGGCGGCCTTCGCTTTCGCGATCGCCAGGCGCCGCGCCTGGCGCCTCAAGCTTCGGCGCCGTCTCTTCGAGCCGCTCGAAGCTCGGTTCGATCGCCACAGCCCGCTCCCCGGCCCGGAAGCGCTCGCCGCCTCGCGGGCCGAGCTCGACCGCGCTCTCCAAGCCTTGAAGCGGCTCCCACGCCGCGACCGGGAGGCCCTCCTCCTGGTCGCCGTCGGAGAGCTGTCCCTGGAGGAGGGCGCTCGCCTCCTTCAAATCTCGCAACCGGCCCTCAAGATGCGCCTTCACCGGGCGCGTCAGCGGCTTCTGTCTCTGCTGGAGGAGTGTCGATGAAGCCTGAAATTCACTCCGCAGGGATCGACGAGCGCCTGAAGCGCGCTCTCGACTTCCCGCCGGACGCGGCGGCGCGGGTGGCTCGTGGCGCCCTCCGGGCGTCCGGCTCGTCCGGCCGTCCGGGACCCGCTGGGAAGCGTTGGCTGCCGCTCGCCGCGGCCCTCGTCCTCGGCCTGGCGGCGGGTCTCTACCTGGCGCGAAACCCTGTCCGTCCGGCGCCGCGCCGGCCTTCGATCACCAATGTCGGCGCCGTCCTCATCTCCACCAACCCGCAGGGGGAGGGCCGTCTTCTGCGCTCCGCGGGCGCGCCCGAGCCGTCCGGCACCCTCTGGATCGTCCGCCATGGAGGCACGAAATGAAGAAGCGCATCCCGTTCCTCGCCGTCACCCTGGTCGTCCTAGCCGTTCCTGCTCTCTGCCGCGAGCTGCCCGCGGCCGCGGGTCCGCTCGACGAGCGGATCAATATCGCCCTCACCAAGGCGCCCCCCGCGGACGTCTTCAAGAGCTTCGGCCAGCTCACCGGGATGCCGACCGCCGTCGATCCGGCTCTCCGCGGCGAGCTTTCGATCGTGCTCGAAAACGTGCGGGTGCGGACCGCTCTCGACGCCGCCTGCGAGAGCCTCGACTGCCGCTGGGAGGTGCAGAACGGCAAGCTCGTCATCACGGTCCTGGGGCATGGCGACCGCAAGGCGTCGCCGCCGGGAAGCTCTCCGGGCGACCCCATCGATCTCAAGGTCACCGACGCCGACGTGCGGGACCTCCTGAAGACTTTCGGTCAGCTGATCGGCGCCGAGGTCGTGCTGGACCCGGCCCTCGGGGGGAAAGCGACCTTCGATCTCCCGAACGTCCCCTGGGACAAGGCCCTGGACCAGGTTTGCCGGCAGTCCGGCTGCGACTGGTCCCTGACCGAGGGACAGAACGGGGGGAAAAGGGTCCTCAAAGTCACCGCGAAAGCGGGGCGAAAGGGGGCTGAACCGCGTCGCCCGGGCGCCGGTATGTGAGAAACGGGGTAGATTGCGCTACAATCCTCCCTCCTTCGCGATACGGAACAGCTCGATACGGTGATGATCGAAGCCGCCTTGCCGACCACAGAGCAGGCTCGCCTCACGGCCTTACAGGGCCTGGGGCTCCTCTATACCCCGGCGGAGGAGCGGTTCGACCGCATCACCCGGCTCGCCTGCCGGCTCCTCGACGCGCCGATCGCCATGGTCACCCTGGTCGACGCCACCTGCCAGTGGTTCAAGTCGAAGCAGGGGACGTTCGGCTCCGGGGATGCGCGGACCATCTCCTTTTGCGCCCACGCCATCCTGGAGGAAGGGACGATGGTGATCCCCAACACCCTCCTGGACCCGCGTTTCGCCGACAACCCGCTCGTCACCGGCGAGCCGTTCATCCGCTTCTACGCCGGCCACCCCTTGAAGTCTTTGGACGGCAGCCAGGTGGGCACCCTCTGCGTCATCGACCGCCGGCCGCGCGACATCGGCCCCGCCGACCTCGACGTCCTGCGCGATCTTGCGGCGCTGATCGACAACGAGATCAAGGTGGAGGCCCTGAGCCAGGCGCAACTCGACCTCATCCACGAGCGCGACGCCATGCACCGCAAGTCGATGCTCGACTCGCTCACCCATCTCTGGAACCGGCAGGCGATCCTGGACGTCCTCGAGCGCGAGCTGGCGCGGAGCCGGCGGACGGGGGAGCCGGTGGGCGTCCTCATGGCGGACGTCGATCACTTCAAGACCATCAACGACACCCACGGCCACCTGGCCGGCGACGCCGCCCTCCAGGAGATCGCCCGCCGGCTGCGCGCCTCGGTCCGTCCCTACGATGCCATCGGCCGCTACGGCGGCGAGGAGTTCCTCGTCGTCCTCGCCGGCTGCAGCACCGAGGCCACCTCCCGCATTGGCGAGAAGATGCGCTCCCGCGTGGGGCTCGCCCCCATCGAGCTCAAAGAAGCCCGCATGCCGGTCACCGTGAGCCTGGGAGTGGCGTCGAGCGACGCCGTGGGAGCCGACCCCCTGGCTCTGGTCGCCGCCGCCGATGCCGCCCTCTACCGCGCCAAGGCGGCCGGCCGGGACCGGGTCGAGCTCTCGATGTAGCCAGAAGCAAAAAGCGAGGCTGGCCCCGGTACCCCGGTCCAGCCTCGGCGAGGTTGCGCCCCGCTTGGGAGGGGGAACTTCTCTTGAGACCCCTCTTCCAGGAATTTGTGTAGATCGCGCCAGCCTCGGACGAGGGAGGTCGTCCGCCGATGTCGAGCAGGAGATTCTGCCTGGAAGGTGTTTCCCGGCACCGCGGGAAGCGTTCCCAGGGCTCGGCGAGACTTCTCCGGGGCGCGGAAAGCCTTCCGAGGCCGCGGCAAAGCTTCTCCAGCCCTCGGCAAGCGTTCCCAGAAGCACTTGGGACCCTGTCCTCGCCAGCTCCTGAAGTCCTTGCCAGAGTCCCGTCAAAGTCGCTGGTAAGCAGGCGAGCGGCGCCCGGAAATGCAATCCCGTGTCGGAGGGTCTGCCCCGAAGGGGCTTGGGTTGGTAGCCTGGGGCGAGAGCCCCAGGTTGAGATAACCACAAGAAAATAAAAGCCCCGAAGGGGCGAAGGTACGGGTGGAATTACCGTCGCCCCTTCGGGGCTGGAGATTCTTATTCCTCCACTTTCCTGGGGTTTCACCCCAGGCTACCGACCCAAGCCCCTTCGGGGCGAAGAGAAAAGCGACTTTGACGGAAGCTTGAGAAGGCACTTGGACCCTCAACATCCTTCGCCGGGTAGCGATAAGAGGACGGGGCCGGTATAGTTCTTTCCTTAGCATCAGGCGGTGCTGGAGCGCCCGAGAGGAGGCCGGAGGATGGACCAGATCATCGTCGAGAACGTCCGTTGCTTTCGGGAGAGGCAGGCGGTGCCCCTCGCGCCCCTCACTTTCCTCGTGGGCGAGAACAGCTCGGGGAAATCGACCCTCCTGGCTTTGACGCGGATTGTGTGGGACTTGGCGACCGAGGGGAAAGCGAACTTCAACGAAGAGCCGTTTCTCCTCGGGGCCTATGAACAGATCGCATCGCAGGAAGGACGCCGGAAGGCGGCCAGTACCTTTATTCTGGGTGGCCAGCTCTCAAGTAACGATGCGGGAGTGGTCTCGGCGCAGTTTACCTCCCAGAAAGGGCAGCCAACACTCCGGCTATGGTCCTATAAAAATGCCAGCTTCGAAGTGGAAGTTGAATACGATGAGGATGAGAAACCTTCGCGCCTGAAGTTCGACGGCCCCGGGAGCAAGGGAGAGATTAGCTCGGATGAGCTTGTCTCTGCAGTTAATGGTCCTTGGCCACTTCTAGCAAACAGGTTACATAAATTCCCGAAGACCGATATCGCAATGATCTTTGGCGCTCACTTTGCCGAACGCCTCTCCGCTCGACCCTATGCCTTCGCGCCGATCCGGACGAGACCTCAGAGAACCTACGATGCCATGAAGGAGATCGCGACCCCTGAAGGCTCTCATATCCCTTTGGTTCTTCAGGGTCTCTCAGGCGACCAAGAATCCTGGAAGGAGCTTCATCAAGGGCTGATTCGCTTTGGTCGGGCGTCTGGGCTCTTTGGCGAAGTCGACGTGAAAAAGTTCGAGGGAGACGAAGGTGGACCATTCCAGGTTCAGGTCTCAATCGACGGCGTTCTGAGAAACTTTGTCGACGTCGGATACGGCGTCAGTCAGGCCCTTCCCATCATAGTGGACTGTTTACGAGGTAAGGAAGGCGCAATGTTCCTCCTTCAGCAGCCCGAAGTCCACCTGCACCCGAAAGCGCAAGCAGAGCTGAGCTCTTTTCTCGCGCTCCTTGCGAAGCAGCAGAACAAGCAGTTCCTGATCGAAACGCACAGCGATCACATGGTAGACCGGATCCGTATGGACGTGCGCGACGGCAAGCACGGTCTCCGCCCTGAGGACGTCTCCCTCCTCTACTTCGAGCGGCAGGGTGGGGAGTCCCACATCCATCCGCTTACCCTCGACGCATCGGGCAACATCGAGAACGCTCCTCCCGGCTATCGCAGCTTCTTCCTGGAAGAGGAACGCCGGTTCCTGGGAGGGTGAGGCATGTGCGTGATCGTCGATGCGAACCTGGCTTCGAGAGTGTTTCAGGAGCCGGCAGAGGCCGATTTCGCCCCGGTCCTCAAGTGGATTCTCGAACAGGGCGGAGAGCTCGTTTTCGGTGGGCACCTCGCCACCGAGCTTGCCCGGATGGAGAAGCCACGGCGCTTTCTGCGTGCCTTATTGCAGGCCGGCCGGGCGCGACGGGTTTCGGATGAAAGCCTCGACGCAGAGGAAATGGTGGTTGAGGCCACGGGTCATTGCCGCTCGAACGACCAGCACGTCCTCGCGCTGGCACGGGTGAGTGGCGCCCGGACGCTCTGCACGCACGATAGGGATCTGCAACGAGACTTCCGCGACCCGAAGCTGGTCTCCCATCAGCGCGGCTCGATTTATCAACGGAAGGAGCATGCCCATCTCCTCCGGCACACGACCTCCTGCGGAAAGCTGGTCCGGCCAGGACGCCGCTGACCTCGCCTATCTCAACTCCGAGATCACCGGCGCATGGTCGGAAGGCGACTTCCCCTTCCGCTCGTTGCGATCGATGGTGCAGCTCTTCGAGCGTTCCAGGACCGGCTCGGTGCCCAAAATGAGATCGATCCGCAGGCCGTCGTTTTTCGGAAAGGCGAGCTGGCGGTAGTCCCACCAGGAGTAGAAACCGCCCTCCTCGTGGTGCTTGCGGAAGAGGTCGAAGAGGCCCCACTTCTCGATTTTCCGCAGACGCTTGTGCTCTTCGGGGTGGAAGAGCACGCCGCCTCGCCAGGCGTCGGGGAAGTGGACGTCCCGGTCTTCCGGCGCGACGTTGAAGTCGCCTAAGAGGATCAGGGGGTCGGCCGGTGAGGCCGAACTCGCGAGGAACTCCGCCAGGGTCTCCATCCATGCCAGCTTGTAGGCGAACTTCTCGCTCCCCACCGCCTGGCCGTTGGGAACGTAGACGCAGACCACCCGGACGCCGTCGATGGTCGCCGCGATCAGCCGCCGGGCGGCGTCGGGCTCTTCGCCGGGAAAGCCGCGGACGACGTCCTCGATCGGCTGTTTCGCCAGGATCGCGACGCCGTTGTAGGTGCGCTGGCCATAGATCTCGACGTGGTAGCCCAGCGCTTCGAAGGCCTCCCGAGGGAAGCCCTTATCTTCGGTCTTGATCTCCTGCATGGCGAGCACGTCCGGCTTCTCGCGCTCCGTCCAGGCGACGACCCGGTCGATCCGTTGGCGGATCGAGTTGACGTTCCAGGTGGCGATCTTCATCCCGGCTTCCCCTTGGGCGAAGGGATTGACAATCAGGACCAATTCGGTCCAGGATTAGTTCACTCTGTTGAGAAATAGTCTCAATAAGAGAGAAAGGTGCGGAGGCCCGGTTCTCAGTTGACCCCTGGGCCAGGTCTCCGCAGCAACCGGCGCCCTAGGGCTCGCGGCCCGTGGTGCGCCTTCTTGCCGGGAGGCATCTTAATATGGAAAGGCCCTGTCTGTCTTTACGCTCATGGCTTCTTCTTTGTGCCGCTCTCTCTCTCCTATTCTCCGGCGCCACCGTCCTCGACGCGGCGACGGCGGCGTCCCATCCGGTCTCGTTTCAGGGCCGAGTTCTGGACCCCGCCGGCCAGCCGGTTCCTGCGGCTTGGGTCACCGCCGTGGCGGAAGGGCCTGGAGGGCGCCCTGGCGCCACCGTCGTCTCGGGCCCGGACGGGCGATTCACCTTGGAGCTCGCGAGCGGTACCTACTCCTTCCACGTGCAGGTGGAGGGCTTCGCGGAGACGGTGCAACGGGTGAGCCTCAAAGACAGCCCCGCCGCGCCCTTCGACTTCGTCCTGCGATCGGAGGTGAGCGAATCCATCACCGTCAAGGACCAGAGCGGCTATCAGGTTCCCGCGATCTCCACCGGCACCAAGACGGTGACGCCGCTCCGGGACGTCCCGCAGTCGGTCACGGTCGTCACCCGGCAGTTGATCCAGGACCAGCTCATGACGAGCATGGGGGACGTCGTGCGCTACGTGCCCGGCATCACCCAGCACCAGGGGGAGAACAACCGCGACCAGCTGATCATCCGCGGCAACAGCACCTCGGCGGACTTCTTCGTCGATGGCGTGCGGGACGACGTGCAGTACTACCGCGACCTGTACAACCTCGATCGCGTCGAGGCTCTGAAGGGACCGAACGCCATGATCTTCGGGCGGGGCGGCGGTGGCGGCGTCATCAACCAGGTGACCAAGGAGGCCGGGTTCAGCGCTCTGCGGGAAGTCGATCTCCAGGGTGGCTCCTACGACAACAAGCGCGCGACGGTGGATCTCGATCAGCCCTTAAACGACAAGTTCGCGTTTCGCTTGAACGGCCTCTATGAGAATTCCGGCAGCTTCAGAGACAACGTCGACCTCCGGCGCTCGGGCGTCGCGCCCTCCCTCACCTATATGGATGGCGACTCGACGAAAGTCACGGTCGGCTACGAGCACCTGCAGGACAACCGTGTGGCCGATCGCGGTATCACCTCTTTCCAGGGGAGACCCGTCGACGTCGACGTCAGCACCTACTATGGGAATCCCGACGTCAGCCATGTCCGGGCGAACGTCGACCTGGCCTCGGCCGTCGTCGAGCACCGTTTCGGCGAGCTGACCTTCCGCAATCGGACGCTCTTCGGCGACTACGACCGCGGCTATCAGAACTTCGTGCCGGGGGCGGTCACGCCGGACAAGAGCCAGGTCACTCTCACCGCATACAACAACGCCACCCAGCGCGAGAACCTGTTCAATCAGACCGACCTGACCTACGCGCTCAACACCGGAAACGTGCACCACACGCTGCTCGCGGGCGCCGAGCTCGGCCGCCAGCTCACCGACAACTTCCGCAATACCGGCTTTTTCAACAACACCACGACCTCGATCCTGGTGCCCTACAACGATCCGATGATCGAGACGCCGGTCACCTTTAGGCAGAGCGCGACGGACGCGGACAATCACCTCCGCACCCTGGTCTCCGCGCTCTATGCGCAGGACCAGATCGAGCTGTCCTCCCATCTCCAACTCGTGGCCGGCCTGCGCTTCGATCGTTTCGACCTGGACTACCACGACAACCGCAGCGGTCTGGATCTGAGCCGGGTCGACGACCTCGTCTCACCCCGAGCCGGAGTCATCGTCAAGCCGGTCGCCGAGCTCTCGCTCTACGGCACCTACAGCGTGTCGTTCCTGCCCAGCTCCGGCGATCAGTTCTCCTCGCTGACGACGATCACCGATCAGCTCAAGCCGGAGAAATTCGAGAACTACGAGGTCGGCGCCAAGTGGGACCCTTTCCACAATCTGTCCCTCACCACCGCCGTCTACCAGCTGGATCGCACCAACACCCGCTCGACCGATCCCAACGACCCGACCCGCATCGTGCAGACCGGGAGCCAGCGCACGAAGGGATTGGAGGTCGGGGTCAACGGACAGGTCACTCCGCAGTGGAGCATCGCCGGCGGCTATGCCTATCAGGACGCCTACGTGACCAGCGCGACCACCGCGGCCCGCGCCGGTGCCATCGTGGCGGAAGTGCCCCGCAACACGGTTTCTCTTTGGAACAACTATCAGTTTCTGCCGAAAATGGGAGCGGCCCTGGGGCTCATCTACCGCTCGGCGATGTTCGCCGCGATCGACGACACGGTGACCCTGCCGGGCTATCTCCGCACCGACCTCGCCGCCTACTTCACGCTGAGCGGGGATCTGCGCCTGCAGGTGAATTTCGAGAACGTCTTCAACAAAAAGTATTACGTCGATGCGGACAGCAATACGAACATCTCGCCGGGCTCGCCGCGGGCGGTGCGCGTCGGTTTAACCGCCAAGTTCTAACCCGCCGCGCCCGGATGGGCGAGGACCCAGGCCACCTGTAGCGTCGCAATCAAGTTGGTGATCGCATGGAGAGACATGGTGAGGAGGGTCGAGCCGGTCTTCAGGCGGACCCCGGCGAAGAGGAGCCCGAGCACGAAGACCGCGCTCATGTCGACGGCGTCATATTGCAGGTGAGGCAGGGCGAAGGCCAGGGAGGATAAGAGCGCGGCGCTCACGGCACCCAGGGCGGGACGGAGGCCGGGGAGGAGAAAGCCGCGAAAGAGGAGCTCCTCGAAGACCGGCGCCGCCACGACGACCGCCAGGTAGAGCGCCGGGAGGCCGTGCGCCGTTCGGTAGGCGGTGAGCATGAAGTCCGGGACGAGCGGCCGGTGGAGGAGCCGGGTGAGCTGGTCGTAGGACAGGTTGAAGACGGCGAGGAGGGCGAGGGAAACGAGCGCCTGTCGAGCGGTGGGGAGGTGAAGGCCCAGGGAGTCCGCGACCGGCAGGCCTCGCCTGCGAGATGCGAAGAAGAGGAGCAGCAGAATGCCGATCGGCGCCGAGGCCAGGGTGGTGGCTGTGAAGGCGAGCCCGAACTTGCTGCTCTCTAGAAGGCTGCGGAAGAGCACGAGAACCACTCCCTGGAGCGCCTCGTAGACGACGAACGCGGCGAGCGCCAGGCCGCTCGTCGCGAGCGGTCCCCAGGGGGAGGGCGGTGCGGGCAGGGGCTCTGAAACCGGTAGCGGAGAGGGCTCGTCGATCATGGCGAGCGGGAGCGTAGCATGCCGCCTGTCGCGGGCCGACTTGACCTCCCAAGTAATTGACCCCCCTCCCCTCGGGGTGTGAACCTGGGGTCACGCGGCGAATGGATCGCCGCTAAGTTGGAGCGGAGGAAGTACCGATGAAAACGCTCTCTCGACTCGTGTTGCCCTCACTGCTTTTGTGCCTGTCGCTGGCGCACCCCGCGCTCGCCGACGAGGAAGGGAGGTGCGAGAAAATCCATGCCCGGATCATCGACGCCCAGGTGACGGACGGCTGCACCAGCCCCAACGGTTTCTGTGCCGCGGGAACGGTCACCGGCGACTTGAACGGCACGACCTACTTCCGCCTGGACGGCTTCATACCGGGGCCGGCGACCGCGCCGGGAAGCTTCAGCACCAGCGGCGTCCTCGTCTACACGCTGCGCCGCGGCACTCTTACGGTGAGAGAGACCGGAATCTCCGGCCTCGGTGACGACTTCCCCGCCCTGGAAATCGTGACCGGAGGAACCGGCGAGCTCACGGGCGCCACAGGCCATCTGTGGATTCTCGGCTCGAAGGTCGGCGACCACTTCGACAGCCGGGTGATCGGAGAGCTCTGCAGGCAGTAAAATCAGCGCGTGGCCGGCGGGTGCCCGTAAGAACCGCCGGCCACTGTGCCTGGGAGCCTGATGACTCTTCTACGAGAAACCCGCCGAGCCCCCGTACGCCCACCCTTCGCGGAGACCCTCCGCGTCTATCGCCGCGGCACCGGCCAGCCGCAACTGCAGGCCGCCCTCTCGGCCGGCATCTCGCAGCGCCACCTGAGCTTTCTGGAAACCGGCCGCTCCCAACCGAGCCGCGGCGTCGTGCTCGCCCTGGGCGGCACCCTCGGGCTGTCGCTCTCCCAGCAGAACGAATTGTTGCTGGCGGCGGGATTCGCGCCGATGTTCGGCCCGGAAGGCCGCGATCGGAAAGATCTGGAGATGGTCGAACAGGCGCTCCTCGCGCTCCTGGAGACCCACGAGCCCTTCCCCGCCGTGCTGCTCGAAAGCGGCATCTGGATCAAGAAGGGCAACCGCGGCGCGGCGCGCCTCTGGTCGGCGGTGCGGGGCACGCCCGTTCCGGAAGTGCCGCGCGACAATATCTTCGAGCTGATGATACGGCGTGGCCCGGGGCGCGAGTGTATGGAGAATTGGAGCGAGGCGGCGGCCTGCCTCCTCCGCCGCTACATGGCCGAGCAGTCGCGGGTCCGCAGGAGCGATCTCGACGAGTGGGCCGCGACGCTGGCCAAGAACCCCGAGGTGAAGAAGCTGCTCCAGCAGGACCCTGACGCCCCGCCACCACCGGTGCTGCTTCTCCGCTATCGTTTCGGAGAGGCCCGCCTGAGACTCTTCATCGTCATCGCGAGCCTCCAGGCGCCGCTCGACACCCGGCTCGAAGATCTGCGGATCGAGCTGTTTCTCCCCGCGGATGCGGAGACGACGGCGTGGTTTCGGGCGGAAAAGGGGTCTGAAACGAGTCCTCAGGCCCCCAAGCCAGCGAGCTGACTCTCGATCCCTTCCCACTCGCCCATCAGTCCGGCGACCTGGGTCGAGAGCTTCTTCTGCTCCTCTTCGAGCTTCTTCACCTTGTCTCTGGAGGTGCGATCGAAGAAGGTGGGATCGCAGAACAACTCGTTGATCTCGTGGATGCGGGCCTCGGCCTTCTCGACCGCGACCGTCACCTGGTCGCGGCGTTCCGAAAGCTTTTTCTGCTGCCGCTGGCGCTCGCGGTCGTCGACGGGCGCGCCGCCGTTGGCTCCAGCACCACCGTTTCCGCCAGCGCCGTTCCCCTTGGCCTTCTCCCGCTTCTGCTGGGCGCGGTGCTGGCGGAGCACCGCCTCGCCGTCCAGGTGGTCGTCGCCCAGGCGGTCCAGGTACTCGTCGTAGGTGCCGGGGAAGTCCTGGATGCCCTTGGGGGAGATCTCGAAAATCCGGGTCGCGAGCTGCGAGACGAACCACCGGTCGTGGGAGACGAAGATGAGCGTCCCGTCGTAGGTCTTAAGTCCCTCGACCAAGGCATCGATCGCTTCCAGGTCGAGATGGTTCGTGGGCTCGTCCAAGATCAGCACGTTGGGCTTGGTCACCGAGAGCTTACAGAAGACGAGCCGCGCGGCCTCTCCTCCCGACAGGCTCTGGCAGGGCTTCTTGACGTCGTCCCCCGAGAACAACACCATCCCCAGGTTGCCGCGGATGAAACCGATCGGCTCGGTCGGCACCGCTTCCCACAGCCAAGCCTCGACCGACTGCTTGCCGGCTCCCGCGAGCTCGTGGTGATCCTGCGAGAAGTAGCCGGGATGGGCCTCGTAGCCCCACTCGGACTTCCCGGCGTCGGCGTCGATCTCGTTCATGACGATCTTTAAAAGCGTCGACTTGCCGATGCCGTTGGGGCCGATGATGGCGATCTTGTCGCCGCGCTGGACCTTCAAGGAAACGTTGTTCAGGACTTTTTTGGTGCCGTACGCCTTGGAGATCCCCTCGATCGCGAGCACCTCGCGGCCGCTCGGCCGGACCTGCTTGAACTTGAAGGTCGGGTAGCGCCGCGAGCTCTGCGGCAGCTTCTCGATGACGATCTTCTCCATCATCTTGACCTTGCTCTGCGCCTGGCGGGCCTTGGTCGCCTTGGCCTTGAAGCGGTCGACGAACGCCTGGTGGTTGGCGATCTGCTTTTCCCGCTTCTCGATCTCCGCCTCCTTGCGGTCCCGGTTGTCCTGCTTGCCGGAGACGAAGGCGGTGTAGTTGCCGTGGTAGAGGGTCACCGTCTCGTAGTCGACGTCCACGATGTGGGTGCAGACGTTGTCTAAGAAGCGATGGTCGTGGGAGATGACGATCGCCAAACCCTTGTACTCTTCGAGGAACTTCTCCAGCCAGCGGATGGAGAGAATGTCCAGGTGGTTCGTGGGCTCGTCGAGGAGCAGGGCGTCCGGCGTCGCCGCCAGCACCTGGGCGAGGAGGACCCGCAGCTTGAAGCCGCCCGAGAGCGTCGAGAGCTTCTGGCGGTGGACCTCGGTGATGATCCCGAGTCCTTCGAGCACCTCGCCCGCCTTGGCCTCCAGGCTGTAGCCGTCGTGGCGGAGGATGGTGTCCTCGAGCTCCGCATAGCGATCGGCGTCGAAGTGAGTCTCGGCGTGGGCCAGGAGCCGCTCCTTCTCCTCGATCGCCTCCCAGACCTCGTGGTTGCCCATCATGGCGACTTCGAGGATCGACATGTCCTCGTACTGGAAGTGATCCTGCTTCAAAACGCCCAGCTTGAGGCGCTTGGGCATGGCGACCGTACCCTCGCTCGGCTGGTCGGCGCCGGAGAGGATGCGGAGGAGGGTCGACTTGCCGGAGCCGTTCGCCCCCACCAAGCCGTAGCGGTTGCCGGGAGTGAACTGGATCGAGACCCCCTCGAAGAGGGTCTGGGGTCCAAACGACTTACCAAGGTCAGAGACGGCGATCATAGGGCCGAGGATTCTACCATCGAGTAGGTGGAGGCATGAACGGAGCGGGAGGCTCCTGCCGGAATCTACAACACGGGGAGGGGGGAAGATCTTCCACGGGGATAGGAGGAGCACGGTATGCGGGCGCAAGATGAGCGGAAGTGCTACGATGGGTGTGGGGGTGAAGGAATGGTCAAAGGGATCGAAGGTGCGGTGGCCGAGCTCAAGAGGGATCCGGAGCACCCGGTGACAGCGGAGATCGACGGGCTCATCGTCGAGCTCCGGGTGCAGGGTCGCCGAACGGCGGGAGATATTTTTCGGGAGATCGGACCCTGGGAAGGGGAGTCCGCTGAGGAGCTTTCCCAGCTACTCCGCGATGCCCGGAAGCAGGGAGGCTCGAAGGAGCCTCCGAAGTTTTGAGCTACGTTCTCGATACCAACATTCTGGTAGCTCGGCTCAACGGGGTGGAGAGGATCGCCGCTCGCTGAAGCCTTTCAAAGCGGCTTCGTCAAATCGGATCTCGACTTGGCCATCGCTGCGGTTGCCCTCGACCTCGGAGCGACCCTGGTGAGTGACGACCGTGCGTTTCACGACCATCCCATCGCCGGCCTGGAAGTCCAGAACTGGCTGAGGGACCCTCTCCAGTTCCCCTGAGGACGCCAGTCCCTACTTTTCTCCCTCGACGCTCACCACCTCCGTCACCCGCCGCTTGAACTCCTGGCCGAGCCCGGCGCCGCTCGTCTCCTGGTGGCGACGGGTGACGACCAGGCGGTTGCCGACCCGGGCGAGGTCCCAGTGCTCCCGGCTCTCGGTCGTGAAGGTGAGGAAGAGGAAGCCCGCCTTGATCTCGGTCGTCGACTCGGCCGCCAGGGGCACCCCGTCGGCGCCCAGCCAGAGCTTCAAGGTGACCTTCGAATCCTTGATGTGCTTCTTCTCGGCCTGGGAGGCGGCGAGGTCGAGACCGAGGACGACGAGCTTCGCGGGCCTGCCGCTTACGGCGTCCGGGTGCTCTTCGAGGATCTTGGCGCGGGCGATCCGGGTGGTGAGCGGGCCGGCGAAGCTCAGGTCGTTGGCCAGATCGGTGCCGTTGATCTCGCGGATCACCGCCTCAGTGGGGCTCCTGCTCTCGGGGTTGGCCTGGTGCTGGCGAGCCTCCTCGGCGACCCGTTCGAGAAGGGCGTTCGGATAGGTCACCCGCAGCCCCTCGGGGCCGTCCTCCACCCGCACGGTCCCCTTCGCCTGCTCGGGACTGGGCTTGCCGTCCTCCTTGGTCTCCGAAAAGACCTCGACCTCGACCGCGCCGTGGAGCGGCTCGCGGCCGTGGAGACGCGCCAGGGCGGCGCGCGCCTCGGTCAAGCCGTCGACCCGAGGGGGAGCGGCGGCGCCTAAGACTTGACCGGCGTAGGGAGCGGCGCAGAGGAGAGCGGCGAGGAGGAGGCCTGCCGCGCGCTGGCGATTCCAGATTCGGCGGCTCATCGGGATTCCACCAGCGGTGTCTCGAAGGGCGTGGGACCTTCCACCAGCCGCCGGACCTCCGGCAGCCGGGCCTCCGCGTCGCGTTCGCCGAGCGCGATCAGGTGCTCCAGATAGTCGGGCTGGAACATCAGATAGGAGAGCGCATCCGGGCGGGTCGTCTCGCGGGTGCCCAGGCTCCTCGTGAGATAGCGGAAGGCCTTGGGCAGGCGCGGCTCGTAGGCGGCGGCGAGCGCCGCCAGATCCTCGCTCGGGCGGAAGAGGACGATCTCGACCGGCCGCAGAGCGCCCCACTCCTCGGGAGGGAGCTTCGCGAGCAGCCGGTTGGTCTGCTTCAGGCGATCGACGTCCTGCTCCAGGATGTCGAGGAAGATGGCGTTTAAGAGCTCCGAGAAGATCTGCGCGGGCGGCGGGTAGCCGACGATCTGCGGCCGATCCGCCTCGGCGTGGGTCGGCAGGTGCTGCGGCGAGACGGCGAGGATGCGGGTCGCCCCGAGGCGGAGGGCGGGGGCGAGCGGGGCCGAGAGGCGCACGCCGCCGTCGCCGTACCAGGTGTCGCCCAGGCGCACGGCGGGGAAGAAGAGGGGGAGCGCCGCCGAGGCCATCAGGTGGTCGACCGTGATCCGGGCGGAGACCGAGCGGCGCTGGCGGTCGATCCAGGGGGCGACCTCTCTCCCCTGGACCCAGGTGACGCTCTGGCCGGTCGAGTAGTTGAGGGCGGTGAGCGCCAGGGCCTTCAAGAGGCCGTGCTCCAGGTTCCGGGCGATGCCGACGATCTCCCCGTCGACCGCCGCGGCCGCCCGGGAGAAGGTCTCATGGAGGGGCGAGGTGTCGACCAGTCCCCGCACCTCGGGGGCGACCGAGCTGCCGCCGGCCACGAGGTGGGTCGCCCAGCGCACCAGGTTTCTGGAGAGGAAGGGGAGGTCCACCCGGAAGACGTCCTCGACTGTCAGGCCCCGCCAGATCTCGTAGAGCTGATCGGCCGCCACGGGAAGGGGACCGGGGTGCGAGGCGAGAAAGGCGGCGTTGACCCCGCCGGCCGACACCCCGGTGATGATCGGGAAGCGGAGCGCGGGCAGATGCCGCCCGAGGGCGCGCAGCACTCCCACCTGGTAGGCGGCGCGCGCACCGCCCCCGGTAAAGACGATGCCGAGGTCGCCGAGATCGCCCAGAGCGCTCGTCGGGACGGAGGGGGAGCTGCCGGCTGGAATATCGGGCATCTAAGACTTCCGGGCCTTCCTCACGGGGCACGGCCCATGCACATTCTCGCCCACGGGGCCGTACGCATGGCATTATGTCAGGCGGCCGGGTGCTCTAGACAGCCCGCCCGGCTTTTCAGGGAACATGAAGGGAGGGGGAGTATGAGAACGATCGTCACCCTGTTGGTCCTCGCCATCGTCGTGGTCCTGGGCGCCTACGTCTACATCAACTCCGGCCTCTACGACGTGGCGGCCACCAACGGCAGCCGCGGCTTCCTCGACCAGATCGCCCATCGGGTCTCCGACGAGTCGGTGGCCCGGCACGCCGCGGGCATAACGCCGCCGCCCTTGAACGACCCCGCCCAGCTGAAGCTCGGCGCCGCCCACTACGAGGACATGTGCGCCACCTGCCACGGCGCCCCCGGGGTCAAGATGTCGGAGATCGGCGCCGGCCTGAACCCCAGCCCGCCCAATCTCATCCGTTCGACCCGCGACATGAGCCCGGCGGAGGCCTACTGGATCGTCAAGAACGGCATCCGGATGACCGGCATGCCCGCCTTCGGTCCCACCCACACCGAAAGCGAGCTGTGGGCGATCACGGCCTTCGTCAAGCAGCTCCCCACGATGACCCCGGCGCAGTACCAGGCCCTGACGGCCGCCTCGCCGGCGCCGGCGGCGCATCCGGGCGAGGTGCCGCCGAACACCCAGCCCGCCCCCAAGCCGTGAGCCGGCGGCTTCGGTAGCTCTATTTCGCCACCGTCTGCGCCTGGGCCACCTGGGCCAGCGGTTTGGGCTGCGGCAGAGGGGTGCCGGTCTCGAGCAGGGTCTTCAAGGAAGAGAGGATGGCGGTCCATCCCTGGCGGAAGCGGCCGGCCAGCTCTTCGTTGTCGATCTCATCGTGGAGGAGAGTCAGCTTGACCATGCCCTCCTGCGGCTCCAAGGTGAAGCTCACCCGGGTGTGCGGCAGGGCGCGGAGCTCGGCGGTGAATTCCGGGTGGAAGGAATAGACCAGCCGCCGCGGCGGATCGTATTCGAGAACGGTGCCGGTGTCGGATACCTTGTCGTCCTCACCGTAATAGAAGCAGACGGGCGCGCCGACCGTCCAGGCGGACTCGAGGCGTCGTCCGAACCAGTACTTCTCGGTGAAGGCGCCATCGGTGAGCGCCGCCCACAGCTTCTCCGGCGTCGTGGCGATGTACGAGACATAGACGAATTCCGGCTTATTCATGGTGATCCTCCTCTAAAGCACGTTTGAGATCGGCGAGCGCCGCCACCCGGTGGCGCTCGTACTTGCCGATCCAGCGGTCGTAGATCTCCTGGATCGGCACGGGGTTCAGGTAGTGCAGCTTCTCCCGCCCGCGTCTTACCGTGGCGACGAGGTTCGCAGCCTCCAAAACGGCGAGATGCTTGGTGACCGCCTGACGAGTCATCTCCATCTCCTGGCAGAGCTCCGCGAGCGTCTGTCCATTCCGAACCTGCAACCGGTCCAGAAGCAACCGCCGGCTGGGGTCCGCTAGAGCTTTGAAGATGTCGTCGAGCGGGTCCTCCATGGCGCGGACTATAGGCAACCGTTTGGTTGCTTGTCAAACTCGGGTGGGAGTCTGCTGCAGCTTTCGAGCCCGCCGGGCACGGCGGAGGAGGGCACCGTAGGCGAGAAGATTCACTCCGATCACCAATCCACCGAGGACGTACTGGATGCCTCGCGTCAACGCCGCCGGGTAGAGCACCGGCAGCAGGTAGTGCGCGATGAACCCGCCGCTGTACCCCGCCTCGCCGCCCAGGCGCCGCAGATGATTTTCGAGCGGGGTCAAGGGACAGAGAGTGTCCGTCCACTCCACCCAGGCACCCCAGGCGGCGGCCGGGAGGTGGAGCCAGGCGACACGGGGGAAGCGCAGGACGAGGAGTCCCCCGAGGACCACGAAGAGGACGAACCCGAGATGGAAGGCGACGAGGGCGTCGGCGAGGATCCGGTAGAGCATGAGAGGATTATCTCAGGAGAGCGTCTCCTGTTGCTCCTCGGCGGCAGGGCTCCGGTTGACAGCTCGCCTTACCGGTCTTAAGATTTGGTAAGGAGCCCCAATGACCAAGTCCACCATCACAGTGAAGTACCAGACGACCGTTCCCAAGGAAGTCCGACTGAAGCTGGGCGTCGGTCCGAGCGACGTCTTGCAATGGGAGTGGGTTGACAATCACGTTCGGGTCACGGCGGCTCGGCCGGCCTTTCTGCAACGCGAGGGCAGCATCAAGGTCGGCCCGGGCGATCCGGTGGAGGACGTGCGTCGGGCTCGCGAGCTCATGGGCTCCAAGGGCTTGTGAAAGAGATCCTCGTCGATGCCAATGTCCTCGTTTCGTTCCTTACCGACAGGGACGAGGGTCAGAGGAGGAAGGCAGCGGCCCTCTTTCGGGGGGCGGCGGAACGGGAGCACACGCTCGTCCTCCATACGATCTCGATCGTCGAGATGGCCTACGTTCTCACTCAGCTCTACAAGCAGAAACCTTCGCTCGTAGCCGAGGCGGTGGCGGATCTCCTGGCGATGCCCGGGGTGCTCGCAGCCGACGAGCTGTCCTGGCCCATGGTCCTCGAGCGCTGGCCTCAGACGATTCCCTCTCTCGGGGATGCCATTGTCGCCGCCGCGGCCAGCCAAGGGCAGTACGACGCGGTCGCCACCTTCGACAACACGCTCCGAAAAAAGCTCGCGCGGCAAGGCTCGACATCCTACTGGACGGATTGACGGTCCAGCTCCTCAGGAGAGCGCCGCCCCCAACGCCTCCAGTCGCTCGAGGGCCTCGCGCCGGCACAACCAGTATTCCTGAGCCTCGGCGCTCTTCTGGGCCTGCTTGAGATAGGCGATGCCGAGCTTCCGCTGCTCGGCCTTGAGGGTGGCCAGGCCGAGCACCAGGAGGCTGTGGCTCCGGCGCAGGCCGAGGCCCCTGCCATTGCTGATCTCCAACGCTTCGAGCGCCCGCTGCCGGGCGAGCGCGCTGTCGCCCAAGTCGAGAGCGAGGCGGGCGAGCTCGGTCAGGATCTCAGCCTGGAGGCGTCCGAGTTGGAGGCGCTTCGCCTCGCGGAGAGCCGCGTTGAGCACGACCGTCGCATCGACCAGCTTGCCCTGGGCGCGGCAGACCTGCCCAGCCGCCAGGCGAGAGTAGACGACGAGGTCCGGATAGTCGGCCGTCTCGGCGAGGGCTCGACACGACCGGGCGGCGTCCTCCGCCCGGTCGAAGCGGTGGAGGCTGACCTCGAGGGCCGCCCGGTGGCTGAGGAAATAGCTCTCGCCGCGCGCGTTCTGGCTCGCTCGGAGCCTTTTGATCGCCTTGGTATAGAGCCGGTCTGCCTCGTCGAAATCGCTCTGGAGATGGGCGAGGAGAGCGCGGAAACCGAGAATTCTGCCGCTCGCGTCCGGATCTTCTACCTTGGCATTCGTCCTCTCCGCCTCGTCGAGATAGCGCCGCATGTCCGGCAGACGGCCGAGGTCCAGGAAGGTATGGACGAGGTGGAGCTGAGATTCGAGCGTGAAGCTGGGGACCGGCGTCGTCCCATCGACGACGCGATTGATCTCGTAGCCCTGTTCCCACACCCGGAGGCAATCCACCATGTGCCCGCAGGCGAGGAGCGTAAGGCCGAGCTCATTGTAAAGCCAGGCGAGCTCGTCGGAATGGAGAGGTGCCCTCTCCCACTCGATCTGGGTGATCGCTTGCGGCTCGCAGTAGGTCCAGAAAGGGTCGGTCCGGTCGGAGACCCCCGGTGGCTCGGCACTCCCCAGCCCCAGGTACGAGACCCGGCGGACTAAATCGATCAACCGGACGCAGTAGCGAGCATATTCCTTGTACGTCCACCAGCGCGGCGTCGTGATCGCCTCCATGCGCGCCCGCATCACTCCGAAGAGGGCCCGGCAGAGCTCGCGGGCCTTCACCGGATTGTTTCTGTCGATCGCCTTCTTCGTCGCGCCATACAACCGTTCCCAGAGACTCTTGACGATCTCGGCAGCCTCCGCCGAGCCCGGGTGGACGGCGGCGTCGCCGGAGGTGAAGCCGGAAAGTGCGAAGTGAGGCAGGGCGTCCCTGGCGACGCCATGGACCTGCTCGAAGACATATTTGCGCACCGTCGGCTGCACGGTCCAGATCGGGGTGAGCCGCATACAATCCGAGGGGCCACAAGAGTCCTTGGCGAGGAGAGAGCTTTTGACCAGTTGGTCGAGAACCTTTTTAAGGCCAGGGCCCGGCTTGTGGGGGTGAGCCTTTTTCACTTCTCGATAGCAGAGGGCGCAGATGGAGCTGGTGACGGGTGTCATGAAGACCGCCAACCGCTCCAGCAGGGGCCGGGCGAATCCGTTTGTATGGCGGTCGAGATCCTGCACGATCTCCTCGATCAGGCCCCAGATCCGCCTCTCCGGAACGATTCCGAAGAGCTTCTCCGCGAGGCGCTGCACCGGCTCCGTGACGTGGCACTCCCTCTCCCGTGCGAGGAATCTCTCCGCGAGAAGAAGGGCGTAGGCGTGTCCATCGAGCAGTGCGTAGAGGACCGCGGTGTCGTCTTCGCCGGTACAGAAAAACTCTGGGTTTGATTTTCCTCCGAAGAACCGCAACCGTCCGATCGGAAAGGGCGCCGCGTCAGGGCACCTCTCTAGCTCGAGCGGCCAGAGTTGGCTCGTGAGGAGGAGCCTGCTTTCGCACTCCGGGGCGAGGAACAGCTCGATGAATTTGCGCGCGGCCGGGTTCTCGATTCGGCCCTCATCGGGCCGGCCAGACCGGTGCAGGAGGCGGTCGAAGCCGTCGAAAACGATCAGGTAGCGTGCGGCCTGCTTTCCCCCTTCCCCGGCGTGAAGGAGCCTTTCCAGCCGACCGAGGCGGGACCCCTCGCTCGCCGTGCGGGCCTCGGGATCGAGGTAGTGGAGGAGCCGCTCCACGCCGGAGAGCAGGTCGTCCGAATAGTAGGAGCTCCAGAAGAAGAAACCCTGGAAGGGAGGGAGGTGAGCCTTGGAGAGGCTCTCGATCAGCTGGAGGGCGCGCCAGGACTTTCCCGTCCCCTCCTTGCCGAGGAGGACGACGATCCGGTTATTACCCAGCAATTTCATAATGTCAACGGAGTCCGCGTTCCCACCGAGGAGCTCGGCGGCCTCCCTGCTCGCGATGCTCGGCTCTCCGATGTCTGGAATGGGGCCGGGATGGCGGTAGGGCTGGGGAGGACGGGTGAGGAAGTTGACCTTACGAAAACAGGGCTTCTCGCTCCAGCTTTGGCGCCAGGCGGTGAGCTCCCGGCGCAGATTCCGGAGCTCTCCGCAGAGGCTCGGTCCGATCTCTTCGGAGGTTTCGGCGGCGAACGGCAAAACGTTGAGGCCGTAACGCTCGAAAAGGTAGTCGTGCTGATCCTGCTCCTTGGCGCAAGATTTCTCCGGCATCAACGCGAAGAAGGGTCGCTCGAATCTCTCCTCTGGGCAGGTGGCATGGAAGAGCCGTAGAGGCCGCAGCAGGCCCTCGTCGCTCAGACTGTAGCCCACGAAGAGTATGGGGTTCGCGCCGAGAAGAACGTCGAGGGTCTGCTGGAAGACTCGTTTCTCCTCGTCGCCATTGGCCAGATACCAATTCTGGTAATCGGACTCCGTCGCGATGATCGATTCGAAGTCGTCACAGCGGCCGTGGCAGTGGAAGACGACGTCTCTCGTCTCCTCGGGCCTGGCGAGAGCAAAGAGTGCGAGACGATCGCAATTCTCCGATTTCTGGGTGAAGGAGCGCGGGTCTTTCTGGGCGGGGTTGAGGAGGCCGAATTCCTCCAGGGGCACCTGGCGTATGGTCGCCAGCGCATGCTCGATCTCGTGGTCGTAATTGGTCGTTACGAAGCGATGGATGGGGAGATCGAGCAGAGCGTGGAGAGGCTGGTCCGTCGCTTTCTTGCCTCTCGGGGAGAGGCTCTCTTCCAGGCATTTCTGGTAGGCCTTTTCTCCCGAGGGTTTCTTGAGGATTTCCCGGCAGATCGAGACGGCGAACATCATTTCCTCGGCGCCCGGAGGGATTTCGGCGGACAGCCGATCGAGCAGTTGGGTGCAGCGTTTCAGGCTGTCCGCCGAACCTCTGTTCTGTTCTAGATACTCGCGGGTGGCCGAGACGAGCCGCTGCACGAATCCAGTCCAGTTCGGATAACCGAGAGGAACCGAACAGCCACTGCCGACGAAGGCGACCGTCGTGTTTTGGCTCAGCACCCGAAAGAGCATCTCGCGGCTGCGCCGGATTCTCTCCTCCCGCGCGATCTTTGCCCGCGGCGGGATCAGGTAGGGGGCGAAGTCGACCGGGGTGCGCTGGTTGCGACCCAATGTGTCCGTCAAAGAGGATCCTCCCCGCCGCACCGCTTGGGCGCGGACGATGCTATGGGCCGTCCGAGGAACCGAGGCTCCACTTGGAGTGTCGCCACGGTCCGTTTCATTTCAGCCGGACAACGTCTCCGCGGTTGTCACGAATTCGCAGTGTAGATCACCCTAATTTATAGAGCAGCCCACTCCGCTCTGGGCCGGCCTGGGTGCCTTCGCTCTCCACCACTCTTCCGTCATCCCCCAAAGAGAGGAGTATGCCCATGTCTCGATTCCCCATCAGCGCCTCCCTGGCACTCCTGGTCGTCGGTCTCGTGCCGGCGTCGCGGGTCCAGGCGGCGTTCTGCCCACCCGACCGTAGCAACATCCAGTCCTCGGCGACCGCCGGCGAGACCGCGGATCAGATCTCGACCGACCTGGCGGGTTGCCTGCCCTCGCCGATCTCGGGCTCCTTGGCCGGCCCTCCCTACATCCAGACGATCTCGAACCCCGGCGGCAGCAGCACGAGCTGGGAGTCCATCGAGGCCTGCGGCTACCATCCCCAGAGGAAGGAGGCCGCCTGCCCCATCCAGATTCGCCAGCTGACCGGCTATGGCGGCCCCATCTGCACGGGACCCGGGAGCACCGAGTTCGTCCTCTTCTGCGTCGACTTCGGGGGCGGTGCCGGCCTCGAGCCGATCAACGTCAACGGTTTCCACATCCAAGACAGCACCGCCCCGATCAACTGGGACTTCGCGGCCATCGTCCAGTCGAATGCCAAGCTGCTCGCCCAGATGAGCAAGGGACAGTCGCTCAAGGCCCGGGCCATCCTCTCCTGGATGATCAATCCGATGGTCGGCGCGGTGCCCTGCAACTTCGTGCCGACCTGGGGCAACCGGTCCGACTTCCGCATCCGCCTCGATCCCTGAGCTCTGAAGCGTCTCCACCAGCGCGATCCCACCCAGGCCGCCGTCCTCGCAGCCGTTTCTGGCAGAGAGGACGGCGTGCGCGGCATTTGGAGGATCCGTGCGGCCGTCTGGTTCCCCCTCGCAAGCCCGGGACGTGCCCGTAACTCGCGGTGGAAAGCCTCTGAAAGCTCGCGGAGACCGTGCCGCCGTCCGCGGAGGCCAGCAACCTCGTCGCGGAGAGCGCGGAGATCCTCCCCGAGGCATCGGGAACCCACCTCCAGGCCCTCTGGATCTCCTCCGAGGCGACGCCAACCGTGCCGCAGGCCTTCTTATGGGTCCCGGAGAGGCGAGCGAAGCGACCTGAAAGCGCCGCGATGGCGCCGGAGACGCCCGCGAGGCCGTTCCCTCCGGGGGAATAGGCTTACCCTCCGAGGGATGACCGTTGCCCCGGAAGGGATTTGTTTTTCCCTCGCTGTACTTGAGGAATCCCTGTGAGGGATTGGTAATTCCCTTCGGGGGATCGGCTATTCCCCGGGAGGGTTTGAGGGTTCCCTGTGGGGGAACGGTCGATCCCCGGTAGGGGAAGGGTGTTCCCCTGAAGGGATCGGGGTTTCCCCGCGAGGGCTCGGGCATTCCCTTCGGGGGGAAGGGCATGCCCTCTCGCGGCAGGCTGAAGCCCGAGCCGAGCCGGGTGAAAATCGATTCTCCGACCGACGGGGGCCTCTCTACGCCTCTCTACGCCTCACCCTCGGCAGGGCGATTTCTTCACATCCTCTCGCGCCTACCTACCTTGCCGTTCCGCTGAGGACCGCGTCGACCAAGACTACCGCGCCTGGAGAGGGTACGCCAGCCCTTCAGGCATCGCCGGGATCGGCTTCGGAGCTGGCTTCAGCCAGCGTATCTCGTAGCCCGGAGATTTATCTCCGGGCGAAGCCGCGCCCCAAGATGGGGCAAGCCCCCATCCCAATCCGCTACACTCCCCCCATGATCGGCCTCGGCAACCTCGACTTGACCGTCGTCAGCGACGGCGTCTTCCGCCTCGACGGCGGCGCCATGTTCGGGGTCGTGCCGCGGACGATGTGGGGGAAGGTGAAGCCGGCGGATGAGGAGAACCGCATCCGGATGGGCACCAACTGCCTGCTCGTCGCCCGTGGCAGCGACCTGCTCTTGATCGACACCGGAATCGGCGACAAGGTGGACTCCAAGTTCCGCTCCCTCTATGGGATCGACCCCCAGGCAGTGCGGCTGCCGGCGGCGATCCGGGCGGCGGGGTATGAGCTGGAAGACGTCACCCATGTCCTCCTCTCGCACCTCCACTTCGACCACTGCGGCTGGAACACCCGGGAGGTCGGGGGGAGGCTCGTCCCGACCTTTCCCCGCGCCCGCTACTTCCTGAACCGGGGCGAGGTGGAGCACGCCCGCCACCCCAACGAGCGCGACCGGGCGAGCTACATGCCGCCCAACTGGGAGCCGCTCTTCGAAGCCGGGGTGGCGGAGCTTTTCGACGACGAGATGGAGCCGATGTCCGGAGTGCGCGCCGTCCGGGTCCCCGGCCACAACCGGGACCTGTGCGTCGTGCTCCTCGACGGCGGCTCGCCGGAGGAGCAGGCGGTCTTCTGGGCGGACCTGGTCCCCACGACCGCCCATGTGCCGCTCGCCTGGATCATGGGGTATGACCTCTATCCCATGGAGACCCTGGAGAACAAGAAGCTCTGGCTCCCCCGGGCGGCCGCCGGGAGCTGGCTGGGCATCTTCGAGCACGACGCCGACATTCCGCTCGCCCGGGTGGTCGAGGAGAAGCCGGGCCGCTTCAAGGCGGAGCCCATCGCCGTCCCGTAAGGGACCCCAGCCACAATCCACACGCTACAGCCAAAAAGGAGGATTTTTTCATGACATCGGACGTACAAACGGTTCCAGTCTCCCCGGGAATGCTGTGGACGGGACGCATCATGAGCATCCTGCCGGCCTTGCTTCTGCTCTTTGGCGGCGTCATGGATCTGGTCAAGCCGCCGTCGGTCGTGGAAGGAGTCCACAAAATGGGCTATCCCGAGAGCGTCATCTTCGGCCTGGGGATCACCGTGCTGGTCTCGACGATTCTCTATCTCATTCCGCGGACCTCCGTTCTCGGCGCGATCCTCCTGACCGGCTATCTGGGCGGCGCCGTCGCGACCCACGTCCGCATCCTGGACCTGCGCTCCGTCCCCATCCCGATCGTTGTTGCCATCGTTCTCTGGGGAGGGCTCTATTTGCGCGACAGCCGGCTGCGCGCGCTCCTTCCCCTGCGCAGCTAAAGGAGCGCCGGCCGCGCCGCCGCCGGCAGGGGACTAAACGGCGGCGGTTCTCGCGTTGCGATACAGTAGATGCGGACCCCCGCTTCGGGGTCCCGCACGTCGACGTTACCCGACGTTCACCAAAACTGCACAGGGCGCGCCGCGGAGGATCTCCGGAGGCGCTTAAGTCCTTTAGAATCGGGAGATCGGATGGGCGACAAAGAGTTCGACCTGATGGTGATCGGCAGCGGCCCCGGCGGCTACGTCGCGGGCATCCGGGCCGGACAGCTCGGATTGAAGGTGGCGGTGGTCGAGAAGGACCCCAAGTTCGGCGGCACCTGCCTGCACCGCGGATGCATCCCCACCAAGGCCCTCCTCCACACCGCCGAGGTGCTCGACGGGATTCGCGACGCGGACGACCTCGGCATCACGGTGGCCGCTCCGGCCCTCGACATCGCCAAGGTCCATGCCCGGAAGCGCAAGGTGGTCGACAAGAACGCCCGCGGCATCGAGGGCCTGTTCAAGAAGTACGGCGCGACCGGCCTCCACGGCACTGGCCGGGTCACCGGCCCGAACACGGTCGAGGTCGAAGGGCCGGACGGCGGCACCTACCAGGCGAAGAACCTCCTCATCGCGACGGGCTCGGTGCCGCGGGACATCCCGATCGCCAAGGCGGACGGCGAGCGGATCCTGAATTCCGACCACATCCTGGCCATGGAACGGGTCCCGGCGAGCCTCGCCGTCCTGGGCGCCGGCGCGGTGGGCACCGAGTTCGCCTCCATCTTCGCCTCCTTCGGCACCCAGGTGACCCTCATCGAGATGCTGCCGCGCATCCTGCCGATCGAGGACGAGGAGGTCTCGGCCGAGCTCGAAAAGCAGCTCAAGAAGCGCGGCATCAAGGTGATGACGGCGACCAAGCTCACCGGGGTGGACCACACCGAGACCGGCGTCCGCATCCACCTGGAAGGGAAGAACGGCCCGCTGGTCGTCGAGTCCGAGCTGCTGCTGTCCGCCGTCGGCCGCCGGCCGGTGACCGAGGGGCTCGGGCTCGAAGCTCTCGGTATCCAGCTCGATCGCGGCTACGTTCAGGTCAACCCTTTCATGCAGACCGCCGTGCCGCACATCTACGCGATCGGCGACGTCGTCAACACCCCCTGGCTCGCCCACGTCGCCTCGGCCGAGGGCATCCTCGCCGTCGAGCACATGGCGGGGCAGGCGGTGAAGCCGATCAACTACGACCTCGTCCCCTCCTGCACCTACTGCGACCCCGAGGTGGGGAGCGTCGGGCTTTCCGAGGCCAAGGCGCGCGAGCGGGGCTACGACGTCCAGGTCGGCAAGTTCCCCTTCCTGGCCTCCGGCAAGGCGGCGATCCTGGGGAAGACGGCCGGCTTCGTCAAGGTCGTCCGCGAGACGAAGTACGACGAGCTTCTGGGCGTCCACATCATCGGCGCCCACGCGACGGACCTGGTCGCCGAGGCCTGCGTGGCGCTCGCGGGCGAGTCGACCACCGAACAGATCTTCCGCACCATGCACGCCCATCCGACCCTCTCCGAATCGATGGCGGAGGCGGCGCATGCGGCGTGGGGGCATGCGATCCATTTCTAAAGACTTAAGGGAGCGTGATGGCACCGACCGGACCAAACACACCGACCGCGAAAGCGGGCAGGAACTGGGGTCCCCTGCACCCCGCGCCGCCCCTCCCCCCGGAGGAACGGCTGGCGAAGACGGAGCTCGGCCGCGACGCGCAGCTGGCGCTCTACCGTTTCATGAAGCTCAACCGCATGGCCGAGGAACGGCTGGGCAACCTCTACCGCCAGGGCAAGGTGGTGGGCGGCCTCTACTCGTCGCGCGGCCAGGAGGCGATCTCGGTGGGGAGCGCCTACGCGCTCGGCCCCGACGACTTCCTGGGACCGCTCATCAGAAACCTGGGCGCCATGCTGGTACGCGGGGTGCAACCGAGCGAGGTCATGATGCAGTACATGGCCCGCGGCGGCGGCCCGACGGGTGGGAAGGACGCCAACACCCACTTCGGCGACGTCTCGCGCGGCCTGATCGCCCCCATCTCGATGCTCGGCGCCCTGATCCCGGTGATGGCCGGGGTGGCGCTCGCCGCGCGGATGCAGGGGCGGGACGCGGTCGCCTTGACCTACATCGGCGACGGCGGCACCTCGACCGGCGACTTTCATGAGGGGCTGAATCTCGCCGCGGTCCTCTCCGTCCCCCTCGTTCTCATCGTCGAGAGCAACGGCTGGGCCTACTCGACCCCGACCTCCCGGCAGATGCGGATCAAGGACATCGCCATCCGCGCCGCCGGCTACGGCATCCCGGCCGAGATCGTCGACGGCAACGACGTCCTGGCGGTCCATGCGGCCACGAAGCGGGCGGTCGATCGGGCGCGGAGCGGGGCCGGGCCGACGCTCATCGAGGCCAAGACTTTCCGTATGAAGGGGCACGCCGAGCACGACGACGCGGGTTACGTGCCGCACGAGCTGTTCGAGGAGTGGAAGAAGAAAGATCCCCTCGATCGCTTCGAGCGCCATCTCCTGGGACCGCAAAAGCTCTCCACCCAAGAAGAGCTCGACGCCATCACCCAGGCGCTCGATTCGATGTTGAACGAAGAGGTGGATCGGGCGCTCGCCTCGCCCCTGCCGCCGCCCGAGCGGGCCTTCGAGGGCGTCTACGCCGAATCCCCGGCGCCCCGCGGGAGGGTCGCCGTATGAGCGCCGTCACCTATTTGGAAGCCATCCGCCAAGCGCTTTGGGAAGAGATGGAGCGCGATCCCAAGGTCTTCCTCCTCGGCCAGGATCTGGGGGTCTACGGCGGCGCCTTCCGGGTCACCGCCGGGCTCCTCGACCGTTTCGGGCCGGGGCGGGTGATCGACACCCCGATCAGCGAGTCGGCCATGGTGGGGGCGGCGATCGGCGCCTCCTTCCTCGGCATGCGGCCGGTGGTCGAGATGCAGTTCATCGACTTCATCTCCTGTGCCTTCAACCAGATCGTCAACTTCGCCGCCCCCAACCACTACCGTTGGGGGCAGTCGGTGCCGATCGTCGTCCGCGGCCCCGCGGGCGGCAACGTCCACGGCTCGGTCTTCCACAGCCAGAACCCCGAGGGCTTCTTTCAGCGCGCCCCGGGTTTGAAGATCGTCGCCCCGGCGACCGCCGCCGACGCCAAGGGCCTCTTGACCGCCGCCATCCGCGACAACAACCCGGTGCTCTTTTTCGAGCACAAGTTTCTCTACCGGCGGATCAAGGAAGAGCTGCCGAACGGCGACTACGAGGTGCCGATCGGCCGCGCCCGGGTGGCCCGCGAGGGGCGTGACCTGTCGGTCATCACCTACGGTGCTATGCTGCACGTGGCGCTCGAAGCCGCCGGCCGGCTCGAAGCCGAGGGCATCGACCTGGAAGTATTGGATCTGCGCACCCTCAAACCCTTGGACCAGGACGCGATCCTCGCCACGGTCAAGAAGACCAGCCGGGTCATCGTCCTCACCGAGGAGCCGCAGACCGGCTCGGTCGCCGGCGAGGTGGCGGCGCGGATCGCCGAGCACGCCTTCCCCTGGCTGGACGGGCCGGTCCACCGGCTCTGCTGTCCGGATACCCCGGTACCCTTCAGCCCGCCGCTCGAGGAGGCCTACCTGCCGAACGTGGACAAGCTCGTCGCCAAGGTGCGGGAGCTGTCGAGCTACTGAACCGGAGACGACTCTAGATCTAGAGAGACGGGAGAGGACGAGTATGGCAACCGATGTCGTGATGCCCCAGATGGGGGAGTCGATCGCCGAAGGGACGATCACCAAGTGGCTGGTGAAAGTGGGCGACAAGGTGGAGCGCGACCAGCCCCTGTTCGAAATCTCGACCGACAAGGTCGACGCCGAGATCCCCAGCCCCAGCGCCGGGACGCTCCAGGAGGTTCTCCATAAGGAAGGGGAGACCGTCCCGGTGAACCAGATCGTGGCGCGGATCGGTGAGGCGGGAGAAGCCGCGGCGGCTTCGGCCCCTGCCCCGGCGGCGGCTCCGGTCGCCCCGGAGACCGAGGTCCGGCGTGAGGAAGAGGCCCGCGAGGGATCCCCGGCTCCGGCGCCCCAGCCCGCGGCACCGGCCGCCAGCCAGCCGGCCGCCAGCCAGCCGGCCGCCGCTCCGGCCCCGAGCCCGGCCCCGAGCCCGGCGGACGACGAGAAGCAGGACGTGCGGCGCGACGAGGCGCGGTCGAGCCTCGCCGTCGAGTCCGACGAGGAGGCCGGCGACGCTCTGCTCTCCGACCGAACCCGCAAGTTCTCGAGCCCGCTCGTCCGCAACATCGCCTCCAAAGAAGGGGTGAACCTGGAAGAGGTGAAGGGCTCCGGCGCCTACGGCCGGGTCACCAAGCAGGACATCCTGAGCTTCATCGACCAGCGCGGCCAGAAGCCGGCTCCTGCTCCGAGCGCTCCGGCCGCTCCGGCCGCTCCGAGCGCTCCGGCCGCCGCTTCGGCGGCTCCCAAGCCGGCCGCTCCGGCCACCTCGGCGACGCCAGCGCCAGCCGCCCCGGCCGCGGCCGCCCCCGCCGCTCCGGCGCCGACTCCGGCTCCCACCCCGGCCGCCGCGACCGTCCCCGCCCAGCGTCCCACCGGCGGCTTCTCGGTCGCCGCCTACGCCGAGGGGGACAACGTCGAGATCGAGCCGATGTCGAAGATCCGCCAGATCACGGCGGCGCACATGGTCTACTCGAAGGCCACCTCGGCGCACGTCACGACCGTCTTCCACATCGACCTCTCGCGGGTGGCGCGGCTCCGCGCCAAGGCGAAGAACGGTTTCTTGAAGAAAGAGGGCACCAAGCTCACCTTCATGCCCTTCATCTTCAAGGCCGTCGTCAACGGTCTCAAGGCCTACAAGAAGCTCAACGCCTCGATCGACGGCACCAACATCGTCTACAAGAAGGACATCAACCTGGGGATGGCGGTCGACCTCGGGCACGGGCTCATCGTGCCGGTCATCAAGCACGCCGACCAACTTTCCCTCATGGGCTTGGCGAAGAGCGCCAACGACCTCGCCGACCGGGCGCGCACCAAGAAATTGAAGCCCGACGAGGCGCAGGGCGGTACCTTCACGATCACCAACCCCGGCGTCTTCGGAAGCCTCTGGGGGACGCCGGTGATCAACCAGCCGCAGGTCGCGATCCTCGGCGTGGGCGCGGTCGAGAAGCGGCCCATCGTCGTCACCGACGAGGAGGGCGTCGACTCGATCGCCATCAAGACCATGTGCTACCTGGCGATCACCTACGACCACCGCCTGGTCGACGGCGCCGATGCCGACCGCTTCATGATCGAGGTCAAGAAGACGCTCGAAACCGATCCCTGGACGGAGCTCGAGGCCTACTCGTAGAAAGAGGCAGGTCTCCTTGATGCACAAGAGCCCGGGGCGATCCGGGCTCTTTTTTTTGGGGGCTGCTGGCGATCCTTGTATAGTAGGGACCGTGCTCCGCGAAGATTTCTTGGGACTTTTAGAGACTCTGGAGATTTTGTCTGAAGCGGACGTGGTAAAGCGGTTGGTCGAGGCCGAGGAGGAGCTCGCCCGGGGTGGCGGGCACTCTCTGGACGAGGTGCTGGAGAGGATTCGGCGTGACCACGCTCCGCGGTACTTACGGTAACCTTTCCTACTGTCATCCTGAAGGAGCCCTAGCGACTGAAGGATCTGGGGGAAGGGCGTGTCTTTCCTCCACGCAGGCTCCTTCGGTCGCTAGGGCTCCCTCCAGGATGACACGGGCGGGAGGGAGAGGGCTCGCGGTTTGTCGATTTCCGCTCTGAAGGTACCAATTTTCTGACTCGCTAAACGATCAAAGCTCTCTTGCAAAGCTCGCCCCGCTAAATCTCCATGCCCCTGCGCACCGCACTGACCGAGCAACTCGGGATCGAAGTTCCGCTGATCTGCGGGGCCATGTACCCCTGCAGCAATCCGGAGTTGGTGGCGGCGGTGTCGGAGGCGGGGGGGATCGGGATCGTCCAGCCGCTGTCGCTCGTCTACGTGCACCGGCATCCCTTCCGCGAAGGATTGCGGCTCATCCGCAGCCTGACCTCAAAGCCGATCGGCATGAACGTCATCGTCGAGAAGTCCTCCAAGGTCTACCAGGAGCGGATGGAGAAGTACCTCGACGAGGCGGTGGAGGAGGGAGTGCGCTTCTTCGTCACCTCGCTCGGCGACCCACGCTGGGTGGTCGAGCGGGCGCATGCCGTGGGCGGCCGGGTGTACCACGATTGCACCTCGCGGAAATGGGCGGAAAAAGGGCTCGAAGCGGGCGTCGATGGCCTGATCGCCGTCAACCGCCGTGCCGGCGGGCACGCCGGCGACCGCAGCGCCGAGGAGCTCTTCGCCGAGCTTGGCGACCTGGGCGTCCCCCTCGTTTGCGCCGGCGGGATCGGCGAAGAGGCCGGCTTCGTTGCCGCTCTCCGCCTGGGCTACGCCGGCGTGCAAATGGGGACCCGCTTCATCGCCACGGCGGAGTGCACCGCCCACGCCGACTACAAACAGGCGATCCTCGACGCGGGCGAGGACGACGTCGTGCTCACCGAGCGCATCACGGGGGTGCCCGTCGCCGTCATCCGCACCCCCTACATCACGGCCACCGGCACCCAGGCCGGCCCCCTCGCCCGGCTCCTCCTCCGCGGCCGGAAGACCAAGCACTGGATGCGCTCGATCTACGCCCTCCAGTCGCTCTGGAAGCTGAAGCGCTCCTCGAAGCGCGCCTTCTCCTACCGGGACTACCTCCAGGCGGGCAAGAGCGTCGCGGGCATCCGCGAGATCCTGCCGGCCGGCGAGGTCGTGCGGCGCTTCGCGCAAGCCGCTCAGTCATAAATCCCATCCGCGTACCACTCGCCGGTACCCCGGTCGCGGAAAATACGGTAGAGGCCCCCACCGGTGAGCTCGACGTCCCAGTAGTCGCGCCCGGTGGGGTCTTCGGCCCACCACTCCTCTTCGAGCCCCCAGGGACCGGCGGCGACCTTCACCCGTCCCGCGATCTGGGTCCGCTTGGCGGCCTCGCCGTGGACGACCGTGCGGATCTCGATCGGGGGGGCTTCGGCCTCGCTCGCGATCACCTCCAGCGCCAGAGGAGGCCTTAGAGCCCGGACGGCCAAGAGGCCGCGGCCGGCCCGCGGCTCGCGGCGGACTCTCGGCGGCGGCGGGGGAGCGTAGTCGACCAGCTCGAAGCGTTCCGGACGATGCCCGTCGACGGCGCGCGGGGAGCCCACCCGGTCGGGGCCGAGGAGGGCGAAGAGGCGGGCGAGGGTGGTCGCGAGCTTGTCGGGGGAGAGGGCCGCCGGGCCGTAGAGGGAGAGCTGGGCCTCGCGCGGCCGGTCGGGATGGGCGAGGAAGAGGAAGCCCGCGACCGGCGCCCCCGGCGGCCGGGCTTCCAAATCGAGCCGGACGAGCGTGAGGAGCGTCTTGACGTCGCGGCTGGGCGCCGGCAGGTCGATCGAGCGCTCCTGGCGGCCTTCGGGCTCCAGCCGCAGGACGAGCTCCAGGCGGGTGCAGGCGAGCCCCTTCGTCTCCAGCCGGCGGCAGAGCCGCTCGAGGGCCGACCGGCCGACGAAGAGAAAGGGCTCCAGAGCGACGAGCGGCCACTCGAGGCTCATCCCCTCTTCGAAGCAGGGCGGCAGGTCGCGCGGCCGGAGCGGCCGGGGATCGACGCCGCGGGCGGTGGCGTGGAGGTCGCTCCCGCGCGGCCCCAGCCGGCTCGTCACCCGGGCGCTCGGCAGGCGGGCGAAATCGCCGATCGAGTGGAGCCCCCAGCGCTCCAGGGTGGCCGCGAGCTCGACCTCGGGGGCGAGGCGGGAGAGGGGGAGGGGGGCGAGGAAGGCCGCCTCCTCACCGGGAGGGACGACGACCGGGGAATCGGGCTGGCTCGCCGCGATGCGCGCCGCGAGCTTGCTCGACGCGATGCCCACCCGCGCCGGCAGGCCGAGATCCTCGACCGCGGCGATGAGCGCCCGCCCCATCTCCATCTCGGGGGCCTCGCCCCGGAAGCGGCGTTCGAGACCCTGGAGATCCAGAAAGGCCGTGCCGTCGCCGGCGTCCTCGATCCGCGGCGAGAGGCTCTCGGCGGCTTCGAGGAGCGCCTCCCGGGCGGCGCGTTCGCACGGCTCGTCGCGGGCGCGGGCCACGAGCTTGGGGCAGAGGGCGCGGGCCTGGGGGAGGGTGAGGCCGGGTCGCACCCCGGCGTCCCGGGCGATGCGGGTGGCGGCGAGCACCCGGGCGGCATTGCCGTTGCCGACGACGACGACGACCGCCTCGCGGAGGAGCTCGGGCTCGCTCCGCAGCCGTGCGGCCATGGGGAAGAGGGGGACGACGATACAGGCGATGCGCGTGGACGGCATGGCGTGGAAATCCCGATCGCCGTCCAACTAGCCCGTGGCGGCGAGCCGGAGCGGCGCCCAGCGCTCTTCGCGTTCGTCTTGCCGCAATGTCGGCGCCATGGGCTTCCTTGGAGCCGGGGCGCGGAGGGGAGAGGCGGTGAGGGCGAAGCTCTCGGTCTGCCCGGGGAGCGCCCCGCGTCGCTTCTCCAGGACGAGCTGGGAGGAGAGCCCGTCCAGGAGATGAGGCGAGGCGCCGCTCCCCTGCCAGGCGGAGCGCACCTTCCCCACCTGGAGCACGACGGCCGCCGAGGTGCCGCTCACCCGATAGGGGCTCGCCACGAGGAGCGCCGCGCCCTGCGCGCGGGCGGCGCGGGCGAGGCGCAGCCAAGCCGCCTCCGCGCCCCGTCCGCCGGCGAGCGGCGGGAAGCCGAGCTCGACGACGACGAGAGGAAAACCGCTCCCCAGGAGCATCTCGGCCCCGGCCAGGGCCTCCTTCAGGTTGCGGGGACGGAGCCAGAGGAGGCGTTCGAGGTCGACCCCGACCCGGGAGGCGGTCTCGGGGTCGAGGTGATCGCCCAGGTCGACCAGGCCGGCCGCCTCGCCCACGCCGGTCGCCGCGGCGAGAAGCGTCAGGACCGCCGAGAAGCGACCGCTCGACCGGCCGCCCACCATCTCGACCAGCTGTCCGCGCGGCAGGCCGCCGGGGAGAAGGCGTTCGAGGGCCGGAAACGCCGTGGGGAGCGGCTCCCGCTCCTCCTCCTGGACGGTGCGGGCGAGCTCCCGGGCGCTCCCCACCCGGCCGGAGAGGGGATGCTCAAGCGCCGCCCGCAGGAGCTTCAGGGCAGGCGCTCCGGAGACGAGCGGAGGGGGGACGAGCGTCGTCTCCACCGACAATGGGCTGGCTGCGCTCGGGCTCATGGTCGCTTTCGCTCTCCCCTCATGACAGCCCCAACATAAAGCGAAACGAAGGCGTAAGTCAATGGAGATGAAAACGTTAACAATGTGATCTCGTCGAGAGAAAACATCGCCCCCGTAAGAATTTAGCGGTGATCGACAGCTTTGATCTCCGGCAGGCATGCCGCGGTGAGAGGATGGCGATTCGGATGAACAAAGAGGGCCGGAGGAAAACCTTGCAATGAAAGTTGTCCGTCGCCGGTACGAGGCGTTGTCGTTTTCGGCTACTCCGGGTGAGGCCACCCCGGCATGTAGAATGAGGGCCGCATGAAGCCTCCCTACGACACCTTCGTCTTCACCCACCGCCACCTCTCGGGGCGTACGGCGCACTTGGGCTACCGGCTGACCGGCGCCGCGGGGTCGTTGGACCTCGAAGAGACCTACGAGTTGCCGGAGGGTCTGGCGGCGAGCTCGGCTCCGGCCGAAGACGTCGCGCAGGCTCTGGCGGGTTTGCATCTCATCTGCGGGGTCTCGTACTGGAAGACCTGCTGCCCGCCACGGATCGAGATCGAGGGCGACGGGCTTTCCACGGCCGACGCCGCGTTCTGGACCGAGACCTACAACTCCGGCCTGGGAGAGTTCTACGTCCGCAACGGCCTCGATCCCGCCGGTCTCGCTCGCTTTCCGGGTTCAGTCGAGGTTCCTCCGCTGGCGGGAGTGACGGGACTGGAGGGAGAAGCCGCTACAGGTCCGGCCATCGTGCTCTCCGGGGGAGGCAAGGACTCGGTCGTGGCGTACGAGATGGTCCGCCGGGCGGGACGCGAAGCGACGACCCTGACCGTCGTTCCGGCGGGCCTGGACTGGCGGCTGGCGCCCGATCTGGAGGGCCGCGGGCTCCGCGTCTACCGCCGGCTCGATCCGCGCATCCTGGAGCTCAACCGAAACGGTGCCTACAACGGCCACGTTCCGTTTTCCGCCATCCTGGCCTTCACCGCGCAGCTCGTCGCCGTCCTCGGCGGCTACGGCGCGGTGATCGCCGCCAACGAGCGGAGCGCGTCCGCGGGAAACCTGACGGTCGACGGGATCGAGGTGAATCACCAGTGGAGCAAGAGCCGCCACTTCGAGGAATTGTTTCAATCCTGGCAACGACGCCACCTGACGCGGATTCCGCTCTATTTCAGCCTCCTGCGGCCGTTGAGCGAGCTCAAGATCGCCCAGCTCTTCGCCGCCTTTCCACAATGGTTTGAAAGCGTGACCTCGTGCAATACCAACTTCCGCCAGCGGGGGGGGATGGGACGCCGCTGGTGTGGAAAGTGCTCGAAATGCGTCTTCGCGTCGGCGCTTCTCACCTCCTGGCTCGACGACGCCGGGATCGCGACCGTCTTTGGAGTGAGCCCGCTCGCCGACGCGGAGAACCTGCCGATCGTGGAGCAGCTCCTCGGCCTGCGCGATCACAAGCCCTGGGACTGCGTCGGCACGCCCGACGAGGTCACGGCGGCCCTGTGGCTCGCCTCCCAGCGCAAGGGGAGCGCCGATTCACCCCTCCTCCGCTGGTTCCGCGAGGAGCGGGCTTCGGAGATCGCGGACCCGGAGGCCCTGGTGCGCCGGGAGCTCGCCCCGAGCCCGGACCATCACATTCCGCCGAGCTGGCTCCCTGTCCTCCATGACGCTTTCGAACCTCACCGGTAAACGGATCGGGATCTTCGGCGCCGGGGCCGAGGGGCGATCGATGTGGGAAGCGCTCGCGCGAGGGGGCGAACCCGCTCCGCTGGTGCTCTCCGATCGGCCGGTCGCTCCGGGCACCGTCCCCGCGGAGATCCGCTGTTTCAGCGGCGAGGCGATGCTCAAGACCCTGGGACGGATCGATCTCCTCGTCCGTTCGCCGGGCATCCCGCTCACCCATCCGGTGTTGGCGGAGGCGGCCCGCCGCGGGATCGAAGTGACGACGACGACGAATCTCTTTCTCGGCGAGCTCCGCGCGGCCGGCTTGCCGGTCCTCGGGATCACCGGCAGCAAGGGAAAGTCGACCACCGCGACCTTGACCGATCAGGTTCTTCGAGAGGCCGGGACACCGGTGGTTTTGGCGGGCAACATCGGGAAGCCCTGTCTCGACGTGCTCGACGAGGTTCTCGCTCTCAAGGCCGTCACGGTGCTCGAGCTGTCGAGCTACCAGTGCTCGGACCTGGCGCTCGGGCCGGACGTGGCGGTGCTCCTCGGCCTCTTTCCCGAGCACATGAACTGGCATGGCAGCGTCGAGACCTATTACGCGGCCAAGCTCCGGCTCGCTCAAACCCAGCGGCCGGAGGATCTCACGCTCTACTCGGCGGCAGATCCGGAGCTGACCTCGCGCCTGCCGCTCGGTCCGGCGCGCCACGAGGCTTTCCAGTCGCCGGGCGGGCTCCACTATGCCGAGGGCTGGTTTCGCGACGGTGAGACCGCCCTCTTCCCGGACACCGAAGTTCTCCTCAAAGGACGGCACAATCGGATCAACGCCGTGGCGGCCCTGGCCGCGGCCCGTCCGTTCGGCGCCAAACCGGAGCACCTCGCCCGTGTCCTCTCACGTTTCCGCGGCCTGGCTCACCGACTGGAGCCCCTCTCGAGCCGGAGCGGAATGCGCTGGATCAACGACTCCATCTCGACCGCTCCCCAGGCCGCGGTGGCGGCGCTCGAAGCTTTCTCCGGAGAGGTCGATTCCCTGATCGTCGGCGGGAACGACCGCGGTTTCGACTTCGGGGTGCTGGCGCGGGCGCTCCCGGAGGAGCTGCGAACCGTGATCTGTCTGCCGCCGGGCGGGAGCGCCGTCGAGGCGGCCATCCGCGCCGTCCGTCCGCCCGGGCAGCCCGAAGTCTACGCCGCGGCGGATCTCGCCGATGCGGTGGCGCAGGCGGCTCGGGTCACCGCGCCCGGGAAGATCTGTCTCTTTTCTCCGGCCTCGCCGAGCTATGGGATCTTCCGGAATTTCGAGGATCGGGGCGAGCAGTTTCGCCGGCTGGTGGAGAGTCTATAAACCGATCCGTTGGGCGACGAGGTAGCGGCGCCCCTGGCCCTGGCCGACATCGGTGAGGACGTAGCGACCCTCCTCGGGACCGAGATAGGCTTCCAACAACCTGTCCGTGGCCTCCCGCCAACGGGAGGCGCCTTCGAGATCGGAATTCTGTAGCGCCTCCCAGTCTTCCGGGATCTCGAAGGCGAGGCGCGGAGCTTCCACATCCAGGCGGATCTCGCGGTAACCGTCGTTGGCGATCGTGATGTCTTTGGCTTCGGACACGTTCACGACGTCTCGGGTTCCCGCGGCCGGCGATGCAGGGTCGGGGAGAAGCCAGGTGATCTCCAGCCGCGATGCGCGGATGCGGTTGAGCTGGTTGCGAAAGCCATAGAGATCGGGAACGAACCGAAAAGAAACCGCACCGAGCTTGCTGAAGTTCAGCCTGGCGTTTTTGCCGAGGAGGGGATCGACGGTCCAATGGATCACCCGGATTCCCTCCCGGCGCGCCTGTTCGGCCTGGAGGCTCTTCAGGTGATAGGCGTATCCCTGGTTCCGGTGGGCGGGATGAATGCCGGTCACCTGGCTTTCGATGCGGAGGAGGTCGGGCGGCAACTGCCATGCCTTGGGCAGGGGAGGACCGCCGAGCCGATAGAAACCGAAGAGAAACCCGAGAACCTCCGGACCTTGCCGGACGACGAGCGAGGTCGCCGCTCCGAACGTCGTGGAATAGAGATCGTTCGGATAGAGGTCGTCTTCGCTGTCCGGTTTCCAGACCAGATTCTGCAGCCCGCGGGCGGCGATCGCTTCTCTCTCGTCGGGCCGCCCGATCTCGATCCCGTCCCGTTGGAGGCGGCCATCCCGGTCGTAGGGCTGCGGCTCCTCCGGGTCGTAGAAGGAAAAGCGCACGCCGGGGAGAACCGCTCGAATTTCGGCTCTCAATGCGTCGAGATCGAAATCACGGGCTCCGGGGAGACGATGAATTCTGATCGTGTAGCCACCCTGGCGGCGCGGGAAGAGAAAGGCGTACGCCACTTCCCTTTCGCTCGCCGCTATTTTGAGCGTGAGGCCGCCGAGCTTGGGGAGGACTGAGAGCAGGAAATGGCGCGGAAAGAGGCGAGGGTTCGACGGCGCGCCGAGCCGCTCGCGGAGATCTGAGACCTCTTCTCGCCAGGCCGGAGATTTGCCGTCGAGGATTTCGACCGAGAGCGCGCGCATCGTTCCGTCCTCTGGGGTTCCGAGCATTCTACGCGAAGAGCTCCGCCAAAGGCGGTACAATCGGCGGCCGATGGAGATCTCCGACCTGCGCCGGGAGTACGAGCATGCCGGGCTCACCGAGGGGGCCCTGACGGCGGACCCGATGGCGATGTTTCGCGCCTGGTTCGCCGAGGCCCTGGCGGCCGACCCCAAGGACGCCAACGCCATGACCCTCGCGACCGTCGACCGCGAGGGCCGGCCCTCGGCTCGCATCGTGCTCTTGAAGGGGCTCGACGACGGCTTCGTCTTCTATACCAACTACGAGAGCCGGAAGGGGCGGGACCTGGCGGAGAACCCGCACGCCGCCCTGGTTTTCTTCTGGCCTCTCCTCGATCGCCAGGTGCGGGTGGAGGGCCGGGTCGAACGCACCTCGCGCGAGGAGTCGGCGGCCTACTTCGCCAGCCGACCGCTAGGGTCCCGGGTGGGCGCCTGGGCCTCGCGACAGAGCCGTCCTCTCGCCGGGCGCGAGGAGCTGGAGCGGGAGGTCGCGGCGGCGACGGCACGTTTCGCCGACGGCGCCGTGCCGCTCCCCGACGACTGGGGCGGCTTTCGGCTCCTCCCGGAGGCGGTCGAGCTCTGGCAGGGCCGCCCGAGCCGGCTCCACGACCGCTTCCGCTACGAGCGCGTGAGCCCCGGGGCCTGGCGGATCGCGCGGCTCGCCCCCTAAAAATCCATGGCGAGCGAGACGAGTTTCGACGTCGTCATCGTGGGCGGCGGCCTGGTGGGGACGGGCACCGCCCTCGCCCTGGTGGCTGGCGGCGTCCGCGGCGCTGGCGGCATCCGGGTCGTCGTGCTGGAGGCGGAGGCGGGCCTCGCGGCGCACCAGAGCGGCCACAACAGCGGGGTCATCCACTCGGGGCTCTATTACAAGCCCGGCTCGCTCAAGGCGCGGCTCTGCGTCGAGGGGGCCGCCGACCTCTATCGCTTCTGCGCCGCCGAGGGCGTGGCCTGCGAGCGGACGGGGAAGCTCGTCGTGGCGACCCGCGAGGAGGAGCTCCCCGCGCTCGCCGAGCTCGAGCGCCGCGGTACGGCCAACGGTCTCACCGGCCTCTCCCGGCTGGGGGAGAGGAGATCCGGCGGATCGAGCCGCACGCGGCGGGGATCGCCGCCCTCCACGTGCCGCAGGCGGGGATCGCCGACTACCCCGGGGTGGCCCGCGCCTACGGCCGGAAGATCGTGGCGGCGGGCGGACAGATCCGGACCGGGGTGCGGGTCACCGGGATCTCCCGCTCGGCCGGCCGGACGCGGGTCGAGACCGCGGTCGGGAGGTTCGACTGCGCGCTCCTCATCAACTGCGCCGGCCTCCAGGCGGACCGCGTCGCCCGGCTCTCCGGGATCGCGCCGGAGGTGCGGATCGTCCCCTTCCGCGGCGAGTACTTCGATCTCGTGCCGGCGCGGCGGGAGCTCGTCCGCGGCCTCCTCTATCCGGTCCCCGATCCGCGCTTCCCCTTCCTCGGCGTGCACCTGACCCGCACCGTCGACGGCCGGGTGGAGGCCGGGCCCAACGCCGTCCTCGCCCTGAAGCGCGAGGGCTACCGCTGGTCGGACGTCTCGCTCCGCGACCTGGCCGAGACCGCCGGCTGGCCGGGATTCTGGCGGATGCTCAGGCGCACCTGGCGGACGGCTCTCGGGGAGGTCTGGCGCTCGGCGGTGCGGCGAGCGTTCGTCCGCGACCTCCAGAAGCTCGTCCCCGCTCTCGTCGACGCCGACCTCGTGCGCGGTGGGAGCGGGGTGCGCGCGCAGGCGTTGGACCGCGCCGGCAAGCTCGTCGACGACTTCCACGTCGAGCGGGGCGAGGGCAGCCTGCACGTGCTGAACGCCCCCTCGCCCGCCGCCACCGCCTCGCTCGCCATCGGCCGCCACATCGCGGGGCTGGCGGTCGAGGCTTTGGGTTTCGATTCAAGATAAGGAGATCGCATGTCGGAGCGCTCAGGGGAGGAAAAGGAAGAGAAGGACGAGAAGCTCGATCGGCGACGTTTCCTCGGCCTCGTGGGCGCCCTGGGAGCCGGGGCCGCGGCGGTGCCGGAGCTCCTCGCGGCCGCGAGCTCCGGTTCGGGAACGGGACAGATCACCCGCCAGGATCTCTCCGCGGTCGAGGACTTGACCGGTCTCCATTTTTCCGCGCCGCACCGCGACCTGATGGTCAAGGGCCTCGCGGACCTGGAGAAGGACTACGTCCGGCTGCGCCAGGTCCACCTCGACAACTCGGTGCCGCCCGCCCTCCGCTTCGATCCCGCTCCGGCGCCCCCGGCGCCCCCGGCGCCCCCGGCGCCCCCGGCGCCCCCGACGCCCCCGCCGGCCCCCGCGGCCGTCCCAGCCCCAGGCGAGACCGGAGAACGCCAGCCGTTCCGGGCGAGCCCGGGTCCCGAGCCCGCTCTGCCCGCGAAGCTGGAAGACCTCGCCTTCCTGCCGGTCACCCAGCTGGCGCGGCTCCTGCGCTCGGGTCAGGTGCGCTCGGTCGACCTGACCCGCATGTACCTCGCCCGCCTGCGCCGGCTCGATCCGGTGCTCCACGCGGTGATCACCTACACCGAGGAGCGGGCGATGGAAAAGGCGGAAGCGGCGGACCGGGAGATCGCCGCCGGCAAGATCCGCGGCCCGCTCCACGGCATCCCCTGGGGGGCGAAGGATCTGCTCGCCGTGCGCGGCTATCCCACCACCTGGGGCTCGGTCCCCTACAAGGACCAGGTTCTCCCCGAGGACGCGACGGTCGTCGAGCGCCTCGACCGGGCGGGGGCGGTGCTGGTCGCCAAGCTGGCGGTGGGGGAGCTCGCCTGGGGAGACGTCTGGTTCGGCGGCATGACCCGGAACCCCTGGAAGCCTGAAGAGGGCTCCTCCGGCTCCTCGGCGGGCTCGGCCTCGACCACCGCGGCGGGCGCCGTGGGCTTCGCCCTCGGCACCGAGACCCTGGGCTCGATCGTCTCCCCGTCGACCCGCTGCGGGGCGACCGGGCTCCGTCCCACCTTCGGCCGGGTCAGCCGGCACGGCGCCATGGCCCTCGCCTGGAGCATGGACAAGATCGGCGCGATCTGCCGCTCGGTCGAGGACTGCGCGGCGGTCTTCGACGCCATCCACGGCGCCGACGGCAAGGACGAGTCCGCGGTCGACCGGCCCTTCGTCTGGAATCCCGACTTCGACGTCAAGAAGCTCCGGGTGGGCTACGTCAAGGCGCTCTTCGACGCTCCGCCCGAGAAAGACCGCGAGGAGGCGCACGCCCACGACGTCGCGGTGCTCGACGCCCTCCGCCGGCTGGACGTCGCCCTCCAGCCGATCGAACTTCCAGATCTTTGGGGCCAGGCGGGCCAGGCGATCGGGGCGCTCCGTATCATCCTCACCGCCGAGGGCGCCGCCGCCTTCGACGAGCTGACCCGGAGCGGCCGGGACGATCTCATGGTCCGGCACCAGGAGGAGAACGCCTGGCCGAACGTCTTCCGCCAGGGGCGGACCATCCCGGCGGTCGAATACATCCAGGCCAACCGGGTGCGCACCCTCCTAAAGCGGGAGATGGCGAAGCGGATGGCGACCGTCGACGCCTATGTCTGCCCCTCCTTCGGCGGCGACAACCTCCTCCTCACCAACCTGACCGGCCACCCGGCCGTCGTCCTCCCCAACGGCTTCCGGAAGGATGGCACCCCGACGAGCATCACCTTCACCGGCCGGCTCTATGGGGAGGCCGAGCTTCTCGCCCTCGCCCGGGCCTACCAGGAGGCGACGGGTTTCCATCTCAAGCATCCGAAGCTTTGACGTGGTAGAAACGCTCCCCGTGCCCGCCCCGTCCGAATCCGCCGTCCCGTCGCCCCAGCCGGCGAGAATCAAGTTCGGCGGGATCGGCGGCGGGACGGCCGTCCTCTGGGCGCTGCTCGTCGCCTGCTGGCTCCTGGACATCACCGGCATCCTGCACGCTCCGGCGGTCTCCCGGGTCGCGGCGGCGATCGCCGTCCTCGCCGTCCTCGGGACCCTGGGCTGGCTGGGGAGGCTCGCCTGGACCGCGCTCCGCGCCGGAGGGGAGCGGCGGGCCACGGCGCTCGCGCTCTCCGGCATCGTCCTCCTCGCCCTCGCGGTGCGTCTCGCCGGCATCTCGCACGAGGCGAGCGGCCGCTATTACGCGGACGAGGGCACCTACTACCACCACGCGACCCAGATCAACGAGGGCGAGGTTCTCGCCCGTTCTTTCGTCTATCCCCACCTGACCTACTACCTGGACGCCCTCACGCTCTGGACGGCGGACCGCTTTCCCGGCACCGTCTCCCGCCTGGGAGAAATGGCGTTCGGCTTGAACGATCCGCTCGCCGTCTCCTGGGTGCTCCTCCGCCTGGTCGTCGCTCTTTCAGGCGCGCTGACAGCCGTCCCCGTCTTCCTCCTCGGCCGGCGTCTCGCGGGGCTCCCGGGCGCCGTGGCCGCCGGCGCCCTCCTCACCTTCTCGCCGCTCTACAACGCCGGCTCGCATTTGAACACCTGCGACATCCCCTCGGCCTTCTTCGCCACCCTCTGCCTCTACGCCGTCTCCCGGCTCCTCGACGGGGAGAGCCCGCTCGGCTACGTCCTCGCCGGGCTCGCCGCCGGTCTCGCGGCGGTCAGCAAGTACCCGGCCGGTCTCGCCGCGGTCGCCATCGTCGCCGTCTGGCTGCGCTGGCGGTTCGTCCGCCGCGATGTCTTGAGGCGCGGCTCGTGGGGCCTCCTGTGGGCGGGGCTCGCCGCCCTGGCCGCCTTCGTCGGCGCCATGCCGAGCCTGCTGTTCTTTCCGGACATCGCCTTCGGCGGCGGACACGGCATGTTCTTCGGCGTCCACCAGTACGGCACGGGCGGCTGGCTCGGCGTGGTCAAGGAGAGCAACGGCCTTTTCTACCTGGAGAACCTGGCGGAGAGCTACGGCTGGCCGGCCCTCCTCGCCGGTCTCGCCGGGGTGGCGGGCCTGCCGCTCCTCTCGCCGACGGGCCGCGAGCGCCTGAGGCATCTCCTCTGGCTCCTCCCCTTCCCGGCCCTCTACTGGCTGCTCATCTGCTCGATGAACATGGTGGTCAAGCGCAATCTCTACCCGGCGCTCCCCGCGCTCGCGGCTTTCCTCGGAGCCGGGCTCGGCGCGCTCCTCGCCTTCGCCTGGCCGCCGCGGAGCGAGCCCACCGGCCCGCCAACGCGAGCCGCCGGGCTTGCCCTCGCCCTCCGGGTCTCGGCCGCCGCGGTCGTCCTCGCCTGCTTCGCCCTCCCCGTCTGGGTGACGGTCGAGCAGGCCGCCGGGCTCGTTCGGGCCACCACCCGCGAGCTGGCCGCCACCTGGATGCGCCAGCACCTGCCCCCGGGAGCGCGGATCGTCAAGGAGGCCTACACCCCCGGTTTCGCGCCGGGCGAGTTCGCCGTCCTGGGAAGCCGCTTCGCCGGGCGCTTCACCCTGGAGGAGCTGCGCGACGCCGACAACGACTACCTGCTGCTCGCGAGCGACGCCTACCAGCGCTTCCTCAACCCCGAGGAGACGGTCAAGCCGCACCAGCGCCAGATCGGCGAGCGCTACCAGGCGATCCTCTCCGGCTGGCGCCCGATCGAAGAGTGGTTTCCGAGCGATACCCAGGTCGGGCCAATCCTGAAGCTCTATCGCCTGGAGCCCTTGCCCGCGGACTGTGTCCCCAGCCACGAGATGGCGGCGGCGGAGGCATTCGTGCCGGACGCCGCCATGCGGGCGGGGGAGACTCGGGTGACCTACCTGTCCGGGGGACAGTGGGCGATGGTCAAGGGCTGCTTTCCGGCCGGCGCCTACACCCTGCGCGCCGCGGGCGTCGGCCTGAAGAGCGGGGAGGTGCGGGTGCGGAGCCTCGACGGGGAAGAGCTCCCGAGCCTGCCGCTCGGGGGCGGACTCCAGGATGGCGGGGCGCTCTCCACCGGGCCGATCCAGCTGCAGCGGCCCGGGAAGTACTTCTTCTACCTTTACCTGCCTGCGGGGAGCAGCCTGGACCGCGTCACGGTAGAGCCGTAGCCCGCGGCTTCCGCGCCGGACTCTGTCCTCGCGTCCCGGGACCTCGTCCTCGAGTCCCGGGAGATCGGTCGAAATCCGGCGGATTCCGGAACTCCCGGTCGTGGTCCCGGGACTTCCTCTTCTCGAGTCCGCGGACAGCGACACCCACCCCCGGGACCAGGAAGCGCCGCGGTATCCCTACCGGCCGTTCGGGTCGAGCCCCGCGCCTGTATCTCCGGCAGGTAGAGCTCCGCGACCTCCGGAATTGCCAGTCGGTGCGCCGCCATTCGGATCGAGCCCGCTCCCCTCTTGGCCCCAGAGGTGGACCCAGGTGCTCCACAGGTGGGCGAGGCCCCCGGCCGCCGCGGTCCGCTGGGCCGGTGCCTTCCGGGGAGATGCCGGGTGCGGCTGGGTGGCGGCGATCGAGGGGAGAGCGAGAACGGTGAGGAGAGCGAGGCCCGCGAGAGCGCGGCCCGGGTGGAAACGGTGCATGGCACACTCCTTCGAGGCGGCTCCGCCCGGCCGGCCGTCATGGCCGCGAGCGAGCCGCCCCGCTCAAGAGTGTGCCGGAAACGGCGCAGGCAGGCGCTCCCGCTGCAGAAAGTCGGCGAGCTGCCGCGCCAGCTGCACGGTCAGCCGCTCCTCCTCGCAAGCTCCCTGGAACATGAGGAGCGCGGCCATCGCCTCCCGGTGGATCTCGCGCGACTCGAAGGCCGGCAGGATTTCGGCGGCAAGTCGCTTCAGGTCCGCCGTACGGTGCTCGCTGGCGAAGAGGAGCGCCAAGTCGAGCGAGACGAGCGCCGCATCGTAGCCCAGCCGGCGGTTCAGAAACTCCTCCTGCACCTCCCGGAAAGCCGCCTCGGCCGCTGCAAGCCGCCCGAGGCCGAAGTCGATCTTCCCTTCCACCCAGCGCAGGCGCACGAGGTCCAGATCGCCGCCGATCTCCAGGCAGAGCGCCCGCACCTCGGGCACCCGGGCGTCCCCCTCGGCAAAGCGCCCCACCTTGGCCAGGCTGTGGAGCAGGTTGTGCCGCAGGCAGAGCAGGAGTCGCGGGTCCCGCTCGCGGTCGAGGAGCGGCTCCGCCTCCCCCAGGAGTGGGATGGCCTTTTCGGGCTCGCAATTCTCGATCTCCGTGAACGCCTTCTGGACGAGGGCGCGGCCCGCCAAGTGGAGGTCCCGGTCCTCCGGGTGCCCATCCTTATAGATAGCGATCACGTCGTCGAGGATCTCCAGGGCTTCGTCGAACCGTCTCTGGGCCATCCGGAGGGAGGCCTTGAGGCTCAGCACCTCCGCCCGGACCTTCTCGTTCCCCGAGAGGCTCCGACGCAGCAGACCCTCGGCTTCCAGAAACGCCTCCTCCGCGCTCCGCAGCTCGCCGAGCACCCGGAGGGCGTTCCCGAGATGGGCGTGCGCCCGAGCCCGCAGATCGAGGACCCATTCCGGGTCGTACGCCTCGCCGAGATGAGCCGAGATCCGCACCGCCAGAGTAGCGAGGTCGACCGCCCGTTGCGGCTCCCCGCAGACCGCCGCCCGGCTCTTCTCGAGGAGAAGGTCGCAAACCCCCCAGGAGTGCAGGCTCTCCTCCGTCTCGGTCTGCTCCAGCTGAGCCGCATAGGGAAGCTCCGAAAGCTGCTCGACGAGCGCCGGAGCCTCCCGGCCCTCAAAAACCGCCACCATCTCGTCCCAATGGCCCACCTGCCCCTGGAGCCGGTGGATCTCCTCGACGAGGGCCGAACAGGTCTCGCACCGGGCGAGGAGGTGCGGCAGAACCTCGAAGACCATCTCTTCGTACTCCAACTTGCCCGCCAGCAACTTCGCCATCTGCTCCAACGTCGGATGTGGGGTCGTCAAGGGTCCTCCTGGGGTGCCGGGCCGGGTTCGCGGTGAGGTTGGGGTGTCTCTCTAGAGATATAGTTGCCGCTGGCGGCTATTTCGAGACAGGAGATTTGTGGGAAGTCGCGCCGCCGGCCCACAGATCCCCGAGAGGCGGGCATGGCGTCGAGAGATCTGGGGCCCCTTCGCGAGGCGAGGGAGCGCATCGCCCGGCCCTGGAGGCGAGTCGCCCGACGACGGTCTGTCGTCGATCGAAGTTGTAACAGCCGGGTTCCGGTGAGCGGTAACACCTCCTGCCCGCTGCGTTGCTGAGCTGCGTTGTGTTAAGTTCCTATCGAAGGAGGATTGGCGATGAAGCGGAAGCCGACGAAGAAGATGACGCTGAACCGTGAGACCCTACGCCGGCTCGATCCGGCCAACCTTCTGCAGATCCAGGGAGGGCTGACCGCGCACGCCAGCTGCGTCGTGGCCTGCACGGACGCCTGCACCGCGACGGTGTGCAGTGTCTGCTGCCCCTGAATGCAGCGCCTGAACCTCAGGCCAGTCCGCTCGGCGTCTCCTGTCGGGGCAGGCCCCCGTGCCTGCCGCTCCGCCTAGAGTTCTGATTATGTGCCAGGCGTCTGGGAGATCGAGGTGACCCCTACAGCTAGCCCGCGCCTCACCGAAGAGCGTCTTCGGAACTGGCTAGACGGCGACCAGCCTTCTCGAGAGCGTCTCTGCACGCACGTGCTCTCGCTCGACCCAAGGTTCACGAACGTCCAGTCCCGCCAACCGAAGGGAGGACCAGACGGGGGCTACGACCTAGAGGCGACCTTTCACGACGGTAGGCGCGCGTCGTAGGAGCTATCGGCTTTCGCAACTCGGCTACCGACGGTGCTGCAGACCGATTGTGGGCCTCGAAGAAATTCCGTTCTGATCTAGCTCTCGCTAGATCCGGAGCTGGCGAATTCGGCGTCTTTGTCTTCTGCACAAACGTTCGCCTCACAGTCGAGTCCAGGCAGCGGCTCCTCGAACACGCCAACCAAGCCGGCGTCCTAGCTGAGATTTGCGACCGCGAGAATATCCGACTCGCTCTTGACAGCCCAGAGGGTCTCGCTGCTCGTTACCAGTACCTTCAGATTCCACTGACAGAGGCAGAGCAGGCGGCGTTCTTCTCGCGCTGGGGAGCAGACCTCGAAAGTCTAGTAAATCGATCGTTTGCAGCAGTTGAGGAGCGCCTTCGCCGCCTCGAATTCATGCACGAGAAAAGTCAGCCAATAAGCGCGCTCGGCTTTAGGATTGTACTTCGAGAAGCCACACCGATCGTGGATCTACCACACGTTAGGGCGCTACTATATCTAGCAAAGTTCACTCGTAACGAACGCCGTAGCCAGTGGCACGTCGCCGTGTGCGAGAATTCACCAGTGCGGCATCTTGAAAGCTGTGGTCGCGGCCCTTGCCTCGCAAGTGCGTTTTGGCTGGGCGACTCGCGCAAGCTGCAAAGCAGTTCGGCATCGACACGCTTCGATCCCTTCAAGATGGTCGTCGCACAAGGCGGCTTCTCCGAGTTTCACGAGCGTAGGGTTGTCTCAACACTTGGCGACATCGATGACAGCTTCTTTGCGTTCTTTATGAACAGGACTCTGTTTGACCGGTTGGCCGAAATCTCGATCTTTGCGAATGCGTACCTGCTTTGGCGGGCATCATCAGAGGAACTCGAAGCCACCGCACCCAACTCCGTACCCTTAACACCGTGGGCCTTCTCAGAGGCTGAACTCAACGATCAGTGGGTGCGCGTCGGCCCGAAGGGCTTTACCGGAGGCCTGCACTTCTCTGAAATGACGCCGCGCCGACTTTGGGCCGCGCGAGAACTCGAGGCCACATCCTGAAGCCGTTCCTTCAGCACTTGAGAGGCGCTGCTGAGGCAGATACCGCCTGAACGGCTGGCAGTGCGTCACGAAAGGAGTGTTCCCAGTGAGCTGAGTTGAGTCATGAAGAACCTCCTGGGTCTCGAAGGCCAGCGGGTGAGAGTCCCGTTAGGTGCCAGCCGAACCGGAACAGGAAAGAGGCTGGCACCTATCGACACCTATCGGGCGCCCGCCCGCCCTACTGTCACGGACAGGCCGGCAGAGTAAAGCACTGCTCGGTCGAGCAGCACTTGTTGCTGCCTTGTGTTTTCGGCTCCAAGCGCAGGCACACGTTCGATCCCGCCGCCGCGCCGAAGATCGTGAGCGTCTGCGGACCCGTCGAGAAGGGGAAGAGCTGGGGTGTCAACGTGAGGGTGGATGGCGATTCGGGCAGGACGAAGACCTCGTTCACCCCCAGGCCGGTGAAATTATCCAGGGAGAAGGTGTAGGAATAGGTTCCGTGCCCGGCGCATTGGGCGATACCGCTCGGCCTCACCTGGAGGCAGTCGCAACGGGGCAGCGTGACGCAGGTCTGTAGGAAGCAGCAGGCATTGGCAGTCAATTGCACGTCGACGCAGACGTTCTGGCCGCCGACAGCATTGGCGAGCGCGAGGTTCACTGTCGTCGTCTGGGTATTGCCGATCGGACCCGAAACCACGTTGGGAGAGGCGGTGAAGGTCGATCCAGCGGTCGGGGACAGCAACAGGAACTGCGCCGCCTGGCCGGAGGTGTTGGTCACGTCGAAGGTATAGGTGAATCCGCCCCCCGCTTGGCAAAGGACCGGTTTGAGCGGATCGGTCGTGATGCGGCCGCAGCAGGGTGTGGGATTGTTGACAGTCACGGACCAGTGATCGATACCACTCTCCGTTACATCCGGTACCGTTGTGCCCTGATGCGGGTTGCTGTTGCCCGTCTCATAGCCAAACTGGATCCTCGCTCCGGCACAGGAGAAGTCGGGTTGATCCGGCCCAGGGCCAGAGCGCTTCAGGAAGCTCGCCGCAGTCAGGTTTGCATGCGCGAACGGCGTCCAGGCATTGACAGCGATGGTGTCGTTCGGCCCCACATAGAAGGTATTGTTCTGTTTGAGGATCAGGGTGTAGGCGACGGCGCCCGGCGCGGCGTAGGCACCTCAAGTTGTAGCTGTAGGTCAACGAGCCTAGAGCGCCGCTCGCCACCGGATCATAGAACGAATTGTTGTTGAGGTGGGCCACACGGATAAGGCCGGAGAGGTAGGTGTGCTTAGTGCGGCGCGAAGGCGGCTGGGGGCTGCCGTTCGCCGTGTCCTGGGCGGCGGTGAAGGTGGCCGCGGAGCCGGAGGTGGTGTCGACGATCTTCGTGCTGGCCCAATCCGAGTTGGCGAAAGTATCGTCCGTAAAGGTCTGCGCCAGCGCCGGATGGCAAAGCGCCGCGGCGGAGACTCCAAACGCTAGGCTGCAAAGGATGCTGCGGGTCGATCGCGCGTTCATGTTCATCTTCCCTCCTGGTGGCACGACATGGGTCTCGTCCTCGGCAGCCCCGCCACTCATGGGCGTACACGTGATGGCCAACCCCTGGCCGCGGCCGGAAGGGCCGGCCAGCGTCCTCTCCGGAGCCGGGGAAGACCAAGCCGGCCAGAGATCCAGGCGCGGTACGACGTACGGGGGAGAAGGCTGCGGAACGAGAATCGGGATGCCTGTCGCGGTCATCCGCGACAGGGTCTGATCGATACTCTCTCGCGGGAAGACCGACCGCAGCACTGCCGCGGTACCGGAGACGAAAGGGGCCGCCTGGGACGTTCCGGTAGCCGTGATGCCGGCAGCGCCGATCTCGACGCCGGGGGCGGCCAAGGTGAGGAATGACGCGGTATTCGAGAAGCAGGCGATCTGGTCTGGACTGGGAGCCGAGTCGATGCACCGGGAGAGACAGGTCCCGTCCGGCAGCTTGGTGGTACACCAGCTCTTCTCGCCGCTGTAGGAATCGTAGACGGCGGCGACCGAGACCGCGCCGGGTACGCAGGCCGGCCAGGCGAGGGCGCCGGCGAGACCGGAGTCCCCCGCCGCCACCACGGGCAGGACGTTCGCCCGGCGGACGGCGGCCAAGACCGCGGTCACGACCGGATCGCGCTCCGGGCAGGGCGCCGGGTAGCCTCCTGCGCCCATGCTGAGATTGAGCGCCACGATGTTGAGAGTTTCCGTCCGCTTCTGGTGGAGGGACCAGTCGATTGCCGCGCAGACGGCATGAGTCCAGATCCGATGGTCGCGCGCCACCACGCTCAAGGCGGCGATGCGGGTGTCCGGGGCCACGCGGAGTACGATTCCGGCGACGTGGGTCCCGTGCGCGACCTCGGGCTCCGGCCCGCCGCGATCGGCGGTGAAGTCGCGGGCCGCGACCACGCAGGAGGTCTCGGCGCCGTCCGCCGCGCAGCGCGGAAAGCCCATCCCGGCGCTCTCGATCCGGGTATCGAGAACCGCCACGACCGTATCTGTACCGATCTTTCCCGCCTCCGCAGTTTGAGGCTGTCGGATGAGGCTCAAGCTCTCGGCCGGTTCCGCCGCGGTCGAAGCCAGCGGGATTGCTTGATCGGGCTCGATCGCGACGACCTCCCGACGGTTCGCCAGCTGTTCCAATTCGGCGAGAGAACGGAAGCGCATGAAGAGGACCGGCAGGTCGCTATAGTCGGCAAGCACCTCCGGAGCCCCGGGCCCCAGCCCCGCCCGCAGGCGACTTTTCTCCCGCGCGTACATCTCCGCCTTGATCTCAAGACCGCGCGGCCCGTCATAGGGCAGCCCCGCGGCCTGCCGGGCCTCCTCAGCCCCCCGCTCGGCTGCGGCGGCGTCAAGTAGCACCAGAAGCTCCTGAGGCTCGCCCGCGGCGAGAGCCGTGAGTACCCCAGGTGGCAGTTCGGCCAACCGGCTCCCGGCGCTCGCCGGAGCTAAAAGTTCGACCGCTCCCACCGGGCACCCGAGGAGCAGGGCCAGGCATGCGACGACCGTTCGGACTCGCATGACTCCTCTTGTCACCATCCGTGCCCTTTCGGCTTACTTCGATTGACCGACGCCCTGGCGTCAGAAAGGTGCCGCTCGTCTCGACGAATTTCCTGAATGCCAAAACAGTAGCATTGGCGCGGCGGGATGACAAATACGAATATTCAAAAAACGCGGGGAAGACTTTCAGCTCAAGATCCCACTGAATCGAAGAAGCGGCCGATCGGGGTGCCGACCTTTGAGGACAAATCCTCCAGAGGGCGGTCGCGATGGTACTGGAAGCCGTCTACGAGCAGGACTTTTTGGACTGCGCTTACGGCTTTCGCCCCGGGCGATCGGCGCATCAGGCGATCAGGAATCTGTGGCAAGGCTTGATGGCGATGGGTGGGGGTTGGGTTCTGGAGGCCGACATCGAGGGTTTCTACGACAATTTAGACCACAGGCAGCTCAGGGACTTTCTAGACCAGAGGGTACGCGACGGGGTGCTCCGCCGTGCCATTGACAAGTGGCTGAAGGCGAGCGCGATGGAAGGTGGAAACCTCAGCCATGCGACTACAGGAACGCCGCAAGGGGGAGGCATCTCTCCGCTTCTGTCGAACATCTCTGCCGGCGGGAAGCAGCCTCGACCGCGTCACGGTGGAGCCGTAGCCCTAGCCGCCCGGATAACGAGCAACCCCTCCTCGGTTCGGGCTGTGAACGCCTGGATTCGATCTCGATGTTCCAAGAGGAGCATCCGGATCGCCTCCGTCCCGGCATTCCCTACCGCCAGCCATACGACCTTGGGCGGTGGGCCATAGAGAAAAGATCTCTGCCGGAAGTCATTGTCCTTGGAGACGATCGTGTACCCATGGTCCCCCGCGACGTCCCACACCGTACGATCGGTGGATCCGCGAAGGCCGAGCAATTCGACCTGGGACGATCCAGGGAAGTCGGCGGCGAGAGCCCGGGCCAGCTTCGGGCTGAGATTCTCGTCGAGAAGGAGCTTCACGCGGCGTCGGAGATCGCCAGGCTGCGTTCCCGGGCGGCCGCGAAGGCGAGGGTGGCGCGGATGTCGTCCTTCTGGAGGCTGGGGAAGTCGGCGAGGATCTCGCTCTCAGACATCCCGCCCGCGAGATATTCCAAAATATCGTAAACCGTAATCCGGGTACCCTTGATGCAGGGCTTGCCGCCGCGGACTTCCGGATCGATGGCAATACGGTTTGCGTAGCTCATGGCCTCATGATAGCCCGCGCCGGCCAAACCCTCAAGCGGACCGACAGGTGCCAGCCGGACGGCGACGGAACGGCGAGGGGGCTTAAACCAACCGCCCAGGTCCGCCGCGGCGAAGGCGAGCCAGCTCTTCCTCCAGAGCGCGCGCCCGCTCCTCGGCGGCCTTACGGGCTTCCCGGTGTTGCTCGGCGTCTGCTCGGGACAGTCTCGCCGCCTCCTCGTGGCGCTCGGCGGCTTGGCGGGAGAGTCTCGCCGCCTCCGCGTGGCGCTCGGTGGCTTGGCGGGCCAGTCTCGCCGCCTCCGCCTAGCGCTCGGCGGCTTGGCGGGCCCGTTTCGCCTCCTCCACTTGGCGCTCGGCGACCGCACGGGCCTTCGCATCTTCCTCTGGCCAGGGCAGCGGCGCGCCGGTCGCCGCGTCCCGCAGCCGCAGCCGCTCGCCTTCCGGCACCAGTTGGAGACCGGTCGTCTGGCTCGGCAACGACCCGTCCGCCTGCGCGGCCAACCTTTGGTAACGCCCGCCGACCAGACGGTAGCCCTGGAGGCGGGGCTTCAGGTACTCCCCCTCCGGATCAAACAGGAAGTACTCTTCGACCCCGAGATGCTCATAGATCTCCTTCTTTGTGACCGTGTCTTCGTCCCTGGTGCTTTCCGAGGTGACCTCGCAGATCCAGGACGGCGCCCGGCCTTCTTCCCAGACCTTGTAGGTGCGCCGCTGGCGCTTCTTGTCCACACCCCAGGCCACGAAGACATCGGGCACCACCGAGGCTTGGGGGTTCCCCTCGACGTAGTAGAGGAACATGTTGAACCAGACGTAGACGTCGGGCACAGCGACATAGCGCTGCGAGAGCGCATGGTAGAGGTCGAACATCACCTGGCCCTGAGCTGGGGTCTCCGCCAGGGGCTGGCCGTCGGACTCCGGATAGTCGATCGTTCGTGAGAGAGGGATCGCGGTCATCTCAGAACCTCCAGCTGCGGCGGGCGGATGGCATCGGCGAACGGACGCCCGGCGAGGCAGCCTCTTCTTGGAAAGTCTAACAGGAGATTCCCAGTATAGATAAAAAAAGGGGCATGGGGGCGTACCGACAGGTGCCAGCCGAACGGCGACGGCGCGTAGACCGCCTATCAAAACCTCCATGTAGGGGCGGGGCTTGCCCCCGCCCGGGAGGGGACAAGCCCCTCCCCTACATCAAGGTCGGCAGTTCTGTTAGGTTTCTCTCCCGAATCGAGGGCCTCGTGTCCCTCCGTGGCGATATACACCTGCGATAGTGTAGAGACCGGTGTAGGAGACAGGGTATGCGTACGAACATTGTCCTGGATGACGAGTTCGTGGCCGAGGCTTCCCGTTTGAGTGGGATCAAGACGAAGAAAGATCTCGTCAACGAGGCACTACGGGTGTTCATCGCCAGCCAGAAGCGCAAGAGCCTCCTCGATATCGCCGGCAAGATCAAGCTCGCCCCCGTATACGACTACAAGGCCTTGCGGAACGGCGAGTGATCGTCGTCGATACCTCGGTCTGATCGATCTCCTGACGGGAAGGGATCTCCCTGGGGCTCGTCGGCTCCGGCAACTCGAAGTGGACCGGACTCCATTCTCCCTCCCTAGGAGCCTGCGCGGCAGAAAATGGGGGGCCGTTTCAGAGCTGCTGCCCCACTTTGTGCCGTCTAGGAGTATCACGGTAGCGCTCGTGCGGTAGAATGCCTTCATGGCAACGACATTCCGCCGCTACACCCCGGGGCAGAGCATTCTGCTCCCTCCTTCTCCTCGCGACTGGCTTCCGGAAGGCCACTTGGCCTACTTCATCTCGGACACGGTGGACAGCTTGGATCTGAGCTCGTTTTACAAGCCCTACGAGGGAGACGGCCGACGCAACATGCCCTTCGAGCCGCGGATGATGGTCAAGGTTCTTCTCTATGGCTATGCGCAACGGGTACGTTCTCCTCGCGTAAATTGGCGAAGAAGCTTTACGAGGATGTGGCGTTTCGGTTCCTCAGCGGCGAGAACTTTCCGTCCCATCGCACGATAGCTGACTTCCGCCAGCAGCACTTGGCTTCCTTCCAGGAGTTGTTTGTGCAGGTGGTTCGGCTTGCCAAGGAACTGGGGTTGGTGAAGTTGGGTACGGTGGCGATCGATGGCACCAAGGTGAAGGCATCGGCGAGCAAGCACAAAGCGATGAGCTACGGTCGGATGCAGCAAGAAGAGAAGCGTCTTCGGGCCGAGATCGAGGAGCTCACAACCCGAGCCTCGCAAGTGGATGCTGAGGAAGATGCTGTGCATGGGGCAGAGAGATCGGGGGACGAGATTCCGAGCGAGTTGCAGCGTCGCGAGCAGCGCCTGAAGAAGATCGGTGAGGCGAAGGAGCGGCTGAAGAGCCGCCAAGCGGAGGAGGATCGAGCGGCGGGCCGTAGCCCGGAAGCGAAGAGCCGTTCGAAGCGCCCTTTTGGCGAACCGCCGGAGAAGAAGCAGGACAACTTCACAGATCCGGAGAGCCGGATCGTGAAGACATCCTCAGGCTACGAGCAGGGCTACAACGGTCAGATCGCGGTCGACGCCGAGAGCCGTTTGATCGTCGCGGCAGATGTGACGCAAAGCGCTGCGGATGTGGAACAGTTGCTGCCGATGGTGGAGAACACGTGCGCGGTCACCCAAGGGGTGCCGAGTCAGGTTTTGGCAGACGCTGGTTATCGCTCGGAAGCCAATCTGCAAGGCTTGGAAGAAAAGAAGATCGACGGCCATATCTCCTTGGGGCGGGAGAGGAAATCGCCTTCCGTTGTCAACAACCCGGAGAAGCCGGCCACCTCTCGGATGCAGGCGAAACTCGCGACGGAGAAGGGTCGTAAGACGTATAGCCTGCGCAAGGGACTGGTCGAGCCGGTCAACGGTTGGATCAAATCGGTCCTTGGCTTCCGCCAATTCAGCCTCAGAGGTTTGGCGAAAGTGACAGGAGAGTGGACGTTAGTTTGCCTGGCCCTCAACCTCAAGCAGTTGAACCCTCGGATGGAGTGGAAATAAGGCGAAAGTAGGCGGGCGGCACGGCCTGAGTACCGCCCGTTGTCCTTCACCAAGGCTGGTACCGGCCCGAAAACAAGCTCGTACCCAACCGACCCGCTTTTGAAGCTCCCACCCGCGAGGTAGCGCGGGGGGGAGATCCCTTCCCCAAATTTTCTGGCGCGCAGGCTCCTAGGCCAGCCTCTTCTTGCGAGAGCCTAACACCGGGGGAATCTTGAAGCGTGGACAAAAAAAGGGGGGCGTGCCAAGCACGCCCCCCCGGAAGTCCTGCGACGGCAGGTCAGTGGCTGGCGGGAGGGACAGGCGTCGGGGTGGCAGGTGCTGCGGCCGTGATCGCGGGCGGGGTCGCGATGGGGGTTTCGGGCTGCGGGACCGGCGGCGGCGTCGACGGGTCCGGCTGCTTGCGACCCCGGAAAGGCTGCAGGCCGAACTCGGTGAGCTTTTCCGAACGGATGCCGTAGTGCTGCTTGACGGCCTGGCGCAGCAGGTTGGCGAGCCGCACGCCCTCGGTGAGCGTCTCCTGGAGCTGCTTCGAGGCCGCCTGCTTGGCGGCCCGCTGCGCCGCCTGCTGCTGCTTCAGGTCGGTGGCCTGGGTCATCATCGTCGCCAGTTGGGTGCGCGGGACCTCCAGGTGCTTCAAGTCGTCGTCGTTGGCGACCAGTGGCAGGAGGAGTCGCTGCCAGTCGCCGATCTTGCCGGCGGCGGTGGTCTCTCTCTGGCGCTGGATCTTCGGGGTGACGGTCGGCGGGGGCGTGGCAATCTCGGTTTTCATCTCGTTCTCCTGCGAGCCTCGCGGCTCAGAAGGCCGGCACCGAGGGTGGTGCCGGCCCGAGAAGGAGTCTCGCAGTCGGGGTATCGGGAAATCGACAAAAGCGGGGAGACGAATTTAAAAAGTTTTTCGCCCCGGTTTTTGGGGTCGCTCCAGAGGGGAATGGGGGCAAAGGGGGGAGGAGGCGCCGAGGAGAGCGCGCGGTCTCCTCGGTCCTTGGCGGCGGCGAGGGGCCGCGAGGGGGCCGTGAAGGGCCCTTCTCGTCATCTCGCTAAATTAGGCTTCGCTTGGGCAGGCGCGCTCAGCTCACCGGCACCAGGCGAGTGGCGAGGCTCCAGTCTGGACAGGGATTTACTCTCCGAGATGAGCTAAGGCTTGCTCAATGAGCTGGTCCGAGGCATAGAGCCCTACGCTGCGGAGATGTTCAATGACCGGGCGAGCTGATTTGAGCAGTCCTCTGCGCTTGGCGCGCAGCACGACTCCAAGGGTGCCGATCAGCGGCAGCCCGAGAGATTGAGCGCAGCGCCGTGCTTCCAGGTCGTCGAGGACGGCGCGGCTGCTGGAAAGGGTTGCTGCCAGGGCGAGGACTTGCGATTCTCCTCGACCAAGATTCCAAGCCGTCAGATCTGGAGAGATGGGAACCTCGGGTCCCAGGCGCGCTCCAGGCAGGGAGGCGATCTCTGCGAGTATCCGCTCGCCCTCCCGTTTGGCTCCAATCTCTCGGGCAACCGCCTCCGGGACGACGAGCTCGTCCGCGAGCGCTCCAAGGAGAGAAACGCGGCCGATTTTTCCAAGCAGAATGAGCGGTGAGGCGTTGACGACCCACAGCCTACTCATGCTCGATCTCTTCGACGAGCTCCTCCAGGGTCACCTGGCAAGCGGGGACCTTGCGTCGAAAAAGCTCCTCAAGGAAGTCGGCACGGCTGAGGCCCGCAATCTCGGCCGCCCGCTCCTGAGAGACGAGGCCCTGCGCATACCACTGGACGCAGGCTGCGGTTCGCATCTCCCGCGCGAATTCCCTCGGCGAGAGGTGGAGCGCTGCAAAGGCGCTGGGGGGTAGCTCGTAGCTGATCGTGGCCATAGGTACTCTCGATTCTACACACTAGGGATGCCGTGCCTGGCGCTCCCTCGGGGGCTTTTAGTGTAGCAGCCACAACGGGCGGAGAGGTGCCCCGGATAGGTGCAGTCCCGAGCGGTGCCGACAGGTGGTGCCGACAGGTGCCAGCCGAACGGCGACGGGCTTAAACCTACCGTCCCGGGTCGCCGCGGCGCAGGCGAGCCGATAGGTGCCAGCCGAACGGCGACGGGGCTTAAACCTATCGCTCCGGGTCGCCGCGGCGAAGGCGAGCCAGCTCTTCCTCCAGAGCGCGCGTCCGCTCCTCGGCGGCCGCGCGCGCCAGCCGCTCTTCCTCGGCCTTACGGGCTTCCTTGTCGGCTCTCTGGGCTTCCTGGTCGGCTCTCTGGGCCTGCTGCACGGCGTCGCGCTCGGCGACTGCGCGGGCCCGTCTCGCCTCCTCCGCCTGGCGCTCGGCGGCCGCGCGAGCCCGCCGCTCCTCCTCGGCCCTACGGGTTTCCTGGTCGGCTCTCTGGGCCTGCTGCACGGCGTCGCGCTCGGCGTCTGCGCGGGCCCGTCTCGCCTCCTCCGCCTGGCGCTCGGCGCCCGCACGGGCCGCCGCATCTTCCTCTTGCCAGGGCAGCGGCGCGCCGGTCGCCGCGTCCCGCAGCCGCAGCCGCTCGCCTTCCGGAACCAGCTGGAGACCGGTCGTCTGGCTCGGCATCGCCCCGTTCGCCTGCGCGGCCAGCCTCTGGTACCGCCCGCCAACCAGCCGGTAACCCTGGAGCCGGGGCTTCAGGTACTCACCCAGCGGATCAAACAGGAAGTACTCTTCGACCCCGAGATGCTCGTAGAGGCCCTTCTTCGTGACCGTGTCTTCGTCCCTGGTGCTTTTCGAGGTGACCTCGCAGATCCAGGACGGCGCCCGGCCTTCTTCCCAGACCTTGTAGGTGCGCCGCTGGCGCTTCTTGTCCACACCCCATGCCACGAAGACATCGGGCGCCACCGAGGCTCGGGGGTTCCCTTCGACGTAGTAGAGGAACATGTTGAACCAGACGTAGACGTCGGGCGCTGCGGCATAGCGCTGCGACAGCGCATGGTAGAGGTCGAGGATCACCTGGCCCTGAGCTGGGGTCTCCGCCATAGGCTGGCCGTCGGACTCCGGGTACTCGATCGTTCGTGAGAGAGGGATCGCGGTCATCTCAGAACCTCCAGCTGCGGCGGGCGAATGGCATTGGCTAACGGGCGCCCGGCGAGGCCAGCCTCTTCTTGCGAGAGTCTAACACCGGGGAATCTTGAAGCGTGGACAAAAAAAGGGGGCGTGCCACAAGCACGGCTCCGAAGTCTCGCGACGGCAGGTCAGTGGCTGGCGGGAGGGACAGGTGCCGGGGCGCTCGCCTGATAAGTGCCAGCCGAATGGCGGGCCCGGATCGAGGGCCTCGTCTCCCTCCGTGGCGGTATACACCTGTGACAGTGTATAGACTGGTGTAGGAGACAGGGTATGCGTACGAACATTGTCCTGGATGACGAGCTCGTGGCCGAGGCTTCCCGTTTGAGTGGGATCAAGACGAAGAAAGATCTCGTCAACGAGGCACTGCGGGTGTTCATCGCCAGCCAGAAGCGCAAGAGCCTCCTCGATATCGCCGGCAAGATCAAGCTCGCCCCCGTATACGACTACAAGGCCTTGCGGAACGGCGAGTGATCGCCGTGTCAATACCTCGGTACCGAGCGGTGCCAGGCGAACGGCGGCGGGAACCGGATGGGGCCCGCCGGGGGCGGGATACCGTCGACCGGCGGGGACGCCAGCGGTCCCAGGGAAAGACCGGGCACCCCGACAGGTGCCAGCCGAACGGCGACGGGGCTTGAACCTATCGCCCTGGGCCGCCGCGGCGAAGGCGAGCCAGCTCTTCCTCCAGAGCGCGCGTCCGCTCCTCGGCGGCCGCGCGAGCCCGCCGCTCCTCCTCCAGCTGGCGCTCGGCGACCGCGCGGGCCTTCGCATCGGTCATCTCAGAACCTCCGGCTGCGGCGGGCGGAATGGCATCGGCGAACGGGCGACCGGGCGACCGGCGAGGCCAGCCTCTTCTTGCGAGAGGCTGACACCGTGGAATCTTGAAGCGTGGACAAAAAAAGGGGGCGTGCCACAAGCACGCCCCCCGAAGTCTCGCGACGGCAGGTCAGTGGCTGGCGGGAGGGACCGGCGCCGGGGCGGCCTGCAGGGCGGCCGTGATCGCGGGCGGGGTCGCGATGGGGGTTTCGGGCTGCGGGGCCGGGGTCGGGGTCGGCGTCGAAGGGTCCGGCTGCTTGCGACCCCGGAAGGGCTGCAGGCCGAACTCGGCGAGCTTTTCCGAGCGGATGCCGTAGTGCTGCTTGACGGCCTGGCGCAGCAGGTTGGCGAGCCGCACGCCCTCGGTGAGCGTCTCCTGAAGCTGCTTCGAAGCCGCCTGCTTGACGGCCCGCTGCGCCGCCTGCTGCTGCTTCAAGTCGGTGGCCTGGGTCATCATCGTCGCCAATTGGGTGCGCGGAACCTCCAGGTGCTTCAAGTCGTCGGCGTTGGCGACCAGCGGCAGGAGGAGCCGCTGCCAGTCGCCGATCTTGCCGGCGGCGGTGGTCTCCTTCTGGCGCTTGATCTTCGGGGTGACGGTCGGCGGGGGCGTGGCAAGCTCGGTTTTCATCTCGTTCTCCTGCGAGCCTCGCGGCTCAGAAGGCCGGCACCGAGGGTGGTGCCGGCCCGAGAAGGAGTCTCGCAGTCGGGGTATCGGGAAATCGACAAAAGCGGGGAGACGAATTTAAAAAGTTTTTTCGCCCCGATTTTCGGGTCGCTCCAGAGGGGAATGGGGACAAAAGAGGGGAGGAGACGCCGAGGAGCGCGCGGGGTCTCCTCGGCCCTTGCCGTTCGCGAGGGGCCTTGAAGGGCCCTTCTCGTGATCTCGCTAAATTATGTCGCTAAAGTAGGCTTCGCTGGGGCAGGCGCATCGCATCGTCGACGCCGGCGAGGCCCAACCCGTTAGAGCCGCTCGAGCTCGTCGATCCGTTCGCGCACGAGGTCGAACCCGCTCTGCCAGAAGGCGCGGTCGGTGATGTCGATCCCGACTTCTTCGAGGATCTGCTGCGGCCGCGCCGAGCCGCCGTAGGAGAGGAGCTTCAGGTAGCCGGGCTTGAACGCCTCCCCCTCCTCCTGGAAACGGCGGTAGAGGGCGAGCACGAGGAGCTGGCCGAAGCTGTAGGCGTAGCAGTAAAACGGGGTGTTGTAGAGGTGCGGGATGCAGAGCCACTCGTAGCGGAACTCCGGCGCGACTTCGACGCTGTCGCCGAACTGCTCGTGGAGCATCGCCAGGTAGAGGTCGTTCAGGTCTTCGATCGACTTGCCGGCGAGGATCGCGTCGTGCGCCGCGTTCTCGAAGAGGACGAAGTAGGACTGCCGGAGCACCGTCGCGTAGACGTCGTCGACCGCGGCGGCGAGGATCTCTCGCCGGAGGATCGGGTCGTGCTCCTCGCGGAGGAGGCGGTCCGTCATCAGCATCTCGCCGAACACCGAGGCGGTCTCGGCGAGCGGCAGCGAGGCGTGCTGGGTGAGGTAGGAGTGACCCTCGGCCAGCATGCTGTGCACGGCGTGCCCCAGCTCATGGGCGAGGGTCGCCACGTCGCGCACCTTGCCGGCGAAGTTGACCAGCACCCAGGGCGTGTGGTTGGGCCCCACGGTCGAGCAGAAGGCGCCGCTCCGCTTCCCCTTGCGGAGCTCCGAATCGATGTGCCCTTCGGCGAACACCCGCTCGGCCTGGCGGGCGAGGAGGGGGTGGAAGTCGTGGAACGTGTCGAGCACCTTCTGCACCGCCTCGCCGTAGCCGATCTCCCGGTCCGAGGTGGCGAGCGGGGCGTAGATGTCGTAGCGCCGCAGGCGCTCCAACCCCAGCCAGCCCGCCTTCAACCGGAAGTAGCGCTTGAAGAGCGGCGCGTTGGCGCGGGTCACTTCGAGGAGCGCGGCGACCGCCTCGTCGGGCACGTCGTTGTCGATGTTGCGCGCCGTGATCGGCGAACGGTAACCGCGCAGGCCGACGTACTCGTTGTGCCAGTCGCGCACCCGGTTGACGTAGATCTGGCCGAGGATGGGCGCCTCCGCCTCATAGACCCGGTAGAGCTCCCGGTAGGTGGCCGCACGGAGGTCGGCGCGCGGCGAGAAGGCGTAGGCCAGGAGGGCGTCCCGGGTGAGCTTCTTCTCCTCGCCGTCGACCGCCAAGGTGAACTCCAAGCGGTTGGTGAGCATCGAGTAGAGCGTCATCACCGCCGAGATGCCGTTGTCGTCCTTGAGGTTGATGATCTGCTCGGAGCGCTCGTCCAGGGTGTAGGGCTTGGTCCGCCGCAGGTCGAGGAGGAAGTGACGGAGGTCGGCGTCTTTCGGGCTCCCAGAACCTTCCGGCAAGAGCGCCGGCAGCAGGGCGGCGGCCTGCTCGTCGTCCAGATCCTTCCACCAGAGGCTCCAGAAGAGGATGCGGTTGAAGGCCGCGGTGATCAGCTGCTTGACCCGGTTCTGGAACGTCAGGGCCTCGGAGTTCTGGGTGTCCTCATAGAACCACAGCGAGGAGTAGCCGGAGAGCTCGTTCATCCCCTGGAGGATCGCCTCGTAGTGGCGGAGGGCTTCCAGGAAGAGCGCGGGCTTCATGTCGGGCGCCAGGCCGGCGCGCCGAGCCTCGAAAAGGGCGACCTCCGACTCGAGGGCGGCGATGCGGCGGGCGACGGCCTCCTCGCCGGACTCGGGCAGCAGCTCGGAGAGATCCCAGCGGGAGAGCTGGTACGAAGTTTTGGTCTCTAAGGTGGTGAGCGTCATGACACCGACATTCTATCCGAGGAACGAAGGCGGAATCCGTCCAGGTCTTAAGGGAACGGGAACGGAAGCGGGGCGGCGGCCCGCAAGGCCGCCGCCTTCGTCTCCATCCGCCTGGGAGGGACGACTCTACGGATAGTCGTCCAACTTCTCGAGCGGGAGACCGCAGGGATAGAAGAGGTTGAAGACCGGCTGCTCGATCAGCTCGGCGAAGTGGAGGAGGAGGGGTCCATACTTCTCGACGCCGGACTCCCCGGCCTCGATTTTCAGGTAGTCCTCGACCGGGATGCTCAGGTACTCGGCGACGTTTTCCGGCGACAGCCGCTCGCTCTTGCGCGGGTCGCGCGGCCACTCCTCACGGGCTTTCTTGATCAGCGGGCCGGCCTGGCCCGCTTTGGTGTCAGCCGACTTGCCGCTCTCGGCCAGCAGGCGCGAGGTCGGCTTTTCGGTCTTGATGGCGATCAGGGCGAGGCGCGGGCCCCACTCCTCGGCCGGGGACTGTCCAGCCTCGATCTCCCGGTACTCGTCTTCCGAGAGCCCGAGCTGGCTCGCAACGTGTTCGAAGGAGAGCTTTTTTCTCTCCCTCTCCTTCTTAAGTACGTCTCCCAGTTTCACAACTCCCCTCCTTGTGAAAGAGTTGGTGCCTCGTCGAGGTCACCTGCCGGCTGCCTCGCCGTTATTCCGTGGCCTCTCCGCGGTATCTCCGCTGGTATCTCCGCCGGTCCTCGAAGCCAGGCGCTTAAGGCTCGGGGTCCGACGCGGCCACGGCTGCAGGTCGGCGGATGCTAACACACACCCTATCCAGTGCTCGATCCGCCTGAAAACGACCCTCCCCATGTAACATGCACGGCGCTCGAGGGTCCGCGGCCGGGGCGGGCCCGGGTCCGTCGGGACCGGAGCCTACCAGGATTGTCCCGTCTGCCGTCCGGTGGAGTACTTAAGGAGTGTGGCCGAAGGAGGCGCGCTGAATGAAACTCGTCCTGTATCTGCTCAAACACTCGCGACGCGGCATGATCTGGGCGATCATCACCGGCTCGATCTCCGGGATCTGCGGCGCCGGGCTGATCGCGATCATCAACTCCACGCTGTCGAACCGCCAGTCCGGCGAGCCTCTCACCGAGCTCTTCTTCTCCTTCCTGGCGCTCTTCCTGCTCACCCCGATCACCCGCTTCGCCTCGGAGTACCTCCTCCTCCGGCTCTCCCAGGACACCGTCTACGCGATGCGCATGCGCCTCTCGAACCGTATCCTGTCGACTCCGCTCCGCCGCCTGGAGAGCCTCGGCGCGCCCAAGCTCCTGGTCGCTCTGACCGACGACATCGTGCAGATCACCGTCGCCCTGGTCGAGCTGCCGAACCTGGTGGTCAACGGCACCATCGTCTTCGGCTGCTTCGTCTACCTGGGCTGGCTCTCGCCACCCCTCATGCTCGTCGCCCTCGCCTTCCTCATCCTCGGCGGCGGCAGCTACCACTTCGCGGTCCGCGGCGGCATGCGCCGCTTCCGCCAGGCGCGGGAGATGCAAGATGAGCTCTTCGGCCACTTTCGCGGCATGACCGAGGGGGCCAAGGAGCTCAAGCTTCACGCCCGCCGCCGGCTCGGCTTCCTGGCCCTCCTGGACGACACCGCGCAGGCCCTCCGCAAGCTCGTCCTGGAAGCGCGGACGATGTTCAGCATCGCCGCCAACTGGGCGGGCCTGCTCTTCTTCCTCGTCATCGGGCTCTTCCTCTTCCTGCCGCAGACGAGCGGCCAGACCAACGAGGCGATGACCGGCTTCACCCTGGTCCTCCTCTTCATCCGCGGCCCCATCCAGATCTTCCTCAATATGCTGCCGGCGATCGGGCAGGGCGGTGTCGCCCTGGACAAGATCGAGCGCCTGGGCCTGACCCTGCCGATCGAAGCGTCCGAGGCGGGACCGGCCGAAGAGCCGGGCTCCTCCTGGAAACGGCTGGAGATGGTCGGCGTCTGCCACGCCTACGAGCGGGAGGGCGAGGAGAAGAGCTTCACCCTGGGACCGTTCAACCTCGCCTTCGAGCCCGGCGAGCTGGTCTTCCTGGTCGGCGGCAACGGCAGCGGCAAGACCACCTTCGCCAAGCTCCTGACCGGGCTCTACCTGCCCGAGGCGGGCGAGATCCTGCTCAACGGTATCCCCGTCGCCGACGTCGACCGCGAGCGCTACCGCCAGCACTTCACGGCGGTCTTTTCCGAGTTCCACCTCTTCGACCGGCTGCTCGGCTTCGAGGCGCAGACGATCGACGAGCAGGCGCGGCTTTATCTGCAGGAGCTGCGGCTCGCCCACAAGGTGGTGATCGAGGGCGGCCGGCTGTCGACGACCGATCTGTCGCGCGGCCAGCGCAAGCGTCTGGCCCTCTTGACCGCCTACCTGGAGGACCGGCCGCTCTACGTCTTCGACGAGTGGGCCGCCGACCAGGATCCGCAGTTCAAGGAGATCTTCTACGACCATCTCCTGCCGGAGCTCAAGAAGCGGGGCAAGACCGTTCTCGTCATCAGCCACGACGACCGCTACTTCGGGGTGGCCGACCGCGTCTTGAAGCTGGAGGACGGCAAGCTGATCGAGGACGTCGCCGTCCCCCACTCGGTCGCGGTGTCGGCGGCGTCGGCGGCGTCGGCCTGAAGGTAGGGCCCACGGCCGGGCGAGCCCCGTGCTAACCTTCCCCCTCCGTCGGCAGGCTCCTGCGGAGGGGAACCATGCATCTCATCTATGTCCTGGGCCTCGCGCTCACCGCGGCCGCGGCGGTCGACGCCTTGCGCCAGGGGCGGACCCCGTGGCTGTGGATCATCCTCTTCTTCCCCACCGTCGGGGCGCTGATCTATTTCGTCGGCACGTATGCCGGCGGCGGGATCGGCGGCGCGCTGCCGCGCTTCGTCTCGACGCTGCGCCCGGTCTCTTCCCGGGAGCTCGAAGAGGCGGCGCTCAACGTCCGGCGGCTCGACACCGCGAACGCCTGGACCGAGTACGCCTCGCTGCTGCGCCGGCGGGGGAACGCGGCGGAGGCCCTGGCCGCGGCGGGGACGGCGGTCGAGCGCGACGGGACGAGCCTCGACGCGCGCTACGAGATGGGCCGCAGCCTCTTGGAAGCCGGCCGGCCGCAGGAGGCGGTCCCCGCGCTCTCCCAGGCGCTCTCCAGGAACCGCTATGTCGAGAATGGGGAGGGCCTCTTCGCCCTCGCCCTGGCCCAGGACCGGAGCGGCGATTCCCAGGCCGCCCTCGCCACCCTGGAGGATCTCATCACCCGCCACGCCACCCCGCCCTTCCTCTGGGAGCTGGCCCGGGTCCAGGAGGCGACCGGCGACCGTGCCGCCGCCCGGGCGACCCTGGAGCGCCTGGTCGACGACGCCAACTACGTCCCCGCCTACCTCCGCGGGAGCGTCCGCCCGTGGGTCCGCCGGGCGCGGAGGCACCTCCGAGAGCTCGGGACGGCTTGAAGTCGGGTATGGGGGACAGCCCCGGCGAGGTTCGCCGGGGCTGCCGTGGGCCGGTAGAGTACGGGCTGGTCAGCAGTTGGTGGTCGACGGCCAGCAGCAGGTCCTGATGGTGGCGGTCGTCATCGGCTGGCCGCCCGCGACCGGGGTCAGATCCTGCTGGTCGAGAGCCCGCAAGGTCTCACGGTTCAGGCGGATCTTGAGGTTCGTGGCGCTCTGCTTTTTCATGGAGAGATACCTTTCTTGGCGAAGGTGTCTGGACGCCACCCCATTCCCGGCTCGTCCGAGATGAGGTGGCGGTGCAGTATATCCAAGTAAGCCGCAAGTGAAGGCATCTTCAAATATTTCTTTCGCTCTATCCTTCTCTCTTTGAGAGCCTGACCAGGGCTTCGCCCTTCGCTCAGGAATGACGGCCCTTCAGGCCTAAAGCAAAAACATCGCGGATTTGAGACAGCGTTCCGCCGCGGGTCCCTCCCCCTTTCTTCGAGTAAGCTTCCCCGCCATGCCGATCCCCTACCCCGGTCAGCTCGCCGCTCTGGGCACCGCCAGCTGCTGGGTGGCGTCGTCGATCGCCTTCGACTCGGCGACGCGGCGGATCGGTGCGCTCACGGTCAACATCCTGCGCCTGGCGATCGCCGCCGTCCTCCTCATCGCCCTCTGCTCGGTGATCCGCGGCCTGCCGTTCCCCTCCGACGCCTCGCCCAAGGCCTGGGGGATTCTCGGCGTCTCCGGGCTCCTCGGCTTCACTTTCGGCGACTTCTGCCTGTTCCGCTCCTATCTCTATCTCGGGGCCCGCCTGTCGAGCGTCATGATGGCTCTCGCTCCCCCCTTGACGGCGCTCCTCGGCTGGCTCGTGCTCGGCGAGACCCTCTCGGGGCGCGCGCTCCTCGGCATGGGGCTCACCGTCGCCGGGGTCTCCTGGGCGATCCTCGAAGGGCATCGGCCGGCGCATCCCCCCGGCGAAGCGCCCGCAGGAGGCCGCCCGCAGGCTCCGACGGACCCGCGGCCCGCCGACGGCTTCCACCCCCGGCATCCCCGCCATCCCCTCATCGGGGTGGCGCTGGGGGCGTGCGGCGCCCTGGGACAGGCGAGCGGGCTGGTGTTCTCGAAGCTCGGGATGGGCTCCTACGACCCTTTTGCCGCGACGCAGATCCGGGTGCTGGCGGGCGCCGCCGGGTATGTGGTGATCCTCTCCGCCGTCGGCTGGTGGCCGCGGGTGGCGCGGTCGTTCGCCGACCGGCCGGCGATGACCTCGACCGCCGTCGGCTCCTTCTTCGGTCCGTTCCTCGGCGTCTCGCTGTCGCTCATCGCCGTCCAGCGCACCCTCACCGGGATCGCCGCGAGCCTGATGGCGCTCACCCCCATCCTCATCATCCCGCCGGTCGTCCTCCTCCGTGGCGAGCGGGTCGGCCTGGGGGGTATCTTCGGCGCGGTCCTCGCCGTGGCCGGGGTCGTCCTCCTCTTTTTCCCCGCATGAGCGCCCCCGAGCCCGTTCCGCCCGTTCCTGCCGCCCGGCCCGCCCCCGCGAAACGCGCCGCGGGGCTCGTCGCCGCCGGCATCCTCCTCTCGCGGATCTCCGGCCTCGTGCGGCTGCGGGTCTTCGCCCACTACTTCGGCAAGGGCGACGCCGCAGACGCCTTCTACGCCGCGCTCAAGATCCCCAACCTGCTCCAGAACCTCTTCGGCGAGGGGGTGCTCTCGGCCTCCTTCATCCCGGTCTACGCCGGCCTCCTCGGCCGCGGCGAGGAGAAGGAGGCCAACCGGGTCGCCGGGGTGATCGCCGCCGTCCTCTCGCTCGTCACCGCCGTCCTCGTCCTTCTAGGCGTCGTCGCGACCCCGCTCCTCATCGGGCTCATCGCGCCGGGCTTCACGGGGGAGAAGCGGGAGGTGACCATAAGGCTCGTCCGCATCCTCTTCCCCGGCGTCGGGCTCCTCGTGCTCTCGGCCTGGTGCCTGGGGGTGCTCAACAGCCACCGGCGTTTCTTCCTCTCCTATGCGGCGCCGGTCGTCTGGAACGCCACCATGGTCGTCGCCATGCTCGCCTTCGGCCGCGGCAGTGTCGGCGGTGGGGGTGCCGGCGGCGCGGGGCTCTACCGGCTGGCCGCCATCGTCGCCGCGGCGGCCTCGCTCGGCTCTCTCCTCCAGATCGCCATGCAGCTCCCCACCGTGCTCGTCCTCGCCCGCGGCCTCCGGCTGTCGCTCGACACCCGCTCGGCGCAGGTGCGGGAGGTGTTCCGGAGCTTCGGGCCGGTCGTCGTCTCGCGCGGGGTGGTGCAGGTGTCGGCCTATGTCGACCAGATGATCGCGAGCTTCCTCGGCAAGGGGGCGGTCGCCGGGCTCACCTACGCCCAGACCCTCTACACCCTCCCGGTCAGCCTCTTCGGCATGGCGGTCTCCGCCTCCGAGCTCCCCGAGATGTCGCGCGCCACCGGCGATCCGGCGGAGGTCGCCGCCTACCTCCGCGGGCGGCTGGGGGCGGGCCTGCGCCGCATCGCCTTCCTCGTCGTCCCCTCGGCCATGGCCTTCGTCGCCTTGGGAGACGTCGTCGCCGGCCTGCTCCTCCAGACCGGCCGTTTCGACCACAAGGCGGCGGTCTACGTCTGGGCCATCCTCGCCGGTTCCGGCGTGGGCCTCCTCGCCTCGACCCTCGGGCGGCTCTACTCGTCGACCTTCTATGCCCTCCGCGACACCCGGACGCCGCTGCGCTACGCCGCGGTCCGGGTCGTCCTCACGACCGGCTTGGGCTATCTCTGCGCCCTCCCCCTGCCGCGGGCGCTGGGGCTCGACGTGCGGTGGGGCGCGGCCGGGCTCACCGCCTCGGCCGGCGCCGCCGGCTGGGTCGAGTTCCTCCTCCTCTCCCGCGGGCTCGGCCGGCGGATCGGGGCGGTCCGCCTGCCCGCCTCTTTTCTCGCCCGCCTGTGGGCCGCGGCCGCCGTCGGCGCCGCCCTCGGCTGGGGGGTGAAGCTCCTCTTGGGCGCCCGCGGCACCGCCCATCCGCTGCTTCTCGGCGTCGCCGCCTTGGGCCTCTACGGGCTCGGCTACTTCGCCGCCACCGCCGCGCTCGGGCTCCCCGAGGCGCGGGAGATGGTGGGCGGGGTGCGGCGGCGACTCCGCCGGGGCTCCGGCGGCTCCGGCGGCATGGGCGGCAGGGGCGCGGGTCCGGCGACCTCAGGTTGAGCGTTCTCGCCCTTCCGGGTGGATAATCCCCGCGAGACTTCGAAAACGGGAGGAGAATTCGACCATGGGACGCTACGACTTCCTGCTCGACACCTACGAGACCGAGCGCATGAAGACGCTCTCCGTCTGGTCGCAGCTCACCGATGCCGACCTGCCGTCCCGCCCCGAGCCGCGGTCGCGGAGCCCGCACGAGCACATGGTCCACCAGTGCCTCTCGGAGGACGCCTGGATGCGGACCATGCTGGGGATCGACCTCGGCGAGCCGCCGCTCCCTCCCGACGAGACCCGGCTCGCCTTCCTCCGTCGCTACGCCGAGGCCTCGGCCCGCCGGCTCGCCGAGCTCCGCGAGAAGCCGGACGCCTGGTTCGAGGAGACCACCCGCTTCTTCGACGTCTTAAGGAGCCGCGCCTGGGTCCTCACCCGCCGGATCGCCCACTCTGCCCACCACCGCGGCCAGCTCACCCTGGCCCTCCGCTTCCTCGGCCGCGAGCTCTACTCGACCTATGGACCCACCGCCGACACCGGCGGCCTGGCGGCTTCAGGCGCCGGAGTCGTCTACCGCTACGAGTCGGTCGAGGATCTCCTCGAAGCCGAGGCCGCCGGGGGACGGCGGCCGGCTCTCCCCGGACCGGGCGAGAAGAGCCCGACCGAACGGCCCTGAGCCGCTTTTTTGAGTCCGCGGCGCAATCCCGGACGTAATCTCCATGAGCGATTCTCATGAAGACGAGAATTGCCGGCGGCGGCATACATTCCAGCTCCGCATAGCCGTGCTCTTGGAGATCCTGGTGAAGAACGAACGAGTCTACTGCGGGGCTGGGCGATCGAAAGGGAAGAGATCCCGGAATGAGAGAGCAAGCCTTGGCCTTCCGCCGGCCTGTGCAGCCCGAGGTGCACCCAACCCCCGCCCGCCGCGTCCTCATCGTCGACGACGATCCTGAAATTCTCGCGCGGGTCGCCGAAGTCCTGCGTTTCGATCCCACCCACTTCGAGCCGGTGGGTGTGGAGAGCGCCCAGGCGGCGCTCCGCATCCTCGCGGGCGACGAGGGGATCGACTGCCTGCTCGCCGAGGCGGCGCTGCCGGGAACCGACGGCCTCCAGCTCCTCCTTCAGGCGCGCGAGCTGCGGCCCGCGCTCAAGGTCGTCGTGATGACGTCCGCGCCCACCCCCGACCTGATGCGGGCGGTGCTCGAGAGCGGCGCCGCCCGGCTGCTCTCGAAGCCGCTCGACTTCGAGGACCGTCCTGGTCTCGCTGGCGGTCGACCGCCCCGGCGCGCTGTCGCACCTCGAAGGCGATCTCGACCTCGCGGACGTCTGCCAGCTCTCCGCCGCCTGCCACGAGGACGGCGGGGTGCGGGTGAGAAACCGCGGCGGCTTTGGCCTGCTCGCCCACCGCGGCGACACTCTCGTCCACGCCGAGGTGGACGACCTCGCCGGCCTCCCGGCGGTCGACCGGCTGCGCTCGTGGGATCACTGGCATTTCGAATCGCTCTCCGCCCTCAGCGCGGCGCACCTCGCGATGAACGGCGAGCTCCAGCTGGCCGACTTCGGACGCCACTCCGGCGCCCGCGTCGGGAGAGCCGGCGGCACCCTCCGCGGATTGACCCTCCGCCACCTGATCGAATGGGCGATGCGGGGCCGGCAGAGCTGCACCCTCACCGTGACCGCGGGGCGCCGGACCGGCATTCTCGTCTTCGGTGGGGGCAAGATCCGCAGCGCCGAGACGGCGGACGCCGAGGGCGGGCGGGCCGCGGCGGAGATCCTCGGCTGGGAAAACCTGCGGGTCGAGCTGACCCGCCCGCGCGCCGTCGTCCAGGCATCGGAGGCATCGCAGAGCGACCTCGACCTGCTCCTCGCGCGGTTTTCCGCCGAGATCCCGGACCTCCTCGCGACGACCGTCTCCCGCCGCCGGGACGGCTCGGCGGTCGGCGCTCTCGCCGCCCTGCCCGGGCTCGATGCCGCGGCCCTCGCCGGCTGCTATGCGCGGGTCGTCGACAGCCACCTCGCGGCCTTGGAGACGCTCGGCGGCGCCACCTCCTGGGGGCCGACCGAGGATCTCCTCTTGACCACCGCCCACGCCTATCTCCTCCTCCGCCTGCTGGGGAGCGGACACTACCAGTGGCTCGCCGTGTCGAGCGAAGCCAACCTCGCCCTCTGCCGCCAGCGGATGCGGAGCTATGAGCCCCTCTTCCTCCGCGAGCTGCTCGATCTGGGCGAGATTCCGGGCGGCGGCGCCGCCGGGTAGGGGCAGAGCCCCCAGTGCCTGCCCGGCACCCATCTCGAAACCTTGGCGGAGTAGCTCGAAAAGAATCTGCCGGGAAGCTGATCGACCGGGCGCGGGTCTCCCGACTGAGGGGATTCCCCGCTCTCCTTCGTTTCTCCCTGCGACAGCGCGGCGCCATCGAAGCTTCCGCAGTCCCGGCCGTCGGGACGAGCGGAGGCAGCTCCGATCCCCGAGTGGACCGGCGTGCCGCGAGAGCAATGTCGAACCCGCCTCCGCCGAGCGAGAGGCCCAAGAGGAGAAACCATGCGCAGAATCCACCTGGCCATGATGGCCGCGGGAATCGTCGGTTGCAGCACCGTCGCCGGGCTACCCGCCCTCGCCCAGAGCTGCGAGGTCAGCTACGGCGCGACCGACGCCGCCAAGAGCAACAAGTTGTTCCTCTATTTCCCGCCGGTCGACGATCCGACCTTTCCGGCGTACAGCCCGAACGTCAGCCCGGCCAAGGCCTTCGATGTCGCGGCGCTCAGCCCGACGATCGGCACGACGGCAGCTTTGATCGACGCCATCCGCGCCGTGGTCGTCGACGATTACTGCGAATTCAACGTACAGGTTCTTTCGACCACCACGAACCCGGAAACCCTCGCCGTGCCGCCCGCGCGGCGCGTCACCGTGGCGATCGGCTCGGACGGCAACGGCGACACGTGGGGACTGGCTCGAGATACGGATATCCCCGGCGCGACGGACGTCGATTTCGCGCGGGTCTGGGCCGGAACCTACACGACCTGTGAGGGGAGCGACCCCATGGGAGGGTGCTCGACGGGTACTCTGACCGGGGCCGGCGCCACGCTCGGCCGCTGGGCCGATGCGATCGGCGGGACGGCCGCGCACGAGGCCGGGCACACCTACGGCCTGCTGCACGCGGACGATGACCCGCCGAGCGACACCGTAGAACCGGGGCCACCGCCAACGCCCGGGGAAGACAGCTACCATCGCCACCTGATGCCCGCCGGCCGCAACCTGACGGGGCCCGACCGCGCCGGGTATCGCCGGCACTTCAGCGACCGTACCTACAGCCTGCTGGCCGCCGACATCGGTCTGTCGATCCAGACCATGCACAACTGGGATCTAAAGAACCCCAACGCCGAGGAAGCGCACAGCCTGACGATCGACTTTCTGAGCGTGCTGCCGGCGTTGACTCTCTCCGGGCCTTACACCGGCGAGAGGAGCCCGTGGATCGATCCCGTCGTCACCGGCCCGACCGGCACGGCGACGTTCCGGGGGGCGACCTACAACCGCTACAGCATCACCTGGTCGACGGCCAATCCGATCTGGCAGGGCTCGACGCCGGGGATCGTCCCGGGCGGCGGCGATTTCCACATCGGAGCGACGTTCCTGGGCGTCGACTTCGACCAGCCCGACCCGATCATCGTCCAGGATGTGACGCTCTTCGACGCGGCATCGAATCCCCTGACCCTTCATCCGCGCCTGCCGATCTACGACGCCGGCACGCTCGACGCGGCGGACGGGACTTACGCGATCCACTTCTTCGCGCCGCCTGCCGCGCCCTCGCTGCGCCTCGAGAACGTGACCGTCTACCAGCTGCCGCGGGTCGCGGCGATCGCTTCGATGGTCGGCGCCGGAGAGCCCAAGACGAGGAGCGGCGAGCCGATCCGGCCATGGACGGTGAGCACCTGTCAGCCCGCGCGCCTGCGGGACGGGGCGCGCTGCGTGGTCGCGTCGCTGGCGCAAAAGCCGCACGTCGAGGTCGTCCACCGGGTGGGCGAACCGGGCGTCTACGATTGCAGCGGGGGCATTCCGCAAGTGGATCGGCCGAGCAGAGGAAAGCCGGACTCGCTCCGTGCCCCCGACTTCGAAGGCCCGATCTGCGCCGGGGTGGCGCGCGACCTGTTCCCGTCGACCACGGTCTATATCATCGCGACGGCGGTCGATCCGCAGGCGAAGTATTACGATCCCCAGCTGAAGCGCTACGTCGTCGGGCCGCTCACCTCCAAGGTTTTCCTCCAGGTCGCTGGCGTGCGCCGCTCTGCCGATGGCCCCGACGGCCCCGACGGCCCCAACGGCCCCGACGGCGCCGGCGGCGTTGCCGGGTCGGCCGGAGCTTTCGGCGCGCCGGGCTCGCTCCTCGCGGCGGTCTTTACGGGAGGGAGCTTTCCGCTCTCCGCGCTGCGCGACCGTTACACGCCTTCCATCCACTCCGGCCTCGCGCTCGAATGGCCGTTCACGCCAACCTTCAGAGCGGGCCTCGAGCTCGGCTACCACGCGTTCGCGGCCGAGCCGGGAGTGGGCGGGAACCTCGGAGTGACGGACGCCTCCCTCTTTGTCAAGATCTTGGGCGCCACGGGCCCGCTGCGGCCGTTCGCCAGCGCCGGCGTGGGTACCTACCGCGCGTTCGGCAGCTCGCAGGTCGGCTACCAGCTCGGCCTGGGCCTCGAGCTCCCGGTCACCGGCCGCGCGGCGCTCGCGACGGGGCTCACCGCACGCGCGGTGAATGGCACGAGCGCCGGCGACCTCCGATTCTTCGACGCCTGGCTGGGGTTCGAGCTCCGCTTGCGGTGATCGCTCTCCTGGGGGAGGGGTGGGCGGGTCGGGAGAGGGGAGCCGGGGGGTGAGGGTCAACGGCGCGGGCTCGCCCCGACCTGGACGAGACCTCCCTGCAGCAGGAGGAGGGCTCGTTCAGGCCGCGGCGAGGATCGCCGTCAGGGCGGCCGCCACGGCGGGGAAGGCGCCGCTCTCGGCGGCCGGAACGGCGAGGGCCGCGAAGAGCTCCTCGGCGGGCCAGCGGCGCTCCCTTTTGAGGGCGTCGATCGAAGGCTGGATCTCGCTCCGCACCAGCTCCGCGTCGGTGATCGCGAGCTCTTCGGCCGGCGTCGACCAGCCGGTCGGCGGCAAGAGCCCGATGTAGGTGAGCCGGCCCTGGCGCTCGCCGAGGAGCGCCAGCCGGCAGGGGAGAGGCGGCTCGAGGCTGAACGCCGCCCGCGCCTCGAGGAGCCGGGCGCCATAGGCCGCGAGGAGCTCCGCCGCGCCGGCGGCCGTGCACTCCTTGAGAGCCGCGGCGAGCCGGTGGCGCAGGGACTCCTCGGCCTGCACGACCTGCCAGAGCCGCCAGGTTCCCCAGCCCGTCTCGGTGAGCGCGATGCAGCGCTGCGGCGACAGCCGCTCGAACGCTCCGGCATGCCGTTGGGCCCACCGCAGCAGCTCCTGCTTGGCATCGTCCAGGAGCTCGAATTCGTGCCCGGGCGCCGAGTGGAAATGCCAGGCGCCGCTTCGCACCCGCCAGGAACCGTCCTTGCCCGGCTCCGGCACGGCGCCGGGAGACGCGGCGGAGTGGAGCAGCATCCGGCCTTCGATCGGCGGCCACACCCGGCCGCTCGGCGCGCTGCTGTCCGGCAGCTGCGGCGTCGAGCCCGCCTCGCGCCGGCGGCTCGGCGGCGGCGCGGGAGGCGCCCGGTGCCCTCTCTGGGCGGCCTCCGGGTCGTCCTCCACGGCCTGGAGCCAGGCGAGGAGCGCGCCGGCATCGGCGGTGTCCCCGGGGCCGACCGGCAGGGTGGCCCGCGCCTGCAGCTCGCGGGCGCGGTCGAGCGCCAGGCGGACGGCGAGGACGAACGCCTCGCGGATCCCCAGGCTCTCCGTCGCCACCGATTCGACCAGGGCGAGCCCGTCGAGGTCGAGCTCTTTACGGAGCGCCGCGATCGACAGCGCCTGCGGGCGGTCGCGGTGGTTCGCCTGGACGACGATCCCCGGCCGGGGGGTCGGTCCCGAGGCGAGGAGCTCGCGCAGCTCGGCCAAGGCCGCCGCCGCCGCCGGCAGCTCCGCCGGCAGGCTGTCGGTCACGAAGACGACCGCATCCGCCTCGGCGAGAAGCGCGCGGCGGCGCCCCAGAAGCTCCCGCTGGCCGGGAACGCTCACGATCTGGCAGCGGATGGGAATCCCCTCGAAGCTGCCGCCGGTATATTCCAACCAATCGAAAAACAGCGTCCGCCCGTCGGCCTCCGCGGGCGAAAACACCGCTTTGGCCATGCCCTCCGCCAGGGCGCCGAGGCTCGTCGTCTTCCCCGAATGGGGCGGGCCGTCATAGACCAGGCGGACGACCAGGGCGTCGTGATCCGTGGTCATCCTCGCCATACGTCCTCCGTCTGCCTCGCCCGCTTGAAAGCCGGCCGGGCGGGCGTCCAGCCGCCCGGCCTCTTTTTTACCGCAGCGACGGGGTGTGCTTGGCGACCACCGAGCGCAGGATCGCGAGGTTCGTCGACTCGCGATCGGCCGCGATATAAAGAAAGACGTTGGGACCGATCATCTTGATCATGTGGATCTGGTCGGTCAGCGTGAGCAGCATGTCTTCCAGGTTGGACTTCAAGTTGAGCGCCCGCATGATCTTGAGCTTCTGTTTCACCAGCTCGCTGTTGTAGGCGCTCGCGACGCTCAGGTCGAAATCCGAGCGGAGCGATTTGGCGCCCAGGGTGAGCCCGGATTCCATGTCCACGAGCGACGCGGCGATGTACCCGGACATCTCCGCAGCGATTTTATCGAAAACCTCGACGATCTGTTTTTCGGTCGGCATGTCTTTACCCTCCGTATCTCCGGTGCGATTCTCTTACGAGGTTGGGTCGGTCGGTCTAGATGGCGACGTCTTTTTCGGCTTCACCGAGGACGTGGCGCGCCATCGCCAGGTTGGCCCTGGCGCGGTCGAGCACCAGGTACAAGAAGAGCGCGTCGTTGTTCTTGAGCGGGCGGATCAGGTGATACTGGCGGTGGAGCGTAATCAGGATGTCCTCGATGTTGTCCTTGAGGTCCAAGCTCTTCATCGTCTTTCGCTTGGCCCGCACCACCTCGGTGTTGCCGGCCGCGGCGACTTCCAGGTTGAAAGCCGCCCCGCCGCCCGCTTGCGCTAGGACCATGCCGCTATTGCTGTCGACAAGGCAACAACCGACCGCCCCATCGATTTCCATCAGTCGATCCATGCTGTTCTTGGTGTTCGCCATGGCGAAGCTCCTCTCCTCTACAGAAAGTTACAGCTCGACGGACGACGCCAAGCGCGCCCCCATCGGCTTTAAGAATCGGTACACCTAAGGTACCAGTAAAGATCGGCTAATGCAAGTTCAGACCGGATGTGTTGCGGCGGGGCGATCGCATGCTTTCGAGGTAAAAACGTAATTCAATTTTCTATTGTAGATCGAGAAAACGAGTGGTCGCGATCCCTGCTCTCCGCGATCCCTTTTGCGATCTAAAAAGAGAAGAGGCGCGGACCCCGGGGTCCGCGCCTCTTCTCTGCGCCAGGGCGGCTTTAGAGCAGCGGAGGGTCAGCCCAGCCACTGCGGGTTCTTGGCCGTCGTATCGAAGTGCTGGCTCGTCTTGTAGAGCTCGAAGTCGCCCTTCGCCGCCACCTGGGTGGTTTTGGCGAGGAGCGCCGCCACCTGGTCGGCGGACAGCGGCTTGAAGCTCTTCGCCGCGTTGACCGCCTGGTGGACGATGTCGACCGAATCGCAGCCGGTGATGACGACGCTCGTCGGCAGGTTCATCGCATAGTGCAGGCATTCGAGGGGAGAGACGGTCTTGCTTTTGAGGATGAACTTGTCGCCCATCGACTTCATCCCCAGGATGCCCATATTGTGCCGGAGCGCCACCGGCAGCACCTTTTTCTCGAAGCTCTCATAGTGGGCGTCCATGACGTTCAACGGCATCTGCACCGTGTCGAAGGTGAAATCGTGGGCTTCCGCGGTCTGCAGCATCTTCAGATGGATGTCGGGGCTCTTGTGGCCGGTGAAGCCGATGTAGCGAATTTTCCCCGCCTTCTTCGCTTCGAGCGCCGCTTCCAAGGCGCCGCCGGGGGCGAAGATGCGGTCCGGGTCGCTCATCCTGATCACCTCGTGGAACTGCAGGAGGTCCAGGTGGTCCGTCTCCAGGCGCTTCAACGATTCGTTGAGCTGCGCCGCCGCCGCGGCTTTGGTCCGGCCGTCGACCTTCGTCATCAGGAAGACCTTCTGCCGGTAGCCGTCGCGGAGGGCCTTGCCCATCCGGGCCTCGCTCTTGCCGTCGTTGTAGTCCCACGAGTTGTCCATGAAGTTGATGCCGCTGTCGATCGCGGTGCGGATGATCTTGATGCTCTCGTTCTCGTCGTGCTGCTGGCCGATGTGCGAGCCGCCCAGGCCCACCATCGAGACCTTCTCGCCCGTCCGCCCCAGGGTCCGGCGCGGCACTTCGCCGGTCTGCGCCGGCATCTGCGTCCTCTCCGGCGCGGCGGCGGCGCCGGCGCTCCCCACGATCCCGGCGACCCCCGCCACCCCGACAAACGTCGCGGCGGTCACCGACAGCTCCACGAATCCTCGCCGGGTGACCCCACCCGGAACGGTCTTCTCGCGGTCTTCCTTGGGTTCGGTCATCGGTACACCTCACAGGAAAAAGCGTCCTCCGGTCCATCTCTTGCGGGCTGCAAAATCCGAGCCGGTCGGGCAGGGTTTCGTTGAAGGCGGTCGGGACCACGTTGGCCTTGTGCAACAACCGGGCTATACTTCGAGCCCGCGCGGCCGGCTCCCGTATCCGCCGGACGTCCGCTGTGCCACCGCCGCCTTTTTAGCGTGACCCGATAGAACAACAGACTCCGTGGCCGAAGGCGACATCACCGGACGCAAGAAAGCCGAAGATGCCCTGCTCCTCCGCGAGCAGGAGCTCGCCGATTTCTTCGAGAACGCCGCGGTGGGCCTCCATTGGGTGGGGCCGGACGGCACCATCCTGCGGGTCAACCGGGCCGAGCTGGAGCTCCTCGGCTACACCCGCGAGGAGTACCTCGGCCATCCCATCGCCGAGTTCCACGTCGACAAGGAGGTGATCGCTGACATCCTGCGGCGGCTGGCGGCGGGCGAGGTGCTCAGGGATCGCGAGGCCCGCCTGCGCTCGAAGGACGGTTCGATCAAGCACGTCCTCATCGACTCCAGCGTGCGCTGGCAGGACGGCCGCTTCGTCCACACCCGCTGCTTCACGCGGGACGTCACCGACCATCGGCAGGCCGCGGAGGCCCAGGCGCGGCTCGCCGCCATCGTCGAGTCCTCCGAGGACGCGATCGTCGGCAAGACGCTCGACAGCACGATCCTGTCGTGGAACACCGCGGCCGAGCGGCTGTTCGGCTATACGGCCGAAGAGGCCGTCGGTCGCTCGGTCACGATCCTCATCCCGCCCGAGCGGCAGGACGAGGAGGACTACATCATGGAGCGGCTGCGCCGCGGCGAGCGCATCGAGCACTACGAGACCGTGCGCATCGCCAAGGACGGCCGCCGCCTCGACGTCTCCCTGACGATCTCGCCGATCCACGACCGCACCGGCCGGATCGTCGGCGCGGCCAAGATCGCCCGCGACGTCACGGCCCGGAAGTGGGCCGAGCAGGCGACGCGATTCTTGGCCGACGCCAGTGCCGCGCTCGCCGAGCTCACGGACTCCCGGAGCACTCTGCAGAAGCTCGCCGAGCTGGCCGTGCCGCTCTTCGCGGACTGGTGCGCCGTGGACGTCCTCGAAGCCGATGGCTCGATCCACCGGCTGGCGCTCACGCATGGAGATGCCGCCCAGCACCGGCTGGCGGACGCGCTCCGCGCCCGGTATCCTCCCCAGCCTGGCGATTCTTCGAGCGTGATGAGAGTGCTCTCGACCGGCGAGTCGGAGTGGCGGCCGTCGGTCCCCGACTCCCTGCTCGAGGAAGCGGCCCGGGACGGGGATCATCTCGCCCTCCTGCGACAGCTGGGGTTCCGGTGCTATCTCTCCGTCCCGCTGCGCTCCCGGGCGCGAACTTTGGGCGTGCTGACCTGCGCGATGGCGGGATCGGGCCGGTCCTACAGCGCCTCCGATCTCGCGCTCGCGGAAGACCTCGCCCACCGCGCCGTCCTCGCGATCGAGAACGCGAGCCTCCTGGCGACGCTCCAGGAGGCCGACAGCCGCAAGGACGAGTTCCTCGCGATGCTGGCCCACGAGCTCCGGAACCCTCTGGCCCCGATCCGCAACGCCGTGCAGATCTTCCGCGGCAAGGCTCCGGCGACGCCGGAATTGCGCTGGGCCACCGAGGTGATCGAGCGGCAGGTCCACCAGCTGACCCGTCTGGTGGACGACCTGCTCGACGTGTCGCGCATCACGCGCGGCAAGATCGAGCTCCGCAAGGAGCGGGTCGAGCTCGCCGCGGTGATCGACAGTGCCGTCGAAGCCAGCCGGCCGCTCATCGAGAAGTGGGATCACGAGCTGACGATCGAGGTTCCACCCCTGCCGATCTACGTCGAAGTGGACCCGACGCGGCTGGCGCAGGTGGTGTCCAACCTGTTGAACAATGCCGCCAAGTACACGGACCAGGGAGGGAGCCTCGGGTTGACCGTCGAGCCGGAGGAGGGCGGCGCGGTGATCCGGGTGAAGGACACGGGCGCCGGCATTCCTCCCGAGATGCTCCACCGCATCTTCGACATGTTCACCCAGGTGGACCATACCCTGGAGCGCTCCGAGGGCGGGCTCGGCATCGGTCTGACTCTGGTGCAGCAGCTGGTCGAGATGCATGGCGGCACCGTCGAGGCGAGGAGCGCCGGCCCCGGCCAGGGTAGCGAATTCATCGTGCGCCTTCCGGTCGCCGGAGCGGCCGAGCGGTCCCGTACGGCCGCCGGCGAAACCCTCCCGGCGTCCGCCGCGTGCCGCATCCTGGTCGTGGACGACAACCGGGATGCCGCCGACAGCCTGGGGATGTTGCTGCGCATGATCGGCAACGAGGTCCACACGGCGTACGACGGCCTGGAGGCGGTGGGAGCGGCGGCGACGTTCCAGCCGGACGTGATCGTCCTGGACATCGGCCTGCCGAAGCTCAACGGTTACGAGGCGGCTCGCCAGATCCGGGCGCAGCCGGGTGGCGCCGACCGGGTCCTGATCGCCTTGACCGGCTGGGGCCAGGAGGAGGACCGTCTCCGCTCCAAAGAGGCGGGCTTCGATCACCACATCACGAAGCCGGTCGAGTTCAGCACCCTCAAGAAACTGCTCGCCTGAGGGACGGCGAGCGCCGCCGGGTGAGGTTCTCTCCGCATCGTGCGGCAGGAAAATGTCGCACCCTGGTTCCCCCCTGGGCGGGCGTTCACGCCGACCTTTCCTACCGTCCTCCTGAGGCGAGTTTTACGAGCCGAAGGATCTGGGGGCAGGTTCCTGCTCCGGCAACGCTTCGTTGCCGCGCTTCCTGTCTGACCAGGGCTGCGCCCTTCGCTAAGGAATTACGGCCCTTCAGGCCTGAAGCCACACCCTACGGATTTGAGGCAGCGTCTCGCCGTGGGTCCCTCCTCCCTGGGCGGGGTGGTGAGTGGGGATGGGGTCGCCGGAGAGCCGGAGAGATATGCTCCCGCCCATGCTCGCGAACCCCGATCTTTCCTCCGCCGCCTTCGCCCGTGCCAGGAAGGACCGGCGTTCCCCGAAGAGCGCGGGCGTCCCGCCGGCGCCGCTCGCCCCGCCCGCCCCGGCGCGCCTGCCTCCGCTCGCCTGGCTCTTCCTCGCCGGCGCGGCGGTCGTCTGCGTCTTCTTCCTCCTGCGCCTGGAGCACCGCCAGGCCTGGTCGTACGACGAGTACTACCACCTGGGGCTGGCGCGCGAGATGCTCACCTCGGGCCTCCGCATCTCGTCCTTCCACTGGACGCCGTTCTCGATCACCTACGACCATTTCGCCGACCCCGAGCCCCTCTTCCATCTCCTCCTCCTCCCCTTCGCCCGGCTGCCGCTCGAAACCGCCGGGCTTTTTGGAGTGCTCGTGGGGCAGCTCTTCCTCGTCGGCGCCTTCGCCGCGGCGCTCGCGATCGTTCGCGCGCCGCGCCCGGCCTGGTTCGTCCTCGGTCTCCTGGGCCTCGGCACCTTCTTCGCCCAACGGATGGAGATGTGCCGGCCGCAGATCTACCTTCTGGGCTTCACCGTGCTCGCCGCCGCCCTCCTCGTCGAACGGCGGTGGAAACTCCTCTTCGTCGTCTCCACCCTCTTCGCCCTCACCCACGCGGCGGCCTGGATCGCGATTCCGCTCGCTCTTCTCTGGGGGCTCTCCGGCCTCGTCGTGGCGGAGGAGCCCGGAGCCGCGGGAGGGCTGACCCCGCCGCGGTTCCCCTGGCAGCCGCTCGCCGCGACCGCCGGGGGCTGGCTCCTCGGGCAGCTCTTGAATCCCGACCTGCCGGCGAACTTCCGGCTCTTCGCCATCACCAACTTCGTCATCCCCTTCCAGGCGACGGCGGCGGGGAACGCGGCGCTCAACTCGCAGCTGGGAACCGAGCTCTCCCCGCCGGGCCTGGCGCTCCTGGGCGCGCAGTGGCCGGCTTTCGTGGCGCCCCTCCTCGTCGCCCTGGCGCTCCTCGGCAAGCCCCGTCTCCGCACCCGGGCGACCCTCACCGTGGGTCTGACCGCCTTCGCCTTCCTCCTCGCCGGCAGCTTCGTCATCCGCCGCTTCTTCGAGCTCGGAGCGCCGCTCGCCCTCTTCGCCCTGGCGCTCGTCGTCCGCGAGTGGCGCGCGCAAAAGCTCCCCTCGCCCTTCCCCGGCTGGGAGCGGCTCCTGGCCGCCATCGCGATCCTGATCGGCAGCCTGTGGACCTTCGTCACCCTGGGCACCCACGTGCAGGACGCCTCGGCCCCCGCCCCCATGGCCGCCTGGCTCGGCGAGCACGGCAAGGCGGGAGAGCGCGTCTTCACCGCCCAATGGGGCGATTCGGCGCCGCTCTTCTACTACGCTCCCCAGCTCCAGTCGCTCGTCGCCCTGGACCCCACGGCTTTTTATCTCAAAGATAAAAACCTTTTCGACGCCTTCGTGGGGGTCGTCTCCGGCGAGGATCCCGATCCGGCGCGGACGATCCGCGAGCGTTTCGGCGCCCGCTGGCTGACGATCTCGCCGGCCTCCTACCCGGATCTCCTCGAGAAGATCTCCCATTCGCCCGGGGCGCAGGCTTTGTATGGGGACGCGAATTATCTGGTGGTGGATTTGGGGAAGGGGTAAAGGGGTTTCAGCTTGGGGTCGTTCAGGGACGCTTCATCTCGGACGGACTCAGGGCCTAGAAGTAAGTGTCATCATGGTTCGCTACATCTGCCAAAAGGTAATACGCTCCTTTCTCGTCTTCTTCTGCGCGGAGCAGGATGCGAAAATTACGGTTGACTCGAATCGTAAAGGTTCCGGGGGCATTCTTGACAGCCTCGAAATTCAATCCCCGACTGTCAGGGCGTTCCTGGAATTTCTTGACTGCCGCGAGGGCGCGGCTCGCCAATGGCTCACCGAGCTTCTTTGCAACTTTTGAGGAATTGAGGCGATGGCTTGAGGCGAACCGGGAGAGAGATCACCGCGTATGATCGTCGAGGTATTTGAAGAGCAGATCAGGATCGTCAAAGACCGGAGCATCGCCCTTCTCTCCGAATTCTGCTCGAGCTGCCATGAGCCGCCATCTCGTGTCCCGCAACCTCTCCAGGGTCGCGGTAAGAATCCTCTCGAACCGCTGGGGTGCCCCAATGACGAGGGCACGTTCCTGACGACTGAGCCCAGAGTTCGAGAAAACGTTTCCGCGCTTCGCCTTGGCCCGGATAATTTCCGGCTCCAAGGCCTCCTTGACCCCTCGCTCGCTCTTCTCCAGGAAGGCGATAACCTCATCGAGGTTTTCGCAGCGTGCGCCGAGAGCAAGGGTATCCTGCTCCAGTTTTTCCAGGGCTCTTAGAAGGTTGTCAGATGTTTCTTTCAATTCTGGAATTGAGGCCAGAATGCTTTCCGCGCCCGCCACGAGCCCCCGATTTGGGGCGGAAGCCGAGGCGGGCGGTATGACCGCCTTCGCGAAGTCGGAAAGAGCTTCCTGGATGGGGGCGAGTAGGCCTGCCATGTCGGTAACTTTACCACAAGGGCCTGGGCCGGCCTCTTTTGGAATCGGCCGGTTCGTCCTCCTGATCTTGCATGCGCTCGAGCCCTGCGTCCCTCCGCTCCCTGTCCTCCTCTCCCTCGTCGTCCTCGTCGTCAGGAATTCCCAGGAGGACCCAATTGAGGGTGAGGGCGGGGGAGCGCTTCACGAGGACGCCTGCCTTCCAGGGCGCAAGAGAGAGGCCGTCTCCAAATCGCCGATCGCCGGATTCAGGCAGTCGGTCACCACGCAATCAATCGCCGAGCGCAGCGCGACCTCGAGGCTCGGTTCCTCCTCCAGGTCTCCCGCCGCGGGCTCCCGCGGGACCGGCAGGTCGGCGGCGATCGTCTTCAACCGGTAGCGCAGGTTCGCCAACTGCCGGGCGACCTCCGCCACCTCTCTCTGCGCCACGGTCTCCTCTTCTCTCGGCTGCGTCATCGCTTGCAAGCTCCTTTCGGAGCTGGAGAGTAGATCGGCGAGGGCTTGCCATAGCGTATGCGAGACAAAAGCGATACGATTCCGGTAGAGACCCTACATTTTCGGGTGCCCGCCGACCGGCGAGCTCTTCAGAGAGGCTAGAGTGAGAGGAAAAGCGATGGCCGCCGGCCTGCCGGCGTGTAACCAGGCGTTGGCGATCCTCCGCGAGCTCCGCGGCTGGACCCAGGAGGAGCTCGCCCAAGCGGCCGGCATCTCGCGGCTGACCGTCGGCGACTACGAGCAAGGTGTGCGGGAGCTCTCCATGCGCAAGCTCTGGCGCCTCGCCGAGGTCATGGGCCACTCGCCCAAGAAGATCCGCGAGGCTCTCGCGCTGGTGCGGCCTGAGGCCCCTCCGCGGGGGCATTGGGTGGGACCCGTGTACTTCAGCCCGGCCGAGGTGCAGGAGCTCCTGGATTTCGGCTCCTCCAGAGGGCGGCTGGCGGAACGTTCCATCCACAAGATGGTCTCGCAGGCACGAGTCCTCGAAGCGGCGGCGGAGGCCCGCGCGGCAGCACAGGGTCTCTGGATCGCCCTCCGTGCCGAACGCCGGTGGCGTACCCTCGTGCAGGAACGCCCGGAGTACCAGACCTGGGCTCTTTCGGAGCTCCTGTGCGAGGAGAGCATCCGAGCCACGCCGAGCAAGCCGGACCGGGCGCTGGAGTTGGCCGAGGTGGCGATGGTGGTGGCTGAGCTCGCTCCTGGAGAGCCGAAGTGGCGGCTTCGAATTCAGGGCTATGCGCAAGCCCATGTCGGGAATGCTTTCAAGGTAGTCAACGCCTTCAACAAGGCAGAGATCAACTTTGATCGGGCCGCCGTGAAGTGGGAGAGAGGGCACAAAGGGGACCTCTCCAACGTTTTGAATGGGGGGCGGGTCCTTGGTCTTAGAGCTGCGTTTCTCACTGTGCAGGAGCAATTCGGGGAGGCATTGAAGCTTCTCGATGAAGGGATCAAGATTGGCCCCCAATCCGAGAGGCAATTCCTATTCCTCGGGAAGGCCAAGACACTCGAAGAAGCAGGAGATTATGAGGGTGCTCTCGAAGCCCTTCGGAAAGCTGCCCCACTCATTCATGGAAAAACAAGGCAGCTTTGGAATTTACGTTATGAATCGCTAGTAAATCTTTGTCATCTCAAGCGGTTTGTTGAAGTCGAAGCGGAACTCCCCGAAGTTAAAGCTCTTACCATTGCTCTTGGGAATGACGTGGATCTCCTTCGGCTGAAATGGCTTGAGGGAAGACTCCTGGAGGGGTTAGGGCATGCCGAAAAAGCGGTGGATTGCTTCGCGGTAGTACGGTCCGATTTTGCGGCGCGCCAGTTCAATTATGATGCAGCTCTTGCGGCACTGGACATGGCTGAGGTATTGCTGAGACTCGGGCGTATCCCAGAGCTTAAAATTCTCGCTCGCCAAACGGCAGCCATGTTCGATGGCGATATCCTCCATTCGAACATCAGCCGAGTGCTGCACCTTTTCCTTGAAGCGACGCAAGCAGAGGCAGCGACGGCCGATCTTGTGCGCCGGATCGCAAGATATCTTCGGCGGGCGAGCCGCAGGCCCGGCCTTGAGTTCTCCAACTTTGAGTGAGAGGGTGTGAAGAAATCGTTCCACCGCTAGAGTAGAGACGCGCAGCCGCTACCACAGGATTTTGCTTAACCACGAACGCCAGCGCGTCTCCAACGCTTCAACGAGCACAGCCGTTTGAGGCCTGCGGAGACGCCCTGGCGGTATGCGTTCTGGAGATTCTGAGGTAGCGGCTGGGCGTCTCTACGAAGACCTATCGTGCGCCGGATCGATTCTTTCACAACCTCTGAGGCTACTACGCTGATGGCCTGCCCGTGGTGCTTCGGTCAGTGTTTGGGTTCTGCGTGTTAGGGATGCCGGCGGTGCAGTTACCGCCGTACGGGTCGGCACCGCAACCCACCTCTCCCCACAAGTGAGTCAAAGTCCCCCAAAGCTCCGAGAGTCGGGCTGTCACCGATGTCGCCGACGTCCGCGGCTTGGCCTGGGCACGCGCAGCCTTGGCGAAGCCGACCGGGGTCGAGAGGGCGGCGACCACGAGGAATGCGCTCAACAGCCGGGCGGTGCGGGGCATGCTGGGCTCCTTTGCCGAGGCGCGACCGGGAGCGCCTCCATGGCGCGACGGCGACCTCAAAGTGGGGAAGTCGTCCTAGCGTACCTGAAAATGTCGGGCCGGAGCCGGATTGATTCCGGCGTTTCCGTACGGCGGTCCGCGCGGCGGGATTTTGCGGTAAGCCGGCGAGCCAGGAGGACTTGCGATCCATGGACGACGAGAAGGATGTACTGGCATGGGGACAGGCGGTCGAGCAGCTCCGGTCGCTGCGCGGCTGGAAACAGGAACGCCTCGCGGTCGAGGCGGGGATCTCGAAGAGCTCGCTTTCCGACTACGAGCGGGGCAAGCTCGATCCGTCCGCAGCCGTCCGCGCCAGAATCGAGGAGGCGCTCGGGGTCGGCGAATGGTTCGACGTCGCCCGGTCGATGCTCGGATGGATGCTCCAGGGCATGGAGGACGGGAGGTCGGCGCCCGGGTTGGAGAGCTTCTTCGAGGAGATGGCGGCGCGAGCGGGCGAGGGCACCACGGTGGTCCTGCGGGCGGGCCTCGCGCGCCTGCGGCGGAAGAGAAGCTAGTCCTGCGGTTCCCTCCTTCCCAGGGGGGAAGTGTGTCGAGCGTCCTCAGGAGAGGGCACTTCCTGTCAGGAAGTCGGGTACTTCTTCCCAGGAAGTAGGGTACTTCCCGCCAGGAAGTGGGGTACTTCTTCCCAGGAGGTAGGGTACTTCCTGCCAGGAAGTAGGATATCTCCCGCCAGAAGTACCCTGCTTTTGGCCAGAAGTAGGGTACTTCCTCAGAAGAAGTAGGGTACTTCCCCGCAGGAAGTAGGGTACTTGCCGGGCGAAAGTACCCTGCTTTTTGCCAGAGGTACGGCACTTTCAGCGTCGAAGTCGGGAGCTCCGGGGGCCGGAATACGGGGCTTCGGCGGCCGGATGCCGTTCCTCCGCACCTTTTTCATCATCCCTCCATGTATGGATAGATAGGATAAAAGTCCAGATTAGACTTTTTTTCCTGGTCCAAAACCATTGACCGAGGAGGGAGGAGGAGTTTACCGTATCCAAAGTTTCACAGTTGTCCCGTCGATGGGCAAAACCGCTCACGATGGAAGCGCAAAAGTGCGCGGAAAGGAAGAAAAGCATGTCTACGTCCAAAGAAGCCGCCGTGTCGTCCCGGAGAAACGCCCTCCTCGCCCGGGCGACCGCACGGCTCAAGCCGGAGCGGGTCGAGGCCGGGTTGCGCAAGCTCCCCAACTGGCGACAGTCGCCGGACGGGAAGGCGCTCGTCCGCACCTTCAAGTTTACCGCCGAGCGGGCGCCGCTCGCCTTCACCGAGCTCGTCCTGGCGGTGGCGGCGAAGGAGGGCCACCAGCCGACCTTGACGCTCTCCGGCGGCACCGTGGAGTGCCGGCTCACCACCCAGGAGTGCGGTGGTATCACCAGCCGGGACTTCGAGATGGCCCGGAAGATCAGCTTTCTGAGTTGACCATGAGCAGGAATCGACGAGAGCAGAAACGGGCGGGAGAACCCCTGGTCCGGGTTTCCCGCCCCAGTACCACCACGCGGGGGGACGCGAGCGGCACGAGGCCGACCGCGCACCCACGCGCCTACCGAGGTAAGTATAAAGGAGAAACGTCATGGCCGTAAAACGCAATTCTGCCGCAGCCCGCACGACCCGCTGGGACGTGCTGGTCACCAACCTCACACCGAGCATTCCCGACATGCCGCAGATCGCGGCCGATGTCGCGACCCTGGGCACGATGACCGCCCAGGCTCGCGCGATGGCATCCCGTCAGGCGGATCTGCGCAGCCAGTTGAGCAAAAACAACGCCGACCTCAAGGAGCTTCTCAACGAGGGCGACCAGGTGCGCGGTCGCCTGGGCGCGACGCTCAAGGGGAAGTTCGGTTTCACCGATGCAACCCTCGCCAAGTACGGCCTCAAGGCCCTTGGCAAGAGGCACAAAAAGAAGGGCAGCCCGACCCCGACGCCGACGCCGACCCCGACTCCAACCCCGACACCCACCGAATCCGAGGTGAAGCCCGCGGCGGCCACGGGGGAGACCGTTCCCCCGGTGTCGCACCCGAGCGGTCAGTAACCGAGGTTTCGTCCCTGTAAAGAAGCGGGGAGCCTTCTTGAGAAGGCTCCCCGGTTTTCTCTCAAGAAAAGAGAAGAGAGCGTCGACGGAGGCACCATGGAACGAGCGAAGAGCGGTGGGCTAGGAAGCCACGGTGGCGGCGCCGCTCACCCGGGCGACCGCCTCTTCGAGCAGGTCGAGGAGGACCGGAACCTGCTCGGGGGCGAGCTGCTCGGAGATCTGCCGCACCCGTGCCGCGAGCCGTGGCTCGGCGATCTGGTTCGGCCCCCCGAGGAGGTCGGCGGCCGGCACGGCGAGCGCCACGCACAGCTTGACGTAGAGGTCCGGTCCCCGCGGCACCTGGCGGCCGCACTCGAGCTTGCTGATCAGGTTGGCCGGGCAACCGACCCGGGCGGCCAACTGCTTCTGGCTCATCCCCCGAGCCTCGCGGAATTGGGTGAGGCGCCTGCTGAATGAGTTTTCTTCTTGCGGCCTGCTCATGGTTTCGGTCCCCTTGGACAGGAATGGAGGCAAAGTTGCCGTCGCAGAGCAAATCTAGCACAAACTTCGTGAGCGATGTCAACAAATTTCTGCGAAGGAGATTCACGATGGGGGGAATTTACCCCGATCCAGTATGGGAGAACGGCTATCGAGGCTCTCTCTCCCCCCGGCCAGCGGGCCTGGATCACGTCTCTGGAGAGGCGCGATATCGTGATATCATTTTCTCCATGGCGCAGCTCCTCGTCCGACAGCTCGACGACGACGTGAAGGCGAAGCTGCAGCTTCGGGCCCGCCGCCATGGCCGGAGCACGGAAGAGGAGGTGCGCGAGATCCTCGCCAACGCCGTGCGGGAGGAGGGCGCGGACCCGACGGCGCTCGGCTCGCGGCTCGCCGCCCGTTTCGCCGGCCTGGGTTTCGAGGAGGAGATCCCCGAGCTCCGCGGCCACCTCGCCCAACCGGCGGAGTTCGAGCCGTGATCCTCCTCGACACCAACGTGCTCTCGGCGCTCATGCGTCGCGAGCCGGAGCCGAGGGTCGTGGCGTGGCTCGACCGTTTGCCCGCGGAGTCCGTGTGGACGACCTCGATCACCGTCTTCGAGGTCCGTTTCGGCTTGGAGCTCCTGGTGGCAGGCAAGCGCCGGCGGATGCTCGAAGAGGCCTTCGCCCAGGCGCTCGAAGAGGACTTCGAAAACCGCGTGCTGCCCTTCGATCCGACGGCTGCACAGGCCGCCGGCCGGATCGCCGCGGAGCACCGAAAAGCCGGCCGCACGGTCGAGATCCGCAACGTCCAGATCGCCGGGATCGTCGCCGCCCGCAAGGCGACTTTAGCGACGCGCAATCTGCGCCATTTCGAGGGGTTGGGTCTGACGCTGGTGAATCCCTGGGCGGAGTGAGCCGGGCCTTACCCAGCCGCCCGGGGTTTGGCTACCGGCTGCCTTTGGCGCGGTGCGCCGAGGCGGCGACGTTGGTGGCTTCGCGCAAACGAGCTGCGTACTTGCCGCGGACAATTTCCCCCAGGTCCGATCGCTTGTATTCCGGTCGCAGCCAATCTTCGTCCTCGGTTTTAGCCATGCTTCTCGAGATTGGCAGCCGCTTTGTTCGGATCCCGTTCAAACCTTACGCCTCTCCCTTCCTCCAGAGAGAAGGATAGCACCGCGGTGGGGAAGGGCGCCTATGGAGGTCCGCCGCCCCCTCCATGGAAAGGAGACAGCGGATTCCCCCAGCGATGGACCGGACCTCAGGGATTGGCGGGCTTGACCTTGGCGGTCGAGGGGTTGAAGCTGCCGCGGTTGGGGCCGCACAGCCAGCCGGTGGGGTTGCTCGCCTTGCCACCGCCGTAATGCTTGTCGATGGTTGCCTGGGAGAGGCCGAGGCTGAAGGTATTGGGGTCGGCGCGGATGCCACCGTTGCCGCAAGAGCCGGCGCAGAAGCAGCCCAGCGGGCCGCCGCTGCCGATTACTCGGGCCGGGACCACGCAGGTCCAGCCGGTGTTGGGATTGGTGACGAAATACTTGCTCACGTTGGCCGGGGTGATGTTGACGAAGATATCGCCCTGATTGCCACCGATCGCGTCGATGCCACAGGTGGAGGCCGTACACGAGCAATCCTCATTGGCCGCCGGAGCCGCCGCGGCGAGCGCGGCGCTGGCGAAGGACGAGGCGTGCGCGAGACCGATCAGAAAAATAGTTTGTTAAGGCAAGCGAGATCTCGAAAAAGCAAGGCTCATGCCAGTGGCCTCCCCGCTGGGAAGGCCCAAGCCAGCTACCAGGAATCCACCCGCAGGCCGGGGACCCGCTTGAATTCGCGAAGATTCGTCGTCACCAGGGTAAGCCCCTCCGCGAGGGCGGTGGCGGCCAGCCAGAGGCCGTGAGGGCCGATGAGGGTTCCCGCGGCGGCCAAGTTCGCCGAGAGCTGAGAGTGAATGCGGGCGGTGGCGAGATCGATTTGCAGGATCGGAAAGCGTTCGAGAGCCGACTCGACAAAAGCAGCTCGGCGCGATCGGATGTCGTTGTCCCGGGCACGATGAACGCCATGGAGCAGCTCGCTCGCGGTGATCACCGAGAGGAAGAATTCCTCCTCCTCGTGCCCGGCCAGTTGACTCTCGAGGGTAATGCGTCCTCGCTCCAGAGCGATGAGGACGCTCGCATCGATTAAGACGCCCATGGGTCCCGGAGGGGACTTCGATCGAGCTCGGCTCGGGCCTCTTCCAAGTCGGACTCGAAGGCGTCGAGGTCCGCCGGCGCGAGGTGAGGAAGGGCTGCCAGAAGGGCGGGCAGGTCCCGAAGCCGCGGTCTCTCGCGCACCGGAGTCAGCTCGGCCACAGGCAGTCCGCCTCGCATCAGCACGAAGTGCTCGCCGCGGGCGACGCGGTCGAGGTATTCGGTAAAATTTCGAGCCACTTCCGTGACGGTTGGGCGTGCGCTCATCCCTTCCTCCAGAGAGAAGGATAGCACCGCGGTGGGGAAGAACCGTGAGCTGGGGTTCTCTCGCCTCGACCTCGCAAGCCTTTTGTCGTTTGCTGCCCCGAAGGGGCATAGGTAGGTAGCCTGGGGCGAGAGCCCCAGGTCTCGTCAACCCATTGAATCCAAAGCCCCGAAGGGGCGACGGTCCTCACGCTTCCCGTCGCCCCTCGGGAGCGCCCGACCTACCTCTCTTCGCCGCGCGCGAGAATGCACCCCACCTGCTCCGTGGCCCCGCCGCCGGAAGCCTGGAGGACGGCGGCGAGGGCTGGCGGGTTCCGGGCCAGCGCCTCGGCCAGGTGGAGCGCGCCGACCAGGCCCGGCTCGAAGCGCCGCAGCCAGCCGGCGACCTGCGGCCCCTGCTCGCCGCAGACGGCGGTGATCGGGAAGCCGTCGGCCTCCTCCTCGTCGGAGAGGTGGAACAGCGCCTCGCGGGAGGCGAGCGGCAGGATCGCCGCCAGGAGGAGCGCGGTCTCCGCATGCCAGACGATCGCCTCGGGAGCGTCGCCGCGGTCGAGGCTCTCCCAGGCGCGGAGCACGGCGACCGCCCCGGGCTTGTCGGGAACGGGCTCGCACTTCCACGGCCCGGCGTACTCGGCCTCGCCGGCGGTCAGCACCTCGTCCCGTTCGCGCAGGCGAGCGAGGTAGGCGGGGGAGAAGACGTTGTCGAGTGGCGGGAGGGAGGAGAGGGACGGAGGGTTGGGGCTGGTAGACTCGCTACGGTGGCGCATGGACTAACCTCCTTGCGTCGCTAGGGGCCGGTGGAGCTCGTAACTCTGCCGGTCCCGCTTGGGATGGGCGGGAGGGCGATCCTCCCGATGGATGGAGTGTAGCATGAATTGGGCGTAAAGAGTCGGCGGGTGGCGCGGAAGGAAAGCTTCGAGATGTAGAATGCCTGCGCTGCACGGCTCGGTGCTCTTTGACAACGGATTCGCGGAGGATGCAAGAAGCGTACGAGGAAAAAGTCATGCCACGGAGAAAGTGCCATTTTTACGAGGGGGTAACGGCGGAGCGGGGAAGTGGTTTGTTTGTAGGAACTTGTGGCAAGGCTAAGGAGAGCGAAACGGAGGAAAATCGGGTGCTGCCAGGGTCGGTTTTGGGGGGTAACGGCGGAAGGGTTCCTAAGTGCCTGGAAGGGAAGAGCTTGGAGAGGTGACTGTCGGAGACGCCCTAATTCGTATGGTGGGATTGCGACTTTCTTTGTCGCCTCCGGCAAGAGCAGAAATCGTCAGGGTGACCTGGTCGGAGACGCCCTAATTCGTATGGTGGGATTGCGACTTTCGTTACAGTTGGCCCCAAGCGTCAAACATTGATTGGGGCATGGTCGGAGACGCCCTAATTCGTATGGTGGGATTGCGACTTCTGAAGAGGTTGGATGCAGAAAGGGATCCACGCCAATGATGACGTCGGAGGCGCCCTAATTCGTATGGTGGGATTGCGACGAAGTTGAGTGGCCAGATCACGAGCGCGATCAGCAGTGCGGTCGGAGACGCCCTAATTTGTATGGTGGGATTGCGACTCTCACTAGACCCATCCCGAGATCGTGATCAAGAACCACGAGTCGGAGACGCCCTAATCCGTATGGTGGGATTGCGACTGCCACTCCCGGAACATCTCCTTGGACCAAGTCTTGTTGGTCTGTCGGAGACGCCCTAATTCGTATGGTGGGATTGCGACTCCCCGGACTTGCTCGCGGCCTGCGTGATGAGGTTCATCACCGGGCGGGGACTCCCTAATTCGTATGGTGGGATTGCGACGGACATGATGCCCTGGACGTAGCCGCGAACGTTGGAGTCCACGTCGGGAGACGCCCTAATTCGTACGGTGGGATTGCGCGCCTTCCCTGGGACCGCCGGCGTCCCGCTGGCATTGGTATACCGCCGGCCGGCGAGGACGCTAGCGGTCCCAGGGAAAAAGTTGTCCTCCGCCCCGCCCTTTCCTCCGCCAGCCGTGTCTACAGAGGTAGCGGCGCCCCCGCCCTGCCCGCTCTTCCGTGGCCCCGCCGCCGGAAGCCTGGAGGACGGCGGCTAAAGCCGGCGGGTTCCGGGCCAGCGCCTCGGCCAGGTGGAGCGCGCCGACCAGGCCCGGCTCGAAGCGCCGCAGCCAGCCGGCGACCTGCGGCCCCTGCTCGCCGTAGACGGCGGTGATCGGGAAGCCGTCGGCCTCCTCCTCGTCGGAGAGGTGGAACAGCGTCTCACGGGAGACGAGCGGCAGGATCGCCGCCAGGAGGAGCGCGGTCTCCGCATGCCAGACGATCGCCTCGGGAGCGTCGCCGCGGTCGAGGCTCTCCCAGGCGCGGAGCACGGCGACCGCCCCGGGCTTGTCGGGAACGGGCTCGCACTTCCACGGTCCGGCGTACTCGGCCTCGCCGGCGGTCAGCACCTCGTCCCGTTCGCGCAGGCGAGCGAGGTAGACGGGGGAGAAGACGTTATTGAGAGGGGGGAGGGGCGGGAGGGAGGAGAGGGACGGAGGGTTGGGGCTGGTAGACTCGCTACGGTGGCGCATGGACTAACCTCCTTGCGTCGCTAGGGGCCGGTGGAGCTCGTAACTCTGCCGGTCCCGCTTGGGATGGGCGGGAGGGCGATCCTCCCGATGGATGGAGTGTAGCATGAATTGGGCGTAAAGAGTCGGCGGGTGGCGCGGAAGGAAAGCTTCGAGATGTAGAATGCCTGCGCTGCACGGCTCGGTGCTCTTTGACAACGGATTCGTGGAGGATGCAAGAAGCGTACGAGGAAAAAGTCATGCCACGGAGAAAGTGCCATTTTTACGAGGGGGTAACGGCGGAGCGGGGAAGTGGCTTGTTTGGAGACACTTGTGGCAGGGCCGAGAAGGCCGAAACGGAGAAAAACCGGAGGCTGCCGGAGTCGGTTTTCGGGGGTAACGGCGGAAGGGTTCCTAAGTGCCTGGAAGGGAAGAGCTTGGAGAGGTGACTGTCGGAGACGCCCTAATTCGTATGGTGGGATTGCGACTTCTGGCATGTCTGTTTCGGATGAGAAAACCTGCAGAGTCGGAGACGCCCTAATTCGTATGGTGGGATTGCGACTTTCTAAAACCGCGATGAGGTATGGCACTCGATGCATCTTGTCCTCCGTCGGAGACGCCCTAATTCGTATGGTGGGATTGCGACTTCTCTAGGATGTTACTTACTTCTGCTTTGGTTTTCCCTTTCACTGTCGGAGACGCCCTAATTCGTATGGTGGGATTGCGACTTCTGTCGCCACGTTCATGAGCATGAACCACCAGTAGCCGGACCGTCGGAGACGCCCTAATTCGTATGGTGGGATTGCGACAAGTTGGGCAGAGTCTCGATGATGTTGGCCCCGTTGACGCGTCGGAGCCGCCCTAATTCGTATGGTGGGATTGCGACTTGATGACGAGATAGGCGCAGCCCATCACGTCAAGGCAGGTTGTCGGAGACGCCCTAATTCGTATGGTGGGATTGCGACCTTCAGCCCTGCACGTGATCGTCGATCTTCATCTTGGTCGGAGCCGCCCTAATTCGTACGGCGGGATTGCATGCCTTCCCTGGGAGCGCCGGCGTCCCGCCGGCATCGGTATACCGGCGGTATACCGCCGGCCGGCGGGGACGCCGGCGTCCCCAGGGAAAAGTCCCAGGAAGCGGTCCTCCGGCCCACCCTTTCCTCCGCCAGCCGTGTCTACAGAGGTAGCGGCGCCCCCGCCCTGCCTGCCCGGCACGGCCCTCTTGTTGGCATCTCAAGAAGTGCTATAGAGTTGTCGGGCTCCATCCAGCAGGCGCCTCCAGCTCGGGACCCCGGGGTCCCAAGCCTCGGAGGGCAACCGCGTACGCCGGAGGCCGATGACGACCTACGTCTTCTCGCTGGGACTCATTCCGGTCCAGGAATGGATCGAAAAGGCTCGTCGCTCCCGCGACCTCCGCGCGGGGTCGGTGCTCCTCTGCCATCTCATGGCGGGGGTCCTCGTCCACCTGCGGGAACACCTCCAGGGAGCCGACATCCGTCTCCCCGCCGAATCCCCCGACTCTCTCACCGCCCTGGCCAAAGATTTCGCGACCGCCCTCGGGCGCGACTATGGGATTCCGAACCGCGCCTCGGGCTACTGCCAAGCCCCGGACGAGGCCCGCATCCAGGAGGTCTTCGGGCGGCTGGAGCGGGAAGTCGTCCAGGTCGCCTGGCGTGAGCTCAAAGCGAAGTACCTTTCCGGCGCAGACGACCACGCGCTGGGAAAGCGTTTCTGGCAGAACCTGTCCGAGCTGGAGAGCTACCGCACCGCCCTGGCGACCGCGGAAGACTGCCCCGTCAGCCTCGTCTGGGTGGCCCGGCCGGCCGCCTTTCCCCCGGAGGATCTGCGGCGGAACCTCGCCGACGTCGACCGGCTCTACTCCGAGGTCAAGCGCTCCCGCCCTCTCCGGCCCTGGCCGTTCGGGCAAGCGATCGGCAAGTGCAACCAGTGCGGGCAACGCGAGGCGATCGGTCCCACCTCCTCTTTCGCCGGGTGGCTCGACTGGCACCAGGCGCTCGGCGAGGAGCCCGCGGTCCAGCGGGGCGTTCGTTTCGACCCCGGCGAGCGGCTCTGCTACGTCTGCCTCACCCGGCGCCTGGCGGGTTACGCAACAGAATTCCGCGCCGGCTTCCCCTCGACCGGCGAGATGGCCGCCAAGCCTTGGATCGAAGAGGCCGAGACCGATCCGCGGCTCCGCGCCCTCCTCGCCGAGCTCCGCGCCACCGAAACCGGCCGGCTCGACCTCGCCCGCGCCCTCTTCGCCGGCGGAAACGCGCTGCGGACCCAGGGAGACGCCGCGGCCGCGACGGCCCGCGAGGGGATCGACCGGCGGATCATCGAATGGAACCGCGAGCGGAGCGAAAGGCGCGGCGAAAAGCGCCTGGCGCCCCTCCCCCGGCGGCCCCCGGCCTATCTCGCCCTCCTCGCCTTCGACGGCGACGACATGGGCCGCCACGTCCGCCAGGCTCCCGAGGAGATCCCGTCGCGGATGCAGCGCTTCGCCACCACGGCCAAGCGGCTCCTGGGGGAGCACGGGGCGGAGCCCTTCTATCTCGCCGGGGACGAGGGCCTCGCGATGGCTCCGGCCGGCCGAGCGCTCGACCTCGCGTTCGCCCTCCGCCAGGCCTTCCTCGAGACGTTTGCCACGGCGGAGCCCGCTCTCACGCTCTCCTTGGGGATCGCCTTTTTTGAATACTCCCAACCCATGGCCGGCGCCCTGCGCGCCGTCCACGAGACGCTCGCCGCCGCCAAGCGGCTCCCCGGGAAGAATGCCCTGGGGGTCGCCGTCCAGACCGCCTCGGGGAGCCGTTGGTCGATCGCCGATCCCTGGGGGGCTCCGTGGGAGGGGGTGGGGCGCGCCGTGGGCTGGGTGCGCGCTGGCCAGCTCGCGAGCGGTTGGGCCTATGACGTCGAGACCTTCCTCGGCACCCTGCCGCCCTCCCTCTGGGAAGAGGCCGATCTCTCGCCGGTGAAAGACGAGGTGCGGCGCCTCTTCTTCCGGCGCTTCCGGGCCGAGGGCGCGACCGCCGAGATCCGCCGCCGGGTCCGCCAGGAGGCCTGGGAGACCCTGCGGCCCGCCGAGTGGTGGCAGGGGGATGGCGGCAGCGGCGGGCCGGGCGAGCGGCGGCCGCGGCCCGAGCAGTTTCACCTCATCGGCTTTCTCGCCCGCCAGGGAGGCGTCGCGGCCGGGAGGGACGACGAGTGAGCCCGGTCGACCTCGAGGTGCGGCTGGCGCCGCTCGATCCCCTGCTCTTCGGCGACAACCGCTCGGCGCGGGCGGGCGTCGACCACGCTCTCGCCGACCAGGATCCCTCCCCGGCCACCCTCTACGGCGCGATCGGCGCCCGCATCGCCCAGGCGCTCGGCGCCGGCGGCAAGGCCGGCTGGGGTCCGGCGGCGCCGGTTCTCGGCGGCTTTCGTGCCGGGCTGGGCGACGAGGCGCCGGCCGGTGCCGAGCTCCTCGGCTGGACCCTCGCCGACCCGGCGGGGAAGCGGTGGTTCCCGCGGCCCCTCCACTGCCGCCTGGAGGAGGTGGGAGAGAGCGTCTTCGCCCTCCCCCCGCTCCGGCCGGCGGCGGAGGCGGATGCGTTCCCCTCGTCCCTGGCGTTCCCCCGCCGGTTGACCGCGGCCGATCCTCCCGACCTGCCGCCGGCGGACGAGATCGAGAGCCCGCTTTTGGTCGAGCACGATCTCCTGGAGGAGATCCTCACCGCCGGGATCGAGCCGCGGACCCGCGATCTCCGGCCGTCTCTCCGCGCGCCGCAGGCGCTCTACCGGCCGGAGGTCCGCCCCGGCCTCGCCATGGACAACGACTCGAACACCGCGGCCGAGGGCCGGCTCTTCTCCCGCCCCTACCGCCGGTTCGCGGGCGGCCTCGGTCCCGGGGCGACCGGCTACGAGACGACGCGCTTTCTCGCCTGGTACCGGGTGCTCCAGCTCCCCGCCGGGGCTCCCGCGAGCTTCGACGGCACCGGCTTTCTCGGCGGAGACCGCCGGCGGGCGGAGCTCGCCTTCACGCCGGTCGGGGAGCGGCCCCTGCCGGAGCTTCATAAGGCCGTCGCCGCCGCCGCCCCCGAGAGCGCGGGCTGGCTCGCCTACCTCCTCACGCCCACCTTGGCGGCGCGGCCGGTCTCCCTCGCGGGGAGGGAGCCGATAGCGGCCGCCCTCGGCCGGCCCTTCCCGGTGAGCGGCTGGGATGCGGCGGCGGAAGGGCCAAGGCCGATCCTCACCCTGATCCCTGCCGGCTCGGTCTTCTTCTTCACTTGGGAGGAGAGCCAGGGACCGGACGCGCGCCCGGCCTTTCTGGAGAAGTATTGGCTGAGCTCGGTCGCCGGCCCCTACCGGCACGCCGGGTTCGGCCGGGTCCTCCTGGGAGTCTGGCGATGAAGCTTCAAGCGGGCGAGCAGCTCCTCCGTCTGGAGGTCCTGTCCCCGGCCCACCTGGGCGCGGCGGAAGGGGAGGCCGCGCTCGATCGGCCGACCCAGAAGGAGTCCCGCTTCGGGCTGCCCTACCTGCCCGACTCGGCCCTCAAGGGGGTCCTCGCCGGGAGCTACGGCAATGTCCCGGTCGACGCCCCGCAGGCAGGGGAGAAGGCTTGGGAGCGGGAGCGGCTCTTCGGCTCGCCCGACCGGCGCGGGCGGAGCGGCCGGCCCGGTCCCCTGGTGTTCGGCAACGGCGAGCTGCTCTGCTTTCCCTTCCCGGGGGCGGAGAGCGAGCCGGCCTGGATCTTCCCGGCCCTCTCGGTCGCCCGCTTTCTGCGTTTCGCGACGGGCGGGGAGGCGCCGGCCTCGGCCGCCCCGGCCCTCGCCGTCCTGCGCTGGGTGGAGGGCTCGCGCGGCGGGCGCCAAGCCTTCGCCTGGCCCGCTTTGCCCGCGCTCGCGGCCGCCGCCGACCTCGTCCCCCTGACCGGCGGCTCGGTCCACCGGGACGGCCCCGTCCTGGTGGCCCAGCTCCGGCGCCTGGCCGGCCCCTCGCTCCCCGCCACGGCCCCTCTGGTGGTCGCCGCGAGCGAGCGCGCCGGTTTTCTCTGGCGGCTCGCGGCGGAACGCCGGGTGCTCACCGCTCTCGACGCCGGGTCCGGGGTGGTGACCGCGGGCACTCTGCGCGCCGTCGAGCTGATCCCGCCGGGCGCGATCTTCCTCTCCCTCGTGAGCTGCCAGGAAGGCGCCGAGGAGGGAGCCATCCGCGAGCGCCTCCTCCAGGTCGGCGCCTGGGAGGGCCTGGGCTTCGGCTGGCTCCGCCCGAGCCTCCTCGATCCGAGCGGACCCCTCGCGGCCCCCGCTGCCGGCCCCACCGCCGCCGCGGGCCGGAGCCGGCGAGTCCCTCCGGACGAGGGCAGGATTCTCCTCGCCATGCACGCGGCGATCCGCCGGCTCCACGACAGCGAGGAGCCGGCGAAGCTCAAGGCCGCGGTCCACTCGGCGATCGACCATTTCGGCTCGCGGGCGCAAGGGGCGGGACTGCCGGCGGCGCTGTCCTTCGAGCTCGCCAAGGCCCGGCCGGGCCATTCCGAGCCCAAGCTGGAGGCGCGCGCCCATCGCTGGCTCCTCCGCACGCTCCTCCTCGCCGCCGACGAGCCCGAGCCGCTCGCCGGCCCGAGCGAGCCCCTCCTCGGCTGGCTGGGGACCGCCCCCTTCTCCCCCGGGGCGATCGAGGCGCGGCGCGACCTCCTCCTCGCCCGCTGGCGCTGGCTCCGCCGCTTCGCGGAGCTCGGTCTCGACGAGGTGGAAGATGAGGAAGGAGCCGGGGTATGAGCAAGGTGATGTTCGTGACGGTCGGCACGTCGCTCTTCCACTCGGCGACGTGGGAGTGGGTCGAGGGGATGCGGGTCGAGGTGGCTCCCTACGAGGGATGGACGAAGGACGACGAGCTGCTCCAGAATCCCGAACGGCGAAAGTCGACCCGAGACGCGGCCTGCATCATGGATGGGCTCAAGAATCGGCTCGACCTGGAAAACGCTCGTACCTGGGCCAGCCGCCTCCCGAAACGCCTCTTGGCAGGAGAGCCCGAGCCCCATACTTTCGTGCGCTACAGCGCCGAATTGGCGACGATCCTCAAGCTCGCGGACAGGGAAAACGGGGGGAATGAGCGGTTGGGCGATTTCCTCTGCTCCTACGAAGCGATCCATTTCGTTTGTGATCCCAAGCGGTATGACGAGAAACGGAGCCTCACGCAGGTCGCCGCCGTTCACCTGGCTCGCTATGTCAACGAGATCGCGAAAGAAGAGAAAGCGGAGGAGTGCCTGATCCCGGGTCTTTCCAGCCACCGGAAGGACGATCTCCTGGCGGACTCGAATACCAGTGGTTTGAGGCTCCTTGCGGAAACGCTCCGCCAGGCGAGCGCGGCTCACCAACAGGTGGACATCCTCCTCTCCGGCGGCTACAAGATCTATGGGATCTTCCTCGCTCCGCTGCTTCAGGACTCCCGGTTCCGCATGGCTTACATCCACGAGGAAGGCGAGCTCTTGCTGACCTTGCAGGGCGCTGGGGAGGAGGACGAGGGCATCTGGGCAGAGATGGGCCGCAAGGTCGGCCTTTGGGTAAGACCATGAGCGATCCGATACCCACAGGTGCAGCATCCCCAGGGGCTCTGCTTCCTGATTCCTGCCCCTTGGCAAACCTTCCCATTCTGGCTCAGAATGTCAAGAACGGGATCTTTCCACCGAACCTCGCCTCAGACAAGCGCTTTCTCCTGCTCGACGCCTGGCTTCATTGGGCGCAGAGCAATGAAGCGAAGCCACGGATGCACTGGCAGTACCTGGCCGGCCAGCCGTTCCAGGATCGTGACAGCTATGTGTTGGAGCTCTGGCGCTCGATCGTCGACGCCGACGGCAAGAATCACGACCTCCTGGGTTTTCTCAAGGAACGCTTTGGCTCCCGTGAATACTACGGTCGCCATTTCTTTGGTTGGTTCTTGAGCCGGTTCGATCTCGGCGCGGCCTGCCGTGTCTTCCCTGAAGCCAGGCTGGCACGGGCTCTTCCGTGGTGCCTTGCGGTGTTGGCACTCGTCGCCGAGGCGAGCTGCTTTCACTTGTATGGGTTCAACTACACGGCTTCGCTCTGCGCCGTTCTGCTGCTCCTTGCTACCCTGCCTCTTCTCGGATGGATTTCGGGTCTGCCCTCTCACGCCTTCGTGCAGTCCCTGATTCCCCGGCTCGCCGCGACCGTCGGATTCGGCTATGTGTTTTTCGTCAGCACTCCCCAGAGCGTCTGGGCGCTCCGGCATTCCTTATGGGTCGACGCGCATTGGCCCTGGGCTCTGCTCCTGCTCCTCGGCGGCGCCCAGCTCTTCATCGTGCTGCATATCTACCGCAGGGTCTATCCCGCGCCGCGGCTGGGTGTCCTCTTCTGGCGCGCCTTGAACCTCCTGGTGCTCGCGATCGGCTATTCGAGCGCCGGCCTGCTTCTCGCGGCGCCCGTGCTGTTCTCTCCGTCCTTCCTCTACTCTTCGGGGACCGGGGAGTTTCCCCATCCAGGCGCTGCCTTCCACCACCTCGCCCTTCTCGCCGCGATCGCCCTGAACCTGGGGGTGATCCTGCAACTCGCGTGGGATGAAAAACCTTTGACGGAGCCTTTGTGAGGTCGGGACATGGCACATCTGGACTTTGAGCTGCGCTTTGTCTCCCCAGCCTTTCTGGGCGCGATGCCAGACGGCGTGAAACTCGTGCGGCACATGAAGAAGAATCGGGTTGGGCCACCGACAGAGGAATCCGCCGAGCCTCCCTACTATCCCGTTGACCCTCTCGGGGTGCGGATTCCCAGCCTGCGCGGTGTGCTCGAGTTCTGGTACCGCGCCCTGCACGGGCAGGTCTCGCCGTCCCAGGTTTTCGAGCGGCAGGAGGCTGTTTTCGGTTCGGCCCGGTCGGGGCAGGGCATACGCCTCCGTCCCTTGGGCGCTCCTCACTTCAAGAGCGGTGAGCTGCGCTTCGGTGGCCATCCACGGCACTCCTTTGTGTATCTCGGCTATGGCCCCCTCCAACCCATCACGATTCCGCACCCGCGTTGGCGGGACGGTGAGCCCCTTGCCAGCACCTACAACAAGAACCAGTGCCGCGACGCGGTTCTGATCGAGGGCGAACCCTCCCGGTTCTCTTTCCGCGCGGAAGGCACGCCCCTCCAACGGAAAGAGCTCCGGCGCGCCTTGGTCCTGCTCCATCTGTTCGGCGGCCTGGGCTCCCGTTCGCGGCGAGGTTGGGGCTCGGTCGAGGTTGGGGTCGCGGATCTGGAGGCGCCGCCGAGCACCGGCACGGAGGACTGGGTGAGAAGGCTCCTTCAGAGTGCGCTTGGCGAAACCTCCTTCCCGCCGCCGACCGTAGGACAACTTCCGCAATTCTCCGCGCTTGGTCCGCAGTCCAGAATCTACGTGACGAAACCGCTTTCCGGGAGCTACGAGTCGGTCCTCTTGAAATTCCATGAGCATTTCAAGCGCGTCCGCGCCTGGATAAGCGACGATCGCTCTAAAGTTACTGTCGCCGACCACGACCTGGAGCTCGCCGATGCGCAAAACCCCGGGCTTGGAGTCCGGGCAGTCCCGGCCCGGCTGGCATTCGGCATGCCCTACTCTCCCAAGAGCAAGAGCAAGGACTGGAACATCGAGTACATCGGGCGAGTCCCGGGGCAGAAAGACGATGTGCTCCGCCGCGCCTCACCACTGTTCCTCAAGGTTCACCGGCTCGGGAAAGACCTCCATCTCGGCATCGCCCTCTTTCTCGAATCCAAGTTCTTCGGCGATCCGAAGGTTGAAATCGGGGCGAAAGGCATGCCTCTCACCCAGCCCTTCCCAGGCTATGACGCAGTTCTCGAGTTTTTCGATTCCCCCGATTGGAGACCCGTCGGCCTCCCGTAGCTTTCCGGAGAGATCATGAACTATCACTTCGCCCTCCTCTTCTATCAACCCATCACTCCGCTCCACGTCGGTTGCGGGCAGGACGTGGGGGTCGTCGACCTGCCGGTCATCCGGGAGCGGACGACGGGATATCCCTTCCTTCCCGGCTCGGGCATCCGCGGCAGCGTGCGGGCGCTCTGCGAGGAGCACGAGCGCGAGGCGCGCCCGGGCGGGGACGCCGCCGAGGCGGCCGGTGCGGAGAAGCCTCCGGCGCAGCGCCGCGAGACGGATTCCCTTTTCGGCCCTGCCGCGAGCGCGGAGGACGAGGGGGAGGAGCGCTATGCGGGGTGCGTCGCCGTCCACGACGCCCGTCTCCTGCTCTTCCCCGTCCGCTCCGATCAGCAACTGTTTCTCTGGATCACCTGTCCGGCCGTCCTCGCCCGGTTTCGGCGCGACGTCGGCGCTTTTCTTCCGGCCGTGGAGAGCCGCCGCTGGGACGTGGAGGCCGGCAGCGAGCCGGGCGACGAGCAGGCCGTGGCTTCGACGGGTCTCCACTCGCCGTTCTACCTGGAGGAGCTCTCGTTTACGGTCGAGCCCTCCCCGGCGGCCGGGGAGACGTGGGGGCGGCTTTCGCGCTGGGCGGCGGAGGTGGGGGCGGCCGTGGGGCAGCCGGAGCTCGGCGGGCGGATCGTGCTGGTCTCCAATGCGACGTTCCATTATTTCGTGCAGCACGCGACCGTCCTCCTCCAGCACAACCGCCTGACCTCGGCGAAGACGGTCGAGGAGGGCGGCCTGTTCTCGGTCGAGGCGGTGCCGCCGGAGGCGGTCTTCTACGGTTTCTTCGGTGCCACCCGGGAGCGCCGGCCGGCGGCGGAGGGGAGCGCGGCGCGCGGGCCGGCCGCGGTTCTCGCGAGCTTCCGTGCTCTCGTCGACGAAGCGATGCCGACCGGCTATCTCCACCTGGGCGGTGACGAGTCGACCGGCCTGGGCGTCACCCGCCTGGCGTGGGTGGAACCGCCCCGGGAGACCGCACCATGAACCTTGACCAGGTGCGGGCCGACGACGCCTTTTCTTTCGTGCAGGGGCTGGCGAAGGGAGAGGAGCAAGAAAAGTTTCTGGGGATCGCGAGGAAACTCCCCGCGATGCTCCAGACGAACGGGTTGCTCGCCACCTGGGCGTACCTGCTTTCCAAGAAGAAAGTGGAGGGGCGGGCGGCCGAGGCCTTGCTCGCGCATTTTCGCCGCGCGGGTCTCGACGTCCCGGCGGAGGGGGCTCCCACCGACGTCTTCACCCGCGTCTGGGTCCGGCCCGGGCTCTCCAGCCGCCGGCTGCGCCAGCTCACCCACGAAGCGATCGTCTACTCGGTCTGGCTGAAGCGCGCCGCGGAGGCGCTCTGCGATACCGGCGCTCCCGCCGCTCCGGCTGCCGCGCCGGAGGAGGCGCGCTCGTGACCTCGATCACCCGCCCCGGGGGCCTGCCGGTCGCGGCGACGCCGAGCGTGTCGCCCACCCTCCTCTACCACAAGTGGCACGCCTATGACGACTGGGTGAAGTTCGAGACCAAGGAGTCGCGCCTGCCCTTCCTGGAGCAGGTGGCCCACGCGGTCAACGAGCTGACCGGGGGCGGCCGGGCCGCGGTCTATCGGGCCTGGCACGACCGCTACCTCACGGCGCTGCGCGGACTGGGCGTCGAGCGCGACGGGAAGCTCGTGGAGGGGGCGACGGTCTGGCGGCTGGTGATGGGCTTCGCCACCAATCCGGCCCTGGAGTCGGGCCTCACCCTCCATCCGCTCTATGGCTTTCCCTATCTCCCCGGCTCCTCCGTGCGGGGCCTGGTCCGCCACGTGGCGGAGATGGGGCTCCTCGAAGGGGAGAGGGAAGCCTGGGCGGAACGACCGGAAGCCGCCGAGCTGCCCGCAGCGGCGGCCCGGTCGGCCTTCCTCGACGAGTGCGAGCGAGTCCAGGCTCTCCTCGGCAGCCTCTCCATCGAACCGCTCGATCGGGCGCGGCCGCCGCTGCCCCCCCGCGCGGTTCTTAAAGCCTGGTGGGAGAAAAGGAAAGATCTTTCGGAGAAGGAGGCCGGCCGGGTGCGCAACCTCCTCGAACTGCACGCGGGCGGCCGGGTGACCTTCTACGACGCGGTGCCCGCGCCGGGGCAGGAGGGGTTGCTCCAGCTCGATCTGCTCAACCCGCACTACCCCGAGTACTACGACAATGCCGGGGCCCACCCGCCTTCGGACGATCAGAACCCCCGACCGGTCTATTTCCTGGCGGTGAAGCCGGGGGCCCGTTTCGCCTTTCCGTTCCGGCTGGTGCGGCTCCGCGGGCTCTCCCATGAGGACGCTCGCAAGCAGATCTGTGACTGGCTCCGGAAAGGCTTGGAGGAGTATGGTGCGGGAGGGAAGACCGCGGCAGGGTATGGCTATTTCACCGTCGAGGGCGCTGCCGGGAGTACGACCGTCGCGGCCACAGGCTCAGCGGCGGCGGTGACTGCCGCGAGACCAGGAGTGGAGAAGACCGTTGCCCCGCCGGCGCCGGTCGACTGGAAGGTCTGGGTGCGGTGGATCGGCATGGGCGAGGCCAAGACTCAGGTACCCAGAATGCTCCAGGAGCTGAGCGGCGAGCCTCGCCGACTCGCTGCCCGGGAGCTGTTGAAGAAGCTCAAGAAGAATCTGAGGGACCACAAGTATCAGAACACGGATTGGGTCTTGCGCCTCCGCGAGGCGGCAGAGAAGGATGACTCGTGAAGAGCAGGGTGGTTCTGAGGTAGACTACGCGAGATTTCAGGAAGCAATGCCTGTGCCTGGAAAAAGTCATGCCAGCGCCAAAGTGCCATTTTGACGGGGAGGTAACGGCGGAGCCGGGAAGTCTTTTCACCAGAGATACTTCCGGCCTGCGCAAGGAGGCGAAAACGAGAGAAAACCGCGAGCTGCGGAGGTCGATTTCGGGGGGTAACGGCGGAAGGGGTCTTAAGTTCTTTGAATGGAAGGGTCTGGGAAGCCGGCAGTGGGAAGCGCCCTAATTCGTATGGTGGGATTGCGACCTTTCTTGTTGAATCCCGCGAGCAGAATCCCCCAGAGTGGGAAGCGCCCTAATTCGTATGGTGGGATTGCGACAGGGAAGGTAAGGGCAGCGACGGTGATTGCGGTAGTAAGCGTGGGAAGCGCCCTAATTCGTATGGTGGGATTGCGACTTCTCCATGGTCCATGTACCAGAGCCACTCCTCGGCAAGCCTCCGTGGGAAGCGCCCTAATTCGTATGGTGGGATTGCGACTTCTGTTATAGTCCCAATACAACGCCGTGACGTCCAAGTGGGAAGCGCCCTAATTCGTATGGTGGGATTGCGACTTCTTCCAGCCGTTCGGGGCATGTTTCGGCTCGATGAGATCGGGTGGGAAGCGCCCTAATTCGTATGGTGGGATTGCGACAGACGTTGCCGACCGGTGCGGGGGTGTTCCCCATGCCGTTCGTCGTGTGGGAAGCGCCCTAATTCGTATGGTGGGATTGCGACTAGGAGGTTCATGGCCTTCGCGGTGTCCCCGATCTCTGCCGTGGGAAGCGCCCTAATTCGTATGGTGGGATTGCGACTTCACCCGCACGGTGATGGTCTGGTCGCTTTCGTTCGCGGTGGGAAGCGCCCTAATTCGTATGGTGGGATTGCGACTTCTCTCGGCGCGTCAGTTATTCAAGGTGCTGAGGTTGTGGGACGTGGGAAGCGCCCTAATTCATATGGTGGGATTGCGACTTCTACCGTTTGGCGTTTGTTGCCGTTTCCCTCCGAGTGGGAAGCGCCCTAATTCGTAAGGTGGGATTGCGACTTCCGCATATTGATCTGTCTCCTCGGCGGTAGGCTCGGCTGAGAGGCTGTGAAAAAATCGCCCTGCCGAGGATCGAGCGGGGTAGAGACGCGCAGCCGCTACCACGGTCCTTTCCTTGACCACGAACGCCAGCGCGTCTCCAACGCCTCCAGAAGCAGGCATTTGCGGCCTGCGGAGACGCCCTGGTGGTAAGGGTTCCGGGGATTCCGAGGTAGCGGCTGGGCGTCTCTACGAAGGCCGCTGTTGGGCGCCGAACCGATTTTTTCACAGCGGCTGAGTCGAGCATCTTTTCTTCCGCGATTCGGTGTAAAATAGTGGAACGGCGTGCCGCTGGGCACCTACCCGTTCCCCATGTTCAACCAACTCACCTCCCGCCAAACCCTCCGTCAGGCCTTCGAGCGCGTGCGGGACCGCGCCGGCTGCCCGGGGGCGGACGGCATGTCGGTGCACGATTTCGCGGCGGACCTGGAGACCGAGCTGGGGCGGTTGGAGGATCGACTCCTCCGGCGCCGCTACCGGCCGTTCCCGTTGCTCCGCTTCACCGTCCGCAAGCGCAGCGGCGTAGGCCTGCGGCAGCTATGCGTGCCGACCGTGCGCGACCGGGTGGCCCAGACGGCGGCGCTCCTCGTCACCCAGGATCTGTTTGAGGCCGAATTCGAGGATTCGAGCTACGCCTTCCGGCGCGGCCGTTCCGTGCGGAGCGCCATTCACCGCGTCCGCGAGCTGCGCGACCAGGGCTATCGTTTCCTGGTCGAAGCCGACGTCGACGGTTTTTTCGACAACCTGCCGCACGAACGGCTCTTCGCCCGGCTCGGACGCCTGCCGCTCGATCCTCCGATCGTCGATCTCTTCGAAAGCTGGGTGAGGGTGGAGATCTACGATGGAGAACGGGTGTTCCCGCTCTCCCGGGGAGTCCCGCAGGGCTCGGTCGTCTCGCCAATGCTCGCTAATCTTTTCCTCGACGAGCTGGACGAAAATCTGGCCGAGCTGGGGCAGACCGCGGTGCGCTATGCCGACGACGTTCTCGTGCTCGCGAAGAGCGCCGAGTCAGCCGCCGAGGCCTTAGGGAGGTCTCCGACCTCAACCGACGAGTTTGAGACGAGTTTGTTTCCCTGGGAGCGCTGGCGTCCCGCCGGCATCGGTATACCGGCGGTATACCGCCGGCCGGCGGGACGCCAGCGCTCCCAGGGAAAAATCGGGCTCGTTTGTCCAGATGTCGCCCATGGTAGACGCCTGGAACTGACCAAAGGACTCGATCTATTTGCCGTTCGATCACCTCAAGAGAGCGGCTGGCGCTGGTCCAGGGCGAGGTCTACCGGAGCTTCCGTTTGCCGTGCTGATCGTCATCTCCTATGATGTGGCGAACGATCGGCGGAGGACCCGCTTGGCCAAGGAGCTCGAGAATTTCGGCCGGCGCGTACAGTACTCGGTCTTTGAATGCCTCCTGGACGCCCGGCAACTGGAGCGGCTCCGCACCCGGCTCCTCCGGCGGATCGAGGCCGGCGAGGATAGCCTACGGATCTACTCGCTCTGTCAGGACTGTCGCGCCAAGGTGGAGGTTCACGGCTTGGGGACGGTGACCGAGGACCCGAAAGTGTACGTGGTGTAGGAAGCAATGCCTGTGCCTGGAAAAAGTCATGCCAGCGCGAAAGTGCCATTTTGACGAGGAGGTAACGGCGGAGCCGAGAAGTAGTCTGTTTCTAGGTACTTCCGGCAAGGGAAAGGAGTGGAAAACGAGAGGGAATCGAGAGCTGCGAGGGTCGATTTTCGGGGGTAACGGCGGAGAGGGTCTTAAGTTCTTTGAATGGAAGGGTCTGGGAAGCCGGCAGTGGGAAGCGCCCTAATTCGTATGGTGGGATTGCGACGCACTTGGGGGTTGGCGTTTCGCCAGCTGCGAAGCTGTTGTGGGAAGCGCCCTAATTCGTATGGTGGGATTGCGACTTCTTCGGGGAAGCTTTGGGTGGTCACTTGTTTCCCGACGTGGGAAGCGCCCTAATTCGTATGGTGGGATTGCGACTCTGAGCAAAAATAGTTCCGCGGCGGCTGGTGATAGAGGTCAGACCGGTGGGAAGCGCCCTAATTCGTATGGTGGGATTGCGACTTTCTTGATGGCGAGGTAGGTTGCCCCTAACACGTCGAAGGCTGTGGTGGGAAGCGCCCTAATTCGTATGGTTGGATTGCGGGTCGGTCCACACAGATGGGTCCTGAGCCCCGCGACAACTTTTACAACCGTCATCCTGAGCGCAGCGAAGGATCTGGGCGGGGGGCAGGTCCCTTCCCCCCAGATCCTTCGCTGCGCTCCAGGATGACCCGAGGGAAAGATCGGGATTGGCGGCTCTTGGAGGTCCGCTCGTAGACATCGTATTTCTGACGCACTACTCTTTAAGGATTCCGCCGAGGAGATCGCCGCGTCGTGCCCCTTCCCTATCCCCTCCCGCGCATTCCCTATCTCCGCCTCCGCTGCACCCTCTTCGCCCGCGAGCGCGCCTTCCTCCCCGTGTACAAAGGCTCCCTCCTCCGCGGCGCCTTCGGCCACGCGCTGCGGCGGGCGGTGTGCGCCATGGGACCGGGGCAGACTTGCGAATCCTGCCGGCTGCGGCGCGCCTGCGTCTACACGAATCTCTTCGAGACGTTCGTCGAGGGCGAGCCGCCGCCGTTCCTCGCGGGGCTGCCCACCTCACCCCGGCCCTACGTGTTCGAGCCCGCGAGCGAGGCTCGCCATTTCGAGCCCGGCGATCCGCTCGACTTCGACCTTCTCCTCTTTGGCCAGGCCACGGAGCTCGAGGCCTACGCCCTCCTCGCCGTCGAGCGCATGGCCGCGGGTGGCCTCGGTCGGGATCGTTTTCCCTTCGTGCTCGATCACGTGAGCGTGCCCAACGGAGGGACAGGCTGGCGCGACCTTCTCACCCGAGGCCGCGCGCTCCCCAGGGCCCCAGGCTTCGCGGTGACCCCAAGCCTCCCGGTGATCGACGGCCTCGAGGGCCTCAGGCCCGGGCGGGCCGTTCTGCGCTTCCTGACGCCCACGCGGTTGAAGCGTGGCGACGAGCTGCAACCCTCGGTAGGTTTTCGCGCTCTCACCTTCGCGATGCTCCGCCGCACCCTGGAGATGGCCCATTTCCATCTCCCCGGAGCCGCCGCCAGCATCGACTGGAACTTCCGGCCGCTCCTCGAACAGGCATCCAACGTCCACGTCACCGCGTCGCGCCTTTCCTGGCGGGACTGGGAACGCTATAGCAATCGGCAGGGAAGAAAGATGACGCTCGGCGGCTTTGTGGGGGAGATGGAGATCGAGGGCGATCTGGAGCCCTTTGCACCTCTCCTCCGAACGGCCGAGATTCTCCATGTCGGTAAAGGCGCGACCTTTGGGCTGGGGCGGATGGAGATCGAATAGGCGAGCCGGGCCGTCTTGCCGCCCGGGAGCTGTTGAAGAAGCTCAAGAAGAATCTGAGGGACCCCAAGTATCAGAATAAGGATGGGGTCTTGCGCCTCCGAGAGGCGGCAGAGAAGGGTGATCCCTGAAAAAAAGGCCGGAGAACTTCAGTTTAGGCGTCGTGGCCCACCCCGGCCCAGGTTTCGAGCGCCTTCGAGAGGGCGGCCACGTGGAGGGGCTTGGTGACGTAGTCGTCCATGCCGGCGTCCAGGCACTTCTCGCGGTCGCCGGCGAGCGCGTGGGCGGTCATCGCGACGATGGGGAGGTGGTGGCCCGTCCCCTCGCCGCTGCGGATCCGCCGCGTCGCCTCGTAGCCGTCCATCTCGGGCATCTCGCAGTCCATGAAGACGAGGTCGTAGGAGAGCTCGGAGATCTTCACGAGCGCCTCCGCGCCGCTCGCCGCCACGTCGAAGCGGCAGGCGAGCTTCTTGAGCAGGCCGATGACGACTTTCTGGTTGACGAGGTTGTCCTCGACGATCAGCACCCGTGCTCCGGCCCAGGGAAGCGGCGTGAGGCTCTCGGCCGAGACGGCGGTGGTGGTGACGTTTCTGCGCACCACACGGCTCGACGCTCCCTTGCTGGCGCGCTGGGCGCGGGCGGTGATCAGGGTGTCCAGGAGGAGCGCCGGCCGCACCGGCTTGGTGAGGTAGGCGAAGAACCCCGCATCGGCCGCGCCGTGGGCTTCCCGCTTCAAGCCGGAGGAGGTGAGGAGGACGAGGATGAGATCGCGCAGACCGAGGTCGGCGCGGATGGCGTGGGCGAGCATGATGCCGTCCATCTCCGGCATCTGGTGATCGAGGATCGCCATCCGGTAGGGATCGCCCGCCTGATTGGCCTCGTGGAGCGCGGCGAGCGCCTCGGCGCCCGAGGCCACCTCGCCGTGGCGCATCTTCCAGCCGTGGACCTGCTCGCGGAGCACCCGGCGGTTCACCGCGTTGTCGTCGACGATGAGGACGCGGACGTCGATCAGATCCTCGGGGGAGGTCGCGGGCGGAGTGTCGGCGTCGACCGCGAGGGGCAGGTCGAACCAGAAGGTCGAGCCCTCGCCGACCCGGCTGCTGACGCCGACCGCGCCGCCCATCAGCTCGACCAGTTGCTTCGAGATCGAGAGGCCGAGGCCGGTGCCGCCATACTTGCGGGTGGTCGAGGCGTCGGCCTGGGTGAAGCGCTCGAAGACGCGCGCCAGGGGATCGGGCGCGATGCCGATCCCGGTGTCCTCGATGCTGAAGCGGACGAGCGCGCTGGCCTCGGCGATCTTGAGCGCCGTGACCTCGATCAGGACGTGGCCGGACTGGGTGAACTTGATCGAGTTTCCCGCCAGGTTCATGAGCACCTGGCGGACCCGGCCGGCGTCGCCGATGACCCGGCGCGGCACCTCGGGCGCGAGATGGATGATGATCTCCAGGTGCTTCTCCTCGGCCTTCCCCACCAGCATCTCGGCGATCTCGGAGACCGTCGAGGCGAGGTCGAAGGGGATCGGCTCGATGGTCATCCCGCCGGCCTCGATCTTCGAGAAGTCGAGGATGTCGTTGATCACCCCGACGAGGTGGTCGGCGGAGGAGCGCACGATCTCGGCGATCTCGCGCTGCTCCCGGGAAAGCTCGGTGTCGAGGAGCAGACTGGTCATGCCGATGACGCCGTTTAACGGGGTGCGGATCTCGTGGCTCATGTTGGCCAGGAACTCGCTCTTGGCCCGCGCCGCCGCCTCGGCGGCCTGCTTGGCCCGCACCAGCTCGCGCTCGGTCTCCTTGCGCACCGTGATGTCGTTGAACGTCACCACGGCGCCGAGGACGGCCCCATGCTCGCGGATCGGCGTCACCGTGTACGCCACCGGCAGCGGCGAGCCGTCCTCGCGCCAGAAGAGATCTTCCGGCAGCGTACGGGCCTCGCCGTCCTGCAACGTCCGATAGCCGGGGCAGTCGACGACTGGGAAGTCGGAGCCGTCGGCGCGGGTGTGGTGGATGAGGCCATGCAGGATCTGGCCGATGAGAGCCTCGGGAGTGAAGCCGAGCATGCGGGCGGCGGCGGGATTGACGAAGGTGGCGCGGCCCAGAGCGTCCATGCCATAGATGCCCTCGCCCGCCGCTTGGAGGATCTGCCGCGACAGCGCTTCGCTGCGGACGAGCGACTCGGTGAGACCGCCCAGCCGGCGGTCGACGACCGTCGAGACGATGGCGATGGCCAAGACCACCGAGGTGACGCCGGCGAGGCCCAGGGCCATCCAGCGTGCCTCGAATCCCGGCGTCGGGATGCGCATGCCGCCGGGGTAGAAGCGGGCGGCATGCATGGCAGTGAAGTGCATGCAGGCCACGGCGCCGCCGAGGACGCCGGCGCTCGCCACTTTGCGGAGGGGGAAGGTGGCGCCGCCGGGGAAGAACTTGATGTAGAGGGCGAAGGTCGCGAGGACATGGGCGACGACGATCGAGAGGGCGAACAGGTTGGGCTCATAGACCATCCTGGAGTCCATACGCATCGCTTCCATGCCGGTGTAGTGCATGCCGCCGATCCCCAGGGCCATGAGGAGACCGCCGGCATTGAGCCGCCACCAGGAGATCCGGGTGCGAGCCATGAAGTGGAGCGCCATGGCGCTCGCGAAGAGCGCGGGGGCCACCGAGAGGAGCGTCACCGGGAGGCCGTAGGTGATCGGCACCGGCAGCGAGAAGGCGAGCATGCCGATGAAGTGCATGGCCCACACGCCCGCGCCCATCGAGAAGGCGCCGGCGGCGAGCCAGCGGCGGCGGACGCGCGGCGAGGGCGCGTTCGCCATGCGCTCGACGACCTCCAGGGCAGCGTAACCGGCGAGCACGGCGACGAAGAAGGACAGCGCGACGAGAAACGGGCTGTAGGTCCGGGCCAGCTCCGGCCCCAGGTCGGCCCGCGGAGAAATGAACCTCCAGAAGAGCATGTCGGCTCCCACACCTGCGACGGCGACAGGGCGTCGCCGAATCTTTTGGCTTTATCTTGACTGATGGTAGCACGGCGCCTGGGCGCCGTACAGGGCAGGGGGGTGGAAGGGGATGGGGAGAGAAAACGACGGGGCGGCCCCGGGGCCGCCCCGTTCTCCTCTCGTTACGGCTTCTGGTAGGCCGGCGGCAGCGGCCCGCCGAGATTCCTATAGCGGTCGCGAAGCTCGGTCTGCCGGGTCTTCGTCGGCATCTCGACGCCGCGGATGAAAACCTTTTCGGCGGCGCTCGTCACTTCCAGCGGATCGCCGTCCCAGATCACCAGGTCGGCCTCCTTGCCAGGCTCCAGACTGCCGAGCCGGTCCTCCAGATGCCAGATGTGGGCCGGGTTCGTGGTCATGGCCCGGAGCGCCTCGTCCCAGGGGAGGCCGTAGGCCACGGCGTTGCCCGCCGCCTGGCGGAGGTTCCTGGCGTTGTGCGCGTCGCCGCTCATGAAGGCGAAGGTCACTCCGGCCTTGTGCAGACGGGCGGCGTTTTCCAGGGTCGCCCCGAGCTGCTGGAAGGTCGACGGCAGGTTGTCGAGGGGGCTGATCAGAATCGGCACCTTGGCGGCGGCGATCTGGTCCGCCACCACCCAGGCCTCGTCACCGCCGGCGAGGATGAGCTTGAGATGCCGCTCCCGGCTGAGCTTGAGCGCCGCCTCGATGTCGCTCGCCCGCTGGACGAAGATCACCAGCGGCAGCTCGCCCCGGGCGACCGGGAGGAGCGCTTCGAGGTCGAGCCGGGAGAGGGTGTAGGGCCTACGGGCGGCGCGCTCCCAGGCCTCCCGGTGGGCGGCGTAGTCGAGGGCGTCGTCGAGCGCCTCGCGGAGGACGAGCATGGCGGCCGAGCGCGAGCCGCCGGCGAGGCGCGCCCCCTCCTCGCCGAGGGCGGCGAACATCGCGACGGGGGAGCGGACGAGGAAGTCGGCTCCTCCGCCCAGCTGGATGACGGCGCCCCGGCCGGCGATCAGGCTCTTGCCGTTGCCCGGCGCCACCACCGCCCGGGTCAGCCCCTCCACCCGGTTGATGGGGAGGAGGATCGAGCGCGGGTTGAGCGCGTCGGCGACGTCGAAAGCGGCGGTGATGCGGTCGTTCTGCTCCGCGCCGTCGCGGGTGCCGGCGACGGCGTTGACCTCCACGATTCCCAGCTGGGTGAAGGAGTCGAAGAGGCCGGGAGTCACCACCTTGCCGTGGGCGTCGATGGTCCGCGCCCCGGGGGGAATCGCCAACCCTTTCCCCACGGCCCGGATACGGCCGCCCTCGATGAGCACCGTGGCATCCTGGAGCGTCCCCGCGCTCCCCATCGTATGCACGGTGGCGCCCACGACGGCGATCGTCGCGGTGGGGCTCACCGGCGCGGCGGCGAGCCTCCCGGTGGCGACGAATGGGCCGGCGACGGACAGGCCGGCGGTGAGCGCCAGCGTCTGCATCCACTTGCCGCGGCCGCTCATCGGTCACCTCCCGGGGTCATGCCGAGCGAGAAATCCATCTCGGGCTGTCGCTTGGGGTCGTCCCGGTCATAGAGGAGGGCGCCGTCGATGAACACCTTCTCCGCCCGGCTGTAGACGCTGAACGGGTCGCCGCTCCAGACGACGACGTCGGCCATCTTGCCCGCTTCGAGCGAGCCGGTCTGTTTGTCGACGCCGATCGCCTTCGCCGGATTGATCGTCAGCCAGCGGATCGCCTGCTCGCGGGTGACCGGGATGCCCGCCCGGTTGCCCGCCGCCATCGCCTTCGCCGCCTCCTGGTTGAGCCGCTGGATGCCGTCGGCGGAGTCGGAGTGGAGCATGGCGCAGGCGCCGGCCTTGTCGACCAGGGCGATGTTCTCGCGGATGCCGTCGAGCGCTTCCATCTTGAAGCCCCACCAGTCGGCCCACATCGCCGAGCAGATCCCCTCCTTGGCGAGGAGATCGGCGATCTTGTAGGACTCGACGGCGTGGTGGAAGGCGGAGATCTTGTAGCCGAACTCCTTGGCCATGTCGATCATCACCGCCATCTCGTCCGCCCGGTAGCAGTGGTTGTGGATGAGGATCTCGCCGTTCAACACCCCCATCAGGGTGTCCATCTTGATGTCGCGGCCCGGCGGATCGACCTTCTCGCCCTTCTTGACCTTCTCCCGGTAGCCGTCCCACTGGCGCTTGTAGTCGACCGCCTTGGCCCAGCTCTGGCGGTCGACGGCGATGTTGCCCATCCGCGTCGAGGGCTCGCGGCCCTTCTCGCCATAGACCCGCTTGGGGTTCTCGCCGCAGGCCATCTTGAGACCGTAGGGGGCGCCGGGGAACTTCATCCCCTGGATCGTCCGCGCCGGGACGTTCTTGATCGTCACGCTGCGGCCGCCGACCAGGTTGGCCGAGCCGGGGAGGATCTGCATCGTCGTCACCCCGCCGGCCAAGGCCAGGGGGAACTGCGGGTCCTGCGGCCAGACCGAGTGCTCGGCCCAGACGTCCGCCGTCACCGGGTCGGTCGCCTCGTTGCCGTCGTCCAGGCCCTCGACGCTCGGCGCGGCGTAGACCCCGAGATGCGAGTGGACGTCGATGATCCCCGGCGTCACCCACTTGCCCGTGGCGTCGACGACGACCGCCCCGGCGGGCGCCTCGATCGTCTTGCCGACGGCGACGATCCGACCGTCCTTCAAAAGCACCGAGCCGGCCTCGATCCGCTCGCCGACGGCGGTCAGCACCGTGGCGTTCCTGATCAGCGTGGGCGGCGCCGGGATCGGCTGGTAGGTCGAGGGATAGAGGGCGCCGGCCTTGGGTTCGGCTGGGGGGGCGGGGCTCGTGGAGGCGGCGGCATTGGCGGCATTGGGGGTGGACGTCGGGTGGGCTGGGCTCGCCGGTGGGGGGGCGGCGCTGGCGCAGGCCAGGGTCGCCGTCCCGAGGGCGAGGAGCACACCCATGCGAAGATTCTCTCGACTCGCTATCATGGGCACCTCGATTTGTTGTCGCGGTCGATCCTAGCATTCCTGCGATCGAGCCGAAGAGGAGCGCGCATGCCTGAAACCACCGAGCTGGTCCTGATCGTGGACGACGAGCCGGGGATCTTGACCACCCTGGGCGGCATCCTGTCGGACGAGGGCTACAGCACCCTCTGCACGACGAGCGGCGCCGAAGCCTTGAGCCTCTATGAGGAGCGGCGTCCTGCGGTCGTCTTCCTCGACATCTGGCTCGCCGACCGCGACGGCCTGGAGACCCTCCAGGCGCTCCGCCAGAGTGATCCCACGGCGGCGGTGATCATGATGTCCGGCCACGGCACGGCGGCGACCGCCGTCAAGGCGATCAAGATGGGAGCCTTCGACTACCTCGAAAAGCCGCTCTCCTACCGCCGGGCGGTCGAGGCGGCGGCCGGCGCCCTCTCCTACAAGCGGTCGCTCGGGGAAGGCGGCGAGCCGCTCCCCGCGAGTCTCCCCCAGGACCGGCTGGAGCCCGAGCGCCAGCTGAGCCCCGCCCCCGCCTTCCGCCTCCTCCAGACGACCGACCGGCCCCAGCGCACCCTCCGCCGGAGCACGGTGGTCTACGGCCTCGGCCTCCACTCGGGGCAGCGCACCGGCATGACCCTCCAGCCGCTCCCCCCCGACAGCGGCATCCACTTCATCACCCTCCCGACCGGGATCGAGATCCCCGCCCACGTCGGCGCCGTCGCCGACACCGACTACGCGACGACGCTCTCGGGCGAAGGGGAGAACATCCGCACCGTCGAGCACCTGCTCTCCGCCCTCCACGCCTGCGAGGTGGGAAACCTCCTCATCAAGGTGCACGGCGAGATCCCGGTCCTCGACGGCTCGGCGCTCGAGTTCTGCCGGCTTTTGGAAGAGCTGGGGTTGGAAGACCAGCCGGAGCCCCTCCGGGAGGTGGTGATCGACCGCCGCTACGAGGTGAACGGCGGGGGAGGGGAGAAGCTCCTCGCGATCGAGCCGGCGGACGGCTTTTCGGTCTCCTATCTCCTGCGCTACCCGCCGCCGCTCGGCGAGCAGTACTACGACTTCCACCTGACCGATTTCGCCACCTACGAGCGGGAGATCGCCCCGGCCCGCACCTTCGGCTTCATGAAGGACCTGAAGATGATGAACGAGCTAGGCTTAGGCTCCGGCGGCCGGCTCGACAACTTCATCCTCGTGGGAGACGACGAGGTCATCAACACCGACCTCCGCTTCCCCGACGAGTTCGTCCGCCACAAGATCCTGGACATCGTGGGCGACCTCTACCTCCTCGGCTACCCCATCCGCGGCAAGGTCACGGCAAGATTGACCGGGCACCGGGACAACATTGCGCTGTTGAAGAAGATTTTGGCGGAGAACGGGTAGGGCGCGGGTCCGGCACGGAACGCTGTGAACCCGCTCCTCGGCGGTCTGCAGGGCAGCGGCGTGGACGGTCCGCTGCTCGTGGTGGAGGACTTGCCGCCACGGCGCCGCTTCACCTGGGACAAGCCCTTCCCAGACGGCGTCCGTTGAGCCGTCTCGTCGCCCAGGCCGTTCGCAGGCGGCGGCCCGAAGACGTCTTCGGGCCCACCGCCATCGCAGAGGAAATCAACCAGCGCTACGGCCCCAAGCTGGACCGCCTCCGGGCCAGCCGAACCGTCCCGGTCACCCTCCGCCGCCTCGCCGCCGGAGGTCACCTCCACGTCGTCTGCTGGGACGCCGCTCACCGGGAAGCCACCTACTCCTGGACGCCCCAGGCGCGGCGCTAGTCTAGGATGGCGCGCGCCTGGGAAGCGAGCTTCGGATCGACCCTCTGGCGTTAACTTAAGCTCGACTCTGCCGTTGTAGGGTAGGGGCTTGTCCATGCTTTCCCTCCCTTCAGCAGATTAATGCATAGGGGATCGACCCCTGCCGCTCGCCCGTTCCTCAAGGTATGATTAAGCCAGCAATGATTCCCTCGACGGTGTTCACGGGAGAGGAAAGATGAAGAGCCGGCGGCTTCTCCTCCTCTGCTGGGTGCTGACGTTCGCTATGCCGGCAGTGGCTGCCGCCAGGGTGGTTCTCCTCGTGGCGCGTGATCTCGATAAGAACCTGCTCCCGGGCCTTTGCTTCTCCTACGCAGGTGTGAACTCCGCGATGACCGCCCAGTCAGGAGCGACCGAGCTCTCGGTTCCGGTTGCGCTCCGAGTTGGACAGCAAATCGAGCTCTCTCTTTTGCCTTGCTCGAAGGGAGCGGGGGACTGGTTTCTCGTCAACTCCCTGATCAACGTTCCAGACTCCTCGGAACCAGCGCATGTCGTGCTGATGAGCCGTCGCGTTTTTCGCCGGATGGCTGCCGAGGTTAGCAGTCCCAAGGCGATCACGGCAGGCCGGAGTGGGGAACGGGCCGCTGAGGACCCGAAGAGAGCTTTGGTGGCCGCCGCTTCCCGGTACGGCCTCACGGAGAAGCAGGTCGAGACAGCGCTCGCCTCGTTTGCCGAGACCAAGGATCTGACCGACCGAGCGATCGCGCTCTACCTCCAGGGCCAGTACTCCCAAGCAGAACAACTTCTTGAGGAACCGACGGAGAAGCAGGAACGTGACTTGGTGGAGAAGCTGCGATACTTGGGAGCCTCTCAATTCGAGCAGGCGAAGTATGGCGCCGCAGCGGTCTCGTTCCGTAAGGCTCTGGGATTGCGTGGCGAGGACACGGCATTGCTGAGCTGGCTTGGGGCTTCCTTCTATCGGCTGGCCGACTGGACCGAGGCGGATCCCCTGTTACGCCGAGCCCTCGCGATCGACGAAAAGAGCTACGGGCCGGAACACCCCGAGGTCGCCACCGACCTAAACATACTGGCTCAGCTGCTCCAGGCCACGAACCGGCTCGGCGAGGCAGAGCCCCTGCTGCGCCGGGCCCTCGCGATCGACGAAAAGGTCTACGGGCTGGAACACCCCGATGTTGCCACCGTTCTCAACAACCTGGCCTTGTTGCTCCAGGACACGAACCGGCTCAGCGATGCTGAGCCTCTGCTGCGCCGGGCCATTGCGATCTACGAAAAGATCTACGGGCCGGAGCACCCACTTGTCGCTACGGCCCTCAACAACATGGCCTTGCTGCTCCAGGCCACGAACCGGCTCAGCGATGCAGAGCCTCTGCTGCGCCGGGCCCTCACTATTGACGAAAAGAGTTATGGCACGGAACACCCGGAGGTCGCCACAGACATCAACAATCTGGCCCAGCTGCTCAAGGCCACCAGTCGCCTCAGTGAGGCAGAGGCACTGATGCGCCGGGCGCTCGCTATCTACGAAAAGGCCTATGGTACGGAACACCCCAATGTAGCTATCGGCCTCAACAACCTGGCCGCGCTGCTTTTCGCTACGAACCGTCTCAGCGATGCAGAGCCGCTGATGCGGCGGGCCCTCGCGATTGACGAAAAGAGCTACGGGACGGAACACCCCATGGTCGCCATCCGCCTCAACAATCTGGCCCAACTGTTCAAGGCTACGAATCGCCTCAGCGAGGCAGAGGCGCTGATGCGGCGGGCTCTCGCCATCGATGAAAAGAGCTATGGGTCGGAACACCCCGATATCGCCACTGCCCTCGACAACCTGGCCCAGCTACTCCAGGCTACGAACCGCTTCAGCGAGGCAGAGGCGCTGATGCGCAGGGCTCTCTCGATCTTCGAGAAGATCTACGGGACCGAACACCCCAAGATCGCCGCCGAAATCAGCAGCCTGGCCCAGCTGTTCCAGGCTACGAACCGCCTCAGCGAGGCGGAACCGCTGATGCGCCAAGCCCTCGCGATCGACGAAAAGAGCTACAGCACGGAACATCCCGACATCGCAAGAGACCTCAACAATCTGGCCTTGCTGCTCCAGGCCACGAATCGCCTCAGCGAGGCGGAACCTCTGCTGCGGCGGTCCGTCGCAATCTTCTTTGACTATTCACGCCGAGCAGGGTACGAGCATCCAAACGCACAAGCAGCGCTACGCCACTATTCTGACCTGCTCGAGGCCATGGGAAAGTCAGACGTCGAGATTCAGAAAACCGTCCAGGATCTCTCCCACGACCCGAAGTAGCAAACCGGGTCCTCCCGGAGACGAGAAATGAGCCGACAAGGGTGTGATTATCCTTCGGGGGTCTCCTTCATGTTGTTGGAGCCGCTGCTCCAGGCGATGAACCGGCTCAGCGAGGCAGAGCCGCTGCTGCGCCGTGTTTTCGCGATCCTCTGCGTACGCCGAACAGGGCCCGAGCATTCGAATCTAGAAGTAGCCTTAGGCGACTTCAGTCGCACATCAAAGCCCTCGCCTTCAGGCGAGGGTCGTTTATTTCGCCGCAGATCCGAATACGGGGGTCCAGATTCGCCTCAAGAATCCGGGGAGTTGGCTGCGAGGGCGGGTGGTCGATGACCAGGAACTCGTCGTATCCGGGGTGCATGTCACGCAGCAGTACGGCGAGGGCGAGGGCGTGACGACGGCGGACAGCCGTTTCGAACTCAAGCTCGCGGTACCCGGAATGCCCGGGTTGGGCTGCGAGCCGAGCATCCGAGTCGGGCACCCAAAGCGTCTTTTGCTACGCCAGCCGCGACAGTTATATGATCATTCTGGAGAAGAGATGAAGAAACAGCAGGCAGCCACCAGGTTCAGGAGTTCTGAGACGATGAGCAAAGTGTCAGTCAAGGGAGTCCTCCTTGGCGGTATCACCGATAGCGTGGCATCCGCCGTGCTTGGCATTCCATTCGCTATCTACGCCGTGATCGTCCTTGATTTCACGCACATCCCGAAAAGCCAGCCTCACATTTCCTTAGCGGCGGCGATCCACGCGAACACTTTGCTGTACTCCATACAAATCCTGATCGGGCTCGGCGGTTCCGCCCTCGGCGGCTACGTCGCGGCATGGCTTGCGAAGCACGATGAGCTTCTGAATGGAACGCTGTCCTCCTTTCTCTGCATCTTGATCGGCGTTTACTCCATTGCCTCGGGCAAGAGTCGCATTCCCCGCTGGCGGGTCTGCTCCTCTTCGTGGCCCCTCCAGTGTGCGCCGGGCTCGGCGGCTATTTGAGGCTTCTCCAGGTGCGCCGGCGGACGCCGAGCCTCGAGCCGACGACGCCCATCCTATAGCCGAATTCGCCCTGCCCCCGGGAGAGGTTTCCTTCCCGGGGGCAGGGGACAGCCCAGCGGTCCTCAGTCTTGACAGAGCTTCATCGTGAAGCACTGCCAGGACTGGTACTGGTGGCAGACGTTAAAGCAGATCCCGCGGAAGACGAGCTTGTAGGACTTCCCGACCGCGCCCCTCGTGTAGAGCACCAATTCCCGCGACACGCAGCTCGGATGATCCTTGCCCTCGCACGGCCCGATGTTGCCGAAACAGATCGGACCGGTCGGGAAGACCTGCACCGAAGGGGTGCCGTCGGGGAGAGTGGCGACGGGATTTCCGGCGAGATCGGTCACCAGGATCTGGCCGATCGTGAAATTGGTGAAGGTGACGTTCGCGTAGCAGTTGCAGACGGTGATGCAGAGCACCTCCACGTCGTCCGTCTCCAGGCAGTCGCAGACGCTGTCGCCCCATGAAACCGAGATGCACGGCTTGATCGCCGGGAACTGCACGTCGACACAGTCGCAGTGGCAATCGCAACCCGTCTCGGCGGGATCGACCGCCACCGCGTTCTGCGCCAGGAATCCGAGATACCCGGGTCCGGACCGGACCTGGACGACGATTTCGTTGCCACAGGGCCGCCAGCTGTTGTCCAATTGGATCGAGACTCCGTTGCCGGCGACGAAGCCGTCGGTCTGGTATTCGCTTCCCGGGATGGTGGGAAACTGCGGCAACACCCCCGCGCCATTGGGCAGCACGCTTTGCGGTTGGCCGTTGACGTAGATTTCCCACACCCGGTTGTCGGCATAAAAGCTCATGTCCAGGACGAACGTCGCCGGATCGACCGAGGAAGCGAGGTTCAAGACATAGCGGAAATAGGCGTCGACGTCGTTGCCTCCCTGGGCGCTGTCGACGTAGTAGGAGATCCAGTTGGCGTTGTTAAAAGGGCTCTGCACCCAGGCTGGGTTGTAGGTGACGAACGCCGGAATGAAACCGGTGGTGGGCGGGGGGCCGGAAGGACTTCCTAGGGCGACCTGCCAGTTGGCATCGGTTCCCGCAGTGAGGAAACCGCCCATGCCGTTGTAGGCCGTGTTCAACAGGACTGCATCGGAAGGGGAGCTCAAAATCGGATACCGGCCGTCCGTGTCGCAGGCGCTGCATTTACACGAGAGGTGATTGAGCTTTTTGGAGCAGCGGCGGTTCAAGGCCTCGTTCTGTTCTTCTGCGATCGTGGCACAGGTCTGCTGGATCGGGAGCGGGATCGGGATCGGGTCCGGAATGGGAATGGGAATGGCAATGGGGAGCGGATCGCTGGGCTGAGGACTTTTGTCGGCGTTGCCTTGGGAGCGGCTCATGGATTTCTCCTTAGGTTCGTTATTGGGTGTTATTGGGTGTTATTGGGGGGGCCGTGGACGCGAGCTGTCTACGGGACGGCCGGGCCGCCCCGGATGCCCATGTTGTTCGGGGTGTTGTTGGAGTTGTCGAAGTGCAGGTCGGGGAGCCCGGTGTGAAGCGCGGGCGAGCCCGGGTTCAGGGCATAGCAGCTGCCGAAGAGCGGGTCGGAGGTCAGGATACCGAGGTTGCCGGTGGTGTTTTGGGAATCGCCGCCGGTATTGTGGAAAAACAGGTTGAAGTTGTTGAGGAGCGCCGTGCCGGCGGGCGAGGCGTCGGCCTCGAGGGTCGCGCTGCCGGTGCCCTGGAGGGTGGCGCTCAAGGGCGGGCTCGCCTTCAAGGTCAGCGCCTTGCCACCGAAGTTGATATTGCCTTTGTAGATCCCCGGTCCGACGCAGATCACCGCGCCGGTCTTGGCCTTGTTGATCGCGACCTGGAGGACTCCGGTGCCGCCGCCGGTCACGTGGGTCGCGTTCTTCGGGCAGGGGGGCGGAGCCGGACAGAGCAGGCTCCCCCAGCAGCCCCCGCAGTCGACGGCCGCGGCGAGCGGGCCGGCGGCGGCCAGGATCAGCAGGGTGAGCAGGACGACGAAGCTTTTCATGACGACTCTCCTTTGTGAGCGCCGGCTCTGCGGCCGGCGATACGGTTTTTCGCAGCGTGGGATGTCCATCCCGAGCGCGATAGATCCCGGAGGTCGCCCGGAGGTTTAGCTCCTCTCTCGCATCTCTGCCACTACACCGATTTCCAGCCGGCGGATCTATCCGGGTCAGGACCGATCGAGATATCGCTCCTGATCTATTCGGGTAACGATCATTGAGGGAGCGGCGCCAAGAGACTACGAACGCCCTTTTAACCGAGAGCCGAAAGCAGAGAGCTGGGAGACGAACCGCGATGCTTGCCGAACCTTTACGCCGTGCGCACCCTTCTCCTCCCCCGGAGGAGAAATTCCTCTGCTTCAACGGCATCGACGGCCGGGACGGCGGCTATCTCCTTCCCCCGGTGTCGCCACGGTGCCTGGCGGATCTCGCCCGCGGGGGAACCCCCGACTGGGGGCGAGCCCGCGAGCTCGAAGCCTGGGTGAAGCGTTGGGGCAAGGTGCGGCGGGGCCTCAAGGAAGGGCTCGATCCGGGCAAGCTCGAAGAGGCCGGCTGGGGCCTGATCCTCGCGCAGACGGCGGACGCCGCTGCCCTCCGCGATGCCCTGGCCCCGCTCCTCGACCACCGGCGGGCGCAGGCCGGGGGCCGCTTCCGGGAGCTCGTCGGCGACGACGGCTACCGCGCGGACGAGAGCAAGGTCGACTTCCTCGCCCGCCACGGCGCCGGGCCGGGACCGGCCGATCCGGAAAAGGTTCCCTACTATCTCCTCCTGGTCGGCGATCCGGAAGAGATCCCGTTTTCGTTCCAGTTCCAGCTTGACGTCCAATACGCCGTCGGCCGCCTCTCTTTCGACAGCCTCGAAGAGTACCGGTGCTATGCCGAGAGCGTCGTCGCGGCCGAGACCGGCCAGGTCCATCGCGAGCGGCGGGCCGCCTTCTTCGCTCCGATCAACCCGGGAGATCCGGTGAGCGGGATGACCAGCGCCTACCTCGCGGAACCGCTGGCGGCGGGAGTGAAAAGGGAGCAGCCCGACTGGGCGGTCGAGACCGTGCTCGGCGACGAGGCCACCCGGGGACGGCTGGAAAGCCTGCTCGCGAGCGAATCCCCGGCCTTTCTTTTCACCGCCTGCCACGGCCTGGGGTTTCCGACCGGCGACGCCGAGCAGCGCGACCTCCAGGGCGCCCTCGTCTGCCGGGACTGGCCCGGCCCGGGCGCCGGCCGGATTCACCGCGAGCACTACTTCGCCGGCGCGGACTTGAGCCAGGAGGCCCGGGTGCACGGGCTCATCGCCTTCTGCTTCGCCTGTTTCGGCGCCGGCACCCCGCGTTGGGACGCCTACCGCTCGGGGAAAGAGGAGCCTCGCGAGCTCTCCCCCCGGGCGTTTCTCGGCCGCCTGCCGCAGCGCCTCCTGAGCCACCCGGGCGGTGGGGCGCTCGCCGTCGTCGGCCACGTGGAGCGGGCGTGGGGCTTCTCCTTCGCCTGGGCCGACGCCGGGCCGCAGACCACCGTCTTCGAGAGCACCCTGAAGCGGGTTCTCGCCGGCCAGCCGGTCGGCTGGGCCCTGGAGTTTTTCAACCAGCGATACGCCGAGCTCGCCTCCGATCTCGCGGCCGAGCTCGAAGCGCTCCGCTTCGGCAAGAAGCTCGACGAAACCGTGCTCGCCGACCTCTGGACGGCGAGCCACGATGCCCGCAACTACACGATCGTGGGCGATCCCGCGGTGCGGGTCGCGGCACCGGTCGCCCCAGGAGGTTCCCTGTCATGAGAAGGAAATTCGATCGATTCTCGTCGCGGTCCCGCGTCGCGGCGGCTTGCCTGGCCGCACTCCTTTTGGCGAGCGGCCCCGGAGCGTCCGGCATCACGATCCAGTTCAAATTCGGCAACGGCGGCGGCCCCTCGCGGCTGTCGCGGCACCTGGCGCAGGAGATCGGCCAGGTCGAGGGGAGGTTCGGGCAGAACCGGGCGACGCTCCCCACGGTGACCGGGCCGGGCGGCGTGCCGGCCTATCCCCGTCAGGCGGTGCTCGACCTGATCGACGCCACGGGAAAAGACCTCGACCAGGCCATCCTGCGGGTGCAAGAGCCGAAGCTCGCCGGTCTGGAAGCCTGGGCGGCGGAAGGCTTCCAGCGCATCCGGGGCGGCCTCGCGACGCCGGGCGGCACGCGGACCGCGGCGGTGTCTTCCGGCCGCTCCGGCCGGGCGGGCTACGCGCTCGTCTCGAACCCTGGACCCGCGCCGGACACCATCGACACCGCGCGGTCGGGCCAGCTCCTGGACCAGGTCGAAAAAGTGATCGGTCGGCTGTTCTTCCTCGCCGACAAGGACGATCTCGAGGTCAAGCTCTGGGTCGGCAGCACACCGGCGGAGCACGCCACCTTCCGGTTCTGGAGCCAGGCCTCGGCGCACGGGTCCGCCGGTGGGCCGGCCTCGCCCGCGATCATCCGGACCGACGGCCGGCGGGACCATGTGCTGCGCGGTCTCTATTCCTACAGCGTCGCTCTGGGCTCGGGGCCGGTGACCGAGCTTCTGGCGAGCGATCAGCCCGGCGGTGCCGGCGGGGCCGGCGGGGTTGGCGGGGTTGGCGGTGTCGGCGGGCCGGGAAGTCAGGCCAGCGAAAAACTGGATCTTGTCAATGGAAGCAGTTTCTTCTGTTGCCGCTTCGAGGAGAAATACTGTCACCATGTCGACAACGAGAACGAGTGTCAGGCCCATTGACGCCGAGCCGGAGGCCGCCGCGGCGAGACGGATGCCGCGCCTGCACTCCTGGCAGCGACTTTTCCTCCAGGGCATGCTCCTGGGGTGGATCCTGGCCGAGCTCGCGGGCGTCCTCTTAAACGTCGAGCTCCAGGCCCTGCGGTGGATCTTCATCCCGCTCTCGGCCGCAGCGGGCGGTTTCGCCGCTCTCGGCGCCCGCGGCTACGGTGCTCGCTCGACCGAGGCCGTCGTCCGTAAGCGGACCGGCGTGGCTTTCCTGGTCTTCGCGGTCAGCGCCACCGTCCTCCTCGGGCTCTATGCGCGCTTCGTCGTCCGCATCGAGTACGCCGGGCACTCGAAGACCGTCGCCTTTTTGACCAGTGGGTCGCGGTCGGCCAGCTGCACCTGCACCCGAGATTCCGACGACGGCGGCTGTATCGAGTCTCTGGGCTTCGACGTCGCCGCCGTCCGCGGCTGCTTCGAGGACCGCTGGGTGGTCGAGCTCGGCATGGCGCTCTCCTACCTGCTGACCCTGGGCAGCCTCGGGGCGCTCGCCGGTCTGCTGACGGCACCCTCCCTGCCCACCCCGATCCCGCAAGGGTATCTCGACTACGACATCTGGTTCGATCGCCGGGAGGGCTCCACCTATCGCGCCAAGGCATGGAGCGGCGGGGCGGGGTTCGAGGCGACGGTGGAGTTCAGCCTGCCGGCCGCCCTCGAACGGGGAGAGTCCTTTCGTTTCGGGTCCACCGAGCCGGTCCGCGGCGGGCCTCCGTCCGGAGAGGCCACGGCCCTCGGCCCCGAGGACGTGGGGGAGGAGCTCTTCCGCACGATCTTCCAGGGCGAGCTCCTCAAATCGTTCCTGGGTTGCCTGGAGCACGCCAAGGACGGACCGGGCCTGCGCATCCGCCTGCGCCTGAACGACGTGCCGCACCTCGCCTGCCTGCCCTGGGAGTACCTGTGCGAGGCGAAGGGCCGGGGCTTCCTGGCGCTCTCCTCGCGCACCCCGGTCGTGCGCTATCTGGAGCTGAGCGAAGGGCTCGGAACGCTCCTGGTCGAGCCGCCGCTCCGGGTCCTGGCTGTGATCTCGGCGCCTGAAGAGTACGAGGAGCTGGCCCAGGCTGACGAGGAGTGGCGGCGGCTCGTCGCGGCCGTCAAGCCTCTCCTCGCGAGCGGCCGGATCGAGATCGAGCGGCTCGCTCATCCCACCCGCGAGGCGCTCGCCGAGCGGCTGGAGACCGGCCGGCCGGTCCACGTCCTCCATTTCGTCGGCCACGGCGGTTGGAGCGAGCTCCGCGGCGAGGGCATGCTGGTCTTCGAGGACGAGGAGGGTCACGGCGCACCGCTCTCCGGGCAGGGCCTCGCCTATCTCCTCCAGGACCATCCCTCGCTCCGCCTGGCGGTGCTCAACGCCTGCAACGGCGCCCGCGCCTCGCGCGAGGACGCCTTCGCCGGCACCGCCCAGACTCTCGTCCACCACGGGGTGCCGGCGGTCGTCGCCATGCAGGCGGAGGTGACCGACGCGACGGCCTGCCGCTTCGCCGAGAAATTCTACCGGGCGCTCGCCGCCGGCCTGCCCATCGATTCCTGCGTCGGCGAAGTGCGCAAGGCGCTCGCCGCCGAGGCCAACCCGGAGTGGGGCACGCCGGTCGTCTACCTGCGGGCCCAGGACAGCCGGCTCTTTGCCGTCAAGGGACTAAACCCCGCGCACGGAGCGGAGATCTATCCCGGCAGCAAAAGACGTTTCAACCTCAATCGAAAGGAGAAAAACGATGCTCAGCAACAGCTCTGAAACCCCCGTCGCCGCGCCTCCCCCGAATCCCGACGAGGCCAGGAAAGCCAAGCCTGCCGTGGCCGGTCCGGACCCGCGAGCGATCATCGAGGTCGCGTCGAGCGGCTCCGGCGGCGGCCCCAACGACACTTCGGGAGGCCCTCCGGGCATCGGCGACCCCGGCGATCCCAGCGCCGGCTTCTGAGGCTCCCCCGGGCTCGCCGGGCTTCCCGGCGAGCCCAAATTTCTATTGGCCTCTCGCCTTGAGAGGAAAGCGGTCCGGGTGCTCGATCGATTCAACCGCCAGATCGACGTCCAGATCCGGCCAATACAGATGATGCCGTTCCGGCCGCTCGACCTTCAGGATAGCGTTGACCGAAGCCTCGGCGAACCAGGGGAACTCCTCGAACGGGAGGAAGAGCTCCCGGTCCTCCAGGAGGAGCCAGAATCCGTGTCGCGAGATATTGGTGACCTCAATTTCCGAAGTGTCGATTCCAGGCGTCTCGGATCTCATCTTCGTGCTCCAGAATCAGCTCGCGAATACGCTGCAAGTCACGCTCGTTGAGCCGGTAGTTTTTCGCCACCTCAATTTCAGGGTCGAGCCAGAACTTGACCTCGCCTTGGGGTGACTGAATGTGGACGTGCCGGCGCGGTTCTTCCCGGGAAAAGAAGTAGAACCGGTAGGGACCGGCACGAAAGATCGTGGGACTCATACCTCGCATCTTATGCGAATCCTACTAGGGAATCGGTGGCCGGGCGAAAGGCCGGTGCGCGGCGAGCCCCCGCCATTCCCCTTCCAGTACGAACCCGGCCCAGTAGTACGGCGACCGCCAGCGCTCCTGGCGGCGGATCGCGTCCTGGGCCGCCCGCAGGGCCGCGGCGGGGGAGAGGCCCTGTTGAAAAACCCCTTGGTAGAAGATCCGCATCAGCTCGACGGTCACCCGGTCGTTGACGTTCCACAGGCTCACGAGGACGCGCTCGGCGCCGGCGTAGAAAAATCCCCGGGTCATCCCCACCAGCCCCTCTCCCTGGACCTCCCGGCCGAGCGCCGACTGGCAGGCGGAGAGCACGACGAGGTCGGCGCGGAGGTCGAGCCCGTAGATGTCGGCGAGATGGAGGAAGCCGTTCGCCACCTTGCGGCCACCGGCGTCGACCTGGGCGAGCACCAACTGGTCGGGATGGGAGTCGGTTCCGGGATCGGCGCCGAAAGAGTTGTGGGTGGCGAAGTGGAGGAAGCGGTAGTCGCTCAAAGGTCCGTTTAGGACCGCCTCGCGGCTCGCCTGCCGGCCGAGGAGGGCGGTGCGTTCGCCGGCCGGCGCGAGCGTCAGGACCGCCTCGGCCTCCTGGCGCGAGTAGGGAAGCGGCGGGAAGGCGCCGCCGAAGTCCGGATCGGCGAGCACCCAGAGGCTCCGCGGCGCCGCGGGCCGGCCGCCGACCTCCCGGCGCAGCTCTGCGAGGACCGAGACCGAAGGCAGCGAGACGACCTCGTGGTGGGCGACGAGCGGCGCGCCGCCGCGCGGGTCGGGGAGAGCGGCGAAGGGCAGGGTCTGGATCATCCCGTCGCCGACGATCAGCAGGCGCTTCGTCCCCAGGAGACCGGCGACCGGGCCGAGCAGCACGGAGGAGAGCTTGGCGAGCTGCTGGTCGGCCGCGATCTCCGCCTTCCGGGCGCGGCTCCGGGCGAGGAGCTGGCCGGCCCGGCTCGCCCGTTCCACCAACTCGGCGCGACCGGGAAGCTCGAAGCTCGCGCTCGTCTCGGGCGTCCAGGCCCAGAGGAAGCTCCGCGCAGCACCCAGGTGGTATTCGAGGAGGAGGGTGTCGCGGTCGAGCAGCCGCCGGATCTCCTCGGCGCTCGCGGTCCGCGGCGCGGTGAGGGCGGCGTAGCGCGGGCTCTTCGCCCGCAGCTCGGCGCGCACCCGGTCGAGCTCCTCCCACCGCCGCGCCAGCTCCTCGTCCACCGCGCGGAGTTGCCCGAGGGCGGCGTCGCTCTCGTTCCGGGCGAGCTGAGTCTGGCGGTGGGCGAGGGCGTCGACCTCCGCTTCGAGGCCGCGCGCGCGGGCGGCGAGCCGCCGGTCGGCCGCATCTCTCCGCTCGCTCCCCGCCAGCAGATCGGTGTCGGTGGCGGCCAGGACGTCGAGGAGCGAGCGCGCCAGCGCCCGCTCGCTGACCTCGAGGGCCCGGGCGTCGTAGCCGGCGGTGGGTTTCTGCCGGTGCATCTCCATCAGAAGATCGATGAAAAAGTCGTAGGAGCCCTGCTGCGTGCCGAAGAAGGCCGCCCGGGTGGCGTAGCTCGCCTGGCGGAAACGGTGATCCTCGATCGCGGCCAGGGCCTCCTCCATCGCCCGGCGGGCCTCTTCGAGCCGGCCGCGACGACAGAGCGCCTCGGCCCTGCCGCGCCAGGCTCCGGCCAGATCGGGCAGATCGCCGAGCGTAGAGAAGAGGCTCCGCGCCTGGTCGAAATCGGCGAGGGCCGGCTCGTCGTGGGCGGCCGTCGCCTCCAGCCAGCCGAGGTTGGCCAGGTTCCGGGCCTGTTCCTGACGGTCGCCGAGACGGACGAAGATCGGCAGGGCCGCGGCGTAGGCCCGGCGGGCGTCCTCCTGGCGACCGAGCCGCCGGTAGGCGCCCCCCAGGGTGTTGAGCGTCACCGCCTGTCCGCGGCTCCCGGGCTCGCGGAGCGCCAGGGACGCGGTGAGCGGCGCGAGCGCCTCGTCGGGCTTGCCTTCGACGAGGGCGGCGATCCCCAGCGCGTTCAAAGTGACGGCCTCCCCAACGGCATTGCGCGCCTGCCGGTAGAGGGCGAGCGCGGTGCGGAAGCGCTGGCGAGCTCGCTCCGTCTCTCCCAGGTCCAGGTGGAGCCGGCCGCGGTTGAGGAGGGTCTCGGCGCGGAAGATCGGTGGATCGCCCTCCTGCCAGAGCGCGAGGGCGCGGTCGAAGGCGGTCGCCGCCTCGTCGTAGCGGCCCTCCAAAGAGAGCGCGAGCCCGAGGCTCTCGGCGGTCAGCGCCTCGTCGGCGCGGCGGCCGATCTTGCGGCGCAGCGCGAGGGCGCGCCGGTAGTCGACGATCGCCCCGCCGAGGTCGCCCAGGGCGGCGCGGACCTCGCCCAGGTGCTGGCGGACCTTGGCCTCCGCTTCGTCCTCCCCGGCGAAGAGAGGCAGGGCCGCGGCGAGGACCGGGAGCGCCGCCCCGGGGTCTCGCAGGCAGTCCTTGTCGAGGAGGCCGAGCCCGAGGAGGGCCTCGGCGCGGCGCGGCGCGAGGCCCAGCGCCCTGAACCCGCGCTCCGCCTCCCGGTACGGGGCGATCCCGGCGCGGCAGCGCGCTTCCTTCCGGGTCCGGCGCAGCTCGTGACCGCGGGCGAGAGCGGTCTCCGCCAGCACCCGCGCGCGATCCGTCGCCGTCGCCGGCCGCCGTGGATCGAGCCGCAGGGGGCAGGGTCCCCGCGGGCCGTCGGAGAGCGCCACCTCCAGCCGGAATTCGCCGCTCGTCGCCGCCACCCCGTAAAGCTCCTCGGGCGGCCAGGGAGCGCTCGCGGCGGCGAGGCTGTCGACCGTGACGAGCCGCCGGCCGGTGGGATCGAACAGGGTCAGGGCGACGTCTCTCGCTCCCTGCTCGGCCGAGGCATGGATGGAGTCGCCCTGCCGGGCGGCGAAGCGCAGCGTCCGCGGCTCGTCGCAGGCGAGCGCGGGCCGGGGAGCTCCGCCCGCCCGGGCCTCCGGGCGCGCGCCCCGCCCGCCGTCCCTCTCGCCCCGGCAGCCGAGGCTCCCGGCAAGGAGCAGGCCGAGGCTCCAGAGGGCGAGCGCTCGCGGTGAGAAGAGGCTCGGCCGTCCCGTCGTCGTTCAGCTCCCCCGGCGCGCCTGCGCCCCCGGCAGCACCCGCAGAAAATACGTTTCGACCTTCGCCGAGCGGTCGTCGCCAGAGCCGGCCGAGATCTCCAGCCGGTAGCGGCCGGGCGGCAGGCCCTCGGGGAGATCCAGGGTGAGCGCCAGGTCGGCGTCCGGCCGCAGCGCGTGCGACGACAGCTCGCGACCGGTCGCGGCGTCGCGGATCGCCAGCCGGTAGACCGGCAGCTCTTCGCTCGGGTGGAGAACGAGCATCCAGGGACCGGAGCCGGCGGTAGCCTTCAGCTCCCCCGACTCCCCCGGCGCCCCTGAGGTCGCGAGCCGCTCCCCGGCGGAGAAATCGTAGATCGGCGCGTTCGGCCGCGGCGCCCGCAGGGCCAGGAGAGCGCTCCGCTCTTCGAGGCCCCAGACGGTCATCCCCAGAAGCGCCACGAAGAGCGCCGCCGCCAGCGCGTACGGAAAGTGAAACCTCCGGGCGGGTCGGAGCGTACGAAGGTTGGAAGGGTTCTGGGCGTCGCGGTCTCCGAAGAGCTGCGGTCTCAACTGGCGCCAGAGCGCGGCCGCGGCGAGCTCGTCTCCGGCCGCGGGCTCCTCGGCCGGGCCGAAGAGCGCGTCCGCCGCCTGCACGAGGTCGAAGCAGTCGCGGCAGCGCACCAGGTGCTCCGCGAGGCTCGCCTCTTCGTCTGCGGGAAGCTCTCCCCGCTGGTAGGCGAGCCATCGCTCGTTCGAGGGATGCTCGGCCGGCTCCGGGTAGGTGGTCTCGACCAGCTCCATCAGGGCCTCTCGGAAGTCGGATGCGTTCTCGCCCACGGTCTCGCCTCGCGCATAAAAAAATTGCTAAAACTCAATGCTCCCGAAAGCGTCATGGAGCTTTTCCCACAGCCGTTGGCGGGCCTGGAAGAGGTGCGCCTTGACGGTCTCCGGGGAGATCCGGAGCGCCACCGCGATCTCCTTGATGCTCCGTTCCTGGTAGACCCGCAGCTCGACGCAATGGCGCTGCTGGCGCGGCAATTCCGCGATCGCCTCCCGCAGGGCCACGAGCCGTTCCCGGCGGACCGCCTCCTCCAAGGGGGAGGCCGGCCCGGGAGAGAAGAGAGAGTCGCTCGTCGCCACCGGTTCCGGCACTCCGGAGGGATCGAAAGCGACCTCCGGAACCGCCTGCGGGCCGCCCGGCTGGCGGTCGCGCCACTTGCGGTAGACGTTGAACGTGATCTGGAGCAACCAGCCTTCGAGCGAGCCGTCTCCCCGGTACCCCTCCAACCCTTGATAGATCCGTAAAAAGATCGCCTGGGTTAGGTCCAGGCGCTCCTCGGGGGAAAAGACCCGCGGCCTGAGGAAGCATTCGACCCGCGGTCGGAAGCGCTCGAAGAGCAGGGCGAAATTCCGTTCGCGGTCGGTCCCGCGCTGAAAGTCGCGAACGGCGCGTTCGACCGCCTCGCGGTCGGCCCAGCCGCGCTCGCCGCGCCCCTCCGGGCGCGGGGTCGAGCCACTCCCCTTCATCGCAGTTTCGACCGGTTCACCGGGCACGCTTGGGCTTTCGCGGAGAAGAAGTTAGGTTGTGCCTAAAGTATGGCACATGCGGGGGCAGATCTTCATCCGCTCGCCTGAGTGTCTGAGCGGTGGGACGTCAGTCGGATCGGTGGGAGGAGAGATTCTGGGGCGTGACCCGGAAGGGGTTCGTCACCCGCAGTCCATCCAGATCCTGATCGTGTTGGAGATCCTCGGTCAGGAGGTACGAGCACCCTGCAACTCTTGCTGCGGCAACAATCAGGGCATCCCAGAAGGAGAGTCCGAAGCGGTCCTGATCGGCCCATGCGATGGTAGAAATCCGCTCGTCGACAACGATCGGCTGCCAAGCCCACAGCGCCCGAACGACTTTCCGGGCGACTTCCGGATTCAGCCCAGGTTGGAGCTTACGGGTGACGGTGGCATAGAACTCCTGGAGAACCTGAAAGCTGACCGATCCCGTGTGCGCTCCCCAGAGGTGGCCCAGCCAGGCCTGGGCCCGAGCCTGCTTTTCAGGCTCTCGGGCGTCGAACTGATATACTAGGACGTTGGTGTCAACGAAGACTCGCGCGGTCATGGACCTCCTCGCGGGAGGGAAGGCGGGTGCCGCTGGGTCTGAGGGGGCGTGGCGCGACGGAAAAGAACTGCCGCCGAGCCTCCTCGTAAGCGGCCCCGGTCTGCATCTGTTCCCGCAACATCTCACCCACCAGGCGGGACACGCTCGTCTCCTTCTTCGCAGCTTCGATCCGAATCCAGAGGGCCACCTCTTCTTCCAAGGTGATGGTGACGTTTCTCATGCCACGATGCTAGTGGGACACGAAGTTCGTGTCAATCTCGAAAGCCGCCAGCCGCCAGGCGAGAAGAGTGTCCTCTCGGATCTCGAGATAGCCCTGGACGGTGGTTCGCGCGGTGCCAGAATCGCGGGCGATTCCGGCGACGTTCACGACCTGGGCGTGAGCGAGAGCGGCGATGGGGAAAAAGCGGACGAAGCCCGGAAAAAAGTCCCTCGTCGAGAAGGTCGAAGCGGTGAGCGCCCACGAGGGTCTCGCGGGCCCAGGTGCTTTTGCCCACGCCGCGAGCACCGAACAGGAAGAAGCTGCCTTTCGGCGCGACCGTGATCCGTTGGAGTATCGCCTTGTCCATCTCGCCGTCATTTTACGCCGTAAAACGCCGGCATGGTGTACAAACTTGCAGGAAACCCGGGCGATGGGAGCCCATTTTCTCGGGGAGCGGTCTGAGGCAGGGCAGGTAGGACAGAGCCCCTGTGCCTGCCCTGCCTCCCACGAGCGAGATCGACAGGGAGGCGTACGGTATGCGGCGCTGCGCGTCAGCAGTGCTGGGTACAGGTGGTGAAACAGCGAACGCCGCAGCTGCTCTGGCTGGCATCGCCACCGGCCACCTCGACGAGCGCCGGCTGTTCCAGAGTGTGCAGGGTCTCGCGGTGGAGCTGAAGCTTCAGATTCCTTTTGAGTGGGTTCTTCTTCATGGAGACCTCCTGGCTTGCGATCGTTGGTGTCCCTGGCGGATCCAGGTGGACAGCGACGAGTATACCCAAACAGGCAATGTGATCCATTCCGCCGCGACGGTGCGAGGCGGAGGTGTTGGGTCACCGCCCCTGGCGCGCGGCGAGCTCTTCCCGGACGGCGGCGCGGACCATCGACGCGAGCTCTTCCGGCGAGGGTGGCGCGAGCGGCGCGGCGGGGGACGCAGTGGGCTCGGCGGGACCGAGCCAGTCCGCGAGCCGGTGCCGGGGCGCGGCGTTCGCCTCCGGGCAGCCTGCGGCCAGCAGATCGCCGGCCGGGATGCGCAGCAACCGCGCCAGGCGGGTCAAATACTCGACCTTGAGGTCGAGATCGCCTGCGAGCAACCGCCGGAGCGCACCGCTGCCGATGCCGAGCCCCCGTTCGAGCGCGCGGCTCTTCATCCCGGACGCCTGAACGGCGCGGGCCAGGAGCTGCCGCAACTGCGTGAGGTCGTCGTGGATCATGGCGCGACGCGGACTCTAGCCGGACGGGGATCGCACCGCAAGAGACGGAGAAGGCACGCTCCGGGACCGGGAAGGCTCCTCCAGGACAAAGATTCACTCCTCCGGGACAAAATGCTAGATGCCAGGACAAGGAGAAGCTCCTCCAGGACAGAATGCAGCGAGGAAAGACAAAGTAGTGCTACGGAAGGACCGAGTACCACTACTCCGAGACAGAAACGAAGTCTTCCCGGACAAATCTCCGATCTGGCAGGACGGAAACGCATTCCCCCAGGACAGGATGCTTCTCTTCCAGGACAAATGTGGCTCTCCCAGGACCAGAGAGGGCCCGCCAGGGCGCAGCGCTAGCTCTGCGGCTTGAGCTCGCGGCGGACGGCGTCGCGGATCGTCGCCTGCCAGTCCGGCGCCGGCTCCGGCGGCTTGAAGCGGGGCTGGGACGGCGTGAGCCAATCGGCGAGCCTCAGATCCGCGGCGCGGTTCGCCTCCGGCAATCCGAGGTCCAGGAAGTCGCCGGGCGGCACGTCGAGCAGGCGCGCGAGCGCCAGGAGGTGGTAGACCCGGAGGATTCGACCTCCCGAAACGAGCCCCTCCCAGCCTCCCCTCGGCAGCCCCAGCGCCTCCTCCACCGTCCGCACGGGGATCCGGGCAACGGCGACGGCGCGCTGGAGGACGGCGCGGAGTGGGCTGAGCTCGCGGGCGGCCATAGGGAGGTTTGAAGTTTATCCCAAACCCCGCTCACCCGGCGTGTGCGCGGCGGAGCGCCAGCAGGGTGAGGTCATCGCCCCGCGGCGCGCCGGCCAGGAACTCCTCCATGTCGGCCCGGCAGGCGGCGAGGAGCTCGGCGAGGGGCTGATCCTGCACCCGGCGGAGAGCGGCGGCGGCGCGGCCGATGCCGTATTCGCCTTCGTCCGTCGCCGCCTCCGTCCAGCCGTCGGTATAGAGGAGCAGGGTGTCGCCGGCGGCGAGTTGGAGGTCGCGGGTGGTGTACTCGGCCTCGCAGAAGAGTCCCAACGGCAACCCCCCGCCCTCGACGGGACGGACGCCGCGCCGGTCGGCGAGGAGCGGCCGCGGATGTCCGGCGTTCGCCAGCTCCACCCTCCCATCGGGGTAGAGCCGGGCGGCGAGCAGAGTGGCGTACGCGGCAGGGAGGGTGACCTCGCAGAGCAGCCGGTTGGCCCGCGCCAAGAGCGCGGTGAGAGTGAGGTCGGGAGCGGCCAGGGCGCGCAGGAGTGCGTGCAGGTGCGACTGGACGAGCGACGCGGCGACGCCCTTGCCCGACGCATCGGCCACCACCAGATGCAGGGGCTCGCCGTCGCGCTGCGGCCGCAGCAGGTCGTAGTGATCGCCGGAGACCGGCCCGAGGGGCTCCCAAAGCAGCGCCACCTCCCAGCCTTCGTGGGCGAGCTGGCGCGGGGGCAGGAGAGCGGCCTGGACCCGCGCCGCGGTCTCCAGGTCCCGCTCCAGGGCTCTGCGCTCGGCGGGGGAGAGGCATTCGAGGCAGATGGTGAGCAGCGGATCGGCCGCCAGGCGATCGGGCTCGACGGTTCCCAGGCAGACGGCGCAGTGCCCCCAGGTCCCACCGTCGAGGCGCTCGAGGGCGCTGTCGACCTGCCGCAGCAGATCGACGAGCTGGCTCTCCCGGACGGTGACCGCCAGGTGGGCCAGCCGGTCGCGGCGCTCGAGCAACTCGTCGCGCACGACCTCCAGCGCGGTCACGGCCGGGCTCCCCGCGCCTTGCCGAGGAGCACGATCTGGCCGGCGTGGTAGGCGTTGTGCTGGAGGACGCCGAAGAGCATCGCGCGCACCGTGGGGTCACTCCCGGCGACCGGATCGTCGAGCTGGCTGTCGTCGAGGTCGAGCACGCGCTCGTAGAGGGCGGCATGGGCGTCTTCGAGCGCCGCCAGGGCTGCCTGCCAAGCCGCGGCGGATAGGTCCAGAACCGGCGGCCAGTCGCGCTCGGCCGCGAGGTTTTCGAGCCTTTCGCCGGCGAGGCGCCGCCGCGGCACCTCATTCCACACGGTCAGGTGCTGGACGATCTCCCAGATCGAGTGCGCCCCGCCGAACGGTCGCGCCGCGGCGGCCGCGGCCTCCACTCCGGCGAGCGCCTCGGCCACCGCCGGCCCGTGCCAGGCTCCACCCCGAAACGAGCGCTCCAACTGGTCGGCGAGGCTGTCGATCTGGCTCATTCGCATCTCCCTTTCGTCTTTCTAACTCTCTATACATCCGATAGGGGTTAGCCTAGCGCGCCCGTTCTTACCTGTCAAGCTTCTTTTGTCGGTTAGAATGGAGACGATGCAGGACGTGCCAGCCCTTCCGAGCTTCGATCTCTCCGGCGGCTCCCTCAGCCTCGATTTCGCCAACACCTGGAGCGACCGGGGCCGGCCGGAGACCGATCGGCTGCGCGGCTACCCGGATCTCCTCGCCTTCGCGCGCCAGTCGGGGCTCTCGACCGGCGCCGTGGAGACCCGCCTGGCGGCCCAGGCGGAGCGGGACCCGCAGGCCGCCGCCGCGGCGTTCGCCCGGGGCCGCGACTTGCGGGAGAATCTCTACCGGATCTTCTCGGCGGTCGCGGCTTCAAGGCCCACCGCCACCGCCGACCTGGAGCGGCTGAACGCGGCGCTACCGGAGGCGCTCTCCCACCTCCGCCTCGAACGCCGGGACGAAGGGTTCGGCTGGGCCTGGGCCGCACCGGCCGAGCCCCTGGAAGCTCCCCTCCTGCCCATCCTGCGCTCCGCGGCCGAGCTCCTCACCTCCGCCGAGCTCCCGCAGGTGCGGGAGTGTGCCGCCGTCGACTGTACCTGGCTCTTCCTCGACCGCAGCCGCAACCGCTCGCGCCGCTGGTGCTCGATGGAGACCTGCGGCAATCGAGCCAAGGCGCATCGTCACTACAGGCGTAGGAGTGAGCCGGGGTAGGCGTTGCGATGGCCGGTTATTCGGGTACTCCGTTGGCGCAGAAGCTCGGCATCAAGCCGGGGAGCCAGGTTCTCGTGATCGGCGCGCCGGAGGGATACCTGTCGCTTCTGGACCCGCTTCCAGAGGGGGTGCGCTTCGTCAAGCGGTTGGCGGAGTCCACCGACATCGTCCACCTCTTCACGACGAGACGAGAAGAGCTTCACGAGCTCCTCACGAACTACCGTTCCAAGCTGAAGCCGACGGGCGTGATCTGGGTCTCGTGGCCCAAGAAGGCCGCGAAGGTGCCCACGGACATCGCCGAAGACACGGTCCGTGAAGTCGCCCTGCCGCTGGGCTTCGTGGACGTCAAGGTCTGCGCGGTCAGCGAAGTGTGGTCGGGCCTGAAGCTCGTCATCCGCAAGGAGCTACGTTGAGCCTGACTGGCACCCTGCAGAGGGGAAGAGGTAGAGAAAGGGTAGAGACGCCCAGCCGCTACCTCAGGCCTTTGCGTGACCACGAACGCCAGGGCGTCTCTGGACTGCGGAGACGCCCTGGCAGCAGGGGTTCCGGAGATTTTTGTGGTAGCGGCTGGGCGTCTCTACGAAGACCTTCGATTTTTTCACAGTCCTGAGGGACAGAGTCCCGGAGCCGCCTTCCGCCCCCTCCTAGTCTCCAAACCGTTCTCGCCATAGACTCCTTCCCAGAGGACCCCTAACCCGGAACCCATGATGAAGCTCCCCTCCGACGCCATCGAGGGCAAGTACGGGGCGCCGCCGCTCGGCCTCGGCTTGGAGGTCGCCCAGCAGAGCCTGCGGGCACGGAGGCCGGGATGACCCTGCCGGCCCGCCCGCTCGCGCCGCACGTCGCGGCGGCCCTCGGCGCCGTGCAGGCCAAACCGTCCCCCCAGGGCCAGCCCGCCGCTACCGCACCTCACGTCCGAGCGGCGCTCGGGGCGTGCGCCCAGGCGCGGTTTCCGGTTTCGGCAGGGCCGCGACCTCCCGCTCTCCACGTCCAGTTAGCGCTCTCCAGGCAGCCGGCCGCTTCATCAACGTCGTCCCCGGCGCTCCGGCCGGCGGTCCCGCCCGCGGCCCAGAGGGCTTTCCGACCCCCGGGGCCGACGCCGATCGCTCAGCCCTACCGGCCTCCGGCCGGGGTCGTCCAACGCTCCTCGTTCGACTACTCGACCGTGAACGTGAAGGACCCGAACACCTATGCCAGCAGCCTCTTCAGCTGGGACGGGTACGGAGAGTACCTGGAAAGGGCAGGGAAAAGGGAAGGGAAAGAGAAGCGCCAGAAATCCAACAAGACTTTGTCGAAGATTTCAAAGGAAATCTCCAAGCAGCATCTGGACAAGTTCCAGAAAGGGACCGACAAGATCACCGAGAAGACCCCGCCCAACGAGGTGCTCGTCCTCGCTTCCGCCTCCGGTGGCGGAACGCTCAAGGACGTCGGAGAGAAGGATTCGGAGCTCGAGGCCGCGATCACCAAGCCGGACGACTCAAAGGAGGTGGAAGAGTCGAGGAGAGACGGCGAGGTCAAGCCGCTCATCGCCCATCTCAAGGCGTTCCGGGCGCATCTGAAAAAGAATGCCGCCAAGGATCTGACTTTCACGTTGGCCTTTTCCGGCTCGCACGGGGCCTGCGATGGCTGCAAAAAGCGGATCGAAACTTTCGTCGACCTCTGGGCACGGGCGGCCAATGCCGTGATGGAGAAGGGCAGGACGGCGACACTCAAAGTCACCTACAAGTACCTGGTCCCAGCCATAGCGTTCCCTCGAAAGTGGGGGGAAACTCTCTATGGCTGGAAGGAAGACGGGGAGGATTCGCCTCTCTTCCATACGATCGAGGCGACCGTGCGGGGGTGAGCGCGCGCCACCCCGATCTCCTTGAGGAGCCGGCTTCCGGGCTTCCGCCCCCGCCTAGCCTCCAAACCGTTCTCGCCATAGACTCCTCCCCAGAGGACCCCCCACCCGGAAACCATGATGAAACTCCCCTCCGACGCCATCGAGGGCAAGTACGAGATCCTCGGCAAGCTCCGCGAGGGGGGGATGGGCGCGGTCTACCGGGTGCGCCACCGGCTGCTCGAAGAGATCCGGGTCATCAAGGTCATCCAGCCGCACCTGGGGGTGGGGCCGGAGGTCAGCGACCGGTTTCTGCGCGAGGCGCGGATGGCGATCCAGCTCCGGCATCCGAACATCGCCCAACTGCACGACTTCTCGCTCGACGACGACGGCAAGGCCTGGATCGTCATGGAATACATCGACGGCCTGACCCTGGAGGACGTCCTTCAGACGACGGGGCCGCCGCCGCTCGGCCTCGGCCTGGAGATCGCCCAGCAGAGCCTGCGGGCCGTGGGGTACCTGCATCGCAAGGGCTTCCTCCATAGAGATATCTCGCCCGACAACCTGATGCTCACCCGCGGCTTCGACGATGGACCGCTCGTCAAGCTGATCGACCTCGGGATCGCCCGGGTCTTGACGGGGGACCAGCGGCTGACCTCGGCCGGGCTCTTCCTCGGCAAGCCGCGCTATGCCTCGCCCGAGCAGTTCGGCGGCGGCGAGGCGGGGGGCGAGACGGGCGAGACGCCGGAGATCGACGCGCGGAGCGATCTCTACTCGTTCGGGGTCGTCCTCTATGAGCTCTTGACCGGGGTCTGCCCGATCGCCGGGAAAGATCCCGCGGTGCTGATGGCGGGCCATCTCTTCCGCCCGCCGATCGACTTCGCGACCAGCGATCCCCAGGGGAAGCTCCCGCCGGATCTCCGAGAAGCCCTCCTCCAGGCTCTGGCCAAGGACCGGCGGGAGCGCTTCGCGACCGCCGAGGACTTCGCCGGCCGGCTGGCGGAGATCCAGGCCCGCTACCCCTGGACGCCGGGGGAGCTCGACCGAGTGCTCCGTGCCGCGCCGGGCCGCGGGACCGGGACGTCCCCCCTCGTGCCTCCCCTGCCGGGCAGCACCCAGGGAAGGCTGGACCGGGAGTTCGAGCAGGTGGCGACCCCGTCCCCCCTGGAGCGGGCGTGGACGAACCCCGAGTCGACGGTCATCCTCTCCTCGGGGACCCGGGTGCTGTCCCGCGTCGAGCCGGACCTCGACGCCACGTTGGGATTCCCCGCCGCTCCGCCGCGGGAAGCGCCGCCACCGCGGGCACCAGCCCCTCGTGCTCCCGTGCCGATCGTGCCACCCCCGGCGATCCCTCCGGCCCCCCAGGTCGCCGCGGTTCCAGAGAGGGCTCCGGTCATCCCCGTCGCACCGCCTGCCGAGAGGCGGGAGAGACGGCGGGCGCTGCCGCTCGCTCTCGCCCTGCTCCTCCTGCTCGCCCTGGTCGCCCTGGGGGTGGGGGCCTGGCTTTGGCCCCGGGAACGGCCTTCCGCCGCCTCGGCGTCGGTCGCGCCGGTCGCGGCTCCAGCGGCTGCGGCGACGCGCCCTGCGATCGTTCCCCCGGCTGCAAGCTCGCAGAGCGCTCAGCCGGCTCCGCCTTCTTCGGCGGCCGCTCCCATCCCGGCTCCCAGCCCACCCGCCCAGACGACGGAAGCCGTCGTGGCCGAGCCGCCGCCGGCTCCGGCCGCCACGACCGCCGCGGCCGCCCCCAGCTCGGCGGTCCCCAGCACGGCCGCGCCGTTCCCCGTGCGGTCCAACCCGCCGCGCCCGGAGGGCCGGAAGAGCACCGCTCCGATCTCGCCGGTCGATTCGGCCGGCCCCCCGGCGGCATCGCAGCCGGCATCGCAGCCAGCGCGGCCGGCCGCGAAGTCGGTCGTGAAACGGAAGAGCCTGGTCCCGGAGGAGTTCGAGATGGAGAGCCCGCAGCCGATCTCCATCCCGGCGCCCGCCTATCCGGCGGCGGCGTCGGGCAGTGGGGGTGATGGGCACGCCAGGGTCACCGTGCGCATCCTGGTCGACACCACGGGGGGGGTGAAGGAGGCGACGGTCGTCAAGTCGGCGGTCGACGGCGGCGGTCCGGCAGCGGCCTTCGAGCAGGCGGCGCTCGCGGCGGCCCGGCAGGGCCGTTTCCAGCCCGGCCGGAGGCGGGGCGAACCGGTCGACATGGAGTGGGAGATGACCTTCGAGTTCGGAACCCCGCCGAAGCCCTGACCATGGAATCGCAACCTCCTGGCGTCGGCAACGATCCGAAACAGATGAGCGGAGCCGCCGTATCCATCCGTCCCGGAGCGCCCGCGGACCTCAAAGTCCTGGGCCGCCTCGGCGCGCTCCTCGTCCGCATCCACCACGACTTCGACCCGGACCGCTTCATCGCAGCCCTGCCGGAGACCGAGCACGGCTACGGCGCGTTTCTCGGCACGCAGCTCGCAAAGCCGAACATCGTCATCCTGGTCGCCGAGCGCGACGGCGAGGGGATCGGCTATACCTACGCGGGAGTCGAGGGGAAGGATTACATGGCGCTGCGCGGGCCGGCGGGCGTGCTGTACGACATCGTGGTCGATCCCGCCCATCGCGAGCAGGGCGTCGGCCGGAGGTTGCTCGACGCGACCCTCCAGGCCCTCCAGGCGAAAGGCGCGCGCCAGGTCGTGCTCTCGACGGCGGAGCGGAACGAGTCCGCCCAACGCCTCTTCGCTCGCGCGGGATTCCGGCGCACGATGATCGAGATGACCCGCGAGCTCGGCGCGCGGCCGTAGCGCCGATTCACAGAAGGGGAGAGGGCCTTCGATCGCTACTTCCCGATCACCACTCCCCACGCTCCCGCTCCCGCCGGGATCGTGGCGATCACGGTGAGGGTGGTGGTATCGATCACCGAGACGTCGCCGCTCAGGCCGTTCGCGGTGTAGAGCCGCCGGCCGTCGCGGGTGATGTCGATCCCCCACGGGCGGCGCCCCACCGGGATCGTCGCGACGAGCCTCTCGGTGGCGGCGTCCAGGACGGAGACCGAGTTGGCGTGGCCGTTGGCGACGTAGATCCGTCGGCCGTCGGGCGAGACGACGACGCCGACCGGCTTCGAGCGCGGCGGCAGCCGGATCGTGCGCAGAACCTGGTGGTGGACGGCGTCGACCACGGCGACGGTGCCGCCGACCTCGGCGGTGACGTAGGCGCGCTTGCCGTCCGGCGAGAAGGCGGCGACCCGCGGGCGGGGATCGACGAGGAAGGTGGTGACCACCTGAAAAGTACGGGTGTCGATCACCGAGACGGTGTTGCTGGTCTCGGCGGTGACGTAGACCCAACGCCCGTCCGGGCTCAAGGCCACCCCCTCGGGCTCGATCCCCACGACGAGCGAGGCGAGAACCTGGTTCCGGCGGATATCGGTCACCGTCGCCGTCCCCGCGTCCTCGTTGGCGGCGTAGAGCCGGGAACCGTCCCGGGTGACGACGAAGCGCTCGGGATCGGTACCGACGTCGAACCGCTGGATCTCCTTGAAGGTATGGGCGTCGAGCGCCACGATGGCATCCGCAGGACCCTTCGCCAGATGGGCGAGGTCGCTCAAGGCGACGTAGAGCCGCCGGCCGTCGGCGGTGAGCTGGATGCCGCGCGGCCGGGCACCGGCCGGGGTCATCGGGACGGTCTCGACCACCCGGTTGGTGGCGGTATCGACGATCGTCACCGTGCCGGCGACCTCGTTGGTAATGTAGGCAAGGGGGGCAAGAGGGGCCGCGGCGGCGGGCCGGGCGAGGAGAGGAAGGACGACGAGAAGAAAGGCGCGGTTTTTCATTCTTTACGGCTCCGGCTCAGGCCCCGGCTCGACGGTCTCGACGAGCTTCCCCTGGGCGTCCACCAGATAGACCGGCTGGATCAGGTGGCGATCGTGGGGATCGAAACGGAGCAGCATCCCCTTGTGGCCGTCGAGGCTCAATTCCTCGATCCGGTCTTTGGGACTTCCCGTCGCCGGGTAGCGGAGCGCCAGCTCGACGGCGCATTTGACCGCCACCCAGCCGTGCCACGCTCGCTCGTCCATCGACTCGCCGAAGCGGCGGCGGAAGCGGACATTGAGCTCCTCGGCGCCGAATTTGTTGAGGTCGGAGTGCCAGTCGGAGACCCGGAGATCCTGGCGGCCCGGGAACCGGCCCAGGGCCTGCCGTTGAAAGGCCAGGCTGGAGGTCACATTCCAGGCGGGCGTCGCCGACCCGGCCGGGGGCGCCGGTGCGGCCTGAAGGAAGAGCGCCTTCGTCTCTCCCGGCGGGGGGAGGAGACCGATCAGCGCGAAGTCGGAGGCGGGGCCGGCCGAGATCTCGGCGTGCAGGAGCGCTCCCAGCCGCTCCGCCTCGTCGAGACCGAGCCGCGCTCCCCGTCCCTCGGGAGTGTCGGGCGCGAGGAGGAGGCCGAGGGAGACTCGGCGGGTCTGCGGCTCTGCGAAGACCGGCCGGCCGAGGCCGGCGAGCGCCGTCGTCGCCAGCAGAGAGCGCAGAAAGCATCGACGGTTGAGCGTGCGGTCGATCCTGAGCTCGTTCAAGGGAGCCGCCGCCCTTCTTCCCGCAAGTTGCGCCAAAGCGTCTCGCTCCGCGTGTGGGCCACCCGGCGCTCCGCCTCTCCCAGCCAGGCGGCGAAGAGCGCGAGCCCCAGGACGATGAAGACGACTCCGGCGGGAATCCACATGAGGAGGCCGGCGAGCTGCTGGTCTTCGAGCGGGGAGAGGCCCCACCGGCTCGTCCGCGCCGCGTAGATCGGGTACCAGAGGCGCGGCGCGAAGGTGAGGAGCGCGCCCAGGATGCCGCTGTGGAGCGAGGTGAGGAAGACGTAGAGCACGGCGGCGCCGTAGCCCAGGCGACCAAAGCGGCCGTGGAGGAGCGTCCACCAGAAGAGGGCGGAGCTGGCGAAGAAGCTCAGGTGCTGGAGGGCGTGGATGAAATCGTCGTCGAGGGTCGCCTGGTAGAGGCTCGGCAGGTGCCAGATCCAGAGCGCGAGGCCATGGATCACGAAGACCGCGAGCGGCGCGGTGAGCCGCCGCCAGAAGCTTGAGAAGGCGGGAGCCTGGGAGAGCCGGCCGGCGGTCTCCCGGGCGTTTTCCGGCAGCGCCCAGAGAAACGGCGCGAGCGGCCGGCCGAGCACCGTGAGCGGCGCGGCGACGAGGATCAGCAGCTCGTGCTGCACCATGTGGGCGGAGAACAGGATGTCGCCCAGGGCATCGACCGGCGAGAGGAGCGCCATGAGGAGCGTCAGCCAGCCGGCGGCGAAACAGAGCGCCTGCCAGCGCTTCACCCCCTGCCCGGCCCCGGCCCGCCGCCAGAGCCGGACGAGGCCGGCGGTGTAGAGCGCCCCGGAGAGCGCGAGGAGCAGCGCCGTGACCGGCTCCCAGGTCCACCAGGTGAGAACGGTGCCGGCGTCGAGGTGCCCGGCATGAAAGAGGTGCCCGGCATGGAAGAAGAGGAGCAGGAGGGCGATCGAGAGGACCCTCACTGGCAGACCCGGAGGAGCAGGGGAGGCATCCCGGTCGCGAGGATCGCCAGGGCGAAGCCGATGCACAACCAGAACCCGGCGAGCGCCATGAAACGGCTGCGGGACTCCTCCGGCTCTCCCTTTTCCGTCTTCTCCGGCGGGCCCGGGGGCTCCTTCTGCCAGAGGCGGCGAGCCAGGAAGGCGGCCGGCACGACGATCAGCAGGGTCGAGAGCGGCACGAGATAGAGGAGGAGAGGGCGGCCCAGGAAACACGCCGTGGGGGCGAGAGCGTAGCTCGCCTGCTCGGTGAGCGCCCAGGCGAGCGGGCCGGCGAGCACGGTCACCCAGAGGAGGACGTCGCGGCGCTTGGGGCGGTGCTTCTGAAGCTCGTCGGTTCGACCGGCCATTCTCTTCTCTCTTTTTCTCCTCTCCTTCTAACCGGCGTGGGTGGCGAGGAGCCCGGGATCGAGGAAGAAGACACAGTAGAAGAGCACCCAGCTCGCGACGACGAAGTACCAGTAGAGGCTGTTCAGGCGGAGGTCGTCCATCAGCTTGTCCTCGACCGGGCCGCGGGTGAGGAGGGCGATGAAGAGGAGGTTCTCCACCGTGCCGGTGACGACGTGCAGGGTATGGAGCCCCACGGTCGTCCACACGAGCGATCCATAGGCGTGGCTGTTCCAGAGGAAGGTGAGGCGTCTCAAAACCATCACCCGGACGACGAGAAAGGCGACGAAGAGGACGGTCGAGACGGCGAGCCAGAGGCGGATCTTCGGCAGCTCCTCGCGTTCCGCCGCCTTCGCCGCCCGGTGCATGGGGAAGAGGGTGAGGAGCAGAATGCCGAGGTTCAAGGTGGTGATCCCGAGCCCGGGATGGAGCACCCCCGGCGGCGGCCAGACGTGGGCGTCGCCCCGCAGGTAGAAGTAGCTCGCCGCCATGATGGCGAACATCGTCCCCTCGATGCTCATGATGCCGGTGACCCCCCACCAGAGAGGGTCCCGAGGCCCGAAGGCGGTCGTCGGCAGATCGGAGACGTCTAAGTCCTGTCGCGGTCTCATGCGCGCTCCCCGACTTTCTTTTTGAGCAGGGGGTGGCCCTGGTCCCCCCGCGGCCAGAACCAGGCGATGAGCGCGACCGCGCAAGGGACGATGCCGATCGGCAGGCCCCAGGGGGTGAAGATGCCGACGATGAAGGTCACCCCCACCCCGAGCGCCAGGTAGAAGGGCAACATCGTGGGACCGGGGGAGACCTGCCGGTGATCCGGCTCGGCGTCCAGGAGATCGGTGATGAGGAATTCCCGGCGGTCGCTGCGCAGGCCGGTGACGACGGGATGGTCCTCGTGCCAGAGCCAGCGGGGAGACCGGCCGCCGACCGTGGGAAGGTACTGGAAGTTGTAGGGCGGCGGCGGCGAGGCGACCGACCACTCCAGGGTGTCCGCCCCCCACGGGTCGTCCCCGGCCGGCTCGCCTCTTTTCAAGCTTACGATCCCGTTGAGGACGAAGACCAGCACGCCGAGCCCGAGGACGAACGCCCCCACCGTCGAGAGCAGGTTCAGGTTCCCCCAGCCGGTGCCGGGAAGATAGGTGTAGACCCGCCGCGGCATTCCTTCGAGGCCTAGGATGTGCTGGGGAAAGAAGGTGACGTTGAAGCCGACGAAGACGAGCCCGAAGGAGACCTTGCCCCAGGTCTCCGAGAGCATCCGGCCGGTCATCTTGGGATACCAGTAGAAGAGGCCGCCCAGGAGCGGGAAGACGGCGCCGCCGATCAGGACGTAGTGGAAGTGGGCGACGACGAAGAAGGTGTCGTGCACCTGGAGATCGAGCGGCACGGCGGCGAGCATGACGCCGGTCAGGCCACCGATCACGAAGGTGAAGAGGAAGCCGAGCACGTAGAGGAGCGGTGTCTTGAAACGCAGGTGTCCGCCCCAGAGCGTCGCGATCCAGCAGAAGATCTGGGTGCCCGCCGGGATGGCGATGAGGATGCTTGCGGCGGTGAAGAAGCTCGCTCCGAGCTGCGGCAGGCCGGTCGCGAACATGTGATGCACCCAGAGCCCGAAACCGATGAAGCCGGTCGCCACGAGCGAGAGGACGAGAGCCAGGTAGCCGAACACCTCGCGGCGGGTGAACGGGGCGAGGATCGAGGAGACGATCCCCGTCGCCGGGAGGAAGATGATGTAGACCTCCGGGTGGCCGAAGAACCAGAAGAGGTGCTGCCAGAGGAGCGCGTCCCCCCCCGCGGCCGGGTTGAAGAAATGGGTGTCGACCAGCCGGTCCAGGGCGAGCATGAGGCTCGACAGCATGACGGCCGGCATGGCGAAGACCACCATGAACGAGGTGACGAGCATCGCCCACACGAAGAGGGGGATGCGGTTGAGCGACATCCCCGGCGCCCGCTGCTTGAAGATGGTGGCGATGAGGTTGACCGCCACCGCGAGCGAAGAGATCTCGGTGAAGGTGATCATCTGGGCCCAGACGTCCACCCTTTTCCCCGGGCTGAACTGGGGACCGGAGAGCGGCACGTAGGCGAACCAGCCGGCATCCGGACCGGTATTGAGGAAGAAGGCGACGTAGAGGAAGAGGCCGCCGATCAGGTAGACGTAGTACGAGAAGGCGTTGAGCCGCGGGAAGGCGAGGTTGCGCGTGCCGACCATGAGCGGCACCAGGTAGACGCCCAGGCCGAGCAGGATGGGGACGGCGAAGAGGAACATCATCGTCGAGCCGTGGACGGTGAACACCTGGTTGTAGAGGTCGGGGCCGAGAAAGCGGTTCTCCGGCCGCGCGAGCTGGATGCGCATCGCGAGCGCCTCGAGGCCGCCCAGGGCGAAAAAGAGGAGCGCGGTGACGATGTACCGTTTGCCGATCCGCGTATGGTCCACCTCGGCGAGCCATCCCCAGGCTCCCGAGGCGTACTCCCAGGTGCGTTCGAGAAGCCGGCGGTCGTCTTCCGGGACGGCGAGGGAGCTCATCGCAAGCTCTCCAGGTACGCCAGGACGGCTCGCCGGTCGTCTGCGGAGAGAGGATTTCCCGGCATCTGGTTGCCGGGCTTGATCGTCTGCGGATCGGTGATCCAGCGGTCCAGGTGCCCCGGAGTGTTGGGGAGCGTCGCGGCGGCGATCGTGCGACGGCTGCCGAAATGGGTCAGGTCGGGTCCCAGGCTGCCGGACGCCTCCGTGCCCTCTATGGTGTGGCAGAGGGCGCAGGGGGCCGACTCGACGACCTGCCGTCCGCGTTTCCGGAGCGGGTCCGCCGGGATCTCCGGGACCTGGAGCTGGGCCGCGTACCAGGCGGCGTAGCGCTCCGGCGAATCGGCGATCACCAGGAGGCCCATGTGGGCGTGCTGGTGGCCGCAGAACTCGGCGCAGAAGCCGCGATAGACCCCCGGGCGATCGGCCTCGATCCACAGCGCCGAGGGGTGACCGGGGATCAGGTCCCGCTTGCCGTGCAGGCTGGGGACCCAGAAGCTGTGGATGACGTCGGCCGAGGTGAGCAGAAGCCGCACGGGCCGGCCCGCCGGGATGTGGATCTCGTTGGCGGTGGTGACGATGCGGTCGGAGGTCTCCGGGAGCCGCTCCGGGAGCGGCGGGGAACCCGGGGGGGCCTCGTACTTCACCTCCCACCACCACTGGTGGCCGGTCACCTGGATGCGGATCGCCCCGGGAGCGCCGAGCGAGGCGACCGCCCGCCCCGTCGAGATGCTCGCGAAGAGGAGGACGAAGAGGGTGACGACCGTCAGGCCGATCGCGCCGGCCACCACTCGGTTCCGCCGCCGCCGCCGCTCGGGCGGGAGAGGGCCCGGCAGGCCGCTCTCCTGGGGGCGCCGGGTGATGGCGATCCCGAGCGCCACCATCACCAGGAGGAAGACGGCGGAGGTGACCCCGAGCATCAGCCACCAGAGCTGGCCGATGCGGACGGCCTCGATGCCGTGCGGGTGGAGGGCCGAGTGGGCGCCGAGCCAATTCATCCGGGGGGATGGACCTCCTGCGACCGCGGCTCTCTTCTCGGCATCGCCTGTTCGGAAGGGTGCGGAAAGAGCTCGTCGCTCCGGGTGGGGCGGCGGTCCTTCGGCACCTGGCCGGAGAGCGCGCGCACGTAGGCCGTGATCATCCAGATCTGGTCGTCCGGAAGGTGGCCGCCGTAGGAGGGCATGCCGTTCGGGCGCCCTTCGACGATCGTATCGTGGATGTTCTGGCCGCTCCCGCCGTAGATCCACAGCTCGTCCATGAGCGGCGGTCCGATCCCGCCGCCGCCGTGGAAATGGCACCCCACGCAGTTGTACTGCTCGTAGAGCCGCTCCCCCTGGCTGATCCCCCAGGCGTTGCCGTCATAGGGGCCGTCCGCCTCCTGCTTGGGGAGCGGCGTGCCGGGCTGGAGGGTGATCAGCCGGACGGGAATGGGCCGGGCGTTCGCCGCTGGTGGCGAGTGGAAATCCCGCTTCTCCCGCGGGCAGCCGGCGAGCGCGAGGCCAGCGGTCAGCAGGAGAGCGGCGGAGAAGAGATCCTTGCGCATGGCGTTCACGACACCGGGACCTCTCCCGGCTTTTCCGGTGTTCCCACCCTGGGCACGCCATAGCGGTCGAGCAGGGCGTCGATCGCCGCTTGCCGCCGCTCGATCCAGGCGTCGAGCTCGTCGTGGAGCTTCCCGTCCCCCCGCCGCACCGCCATCGACATGTCGAAGACGAAGGGGAGGAACGGCCGGTCGATCTGCGGCGACACCGGGACGAGCGTGAGCGGTGCCGCCTCGCGCGGCGCGAAGTAGCCGGCGAGCGGCCCCCAGACGACCGCCACGTCGACGTCCCCGCGCGCCACCGCCTCGACGATGCGGGCCGGGGGATTGGGCCGCGAGTAGTCGGCGTAGACGGAATAGCCGACGACGTTGCGGATCACCCCGCGGTTTGCCAGGGCGTGGGCGGGCGGCGAGTTGGTGCCGTCGTCGCCGATCATCTGCACCCCGACCCGCAGCTGGCGGAGTGCCGGGTCGTCGAGCGAACGCACCGCGATCCCGCGATCCCGGCGGTAGACGAAGACATAGGTCGAGCGATAGTAGGGCCGGGTCGTCCACGCCAGCTCGACACTGCTGGGCAGCCCGAGGAGCACGTCGCACGTGCCCGCCTTGAGCGTATTGCGGATGAAACCCCGGTGCTCGGGCCACCAGGTGTAGCGCACGGTGGCGTGGAGATCGCGGGCGAGCATCTCCGCCAGGCGGTTCTCGAAGCCTTCGAGGCGCTGGTTCGAATAGGGCAGGTTGTTCGGATCGGCGCAGACCCGGAGCTCGCGTGGCGGCCTGGCGGCGACGCAGCCGATGCAGGCGGCGAGGAGGGCGAACGCCGCAAACACCGCGATCGCCGCCAGGCCTTTAGGGCAGAGCGAACACATAGAGCGTGCCTCCCGGGGTCGTGTACTGCGGCAGATCGCCCATCGCGCCGTTGAAGCCGAGAGCGCCGGTGGCATCACGCGGATCGAGCTTGCCGGCGACCACCGCGCCGGACCAGCCGCCGACGCCTGAAAGGATGGCGACGTACTGCTTGCCGTCCGGGCCTCTGTAGGTGACCGGCTGGCCGATGATCCCGGAGCCGGTCTTGAACTTCCACAGCTCCCGGCCGGTGACCGCGTCGAGCGCCTTGAACCATCCCTCCATGGTGCCGTAGAAGACGACGTCGCCCGCCGTGACGAGCGCGCCGCTCCAGGCGGGGAACCTCTCCTTGACCTGCCAGCGCGGCTTGTGGGCCGCCAGATCCCAGGCGGTGAAGAAACCACGGTTGCCGCCGGGGCCGGCGTACATCTTCACGTTGGCGCCGACGAACGGCGTGCCGGCGATGTAGTTGGCCTCCATCCCCTGGTAATCCATGCAGAGGTTGTTGTGCGGCAGATAGAGGAGACCGGTGCGCGGCGAGAAGGCGGAAGGCTGCCAGTCCTTGGCCCCCGGCGAGGCCGGGCAGATCTGCTCTACGGTCTTGCCCGCGCCGGTCGCCTTCGACGCCACGTCGCGCATGCGTCCCGATTGGAGGTCGACGCCGGTGGTCGAAGTGATGAAGGCGAACGGATCGGCCGAGAGCACCTCGCCGGTCGCCCGGTCCAGAATGTACACATAGCCGTTGCGCTCGGGGCGGACGAGAACCTTGCGCCGCTGGCCCTGAACCTCAAGGTCGAGGAGCACCAGTTCGTTGACCCCGTCGTAGTCGAAATGGTCGTGCGGGCTCAGCTGGTAGAACCAGCGCGCCTCGCCGGTGTCGGCGTCGCGGGCGAAGATGCCGCAGGTCCACTTGTTGTCCCCCGGCCGCTGGTCGGCGTTCCAGGGCCCGGGATTGCCGGTGCCGTAATAGATCAGGTTGAGCTCGGGATCGTAGGAGATCCACCCCCACACCGTGCCGCCGCCCATCCGCCAGGCCTCCGGAGGCCAGGTCGAGACCCCGAGGTTCTTGCCGCGATCCATGGCATAGAAAGGATGGAAGCCCGGACCTATAAGGACGTCCTGGTCGGGACCCGTGCTGTACGCCTTCCAGGCGATCTTGCCGGTCTCGGCGTCCAAGGCGGTCAGCCAGCCGCGGACGCCGAACTCGCCGCCGCTGTTGCCCACCAGCACTTTTCCCTTGACCACGAGAGGCGCCATCGTCATCGATTCGCCGTTGTTGATATTGCCGAGCGGGGTGCGCCAGACCTCTTTGCCGGTCTCGGCGTCGACGGCGACCGTCTGGCCGTCCAGGGTGTTGTAAAAAATCTTGCCGTTCGCATAGGCGGCCCCGCGGTTCACCTGGTCGCAGCAGGCGACCCCCTGGGCCGCGGCGTCCACCTTGGGCTTGTAGACCCACTTCGCGGCGCCCGAGTTGGCGAGATCGAGCGCATAGAGGTAGTTGGGGAACGGGGTGACGACGTACATCGTGGAGCCGACGACGAGAGGAGCCGCCTCCTCCCCGCGGGTGCTGCCGGTCGAGAAGGTCCAGGCGACCTTCAGGTTCCCCACGTTCCGGGAGTCGATCTGGGTGAGCTCGCTGTAGCGGGTGCTCGCGTAATTTTTCGCCGGCATGAGCCACTGGCCATCGTCGCCAGCGTTCCCACCGGCCGCTCCGGTCGCTAGCGTGACCGGCCGCGCCCCGGCGATCCCGACGCTCCGGGCGGCCTGGGCGCGATGGGAAGAGGGCTTGTCGGCCGTTCCTTCCGACCGGGTCCGGCAGCCGGAACCCAGGAGCTCCAGGCAGAGGAGAGTCGCTGAAAGCAGCGCTCGGACGTCCCTTGTCCAGCTTCTCGTTGTCGTCATCTCGGCTCAGGGTTGCGTCTTCAGAAGACTTCTCACGTCCCCGACGAGAGAGCAACACCCGTGCCAAGATCCAGGGTCCGGCCGTCCATTCCAGGAGCACGAGCGCGAGGCTCACCAGAGATCGTCATAGACCCGCTCGCGCTCCGCCTTCGAAACCGCGGCTCGGGTCTTCCGGGCGCGAATCCCCCTCCTTCGAGGTTCGAAGGTCCCCGGCTTTCGCCCGAAGCAGGGCACTTTCTGCCTTGGGATCCCCTGCCGCCAGGGCGGAAGTACCCGACTTCGGGTGCGGAAGTACCCTACTTCTTCAGCGGAAGTACCCCACATCCTGCGAGGAAGTACCCTACATCCTGGGAGGAAGTACCCTACATCCTGGGAGGAAGTACCCTGCTTTTCGCCGGAAGTACCCTACATCCTGCGAGGAAGTACCCTGCTTTTCGCCGGAAGCACCCTACATCCTGGGAGGAAGTACCCTGCTTTTCGTCAGAAGTACCCTACTTCTTCCCAGGAAGTGCCCTCCCCTGAGGACGGTTGTCGTTAGAAATCCTCCCCATACCTTGCTGCTCGCGCCTGTGAATGCCCAGAGCAAGGAGAGGGACGCCCTCTAACGTTCGCGAACACTCCCACAGGGCCCGTTCCGCTGGCCTATAATCACTGCTGCAGCGGACATCGTTGCGGGCAACTGTGTCTCGACTGTCCCGGAGCAGTTCCATGAAGAAGCTATCCCGCCCTATGCTCCTCTTCGCCGCCGCTATCCTCTTGTCCCATGCGACCCTGGCGAGGGCCGGCCAGCCTGCCTATGGCACGGACATCAGCGTGGAGCCCGCCGGAACAGGCGCCTATACGATCCAGGCGAAGGTGATGGATCTCGCGGACAAGTCTGTGCTCTCAGCGCCCGCACTCAAGGTGGCAGTCGACGAGCCTGCCACTAGCGAGACGGTGCTGCCCGATGGACAGACGCGAGTGCTGATGACAGTGAAGTTCGACTCGGCGGCCCATCGGGCAACCTGTACGATCGAGGTCAAGAAAGCGGGATTGACTCTAGCCTCTTCCAGCGCAAGTCTGCCTCTGCCCTAGCAGCTGTCTCGTTCGTACAGATCTGCCCCAGATCAGACGTCTTGAGCAGGTCTCCGGGGTGGACCTGCGTGCCATAGTCTTTTCCTATCCCTGACGTGACCGCCAGGCAGGCGTCAGAGCCGGTGGATCCTCCCGGGGCTCGAGTCCAGCTTCGCGAGCAGCGCCCGCCAGGCGCGGCCACGGTGGCTGACGGAGTCTTTCTCGGCGCCTGTGAGCTCGCCGAAGGTGCGGGTCTCGCCTTCCGGGAGAAAGACGGGGTCCCAGCCGAAGCCGTGGGGACCGCGCGGCGGCAGGAGGAGCGTCCCCGCGGTCTTCCCTTCGGCGACCAGGGTCCGGTGGGCGTCGCGGTAAAGGAGGGCGCAGGTCGCCGTCGCGTCGGTGTTTTCGAGGGCGAGGGCGGTCCGGGCGAGGCCCTCGGCTCCCACCGCTTCGAGCATCCACTTGACGAGAGGTCCCGGAAAGCCGTTCATCGCGGCGAGGCCGAGCCCCGCTTCCTCGACGACGAGCGGCCGGCCGAGCCGACGCCAAGCCTCCTCGCCCTTGGCGGCGAGGACTTCCAGGAGGTCGAGCGACTGGATCTCGGGCAGGTCGAGCTCGACCGCTTCCAGGTCGAGCCCGGTCAACCGGCGGGCCTCGGCGATCTTCCCGCGGTTGCCGGAGACGAGGACGAAGCCGGCTATTCCTTCTGCCAACGCGCCTCGATCGCCCGCAGCTCGTCGATCAGCTCGTCGACCTGGCGGCGCAGGTGCTCCAGGTCGCAGCTGTTGTCGATCACCCGGCCGGCCGCGTCGCGCCGCGCCGCGCCATCCCCCTGGGCGAGGAGCCGGGCGCGGGCGTCGGCTTCCGACATGCCGCGCGCCATCACCCGGGCGAGACGCTCCTCGGGCGGCGCCTCGACGGTGACGATGCAGTCGAAGGAAGGGGCGTAGCCGGCCTCGACCAGGAGGGTCGCTTCGAGGATGACGACCCCTTCCCCTTTCGCGGCCTGCTCTTCGAAGCGCTGGCGGACGAGGGGGTGGATGGCCTTCTCCAACGCCTGGCGGGCCTCGGGGTCGACGAAGACCCGCTCCGCCACTTTGACGTGGTCGACCGCCCCCGACGGGTCGAGGACGCCCTCGCCGAAGATCCGCCGCACCTCCTCCGCTCCGGGAGCGCCCGGCGCGTAGAGCTCGGCCACCAGCCGGTCGGCGTCGATCACCCGGAAGCCCACCTCGGCGAGCCAGTGGGCGACCGTCGACTTGCCGCTCCCGAGACCGCCCGTCAATCCGACCTTGAGCGCTCTGTCCATGACAATCCCTATTCTACGCGGAAGAGGGAATCTGGCGCCGCCGGGCCGCGGTCAGGGTGTTGACGAGGACCATGGCGACGGTCAGGAGGCCGACGCCGCCCGGCACCGGGGTGATGGCGGCGGCGCGCGGCGCCACGCGGATGAAGTCGACGTCGCCGACGATCGTCGAGCCGCGGCTCTCCCACTGGGCGAGCCGGCCCGCGTCGCCGGGGAAGAGCCGGAGGATCTCGTCTCTCTCGGTGACCCGGTTGATCCCCACGTCGACGACGATGGCGCCTTCCTTCACGTGCTCAGGTCCCAGGAAGGCCGGCCGGCCGATCGCCGCGATCAGGAGGTCGGCCTGGCGGGTGATCGCGGGAAGGTCGCGGGTCTTCGAGTGGCAGATCGTCACCGTGCAGCTCTCGCGGACGAGGAGGGCCGAGACGGGCTTGCCGACGATGGCGCTCCTTCCCACGACGACGGCGTGGAGCCCGGCGAGCGGGATCGCCGAGCGCTTCAAGAGCTCCAGGATGCCCGCCGGGGTGGCGGAGACGAAGCCCGGCTGGTCGAGCCAGAGCCGGCCGACGTTCATGGGATGGAAGCCGTCGACGTCTTTGTCCGGCGAGATGCGGTCGATCACCCGTCGCTCGTCGATCTGCTTCGGGAGCGGGAGCTGGACGAGGATGCCGTCGACCGTCGGATCGGCGTTCTGCTCGTCGACGATCCGGAGCAGCTCCTCCTCGCTCGTCGTCGCCGGCAAGCGAAGGGTGCGGCTCGCGAGGCCGGCCTCGCCGCAGGCTTTGACCTTGCTCCCCACGTAGACCTGGGAGGCCGGGTTCTCGCCGACCAGGATGGCGGTGAGCCCCGGCGGGCGGAGGCCGCGGGAGACCAGGTCCGCCACCCCGGCCGCCACTTCGGCGCGGAGGGCGGCGGCGATGGGTTTGCCGTCGAGGATGCGGGTCATGCGGCCACCTTATCGCGCTCGTCGCGAACGACGCCCTGGTAGAGGCAGACGGCGCCCGCCGCCAGATCCTCCCAGGCGAGAGCGGAAAAGCCGGCTTTCTCCATGCAGTCGAGGAAGGCCTGACGCTGGGGGAACTGGAGCACCGACTCCGGCAGGTAGCTGTAGGCCGAGCCGCGGGGCGACAGCAGGCGGCCGATCCCGGGGAGCAGGCGGGTGAAGTAGAAGAGGTAGAGCCCGCGGAGCGGCTGGCGCCGCGGGAGAGCGCATTCGAGGACGACGAGGCGGCCCCCCGGCTGGAGCACCCGGGCGAGCTGGCGGAGGGCGGCGCCCAGGTCGGCGACGTTTCGGAGGCCGAAGGAGACCGTGGCGCCGCCAAAAGCGCGGTCGGGGAAGGGGAGGGCCAGGGCATCGGCGGCGAGCGCCTGCGGCCGGGGACGGACGTGACGGGAGAACTTCCGGCGGGCGATGGCGAGCATGGGGACACAGAAGTCCGCCGCCGCGACCCGCGCACCGCCCGCGGTGTCCGCCGTCGCCTGGTCGCCGGTGCCGCAGCAGAGGTCCAGGATGCGGGCAGGGCTCCGCACCGCCGACAGCGCCGCCGCCGCCCGGCGCCGCCAGACGAAGTCGAGGGCGCCCGAGAGGAGATGGTCGAGCAGGTCGTAGCGCGGCGCCACCCCGGCGAACATGTCGCGGATGGCCGCACCGGATTTGTCGAGAGGCAGCTTGGGGAGAGGTAGACTGTCCATCGAGGGGGAGCATACCAGGGGAGCCGGCGGAGAAAACGGTGCACGACCCCTTGACAAGCGGAGGCTCTCAACCTACCATCTGAGGTCCTTTGCGCCCCGCTTCATGCGGGACACGCTCTGATTGTGTTTCGGCCGTTCGACGGAGATCTGTGATGATCAAGACCTACAGTCCGAAGCTCGCGGAAATCGAGCATCGGTGGTTCGTGGTGGATGCGGCCGGAATCCCGCTCGGGCGGCTGTCCACGGTGGTCGCTCGCCTGCTCACCGGCAAGCACAAGCCCACCTACGCGACGCACATCGACACCGGTGACTTCGTCATCGTCCTCAATGCCGAGAAGGCCGTTCTGACCGGCAAGAAAGAGGAACAGAAGATCTACCACCGCCACACCGGCTTCCCGGGCGGCTTGAAGAGCGAGGTCGCGGGCAAGATGCGCCAGCGCCGGCCCACCCAGATGATCGAGAAGGCGGTGTGGGGCATGCTGCCCAAGAACAAGCTCGGCAAGCAGCAGTTGAAGAAGCTCAAGGTGTACGCCGGGGGCGAGCATCCGCACCAGGCCCAGAAGCCCGAAGCGCTCGACGCCACGACCGCGTACTAACACGACCGCGTACTAAAATACCGGCGTACCCCATATACCGAGTCACGAGGAGAACCGATTGAGCCAGGTCCACTATTACGGTACCGGACGCCGCAAGACGGCCGCGGCGCGCGTCTTCCTGCGGCCCGGGTCCGGTGAGATGCGGGTCAACGACCGCCCCCTGGACGACTACTTCCCGAACGACGTCCTGAAGATGGTCATCAAGCAGCCCCTTCAGCTGACCGACACGGTCGAGAAGTTCGACATCGTCGCGACCGTCGAGGGCGGCGGCAGCGCCGGTCAGGCGGGAGCCATCCGCCACGGCATCACCCGGGCCCTGATGGAATACAACATTGAGCTCAGAGACCGCCTCAAGTCGGCCGGTCTGGTCACCCGCGATCCTCGCAAGAAGGAGCGCAAGAAGTATGGTCAAAAGGGTGCCCGCGCTCGTTTCCAGTTCAGCAAGCGCTAGAAGGAGAGACTCTTGGTAGAGGTCACGATGAAGGAACTGCTGGAGGCCGGAGTCCACTTCGGCCACCAGACCCGGCGCTGGAACCCGAAGATGAAACCGTACATCTTCGGCAAGCGCAACGGCATCTACATCATCGACCTGCAGAAGACGCTCAAGCTCTTCCAGGAGGTCGTGGAGTTCGTGGAGGACCTGGCTCGCGAGGGCAAGCGCATCCTCTTCGTCGGGACCAAGCGCCAGGCCCAGGAGGCGGTCGCCGAGGAGGCGACGCGCTGCGGCGAGTTCTCGGTCACCAACCGCTGGCTGGGCGGCACGCTCACCAACTTCGTCACCATCCGCGCTTCCATCGAGCGGATGAAGGAGGCCGAGGTGCGGTTGGGCGACGAGAACGGCGCGCTCACCAAGAAGGAGCGGCTCCGTTTGGAGCGCGAGCGCGAGAAGATGTCGAAGAACCTGGAAGGCATCCGCGACATGGAGGAGCTGCCGGACGCCCTCTTCGTCGTCGATCCCAAAAAGGAGTACATCGCGGTTTCCGAGGCCAACAAGCTGGGGATTCCGGTGATCGCGATCGTCGACACCAACTGCGACCCCGAGATGGTCGACTACCTGATCCCGGGCAACGACGACGCCATCCGCGCCATCCGCCTCTTCGCGTCGCGCATCGCCGACGCCTACATCGAGGGTTCGGGCAAGGTCAGCGACGACTCGATGATGGGAGGCCGGGCCGGCGGCGCGCTGCCCTATGGCGCCGATAAGGACAGCATGGAGAGCGCTGCTCCCGCCTAGGATAGAATTTTCGATCCAGGGGCGCGCCGCTTGAGAGGGCGGAGGAGAGGTCAGTCGAACCCGTGTCGAGCTGACCTTTTCTTTTGGGCGGTGCCCAAGCAGATGCCGAGAAATAAAATTCGCGAGTTTCGCGTTGCGGATCGCGTTCCGAAGGAGGAATCGGTATGGAAGTTACCGCCCAGATGGTGAAACAACTGCGGGAGCGCACCGGCGCCCCGATGATGGATTGCAAGTCCGCTCTGGGAGAGTCCCAGGGCGATATCGAGAAGGCGATCGACGTCCTCCGCAAGAAGGGCCTGTCGCAGGCGGCGAAGAAGTCGGGCCGGGTGACCGCCGAGGGCGCGGTCGGCTCCTACATTCACGCCGGCGGCAAGATCGGCGTGTTGGTCGAGGTCAACTGCGAGACCGACTTCGTGGCCCGGACCGAGGGGTTCCAGGAGCTCCTGCGAGACATCGCCATGCACATCGCGGCGGCCGATCCCAAGTTCGTCGGCCGTGAGGAGGTGACTCCCGAGGTGCTGGAGCGCGAGCGGGCGATCTTCCGCGACCAGGCGCTCGCCTCCGGCAAGCCGGCGGCGATCGTCGACAAGATCGTCGACGGCAAGCTGGAGAAGTACTACTCGGAGTACGTGCTTTTAGAGCAGCCGTTCGTCAAGGATCCGGACAAGACGATCAGCCAGCTGGTCGCCGAGAAGGTCGGGAAGATCGGCGAGAACATCAAGGTCCGCCGCTTCGCCCGCTTCAAGCTCGGCGAGGGGATCGAGAAGCGCGCCGACGACTTCGCCGCCGAGGTGATGGCCCAGGCCGGAAACAGCGCGAAGTAATGGCGAAGCCAGCGACGCCCTTGATGTCTGGGCCGATCGTGCCTCCCCCTCCTCATGGCGCGTTCGGTCGGGTGCTCCTGAAGCTCTCCGGCGAGGCGCTCATGGGGTCCCAGCCGTTCGGCATCGACGAAGCGGTCGTCTCCGCCATCGCTGACGAGATCCGCGAGGTGCACCTTTTAGGGGTGCAGATGGCGATCGTCGTCGGCGGTGGCAACATCATCCGGGGTCTGGCGGCGAGCCACCGCGGGATCGACCGGGTGACCGGCGACTACATGGGGATGCTCGCCACGGTGATCAACGCCCTGGCCCTCCAGGACGCCCTGGAGAAACGCCAGGTCTCGACCCGGGTGCAGACGGCGATCGACATCCGCGAGGTGGCGGAGCCCTTCATCCGAAGGCGGGCTCTGCGCCACCTGGAAAAGGGGCGGACGGTGATCTTCGCCGCCGGTACCGGCAACCCCTACTTCACGACCGACAGCGCGGCGGCCCTCCGCGCCAACGAGATCCACGCCGAGATCCTGCTCAAAGCCACCAAGGTCGACGGCGTCTACACCGCCGATCCGCGGAAAGACCCCGAGGCCATCCTGCTGCCGGAGGTCACCTACCAGCAGGTGCTGGAGCGCGATCTCAAAATCATGGATACCGCTGCAATCAGCCTCTGCCGGGACAACGGCATCCCCATCGGCATCTTCAACCTGGGAACGCCCGGCAACATCCGCCGGGTCGTCTGCGGTGAACGCGTCGGGTCGGTCGTGCGAAATTAGGCCCGAGGAGGAAACATGAAAGACGTCTTCACGGAAGTCGAAGGTCACATGAAGCACGCGGTGGATCACCTCCACCACGAGCTCAAGCACCTGCGGACCGGCCGGGCTTCGCTCCAGTTGCTCGACGGCGTGCACGTCGACTACTACGGCTCGTCGGTGCCGCTCAACCAGGTGGCGAACCTCTCGGTGCCCGACGCCAGCCTGATCGTCGCCGCGCCCTACGACCCGAGCCAGATCGCCGGCATCGAGCGGGCGATCCGCAAGTCCGACCTGGGGTTGAACCCCTCCTCGGACGGCAAGGTCATCCGCATCCCCGTGCCCCAGCTCACCGAGGACCGGCGCAAGGAGATCGTCAAGAAGGCGCACGACATGGCCGAGCACGCGCGAAACGCCGTCCGCCAGGCGCGCCGCGAGGGCAACGACAAGCTCAAGAAGAAAGAGAAGGACAAGGAGATCAGCCAGGACGACGAGCGCCGCGGCCTGGACGAGGTCCAGAAGCTCCACGACCACTACATCGCCGACATCAACAGCGGTCTGCAGAAGAAGGAGCAGCAGATCCTGGAGGTGTAGAGGTGTAGAAAAAGGGTTTGTTCCTCTACGGCTACCACCCCGTCCGCGAAGCGCTGCGGCATCGACCGCACGAGGTGGTCCGGGTGCTCGTGGCCGCCTCGCGCACCGGTCGCCGGCGGGAGGAGGTCGACGACCTCTGCCGCCGGCACCAGATCCCCCTGGAAGTCATCCCCGAGCGCCGGCTGACCGAGCTCGCCGGCCCGGCCCACAACGGTCTCGCCGCCGAGGTGCGCGGGACGTCCCTCCCTGCGGAAGGTTCCCCGGCCGGCCCGGAGCGGACCGGCGATCCCGATCTTCTCGTTCTCCTCGAAGACATCCAGGATCCGCGGAACCTGGGCGCCGTGCTCCGGGTCTGCGAGGGGGCCGGGGTGGGCCAGGTGCTGATCCGCGACCGCGGCTCGGCGCCGGTCTCGGCGACCGTGGCCAAGACCGCGGCCGGGGCGAGCGAGTGGCTGCCCATCGAGCGCATCGTCAACGCCGCGCAGACCCTGGAGCGCCTGAAGGAAGAGGGTTACTGGATCTACGGCACCGACGCCGCGGGCGATCCGCCCTGGGACGTCGACCTCAAGGGCAAGGTCGTCCTCTGCTTCGGTGGCGAGGAAAAGGGGTTGCGGAGTCTCACCCGCCGCGTCTGCGACCGCCTGATCGGCCTCCCCATGCGCGGCCAGGTGGGCTCGCTCAACATCTCGACCGCGGCGGCGGCGGTGCTCTACGACGCCGTGCGGCAGCGGACGGGCTCTCCCCCGCGGCCCCCATAGGCGCTAACTGACCGTGCTCCTTCCGTCGATTCTTCTACGTGGAAGGCCGGGCCCTTCGTCGTCCCTACAGATCGAGCCGGCCCTGCTCGGCGCCCCCGGCGGGGTAGACGAGCCGGCCGTCCGGCAGCAGCCGGGCCTCGGGGTTGAGGACATGCGCCTCGACCTTCCCGGGAGCGAGGACGTCGAGCACCGGGAGCCCCCGGGCCACCAGGGCGTCGGCGATCAGCCGGCGGTGGCAGCGCCAGGGGAGGGCCTCGGCGCAGAGGATCACCGTGGGCCTCCGGGTTCCGTTCGCGATCAGCCGCCCGAGGGCGGCTTGAAACTCGGCGCTCTCCATGTGATCGGCGTAGCCGCGGAAGGCGGCGACCCGCCAGGCGGTATTGGGAGAGTCGGGGCGCGGTGCCCGGCGGCCGCCGAGGTCGGGCTCGTGCAGGTAGTCGATGCCGTGCTCCCGCAGGCTCTCTTCGAGCGCCTGGCGCGAAAATTGCGGATGGCGGCGAGAGGCCGGGAAGCGGCGGACGTCGGTCAGCAGGCCGATGCCGTGTTCCAGCAGGAGAGCGAGAAACTCCGCGGCCGAGCGGGTCGAATGGCCGATGGTGTACAGCGGGGTGTAGATCGGAGGGGACGGAACGCGGGGATTCATACCGCATCCACTATAGTCCTTGGAACGCATGCGGATCATCACGTACAACATCCACCGGGCGATCGGTGTCGATCGCCGTTTCCGCCCCGAGCGGATCGCCGGCATTCTCGCCCACTATGGCGCCGACGTCGTGCTCCTCCAGGAGGTCGACGAGGGTGCCCCGCGCTCCCGCGAGCTCGACCTCGCGCGGGAGCTCGCCGACACCCTGGGCTACCCCCACTTCGCGGTCGGCCACAACGTCACCCTGCGGAAGGGTCGCTACGGCAACGCCACTCTCTCGCGGTTCCCCATCCTCCGCGAGACCAACATCGATCTCACGATCGACTCCTCGGCGATCGGCAGTCTCATAAGGCGCGGCTGCCAGCACACGACGTTGCTGCTCCCCGCGGGCGGCACCCTGGAGACCTTCAACCTCCACCTCGGGCTCTCGGCGCGCGAGCGCGAGAAGCAGATCGGTCTCCTCGTCAACTCGGCGGAGTTCCGCCGGATCGGGCCGGGCATCCCGCTCTTAGTCGGCGGGGACTTCAACGACTGGCGGTCGCTCCTGCGCCCCATCTTCACCGAGGTCTTCGGCTTCCGCTGCGCCACCGACCGCAAGGGGTCGGCGGGGGCTCTGCGCACCTATCCCTCGTTCTCACCCCAGGGCGGGCTCGACCGCATCTACTACCGCGGTCCCCTGGCGCTCGCGAGCGTCCGCTCCTGCCGCCTGCAGGCGTCGCGGGTGGCGAGCGACCACCTGCCGGTGATCGCCGAATTTCAGCTGGGGTGAGGGGCTCCCCAGGCAGCGCGCCGGCGGCGCCACCTGGAGAACGGGGACAACCGGGTCCCTAGAGATGGAACCGGAGGCCCAGGAAGCCCTTGGCCTGGACGCTCTTCCGGGCATCCTGCACGATGTCGAAACGGCCGGTTCCGAAGAGGCTCAGCGAACGGGCCAGGTAGACGTCGAGCCCGAACTGGGCGTTGACTCCGAGCTTCGTCTGCTTGCTGGTGCTCGTGGGATCGTTGAGCAGAGCGGAGTCCAGGCGATGGGCGCCGATGCCGGCACCGATGTAGGTGTCGACGGCGCCGACCGGGACGACCCCGATGAGGTTGACCCCCAAGAGCAGGTCGCTGCCGTTGCCGTTCGAGCCGCTCGCCTTCCAGTAGCCGACCTCGGGCTCGAAGTAGCCGCGCATCCCGTTGTCGGGCTGCTTGCCGCGCCAGTCGGTGCTCTCGTTCTCCGACCGCCGACCGCCGACCCGGATGCGGAGGGCCGCCGAGAGATAGGTCTCGGCCGTGCTGTCGACGTCGGCCAGGCCCACCCCCACCGCCAGGGCGAGGTTCTCCTTCGCCCGATTGTCCTGTCCGTCCTGCCGATCGTCGTCCGCGTGGTCCTGCGCAAATGCGGGGCTGCCGAGCAGCAGACCTGCCGCCACCACCAGGATCGCCGCCACCTTTCCTCTCAAGGTTCGCCTCCTTTGTGCCGCCGCCCTGCGAGAGATCGCCGGGCGGCGGCATCGCGCTGTTGATTTCGATGCTTGAGTCAGACCTCGTCAAGGATATCAGAAGCGGCTCCTCCCGGGCTTCTCCCGACCGTGCCGGGACTTTCTCGGAGGTTCGGTTTATGCTTGGCAGCCCGTAGGACAACACGCGAGGTCAGTAGAGAGGCACGATGGCCCGTCCCGCCCTGCTTGTGGTCGACCCGGACAGCTCCCGCCGGAGGGTGCTCGCCCACGGTCTGTCCGGCTTCGGCTACGAGGTCGTGCCGGCGATCGACGCCGCCGAGGGCCGGCGCTTCGCCGCCGGGCTGGGGCCGGCCGTGGTGGTCGCCGCCGCCGACCTGCCGGGCCTCGCCGTCCCGGGTGAGACGGGGGACTGGGGAGGGCTCGGCCCGGGGGTGGGGCGCACCCTCCTCCTCCTCGGCCGCAGCGAGGAGGAGGCCCGGGCGCTACCGCAGGAGGTCCTCTTCCTCGCCGACCGCGGGCTCGCCGGGGACGACCTCGTCCGCCGGGTGCGGCTGGTCCTCCTGGGGAGCGAGATCGGGGTCGAGCCCGACGCCCGCCTGGAGACCCTGGTCGGCGACCTCGCGCTCTTCCCCTTCCTGGAGTTGCTCCGCGCCCTCCACCAGGCCCGCTTCTCCGGGCTCGTCGTCCTGGAGGGCGGCGAGGTCACCCTGGCGGCTGGGGAGGTCGTCGCGGCGCGGGTCGCGACGGCGTCCGGCGTCCTCGGCGAGAAGGCCTTCTGCCGGCTCGCCCGCAGAGAGGCCGGACCGTTCCACGTCCTGCCGGGCGGCCTGCCCGGTGGGGGAACCTCTCCGGCCGCGGGTCAAAAGCGGCGGGAAATCGACAACGACCTGACCGCCCTCCTCATCCTCGCCATCGAGGACCGGGTGCACGGCGCGCCGGGGCCGGAGGTGCGGGTCCGCCTGTCGACCGGCCCGGCCTACTTCTCGACCCCGTTCACCCTCTCCGAGCGCCGCCTCCTCGCGGTGTTGACCGACGGGCCGACCGTCGGCCAGCTCCTGGACAGCCTGCCGGCGACCGACGGCGAGATCCTGCGTGACCTCCTCGCCTTCAGCGACCGCGGCCTGGTCGCCTTCGAGGAGCCGCGGACGCCGGTCTCGATCGTCACCGACTCGGCCGCCGACCTCCCGGCCGACCTCGCCCGTGCCCACGGCATCTCGGTCGTGCCCATCCACGTGCTCTTCGGCGAGGAGGACCTGCGGGACGGCGTCGACCTCGTCCCGCGCGAGTTCTACGATCGCCTGGAGCGGGGCGGCCCGGCGCCGCGCACCCGGCCGCCGGGGCCGGAGGAGCTGGCGGCCGCCTATCGGCGGCTCGCCGGCCGCGGCGAGCTGATCTCGGTCCACCTCTCGGAGAAGCTGTCGCAGACCGTCGTTCACGCCCGCACCGCCGCCGCCGCCCTGGCCGAGGCCGGAAGCGGCCATGCCGGCGGTGCCGGTGATGCCGGCGATATCGGCGATGACTCTCATACCTCCCATCCCGCCAAACCCGGGGGTGGCGGCCACGCTGGCAATGCCGGCAATGCTGGAGACATCGTCTCGAACATCGCCAGCATCGCCGGCGCCGCCGCCCGGGAGTGGGGTGTGGCGCGGAGCTCGCCGCGGGTCGTCGACAGCGGCTCGGTGAGCCTGGGGCTCGGCCTCCTCGCCCTCTTCGCCGCCCGCCTCGCCCGGCGCGGGGTGCCGGCGGCCGAGATCGGCGATCGGCTGGGCGAGATCCGCGGGCGCCTCCACGTGCTCTTCGTCGTCGACACCCTGGAGTACCTGGCGCGCGGCGGCCGCATCGGGCGGGCGCGGGCGACCTTCGGCAACCTCTTTGGGATCAAGCCGATCTTAGGCGTCGTGGACGGCGAGGTGGTGCCGGTCGACCGGGTGCGGGGCGGCCGGGCGGCGCACCCGCGGCTCCTCGAGCTGTTCCGGGAGCGGGTAGCCGTGGACCTGCCGGTGATCGCCGGGATCGCCCACGCCAAGGCGCCGGTCTGGGCCGACCGCCTGCGCGAGCTCCTGACCGGGGCCTTCGACGTCCGCGAGCTGCTGGTCACCGAGATGGGACCGGTGGTGGGGACCCACGCCGGCCCCGGTACCGTGGGAGCCGTCGTCTTCCAACCGACGCCCGAGGAGCTGCCGCTCCTCGCGCCTCTCGAAGCGTGAGAGCTGAGGAGAATCAGGCGACCATGGGACTGCGCCGTCTTTGAACGAGGAGCTGAGCGCCGGGAAGGTCGTCGTCCTCACCGGGGCGACCCGCGGCCTCGGGCGTTCGCTCGCGCTCCGCCTGGCGGAGCTGGGGAACACCGTCCTCGCCTGCGGCCGTTCGCCCGCAGGGGTGGCGGCGCTCGCCGCTCTCCTGGGCGAGCCCCACGACGTCGCCGTCGTCGACGTCGCCGACGCCCGGGCCGTCGAGGCCTGGTCGGTCCGCCTCCTCGCCTCCCACCTGCCGCCGGACCTGGTGATCAACAACGCCGGGCAGATCAACGCCAACGCTCCCCTCTGGGAAGTGCCGGTCGCGGAGCTCGGGGCGGTGCTCGACACCTCCATCCGCGGCATCCACCATCTGGCGCGGGCCTTTCTGCCTCTCATGGTGGCGCGCGGCAGCGGGGTGGTGGTCAACTTCTGCTCCGCCTGGGGGCGCACGGCGGCCCCCGAGTTCGCCCCCTACTGCGCCGCCCAGTGGGCGATCGAGGGCTTGACCAGGTCTCTCGTCCAGGAGCTGCCGCTCGGCTTGGCGGCGGTCGCCGTCAATCCCGGCCTCGTCCGCACCGCCCTCTTGGAGAGTTGTTTCGGCCGCGCCGCCCAGACCTACCCCGGCCCCGACCGCTGGGCCTTGCGCGCCGCGCCGTTCCTCCTCGGCCTCGGGCCGGCGGACAACGGCAAGAGCTTGACGGTGCCGGGGTTCTGAAGCGGCTCAGGGGCGGATTTCGACCGGGATTCCGTTCGGCACGGCGTTCCAGATCTCGTCGATCTCGTCGTTGGTGACGGCCACACAGCCGGTGGTCCAGTCCTTGAATCGATGCAGGCGACCGAGCCACTCGAAGCCGTGCTTCGCGCCATGGATCATGATCGCGCCGCCAGGACTGCAGCCGGCTTTCCGCGCGGCCTTGAGGTCGGTCGCATTGGGATACGACAGATGGAGGGCGCGATGAAACGCCGACCGTTCGTTGCGGGAATCGACCACGTACCTCCCTTCCGGGGTCCGGTGGTCGCCCTCGCACTGCTTGCGGCCGCTCTGGCTTGCGAGGGCGACCGGGTAGGCTTTCAATGGCGTCAAGCCGCGAAAGAGGGTCAGCCGATGGTCGTGCTTCTCGATGACGATCCTGTCCGCATGGAAAGTCGATGCCGATCGAGAGGAACCGGCGCTCAAGAGTCCCAGGAGAAAAACCGTCGCGACTCTCAGGCCAGCCTCGGTCGCGAGTGGCATCGGGCGACTCTATCGCAGTTCCCCGCGCGGAATTCACGGCAGACTTCAAGTCCTCGCTCAGATTGGGGTAAGCTGGATCAACGAATGTAGGGAGAAAACCATCGCCCTTTCGTTGTCCACGGCTGACCTCGCCCACCTGGTTGCGGCCCTCATCCTGCTGCTGGCCGCGGCCCATGGGGGGGGCTATGTCTTCCGCCGCCTTCGCCAGCCGGCGGTGATCGGCGAGGTTCTCGGTGGCCTTCTCCTCGGGCCGACCGTCCTCGGCCGGTTCTTGCCGAGCTGGCAGCATTGGGTTTTCGCGGCGAACGCGGCGACCGCGACCGTGCTCGGGGCGATCTTTCAACTCGGGCTCCTGCTCCTCATGTTCAGCTCGGGCTCGGAGATCCGCACCCTGTTCCAGAAGGGCGAGCGCCGGGCCGTGGCGCTCATCACCGTCACCGGGACGGCTCTCCCCTTCGTCCTCGGGCTCTGGCTGCTGCGCTTCCTCGACGTCACCCCTTTCCTCGGGCCGGCGCACAGCATGGGCGCCTTCGCCTGGGTCTTCGCCATCGGGCTCTCGGTCACCTCGATCCCCGTCATCTCCCGCATCCTCTACGACCTCGGGCTCCTGGAGACCCCTTTCGCCCGCATCGTCCTCTCTTCGGCGGTGGTCGAGGACGTGCTGCTCTACGTCCTCGTCGCCATCGCGCTCTCCCAGGTCGGCCAGGCCGGCAGCCGCCCCTTCGGGATGCCCGGCCTCCTGGACATCGTCGGGACCTCCCACGCCGGCCTCGCCTACTACACGGTCGTGCCCCTGCTCTTCCTCCTGCTCTCGCTCCTCGTCGGTCCCATCGCCTTTCGTTGGGGCAGCTCCCAGAGCTGGAACTTTCTCCGCCAGGGGAGCTCGATTGCGCACCTTCTGGTCATCCTTCTCGTGATGACCGGTTTGGCGACGGCGCTCGGGGTGACCCCGATGTTCGGCGCCCTCATGGCGGGGATCATCACAGGCCAAGCGACCGGCCAAGCGACAGGCCCGGCGAGCGGCCAGGGCGTCGAGGAGCCGGAGCGGCCGCGGCAGGTGATCGCGAGCTTCTCCTTCGCTTTCTTCATCCCGGCCTACTTCGCGAGCGTCGGTCTGAAGCTTGACCTCGTGCACTCCTTCTCGCTCGGCTTCTTCCTCTTTTTCCTCGTTTTCGCCTGTGTCGTCAAGGCGTTCTCGGTCTATGCCGGCGCGCGGCTCGCCGGCGAGTCCGCGGTGAGCGCCCGCAACCTCGCGGTGGCGATGAACGCGCGCGGCGGCCCGGGGATCGTCCTCGCCACCCTGGCGATCGAGGCGAACATCATCAGCCAGAGCTTCTATGCCGCCCTGGTCATGCTGTCGCTCGTCACCTCCCTCCTCGCCGGCTCCTGGCTCGACCTCGTCGTCCGCCGCGGCTACAAGCTCCGCTGACGTTCGAGGGAGGAGGGTGTAGGCTTACCCGCGGTCCCTGTCACCCAAAGGAGAGCTGGATGCGAAAGTTGCCGTCTGTCGCTTTTGGTCTCATGTTCACCGGGCTGGTCGCCGGGCTCGCCGGGTCCGCCGGGTCCGCCGCGCTGGCTGCCGGGCAGACGCCCGCCCCGATCGTGCTCAAGGCCGCACGTGTCTTCACCTCCACCTCGGCGCGCCCGCTGGCGCCCGGGATGGTGATCGTCGAGGGAGACCACATCATCCAGGTCGGGCAGAGCCTGGCGGTGCCGGCCGGCGCGCAGGTGATCGATCTCGGCGACGCGACGCTCCTGCCCGGCTTCATCGACTCCCACGTCCACCTGGACCAGGAGGGCGGCAACGACTGGTACCACGACTTTTACCAGAACGCCCTGCGCTTCCCCGCCGAGCAGGCGCTCTATGCCGCCAAGTACGCCCGGGTGACCCTGGACGCCGGCTTCACCACTGTCCGCGACCTGGGCTCCGACAATTTCGTGGCGCTCGGCCTGCGCAACGCGATCAACGCCGGGGTGGCGGTGGGGCCGCGCATGCTGATCGCCAACCACGGCATCGGCTCGACGGGCGGCCACGCCGACCAGGCGCCGTACCCACCGGATCGAGTCAAGCCGGCGGGCACGATCGAGGGGGTGTGCAACGGACCGGCGGAGTGCCGCGAGGCCGTGCGCTACCAGATCAAGTACGGCGCCGACGTCATCAAGTGCATGCCCTCCGGGGGCGTGCTGTCGCTCTCCGATCCGGTGGACGTTCCCGAGCTCACCCAGGAGGAGATGAACGCCATCGTCTCCGAGGCGCACGCCTGGCACCGCAAGGTCGCCGCCCACTGCCACGGCGACGCGGCGGCGAAGATCGCCATCGCGGCCGGGGTGGACTCGATCGAGCACGGCTCCTTCCTCCAGGACGACACCCTGCGGCTGATGAAGGAGAAGGGGGTCTACCTCGTGCCGACCCTCTTCGCCGGCTTCTGGGTGGGCGAGAAGGCCGACCACTTCCCGCCCGCCATCGCGGTCAAGGCGCGGGCGGCGGCGGCGGCGATGCAGTCGATGTTCCAGCGGGCGATGAAGATTGGCGTCAAGGTCGCCTTCGGCACCGACTCCGCGGTCGAGCCCCACGGCCTGGACGCCCACGAATTCGCCCTCATGGTGAAAAACGGCATGACCCCGGCCCAGGCTCTCCTCGCCGCCACTGCGAGCGCCGCCGACCTCCTCGGTCTCTCCGACAAGATCGGCACCCTGGAAACCGGCAAGCTCGCCGACCTGGTGGCGGTGCCGGGCAATCCCCTGGAGGACATCAGGCAGACCGAGAAGGTCACCTTCGTCATGCAGGGCGGCCGGGTGATCCGGAACGGGCCGCCGGCGCCACCCGCACAGTGAAGGGAAGCCCCGGACGATGGCTCCGATTGCTCTGACGCCCGAGCAGATCGCGACCGTCCAGGCGGCGCGGCGGGCTTCCGGCGGTTGCGTCCCGCAAGCGTTGGTTTTGGAGCTCGGGGCGGCGGGGATCCCGGTCGAGCGGCTGATGCTCGACCTGGTCCCCGTGGCCCGGAGCTACGCCATCCCGCCGATCTCCAACTTCTTCGTCGGCGCGGTGGGCCTGGGCATAAGCGGGGCGCTCTATTTCGGCGCCAACTGCGAGTTTTCCGGCGAGGCCTTGAGCTTCACCATACACGCGGAGCAGGCGGTGGTCGCGGCGGCGATGGGGCTCGGCGAGCGCGGTATCGAGAAGCTCGCCGTTTCCGCTCCTCCTTGCGGTCACTGCCGCCAGTTTCTCTACGAGCTGACGACCGCGTCGCGGCTTCTGATCCTCCTGCCGGACGCCGAGGCGACCCCGCTCCCGAGCCTCCTTCCCGCCGCCTTCGGCCCAGGCGACCTCGGGGTGACCGCGGCGCTCCTCTCGCCGCAGAACCATGGGCTGACGCTCGCTTCCGGCGCGGCGGTCGCGGCGGACGATCCGCTCGTCGCCGCCGCGCTCCGGGCTGCCGACATCTCCTATGCGCCCTACAGCCGCAGCTTCTCAGGCGTCGCGCTCCGCGCCCAAGACGGCAGTCTCCACAGCGGCTCGGTCGCCGAGAACGCCGCCTTCAACCCAAGCCTGTCGCCCCTGGCGGCCGCCCTGGTCCGCCTCGTCGTCAACGGAGAGATGAAGTACGCCGACATCAGAGATGCCGTGCTCGTCGAGGTGGCCGGGGCGGCCGCCAGCCAGGTCTCCGCCGCGAAGGCGGTCCTCGCCGCGATCACCGAGGTACCGCTTCGCGTCTACACCGCCGTCGCGGCCGGAGAGGAGTGAGCCCTGGGGGCGTGCGCGGGTGGGCAAGGGATCGATCCCAGGGGATCGCATCCGGTCTCTTCGGCGAGCACCGCTCCGGCAGATCCTTGAGGCTTTCGCCGGCAGTCTGCTAGAGTTTTCCGAGCGCCATCTGGCGGAAAAGGCTCATGCGGATCGTCCTGATCTCCCCCAAAGGCCCGCTCTACCGCCACCGCGGAGGGATCTTCAAGCGGTCGCTCCGCTACATGCCCCTCACCCTGCCGACCCTGGCGGCGCTCGTCCCCCCGGAGCTCGTGGCGGCGGTCCAGCTCCTCGACGAGGGGATCGCGGACGTCGATCCAGCGAGTATCCAGGCGGACCTGGTCGGCCTGACGGTGATCACGGGGACCGCGGTGCGCTCTTACGAGCTGGCGGCGGCCTTCCGCGCCCGCGGCATCCCGGTGGTGCTCGGCGGCCCCCACGTCACCCTGGTGCCGGAGGAAGCCCAACCGCACGCCGACGCCATCGTGGTGGGCTATGCCGAGGAGAGCTGGCCCGAGCTGCTGCGCGATCTCGCCGCCGGCCGCATGCGCTCCCGCTACGACCAGCGCCACGACCTCTCCCTGGCCGGCATGCCGATGCCCCGTCGCGACCTGCTGCCGCGCCGCCGCTATCTCACGGACGACGTCTTCGAGGCCACCCGCGCCTGCGTCCACCGCTGCGACTTCTGCGTCGTCCCCGCGGCCTGGGGGACCAAGCCCTTCCAGAAGCCGGTGGAGGAGGTGGTCGAGGAGGTCCGCCGGAAGGGCGCGCGCAAGCTGATCTTCGTGGACCTCAACCTGATCGCCGACCGCGGCTACGCGGCCCGTCTGTTTGCGGCGCTCATCCCGCTGCGGGTCCAGTGGTACGGCCTCGCCACCGTCCTTCTCGGGCAGGACCGCGAGCTGCTGGCCCTCGCCCAGCGGAGCGGCTGCAAGGGCATCCTGATGGGGCTGGAGTCGATCTCGCGCGAGAACCTCCGGGCCTCGAAAAAGGGGTTCAATTCACCCGAGCGCTACAAGGAACTGGTCGAGGCCCTGCACCGGCACGGCATCGCGCTCCAGGGGTGCTTCGTCTTCGGGCTGGACCACGACACGCCGGAAATCTTCCTGGAGACAGCCCGCTTCGCCGTGGAGGCCCGCATCGACCTGCCGCGCTTCGCCGTGGTCACGCCGTTCCCCGGCACGGCCCTCTACCAGCGGCTTTCGAGCGAGGGGCGCATCCTGACCAGGAATTGGGAGCTCTACGACGGCCAGCACGTGGTCTTCCAGCCGGCGGGGATGAGTGTCGAGGAGCTTCAGCGCGGCGTCGAGACGGCGTGGAAATTCGCCTACAGCGTCCCTTCGATGGTGAGGCGTCTCGCCGTCTCGCCGAGCCCCTGGCCGGTGCGGCTCGGCACTAACCTCGGCTACCGCTTCTACGCCCACAATCTCCATCGTTTCTACAACTGCGACTGGATCCTGGGGATGGGCAAGGTGGGAGCCGCCGCGTGAGGCTGACCCTCGTCCACCCCTGCATCGGCCGCCGCGCCGGCGACCGCTCCTACATCCGGACCTGGCAGATGGAGCCGCTGCCACCCGCACTGATCGCGGGGATCACGCCCCGGGACGTCGAGGTGCGCTTCTACGACGACCGGATGGAGGAGATCCCCTTCGACGAGCCCACCGATCTGGTGGCCTTGTCGGTCGAGACCTACACCGCCCGCCGCGCCTATCAGATCGCCTCCGAGTACCGGCGGCGGCGGGTGCCGGTGGTGATGGGCGGCTTCCACGCCAGCCTCTGTCCGGACGAGGTGGCACGCCACGCCGAGAGCGTGGTGGTGGGGGAAGCCGAGGCGCTCTGGCCCGAGGTGATCGACGACTGGCGCCACGGCCGGCCGCAGAAGCTCTACCGCCAGGAGGGGCGCACGGCGCTCGCCGGAGCGCGGCCGGACCGCCGCATCTTTAGCGGCAAACGCTACCTCCCCGTGGGGCTGGTGGAGGCCGGCCGCGGCTGCCACTTCAAGTGTGATTTCTGTGCCGTGCAGACGGTCTTCCACGCCTCCCAGACCCGCCGGCCCGTGGACGAGATCCTGGCCGAGATCGAGGCGATTCGCCACGAGAAGAAACTGATCTTTTTCGTCGACGACAACATCACCTCGAACATGGCCCAAGCGAAAGAGTTCCTCCGCGCCCTGATCCCGCTGCGGGTCCGCTGGGTGAGCCAGGCGAGCATCAACGTGGCCCACGACGAGGAGATGCTCGACCTCCTTAAGCGGAGCGGCTGCATGGGGGTATTGATCGGTTTTGAGACGCTCAATCCCGACAACCTGAAGGCGATGAACAAGACGTTCAACACCATGGGGGGCGGGTATGAGAAAGCGCTCGCCAACCTGCGGCGGCACGGCATCCGGCTCTACGGCACGTTCATCTTCGGATACGACGAGGACACGCCGGACCAACTCCTGCGCGCCGTGGATTTCGCCCGCGGCCACGGCTTCTACATCGCCGCCTTCAACCACCTGACGCCGTTCCCGGGGACGCCGCTCTACAGCCGCCTAGCGCGGGAAGGAAGGCTGCTGTTCGAGAATTGGTGGCTCGACGAGCGGTACCGCTACAACATGGTGCCATTCACGCCGGCGCGCATGAGCCCTAAGGAGGTGGAGCGCTGCTGCGTCGAGGCGCGGCGGGCTTTCTATTCGTGGCCGAGCATCCTCAGGCGATCGGCCGATCCGGTGAACCGGTCGGACTCCTTCATGTTCCGCAACTATTTCCTGATCAACTGGCTGCACCGTGCCGACGTGGACGGCCGCAACCACTTCCCGCTGGGGGCAGAGGATTGGCGCTCCGATCTGCTGGAAGCCGCCTGACGGTCGAGCTCGCGGGGCCCGAGGACGATCCGGAGATCCGGCGCCTGTTGCGCGACAACCCCATGGACGGCGCGATCCGGGTGTCTTTGGAGCGGGAGCCGGACGCCTTCCTGGCGGCCGAGGTCGAAGGAGATTCCCATGCTACGGTGGTGGCTCGCGATGTGGAAACCGGACGCGTCGTGGCCATGGGTACCCGCTGCGTTTGGAACACTTTCGTGAACGGCCTACCCTGCCGGCTGGGTTATCTGAGCCAGCTCCGGGTGGACCGCGCCGCCCGCGGCCGGCGCCGGTTGCTGGCCGCCGGCTACGCGGCGCTCCGCGACCTGCGCGGCCCGGGGGAGGCTTCGTTCGACCTGACCTCGATCATCGCGGACAACGAGACCGCCCGTCGCCTCCTCGGCGCCTCGGTGCCGGGGCTGCCCCGGTACCGGGAGCTTTCCGGGTTCGTGACGCTGCTGGCGCCGGTCGCGCCGGTGGGGAGAAAGGGACGGCAAGGACCGGGGATCGAGACTGGAGTTGCCGAGCGCATGGCAGAGGTAGCGGATTGCCTGAGGAGAAACCGGCGGCGCTATCAGGCGGCGCCGTTCTTCACCGAGGACGAGCTGTTATCTGCTGAGCGCAGCCGGGGGCTGGCGCCGGAGGATTTCCGGCTGGCGATGAGGGATGGCCACGTCGTCGGTTGTCTGGCGCTCTGGGATCAGAGCGGGTTCAAGCAGGTGGTGGTGCGGGGTTACGCGCCGCCCCTTTCCCGCTGGCGCCCCTGGATCAACCGCCTCTCACCGATCCTCGGGACGCCGCGCCTGCCGGATCCGGGCGAGCGGCTGCCGCACGCCTATGTCTCACACCTTGCCGTTGACAGTGACGATCCCGAGATCTTCCGGGCGCTCGTAGAGGCCGCCTACGCCGAGGCCCGGGCGCGGCGATACGTCTACGTGGTGATCGGTTTGGCGGCGGGGCACCCCTGGCTCCCCTGGCTGGAGCGCCGTTTCTGCCCCCGGCGTTATGAGAGCGTGCTCTACACCGTAGACTGGGGAGGCGGGGCCGCGGCGGTCGAGTCTCTGGACGGCCGTCTCCCGCACGTCGAGGCCGCGCTGCTGTGAGAGGGCGCCTGGTCCGCCGTGAGGCGCTCACGAGCCCTGAGCGGGAGGCCATGTACGTCCTGCTCGCCGCCTCCTTCGAGGGGGGCACGCGGGCGCGCTTCGCCGCCGACCTGGCAGAGAAGACCTGGGTGCTGCTCCTGGAGGACGAGACCGGCCTCCGTGGCTTCTCGACGCTCCTGCTCTACGAGTCCTCGCCGCCGGGCGAGGAGGTGTCTACGGTGGTCTATTCGGGGGACACGATCGTCGATCCCGGCGCCTGGGGGAGCGCCGCGCTGCCGCGCTGCTGGATCGCCGCCGTCCGCCGCCTGCGGGGGGAATATCCCAGGGGGCGGCTCTGGTGGCTCCTCCTCACCTCGGGCTTCCGAACCTACCGCTTCCTGCCGGTCTTCTGGAAGGAGTTTTGGCCGCGCTGGGACGCTCCGACCCCTAAGGAGGCGCAGGCACGGCTCGACTTCCTGGCGGCGGAGAAGCTGGGTGGCCTGTATTCGAAAGACCAGGGGATCGTCCGCTTCCCAGAGTCCCAGCGTCTCTGCGGCGAGCTGTCCCAAGTCCCCGAAGGCCGGCTGGCGGACCCTCACGTGACGTACTTTCTCGAGAAGAATCCTGGCTGGAGGGAGGGCGACGAGCTCGCCTGCCTGACCGAGATCGCGGCGGAGAACCTGACGGCGGCGGGGTGGCGGATGTGGCGGCATGGCGTGATCTTTTGACCGCTCTTCTGAACCTCCCCTGGCTCGCCGCCAACCTACCCGGCTACCTCCGCTTCCGCCGTGCGCTCGCCCAACCTGAAGCCGTTCAGCGGTCCCTGCTCCGGCGGTACCTCAAAAACAATGCCGAAACCGGCTTCGGGCGCGCCCACGGATTCGCCGCGATCCGCTCGGCCGAGGAGTACCGCGAGCGCGTTCCCACGGCCTTCTGGGAGGGCATGGCGCCCTGGGTCGATCGCATCGCGGCAGGGGAGACTGGCGTTCTCACCCGCTCGCCCGTGCGGACCCTGGAGCCCACCAGCGGCTCCTCGGCGGCGGCGAAGCTCATCCCCTACACGGCGGAGCTGCAAGGGGAGATCCGGCGGGCGGTCGCGCCCTGGATCGTCGATCTTTACGGTCGCCGTCCTCGCCTCGCGTTGGGCAGCGCCTACTGGTCGATCACGCCGCTGGCGCTCGACGAGGAAGGGCCGGGGGGGCCGGTGCCCGTGGGCTTCGCGGAGGATTCCCAATATCTGGGTGGGCTCTGGAGCCGACTGGTCGACGCGACTCTGGCCGTCCCAGGATCGGTGCGGCACCTGCGGGACCCGGATGCCTTCCGCCACGCCACCCTGGAGCACCTTCTGCGGCATCGCGATCTGACCGTGATCTCGGTCTGGCATCCGAGCTTCCTCCTGTTCCTGATGGAGGGGCTTCCCGAGGCCCCGGGCCGGATCTGGCCGAAGCTGGGACTGATCAGCTGCTGGGGAGACGCCCACGCGGCCCTTTCGTTACCGGAGCTGGCGCGGGCGTTCCCGGGCGTCGAGATCCAGCCCAAGGGTCTTTTGGCTACGGAGGGCTTCGTCACCCTGCCTTTCGCGGAACGATGGCCCTTGGCGATCCGATCCCATTTTTTCGAGTTTCTTTCCGCCGACGGGCCGCGCTTCGCCTGGGAGCTCCAGGAGGGCGAGGTCTACTCCGTGGTGCTCACCACCGGCGGGGGGCTTTATCGTTATTGCCTGGAGGACCGGGTGCGCGTCGAGGGCTTCGTCGAGAAGACGCCGTCGCTCCGTTTCCTGGGCAAGGAAGGGCACGTCTCGGACCTCCGCGGCGAGAAGCTCCATGAGAGTTTCGTCGCCGGGGTTTTGGCGCGGGTTTTTGAACGGATGGGAATCTCTCCCGACTTCGCGATGCTGGCGCCGGATGGCGGCGCCGGATACGTTCTCTTCCTGGAAGCCGGCAGCGTGCCGCCGGACTTCGCGGCGATGGCGGCGATGCTCGACGACGCGCTGAGGGCCAATCCGCACTACCGCCTCTGCCGAGCCCTCCGGCAGCTCGCGCCGGTGCAGATTGAGCCGGTGGGGCCGGGCGCGTACGGCCGCTACCTTGAAGAGTGCCGGCGGCGGGGCCAGCGGTGGGGAGACGTCAAACCGCTGGCGCTCTCGCCGCTCGGTGGGTGGAGAGAGGTCTTCATCCCCCTTGAAAGAAGTATAGGCCGGGACGCGCTACAATCCTCTCCGGCATGAGCCCCTCGGAAACCGCGGATGCCGCCGATATCGAGCCGATCCCCGGCGCTCTCAACCTCGCGCTGGCCGCCGCCTTCTCCACCGCGGCCCTGGGGTTGCTCGTCTTCGCCTCCCGGACCGCCTCCTGGGGATGGCGGATCGCCGCGGCGGTGGCCTTCTCCTACGTCGGCAACACCCTCTTCTCGCTGCTCCATGAGGCGGTGCACGGGCATTTCCACCAGAGCCCAAGGATCAACGAGGGGGCCGGGCGGCTCCTGGCGGCGTTCTTTCCCACCGGGCTGGGATTCCAGCGGATCTGCCATCTAGGGCACCACCGGCGGAACCGCACCGACGCCGAGGTGTTCGACTACATCCTGCCGGGGGAGAGCCGGCTGCTGAAAACCGTCCAGTGGTACGGCATCCTCACCGGCCTCTACTGGCTGCTGCCGCCTTTGGGATGCCTCCTCTATCTGATCTGGCCGGGCTTCTTCCACCTGCCGGAGAAGCTCCAGGAGACCCGTTACTTCCGCCAGACGAGCACCGCGGCCATGCTCTCGGGCTTCGAGGGGGCGCCGCAGGGGACGATCCGGCTGGAGATCCTCTTCTCCTTCGCCTTTCAGGCGGCGGCCATCTGGCTGCTCGGGCTCACCCCCGCGGGCTGGCTCACCTGCTACGCGGCCTTCGGCTTCAACTGGAGCTCGCTCCAGTATGCCGACCACGCCTTCAGCGAGCGCGACGTCCACGACGGCGCCTGGAACCTGCGGGTGAGCCGGCCAGTGCAGTACCTGTTCCTCAACTACCATCACCACAAGGCCCATCACCGCGATCCGTGCATCCCCTGGATCCACCTGCCCAAGCACGTGGATTTCGCCGAGCGGCGCCCGGCGTTCCTCAGCATCTGGCTCCGGATGTGGCGGGGGCCGCGCGTCTGGCCACCCGCCTGACGCAGACCAGCGCCAAGAGCCATCCCGCCACGGCATCGAGGATGTGGTGCTGATGGGTGAGCACCGTCGAGACTGCGATCAGGAAGGCCCACGACCAGAGAAGGGCGCGGACCGGCCGCGATGCGTGCGGGGAGAAGATCGCCACGCAGATCACCGCGAAGGCCACATGGAGCGACGGCAGCAGGTTGTAGGTGAGATTGAGATCGTCTGCCAGATGGTAGAGCCCGGCCCAGGGTCCGAGCTGGTCCTCGCGGGCCGGCGCGAAGGCGAGCTGGGCGGGGAAGAGCAGGAAGCCGACTCCGGCCAGGGCGATCGCCACCGCCAGGGTGGCCACGGCCGCCCGGAATTCGCGGCGGGTGCGCAGGACGAACGGCGCCAGCAGGAAGAGGCCGTAGAGCGACATGTAGAAGACCGTCATCCAGGGGACCAGGGGGAGGCGGAGCTCGGCGGGCAGGTGGACCGGCACCCGGAATGTGCGATGGGCCGTCAGCCGGTCCATGCCGCCGTAGACGAGCAGGAACCAGAGGGCGTCGGCGAGCGAGAGGAGCGCCGCCTCGCGGAGGTGGGCCCAGCCCGGCCAGGCCAGAAAGGGCTCCTCCCTCACTCGCCCAGAGTCTCGTCGAGATGGCAGAGGAGGGCGCGCACCAGCGCGCCGACGCCCCCCTTGGGCTGGAGGTAGTGGTCCGCCCCCCAGACCGGATAGAGCAGCCCGGGCAAAGCGCAGACGTCCGCCAGCACCAGGGCGCCGTCGTTGGGCCCGAGGTGGGTGAGGCGCTCGTGGCAGTTGCGGGAGGAGCGCCGGATCAGGTGCTCGCGCAGGGGGAAGCCGGCGACGCTGATCAGGCGGATGTGGGGGGGCAGGCAGAGCGGCCGGTCCAGCGGGCCGCGGGAGCGGTATTGCAGCTCGCAGAGGAACTCCAGTCCCCTCCCGCGCAGCCGGTAGTAGAGGCGGACCGCCCCCGCTCCCGGGCTCTTCGAAAGCAGCCAGTCGACGAGCGGCGTGCCGTCCAGGATGCCGCACAGGTTGAGCCAGGCGGCCACGTTGCGGAAGGTCTCCGCCGCCTCCGGCTCGGAAAGCGCCACCTTGATGTCCGAGCCCCCTTTGCTGACCGAGGCCAGGATCACCGGCCGGTCCGGCTGGGAGGCCAGCCAGTCGCTGAGAGCGCGGGAATTCTCCTTCACCGTGCCGGTGGTGGCGAGCGGCACCAGTACGGTGGGAATGCCCATCCGCTCGGCCTGCTCGCGCACCAGCCGGCCGTCCGCGCCGGTGCGGGGCGTCTCTTTGTAGGAGGCTCCGGGGACGATGGCGAGGACGGCGCCGGAGCTCCAGGCCGGGGCCACCGGCTCTCGGCGGAGCTCGTCCACCCGGCGGATGAACGGCCCGTGGAGCGCCGACTCCAGCACCCGGCGATAGAGGTGCTCCGTAGCCGCGTCGATGCCGTCGCGGCCGGCGAGCGCCCGCAGCTCCTCGGCGTTTGGGAGCGGGGGGAAGGGGACCGTCAAGCCGTCCGGCGCCTCCGGCCGACCACGAGCCCGATGGCAAGGCCGACGGCGAGGGCGATGCCGCCCGTCCAGCCGACCGTCCGCTTCGCCCCGTTGAGCAGCGGGTTGTCGAACAGGTTGTCGGAGGCGTGCAGGTTGGCGATCAGCCAGTGGCCGTCCTCCTTGATCATGGTGGCGCTCCAGCGGGCGGGGAGGTCGAAGCGCCCGCCGCTGGCGAGCTTGAAGTGCTCGACGGCACTGCCGAAGGCCACGCCGGTATCGCCCCCGTAGAGGATCGTCAGCTCGTCCACGTTCACGTCGGCGCCGAAGGAGTCGACCACGTGGTTCGGCCCCTTGAGCATGCGGGTCAGGTACTGGCGGATGCCGTCGCGGCCGCGGCTGACCTCGGCGTTGTGCCAGGTGACTACGGCGTTGGGAGCGAAGAAGGTGAGCTCGCGCTCGATGTCCCCCTTCCTCACGGCGTCGAGCAGCCCGTCCCGCAGGGCGCGCAGCTCGTTGTGGGTCGCCGCGTCAGAGGCGGACGCCACGGCTGCCGGAGCTGCTGGAGCTGCTGGAGCTGCCGGAGCCGCTGGAGTGTCCGCCGCTGGCGGCGCCTGGGCGAGCGAGGGCAGGGACGACAGAGACAGCAGGGACAACAGAGCCAGCGTTCGGATCGGTTTCATCGTCAACCCTCTGGGGCAGAGCTACCACCCAATGGAAAAAGTCGATCATGTCTTGGTCGGTGGGGCCGAGACTTAAAGGCTTGTAACGGCTGGAGCGCAGACGGCGCATCTCCTCCTTGAGATAGCCGGAGGTGAACAGGCGGCGGAGCCGGAGCTGGAGCGGCGTGAGCAGCCCGAGCGGGCCCCGCGCGCTGGGAGCGAAGACGATCCCGTGACAGAGTGTGCGGCCGTCCGTGAGCGGTTCCATGGCGATCAGGAAGCTGCTGCGGACGCGCTCGAACTCGGCGGTGATCACGGCGAAGGTGCCACCCCAGATGGTCAGCGTGGTCTCGACCGTACGCCCCGCGGTGTGGCGTAAAATTCGATCGAAGCCGGTGTCACCCACCACCCGCGCCCGGTAGCTGTTGCGCCGGGCGTAGGGAGCCGGGCAGTCGATCGTGGGCGGCGCCAAGAGCTCCCGATCGTGGACCGCCGCGAAGTGCTGGCGGTCGAAAGCGTGCGCCGAGGTCATGTACCAGGTACAGTTGGCGACGTAGCGGAAGACCTCCGAGGCCGCGTATCCCGCGGGGTTCTCGCCGGAGAAGAAGGGGAGCGGGAAGAGCGGCTCGCGGCCGTTCCAGAAGAACAGGTAGCCGTGCCGCTCCTCGACCGGGTAGGTACGCTGGCGGGCGAAGGCCGGCGGCCGGCCCAGCGGCACGCCCACGCAGGCGCCGTCGCAGCCATACTGCCAGTGGTGGAACGGGCAGCGGATCGTCTCGCCGACCACGTCGCCGAGGCCGAGGTCCGCCCCCAGATGGGCGCACTCGCCGTCCATCATAGCCAGCCGGCCGCTCCCGGTGCGGAACGCCACCAGGCGGCGGCCCAGGATACGGCGGGAGACCGGGCCCTTGCGCAGCTCCCGGCTCTCGCCGAACAGGTACCAGGAGGCGGGATACTCGGGGAAGACTTCCGCGGGCGGGGCCTGTCTCATCGTGCCTTCCTTTTGAGCGGGAGATATCCGCAGACCCGGCCCTCTTCTGCGGACCTGGACCTGGAACCGGGCCAGGGCTATCTTAAACGCCCTGAGGTCGAAGTCGGGAGCTCCACCCTCCGAGCCCTCTACTTTTCAGTCCAAGAAGAGCCTCCCGGGGGAGCGACCTCCTTGCCGCGCCGACTCGCTAGAGCTTCGCCATCAGGGCACGGGCCACGCCGGCCATCTGCTGGTCGAGCGCCGGCACCCCGGGATCGGGGCTCACCGTGACGCTCACGGTCACATGCCAGGGGCCTTTCCGGGCTTCGAGGAGGCGACCGCGGATCGCGAAACCCATCCCCATGTTGACCGACGCCACGTTGGTCGCGAACGCCCAGTCGCCCACGCCGCTCACCTCGTCGAAACCCTGGATCACGCCGGTCATGCCGTGGTTCTCGGGCGCCAGCTCGCCTTTCATGGTGCCCCGCACCGTCGCCCCGGTCTTGGCGTAGATCTCCTTCACCGCCTCTTCCGTCTGGTCGTCGCGCGTGGCATCGACCGTGACCTGCAGCTGCTGCATCATGGCGTTGCCGGTCTTCTGCTGGCCGGCGGCACCCTGCATCATGCCCTTCATGAAGCCGTTCATGTCGCCGGAAGCCGCACGGTTGGTGGCCTTCTGAAGGTCGTCCTGGCTCTTGGCCAGCGCCTTCTCCTTCTCGGTCGGATCGAGGCCGTAGGAACAGCCGTCCTGGATCAAGGTCTTGCCCATCACCGCGCTCACCTCCGCGGCCGAGAGGAGCTTGCAGACCTCCACTTTGGGTTGCGCCGGGGGCGCGGCGGCCGGCGCGCCCCCGTCCGGAGCCGCCGGTGGGGCGGTCGCGGCGGCGGAGCCCGACGGTGAGGCCGCCGACGTCGAAGAGGTCGAAGAGGTCGATGCCGTCGAAGAGGCCTCCTGCGGTGCCTTCTGGCAGGCGGTGGTGGCGATCGTGGCGAGGAGCGCGGCGGCGGCAGCGACGAAGACGAGGGAGCGCTGGGTGAGGGGCCGTTTCATGAGGGGATCTCCTGTTCTGCGGGTTTTGAGGCTCGCGGGCGGCGTCGACCGCTGCTTCAGAGGGGTGGAGGGTAGGGTCCAGACGGTATGATTGTCCTGGGCGGAAGTTCTCCGTTCCTTCTTCTTTCTTTCGCCGGCCGCCGGAGCGTCTCTGATTTGACCGCGCAGGAACCCCCGACCTACCGCTTCGGCAGCCACACGCTCGACGGCCGCGAGCGCCGGCTGCTCGGCGACGGCGTCGCCATCCCGCTCAAGCCGCGCGCCTTCGACACCCTGCTCTTTCTGGTCGAGCGGGCCGGGCATCTGGTGCCCAAGGAGGAGCTCTTGAAAGAGCTCTGGCCCGACTCGGTCGTCGAGGAGAGCACGCTCGCCAAGAACGTCTGGCTCGTCCGCCGGGCCCTGGCGGAAGGGGAGGGGGAGGACCGGTTCATCGAAACGGTGCCGCGGATCGGCTACCGCTTCATCGCTCCGGTCGAGCGCATCGTTTTAGAGCCAGCGCCGGAACCGGCGCCGGAAACATCGCCGACCCCGGTCCCCATCTCCGCGCCGCCGATGCGCCGCTCCTTCCTGCGCCCCTTCCTGGCCGCCGTCCTTCTCGTCCTTCTTGTCCTTCTCGGTCTTCTCGGGCTCTGGGCCTTCACCGCCCGCGCGCATTCGCGGGCTCTCGGGCCAGGCCGCCGGGCGGCGGTCGCCCCGCCGCCGCGTCCGTCCGTCGCGGTCCTCGGCTTCGCCAACCTGTCGCGGCGGAGCGATGCGGAGTGGCTCTCGACGGCGCTGACCGAGATGATGAGCGCCGATCTCGCCGCCGGCGAGCGTCTGCGCCTGGTCCCCGGTGCCGATGCCATGCGGCTCGCCGGCACGCTCCCCGTCGCCCCCGGCGGGCTCAACCGCGACGCCCTCGCCGCGGTGCGCGTGGAGCTCGCGGCCGACTACGTGGTCAAGGGCTCGTACCTGACCCTGCCGAGCCCCGAGGGCGAGATCCTCCGCCTCGACATGATTCTCGAGAACACCGCTTCGGGAGAGACCGTCGGCACGGTGTCGGCAACCGGCGCCGCGAACCGCCTCTTCTCGCTCGTCGACGACGCCGCGGCCCAGCTCCGCGCCAAGCTCGGCCTGCGGCTCGGGGCGCCCGAGGTGTCGACCGCGGCGGCCGTCGCCGCGCTCCCCGTCGCGCCGGAGGCGGCGCGCCTCTACGCCGAGGGGCTCGCGGCGCTCCGGCGGTACGACGCTCTGGGCGCCCGGCCCCTCCTCGAACGGGCGGTCGCGATCGAGGAGCGGTTCCCGCTCGCCCACGTCGCCTTGAGCGAGGCGCTCTCCGCCCTGGGCTACGATCCGCTCGCGATCGCCGAGGCCAAGCGGGCCCTGGAGCTCTCGGGCCAGCTCTCCCGGCAGCAGCAGCTGGAGATCGCGGCGGGTCTCGCGGAGGCGCAGAAGGACTGGGTGAACGCCGCCACCACGGATCGCTCTCTCCTCGCCTTCTTCCCCGACAACCTCGAATATGGCTTGAGCCTCGCCCGCACCCTGACCGCCGGCGGCAGGGCGGCGGAGGCGCTCGCCGTCCTCGCCTCGCTGCGCCAGCGCCTCGGGCCGGCGGGCGGCGATCCGCGCCTCGACCTCGCCGCGGCCGCCGCCGACGGCGCGCTCTCCGACTGGCCCCGGGAGCTCGCTTCCGCCCGACAGGCCGTCGCGACGGCCCGCGAGCGCCACCTCGGCCGCCTCCTCGGGGAGGCGCTCCTCGACCAGGCCTCGGCGGAGAGCAGCTTAGGCGATGTCCAGCCCGCCCAGAGCGCCTGGCTGGAGGCGGCCCGGCTCTTCCACGACCTCGGCGACACCAACGCCGAGGCCGGCGCGCTCCTCGGCATCGCCAACGCCAAGGGCGATCGCGGCGACTACGACGGCGCGATCGCCGGCTACCGCCAGGCCCTCGCGACTTTCCTCCGCACCGGCAACCGCAAGGGCGCCGCGCATGTGCTTTCAGACATCGCGAACACCCGCTGGATGGAGGGGAACGTCGAGGAGGCCCTGGGGAGCGCTCAGAAGGAGCTCGCCCTGAGCCGCGAGATCAACGACCGCCGCGGCATCGTCTGGGGACTGGGGGCGATCGGCAACGCCCTCGCCGATCAGGGGGAGATCGAGCAGGCCCTCGGGATGCAGACGCAGGCCCTGGCGATCAGCCGCGAGATGGGGGATCGCGAGTACACCGCCTTCGGCCTCGGCTCCCTCGCCGACACCCACCTCGCCGCCGGCGATCTGACCGGGGCGTACCAGGGCTACAGCGCGGCGCTGCAGCTCTCCAAAGACCTTCACGACACCGGCGGGGTGGCGCGGCACGAGGACGATCTCGCGACCGTGCTCCTCGCCGAGGGCCGCCTCGCCGAGGCGGACCGCCTCTTCTCGGGCACTCTCGCCGCGCGCCAGAAGGCGGGGGAGGAGGACGCCGCCGCGCAGACCCGGATGAACCTGGCCCAGGTGCGGATCGAAGAGGGGCGCCCCGCGGAGGGCCTGGCCCTCACCCGGCAGGCGATCCCGGCGTTCCAGGCGATGCACCAGTCGGGCAACGTCGCCCTGGCGTTCGCCGTCGCCGCGCTCGCCGAGGTCGCCCTGCACGAGAACGCGGCGGCGGCGGCGGACGGCGAGCGGGCGCGCGCCGCGCTCGCCGGCAACCGGCAGAACCAGCCGACCCTCTTCGTCCTCCTCGTCGAGGCTCGGGTCGCGGTCGCGGCCGGCCGCTTCCAGCCGGCGCGCTCGCTCGCCGAGACCGCTCGCTCGCGGGCCCTTTCGGCACGCTCGCTCGCCTCGGTCTTCGAGGCGAGGCTCACCCTCGGCGAGATCGACCGCGGGGAGAGTCCGGGGACGGATAGAGGGGTGAAGGCGCTGCAGACGCTGGCCCAGGAGGCCAAGGCCAAGTGCTTCTTTCTAATCGCGCAAAAGGCGGAGAGCCTGGTCGGAAAAAGGTAACGGTTCCGTAATCTGGGCCGTAAGGCGCGCCTGGCAAAATCCTGCCATGGACATGCCTCCGATCGATCCAAACTGGGACCTCTGGCTGAAGCGGTTCGGATACTTGGGCATCGCCATGTGGGGGCTCTTCGTGATCCTCGTCATCGCGCGGAATTTCTGAGCTCCCTCCCCGCATCCGCCGCCAGCAGGTCCGCCAGGAGCACGATCCGGCGCCGGAGCGACGTCAGGTCCACGAACTCCTCGCGGGTGTGCATGCCGCCGCCGACCGGCCCCAGGCCGTCGAGGACCGGGACGCCGCCAGGGTCGGGAAGGAAGTTGGGGAAGGAGATGCCGCCCCGCTCCTCTTCCAGGTCCAGCCGCCAGCCGCGGCGGGCGGCCAGAGCCACGGCCCGTTCACACCAGTCTCGCTGAGGTCCACGCGGATCGACCGGCGGGATCGCCAGGCCGCGGTGGAAGTCGATCTCGGTGCCGGTCGCGTCGCCGATCTCCTGGGCGAGAGCGGCGAACCGGGCCGCGATCTCCCTCCCTTCGTGGGCGGTCAAGAAGCGCGCCTCGCCTTCGAGGACGGCGCGGTCGGGGACGACGTTCAGCTGCCGGTCGGTGCCGAGGAGGCCGTGGGCGGTGGCCAGGTGCTCGACGAAGCTCGCATCTCCGGCTACCAGGCGGCCGCAGTTGACCGTCGGTCCGCCGCCGTGCCGGGCGAGGGCCTGGGCCGCCACGGCGAGCCGGGCCGCCGCCTCCAGCGCCGAACGCCCCTGCCAGTAGTGGAGCCCGGAGTGCACGGCCCGCCCTGAAACCGCGGCCCGCCAGTCGAACATCCCCCGCCGACCGGCGACGAGAGTCTCCCCCTCCGGTTCTCCAGGCTCTCTAGGCTCCCCGGGCTCCAACACCCAGACCGCCCGCGCCGCTCCCCCCCAGCGGGCGGTGGCGCGGCGCGACAGCTCGCCCCCCACCTCCTCGTCGGGGACGGCGACGAGCAGGAGGTCGGCGGCGGGCTCGATCCCTTGGTGGGCGAGGAGGTCCAAGGCGCCCACGAAGGCGGCGAATCCCCCCTTCATGTCGATGGCGCCGGTCGCGAGCAGGCGGTCGCCCTCGCGCCGCGGCGGGGCGGCGGGGAGGACGGTGTCCAGGTGGCCGAGGAGCAGCAGGTAGTCGCGCTCCCCGGCGGCCGGCCGGCGGGCGACGAGCACGGGGAGCCCGTCCTCCTCCCGCACCTCGGAGGCGAAGCCGCGCGACGCCAGAGCTGCCGCGAGGTGACCGGCCGCCGCGGCGAGGCCGGCACGGTCCCCGCTCGGCGAGGAGAGGGCCGTGAGCTCTTCCAGGAAGGTCAGAGCGCGGGCGAAGACCGCCTCGGGGAGGGGAGAGGTCGTCATGGCGTCTTCCCCTTCCCCGCCTCCTCCGCCTGATGCTTCTTCACCCCTTCCAAGATCTCTCCCCAGGCCGGCTCGCCGTGGAGAGAGGCGAGGTCGGGATCGTTCGCCATCTCCTCTGGATCGCTCCAGCCGAGGTCGGTCGCTTTGCGCAGCTCCTCGATCGCCTGCTTCTTCTGGCCGCCGCGGGCGTGCACGCTCGCCAGGGCGTACCAGACGCCGGGCTCCTGCGGGCGGATCTCGCGGGCGATCTCGACGAAGAAGGCGGCGAGAGCGTACTGCTTCTGCCCGATGGCGCTCTCCGGCAGGTAGAAGCTGGTCTGGACGAAGAGAGCGTTCTGGAGCCGCCGGGCGGCCTTGGCGTCCTCGCTCTCCCCTTGGTCCTTGGCGGCGCGGCCGGCGAGATCGGCGAGATGGAGGTTGCCCGCCACCTGGCCGAGCCGCCACGGGCCATTCTTGGGAGTGATCGCGGCGAGCGTCCGCCCCGCCTCCTCCAGGGTGCGCTGATCCTCCTTGCGCCGTAAGTCGCGGGCCTTGACGGCGGCCAGGTACGGGGGCGAGGCGCCGATCTCCGCCGCCTTTTTCCCCGCCTCCGCCGCTTCCGCCGCCTCCGCAACGTCCCGCAAGCCGGTGTAGTCGTCGGCCATCGCCGAGTAGAGCCTGTAGGCGGCGATCGGCTGCCCCCCCGACTCGAAGCCGCGGGCGCGGGTGAGGTCGCGCTGCCAGAGATCGTCGATTTCGGCCTCGTCTTTGGGGCGGGTCCCCGCCTTCATGGCCCGCAGGTCGAGCCAGGCGAGCGCCGCGGTCGCGAGCTCCTCCGGCATCCAGCCGTGGCCGCCGGCGAAGCCCTCGATGCGGTGGGGGAGGTGGAGGCCGGAGAGCCGGCTCTCCAGGGTCTGCATCTCGTCCCAGTTGAAGTCGCGTTCGCCCACGGTGCCGAAGAAGAGGAAGGGGGTGGTCGCGGTCGGCTGCCGTTCGTAGGGGAAGCCGGCGCCGGCGCCGATCACCCCGGTGAGGCTGCCGGGGACCGACAGCCCCATGAAGCAGGCGGCGCGGACGGTGCCCGAGAAGCCGGCGACGTAGAGCCGCCGGTCGTCGATGGCGAAGAGCCGATGGGTGTCGTTCCACATCGCCTGCATGGCGTTGACCGTCGGTCCGACCGGCCCATCGCTCGCCGACTGGTAGGAGCTGGCGACCAGATAGCCATACTTCTCGGCGCCGTTGAGGAAGAGCTTCGCCGGCAGCTCGGCCCGGCCGCGGGCGTCGAGGATATAGAGGATGGGGGTGGGGCGGCCCGGTCGATAGCTCCTGGGGATGTAGAGAGCGTAGCTCTCCCCTTTCTCCACTGAACAGTCGATCCTGGGGATCAGCTTGCCCTTGGCGAAGGTCCGCGTCGCCGGCGCTGCCGGGGGCGCCGCCTGGGCGAGCGCGGCGGCGGGGAGGGCGGCGAGCAGGAGGAGGGCGGCGAGTTGGGCTGGCGGGCGCATCGGGTCCTTTCCTCGGCGGCAAGGATGGTACTCGAAATAGCGTGGGCAGGGATTTTGCATTTCGTCAAAGCCCGTGGCTGCAACTTTGAGAAGAGGGATCTTGCGATGAGCCTCCGAGTCCGCCTGCAACTCGAACCCACACCCGAGCTGCTGTCCCCGCGTCCCGAGCGCCGCCCGCCAGGGCCGGTCGACCTCAACGAGACTCTGCCCTGGCTTCCCTACCGCCAGGTGCGTCCCGAGCGCTCCGAGCCCCAGGTGCGCTGCATCCATTGCGACGGGCGGATGGCGCCGGGGACGGTCCCGGTCCACATCGAGAAGGAGGGCTACCGCGCGTCCTGGGATGCCCTCCCCGCCTGGATCTGCAGCCGTTGCGAAACTCCGTACTTCGAGGAGCAGGAGGTTCTCCTCGTCCAGAGCACCTTGGCGCTCATGAAGCCGCCGGCCAAGAAAACCGTCCTATAAGAGCGGGACGAACGGTCCGGTCTCTCCAAATCGGCCGCGGAGGTCGGGAAGCGCCGGGTAAGCCTCTTGCAAGCCGGGTCTCCGCGACAAGGAGAGAACGACGAAATGATCCCGGCCCTGGCGACCCTCTTCGCCCTCCTCTTCCAGCTCCAGCCCGCCGCCGCAGCGCCCCCGGGGGCCGCCGAAGCCTTGCAGTATGGGCGATTCGGCACGATCGCCGTCCATCGGCCGGCCGATGCGCCCTCCCAGGTGGTGCTCTTGCTCTCCGGCGAGGCGGCGAGCCCGGAGACGGCCAAAATGGCCGGCGAGCTCTCTTCCTGGGGCGCGCTCGTCCTCGTGGCGGACGCCCGGCATTACCTCGCGACCACCGAGAAGAGCGCCGCGGTCTGCTCCTATCCGGCGGCCGACTTCGAGGCCCTCGCCCATTTCGCCGAGCAGAAGCTCGCCTTGCCGCGCTACATCCCGCCGGTCCTCGTCGGCGACGGCAACCCGGCGATCGCCGCCACCCTCGCCTACGCCACTCTCGCCCAGGCGCCCCCGGGGACCTTCCAAGGCGCGGTGACGGTCGGCTTCTGTCCTCAGATCCAGGTCCAGCGCCCGTTCTGTCCGGGCTACGACCTGCACGCCGACCGCAAGTGGACGGGGCCGGGAATTCACTTCGTGCCGGCGACGACCCTCCAAAATCCCTGGCTCCTCCTCCCCGGGCCGACCTGCGCGGCAGGCGGCGCCCGCGACTTCGCCGCCGCCATCCCGTCGGCGAAAGTGCTCGGTCCGCCGGAGGGAGCCCCGGTGACCTCGGGCGACGCCCTCCTCCGCCAGGCCTTCGATTCGTTCGGCGCGGCGCGGCGCGCCGAGGCGGCCACCGCGGCGGCACGCGGCGATCTCCAGGATCTGCCGCTCGTCGAGGTGCCGGCGAAACCGGCTAAACCGCTGGCGAAAGGGAAGGCGGGCGACGTCCTCGCGGTGATCCTCTCCGGCGACGGCGGCTGGGCGGGGCTCGACAGCCGGCTCGGCGTCCGCCTGGCCGATCTCTCGGTGCCCGTCGTGGGGCTCGACTCGCTCAAGTACTTCTGGACCCCGCGCGAGCCCGACGGCACGGCGCGCGATCTCGCCCGCATCCTCACCCACTATCTCAAGACGTGGGGGAAGAGCCGGGCGATCCTCATCGGCTACTCGCAAGGGGCGGACGTCCTGCCCTTCATGGCGAGCCGCCTGCCGGCCGAGCTCCGCCAGCGCATCGCCCTCGTCACCCTCGTGGGGACGGACGCCGACGCCACCTTCGACTTCGACTTCGAGGGTTTCATGAGCGACCGGCCCAAGCGGCCGGACCTGCCCGTGCTGAAGGAGATCCCCCGGCTCCAGGGGACCCGGCTCCTCTGCGTCTATTCGAAAGCCGAGACGGACAGCCCCTGTAAGCACCTGCCCAAGGGCTCAGGCGTCACCCTGGCGGTCGACGGCGGCCATGGCTACAGCCACGGGGTGAACATCCTCACCGACCGCATCTTGAAAGAAGCCGGGCTCCGGCCGAAGAGCGCTCCTGCCCCCAAGGGAGCGCCGCGGCCGAAAGCGGGATAGCCGCTTCGGGATCGTGCTGCGATCGAAAAACCCTACGTTTGTCTCGAAGCCTAAGATTTGAGGGCTTGAGGAGAGCCAGGCGCCGCTGGAGAGAACATAGCTGCAGAGGGCGTGTTAACCTTCGGACATGCCGAAGAGCGCGCCCACGGTAGTTCTTTCCCCCGAGACCACCGTGGGTCAGTTGCTGGCCTTTCTAGGTCCCGATCTTCCGAACCGCCGTGTACCCCCGCGTTGGCCTGCGGATGTCTTTGCCATCGCTGCATCGCTGTTATTGCATTCAGGAGCTTACCTCCACGCGGTTTCCGAGTGGCCCCCGACGGGAGCTTCGGCGGCTGGTTTTCTCTCGAAAGACCCGACGGAGTGGTCAACGCGAGTCCGGCGCATTGGCGACCGCTGGAGAGAGACTTGGCCGGCGCCCGTACCCAGAGAGGTCCAGCGCTGGTGGGCGGTCGTCCGTGGACATCTGAATTTGCCGCTTTCGGGGATCGCGGGGACAAGTGACCTATGCCAGGCGCTACTGCAGCTCTGCGCCGCCGCCGATGAGGCCTCCGGCGGAGTGGGTTACCCTTTCGGTACCGAGCTTTTCGACTTCTTCGCCTCAGCCGCGCTCTTGCCCGATCCCCGGACCGGCTCGACTCTCTGCCAGGAGATTCACCCCTCGCGCGTGCGGGTGCTGCCCAAGTGCCACACGCCGCAGACCGGGATCACGCTCGACTCCCTCGCTCATAACCTCACCCTCTGGTCCTCGGCAGATGTCGTGCCCCACTGGTACACAACCCTCCCAAAGGGTCTTTCCGACCTTGGGCACAGCTTCAATCTCCTGATCGTCCCTTGGCCTGAAGCGGTCTCGCCGATGCAGTTCTCGCCTGCGGTGCCCCAGAGCGGAAGTTTGGCCAATATGCCGGAGAGCTATGGGTTCTTCTGCTTCACGAAGAAATCCGATCCAGCGGGGCTGGTCGAGCGGTTGGATCGTCTCTACGAGAAGGCGCTCGAGACGGCGGGGCAGATTCATATGGTAGTCCTGCCGGAGCTTGCTCTCGACCGTGCAGAATACGATCGGGCTCGCCTCTGGGGCAGGAAGAAGAACCTGCTGCTCCTCTGCGGCGTCGGGGAGTCTCCAAGCGCGGGTTTGCCAGGGCGGAACTACGTTGCCATGGAGGTACCGCTCAGTGCGCAGAGTTATGCCCAGGTCCAGCAGAACAAGCACCACCGCTGGCGGTTGGAGCGCTCACAAATCGTACAGTACGGGTTGGGCGGTCAACTCGACCCGGAGGTTCAGTGGTGGGAGTACACCGCCGCCGAGGGGCGCCGGCTGACCTTCGTTTCTCTCCTCAGCTGGCTGTCTTTCTGCTTTCTTGTCTGCGAGGATCTGGCGAGGCAGGAGCCGGTGGCTCGGCTGGTCCGGGCGGTGGGACCGAACCTGGTCATCGCGCTTCTCATGGATGGCCCGCAGCTGGCTTCCCGCTGGCCGGGTCGCTACGCGACCGTGCTGGCCGACGACCCTGGCTCCTCGGTGCTCACTCTGACGAGCATCGGAATGGCCGAGCTCTGCCGCCCGCCGGGGGTGCCGCCTTCTCGGACGGTGGCGCTTTGGAAGGATGCCAAGTCCGGAGCCGCCCGCCAGATCGATCTCCCGCCGGGAGCGGAGGGGCTGGTCCTCAACCTGACACGCCAGCGAGAAGCCGAATGGTCTGCCGACGGCCGTTCGGACGATGGCGCGACAGGCTATCCTATCCTGGGAGGAGTTCACCCGATCTTCCCCAGCCGGACTCGGCAGAGGCCGAGGCGGAGTCAGGCGAAGGCGCTCGACTTGACACCTGGGAGCGACTGGAGTATCAAAGAGTCATGACCGAGATCTCGCCTCTCGACGCTTCCATTCTCGCCCTCCTCGCCCAGGTGCCCAAGGGAGTCGAGGCTGCCCGGCAGGCCCTTTTCGAGAAAACGCAGCAGAACCTTCTCGAACGCCTGAGCCCGGATGCGCGCGAGATCGGAGAAGTCCTCCTCGCGAAGGACAAGGCCGTCCGGTCCTTCTCCAGTGCCGCTCAGGAGACCGCAGCCGAGATGAAGCGCTGGGCTGTCGCCAACAACGCCCGCTGACCGCCGGCGATTCCGGGCGAAGAACGGCCGAACCCCGCGATCTCGCCGCATTTCCCTTTACTGCCGGCCCCGATCCATCTAAGCTAGCCAGCGCTCCGTAGTACGAACGGGAGGAATCACGGGCATGGCCGTAGACCGGATCGGCAGCGCAGCTTGCGCGCTGTTGTTGTTGGCCTCACTGCGGGGAGGGGCCGTCCGCGCCCAGGAAGCGCCGCCCGACTCCCCGGCCCCCGCCGCCTCGGTGACGGTGGAACCGGGGGGCGTCCTGCCGAAGATCCGCTTCGGTTTCGAGGGGCGGTTCAATTTCCGCTCGAGCGACGAGAACCGCTTCGCCGTCCCCTACAAATTCCCGCCCAGCGAGCTGCCGGTCGGACAGACCAAGGGCTTCGAGGAGACGGTCAACTCCGGCTCCCACTTCGAGGTCTCGATGCTCGTCCTCTACGTCGACGCCTCGTGGAGCGAGAACCTGACCGCCCACGGCCGGCTCGACTTCATCGACCTCTACGACAGGAACCCGACTTCCTCCGGCAAGAAGACGGACGTCAAGGAAGCCTACGTCCTCTTCGGTCACGACGACGATCCCGGGGTGCTCCCCAAGGGCTCGTCGGCCTACTTGAAGTTCGGCAAGTTCAGTCACTTCGAGCGCCAGAACGACCGCCACCTGGAGAGCTACGGCATCGTCTCTACGGCGTTCAACCGCTTCAACGACATGGGGGTCGAGCTGGGGGCGGACGCCGGACGCCATCTCTATTTCAAGGTCTCCGCCACGGCGGGGAGCCCGCTCTTCCTGCGCGACCCCAACGCTCTCGCCGGCGACAACGGCGAGCCGTCGCTCCTCCAGCCCAACCCCGATCCGGAATTGAAGAGCGGCATCGTCATCCTCTACGACACCGAGGTGGAGGACTACAACCCGCAGCGCAGCCCAGAGCTCTCCGGAGCGGTCGGCATGCGCTTCGGCGACGAGGGCGGGAAGAACACTTTGGACGTCCTCGTCTTCGGCCACCGGCGCACCCTCTCCGACCAGGTCGAGAAGGACGGCACCTTCTACAAGGGGGACCTCCAGATCCTCCGCGGCCCCTTCAACCAGACGCCGCTCCCCATCCATGGCAACGTCAAGCAGGAGGTGGGCGGAAACGTCTGGCTCTACCTGGGCGGCTTCTCGCTGTTCAGCCAGTACGTCAACCAGAAGCTCGCCGGGCTGCCGAGGAACGGCTTCGAGACCGAGGTCGCCTGGACCTTCGACCTGCCTTTGATCTGGGCGGTCGACGGCCGCCAGCTCTTCCCCACGATCGCCCCGGCGGTCCGCTACTCGAAGCTCAACAACGACTTCAACAATCCGCCGATGACCCCGGCGCCGAGCTTCAACTGGGACTGGGCGAAGATCGACACCGGCGTGCGCCTAGGGATCGTCCCCGGCATGGACCTGACGGTCGAGTACGCGTTCAACAATTTCATCCTCGCCTCGGGCGCCACCCGCCACAACAACGAATTCCTGACCACCCTGCGGTTCCACATATGAAGCGGTCCACGGCTCTCCCCCTTCTGCTCCTCCTCGTCGCCTCATTCACCCCTCTGGGCGCCGAGGAGCTGCGCGGCCGGATCGAGCTCCTTGCCAAGGGCGGCAAGGGCCCCGCCAAGGGGAGCGACGTCCGCCAGGCGATCGTCTACTACGAGCCGGCGGTCGCTTCTGCGGGATTGGGGTCTGCGGCAGGGCGGGCGGCGGAGAAGACCTTCGAGATGGTGACCCGGGGCAAGGAGTTCGTGCCGCGGGTGCTCGCCGTAGAGCGTGGCAGCCGGGTGCTCTTCCCCAACGCCGATCCCATCCTCCACAACGTCTTCTCGGTCTCCGCCGGCAACAGCTTCGACTTAGGTCTCTATAAGAAGGGGCCGGGTCGGGAGAAGACTTTCGAGAACCCCGGCGTGGTGCGGGTCTACTGTAACGTCCATCAGGCGATGGCCGCCTACATCCTGGTGGTCGACACCCCCCACTTCGTCAACCCGGCCGAGGACGGCTCCTTCGTCCTCACCGGCCTCCCCAAGGGGGCCGGCAAGCTCACCGTCTGGCACGAGCAGACCGAGCCCTGGACGATCTCCGTCCAGCTGCCGGCGGGGCCGGCCCCGATCACCGTGCGGATCGAGGTCACCCGTCCGCAGGTCCCCTCCCACCTCGACAAGAGCGGCAAGTCCTACTTCTCCTCCAGCCGTGACGGATACAGGCACTAGCCGGCGCTTCTCGCTCTCTTTAGCGACCCGGATTTTCCTGGTCACTTCGCTCCTCGTTACCCTCGCGGTGGGAGCGGCGATCGCGATCACCTACTGGCTGGTGCAGAAGACGGCGCGCCGCGCCGCCGACGAGTCGTTGGAGAGCAGCTCCTCGGTGCAGACCGCCTTCCAGGCCGAGCGCTACGAACGGCTGCGGCTCATCTCGCGCCTCTTCGCCGCCGACCCGGCGGTGGCCGCCTACCTGGGGGAGAAGGACACCCGCTCGATCCTCGATCTCCTCTCCGAGCGCGGCAAGGACTTGGGGTTCGACTTCGCCATCTTCCTGGATCCCGACGGCAAGGTGATCGCCCGCACCGACCGGCCGGAGGCGGTGGGGCAGGATCTCTCGCAGCGGACGCTGATCCAGAAGGCGCGCGCCGAGTTCGAGGCCGCCGGCGTCTGGCAGGATGGCGGCAACCTCTACTACGCCGTGGCCGTGCCGCTCTCCAAGGGCACCCTCCTGGGCTTCCTCGTCACCGGCTTCGCCATCAACGACCTCTCGGCCCTGGAGGTCAACAAGATGAGCGGCGCCGACGTCGCCTTCGTCAGCATGGCCGGAGACCAGCCGCGGGTGGTGGCGTCGACCCTGCCGCGGCAGACCGCCGACAGCCTGATCACGGCGCTGTCGCACGAGAAGAAGATGATGGAGAGCGTCGTCGTCTCGGGAAAATCGATCCCGCGGGCCGACGTCTTCGTCCGCGGCGAGCCCTGGATCGCCCTTCTCGCTCCCCTCCTGGACGCGGCCGGGAAGACCGTGGGGGTGAGCGTCGCCTTGGCGTCGGTCGAGAAGCAGTCCGAGGACTACCGCGAGATCGAGACCGTGCTCCTCGTGGCCGGGATCGTCTCCATCCTCCTCGCCTCGCTCTTCTCTTTCGCCGTGGCGCGCCGGGCGCTCGCCCCGGTGCAGCGGCTGGTCTCGGCGACCGAGGCGGCGCGGCAGGGCGACTACGACCAGAAGATCGGTTCGGATCGAGGCGACGAGGTCGGCCGGCTGGGCCGCGCCTTCGACGACCTGCTCTCGGACCTCCGCGAGAAGCGCGACATGGAGGCTTACGTCACCGAGCTGTCGAAGAGCCTCCCGGAGCCCCGCGAGGGCCGGGTCAATATTGGCCCTATTGGCCATATGGGCCATCCGCAGACCAAGGACGTGCTCTTGATGGGGATCGAGCTGCGCGGCCAGGGGGTCTTGAAGGCCGATGCCGATCCGGGAGCGAGCCTCGACCGCTTCGGCGCCGAGCTGGCGCGGGTGTCGGCCGCGATCACCGCCTCCCGCGGCCAGTTGGAGGCGGTCCTCGGCCACCAGGTGCTGGCGCGTTTCGACGGCGACAAGCGGGCCCTCCGCGCGCTCGCCGCGGCGGCCGAGATCTTGAAAAGCACGGGGGACGATCCGGAGGCGCCGCTCGTCGCCTTGACCGCCGGCCGGGTCGCCTCAGGGCCGGTGCCTTTCGGCGAGCAGAGCGAGCGCGTCCTGGTAGGGGCGCCGGTCGCCCAGCTCGAGAGCCTCGAGCGGGAGGCCACCTCGGGCGAGGTGGTGCTCTCGCGCGAGGTCTACGAGGAGCTCAAAGGGAGCTTCGAGCAGGCCGGCTACCAGCTCGCCCCGCGCCGCGGCCTGGTCAGCCCGCAGCTCCTCTACGTCCTGTCGGCCACCATGGCGCAGCGCTTGACCGCCGGCCGGGCCGGCCTCGCGGTGTCGACCCCGGCCGGCACGGGCGGCACTGCCGCCACTGCCGCGAAAACCGCGGCGGAGCAGGCGGCGACGCTCTCGGGGATCGAGCCTGGGGCGCTCATGGCGCGGCGCTTCGAGATCCTCTCCGTCCTCGGGGCGGGCGGGATGGGGATCGTCTACAAGGCCCGCGACCGCGAGCTCGACGACCTGGTGGCGCTCAAGATGTTGAAGCGCGAGCTGTGGGGGGACCGGGTCCAGCTCGAACGGTTGAAGAGCGAGATCCGGCTGGCGCGGAAGATCACCCACCCGAACGTGCTGCGCACCTTCGACTTCGGGGAGATCGACGGCATCCCCTACATCTCGATGGAGTACATCCGCGGGGTGACCCTCCGCTACCTGCTCGACCAGACCCACCGCCTGCCCTACTCGGCGGGTCTGCGCCTCGGCAAGCAGCTCTGCGCCGGCTTGGGCGCCGCCCACGCCGTGGGGGTGATGCACCGGGACATCAAGCCCGAAAACCTCATCCTGACCCCGGCGGGCAACGCCAAGCTCATGGACTTCGGCATCGCCCGGCCCATCGAGCGGATGGCGCCGGGACAGACCCAGGTCGGCTTCATCGTCGGCACGCCGCAGTACCTCTCGCCTGAGCAGCTCCAGGGCCATGAGGTCGACGCCCGGGCCGACATCTATTCGACCGGCATCGTGCTCTACGAGATCTTCACCGGCGAGCTGCCGTTCGCGGCGCCGACGGTGATGGAGCTGATGCTCCAGCACCTCAAGGAGCCGCCGCCGCCGCCGAGCACCCACTGGGCGGAGATCCCCGAGCGCCTGGAACGGCTCATCCTGCGCTGCCTGGAAAAGGAGCCGGGCGCGCGCTACCCAACGGTCGCCGAGCTCCAGCACGACCTGGAGTCTCTGAGCGCCTAGGTCCCGAGAGGAATCCCATGGAGACGATCGCACGACTCCAACCCGAACCCGATCTCGCCCGGCGGGTCGCCGAATACGAGACCCTGCTCGACATCGGTGTCCAGCTCTCCGGCACGCTCGACCTGGTGCAGGTTCTGGACCTCGCCCTGGTGCGCGCCGAGGAGGTCTGCCATGCCGAGACGAGCTCGATCTGGGAGCTCGACGAGGCCCGCGGCGAGCTCTTCTTTCGAGTGGTGCGCGGCCGGGCGGCGGGGGAGATCCGGGGGCTGCGGGTGCCCTTGGGCGAGGGGATCGTGGGGAGCGTCGCCCGCTCGGGCGAGGCCGAGCTGGTCAACGACGTGACGGCCGATCCGCGCTGGCAGGGCGATCGGCAGGACGTCTTCAAGACCCGGGCGATCCTCGCCGTGCCGCTCATCGCGCACGGGGCGGTCATCGGCGTCCTCCAGCTCTTGAACCCGGTGGGCCGCAGCCGCTTCTCCGAGGACGACCTGCGGCGGATGCGCCTGTTCGCCGCCCTTCTCTCCCATCCGCTGCAGAACGCCCGGCTCTACGCGGCGCGGCGGCGCCAGTTCATGGAGACGGTGATCGCCTGGGCCGAGGCGATCGAACGCAAGGACCCCTATACCGGCGGCCACGTGCGCCGGGTGACGAGCTACTCGGTCCTCCTGGGCAAGGAGCTCGACCTCGCCCGCGAGGACTTGGAGGAGCTCTGGCTCGCCGCCACCCTCCACGACGTGGGGAAGATCTTCGTCCGCGACGACATCCTCGGCAAACCCTCGGCGCTCGACGCCGAGGAACGGCAGATCATGAAGCGCCATCCGGTCGACGGCGCCGAGATCCTCTCCGCGATCACCGATCTGCGCCGGGTGCTCCCCGGGGTGCGCAACCACCACGAACGGCTGGACGGCCAGGGCTATCCGGACGGCCTGGCCGGCGACGACATCCCCCTCCTCGCCCGCATCATCGCCGTGGCGGACACCTACGACGCCATGACGACCAGCCGCCCCTACCGCCCCGGTCTTCCCCCCGAGGCGGCCGGCGCCGAGATCGAGGCCGGAGTCGGCAGCCAGTTCTGCCCCATCGTGACGGCCGCCTTCGTCCGGCTCATGGCGAGCGGCCGCTTCGCGGCCGAGGCCGGCGAAGCGGTCTGGCGCTCGTTCCTCCCCGCCGCCACCCCCGACTGAGGTCGGCGGGAGCAAACGGAGTCCCTGGCGGTATGATCTCTCCTGAGGGACTCCGGTTGCATGATGCGGCTACGCTTTCTGGTCGACGGTGAAGAGCGCAAGTATGCGCTCTCCGGCTCGCGGGTTCGCCTGGGGCGGGGGAGCGACAACGAGATCGTGCTCCCCGATGTCTCGGTCTCCCGCCATCATGCGGAGCTCCGGCGGAGCGCGGAAGGCTGGTCCATCCACGACCTCATGAGCACCAACGGGGTCGAGGTCAACCGGGTGCCGGTCAAGGCCGCCCCGCTCGAGCCGGAGGACCGGCTGGGGATCGGCATCTTCGAGCTCCTCGTCGAGAAGCTGGAGACCTCGGTGCCGGTCCTCCCTCCGGCGGGAAGGAGCGTCGCCCCGGAGGCTCTGGACGGCCTGGCGAGCCTCACCAACGCCACGATCATCCGGCCGCTCGCCGATTTCGCGGCCGAGTACGGCCTCGCGGCGCCGGCGAGCCCGCCGGGGGCTGGCGGCATCGCCGGCATCGCCGGCATCGGCGATGTCGGCGGCGTCGGCAGCCTTTCGACCGCCCGCCCGGCCGAGACCGGGGACGGCTACGCCAACCGCATGTTCGGCTTTCTCACCCGGCTGGGGCAGGTGCTCATCACCGCCGACTCGATCGACGAGGTGCTGGCGCGGATGCTCGACATCGCCTTCCAGGCCCTGCCGGTCGAGCGCGGTTTCATCCTGCTCCGCGACGACTCCGAGGAGCTCGTCTGCCAGCTGGCGCGGATCAAGGACACCGTGCAGGTCCGGCCGACCGGCGAGGTGCCGGTGTCGCGCACCATGCTCCAGGCGGTGATGCGCGAGCGGGTGGCCCTCGTCACCTACGATGCGATGAGCGACCATCGCCTGTCGGGCGGCGAGTCGATCCGCCTGCACCAGATCCGCGCCGCCATGTGCGCGCCGCTCTGGTCGGGGGTCAGCATCATCGGCGTCGTCCAGCTCGACTCGCCGTTCAAGGTCGGCGCCTTCAACGAGCGCGACCTCGACTTCCTGACCGCCCTCGCCAACTACGTGGCGGTGGCGGTCGAGCGCATCCGCTACGCCCGGCGGGCCGACCGCGAGCGCCAGGTGCGGAGCCGGCTGGAGCGCTACCACTCGCCGGCGGTGATCGAGGAGGTGCTCCGCGAGGACGATCCGCAAGGGGTTCCGGAAGAGCTGGGAGGGACCAAAGAGCGGACGGCCGAGCTCGGCCTGCGCCGGCCGCGGGCGGCCGAGGCCTCGGTGCTCTTCGCCGACCTCGTGGGCTTCACCTCGTTTTCCGAGAAGGCGCGGCCCGAGGAGGTGGCGGACCTCCTGGACGCCTTCCTGTCGCTCGCCGTCGAGGCGATTTTCGACGTCTCGGGCACCTTGGACAAGTTCATCGGCGACTGCGTCATGGCCTTTTTCGGCGCCCCCGTGCCCCAGGCCGACCACGCCCTCCGGGCGGTCCGCGCCGCGGTCGAGATCCAGCGCCGCCTGAACGCCTGGGGAAGGGAGCGCGCCGGGATGGGGCTCCCGGCCTGGCAGGCCCGGGTCGCGGTCAACAGCGGGCCGGTCGTCGTCGGCGACATCGGCAGCCGCCGCCGGGTCGACTACACCGTCCTCGGCAACACGGTGAACGTCGCCGCCCGCCTCGAAGCCTTCGTCGCCCGCCCGGGAGACGTCGTCCTGGGTCCCGAAACCCACCGCCTGCTCGCCGGCGAGATCGAAACCGAGCCCCTGGGAGATTTCCAACTAAAGGGCCTGGAACGGAAGATCGTGGCGTACCGGGTGCGGCCGGAGGTTCTGGTCACCTGAGGAGGATAGCGCCGAGGGCGCAATCCTCGCACTCCGCCGCCCTCTCTTCCGCCTGCGCCGGGCACCTATCGGGTTCATGATGCGGCGACGTCGAACCTGGGGTGTCGCTAGGCTGTCGGCGGAGGAGCTTCGCGGTCCTACGGCGGGAAGTGCCCCGCCCAGACGGTGACCGCGACCCGGAGACCCGAGCGTCCGCATACTTCCTCCGGAAGGCAGGTATCATGCCGCGCTGTGAGCCCAATCTTGAGCCCAGCGATGATCTCCCAGTCGCGAGTCATCGCGAAAGGCCGCCGCATTCGAGATGTCGAGCGACTGGTGGCATACTACGGCGGAAGAGCCTCTCGCTGGGTCAAGAAGAGCAGCCCACGACTGGAGGATGACGAAGGAACCTTCGAGCTTCACTGGTACGAGCACCCCGGCATCGGCCAGGTGGAGCTGAAGCGCAAACAGGTTATCGAGCGATGATCGTGAAGCTACGCGACCGGGATGCAAGCTTCCCGGACTTGACGCCGGACCAACCCTATGTGGTCCTCGGCATCGAAGCCGATGATCTCCGGATCTTGAACGACCAGGGGCGACCCTACCTCTATCCAGCCGACCTCTTCCTCTTGGTCGATGCCCGCGAACCCGCCGATTGGGTGAGCGCCATCGGCGAAGACAACGAGCGCTACGCCTATCCTCCACCCTGGAACGACCGAGGCTTTTTTGAGGATTACTTCGACGGGGTCCCCGAGACGGTAGCCACCTTCTGGCGGGTGATGAACCAGCGCCTCTCGGCCGCCGCCTAAGAGGTTGCACGCCCCGCACCTTTCGCCTGGCACCCAGCGGAAGCACCCAGCGGAATCGCCAAGCGTAGGTCGTAACCGCCTTTTCGAAACAATTGAGGTTGTCTACTAGCAGCTTGAAACAACAGGCCCGAATCTTCGCTGGAAGATTCGAGCCTGTTGCGACTAACGATACTAGGAGCGAAGCCAATGGAGCATTTGCTTCTCTTTAGGCAGCCCTAGGACTGCTCGGACGCATGATCGCCTTTTGCTCGGTCTCGGTCAGTTGCATGCTGAGCCGCGATTTAATGTATGCCTTCGTCGCCGCGCGCGCTTGGCGGTTAGAGACCACTGAGTTCGCGACGATGTTCACGCCCTCCCAATCCGCGTTGACCTTCCGCCAATTTACGGCGCGAAGTCCCTCAAGCCGCTCCTTCCAGTCGTGGGGCTGGTCGCGAATCAGTTCCGCACCGACCGCTCCTAAGGCCCGCAGCACGACTGAGTGCGATGAGATGTTCTCCATGCGGAACTCGCGCGCCGAGATGTCGCCGCGACGGACGCGACCCCAATCCGGGATGACTTTCGAGAGGGCCGTCCAATACTCGATCGCCCTAGCCGTCAGCTCGTTCTGAGTGTTTTCCTCGCTATCCCGGTTATGGAGCAACTCCACCGTTGCATCGTGCAGGGCAGCGAGGGTGAAGAGCATCTTGGAGCCGGCCGACAGTGATGTCTGCTCCATCTCGACGAGTCCAGTGAAAGCGGGCACCTCGTTCGCCACCTCGCGCGTGACTCTTGCTACGATGTCTCGGTGGTCGAACAGGATGTCGATCGACTTCGACGTCTTCTTCACGTACCGGTTCAGATCCGAGAACATCTGCTGGGCACGAGCCTTGTTCTCGTATGGAAAGAGAATGACCGTGATTGAATCGTCGCCAAGAGAAGGCATCTGCTTCAATGCCATCTCGATCGCCGCAGCCCGGTGCTGTCCGTCATTGATCAGGAAATTTGCCTTGGAAAGGTCGACCTCGAGTGTACCGATTCCGTCCAGCCCAGCGACCGGGTGAAAAGCTACGCCATCCCGATGCGACGCGGTGATCGCCGAGAAGAGGTAGCCCTCCCCATGGTTCTCTGTCATGTAGTTGGCGATATCCGGCACGCGCTTGGTCGTCAGCTTCCGCTGTTCCCGATCCTGGGGCTCAAGTTCCGCGTCGGCGAAAGCGAGTACCCGGGGGACGACGTTAAGTGGCATTTGCGTCGTGTAGTAAGTACGACCGCCGATGAAGCCCTTCATCGCTGGAAACGTGACCTTCATAGCCTGATCTCCTTTGCGAGCTCTATTGAACCGGGGAGAACGCGAGTCGCTCAGTCCGCTATTTGCGAGCTCTGAGGGGAAACTCTATGAGCTCCTACTGTAGATGTCAAGAGCTCTCGGAAAGGTGTTCTTGGAGCTCTGGCGTGGCGGGTGCCTCGCCGGCCGGGACAATGGCATGAGGAGCACGATCTACGGACTCCGAGAGGTGCCTGGTGTTTCCCTCTCGGCACCCCTTGGGCACGGTGACCTACTTCCTTGCCTCCGGCCTTTGGGACAAGACCGTGGGCAAGAATCCGGCGAACGTCGTCCAGGGGGCTGTAGAGAACCGACTTATTTCGTGACCGCCGGCATAGATTGCGACGCCACGGCACAAACCGGAACGCCCAGTCTCCCGACCGCCCTGAACACCCACAGCTCCTTCCGGCCAGGTACCGGCCTGTCAAGGGCGTAGCCGCGAAGCGGACGGCGCGCCGGCCCTTGACAGGCCGGTACCTGGCCAACACTCCAGAGTTCAGGGCGCGGCCGTTTCCGGGAAACGGTCACGGACAAGGGCGACGGTCGACACGACCGCTTGGGCGAGACATCATAAGTCAAAGCATCAAAAGAGCTTACCGAACTTCCCGAATGGCGCCGAACCGCAGAACGGCTGGCACCTGTTGGGGCAGTTCATGGGGCAAATGAGACAGGCACCGTAGCGGAGACGCCGGCAAGTCGAGGATCGTCCGCCAGCGCCTGTGACTCTTGCTCTATTCAGGCAACGAGGAGCTTCTCGCCCAACTCTCGAAGCTCCTTCAGGAAGACTGACTCCTCCGGTGCGTCGATCCAGCGAATCAGACCCCAGTCCTCACGAGTGGCGGAGCAAAGGAGCCTGGAGACGTCCGGTGGGAAAATGCCTGCGGCCTTACTGTGCGCGTTCTCAAGAGCGGACTCGAGCGACAGCCCCATCCGACAACAGAAGCCCCAGATGTCCGCCAGATCCTTCGGCTCCTCCCGGTCGATCAAGGCGGAGATCTTGTTGGCCAGGATATTCTCCGGACTATCCAGCCGTCCAAGAATGGGGTGGAGCCGAATGGCGCCGATGTGCGAGGGTACGTCGTTGATCAGCTCGATCTTCAGCGGCACCTGCTGCTGCTCGACGAAGAGACGCACGAATCTCTTCTCGCGCTGGGCCACCTTGAGATTCCAGGCCCGATCCTCCGCCAGCACCTGGACCAGCCGGTCCGCCCAAAGGACAAAAGACTCGTCGTCGTTGGCGAAGAGATCGAGGTCGTCCGAGAACCGGTGGGCGAGATAACCGCGGGAGGAGGCGGTCCCGCCGGTCAGGTACAAGCCGGTGCCGAGCTCGGTGAGAGCCTTCAGCACCTCATCCTGGAGGGGATAGAGCCGCTCGAAGTAGAACGACCTATCCAAGGCCTCCCTCCGTTGCGTGATCCTCCAGAAGCTCCGGTCGATGCTCCGGGAGCCACCGCACGAGGAAGTCGAATCCCCTCTTTCTTCCCTCGGAGCGCATGCGGCCCCGCCAACGAGGCCACCCCTCCACGATCGCGGCGAAGCCCAGGAGGCGGACGATCTCGCGATAAGGAGCGTACTCCAGGAGGCGGACGGCGGCCCAGTCGCGATCGAGGCGGCCCAGTGTCGTCTCGCCGCGGAGGAGCGCCTCGAAGACCGTCTCGTCGAGGTCGTAGTCCCAGAGATAGGCCGGCCGTGCCATCGAGAGAGCTTAGCGCAACCGGGACGGGAGGACGCGGCGGGAGCGGTAGGTGGTTCCGTCTCGCAGGCTTGGCGCCGACCCTCTGAAAAGCGGGCTCAAAAACACGACGGCCCGGGGTTGCCCCCGGGCCGTGAGTTTCAAACCTTCTGTCGGCGCGCCGCTATTTGCCGGGGATCGAGAGCACCTGGCCGGGCTTCAGGTCGCTGTCCCGGCGCAGGCCGTTGGCGCGCTTGATCACCGCGACGCTCGTGCCGTTCCGGTGGGCGATGCGCCAGAGGTTGTCGCCGCGGCCCACTTTGTAACTCTTGGAGTGGGCCACCGCCGTGGCGCGGGCGTGCGTGGCGCGCGAGCGGTGATGGGCGCTCCTGCCGCGGCCGGTCGAAACCGTCGTATAAGTCGCGCTGCCGTGCCGGCGGATGCGGATCGACGGGGCCTCGTCGGAGAGGGCGGCGACCTTCATGTCGAGGCTCGGCTCGGTGGGCTGGCCGCCCAGATAGCGGATCAGGGCGGGCCCGAAGACCGCGACGTGGTAGTGGGCCGGCCAACGCTCGCGGGTCGCTTCGATGACCCCCTTGCCCTCCAGGTCCAGGAGGTTCGTCTCCAGCCACTGCCGACAGGCGGAGCGGTCGCTCCGCCGCATGTCGATCGCGATCCCCGTCGGGTGGACCGAGATCTCGGAGGCGTTCCTCGGTTGGCGCGAGAGGGGGCGCGTGAGGCTCGTCACCACCAGGGGCTCGCCGCAACCCGCGTGGTAGCGCTGGCCGAACCATTCGAGGAAGGTCTTGACCTCCGGGCGGGCGACGGGGAAGGACACCTCGTCTCCCGCCAGCTCGTAGTCGGCGTTGCCCCGCACGGGGACCAGGAGCCCCAGGTTGGCGAACTCCTGAACGTCGGCCACCGTCCGCAGGTAGCTGAACCCCTGCTCCTGAGCCCCCAGGTTCTGCCGGATGAGCGACTCCCGCGAGCCGTCGAGGCTCTGGGCGTGCACGACGACCGTGGCCGGGAGGAGGCTCGCGAGGACCGAGAGGACCGGGACGAGGCGGCGGGGGGAGGGGCGTTCTGTCTCTCTGGGCGGCATCAAATAAGTCTCCCGACAGCTAGGGGCCCGCTGGAGCCAGCAATGCTGTTATGCGATACGTTGCACGAGACACGCGAACATCTTGAGATGAATAAGGATAGCACGACTTGAATGATTTGTGCCAAGCAGGCCGAATCGCGGTGACACAGGGCTTCCACGGCCGGGTCAGCGGCCGCGAATCTCCAGTCATTCAAGGAATCACTTTACAACCATCCATGTTTAGCTACCATTCGCTATAGCCAAAAAAAGGGGGCGCGGCTCGTCGCCGCGCCCCGTCCATGAGGAGATTTGCTGACTTGTCCGTGCTGACCTGTCTCTGCTGCCGACCTGCCTTGTACCGCTGACGACGCTAACGGCTCTTGGCGCTTTCCGGCGTGCCGTACTTGTAGCCCTGACGAACCCGCACTTTGAATTCGGGGTTGGCGGTCTTCACTTCCACCTTCTGGAAGCCCGTCTTCTCCCCCGGATGGGTCGCCTGGTAGCTCAGGAGGTAGTAGCCGTTGTTCTCCTGCTCCAGCTTGTTGAGCGGAGTGAGGAAGTTCGTGAAGTTGAAGAGGTACTGCCCGCCGGTCTCGTCGGAGAGCTGGTTCATGGCGCTCGCCAGGGTGTGGTGGGTTCCCGACGGCACGAGGTCGATCGAATAGACCGCGACGTTGCTGGCGTTCAAGGCCTGCATCATCGGCGGGTAGTAGCGCGGGTCGGGGATGTACTGACGGAAGTTGTTGATGGTGCCGAACCCGGTCGTGAAGAGGATCAGGTTCTTGCGCCCGACGATCCCGCGGCTGGCGTCGGCGAGCTCGCGGATGCCGTCGTAGATCGTCCCCGTCTTGTCGCGGAGCGCGTTGCCCTGGGGCAGCGCGGCAAGGAGCGAGGGGCCGCCCGCGGCCGCCGCCTCCTGCTTGACCCGCGACGGCCAGTTGATCTCCCGGTCCTTGCCCTGGACGGCGTCGGTCACCGCCTGTTCGAGAGCCTCCCGGTCGCGGGTAAAGTCCTGTTGGACCTTGAGCTTGTAGTCATAGGAGACGACCGCCACGTAGTCGTTGGCGAGGAGGTCCTTCGCGATCCACTCCTTGGTGCGGCGGCCGGCCTCGACCTGCTGGTTGAGCAGGCCCGGGGAGTCGGCGTTGGCGCCCTTCTGGTCCTCGAAGAAGACGATGAAGTAGCGGTTCTCGGGGACCTTGTCGATGTCGATGCCCTTCTTCTTCAGCACGTCCGCCGTTTGCAGGAAGCGGCGGTTGCTGTAGAAGGTGACGCCGTTCAACTCGACGGGCCTGCCGTTCTCCTTGACCACGAAGTCGCTCTTGTCGAGCCCCACGATGACGTTGCCCTTGGCGTCCGTGACGAGGACGTCCATCAGTACCTCGTTGACGTTGGCCTCCCCCTCGAAGCGGGGAGCGGGCTTCTCCGCGGTCCCCTGGGCCTGGGCCAGCGGAGCGAGAGAGAGTGCCGCGATGGCCAGAGCGAGGCCCCGGAGCGTCGGGTGGAGGAAGCGTTTCATCGGGCGGTCTCCTTTTTCATGACCTTCTGGGTAGCTCTACGGGCGAGGTCTACAGCAAGGGGCGGGCCACCCTGCCGCGGCGCCGGTCCCCAGAGCGTGCCGGCGCGGGTGGGACGGGCGTTGGGCCCAGGATCTAGAACGTTTTGAGAAGAGGGAAAACTCCCCGGACGGGGCGGCGGCGCGCCCGCGGCGCGGAGCGTCGGGGCCGGGTTCGTCCTCCTGGCAGGACGGGGTCCGTCCTCAGGGCGTTCCGAGCACCCAGCGGTCGAGCCGGTCGAGGAGCCCGCCGTCGGTCCGCGGGTCGATCTTCCGCGCGAAGTGGTAGCTCCCGCTCGTGATCGTCGAGAAATCGGCGGCGTCGAGCAGCCGCGGCCGGCCGTCTCGGGTGCCGGTGAAGTCGACATAGCGCAGGCTGTCGTTCGCCAGAGCGAATTTCTCCTTGCCGTTGACGAGGAGGGTCTGGACGATCGCCTCGCACGGGCAGAGGGTGTGGCGGAAGTATTCGACGAGGTCCGCCCGCTCGCGGAGCGCCGCCCGCAACGCCTCGACCACCGGCCGCGACAGGGCCTGCCACTGGTCGCCGGCATAGCAGGGAAAGGCGGTGGAAAAGGGCGACGGGTCGGCCCGGACGCCCAAGCGGAGGCCGTAGGCCGAGGAGAGGTGGTAGCGCGACTGGAGGCTGTTGAGCCCCTTGAGCGCGGACATCCAGCCGGGCGCCGGACGGTATTGGTAGAGATACCGCCGGAGGCCCCGCCGGCTGTCCCCCAGTAGCCCGGCCGCGCCCGGATGTCCCAGTGGGAGAGGAAGCCGTCGCGGCCGCTCCGGGCGAGGAAGTCCTCGGCCTGGGCGAGGGGGAGGGTGGGATAGTCCTGGCCAGTCAGGTAGATCAGCCAGTCGAAGTCGACTCGGTGCTCGGCCAGCCAGTCGAGCGCCCGGAAGTAGGGCTCGATGATCCCCATGCCGGCGCGGTCGAGCGGACCCTCGAAGCCGAAGAGGTCGATTCCCGGGAGGTCGGCGATGGGGGCGAGATCCAGGGAGCAACCGTGGAAATCGTGGCCGATCAAAATCCGCGCCTCCGGGCTCCCCGCCTTCAGGGTCCGCACCAGGCGGTGGATCTGCTCCGGATGGACGTGGGTCTGGAGGAAGTAGCAGGCCCGCATGACGGTATCTCTAGAAGCCTCTCCGTGGCGTACGAGAAGAACCTTCCAACACCGTCATCCTGAGGGCGAGCCTTGCGAGCCAGAAGGATCTGGGCGGGCGGCAGCTTCCCCCGCCCAGATCCTTTGGGTCGCCCGAGGCTCCCCGCAGGATGACGTGAATGGAAAGGCTCGCTGACGGGGAATCGGTCTGTACCCCATCTTGGGTGTCTAGCAGAACCGCCTCAAATACTCGACATAGTCCTTCGCGATCCGCTCGATCTTCGTCCGCTCGCGGACCGCCGCCATCGTCTGGAGCCCGCTCTGCCAGACCGGGCCGCCTAGAGTATCCCTGGCTTTCTCGATCGTCCGCGCGATGCCCGCCGTGCTGGGGTCGGTGTAGTACGGATAGTCGCTCCCCAGAAGCTCGACCGAGATCGCGTCCGGGGTGGTGATCAGGTTGACGTCGCAGGCGGCGGCGGTCGAGACCTTGGCGTTCGGCTTGTAGAGGAACTCCCGCTCCTCCTCGCGGATCGAAAAGTGGCAGTTGAAGGGGAGGGCGGCGGTCATCAGGTCCCCATAGCGGCCGGCGGCACGGAGGGCGTCCTCGTCGATGCAGGCGATGCCGGGGAGCTCGTCCCAGCGCTTCAGCGACCGGCGGTGGCCGAGATAGGCGACCTTGAGCTCCGTCAATCCCGCCTCATGGGGCCGATAGCGCGGGTCCCACTGGTGGTAGAGGACGACGGGGAGCGAGCGGTCGGTGGCGAAATCGTCGAGCGCCCGCCGGCTCTTGAAGATGAGGCCGTCCCACAGCCGGGCGTTCTTGATCCGGCGTTTGAAGCAGATCGTGTCCTGGACGTCCAGGATCACGGTATTGCCGCGCTGCCGGGCGCGCCAGAGGTCGAGGAAGCGCGAGGTCTTGATGAAGACGAGGATCGCGCCGCGGACCTTTCCGATGTCCTTCACATGGACGGAACGGGCGTCCACGCCCTCGGCGCGGAGCGCCGCGCTGATCTGGTCCGCCCCCATGACGGTCGAGCCCTTGTCGTAGTACTTGACGAAGAGGACCGGACGGGGGAGGGTCGTCACGGACGTCCGTTTTCGTAACGCGGCTCATAGCGCGGCTCATAGCGCGAAAGGGCGAGCTCGGCGATATGGTTGACGAGGGTGGGGAAGTCCATCCCATGGGTGGCGGCGGCGGTCGCGAACTCGCTCTCTTTTTCGAGGTAGCAGTTGGCATTGACCTCGATGACGTAGACCTCCCCGGTCTCGGTCAGCCGCAGGTCGACCCGGCCGTAGTCGCGCACCCGGAGCGCCCGGTAGGCGTCGACGGCGGCCTTCTGGACCCGCGCCCGGAGCTCGTCGGGAAGCTCGGCGAGGACCGACTTCGTCCCCTTGTACTCAGCGCTCCGCTTCGACCACTTGGCCTTGGAGCCCACGATGTGCGGCATCCCTTCGGGCATGCCGGAGAAATCCATCTCGATGGGAGGGAGCGCGACCGGATCGGCGTTCCCCACGACGCCGACGTAGAGCTCGCGGCCCTCGATGTACTCCTCGACCAGGGCCGAGTCGTTGAGCTTCTCGTGGATCATGATCACCCGCTTCATGAGCGAAGTCGCGTCCCGCACCAGCGAATCGCCGCTGATGCCGATCGAGGCGTCGGCGCGGAGCGGCTTGACGAAGAGCGGCATCCGCAGGTTGCCGCCGGTCTCCAGGCCCGCATCGTTCGAGAAGATGGCGAAGTCGGGGTAGAGCACCTTTTCGAACGAGAAGATCTTTTTCGCCAGCCCCTTGTCCTGGCCTAGAAACAGCTCGCCGGGACCGCTGCCAGTGTACCTTAGGCCCAGCAGGTCGAGGAGACCGGCCACGGCGACGTCGGCGCTCGTATTGTCGCCGAACATCTCGAGGAGATTGAAGATCAGCTCCGGCTTCTGCCTGTGGAGACCGTCGACCATCGCCTTGACGTCGCCATGGACGCCCAGGACCTCCGGCTGGTGCCCCCCTTCGCGCAACGCGTCGGCCACCTGGTCGACGACGATATCGTGCTCTTCATCCCCTTCTTTTTCGAGGTACGTCAGGACGGTGATCCGCATCGTTGTTTCCTCCGGGCGGACGAGGGAATGCAAGGGATGCGCCCAGTACCCCTCCAGCGTCCCCCGGTGCCCGTGCGAACCTTTCGGGCGTACCCTTCGTCCTGGTAGACAGAGACCATGAACGCCACCGCCCCCACTCCCGACCTAGAGCTCGCCCGGCAGGCCACCGCCGGCCAGCCGGCGGCCTGGGACGAGCTGATCTCGCGCTACGGGCAGAAGATCTACAACCTGGCCTTCCACTTCACCGGCTCCCTCCCCGAGGCGGAGGATCTCTGCCAGGAGATCTTCCTGCGTCTCCACCAGAACCTGCGGCTCTACCGCGGCGACTCGCCGCTCGGCGCCTGGACCCTCCGCCTCTCCCGGAACCTCTGCATCGACCACTACCGGCGGCTGCGCCGCGAGCGCCGGTCGGTCGCCGTGCCGGACGAGGTGCTGGAGCAGATCCCCTCCGGCGACGACCAGGGAGCGGAGGCCGAATCGCGCCAGCAGATGCGGGCGGTCTACCGGGCGATGGAGGAGATGCCGGAGGATCTGGCGGAAGTGGTGCTGCTCCGCGACCTCCAGGGTTGGACCCTGGAGGAGACCGCGACCTATCTCGACGTCCCCCTGGGGACCGTCAAATCCCGTCTCCACCGCGCCCGGCTGTCGCTCGCCGAGCGGGTGACCGGGCGGCCGCGCCTGCGGGCCGTGGAGGCACCATGCTGAAGTGGGCGCTGGGCTGGGGTTGCCGCCGTTTCCGGGCGCGGTTCTCGCCCGCCGAGCCGGGCGTCGGCGCCGCGCACCGGGGACGCTGCGCCGAGTGCGCCGACTACGCCCAGGCGATCGAGCTCGCCGCCGCGATCCGGCTGCCCCTCCCGGCACGGCTGCGGGCGGAGCTCTCCAGCCTGCCCCACGCGGCCGCCGGCGGGCTCCTTCCCGGCCGGCTGCCGATGCCGGAGCTGCCGCTCCCGGCCGCCCTCCGCTTCCGCCTCCAGGGGATCGCCCGGAGCGCCCCGGCCGGCGTGCCCGCGAGGGTCGTGCCCGCGGTGAAGAGGCGGGAGAAGCCGCCGGCCTGGATCCTGAGCCCGCGCTACGCGATCGCCGCGAGCCTCCTCCTGACGACCCTCTCGGCGTCGCTTCTCGGCAGCCTGGCCGATCGCCTGCCGAATCTCGGCGCCCGGGCGGCGGGCTTCGTCAGCCGCGAGGTCTCGCCGCTCGTCGAGGCCCGGGAGACGGGGGAAAAGGAGCTCCGCACCTGGAACGCGACCGCCGCCGCGCGCTACGGCGCCCTCCGCGGCGGCCTCGACGCCTCCGTCCAGACCCTGCACAGCCGGCTGTCCACCTTGACCCACAAAGAGATGGGCGACCTCTCGAACCTCGTCAATATCGCCAATATCGCCAAGATCGCCAATACCGCCGGCAGGCTGCTGCCGGCTTCCCCGGACAAAAACCGCGGCGGGAGCGTGACTCCCGGCCGCGAAAGGAGACAACCATGAACGCCGTCGAACCGCTCCCCCCCTATGAGGTCTCCGAGGGTCCTGCCCCGGCGCCCCTTCCCGCCCCGCCGGCGGTCGCCGTCAAGCGGCCCGGGCTCGCCGCCCTCTTCTCACTCTGCCCGGGGTTGGGGCACGTCTACAACGGGCTCTACCTCCGCGGGCTGGTCTTCTTCCTCGTCGTGTCGAGCCTGCTCTGCATCGTCATCCGCGACCACCCGCTGGTCAGCTTCGCCATGGTGTTCTTCTGGCTGTTCAACATCCTGGACGCCTACCGCCAGGCGACCCTCATCAACTATGGCTACGCCCAGGACTTGGGACTTCAGGATCGTCCCGCCTCTCCCGTCGCGGGCCAGGTGGGAGCGGTGGCGGGCGCCCTCCTGGTCCTCATCGGGCTCTTCGCCCTGGCCGATCGCTACCTGACGATCAACCTGGACTGGATTTTCGATCTCTGGCCGGTGGCCTTGATCGCGGTCGGCGGCTGGCTGATCGTGGGCGCCTTCCGCGACAAAAAGCGCGGCCGGGGTGGGGTGGGACCTTCGGGGATCTAGCGGAAATGTCCGCCGGGCGGGGGACGATCCCCCGTCCGGCTGTCGCCGACAAGCCCCGACAAGCCCCTACAACTCCCTACAACCGGGAGAGCGCCTTCCGGGCGACCGCCTTCGTTCCTTCGACCCGATCCCTGCCGTCGCCCAGCTCCACACTCACGATCAGCTGAACGTCTCTCGCCAGCACGGTGAGCTGCTTGAAGGTCCCCCCCGTCCAATAGGCTTTCTCGCCGGCTCCCGAGACGTCCACCGGATCGCTGCCGGTCAAGGCCTTCGCCATCGCCCGGGCCCGCTCGTAGGCCGCGGGCGCCGCCGGGGACTGGCGGACGAGGAGAGAGAGGAAGCGGCGGGAGTCGTCGGCGGCATAGGAGCATTGCGAGACCGTCTCGCCGCTCCCCGGGACGATGCTCCGCGTCGGGGCGGCCCCCTCGCCGCCGAAGATCTCCCGCGCATCGGCAGGGGTGAGGAGGGCGCAGGCGTCCCGGGGAGGCCCGGGACGACCGAGGCTGGCGGTCGCGGCGGCGGTCGGCGCGGCGGGACGCGACGGACGGCCGCAGGCGCCGAGCGCCATACCGCCGATGCCGACGATGCCGCCGATGCCGACAGAGGTCACGACCAGCGCGACGAGGGCGAAGCGGTTTCCGGGGGATCTGCGCAAGTTTCTTCCCGTCCTCCGCGCCGATCGTATCGCGGCTGTCGCTATACTGACCGGACCGTGGAAACCTCCGCCGTTCCGCCGAGCCTCGCCCTCCGCCGCGGTTTTAGGCGACGCTGTCCGCGCTGCGGGGAGGGGCCGCTCTTCGTGAGCTGGAACCGGCTCCGGGAGAGCTGCCCGGTCTGCGGCCTGCGCTATGAGCGCCACACCGGCGACACCTGGTTTTTCATGTACATGAGCACCGCCGGCCTGACCGGCTTCCTCGTCGTCTGCATGTTCCTCCTCCGGCCGCGCATCGTCTGGCTGGGGCAGATCGCCGTCGCCGCCATCGCCCTCCTGGTGATCGGGTTCACCCTGCCGTACCGGAAAGGGCTCGCGGTGGCGCTCGACTACCTGGTCGAGCGGCGGACGGTGGGCGGCGAGGAGTAGGAGAGAGAAAAGGCGATCATAGGCGGCCGAGCGCTTTGCCGGCGATCGACCTGGCGACGGCGAGCGGGTCCTTCCCCTCGCCGGGCTGGCTGGTGACGATGAGCTGCGCCGCGCCCTTGCGCACGTGGAGCTGCTGGAGCGTGCCGCCCACCCAGAAGGCGCCATCGCCGAGACCGGGGACGTCCTGGGGAGCGGAGCCCGCGAGGAGGGAGCGGGTCGAGTCGAAGGCGCTCTGGATCGCCTCGGGGCTGGCGGCCCGGCGCACCTCGATCCGCACCACCTTGGTGGGATCGGAGCCGGCGTTGTAGCCGCACTGGGAGGGGTCCTTCTTGCCCTGCCCCTCGCTCAGAAAGCTGCTCATCTCGACCACCTCCTCCTCGGCGAGGACGGCCTGGGCGTCGGCGGCGGTGAAGAGCGTACAGGCGTCGACCTGGCGGCGGGACGGGGCGGCGCCCTTGGCCAGCTTGGAGTCGGAAGTCGGACCGCAGCCGGCGGCGATCGTCACGACCGTCACGACCGCCGCGAGGGCGAGAGAGAGGAAGACCTGCCGATACGACGTCGCCATCTGGGTGTTTCCTCCGGTCGGGGTACAGGCGGATTCTATCCGAGTGCGGCCCCTACCCCAGCCGCTCCCCGCTCTCGGCATCGAAGAGATGCAGCGCCTCGACCTCGACCGCGAGCGTGATCGGGTCGCCCATCGCGGGCGCCCGGCGCGGTTCGAGCTTGGCGACCAGGAGATCGGTCCCCACCCGGGTGTGGACGATCACCTCGTGCCCCAGAGGCTCCACGAACTCGACGATTCCCGAGATCCCCGGGGTGTCCGAGATCTCGGCCCGGCTCGTCTCCCGAGCGCCCTCCCGCAGGTTCTCCGGCCGAATCCCGAGGACGACCTTCCTGCCGTCTCTCCCCAGGCTCGGAGAGGCCGCCCAGGCGGCGGAGGCCGTCGGCATGGGAAGCGCGAAGCCCGAGGCGGCGATCTTCGCGCCGCTCGCGGCGAGGACCGCCGGCACGAGGTTCATCGGCGGCGTGCCGATGAAGCTCGCGACGAAGAGGTTGGCCGGCCGGTCGTAGACCTCCAGTGGCGTGCCGAGCTGCTGCAGGCGGCCGGCGTTCATCACCGCGATCCGGTGGCCCATCGTCATCGCCTCCACCTGGTCGTGGGTGACGTAGACCGTCGTCGTCTCCAGCCGTTTCTGGAGCTTCGAGATCTCCGCCCGCATCTGCACCCGGAGCTTGGCGTCGAGGTTCGAGAGCGGCTCGTCGAAGAGGAAGACGGCGGGCTTCCGCACGATGGCGCGGCCGAGGGCGACCCGCTGGCGCTGGCCGCCCGAGAGATCCTTGGGCTTGCGGTCGAGGAGCGCCTGAAGCCCCAGGATCTCCGCCGCCTCGCCCACCCGCCGGTCGCGCTCCGGCTTCGGGGTCTTCCGGATCTTCAAGCCGAACTCCAGGTTCTCGCGGACCGACATGTGGGGATAGAGGGCATAGCTCTGAAACACCATGGCGATGTCGCGATCCTTGGGCGGCACGTCGTTGACCACCCGCTCCCCGATCTCGATCGTCCCCCCCGAGATCTCCTCCAGGCCCGCGATCATGCGGAGCGCCGTCGACTTGCCGCAGCCCGAAGGTCCCACGAGCACCATGAACTCCTTGTCGCGGACGTCCAGCTGGAGATCCGCGATGATCGTCACCGGACCGTAGCTCTTCCTGACGTGTCGGAGCGTCACCTCGGCCATGGCGGGAGCCTACGCCAAAACGTGGGAGACGCGTAGCAGGGGCAGCGGTGCCAAGTCCGGCCAGGGCGGCGCCGACGGCCGGGCGAAGGATCTCGTGCTCCATCAGGGAGGACGGGATCTTCCGGGGGAGAGGGTGGAGTAGGAGGCACGAACGCCGATGGCAGGAGATCCCCGCACGAAAGAGGGGTCCCCGGATTTTGCCGCATAGGCTTGGGACTACGCTGCAAAATCCTGCCATCGCGGTCGAGGTCCAGCGGTCGCGACCGGGTTTCCGCGGGCGGGGAGCCGGGGTCCCGGGACGACGAAGCGGGGTCCCGGGACTTGGCTTCGTGATCCCTGGACTCCGTCTCGTCGTCCCGGAATTCCGAGTCTCGGTCCGTGGATTTCGCAGGAGAGTCCGGGGACCGCGTGTCGAAATCCCGGGACTTTCGTCCGGAGGCCCGGGACCGAGAGTCTCGGTCCCGGGCTCTCGATCCTTTTCCAGGGATCGGAGACCGTGGTCCCGGGACCACGAACCCAAGTCCCGGGACCACGCCTCCGCCTCCCGGGACGGAGCCCCGTGACCCCGGGATTCCGGCGCGAAGTCCGGAGACTACGTAACAGAATCCATGGCCTCGCGGCTGTTGTCCCTGAACTCTGGCGCAAAATCCCGGGACTCTGGCGCGAAGTCCCGATGCCGGAGACCGTGGTCGCGGGGTTCTGTCGCGAAGTCCTGAGACTCCGGGGCCGCGGCCCGGTAGGACGTCAGCTTGCGCCGCTTCAACGTCTCGTTGTAGCGGTAGGACGTGCGCTTGCAACGCTTCAACGTCACGTTGTACCGGTAGGACGTGAGCTTGCGACGCTTCAACGTCTCGTTGTAGCGGTAGGACGTCAGCTTGCAGCGCTTCAACGTCACGTCGTACCGGTAGGACGTCAGCTTGCGCCGCTTCAACGTCACGTTGTACCGGTAGGACGTCAGCTTGCAACGCTTCAACGTCTCGTTGTACCGGTAGGACGTCAGCTTGCGCCGCTTCAACGTCACGTTGTACCGGTAGGACGTCAGCTTGCAACGCTTCAACGTCACGTTGTACCGGTAGGACGTCAGCTTGCAACGCTTCAACGTCTCGTTGTAGCGGTAGGACGTCAGCTTGCGACGCCTCAACGTCTCGTTGTACCGGTAGGACGTCACGTTGGACCGGTTCGCCGACCCGCGAAACGCCTGGCACTACTCGGGACCTCGTCAAGTCGTCTTTGTAGGGGCACCCCCCTGTGGGTGCCCAGGCAGGCCGCTGAGGCGGGGAGGACGGCTTGACTCCCGCTCCCCCAGGTGCTAAAACTAGCGCCCCTTGGGGTCGCCAGACCCCCTGTGCCCAGGTAGCTCAGTTGGTAGAGCACGTGACTGAAAATCACGGTGTCACTGGTTCGATTCCGGTCCTGGGCACCATCAAAAAGCCTCCAAACCCTTCAAAACCAATAACTTAGGTGCCCAGCGAGAAAAAGCCTCCAGACTCGGTTTCGAGCCTGGGCTGTCGCTGGGCTGTCGGTGGCAGCGTTTCGTCTGAACAGGCGGAGCCAGTCTCTCTCCCCGTTTCCTCCCCCCTGAAGGGTGTTCTCGGCCGTGACCTCCTGCGCTTCGCGGGAACGCTAGACCCTGTCTCTGTCCGCGAGATGAGGGAGGCGATCGAGGAAGGGGTGCGAGGGGGTGGACCCTACTCCGTTGCTGGGGGGGGCCGTCTCGGAAGACGGAGGGGTAGCCTCCGAAGACCTATCAGTCTCTCAGGCCGAGGGGGTTTTTTCATTCCCGCCGGTCGAGGAGATCGGGGAGGGAAGTAGGCTGCTTACAGGTACACCCTCAGCGCTGGCCCGACACGCGAAGCACAAGTTGGACTCGCCCCTGACTACAGTCCACGATGGCCGTTGCCGTCGCGAGAACTGAAGTAGCGCTGAAGTTCCCGTTAAAGAGCGAATCGCCGGATACGAAGGTGCAGCCCGTCAGCGCTGAGAAGGTTCTCGGGTCGGAGCCTGGCACGGCGAGACCGAAGCTCGCTCCTCCATCCGTCCGCACGGAGCCGTTCGCGATTGCTCCTGAAGTCGGAGAGCAAGCGCCTTGAAGCAAGAAGCTCCCGCCGAAGCTTGAGGCGGATTGCGATGCAACCGTCATGCTGCCGGGGCAATCCTGAGAGACCGTAGCTCCATCGGACAGCCGAACGAGGGTGAGCCGGAAGAAGCTCGATCCGGAGTAGGTGCCGAGAACGCTCGGATAAGAAGGTCCGGGGCTTGTCGGACTACTGCCGCCACCTCCGCCACCACAGCCTAGGGCGACGACGACCGCCGCGAGAGCCAGAACGCTCCGCACCTTCACTTGCCACCTGCTTCCGGTGGGCACAGGTAAGCGACGCCAGAAGCATCTCCCGTATACTCGACAGCGTTCCCGCCCTTGCTTCTCGCCTCCGCCAGGATGCGGTTCTTGACGATCTCGTTGCAGGTCCGGAGGTTGTCTAGTGAGCCCCGGCAGAGCTTGCTCACCTCGAAGGCGCCCAAACTTTTGCAGCCAGGCTCTCCACCTGGACCTACCTCCATGAGCGGAGCAGAGGCGCAGCCGGTCAACAGTGTGACAACAGCCAGCGATCCGAGGTATGCCTTCATGGGGCTAACCCTCCTTTTTTGCAGGACTCTAGCACATTGTGGGCCACATTAGTCCACAGTAGTCTACTGTATTCTACAGCCGTGGCTATTCTGCCGAGATGGAGACCCCAACTCGCCGCAAAAGAGCGCCCGCAACATCCCGTGGCCTGATTCGGGAGGTCACCTACCTGCATGCCGACGAAGAAGAGGCCGTAGTGCGCTTCTCTACGAAAGAACGTTGCTCAAAAGCGGAAGCAATTCGTCGAGCGGTACGTAGCTTTTTCAAGATAGAAGACTAAGACATTAGTTGCAGCCCTTGACAACTTTCCCAAGCCCTTGAAACGAACAGGTGCAACTTCTGGCTTGAGGGAAAGCTGTTACCCCCTCGGTAGGTCATCCTGGTCTTCCGCAACGGTCGCGCCTGTCCCACCTGTCCCACGTCCCTGGGACGGATGGGACAACGGGCCTGTCCCACTGTCCCAACCCTTAGGGCGTGGGACATGGGACACTTTCGTCAGCTATCCTTCATAGTCCTTAGGTACCTGTCCACGGTTGATTTAGAAATACCGGTAGCAGCTTCGATCTTTCGGCAGGAGCGGATTCCGGCTTCCTGAGCTGCGCGGATGCGATCCTCAATGCCTTCAAGTGGACGGACTGTCCACACCTGCCGGCCGTCTGGGGTGCTTTCGAGCCATGCCTCGAACGGCGCCGCATCGGCCCCCCTCACACCCCGGGCTTTCCTCAAGTGGACTTGAAACCGAGCTCCCTGCGATGGGTCGTAATCCTCCGGCTGTACGAGTTGCACGACTTGAGAGAGGATCGTCTCGCGAGCGGACGTGCCGCGTTGCTCTCGGTTCTTGCCGTCATGATGGACCAGCACCACGGTGAGGCCCTGACTGCGGAGCGTCAGCAGCCACTCCTGCATGCCGGCCCAACTGCCGCTATCGTTCTCGCGTTCCTCGCTCTGGCAAAGCGTGCTGAAGGAATCAAGGATGACGACCTTTATACCCGGCTTGAGGTTGACCTCTACCATCCGTTGGCCCTCGTGAGTCGCGAGGCTTGGAAACGGCACCTCGGCCATGTCCCGAGGAAGAAAGAAGAGCGGAGCGGTGGTCCTGGAAGTGGAACTATGTTCGATGGCGGAGAATCGTTGCTGAAGATCCTCTTGCGGCATCTCTCCATCGACGTAGAGCACTCCCACGGGCTCCGCGATCTTGTACTTCAAGAAGTCTGTCCCACTTGCGAGGCCATAGGCGAGACCGGCCGCGAAGTGTGATTTGCCAAACCCACGCCACCCGTGGATCATGATCGTATCCTTCTCTTGAAGGAGTCCAGTCGCAAGCCACTTGCGATCGGGAAGCTTCCGGGCAAGGAACTCTTCTATGCTGATGGCCTGCGGCAGAGCGGCGCGGTCGAGCGCGAGTTGAGTAGCTTGTGCGCTCGCTTCGTCCTGGTCCGCGTTGAAGCGGAGCGGGAGAGGTTGATCCTGCCGCGCTGCAAGCTCATTGGAGAGACGCTTGTATTCCTCCGCTCCACCGCTCCGGCCGCACTCAGGGCACTCCCATTGATCGTCGGTAGAGCCGTCTACGCACCGATGTCCTTCCTCTGCCGGGCAGGGAAAGTAATCGGGAAAGCTTCCGGAAGCCTCCGCGATCACAGCGGATTACTCTGCACTTCCGCTGTCAGAGGTGGAAGAGCGGCGTTGCGCTTCTATCCATTGCTCTAGTTCTTCAACGGAATAGAGGCATAGCTTTCGACCGAGTTTCCGGTAGCTCGGTCCCGTTCCGCGCACACGGGCATGCGCGAGGAACTTAGTAGTGAGTCCGTAGATCTCTGCGACTTGGCGGGGGCGGAGAAAGCGCGGGGGGGCCTGCTTGGGTGAGGTGCTCAATTCTCATAGTTCCTTCCTCGGAGGTATTCTGCTCCATTCAGGTCCCAAGTGTCCCCATAAGGAAGCATTGTACCACAGGAAGGCCGATTTGCGACAAGGAAAAGCGGCGACGTGGCGTTTGAAGACATTTTACGTTGCAGAGTAATCCGGATTGGCACTTTCTGAGCCAACGGCAAAGCTGGCCGTAAGGCGTGTCACCAGAAGAGTTACCGGGCCGGCAGAGTCGCCCAAGGGTCGCCGGGTGCGACCCCTTCCCCCCTCAAGCCGGGATCGAGCCCAGCGGGTCGCCGAGCGCCAGGGCAGGGCGTTTGAAAGGCGTCGTTCTGCTACCTCCTTCGAGTCGGCGGAGAGCACACATCGTGATACGATATACTATACAGAGAATCGCGCGGCAAGAAGTCGGGGCGGAAGCGGAGCGAAAGAGGTCGGGTAGAAAGAGGAGAGGGCCAGCTCCTTCCGGAACCGGCCCCCCTCGGTTGCTCGCGCGGTACTTCCTGCCGCCCCCCTACATCGCTTCCCTCCTATGCCGCTCGACAACTCCCGCCGTGGTGGCCTCATCCCGAGCGTAGACAGGCGCCAGCTCGGAAGCGAGCGCCTTGCACTGCCGCGCCGTCCTCAGCTTGGCGATGATCCGGCCGGAGGGGATATGCACAAGCGTGCGCTTCGCGTTTTCGTCGCTCCCCTTGCCGGTCCCCTGGTACTGCCCGAACGGGGGCGAGATCATGCCATGGACCTCGATCTCGGTCCCGTCCATCAGGAGCACCCGGAACCGGCCACGGTGCCACGCCAGCGGGAGAGGGTTCCCCACCCTGGCGCGGGCCTTCAGGTAGCAGTCTGCCGCCTCACATAACCAGGACCCCACGGCACGGTGTCCGTCCGCCTCCGCCGCGATCTTCCACCGGATGCTCTGGTCAAGCGTGGCGTGGGCTGTGAACGATGCGACTTTAAGAGTACTCATGCGTTTCCTCGCTTTCTAGACCGGAGGTCCGGAGTTGAAACGGTGGGCGGTATTGATGGCATCCCGGACCTTCCACAACTCGGGGCCGGTCATCTTCTCGGGATCGGTCGCGGTCCATTCGACTCTAAACGTGGCGATCTCCCGGGCGAGCGACTTGCAGCGCTTCCGGAGCCGGAGCGCTACCAGGTGGCACCCGGTCGGGGTGTGGACCAGGTGGAAGAGCGGGGGCAGGCGTGGGCGCGTTCGGTCGTCCGGCTCTCGGTAGATCCCGAAGGGACCGGCGACCAAGCCGGACACCTCGCGGGGGTGGCTGTTCCTGTCGCGCCGCACCGTGACGTTAAAGCGACCACGGCGCCAGCGGAGCGCCAGACGGGGGACGCGGGAGCCGAGCGTGCGGAGCCGCTCGGTTGCGAGGGTGACGAGCCACGCGGCGATGCTGGGCGCGCCGTCGTACTGAGCCGCTCCTCCCCATCGCTGCGCCTGCTGTCGGGTGGCGCGGACCTGGACGGTTGTCATCTTCCGGCTCCCCATGGCTAGATCTCGGAAAACTCAATGCCATAGGGAGCGGAGGGATGGGATTCGACGCGGACCACTTCCCATTGGCGAGACTCGGGGGCATCCTCTTCAACCTCCTCCCAGACTCGCCAGTAGGCTATCCAGCGGCCGAGGATGTAGAGGACCGTCAGCTCGCACTCGTCGGGGTCGTGCCGCTGGTACCACTCTTCGTTTCTGCGGGCCTCCCTGACCTCCTCGGGGGAGGGGTTGAAGTGGATTGCCGCCACGGCATCGTAGAGAGCTCGGCGGGTGGCCTCCGTGACCTGGGAGAGGTCGATGGGAGGGGGCGGGGGGACGGGCGGGATAGACTGCGGCAAGCTGGGCATAGGACACGCTCCTGTGCTCGGTCAGGCTCCGGCGGGAGCTTCCATCTCTCGCCGGGGCCGTTACGTGGGAAACGGGGCGGCACGGCCGCCCCGGTGTGCTTCAAGCTTTCCTAAATTGGACTACCTCCCCGGCAGGCTGTCCGGACAGGGCTCCGGCGATCTCATCCGAGATCCGGGCCGCTGCCGCGCGGCGGGGGTCGTCGGAGAGGTGGGCGTAGCGCGCGGTCGTCGCCTGGTTTCGGTGGCCGAGGATGGCGCCCAGGATGGGCAGGCCGAGCCCCGCGGCCGCGCCGATGCTGGCGAAGCTATGACGCAGGTCATGAAGCCGGAGGTCCGCGAGCTTGGCCCGCTCCCGGATACTCACCCAGGGCCGCTGTATGCCTACCAGGCGGCCGCCAGTACGCCGGCCGGGGATGACGTAGGGGTTGCCCTCCATGCGCGGCGCAGAGGCCAGGAGCGCGAGCGCGGCAGGCCCCAGGGGGATCACCTTCGCACCCGTTTTAGAGTCGGCGAGCCGGAGGGAGGCGCGGTCAAGGTCCACGTCTGCCCATCGGAGCGTTAGCACCTCATCCCGCCGGGCTCCGGTCAGGAGGAGAAGCCGGACGGCGAGCACCACGAAGGGCTCTTCCCCCTCCTCTTCGGCCAGGACGGCGCCGAGTCGCGCCAGCTCCGCAGCGGAAAGGAAGCGCTCCCGGGATTTCTCGGGGAAGCGGTCCACCCCCCGGCAGGGATTCGAGCCCGGCGGGCGGAGTCCCCACCGCTCCGCAAGGCCGAGCATTTTAGACATTAGGGCGAGCACCCGGTTGGCCTGAACGGGTTTGGCCCGGAGGCTGTGATGGAGGTCGGCAACCTCCCGCAGGGCGATCTCGGCCACCTTCCGTTTCCCGAGTGTCGGCAGGATGTAGAGCCGCAGCATCCGCTCGTCTGCGGTCACGCTGGCGGCTTTCTTCTTCGGCACGGCATGCTGCTCTAGGTAGCGGGGGCCGAGATCGGCGACGGTCGGCGCGGCTTTCCTCTCGGCCAGGACGGCGGCAGGGTCCTCTCCCCGGGCCACGCGAGCGAGCACCTGCCGGGCCAGCTCCCGCGCCTGGTCGGCGGTCAGGGGGCCGTACTCCCCGAGGGTGAGACGGCGCGTCTTCCGCTCCCGCATCCATTCCACGGTGAAGCGACGGCTTCCCCCGGCCCGCACCCGGACCACGAACCCGCGTAGCACTGAATCCCAGACCTTGACCTCGCCGGTCTCGGGGAGCTTGAGGGAGTCGAGTAGGCGCTTGGTGATCTTGGCTTGCATCGTGGCCTCCGTAGGGTCCTGGGCTGTCGCTGGGCTGTCGCGGACCGGGATCTACAGGGTACCATGGGGAGGACCAGTGTCAAGGAATCCTTATATCTGTTGACTTCTGGGGCCTACCAGGATTCAGCGGGATCTTCAACATCAAGACTGAAAATCACGGTGTCACTGGTTCGATTCCGGTCCTGGGCACCACACAACCCCTTCCAGATAAGAGAGTTAGAGGCGCCAAAGCTCCGGGCTGAGGCTCGCCCGGTTGGGGTGAGCAAACCTAGAGCAAACAGTTGGGAGCGAAGTCCGTCGTAGACGGGCGTGGTTCCCTCCGCACAGCGGTGCGGGTTGATCTGACCGACCGCTTCGGCCTTACTCGACATCTATGCTTGGCAGGGGACTGGTCGGGGGCACGCCAGAAGAGCGTCTCACCGGCCGCTCCAGCAGTTCTCCGCAAGAGACCTTCCAGGCTACCTTTGTGGTGTCGCCGTCCGGATCGCGCACTCCCGCAGAAGCATTGACTGCTGGAAGTCGTTCTGGCGGCCAACCGTCTTAAAGGGCCATCCGGCGGTTTAATCGGAGTCGGTAGCAGCGTATACGCCCAAATCCACCCTCGCCCAGGACCTCGTCAATGTGTATTCGGCCATCGCCGACGATCTGCCCAACTTGGGTCCCTGTGCAACGTGGATTCTCTTCTCTACCAGGGGATTCTACCCTTCCACTCTGAAAACCTTCATGACTTCGTCCCCAAGATGATTGATCACCTTAACCGCGATTCTTCCCGATCCCGGCTTGTCGAAGGGGCGAGAAAGATCGCTGTGCAGCGTCTCCCATGCCTCCTCGTCGATCTCCGCCTTGAGCGTGGTCTTGACGCCTTGTATGGATCGTTGGCGCCCAGAAAGTAGGCATGGCGAACGAAGAAGCTCTCTTCGTTGTAGTCGGTGTCGATGAACCAGCAGGCGATGCCTTCGGGGCCATCGCTGCGGACCTCGCCGGTGTTGGGGTGGAAGACGTCCACTCCGTTGATTTTGACCTGGATCTGGCCGGCCTCGGCTCTTTCTCCCTGGGCCGGGAGAATGTCTATGTCCGGTTCGCCGAAGATGACGAACAGGTTGCCCTTGCCGGTGTTCTTCAAGTCGCCGGCCATGTGAAGGTCGGCGTTCATGCGGGCCTTGAGCACTGGGATGCGGCCGAGCTTATTGAATTCGGAGGAGTGGGCGTCGTAGCTGAAAGCACAGGCGATCAGCACATCGAAGCCGGCGTCGCCGGCCTCGCGAGCCGCGGATACAAGGTCCGGGCGGGAGACGGTGCCGAACTCGGGGCCGATGAAAATGGCGGCACGCTTCTCCTTGCCGGACTCCTCGGTTCCTTCGAAGTAGCGAGCTTCGGCGCCGACTAGTTCTCCAGGCCAGGGCGTGATTGAGGAAAATACAATCTTGTCTTCCTTGTGAGCCTGCTGCACACCTGCTGTCTTGAGATTCTCCAGGATCATCGTCGCAAAATCTTGCTTCTCACCGAAACTCGAACGAGCGTCTACAGAGGGGCCGATCAGTTCGTCGTTTTCGTCGACTCCCATAACCCGGTGCGGCGAGATGCTCTCGACCGTGAATGGGCCGGAGACGCGGACTTTTCTGTAGTCTTCGTAGGGTCTATCATAAAGGAACTCATTTTCTGCCTTTGCCGATATAGAGGCGTCGATCGCCTTTTGTCGAGCTGCCCGCTGCTCCCACCACTTAGCATGTAGCTCCCCGGCCTGGTTTGGCCACCCGTGATCTGCATCTCGGGGGATCTCCCACTCTTTCCACGCCTTACCGAGCACCTCGTTGAGGCTTTCACGCAGAGGTTCGAGTGTCTGCTCGAATTTTTCCCATATGACGTCGATCTCTGAATTGTTGGCTATCGACTTGAGCGTGATGTGCGGCACGCGCTCGTAGACAAACCCCTGGCGGATGTTGCCTCGAGTCGGGGCCGTGGACGGTGCAGTGCGTGTAATCTCGGCCTCTTTTAGTTGTCCGTCGCGACTGTCGGCGAGAAAATAATAAGGATAGCGAGCGCCCATGATGCGCGCACGCGCCAGAGCCAAGGCGACACGGGAAGTGTCGATAGTTATCCACCGCAGGCCCCGCTGCTCGGCGACGAGAGCAGTTGTGCCGGAGCCGCAAGTCGGATCGAGGACCAAGTCCCCTGGATCGGTTACCATAAGCAAGCACCGCTCAATAACCTTAGCCGAGGTTTCGACGATATACCGCTTTTCGGAAGCGAATCCAGCGATTCCTGTATCAGGCCAAGAATTGTTCAAGGGATAAGCTGCGAAGTCGGCGAGGTAACGCAAGTACCGAAGGTTGCTGCCAGAGAGGACGAGCCTGTTCGCCTTCCTCAATCTAGGCATCAAACCTTCTTCTGTCTTCCAGTACCCTTTCGGAAAATAGCTCACTCCGTTAAGATATACATTGTAACGCGTGCCGGGGCTTTGACTAGTGAGGTCGCTCGTAGTGAACACTCTCGCCGATACCGATAAGCTGGATGCACCTCGGCGCTCATCCTCTGTCAGCGAACGCCGCTCGCCATTCTCCTCCTCGACGCGTGTATATCCACTCGCACCTGGTCCGCCAATATCTTTCACATTATACGGCTGTCGATATTTAACCGATTCCAGGTTCCGAGCATACCATACAATATAGTCATTAACAGAAGCCAGAAGGTTATCAGTCTGCCCTGTAGTCTTCGCGAATGAGATCACAGTAACCAGATTATTTTCCCCAAATACTTCGTCCATGACAGCACGGACTCGATGAGCATTTTCCTCCCCAATTTGAACAAAGACGGAGCCTGTCGGAGTAAGTAAATCACGGACAACAACGAGCCTGTCTCGCAGATACGTCAGGTAGGAGTGAATCCCATCTCGCCAAGTATCGCGGAACGCCTTTACCTGTTCTGGTTCGCGAGTGATGTGACCTACATTGCCGTCCTTGACATCCCGGCTCGTTGTCGACCACTGGAAGTTGGAGTTGAATTTAATGCCGTAGGGAGGGTCGAGATAGATGCATTGCACCTGCCCGCGCAGTCCTTCGCGCTCTGCGAGCGAGGCCATTACTTGCAAGCTGTCACCCAGGATCATCCTGTTGGTCCAGTTGGAGTCGTGCTGATAGAACTCGGTTTTGGCATCCGTGTCGGGAATGCCATTGAAATCAGCGAAAAGGCCCTTCTGGAAGTCAGCTTTTTCGGACCTCATCTGCTGACTACGACGAAGCAGGTCATTGATCAACACCTTCGGATGCACCTTTTCCTGAATGAAAAGCGGAGGGGCGGAGACAACGAGGTCGGACCAATCCTTCTCATCCTTGCCGCGCCAGACGAGCTGAGGGTCGAGATCGCGGTTCCGGCGCTCGTAGGCAACCCGGATCGTACTCTGATCCTCTTTCTCCATCACCGACTGATACTCGGCGGTGGGGATATTCTTCCTCGAAGCTTCTTCGTGGCGGAGGGTCTCAACCTGCTTCAATTTCGGCATATCGGTCTTCTTGGCCATCAGTGAGAAAATCCTTCCAGGCTGGGTTCGACAGCGCTATCAACCATGTCGTTGAAGTGGGATTCGACTTCAGACGCGAAATCAGCCGCAATCCGATAGACCTCGGTAATTTCGGCGAAAGCCCAGCGGCCGTAGGTATTCAGGTGGTTGACACCTGGAACCCAATAGGTCTCCATCGTCGATTTCTTCTCCTTGGCATCCTCACGGCGGTAGCCCTTGATTTCGATGAGGAGGTGGAGCAGATCGTCCTCTCCATGACCGTCGTCGACGAGCACGAGGAAGTCGGGCAGATACTTGCGGGGCTTCGACCGGTAAAGGTACGGAACTTCGAGACCGAGCCCTTGGTTTTTCACGTAGGCGCGAACTCGCGGATGCGCCTCGGCAACGCGGCAGAGCTCGGCTTCCCAGTCGCTATCGCAGACGATCCAGTTGACGTGGCACTTGCGGGGGTCCGTTTTCCAGCGCGTTCGCTTCGACGTGTTGAAGTTGACATGCCGAGTCGAACCGGTTGGATTATATGGATCGAGTACAGCTTTGATTGGGCTCGTGCCTTCGAGGCGGCGGACAATGCCGCGAGTGATCCGCTCGCAGGCGAGGTCTGCGAGTTCCTGGTACATCAACTGGGCGGGATACGTGCCGCCCTTACAGACAAGGTGGCCTTCGAGCCACTGGCGCGTGATCCGTTTAAGCTGGCCGAAGAGGTAGAGCTTGGGCTCCTTGTCCGGATCGCGCCATTTGGTGTAGAGCAATCGCTTGGTGAGGTGAAAGAGGAGCGTCGAGTCCCGCAGATCGCCGGTGTGGATGAGATTCAGATCCACCGACTCACCGATGATGCCCTGATTTTGGGTTACAGAAGGACCGGTGAGATCCGGGGTGAGCACGAGCGTCGAATCGTCCGTGAACTCCGCCGAGAGGCGCTCCTCCGGAAGCTCGATATGGTAGCCCTCGACACGCGGGAAGCAGATCTCGCAGGCGTCGCGCTCCGGCCGGATCGCTTTGACCTGAACCGTTTCCCGTGGCTTCTGAGGCGGTGCGACGACCGGCTTGGCCGTGAAGTCGAAGGGAATGCCGAGGATGTCGGCATACTCGACATCGAAAAGACCTTCCTCGTTGAGGTCGTAGGACTGCCGGCGGAGCGCCCGTCCGATCACCTGTTCACAGAGGAGTTGCGTGCCGAAGGCGCGGAGGCCGAGGACGTGAGTCACCGTGTTCGCATCCCAGCCCTCCGTCAGCATAGAGACCGAAACGACACAGCGGGTCAAACCACCAAGCTGATCTTTCTTACCAACCGTGTTCATCACCTCGCGGAGCAGAGCCTGATCGGAGAACTCCTCGGCTCGACGGTCGGCTGTCCGTTCGATCATTTCGCTGCGAAAGCGGGCGATCTCAGCCGCCGCTGCCGCGCGGAAGTTCTCGTCGAGGGCCTCGCCGGATTCGAGTTGCTCGCTGTCGATGAGCAAGGTGCGGGGCCGGCCGTAAGGCCGACCGTTCTCATCGAAGTTGCGAAAGAGAGGCAGCCGGCCGTTCTCAAGCAGTCTCTCGCCGTGGGTCGTCTCGCGGTGGAAACCCGAGATGTAGTCGTAGACGAGCTTCGAGGTCGAAGTGTTGTTGCAAACGACGATAAAGCAGGGCGGAACGTCGATGCCCGCGCCTTGCCACAGCTCGAAGGTCTTCTCGTAATGGCCGTAGAGAGCTTCAAGCGCGGTCTGAAGCTCGACCGGAATACTCAAGGGATCGAGCCCGGCAGCCTTACCGCGTCCCTTTTTGGGCATCTTCTTGCCGATGTGCTCCCAGAGATTGCGAAACTTCGGCATGTCACCGCCTGGAATGTTGTCGGCGACCGGCACGCGCGGGAGCTTGACGATGCCGCACTCGATGGCATCCATCAGAGAGAAATCGCTCATCGTCCAGGGAAAGAGAACACCTTCGGCCTCGCCCGAGCCGCGTAAGAAGAAGGGAGTGGCGGAGAGGTCGAGCACCCGCAGGAGCCCGAGCTTGCGACCGACGGCCTCCAGCCCTGAGATCCAGAGCCTCGCGGCCTCGCGGTTCTTCTCCGCCTCCTTGCGATCGTCTCCCGTCAGAGCCTCCTCGGCGGCCGCGCCCGGCTTCTCCCGATAGCAGTGGTGCGCCTCGTCGTTGATCGCCAGGACGTTCTTCATGCCCATAAGGTCCGGCATGACACGCTGGAGCATCTGTCCCTCGGTCTCGAGCGTCTTCAGCTCTTCGCCTCGGCCTTGCAGGAACCCACGGGTTCCCTTCGAGAGTCCGAGGGTGTCGCGCAGCTTCAGGGCCTGAAAGTTGGTGATGACGATTTTCGCCCGGTCGAGATCGGCAAGCATGTCGCTCGGCACCAACTCGCGGCTCTTATAGTAGCTGTCCGGGTCATTCGGCTTCAGCACACGAAGCCGGTCTCGGATGGTAAGGCCCGGCGTCACGACAAGGAACCCACGGGTAAACCTGCGGCTGGTCGGTCGCCGGACCGCGTTGATCGTCTGCCAGGCGATGAGCATCGCCATCACCGTTGTCTTCCCGGCGCCGGTGGCAAGCTTCAGGGCCAGTCGGGACAGCCCCGGATTCCACTGCGTGTTGGCGGCTTCGAGGTGATCGAGGAATCGGCGACCTTCCTTGCCGAGCGTCGGAGCGACCTCGGTCAGCCAGATCGCCGTTTCGACGGCTTCCACCTGACAGAAGAAAGGGCGGATGCTTTCAAACTTATGTTTGCGCCAGTGCTGGAGCAGGCGGGCCGTCTCCGGCGTCACCTGCCAATCGCGCGGATTCGGGAGTCCCCGCCAGGCATTGACCCGCTGGCGCAACTCGTTGATGACCGGGGTAGGGTCATACTGCCGAGCTTCGGTCGAGAGCCCCTCTCCCTCATTGAAGACGAAGTCACGCTGTTCGAGCCGGCGCTTCTTCGGCTGGGGGATGGGCGTAATGAACTCGGCGCGCCGCCGCCGGTCGAGGAGCCGGTTGGTGGGCTGGCCGCTGGCGTCGAGCTCCCAGTGCTTCGCAGGGTACTCGTACGGAGAGTTCAGAATCGGCTTTTCGAAGAATCGATCAGTCATATAGACCCTAAGGCCCTCCACCAGCACGGAAGCCAACGACGGCCGGACATCGGTAGGTCAGGAACTCGAATCTCGCGAAAACAGCATGAACGATGCGAATCTTACCTCAGGCTCCTCCCATCCAACGAAAGCCATCCCGGGAGAGGCACTATCGCCAGGCATCTCCGGCTTGACCACCCGCCCGGTCCCTCTGTACCAACCACCTCCCCCAAGCGAGTCAACCGGGGAGGAGGCATCATGCGGAGAATCGGAGAGAAGTTCCCCGAAGCAGAGGAAGAGGACCGCGTCAGCAACGACCTGGCGGTCACCCTGGGCATCCTACGGATCGTCCGCCGGATGAGCCAGAGCGACCTGGCCGAGGCGGCCGGGGTGACCAACATCGCGATCTCGGACTACGAGCGCGGCAAGGTCGATCCCCAAAGCAACACCCTGCGCAAGATCCTCCGGGGGCTCGATCTCCCGGTCTCGATCCTCGATCCAACCCAGACCTTCATCGAAACCGTCCGGAGCCAGGTGGGCGGCCGCGCCCAAGGGCAATCCGAGCCGGCCCCGGCGCTCGCCCTGGACCTCCCGGGGGAGGGCCGCCTCGATGTCCAGCTACGGACTGAGGTGGCGCTCCTCGCCTCCGAGGGTGCCCGGTTCTTTGCTCGCTTCATCCGGCTGCTCTTCCTCGTCCTCGGCAGTCCCCGCGGCGGGTGAGAGCGCGGCTTCGGGCCGGTTTTCCCCTCACGAGCCGGAACACCCGGAACAAAGCAGTTAGGTCAATGACTTAGCGCGGATTCCGACCCGGAACATTTCCGCGGGTGTTCCGGCTTGGAAGAGCGAGAAAAGCCATATGGAATCAGGTTTGTTCCGGGTGTTCCGACCTGAGAGACCCTCCCGCCCCGATCCTGGCTAAATCCCCGGCTTGACCACCCTTCCGGTCTGACAAGGTGCCAGGGGAAAGGGGGCAGGCGGCCCCTCCCTGTGCGCCTGCGCCCTATTTTTCCTCCTGAAATGGTTTCCCCTCTCCGGACACTCCCGAGCGGGAGCTCCCTTTCGCCTTGGAGGATGCTATCGATGCCGTCACCCCGCGCCGTCCTCGCTTTCCCCCTTCGTCCTCTTGCCATCCCTCTTTCTACGTCGCTACAAGCTCCGCGGGCCGCACGGGCTGCGCCGGCTTCGCGGAGCACGGACCCGCCGCGCGACTCGCTCACCCTGCTGCTTCGAGCCTGGCGACAGGGGAGTGACACCGCCTTCGGCACGCTCATCGACCAGGTCTACGAGCAGCTGCGGGCTCTGGCGGCCAAGCGGCTGCGCCAGAGCGGCGGTTTCGCGACCCTGTCGCCCACCGAGCTGATCCACGAGGCGCTTCTCGGTGTGATGGACGTGCCCAAGGAGTTCGAGAATCGGGTGCATTTCTTCGCCACGATGTCGCTCGCCCTCCGCTCCATCCTCGTCGACCATGCCCGCGCGAGGTCCGCCGGCAAGCGGGGCGGCGGTCTCCTCCGCGTCACCCTGTCGAGCGTCGAGTCGGAGGAGGAGGGGAGGATCTTCGACCTCCTCGCGATCGAAGAGGCCTTGACCCGGTTGGAGAAGCTCGACCCTCGCTGCGGCCAGATCCTGCACCTCACCTGCTTCGCCGGCTTGACCCGCGGCGAGATCGCCGGCATGCTCGGCATCTCCGTGCCGACGGTCGACCGTGAGCTGCGTTTCGCGCGCGCCTGGCTCAAGAGGGCCCTCTCTCGTGACGCCTGAGCGTTTCGCCGACTTGAAGGGTCTGTTCGCGGCGGTCGCCGATCTGCCGGCGGCCGGGCGGGCTGCGCGGCTCCGGCAGCTGACCCCCGACGAAGAGCTGATCGGCGAGGTGCTGGCGCTCTACCGCGCCGCGACGGGGACCACGCACCTGTCGACTCCCATCCACGCGGCGCTGGCGAGCGCCCTCTGCCGGCAACCCGCGGCCGGCGACACCGTGGGCGTCTGGCGCATCGAGCGCGAGATCGGGCGCGGTGGCATGGGCAGCGTCTTCCTGGCCGAGCGCAGCGACGGTCATTTCGAGCAGCGCGCGGCGGTGAAGCTCCTGGGGGGCCTGCCGCACCAGGAGGCGCTCGCGCTCTTCACCCGGGAGCGCCAGCTGCTCGCGACCCTCACCCATCCCAATATCGCGCGGCTGCTCGACGGGGGAGCCACGCCAGAAGGCCAGCCCTACCTGGTCATGGAGTATGTCGACGGGGCGCACATCGACGAGCACTGCTCCCGCGAAGGGCTGGACATTCGCGCCGTCCTGGCGCTCTTCCTCACCGCCTGCGACGCCGTCGCCTTCGCGCACCGCCAACTGATCGTCCACTGCGATCTCAAGCCGTCGAACCTGCTGATCGACCGCGAGGGACGGCCGGTCCTCCTGGATTTCGGCATCGCTCGGCTGACCGACCAGGTCGGCGCCGACAGCCCCCTGGGGGACACCCCCGCTTCGAGCTCTTCGCCTACGACCCCGGCCTTCACGCCGCGGTATGCCAGCCCGGAGCAGCGCGCGCGGGGTCCCATCTCCACCGCCAGCGACATCTACAGCCTGGGCGTGCTGCTCGGCGAGCTGCTGGCCCAGGCGAGCGACCGGGCCGGGCTCTCCGCGCTGCGGCTTCGCGAGCTCGCGGCGATCGTCGAGCGCGCGAAGCGGGAAGATCCCGCGGAACGCTATGCCAACGTGGACGGCCTGACGGCGGACATCCGGCGCTTCCTCGTCCAGCAGCCGGTCCAGGCGCTTGCCGGGGGGCCGGGGTACGCGGCGCGCAAGCTCCTCGTGCGCCGCTCCTCGTGGGTCGCGATGGCCGCGGCCTTCGTGCTCACCGTGGTGGGCTTCACGTACCGGGTCGTCGTCGAGTCGCGGCGCGCCCAGACCGCCGAGCAGACGGCCCTGGAGCAGCTGGACCGGGCGCGGGATGCGGAACGACGCGCTCTCCTCGAACGCGACGCCACGCGGCGCGCGCGGGCGGAGGCCTTGAGCGACCGCGACGGTGCGGAGCACGCCCGCCGCGAGTCCGACCGCGAGCGCGACCACGCGCGCGAGGCGGAAAAAAGCGCAGTGGAGGAAAGAAATCGCGCCGCGCAGGCGGAGGCTGCGGCACGCCAGACCAGCGAGTTCCTGGTGTCGATCTTCGACAACAGCAACCCCACGGCGGAGAGCGGCGACATTCCGGCCTCGAAGCTCCTCGCGCGGGCGGGAGCCCGGCTGGAGAGCGAGCTCCAAGGGCAGGGCGCCGCGCAAGCGGAGATCTACAGCGCTCTGGCGCGGGTCGAGGACAATATGGGCAACCCGAAAGAGGCGCGCGCGTATTCGCTCCGCGCCCTCGCGATCGAACGGGGCCGGAACCGCCCTCTGGTGCTGGCGGAAATGCTCGTCCGGCATGCCGCGCTGATCGAGAAGAGCTTCGCGAGCGGGGAGGAGGAGCCGGCCGCGCGCGAGGCGCTGGCGCTCCGCGAGCGGTATGCGCCGGAGACCGATGCGCACGCCGAGGCGCTGGCGCTCCTCGCGAGCATCTTCTCCTACACCGGCCGGATGAAAGAAGCCGAGCGCCTGCTGGAACAATCGCTCCGCATCCGTCGCAGGATCGATCCCGCCGGGCTGGGCGTCGCCGAAACGCTCGACACGCTCGGCGCGAGCTACCTCCAAAACCGCAGCCTTGATCGGGCCTTGACCGTCCTCCAGGAGAGCCTCAGGCTTCGCGAGGCGCTTCAGGGAACGCGGCATCCCGACTATCTCAGCACCTTGGAGATGTATGCCCGGGCCCTCATCGCGACCCGGCGCTTCGCCGAGGCGGAGACCGCTCTCCACCATGCCGTCGAGGAGCGCCGCCGGCTGCACGGCAACGACAGCGACAAGGTCGCGGAGGTGCTCCAACTCCTCGCTCGGCTGTACCACGAGTCCGGCCGGCCGGACTCGGCGATGGCTCTGTACCGCGAAGCTTTGAGCATCCGCAAGCGCATTCTCGGCCCCGAGTCGGTCCTCTACGCCAGCACCCTTTACAACATCGCCTATGCCAGCCAGTCGCTGGGAGACGACGAGGCGACCGTGGCCGGTGCGCGCGAGGCGATCGCCATCCTGAAGCGGCAATTCGCGGAGCGGAACGTCGGGGTCCCCCGGATGCGCATGACCTTGGCGCGCAGCCTGATCGATCTCGGCCGGATCGACGAAGCGAAAGAAGAGCTGCGGCAGGCGCTGGCCACTCGCCTCGCCCTGTTGGGCGAGGGGCACGTCGACGTGCTCAGCACCGAGGTGAGGCTCGCCGAGTGCGAGCTGCGCCAGAACGATTGGCAGGGCGCTCTCTCCCGCCTCGACCGGATCGCGAGCCGCGAGCCCACCCTGTTGACGGCCGCGCGCTGGGAGTATCGGCGCCTGCGAGCGCTCGCGGTCGCCGCCCAGGGCGATCTCGACGGCGCCTTGCGCGAGCTCGAAGCGGTCGAAGCGGGCTTTGCCACGTCGGGGGAGCCTCTCTTGACGGTCTGGCTGAAAAAGATCGACCGCGCCGAGCTCCTCGTCGCCCGCGGCAACGCGGCACAGAAGGCGGCCGGCCAGACCCTGGCCCGGCAGATCCTCGATGCGGTCACGCCGCAGCTCGTGCCGCAGGCCACGGTGCTCGGCCGGCTGAGGGATCTCCTGCGCTGACGCGCAGACGTCCTGATAGGCCCACCCCCTCGATTCCGAATGGAGAGGTGAGGCGGCACCGGTGCCGCCTCGTACTCTTCAGAAAGGAATTGTATGCAACGACTTCTGCCGAAGGTGGTGAGCCTCGCCGTGACCCTCGTCGCCCTCGCCATGCCGGGCTTCGCGTTGGGCGGCTTTGCCGTCACCGACATCCCTGCCGGAGACTTCACCGATTGGGCCAGCACTCCCAATGCCGACCTCCTCGTCGGCGATTTCAACGGCGACGGCCGGGCCGACATCGCCCTCCTCGGCTCCTCCCAGACGTCCACCCAGCCCATCGCCTTCTCGAACGGCGACGGCACGTTCCGGGTCACCAATCTGCCGATCGCGGGCTTCGGCTCCTGGGCCACCGTCGCCGGCGTCAAGGTCCATCGTCGGTGATTTCAACGGGGACGGCAAGGCCGACATCGCCCTGACCGGCCCCTCCTCCTGGACCTCCGTACCGGTGGCGTTCTCGAACGGCGACGGCACCTTCAACGTCACCAATCTGCCGACCAGCTTCGCCATCTGGGCGAGCAATCCCGGCGCCGAATTCCTCGTCGGCGATTGGAACGGCGATGGCAAGAGCGATCTCGCCGTCACGGGCCCGACCGGCTGGCCCGTCCTGCCGGTGGCGTTCTCGAACGGCGACGGCACCTTCAACGTCACCACGACGACCACCTACTTCGCCATCATGGCCGCCACTCCCAACGCCAAGCCGCTGGTCGGCGACTTCAACGGCGACGGCCGCGCCGACATCGCCTTGACCGGTCCCTCCTCCTGGGCCTCCGTGCCAGTGGCGTTTTCGAACGGCGATGGTTCCTTCAACGTCACCAATGCTCCCCTCGCCAACTTTCCCACCTGGGCTGCCGCTCCCAACGCCCAGGTGCTGGTCGGCGATTTCAACGGTGACGGCCGGACCGACATCGCCCTGACGGGCAACCCCGCCTGGGCTTCTCTGCCGGTGGCGTTTTCGAACGGCGACGGTACCTTCAACGTCACCAATGCCCCCCTCGCCGATTTTCCCACCTGGGCCTCCATCTCCAGAGTGGTCGCCGGGGATTTCAATGGCGACGGCAAGATGGACGTGGCGCTGACCGGAGGCGCGGGATGGACCTCCGTGCCGGTAGCGTTCTCCAAGGGGGACGGCACCTTCACCGTCACCGATCGGTCGATCGTCGGCTTTGGCGGCTGGTCCACCACCCCCGGCGTCGACGGTCCTCGTCGGGGACTGGAACGGCGACCACCGGACCGACCTGGCGCTGACCGGCGTTCCGGGCTGGTCGACTCTGCCGCTGGCCTTCTCGCTGTCGACCGGCGTTACCCCCTAAACGGAGAATCGCGTCCCCCGAAGCGCCGCGCCGGCACTTTCAAGAGTGCCGGGCGCGGCGCTCCTGGCGCCGGGCGTCGGTACGGCCCTCCAGGGAGAGCAGATCACGCACTCGATCGCGAGGCCTTTTCAGCGATAAAACTAAGGCAACGGACCCGGACAAGATCGTTGTGGATGTGATCCGCACAGAAGCGGCAGCCTGTCTAACTGCGGGCGACGGTGCGAACTTTGAAAACAAGATTGTTTTGTCGATAGCGGCGCGGTTAGCAGCAGAACGCTACATGGCGACAGAAGATGCCCCGACCCCGAAGCTCATCGACTTGAGCACCTACACCGAGGCCACCCGCCGCTCTTGGCCGGAAATGTAGGTGTGGAACTCTCGTACAGTAACGTTCTGACCTTCTTATGTCCCAGGGAACGGCCCAATGGGCCCACCCCCCAGAAGTAGAGATCCTCACCCCGGACCCATCCGACACAGTCCCCATGCGCACCTCGGATGGCGCCAGATCGAGGGGAAGTGCCAATGGTCACGACCCCGGAGGGCCGAGGCCGGTGCTCCCTCCTTATGACGAGTTTTTTGGCCCCACCGAAAAGACCTTGTCCCAGGCGAAACGCTGGGACGAGAACCCGAAGCGGCACGACCTCGACGCCCTGGTCCAGTCGATCGAGCGCTACGGCTTCGGCGATCCGCCGAAATACGACGCCACCCTGGGCGCTCTCGTCTACGGCAACGGCAGGAGCGAGGCCCTGGAGCGCATGCACCGCGCGGGCAAGAAGCCGCCAGCCGCCGGGCCATCTCAGGGTAGGGCGTGCCGAGTGGAAGGCGGTCGAAAAGCCGTTGTCGGAGAGCGCCTTCGCAACTCTTCGGAAGATCACCCTGGGCATCCTGCGGATCATCCGCCGGATGAGCCAGAGCGACCTGGCCACGGCGGCCGGGGTGACCAACAGCGCGATCTCGGACTACGAGCGCGGCAAGGTCGATCCCCAAAGCAACACCCTGCGCAAGATCCTCCGGGGGCTCGACCTCCCGGTCTCGATCCTCGATCCGACCCAGACCTTCATCGAAACCGTCCGGAGCCAGGTGGGCGGCCGCGCCCAAGGGCAACCCGAGCCGGCGCCGGCGCTCGCCCAGGACCTCCCGGGGGAGGGCCGCCTCGATGTCGTGCTACGGACGGAGGTCGCGCTCCTCGCCTCCGAAGGCGCCCGGTTCTTCGCCCGCTTCATCCGGCTGCTCTTCCTCGTCCTCGCCGGTCCCCGCGGCGGCTGAGAGCGCGGCTTCGGGCCGGTTTTCGCCTCACGAGCCGGAACATCCGGAACAAACCAGTCAGGTCAATGACTTAGCGCGGATTCCGACCCGGAACATTTCCGCGGGTGTTCCGGCTTGGAAGAGCGAGAAAAGCCATATGGAATCAGGTTTGTTCCGGGTGTTCCGACCTGAGAGACACGCCCGCCCCGATCCTGGCTGAATCCCCGGCTTGACCACCCTTCCGGTCCTCTGTACCAACCACCTCCCCAAACCGGAGGGACCGGGGGATCGGAGGGCAGATCGGTGAGGGCTCCAAGCGACCCGCGGCTGCGCGCGATGACCGCGCGTGTCCTCGTCTCCGCCCTGAAGCGTGCGGAGTTTCGCGTCGATCGCCAGACGGGCTCGCACCTCACGCTCGTTCACTGCGACGGCCGGCGGGCGGTGGTGCCGCTCCATCGCGCACCGCTGAGGCCCGGGACGCTCCGGGCCATCCTCCGCGAGGCCGGCATGCGGCCTGCCGATCTCGGCCCCGGGAGGTGCCACCCTCTTGGTGAACGCCGCGAGCTGACTGGACAGGCGTAATTCGCCCGCCTCTGTCAGGTCTCCATTCTCTCAATGGACACCTTTGCTGAGCCCGCAACCTCAAACCTCAGGTAGCGACGGAACAGAACCTCCCCCAAGATCTTCCGACTACCGGCGATTTTTGCCTGTGCCCGCCTCAAATCGCGGCACTCTAGGGAGTCTCCTGCGGCTCACAGGCCCACTTCCAGGCCGAGTGACGCCGCACGGATGGAGGCTCTATGCGCCGTCGAGTGTGGACCGTCTCTGCTGCTCTGCTCCTGGTGCTCGCCTTGGTGCCACGGCCGGTAGCGGCAGCATCTCAAGCGCGGGTCAATATGGATTCGAAGACCAGGAGCGGCTTCGCCGCTCTCTGGGAGGCCGTTCTTACTGTGCTTTCTCCCCATGGGATCTTCGGGAGTTTGGGGGCGGGGATGGATCCGGGCGGAAACGCCGTCCCGCCGACAAACGGCGCGCCGGGCACCGGGGCGAGACCGGCGCGGCCTGCCCACCCCGATAACGATCTGGGACCGGGCATGGACCCCCTCGGCTAGGAAGGGAGAGGATGCCGGTTCGTCGCAGGCGTCCGGCATCTCTTTCGGGATCACTCCGTTGCAGGGTTCTGTCATATGATCCCTCCGCACATACTTTTGGAGGGACAGCCGTTGTCGGACATTCATCTCACCGCCGACCTCTTGGCGGCCGTCGCCCGGGGCGATCTTCCCGCTCGGGTCCTGACCGAGGTGGGGATGAACCACCTTCTGAACCTGTGCCCGACCTGTCGGGAAGGGTTCGAGCTTTGGCAGGAGCAACGCCGACGCCCCGCCGTGGACTACGAGGTGGCGTTTCGGGTGATCCCTCCACTTCTCGAGCGGCACGCAAAGGAGGCCGCCGAGAAGCGGGGGAGAGCGGTGGAGGATCTGCGGCAGTTGCTACGGTTGGGTCAGCCGGAGCGGCTCACCCGCATTCACCGGGCGACCGCACGCTTCAAGGGGCTCCCTCTCGCACGCCTCCTGCTCGCTGCCGCGAAGGAGAAGATGCCGGCAGATCCTTTCAGCCTGCACGACCTGGCAGAGGCCGCGGAGGCGGTGTTGATCCGCTCGACCCAGGTCGACGAGTATTACGACGTGCTGGCCCGCGCCATGGCCTACCGAGCCAACGCGTTGCGCGCCATGGGCAAGCTCCAGGAAGCCGACAATCGCCTAGCGAGCGTCCGCGGTCTCATTCGGCGTGAGTCGGTGACCGACACGCGAGTCTATGCCGAGGTCGACTGGATCGAGGGAGGTTTGCGCAAGGACCAGCGGCGGTTTGCCGACGCGGAGGAGTTGCTCAGCCGAGCGGCGTTGCTCTATGAGGTCGCCGGAGAAAGGGTTGAGGCGGCCCGTCCCCTGCTGACGCTCGGCCTGCTCTATGGCGATCGCCAGAACCTCACCCGGGCGATCGAAGCCACGCGCTCCGCCCTCGGCAAGCTCGACCCCGAAACCGACCCCCGACTCTATCTCTGCGGTCGGCACAACCTGGTTCTCTTCCTCGTGGAAGGAGGTCAGTACGATGCCGCATCCGAAGCGATGCACGCCGACGAGGAGCTCTATCGGCAGTTCGCGGATCTCTGGACCCGGCTGCGCCAGACTTGGCTCCAGGGCAGGATCGCCTTTGGCACCGGCCGGCTCAAGCATGCGGAGGAAGCTTTTCTCGCCGTGCGGGACGGCTTCGTCCAGCAGGGCATCGGCTACGACGCAGCCATGGTCTCCCTCGATCTCGCGCTGGTCTATTTCCGGGAGGGCAGGACTTCCGAGGTGAGGCGGTTGGCAGAGGAGATGGTTCCGCTCTTCGAGTCGGAAGACATCCATCCCGAGGCGGTGGCGGCACTGCTTCTCTTTCGCGAGGCGGCGCGGCGGGAGGTGGCCACGGTTGAGAGCGTCGAGGAACTCATAGTGTACTTGAAGCGCTCACGAGAGAACCCAGAGCTGCGGTTCCGATTGAGGGAGCAGCCTACGGCGATGCCGTAGACCGCGTGCCGGCGGGGACGCCAGCGGTCCCAGGGAAAGGTTTCTCATCGAGGCCAAGCATGCGGAAACGCGGGCACGTCCTCGCAACTGCCGACGAATCGGGCTCGAATTCTCGGCTTCCTCTTGAGCCCAGCGCCCGCTTCCAGCTCTCTGGCGTATTTCGGGCACGGGACCTGGAGATCTTCGACATCCCGCGGAGCAGCCTTCGAACCTGGCTCCGTGAGGGTTCGGCCGAGCGAGTGGAGCGGGGCCTTTATCGATTCGCTGCCTCCGAGCCGAGCGAGCACGAGACTCTCGCCCTGGTTTCTGCGCGGGTACCGCATGCGGTGGTCTGCCTGCTCACGGCGCTCCGCGTCCACGGTATTGGCACCCAGGTTCCCCGCGAGGTCTGGATCGCGCTCGATCGAAAGGCCCGCAAGCCCAAGCTGGCCGGGCTGCCGGTGCATGTTGTTCGTTTCTCGGGACCGATGTTGGGCTATGCGGTACAGACCCGCGAAATTCAGGGCATCTCGGTCCAGATCACCTCTCCCGCCCGCACCGTGGTGGATTGCTTCCGATATCGAAACAAGCTCGGCCTCGATGTGGCGCTGGAGGCGCTTCACGACGTTCTCGTGCGGCGTATCGCGACCGTCTCCGAGATTCTGCGCTCGGCCGAGGTTGGCAGGATGAGCCGGGTGATGCGGCCGTATCTCGAGGCGGCAACCTTTTGAGGCATGTGCGAGACCCGCAGGCAGGCGAAAAGCCCGCGCCCGTCCGGTCTAGGCCACCGACAGGGAGAATCTTGCTCGCCAGCCAGGCTCAGAACCGACAGGTGCCACCCTCCTGGCAAGTACGGTCCGCGCCCGATGGATGCCACCTACTTGGCTGGAAGGAGCGGTCTACGGCGATGCCGTAGACCGTGGGCCGGCGGGGACGCCAGCGGTCCCGGGGAAGGGTTTCTCAACGAGGCCAAGAGGCGGAAACGTCGGCACATCCTGACAACTGCCGACGAATGGGACTCGGATCACCCTCGTGAGTTTGAGACCGCCAGAGAGACTACGGGCATTCGCTCAGGCACTGCTGGGGATGGCCATAGGGGTCCAGCGGACACCAACTCGCGTTCGCGCATTCAATCCCACAGTCCCAGCTGCAAACGCCAAAGCCCCAAGGCAGAACGGCGGAAGGCGAGGGCGGAGCCGATCGGGATTCCTGGGGGAGGTGGAAGATCGCCGCCAAGGCCACCGAGTCTTTCGAGGTCAGGGCTTCCGCCCGGATCGTGGGCGGCACCACCGTGGACGGGGAAGCGGGGCTTGCCGCGACGGCAGAGACCGTCCCCAGGGCTGCCAGGGCTATGAGAGCGAGAGTCATCTTGACAGGCTTGCGCATTCTTCCTCCGCGAAGGACTTGTCGCTTCATTGCGACGCCTCGCCATGATACTGCAATTGCGGCATTCTTTAAAAACCGGCGCGCTCAATCGGCCGGTGGGGGGAAACCGCCCCTGGCTGGCGACAGACAGATCGCCTTCGACGTCAGATTCCGGAGCCTTCGGCTGCCAGGACCGGCGGTTCGCGAAGGCTCGCCAGCCAGGCTCAGAACCCGTACGAGGTGCCGACCAGCAGCACGTCGCTGTCGAACGGGTGCGTCCCGACGACGCGGCTGAACGAGATGCGGCCGCGCCAGTGGGTCGCGAAGCGCTGGCTGGCACTCAAGCTCACCAGCCCCGCCCAATGATGGGTCGTCTGTCGCTGCTCGCCGACGGTGTCGATGATGGCGTAGGGGCCCATGCCGAGAGCGAAGGTGGTGTCCCCCTCGTGCCAATGGCGGGCCAGCCAGCCCTCCGCGGAGAAGCCGTCGCGGTGGAGCCTGCCGGTGGTGCCTTCGTCCAGCCAGGCGACGGTCCATTCGAACGGGCCGCCGGAGGTGCGCCGGAGCTCGACGCTGTTGGCGAGACTCTTCTCGGACGAGAAGCTGTTGGCGATCGCGACACCCGCGAGAGCGGAGACCTGGTAGCCTAAGGGCTTGACGTCCTCTCGGCTGTCTTCGGGGTTGCCTTGGGCGTCGCGGAAGTTGTAGCCGAGGCCGTAGAGGACACTGGTCGTCGCCGGCTGGTGCGTGGAGGCCACGCGGTTGACGCGGAGCTGGTGGATCCAGCGGTTCCCGAGCTGCCACGAGAGCGCCGCACTGTAGACGTAGCCCCAACCGTGGGAATCGACCTCGCTACGATCGCCAGGCTGCTGCGTGGTGTCGAAGTAGTAGTAGGGACCGGCGCCGACGGTGAGCGCCATGCGGCCGAAGAGGGTACCCAGCCAGAGCTGGCTCGCGAGGCCGTCCCGGTGATGGTTCGGGAGGTGACCCTCGTTGATCCAGGAGGCGCCGAGCCCGAGGCCGTGAGAGACGGGGTGCCGATAGTCGAGCGCCCAGGAATAGGAATGCTCCGCGGTCTCGTGATTCTCGAGCACGCCGGCGAGGACCGAGAGGCTCTGGGCGCGGGCGCCCGCCGCAAGGACGATCCACAGCGCCGCCGCAAGACGTACCGACGGCGTGAGGGGGAAGGCCCGCCGACTGGGGCCGCACGGTGCAAGCGGGATCCTCGACATGGCATCTCCTCCTGGCCGGAGACTCCGGCAGGAGGAGATACGGATGCAAGGACAGCGCCGACCTGGGTCTTCCAGCCCGGGCTTCCCACCTCTGGATATCGGGTTCAGAAAGTGCAGAGGCCGCCGACGCAGGCGGCGAAGGTGCCGTCGCTGCACCGGCAGTTCGCGCTGGTGGTGCAACGGCCGTGGAGGCAGCCGTGCGGGTTGCCGCCACCGCCGCCGCCACCCGGGAACGTGTAGTGGCAGGTCCCATTGCAGGTGATGCTGGTCGCGGTCGCGCAGGGGCAATCGGCGACGCTCTGGCAGAACCCGGAGAGGCAGCCGGAGCCCGTGAGCCAGGTGAAGTCGAGGGCATTGCCGGTCGTACCGGAATCGACCCCGAGAGCGCTGCCGATCTCACCCCCGAGGCTGGCGCAGGCAGCGGGGGACGAGGCGGCCGCCGCCGCCCCGTGGGAGGGAACGGCGGCAAACAGGGCGGCGAGGGCGAGGAGGAGGACCGGGCCGAGGGTGCGTCTCATCATGGATGCTCCTTTCGGACGATGGAACCCGCGGAGCCATTCCGCGGGCCGAGGTGGCAGACGTCTTGCGACCTCTGGGCGCCCGCGGGAGCGCGAGGATCCCGCGGCTTACAACTTTTCGGACGCAGGAATGATCCGCGCCGCCGCCTCGACCGTGGTTTGAGCCTCGTCGATCGCTCGCTGGCCATCCAGCTCGAACACCTCACCCGGGCGGTAGTCGGGCTTGAGGTCCCAATACCAGGCGTTGCCGAGCCAGACCCGCCGGGCGCCGAGGTGGGCGAGACGCTCCCGGAGCCGATCGAGCTCCCGAGCGAAGAAGCTCCTCCGGTCAAAGAGAATCCGGGCATCCTCGGTCATGTCGAGGAAGAGGGGGCTTCCGTGGCCGACTTCCTCCGGTGTCTTGAGAACCGGCGAGAGGAGAGGAGCGGCCCCGGCTTCCGGCGAAAGAAGGTCGCCGAGGCGCTTTTCGACCCTTGTGAACTCCTCGACCCGGTGCATCCGCAGATCGCCACAGTCACCAAGCGCTCGCCGTAGACCTCTTCACAGGAGCGGCGGAGGGCGGAGAAGACTTGCTCACGGTATTGCCGGAGGGGAAACATCGAAGGGATTATCGCATGCCGAGGCGTGCCTGGGGCTTCCTTCCGGCAGCACCTCCTTCCAGGCAACCCCGCCGATACCGCCATGGCGCGGGAGCTCCGACAGGCGCCACCCTCTTGGTAAGGTCAACCCGGAGGCCGTGCGCTGGCCGCGAGAGTTAACGCAGCGTGACGGTGGGATTCCGGTTGAGCTTCGTCCACCGGGGCAGGCGGTCGTTGAGGGCGAGGAGAAAGCGGAAGAAGCGGGGCCTTTGGATGAAGAGGAGCTTCAGGCGCAGGCGCAGGCTCGGCCGGCGAAGGGCGGCGAAATGGTTGACCGCCGGGAGGGTGCGGCGGGCGCCCTCCCAGTCGCGGGCCGAACAGGCGCGCACGTAGTCGTCTAACGAGGTCAGGAAGAAACGCGGCGCGATGGCCTGGGTCGCGTAGTAGCGGAACATGCGCGAGTCGTCGGGGAGGATCGTGAGGAGCTTCGCCGCGTAGCGGACGCGGCTTTCGAGGAAGCGGTCGGAGGCCGAGGAGCCGGTGGCGTGGACCCTAAAGCGCAAGAGCGGCCGCGGCACGAAGACGTGCTCGAAGCCCAGGCGGAAGAAGCGCACGAAGAGGTCGTCGTCCTCATAGCCAGAGAGCATCTCGTCGAAGCCGCCGGCCGCCGCGAAGGCGGTGCTCCGCAGGACGCTCGCCGAGGGCAGCACCATGAGGTCGCCGGCCACGCAGTCGTAGATCGAGCGCTTGGGATGGGGCACGCCTTGGGTTTGCAGAAAGCCGCGGGTCACGAGGTGGCCCGAGAGGTCCATCTCGTCGAAATCGCAATAGGCCCAGCCGGCCTGGGGGTCGGCTTCGAGCGGGGCGACGAGCTCCTCCAGGTGGCGCGGGTGCCAGTGGTCGTCCTGGTCCAGAAAGGCGAGGTAGTCCCCGGTGGCCTCGCGGGCGGCGGCGTTTCGCGCCGCGGACTGCCCGGCGTTCGCCTGGCGCAGGACGCGGAGCGGAAAGGGGGGCGGCGCCAGGCTCTGGAGCGCTTCCAGGGAGCCGTCCGTCGAGCCGTCGTCGACGACGAGGAGCTCGGCGGGCGGCAGGGTCTGCGCGAGGACGCTCGCCACCGCGTCCGCCAGGAACGGCCGGCCGTTGTAGACCGGCAGGATGACCGAGACGCGGGGGGAGGTCAGGGCGTGCCTCCTCGCGAGCTCGGAGGGGCCGGAGCCAGCCGGAGACCCGCGACGGGATAGCGCCGGGCCCGTTCCTCGCCGGCTCCCGCGCTCCGCGGCCACGCCACGGCGTCGGGCGGCAGGGGCTCGACCTTGCGGGCGAGGATCTCGGAGAGGGCGAAGATGGGGACGGTCGGCATGTCGAGGTGGTGGTGCCGCCAGCGCGGGGAGGGGACGAGCACCGCCCGGCCGGAGTCGTGGGCGCCGATGGACCTCGAAACCGCTGTCCGGCCCGAAGAGCACCCGCAGCCCGGCGGCCGAGAAGCGCCAGAAATCGTTCGGTTGCGCGTGGGCAGGCCAGGCTCCCGGCGCCGCGTGATAGACGAGCCCACCGATCTCGAGGACGCGGTTGGCCTCGGCCGCGAAGAGCCAGGGCGCCTCCAGGTGCTCCAAAACCGAGGCGGAGACGAGGGCGCCGAACGCCCGGTCGCGCAGGCAGAGCCGGTGGGCGTCGCTCACCAGGTCGACCGAGAAGCCGGGATGGATGTCGAGCCCGGTCACCGGGCCGCGGAGCGCCGGGCGGGGCGGCGCCGCGGCGTGACCGGCGGGGGAGCGGGAGCCGACCTGGAGCACGCGGCCGCCGCGGGCGTTGGTGAGCTCCACGAAGCGCCCGAGGAGCGGCGACAGCGCGTCCGCGGCATCTTCTCCTTCTTCCGGCCAGGGCGGCAGCGGGCCTTCCGGCAGCGGCAGGGCCAAGCGCGCCGAACCGCCGTCGGTCGTGAGGGTCAGGTGCACCGGATGTCCGGGCGGGCAGGCGAGGTAGACGGTGAAGCCGGCGTGGCGGACGTGCTCGTGCGCGGGGTAGAAGGCGAGGAGGTCGGGCCGGTCGGCAAAGGTTTCCACCCGGGTGGAGCGGCCGGCGGATTCGACGGTAAGCGCCCGCACCCGGTGCTCGCCCGCGTGCACCCAGCCGCGGAGATAGAGGCCGTTCGCATCGCACCAGAAGATGTCGAGCCCGTAGACGGGACGAATGCCGCCGGCGCCGCCGAAGCCGCCGGAGCCGCCGCCTGAAGCCGGCAGCCGGAAGACCGCCATGCCGCGCTCTTCGATCAGCAGGTCGGGGGCGGTGCAGGCGGCCGCTCCCCGGCAGTCGAGGGCGATGGGCGGCCGGCCGGTCGCGGCGGCGCGGAGCGCGCGGAGGGTGGCCTCGATCGGCGGCGTGTCCCCACCGGCGAGAGCGAGAACGCCGAGGAGGTAGGAGGCGCCGGGCGTCCCGGGGAAGGGGGAGAATTCGAGGCGGAGCGCGTCCTCCGGCGAGAGGGGAGGCGACAGGGTCACGGTCCGGTAGTCGGCGGCATTGTCGGCATTGACGGCATTGGCGGCATCGGCGGCGAGGAGGCAGACCTGCCACCGCGCCGCGGGCTGGCGGGCAACGTGGAGGGCGATGACGTCGAGCGGCAGGACGACGGCGGCCAGGCGCTCGACCGGGGCGACGAAACGTTCGGCGATCACGAACGGCGGGGGTTGCGAGGTGCGACGAAACATGGGGATCTTGGGCGGATCTCGGGGCTTTCAGCGCCGTCCGGCGGCGAGGTGGGCGGCCTGGCGCCGGCTGAGCTCTTCGTGGCGGCGGGCCGACTCGCGGATCTCGTCCCGCGGGCCGGCGAGCCGGTCGACCCGCGCGAAAAGCTCTCCGGCCTCGCCGGGACGCCCGCGGTGGAGCGCGAGCATCGCCAGGCAGTAGAGGGCATCGAGCGCCTCGGTCGGGACCGCGGTCTCGGTGGTAGCCCCGGCGGGGTCCGGAATCTCGGCAATCCAGGGAGCCAGCCGCTCGGCCGCCGCGTAGGCGCCGGCGTTGACCAACCGGATGAAGGTCTGCGCGCGGGCTTCCGTGAGGAGCGTGGGGGAGAGGGCTTCCTCCGGAGAGGCGCGCTCCAGGGCTTCGATCGCCGCCACCGCGCGGTCGGGGTCGGTGGCGGCGAGGGCCATCGGCAGGTGCTTGCGGCTCTGCGCCGCGAGCTCCGCCGTCTCGCCGTCACGGAGGGCGAACGGGCTGGCGCTCCCCTGCTGGCGACTCTCGGCCGCCACGGCGGCGGCGAAAGCGGCGGCGGCGCGGTCGGGCCGGGCGCGCCCGTTGAGCTCCAGGATGCCCGAGAAGAAGAGAGCGCCGGTGAGATTGAAGGGGAGAGCCCGGCCGGCCGTGAGGTCCGGCGCTTCGAGGTCGAGGGCGTAGCGCTCACGATAGATCCCCGCGAGGCGGGCCCGGCTCGCCTCCGCCTCGGGATAGAGGCCGGCGTTGACGCACTCCTTGAAGTGACGGTAGGCGAACCCGCAGGCGAAGGCGGACGCCTTTTCCGCGCTCGCCGCCCGGGACGCGAAGTAGTCGCGGAGGAGGGACCGCAGCGCGCCGGGGTCGGCCGGCTGGAGTCCGGCCAGGGCGTCTTTGGAGACGCCCGCGAAGACGCGCAGGGTCTCGGGCGAAGCTTCGATCTGGACGGCGGCGAAGCCGGCCTTCGTGAGCACCCGGGCGAGCGCGTCGCGGCTGTAGAGCACCAGGTGGAACCCGGGGCTCAAGGCGCGGTGGAGAGCCTGGCGCTCGGCGCCCGGCCGGACGAGGGCGAGGTTCGGCGTCGAGAGGACGAGGATGCCATCCGGGGTCAGCCGCTCGCGGATCGCTCGAAGGAGGGCGTAGGGCTCGGGGAGGTGCTCCAGGACCTCGAAGCCGATCGCGAGGTCGAACGGCTCCGGGCCGAGATCGAGCTCGGGGCGCAGGTAGTCGCGGCGGACGGGGAAGCCGAGCGCTTCGGAGCCGGCCGTGGCGAGCGGGGAGGGGTCGACGCCCAGTACCTCCCAGCCGCAGGCGAAACGACCGAAATCGAGCGCGAAGCCGGCGCTGCAGCCGATCTCCAGGCAGCGCCGGATCGTTCCTCTCGGCAGGCGGAGGAGGGGCGCCACGAGGAGGTCGACGCCGGCCCCCTGCTCGACGTAGTAGTCGAGCAGGCGGTCGACGTCCATCCCGTAGTCGGGAGGCGTGCGGTCGGCGAGGAAGGCCGCGCCGCAGGTCGGGCAGGCGAGGAGGGTGATCGGCGGGTTCCCGGGCAGCACCGAGTCGGTCGACAGCACCGCTCGCCTCGTAGGTTCGGGATCGAGGGGATCGCACACCGGGCACGGGGCCTCTACGTCATGATGGAGCCAAGAGAGGGGCATCGCGGAGGGCGGGAGTATAGCAGCGGTGCCCGGACTCCCGCCGATGCCGCCGGTGCCGCCCCCGACTACTACCGATCCCTGTCGTCGTTGCGATTTTCCTCCGCGAGGAGGCGTCTCGCCTCGGTCACGATCTCCGCGAGGATCGTCGCGGCCGGTTCGACGCGCACGGTTTCGAGCACGCTTAAAGAGCCCGCCGGCATGTCCATCTCGTCCAGGTCGCCCGTCGTGTCGCGGGTGGGAACGATGGCGCTGTATTTCGGCATGTCGTACGGGGCATTGACGACACCGGGGAAGAGCAGGGTCGAGCCGATGACCGGCGGTTGGGTCGTCGTCGGCTCGGTCGCGGCGCGGTTCGCGAGGACGCGCTGGGTGGCGTTGGGGAATTCCGGACCGAAGGCGGTCGAAAACGTCGTGGCGTGCCGCCCCTTGGCGTTCACCAGACGGGCCTTGTACTCGGGATGGGCATACGATTCGGTCGACGCCGCGAAGCGGGTGCCGATCCAACCGCCATCGGCTCCGGCGCGCAGGGCGGAGACGAGGCTCTGGCCATCGGCGATGCCCCCGGCCGCGAGGAGGAGACAGCGACGCGGCAGGCGCTGCCGGACCCTGGCGAGGAGAGCGAGGGTCGGAATCGTCTGGTTGTGATTGTGGCCCCCGGCCGACTTGCCCTGGACGACGATCGCATCGCAGCCGAGACCGGCGGCCTCGGCGGCGACGTCTTCCGAACCGGCCTGCACCCAGACCTTGGAGCCCGCCGCCTGCAGCTGGGAGACCCAGGCCTGGGACGGCAGGTCGTAATGGAAGACGACGACGGGCACGCGATGCGCGGCGGCGACGTCGATGTGATCCTGCGTCGTGAAATCGCCCATGGGACCGGAGGCCAGGATGAAATCCACTCCGAAGGGTTTTTTCGTCTGGCTCGCGATCAGGCTCAGGCGCGCGTCGACGACGGGCGGGGGCTCCGGGGCGGCGCCGTAGACGCCGAGACCGCCGGCATTGGAGACCGCCACCACGAGCTCCGGCAGCCCCACGAAAGCCATGCCGGCGCTCACGATGGGGTAGCGGATGCCGTAGTCGCGGACGAGCCGCGTGTCGAGCGAGACGTTCTCTCTCTCGCCTCTTTTCTCTTCCTGGCCGTCTTCTTGGCTGGCGCGGGCAGGGGGAGCGCCCAGGAGGGTGAGGGCGGTGGCGCTGCCCAGAAGTCCCAGCATCTGGCGGCGGTTGACGGTCAAGGAGCCCTTGGCACCTGAAGGGTCGTCGTGAAACATGAGTGAATCCTCCACAGAGGTCGAAGTCAAAGGGTTCAAGGCGATGCCGGCCGAGGGTTCACCGCGCCCTGCAAAGGAGTCGGCGCCCTTCGACACACTCTCTGAATCGGAATCCGCGGAGAAAAGGCGACAGCGTCGGCGGCGGGCGGCGGGCGGTGGGGCGGCGGTCGCAGAACCCTGCGCGCTCTTCCCTTCCTGTTGCACCTTATATAGTGAAATGCGAACTCTGCATTTCAATTCGCGATCGCTCCTCAGGAGGGGAGCTCATCATGCCCAAACTCCGTGCTTCTCTGTCCATCCTCCTCAGTGGATCGCTGCTCGCCGTCCTCGCTGCCGGCCGCGGCGAAGCCCAGGTCGTCAAGGCGACCCCGGGCGTCCTCGCCGGCCTCGAAATCCACAGCGAGCGCCTGGTACCCTCCCAACCGATGGCCCTGCTGGCCGACCACGTGAGCGCCGTCGCCGCGCCGGTCGAGGACGGCTGGGCCGCCTTTCGCCTCGGCCAGAGCGTCTCCTGGCAGGCGACGGTCGACCAGCGGAGCGGCCTCGTCGCCTTCGCCGAGGGCGGCAACCTCGCCTGGATCCCCGGCCGCGGCAACTCGCTCAGTCTGAGCGACCTCGCCCCGGTGTTGAAGCCCGGCGCCAAGAAGGTCGACCTCGTCGCCCTGGAGGCGATCGCCCGCGGCTTCCTCCCCAAGGTGGCCGGCATGCTGGGGGTCGACCCCAAGACGCTGGTCCTGAACCTCGGCCGCTCAGGGCAGCCCGCCTCGCACCTCTGGTTCGTCGACTTCGACGTCGTGCTGGGCGGCATCGGCGGCATGCCCGTCGAGGGCGCGCGGGTCCTCTTTCGGGTCAACAGCGGCAACCTCATCCAGTTCGGCAGCGAAAATCTCCCCGCCCCTGGCGCCAGCACCTCCACCGTACCGCCCACCCGGCTGACCCGGGACGCCGCTCTCGCGGTGGTCTCTCAGTACCTCGGGGGATTCAGCTCCGGCGACAGCTTCGCGGACGGCGGCAGCCTCCACCTGCTGCCGGCGAACGTCGCCAGCACCCGTTCGGCCGAGGGCTTCGACTTCGGCGCCGGCCGCGGCCTCGTCAAGGTCTGGCAGTTCCTCTTCCATCGCGACGGCGTCCTCGGCACCTGGCGCGCCCGGGTCGACGCCACGACGGGGGAGATCCTGGAGTTTGCGGACGTCAACGAGTACAGCCAGGCGACCGGCGGCATCTACCAGAACTCGCCGACGACCGGGCCCGAGATCGTCCGCCCCATGCCCTATGCCGACGTCCCCCCGTTCGGCTTCGCGAGCTCGGCCGGCGTCTTCTCCGGCCTGGGCGCCACCTCGACCTTGAACGGCCAGTATGTCCGCATCAACGACAGCTGCGGCGCGATCTCCCAGGCCGCGGACGGCTCCGGCAACATCGCCTTCGGCACTTCGGCGGGCACCGACTGCACGACGCCGGGCCACGGCGGGGCGGGCAACACCCACGCCTCCCGCGAGCAGTTCTACCAGGTCAACCGGATCAAGGAGGTGGGCCGCGGCTGGCTGCCGGGAAACGTCTGGCTCGGCCAGCAGCTCTCCGTCAACGTCAACCTGAGCCTCACCTGCAACGCCTACTGGAACGGCTCGACCCTCAATTTCTTCAAGTCGGGCGGCGGCTGCAACAACACCGGCGAGATCGCCGGCGTCTCGCTCCACGAATACGGCCACGGCCTGGACCAGAACGACGGCACCGGCACCGCCCCCGAGGGCGGCACCGGCGAGTCCTACGCCGACATCACCGCGACGATCGCCCTCCACAGCTCCTGCGTGGGACCGGGCTTCCTGAGCGGCAACTGCGCCGGCTACGGCGACGCCTGCACCGCCTGCACCGGGGTGCGGGACATCGATTTCGCCAAGCATGCCTCGAACACCCCGGCGACGGTCGGCAATTTCACCCAGGTGCGCTGCGGCGGCGGCTCCGGTCCCTGCGGCCGGGAAGTCCACTGCGAGTCCTACGTGCCTTCAGAAGCGGTCTGGGACTTCGCCAACCGTGACCTGCCCGGCCCCGGCACCGGCCCGGCGTGGACCATCCTCGACCGGCTCTGGTACCTGTCGAGAAACACCGCCACCAGCTCCTTTACCTGTCACACCGGCACGACCTTCACCGCGGACGGCTGCGCCGCGGGCAACTGGTGGAAAGTGATGCGCGCGGTCGACGACGACGACGGCAACCTGGCGAACGGCACGCCGCACGGCGGCGCTCTCTTCGCCGCCTTCAATCGCCACGGTATCGCCTGCACCACCGATCCCGGCGCCAGCACCACCTTCTCGGGCTGCACCCCGCCCGCCGTGCCGAGCCTGACGGTGACCGGTGGCGACAACTCGGCCGCTCTCGCCTGGACCAGCTCGGGGGCGGTCTACGACGTATTCCGGAACGAGACCGGCTGCAACGCCGGGTTCACCAAGATCGCGAGCGGCACCGCCTCGACCTCGCTCACCGATACGGCGGTCGCGGACGGCTTCACCTACTACTACCAGGTCACCGCCCTGCCCTCGGGGAACGAAGCCTGCGCCTCGGCGCCCTCGGCCTGCATTGCGGTGACCCCGGCGCCGGTCGTCACCAGCACCAACGCGGCGAGCTACGGCACCGTCGCCCTGGCGCCGGAGTCGATCGTCGCCGCCTTCGGCAGCGCTCTCGCGACGACCACCGCCACGGCGCCTTCCGGGACGCTGCCGACCACCTTGGGCGGTACGACGGTGAGTGTCCAGGACAGCGCCGGCACCACCCGCTCGGCGGGACTCTTCTTCGTCTCGCCGGGCCAGGTGAACTACCAGATGCCCACGGGAACCGCGAACGGCACCGCCACGGTGACGGTCACCAACGGCAGCGGTGTCGTCTCGACCGGCCACCCGCAGATCGCCTCGGTGGCCCCCGGGATGTTCACCGCCGACAGCTCGGGGTCCGGGGTCGCCGCCGCCAACATCCTGCGGGTGAAGGCGGACGGCACGCAGACCTATGAGGCGGTGGCGCAGTTCAATTCGGGAACCGGTCATTGGGACGCCATTCCGATCAGCTTCGGAGCGTCGACCGACACTCTCTACCTGATCCTCTACGGCACCGGCATCCGCTTTAGGAGCGCCCTCTCGGCGGTCAGCGTGCAGGTGGGGAGCACGTCGCCCGCCCTCCTCTACGCCGGTGCCCAGGGAAGCTTCGTGGGCGAGGACCAGGTCAACGCCGGCCCCCTGTCGCGGAGCCTCGTCGGCGCCGGGCAGGTCAACGTCGTGCTGACGGCCGACGGCCACACGGCCAACACCGTCACTCTCACCTTCCAGTAAGGCAGATCGCCGGGCAGGTCGGGGCTGCGTCCCCGTACCTGCCCGGCTAGGGCCTCGAAAGTCAGGGAAAAAACCGATCGATCCGACGATCTATCCGAGTAAAGGCGAGGCTCCCCGTCGCAGCGAGCGGTAGAGCGCCGCCTTTTCGGGCCGTCCCCAGGCCTCGTAGAGCGCGATCAGGCGGGAGAGGTTGTCGCGGGCTTCTCTCGACTTGGGAGCCTGGGAGCCGGGGAGGAGCGGCAGGAGCTTGAAGGCGCGGAGCAGGTAGGGTTCGGCCTCGGCGAAGCGGGAGAGCCGCGTGCAGGCCGCGCCTAAGAGGCTCTCCGTGGCCCCGAGCCGCCAGTCGTCGGCGGCATAGCTCTTCTGCTGGACCGCGAGCACGTGCAGGAGGAGCGATTTGGCGGTGGCCGGTCGACCCTGGTCCAGGTAGATCCGCGCGAGGTCCACTTCCTGGCGGGCGACGGTCGGGTGGTCCCGGCCGAGGGCCGGCCGGGAGATCGCCAGGGCTTCTTCACTTCGCACCTCCGCCTCGGCGAGCTTGCCTTCAAGCCGCAGGTCGTTCGCCAGAAAGGCGAGGCGTTGCGCGTTCCCGGGGTGCTCTCTGCCCAGGCTGGCCTCTCCGATCGAGAGCGCCTCGCGAAACATCGGCTCGGCGGCCGCCGGATCGCCGCGCTCGCTGACGCTCTGGGCCACATGGGCGAGCGAGGTGGCGACGTCCGGATGGAGGGGACCGCGCGTCAGTCGGTCCACTTTGAGGGTTTCCCGAAACAGCGCCTCGGCGCCGGCCAGGTCGCCCTTCTCCCGCAGCAGCTGCCCGAGATCGCTCATGCTCGTCGCCGTATCGTGGTCGGCCGGCCCCAGAACCTTCCTGCGGAGCTCCAGGGCCTTCTGGAAGTGCGCTTCCGCCTCGGCCAGGTGCTGCTGGTTCAAGAGCACGCGACCGAGCTCGCTCTCGGTCACGGCGACCTCCGGGTGGGCTTCGCCCAAAACTTTCCGCCGCATCGAGAGCGCCTCTTCGAGGGTGGCGCGAGCCGCGTTCCAATCGGCCATCGCCCTTTGGGCGACTCCCAGGTCGTTGAGGCTCTGGGCCAGCTCGCGGCTGGGGCCCAAGGTCCGGCGGCCGAGGGCGACGGCCTGGCGGAGGAGCGCCAGGGCCTGCTCGTGGGCGCCGCGTCGATCGTAGATCCGGCCCAGGAGGGTGAGCATGTCGCGCTGGATCTCCGGCTGCGCCGCGAGATCTTTTTGCGCCCGGGCCGCGCCCCGGTCGAGCAGGCTCTGCACCGTGGGCTCCCGTCGGTCGGCGGCCGCGAAGGGATCGGTGCTGTTCAAGAGGCTGGTCAGGAACTGGCTCGCCTCCTCCGCCTTCCGCGCCGCGCGGAGCTGCCGGTCCCGTTCGTCGGCGAGCCGGTTGCCGTAAAACGCCACGACCGCGACGAGGACAAGGACCGCGGCGGCCGCGGCCGCCAGGCTCCGCGCGTTGCGGCGCACGAACTTTCCCGTCTGGTAGGTCCAGGAGTCGGGGCGGGCGAGGATCGGCTCCTGGGCTAAGTAGCGGCGCAGGTCTTCGGCCAGCGCGGCGACCGACCCGTAGCGCTCCTCGGGGCGCTTCTTCAAGGCTTTGGCGACGATGGTGTCGAGGTCGCCGCGGAGCTCGCGCCGCAGGCGCGGGTCGTCGACGACGTCGGACGGGCGCTCGGGGTCGGTCTCCAGAATCGCGCGGAGCAGGGCGGCCGCCGGGGTGCCGGGAGGGCCGGCCGGGTGGCGGCCGGCGAGGAGGAGATAGAGGAGGGCGCCCAGGGCGTAGACGTCGGTCGCCGTCGTCACTCGCTCGCCGAGGATCTGCTCGGGTGAGGCGAAGGCCGGCGTGAAGGCGCTCCCCGCCTCCCGGGTCACCGGGGTCGGCGGCGCGCCGTCGTCGCCGTCCCCGACGAGGAGCTTGGCGATACCGAAGTCGAGGAGCTTCACCCGCCCCTCGATCGACACCATGACGTTCGAGGGCTTCAGGTCGCGATGGATCACCAGGTGCGAGTGGGCATAGGCCACGGCGGCGAGCACGTCTAAAAAGAGCCGGACGCGGGAGGCGACGTCCAGCGCCTGGTGGTCGCACCAGCGATCGATCGGCTCGCCCTCGACATATTCGAGCACCAGGTAGGGCTGACCGATCTCGGAGACGCCGGCATCGATCAGCTGGGCGATGTGGGGGTGTTTCAAGCGCGCCAGGATCGTCCCCTCGCGGCGGAAGCGGGCGGCCCCTTCGGCGCCCAGAAGCGCGGCGGAGAGGAGCTTGACCGCCGCCGTGCCCTCGAAGCGCCCGTCGTTTCTCCGCGCCAGCCAGACGCTCCCCATCCCGCCGGCGCCCAAAGGCTCGATGAGCTTGTAGGCGCCGAAGACATGGCCCACGAGGGGAGACTCGGCGAGCAGGTCCTGCGCGTCGTGCTCCAGATAGTTCTCGTCGTGGAGAGCCCGCTCTTCGCCCAAGAGGAGCTCCAAGTCCGCGGCGAGCTCCGGATCGTCGCCCGCGAGGTTTTCGAGGTAGCGCTGCCGCTCCTCGGGCGGCAGATCGAGCACCTGGTCGAGATGGGGGCTCAAGAGCCGCCAGCGCTCGCTTTTCACTCGGGGATCTCGGTGCGGAGCGTATGGCGAAGATAGATCCGCGCCTTGTCCCACTGCCGCTGCACCGTGCGCTCGCTTAAGCCCCGGAGCTTCGCGATCTCGGAGAAGGTGAAGCCGCAGAAGAACTTGAGATCGACGACGTGGGCGAGCTCGGGCTCGACCGCGGCGAGCTCTTCGAGCGCCCGGCCGAGCCGCTCGATCTCGTCGGCATCGCTCGGCGGGCCGCCATCGCCCACGTCCTTGCCGTCGATCGAGGTGATCTCGAAGCCGCCGCCGCGCTTCCGGGCCTGCCGGCGGCGGAGGCCGTCGATGATCAGGCCGCGCATGACCCGCGCCGCGTAGCCGAGGAACCGGGCGCGATCCGGGAAGGCGACGCCCTCGCGCTGCGCGATGTCCAGATAGGCCTCGTGGAGGAGGCTCGTGACGCCGAGCGCGGCGCCCGGACCGACGCGGGCGAGCTCGCGGCGGGCGAGCCCGCGAAGCTCCCGGTAGAGGGCCGAGAAAAGGGCCTCGGAGGCCGGGCCGTCGCCGCGATCGGCTTCGAGGATGAGAGTGGAGAGAGGGGGTTCCACGGTCGTCCGAAGCATTTTACCTCAAACCAAAGTGCTGCCTCGCCGTGGCCCCTTCTCGTGCAGCCCTCGCCCTGGGTCTCTTCCAGCAATTACGGTATCTTTACGTCCAATGGACGCCCTGCAGGAGAGCCCCTGGAGCGGCTACGACGCCCGCTTCTTCGCCCGTTTCGCGGCGGTCGAGGAGACGCACTTCTGGTTCGCTTCGCGACGCCGGATCGTCGCGCCGCTCCTCGCCCAGGCGGTGGCGGAGCTCCCTCCCGGCGCGCCGGTCCTGGAGATCGGCTGCGGCACCGGCGGGATGCTCGGGCTGCTGGCGGAGATCTGCGGGCCGGAGCGGGTGGTCGGGCTCGACCTCTTTCTCGAAGGGCTGGCCCTCGCCCGCGCTCGGCACTCCGTCCACCTGGTGCAGGGGGACCTCCAGCGTTCGCCGTTCCGGCCGGCTGGGCTCCTCTGCCTGTTCGACGTCCTGGAGCACCTGACGGCGGACGAGGAGGTGCTCCGCGATCTCTACGGCCTCCTCGCCCCCGGCGGCCGTCTCCTCTTGACCGTCCCCGCCTGGCCGGCGCTGTGGAGCTACTACGACGTCGCCCAATGCCACCGACGGCGCTACCGGCCGCGCGAGCTTACGTCGAAGCTCCGGGCGGCTGGCTTCGTGGTCGAATATCTGACCCCGATCCTCTCCGGCATGCTGCCGCTCCTCCTCTTGGATCGCTTCGTCGCGCCGCTCGCCGTCCGTCTGGCCCGGAGGTCGAGCCGGCCGGGGGCCGAAAAGGCGCTCGCCGACCTCCTGCCGCCGCCCGCCCCGATCAACGCCCTCTTGACCCGCCTCCTCGCCTGGGAGCGCCCGCTCGTCGCCCACCGGTGCCGGGTGCCCGCCGGCACCTCGCTTTTGGCGCTCGCCCGGCGCGCCCCGGAAGCGATCGTCTCCGGGCTCGATTCGCAGGTTTGAATTTCCTTGCAAAGCACGGAGTGAAATCTCGATTTCGCTTATAGCTCTAGGAAATTCTATCGCGAGACCTGTTGGAGGGGCGGACCGCCTGCGGTAGGATACGAATTCGTGCAACCAACAAAGCCTCGCGAAGGTACCGATCTTCCGGCGAAGATCGGCAGTTATCGGATCGAGCGGAAGCTGGGCTCGGGCGGTATGGGCGTCGTCTATCGCGCTTTCGACGAGGTGCTCCAGCGGCCGTTGGCGATCAAACAGCTCCTCGCCAACCGGGACGATCCCGCGGCCGTCCGCCGGTTCCGCCGGGAGGCGCAGGCCGCTGCCCGCTTGAGCCATCCGGCCATCGTCCACATCTACGAGATCGTCGAGACCGCGGAGGGCGACTGGCTGGTCATGGAGCTGGTGGAGGGGGAGACCCTGGCGCGGAAGATGAGCGAGGCGAGCCTGAGCCTCGCCGAGCTCGTCCGGCTGGGCCGCGAGATCGCCGAGGGCCTCGCCGAGGCGCACCGTCATCGGGTCATCCATCGAGACCTCAAGGCCAGCAACGTGATGGTCACGGCTTCCGGGCACGCCAAGATCCTCGACTTCGGGCTGGCCAAGATCGTCGGCGAATCCGCCGCCGAATCGCCGCTCTCCGGGCCCGGCCTCCTCCTCGGCACCTACCATGCGATGTCTCCGGAGCAGATCCAGGGGCTGGCGGTCGACCACCGCTCGGACATCTTCTCCCTCGGTTCTCTCCTCTATGAGATGACCGCCCGGGTCCATCCCTTTCGCGGCGCCACGCCGAGCGAGACCCTGGCCCGCATCTGCAACCTGAAGCACCTGCCGGCGGATCAGCTCCAGGAAGGAGTGCCGCCGGAGCTCTCGAAGCTGATCGATCGGGCTCTGCACAAAGAACCCCGCCGCCGGCCGCAGAGCGCCTCCGAGATCGCCGCATCCCTGGCGCGGATCGAAGAGCTCCTCGCCGCGGCGTCCGGCCGGGAGAGGGCGGCGAGCCCGCCGCCGGTCTGGGAACCGGAGCCCGGCGGGGAGAGCACCCTGGTGGAAGGGAGGGCTCGGCGAGCGCCCGGGCCGGCGCCCGCGGCGACCGCGGCGAACGCCGACTCTCCCTCTCCCGATTCTCCCCGCCGCCGGAGCGAGCGCCGGCAGATGACGGTCGTCTGCTGTGAGCTGGTGGAGATGGGAGCGGCCGCCACCGCGGCGCGCAAGCCCGACCCCGAGATCCTCTATGAATGGATGCTTTTGACCCGCGCCGCCGCCCAGTCCGTGGCGGACCGCCACGGAGGCTCTCTCGGCAACGTCCTCGGCTACCGGATCCTCCTCTACTTCGGCTATCCCCTGGCCCATGAGGACGACGCGCGTCGGGCGGTCCTCGCGGCTCTGGACCTGGTGAGCGAAATCGCGCGGATCGAGGCCGGTGGCGCGGCCGGCCGGCCGGCTCTGCGGGTGGGGATCCACACCGGCCCGGCGATCGTCGCGGTCTCCGCCCCCGGTTCCCAGGTGACCTTGGGGGATACCTTAGACCTCGCGATCGCGGTGCAGGATCTGGCCGCGCCGGGCGGCATCGTGGTGAGCCCTGCCACCTGTCCCCTGATCCACAAGGGCTTCTCTTTAGAGGCCCTGCCGCCGGTCCGGCTGGCGGGGCTCGCCGAGCCTTTCCTGCCCTGCCGGCTGCTCGGCCTCCTCGAAAGGTCCGAGGAGAGCGCCGAACGGACCCTCCCCCTGGTGGGGCGCCGCCGGGACCTGGATCTGCTCCTCAACCGCTGGCATCTCGCTCGCGAGGGCACCGGCCAGGTGGTTCTCCTCTGCGGCGAGGCCGGGATCGGCAAGTCGCGCCTCCTCTACGAGCTGCGGCGGACTCTGGAGAGCGAGGGGGCCGAGTGGCTGTCCTGCTACGGCTCGGCCTACGCGCAGGACTCGCCGCTCTACCCGGTGGTCGGCCTCCTGCGGCGGGCCGCCGCCCTTCCGGACACCGACTCGAATCCCGACCGGCTGGCGGCGTTTCTGCAAGATCTCTCCCTCGCGGAGAGCCTGCCCGTCTTCGCCGCTCTGCTCGGCCTGTCCCTGGGAGAGGGGCCGGTCGTTCCCGAGCTCCCGCCGGACCGGCAGCGGGAGAGGACGCTCGAATCCCTCGTTTCCCTGGTGCTGCAGCTGGCGGAGCGCCTGCCCCTGGTCCTCGCGATCGAAGACCTCCACTGGCTCGACCCGACCACTCTCGCCTGGCTCGACCGGCTCGTGTCGCAGGCGATGACCGTGCCGCTCTTCCTCGTCCTCACCCTGCGCCCGCACACCACGGAGGTGCTCTGGGCGCCGAGCGACTCGCTGACGCAGATCACCCTGGAGCCGCTCACCGGCACCGAGGCCGAGACGCTGATCGATCGGGTGGCGGGGGAGCGCTCCCTGTCGCCTTCGATCCGCCGCCAGATCGTCGCCCGCACCGACGGCGTGCCCCTCTTCGTCGAGGAGCTGACCCGGTCCGTCCTCGAAGCCGGCGATTCGGGCGAGGGGCGGGAGCTCCCCGCCACGCTCCGCGAATCGCTCACCGCCCGTCTCGACCGCCTGGGAACGGCCAAGGAGGTCGCCCAGATCGCCTCGGTGATCGGCCGCGCCTTCTCGCTCGAGTGGCTGGCGGCCGTCTCGCCCCACGACGAGGCGACCCTCCAGCGCGAGCTCCGCCGCCTGGTCCAGGCGGGGCTCGTCCACCGCCGGGGTCTCGGCGCGAAGACGAGCTACCTGTTCAAGCATGCCCTGGTCCAGGATGCGGCCTACGATTCGCTCCTCAAGCGCGAACGCCAGCAACTGCACCTGCGGATCGCGGAGGCCTTGGCGGAGCACCTGGCGGAAGGGGTCCAACCGGAGCTGATCGCCCGTCACTTCATGGCCGCCGAGAGGTTCGAGCCGGCGAGCGCCTTCTGGCTCCTCGCCGCCCGGCAAGCGGTGGCTCGCTTCGCGCACACCGAAGCGGTCGAGCATCTGAGGCAGGGTATCCTCGCGGTCGGGAGCCTCCCGCCGGGAGAGGAGAGCGAGAGTCGCGAGCTCTCCCTCCAGAGTGCCCTCGGGATCTCCCTCGGAGTCCTCCACGGCTACGCTTCGCCTCAGCTGGAAGCGGTCTACGAGCGCATCACCTCCCTCGGTGGGCGCCCCGGCGACATTTCGCTCAGCATCTTCTTCGGTCTGTGGACACTCTACGTGAGCCGAGGCAGGCTGCGCCTGGCACGGGACCTGGGCCGCGATCGCTACCAGCTGGGCGAGGAGAAGGGGGGCGCGGAATCCCTCCACCTAGGCCTCTATGCGCAATCCTCCGCCGACCAGTTTCTCGGCAACCTGGCCGCGTCCCGGACCGGTTTCGAGCGCCTGCTTGCGAGCTGTCCAACCCCCGGCTTTGGCGGCGATTCGGTGATCTCTTTTGACGTCGGAATCGCCGCGCTCGGCTCGCTCGGCGACGTGCTGTGGCTGACCGGTTTCCCCGACCTCGGGCGCCTCAAATGCAATGAGGCGATCGCCTTGAGCCGAGGGCTCTCTCCGGTTTCCCAGGCGGTGGCGCTGGTCATCCGCATGATCCTCGCCACCGCGATGTGGGACCATGAGACCGCGGTCGCCCTGGCCGACGAGCTGGCTGCACTCAGCCGGGAAAATTCCTTTCAATACTGGTCTGTCCACTGCAATCTCACGTATGCCTTGGCGAGAACCGAGGGCAATCTCGGGTCGGCGGCAGAGGAGGCGAGGGAGGCGATCCGGATCATGCGGGAGAGCTATGGCAGCTCCCTGCAGAACACCCGGTACCTCGCCTGGGTCGTTCAATTCTGCATCGAGCACGACCGGCCCGAGATGGCGCGGGAGGTTCTCGCCGAAGCGTGGGAGCTCGTCGAGCGGACCGGCGAGCGGTATTGTGTGGCGGATCTCCACAGGCTTGAGGGTCTGCTGCTGGAGCGGCAGGATCCCGCGCGGGCGGAGAGCGCCTTTGAGCAGGCGCTCTTAGTCGCCCGCGAGTCCCAGGCGAAGATTCTGGAGCTCCGGGCAGCCCTCGCCTGGAGCCGGCTCTGGCAGAGCCAGGGGCGAGCCCGCCAGGCCCGAGAGCTCCTCTCGGGTGTCTACGACTCGTTCACCGAAGGCTTCGCTACACCAGATCTGGTTGCAGCCCGAACACTGCTTGCGGCTCTTGCTCCCTGACCGGCGCTCCCGCCAGTGCGGCGCGCTTCCGCGCATAGAGGTAGAGAAAGCTGCCGTCGACGACGGCCGAGACCGTTCCGATCGTCTGCAGGAAATGATCCTCCGGATAGTGGAGGTAGAAAAAGACGACGACCAGCGCGGAGCCCAGGGAACGGAGCCAGCTCGCGGCGTACGAGAAGCAGGTCAGGTTTTTCTGGCGCAACATCAGCGGGACATACAGAAATGAGATCGTCAGCTGGATCAGATAGGCGGCTCTCCCGCCGACGGCGTTGTCCATATGTTGCCGAGCGAGGAAGTAGGTTGCGGTAGCCGAGAATGCGGCGATCAGAAGGCAGCCGGGGATGAAAAGGGCACGCCTCCGGAGCTCGGGGTTGGTCAATTGTTTGTTGCCGTAGCGCAGGACCCCGAAGGTGAAAATGAAGCCCGCGTCCAGGGCAAACCAGATGTAGTTCGGCGCCTGGAACAAGAACCCCAGGTTGTTCTGCTTGAGGAAGCTCCAGGTGAACTCCCAACCGACGTCGCAGCAACCCGCGAAGACGGGCATCTCGATGTATTTCAGTCGGTGGGCGTTGCGGATGTAGATCACATAGGCGAACACCCAGAGCAGACAGCCGAGGCCGTAGCAGGAAAGCTCGAGGGGAGTGTAGTCGACCAGATTGATCCACCCATACTTGAACATTTCAGTACCCTCCTTGGAAAAGAGCGTTTCTCCGATTCTCCTCTACTCCAAAGTCGCGCCGCGCAGGCTGAGCAGCGTGAACGGAACCGCGAAAGTCACCTCGCCCTCGCGATCGCCGTCGATCATCCCCTTGAAGAGCTGCCGTGCCAGGCGAGCGGAGAAGGGGAGGACGTCCATGCCCCCCTGGACCGTCCACAGGGCGGCGGTGGCGAGCGCCTTTAAGATCCGGTGGCCGACGAGCGGCTTGAAGCCGATCCGCGCGAGCTCCTTTGCGGTCATCAGCTCGGTCATGCAGAGCTGCGGCACGAAGCGGAGCCCGAGCCGCTTGAGAAGCGGCGGCAGGAGGCTCTCCATCATGTCGAGGTTGTCCTGCGTCAGCACCTGGCCGTAGCGGTTCTCCGCGAGCTCGGTGTTGCTGCGGCGGACGAAGGAGGCATAGAACGCCGCCGCGTCGGCGACGGTTCCGGGGATCAGGCTGTCGTCCTCCGGATGGCCCGGCGGATGGATGCCCATCAACTGGGCGAAGATCCGCCAGAGGTAATAGAGATCCTCCTCGTGCTCGGCGGTGAGGCCGAGCTTCATACGGCGGAGACCGTCGATCAGAAGATAGGAGAAACCCATGATGGTGGCGAGCATGTCCTCGTGGTTGACCGGGACGCCGAATTTCTCGCTATAGCTCGGCCGGTAGTGGGGGACCAGGGTGCGGACTCCGGCGTGGAGGAGCCGCAGCTTCTGAGCGGTTAAGATGGCCCGCCCCTGGGGCTCGAACGCCTTGCCGTTCGAGACGTTGACGAGCATCTGGACCACCCCCATCAGGCGATCGAAGGGGTGCCGCTGCAGGTCGCGGGAGATCGACAGGATCTCGCACAGGCAGGGGGCCGCGTAGCCCCGCGGCAGGCTCGAGCCGAGGAACACGAGGGTCGCGGAGAAGGCGTGCCGCAGGAAGACCTGGCCGCCCCGCTGCAACCGGCCGAGGTCGACGTCGGGCGGCAACTCGCCGGTGGCGGCGAGGAACGCCTTGAGGGGAGCGGGTGCGTCGTCCGGAATCGGATCGTCATTCGCCCGCATCGAATGGAAGAGATATCCGGTGGCCTTCACTCCACCATCCCGGATCAGCTGGGCCACCGCTTCGTCCGCGTGAGGATCGCCGTTTTGACGCAGTCCATCCAGAAAGAGATCGTCCGACCACTTCGCGTCTGCCATGTTTTGCCTCCTTGTCGCTTGGAAATCTTCCTAGAGCAAGGGGCGTGCCTTCCCGGCAAAGGGGTTTTTCCCCGGGGACGAGGGCAGGGCTTCCGTGTCGCGGAATGTCGGCGGAGTGTCGAACGACGTCGGAGACTGTCGGCGGTATCGGCGGCATTCGGCGGCATTCGGCGGCATCGGCGATATTCGGCGATATCGGCGGCATTCGGCCGACACTCTCCGGGCTCGCCGCGAGCGGGGCTCTAGCCGCTGCGCAGCAGCACGTAGACCGCACCGTCCCCGCCCTCTTCGGGCCGGGCGGAGGTGAAGCCGAGGACGTGGAGGCTTGCGGGACCGGAGGAGAGCCAGCTGCCGATTTCGCTGCGGAGGACCCCGGCGCCTCCCGGGGAGTGGGTGCCGCGGCCGCAGATGACGAGGACGACGCGGTGACCCTGGGCTCTCTCGCGCTCGAGGAACCGCGCGAGGAGGCCGCGGGCCTCGTCGGCGCGGCGGCCATGGAGGTCGAGGGTCGCGGTAGGACGCAGAGCGCCGCCGCGCAGCTTGCGAAGCAGACCGCGGTCGAGACCCTGTCGCCGTCCCCGGAGAGGGCCCCCCTCGTCCTCGAGATCGAACGCCGAGGAGGGAGAGGAGGACGTCGGCTCGGAAGCGCCAACGCTCCGACGGCGGACACGGGCTTCGAGGCGGGCTCCGCGGGCGCACATGATCGCCGATTGTAGCGGAGCGAGCCTCCGGGCTTCACTCTGGATGAAAAGACAGAACAGAGCGGTACCGGACGAGAAGCCTGGAATCGGTCAGCAGCCCGCGGCCGTTGGGCAACAGATCTGAGACGACGGCGGAGTTCCGTCGCCCTTCGCCTCCTGAAGAACCTGGGGGTCGAGGCGCTGGATCGTTTCCCGATGGAGGATGAGCCGTGGCAGCTCCTTTTTCTTCATCACAATCTCCTTTACGACTTCTTTATATCGAGCCGTGCATCCTGGCTAGTGCGGATTCGGGCAGCAGATCTGGGACGAGGGCGGCCCATCGCCTCCCACGGGGACGGTGAGGAGGGATGAATCCAGCTTGAGGAGGGTTTCGCGATTGAGTGTCAGGCGCGGCAATTCTTTCTTCTTCATATCAGGCTCCTTTCAGGGGCTTCTGCTATGTAAGGTGCGCCCCCGGGCATTTTCGTTGCCAGAAATTACCGAGAAATTACTTTCGTATGCCGATTGAGTACCGACGCGAATTCATGCAAGAGCATACGTTTGCGTAAAACGAACGCTTCGGGGACGGGGCTGTCGAGCTTACGGCGTGATGAAGAAGGTCACGGTCGCCGTGCCGATGTTGCCGGTGCTCTGCTGTACGGCGGTGACGTCCGCCTGGTAGTAGCCCGCGGTCTGGATTTTGTAGGTGCCCCCGAAGAGGCTGGGCGACCCCTGCCAACTTAAAGGTACGAAGGCCGGGGCCAGCCGCGATTCGAGCAGGGTGACGGTGGCCGACACGAGGAAATCGGAGGGGAGCCAGTAGGGATTGTTGCCGATCGGACAGCCGCACATCATCGTGACGTTGATCGAGAAGGTGACGTCCTGGGGAACCTTGGGATACTCCTGGTGGGTGGCCGGCGCCAGAACCTGGACGAGGAGGCCGGGGAGCTCGATGAGGACCGGGGGGAGGGCCAGCGGCCGCGGGAGGGCCCAGAGGTGCGTCACCACCTTCTGCGCCGACTGGAGACCGCCCAACGGGCCGTAGGCTTCGATTTCCAAGAGCGTGGGGGCGGTGAGCGGGAGGTCGAGGTAGAGCTTCGAGGTCGCGAGGCCCGGCACCAGCCAATAGAGCGTCGACGGCGGAGCGACGATCACCGCAGGGGAGGCGGTCGGGGCATAGGACGCCGACAGAGTGCCGGAGTCCCCCTGGACCCGGCCGCCGGCCAGCCACTGGCCGGTGCGGGCGTTGCGGACCGTGAGCTCCGCGCCGCCGATGTCGTCGCCGAGGAACTTGCCGCCTTTCGCCTGGACGCGGAAGAGCGAGGGAGTGGATACGGGGATCGCCATGGGGTCTCCTTGAGGATAGGATTTCTAGGCCGCGGCGGAAGTCTATACAAGAACTCCGGCCTTCGTGTCCGGAACGCTTGCCAGCCACGGAGGTTCCCCATAAGCTCGTCCCCATGGCCGGGAAGCTCGCAATCGATCGCCAGCACACCGCCGTTCTCGCCATGGATTTCATGGTGTCGATCGTGTCGGGGTACATCGGGGAGCCGGAGCCGTTCCTGGCGCGGGCGGCGTCGGTCGTCGCCAGGGCGCGCGAGACGGGGGTTCCCGTCCTCCACGTCAAGGTGGGCTTCCGGCCCGGTTATCCGGAGGTCAGCCGGCGCAACGCCGCGTTCAGTGCCCTCGACCCGGCCGGCCGGTTCCTGCCCGGCGACCCCGGGGGGGAGATCCATGGGGCGGTGGCGGCGCGGCCGGACGAGGTGGTGATCGTCAAGCACCGGGTGGGGGCCTTCAGCGGCACCGAGCTCCAGATGGTTCTCGGCGCCAAAGAGCCGACGCGGACTACCGCATCCTCGTCGTCGAAGACTGCTGCGCGGACCGCGACCCGGAGGTGCACCGTTGCCTGATGAAGAAGGTCTTTCCCCGCCAGGCGACGGTCGTCTCGATCGCCGGGGTCGCTCTGGTCCTCGCCGGGATCGCCGCTCTCGCCTGCCTGCTCCCGGCGCTCGACGCCTCGCGGACCGACCCGGCGAACGTCCTCCATGAGGGATGACCCTCGGCCCATGAACCCCTTCCGCCCCCTCCCTCTCCTCTTCTACCGCCGACCGGCCGAAGAGGTCGCCCGCGATCTCCTCGGGCGCTACCTGGTCCACGAGGTGGACGGCGTGCGGCGGGTCGCCCTGCTGGTCGAGACCGAAGCCTACCTGGGAGCGCCCGACCGTGCCAGCCACGCCGCCGGCGGGAGGCGCACGGCGCGCAACGAAAGCCTCTATCTTCCCGGCGGCCACGCCTACGTCTACTTCATCTATGGCATGCACTTCTGCATGAATGCCGTGACCGGCGAGGCGGGAGTGGGGAGCGCGGTGCTCCTCAGGGCCGGAGCGCCGGTCGAAGGGCTCGCCGAGATGGCGGCGAGCCGGGGCTTCACCCGGCAGCTCCGGCACCCGAAGCCCGGCGACCTCGCCGGCGGCCCCGGCAAGCTCTGCCAGGCGCTCGCGATCGACCGCGCGTTCGACGGCGTCCGCCTGAACCGCGGCCCCCTGCGGATCACCCACGGCGTGCCGGTTCCGGAAGAGGCCGTGGCGCGGGGTCCCCGGGTGGGGGTCGACTACGCGGGAGAGGCGGCCGCCTGGCCGCTGCGTTTCGCCGTCCGCGGCAACCCGCACGTCTCCCGGCCGCGTCTGGCTTGAGCTGGAGTTAGAGCGCGGCCCTACTTCTTCTTCACTTCCAACCGGATGTGCCCGGCCTGGTGGAGCTTCCAGAAGACGAGGAGGGCGTCGAGCTGGGGCATGGGGGTGATCTTGACGATCGACTGGATGTCGTAGCTGCCGTTGATCCGGGTCAGCATGAAGCCCTCCTGGGGAGAGATCTTCACCGTCGTCAGCTGGTCCATGCTGATGGCGAGCTTGGGGATGGAGGTCAGGGTGACCCCGGCGCGCTCCAGCTCCTCGCGCATCGTCTTTTCCCCCTTCTGCATCGCCTCCTGCACCTCTTTGCTCTCCGGCTCCAGGCTCTTGGCGGCGCGGAGGTGGCGGAGGGCCTGCTCGTAGTTGCGCTGCGCCATGTAGCCGTGGGAGGACTTTAAGAGAGAAGGAGCGCCGATCGGCGCGCTGCTTACGACGGCGGCATGAGCCGCCCCGGCGGTCGGGGTAGCCGCGAGGGCGACCTCCGCCCGCGGCGTCTTCCAGCGCGGCTTGATGATCTTGAGGCGCCCCTGCTGGTACTGCTCGAAGAGCACCCGGCAGACGTGGTACTCGGAGGAGTGGGTCTGGAGCTGGATCTCCTCGACCGTCCGCTCGTCGTTGATCAGCTCGAGGATCTGCCGCGCCCCGGGATCGATCTCCGCGCCGTCGAGCTCGGTGACCGCCACCGGGATCGCCTCCGAGCTCGGGATGACCTTGCGGATGCGCCGCCACTCGTCGACCCGCTGCACCCCTTCGAGCACGATCGCCGTGACGTCCAGGTTCATCGGCACGAGAGCGCTCTCGGGGAGGCTGTCGTCGAGGAAGCGGAACTCCCCCTCGCCCCAGGAGAAGATGTTGTAGATGCTCTCCTCGGCTTTGAGGCGCAGGAGGCGGTGGAGCGCCTTCTCCTCGATGGCGCCGGTCGTCACGAGGATCTTCCCGAGGAGCATGTGGGTCTGCTCCTGGAGCTCGATCGCCTTGGTCAGCTCCTGCTCGTTGATCAGCCCGTGGCTCACCAGGAAGTGGCCCAGGTACTCCTCGGGGCTGGTGGAGGAGGACGAGATGATCCGCCCCTCCTTGAAGAAAATCTTCTTCTCGACCTTGCCGTTGTTGATCTGCAAGGTACCGTTCTTCTTGCTCTGCGAGAGCCATTGAAGCAGCTCTTCGAGCTGCATCGTTTTGAGGTTCCCAACGATGCCCATGGTGACCGAGGTCCCGATTATAGTGCGCTCTGCATAGCTGACGCGGTTGACGGTCGAAACAGGCGCGATCTGCATGCCGGACCCCTTCTACTTGCGGGCAGGCGTCGTCCCCCTCTGCCCCTGGTAGTGGGAAGTCGAGCCGGGCTCGCCATAGGCGACCTCCGGCTCGGACTCCATAGCGATGAAGATCAGCTGTGCAATTCGCCTGCCCGCCGTAAGTACGAACGGCGCCGGCCCTAAGTTCTGAAGCTCCAGCGTGATATCTCCCTCAAAGCCGGGGTCGCACCAGCCGGCGAGCGAGTGGTTGATCCACAGCCGGCCGAGGGTCGACTTGAGCTTCAGGTCGCAGGCGACGGTGCGCGGGATCTTCACCTGCTCGATCGTCGAGGCGAGCACCACCTCCCCCGGGAAGAGCTTGATGTCGGGGGCGCGGAACTCCTCCGGATCGCGGGTCGGGCAGATCCAGTGGTCTGAAACCCGCACGTCGTAGCTCGCGGCGTTCACCTGCGACTCCTCGAAGGGGGAGACGCCGCCGTCTCGTCCCCATTGGCGGATCCAGTGGTCCGGCTTGATCATGGGCTGCTGCCTCGCCTGTCCTCTCCCGCCCGTGCGGGTGAGGGCAACGTTCTTCTCGATCGATGACTACAGGAACCGGACCGGCGTCGTCACCTGGTCGCGGTGGATGGTGTCCACGAAGCGGATGAGCTTTCTCGACAAGGACATGAAGAGGGTCGAGGTGCGCGAGCCGCCGCCGAAGAAGCGGACCCCCTTCAAGAGCTCGCCATCGGTGACGCCGGTCGAGCTGAAGAGGATCTGCTCACCGGGCGCCAGGCCCTCGGTCTTGTAGATCCGGTTCAAATCCTTGATCCCCACCGCATCCGCCCGCTCCTGCTGGTCGTCGGAGAGGGCTTTGAGGCGCGCCTGGATCTCGCCGCCCAGGCAGCGCATGGCCGCCGCCGTGATCACCCCCTCGGGAGCGCCGCCGATCCCCATCACCGCATGCACCCCGGTGCCGCGGACCGCCGCCGCGATGCCGGCCGAGAGGTCGCCGTCGCCGATCAGCCGGATGCGCGCCCCGGAGGCGCGGATGTCGGCGATCAGCTGGGCATGGCGGTCGCGGTCGAGGACGACGACGGTCAGGTCGCTCACCTTGCGCCCGAAGGCGGCGGCGATGTTCCGCAGGTTTTCGGCCACCGGAGCGTCGATGTGGATCGAGCCGCGGGCGGTGGGGCCGACGACGATCTTCTCCATATAGATGTCGGGAGCATGGAGAAGCCCGCCGCGCTCGGCCGCCGCGAGGACGGTGATGGCGTCCGGGGAGCCGGTGGCGCAGAGGTTCGTCCCCTCCAGGGGATCGACGGCGATGTCGACCGCGACCGCCCCGTCCTGGCCGCGCAGGCGTCCCAGCGGCTCGCCGACATAGAGCATCGGCGCCTTGTCGCGCTCCCCCTCGCCGATCACCACCCGGCCGTCCATGTCCAGGTTGTCCATCTCGCGCCGCATGGCCTCGACGGCGACCTGGTCCGAGTGCCGGCGGTCGCCGAAGCCCATGGTCTTCGCCGAGGCGATGGCCGCGACCTCGGTGACCCGGATGAAATCCTGCTCCAAGTTGCTGTCGAGAGTCCTCAACGCGCGCTCCTCACCGTTTCCGTCTCCGTTTTCGCCGGCTGGGCTGCGGCGGGTTTAGCGGGTTTGACCGGCCGGGCCGGGGGCTCGAAGGCGGGGATGCCGGTGATCGACTCGCCGATGATGAGCCCGTGGATGTCATGCGTCCCCTCATACGTGAAGACCGACTCGATGTTCAGCATATGGCGGATGACCGGATAGTCGTCGACGATCCCGTTGGCGCCGAGGATCTCGCGGGCGAGCTTGGCGCACTCCCGGGCGACCCAGATGTTGTTCCGCTTGCCGAGCGAGATGTGCTGGTGCTTCAAGCGTCCGGAGTCCTTGAGCTTCCCCATCTGGTAGGCGAGGAGCTGGCCCTTGGTGATCTCCGAGATCATCCACACCAGCTTCTCCTGCACCAGCTGATGGGCGGCGATCGGCTGGCCGCCGAACTGGATCCGCTCCTTGGCGTAGGTCAAAGCCGTGTGGTAGCACTCCATCGCCGTCCCTAGGCCGCCCCAGGCGATCCCGTAGCGCGCCTGGTTCAGGCACATCAAGGCGCTCTTCAAGCCCGTGGTGCCGGGGAGCCGGTTCTCCCCCGGGATGCGGCAGTCGTGGAAGCCGAGCTCCGAAGTGGTCGAGGCGCGGAGCGAGAACTTGCCGTGCTGGTCGGCCGAGGTGAACCCCGGGGTCCCCTTCTCGACGAGGAAGCCGCGCACCCCGTCGTCCGTCTGCGCCCAGACGACGGCGACCTCGGCCAAGGTGCCGTTGGTGATCCACTGCTTGCTGCCGTTCAAAACCCAGTCGTTCCCCACCTTCTTGGCCGTCGTCCGCATGCCGCCGGGGTTCGAGCCGAAATCGGGCTCGGTCAGACCGAAGCAGCCGATCGCCTCGCCGGTCGCCATGCGCGGAATCCAGCGGTCCTTCTGCTCCTTGGAGCCGAAGGCATAGATGGGATACATGACGAGCGAGCTCTGGACGGAGACGAAGCTCCGGAGCCCCGAGTCCCCCCGTTCCAGCTCCTGCATGATGAGGCCGTAAGCGACGCCGCCCAGGCCCGGGAGGCCGTACTCGGTCAGGCTGGCGCCGAAGAGGTTGAGCGCGCCCATCTCGGGGACCAGGGCGAGCGGGGTCCGCCCCTCCCGGTGGCACTCCTCGATGATCGGCTTCACCTTCTCGTCGACGAACGTGCGCACGGTATCGCGCACCAGGCGCTCTTCCTCGGTCAAAAGCGCGTCGAACTCTATGAAATCAACGCCCGGAAAGCGGCTCAAAGGGCTCCTCCTTCGCTTACGTCTCGCGAATTTAAGGCTTGAAGGTTACGGCGGGACAGATTGCCGCTTGGGAATGATAGCACGCGGGGTCCCTCCCCCGGGGAACGCCCGTTGGGGAGGGGCGGGCGAGGGCGAGGAGCCTCGGTTTCGGCTCCGCGGGCGGAGCCGGGCCCTCGAGCGCCACCCGAAGGCCTCGAATTCCGTTTTGAAGACCTCAAATTCCCAAAGATACACCTCGAATTCAAAAACATGCACCTCGAATTCAAAAACAAGGCTCTGTGGCCGAGTTCGAGAGGCTCCAATTTGAAGTAGAGGCACTCGGGAATCGATTCGAGGTGCTCGGGAACGAGTTAGAGGTGCTCGGGAAGCAATTAGAAGTGCTCGGGAACGAATTGGAGGTGTATGGGAAGCAGTTGGAGGTGTATGGGAGACCATTCGAGGCCTTTTGGCCCCGCTTCGAGGCCTCGCGGAGCTCACTTTCGCCCCTGGAAACCCTCCCCACACCACCCAACGGACTCCCCCCGCCTCCCAATGCCGAAGAACGGCGACCGCCCCCGGCTTGCCGGGAACCGGCTCAATCTTCCAGGGACCGGAGAGCTCCGCCTCGGCGGCGGTCCGCGAGTCGTCCTGCCGGATGGCGAAAGTCCCGCTGGAAACGACCTGGCTAGACCTTTTTGGCCGTCGGGATCTTGGTCAACTGCAGGACCAGACGCAGGGCACCATTCACCGCTTCCGCGTCGGGAAAGGCCTCGGCGACGTCGGGATCCAGCAGTACCAGGTTGGTGCCGGCCCGGTAGCGTTCGGCATACTTGCCTCGGACTCCTCCAGGAAGGAGTTGGCGCAGGTCGTACTCCGGGCGCAAATCGTCCACTGACTCTGACTTAGCTGTTCTCTTCATAGGCTTCTCTTTCAGAGCGCGTCAGCTCGCGAGCGCTGATGATCCGAATCCGATCGTCGCGTTCGGTATGGGCTACGATCAACAGTCGCATCCGTTTGGAGAACCCAATCGTCAGGTAGCGTTCTTCGCCAGCTGAATGATCTGGATCTAAGACGTAGTGCCGTGGGAGTCGCCCAAGACTGAAGCTGCCTCGCCGAAGGAGACTTTATGCTTGCGCAGGTTCGCTGCGGCTTTCTTGGGGTCCCATTCGAACTCCACCAACCAAGCGTAACCTCTTTCGCCTCGGGTGAACAGCCAGGCACGGTGCCGCCAGATCGCCCCGATCCACGAGGTACTGAGGAAGCAACGACGTCGCACGGGGGAGGCTGCGCCCAAGAAGAGGTCTGCCGAGTGCGGCGGTCGACGGCGGGAGGGGCACGGGCGACGACCGCCGCACTGCGGGCGATGACCGCCAGATCGTGCCTCAGGCCGGCTGAGTCCGGTTTTTATAGTGTAAGTCCGAGCCGAGGAAATCCGGCCGCCGCCGGGCAGGTAGGGGCAAAGCCCCCGTGCCTGCCCGGCGTAAACCTCGGCCGTACCTCTCCTACCCCCGCTGCCGCCGGGCGCGAATCCGCCCGACCTGTTCCTCGGCACCCGGCCCGGCCGCTTCGAGCAGAGTCGCAAGAGCGAGAGGCGAGCGAACGATCGCCTCCAGGATATGGAGCCCCTCGGCCCACCGCGGCTCCCCGCGATCGAGCCACCCGGCCACCTGAGGACCCTGGTCGCCATAGACCGCGACCAAGGGATAGCCCTCGGGAGCCGCCCCATCCTCGATATAGAAGAGCGGCTCGCGGTCGATCACCGGAAGGAGGACGGAGAGGAGCCGCGCGGTCTCCTCATGCCAAAGGACGGCAACGGGAGGATCGCCGGCCTCCACCGCCTCCCACTGCCGAAGCACGGCGACCGCCCCCGGCTTGCCGGGAACCGGCTCGATCTTCCAGGGACCGGAGAGCTCCGCCTCCGCGGCGGTCAGCGAGTCGTCCTGCTCGCGCAGGTGGGCCAGGTAGGCGGGAGAGAAGGCGTTGTCGAGGGGGGCGGGAGGGACACTGGTAACATCGTGGGAGCTTCGCATGAGTCGTTCCTCTTGCGGAGTTAGGGGTCGGTTCGAGCTGGTAACTCGGGCCGGCCCCGTTTGGGGGTTGGGAGGACGTTCCTCCCTGATTGAGCTAGAATAGCACAAGTGGGGCGGCAGAGGAGATCTCTGCTTCAAGAAGTTCAAGTAGAACATTAGGCCGAGGGTACACTGGGACGCTCGGGGCGCCGGGGCAAGCGCGGTTGCACACACGCCAGAGCCTCAATCTCCTATTCTCTGCTGCCGAGGTTGAAGCAGAGTTCTCTCGAAAGGCCGAGACCTGATGAGTCCGAAGGTATTTATCTCGTATAGCTGGAGTTCGCTAGGGCATCAGGCAATCGTTGGGCAATGGGCAGAACAGTTAATGGCTGATGGCGTAGATGTAGTTATGGACATATACGATCTGAAGGAGGGGCACGACAAATTTGCCTTTATGGAGCGCATGGTCAACGATTCGTCGATCACTCAGGTGCTCGTATTCTCCGATAAAATCTATTCGGATAAGGCGGATGCCCGAAAAGCTGGCGTCGGAACGGAGTCGCAGATTATCTCTAAAGAGATCTACGACAAAATAGAGCAATCTAAGTTTGTCCCTATCGTCTGCGAATTTGATTCGGCCGGAGAGCCTTGCTTGCCTGTCTTTTTGAAGTCTAGAATTTGGATCGACTTTTCCACTCCAGAAGCTTCCAATAAGAACTGGGAGCGCCTGATCAGGTTTCTCTACGGAAAGCCGCTTAACGAGAAGCCAACGCTTGGGAAAGCTCCTTCCTATCTTCAAGCCGACTCCGCTCCATTAAGCCCGGCGCTGATTAAGCTCTCTGCATTGAAACAGGCTATCCTGCTAGGGAAGCCAGCTCTGAATGTCTATCGCCAAGATTTTATTAATGCTTGCGTTGAGTTCGCTGGCGCACTCAGGTTCAGGAACGGTCCTGAAATCAACTCAGTGGGCGAGAAAATACTCGCAGATTACGAGGGGTTGAAAAATATTCGCAACCATATTATCGACTGGGTACTTCTTGAGGCGGTCGCAGACCCTTCCGAGAAATTTAACGATGCCCTCTTGGATTTGCTGGAAAAATTGCACGAACTTAAGGCCCAGGCGGTCGATGTGGATAATGCTTGGTTTGACGCTCTTTCGTTGTGTGTATATGAAATTTTTCTTTATATGGTTGCGGCATTACTGAAGGCGAATGCATTCGCGACTCTCCACGAGATTTTTGTTACATCTTACCTCCTGCCTGACGCAGAGAGAAGTAACGAAGATAGATTTGCGAAGTTCGATTGCTTCTGGAGTTCTTCGCAGGCGCTTCAAGCTGTGCTAGCACCTGAAGGCAAACGTTTCTACAGCGCCGCAGCTGAACTATTTAAGCGACAAGCAGATCGCGCGGATATTCCTTTCGCGGCAATTATCGAGGGCGAGTTACTTGTCTTTATGATGGCATTAACTTGTGATGTCCAATGGTTTCCTCAAACCTTGTACTATGCCCGGTACGGCCGGGGTTTCCCATTCTTCATTAAAGCTGCCCAGCATAGGCATTTCCAAAAGATGGCTACTGTCGTGGGTATCAATGATGCGGCTGCGTTGCGCCTTGCGGTCATAGAGGGGTACAAAAGGCTAGGAGTAAATAGTTGGCCAGATTTCTCGTCTATTACCATGAAAGTTCTCCCGTCAATGAATCTTGATATGCTCGATACGCTGCGATAGCAAATGAGTACTCGACAGTGCCCAGGCCGAAAGGCGCCAAATGGGGGATGCTAAGAGCGCCTAACAAAACGCCTGTTCGAGGAAGTTTGAGCAGATGAGCGCACAGCCGATCTTGAGAAATGCTTCATGGATATCTGCCCGCCGCTCATACCGAATCTTTAACCTCCTGAGACGATTCAGCCAGGAGTGCGTACGCTCGACAACCCAGCGATGACGGCCGAGTTTCTCCTTCGACTCGACGCCCTTACGGGCAATCCGCGGCGTGATGCCTCGCTTGCGCAACGCGGCTTTATTCTTCTTCGACTCGTAGCCTTTGTCCGCGTGTAACTTCTCCGGGCGTTTGCGTGGTCTTCCTTGGCGCTCCTAGAGGTGCCACCCGATTGGCGGCGAAGTAGCTGCCTCCAGGCGGCGCTTGGCAACGGCCGCGGCGATCCTCTCTGTCGGAGCCGGGACGTTGGCTGGCCTGCCCGCATTTTCTTGGGCTGAAGAGGCGAACGAGAGCATTCTGAGCCTCCCTGGGTCGGCGCGGCCATCTCGACGACACACAGAGGGCAAACCCCTCCCTTCCCCTCGATCACGAAAGGTACCGGCGGTCTGGTCGATGGCGATCAGGGGCTGTGTAGCTCTATCCGCTCACCCCGATAGGTGCCACCCTCTTCGCGGCGCTTGGCAGCGGCGACGGCGATCGCCCTCTGCCTTAGCCTTGATCTTGGCTTGGCTGCCCGCATTTTCTTGGGCTGAAGAGGCGAACGCGAGCATTCCTGAGCCTCCCTGGGTCGGCGCGGCCATCTCGACGACACACAGAGGGCAAACCCCTCCCTTCCCCTCGATCACGAAAGGTACCGGCGGTCTGGTCGATGGCGATCAGGGGCTGTGTAGCTCTATCCGCTCACCCACGGCGAGGCGGGAGGGAAGGACCCCGCAGGGAAGAGGACGTCCGATTCGCCGGCCCGCAGCCTGGCGGCGGCGTCCTGGAATGCCGCCACGAAATATTTGTAGGCTTCATAGAACTCCTGCAGAACCTTCCGGCTCGCCGCGTGGAAGAGCGGCGCAGGGGACTTCTTGAGCGTTTCCGGTGCGCCGAAAGGTGCCACCCAGTTCGGAAGGTGACCCGCCTGGCGGACACTTCTGATGCCGGCTAAACATTTGGCCTGGTTTCCGGGTCTCTTCCACAGGCAGACCTGGAGTTCTGCTGAGATAAAGGGAGAAACACCAATGGCGAGAGTGCCCGCGTACCACACGAATTCCGAAGAGTACCCGCCCGAACACAGGAACGTGCACCACGATCATGACGACTGCAAAGATGGGAAGCGCATCCAAGCCAAGCATCGTGTTTCCGGCACGGGTAGCAAACCGCGATGCAAGGAGTGCATCAGGCTCGACTAGGTTCCTGGCCCGCCGAACGGGTTCTATGAGTTGGACGGTTGTGGCCAAGTGCAGCGCTGGGCGGGCAGATCCTATGCTGGTCTGAGGGGATCCTGCAGCAAGAAGTGCCAGCCGTCTGGCGGCGGCGGAGGCGCCGGACCGGCGAAGTGCCAGCCTCCTGGTGCCCGAGAAGTGCCAGCCGATTGGCGACGTTTGCCGGCGGTGGCAGCGCGCCCCCGATAGGTAGCACCCCCTGGAAGCTCCACTTGATGAGTAGCCTTGAATCGGAGACCTTTCCGCCAGAAGGAGGACACAAACATGTTCCATGACCGTTCATTCCGTTCTTCGTACCTTCTCCTCGTATCCTTGCCACTAACGGCTTGCAGCAAGCCGGCTGTAACGGGGACCGTCGTGGATGCCTTCCACCATCCGCTTCCGGGTGCGACCGTAACGGTTGAGGGCACCAGCTTTTCGACAGTGACCGATAGCCGCGGGAAGTACGCAGTCCAATTTGTCCCCGGGCAATTCAAGGTTGTGGTCAAGCGCGACGGCTACACAACGCTGACTTCTTCGTACAATGTGGCGCAATCCACATCTCTGCCTGCCTCCGACATTATGCTCTACCCGCGCCCTACCGAATCAGGAATATTTTACATTGGAAAGGAAAAACTCGTACCATTAGCTACCTCACGCCTTCGCATAGAGGAGATTCGTAACCCTATGCCTTTCCTGCCCGGCTCGACCAGGTACTTACTTCAAAAGGGCTCTGCTGCCGTGCTTCCAGAAGGTGACGCTTTGTTCATTGATACAGTTTCGCGACCCATGGAGTTGGCGAAAGCAACAAACCGTTCCGGGTTGATCATCGATACAGCGCACACGGATGCGGCCGGACTTGTCAAAGCCACTGCCGAGAAAGTTGGCGTCGAGCAATTGACGGTCTGGAAGCTTCATCTGCAACCCGGTGTCTACGGCTGGATCGAGTTTCAAGAAAATGTCCTTCTCGGCACAGTACCGAGCGAGCACTACTATGGCTTCCAGGTGGGAGACGCGCCATGGTTTACATTTGTTGGAGTATTCTCCTCAGAAGGCCATTTTGATCCCAGCGCTACTCAGCAGGAGATGGGGTACAGACTTGAGCTATACCGCGATCCGGCAGTCGGGCTTGTGGGCCTTCTTGACTATCCGGTTCTCGAGGCAGACGAGCCAACTGGAAGAATTGAGGAGGTAAAGCTTGACCCTGCCAGCGGCTCGTTAACTTTTCGGGCTCGTTTGCGTTCGCAAGGTAATCAATCAAACGAGATGCACGAATTCACTGGCAAGCTGAGTCCTGATAGGATCCAAGGGACCTTCAAACGACACGGCAACGACGGCACTCTTCTACAGACGCAACAGGTCGACCTAAAAAAGGAACCCATCCCGTCTTCCTTCGAGATGCCATACGAGGATCTCTCCGCCTGGGAGCGCGCAATTGAGCCCATTCTACGTTTCCGTGGTCCGCGCTAGCCCGAGAGGTGCAAGGTACCCAGAGGTGCTGCGCTTCCGAGAGGTGCTCCGAGAGGTGCCACCCTCTTGGCGGCGCTTGGTGGCGCTTGGCAGCGGCGGTGGCGATCGCCCTCTGCCTGAGCTTTGATGTTGGCTTGTCTGCCTGCATTTTCTTGGGCTGAAGAAGGCGAACGCGAGCATTCCTGAGGCTCCCTGGGTCGGCGCGGCCGTCTTGAGCATACACAGAGAGCAAACCTCTCCCTTCCCCTCGATCACGAAAGGTACCGGCGGCCGGGTCGATGGCGATCAGGGGCTGTGTGCCTCTATCCACTCACCCACGGCGAGGCGGGAGGGAAGGACCCCGCGGGGAAGAGGACGTCCGATTCGCCGGCCCGCAGCCTGGCGGCGGCGTCCTGGAAGGCCGCCACGAAATATTTATAGGCTTCATAAAACTCCTGACGGACCCTCCGGCTCGCCGCGTGGAAGAGTGGCGCAGGAGACTTCTTGAGCGTTTCCGGTGCGCTGTGAGGCTCTTGCGCCAAGACGCTCTCCGGACCTTTCGCGGGACGATCGTGGATCTGGCGTCTGAGGGCTGCCTGGCTCTCGATGTCGGCGACGATCTCCGCGATCCGAGAGGTGCCACCCTCATGGCGAAGAGGGGCAGCTTCTTGGCGGCGCTTGGCAACGGCAGCGGCGATCGCCCTCTGCCTGAGCCTTGATGTTGGCTTGTCTGTCCGCATTTTCTTGGGCTGAAGAGACGAGAGCGAGCGTTCCTGAGCCTCCCTGGGTCGGCGCGACCATCTCGACGACACACAGAGAGCAAACCTCTCCCTTCCGAGAGGTGCCACCCTCTTGGCGCCGGAGGCGCCGGCCGATGGCCTTCCGGACTCTCATGCCGCTTGCCTTCCCCTGATTTCTTCGGCGGAGCGGGTTGAGGAGGCCGATGTCGAACCTCTCGGGGGGACTGGAGATGGCGCGATCGGCTCGATGACAGACAGAGAGTAGACCCCTCCCTTCCCCTCGATCACGAGAGGTATCGGAGGCTGAGCGTTGGCGGTCGGGCGGTTGAGTTGCCCTACGCGCTTACCCACGGTAAGGCGGGAGGGAAAGACCCCGCGGGGAAGAGGACGTCCGATTCGCCGGCCCGCAGCCTGGCGGCGGCGTCCTGGAATGTCGCCACGAAATATTTGTAGGCTTCATAGAACTCCTGCCGAACCCTCCGGCTCGCCGCGTGGAAGAGCGGCGCGGGCGACTTCTTGAGCGTTTCCGGTGCGCCGTGAGGCTCTTGCGCCAAGACGCTCTCCGGACCTTTCGCGGGACGATCGTGGATCTGGCGTCTGAGGGCGGCCTGACTCTCGATGTCGGCGACGAGCTCCGCGATCCGCCGCTGGTACTCCTGACTCGGCAGGTGCTCCCAGCAGGGGAGCGGCGAGAGGTGGACCGTGTACGGCGTTGCATAGCTCAGCCGTTCGAAAGCGAGGCCCCGGCGCCGGTCGGCGTGTTCCCGGCTGCGATCGAACCAGTAGCCTTCGAGAGGCTCGTCTTCCAGGAGGGCGCGGACGGCGGAAACGCCAGGCCAATCTCTCAGGCGTGCGACGAGCCCTTCCTTGCAGCCATGCGCCAGGATGTACCGGAGACGCTCAACCTGGGCGGCCTCCTCTTCGCTGACCGGGATAGCCTGGTAGCGGCGCCCCCAGAACTTTTCGCGCCAGTGGGCCAGGCGACCGGCCTCCCGGGCGAGGTTTGAGTTGAAGTGCCCCATGAACTGCGCGAGCCGGTAGGTGGACTCGACGCGGAGCAGGAGGTGAAAGTGGTTGCTTGCGAAGGCAAAGGCGCAGATTTCGACCGGGTAGAGCTCCTGAGCCCGACCGAGGGTGCCGAGAATGATCTCGTTGAGCTCCGTGCTGGGGGTGAGGAGAAAGCGGCCTTGGACGGTCCGGCAGGTGACCTCGACCAGACCGCTCCCCTCGGGGGGTAGATAGCGTAGACGTCTTCCCATAGGGAAGAAGGACGGAAAAAGTCTGGAGATCTTGCAGGGAATCTCAAGATTTCTTCCTCAGGCCAGGGGACGGTAGGCGTAACTCAAAGCATCAAAGGGGTTATCCGAATTGCCTCTTGCCTTAACGAAGTGGCTGGCACCGGGCGGGCTCTATCCCAGTCTCTGCCTACCCGAACCAGGTAGGTGCAGGTAGGTAGGTGCCAGGTGCTTGGCTTGGCGGATCGGAGTTGAGCCGAGAGGTGGATCGGAGTTGAGCCGAGAGGTGCCACCCTCATGGCGAAGAGGGGCAGCTTCTTGGCGGCGCTTGGCAACGGCAGCGGCGATCGCCCTCTGCCTGAGCCTTGATGTTGGCTTGTCTGTCCGCATTTTCTTGGGCTGAAGAGACGAGAGCGAGCGTTCCTGAGCCTCCCTAGGTCGGCGCGACCATCTCGACGACACACAGAGAGCAAACCTCTCCCTTCCCCTCGATCACGAAAGGTACCTGCGGCCGGGTCGATGGCGATCAGCGGCTGTGCGCCTCTATCCGCTCACCCACGGCGAGGCGGGAGGGAAGGACCCCGCGGGGAAGAGGGCGTCCGATTCGCCGGCCCGTAGCCTGGCGGCGGCGTCCTTAAAGGCCGCCACGAAATATTCGTAGCCTTCATAGAACTCCTGCCGGACCCTCCGGCTCGCCGCGTGGAAGAGTGGCGCAGGGGACTTCTTGAGCGTTTCCGGTGCGCTGTGAGGCTGTTGCGCCAAGACGCTATCCGGGCCTTTCGCGGGACGATCGTGGATCTGGCGTCTGAGAGCGGCCTGACTCTCGATGCCGGCGACGATCTCCACGATGCGTCGTTGGTATTCCGGAGCCGTCAGGTGATCCCAGCAGGGGAGAGGCGAGAGGTGGACCGTGTACGGCGTGGCGTAGCTCAGCCGTTCGAAGGCGAGACCCCGGCGCCGGTCGGCGTGTTCCCGGCTCCGATCGAACCAGTAGCCTTCGAGAGGCTCGTCTTCCAGGAGGGCGCGAACGGCGGAGACTCCGGGCCAGTCTCGCAGCCGCTCGACCAGCCCCTCCTTACAGCCATGCGCCAGGATGTACCGAAGCCGCGCAACCTGGGCGGCCTCCTCCTCGCTGACCGGGATGGCCTGGTAGCGCCGCCCCCAGAACTTCTCGCGCCAGTGGGCCAGTCGACCGGCCTCCCGGGCGAGGTTCGAGTTGAAGTGCCCCATGAACTGCGCGAGCCGGTAGGTCGACTCGACGCGGAGGAGGAGGTGGAAATGGTTGCTCGCGAACGCGAAAGCGCAGATGGCAACCGGGTAGAGCTCCTGCGCCCGACCGAGGGCGCCGAGGATGATCTCGTTGAGCTCCGTGCTGGGGGTGAGGAGAAAGCGGCCCTGGAGGGTCCGACAGGTGACCTCGACAAGACCGCTCCCCTCGGGGGGTAGATAGCGTAGACGTCTTCCCATAGGGTAGAAAGACGGAAAAAGTCCGGCGATCTTGCAGGGGATCTCGAACTTTCTCTGGACCCGCAGGGGCAGGATGCCAGAAGCCTCAGTATCGAAAGGGCTTACCGGCCTTGCCGGCAGTTGGTAGCTGTGGGATCGGAACCTCTCGGCGCCGGTCCAGATGGAGTAGACTTGCAGAGTCATGGCCGCCCGCGTCTACCTCGAGACCTCGTTTGTCAGCTACCTCACTGCGGCGCCCCGCGAGAGCCGAGACCCTATTGCGGCTGCACACCAACAACTCACGATCGAGTGGTGGTCTCGGCGGCGAGGCGATTTCGACTTGGTCGTTTCTCAGGTCGTTATTGATGAGGTGCAGGTGGGGGATCCCACTTTCGCAAAAAATCGACTGGCGGTTGTTGCCTCTCTTCCCCGACTCTTGGTCACGGATCAGGCTGTTACCCTCGCCGGAGACATTCTCGCCAAAGGATTTCTGCCGCAGAAGGCTTTTCCAGATGCGCTCCATATCGCTATCGCCACAGTTCACCAGGTCGAATACCTCCTCACGTGGAACTGCAAACACATTGCCAATGTGGAGGTTCTACCTCGCATTGCAAACCTCTGTGAGGACATGGATCTCATGCTCCCGATAATCTGCACTCCCGAAGAGCTCTTAGGAGATTCCAATGATAACTGACCCCATTGTAGAACAGCTGCACAAGCAGCGCGAAAAATATATGGAGCGTTTCCAGTACGACTTCGACGCGATCGTGCGCGATATCAGGACCCACGAAGCGTCCTACTCGTCGCCACTGCTGCAACCATCGGCCTCACCGGCGCCGAACACACGAGTGCAGCGGACGCGCTTCGCTCGCCGCTGAACGGGTGCGCGAAGCGACGGACCACCACCGCTTCTCTCGCGCGCGATGGGCTGCTGGCAAAAGCGGGAGACGGCCCTGGCCTCGGTTCGAGCGGTGCACGCAGAAGTCCAGGTGCCGAGAGGTGCCACCCTCATGGCGAAGAGGCGAGAGGTGCTCCCGAGAGGTGCCACCCTCATGGCGAAGAGGAGCAGCTTCTTGGCGGCGCTTGGGCGACTGCGGCGCGATTGCTCTTTCCCTGAGCCTTGATGTTGGCTTGTCTGCCGGCATTTTCTGGGGCCGAAGAGGCGAGCGCGAGCATTCTGAGCCTCCCTGGGTCGGCGCGGCCGTCTCGACGACACGCAGAGAGCAAACCTCTCCCTTCCCCTCGATCACGAAAGGTACCTGCAGCCAGGTTGATGGCGATCAGGGCTTTGTGGCTCTATCCGCTTACCCACGGTAAGGCGGGAGGGAAGGACCCGGCGGGGAAGAGGACGTCCGATTCGCCGGCGCGCAGCCTCGCGGCGGCGTCCAGGAAGGCCGCCACGAAATATTTGTAACCTTCATGGAGCTCCTGCCGGACCTTCCGGCTCGCCGCGTGGAAGAGCGGCGCGGGCGACTTCTTGAGCGTTTTCGGTGCGTCGTGAGGCTCTTGCGTCAAAACGCTCTCTGGACCTTTCGCCGGATGGTCGTGGAGCCGGCGTTTGAGCGCGGCTTGACTCTCGATGTCGTCGACGATCTCCGCCACTCGCCGCCGGTACTCGGGACTCGATAGGTGCTCCCAGCAGGGGAGCGGCGCGAGATGCACGGCAACCCGCCGAACGGCTGGCACCTGTTGGGCACCTGTTGGGGACTGTGCTGTTGGGGACTGTGCCGCCGGTGGCTGCACGAGCCCGTGCCTTGGCAACAGCGTCAGCTGTCGCGAGGCCTGCGTGGGCATTACGCCTACTACGGAATCATGGGCAACTATCAGGCACTGAACAACTTCCATCGTCAGGTCACGCGGGAGTGGCGCAAATGGCTGCACCGTCGGTCGCAAAAGGCGAGGATGACCTGGGAGCGATTCAATCGCCTCCTCGTCAACTATCCGCTGCTGCGACCTCGGATCGTCCATGCCATCTAAGTCGCGTAGCGAAACTGTGTCTCGAAGAGCCAGATGAGGGAAATCCGCACGTCCGGATCCGTGGGGGGCCCGGCCGGGCAACTGGCCGGGTCTACCCGATTGGCGGGGACGGCTCGGCTTTCCTGGCGCGGTTACGGAGACGCTGGCGTCTCAGCAGGTTGTGTCAAAGCACCGGTACGTGCCGTAGCCCTGGACCTTGTACGTTCCCGGGGCAATCAGGGTACAGGCCACGGTGATGTTGACGGTCACGGTGTTATTGCAGACGCCGATCGCATCATTCTGGCAAAAGGCCACAGCGATGCTATGCAGTTGGGAGCTCAGGCTACTGGTGGCGCCCGTGCAGGTGGAACCGGAGCCCGAGAGGGTCGCGGTCGTGTGCGTGGGGCCGAAACAGACTGGCCCACACAAAGGGCCCCCCTGAGAAGGCTGGGACGACATGGGCGTGAAGATCTCCGGCTGCGCGAACAACGCCGCCGGGAGCGGAGCTGAGAATGGAGCGGGCGCCGCCTGGGCCTGAGAACTCAAGAAGCTGGCGAAAAGCACTGTGCAGAGAGCTGTCGAGCAGATCTTGCTTACATTCATTCTGTGTCTCCTATATTTATAAGGCATCCGACCACAATCGAGAACTCAAGTCAAGGCCACCAAGGAATACAGGAGGCGCATCGCGGAGATGGTCGAAGAGATCGAAGGCCAGGCCGCGCTCCAGCGCCAACTCCTCGGCCCGAGAAGTGCCCGAGATGCCCCCGAGAGGTGCAACCAAGAGGTGCCACCCTCTTTGCGGCCATGGCTCACAAGGTACCTCGACCGGCAACGGTCGAGGTGCGGAACCGCTGCCAACAGCACGATTAGCTGTTTAAGCTTAACTATTGTACAGTAGATCCGTTTTTACTCGGAGGAGGGTTTCCGATGTCTGAGACCTCGCGCTCCATGTACGATGTGGCCATCCTGGGAAGTGGTTTCGCCGGCTCGATGCTCGGCGCCATCCTCGCCCGGCAGGGGGGGCGGGTTCTCCTGCTCGACCGCGGAGAGCACCCCCGTTTCGCTCTCGGCGAGTCGACGGTCCCCCATACCTCGATGATGATGCGCATCCTCGCCGATCGCTTCGCGGTCCCCGAGATCAAGCACTGCAGCGGCTTCGAGACCTTACGGAAGAAGGTGACTTCGAGCTGCGGCATCAAGCGCAACTTCGGCTTCGTCTACCACCGCGAAGGCGAACGGCAGCGGCCGGAGGAGGCAACCCAGAGCGTCATCTCCGAGGCCTCCCATGGTCCAGAGAGCCATTACTTCCGCCAGGATGTCGATGCTTATCTCCTGTTCGCGGCAATCCGCTACGGAGCCGACTCGCGCCAGAAGGTCGAGGTCGTCGACATCGACATCACCGGGGAGGGGGTGGACCTCGCCTCGTCCAAGGGCGAGCACTTCAAAGCCCGCTACCTGGTCGACGCCGCCGGATACCGCTCTCCGGTCGCCGAGAAGTTTGGGCTGCGCGAGCGGCCGACTCGGCTCAAAACCCACTCGCGTGCGGTCTTCACCCACATGATCGGGGTCAAACCGTACGATGACTGCGTCGAGCCGCGGGGCGCGCACGGTATGCCGCGACTATGGTCACAGGGGACCCTCCATCACCTCTTCGACGGAGGCTGGATGTGGGTCATCCCTTTCGATAACCATACCGAGGCTACCAACCCCCTGTGCAGCGTCGGCCTGAACCTCGACTCGCGGCGCTTTCCGAAGCCCGCCGGGATCTCGGCCGAGGAGGAATTCCGTGAGATCGTTGCCCGGTACCCGGATATGGCAGCGCAACTCGACGGCGCCCGGGCGGTGCGCGATTGGGTCTCGACGGAGCGACTACAGTACTCTGCGACCCGAAATGTCGGGTATCGGTTCTGTCTGATGTCCCACGCATCAGGCGCGGTGGACGCCCTCTTCTCGCGGGGCATGGCGAATACCTGTGAGATCGTCAATGCGGTCGCTCCCGTCCTGCTCAAGGCGCTGGTCGACGACGACTTCTCGGTCGAGCATTTTGACTATGTCGATCGCCTGCAGCAGAGCCAGCTCGACTACAACGACCGGCTGGTCCACTGCTCCTACATCTCCTTCACCGATTTCGACCTCTGGAACGCCTGGTACCGAGTGTGGTCGATCGGCGCCTTCTATGGCTGGCTGCGGCTCAACCGCTTCTACCGCAAATATCAGGAGAAGGGCGATCCCGCCTGTTTTGAGGAGATGGAGGCCCCCCTCTACTTCGGCTCGCTGTGCCCCGCCCTCGCGAGCTTCGAGCAGCTGTGGAACGCCACGGCCGCCGAGGTCGAGGCGGTCGGCCAAGGCCAGCAGCAGCCTGCTAAGGCTGCCAAGCGCCTCTTCGAGATCCTGAACGCGATCGACTTCGTACCGCCGCTCTTCGAGCTCGGCAAGAGCGAGCGCCGACACACTGTGGAGCTCGATCAGCGTTCATTCATCGACCTCCTTGCCTGGTTCAAACACGCCGCCCCGGCAGAGGTCCGGGACGTCTACCTGGCATAGTGGAGGCTCCGTTGCGTGGGTCGGCGAGGAAGGAGTCGACGTAGCGGTCATCCTGCTCGACGCCGGCCCCTTTGGATTGATCTCCAATCCCAAGGCGATGGAGGTTGCCAACAATGCCGCGAATGGCGGCTACTGCGGCAGGTCTGGACCCGACAGCCCCGAGAGGATCGGGCATTGTCGGGTCACCCGCTCTCCGCCGCTTGACTTACTGGCAGCTGGCCTGACCGCAGAAGTACGAATTGACCTGCCACACACCCCCGACGCAGGTTTCCTGCGCTTTCTCCACGTTGAAGCCGTTCGAACAGCAGTTGCCGGTCAGCACGGTCCGGGTGGATCCATTGGTGCAAGTGCTCAGCCAGAGGCCGGTCCCTTCGCCGGTATGGAAGGGGAGGCCGCTCTGCGGTGCAGACGCAGAGAAACCCAGCACAGCGGCGAGGTGGACCGGGGCGGCGCTCGGCACCTGCGCGAGGCACGGAACGGCGACAAGGGCGATGAGGGCGACGAGAGCTGAAGCTTTTAGCATATATAGGCCTCCGGTGGGGATTCTTCTCCAAATTTTAGTCTGTTGCAAGAGGTTGAGAGCGCGCCTTGTCCGATGAGTGCCCGCTGAGAGGTGCCATCTACCGGAGCCCGAGAGGAGCCCGAGAGGTGCCAGCCGAACGGCGACCCCTTGGGAAGGGTCGCTATCCAAGTTGCGAGAATGGGGAACGGCATATCACTCACCCCTCCTCCATCGCATAGTCGCATAGTCTCATGCGTCACATTACATTTGCGTAATTTGTCTCTCCGTAGGTAGCGGCAAGCACCACACTTAGAGAAGGATCACTCCGAAGGTAGCTTCGATAGGCATTCGACCCGGCCTTCGGGTTGCGTTTCCATTCTTCATCTTTTGGGAGGAAAAGTTATGCGCACGAGTAAGGCTCTCGGGTCCGTTGGTGTCTTCCTTCTGTCCCTCCTGCCCATCACCGCAGCTCACGCTCAAACCCGCCTGATCCAGGGCCGCCCCGTCACGGGGGTCAACCGCCTGCTGGGCCAGCCGGTGTTCGAGCTCGGCCCCTTCGGAGGGGTCGGTTTCAACGACGTCGCGGCCTACAACCCTCAGGGAGGCGGGGCCCTTCCTCTCACGTCGAAGTCACCGTCCAGCACGGTGCTCGCCTCGACCGTGGACCCCGGCTTCCTCGATCTCTTCCACGTCGATCCCAACTCCTTCGATCCCGCGAAGCTCAACATCCCATTGCGGGACGTCGGCGTCTTCGTCGACCCCACGGGGAGGCGGCAGGCGGTCCGCGACATCTTCCACTCCGCCCAGATGGCTCCCAGCCGCGCCTCGGTCGGCGGGCCGATCACGCTGGGCCAGTGGCTGGCCGCCCGCGGGGCGGGCGTGATCTCCTGCTCCGGGCATACCGCGAGCCTTCAACTCGTGATGACGGGGCTCGTGCCGCGCGGGCTCTATGACGTCTGGGGGGTGATGCTGACCGCCCAGGGGCCCGCCCCCATCTGTCTCGGCGGCTCGCCCTGCGCCTTCACGACGGACGACAGGGGGAACGCGATCTTTTCGGCGACGCTCAACTTCTGCCCCTACAACCTGCAGGGGGACGAGGTCCCGCTCGGGGTGGTCGAGATCCTCTTCCACTCCGATCACGCTCTCTATGGTAGCCAGCCGGAGCTGTTCTATGCCGGCTATCCGCCGGGGCTCGTCTCGCACAGCCAACTCGAGTTCCCGGTCTCCGCCACGCCGATCGACTGAGCGGAGGGGAGTCGGGCGGGCGGTGGTCTCCCGCCCGCCCGACGAACAGGCTTGGACCCCATCACGGCTCCAGAGGCTCTTTCGGCTTGGGATCGTCGCGGCGTGCTGGCGCGGCCTCCCCCGCGGCGGGCTCCATGGCTTTCAGCGCGGTGAAGGTGAGATAGGTGACCGTATCCCACGCGTTGTGGATGCCGATACAGAGCAGGAGCAGCGTCGCCGCGGCGACCCCGAAGAGCGGCCCTGCCGCGCTGCGGCCGAGGCGCAGGGCCGCCAGCAGGACGGCGGCGTACGCGGCGGTCGGCAGCAGAATGTGCCACACCCAGTCTTCCAGCGCCGGAACGTAGCTCCGCTGCCGGAGCGCCCGCCGCAGCACGATGGCAGAATAGACGAGCGCGCCCGCGCCGAGGACGCCCAGGGTCGCGCGGAGGCCGGAGTAGTCGGGCCACGGCGCGCACAGCATCGCGGAGAGGAGCAGCGCGAGGGTGAAATGCACCACGGTCGGCGTCCCGAACGCCGCGGTGCCGCCCTCCGGGTCGCTACCGGTGGCCGGCCGAAACGAGTTCGACGCGAGCAGGGTCTGGACGATGAACTGCAGCCCCGTCAGGGCCGCGGCCGCCGCGCCGGTGACCTGGTAGAAGTTCCCCCAGTCGGCGAGCGTGGCGTGAATCGTGTCGTCCATCGGGTCTCCCGTCGAGTGGTGGCGCGACGTTCCAGCGACTCCCATGGACGATAGCAGATCCCGCGCGGGCACCGCGAAGCGTCAGACCTCCTGGCGTTGTACCTGTACAGTCGTACCTGTACAACGGCTCTAGCGGCGTTGTCCCCTGACCATGAAGCGCGGTCCCGGTATCCGGGACATTGTCGCGGCACGCAAGACGTTATAACGTCCCAAGGAGCGCGAGGATGAGCCTGGCCACGCCGCCGTCGTGTCGACGGCGATGCCGAGAAGGAGGGTTCCATGAAGGACGAAAACGATTCGCGGGTCGATCGGCTGATCGAGGCGCTGCTGCGCCCCACCCTGGAGCCCAAGCGCCAGCCCCGCCGACCCGCCGCAGCCCCGCCTGCGCATGGGCTGGACGCGAAGGCGGTGGGCCATCTCTGCGAGTCGAGCTACGTGGCGGGCCGCCAAGCGGCGCCGGAGGCGATCAAGATCGCGCAATGTGCCCTGTCCATGGCCGGCTTGATGGAGGGGCCGGATCGGCGCAACCAGGCCGAGGCCTATTGCTGGGGCTTCCTTGCCAACGCCCGGCGCGCCGTCGGCGACCTCGACGGCGCCGAGGCGGCATTCGCCGAGGTCTGGCGCCGCTGGCAACCGGAGCCGCCGGCCCATCTCGAGCCTCTTCCGGAGTGGCGCCTCCACAACCTGGAAGCCTCTCTACGGCGCGATCAGCGGCGCTTCCACGAAGCTCTGGATTGCCTCGACAAGGCGACCGCCTTCGCCGGCCTCGATCAGGACGTCCACCGAATGCTCCTGGGTCGCAAGAAGCGCCTGATCGAGATCCTGATCACGTTGGAAGGGGGCGACACGGTGCCGCCGGATTGCGGCAGCGCCGACGGTGAGCTTTGAGTCCGCTAGAGCGCTTTATGCGAATGAAAATACTTCCATTACTTCTCCTCACCCTGCTCCTGTGCAGTTGCACGGGTCCAGAGCACGTCTCGCCGGCCGAGTTCAAGAGGCAGTACGCATGGGTCGGGCAGGCGCAGACCGTGCACGATGTCGTGTATCTCGGCCGCCAGGATGGCCGGGCGTTCATTCGGGTCAGTTCAATGTCCATGATCAATCAGAAGAAGTGGTCAGACCCTGTCATCTACGTGGAGCTGTCCGAGCTTGAGCCCGCGTTTCGGGATTCTCTCCCCAATACTGAGATGAAGGAAACACGATGATCATCCGGTGCCGAGAGGTGCCACCCTTTTTGCGGCGAAGGAGTACCCTCTTGGCGGCGCTTGGCAGCGGCGATGGCGATCGCCCTCTGCCTGAGCCTTAATGTTGGCCTGTCTGCCCGCATTTTCTTGGGCTGAAGGGGCGAACGCCCAACGCACCGGTGCACAGGACTCGCTTCGCTCGCCGCTGAACGGACGCAGCAAGGCTGCTGGCCGTTTCCGAGAGAGGCTCCCACTCAGGACATAAGGCGATCCCTCTTGCGGCCGCACCGGACCGCGTGTACCCTCGGAAGTGCCGATGAACCGCCCCCACCCCTCCCCGCCGCCACCCCTCCCCGCGAGGCCGGCCGCCCATGTCCAGGCGGCTCTCGCGCGTTTCGCCCAGCCGAGGATGCCGGAGCGGGCGCAGCCGGCCCGCCGGCCGCCGATCGCTCCTCCGCCGGTCGTCTTCCGGCCCGCGGGCCCGGCGCCGCAGGGGGCCGCCGTAGTCGAACGGCGGCGTCCTCCTGGTCCCGCTGCGGGTCCTCTCCTACGGCAGCGTGACCGACGAGTTCAAGGCCAGCCTCAAGAAGTGGAACGAGACCCGGACGAGCGGGGACGAGACGCCCCAGCAGCTCCCGGACGCTCCCTGAAGGTAGGGCTACCTTCTCGGCTCAAACCGCATCGCCACCGCCCCCGAGCCGAACTCCAGCCGAGGTGTCAGAGGAGTCGAAAATAGAGGAGAGAGGGATGCCTGAGAGGCTGTGAAGAAATCGCCCTGGCGAGGATGGAGCGGGGTAGAGACGCGCAGCCGCTACCACGGTCCTCTCCTTGACCACGACCGCCAGCGCGTCTCCAACGCCTCCAGAAGCAGGCATTTGCGGCTGCGGAGACGCCCTGGTGGTAAGGGTTCCGGGGATTCTGAGGTAGCGGCTGGGCGTCTCTACGAAGGCCCTGTTGTGCGCCGAACTGATTTTTTCACCACCTCTGAGGCCATCTCGTGATCGGAAGCTCTGTAAAAGGCATCCTCATGGTCCAAGCATCTCGACCTAGCGCGCGCCTGGCCCGGATAGGCTGGCGGCACGGATGCGGATCAGGGTCCTCGTCCCGTCCGCCGCCTGGATCTCCAGGTCTTCCTCGCCACCCTCCCCCGTACGCACGAACAAGTGCTCGGGGGAGGCTATGCTGTGGGTCAGGTGGGCGTCTGGGCGTTTTCCCAACATGATCTCGAGGCTCCCCGCATCGCTCCCCGCCTCCGCGAGCGACAGCTCCACCAGGGGGAGATCGCGGGCTTCCGTCTGGTCCCCCAACTCGGCCCCGAGGATCTCGACGGTGGTGAGCGCCTCCCGATGCTCGCGGCTGTACCCCTCGAGGAATCCCTTCCACTCCTGGCGCGGAATCTCACGTGTCGGCATACTCGAATCCTCCTTGGAGGGCCGTGCGGTCTCCTCACGGCCACGTAAGCAAAGCATGCAAGGCGCTGACCATGGGAGGGGGGCGGCCTGACGCTCGACGTCGTTCCACACCTCAGGGGACTTGAAAGCTCACCGTGAGTGAATAGTAGACTTTAACCGGCCTGCCGTTCAGCTCCGCGGGCTTGAAACGCCACTTCTGCACCGCCTCGACCGCCGCCTGATCCAACCCCAGGGGCAGGCCCTTCAGTACTTTCACGTGGGTAACCCGACCCTGCTGGTCGATGATGGCTTCCACGATCACCGCCCCTTGCACCCGAGCCTGGCGCGCCGGTTCGGTGTAGATCGGTTCCGCGCGCTCGAGGAGCTCCGGTCGGGAAACATTCCCGCCGACCCGCAGGGGCTCGTCGTCTCGCGACCCTACCGTCGGCCGGGCACCCTCCACGGCGGTTCTCGGAGGCCGGTCGGGACCGCCCTGGCGCCTCGCCTCCTCGCGAGCGTTCCCGGAAGGCAGACCTTGGGCAGGCGGTGCTCCTCCTCCAGACCCTTGGAGAGGGGCCGAAGTCGATGCTGTCGGCTGCCAGGCATCCATGTCGCAGCGGATCGGAGTCTTGGAACCTTCCCTCGTCCTCACCCCAGGACCGCGCCCGGTCTCCCGGATGTCGGCCTGGCACGCGAGCGCAGCGCGAAGGTAGACCGAGGGATCGAGCGTGGCTCCCCGGCCCGGGCATCGGCGGTCTCGCCGCAACTCGAGAAGCTGGGTGGCCAAGGACAGGTGGCCGTTGACCTCCAGCTCCGAGACGGCGCTTCGCGGCGGAGTGTGATCAAAGTTCTTCTCGGCCTGGCTCATCGCCAGCAGCTTGAGACTCAAGCCGATGGCAGAGTCGAGCCGCGAGCAGATCTGAGCCCTGCCGGAGTCCGGCTCAGGGGTGGGTGTCGCCCCTTGCACGCTCGCACCCGCGGCGAGAAAGCCGGCGGCGGCGATGAGCACGATGCCTATTCTCACGTCTCTCTCCTTCCCAAGCAGGGCAGCAGGGCCAAGGTGGCACGCTCTTGGCTTTCTACAACAGCAGCTCCACTTCGGCCGGACCGGAGAGAACCTCCGCCGAGCCCGCGAATCTCAGAAGCCGAAAGGACATCTTATGCCAGACGATCGCGGTCATCGTCGTCGAACCTCTTCGGTATCCTTGGTGGTGGCCGGCCGTTCCAGAAGCTCCTCTGGATCACTCCAGGGGAAGAGACAATGAAGACCAGCCCAACCGAGCCCCGAGACATCGATCAGTACATCGCGGGCTTTCCGGACGACGTCCGGGAGCGCCTGGAGGAGATCCGGAGGGTGGTCCGCACCGCGGCGCCGGAGGCGAAGGAGGCGATCAAGTATGGGATGCCCACCTTCACTCTCAACGGGAACCTGGTCCATTTTGCCGTCTTCAACAATTACATCGGGTTTTACCCCGCGCCGAGAGGCGTCGAGGAGCTCCAGGAGGAGCTCGCCGCCTATCGAGGCGCGAAGAGCTCGTTACGCCTGCCGTTCGATCAACCCCTTCCCCTGGACCTGATCCGGAAGATCGTGAAACTCAGGGTCGAGCGGGATGGGAGAAGGTCGGTGGTGAAGAGGCGGGATCGAGCGAGTCTGTCGGAATCCTAGGGAGAGATTCGCCGCGTCCCGCTTTCGCCGCGTTGTAACACCTTCTAACTGACAGACCATTCTGCTTTCTGACGGCGTTCTCGCCCCGCGGGCCGCTCGGCGCGAGCCCGAGGGAGGAGGTTTGCGAAGATGGCACATCCGAGGCGATTGAGGACCCGAGTCCATCACGGTGGCTGCAAGTGGACCTGGCGCTGGCGGCTCGCCGCGACGCCCCGGATGCGACGGCGCAGCGGCGAGAAGCTCTCGATCTTCCTGCGCGACCTGCCGCTGCCGAGCGAGACCCGGGAAGACGGGCTGGGGCCGATCCCCGAAGTTTCGATCCGAGAGGTGCCACCCACCTGGGCGGGCGGTGCCACGCACCTGGGCGGGCGCTGAGAGGCGGAGCGATCGGGGCGGGGCGGCCGTGGTACAGTCGCCTCTCAAGAGATCTGGCGCTCGCCGGCAAGCAATCGTTCCCGATCTCCCACGTCTCCTCTACGATCGGCGGGACCCCGACGCGGGCCTTCGCAGGGTGCTGCCCGAGAGGTAGGCGCCCAGCCGCCGGTCCCGTCGCGCAACCTCTCTCACCCCCAGCCGTATCCTGTCGGGATAGAATAAGGCCCCTCGCCCCAGGAGACATTCGGATGCCCTTCACCCCAAAACGCCCGGCCCTCGCCGCCCTGCTCCTCGCTGCGGCCCTCCTGCCGGCCAACCCGGCCACCGCAAAGCGCCCGATCACCGAGACGGACATTTTCCGGTTCGTCTGGGTGGCCGATCCCGAGATCTCCCCCGACGGCCGCCGGGTCGCCTTCGTGCGGGTGACGGTGAACGCCAAGAAGGACGGCTATGACACCGCCCTGTGGGTCGCGGCGACCGACGGCTCGGAGCCGCCGCGGCCGTTGACCGCCGGCCCGGGAGACAGCTCGCCGCGCTGGTCGCCCTCCGGGCGGCAGCTCGCTTTCATCCGCTCGCCGGCCGGAAAGTCGGGCGACGATGCGGCGCCGCAGCTCTACGTCCTCAATCTGGCGGGCGGCGGCGAGGCGCGGGCGTTGACCGATCTGCCCGGCGGCGCCTTCGCCCCGCTCTGGTCGCCCGACGGTCGTGCCATCGCCTTCTCCTCCTCGACCAGCGCCAAGGATCTGGAGAGGAAGAAGGCGGGTAAAAAGAAGGACGAGGAGTACGAGAGCGACGTGCGGGTGATCACCCGCGCCGCCTACCGGCAGAACGGCGGCGGCTACAACGATCTCCTCCACCCCAGGCACATCTGGACCGTCACCCTCCCGCAGGCGGCCGACGTCTCGGCGCTCGGCGGCGAGATGCCGGAGCCCCACCAGGTGACCCACGGCGAGCTCAGCGAGAGCCCGCCGACCTGGTCCGCCGACGGGAGCCTCCTCTACTACCTCGCGAACCTCGACCCGGAGCCCTACTACGCCACGGCCAACTTAGACCTCTACGCCGTGCCCGCCCGCGGCGGCGAGCCGGTCAAGGTCGTCGACATCGAAGGCCCGATCAGCGACTTCTCCGTCTCTCCCGAGGGCAAGCGGATCGCCTTCCTGGGCTATCTCACCGGCAAGCCCGAGCGTTCCCACAACCAGCCCGACCTCTTCCTCGCCAGCAGCAGCCCAGGCGCCGGAGCGGCGCCGCGCAACCTCACCGCCGACTACGACTACGACGTCGGCGATGGGGTGGGCGGCGACCAGGAGGCGCCGCGGGGCGACGAGCCGACCTCGCCGGTGTGGAGCGGGGACGGGCGCAGTCTCTACGAGGTGTCGGCCGAGCACGGCCGGGCCAACCTCGAAAGGGTGGACGTGGCGACCGGCAAGGTCACCCCCCTGACGATGGGCGACCATGCCGTCGTCAGCTACACGGCGACCCCGGACGCCTCTCGCTTCGCCCTCGTCCTCTCGACCCCGATGGCGATCGGCGACCTCTGGACGCTGGAGACGGCGAGCGGCCGGCTCGTCCAGCTCACCCGCTTCAACGATCCGCTCTTTTCCGATCTCGATTTGACGCCGCCCGAGGAGATCGTCTACAAGAGCTTCGACGGCAAGGAGATCCAGGCCTGGGTGCAGAAGCCGCCGGGCTTCGATCCGGCGAAGAAGTATCCCCTGATCCTCGACATCCACGGCGGCCCGCACACCGCCTACGGCTGGGTTTTCGATCATGAATTCCAGTGGATGGCGGCCAAAGGCTATGTCGTCCTCTATCCCAACCCGCGGGGGAGCACCTCCTACGGGCAGGATTTCGGGAACGTCATCCAGTACCACTACCCCGGCGACGACTACAAAGACCTGATGGCGGGGGTGGACTTCCTGATCGGCCGCGGCTACGTCGATCCCGGGAAGCTCGGGGTGACCGGCGGCAGCGGCGGCGGCATCCTCACCAACTGGATCATCACCCAGACCGATCGCTTCAAGGCCGCCGTGTCCCAGCGCTCGATCGCCGACTGGTCGACCTTCTGGTACACGACCGACTTCACCCTCTTCACCCACAGCTGGTTCAAGGGCGCCCCTTGGGAGGACCCGGCGGACTACAGCGCCCGTTCGCCCATCACCCACGTGGCGAACGTCAAGACCCCGCTCATGCTGATCGAGGGCGAGGCCGACTTAAGGACCCCGCCGGCCGCCGGCGGCGAGCAGATGTTCCGCGCTCTCAAGTACCTGAAGAAGCCGGTCGTCATGGTGCGCTTCCCGGGCGAGACCCATGAGCTGTCGCGCTCCGGCAAGCCCTGGCACCGGGTCGAGCGGCTGCGCCACATCGTTTCCTGGTTCGACAAGTATCTGCAAGGGCAGAAGATCGACACCTACGGAGCGCCCTGACGATGAACGTGGGGATGACGCTCATCATGAGCACCATTTTCGGTGCCTTCGGCGTCGGCTACTTCATGTACGGCAAGAAGCAGGCGCACCTGACCTCGATGCTCTGCGGCTTCGCCCTCTGCGTCTTCCCATGGTTCGTCGACGGAGTTTTCTGGACCGTCATCGTCGGCGTCATCCTGATGGTGATACCGTTTTTGGTCGGGGTGTGAAGCGTATGTGCGGGATCGCGGGGTTGTACTGTTTTCGCTCGGGCCGGCCGGTCTCCAGTGACGAGGTGGGCGCGATGGCGTCGCTTTTGGCCCACCGGGGGCCGGACGACTTTGGCGTCTTCACCGAGGGTCCGCTCGGGCTCGCCCATCGGCGGCTGACGATCCTCGACACGTCGCGGCGCGGCCGCGGGCCGATGGCGACCGCGGACGGCGCGGTGACGATCACCTACAACGGCGAGGTCTACAATTTCGTCGAGCTCCGGAAGGATCTGGAAGCGCGCGGCCACACCTTCCGCACCCAGACCGACACCGAGGTTCTCTTGCGGCTCTATCAGGAGCACGGCGACTCCTTTCTATCCCTTTTGAACGGGATGTTCGCCTTCGGCCTCTGGGACCGTCCGCGGCGGCGGCTCCTCCTCGCCCGCGACCGGCTGGGGATCAAGCCGCTCTACTACACCTGGACGGCGGACGGCCTCGCCTTCGCCTCGGAGGTGAAGGCGCTGTTGACCGTTCCCGGGGTGCGGGCCGAGGTCGATCCCGAGATGCTCGACGCCTACATGAGCGTCGGCTACGTGCCGACCGAGCGGACGATGTTCCGCGGGATCTTCAAGCTCCAGCCGGGCAGCGCGATGCGGGTCGAGAACGGCCAGGTGGAAACCTTTCCCTACTGGGAGCTCGACCCCGAGCCGCAGCCGATGTCCGAGGCCGAGGCGATCGCGGAGGTCACCGCCCTGCTCAAAGACGCCGTTCGCCTGCAGCTGCGGAGCGACGTGCCGCTCGGCGTCTTCCTCTCGGGCGGGGTCGACTCCTCGGCGGTCGTCGCCCTCATGCACGAGCTGGGGGTCAGGGACATCGAGACCTTCACCGTGGCCTATGACTTCGGCCCGCAGTTCGACGAGACCCGTTACGCCCGGCAGGTGGCGGCTAGGTTCAAGACCCGCCACCACGAGGTCTACGTCACGCCCGAGGAGTTCCGCGACTTCATCCCGTCGCTCGTCGACCACATGGAGGAGCCGGTCACCGAGGCGGCGGCGATCTCGCTCTACAAGGTCGCCCGGCTGGCGCGCGAGCGGGTGGTCGTCGTGCTCTCGGGCGAAGGGTCGGACGAGGTGTTCGGCGGCTATCCCATCTACTCCTACATGCAGGCCCTGGAGCGCTACCGGCGGGTCCCGGCGGCGCTCAGAAACGGCCTCATCAATCCGCTCCTCGAACGCCTGGGAGGGAAGTGGGGGAAGTACACCCACCTGTCGCGGCTGCCGCTCGAAGAGCGCTACACCGGGGTCTCCTTCTACGAGTCACCGGGCAAGGAGGCGCTCTACCGCCCCGGGATGCGCGAGGTGTTCAATGGCTCTGCGATGCCGGGCCTGATCTCGCGCTACTACGAGAAGACCGTGGGGCGGGACGCGATGTCGCGCATGATGGGTCTGGACGTCCAGAGCTGGCTCGTCGACGACCTCCTCATCAAGGCCGACAAGATGACCATGGCCTGCTCGCTGGAGCTCCGCGTGCCCTTCCTCGACCATCGCCTGGTCGAGCTCGGCGCCCGCATCCCCGCGGCACTCAAGGTGCGCGGCTTCACCACCAAGTACATCTTGAAGAAGGCGATGGAGCCCTATCTGCCGCGGGAGATCCTCTATCGTCCCAAGATGGGTTTTCCAACCCCGCTCGCCCACATGTTCAAGGGCGAGATGAAAGAGTACGTGGCGGACGTCCTGCTGAGCGAGCGCTCCCAAGGTCGCGGCTATTTCCGGCCGGAGGAGGTGCGCCGCCTGGTGGGGGAGCACCTGTCGGGAGCGGCGGACCACCATCGGGTGCTCTGGCAGCTCCTCGTGCTGGAGGAGTGGCACCGGCGCTTCATCGACGGCGACCTGCCCGCCAGCTCCGCCCCATCCGACCGTCCGGGCGAGAGCCTCGGAGCGGACGCCCGTCGCGTCGAGCGCTAGACCGACGATTGTCGGAGGACGTCGGCGGATGTCGGTGGCTGTCGAACAGAGCCCGACACGACCCGCCGGCCGAGGACGGCGAGCATGTGGCGCGCCTCGTTGGGAAGAGTAACGTCCCGAACGTCCTCGTAGCCGGCACTCTCAAACAGATGCACAATTTCAGGTACGGTGTGCCGGTACTGATACCGGGGGCTGTAGTTGTCGAACATCTGGACCGCCCGCTCGCGGGTCGTCGAGCGAGGCGGCGGTGGCTCCCGGCGCAGGCGATGGACGAGGCGCGAGAGCGCCGCGTGCAGCGGGGAGGCCGCGTAGCAGAGGCCGTAGAGGAAGCGCATGGGGAGCCGGGTGGTCACCGCGCGGAGGGTGACGTTGACGGCGTGCACCCAGGCCTCCCGGCGGCGGTAGAGCTGGACGTAGAGCTTGCCGCCCGGCTTGGGCTCCTCGGCCACGGCGCGGAAGGCGCGGTAGGTGCTCGGGGTGTGGTGGAGGACGCCCGAGCTGTGGACGAGGTCGAAGCTCGCCTTCTGGAGCGGCGGGGCGAAGACGTCGCCCTGCAGGTAGTGCACCCGGTGGGAGACCGGGAGGCCCTTCTCGAAGAGCCGCCGCCGCGCCCCCTCGACGCTCCGCGAGAAGTCCATGGCGACGATCTCCAGGCCGTACTCGGCGACCGAGCGGGTGAGCTCGCCGTTGCCGCAGCCGGCGTCCAGGAGGGTCTTGCCGGGCAGCTCTTCGGCCGTGACGTCGAGGTTATAGAGGAACTCTTTTTTGCGAAGACCAGAGTCGTCCTTGAACCAGGTGAGGTCGCCGTCGCGGTACATCGTCCATTGCAGCCGGAAGCTGCCGGCGCTCCTCCGGTCGAGGTCGGCGGCGCCGACTTTGGCCGGTACCGCGGTCGGAGCCGCCGCGGTCTCGGCGGGCTTGCCTCCGGGGACGAGACCGTGCTGGGCGAGGAAGCCCGCGTACTCGGTCGCCGCGTTGGGGGAGAGCCGCGGGATGCCATCCAGGATGGGATAGAGGCCGCCGCAGGAGCAGGCGAGAACCCCTGCGAGGATCTCATCCCGGAAGCAGGTGTTGCAGTCGGGGGGCGGCTCGATCTCCGCCGGCCGTGGCACGTCGTGGCGGGCGCAGTAGTAGTTGCAGGAGGGCGCCTGGACGGGCCCGGGGAGCGCCACTTTCTCTTCGGAGAAGACGGTGAGGCGCGGGTGTTCCCCGCAGCGCGGGCAGACGATCCAATCGAGCAGACGCCGTTTCATTTGGAAGCTCCCTGACGATGGGCTCGACACCAAGACATTCCCGTAATGCTATTTGCAACAAACAGGCCATACCGTGGACCTGGGGCGAATCGGGAACGCCTTTTGCACTTCGAGCGTTCGACGATTATAGCGGGGCCTTCCGCTCCGGCGATACTCTGAATCAAGGACCGAGGTGTGGAATGGCGAACGGGTGCAGGACCGCTCTGCTTCTCCTGCTCGCCCTCCTGTGGGGAGGGGCGGCGGGTGCGGCGCAGCCGCAGGCGGAGGCGGGGAAGACCGCGGAGGGGCCGCCGGTGGGCTCGGCGGACGTCTATGCCATCGGCATCGGCGACGTCGTCGAGATCGCCGTCTGGAAGAACGCGGACCTCACGGTGACGGTGCCGGTCCGGCCCGACGGGCGGATCTCCGTACCGCTCCTCGGGGACGTCGAGGCCGCGGGGAAGACCCCGCTCGCCTTGAAGCAGGCGCTGACCGAGGGCTTCAGCCAGTACATCACCGCCCCCGCCATCTCGGTCGTCATCAAGGAAATCAACTCGCAGAAGATCTTCATCACCGGCGAGGTGGCGAAGCCCGCCGCCTACGACCTGCGGCCGCACACCCGGCTGATGCAGGCCGTGGCCCTGGCCGGCGGCCTGACCCCGTTCGCCAAGGGAACGGTGGTGGTCCTCCGCGAGCAGGGTGGCAAAAATCAGCGCTTCGAGGTGAATTTGAATGGCATCACCAAGGGGCGCCATCTGGAGGACAACCTCCTGCTGCAAGCCGGCGATACTCTGATTGTTCCCTAAGATTCACGGATTGCCAAGGCTATGCCGAACAGGTGATAAACAGGTATTATATGCAGACGCTCCCCAAGGGAAGAGTTGAAGCTTTGCAGAGTTTGTATGGCACTGTCCTTGCACTATTTGCTCCAGAGTGCGGTGAGGGCGGACATCATACGAGCCCTTCAGGAATCCATGCAAAGACAAATCTACGCGATCCTCAGGAGGCGAGGTGACAGGAACGTGAATCCTGGTCACCTCGACGTCACGAAAGAGCTGCTTGGTTTACGCTGGAAAAGTCGGGGTCAATTGAGATCTTTCGATTTCTAAAGAAGTCTTGAGGTATTCGATTTTCATGGTGAGGGAGAAGAAAGGGTGGCCGATGGCACGGGCGGAGTGGCTGAGGCTCTGCCTGGTGCCGGTGCTCTTTCTGCTCGCCCGTCCGATGCGGGCCGGCCAGCTCGCCGTCGATCTCGAGGCCGAGGCCGGGTTGAGGAACGACGGCGATTTGGTGGAGCGCACCGCGGCGACCGGCGCGGCCGCCCCGGCCCGGCCGCAGAGCTTCTGGCGGGGAGGCTTCAATCTTAATCTCGCCTACCTCCGGAGGGACTGGCAGCTCGCGATGACCTACAGCCCCTACTATGAGTCCGGTTTCGGCGGCGTGGCCAATGGCGCCGGCAATGGCGGCAACAAGGGCAGCGCCAACGCCGATATGGCGGGCCTCACCCACCGGCTCGACCTCGGCTTGACCGGCGAGCTCTCCCCGCGTACGACCTTCCATGTCTCCGAGCGGCTGTTGTCGAGCCCGATCCTCGACCTCTTCGCGCCCACCCTGGGAGATACCGTGGCGACCCCGCGGGAGGGTCGCCAGACGTCCCAGGATTCCGACGCCGAGCTCGCCTGGGCCGCCGGCCGTCGGACGAGCGTCTTCGTCGGCGCCAACCAGTTCCTGCGCTCCTTCGCCGATCCGCAGCTGATCGACAGCCGCGGGGTGGGCGGGGACACCGGGCTGCGTTTCGCCGTCGGTCCGGAGACCGGGGTCGAGGTCAAGCTCGGCGCCGACGAGTACGATTTCGGGCTCGGTCGCAAGGCGACCGTCGCGCTCGCCACGACTTCCTACTCGCACCTGTTCGCCCGCGGCAGCGCCTTACGCGTCGAGCTCGGCGGCTTCTCGGTCGCGGCAGAGGCGGCCGCCACCCAGCGTTCGTTGCGGAGCGACGGCCTGGAGGCGACGGTGGACGTCAGCCGCCAGCGGCAGCGTTTCCGCTATGACGCGAGCTTTCGCCACGGCATCGCTCCCGGCGTCGGCGTCGGCCGCCCGGTCGTTCTCGACAACCTGGTCTTAGGCGTCTCGACGGTCGGCCGGCAGATCACCGTCGGCCTGTCCGGCAGCGCCGCGCGGAGCCAGGACTTCGAGAACGCCGTCGATGTCGGCGGTACCGCCGCCGGCGGCCTGACGGCCAGCCCGGGCCGCCGGCTGGTCGACTTCGTGGCGGGCACTCTGGACGTCTCCTGGAGCTTCAGCCAGGGCGGCCGCCTGCACGGCGGCTACTCCCGCATCTGGCAGAGCTCGCAGGTCGCCGCCTTCGATACCATCTCCTACAACCGCTATTTCCTGGGACTGGCCCTGGCGGTCTACCGCACGGGCGGCAAGCCGAGCTCACCGGCCGAACAGGGGGGATCGAATGTTCAACCTCACACCCCTTGAGCTCCTGCGGGCGATCCTGCGCCGTTGGATGTGGATTCTGCCGCCGATCCTCCTCGGCCTGGGCGGCGCCTTCGCGCTCCTCCGCATCCTGCCGAAGACCTACACCGCGAGCACCCTGGTCGTCGTCGAGAAGCAGAAGGTCCCTACGGACTACGTCAAGGCGACGGTGACGACGACGATGGAGGACCGGGTACGGACCGTCGAGCAGCAGGTGAACAACCGGAACATCCTGGCCCGGATCATCAAGGAGCTCGACCTCTACCCGGAGCTCCGCAAGCAGGCCTCGATGGCCGACGTCATCGAGAAGGTGCGCAAAGATCTGAAGGTCGTCAAGCAGGGCGATTCGCTCTTCGGTATCTCCTACACCTACGTCGACCCCAAAAAGGCGGCGGCGGTGGCCAACCGGAGCGCCGAGATGTTCATCGACGACAGCCTGAAGCAGCGCGCCACCCAGGCCGAGGGAACCTCCACCTTCCTGGAGGCCGAGCTCGCCGAGACCAAGGGGCGCCTGGAGAGCCAGGAGGCGCGGATCGCGGCCTTCAAGCAGAGCTACATGGGCGAGTTGCCGGAGCAGAGCGAGACCAACCTGAAGATGGTCGAGTCGATGCAGGGGAAGCTCGAGATCTGCCTCGGAGCCCTGGACAAGGCCGAGCAGCGCAAGCTCTACGTCCAGACCCAGATCGCCCAGGGGCGGGATGCCGCCCTGCCGCTCCGGCCGGGGTCTCCGGTCGTCCCCCCGGCGTCGCGGCTCGACGTGGCGCGGGGTGAGCTCGCGAACCTCCTTACCCAGTACACCGAACGCCATCCGGACGTCGTCCGCAAACGCGAGGAGATCGTCTACCTGGAGAAGGAGGAACGGGAGAAGAAGAGCGCCGCGCTGGCGGCCGCCGCCGCCGATGCCGCCGCGGGGTCCGCCCCGGCGACTCCGGTGGTGGTCGATCCCATCCTGCGCGCCGAATTGGAGAGCGTCAACCTGGAGATCCGCAGCCTCCAGAGCGAACGCGACCGGGTGCAGGGGCAGATCGCCGAGTTTCAGAGCCGGCTCGAAAACGTGCCGCGGGTCGAGCAGCAGCTCCTCTCGCTCACCCGCGACTACGACAACATCAAAAAATCCTACGATTCGCTGCTCGAGAAGCGGCTCAACGCCCGCCTCGCCGAGAACCTGGAGAAGAGCCAGCAGGCCGAGCAGTTCACGATCCTCGAGAAGGCGATCCCGCCGGACGTCCCCTCGGGACCCAACGCCCTCGTCATCCTGGCGGCGGGGCTCGCCTTCGGCGGCGTTCTCGGCCTCTGCCTCGCCGTGGTGCTCGAGCTGATGGATTCGACCTACCCCGATCCGGACGCGCTGCAAACCGCCTTCCCCGGGGTCCCCGTCCTCGCCACGATCCCCCTCTTTACCGCCGCGACGGTCGGCACCGGACGCTTTTCGAGGAGTTGAAGAAAATGGACCGGTCCCTGCCACCCCTGTCGCCCCTGTCGCCCATGTCGCCCATGTCGCCAATATCTCCGATGTCGCCCGTCTCGCCCCTGTCGCCGCGGCCGTTGCCCAGCGATCGCCAGGAGCGGCCGGGGGGCGGTCTCCGCGAGAGCTCGTTGGCGAGCCGGTCGAATCGGGTGCATCTGAAGGACGACACGACGGTCGTCACCCACCTCAAGGCACCCTCGTTCGCCGCCGAGCAGTACCACGCTCTCGCGGTGCAGATCGAGGAGCGGCTCAACCCGATCAGCACCTGGGGCTATGCCCTCACCGTGACCAGCGCGGAGGAATCGGCGGGGAAGACCCTCACCAGCTTGAACCTCGCCCTGGCGCTCGCCCGCGGCGAAGAGCGGCGGGTGCTCCTCGTCGAGGCCGACCTCTGGCGGCCGCGGCTCTTCGGCTATCTCGATCTCCCCGCGGGGAAGAATTCCGCCGCCGAGCAGCCGGGCCTCCTCCAGGTGATCGAGGGCTCGATCCTGCTCTCCGAAGCGGTCCTGGGAATCGCCGACACCAGCCTGGACCTCCTCACCTCGGGGGGCGACCAGGCGCCGGGCGACGTCCTCTCCGGCCGCCGGATGTCGGAGATCCTCACCGAGATGCGGACGGCCTATGAGATCGTCGTCATCGACTCGCCGCCGATGTCGCTCCTCGCGAGCGCCCGCTCGCTCGCCGCCCGTTCGGACGGCTCGGTCCTCGTCGTGCGGGCGGGGCAGAGCAAGCGCCAGGGGATCGAGCGAGCCCTCCAGATCCTCGGTCCCGAGAAGATGATCGGAATGGTGTTCAACGGCGCCCGGCCGCCCCGCCGGGGCTACCGGTCCTACGACCGGTCGGAGCGTTCATGATCCGACTGTTCAACCGCTACTGGGCGCGGCTCGCCGTCCTCTCCCTGGCGGTCGAGGGGCCCGTCCTTTTCCTCTCGGTCTATATCGGCACCTGGTTCCGCATCCGGGTGATCGGCAATGGCATCACGCCCCCTCAAGCGGTCCTCTTCGGCGAAGGGTTGGTCTTCGCCGTGATCGGCCTCCTCACCTTCTACTTGACCGGTCTCTACGATTTCGGCGAGCAGCTGGCGCGCCGCATCCTGGCGATCCGGCTGCTCCGCGCCTTCACCCTCGCCTCGATCGCCCTGGGGACGATCTATTTTCTCGTTCCCGAGCTCCAGATCGGCCGCGGGGTCTTCGCGCTCGCGGTTCTGAACGCCCTGATCCTCCTGACCGTCTGGCGGCTCCTCTTCTGTCACGGCGTCCTCTCCGACAACTTCGGCGAGCGGGTCCTGATCGTCGGCGCCGGAGACAAGGCGATCGAGCTGGCGCGGGAGATCCTCCACCGCAAGCACCTGGGCTACCGGGTGGTGGGCTTCGTCGTCGACGATCCGAAGCTCCAGGGGGTGCGCCTTTTGAACCCGCGGGTCATCGGCACCACCGACCAGTGCCGGGAGCTCGCCCTGGCGCACGGGGTGACGCGGGTGGTGATGGCCCCCGGGATCTCCCACTATGAGATGAACATGGACGCCCTCCTCGCCTGCAAGACTTCGGGGATCAGGGTGCAGGACGGCTCGCGGTACTACGAGCAGCTGACCGGCAAGATCATGGTCGAGGGCTTGCGGAAGTCGTGGCTCGTCTTTTCAGACGGCTTCGTCGTCTCGCGCGGCGTCCGCTTCGGCAAGCGCCTGCTCGACCTCATCTTCGCCACCGTCGGGCTCCTCCTGGCGGCGCCGATCATGGCCCTCGTCGCTCTAGCCGTCCGCCTCGACTCGCCCGGCCCGGTCCTCTTTAGGCAGGAACGGCTGGGGCGCGGCGGTCATCCGTTCACCCTGTGGAAATTCCGCTCGATGGGGATCGATGCCGAGGCCGGCGGCGCCCGCTGGGCGGTGGCCGGCGACAGCCGGGTGACGCGGGTGGGAAGGTTCATTAGGAAGACCCGGCTGGACGAGCTTCCCCAACTGGTGAACGTCCTCCTGGGCGACATGAGCCTGGTGGGACCGCGGCCGGAGCGCGACCTCTTCGTCCGCCAGCTGATGGAACAGAATTCTTTTTATGAGCAGCGCCTGGTGGTACGACCGGGTCTCACCGGCTGGGCGCAGATCAAGGCACCCTACGCTTCCTCGTTCGACGAGTCGATCGAGAAGCTCAAGTACGACCTCTACTATGTCAAGAACATCTCGCTTTTCCTGGACGTCTCCATTCTGCTTTCGACGGCCCGGATCGTACTGCTGGGAAGAGGTGCAAGATGACGCAAGCGATTCCTCTCCGCGACGTATTCACTCCTGAGTCTCTCTCCGCCGGAGTACGCAAGAGCGGCCGGCAGCGCAGCCTGTCGATCCTCTACCTCTGCCACCGTGTCCCCTATCCGCCGGACAAAGGGGACAAGATCCGCGCCTTTAACCAGATCCGTGCCCTCGCCGCCCACCACAGCGTCCACCTGCTGACCCTGGCGGACGGCCCGGTGCCGGATCTCTCCGGGCTCTCGGAGCTCTGCTCGGCGGTCGAGGTGTTCCCGATCTCGCGCCCGGCCGGCCTCCTGCGCGCGGCGCTCGCGCTCCCCGGGAGGCGACCGCTCACCCTGTCCTTCTTCGCCTCGCGCCCTCTGGAGCGGCGGGTGGCGAAGCTCGTCGCCGAGAAGCACTTCGACGTCGTCGTCGCCTACAGCTCCTCGATGGTGCCGTTCGCCGACCTGGCGGGCGAGGTGCCGCGGGTGCTCGACATGGTCGACGTCGACTCGGCCAAGTGGGCGCAGTACGCGCGGTTCGGCCCGCTCCCCCTGCGGCCGGTCTACGCCCTGGAGGCCCGGCGGCTAAGGCGCTACGAGGCGGCGACCGCCGAACGTTTCGCCAAGGTCGTCTTGGCGACCGGCAACGAGGCCGCGGACTTCCGCGCCCTGGCCACGAACGTTCCCAATCCGCCGGCGGTCGCCATCGCCAACGGCATCGACCTCGACTATTTCCGGCCGTTCGATCTGCCCAAGGCCCAGCGCCCGACTCTCGTCTTCACCGGCCAGATGGACTATTTCGCCAATGTCGACGGGATCGTCCGCTTCACCCAGAAGGTGTTGCCGCGCCTCCGCGCGCGGTTCCCCGAGATCCAGCTCCTGATCGTCGGGCGTTCGCCGTCCAGGCCGGTGCGCGCGCTCGCCGAGCTCCCCGGCGTTCACGTCACGGGGGCGGTGGGCGACGTGCGGCCTTTCCTCGCCCGCTCCTGGGTCTTCGTCGCGCCGCTCAGAATCGCCCGGGGGGTGCAGAACAAGGTGCTGGAGGCGATGGCCTCGAACTTGCCCGTAGTCTGTTCGGATCGCGTCCTCGCCGGTCTTTCAGAAGGCGGTTTCGTGAATGGCCGGGACCTCCTCGCGAGCGGCGACGACTCAGGGATGGAGCAGGCGATCGCCAAGCTTCTGGAGGACGCCGACCTCCGCCAGAAGATGGCGGACGCCGCCCGCGGGCGGCTCGCCGAGGCCTACGGCTGGGCGACCAACCTCGGCTGCTTCGAGGAGCTCCTGCTCGAGGTCGCCAGCATCACCGGCGTCACCGGCCCGCGGTCCCTGGAACGCCCGGCGATATCGGCGACATCGGTGGCAGCGGCGACATCGATGGGGGCAGCGGCGACAGCGGTAGCAGCGGCGCGCGTGGAGCGGCGGGAGGCAGAGGCCAGGAGTGCGTGATCACCTGATCATGGCGGCGATCTACATGAGCCTGCCGGTCTGCTTCGTGCAACCCTACCTCGGGCTCCTGGTCTACTCCTGGCTCGGCTACATGCGGCCGCAGGATCTCGCCTGGGGAGCGAGCCGGGAGGCGCCGTTCTCCTCCTGGGTGGCGATGGCCCTGCTGGCGGGCATCGCCGTCGCCATCGTCCTCGGGCGGGAAAAGCTTCTCACCATCAAGCCGCAGACCATCCTGCTGGTCCTCCTCATCCTCTGGATCAGCCTCTCCAACTGGCACGCGGTGTCGCCGGACGCGGCGGTCGTCATCTACGGCTACTACTGGAAGGCGATCCTCATCAGCATCATCACGACCGGCCTCGTCCGCGATCAGAAGCGGCTGCGCATCCTGCTCGTCCTGATCGCCCTCTCGCTCGGTTTTCTGGGAACTAAAACCGGCGTCTTCGGCCTCGTTCGCGGCGGCACCCGATTCGACGAGGGGCCGGGCGGCCAGATGTCGGACAACAACACCTACGCCCTGGGGATGAACATGACGGTGCCCCTCCTGGTGTCGGTGGTCCTCTCCGAGCGCTCGAAGATCCTCCGCGGGGTCGCGGCGGCGATGACGTTTTTCACCATTCTGACGATTCTCTTCACCTTCTCGCGCGGCGGCATGCTCACCCTGGGCGCCGTGGGCATCATCCTCGTCTGGCGCTCGAAACAACGGGTTCTCGCGAGCGGCGTCATCCTCCTCGGAGTCCTGGGGTTTCTCGCTTTCTCTTCCGACAAGCTCAAGGAGGACTACGTCGCCCGGGCGCAGACGATCAGCTCCTACGAGGAGGACGGCTCGGCGATGGGGCGGATCCGCGCCTGGGAGATCTCGTGGCGGGTGTTCCTCGACCATCCGTGGCTCGGCGTCGGACCCAACAACCTCCTGGTGGTCACCCCCGCCTACTCCCATTCAGACCCCGAGCAGCACGAGCACTACCACGTCGCCCACAACTCCTACTTCGAGCTGCTCGCCGAGTGCGGCGGCCCGTCGGTGGTGCTCTTCGTCCTCACCCTCGGGGTCACCCTCTATCGGCTCAACCGGCTGCGGCGTTTCCCCAAAGCCCCCTGGATCGAGACCTACGCCCAGATGATGCAGCTCTCGATCGTCGCCTACATGACCGGCAGCCTGTTCCTCAACATGGCCTATTTCGACCTCATCTACCATGTCGTCGGGATGTCGGTGAGCCTGGAGATGGCCGCGGCGGCCTACCGGGTGCCCGATGGCGCCGAGGGCGAGGAGAGGGGTGCGCCGCCGTCGGACGAGCCCTGGTGGCGGCGGGCGCCGATTTCTGCCGCCAAGGCGGCGACGGCGACGGGCATCGCCCATATCGCCAATGTCGCCAATGTCGCCAATATTGCCAATATCGTCAATATCGTCAGGATGGCAGGGCTCTAGGATGTGCGGGATCGCCGGGCTCTTCGAGTATGCCGCGGCGGCCTCCGATGCCGGCGTGGCCGCCGGTGAGGCCCTGGCGCGCATGGTCTCGGTCCTCCGGCATCGCGGGCCGGACGACCAGGGGGTCCATCTCGCCGGTCCCCTGGGGCTCGGTCACGCGCGGCTTTCGATCCTCGATCTCTGTGGCGGCCACCAGCCGCTCTTCTCCGAGGACCGGCAGATCGCCGTCGTCTGCAACGGCGAGATCTACAACCACCACGAGCTGCGCGCCGAGCTCGTGGAGCGCGGCCACCGCTTCTCCACCCGCTCCGACACCGAGGTCATCGTCCACCTCTACGAGGAGCTGGGGACCGGCTGTGTCGCCCGGCTCTCCGGCATGTTCGCGCTCGCGGTGGCGGACGTCGGGCGGCGGCGGCTCCTCCTCGCCCGCGACCGGGTGGGCAAGAAGCCGCTCTACTACACGGACGACGGACGCCGGCTGGGCTTCGGCTCGGAGCTCAAATCTCTCCTCGCCGGCGGCCTGGCCGCGCCCGGAGTCGACCCGGAGGCGCTCGATCTCTATTTGAAGCTCGGCTATGTGCCGGCGCCCTGGTCGATCGTTCCCGGGGTCAAGAAGCTGCCGGCCGGCCACCTCGCGGTCTGCGACGAGCGCGGCCTGTCGATCGAGCGCTACTGGGACGTCGAATTCGCCCCGCCGGGCGCCGGCGAGGACGCCTCGGATGCCGTAGACGAGCGCCGCCTGGACGAGCTCGAAGCCCTGCTCGGCGATGCCGTCCGCACCCGGCTGGAGAGCGACGTGCCGCTCGGGGCCTTCCTTTCGGGGGGGATCGACTCCGGGATCGTCGTCTCCTTCATGAGCGAGGCGATGAGCCAACCGGTCCGCACCCACACGGTGGGCTTCGCCGACCGCGCGACCGACGAGCGCGAGGATGCCGCCGCGGTCGCCCGCGCCCTCGGCACCGATCACGTGGCGACGGAGGTGCGGCCGGACCTCCGGGACCTCCTGCCGCGGATCGCCTGGCACTTCGACGAGCCTTTCGCCGATCCCTCCGCCGTGCCCACCTGGTATGTGGCGGAGGAGACGAGGCGGCGGGTGACGGTCGCCCTTTCGGGGGACGGCGGCGACGAGCTCTTCGCCGGTTACCCCGGCCGCTACGGGGTCCACCTGATGGAGGAGCGGGCGCGCCGCTTCCTGCCCGCGGCGCTCCGCCGCGCCGCGTTTCCGGCGCTCGCCAGGCGCTGGCCGCGCTCGCCTTCGCTCCCCCGGCCGCTCCGCCTGGCGAGCATCCTCGACAATCTCTCGGTGGACGCGGACCGCGCCTACTGGAACGATCGCAGCCTCATCCCCGCGCACCTCTCGTCGCGCCTCTTCGGCGAGGGCCTCGCCGAGCGGCGGCGGCGCTTCGATCCGTTCGCCGCCCTGGAGCCGCACCTGGCGCGGGCCCCCAAGGACCCGCTCGCCCGTGCCCTCTATCTCGACTTCAAGACCTGGCTCGCCGACGACGGGCTGGTCAAGGTCGACCGGATGAGCATGGCGCACGGCCTGGAGGTGCGCTGTCCTCTCCTCGATCACCGGGTGGTCGAGCTCGCCGCCCGCACCCCGTCGCGCCTGAAGCTCGCCGGCGCGGGGCTCTCGGGAGCGGGGGAGACCAAGATCCTCCTGCGGCGCCTGGCGGCGCGGCGCCTGCCGGCGGAGGTTCTGGCGCGTCCCAAGCGGGGTTTCGCGCCACCGATCGAGCGCTGGCTGCGGGAGGACTTGAAGGACATGGCGCACGACCTCCTCCTCGCCTCCGACTCCCTGGCCACCGGGCTCTTCGAGCGCCGGGAGCTGGCGAAAATCCTCGCCGACCACGATGCCCGGCGGATCGACGCGGGCTGGGCGATCTGGACTCTCCTCATGCTGGAGCAGTGGGGGAGGGCGGTGCTCCCCACGGGCCGGCAGGCCAGGGGAGAGGAGGTGCTCTGTGCCTGAAGCGCCTGCCGAGGCCCTTCGGGTCCTCCGGGTCCTCGTCCTCTCGACCGTCTACCCGAGCGGCGTTTCGCCCCACCACGGGATTTTCGTCCAGCAGCGGGTGGCGGGATACCCGAAGGATCTGGACGTGCGGGCGGTGGCGCCCCAGGCCTGGTTCCCCTTCACCTCCGGCCTGCGCCCGGGATTCCGGCCGGCCCTGCCGGGCGCCGAGCGGCTGGCGGACGGCGAGGAGGTTCTCCACCCCCGCTTCCTCTCGCTCCCGGCGATCGGCAAATTCCTGGACGGCGCGCTCCTCGCCTTGAGCGTCCTCCCCGGGCTCCGAAAGCTCCGCCGGAGCTTCCCGTTCGACGTCATCGACGCCCATTTCGGCTATCCGGAAGGTCCGGCGGCGGTCCTTCTCGGCCGGTTCTTCCGCGTCCCCGTGGTGCTCACCCTCCGCGGCCTGGAGCAGCGGCTCTCCGCCTACCGCCTGCGCCGGCCGCAGCTCGCCTTCGCCGTCCGCGGGGCCGAGCGGGTGGTCGCGGTCTCGGAGGATCTGCGCGCCACCGCCTTAGCCGCCGGAGCGGCGCCAGAGCGGGTGCGGACGATCCCCAACGGCGTCGACACCACGCTCTTCGTTCCGCGCGACCGCGCCGCGGCGCGCCGGTCCCTGGGTCTCGCGGAGGAGGGCACCTATCTCCTCACCGTCGGCTCGCTCTCCGAGCGCAAGGGCGCCCACCTGGTCCTGGAGGCCCTGGAGAGCCTCGCCGGCAGCTTTCCCAACCTCCGCTATCTCGTCGTGGGCGGCGCGGGGGCCGAGGGGGACGAGGAGGAGACGCTGCGGCGCCGAGCGGCGGCCCTCGGGGTCTCCGAACGGGTCGTCTTCGCCGGCCCGAGGCGGCGGGAAGAGCTTCCCGACTGGTATAATGCTTGTGATCTCTTTGTGCTGCCGAGCTCGCTCGAAGGCTGCCCCAACGTGGTGGTCGAGGCGCTGGCCTGCGGGACGCCGGTGGTCGCCACCGCGGTCGGCGGCATCCCGCAGCTCCTCGCCGATCCCGAGACCGGGGTGATCGTCTCCCGTCGCGACGGTGCCGCGGTCGCCGCGGGCCTCGCCGCCGCGCTCACCCGGCCGTGGGACCGCAGCCGGGTGTCCGCCGGGGTATCGGCACGGAGTTGGCAGGTCGTCGGTCGCGAGCAGGCGGAGGAGATCCGCGCCGCGTATGCCGCGGACCGGTATCGCCAGAACGGCGTCCGGCAGTCGCCGGGTACCCGGGATGCCCGGGACGCGCGGGACGCCCGAGACGGAGCCGCTGCCCGGCAGTTGGAGATTTTGCAGTGAAAGTCCTCTATCACCACCGCACCCGAGCCGGCGACGCGCAGGGTATCCATATCGCCGAGATCCAGCGCGCCTTCAGGGAGCGCGGGCACGACGTCGTCGAGGTGGCCCTGGTCGAGGCCGGAGCCGAGGCGCGGGCGGACGGCGACGGCGGCTCGGCCCGCGGCCTCTCCGGGCTCGCCGATCGCCTGTCCCGAAACCTCCCCGCCGCGCTCCGCGAAGGGATGGAGCTGGCCTACAACCTCGTCGCCTTCCGGCGGCTGTCCGCGGCCATCCGTCGCGAGCGGCCGGACTTCGTCTACGAGCGCTACGCCGCCAACACCTTCGCCGGTCTTCTCGCCGCCCATCGCCACGGCGTTCCTCTCGTGCTCGAAATCAACGCGCCGCTCGCCCGCGAGAAGGCGCTCCACGACGGGCTCCGTTTCCAGGGCCTCACCCGCGCCGTCGAGCGCCGGGTGGCGAGCGGGGCGGACGTGACGATCGCCGTGACCGCGGTCCTCGCCTCGCTCCTGGAGGAGGACGGGGTGCCGGCCGGCAAGGTGGTCGTCATGCCCAACGGGGTGCGGCGCGACTTCGGCTCGCGGGATCTCACCGCGGAGGCGGCGGCCCTCCGCGAGCGCTGGGGCGTGCCGGAGGGAGCGCTCGTCGTCGGGTTCATCGGCTGGTTCCGCCCCTGGCATGGGTTGGAGCGGCTCCTTGAGGCCGCGGCCACCCCCGCCTGGCAGGCGGCGGGCATTCACCTCGTCCTCGCCGGCGACGGCCCCGCCCGGCCGGCCCTGGAGGCGGCGGCTCGCGAGCTCCAGCTGGCGCCGGGACGGGTCATCCTCTGCGGCACGGTGCCGCGGCCGGAGGTCGAGGCGGCGCTCGCCGCCTTCGACGTCGCCGTCCAGCCGGCGGTCACCTCCTACGCCTGTCCGATGAAGATCCTGGAATACATGGCGGCGGGGCGACCGATCGTCGCCCCGGGCTCGGCCAACGTGCGCGAGCTTCTGACCCATGGCGAGACCGGTTGGCTCTGTCCGGGGGAGGAGCCGGAGCCCGCGGTCGAGGAGCTGAAGACCGGGGTGCTCGCCCTCGCCCGCGATCCGGAGCTGCGCCGGCGGCTCGGCCGCGCGGCGCGCCAGCGGATTTTCGAGCGCGGCTACCTGTGGGAGGAGAACGCCCGCCGGGTGGAGGAGCTGGTCGCGGCGCTCCCTTCCAGCCAGGCGATGAAGCTCCGAGAGGTGGTCTCGTGCTGAACGCCTTCTCGGTCGACGTCGAGGACTACTTCCAGGTCGGGGCCTTCGAGGCTGCGATCCCGCGCGACAGCTGGGAGAGCTTCGAGTCGCGGGTCGAGGCCAACACCCGGCGCCTGCTCGATCTCTGTGCCGAGCACGGCGTGCGCGGCACCTTCTTCGTCCTCGGCTGGGTCGCCGAGCGCTGCCCGGGGCTGGTGCGAGAGATCGCCGGCGCCGGCCACGAGCTGGCGACCCATGGCCAGGACCATCGCCGGGTGACCACCCTCACCCCGGAGCAGTTCCGCGCCGACATCCGGCGCTCGAAGCGGACCGTCGAAGACGCCTCGGGCCAGGAGGTCATCGGCTACCGCGCCCCCAGCTACTCGATCGTCCGCTCGACGCTCTGGGCGGTGGACATCCTGGTGGAAGAGGGATTCCACTACGATTCGAGCATCTTCCCCATCCACCACGACCACTACGGCATCCCGGATTTTCCGCGCTTCCCGTGGCCGATCCGCGGGCAGAACGGCTCGGCGCTCCACGAGTTCCCGATCTCGACCGTCCGGGTCGGCGGGATGAACTTTCCCTTCGTCGGCGGCGGCTACCTGCGCCACTTTCCCTTCCCCTTCATCCGCTGGGGGATGCGACGGGTGAACGAGGTCGAGGAGCGGCCGACGATCGTCTACATCCATCCCTGGGAGGTCGATCCGGACCAGCCGCGCCAGGACGTCCCCATGCTGACACGGCTGCGCCACTACCGGAACCTCGACCAGACCGCGGGGCGTCTCGCCCGGCTCTTCTCCGAGTTCCAGTTCGTTCCGGTGCGCGAAGTGTTGGGGTTGTGAGCGAGACCGAAGCGGTCGCGGTGGCGCCCCTCTCTCCCGGGGACGGAGAGGGGTGGCGCGAGTGGGAGTCCTACGTGCGTCGCGCTCCCGGGGCGAGTTTCTTTCACCTGCCGGGCTGGCGGCGGGTGGTCGAGAACACCTTCGGCCATCGCTCCCGGTACCTGGCGGCGCGCCGGGGCGGCGAGCTGGTGGGGGTCCTCCCTCTCTTCGAGCTGCGGAGCCTCCTCTTCGGCCGTTCTCTGGTCTCACTGCCGTTCGCCGTCGCCGGCGGTACCCTGGCCGACGATCCCGAGGCCGCGGCGGCTCTCCTCCGCGCCGCGCGAGAGGAGGCCGAGCGCCGGCAGGTCGACTACCTGGAGCTGCGCTCGGAGCGACCGCAGTTCCCGGATCTCCTCACCAAAGACCTCTACGTGACCTTCCGCGCCGACCTCCGGGAGAGCGAGGAGGCGCTCTTGAAGCGCATGGAAAGAAAGCGGCGGCAGATGATGAGCTATGCCGCCCGCGCCGGCTATACCTTTCGGGTCGCCGGGCCGGAGGAGCTGCCGCTCTTCTTCCGGCTCTTCGCCGAGAACATGCGCCACCACGGGACGCCGATCTACCCGCGTCGCTTTCTCGCCGAGATCCTCACCCAGCACCCGGGGGAGGCCAACCTGTTTTTCGTCTCTCAGGGCGATCGTACGCTCGCCGGCACGCTCAATCTCCTCTTCCGCGGCGTGCTGATGCCGTTCTACGCCGGGCATGCCCCCGCCGCTCCCGCTGGGCGCGGAACCCCGGAAAGCCGGCCGCGCGGGGTGGACGATTTTCTCTACCTGGCCCTCCTGCGCTGGGGAAGGGAGAACGGCTACGAGACCTTCGACTTCGGGCGCAGCAAGCGCGGCACCGGGGCCTACCAGTTCAAGGCCCGTTGGGGCATGGAGGAGGTGCCGCTCGGCTACCAGTACCACCTGGTGCGCGCCAAGGAGCTGCCGAACGTCAGCCCCGCCAATCCGCGCTACGCCGCGTTCATCGCCGCCTGGAAGCGCCTGCCCCTGCCCTTGGCGCTCCTCCTTGGGCCCTCGATCGTCAAACGGGTCCCCTGACAAGAGGGGCGGAGAAAGAAAAACGGGGCGCGCCCGAGAAAGGCGCGCCCCGTTCGACGTCCGATCGATTTGCTTTAGTAGCGAGTGCTGGGCTCGCCGGCAACGCGGTGCCAGGCGTCCTTGACGGCGTCCTTGGCTTCCTGCCAGCCGAGCTTCGACTTGCCCTTCGCCCGCTCCCAGCCGCCCTGGAGGTCGTTCTCGACGTCGTCATAGCGCCTTCCGGGATAACGGTTGTAGGCCTCCTGACCGTACCGGTAGGCCGGCTCGTAATCCGTGTAATCGCGGCCGGCGGCGTAGGGGCGGGTCGCGAAGTTGCTCCGCCAGTAATCGTCTCCCTGCGTGGCGCCGACCCGCGAATCGACGCGGTTCCAGGCATCCTGAACGGCACCCTTGGCCTCGTGCCAGCCGAGGTTGGACTTGTCCTTGGTCTTGTCCCAGCCGCCCTCCAGGTGGTTCTCGACCTCGTTCCAGGGACGGCCGTGATGGGCGACACGGGAATTCCAGCCGTACTCATAGGCCGGGCGCAGCTGGTCGTAGCTCTTGCCCGCCGCGTACGGGCGGGTCGCGTAGTTCGAGCGCCAATAGGCATCCTCCTCGGTCGGGTTGACCGCCTCGGCGACGCCCTTGCCGGCGAAGCCGCCGGCGATGCCGCCGATCGCCGCGCCGATGAGCGCGCCGGCCGGGCCGCCCACCGCGCCGCCGATCGCCGCGCCGGTGGCCGCGCCGCCGGCCGCGCCGACGCCGGTGCCCACCGGGTGCGAGCCGGTCTCGCCGGTCAGCGGGTCGGGGTTGGTGCCATCGGAGACCGATGGGGTCCCGGTCGAAACGGGGACGGTGCCGACCGGAACACCGGCGGGGGTGCCGGTGACGTGGGGCGGCGTCGGCAGGGTGTTGTCGAGCGTCTGGTTGGTGCCGATGCTGCTGCCGGTCTTGCCGCGCAGCGGGGTCTGGCCAGTGCCGTGCGAGGGATTGATATCGTTCACATCCGTCGGCGTCTCCAGGATCGTCGATCGGTTGCTGGTCTTATTGTCGTCAGCCATGTTGTTCTCCTCTCGGATTTGCCAGGTCGTTTGGCGGTTACGTTCAAACTCGATACGTTTTTCTCCACTGCAAAGTCGGGGCCAGCCTTGGATAGAAGGGGGATGCCTCGGAGGGCCGGCGCCTTGCGTCGCGACCGGGCCCGACCTCGATCCCCTCTATCCTGCTTCCCGAAACTCTCCCTCGCAGACGCGGTTGATGCCTATCGACAAGCTCTCCTCGTCCGGACTCGCGAGCAGCTTCCACAGGACTGGGCAACCACCCATTGCTGGAAGTTGAAGTCCTGTTTGCCAGCGGTGACTTCGCCGGCTGCCGAGCGAAGACCGCTTCTTTACTCGCGACTTCTGGGCTCTCCGCAGACCGCAAAGCGGTCCTGTTAGGTTATGAAGCCGCCACTGAGATGACGACTGGCATGGCCGATGGCGCTACCCTATTGGCAAGCCTGGCGAAGGAGGTAGCAGCTCAGCCTTCCGACTTCAGCACGCACTGGACCTTCCCCGGGACCCTCCATTCGCTCCAGGAGCACCCGGAGATTCCTCACCGTGACGGGCTGGTACATCTCTTCAAGACCCTGGAGGCCAAGGACCGCGACTCGATGACCCAGGGGCTGCGGGAGCTTCAAGCCGAGCTCGTAACGCCGAGCCCGTGAGTCATTCGTCAATTCGTCAAACGGCCCCTTGCCCTTCCGCCCCGTTCCTGCTATGTTCCATGCATCGGGAGGATCGCCCTCCCGCCCAAACAAACGGGACCGGCCCGAGCTGCAAACTCGAACCGGCCCCTGACTCCGCAAGAGGGAACACTCATGCGAAGCTCCCGTGATGGTAGCAGCACACCCGTCTCTCCCCTCGACAACGCCTTCTCCCCTTCCTACCTGGCTCTCCTCCGCGAGCACGACGACGCCCTGACCGCCGCTGAGGCGGAGCTCGCCGGTCCCTGGAAGATCGAGCCCGTTCCGGGCCGACCGGGCGCGGTCGCCATCCTTCGGCTGTGGGAGGATCTCGCCATCGGCGACCCGCCGGTGGCCGTCCTCTGGCATCTCGAGACCGCGCGGCTTCTCTCCGTCCTCCTGCCGGTGATCGACCGCGAGCCGCTCTTCCATCTGGAGGAGCAGGAGACCGCCGAGGGCTTCCCGCTGGTCGCGGTGTACGGGGAGCAGGGACCGCAGGCGGCGGGCTGGTTCGACCGCTACGAGCCGCGGTGGGCCGAGGGTCTCCACCTGCTGGAAGCGATCGTCCGCTCGCCGTGGGCGCTCGCCACCCTGCTCGAAGCCGCCGGGCCGGGCGCCGAGGAGCAGGTCGGCCGTATCCGCGCTCGCCGGCAGGAATCGTAGAGTCGGGACTCGGGAAGGGAGCTCCCTCGGAGCGCCCTTCCCGCCACTCCCGAAGGGCGTAGAGACACAAAGGACCGCCGCCGACACCCGGGCGGCCCGGCTGGAGACACTACGGACCGGCGTAGAAACACAAGCATCGAGCCTGGAGACGCTACGAAAAGTGCTGGAGACACAAGGAAATCTCGTAGAGACACTAGGGATCAGTCTGGGGTACTGTCCTATTAGCCTGTTGGTGGTACTCCCGCCTTGATTACGCTCTCTCTCCGCTATACCTTCTCCCCCTGAAAGGGGGGAGATGTTCCCCTCACCACAGAGAAGCGGTCCCGAGTGAAGGGTGTGACCGACACCCGGGACCTTGCCGAGCACGGAGAGATCCCATGCCCGACCGCCGGAAGTCTATCCCGTCCGACCCATCCCCTCCCGTTATCGATCTCAGTCGTACGACCGAAAGCACCCGCAGGGCGATCTACGATGCCGTCGTAGCGATTCATTTCACCCATCCGCCGGGGGAGATCCTCGCGGCGAAGCAAGCCGGGGAATGGTACGAGCAGCACACCGCCGAGGAGTGCGGGGTGCAAATCGCCTACCTCGCCGGGAGGTGGTTCGCCGTTTGGAGGATCTGGAGCGTAGAGGACGGCGTTCCCGAGTCCCAGCTATGGTCTGTCCTCACCGTCAACGCCCGGCCGGGTGCGCGGTTCGGCATCGAATTCCAGGAGGTCTAGGCCATGAGCGGATACAATGCCATGGTGCGGCGGGAAGCCCTGCAAGCCGCCTGTCTGGACAGCTACGACCCCAAGAAGTACGCCGTTGTCGTCAACGACTCTTTCGACCAGTGGCGGTATCGCATCGCCTACTCGGCGGTTTGGGGGCCGGGGCTCGGCATGCCGACGTTCTTCATCCTGTGCGCCGAGTACTTCATCAAAAACAACCGTAAGCTGAGGGAGATCCGCCGCACCGTGCGCCAAGTCGAGCGGGAGCTCCGGAAGAAGAAACGCCGGGAGAAGCTTGCCGAGGACAAGGCGAGGAAGGAGGAGCGGGAGCGATGGGCCAGAACTTGAAGGTTGCAAGCTTCACCGTCCAGGGCTCTACCGAGCAATCCGCGAGATGGAAGCGAGCGGCGGAGGCCGAGGGATACCGCTCGGTCGGCGCGTGGCTTGGGGCGGCGGCAGACGCCTACCTGAAGGCACGTGCCAGGGCCGGTCTACCGCTCCCCTTGCTGTGGTCGAGAGGGCGAGCCCAGGTCACCATGCAGGATGGTCACACGCCCTATCTGTCGGCCTGGATATCTCAGCCGTTCGCTATCTTCCGGGGTGACGGAGCGGGTGCGGGAGATCCGGGGTGTAAGGCGTACTCGCTCGCCTACATGCCAGAAAAGCGGATCATCGCCACCTTCCGATACGCCCGCCACTGTCGCGAGTTGGCGGCAGAGCTGGCGAGTGCGGTAGCGCGCGGCGCGGCGCCGCTGAAGCCGTAGAGGTAGAGAGCAACGTAGAAGCACCTGGGGGGCCGGTTCCAGAAAGGAGCCGGCCCCTATCTTTTAGGTGTAAACTCCCTCTAAGTGTGGGAGCTGTCTATCGCGATCCGAGGTGGTCGCCTACCGCTATTTCATGAAGAAGGGAGTCTCATGTCCGAAGACTTCGGAGCCCGCATGGCGCAGATCTTGGCAGCCTATGCCGAGAAAAAACAACGTGGGCAAACTTTCACCCACCAGTGGTTTAAAGCCACAAAGGAAGTAATTATCCCTGTTTTAAATGCCGCAAAGCGAGAGATGGGGAAGGTTGTATCGTTGGACGTCGCGGAAGAAAAAGACGGTATTGTTACACTGACGCTATCGCCTACCAGGAACGCCAAGAAGCTCTCATTCCGCCCCAAGATTTATGATGACACAATCGAAGTGACATCTTCAGTAGGTAGCGAGTCGGCAATTCCTTTCGAGAACCTCTCTGAGGGTCTAATCGAAAGTCTTGTAGAGGATTTCTTGAAAAGCGCTCTCCAGCTTAAGACCTAGCTCTACATCGCGAGCAAATCCGCGACCCGCAACGGCTTCCGGCAGATCCCTGCCTTCATCGCCGGAGTCATCCGGATCGAGGAGTGCATCCAAGCGAAGTTGAACGCCCAGAAGTGAAGGGCAAGCGCGGCTTTCAAGTTCTCCCACTTTTTGGAAAAGGCGTTCGTCAACCGCGTCAGCCGGCGGACCTGCATTCTCATGTGGAGGTTCTGCCGTTCCACGTGCGAAGTGCAAATCATCTTCTCATCCGGGTTGCCGTGAACGGCGATCTTCTCGGCGCCTATTATCTTGGCGGGAGAATACCGCCGGTTATCCTCGCTTGAATCCGTGCCGTAAGTTTTCTGCAAAACCGCGAAATCAACCCGTCCGCCAAGCTTCTCCTCGACCGCTCCCGGGTAGGGGTGGAAGCCGTCCGTGGTGAGCTGGAACCGGCCCTCAGTGGCGCCCGCGAGCTTGCCCATGAAGGTGTGGGTGTCCTCGGCGGTGCGGCGCCCCAGGTGCCAGGAGAGCACGAGCTTGGAGTGGCGCTCGAAACCCACGAAGGTGTAGGCGTCGCCCGTGTGCGTGTCCGTGATCCCCTGCTCGACCTTGGTCTTCTCCTTCATGCCAACGTAGCCCCAAATCTCATCCGCTTGAATATCTTCAACTTCTACGTTGCGGATGATCGTATCCATGAGCCGCTCGGCCTTCGCACCCGCGAACCGGAGGAGCCTGCAAATGGTGTCGCGGTGGGTGCCGGTCAGGCGCTCAGCGGAACGAATCGAGGAACCCTCCGTCAGCATGCCGAGGATGAGAGCCGCCCGCTCGGGATCGATCCGCATAGAGCCCATGGGGTTGACTGGCCGATCGGCGAACGTCGCCCCGCAGTCTTTGCACCGCCAGCGCTGGACACCCTTGTCCCGGCCCCAACGGATCATCCGGCCGGAGCACTCGGGCTCGCGGCAGGCGGTCGGGGTGGGGTTGGGAGTGGTGGCGTCCATAGCGTCTCTCGATCTGACAGCCATTGTACAGACATAGGCTGTACGTGTCAAGGGGAATCTTCCTTGAAATGTGCAGACGTTCGCTGTACACTGGCGGTATGCCAGAAACCACACCCAAAGACGTTCGGCTAGACATGCGTATCTCCCAGGAAGACAAGGACTTATTCCAGAAAGCCGCCGAGCAGGACGGCCGGACCCTTTCCAATTGGATCAGGGACCGCCTGCTCCGGGCCGCGCGTTCCGAGCTAAGCGGGGAGGGCGGCAAGGGGAAGAGCGGCAAACGCAACCCCTCCCCCTGACCGCCCGGGGCGGTATCCGGGATCGCGGCAGGCAGGGCCGAAGTAGCTCCTCCCGCCAAGCGATCCCGGACGTAGCGGACTCGGTTGCTTTCCGCATGGGACCCTCTCTTGAAGTCGTTGGAGGTCCCCAGACGGTGATAAGCTACCGCTTGTGTGAGTTGGAGACCCCGCTCGGGTTGACACTCTGAAGAGCCCGTCCTGGCAGGCGGGCTCTTCGCTTTTGACGCTGGTTTTCACGCTTCGTTCTCTCCTCTCTGTGGCCTCGGGAAGGCGTCCCTTTAGAATCAAAGACTTATGACCACACCTTGAGTCTTGTTTAAACGATCTAGGGTTGTCAAGTACGAATAATAGGGCGTAAATGACATACTACCTAGCGCTAGATAGCATCAATAGACGACGGATTCGACAGAGGAGGAGATACGAAATCAGGTGTAAGTATTTCCGGGCGGGCGGGGGGAGGCGGAAAGGGGAGCCCCTGGCAATGCCGACAGGTGGTTATGCGGAAGCCGTGGTCTTTGGCGGAACTGCTTGAGGCGGTGAAAGAGGCAGAGGTTTAAATGATTTCACTTCAAGTGACTTCCCCTTCCCTGGATTCCGAAATATGCATTCGAACCACTCCGGCTCCTTAAGGCCAGTCACCCTAGCCACGACCTTATGCACTCCGGGTCCCAGCTTCCATTCCGGGTTCTGTCTGTCCGGGATATTGTAGCTGGAATTATTGAATAGGAAACAGTCATCCGATTCGTGCTTTTTGAGAACTAGAATAACTTCCTTCCACCGATCTAGCCCTAGGTCGAAGACGATCTCTGGTAGCGGGTTAAGAGCACTAGGCTCCGGTGTGGTAGGGATACGAGCGTCTAGCCAAGGGAATAGGGCCTTGCCGCCTCTAGTACAGGTAAACTCTACGCCTAGTCCCTTTGCGATGGGGTTCTCTGCGCGGTTTTTTGGGGCATAGGTAAAACACATGAGCAGGATTTCCGCGTTCCAGGCGGAGACTTGCTCTATGTGAAAAGCAGGCCCATACAGATAAATTGACCTATAGGTAAAAAAGGACCGGAATGTAGGTAAGAGCGAAAACACTAACAATACGAGACCACAGATAACGAGCGCATACCCGAACACTTCGCTCCGGCTCATGGTTATGAGCCCCAATCCGAGGACAATGACGCCCCAAGAGACACGAAAGTAGGACCAGTCGGGCGGTTTAAACTCGCGCATGGTCGCAAGCCTACTCCTCGGCCGGCCGGCACGCCTAGCCTATCGACCGGGGCGTATGGCCTACCCGGGGCGAGGGGGCGAGGACTTACGCCTCTATACCACCAACAGCGAGTTAGGCCACTACCCAGTCTGGAGACACTAGAGAAGGTTCCGCAAGGTGTCCAGTCGAGTTTCCTTGGCTTCCACGGGAGTTTCTTGTGTCTCCAGCGTCTTCCGTAGTGTCTCCAGGAGAAAGCGTAGTGTCTCCAGGAGAAAGCGTAGTGTCTCCAGCTTGTTCCGTAGTGTCTACAGCCGTGAGCCTAGTGTCTCCACGACGTTCCGTAGTGTCTCCACCTCTTGCCGTAGTGTCTCCAGGACCGGCGCTTGTGTCTCTACGGCTCCCCGGAGTGCCTGGAAACCCCTCCCGCGGGTGTCTGGGTCCAACCGTTGTGTCTCCACCTCCGGCGTGCAAGGCTGGAGGCGGGTTGGGGCCGGGGGGGCCGAGGATTCGCGCCAGCGGGCCGGCGCCTTGCGTCGCCCTCCCGCGTCCGATAGCCTCGGACGACCGATCATGCGCGGTCGTGACGCCAAGGCGCTTCTCCTGCTGCTCGGGCTCGTGGGCCTGGGGCTCTCCGGCTGCCGGCCGCAGGAGCGCGCCGCCGACCGCGGCAAGGTGCACGTCGGGATCGTCTTCGACAGCGGCGGCAAGGACGACCGCTCGTTCAACGCCGCGGCCTGGCGGGGCGTCCAGCAGGCCGCGAAGGATTTCCCCATCGTCCTCCGCGACGCCGAGCCCGGCGACCCCGCCTCGCTCGAACCGGCGATGCGGGCCTTCGCCGAGCGCGGCTACGACCTCGTGATCGGAATCGGTTTCGCCCAGACCCCGATCGTCGAGGAGGTCGCCAAGGACTATCCGAAGATCGACTTCGCGATCGTCGACGGGGTGAGCCCTCTCCCCAACGTCGCCTCGCTCATCTTCAAGGAGCACGAGGGAGCCTATCTGGTGGGGATGATCGCCGCCCGGGTCTCGAAGAGCGGGATTTTGGGTTTCGTCGGTGGCATGGACATCCCGCTCATCCATCGCTTCGCGGTCGGTTACGCGGAGGGGGCGCGGGCGATCCACCCGAAGATCCAAGTGATCGACAACTATGTCGGCGTCACCGAGGCGGCGTGGAACAACCCGGGGAAGGGCAAGGAGCTGTCTCTCGCGCAGATCGGCAAGGGGGCGGACGTCCTCTTTGCCGCCGCCGGCAATTCCGGGCTCGGCGTCTTCGACGCCGCCGAGCAATCCGGGAAGCTCGTCATCGGCGTCGATTCGAACCAGAATTGGGTCAAACCCGGCTACGTCCTCACCAGCATGGTCAAGCGGGTCGACAACGCCGTCTACCAGATCGTGCGCGACCGGGTGGCGGGGCGCTTCCAAGGGGGCATCCACGTCTTCGGCCTGGAGAACGGCGGCATCGGCTACGCCATGGACCGGTACAACGAGAAGCTCGTCCCGAAAGCGGTGATCGCCGAGGTCGAGGCGGCGAAACGGAAGATCATCCGCGGTGAGATCAAAGTCACCGACGCCATGGCCCAATGATGGAAAATGCGTTGACCCCGCGCCCGGTTCTCCAGCTGGTAGAGGTCACCAAGCGTTTCGGCGCGGTCCTGGCGAACGACCGGGTGAGCCTCTCCGTCCTCCCGGGGACCATCCACGCGGTGGTAGGAGAGAACGGCGCCGGCAAGTCGACCGCTCTGCGGATCGCCTACGGCTTCTACGGCGCCGACTCGGGCGAGGTGGTGATCGACGGCGAAGCCCGTCGCCTGGGAAGCCCCAAGGATGCCATCCGACTCGGGGTGGGGATGGTGCACCAGCACTTCATGCTGGTCGACACCCTGACCGTGGCGGAGAACGTCGTCCTCGGCGCCGAGCCGGGGAGCCCCTGGGCCGTCGACCTCGCCGGGGCGGCGGAGAAGATCCGGGCGCTGTCTGCGGAGCTCGGCCTGGCGGTCGCCCCGGGCGCCGTCGTCGGGACGCTCTCGGTCGGCGAGCGGCAGCGGGTCGAGCTCCTGAAGGCGCTCTATCGCGAGGCCCGCCTCCTCATCCTGGACGAGCCCACGGCGGTCCTCACGCCGCAGGAGGTGGCGGAGCTCTTCACGGTCCTCCGCCGGATGCGAGAGCAGGGCAAGACGATCGTCCTCATCACCCACAAGCTCAGCGAGGTGCTCGCTCTCGCGGACACGGTGACCGTCCTTCGCGACGGCAGGGTCGTCGGGGAGAGGGCGCCCCGGGCGACGAGCGTCGCCGAGCTGGCGCGGCTGATGGTGGGGCGGGAGGTGCTCCTCCGGGTGACCAAGGGACCGGCGCGGCCGGGGGAGACGGTGCTCGCCGTCCACGACCTGGCGGTGACCGGGGAGGATCGCTCGGCGCGTCTCGCCGGGGTGTCGTTCGCGGTGCGGGCGGGTGAGATCGTGGGGATCGCCGGGGTCGAGGGCAACGGCCAGACCGAGCTCATCCTCGCGCTCGCCGGTCTGGTGCCCCGGGAGCGCCTCGCCGGCAGGGTCGAGCTGGGAGGCCGGGACATCACGGGCCTCTCGGTTCGCGCGCGCCGGGAGTTGGGGATCGCCCATATTCCGGAGGATCGGGAGGAGCGCGGCCTGGTGCTCGATTTCGACCTCGCGGAGAACTCGATCCTCGGCGTCCACGACCGGCCGCCCGCGGTCTCCCGGCCCGGCGGTGTCTGGCTCGACCGGCCGGCGATCCTCGCCCGGACCGTCCGGCTCTTGGCCGACTTCGACGTCCGTCCGGCCGATCCCGCCCTGCCGGCGCGGGCGCTCTCCGGAGGGAACCAGCAGAAGCTCGTCGCCGGGCGGGAGATCTCCCCGCCGCCCAGGCTCCTCCTGGTCGCCCAGCCCACCCGCGGGGTCGACATCGGAGCGATCGAGTTCCTCCACCGGCAGCTTCTCGCGCTCAGCGACGGCGGCTCTGCCATCCTCCTCGTCTCGGCCGATCTGGAAGAGGTGACCGCCCTCGCCGACCGCCTGCTCGTCTTTCACCAGGGGAAGATCGCGGGCGAGGTCGACCCGGCAGTCGCGAGCAGCGAGGAGATCGGTCTCCTCATGACCGCCGGCCGGCCGTCTGAAAGGATCGCTTGAGTCTCCTCCGCCGGCTGCTCGTCCCCCTTCTCGCCGTGCTGGCGGCCTTCCTCGTCGGCGCCGTCCTCGTGGTGTGGATCGGCGACGATCCGCTCGCGACCTATGAGCTTCTCCTGGGGAGCGCCGTCTCCTGGCCGGACGGCATCGGCTATACCCTCTTCTATGCCACGCCGCTCGTCTTCACCGGCCTCGCGGTGGCGGTCGCGTTCCGCGCCGGCCTCCTGAACATCGGCGCCGAGGGGCAGCTCTCGACCGCCGCCTTCGCCACCGCCTGGGTGGGCATCACCTGCGCGCACCTTTCACCCTGGCTCCTCGTCCCCCTCGCCTGTGGCGCCGCGATCACGGCAGGCGCGGCCTGGGGAGCCGTGCCCGGCGTCCTCAAGGCCCGCTTCGGAGCGCACGAGGTGATCACGACGATCATGCTGAACTTCATCGCCGTCGCCCTCGCGAGCTATTTCACCCAATATCACTTGAAGACGCCGGGGGACCCCCTTCTGCAGACGGTCGAGATCGGGTCGAACGCCCGGGTCGCCCGTCTCGGCCGGTTCGTGCCCGGGCTTCCCCGACGCATCCCGTTGAACGTCGGCTTCCTGCTCGCCCTGGTCGCCTGCGTAGGCGTCTATCTCTTCCTCTGGAAGACGAAGTGGGGCTACGCTCTCCGCGCCACCGGCGCCAGCCCGCGGGCGGCTCTATATGGCGGCATCGCGAGCGGCCGGCAGGTGGTGGCGGCGATGGCGATCTCGGGCGGGCTTTCGGGGATGGTGGCGATCAACGAGGTGCTCGGCTACCGCTACCGCTACTACGACGGCTTTTCCTCCGGCTACGGCTTCACCGGGATCGCCGTCGCCCTCCTCGGGCGCAATCATCCGGCGGGGGTGCTCGTCGCCGCCCTCTTCTTCGGCGCGCTCCTCCGCGGGGGTCTCTTCGTCGACATTTTCACCGCCCACGTGTCGCGCGACCTGGTGCAGGTGCTCCAAGGTGTGATCATCCTCTTCCTGGCGTCGGAGGAGCTCTTCAGGCGTCGCCTGGAAGGGCTCGGACGACGGGGAAAGCGGGAGGCCTGACGTGCGCGAGCTCTTCCACCTCGAACTGCTCTACTCCGCGATCCGCCTCTCGACTCCGCTCCTCCTCGCCGCCCTGGGCGGCCTCTTCGCGGAGCGCTCGGGGGTCTTGAACATCGCCCTGGAAGGGCTGATGCTCGCCGGCGCCTTCACCGCCGCCGTCGTCACCTACTTCGTGGGCAGCCCCTGGGTGGGCCTCCTCGCCGCCATCGCCGCCGGGGTGGTCGTCGCCCTTCTCCATGCCGTGGCCTCGATCCGTTACCGCGCCGATCAGGTGGTCTCGGGAATGGCGATCAACATTCTCTTCCTCGGCATCCCCGCCCTCCTCTCGGGCGCCCTCTTCGGATCGACCGGAACCACTCCTCAGCTGGGCAGAAAGCAGCTTCTGCCCGTCGCTCCCATCGTCCTCGCCTTCGCCCTCGTCCCCCTGACCCGGTACGTCTTGAACCGCACCCGCTTCGGCCTGCGTCTCAAGGCGGTGGGGGAGAACCCCGAGGCCGCCACTACCGCGGGGATCTCCGTCGCCGGCATCCGCTACCTCGCCGTGGCGCTCTCCGGAGCCCTGGCGGCGATCGGTGGCGCCTACCTCTCGACGGGACAGTCCTCTCTTTTCGCCCGCAATATGACCGCCGGTCGCGGCTTCATCGCCCTCGCCGCTCTCATCTTCGGCAAGTGGCGGCCGGTGCAGACGATGCTCGCCTGTCTGCTCTTCGGCTTTGCCGAGGCGCTTTCGATCCAGATGCAAGGGGTGGCGCAGGTGCCCGTCCAGCTCCTCCAGATCGTTCCCTACGTATTGACGATCATCGTCCTCACGGGCTTCATCGGGCACTCGCGGGCGCCGCGCGCCCTCGGTCAGCCCTACGGTGAGAAGGGCTGGAGAGCATCTGGAAAAGAGTGGTGAAGGAGGGGTTGACTTACGCCGTAATTACGCTTAGAGTTCCCGCCGTTGAGACCTGACGGCCGAGCGTTCGGCCCCATCCTTTGAAACAGTCCGGGTGAGAGGCACCTCACCCGGACCTAGACCTCGCAAGGAGGTTCAGTCCATGCGAAGCCCGAGCGATTCTACCCCTTCCACCGGCAACGCCTTCACCCCCCTCACCCCCGTCCCCCCCGCTGCCCCCGTCAGCCCCTTCAATGCCTTCTGTGAGGAGTTCCTGCTCCGGCTGGACGAGCGGGACGAGCCGTCGACCGCCGCCGAGGCCGACACCGTCGGCCCCTGGAAGATCGAGCCCTGCCCGCACGGCGGCTTCGCGCTTCTGCGCCAGGGGGAGAGCCTGCGCCGCGGCGACCGTCCGGCGGGGACCTTCGAGCGCCGCGAGACCGCCCTCCTCGCCGCGGCCATCCTGCCGTCGACCGGGCACGACCCCCTCTACCGCCTGCGCGGCGAGGAGACCCCGGGCGGCTTCGCCCTCGAACGGCCGCGGGGGGAGGTCGCCGGCCACCTCGAGTTCTACGACCCGGACGCCGCCGCCGCCCTCCATGTCGCCGAGTCGCTGCTGCGCTCGCCCGACTCCCTCGCCCGCCTGTTGGAGGCCGCCGGACGGGTCGCCCTCCTGCGGGCCGGGAGAATCGTCTTCGAGCGCGTGGAGTAGGAGTCGGCGTATGCTTAAGCGATTTTCAAGGGAGACTTTCATGCGCACTTTCCTCAGTGTCGTCCTCCTCGCGCTGGCGATGAGGCTTCCCATTGCCGCCACCGTCGCCACCGGGCTCGCGCCGGGCGAGGATCTGGCGGCCACGGTCGGCCGGATGGCCCGGATCGGCTCCTGCGCGGCGCCCAGCTTTTCGCCGGACGGCAGGCGGATCGCCTTCATCTCCAACCTTTCCGGCGTGCCGCAGGTCTGGACCGTGCCGGCCGAGGGGGGCTGGCCGGAGGCCGTCACGGCCCTCGAAGACCAGGTCGGCGGCGTCGAATGGTCGCCCGACGGCGCCTGGCTCGCCCTCTCTCTCGCCCCCGGTGGCGGCATGAACCAGCAGATCTATCTCGTCCGCCCCGACGGCCGCGAGCTCCACCGCCTGACCGACGGCGGCAAGGACAACAACTGGCTGGGCGGCTGGACCCATGACGGGGGCGGCCTCGCGTTTTCCTCGAACCGGGCCGGCGTCGACATGGACGGCTACCTCTGGGATCTCGCCACGGGAAAACCCCGGCTGGTGGAGAAGAACCCCGGCACGGGTCAGATCGTCGACGTCTCGCGCGACCGGCGGTGGGCCGTCGTCGACCGGGTGCCGAGCCGCGGTGACAGCGATCTCTTCCTCGTCGACCTGGCAGGGGGCCGGGAGGTCCGGCTCACCCCGCACCAGGGGCCGGGCAACTTCGGGGGAGGCCGGTTTTCGCCCGACGGTTCGACCGTCTATCTCTCCTCCGACGCCGACCGCGACCTCGCCGCTTTCGCCCGAGTGCGCCTGGGGGCGCCCGGGAAGATCGACAGGCCCGGGAAGATCGAGGTGCTGGCGGCGCGCGACGACGCGGATCTCGAGGGCTTCGTCGTCACCGAGGACGGCAGGACCGCCGTCCTGATCTGGAATCTGGGGGGGAGGGACGAGCTGGCCTTCGTCGACCTCGCGAGCGGCCGATCCACTCCCGGACCGGCCCTCCCCACCGACGTGATCGGCGGCATCGACGTCACGCGCGACGGCCGGACGCTCGCCCTCGTTCTCTCCGGTGCCAACCGGCCCGCCGACATCTGGACGCTCGACATCGCCTCGGGAAAGCTCGTCCAGGTCACCCACAGCCCGCACGCCGGGATCGACCTCGACGCCCTGGTGCGACCGGAGCTGGTGCGCTTCAAGGCGGCCGATGGCCTCGACCTCTCGGGCTGGCTCTATCGGCCGAAAAGTCCTGCCGGGAGCGGTCCCGGCCCCTACGTGCTCAGCTTCCACGGTGGCCCCGAGGGCCAGGAGCGGCCAGCTTTCAGAAGCGACTACCAGGCGCTCCTCTCGCGCGGCATCGGGGTTTTCGCCCCCAACGTGCGCGGCTCTTCCGGTTTCGGCAAACGCTTCGTCAACCTCGACAACGGTGCCCTGCGGGTGGGATCGGTGCGCGACATCAAGTCGTCCGCCGATTGGCTGATCGCCCAGAAGATCGCCGACCCCAGGCGGATCGGCATCATGGGCGGCTCCTATGGCGGCTACATGGTGATGGCGGGTCTCACCGAGTATCCGGATCTCTTCGCCGCCGGCGCCGATCTCTTCGGGGTGGTCAACTTCGAGACCTTCTTCGCCCATACCGAGCCCTGGATGGCGGCGATCTCGACCGTCGAGTACGGCGACCCCAAGACCCAGCTTCAGATGCTCCGGGACCTCTCTCCCATCCATAAGCTGGACCGGGTGAAGACGCCCACCATCGTCCTCCATGGCGCCAACGACACCAACGTGCCGGTCGTCGAGGCCGAGCAGGTGGTGGACAATCTGAAACGGCGCGGCGTGCCGGTCGAATACGTGCTCTTCCCGGATGAAGGGCACGGATTCCGCAAGACGCCGAACCGCATCCGCTCGACCGTCTCGATCGTGCGGTGGTTCGAGGAGTATCTGAAACAGGAACGCACCCAGGAAGGCCGATAAGACTCTGATGCCGATGCAACCGAAGGGAGGGCGGGCCGCGCGTCGCGCGGCCTCCCTCCTCCTGCTCGTCGCTCTCCTCGCCTCCCCGGCGGGCTTCGCCCGGACGACCCGACCGAAGGCCCACCGACCGTCCGCCGCCGCTCCGGCCTCGACCGCCACGACCCCGGCGACCGCAACGACCGCTGCCATCGCCCCCGGCCCTCTGGGGCAGGCGATCGACCGTGAGGTGCAGGCCGCTCTCAAGGGGACGGCGGCGCTCGGCGTCCACGTCGTCGACCTGGCGAGCGGCGAGACCGTCTACGGTTACAACCCCGACGACCTGCGGGTCATCGCCTCGAACACCAAGCTCCTGACGACCGCGACGGCGCTCGAAGCGCTCGGCCCCGGTTTCTTCTTCGAGACCCGCTTCGTGATGCGCGGACCGGTCAAGGATGGCGTCCTCGAAGGTGACCTGGGGGTGATCGGCGGCGGCGACCCCAACATTTCCGGCCGCAACTTCGACGGCGACTCGCTCGCCGTCTTCCGCGACTGGGCGCGGGAGCTGGGGAGGCGCGGGGTGCGGCGGGTGACCGGCGACCTCTATCTCGCCACCGGCCTCTTCGAGGCGCAGCAGATCCATCCCGACTGGCCGCGCGGGCAGCTCGACAGCTGGTACGAGGCGCCGGTCGCCGCCCTGTCGTTCAACGACAACTGCATCCTCGTCCGGGTTTCGCCGGGGGACCGCGCCGGGCTGCCGGTGCGGGTCGAGACCGTGCCGTCGGTCCCGCTCTTTAGGCTCGACTTGAGCGCCCGCACCGTCGACTCCCACAAACGACAGAAGCTCGCGATCAGCCGGAGCGACGACCTCCTCCACGTGAGCGGCTCGATGGCGGTCAATTCCGGAACCTTCGAGACCTGGATCACGGTCCCCGACCCGGTGGCCTACTTCGGCTCCGGCCTGAAGACCGCCCTCGCCGAAGAGGGGATCACGGTCGAAGGGCGGCTTCACCCGACCCCGCAGCTCCCCGCCTTCGCCTGGGAGAGGGTGGGGGTCTTCCGGAGCGACCTGGTGACCGCGCTCCGGGTGATCCTCAAGCACAGCCAGAACTTCTATGCCGAGAGCCTGGTCAAGCAGCTCGGGGCCCGGCTCTGTGGCGAGGGGAGCTGGCGCGAAGGGGTGCGCGCGGTCTCCGAGTTCCTCATCGGGATCGGCGTCCCCCAGGCGACGTTCAACATGGTCGACGGCTCAGGGATGAGCCGGGAGAACCGTTTCGCCCCGCGGAGCCTGACGACTCTCCTGCGCTACATGTTCTACCGCCCGGAGGGGCCTGAGTTCGCCCGCGCCCTCCCCTACGCCGGGGAGGACGTGGGCTCGTGGAAGCGGCGCATGGCACGACCGCCCTACTCCGGCAACGTTTCGGCCAAGACCGGCACTCTGGAGGGGGTCTCGGCGCTCTCCGGCTACGCCAAGTCGGTGTCGGGCAAGTTCTACGCCTTCTCGATCCTGATCAACCGGACCCGCGGCGGTTTCGATGCCCACCACGCCCAGGACCGTATCGTCATGGCGCTGATCGACAACGGCTGAGGGTACAATCTCGATTCTTCGTCTTCCCGCCACCGAAACCTTGAGGAGAGCCGCTTGATCCACACCACCGAGGCCCGCGCCGTCAACTATCGGACGCTCATGAAGAAGGTCGAGCAGGTGGTGGCCGCCATGGAGCGGGCCGAGGGGGAGCGGATGGAGGATCTCGGGACGACCATCCACAAGGTCGTCGAGACGATCATCTCCAAGTTTCGCGCCGAGCTGGGGATCTACGGCGGCCGCCTGTACAAGCGCCGGAGCGCCTCCTATGTCCTCGAAGCGACCTTCGGCGACGCCAAGGAAGTGCCGAGCGGCTTGAAGGTGCCCAAGTCCTACCGGCCCATCGAGCTCCTTCTGGAGCAGGGGGCGGTCTACATGGACGCCGGGGACGAGCGCATCGACAAGAGCTTGGAGGATCTCCTGGGAGTGGGGGAGTTCGCCGCCATCGAGGTGGGGGACGAGGAGTACATCGTGGCCTTCAACATCGCCGGCGGCCACCATCGGGACGACGTCCTCTTCTCCCTGGGCATCCTCCGCCACAGCATCAACCAGAAGATCCGCCGCGAGCGGATGGAGGGGATCTTCGAGGAGGCGAGGAAGATCCAGGCTTCGATCCTGCCCCGCCGGGTCCCGCACTACGGCGATTTCGACCTCCACGGCCGTTCCGATCCCATGGACAGCGTGGGGGGAGACTACTTCGACTACATTCCGGTGACCGAGAAGATCCTCGGCCTCGCGATCGCCGACGTCTCCGGCCACGGCCTGCCCGCGGCGCTCCAGGTGAGGGACGTCTACATGGGGCTCCGCATGGGGCTCGCGCGCGACTTCAAGATCGTCCGCACGGTCGAGCGGATGAACCGGATCATCCACAAGAGCACGCTCACCAGCCGCTTCGTCTCGATGTTCTACGGCGAGCTCGAGCTGAACGGCGTCTTCATCTACGTCAACGCCGGCCATCCCGCGCCGTTCCACCTCGCGGCGGACGGCACCGCCCGCTTCCTGGAGGAGGGGGGGCCGGTCCTGGGGCCGCTCTCCGAGGCGACCTACGAGCGCGGCTTCGTCGTCATGAAGCCCGGTGACATGCTGGTGTTCTTCACCGATGGAATCTGCGAGACCCTCGGCCGGGAGGGCGGGACCGGGCCGCGCGAGGAGTATGGGACCGACCGGCTGCTCGCCGTGGCGCGCGAGAACAAGGGGCGGCCGGCGCGGGCGGTGGTCGAGGCGATCTTCGCGAGCATCGAGGCTTTCAGCCACGGCGCGGCGCCCTCGGACGACCGCACCCTGATGGTAGTGACCTATCCGGTGGGAGGCTCGGTGACCATGGCTTTCCCGCGGCCGGTCTTCGCCGACCTGCCGAAGCCGCAGTAGGGAAGTCTCTTTCTTTTCTTAAGGGAGTCTCGATGCCGGAAACGTCTCCGTCCGTCCGTCCGATCGCGATCTACCACGAGCAGCAGGAGTGGTTCAAACCGCTCTTCGCCGAGCTCGATCGGCGGGGGACTCTCTACACCCGCGTCGACGCCCGGCGGCATCGCTACGACCTGGCGGCGCGCGAGCGCGAATACGCTCTCCTCTTCAACCGGATGAGCCCGTCCGCCTACCTCCGTGGGACCCATCACGGCATCTTCCACACCTTTTCCTATCTCGATCACCTGGAGCGCCTGGGGACCCGGGTCGTCAACGGTTCGCGCGGCTTCCGGATCGAGACCTCCAAAGCCCTGCAGCTCTCGCTCCTCGAATCGCTCGGCCTCCAGTACCCCCGAGCGCGGGTGATCAACCATCCGGCCGAGGCGCCCGAGGCGGCTCGGGGTCTGCGCTTCCCCGTCGTCGTCAAGGCGAACCTCGGCGGCAGCGGCGCCGGGATCGTCCGCTACGACAGCCCGGAGGCCCTCTCGGCCGCCGCGGCGCGCGGCGAGATCGACCTCGGGATCGACAGCACGGCGCTCGTCCAGGAGTTCGTCCCCTCCCGGGGCGGCCATATCGTGCGGGTCGAGGTTCTGGGCGGGAAGTATCTCTATGGGATCAAGGTCTGGAGTCCCGAGGACGTCTTCAACATCTGTCCGGCCGACGCCTGCCAGACCGCTTCCGGGGTGGCGCTCGTCGGCGCGGCCTGCGCCGTCGATGCGCCGAAGCGGGGCATCCGGGTCGAGGGGTACACGCCGCCGCCCGAGGTGATCGCGGACGTCGAGCGGATTTTCGAGGCTTCGGGGATCGACGTCGGCGGGGTCGAGTACATGATCGACGATCGCGACGGCGAGCTGCTCTACTACGACATCAACGCGCTCTCGAATTTCGTCGCCGAGGCCCCGCGGGTCGTCGGCTTCGACCCCTTCGTGCGGCTCGTCGACTACCTGGAAGCGGAGGCCCGGCCGTGAGATATGGCTACTGGATGCCGGTTTTCGGCGGCTGGTTGAGAAACGTCCCCGACGAGGGGATGGAGGCCAGTTGGGAGTACGTGAGCCGGCTCGCCCGGCGGAGCGAGGAGATCGGCTTCGACCTGACCCTCATCGCCGAGCTCAACTTGAACGACATCAAGGGCGTGGAGGCCCCGTCGCTCGATGCCTGGTCGACGGCGGCGGCGCTCGCCGCCGTGACGGAGCGGCTGGAGCTGATGGTCGCCGTGCGGCCGACCTTCCACCTCCCCGCTCTCCTCGCCAAGCAGGCGGCGAACATCGACCACATCAGCGGCGGCCGCCTGTCGCTCAACGTCGTCTCCTCCTGGTGGGCGGAGGAGGCGACCCAGTACGGCGTCGCCTTCGATTCGCATGACGATCGCTACGCCCGGACCGCCGAGTGGCTGCAGGTCTTGGATGGCGTCTGGCAGCATTCGCGCTTCTCTTTCGACGGGCGCTACTACCGGGTCGCCGAGACCGCCCTCGTGCCGAAGCCCTTGCAGCTGCCCTCGCGACCACGCCCGGTCCTCTACGCGGGGGGCGAGTCGGAGGCGGCGAAGGAGCTGATCGCCCGCCAGTGCGACGCCTACGTCATGCACGGCGATCCGCCGGAGCGAATCCGCGACAAGATCGCCGATCTGGCGGCGCGTCGCGAGCGGCTCGGTCTGCCCCCCATGACCTACGGGGTCGCCGCCTACGCCATCGTCCGCGACTCGGAGGCCGAGGCGCGGCGGGAGCGGGAGCGCATCACCAACGTCCAGCAGAGCGCCGCCGGCTACGCCAACTACCAGCAGTGGCTCGCCGGCACCGAGCTCGAACGGCGGGTCTCGCTCGAAGAGTACTCGGTCTCCAACCGCGGTCTCCGCGCCGAGCTCGTCGGTACCCCCGAGCAGGTGCGCCAGCGGATCGCGGACTTCGAGGCCGCGGGCGTCGACCTTCTCCTCCTCCAGTTCAGCCCGCAGCACGAGGAGATGGAGCGCTTCTCGGCCCAGGTGATCGGCGGGGGCGTCGGGCGCTAGAAGCCGCTCACCACCGCCTTCTCTTCCAGGGGGAGCTCGATCGCCAGAGCTTCGAGCGGGAGCTCGTCCGCCATCCTGCCCGTGAAGGCGAGATGGTAGCCGTCGGGGTCGGCGACGACGAACTCGCGCGCCTTCCAGGGCCGGTCGACAGGTCCGAGCAAAATATCGATGCCGTAGCTCTTCACTTTTTCGGCCAGCGCGTCGACGCTCCCAGAGACGGCGAAGCGCAGGGTGACCCCCAGTCCGCGCCCTCCGGCCAAGGCGACCTGCGGGTCGTCGGCGGCGAGCACGAGATCGGAGGTCTCCGCCCAGCGCAGGTGGGTGAGCGGGGGATCTTCGCCATGATCGACATTGGTGAAGACGAGGCGGAATCCCAGGCCCGCCTCATACCAGAGGGTCGAGGCGGCGAGATTCCGCACCGCCAGGGCCGGGCAGGCGGGAAGTGGATAGCCGTTCACCATCGCGGGCTCTCGGCGCTCCGGAGGGAGGCGATCTCGATCTCCTGCCGGAGCTTGATGAGGCTCGCTTCGGGGTAGATTCCCGGCCGCAGCTGCACCCCGGGATAGATCTGGGTGCCGCGGCCCACGACGCATCCCGGGTGGAGAACGCTGTTGCAACCGGTGAGGACGCCATCGCCGAGGATCGCGCCGAGCTTGCGGCGGCCGGTCTGGATCCGTTCGGCGGCCCTGCCGGGGAGGCTTTCGACCGGGATCTGGATCTCACGGCCGTCGTGGCGGAAGTTCGAGAGGATGGTTCCCGCCCCCAGGTTGACCCCGCGGCCGAGAATCGAGTCGCCGACATAATTGAGGTGCGGCGCGTGGGCGCCCGGCAGGAGGATGGCGCACTTGATCTCGGTATTCGCCCCCACCACGCACCGGTCGCCGATCCAGGCCCCGCCGCGGATGTAGGCACCCGGCCGGATCTCGACGTCCCGACCGATCCAGACCGGCCCCTCGATGACGGCGGTGGGGTGGATGCGGGTGCCCCGGCCGATGGCGATCCGGTCGCCGGCCAGGTGGACGTCGGGCAGAGGGCGGATCTCGATCGCGTCGGACGGCAGGGCGTCCAGGATCTCGGTCAGGGGCGCCCCGAGGAGAGCCCACGGAGCCTCCGGGTCGAAGCGCCCGGCGAAAACCGCCGGCAGCTCCGCGAAGAGAGCGGGCAGCGCCGGGTAGGTGAAGCTCTGGACGATCGGTTCTACAGCCACGCTTCAATCCCTCCACCCGCCTATCGCGGGGCGCCTCGAAAGTTCGGGTCCGGTCTTCATGGACGGTGGGGGGATTATATACAGAGGTCGTCTCTCCCCGGTGCGGCTTGCCGAAGGAGGGGAGCAACGGGCGTGCCATGGGTGGCCCGAGGTGGCAGGTTCTCCCGGCGTCGTCCCTCCGGCGCCGGGCCAGGCGCCGGAGGGACGGGAGGCGAGGCTTTACGGAATCAGCCAGGGCCAGGCGCCGATGTCGACCGAGGTCGCGGCGCCGGGGTTGCCGGCTGCTGTAGTGACGTCGAAGAAGGGATCCCAGGTGCCGTCGGCGTGGCGGACGGTGTGGCGGATGCCGCCCGATTCGGTCACTCCGGCCACATGGAGGAGGGGGTCGGAACCGAAGTCGCCGTTGTAGCCGGAGACCGCGACCTGGACGAACCGGTCCGTGCTCCCCGTCGCGGCGTTGACGTCGCCGAATGGAGTCCAGGTGCCGCGCGCCGAGTCGCGGATGGCGTGATGGATCGTTCCGGACTCATCCACGACGCAGACCTGGAGTCCGCTGCCGTTCTGCGCACAGCTGACACTCAAGAGCGGACCGGGATCGCCGCTCACCGCCTTGACGTCGAGGAAGCGCGGGCGGGGACCGAAGGGATGCCCGCCGTAGTTGAACACCCGGGTGTAGAAGAGCCCGCCGGACGCGGTGACCAGGCAAATCTCGAAGCTCCTCTCGCTGGAGGTCAGGAAACCATCGCTGTCGAGCGCGACGGCGAGGTCGGCGGGATCGAGCTCGCCGGCGTCGATATCGGCGAGCTGATCACCGGCGAGGACGACCTTCCCGCCCGTCAACAGGAGGAGGGGCAGGCCGAAGGACCAGCCGGCGACCGTCGGATTGCCGACGCCCAAGGCGGCCAAGGAGAGGCCGCTCGACGCCTGCCCACCGGTCACCGCCGGCGCGATCCCCGTCGCCAGCCGCTGGGCCGGCGCCCAGGTGGGGGGCTCGTAGGTGTAGCGGAGCTGGCGCATGAGGGAATCGTCGACCGTCATGACCTGGCCGTAGGGCGTGACGGTGACGTCGACGTTTTTGCGCCCCGGCTGGGTGAGCGGAGTGACGGTATCGAAGGTCGACCAGTTGCCGGTGCTCGCCGCCTTGAGGGTGGAGTGGACGCTGCCGTCGGCCGCGGTGACCGCGAGGAACAGGTTGCCGGATTGGGGTTGCATGGGATCGCTCATGGAAGGGCTCCTTTCTCGGGAACGTCTCGTTCGCGAGGGCTTTTGGCGGATCGGAATCGATCACGTTTCAAGCCGGAGAGCACGGCCGGTGCCAGGCCGCGTTACGGACGGATAACATGAGCGAGATGAGAGATTTAAGGTGCGGTCGAGCGGGTGGAACGGCGCCGGTCCGGAGCCCCGGTCCCTATCTCATCCGATAGAAACCCTATCGGCGAGGTGAGAGCGCCCGCCGCCCTTTTCAGTCTTCGAGCGCGGCCCGCAGCTCCAGGTTGGTGATCAACCGGTGCAGGTAATTCGGGTGAAGGCCCAAGAGGTGCGCGGCCTGCGAGACGTTGCCGCGGGATTCCTTGACGGCATCCAGAATGAGGCGCTTCTTGAAGTCGTTGACGGCGCCGTGAAAACGGGGGATCGCCGGGATCGCCGAGCTGGCCTCCGTTCCGCCGTCCGCTCCGCGGGCCGTCGCCACTTCGAGGAGAGCCTCGGGCAGGTCTTCGGGGACGATCAGCTCTCCTTCTCCCAGGACGACCGCGCGCTCGATGGCGTTCCGGAGCTCGCGGACGTTCCCCGGCCAGGGATAGCGCTCCAGGCAGGCGCGCGCCGCGGTGCTGAAGCCGGCGACCGGCCGGCCGAGGTCCCGGCTCACCCGGGCGGCGAAGTGGCTGGCGAGGAGGGGGATGTCCTCGCGGCGTTCGCGGAGCGGCGGCAGCTGGAGGGTGATGACGGAGAGCCGGTAGTAGAGGTCGGCGCGGAAGGTCCCCTCGCGGATCGCCTTTTCCAGGTCGCGATGGGTGGCGGCGACGAGCCGGACATCGACCCGGATGGGCCGGGTGCCGCCTACCCGCTCGAACTCCCGTTCCTCCAACGCCCGCAGGAGCTTCGCCTGGAGGGGGAGCGGGATCTCGCCCACCTCGTCTAAGAAGACCGTTCCGGTGTCGGCCACTTCGAGCTTGCCGATCTTCCTTTCGACCGCCCCGGTGAAGGCGCCCTTCTCGTGGCCGAAGAGCTCGCTCTCCAAAAGAGTTTCAGAGAGGGTCGCGCAGTTGATCGCGACGAACGGCCGGCCGTTTCGCGGGCTGCCGTCGTGGAGGGCGCGGGCCGCGAGCTCCTTGCCGGTGCCGCTCTCGCCGCGGAGGAGGACGGTCGAGGCGGTGGGTGCCACTCGGGCGAGGAGGCGATAGACCTCTTTCATCCGCGGGCTCTCGCCTACCATGTCGTGGTCGACGGCGGCCAGGAGGCGGCCTCGCTCGCCTTCCAGCCATGCGATCCGGCGGAGGTTCAGGAGCGCCAGGGCGGCGGTGCGGGCGGCGGCGACGAGGAGGGCCAGGTGCCGCTCGTCGAGCTGCCCTCCTGTGGTGCGGATGTCGGCATAGAGGAGCCCCAGGGCGGGTTGGGAGCCGGCGGAGCCGAGGAGCGGGACGGCGAGAAGCGAGCGGATGCGCTCCGCCTGGACGCTCTCCGCCTGGCCGAGGTCGGGGGTCGTCGAGACGTCGGCGGCGAGGATCGCCGCCCGCTCGCCGACGGCCTGGCGCAGGAGAGTGCGGCTGACGGGAAAGGGGGCGGTCCCTCCTCGGCGGTCGCGGGCGAAGGCGACCGCGGGCTCGCCGCTCCGGTCGAAGAGGAGGAGGGCGGCACGGCCGGCCGGAGCGATCTCGAAGACCAGGTCGAGCAGCCGGCGCGCCAGCGGCTCGACGGCGCTCTCCGCGCCGAGCGCGCCCAGATCCTCGCTCGCTTCTAGGAGCGCCGCGAGGTCACGCTCCGCCCGCCCCGGATCGCCCTCGGGCGGCGCGGCGCCGAGGGTCGCGACCAAGGCGGCGGGGCTCAGGTGGGGAGCGTTCAGAGGCCAGCAGACGGTGCTCTCCACCACCGAATCCCCCGCGTCGAGGAGCCCCGCTTCCGCCTCGGGACCCCTTCCGATCTCGCCGGTCGCGAAGAGGAAAAGAGAGCCGCCGAGGTGGATCCGGTCCCCAGGGTCCAGGATCCGTTCGCGGATGGGCACGCCATTGACGAAGGTGCCATGGCGGCTCGCCAGGTCGCGGAGGACGAAACGGCCGTCGTCCGGCGTCAGGGCTGACAAGGGCGCGAGGACGCAGTGCTGCCGGGAGACCGCGAGATCCCGGATCTGGAGATCGCAACCGCCCTGGCGGCCGAGGGTGATCGGGGCGGCGCCGAGCGCGAAGGTGCTGCCGGCGAGCGGACCGGCGACGGCGACGAGCCTCGGGTTCAAATCTGGCCTCTTTTCTATCGGAACCGTTGGGGTTTCTATCTCAAAAGATAGATCATTCCACACCCGATCTCCAGGACGAAACGGGGGTTCCGCCGAGGGCGAGCCGGGGGGTGGGAACGGCTTTGCGTGGCTGGCATTGAACGTGCCTTTCTCCCCGACCGAACCGAGAAGACAGACCGGCCCCGAGCGGGCCATAAGGAGAAGCGTCATGGTAGAACCGCAGGGTCAGAGCTGTGCAATCGATTTCACGACGACACGGCGCACGACCCCGACCCCGCTCGGCGCGACGGTCAAGGGCTCCCCCTGGGTCGTGGACCCGGACAGGATGCAGCTTTTCGATCCGGCAGACGTCGTCATCTGGGATCTCAAGAGCCTCTGGGCCGAGATTCCACGGATCAAGCAGGTGACGCTGAAATTCCTGAGCGGGATGAAGGGGTGGACGACGAACGGTCCCTTCAAGACTGTGGCGGTGGATCTCGTCCAGCAGATCGCGGTCGGGGTTCTGCCCGACGACGTTCAGGACTGCTATCAGTACGACATCGAGGTCACCGATGAATTGGGACAGAAATGGGATCTGTTCCCGATCGATCCCCAGATCGATAATCTGCCGCCGATTCCGCCGCGCCCGCCACACCCCGAGCCTCCTCCCCGGCGGCGGAAGCGGACGCGCCGGCCCTAGGGGAAGGCCCGGACCGCGAGCAGAGGGCGCAGCTCCGGATCGTCGCGCAGGGAGTCGAAGGCGGCGATCCGGAACCAGCCCGGCCCGATCCCCTGCTTTAGGGCGGCCCGGGCGTTGATGCGGGCCGAGGTGCGGTCGCCCACCAGGGCGTAGACCAGGGCGGCGGCGTAGACGATCCCGGGCTCGTCCGGCCGCCGCTGCAGGGTGCGCTGGGCGAGCTCCGCCGCCTCGCTGGCGCGGCCGAGCTGGGCCAGGCACTGGGCTTTCGCCATGCTGTCGTCGGGGGAGAGGCCGGCCTGGGCCTCGACCTGTTCGAGACGGGCGAGGGCCTGCCGGTAGTGGTCGGCGGCCGCCTCCTTGCGCCCGAGCGCGAGCTCGCAGTCGGCGAGGTTCAAGAGGACCGTGTTGTGGAGCGGATCGATCGCCAGGGCCTTCCCGTAGGCGTCGATCGCCGCCGCGTAGCGCCCGGAGAAGAAACGGGCGAGGCCTAAGTTGGTCCACAGCGAGCGCTCGGCCGGGGAGAGCGCGGCGAGCTCCGCGTAGAGCGCCTCGGCGCGGGCGGGATCGCCGTAGGCGAGCTCGATTTGGGCGAGGGACCCCAAGCCCCAGGTGTTGCCGGGCGCGCGCGCCAGGAGCTCGCGCAGGTGCTGCCGGGCCTCGGCGGTCCGGCCGTTCCTCCGTTCGAGGTCGGCCAGGCGGGCCAGGTTGCGCCAGGAGGGGACGCGCGCCACGGCGGCGCGGAGGTCGGCCAGGGCTTCGGCGGTCCGCCCGCGGTGGTCCGCGAGGCTCGCCCGGTAGCCGAGGAGCGTCGGGTCGCCGGGGAGGGCGGCGGCGAGGCGGGCGAAGGCTTTCTCGGGCTCGTCGCCACGGTTCCCTGCGAGCGCCACCTGGAAGCCCAGGGCGAGGAGGCGCGGGTCGCCGGGGGCGAGGGCGGCCGCTTGCGCGGCGAGCCCGCGGGCGCGGTCGAGGTAGGTAGCGTCGTGGGTCGAGATGAAGCGCGAGAGGGCGAGCTCCGCCGCCGTCACCGGAGCGGGGAGGAAACGCGGCGAAGCCCGGGCGATCGCCTCCAACCGGCGGATCTGGGCCTCGGTCGGCAGACCGCCACGGTCGGTTTCCGCCTTCACGGCCAGGTAGGCGGCATAGTCCTCGTCGCGGACGTCCAGGGCCGGGGTCCGCGAGCGGGGCCGGTGGTCCGGCCAGGCGCGCCGCAGGTGGAGAGTGACGGCGTCGGCCAGCAGGCGAAGGTCGGCGGGGTCGATCGCCACCTCGAAGGTCTCCGCCCACAGCACCCGGCCATCGCCCCCGGCGATCCGGCGGAGCGACACCCGGGCGAGCTCCCCCTGGGGAGCGACAGCGGCGAGGAGCACCTCGTCCGCCGCCGTCGTCCGCGCCATCTCGACCGGGCTCTTCTCCCTCCCCCCGAGCTGTTTGGGGTCCAGGGGGGCGAGCCCCTCGAGCGCCGCCAGGCCGGCGAGCGCCGCCTCCAGCACCCCCGAGGCCGCGAGGGTGAGCCGGGGATCGCTCACCGCCGCGCTTTCCGCCCCAAAGCTGGGCGGCGGCACGACGACCCGGAGCGGCGCCGCCGGCTCGCGGCCCAGCCGCAAGAGGACCCCCACGGCCGCGAGGGTGAGGAGCACCGCCGTGACCAGCGCGGTGAGGACCCGGGGCCGGCGGCGGAGCGCCGACGTCCCCGAGGTCGGGACGGGAGCCGCGGGGTGACGGGGGAGGGCGGCGGCCGGGGCCGGCCCGGTGGGCAGCTCGCTCCAGCCCGAGCCGGGGGCCGCCGTCTCCGCATTCGCCACCGCGGGGAGGCCGGCGAGGCTCGCGATCTCCGCCAGGCTCTGGGCGACCTCGGCGGCGCTCCGCGGTCGCGCCTCGCGATCCTTGGCGAGCAGCCGGGAGACCAGGGCGGTGAGCGGGGCGGGCAGGTCCGGACGGAGAACGGCGAGCGGCGGCGGGGTGTCGGTCAGCACCCGCTTGAGCGTCTCCAGGGGGTTGGCGCCGCGGAAGGGAGCGCGGCCGGCGAGCATCTCGTAGAGCAGGCTCCCCAGGGAGAAGAGGTCCGAGCGCTCGTCCACCTCGCCGCCCCCGGCCTGCTCGGGCGACATCGAATGGTAGGTGCCGAGCACCGCGCCGTCCGCGGTCAGGCTCTCCTCCCCGGTGGGGAGGACCGGCTTGGCGAGGCCGAAGTCGAGGATCTTGGCGTGGCCGGCGCCGGTCACCATGACGTTGTCGGCTTTCAAGTCGCGGTGGACGAAGCCGGCGGCATGGGCGTGGGCGAGCCCCTCGGCGATCTCGCGGGCCAGGGAGGCGGCCAGGGCCGGCGTCAGCTCGGGGCCGCCGACGAGACTCGACAGGGGCCGGCCGAGGACGTACTCCATGATGATCGCGTCGCCGGAGTCTTCTTCTCCACCGTTCCCATCGCCGGCCACCAGGTCGTAGACCTGGACGATCGCCGGGTGGTTCAGGCGGGCCGCGGCCCGCGCCTCGCGGCGGAAACGCTCGTGCGCCCCCGCCGTCGTCCGCGGTCCCCAGCGGATACGCTTGATCGCCACCCGCCGCTCCAAGCGCTCGTCGTAGGCGAGGAAGACCTCCCCCATGCCGCCACGGCCGAGCCGGGCTTCCAACTGATAGGGACCGATGCGCTGGCGCGGGAGATCCCGGTCGTCCATAAAAACGGCTGGAACGCTACTGAGGGAGAACTATAGCCCGAATCCCCGCTCCTCTCGCCTAGGGCAGGAAGGTCAGGGCGAAGAGCACGATCCCGCAGAGGCCGACCCCCATCGAGCCCAGCCAGACGAGGCGGCTCTTGGTGAGGGCCGCCACGGCGCCGAGGGCGATCGAGACCTGGAGGAGGGCGACGGCGTCGGCGAAGCGGTGGTGGCGATGGAGGAGATGGTCGGCCTCCAGGGACTTCTCGTCGCGCTCCTTCTCCTTCTCCTTCGCTTTCTCCTGGATCTCCTTCTGCTCCTCCAGATAGCGCTTCTGATTCGCCGCGTACTGGGGCGGCGCCGACTTACCCGCAGCGGTCCAGGCGGTGCCCGAGGTCTCGGCGATCGCCGCCTTGATCCCCTTCGCCTGGTAGTAGGCCCACTGGTCGGAGGCCTGGGCCTGGAGCCTTGTGGATTCGGTTTTCAAGACCAAGGCCTCGTTGACCGTGGCGCCGGCCTGGAGGGAGGCGATGGCGGCGACGGCGGCGAGGATCGCCGTCGTGAGCGCGATCCGCTTGAGGAAGTCTCCGCCCTCCTTTTCCATCTCCTCGTGAATGGCCTCGTGCAGCTTGTCGGTGTCGACTTCGGGTCCTTCGGGCATGGCGTCTCCTTGGGTATTCGGCCGCAGGATATACTGAAGCGCGTTCGAGTGAACCGTCCGCGAAGGAGGCGTGCGTGGCCAAAAAATCGCAAGGGGCTACCCCTCCCGATCCGCTCAAGGCGGGGAACCCGGGCCAGCCCGACTACCGGATGTCCATGGGGCGGGCCACCGTCCCGCCCGGTCTCCACGACCGCGAGGGGCGGACCCAGTGGGGTCTGCCCGCGAGCGACGAGGCCCGCGGCAACTACATGATCGAGCTCAATCTCCTCTATAAGGAGGGGATTCAGGAGGCGACCGGCCAGTTCCTGGCGCTCTACGGGAGGGTTCTCCCCACCGCGCCGGCGCCGGAGCCGATCTCGAAGACCTATTTCCGCTGCATCCTCTCCGCCGACGAATGGCGGACGCTCATCAAGGCCGACGAGGCGGCGGCGGCGGGCGACCGCCGCTCGATCCTCATCTATCGCATCTGGCCCGACTTCCCCATCCGGCCGCTCGTCGACCACTCGGTCGCCACGGTCAAGGGCGACGCTGCCCTGCGCTCCTACGCCGCCTCCGGCGAGGGCATCGTCTGGGCGGTCATCGACTCGGGCATCGAGGGGAAGCACCGGCATTTCGGCGACCCGGCCGACCCGGCCCATCCGGCCCACCACATCCTCCTCCACCCGGACGTCGCCGGCCTGCACCGCGATTTTTCGGCTCCCGGGCCGGTCGACAAGGCGTCGATCCCCACCGCCCTGACCGACGGCCTCGGCCACGGCACCCACGTCGCCGGCATCATCTCGGGCGGCCTGGGGAAGGGGCTCGTCGCCGGCAAGGACTTCCAGGTCTACGAGCGGGTCTTCGTCTCCGATCCCGGCGGCGAGGGGCACACCGAGAGGCTCGATCCGCGTCCGGTGGCCGACCCGGAGAAGCTCCATGGCGTGGCCCCGGGCTGCCGGCTGGTGAGCCTTCGGGTGCTCGACGACAGCGGCTTCGGCTATTCGAGCAACGTCATGCGCGCCCTCCAGTACATCCGCGAGGATTTGAACGGCGATCCCAAGATGCTGCGGGTGCACGGGGTCAATCTCTCGATCGGCTACGAGTTCGACGCCGAGATGTTCGCCTGCGGCCAGAGCCCGCTCTGCGTCGAGGTCGATCGCCTGGTGAAGAGCGGGGTGGTGGTCGTCGTGGCGGCGGGCAACACCGGCTACGGCACGATCCAGGCCGACCAGCGGCCGACCAAGGTGGGCCTCGCGAACACCATCAACGATCCCGGCAACGCCGCTCTCGCGATCACCGTCGGGGCCACCCACCGGGATTCCCCCCACACCTACGGCGTCTCCTATTTCTCCTCCAAGGGGCCGACCGGGGACGGGCGCCTGAAACCCGACCTCGTGGCCCCCGGCGAGCGCATCACCTCGTGCGCCGCGGGCCAGAAGCTCGCGAGCGGCGGCGGCGACGTTCCCGATGGGGTGCCTGCCTATGTCGACGACACCGGGACGAGCATGGCGGCTCCCCACGTCTCGGGGGCCATCGCCGCCTTCCTCTCGATCCGCCGCGAGTTCATCCAGCGGCCGGAGGACGTCAAGCGCATCTTCCTCGCGAGCGCCACCCCGCTCGGCCGGGAGCGCTACTTCGAGGGCAACGGCCTGCTCGATCTCATGCGGGCCATTCAATCGGTCTAGGGCCGCGGCCGGCCCGGAGGAGGTTTTGATGACGGACACGGTGGCGGGTTTCCCCTTCTGGGTGCTGGCGTTCGACGAAGCGGGCGGGCTCCGCGATTTTCAGGCGACCGAGCAGTCCCTCCGCGAGATCGCGGCGGCGGACCTCTCCGACCTCTTCGTCTTCTCGCACGGCTGGAACAACGACTCGGCGGCGGCGAAGAGCCTCTACGAAGGGTTTTTCAACGAGGTGAAAAAGATCCTCGACGCGCCGCCCGGACCGCTCAAGCGGCCGGCGAAGATCGGCGTGGCGGGCGTCTTCTGGCCCTCGATCCTCTGGCCCGACACGCCGCCGCCCTCTTCGCGGCCTACTGGCGGCGGTACCGGAGGCGCTGGGGGCGCGGCGAGCCTGGCGCCGGCGCCCGCCCCGGCGGCTCCGGCGGCCGGCACTCCGGAGATCTTCGCCGCGCTCCGCACGGTCTTCACCGGTGAGGGCCAGAAGCCGATCTTGGACGAGCTCGAAACCCTCCTCACCGAGAAGAAGCGCGACAATGCGGCTCTGCGCCGCTTCAAGGAGCTGCTCGGCGAGCTCGTCGCCCCGACCGATCTCGGGGACACGCCCGACGCCCTGGAGGGCGAGAGCCTGACCGGCAACGACGACGACTGGAAGCAGGTCTTCAACGCGCTCGCCAACCAGGAGCGGCCCGCGGCGAGCGCGGGGGGCGGCGGAGCGGCGGGCTTGGGAGACGTCTTTTCCCGGCTCTGGCAGGGGGCCAAGGGAGCGCTCCGCGCCGCCACCTACTACCAGATGAAGGGCCGCGCCGGGGTGGTGGGGAAGACCGGGCTGGGGCCGGTCCTCGGCAACCTCCATGCGGCGGCTCCGGCTCTCCGCATCCACCTCCTCGGCCACTCGTTCGGCGCCCGGCTGGTCTCCTACGCGCTCTCCGGGCTGCCCGCGGTATCGGCGGGGGCGGCGGGGGCGGCGGGGGCGGGAGGCGCCTCGCCGATCAAGTCGCTCTTCCTCCTCCAGGGCGCCTTCTCGCATTTCACCTTCGCCGACGCCCTGCCCTTCGACAAGACCCGCAAGGGAGAGCTCGCGGGGATGGCGAGCCAGGTCGACGGGCCTCTCCTCACCACCCAGTCCTTGAAGGACCTGGCGGTGGGAACGGCCTACCCCTTGGCCTCGATCGTCGCCCGCCAGGACAACGCCGCCGCCCAGGACGCCAACTATCGCTGGGAGGCCATGGGGCACGACGGCGCGCAGGCGGTCGACGCCGTCAAGGCGCCGCTCGGCCGCCCCGGGACGGTCTATCCGTTCGCGGCCGGCAAGTGGGTGAACCTGGACGGCAACCAGGTGATCGTCGCCGGCGGTCCGCCGTCGGGCGCCCACAGCGACATCCTCCATCCCGAGACCGCCTGGGCGGCCCTGGCGGCGGCGGGGATCGCCTAAGAGCCGGATCTGCTGCAGATCGTCGTCGATCCTCGTCTTCCTCCCGCGCGTAGACCGCGATCCCCGGATTCCGGGACATCCGGCCCTATTCGGGGACACGGCGCCGTCTTCTGGGGCCGGCGTGCACCGTACGCGTGGAGAGGTGCGCCGCGCGACAGCGCGGTAGAGAACCTCGCGGAGGGGTTGGAGCCTCGGGACCCTGGGCGGGGAGGAGCCACCGCGGGCTCTTCGTTCCTCCCGTTCGCCGCAAATCCCGCCAGGGCTGCGCCCTTCGCTAAGGAATTACGGCCCTTCAGGCCTAAAGCCCAGAAAAGTGCTTCTTCCCTGATAGGGGTAGGGAGAGCCGGTTGGATTCCCGGCCCCCCCTCCCTCCGAACCGGACGTGCGGATCTCCCGCATCCGGCTCTCCGGTTGGTGGTCTTACCTCCGAGAGGATTGACGGGCCTGAGCATAGGCTGCTTGGAAGGAGAACAACCCCTGCTCAGCAAAGAAGGCGTTAGGCCAGCGGTTGTGGTCTCGGCCCCGTGACCGTCCCTTGCGCTTTTGACGATGGCGCAGGAGGCTACGGAGACGCATCCTGATCCACTTGTCCAGCTTCTCAAAGACCGTCCAGTGGCTATGCTTGAAGTACTCAAACCAGCCCCTTTGGATCGGGACCAACTCCGAAACCACCCGCTGAAGGCTGTGCCCATTGGTGCGCTTGGTCTCCGCTCGGATCTTGTCCTGGAACTTCCGCAGGCTCTTCTTGCTGGGCCAACGAAGGCCCCTCTCGAAGTGGTAGCCCAGGAAGTCGAAACCACCACGCTGGGTGGCTTCGACGATCCGAGTCTTTTCGGGATGAAGCCGCAGTCCTGCCGCGGTGGTCCAACCCTCGACCTCCCTCAACGCACTTTGGGCTTCAGAGTGGCTGCGGCACAAGATCACAAAGTCGTCGGCGTACCGCACCATCTCATAGCCCAGTTGCGCCATGTGATGATCCAGAGGATCCAGGTAGATGTTGGACAACAGAGGGCTGATCACGGCTCCTTGCGGAGTTCCCCGCTCCGGAGTCCAGTGTTTCGCACTCTCCAGCACCTCCTGCCCGAGATAGGCTTCGAGCAGTTCCAGGACCTTGCTGTCGGCGACCTTGCCCCCCACCTGCTCCAGCAGCGGCTGGCGGGGAATCGTGTCGTAGAAGCTCTGGAGATCCGCATCCACCACGTGCACATATCCCGCGTTGAGAAGCTCAGCGACTCGACGCAGGGCATCCTTGGTCCCTCTTCCCGGTCGGAACCCGTAGCTCTGGGCTGCGAAATCCCGCTCGAAGATCGGTTCCAGCACGTTGCGCAATGCAGTCTGAACCACCCGGTCTCGAACCGTTGGAATCCCCAGAGGGCGTTTCTCCTTGCTCCCTGGTTTCGGTATCCAAACCCGGCGGATCGCCTGAGGGCTGTAATTCCCCTCTTGCAGCGAGACCGCCAGGAGTTGCAGGTTCTCCTCTAGGTGGGCCTCGAACATCCCGATCGTCACATGGTCCACGCCTGCGCTCCCATCGTTGCGCTTCACTTGCGTGAAGGCTGACTTCAGGTTGCGCAGCGAGCTGACCTTGTCGATCAGGCTGTACCACGTACCTCCTTTGACCCCCGACTCGAGGGCCGTCAACATGCGTGCGGTCCAGACATTGGGTTCCACCCAGGACCACCGGCCCGAGGTCTCTCCGGCTTGCTTAGCCCTTTCAGGCACTCCCGCCGGTTCGGCTTCCGTCTGGCTGTTCCTCATGCATCCACCTTCCTGTCCTCCTTGGCTCCACGCCCATTACGACGCTTCTGCGCTACTACGAAGACTCTGACTCCTCGGGGGGCTCCTTCACCCTCTCCCGAGGTCTCCCCGCTTCACGTCACCCGTTCCTCTGAGACCGTTCTGCCTTCAACCACCCCGTGCCCCCCCATCGCTGCTTTAGCACGCTACCCCTCAGCTCGATGGGCTTCCCTTGCAGGTCTGGGCTTCGCCGTTAGTCCGCGGGCTCGCCGAGCGCACAAGGCCGAATCAAGTTCGTCATCCTGCGGACCGGTCTCTCACCTCCGGTTGCTCCCCACCCCGCCTCACGGCGACGCAGTTACCTTTGGCTCCAGGCCGGAGAACGTATGCCTGGAGAGGACTTGCACCTCTCTGAACGAGTGCGCTCACGGGCGCACGGACCGCTGGCGTCCCGCCGGCCGCGGAGACCCGGCGGCCCCTAGCTGGGCTGTGTGACTGCGGGTCCCAGCCCCAGCCGCCGCACGAGCGCCGCGAAGCGGGGATCGGCGCGGAGCGGCAGAAGCTCGGGGTCCACGGCGAGGAGGACGAGCGAGGGGTCGTGCTCCGCGAACGCCCGGGAGAGGGCGGCGAAGGCGCCGTCTCGATCGCCCGACTCGGCGCGGAACGTCGCCACGGTATAGGGAGAGACGTAGCCGGGCCGGGCTTCGATCCGGGCGAGGCGCCAGGCGGCGACCCGGCGGCGGGCCATGCCGGGATCGCCGGGATCGCTGGGATCGCCCGCGGTCAGGGTCTCGACCTCGGCGGCGGTCGCGCCCTCGCGGCGTAGGGCGTCCCGGGTGACGACCAGGGCCTCCGGCAGGCGGCCGGCGCGGACGAGGGCGCGTTCCAGGCACTGCCGGGCGGCGGTGAAACCGGGCTCCAGATCGAGGAGTCGACGCATGGCGGCGATCGCCTCCGCCGTCCGGCCAACCCGGTAGAGCACCCAGCCGACGTCGGCCATGGCGCGGAGCGACAGCGGCTGGAGCGCCTGCGCCCGGCGGATCTCCGTGAGCGCCTCGCCCGGCCGGCCGAGGGAGACGAGGAACCAGGCGTAGTCGTGGTGCGCCGGGGCGGCCGCGGGATCGAGGGCCAGGGCCTGGCGGAATTCGCGCTCGGCAGCCGGGTACTCCCAGTGGTAGCGGAAGAGGACCGAGCCTAGGACCGTGTGCGCCTCCACCGAGCCGGGATCGCGGGCGAGCGCGGCCCGCGCCGCGGCCTCGGCGGGCGGATAGGCCTCGTCGGGAGAGCGCCTGCCGGTAATGGCGAGGAGGTGGTAGGCGTCCGCCAGTCCCGCCCGCGGCCCGGCGGCGGCGGGGTCGGAGGCGATGGCTTCGTCATAGGCGCCGATGGCCTTCTCGATCTCCGGAGAGCTTCCCTTGGCGGCGTGGTAGCGGCCGCGCAGCTCGGCCTCGCGCGAGCGCGGGTTCTGGGCATGGGGCTGCCGGTGGGAGGAGACGCCGAACCGGCGGGGGAGCCAAACCGCCAGGAGGGCCAGAGCGGCGAGCGCGAGGACGGCGAAGAGAGCGGGGCGGCTCCATCGGGGGCGTGGCGGAGAGGACGAGTCCCGGGATTCCAGGATCGGCGGGACCAGGCTCGGGGGCGGAAAGACGTTCTCCGGCGGCGGCGGACCGACCGGCGGCAGCAGGCGGTAGCCGCGCTTGGGGATCGTCTCGATGAATCCGGCGCTCCGCGCGTCGTCGCCCAGCGCCCGGCGGAGCTCCCGGATGCTCCGCCAGACGACGTCGTCGCTGACGAAGCGCCCCTCCCACACCTCCCGCACCAGCTCTTCCTTGCCGACGACGGTGCCCGGCTGGCGGGCCAGGCAGACCAGCACCTCCATGACCTTGGGCTCGACCTGGACGGCCCCCGCCGGTCCCTCGATCCGGTTCCGCGCCGGCCGGACGACCCGGTCCGCCAGGAGGAAGTCGGCGGCCGGGAGGCGGGGGATGGGCTGCGAGGACACGGGCTTCAGTGTAGTGGGTAAATCTGTCGGGCAACTCCCCCGCGACGCACGCAGCGGGAGAAGACCGTACCCGGTGGATGCCGTGCGGCTCAACCGGCGCGCTTCCGCGTCCGGCCCCCCCGGCCCGCTCGCTGCACGAGTCGGCGCCGCTCCCGTTGCTCCTTGTCCGTCTCCACCCGATCCGCCAACGCGACGAGCATCTCTTCCGGTTCGAGCCGTCCCTGGAGCCCTTCGGCGAGACCCTGGAGGAACGCCCTCTGGACGTCCGGGGACACGGTCGGCGTTCCGGCGGTCCCCGGAGCCAGGGGGGCGTTGCGCTCCCGGGACAGCTCGCGGACGAGGGTGAGGGTCTCCTCCAGGAGGTCGCGCTCCGAGCGCGCCGGCCGGCCTGAGGGCCTGCCGGTGGGCAGGCTCTCCAGGGTCTTGGCGAGACTGGGCCACCAGGTGGCGAAGGCGCGGTCCAGGGCGCGCTCGCTGAGCGCCTTCGCGCCGAGCGCGGCGGTGGCGGCATTGATCGTCGCGAGCAGACGCCGGGTGTCGGCCTCGTTCGCCTCCGCGGCCTGGAACTGGACGAGCGGTCCGCGCAGGTCGGAGGGGCGGAGGCCCAGAAGATAGGGACAGACGTAGGTCTCGGTGAGCGTTTTCGACAGAGCCCCGGCTTCGAAGAGCACCCAGGGGGCGGCGACGTTGTCGCGGGTGAGGCAGAGGATGCCGACCTTCGCCTGTTCGAGCTCCCCGGCTACCTGGGCGCTCCAGCGCGATCCCTTGTCGAGGTCCGCCGCCGACATCCACGGCTCGACCGCCTGGAGGACCGCCGGCAGCCAGTCCCGGAGCGCCTCCGCGAGGCGCCGGCTCGGCTCCCCCGACCAGCTCAGGAAGACTTTCATGGGAGGGGCGTTCTTTCCATCGGAACCCCATCGGGATCGTGGCGCGTATCGAGAGAACTTGTCGCGGCAAGAATACCAGAAGACCGGCTCGCCGTTCCCTCCTCGCCCCACCCACGGCGTAATCTGCGCGTAACCGCGAAGCGGCGCTTTGGCATATAATCGTCCAGCTTTCCCCCGAAAGCCTACGCACCTCACCAGGAGAAGGAACGAAGTACCGGTATGAGTGCCACCGAGACTGTAGAGACATCGGCCGGGAGCACCCTGGTCAAATCTCCCACCGGAATCGAAGGGCTGGACGAGGTGACGGGCGGTGGTCTGCCGGCTGGGCGACCGACTCTCATCTGCGGCAGCGCCGGCTGCGGCAAGACCCTCTTCGGCATCGAGTTTCTCGTCCATGGGGCGGTCCGCTTCGGCGAGCCGGGGGTCTTCTTCGCCTTCGAGGAGACGCCGGAGGAGCTGGCCCAGAACGTCCGCTCCCTGGGCTTCGACCTGGACGACCTGGTGCGCCGGAACCTCCTCTCCGTCGACTACGTCCACATCGAGCGCAGCGAGATCGAGGAGACCGGCGAGTACGACCTCGAAGGGCTGTTCCTGCGACTCGGCTTCGCCATCGATTCGATCGGCGCCAAGCGGGTCTGCCTCGATACCCTGGAGACCCTCTTCGGCGGCCTCGGCAACGAGGCGGTCCTCCGCTCGGAATTGCGCCGGCTCTTCCGCTGGCTCAAGGACCGGCAGGTGACGGCCATCATCACCGCCGAGCGCGGTGGCGGCGCGCTCACCCGCTACGGCCTCGAAGAGTACGTTTCCGACTGCGTCATCCTGCTCGACAACCGGGTGATCGACCAGGTCGCCACCCGCCGGCTGCGGGTCGTCAAGTATCGCGGCTCCGCCCATGGCACGAACGAGTACCCGTTCCTGATCGACGAAGGGGGCCTCGAGGTGCTGCCCATCACGGCGGCGGGCCTCCAGCACTCGGTGTCGCGGGAGCGGATCTCGAGCGGGGTTCCCCAGCTCGACGTCATGCTGGGGGGAGCCGGGTACTACCGCGGCAGCAGCGTCCTCGTTTCGGGCACCGCGGGGAGCGGCAAGAGCAGTCTCGCGGCGCACTTCGCCGCCGCTACCTGCCGGCGCGGCGAGCGCGCCGCCTACTTCTCCTTCGAGGAGTCCGAAGACCAGGTGATCCGCAACATGGCCTCGATCGGCGTCGATCTGGCGACCCCGCTCCGTGAAGGGAGCCTGATTTTCCACGCCGCCCGCCCGACGGTCTACGGGCTCGAAGGCCACCTCGCCCTCCTCCACAAGCGGATCCGCGAGGCCGAGCCCCAGGTGGTGATCATCGATCCCATCAGCACCTTCCTCTCGGTGAGCAACGCGGCCGACGTCAAGGCCCTCCTCGTGCGGCTCCTGGACTTCTTGAAGGAACGGCAGATCACCGCCTTCTTCATCAGCCTCACCACCCCGGGGGGGAGCCTCGAACAGACGGACATCGGCATCTCGTCTCTCATCGACACCTGGCTCCTCCTGCGCGACATGGAGAGCGGCGGCGAAAGAAACCGCGGTCTCTACGTGTTGAAGTCGCGGGGGATGAGCCACTCCAACCAGGTTCGCGAGTTCCTCCTGACCGACCATGGCATCGAGCTGGTCGAGGTCTTCCTCGGCCCGGACGGCGTGCTCACCGGCTCGGCGCGCCGGGCAGAGGAGATCCGCGAGCGGGCCGAGGCGGCGGCGCGGGGCGACGAGGTGGAGCGCCAGCGGCGCGAGCTCGACCTGCGGCGCCAGGTGATGGAGGCGCGCATCGCGACGCTCCGCACCGAGTTCAGGATGGAAGAGGAGCAGCTCGATCGCCTGCTCGCCGAAGAAGGGCTCCGCCGTGAGCGCGCGGCCCTGGAGCGCGCGGAGAGCCTCCGCGGCCGCCAGAGCGGCACGGCCGTTTCCCCCGGCAAAGTCCCAGGATCCACTCGCTAGGAGTACTCGCTATGACGGCCCCGACCCCTTTCCCCGAGATCAGCCCCACGTCCACGGACGCTCTGCCGGAGGGCTTTTGGGACCTGCGGCTCTATGTCGCCGGGCAGACGCCGCGCTCGGTGGCGGCCCTCGCCAATCTCAAACGGATCTGTGAGGAGCACCTCACCGGCAAGTACCGGGTGGAGGTCGTCGACCTGATGGCGAACCCCGCGCTCGCCCGGACCGACCAGATCCTCGCCATTCCCACCCTCGTCCGCAAGCTCCCGGCGCCGGCGCGGAAGATCATCGGCGACCTCTCGCAGACCGAGCGGGTTCTCGTGGGGCTCGATTTCAGACCCCGGACCTGATCTCGACGCCATGGAGAGCAGCCCTCACGAGCCCCTGGACGACGCGAACAAGACACGCGAGGAGCTTCTGCTGGAGATCGCGGAGCTCCGAGCCCGCCTGGCGGAACCGGAGGAGACCGTTCATGCCATCCGTCATGGCGAGGTCGACGCTTTCGTCGTCCTCGAACCGGACGGCGAGCGGATCTACACCCTGGGCACCGCCGAGCTCCTCCGCCAGCTCCAGCTGATCACCGACTCCCTGCCGCTCCTCGTCGCTTACGTCGACAAGGATCGTCGCTACCGCTTCGTCAACCGGCGCTACGAGACCTGGTTCGACCGCCCGCTCCACGAGTTCGTCGGGCAGCCCGTGTGGGACATCGTGGGGACTGCGGCCTATGAGATGTTTCGCGACAAGGTCGACCAGGCTTTGGCCGGGCACCAGGTGGTCTACGAGAGCTGGATTCCCTACGCGATGGCCGGGAACCGTTTCGTCCACGTCAACTACATGCCGCACATCCATGCCGGGGAGGTACAGGGGTTCGTCACCTTCGCCGAGGACGCCACCGAGCGCAAGCGTGCCGAGGAGGCCCTCCGTCTCTTAGCCGACGCCGGCGAGCGGCTCGCCGAATCGCTCGACTACGAGACGACGCTCGACAACGCCGCCCGGATCGCGGTACCCGCTTTGGCCGACTGGTGCATGATCGATCTGGTGGAGGAGGGGGACTGCTGCCGCCGGGTGGTGAGCCTCCACTCCGATCCGGCCTTTCAGCCTCTGATGGAAGAGCTGAAGCGACACCCCCTGCCGCGGGAGTCGGCTTCGCGCCTGATGGACGTGCTGCGGACCGGCGAGCCCCGGTTCACCCCCGATCTCTCCCAGGCGAGGATCGAGGCTGAGCTGCGCGACGACGACCACGCGCGGATCATCCGCAGCCTCGCGCCCCGCTCGTCGCTCGCCGTCCCCCTGGTGGCGCGCGGCCGCATCCTCGGGGTGTGGACGTTTCTCTACTCCTCGTCGGGCCGGCACTACCGGGAGGAGGATCTCACCGTCGCCCAGGAGCTCGCCCGCCGCGCCGGGATCGCCTTGGACAACTCCCGGCTCTACCGGGAGGTCGAGACGGCGAACCGCGCCAAGGACCACTTCCTGGCGACCCTCTCCCACGAGCTGCGCACCCCGCTCACCCCCGTCCTCGCGATCGCCTCGCGGCTGGAGGTCGACGGCCGCGTGCTCCGCGAGGTGCGGGAAGGGCTCGACATGATCCGCCGGAACGTCGAGCTCGAGGCGCGCCTCATCGACGATCTCCTCGACCTGACCCGCATCACCCGCGGCAAGCTCGAGCTGCACGGCGCCTCGACCGACCTGCGGCCGGTGATCGAGCAGGCCCTGGAGACCTGCGGCGAGCGCGGGCTCATCGCGCGCCGGGTGGTCGAGGAGCTCGCTGCGGGCGAGCACCTCGTCTGGGGCGATTCCGCACGGCTCACCCAGGTGTTCTGGAACCTGTTGAGCAACGCCCTCAAGTTCACCCCCGAGGATGGCAAGGTTCTCCTGCGCACGTTCCGCGAAGAGACGGAGGGCGCGAGCCTCCTGGTCGTCGAGATCGCCGACTCCGGAATCGGCATCGAGCCGGGGGTTTTGCCGCACATCTTCGACGCCTTCGACCAGGGCCGCGAGGGCACCACCCGCCGTTTCGGTGGCCTCGGCCTCGGGCTCGCGATCAGCCGCGCCATCGTCGAGCTGCACGGCGGCCGGCTCACCGCCGAGAGCCCGGGCCGGGACCGGGGAGCGGTCTTCACCGTCCGCCTGCCGATCCTCTCCGACCTACCCGTTGGGGTGGAGCGCTCAGAGGACTCCCTCCTCGAAGATTCCGGGGTGCGACGAGCCGCCAACCGCCCTCTCCACATTCTCCTCGTCGAGGACCACGTCGACACCGCGGAGGCGATGGAGGCCCTGCTCGAAGCCCTGGGCCACCGGGTGACCCTGGCGGGCACGGTAGCCGCGGCCCGCGATGCCGCCGAGGTCGCCGATGTCGCCGGTGCCGGCGGGCTCGACCTCGTCATCTCCGACCTCGGCCTGCCGGACGGTCACGGTCACGAGCTGATGCTCGATTTGAGCACCCGCTACCACATCCCCGGGATTGCCCTCTCCGGCTATGGCATGGAAGAGGACGTGGCGAAGAGCCACGAGTCCGGCTTCGCCATCCACCTCACGAAGCCGGTGAGCCTGGATACCCTGCGAGCGGCGATCCAGCGGATCGCGAGCGGGCGAAGCTAGCGAATCCGCCGCCGCCGGTTCCGGATGTAGTCCGCCATGATGAACTCCCCCAGGTTGTAGGGCGAGGCGAAGTAGGCCCGGCCGCGGTTGATCTGGGTGAGCTTCTCGACGAACTGGGTGAGCATGGGATCGGTCGCCAGCATGAAGGTGGTGATCACCACTTTCTGGCGGCGGCAGATGTCGGCCTCCTCCAGGGTGAGGTTGACGATCCGCATGTCGAGCCCGAAGGGATTCTTGTAGATCCGGTTGTTTTCCGTGATCGCCGAGGGCTTGCCGTCGGTGACGAGGAAGATCTGCTTGTTGGGCTGCTTCTGGCGGGAGAGGAGCCCGCGGGCGAGCTGTAGGGCCTCTCGCGTGTTGGTGTGGAAGGGGCCGGCCTCGATGTAGGGGATGTCCCGGAGCTTCACCTGCTCGGCGCGGTCGCCGAAGAGGATGACGCCCAGGTGGTCCTTCGGATACTTGGTGGTGATGAGCTCGGTGAGCGCCAGGGCCACCGTTTTGGCCGGCGTGATGCGGTCCTCGCCGTAGAGGATCATCGAGTGGCTGATGTCGATCGCCACGATCGTGGCGCAGGACGTCAGGTGCTCGGTCTCGTAGACCTCCAGGTCACTCCTCCGCCAATTCGAGCTCGCCATGGGTCCGCCGCATGGCGTTCTGGAGCGACTTCGCCGATTCGAGGAGATGGAGCTCGTCGCCGAACTGGTAGGCCCGAGTCTCCGGCTGGCGCTCCATGCCATCGCCGGAAGCATGGATGGGGTGGTAGCCGGGGCCGGACTTCGAGAGGCCGGAGAAGATCTCCTCGAAGGCGCTCTTGCGGATCTTCCGCTCGCCGCCGCTGGTGAGCGACATGCCGCCCTCGCTGTCCCGGCCGATCAGCTGCTGATCCTCCAGGCTGGCGAAGAAGGCGTCTAAATCGACCTCTTCCGAGAGATAGCCCTCCTGCTGCAGATAGCGCATCCAGTTCATCGCCTCGTCGACGTCGCCGCCCGAGGCGAGGACGAGCTGGTTGAACAGACGCAGAAGGTCGAGACCGGCGAGGATCGCCTGGATCAGGGCGGGATCGAGGTATTGATAGCGGTGCCGCATGGTGATTCGTCCTTACGTCCTCGCGGGTCGAGCCTCCGCCCGGAGATAAATCTCCGGGCTATGCATTGCGCCGGATGAATCCGGCTTCGCCCGGAGGCAACAGCGTGCCGATCTTCCAAGCCGGATTTATCCGGCGCATTTCATAGCCCGGGCATTTATGCCCGGCGGGGCCGCCGTTACGCATACTGCCTGCCCCTAATTGATATCCCCGCGCCGGTTCCCGCTGCTGCCGCCCTTCTTGTTCGGGCGCAGGAGCTGGAACTTGACCATCTCCTTGTAGCTCACCTGGCTGTCCAGATCCTGCCGGGCGAGCTTCAGGTGCTGGTGGAGGCCCTCCAGGATCATCTCGGCCGTGAAGCAGCGCTCCTCCCGGGTACCGCCGGTCTGCGAGTGCTTCCCCGCCAGGTCGAAGAGGCCGGGCACCTTGCGGATCTCGGCCTCGTACTCGGCGAACGGCTGCTCGTCCGAGATCGTAATCGCGTTGCCCTCGGCGAACCAGCGGACGATCTTGGCGTAGGGACCCTTGTCCTCTTCGCTGCCGTTCCCCACCTCTTTGCCGACCTCGGGGAAGCGGGCATCGAAGACCTTCTTGACCGCCAAACCCACGAGCCGCCGGGCCACCACCTCGGCCCCCTGCTGCTCGCCCTCGTAGACCATCTCGACCTTGCCGGTGATCGCCGGGAGCAGCATCTGGAGGTCACAGAGGCGCGGCGAGATCGGGTTGTCGCCGGTCGCGAGCGCCCGCCGTTCGAGGTTCGACACCAAAAGCTCCATGGCGGAGATCGAGACCCGCGCCGAGACGCCGGAGGACTGGTCGACCAAATCGCTCTCGCGGGCCACGAAGCTGATCTCCTCGATGAGCGTCCGCACCTCTTCGGGGATCTGAACCCCCGGCACGTCGCGATCGGTCCACGCTTCCTGGCGCGTGATGTCGGCCGAGATCTTCACCTCGGGCGGATAGTGGGTGAGGATCTGCGACGAGATGCGGTCCTTGAGCGGCGTGATGATGCTGCCGCGGTTCGTGTAGTCCTCCGGGTTGGCGGAGAAGACCATCAGCATGTCGAGCGGGATACGGACCGGAAAGCCGCGGATCTGGAGGTCGCGCTCTTCGAGCAGGTTGAAGAGGCCGACCTGGATGCGGGGTGCCAAGTCCGGCAGCTCGTTGATCGCGAAGATCCCGCGGTTGGTGCGCGGCACGATCCCGAAGTGGATGACCTCGGGGTCGGCGAAGGTGAGCTTCCGGGTCGCGGCCTTGATCGGGTCGATGTCGCCCAGGAGGTCGGCGATCGAGACGTCGGGCGTCGCGAGCTTCTCGTTGTAGCGCGCCTCGCGGCCCAGCCAGTCGACGGCGGCCTCGTCTCCCATCTGGTCGATCAGACGCTGCCCGTGGGTCGAGATGGGGTTCAAGGGATCGTCGTTCAATTCGGTGCCGGCGAGGACGGGGATCGCCTCGTCCAGAAGGGTGACGAGCGAGCGGAGGATGCGGGTCTTCGCCTGGCCGCGGAGGCCGAGGAGAATGAAGTCGTGGCCCGCCAAGAGAGCGTTGACGACCCCGGGGATCACCGTGCGGTCGTAACCCAGGATGCCGGGAAAGAGCGGCTCGCCGGAGGCGATCTTGGCGCGCAGGTTGTGGCGCAGCTCCTGCTTGACGGTGCGCGGGCGGTAGCCGCTCTTCTTGAGCGCTCCGACGGTCGTGGGACGTTTACCAGCCATCAATCGTGCAACTCCCCGAGCCAGCGCTCGGCGTCGATCGCCGCCCGGCAACCCGTGCCGGCGGCGGAAATAGCTTGTCTGTAGGTAGGGTCACAGGCATCGCCCGAGGCGAAGACCCCGGGGACGTTGGTACGGCTCGACGGTTCGAGCACCTTGATATAGCCGACCTCGTTCATGTCGAGCTTGCCGGCGAAGATCCGGGTGTTGGGCGAGTGACCGATGGCGTAGAACACCCCCTGGGTGGGGAATTCGCTCTCCTCGCCGGTCGCGAGGTTGTGCAGGCGGACGCCGGTGACCCCGCCCTCGCGGCTGCCTAAGATCTCGGTCACCGCGCTGTTCCAGATCCACTCGATCTTGGGATTGGCGAAGGCGCGGTCCTGCATGATCTTCGAAGCTCGCAGCTCGGCCCGGCGGTGGATGACCGTCACCTTGCTCGCGAATTTGGTGAGGAAGCTCGCCTCCTCCATGGCCGAGTCGCCGCCGCCGATGACGACGATCTCCTTGCCGCGGAAGAAGAAGCCGTCGCAGGTGGCGCAGGCGGACACCCCATAGCCCATGAGCTCCTGCTCGCCGGGGACGCCGGAGAGCTTGGCCGAGGCGCCGGTCGCGATGATGAGCGCGTCGGCGTGGTAGACGTCCTCGTCGGTCGTCAGGCGGAAGGGGCGGGCCTCAAAGTCGACCTCGGAGACGGCCTGGAACTTCACCTTGGCGCCGAAGCGGCGGGCCTGCTCGCGCATCTTGTCCATCAGCTCAGGGCCGAGGATGCCCTCCGGGAAGCCGGGAAAGTTCTCGACGTCGGTCGTGATCGTCAGCTGTCCGCCCGGCTGATTGCCTTCGAGCACCAAGGGAGCGAGGTCCGCCCGCGCCGCGTAGAGGGCCGCCGTCAGGCCGGCCGGTCCCGAGCCGAGGATGATCACCCGGTGATGGTTCTTCCACTCCTGCTCCGTGCTCATGTCCAGGTCCGATCCTCCGGTAGGGGGTGGGGCTTGCCGTCGACGCCGGCTTCCGATGGGGGCGATGGGAGAGAGGCCACGTCGCGGCCAGTATAGCAGCGGCGGCGGCGGCGGAAGCCGGGCGGTCCACTGAGGGATAACAACGGAGGATTCCGGGATGTTTCCGTTCGCAGTGGTGGGGTGAGATAGCATGGCCGCCGAGGCCATGCCATGCGAAGAGCCGGTGCCAAGCGGGAGGTCCGCATCGGGGAGATCCTCCACCACGCCGCCGTGTTCGGCCGGGGTGGGGGAGGTTTGAGGATGGGAGACTCGCTCTCGGCGATATCGGCGACCGTCGCCCGGCTCTTCGCCACCCTGGACGCGCGGGGGATCGACTACCTGCTGGTCGGCGGCGTCGCTCTCCTCCAGTACGTCGAAGGCCGGAACACCGAGGATCTGGATCTCATTCTCGCCCTTTCCGCGCTCGCGGCGGTACCCGAGATCCGGATCGAGAGCCGGAAGGGCGACTTCGCCCGCGGCGACTTCGACGGCCTCCAGGTCGATCTCCTGCTCGCCGGGAACGCCCTCTTCGACGAGGTGAGGCGACACTATCGGACGCCCCGGCCCTTCGCCGAGCGCGAGGTTCCCTGCGCCACGGTCGAGGGGCTCCTCCTCCTCAAGCTCTACGCCCTGCCCTCACTCTACCGGCAGGGCAACTTCGCGAGGGTCGGCCTCTACGAGAACGACGTCGCGACCCTCCTCCAAGCCTACCGGCCGGCGGTCGAGCCGCTGCTCGCCGAGCTCGCCCGACACCTCGGCGCGACCGAGCTCGACTCCGTGCGGACGATCGTCGCCGACCTCGAACGGCGGATCGCGCGCTTCGAGGGGAAAGGCTAGGCTGATGTCGAGCGATCTGGAGACGGGTCCCGCCGAAGCGGCCAGCCCAGGGAGCCGGCGAGCGATCCTCGTCGCCACGCTCCTCGTGCTCCTCTCGGCCGGCTGTTTCGGCGCCAACTCGATCCTCACCATCGTGGCGACGAAGGCCGGGGTGCCTCTCTTCGCCATTCTCTTCTGGCGCTACGGCCTGGCGGCGCCGATGCTCGCCACGGTCGCGGCGATCTCCGGGTTCTCCGGACCGGGCCGGCTCGCCATTGCGCGCGCACGCCTCCTTCCTCTTCTCTTCCTGGGCGGTGGGGGGCAGGCGCTCGTCATCTTCCTTGCCCTTTCGTCCCTCAACTACATCCCGGCGGCGACCCTCGGCTTCCTCTTCTATACTTACCCCGCCTGGGTCGCCCTTTTCGCAGCTGTTCGGGGGGAGCGCCTGGACACCCGCCGGATCGTCGCCCTCGTCCTCTCGCTCGCCGGGATCGTCTTCATGGTGGGAGCCCCCTTCTCGGGCGGCCCGGGAGCCCTCCGCCCGGCCGGGGTGGCCCTGGCGCTCGGAGCGGCGATCGCCTACGCCCTCTTCATCCCCCTGATCGGCCGCCTGCAAGCCGGGCTCGATCCCGCCGCGGCCTCGACCTACGTCGTCCTGGCGGCCTCCGCCCTCTTCGGACTGTTAGGTCTCGCCACCGGCAACTTCCGTCTCGCTCTGCCCCCGGTCGGCTGGGCGGTGGTCACCGCTCTCGCCCTGATTTCGACGACGCTCGGCTTTATCGCCTTCCTCCGGGGTCTCCAGATCCTGGGTCCGGTGCGGACCGCCATCGTCTCGACCGTCGAGCCGTTCTGGATCGCGGTGTTGGGGTTGGTCGTCCTCGCGCAGCCGATTTCCCCGGCGGTCTTGGGGGGCGGGGTGCTGATCGCGGCGGCGGTGGTGTTGTTGCAGGCTCGGAGCTGAGAGCCCTCCCAGGTGGAACGCGGGGCTCCCGCACCGGAGCCATAGAGATCGGACCTGAAGGAGGGAGATGCGCCTCCAAAGTTGCCGGACTCCGGTGAGGAAGTCGGGCACCTCGGGTGTGGATCTACATGGTTCCGCGCTGGAACCACGTAGATCCGGTCCAGAGGTCGGGTACTTTTGGCTTGGATCTACATGGTTCTGAACTGGAACCACGTAGACCCAGCCCGGAGGCCGGGTGCCTTTGGCGTGGAATCTACCTGGTTCTGCGTTGGAACCACGTAGATCTCCTCTGGAGGCCGGGTGCTTTTGGCCTGGAGCTACGTGGTTCTGCGCTGGAACCACGTAGATCCGTTCTGGAGGTCGGGTGCTTTTGGCGTGGATCTACGTGGTTCTGGACTGGAACCAGGTAGATCGAGGTTGCGAGCTGGGTGCTTCTGAAGCGGATCTACCCGGTTTCATGCTGGAGACGCAGTCCCCGAAGCCTTCAGGAACCCGCCGGCATCTTCTCCAACTCCGCCAGCATCGCGTCGTCGAGCTTCAACAGCGCCGCGGCGGTGTTCTCCTCGACGTGATCCACCTTGGAGGTTCCGGGGATGGGGAGGATCACCGGAGATTTCCGGAGCAGCCAGGCGATCGCCACCTGGGCGGGCTGGGCGCCGAGCTTCTCCGCGATCCGCGCGAGCGGGCCGCCGGGCTTCGCGAGATCGCCGGTCGCCAAGGGGAACCAGGGGATGAAGCCGAGCTTCTCCCGGGTGCAGTAGTCGAGCACGTCCTCGGACTTCCGGTCCGTCAGGTTGTAGCGGTTCTGGACCGAGACGATGGTGGCGAGCCGGCGGGCGGCCTCGATCTGCTCGACCGACACCTCCGAGAGGCCGAGGTGGCGGATTTTCCCTTCGCTCTGGAGCTCGACTAAGGCGCCGATCTGGTCTTCGAGCGCCACCTTGGGGTCGATCCGGTGGAGTTGGAGGAGGTCGATCCGGTCGAGCTTCAGCCGCCGCAGGCTCTCCTCGCAGGACGCGCGGAGGTGCTCGGGCCGGCCGTTCGGCACCCATTCGCCGGGGCCGGGTCGCTCGAAGCCTGCTTTGGTCGCGAGGACGAGGCCGGCGGGATAGGGGTGGAGCGCCTTGGCGATGAGGCGATCGGCGACCGCGGGGCCGTAGGAGTCGGCGGTGTCGATGAGGTCGATGCCGAGCTCGACCGCCCGACGGAGAACGGCGACCGCCGCCGCGGGGTCGGCGGGCTCGCCCCAGACTCCGGAACCGGTGAGCTGCATGGCGCCGAAGCCGAGCCGATGGACCGGCAGGTCGCCGCCGATCGAGAAGGTGCCGCTCTCTAAAGCGGGCCGGGTTTGCGTGGCCGCGCCGCTTGTGGGGGTAGACGTTACGCTCATGTTGTGCCTCCTGGTAGGACGTTCTCGCCGGCGTCGTTCGCCGTGAGAGCCACTGTGGCAGCCGCCTGGTATTTCGTCAAGAGCGCGAAGCCCTCGCGGCTTCGGTGGGAAGGGGAATGGCCCGGTGTTACACTCTGGACATGAGCCATGCCATCAAAGAGCGGGTTCGGATCAAGCCTGGAGGGGTGATTGAGATCTCACACCCGGATCTTCCTCCTGGCGAAGAGGCGGAAGTCATCGTGATGTTCGATCCCGCAGGAAAAAGGTCCCTTATGGAGCCAGCCAACGACTCGGGCCGGCCGATTTGGGAGATCATCGAGGAAGTAGGAGCTCAAGTCCCTGACTCCGAGTGGGCCAAGGTTCCGCAAGACCTGGCCAAGAACCTCGACCACTATCTCTACGGTGCTCCCAAGCAAGAGGAATGAGAGCCGTCTTTGTTGACACGGCCTACTGGATCGCGCTCCTCAATCCTCGCGATGCCCTACACACCAGAGTAAAGAACCTCTCTCCTACGCTCGTCGGCGTGCGTCTCGTAACGAGCGAGATGGTCCTGACAGAGCTCCTGAATGACTTTGCGTCCCGCGGTGAGGCTCTACGAAAAGCCGCGGTACGCACCACCGTTCGGCTCCGGGAGGAACCCCGGCTCCTCATCGCACCGCAAACGAGTGTCCTCTTCCAAGAAGCCTTGCTGCTGTATGCCGCCAGAACGGACAAGGCATGGAGCCAGACGGACTGCGCCTCTTTCTGCATCATGAAAGACCAGGGCATCACAGAGGCATTGACGCACGACCGTCACTTCCAGCAGGCCGGTTTCACCCCTCTACTCCGAGAAGAGTAAAGCAAACCACAGGACTGCATCCTGTTCCTCGCTTCTGGCCTGGGCGAAATGCCCCGAAGCCGTGGCCGGGGTTAGAGAGGGTGAGCGCGCGCTCCGGAGTCTCTCCGCCGTCGTACAATGCCCGCTCTGGGAGGTAACTGCTTTGTCCATCAGTGTTTTCGACCTGTTCACCATCGGCATCGGCCCTTCGAGCTCGCACACCGTGGGCCCCATGCGGGCGGCCCGCTGCTTTTCCGAGCAGCTGGCGACGGACGGGGTGCTCGACCGGACGGCGCGGGTGCGGGTCGAGCTCTTCGGCTCCCTCGCCGCGACCGGCCGCGGCCATGGTACGGATCGCGCCGTCCTCATGGGGCTCGAAGGGGAGAGCCCGGAGGCGGTCGATCCCGATCGGGTGGGCCCGCGGGTGGCGGCGATCCGGTCGGCGGGACGGATCTGCCTGCTCGGCCGGCGGGAGGTCCCCTGGCGGGAGGTCGACGACCTGGAATTCAACAAGCGGGACCTTCTCCCCGTGCACTCGAACGGCATGCGTTTCACCGCCTTCGACGCGGCGGGGGAGTCGCTCGAGCAGCGGGTCTACTACTCGGTGGGCGGCGGATTCGTCATCAACGAGGGCGCCTCGGGGGAGGATCTGGTGGTCGCCAATCCCACCCCGGTCGCCTATCCGTTCCACAGCGGCGAGGATCTTCTCGTCCTCTCGGAGGAGACCGGTCTCTCCGTCTGGGAGCTGATGATGGCGAACGAGCGGGCCTGGCGGAGCGACGAGGAGATCCGCGCCGGCCTCCTCCGCATCTGGGCGGCGATGCAGGCCTGCGTCGAGCGCGGCTACAAGCAGACGGGGGTGCTCCCGGGGGGGTTGAAGGTGCCGCGCCGGGCGCCCCGCCTCTACGGCGAGCTCCTGGAGCGCGCGGCGGGAAGCCGCCCCGCCGACCCCTTGACCGTTCTCGACTGGGTGAACCTCTACGCGCTCGCGGTCAACGAGGAGAACGCGGCGGGCGGGCGGGTGGTGACGGCGCCCACCAACGGCGCGGCGGGGATCGTCCCCGCCGTCCTCCACTACTACCGCTTCCATACCCCGGGGGCGGACGACTTTGGGGTGATCCGTTTCCTCTTGACCGCGGGCGCGATCGGCATCCTCTATAAAGAGAACGCCTCGATCTCGGGCGCCGAGGTCGGCTGCCAGGGCGAAGTCGGCGTCGCCTGCTCGATGTCCGCCGGAGCTCTCGTCGAGGCGCTGGGAGGAACGACGGCGCAGGTCGAAAACGCCGCCGAGATCGGCATGGAGCACAATCTGGGTCTGACCTGCGACCCGGTGGGCGGCCTCGTCCAGATCCCGTGTATCGAGAGAAACGCCATGGGCTCGGTCAAGGCGATCAACGCCGCGAGAATCGCCATGTCCGGGGACGGCTCGCACAAGGTCTCGCTCGATCGCGTCATCAAGACCATGCGGGAAACCGGGGCGGACATGAAGACCAAGTACAAGGAGACGTCGCGCGGCGGGCTGGCGATCAATGTGATCGAATGTTGAGACTTGAGAAGATCTTCCTGCCAGGAAGCCTTCTCAAGGACGACGTTTCGTGCGTTCCGAGATAGGCGTTGCGCCCTGCGGGACCTCGTCAGGTCTCCCCAACTCGGCGTATAACGCGCGTGCCTTCCTGCGGTAGAAAGCGATCTTCTCGTCGGCAGTTTTACCCTCGAGCTCTGCATAGTGGGCGTCACGGATGCTTCTCGTCATCTCAACAGCTTTGATTCCAGGATGGCCCGACATGGTTAGTCTCCTTCAACGGTTGTCACTTCCCGAGGGGAGTAGATCTGTATCGGTTTGTAGCCTAGCTCCAAGCCGACGGAATTGAAAAGGCGTATCTTCTCGAATCGCACAATGTGTTTGAAGTTCCAACTCACCAAGAGATCCGCTTCCGCCACCGTTGCGAGAGCGATATGCAGACAATCAGCATAGTACTTCGGGGGCAGAATCTTTCGCGCTTGATAGCCGTCGGCGAGCTCGGTGGCCTCTCGGCTATTGGCGATGAAGTCATGCTCGACGTCTAGAAGCTCTTTGAGCTTACCTCGCACCCAAGCCGGCGCATCCTTCACTTCCGCTGCGACCATATCCGAGAGTATGGGTATAAAGCGGCCAGCTTTGAAATCGCCCACGAGCCCGTTCGACCAAGTCGCGAACTCTTCATCGAAGCAGCCTCCGATGACCGAAGTGTCAATGTAGATCCGCGACTTTTTCATCGGAGTGACGTGCGGTCTCCGGGCTTTCTACATACCTTGCGACAGGAAGGCAGCTTCACCGCAGGAGTTTACCACGAAGAGAGCGCAAGCCAAGCGTAGGTTTCCTCGATTCCGCGTGATCAGGACGACGTTCACCTCCTACTCCCAATCCGTCTCCTCCAACCGCGCCAACGCTCGTTCGATCTCCTGCCGGTGCCGCTCCGGCGCGGCCTGGAGCTTGCGGGCCTCGGCCGGGGGAAGCAGGAGGTTCAGGCGCTCTTCTAAGAGGCGGCAGCGGTAACGGGCGGCGCCGTCCTCCGGGGGATTGCCGCGCCAGTACTCGACGAGCTGGTCGACGATCTCGATGGGGCGGCGCCCGTTCATGGCTTCTTCTCTTTACGGACGGCCGCCGGCCGCCGTTTCTCCATCGCTTCTTTCCATAGACACGCTTCCCCGCTTTATGGGCGACGTTTGTGGGCGACGCTTTGTGGGCGACAGCAAACGCCCCGGCGTTACCCGGAGGCGTCGCGGTGCGGTTTCAGAGCCCGCGCACGAAGTCGGCGACGGCCTCGACGGCCTCTTCGAGGTTTCCCGCTTCGGTGCGGCCGGATGACTTTCTGGGCTTGAAGGAGTGGTCGCCGTCCTCCATCCAGACCAGGCGGATCGTGGGGGCGAGGTCGTAACCGGCGACTTCGGTGGGGGTGCCGAAATCGTCGCGGGTGCCCTGGACGATGAGGGTCGGGGTCTTCAAGGTGGCGAGATGGGCAGTCCGCAGGCGCGATTTGTCGCCCGGCGGATGGAAGGGGTAGCCGAGGCAGACGAGCCCCTTGACCCGCGCTTCGTCGGCGACGTAGCTCGCGATCCGCCCGCCGAGCGACTTGCCGCCGATGACGAGAGGAGCGCCGCCGCCGAGCTCCCCGATCACCTGGTGCCAGGTCTTCCGCAGGACCGGCTCGCGGTCGGGCGGCCGGCGCTGCCCCTCCCGGCGGGCGTGCATGTAGGGAAACTCGAACCGCACCACCCGCATCCCGCGCACGGCGAGGCCCGCCGCCATGGTGTTCATGTACGGCGAGTCCATGGCCGCCCCGGCTCCATGGGCGAGGACGACCGTGGGCAGAGGGGGGATTCCGGGGACGGGGTCGTCGATCAGGAGAGGGATCTCTGTGGCCACGTCCGCATTGTAGAAGAGTTGGGCCACGCCTGCCTGCCCCTTACTTGGAGTCTGGGGAGCCGCGGCGCTGGCTGAACCTGTAGGCGAGCCAGCCGAGAACGCCGACGGCGACCAGGAGGAGAACGGCCAGGGCGCTGCGGCGCAGGACACCGGAGTCTTTCGCCGCTTCGACGGGTGCGGCAGCGGTCGCCGTCGGGGCGGTCGCCGAGCCGGGAGCGACTCCCAAGAGGTCCCGGGCGGAGGAGCGGGCACCGGCGAGGACGGCGCCGCCGGGATCGCCCTGGCGGAGCGCGGGGACCATGTCGCGCTTGAGGATCGTGGCGGTCGCCTCCTGGAGCGACGGAGAGTTCAGGCCGCGACCGACGACGATCTCGAGCTGGCGGTCGTCGAGCGCCACGAAGACGAGGACGCCTTTTCCCGCCTCGCGCCCGATGTGCCAGCGATTGAAAAGCTCGGTGGCGAAGGCATGCGAGGGGGCGTCGCCCGTCGTGCCGACCACGACGACCATCAGCTCCTCGCCGTTTTTCGCTTTCACCTCGTTGCCCAGGCGGTCGATCTCGGCGAGCGTCGCCTTCGGCACCCGGCCGGTCAGGTCGACCGACCAGCCCACCGGACGCGGGCTGGGAACGTCGGCGGCGGCGACGGCGTGGGCCGCGGTGGAGAGGAAGGCCAGGCCGAGGAGGAGGAGCGCCGCGAGGATACGGGCGGGGACGATCGGGCGGGGCTCGCTCATGCGGGGAATCTCCAGGGGGAGGGGTGCGGGATCGTTTACGGCTGGGCGACGACCGGGGGATTCTACGGCAGTCGATCGCGAGCGCGAAGCGTACGGTGGCGCGAACACTCCGTATGATCTTCCATACGCTTCTTACGCGGCCCGGTCTCCTCGGCGCCGGTGCTTTACAGGTGCCCCTGGAGCGCCGTCCGGGCGCTCTAACATCTATCCAGACAAAGGTTTAGGAGAGAGAGGAAGGACGCAGGCGAGGCGCCGCGGTGGGCCTCTCGGGGAGTGGCACCGTCGTTGCCCTAGGAGCCCCGCCGAACGCGAGGCCCGAACCGGGCCGTCGCCGTGAATAAGGAGACTCCCCTTGCTACACGCCTACAGGTCGACCGGGTTCCGCTTTCTTCTCCTTGTCCTCGTTTTCCTCGCCGGCCTCGGCGGTCTCGGCACGGTGTCCGCCGCGCCCTATGCCCCCGCTCCCGCCATGTCCGCCCTGCCGGCCGGCACCGATCCGGCTGCGAGCTTCCTCGTCGAGAAGATCACCGTCGCCGGCAACCGCCGGGCCGCCTCGGCCCGCATCGTCGTCGAGGAGTCGCTCCTCCAGTCGGGGAAGAGCTATACGGAGGACGACCTGCGGATCGCTCTGCGCCGGATCAAGCGGCTGCCGTTCGTCGTCGAGGCGGATTTCGCGCTCAACAAGAGGGACGAGGGCGGCGCGTACGAGCTGGTCTTCACGGTCCAGGAGATGGGGTCCCTCTTCGCCAACGTGCAGACCGAGAGGAACGTCGGCGGCAGGGACCCGATCGCCTCGCTGGTGCCCTTTCCGCAGCCCGACGCCGCTCTCGCCGGCGACACGCTCCTCGGGCTTCAGGCAACCGTGGGCTCGACGGGGTTCGTCTTCGCGAGCGTCGGGGACTCCAACAGCTTCTCCCAGGCGGGATACACCCAATTCGGCCTCTTCGGCGCCGGCAGCTTCCTGAGCCTGGACCTGGCCTACGATCCGTTCGGCCACCGGATCACGCCCACGCTCACGGCGGGGGTGGCGCTCACCGCCAACCAGTCGCTCCGGGGGAGCGTGTCGCGTCTCCATTCGAGCGAGGGCTCCGGCCCCTTCCGCCTGAGCATCGAGGACCGTTCGGCCGAGCTCGACTGGCGCTACGACACGACCGACGATCCGTTCTTCCCCACCCGGGGGACCACGATCGATACGGATCTCACCTATGAGAGCTTCGAGGATCGGTCGCACGAGCTCGACGGCTCGGCGTTCAACCTGAGCGAGCACATCGGCACCCTGCTGCTCTCCGGCCATCACCACCTGCCGCTCGGCGCGCGCCAGTCGCTCTCCTTCGGCCTGACCGGCTCCTCCTACCGGTACGACGAGGGCGCATCCTCGCCGGAGCTTTTGAACGGCCCCGGACCGACCTTCGGCTACCAGGGCACCGTCGACGTCGGGTACGCGGTCGACCTCCTCCAGGGCGAGCAGGCCTGGAGAGGCGGCAAGCTGCGCCTGGAGACGACGGCCTCCTACGGGACGGTTTCGATCGCCCGCAACCTGCGGAGCTTCGACCAGGTCGACCCGGTGCACCAGCTGTCCCTCCGCGAGACCCTCACCTACCGGAGCCCCTGGGCGCTGGTGCGCCTGGCGCTTCTCTACAGCGGGAAGGTGATGCACTGAGGCGGGCGGCCTCACGCCTGAGAGCGCACGATCCGGCGGACCACCATATGATCTCGAGGTTTAGAGGAGAGTCGAGCGGCCCAACTTTTTGCCCGCGCCCGCAAGCGGTCGCGGAGCGTAAAGGAGATTCCTTGCCACACGCTGGTCGATCGGCCGGGGTTCGCTCTGTGCTCAAGATCCTCGCTCTTTTCGCCGCTCTCGCGGGCGTGGCGGCCAGAAGCGCCGCCACGCCCGCCACGCCCGCGATGCATGCCGCGGCTCCGATCGCCACGGCGGCCGGGGCCGAGCCGGCCCCGAGCTTCCTCTTGGAGAAGATCACCGTCACCGGCAACCGCCGGCCGGCTTCGGCCCGCATCGTCGCCGCGGAATCGCTGCTCAAAGAGGGGCAGAGCTACACCGAGGACGATCTGCGGATCGCCATCCGCCGGATCAAGCGGCTGCCGTTCATCATCGAGGCGTCCTTCGCGCTCAGGAAGGGGAGCGAGCGCGGCCGCTATGAGCTGGTCGTCACGGTCGAGGAAACGCGACCGATCTTCGCCGACATCGAAAAGCAGCAGGATGTGGGAGGCCGGTTCCCGATCGTGTCGGATCTGCCGTTCTCGCAGCCCAACGTCGACTTCGGGAGCGATTCCCTCCTCGGCTTTCGTGAGTTCGTGGGCTCGACGGGACTCGCCTTCGCGACCGTGGGGAACGCCCACAGCCTCTCCCAGCTGGGCTACACCCGCTACGACCTCTTCGGCGACGGCAGCTTCGCGAGCGTCGCTTTGGCCTACGATCCGAACGGTCACCGGTTCACTCCCGCGCTTTCGGCCGGGGTGCCGCTCACGGTCAACCAATCGCTCCGGGCGACCGTGTCGAGGGTCAAGTCGAGCGAGTCGAGCGGGTCCTTCCGCTTCGGTTTCGAGGATCGCACGGCCGAGCTCGACTGGCTCTACAACACGACCGACGACCCACTCTTCCCCACCCGCGGGGAGGAAGCCCAGGCGACGCTCATCGCCCAGAGCTTCGACGACCGGATCGGGCAGCTCTCCGGTACGGTCCGGGAGGGCCAGCACCTCGGTACCCTGGCGCTCTCCGGCCACCACCACCTGCCGCTTACCCGTCGCCAGTCGCTCACCTTCGGCCTCACCGGCTCCACCTACCGGTACCGCGAGTTCGCGACGGTGCCGGAAGCGTTGAACGGCCCCGGTCCGACCTACGGCTACCTGGCGACGATCGAGGCCGGGCATGCGGTCGACCTCTGGCAGGGCGAGCGTGCCCGGAGCTGGGGCGATCTCCGCCTGGAGACGACGGCCTCGTACGGGGCGCTGTCGACCGCCCGCAACCTGCGCAATACCGACGGGCCCGATCCGATCTACCAGTTTTCCCTGCGGACGACCCTCGTCTACCGGAGCCCCTGGGCGGTGCTGCGCCTGGGGCTCGTCTACAGCGGTAAGGTGATGCCGTGAGGGCAGGGCGGGCCGCCAAGGCCGCCGGAACCGCCGCGGTCTGGATCGCGGCCCTCGTCGTCGTGGGTCTCGGAACGGCGGCGGTCGAGGCCGCCCGGCCGGGGGTCGATCCCCCGGCGGTCGAGCTCCAGGAGCGGACTTTAGTCGTCTCTGCCCTCCCCGGCGTGCTCACCCGGCCGGAGGTGAGAAGCTCGCTGTCGACCGGTCTCACGACGACCTTCCTGGTCGCCGTCAACGCCGTCGACGGGCAGGGGCATCGGGCGAAAGGAGGCGGCAAGATCGACGTCCGGTACGAGCCCTGGGACGAGGTGTTCCTGGTCAGCGTCCTGGGGATCGACGGCAAGGTGAAGAAGGAGACCCTGCCCTCCTTCGAGCGCCTCGCCGCCTGGTGGAAAGGGGTGAGGCTGCCGGTCCTCGCCGTCGAGCCGCTCCGCGCCGGTCCGCCGTGGGAGGTCGCGGTGCACCTCTCGGTCATCCCGTTCTCCCAGTCGGAGCAGCGGGAGGCCCAGCGCTGGCTCTCCGACTCGATCGGGCGCCCGGCTCGGGGCGACGCCAACCCCGGCGGGCGAACGGAGCCGCTCTCGGGCGCTCTCGATGCCCTCCTCGCCACCTCGATCAAGCGCCAGAGCCTGGTGGTCTATGATTGGGCTCTCGTCTACCCCCCGGAGCGCCGGCGTTGAACCTCAAGGTGATGGTGCCCACGATCCTCGCGCTCCTGGCCGCGGCCCTCCTGCTCTTCTCGCTCTTCGAGCGCGAGCTGGCCGGGGCCTGGTTCACCTTCGGGGTCCACCCCGAGGTGACCGGGCTCCTCGAGCTGTCGCTCGCCGACCAGAAGCGCCTGGCGCGGGAGGATCCGGCCCGTGCCGTCCTCTATCGGCAGCGTTTCGACGCCACCCAGGCCCTCTTGGGGCGCCTCCACATCCTGGAGCTCAGCCGGCGGGAGATCGTAAGGCGCTACGAGGCGGTCCTCCTCGGGCTCTTCGCCGGCATCCTCCTTTTCGGTTGCACGATCTACGCTCTCCGGGAAAGGCGGCAGACGGTCCGCCTCCACCGTCTCCAGGCGGCCCTGGCCGAGCTCGCGGCCGGCGTCGTCGACGTGCGCGTCGGGGAGCGCCGGGAGCGCCGGAAGCGCCGGGACCTGATCGGGCGGATTGCCGCCATGATCGAGGCCACCTCGCGGGCGATCAGCCGCGATCGCCGCCGCCTGGCCTCGCTCGAAAACCTTTCGGTCTGGCAGGAGGCGGCGCGCCGGCAGGCGCACGAGATGCGCACTCCGTTGACCGCGGCGCGGCTGGAGCTCGATCGGCTGGGCGATCTCGTCGGGGCCGGCGCGCCACGGCAGGGAGACGGCGAGCCCGGCCGGTTGGTTTTGAGCGCCCGGGCCGAGATCGAGCGGTTGGGCCGGCTCACCCAGACCTTCACCGCCTTCGCCCGGCTGCCGGAGCCGGCGCTCGTACGGCGCGATCTCGCTGCCTTCCTCGCCGAATACGTGAAGACCTTCGCCGCCGCCTGGCCGAACCTCGCCCTCGTCTTCCCGGCGCCGCTCCCGCCAAGCCCAGCGATCCTCGCCGACTTCGATCCGGAGATGGTCCGCCAGGTGCTCGTCAACCTCTGCGACAACAGCGCTCTCGCTATCGGCACCGGGAGAGGGACGGTCACTTTCTCCCTGAGGAGGGAAGGGGAGTGGACCCTGGCGACCGTGGCGGACGACGGCCCCGGGGTGGCGCCGGCGATCCGTCCGCGCCTCTTCGAGCCCTACGTCACCACGAAGCGGGTGGGGGAAGGGATGGGGTTGGGGCTCGCCATCTCGCGGAAGATCCTTCTGGACCACGGCGGTGACCTGGAACTCGCCCCGGTTTCGGGAGCGGGCACGGGAGCCGTCTTCCGGCTGCTCTTCCCTCGTTTGTCCTTCCCGGAGACCGCAAGCGAGGAAGGCGGATGAAGCGGGTCCTTCTGGTCGAAGACGACGCGAAGATCCGCGCCAGCCTCCTCCTCCAACTCGGCAAGTCGGGGCTCGCGGTCGAGGCCCTCGCCTCGGGCGAGGAGGCCTTCGTCCGGCTCTCCGATCGCGGCCGGCTGCTCCCCGACCTCCTCCTCCTGGACGTCCGCCTGGGCGGCATGAGCGGGGTCGAGCTGATCCGGCTCCTGGTAGCGGACGGGGGTTCGGGGGGAGCGGGGCGGCTGCCGCCGACGATCATCGTCTCCGGCGAGGCCTCGATCAGCGAGACGGTCGAGGCTTTGCGGCTCGGGGTGCACGATTTCATCGAGAAGCCGTTCAGCCGCGAGCGGCTGCTGCGCTCGATCGAGAACACCCTGGAGACCGTCGAGCTCAAGCGCCGGGTGGCGGCGCTCGAATCGAAGCTCGTCGCGGTCCCCGAGATCCTCGGCGGCTCGCCGGCCCTCCTGCGCTTGAAGGAGCGGATCGCCCGCGCCGCGGCGACCGACGGGCGGGTGCTGATCATCGGCGAGAGCGGCACCGGCAAGGAGTTGGTGGCCGATGCCCTGCACCGTGCCGGCGCCCGGAAAGAGGGGCCGTTCGTCAAGATCAACTGCGCGGCGATTCCCGCGCCGCTCGTTGAGGACGAGCTCTTCGGCCACGCCCGGGGCGCCTTCACCGACGCCAAGGTGGCGAAGCCCGGGCTCTTCGAGGAGGCGCACGGGGGAACGCTCTTCCTGGACGAGATCGGCGACATGGACTCGGCCCTCCAGGCGCGGCTCCTCCGGGTGCTCGAAGACGGCCGGGTGCGCCGGGTGGGGGAGACGAAAGACCGCCAGGTGGACGTGCGGGTGATCGCGGCGACCCACCGGGACCTCGAAAGGGAGGGGGCGGTGGGGAGATTCCGCCAGGATCTCTACTTCCGCCTCGCCGCCCTGCCGATCGAGGTGCCGGCGCTCCGCGAGCGGGGAGAGGACATCCCCCTCCTCTTCGACAGCTTCGTCGAGCGCTTCGCCCGCGAGCACCGCCTTCGCCAACGGCAGATCGATCCCGGCATCTATCCGCCGCTTCTCGCCTACAGCTGGCCGGGCAACGTCCGCGAGCTCAAGAACCTCTCCGAGCGCCTGGTCGTCTTCGGCGGCGATCCGCTGCAGGCGGCCGATCTGCCCGCCGCCTTCTCCCTGCCGGCCCGGTCGGCACGATCGGCCCGGTCGGAGGGCACCCCGGAGACCGGGCTCCTGCGCCTGCCCGAGGCCTGGCCGGCCCTCTCTCTCCGCGATTTCAGGAACCAGTGCGAGCGCGAGTACCTGGAGGCCGTCCTCCGCCGGACCGATTGGAACTTCGCCGCCGCCGCCCGCCTTCTGGGACTGCAGCGCACCTATCTGCACCAGAAAGTGGCGTCGCTGGGGCTCGAACGGCCGGCGCGAGGCGGCCGCGAAGAGGAGGAAGGCTAGGAGTATCCCTTGCGGCTCGCCAGCCGTCCCTCGGCGAGGGCGGAGAGGACCGGTCCGCCGGGGAGCGGTTTGCCGGCGCTGTCGATGACGACGAGGTGGTGGAGACGGCCGCTCTTCTCGGCGAAAGCGAGGGGATAGGGAACGTCCCAGATCCCGTCGGCACGATGGGCGGCGGTCAGGTCGGCCCAGGTGATCGCCCAGTCGGGCCGGCTCTCCCCCTGGCGGGTGAAGACGACCCCGTCCTCCGAGACGACGAGCCGGCCGTCGACGCCATCGGCGAAGCCGCGATCGTCCCGGGCGACCCGGACGTCGAAGCTCCGCTCCCAGCGCCGTCTCTGCGGCACGCCCGAGAGCGTCCCCGTTCCCTGGGAGGGGCGGATGACGATCGGGCCCGACGACGATTTCTCGCGAGAGGTTCCCGCCTGGGTGATCTTCGTCTCGGCCTTGGCGAGCAGGTCGCGGGCGCGGCCGGCGATCTCGGGCGGCGGGTCCTCCTTGAGCAGGTGGGTGGCGCGGTCCCGGCCTTCCAGGTAGTGGCCGTCGATGAGGAGATCGGTGATCTGCCCGAGCTCTTTTTCCCAGGCGCGAAGCCGTCCGGCCGAGTGGGTCTTCCGGTGGACCGGGGGAGCGCCGGCCGGCGGGCTCGCCGGTTCCCGGGAATCGGCGCGGGAAAGCTCCGGCCGCTTTTTGAGGCCGGCGAGCCAGGTGTTGAGGCCGTCGGCGGCGAGGAGAGAGCGGTAGACCCCGTCGAGGATGGCGACGTCGCGCTCCTCACCGGGGAGCTCCGCGCGGCCGGCGGGCAGGAGCACGTGGGGTGGCACGACGACCTGCGGGCTTTCGGCATTGGGACCGCCGGGACCGCCGAGGGCGAGCCTGAGCGTGACGTCGAGCACCTCGGCGTCACCGCTCTTCTCGGTGCGGATCTCGGCGTCCCACCAGAGGAGCGGCAGGCCCGGAGTCGAGCAGACGTGGTCCAGGGGAGCGCTCGCCGGGAGGGTGAGCGCGGCGCCGTCCCGGCAGACCGCCACTCCGGCGGCGTCCGCCGCCGCGACGATCGCCCGCTCGACCGCCCGCCGTTGGGTCGCCGGCAGCTCCGCGCCGCCCTGCGCCAGCTCGACGACCGGGGCGGGGCCGGCGGCGGGGGAAGCGGTGCTCACGGCTCGCAACGCGGCGGATGCCGCGAACGGCATCGTGATCGCCAGCGCGAGAGAGAGGAGCGTTCGGCGATTCGTGGAGAACATGGAGGGGCGACCGGCCTAACCGAGGATCTCCGCGGCGGAGAGCTCGAGCCCGGGGAAGGCGAGCATCCCCAGGGGGCTGCCACGGTTGCTGCGCCGGACCTCCAGGTAGCCGCGCGCCGAGGGCTGGCGGTAAACCTCGATCGCTTGTCCCAAGAGATCGACGATCCACAGCTCGGCGATCCCATTCATCCCATAGAGGGGAGCCTTCACTTGGCGGTCGAAGGCCAAGCTGGCTTCGGCGACCTCGATGACGAGGAGGGTGTCCTCCGGCCTGGGATGTGCGGAATAAAAATCCGCGCGGGGACGGAGCAGGGCAAGGTCCGGCTGCGGAGCGGAGATATCGTTCAACCGGAGCGGATTCTGGACGCTGAGGATCGCCTGTTCCGCCAGGCGGGAGGAGAGGAGCGCGGTCAGGCGCCGGACACTGCTCGCATGGCGGTCCCCGATCGGCGACATCTGAAGGATCTCCCCCTCGATCAGCTCGACCCGGTCGTCCTCCGAGAGGATGCCGGCCACGAGCATCGTCTCGTACTCGTCACAGGTGAAAAGCCGCTTCTGAATGTCGACTGCCATGGGTGGCGCCCGCCTGGGGAAAGTATACCCCTGCCCTTGCCCGGACCCCTAGAGGTCGCTAGAGGTCGCTAGAGAATATCGGCGGCGATCTCGACGGCGTTCAAGGCGCCGCCGCGGGTCAGGTTGTCCATCACCGCCCAGAGCCAGAAGCCGCCTTGCGTCGAAGGCTCCTCCTGGACGGCGCCGACGAGGATTTTCCCGTGCGCCGCGGCGTCGATCGGTCCTAAGTGACCGGGCTTTTTCGCCAGCTCCAGGTGAGGCTGCTGGCCTAAGGTGCGGCGGAGCGACTTGGCGTCGGCGGGATTGGCGAAGCGGACGTAGACGCTCGCGGCGAGCGAGTGGAAGACCCCGCCCTGGACGAGTTGGAGCGAGGCCGGGGGATCGCCCGCGAGCACCTCGCGGAGCTGGGTCGAGAGCGGCACCACCGAGGCCGGCGTGGGCAGCAGGTTGAAGGCGAGCTGGGCGCCGAAGATGGGCGACGGCCGGCGGGCGGTCATGGCGATGATCTGCCAGGTCTGCTCGAACAGCTCGTCGATCCCGGGATCGCCATGCATGGAGGCCGGCAGGATCACCGTCGCCACCGCCTCCTCGATCCCCAGGCCGCGGAGCGGATGGAGGAGATGGGCGAGGAGGACCACCGCCGGGTGGGGCGAGAGGAGGACCCGGCCGTGCTGGGACTTGGCGAAGTTGACCCCCGCGACGATCGGCTGTCCGGCGATGGCGGCGTAGTCTTTGAGATCGCTCGCGACGACGACCGCCGTGGCGGTCTCCGGGAGGACGCCCAGAACCTTCCGTGCCTCCTCGTCCGTGCCGCAGCAGAAGACGAGGTCGACCCCGGAGAGACCGTCCTCGTCGGCGCGCTGCACGAAAGTGGCGGCGCCCGCCACCTCGGAGAGGGCTCCCACCTCGCTCTCCCGGGTGGTCAGGAGGCGGACCTCGCGCCAGAGATTCGGTTGGCCGACCAGGGTGTCCCGGACCTCCTTGCCGAGGAGGGTGGTGGCTTCGACGATCGCGAGCAGGTGGCTCATGGCGCTCCTGGAAGGTCTTTCGGCGGTGCTGGGGGGAGATCGTCGCCGCGCCGCCGGGGGCGCAGGCGGGAGGTCAGGGAGGCGACCGGACCGGAGAGGGCGAACAGGGTGGCGATGGCGAGGAACGTGGCGCGCGGCTCGAAGACGATCACCAGGACGATCGCGGCGAACGGCACGAGGGCGCGGAAGCTCCAGCGCTTCCGGAGGTCGAACTTCTTGAAGCTCGTATAGCGGAAGGTCGAGACCATGAGCGTGCCGATCAAGAGGAGCGCCACCAGCATGAGGAGCTGCATCCACTCCCGCCAGGCCGAGTCGGGGGCGAAGAAGAGGATCGAGCAGATCGACCCCGCGGCGGCGGGCGCCGGCAGGCCGACGAAGAAGCGCGAGTCGACGACCTTGGTCTGGACGTTGAAGCGGGCGAGCCGGGTCGCCGTGCAGACGAGATAGAAGAAGGGGACGAGCCAGCCGATCCGCCCCCACTCGTAAAGCCCCCAGAGGTAGGTGAGGAGGGCCGGCACGACGCCGAAGGTGAAGACGTCGGCGAGCGAGTCGTACTCCCTTCCGAACTCGCTCTCGGTGCCGGTCAGGCGCGCGATCCGGCCGTCCATGGCGTCGAGGATCGCGGCCGCGAAGACGAGCCCGGCGGCGAGCTGGAAGCCGAAGTGGATCTCGATCGGGTGCGGATCCTTGGGCAGGAAGCCCCCGGCGCGGAGACTGAGGATGATGGCGTAGAACCCGAGGAGGATGTTGCCGATGGTAAAGAGGCTCGGCAGCACGTAGACACCACGGCGCAGCTGCCGCTTCCGGCGCTCCCTCCGTTCGGCCTGCGCCGGGTTCACGGCCCGCCCCGCGGCGTGCCGACCTGCGTGGTGTCCAAGCCCGCCATGGGCGTGCCGCCGTTCTTCACCCGATCCCCCTTCTGGACCTCGACCCGATAGCCGGCCGGCACGACGAGGTCCACCCGCGAGCCGAACTTGATGAGCCCCATCGGCTGGCCCCGGCGGACCTCGTCCCCTTCCTCCAGGTAGCAGACGACGCGGCGGGCGAGGAGACCGGCGATCTGGCGGACCCCGACCAGGTCGCCGTTCCCGCACCGGATGACGGTCAGGTGCTTCTCGTTGACCTCGCCCGCGTCCGCACGGAAGGCGGCGACCTTGCGGCCGACCGTGTAGCGCGAGAGGACGACGGTGCCGGTGACCGGCACCTTCTGCACGTGGACGTCGAAGACGGAAAGGAAGGTGACGATCCGCCGGCGGCGCCCCGGCCCGACCTCGGGGTCGTCGATCTCGTCGACGCGGGTGATGAGACCGTCCGCCGCGGCGATCACGACCTCCGGCCCGCCTCCATAGGTGCGCCTGGGGTCCCTGAAGAAGAGGAGGGTGAGAAGCCCGACGACGAGGAGCCCGAGACCCCAGCCCGGGTGTCCCAGGACGAAGAGAATCCCGGCCGCGAGGACAGGGGGCAGGACGAAAGGCCAGGCTTCCTTGGCGAACGTCATGGCCGGCGTCGGGTCCGGGGCGACGGCATCGGGGGGATCGGCATGGCGCGGATCGTACTACGCGGAGACCCGCGCCTCCCGGTGCGCGCGGAGGATCTCTTCCATGCGGTCCTTCAGAGTCAGCTTGTGGAGCTTGATCTTCTTCTCTTCGATCTCGTCGTCCTGGGAGAGGAGCGACTTCTGGTTGATCTCGTGGAGCCGGTCCTTGCAGGCCTGGTGCTCGTCGTGCAGGCGACGGTACTCCTCATCGGTCTTGATCAATTCTTCCTTGAGCTCGTCCGTCATGGTGGTCGTGGGCATGGCCGGTACCTCCTGGGTCGTGGATTGCGGCGATGGATAGGAGTGGACGCGGTAGGTGGTGGTCGCGAGGAGCCGCGATCTCGGCGATATCGGCGCTGGCGCGATCTCGGCGACAGCGACTTCGGCGAGCCTCACCGGCAGACCGGTCCCTTCGCATCTCCCCGCCGCGGTGGCCGGGCGAGGAGTGCAAGCGAGGTGGGGATGATGTTCAGCATGCCTGCTAGGACCAGGATACACCGGGGTAGAACCCGGTTCAAGAGATTGGATGGCACGTCCAAAAGCATCGCCGGGAAAAATATGCTAAGGCGATGCCACGGGCCGGGCGTAGACCAGGGCATCCGAGCCGTCCCGATAGTAGCCGGTGCGCCGCCCCACCCGCTCGAAGCCCAACTCCCGGTAGAAGGCGATGGCGCCCTCGTTGTTCGTCCGCACCTCGAGGAAGCAGGTCTCGATACCGGCCGGGCGCAGGCGTTCCAGGCCGCCGCCGACGAGCGCCCGGGCGACCCCGCGCCGGCGCTCGCCGGGCGCCACGGCGAGGCGCAGCAGCTCCGCCTGCCCTCCTCCCTTGCGGAAGCTGGCATAGCCCGCTGCCGGCAAGCCCTCCGCCCAGACCGCGGCGAGGACGAGAGAGGCCGGGTGGCTGATCTCGTAGGCGAGGAGCTCGCGCGGCCAGGGATCGGGGAAACCGAGCTGCTCCAGCCAGACGATCCTCTCCAGGTCGTCCAGCCGGGCGGTGCGGAGGAGGGGAAAGGGGAAAGGGGAGGCCGCGGTGCTCATCGCCCCGCTCTATTCACCGCGACCGGCCGCGCGGCGAACGGCCGCGGCGCGGTCACCGCCGGAGGCCGGGCGTAAATCGGGGCGGAGAGGAGCGCCGGGTCCCAGCGCTCCGCCGGGAGTCTGGCGAGGAGGGAGAGGGCCGCCGGGGCGAGGGGACCGGGCTCGACGAGCCGGATTCCCGCCGGCGCTGCCGGCCAGCCCGGCAGCTCGCCCAGGCGCGAGATTCCGAAGCCGACAAGAGTACAGGGGGCGAAACCGGCGAGCTCCGGTCCGGGGACGAGCGCCATCCCCCGGCCGCCGTCCCCCCTCCACTCCTCGACCCCCCACTCGCCGCGGAGCGAGTCGACGGCTCCCACGGCCCGTCCGCCGCCCGGGTTCGCGAGCGCGGCCAGCACCCGGAGGGTGGGGAGGGTGGTGGCGGGAATCCCCAGCGCCTGGTGGAGGCCGAGCACCGTGGCGAGCCCGATGCGGAGGCCGGTGAAGCTCCCCGGTCCGCCCAAGGCAGCGATCCCGGCGAGCTCGCCCACGTCGAGCCCCGCCTCCCTCAGCACCTCGTCGACCATGGCGAGGAGGAGCGCCGACGAACGCGCGATCTCACGCGCCCGCATCGCGAGCACGACGCCTTCTCTCCCCACGGCCACGCTGACCAAGGGGGAGCCGCTGTCGAGGACGAGGACCGTTCCCTCCATGGCCTGGAGTATATCGAGCCGGCCCGATCGAGGTCGCTATGGTATCGTCGAATTTTAGGAGGAGGACGATATGAAGAAAAAGCTTCCCACGCCGGCCAAGCTCACCGTCAGCAAGGAGACGCTGACTCGTCTCGACCAGGTGTACGCCGGCAACCGCACGGTCGACATCACGGGCTGCGTCACCAACTGCCCCGTCTGCGCGACGACGGATCCCGCTCAGTCCTGCCGTTGCTGACTGGAAGCGAGGTCGGCCGCCTTACGGGGTCGAATCGCTTGACTCTTAGGAACCGAGAGCCGATACTGTCCAAGGAGGCTCGGCCCAGAGGCTGCTTTCGAGTGGCTTCAAAGGCATTGCCTCCTTTTTCATTCTCCACCTGACCTGTTCTCCACCTTACCGGGCCTCGTACGGATCGGGCACAAAAACGATACCGTAGGAGTCGTAGACGGCCCCGTCGCGGTACCCTTCCCCACGGAATTGAAGCTGGGCAAGCCACCGGCCGTAGTCGTTGGCGATCTCCGGTCGATCGGGCGCATCCATCCCTCGGGCCGGCAGCCGAAAGCCCCAGTTCACGCAATAGATTGCGAGATCCGCGGCCTGGACTGGGTAGGTCATGTCCGATGAGACGAAAAACGGAGCTGGAACGATCCATGCCGATCGGTAACGTCCGGCTTTGGTCTTCCTGAAATATGCTTCGAGGCGCCGCACGAAGCGGCGGTCTTCGGCCTTCTCCACTTGATCCATTACCAGCAAGCCGTGCTGCTTCTCTTGCTCCAGGAAATAGAAATAGCGCTCGAGAAGGAACACCTGGTCCTTTCGCAGATACTCCTCGGCCTCGTAGGTGTCGGGTTTTAGGACGCTGCGCGGGATCGCAGCGGCGAACAAGCGTGCTTTGTGTTGCCTGAGGAGCTCAAACATGCCCGTCGCCATTTCGAGACATGCCTGTCCGTAAGCCGTGAACTCTTCTCGGGAAGGCGCTTTCTTTCTCCAGCCCTTTGGTGAGAAAGCCGCGGCAGTGTTTGCGACGCTCTTCGTCGGGCATCGGCGATTCCTGGGCCGCCCACTTGAATCGGTCCTTGTCCAGGAGCTTGCAGCCCTTCAATTCGGCCTGGAAGTGATGCAGGGGGGTGCCAAAGGAGGCGAGCTCAAGGCGCTGCATGTCCTGAACGAACGGCCAAAGCTCTGAAGCATGCAGCGCTACGCCGCCGCGAACCTCGTAGGGCATGGTTCGATGGTCGTGGCCGCTCTCATCAAGGAAAAGTAGATAGCTCATCCGGGAGCCTCAAAGTAATCGTCGATCTCGCCCTCCATGGCCTGGAGTATATCGAGCTGGCCCACCTTGGCGCCGTCCCCCCTTGACAGGGTCGAACCGGCGTTTCAAACTGTGTTTGAAATGGCCACGACCTCCGTCGCCCCGCTCCCCTTCCCCTCTCTCACGAGCAGCGTACCCACCCGCCAGAGGCTGCTCGAGGTCGCCGAGCGCCGGTTCGCCGAGCATGGCTTCACCGACACCTCGGTGCGCGACATCACGGCGGGGGCGGGGTGCAACCTGGCTTCGGTCAACTACCACTTCGGCGGCAAGGAACAGCTCTACCTGGAGATCTTCCGCCGCCGCCTGGGCCGGATGCGCGAGGAGCGCCTGGCGAGCCTCCGGGAGATCCGCTGTGAGGCCGAGGACGGGACCTGCCTGGAGATCCTCCTCCACTCCTTCGTCCGCGCCTTCCTCGCCCCCTTCAAGGCACCGGGCGAGGGGCAGCTCTGGGTCCAGCTCATGTGGCGCGAGCTGGCCGAGCCCCATCTGCCGCGGGGGCTCTTCACCGCCGAGATCATCACCCCGGTCTACGAGGAGCTGGCCGAGGTTCTCCTCCGCGCCTGCCCCGGTCTCGACCCGGTCCGTGCCCGTCGCTCCGCCCACTCCCTGGTCGCCCAGCTCACCCACTTCATGCGTTTCGAGCGTCTCTTCGTAGGCACGACGGGGCATTACGAAGACGGCATCGAGGAGCCCGGCCTGATCGAGCACATCGTCCGCTTCTCGACGGCGGGCATCCGCGCCGCGGCGGCGGAGGAGACGGCCGCAGGCTGACCCGGGCGGCGGGCTGGAGCCGCCTGCCCAGTGGCGTCATCCGCATCGGCAGCGCCGCGCAGACCTCGACCTTCATCGCCGGTATCAATGGCGCGACCAGCTCGAGCGGCTCGCAGGTCTACGTCAACAGCAGCGGTCAGCTGGGGACGTTCACGTCGTCCCTGCGATTCAAAGAGGACGTCCAGGACATGGGCGACGCCACGAATAGCCTGCTCCTGCAACTCCGCCCGGTCACCTTCCATTACAAGGCGCCGTACGACGACGGCTCCCATCTCCTGCAGTACGGTCTGATCGCCGAAGAGGTCGCGAAGGTCGCCCCCGGCCTCGTACAGTACGACGAGGAGGGCAAGCCCTACTCCGTTCGCTATCAGTTCCTCAACACCATGCTCTTGAACGAGGTCCAGGCCCAGCACCGGCAACTCGCTGCTCAGCAGACCCAGATCGAAGAGTTGCAGAACCAGGTCAAGGCTCTTCTGGAGCACTCGACGACCAAGTAAGGGGCAGTCTTCGACGACCGCGCTGGAGCGGAGGTCGGGGCGTGGATTCGGGGTCGTCCCTGGGGGCGACCCCGATGCCGCCCGACGCCTTCGCCGGACACCGCCACGCCATCGCAAGTTCAATCCCCGCTCCTTTTCCTCCCTTCCCATGCCGGTCCCGGGCCCGCGTACCCGGGACCACGGTTATACTCTGCCCGATGTCGCCAACGCCCACCGCCACGGTCTCCTTCGCCACGACGCCGATGCTCCGCCATTACCTGGAGGTCAAGGCGCAGTACCCCGATGCCCTCCTCATGTACCGCATGGGGGACTTCTTCGAGATGTTCTTCGAGGACGCGCGGCAGGCCGCGCCCATCCTCGAGGTGCAGCTCACGGCGCGGCAGAAGGGGAGCGAGAACGAGGCGCCGATGTGCGGCATCCCGCATCATGCCCTCGATTCCTATCTGGGGAAGCTCCTCGAAGCCGGCCTGCGGGTCGCGATCTGCGATCAGGTGGAGGACCCGAAGGAGGCCAAGGGGCTCGTCCGGCGGGAGGTGACCCGGGTCGTCACCCCGGGGACGATCTCCGATCCGGCGCTTCTGGACGGCAAGGAGGAGAACCTCCTCGCGAGCCTCGTCTGGGAGGGAGAGGGGGGCGCCGGGGCGTTCCTCGACGTCTCGACGGGGAGCTTCTTCGTCCGCCGCTGGTCGAGCGAGGAGGAGGCGGTGGGGGATCTCGCGCTGCTCCGCCCCCGCGAAGCTCTCCTCTCCGGCGACAGCTTTCCTGAGGGCATTCACGTCTTCCTCGACCGCGAGTGCCCGTGCAAGACGCCACTGGATGGCGACCGGCTACTCGACCTGCGGCGCTCGGCGGAGCTCCTCGGGCGGCAGTTCGGGACGGCGACGCTCCGCGGCTTCGGCCTCGCTCCCGACGAGCCGGCGGTGCGCGCCGCCGCCGCCGCTCTCGCCTACGCCCAGGCGACCCAGAAGAGCGACCTCGCCCACGTCCGCGGCATCGTCCTCCGCGAGCCCGGCGATCGGCTGATCGTCGACGCCACCACCCTCGCCAACCTGGAGGTCTTCAAGACCCAGCGCGAGGGACGAAAGCGTGGCACCCTCCTCTCCGTCCTCGACCGCACCGTCACCGCCCCCGGCGGCCGGATGCTCCGCGACTGGCTGCACCGGCCCCTCCGCGACCCGGCGGCGATCGCCGCCCGGCACGAGTCGGTCGCCGAGCTCGCCGCCGACAACCCGCGGCGGGAACGCCTGCGCGACCGCCTCTCCCGGATGGGCGACCCCGAGCGTCTGCTCAGTCGTGCCGTCCTCGGCACCCTCACCCCGCGTGAGGCGGCGGCGCTCCGCGACACCCTCGTCCAGCTCCCCGCGGCGCTCGCCGAGGTGGCGTCCGGGAGCGCGGGCGCCGGCCCGCCGGCGCCTCTCCTCGCCGCTCTCGCGGCGACCGATCCCCTCCCCGCTCTCGGCGAGTACCTCGTCCGCACCCTGGAGGAGGCCCCCGCGCCGTCGCTCGACGAGGGCGGCGTGATCGCCGCCGGCGTCGACGCCGAGCTCGACCGCTACCGCTCGCTCTGTCGGGACAGCAAGCGCCACATCCTGGCCCTGGAGGTGCGGGAGCGCGAGCGGACCGGCATCTCGTCGCTCAAGATCCGCTACAACCGGGTCTTCGGCTACTACCTGGAGGTGACCCGGGCGAACGAGCGGAAGGTGCCGGAGGACTACATCAGGAAGCAGACCCTGGTCAACGCCGAGCGCTACGTCACCCCGGAGATCAAGGAGCTGGAGGAGCAGATCCTCTCCGCCGAGGAGCGCCAGGTCCACCTCGAACGCCAGTTCTTCCAGCAACTGGTGTCGACCGTGGCCGCCGCGGCCGAGGGTCTCTCCCGGCTCGCCAGTGCCATCGGCACCCTCGACACCCTCGCGACCTTCGCCGAGGTGGCGGTGCGCAACCGCTACGTGCGGCCGATCGTCGAAGCGGCCGCCCCGCCGGACCCGCCGGGTATCGAAGGAGGAGGGATCGCCATCCGCGAGGGGCGCCACCCCGTCGTCGAGCTGGCGAGCCGCGACGCCTTCGTCCCCAACGACGCCGAGCTCGACCCGGAGAGCGCCCAGATCGTCCTCCTGACCGGCCCCAACATGGGCGGCAAGTCGACCTACCTCCGCCAGGTGGGACTGATCGTTCTCCTCGCCCAGGCCGGGAGCTTCGTGCCGGCCGAATCGGCGCGGATCGGCGTCGTCGACCGCATCTTCACCCGGGTGGGGGCGTCGGACGACCTGGCGCGCGGCGAGTCGACCTTCATGGTCGAGATGATCGAGACCGCCAATATCCTCCGCCACGCGACCGCCCGGAGCCTCGTCATCCTGGACGAGGTGGGCCGCGGCACGGCGACCTTCGACGGCCTCTCCCTCGCCTGGGCGATCGTCGAGCACCTCCACGAGCACAACCGCGCGCAGACCCTCTTCGCCACCCACTACCACGAGCTGACCGAGCTCGCCGCCCTCCTTCCCCGGGTGGTCAACCGCACCATGGCGGTCAAGGAGTGGGACGAGCGGATCGTCTTCCTCCGTCGTGTCGTGCCGGGGAGCGCCGACAAGTCCTACGGCCTCCACGTGGCGCGCCTGGCCGGTCTCCCCAACGAGGTGATCCTACGGGCGGGGGAGATCCTCCAGAACTTAGAATCCCAGGAGTACGACATGACCGGGAAGCCGCGCCTCGCCCGCGGCAGCGCACCCACGGAGCCCGCGGTACCCGGTCCGTTGGCCGCCCAGCTCACCCTCTTCGCACCCCCCGAGCAGGTCGTGGCGACGATTCTTCGCGATGCCGACCTCGACCAGCTGACGCCCTTGGCGGCGCTCAACCTGCTGCACAGCCTGCGGTCGCGGTTGGGATAGGTGGGATAGGGGTGGATGGGCGCTTCGCGGTACCATAGAGGATCAAGGGGGAGGGCGGGAACCAGATGAGCCAGGCTTTTGTCGCCGAGCAGGGAGAGCAGGTCACCGAAGCGTATTTCGCCCGACCTGCGTTCGGCCTCTTCAAGGATCTACCGGGACTCCTTTCCCAGCTCTTTCGTTCGTTGCAGGGCTATGGTCTCGCGCTGAGCGGTCTCGAGTTCCATCACTCCGATCCTCACTTGGGGGAGGAACATCTGCGATGCACCCTCTCCGGCTCCGTGATTCGCATTTTTCTGGACCGTGTCGAAATCTCCTCGACCCTGGGACAGGGCTCGGTCGGTCATGATCGGCGAACCCTCACTCTCCTCGAGGCTTTGCAAAGCCATCTTCCAGAGATCACTTTCAGCACCTACGTTTCCCTCTTGAAGCTGCACGGGGCGCTCCCAGAAACCCGTCTTGAGCTGGTTCTGTCGGGGCTCTCCGCGGTAGCACCCAAGAGTCCAGGGCCCCTGCTCTTCCCTGGAGCGGTCTTCTACTATGGAGCCGACGGCGAGCGGTTGTCCTCGGCCTTGACCCTCGATCCCTCCACCCTCGTCGAAGAAGGGCTTTTCCTGCAAGCGAGAGTGATCTACGATGCCGCCAGACTCGAAATGGGCGGACTCTCGCAAGCAGCCCAACGGTACTTGAGGGATGTTTTAAGAGAGCTCGATCTGGTATTGGAGGGATTCAAGTGACCCCGGCGCTCGCTGTGGCAAAGCTGGATCTGGACCGCGCGATAGAGAATCGCGAAGAGGCATCCTCGATTTCGTCCAGACCTACGACCAAGGGGCAGGTCCACCTCTTTCCCTATGCGATGCTGATTCGACGCCTGATCGAGAAGGACCATGTCGTCGCGGCTCGGAGGCTGATCCAGGTGGCCATAAGCCAGAAGCCCTCGGATCCCAAGCTCTCCTATTGGCAGCTGATCCTCGCGCCTCCCGCCGTGCGGAAGAGCGACTTTAGGGACATCAATCGCGATCTCGACTATCGTTGGATCGACGAAAAATCGAAAGCCTACTCGGGCCAGTGGGTGGCGATTCTCTCCGGCGAGCTGATCGCTCAAGCTCCGACTCTCAAGGAGCTCGTTGTGCTCCTTGAGGCTTCGCCACCGGTGGCCACGCCGTTGGCCTTGCGAATTGACTGACTGACATCGTGCTCCAACGCAATGACGCGGAGTTCTGCTGCGGTTTCTCGCGATTCAGGGACAACCTTGAAGGAGTGGGTGAATCGACGGCCAAGATTTTCGTCCGGGTGAACATCGGCAACCTCATTACGAACGTTTTCGCTCAGGTGGATACCGGTGCTCCTTGGTCAATTCTGGCCTTGGACGTTGTCCATGCCCTGGGTGTTCCTCTGAACGCGGCCGACTCGGTGACGCTGAGCACGCGTCTCGGTCTGCTGCGTGGGCACCTGGTCAAGCTTCCCGTCACACTCATCGCTGACGGGGGGCGATCCCTGTCGTTCCAAGGTACCTTTTTCATTTCGCCAGATTGGACATTCAACCTGAGCTTTCTCGGTTATTCTGGATTTCTTGATGCGATCCGTTTCGCTGTCGATCCTTCCGTTAACTATTTCTACTTCGGCGAAACCGGGTGACCATGCGCGCCAACGAGCTGGTCTTCGCCGGCATCCCCGGCCCCGATCTCGATAAAGCCTCGGCGGCTCTCCTCGAAGAGCACCAGCCGGGCGGCATCGTGCTTCTGGGCTGGAACTTCAAGACCCTGGAGCAGCTCTCCGAGCTGACGACGGCGATCCGGCGGTTGTTGCCGGAGGTCGTTCTCTGCATCGATGCCGAGGGGGGCCGGGTCGATCGGCTGAAGGAGATCGTGGGACCGGCTCCCGCCGCCTCGCTCCTCGGGAAGCGGCCGGCGAGCCTCTCCTACCAGGCGGGCAACTGGATCGCCCAGGCGATGCGCCTGTTCGATTTCGACATGGACTTCGCGCCGGTCGTCGACCTCGACCGTGGCGAGTCGAACAACGCTCTCGATGGCCGCTACTTCGGGGCCACCCCGGAGGCGGTGATCGGCCCTGCCCGGGCTTTCCTGCGCGGCCTGCATGCGGGTGGGGCGGGGAGCTGCATCAAGCACTTCCCGGGCTTGGGCGGGGCGGGACAGGACACCCATCACGAGGGCTCGGTCGTCTATCTCCCGCAAGACGAGCTCAAAACCGACCTGGAGCCCTTCGCGGCGCTCGCCGGGCATGCCGGAGCGGTGATGATCGGCCATGCCGCCTATCCCGGGTACGACTCCTCGATGCGTCCGGCCACGATGTCGCCGGAGATCTTGGGCGGGCTCCTCCGTGGCCGCCTTGGCTTCGACGGCCTCGCGGTCTCGGACGACCTCGACATGAAGGCGCTTGGCGCCTGGGGGGAGATGCCAGACCGCGCCGCCCAGGCCTTCGCCTCGGGCTGCGACGTGCTCCTCGTCTGCCACCAGCTGTCCGACCTGCCGGGAGTGATCGAGCGCCTGGAGGACCCGGCGCTCGAAGGTCGCCGGGAGGAGGCCCTGGGCCGGTTCGACATCTATCGGCAGCGGCTCTCGACCCTCCGGGCGGCGCGCGATCACGTCAGCCTCGTCGATCCGGCCGCGAGCGGCGACCGGCTGGAGATCGTCCGCGAGGCCCTGGCCCAGATCTCGAAGAGCGCCCTCGGCGCCGCGGGTTAGGGCGCCTTTCCGGGACTTACCCGACGTCGCGGGCCAGACGCAGGCCGCTGAACTGCCAGCGGGCTCCCGGGGGGAAGAAATTGCGATAGGTCGAGCGGATGTGCGACCGCGGAGTGGCGCAGGAGCCGCCGCGGAGCACGATCTGGTTGCACATGAACTTGCCGTTGTACTCGCCCAAGGCGCCCTCGGCCGGGTGATAGCCGGGATACGGCGTATACGGGCTCTGGGTCCACTCCCAGACGTCGCCGAATATTTGCGCTAGGTGCGGGAGGTGAGGATCGGCCGCGGCGGGCGCCGGGGAGGGATGGAAGAGGCCGTCCTCCAGGAAGTTTCCCGCGCCCACGGTGCCTACAGCGCCTCCCACGCCAGCGACGCTCCCGGCCGCGACCTCCCACTCCGCCTCGGTCGGCAGCCGGGCTCCCGCCCAGCGAGCATAGGCCTCGGCTTCATAGAAGCTGATGTGGCAGACCGGCTCCTCCGGATCGAGCGCCCGCTCGCCGCCTAGGGTGTGGAGCCACCAGCTGCCGTCCCGCTCGGTCCAATAGAGCGGCGCTCGTAAGCCCTCGGACTTGACGGCGTTCCAGCCGTCCGACAGCCAGAGCTCGGGCCGCGTGTAGCCGCCATCGGCCAGGAACGCCAGGTACTCGCCGCAGGTCACCGCCCGGGACGCGATCTCGAAAGCCTCCAGGAAGACCCGATGGCGCGGCCCCTCGTTGTCGAAGAAGAAACCGGGGCCGGTGTGGCCGATCCAGCGGATCCCCTCCTCGAAGCGGCGGAAGGCGAGCGCTTGCGGGCCGGTCACCAGGCCGATTGTCGGGGCGGCGGTCTCCCGGTAGACCGGGCGCAGGGGATTTCGGGAGAGCAGGTACTTGAAGTCGGTGAGGATCAGCTCCTGGTGCTGCTGCTCGTGCTGGAGGCCGATCTCGACGAGCGACGCGAGCCCGGGTTCGATCCCACCCGCGAGGAGAGAGAGCATCTGACCGTCGACATGGGCGCGGTAGGCGCGCACCTCGTCGAGCCCCGGCCGGGTGACGAGACCGCGCTCCGCCCGCGGGTACTGGGCGCCCAGACTGTTGTAGTAGGAGTTGAACAGAACCCGGAAATCGGGGTGGAAGGGGTGGTAGCCGGGGACCGCTTCGCTCAGGATGAAGGTCTCGAAGAACCAGCTCGTATGCGCCAGATGCCACTTGGCGGGGCTGGCGTCGGGCATCGACTGGACGGTCGCGTCCTCCGGCGAGAGCGGCGCGGTCAGCCAGTCCGTCGTGTTGCGGACCGCCCGGAAGCGCGTCGCCAGATCGCCGCCAGGGTGAACCGGGCTTTCCGTGGCATCCAGGGTCACCGGCATCTCCAGGATCGATTTCATCGTGCGTCCCTCCCAGTTCCTCAACTCCGTTGCCCCCCGGCCGCATTCCGGCCGGCGCGCATTTTATCTCTCGGCCGGGAACGCCGGGGTGCGGAAGCGGAGGAGGAAGAGCCCGAAGAGGAGAGCGAGGACCGGGAACACGCAGGCGCTCGCCTCCGCCCCCATGGGACCGCCGGTCAGCCAGGCCGGGCCATGAAAGACGCCCGCCAGGAGGTGGCCGGGGATGGGCTGCCCGTTGTTGCCGGTGTTGGGGCTGCCGCAGAGCGCCATAGAGACGAAATTGAAGGTGAAGTGGAAGCCCACGGCCAACCAGACGCTCCCCGTCCGCCGCACCGTCAGGCAGAGGAAGAGGCCGATCAGGCCGACCGAGACCCCGTCCAGCCAGGTCTCCATGGGCTTCGTGTAGAAGTGGAGGGCGCCGAAGAAGGCCGAAAAGACGATCGCCCCCGGCCAGAAGCCCATGCCGCGGGCGAGGGTGAAGAGGGGGAAACTGCGGAAGACGATCTCCTCGGAGACGCCGATGAGGAGGAAGGCGAGCCCCCAGAGGAGAGCGCTCCGGGCGAGCGCGCCGCCCTGGAGCGCGAGCCCGGAGACCGAATAGCCACCGGCCGCCGCGATGGCGAGGATCGTGGCGCCGCTCGCGGCGATCCCCCAGAGCGCGCCCTCGCCGAAGCGCCGCCCCACGCCGGCTCCTAAGGGAACGCCGTAGACCGCGAAGGTGCGACGCTCGATCTTCGCCATCACGGCGAGAGCGACGATGCCCCCGAAGAGCGACACTGCCTCGGAGCCGATGAGCACCCCGGGCGTCCACCCGTCGGGCAGGTCTTGGAGGAGCGCCCGGAGGCCGAAGGTCAATCCGGCGCTCAAGACCAGGTAGAGAGAGGTGAAGAGGAGGAAGCTCCACCCCGCCCGGAGCTCTCGGGGGTTGCGGAAGATCGCCTTAAAGCCCTCGGGTCGGCGCTCTTCTTGGCTCAGCAGGGAAGGGTCCGCGGGAGGAGTCGTAGGTGCCATGGGCCGAATCTCCTTTGGGGTCCGTTGGTCTCGCACTACGGTGGACTCGGGAGAGAGGTTTCAACGGCGCTATACTTCTCCGCCATGGCTTCTGAGACCTCGCCGAAGGGCTCCCCGTCACGCGCCGACGATATTCCGGCGGAGTGGCTGGCCGAGTTCGAGGCCGCCGCCCGCCGCCCGCCGGCCGCTTCGGACCCGCTTTCGCTACGCCTTCATCCACACCTTTAAGCCGGTGCTCGACGACGAGCCGTTTCGCGCCTTCGACACGACCGCCGACTACCGCCGCTGGTGCGAGGAAAACCTGCCGGACTGGCTGGGATATGGGCGTCTTTGAGTACCGGCAGGCCGAGGAGATCCGCGACGCTTTCGCCCGCCATGGCGCGCGCTATCTCTTCATCGAAGCGAGCGGTCGCGCGAAGGACTTAGGGTCTCTACCGCGGCTGCGGTCGTTCCGCGAGTACTGGCGTCAAGCCTGATGCTGTGCTCCGCGCGAAGCTCGACTGCCTGCCAATCACTCCGGTCTAGGAGCAGCTCACAGTAGCGAAAGCCACCGGCCGAGTATAAGAAGAGAACTTCAGGTGCTAGTTCGTGTAGCTGCTCTTCAGCTTTTCTAAAGGAGGCTCGTGCCCGATTTTGATGACCCATGAGGTAGAGGACATCGCCCATCGCGATTCTTGCAAAGAGATTCTCAAAATGGGGACTCCACTTTTGGACAAGCTGGAAACCCTGTTTAGCGGTAGCCTTCGCCCGGTGTAGATCGCCAAATAATTTATAGAGGTAAACGAGGTTGCCAATCACCCGAGCCGCCTGCAGGCAGCGACTAGTTCGTTGGGAAACTGTCTTTCTCTCGGCGATGAGGAGCATTGCCGGAGCCCAACGGGCATCGATCTGCTCGGCATCCCCGAGGGACCCACAGGCAGGATACGCTCTCTCACAGCTCAGGCTGGCGCCTGGCGTATTCCTCCGGAAACTGTCTACAGACCCGAAACGTCGATAAAGTCGGGAAAAGTCGCCCTAAACTCCCGAGAAGCGGCGATAAACTCTCAGAGGCTCTATCCTGACTGGCCTTTTTGCCACCTGCGTCTTTCCGCCCCGCTCACGCCTCCAAAAGGGTACCCAGAGGTCTTGGTCACCCTTGGCGACCATCTCCGCAAAGCCAGGCTCTCTCGGGGCATCATGCAAGTCGATGCGGCGAAGGAGATGGGCGTCTCCTATGCGACCTTCCACAACTGGGAGACCGGAGAGCGGGCGCCCCAGAAGCATCTCCGGGAGCGGATCACGGGCTTCCTCGGGTATGACCCGCGGGAGCACGGAGTCGCCTTCCCGGAGCGGGTAGTCTTGAGAAGGAGAAAAGAGCACTTGATCTGAGATTCCAAGGAGCGGTCGGCGAAAAGCCAGCCGCTCCTTTTTCTTTGGCGGGCGGAGAGGATCTTCGCCCTCGAAGTCCTCACGCTCTTCCCGTAGGAACGGAAAAAACGGCAGAGCGCTATTCCCTATAGGCCGAAACTCGGCGGGAGGTGTATAGTCGGCGGATCATGGACGACAAACGCTATGACGAAGAGGTCCACCGGATCGCCCAGGTGCTCTCGACGGTCTTGCAGGTTGTCAGGCGCACCCGCCAGTCAGTGGAGCAGAAACTCGGCCTGAGCAGCGGTTACCTGAGCAAGATCCTGGGCGGCACGGTCGACCTCCGTGTCCGCCACATTCTCGCGATCTCGGAAGCGGTCGGCATGGACCCCGCGAACTTCTTCGCTCTCGCTTACCCGCCCCATGAGTCGCGGGACCACGAGGCCCAGAGGGTCATCGCGGACGTCCAGGCGGCTTTGGGCCAGCGACCGCCCGCCCTCTTCGGCTCAAGGGCCGAGTTCGATGAGGCGGTGCGGCAAGCCCTCGCCCGCATCCTCGGCTTCCGGCTCGACGAGCCGGAGCCGAAGCAGCCCTAGATCACCTCGAAGCGGAGCTGTGGCTCCCGCTCCAGGCGGTTCAGGAAACTGCGCACGTGCGCGACGAGGCGCGGGGTGAGCCGTTCCCGCTCGTAGGCCCAGACGAGGTATTCGAGCGCCCTCTGCCCCTCCCGCTGGATGCCGAGCTTCTGGAAGGTCTGGAGCATATCCGTCGCGAGTTCTCGGACCTCGTCCTTCTTGCCGCGGTAGAGCCAGACTCCGGCGAGATCGAGGCCGACCAGAGCCGCGTTGTATCCCTGGTTGTGTACGAGAAAGCCCGCCCGGGCCTCCGTGAGGGCCACCTCCGCCCGGTCGTACTTCGCGAGACCGGCGAAGATCTGTCCTTCCAGCCAGCGGAGCCGAACCTTGTAGAGTGGCTCGTCAGCCCAGACCTGCCGAAGGTCGCTCCCCATGAGCATCGCGGCGGCCTCCCGGAAGCGGCCGCATTGGACCATGACCCACAGAGTGCTTTCGGTGGCCCAGGTCAAAAGCTGCGGATCGCGGTCAGGGTCGAGCAGCACGAATCCCTCGCGCAACGCGCCGAGCGCGCCTTGCGGGTCGCCCTCATAGTTCATGTAGATGCCCTTGCTCACGAGCGCGCGCCCTGCGAGATGCTCGTCGCCCACCTTCAGATAGAGCTGAGAGACCCCCTCCAAAAGCTCGCAGGCATCCGGAAGCTGGCGCTGCGTGTTGTAGAGCGAAGCGCGCAGGTCCGCCACTCGGGCGAGGACGAGAAGGTTCCCGGTCCCTCGCTCCATGCGCTTGAAGGCGGTGGCGAACGCCGATTCGGCCTGGCGCAACTCATCGTTCACGCGATAGGCGTTCCCAAGCTCCGCCCACGCCCGGGCCTGATAGTCGGCGGCGACGAGAGGGTCGTAGTCCGGCTGGTGGTGGAGATTGTCGGCCGCGAGTTGCGCAAGGATGGCGAGCCGGCGCATCTCCTGCGGGTTGCGGTAGCGCTCCTCGAAGCTCAGCTGGAGGAGGATTTCGATGAAAGACCCGCCCCAGTACTCCGCGGCCTCTGCCTCCGTGAACACCATGACGTCGTTGGCATTTTTCCGCAGGATGTCCAACCCGCGGGCCACGAGCTTTGGGTCGGCTCTCCGGGCCTCAGGCTTCCGGCTCATAGCTGCCGCGAGAGCGCGGGCGATCGGTTCATCGTACTCACGCCCTTCGGAGGCGGAGGTCTCCTCCTCGGGTAGCGCCTCCGGAGTTGCCATGAGAAGGAGGAGCGGCCGGAGCCGCTCCTCGCAGGCTTCGCAGCCTTTGAGGAGGTGCCGGAGCGCCGCCTTCATCTCCGCCAGGGGAAAGGTTCCCTGAAGGAAGTGCTCCACTTCGCCCGCGGTCAGGTGATCGCTCAAACCGGCTCCCTCCTAGAGAAGGCAAGAGTTAACGCAAGCACCCCGCCATTGTCGCACAAAAGGATGCGAAGATGCCCCCTCGCGGTAACCTGACGGGCTACCGGAGGGGGCGTGAGAGTCCGCACGCGGGCGTCAGGGTCGGCGTAGCGAAGCCGCGCAACGGCCGTCCGGGTCCATGCAGCCACCATTATCGGGATGGACCGGGGGCGTGGTCGTGCCGCTCGTGCATTTCCCATTCGGGTCCATGCAGCCGCCATTATCAGCAAAGAGCGCCTGTATCCACTGCCATGCCTGGGTCACGAAGGAACCCTCGTGTGCCACGGCCGCCTCTTGCGTCTCGTGATGGCTTCCCGCCGCGAGGGCCGGAACGCTTGCCATGAGGACCAGGGAGAACGCGAGCATCATCGTTTGCTGCATGCCTTTTCGAAACATGTCTTCTCTCCTCTTTTCCCCCGGCGCGCCAGCCGGCCGGAAGTGGCCGCGCGGCGTCCGAGGGCCTGCGTCGAACGCTTCTCGGTCCCGATTGTTGCCCGGATGCGCTTCCTCTGTCGCTCATGAGAGCGATTCCCACGATTCCGCGGCCTCGAACGTCGGAGGAATTAGGACGCGCGCCTGTCTCGTGAGAAAGGAATATAGGGACCGGGAAAGGTAACTTCAACGGTTGCTTCGATGGGCGACGGATATCGTCCACCCAGAGCGATTCTGCTGTCCATGCCGGATACTCCGGACCTGATTAACGATTTTCGGCTGATTTGTCTTGACAGGCAGCAGGCATCTGGCTGAGACTTCCGATCTGTCGGAGGTCAGAGCAGAATGCCACCCAAAGGAACCCTGAAGCTCACGAGCGAAGAGCGGCGGGCGATCGGTACCCGGATCGCGGAACGGCGGAAGGCGAAGCAGTGGAGCCAGCGTGAATTCGGCCGCCGCACCGGCATCACCTTCACGCGGCTTTCGAAACTTGAAACCGGACAGGCGACGCCGAGCCTCGCGGAACTCGTCCTCATCGCGAACACCCTCGACGCCGGACTGGACGAACTCGGCCGCGGGGTCCTCGCGTCGGCGTCGAGTGCCGAGCGCAACCTTCTGCCGCCGCTTCAGGAACTTGAAGACTTCGCCTCCCCCGCGGAGTGCGCGATTCTGGGGAAGCTCTTTCGGGTGCTCCTCGCGGGTTTCAAAGCAACCGGGGCGAGCGGAATGCCGGAACCGCACGGTGAGGGGTCCAGCTCGCAGGTCGAGGTGGGTCGGTGAAGCGCTGCCTCTCACTCTCTGAGGTCGGGCGCCTTTTGCCGTTTTGCGCGACGGGTCGCCGGGCGGTGCGTCGCATCCCGAGGGCTTCCGAAGCCGCCCTCTACCCGCGGCTTCTCTTGGGCTTCGGGCGACTGGATGAGCGCCTCAATCGGATCGAGGCGGTTCTTGACCGGGTGCTCGATCGGGAGGAACCGTGATCGGCGGCGGCCTCTCTTTAGGCGAGAGCGACCAGGCCGCTGCCTGGATCGGGATCGTCCATCGGGCATCCTTCCGGCGTCTGAGGCGCGTGGTCGCGAGGCTCGGGGAAAAGGACTCATGGGCGGACATCACCTCCACCCTCCTCAAGGTCGGACGCCTAACCGCGGAGACCGCTCCCCGGCAGGCGCGAAACCTCGCCCGGGTGGCCGTCTTCGCCGCGGGCAAAGTGGATAGCGACGAAATCGCCCGACGCAGCTTTCTTGTCGAAGCGGAGTGCCTCATGGGCGATGTCGCCCGCCGGCTCACGGCTTGGCGTGCCGCAGAGCGTTCCTTCGAAAGAGCCCGGCACCATCTGGCGGCCGGATGCGACGTCCGGGAGCGGGCCTACTTCCTCTTTACCCTCGCGGCGCTTCGCGAGGACCAGGAGCGCGACGAGGAAGCGCTCGCGCTGCGCGCACGGGCCGCCGCGCTCTACGGAGCCTTGGGGGAGACTGACTCTGCGGCGACGGCTCTCTCCGCCAAAGCCGCGCTTGAGATGAGCCGCTCCGAGACCGACGAGGCCCTTGCGACTCTCGCGGAGATCCTCGCCTTGATCGACCACGGGCTCTCCGGCCATCTCGCCGTAGGCGCCGCGGTCTCCTTCGCAGCCCTCAAGAGCAGCGCTGTCTCCCTTCCGGAAGCCATCGCGATTTTGGAACAGGTACGGGCGCGCTACCCGGATCGCGCGGAATCCGAGGAGATGGCGGCGCTCCACCTCCTCGAAGGCAGGCTCCTTACCTTCGGTACCCGCCCCGACCTCGCCGAAGCGGCACTGGAGAGGGCCTTCCGCGGGTTTTGGAAGCTCGGCCTCTTCCATGATGCGGCCGTCGCAAGCCTCGGCCTCGCCGTCCTCTTCCTCTACTCGAAGCAGGGCGAGGAGCTGCGCGCGTCGGTCGAGGACACGGTAGGCACCCTGCTCCTTAGCGCCGATCTGCCGCCCGGCGTCCGGGAAGCGCTCGCCGGCTTTCGCGAAGCGGTGCGGGCGGAGCAGGCGACCATGACGCTCGCCCACGCCGTGATGAGTTACGTCGAACGGTCGGAAGAACATCCGCATCTGAAGTTCATACCGCCGGTCCCGAGATCGGGCAGGGGGAGGTAGAAGCGATGGAGAAGGACGCTCCGGTGCTCCCGGATGTAGCCGTGTCAGAGGTCTACCGGGAAACATTCCTCTTCAACCTACCTCCAGAGGAAGCCGCCGCATTTCGAGCCTACGGAGCCGCGGTCGAGAACCGCCTCCTCGATCGCCCGGCCTACGAGATGCCGAGACTCTCGCATACCGAAGCGGAGATGCAGGGTGCCCTCGCGGACCTCCGTTTTCTTGCCGGGTTCTTCCTTGCTGTCGGCAAAGAGCGGGAGGCAAGCGAGCTTCAGGAGCGGGACTGGCTCCTTGCGAGCTTCGCCGCGGAGCTCGCGGGAGAGATCGCAGCCGTCGCCGCGCGGCTCGACCGGGAATTCGCGCGCCTCTCGGGCCGCGAGGGCGGCGTAGGCCAGGGCGATGGCGAATGACGATCTCGCGGCATCCCTCAGCATCCTTCGCACAATCCGCCGCTGGAGCCAGAGCGAACTCGCAGAAGCGGCAGGGGTCACGAACAGTGCCATCTCTGACTACGAGCGGGGCAAGGTCGATCCGCAGACACAGACCTTGCAGAAGCTCGTGCGGGCCTTGGGGCTGCCGCTCTCGGCCCTCGACCAGACCCTTGCCTTTATCCAGATCATCCGCGCCCAAATGCTCGTGGACACAGACGCGCCCGCGGAGCGCGAGCGGGCGTCTCCGCTCTTCTCTGAGGCTTCAGCCCTCTCGCCTCGCGAACGAGAGCGGCGGGCCGAGATTGCCGAAATCGCCTCCGAGGGTGGCCGCTTCGCTTCCCGCCTCACTCGTCTCCTTCTCGAACTGATGTCTCACGATCGCTGAAGGAGGGCGGGGTGTTCGAGCATCTTGGCCGGACGATCGCGCATCTTCGCGAGCTGAAAGGTTTCTCCCAAGGGGCGCTTGCGCGCCGGGCCGGGATCGGCAAGAGCCAGCTCTCGAAATATGAGGGCGGCAGGGAACTCCCGAAGTTCGATTCCCTGGAAAAAGTGCTCGGCGCCCTTGAAGTCTCCCCGCACCAGTTCTTCCACCTCTTCTACCTGATCGACACTTCGGCGACGTTCATCGCAAACGGCGCGGAGGGCTGGTCCGCGGACTCGCTTCTCCGGCCCGCCCTTCTTAACGAGAAGACGGACAAGGCACTCTCTCAGCTCCTCTGCGATCTCATCACCCTCTCCCGGTGCGTCTTCGAGGAGCAGGCTCTGCGGCCGATGCGTAGGCGCTGAGCCGACTGGCGTCTTTGTCTTTTTCTTTGTACTCCCTTCCCCCCTCACTCACTCTCGTCGCCGCGGCTGTGGGAGCTGTGCGTAATCCTGGGGGCGGGAGGAGGGCGGCACCCAGGATTTCCAAGGGGTGTGGGAAGGTCCGGGGAGGGCGGGTGGCGGACCGGAGCTTTCCATACCCCGTCAGCTTCCATAGCCGGTCTCGGCTGAAACTTCCCGATAAGAGAAAGCCCCAACGGTCGCGCCGTGGGGCTTTGGGAATTCATGGAATCAGTATTCGTCGGGCAGGAGGATGCAGGTCGAGGAGCGATCGCCTTCGGTGATGATCCAGACCTTCGTTCCCTCCTTGAGCTTGTATGCGGAGAAGAGTCGTCCGCCCGTCTCATGCGCCTCGTCGTTCGCCTCGGCATCCTCAGGGTCAAGCTCACCCCAATCGCCGCCGGCATGACGCATGAGATACGGGACATATTCTTCCTCGGCGGTGGCGAAGGCGTCGAGGGCTCCGGGAGTGGCGACGACTTGCCCCAAGGGGAATGTCTTCCGGCCGGTACTCATGACTGCTCCTCCGCCTCGGAGAGTTCCTCTCCGGGCTCATCGTCATCTGCGAGGCACGGGAGAGAGCGCACGGCAGCGTGCCGGGCAAGCCGGGCCACCGTGCGATCGGGGAAGCCCTCGCCGACGAGGACCAGCTCGTCGAAGAGCCGGAGGACGCCCTCAAGCGCTCTTTCCTGCTCCTTCGAGAGGGAACCATCGAAGAGGCCGAGGACCGCAGTCTCCCCCGCTTCCGCGAGCCGGAGGAGAGCTTCGATCTCGGGGACGAGGTAGAGCGGGCCGTCGTCTACGAAGTCCGCAAGGCGATGCAGATTCATGACTTCGAGCGCGGGATGGAAGTTCGGCGGGAAGAGGTACCGCGGAGTCTCGGTCGCCTGGAGGGCCAGGCCGGTATAGGCGATGAGTTCGCCCCCGGCATTGTGGATCGGGACCGCGAGCCGGCCTTTGAGGAATCCCTTCGTGCAGTATCCGGCGCCGAAGCGCGTGAGGGTCTCCGCCCGGAGACCGAGGGGCGCCAGAGAGGCATGGTTCGGGTCGAGCGTTTTGAGGGTGAAGGTCAGGTGCGCGTTCTCCGCGGGCAACTTGTCTTCCGAGGCCTCTCGGGGCACCTCGGGTGCGGCGGCCTGTGGAGCTGCCGCCACCCCTGCCACAAGTCCGAGCTTGAACCAGCGGTCGAGCGTGATGGCCGCCTCGCGGACGGTGAGGCCCTCCTTCTTCACGACGAAGTCGAGAATGTTCCCGCCCGCCTTGCAGCCAAAGCAATACCAGGCGCTCTTCGCGAGATTCACCTGGAACTGGCGCGAAGACATACGCTTGCAAAAGGGACACGGTCCCGCGAGGTTCTGTCCTTTCTTCGTGAGCCCCGTGAGAAGCTCATAGCGATCGAGCAACGCTTCAAACCTGACTGCCTGTTTCACCGCTGCAAATGACACGAAGCCCTCAGGCATCGCATCCTCCTTTCTTTTGAGTTCGAGGTTCTGCGAATCAGAGTAGCGGCCGGGCAGAAGACGCAAAAGGCGGCCGGAGTGGCCGCCTTGCGCGTGGAACATCTTTGTTCTGGAGTGCTACCCGGATGCGTGGGTCATGGCGAACGCCAGCGCGTTAAACACCGACATGCGCTCATGTTCCGCTTGCCAGAGTTTGCGGGGCGGGGGCAACTGCTCCGCAAGCTCCGGGAAGGCAGTCGTCAGAGACTTCGCGACGGAATACTTTGTAGCGCGACCTTCGAGAGGTGCGAAGCACGTGAGGACCGCGCTACGGGCGACGGTGTATACCGCGATGCCGCGCTCGCGGGCAAGCTTCACGAGGGCATCGATCAGTCTGCGGACCCGTGGCTGTCTGCGGGAACCCGGAGCCTCCGCGTCTTCGAGGACCACCGCATCAGGCCGGAAGCGGGTGAGGAGCTTCTCGAAGGCAAGGATCGCATCCGCATGCTTGTCATCGCCGATGCGGGCAAAGCCCCATTCGACGAGACGGAATGGCAGCTCAAGGACGGCGTAGCCAAATCCTTTGGTTTTGGGATCGAGAGAGAACAGCCGGGTCGGGGTAGTTTCTGGCATAGATTGAGAGATTGGTTGGATGAGTGATGGGCTTGCGGGAAAAGAGCCTCGGGCCGGCGCGGGTGTATGAAAGGAAAATCTTGAGACACGATGACCTAAAGTTCTTCATGATGGTATCAGGATACCTGTTGGTAAGTTCAGCTACCAAGACGGCACGGCGCCCCACCTTCACAAGCTCTCTCATTTGAGATGCACCCGTCCCCAACGAAACTCAGTACATTCTACCAATTACCACGAAACATCTTTGACAGATTCATTTCTCCCTCGTACCATCGAAAGGTCACGCACGTCCGACCCCGAGGGGCGAAGCGGCGACCGCCTATATCACCCTCCGATCGCGGCGTATCGTCTTCTCTGTGCCTATCACAGACGACGATATCCGCCGATTCCAAGCGATCTGGCGCGAAGAATTCGAAGAAGACATCACCGCGGACGAGGCGCGCGCGCATATCGGCCGCCTCGACGCCCTGTACCTCATGATTCTTCGCCCCCTCCCCGAGGAATCAAGAGACACACAGACCCAATGAACTATTTCCTCTATTGCCGGAAATCAAGCGAAGCCGAGGATCGGCAAATCCTCTCGATCGATTCCCAGCGTACCGAGATGGAGCGCCATGCGGCGACCTGGGGCCTCACGATCGTCCGAGTCTTCGAGGAGGCCCAGAGCGCCAAGGCGCCGGGCCGGCCCGTCTTCGAGTACATGCTCCGCCGCGTCGAGAAGGGTGAAGCCGAGGGCGTGATCGCCTGGCATCCTGACCGGCTCGCCCGGAACTCCGTTGACGGCGGCCGGATCATCTATCTCCTCGATAAGGCGCAGCTCAAAGACCTCCGCTTCGCCACCTTCTCCTTCGAGAACAACTCGCAGGGCAAGTTCATGCTCTCGATCATCTTCGGGTACTCCAAGTATTACGTGGATTCGCTCTCGGAGAACGTACGCCGGGGCATGCGGGCAAAAGTCGAGCGGGGCTGGCTGCCGAACTTCGCTCCCGCCGGCTACCTGAACGACCGCGAGTCCGGGCAGATCGTCCCCGATCCGGAGCGCTTTCACATGATCCAGCGGATGTGGCAGCTCGTCCTCAGGGAGGAAGCGAGCCCCCGCCGCATCTGGGAGATGGCGCAGAAGGACTGGGGGCTCACGACGCGAGTCCGGAAGCGGATCGGCGGCGCGCCTTTCACGCAGAGCGCCATCTACAAGATCCTCAAAAACCCCTTCTACGCGGGGGTCATTGAGTGGGAGGGCAAGACCTTCCCCGGCAAGCATGAGGCGATGGTCTCGCTCTCGGAGTTCGAGCGGGTCCAGGAACTCCTCGGCCGGCCGGGCCGGCCGCGGCGAAAGACCCACTCCTTCCCCTACATCGGCCTCCTCCGGTGCGCGGAATGCGGATTCGCCGTGACCGCGGAGCACAAAACAAACCGCTTCGGCTCCCGCTACACCTACTATCACTGCTCCTGGCGCCGCCTTGACTATGACTGCACCCAGCGTTCGGTCTCCGAGAAATGCCTTGAAGAACAAATGGCGAAGTTTGTCGGGGAAACCGCGCTTCCCGAGAAGTTCCATGCCTTCGAGATGGAACGCGCGAGTCGGCTTCGCGTCCATGACGAAGAGATCCTCCGGAGGAGGAAGGAGGCGCTCGCGAAACAGGCTGCGGCTCTGGACCGGCAGCTCGCGAACCTGAAGAGGCTCCGCATCCGGGACCTCATCGATGACGACGAGTTTCTGAAGGATCGCCAGGAACTCACCCGCGATCGGCTGCGGGTCGCTCAACAGATCGGGAAGGTCGCACAGATCGACGAACGGTTCGAACCCGCACAACTCATCGTTTCGTTCAACAAAGAAGCGGCTTCGAGGTTCAAACGCGGCGGCCCGGACGAGAAACGCCTCATACTCCAAATCCTGGGTTCGAACCCGAGACTCCGCGACCGGGAACTCAAGATTGACGCGGCTAAACCGTTTCGGCGATGGTCAACTGCGCCGACGAGTGGCGACATGCGGGCCTTTCTCCACGAAGTTCGAACCTTTGTGGCTGATACAGAGTCGGAAGAAAAGCTAGGAATGATTAGGCAATTGATGGAGGGTGCAGATACGAGGCCAGAAGAGCGAGAAGTGAGCAAGGCGGAATAGGTGGTGCTTTCCTTTGCACCTGACCCCTTTTCTGTCAGGGTGGGAAGATGGATATCACCTACGAAGACGTAGAGAGGTTTCAAGATATCTGGAGGGAAGATTTCGAGGAAGAGATCGATGAAGACAAAGCCAGGGAGTGCATTGGAAGCTGGATAAGCTGTATTCGCTCCTCTTGAAACCGGCGATACAGGTGCCCGACTAGTGATCAGATCTTGTTTTGCTTCTCCTAATGCGCGCCTCTCTTTTCAAGGCATCGCGGATGCTTTCGATGATGAGATGTTTCAAGGGTTCATAGTTAGCATGTAGGTCAATCTGACACAACGCTTTGAGATAGAGGGCTTTGTCATCACCTTCATATTTAACCCGGCTAGGATAAAGACCAAAACGCTTCAGGATCAGGTTGGTCACGAGTCGCGCGAGTCTTCCATTGCCTTCACAGAAAGGGTGTATTGCTACTATTTCGTGCTGGACCCAAGCAGCAAGATCAACGACAGCGGCATACCATTTTTTCCTCTGGGTCGGCGTCTGCCGCGTCGATTGCCGAGGAATCAGGGACAGGCGCGTATCAAGATCCCGCCAGAACGTATACATCTTTTCCTGAACCGCGCTCCCAGGAGGCGGTTCGATACACTTAAGCTTCTTGATGTCTTCTCCGGCCCTGCGAAACCGACCGGCAATCTCTGGATAGGCATCCGCAAGGATGGTGCGGTGGAGACGCAAAATCACGTCGAGCGTAATAGGCTCGCTACTTTCGCCGATCTCTTTCGTCAGCGCAATCGCCTTCCACAAGCCATTCGCTTCACGGTCCTCAAGTTCCGTCTTATCCTTAGGCCTGCGAAACCCCTTGGCCATGGATCGCTTTGTCTATTCTCTCCTTGGTCAAATGCGTGCCCTCAATCTTGCTGGAGTAGTAAAGATGGTCTATGGCCATTCCCTGCTCCATCTTGACCTTCTGAAGGTCGCTCATCGGCGGCAAGCTTTTTAGGCCCTGTTCAAGGGTTACGAGTTTAGCGATCTGAGAATCGATGCTCGATGTGTGAACTATTCTGCCTTTTGGAATCTTCATCTTATTCATAGTATACCATGTGGACGAAAGCGGGCCCGAAACTTCCAGTCGATAGCACAGAGATTCCTGGGCTAGCTCGCAATCTCCTTGCAAGGCTACTAAATTTGCAGTCTTGACACAACGCGGGCCTTTCTCCACGAAGTTCACGAACCTTTGCGCCTGACACGGTGTCGGAAAAAAGCTCGGAAAGATAAGGCAGATGCTGGAGGGCGAGCCAGAAGCGAGCTATGGCGAGACAATGTTCCCTAGAGGAGCTCCCGGAATTGGTCTTCCGTCATCTCCAGCTCGCGAAGCACCGCTCGAACGATGGAGCGGGGCACATCGCCCGGATGAACCGGCACGACGGTGGCAAGCCCGCGTCCAGGATGCACGAGGGCGAGATGGCTCCCGCGCTGCTCGCCTTCCACATAACCGGCGCGCTTCAACGCCGCAACGAGCTGTTTTACTTTGAGGGTTGGTAGGCGTGATCCCATTTTCCGGCCGGTGCGTGGACTTCGACGAACGCAGCAGCGGGAATGGGAAGATCGGCATCGGAGGATGGGATCGGGAAGCCCTCTTTCGCACAGGAGTCGAGATAAAGTTCGATGGCTTCCTGGGCCATCTCGATGGCGTGCTGGTAATCGCGGCCCCAGCTGATGCATCCGCGCAGGACCGGTACGGTAACAGTAATACCCTTGCCTTCCGGGTCGGGAGTAAGTTCAATGCGATAAGTCAGGTGCTTCTTCGCGGTCATAAGACCATTTTACCTCCTCAGCCAAGAGCGTCAAGAAGAGCTACCGCCCTTCTTCATCGTCGTTTGGATCACCCTTTCGGCGAGATGATCTCGTGAAGCGCCGCGAGTAATTCATCCTTCGTTGAATCCACGAGGATGACGCCGATCATTTCCTCCTTATCGTCTTCCTGGATGTCGTTCGAAAACACGATCTCGAAAACTTCCAAGAGCTTTTTCAATTGGGTATATGACAAGGATTCAAGAGTGAGGATCGCAAAATCCTGCTCTTCTTTGGTCCAACCGTCCTCAACGATATCAAGGTTATAATATTTGCTGTGCTCCATTCTTTTATCGTAGCGCCGGAGCATCTATCGTCAAGGCTTGTCTTTATCGCCTATCAGCTCCCGATAGAATCGTCTAACGCCCTCGATGAATTTCCCGAAACCGACCGTCGCAGGATCAGTTACATGTGCGACGGGGCCTGGCCTATCGCTGCGTCCCTTTTCGACGTTCTTGATTTTCCTCCCCGCAGAATCGAAGTGATAGACATCGACATGCTTCTGCGGTTCTGCCTTACTCCGATGGGGCGTGCTGGGCTCGCTCGTATACGGCGAGTGCTTGCGAGGGTCGGTGCCCGCATTACGAAATTGACGTGCTGCGTCACGAGCCCGAGCTTCCTCGTCCTTTGCCGCTCGAAGCGCATCCCGAAGGGACCCGAGTTCCTTGCGAAGCCTGTTCGCCTGGGCGTTCACCTGGGTACATTCGCCCTGGACCTCGCGTCCCTGGATTGACAGTACCTTGGCCGCGGCCTTGGCTCCCGAAGAATACGCACTGCTTGCCTCAGCGAACAAGCGCCTAAATTGCGCCGCGAGCCGATCAGCTTCCCCGCTCAGTCGCTCGATCTCAGGTTCATACTGAGAACGCTTCTCTTCAAGGCTGCGTCTGGCGTCATCGACATCCGACATGCGATTCCTCCGGAGGAATAGAGGAGCATATACCATAGGAGCCCCTTGGCTGCCGGCGAGGCTCTAGAGCCAGCATATCCTTGTCCTGCGGCGGCTGCCGCAGGGAAAGGCCTGCTCTCCCGCATATGGCTATTTGTCGAGCCGTTTCTCCGCGCAGTAGGATATGCCTCATTCCAATTCAGAGTCCAGAAGGAGTTGCCCTTGCCTTCGCGTATCGCCGTCCTCTTGGCCTTCCTCCTGCCGGCTGCGGCCCTGGCCAATGGCAGCCATGGCGGGCACCCCCACTATTCAGCCGGTACGGCTCACCACCATTCGGGAAGTGTTGTCGTCGCTCACGCTCACCCTCGGCCGCATATCGCCTCAATACACAGTTCCACCCGACCTACGTCCCGGCCCGGAACCAAGCGGCCGCCACACCCGAAGGATAAGGCGAAGAACCTTCAGACGTGCCTGTCTGGTTCGTCTGCAACGAAGTGCGATCATTCTCTCCTCTCGCCGAAGGAGGCCGAAGAGGTTCGCGCCGCCGAATTGCGGAAGGCCCGCGAGAACCCGACCCCAGACGTCCAGAAGCCAGCACCTTCAACGACGTCTCACCGTGAAGGGCATGGCTACATAAACTCCAAGAGTGAATGGGTCTCCTCGCCAAGGTGGACCGAGAACGGCAAGCCGCCGTCCGGAGCGAGCGCACAGTGTTCGGACGGCTCGTACAGCTTCAGCCGTTCACGTCGAGGCACCTGCTCACACCATGGGGGCGTCGCTCGCTGGCTGTAGCGGCTGACGAAGCTCTTAAAGGGAACCTAACAAGCGCTTGATTTCCAGGACTTTCATCTTGTTTCCTATCCGCCGATAGGCGACGAGACATTCGCGCCATATCTCCCGCGCCTCCTTGGGACGACGAAGAGACTGCAAAGTCCGGCCGATATTCTCCAGCTCGACCGCGACGCCCTCCAAGTCCTCGATCTGCCGTTCGATCCCGAGCGCATCGCCGTAGGAGCGAAGCGCCTTCTGCAAGTCGCCCTTCGCCTCGTGGATGGAGCCGATATTACTCAGACACTCGGCTACTCCCTCCTTGCGTCCGAGCTGGCGTTCGAGCGCAACGGCTTCCTTAGAAAGCGCCAAAGATTTCGATAGGTCGCCGCGGTGGCGTTGCACAACCGCCAGGTTCAAAAGCTGGATGGAGACCGTTTCGAGTCGCCCGATTTCCCGGGCTAAGGACAGCGACTGCGTCAGGTACGATGCTGCCTCGCGATAGCGCCGCAGGCTTAGCAGGCTCACGCCGATATTGCCGAGATCTCGAACCATGCCCTCCTTGTTGCGCAACCCCCGGTTGATGCGAAGGGCTTTCCGATACATCGGGATCGCCTTGCGGAAAAATCCCTTCTTGCGGTAGACGATGCCGATATTTCCGATGTTCGTGGCCCGCGCGGCGCGGCTCGCTGGCGTTTTAAAGTGGGCGTTCAGGCGATAGGCGCTCTGGTACTCCTTGAGCGCCAAGCCAAGCTTGCCCTGGTTCAAATAGACATTGCCGATGCTCGTCATGACGAACGCGACCCTCTCCTGCCGGTGAATCCGGCTGTATATGCGTCGGGCCTCCTTCAAATGCCGCAAGGCCAGCGGCATCTCCCCCCTCAGGCGCTCTAAATGGCCAAGGCGACCGAGCGCGTACGCGCGGGTGTCATGCTCTCCGCTCTTCGCGGCAAGCGCGGCCGCTTCGGCGTAGAGCTTGTATGCACTGCCCCGATCCTCAGCAATTTCCACGGTACGCGCCACGAGCTGCTTCCGTTGCGCGGGAGTGAGATCGATGTAAGGGGCCAATGAAAGGACTTTGCGGACTATTTCCTGTCTGGAGACGCTTGGCGTGATAGCCGCATCCCTGTCCGGTTTTAAACCAGTCAATTTGCTCATGATTGCTTCGGTTGGCCCCTCAATTATAGCACAAGGAATAATGTCGGCCGCTTCATGAAGCTGTGGCGGTAGAAGGGTCTTTCCCTCTGGCGTAGCTCCGAACGTGACCTTCATACCCTTCCCGGAAGTATGCCGGACCCAAAGGATTCCCTTGGCACTGAGTACCGCTCGCCGAAGACTTGGTAAGACGTCCAGATCGTCGCTTCCGGAGTAGCCGATGACGCATAGCCAGCGGCCCGCAAGCAAAGCGCTTAGCGCCTTATCTTTGAAATGTTCCAAACCATCAATGCCCTGCTGACCGCCGAGCGTATCAAGGGTGGAGCCGATCGAGGGGTGAGAAAGCGAGCGCCTTGTTTTGAACTTGCCATCCTCTCGGATCATACGGATCGTTCCATGGAGCTTCAGGATGGCGGGCATCGGCATCTTCCGCTTCAAGAAGTGCTCGAAGCTCTGGGCGGGCCGCTTTTGTTCTCCGGGGAAGGAATGCTCTATGTGGACCTGCTGAAGATCGGTACCGTGCCGGGCGTGATACGCAGTCTCTATAAGAGAATCAAAGTTGGTGGTAAAGACCGGGCAGGATCGAGAAAGGAAAAAGGCGAGCAGGCGGTGGAGATATCCTGGAGTGACCGGCTCGTCGTAACATCGCAGGATGCGGAGCTGGGGATCGGCCAGATCCCTCAGCATCTGTAACAGCTGTTCGAAACGGACTGGCTTACGCACTCCATCCTTTCGGTAACCGAAGGGCAAAGCGGAAGTCAAGAGACGGTCCTCATTTCGGTTTGAGGCAAGGAAGCTCTTGAACTCCTCATTGAATTCCCACGCGGTGGGCAAGCCTGAAGCCACTGATACTCCAGAACCGGCGAGGATTGCCACTCCTCCTACGGAACGGAAAGCTTGGAGCCCTATAGACCAGACAGAGAAACGTCTTCTCGGCGGCACTGACAGGAACCTCCTTTTCCGTCGCCAGGAGGCGATTTAGAAGCGATAGCCCGAAGCTATCGGATAAGTGGCGTGGCCGGAACTCCGCCTGCACGCAGCATCTACTATAGCACCCCGAGAGCAAGGCGAATGAATTCCCCGCGCCCATTAATCCACTTGTGAAAGAGGAAGTCCTCCTCGCCGAGACTTCCTTGGTCCGCGAAGAGGAACATCCGCCGGCCTCCCCCGAGCGATTCGCATGCCTTCACCAAGTTTTCCATCCGCTCCCGATTCGTCGTCACGGTTAAAACCCGGAAATTCAGGATGTCAAAGAGGCTCTTATGAAAGCTTTGCCGCCACGTCTCTTGGTACGCGAGAAGCTTCCGGAGAAAGCTCGTTTGTCCAACCCCCTTCCTCGTAACCGGCATCGTGCCCCGGTCGGCTTCGAGGAAGAAGTATGCTAGCTGCCGACCCTCCGACAGCCCCTCAAAGCGGAGCCCGAAGACCTGATCCGGCTCCACGCCCAAGCGGTGAAGCTCGCCGTTCCGATGGACCTCGACCTGCCAGCGAAACGGTAACCGCAGACGACGGGTCGCTTCCGGCGCCTGGGCGAGGATCTCCTCCGATCGGATGAGTTGCACCCCTTCGCGGCTACGGGTGGCAACCTCGAAGGCCACCATCACCTCGGCGACCGCGAGCGTGTGGTGGAGGAAGAGGCGGGAGAGGTTTCGGTTCTTCGTGTCCCACCGGGTACCGCCCTGCCTCACCTGGTCCACCGTCTCGAGAATCTCCGCGCCGCGGTTCCCCAAGGCATAGACCATGGGCTCCGAGCTTCGGGCATACCAGTCGAGCTGCATGGGCGGGCGGTCGAGGTAGCCATTATGGAAGAGGAGCTGCAAGCGGCGGAGGGTCGCCTGAGGGCTGCCTCCCGAGAGGGCGACGAGGTGCGTGGAGCGCAGAAGCCGGTGCCGGTAGACGGCGCGAAGGATGTCGATGTCACGGGGCGTGAGGATCATGCCGCCTATGGGGGCACGCTCGAAGCGCGGGCGGCGGAATTGAGGTTGCATCGGGAGTCAGGATACCGGCCTTCCGATGTCTCCAAAAGGCGGTACGCGAAATCTTACCGAACCCAAGCCGCCGGTCGCCAGGAGGTTGAGGAACTCGGCATGTCCCTCGTGAGAGATGCCCCGGCTCCGCTATCGCACGAAGCCGGGTTCAAGCCGTCTTTAGGGCCTATGACTTTTCTTATGGCCTTACTCTCGGCGCGCGGAAGTTGCCCGCAGGGCGAGGCTCAGGGGGGGCAACTTGCCACCGTCGCGCTATAGCCAGTGGAGGTAGCGCCCGAGAAGCGGTATTGTGAGTAACCATAGGAAACCTGGCTTGAGATTGTGTAAGGGGCAATCTGCACCCCATGAGGGTCTCCGGCGGATTCAGCATAAAGATAGTAACCGGTACTGGAGGGAGAGGTCGTCGAATCGATGTACATCCGTACATGTGTCCCAGGCAGATCCATGATGTCGCCCTGCTGGAATGTTGCCGGGCAGGCATTGAGCACATAGTTCAAGAGGCTGGTTGTGCTCTCTTTCGATGACAATCCCCAACACCTACTAACAAAACCGCTGCAATCGACGCCGAAATATGGATAGCCAGTCCACTGCGATGCCCCGGTCCCCGAGTAAGAGATCTGTTGACTTGTATCTACGTCGCCTGCTTTGTAGTGGTTACTCGTGGTTGCCTGGCTCATGTGGGTAGCAAAGTTCGGACGATCCTCGAATCCTCCGTAGCTATACGGTACACCGTATGAGCCACTAGTAGTCATGTACAATGGTTGCGTGCGGCCGGGGGTACTAGCGTCATTTGGGACGGCAGCCGCGGGAACGGTAACTGCGCTCGTGCAATAGGAGTTACTTTCCGCGATCATTTGGTTTGTACCGATGGACTTTGTGATACCTGCAAGCTTAGAAGACTTTGTATTCGCATGGCGCATAATTGGTCCGAGGGGGGTTAGACGTTTTGCGAACACCAATTGTCTGATCGAAGCCCCTGTGGACTCTGGTACCAGCACGTATACGTTTCCGGAATAGGAGTCAAGAGCGAGACCATCGTTGCTTTCTACGGGCACATACTGTTCGCGTACGGGTACGCGAGCAATACCGGAAAAGCTGCCATCTCTCCGAAAACGCTGGATGGTAACGTCCACGTACATGTTCCCTTCGGCATCGCCTGCGAACTCTCCCACACGGAAGAAGCGATCACCGTTCGCACTGCTACCCAAATATTCCTTCTCCGCCGGAACATTGTCGGGATCGACCGGGCGGATCTGGTCCGACCATTCGCCAGTAGGATCGTCCCCAATCCCCCAATAGCCGAAGAGCATACGGCCGGGGTCTGCCATCTTCACATAGGAAACTCCGCCATGCGTTTCAGTTACGCGATAGCGGCCGACGTTGGCCCCGGCGACGAGGAAGGCATCCACGCTGCCGTCTCCGTTTAAGGTAATCTTGTTGAGCGAACTCGCCCAATCGGATGGAAGATTGACCTGTGATACCTGCTTGCCAGATAGATCGTATTGCAGGACTTGCGGCCCGTGGGCACCCAAATCATAAATAGCAATACGCTCTACTTGAGATTTCCCCACACGTTGTACGGAGAGGGCGGCCCCATGGATCAGGTCTCGCGAGAGGTCAAAGTCTGCGACCACGACTCCATTGGATTCAAGGTGAAGAACGTGTCCCGCCACTGTGTCGAGCAGCCAGAATCCGCCTGAACTATCTACGGCCAAGGCAGCCGGGCCTTGGGGCAGCATTTCGCTTCCTGGGGAGTCGCCGCGGTAATGGACACCTCCGGGACCCTTAGGGATGAAAGCAACTTCGGTGGCGGCTGAGTCCTCTAGAGGCGTGGAGATTCTCGTCTGGACTGGATGATTGTACTGGACCGCCGGAACTCCGAAGTGGTTCGAAGATGAATGCTGCGCCAAAGCCGCCAGGCTCATAAGGAACAGTGCGACAAAGAGAGCAGTGACTTTACGCATGATATTCTCCTATCACTATAATCGCCGCATTGCGTAATTGCCATGGGCGTATATTCCCGGGACCGTGATGAATGCCGGTGCCTCGTTAACTCCTACTGATGTCTCGACAAGAGTTTCGCCATGACATCTACTTATATGTTGGGAGAATCGTCGACATCGTGTCAAAGTTGCTCAAAAATTAGACACTTCACTCTACTGCGTTCTCATACGGCTAACCATGCTGTGATCCTTCCTTCCACTTCCTCTCGCGGCTGGCCATATCGCTCTCTCGATTGCCGCATCACGGCCTCCCGCGTTCCGGTCGAGGTGCCCCGTACGGGCGCCAAGGTCCGGCCTCGGAAAGGCTCCTGCGCCCGGCCGTGATCGAGGAGGCGGGCATAGATCTCGTGCTTCCCGAGCGACACGAGATTCCCCATCTTCACGTCGCCGCCGAGCTCGTCTTCTAGGATGCGAGCATCGGATTGCCCCACCCGGAAGGCGATGAGATTGCCGACATTGCCGAATACGCTTTGCCGGATCTCTTCCGTGAGCTGGTCGAGATACTGATGCGCGAGGATGAGGCAGAGGCCGTATTTCCTCGCCTCGGCGAGGATCGAGGTCAGGGCCTCCGTGGCGAAGCTCTGGAATTCATCTATATATAGATAGAAGGGGGTGCGGGGTGCCGCCGTCGCATTCGCCCGTTGCATTGCCGCCCACTGGAACTGCGAGAGAAGAAGGGCTCCGAGGAGCCGGGCATGATCTTCGCCGACGACGCCCTTCGCGAGATCGGCGATCATGATCCGGCTGTGGTCCATGAGGAAGCCCGCGTCGAAGCGGTTCTTCGCCTGGCCGAAGACGTTCCGGATCGGCGCGTTCGCGAGGAGACGCCCGATCTTGTTCTGGATCGGGGCGATGGCTTCAAGGCGGAATCTTCGCTCGTAGCGGGCGTACTCCTCGCGCCAGAAGGCGCGGACTATGGGGTCCTTGACCTTCGCCGTCACTCGCTCCCGGAAGGCGTCGTCCGCGAGGAGCCGGGGCAGGGCGAGGATCGTAAGCCCGCCGTGGTCGAGAAGGGCCGAGAGGGCATGTCCCAGGATGTATTCCATGCGAGGCCCCCAGCTCCCGCCCCAGATCCCCCGGAAGGCAGAGAGGACGCCCGCGACCACGAGGTGCTCCTGGTCTCTTGGTACCCGTGGCAGAAGGTTCAGGCCCACGGGCCGCGCGAGATCGCCCGGGTTGAAATACAAGACCTCGTTCGTGCGCGAGCGGGGCACGAAGTCCAGAATCTCCCGGGCGAGATCGCCGTGCGGATCGAGGAGTCCCACCCCTCGCCCGGCATAGAGATCCTGGAGGATGAGGTTCCGGAGGAGGGTGCTCTTGCCGAGCCCCGTCTTCCCGACGATGTAAAGGTGCTGCGCCCGGTCCTCGGGCGCCAAGAGTACGAGCTTCTCCTCGGGAGAGACCCAGTACGTACGGGTGCCGATCGCGATGGGGGTGTGGTCCATATGAGTGGTAGTTGCGCCCGGGCCTCTCTTCCCCTCCCCGTGGGGAGCCAGTCCTCCCTCTCAAGGAAGGAACCGCAGAGGCCCGTTTCCTGGCGGCCGGCGGTTACGCCCGCATCAAGGATTTGGTGACCGAGCGGGCGCGGCAAGAGAGGCGGGCGCGGGAGAAGTGTGGCGCGTTTTGACCTGACGGCAAAGGCGGAGAAGTTCGACACCATGGCAGTAGTGGCGCCTGCGGCGCCGACCCTTCGTTCACCAGTCCCCCACCGCTGTTGGGCAGGCCGAGTTTCGGCTGGTGGGCCCGACTCGCGCGCTTTGGTCGAAGGGTCCTGCGATAGCGGAAAGACCCGAGACCCGTTAGCCGTCAGGAAAACGCGCGAGTCGGGCGCAGCCCAACAGCGGTGGGGAGCCAGTTTATGAAGCCCCGTATGGGGATTCGGCTGTCCGCCTCGGGCGGAGCCCCTACATACCTTGTATGTACCAGGGTATGTATACCTCCGATCATGGATCGGTCTTCGGTGGCGTAAGACACGGGGCAGTTCGGCTGCCTTTCCGATCGCTGCTCGCTCCACCGATCACGGAAAGATTCGCTTATCTGAAAAGGCGGCACTTTGTGCCGCCTTTTCTGCCTTCGCTCCCGCCCGTACTCTGAGATCCGGTCCTTCAAAACCAATTTCATAGAAAGGAAGAGAGCGATGCAGATTGTGATTCCCCGCTTCAGAGTGGGATGGATCGTGATGACCCCCGGAGCGCTCATGGCGCTCCTCGAATCCCGGGAAGATCCGAAGACCTTCGTCTCTCGCCACACCCAGGGCGATTGGGGAGATGTCGGCCCCGAGGAGTGGGCGAGAAACGAGTACGCCGCGACCCACGGCGAGCGGCTCATCTCGGTCTATCACACCCGCCACGGTCGGCAGCTCTCTCTCGTAACCGAGGGCAACCGATACGCCACAACGATGCTCGTGCCCGAACCTGAACCTCTGGAGCGAAAGGAGAACGTATGAAGCCCAAGACGCGCGAGGAAGCGAACCAGGAAGCCTCGAAGCTCGACACCTTGGCCAAGAGCTGCGGTCTCTCGGTTGCCTCGTTCATCGAGGAATACGCCCTGGAAGACGTGGTGCCCGGGATCTGCATGAACCCACACTGCGACTTCACCGCCGAATACGAGCCCGACCAGCGCGAGGGCTGGTGCGAGGAGTGCGGGACGCCCTCCGTCCGCAGCGGCATCTCCCTCGCCGGGATGATTTAGCTCCACCCCTCTCCCCATCCCTATCGACTAGAAAAGGAGGTTCGCCTATGGCGACCACGAAAGAGGCTCGCGCCGTTGCGCGCGAGCGAGTTACGGGCATTGCCCATGACATCCTCGCCGCCTTCGAATCCGGCGAGTTGCCTCAAGCGCTCGCCAAGCTCTTCATCAGCCGTCAGATCGAAGTACCCTCAAAGCACTGGACCTGGACAAACCGCCTCGTGGGCATCCGGAAGGGCCATGTCTATGCTGCCGGCTTCCGGCAGTGGCAGGAGATCGGCCGCCGGGTGCGGAAGGGCCAGCATGCCTTCCATATCCTCGCTCCCCGGATTACGCGAGCCAAGGAAGACGACGAGGAGCGCGGGGTGAAAGAGGGCGATCTCCTCTGCCTCCGGTTCCTCGCGATCCCGGTCTTCGGCTACCTCCAGACCGAGGGCGACCCCCTGCCGGGTGCAGAAGAAGACTTGGCGTTCGTGGAGGGCCTCCCCCTCATCGAGGTCGCCCGCTCCTGGGGCCTCGCGGTCGAGACTTACTCTCTGGAGGATTCCCCTGATCGGCTGGGCTTCTTCGCCGCCGGCCGAGGCATCGGGCTCGGGGTCAGGAATCTCGAAACCTGGGCGCACGAACTCGTCCATGCCGCCGACCATCGCCTCGGGAAGCTCGTCGCCCGGAGCCTTGCTGCGGAAGTCGTCGCCGAGTTCGGTGCGGCGATCCTCCTCGAATGCCTGGGCTTCACCGAAGAGAGCGACCGCGGCGGCGCTTACGCTTACCTGAAGCGGCACTGCGAGGAGAAGAAGCGGAATCTCCTCGGGGCCTGCTCCGAACTCCTCGACCGCACCTGCTCCGCGGTGGCCCTCATCTTGGAAACCGCGGATGCGCTCCAGGTCGAGGAAGACGGGTCGCCGGTACCGCCTCCCGCCACGGTGCCAGTCATGGCGGCACTTTCTGCCTGAAGTTCTCCTCCTCGATCGACCACCGACAATCCCACCCTCCCCCAGGACTATCCCTGGGGGCTTTTTTGTATGCCGCCAGCCTGGGAAGGAAGCCTTCGCCCTCGGCGCTCGTCCCTAAAAAGTGAAGCGCACCCCGACCTCGTAGCTGCGCGGTTGGGTGAAGCCCGTCGCGCCGCCCCAGGGAATCGTGCCGCAACCCGAGGCGGTCTCGCAGACGCCCGTGACTTGCTCGGTGCCAAGGACGTTCAGGACGGTGCCGATGAGCGAGCTATTCACCGTGCCGACCACGAACCCCTTGCGGATCTCGACGTTGGCGTTGTAGGTGCTGCTCGCTCGGAAGCTGCCGCGCGGCGCGAGATACTCTACGTTGCCCAAGGCCGGCGTCGCCTTGCTATACGGAAAAGGTGAGGAGTAGTCGCTTTGGATGCCGAGACTCCAGTCGTGCGGCAGGCGCACGTAGCCGTCCAGCCGAACGCGGTGGCGGCGGTCGTCGGAGAGATAGCCATCACGGTTCACGAAGAGGGCCGGATAGACGTCGAAGTCGGGTCCGGCGTTCTGGGTGTACTCGATGCTGCCGCGGGACGTGGAGTAGACGTAGGAGGCACGGAAATCAAGCCACTCTGCGGGATGGCTGAGCATCGAAAGGAGCACGCCCTCGTAGTCGCGTTTCGCAGCCGGCAGGTTCGCGACCTCGAAGGCCGAGCAGTTTGTGCCGTTCGGATCGGGGGTCGGGTTCGGGACGTTCTCCGAGCAGGTATCCTCGAAGATATGATTAGCCTTTTTGTGGATGTATGACAGCTCGACCGAGGTACGGTTCAGAAGCTCACGCTCGATGCCCACCGTGTACTCGGTCGTGGTCAAAGGCTTCAATCCGGGCTCGATGATCTCAGGGGATGATCCCATCTCGTTATATTCAAAGTAGCCCAAGGGATCGCGGCGCAGCGGATCGCTCGCGAGGTAGCCCGCCGGGCCGAAGGGTCCGCCTGCCCGACATGCGGCCGCAGTCGGGAAGAAGGCCGAGCACGGCCGGTAGGAGAAGACCGGGGCGCTGTTCGTCCGGGTATAAAACGGCAACGTCAGTCCGTTCGGCGACATGAAGACGCCGTAGCTCCCGCGGAGCGCGGTCTTCGCGTCGCCCGTGAGATCCAGCGCAAAGCCCAAACGCGGCTGGAGCACATGCTGGTCGGCGATCTCTACCCCGGCATCGTTTCGGAAGCGGACCTCGTCGTAGCGCACGCCAAGCTGGAGTGTGAGGGGCGCGAGCGGCCGCCAGGCATCCTGCATATAGGCGGAGTCGAGCGTGCCCGAAAACCGCGCGAAGCCGAGGGGCTCCTGGAGCATGAGAGACGCACCCTTGTCGATCGGCCCGTTGAAGTCTTGATATGTCGCGCCGCCCGCAAGGTCGTTTTCGATGCGGAAGCGCAGATTGCTCCTTCCAAGGCCGAGCTTCCAGTCGTGGCTCCCCCCGAACTCCGCAAGGAAGCCGCCGAGACTTGCCGCTGCCTCGTCGCGGTCCCGATCAGAGAACTGGACATTCGGGTAGTTCACCGAGGAGACACCGGTCGCCTGATCGGCAACACCGGGAGTCGAGAAGTCGCCGCTCTGCGGAAAGCGGTTTATCGGATCGTGCTTCGAGCCGAAGAGAAGCTCCGCGAGAAGACTCGGCCCGAGAATACCCGATGCCTCGGCCTGGCGGATCGGGCCGCCCTGCTCTTGGATCGCCGCCGCGGCCGGTTCGACGAAGAGGCCGGCGTTGTAGTTATGGATCTCTGAAGGATCGGCGGCGTATTTGAGGACCGCGTGCCAGCCCGAAGCGACTTGCCAGTTCAGTTTCAAAAGATCGTTTTGGCCTCGGGTGGTCTTCGTAATCACCGAGCCGGTCGGCGTCGACTTGCTTTGAATGAGATCGAGCGCGCCGAAAAACCATAGCCGGTCGCGCACGATCGGCCCGCCAAGCGTCGCGGTGGGCTTCAGAAAATCGGTCTCGTTCGCGTCGCGATTGAAGTGGGCGCCGTTTTCATTGAATTGGCTCGCGTTGTACCGCGCGTCGAGCGTTCCGGAGAACCGGTTTCCGCCGGACTTCGTGACGACGTTTATGACGCCTCCCGAGGCGTGGCCGAACTCGGCGGCGAAGCCGGCCGTCTGAAATGAGATTTCCGCGATGGCGTCGAAATTTACGTTGGCGGAGAAGGTCGCGGTGACGGGGTCCGTGGTTTCGAGGCCGTCGATGTAGTAGGCGTTCTCGCCAAAGGTCGAGCCGAAGATGCGCGGGTCGCCCGTGCCGTTGTCGGCGCCTGCCGCGCGGCCGACGACTGAGAGGTAGCTGCGGCTCTGCGTGCCGACCGACGTGCGGTCAAGGTATTCGCCCGAGTAGACACTGCTCATCCCGGCGCGACTCACATCGACGACGGGTGGGGCGGTCGTGACCGTGATTGACTCGGCGATCCGGCCGGGTGCGAGCGTCGCGAGGACTTCGGTCGCGCGGTCGAGCAACACTACGACCGCCGTGAACTCCGTCGTCTCGAAACCCGCGAGTTCGAAATGCACCTCATAGGTGCCGGGAGGGAGGTAAGCGAAAGAGAAGGTGCCATCGGGTCTCGTTTGGGTCCTCTGCGGACCGCCAATGAGGGAGGGCGAAGTGATCGCGACCACCACACCGGAGAGGACGCTTCCCCCTTCGTCCTTCACGGTACCGACGAGGCGGCCAGTCGTGCCCTGAGCTGAGACCGGGGGCGCCGCCTGGAGCGCGAGCGCAAGGACGAGCGTGCCAAGGAAAAGCGAGGCTTTCATAAAGCTCTTGCACCTCCAGGATTGTACGTTCGCTCGGCGGCCTGAGATTTTCGCAGTATTTCTTCAAATATTGACTATGGGCGCTTAGCCTCCTCTGCGCCAGCGCAGTGAAGGTCAGTCGCATTCGTCACGATGCGCGGAGTCTAAGGAAACAGACCTTGCTGGTCAATTGAGAGTGGGAGGAGGACAGGGGTCCGCAGACCATGCAAACGCGGGAACGGTAGACCCGTAGGTAACGAAAGCTTTCATGAGGACGCCTGGAAGGATGTAGGATCAAGACCCGTAGGCTGCCGGTATGGGAATAGGCGTGTCTGATCCCGAGGAGACCGCAAGCGTCGGACCTGAACCTCCTCCCCGGAGAGGGCGGGGGGAATGGCTGCCCGGCCACGTGGTTGGCGACCGCTACGAAATCCGGGAACACCTCGGGCGCGGCGGCTTCGCGAACGTCTATCGTGTCTATGACCGCCTCGTGACAATCGAAGTGGCTCTCAAAGTCGTCCACCCGGAGCGCGAGCCCGGGCGGGCGCTCGTCCGGCTTGCCCGGGAAGTCGAGATCGCGCGGCAGAGCCTTGACTCTCATCTCGTCCGGGTTTTCGATCTCGGGAAGACGAGCGAAGACATCTTTCTCACGATGGAACTCGTCCGGGGCGGATCGCTCCGCGAGCGTCTCGACCATGGGCCGCTCCCGGTTCTTGAAGCGGTCAGGATCGCGACGGGCGTGCTCCAGGGTCTCTCCGCGCTCCATGCGAGGAGAGCCGTCCATCGGGACGTGACCCCGGGGAACATCCTCTTTACTGAGACGGGCGAGGTGAAACTCGGGGACTTCGGGCTCGCCCGCTATCTCGCTCCCGAAGAGAACAGGCTCACCTCGCTCGGTACCGTCCTCGGGACTGCCGGTTACCGCTCGCCGGAGCAGACCCTCTTGCGCGACGTTACCCCGCGAAGCGACCTCTATAGCCTGGGCGTCGTGCTCTTCGAGATGCTGGCCGGGAAGCTGCCGCAGGAGGCCGTCTCCGACCTCGGGCGGCAGCTTGCTCCTCTCCAGAGGGCGCCGGATCTGCGAACGGTGAGGGCGGACGTGCCCCGCTGGCTCGCCGCAGTCGTCGCGCGCCTTCTTGAGGTGCGTCCCGCCGACCGCTACCCGCAGGCAGAGGCGGTGCTCCGAAGCCTGCGACGGCATCGCCGCCCTCCCCGTTACGGATTGCGGCGGAGGCTCTTCCGCACTGCGGCCATCCTCCTCCTTTTCCTGCCGCAGGCGGGAGTACTCGTGACCGAGGCGCCCGGGACGAAGTTCTCTCGCCTCGTGCCTTTGGGTGACGAAGGCATCGCGGCTCTCGACACGGCCGGCGAGCGGCTCTGGACAAAGCGAGGGGTCGATCCCGATATCGCGAACAAAGGGGCGCTCGCGCGACTTACCCCTGACGGCCCCCGCCTCCTGGCGATCGTGCTGGCGCCGCCGCAGAATTGGTCGCCGGAGGCGGTCTCCACGCTCTCCTTCCTCGATCCGGGAACCGGACGGATCGTAAAGCAGAAGAAGCTCCCGACAGGCGAGGGCCTCTTTCCGAACGATCCTCCCCGCTTCGCCTTCTCCTCCCTCAAAGCCGTCGATCTCTTGCATGACGGCACGGACGAGGTGCTCGTAAGCTATACCCACGTCCCGGAAGCACCCTCGTACACCGTCCTCTATGCGCCCCGCCTCGACCGCGCCCGGATCATCTTCTATGCGCGGGGAGGCCAGACGTTCCAGGGAGCGGTGGATCTGGACGGCGACGGTGTTCCCGAGCTCCTCTTCGGCGGAGTGAACAACGGCTGGAATTGGGTGAACGCCGTCGCGGCGGTGAAACTCGATCCGTGGCCCGGGACAGAGACCAACTGGGCGGCGCTGATCTCCACCGCCGCGCCGGACGTCATGGATCAACCGGCCGATGAGCGCTCTCTCCTCTGGTACGCCATCGTGCCGCGGGGGCACTTCGACAGCTTTTCTTTCCTTACGATCGACGAGCGCCGGAGGCGGCTCACCCTGCACTATCTCACCGGAAAGACGTGGACTCTTGGGTTCGACGGATTTCCGGTGGGAGAGCGCGGTGCCCCGCCGCCTGCGGTGAGGGAAGGTCTCCGGCGGGAGACTTATGAGCATCTGCGGGAGGCCGAGCGCCTGCGCCGGGCGGGAGCGTACGATCTCGCCACGGCCGAGGCGCATGCCGCGCTCACGTCCGCTAAGAGCGGGCAAGAGACGTGGCTCGGGCAGTATGCCGAGCGCGTGGAGGCCAAAATTCTCGCCGCGGAGGGCAAGATCCCGGAGGCAGAGGCGCGGTTTTCATCCCTCGTCGGAAAGGCCGAGGACGCCCCGGAGGTTGCCTACGACGCGGCGGTCGCTTTCCATCTCGCGGGCGACCTCTCCCGGGCCGTCGCCTGGTATGAGCGGGGCATGGGCCGGGACTCCTCGATGGGCGCCGGGAAAAGCAAGCACGAGTTCCTGAAGGGCGAGGTCTTGGCCCTCGTCGAGGCGAAGCGGTATGCGGAGGCCCTCGCGGCGGTAGACCGCTTCGGCGCCGAATATCCTGCCTGGCACCCGCACCTTTGGCTTTTTCGCGAATACGTCCGGTGGCGCGCCGGTGAGCGCCCTGCGGCGGACCCGGCCGGAGTGGGACCTAACTGGACGGATCTCGATCGCTATTGGGCGCTGGAGTTCGCCTTCGCGGACGATGCTGAACCGCAGGCTCTCCTCGGACGGGTGGATCGGTTCCTTGCCGAACGGCCGGAGACGGGGGCGGAGGCGCTCTCCTTGCGGGCTGAACTTCTCGCCCGCCTGGGGCGCAAAGCGGAAGCCGCGGAGGCCGCGCAAGCCGCGCTGGAAGTTGTGCAGCTCGAAAAGACCCGGAGCATCATCGCGCGTGGCCATGAGGCGCTCCTCGAAGAGCGCGCCCGACGCCTCGGAGGAGCGGTCAAGCCACTGAAGCCAGCCGGCCGGTCCCTCGGCCCATAAAAGGAGTCGCCCATGCTTCGCATTCTGGTCTCCCATGGCTACGAGGAGCAGGTCTTCCCCCTTCCCGAGGGCGAAGTTCGCCTCGGGAGCGCCCCTCAAAACGACATCGTTTTGCGGGTCAAGGGAGTCTCCCGCCAGCACGCGCTTCTCCGGAGGTGCTCTGAGGGAGTCGAGATCATCGACCAGAGTTCGAGAAACAAGCTCTTCGTCGGCGGCGGCCAGGTGGAGCGCGCCATTCTCACGCCCGGGCTCCGGGTTCAGATCGGCATGGCATGGATTGAGGTCGAAGAGGTCTCCTCCTCCGCAAAGGCGCTCGCGGCTCTCGTGCATTCCTCGGAAGAGCGGGCCTCTCTGCCCCTGCGCACCGCAGCCGTGGAGCCGGGGAAAGATCCTAGAAGCCTTTCGCCCGACGCGGCCGCCCTCGCCCTTGCCTACCATGTCGCGGAGAGAGGGGCCGGAGTTCCCGGGCAGCGGGCCGATCTCCTCCTCAGGATCAAAGCGACGCTTGGCGCGGAGGCGATTGCGACCTTCGACCGGCGCCTGCGCGGCAAGCTCCGCCCATGGGAAAGCGAGGGGCGGTGCCTCCCCGGGGACATGAAGCTCTTCGACTCCTTGGCCGCCGGAGTCGGGGCCAACCAGGCGATCCTGAAACGGGCAGGACGGCTCCTTATCGCCGGGCGAGACTCCTGGTTCCTTGGGGCGAAGTTCGCCGAGGAATCCCTGGCCCAGGAGGGCTGGCGGAAAGACCTGCTGCGTTTCCTTGGTACGCAGCTTTTCAGGCCAATTCAGAACCTTGATGATCTCGATGCGGCGGAAGCCGAGCGCGTCCTTGCCCTCACGCGCGGTAACAAGAAGAAGACGGCAAAGCTGCTGCACCGGACTCGCACTACCCTTAGCAAGCTGGTGCGGCTCAAATCGCCCTCATCTCAGCGCTAAGCAACTCCGCAACTCCACCAGCAGATTTCCTCAAATCTGTTCATTCTGGACGGCTTCTCTCTGTCCCTTGCCTCAATGCCCAAGAGCAGAGTTGCGCAAAAATTAGGCACCTTTGACGGCTTACAGGCTTGATCCACAGAATAAGGTAAGTCAGGGAGGAGAGAGGCAGTGAGACCTTGGCACTGTGGCTCTAAGGTCCAAAGCTGAGGACGCAAGAGGTACATAACTAGTGGTGCCGTTCGCGATAAGTGGAAATTCCGTAAGATAGGCCTCAACGTCCTTTCGCATTTGACATCGCATGCGCGGGGACACAGAATAAAAGCGCATTATTATAAAACTTTCGTTGCTCTAAAGAGGAGTGCGAACAGACATCTATGAACACTTCTACTCAACGTCGATCTATCCTACCGTGGCTTCTCTTCGTGGGGCTGCTTATCGTGGCTTCCTCGGGCCTCTTCGCGCAGCAGAAAAACTCCCCTCCCTCCCTCTCACCTTCGTGCCTGACGCCGCTCGTGGCAGAGGAGTCCTCATCCTCCGCTACCGAGGCGAGAGCCCTACTCCCGCTCATCCCGAGTGAGCCTCCGGCCCCGCCATTGGCCTCGTCAGACACTTCGCTCGTACCGGAAGGGCCTCTTCCCGGCGAGTTATCGCCTAGCCCCGATGGCTTCAAGGACTTATATGGATACGAAGGTCCATATTACAACACGACGCACCTCGATGGCCGAGTGGTCGTTCTCAACAGCTCTGTATACACTTGGCCCGCTTCAACTTGGAAGGCCGCCGGTATGATTCGCAATCAAACGCGTTGTCCTATGCAGATTCGTGGCGTTTCAGCTCGACTCCTGGGACCTCAGGGCGAACTGATAGGTACAGCGACTGCTACCCTGCCAATCGACACTCTGAGGGCTGGCGAACCAGGTCCCTTCGTGATCGCAGCACCAGTCGGGGCGAATAAGGTTGTTTCCGTCGAATGGCATGTGGACTCAACGATTGCACCGTCGCCAGCGCGGCAGTTCGACTTTAATATCTGGTACAACGCAGCATCTCCTGTCGACGGCTACGCATACAAGCTGTACGGTTCGGTAACAAATAAATCAACTACTTCCTATCGAGACACAAGCGTTGTAGTAGCCTGGCTTGATAGCGGCAATCGTGTTCTATACGTGGCTTCAACGACCCTGAATCCCTATCTCTATCCAACGAATCAGATGGACCTTGCAGCCGGCGAAAACACAGGCTTCTTGTTCTACACAACGGACTCGAATTTAGCAACGACCGTTAGGCATGCTGCTAACCTCGCGATCTGGGGGACGTCACGGTGAAGACAATCAAAGTCGCTTTCTTTCTTGCTCTGGCTGTTGCGTCGCGGGCGAGCCACGCTGTCAACTATACCTTCGGTGACACCCCATTTTCCTACATTAACCAACAGGCTAGCCTGGTCCAACCTCAGCGTGATTGTGGCCTGACAGCAAACATGCTAAAGGCTTATCTTCTAGCTCCCACCTGGGGTGAGGCCAGTGGTGCCAATTCGAATGGGCAGCCCGAGTATGATGTCGCACCGTCTCCTATGACCCTTAGTCGGTTTGATGACCCTGCTGGAACAGATTTACTGCCACCTGAACAGACCAAGTCGGGCGCGGTCTGGCATCCGGGGATTGGAACCTGGCAACTTGACGACGGAGGCATAGGAAGCGACGCACGCGTGGTCAGATTCGACGCTCAGCAAGCCACAGTCAGTGTGGCGCAAGGTTTTATTACCAGATACTGCCCCCGATCTGGAGGCAGCCCCAATAACTCGCCACAAAATATGTTTGCGCCTTGGTCTGCCTCCTGCGGCCCACATTTTTCGACTTGCTCCAGCGCGTTCACGGCCATACTGAATATATTCGCGCGGGGAGGCACTATTCAGTATGCGAATGTCGATCAGTATGGTGGTGGAGTGCTTCGGAGGTGTAGCCGTGCAGGAAAAACTTTCGACTGTATTTATGTCAATCCCGACCGAACTGTCGCGCAGCCGATAGGCCAAACGTTTTGGACGCAGCCGAATCTCAGAAATGCTAAGCTGCCGGTAAGCAGGCCATTCTATGTATGGTCGGAGGTCATGGGTGGCGCGACATATGAGTGGCGTTACTGGCTTGCTGAGGATACTCTCAATCTGCACGATATTGCAGCGAGAAGGCCCAATATGAAAAGCATGACAAACTCGCGATCTAACCTGTGCTGGATATCGTCTGGACCTCTCAAGCAGCAACCTGATTGCAGATTGCCCCCGCCCCCACCGAGCCTTGGACTCTGCGATCTTAGTGAGGCGCGGGGTTCCTGTTCTGGAACCTCAAGCCTGGCAGTTAGCCTCACAGCCACGCCAAGCAGCGGCCCTGCGCCCTTGAACGGCGTCACGTTGCAGGCCAATGTGACTGGTGCCCCGAACGAGACCATCAACTATACCTTCTATTGCGACCGGCCGGATCAAGGCACGAACATCACGCAGCCCTGGGACTATAAGCAAGATACGGTATTGCGGACTCAAATGAGAGCCCCCGGGATCTGCGATTATCTGTACAAGAATCCCGGAATATACACGGCGAAGGTCATCGCCGAACAGGGGAACGGCGCGGTGGAGAAGCGCGTGCAGGTAACGGTGGGCGGGAGCCCAAGTGGCTGCTTCCCGCTCACCCTCGCCGCAAACAACCTGGCGGGCGGTACTGTGCCGACCGCGACGCCGCCGGGGAGTGACCCCTGCGCCCCCGGCGAATACATGCCAGGTACGGAGATCCAGCTCACCGCCACGCCGGCGGACGGATGGACCGTCGGAAGTTGGGCTGGCACCCAAAACGACGGCAGCACCTCAGACACGAACGACCTCCTCATGCCAGCGTCAGCTCACGCGGTCACCGTCGAGTACGTCCAGTCGGCGCCCAGCCCGCTTTCGATCCTGACCACTTCTTTGCCGGATGCAGCCCCCAATCAGACCTACGCGGTGCAACTCGTCGCTGCGGGAGGAAGCGGCACCGGGTATCTCTGGAGCCTACAGGCCGGCAGCCTCCCTGTCGGACTCACCCTGAATACCCAGACCGGCGTTATAAGCGGCACGCCGACGCAGGCCGGCATTTCGAGCGATGTCACAGTCAGCGTCCGGGATTCCGGCGGCAACTCCACGAGCCGGAGGTTCTCGCTGTACGTCCAGCAGACGCCTGGCCCCACCATCACTTCCAATGCCCCGAGCAGCTTCGTATTTTCGATCGGTGCGCCATACACGCGGCCGAACTCGATCACCTACTTGGCGGAAGGCGGACAGACCCCGTACTCCTGGCAGGCAACAGGCTTACCTCCGGGTCTTCAGATCGATCCGGCGGGAGGATTCCTATTCGGCACTCCCACTCAGCCGGGCAATTTTCAAGCGGAGATCACCGTCGCGGATTCGCTCGGGGAATCTGCCTCACTGCCGACTGTGCTTTGGGTGGTCGTGAACGCGCTCATCGTTACCGACTCATCGGGACACACGCCCCCCAATCCGCCCGCGGGAACGCTCGGTTTGAGCTACCAGTTCATCTTTGCGGCGCAGGGCGGCAGCCTGAGCGGATATACCTGGTCCATCTCGCAGGGCCCTCTGCCGCCTGGTCTTGTGGCCCAGAAGCCGGCCGGATGCACTTCGTCCACCTGCGCCCTCCTTATCTCGGGCACGCCGACCCAAGGCGGCACTTTTTCCTTTACCGTCGCGGTCAGAGACTCGCTCGGAGATACCACGTCCCAAGGAGCGACGATCATCATCAACACCGGCACGCCGCCCACGATCCAAACGGTAAGGCTGCCTCTCGCAACTATCGGCTCGGCGTATTCAACGCCGCTCGGGGTAAGCGGGGGTACTCCTGGGTATCGCTGGTCCTTTGTCGGTGCCTCTCCCGATCCGGGAATCCAACTCTCGCCTTCCGGCGTCCTGTCAGGAACACCAACCCTCACGAACGACTGCCCGACCGGAGCGACTGACGGAGGCGCCATATGGGTAGGCACGAACTACCCCACAAGATACTTCTCGGTCCAGGTCACGGATGCCGCAGGCCAGTCCGCGACAACGAATCTCTGTCTCGTCTCCTATTACCCCTTACCGCAGCTCACCGACGCCGAGCCTCCCTCCGTGATCGTGGACGGGCAAGACCATACTATTACCGTCCACGGCGCGAGCCTCCGCAATAACTCGATGCTGGGGCTTGCCACCGGCATCGCTCCGACTACCTATGTGAGCCCAACCACCGTGACCTTCAATCTTTATCCGGTGCCCGGAGGGGCGTTCGCGACGAGTCTCGGAGGCGGTGCTTATGGCGAGACGACCTATGCCCTGAAAGTGATCCAGCCCTACGCCTCATTCGCCACGAGTAGCATCAACTTCACCATCTTCGATCCGCCGCCGACCGTGAGTGCCGTAACTGCGGTCATAAACAATACCAGCCAACCGTGTAGAGCGAACGTGAGCTGCGAGCTTGTGGTCAACGGAGCGGGCCTTGTTTATTCCACGACGTATCTCGTCGTCGAGCCAAACCAATCGCTCGAAAGGGACGTCTACCCCTCGACGCCGATCCCCTGGAACCAGGTTACGGTGGGCGTATTTACGGTCCCCACCGCAGGGACCTATACCCTGCGCGTCACGAACATCAGTCAGCCGAACGGACAGCCCGCGAGTGTCGATACACATTTCACGGTGCAGCCGTAAGGTGAAGGCGCTCAGCTCGTCGGGAAAGGTGAGCCATCATGCTCAAGCAACCCCACGTCGAGGGCCACTGGCACACCCTGATCGAGGGCTTCGCGACCTCCTCCCTCGACTTCTACGAACTCGTGAAGGCCAATATCGCCCGCCGCGAGATACCGGACCTAAGGATCTCGGTCGCGGAGTGGAAGGAAAGCGGCGTAGGCTCCGGAAAGCGTATCTACCTGCGGGTGAGCCGCGAGCACCTCAATTTCGATATCTGCGCCGCGCCCTTCGGCACCGGGTACTTCTTCTCCTGGTGGCTCGCGAGGATTCCCCAGGTGCTTCTTGATCTCGTCTTTCTCTTCGGGTGCTTCCTCGCGGGCGGCTTCGTATTCATGGTCCTTGCCAAGCTTGCCGACAGTTGCATCGTCGTGATCTTGGCGCCCACGCTGCTTTTCGGCGGCCCCTTCGCCCTTGGCGCCTACGTCCGGTACCGCGACACAGGGTTGGAGCCCACGGTGCTCTCCATGCCCATCACGGGCTTCATCTATCGCTTCTTCTTCCGCCCGGACACATACTTTAATGAAGATACGGCTATCGTTTTCAGAGATTCGGTCCATAAGGCCGTGGTCGAGGCGATCGATACGGTAACCTCGGCGCAGGGGGTCCGCGGTCTCCCCGAGGAGGCGCGCCGGATCACCTTCAAGTCCGGCAAGGAGACCTGAGGGCCGGCTCCAGGCGATGGCGAGACCCACGCTCCCCGAGCGCCTCACGGAGCAGTTCTACGCCTTCGAACTCCGGGGCCGGGGCTGGCAGGAGTACCCGTACGCGGTGAGGCTGGAACCGCCCTTCCGACCCTTCGCCGGATACTCCCTGCCGCCCGCCGAAGACGACGGCCGCCGGGAGACCTTCCTCAGCCGCCTCTTCGCGCCGCCCCGGAAGCCGGCGGAAGTCCCGGAGATCGAGGAGCCCGAGCCCCTGCCCTTTGAGGCGGAGGGCGAGCTTGTGGAGTGCGTGGTCTCCCTGCCCTCGGGCGAAGCGGTCAAGGCCGAGAATGCCGAGCGCCTCCTCCTCTCGCTCTCGGGCGGCGAGCTGCCGCTCGCCTTCGAGATCCTGGGCCTGCCCGAAGAGATCCGGGTGGAGCTTGTCTCCCGCCGGGCGGATGCGGGACTCCTTAGAAGCCAGCTCCGGGCCTTCTTCCCGGAGGTCTCAGTCTCGAACGATGCGGAGAAGCTCGAACATGCATGGCTGAGGGAACGCGGCGAGACCGTCCTCCTCCACTTCGGCCTCGCCCGCGAGTTCATGCTGCCCCTCGCCTCTTTCCGCTCCCTCGATCCCGATCCCCTCCTTGCGCTCTTCGGAGCCATGGCCGAGCTCGAAGTCGGGGAAGCGGCCCTCGTCCAAGTGCTCTTCGAGCGGGTGAGGGAGCCGTGGGCCGAGAGTGTCATGCAAGCAGTCGTCTCGCCCGGCGGCGGTCCCTTCTTCTCGGACTACCCGGAACTCACGAAGCTGGCCGGCGAAAAGATCTCCCGACCTTTGTATGCGGCGTGCATTCGCCTCGCCGCGAGAAGCAGCACCCCTCGCGGCGCCTGGAGGATCATCCGCGATCTGGCCGGAGGGCTCGCGCACTTCGGGGACCCCCACGGGAACGAACTCCTGCCCCTGGCCTCCGAGGAAGGAAGGGAGGCGGAGGCAGAGATCTTTTCCCGCACGAGCCGGCGGCCGGGCATGCTCCTCGGGCTCGATGAACTAACGGGGCTCGCGCATCTCCCGAGCGCTTCGGTCAAGATCCCGAAGCTCGTCCGCGAGGTGCGGAGGACAAAAGCGGCGCCGATGCTCGCGGACGGCATCCTCCTCGGAGAGAACCTGCATCATGGGAGGACGATCCCTGTCCGCCTCCCCGAGGAACTCCGGCTCCGGCACCTCCAGATCGTGGGCGGCTCCGGGACCGGCAAATCCACCCTCCTCCTCGACCTCATCTCGCAGGACATAGCCGCCGGCCGGGGCGTCGCCGTTCTCGACCCCCACGGCGATCTCGTGGACGAACTCCTCGGCCGCATCCCCGAGGAGCGCCTGGAGGATGCCATCCTCTTCGATCCGGCGGACACGGGCGCGCCCCTTGCCTGGAACATCCTCGAAGCCCACTCGGAACTCGAACGCACTCTCCTCGCTTCCGACCTCGTAGGTGTTTTTCGAAGATTCTCAACATCGTGGGGCGACCAGATGACCTCGGTTCTCGGGAACGCGGTCCTCGTCCTCCTCGACTCGCCCGGTGCCACCCTCCTCGACCTCCGGGAGTTCCTTGTGGATCGCGCGGCCCGGGAGAAGCTCCTCTCCGCCGTAGAGGACCCATACCTGCTCTCATACTTCCGACATGAGTTCGCTCTTGCGGCGGGAAAGAGCGTGGGCGCCATCCTCACGCGCCTCGACGGGTTCCTCCGAAGCCAGACGGTGCGCGCGATAGTGGGCGCCAGGGAGAGTCGGCTCGACCTCCGCGCCGTCATGGACCGGGGGCAGATCTTCCTCGCACGGCTCTCGCAAGGGGCGATCGGCGAGGAGAATGCCGCGCTCCTCGGGAGCCTCCTCGTCTCGAAGTTCCATCAGGTGGCAATGAGCCGTCAGGAGGTGAGGCGGGAGGAGCGGCGCCCCTTCTTCCTCTATGCCGATGAGTGCCAGGAGGTCGCGACCCCGTCCATGGCCCTCCTTCTCTCCGGCGGCCGGAAGTATGGCCTGGGGCTCACCCTCGCGCACCAGGATCTCCGCCAGCTCGAAGCCAAGTCGCCGGAGGTCGCCTCGGCGCTTATGGCGAACGCGGGGACGCGGGTGGTCTTCCGGGTCGGCGAGCGCGACGCCAAGGCACTCGCCGAGGGCCTCTCCTTCTTCGGCGCCGCCGATCTCCTGGGGCTCCGGGTGGGCGAGGCCGTAGTCCGGATCGAGAACGCGACCGGAGACGTGAATCTCCGGACACGGCTTCTGCCTCCGGTGCCCCCTGAGGTCGCGATCGAGCGCCGGGAGGCGATTGTCCAGTATTCACGGGAGCGGTATGCCGTCCGGGTCGAGCCCGTGGAAACGAAAGCGCGAGAAGCGGTGGCGCCGCGCATGGCAACGGAAGCTCCTCTGCCACCCGCGCCGTCCCGGGAACCGGAAGAGCGCCCCACCTCTCCGCCATCCGCTGTGGCGACGAGAAAAAGGCGTTCGCCTGAGCCCCCGCCCCTCGGGCGCGGCGGCCCCGAGCACCAGTACCTCCAGGATCTCGTGAAGCGCTGGGGCGAGTCCCACGGCTACCGGGCTACGGTCGAGGAGCCGCTCCCCGGAGGAGGCAGGGCGGACGTGGCGCTCCGGAGCGATGACTTCTCCTTGGCCTGCGAGATCTCCGTGACCTCAACCGTGGAACAGGAGGTCCAGAACACCCTGAAGTGCCTCGAAGCCGGGTTCCATGAGGTCGCGATCCTCGCCATGAAGCGCCCGCGCCTCGCGAAGATCCAAGCCGCATTGAAAGCGAAGCTTTCGGAGTCCGACCTCGCGCGCGTTCATCTCGTCTCCCCGGAAGAACTCTTCGCGATGCTGTCGCTTCGCCCCAAAGTCACGGAGACCGTGGTCGGCGGATACAAGGTGACGGTTCGGCGGCGGACGGCGGATGCGGGCGAGGAGAGCGCCCGCTATCGGGCGCTCTCCGAGGTCATCGCGAAGAGCGTGCGGCGCCTGAAGGGCGGCGAGAAGCCGTAGCGGCCAAGGGGGTGGAGGCCGCCGCCTTTTCTCCGGGAGGTGCGGCCCCCATCATGGTGAAAGTCCTTTCGCAATCCACCTCAAGTCTTTCCAGGGAGGAAACCCCATGAAGCGTGAACCGCCGGAGGTAAAGCCTGTCGGCATCTGGATTCGGGTCTCGACCGAGGAGCAGGCCCTGGGCGAGAGCCCGCAGCATCACGAACTGCGCGCGAAAAGTTATGCCGAGTCCCGCGGCTGGAAGGTCGCCGAGGTCTACCACTTGGAAGGCGTCTCCGGCAAATCCGTCATGGACCACCCGGAGACGCGGCGCATGATGGCGGACGTGCGCCGCAAGCGCATCACGGGCCTCATCTTCTCGAAGCTCGCCCGCCTCGCGCGGAACACGAAGGAACTCCTCGACTTTTCGGAGTATTTCCGGGAAGAGGAGGCCGATCTCGTCTCCCTCCAGGAGTCGATCGATACCTCGACTCCGCACGGCCGCCTCTTCTACACCATGATCGCCGCGATGGCCGAATGGGAGCGCGAGGAGATCGCCTCCCGGGTCGCGGCCTCCGTCCCCATACGGGCGAAACTCGGCAAGCCGATCGGCGCAGCGTCTCTCGGATACCGCTGGCACGAGAAGCAGCTCGTCGTAAATCCCGAGGAGGCCCCCGTCCGGCGCCAGATCTACGAACTCTTCCGGGAGCACAAGCGTCTCCGGACCGTCGCCGCGATCCTGAACCAGGCGGGCTACCGGGGCAGGAAGGGCAAGCCATTCAAGGCGATGACCGTGGAGCAGCTCCTACGGGACACGACCCCGAAGGGTATCCGCCGCGCGAACTACACGAAGATGGTGAAGGGCAAGCGGGTCGTAAAGCCCGAGTCCGAGTGGGTCTGGGTCGCCTGCCCCGCGATCGTCTCCGAGGAACTCTGGGAGGAGTGCAACGAGATCCTCCGGCGGCGCAAAGCTGCGAGGAAGCCCATGGCGAAGCGGGCCGTCTATGCCTTCGCCGGCTACGTGTACTGCGCCTGCGGCGAGAAGATGTATGTGCGCTCGAACACCCCGAAGTATGTCTGCATGAAGTGCCGCACGAAGATTCCGATCGTGGACCTCGATCAGGTCTTCCAGCACGAACTCGAAGCGTTCACCCTCTCTCCGGAAGCCATCACGGCCTACCTGACCCAGGGAGCGGGACTCCGGAGTGAGAAAGAAGAACTCCTCGCGGCCCTCTTCCGGGAGCGGGAACGGCTCGTCAAAGAAGCCGACAAGCTCTACCGCCTCTACCAGGAGGATGCCCTCACGGTCGAGGGATTCCGCGAACGCCACCGGCCGCTCGAAGAGCGCCTGGAGGGCCTCGCGGGAGAGATGGCGAGCCTCCAGGGCGAGATCGACCTCCTCAAGGCCCGGATTATCCTGGAGGACGACATCGTAAACCGCACCCGGGACCTCGCCGAGCAGTGGCTCCGGATGGACCTCCCCGAGAAGCGGGCCGTCGTCGAGAGCTTCGTCGATCGGATCACGGTCGAGAAGGAGCGGGTCATAATCGACCTCGTAGCCCTCCCGCCTCTTGCAGAGATCATGGCAAAAGGGCCATACAGGCACTGGGTAAACTGAATTGCGGGCGCCCAAAAGTGATTCGGGACCGCGATAAATAGAGATAGACCGCCCGTAAAGTATTTTTGGCGCTCGGTAAACTCACATGGAAGCGCCAAAAACTCCGTGGGAGCCTGGATAAACTGAAGTAAGGGCACTCCATCGTACTTTATCGTCGTTCCAGTGTAGTCCGGAGAGGGTTGGGCGGCCTTTACCGGGATTCCCGGGGAGTTTGGAGGCGATCGAAGCTCCATCGGAGGCTGGCGAGCGGAGTTTTTCGAGGCTCGAAGAGCGCTCCACGAGCCGCGGAGTCACTTTCGCGACGCGTAAAGAGGTCTCGGAGGCGGCGCGAAGGTGTTCGGGGATGTTGGCGCGGAGTTCGAGATGCCTGTTTGAGGGAATTGCTACCCGTTGTACTATGAAGCTAGCCCGAGCAAAGGGGCAATGCCATGGCAGAGCACTTGCGTCGCACCCAAACCCTCCTGGAGCCCGAAGACTACGATAGGCTTGCGGACTTGGCGCGCCGTGAGGGCCGCAGCCTCTCTTCGGTCGTGCGCGAGATCGTCCATGACGCTCTGGGGCCACGAGAGGAGCGGCGGCGCAGCCCCGAGGAGAGGCAGCGACTTCTGGCCCAGCTCGAGGAGGTGCGGCGAGACCGCGAGGCACTTCTGGCGGCGCGCGGAGGAGTCCTTCTAGAGATGGATGCCGCAGATCTCATCCGGGTTGGGCGAGAGGAGAGGGACAGAGAGATCCTTGCCGCTATCGAGTCGTCTCGTTCTTGATGCAAGCCTGGTAACCGCCCTCGTACTTCCGGTTCCCGCTGCGGAGCCGGCCAACCGCTTTCTCGCCCAAGCCTATCGAGAGGATGTCCGATTAATAGCGCCAGGCCTTTGGGTCGCCGAGGTTACCTCGACCCTACGCGGTCTATGACAAGACACTCACGTATGAGGCTGCCGATCGGGCACTCGCCAGGCTCTTCCAATTGGGAATCGAGACCGTGATGCTCGACCAGGATCTCGCCCATCGGGCACTCCATTGGTCTGCACGCCTCGGTCAGGCGAAGGCGTATGACTCTTTCTACCTGGCCTTGGCGGAGCGAGAGGAGACAATGCTCTGGAGCGCGGACGGGCGGCTCGTCGATCGGGCGTGGCAACTGAAACTAAGCTGGGTGAAGCTCGTGACCGCCTTCCCATAAAACAAAAGCCGCGCCCCGGGGCGAACCCCGGGCGCGGCGGGAACCTTCTCGGTTGCCAGGCTCGGATCTAGAACGGTATGTCGTCGTCCTCGGGCTCGCCGAAGCCACCGCCGCCCGGTCCGCCTTCATCGTACCCGCCACCACCACCGCCCGAGCCCGACGGTCCATGGCCGCCGGAGCCGCCGGGGCCGTCGTACTCGGAGGGGCCGCCGCCGCCGCCTTTCGAGCCGAGCATCTGGAAGTTCTCGCAGATGACCTCGGTCCGGTAGCGCTTCTCGCCGCTGTTCTTGTCGTCCCAGGAGCGGGTCTGGAGGCGACCCTCCAGGTAGATCTGCTTGCCCTTCGTCAGGTACTGACCGGCGACCTCGGCCTGACGGCCCCAGACGACGATCTGGTGCCACTCGGTCTGCTCCTGCCGCTGACCGCCCTTGTCCTTCCACTTGCGGCTCGTGGCAAGGGTGAAGCTGGCGACGGGCTGCCCGGAGGGGGTCGATCGCACCTCGGGGTCGCGGCCCAAATTGCCCACCAGGATCACTTTGTTGACCATGCGTCCAATCTCCTATTCTCTTCGGATGAGCTACGGTATCACACCCCCCCGCCGGCCAAGATCAGGCCCGGAGGGCCCTGCCGGAGGGGGGGCGCGAGGGCTTCTGGCGACGACCGCCAGGCCCTTCTCCATAGAAGGACGGAAAAAGTGCGTCTGATCTTGCAGCGGGTTCTTGCGGCCCAGGTGACGGTCGACGGCGAGGTGGTCGGACAAATCGGCCGCGGTATTCTTGTGCTCGTCGGAATTTCTCGTGAGGATGGCGTCAAGGAGGTCGCCGCGGCGGCTGAGAAGCTCGCCGGCCTCCGCATCTTCGAAGACGCTTCCGGCAAGATGAACCTGGACACCCGCTCGGTCGACGGTGCCTTCCTCGTCGTTTCCCAATTCACCCTCGCCGGGTCGCTCGCCCGCGGCCGCCGACCCTCGTTCGACGACGCCGCTCCGCCGGAGGTGGCGGCGCCGCTCGTCCAGGCCCTCGTCGAAGATCTGCGCGACCGCGGCTTCCCGGTCGAGACCGGCCGCTTCCGCGCCCACATGGAGGTGGCCCTGGTGAACGACGGGCCGGTGACGTTCCTCTTGGAGTTGTAGGGGAGCGGAGCCTAGCGCACCACGATCTCGCGCATGGGCACCGGGGTGAAGCAGAGGGCGAGGAGGAGGAGCGCCAGGGCGGCGATCCATTTCCGGCCGGGGTCGAGCGGCTCGTCTTCGTTGGCGACCGGCGGGTGCTGGAGGCGGAGGACGAGCACGATGACGCACCAGAGCCACCAGCCCGGCCAGAGGAAACCGGCGGCGGCCAGGGCGAGCCAGAGCGGTTTCGCCAGGCGGCGCTGCCACTTGCCGAGCGCCGCATAGAGGATGTGCCCGCCGTCGAGCTGGCTCAAAGGCAGGAGGTTCAAAGCCGTGGCGAGGAGCCCGAACCAGGCGCCGAAGGCCACCGGGTGGAGGTTGAGCGTCTGGCCGGGGAGGAGCGGGCCGTGGAAGAGCCGGTTCACGAGGTCGATCGCCAGGCAGCGGCCGGGGAGGAGGAGCTCCGCCCGCGCCTGAGCGGCATTGACGGCATTGGCGGCATCGTTGAGCTCCACGAAGCTTCCCACCGTCGAGTGCGCCACGCCATAGAAGAGGAAGGGGAGGAGGGCCACGAAGCCGGCGAGCGGGCCAGCCACACCGACGTCGAACAGCTCGCGCTTGTCGCGGATCGGGCTGCGGATGCGGATGAAGGCGCCGAGGGTCCCGAAGCCGATGGGGAAGGGGAGAAAGTAGGGGACCGTGGCGGAGATGCCGTAGTGCCGGCAGACGAGGTAGTGGCCCATCTCGTGCGCGAAGAGGATGCCGAGAAGGGTGAGCGAGACCTGCAGGCCGGAGAGGAGGAGCTGCGGATCGTGCCAGATGGTGAAGATCGTCTGCGGCAGGAGGGCCGGGTAGAGGTCGGTCGAAAGGTCCGTGCGGGTCGAGCGCAGGAGGACGGGGCCGATCGTCGTCACCGAGAGGAAGGTGAGGAAGAGGAGGCCCGTGGCGCGCCCCCAGCTCGGTCGCGGCGGCGGCGGAGGCTGGTAGACCGCGGGCCGCGGCGGCGGCAGCAGCTCGAGTAAGGGGAACGGCGGGCCCGGCAGGTCGCGGTTCAGAGGTTCTTCAGATCCTTGCCAGGCTTGAAACGGACCGTTTTGCCGGGGGTGATGGCGACCTCGACGCCGGTCTTGGGGTTTCTGCCGACGCCTTTCTTGCGGTCTCGCACCTGGAAGACTCCGAAGCCGCGGAGCTCGATGCGCTTGCCATCACAGAGGGCGTTTTTCATCGCCTCGATGATGGTGTCGACCGCCTGGGCCGCTTTGACCCGCGGGACTTCCGTGATTTCCGCGACTTGGTCCACGATGTCAGACTTGATCATCTGTACTCCGAGAAGGAGGCGAGTCTAGCAACGGGTCGTTTCAGGTGTCAACCGAAAGTCGAACGCCCTACGCGCCCCGTACTGCCTGTTTTTTGAAGAGGATACAACGTTCGAAGGCGGCGACGGTCGCATCGGTCAGGCGCTTCAGCTCCTCCAGGTGGAGGCCCGGCGGCCCGCTTTCGGCGCGATCGGCGTAGATCACCGCGACCAGCCGCTCGCGCAGGCGCACCGGCATCATCACGCAATCCCGCGGCAGCTCGCCGCCCCAGGTGGCGGCGAGCTCGCGGTGGGCGGGCATCGGCGCCAGAGGGCCGAGGTGAAGGCCGCTGCCGCCGCGCAGGTTCAAGAAGATGGACGGCCGGTCGAAGCCGACGGAGAAGCTCGAAAAGGCTTTGAGATCGATCCCCGCGCCCTTCGCCCGCCAGGCCGCGACGCCATCTCGATTGGCCTGGAAGAGCACCACCCGCCGGTAGCGGGTGCCGAGGAAGCCGAGGAGGAGGTCGCCGACCTCCTCGCGGTCGCGGACGAGGGCGAGCGCCGTGAGGGCGCCGGCGAGGTTTTGGGGCGGTTCGATCGGCGATGCGGCCGGTGCCGGCGCCGCCGGAGAGAGGGGGGCCGGCGCCGCCTGCGGGGCTGACGGTGTCGGCGGCGGCGGCATTGCCGGCATTGCCGGCATTGCCGGCGTTGGCGGCGTTGGCGGCGTTGGCGGCATCGCCGACGGCGTGGGCTGCCGGACCTCCGAGCCGCGGAGGAGCGCCTGCTCTTCCGCGGAGAGCGGCAGGGAGCGCGGTCGAGCGGGCGGCGCCGGGCGAGCCGGCGCCGGCGCGGCGGCTGGGGACGCCGGCACCTGCGGGGCCGGCACCGCCGACGGGGCGGCCGGAGAGGGCGAGGCGGCCGCGAAGAGCGCCGCGGCGGAGGTGGGCGGACGGACGGCGGGCGCGATCGAGCTCGGGCCGGTCGCCGGCAGGACGACCCGCTGCCGGCGCGGCGGGGCCGGCGTCGAGGCGGTCGGCGCCGGAACGTCCGGCAGCTCCGGCGGCGGCTGCATGCGCGGCGGCCGGGCGAAGGGATCGCCCTCGAGCGGCGCCAAGACCTCGCGGTGCGGCCCGGGGGTGGGCTGGATGTCCTTTTCCCACAGGTAGCGGGAGCGGTTCAGGCGGTCTAAGAGGGTGGCGAAGCGCGAGGGGCACTCCTCGTCGTAGTACTTCTCCAGGGCCTCGAAGATGCGGATCTCGTTGCCGACGTGGACCCGCACCCGCTTGCCGGTGGCGAAGGCGATCTCGTCCTGGCAGGCGAGGTTTCGGGCGTCGAGCATCGCCACGTCGAGCCGGCCGCCCAGGGCGCGGAAGGGGATGGCGCGGCAGCGCCGCGCGAGCTTCGCCGGCAGCAGCTCCTGGACCTCCTCGGGGATGCCGCGGAGCTCCTCGACCCGCACCGCGGGGACCCCGAGCTGCTCGGAGAGACCCTTCTGCAGGAGATCCTCGGTGATCGCGTCCATCTCCAGGAGGCAAGTGCCGAGCCTGCCGCCCACGACGTTCTGATTCTTGAGCGCACGCGTCAGCTGCTGGACGGTGATCCAGCCCCGCGCCACGAGGAGTTGTCCGAGCTTACCCATCTGCGACCGATCGTTCCCGTCGTTTCCCGCTGTTCTCTAGCGTTCCCGCATCGTTCCGCGCCGGCTCAGAAGTCTGCGGATCGGTTTCTAACTTCTTGTCTTTACATTACTTACCAGGCGAGGGGAGATTATAGGGGCGGCCCAGCGCCTTGTAAAGCACCCAGGGGATCGGTATTCTCAAGCTGTGAAGGTATCGGTTCTCGCGCTCGTCGCCGCCTCAGCCCTCGTCCCCGCCGCTCTCCAGGCTCTCCCGGCGCAGGCGGTCGATCCGGCCCGCCCCGCTTCGCCCGCCCCGACCGCGCCGCAGCCCGCCCCGACCCTCGACCCGGCCGGGCAGGCCGCCTTCCAGTTCACCTTGGGCAAGGTGCTCGCCGCCGAGGGCTCGTTCCCCGAGGCCCTGGCCGCCTTCGAGGAGGCCGCGAAGCTCGCGCCCCAGGACCCCTACGTCCGCCTGGAGGGCGCCCAGCTGCTCGGCCGCCTGGGCTCGATCGCGCGTCAGCCGAGCACCCGCTCCGAGTACCTTGGGCGGGCGGTCGGGGAGGTCAACCAGGCGCGCCTCCTGGCGCCGGGGAATCCGGACGTGCTCCGCGGGGTGGGGGAGATCTACCTGGCGCTCGCCGACCAGGACCCGAAGGCGATCAAGACGGCCCAGGAGGCCTACGAGACGCTCCGCGGGCAGGATCCGTCGGACCTCCAGGTCATGGTCACCCTCGGCCGCATCTACCTGGAGGAGGGCCAGCCGGCGCGGGCGGCGGACGTCTTCAAGGAGCTGGTGAGCTACAGCCCCAACAACGAGGTCGCGACTCTCCTCTGGGTCGACGCCCTGATCAAGGCCGACCGCAAGCCGGAGGCCGAGGGGGTGTTGAAGGACGTGCTCACGGAGAACCCGGAGTCGCTCCAGGCGCGGCTCACCCTGGCCGAGGTGGAGGGGCAGCGCGGCGATCAACGGGCGGCGCTCGCGACCCTCCTGGCGGCGCCCGAGGGGGTCCGCGAGGATCCGCAGCTGCGCCGCCAGCTCGCCTCCGCCCTCTACTTGACCGGCGATCTCGATGCCGCCTTGAAGACCGCCGACGACCAGCTCAAGGAGCAGCCCGACAACGCCTACCTGGAGCTCTTGAAGGGGCTCGTCCTCACCGCCCAGGGGCGAAACCCCGAGGCCCTGACCCTCCTCTCCCGCCTGCGCGAGAACGATCCCCAGGACCTGGTCCTCGCGGTGACCCTGTCGCGGGTGCTCCGCCGGGAGGGGAAGAAGGACGAGGCCGCGAAGCTCCTCGGGGACCTGGCGGCGAGCCTCGCCCGGGACGGCAAGGTCAAGGAGTCGCGCGAGGCGACCCTGGAGCTCGCCCAACTCTACGCGACGACCGAGGACTGGCAGAAGATGAGCGAGGCGGTCACCCCCTTGCTCCGGGTGGACGACCGGGACGTCCGCACCGAGGCCCTGCTGCTCAAGGCCGACGGCCTCCTCGAGCTCAAGCGCTACGACGAGGCCCTGGCCCTCCTCGTGCCGCCGGCCTCCTCCGCGCCGGCGCCGAGCCCGGCGATCGCCGCCAAGCGCGCCGAGGTGCTGTGGAAGTCCGGCAAGGAGCGCGACGCGCGGCGCCAGCTCGTCCGCCTCGCCCACTCGGAGGACCCGCAGACCCTCCTCGCCGTGGCCCAGACCTACCAGCGGCTGGAGCAGTTCGCCGACTCGATTCCCCTGATCAACCAGGTGCTGGCCGGCCACCCGGACCTGCCGGCTGCCGGCCTCATGCTGGGCGCCGCCTACGAGCGGACGGGCAAGCGCGACGTCGCCGTCGCCACCTTCCGGAAGGTGCTGAAGGCCGACCCCGACGACCATGCCGTCTTGAACTACCTGGGGTACATGTGGGCCGAGAAGGGGGAGAACCTGGACGAGGCGCTCGCCATGATCCGCAAGGCGGTGGCGCTCGACCCCGACAACGGCGCCTATGTCGATTCCCTGGGCTGGGTCCACTTCCGGCTCGGCCAATACGACCGCGCGCGCGACTACCTGGAGCGGGCGACCCGCCTGGTGCCGGAGGACGCCACCGTCCACGAGCACCTGGGGGACGTCTACGTCGCCTTGGGCGAGCGCGACAAGGCGCGCGAGATGTACCGCCGTGCCCTGGCCCTCCGCGATCCCAACCCCGAGCAGGTGCGCAAAAAGCTCGACGGCTTGGACGGCAGCAGCACTCCCCGCCCCTGACCTTCTCCGAAAAGAACCCGACGACCGTGCCCGCAACCCACTCCCCGGCGTATCGCGGGGGTCGCGTGTCCGTCCGGCGTCTCGCGGGCGGGGTTCCTCCCCTTTTTCTCCTCCTCGCCCTGGCGCTCGGCGGCTGCTCGCTCTTCCACCGTTCGCCGCGCCCGGTGCCGGCCGGCGGGGCGACTCCCTGGCAGATCCCGCCGGCGGCCTACAACTCGCAGCGCCTCTACCGGGTGAGCTACTCCGGGCCGGAGGGGGAGGGGAGCTTCAAGCTCACCTTGCGGCTCGTGGCGCCCGACCGCTATCAGGTGACGACCGCCGACCCGGTGGGCCGCGCCCTGTGGAGCCTGGACGTCGCCGAGGACTCCGGGGTCTGGCTCGACCACCGGAACCGGACGTTCTGCAAGTTCGAGGGGCAATTCGACATCTCCGGGGTGCCCTTGGCGCCGTTCCCGCTCCTGTCGCTCCCCTCGCTCCTCCTCGGCCGGCTGCCGGCCGAACCCATCGCGCCGCCCCAGGAGAAGGGCAAGGACATCACCTTCAAGGACGCCATGGACCGCCGCTGGACGGCGACGCTCGCCGCCGGGGCCACCGGCCAGGTCGCCTCGTGGACCCTCTGGGACGGCCAGAAGCCGGCCGTCCTCTGGGTGCAGCGCGACGACTGGGCCATCCTCTCCGATCGTTCCCAGAAGGTGCAGATGCGCTGGAAAGAGGTGGTGCGGGAAGCCCTGCCGGGCCCTCCTCGGCCCCTCCAGCCGCCCGAGGGATTCGCGGAGGAGGACTGCGAAGAGCCCGCGACCTAGTTCCCTTTTCTGCCGATTTGACACCCTGCCCCGACCCCTCTAGCATAGTGGGCCGCTGGCGGCGGGGAGAGACCTTGCGCCGCGCGGGAATAAAGGTGATCTTCAAGAGTTGGTCCGCAGGCGCTCCCGGACGGGCTGCTGAGGTTATAATGCGTGGGTTGATGCCGACGCGTGTCTAGGGCGGTCTCCCGGGGGCCGTGAGTCCTGTTCGCCGGATTCCGTAATCCCTGAGAGCCGTAGCGATTCTCGGACCGCCCGCCCGAAGCTGGGGTCCGGAGCCTGCTCGTATGCCGTTGGGCCCATCGCTGTACCGCGCCAAAGGGTTCGACTACGGATGACGGAGAGGACGCACATGGAGATCACAGAAGTCAAGGTCTTTCCGATTAACGAGGAGAAGCTCAAGGCGTTCGTGTCGATCGTCTTTGACCAGAGCTTCATGGTCAACGACATCAAGATCATCCAGGGTCGCGATGGGCTCTTCATCAGCATGCCGAGCCGGAAGAAGAAAAACGGCGAGTTCAAGGACGTCGCCCATCCGCTCAACAACGAGACCCGGCGGATGATCGAGACGCAGGTGCTGGCCGAGTACGAGCGGGTCCTCGGGGAGCGCGGCGAGCGCACGCCGGAGCTGTCGGCGGCCGTGCAGCAGCGCACCGAGATCGGCCTCGCGGCCGGCGCCTCCGCCGACACGCACATGGCGCCGACCGGGATGTCGCCGATGCCGTCGATCCCGCCGATGCCGTCGATGCCGATGCCGATCGCGGCGCAGCCGGCGGAGAGAACCATGGAGGAGGTCGAGGAGATGCATCTCCGCGACTCCTTCTGGACGGTGACGTAAGGTTCCGGACGTAGAGCTCCGGTTGCCGGGCTGCGCTTGGCCCGATACCGGGCCGAAAAGTTGCAGCTCTTTGTGATGGGGAGAACTGGGGCGTCGCCAAGTGGTAAGGCACGGGACTTTGGCTCCCGCATCCGGAGGTTCGAATCCTCCCGCCCCAACCAGGTCGAGTCGCAGGTAGCAGCCAGCTCCAGCAGTAGAAGGGAACCCAGCCACAAGCGGCATCCTGTGGGCCGGCCCCGACGGGGGGCGCTCGCGGCCCGCTTCTTTTCGCGCAGAACCGTATGAGGGGATCATGCCCGGTGACCTGAAGATCTTTGGCGGACGCTCGCATCCGGCCCTGGTGCAGGAGATCTGCGACTACCTGAACCTCTCGGCCGGCAACGTCTCGGCCCTCAACTTCTCTGACGGCGAGATCTTCTGCCAGATCGACGAGAACGTGCGCGGCTCGGACGTCTTCATCGTCCAGTCGACCTGCGAGCCGGTCAACGAGAACCTGATGGAGCTCCTGATCATGCTCGACGCGTTCAAGCGCTCCTCGGCCTCGCGGGTGACCGCGGTGATCCCGTACTACGGCTACGCCCGCCAGGACAAGAAAGACCGGCCGCGGGTGCCGATCACGGCCAAGCTCGTCGCCGACCTGATCTCCCGCGCGGGCGCCGACCGGGTGCTCACCATGGACCTCCACGCCGACCAGATCCAGGGCTTCTTCGACGTCCCCGTGGACCACCTGTTCGCGGCGCCGGTGATCCTCGAAGCGGTGCACGAGCTCAACATCCCCGACCTCGTCATCGTCTCGCCGGACGCCGGCGGCGTCGAGCGGGCGCGGGCGATCGCCAAGCGCCTGGGGGTGGGGCTCGCCATCGTCGACAAGCGGCGGACGGCTCCCAATACGGCGGAGGTGATGCACGTCATCGGCGACGTCGAGGGCTGCAACGCGCTCATCGTCGACGACATCATCGACACCGCGGGCACGCTCACCAAGACCGTCGAGGCTTTGAAGCTCAAGGGAGCGAACCGGATCCTCTCCGCCGGCACCCACGGCGTGCTGTCGGGACCGGCGCTCACACGGATCAACGAAGCGCCGTTGGAGGCGGTCCTCATCACCAACACGATCCCGGTGGACAAGAAGCTCTCCCGGACGGCGAAGCTCCGGCCCCTGTCGGTCGCGCCGCTCCTGGGCGAGGCCATCAAACGCATTCACGAGAACAGCTCGGTGAGCTCCCTCTTCGTCTGAGGACCAGGGGCTGCCTAGAAGAAGCGAGGAATCCAAATGAGTGAACTTTCGATCGACGTCCAGAAGCGCACCCAGACCGGCACCAATGCCAACCGACGGCTGCGGCAGAGCGGCAAGATCCCCGCCGTCGTCTATGGCGGCGGCAAGGACACGGTGCCCATTGAGCTCACCCGGAAGACCCTGATCGACCTTCTGAAGTCCGGGGAGACCGAGAACGCCATCTTCCTCCTGAAGCTCGGCGACACCGGCCAGGAGCGGCACGCGATGATCCACGACATGCAGGTCGACCCGCTCACCCGGCAGATCGTGCACATCGACTTCCAGCGCATCGTGATGACCGAGAAGGTCAAGGTCCAGGTTCCCATCGAGCTCGTGGGCACGGCCTACGGGGTGAAGACGGAGGGCGGCATGATCGACTTCGTGCACCGCGAGGTGATGGTCGAGTCGCTGCCGGGCGACATCCCGAAGCACATCGACGTGGACGTCACCGAGCTCCACATCGGCCACCACGTCGAGGCGAAGGACCTGAAGCTCCCCGAGGGTGTGACCTTGGCCGAGGAGCCGGATCGGGTCATCCTCTCGCTGGGCCACACCAAGGCCGAGGAGTCCGCGGCCGACGCCGTGGCGGAACCCGAGGTCGTCGCCAAGCGCAAGACCGACGAGGGGGCGTAGGGTCTGGGCCGGCTCATCCTGGGCCTCGGCAACCCCGGCGAGCGCTACCGGGAGACCCGCCACAACGTCGGCTTCGACGTGGTGGCGGAGCTGGCGCGGCGGCGCGGCGTACGTTTGGGAGCGAGCGCCGGGGAGGAGTGCCATTCCCTCGTGGCCCGAGCCGGTCTGGCCGGTCATGCCGGTGATACCGGTGATACTGCCGGCGCTCTCGTCCTCGCCCAGCCGCAGACCTACATGAACCGCAGTGGGCACGCCGCCCACTGCCTGGTCGAGCGGCACGGGTTCCTGCCGGAGGAGATCCTGGTCGTCTACGACGAGATCCACCTGCCGCTCGGGCGCCTGCGCCTGCGCCGGGCCGGTAGCCCCGGCGGCCACCGCGGCATGGAGTCGATCGCGGAAGGTCTCCGTACCGACCAGATCCCTCGCCTGCGCTTAGGGGTGGCGGAAGAGGCGGGGCCGCCCGCCGGCGGCGACGCTCTGGTCGAGTTCGTGCTCTCCCCCTTCACCGCGGAGGAGAGGCCGGCCGTCCACGAGATGGTCCTCCGCGCCGCGGACGCCTGCGAGGTCTGGCTGGCGGAGGGGATTGAGGCGGCGATGCGGGGCTGTAACGGCTGAGGCGCGTTTGAAAGGCCGGGCTTGTCATGCCAGACCGCAACCGCTAGAATCACCCGGCTTTGGGGGGACCCGCCGGCATAGCTCAGGGGTAGAGCTACTGTCTTGTAAACAGTAGGTCCCCGGTTCGAATCCGGGTGCCGGCTCCACTGCCGGTTTGAACACCGGTTTCAGAACCGGTTTCCGGACGAAGCACGCAGCACTTTGGAGGTGTGGCCGAGTGGACAATGGCAGCAGACTGTAAATCTGCCGGGCTTCGCCCTACGGAGGTTCGAATCCTCCCGCCTCCACCATTACCCTATACTTAGAACGCAAGCCCCACCCCGAGCGGGAGTAACTCAGGGGTAGAGTCACAGCCTTCCAAGCTGTTGGTCGCGGGTTCGAATCCCGTCTCCCGCTCCATTAGATTCAAACACTTACAGCGGAGCGCCGGCAAACGTCAGGAGTCGCAGGCATCAAGCAGGCATCATTTGGCACGCTTGCGGCGTAGAGCCGGTGAGTGGGTTGGGACCAAACATCCTTCCTCAACTTCGGGTTCTCCGGGTAAGCACGCGGCAATATCTCGCGGGTGCATTTCGTGGGTGCGGTCCTCGCCGGTCCTGCTCGCCAACCGCCTCGACCTCGGAACACCCTTTACACATAGAGACTCATAGAGACAGATAGAGTTTCTTTCTCCAGGTAAGAGGGTAGATAGCTTCTCTTGTGTCTCTTGTGTAAAGGAGTCCTGTAACCTGTCGAGGTGGGAGCCGTGGCGCCGCCGCTCCGCCTCCTGGCGGTGGACCTGGTGAGGGAAGCTCGTGGCCTGGTGCTATTCGTGGTCGGGCCGCCGTCGTCTCCCTCGCGCGCGCGTTGGACCGTTCAGAAAACCCTACCGGGTGCCTGTCGGCAGGGAGCCCGGCCTGTCGAGGTTGAAGCCGTGGCGGCGCCGCTCCTCCTCCTGGCGGTGACCTGAAGCTCCTCTCTCCGGCCGCCGGCAGGGAGCCCGGCCGGTCGAGGTGGAAGCGGTGGCGCTCGCCTGTCCTGCTCGCCGATCGCCTCGACCTCGGGGCCGTCGCCCCTCGCGCGCGCGTTGGATCGTTCAGAAAATCCTACCGGGTGCCGGTCGAGGTGCTCAACCTCGGCCGCCGGCAGGGGAGCCCGGCCGGTCGGGGGCGCCGCTCCTCCTCCTGGCGGTGGACCTGGTGAGGGAAGCTCGGGATCTGGTGCTGTTCGGAGTCGGGCCGCCGCGCTCGCCGGTCCTGCTCGCGGATCGCCTCGACCGCCGGGCCGCCGGCAGGGAGTCGGGTGCCGCGGTCGAGGTGGAAGCTCGGGGCCTGGTGCGGCCGTCGCCCCTCGCGCGCGCGTTGGATCGTTCAGAAAATCCTACCGGGTGCCGGTCGAGGTGCTCAACCTCGGCCGCCGGCAGGGGAGCCCGGCCGGTCGAGGTTGAAGCCGTGGCGGCGCCGCTCCTCCTCCTGGCGGTCCCCCTGGTGAAGCTCGTGGCCGCGTCTCGCCCTGGTGCTCCTCCTCGGCGCCGCTCGCCGTTCCCTCGCGCGCGAGACAGAATCGGAAACCCCTACCGTGGCCGGTCGAGGTTGAAGCTCGGGGGCGCCGCCGCTCCTCCTCCTGGCGGTGGACCTGGTGAGGGAAGCTCGGGATCTGGTGCTGTTCGGAGTCGGGCCGCCGCGCTCGCCGATCGCCTCTACTGCCGTGCCCGCGCGCGCGCGTTGGTATCGTTCAGAAAATCCCTCTGGGGGCCGGCTACGCGGTTCTCCGCCCGCCCTGGCACCCCCCGCCGCCGTCGCCCTGGCCGGCGAGGAGAAGCGCTGCTCCCAGAGCGTCCCCAAGCCGTCCCCCTGGCCTCGATCGCGGAGCCCGGCCGCAAGGTGGGGGGCCGGGCCGGACAGTTCTCCGGACTCCATTAGCTGACAATTACACGCGAGAAAGCGAAGCGCCAGCGCTTTGCCCGGCGGTTCCGGCGCTCCTCTTCACCGTAGGGGGACGGGACAAGAAAGCCTGTTTTCTCCGCTCGCTTCAGTAGCTGGCCGGCCGCAACATGACTCCCGAGGTGCAGGGCTCTCGCCAAGTCTCGATAAGAGACGAAGCACTCACGCTCTGGATGCGCCTTTCCAAGCCAAAAGCAGAGAGAGACGACTTGCCGGAAAGTAGAGTCGGCGGGCTGGCTGAATTCCTGTCCGAATGGGACGGGCTCGATTTCCGCGCGTTGCGCGGCGACGTCCACAGGGGTCAAAAGATCAAAGACGGTCGTGATCGAGTCCCAGAGCGCGAGGAAATCTGACCGCGGGTCACTCGGTTCTCCGCGCGAGTCCACGTCCGGCAGGCCGAGCGCTACCCATGGGGCGGGGAAGTCTGCGGCTGGAAACATCGAGCCGAGCTCGGCGTCAATCCGAGCGGTCGCCGCTTCAGCGTCCAGAGCCTTGAACTCGGGGAGAGACCGGAGCACTCGGGCGAACAGGAGGGCCGGGCTCCGGTAGTCTTTTTGAAGTGAGGAGTCCCGATACCGGGAAACCTCTTTGGCGCTCCGCTGCGCAGCCCGACTGAGGAGCGAGCGGAGCCGATCCACATCCTGAGCTTCTCCTGTCTCTTTCTCCTCCTTTACAGAAGAGACAGAAGAGGAGTCCACGTTCCCTCTTACCTGGATAGAAGCTCTATCCGTCTCTTCTGTCTCTTCTGTAAAGCTCAGTTGGTACGGCAGGGAACTCGGCGCGCCCTGGCGCTCGACTGCCGCCGCCCCGGGGGAGCCCGGAGCCGGCGAGGTGGAAGCCCTGGGGGCCGGCCGCGGCGCCCGCGGAGCCCTTGGAGACGGCGCGGGAGCCGGCGGGGCCTCCGCCTCAACCTGCCGGGCCGTGGCCTGGCGCTCGATCGCCTGCCGGACTTCGGGTCCACCGCAGGAAGCTCCGGAACCGATCGCGGGCTCTACATCAGAGACGACAAGGGGCGGAGGCCCGCCCGCGGCACGTTGCCGCGCTAGCTGTACTCGTTTCCTCTGGAGTCGCTCTTCGGCGCGGAGGAGGAGTTCCGCTTCAGCATCAACAGATCGCGGAGAATCGTTGCCGCTGATTTCAGGCGGTCTGGGCTGTTCTGTGCTCTGCGGTTTAGCGCCAGCATCCACTCGTGGATGGTGTACTTCTCGGCCACTTCCTGAAGATGCCGGCCGAGAGGTGCTTTCGGTTGTCCGTTCATCTGCGTCGCGTTCTTTCTCGACGGCTGGGGGTGCGGCCTGAGTGCTCACGTTCTATGCCCCCTGTCGAGGACCACCGGCCCCGTCGTCGCTTGTCGAGGTCCGCCGCGCTGCCTCGATCCACGCCTGAACTTCAAGAGCCGTGGATCATCGGGAGGAACTCTCCGACTCGCTGGCGCCACTGAAGCCATAACCTCCAAGCCACTCATTTCGAAAACTCGCCCCCCCGCGCTTACCTCCTTACCGGCTTTCGGGCTTGGCTGAGGTACTGCTACGACGGTTCGAATTGAGGAAGTCTTGAAGGTCCCGCTTCCGGTAAAGAACGGTTCGCCCGGCCTTAGAGAACGGGAGAAAGCTTCGACGTAGCCGCCAGCCTTCCAGGGTCCTCGCGCTGATGTGCAGAAATGCGGCAGCCTCAGACTGCCGGAGCCATACGTCATCAGGGTCTGCGTTGTCTGAATGTGGCATTTTCTCTCTCCGAAAATTTAGGTATCGCGGGCTTCCGGGTTAGATGCCCGTTCGAGTTCCCGCGGGGGGATCAAAGCTCTCGGCGGTAGCCTATCGTAACGCTAGGTAGTTTCGCAAGCGTATATCGAATATTTGTTGCTGGAAGAGCTGGCAATTATACATACAAGGCGCCGAAGATGGCGGAAAGATGTATGTATACTTGCACGGCGGTAGGGGCAGATCGCGGCGTATGTCCGTTTTGGAACGTCACACTTGGAAAGAAAAGGGGCCGGTTTTTCTAAGAAAACCGACCCCTTCTTGCGTGTCTACGTCGCTTTCCCGTGGTATCGCGCGATAATACCGCCAGGGTCCGGAGGGGGGAGCCCCCACAAAAGAGTAGGCGCCAACTCAGAGGCGAGCGTGCGGGCCTTATCCACATGGCGGAACGTCGCCAAGATTCGCCGCTCGGGGACGTACACCAGCGTGTACGGCTTGACTCCCACCTCAACCGGCCCGCGGGAGTGCCCGTGGTAGATCCCGAAGGGCGGCGAGACCATGCCTGTAACCTCGATCTCCTCCCCGTTCTCCAGGACGACGGGGAAGCTTCCGCTTCTGCGCCACGACAGAGCGATAGGTGGCACTGTCCCCGCCCCTGCCGCCCCCGGGCTCGCGCTCGCCCTGGTCCTGGCTTCCATGAAGGTATCCGCCGCTTCCGCAAGCCAGGTACCGATGGAGAGATGGCCCATCAGCTCCGCGGCTTGCTTCCACCTGGCAGACTGTTCAATGCTTGCGGCGATAGTGAAATGAGCGACTTTGGCGCTCATGCTTGCCTCCCTTTCTCGATAATGCCGGCCATCTCCCGGCAGTGCTTCACAGAGCGGAACATCACCAGAATTTGACGGTTCGGCAGGTACAGGAGAGAGAACGTCTTCCTCCCCGGGAGCGCTGGGCCGGAGCCGTCCCCCCTGAAGATGGCATAGGGATCGGCCTGCCACCCCCGTACATCGACGGTAGAGCCGTCCTGGAGGTCAACCTTGACCGGCCCCCGCCTCCAGACGAGCGGGAGCGGCTCGCCCGCCCTGGCATTGACGTAGGCGTCAACGGCGAACGCGAGCCAGGTGTAGACGGAGCGGAATCCCTCCTCTTTTGCCGCCCATCGCCACTCGGCGGATTGATCGGCGGTAGCGGGGACGGTGAAGGATTCGGTCTTGAGACTAGGCATGCCGCTCCTCCTTCCTTCCCGTGATCGGCGAACCGTAGGCGGCATTACCGGCGTCGCGGATGGCACTCCGGGCTCGCCACATCTCGGGGCCGTTGACCTCCTCGGGGACGGCGGTGTCCCAAGTGACGCGGTAGGTTGCCAGCTCCCGCGCGAGTGACTTGCAGCGCTTCCGCAGGGGAAGCGTCACCAGGTGGGCGCCGGTCGGGACGTGTACCAGGTGGAAATAGGAGTCGGGGAGCTTCTCCGGGCTCTTATGGATTCCGAAGGGACCGGCGACGATACCGGAGACCTCCCGGAGGCGAGCCGGCTTGTCCCCGCCTCCGGGCTCCAAGATGTTGAAACAGCCACGGCGCCAGCGGAGCGCGAGACGTGGCACGAACCGGCCGAGGTACCGGAGCCGCTCCGTTGCCAGGGTGGCGAGCCAGGCGCCGACGTTGGGCGCGCCATCGTACTGTGCCGCGCCTCCCCATCGTGCCGCCTGTTGTCGGGATGCATGGACGGTAACGGTCGTCATCTTCCGGCTCCCCATGGCTAGACCTCGGAAAAGTCGATGCCGTAGGGGGCGGAAGGGTTCTCCTCGATCCGGAGGACTTCCCACTGATGGGACTCGGGGGCATCCTCTTCAACCTCCTCCCACACTCGCCAGTGGACTATCCACCGGCCGAAGATGTAGAGCACCGCCATCTCGCATTCGTCGGGGTCGTGGCGCTGGTACCACTCTTCGTTCCTGCGGGCCTCCCTGACCTCCTCGGGGGAGGGGTTGAAGTGGATTGCCGCCACCGCATCGTAGAGAGCTCGGCGGGTGGCTTCCGTGACCTGGGAGAGGTCGATGGGCGGAGGGGGAGGGGTGGGCGGGATAGACTGCGGCAAGCTGGGCATAGGGGTCCTTCCTGTGCTCGGTCAGGCTCCGGTCGGGGCTGTAACCCCCGGCCGGGGCCGTTAGGTGAGAAAACGGGGCGGTACGTCCGTCCCGCTGTGCTTCAGGGCTTCTTGAAGGCGATCACCTCCCCGGCAGGGTGGCCGTTCAGAGAGGCGGCGATCTCGCCGGAGATCCGGGCGGCACCGATGCGGCGCGGATCGTCGCCCAAGTGGGTATAGCGCGCCGTCGTGGCGGAATTGGAGTGGCCGAGGATGGCGCCCAGGAGTGGCAGGCCGAGCCCGGCCGCCGCGCCCACGCTGGCGAAGCTGTGGCGGAGATCGTGAAGGCGCACGCCTTCAAGGCCGGCTTGCTTCGTCAGGCGTTTCCAAGCCTTGTCGATCCCCACGAGCGGCGCGCCCTGGCGAGCGCCCGCACACACAAAGGGGTTTCCGGCGAGCCGCGGAGAACGGGCGAGCAACTCAAGAACCGCCGGTCCCACAGGGACGGCCTTGCGGCCGGTCTTGCTGTCGGGCAGGAAGAAACACGACCGCTCGGCATCGACGTACTCCCACCGTAGACCGAGAACCTCACTCCGGCGCATGCCGGTGAGGGTCAGGAGACGAATGGCGAGAGGTACGCTCGGCAGCTCCGTGCCGGTACTCTCAGCTTCCGCGAGCACCCTACCAAGCCGGCCGACCTCCTCGGCGGTCAGGAACCGCTCCCGCTTGCTCTCCGGGTAGCGCTCCACGAATCGGCACGGGTTGGAACTGTCCGGGCGCATTCCCCACCGTTCGGCGAGATTCAGCATAGCTTTAAGAAGGGAGAGTGTCCGGTTGGCTTCCGTGGGAGTGCTTCCCATGGAGTGATGCAGCTTCGCGATGTCCGCGCGGTGGAGATCGGCGACCTTGCGCTTGCCGAGGGTGGGAAGGATGCGCTTCTCGATAAGCCGGCGGAACTCGGCGACGGTGCGGGGCTTGCCCTTCGGGATGAGGTGCCGCTCAAGGTAGAGCGCGGCGAACTCTGCAACGGTATTGCCGTCTCGGTTCTGCTGGCGGTCTTCCAAGGGGTCGCGCCCCTTCTCGACCTCGGCGAGGAGAAGGCGGGCTTGCTGGCGCGCTTCCTCCGGGGTGAGGCGGCCGAAGTCCCCGACCGTCAAGCGCCGAATGCGGCCTTGAGCGTTCCGGTACTGGATTATGAAAACCTTCCGCCCGCTCGGCCAGATCCGGAGCCCGAAACCTCGGAGGGAGTCGTCCCATTGGGTGATATCGCGGTCGGGATCGGGTTTCGCGGCATCGACGACCTTCTTTGTGAGCTTCGGCACCCTGGCAGCTCCTCGCCCGCAGGCATCGCACAGGCATCAACAGGCATCAAAGAACAGGCTAGTCCAGAGTAGCCGAGAGTGCAAGGGGGTAGAGGTAAGTGCTGATGCTAGAGTGGTTTGAAGTAGGCAGGCGAAATGGATGGTAGAGCGACTGTCAGTCTTCCAAGCTGTTGGTCGCGGGTTCGAATCCCGTCTCCCGCTCCAATCTTCTCAAGCAGTTACAGACAATCGGTAGGCTCTGGGTCAGCCCATGGAGCGATCGGGGCGAACCTTCAGTACGTGGTACTATCGGGGTACTGGGCAAAGCCTCCCCGCTCGGGAGATAGCTCTGTCGCAGGAGGTTTATCATGTCCCGCCGCGCAACACTTCACCGCCTCGTCGACTCCCTTCCAGAGGAAGACCTGACGACCGCGGGCCGGCTGCTCGTTGGCCTGAGCGCGACTGCCGATGCCGTCGACCGCGCCCTGCTCCTCGCGCCATCGGACGACGAACCCGACACGGACGACGAGGACGGTGGCCTGACCGAAGCGCGGCAGGAGCTCGCCCGCGGTGAGGGGATTTCGACCGCTGAGCTACGGCGGGAGCTCGGACTCGGTTGAGCCTCGAGGTCCGCTGGTCCTCTCACGCCCGAAAGACCTGAAGCGGCTCGACCGGCCTGCCCAGCTCCGGGAAGTGGACGCAGTGGAGCACTTTGCGCGGACCGGGGAGGGCGACGCTCGTGCGTCTCTCTTGGGGGAGACGGGACCCGGAGCGGACGTGAGCCGCCCCGGGTGGTCATTATCTACCGCGCGTCCGGCTGGGCGGCGGCGGGAGAGGTCGAGGGGGACGCGAGGTCGGCGAAGAGGCTCGGCGAACCGAGGGGGCAAGCTCCTGTCGCAGAAGTACGGACCTGCGCGCCGCCGACCGTCGCGACCGCCGGCTGCTCCATGATCTGCTCGAAGAGGGACTTGGCGCGGCTGACCACGCCGCAACCATGGCCGCCGCAGTCGACCGTGTTGGAACATATCCCAACATTGCAGCAGTTCGTAATTCCTCCGATCCCGGGAATGACGCAGGGGGCCGTACAGGACGACGCACAGCTACAGGAACACTGCGGTGCCGCTTGTGCCCCGACGACACCCAGAACGAGCAACAACGAAAGCGCCAACCAGATCTTTGACTGCATGTTCTTCTCCTTCGCTCAAATGTAGATTCGGACGAATCATCGTATCGCTACCGGCTGCGAGCCCCGTCGCCCTTCCCCTTCTGCTGCTCCCCGATCCAACGATCGATGTTCGCCTCCAGGACGGTGAGCGGCACCGAGCCGCTCCCTAAGACCGCGTCGTGGAACTCGCGGACGTCGAAGCTTTGACCCAGCGCCTTCTCGGCTTTCTTCCGCAGCTCCTTGATCTTGAGCTCACCCAGCTTGTAGGCGAGGGCCTGGCCGGGCCAGGAGATGTAGCGGTCGGTCTCGGTCTCGACCTCGTGGAGGGGGAGGGCGGTGTGGCTCGCCATGTAGTCGATCGCCTGCTGGCGGGTCCAGCCCATGGAGTGGATGCCGGTGTCGACGACGAGCCGGCAGGCACGCCAAATCTCGTAGGAGAGGCGGCCGAAGTTGCTGTAGGGGTCGGTGTAGAAGCCGGCCTCCAGGCCCAGCCACTCGGAGTAGAGGCCCCAGCCTTCGCCGAAGGCCGAGATGTAGGAGTAGCGGCGGAAGTTCGGCAGGTCGCCGAGCTCCTGGCTTCTCGCAATCTGCAGGTGGTGCCCCGGCACCGCTTCGTGGAAAGTCAAGGCTTCCAGGTTGTAGAACGGCCGGCTTGGGAGAGCGTAGGTGTTCACCCAGTAGGTGCCCGCCTGGGTGCTCCCCACCGGCGCCTCGACGTAGCGGCCGCCGGTGTACTTGGGGGCGATCGCGTCGGGGACCGGCGCCACGGTGTAGGGGAGGCGCGGCAGGGTTTTGAAGAGCGAGGGGAGCTTGCCGTCCATCCGCTTGGCGATGAAGGAGGCGCGTTCCAGAAGCTCCTGCGGGGTCTTGGCGTAGAACCGCGGATCGGTGCGGAGGAACTGGAGGAAGGCCGGGAAGTCGCCCTTGAATCCTACCTTCTCGATCACCGCGTGCATCTCCTTGGTGATCCGGTCGACTTCCGAGAGGCCGAGCTGGTGGATCTCTTGAGGCGTCAGGTTGAGCGTCGTGTAGGTCTCGATCTGTTGGGCGTAGAAGGCCTTGCCGTTCGGCAGGTCGTAGGCGCCGATCGTCGTCCGTGCGTGCGGGTAGTAGTCGTTCCGGTAGAAGTCGAGGAACTTCTTGTAGGCGGGGACGATGCTCTCTTCGATCGCTTTCCTCCCCGCCGCGGCCAGGCGCTCGCGATCGGCCTCCGGGAGCATCGCCGGATAGTGCTCGAAGGGGGCGTAGAACTCGCTCTTTTTGGGATCGGTCACGATGTAGGCGGTGATCGTCGCGTCGTAGCCGGTCAGGACGGCCTTGGGGATGGTGAAGCCTCGCGCGATCCCCATCTTCATGAGGACGATCTCCTGGTCCATGAGGCGGGGCCAAGCGCGCAGGCGGGAGATGTAGTTCTCATAGTCCCGGGGGGTCGCCAGGGGCATCAGGTGGGGGAGCTGGGCGAATTCGCTGTGGAAGCCCGAATCGGCGTTGAACGGCATCTGGTAGAGGCCGAGCTCGAAGCCGGCGATCCCCTCCTCCAGCTGGTGTTTCCAGATGTCGGCGTTGACGAGGTCGGCCGGCGAGAGCTGGGCGCGATCGATCGTCGCCAGCTCTTTCAGGAAGCCGCGGGCCGCCTGGGCCTCGTGCTCGAATTCGGCCACGGTCGCTTCCGGGAGGAGAGCATCGTACTCGTGCCTCCCCACCGAGGTCGCCGTCAGGGGATCTTCCTTCAGGCGGGTCTCCCACTCGCGGTCGAAAAGGGCGTGGAGGCGGGCGGCCTCGCCGCTCGCGGGGCTTTCGGCGGCGAGGGCCGGATGCGGCAGGGCGAGGAGAGCGAGAAGAGCGAAACGGAGGAGGATCGGCAAGCGCTTCATGGGGTACCCCCAAGGGTCGTTGGATGGAAGAGCACAGAGTCTAGCGCGATCCGCCCGTTTGCTACACTCGCCGTTCGATCGAGGAGGAAGCATGGAGCTCACGAGCACCGACCGATACCACCTGGACCCCGAGTTGGGGGCCATCGTCAATATGGCTCTCGCCATGGAGAAGCCGCTCCTCCTGACCGGGGAGGCGGGGACGGGGAAGACCCAGCTCGCCTTCGAGATCAGCCGCGCCTTCGGCATGCCGATCGAGATCCTGCGCTGCAAGTCGACGATCAAGGGCGAGGAGGCGTGCTACGTCCAGGACACGGTGCTGCGGCTGAACGACGCCCGCTTCGGCACCGCGGTGTCAGGAAGGGACGTCAACAACTTCTTCGACTATGTGATCTGGGGACCCATCGGCCGCGCCTTCCGGTCCGAGGAGCGGGTGGTCCTCCTGATGGACGAGATCGACAAGACCGATTCGGACGTCCAGGACAATCTGCTCGACGTCCTCGAAGATTCGCAGTTCACGATCCGCGAGGTCAACGAGGTGGTCGGCGCCCGGGTGAAGCCGTTCATCGTCCTCACCTCGAACGCCAAACGCGAGCTGTCGGACCCGTTCCTTAGGCGCTGCTACTGCCATCCCATCGCCTTCCCCGACCCGGGCCAGATGCGGGAGATCGTCAAGCTCCACTTTCCGGACCTGGAAAAGGGACTGTTGGACTCCGCACTGGCGATCTTCTACGACCTCCGGCAGCGGGGCTACGAGAAGCCGCCGGCGACGTCCGAGCTGCTCAACTGGCTGAGTGCCCTGCAGCACGCGCGGGTAACCCCGGAGCGCTTGAACATCCCGTTCGTGGGCACGCTGCTCAAACGGACCGAGGACATTCTCGCCCACCGCGCCGGCAAGCGACCGGTCCACTAGAGGAACCGGACGCCCCATGTTCCTCACCGACTTCGTCTATCTCTTGAGAGAGCACGGCATCCCGGTCAGCCTGACCGATACGATCGACTTCTACCGCGGCCTGGAGAAGGGCCTGGCGCCGGACTTGGAATCGCTCTTCCTCTTCGCCCGGCTCTCCTTCGTCCGGCGGGTCGAGCACATGGACGCTTTCGAGCGCGCCTTCGCCTTTCACTTCTACGGCATCGACCTGCCGCGGGTGGCGGAGGGCGATCCGGCGCTCTTCGAGACCCGGCAGTTTCGGGAGTGGCTGAAGGATGCGATCCGCAAGCGGGAGCTGCCGCCGCATGCCCTCTGGACCCTGTCGCCCGAGGAGTTGATGCGCCGCTTCTGGGACACGGTCAAGAAACAGATGGAGGCCCACCACGGTGGCAGCCGGTTCGTCGGCACCGGCGGCAACTCGCCGTTCGGCCATTCGGGAAACGCCGCCGGCGGTATCCGGGTCTACGGGGAATCGGGTCGTCGTTCGGCTCAGAAGGTGATCGGCGAGCGGCGCTACGTCGAATACTCGGGCGACAGCGGCCTCCAGGGCGGCAACCTCTCCCAGGCCTTGACGAGCCTCAAGAACCTCGTTCCGGCGGGCCCGCGCGACCAGCTCGACCTGCCGGAAACGATCCGCGAGAGCGCCCGAAACGGCGGCGAGATCGACCTCGCCTTCCGCCGTGACCTCCTGGATCGGATCGAGGTGATCCTCCTGATCGATAACGGCGGCAGCTCCATGCTGCCTTACGTCAGCTTGACCCGGCTCCTTTTCGGCAAGCTCAGGGACCGCATCCGCCGGCTGTCGACCTACTTCTTCCACAATACCGTCTACGGCGCGGTCTACAGAGACCCCTGGCACCGCGATCCGTTGCCGGTGGCGGAGCTGCTCCGGCGTTCGCCCGACGTCCGGCTGCTTTTCGTGGGCGACGCGGCGATGGCGCCTTCCGAGCTTCTCTCACCCGGCGGCTCGCTCGACCTGCGCGTCGACGACGGCCAGACGAGCCTCGCCCAGCTGAAGCGCCTCCGCGAGCGCTTCTCGCGCGCGGTCTGGCTCAACCCGATCCCGCGGGAGAGCTGGCGGGAGATCCACGGCAATCTCACCCTGGCGCGGATCGGTGAGGTCTTCCCCATGGAAGACCTCACCTTGGGTGGAATCAAACGGGCGGTTGAACGGCTGAACGGCGCCTCTCGGCGTGGCGTTTGAACTGGACCGGGCCGGTGTTCTCCACGGTCGAGGTGACCGACGCCTGTTTGTCCGCCAGATCCGAGTCGGGGGTGGCGCTCGTCACGGTCGCCGTATCGGTCAGGAGTCCCAGGGCGTCGGCCCGGACCTGGATCTGGACGACCCGCTGCTCTCCCGGCTGGAAGGTCGTGAGGTTACAGACGATGGTCGTAGTGCCGGAGCAGCTTCCGGTCCCCGGGTCGAGGTAGGTGGCGACGAAGGTGACTCCGGCGGGCAGGAAATCGGTGACGACCACCTGATTCGCGGGGTCCACCCCGGAGTTGGTGACGAAGAGCGCATAGGTGAAGACCCCGCCCTGCTGCACGGGATCGGAAAGCGCCTGGACGCGGATGCCCAGGTCGGCGGAGCTCGGAGCGCAGGCGATCTCGACGTGCGACTGCGAGAGCACGACCTCGCCGGAGAGCAGGCCGATCCCTAAGAGGGCCATGGTGTTCAACGAGAGATGGATGGCGTTGACCGTGAGACCGGAGGCCCCGGGTGCGGAGTGGGTCTGGATCTGCTCGTTCAAGACCAGGCGGAGCCCGGGAAGGCTCACCAGCACCGTGTTGGGAGCCGGGGAGGCCGGGATGCGGATCCCCAGGATCTTGGCGTTGACGAGAGCGGTCGTACCGGTGAGCACCGGGCCGCCGGCGCAACTGCCGGTGATGGCGGCGGTCGAGCGCACGGCGTCCGCGCTGAGGCTCAAAAGAGGGAGGCGTGAGACGACGTCGAGCGCCAGGTTGTTGACGGTCGCATCGGCGTTGGCGGTCTCGACACCGGGCACCGCCGAGGCGGCGTGGACGGCAAGGATGCCCGTCGCGAGGACCCGACCCGTGGGTCCTGTCGACAGGTTGAGGGAGGCCAGGGTACCGGCCTGGTTGAAGGCGGGGGCCGCCGTTCCCGCCGCGAGCGGCAGCGGTCCGCTCGTCACCGTAGCGCCACTGCTGCCGAAGAGCGGCAGCAGCTTCACGTTCACCGACTCTCCGAAGGCGGAGCTGGCGGCGGTGGTCTGCGCCGTGAGCAGACCGGAAACGGCAAGGAGAACGATCACGGCGATCGCCGTGATCCGGAGGATCGAAGCCGTATGGACAAATGCCGCGAACCTATGGCGGCCGGTGGTGCAGAAACTCGTTGCTTGCTGACGTTGATACATCTTCATCCCCTAGATAGGGCTCCGCCCTGGGGGCCGGGCCCCGGTTATGCGCGACAGGCTTGAAACCTGAAGCGCGAAAAACACATGGAAGGTCTTACTGGAAATTGTACTCCTGGCCTCAGGATCTGCATAGATAGTTTTTCATCTCTGCATTTCAGGCCCTCTCTTCGCTGCGGTTTTTCTGCTAAGCTCTGAGACCTCGAACCGAACCCCTAAGGCACACGTTGCAGGCGCAGACCGAACCGCTGAGCGACTCCGTCTCCCACTTCAGGATCCTGGAACGCCTGGGTCGGGGTGGTACGGGGGTCGTCTACAGGGCGACCGACCTGCGGCTTCTGCGCACCGTCGCCCTGAAGTTCCTCGCTCCCGACCGCGGGGCGAGCGAGGAGGACCGGCGACGGTTCCTCCGCGAGGCCCGCGCCGCCTCCGTCCTCGACCACCCGAACATCTGCACGCTCTACGAGATCGGCGAGGCGGCGGACGGCCGGCTCTTCCTCGCCATGGCCTTCTGCGAGGGCGAGACCCTGGCGCGGCGGATCGAGCGCGGCCCCCTCCCCTTGGGCCTCGCGGTCGACCTCGCCATCCAGGTCGCGGCGGGGCTCGAGGCGGCGCACGAGAAGGGGATCGTGCACCGCGACATCAAGCCGGGGAACCTCATCGTCACCCCGGGCGGCCGGCTGAAGATCGTCGACTTCGGGATCGCCCGGCGGTCCGACCAGACCCAGCTGACCGATGCCGGCATGGCGCTCGGCACGACGGTCTACATGTCGCCCGAGCAGCTGCGCGGCGAGGAGGTCGATCGCCGCACCGACCTCTGGTCGCTGGGCGTCGTGCTCTACGAGATGGTGACCGGTGACATCCCCTTCGATGGCGCCGAGACGGACGTGGTCACCGGCATCCTGCAGCGGACCCCACGGCCGCTGGGCGTCCTGCGGCCGGGGGTGCCGGAGGCGCTCGAGCGGATCGTGGCGCGGGCTCTCGTCAAGCCGCGCGGGCAGCGCTACGCGAGCGCCGCCGAGATGCGCGCCGCGCTCGCGAGCGCCGCCGTACCTTTGGAGGTTCCGGGGCCGGAGCTGGAAGAGACGCTGATCGAGATCACCCCGTCCTCGACCTCGGCCGGCACCTCAGCCAAGCTGCCGGCTCGGACCGGGCCTCCCGGGGACTTCGCGGAGGACGCGCTCCCCGCCGGCCTCGAGCTGGGCTCGATGGCGGCGCACTTCCGGGTGGTCGCTCCCCTGGGAGGCGGGGGCATGGGGGTGGTCTACCGGGCCGAGGACACCCGGCTGGGGAGGACCGTCGCGCTCAAGTTCCTCGCCCCCGAGAGGACCCGCGATCCGGCGGCCAAGGAGCGTTTCCTCCAGGAGGCCCGGGCGGCCTCGGCCCTCGACCATCCCAACCTCTGTACAGTCCACGAGGTGGGGGAGACGGCGGCGGAGCGGCTCTTCCTCGCCATGCCCTGCTACGACGGCGAGACCCTCGCCCAGCGGATCGCGCGCGGGCCCCTACCGGTCGCCGAGGCCGTCGAGCTCGCCTGCCAGGCCGCCCGCGGCCTCGCCAAGGCCCACCGGGGCGGCATCGTGCATCGGGACATCAAGCCGGCCAACCTCATGGTGACCGGCGACGGGGTGGTCAAGATCCTCGACTTCGGCATCGCCGAGCTCGGCACTTCGGAAGAGATCAGCGGGAGTGGCTCGCTGGCCGGGACCCCGGCCTACATGTCCCCCGAGCAGACGCGGGGGGAAGCGGTGGGGCCGGCGACCGACGTCTGGTCGTTGGGTGTCGTGCTCTACGAGATGCTCGCCGGCAGCCGTCCCTTCGTGGGTGGGAACGCGGCGGCCGTCTTCCACGCCATCCGCGCGGCGGAGCCCGAGCCGCTCGCCGGCCGGCGGTCCCCTTTACCCGAACTCCCGGCGGAGCTGGCGCGGATCGTCTCCAGGATGCTGGCGAGAGACCCCGCCGAGCGCTATCCCACGGCGGTCGAGGCCTTCGCCGACCTGGACGCGATGCGGAGCGGCTTGGCGACGGGCACGTATCCGCGGCCGATCGGCGGCCGGGGAGGGCCGGTGGGTGTCCTCGTCGTTCTCCTCCTTCTCCTCGTGGGGATCGGCGCCTGGCTCTGGCAGCGTGGAGGGAGCGCCCGGGCCCCGATCCAGGCCACCTTCACCCGCCTGACCGATCAGGAGGGGCGCGAGTCGTTCCCCAGCCTGTCGCCGGACGGCGGTGCGGTCGTCTATGCGAAGACCGTGGGCGGTCGCTCGCATCTCTACCTGCAGCGGGTGGGGGAGGGCAATCCGCGCGACCTCTCGGCGGCGGCGGCCGGCGACGACAGCCAGCCCGCCTTCTCGCCGGACGGCCGGCAGGTCGCCTTCCGCTCCGAGCGCGACGGCGGCGGCATCTTTCTGGTCGGGATCGCCGGTGGGCCGGCCCGCCGCCTGACCGGCTTCGGCTACAACCCGGCCTGGTCGCCGGACGGGCGGGAGATCGCTCTCGCGACCGAGGGGGTGGAGGACCCGGGCTCGCGGCAGACCAACAGCGAGCTCTGGCGGGTCGAGGTCGCCACGGGTGTCCGGCGGCTGGTCGTCGGGGGGGCCGACGCCGTCCAGCCGAGCTGGTCCCCGCACGGCCGGCGGATCGTCTTCTGGGGCCTGCCGCCGGGGAGCGCGGAGCGGGTGCTGTGGACCGTCCCCGCCCGGGGCGGTGCCCCGACCCGGGTGATGAACGATTCGTATCTCAACTGGAATCCCGTCTGGTCGCCCGACGGGGGCTATCTCTATTTCGGCAGCGATCGCGGCGGCAGCATGAATCTCTGGCGGCTGCCGGTCGACGAGACGTCGGGGCGGGCCCGGGGCGAGGCGGAGCCGATCACCACCCCGGCCCAGTGGAGCGGTTTCTGGAGCTTGTCGCGCGACGGCCGGCGGATGGTCTACTCGACCGACGACACGCGAGCGAATCTGGAGCGGCTGCCCTTCGACCCGCGCCGCTTCGAGATCTCTGGGCCGGCGGTCGAGCTGACCCGCGGGGCGCAGGCGGTCGATTCCGCCGAGCTCTCCCCGGACGGCCGCTCGATCGTCTTCGACAATCTGGTCCCCCAGGAGGATCTCTTCGTGATGAGCGCCGCCACCGGGCGGACGCTGCAGTTGACGAACGACCGGTTCAAGGACCGGCGACCGACCTGGTCCCCCGACGGCAGGCTCCTCCTCTTCTACTCCAACCGGAGCGGCCGCTATGAGGCCTGGACCATCAAGCCCGACGGCAGCGGCCTGACGCAGGTGACCCAGACCTCCGGCGGCTCGCTCACCGGGCCCATCTGGTCGCCGGACGGCCGCCGCCTGGCCTGCTCGATCGGCAGCCGCGGTCCGGTGCTCTTCGACCTGACGGAACCGATCGAGCGGCGGCGAGCCCACTTCCCGCCGCCGATCGCCGACGGGGGGAGCTTCTCCCCCTCCTCCTGGTCGCCCGACGGAGCGACGCTCGCCGGTTTGATGAACGGCCTGGGCCCACCGGGCATCGGGCTCTACACGCTCGCGAGCGGGCGCTACGAGCGGCTGATCGAAGGGGGCTCGCAGCCGGTCTGGCTCCCCGACGGCCGGACGCTCCTCTATCTCGACAAGGGGGGGATTTTCTCTCTCGACATCCGGACCCGGGAGATCCGGCGGATCCTCCCGTCCTCCCCGGACGTCGCCATTCTCTCCCTGAGCGTGAGCCGCGACGGTCGGGCGCTCTTCGTCGTCCGCGCGCGGTACGAGGGCGACATCTGGATGCTCCACCTCGGCCGTTGACTTCCCCCATCCCGCGGGGGATACTTTCGGCTCTCGCGATCAGAAGCTGCGAATTGGGGCTGACCCTTGAGGTCGGCCGGTCGGGCTCGATGCCCAGGAAGGCGGGTCGATGGCGTTCCAAATCCGGGATCTCGTGAGTGACGTATGGCTCGAAGAGGGAGAGGAGTATCCGCTGTTCGCCGGCTGCACGCACCCCAGCTGCGAGAAGTCCTCGGACGGCGGCGACGGGGATGGCGACGGCGACGGCGGCGATAAGGGTGGACACGGCGGCGGCCACAAGGGTCCCAAGGGCGACGAGAAGGGTCCCAAGCCGAAATACGCTCCGCAAGCCGGTCTCGCCCTCCTGCAGCAGCAGCTCCGGCAGAGCCTCGCCCTAGGGCTGTAGTGGAAGGTCTCCTCGGGCGCGATTTCAGAGCCAACCCGAGCTACGAGCTGGTCCTCTTCGACCGCCTGCCCGCTGCCGACCGGCAGCGGGCGGCCGGCCTGCTCGACGATCCGGCGTTTTACGGCATCCTGCGCCCCAGAGACGGCTCGCCGCTCGGCGGGAAATCCGTCGATCGCGACACCGCTCTCCTCTTCCTCACCCTCCGCGAGCCCGGATCGCTGCCGGCCTACGTCCGGTCGATGCTGGGCGAAGGGCTGCTGCGCACCATCTGGAAGCTCGTCGCGGACGGCATCTTCGAGATCGATCGCGGGGACGGTGTCTTCGTCTCCGGGGCGGCCGCCCTGGGCCTTGCGGAGGACCGCGGGGCATCGGCGGCATCGGCGGCAACGCCCGCCTCGTCGACCGGTCTGCACGGGCTCTCGCTCGCGGCGCTGCGCTATGCTGCCGCCCTGGCGGTGGACGACCCGGCCCTCCTCACCCTCCGTCTCTACGCCTACAACCGCCGGCCGCTCACCCCGGCCTGGCGCCGTCTCCTCCCCGATTCCCCGGCGGTCGAGCGCTTCCTGGGGATCGAGCCGGGGGAGCGAACCGCGAGCTCCTCGAGCGGCACTGGTCGCGGCGGCCGGGCTTCGCCGGCTGGATGAGCTGGCGCCGTCGCGCTCCGGCGGCGGGGCGGGGAGCCGCTCGCGGCGCGGCCACCTACAAGCTCTACGTCAGCCCGCAGCCGGAGGCCCTCCCCATCGCGTTCGGCGACATCCTCGCCGCCTTGGCCGCGGCGGGCGCCCCCCAGCTGAAGATCGGCGCCGACTTCCGGGGTGTGCTCCGCCCGGACAAGATCGTCGCCCACTTCCCGGACTTCGAGAGCCTGGCCGCCGGCGCCGCCCGGCTGGCGGAACGGCTCGGCGGCATGGGCGGCATGGGCGGCATCGCCGCCCAGGGGGTCCCCTTCACCGCCGAGATCGGCGGCGACGGCCTGCTCTCCTGGGGCGTCGATCCACCCCTCCCGGCAGGGAGGTCCGCGGCCTGGCGGGAGAGCTGGCGGACCTGGCTCTGCCGGCGGCTGGCCCTCGCTCTCCTCGCCGGCCGGGGGAGCGCTCCCGAGCCCTGGCGATTCGCCCTCGAGCGCCTGCGCCTGGAGGGGGTGGACACCGAGAGCTGGGCGCCGGGGGCCCTGGTCTTCCACCAGGGATAGAGGCGCGTGGCGCTCACCGATCCCCTCCTCCTCCCGCCGGACGTGCTGCTCGTCCCCGTGGCCGAGCTGCCGGCGGAGGTCCGCCGCCGTCTCGCCGGGGAGCCCGGGGACTGGGCGATCACCCGCCCCGGCCTGCGGACGCCGTCGCGGATCGTCGACGCTCTGGCCGCCGAGCTCCTGGCCGAGCTGCGCTCGCCCGGCACCCTGGTCGACGCGGTTCTCCGCTACAGCCGCGCGCGGGGCCTCGATCCCGAGGCGACCCTCGCCGCCGCCTTCCCCCTCCTCTCGGAGCTCGTAGACGCCGGCTTCCTGGTGCCGGAAGGGGAGGGCGCCCTCCTCCCCGCGCTCCAGCCGGGAACCGAGGTGGGCGGCTTCCGGGTGGTCGCCTGCGTGCAGTCTCTGGAGGACACCGAGGTCTACTCCGTGCGGGGAGGCGCCCGAGACGAGCCGTTCGGTCCGTTCGCCGCCCTCAAGATCGAGCGCCGGGCCACGGTCGGGGACCAGTTCGAGCGCGAGGCGGCCATCCTCCGCCATCTGGAAGAAGGAGTGGCGCCGCGCCTCCTGGCCCACGGCGCGCTCGGCGGGAGGCGCTACCTGGTGAGCGAGTGGTTTCCCGGGGTCCCCGTGACCGTGGCGGCGGCCGAGCTGCCGCCGGGCGGGGCGGAGCGGCTGGCGCTCGGCGGCGCGATCCTCGCCGTCTACTCCCGTCTCCACGAGCGGGGCGTCCTCCACGGCGACGTCCACCCCGGGAACGTCCTGGTGGCGGCGGACGGCAGTGTCCGGCTGATCGACTTCGGCCACGCGCGGTGGGCGGGGATGGCGCCCGGGCGGGTCCGCGGCGTGGCCTTTTACTTCGAGCCCGAGTATGCCGAAGCGGTGCGGGCCGGGTCGCCCGCGCCGCCCCCCTCGGTCGCCGGGGAACAGCACGCCGTGGCGACGCTCCTCTACCTGCTCCTGACCGGCGCCCACTACCGCGACTTCTCGCTGGAGAAACAGACGCTGCTGCGCCAGATCGCGGAAGATCCGCCGCTCCCCTTCGCCGCCCGGGGCGGGGCCGCCTGGCCGGAGGTGGAAGCGGTGCTGGCCCGGGCCCTCGCCAAGGAGCCCGGGGAACGCTTCCCGTCCGTCGCGGCGATGGCTGCGGCCTGGGAACGGATCGCCGCGCCGGCCGCCGGCCGGCCGGTCGACGGGGCTCGCCCGGGGGCGGCGGACGCCCTCCTGGAGCGGGTGCTCGCCCGGCTGGCCCCCGGCCCGGCTCCCCGCCGGGACCTCCTGCCGGCGCCGCGCGCCTCCCTGCAGAGCGGCGCCGCCGGCATCGCCTATGCCCTCTATCGGATCGCCTTGGCGCGGGAGGATGCCGCCCTCCTCTCCGCGGCGGACCTGTGGGCCGCCCAGGCGACCTCCGAGCAGGGGGAGGAGGCTTTCTACGATGGCTTGGAGCTCACGGCGGAGACCGTGGGCCGGGTCTCTCCCTACCACGCCGCGACCGGCCCTCCCGCCGTGCAGGCCCTGGTCGCCCACGCCCTCGGCGAGCCGGCCGCCTTGGGCCAGGCCCTTCTGGGTTTCCTCGCCGCCGCTCGCCTGCCGTCGACCGGCCGCGACCTCACCCTCGGCCGCTCGGGGCTCCTGCTCGCCGCGGCGCTCCTCGTGGGCCTCCTTCCGGGGCTCGGCCTCGATCCCCTCCCCTTGCGCCAGCTGGGGGAGGAGCTCCTCGCCGGTCTCTGGGCGGAGCTCGCTCTGGAGCCTGGGCTCGCCGACCCCGCGGAGCGGCCGAATCTCGGCGTCGCCCATGGCTGGGCCGGCTCGCTCTATGCCACTCTGCGCTGGTGCCGGGCGGCGGGGACAGCGCTGCCGGAGCAGGTCGGCCCCCGCCTGGCGGAGCTCGCCGGGCGCGCCGAGCCGCGGGGACGGGGGCTCTGCTGGCGCTGGCACGGCGGCGGCGCGGACGGGCGGCCGACGCGGGACGCCGGCACCATGCCCGGCTGGTGCAACGGCAGCGCCGGCTTCGTCCACCTCTTCACCCTGGCCCACGAGGTTCTGGGAGATCGCCGCTACGCGGCCCTCGCCCAAGGCGCCGCCTGGAATGTCTGGGAGTCGGCCGACCGGAACGGCAGCCTCTGCTGCGGCCTCGCCGGTCGCGCTTACGCGCTGCTCCATCTCCATCGCCATGCCGGCGGCGCCGCCTGGCTCCCGCGCGCCCGGCAGCTCGCCCAGGCCGCCGCGGCCGATCTCTCCTGGGCGGCGGAATCGCCCGACAGCCTCTTCCGGGGCGAGGTCGGCCTCGCGGTGCTCGCCGCCGATCTCGCCCGCCCGGAGGGGGCGGCCATGCCCTTCTTCGAGGACGAGGGCTGGCCGGTCCCCGCCGGGGAGCCGGGACCCTCTGCTATGCTGGCCTCTCCGTAAGGAGGCGAGGTCCATGTCGGCGATGGCGGCGGTACCGGCGGTGTCGGTCATGTTCGCGGTGCTGGCCCTGGCGGTGGCGTGCTTCGCCCTGCTCCGGGCGCGCTCGCTCCGGGCGCTCGCCCGGCAGGCCGAGGCGCGGGCCGCCGTCCTCGCGCACCGCAACCAGGAGCTGCTCGACGAGAAGGTCGAGCGCGTCGAGCGGAGCGAACGCAGCCGCGCCGAGCAGGACCGGGACCTCTTCTTCAGCGTCGCCCTGGATCTTTTGGCCATCCTCGGCTTCGACGGCTACTTCAAGCAGCTGAACCTCACCTGGGAGCGGGTGCTCGGCCTGCCGCTCGCGGAGCTCAAGAGCCGCCCCTCGATCGAGCTCGTCCATCCCGACGATCGCGAATCGACCTTGAGCGAGTGGCAGCGCCTGCGCATCGGCGGCGGCGCGGTCGACTTCGAGAACCGCTGGCTGGGGAGCGACGGCCTCTACCGCTGGCTCTCCTGGCGCGCCACCGCGATCCCCGGCGAGGAGCGGATCTACGCCGTGGCGCGAGACGTCTCCGAGCGCAAGAAGCTCGACCAGATCAAGAGCGACTTCGTGTCGGTCGTGAGCCACGAGCTGCGCACCCCCTTAACCTCGATCCGCGGCTCTCTGGGTCTCCTCGCCGGCGGGGTGGCCGGAGAGATCGCCGAGCCGGCGCGCGGCCTGATCGAGATCGCGGCCAAGAACAGCGACCGCCTGGTGCGGCTGATCAACGACATCCTGGACGTCGAGAAGGTCGAGTCCGGATCGCTCCACTTCCGTTTCCAGCTCGTCGACCTGGCGGCCCTGATCGCCCAGGCGGTCGAGAGCAACCAGGCCTACGCCCAGCCGTTCGACGTGCGCTTCGTCGTCATCCCGCCGCTCCCCGAGGTACGGGTGCGGGCCGATCCCGACCGCCTGCTCCAGGTCTTGGCCAACCTGCTGTCGAACGCCGCCAAGTTCTCCCCCCGGGGCGGCCAGGTGGAGATCCGGGTGGCGGTGCAGGCCGGCCGGGTGGCGGTCGCGGTCACCGACCACGGCAAGGGCATCCCCGCCGACTTCCACCACCGGGTCTTCGAGCGTTTCGCCCAGGCCGACGCCTCCTCCACCCGCCAGAAGGGGGGCACCGGGCTCGGCCTGTCGATCGCCAAGGCGATCGTCGAGCGCCACGGCGGCCACATCGGGTTTGAAACCCAGCCGGAGAAGGGGACGACCTTCACCTTCGACCTGCCGGAGTGGGGAGCGGAGACGCCGATCGTCGAGGAGCCGTTCGCCGGGCCGCGCATCCTGGTCTGCGAGGACGATCCCGACCTCGCCCTCGACATGCGGGTCACCCTGGAGGGCGACGGTTACCAGGTCGACGTCGTGGGGACCGCCGCCGACGCCAAGCGCCGGCTGGCCGACGGCACCTACGCCGCGATGACCCTGGACCTCCTCCTCCCCGACCAGGACGGGCTCTCTCTCGTCCGCGAGCTGCGTCAGGCGGAGCGGACGAGCGGCATGCCGGTGGTCGTGGTCTCCGCCTGGGATGGCGAGGAGCGCACCGAGTGGAGCGGCGAAGCGCTCGGCGTCCTCGACTGGCTGGTCAAGCCCGTCGACGCGGAGCGCCTGTCGACGGCGGTGCGACGGGCCGTCCACGGCGAGCCGGGCGCGGCTCCCTAGGGCCACGCGACGAAGCCCTGCGGACGGCGCCGAACGCTTTTTCGTCCGGCGCGAGCCTTCCGCGCGTGTCTCAAGCGTTCGTCCACGTGCCTCGGGCCTTCCGCGCGTGGCTCAAGCGTCCGTCCATGTGCCTCAAGCCTTCCGCGCGTGTCCCAAGCGCTCGTCCACGTGTCTCAAGCCTTCCGCGTGCGTCTCAAGCGTCCGTCCACGTCTCTCAAGGCTTCCGCGCGTATCTCAAGCCTTCGTCCGCGTGGATCATGCCTTACGCTCATATTTCAGGCGTTCGTCCACGTGCGGAAGGCCCCTGGGTGACGCCGTCGCCCGCGGGTTCGCTTCTTCGTCCGTAGACTCCCCCCAACGCCTGGATCGCGGGTCCCTCCCCCCCGGGCGGGCGTTCACGCCGATCTTTCCTACCGTCCTCCTGAGGCGAGTTTTACGAGCCGAAGGATCTGGGGGCAGGGTTCTGCTCCGGCAACTCTTCGTTGCCGCGCTTCCTGTCTGACCAGGGCTTCGCCCTTCGCTAAGGAATTACGGCCCTTCAGGCCTGAAGCAAGAACCCCGCGGATTTGAGGCGACGTTCCGCCCCCGCGTCCCTCCCCCCTGGGCGGTAGGTGGTTGGGGCAGGGGGGAGGCGCGGCGCATTTTTCGCTACAATTCTCCCTTCATGTCCACGGGCCTCCAGGCTGAACCGAACCGCCCCACGGTCTTCGTCAGCTACAGCCCCCCTCCTAGCCTCCCCCCTGACCCAACCACCTCCCGCCCAGGGGGGAGGGACGCGGGGGTGGAACGCTGCCTCGAATTCTCCGGGTGGCTTCAGGAGGGTGGCTTCAGGCCTGAAGGGCCGTAATTCCTTAGCGAAGGGCGCAGCCCTGGTCAGACAGGAAGCGCGGCAACGAAGCGTTGCCGGAGCAAACCTGCCCCCAGATCCTTCGGCTCGTAAAACTCGCCTCAGGATGACGGTAGGAAAGGTCGGCGTGAAGGCCCGCCCAGGGGAGAGGGACGAGGGGGCGGAACGCTACCTTGAAGTCTCCGGGTGGCTTCAGGAGGGTGGCTTCAAGCCTGAAGGGCTGACCGGCCGAGCGCGGCGACCAGGATCTCGATGTCGCTCGCGTCCACGGGTGGCAGAGACGATCCCACGCGCTCCAGCCGCCGTTCCAGGATGCGGGCGGCGTCGCCCACCGCGGGGAAGCCGAAGGTGCCGGCGGTTCCGGCCAGCGAATGGGCCAGGCGATGGAGGCGGCGCAGAAGGTCGGGCGCGGGGTTCCCGGGGGGGGCGGTGGCCGCCGGGCGGACGGTCTCCCACTCCGCCGCGATCTCCTCGACCCGCTCGGTCAGGCGGGGGCGGAAGGAGGCGCGGAGCTCGGCCAGCTGGGTGCTGGCGTCTTCCTCCGTTTCCTCCACTTCCTGCGCTTCTTGCGGCATGAGGGTCAGCGCGGGAGCGCGCTCCAGATCCCGCGCACGGTTTCGGCGAGCCGCATGGGATCGAACGGCTTGGCGATGACGTCGACCGCCCCCAGCGCCCGGTAGCCGGCGATCTCGGTCGGCTGCACCCGGGCGGTCATGAAGACGGCCGGGATCGCCTCGGCGCCGGGGACCTGGCGGAGAGCCTTGAGCGTGGCCGGGCCGTCCATGCCCGGCATCATGACGTCGAGGAGGATCAGGTCCGGGGCGAAGCCGGGAACCTCGGCGAGGGTCGCCAAGGCCCGCGCCCCGGAGTCGCAGGTGAGCACGGAGAAGCCGCCGATCGCCTCCAGGGCCAACTTGGCGACCTTCTGGATGTCGGGATCGTCCTCGACGAAGAGGATGCGGCGCAGCTCGGCGCCGGGAGGGCCGGCGGTACCGATAGCGCTGGCGGCGCTGGCGGCATCACGGGTCATGGTAGGGGTGGCATCGGCCATGAGAGAATCCTGTCGGGGAATCGGGCGCCCGACGCCATTCGGCAGGGGCTCTTCAGCATAGGCTACCGAGATTACGCGAAAGATTACGGACCCGGAGCCACCTGAACTAGAATAGAGTAGCTTCAGAGGTCACCTCAGGAACTTTTCTTTGCTCGTCGAGGCCCATGTGCAGAAGGACGGGGTACGCCGGATCCTGACTGTCGAGGACGACCCGGATCTTCTGCGCCTGATCGCCCGCGAGCTGACCGCGGCCGGCTACGAGGTCTGGCCGGCGGCCTCGGCGGAGCGCGCCCTGGAGCTGATCGGGGAGCGCGGTCTGCCGCACCTGGCCGTCGTCGACATCCTCCTGCCCGGCCTGGACGGCCTCGAGCTCTGCCGCCGCATCCAGGAGTGGAGCGACCTGCCGGTCATCCTCCTCACCTCGGTCGACGCCGAGGAGACCGTCGTCGAGGCCATCCAGCGCTTCGCCGAGGACTATATCGTCAAGCCCTTCAAGCCGCGCGAGATGGTGGCGCGGGTGGAGCGCGTTCTACGCCGCATCGGCGATTTCGCCTACTGCCTGCAGCCGGTCGTGCCCATCGACGAGCTCCTGTCGGTCGATTTCGCCCAGCAGCGGGCCGTCGTCTCGGGCCGGGCGGTGTCCCTCACCTCGACCGAGACCAAGCTCCTCTACGTCCTCATCCGCAACGCCGGCCGGGTCGTCGAGACCGCCTTCCTGCTGCGCCGCCTGTGGCCGGTCGACGAGGTCTTCGAGGACACCTTGAGAGTTCACATCCACCGCCTGCGGGGGAAGATCGAGCCCACCCCCTCCCGGCCGCGCTACATCGTCACCGAGCGCGGCGCCGGCTACCGCTTCCCCGTCCCGGCGAAGACCCCATGAGCGGCGAGCGCGGCCTCCGGGCTCGAACCTGGGCCGAGCCCTGGGCGGGCTGGCTGCGCTGGCTCGCCCGTCCGCGCCTCCTCACCCGGGTGGCCTTCCTCCTCGCCTTGGTCGGTCTCCTGCCGCTCGCCATCGCCTACTTCGGCCTCATCCACGTCAACACCGACGCCCTCTACGACCAGGTCCAGCGGACCCACATCGTCGTGGCGGAGACGGCGGCGTCGCGGGTCGCGGCGTTCCTGAGCATCCGGCAGGCTCTGGCCGCCGGGGCGGCGGGCAACCCGGCCCTGGCCGACCCGCGCTCCCCCGCGGCCGAGGAGCTCCTGGGGCAGGATCTCGCGGCCTGGTCCGGCCTCGGAGTCCTCGCGATCGCCGTCGTCGACGACCGCGGCCAGGAGGCGGTGCGGGCCCAGCTCAAGGACCCCGAGGCGCGGGCGAAAGTGGCGGTCGCCCTGGCCGCCCCCGTTCCCGTCCCGGGCACCGACGTCCCCGTCGTCGCCCTGCCTGGACCGGCGAGCCGGCCTGGCGGCAAGCCGGGCCTGCTCCTGCGCTTCCGCGTCGGCCTGGAGGCGGGGGGAGCGATCCTCCTGGTCTGCGACGGGAGTCCCTTGGCCGAGGTCATCAATCCGGTCGCTCTCGGCGAGTCGGCCGATCTCCTCCTCGCGCGGCGCGACGGCAGCATCGTCGTCGGCTCGGTCCAGTCCCTGGCCGCGTTCCCGCCGCGCATGGTGCCGGCCGCGCTGGGGGGGCAGGTCCAGGGGGCCGGCCGCTTCCCAGGCCGCCGCGGCACCGAGGTCATCGGCGCCTACGCCCCCGTCCCCGGCGTCGACTGGGTCGTCCTCTCCCAGCAGCCGAGCCGGGTCGCCGAGGCGGTCGCCTGGCGGGTGCGCCAGCAGGCGGCGCTCGCCGGCGGCGCCGCCTTAGTCCTCGTCTTTCTCGTCTCGGCCCTGGCCTGGATCTCGATCGTCCGCCCGCTCCGCGAGGTGGCGAGCGCCCAGCGTCGCCTGGCGGGGGCGAGCGGCGGCGGCAGCACCCCGGCCCGGACGGGCAACGAAATCGAAGACCTGAAGCTCGCCTTCGACGCTTTGAGCCGCAACCTCCAGGACCGCCGGGCGCTCGACAACGTCTTCCTCGGCCGGTACCAGGTCGTCGAGTACCTGGGGATGGGCGCCATGGGCACCGTCTTTCGCGGCTGGGATCCCAAGCTCCAGCGTCCGGTCGCCTTGAAGACGGTGCGGCTGGGTGTCGAGCTCGCCCCGGAGGCCCGGCGCGACCTGCTCTCGACCCTCCTCCACGAGGCGGTGACCGTCGCCCGGGTGAACCACGGCAACGTCGTCTCGATCTACGACGTGGAGGACGCTCCGGAGGGGGCCTTCATCGCCATGGAGTACGTCCAGGGGGTGAGCCTCGAACGGCTCCTCTGGCGGCGCGGGCGCCTCGAACCCGGGGAGGTCATCCCGCTGGGAGCGGGCATCGCGCGCGGCCTCGCGGTGGCGCACGATCGCGGCATCATGCACCGGGACGTCAAGCCGGCCAACATCCTCCTGGGGATCGACGGGTCGATCAAGGTCACCGACTTCGGCATCGCCGACCTCTTCACCAGCGTCGCCGCCCCGGCCGACTCGATTTTCGGGACGCCCGGCTACGTACCGCCGGAGAGCCTCGAAGGGCGGGGGACCAGCCGCTCGGGGGACCTCTTCGCCCTCGGCGTCGTCCTCTACCAGTGCCTCTCCGGCATGGCCCCTTTCTCCGGGCGGAACGTGGCCGAGACTCTGAAAGCCACCCTCTTCGGCGACTACCGGCCGCTGCGCCGGCTCGTGCCGGAGGTGCCCGCGGAGCTCGATTCCCTCATCCGCCACCTCCTCGAACGCGATCCGGCCCGCCGCCCCGCCGACGCCGCGGCGGTGGCCGCCGAGCTCGAACGGATGGCGCTCGAAGGGCACCTGCGCTGGCGGCTGGAGATCACCCCGGCCGAGGAGGGAGAGAGCCCGCTCACCGCGCTCGAAGAGGAGCGGCGGATCGCGGCGCAGTGGATTCCCACCTCCCGCCTCCTCGTCACCACCCCGCGCGTCCCCGCCCAGCCCTGAAGGCCGCTCTCAGGGCAATACCAGCGGCCAGGAAATCTCCCGGCTGTTGCCCACGAGGTCTGAAGCTTCGATCGCCAGGACCGGCGCCTTGCCCTCGGTGCCCTCGGCCTTGACCTGGAACCGGAGCCGTTCGACCCCGACCCCCGCGTCCTCGGCGGTGACGGCGAGGAGCTGTTCCTCGGCCGGAGCGACCGTCTTGCCGTCGATCGAGAGCTTCACCCCTCTCGCCCGCAGGAAGAGACGCGGCCGGTCGCTCGCGATCTCGTACGGCTCGGCAGGCGCCGCGGGCGCTTTGGCTGTCGCTTTTCCGGGAGGCCAGAGCGGCAGCCAGCGGCGGCCGTCGGAGGACCAGGAGAGCGTGGCCTCGCCGGCCTTTCCATCCCGCCGGTCGGAACGGCGGACCGCTTTGGGCTCGCCCTCCTGGCCGAGGATCGAGCGCTCGACGATCTCGGAATGGACGATGGGCGCTTCGGTGTCGACGGTGAAGACCAGGGGCGCCACCTCGGCGCGGTTGCCGCAGAGGTCCATCACGTTGGCGGTCACCCGATGCTCGCCGGGCGTGTCGGTGGCGCCGTCGATCGCCGGCGACGCGCGGAGGATGCCGCAGCCGGCATCCTGCGCCGGGAGCTCCAGGGAGATGCCGGGGCCGACAAAGGTCTTGCCGTTGACCGCGAACTGGCGGCCGGAGATCGCGAGCTGGGCGACCGGCGGCTCGTGGTCGACCCGGTCGGAGGTGATCTCCAGGCTGCCGGGCGCGGAGGGGTAGCCGTCGAGCCCGGAGCGGCTGCGGGCGGTGACCCGCCAGTAGAGCTTGCCGACGGGGAGGGCCTCCGGGTGCCATTCCGGTTCCGCGTCGGCGTGGTCCAGGAGGATGCGATTGAGGAGGGCGCCGCAGGATTCGTCCCGGCAGAGCTCGACGATATAGCCGGCGGCCCCCGGCACGGCGTCCCAGGTGAAGACCGGGTTGGCGAAGGCGATCCTCGACCCCCCGAGCGGGCTGCCGACCGGCGGTGGGGGGAGGAGCTTCTCCGGCGGCGACGGCGGTCCGCTCTTGCCCACCGAGGTTCCCATCCCCTCCGCGACGGCGACCTTGGCGCCACCGGCCTCGACCTCGCCCTCGCCGCCATAGACCATCACCTTGGCCCCCCCCTCGCCGGGGTGGCGGGCGCGCGCCTGCGAAACGCCGGCGCTGTTCGGGCGCGAGGTCGCCCGGGTGTTGCCGAGGACGATCTCGACGCCCGGAGCGGGGGAGGGGGAATGCGCGGCGGCCGGCTTCGCCTTCTCCTGCGTCTTTTCCGGAGCCGAGGCCACCTCCGCCTGCCCCTCGACGATCTCGATCGACTTTCTGGGCACGCCGGTCAGCCGATCCCCCGCCCGGCGGAGGAAGACGAGAGAGTCCTCGGTGACGAGGAGGCGGGTGCCGTCGGCGAAGTGCATCTCGGCCGACGACCTCTTATGGGTGCGGACGCCGTCCTGCTCGACCAGGAAGTCGCGCTGCTGCGCCTCCCCCCAGGGGATGGGCGTCGGCCGCTCGTCCACCTGGTTCGACAGGCTGGCGATCTGCGCCGCGGCGAAGGTGCCGCCGGTGCCGATGAGGACGTTGAGGCGCCGTCCCGGCTGCAGGTGCTTGGGGTCTCCGATCCCCGGGTTCAGTCGGGCGATCTCCGGCCAGCGTCGGGCGGAGCCCAGATAGATCTCGGCGAGCCTCTCCAGGGTGTCGCCGGGGCGCACGATATGGATGCCCGCCTGGGTCCCCGCCGGCAGCCCTTCGGCGGCGCGCGCCGGGAGAGCGAGCCCGGCGAGGGCGAGCATCACCAAATACCAGGTTCTCCGGAGCAGCATGCCATCTTCCTCCTCGTGGGTGCTGGAGGCGGAGGTTATCGCAGGTGGGAGCCGGGTGGGAATGGGCGAGAGCGGCTCGTCGGCCCCCCGGGAGAGCCGCCGGCCGCCGGCAACCCGTCCCCACCGGCGTCCCGCGCGCGGAGGAGCGGCGCGCTGGATGTCCAGCCGAGGGCCGGCGGGAGCGGACCGGGAGAAGCCGGCGATTGCAGCACCCGTCCGAACCCTCGGCCCTAAGTCCTGTGCTAGGCTTTTGCATTACCCGTCGTAAACCTATCCGCGCGCTTTCGCCACTTCCGGCGCGCCGACCGACGCATCTCCAGGAGGCAGGTCATGGCATTGGATTGCCGCCTTCGCTCCGTCCCCCGCCCGCGGTTCTCGTTCGCCCTCCCGATGCTCTTCGGGCTGCTGGCGATCCTGGTCGCCCAGGAGCGCCCGGCTGCCGCCGAGCCTCCGGCCGCCACCGCCGCCCCCCTCGCCGGCTGGCACTTCGCCATTCCGGCCGGTTGGCTCGACTTCTCACCCGGCCAGCCGCTCCCGGCGAATCTCCCGCCCGAGGTGGCGAACCTGGCACGGAGCGGCGTCTACGTGGCGATGGCGGCCGACGTCCAGGGTGCGAGGGCCGGCTTCGCGGCGAATTTGAACGCGGTCGTCGAGCACCACCCGCTGCTCGCCGATGAGGCGGCGCTCGCGCGCTACGCGGCGGCGGTGCCGTCCTCGGCGGAGCGGGAGATCCGGGAGCCGGAGGTCGGGGTGCTCGAAAAGAGCATCGTCCCCATCGGCGGGGTTCCTTCGCTGCGCCTGCTGATCGCCATCCACCGCGCGGACGGCGTGAACCTCCGCATGCTGCGCTATGTCATCCCGGGCGGCGGCATCACCGTCGCGCTCACCTACACGGCGACCCAGGAAACCTACGCCCAGTACCTGCCGATCTTCGAGGCCTCGGCCACGGCGACCCAGGGCGCCGCGGAGGCCCCGTTCCTCACCCGTACCGCCCAGGGCCTCTTGGGCAGCCTGCTGGGCGACATGAGCCCCGAGGACCGCGAGAGGGTATTGACCCTCGCCGGCCGCCTGGGCGGCGCCGCCGTCTTCCTCCTCGTCGTGGCGCTCTATCAGCGCTCCCGGCGCCGCAGGCAGGGCGCGCTCGAGCAGGGAGCGGAGACCGAGGATCTCTGAAAAAAGCCCAGGGCAGAAGTGCCCTGGGCTTTTGAGGTCCGACGGCGCGTTACTGGCAGACGCCGAGAAACGCCGGCTCCGTGAAGCCGGGGAAAACGCTGTCGAGCGCGCTGTTGCCCAGGCGCTTCGTGACCACCTCGCCGAGCACGGTCCGGAAGTCGGTCGTGGGGGCGAGGTCGCCGGGACCGTAGAGCTGGTCCGGGGCGAGGCCGGGCCAATTCGCGTAGACCTTGCCGCCGTTGACCGAGCCGCCGAGGACGAACATGCAGCTGCCGCTCCCATGATCGGTGCCGCCCAAGCCGTTCTCGAGGAGCCGCCTTCCGAACTCGCTCATGGTGACGACGGTGATACCGGTCATCCGGCTCCCCATGTCGGTGTAGAAGGCGTGGAGGCTCGTCGAGAGATCGTCGAGGAGCCCGGGGAGCGTCCCGGTCGTCACCCCTTCGCCGCTGTGGGTGTCCCAGCCGCCGATGTCGATGCAGGCGACCTCCAGCCCCAGGCCGGCCTTGATGATCTGCGCCACCTGCATCAACCCCTTGCCGAAATCGGAGGTCGGATACTGGGCGCCGTTGTCCGGCTGGTATTGGCCGGGATTGGCCTGGGCGAGTTGGGCGACGGCCTTAAAAGTCTGGGTCCCCTGGAGATCGGCGAAGGTGCCGCCGTCGTAGAGCGCGGTCAGGGTCGATTGGAACTGGGTGACCTGGGCGGGCGTCATCCCTTTGCGCCCTTTCAAGTGGAAGTCGACGATCGAATCGAGGGCGGTCGCCGAGACCGGGCCGCGGAGCGAGGCCTGGAGGAGCGAGCCGAAGCCGACGGCGCGGAAGGGGGAGGTGTTGCCGTCGACCAGCGTCTGGAGATGGCGGCCGATCCAGCCGCTCGTCACCTGGGTGGAGGGCGTGCCGCGCTCGATCACGTCCATCGAGGAGAAGTGGGAGTGGTCGGCGTCCGGCGAGCCCACGGCGTGGACGATGGCGAGCCCCTTCTCGTCGTAGAGCTCCTTGAACGGCGCGAGCGAGGGATGGAGGCCGAAGAAGCCGTCGAGGTCGATGGCGCCGCCCGTGCCGCCGGGATCGGCGATCCCCAGGGTCGGACGGGCGTCGTGGTAGGCGCTCTCGGCATAGGGGACGACGACGTTCAGGCCATCGGCGCCGCCGCGCTGGAAGACGCAGATCAGGATGTCGTGGGCGGCGGTCTTCCCGGCTCTCCGGCGTTCCGGGGTGGCGGCGAAGGCCAGGCGGGGGAACCAGGCGGGCAGCGAGAGGGCTCCGAGCGAGGTCAGGAAACTGCGGCGTGAAAAGGGCATGTCGTAAATTCTCCTGGCTTTCGGTTCTCAGCGCAGCTGGAAGTAGGGGGAGTCGAGGAGGAGGGCGGCGACGTCGGCGGTCTTGGCGAGCGCGGCGGCCTGCCCGATCGGCCGGTTGGCGGGCACCCCCGACGAGGCGTAGGCGAGGAGCTGGGCACGGTCGGCGGCGGTCAGCGGGCGGTGCAGAATGCGATCGGTCAGCTGGTCGACGAGCTGGGTCGGGGTCATCGCGCCGGGCACGCCGCCGGGCAGGTGGGCGAGGTCGACGTGCACCCCGGCGAGGGCGTTGTTGACCAGCGCCACGACGAAGTTCCAGCGGCCGAGGAGGCCGTTGGTGTTGATCCAGGCGCCGGTCGCGTCCGGGTAGCCGTTGGGGGCCTGCCAGTCGAAGGGGCTCTGGGCGAGGTTGTGGAGGCTCGTGTAGAGGCTCTTGGTGCCGACGCCCGGCGTGACCGTCGCTCCCACGGCGCGGACGGCGGCGGGAACGAGCTCGAACGGCCGTTTCGCCTTGGCGTCCGCCGAGGCGGCGAATTCGGGCGAGGTGAGGATCGTCCGCAGCACCTCCCGGAGATCGCCGCCGGTGGCGGTGAAGGTGGCCGCCGCAGCGTTCACCACCGAGGTGGGCGGGGTGTCGTTGACGAACCGTCGGCTGAGCTTGGTGGCGATGAAATCGGCCGTCGAAGGGTGGCCGGCGAGAATCCCCAGCACCTGCTCGCCGTCGGTCATCCCGCCGCCCGCCGGAATGGCCTGGCCGAGGACGGTCTTCGCTCCGGTGTCGTGGTTCCTGAGGACGAACTGGAAAGCGCCGCCCTGATCGAGAGTCCAGCCGGTGAAGCAGCGGGCGATCTCCTCGACGTCGGTCTGGGTGTACGGACCGTTGACCGAGAGGGTGTGGAGCTCCATCACCTCCCGGGCGTAGTTCTCGTTCGGGCCGCTCTTCTTGTTCTCCGCGTTGTTGAGCATGATGAGCATGGCCGGGCTGGCGGCCGAGACGCGGAGGAAGGGGCCGAAGGTACCCAGGGCGTGGCGGCGGACGACGTCCCGGTCGTCGGCGGTCTTGAGCGCCGCGCAGAGGTTGTCGAAGTGATAGATGTTGAAATGGTTGCTCCAGAAGTCGACGACCATCTCGTAGAGCTGGCGGTTCGCCGCCACCGCGCGGTAGATCGTCGCCTGCTTGAGCTCCAAGGCGACCCCGCGACGGGCGGTCGGGTCGTGGGCCACGGCGCCGATCTGCGGAGGGGCGAGGGTGAGGGAGGGGAAGGTCGCGGCGAGCGCGCCGTCGACCGCCGAGTCGTCCAGGCCCTCATCGGCGAGCTGCTCGGCGATGAAAGCGTTCACCCCCACCGCCTGGACGTGGGCGAGATCCTCGGGGCGCACGCCGAAGGTCAGGCGGTTCAAGACATGGAGCGCCGGGCTGGGAGGCGGGATCGTGGCGGTGCTCTTCGCGGCTTCCCACTCCGAGGCGAGCGCTGGCCGAGGGGGGGCCGCCCAGCCGGGCTTCGCGGTGTCGAGGAAGGCCAGGGCCGTGCCGGCGCCGGCCATGCCGGCAGTATGGAAGAGCTGTCGACGGGTGAACCCAGGGGCGGTATCCAAAGGGCATCCTCCTTTAAAGCCATGCGTCGCGCCCGCCGGCGAAGCCGGAGGGCCAAGAAGCGGCAACTGCCCGGAGAAACCCCCGGGCCGCGCCTTTCCTGCGTTCGATTTCTGAAATTGCTCTAAGTCGATTTGAGGGACCTCCGTCCCCCCCTTGCTAGGCTCGCTAGGCTCGGCGCCCTTTGCTTTTCCCCACCTGACCCGCCGCCCCGCCCGTTCGGGCGGGGCGGCCGGCTGAACATTGCTTGAGAATAAACCGCGCCAAAGGAGGCTTGACCGTGAATCCACCCCAGGAACCGACTCTCCACACCAGCCGCCCGGTCCTCACCGTGCGCCGGCCGGCCGCTACCGAGGGGAGCGGAACCCATGCGAAGGGGTAGGGACACTCCCTGTGCTTTGAGGTGTTGTTCCCAGCGGGCGAAGGAGCCATGATCGCGCAATGGCAATCCAGGTCGGAATTTCGGGAACAGGCGTGGGGACGAGCACTCCCATGAACGATCGGGATCGCACGTATCTACAGACGCCGGAGCAGTGGACGCGCTTCCTTTCGTCTTTCCTCCATGAGCTGCGGACACCCCTCGCCAGCTTTCGCATGCTGGCCGATCTTCTGGCCGAGGTTCCTGAGTCCCACCTGAACCCCCAGGAGAGGCGCTATGCGGCGAACCTCCAGGAGGTGGCCCAGGATCTCCAGGCGATGGTCGGCGAGGTCTCCGAGCTGGCACGGCTGCTCGCCGGCCGCGCCCCGGTGCGCTCCGAAGAGGTCCGACTGTCGACGATCGTCGATCAGGTCGAAGAGGTGGTGCGGCCGCGGGCCTGGGAAAGGGGGATCGCGCTGACCGAATCCCTCGACCCGGCGCTCCCGAAAGATTTCACCACCGACCGGGAGCGCTTGCGCCAGACCCTGACCTTTCTCCTCGACGCCGCCGTGCGTCATGCCAAGTCCGAAGTTTTCCTGCGGCTCGACATCGAGGACGGCGAGCTCCGGATCGTCATCTCCTCCGACGGTTCCCCCTTTGAGGAGACCGACCTCAAGACTCTTTTCGAGCCTTTTGAGGGCGGCCGAGGCGCCCGGGCCGTCCGGTCGCACGGCGGGCGCAGCCTGTCGCTGCCGCTGGCGAACGAGCTGACCCGGAGCCTGGGGGGGCGGCTCCACGCGCAGAACCGGGGCGGTCGCCCCGCTTTCGACCTCGCCCTTCCCGGCGCCGGTTCGTGAGCGGGCGGCCGCGCTCAGACGACTAAGAGCTCGCGGATCTGCCGCAGCAGGTCCCGGGTGGCGAAGGGCTTTTCGAGAAAAGCGTCGGCGACCGTCAGATCGGCCTCCCGGCTCGCCAGAGCGTCATCGGTGTACCCCGACATGAGGATGACTTTGAGCTCCGGCACGCAGCTTCTGAGGCTCGTGGCGAGCGCGGTGCCGGTGCCGCCGGGCATCACCATGTCGCTCAGGAGGAGCCGGACGGTCGCGCCGTTCGTCGCCGCGAGCGCTCCGGCCACGGCGGGGTTTTCCGCCGCGAGCACCTGATATCCCTCGGTTTCCAGCACCTGCTTGAGGAGGCCGCGAAACATGTCGTCGTCCTCCACCAGAAGGATCGCCCCGCCGTTTTTGGGCTCCTCTCCGGCCGGCACCGCCCTGTCCGGCGGCAGGACCGCCTCGACCTCCTCGCGCGCGGTCTCGCCGGCCCGCGGCAGATGGATGCGGAAGGTGGTCCCCTGCCCGGGCTGGCTCGTGACCGTGATCCCCCCCTTGCTCCGCCTCACGATGGCGTGCACGGTCGAGAGCCCCAGGCCGGTGCCCTTCCCCGGCTCCTTGGTGGTGAAGAACGGCTCGAAGATCCGCTTCCGGACCTCCTCCTCCATCCCCATGCCGGTGTCCGCCAGCTGCAGGAGGACGTAGCGCCCCGGCGGCAGGCGTCCCTCCTCGACGGCGATCTCCTCGTCCGCCTCGACGTTCTCGAGCGAGAGGCGGAGCGAGCCGCCCTGGGGCATGGCGTCACAGGCGTTGACGATCAGGTTCAAGAGAACCTGGTGGAGCTCGCCGGGATCGCCCCAGACCTGGCCGAGACCGGTCTCGACCTGCCGGGTGAGCGCGATGTCCTCGCCGATCAGGCGATCGAGCATCACCTCGACGTCGGCGAGGAGCCTCTCCAGATCGACCACCCGGGCTTCGACCTCCTGGCGCCGGCTGAAGACGAGGAGCTGCCGGGTGAGCTGGGCGCCCCGGAGGGCGGCGCGATGGATCTGCTCGACGTGGAGGTGGGCCGCCCCGTCGCGCGGCAGAGCGGCGAGGAGCATCTCGCTGTAGCCGCTGATGGTGCCGAGGAGAGTGTTGAAATCGTGCGCCACGCCGCCGGCCAGGCGGCCGATGGCCTCCATCTTCTGGAACTGGCGGACCTCGGATTCCAGGCGGACGCGCTCGGTGATGTCTCGGAGCGTTCCCAGGAAGAAGACCTCGCCGCCGTGGCGGACCTCGCTCACCGCGAGATCCAGGGGGAAGGTCGAGCCGTCCCGACGCTGGCCCCTCACCTGCCGGCCGATGCCGATGATCCGCGCCTCGGCGGTCTCCTCGTAGCGATGGAGATAGCCGTCGTGCTCCTCTCCGTAGGGCGCCGGCATGAGCACATTGACGTTCCTGCCCAGAAGCTCTTCCGGTGGATAGCCGAACATCCGCTGCACGGACGGATTGACCGACTGGATGATCCCGGCGGTGTCGATGAGGACGATCCCGTCGACCGCGGAATCGAGCACGGCGCGGAGTCTCTCGGTGCTGGCGACGAGCTCCTCCTGGGACCGACGGTAGGCGGAGACGTCCTCCACCAACCCGATGTGGTGGGTGCCGCGCCCGCTCTCGTCCGAGATGGTGTGGACGGTCAAGAGGCCCCAGAAGGCGGCGCCGTCCTTGCGCAGGAAGCGCTTCTCCATCTGGTAGGAATCGCGCTCTCCGGCGGTGAGCTCGGTGTAGAGCTGGCGGTTGCGCGCCAGGTCGTCCGGGTGGGTGAGGTCGAAGACGGTCCGCTCCGCAAGCTCCGCCGCGGAGTAGCCGAGCATCCTCTGGTAGGCCGGGTTCGCCTCGACGATCCGCCCGCCCTCCGCCACCGAGGAGATACGAATGCCGATGACGGGGTTCTCGAAGAGGGCCCGGTAGCGGGCGTCGCTCGCGCTCATCTCGCGATCCTGGGGACAAACATGCTCATGCTCGGGAGTTGATCCTCTATTACTGTATCCTAAAAGACGCCGGGTTGCACCTCGCGGCGCCTTCGCCTGGCGGCGATCCTCATGCCCTGGGTCTCCTGATCGAGGTCGCGACCCTCTCCTCGGTCCACCCGTTCGCCTTCCTGACGTTCGCGTTCGTGGGATGACGCTCGTCGGGGTGGCGGTTCTCGGCGATCTCTACGCCATCGTGTCGGATCGCTGAAGCGCGGCGCCTACTTCAGGCCGCCTTTCCCCCGCGCTTCCAGGCTTTCCATCATCTCGTTGAACGCCGTCTCGACCTCCCGGAGGGGGCCGTCGGTGCGGCGCAGGCGCAGGCGGCGGGTGAAGTCGCCGGCCTTGACGTCGTCGAAAGCCCGTTTGAGGGCGATGAAGGGGCCGACCAGGCGGTGGGTGGTGAAGAGGGCGAGGGCGATGAGGGCCGCGATGACGACGACGGTCTCCAGGAAGAGGATCGTCGCGAAGCGATGGAGCTCGGCGCCCTCCAGCCGGGTGGCGAAGAGAAAATAGGACGTGACGCTGAAGACCAGGACGGCCAGGATCGTCACCATCAGCCAGAGCCCCAGGTAGCGCAGGGCGTAGGGATACGTAAGCCTCACTGCCGTGCCGCGGATCGCACGCGCCATAGTCCCTCCTAGGAAGTCAGATCATCGGTCGGTTGAAGAGCGGTACATAATCTAACAGAGAGCGCCCCGGTTTGCCCGCTTCCCCCTTTCGCGCATACGATTACGGGAGAAATCCGGAAGACCTCCGCCGCTCCGGGCCGGAGCTCCAGGGAGCCGATGGACATGGGCATGCTGACGCTCACCTACATCCTCTTCGCCGCCGGCGGCTGCCTCTACGTCCTGATCGCGGCCTTCCTCGGGCACGCCTCCGACTTCACGGACTTCGGTCACGTCCACGCCGGCCACGACGCGGGCGGGCATATCGGAGACAGCCACGGGCACGGCGGCGACCGCTACGGAGTGCACGGGAGCGGCCATGGAACCGCCTCGACGGGCACCGTCGGCCACCCGGTCTTCCACTTCCCGTTCTTCTCGCCGCTGGCGCTCGCCACCCTCATCGCGTCTTTAGGCGGTTTCGGGCTCATCGGCAAGTATGGCCTGGGGTTGGCGGACGGTCCGAGCCTGCTGCTCGCCATCCCGGCCGCCTTCGCCGCCGCCTACGGGATCACCTACGCCGCCTTCCGGCTGGTGGCCGGCGCCCGCGCCTCGTCGGTCATCCGGATGGACCAGCTCACCGGTTCGAGCGCCGAGGTGACGGCGCCGATCCCGGTGGGCGGGGTGGGGGAGGCGGTCGCGATGGTCGCCGGGCAGCGCTACGCGGCGCCGGCCCGCGCCGCCGACGGCCGAGCGCTCGCGCGCGGCAGCGTCGTCACCGTCGTGGGGATGGCCGGCCCGACCCTCCTGGTCCGGGCCGGGCTCCGAGAGGGAGATGTGAATGCCTAACAGCATGGGTCTGGTCCTGGTCTTGGCGGCGGTCGGCGTCCTCATCCTGGTCGCCCTGGGATACGTCGTCGCCTACCTCGCGTTCCTCAAAAAGGCGGGTCCCAACGAGGTCATCGTCGTCTCCGGGCGCGGGGCGGTCAAGTTCATCACCGGCGGCGCCGACATGGTGATCCCGCTCTTCCATACCTGGAACATGCTCTCGCTCGAAGTGATGACCCTGGACGTCACCACCCCGGAGGTCTACACCGCCGAGGGGGTGCCGGTCGCCGTCGACGGGGTCGCCCAGATCAAGATCAAGAAGGACGAGGCCTCCCTCCAGGCGGCGGCCGAGCGCTTCCTCGGCAAGCAGCCGCAGGAGATCGCTAAAATCGCCCTCGAAACCGTCCAGGGGCACCTGCGCGGCATCCTCGGCACCCTCACCGTCGAGGACATCTACAAGAGCCGCGACCAGTTCGCCCAGAAGGTGCAGGAGATCTCGGCCGGCGACCTCGCCAACATGGGCCTGGGGATCGACTCCTTCACCATCCGGGACATCCGCGACAAGCACGGCTACCTGGAGGCCTTGGGCAAGCCGCGGATCGCCGCCATCAAGCGGGACGCCGCGATCGCCGAGGCGGTCGCCAACAAGGAGGCGGCGGTCGCCCAGGCCGACGCCGAGCGCGAGACGCGAGAGCAGCAGGCGCAGTCCCAGCGCCTGGCCCAGGAGGCCGAGGCCAAGCGCAACGCCGCCGTCGCCGAGGCCCACGCCGAGAAGTCGCGCCGCCAGCAGGAGGCCGACGCCGGGGCGCACCGGGCGGCCGAGATCGCCAACTCCCAGGCCGCCCAGGCCATCGCCGAGCAGCAGGCGATGGCCAACCGGAAGCGCGCCGAGGCCGAGATGGCCTACGAGCTGCAGAAAAAGACCATCGAGATCCAGGTCCAGGAGCAGGAGATCAAGCGGAAGGAAAAGGAGCTCGACGCGACCATCCGCCGCCAGGCCGACGCCAAGCGCTACGAGATCGAGACGTTGGCCTCCGCCGAGCGCCAGCGGGTGGAGACCGCGGCCGAGGCCGAAAAGTCGCGCTTGACGACCGTCGCCGAGGGCGAGAAGGCGCGCGGCCTGGCCGCCGCCGAGGTGACCAAGGCGACCGGTCTCGCCGAGGCCGACGCCCAGCGGGCGATCGGTTTGGCCGACGCCCAGATCCGCGAGGCGCAGGGTCTCGCCCAGGCGGCGGCGCAGAAGGCCCAGGGCTTGGCCGAGGCGGTCGCCATGGAACAGAAGGCCGAGGCGTGGAGGAAGTACGGCGAGGCCGCCATGATCCAGATCCTCGCCCCGATCCTCCCCGAGATCGCCCGTGCCGTGGCTGAGCCGCTCGCGAAGATCGACCGCATCACCCTGGTCAACACCGGTGGCGGAGCGAATGGCGGAGGGGATGGGCTCTCCCGGATCACCGGCGAGGTCGCCAAGGTGATCTCCCAGGTGCCGCCGATCGTCGAGACCCTGACCGGCATGAAGCTCGCCGATCTGTTCGACCAGGTGCGCGCCCAGGTGAACGGGGAGAAGCGGGCGGGGCCGGCCGAGCCGCGGCCTGACCGGCCCGAAGTCTCGGGGCCGACCGGGGTTTAGCGGAGTTTGGCAGGGTTTGAAGCGCCCGGAGCCTCCGCCATGCCGAGCGGAGGCCCCGGGCTCCGATCAACCGCGGTCGATCAGAGCGGCCACTCGATGATGTAGGTGCAGGAGTCGGCTCCCTTGATGCGGGTCGGCTTGTCGGTATCGAGCTTGACCTCCAGGTTCGGCTTGAAGCGGCGGCCCATGGCCGTGATGATGCCGCGGTCGAACTCGGAGGGATAGGGATTGTTGCAGACCATCACCGCCGTGGTGTCGTTGGTGAGACCCTCGAAGGTGTAGTGGCCGATCCCCGGCGTCAGCTCGCCGGTCGCCGGGTTGAACATGATCTGGCCATTGATGCGGTGGCGCATGTGGTAGTTGATGTCGATCGCCTTCATCCCTGTCTCCAGGCTGTTGATCCAGTCCGGCCACTCGACGGCCTCGAGGATCTTCTTGCCGATGGCAAAGAGGGTGCGCGGTCCGATCTTGTCGGCGATGGTCTTGAAGGAGTCGAGCCAGGGCTGCTGCGCGTACCAGATCTCCGGCTGCGGCTTGCGGATACCGTGCTGGGCGAGGATCGCCTCGGCCATGGTGCGGAATTCGCCCATTCCGTCGACGACGGAGAGGACGACGGCGCCTTCCACTTCTACGTCCGGTCGAAATGCTTTGAACTGTGCCATCTTTTGTTGAACCCCATAAGTCGGCGGTTAAGAGGCGATCTCCCGGGCAGGCGGGCGATCTCCTCACTGCGACGCCCTCGCCGGAGCTCCCGGACGTGGGGCTGTTCCTAAGCTTGTGACTACAGCGGGCGACAGTATAGCGCAGTCCGTCCTCCGGAGCATCGGCATTTGCTAAGCAGAGGTCGGGTGGGCTCAACGGTCGCCCGGCAGCGCCTCCACGGTGAGGGCGAAGGGCGGCCGTTTCATCTCCTGGATGCAGCGGGTGTCGAGGTCGATCCCGGTGCCGCTGGTGATGAAATCCTCGCTGATCCGGGTCAGGCATTCGGGGTGGGAGAGCCCGAACGAGCTGTGAGCGCTGTCTCTCAAGAGGATCCGGGTGCTGTTGGCGAAGGTCCGCGACGCCTCGGACGACCACTCCGGCGGGGTGGCCGGATCGAGCCAGCCGGAGATCAGGAGGACCGGAGCCACCGAGCGCACCGGCTGCCAGAAGTCGGCCTCGAGCTTCGATTGCGGCCAGAACGAGCAGGCCGCGACCTGCTGGCGGATACGGTCGTCCCCCAGATAGGTGCCGGCGGTCGCGCCCGCCGTGGCCGCGGTATCGGTGGGGTCGATCCGCGCCGTGTCCTCGGCGCAGGTGACCGAGAGGTACATCCCGATCGCCCAGTCCGGATCGTTGAAATACTCGACGGCCTGGCGCAGGAAGGGCGCCCAGTCGCCCTGATAGGCGCGGTGGATGTAGAGCGGCAGGCGGACCGCGAGCGCGGGGGCGTACTGCATCGAGCGCAGCGTGGTCGTAAACGAGCTCTTCTGGAGCGTCAGCGCGACCGGCTTGCCGGTCTTGGGATGGAGGATCGTGCCGTGCGCCGGCCCCTGGTCGAAGCGGGCGAGGACGGCCTTGAGCTCCCCCCGCGGGTCGGGAAAGGCGTGGCGGCAGGTCTCGTCGCCGGCGCAGTCGTCGAACAGCTTGTCGAGCGCCACCTGCGACTGGCGGGCGAGGTAGAACGGCATGCGGGCGTCCATGGCCACGAAGCCGTTCAAGAGCGCGCTCCGCACGTGCTCGGGATGCCGGCGCATGTAGACCTGGGCGGCGCGGGTGCCATAGGAGCCGCCGATCAGGTTGAGCCGCTCGTAGCCGAGCCAGGCCCGCACCTCGTCGAGGTCGTCCGCCGCGAGATTGGAAGAGTAGAGGGTCAGGTCGGCGTCGAGCTTCTTGATGCAGGCGCGGAGGAGCTCCAGGGGGAAGAGGTCGTGGAGGTAGCCCTGGAGGTCGTCCTCGCTTCCCCCCTGCGGGCAGTTGAGGAGATGCGAGTGGCCGGTGCCGCGCTGGTCGACGAGGAGGATGTCGCGCTCGTGGCGAAGACCGCTCATGGCCTCGGCCAGGAACGGGGCGTCCTGGGTGGCCGGCTCGCCGGGACCGCCTTCCAGGTAGACGATGGGGTCGGGCACCGGGTCGGGGCTCTTGGCGGGGAGGACGACGATGTGGAGCGAGATCTTCCGGCCGCTCGCGGTCGCCCGGTTCTCCCACACCGAGAGATCCCCGCAGAGCACCTCCTCCGGCAGATCCGGCACATGGCAGGGGGTGAGCCGCTGGCGCACGAGGCGCGGGGCCGGGGACACCGGGGCGGGCTCCGTCTGGGCGAGCGTGGCCTCGGGGGCGAGCGCGAGACCGAGCGGGAGCAGCAGGAGCAGGGCGAGGGCGGGGCGGTCGAGCATGACGGTCCTCCTGAGTTGGGTCCTGCTACATCCGGAGAGGATACCCGACGGTGAGTGCGAAAGCTCAGCGAAGGGCGAAGCCCTGGCTGGACTTCAGTCCGGCACCAGAATCTCGTGGCGAATCAACCAACCGGCGAGAGCGGCGACCTGCGGGGGAGGAGCCTGCGGTAGGCGTTGCGACCAGCGCGCGGTCAGCTCCTCCAGGGTGACTTCCGGGGGGATTGCCGCGAGGAGCGGGGCGATCTCGATGCCGTCCAAGAAGGCCACCGGCCGCTCCAGGCGGGGATGGACGAGGGCGGGACGGGTCGCGATGAGGTCGCCGGTGACGCAGGGCGTCGCGACGAGCGCCGCCTCGGCGGACAGCCGGAGCCGGGTGTCGCGGGGCTGGGGAAGGGGAGCGGAGGCGGCCTCCGATCGCTCGCTCTCCGGGGCCGCCGCGGCGCGGCGCTCCCAGAAGGGGCTGCCGGCGGGCCGCTCCGCCGTGGCGTAATACCCGGCTGCCCAGCCGGCGTGCCGGTCGACCACCGTCCGCTGGTTCTCCCGGTAGAAGCGCTCCGCCGCCTCTCCGTTTCCAGGCTGGGTGAGGATCGTATGGACGGCGATGGCGCCGCTCCAGGCGGTCTGCATGGCTTTCTGCACGCCGGTCGAGGAGAGGGGATCGAGGGTGAACGCCGCCTCTCCCACCTTCAGGAAACCTTCTCCTGACGGCTCTGGATTGTTCCAGCAGCTGGCGTCGCAGAGGTGGACGCGGCCCTGGAGCTCGGCTTCCGGGATTCGGGCGAGGAGAGCCGAGCGCGCCAGCAGATCGCGGTAGAACGCTTCCAGGGACACTCCGGCCGCCCGCGCGGCACGGTAGCGCTCGGCGCCGACGAAGACCATGGCGGAGAGCGAGCCGTCCGGCCGCGGCGCCGCCCAGAGCCATTCGTCCGGGCCGGCCTCGATCCGGGTCTCCCCGTCCCAGCCGCCCCAGCTGGCCCAGCCGTCCCGGCACTCCCAAGTGCCGTAGAGGGCGAGCGTGAGCGGGCCGGTCGGCTCGCGGCGGTTGTTTGCGGGGGACGATCGACCCCTGGCGTCGACGAGGAAACGGGCGTGGACCGGCCGCTCGCCTTCGCGCGTGCGCACCGACACGGTCCAACCCGATCCCGTTCGGTGGAGAGCCCGCGCCAGGGCGGTCTGGAGGAGGCGCGCTCCCGCTTCCCGCGCGTGCTCCAGGAGGAGCTGGTCGAAGCGCCCGCGATCCACCATCAGGCCGGGCGGATCGGGGTGGCGCACGGTTTCGGCGTGAGGGCCGGACCAGCGGACCCGTGCCGCCCGGGTGGGGTAAAACCCCGCAGCGATCACCTTTTCGGTGAAACCCAGGAGGTCGAGCTGCGGCCAGATGCCGGGGGCGAGCGCTTCGCCGACGTGGGGGCGGGGGAAGAAGGCGCGCTCGACGACGAGGACCGAGTGGCCGAGGCTCGCGAGCTTGCAAGCGGCCGTGGCGCCGGCCGGCCCGCCGCCCAGGACGCAGATCTCGGTCTCGATCGCCTCAGTCAAGATCGGCTCGGTCCAGCGCCGAACCACTCCGGCCGCCGGGTGGAGAGCCGGGCGTACGCCTCCAGGCAGTAGTGCAGCCAGCCGCGGATGTAGTCACAGGCCGGCCGCCCGCGATGGATCACCTCGTGGTGGCAGCCGCCGCCGCAGAGATAGCGGGCCCAGCAGCGGTGGCAGGGTTCCTGCCGGTGCACGTGGCGGTCGGTGAGCCAGGCGGTCTGCCGGTCGCGGTCGACGCCGCCTTCCAAGGTTCCGAGCGCTCCCTCCGGGTCGCCCACGAAGCGGTGACAGGCGGCGAGGTCGCCGTCGGCGGAGACGCCGAGATAGCCGGCGCCGGCGCCGCAGGGATAGGGACGGTGGGTGCCCTTGTGGATCTCGCGGAGCGCGTTGACCAGGTTGGCGAACGGATAGCGCTCGCCGGCGACGATCCGCCGTTCGAGCTCACCGCCGCAGGAGACCATCTGTTCCAGCATGAGGGCGAGCTCGGGATGCCCCATCTCGTCGCGGCCCGTGGGGGAGCTCAGGAGCGGCGAGAAGCCGACGCTGTGAAACCCGAGGCCGACGAGCTCGTCCAGAGTTTCGCGGAGGGCGAGGTTCCGCGGCGTCACCGTCACCCGCGCCGAGACCTGCATCCGCCGCTGTCCGGCGAGGAGCGGGGCGACGCGCTCCATCGTCCGCTCGTAGCTCCCCTGGCCGCCCTTGAAGGGGCGCAGGCGATCGTGGACCTCTCGCGGCCCGTCGAGGCTCACGGTGACGGCGAAGCCGAAGCGCTCGAAGAGCTCGGCGTCTTCGGCGCTTAGAAGAGTGCCGTTGGTGGTGATCGAGAAGGTCACCCGGGCGCCCCGCGCCGCCGCCAGCGCCGCCGCCCGCTCCGTGGCGAGCCGGATCACCTCGCGGTTGGCGAGCGGCTCGCCGCCCAGGAAGGCGAGGTTGAACCGCTCGTCCGGCGCGGCGTCCGCGAGGAGCAGATCGACCGCGCGGAGCGCCGTCGCCGCGTCCATGCTCTTCGCCGCGCCCCCGAACTCTCCCTGCTGGGCGTAGCAGTAGGTGCAGCCCAGGTTGCACTTCTGGGCCACCGCGAGCGAGAGGGCGCGGAGGGGCGGCGAGGTCACCGGCTGGTCGTCGATGAACGGCTCTCCCTGGATGCCGAGCTCGTCGAGGAGCCGCTCGACCGCCGCTCCGTCCTCTTGTGCCGCCTCCAACCGAGAGAAGACCTCGGCATCTACCCTAAAGACGCGGTCGCCGTCGACCACCAGGAGGTGGAGGTCGCCGTCCGCCGCGAACAGATGGACGTGGGGGGAGCGGGGAGCTGACGCGGCGAAAAGGGCGCGAGCGCGGTCCATCCCTCCAGATGGCGCGGATGGCGGCAGGGCGGGCTCGCTCGCCACCCTACTCCCGGTCCTTGCCTTCGATCTCGAATCGGAGCTTCGTCTCCCAACTCCTGAAGAGATCGTCGTAGGTCACCAGCCGGGAGTCCTGCCGGTCGTCCAGGACGTACTCGCGCGGCGTCTCCGGGGTGCGGTCCTTCTGCATCCAGTTGTTGCCGACGCTGATCCCCGCGGACGTGGGCTCGACGTTGACATAGTCGGGCCGGCTCGACGCCCAGTAGTAGCAGGCGCACTCCCGGTAATCGTTCTGCCAGGGCGAGCAGAGGCTCTGGGTGAGCTCCCCGGGTTGCACCATGTCGCGGCTGATCACGGCCACCCCGGGATCGAAGAAGCGGCGGATTTCGAAGTCGATGAAAACCGTGCCATCGCCCGGGGTTTCAGGCGGCAGCAGGGGATTCAAGGCCACGTCCTTCGTCACCTCGCAGCGCACCGTCTGCCCCGCTTTCTCGTGGAGGACCCGGGCGAGAGAATTCGACCATTCGAGGAAGGCCGCGGCGTCGGGATTGCTCCCGGTCGTGAGCGGATTCGAATCGCCGTTGGGAGCCTGCGGGCCGGAGACCTGGACCGCCAGAGGATCGCCGTCCACCCGCAGGATGCGGCGGTGGAGGAGATCCTGGCGGTTCGGGTCGTCGACCTTCACGATCAGGTTGTCCGCCTCGTGCATCTGAATGCCGACGAAAATCCGTTTCCACACGTTCCGGAAGTCGAACTCCAGACCCGGAAAGCAGTTGGAGATGGCGGAATCGGGGAGCGACCCCGGCGGGTTGCCGGCCGCGCGGTAGCGGAGCTGGGCGGTCAGGTTCCTCGCCTCGATCGTAGACCGGGGCTCACTCATGGTCTCCCTCGTCTTTCTTGGCCTTTTCGGCCTTCTCAGCCAGCCCGGGCTGGGATTCGACCTCGAACATGTTGCGGCTGGCCGCCCGGCGCACGGTGTCCTGCTGGCGCTGGGTGAGGGCCATGTAGCGCCCGTCGGCGCCCCGCATGAGAGCTGGCATCTTGCGCCGGCCGACGCTCGACAGGTCGCCGATCCCGTCGTGGCGGCGCAGGAGGTCCGGGAACCAGGGCGCCGTGCCGCTCCGGAGCGCCGTGAAAACGCTCTGGTGCAGGCTCAAGACGGCCAAATTGTCGACCAGAGACGGCGCCATGATGGGCTCGAAGCGCCGGCCGAAGTCGCCGGTGTCCTGCCGCACCATGGTGCTCGCCACGTCGATCTGACCGCCCACGACGTTGCCGTTCATCACCGCCGTGTTCATCAGGCGGACCGTCTCGGCCGCCCGGCGGACGATCTCCTCGGCCTCGGAGGAAGGGACACTGGGGGCGGTGTCCCGCGGGCCGAGGAGCGCCTGCTCGAGCTCGTCGGCCACGGTCCGCACCGGGAAGCTGTCGGGAGCGAAGGCGGGAGGGCCGGCCCCGATCCGCGCGAAGGCGACGAGCGCGCCCGCGGCCCTCTTGAGCTGGACCTCGACGAAACCGTCACATTCGTCGTCGAGATAGCCGAAGCTCACCCAGTTGCCGTCCTTGTCCGCCTTGCCGGCATAGATGCTCGCGGGATTGGTGAGGGTCGGATCGCCGGCGGGGTCGAAATACCCTTTCCAATGACCCTTCTGCGCGTCGTAGACGTCCTGCCCGACGGGAATGTTCGAGTCGACGGCCGGACCGTAGACCTTGCCATGGGCGGGAGTGAAGCGCAGGCGGATCTCCGGGAAGCTCGCGGTCGGTTTCAGGTACTGGACTTCTCCCAGAGGCAGGGTTTTATCCAGCTTGAAGTTGGCCGCGCGGCCGAGGAGCGGCTTTACGGCATGCTCGGAGAACGGACCGGCCTGGGCGTAGATCCGGTCCTTGTCGTCGCCGGTCCGGCGATAGGCCTTGATATTGCCGACCCGCACCGTCCAGGAAAGATCCGCCGGGGTGAGCCCCTCCGCGGCGAGGAGAGCGACCGTCAGCGGCTCGAGCTCGTCCTCCGACGTGCGCGCCCAGACTTCGAGGAAAGGCGCCACCGGATGGATGGCTCCGTTGCCGTCCTTGAAGCGCACCTCGACGGGGGTTTCGACCCCGGTGATCTCGCCGGTCGCGCGGTCGACGAGGAGCGTCGGCGCGGGGACGATCCGCCGGAACCCCAAAGGATCGTCCGGGTCGACGAGAACGTCGTAGTTGGCGAGCGGCTCAGGCGACGAGCCGAGCCGGGAGACGGCGAGCGGGGGCAGGATCCGGATCTCGTGGATGCTCATGACCGTCCTCCGCAGGGTCCGGGGATCAGCAGTTCGACCTGCTCCAGGGTGAGCCGGTCGGCGTCGGCGAGCGCGCGGAGATAGTCGATGTGGGCGGTGCCGATCGTCCGCAGGGTGTCGATCTCGTCGGCCGAAGCCTCCAGGAGATCGCGATGCAGCCGCCAGCGATCCCCGGCCCCGTTCGGCAGATTGAGCGTATAGGGCATCTCGAACGGCGGTCCGGCCGCCTTCTCCAGGGGATTTCCCCCTTGCGTCAACGGGCGCTGCATGAGGATGCCGGCGATGGCGCGCAGGTTGTACATCTCGCCGAACGTCCAGTTGACGAGCCGGCCCCGCGGCGTCAGATCCTCGCCCTGGAGCGTCGGCCCGCTGACGCCCAGAGCGTGGATGAGGTTGACCAGGAGCATCCGGTAACGGACGTTGAACAGGTGAGCCCAGCCGATCGCTTCGAGATCGGTGATCACGTCCGAGCGCAGATCGGCGTCTCCGGCATCTCCGGCGTCTCCGGCATCTCCGGCGTCTCCGGCATCTCCAGCGGCCCGGGCGGCTCCGGCGGGCGTGGCATCTCCGGCATCCTCGTCGTCAGAAACCGCTTCGGTCTTCGGGTTGAGCGCCGCCGGTCGGGAGGGCTCCCAGGTCACGTCCCGCATCTCGCGGTAGATCCGCCGGAAGCGCTCGAAATGCGATTCCTCTTGGTCCGCCTCCGAGACGAGCGCCTCCCCCTGCTCGGCCACCGCCTTCAACCCGGCGACCGCCTGGTCGCGGGAGGCCGCGGAGAGGATGAGGAGGTCCGGCGAGTGGCGCTCCGGTCCGGAGGTGCCCCGCTGGCCGTCGCGATAGCCGCGGCCCCATTCGTCCCAGGTCGCCTGGTAGGCGAGCGACCCCGCCTCCAGGTCGCGTTCCTTGAGGTAGGCCGGATCGGTCGACTCGAAGAGCTCGATCAGCAGCCCGTAGAGCTTGCCGACGGGAGTGACCGCCCCGCGGTTCGCCTGCGCCGCCCGCTGCCGGATCTCGTCCGCTTCGGGGCCCACCCAGTCCTCGGGGCTCTCGGCGACGACGTACTTGGCGAGCGAATCGAGGGTCAGTCTTTCGAGGGTGAAGTTGAAGGGGTAGAACTCGCTGCGGAAAGGGTAGTCCTCGCGCTCGAAGTTGAGCGGTCCGCCGATGAAGCGAAGGAGGTTCTCGACCGTGATGAGGTGCCCCATCTCCTCCTTGGCGATCCCCAGGATGACCGTCTGCCAGCCGTGCACCCGCGAGCGCTCCTCGACCGGCACCTGCGGTCCTCCCAGAGACCAGGCGGCATAGAGGTACTGGACCATCAGCGCATGCTCGATCTCCGCCCCGGTGTGGAGGAGGAAGACCGTGTAGTCGTGCCAGGTGAATTCCGGCGGCAGCTCGAAGGGAGCTGCCGCCGCGGCGGCGGCGACCGCGGCCACGGCCTCGGCGAGCGGCGCGACTCCGGCGCGGGCGGCCGTTGCAGGGGCGGCCAGAGCGGCCGGAGCAATCGGTGCGGCCGGAGCGAGGCCGCGGAGCCTTCGGAACGCCGCCGCGGAGCGCAGGGCGCGGAACTCCGCCGCCGCGTCGGGGATCGACGGAACCCCTTCGGCCGCCGCGAACCCGGTGGCGCGCAGCGAGGGCGTCTCGGGACCCTCCCGAAGAGAAGTGAGATGCCTCGTGATTCTCGATCGCATGCGTGTCCCTCCGGGGTTTCAGTGGAAGCTAACACACACTAAAACAGGATGTAAAGACTTTTGTGGAGGGGAGACCGGCAGCTCCTCCGCAGCCTCGCCTCGGCGTCGAGGTCGACCTGGTAGAGATTGCCGAGCCCATTCCTGACCCCGCGGATGGCGCGGACGAGATCGCCGTAGGTTCGCGGCCGACGGCCGGTAGGCAGCCCCCGTTCGCTGGCGAAAAAGAGGTAGCGGCCGTCGGGGGAGAGCCGCGGGCTGTAGTCGCGGGCGGCGCTGTTCACCTGGGGCCCGAGGTTGCGGAGCGGGAGCCAGCGGCCGTCGCGCCGGAGGCTGATGTAGAGGTCGCTGTCGCCGTAGCCGTCCGCGTGGCCGGTGGCGCTGACGATGAGGAAGCTCTCGTCCGGCGCTACGATCGCTTCGAGGTTCGCCCACTCGGGCCGGTTGATGGCGTCGCCGAGATTCTCCGCCGGCAGGTAGCGGCCGTCGACCCGGCGCGTCCGGTAGACGTCCGCCCAGCCCCGATTGCCCGGGCGGGTCGAGGTGAAGTAGAGCGTGCCGCCCTGGGTCGCCGAGACGAAGTGCGTGCTGCCGGTGCCGTTGATCGGCTCGCCCAGCGGCTGGGGCCGAGCCCAGCCGCCGCCGGGCGTCCGTTCGAGGAACCAGGCGTTGTACTCGCCGTTGTCCTCAGCTTTGTAGTCCGACGCCGGCTCGCCCGCGAGCGGGCGGTCGGAGACGAAGTAGAGCCGCGAGCCGTCCGGCGCGAGCACCGGGTCGAAATCCCGCCAAGTCCCCGAGAAGGAGGCGACCTCGGGCGCGCTCCACCGTCCGTCTGCGAAGCTCGAAACGAGGATGGTGTAGAGCTGGGAGCGCGGTATCGAACGATTGAAGTAGATCGTCCGTCCGTCGGGCGTGAGCGCGCCGCCGAACTCGTCGGCCGGGGTCGAGAGCACCCCCTCGCCGAAGATCCGGGGTTCCGGCAGGGGGCCGACCGCGTAGGGCGCTGGACCGGAGACCGGCGCTGGGATCGTGGAGATCGTGGGGCTCGCGGGGGTGGGCTCGGCGTCCAGCGCCAGCGGCGCCAGCTCGGCCTCCGGGAGCGTCGGGATCGTCGGTCCGGTCGGAGCTTCTGCCGAGGACGGAAGCCGGCTCGTCGCGACGCGGTAGAGATGGCCGGCACCGTTCTCCAGGCTGAGAAGCGCGGCCGCGAGCTCGTTGGCGGTCAGCGGATGCGGCATCGGGACCCGGAACGGGCTGCGTTCGCTGGTGAAGAAGAGCCAGCGGCCGTCGGGGGACAGGCTGGGGTTGGATTCGCCGGCGGCGGTGTTGATGGGCGACCCGAGATTGCGTGGCGGCGTAAAGCCGCCGCCCGCCGTGCGGAAGCTGATATAGAGGTCGGACCGCGGGTAGAGATGGCCACCGCCGTGTATCGCGTCGGGGCGACCCACGGCGGTGAAGACGAGAAAGCTCTCGTCCCGGGCGATCGCGGGCTGCACCTCGTTGGCTTCGGTATTGAGGTCCGCGAGATTCTCGGGCGCGCCGTAGTGCCCGTTGGTCCAGCGCGAGCGGTAGAGATCGAAGCCGCCCTTCCCCCCGGCCCGGAGCGAGCTGAAATAGAGCGTCCCATTCGCCGCGACCGAGCTGTTCTGGTCCGCGGCGTCGGTCTCGATGGACTTCCCGAGGCTCCGCGGCTCTCCCCACCGGCCGTCGGGAAGGCGGCGCTCGACCACCCAGAGATGGCTGTCTCGAGCGCCGGGCGGCGTCGCGGCCGGAGACCCGGGAAGCGGACGGTCAGAGGTGAAGAAGAGTCGCGAGCCCTCGGGAGAGATCGTGGGGCTCCAGTCGTTGAAGCGCCCGGAGAAGGGCGCGATCCTGGGCTCGCTCCAGCGCTCCCCATCCCCGTGGGAGAGCCGGCGGGAGACGACGATCACGAGGAGCGGCGGGGTGTTGGTGGTGGGAGAGCGCACAGTGAAAAAAGCGGTCCCGCCGTCGGGCGTGAAGGTGATGCCGAGCTCGTCGGCCGGAGTCGAGATCACCCCCGGGGGGAACGGCTCCGGCCCGGTCTCGACGGACCGCGTACCGCTGTGGGCCCGAGGCGCTCCCCCGGTCCAAACGACGAGGACGGTGAGGACGACGAGCGCCAGCATCCCCTGCCAGCGCCCCTTCAAGCGGCCGAGCCCTGCCCGCGGTGTCTCCATCGATCCTCCCGGCGTTCCGTCCTCCAGGGGGTACGGCGCGGGCGGTGGAAGGTTGCGGCCAGGGCTGGATCTCCCATGCCAAGCGTCCTCAGGAGAGGGCACTTCTTCGCAGGAAGTAGGGTACTCCTGGCGAAAAGCAGGGTACTTCTTGGGAAGAAGTAGGGTACTTCCGCGGAAGAAGTAGGGTACTTCTTCACAGGAAGTAGGGTACTTCCCCGCAGGAAGTAGGGCACTTCTGGCAAAAAGCAGGGTACTTCTCCGCGGGAAGTAGGGTACTTCCCCACAAGAAGTAGGGTACTTCTTCGGACGAAGTAGGGTACTTCCAGCCTGGGAGCCGGGTATCCCCAGCCCAAAGTACCCCATTTCTGGCCAGAGACAGGGCACTTCCACAGTCGGAGTCGGGCACTCCACCCGTGGAGATCCAAGCTTGCCGTTTCGAAGCACCCATATCGTGCCGAGACAGCGGTTCTTCTACGGGTGGCCTTCGCGAGGCGATCTGGCAGCCTCACTCCTCACGGAGCGCCGCGAGCTCGGCGATGACTTCGAGATCCTTGGGGCGGCCGGCATCCCGCTTCGCCTCGATCAGGCGGTCCAGGCCCGGGGTTGCCGGAAGGCCAAGGCGTTGCTGGCCGTTATGAACGATGTTAGGATACCTGTCATGGTCAAACGTCTACAAGCGGTCGGCAACAGCTCTGGTGTGATCATCGACAAGCCCATCTTGGAGCTGCTGCGGATTACACCCCAGACCGAGCTGGACATTTCGACCGACGGCGAGAGGTTGATCATTACCCCCATCCGGCCGGCCAGCGATCGAAAGCTCAGACTCGAGCAGGCTCAACAGCGGACCCTCACGTCCCACGAGCGCACGTTCCGCAAGCTGGCAGAGTGACCCCGTCCGACGCTGATCCAATCTTTCTCTCGGTCGGGGAGGTTCTCGGGTTTCACGACGATCAACTGCGGCTCTTCGGCGGCTCTTCTGGGCTTCGTGATCGGGGGGTGCTCGAATCAGCCGTGGCCGTTCCCGCATCGACGTTCGATGGCGTCTACCTTCACCCAGACCTGTTCCACATGGCTGCCGCGTACGCGTTCCACATCGAGGAGAACCAGCCTTTCGTCGAGGGTAACAAGAGGACGGGCCTCAACGCCGCGCTCGTCTTCCTGGATCTGAACGGATGGGTGGTCATCGACCCACAGATGCGCCTCTACGACGCCATGCTCGCGCTCTCGGCTCGCAGGGCTTTCCATGGCAAATCCGGGGGTCGATGAGGATGCGATCGAGGAGGCCTGGCATAAGCTTTTGAAAGCTTAACTGATCTTGGCCCCGAGAGCCAGGGTAGTTGAGCACAACCACCTCCCGCCCAGGGGGTGGTGACTCGCTCGACCCGCGGCCTCTCGACCCAATGATTGCGGGCGTCGTATGGAACCGGCTAGGCGGCCCGAGACAACAACCGCCGCATCGTCTCCGGCTCGCGTTCGATGGCTCGCAGGAGAGCCCGGGCCGGGGCGTCCGGCGTGCTCCGCCGCTGCTCCCAATCCCGGAGTGTGCTGACGGGCAACCCGAAGGCTTCGGCGAACTCCACCTGCGTCATGCCGAGTCGCTCTCGTAGTGCCTTCACCGGGGAGACCCGGCGCATCTTCGCGAGCTCCTCCGGGCCAAGGGGCTGGGCGTCGGGATCGGCCAGCGCCGCAGCGAGCACCTCGACCTCCGTCATCGCGTCTACCCGAGCCCAATCGGTGTCGCCGCGAGGCGGCGTATCACCAGGTTTCACGGTCCTCCGTGTAGGATCTCGCTCGCTCATGTCGCGTGGCCCTCCGGGCGGAGATGATGCGGCACACGTCGTCGCAGCGTGTGGTCGTGATGACGAAAAGGATGTTGTGGATTGTCATTGCCGACGACTCGCGTCCGTTCCTCGCTGTACTCGAAGCGGTCGTCGATTTCCTCGAGCCGGTTCGGATCTTCGACAGCAGCAATGGCATCCCAAAATCGATGCCGTGTCTACGGCGGTTCTCGATGGCCTTCGCGGTGTTCCACTCATAGTTCACCGTCACAATACTACTGGTTACCCGTAGCCGCGTCAACGCCGCCGAGAAAGCGAACAGGCTTCCACCAGCTTATTTCCCGAGATCCGCCGCCAGCCGGCTGGCACTCTAAGCCTGCTTCTCATCGACAGCGGCCAAGCCGATTCCTGCCCGTTCGACGAACAGATCGAGGTCACGAATACCCTCTGCGCCAAAGCGCGATTCGATGACCATCGAAGTCTCGACGAGGGTTGCCACCGACAGGATGCGCGATTCAGCGGCTTCAATGGCCTCGTTGAACGCGTGACGCTCGGGCTCGTTGAGGAGGATCGCCAGAAGAGCCGATCCAGGCGGGGTTGTGGCTTCAGGCCTGAAAGGCCGTAATTCCTTAGCGAAGGGCGAAGCCCGGGCCGGCCCCGCGCCTGTACCCTCTCCTTCTCCGGACCGCCCAGTCCATCGGACCGTGATATCCTTCAGGCATGAACAAAGAGGCCACCGCTCCGGCTGACCCGCCGAGCCCAGGCCTCGGGAGACCCGCTGCATGTGGATTGTCCGTCTGGCGTTGCGCCGGCCTTATACCTTCGTCGTCCTGGCGCTTCTCCTCCTTCTCCTCGCTCCTATCGTCATCCTGCGGATGCCGACGGACATCTTCCCGAACATCGACATCCCGGTCGTCAGCGTCATCTGGAACTATGGCGGCCTGTCGGCGCAGGAGATGGGGTACCGCATCGTCACCCCCTTCGAGCGCGGGCTGACCACCACGGTCAACGACATCGAGCACATCGAGTCGCAGACGCTCTCGGGCATCTCGGTCGTCAAGATCTTCTTCCAGCCGCACGCCAACCTCGCCTCCGCCATCGCCCAGGTGACGGCCATCTCTCAGTCCCAGGTGCGCTCGCTGCCGCCCGGCACCACGCCGCCGCTCGTCATCACCTACAGTGCCTCGGCGGTGCCGGTCTTGCAACTCGCGCTCTCCGGCCAGGGGCTCTCCGAGAAACAGCTGAGCGACTACGGGGTCAATTTCGTCCGCACCCAGCTGGCGACGGTGCAGGGGGCCGCGATCCCCTTCCCCTATGGCGGCAAGACGCGGCAGATCCAGGTGGACATCGACAATGCGGCGCTCCAGGCCAACGGCTTGGGGCCCGCCGACGTGGTGGCGGCCTTCGGGGCGCAGAACCTCATCCTGCCGGCCGGCGCCGCGAAGATCGGCGGTCTCGAGTACCAGGTGGAGACCAACAGCAGCCCGACGACGGTCGAGGCGCTCAACGACCTGCCGGTCAAAACGGTCCGCGGCACCACTCTCTACATTCACGACGTCGCCCACGTGCGCGACGGCTATCCGCCGCAGACCAACATCGTGCGCGTGGACGGCCAGCGCGCCACCCTCATCACCATTCTCAAGTCGGGCAGCGCCTCGACGCTCGACATCATCCGCCGGGTACGCGAGAGGCTGCCGCTGATCGCCGCCACCCTGCCGCCGGAGCTCCGCATCCAACCGCTGGCCGACCAGTCGCTCTTCGTGCGGAGCGCCATCGACGGCGTGCTGCGCGAGGCCGTGATCGCCGCCTGCCTGACGGCGCTCATGATCCTGATCTTCCTCGGCAGCTGGCGCAGCACGGTCATCATCGCGGTCTCCATCCCGCTCTCGATCCTGGTCTCGATCCTACTTTTGAGCGCGCTCGGCGAGACGCTCAACATCATGACCCTGGGCGGCCTGGCGCTCGCCGTCGGCATCCTCGTGGACGACGCGACGGTCGAGATCGAGAACATCAACCGGAACTTAGAAGAGGGCAAGGAGACCGAGACCGCGATCCTCGACGGCGCGGCGCAGATCGCGGTGCCGGCGTTCGTCTCGACGCTCGCCATCTGCATCGTCTTCGTACCGATGTTCTTCCTGACCGGCGTCGCCCGCTACCTGTTCGTGCCGCTCGCCGAGGCCGTGGTGTTCGCCATGATGGCCTCCTACCTGCTCTCCCGCACCCTGGTGCCGACGCTCGCCAAGTACCTGCTGCGGCCCCACCAGTCGCACACGCCGCACGAGTCGCAGGCACCGGGCCTCGCCGTCGCTCCGTCGCGAAACCCTCTCGTCCGCTTCCAGCTCGCCTTCGATCGCCGCTTCGAACGCCTGCGCGACGGCTACGGTCGGCTCCTCTCCGGGTGCCTCGAACGCCGGGGCCTCTTCCTCACCGGGTTCTTCGCCTTCTGCCTGCTGTCGCTCCTCCTCCTCATCCCCTGGCTGGGGCAGGACTTCTTTCCGAGCGTCGACAGCGGCCAGTTCAAGCTCCACGTGAGGGCGCGCACCGGTACCCGCATCGAGGATACCGCCAAGCTCTGCGACGAGATCGACGGCCTGGTGCGCGAGACCATTCCCAAGGCTGAGCTGGTGACGATCATCGACAACATCGGCGTCCCCAACAGCGGCCTCAACCTCTCCTATAGCAACTCGGCGCCGATCGGTCCCGCCGATGCCGACATCCTGGTTTCGCTCCGCTCCGACCACCATCCGATCGCGGGCTATATGAAGGCGGTCCGCGACAGGCTCGCGGAGCGCTTCCCGAGCGTCACCTCCTACTACCTGCCGACCGACATCGTGAGCCAGATCTTAAACTTCGGCCTCCCCGCGCCGATCGACGTGCAGGTGGTCGGCAACAAGCTGGAGGCCAACCGCCGGTACGCCGCCCGCCTGCTGTCCGAAATCCGCCAGATCCCCGGCACCACGGACCTCCGCATCCACCAGCCTTTCGACGGGCCGAAGCTGACCGTGCGGGTCGATCGCGACCGCGCCTCCGCCGTCGGCTATTCGCAGCGCGACGTCGTCGGCAACCTTTTGGTGGCGCTCTCCGGCAGCTCGCAGACGACTCCGACCTATTGGCTCAATCCAGAGACCGGCATCACCTACAACGTGGCCGTGCAGATGCCGCAGTATCGCCTGGCGAGCCTCTCGGACGTCCAGAACATTCCGGTCACCGGCACCGCCGGCACGCCGGCCCAGATCCTCGGCAACCTGGCGACGATAGGCCGTGGGGTCGAGCCGGGCACGGTCAGCCACTACAACGTCCAGCCCGTCTTGGACATCTATGGCTCCGTCGAGGGGACCGACCTCGGCACGGTGGCCCGGAGCGTCGAGAAGATCCTCAAGAAGAATGCCCGGGGGCTGCCGCGCGGCAGCGAGGTGATCGTGCGCGGCCAGATCCAGACCATGCGGGAGTCCTACGTCGGCCTCCTGGGCGGCCTGGCGCTCTCGATCGCCCTCGTCTACCTGCTGATCGTCGTCAACTTCCAGTCCTGGCTCGATCCGTTCATCATCATCGCGGCACTGCCCGCGGCGCTCTGCGGCATCGTCTGGTTTCTCTTCCTGACCTTCACCCGCCTCTCCGTGCCGGCGCTGACCGGGGCCATCCTCTGCATGGGGGTCGCCACCGCCAACAGCATCCTCGTCGTCAGCTTCGCGAAGGAGCAGATGGAGGAGGGCAAGAGCGCCGCGGCGGCCGCGCTCTCCTCCGGCACGACCCGCTTCCGCCCCGTGCTGATGACCGCCCTCGCGATGATCCTCGGCATGCTCCCCATGTCCCTGGGGTTGGGCGACGGCGGCGAGCAGAACGCGCCGCTCGGCCGCGCCGTCATCGGCGGACTGCTGCTCGCGACCGTGGCCACCCTGACCTTCGTCCCTGCCCTGTTCAGCCTCCTCCACGACGAGAGCCGGAAGAACCGGCGGCTCACCCCCTTGTCATCCGTTTCCGGAGACGTCCGATGAATGCCGAGAACGATCCGCAGAGCGCCAGGTCCGGCGCCGAGTCCTCGCCCCGGCGCTCGCGCGCCCTTCTCTTCGTCGTCCTCGGCCTCCTGGTGGCGGTCGGCCTGGCGGTCGCCGGCATGGTGCCGCGGGTCCGCGCCGAGGGGGAGCTGGCGCGCGCGACGCGCGAGCATGCCATCCCGGTCGTCGAGGTGATCGCGCCGAAGCACGGCGCGCCGGCCGAGGAGATCGTGCTGCCGGGAAACATCCAGGCCTTTTCCGACGCGCCGATCTTCGCCCGCACGAGCGGCTACGTGCGGCATTGGTCGGCGGACCTGGGAGCCCGCGTCGCCAAGGGGCAGGTGCTGGCAGAGATCGAATCTCCCGAGGTCGACCAACAGCTGGAGCAGGCGCGGGCCGACCTCGCGACCGCGACGGCCAACCTGAACCTCGCCGAGCTCACCGCCAACCGCAGCGACGAGCTACGGAAGACGGATTCGATCGCCCAGCAGGACGCCGACAACGCGCGGGGCGACGCCAACGCCAAGCGGGCGATGGTGGCGGCGGCTGCGGCCAACGTCAAGCGGCTGCGGGAGCTGCAGTCGTTTGAAAAGGTTTATGCCCCCTTCTCCGGCGTCATCACCGCCCGCAACACCGACGTCGGCCAGCTGGTCGACGCCGGCGGCTCCGGGGATGCGACCCGCGAGCTCTTCCACCTCGCCGCCTTGGACACTCTGCGCGTCTTCGTCAACGTGCCGCAGGTCTATTCGCACGCCGCCCGGCCCGGCGTCGCCGCCTACCTGACGCTCACCGAGCTGGCCGGCCGGCGCTTTCCGGGGAAGCTCGTACGCACGGCGGGAGCCTTGGATGCGACCAACCGCACCCTCCGCGTCGAGGTGGACTTGGACAACCACAGCGGCGAGTTGCTGCCCGGCTCCTACGGGCAGGTCCATCTGCGGCTGGCAGAGGGGGTGCCGACGTTCCTGGTCCCGGTCTCCGCCATCCTCTTCCGGGGCGAGAGCCTGGAGATCGCGACCGTGGGCGAAGGCGGCCACGCGCGTCTCTCGGCGATCGTCCCCGGTCGGGACTTCGGCAACGAGATCGAAGTGCTGGGCGGCCTGCCGCCGGGCCGGCAACTGGTCAACAACCCGCCGGACTCGCTGGTCGACGATGAGCAGGTGCGCGTCGCAGCACCGCGGCCGGCGGCGGGCGGACCCGCGGGGGAGGGCCGGCTCAAAAACTGAACGACGTTTCCTCTGTTTTGACGGGCGAAAGGTGCAGGCATGGATTGAGTCCTGCGAACTTAAGGTAGAAGAGCCCCGCACCGTGCCTGCTTGAAAACCCCCTTGGCTTCCTCTTTGGTGGCGTCAGGTCCCGCATTGTCGAGGAACATCTTTAAGCCGACACACCCGTCAAAAGTCTTCCCGGCCTCGAGCTTGGCTCGCGGAATCCAATACTTCTGGATCTCCAGGAAGCTCTCCATATCCTGGCCTGCTGTTTCCGACAAGGAGGGAAGATTCGTCATGGCCTGATTGAATTGCTCCAAGGCCTCCTCGGCTTTGCCCTCGGCGAGGAACGTTCGCCCCAGATCCCGGTGAAGCTGCCAGAGATTCTGATTGCACTGGAGCCCTGCCGCGAGCTCCTTGCGCGCTCCATCGAGGTTACGAAGCCCCAGGTAGACGGTACCGAGCGCATCGTGCGCCTCCGCGTAGCAGTCCCGCAGCCGCAGGGCCCGCCGGAGGCTCTGGACCGCTTCAACAGGCTGACCGAGGAGAGCGTACAAGCTGCCGAGCCGATAGTGGTGAACGGGCTGGCCGGGCTCCAGCCTCGCGGCGGCCTGGTAGTGCAGAAGAGCGCTTTTCAGGTCGCCGCGAATCTGTTCCAGATTGCCGAGCTTGGCGTGCACGGGCCCGGAATCAGGGTTCAATCTCAACGCATCCTGATATCTTTCGCGCGCGTCGCCCACCTGCCCCAGCAGCAGCTCCGTATCCCCGCGGACCGTCAACCCAGCGACCCACGCGCTCCGGATCAAGGGTGGCATCGCGAGAGCCGCCGCGAGCAGCAGCAGGGCCAAGACGCCACCGAGGAGCCGTTTCGTGGTCTTCGACAGTCCCTTTCGCAGCGGTCTGAACAGATAGCCATCCGGGCACCTCATGAAGAGGGCCGGCGTCGCCCATTCGAAAGAGTCCTCGGGGAGGCGGTGGATTGCCAACCGGCCTTCGACCAGCGCCACGTCGACGGCCTCTCCCGTCGCGATTCGCTCGTAGAAGGTTTTGCTGAAAGCGATGGCGGCGGCGTCCGAGATAGGATACTGCATGGCGAGGACGGCGGGAATGCCGCTGTTGACCAAGGCTGTGGCCACACCGGAGAAAGGATTGATGCCGTCTCTCTCGGCGATTCTCGCGGTATCACAAGCATTGAGGACGACGAGCTTGAGATCCTTGATATCGCGCAGCTCGGTCGCCAGGGCCAAGGCGCTGATCGGGCGCGGTTCATCCTCCTCGCCCGTGAAATAGAGAAATCCTTCCTGGGTCTCCCGAGCGAGCCCACCATGTCCCATGTAGTGCAGAACATGGATCGATTTTTCGAGGAGAGTTTGCCGGATCCTTTCGGCCGTGGCTTCGCCCTTTTCGAGGACGATCAACTCCGCCTCTTCCTGGCGTTCCAGCGCCTTCTCGAGCAGGCTCCGCTCTTTCGCCAGATCGAGGGGGGGCAGCCCTTTCGGGCTCGCGATGACCGCAAGGATCCTGAGCTTGGCGGGAAGAGGCGGCATCGCCAGGGGCTGTTGGACGTCCAGGTACCGGGTGATCGGGGTCGTGCGACGAAGGGAGAGAAAGCCCTGGAAGCCCGACTCGTCCGCATTGTGGAGGAGCTCCCAAGGAATGCTGTGCAAGAACGCGAGATCCGGCTCGCGTAGATTCAGGCAGATCTTGAGCCGCAGGCCGGCTTCCGGCTTTCCGAACAGCTGGCCCACGCTCTGGTCGTAGAGGGTCCGGAAGGACTTGTTGGAGAACAGAGCCTGGAAGAGGCCATCTCCCATCTCCAGGGGAGTCAGAGAGGGAATGCTGTCTTCTGCGCTAGCAGCCGTTGCGGCAATGAGGTTCCTGGGCGGAGAGTAGGCCCTCCCCAAGGCTCCCGCGGTACTCGCGACCTGGTGGCGGGTAAAGGGCAAAGTCAAAGTCCCGTGTCCTTCTCCCGCGGGAGAGCGGAGAGCGACCGCAAAGATCTCCCCCTGGCGCGGCCCGATCTGAATGACGAAGTCTACATAGGACAACGTACCCCTCCTCGTTTCTTACGACGGGAGTCGCCCTCTCAGCTCAATGCGAGTAGGAGAAGCCGAATTGCACCTGCACGGCGTCGGCCTCCCCCGCCCAGGGGGGGAGGCCTGCCCTGCGGCGTCCCACGCCTACTCGGCGGCGATGAGCGCCCAGCAGACGACCGCGCTGCAGACGGAGCTCCAGCGACCGAAGCCCTTGTAGATCTGCGCGGCGAGGGCGGACTGCTGTTTGAGCGTCATGCCGTCGGCTTTGATCTGGGGGTCGGAGACGTTGCGCACCGCGAGCCAGCGGGGGGCTTTGGCGCCGATCTGGCTGTTGACGAGGCCGAGGACGGCGTCCCCCATCTCCGACACGTCGCCCAGCCCCTGGAGGTGGTAGTGGTCGTTCGAGGTGTCGAAGCCGAAGAAATCGGTCGTCACGACGGACGAGGCGAGCGCACTCGGCTTTACCTGCACGATCTGCGGCGGGCGGGTGTTGTCCTTGGGGAGCTGCCCGGCGTTCGCCGCGAAAAGCTGGCTCGCCGTGGCAAAGTGGCTCGTTTTGGCGGCGGCGCTCTGGTAGTGATCGGCGTGGAAGGGCTCGGCTTTGAACTTCGCGGTGCAATCGAAACGTACGATGGGGCTGACGACGACGTCTCCCACCTCGAACTGCGTGCCGATCCCCCCGGCCGTGCCGGTCGTGAGGACGAGCTTGGGCTGCACCTCGGAGATGATCTGCTGCCACACGTCGACGTTCGGGAGCTTCGGCCCGTCCTGCGACATGTGGGAATCGGATTTGAAGACCACCACCTGCTTGCCGCCGATCGCCGTCGTCCAGTAGGCGCCGAGCCGCTTGGCCTCGACGGCCGGACAGCCGGCGCGCATCTTCGCCGCGATCGTCGCGTAATTGTGCGTGTAGGAGAGGTAATCGTTCCTGGAATCCTTGCCGGGGGTGAGCACCCGGCTGAGCGCATGGCCCTCGTCGACGGTCCACGTCACGACCAACACGTCCGCACGCGGCAGGGGGCTGTCGCTCGTCCCGCTCGGCGTGGGGCCCGTCTTTGGCGCCAGCGTTTTCGGCCACGGGATGTCGGTGAAGCGGGAGAGCCCGGTGGTCGTCGTAAAGGCGAGGAACTCCTTGCCGGCCGGGGCCTCGGAGTCGAAATCGATCATCTCGCGCCGCAGATCCTCGTCGCTCGCGGACTTGGCGGCGGCAGGAAACGCGAAGGTGTTGGCGGGGGCGGGAGTGGAGATGGGATCGAAGCCGAGGTTGCGCTCGGCCCAGGCGCGGTCGACGATCATGTTCGAATCCCTCATCAGGTAGGAACGATGGCGGAAGGCTCGTTCAGGGCAATGACATATTGCTATTGTTCATGCCTGCTTTGATGTAGTAAGCATAGATAGACAGCGCCCGCATTGTCAAATCGGGAAGATCCAGATCGTTACCGCGCGAGAGCCGTGGTGAGAAGCAGGGCGAGCGTCGTCGCGACGACGATCCCGGGCGTCGCCCAGAGACCGAAGAGGAGGAGACGCCCGGCGCGGATCTCTTCTTTTTCCCGCCGGGCGATCGCGAGGACGAGCATGGTGGCGAGGGAGCCGAAGGGGGTCACCATCGGCCCCGCGTCGGCGCCCACCAGCGCGGCGAGAACGGTGCTCGTGGGAGCGTGGGAGGCGAGGAGCACCCGGCGCGCGATCAACGCCGCCGGCAGGTTGTTGAGAAGGTTCGAGGCGCCCGCGGTCGCGCCCGCGGCGGCGAAGAGCTCCGCGGGAGTGCCCGGGCCCAGGTGCGCGAGCCACTCCGAGGACGCGGCGACGAGCCCAAGATTCTCCAGTCCCTTGACGGTGACGAAGAGCCCAACGACGAAAGGGAAGACGCCCCACGAGAGCTCGCCGAGCGCTCGCAGGCCGACGCTCCCGGTCGCCGCGCCGACGATCGCGAGCACCCCGCAACCCGCGAAGGCGACGACGTAGGGCTCGACTCCCGCGAGCGGCGCGAGAAAGTAACCGAGGAGCACGAGGACGAGAACCGCCAGGCCCACGCGGAAGTAGGCTCGATTCGGCACCACGCTCGCCGGTTCCGGCAGGGAGGCGCCGTCGAAGCGTTGCGGGATCTCGTGACGACAGTGCCAACGGAGCAGAGCGTAGGTGGTGGCGAGCGCGACGAGCTGCGGCAGGAGCATCTTGGCGGCAAAGGACGCGAAGGTCAGATGGAAGGTGTCCGCGAAGAGGATGTTCGTGAGATTGCTGATCGGCAAGAGCAGCGAGCCCGCATTCGCCACGAAGGCGGAGAGCAGGATGTACGGCGCCGCCGGAATCCGGAGTCTCTTGACGAGCACCAGGAGGATGGGGGTGAGAATGACCGCCGTCGTGTCGAGCGATAGGGTCGCGGTGACGATCGCGCCGAGGAGGAACGCATTGCGGTAGCGCGCGCGCGCGTTTCCTCGCGCAAAGCGCGCGCAGCGAATCGCCGCCCAATCGAAAAAGCCGCTTTTCCCGAGGAGGAGGGAGAGGGCGAGAAGCGAGAGGAGAAAGAGGAGGGCGTTTCTTCCCGCCAGGGTCGCGTCGAGCGCGTCCCGCGGCGACACGAGGCCGAGAGCGAGCATCGCCGTCGCCCCGAGCATCGTCCACCAGGCCTCGTTCCATCGGCGCGGACGGACGACCACGAGGGCGAGCATCGGCACGAAGACGGCGAGCGTGGCGACGACGCGCGCGGTGCCGGTCACGCCTGGTTCGCTCGGAGGTCGCGGGTCTCGGGCATGAAGAGGAAGAGGATAGCAAACGCCGCGGTGGCTACCGCGGCGGTCTGCCATTGGGTTAGAATCCTCCCGTTCTTTGAACGCTGCCGGCCGCGAAGGTTGGCTCCTGGGAGACGGGTATCACAGGTCGCGTCCGGGCGACCCAGGGCTGGTACGGCTCGTGCAGTCCTTCTGTACGTCCACGCCGCACCTACCTATAGGAGAGCTCCATGAACATCCTCGTCTGGATCATTCTCGGCCTCGTCTCCGGTTTCATCGCCAGCAAGATCGTCAACAAGACCGGTGAGGGGTTCCTCCTCGACATCGTTCTGGGGATCATCGGCGCCGTCGTCGGCGGCTGGCTGTTCGGCCTCCTTGGGCACACCGGAGTGACCGGCCTCAACCTCTGGAGCTTCTTCGTGGCGATCATCGGCGCGATCGTCGTCCTGGTCGTCTACCACGCCATCCGGCGGCTCTGAGGCTTGGGCGCTCGGGCAGGCTCGCCTCGGGGCCTGCCCGTCGTCGCTCGGATTCCTACGGATATGGGTTGTACGGCGGCAGCGGGTAGGGCGGCGTCGGTTCGTCCCCCGGATACGGCTGGTTCGGGTACGGGCTTCCCGGCCAGGGCTCCTCGTGATCGAACGAGATCGGCTGGCCGTATTCGCCGGGGCCGATGTCCAGGCCGTCCACGTTGTCGAGCATGGCGTTCAGGCCGAGATCGGCGCAGCTCTGCCAGCGCAGGTCGAGAAAGCCGCCACCCAGCCGGATGATGTCGCACGGCCGGTAGCCGTTCCAGGGGGCGGCGACCTCGCCGCGGCCGACCGAGAAGAGCATGTAGTCGCGGTTCTTGTCGAAATAGAGCTGGTTCGCGCCGTTCCTCGCCATGAGGTCGCCGACGAGCGCGAGGGCGTCGACCCTCAAGGGGGGGCCTTTCGGGGCCTTGTAATCGGTGTTGAAGTCGTAGTAGACATAGGTCATCCCCAGGAAGGGATCGTGCACCCAGATCCGCGAATCGCGGACGTTGGCGAAGAAGACCGGTCGGGTGGGGAGGCCGTTGACGTCCAGCATGTCCTGGACGTCGCGCAGCTTGAAGTCGTTGAGCTCATCGCTCGCCGCGCCCTTGATCAAACCTAAATTGCGTTTGCCGTCGAAAGTCTGGCGGTTGCCGTTGACGCTCAGGATGTAGACGTCGGGGCCGGGCTGCCGGCCCGCCGCCACCTCGGTCGCGACCTCGCTTCCGGGGAGGCCCTTGCTCGCGTTGTCGACTCCGAAGTAGACGATGGCGGACGACGAGGCGTAGGAGCTGCGGAAGAGGTTCGCCGGGTTCTGGAAGTCGTCGCCGAAGGAGAGGGCGGTCAGGTTGAAGCCGACCGTCTGCTCGAAGAGAAGCGAAACATTGGTGCCCGACCCGGCCTCGTAGATGAAGCGCCCCACCGGGAATCCCCCCACCCTGTTGTTGTTCACCCCGGTCAAGGGGAGGCCGGTCGCGTTGGCGTCCACGGTGATCGTGATGGGGTAATCGGCGTTGCCGTGATCGCCCGCGAAGAAGAAGACCTGGTAGCTATCTCCTTCGGGGAGGCCGTTGATCCAGTTCTTGACGTTGGTGAAAGCGGTCTGCAGGTCGGGCCAGATCGCCTTGCCACTGGGCGCCCAGGCGTGGGCCGGGAAGGGAGGCACGGGGGGATTGGTCTTGTCGGCCCAGAGCACCTGGATGTCGCCGGCGACGAAGCCGTAGCGGCCGACGAGGAGGTTGTAGAGCTGGTCGACGTCGAAGAAATCCTCCATGTTGGCGCTCGGCTGGCCGACGAAGAAGATGGCGTAGTTGTGCATGGCGCTCCCCAGGGCCTGCGGCACCCCACCCACCCGGTCGGACAGGTACTGCGCGCGTTCGAAGGCGGCGTTGCGGTTCTTCGGGATGGCGCCCACGGCGGCCTGGGTCGGGTCGATGGCGTCGTAGGCCTTCCAGGTGATCCATTCGTCGGTCGGCAGGGCGGCCCCGGCGGGCACGTTGGCGACCGACTGCCAGGCGAAGGGATAGAAGGAATTCTTGGCGGGCGGGTTGTAGGAGGCGGTCTCGAAATAGGTGCTGGCGCTGTTGGTGCCGTAGCCGACGACCCCCTGGTTCCCCATCTCGGTGAGAAAGCCGCCGCCGAAGCACTGGCTGAACTCGGCGAGGAAGGTGAACTTGCGCTTCCCGTTGAGCCCCAGCTGGGTCTGCCGCACGAGCTTGGCGAAGTCGGAATCCTTGATCGCCTGCTGGTCGTTGGTGACGAGTGACGAGGTCCAGGTGACAGGTTTGTGGAAGAACGGGGGGAGGGCTGAGGCGCCGCTCGCGAGGAGCGCGAGCCCGAGGGCTATCAGGGTAGATCGCAGGGCAGATCGCAGGGCAGAACGCAGGGTGGAACGGGTACGGAATCGCATGCGTCGGACCTCCGTGGGACAGAGTTGGGTTGAAACTCTTCTATCTTAGAAGGTGCGCGAGGATCGGGTGACGGGACAAGGGGGTTCGCAGGGGACGAAGACCGCCGGGAGGTCCGGAGCCGTCCGGAGCGCCCCGTAGTAAGATGCCGCCGAATTCCGTACCCCATCGACCCTTCACCTGCCGACAGGAGGTTGTCATGCCGTTCGGAAGTCTGTGGTTGCCCGTCGTCGTCGCCGCCGTGGCGGTGTTTGTCGTCAGCTCTATCGTCCACATGGCCCTCCGTTACCACCGGGCCGACTACCAGCAACTCGCCGACGAGGACTCCCTCAGGGAGGCGCTCCGCAAGATCGGCCCTTCCCCCGGCCTGTACTTCCTTCCCTATTGCGCCGATATGGCGAAGATGAAGGAACCTGCCATGGTGAAGAAGTTCGAAGAGGGGCCGGTCGCGTTGCTGACGGTCCTGAAGAACGGGCGCCCCGCGTTCGGCAAGAACCTCCTGCAATGGTTCCTGTTCTGCTTTCTCGTCAGCTTCGCCACCGCCTATGTCGCGCGGCACGCCTTGGCGCCCGGCGCGGGGGGCCTGAACGTCTTCCGGATCACGGCGACGGTGGCTTTCATGGCCTATGCCTTCGGCTACCTCCAGGATTCGATCTGGAAGTCGATCCCGTGGGCCAACTCGCTGCGCGGGATCCTCGACGCCGTGTTCTATGCGCTGGCGACCGGTCTGGTGTTCCGGCTGCTCTGGGCGGTAGCGTAGGGGAGGGTTGGGCTCGGAGCGCCCTAAACAATCCGCTTCCCCCCGTGTCTAAACCAGCGGCGAAGATCTCGGCCCAGGCATCCACCCCTTACGCCGGGGCAGCGGTACAGTGGGGATCACGGCCCTGCACAGGGGAGCGCTTTCTTCTTTCGCCGCTCGGAGGGTTGCGGTGGGTCAGGATGAGACTCGATACGACGTCTTCGTAAGCCACAGCACCGCTGACCTCGAGCCAGCGAAGTTTGTCTGTAACGAGCTGACGAACCGAGGCGTGTCTCCCTTCCTGGCCGCCACGGCTATCTCCCCCGCGGAGATCTGGCTCTATGAGCTGGTGAAGCAGATCTCGGCCAGCGGTGCTTTCCTCATCTGCTGCGGGCCCAGCGGTTTCACCCGGTATCAGCAGACAGAATTCAACCAGGCCTTCCGGCAGCGGCGCACAATTATTCCCGTCATCCTGCCCGGGGGATCTCTTGGCCAGGATCCCCTTTCACTTCTCCTCGGGGATTACCAGGTCACGGATCTCTCCGCCGGGCTGGATAGCCCCGGTTCCTTCGATCGGCTGGCCACAGCCATCCGTCGCGCGTCGCCAGTGCCTGCCGGTCGCGGGCAGCGCACCCTTGCGCCTCCTCCGCCCGAGCCGGACCCCGAGCTCCACCCCTACAGGGGTCTGTTCCCATTTCGAGAAAAGGACGCGCCCTACTTTTTCGGACGCGCTGGTTTGACAGACCGACTAGAAGAAACAGTCACCGAAGAGTGCATCACTTCTCTCGTGGGACTCTCGGGCAGTGGCAAGACTTCCGTCCTTCAGGCAGGACTCTTTCCCCGGCTGAGAGCGCGTGCTGATGGGTGGGAGGTGATCTCCGTCCGCCCTGGCCGCCATCCCGTATACGCCCTGAGCAATGCCTTGGTGGCCCTCCTGGAGCCAGGGTTGCCGGATGGCGTCATCAAAGAGCACGCCGAGACACGGGCGCAAAGCATCATTGAGGGTCGTGAGCCCTTGGTCCAAATGATCGGCGAGGTGGTGGCCAAGTGTGGGGAGGTTGGGAAGAACCATGTCGTTCTCGTGATCGACCCTTGGGAAGAGCTTTATACGCTCGCTGAGGAAGCCGCGAAGAAAGAGAGAGATGTGTTCGTCTCAGGCGTCTTCGCCGAGACTTGCAGCCCAGAGAGCCCGCTCGCGATCCTGCTCGCCTGCCGGACGGACTTCTTCAACGAAAGGGTCCTCCACTACAAGCAGCTCGCGAATCGCCTGCACAAGCGGGTGATTCACATCCTCCCGATGGGGCCGGAACAGTTTCTGGAGGCGGTGGAGCGACCCCTGGAGCAGGAAGAAGAAAAGTTCTCCCTCGAGGAGGGCCTGAGCCAGAGACTCCTGAACGACATGGCAGAAGAGCCGGGTCAGCTGTCGCTCCTCGAATTCGCCCTGGCAGAGCTGTGGAAGCGCAGAGACCACGAGCGGAAGCTGCTGAGCATCGCGGCATATGAGGAATTGGGGGGCCTGCAGCGAGCGCTCAACCAGAGAGCCGACGAGGTGGTGGCGCCCCTCGATCCTCAGTTGGCCCGCAGGCTCTTTCTGCGCTTGGTCGATGTGCAGGACGATGCTCCGGACACGAGGCGCTGGGCTCACATCCGCGAGTTCGATTCCACGACTCGGAGCGCCATCCAGCGGTTGGAAGAGCAGGGTCTCTTGGTCTACGGGAGAGATGCCAAGACCGGGGAGCTCACGGTCGAGCTGGCCCATGAATCGCTGCTCCGCAACTGGCCGAGGCTCCAGGCCTGGTTGAAGGGGGACCGATCCTTCCGGCTTTGGCAGGAGCGGCTGGAGATCGAACTCCGTGCCTGGACCCAGGGAGACCGTAAGAGGAAGTATTTACTCCGTGGAGTCCTGCTCAAGGAATCCGATCACTGGCGCAGTGAACGGTCAGGTGATTTGAGCGAGGAGGAGACGGAGTACATCGGGAAGAGTGTCCAGGCAGGTCGGTGGCGGCATACCCTCTGGAGAATTCAGGTGGGCCTGCTCTTGGTCATTGTCACCTCAGGTCTCATCTTTCTCCCCCTGAGCTGGCAGCAGCGAAAGAAGGAGAAGTCGCAAGGCATGGCCGCCGAAGCGCTGCAATCGAAGAGTCGCGGGCTAGACATCGCGATGCTATTGAGCCTCGAGGCCTACCAGATTTCGGACACCGTGGAGGCGCGATCGAGTCTCTTGACGCTCCTCGAGGGTAGCCCACGGCTTAAAGCTTTCCTGATGGGAGACAAGCAGGACGTCTTCTCGGCGGTGTTCGATCCTGCCGGGCGGCGCGCTGCGAGCGGCGGGGGTGGGAAGATCTACCGCTGGGAGGTGGGAGATCGAGTGAAGCGGTTGCGGGAGATCGAGTTGGAGAATGCCACGCCGATCACGAGCCTCGCGTTCAGTCGGGACGGGGAAATCCTCTATGTGAGCAAGGCGAAGGAGCCGCGGATTCCGCCGCTATTCCTGGCAGGGAGAGCAGCTGCCATCTTTAGAGGTACCGATCGGGGCGCAAGGAATCCAGAACCTGACGATCAGCCCGCAGCGTGATGGCCTGCTCGCCTTCACCATTGGGAAGCAGGTATTTCTTTGGGATCACGAGACGGTTCGGCCGCTCGGTGAGCACCAGGGCTTCATCTCGAAGCTCGCCTTCAGCCCGGACGGGACCCTCCTCGCCTCGGCAGGGCTCGATGGCAAGGTTTTCCTATGGAGAATTCCCAGGGGAGAGAGGAGCGAGCTGCCGGTGCAGCCAGACGGCGGCTTCAACGGGATCGCCTTCAATCCTCTGCAGAGCGATGTCCTGGCCCTTTCCGGAACCAGTATCCAGTTGTGGAATCTACGGACTCATTCGGCTCTGGGACCCCCTCTACAGGACGGTTCGAGCGAGGACTCGGTGATGGCCGTCGCTTTCAGCCCCGACGGGAAAACTCTGGCGTCCGCCGGAACCGATGGCATCGTCCGCCTGTGGCCGCTATCGTCGGAGAAGGACCGCAAGCTGACGCGGCTCCTTGGGCATGAGGGGACGATCTGGAGTCTCGCCTATAGCAGGGAGAGTAAACTGCTCTCGGCAGGGAAGGGCGGCGAGGTCATCCTTTGGGATCCGGCACTTCCTCCGCCACTCTCGAAAGTCGTTTCGATCCTGTCCGTCCAGCCGAGGCACGCCGTGCTCGATCCCGCCGGGAAAGTTCTGTTCGTGAGTGACCTCAATGGCGGTATCGAACTCCACGACGCAACCACGGGAGCTTCGCTCGGTAGCCTGGCGAGCCCCCACAAGAATGCGGTCACGAGCATGGCGGCCGACGAGAGCGGCCACGTCCTCGTTTCCGGGGACGGCGAGGGGCGTCTCTTCGTCTGGAAGAATGGGGCCTGGATGGGAAAAATCGTGCTGCCGGGTCTACCGTCGGACCACGACCCGATCCACAAAGTCGTCTTGACTCCCGACGGGAGGCGGGGGGCAGTGGCGACCGTGAGCAAGCGGATCTTCACCTTCGATGTCGAGGCCCGGCGGGCGTCGCAGCTTTCTTTCAGCGATGGAGACGTCACCGCATTAGCGATCGACCCGAAAGGTAAGATGTTGGCGATCGCCAACGGTCAGCGCCTCTCGTTATGGGATTTGACAGATCGAAAGAATGTCGGTACCCGAGAGGACGCCCACGACCAGAATATCTCGTCTCTGGCCTTCCGTCCGGAAGGTGACTTGCTCGCGTCCGGCAGCGTGGATCGGACGGTACGCTTCTGGCAAACCGGGGATCTGACGCCAGAAGGTGGTGAGATTCCCGTGCCCCCAGCCACCACGCTGGCATGGAGCCACGACGGAAAAACGTTGGCCGTGGGAGGTGGAGCGGATGGCGTGATTGCCTTATGGGACATGGAGGAACGTCGCCTCCTCGGTTCCGGGCTCTGGGCGCCCGGACATGTCTCAGAGCTTGCCTTCGGGCGAGATGGACATCTCATTTCCTTGAGCGGAGCGGAAGTCCTTGAGTGGGACTTGAAGTACGAAGGCTGGCGTTCTTATGCCTGCTCACTGCTCGAGTGGAGCAAGACACGGCCAGACTGGACCGGATATCTGGCGCGGAGAAAGCTACCAAACGTCTGCGGAGTACGGGGCATTTAAATATTGGTATCAACGGCTGGCAGAAAAGCGCTCACATTTCACTTGACAGGCATCGAAGCCGTTCGTTAAGATTAAATTTGTCCACTGGTATTTCGCGTGACCGGACGATCCTCCTACCTCCAAGAGGTCGTATTGCAAGGAGAAAGATATGCAAAAAACTGCCGAGAAGGCTAGGGCCAGCGAAAATCTTCCGCGGCGCGTGCTCGCGAGAGTGCTCGCCGAGGAACTCCAGCAGGTCCAGTGCGGAAATGTCCAAATGCTCACGATCGTTCAGACGGGCGGCGCCGTGCGTGACCTGAGTGATAGCTATACCGAGACGGATTTCTCAATGGGTTGAACGAGTTTTCGTGAGTGCCAGCCGGCCGTGTCGTCTTGCGGCCGGTTCACTCTCACGCGAGCCCTCTTCATCAAAACCTCATGTCGAAAAGAATTCTCATTTTGACCGAGCTCGGCGACGCCCATGCCTATGCCGTCGCCCACGCCCTGGAGTGTAGTGGCGCGGACGTCGTCTTGTGGCATACCGGCGACTTTCCTTCTCAGAGCGGGGAAACCATCCAATTCGAAGCCGGCGAGCGGCGGATTCGCGTCCAAGGTCCGGCTCTCCAGGTGGAGGACTTCCGCTTCGATACGATCTGGCACCGGCGGCCGGTCTATGCCGTGGACGAGGATCGGTTGCACCCGGCGGATCGCCAGTTCGTCGACGGCGAGTGCTGTCTTTTCCGGCGCTCGCTGCTGAGCTTGATGGCGCCGGATGCGTTCTGGATCAATCCTCCAGACGCCGCGCTCCGTGCCGAGCGCAAGCCGTTCCAGCACCAGGCCGCCTACGAGGCGGGTTTCGCCACTCCGGCTACGCTCTACACCAACGACCCCGAGGAGATCCGAGCTTTTCTCAAGCGGTGTGGTGGACGGATCGCCTACAAGCCGCTGCGCGGCATTGCCTGGCGTGACGGCAAGCGTCGCTGGTCGCCCTTCACGAGCCTCATCACGGAATCCTCTCTGGTCGAGGACGACCTCTTGCGGAGCACCCCCGGCATCTATCAGGAGTGGGTGCCCAAGGCCTACGAGTTGCGAATCACGGTTTTGGGAGAACGGGTCTTCGGTGCCAAGATCCATTCTCAGGAAACTCAGGCGGGGCGGCTGGATTGGCGACGCTCCTATGACGAGTTGCGGATCGAGAGCTGCGAAGTGCCGCCGGCGATCGCGGAGCGCTGTCGAGAGGTTCTCTTCCGTCTCGGCCTCGTTTTTGGCTGTTTCGACCTCATCGTCACGCCGGCGGGAGAACACGTCTTTCTCGAGGTGAACCAGGCCGGACAGTTTCTCTTTGTCGAGCGATACACTGGCATGCCTCTTCTCGACGCCTTCGTGCAATTTCTCCTCCAGGGTCGCCCCGATTTCGCATGGGGGAGCACGAGCGTCATCCATCGCTATATCGATCTCGTGAAATACCTGCCGCGAATGGAAAAAAAGTTCGCCCGGCGCCATGTGACTGCGCCAGACCGCTCTGTCCTTGAGCAGGCCCGGCCGCGGACGGGGCGCGGAAAGGGAGTATGCGCATGAGTAGGAATCGGCAATGCATTTTTGCTACAATAAAGATGGGATGTTTTGGCGACTCAGGAGGCAAGCCATGAAGACAAGACCTCACCTCGTATTCGTCTTCCTGGCCCTCCTCTGCTGCAGCTGCCACACCAGCGCCGGTTCGGCGCAGGCCGCGGGAAACACCCTTCCTCCCGATCTCCAGGGAGCTTGGCAGCAGGGCTCGCAGGTGATCCGCATCGAGCCCGAGCGGATCGTCGAGTTCGACGGTCAGGGCCTCGTGGTCCGGGGCCTCGTCGGCAGGGCGGGCGACCGGCTGACCCTCCGCCGGGGGGGGCTCAAGGAGGATTGGCGAGCCTCGGTCCAGGGCTCCGCGCTACGACTGGAGCATGCGGGGAGCGCCACGGTCTACCACCGGCTGGACCAGGTCCCCCCCCAAGTCGACCTGTCTCCCCTCCCCGTCGCCCCCTCCCATCAGCTCTCAGCCTCCAGAGTCGACGATATCCAGAAAGAGATCGCGGAACGGTTCGAAAGCGAGCAAGTCCAACTGAAGGATCCGACCCGGGGGGAGGACAGAAGCGCCCTTCGCCGGAGCAACCTCGGCTATCTGCGCGGCCTCCTCGCCGACGTGGGCTGGATCGACTCGGACCGCTTCGGGCAGCGCACCTCGGTGTACACGGTGCTCCTCGCCAAGCACACCGAGGATCTGAGATTGATGTTGACCGTCCTGCCGCACGCGAGCGAGGAGCTCAAGAAGTCGGGGAAGGGGCAGACGTATGCCATCCTCTATGACGCGGTGCAACTGGATCTCGGCCACAAGCAGCGCTACGGCACCCAGGTGACGGAAGACGCGAAGGGTCCCTATGTTCTCCCCTTGGAGGATCCCCAGCACGTCGACAACTACCTAGCCGATCTCGGCCTCCCGCCCCTCCAAATCTATCTCGCCCAGGTGAGGACTCATCTGTACAACGGGCGGCCGGTGCGCCTTCTCGACGACAACTAGCGCTGACCCTCCTCCCTCGAGGGAGCTCCGTGGAACCCACGGGGCTCCCGAGGATGTCCGGGTTTCCCGACACGCAGGATCCGCTCCTGGCCGCAAAGCCTGCCGGCTCGAATCCGCTTGGCTGGCGCTCGGCGAGTGTGCTAGGTTCCTCGCCGGTGTACCGCGAGACCAGCTGAGGCAGAGACATCCAGAGGGGGATTTCTATGAACGGTCGAACTTTGTGGGTGAAGACGCGCGAAATGGCGGTTCCCGTACTCGTTGTCGGGTTCCTTCTCCTGGCCGCCGTGGCGCTGCCGGGGAGCGCGGGCGCGACGGTGATCAGCCCTTCGCCGATCAACTTCGCGGTGGCGGAACAGTCCGTCTTCAATGACGCGGTCGCGACCTTCACCGACGACAATCCCAACGCGAGCCCGACGGACTTCACTGCCACGATCGACTGGGGGGACGGCACCCCGGCGACCGAGGGGAGCATCGGCTCCAACTCGGCCGCCTTCGTCGTCATCGGACAGCACACCTACGCGGACGAGGGTTCCTTCACCTTGACCGTCACGATCTCGGACGTGTCGCCTGGCACCGGCACCGCCACGACCCATCCCACCGGGACGGTCAGCGAGGCCGACGTGCTCTCCGGTACGGGGATCTCGTTTTCCGCCCCCTCCGGCGTCAGCTTCACGACGACGGTAGCGACGTTCTCCGATACCCTCACCTCGGCGGACGCCTCCGATTTCACCGCGACCATCGACTGGGGCGACGCGACGACCTCGGCGGGCACGGTCACCGGCGGCGGGGGAGCGTTCCAGGTCAGCGGGACCCACACCTATGCGAGCACGGGGACCTTCACGGTGAGCGTGACCCTCGCCGACGACAAGCCGGGCACCGCCACGGCGACGGCGACGAGCACCGCCCACGTCGCCGGTAGCGGCGTGGCCGTGACCGCCACCAACATCTCGGCCCAGGAGGATGTCGCCTTCAACGGTACGGTCGCCACCTTCTCGGACTCGGATACGTCGAAGACCGCGGGCTCGTTCACGAGCACCATCGCTTGGGGGGACGGCACCACCACGGCGGGCACGATCACCGGCAGCTCGGGCTCGTTCACGGTGACCGGCCAGCACACCTACGCCGACGAGGGCAGCTTCACGACCACCGTGACGGTCACCGAGATCGGTGCCGGCGGCGCCACCGGGAGCGGCTCGGGGACGGCCACGGTGGCCGATACCGACGTGCTGTCCGGCACGCCGGTCACGGTGAGCGCCCAGGCCGCCACGTCGTTTACCGGCATCGTCGCGACCTTCACCGACACCAACACGACGAACGTGGCGAGCGACTTCACCGCGACGATCAACTGGGGCGACGGCACGACGAGCGCGGGCACCGTGACCGGCGGCGGCGGCACCTTCAACGTCTCCGGCACCCACACCTACGCGGCGGCCGGCATCTTTACGGTCATGGTGACGCTCGCCGACGACCCTCCCGGCACCGCGACGGCGACGGTCGCCAGCACGGCGAACGTCACCGCCGGCCTCGTGACCATCCCGACCCTGGACCTCCGGGGCCTGCTGGTTCTCGCGCTGGCTTTGGTAGGCGCGGCGTTCTATGTGATGAAGACTCGGCGCCCCCGGCGCCCGGTCGTCTGACGAAGCGGAAGTGGGAAGCCGGGCTCAGCCGTTGGCCTTGAGCTCGGCGATCACCATCTGGATCTGCTGATCGGGGTCTTCCATCAGGGGGATGCTGCCGGCGCCCCGGTGGCCGCCGCCGCCGTAGCGGGCGGCGAGCTCGCCGACGTTGGTCTTGCAGGTCCGGTTGAAGATGCTGTGGCCGAGGAGCAGCATGGGGAAAGTACGCTCCGGGCCCCAGTGGATCCGCGCCGAGACGTTGGCTTGCGGATAGAGGGCGTAGACGACGAAGCGGTTGCCGATCGGCGGATGGTCGAGCTCGCGGAAGTCGGTGACCACGACGTTTCCATCCACATGGCTGGAGCTGACGAGGTCCCGCTTGAAGCACTCGCTCTCGCTTTCCAGGAGGGCGATGCGCTTGCGCACGGCGGGATCGTCCAGAACCTCGCCGATCGGGGTGCCGGCAGAGAGCAGCTCCACCAGGTGGAGGAAGTAGCGCTCGAAGGTGCCGAGGCCGCTCCTGCCGTCGATCGTGAAGCCCAACTGGATGTAGCCCGCGGGAGAGAGCACGTCGACGGGCGTCAGGTTCGCGGAGTCCAGGCGGTCGGTCTCGCGCACCAGTTCCGCGAATTGGGGCAGGGCCGCTTCGCCGCCATAGTACTCGTAGACCAATCGGGCCGCCGAAGGCGCCTGGGCGAAGGCGCCCCGAAACGCCTCGGGGGGGATGTTGGGGGTCGCCGTGTGCTGGTGGTGGTCGAACCAGAGGGAACAGCCGGGGTGAAACGGCAGGTTGGCGATCACGTCCCCGGGCTGGATGTCGGCCCGGCCGTCGCTGATGTCCTGGGGATGGACGAGCACGATGCTGTCGATCGGCTCGTTTAAAGAGAGCAGCACGGCACACGTCAGGCCGTCGAGATCACCACGGGTTACCAGGCGCATTTGCGGGCAAGTATAACAGGAATCTCTTGCGCTCCTCGGCCGCCCGGGTAGGATCTTCAGAATTCAGCGATACAATCACCCGCATTGCAACCCGGCCTTCAAAAGCCCGAGGAGAAAAATACGATGCGATGGGATGGATGGAGATGGACTCTCCTGACCGTGGTGCTCGCCGCCGCTCTGCCGGCCGCCGTCCACGGTGAGGGCATGAAGGTGACCCTGCGCTACTCTCCCCAGGAGAGCACCCACGCGACGACCCCCGACCTGCCGCCCGCGCTCCTCACGGGTCCGGTCGACGTCCTCTTCGAGGATGCCCGCCCGGCGGCTGACAAGGACGTCATCGGCGAGGTGGTGGACGACGACAAGACTTCTCCGATCACGTCGAGCGGTGTCGCCGACTACGCGAAGAAGGCGCTCTTCGACAACGTGGCCGGCTGGGGGATCAAGCTCACCCCGGGCGCCCCTCGGGTGCTGACCGTCAAGCTGGTGCGCTTCTTCGTCTCGGAGAACCCAAAGGCGATCGGCGCCATGTTCGGCTCGGAGGTGCGGGCGCTCGTCTCCTACGCCGATCACAGGAAGGTCCTCTGGGAGGGGACCGCCACCGGCTCCACCCATCGCTACGGCAAGAAAAACGAAGAGAACGTCAACGAGGTGCTGAGCGACGCGATCAAGGAAGCCTACGCCAACGCCCTCTCGGACACCGGTCTCGCCCAGGCGCTCTCCGGCCGGGCGCCAATGTCGCCGACGATGGCCGCAACGCCGCCGGCCACGACCCAGGCGCCGGAGGGAATTCCGCCCTCGCAGCTTCTGACCGAGCTCCTCGACCTCCAGAAGCAGGGTTTCGGCACGGATCTCCTGGTCCAGTACGTGAACCAGAAGACCCTGAGCGCCGAGATGACCGCCAAGGACATGGGGGCCTGGAAGAAGGCCGGGCTGCCGCAGGAAGTGATCAAGGCGGCGCTCGCGCGGTCTCCCGGGACGGGGAAATCGTAGGGGAAGTCTTCGACCCCCCAAGCGAAGGGTCTTTCTCCCTGGGAGCGCCGGCGCTCCCAGGGAAAAACTGATTATTGCAACGCCTGGTGCCCCAGAATCGCGTTCCACACCAGGGGATGGCTGCCGATCGTCGAGCCGCGCCAGATCGGGTTGATGGCGAAGAGGAGGAGGTGCCCCTTGCCTAGGGGCACCTCGACGACGGCAGCCCGCCGGGCGAGCTCGCCTCCGTGTTCCAGGAGGCCCGAGACGAGGAGGTCGTCGGCGTCTCCGAAGCGGACCACCGTCTTCGGGCGGAGATTCTCGGGGATGACGAAGGGATTGTGGCGCTTCTCCTCGATTTCGAGCGGGCGCGCCTCCCAGCGCTCGACTTTCGCCGCGGGCGGGGGCGGCGGCTGGCCGGGCCGCCCCTGGGGGGTATCGACGTCCTTGGGGCCGCCGCGGCCGGTGGGGCGGTCGCTCTCCTCTTCGGCCCAGCCTCCCGCCGCGCCCTGGCTGAGCTCGAAGCTCATCCCCTCGGCGCTGTAGACCGAGAGGCGATCGCCGAGACCCTCGACGAGGGGCGACGTGGGGTCGGGGAAGCGCGCGTCGAGCACGCTGCCGACGACCCGGACGCCGTGGCCGTCGGCGACCCGCACTCCCGCCGCCATTCCGCTCTGGATCATCAATCGCGCCGCGTCGTCGACGGCGACGAGGAGCCCTCCCTGCTCGACGAAATGGCGCAGGTGGTCGAGCCCGGCGAACCCTAGGCCCGGACGCTGGTCGTCGGTCGAAGCGATCGTTCCGAGGTTGGGGGTTTCCGCGGTGGTCTTCCACGGCATCGGCTCGCCCCACATCGGCATGCCGCTCACGATGCGCGAAGGATCGCCGATCCCCACCGGCGGAAAGAGGATGACGTCGTAGCGCGCGGCCAGGTCCGCCTCGGCCGCCACGTCCTGGGTGCTGATGTAACGGTAGGGAATCTTCAGGAGGTCGAGCCGCTCGCGCCACCAGCCCTCGGTCTGGGTGTCGATCCAGGTGTGGAGGAGCGCGATGCGCGGCTTGCCGACCGGCCGGACGGCGACCGAGGGCGCGGCGGAAACCGCTTCGACCGCGAGGCCGGAGTCGGCGGCGGCGCGATCGAAGGCATCCTTGGAGATCCCCTGCACGATCCAGGTGCCGCGCGGATATTCGCGCCCGCCGAGCTTGAAGGTCGCCGTCGCGGCTTCGACCTTGGCGTCCCCCAGGGCGTAGCGGAGTTGGAACATCGCATCGTCCCCGCGCTGGGCGACGACGAAGACGCCGCCGCCGCCGGTAACCTCACGGTGCGGGCGGAACGTTGCCTCGACCCGCGCCATCGGCGCCTTCAGCACTTGCGGATCGGTGATCCTCACGGCCTCGACGTCGAAGAGCGCGCTGAAGCTCCAGCCGGTGTCGTCGTAAGGATGCTTTTGCGGATCGTCCGGGCTCCAGTACTGGCGATCCAAAAGCGCGTCGGCGGAGCGACTGTAGGGTTGATCCATGCGCACGAGGTAGCTGCCGGCGGGAAAGGTCCGGGTCGCGGGCTTGGTGTCCTTGGGGGTTTCTTTTGCTCCCGGCTTGCCGGCGCCCTTTTCCGCCGGCTTGTCCTCGTGCGGCACGGTGACGGAGAATGCTTTTTCGGCGCGCGAGATCTCGACGTGCTGCAACTGGAGGACGCGGAGGAGCTCCGCCTGGGCGCCCGGCCGGCGGTCGTCGGCGGGCAGCACCCAGGCCGCGGGTCCCTCTCTTTCCGGTTTGGCGATCGAACGCTTTCCTTTCAGCCAGAAATTCCGCAGCAATTGCTCGCGGTTCTCCGCCACGAAGGCGAGCGAGACGAGGAGGCCGGTCTCCTCATAATTGTTATTGTTGCGCTGCGACCAGGAGACGCTCCGGTAGGGCGGGTCCTGGCGGTACCAGGTGCGCGACGTTTCGTCCGGCCGGATCTCCCGCGTCTCGGTGTCGGCGCCGCCGTTGCCGAAGGTCTCGTAGAGCCGCGAGACGCCGTTGTGCATCGCCGCCAGGAACATGAGATAGCCCGGGCTCCAGGTGTCGAACTCGCCGTGGGTGAAGACGCCCGGCATGCCCATCTTTCCCATCTCGGCGACGTTCGTCCAGCCGAAGAGCTGCCACTCGTTGGTGAGGATGGGATCGACCCAGGCGTTGTAGGGGCCGTCGCCCACCGTGTTGTCGTAGAGGAACGGCACCGATTCGTGGAGGTCGTGGAGCACCTGGGCGTGCCAGCCGAGATAGGTGTCGAGCACCTGCCGGGAGAGCGAGAGCGTGAGCCCCATGGCGTCCCGGTTGTTGTCGTGCGCCACGTAGTGACCCCAGTAGACGAGGCGCGGCGGGGTCGCCTTGGGATGGGCGAGATGCCAGCGGTAGACGTCCACCATGCGGTCGCGGCCGTCGACCTCGACGACCGGGGTGATGAGGGTGATGACGTGCTCGCGGATCGACCGGATGTAGGGGCTCTCGTCGACCGCCAGGCGATAGGCGAGCTCCATGAGCGCGGTGGGCGCGCCGGTCTCGGGGGAATGGATCGTCCCCGTAATGTAATAGACCGGCACGCTCGACGTGATCAGGCTCTCGGCGCGGGCGTCGTCGAGCTTCAGGAGCCGGGGGTCGGCGAGCTGCGCTAACCGGGCGTCGTTCGCCTTCTGGCCTTCGAGGTTCGCCTCCGAGCTCACCGCGACGGCGATCCGCTCGCGCCCCTCCTCGCTCTTGCCGATCGAGATCACCCGCACCCGCGGGCTCGCCGCGGCGAGCATCCGGAAGTAGCGGTTGACGTCCGCCGTGTAGGGCAAGATCCCCGGCGCCCCCGAGACGTCGCCCAGGACGACGCTCGGGGCGGGCACGGTCGCCGAGGCGGGCAGGTAGTCGGTGAGCCGCGAGTTGAACTCGGGCGCCGTCGTGTATTTGCGGATTTTCGCCGTGGCGTCTTTGTCGATGGCGACGTCGCGGCCGGGCGTCAGATCGGGTGGAACGCGGGTCTGGGCGGTCAAGGGGGCCGCGAGAGCGGTCGCCAGAAGAAGAGCGGCAGAAGAGACTCGGCGCATCGCAGGAACCTCCGGAATGGGAGACGAGCTGTTGGACCCGAGCATCCTATCCCTATCGCGGGCCGGCTCGCACCTGGATTAGAATCCGCGCCATGTCTCCTCTCTCTCGTCGCGACTTTCTCGCCGCCACCGCCGTTACTGCCGCCAGTGCCGCCAGCGCGGCTGCCCTCGCCCTGCCCCGCGCCCTCCGCGCCCAGTCGTCGCCGGCCGCCTCGCCCGGCGGCGCAGGGTTGGAGGCCGTTCAGGCCGAGATCGTGAAACGCCATGCCGAGGGCGTCGCCCGCCTCCAGGAGTGGGTGCGGCAGCCGTCGATCGCCGCCGAGAACCGGGGGATGGCCGAGGGCTGCGAGCTCCTCATGCGCTTCTTGAAGGAGGCCGGCTTCCAGCAGGTCGCCCGCGTTCCCACCGACGGCCAGCCGGGCGTCTTCGCGACCCTCGACGCCGGAGCGCCGCGGACGGTCGGCCTCTACTTCATGTACGACGTCAAGCAGGTCGATCCCGCCGAGTGGTCGTCGCCGCCCTGGGAGGCGAGGCTGGTCGACAAGCCGGGCTTCGGCAAGGTCGTCGTCGGCCGCGGGGCGGTGAATCAGAAGGGACCGGAGGCCGCCTTCCTCGCCGCCCTCCACGCGATCCACGGCGCCGGCCAGAAATGTCCGGTCAACCTGGTCCTGGTCGCCGAGGGGGAGGAGGAGATCGGCTCGCCGCACTTCAAGCAGGTCGTGCGGCGGCCGGAAGTCGCCGCGGCGCTCAAGCGCTGCACGAGCGTCTTCATGCCCGCCGCGTCGCAGGACCCGGACGGCACGGTGACGGTGACGCTCGGCTCCAAGGGGGTCGTCGAGCTGGAGCTGGTTTCAAGCGGTGAGAAGTGGGGGCGGGGACCTAAGAAGGACGTCCATTCGAGCAACCGGGCGCGGCTCGACAGCCCGGCCTTCCACCTCGTCCAGGCGCTCGCCACTCTCGTCACCGCCGACGGCGATCCGGCGATCGACGGTTTCGAGAAGGCCGTTCGCCCCCCTTCGGCCGCCCAGCGGGCGATGCTCGACGCCGCGGCGGCGCGCCTCGACGAAGGCACCGCGAAACGCCTGGTCTCGGCGGACCGCTGGGCGCACGACCTCCCCTGGCGCGCCTCGCTCGACCGTTTCCTGTTCACCCCTACGGTCAACATCGAGGGCCTGGTCGCCGGCTACACCGGGCCGGGGGGAAAGACCGTCCTCCCGCACCGCGCCGTCGCTAAGCTCGACCTCCGCCTGGTGCCCGACATGACCTTCGACGGCGCCGTGGCCGCGCTCAAGGCCCACCTTCAAAAGCGCGCCTTCGGCGACATCGAGGTCAACCCGAGCGGCGGCTACGATCCGACGACGACGGAGCCCGACGCGCCAGTGATCCGCGCCGCCGTCGCTGTCTACCGCCGCGCTCACCTGGACCCCATCCTCTGGCCGCGCAACGCCGGCTCCTACCCCGGCTACGTCTTCACCGGCGAGCCGCTCCACCTCCCCGCCGGCCACTTCGGGCTCGGTCACGGCAGCGGCGCCCACGCCCCCGACGAGTATTACGTGATCGAATCGTCCAATCCGAAGGTGACCGGTTGGGACGGCACGGTGCGCTCGTTCGTCGACTATCTGCACGAGCTGGCGACGATCGCGTAGGGGCGGCCCCCTGTGGCCGCCCTGGGCACCCACGGGGGGTGCCCCTACGAGCTCGAATTCGATCCCGCCGTAACGAAAAAGGGCGGCGCCCGAAGGCGCCGCCCCCTCTGCTTCGAGCTGCTCTCTAAAGCTTCAAGGCGTGACGGTGACGCAGGCCGAGGGCGCCGAGGCGCAGGCCTCGTTGCCCGACGGGAGCGCCGTCACCTGGTAGTAGTAGGTGGTGCCGCTCGCGACCGCCGTATCGGTGAGCCCGGTGCCGGAGGCGCTGCTCGCGATCTTGGTGAAGCCGGCGTTGCAGCCGAACTCGTTTCTGAACACGTCGTGGACCGCGGTGCCGGAAGCGGTCCAGGAGAGCACCGCGGTGTTGGTGCTAGGCGTCACGGTGAGGACCGGTGCGGCGGGCGCGGCGCAGCCGGCGTGGGTCGTGCTGGCCCCCGGGTCGGTCGTGCAGGCGATGCCGTGGCGGTTGAAAGCGGCGTAGAGGGCACCGCCGTGCGGCGTGCCGTTCGACAGGTTGCCGTCATCGTCGTCCACGGCGCGCATGACCTTCCACCAGTTCCCGGCGCTGCAACCGTTCGAGGTGAACGTCCCGGTGTGATTGCAGGTAAAGGAGCTGGTGGCGGTGTTGCGCGAGAGGTACCAGAGACGGTCGAGGATGGTCCACGCCGGGCCGGTGCCGGGGCCGGGGAGGTCGCGGTTGGCGAAGTCCCACACCGCTTCGGAGGGGACGTACGACTCGCAGTGGACCTCCTTGCCGCAGGGGCCGGAGCCGGTGGCGCACCGCACCTGGGTGTGGTTGGCGACCGTCGCCGGGACCCCCGTCGCGTGCTTGGCATAGTCGAGGTCGCGGACGCCCGTGCAGGAGGTGCAGGCGTTGCCGTAGCCGGCGCAGTTGCTGCCCAGGAAGCCGGGTCCGACGCAGGAGTCGTGGACGGCGATGGTGGCGGTCAGGTCGCCGTAGGACTCGCCGGTGCCGCCCTCGGGAGCGGTGCCGGTGCCGTCGTTCTGGTCGAGGCCGTGGCCGTACTCATGGAGCGAGACGCCGGCGATCATGCCGGTGTTGTTGCAGCCGCCGCCGGACTTGAAGAAGTTGAGCGTCGTGCCGTTCCAATAGGCGTTGCAGGTCTGGTTCAGGTTGACGTTGACGGTCAGTTTCTTGGTGAGCCAGGTGTTCGAGGGCAGCCAGCCGCGGCCGACCTCCTTGATCCGGTTGACCTGGTAGAACTGCTCGCGCGCGGCATGGGTGTTGCCCGCGCCACCGTGGCCCGGGGTCGTACAGTCGGTGCCGGTCGAGGTACCGAAGGTGATGTTGCCGGTGCCGGACGTCGAGCCCTGGGAGATGGCGCCGCAGGTATCGGTGATCTTGACGTACTCACCGCTCAGGGTCGAGGTCACCGTGCCGATGGTATAGGTGTAGAGGCCGGCCGAGTTGGTGAAGCCGCCCGAGGAGAGGTTCGCGAACGGGGCCGGACGGACGATCTCGGAGCCGGTCGTCGGCGAGTTCTGGAAGATGCCGCCACTCGCCTGGGCGGTGACGTAGGCGTTGACGTCCGCGAGCTCCAGGAGAGTACCGGTCGTGGCGTCGACCCGTGCCCGCCAGGTGCCCATGACGCCGTCACGGTTCCAGGTGAACTGCCAGACCTTGGCGAGGCCGCGGCCCTTGCCGAAGTCGAAGCCGTCCGCCGAGGCGGTGCTCGCGAGGTTCACCGGGAGCAGGTGGAGGCTGCCGTTGTCGACGAAAGCGTCGGCCGAGCCGAAGCCGCCGATGTACTTCGAGACGGCGGCCAAGGCCTGGGCCGAGGTGAGGAGGGTCGGCGGGACGACGGCGCCCGGGGAGGGCAGGTACTCCGAGCCGAACTGGATCAGGTTGCCGTTGTTGACGCGGAAGAGAACGCGGGCGTTCTCGACCGCGAGGCCCTCCCGCACGACGTCGAAGTCGACGAACCAGAGATGGCCCGCGGGCTGGCCCGAGCGGCCGAGGTTGAGCACCAGCGTCGTGGGGTCGACCCCCAGCATGGAGGCGTTCTTCGCCAGGTAGTTGCGGGCGATCCGTTCCATCGCCGTGAGGTCGACCTTGCCGCCCGGTACGAGTGGGCCGAGGGAGCTCGCCGTCAGGGAATTGCCGCGGCCGGGGATCCAGGCGATGTTGCCGCCCTCGGCGAAGGCGATCATTCCGGACCGCTGGTCGACGGTGGCCCGCCACTCGACCGGGGCGTTCAGCCGGAAGTTGGACCAACTGGTGAGCGTGGTGTTCGCCACCAGGCCCTGGACGTTGTCGATGGCTTCGAGCGGCTGCGAGGGATCCAGAAGGTCGCTTTGGAAAGACAGGCTCGTGAGCGTGTCAAACCCTTGCTTTGCGACCTGGGCCTGGGCCGGCCCGCTCGCGACGAGAGCGAAAGCCAGGAGGCCGGTGGCGCACGACAGGAACGAATACCGTTTCTTTTGTAGCATCGGAGGTCCCCCTCCTTGGGGACGATGTTAAAAAGGGGCGCGGGAGAACGCGCCACCTAGAACATCCGGCGGATCGATGCGAGGGCTGGACCTTTCGAAATGCAGGAATCGAGAAGTTGCCTCTATTAACTCGGTGCACCTCCCCGCCTTTTGCGAGCCGAGGAATCACCAAAGATGGGAATGCGCTTTTCCTTCGGGTGGGCATCCCATGGCGATGAAGCTTTATTCTGTGGGAAATATTTTAAGCTCAAGGCTTTCCCATCGCTGGAGCGCCGGACGGCTCGTAGCCGCGCTCGATCTCTTCCAAGCGCCCCAGCACCGCCGCGAAAGGAACGTTGCCGAACGCGCCGTGGAGAGGGTGGGTCTTGAGCTTGCCGCGCAGCCGTGGGGAGGGCAGGCCGGTCAGGAAGCGGGCGAAGGCGCGCGGGCCGGCGAGGGCTTCCTTCAACTCGCGGCCGCTCTCGTGCCGGAGCCGGACCGCCTGGCGCAGGCGGTCTTCGTCGAGAGCGACCGGGGTGGGCGGGAAGAGCTCGGCGGCCTTTCCGCCCCGCAGGCACCAGGAGCAGTGGCCGCAGGGGTGGGGGAGGATCTCGCCGAAGTGCGCGGCCAGAGCGGCGGTCTGGCAGCCGTCCTGGCTCGCCAGGGCGAGCACCTGGTCGAGACGGGCGATCTCGCGGCTCTCCCGTTCGCGGGTGCGCTCGTGGAGCGAACGGGCGAGGGCGTCGGGATCGGCCGGCCGGCGGAGCCAGCGGTAGGGATAGCGGAGCCCGGCGGCGCGGACCTCCAGAAGCTTCTCTGAAGCCAGATGATCGAGCGCCCGGACGAGCCGGTCTCTCGGGGCACCCAGGGTGCGGGCCGCGATTTCCAGGTCGATGTGGAACCAGATCTTCGCCTTCTTCGCCTGGCGGAAAATACCGCGGAGAAACTCCCGGCGCTCGCCGGTGAAACGGCTGAGGATCTCCTCGGAGGAGAAGAACGGCCGGAATTCGTATTCGGCGTAGATCGGCGTCCCGGCGGCCAGATAGCCTTCGAGCTCCAGATAGGTGAGGAGGGTCCGCACGACCAGCAGCCGGATGTCGTGGCGGGTGGAGAGGTCGTAGAGCGAGAGCTCGAGAGCGCCGTTCTCCTCTGCCCCAGTGGCCAGCAGGCCGTCGAGGAGACCGCGCACCGCCGCCAGATCCGGCGTGTCCCCATAGGCGAAGTTGCGGAGCGCCAGGAGGTCGTCGGTACAGACGAGGGTCTCGCAGAGGGCGGGGAGGCCGTCGCGGCCGGCGCGGCCGATCTCCTGGGCCAGGTTCTCCAGGCTCTTCGGCAGGTTGTAGTGGAGCACCCGGCGGATGTCGGCCTTGTCGATCCCCATGCCGAAGGCGATGGTGGCGACGACCACCGCCTCCGGTGAGGTCAGGAAGGCGTCCTGCACCCGGGCGCGCTCGTCGTCCTCCATCCCGGCGTGGTAGGCGCGGGCGGCGAGCCCCGCCCGGGAGAGCGCCGTCGCCACCTCCTCGGCCGTCCGCTGCTGGGTGACGTAGACGATCGCTGGCCCCGTCCCTTCCCGCAGTCGCCGGAGGAGCAGGGCGTCGCGCTCGCCGGGACGGACCGGGGTCAGGGCGAGGGTGAGGTTCTCGCGATGGAAGCCGGTGCGGACGGCGCACTCCGGGGCGATGTCGAAGCCGCGGCGGATGTCGTCCAACACCTGGGGCGTCGCCGTGGCGGTGAGCGCCAGGGTGCGCTCGGCGCCGCAGAGCTTGCCGTAGCCGGCGAGCTTCAGGTAGTCGGGACGGAAGTTGTGCCCCCACTCGGAGACGCAGTGCGCCTCGTCGACGGCGAAGAGCGAGATCCGCTCCCGGGAGATCGACTCCCGGAAGCGTTCGTTGCCGAAGCGCTCCGGGGCGACATAGAGGAGGCGGAGCGAGCCCGCGCGGACCCGGCCCATGAGGTCGCGGATCTCCTCGGCAGTGAGGGTCGAGTCGAGCCGGGCGGCGGCGACGCCGCGGCGGGCGAGCTGGTCGATCTGGTCCTTCATCAGGGCGATGAGCGGCGAGACGACCAGGGTGAGGCCGGGGAGAAGGAGCGCCGGGATCTGGTAGCAGAGCGACTTGCCGCCGCCGGTGGGGAAGACGGCGACCGCCGACCGGCCGGCCAGGAGGTGGCCGATCACCTCCGCCTGGCCGGGGCGGAAGTCGGCGTACCCGAAGGTCCGGGCGAGCGTTGCGCGGGCGGCGTCCAAGGTGAGGCCGTCGGTTTCCGGCGTGGTGCTCATAGAGTCGTTCGTGGCGATGGCGGCGATGGCGGCGATATTGGGGTCCTTCCTCTCGTCCGTGGGCATGTCGTGCCCTCCTTTCGGGAAGAAGGACGGAAAACGGGCCGGAGATCTTTCAGGGGGATTCTACCCAAGTGAGGGATTTCGGCCCGCCGCTTCGTTCTTCTCCCTGGGAGAGGGACGATGTACAGCCGACACTCCGATCGTGCTAGGGTATTCCCTAAAGAAATATCGACATGGCCTTCAGTGAGAGGCAGAGCGAGGCGCCGACGGCGACCCCTTCCGTTTTCGAGCAGGATCTTGCCCAGGTGCGCGCCGCTTTGGTGCGCGCCGTGCTCCGGGTCTGTCCGGCCTGGATGGCCGATCGCGCCGAGGATCTCGTACAGGTGGCGCTCCTTCGGCTCGTCGACCTCCATCGGCGGGGCGACGGGACGACCGATTTTTCACCCTACTACCTGAAGAAGGTGGCGTACAGCGCGGTCGTCGACGAGATCCGGCGGTTGCGAAGGAGGCAGGAAGTGGCCCTGGAAGAGGAGAGAGCGGAGACCCACCCGGCGGCGCCGCAGCCGGACCCCGAGCGGCTCTCCGCGAGCGGCGAGATCGGGCAGGCCATCCGCGACTGCCTGGGCCGCCTCGTAAGGCCCCGCCGCCTGGCCGTCACCCTCCACCTCCAGGGACATCGGGGGGCGGAGACCGCGCGGCTCCTCGGCTGGAGCGCCAAGCGGGCCGAGAACCTGATCTATCGCGGGCTTGCCGATTTGCGGGCCTGCCTGGAAGCTCGGGGGATCGGCCGATGACCGAAGACCTGGACCTGCACCGCGCCTTCACCACACCCGGTGGCCACGCACCTCGGCCGGAGGAGTGCCCCGATCCGGAGACGATCTGGGCCGCCGTCCACGGCGCGCTCCCGCCCCGCGAGCTCCGCGACGTCGTGGACCACACCGCCACCTGCGGCGCCTGCGCCGAGGATTGGCGCTTCGCGGTCGAGGCCGATCGCGACGAACCCGTCGAGGTGGACGTTCGGCCTACTCTAGTGATTCCGGCGGTCGGGGCGATCACGGCGATCGAGGAGACCGCCGGGTCCCTCGCCAGCCTCTTTCCCAGCCGCAGAGCCCGGTTCATCCCCCTGGTCGCCGCGGCCGCGTCGATCGTTCTCCTCGTCGTGGGCTGGCCGTTCCTCCATCACGACCAAGGGCCCTCCGTCTCCCGGGGCGGCGGACATGTGGTTTCGCGGCTTGCCGAGAGACCCGTATTGCCGCGTGAGAACTGTCTCCTCCTCTGGTCGGGTCCGCCAGGCGCGACCTACGACGTGGAGATCCTCACGCAGATGGGAGACCCCCTGTTTTCGAAGCGAGGGATTCCCGACACGGAGCTTCGGGTCCCGGAGGCGAGCTTGGCTGGCGTTCGCTCCGGAACCTCGATCGACTGGAAGGTCACTGCCAGGGTCCATGGGGAAGTCTCCCACTTCAGCTCTACGTTCACGCTCCGCTAGCCCGCTCTGTTTCCTGCTCGTGGTAAGGATGGTCTGTCTATCTGATTGTTTGACTACGTCTATAAGTCGGCTTCCTGGAAACGAAATGATCGTTCCCCTCGCCCAAGGTGAGGAGAACTCCAGTCAGCGTTCGTTTCTGTAGATGAGACCAGGAAGCAGGGAGCTTCCGGGGAGCTCTCAACCGATCGTGCTCCCAGAGCAGAGCGGGAGCGGAAATGGAGCCAGTCATGACCGTAGCATCGATCAAAGGTCGTCATCAGAATGATGAGGAAGGGTCGGCTGCGAGGCGGGGGGAGGAGAAGAAGGAGTATGTCAAGCGGTGGCGGGGTTTTGAGTTCTTCCTCCGGTTCGAGTCGCACAAGATCACGAAAACCCATGGGGGCCCGGCGCTAGTGAAGGGGCAGGCACTGCCGCAGGCTCAGGGCCAACCCGTAGCGGAGGTTCGGCTGCAGGCCATGGATATGGGAGACCCGGGGCCGGATACCACGCAGACTACTACCAAGATCGTGACGGTCGCATGTGGTGTCGTGCCTCCCCCTAGAGGTACCGGGCAGGACCCTGCGTAAAATGAGTCGGAAATGGCCGGCCAGCTCGGGCGAGTTGGCCGGCATTTGCTGCAGTGGTCTCGGAATCGCGCTAAAATCCATGGATGCTGACCATTCGACCTACGCTTCTCCCTCTCCTCTGGCTCCTTTTTGCCACGCAGGTTTCCGGAGCCGAGGGACCTAATCTTCAATCGTGCGAGGCGCAGTTCTCCGCCGATCCCCAGGCCATTGACTCAGTGAAGTGTTTCTATGAATTGGCCCGCCCGCCTTCCTCTTCAGTTGCGGCGTCGCTCCGGCTGAAGGAGCTTCACGAACAACATCCGGAGCTACCCTGGTTCTACCTGTACCTGGGCAGATTGGCCGGGGACAGTCCCGCGGTCGATGGGCTCTATCGTGTCGCTGCTGGGCGCTTCGTAGAGACTGGAGGGGTCCGTGGTGAGTTCAGCGCGCGCCTCAACCTTTCTACTCAACTCGCCAACGAAAATTGTTTCGACGAGGCTGAGTTCGAGGTGCAGCGAGCAATCCGCGTTGCCGAAGCCTCGAAAGATCCATATCTAATGGCCAACGCGAAGATCCTCCAGGCTACGGCTTCCGTGAAATCCGGTCGGGACTTCAGCAGCGCGAGCAGGCTCCTTGCCGATGCCAAAACGACCGTTTTCCCGCTCGCTTCCAATGTCCTCAAGTCTTCATGGCTATCCACCTCTGGAGAGGTCAATCTCCAAATCGGCCGTCTTGATAATGCGGCAAACAACTTTCAATTGCTGATGGTGCTGGCTAAGAATACGAATGATTCAACGAATATGGACGTTGCGGAGTACGGCTTATTACGGGGGCTGATGGAGAGGGCAGCCGAGCGGCCTAGCGATTTTGGCAAAGAGATTCTGCCCCGAGCCCAGGAGATGCTTGCCACAGCGCAGGCGGACGAAAATGTGTACTGGGCAGAATTCATTCTTGGCGCGCTGACCGTCGGTGACGAGGCGCGGAACCATTTCACCAAGTGCGTTGAGACAGCTAAGGCTCCGGAAATGGTGTCCCTTTGCCGGGGTAGTTGGGCAAGGAAACTGGCCAACGACGATCCCAAGCAGGCACAAGAGGTTCTCCGGCAAGCTGAAGCCGCGATGGAAGAAAGCGAAAACGCCTGGTTTCCTCTTTTCTTCTGGAGTGACCAGATGCGGGTGAGTTGGCGTCTCCTCCCGGCTCAGCGGGCCATCGCCGATTCCTGGAAGGCTCTCGAAGCCGTCGAAGCACTCCGCCGTGCCCAAGGGCCAACGAGCCGGGCCGGCTTGTTCTCGACCTTTTCGGACGACTACTATTGGTTCTCCGGCAGCTTGCTCAAGCAGGCGGACAGCAATCCCGCCGCCGTCGCGGAAGCCTTTGCGGTGAACGAACATTTGCGAGGCCGGACCCTCTTCGAGAAACTAGCAGGTGTGCGGCCCGAGCCTCCTTCCGGAGCTGTACTCTCGAAGCGGCTGATAGGTATCGACAAAGCGATCCAGAACGTCAGGGGACGTATCGATGATCCGAAGTGGCCGAAAAGCGAGAGGGAGAATGCACGTCAGGATCTGATGGCGCTCCAGCAGCAGAAGTCCGCGATCTCGTTGCAACTCCAGAATCCAGCGCCGAGTCCGCCTGAACCCAAGCTCGTCTCGCTCGACCAGGTGCGCCAACATCTTTCGCCGGACGAGGCCCTCCTCTCTTTTCAGGTCGCGCCGAAGAAAGACTGGACGGGAGCCTTCGGCGGTGGCTCCTGGCTGACGGTCGTCACCGGGGATGCCCGGAGGCCGCCGCGGGTCTATCCTCTGCTGGGTCGCGAAGAGCTGCGGGGCCTGGTAACTCGCCTCACGGCTCCGCTCGAAGGCAACCAGCCCGATCCCGGGGAGAGCCAGAACCTCCATGAGCTCTACCGGGAGCTTCTGGAGCCGGCCCTCGCGGATCTGCCCGCCGGTATCCGGCGGCTGATCGTCCTGCCGGATGACGATCTCCACAAGGTCCCCTTCGCGGCCCTCGGTCCGACCCTCCAGTCGCCCCTGGTCGACCGCTATCAGGTGACGATGGCGCCGTCCGCCACGCTCTGGCTGAGGGAGCGACAGGCGCCGCCCTCGCAGGCTGCGGTGCCGGCGCTCGTCCTCGCCGCTCCGATTCAGCCGGACGATCTTCAGCCGCTACCCCTGGCTGCCAGCGAGGGCCAGGATGTCGTCGACGCCCTGGGCGGCGGCAGCGTGCTCCGTATCCATGAGAAGGCCTCCGAGGCGTTCGTCAAGACCGCCGATCTCGATCCCTTCGGAATCGTCCACTTTTCCGCCCACTCGGTAAACGACGACGAAGACCCGGACCGTTCGTCCATCCGCCTCACCCGGAGCGGTCGCGAGAACGGACATCTGGAGGTCGGCGAGATCCTGCATCTCCACTTGGACGGCAAGGTCATCGTCCTCTCGACCTGTGAGAGCGCGGGAGGCAAGATCCTCCGCGGGGAGGGAGTGATGAGCCTGGCGCGCGCTTTCTTCGAGGCCAAGGCATACACCGTGGTCGCGAGCCTCTGGCAGGTCGACGATTCGGACGCCAAGAAGCTGTTCGAGCCCTTCTACCGGCACGTAAGTGAGGGGGCAACGGTTGCCGCGGCGCTCCGTGCCGCCCAGCGCGAGCGCATCGCGGCGGGCGCGCCGCTCAAGGCGTGGGCCGCCTTCGTCGTTCTCGGGGACGGCGACCTCGCGCCGCTCCCCCACGGACGCCCGCCCTCCCCGCTCCGCGCCTGGGGCCCGCGGGGGATCGCGGCGCTCCTCGCCATCCTCCTCGTCGTCGGCGCGGCGCTCGCGGTGCGAGCGCGTCGCCGGCTCGGCGGAACGCCTGTCGCCTGACCCTCGATCCCTCCCTGCCGCCGGGCTGGCTCACGGCTTGCACTGTGCAATGGAGCTGGACCGACGAGAGGTGTGCCCGCTTCCGCTGAAGGACCCGTGCGCCGCTTCTGGAGGAGGCCCTACGGAAGACCTTGATGAGATACCCATCCTCTCGACCGGCACCGCCGGCCTGGACGACATTCTCCGTGGCGGTCTGCCCACCGATCAGCTCTACCTGATCGAGGGCCGGCCCGGGGCCGGCAAGACGACGCTCGCTCTCCGCTTCCTCCTCGCCGGGGCGAAGCGCGGCGAGCCCGTCCTCTACATCACGCTTTCGGAAACTCTCCGCGAGGTGGAGCTCGTCGGCCGGAGCCACGGTTGGGATCTCCGCGGGATCACGATCCGCGAGATGCAGGTCCCCGACGAGGTGCTCTCCCCCGACCGCCAGCTCACCATGTTCCACCCCTCGGAGCTCGAGCTCTCGGAGATGATCGGCGCCGTCTTGCAGCAGGTCGAGGAGGTGCGGCCGACGCGGGTCGTCTTCGACTCGCTCTCGGAGATGCGGATGCTCGCCCAGAGCCCGCTGCGCTACCGGCGCCAGGTCTTGGCGCTCAAGCAGTTCTTCTCCGGCCGCAATACGACGGTCCTGCTCCTGGACGACCTCACCGCCCCCGGCGAGGACCAGCAGCTCCAGAGCATCGCCCACGGAGTGATCCGTCTGGACCAGCTGGCGACCGAGTACGGCGCCGAACGGCGGCAGCTGCGGGTGCTCAAGATGCGGGGGGTCCCCTTCCGCGGCGGGTTTCACGACTATCTCATCCGTAAGGGTGGGCTCGACGTCTTTCCCCGCCTGGTCGCCGCCGAGCACCAGACCGAGTTCCTGGACCTCGAGACCTCCTCCGGCATCCCGGCGCTCGACACCCTCCTGGGCGGCGGCCTGCCCCAGGGGAGCAGCGCTCTCCTGATGGGGCCGGCCGGATGCGGCAAAACGAGCGTCGCGCTCCAGTTCTGCATCGCCGCGGCGGAGCGCGGCGAGCGCTCGGCCCTCTTCCTCTTCGACGAGACGGAAGGGATGCTCCGCACCCGCTGCCGCAAGCTGGGCCGCCCGTTGGAGCCCCACATCGAGTCGGGTCTCCTCTCCCTCCAGCAGATCGAGCCCGCCGAGCTCTCCCCGGGCGAATTCGCCATGATCATCCGCCGCGCCGTCGAGGGGAAGGACGACAACCACCTCCCCGGGCACGGTCCGGCGAAGATCGTCCTCATCGACAGCCTGAACGGCTACCTGAGCTCGATGTCGCAGGAAAAGCAGCTGGTCTCCCAGCTCCACGAGCTCTTCAAGTACACCAACCAGCAGGGCGTCCTCATGCTGGTCACCCTCTCGCAGTCCGGGATGACCGGCATGAATATGCGAAACCCCGTCGATTCGACCTATCTCGCCGACAGCGTCGTCCTCTTCCGTTTCTTCGAGAGCCGCGGCCGGGTCCGCAAGGCGATCTCGGTGATCAAGAAGCGCAGCGGTCCCCACGAGGACACTCTCCGCGAGCTGACGATGACCGGGACGGGCGTCCACATCGGCGAGGCGCTCGACGAATTCCAAGGCGTGCTGACCGGCGTCCCTCTCTTCCTGGGCGGGATGCCCGCCTCCGAGGGAGGGGACGCATGAGCCACGAGCACGGGCCGGCCGAGGGGAGGGTTCTCCTCCTCGCCCCCACCGCCCGCGACGCGCAGGCGAGCCGCTCGGTCCTCTCCGCCGCCGGGATCGAGTGCACCCTCTGCAACGGGCTCGATCACCTCTGCGCCGAGATCCACGCCGGGGCCGCGGCGGTCATCGTCCCCGAGGAAGTGGTGCTCGCCGACGTCGCCGAGCAGCTCCATGGCGCCCTGCTGCGCCAGCCGGTCTGGTCGGACCTGCCCGTCATCGTGCTGTCGCGCATCGGCGCCGAGTCGCCGGGAGTGGCGAAGGCCCTGGCGACCTTGGGGAACGTCAGCCTGATCGAGCGCCCGGCGCGCATCTCGACCCTGGTGAGCCTGGTGGCGACGGCCCTCCGGGCGCGCGATCGCCAGTACCAGATCCGCGATCTGCTCGACGGCGAGCGCACCGCGCGGGCCGAGGCGGACGCCGCGAACCGCGCCAAGGACCACTTCCTCGCCGTCCTCTCCCATGAGCTCCGCACCCCGCTCTCTCCCGTCGTCCTGAGCGTCGCCGCTATGGAGGCCGACCCCGCCCTGCCGGAGGCGTTCCGCGAGGAGGTCTCGATGATCCGCCGGAACGTCGAGCTGGAGGCGCGGCTGATCGACGACCTCCTGGACCTCTCGCGGGTGATCAACGGCAAGCTCCGCCTGCAGCGGACGCCCACCTCCGTAAACGACCTGCTCCGCCACGTCTTCCAAATCTGCGCCGCGGACCTGGCGACCAAGGGCCTCCGCCTGAGCGCGGACTTCTGCGCCGGCGACCCGCGGGTGGAGGCCGATCCCGCCCGGCTCCAGCAGGTCTTCTGGAATCTGCTCAAGAACGCCGTCAAGTTCACCCCCGAGGGCGGCCAGATCGCCGTGCGCTCGACGCTCCGCGATGGCCGTCTGGCCGTCGAGGTGCGCGACAACGGGGTCGGCATTCCGCCCGAGGTGCTGCCGCGGATGTTCGACGCCTTCGAGCAGGGGGATACCCCGCATTCCTGGCACGAAGGCGGCTTGGGGCTCGGGCTCGCCATCTCGAAAGCGGTCGTCGAGCTCCACGGCGGGACGATCCGGGCGGCGAGCGCCGGCCCCGGGCAGGGGGCCTCTCTCACCGTCGAGATGCCGCTCGCCCGTCCCGTCCCGGAAGCCGCCGAGCCGGCCGCGGATGCGGCGGCGAGCGCGCCGCGGGAGCGCAAGCCCCGCCTGCTGCTGGTCGAGGATCACGTGGACACCGCGCGCACCCTGGCCCGCCTCCTCCGCCTCGCCGGCTACCGGGTGCGGACCGCCGGCACCGTCGCCGAGGGCCTGGCGGCGGCCGCGACCGACCACTTCGACCTCCTCATCAGCGACCTCGGCCTGCCCGACGCCTCCGGCCACGACCTCATGCGCCAGGTCCGCGCCCTCTACGGCACCCCCGGCATCGCGCTCTCCGGCTACGGCATGGAAGAGGACGTGCGGCAGAGCCTGGACGCCGGATTTTTGGAGCACCTCATCAAGCCGATCAATGTCGACCACCTGAAAGCGGTCCTGGAGCGCGTCGTCGCGCTCTAGACCGGAGGAGCGGAGCGGCCGGCACCCCGCCGTTTCGTTCGTCACCCGTCCCGACGCCCCCACCCGCATGGAGGTCGGGCGGCCTGTATACTCCCGCCGGCCGACGCCGGCCGATGTCCCAGAAATCCGTTCCCGCTTCCCGGAGACCCCATGCCGCTCCTCTTCCTCAACCGTCGAGACGTGGAAGCCCTCCTCCCCATGGGCGAGTGCATCGACCAGCTGGCGGACATGCTCTCGGCCCTGGCGCGGGGAGAGGCGTCGCAGCCGCTCCGCTCTCTCTTCTGGCTGCCCGGGGAGGGCCGGCGGGATCTTTTGATCTCGATGCCCTCCGAGCGCTCGGCGCCGGTCGAGAAGTCGGGCCTGGCGGTCAAGGTGCTCAGCATCTTCGAGGGCAACCATGGCCACGGCCTCGATTCCCATCTCGGCTTCGTGATCCTCTTCGACGGCCGGCGCGGCGAGCCGCTCGCCATCATGGACGCCGCCTCGGTGACCGGCATCCGTACCGCGGCGGCCTCCGCTCTCGCCACCCGTCTTCTCGCTCGGGAGGACGCATCGAGCCTCGCCATCCTGGGCACCGGGGTGCAGGCGCGGAGCCACATCCAGGCGCTGCGGGAGGTCCGCTCGCTGCAGCGAATCCGGGTCGTGAGCCGGGATTTCGAGCGCGCGAAGCGCTTCGCGGCGGAAGAATCCGCCCATCACGGCTTACCCGTCGAGGCGGCGGCGACGGCTAAAGAGGCGGTGCGCGACGCCGACATGATCTGCACCGTCACCGCGTCGCGAGTGCCGGTCCTCCACGGCGACTGGATCGCGCCCGGCGCCCACGTCAACGCGGTCGGCGCCTGCACCCCGGTCTCCCGCGAGCTCGACACCGCCGCGGTCGCGCGCTCCCGCTTCTTCGGCGACCTCCGGGAATCGGTCTTGAAAGAGGCCGGCGATTTTCTCATCCCCCTGAAGGAAGGCGCGTTCAGAGAGGATCACCTCCTGGGCGATCTCGGCGACCTCCTGCTCGGCAGGGTCGAGGGGCGGCTCTCCTCCGACGACGTCACCGTCTTCGAATCGCTGGGGATCGCGGTCGAGGATCTCGCGGCGGCCCAGCACGTCTATACCGCGGCGCTGGCGGCGGGACGGGGTGTGCGGCTGGAGCTGTAGGATTGACATATTCCTCGTAAAAGCTTAGTATCCGCTAAGAGGCAAAGCGATTTGCCTCCAGAATCTTCCTCACCCGCCTCTCTCTCCCAGCCGTAGTTCCGCGATCGGTCACCCGGAAAGGGGACACAATGGGCAAGCCGCTGATTTTCCTCGCGAATGCAGGATTCGCTGCGCTTCTCTTCGGCGCCACGGCGGCCGGGGCTCAGCCGGTGCTGGGTTCGGCGCAGAGCTTTTCCGTCCTCGGCGCCTCGACGGTGACGAACACCGGCCCGACCTTGGTCGTCGGAGACCTCGGAGTCAGCCCGGGAAGCGCGGTCACCGGATTTCCCCCGGGGGTCGTGAGCGGCGGGTCGATCCACGCCGGAGACCCGGTCGCCCTCCAGGCGCAGACGGATCTCACCGCCGCGTACACCACCGCGGCCGCCACTCCCTGCACGGCGAATCTGACGGGGCAGGACCTCGGCGGGCTGACGCTCACGCCGGGTGTCTACTGCTTCGACTCGTCGGCGCAGCTGACCGGGACGCTGACGCTCGATGCCCAGGGCAACTCCGCTTCGACCTTCCTCTTCAAGACCGGGAGCTCGCTCACCACGGCGAGCAACGCCTCGGTCCTCCTCATCAACGGCGGTTCGTCCTGCAACGTGACCTGGGAGCTCGGCAGCTCCGCCACCCTCGGTACGGGCACCGTCTTCGCGGGCAACATCCTCGCGCAAGCGAGCATCACCTTCAATACCGGAGCCCAGACCTCCGGCCGGGCCCTGGCGCGCACCGGTGCGGTGACCCTCGACACCTCCAATGTCTCGGGTTGCGCCGGCAGCGTCGCTTCCGTCCCCACGCTCTCGGGATTGGGGATCGTCCTGCTCGCCGCCCTTCTGGCGCTCTGCGGCGCTGTCGCCGTAGGGCGGCGCCGGACGATGACGACGCGTTCCGGGAGGTAGGGCCGCGGGCGGGCGGCGCTATACTCGCCCGCCTGGATCTCGGCCCAGCTTTCCGGAGGAGCCCTCGATGCGCACCCTCGCCGCCCCGACGATCGACGACATCCGTGCCGCCCGCGAGCGCCTGCGTGGAATCGTGGTACGGACCCCGCTCGTCCGGCTGAACGTCGACGCCCCGGCCGAGATCTACCTGAAGCTCGAGAACCTGCAGCCGATCGGCTCGTTCAAGCTGCGCGGGGCGGCCAATGCCATGCGCCTCGCGGGGCCGGAGCGGCTGGCGGACGGGGTGTACACGGCGAGCGCCGGGAACATGGCGCAGGGGGTGGCGTGGAGCGCGCGGCGGATCGGGGTTCAGGCGACGGTCGTCGTGCCCGAGCATGCGCCGCAGACGAAGATCGACGCCATCGAGCGGCTCGGCGGCAAGGTTCTCAAGGTGCCCTTCGAGCGCTGGTGGCAGATCCTCATCGATCACGAATATCCGGGGCAGGACGGTCTCTTCATTCACCCGGTGGCCGACTCCGCGGTCATGGCGGGGAACGGCACCATCGGCCTCGAAATCCTCGAAGACCTGCCGGACGTCGACACCGTGCTCGTCCCCTTCGGCGGCGGCGGGCTCGCCTCGGGGATCGCCACGGCCCTCCGTGCGGAGAAGCCGGGCACCCAAGTCTACGGCTGTGAGGTCGAGACCGCCTTCCCCCTCTCCGCCGCCCTCAAAGCCGGCTCGCCGCAGTCGGTCGACTACATCCCGAGCTTCGTCGACGGCATCGGCGGCAAGCGGGTCCTGGACGAGATGTGGCCGATCGTCTCCCGTCTCCTCGACGGCTCGCGCGTCGTCTCCCTGGCGGCGGTGGCGGAAGCCGTCCGCCTCTTGGCCGAGCGCAACCGCGTGATCGCCGAGGGAGCCGGCGGCACTCCGGTCGCCGTCGCCCTCGCGGGCGGGGACGGGATCGCGGGTCGGAAGGTGGTCTGTGTCGTTTCGGGCGGCAACTTAGACGCCGCCAAGCTCGCGACGATCCTCGCGGGCGGCGTACCCTAGGTCATCCTCAGCCCGAGGTTATTTTCTCTCAGCTGACGGTCTTTAAGCTTCCGGGCGGCCTCCGGAAGTGATAATGTCTTAATACACTGTCAGTGATAGGAGCATGGCGTGGCGGACGGGCTTTAGGAACGGGGCTCCCCTCGCGCCGGCTCGGAAGGCGGCTACGAGTTGCAAGTCAATAATGCCACATGGAAATGGGAGAACAAGTCAAATGGAACGTAGAGGATGGATCGCTTTGAATCTGGCACCAAGATTTTTAATCGGGCTAGTAATGGGCTGCATGACCTTCTCGATTCTTTCCTGCGGCGGAGGCGGTCGGGGACCGACAGCGCCGCCCGCGCCGGTGATCCCGAGCGTCGCGGGTAGCTGGGTTGGAGATTGGGTCTTCAGTCCCCCCATCTCGGTTTCCGTGCGCCTCGATTTCGTCCAGGATTCGGCGGGCCATTTAACAGGTAACTTCACCTCCCTTGGGAGCGTGATTCCCATCACGGGTACTGTGACGTCAGCACTGACCCTGACCTGGCAGGGTGTCGGCAACGATTCCGGTTGCGCAAAACTGACTGGAGACGGCCGGGTCAACGGTACCTCGCCGACGAGCATCACAGGGACGATTGATTTAGACAGTAGGACTTGCGCTTCGGGAACCGACTTCTCTGGCAATATCGTTTACACCAGGACCGCGACGAGTGGCGCTGCCCTTCAGGGCGGCCATCGCGGTACCCCGGGAGAGTACTCCTCGCTTCTCGCCAGGATGGCGCGGCCACGGTAAGGTCGGGCGAGAGCCATTCCGCTCCGAAGACTTACCGCGCGGCGCGCGCCACTGCCGGTTCCGCCAAGAGACCTCCGAGCAGCTTCTCCCACTCGGCGACGAGCTCCTTGTGGTGCGCTCCGGTGCCGGGGCCGGCGTAGCCGCTGTAGATCTTTCTCACCCGGCCGTCGCGGCCGAGGAAGATGCTGGTGGGGAAGGCGAGGACGGCGGTCAGGTCGGGGAGGGTCTTGGCCGCGGCCTTCTTGTCCGAGGTGCCGGCGAGGAGGAGAGGGTAGGTGATGCCGTGGCGGGCGGCGTACTTGCGGACGAAGCTCGCGTCCCGCGCCGGGTCGCCGGTGTACTCGTAGGCGAGGCCCACGATCTCCAGGCCGCGGTCGTGGTAGCGCCGGTACAGCTCGGCCAGGAAGGGCGCCTCGTCGTTGCAGTTCGGGCACCAGGAGCCGAAGACGTTCACCAGGACCACCTTGCCGGCGAAACGCGGGTCGGTCGAGGCGACCTCGTGGCCGTCCAGGTCGGGGAAGTGAAAGGCGAAGCGCCCCTCCCGATTGGTGAGGCCGACCTGGGCCCAGGCGTCGGGGAGGACCGGCTGGCCCGCCGCCACCCGGCGCGCCTTCCAGGTGGCATGGTAGGTGCCGCGCGACCAGAAGTCGCCCTGGAGCGTGCCGTCGGCCTGGGCCTTGGCGCTGAAGAGGAAAGCGTGGGCGCCGTCGAAGGTCGAGAGGCGGAGGAGGCCCTCCTCGTAGCTCCCTTCGAGGTAGCGGTCGTCGCCGGTCGGGGTGAGGAAGGTGCCGGTGACCCTCTCGCCTTCCTGGACAAACTCGGCCTGGGCCGGCGAGGTGCCGGCCGCATCCTGAAATTCCACCGCCCACGCGCCGGAGACCCCGGGGACCGCTTGGCGATCCCCGCCCGCTTCCTTCCCTGGAAGCGCCGCGAGGCGGGCGAAGCGGGGGCCGGGGCCGCGCACCGCCTGAAAGGGCATCCGGCTCGGCCCGCCGGGCTCGGTCCGCGTCCAAACCCCGGTCATCCGGTCGCCCGCGGCGGTGACCTGGGCGTCGATCCGCGAGTCGTACCAGTCGATCCGCAGGGTGAGCCGGTCGCCCTTCTGCTCGATGGCGGAGAACGGCGCCTGCTCGGCACCGTTTATGGCCACCGCCCGCAGCTGGCGGCCGGAACCGGTGAGGCGGAGACCGAAGGGGAGGTCGCCGCCCGGCGAGGTGAGGGCCGCCCGCCACTCGCCGGCGACCTGGGGAGCGGCCGCGGTGCCCCCCGCACTGGGATGCCCGCAGGCGAGGGCGGCCCCCAAAAGAGAGAGGAGGAAGAGGCGGGCGAGCGCAGCGGGACGCGGAAGTAGAGATCGGTTCATGGCAGGTTCGTAGGAAGCTGTGACGGTGGACCCGGCGCGGACGTATCTCTCTCGGATTCCCGCCGCCCGGAATGATACCGCCTCCCGCCCTGCACAGTATGCCCGGGAGGGCTCCGGTGGACACCCGAGGTCGAAGGAAAAGTCGAAGGAGAGAAGATGAAGCCGTTCCATCGCCGCGTTTCCGCCCTCGCCCCCGCGATGGGTACCCTCGCCGGCCTCGCCCTCGCCGCCTTCGCACCCGTCGCCCGGCTCGCTGCCGATCCCACGCCCGGCAGACCCTCCCCACCGATCCGGGCGCCGCTCGCCTGCAAATCGGTCGAGGGTTTCGCCCCCCTCCTCCGGCCCGGGTCGGTCCTCCTGCTCGGCGAGCTCCACGGCACGGCGGAAAGCCCCGCCTTCACCGGCAACGCCGCCTGCCTGGCCCTGGCCGCGGGACGTTCGGTGACGGTGGGACTCGAAATCTGGCAGGAAGAGGAGCCGCGGATCGCGGCCTTCCTCGCTTCCGCCGGGGCCGCCGCGGATCGCGCGGCACTCCTCGACAGTCCCTTCTGGCGGGATTCCTACCAGGACGGCCGCCGGAGCGAGGCCATGGCCGCGCTCCTCGAAAACCTTCGGCGTTTCCGTCACGACGGCTGGCCGGTACGGGTCGCTCTGCTCGACCGGCAGGTCCATGGCTCGGGCCAGGAGCGCGATCGCGCCATGGCCGAGCGGCTGCGCGGCATCGTCGCCGCGGCGCCCGCGGACCTCGTGATCACCCTGACCGGCAACCTCCACGCCCGCCTCGCCAAGGGCGTTCCCTGGGACAAGAGCTACGAGAACATGGGTTTCCTCTTCGCCCGCGCCCTTCCGGGAGTCCAGGCGACGGCGCTCGACGCCCGCTCGACCGGCGGGACGGCCTGGTACTGCCAGGGGACGGCGGCGGGCTCGCCGGCGGCGGGCGCCGACAATGGCTGCAAAGTCTGGCCGGTCCAGGGGCGGCCGGGCACCGGTGCCGCGAAGGTCGTCGTCCATCCCGGGCTCGATGGCGATGGCTTCAACGGTGTCTACGAGATCGGCGGGACGACCGCATCATCGCCGGCATCGCCGGCGGTGCCGGTCGCGCCGCCTGCGAAGTGAAGGGTCTTCCAGTCGTCAGTGGCCGGGAATGCCGCCGGGGCTCACCCGCACCGTTCCCACGAGACCGTCCTGGAGACGGCCGGCCGGCTGGGCGATGCCGGAGGAGCCGCCGGCGGGAGCGTCGAGGTCGGCCTCGGCGAAGACCATCTGGGAGGCGGTGTCCACCTGCGGCGCGATCTGCGAGATGACCCCCGGGAGCTCGGCCGGCGCCCCGCCGCGGGACTCCGGCAGGAAGCCGATCCGCTCGCCCAGGCGCAGGTGAGACGACTGGTCGGGCGGCACTGCGAAGCGGATGACGTAGGAACCGGCGCTGATCAGGCGGACGATGGGGGTGCCCGAGCGGACGATCGCCCCGGGGTCGAGGTAGCGGGTCGCCACCGTGCCGTGGATGGGGGAGGTGAGGATGGCATGGCTCAGGCGCCCCGCGAGCTGGGCGGCATGCCCGCGCTCCTCGGACACCCGGGCGGCCGCGGTCTCGACCGCCGCCGCGGACGACTTCGCCTTGCTCTGCAGCTCCTCCAACTGCTCCCGCGGGTAGAGATCGGGATAGGCCGCCCGCCGCTCGTACTGGTTCTTGACCGATTCGAGATCGATCTGCGCCCGCTTGCGGTCGGCTTCGAGGGCCGTGATGGCGGCCTGGGAGCTCGCCAGCTGCTCGGCGATCTCGCGGGTCTCGATGGTACCGATCCGCGTCCCCGGCTCCACCCGGTCGCCGACCGCCACGTTCAGGCTCCGAAGCTCGCCGTCGAGTTCGGCGGTGACCTCCACGGCGCGGCGGGCCACCGCGACGGCGAGGAAACCGTCGGTCGGAGCGGCGAGACCGGCGGAGGCGGCGGGAATCGGGCGGGCGGCCTCGGGCCGTGTCGCCGCGGCGCTGTCGGCGGCCTCCGCCGGGAGGGGAGGGGAGGCCGGCGGGTGACCGCAGCCGGCGAGGAGGACGAGGGCCAGGGCGGCCAGAGCCTGCGGCTTCATCCCTCTATGGTACTTCAGCCCTGCCGGCGAGGCCCTGCCGGAAGTACGCCAGCTGCCCGAATGGGATCTCCGAGGGTAAAAGAGTCCCGGCAGAGTCTCGGCGGTCATCGCGATCGAGACCTCGGTTCCCGTTTCCGTCCCTCCGAGAGGACGGTAACGGTCTTCAGAGACCTCCAAAACGCCTCGGAATTCCGTCAGAAGCCCTCTGGAAGGAATTGGAGCGCCTCTGGCGCGCGCCCAAGCCCTCGGGATTCAATTCGAGGGCCTCTGTATTGAATGCGAGGCCCTCGGGAAGGAATTCGAGGCCCTCGGTATTCAATCCGAGGCGCTCGGGAAAGAACTCGAGGGCCTTGGGAAGGAATTGGAGGGCCTCTGGAAGGAATTGGAGGGCCTCTGGAAGGAATTGGAGGAGCTTGGGAAGGAATTGGAGGGCCTCGGGAAGGAATTCGAGGTCCCGTTGGGTGCCACTGTCAGTTGGTTAGCTGCCAGCCGAACTGCCAGGGCCCAGGGAAGGACGCCGGGAGCGCCCTTCCCCCACTTCCGAATTCCGTTCGCCAACCTACGCCGGCAGTCGACGAGCCCGAATCCGCCCGACCTGCTCCTCGGCTCCCGGCCTGGCGGCTTCGAGCAGAGTCGCAAGGCGCCCGCACGATCGCCTCCAGCAGGTGGAGCCCCTCGGCCCATCGCGGCTCGTAGCGGTCGAGCCAGCCGGCGACCTGCGGCCCCTGCTCGCCATACACGGCGACCAGCGGGAAGCTCTCGGCCGCCGCCTCTTCCTCCACCAGGAAGAAGCGGCTCGCGGTCGATCACTGGCACGAGGACGGAGAGTGTATTGGTTCTCTTGGAACATGACGGCTCTACTGCCATGTTACGCATGGCGAGGAGGTTTTCATGTCCCAGGAGTCCAAGCGTTCCCGCCGCCAGTTCAACACCGACCAGAAGGTCACTATCTTGCGTCGCCATCTCGTCGACAAGGTGCCCATCTCGGACCTCTGTGACGAGTACAAGCTCCAGCCCAGCGTCTTCTACCAGTGGCAGCGACTGGCCTTCGAAAACCTCGCCGGCGCCTTCGAAGGGGCGGGCTCCGGAGCCTCGCAACGCGAGAAGCAACTGACCGACAAGGTCCAGCACCTGGAAGCCAAACTGGCCAGGAAAGACTCGGTCATCGCCGAGATCTCGACCGAGTACGTACAGCTAAAAAAAGAGCTTGGGGAGCCCTGAACGGCTGCTGGGTTCCCCATGATGTACGAGATGCCGTGGTCGACTTCGTGCGCACCTGGAGCGAGAAAACGGAGATCCCCGTCGAGCGTTTCTGCGCTTGGCTGGAACTGGCGCGAGGCAAGTTCTACGCCTGGCGAAAACGCTACGGCAAGGCCAATGAGCACAATCGACGGGTACCCCGGGATCACTGGCTCGAAGACAGCGAGCGACAGGCCATCCTCGACTTCCACGAGCGCTTCCCCTTGGAGGGATACCGCCGCTTGACCTTCATGATGCTGGACCAGGACATCGTGGCGGTGAGCCCCTCTTCGACCTACAGGGTTCTCGCCAAGGCCGGCCGGCTCGACCGATGGAACCGGCGGACCTCCAAGAAAGGCAAAGGCTTCCAGCAGCCCCTACACCCTCACGAGCACTGGCACATCGACGTGACCTATATCAACCTCGCTGGGACGTTCTACTACCTGTGCTCGGTCCTCGACGGCGCCAGCCGCTCCATCGTCCACTGGGAAATTCGTGAGTCGATGACCGAGGCTGATGTCGAGTGCATCCTGCAACGCGCTCGCGAGCTCTACCCCGAGGCGAAGCCTCGGATCATCTCCGACAACGGTCCGCAGTTCATCGCCAGGGATTTCAAGGAGTTCGTCCGCATCGCCGGCATGACCCACGTGCGCACTTCACCCTACTACCCGCAGTCCAATGGCAAGATCGAGCGCTGGCATAAGACGCTCAAGGGCGGGGCTCTGCGGCCCGCCGCTCCCGCCGACCTCGAGCAAGCCCGCTCGGTCGTCACCGAGTTCGTCCACCACTACAACCACGCCCGGCTCCACAGCGCTATTGCCTATATCACTCCGAATGATTTCCTAAATGGCAGAGCGCCTGCGATCTGGGCCGAGCGGGATCAAAAACTCGAGACTGCCAGGCAACTCCGGCGCGAGCGACGCCACGCACAGAGGGGGCAAGCCGCTTGAGCTACAACTACCGGGTGCCTCTGTTACTCTTACTACCAGCCGTCTTGTTCACGCTGAACCAGTACATTTCGAGGTGCCACAGAACGGCGACCGGCGGATCGCCGACCGCGAGATCCTCCCAGATCCGAAGAGTGGCGACCGCCCCCGGCTGCCCCGGAACCGGCTCGATCTTCCAGGAGCCGGCGAGCTCCGCCTCGGCAGCCGTCAGGCTGTCGTCGCGTTCGCGGAGGAGTTCCAGATGGGACGGGGAGAAGGCGTAGTCGAGGGGGAAGGAATACCTGCGGCCCTGCTGCCATTACGGGAGGGCCGGTTCGAGCTCGCTACTCGGGCCGGTCCCGTTTTGTTTGGGCGGGAGGCAAGGGGGAATCTGGCACCTTCCAACTCGGGATCGCCGCGGCGGAGGGTGACGAACGGCATGCCTCCCCGCAGGTTTCGGCGCGGAAGCGCTCGGCCTGGCGCTCGTCCACTCGCGCCGGACGCGCCATCCCATGGACGGTGGCCACGGTTCGGTGGCCCCTGAGTCGTAAGCAACTTGAGAAAAAGGTCCCTCCGGAACGATTTGCTAGTTCCGTGCGAGGCCGACTCGTTGTACCATTCAAACGAACACAGCGGCACCGACGGTTCATGCGTAATGTGTTGAATTTTGGCGAAAGGGACCTCCCTTAACCACCCGTGAGCCGGTCGTTTAGCCCCTCCACAGCGTACGAAAGGAGACTGAGTTATGGGCGGTTCAGGCGGAAGCGACAGCAACTACGCGCACAATAAAGGCCAGGAAGACTACAAGCGGTCGGGTGGACAAGCGAATCCAAACCCCGTGACAGAAATTTTTCATCCGACCTATAACCCGCCAAGCGGCAATGAGAAGTCCTACGGAGAAGGCTGGAATAACGCAAAGAGCCAAGACAGAAGCCGTGGAAAGTAGGACTAAGTGCCTAGGGCACCCGACTGAAAGTGCCCCTCAGTTGACGGTGTGCAAGTTGGGCGGTAAGGGCGTTCGCTTGTCGCCGTTAGAGCGAATTCATGTACCGTTGCTTCGCCGGTGGGAGAGCGATTCGGCCACGCTCCATCTCTGGAGTGGACGTCGGACAATCCTCTCGGAAGGAGAGTACGAGGAGTCCTTTATTAGCCGCCTAAAGGATTCCGTGCATGTATTCTTGATGATCCTCAACCGTAGCGAAAGGGCTGCGGGTTTCATCTACTCTCATGAGGTCAACCTCGTGGACGGGTTCGCGTTCGTTACGGCGTTCCTTGAACCGACAGCTCGAGGTAGAGGGCTAGGCGCTAAGGCCGGCATGCTGTTCTTCAACTATTTGTTCTCTTACTTTCCCTTGAGAAAACTATACTGCGAGGCCTATGATTACAACCCGGCTAGCTGCCACCTTCTTCAAAGCGCCGGTTTCGTGCTGGAGGGAGAATTCCACGAACATCGGTTCTTTGGCGGGCAATACTATACGCTCTTCCGATATGCTCTCTACCGCCCCGCTTTCTACTCTCGGTTCGAGGGAATGCTGAGTGCTCTCACTGGAGGGTGCTTCTATCAACAGCCACCGTCCTCTCTAACGACCGAAGGGTGAGAGGGCCAAGCTAAAAGCAGGTCAGGAGGGCCTCAGTGCCGGAGCCGAGAGGTGTCGGGGGCATCGGCCACGGAAGCGTTGGAGGGAAAGATGGTAAGGTCACCGAACCCTGAAAGCGTCTCAAAGGAACTACAACGGATAGCCAAACCGGCGAGGGAGACCCGCAGTTCAGGAACTTTCTGAACCAGAGGGGTACGCGACGTGAGTAGACGTGAGTAGTTCGCATAGCGAAACCGTGATTTGAGGAACCGTATGCGGGAATTTCGCAAGTACGGGTCCGTGGGATACCTAAGTGGGCAACCAACTAGGTCTACACGGATAACTGCCTCCTCAGCGAGCTGGCGCCGGCCCGGGCACCGAGGGCTCCACCCACATAATCTTGTCACTCATAGATCGATTCCCATATCTATTCGCTCGTCCGTGGAGGCAGGGAGTTGTGTATCTCGACAGGCGCTGCGGTATAGTCGTCGACACGAGATCACGGTCCAGGAGCCCAAAGCATGCGGCAGAATACCCTGCTGGCTGGTCCGCTTTCTCTCAACCACCAAACATGCAGGCACAGCAACGAAGCCTGCGGTGGCAAAATTTGCTCATTTCATAGCAAGGATTGCGCATTCGGCCGTGCTCACTGCCCGGTCTGTGGTCACACCTTGAAGAGGGACCTCACCTATCACCAGCATTCAAGAAATGCTCTGCCGTGTGCCTGCAATCCTCCTCTCTTGTAGAGACAGTCGCAAGTCTCTGGACTTCGATGAAGTCTCTGTTCGGGTTAATCTGCTTCGGTTGTATGACGTCGTCCCACAAGCGGGGCTCGCGCGTTCCAGCAGATACACCTCGCTTCCGAGGCTATCATTAGACTGCAAACGACAGGATTAACGATTGAGGAGATAAAATGCCGCGCATTGAGCTGACAGCTGCATGTAGTACCCTCGTAGAGCAGTTGGATATCTTCCGAGCTAAGTGGCTCGGTATTGCAGTGGGTCTCGTGGAAGACGCTCTCACTGAGGCTGCCGGTCCGAGGCTCGCAGTCGTCAACCGAGACTTTGCGCCAAACGGCGGAGTAGGCTCACAGGAGGTAGATACACCCAGCGACTTCCCCTTTAACACGATAGATGGAGAAACTATCGAAGCGGCTGTAGTCGGCTTTCAGAGCGCGGTTGCGGTCCAATTCGCGTTGGCTCAAGGGTATATGGTTGAAAATGACTTTGGTGGCTATGCCGAGGCCGTTCTTGCAGCAATCAAGGAGAATCGCCCCTGGACCCTCTCAATCATGACACTCTTTGGAGACTCATCGATCAGCCTTGAAACTGTAGCGCAAGTTCTCGCGCATTTCTTGATGGGCAGCGATACCTCTAGCCGGGGTATCCCGATTGCGGTCGCGATTCTCGAGGAACGAGGCGTCCCAATTCTGGCCTACCTAAGCCAGATCGGAACCGCAGTTGCCTTCAACGACGCCGAGACAGTAACCAGCATGATGCAACGATGGAAATAGGCCAGTTCTGGTTGATCTAGGCGGTCGCGACCGGGGACCGAGGGCGCATAGCAAGCAGTCGTGTTGTGCCCGAGTCGGGCAGGCTACCGGTCCTCTACTTTCGCGAGCGGCCGGGGGAACTCCGCCGTCCGGGCCAGCGCCACGCGCTTACATCATCAGGGTCCCACCATTGATATCGATCGTCGCGCCAGAGAGATAGGACGCCTCCTCCGAGCAGAGAAATGCGACGAGGTTCGCCTCGTCTTCTGCGGTGCCGAGGCGACCTAAGGGGATCTCTTGGCGCTCCTGCTCCATGCGCTCTGGAGTGGCGAGCTCCCGCACCATATCGGTGTCGATACTACCGGGAGCGACGGCATTGACGTTGATGCCGAACGGCGCGGCTTCGCGAGCCGTGTGGCGGGTGAGGCCGAGGACGGCCGCTTTGGCGGTGGTGTAATGGGCGCCGCCGAAAGTGCTGGTGCACCGTCCCGCGGTGGAGGAGATATTGACGATCTTCCCACTCCGCTGTGCCTTCATGATCGGCAGCACGGCCCGCGTGCAGAGAAACACGCCGGTGACGTTGACGGCCAGCATCAGCTGCCACTCTGCAAGGGGGATCGTCTCCAGCGGGCTCGTGGCGCGCAGGATGCCGGCATTGTTGACGAGAATATCGACAGTCCCGAAGCGCGCCACCACGGCCGCGACCATCGCTTCCACCTGCCCCTCCTCCGACACATCCCCGAGGCACACCAGCGCCCGTCCCCCCGCGGTTTCGATCTCCGCAGCCACGGCCTCCGCGGATGCACGGCGGGTGTCATTGACCGCGACGGCGGCGCCCCGCCGCGCGAGGGTCAGCGCGGTCGCCCTTCCCATCCCCCGGGCAGCACCGGTCACGAGAGCGATTTTTCCGTCGAGACCCTGAGATCCCATGGCGATCCCCACTCCGTCCTTCACGGCGTAGACTGTACCATGTCAGATCTTCAACCTCAGACCGAGCGCTCCGGGCAGCGGGTGCCTACGGCGATCCCCATAGAAGTCGAAGGGTGAGATCCGAATGCGACGGGCCGGCTGAAATGTTTTGAAGCCCTACTGCACAAAGGTAGTGAGGATTGCTGGCGAGAGCTGGCAAATCCTCCCCAACCTACCTTTTTGGAGGAGAACCGGATGAGGAGTAGATGCTTCAAGAGCCTGTTACCGATGGCCTGTCTGTTGACCATCACCGGCAGTGCCGCAGCCAAACCGGCCGGTCCGAGCCAGGATGCTGCTGAAAAGCCCAGGGTTGTCATTTTTCCCGCGCGTGGGGTAGAACCGGGGAGCACTGCTCCCGGACATCACCTGCTCGCCAAGGCGACGAATCTCGTCGAGCATGGCGGACCGGAGATCATCTCGGCCAAGGTGGTCCTCCTCTTCTGGGGGCCTTCCTTCAGCAATGCCGCGTCCCCCGATTACGCCTATTCCCACACGATCATCAGCTTCCGAAACCAGTTCGGCACGACCCCCGAGTACAAGACCATCACGGAGTATTCGAGCATCCAGCTGGCAAACCTCGGTTCGGGAACGGCGGATTGGTTCGACACGTCGACGCCGCCGACGAACGTCTCCGACGCGGACGTCCAGGCCGAGGTCAACCGGTACCTCGCGAGCCATACCTTCGACGCCTCCACGATCTACGAGGTCTTCCTCCCGAGCACCTCGTACTCCTCGCTCGGTTCAGCCACCTCGTGCGGCGGCCCGTCCCTCGTCTATTGCTCCTATCACAGCTGGATCGGGAGCGGCACCACGGCCACGAAGTACTCCATCCAGCCGTATCCGAGCTGCTCCAGTTGTCAAGTCTCGGGCTGGACGGGGGCCCAGAATCAGGAGCACTTCGTCACTCACGAGACGCGCGAGGCGGTGACCGATCCCACGGGAGGGGGCTGGTATGACGGCAGCGGCAACGAGTCCGACGACAAGTGCAACTGGTCTCCCACGCCCTTCTTCGGTACCGGCGGCTATGGCTATCAGTTCGAATGGTCCAATGCCGCCGGAGCCTGCATCTCTTCGCGTGCCGTAGGCACGCCTCCCGCCACGCCTACGCTGACGGTGTCGCCCGAACACTGCCACGGATTAAACGATGCGGAGTGGACGGCTTCGAGCGGCGCGACCAGCTATGAGCTCTGGGGATCGAGCTCCCCTTCCTTCACCTCGCAAAGCCTCTACTACAGTGGCACCCACACCTTGTTCATCGCTAAAGTCGGGGGGACCACTTACTTCCACGTGCGCGCCTGCAGCTCCGACGGGTGCAGCGCGTTCAGCAATCGCGGCACAGCCACCTATACCGGAGGTTGCCAGTAAGTCTTGAGGGCAGGGGCTCGTTCAGGGCCCCTGCCTTGTCGTGAGGCTTCTTAACCGCTCGGGTGGTTGTCGCAGTCCCCGACGTTCTCGATATCCCTCTGCTACACTACGCCTCCGCCGTCCGCGGAGCGCCGACGGGCACTCACAATTTGCCGCACTCGACATCAGGGCGAAACGATGACAAACACGGATTCTCGCGTAACGATCCACATGGCGGCGAGCCTCGACGGCTTCGTCGCTCGCAAGGACGGGCGCGTCGACTGGCTCGAGACCTCAGACGAATTCGCCGGCGGCGAGACCCTGGAGCCAGGGTTCGTCGAGTCGTTTCTAAAGACGATCGACTGCTACGTCATGGGCTCACGAACCTATGAGACCGCATTGAATTTCGAGGCCCAGGGGTTTGGGTGGGCGTACGGCGACAAACCCACTTTCGTCCTCACGCATCGCGAGCTGCCGCGGACCCGGGATACCGTCGAATTCTACGCAGGCGATCTCGCGGAGCTCGTGAACGGGCGGCTGCGGCCCACGTTCCGTTCCATCTGGTTTGTCGGCGGCAGTGTCGTCGCCGCCGAATGCCTTCGTCTCGGGCTGGCCGACGAAGTTCGGTATTCGATCTTGCCGATCTTGATCGGGGAGGGGATTCCCTTTTTCGAGAAGCTCGACCAGGACGTCGCCCTCCACCTGGCGGAGGTCCAAGCCTACAAGAGCGGCATGGTGGAGCTTCGTTACGAAGTGAGAAGGTAGGTGGTCACATGGAACGACCAGAAATTGCCGGCATCTCGCCGTTCTTCATTGTGCAAAATTTGGCGCGAGCCCTTGCGTTCTATCGCGACCAGCTTGGGTTTGAGGTCATCTTTGAAGGGCCTGCCGACGATCCCTTTTTTGGCATCGTGCGACGGGGTGGCGCCATGATCCTGCTCAAGGACGTCGGTCTCCCTCCACTCCCCAACTCCAGGCGGGAGCCGACAGCTCGCTGGGACGCTTATCTGGAGGTTCCGGATCCAGACGCGTTGGCGGCGGAGTTTGCCTCGCGGGAGGTCGAATTCTCGGAGGAGCTCAAGGATACTCACGACGGCCTGCGCGGCTTCGAGATCAAGGACGCGGACGGGTACGTCCTGTTCTTGGGGCGCCCGCAGCCGACGGGGGATGAGGGGCAACGGCGCGGGCTCGCCACGACTTGACGAGACCCTGGGAGGAAGGGGGTTGTGCCTACCCGGCGGCACCCGGCGGCGTGGGCGCTTCCGTAGGACGGGCCGGGGCGTTGCCCCGGCGGAGACGTCCCGCAGTCCCCGTGGCCTCCAGGTCGATATCGTTCAGGACCTGGGACGTCTCTACGTCCTCCGGCCACCTCATCGGCCCTGCGAAGGTGGTAGAGACGTCCCAGGTCCTGAACGATATCCTGCGCGGTCCACGGGGACTGCGGGACGTCTCCGGATAGGGTTGTCGTCCCCTACTCGCCGACTTTGACGAGATCCTGCGGTGGAAGGGCACCGGGCTTGCCCGCCCTGGGACGCCCTGCTACCCTTGTGCCTACTATCGTTTAGGCGCTGAAACGCGCCGCGACCCCAAGCCATGCCCAACCTCCATCGCGCCCTCGACCGTCAGCCCGCTCCCGCGGCCCCCGCGAGCGGCCGGAGCCTCGTGCTGCTCGCCGGGGCGGGGGAGTCGGCGGCGGCGGCCCTCCGGGCGGTGAGCGAGGGGGAGTACGAGGTCGCCGCCACCCTCTCCAAAGACGTCGCCTGGGACCTCCTCGCGGACGGGCAGGTGGCGGTCCTCGTCTTGGGCGAGGGGTTCGTGGGCGAGGCGGCGCGCGACTTCCTGGACCGCCTGCCGGGACCGCGGAGCGCCGACAGCTCGGCGTTCTCCACGGGGGAGGGGAGCGACAGCACCGCCATCAACCTCGTCCTCAGCTCCGGTCCCGATCCCGCCCTCTTCCAGGATCTGATCGCCGAGGACCGCATCTTCTATTTGAGCCAGGAGCCGCCGCCCCCCAGGGAGCTCGACGCCCTGGTGCGGAGCGCGGTGCGGCGGCACCGCGCTGCGGCAGGTCTGCCGCCGGCCGCCGGACCGGCCGCCTGGAGCCGGGAGGACAGCGATCTCCTCCGCCGGCTCGGCCACCAGGAGGCGCCGGAGGACGTGGCCGCCCTGGTCGCCGAGGCGGCGGCCGGGCGGGTGAACGCCGATCGCACCTACTGCCTGCTCTACGATGCCGGGCGGGAGACCCTCTGGGCGCGCGATCCGACGAGCGCCTCCCGGCGGGACGAGAGCGCCGCGGTGGGCCTCGTCAGCTTCGTTCTGCGGAGCGGCCTGCCGGCCCGCCTGCCCCACGCCGGGGACGATCCGCGCTACGAGCGCGAGGCCGACGATCCGCAAGGGGATGGCCGCGAGCGCTTCCTCGCCGTGCCCTTCCTTCTCCCCGATGGCGAGGTGGTGGCGGTGCTCTCCGCCACCCGCGATGCCTCCCGGCCGGAGTGGACCGAGGTCGAGCAGGCGGAGCTGGAGCGCCTGTCGGCCCAGGCCGCGCCCTACCTGGCCGCCCTCATGCCGGAGGGGACGATGTCGGCGATCTCCGCCAACCGCCTCCTCGGGAGTCCCGAGCCGGGCCTCTTCCGCCGCCGGGTCGTCGAGCAGATGCTCCGCCCCGCCCAGGCCGAAGCCGACCCCCTCCGCCTGTCGCCGATCTGGACCCGCATCTCCTACTGGGTCCTTCTCGTGGCCCTGGTCGTCTTCCTCGTCTACTCCCTGGTCGGCAAGGTCGACGAGTACGCCGCGGGCACCGCGGTGGTCGAGATGGGGGGGAGGAACGATCTCACCGCGCTCGAGGCCGGCACCGTCTCCTCGGTTCCGGTGGCGCCGGAGGAGCGGGTGCGGGCGGGGCAGGTGCTCGTCCGCTTCGACGAGGCCAAGGAGCGCGCCGATTTCGAACGGGCGGAGCGCGAGTTCACCCTGCAGCTCGTCAACCGGCTGCGCGACCCCGCCGACCGCAGCGCCGAGCAGGCGCTCATCTCGCTCCGCGCCGAGCGCGAGCTGGCCCGCACCGCGCTCGACCGGCGGATCCTCCGCTCGCCGGCCGACGGCACGGTCGCCGACGTCTGGGTGCGGCCCGGTCAGTACCTTCAGCCGGGCCAGGTCGTCCTCTCGCTGGCCGGCCCGGCGGGGGCGGCCCCGACCGTCGCCGTCCTCCTCCCCGGGCAGTACCGGCCGCAGATCCGCCGCGGCATGCCGATGCGCCTGGAGATCTCGGGCTACAAGTACGCCTACCAGAAGCTCGCCGTGGGGTCGGTGGGGGACGAGGTCATCGGTCCCGCCGAGGCTCAGCGCTACCTCGGCCCCGGCGTCGCCGACGCCATGCAGGTGACCGGACCGGTCGTCATCGTCCACGCCCGGCTGCCCTCCGCGATCTTCACCGCCGAGGGCAAGACCTACCATTACCACGACGGCATGCACGGCCAGGCCGAGGTGCGGGTGCGCTCGGAGCGCATCCTCTTCACGCTCATCCCGGCTTTGAAGGCGACCTTCGCCAACGAGCGTGGGGGGTAAGCGGGATGCCGGAGACTCCCAAGACGCCGGCATCTCCGGACACGCCGGTCACCCCGCCGGAGAAGCCGCCGCTCGCCACCCGCTTCCCGGCCCTCTCGGCTCTCCGCTGGGGGCGGCGGCGGCAGATCCCGTTCATCCAGCAGACGACGGCGACCGACTGCGGCGCGGCGAGCCTCGCCATGGTCCTGGGCTATCTGGGCAAGGCGGTGACCCTCTCCGAGGTGCGCGAGTCGACCGGGGTCTCCCGCCACGGCACCAACGCCATGACGCTCTTAGAAGCCGCCCGCCACTTCGGCCTCCGCGGCCGCGGGGTGCAGGTCGCCGAGGTCGAGTGCACCTCCGCTTCCTCGACCCGGGGGCGATCCTGCACTGGCGGTTCAGCCACTTTCTCGTCTTCGACCGCCTGGAGAAGGACGGCGCCTGGGTGGTCGACCCGGCCGCCGGCCGCCAGTTCCTGCCCAAGTCCGAGCTCGACCGCTCGTTCACCGGCATCGCTTTGACTTTCGAGCGCGGCGAAGATTTCGAGCCGGCGGCGGCGACTCCCAAGGGGGTGATGCGCTACTTGAGCCGCCTCCTCGCCCAGACCGGCCTCCTGACCCGGGTTCTCGTCACCTCGGTCTTCATGCAGGTCTTCGCGCTGGCGGTGCCGCTCCTGACCGGGCTTCTGGTCGACCGCGTCGTGCCGCACGGCGATCTCCACCTGCTGACCGTGCTCACCGTGGGGGCTGCGGGGCTCATCGGCTTCAAGATTTTAGCGACCCTCGTCCGTTCCTTCCTCCTCCTCCATCTGCGCACCCGCCTGGACGCGCAGATGTCGCTCGAATTCATGGATCACCTGGTCGAGCTGCCCTTCCTCTTCTTCCAGCAGCGCTCGGCGGGCGATCTCGTGATGCGGCTCAACAGCAACTCGACGATCCGCGAGATCCTGACGTCGAGCGCGCTTTCGGGCGCTCTGGACGGCACGATGGTGGGCCTCTACCTCGTGCTGGTCCTGGTGGCGGATTGGAAGATGGGCCTCCTCGTGGCCTTCCTCGGGGCGCTCCGGATCGTCCTTTTCCTCCTCGCCCGCCGCCGCCAGCACGACCTCATGTCGCGCTCGCTCCAGACCCAGGCGCGGGCGCGGAGCTACGAGTTCCAGCTTTTGGCCGGGATCGAGACGGTCAAGGCGGCGGGAGCGGAGCGCGAGGCGGTGCAGCGCTGGTCGGACCTCTTCGTGCAGGATCTGAACGTCTCGCTCGACCGTGGCCGGCTGGACGCCATCGTCAACTCGGTCCTCGACTCGCTCTCCGTGGGCTCGCCGATCGTCATCCTCCTCTATGGCGCCGCGCTCGTCATCAGCGGCGGCATGTCGCTCGGCACCATGCTCGCCCTCTCGGCGCTGGCGGCCGGGTTCCTGGGGCCGCTCACGACTCTCATCCAGACCGCCTTCCAACTCCAGCTCCTGGGGAGCTATCTCGAACGGGCGAACGACGTCTTGGACACCCCGCGCGAGCGCGAGGGGGCGCCGGGGCGGAAACCCGGAGCGCTCGCCGGCCGCATTACGCTCGACGAGGTCACCTTCCGCTACGCGATCTCGTCGCCCCCCGCCGTCCGCGAGGCGACGGTCGAGATCCCCCCGGGGCGGATGGTCGCCGTCGTGGGCTCCTCGGGGAGCGGCAAGTCGACCCTCGCCGGGCTCCTGGCCGGCCTCTACAAGCCGGACTCCGGGCGCATCCTCTACGACGGAGCGGACTTGGCCGAGCTCGACCTCCACTGGCTCCGCGGCCAGCTCGGCTTCGTCGCCCAGGACTCCTTCCTCTTCGGCGCCAGCATCCGCGCCAACATCGCGCTCACCGATCCGGCGATGCCGCTCGCGAGGGTGATCGAGGCGGCCGAGATGGCCTGCATCCACGAGGACATCATGGCCCTCCCCATGCGCTACGACACGCTTCTCGCCGACGGCGGCGCCTCGCTCTCGGGAGGCCAGCGCCAGCGGCTGGCGCTTGCCCGCGCCCTCGTCCGCCGGCCGCGGGTGCTGGTTTTGGACGAGGCGACGAGCGCGCTCGATTCGATCACCGAGAAGAAAGTCCACGCCAACCTGGCCACCCTGCGCTCGACCCGGGTGATCATCGCCCACCGCCTGAGCACGGTCCGCGACGCCGACTTGATCCTCGTCATGGACCAGGGCCGCCTCGTCGAGCGCGGCACCCACGAGGAGCTTCTTATGAAAGGTGGCCGCTACCGCGATCTGGTTGCGGCGCAGCTCTCGAATCCCGAGACCCACGAGGCGCCGGTGGATCTGCGGCGAGGGGCTTGAGGGGGAGGCCGCGGTCAGCGGCGGTAGACCTCGCGCCGATGGCCGACACGGATCACCAGGACCGAGAGTACCCGGTCTTCGATTTCGTAGAGGACGCGGTACTCTCCGACGCGTACTCGATAGCGGTTCTCCTGGCCTTGGAGTTTCTCGACTCCCGCCGGCCGCGGGGCTTGTGCGAGTTGGTCGATCGCGGCCCCGATCCGGCGGCGGATCGAGGTTTCGAGCTTACGGAGATCCCGCAGCGCCGCGGGGCGCAATTCGACCCGATACACGGTCAGGCGATGCCAAGATCCGCCTTCGCCTGGTTCCAGGGAATGGAGTCTCCGGGCTCACGGAGGGCCTGCTCGGCCGCTTCGTTGTCCAGTCGATCCTCGAGGGCGCGGAGAAGCTCGAGATCCGCGAGGGGTACGAGCGCCGCGAGATCCTTCCCATGGCGGTGGAGGACGATACGCTCTCCGCCGTAGGCTACGCGGTTCAGGGTGTCCGCAAGATCGGTGCGAACCTGAGAGGCGGGGATCCGGGTCATCGTGGGTTCCTCCTGCTTACAAAAGCTACTATATACCCCTTTTGTACAAAAGGTGGGTATCTCACGCCCAGAGAATCTTTACGTCGTAGGCTTCCAGGACCCGGTCGTGGGTGACCAGAGTCAAGCCTTCGATTTGCGCCTGGGAAACCAGCAGGCGATCGAAAGGGTCCCGGTGGTGGTGTGGCAGGCTCGCCACGCGTTCAGCGTGAGCGAAGGTGATGAGAAGTTTCTCGAAGCCGCTGGCAAGAACCCCCGCTTCGAGGGTGTCGGGGAGCTCGAGCCGGCCCATGGAGATCTTGATGGCCGCTTCCCAGGCCGAAGCCGTGCTCACGAAGACGATGTCCGCCGACGCGATACGGCTCCGCACCTCGGAGGTCAGCCGGGAAGGCTCTCCGCGCCACCAGAGAAAGACGTGAGTGTCGAGCAGCAGCCGGCTCGCCGGAGTCAATCCCGTCCCTCGAATGCAGCTTGGAGCTCCGGCGGCAGGGGAGCGTCGAAGTCTTCCGAGATGCGCATCCGCCCTTCCCAGCCACCCGGCTGACGCGGCCCGGAGGGCCGGCGGAACGGCACGAGCTTGGCCAGCGGTTTGCCCGCTTTGGAGAGAATGATCTCCTCACCGTTTGCCGCGCGATCGACGAGCCGCGAGAGAGAAGTTTTCGCCTCGTATAGATTGTAGACGGCTTCGGACATGGTCGAGATCTCCAAGGTTGACCAACCTTGACCAATGTTAGTACGCCCCGCCCTCTTCGTCAAGAACGGAACACAGCCCGCTCACAGCCGAACGACCGTAATCTCCCGCCCTTCCGATTCCACCCGCTCCGCCGCGCAGCGCCCGGGAAGCGGCTCGGCCCCTTTCCGGCTGTCGAAGAGGAGGAGCGTTCCGCGGTCGAGGCGCAGGCGTTCGAGATAGCCGCCGAGCTGCTTCAGACCCTGGGAGAGGGGATCGGGGCGGCCGTCGCGCCAGACTTTGAGCTCGACGGCCCAGCGCTCGGCGTGTCCTTCCCGGGGCCAGCGGACGCAGAGGTCGATCCGGCCGCTCCCCACCGCATACTCCCGGTCGATCAGGCCGCCGCCGTTGACTACCTTCTGGAGGAAGGCCATGAAGACGAGCTGCGCCGCGGCCTCGCTGTAGGGGGCCTGCGCGAGGTAGGGCTCGGCGTTCTCGCACCAGAAGGCGCGAAAGTCGTCCAGGAGCAGATCGAAATCCAGCCGGCCGTCCGCGGTGACGTAGGAGGGGCGCGGTAAGACGAGCGACTGCTCCAGGAGGGCGGTCAGGGCGCGGGGGATGACCTCGCGGTAGATCGGATTGGCGATCGCGAGGCCCTGCGGCGTCGTCACCACCAGGCCGAGATCGAGGGCGAAGCGGACGTCGTCGTCGAGGAGGTCCGGGCGCAGGTTCTCCCCCGCGACGATCGGCTCGATCACCCGGCGCACCCGCGGCTCGCGCAGGCGCTCGATGAGCGAGTCGAGATGGGTGTCCCGGCGGAGGATGAGCGCTTCCTTGGCGGTCTCGATCACCGAGGCGTCGATCGGGATCTCCGGGTCGGGGACCAGGGTCTCCACCGCCTGGCGGGCGAGGGCGTTGACCAGCCAGGGCTGGCCGTGGGTCAGCTCGTAGGCGCGGGCCAGGGCCTCGGGGGTGAAGGGCTGACCGATCTCGGCGGTGTGCTGGGCGTAGAGCCGGGCGACCTCGGCCGCGGTGAAGTCCGGCAGGGTGAGCGATTCGACCTTGATGTTGAACGGGGAGGAGGTCCCCAGGCTTTGGACCTCGGGGCGGACCTGGATTCGGTAGTCGCGCACGTCGCGCAGACCGATCAGGGCGATGGACTGCGGGAAGCTGGCGGGGCGGTCGGCATAGCCGGTACGGAGCTGGTGGAGGACCGAGATCAGGAGGTTGTCGAAGAGGGCATCGATCTCGTCCAGGAAGAGGACCACCGGGCGCGGGCACTGTCGGGACCAGCGGGTGAGCAGCTCGAGCAGCCGGAACCCGGCCGGGGTGGCAGGCTCAGGGTCCGGCGGCCGGAGATCCGCGGGGAGGTGGTTTTCCGCCGCGATGCGAAGGGCACCCAGCACCGACTCGATGCCCCGTTCGATATCCCCACCCGCGGCCCGGCCCACCTCGCAGGAGGTGAGGAGGGCGGCGTAGCGCCCTGCCGCGGTCAGGGATTGAGCCAGGGAGCGGAAGCAGGTCGTCTTGCCGCTCTGCCGCGGGGCATGGACGACGAAATACAGCTCCTGGTCGACCAGTCTAGGGAGCTCGGGAAGGCGCTCTTCCGGCGGCAGCATGTAGTGCTTCTCGGGCCGGCACGGCCCCGCGGTGTTGAAGAACCTCGCCATGGCACCTTTAAGTCTGTCACCCTCGCCGGGAAAGCGGAATGGTGGAGCCTATACCGCCACCCCTTCGACGACGCTCATCGGGCTCGCCGTCGCGATCACCCTTTCCAACCGGAAGCCGCACTCCCCGAACAACCGGGCGAGCTCCGCCCGCGAGCGTTCCCGGCCTCCCGAGCAGACGACCATCATCTGGAGGTCGGAGAGCGGTCCCAGGTCGCGGACGGTGTCGGCCTCGACGATCGTCTCGACCACCAGGAGACGCGCGCCGGGCGCCATCGCCTGCCGGCAATTCCTCAGGATCAACCGGCAACGCTCGTCGTCCCAGTCGTGGAGGACGTTCTTCAAAAGATAGGCGTCGCAGCCGGCCGGCACCGCCTCGAAGAAGCTGCCGGCGATCCGGGCAACCCGGTCGGCGACTCCGCGGGCGGCGAGGTAGGGCTGGGCCGCTCCTGCGAGCACGCCGGCGCCATCTAAGAGCACGGAGGAGAGATGGGGGTGGCGGAGGAGGATCTCGGCCAGGAGGGTGCCGCGTCCTCCCCCGACGTCACAGAGTTTGTGGACGCCTCTGAAGGGATAGGCGGTGGCGACGGCGGAAGCGTAGAGCTCGGTCAGCTCGCCCATCGCTCCGGCGAAGGTCTCGCGTTCTTCGGGATGGGCGTCGAACCAGTCCCAGATGGTCGCCCCGTGCACCCTCTCGAAGGCGTTGCCGCCGCTCTTCAGGGTACGGTCGAAGTCGGCCCAGGCCTCGACGTTCGAGGCCGAGCCGAAATAGAGCGCGTAGCTGCGGAGCGATTCCGGCGGCCCGGCGCGGAGGGTGCGGGAGAGCCGGTTGTTACGGAAGCGGCCGTCCGGGCCGAGAGCGAAGATGCCCAGGGTGACGAGGCCGCGGAGGGTGCGGTGGAGCGCGTCGGGATCGACGCCGGTCGCGGCGGCGAGATCGGCGGAAGTCCGCGGTCGCTCCTCCAGGAGGTCGGCGAGCCGCAGGCGGGCGGCGGCGTGGATCACCTGGGTGGCGCCGAGGCCGATGACGCGGTCGAAGAGGGCGAGCTGGGGAGGGACGAGGGCGTCCGCCGCGCGGAGGAGCAGGCGGCGCAGACCGAGCGTCAGCCGGACCGCGAGGCGCGGGGGCGGGTCGGGCAGAGGGGCTCGAACGCTCTCCGTCACGGGAGAGAGAGCATAGCGCAGGGCGCCCGACTACTCCTCGTCCTCGATCAGCAGGCCGAGAAGATCGCCGGTGCTGACGATCCCCACCACTCTCTCCTCGCGGGTGACGAGGAGACGGTGGACGTGCTCTTCGATGAGGGTCTCGGCGAGCTCCCCGACCGGGGTGTCCTCGACCACCGTGTAGACCCGCGGGGTCATGATCTCGCGGACGGTCAAGCGAACGCCGCGGGCCGCCAGGTCGGCCAGGGCCTCCCGGCTCGGTCCCTCCGGCCAGGCGCTCTGGAAGAAGTCCGAGCCCCGCGGGCCGCCGCCGCCGTCGGTCGCCAGAGCCGCCGCGATGTCGGTGACCGAGGCCACCCCGAGGAGCCGGCCGGCGGCGTCGACGACCGGGGCACCGGAGATCTCGTGCTCGACCAGGAAGTCGGCGAGCTCGGGGAGGGTCCAGTCCGCGGCGGCGGCTAAGACCCGCGGGTTCATGACGTCGGCGGCGGTGATCGGCCTCATGGGCATGGGGCTCCTAATCCGTGACGAGAGAGCGGGCCGGCCGGATGGGACGAGCGCGACTGCCCGATGGAGGAGCATGATACCGCCAACAGGTCCGGGGACCTCGCGGTCCCCTCCTCCGAATGAGGGATTTCCCCTGCTTGTTCGTACTTAAGCGTTTCTCTAGAATTTCCGCCATGAAAAACAGAGCGACGCTTCCTCTTGTCGTCTTCACTCTCCTCCTCTTCTCCCTCGGCTCCGGCACCGCTTCTTTCGCTGCCACCGCCGCCACCGCCGCCAATGCCGCCAATGCCGCAAGCCCGGGGTTCTGCCCGGCGATCCATCGTTCCCTGCCCTCCAGCGAGGAGCGGCAGCACATCGATCCCACGACCCTCTTGCGCTGCTTCCTGTCGCTCGAAGAGATCGAAACCGTCAGGAGCGCCATCGGTCACGACGCGCAGACGACCGTCTCCGACCCGGCCTTCGACAGCGGGGAGCTCAATCCGGACGGCTCGACCCGCCCGCCGCTCACCTCCGCCCAGATCGCCGCCCTGGCTTTGATGCACTCGGTCCTCGACCCGGACATGCGGGCCGGCGCCATCCTCCGCAAGTTCGTGCTGAACTCGGACGTCGGCGGCATCCTCTATGGTCGGACGGTGATCGGTTCGGGCACGGTGGTATCGACCAACACCGTCCGCGGCTTCGTGGGCCTGGAGCGCAACACCATGGGTCTGGGAGCGGGGGAGACGATCGGCGCCCTCGGGCTCGACTATGAGACGACCCCCACGGGTCAGTTCACCGATGCGAGCGAGATTCCGCTCCGCCGCGAGGTCGGGCTCGAAATCCTCGACAACGGCCTTCACTCGATCCGCCACATCATGTCCGCCCAGGGCGCCCAGGACGCCAAGATCCCCCTCGGCAAGGACTTGAACGACAACCTCGCGAGCGCGACGCCGAGCCTCGTCGGCCGCTCCTTCGAGATGGATCGCCAGGGCCAGGCCAACCCCTACACCGCCCTCGGGATCTCGAACAATATCGGGCTCCTGACCCTCCAGGCCCACGACGGCGACGAGACCTACCGCCTGCACTTGAATGAGGAGGACGTCATGACCGTCCCCACCCCGCTCGCCGTGGGGGACGTGCTCTTCCGCCGCCGGGCGGACGGCGTCGAGACGGTCGTCGCGAGGTACGTCGCGGTGGCGAACCCGGACGGTACGGTGACCAACCGCTGGGTGCTGTCGCGGACCCTGAAGCGCGCGGAAGCCGCCTACTACGGCGGGCTCATCCAGCAGGCGGCGGCGAAGGTCGCGGCGGCCGGCGGCTAGCGGGTGCCGCTCACCCGGAGAGACACCCCGGAAGGGCCGGTCTGGGTGCGGCCGGCCTTCCGGCCGGAGGACTACACGGCGCCCCCCGATGCCGTGCAGCTCTTCCTGCGCTGGCGGGGCGACGCTTATCCTTCGGAGGCGATCCTCGCCCTGCGCGACGGCCCCTTCGGCAACTATGTCGAGGTGGGCCGCGAGGAGCGCGGTGGCGCGACCTGGCTGATACTCCTGGAGGCGAGCCGGGAGTTCGCCCTCGAAGTCGAGCGGAGCGCCACGGGGTTTGGGGAGGTCACACCGGTGCCTCCCGAACGGGCCTACGCGCTCGCCGTGGCCCGGGATGCGCTCCGTTCGCGGCCGGTCGTACAGGATTTCTGAGAAGATAGCGCTCCATGGACGAAGCCAGCGCCGCCGCAGCCAGGCCGGAAGACGTGCCCGCTTCTTCCGGCCTCTCTCCCCTCCAGGTCTTCGACCGGGAGCGAGCCTCTCATCCCTGGGGGGCTGCCTTTCGCGAGTTGACCGCCGAAGACGACAGCCTGCGATGGGCCGTCGCCCGCAACTGGCAGATGGACCCTCGGGTCACGGAGGAACGAGAGACGGACGATCTCTTAGCCTCTGGGCATTTCTCGTCGGTCGCCGGTGCGGAGGACTGGTGGGAAGCCCGCTACCTCTACTTCTATGAAGAGATCTGCCGAGGAAGCGAATCCGCCGTGGTCTCGGCCTATCTTCGACCCACCAACGGGGCGAACCCCGTTACGGCTCGGGTGGCGGGGTTCGATCGGCTCGTCCACGTCGGCTGCCTCAACTCCATCGTTCGACAGGTCTTGCAGGGAGAGCGGGCCGTGCGGGCCGGAATGGCGCTGCAATCCCTGGTGGGGCGAGGCCTCCCGAGCAAACCGCTCGGAACCTTCGACCCCAACTGGCTCGATTCCGGGATCGAGGGACTGGCCCGGGTCTTGCTCGACTCCGGGGCGATCGAAGAGGCCGCGGGTGTTCTGGTCGACGCTTTGGGAGAAAGCGAGCCTCCCTGGTGGGCCTGTTTCGCCCAGGAGGTCCAGTCCGTGCTGGATTCGGGTGACGCCGCGGCGATCTGCTCCTCTCTGGGCTTGGGGCATCGGCGGCCGGGAGACTGGCTCCTGATCTGGGAGTATCCGGTGAACGAAGTCTCCCGGTTATACCGGCCGACCTCGATCGAGGCTGGGGGTTCCCCCTACCATCATCCCTCGCCGCCGACCTACCCGATGGGAGTGACCATGCCCCTGGTTCCCGACCTGGCCGCCTGCCGGGAGGTGATCCACCCGCCGCTGCGGGGCGATCGAGCCGTGCGCTGGTGTACGGGGCGGCTTTTGCGGTTGGAGAGTTCTCTCCCCGGTCGGGATGGGCGTACACTCAAAGAGCTGCGCAGCCGCCATCGGCAGGAGCTCCAGAGAGAGTTTGCCTCCGGCGACTGCAAATCCTGGTTAGATCGCCATTCCGAGCCATGAGCTCCTCAGACCCCCTCCCGACCCGCTTCGCTGCGGACCTCCAAGAAACCCTCAAGACGGGCGATTCTGCTCGCTTGGCCGAATACCTTAGCGGCAGGCATCTTCCTGCTCTCGGCAACGACCTCACCCCTGCGGACGTGATCCTCCGCGCTATTGAGCCCGACCCTGGTGTCACAGCTCGGCTGGCTGGATTGCTCGCCGAGGTCTTAGGGGAGGAATCGGCTCGGCTCAGGGGGAACCAAAACCTTGACGTGCGGAGTCGCTTCAGGCTCCGCAACATCTATGCTCTCGCCGCGGACCTGCCCGCTCAGGCTAAGCTCTTCTTTGCCCTGCGTCACCACTACGTCCTGGTCGGTGAGCTCAAGCAGCTTTGGAGCACGGCCCTGGCCTATCAGCAGACCGACAATTCACTGGAGCACTCGTGGCTCGCTGCGCTGACCGCTCCGGATGAAGAAGTCGTCATCATAGGCTGGCGCGGTCTCCTCTGGATCCCGCCCAGGAAGCGGCTCTCTGACGTCATCATCAATGTCGATCGACTTGAGAAGGGTCTCCTGGTCCTTCATGACTCCGTCAAGGACCGGGAGAATGGCTCCGATCTCCTCCGGTATGCTCTCGAGATCCTCGGTGAGACCTATCCTCGCTCTTCCCGCTTCTGGGAGGCTTCCCTCGGACCCCGGGTCGGCAACTGGCCGGAAGTCCTCCAGCAGGAGGTGTTTCGCCGGTGGCCCCTCTTGAGACAGTCTGCAAAGCGGTCCCGGCTCCTCGCTGGATAAGTTGGCCGGCAGATCGTTTTCAGCGCCGCCGGGGGAGGGCACCTTGTTCCCCGGCGCCTGCCCTCATAGGATAGGCGCCGCATGCCCACTCCAGAACGCAACTTCTTAGTCACCGGAGCCCTCGGCCAGATCGGCTCGGAGCTCGTCCCCGCCCTCCGCGCCCGCTACGGCGCCGAGCGGGTCATCGCGACCGACATCCGCATGCCGCCCCGCGGCACCGGCGATGTCGGCGCCACCGGACCCTTCGATTTCGTCGACACCACGAACCAGCGCCATATCCAGGAGGCGGTGCGCCGCCACGACGTGGGGACGGTCTTTCACTTGGCCGCCCTCCTCTCGGCGGTGGCCGAGGACCGGCCGCAGGTGGCCTGGGACATCAACATGGGGGGCGTCTTCCGGGTGTTGGAGGTGGCGCGCCAGAACAACTGCGCCGTCTTCGTGCCGAGCTCGATCGGCGCCTTCGGCCCCACCACGCCGCCCGACCACACGCCGCAGGACACCATCCAGCGACCTACGACGATGTACGGCGTCACCAAGGTGGCGGGGGAGCTCCTCTGCGACTACTACCACCAGCGCTTCGGCATCGACACCCGCGGCGTGCGCTTCCCCGGCATCATCTCGCACGTCACCCTGGCCGGCGGCGGCACCACGGACTACGCGGTCGACATCTTCTACGAGGCGATCCGGCACAAGCACTACACCTGCTTTCTGAAGCCCGACACCTGCCTCGACATGATGTACATGCCCGACGCCGTCAAGGCGGCGATCGACGTCATGGCGGCCGATCCGGGGCGCCTCGAGCACCGGAACGCCTTCAACGTCACCGCCATGAATTTCACCCCCGAGCGCCTGGCCGAGGAGATCCGGAAGCACATCCCCGGCTTCCTCCTCGACTACCGGATCGATCCCGTGCGGCAGGCGATCGCCGACTCCTGGCCGAATTCGATCGACGATCGCTCGGCCCGCCGCGAGTGGGACTGGTCCCCCGACTACGACCTCGCGAGCATGACCCGGGACATGTTGGAAAATCTCGAAAAGAAGCTCACCGCGGACCCGGCCTGATCCGGCTCGGAACCTCAGCAAGGAGAACTGCATGCCCGTCGAACGTTTCGAGAAGGCCCTGTCGAACGAGCTCACCGCTTTGGCCGAGCGCGGCACGAGGAAGGGTGCCGAATCGGTCATCACCCGGTTGGTACCGGCACGAGATGGGCGCGGCCCGCGCTACCTCCTGGCGGGCGAGGGCGACCGCCCCTTCCTCAAGATGAACTCGAACAACTACCTGGGGATGTCGGGACACCCGCGGGTGATCGCCGCCGAGGAGGAGACCACCCGCGAGCTCGGCGCCGGACCGGGGGCGGTGCGCTTCATCAGCGGCACTTACGGGGTGCACGTCGAGCTCGAACGCCGGCTGGCCGCCTTCCATGGCCGCGAATCGGGGATGGCTTTCAGCTCCGCCTACGCGACGATCCTCGGCGTCCTCGTGCCGCTCATCACGGCCGAGACCGCCTTGATCTCGGACGAGCTCAACCACAACTGCATCATCAACGCCATGCGCCTCGCCCGGCCGAAAGAGAAGCTGATCTACAAGCACCTCGACCTGGCGGACCTGGACGCCAAGCTGGCGGCCGCGGCCGCGGGCAACGCCGCCCGGGCGGTCGTCGTCACCGACGGCATCTTCAGCATGCGGGGCGACCACGCGCCGCTCCCGGAAGTCGTCGCCGTCGTCCGCAAGTACGACGACCGGTTCCCGGAAAACGCCGTCCTCGTCGTCGACGACTCGCACGGGGTGGGCGCCTTCGGCAAAACCGGGCGGGGCACCGAGGAGTACACCGGCGCCCGGGCGGACGTCCTCGTCGCCACCCTGGGCAAGGCCCTGGGGGTGAACGGCGGCTACGTCGTGGGCTCGAAGACCTTGACCGACTACCTGCGGGAGACGGCGCCGACCTACATCTATTCGAACCCCATCACCTGCGGCGAGGCGGCGGCGGCGGCCGAGGCGCTCGCCATCCTCGACAGCCCCGAGGGGGTGAAGCTCCTCGGCCACCTGCGGGAGATGACGGTGAAATTCAAGGACGGCATCGTGGCTCTGGGCTACGAGACCCTCTCCGGCGAGCACCCGGTGGTGCCGCTCATGGTCCGCGACACGGCGAAGACGACCGCCCTCGTCAAGCATCTCCGCGAGCAGGGCATCCTCGCCACGGGCCTCAAGTACCCCGTCGTCCCCCGGGGCGACGAGGAGATCCGCTTCCAGATCTCCGCCGACCACACGCCGAAAGACGTCGACGAGACTCTGGCGGCCCTCGCGAGCTTCCCGGGGCGGGGATAGAGGGGCCCGGCGGGCTTCAGGCTCCCATGCCCCGCCGTCCCAAACCCTCCCGCAAACCTTCCCGCCAACCCTCCCGGGAGACGCGCCCGGAGGTCGTCGAGAGGCCGGAGCCCCTCTCCCGCTCGCTCCTCTGGCGGCTCCAGCGCAACTTCTACGACCGCGCGGGAGTCCAGGCGTGGACCGAAGGGATCGTCCCGCACTACATCACGAGCAACCCCTGGATCGCCGACGGCTACGCCCGGGTCGTCCTCGGCTGGCTGCGCGACGGGGTCGCGGCCGGGACGATCGATCCCGCGGCGCCCGTTCACATCGTCGAGCTGGGCTGTGGGCCGGGGCGTTTCGGCTATCTCTTTCTGCACCGTCTGCTCGACCTCCTCGGCCGCTCGTCTCTCGCGCACCTCAGGGTCCGCTACGTCTTGACCGACTTCACCGAGAGCAACCTGGACGTCCTCCGCTCCCATCCCTCGCTCCAGACCCTCGTCGCGGCCGGGGTGCTCGACTTCGCGCGCTACGACGCCGGGACGGACGACGAGATGTCCCTCAGTCATTCTGGCGACGTGCTCGCCCCGGGGAGCCTCAGAAACCCGCTCGCGGTGATCGCCAACTATCTCTTCGACGGCCTGCCCCAGGACTGCTTCTTTTTCGACGACGGCGGTGCTCTGGAGAGGGGCCTCGTTTCTCTCGTCTCCCCCCGACCGGAGCCTATCCGCGACGATCCGGAGATCCTCGAACGGGTGGAGATCCACTGGAGCCGGCGCGCGGTCGTCGGAGCTCCCTACGGCGAGCCGGACCTCGATCGCCTCCTCGCCCACTACGGCGAGCGCCTGCGGAGCACGGCGCTCCTCTTCCCGGTGGGGGCGCTGCGCTGCCTGCGGAACCTCGCCCTTCTCTCCGGCGGACGCCTGCTCCTCCTCTCGGCCGACAAGGGCTACTGTGAGGAGGCCCTGCTCCACGGGCGGGAGGAGCCCGGCTTCGCCATCCACGGCAGCCTGTCGATGATGGTCAACTATCACGCGATCGGCCAGTTCTTCCACGCGGAGGGGGGCGACTTCCTCGCCGCCACCCCGCTCTCGACCGGGCTCCAGGTGGTGGCCGGCCTCCTCGGGATGCCGGACGGGAGCGCCGAGGCCCGGCTGGCCTTCGACGACGCCGTCGAGCGCCGCAATCCCGACGACTTCTTCAGCCTGAAGATCGCCGTCGAGACCGGCTATTCGAGCCTGGCCCTGCCGCAGCTCCTCGCCTGGCTGCGGCTCTCCGGCTGGGACGCCAACGTCTTCCTCGGCTGCCTTCCTTTCCTCGTCTCCTGGGTCGAGGCCGAGGCCACTTCCGCCGCCGAGCGCGAAGATCTGCGCGCGGCGGCGCTCCGGGTCTGGGAGACCTATTTCCCCCTCCGCGAGGCGCGCGACCTCGCCTTCCACGTCGGGGCCCTCCTCTGCCAGCTCGGCGACTACGCCGCGGCCCTCCCCTGCTTCGAGAGCTCGCTCGCCCTCTACGGCCCGAACCCCGCGACGCTCTACAACCTTGGGCTCTGCTACTTCTCGCTCGGCCAGCTCGACGAGGCCGAAGCCTGCGTCGACGAAGCCCTCAACGCGGAGCCCGACCTCGTGGACGCCCAGGTCTTGAGGACCGAGATCGCGGCCGCTCGGGGGACCATCGACCCAAATTTGAAATAGAATCTGAATCTCTGTCACCAAAAGAGGAGCGGGGATTTCCCCCGCTGTCCCTCGGAGGAGGTTCCGATGTCCAGCACAGCTGTCGGTCGAGCGGCGTACCGTCTGTCCCTGATCGTCTTGATCTCCATCGCCAGCCCCGGCGTCACCTCGACTCTTTATGCCCAGGGCTCCATGTCTCCCTTCAGCGGGGCGAACGGCGGAGGTGACTACAAGGATCCGGCCCAGAAGGCGGCCGGTGCCTACTCCCGGGGTATGAAGGCCAAGCGTCAGGCCGAAGGGGAGAAGGCCCCCCAGGCCCAGCGCAAGCTTCTGGAAAGGGCCAAGAACGAGCTCGGCAAGTCCGTGGGCTACTCGGCGAGCTACGACAGCCTCCTGGCCCTGGGCCAAGTCGAGCTCGCTTTGGGGGAGAAGGCCGCCGCCCTCCAGAGCTGTACCCATGCCCTGAGCTGGAAGCCCGCCGCCCCTGAGGCCGTGGCCTGTCAGAGCGAGGCGGGGAGGACGATCGTCACCAGTGTCCAGGCCGCTTCGGCGCCGGTCCCGGCCGCCGTGGGTACGGAGCCCGCGCCTCCCCAGTAGGCCCCTTATCTGGGCCTTCCTCTCTCACGCAGGAGAGGTGGGCCCTTCCCCTTCGTCCGGATAAAAAAGCCTCTGCGTCGACGAGACCCTCCCCCCAGGTTTTGAGGGCCGAGATCGCGGCGGCCCGGGGGGGGACAATACTGTAGAGTAGAGGAGGAGCTGATCGTGCCCACCTGAGCGCGACGGTTTCACCCGAGAGGAGGCAGGAGCGATGGGGAGACCCCGGCGAGCCGAAATTCAATTTGAGCCCGATCAATACCAGCGGCTGGAAGGAATCGCCAGGCAGCATGGAGTTTCCCTGTCCGAGCTGATCCGGGAGACGGTTTTGGAGCGATATACACCCGCTGCCAACAAGTCCCAACAGGCCCTGGAGGAGATCTGTAATCTGCAGATTCCGCTTGAAGACTGGGAGTCTCTCGAAGAGGAGATCGCCCAAGCCCATGGCGGTCTTCCTTGACACCAACGTTTTCCTCTTTGCAGCAGGGGCCGACCATCCCTTGCGCCAAGCCAGCCAGGAGGTTCTGCGGCGTGTAGCGCAGGGACAGCTCGCCGCTACGACCAGCACCGAGGTCGTGCAAGAGATCCTCTATGTACTCCACCGCCGAGGCTTGGCCGAGGTCGGGCGGAAGTTGGCTCGAAACGCGCTGCTCCTCTTTCCAGACGTCTTACCCATCACCCGCGCCGACATGCTGACCGCCTGCGATCTGCTGGAGAGCTACCCGGATCTTCCTACCCGCGACGCGGTTCATGCGGCCACCGCCCTCAACAACAGGCTCACCGCGGTGATCACCTCCGACACCCATTTCCGGGACCTGAAGGAAGTTCGTTGGGTCCCCCTGGCGGACGCCCACCTCTTCGTGGAGAGCCGCTGATCCCCCTCCGAACAAAAAAAGAGCCGCCGGAGAAGGAGTCCGACGGCTATTGGCTTGAAGCGCCTTCGTAAACTAAGTTGCCGCACCCCCCCCTCGCGGGGACAAGAATCTTCGACGAGTTTTTGACAGAGGTACGACGGCCTCCGAGAGGGAAGGCCGGCCGAGGCTCACCGCGGAGCGAGGACGATCGTTTTCCCCCTTGCGGCCGGGCGATCAAAACGCTACGATTCAGGCATGAACGATCCCTTGGTCACGCCGCACTCCGTCCCCGCGCCCATGGCCTTCCTCCTCATCGGGTCGGTGCACCAGCTGGAGGCCCGGCTGGATGCGGCCTTGGGGCAGGTGGGACTGTCGCTCGCCAAGTTCGGGGTGATCGCGAAGCTGGTGGCGGCGGGGGAGCCGGTGGCCCTCGGATGCCTCGCCGAGCGCTGCAGCTGCGTGCGCTCGAACATGACCCAGCTCGTCGACCGCCTGGAGGCCGAGCACCTGGTGGAGCGGGTCTCCGATCCCGGCGACCGCCGCTCGGTGCGCGCCGCCCTGACCGATCTGGGGCAGCTCCGCTATGCCGAGGGATCGCGCATCCTCGCGGCGGCCGAGGACACCATCTTCGCCGGCTTGGCCGACGCCGAGCGGACGACCCTCGCACGGCTCGTCCGCCAAATGGGGCAGGAGACCTGAGGGCGGGCATCCCCCCTTTTTTATCCAGATCGTTCAGATCTGCACCTTCGAGGTACGAACAGTTCATTGGTAACGGAGAGACGACGATGTCCGAAACACACCCCACGCTCCAGACCCCGATCGAAGTCGGGCCTTATACCTTGCGCAACCGGATGGTGATGGCGCCCATGACCCGCAGCCGGGCCGGGGAGGGGAACACCCCCACCTCCCTGGTCGAGACCTACTACCGCCAGCGTGCCTCGGCCGGCCTCATCATCACCGAGGCGAGCCAGGTCTCTCCCCAGGGGGTGGGCTACCCCGGAACGCCGGGGATTCACTCCGACGCCCAGGTCGAGGCCTGGCGCCGGGTGACCGCCGGCGTCCACGCCGAGGGCGGCCGGATCTTCCTCCAGCTCTGGCACGTGGGGCGGATCTCGGACCCCAGCCTCCAGCCGGACGGTGGCCTGCCGGTCGCCCCCTCGGCGGTGGCGGCGGAGGCCCTCTTCCGCACCGCGACCGGCGGCCATCCCTTCGTCGTCCCCCGCGCGCTCGACCTGGACGAGATCCCCGGCATCGTCGTCCAGTACCAGGACGGCTCGGAGCGCGCCCTCGCCGCCGGCTTCGACGGGGTCGAGATCCATGGCGCCAACGGCTACCTGATCGATCAGTTCCTCCGCGATGGGAGCAACCAGCGGACCGACCTCTACGGCGGCACGACCGAGAAGCGCGCCCGTTTCCTCTTGGAGGTGACCGAGGCGGTCACCCGGGTGTGGGGACCGGAGCGGGTGGGGGTGCGCCTCTCGCCCTTGAGCGCCTTCAACGGCATGGCCGACGCCGATCCGCGGACGACCTTCGGCCACGCCGCCGCGGCCCTCGACCGCTTCGGTCTCGCCTATCTGCACCTGTTGCTGCCGGAGAGCGCGGTGCCGGGCTCCGCGGCCGCTGCCATGGCCGCTCACCTCCGCGAGCGCTTCGCCGGCCCCCTGATGCTGAACGGCGGCCAGACCCGGGAGACCGGCGATGCCGTCCTCGCCTCGGGGCTCGCCGACCTCATCTCCTTCGGCACCCTCTTCCTCGCCAACCCCGACCTCCCCGAGCGCTTCGCCTCAGGAGCGCCGCTCAACGCGCCCGACATGAAGACGTTCTATGGCGGCGGCGAGCAGGGCTATATCGACTATCCGACCCGGAAGGACGTCCCGGCCCGGGCTTAAAGAAGAGTTTCTCGAGGTAAGAATCCCCCCTCTCCTTCGTTCTTAGCACCAGAGAGGGGGGATTCGGATGCATCGTTTCATCGGGCTTCTTCGCCACGAGATCCGCATGTCGATCCGCAGGAAGAGCCTGTGGATCGCCTACGGCCTCCTCTTCCTCTTCTATACCGTCCTCCTGTTCTCGCCTCCGCCGCTGGGGGAGAGGGTGCCGGGAGAGGTCATCTCTGAGGCCCAGCTCTGGCCGGTGGCCGGCCGCTTCCTGGTCGCGGTCAATGTATTTTTTCCGATCGTCGTGGGCATCCTCTCGGCGGATCGGATCGCGCGCGACGGGCGGCTGGGGCTTCGGGAGCTGCAAGACAGCACCGCCTTGAGCCGTCCCATCTACGTGCTCGCCAAATATCTGGCGGCCCTGGCTTCGGCTCTCTTGCCGGTCGCTCTCTGGCTCCTGGGGATCGCGATCGTCATGACCGCAGACGGGCACGCGCCGATCGTTTTCCTCTATGCCGTTCCGGTCGCGTTTCTCGCCATCACCGTGCCGGCCTTCGCCTTCGTCGTCGCCTTTTCGCTCGCCTGCCCGCTGGTGATGCCGCTCTCCGTCTACCAGATTCTCTTCACCGGCTACTGGTTCTGGGCCAACTTCATTCCTCCCCGGCTCTTTCCCACCCTCAATGGGACGCTCGTGACGCCGAGCGGGATGTATGAGCTGGAAGGCTTTTTCAGCGGGCGGATCACGGCCTTCGCCGGTCCCCTCCGGCACACGGCTTCTGATGCCATCCTGAATCTCACGGTCTTGGGGTTCTCTATTCTGGCGGTTCTCCTGCTCGTCGAACGCTACCTGGCGCGGCAGGCCCGGCGCGCCTGAAGGAGGATTTCAAAGCTGATGCAAGGCGCTTCGCTCAAATATTCCTGGCTCACCTACCGGCGCGATCCGCTGTGGTTCCCCCTGGCGTTTCTGGCGTTCTTCGTCTTCCTGACCCTGATCCTCGGGCGTCCCGCGGTCCGCTTCTCCCTGGCGCGCGGCTATCTCGGGTTCATCGTGCCGCTCGTCGGTGGCATCCTCGCCGCCTATGCCGTGCTCGACGATCCGGCGCTCGAGCTGCGCTTTTCGACCCCTTCGAGCGCCGCGGAAACTCTCTTCAACCGGGTGGGTTTGATCCTCCTCATGGAGACCGTCTCGGCGCTTTTCTTCCAGCTGGTTCTCTTCGCGCTCCGCGTCGATCTCTCCCCGCTCGGCGGATTTATTTCGGTCCAATGGATCTGGTTTCTGCCCACGTTGGTCCTGGTGGCACTGGGGTGCGCCGGCTCCCTCGCCGGCGCGCAGAACGTCGTCGGTGCTTCCCTCGTCGGAATGGTGTGGCTCGTCGAGCTGATGATGAAGGGGTGGTTTCAGGCGAACGCTCGCTACGCCTTTCTGTTCCTGGGCGTTTTCCTCCCGCACCCGTCGGATCTGGCGCTCCAGCAATCCGTGCTCTTCGGCGCCTCCCTCGTCCTCCTGTTTTTCTCCTGGGTGCTCCTGCACCGGCAAGAACGTTTCATTTAAGAATGGAGGGGGCGTCGTGATCGAAATTGCCGGCCTCACGAAGACCTATGGCCGCGGTGGGAAGAGCGCCCGCGCTCTCCGCGGCATCGACTTGGAGATCCGCCCCGGGATGTTCGGTCTCCTCGGCCCCAACGGCGCGGGGAAGACGACCTTCATGCGGATTCTGGCGGGGATCGTCCATCCCAGCCGCGGCACGCTCCGCGTGGCAGGCCACGATTTGACGACGGAGAGCGGCCGGCGGGCGGCCAAGGCCGTCCTCGGCTATCTGCCGCAGGAGCTCGGGATGTATCCCGAGCTGACCGCCGCCCAGTTCGTCGACTACATGGCGATCCTCAAGGGTTTGGCGGCGCCGCGCGAGCGGGCGCGGCGGGTCGCGGAGGTCTTGGAAAGAGTGGCCCTGACGGATTCCGCCGATCGGAAAATCCGCGGTTTTTCGGGTGGAATGAAAAGGCGGGTGGGGATCGCCCAGGCGCTCGTCAACGATCCGCAAGTTCTGATCGTCGACGAACCGACGGCGGGTCTCGACCCCGAGGAGCGCATCCGCTTCCGCAATCTCCTCGTCCACCTGGCCGCCGATCGCACGGTGATCCTCTCCACCCATATCGTGGAGGACATCGGTCAGACCTGCCGCGACATTGCGGTGTTGGCGAAAGGCGAGGTGCTCTTCCGCGGCACTCCGGGCGAGCTGACCCAGGCGGCCACGGGGCACGTCTGGACGGTGACCGCCTCGCGGCTCGAAGAGCCCGCGCCGGGGATGACGATCGTCTCCATGCTCCACCTTTCGGATGGAATCCAGTATCGGATGGTGGGGCCTGGCCTGGTGGGACCGGGCGCGGACGGGGTCGCCGGAGCCGAGCCCGCGCGGCCCAGCCTGGAGGACGGCTATGTCTGGTTGATGCAGGGCTCCCTCAACCGAGGAGCCGGGTCAGCCAGTGGAAAATGTTGAGGACGAGCTGGCGGTCGTCGTTGTCCGGCCGGTTCATGCCGACCTTGAGCGCGCCGCCGCCCAACTGCTGGGCGGTCGTCATGGCGGTGTCGGCCAGGACCACGACCCGTCCCTTGCCGAGCTCGATGGCGATCCCCTGCGACCGGCCGGCGGCCGAGATGTCGATCCCTTCGCCGGGATGCCGGTCGCGCGCCGCGTCGCCGAGCGGCAGAAAGGCGGCGCTCCCCTCCGGGCCGGAGAGCGACTGGCCGTGGAAGGTGACGACGGTCTCGATCCGCTCGGCGTCGTTCCGGCCGCGGGTGATGGGATGGTCGGCGAGGAGGTTGTTCTGCCGCGAGAAGGGGATCCAGGCGGTGGGGGTGCGCAAATCCCCGGAGTGCTCGGGATCGAATGTCTCCCCCTGGCTCATGTCGACCCCGAACCGCCGGGCGAGATCCATCGCCGCCCGGGCGGAAGGACCGGGATCGGCGACGAGGAGGAGCGCTCCGCCCGCCTGGACCCAGGCGTAGACGGCGTCGATCTCGGCGGGTTTGAACGTGCCGGCCGCGCCCGTCGCACCGGTCGCACCGGTCGCGGCCGTCGCGCCGAGGGGATCGGCGAGGACGAGGACGTCGACCGCGGCGAGGCTCTCTTTGTCGAACGGCTTGCGGTTCGGCCGCACCCTGTAGCCGTCCTTGGTGAGCAGCTCTGCGAAGGGGCGGTAGCGGCCGCCGACGATGTAGGACTCGTGGTGGACCTCGTCGACGAGGACGACCGGATGCTGATCGCCGTCATACGCGACCCGCGCCACCGTGGGGTGGTAGCCGGAGTCCACCTCCTGCCCGACGTTGAAAGGCTTCGCCGCCGCAAGCGCCGGTGGACCTGCAAGGGCCAGGACCAGCCCGAGGAGGGGGAAGGCGGCGAGCGCGAGCCGTGCGGGGGGACGAACGAGGGGCATCCAGGTCTCCTTCTTCTGCGCGCGTTCCACAACGCCCGTTCCGCTAGGATACCCCGATGGCGAAAAGCGGGCGAGCGGGAACGGCGGGTACGGCCCTGGCCGCGGCAACCGGGACGGGGAGCGCCGGCATGGACTGCCGCGCCGGCTGCGGGGCCTGCTGCATCGCCCCTTCCATCTCCTCGCCCATCCCCGGCATGCCGGACGGCAAGCCCGCCGGGGTCCGCTGCACCCAGCTCGACGCCGAGAGCCGCTGCCTCCTCTTCGGCCTGCCGGAGCGGCCGGAGGTCTGTGTCCGGCTGCGGCCCAGCCGCGAGATGTGCGGAGCGGGGACGGCCGAGGCGCTCGCCTACCTCGCGGAGCTCGAGAGAGTGACGACGCCTGAAGCCGCATAGCTCACGCGAGCGGCCAGGAGGAGCCAAGAGAGCGCTGTCCCGTGCAGGTTGCGCCCAGACATGTACGCGACTGGAGCGGCCATGTGCATGTCCGCTCCGGGAATGCACATGCTGAGCGACGCCATGTGCATTTCCTCGGCAGATGTGCACAGGTCCGACACTTCCATGTGCATGGCCGGCGCCTTCCTGCACAGGGTTGAATCTTCCATGCACATTTCGTCGCTCTTCCTGCACATGGGCGAATCCTCCTTGCACAGTGCGGCTCTCTTCCTGCACACTTGCCGGAGCTTCAGCATCCACTCTTTCCCCTCTAGGAGCCTGGAGATTTTATGCATACGAACGTCAACATCGACGAGGATCTGATCGAGGAAGCCATGCGGCAGAGCGGCCTTTCCACCAAACGCGCGGTGGTGGAGGCGGGCCTCCGCGCGCTCCTGACCCTCCGCTCCCAGGAGGAGGTGCGGGACTTGCGCGGTCGGCTCCACTGGCGGGGGAAGGACGAGGCAGCTCCGTCGGCAGCAGCGCCGGCGGCGTCGGCGGCGTCGGCGGCATCGGCGGCATCGGCGGCATCGAAGACGAAGAGGAAGTCGGCGAGGAAGGGGCAGAGCGGTGCGCGTCCTCGTTGACTCCTCGGTCTGGATCGACTACTTCAACGGCGTCGACACCCCGCAGACCGACTACCTGGACGAGATCCTGGGCCGGGCGCCGGTGGTGGTGGGCGACCTCATCGTGACCGAGGTGCTCCAGGGCCTGGCGGACGAGCGCGAGATGGCGCTCGCCCAGGCTGCTCTCGCGAAGTTCGACAGCTACGGCCTGGCCGGCGCCGAGATCGCCGTCGCCGCCGCCCTGAACCGCCGGCTCCTCCGCGCCCAGGGTCAACCGCCCGGCGACGCTCTCCGAGCGCTGATCGCCACCTTCTGCATCCGCTTCCACTTCGCGCTCCTCCACTCCGACCGGAGCTTCAAGGCCTACGAGCGGCACCTGGGGCTCAAGGTGCCCGATCCGGGGATGTAGATGGATCTCCGGGCGAAGGCGAGAACCCCGCTGCCGCCCCTCCCCGCTTCGAAATGGAATCGGCATCGCCGACACTCGTAGGGCAGCGAGTGCCGGCCCAGCTCTCCGCCTCCCAGAAAGAGCGGTTTCGGCTCGCCGGCACCCTTCCCACTCGAAAAGGAAAAACGATCCATGCCCAGATATAGATTTGGCTGGAGACAGCCGATCGTCGCCCTCGCCCTCTTCCTTCCGCTGGCCGGGCAGGCCGCCCTGCCCCGGCCGGCCGCGGCCCAGCAGGTCACCATCGTCGACGTCATGCCCCAGCCGCAGAGCAACGAGATCAACGCCGACAGCGAGCCCAGTCTCGCGATCGACCCGGCCACCCCTTCCCACATGGCCGCCACGACCTTCACCCCCGACCCCAAGGGGAATCAGATGGGCACCGTCTTTCTGTCCACCGACGGCGGCATGACCTGGACCCTCCAGGGGATTCTCCCGGGCTCCTCGTCCGGCCAGTGCAAGTCGGGCTTCTGCGACGTCACCCTCCGCTTCGCGAGCTTCTCGGGACGGCTCTACATGAGCGACCTGACTTCGGACCCCAAGGGGAACATCGTCCTCCGGGTCAGCCGGTTTCAGGACATCTTCGGTGCCGCCACCCCGGAGACCCTGGAGACGCGGCTCGGGCCGCTCGGCAACGCGCCCGATCAGCCCTACCTCCAGGCGACGACCGCTTTCAATAGCGACGGCAGCAGTCAGGACAAGGTCTTCGTCGGCGTCAACGACGCGCGCGCGACGGTCGTGCCCAAATCCGCCACCGTCGACGTCCTCGCGAACGCCGGCGGGCCGCTCCCCGTGGCGGTCGTCCAGGCGCGGATCGATGCGCGCTCGCCGTTCGACCGCGACGGCTCCTCGGTCCGCACGGCGATCCATAATGATGGCATCGTCTATGCCGCGTTCTACAGCGAGCTGACGGCGCACAGCGCCAACCTGGTCGTCGTCCGCGACGACCACTTCGGGGCGGGCAATCCGCCGTGGAGCGACCTCAAGGACGCCAGCCAGGTCGCCGGGATCATCGTCCAGCCGACGATCTCCTACGACGCCGGGGAGAAAGAGCTCGGCAATCAGAAGGTCGGCCGCTCCCAGATCTCGATCGCGGTCGACCCGAACGACTCCCAAAGCGTCTGGCTCGCCTGGGGGGATGCGTCGACGTCGGTCATGACCCTCCACCTGCGCCATTCCGCGAACGGCGGCCAGACCTGGAGCGGCGACCTGCGGACGGTCAAGGGCGCCACCAACCCGGCCCTCGCGGTCACCAGCACGGGGGAGGTCGGCTTCCTGTACCAGATGTTCTTCTACAACGGCTTCCAGGGCCTCTGGTACACCCAGCTCGAGCTCTCGGCCGACTTTCAGACCTCGCCGACCCCGCTCGTCCTCTCGATGGCTCCCGACGACTTCGACACCGTCGTCAACGACCACAACGAGCTCGGCGACTACCTCTACATGATGGCGGTGGGCAAGGACTTTTTCGGCATCTTCTCGGCCGACAACTCGCCGGAAAGCGCGGCTTTTCCGGCCGCCTCGAAGGTCGTCTTCCAGCGCGAGCACGACGCCCACACCCTCTACGACACCACCCATACCTCGTCGGTCCAGACCTCGGTCGACCCCTTCTTCTTCCACGTCGCGACGGTCAACCCGGAGAACGACTTCTTCGTCCGCGACTGGACCGACTCGACCGGTCACGACCTCGGCGACGAGCCGTCGACCCACCCCGTCTTCGTCTATACGAGCGACGTCTGGAACGAGCTCACGAACGCCTCGGGGAGCCCGGCCACGGGGAGCGCTCCGCCGCACACCGACCCGGTGGACGGCCAGAACTTCGCCTTCGTGCGGATCGGCCGGAAGAGCACCGTCAACGCCGCTCCCGCGGACGTCCAGGCGCGCTTCTTCTATTCCGATTTCGGCGTCGGCATGCCCTACGCCGACATGGGCAACGGCACCCCCGCAACCATCAGCTTCGGCGCCAGTGACGCGGAGCTGACCTTGGCCGACGGCGCGGGCTACGCCTGGACCCTCCCCGCCACCCATTCGTCCCACATCTGTATGGCGGTCGAGATCACCGGCCCGGCCGATCCACCCGCCAAGCCCGGCCTCGCGGGGGGCGTTCCGGGCTGGCCGACCCTCGACACCGCGGTGATCTACGACAACAACAAGGCGCAGCGGAACATCCACTATCCAAAGGGCGCGTCCGGCACCAAGCCGCACTACTACGCCCTGGCGAGAAACGCCGCCCCGGTCCAGAAGGACCTCTGCCTGCGTCTCGACTCCTCGGCCCTCGTGCTCCGCGAGCTCGGTTCGGTCCAGATCGACGCCTGCGGCCTGGGGACGGTCTCCTACCGGCCCGGGGCGACCGTCTGCCTCCCCGCCCTGGCGCCCGGCGAGGTGCGGCCGGTGGGGGTGACGATCAACCTTCCCGCGACGGCCGTGGGGCTCGATCTCCCGGTGATCTTCACCGAAGTGACCGGCCCGGAGGCCAACGCCAAGCCGCGGGACGGCTTCGCCATCTCCCCCCGGCCGTCGGCGGTCGAGGACGCGGCGCGCTACAACCTGACCTTCGAGCGCGCCGTCTACGGCCGCCTGGCGGCGATCTACAAGGATGCGAATGCGGCGAACCTCACCGCCCAGACCCGCGATCTCCTGTCGAAGAACCCGGCGATCTCGGTTGCGACCTATGTCGACTTCCTGAAAAAACAGGCGTCGCTCCTCTCTCGGCTCGTCGCGCTCCTCCCCCGGCCGACCGCCGCGTGCAGCCCGTCGCCGTCCAAAGACCTCGAGCGTTTCACGGCGGCCTTGACGGCGGGCGATCCGGTGGCCATCGCCGACGCCCATTCGGACTTCCTGCAGACGTTGGACATCGCGACCACTCTCGCAGAGCCGTAGAGTCTCTCCGCTTCGCTCCCCTCCCCCGGTGAGCCGGGGGAGGGGCTGGGGACATCCCCGTCGCGCCCAAGCCTGGCGACGGCTGCCGACGGATATACTCCACTCCTTCGACCTTCAGAGGCCGGTGCCGCCGGCCCGAGCGCCAGAGAGGGGAGCCTCCGCATGTCCGAAGCCCGGCCCACGAAGACGGATGCGGTCCGCATCGCCCGCTGGGCGCTCTTCGTCCTCACTCTCATCAACCTGTTCAACTACCTGGACCGCTTCGTCGTCGCCGCGGTCGTCGAGAGCTTGAAGCCGGCGCTCCACCTCTCGGACGGCGAGATCGGCTGGCTCGCCACCGGCTTCATCCTCGTCTACATGCTGACCTCGCCGATCTTCGGCACCCTGGGGGATCGCGGGGCGCGGCCGCGGCTGATCGCCGCCGGGGTGGCGATCTGGAGCCTCGCCACGGCGCTCGGAGGCTTCGCGCGCGGTTTCGTCTCGCTCTTCGCCGCCCGTTCGACGGTGGGGGTGGGGGAGGCGGCCTACGGCACGGTCTCGCCGGCCCTCCTCGCCGACTACTTCCCGGTCGGCGAGCGCGGCCGGGTCTTCGCCGTCTTCTCGGCCGCCATCCCCATCGGCTCGGCGGCGGGGTACATGCTGGGCGGCTTCGTCGACCATCACTACGGCTGGCGGGCGGCCTTCTTCGTCGCCGGGGTTCCCGGTCTCCTTCTCGCCATCCTCGCTTCCCGCCTGCCGGACCCGCCGCGCGGCGGCCAGGACGACGCCGCGCATGCCGACGCCGACCATACGGCCATCCCTGTCCATGGGCCGGTCCGCGGCATCGGCCTGCGGGCCTACTCGGTGCTGCTCAAGAACATCCCCTACGTGCTGATCGTCCTCGGCTACGCCGCCTACACGTTCGGCCTCGGGGCGCTCGCCTTCTGGACCCCGGCCTTCCTCGAACGCGAGCGCGGCTTGAGCCGGATCGACGCCACCTTCCAGTTCGGGGCGATCATCGTGGCGACCGGCTTCGTCGGCACGGTCGCCGGGGGATGGCTGGGGGATCGCCTGCTGAAACGCTTTCGGGAGTCCTACATGTGGGTCTCGGGGATCAGTACCTTAGCCGCCGCCCCCTTCGCCTTCGTCGCCTTCATGGCCCGGGACCGTTCGATCTACACGGCGGCGATCGTCGTCGCCGCGGTCCTCATCTTCATGTCGACCGGGCCGGTCAACTCGGCGATCATCAACGTCGTCGCCCCCGAGATGCGGGCGACATCGGTGGCCCTCTCGATCCTCGCCATCCACGTTCTCGGAGACGTCCCCTCGCCGCCGCTCGTCGGCTTCGTTTCAGACCACTCCTCGCTCGCCAAGGCGATGCTGATCCTCCCCTTCGCCTTCGCCGTCGGCGGCCTCATCTGGATCGGCGCCGCCTGGCGGGGGGAGCGGGCGGTGTAGGGTCACCCTTACGGGTGCCGGTCACCGGTCACGGTGTTCTTAGGGCGTCAGGAGGGGGACCGACGGGAAATAGGTCCGGAAACGTCCAGCGTCGGCTGTCCCGAGCGGCCAACCCATAACCTGGGCATGGGCACCGATGAAGAAATCGGGCAGCGGTACCGAGGGTGCGTCGCGCCCGGATTCCGCGCGTCGACGCTCCCGGTATTCCAGGTAGGCCTTGGCGCAGAGCTCTGCGGCGGCAGCGGGAACGTCCAGGAGGATGATGCCCCAACTTCGGAGCCGATCGGCAACGACTGCCGGCTCGGCATCGCCCACGCAGAGCTCCGCGAGACTGACCGCATTCACCGCGGCTCCGTCCTCCGACACCCCCGCGGCGATCGTGCGCCGAGCCCACTGCAGGAAGGGCGACCCCTCAGTCGAGGCGTTGATCAGGACGTTCGTATCGAGGAGGATCATGGCTCCCGGGTCGTGGCCTTCAGGGCGTCCCAGGTCATCTTCGGCCGCAGAGGGGCGGCGGCGATGGCCTCAAGGCAGCGATCCAGGCTCATCCCGGGGTCTGGCTTCGGACGTTCCAGGCGCACGAGGAGCAGGCGACCTTCGCCCTGGCTCTGGATCTCGAAGACGTCTCCAGGTTTTGCCGCAGGAAGGACCACGCGTCGCTTGGCATCTGCTGTCGATATCGCCATGGTGGGATTATCCCACCTTGGCATGGGCGAGCGCAAATTCAGGGAGGCGGAGAAGGCTGCGGTTCCTCGGCCCGGCCGATGGCGGGAAGGGCGGCCAAGAGGCCAATGAGGAGTGCGACGAGGGCGATGCGGCGGTCGTCGTCGGCATGGTGAGCCTTACTACGATCGCGAGCCGGAGCAGGTTTTCACGGCCCTCCGCTCGGGACGATGCTCCCGCCGAGGTCGGCGCTCTTCAGTCCCAGGTGTCGTGAGCGCACCGGAGACGCTGCGGCGGGACTTGGGCGGCTCTGCGCTCGGCCGCGATCCTCGCGTCCGCCGAGCGTTCCCGCGGGTTCTCCTCCTCCTCCTGGAGCGCCTCGCGCAGGACGAAGCAGATCGCCTCCGACCGGTCGGTCAGCCCCCGCTCCCGCATGAATTGGGTGAGAATCTCCTCGACTTCAGGTGACATCTGAATGGTAAGCGCGGACATGATGAACCCCTCCCCCAAGAGCAGCCCGTCCATCGATCCTTCTTCATACCGTTACAGCATAATCGTAGGTCGGCGCCCGGACGGATGTCAAGGTGGGGAGAGGGAGAGCACTGACGCGCGCGGGTTAAAGCGCCTCCATCACCGGATGTCGAAGTTGGTCGTCAGCGTATAGTCCACCGCCACCGGCTGGCCCTGGTAGACGGCCGGCTTGAAGCGCCAGTCGCAGAGGGCGTCCAGAGCGCTTGCCTCCATGCCGGGCAGGGAGTCGGGAGTGAGGAGGGCCAGGTTGCGGACCGCTCCCTTCTCGGTGATGACGCTCGCCACGACCACCGTTCCCTTCTTGTGCTGGGTACGCGCGTCACCGGGATACTTGGGTTTGACATGATTCTCTACATCGGGATGCTGGATCCCGCTCCCGCGCAAGATCGCTCGCGTCGGCCCGAGGGGCTCGCCCCAGGGATGGTCCTCCAAGAGCTTCCCGGCGGCGCCGTAGGCCGAGAGGTCGGCGCCATAGAGGCGAGGCTCCAGGGTTTGGGCTGCCTGCCAGCGGCAGATCGCCCCATCTGTCTGCCCCTCTCCGGCCTGGGCCAGGGCCTTCAGGGCGAGGGCGACCCCAAGGAAGCCTCGGGAGGGGACGGTGTCCTCGAGGCTCGTATCCCAGGCCTTCCCTACCTGTTTGGCGGCTTCCTGGTAGCGACCGGCGCGGAGCGTCGCCTCGGGCTTCGCGAGCGGGCTGCCGGTGAAGTTGGCGACCCCCACGAGCGGTCTCCGCTCCGCTGGAACCTGGACGTCGTAGAAGGCCGCGACCGGCGCCTCCCCGGCCTGGGCCGGCGCAAACCGCCAATCCCGGACGGACTTCAAGAGAGCGTAGGTGAGCGCTTTCGAGGTGCTAAGGGCGACCACCGGCTGCTCGACCCGACCCTCCGCGTCGACGACGAGCTGGAAGCGCATCCCCCGCGGGATCGCCCCCCACATGCCGGGGAGCTCGACCTTCTTCTCGTCGATGATCCGCGGCGGGGAAAAGGGGGCGCTCCCGTCTCCCGCCTTCCGGACGGTGACCCCGGCCGGGGCCTCGTCCAGGTGGCGGAGAGGATGGCTCGCCAGGAGCTCGCCGGGAGCGCCGAAGGGTTTCGGATCGAAAACCACCCCGAGGTTCTGGGCGGCCGACCAGTGCCAGAGGGCGTCTTCCGTGCGGCCCAGGGCGGCCTCCGCCACGGCGAGCCGGGCGACGGCGTCGAAGGTGCCGGTAGGCTTGCGGAGCATCGCATCCGAGAGGAACGTGCGGGCTCCCGCCTCGGCCGCCGCCCACTCTCCACGACGGAGTTGGTCGTCGATTCCCGCCAGGCTCTCCGTCGGGCTCCTCCGGGCCTCCGCGGCGAGAGGAATCGGGTCGTTGGAGGGATGGGTGAGGCTCGGAGCGGCGAGAGCGAGGAGAAGGCAGAGGCTGGTGAGAGGCGATGGCATAGGGTCTCCTGTTTTTTGCCTCTTATCCTATCAACGATACAGTTCTCTTCATGGAAGCCACGCGATGAAAGCCCTCTGCTTCGACCGCTTCGGCGGCCCCGAGGTTCTCGACTACCGGGAGGTCCCCGATCCCTCTCCCGCGCCGGGGCACGCCATCGTCCGCACGGCGGCGATCGGCCTCAACTTCGCCGACGTCTACCGCCGCCGCGGGGAGTACCACCTGGCGGGCGCGCCGCCCTACATCCCCGGGTACGAGGCGGCGGGGATCGTGGAATCGGTCGAGTCGGGAGAGGGCCTCCCGACTTTCGCGCCCGGCGATCGGGTGGGCTTCGCCGACAGCCCCTTCGCCAATGCCGAGAAAGTGCGGGTGCCGCTCGATCGGCTGATCCCTCTCCCCGGGGAGATCGATTTCGAGACCGCCGCGGGGCTCCTTCTCCAGGGGCTGACCGCCCAGTACCTCACCCGCGACAGCCATCCCCTGCGGGCGGGCGAGACCGCCGTGGTCCACGCCGCGGCGGGCGGGGTGGGGCTCCTCCTCGTCCAGATCGCCAAGCTCTCGGGCGCTCGGGTCTACGGCCTCACCTCGACCGAGGAGAAGCGCGCCGCGGCGCTCGCCGTCGGGGCCGACGGGGTTTTCCTCTATGGCGAGGACTGGCTCGCCGGTCTCCTTGCCGCGACAGAGGGCCGCGGCGCGGACGTCGTCTTCGATTCGGTCGGCTCGACCCTTCCCGAGAGCTTCGCCGCCGTCCGCACCGGCGGCCACGTCGTCTTCTACGGCATGGCGGGGGGCAAGCCGCCCCTGGTCGATCCGGCCATGCTGATGGACACCTCGAAGCGGATCACCGGCGGCGACCTGTGGAACGTCCTCACCGGCTGGGAGGAGCGGGTCCGCCGGGCGGGCGAGCTCTTCGACTGGGTGCGAGCGGGGAAGCTCCGGCTGCGAATCGCCGCCCGCTTCGCGCTCGCCGAGGGGGCCGCGGCGCACGCCTTCCTGGAGAGCCGGGCGAGCCTCGGCAAGGTGCTGCTGCTCCCGGGGCAGGATGGCCGGACGCAGGGCACGTCTGGCTGAGCTCCTGGTTGGACTCTACGCCAAGAGGGACCGCGACCGGGCCAGGGCTTCCTGGATGAGGGTATCGGGCAGGGAACCGATCAGCTCGACCGTACGCGCATTCCAGTCGAGGCTCCGAAGCTGATCCGCCAGGATGACCCCGCTGACCGGAAGTCCAGCCGGGATCTCCACTTCAAACGGATAGCCTTTGACGCGGGAAGTAATGGGACAGGCGACAAGGAGACCCAAGCGCTGGTTATAGAAACCGGGAGAGAGCACGACGACGGGACGTCTGCCCCCCTGCTCATGGCCGAGAGTTGGACTCAACGAGAGCCAGAGCGCATGCCCTCGTTCCGGCAGGTAGGTCACTACAGGATCTCGCGACCCGCGGGCGGACCGAAGTCGGCCTCGGCATGCCGGTTCTCTGGAGTGATTCCGCGGACGAGCTCCTCCAGTGTGTATGGGCGGCGAGTGGGTACCAGGACGAGGCTTCCTTCCTGGATCGAAATCTCGATGCCGGTCTCTGCATGGAGGCCGATCTCCTGCGCCATCGGTTTCGGAATCCGCACCGCAAGACTGTTGCCCCATTTTTGTACCTTGGCTCGCATCTGGACCTCCGTAGCTACATAATGATACGTAATGGCAAAGTTGCGGTCAAGGTCGTCGTTCATGGCCGGGCCCTCCCGTCCCCCCGCGGCCGCTGGGCGCCGTCGCCCACCGGGCCGCTCCATGTCGGCAATGCTCGCACGGCGCTCGCCGCCTGGCTCTCGGCGCGGAGCCGGGGCGGCACCTTCGTCTGGCGGACCGAGGATCTCGATCCACCGCGGGTAGTGCCGGGAATGGCGGAGGCGATCCGCTCGGACCTCGCCTGGCTCGGCCTCGACTGGGACGAGGGGCCGGACGTGGGCGGTCCGCACGCTCCCTATGTGCAGTCGGCGCGCGGCGCCTTCTACGAGGAGGCCTTAGGCAAGCTCGCCGCCGCCGGCCGGCTCTTTCCCTGCCGCCGGTCGCGCCGCGAGCTCCAGTCCGTCTCCTCGGCTCCCCACGGCTCCGAGGGAGGGCTCCCCTATCCGGCCGACTTCCGACCGCGCGCCCTCGCCGCCGGCTGGTATGAGCGGCTCGCCGAGTCTCCCGGTCCCCAGGACGCCGCCCTCCGTTTCCGGGTCGACGATCGCCCGGTCCGTTTCGTCGACCGGGTGTATGGGTCGGTCGAGGAACGGGTCGACCTCGCGGTGGGCGACTTCGTCCTCAAGCGACGGGATGGTCTCTATGCCTACCAGCTGGCGGTCGTGGTCGACGACCTGCTCATGGGGATCGACGAGGTGGTGCGCGGCGCCGACCTCCTCGGCTCGACGGCGCGGCAGATCCAGCTGATCGAGGCCTTGGGCGGAGAGATCCCGAACTACGCCCACGTGCCCCTGGTCGTGGGGGAGGGAGGAGAGAAGCTCTCCAAACGGGACGGCGCGCTCGATCTCGCCAGCCTCCGCGCCCTGGGAGTCCGGCCCGAGGGGCTCGTCGGTCAGCTCGCCTGGTCCCTGGGCCTCCTCGATCGACCCGAGCCCTGCCGGCCGGAGGAGCTTCTCGGCGCGTTCAGCTGGGATCGGGTGAGCCGGGCGGAGTGGGAGGTGCAGGGGAAGGATTTCGGATTCCGCTAGGATGCCCGCATGGACGGCCGCAACCGCAAGGATCTTCGCCCGGGCCTGACCGTCGAGATCGTCCTGAAACAGGACCAGCGGACGGGCAAGCGGACGCGGGGGGTCGTGCGCGACATCCTCACCCCCTCTCCCAGCCATCCGCATGGAATCAAGGTCCGGCTCACCGATGGACAGGTGGGGCGGGTGAAGGCGATCCTCCCCCCGGCGGCGCCGGCGCCGCGGGATCAGCCTTCGTAGCGAGCGGCGCTGACCGCCGACCAGAGGTGGGCCACCCAGCCGAGGAAGAAGAACCAGAGGATCGCCCCGAGGACGAAATGGAGGAGGGCGGTGCCGATCCTCCCCTGGAGGAGCTGGCCTAAACCCGGTATCAACAAGCTGGCGATCGCCGCAAGGACGTTTCCCGTGGAGCCTCTTCCGGACATTCTGGTGTCCTCCCGGCCGGCGTTTGTAGCAAGGAGCTTGCCGGGCTAGACTGGAGTGGAGTCGAAAAGTCTTTCCCCCGTCCCGCCGGCCCGGCCGGCAGAGGAGCCCGCATGAAGCCGATCCGCCGCTCCGCCCTTTTCGGCCTGGCCGCTTTTCTCCCGCTCCTCACCGGCTGCTTCGACATCGAGCAGTCGATGCGCCTCGAGAAGGATCTCTCGGGAACGGCGGGCTTTCAGATGACGGTGAATTTCGAGCCGATGGCGCTCATGATGCTCCGCATGCAGCGCGAGATGGCGGGCGCCAAGGGCGATCCCACCCCGGCGGAGATCGAGAAGGCCAAGGCGGACTTCCTCGCCTCGAAGAAGGACAAGAGCCCGGCGGACGACTTCAAGGCGAAGCGGGCCGAGCTCGAAGAAGAGCCTGCCTCCCGGCGTCCAGCTCCTGGACGGCGGCGCCGAGGACGAAGGCCTCAAGATGCGCGTCCACACCCGGTTCCGCTTCGACAACGTGGCGAAGCTCAGCCAGATCCACTTCAGCCCGCCGCAAGAGGCGCCGGCCGGCCCAGGGGTCCCGGGCGCTCCGAAGAATCCCTACGACTCCCCTTTCAACGGTCTCCAGGTCGTCGACGAGGGCAAGACCGTCCTCCTGACGAGTGCCGCGGTCGATCCGCTCAAAGACCCGGCCACCCAGCCGGGGAGCGGCTCCCCGATCACCCCCGAGATCCGGCAGCAGATGGCGGAGGCCTTTAAGGGGATGCGGGTCGTGTTCAAGCTCGAAACCCCCATGGCGGTCGTCGAGTCGAACGCCACCCGCCGCGACGGCTCTACCCTCTACTGGGAGTACGATCTCGCCACCCTGGAGAAGATGACCCCGGAGCAGGCCCGGATGGGAATTCGGGTACGTCTGCGCAAGTAGCTCCAAGGAAAGATGTTACTTCGCCTGGAGGCTGGACGCAGTTCGCCGGAGGCCGGGAAATTTCGTTTGCCCCCCACAGGGGGGTTGCTCGCAAAAGGAAGAACAATGCACTATAGAGAATAAGAAACGCAGAGGAGGAGTCTTCCAGTGGGGCAGGAATTCCTGTTGACCTTGCGCGGCCTTGCCAAACGGCCGGCGTTCACTTTCGCCGTTCTGCTCCTTTTGGTCCTGGGCATCGGGACCAACACGGCGATCTGGAGCCTCCTCAATGCGATCTTCCTCCATCCTCTGCCGGCGGTCGCCGATCCCCGAGCTCTGGTGGCGATCTACCAGACGAAGATGGGGGAGAGCGGCCTCCCCGGCAGCTTCGATAACGTCTCCTACCCGAACTACCGCGACTTCCGCGACCGCAACCGCTCGTTCTCCGACATCGCGATCTACCAGTGGCTGCGGATGAACCTCACGGGCGGCGGCACGCCGGAGCGCATCGTCGGCATGTTCGCGACCGCCAACTACTTCGACGTCCTGGGAGTCCGTCCGGCGCTCGGCCGCTTCTTTCGTCCGGAGGAGGTGCGGGTGCCGGGGGCGGAGGCGGTCGCCATCCTGGGCCACGGCTGCTTCAGCCGGCTCTTCGGCGCCGATCCCAAGGTCGTGGGCAGGAGCGTTCTCCTCGACGGGCGCAAGTTCACGGTGATCGGCGTCGCCCCACGGGGGTTCCGCGGCACCCAACTCGACTCCGAGGTCGATCTCTGGGTTCCGGTCACGATGTTTCCCGTGCTCACTCCCTATCCGGCGTTCTTCAATTCGCGCGACGACTGGCCGTTCCTGTCCTTCGGGCGGTTGAAACCCGGCGTCTCTCTGGCCCAGGCGGAGGCCGACATGGCGGCCGTGGCCCGCGGGCTCGAGCGGCAGTTCCCGAAGGAGAACAAGAAGCTGGGATTCCGCCTGCAGCCGCTCGTCGAAGGGGCGATCGTGCCGCGGGAGCGGGACCGCTATACGGGCTATGGCCGGACCCTGTCGTTCGCCGCCCTGCTGCTCCTGATCGTCGTCTCGGCCAACGTCGCCAACCTGCTCCTCGCCCGGGGCGTCGAGCGCGGCCCGGAGCTCGCCATCCGTCAGGCGTTGGGAGGCGACCTCCAGGCTCTCGCCCGCCTGCTGTCGCTCGAATCCCTCCTCCTGTTCACGACCGCCGTCCTCCTCAGCCTGCCGGTCGGCTTGTGGAGCTTGCGCCTGCTGTGGAGCGTCCGCCCGCCGGAGCTGGTGACGGGCGACCTCGACCTCTACCTCGATCCGACCACTTTCGCCGGGACGGTGCTCTTCGCCCTGCTGACCGTTCTGCTCTTCGGCGTCGTGCCCGTCCTCCGCACCGCCCGGCGAAGCCTCGCCGGCCGTCTGGCCGACGCCCGGCTCTCCGAGCCGCGGCCACGGTTCTGGCATCCCCGCCGCCTGGCGGTGGTCTTAGAGCTCGCCCTGACGCTCTTCGCCCTCATCGGGGCGAACCTCCTGCTGACGGCGCTTCTGCGGACCCGGCAGGCCGACCTTGGTTTCAAGCCGGAGGGCCTGCTCGCGCTCTCCGTCGCTCCCGGCGACCAGGGCTACGACGCGGTGCGCACCCGCGGCTACTACGAGCGACTTCTGGAGCGGGCCGCCGCCCTCCCCGGCGTCCAGGGGGTGGCGCTGTCGGAGAACCGGTTGCTGCGCGGCGCCATCGTGTCGAGGGAGATCTATCCGGAAGGCCAGGCCGAGGCGGTCACCACCGGTGGGCGGTCCGCCCACCGCATCAACATCATCTCTCCCGGCTTCCTGCGCGTCGCCGGTATCCCGCTCGCCGCCGGTCGCGACTTCGACGCGGTCGACTGCGCGGGCTGTCGGCGGGTGGCGATCGTCAACCAGACCCTGGCGCGGCTCGCCTGGCCGGGAGAGGACCCGATCGGCCGCCAGTTCCGCTTCGAGCAGGGCAAGGCGCCGTTCGAAGTCGTCGGTGTCGCCAGGGATTCCAAGGTGCGGAACATCCGCGAGGACACGCCGCCCTTCGTCTACCTGCCGCTGACCCAGAACGATGCCGCCTCGATGACCCTCCACGTACGCACCGCCCCGGGAAGGGAGGCAGCCCTCCTGCCCTCCCTGCGCACCGCCGCCCAGGCGATCGATCGGGGGATGCCCCTCGCCGAGGTCGACACCATGACGAACTTCGTCTCCGGCGCGCTGTGGATGGAGCGCATCTCGGCCCTTCTCCTCGGGCTCTTCGGTCTCTTCGCGCTGCTCCTCTCCGGCATTGGGATCTACACCGTGATCACGCTCTCGGTCGCCCGCAGGCGGCGGGAGATCGGTATCCGTCTCGCCCTGGGTGCCCGTCCCGTCCAGGTGATGGCCACGATCCTCACCGAGGCCACGGTCCTCGCCGCCACCGGCCTGGTGGTGGGCTGGGTCGCCGCCCGCTTCTTCCTCCAGCCCATCCTCGCGAGCCATCTCCAGGGCGCCGATCTACGGGACCCCAAAGCCTACGCCTCGCAGGCCCTGGTGCTCCTCGTCATCGCCATCGCCGCGAGCCTGCCGCCCGCGTTCCGGGCGGCGCGGATCGACCCGGCGACGCCGCTTCGCGAGGGGTGAGGGGGATTTTTCCTACCGCGCAGTTTCCTAGACGATGTCGTCGTCGCCCGGCAGCCCGGCCCCGGGGGGCGGTGGCGGAGCGGGAGGGGCTGGTGCCGCCGGCGGCGCCGCTTCCGCCGGAGCGGCGGGCGGCTCGGGATCGTAGACCCGCTTGAAGGTGACGGTCGGCATCCGGCCGTACCCTTCGAGGGTGACGAGGACGTAGAGCCGCTTCCGGTCGTGGGTCATCTCGTAGATCTCGGTCTTCGTCCGCCCTTTGGGCAGCTGGGTCACCACCTCCAGCGCGCCGTCTTTCCACTGCGCCTGGGTCTTGACCGTGCCCACTCCCGGCTTGTCCTCGCTCACCTTGCGGCCGTCGGTGTGGAGGATCTGGCGGACGGTGCCGTCGGCGTCCAGGAGGGTGAGCTGCGTCCCCTCGGCCTTGAGGTGCAGCTCCTTGGCGTCCAGGCCGAAGTCGTTGCTCGCGTGCTCTTCGCCGTCCGTTCCGTTCGGGCCCCTACGGCTGTTCCCGCTGTCCCCGCCGTCTCCGTTCCCGCCACCTCCGCCGGGAAAGCCGCCACCACCGCGGCGTCCGCCCCGGTGGCCACCTCCGCCGCCTCCCTGTCCCGCTTTGCCCTGGGCCTCCCGGAGCGCCGTCCGCGGATCCTGGCTGAGCTCCTGGTTGAGGGTCCAGGTGCCAGAGAGGTCGGGTGCTGCCGCCGCTGCCGCCGCCGCTGTCGCCGCGCGGGCGGGGCCGGCCGCGAGGAGGGTGAGATAGAGCCCCGTCGTCGACAGCCACCGCAAACGGTACCAGCGTCCCTGCATGCGCTCTCCTTCCAAAAAAACCTGTCGTCCCGGGGAGGGGAGTTCCTTTCGCGCTGGAAGCCGGGAACGGTCGGCCCCGTCGCGAACCAAGGAGGATGCCCGCGAGCTCGAAGGTCCCTCCGAGGGACGGCAGGTGAAACGAGCATAGGAGGCAGGGACGCCCGAGTCTTCAAGGGGAGGAAAGGCTTTTGTAAGAAATGTAAGGTAGACGCGAAGGGGGAAGGCTCCGATGCCGGGCGCTGTTAGACTCGACATATGCCTTTTCTTGGTCCCTCCCGGCAGCGAGCGACGATTCTGGCTGCGGTCGTACTGGCGATCCTCCTGCCGCTCCTCGCGATCCTCCAGTACCGTTGGATCGGTGAGGTGAGCCAGGCGGAGCGCGAGCGGCTGCGGGCGGCGCCGGATCACTTCGCCGAGGACTTCGACCGCGAGCTGACCCGCGCTTTCCTCAGCTTCCAGCCCGGGCCGCCCGCGTCGGGAACGGCGTCGACCCGCCCGACGAAGGACGAGAAGAACGAGGCGACGGCGGCGAGGGCGACCGCCGAACGGCGGGCGACCCTCGTCCGGCAGGCGCGGCGCTGGCGGATCGAGGCGCCGGTGCCGCAACTCCTCCGTGCCATCGATATCGTCGAGGAGGGCCCGGGCGGCGCCCTGGCGCTCTCGCGGCTGGATGCGGTCGGCGACCGGTTCGTGCCGGTCCCCTGGCCCGCCGATCTGGCAGCGCTCCAGAAACGGCTTTCGACGGATGGGCAGGTGCCGCCGATCGACGGCGAGGACGCGGTGCTCGTCCTCCCGCTCTCCCACACCTTCATGGACGAGCCCGGAGAGGGACGGGGACATGTCCTCCTCGAGCTCGACCGCGACTTCATCGTCGGCAGCTTTCTGCCCAGTCTGGCCGAGCGGTGGTTCCAGGTTTCGAACGAACCGCAGGCCCTGGTCGCCGTCCGCTCCCCGCAGGGGATCGTCTATCGTTCCGATCACACGGTGCCGAGCGCCCAATTCCTGCCCGGCGACATGACGATCCCCATGTTCGGCCTGCGGCGGATCGAGAGCCTGCACGGCCTCGTGCCCGGCGGTTTCTCGCCTGCGGGTGGCAGCCCGACCGGCTCGCCTGCGGGTGGCAGCCCGACCGGCTCGCCTGCGGGCAGGGAGACTTCGTCGCCGCCGCGGTTTCATCCCACCGGACCCCACCGTCACGGCATGGGCGGCGGCAGCTGGACTCTCGTCGTCACCCATCCCGCGGGCTCGCTGGAGGCGGCGGTCACCCGGGCTCGCCGGCGCAATCTCGCGGTGAGCTTCGGCGCCATCGCCCTGGTGGCGGCGAGCCTCATCGTCATGGCCTTCTCGGTGCAACGCGCCCGCCTCCTCGCCCGCCAGCAGCTGGAGCTGGTGGCGGGGATCACCCATGAGCTCAACACGCCGCTCGCCGCCATCCGTTCGGCGGGCCAGAACCTGGCCGACGGCGTCGTCGCCGAGGGCGGCCAGGTGCGGCGCTACGGCGCCCTGATCGAGCGCGAGGGAGCCCGCCTCTCCGGCATGGTGGGCAAGGCCCTGGAGCTCGCCGGCATCCAGTCGGGACACCGCGCCTACCGGCCGGAGGCGGTGGCGGTTCCCGACGTCGTGGCCGAGGCCCTGGAGGACGGGCGTTTCCTCTTTGCCGAGCACCAGATCGAGGTCGACAGCCGGATCACCCCGGGGCTGCCGGCGGTGTGGGCCGACCGCGAGGCCCTGCGGATGGCGCTCGTCAACCTCCTCGACAACGCCGTCAAGTACGCCGGCTCCGGGCGCTTCATCGCCGTGCGCGCCGCCCTCGAACGGGGGGGCCGCCAGGTGAGCCTGACGGTCGAGGACCGCGGGCCCGGCATCCGCGCCGAGGACCGGCGGCACCTCTTCGAGCCTTTCTACCGCGGCCGCGAGGTGGCGGCGGCCGGGGTGCCCGGAAGCGGGCTCGGTCTCTCCCTCGTGCGCCGGATCGCCGAGTCCCAGCGCGGCACGGTGAGCTTCGCCGCCGGACCGGGCGGCAAGGGGAGCGCCTTCACCCTCCACCTGCCGGCCGCGCCTCAGGTCCGTGTCGCCGAGCCGGCCAGTGAGGCGGAGAGCCGGATGGGAGAAGCGCTGTGACGGTCGCCATGGGGCCCGACGAGACCCTCTCGCCACGCATCCTCCTGGTGGAGGACGAGCCGAGCCTGGTCCTCACCCTGACCGATCGCCTGGTCTCCGAAGGCTACCGGGTGGAGAACGCGGGGGATGGCAATTCCGCTTTGACGCGGGTGGAGGAGAGCCCGTTCGACCTCGTCCTCCTGGACGTCATGCTCCCCGGCAAGAACGGCTTCGACGTCTGTCGCGACCTGCGCCAGCGCGGGGTCTCGACGCCGGTCCTCATGCTGACCGCCCGCACCCAGGTCGTCGATCGGGTGGTGGGCCTGAAGCTCGGGGCCGACGACTACTTGACCAAGCCGTTCGAGATGATCGAGCTTCTGGCCCGGATCGAGGCGCTGCTCCGCCGGTCGCGCGGTCCGGTCGCCGCGGTGACCGGGACCTACAGCTTCGGCGCCATCGTCGTCGACTTCCGGCGGGCCGAGCTGACCCGGGACGGCGTCCCCCTGGCGCTCTCGGCGCTCGAGCTCAAGCTCCTCCGTCACCTGATCGAGAACCGCGGCATGGTGGTGTCGAGAGAGGAGCTGCTCGACCAGGTCTGGGGCTATGACGCCTCCGCCCACACCCGCACGGTGGACGTCCACGTCGCCTCTCTCCGGCAGAAGGTGGAGCCCCAGCCGTCGCGGCCACAGTTCATCATCACCGTCCACCGGCTGGGCTACAAGTTCGTCGGCTAGACTTTCACTAAAGTGCCCTTACATCTTTTACAAAGCCTTTTCGCCAGCTTGAAGACTCGGTGCAGACACCAGCAGTAGCATCTCTCCATCGGGGTTCCAAACTGGAAGGCGCCCCTCTCTATACCTGAAGAAAGACCAAGGAGATTACGACCATGAAGCGCTTCGCCACCCTGCTCTGCCTCCTGACTCTCGCCGCCGCTCCGGTCTTCGCCGGACAACCCACCGCCGCCAACGGTGTCGCCACCGCGCCGGCCGCCCACGCCGCCCATCTCGCCAAGGCCCTCAACCTGACCGAGGATCAGAAGGCGGCGGCCCAGCCGCTCCAGGACGAGCTCGCTGCGACGGTCAAGCCGCTCTTCGCCGACCTGAAGGTCAAGCACCAGGCGTTGCGGGCCGCCCTCGAAGCCAACGCGGACGCCGCCACCGTGGGCGAGGCGGCCATCGCCGCCCATGCCGTCCAGGCCCAGATCAAGGCCGCGCACGAGAAGTTCGCCACTGCTTTCGCCGCCCTCCTGACCCCCGAGCAGGCGACCAAGTTCTCGAGCCTCAAGGCGGCAGGGCATGGAAAGATGGCCCATTTCAGCCACGCGCAGTAATCAGGCCACGCAGTTTTTCCTTCTTGCCGCCGGCCCGGGTTTCCCCAACCACTCTCCTGGGGGACCCGGGCCGGACTTTTCTTGACCGACCTCCTTCGCCGTGACGCGGATCGGCCGCTTTCAGCGGAGGGGCTTGCCCCTGCCGGCAGCCCTGGCTAAACTGCATTCCCGTGCGGACCCCGCCCAGCTCCGAGCACCCGTTGGACGACGAGACCCGGCCGCAGAGCGCCAGCCGTCTGAGCTTCGGTTTCCTGTTGTCCCCGGGGCTCACCATCCTCTGGCATCCGGAGGTCGGCCGGGTGGGGGAGCAGGCGGCCCTGCCCGCCCTGTCCGCCGGCCGGCCAGAGCTCCTGTCGCGGCGCGAGCCGACCTTCGGTCCGCCGGGGGAGCCCGCCTCCAGGCCGCTCGCCGATCCCTATGTCAGCCGGAGCCCGATCCGGTTCGAGCCCGGGGCGACGCCGGGGTCGATCCGGATCAACCCCGGCGAGGCCGGCACTCCTCTCGCGATCTTCGGCGAGCCCATCCATTCCCAAGGGGAGCCGCGGGAGATCTCCGCCGAGGAGATCGAGCGTGGCGTCGTGCTCCTCCTCGCCAACCGGGTGGCCCTGCTGCTCCACCTCATCGACCCTTTGGGCGCGCCGGGGGTGCCGCATTTCGGTCTCGTGGGGGAGAGCCTGGCGATCGTGTCGCTGCGCCGGGAGATCGAGCGGGTGGCCGCGCTCGACGTCCCCGTCCTCCTGCGTGGGGCGACCGGGACCGGCAAGGAGCTGGTCGCCCGGGCCCTTCACGAGGCCGGGGCGCGCCGCCGCGCCCCCTATCTCGCGGTCAACATGGGGGCCATCCCCGCCTCGCTCGCCGCCGCCGAGCTGTTCGGCGCCGCCCGCGGCGCCTGGACCGGTGCCGAGCGCAAGCGGGAGGGCTGGTTCAGCCGGGCGAACGGCGGCACCCTCTTCCTCGACGAGGTGGGGGAGACGCCGTTGGAAGTCCAGGTGCTCCTCCTCCGCGCTCTGGCGAACGGCGAGATCCAGCCGGTCGGGGGGGACGAGGTGATCCGGGTCGACGTGCGGCTGATCGCGGCGACCGACGCCGAGCTCGAGGCCGCGGTCGCCGCCGGCAAGTTCCGCGCTCCCCTCCTCCACCGGCTGGGTGGTTACGAGATCCTCGTCCCCCCCCTCTCCCGTCGCCGCGACGACGTCGGCCGCCTGCTCCTCCACTTCCTGCGCCAGGAGCTCGAAGCGGTGGGGCAGGGGGCGCGGCTCGCTCCCCGCCGGCCGGACGAGCGGCCGTGGCTGCCCGCCGCCACGGTCGCCCGCCTGGTCGCCCACGACTGGCCGGGCAACGTCCGCCAGTTGCAGAACGTGGCGCGGCGGATCGTCGTCATCGGCCGCGATGCCGACGAGGTGCCCAAGGGGGACTGGATCGAGCGCCTCCTCGCCGAATCCGCGGCTGCTCCCACGCCCCAGCCGTCCGCTCCTGCCGCCGGCGGCCCTCCCGCCGCGCCGCCAACCCCGTCGCCGGCGGCTCCGAAGGCTCCGCGCAAGGTCTACCGCCGGCCGGAGGAGATCGGCGACGAGGAGATTCTCGCCGCCCTCCGCGCCCACCGCTTCCGCCTGCAGCCGACGGCGGCGGCGCTGAGGATCGCCCGGACGTCCCTTTACGATAGAATCGAGAACAGTTCCCTGTTTCATAAAGCGGCGGCCCTCTCCCGCCAGGAGATCGAGCAGTGGTTGGCGCGGTGCGGCGGCGACCTCGACCGCATGGTCGAGGGCCTGGAAGTCTCGAAGCGCGGCCTGAAGCGGCGGATGAAACAGCTCGGCCTGCCGTGATCTCGGAGGTCGGGTGATCCCCACTCCCCTGGAGCGGGTGGGTCCCTACCGGCTGGCGGGGCGGCTGGGGCGGGGCGGCATGGGGGAGGTCTACCGCGCCTTCGACGAGCGGTTGGAGCGCGAGGTGGCGGTCAAGCTCATCCGGCCCGAGGCCGCGGGCGAGGCGACGGCGCGCGAGCGCTTCCGCCGCGAGGCGCGCGCCGCGGCCTCGCTCAACCATCCCGCGATCGTCCAGATCTACGACATCGTCGAGACCGCATCGGGCGACGCCATCGTCATGGAGCTGGTCTCGGGAGAGACTCTCGCGAGCCTCCTGCGCGCCGGTCCCCTGGATCTCGAGCATGCCCTCCACTTGAGCAAAGAGATCGCCGGCGGCCTCGCGGCCGCCCACTCCCGGGGCATCATCCACCGCGACCTCAAACCCGAGAACGTCATGGTGACCGCTACCGGTCACGCCAAGATCCTCGATTTCGGTCTCGCCAAGCGCGCCCTGCTCACGGGGGATTCGGAGACGGGATCGGGAGAGAGCTCGCTCTCTCTCGCCGGCTCGGCGCTCGGCACCTACCGCTCGATGTCCCCCGAGCAGGCCCGCGGCATGCCGCTCGATCCGCGCTCCGACCTCTTCTCGTTCGGTGGTCTCCTCTACGAGGTGTTGACCGGCCGTGCCCCGTTCGCCGGCGATACCGTCCTCGAAACTCTCACCCGGATCTGCACCGCCCGTCAGCGCCCGGCCGGCGAGTTGCGGCCCGAGGTGCCGGCTGCCCTCTCGGGCCTCGTCGATCGCCTGCTGGAGAAGCATCCGGGCGACCGCCCGAGGAGCGCGGAGGCGGTGACTTCGGAGCTCGAGGATCTCCAGAGTGCCGGCGCTCCGGTCTTCCGTCCCGCGGCTCCGCGTTCGCGGTGGCGGGAGACGGGGCTGCCGGAGGCCCCGGATCTGCCCACCCTCGTCGAGGGCCGGCCTTTCGCCTCGTCTCCCGCATCGCGCGCAGTGTCGGCCCCCGCCGGCGAGGCCTCCCGGCGCCGCTCGCCGGGTTGGAGGTGGAGGCTCCTCGGCGCGGCCGCCCTGGCGCTCTTGGCGGCTCTCGGCTGGGCGCGCTTCCATCACCCGCCCGAGCGCCTGTACGTGGCGGTGCCCAGGCCGGAGATCGGCCCGGGAGCGGACCCCGCCGCGGTCGACCTCCTCGCCACCGGCCTCCGGGTGGCGGTCTTCCGCGGTCTCCTGGGCTTCGAGGGGATCTCGCCGTTGTCGCCGGAGCAGGTCGATCCGGTGGCGGGGCCGCCCCCGGTGCTGGCGCGGGCGGTGGCGGCGGACGAGGTGATGGCCACCCGCCTGGACTGCCGGGGCGAGACCTGTCAGGTGACGCTGCGCCGCATCCTCGGCAGGGATGGGAGCCTCCTGTGGACGACGAGCTTTGCGGCGCCGGTCCACGAGCCGTTCCTCCTCAGCGAGGCCGCGGAGGAGCACCTGAAGAGCGCCTATGCCGATCGTTCCACCCGGCCGGACGCCTTCGCGCTCCAAGTTCGGCCGGAAGACTACGTCCGCTACTTGCGTCTGCGCGCCGACTTCGATGCCGGCAGGGTCAAGATCGACGACGCGCTCGGTGAATGCGCGGCGATCCGCCGGAGCTCCCCCCGCTTCCTCGAGGTTCGGACCCTCGAGGCCTCTCTCCTCCGCAACCGCTTCGCGGACCGGCGCGATCCCGCCGACCTGGACGCCGCCGGCCGGCTCCTCATCGAGGCGAGAGCCCTGGCCCCGGCCGATCCCCGGCCGCTCCAGGCTCTCTTCGAGATCGCCTTGAGGAGCGAAAATCTCAACCGGGCGGAGGCCGCCGTGGGGGAGATCGAGCGCCTGGAGCCCGGCGACCCCAGCGTCTCGATCCTCCGCGCCCGGCTGCTCGAGCACCGTGGAGCGAAGGCCCCGGCCCTCGCCCTGATGCGGCAGGCGGCCGGCGCCCGCCCGAGCCTCGCCAACCTCGTCCAACTCGCCTACATGGAGTACCGCCTGGGCGAGAGCTCCGCCGCCCGCGGCCATCTCGAAGAGCTGCTGAGGCGCGATCCCGACCACCACCTCGCCCGCTCGCTCCTCGCCCAGCTGGAGCTCCTCGCCGGCAACCCGGCGCGCGCCGTGGCCATCTATACGAAGCTCGTGGCGAGCAAGCCGCGCCTGGCGGACATCGACAACCTCGGGCTTGCCTACCTGCTGCTCAAGCGCTACCCGGAGGCGGAGGAGAGCTTCGGCAAAGCCCTCGCCCTGGAGCCCAAAAATCCGCTCTTCTCGCTCAATCTGGCGGACGCGCGCCTGCTCCGCGGCGATCCGCAGGGGGCGACGCCGCTCTATGAGAAGGTCGTGGCGCTCGCCGGCGACGATCCCGCGGCGGCCAACTGGCAGCTCGCGACGGCCCGCGCGCAAGCCCTGGCGCACCTCGGCCGCCAGCGCGAAGCGGTGGAGGCGCTCCAGCCGGTCCTGGTCACGGCGAGCGAGAACGCCCAGGCTCTGGAGGAGGTGGCCCTGGTCTACGTCCTGGTCGGCGACAACGCCTCGGCCCTGGTCAACGCCGAACGGGCCTTGGCGCGGGGGGTCGAACCGGTCTGGTTCGACATGCCCTGGTTCGCCCCCCTGAAACGCTCCCCGGAGCTCCTCGACCGCCTCCGTCGACGCGCCCAGGAACCGCGCCCCTGATCGTCCGGCGCGCGCGGGCTGCCGCCGCCCGCCCTAGGTCGGATCGATATTGATGATCGTCGGATCCGGCGAAGTGTAGGGGGTGCTGTCGTAATTCACCTGCAGGCTGAAAGGCCAGTTGCCCTTCGTCGTGGATCCCCAGTTGGTGATGCTCACGTTGATCACCGCCGGATTGGTATCCAGCCATGCGCCCCAGGCCCACTCCGGCGGGGCGTCTGGCTCGTTGGTCTGCGGGTTGAGCGGCCAGACCACCGCCGCGTCGACGGGGGTTGCGTACGTGGCGACCTGGGAGTCGGAGCCCGCGGTCACCAGGGAGATGGCGAGGTAGGCGGAGCTCTTGGCAGGGACCTTGATATCGGAGGGAACGCAGGTCCAGGTGGGTGTGGTGCTGCCAGGCGGCGGCGGCGTGAAGGTCAGGGTGACCGGGATCTGAGGAACGTTCGTGCTCATGGCTTCTCTCCCTCTGGGTAAGGCCTCCCATCGTCCCATCGTGGATGGGAGGGCAGGATGGCTGATTTTCCGCGTACGTTTTTCCTCTAGAGCAGATCCCGTGCCAGAGCCAGCGTCCGGGGAACCCCCTGTGGGAAGAGCGTTTTGAGCCTCCCCCAAGTGTGTCGGCGTAACTGTCCGACACCTACCGACACGGCGCCGACAGAAGGCGACACCGGGCGGGACGGAGGCGTCTGCTACAATCCGCCGCATGAGCGAGAAGAGGCTCCGTATCCTGATGGCCAAGCCCGGGCTCGACGGGCACGACCGGGGGGCCAAGGTGGTGGCGAGGGCTCTGCGCGACGCCGGGTTCGAGGTCATCTACACCGGCCTAAGGCAGACCGCCGAGCAGATCGCCACGGCCGCCATTCAGGAGGACGTGGACGCGGTGGGGCTGTCGATCCTCTCCGGCGCCCACAACGTCCTCCTCCCCGAGGTCACCCGGCTCCTCGCGGAGCAGGGGGGGAGCGACATCCTCGTCTTCGCCGGAGGAATCATCCCGGAGCAGGACATGGCGGGCTTGAAGAGCGCCGGCATCGACGCGATCTTCCTGCCGGGCACCTCCACCAAGGACATCGTGAGTTACCTGAAGGACCGATTCAAGGACCGCTTCGCCGCCGCTTGACCCCGTTTTCCGGGCCGTCTGTTAAACCCCTTGTCAACCCTGTGTTAACCCCTGATGTCTGAAGGGTTTGACGAGCCGCTGCGGCGGTGCTAGCGTACTCTTCGCCAACCACGGAGGAACCATGAGCCGACGCATCCTGCTGGCCGACGACAGCGTGACCATCCAGAAGGTCATCGAGCTGACCTTCATGGACGAGGATTTCGAGGTCTCGGCGGTCAGCAACGGGGACGAGGCCGTGCAGCTTCTCCCCGGTCTCCTGCCCGACTTCGTCATCGCCGACGTCCACATGCCCGGGGCCAACGGCTACGAGGTCTGCCGGCGTTCGAAGGCCCTCTATCCGCAGGTGCCGGTGCTGCTGCTCGTGGGCACCTTCGAGCCCTTCGACGAGGGCCAGTCGCGCTCCTCAGGCGCGGACTCGTTTTTGAAAAAGCCCTTCGACTCGCAGGAGCTTCTGCACACCGTCCAGAGTCTCCTCGCCAAGGCGGGTCAGGGCGCGGCGGCTCCAGCTCCTGCCCCGGCGGCTCCGGCTCTCGCGGCGTTCCCAGCGCCTGCGGCGTTCCCAGCGCCCGCGGCATTCCCAGCGCCCGCGGCGTTCCCGGAGCTGTCCGCGACGCCGGCCTTCCCGGATCTCGGCGAACTCGGCGCCCTGCCGGAGGCCGAGACACCCTGGGCGAACTTCGAGCTCGAGGCCGAGCCCGAGCCGCCCGCGGCGACATCAGCGGCCCCGGCCGCGGGGTTCGCCTGGTCCTCCCCGTCCTTCACTCCGGAGGTCGCCTCGCCGACCGACGAGCCGCTCTTCGAGCTCGAACCGGACGTCGAGGCGCTCTCGCTTTCCGAAGAGCCCTTCTCCTTCGCGGCGGAGGGGTTGGGAGCCACCGAGTTCGCCGAGGTCCCGGCGCCACCCGCTCTCCCGGCCGGTCTCCGCACACCGACGTCCGCGACGCCCGAGGAGAGCATCGGAGTGCCGATCGGCGCCTCGCCCCTGGCCGGCGGCCTGGGCGAGGTCGAGCACCGGATCGCGGAGCGCGCCCTTGGGCACGAGGCCCTGCCCGACCTGCCGGACTGGGCGGCGACCCCTCCCTCTCCCACGGTGATCCCCATGCCTCCGCCGCTCACCGCTCCCGCCAGTTCGAGCCCGAGCCCGGCCGTCGTCGGGTCGGTCGCCCTCCACTCCGACCGTCTGAGCGACGAGGAGGTCGACCGCATCGCCCGCCGTCTCGTCGAGATCCTCGGCGACAAGGTCGTCCGCGACATCGCCTGGGAGGTCGTGCCCGACCTCGCCGAGGTGGTCATCAAGGATCGCCTGCGCGAGTTGGAGAGCCAGGTCGAGTAGGCCGGCGATAGGCGCCCAGCAGGGCGCCTCGCTGGGCTCTGGACCCTCCGATCGACGTTACGCCCCTCCTCCGCAGGTCGCCGACGCCGTCGTGGGCAGATCTTGTGCTCTAATAGTTTTAACTTGCTTCCTGTCTACTGGATGAGCGACGGACTGCCCTCGGATCGCCCGCGCGGTGAGTCTGGACCCCCTACCTCCGGAGAAGATCCGACTGTCAACCTTTCCGGGAACCCTTCCGCTCCAGGAGCCTGGGTCGCGGGCCGGTACCGGCTCGAAGGCCTTCTCGGTTGCGGCGGCTTCGGACGGGTCTACCGCGCCTTGGACCAGAAGCTCGATCGAGTGGTGGCGCTCAAGATGCTCATCCTCTCCCCAGACCGTTCCGAAAGAGAGGTCCAGCGGTTCGAAGAGGAGGCACGTGCTGTGGCCAAGCTGGACCACCCCCATATCGTGCCCGTCTACGATGCGGGTACCGAGGACCATGTTCCTTGGATGGCGATGAAGTTGATCGAGGGCTCCAGCCTGCGGGCCCTCCTCGGCGGGCAAGATTCCATCGCACCCCATCGGGCCCTTCTCCTGCTGGTCCAATTGGCCAGGGCCCTCTCCCACGCTCACCACTGCGGCGTCGTCCATCGAGACGTGAAGCCGGCCAACATTCTCCTTACCCAGCGCGATGGCATCGAGCACGCTTGGCTTACCGACTTCGGTATCGCCAAACTCCTCACCCTGCCCGATGTGACTCCCAAGGGATTCATCCTGGGGTCACCGAACTACATGTCTCCCGAGCAGGCGACCGGCAGAACCGTAGATGCGCGCTCGGATCTCTTCTCTCTGGGATGCGTCGCGGGAGAGCTCTTCACGGGCCGCCCGGCTTTCCAGGGAAGCTCCATTCCAGAGATCCTCCAGGCCATCCTCCAGAAACCGCCAGACCTGGTGGGTCTGTCCGAACGGGCCGGTCAGGGGATCGAGGCGGCAGTCCGGCGCTGCCTGGCAAAATCTCCGGAGGACCGCTGGCAGACGACCGACGAGCTGCTCGGGGAGCTGGAGGCCCTGGCTGCGCCCCTGGCCGGCCGGCCCGCACAGCGAGCCCGTAAAGCTCCTTTCTGGAACCGGCCTTCCGAACCTGGCTGGGATGGGCTTTTCCCTATCGACACCGCGGGACTTCAGAAGGGTTTCGGCTTCGGCAGGCCGGTGCTCGCGGGGCTTGACCTGCAAGTTCCCCGCAACGCGGTATACGCCATGATGGGAAGAAATGGCACCGGCAAGACGACCCTCATCCGAACCTGCCTGGGCCTCTATCGGAGGGACGCAGGCCACGTTTCTATCTTCGGCCGAGATCCGGAGCGAGAAGGCCCGGCCGTCTTGGCGCGAGTGGGGCTGGTGCCCGACGCGCTGGCCGTCGACGAGCGGATGAAGGTCGGCGAGTTACTGGCCTTTGTCTCGCGCTTCTATCGGCAGTGGGACCAGCCCCATTGCCTTCGTCTTCTGGCTCGTTACGACCTTCCCTTGGATGCGAAGATCCGAAGCCTCTCGCGGGGCATGAAGACCAAGATTTCCCTGGTGATGGCCCTCGCCCATAGGCCCGATCTCCTGATCCTGGATGACCCGACTCTGGGACTCGACGCGGTCATCCTGGAAGAGTTCATCGAGAGCCTGGAGGAGGCCGCCCGGGAGGGCGCCACGATCCTGATCGCCTCCCATAACTACAGCGAGTTGGAACGGGTTGCCACTCATGTGGGCTTTCTCAGGGACGGCCGCCTCGTTCTCTCCGATACGGTCGCCAACCTCAAGTCCAGGAGCTGTGAGGTCCAGCTGACCTTCCCTGACGACGTTCCCGACCTTGGCATCGTGCCGCAATTCCACCTTCTGCGCACCTCGGGCCGTCACGCTTCGGGAGTCATCCTCGATCATCGCGACGAAACTCTCAACCTGCTCCGGAGCCTGGCTCCACGGGACTTCAAAGTCCGGGATCTCAGCTTACGGGAGATCTTCCTCCACCTGCTGCGATGAGACGCGCCCTTTTCGGCCGCGAATTCCGTGCGGCTCTCGTGCCGAACCTGGTCACGGTGGGAGCGATTCTGGGGACGCTCGCCGCGGTAGAAAAACTGTACGGCTTACGACTCGGCAAGGCGGAGGACATCTCGATCGTCATCGATTTTGTCTTACTGATAGGGCTCGTGGCCTCGGGATTCATCGCTGGTGAGAGATGCTTTCCTGCGGAGCTCAAAGAACAGCGGATGCTTTTTCTTTCCTCTCTGCCGATGTCGCGGGGTTGGACCTGGCTGGCCATTGTCTCAGCCCGCCTAGCCGCCGCTGTCCTATCAATGGCCCTCGCGATCGTGCTCCGCCGCCCTCTCCTCACCCTGGGGCGAACCGAGCAAATCAGTCAGCTGGAGATCGCCCAGGCGGCAGGCCTGCTTCTCCTCTCTTATTGCCTCTTATTTGCGGCAGGCACCCTCTTCGCCCTTCTCTTTCGCCGCACCCTCTTCGTCTATGCCGTCGGCTATCCGCTCCTCGGCCTCCTTCTGGTCGAGGCTTTCCTCGCCGACAGCTATTCCACGTATCAGCCTTGGCTTGAATCTCTCCAGCGAGCGCCTTTCGAGGCGAGGCCCGGTACTCTACTGCTCCTGGCAGCCTTCCTGAGCCTCCTCCTGCTCCCCTGGCTCCTCCTCTCCCGATGGTGTTTCGTCCGTGGTGAGATCGGCAATCCAACTCGTAGAATCAAGAATCAATTCCTCTTCGGCTTCGTCACGGCCATGTATCTTGGCCTCGTCTTCGGTGCTGCGGGTAGCGCGAGCCTGGCCGAGATCCATGACACCTGGGAAGAGATCGACTCCTCATGGGCATGGGCTGAACCCCTCAACAAGAGTGAGCCTTATGGAGTTTCGGCGGACGGCAGGTATCTGTTCGTTCTCGAAACTTTGAAGGACAGACACTTCTTCGTCCGCGTCACCGTCGTGGACACGAGGTCTGGACAGATCCAGGGTCGGTCGATCTACGGAGGACTCGGCTGGGCTTTTTGGTCTGAGACTGGAGACGTCCTCAACCTTTTGGTCCTCAACAATACCCCTTTCGGTCGTTGGGGATATCTGAGATCCGGTGCCGTGGAGTGGATCCGTCTCACACCCGAGGCACGGGAGATCTCGCAGGCAAGATTCAGGGGAGTCGACGCGGTGAAGATTCTCCCCGGTGGCTACGCCGTCGTCGCCGACCGAGACGACGACCAAAGTCGGGTGCTCCTGCTGGACGGAGCGAGCGGCCGGTTTTCCGCGAGGATCCGAGCCGCCGCGGACGGGGACATCGTCATCCAGGCAGACGGACCGGTCGCCTTGGTGTACTTCGACAATATCCTTTTGCGGAAAAGAGCCTGGGTCCTCGATCCTTCCGTGCATGAGGTCCATGCGCCTGGAGCTCGATCGATCCTCGTGAGTCGCTATAGTTTGTTTGGCGATATCTTCAGCTCGAGAGCCGAGGTGCAGTCCGTACTCCGTCGAAAGCTCGGCCAGCCTTCGACCACGAAAGGCGAACCGATCACGGGAAGCTTCGTACTGCCCGACCATGACCGTCCCTGGATTCTCAGCCCCGGCGTGCCTCCAAGGGGCCTTTATTTCCTGGAAGAGACGGCCCTCCCCGCAAGGATTCTCTGGGCCCGGTCCACCACTGGAGGGCGATGGGAAAAGCTGCCCGAGCTCGCTCCCGAGCCCTTCTACGAGAACCACAACGCCTACATCGAAATGGAATACCGGCCACCCGTCTCGATTGACTTCGATTCAGGATGCGGAGCTTTCCTCACCAAGGACGGGGCTACTCGGCGACTCCTCGTCTATGACCCGCAAGTCGGCGTCATAAAGGGGCCCGTGGTATGCCGGGCCGGTGAAAAAATGTCCCTCGGCACCTATCGAGTTGGCGGTCTCAAGGGTGTCCTGATCCAGCTGCTCTGTCTGGGGAAGCCGTTCCGAGGCACACTGCTCCAGCATCTGCCAGGCTCACCCGAAATTCGGGAGATAGGAAAAGCGCCCCACCTGTCGTTACCGCTCTACTTCGACGAAGCGGGAGGTATCTGGCGATCCGGGGAAGGAAGGATCTGGCGTTCTTCACCCGAAGGAAAAGAGTCTCCTCTCTGGTCGCCCGGCGCTACGCCGTGAACCCACGCCCCACTGCTGCTACTATTTTTCACCCGTCTGAGGGTCCCGTGGACTCCAGGTCGACATTAGTCCGCGAGCTTTTCAGCTCGCCAGCATGGCGGCCTCGGCGATCAGCTGGCCGAGGGCGGTGCTGGCCGCCGCCTGCTCGGCGAGGAGACGGCTTGCCACCTGGGGAGTGAGGTGGCCGCGGAGCTGGCAGAGGTTGACCTGGCGGGGGAGCTCGGCGAGGGCCGAGCGGGCGGTCTCCAGGGAGCGCAGATACTCCCCGGCGCTCGGCAGGGCACTCCCCGAGACGAGGTTCGCCGCCGCCGCGACGGTCGCCCGGCGGAGGGCGGCGACAGGCAGCGGGCGCTCCCCGGCAGATCCCTTCTCCGCCGCGACCGCCTCTGGGGCCGCTTCCGTCGCCGCGTAGACGCTGACGACGAGCCCCCGCGCGAGCTGATAGGCAGGGGTATTCCGGTAATTGCGCATGGGAGATCTCTGGGGCTCGGTGGGGCTCGGTTCGAGCCTCCTCCCTGTCATAACGCTCGACGGGGGCTTCGGGTTACACCGGATCTGCTACGATCCGCGTCGTCACACCGGCGTCACCGGGTCGTCACGACGGACCGAAGGAGGGAGAGCTTGCGGGTCGATGCCCTGATCAAATGGCTGATGCCGAAGGAGGAGCGCTTCCACGAGCTCCTCGCCAAGGACACCGCGAACCTCGTTCGCGGGGCCCGGATCTTCGTCGACATCGCGAGCTCCGTCAGCCTGGAGCAGCGCCGGGTCAAGCACGTCGAGCTCAAAGCGGTCGAGCACGACGGGGACGGCATCACGCGGCAGGTCTTCGACGCCCTCAACTCGACCTTCATCACCCCTTTCGACCGCGAGGACATCCGCGAGCTGGCGACCGACCTCGACGACATCCTCGACTACCTGGAGGCGGTGGCCCACAACCTCGTCCTCTTCGAGCTGGAGGAGTCGCCCGAGGCGCTCCGCCAGTTCGCCGACATCCTGGTCGAGATGGTCCAGGTGATCGACCGCATGACGGGACTCATCTGGGACCTCGCCAACGAGAAAAAAATCCAGGAGGCGATCGTCCGCATCTCCGAGCTGGAGAATCAGGCCGACCGCCTCTACGGGACGGTGATCGCCGACCTGTTCAAGGGCAACGGCAAGAATCCCCTGGAGATCCTCAAGTGGAAAGAGGTCTACGAGGGGTTAGAAGACGCCTGCGACGAGTGCAAGGACTTCACGCACGCGGTGGGCAACGTCCTGGTCAAGAACTCCTGACACGCCGCCATGCCCCCTGGCTCCGGCATCCTCGTCTTCATCATCGTCGTCGCCTTAGCCTTCGACTTCCTGAACGGCTTTCACGACGCCGCGAACTCGATCGCGACCGTCGTCTCGACCCGCGTCCTGGCGCCCCAGAAGGCGGTCCTCTGGGCGGCCTTCTTCAACTTCGTGGCCGCCTTCGTCCTCGGCACCTCGGTCGCCAAGACGATCGGCAGCGGCATGATCGACTTGAAAGTCGTCACCCACCAGGTGATCCTCGCCGGACTCCTGGGGGCCATCGTCTGGAACCTCGTCACCTGGTATTATGGCCTGCCGGTCTCCTCCTCCCACGCCCTGATCGGCGGCTACGCCGGGGCGGCGGTGGCGCGGGCGGGGCTCGCGGCAATCGTCCCCGGCGGCTGGGTCAAAACCCTCCTTTTCATCGTCCTCGCTCCCTTGATCGGGATGGTCCTCGGGCTCGGCCTCACCATCCTCGTCACCTGGATCTTCCGCCGCTGGCGGCCGTCGAAGCTCGACCGTCTCTTCCGCCGTCTGCAACTGGTCTCGGCGGGCCTCTACAGCCTGGGGCATGGCGGCAACGACGCCCAGAAGACGATGGGGATCATCACCGGTCTCCTCGTGGCATCCGGCAAGCTCAAGGACTTTCACGTGCCGCTCTGGGTCATCCTCATCAGCCACGCGGCCATCGCCCTGGGGACGATGTTCGGCGGCTGGCGGATCGTCAAGACGATGGGGACCAAGATCACCAAGCTGCAGCCCTTCGGCGGCTTCTGCGCCGAGACCGCGGGGGCCATCACCCTCCTGGGCGCCACCTTCGCGGGCATCCCGGTGTCGACCACCCACACGATCACCGGCGCGATCGTGGGCGTCGGCGCCTCCCGGCGTCTTTCCGCGGTAAAATGGGGAGTGGCCGGCCGCATCGTCTGGGCCTGGGTCCTGACCATCCCGATCGCCGCCGCGGTGTCGGCGGTCTGCTACTGGGGGCTCGGACTGATCCTTTGATGTCCCGCTTTTCTCCACCTCTGCACTGAAGGCATAATGAAAGCCATGACTCGCCCCACTCTTGACGTCTCTGGGCCGTCCATGTCCTCCCGTCTCTGCGACGGAATCCTCGATGCGGTAGGCGGAACTCCCCTGATCCGTCTGCGCCGTTATTTCCCGGATGCCGCTTTCGAGCTCTACGCCAAGCTCGAGGCGCTCAACCCCGGGGGGAGCATCAAGGATCGGCCGGCGACGAGAATCCTCGAAGAGGCCCTCGCCTCCGGCATCGTCCGCGCCGGGACGGTGGTGATCGAGTCGAGCTCCGGCAACATGGGGATCGGTCTCGCCCAGGCCTGCCGCTATCACGGTCTGCGTTTCATCTGCGTGGTCGACACCAAGACGACGAAGGCCAACCTCCAGGTTCTCGCAGCCTTCGGCGCGGAGATCGATCTCGTCTCGGAGCCGGACCCGGAGACCGGGGAGCTCCTGCAGGCGCGGCTCCAGCGCGTCCAGGTGTTGCTCGGCCAAATTCCGGGCTCCTTCTGGCCGAACCAGTACGCGAACCTCCACAACTCGGGCTCCCACTACCACTCCACCATGCACGAGGTGGCGACCGCCTTGGAAGGCAAGGTCGACTTTCTCTTCATTCCCACGAGCACCTGCGGCACGTTGCGCGGCTGCTCCGAGTACGTGCGCGATCACGGCATGAAGACGCGGGTGATCGCCGTCGACTCCCAAGGGAGCCTCATTTTCGGTCAGGTTCCGGGCAAGCGGATGATCCCCGGTCTCGGGGCCGGTATGCGGCCGCCGCTCTGCGAGATCGCCCTCATCGACGACTTCCTGCTGGTCAGCGACCTCGATTGCGTCGTCGGCTGCCGCCGATTGATGGACCGCGAGGCGATCTTCGCCGGTGGCTCCTCGGGCGGGGTGATGGCGGCCGTCGAGGCCCGGCGCGCGAGTTTCCCCCCGGGCGCCCGGGTGGCGGCCATCCTGCCCGATCGCGGCGAGCGCTATCTCGCGACCCTCTTCTCGGACGAGTGGGTGCACACCCACTTCGGAGAGGTCCGCTCGCTCTGGAGCCCGGCGCCCTAGCGGGGAGCTCCTTTGCGGGCACCTTTCTTGCTTTAAACTCCCGGCGTGTCCCTCTTCTCCAGGCGGTCGTCGCGCCACGCGGGCCGCGAGGAAGCGGCGCCGGAGATCTCCGCCGGAGCGCCGGTGGAAGCGCCTGCGCCCGCTGTCGTCCCGTCCGTTCCCCACCGGCAGCCCGGTTGGCGGAGCGCGGACGTCCTGCGGGCCACGGCCCTCGTCTTCGGCCTCTACTTCACCCTCCAGCTGCTCTGGCTGGCGCACGTCCTTTTCCTGACCGCCTTCCTGGGTCTCCTCTTCGGCCTCGCGGTCGCCCGCGGCGCCGGGTATCTCCAGCGTCTCCACATCCCGCGCGGTCTCGGGGCGGCGATCCTCGTCTTCGGTGCCTATGCCCTGCTCTACGGGATCTTCGCCGTTTCGGCGCCCAAGCTCTCGGCGCAGTTCCGCGAGCTTCGCACCCGGCTGCCGGAAGCGACGGACAAGGTCGAGGGGTGGGTCGCCCAGCACGGCGACGGCATCGTGGGGCAAATGCTCCGCGGCGCCGGTGGCGGAGTGCCGGCTCCGGCGGCCGGTCCGGCTCCGGTGCCATCGAAGGCTCCGGGGGCATCGAAGGCTCCGGCGGCATCGGCGACATCGGCGGCATCGGCGGCATCGGCGACAGCGAAGGTTCCGGCGGCTCCGACAGCGGCGCCGCCCAACCCGGCGAGCCCGCGTCCGGGGACGCCGGCGAAGGGCTCCCCACTGCGCACCGCCCTCACCCACCAGCTGGGGACGGTCAGCCACTATCTCTTCCCCTTCCTCTCCTCGACCCTGGAGGTTCTGGCGGGGCTCCTGCTCATCACCTTCATCGCCATCTATGTCGGCGCCGAGCCCGAGGTCTATCACGGCGGGCTCCTGGCCCTCGTTCCGCATGCGGCGCGGGAGCGCGCCGTCGAGGTTCTGGCGGCAGTGGGCACGGCGCTCCGCAAGTGGCTCCTCACCCAGTTCATCGCCATGCTTTCAATCGGAGTCATCTGGTGGATCGCCTTGAGCGTCATCGGGGTCAAGGCCGCCCTGTCGCTCGCGGTGATCGCCGGCCTCTGCGAATTCGTTCCCACGATCGGCCCGATCCTTTCGGCGGTCCCGGCGATCGCGATGGGCTTCCTCGACTCTCCCCAGAAGGCGCTCCTCGTCGTCTTCGTCTATACGGCGATCCAGATGATCGAGGGGCACCTGCTCATCCCCATCCTCATGAAGGAAGGGGTGGACATCCCACCGGTCCTCACCCTCCTCGCCCAGGCCGTCCTCGCCTTCGTCTTCGGTTTTCTCGGGCTCGTCGTGGCGGTACCTCTCCTGGCCGCGCTCCTGGTCGGCATCCGGATGCTCTATGTCGAGGGAGTGTTGGGGGACAAGAAGAACAGCGGGGACGTTGTGGCGATGTCAAGCTGACTCCGTTTCTGCCGTGGCCTCGAGGGGAGCTCTCCACGGGGAAAGCCGGAGCTTGGACCTCCGGAGCTTCGTTGTGTGTAGAGAAATCTTCTCTGTGTGTAGGGAAACTCTCGCCGGGCGCCGGGAAAGCTTCGCCGAGGGCTGGGAGAGCCTCGCCCAGCCCCGGGAGAACTTCACCCAGCCCCGGGAAAGCTTCGCCGAGGGCCGGGAGAGCTTCGCCGAGCCTTGAGGAAGCCTCACCACGTGCGCGGAATCTTTTTTTGTGTATGGAGAGCTTCGCCGAGCACCGGGACCGGGCCTCACCAGCCGGGTTTACGGGTCCGCGGGCCAGGATGAGGCTCTACGGATGACGATGAGGGCGTGCGCGTCACGACCAGGCCTTGCGAAATGGGATGAAGGCATGCGCTACATGGACGAACGCTTATCCGTCACGACGAAGGCTTGAGGCACGTGACGAAGGCCTGCGCGCCACGACCAAGGCTTGAGACACGTGGACGAAGGCTTGCGCCACGTGAGGAAGCGTTCGTTGCCTCCCGTAAGCATTCGTCGTGACCTGGAGAGCCCGATCCGCCGCTCGTGCAGACCGCGCGACCGGCTGTCTCCCTGGGACCGCTGGCGTCCCCGCCGGCTTCGGTATACGGCAGTATACCGCCGGCCGACGGGGCCGGAGTGCCAGTTCAAAAGACGCGCCGCCGGGCATCTTGATAAACTGGTTGTAGATGTCCTCCAACGACTACTGGACTCTCGACCTCGATCGTCTGGGGATGGAGGCGGCCGGCGAGGGGCTCGCCCGGCTGATCCTCACCTGCCAGCCGCCGTATGCGGTTTGCGTCCAGGGGAAGTGGGGCTCGGGGAAGACCAGCCTCATGCGCTATGCCATGGCCCGTGTCGGCGGAGAGGCCCTGGGAGCCACGGTCAAGACCTCGCAGACTCCCGCCAAGGAGTTGCCCAAACTCCTGGAGGGAGGCTGGGACCGGTTGGCGAAGGGAGCCGATTCCTTCATCGAAGGCATCATGAAGGCCCAACTTCCTGTCACCGAGCACCGCGAGCTCCCCAAGCGGATCTCGATCGTCCCCATCTGGTTCAATCCCTGGCAGCAGCAGGACCTGGAGATGCCGGTCGTTGCGCTCCTGCAAGAGTTGCGGGGGCAGTTCACCTACCTGGTGCAGTTCGGGCGATTCGCGAACAAGCTCTCGCAGATCGCGGTCGAGGCCGGTTTGACGATCCTGGGCGATTTGCTCGGCGCCTTCTCCGCCTTTCAGGGTGGTCCGAAGCTGATGGCGATAGCGTCGCCCTCCGGCGGCTGGTCATCTTCGTAGACGATCTCGACCGCTGCTCGCAGCAGCAGACGGTGAAGCTCCTCGAGTCGATCAAGCTCTACTTGCAGACCCGCTACTGCATCTTCGTCTTCGGGATGGACGGTGCGGCCGCTCGCCGGGCGGTCTGCACGGTGCTCCCGCACAAGAACCCAGAGGAGGGCCAGGAGTATCTCGAAAAGCTCTTCCAGGCGACCGTCCACGTCCCGGTTCCCGCGACTTCCGTGGCCTTTATCGAGGCGCTCTTCCGGGCGACCGGGGTGGGGGAGACGCTGAACGGGACTTCGGTCGCCGAGGCCGCGAAGAGTGTCGCTCGGCTCGTCGAGCCCAACCCGCGGAAGCTCAAGAACTTCGTGAATACCGTCGCGGTCGGTTGGGAGATCGAAACCAAGAGGACCGGCGGGCCAGTGGGATCTGGCTCTGGACCGGGATCTGGAGCGGGCTCGGGATCGGAACCTGGCTCTGGATCGGGCTCGGTGGGGAAGATTTTTCACAAAAGCCGAAGACAAGAAAAGCTTCTACTTTCTGTCCATCTCATTCTTGAACCTCCAGGCACTCGCGCATATCCATCCCGATCTTGCCCCCAGCGTTGGGCAGCGCAGAGAACTGGAAGCAGCGTTAAAGATATTGAGAGAGCCAGGAGTGGTCGCAAGAAGCTTAACCGGGGCCTTACGCGCGCAGACAGAACAGGAATGGGCAGACGTGCTCAAGTCTCCGCTTTCACCCATACCGCTTTTAGAAGACCTTTTGAGCCGCGACTGGCAGGAACTCGCGCTGGACGAACGTTCCGTCCTGAGGGTCTTCGAACAAGCCATGACCAGACTCTCAGCTTAAGGGACTTACTGGCCGCTCGTCACTCCCTGAAGATTCCCGCCACATTGACCTCCAGTCCAGGCAGAAGCGTCGTCGTCACCTTGTCCCCGCGCCGATAGATCCCGCCAAGGCGGTAGGCGACGGCCTTTCGATCGAGGCGATAGACCTCGAACTGCTCCTTCTCCGGGTCGGCGATCCAGTACTCGGGCACGCCGTGGCGAGCGTAGGTCTCCATCTTGAGACCGCGATCGATCGCGGCGGTGGAGGGGGAGAGCACCTCCACGACGAGATCCGGCACGCCCCGGATCACGTCGCGCACGATCCTGGCGTTCTTCGGGAGGACCACCAAGAGGTCCGGCTGGAGCGCCGTCGAGGGGGACAGGACGATGTCCAACGGAGCGATGAAGACTTCCGCGCCCTCGGGAATGCCGGCTCCGAATACGAGGTGGAGTCTGCCGAGGACTCTCTGGTGGCGCGAGGTGGGCGAAGGGCACATGTAGGCTTCCCCGTCGAAAAGCTCGTAGCGGTGGCCATCGGCGGGAAGCCGGGAGAGTTCCTCGTAGGTGAGATGGGGCCGAACGAGGGGGTAGGACATGTGCCAAAGTTTACCTCACCGCTGCCCAGTAGACGACCTGGACCGTTGTATCCGTCAGCCCTGACCTCCAATCGAAGAGGCGGTCCCAGGGAAAACATGGAGGCACGCCCCCGGGACCGGGAGCGCGCCTTGCGTTTTGGGTTTGGGAGGCTTTAGTCCTCGAAGCCGCCGAAGTCGGGGATCGACGAAAAGTCTCCACCGCCGCCCCCCCCGTTCTCGCTTCCGGCCCCACCCTCCCCGCCGGTCCCCGCTCCACCGCCCGGCTTCTTCCCCCGCCGCCGCCGGCTGCGCCGCTTCTTGCGCGGTCCGCCCCCTTCGGGGCCGGCCTCATGGGGCATCGCGGCGGTTTGGACGTGGGCGGCGTTGGGATCGACCCGATTGCCGAAGTCGTCCGGGAGGGGCGGGAGAGCGACGCCCGCTCCCTCGGCGGGAACAGGACGCGGGGTCCGTGCCTGGCGCGGCTGCCGGCCCCCTCCCGCTGCTCGCGGCTGGCGGTCCTGCCTCGGCTGTCTCTCCCGTCGCTCGGGTCGTTCCTGCCGCTCGGGTGCCGCGGCCGGCGCGCCTTCCCCGGCGCCTTTCCCCTTCTTGCGCTTGCGGCGGCGCTTGCGTTTGTTGCCGCCCTCTCCCGTTTCTCCTTGGGAGGTGCCGGTCGTGCCCTCGGTATCGTCCTCGTCGTCCTCGTCCTCGAAATCCTCCTCGGGTTCGAGGACCGGCAACTCGCGCACCGAGGCGGTCGCGAGATCCGCGGCGCGGAGCACCGGGCGCTCGGCGCGCTGGGGGCGCGCCGGCTTGGGGGCGGCGGGTTTCTCTCGATAGAGCCACTCGACCTTCTCCTCCGCCCGGTGGAGGCCGGGGGTGGCGAGGATCTCGATCTTGATGTCGAACTCCCGTTCGAGCTCGGCGAGCTCCTGGCGGCGGCCGTTCTGGAGGGCGTCGGCGAGCTCGGGATGGAGACTGATGCGGACCCCCTCGATGAGCCCGGAGGCGGCGCGGGCCTCGATCCGACGCAGCACGTTCAGGCCCACCATCTCCGAGCTCGCAATGCTCCCCAGGCCGGCGCAGGTGGGGCAGGGGCGATGGGTGCGGACGGCGAGCGCCTGGCGGATGCGCTGGCGGTTGATCTCCAGGAGGCCGTTCTCCGAGATCCGGCCCACCGAGGAGCGCGCCTTGTCGTCCTTCATGGCGTCCTTCAGCAGCTTCTCGACCTTCCGCTGGCTGCGGCTCGCCCGCATGTCGATGAAGTCGACGACGACGAGACCGCCGATGTCCCGCATGCGGAGCTGCCTCGCGACCTCCTTGGCGGCCTCCAGGTTGGTGTTGAGGGCGGTGTCCTCCTGGGTGGCGGCGCGGGTCGAACGGCCGGAGTTGACGTCGATCGCCGTCAGCGCCTCGGTGGGGTCGATGACGATCGAGCCTCCCGAGGGGAGGGGGACCTTCCGCTCGTGCATGCGGTCGATCTGTCCCTCGACCTCGTAGCGGCTGAAGAGGGGGAGGCGCTCGGCGTAACGGATCAGCTGGGTCTTGCCGCGCGGCATGAACGCCTGCATGTAGCCGTAGGCCCGCTCGTAGGCGTCGTCGTCGTCGACCAGGACCTCCTCGATCGACGCTTCCAGGTGGTCGCGGAGGGCCTGGACCAGGAGATCCTGGTCGCTGTAGAGGAGGCGGGTGCCACGGCCGTGGGTGGCCTCGGTCATCACCCGCTTCCAGAGGCGGAGGAGAGCGGCCAGGTCGCGCGACAGGGTGACTTTGGTCTGGGCGAGGGCGTTGGTGCGGACGATGACGCCGCAGCCGTCGGGAAGGGCGAGCTTCGCCGCCTGGCTCTTGAGCTTCTTGCGGGTCTCGTCGTCCTCGACCTTGCGCGACACCCCGCGGGTGTCGTCGAAGGGGGTGAGCACCAGATAGCGGCCGGCGAGCGAGAGGTTGGTCGTCAGGACGGCGCCCTTGGTGCCGACGGAGTCCTTCGAGACCTGGACGACGATCGGCTTGCCGCGGTCGAGCACCTCGTCGATCTTCGGGTGTCCCCCGGCGGGATCGTGGTAGTAGGCCTGCGGGACGACGTCCTGGATCGACAGGAACCCGTGGCGCTCGGTGCCATAGTCGATGAAGGCGGCGTTCAAGGAAGGTTGGATGCTGGCGATCGTCCCGCGGTAGATGTTGCCGCGGGTGAGGCCCGATTCGGCGACGTCCACCTGGAAGCTCTCGAGCACCGTCCCGCTGACGATGGCGACCCGGAGCTCCTCGGGGCGCTGCGCGTTGATGAGCATTCTGCGTGTCAAGCTGACTCCGTTTCTGCCGTGGCCTCGAGCTCGCGCCGGATGAAGCCGTCGAGGAGCGCTGCGTCCTCTTCGGATTCCACGGTGAAGGCGAGGCCGAACCGGTATCGATGGCTACGGGGTGCCCCCCGGTCCTCGCCGACGAAGACGATCCGCGCCGAGGAGCGGAACGTCTCGCTCCCGAGCGGCAGCTCGACGTCGAAGACGTGGCCCACGGGCGGCTCGAAGGACGAGGCTGCCAGCACACCGCCGCGGCTCACGGTGAGCACCGCGAATCGGTGGCGGCCAGCGAGTGTCCCGGCGAGGCCCTTGACCTCGTAGCGGCGATGCCTGCGGCGTTCTTCCATGGATCTGTTTTCGGGGGAACCGGCCGGCGATCGGCCGGCTCCTCGCCGAGGCTTCAAAAGGGTGCCTGCCGCTCCTCAAGCTCCAACGGAAAAGGCGGAGCGACGGACAGGACTCCCTCCACCCAGGCGGGCACCAAGCCCGTCCCGGCAGCCTCGTCCTAACCGAATGGAGCTACATGCTACCATTGCGCCGCATTCCGCGGCTAAAACCCCGTGGCCTGTTCCAGAAGCCTGTTCCAGAAGCCTGTTCCAGGAGGACATCCCAAGTGGCGCTTTTCACCCCCGCTCTGGCGGCTTCGCCGGAGGGCCCCCCTAAAGGTACAGAGGGAGCGGCCATGCCGTTCCCGCGCGAGACCGTCCTCGCCGACTACCGAGTCGCCTGGGAGAGCCGGCAGGCGAGCCTCTTCGGCCGCCGCGAGGTGTTCTCCGGCAAGGCCAAGTTCGGCATCTTCGGCGACGGCAAGGAGGTCGCCCAGGTGGCCCTGGCGCGCGCCTTCCGTCAGGGCGACTTCCGTTCCGGCTACTACCGCGACCAGACGTTCATGCTGGCGCTCGGGGCCTTGACCCTGGAGCAGTTCTTCGCCCAGCTCTACGCCGACCCCGACGTCCACCGCGAGCCCTGCTCGGCCGGCCGCTCGATGACGGCGCATTTCGCCACCCCCTTGGTCGACGAGGCGGGCCGCTTCCTCGACCTGACCGCGCGCTACAACTCGTCGTCCGACGTCTCTCCCACCGGCGCCCAGATGCCGCGCCTGCTGGGGCTCGCCTACGCCTCGCGGCTCTTCCGCGAGCTGCCGGAGCTCTCCGCGGAGCGTTTCTCCGGGTTCTCCCGACAGGGCGACGAGATCGCCTGGGGCACGATCGGCAACGCCAGCTGCGCCGAGGGGATCTTCTGGGAGGCGGTCAACGCCGCCGGGGTCCTCCGGGTGCCCATGCTGCTCTCGATCTGGGACGATGGCTACGGTATTTCGGTCCCCAACGAGCTTCAAATCACCAAGGGCGACCTGTCGACCCTCCTCTCCGGATTCCGCCGGAACCCGGGAGAGCTCCAGGGCTATGAGCTCCGCACCGTCCGCGGCTGGGACTACCCGACCCTCGCCCTGACCTACCGGGAGCTCGCGGAGCGGGTCCGCGCCGAGCACGTGCCGGCCATCGTCCACGTCGTCGAGGTCACCCAGCCGCAGGGGCACTCGACCTCCGGCGAGCACAAGCGCTACAAGAAGCCGGAGCGCCTCGCCTGGGAGGTCGAGTACGACTGCCTGCCCCGGATGCGCGAGTGGATTCTGGCCGACGGTCTGGCCGACGCCTCCGAGCTCGACGCCATCGAGAACGAGGCCCGGGAGCGGGTGCGGGAGTGCCGCGACCGCGCCTGGGAGGAGTTCCGCGCCCCGATCGAGGCCGAGAAGCGGCAGGTTCTCGCCCTCCTCAGCCAGATCGCCCAGGCCGCGGGCCCGACTGCCCCGGATCACGAGGTCGAGCAGATCCGCGCCCGGCTCGAGGTGCAGAACGAGCCTTCGCAGCGCCGCGACCTCCTGGCGGCGACCGAGGCCGCCCTGCTCGCCACCTGGGACGCCGATCCGCCCGGACGGCGGGAGCTCCTCGCCTGGAAGCGCGAAGAGGAGGCGGTGAACCGCGAGCGCTACAGCTCGCATCTCCACAGCGCCACCCCGAAGGCCGCCCTGCGGGTGCCGGCCGTCCCCGCGGTCTACCGGGAGGACTCGGCGGTCCTGAACGGCTTCGAGATCCTGACCGCCTGCTTCGACGCGGCGCTCGCCCGGATGCCGGAATTCATCGCCATGGGGGAGGATCTCGGCCAGCTGGGCGACGTCAACCAGGGTTTCGCCGGCCTCCAGGCCAAATACGGACCGCTCCGGGTTTCCGACGCCGGCATCCGCGAGGCGACGATCCTCGGCCAGGCGATCGGCATGGCGCTCCGCGGCCTGCGGCCGCTCGCCGAGATTCAGTATCTGGACTACGTCCTCTACGCCTTGCAGATTCTTTCCGACGACCTGGCGTGCCTCCGCTACCGCACCCACGGCCAACAGATGGCGCCGGTCGTGATCCGCACCCGCGGCCATCGCCTGGAGGGGATCTGGCACTCCGGCTCACCGATGGCGGGGATCCTGAACATGGTGCGCGGGATCTACGTCTGCGTACCGCGCGACATGACCCAGGCGGCCGGCTTCTACAACACTCTCCTTCAGGGGGACGACCCGGCCTTGGTCGTCGAGGTGCTGAACGCCTACCGGTTGAAAGAGAGGCTGCCGGCCAACATCGGCGAGCTTGCCGTGCCCCTCGGGGTGCCGGAGGTGCTCCGCCCCGGCGCGGACGTGACGGTCGTCACCTACGGCGCCCTCTGCCGCATCGCCTTAGAAGCGGCGGACCTCCTCGCCCGGATGGGGATCGAGATCGAGCTGATCGACGTCCAGACCCTCCTCCCCTTCGACCTCCAGGGGAGGATCGCCCAATCGCTCCAGAAGACCAACCGCGTCCTCTTCCTGGACGAGGACGTCCCCGGCGGCGCCACGGCCTACATGCTGCAGCAGGTTCTGGAGGTCCAGGGCGGCTACGCCTGGCTCGACGCCCCGCCCCGCACCCTGTCCGCCCAGGCCCACCGTCCCGCCTACGGCTCGGACGGCGACTACTTCTCGAAGCCCAACCGCGAGCAGATCGTCGAGACCGTCTACGAGATGATGCACGAGGGAGACCCGGAGGGATACCCGATCTTCTTCCGGTAGGAGCCTGCGCGGCAGGAAAGGTCGTACCGGAGGCCATCCCCCTCCTATCCTCCCCCCACCCGACACCCCGCCCAGGGGGGAGGGACGCAGTGCAAGCCACCTTGCCGATCCGAAAGTCCCTCTCGACGAAGGGCGCCTCCCATCCCTCCAGACAGGAGGAACGCACCGCGGGCTGTTTTTCCTCTCCACGAGGTCCTTCGACGAAGGGTTCCTCCCCCCTGGGCGGGGTGGTGGGTGGGGATGGGGGGAGGACAGGAGGGGGGTGGCCTCCGCAGGTACAGACCGGAGACATAGGTAACAATTTGGACCGGAGACATGGGTAACAGTTCCGCAAGGGAGTATTCGGGTAGCAAAGGGGGATGCCCGAATGCCTTGGAGCGAGAACAACCAGATGAGCCGATGCCGATTTGTTGCGGAATTCGACAGTTGTCTGTATACGATGACGGAGCTCTGTGAGAGGCACGGGATTAGCCGGAAGACCGGCTACAAGTGGGCAGATCGAGTTGCCCGAGAGGGACCCGAGGGCCTGAAGGACCGTTCGCGAGCGCCGCATCTGAGCCCGTCTGAAACCTCGACCGAGATCTCCGAGCGGCTGGTGGCGCTTCGCCGCAAGTACCCGAGTTGGGGCCCTCGCAAGCTTGCCGCCTGGCTCTTGAAACATGAGCCCGAGACGGCATGGCCAGCGGCGAGCACGATCGGCGGGATCCTGAAGCGAGAGGGTCTCGTGGTGCCGTCGCGGCGGCGCTCCTCTCGCCCTCCCCCCGCGTCCACGGTTCGCATTCGGACCGAGGCCACCACGGCCAACGAGGTCTGGACGAGCGACTACAAGGGGCAGTTTCGGACCGGGGATGGGCATTTGTGTTACCCGCTGACGGTGGTGGACTCCTTCAGCCGCTTCGTGCTCGTCGTCTACGGCTTGCCGTCGGTGTCGGGGGAGGACGCCTGGCCGGTCTACGAACGGGCGTTCCGCGAGTATGGGTTGCCCCTGGTGATGCGTACGGACAACGGCTCTCCCTTCGCCTCCTCGTCGGCAATCGCCGGTCTGTCGCGTCTGTCGGTGCGCTGGCTCAAGCTGGGCATTCGCCTGGAGCGTATCGCTCCGGCGCACCCCGAGCAGAACGGCCGCCACGAGCGGATGCACCGCATTCTCAAGGCCGAAACAGCCCGTCCTCCGGCCGCCGACGGCTCCTCTCAGCAAGAGCGTTTCGATCAGTTCCGCCATGTCTACAACGAACAGAGGCCCCACGAGGCATTGGGTCAGAAGACTCCGAGCGAGCTCTACCAGCGAGCGGTCCGGCCCTACCCCAAGCGCCTCCCGAAGCCCGACTATCCGGGCCACTACGAGGTGCGCTACGTTCATCAGGTGGCGGGATCAAGTGGCAAGGAGGATACTTGTTTCTCACCGAGGCGCTGCGCGGCGAGCACGTCGGCCTCGAGGAGTATGACGACGGGGTTTGGGCGGTGTATTTCGGCAGTCACCGCCTGGCTCGGTTCGATGAACGAGAGCGCAAATTGTATGGCTAAATCGGCTGTTCGGCGGCGGCTCCTCCGGTCGCCCTTCGGGCTTCCCTACGGAGCCGCCGCCCCCCTCTCGGGCAGCTACTTTATTAACCACTCCCTGCGGGAGTGTTACCTATGTCTCCGGTCTGAAGTGTTACCTATGTCCTCGGCCGTACAGCACAGTCTCCTCGGTGCGGGTCCCTCCAACCTGTCCGGAGGTGTCCGCCGCCAAGGTGGCGAGGATCGCCACCCCTGTCGGGAGTACCCACGGGCAAGGTGGCGACGACCGCCACCCTGGCGATGACCGCCGACCTGGGTTGCAGTGCTCGCGAGCAGTGTGGCAGTGTCCGCGAGGAGTGTGGCGACGGCTGCCACCCTGGGTGGAGGTGATCGCGGGTAGGGTGGCGATTGTCGCCATCTCGACGGCGGACGCCGCCGGGTAGGGTGGCGGCGACCGCCGGGGAGGTCGTACCGGAGGCCACCCCCTCCGGTACAACCTCTCGCCTCGACGAAGCCCTACGGACAGCACCGGGGCCTTACGCATGCGGACGAACGCTTGAGACCCAGGACGAAGGCATACGCACCGCCAACGTTGACGCTGATCCTGAACAAGGGTAAAGTACCCGCAAGTTAAACATACCAAGGAAGATAGCTCGACGCAGGTCGCAGTGGGCAGATATCTTCATACAGCCGATTGGTGCTGCCAAGGCAGACAGTCAGGGGATGCGCGCTGTCGCTCACACCCAGGTTAGAGGTCGCGAGCGATGAACCAGCCATGGCCCAAGATCGTCGTGCGCTACGAGCAATACACCGGGAACGATTCGGCGATTCAGGCAATGCTTGTTCTAGCCAAGCGCATTGCGAACGGGCCTTTGTCCAAGGGCCTCTACGCGTGGACGTCAATGTTCGATCTCTGCGTCACACAGACCGAGGTCACGTATCCCTACGACGGCCCATACTTGAGAGTCTCTCCATTGCGTGACGGTCGCGTCGAGTTCCGCTACTTCGACACGTGGGAGAAAGAAAAGCAGTGGCACCGAACCGTCGAGTCAAGCGACGTTGTACCCTGCTTGCTCAGCTTCCTAGGTCAGCTTCATTGGTTCCCGGCCGAGTCACTGCAACCATGACCTCTAACCCGCTCCATCGAGGGACATCCCAGAGCCTGCTTCGCAGCCTTGGGTCTGCCGCTCATGTCGAACGTTCGGCGCTAGAGGTATCGTGGCGTTGTGGCTTCAGGCCTGAAAGGCCGTAATTCCTTAGCTCTGGCCGGCCCGCGCCTGCGCCCTCCCCTTCTCCGGAGAGACCGAGAGGTCGTGGCGAGAATCCACCCCCCTCCTGTCCTCCCCCCATCCCCACCCACCACCCCGCCCAGGGGGGAGGGACCCGAGATCGGGGCGCCGTAGAAGGCCCTACGGCCGAGATTCACCACTCTTCGGGCCTCGTGCGGCACGCCCCCGAAGCGCTTAAGTTAGCGCCTATGGGCGGCAAAGGTAAGGGGATAGAGTTCTTCGCTGGCGAGAGCGGCCGCGTACTGGAGCGCCTGGCGGATGTCGTCCGGCTCCAGGAGGGGGTACTCCTCGCGGATCACCTCGGAAGTCATCCCGTTGGCGACGAGGTTGACCACGAGGGCGACGGTGATCCTCATGCTCCGGATACAGGCCCGGCCGCCCATGATCCTGGGATCGAAGGTGATGCCGTCGAGGTCGCCGGTTGCGTTCTGGTACACGTGAAGCCTCCTCGGTCTTCATTCTCGCATTAAAATGGCTCCGGCTGAGACTGGCGGGTTGGGGGCTCCCTCCCCGCGGCTCGGCTTGCTATACTCTGCCGCGCGAAATCAACCGCTCTACATCAATCGCCGATCGTCGGCGGGAGGGAGTCAGCTCATGACGTACGTGATCACCGATATATGCCTCGGGGAACGCTATGCGACCTGCGTGTCGGTCTGCCCGGTCGACTGCATCAAGCCGGGGGACTACCAGGGCGAAGAGTTCATGGTCATCCTGCCCGAGGTGTGCATCGACTGCGGTCTCTGCCTGCCCGAGTGCCCGATCGGGGCGATCGTCGACAACGAGGCCGAGTCGCCGGAGTGGGCGGCGATCAACGCGCAGCTGTCGCCGGAGTACGAGAACAACCCCAAGGTCGAGGAGCGGCCCCGAAACGACCCGCCCCGGAAGCCCGGCCATACGATCGTCAACCCCTGACGATCCGACCGGCCCAGCAGCCGCAGCGGCCATCCTCCGCCGGGGAGCCCTTCGACCGGGCTCCCCGTGCTAAGTTTCTCCCCGTTGAAGTCTCACCGGGAGATTCCGACAAAGGTTCCAAGATGATGGCCGACCCCGCTTCCCCTTCTTCTTCCCCCAGCATGGAGCCGGGCCTCGAAGAGCCCACCGCGCGCTACGACGTCGTCGTCCTGGGCGGCGCGGTCGCCGGTGCGGCGGCGGCGATCCTCCTGCGCCGCGATCTCCCCGCGCTCTCCGTCCTCGTCGTCGAGCGCGCGGTCGCCTTCGATGCCAAGGTGGGGGAGGCGACGACCGAGATGTCGGGCATGTTCTTGACCCGCCGCCTCGCCCAGTGGGAGCACCTGGAGCGCGAGCACCTCCCCAAGGAGGGCCTGCGCTATTGGTTCAAGAACGACAAGGTCCACTCCCACGCCGAGGCGAGCGAGACCGGCGCCTACCAGCGGAGCACCGTTCCCTCCTTCCAGCTCCGTCGCGACACCCTGGACGAGCACCTCCTGGCGACCGCCGTGGCCGAGGGCGCCGAGCTCTGGCGGCCGGCGCGGGCGGTCGACGTCGAGCTGGGGGAGCTGGGGAGGCGGGAGCACCGGGTGAAGATCGAGCAGGATGGGGAGGAACCGCGGACGGTCGCCTGCCGCTGGCTCCTGGACGCCACCGGCCGCGCCACCTTCCTCGGCCGGCGCCTGGGGCTCATCGATCGCAACGAGGAGCACCCGACGGCGGCCATCTGGTGCCGCTGGAAAAACGTCCGCCACCTGGACGACGTGGCCGCCCGCGGGCCGCTCTCCTTCTCCCGCGGCAACGTCACCTCGCGCCGCCTGGCGACCAACCACTACATGGGCTTCGGCTACTGGGTCTGGGTCATCCCCCTGGGGAACGGCGAGACGAGCATCGGGATCGTCTTCGACAAGCGGATGCACGCGCTCCACGAGGTGCGGGCGAAGGACCGCGAGGCGGAGTACCTCGCCTTCTTGAAAGCCATCCCCGCTCTGGCCGAGCTCCTGGAAGGAGCGACCGTGCGGAGCGAGGATCTCCACTCCTACGCGCACTTGGCCTATGTGACCCGGCAGTACATGGGGAGCGGCTGGGCGCTCCTGGGGGACGCGGCGGCCTTCCTCGATCCCTACTATTCGCCCGGGCTCGACCATGTGAGCTTCAGCGTCGAGGCGACGGTCGAGATCGTCAAGGCCGACGCGGCGGGGAAGGGCGGCTCGGCGATCGCCGAGCTTGCCGCCGAGCACAACCGGACCTTCCTGCGCTCCTACCACCGCTTCTTCCGCGGCATCTTCAAGGACAAGTACTTCTACATGGGAGAGCACGACCTGCTCTCCGCCACGACTCTCCTCGACACCGCGCAGTACTACATCTTCGTCGTCATTCCTGCCTACAAGCTCTACGGCCGCTTCCACTGGATGCCGGTCCTCGGCCCGAAGCCGGCCTTTTTCTCCTACCACATGCTGCAGCTCGCCAACCGGCGGATGAAAGCGATCGCCCTGGCGCGCCGCCGGGCCGGGGAAGAGGGGCTCCGCAACGACGGCCGGCGGGTGAGGGTCCTCTTCGACCTCAAGACCGCCCCGGTCCGCATGGCCGCCAAGGGCTTGAAGCTCTGGCTCTACGCCGAGCTCGACAACGTCCGCCTGGCGCTCAAGAACTCGCTGGGGAGGCGGGCGCCGGTGCCGCTCATGGCGGTGTCGTCCGCGATGCCGCCGGCCATTCCGGCGGAGATGGCGGAGAAGCGGTCCTAGTGTAGTGGGTCAGAAATCCAGTACCTTTAGAGCGGATACCCAAAGAGTCGCCAATCCACTCCCTGGAGGCGTGTCATCCTGGAGCGGAGCGAAGGATCTAGGGGATGGGAGCCTTCCGCCGCGCAGATCCTTCAGTCGCTAGGGCTCCCTCCAGGATGACGCTAGGAAAGGTCGGCGCGAACCTACCGTAAGAAGCGCTTCGCTACACTAGAAGAACCCGAGCTGCAGCCGCGCCGCCTCGCTCATCATGTTCTGGTTCCACTGCGGGTCCCAGACGACCTCGATGTCGGCCTGCTCGACTCCGGGGATCGACTCGACCTTGGTCTTGACGTCCTGGGCGAGGACGGGACCCATGCCGCAGCCGGGGGCGGTCAAGGTCATCTTGATGTCGACCTTGTTGCCCCCCGCAGGCATCGCGGTCACGTCACAGCTGTAGACGAGCCCCAGATCGACGATGTTGACCGGGATCTCGGGGTCGAAGCAGGTCTTGAGCTGAGTCCAGATTTGGTCCTCGAGCGGCCCCGCGGCCTCCCCGGTCTCGGCGATCTCAGAATCGGCGGGTCCGGCGGGAATCTCCTTGCCGATCGAATCCGCGTCCCGCGCCTCGATGCGGACGAGCTGCCCCGCGTCGGTGACCACGGTGTAGCTCCCGCCTAGAGACTGGGTGATGCGGACGTGGGTGCCGGTCGGCAAGAGGGTGGGGGTCCCTTGAGGGATCTCGACCGCTTTTACGTCCCGGCTGACGACGGCGTACTCCTGGGCTGGCATAGTCTCCGTTCCTTCCTCTTCGAACACCCCAGGTTACCATAGGGGAAGAGAGGGTCTGGAATCCCCTTCCCCGGTCCGCTGTTCCCAGGGGTATGCGTTATCTGGTGACCGCCCGCGTGCGTCCCGGCCGGGAGCAGGCTCTCCTCCGGGCGATCGAGGACGGCACCCTCGGCCGCGGCTCCGTGGCCGGCGGCGAGTACCTGCGCAACATGGCCGAGGCCCGACTGACGGGCAATGCCGGCAATGTCGGCAATGTCGGCGATGCCGGCGATGCCGGCGACGGGACCCTCCGCTGGGTCGAGGTCTGCTTCTGCTACGAGCCGCTCGACGAGGAGCGTCCCTACTGGGAGGAGTACTTCGATCTCGTCCGGGTGCAGGACGCCCACCACCGCAGCCGCTGCCGCGACCTCTCGGGCGAGGAGCCCTGGGCCTGCTCGGACTGCGACTGCACCGAAAAGCTAGAAAACCGGCTCGAATCCCAGGGACGTCCGTTCCTCGAAGTGCTCCGCGAAACCTGTGGGGAATCTCTTGCTTAGCAGAAACATCCTGATCCTCGCGCTCCTGCTGCCCACCGCCGTCCCCGCCCTTGCGGCGACCCCTCCAGTCGCCGGTTGGGAACGGCTGGACCTCCCCACGACCGGCTCCTACCTGCAGCGCTACCTGCCGGCGGGGGCCAACCCGGCCGCGCCGCTGCCGGTGATTCTCTTCCTCCATGGGGCCGGCGGAGCGCCCGAGAACTACGAGGAGTTCGTGCGCGACGCGGCGGACGCCGCAAAGGCGGTCGTCGTGCTCCCCAAGTCGTCGAGCTCCATCGGCTGGGGGATCGGGCCGGACGACCAGATCGTCGCCGAGGCTCTCCAGGTCGTCGAGCAGGAGCTCCCCGTCGACGTTTCCCGGATCTCGATCGCCGGCCACTCGGCCGGCGGCGCCTACGCCTATCTCCTCGCCTACACCAATATCTCCAAGTACAGCGCCGTCTTCACCCTCTCCGCGCCGGACTACCCGGTCCCCGCCGTGGCCGATCCGAGCTACCGGGCGCCCATCCGGATGTACTACGGGACGACCGATCCGAACTACACGGGAGGCGACGAGGCGGCGCTCCGCGCGCAGTGGGATCGGCTCCAGATCCCCTGGCAGGAGGACATCCAGGCCAACTACGGCCACAACACCTGGCCCGTCCAGTCGATGATCGACGGCTTTGCCTTCCTGGTGGGAAAGACCTACGCGCCAGCGGTCGTCGTCGTGCCGCCGCCGCCCGCCTGCCAGCCCGGCCCGACGACCCTCTGCCTCGTGGGCGGCCGCTTCAAGGTGGAAGTCACCTGGACCGATCCGCAGGGCAACACCGGCCCCGGCCAGGTCGCCGCCTGTGCCAACGACGGCTCGGGACTCTTCTGGTTCTTCAGCCCCGACAACTGGGAGCTGATGCTCAAGGTGATCGACGGCTGCTCGCTCAACCAGCGCTACTGGGTCTTCTCCGCCGCCACGACCAACGTCGGCTACGACCTGGCGGTGACCGACACCCAGAGCGGCCAAGTCGTCCACTACACGAATCCCCTCGGACGGACCTCCCCGGCGATTACGGATACGTCGGCTTTCGCGAGTTGCCCGTAGGGGAGGCACCCTCACCGCACCTCAAGAATCATCTCGATCTCCACCGCAGCATTGTTCGGCAGCTGCGCCACGCCGACCGCCGACCTGGCGTGCTTGCCGATCTCGGCGCCGAAGACGTCGACGAGGAGGTCCGAGGCGCCGTTGATCACCGCCGGCTGGGCGGTGAAGTCGGCGGCGCTCTGGACGAGGCCGAGGAGCTTGACGACGGCGACGACGTTGTCGAGCGTTCCGAGGGCCGCGCGGACGCTCGCCAGCATGTCGATCATGACGTCGCGGGCAGCCTGCTTCGCCTGCTCGGTCGAGACGTCGTGGCCGACTTTGCCCTGGAGGGCCGCTCCCGGCCGGAGGGAGGCGTGGCCGGAGACGTAGAGGGCGTTCCCCATCCGCCGGGTGAGGACGAAGTTGGCGATCGGTGGGGTCGGGAGGCCGAGCTCGATGCCGAGCTCCGCCAGGCGCGCTTCGGGAGAGGAGGCGGTGGGGGTCAAGTCAGATCTCCTTTACAAGAGTGGAGCGGAAGAGGCGGCCCCGAGCCCGGGAGCGCGGAGCCGCTCTTTGCAGACAAGCTTAATGGAAGAGGCCGCAGCCCTTGCCGTCGGTCACCGTGGAGAGCAGACCGTCCGCCGAGGTGATCGAGCGGCTGTAGCAGCCGTCGGTCGAGAGCGAATAGTAGTCCTCCGAGCTCGTCCGGTTGGCGAAGCCCGTATTGTTCCCCGAGGCGTCGAAGAGGAGCGTGTCGGCCGAGGCGACGTGGACGTCCAGGGTCCCCAGGAAGGGGAGGCCGCTTCCGGCTTCCACCGTCTGGCTGTCGAAACGCTGGTCCGAGGTCGTCGTCTGCGCGCTCGAGCCGTCGGCGTTGGCGACGATCGAGATCTTCAGGCTCAGCGGATAGGAGAAGTGCTGGGCCGCCAAAGCGAGCGAGCTTCCCGCCCCCGAGTCGATCGTCGTCCCCTGGGTGATGTTCTGGACGTACTGGGTCGCCCCGACGAGGAACTGCTGCTGGTTCGAGAAGTTGACGCTCTGGGCGACCGTCGTCTCCACCCTGCCGTGCGAGGTGTTGACGTAGCCGGTGATCGTAAAGCTGCGCTTGGAGGTCGTCGTCACCGTGCCGGTGATCGTGCCGTCGGGCGCCGTCGTGAGGTTTTCCTGCACCGTGGGGGTGGGGGCGGCGGCGAGGGTGTTTCTCGTCACCGCGCCGGTCACATGGCTCGCGCCGTGGTCCTGGTAGAGGAGGAGGGTGGCGGCGACGACGAAGTAGTTGTCGGCGTTGTAGAGCTGGACCCCCACCTGGTGGGAGTGGCCGTTCGCGAGGATCCCGGCGAAGGGGGTGAGATCCACCCGGTAGGGGAGGAAGTTGAGGGTCTGGACGCCGGGGACCGGCCGCCAGAGGAGGGGATCGATGCCGCCGGTGAAGATCCAGGGATAGACCGGCGCCACCCCGGCGGGCTGGCCGTCGACCGTCACCTCCGCCTCGCGGAAGGCGGTGCCGCCGCAGCTGAAGAGCTCACCCGCCACGTCGTCCGGCACGCAGGTGTACCAGAACTCGTCGTTCGACTGGCTCTGCGAGATGAGGTCCAGGTAGGCGCGCTCGACGTTCGCCGGCAGGGTGAGGGTCGGCGCCAGGACGGACGAGGTGTTGGCGAGGGTGGCCGTGCCGCCGGCATCGGTCGACAGCGAGATCACGGTGTCCGCCGTGCGCGGCGCCGCGGCGTGGGCGGCGACGGGGTAGAACTGGAGGACGCCGCTGCCGGTGATGATGCTGGTGTAGGTCGAGTCGACGAGGTTCCCGAGGTTGACCTCCCCCGTCTGCGCGGTCTTGAAGAGCGGGCTGTAGTCGGTCAGGTCGCGCTCCACGTGCCAATTGCGGCCGACGGTGCCCGAGGGCTCGGCGGTGGTGCCGAAGTAGAGGTTGGTGTGCGCGAGGGCGATCTCCGCCGTGCGGTCGAACTGCCGCCCGGCGTCGATCGCGAAGTCCGCCTTGAGGATGACCTGGGCCCACGGCCCGGGGCAGGCCGCGGGAGGGACATAGGTGAACGGCTTGGGGGAGAAGTCGGCGAACTGAACGTTGTTGAAGAGCTGCACCGTGCAGGGCGTCGTTTTCGGCCGCGGCAGAGGGGGATCGGCGGTGACCGTGTTGCCCGAGCCGAGGACCGGTGTCGAGGGCGCGGTGGCCGCCGGCTGGGCGAGGATGGGGGCCGCGAGGGCGAAGCAGGAAACGGTGGCGAGCAGGGCGAGAGGGGTCCACCGGGGCCGCCGGGTGAGCTGGTGCATCAGGGCGCTCCTTTCGATCGAACGTCGACGAGGCGAGAATGGACATGGACCGCCCACCTTTTGGGCAGCCCCACAGATTCTATGGTGCCGCGGCCGCTACGTACCGTGCTCGGTACCCTGCTCGATGGAGGCGCCGGTCGGCTTCCGCGCCCGGACGAAGGCGCTCATCACCTTGCCCTCGATCTCCGAGAACCCCGCCGGATCGAGCCCGGCCTCGGCGAGGAAACTCTGAGCGTCCTCGGCGCGGTAGATGCGGGTCGGCTCGATCTCGATCCCCGTGAAGCCGACGCTCGTCAGGAGATCCCGGTACTCGGCCTCGCCCAAGGCCCCGGCGACGCAGCCGATCCACAGCTCGACGCTCCGTCTCACTGCAGCCGGCATCTCGCCGCGGACGACGACGTCCGAGACCGCGAAGCGGCCGCCGGGCCGGAGGACCCGGAAGGCCTCGGAAAGGGCTTTCCCCTTGTCGGCCGAGAGGTTGATGACGCAGTTCGAGATCACGACGTCGACCGATTCCGCGGGGAGCGGGATCGCCTCGATCTCCCCTTGCAAGAACTCGACGTTCGTCACTCCCGCCTTTTGCTGATTGTCGCGCGCCAGGGCGAGCATGTCGTCGGTCATGTCGATCCCATAGGCCTTTCCCGCCGGTCCCACCCGGCGGGCGGAGAGGAGGACGTCGATGCCGCCGCCCGATCCGAGATCGAGCACGGTCTCTCCCGGCTGAAGCTCCGCCAAAGCGGTGGGATTGCCGCAGCCGAGCGAGGCGAGGACGGCCTCCGCAGGGAGACCGGCGGTCTCCGCGTCGGCGTAGAGGCCGGAGCTGATCGGGTCGGCGGACTTCGCCCCGCACCCGCCGCCACAGCAGCCCGAGCGCTCGGTACCGCTTTTGGCGTCGCGTGCTTCGCGGGCCGCGGCCCCGTACTTTTCCCGAATGACGTCTCGTAGCGTCTCGCCGGCGGGAGGGACCGGGAGAGTGGAGGGCTCGGTGGGGGACGTGGAGGAAGGTGTAAGGGTCATCGTAGGCTCCTGTTGGTTGTCAGTTGCAACTGTATGGGTAAAAAAAGGGGGGACGTTTCCGTTAGCGCTTGCCGCCGATCTTGACGACGTCTTCGATCCGGCAGCAGCTGCCGCCGGAGGCCTCGACGCGGGCGGTCGCCGCCCGGGTGATGCGGCCGAGAAGCTGGATCATCGCCGCGCGAGCCTGGGGATCGAAGTCGGCGAGGAGGCCGCGCTCCTCGTGGACGAGATCGCTCTCGATACGCGCGTGGAGGTCGCGACCCGCCGCGGTCGTCACGAGCTGCAGGGAGCGGCCGTCCTCCGGGTGGGGAGAGCGGGCGACGTAGCCCTTCTTCTCCAGGGCATCGACCACCCGGCTCGCCGTGCTCTTGTCGAGGTAGAGGTGGGCCGCGAGGTCGTTCAAGGTCATCGGCCCCCGGCGGACGAGCGCCTCCAGGCCGTAGCACTGGCTGACCGAGATGTCGTAGCAGCAGATGCGGTCGCGGTCGCGGAACTGGTAGACCCGGATGAGATCGGACAGGGCGCCATTGAAGAGGTGGACGTCCCGTTCGAGGGCGGGATCGGCGAGGTCGGGGGAGTCGGCCATGGAAACGGTATCCATGAGCCGAGTATGTCCGGTTTGGTTGCTAGATGCAACTAGATTCTAGAACCGCCAGTCCGCCGTGAGCCGCGCCTCCCGTGGCTCGGCGGGGTGGAAGTGGATGTCGTTGACCCCTTGGGCCGGCTCGCCCGGGAGTCGCGAGGCGTAGAAGTAGTCGACGTCGGAGACCTCCCGGTTGAGCAGGTTGAAGACGTCGAGGCGCAGGTCGAGGCCGCTCGCCAGGTGGTAGCCGGCGCGCGCGTTCAGGAGGCCCGAGGAGTGCGGCGGAGCGTCCTTGACCAAGGGCTTGCGGCGACTCACTTCCGACAACTTGTCGGGTGTGCTGGTAGACGACGGCGAATGCTCGAGAGAAAGCCATGCGTCCGAGGTGTCTGGCTTCGGGCTACTGAAGAGCGCCAAGGGTAGACACCCACTTTATGATGTCGACGCAAGGGCGAGTCCACGCTTATTCGATCCGGCGGCTTTCGCACGCCCTTTAGGCACGGGCGCCAACTCTGAGGTTGGCACAGGGTCGAAAGTTCCAGGCTTAACATCTGTTGTACATGATTTGATTCGGTGTACCGTCAGCACTAACCCATATCTGACCCCATATTTCCTGACGGCTTCGATCGAGTACTCAGAGCACGTAGGGCGATATCGGCACTCAATACGTCCTTTGAGTAAAGGGCGCCCGAGCGCTTGGTACAAATGCACGCCACCTATATAGAATTGCCCAGTCAGCTGGCTCACCGGGCATCGAAACGTATCTAGCGCCAGGCCCAGCAGCGAGATGCCCACAAGGACCAAATACGTCTCCGGACGTTTTAAGAGTTGCCGCAGACCGGACACTTGGCAACACCCTTGAGCCGCTTGTTTCCGCAGCTTTGGCATTTCTCTAGCTCACCTTGAGGCCGAGAGAAAATATATATAACCAGGCCAAGTACGCTTGTAACCATCACCAACACCATCCATAGGACCGAGTTATCCAGGCCGCGAGCCTTAGCATCACGTGCTACCCAAACAAGCAGGGCGATGTTCAAGGCAAAAAATACCACTGGAATCAGGACCATCATACCCGCACCCGCACCACAGGTGCCACAAGCTGCGCATGTCTGCGCGTCACCAGGCTGTCGAGGAGCCTGTGCAAGGGCGGTAACAGTAAATAAAGCAGTATGCAGCGCCCCAATGACTAGCTTCTTCATTCTGCCCTCCGTTTTGTCAATCGACTAAGGAATCCGAGGTCAACCTCGGCGAAGAAGATTGCAGGTCAGAGCCTTCAGTCCATCGACCAAGGATCTTTGGCCTTTCGGCTTCGACGTCTGCGTGATGGCGACGGAAGACGCCAGCCGAGGGGGCTCTCCCAGCGGGGCAGGTCATGCTCCGGTAGGACCGCCGGCGATGACTACCGCTTGTCGTTGTAAGACACCAACCGAGAGAGTTTGTGTATAGGATCACCCGCGCGAGCCCACCAGCCCTACAACCGCGTTCCCGCCGCCGCGAGGTCGCCGAAGGAAAAAGCCGGGGGCCCAGGTCGCGGCCAGTTAGCCGAGGACGACCTTGGTGATCGGGTGGCCGTGAGGTGAAGGTCTTCTCCTTACTCGCGCCGAAGGCCGTGACGATACCGGACGGCGCCCCAGTCTGTTCTACGAGGAGGAGTACGGAGTACCTGCCGCTTCGGGAGATCAAGCTGGCGCTCTACGTCGACTTTTTCATCCTTTCCGCCCCTCCCACATCGCTCCAGCCCGATTGTGCTCCGGGTCGGCACCGTCGTGCTGCCCTGGGTTTCCCTCGGGTCAGAACCGCCAATCCGCCGTGAGCCGGGCCTCCCGCGGCTCGGCGGGGTGGAAGTGGATGTCGCTCACCCCCTGCGCCGGCTCGCCGGGGAGGCGGGAGGCGTAGAAGTAGTCGACGTCGGAGACCTCCCGGTTGAGGAGGTTGAAGACGTCGAGGCGCAGGTCGAGGCCGCTCGCCAGGTGGTAGCCGGCGCGCGCGTTCAAGAGGCCCGAGGAGTGCGAGCGGGCGCTGTCGTCCTCGATGAGCGGCCGGGGTCCGAAGTAGCGCAGGCGGAGACCGCCGAAGAAGGGGCCGAAGTCGTCGAGGGCGATCCCCGCCGAGGCGACCCCCTCGACGGCGCCGGGGATGTGGTCGCCCACCGGGTCGAAGTTGGTGAAGCGGCCGTGCGAGTAGGCGAGGTCGGCGTCGAGCGTCACGTGGTGCGAGACCTTGTAGAAGTTGGCGAGCTCGAAGCCCACCCGCCGGGTCGGGCGGCTCGCCTCGGTCGTCCCCGCGTCGCCCGAGAAGATGAGCTCCGAGTCGAGGTCGAGCCTGAAGAGGCTCAGCGAGGTCTCGAGGTTCGGGAGGAGGTTGGTGCGCATCCCGACGTCCAGGCTCTTGGCGCGGACCAGGGGCTCCACCCGCCCGACCGGCTGGCCGGTACTGGGATCGACCGTGATCGTCGCGCCGCGCGCGTCGTTGCTGTGGAAGCCGTAGGCGGCGTTCACGTAGAAGTCGGTCTTGTCGAAGGGGCCGAAGAGGACCGAGAGCTTGGGGCTGCCGATCGCCCGGGTCACCGTCCCTGAGTTCGCCGCGAGGTCGCTCGTCACCGCCGCCCGGTAGAAGTCGCCGCGGAGCCCGGCGATAGTGCGGAGCCAGGAAGTCCAGCGGATGCGCGCCTCGGCATAGGGGCCGCCTCCCAGCTGCTCGATGTGGTCCTCCCGGGTCGTCCCGAGAAGCAGGCGGTCCTCGGTGTGGAAGAGGCCGTTGTGGATGTCGTCCTGGCGCGCCTCGACTCCCACCGCCGCCCCCACCTCCCGCCCCAGCACCCGGACCTGCCACTCGTGGCTGATCGCGAGGCCGGTGACGAAACGGCGGTCCGTCTGGTGGAACTGGTCGCCGTGGACGGGATCGTCCAGGAAGTAGGTGAAGTTCGAGAACAGGCTCAAGTCGGAATAGAGGCCATAGACCCGGACGCGGGTGAGCGAGTCTTCGGTGCCCTGCCGCCAGTCGCCCGCCAGGCTGAAGCGCTTGGCGTCGCCGCCGTCGCTCGGATCGATGGCGCCGAAACGCGAGACGATCCCCTCGGCGACCGCGCGGTCGGGGATCTGGTCGGTCGAATTCCAGATGCCGCTGTAGCCCATGGCGGAGAGGGAGAAGCCGTTCGCCGCGTCCCCCCGGTTGAAACGGAGGACGCCGTTCAGCTTCTGGTAGTCCTCCGGGTGGACCCAGGGTCCGCTGTTGCGCGACACCTCGATACCGCCCAGGAGATCGCCACCGCCCACCTTCTTCGAGTCGGCGACCAGGGTGCGGAGATAGCCGTCCGCCCCCGGGGTCAGCTCCGCGATCGCCTTGTCGAGGCGCGAGACGTACGAGATGTCGACGGCGCCGGCGGCCGAGAAGTCGCCGTCCCGCACGTCGTAGGGCCCCTTCCGGTAGGAGACGGTATCGACCAGCTCGGGAATGAGAAAGTTGAGATCGCTGTAGCCCTGGCCATGACCGTGGCTCGGCATGTTGACGTTGATCCCGTCGACCGTGATGCGGAAGTCGGTGCCGTGGTCCAGGTTGAAGCCGCGGGCGTAGTACTGGTTGGCCTTGCCGCTGCCGCTGTGCTGGGTGATCAGGACGCCCGGCACCGTCTCCAGCACCTCCCCCGGACGGAGGACCGGCCGCTTGGCGAGATCCGCCTGGCCGGTCACCCCCTCGGTCGCCGAGTCGGCGATCCCCACGAGATCCGAGGCGCGGTCGGTGACGTCGATCTTGTCGTAGACCTTGAGCTTGTCCGGGGTCGTCGCAGCGGCGGGCGTCTGTGGTGTGGGCGGCGGGGACGGAGGGGGGGCGGTCTCCTCCGGAGGAGCCGCCGCGGGAGGAGCCTCCGGCGGAGCGGCCATGGCAAAACGTCCGACGGTGGAAATCGTCATCGCCAGCGCCAGGAGCGCCAGGAGGAGGACAGGGGCGATCCGGCCGCCAGCGCTCAGCTTCTTCATGTCTTCTTTGTGGATCGAATGCGGATGCCCACCAACTCCCTCTTCTGTACGGAACCCGGTCTCGGCCGGATGACTACGAGGCGGCTGCCCCGGCGGAGACGGAGATCCGGCCCTCCCCGGCGGCCTCGACCCGGCCCACCCGAGCGGCCGCGGCGACGCCTGCCGCCCGCAGGCTGGCCAAGACCGCCTCGGCGGCGCTCTCCGGGACGGCGGCCAGGAGGCCCCCCGAGGTCTGGGCGTCGCAGAGGAGCAGTTGCTCCTCCTTGGAGAGCGCCGGGTCCCAGCTCACCCAGTCGGCGAGGAACCGCCAGTTGGCGTGGGTGCCGCCGGGGGCCATGCCGGCCGCGACGTACTGCCGCGCCGCGGCGAGGACAGGAACGGCGCCCGCCCAGATCCGCGCCGTCACCCCGGAGGCCGCGGTCAGGTTGCGCAGGTGGCCGAGGAGCCCGAAGCCGGTGACGTCGGTGACCGCGTGGACCTCGTGGCCGGAGAGCGCCTCGGCCGCCGCCCAGTTGAGGGTCGTCATGACGGTGATCGCCTCGGCGATCGCCCCCAGCCGGTCCTCGCCGTTCTTGGCCGCGGTCGTGATCACCCCCAGGCCGATCGGCTTGGTCAAGAGGAGCGCGTCCCCCGGCCGCGCCCCGGCGTTCGTCCACACCCGGTCGGGATGGACCGTGCCGGTCACCGCGAGGCCGAAGATGGGCTCCTCGGACTGGATGGTGTGGCCGCCGACGAGCGCGATGCCGGCCTCCGCCGCCTTCTCCGCGGCGCCGCGGAGGATCTCCCCGAGGACGGAGACGGGGAGGGCGGCGTTGGGGAAGCCGACGAGCGAGAGCGCCGCGACCGGCCGGCCGCCCATGGCATAGACGTCCGAGAGGGCGTTGGCGGCGGCCACCGCCCCGAAGTCGTAGGGCCGGTCGACGATCGGGGTGAAGAAGTCCGTCGTCAGGACGAGCGCCAGGTCGGCGGACAGCCGATAGATCGCCGCATCGTCCGCCGTGCTGGTGCCGACTAAGACGTTGGGATCGGTGATCGGCGGCAGGGTGGCGAGGAGGGGCAGGAGATACCCCGGCGGCTGTTTGGCGGCGCAGCCCGCCCGCTTGGCGAACTGCGTCAGGCGGATCGGGGCGGTTTCCTCTCGGTGCTCTTCCTGGATCTCTTCCTGGCTCACCGGCTCTCTCCTCGCGGGGCCGGTCTCCGGCCCCTCTACCACGGTCGCGACCGGGCCGGCGAGTCCTGCCGCGGTCGCGGTTCATTGTATATTGACCCTATGAGCCTGCCGTCCGACTCGTCCGCCAGCCCCGCTCCGGAGGCTCCGTCCCGCCTCCGTGTCCTCTTTCTCTGCACCCACAACAGCGCCCGCTCCCAGATGGCCGAGGGCATCCTCCGCTCGCTCGGTGGGGACCGCGTCGAGGCCTGCAGCGCCGGCACCTACGCCTCGCGGGTCCACCCCCTGGCGATCCAGGTCATGGCGGAGCGCGGGATCGACCTCCGCCGCCAGCGCTCCAAGTCGCTCGACGAATACCGGGAGCTGCGCTTCGACTACGTCATCACGGTCTGCGACGACGCCAACGACGCCTGTCCGGTCTTCCCGGGGGAGGGCAAGCGCCTCCACTGGAGCCTCCCCGACCCTTCGGTAGTCGAGGGGGACGAGGGGGAGCAGGAGCGCGCCTTCGAGAGGGTGGCGGTCGATTTGACGACCCGCATCCAGGAGCTGCTGGCGGGCCTCGACACCACGAAAGGCTAAAGTCAGTTCCCGACCAGGCGCCCGTCGAGGTCGAGCTCGGCGGCGACGCCCTTCATCGCTTCGAGCACGTTGCCCACGTGCTCCCAGAGGTCGAGCTTGCCCTCGCAGCAGACGCGGCTGAAATCGGCGGTCGCCGCCTCGACGTGATCGCGGTCGACCCCGGCGGCGAAGATCCGCTCCTTCCAGCGCTTCTTGATCGACTTGAGCTCCACCTCGCGCACGTCCTTGCTCGGGCGGACCAAGGCGGTGGCGATGATGAGGCCGGTCACCTCGTCGCAGGCGAGGAGGGCGTAGTCGATGAGCGCCGAACGCTCGACGCCCGTCCCCTCGGTGTTGTGGGCGGCGATGGCGTGGACGACGGTCTCGTCCGTGCCGTGCTCGCGGAGGGTGGGGAGGCCGGCCGCGGGGTGCGCTTCGAGAGTGGGGTGGATCTCCCAGTCCCAGTCGTGGAGGAGGCCGGCCAAGCCCCAGGTCTCGGGGTCCTCCTTGAGCTTGACGGCATACCACCGCATCGCCGCCTCCACCGCCAGCATATGCCGCCGTAACCCCTGCGCCTGGACGTTCGCCGTCATCAAGTCCCAGGCCGCCTGCCGATCCATCGTCGCCATCGTTCGCTACCTCCTCAAGTTCGCGGGTAGTATATCCGGACAGGGCACTTGACGGTCTTGACTTGACGGACTTGACGCCCTAGACTCGTCTCATGTCGAACGCCGTCCCCACCGCCCCTGCGAGCCGCGCCGGCATTGCAGCCCGCGCCTTCGAACAGACTCTGGAGGAGTTGGAGCGGCAGGAGAGCTCTCCGGATCTGGGCGATCCCGTGGCGCTCGGCCGCCGGGCGGCGCTCCTCGCGACGGCCGAGGCGGTCTGGGGCCGGCATCTCGGCCCGCTCTTCGACGTCGAGCAGGTCAAGACCGTGCTCGCCGTCGGCAGCCGGCAGGCGGTGTCGGACCTCGCCAAGCGCGGCCGTCTCCTTGCGCTCGACGCCGCGGGAGGTCGCAAGCTCTACCCGGCGCTCCAATTCGGTCCCGACGGGCGACCCTACCCCGAGCTCGCGCGCGTCCTCGCCGCCTTCGAGGGCGCGATCGAGACTCCCTACACCCTCGCCTCCTGGCTCGTCAGCCCCCAGGATCTCCTGGAGGGGGAGACGCCGGCGGCCTGGATGCGCTCCCGTCGCGACCCGGAGCGCCTCGCGGAAGCGGCTCGCCGCGCCGCCGCGGCGCTCGCCCACTGAGCGCGCTCCTCCCCCCGCCGTCGAACCTGGAGGGATTTCCGTCCCTCCGCCTGACCGGCGCCCGGCTGTACCGCATCCACCGCACCGGCCGCAGCCCCTGGTGGTTCTCCGGCGACGGTACCGGTCGCTTCGACCTGCCCGCCGGCGGCGGCCGCGGTACCTGCTACCTCGCCGAGGAGCCGGTGGGCTGTTTTCTCGAAGTCTTCCGCTCCTGGATTCTCATCCCCGAGGCCGAGCTCGCGGCTCGCCGCCTGGCGAGCCTCGACTTGCCTCCGCTGCTCCTGGCCGACGGCTCCTCGGGTCTCTGCCGCCAGTTCGGCCTGACGGGCGAGCTCCACTCGACCTCCGACTACGCCCGCACCCAAGCCTGGGCCGCCGCCCTCGCGACAGCCGGCTTCGATGGTATCCGCTACCTTCTCCGCCACGATCCTGCCCAGCGCTCCGCCGGAATCGCCCTCTTCGGACCCGTCGGAGCGGCCGATTGGACGTTCGAGCCCGGTCAGCCGATCGGCCCCGGCGGGATCGAGGAAGCCGAACGTCGATTCGGGGTGCGGGTGGTGCCGATGCCGTAGGCTCTCTGTGCAGATCCCGAAGAGAACCCTACAGCTTCAATGCTGAAGCGTGCAATCCTTATGTCGGCTTGCACGATTTGGAGGGAGAAGTCCGGTACTCCGGACTCTGAAGCGGCCTTCGGCAAGGAAGATTCGTGCAACTCTAGGGCATCTTCGTGCAGCTCAAGGGGCCGCCCACGGCTCTTTCAAGCTTGAGAAGGGGATTCCCGGATGATACTCGCACGCTTTCGGTTTGGAGTTGTGCACTTCTACGGTGAGATCGTGCGCATCGAGACTGGAACTGCACGAATCCGAGTTTTAAGATGGGGCGATCGAGGGTGGAGGAGTCTGGTGCGTCCGTATCTTTGCACGAGCGCGTTTCTGCTTTGCACGGTTCGGCACCGAGATGCCCCGGCTTCCCTGCGGCCTCTATCTCTATAATGCCCGCGGTGCCCCGACCTACCAGGAGGATCACGAGTCGCATCGTGCGGGTGGGCGACCTCCGGGTGCACGTCCGGCTGTCGGCCGACTCCACGGAGAGGAGCGCCCTCCCCCTGGTGCTCGTCCATGGGCTGGGAGTCTCTTCCCGCTACATGATACCCCTTGCCGAGCTCCTCGCGGCGGGCCGGCCGGTCTACGCTCCGGACCTTCCGGGCTTCGGGCGGAGCGAGAAGCCCCGGCGGACCTTCGACGTTCACGAGCAGGCGGAATTCCTCGCTTCCTGGATGCCGGCGATGGGGCTCTCCCGGGCGGACTTCCTCGGTCATTCGCTCGGCTGCCAGGTGGTGGCGGACCTCGCGTTCCACCATCCGGATCGGGTCCTCCGGCTGGCCCTCGCCGCCCCGACGATCGACGACCGGGGGCGGAGCGTACCGCGCGAGCTCGGGCGTCTCCTGCGCGACTCCTGGCGGGAGCCGTTCTCGCTCACCCCCATCGTGATCGACGACTATGTCCGGGCGGGATTCCGGCGGGCGCTCCGCACCCTGCGCTACGCCTTGGACGACCGGATCGAGGAGAAGCTCCCCTCCCTCCCGATGCGGACCCTCGTCCTCCGGGGGGAGCGCGATCCGGTCGTTTCCCAGGATTGGACGGAACGGGTGCAGAAGCTCCTGCCCGCGGGTCGCCTCGCGGTCGTCGCACGGGCGGCCCACGCCTTCCAGTACAGTTCCCCTCGCGAGGTGGCCGACCTCCTGGTGCGGTTCCTCGACGATGCGGGTCGGTCGGAGGTGTGACTTGGCAAGCTTGAGGATTCGCAAACTGGACGCCGAGACCTACGAAAGCCTGCGGGCCCGTGCGCGCCGCAAAGGAGTTTCCATGGAAGAGGAAGCCCGCCAGATCCTCAAGCGCGCCGTCTCGCCGCCGGAACGCCTGGGCGATCTCTTCCTCCAGGTCTTCGGCCCCACGAAGGGTGCGGTGTTGGAGCTGCCCTGGCGCGAACCCCACGAACCGCTGGCTCTCGATTAGCTGGACGTCCCTGTCGGATCCGCCTCGATCGCCCGGGCCCGGAGACGCAATCCCGTGGCGGAGGGCCTGCCCCGAAGGGGCTTGGGTTGGTAGCCTGGGGCGAGAGCCCCAGGTTGAGGTAACCACAAGAAAATAAAAGCCCCGAAGGGGCGAAGGAGCGGGTGGAATTACCGTCGCCCCTTCGGGGCTGGAGATTCTTATTCCTCCACGTTCCTGGGGTTTCACCACAGGCTACCGGCCCAAGCCCCTTCGGGGCGAAGAGAAGGTGACTTTGACGAGATCTCGCTTGCCGTGCAGTTCCCCTCGCGAGTTGGCCGACCTCCTGATACGGTTCCTCGACGAGGACTGCTCCGATGACCCTCCCATCGCGCTCCCAGACCGCCCCGGACGCCGTCGTCCTGGAGCTTTTCACCAACCGCTTCTCCGGGATCGCGGCGGAGATGGGGGAGATGCTCAAGCGGACGGCGGTGTCGACCAACGTCAAGGAGCGGCTGGATTTCTCCTGCGCTCTCTTGGATCCCCTGGGCGGCCTGGTGGCGAACGCGCCGCACATCCCGGTGCATCTCGGGGCTTTGGGCCTCTGCGTGCGGCGGTTGCGCGAGACGATCCCCATGGGGCCGGGGGACGTGGTGGTCACCAACCACCCGGGGTTCGGCGGCTCGCACCTGCCGGACGTCACGGTCGTGGCGCCCGTCTTCTTCCACGATGGGACTCTCCTCGGCTATGTGGCGAATCGCGCCCACCATGCGGAGATCGGCGGCATCCGCCCGGGATCGATGCCGCCCCAGGCGACCCGACTGATCGAGGAGGGGGTGGTGATCGCTCCCCGGTATCTGGTGCAGGGCGGGCGGCCGTGCTTCGAGGAGCTGCGGCAGCTTCTGACCTCCGGGCCGTACCCGACCCGGGCGGTCGAGGAGAACCTGGCGGATCTGCGGGCCGCCGCCGCCGCGAACCACCGCGGCGCCGAGGCGCTCAAGGCGCTCGCCCTCACCCATGGCGCCGCCGCCGTCCGCTCGGCCATGAACGCCCTGGAGGATCGGGCGGCGGAGCGGGTGAGCGCCGCGCTTTCGGGTCTCCCCCAGGGGGAGCTCCGGGCGGCGGAGCGGCTGGACGACGGGACCCCCATCCGGGTGACGCTCCGGATTCGGGACGGCGGGGCGGTGATCGACTTCGCCGGCACCGGGCCGGTCCATTCGGGGAATCTGAACGCCCCGCCCGCGGTGGCGCGGAGCGCCGTCCTCTACTGCCTGCGCCTCTTGCTCCAGGATCCCCTGCCGCTCAACGAGGGCTTCCTGCGGCCGGTCGAGATCCGCGTTCCCCCGGGGCTCCTCGATCCACCCTTCCCGGAGGACCCGGCGCTCTGCCCGGCGGTCGTGGGAGGGAACGTCGAGACCAGCCAACGGGTGGTCGACACGCTCCTCTCCGCCCTCGGGCTCGTCGCCTGCAGCCAGGGAACGATGAACAACGTCCTCTTCGGGAGCGCGCGCTTCGGCTACTACGAGACGGTCTGCGGCGGCGCCGGGGCGGGGCCGGGGTGGGCGGGCGCTTCGGCCGTCCACACCCATATGACCAACACCCGGATCACCGATCCCGAGCTTCTGGAGCACCGCTATCCGGTGCGACTGGAGCGCTTCGCCATCCGCGAGGGCTCCGGTGGGGCGGGCGCCTTCCGCGGCGGCGATGGGGCGGTGCGGGAGATCACTTTCCTCGCACCGATGTCGCTTTCGCTCCTGACCCAGCACCGGGTGGAGGTTCCCTACGGCCGCGAGGGCGGCGAGCCCGGGCTCCCCGGTCGCCAGCGTCTGGTGCGCGCCGCGGGCGAGGTCGAGGATCTGGCTTCGGTCGACGGCCGCGAGGTCGGTCCGGGCGACCGGTTGATCCTGGAAACTCCGGGTGGGGGTGGGTGGGGATTTCCCGGATGAGGACGCGGAGCGCGGTACGAACGGACAAGCGCGGCCTTCTTCTCCTTCTCGCCCTGGCTCTTCTCGCTTGTGGGACCCCCCCGGCGGCCCGGACGTCCGCTTCACCGGGATCTCCGGGAGGCCAGACGAAGGCGACGGCCGCCGATCCCCCGGCCACGGCAGCAATTTCGCCGGTCGCCGTGGAGCAGGAGCTGGAACGGATCGCCGGTGCCGCCGGTCCCCCCGGTTCCAGTCCCGCGGGACCGCGCTTCTGGCCCGGGTTCGATCCCCTGGCGATCCCTCTCGCCCTCTACGACGGCCAGGCCACCTGGCTCTTCCGGCACCCGCACCCGCCGGCGGAATTCGGTCCCGGCCAGGGCGGCGCGCGGATCGCCGACGGCCGGCCGGAAGCGCTCCGCGCCAACACCGGAGCCGAGATCGGCGGCGTTCCCACCGCCACCGTCCTCCTCACCCCGGCCCACGGAACCCGCGGCTGGGCGGCGGTTTCGGTGCACGAGGCCTTCCACGTCTTCTCCCGCGCGCGCCATCCCAACTGGTCGGGGGACGAGATGGAGCTTTTCGTCTACCCCGTGGAGGCCAAGGAGCCGCTCGCGCTCCGTCGGCAGGAGACCCAGGCCCTCCGCCACGCCCTCGCCGCGGGGAATTCCGGCGACGTCGCCGCCACGTCCTGCTGGGCGGACCTCGCCGTCCGGCTGCGGAAAGAACGCTTCGCTCTCCTGCCCAAGGAGGCGGTCGCCTACGAGCGGGGGACGGAGCTCAACGAGGGGCTCGCCGAATACGTCGAGGGGCTGGCGCGCGGGGAGACCCGGATGGATCTGCCGGCCGACGATTTTCCCACCGAGAAGGTGCGCGACCGGGCCTACCTCGTGGGCCGCGCCGAGGCGATCCTCCTCGATCGGCTGGAGCCGTCCTGGAAGGAACGTTTGGACGGCGCCAGAGAGGGCGAGCCCGCGACCCTCGACGAGCGGCTCGCCGCCGCCGCGGCCGTGCGACCGGGGGCGCACCTCTGTGCGCTGTCTCCCGGTGAGGTGTCGGCGGCGGTGCGGCGGGCGGGGGAGGATCTGGAGCGGCTGGCCCACGAGCGGCAGGCCGCCCGCGCCGCCTTCCTCGCCAAGCCCGGCTGGTCGGTCGTCGTAATGGCGGCGGACGATCCGCTCTGGCCGCAGGGGTTCGATCCCTTGAACGTCCTCCGCCTGGGGGAGGAGGAGATCCTCCATCGGCGCTGGCTGAAGCTCGGCAACGGGAACGCCCAATTCGAGGTTCTGGACCGCGAGGCCCTGACCCAGGGGGTGGGGCCGCACCCGATCCTCCAGGGAGTTCGGCAGCTGGCCGTGACGGGCCTCCCGGACAAACCCGAGGTGCACGAGCTGGGAGGCTGGGCACGGCTCACCGCTCCGGGCTTCACGGCGAAGCTCAAGAGCGCCACGATCGAGATCACGCATCGCGAGGTGCGGAATCCGGCTCAAAGGAGTAAAATAGCCGGACCGGAAGGGTCCGGTCTTAGAAGGAAAGGAGACTCCCATGAAGAAGCAGACGACGAGCAAGAAGCTGACCCTTCAAAAGGAGACGCTGACGGACTTGCAACTGGTGTCCGGCGGCTCGCAGTGGAACAACACCGTCTTTTATCCCCCTCCGACCTACACCCGCGAGCCCGTTCGGCAGGCCTGACGTCCTAGGCCAGGCCTGACGTCCTAGGCGGGTCCGGGGCGCGCTGGCGCTCCGGCCCGCCGCTGCCGCAGCACCTCATAGAGCGCCAGGGCGACCGACGTCGACAGGTTGAGCGAGCGCAGCTCCGGGTCCGCCATGGGGATGCCGACGAAGCGGTCGCCGTAGCGCTCGCGGAGGGCCCGCGGGAGGCCGACGCTCTCCCGGCCGAAGACCAGGGCGACCCGGGGCGGGAAGGCGACGTCCCAGAACGGTCTTGCCGACTCGGCGGTGAAGAAGAAGGGCTCGCCGAGCTCGGGAAGAGCGGTTTCCAGCGTTTCCCAACCGGGCCAGATCCTCGGCGCCACCCGCGGCCAGTAGTCGAGGCCGGCCCGGCGCAGCTCGCGTTCGCCGAGCGAAAACCCAAGCGGTTCGACGAGATGGAGCTGGGCCCCGGCCGCGAGGCAGGTGCGGCCGGCGTTGCCGGTGTTCCAGTGGATCTCCGGCTCGACCAAGACGACATGGAGATCCCGCGGGTCCGGCATCCCCGGCATCGCCGGCATCGCCGTCAGGCCCATTGCCGATTCTGCAGCCAGAGCCATTCCGTGCGTTCGTTGCGCTCGTGGACCGCGAGGTCCCGATCCTCCGGCATGAGGCGCGCGAGGACATCGGCGAAGGGACCGGCGCGGTCCGCCATGGGGAACCAGGTGGCGTCGTGGGTCGACGCGAAACGCGCCGTGAGAATCGTGGCGATCTCCGGGATGCGCTCGACGTGCAACTCGACCAGCAGGTCCGCCGCCGCGAGCCGCGGGACGCGGAGAGGATCGAGCAGCTCACCCTCGCAGCCCTCGCAGTCGCAGACGACGAGCGTCCGCGGGTCCGACCGCCGCGCGAGGGTCGCGGGATCGCAGAGGCCGCCGATGTGGAGGCGCTCCGCGACTCCATTTCGCCGGGCGAGCTGCTGCAATCGATCGCGCGCCAGGATGTCGGTATCGAAGGCGTACACCTGGAGTCGAGGCAACCGGAGGGCGTAGCCCACGGCGTAGTAGCCCTCGCCGGCGCCGATGTTGATCAGGTTTTCCGGGGCGCGCGCGATCGACGCGGCGACGGCGGGCTGGATCTCCATCTCGTAGGAACCGACGATTTTGGGGAGGAGGCCGCTGCCGCTCGCGAACGGCAGGTAGCGCATCCCCGCGAAGGGTCCGGCCTGGACGGAGAGATCGCCCGGGCTCAAGGCGGCGACGATCCGCGCGGTGACCGGATCGAGAGCCTCCCGGCCACCGCGGTAGTAGGCTCTGCGGAGCGCGAGATAGAGCCCGGGCGCATGACGCCTGAGCGTTCCGCCGAGGGCGGCCAGGGGACGAGGCATGGGGAGAACCCTGGCACAGGGCATACCCCAGCCGCAACCGTTGGGGTGCCCCCCATGGCGCTCACGCAGGCTCGCAGGTCCGCCCTCCGGGTTATGAGATACGCTGGCTAAAGCCAGCTTCGAAGCCCCCTACCGTTCTCCTGCGCCACGCCCGCGCAAAGCTGGATTCATCCAGCGCAATGCATAGCCCGGAGATTGATCTCCGGGCGGGGCCTCAGACTTGCAGGGCGCCGTTCTTGCTTATGCCTTCCTTAGAGACAGGAGCTGCCCATGGCCCGACCCGCCCGACGATCCCCCTCCGCCCCCTTCGCGGAGGCGAACCTTAAGACCCTCGCCATCCGCGATCTGGGGCTCCGGATCGAGGGGACGGCCCTGGAGCCGGTGATCGCGGAATTCCGGGAGGAGCTCCTCGCGGCGGGCATCCGCCAGGTCCAACCCCGTTTCTACCTTTCGACCGAGTGGGGGGTGCCGTTCGGCACCGTGGCGATCGCCATCCCCTTCTATCTCGCCCGGCCGGATCTCACCGCCCTCCACGTCGAACGGACCGGTTTCACCGAGGGGGTGGGGCGGTCGGACCTCCTGCGCTACCTGCGCCACGAGATGGGGCACGTCGTCAATTACGCCTACAAACTGTACGACGAGGAAGACTGGGTCGAGTGCTTCGGGGCGATCACCCAGCCCTATCTCGAAGAGTACCGGCCGCAGGCGTTCAGCCGCCGCTACGTCCATCACCTCCCCGGCTGGTACGCCCAGAAGCACCCGGACGAGGATTGGGCGGAGACCTTCGCGGTCTGGATGGCCCCGGGCTCGACCTGGCCGGCCGAGTACGCCGACTGGCCGGAGGCCCTGGCGAAGCTCCGCTACTGCGCCCGCACGATGCGGGCGCTCGCCGCGCGAAAGCCCCTGGTGACCGCGGAGGACCTGGACGAGGACGTGGGGGACATCGCCTATACGCTCGACCAGTACTACCGCGGCCTCGACGAGCCGCGCGACGAGTTTCCCCCGGGCCTGGACGGCGCCCTGCGCTCCATCTTCGAGGATCTCGGCCGGCCCCACGAGGAGAGCGCCGAGGCGGAGCGCCGCCCCGCGGCCGAGCTCATCCGCCGGCTCGAACGGGATCTGCCGACCTGCATCTTCCGCTGGACCGGCCACTTCCCGGAGCGCACCCGCGCCCTCCTCGAGCACCTGGCCGAGCGCGCCGAGGCGTTGCAGCAGGTCTATCCCGAGGATCGGGAGACCCCGGTGCTCCTCGGACTGACGACGATGGTGACGACCCTCGCGGCGGGCTATGTGCACCGGGGAAGCTACCTGCCCTGAGCCGCTGTGAAGAAATCGTCTCTACGAAGATCCTCTCCCCGCCCCTAGAACCGGCCGCGTTCCGCCGCCGTAAAGATGGCTGTATGATCGGAGAGGTCCCTGAAACGAGAGGAGAAGCATGGCGACGTTAGCCGCAGAACGACCGCAGCCGAGAGATGTGGCGACCGAGGGGAAGCGCCCGCTCGTCAAGCGTCACCACTGGATCGTCCGGGTGACGCACTGGGCGAGCGCGATCCTGCTCTTCGGGATGATCTCCTCCGGCTTGCAGATCTATGGCTCCTTCACCCACTTCGGGCCGCGCGGCCACGCCTACCTGCCGAACCCGGTGGACGGCCACCAGCTCCCCGCGTGGATGACCCTCGGCGGCTGGCTCGCCGGCGGCCTCAACTGGCATTTCGCCCTCGCCTGGCCGTTCGTCCTCTGCGGGCTCACCTATCTTCTCTACATGATCACCTCGGGGGAGTGGCGATCCATCCTCTTTCTCCCCAAGGACGTCCCTGGCGCCATCCAGATGCAGCTCTACTACCTGCACCTGCGCAAGGAGCACCCGCCGCAGGGCAAGCACAACCCCCTCCAGAAGGGGGGCTATACGGCGATCTTCTGTCTCGGGGCACTCTCCGTCCTGACCGGCTTCGCCATCTACAAGCCGATTCAGCTCCACTGGCTGACTTTTCTCTTCGGCGGCTACGAGCTCGCCCGCTACTGGCACTTCTGGGCGGTCTGGCTCTTCGTCGCCTTCACCCTGGGGCACGTCGCCCTCGTTCTCCTGGTCGACCCCGCCTCGCTGCGGGCGATGATCACCGGCTGGTACCGGGGGAGGTTCCCGAGCCATGGCTAACGACACCGAGAATCCGCACCCGAAAGGCGGCCTGTCGCGGCGCGACCTCCTGCGGGTCGGCCTCGCCGCCGGCCCCGCCTCGCTCCTCGCCGCCTGCGGCTGGGACGGCGGCAAGCACCTGGCGCCCACCCTCTCCGGCTTCGCGCGTTTCAACGACTGGGTGGGGGAGAAGATCTTCCTCTCCGACGGCCGCCTGGCGCGCCAGTACCCGTTGAGCGCCCGCACCGCCGAGAACGCCTTCCCCACCTATTCGATCGCCGAGCCGATCCCGGAGCCCGAGGACGACTGGGCGTTCGAAGTCTCCGGTTTAGTCGAGAAGCCGACCACGTTCACCCTGGCCATGCTCCAGGCCCTGCCGCGGATCACCTATACCGTGAAGCATCACTGCGTCGAGGGCTGGACGGCGATCGGCACCTGGACCGGCGTGCCGCTCTCCTCGGTCATCGCCATGGTGCAGCCGAAGCCCCAGGCGCGCTACATCCGCTTCGACACCTTCGACGAGAACTACTACAACGGCTGGGATTTAAAGAGCGCCCTGCACCCGCAGACGATCCTCGCCTACGCCTGGAACGACCGGCCGCTCGAAGCCGGGCATGGAGCGCCACTCCGCGTCTATTCGCCGATCAAGCTCGGCTACAAGCTCACCAAGTACCTGACCGCGATGACCTTCACGGTCGATCGGCCGGGCGGCTACTGGGAGGACCAGGGCTACCCCTGGCTGGGCGGCATCTAAAACCTTTCTACAGCCGCGATCAGGAGCGGAGCGCGAGGCTCGGATCGATGCCGAGCGCCCGCTGGGCCGGCAGGTAGCAGGCGACGCCGACCACCGAGACCAGGAGGAGCGCCGCCATCGCGAAGGTCGCGGGGTCGGTCGGCTGGATGCCGAAGAGCAGGCTTGCCAAGAGGCGCGAGGCGGCGAGCGCCCCACCGACCCCCAAGACCAGGCCGGCGAGGACGAGGGCGAGGCCGTGGCGCACGACGAGCGCGAGCACCTGCCAGCGCTCGGCCCCGAGCGCGGCGCGGATGCCGATCTCCTGGGTGCGCTCGGTGACCGAGAAGGCGATCACCGCCGCCAAGCCCAAGGCGGTGACGACGAAGGCCAACGCGCCGAAGAGCAGCAGGAGGACCGCGGTCAACCGGGACGGCGCGACCGAATCGCCGCGCACCTGCTCAAGCGTCCGCACGTCCGAGAGCGGCTGATCCGGATCGAGCTCGTGGACGGCCTGGCGGATCGCGGGGAGGAGCGCGAGGGGCTCGGCCCCCGTGTGCACGAAGAGATGCATCGTCCCCGCTCCCGCCTGCAGGAAGGGGACATAGAAGGCGTCGCCCTTGCCGGCGATGCCGCCGATGCCGGCGATGCCGGCGAAATCGCCTGCCGCGTCGCCCAGCCCTCCCATCTTGACGTCCCCGACGATCCCCACGACCATCAACCGGGTTCCGCCCCCCATGGGGTCGGTCAACACGATGCGCTTGCCGACCGGATTCTCCCCTCCCCAGGCCCGGCGCGCCATCGAGCGGTTGACGACCGCGACCGGCAGCCCCCGGGCGTCGTCGCTCGCGAGGAGGCCCCGGCCGGCGACGAGCGGGATGCCGAGGGTCTTGAAGTACTCCGGGCTCGCGACATGGACCGACGCCCGCAGCTCTTCCTGTCCCGTGGTTTTTCCGAAGGCGGCGCCCGGCCGTCCTTCCACCTGGTAGGTGGGGGTGAACAGGGTCCCGGTGAGCGGCACCGAGCTGCCGAGGCCGGCCGAGCGGACGCCCGGGAGTCCCTGGACCCGGGCGAGCAGGGCATCGAAAAAGTGGATCGTCTTCGGTTCGTCCCGATAGCGGGAGAAGGGGAGCGCGATCGTCGCCGTCAGCACGTTGCGATCGGCGAAGCCGGCGTCGACCTTGGAAAGGGCGAGCGAGCTCTGGAGAGTGAGCCCGGCCGCGATCAGCAGCAGGAAGGAGACGGCGACCTGGAGGACGACGAGAGCGTTGCGGAACAGGTGCCGGCTCCTTCCGAGAGTGGCGTGCCCGCTCCCTTCCTTGAGCGCCGTCGCCAAATCCTGCCGGCTGGCCTGGAGGGCCGGGAGGAGCCCGAAGAGGATGCCGGTCAGAAGCGAGACGACGAGGGTGAAGGCGAGCACCCGGAAGTCGATGCCGATCCCCGCCGCGAGCGGGGTGAAGCGCGACGCGAAGGCGACCAGGAGTTGGCGGCCGAGGGCGGCGACGAGGAGTCCCAGGCCTCCTCCGGCGAGCGCCAGGAGGGTGCTCTCGGTGAGCATCTGGCGCACCAGGCGGCCGCGGCTGGCGCCCAAGGCCGAGCGCAGCACCACCTCCCGCTCGCGGGCGAGGAGCCGGGCGAGCGCCAGGTTGCCGACGTTGGCGCAGGCGATGAGGAGGACGAGGCCGACGGTGCCGAGGAGGAGGAAGAGGGTCGGCCGGAAGCTCCCGAGGAGCTGCTCCTGGGCGGGGACGACGGCGAGGGTCGCTTCCGCTTCGGTGGGATAGGCCTCCGGGTACTCGCGGCGGAGCCGGCCGACGAGCCCGGTCACCTCCGTCTGCGCCGCCTTGAGGGTGCCGCCCGGAGCCAGGCGGGCGAAGAGACTGATCATCCGCATCGACCGGTTGTGGAGCATGTGCTCGCTGGAGCGGAAGGGGCAGGCCGAGGTCGGCATGTACACGTCGTCGGCGCCGGGGAAGGGGGGGAGCGGCGGCAGCACCCCCACGACCGTGATCGGCTTGTCGTTCATCCGGAGCGTCCGCCCGACGATCGCCGGATCGCCGCCGATCCGCGCATGCCAGTAATGATCGGAAAGGAGGAGGACCGGCGGGGCGCCGGGTTTCTCGTCGTCGGCGCGAAACGTCCGCCCGAGCGCCGGCCGAACCCCGAGAACCTCGAAGGCATCAGCCGAGACGACCCCGGTCTTCACCCGGTCCGGATCGCCGTAGCCCAGGAGGATGAAGGACATCGAGTGGTACTCCATCCAACTCGCGATGGCTTTCCGGGCGCCGCTTTGATTCCGGTAGTCGACGAGCTCGGGGACGGAGAAGTAGACGGTCTCCGGCCCGGGGCCGGGCTGGCCGTGCTTGATCTGGACCAGCCGCTCGCCGCCGCTGTAGGGCAGCGGGCGCAGGAGGACGGCGGAGACGATGCTGAAGATGGCCGTATTGGCGCCGATGCCGAGCGCCAGGGTGAGCACGGTCGCGGCCGTGAACCCCGGGTTCAGGCGGAGTTGGCGAAGGGCGAAGACGAGATCCTGGCGGAGGGTCTGCATGGCGAATCTCCCGGCATCGACGAGGCAGCCGCCAGTATCTCACGTCGAGATTTCCCGCCCCGAAAGAGCCACTTGAGCGCCTGCTGTAGAATGCCACCCATGACCGACACCGCCCGCGACCGCGCCTGGGATCTCCTCCATCTCCTCTTCCGGCCTCACCCTTGGCATGGGGTGCCGATCGGTCCCGACGCGCCGGCGATGGTCACCGCCTACATCGAGATCGTCCCCTCGGACACCGTCAAGCTCGAGATCGACAAGGCGACCGGCCTGCTCAAGGTCGACCGCCCGCAGCAGTTCTCGAACGTCTGCCCGACCCTCTACGGCTTCCTGCCGCAGACCTACTGCGGCGACCGGGTGGCGGCCCTGTCGCGGGCGCGCACGGGGCGGGAGACGGTCGAGGGCGACGGCGATCCCCTGGACATCTGCATCCTGACCGAGAACGCCTTCCCCCGCGGCGACGTCCTCCTCCAGGCCTGTCCCATCGGCGGGCTCCACATGCTCGACCACGACGAGGCCGACGACAAGATCCTCGCCGTCTTGAAAGGCGACGTGGCGTTCGGGCAGATCAAAGACATCGGCGAGCTGCCGCAGGCGCAGATCGATCGCCTGAAGCACTACTTCCTCACCTACAAGAGTCTCCCCGACGGGAGCCCCCGGGGAGTCGAGATCACCCACACCTACGGCCGCGACGAGGCCCGCCTTGTGATCGAGCGCAGCCGGGAGGATTACGCGGAGCGCTTCCCCGATTTGAAGGATCGCCTCCTCGCGGCGCTCGCCGGGGAGTAGGTGGAGAAGCGAGGCTTATGGGGTCTGAGTCGCTTGCTTGAGAAAAGCGTTGACCTGCTCGCGGCGCACGCTGGGGAAGTTGTCGAGGAACTCGTCGAGGCTGTGGCTGCCTTCCAAGTAGTCAACCAGGGTCTGCACGGGCACACGGGTTCCTACGAACACCGGGGTTCCCCCCAGGATCTCTGAATCGGAGTGGATGACGCTACCATCGTACATTGGCTCCCCACGAGCCGTAGAGTAGAATGAGAATCATGCATCTCAGCATCGAATACGAGCGCGAGGAAGACGGGCGCTGGCTGGCGGAGGTGCCGCAGCTTCCCGGGGTACTGACATACGGAGTGACGGCCGAGGATGCCATGGCGAAAGCGGAAGCGCTCGCGTTACGCGTTTTGGCGGAACGGCTCGAGCAGGGTGAGAGCCGGCCTCAGGCCATCAGCATCTCCTTTGCCGCTGCATGAGCGCCTGGCCTTCGGCGAAGGCCAAGCGGGTTCTCGCCGCTCTTTTTCGCCTTGGCTGGCACATCAAACGCAGATCAGGTTCCCACACCACTCTCGCCCGCTCTGGGTGGCCCGATTTCGTGTTTGCCTTCCACGACCAAGAAGAAATCGGTCCGCGGATGCTGGCAAGGATCGCGAAGAGCACGGGTCTAACGCCTGACGATCTGTAGTCTTTTCGTGATGGGTAAATCTCCAGGTTCGACGGAACTGGCCCTTTCCTTAACTCTGCTGCTCACGATTGGCACCGGCTGCGGGCGGCAAGGGAATTCGAGTCCGCGGGCGGCTGCCACCTGGCGCGAGCCGATCACCGGGATGGTCTTCGTCTACCTTCCCGCCGGACGCTTCCGCATGGGGACCCATCCCGGACAGACGCCTCGCCAGCCCGACGAGGTGCCGCACGAGGTCACCCTGACGCGCGGCTTCTACATCGGTCGATACGAGGTGACGCAGGGCGAGTGGCGCCGGGTGATGGATGGAGATCCCAGCCAGTTTCCCGTCTGCGGTCCGCGCTGCCCTGTCGAGACGGTGAGCTATGACGACATCCAGCGTTTTCTCGGACGGCTCCGGACGCTCTACGGCGTCCGCGGCCTGCGCCTGCCGACCGAGGCCGAGTGGGAGTACGCCTGCCGGGCCGGGACCGCGACCGCTTTCTCGACCGGCGCCAACCTGACCGCGGAGCAGGCCAACTACGACGGCCGTTACCCATTGCCCGCGGCCCCGCCGGGGAAGTTCCTTAGCCATCCGGTCGCCGTCGGCAGCTACCCTCCCAACCCCTGGGGTCTCTACGATCTGCACGGCAACGTCTGGGAGTGGACCGAGGACTGGTACGCCGACTATCCCACCGGCCCCGTCACCGACCCGAGAGGGCCTCCCCGCACCGGCGCCCGCCGGGTCTGGGATGCGCGCGGCGGCGACTGGGGATTGAAAAAGGTAATCCGCGGCGGTAGCTGGTACTTCAACGCGGACAGCTGCCGGTGCGCTCTGCGCTACACCCACGCGCCCGCCGATTCGGGCTTCAGCCTGGGTTTCCGGCTGGTACGCGAGGTGCCAGGGAGGAATCGCCTCCTACCGTCATTCTGAGCGGAACGAAGAATCTGGGGGTTGGGCGCAAATCTCCACCGCCCAGATTTTTCGCTTCGCTCAAGATGACGGTAGGAAAGATCCTCGCGATTGTACCCAGAACACCCTGTCAGACCTGCCAAGAAAGTCGTTCACCCCCCGGGCAGATTCCGCTCCAGCTTCTCCGCCAAAGTCCCCAGGTGGGTACGGTGGCTGAGCTGCTGGGCCTCCTCGTCTCCCCCTTTTCCCACGCCCAGCCGTTCGCCGAGGCGGTGCACTTCCTGGAGGAGCTTGGTGATCTCCTGCTCGGCGAGGAGGCTGATCTGGAGGTTCAGGTGGGCCCGGTGGTTGGACTGGCGGGTCATCCGGTTCTGGCTGATGAGGACGAAGATGGAGAGGAGGACCCCTTCGGTCGCCACGAAGAGGGTGAGGACGCTGAAGGGGAAAGGATCGAAGGGGTGGACCCCGTGGAGAAACCCGAGGTTGACGGCGAACCAGGCGGGAATCCCGAGGAGGTGGAGAGCGAGGAAGGGGAGGCTCCCCATGATCCGGGTGAGGTGGTCGCTCACCCGCTCGGTCAGGTTCCGCCGCTCGATCGCCGCCCGTTCGAGGTCGGCGATCGTGCGGACGTTCTCCTCGGTCACCTGCTCGGTGATCTCGGGCGATCGGTCGTGGTCTTCCGCCATGGCAACGGGGAGGTAGCACTTTCCCTGCCAGCTCCTTTCCGCCTCCCGGCCTGCGGTATGCTTTCCGGGCGATGGCGAACGAGACGCGCGGCGTGGCGGTCCTCTCGGGGGGAGGTTCGGGGATCGGGCGGGAGATCGCCCTGGAGCTCGCCCGGCGGGGGCATCCTCTCGCCCTCCTCGGCCGGAACCGGGAGCCGCTCGACTCCGTGCTCGCCGAGGCCGGGCTGGTGCCGGGTGCCAGCGCGGACGGCGGCCTCGCCGTCGTCTGCGACGTGCGGGAGCCGGAGGCGGTCGCCGCCGCCGCCGCCCGGGTCGAGGAGCGTTTCGGCGCCGCCGAGATCCTCATCCCTGCCGCCGGAGTGGCCCGCATCCATCCGCTCGTCGAGCTGACCCCCGAGGACTGGACCGCGGTCATCGAGACCAACCTGAACGGCGCCTTCCTCTTCCTTCGCGCCTTCCTCCCCGCCATGCGCCGGCAGGGGAGGGGTTGGATCTTCCCCCTCCTCTCGGTCGCCGCGCGGAAGGGCTTTCCCGGCTGGTCGGCCTACTGCGCCAGCAAGTGGGGGCTCGCCGGGCTCGTCGCCGCGCTCCGCGAAGAGCTCGCCGGCAGCGGCATCAAGCTCACCGCCCTCTACCCGGGAGCGACCGACACTCCCATCTGGGAGGGGATGCCGGGGAGCTGGAACCGCGCCGCCATGGTGCGACCGGGAGAGGTGGCGCGGGCGGTCTCCTGGGCGCTCGACGCCGAGCCCGGCACGCTCATCGAGGAAATCCACCTGGGGCCCGCCGGAGGCGCCCTGTGAGCTGGCTCCTCCTCCTCACCCCGCTTCTCCCCTGGCTCGGCCTCGTCCCCGGCGGTCGCTGGGCGCTGCCGCTCCTCGCTCCGCTCACCCTCTATCCGACCTTCGTGGCGCGGGTGCGGCGGCGGGACTACCTCGGCGCCTGGTCGTTCGGGCTCCTCTGGGCACTCCTCCTCTCGGTGGGCGTCCTCGTCCTCGTCGCGCTCCGACCGGGAGCGGCGGGGGAGGCGATCCTCCACGGCGAGGCCTACCGGAAAGAGATGTTCGGCTGGGTCGCGACCGGCGAGGCGCCCGAGAACCATCCGGCGGTCTTCATTCCCATCCATCTCCTCCATCTCGGGGTCTTCCTGATTCTCGCCTGGGCGAGCGCCGGCTATCTGGGGCTCGTCCTCGGGGCCTTCCTGGTCGGCTACATGAGCTACTTCGTGGGGAGCTATGCCGTGGCGAGCGCCCACCCGATCCTCGGCTCGATCGCCGCCTGGGTCCCCTGGTCGGTCCTCCGGGTGTTCGCCTTCGTCCTCCTGGGCTGCCTCTTCGCGCGGCCCCTCCTCGTCCGCCGCGCCTGGCCGTTCGAAAAGCCCGAGTATCAGTTGATGGGCTTGGCGGCGGGCGGGCTCGCGGTCGACATCCTCCTGAAGAGTCTCCTGGCGCCGAGCTACGGCCTCTTCCTCCGCCAGCTGGCGCGACACGCCGGGCTCGCGCCCTGATCTCCCCTTCCATCCGCTATACTCGCCGGCCGTAAGGATCTGACGATGAACCTCGAAGAGACAGTGGGAACGCTGGCTGGAGCCGGACGGAAGTTCGGGATCGTGGCCGCGCGGTTCAACAGCCGGATCGTCGATCCGCTCGTCGCCGGAGCCGTCGACTGCCTGCTGCGGCACGGGGTGGCGGCGGCGGACGTCCGGCTGGTGCGGGTGCCGGGTGCCTGGGAGATCCCGGGAGCGCTGGAAGAGCTCGCCGTGGCCGGCAACCTCCAGGGCCTGATCGCGCTCGGGGTCGTCATCCGCGGCGAGACGCCGCACTTCGACTTCATCTGCACCGAGTGCAGCCGCGGCGTCGCCTCGGTCACCGAGCGCCACAGAATCCCGGTCGGCTTCGGCGTCCTCACCTGCGACAACTCGACGCAGGCGCAGGAGCGGGCGGGCGGCAAGGCCGGCAACAAGGGCTGGGAGGCCGCTCTCGCCGCGCTCGAGATGGCCGACCTCTTCGCGCGGCTCCGCGCCTAAGCCCGCTTCTAGCCCGCTTCTAGCCTAAGTCGGCATCACCCGCTATCATGGGCGGACCGGACGGCCTCCAGGCCGATCCGGGACTCCGAACTAAAAACGTCGGCAACATCAGCGAGAGAGAGCGACTCGGGTACTGGCGGACGTCTCCGCCGCAGTCAAGAGATCTTTGAGGGAGCCATGGCAGTCGGAAAGCGGCGGACGGCGCGGGAAATGGCGGTGCAGATGCTCTACCAGAACGACCTGGGCGGGAGCAACCTGCCGCAGATCTTCAACACCTTCGACGTCGCCGAGTACGTCGCCCAGGAAGACACGGAGACTCCGGAGATGCCGACGGCCGGGGGAGCCGCGGGGTCGCCGAGAACGAAGCGCCCAGGGCTCCCGGACCTGGAGGATCGGGGCGAGTACACCAAGCGCCGCAAGCGGGTCGAGGAAGCCTTCCTCTATGCCCAGTCGCTCGTCCGCGGCACCCTGGATCACCGCCAGCAGATCGACGAGATGATCCGCGGCCAGGCCGACAACTGGCGCCTGGAGCGGATGCCCGCCGTCGACCGCAACATCCTCCGCCTCGCCGTCTACGAGATGCTCTTCGAGATGGACATCCCGAAGCTCGTCGTCGTCGACGAGGCCATCGAGCTCGCCAAGAAGTTCGGCTCCGAGCAGTCGGGCCGTTTCGTCAACGGCCTCCTCGACGGGCTCTTGAAGCAGCACACCTTCCCGGGCAGCCTGACGTAGGAAGACTTAAGGCCGGCCGCGGAGCCGCCGCTTCCTTGACAACCCCATGTCCCCGAGGTACCGTTGTAACTCCTAGGCAGCATTGAACTTTATTGGGTTTTATAGATTACAGGGGGCTGCCCGTTCGGGTCGCTCAGGGGATCTTCAGTGGACGAGCCGATAGATCCGAGGTACGCCACGGCCCGATGGAACCCCGCCCAGCGGGTACTCTTCCGCTTCTCCACCCTCTACTTCCTGCTCTACCTCCTGCCGTTCCCCCTGGACGTCATCCCGTACCTGGAGCTGGTCGGCAGACCCTATCGCCAACTGTGGATCGCCCTCGTGCCACGGGTGGCGAAGGGACTGTTCTCCTTGGACATCAAGGTCTTCCCCAACGGCAGTGGGGACACGACCTACAACTACGTGCAGGTCTTCTGCTACCTGTTGGTGGCGCTCGGTGGCACGGCGATCTGGACCTTCCTCGATCGCGAGCGCCCCAGCTACGGCCGGCTCCAGTCGTGGCTGCGGGTCTACGTCCGCTTCGCGCTCTCGACGGTGATGATCTCCTATGGCGCGGTCAAGGTGATCAAGTCGCAGTTTCCCGACCCCGGGATCGATCGCCTGCTGCAGCCTTTCGGCGACTCCTCGCCGATGGGCCTCCTGTGGACGCTGATGGGCGCTTCGCTCACCTACAACATCTTCAGCGGCGCCTGCGAGATGGTGGGCGGTCTCCTCCTTCTCGCCCGCCGGACGACGCTCCTGGGAGCGCTCTTTTCGATCGGCGTCTTGACCAACGTCGTCCTGCTCAACCTGAGCTACGACGTCCCGGTCAAGCTCTACTCCCTCCACCTCCTCGCCATGGCGATCTTCCTCGCCGCGCCCGATCTGCGCCGGCTCGCCGATTTCTTCCTCTTCCACCGGTCGATCGAGCCCGCGCCTCTGGTCCACCTCTTCGAGCGGACCTGGCTCCGCCGCGGCGTCGTCGTCCTGCGCACCGTCTTCGTCCTCGGCTTCGCCGCCCTGTCGCTCTACGGGGCTCAGCAGAGGCGGCAGCTCCTTGGCGACATGGCGCCCGAGCCGCCGCTCTACGGCATCTGGAACGTCGACGACCTGGAGATCGCCGGCAAGGTGCGCCCGCTCTCCCTGGAGGACGAGACCCGCTGGCGGCGGTTGATCGTGAGCGGTCCCGGCCAGGCGAGCATCCAGCTCATGAACAACGCCCGCCTGCGCTACAACCTGACGCTCGACAAGGCGAAAGGTACGCTCGAATTCGCCAAGCGCCAGGACCCCCGGCAGACGTTCACTCTCACCTACAAACAGCCCGCTCCCGGGCTCCTCACCCTCGAAGGGACGACCCTGGAGCACGAGCCGGTCAAGGCCCGCCTCCATTGGACGAAGACGCCCGCCTTTCCGCTGCTCTCCCGCGGCTTCCACTGGATCAACGAGTATCCCTACAACCTTTGAGATCTCAGCCGCGTCTGTTCCGGAACGGGCGCAACCAGGCAGTGCGTATTCCGCGAGATCTGGAGCTTCCAGGCAATGATGATCCGATTCCCTGCCGCTACTGAATCCCCAGGGTCAGAACGGGCTCCTTGAGATCGTGGCTCCCCGCTTTCAGCGAATAGAGATAGGTGAGGAGGCTGAAGGTCGTCTTGGAGCTTAAATCCGTATCGGCGATGTAGTACCAGTAGCCCCGGTAGTGCACCTTGACCGCGGCGTTCGCCGGCTCGGTGGCGGCGAAGTGGACCTGGAGGAGATGGCCGGTCGCCGCCGCCCAGTCGAAGCGCTCGCCTGTCGCCGTCCGGGTGACGGTCACCCTCCCCTCGGTCTCATGCTTCTCCGGCACCTCGACGGCCTGGGAAAGATAGAAGAGGACGGAGAGGAGCGAACGGCCGGTGACGGCGATCTCGTCCGGCTGCTTCCTTTTGAGCGCCGAGGTGATGTGAAACGTCTGGACGTCCGCGGGGAGGTCGAGGAGCTTCCGGACCTCGGCGACCTCCCCCGCCAGCGCTCCGTCCGGGGCGGAGGCGAGTTGGAGGACGAAGCTCTGATCCGCGCCGATCTCGACGTCCAGGAGACCGGCGACCTGGAGCTTCCGCAGGAGCTGCGCCAGGTGCTGGAAGCTCTCGTAGGTCGGCACGTAGTCCGGCGTGGGACCCGAGGCGCCGACGGCGTTTCTGAGGTTGTTGACCCGCTGCACGCAGCAGAGGAGGAGCCGCTCGACGCTCCAACCGGACTGCGAGAAGAGGAGGAGGTTCGACGGCGCCACCGGGGTCAGCAGGCGGGCGACGAAATCCGCCCCCTGGAGCGGCCCGTAGGTGACGGTCGGCTCCTCGGTATAGGCGACGCCGCCGGGGCCGAGCGAATAGGCCCGGGTCGTGCCGTCACCGACGCTCACCTGGGCGCCGGTGCCCACGTTGGCCCCGATCGAGTAGTGGGTGACGACCGAGCCCACCTCCAGGAATAATGGGGTATCCCGGTAGCGCAGGCGGACGAGGTTCAAGAGGAGCTGCTCGTCCCACGAGCGGGCGAGAGCCTCGCTGTAGTCGAAGCGAGAGGCGGGAATCGTCCGCGGCCCGAGCTGCGCCGAGCAGGCGGTGAGGACGAGGAGAGCGCAGACCGGTACGAGCTTCGACAGACGTTTCATCGCGGGCTCCTTCTGGAAGCGGAGGCAAAACGTGGCATTCTACTGCGAGTACCTCGCCGGGTGTCGCCGAGAGCGCGGGCCGGCTCGCTCTCCTGGCTCGACAATAAGAAGGGAGAACCTGGGCACCGAAGCGAAGGCCTGGCCCTTCCCTCTCTTTACATCTCTCTAACCCTCAAACGCATGAACATGCCTGCCGGCGCACGTCGGCATGCGGTGGAATCAAGGAGGAAGGTACAAACGCCCAAGGAGAGAAAGCCCATGAAAACCCTCACGGCCCTGACCCTCGGTACGATGTTCCTCGCCCTACCGCTCGCCGCTCAGATCCAACCTCCGGGAACCGCCTATGGCCCCTCCATTTCCGCCCGGCAAGCCACGCCGGGAGAGGCGGGCTACCCACAGGTGACCTCGACGACCGTGGTGCCCAATCCCATGCTGCTCGACATCTCGCTCGGAGCGTACGGCGGCCAGCTCTCCCTGCTCGACATGAACCCGAAGAATCCCAGGTTTTTCGACGGGACGGCGGCTTTCGTGGTCGACGGTGCGCACCTGGAAGGGATCGAGATCCAGAAAGACCACTATCCCTGGAGATATGAGCTCACGGTCAAACCCACGGTCCAGCCCGAGATCCCCGGCCGGATCGTCAGCCTGACGGTGGCGGTCGTCTCTTCCGGTCAGGAGATCGAGCGGCAAACCTCGAACGTGGATACCCAGGGCGTCCTCGATCAGGGATGGATCGTTCCGGCCCAGGGTGCCCCATGCACGGAATTCCATTTCCAGTTCACCGAGCAGCAATTCCGCGCGATGTTCGACGGCGGCCAGGCGCCGCTCCTGCGGGTCATCATGGATGTGCGGTGAGGGGGGAAGCCGTGGGCGGCGGCATCGGGGCATTCCGGGATAGGATGCCGCCGTGGAATCGCCGCCGCCGCCGAAGTCTTCCCAAAAGGAGAGAGTCCGCGGCTTCTTTTCGAACCTCGGTCCCGGGCTGATCACGGGCGCGGCCGACGACGATCCCTCCGGAATCTCCACCTATTCCGTCACCGGCGCGGCCTTCGGCTACATGCCGTTGTGGACGGCGCTCTTCTCGTTCCCCCTGATGGCGGCGGTGCAGCTGATGTGCGCGCGGCTCGGCCTCGTCACCGGGCGCGGCTTGGCGGGGGTCGTGCGGCGGCACTATCCGCGGCCGGTGCTCTGGGGCGCCTGCGCGGTTTTGATCGTCGCCAACGTCTTCAACATCGGCGCCGACTTAGGCGGTATGGCGGAGGCGACCGAGATGATGACCGGGATCAAGTCCTACTACTGGACCCCGGTCTATACCCTGCTCATCCTCTCGCTCCTCTTCTATTCCTCCTACAAGCAGATCGCGCGGATCTTCAAGTGGCTCACTCTCATCCTTTTCGCCTACGTCGTGGCCGCCTTCCTCGCCCGTCCGGACTGGGGTGCCGTCCTGCGGGCCACCTTCCTGCCTCGCGTTGAGGTTTCGAGCGCGTTTTTAGCCACCTTCGTGGGCATCCTCGGCACGACGATCTCGCCCTACCTGTTCTTCTGGCAGGCCTCCCAGGAGGTCGAGGACGAGCGCGCCCAAGGGAAGGCGACGGTGAAAGAGCGGCAGGGCGCGACCGACGACGAGCTGCGCACCGCCCGGACGGACGTCTTTACGGGGATGTTCTTTTCCAACCTCGTCATGTATTTCATCATCCTGACGACCGCGGCGACCCTCCACGCCCATGGGAAGACCCACATCGATACCGCGCGGCAGGCGGCCGAGGCGCTCCGCCCCCTGGCCGGCAAGGGGGCCTACCTTCTCTTCACCCTCGGGCTCATCGGGACGGGCATGCTGGCGGTTCCCGTCCTCGCCGGCTCCGCCGCCTACGCGGTGGCGGAGGCGCGAGGGTGGCGCGGCAGCCTGGAGGACCGCCCGCATCTGTCGCGCAAGTTTTACGCTGTCATCACGGTTTCGATGGGGCTCGGCCTGGTGCTCGATTTCGTCGGCCTGAACGCCGTCAAGATGCTGTTCTATTCGGCGGTGCTGAACGGGGTGCTGGCGGCGCCTCTCGTCGTCCTCGTCGTGCTGCTGACCGGCCGGCCGGAGGTCATGGGGGAGCACGTCAGCTCCCGATCGTTGCGCTACCTGGGTTGGGCGACGGCGGTGATCATGACCGCCGCCGCGGTGGGGATGTTCGTGACGATGTAGCCCCGCCGCTACCAGCTCCCGCTCGCCCCGTCGCCGCCGGAGCTGCCGCCGCCGAAGCCGGAGTCCGAGCCCGCCGAGGACGACGACGAGGAGAAAGAGTCCGAGCTCGACGAGGAGGAGGAACCCAGGGTCGAGGCGTCGTAGTACGTCGACGGCTGGCCGAGTCGGGGCAAGCTGCCGGTGGTCGTGGCGGTGTAGGAGCAGTGCCGGCAGAGCACCACGATCTCCGTCAGCCCTTCTTCGGTGAGGGTAGGCTGGCGTAGCGTCCTCCGTCTCTCCTCGAGAGCCAGGGCGGAGCATTCGGGGCAGTTGTAATAGTGGGAGATCGGGTTGGAGCGCAGCCGCTTGTCGATCGTACCGCAGGAAGGACAGCGGAAGACGTCCAGCCGGACGCTCCCGAGTCGGGTCTCGGTCTGCTCGACGGGGGTGAGATACGGGGCGGCGTCGGCGCTCGCCATGGCGGCTCCGCACTGGGGGCAGCGACGGGGACGGGTCGCGAGCTTGTAGACCCCCCAGACGATGCCGCCCAGGCCACCCAAGACGAGAAGAAGGATGGCGGAGGTCGAAAAGCCGTTCGCCGGCGGCGTGGCCCAGACATCCCCTCCGGTGCTGTCCCCGGCAGTGGCTCCGACAAGGGGCACATCGAGGAGGCGTCGGGCGCAGGCCCGCGTTCCCGCGAGAAGGGCGCTCGCGGGATCGCCCTGGCGGAAGCGCGGCACGAGGACGCCCTCGACGATCTCCTCGCTCGCCCTCTGGAGCAGCGGGTTGGCGAGGCCGTGCCCAAGGACGATCTCGACCTTATGATCGTCGAGCGCCGCGAAGAGGAGGACGCCGTTGTCCCTGCCGCGCTGGCCGATCCTCCAGGTATTGAAGAGACTCGTGGCGAAGGAGCGCGAGGGGAAGCCGCCGGTCGTGTCGACCACCGCCACAGCCAGCTCGCCGCCGTTCGTCGCCTGGACTTGGTCGCCGATGAGGTCGAATTGCCGCAGAGTCTCCCGGGGAATGCGGCCGGTCGTGTCGACCGCCCAGCTCGCGGGTCGCGGGGTCGGGATCTCACCGACTGTGATCGCGCGGCCCGGCGCCGCTGGGAGAGTCGAAAGGAGAAGAAAGAGAGCGATGCGGATCGCCGCGGCTACGACTGAATCGGGATGGCGCATGGGGGCGGCTCTTCGACTATTCTATCGTTTTTTCCCTGGTCCCAGGGAAAACCCAGCAGGGGTTCTGTTGCCTCTCAGTAGGTCACGGCGATTTTCCCGATCATGTTTCCCGCCTCCACCAGGCGGTGGGCCTGCCGCTGGTTCTCGGCGGAGAAGCCGTGGAGCGTCTCCTTGAGCGTCGTCCGCAGGCGCCCGGCTTCGACCAGGCCGGCGACGCGGGCGAGGATGTGGTGCTGCTCGATCATGTCCGGGGTCTCGAAGCTCGATCGGGTGAACATCAGCTCCCAGGCGAGGGCGGCGCTCTTCGCCGCGAGCTTCCCGACCTCCAGGTGGGGAGCGCCGAGGATGGAACAGATGACTCCCTGGGGGCCGACCAGCTCGACCAGGGCCTCCCAGTGACCGGCGAAGTCGTTTGTGCAGAGGATGGCGTCGACGTGCTCGTTCCCCAGGCTCCGCACGGAGGCGGCGAGATCTCGGTGGTCGGCGATCTCGTCCGCTCCCAGCTCGCGGCACCAGTCGCCCGACTCCGGACGCGAGGCGGTGGCGATCACCCGCAGCTGGGTGAGCTGCTTGGCGAGCTGGATCGCCATCGAGCCCACGCCTCCGGCGCCACCGACGATGAGGAGGGTTTTTCCCGCGCCGCCGCCGTCCGGCACGTGCATGCGGTCGAAGATCGCCTCCCACGCCGTGAGCGCGGTGAGCGGCATGGCGGCGGCCTCGGCGGGGGAGAGGCTCTCGGGCTTCGGCCCCACGATCCGCTCGTCGACGACGTGAAGCTCCGCGTTGGTGCCGGGGCGCTGGATGCTCCCGGCGTACCAGACCTCGTCTCCCTGCTTGAAGAGAAGAACCTCGGAGCCCACGGCCTCGACCGTTCCACAGGCGTCGAAGCCGAGGATCTTGGGATTTTGAAGGGTCGTGCCCTTGGCGGCATTCTGGCGCTGTTTCACGTCCACCGGGTTGACCGAGACCGCCTGGACCCGCACGAGAAGGTCGTGCGGGCCGGGTACCGGGCTTGCGGTTGCGAATTCGAGGAGGCTCGACGGATCGTCGATGGGAAGAGACGTGCGGAATCCGATCGCTTTCATGAGATCTCCGGGTTCAGGGGCCGCTTGGCCAGATAGAGGGCAGCCAGGGTGACCAGGGCGCAGCCGGTGATCGCAACGAGGTTCGCCATGGTGCTCTTGATGCCTTCCGCCTACAGGTCTTCGGGAATGCCGTCCAGAACGACGATCTCGACCCCTTGGATCAGTTTTTCGAGGTCCGGGAGGTTTTCCATGCCGGCGCCGATCCGGGTCACCGCGTAGGCGCCGCTCGCCGTGGCGATCCGCGCGAGGTGGGCAAGCGGCAGGTCGTGGAGGAGGCCGAAAACGATCCCGGCGACCATCGCGTCCCCGGCGCCCACCGTGCTCGCGAGGCTCGCGATCGGGATCCGCGGCGGCCGGGCGAGGAGCGCCAGCTCGCGATCGACGAAGACCGCGCCGTTCGCCTCCATCGAGACCACCACCCGCTCCACCCCACGATCGAGGAGCGACCGCGCGGCGTCGCGCACGGCGTCCGGGGTGTCGAGCTCCGCGCCCCAGAGCTCGCCGAGCTCGTCGAGGTTCGGTTTCATCACATCGGGAGGGTTCGCGAGCGCCGCCTGGAGCGGCCGGCCGCTGGTGTCGAGCACCACCCCTCCGCCCCCCTCGTGGATCGCCGCGATCAACTGGGCGTAGACCTCGTCCGGCACTCCGACCGGGACGCTCCCGGCGAGCACGAACCAGCGGCCCGGCTCCGCCAGCTCCGAGATCCGCTCGAAGAGATCGGTCAGCTCGTCGTTGCCCGGCGTCAGGCCCGGGAAATTGAGCTCGGTCGTCTGCCGCGTGACGACGTCGACGATCTTGAGACCGACGCGGGTAGAGCCGGCGAGGGTGACGAAACGATCCTTGACGCCTTTCTGCTCGAACAGGCGTTCAAAGAGAGCGATGTTGTCGTGACCCAGGAAGCCGGTCGCGGCGACGTCGACCCCTAAGTCGGCGAGAAAGCAGGCGACGTTGACTCCCTTGCCGCCGGCATCGGCCCGGCTCTGGGCGACCCGGTTGACCTGGCCGGCGGCAAAACCGGCGACCCGTACGGTCTGATCGATCGCCGGGTTGAGCGTGACGGTGACGACGGAAGGATCGAAGCTCATGGCTCAAGCGCTCCTCCGGGCCTGGACGAGGCCCCGTACCGCTTCGGCGCTCTCACAGGCGAGGGCCCGCCGGGCGAGCGTCTGGGCATCTTTCATCGAGAGGGTGCGGATTCTGGCCTTGATCGCCGCCAGGCTCGGGATGCTGACCGAAAGCTCGGTCACCCCGAGCCCGGCGAGGATCACGGCGCCCAGCGGGTCGCCCGCCATCCCACCGCAGACGCCCACCCAGGTCGCGGTCCCGGCGGTGGCCCGCACGGTCTGATCGATCATCCGCAGGACCGCCGGGTGGAGACCGTCGGCCTGCCGCGCGAGCACCGGGTTGCCGCGATCCATGGCGAGCACGTACTGGGTGAGGTCGTTGGTGCCGATCGAAAAGAAGTCGACCCGCCGGGCGAGCTCCGGCGCCATGAGGACCGCCGAGGGCACCTCGATCATGATTCCCAGTTCGAGCTTCCCGGCATCGAGCGCGACGCGGACCTCTTCGGTGATCGCTTGCGCCTGCGTGAGGTCCGCCACGGTCGCGATCATGGGATACAGGATCTTGATCGGTCCGTGGGCGGCGGCGCGGAAGATCGCCCGGAGCTGGGTTTTGAACAGGTCGGGATAGGCGAAGCAGAGCCGGATGCCGCGCACCCCGAGGAAGGGGTTGTCCTCGGCGGGGAGATCCAGGTAGGGCACCTCCTTGTCGCCGCCGATGTCGAGCGTGCGGACGATGAGGGGCAGACCCTGGAGGGCGAGGACGGCCTCCCGGTAGGCGGCGTACTGCTCGTCCTCGGAGGGTGGGGAGTCGCGTTCGAGGAAGAGAAACTCGCTCCGCAGGAGGCCGATCCCCTCGGCGCCGGCCTCGACTGCCTGGGCGGCCTCCTTGGCGAGACCGGCATTGGCGACGACCTCGATCCGCACCCCGTCGGTCGTCAGCGCCGGCTCGTAGCGGTCCCGGTATTCGGCGTCACGCAGATCGCCGAGCGAGCTCTGGGCGGCGCGGGCGGCCCGCAGGTCGTCTGCGCTCAAAGAGACGTAGAGGACGCCGTTGTCACCGTCCAACACCGCCTGAAGTCCCTCGGGCTGGTGGAGGATTGCGGGTCCCACCCCGACGATCGCCGGAATGCCGAGCGAGCGCGCGATGATCACCGCGTGCGACGTCGGCCCGCCGCCCGCGGTGCAGAAGCCGAGAACCTCTTTGGGATCGAGCCCGGCGGCGTCTGAGGGGGTAAGCTCGTCGGCCAGGAGAATGGCGGGCGTAAGGGGGACGCTCGCGGGGTCGTCGTCGACCACCTCCGCCAGGCCCCGGAGGACGCGGGTGCCGACGTCCCGGAGGTCGGTCGCCCGGTCGGCGAAGAGCGGATCGTCGAGCTTCGCCAGGCCCTCCGCCTCCTCTTCGATCGTCTGCTGCCAGGCCCAGCCGGCGCTCTGGCCCTCGCCGATCCGTCGATCGGAGCGCTGGAGCAACTCGGGATCGGCGAGGAACTCGGCGTGGGCCTTAAAGATGGCGGCGCCGGCCTGGCCCGACTTGGCCTTCACTTCCCGGTAGAGCTCCTGGAGCTCCGCCCGCGCCGCGGCGATCGCGTCGCGCAACCGCTCGCGCTCCCGTGCGGGATCTTTCGCCGTCCGCGGGACGACGATCCGCCGCTGGCGGAGGAGCCGGAGCGGCCCGATCGCGAGCCCCGGCGAGGCGGAGAGCCCGGGGACCGTGCTCCCTTCCGGGCTCGCGACCGGCCGCCAGCCATGGCTGGGCCCGGCGAGGAGGATCTCCTCGTCCTCGGCCGTCTCGATCTGCCGCTGGAGGGCGACGAGCGCGTCGTCGACGGCATCGGCGTCTGGACCCTCGGCCGAGATCGTCACCCGGCCGCCTTTCTTGACCCCCAGCCGGAGGAGGGCGGCGAGGCTCTTGCCGTTCGCGGTTTTGGTGCCGTGACGGACGAGCACCTCGGCGGCGAACCCCTTGGCGAGATCGACGAACGCCGTGGCCGGCCGCGCGTGGAGGCCGAGCGCGCCTAAGACCGTGGCCGTCACCGAGCGTGCGAAGTCGGCGGGCTCGGCCTGCCGGGCCGAGAGAACGGGCCGGTCGCGCGGAGCGGAGAGGGCGTCGACGATCTCCCGGGGATCGGTCGTCCCGCCGAGCCGTTCCATCAGGGCCTCGTCGAACAGCAGGCCGGTCAAATTGGCGAGGACGTCCAGATGTTCGTCGGACCGCGCCGCGATCCCCACGACGAGGCGAACCGTATCGCCCGGCTGCCAGGCGACGCCCGCGGGCACCTGGAGGACGGCGATGCCGGTGCGCTGGATGAGATCGCGGTCTTTCGGCATCCCGTGGGGGATGGCGAGACCCTGGCCGAGATAGGTGTTGGCGACCCGTTCCCGCGCCAGCATGCTGTCCGCATAGGCCGCCTCGATGTAGCCGGAACGCACGAGGAGCGCAGCGACCTGGCGGATGGCCTCTTCCTTCCCCGCGGCCCGGGCGCCGACCTCTACGTTTGCGGATTCGAGCTCCAGCATGCCGAGACCTCTCCCAACCCTCCGGCTCAGGGCCGGAAGGAGAGTGTATCCCACGGGAAACGGACGGTTGTCCGCCGGGGAGGGGGGCGCTTCGCACCCGGGGCGCCGGAGCGGTTCGGTAGTATCATTCCGCCATGACGGATGAGCAGGAAGGGGCCCGCCGGCTCGCCGAGGCGCTGCGCCGCCGCCTGGCGCAGACCGGAGTGCCGCTCTGCGAGATCGACCGCCGGCTGGACTGGGTGGAGGGCACTCTGGGCGAGCTGTTGAGCGGTACCGCCGAGCTGCGGGTGAAGGAGCTGCTGGCGGTCCTGCGGTCGGTGGGGATCGAGGAGCGGTCGTTCTTCGCCGAGCTCTACGACCTCAAGCCGCGCTGCCGCGCCACCTCCGGCCAGGGGGAGATCCCCTACAGCATCGGCAAGCTCTCCGCGGAGGACGCCTCGGTCTTCCCCCCGACCGAGGAGATCCTCGCCCTCTTTCGCCAACTGGTCGGCGATGCGGTTCGCCGGGACCTCCGCCCGGGCGAAGTCCTCCGCACGGTGGCGCCCGGACCGTTCGAGGAGACCGATCTCCTCGACGGGCCTCGCCGAGGAGGCCGAGGAGACTGAGGCCAGCTTAGAGGAAGGGCTGCTCCAGGCTCGGCCGCCCTTCTGCCCGCCGCCGATAGCCAGGGGCGCGGAGCGCGCTCGCGGTGCGGCGGATGAGGGCCAACGCCGCATCGCTGGTCGCCGTCTGCTGGAGCAGGAGGAGCGCCGCGATCGCCTCCCGGCGCACTCCGCGCACCTCCATCTCCCGCAGGGTTTCCCGCGCCAGGGTCCGCATCTCGGAGAAACGGTCGAGCTTGGCGAGCACCGCCGCCAGGTCGAGCGAGACGATCGCCGCCTCGTACCGGTTGCCGTGGGCGAGGAAGCCCTCGCGCGCCGCCGAGAGCTGCTTTAAGGCCGGCTCCAGGTGACGCTCGGCGCTCATGATCTGACCTTCCAGCCAGAGAACCTTGATGCGGATGAGAGGGTCCGACTCCTGCTCGTAGAGATCGCGCGCCTCGAAATAGAGGCGCAGCGCCACCTCCGACTGCCCGCCGTCGACATGGAAACGGACGATGCTGTGGAGGAGGATGAGAGCGAGCTTGGGCTCGGCTTCGGCGTCGACGAGCCGGCCGGCTTCCATCAGGAGGCGGACGGCGGCCCGCGGCTTGCCGCCCTCCCCGGTGGCGATGGCCTGGAGGACGAGCGCGCGGGTCACCTCGCGGCGATCCCCAGGCTCCGCCAGATCTGGACGACCTGCTGGATCACCAACAGGGAGTCGTCGAAGCGCCGCTGGTCCATGCGGAGCGAGGCGATCTGCGAGAGAACCTGCGCCCGGAGCGCGCCCGCTCCGCTCCCCGCGAGCAGGCGGGTCTGCGCGGTGAGCAGGGCCTTGTCGGCTTCGTTCAGGTCGCCCGAGACGCGGAGCGCGTTGCCCAAAGCCGCCCAGGCGCGAGCCCGACAGTCCTCGACGACCTCCTGTTCGATCAATTCGGTAGACAGGCTCTCCGCCACCAGGACGGCCAGATGGGCCTGCTGGCACATCACCACCGTGCTCGTGAAGCGGGCCTCGTGCGAACGGGAGATGAGGGCGGCGCAGAACCCCGGAGTCCAGTAGCGGGGGTGGTTGCGGATGAGAGTCTCCTGCCGCTTGGGAGGGTGACCGTCGAGCTCGGCCAGGAGCTGCTCCGAGCCGGGGCCGGAAAGGGAGGCGAGCGCCGCCACCGCTCTCTCGACCGCCCGCTCGAAGGCCTGGTCGTAGGCGGCATCGGAAAACTCCGTAGCGGAGGCCGCGCCGGGCCAGCAGTGCTGCAGCTGGGACTGACACTCGCCGCAGCCTGCCAGCAGGTGCCGGACAATCTCCATCCGCTCGGCCGCAGTTGCGGTACAGCTCGCGAAACGGCCCAGCACCTCACGAGAGATGGGGTGGTCGCTCATGTCTTTCTACTTTCCCTTCCAAGATACCATAATGAAATCGCCCGACACAAGAGTCTCCCAGGTCGTGGGGATCTCTCTGTATACGGAGCGAGCCCGCCTAGTGGCGGAAGAGCTGCGCTTGTGCGCACCCGTTAGGATCGATACAGGAGCCGCCGTCGGTCGAGAGCCCCTTGCCCTGGGCCGCCTGGCCGGTCGTCGCCGCGAAGAAGTGGAGGAGCTCCGTCCAGGCGGAGCCCAGGCGGGCGGACAGGGACTGGCTGGCGGGCGTGGCCGGCGCCCGGTGAACCGGGGCGGCCTGGGCCGGCAGGGCGCTCAGGAGCGCCACGGCGGCGGCAAGGACGAAAGCGCTACGGGAAAGATTTTTCATCTCATCCTCCTTGACGGGACAAAACCCGGCCAGTACGGCTGGGCGGCCCGGAAAACGCCAAAGGTAAGCGGAATCGGTCAAGCCCGCGGGTTTCGTCGTTCCTCAGCCCCGATGCTGGAGTCACGGCTCCTCCGCGTTTTGGATCTTTGTTCTGCTCTGTTAGATGTAGGTGCACCTGCGGTCGAAAAGAGAGCCGTGCCGCAAACTTTTGTGATCGATGGACGGGAAACGGAGGGAGCCGCCCCGTGGCAGCCTCTGGGATGAGAGGCTGGATGGCCCGGCATGCTAGAATCCTATTGCATGATGGCATGAGGGCACCAGAATGAAGGACAGAGCATGAGCACCACCAGCAATGCGATCAAGACGGTTGGCAAAAGCGGCCAGATCTCGCTTGGCAAGAGCTATGCGGGAAAGACGCTCCGGATGCGCCGCCAGCCGGATGGCAGCATCCTGCTGACGCCGGTCGCGGTGATTCCGGAGAGCCAACTGTGGACGTTGGAAGAGCCGCATCGGTCGGCCATCGAGAGGGGAATGGCCTGGGCGGCGGAGAACCCACCCGGCGAAACCGACCTTGATGAGCTTCTGAGCCGCGAGGGCCGGTACCCCGCCCCGGAGAAGCGGCCTCGTGCCACCGCGAAGTAGCCGCGTACGGCTGGATCTCAACAACCCCCAATTCCAGGACGCCTTTTTCACCCTCGAAACCGCCGAACTGCAACAGGTCGCCGCTTCGCTTCGGCGCCTGCGTCAGATGGACTGGGAGAGTGTCTACAGCCATTCTGGACTCAACTGGGAAGCTTTGGATCACATCAGGACCCCGAACGGAGCCAAGGCCTGTTCGCTCCGCCTCAGTCGTAAGATCCGGGCGATCGGCTACCGCGACGGAGACTTCCTCCGGCTCGTGTCCCTCCATCCAGACCACGATTCAGCCTACGAATAGGACCGGCACCCTATCTCGGGCCAGAAGTAGGGCACTTTTGGTTTGGGATGCCCTACTTCGGCTGTAGAAGTGCCCTACTTCGGCTGCAGAAGTGTTACCGGGTCAGGTGCGGACTTCGATCCCGACGAACCTGCGGCTCGGGTAAGATCCACCCCGGACCCCCCAGGCCGTAGAACCGGGCGTTCGAGGCGCGGCCGCCCCCTTCGAGGCCCTTCAGCGCACTAGAGAAGGTAGGCTACCCCTGTGGCCCCGAAGGAGAAGCTGTGCATGGGTGAGACGTCATGAGTATCCAGGATCTGGCGCGGGCGGCCGGCATCTCCGCCGAGGACGAGGAGCTGCTCGCTCTCCTCCTGGCGGAGGAGGGGGTGGAGCTCGGCGTCTCCGACTCGATCCAGCACGTGCCCGGCCGGGCCGAGGCGCCGCTCTCCTTCGCCCAGGAGCGACTGTGGTTCCTCGACCGTCTCCTTCCGGGGACGGCGACCTACAACATCCCGAGCGCGGTGCGCCTTACGGGGGGCCTGCGGCTCGACGTTTTCGCCCGCTGCTGGCGGGAGATCCTCCGCCGGCACGATTCGCTCCGCACCCATTTCGAGACCCGCGACGGCGTTCCCGTCCAGGCGATCGACCCGGCGCCGACGCCGGGGAGCGAGCTCGTCCTCGTCGATCTCTCGGGTCTCCCGGCCGCCCTCCGGCAGGAGACCTCCCAGCGGCTCGTCCGCGAGGAGGCGGCCCGGCCGTTCGACCTGGAGCAGGGCCCGGTCGCCCGCGCCATCCTCCTGCGGATCGACGGTTCTCCTTCTTCTCCTTCTTCTCCGGAGACGGGCGAGCACGTCCTGGTCTTGAATCTCCATCACATCGTTTCCGACGGCTGGTCGATGGGGGTGCTCGTCCGCGAGGTGGCGATCCTCTATGGCGCCTATGTCCAGAACCGCCCTTCGCCGCTGCCGGAGCTGGAGATCCAGTACGCCGACTTCGCCGACTGGCAGCGCGCCCACCTCGCCGGCGAGGTGCTGGAGGCCGAGCTCGCCTACTGGCGCGACCGCCTGAAGGGCGCTCCCGCCCTCGCCCTCCCCACGGATCGGCCGCGGCCGGCGATCCCAAGCTATCTCGGCGAGACGCTGCCCTTCGCCATCTCCGAGCGGGGGCTGGCGCCGCTCCGGGCGTTGACCGAGGCGCAGGGGGCGACCCTCTTCATGACCCTCCTCGCGGCGCTCGACGTCCTCTTCAAGCGCTACACGGGGCAGGACGACATCGTCCTCGGCTCGATGATCGCGAACCGCAACCGGCCGGAGATCGAAGGGCTGATCGGTTTCTTCATCAACGCCCTGACGCTCAGAAACGACCTTTCGGGCGATCCGACCTTCCGGCAGCTGCTCGACCGGGTGCGCGACGTAGCGTTCGGTGCCTTCGCCCACCAGGATCTGCCGTTCGAGAAGCTGGTGGCCGAGGTGCAGCCGGGGCGGGACCTCTCGCGCTCGCCGCTCTTCCAGGTCGTCTTCCTGCTCCAGAACACCCCGCAGTCGTCGCTCCAGCTCCCCGGGCTCACCCTGGAGATGGTCGGGACCGAGGCGAAGATGGCGAAGTTCGACCTCCAGATCACCGCCGCGGAGGGCGCTTCCGGGGTCGCCGGCTCGCTCAACTTCAGCACCGATCTCTTCGACGGCGCGACGGTCGTGCGGCTCCGCGGTCATCTCGAAACCCTGCTCGCCGGCATCGCCGCCGATCCCGACCGGCCGATCTCGCGGCTCCCCGTGATCCCGGCGGCGGAGAGCCAGCAGGTTCTCTTTGAATGGAACGAGACGGGGAATGCGCAAGGCGTTGGGAGCTGTCTCCACGAGCTCTTCGCGGCGCAGGCCGCGCGCACCCCGGCGGCGACGGCGCTCGTCGATGGCACCGATGCGGGGCGACGCTGGACCTACGCCGAGCTCGACGCGGAGTCGAACCGCCTGGCGCGGCACCTCCGCGGCCTTCGCGGTCATCGCGGCGGGGGAGTGGGGCCGGAGGCGCGGGTTGGGCTCTGCCTGGCCCGCACCGGGCGGATGGTGGTGGCCATGCTCGCCGTGCTCAAGGCGGGCGGCGCCTATGTGGGGCTCGACCCGCGCTATCCCAAGGACCGGCTCGCCTTCATGCTCGACGACGCCGCGGCCACGGTCCTCCTGACCGAGGAGGGGCAGCTCGCCGCTCTGCCGGAGCACGGCGTGCCCGTGGTCCTTTTGGACGACGCGGCCGTTCTGGCGGCCCTGGCGGCGGAAAGCTCCGCGCCGCTGCCGCGGGACGGGCGTTCGGCCGGGCCGGGGAACCTCGCCTATCTCATCTACACCTCGGGCTCGACGGGCCGGCCGAAGGGGGTCGCGATCGAGCACGCGAGCGCCGCGGCGATGGTGGGTTGGGCCTGGCAGGCCTTTCCCGCCCCGGTGCTGGCGGGGGTCCTCGCCTCGACGTCGATCTGCTTCGACCTCTCGGTCTTCGAGATCTTCGTGCCGCTCGCCGGGGGCGGCCAGGTCATCGTGGCGGAGAACGCCCTCGCCCTGCCGGCGCACCCGGCGGCCGGCGAGGTGACGCTCATCAACACCGTCCCTTCGGCCATCGCCGGGCTCGTCCGTGGTGCCGGCCTGCCGCCCAACGTGGCGACAGTCAACCTGGCGGGGGAGGCCTTGAAACGGGAGTTGGTGGAGGAGATCTACCGCCAGCCGGGGGTCCGCGAGGTGCGGAACCTCTATGGGCCGTCCGAGGACACCACCTACTCGACCTGGACCGCGGTACCGTCCGACCGCTCGGCAGGAGCGCGTCCGCCGGCGATCGGCCGGCCCTTGACCGGCAGCCGGGCCTACCTGCTCGACGCCGATCGGGCGCCGGTGCCGCTCGGCGCCGTGGGGGAGCTCTATCTCGCCGGGGCCGGGCTCGCCCGCGGCTACCTCGGTCGGCCCGACCTCACCGCCGACCGCTTCGTGCCCGACCCCTTCCCCGCGTTTTCCGCAAGCGGCGGCGAGCGGCTCTACCGGACGGGGGACCTGGCGCGCTACCGACCGGACGGCGCCCTCGACTACCTGGGGCGGATCGATCATCAGGTGAAGGTGCGAGGTTTTCGCATCGAGCTGGGGGAGATCGAGGCGGCGATCCTCGCCCGGCCGGAGATCGCCGAGGTCGTCGTCCTGGCGCGGGAGGATGTCGCAGGGAGCGGCCAGCGTCTCGTGGCGTATGTCGCCCCAAAGGGGGGAACGGAGAGCCCGGATCTCGTGGCGAGCCTCAAGGGTGCTCTCGCCGAGAAGCTCCCGGAGTACATGGTGCCCGCCGTCTTCGTCGTCCTCCCCGCCCTGCCGCTCACCGCCAACGGCAAGGTCGACCGCGCCGCCCTGCCGGCGCCGGAGGCGCCGTCCTCAGGGGCGGACCGGGAGCGGGTGCTGCCGCGGGACGCTGTCGAGACGCTCCTCGCCGGGCTCTGGGCCGACGTCCTCGGGCTTCCGGAGGTCGGGGTCGAAGAGGACTTCTTCGAGCTGGGGGGAAGCTCGATCACCAGCGCCATCCTCGTCAACCGCCTGCAGGCGACGCTTCAGGAGATCGTGCCGGTCCTCGCCGTCTTCCAGGCGCGGACGATCGCCCGTCTCGCCGCCCGGCTCGCCGCGGACCATCCGGCGGCGGTGGCGCGGATCTTGGGGATTGAGGCGGGGATCCAGCCGGGGATCGAGGCTCCCGGCGGAATCGATGCGGTGGAAACGGGCTCACTCTACATCCCTTCCCGCCCCTGGCACGCCGGGGACACGGCGCCGCTCTCCTACTCCCAGGAGCGGCTCTGGTTCCTCGACCGGCTGGACCCTGGGCAGGCCACCTACAACATCCCCTTCGCTCTGCGCCTCTCCGGCCGGCTCGACCTCCGGGCGCTCGCCGCGGCGCTCACCGGGATCGTCTCCCGCCACGCCGTCCTCCGCACGACCTTCGCAGCCCGCGAGGAGGGTCCGGTCCAGGTCGTCGGGCCGGTGGTGGCGGTCGTACCGCCGCTGGTCGACCTCTCCGGGCTGCCCGGCGACGGCCGGGACCACCGGGGCTATCGGAGCCATCGGAGCCATCGGAGCCATCGGGACCGCGAGGCCGTCCGTCTCGCCGGCGCCGAGGTGCTGCGCCCCTTCGACCTCGCCCGCGGGCCCCTCCTCCGTGCCACCCTCCTCCGGCTCCGCGGGGGAGACGCGGGAGAGGAGCCCGAGCACGCGCTCCTTTTGAACCTGCACCACATCACGAGCGACGGCTGGTCGACCGGGGTTCTGGTGCGCGAGATGGCGGCCCTCTACAGCGAGTTTTCCGTCGGCGGCGTCCCGCCCCTCCCGGCGCTTCCCATCCAGTATGCCGATTTCGCCGTCTGGCAGCGGCGCTGGCTGAACGGGGAGGAGCTCGACCGCCAGCTCGCCTGGTGGCGCGCGCTGCTCACCGGGGCCCCGGCGCTCCTCGAGCTGCCGACCGACCGGCCGCGGCCGCCGGTGCAGACCGTCCGCGGCGCGCACTGGCGGTTCTCTCTGCCGGAGGAGCTGACCCGGCGGGTCACCCTGCGCGCCCAGGAGAGCGCGGCGACGCCGTTCATGGCCCTCCTCGCCGCCTATGCCGCCGTCCTGGGGCGCTGGGCGAACGCCGAGGACGTGGTCGTCGGCACCCCGGTCGCCAACCGCCAACGCGCCGAGGTTCTGGAGTTGATCGGCTTTTTCATCAACACCCTGGCCCTCCGCGTCGACCTCTCCGGCGGTCCGAGCTTCCGCGGCCTGGTCGAGCGGGTGCGCGAGGTGACCCTCGGCGCCTTCTCCCACCAGGATCTCCCGTTCGAGAAGCTCGTCGTCGAGCTGGCTCCGGAGCGGAGCCTCGGCCATGCGCCGCTCTTCCAGGTCGTCTTCGCCTTCCAGAACGCTCCGGCCGGCCGCCTCGACCTGCCCGGTCTCACCCTGGAGCCGCTCCCCACCGAGGAGGCGACGGCCAAGTTCGACCTCACCCTCTCCCTCTCTCCCGCCGCCGGGCTCGCCGGGGGGATCGAGTTCAACCGCGATCTCTTCGACCCCACGACGGTGGCCCGGCTCGCCGCCCAGCTGGAGCACTTGCTCCACGGGATGACGGCCGATCCGGCGGCCCCGGTCGACGATCTCCCGCTGCTCTCCGCCGCCGAGCGCCACCAGCTGGTCGAGGAGTGGATCGGGGCGCCTTTCGTCGCGGCGGGAGCCTCGCTGCCGGAGCGGCTCGCCGCCCGGGCCGCGGCGAGCCCCGGGTCCCCGGCGGTGATCGGCGGTGGGGAGATCCTCACCTATGCCGAGCTCCAGGCGCGGGTCGTCGCGGTCGCCCGGCGGCTCCGCGCGGCCGGCGTGGGTCCCGGCAGCCGAGTGGGGATCTGCCTCGAACGCTCGCCGGACCTGGTCGTCGGGCTCCTCGCGACCCTCTGGGCGGGGGGCGCCTACGTTCCCCTCGATCCGGCCTATCCGCAGGAGCGTCTGTCCTTCCTCCTCGCGGACTCCGCCGCCGCCGTCCTCCTCTCCCGGAGCGAGCTGGCGGCGAGGCTCCCGGCCGGCGGCCCGGCGGTGCTCTTCCTCGACCGCCCGGGAGACGAGGCGGCGGGAGCCGAGACGCCCCGGGGCGGCCTGGACGACCTGCTCTATGTCATCTATACCTCCGGCTCGACGGGGCAGCCCAAGGGCGCCGGGGTCTGGCAGCGGAGCTTCTTGAACCTGCTGCTGTGGTACGCCTCAGAGCTCGGCCTCTCGGCCGACGATCGCTTCCTCGTCCTCACCTCGGCGAGCTTCGACCTCACCCAGAAGAACTTCTTCGCGCCGCTCCTCGCCGGCGGGGTTCTCGTTCTCGCCGAGCCGGGGCCGTACGACCCCCGGGAGATCACGGAGACGATCGCGCGGCACGGGGTCACCCGCCTCAACTGCACGCCTAGCGCCTTCTATCCGCTGATCGAGGAGGGCGATCCCCGGCGGCTCGCCGGGCTCCGCACGGTCCTCCTCGGCGGGGAGCCGATCCACATCGCCCGCCTGGCGCCCTGGCGCCGGTCGGCCGGGCGGGGCACCGAGGTGCTCAACACCTACGGGCCGACCGAGTGCACCGACGTGGTGGCGTTCCACCGCCTGCCTGCTCCCGCCACTTCTGCGGACTCCGCGGACGGAGCGATCCCCATCGGCCGGCCGCTGCCGGGCTTCCGGCTGCTCGTCCTCGACCGCCGGCTCGCTCCGCTGCCGTTGGGGGCGGTCGGGCAGCTCGCGGTGAGCGGCGGGGGAGTGGGGGCGGGCTATCTCGGCCGCCCCGAGCTCACCGCCTCGAAGTTCGTCCCCGATCCGTTCGCCGGGGAGCCGGGGGCGCGCCTCTACTGGACGGGGGACCTCGCCCGCACCCTGCCGGGAGGGGAGATCGATTTCCTGGGCCGGATCGACCACCAGATCAAGGTCCGCGGTTTCCGGGTCGAGCTCCAGGAGATCGAGGCGGCGCTCGGCGCGGAGCCGGGGATCGTCGAGTCGGCGGTCGCGGTCGAGACCGATGCGGCCGGCGGCGGCACCCTCGTCGCCTACGTCGTGCCGCGCGAACCGGCGGCTTCGATGTTGCCGGCGCTGGCCCAGGATCTTCGCGAGGGGTTGCGGCGGCGGCTGCCGGACTACATGGTCCCCTCCCACTTCATCCGCCTCGAACGCCTGCCGCTCACCCCGAACGGCAAAGTCGACCGCAAAGCTCTCACCGCTCTCCGCACCGCCAGCCTGGAGACCGCGGGCATCGCGGGTCCGGCGGGCGCTCCCGGGCGGGTGGCGCCGCGGACGCCGGCCGAGGAGCTGCTGGCGGGGATCTGGGCGCAGATCCTGGGAATCCCCGAGGTGGGGGCGAACGACAACTTCTTCGACCTCGGCGGCCACTCCCTCCTCGCCACCCGGATGGTGTCGCGGATCGCCGAGACCTTCGGCGTCGAGCTGCCGCTGCGCCGGATCTTCGAATCGCCGGTCCTCGCCGCCCAGGCGGCGCAGATCGTGGCCGCCCAGGCGAGCCGGGAGGGCGTGGCCCCTCCTATCGTTCCCCTCGGGACGTCGGCGCGGGAGGCCGGGCTGCCGCTCTCCTTCGCCCAGGAGCGCCTGTGGTTCATCGACCAGTTCGATCCCGGGAAGGCGACCTACAACGTCCCCACCGCTCTGCGCGCCGTGGGACGGCTGGAGGTCGGCCTCCTCGCCGCGGCTCTCACCGCGATCGTCCGCCGGCACGAGTCGCTCCGCACGACCTTCGCGGTGTCGACCGCCGGGGCCGCCGGGGCCGCCGGGGGAGGCCAAGCCGTGCAGGTGGTCGCGCCGGCGGGGGTGGTGCCCTTCCCTGTCGTCGACCTCTCCGGGCTGCCGGAGGCGGTGCGCGGCCCGCTCGCCGAGCGGCTCCTCGCGGCGGGCGCCTGGCGCCCCTTCGACCTCGCGACCGGTCCCCTCCTCCGCGCCCAGGTCCTCCGCCTGGCGCCCGAGGAGCACGCCCTCCTCCTCACCCTGCACCACATCGTCTCGGACGCCTGGTCGATGGAGATCTTGATCCGCGAGATCGCGATCCTCTACCGCGCTTTCGTCGAGGGCCAGGCGCCGGCGCTCCCGCCGCTCCCCATCCAGTACGGCGACTTCGCCGTCTGGCAGCGCGGGTGGCTGACCGGCGCGGTGCTCGAATCCCAGCTCGCCTACTGGCGCGAGCAGCTCGCCGAGGCGCCGCCGGTCCTCGACCTGCCGATCGACTACCCACGCCCCGCCGTCCACACCTGGAACGGCGAGCGGATCGGCCGGCCGTTGCCGGTGGCCTTGAGCGCCGGCCTCCGCGAAGTCCTCCGCAGCGGCCATCGCGGCCAGTCGACCCTCTTCATGGGCCTCCTCGCCGCCTGGGACGCCCTCCTCCTGCGCTGGACCGGCCAGAGCGACCTCTCGGTGGGAACCCCGATCGCCGGGCGCACCCACCGCGAGGTCGAGGGGCTGATCGGCTTCTTCGTCAACACCCTGGTCCTCCGCGTCCGGCTCGCCGGCCGGCCCGGTTTCGCCGACATCCTGAGCCGGGCCCGGGAGACCGCACTCGGCGCCTATGCCCATCAGGACGTTCCCCTGGAGAAGCTGGTCGAGGAGCTGGCGGTCGAGCGGAGCCTCGAGCACACGCCGCTCTTCCAGGTGATGCTCATCCTGCAGCAGGGGGAGGGCGCCGGGGCTCGCGCCGGCGGGCTGGCGCTCCCCGGCCTCGTCCTCTCTCCCCTGGGGAGCGACAGCCGGACGGCGAAGTTCGACATGACGCTGATTTTTCAGCCGGAAAACGACGGTTTGAACGCCGTCCTCGGCTACAACACCGATCTCTTCCGGCGCGACACGGTGCTCCGGCTCTTGGGCCAGCTCGAAGGGCTCCTCGTCGGGATGGTGGCCGAGCCCGAGCGGCCGGTCGCCGAGCTGCCGCTCCTCACCCTCCCCGAACGCCACCAGCTCCTCCTCGCCTGGAACGACGTCCCGATCACCCTGGAGGGCGCGGGGGAAGACCTGGCGGACCGCTGCCTCCACCAGCTCTTCGAGGCCTGGGCGGCGCGGCGGCCGGAGGCCCCGGCGGCGGTTCTCGACGGCGATCTCCTCACCTACGGCGATCTCGACCGGCGGGCCGGCCGGCTCGCCGCCCGCCTCCGCCAGCTCGGGGTGGGACCCGAGGCGCGGGTGGGGCTCTGCCTGCCGCGCTCCTTCGACCTCCTGGCCGCTCTCCTCGCCGTGCTCAAGACCGGCGCCGCCTATGTGCCGCTCGATCCGGCCAATCCGAAAGATCGCCTCCTCTTCCTCCTCGCGGATTCCCGGGTGCCGGTGCTCTTGACCGTGCGGAGCCTGGCCGACGAGCTGGGCGAGCCTCTCGTCGCATCTCCCACGCGGGTGCTCTGCCTCGACGAGGAGCCCCTGGACGACGAGATCTCGGCGGCGATGGTGCCGGCGACATCGGCGATATCGGCGACATCGGCGGCCGACGTCCACCCGGACCACCTCGCCTATGTCATCTATACCTCGGGCTCGACGGGGACCCCGAACGGCGTGCTCGTCCCGCACCGCGGCGCGGTCAACCTCATCCGCGAGGCGGCGGCGCTCTACGAGGTGACTCCAGAGAGCCGCATCCTGCAGACCGCCTCCGTGGGCTTCGACGCCTCGGTCCTGGAGATCTTCCTCGCCCTGGCGCACGGGGCGAGCCTCTGCCTCGTCCGCGAGGAGGAGCGGCTGACCCCGGCGGTCCTCGCCGACCGGCTGATCGGGCAGAAGGTGACGATCGGGGTGGTCACCCCGTCGCTCCTCTCGGTCCTTCCGGAAGCCCGCCTGAAGAGCCTGCGCTCGTTGAGCGTCGGCGGTGAGGCCTGCCCGGTGGATCTGGCGGCGCGCTGGGCTCCCGGCCGGCGGTTCCTCAACTGCTACGGTCCCACCGAGACGACGATCTTCGCCACCGTGGCGATCCTCACCGGGCGCGAGGAGAAGATCACCATCGGCCGACCGGTGGGCGGCGCCCTCGCCTACGTCGTCGACCGCGAGCTGCTGCCGGTCCCCATCGGGGCGGTGGGGGAGCTCGTGATAGGCGGGGTGGGGCTCGCCCGCGGCTATCTCGACCGGCCGGAGAAGACGGCGGCCAAGTTCGTGCCGGACCCCCTCTCAGGGGAAGCCGGAGCGCGGCTCTATCGGACGGGCGACCTGGCGCGTTTCACCCCGGCGGGCGAGATCGAGTTCCTCGGCCGGCTGGACGACCAGGTCAAGGTCAGAGGTTTCCGCATCGAGCTGGGGGAGATCGAGGCGGCCCTCCTCCGCCATCCCGGTCTCCAGGCCGCGGTGGTCCTGGCGCCGGCCGACGCCCAGGGCGAGCGGAAGCTCATCGCCTACGCCGCGGGTCCTGGGGAGGAGAGGCCCTCGGAGGCCGCTCTCCGCGCTTTCTTGGCCGAGCATCTGCCGGAGTACATGGTGCCGATCCACCTGGTGCTTTTGGACGCCCTGCCGACGACCCCGGGCGGTAAGGTCGACCGCCGGGCGCTCCCCGATCCCGAGGGCTCGCGGCGGACCGGCGGGGCCGGCGGAGAGGCGACGGAGCACGTCGAGCCGCGGACGGCGGCCGAGCGTTTCGTGGCCGGCCTCTGGCGGCAGGTGCTGGGGATCGAGCGGGTGAGCGCCACGGACGACTTCTTCGCTCTCGGCGGCAACTCGATCAAGGGCGCCATCCTGACCAACCTGTTGCAGGAAAAGCTCGGCGAGTACGTCTATGTCGTGGCGCTCTTCGACGCCCCGACGCTCACCGCCCTCGCCCGCTACCTGGAGGAGAACTACACCGAGTCCCTGGAGCGGGTGACGGGGGAGAAGGTGACGGCGAGCGGCCGCGGCGGCGGGCGGGTCGAGCCGGCGATGCTCAGAACCCTCCGGGAGGTTATCCCGCCGCTCGCCCCGAAGCCCGCGAGCGCACCCAAAAACCGCCGCGCCGTCTTCCTCCTCTCGCCGCCGCGCTCGGGCTCGACCCTCCTCCGGGTCATGCTCGCCGGCAACCCGGCCCTCTTCGCGCCGCCGGAGCTGGAGCTTCTCGGCTTCAACACCCTGGAGGAGCGCAGGGAGGCGCTCTCCGGCCGCTGGGCGCTCTGGCAGGAAGGGACGATCCGGGCCCTGATGGAGGTCTACGCCTGCGATGCCGAGGAGGCGCGGCGGCGGATGGACGACGCCGAGGCGCGGGGGCTCACCGTGCAGCAGCTCTACGGCGAGCTTCAGGAGGCGATCGGCGGGGCTGGCGGGGCTGGCGGGGCTGGCGGGGGCGACGGCCGGCTCCTCGTCGACAAGACGCCCTCCTATGCCCTGGACCCTGCGACCCTCGCCCGCGCCGAGGAGGATTTCGCGGCGCCGCTCTACGTCCACCTCCTCCGCCACCCCTACGGGATGATCCGCTCCTTCGAGAAGGCCAAGCTGGAGCAGGTCTTCTTCCGCCCCAGCCATCCGTTCGACCGGCGCCAGCTCGCCGAGCTGATCTGGGACGTCTCCCAGGAGAACATCCTCGACCTCCTCTCCCGGGTGCCCGCCGAGCGCCAGATCCAGCTCCGTTTCGAGGAGATGTTGCGGGAGCCCGAGCGCGAGATGCGGCGGCTCTGCGAATTTTTGGGTGTCCCGTTCGATTCCGGCATGCTCGACCCTTACGCCGACAAGGCGCAGCGGATGACCGACGGCATCCACCAGCTCTCGAAGATGGTGGGCGACGTCAAGTTCCACGAGCACAAGGGGATCGAGGCGCAGACGGCGGACAGCTGGCGGCGGGAGATCGCCGAGGACTTCCTGGGCGATGTGACCTGGGAGCTGGCGGCCCGGCTGGGCTATCGGGAGAGAGTCGGGGAGAGAGCCCAGGAACGGCCCGGCTTCTCGCCGCTCGTCGCCCTGCGGCCCACGGGGAGCCGGCCACCCCTCTTCCTCGTCCATCCGGTGGGCGGCAACGTTTTCTGCTACACCGAGCTTTCGCGGCTCCTGGGCGAGGACCAGCCGGTCTACGGGCTCCAGGCCCTCGGTCTCTCGCCGGCCGGCACGGCGGCGCAGGAGACGGTCGAGGCGATGGCCGCCACCTACGTCGCGGCCCTCCGGGAAGCCCAGCCGCGGGGTCCCTACCGCCTGGGCGGCTGGTCGATCGGCGGCGTCCTCGCCTACGCCATGGCCCAGGAGCTGCGGCAGGGCGGCGAGGAGGTCGAGCTTCTGGCCCTCTTCGACAGCCTCGCCCCGGTCCTCTCCCGCGGCGAGGAGCGCGCTGAAATCGTGGAGATTGACGACTCCCTCCTCCTCGCCGGGCTCGCCCGCGATCTCGCCGGCCTTTCCGGCCGTCCGGTGACCCTCGCTCCCGCCGAGCTCGCCGGTCTCGATCCCGAGGTCGGGCTCGCCCGGGTGATCGAGCGGGTGCGGGAGGCGGGGGCGCTCCCCGCCGGAGTCACCGCGGAGCAGATCGGCCGCCTCTGGCGGGTCTTCCGCGCCAACGTGCGGGCCGTGCGGGCCTACCGGCCGGCCCCGGTTCCGGCTGGTACGACGGAAGTTGCGCTTTTCGTCACCCACGGCAACCCGGAACGGGATAGTCTCGGCGCCGATCTCGGCTGGGGAAAGTTGGTCGGCGGCGGGCTCGCCGTCTCGGAGCTCTCCGGCGATCACTACTCGCTGCTGCGCGAGCCGGTCGTCCAGGAGCTGGCGGACGGCCTCCTCCGGCGGCTCGAAGCGTTATAGCGTTATGACGAACGGAAAAGGAGAGTACGAATGTTGGATCGCGCTGCTCGCACCACCGGTTGGGCCCTCCTCCTCGGCACCTTGACCGTCGCCTCGGCGGCCCTCGCTCAAGCCCCTGCAACTCCGGCCGCCCCGCCCGCCGCGGCACCCGCCGCTCCGGCGGCACCGGCGCCGAATCCCTGCGCGAAACCGGAGTACCACCAGTTCGACTTCTGGGTCGGCAACTGGGAGGTCAAGAATCCCAAGGGCGGGATCGAGGGCTACAACAAGATCGACAGCATCCAGGGCGGCTGCTCGATCCAGGAGCACTGGGACAACAACGGCGAGACCGGCACCAGCTTGAACACCTACGATGCCGGCGCCCACAAGTGGCACCAGACCTGGGTCGACAACGCCGGGGGCCTCCTGGTGATGAACGGCGGCATGGTCGACGGCAAGATGGTGCTCTCCGGCGACCAGATCTCCAGCAAGGACCCCACGAAGACCCTCATCAACCGCATCACCTGGACCCCGATCGACGCCAACCACGTCCGCCAGTTCTGGGAGATCTCGCGGGACGGCGGGAAGACCTGGGTCTCGAACTTCGACGGCCTCTACACCCGTAAGTAGCGTGTCCCTCTAAGTCGCCCGGGAGAAGACGATGCGAAAAAAGATCCTGGCGCTGGCCGTCCTCGCGGTCTCGATGCTGTTGGCGGTTTCCGGCTTCGCGGGCGCCGCAAACGCCGCCGGCGCCGCGGACACCCCCGATCCGGCGCTCGTCGCCCGGGCGCGAAAGATCCTCGACCGGGTGCCGCTCGTCGACGGGCACAACGACGTCCCCTGGCAGTACCGGGAGCGGGTCAAAAACCACCTCGACCAGATCGACCTCTCCCGGGACACGAGCGGCCTGACGCCCCCCATGCACACCGACGTCCCGCGCCTGCGCCGCGGCGGTCTCGGGGGGCAGTTCTGGTCGGTCTACATCCCGGTCGAGATCACCGGCCCCGCCGCGGTCGAGGCCGTCCTCACGCAGATGGACGTCGTCCGCCGCCTCGCCGTGCGCTATCCCGAGACCTTCGAGATGGCGATGACCGCGGCGGATATCGAGCGCATCCACAAGGCCGGCCGCATCGCCTCCCTCCTCGGGATGGAGGGCGGGCACTCGATCGACAATTCGCTCGCCGCGCTGCGCCAGCTCTACCAGGCCGGCGCCCGCTACATGACGCTCACCCACAGCAAGAACACCGACTGGGCCGACTCGGCGACCGATGCTCCCAAGCATGGCGGCCTCACCCGCTTCGGCGAGGAGGTGGTCCGCGAGATGAACCGGCTGGGGATGCTGGTCGACCTCTCGCACGTGGCGCCCGAGACGATGAAGAAGGCGCTCTCGGTGACCGCCGCGCCGGTCCTCTTCTCGCACTCCTCGGCCCGCGCCCTGACCGATCATCCACGCAACGTCCCCGACGACGTCCTCTCCCTCCTCCCCAAGAACGGCGGGGTGGTGATGGTCTCCTTCGTCCCCACCTTCTCCTCGAACGAGGTCCGTCTCTGGAACGCCGCGAAGGACGGCGAGGAGGCGCGTTTGAAGGCGCTCCACCCCGAGGCGCCCGAGCGGGTGAAGAGCGAGCTTGCGGCCTGGGTCGCCGGCCACGCCGAGCCGCGGGCGACCCTCGCCCAGGTCGCCGACCATATCGAGCACGTCCGCAAGGTAGCCGGGATCGACCACGTCGGCGTAGGCTCCGACTTCGACGGCATCACCAGCACTCCGCTGGGGCTCGAAGGGGTCTCCGAGTACCCCGTCCTCCTCGCCGAGCTGCTCCGTCGGGGCTGGACCGACGAGGAGGTCGGCAAGCTCGCGGGCCGGAACGTCCTCCGGGTCTTGGGCGAGGCCGAGCGGGTGGCGGCGCGGCTCCAGAAGGAGCGGCCGCCCTCCGACGCGCGGATCGAGGAGCTGGATGCGAAGCCGTAGGTCGCGGGCCTATGGGACCCGGCCCGACGGGTCCCCCCCCACGGATTCGACCTTGACGGCTCCCCCGTGATCCTCCATCAGCTATACTTCTCCGTATTCGATATGGAAGTCGGGTAGACCGTAAGCGCACCGCGAGCCGCCGGCACGATATGACTCCCCGCCGAAGTCTCCTCCGTCGTATCAAGCTGCGGTACGTCCTGTTCATCGCCCTCCTGCTGTCCGGGATCATCCCCTTCACGCTCAGCAGCGTGGTCCTGATCGTCCGCGATCAGGAGGTTCTGGAGAACAAGGAGCGGGAATCCCTGATCTCGGACGCCGGGACCCTGTCGCGCGAGATCAACGCCTACCTGGTGGCGATCCACCATCAGCTCACCCAGCTGGGCGGGGGCCTCCTCCTGCCGCCCGGTCCCGCGGCGCCGGCCGATCGCCTGCACGAGGCCTGGGTGGGGGGATACCTGGGACAGTTCCAGCGCGAGAATCCGGACGTCTTTGCCCTCCGCGTCTTCGACCAGGAGGGAGCGGGGCTCTCCTCCGGCAATCTCCAGGGGCCGGCCGAGGCGGCGATGAACGCCGCCTTCGAGCAGGCGCGGCGCGAGCACACCGCCGCCTACCGGATGGTGGCGCTCGCCGGCCCTGTGACCGCCGCCGGCGGTTCCGGCAAGGGTGTGAGAGACCGGCCGCTCGCGGCCCTCGCCGTGCCGGTGACCGGCGCCTCTGGAGCGCAGCTCATCGTCCAGGCCCTGCTGCGCTTCCGACCGGTGGAGGAGGCTTTCGCCGGCACTCCGGGAGTGGGGGCGTTCCTCGTCGACCGCCAGGGCCACCTCCTGTGGTCGAACGACGCCAACCCCGCCCTGGAGCAGGCGCTCCTCCGCTCGTACGTCGTGCGCTCCTTCGTCAAGCTGCCGATGAGCGCCACCTACGAGTACAAGCCCGTCGTCGCCGGCAAAAGCCAGAAGATGCTCGCCCAGGTCTCGGCGGTCGCCGAGAGCGGCTGGGGGGTCATCGTCCAGAAGCCGCGGGCCGCCGCCTTCGCCGTCGTCGACCGCATGTTCTTCAATTCCCTCCTCTCGACGCTCCTCCTGGTCGTCCTCGCCTTCATCTTCGCCGTCCTCGCCGCCCGGTTGGTGAGCCAGCCGATCCAGCGCCTCGCCGAGACCAGCCACGAGATCGCCGCCGGCAACTTCAGCCGCCGGGTCGAGGTCGCCGGGCTAGGCTCGGAGCTTGCAGAGCTGGCAGAGGACTGGAATCGGATGAGCCTGCACTTGGAAAGTCACGTCCAGCAGTTGCGGCAAGCGGCCCAGGCCAACCGGGAGCTCTTCATCGGCTCGCTCCGCGCCTTCGTCGCCGCGGTCGACGCCAAGGACCCCTACACCCGCGGCCACTCCGAACGGGTGGCGGCGGTCTCACGGACGATCGCCCGCCAGCTCACCCTCCCCGAGGAGCTGCAGCACAAGGTGTGGATCGGCGCTCTCCTCCACGACGTGGGGAAGATCGGAGTCGAGGATCTGATCTTGAAGAAGACCGGCGTCTTGACCCCCGAGGAGTACGAGCAGATGAAGCTCCACACCGTCATGGGGGCGGACATCCTGTCGCGGATCGAGCAGCTCAAGGAGATGGTCCCGGCCGTCCGCTGGCACCACGAGAGCTGGAACGGCCGCGGCTACCCCGACGGCTTGAAAGGCGAGCAGATCCCGCTGATGGCGCGGATCGTCGCCGTCGCCGACTGTTTCGACGCCATCACCACCAACCGCCCCTACCAGCAGGCCTACAGCCTGCAGTTCGCGGTCGAGACGATCACCAAGCTGACCGGCAGCCGCTTCGACGCCAAGGTCGTCACCGCCTTCCTCCGCGCCTACGAGGGCGGGGAGATCCGCGCCGGCGCCAACCGGCCGGTGCGCGAAGGGACGATCGTCGAGGCGCGGGCGGCCTCCCGCTAGCCCGCCCCGGCGCCCCGGCGATGGCCTTCGAATTCATTCTCGCCAACCTCCTCGCCAACAACGAGCGGGCGGTCGGAGTCCTCTTCCTGGATGGCACGGGGGAGACCGTGGATCTCGCCTGCTCGGAGTTCACCCCCTACCAGATGCGGGTCGTCGGCGCCTACTTAGGGATCTACCTGCGCCGCCTGGACAAGATCTTGACCAGCAACGATCTCGGCGCGACGCGGATGATCCACATCGAGAAGCAGTCGATCCACATCTACGCCATGCCGCTCCTCGACGGCTACTACCTGGGGCTCGTCCAGCGCCAGCCCGCCCTGGTCGCCCGGGCGCGGCAGACTCTGGAGCAGGCGGTCGAGCAGCTGAAGGTCGAGCTGTTCTAGGCAGGCCCGGGCACAGGGGGGGGTGCCCCTACGGATTCAGGAGCGGAGCGCCGCCGCCGCCTCCTGCGGCCCGATCTCGAAGGTCCACGGTCCCCTGCGGGTCGGTGCCGTGAGCGCCTTTTTCAATCGCTTCAGAAATCGGGAGCGCGGCCAGTCGACCGCGCCGAAGCGGGCCAGGTGCTCGGTGTAGCTCTGGCAGTCGACGAGCTCAAAATTCCAGCTCCGCAGGTTGGCGAGGAGGGTGGCGAAGGCGACCTTCGAGGCGTCGGGGACGTCCGCGAACATCGATTCGCCGAAAAAGATCGCGCCGAGCGAGATGCCGTAGAGCCCGCCCACCAGCCGCCCGTCCTGCCAGGCCTCGATCGAGTGGGCGAGCCCCTGGCGGTGGAGCTCGGTGTAGCCGGCGATCATGGCGGGGGTGATCCAGGTGCCGTCCTGGCCCGGACGGTAGGCGGCGGCGCAACCTTCCATCACCTGGGAGAAGGCGGTGTCGGCCCGCACCCCGAAGGTGCCGCGCCGCATCGTCTTCCGGAGCGAACGGTGGAGGTGGGCCTCGGCCAAGGGGAGCACGAAGCGCGGATCGGGACAGAACCAGAGGAGGGGGAAGCCCTCGTGGGGCCAGGGGAAGATCCCCTGGCTGTAGGCGGCCACGAGGGTCTCGGCGTCGGGCCGGCCGCCGATGGCCAAGACCCCCTCCTCGTTGGCCGAGGTGGGGGGCGGGAAGACGACCCGGGGATGCCCCTGGCGGCGTTCGCTGCCGCCACGGGCGCTGAAACGGGAGCGGAGGCCCATCGGCAGACAGCTTAACCCCAGACCCGGTCTCCGTACTACAATCCGCCGACCCCGTACGGGAAGGGCGGCCACGGGGGCCGCCCCTACGGCCTGAAGTCGAGCGGGGGAGAGGAGAGCATGGCGCAGAGCAGGTCGGGAAGGGAGATTCTCCGGCGGAGCCGTCTCAGGAGCCGGGCGTTCGTAGGGGGCACGATCCTGGGCTGGGCGCTGCTGGCGGCGGGGGTTGCTCATGCCGCAGACCCCGTCGACGACACCGCCCTGGAGATCCCCGGCTCGCCGCAGGCGGGACCGATCGGGACGAGCGGGCACTTCCTGCTCGCCGAGGGCTATCTGGTGGTCGTCCCGACCTCTCCGGCCGTGCTCCCCGCGGGGGGCGCCGCGCTCGAGGTGCAGCAGTCGTTCTCCAACACCTTCTCGCTCTCCGATTCGTTTCTTCCCTTGGTCGACGACCCCAAGCGCGGCAGCCGCATCACCCCGCAGCAGATCGTCGCCGGCGCTCCGCGGAGCAGCCGGGGCCTCGACTACCTTTTGGACGGCGAGGTGGCGCGGACCGACCTTTCGCTCCGTCGCGGCATCGGCTACGGCGTCGAGCTCTCGGCGGACCTCCCCGTCCTCCACGTGGGCGGCGGCTTTTTAGACGGCTTCATCGAGGGCTTCCACAAGGCGTTCTCGATCAAAAGGAGCGACCGCTTCTCCGCCGAGCGCAACCGCTACCTGGTCTATCTGCACTCCGGGGACCGGACGGTCGTGCGCACCGTCGATCCCGGCTGGGCGCTGGGCGACCTGGTTTTGGGGGCGAAGAAGAGCCTGCCGGAAAAGCCCGCCGGCTTCGACCTCGCGGTCGAGGGGCTCCTCAAGCTTCCCACCGGCGACCGCCAGAGCCTCGCGAGCTCAGGGAGCGCCGACTTCGGGGTCCAGCTCCTGGGCTCCCGCGACTTCACCCGCGCCCGGCTCTACGTCAACCTCGCGGCGGTCCGCGAGGGGAGCTGGAGCGAGCTGGGGGCGGACGCCGCGACGGTTTTGACCGCGAGCGCCGGCTACGAGCACCGCTTCTTCCGCCGCTCGGCGATCGTCGTCGAGATGGCCGTCTCGGAAAGTCCCCTGAAAGGCTTCCACAGCGCCCAGCTCGCCGAGAAGACCTACATCGCGACCCTCGCCTGGAAGCAGGCCTTGACGCCGACCCGGAGCGTCTACTTCTCCTTCAACGAAAACCTCTTCAGCTTCGACGACACCCCCGACTTCGGCTTTTCCGTGGGCTTCGTGGAGCGGCTGGGGACCCGCTAGGGCTCCGGCGCCTGGGTCGAGCCGAAGGGGACTGCGCTCGATCTCGAACTCCTGCCCGGGCTCGATGCCGTCTTGTCGGCGGAGCTCTGCCGGGATCACGATTCGGCCCTTGGTGGAGATCGCAGACTTCATGAAGGTAACATAGCGTCTTACGAAGGCTGGGCCAAGACTCCGCAAGTCTGCGAGCCGATCTTTCGGGAGGTCGGGCTCCGGCGAGCCTTGACATCCCCTCACCGTCCACCCCAGTCTTCCCCCATGAACCGAGTCCTCCTCATCACCGGAGCCAGCCGAGGCATCGGCGCGGCGACCGCTCTCCTGGCAGGGGAGCGGGGGTACGCCGTCGCCGTCAACTACCGGGAGAACCGGGCGGCGGCGGAGACGGTCGTCGCGGCCATCGAGGCGGCCGGGTCGCGGGCCGTCGCCATCGCCGCGGACGTGGCGGTCGAGGCGGACGTGGTGCGCCTGTTTGCGACCGTCGACGCCGAGCTCGGTCCCCTCTCCGCCATGGTCAACAACGCCGGCATCCTGGAACGGCAGATGCGGGTCGAGGCGATGGACGCGGCGCGGCTCTCCCGCATGTTCGCCACCAATGTCACCGGCTCCTTCCTCTGCGCCCGGGAGGCGGTGCGGCGGATGTCCACCCGGCACGGGGGGAGCGGCGGGGCGATCGTCAACGTGTCCTCGGGGGCGGCCCGGCTCGGCTCCCCCGGCGAGTACGTCGATTACGCGGCCTCCAAGGGCGCCATCGACACCCTCACTCTCGGCCTGGCCCGCGAGGTGGCGGAGGAGGGCATCCGGGTCAACGGCGTGCGGCCGGGGTTCATCTACACCGAGATCCACGCGAGCGGCGGCGAGCCGGGGCGCGTCGACCGGGTGAAGGATCTCGTCCCCATGAAACGGGGCGGCCAGGCGATCGAGGTCGCCCGCGCGATCCTCTGGCTCCTCTCCGACGAAGCCTCCTTCACGACCGGCGCCACGCTCGACGTCACCGGCGGCAAGTAACGGCGCCTTAAGATGTTGCATCTCCGGCGCGGAAGCGGGCGGAGCGGCCGAGGAGAGCCCCGCCGGCGCCTCTCGCGCCGGCGGGGCGGCTGCGGCAGGAAGTCAGTGCACTTCGAAGACGACGTTTCGCCGCATGTCGTCGATGCCGACCTCGGTCGTCCGGTTGGGGGGCACGGTGCCGGTGATGCCGAAGAGGTCGTCAGGCAGGACGCCGGTCGTGGCGAGCGCCGCTTGGACCGCCCCGACGTTCACCGTCGTCATGCTGCTGCAGGACATCGCGGCGACCTGCTGGATGTCGATCTCGCGGCGGGCGAGGTCGTCGAAGTCACGGCTCGGGCTGCCGAAGGCCGGGTCGGCGACGGTGATGCCGGTCAGGAAGCCGGAGAGGGCGGCCCGGGTGCCGACCGCGGTCAGCGGGTTGACATGGGTGAAGCCGGTGTTGGTCTCGGTCGAATGGCAGCCGTTGCAGGAGGCGAGCCCGGCGCGCTCCCGGGCCCAGTTCTCCTTGAGGATCGCAAGGTTCAGCCCCGGGGCATTCCAGAGGATCGGGGCCTGCGGGTTCGAGCCGAGGTAACTGGTGGCGGGGAAGAACAGGGGGACCGGCGGGATCGCCTGCTGGAAACCCGCCGGGAAGAGCGGCGGCTCGACCTTGGTCTGCACCCAGCTCTGGAAGGTCGGGCTGCCGTTGAAGCTGTCGATCGGGGTATCGGCGGTCGTCGTCTCGTTGAGCAGCGACCACGGGAACTGGGTGAGCTGGAACTCGCGGAGCTCCCACGGCCCGGCGAGGAAGATCTCGTTGGTCCGCTGCTGGCCGAGCGCGCTGCCGTTGGGGCGCGCCGGGTTGGCGTTGGCCTTGGCGTACTGCTCGGTGATGTTCTGGAGCGCCGCGTTGTAGGGGGCGCCGAAGGGCAGGGCGTTCAGGGCCACCCATTGCTGGGCCCACGCCTTGACGTCGGTGCAGCCGCACTTGGGGACCCGGTACTCGAAGATCACCGTGAACGGCTTGACCGAGCAGCCCTGGATGAGACCGAAGACGAAGCGCGCCTCGCCGCCGTCGATGAAGTTGCCGCTCGTGCTCGTCGTGTAGCTGCCGCCGCCGCCGGTCGTGCGGCGGAGGTCGACCCGGGAGACGATGGCGAGGAGCCGGAAGGGCGACTTGGTGAGGTCGACGTGACCGTCGGCCCGCTTCGGCCAGGCGGAGAGGATGGGCGCGATGTTGCGGGCCGAGACCGTGTGGCCGTTGATCGTCGGCGGGGTCGTCCAGTTGGCGAGCCAGTTCTCGGTGTAGATCGCGGGGTCGATGCCGCTCGCCGCCTGGTTGGCGTTGTTGGTCATCAGGTGGTTGAAGGTCCACACCCCGGTGGGATTGCCGCCGGAGCAGGGGCTCCAGGTGCGGGTGGCGTCCTGGACGACGCTCAAGTCACGGATCATCAGCACGTGCTCCTGGAAAGCGTCGGTGCCGAGCACGACGCCCTTGGGGAGCTGCGCCGCGCGCGAGCTCAGGAGGGACGCCCGGACGCCGCTCACCGAGCTCAGGAAGGCGACCGCGGGACCGAAGGCGACGGCGCGGCCGGCGTTGTAGCCGGTGAGGTCGAAGGCGACCGGAGTCGCCGAGCCGGTGCTGACGCGGCCGGCGAAGGTCGGCATGGTGCCTCCCGGGTTGGCTCGGATCGCCGCCTGGTCGGCCGCGGCGCGCGCCGCGACCGTCGCGTCGTCGAGCGAGGCGATGCCGGTATAGAGGCCGTCGCCGGCCACGGCGTCGCCGCCTCGGCCGTCATCGCGGAGGATGACGGTCTCGTCCGGGCCGCCGATCGTGACGAAGTCCTGCGTGCCGTCCGCCACCTTGGCGGCGATCTCGTCCGAGGTGAGCTGCGCGGTGACGAGGACGTTGCCGAGGTTGGGGAAGGCGGTCGTCTTCTGGATGAAGACCTGGGCGGGCTGGGGGAGCGGAGCGGCGAGCGCCAGGGCGTCGGGGCTCGCGGTGGAAGTCGTGGTGGCCGCGGGCACCATCCGGTTCAGGTTGCCTCCCGCGAGAGCGACCGTCGCGAGAGCGGTCAGAACCAGCACCAGAAGGGCGGCACGATGGCGCAACGTGAAACGCTTGACCCTACGCATGCATCCTCCTTAGAAGTCCAAGACAATTTGTCTATAGAAGTAGGTGCATGCCAAAGGAAAAACTGTGCCGCGGCCGACGGCGGCAGGAGCGATCCTGCCGCCGCCGGACATGGCAGTCGATCTACGGCTTGCCGGGCGGGATGTCGCCGTTCTTCTCGACCGGCACGCAGAGGTTGATGGGCCGGCCGGCGGAGATGCTGACCGCTTTCAATCCCTTGAAGATCAACTCCTGGTCGAGCGGGCTCAAGGTGAGGAGCGAGTCCAGGCTGACGCCGAGCAGAGGGTAGCAGAGGACATCCGAGTACTGGACATAGGGGAGGACGTCCGCGGGCGCCATTTCGGTGTCCTTGGCGACCGGCACGCAGAGCTGGTTCGGACCCGGGAGCGGGAAGGTCAGGGTCTCCGGCGCGCGGCCGGTGAAGAGGGGATTCAGGTGGGAGAGGGTGATCTGCCTATTCGCGATCTGCTGGTTGCTGGTGACCGCGAAGCACTCGACGTCCATGTACTGGACGAAGCGCTGCACGTCCGGTGTCGGCGCGACGTTGTTCTTGTAGACCGGTGTGCAGAGCTGCTGCGGCACCCCTACGGCCACCGTGACGTTCGGACCGAACAGGGTCGAGATGATGGGATTGAGCTGGGTGAGGTTGAGGGACACGTTGAGCGAGGGGCCGGTGACGTTGTAGCAACTCCAGTCCAGGTAGCTGATGTAGGGCAGGGTGTCCGCCGGCGGCGGCGTGCTGTTCTTCTCGACCGGCACGCAGAGCTTGGCGAGCGTGGTGAGGGTGACGGTCCCGGCCTGGAGCCCCATACCCACCAGCACCGGATCGAGGAAGGTCAGGTTGACCGCGATGCCCAGGGAGGGCGGGCTGGACAGCGGCAGGTAGCAGCGCTCGTCGAGGTTCGAGACCCAACGGAGCGGCGAGAGCGGCAGGGCTCTGGCGCTCGGAATCGCCAGCAGGCTCAAGGCGAGGAAGCACCACACGGTACGACCACGGAACGTTCGGCTCATACCCGATCTCCTTTCGGCTCCCGCGCGGAGCCGTCCACCTGCGTTTGTGAGCACGTTTGTGCTAGCGATAATTTAGCATGGACGTAAGAGGGGAGGCGGTAGGGAGCGATCCTACCGGCTCGATCTGCAGCCTGCTCGTGGGGCAGTCGATCGCGCTGATAGACTTGAAGCCGATTCGAGCCCGAGAGTTGTGGCCGTTCTGGTGGGGAAAGATGGCCTGGGAGCCTGGGAGCGACCCGAGATGAGGGTTGCCCTCAGCCAGCACATAAGGCGTCGGATGCCTGTCATCCCGGTGCTCCTGCCAGGGGCGCCGAGAGAGCCGGAAATCCCGCTGCTTCTGGGCGAGCTTACCTGGGTCGACCTCAGGAATGGTCTCGATCCACGCGGGATCGATCGGCTCGTTCATGGAATCACAGGAGCAAAGTCGGCTTTTCCGGCTGTCGTCGATAGACCTGCGGCCGCTCCCCAGCGAAGCCTGGCCGAGGCACTGGAGGCTGCCTATTTCCGCAAGGAGGAGCTGATGGTCGCCGGGGCCGACACCCAGGTAGTCGAGCAGGAGATCCTGGAACTGCGCCGGCAGTTGCGGGAGGGAGGCCGACTCCAGGCGGGGGACATCCTGGCTGGCCGGTTCCGACTTGTGGAGCACTTGGGGCGGGGCGGGTTCGCCACGGTCTGGAAGGCCTATGACCGGAAGGTGCGAGGCGAGGTGGCGGTCAAGGTGCTCCACGGTCAATTCGGCGAGGATCGGACGCGGCTCGAACGGTTTTTCCGCGGCGCGCGGAAGATGTCCGAGCTGAACCACGAGGGGATCGTGCGAGTCCTGGAGGAGCGCCTGGACGACGGCGGGTATCACTTTTTCGCCATGGAGTACGTCCCCGGCGGCGATCTGCGTCAGGCGGTGCTCGAAAAGCGACTGGCGCCGGAGCGGGTGGTGCCGCTCCTCTGCGAGGTGGCGGCGGCGCTCGGCTTCGCCCATCAACGGGGCATCGTCCACCGCGACGTCAAGCCCGCCAACATTCTGCTCGACGCGGAGGGGCGACCGAAGCTCACAGACTTCGACCTGGTGCGGGCTTTCGACACGACGGGTGGCCCGGGCGCTGGAGATAGCTAGGACAGCTTCGGCAGAAGAAGCGGCGGCCGCAAAAGCGGTAGTCGTCTCCGGGAGAGCGGCGAGAAAGCATTCCAAGCAGCAGGGGGCTGCCGGGACCGGCCTGGTGGAGCAGATCGAAAAGGAGATTCCCAAGCTTCCCAAAGCGGAACGGCTAACAGCCGTCCTCCAGACCATCGAGTCGGCGTTGCCGATTCCCCAAGAGGATCTCAAGACTTTGGGTATCGCGGCTTGGGGGCTCGACTACTACTTTTCAGGGCTGAGCCGTTCCTGCGCCGAATGGGACGAGGCGAGAGGCTTGAGAGATCGAGTACTGGCGCCCTTGCGTGAGCGGTTTGTGCCGCCTCGGCCGAGAGATAGCAAATGGGCAGCGATCCCTGGCGGCAGCTTCCTCATGGGGAGCCTTAAAGGGTTGGGCCCCGATGACGAGCAGCCGGCGCACGTGGTGAGGATTTTGCCCTTTCGGATGGCCATATACCCGGTGACGAGCCAGGAGTGCCGTCAACTCGCGCCGGACCAAGAGGGAGCCGACGCGCTACCGGTGGTCGCCGTTAGCTGGTACGCGGCGTACGCCTACGCGGCGTGGCTGGGAGGACGGCTACCGACGGAGGCCGAATGGGAGTACGCGGCACGCGGAGGGTCGCCTCATGAGTACAGCGCGAGGGACGGGTCTCCCACGACCCTGGATCGAGTCGGCTGGTACGACGGCAACTCCGGTGGGAAACTCCATCGGATCGGAGAGCTAGAGCCGAACCCGTGGGGTCTCCACGACATGTACGGCAACGTTTGGGAGTGGGTGGCCGACTGGAAAGGCCCCTATGGAAACGAGCCGCAAGTCGATCCCTGGGGTCCCCCCAGTGGTGGCGGGCGCGTGATCCGCGGTGGCAGCTTCAGGAACTACGCGGGGTGGGCGCGCGCGACGTATCGGAACGGCGGGCTCCCGTGGAACGAGTCCGAGAATCAGGGGCTTCCGCGTCGTCCTCCCCGCCGGCCCCGAGCTCTCAGGGAACTGCCCGGCGGCGTTGCCGCCGCCGGTTGGGAGGGGATCTCTCTAGAAGCCGAAGGGCCGCGCCATGGGGGTGCGGCGGAAGGATTCCATATTGCCCGAGAAGGCGGCGCGGGGGATCGTGCGGCCCCGGCTGTCGAGCGGGCTCGTGGGGAGGAACTGGGGCGCCTTCCTGGCGCGGACCGTCTGCTCGAAGGCGTAGGCGATGGCGATCAGCTTGGCCTCGCTCCAGGCGCGGCCGAAGATGCTCACCCCCACGGGCAGGCTGTAGATCGAGCCGGCGGGGACGTTGATGTTGGGATAGCCCGCGACCGCCGCCGGGGTCGAGCTGGCGCCCAGGAAGTGGTCGCCGTTGATGAGATCGGTCGTCCAGGCGGGCGAGCCGGTGAGGGTGAGGAGAGCGTCCAGGTTGTTGGCGTTCATCACCGCGTCGATCCCCTGGTCGCGGGCGAGGAGGTGCGCCTGGACGAGCGAAGCGTTGTAGTCCGCCGTGCTCACCGGGTCGGACTCGGCGAGCTCCAGGGTCTCCTGGCCGAAGAACTGCAGCTCCTGGCTCGCGTGGGCGTTGTTGAAGGCGATGATGTCGGCGAGCGTCTTGACCGGCAGGCCGGTCCGGGTGGCGAGATAGGCGTTCAGGTCCCGCTTGAAGTCGTAGATCAGGACGTTGAACTCGGAGGGGTCGGTGTTGAGGTCGTTGACCGACGGCAGGTCGGCGGGGTCGACGACGATCGCTCCCGCCGCCTTGATCAGCACGATCACCTGGTCGAGGATGGCGTCGGCCTCCGGGCTGTAGCCGGTGTAGGAGATGCGCGGGATGCCGATGCGCGCGCCCTTGAGCGCGTTGGGATTGAGGAACTGGGTGTAGTCGGTCGAGAACTTGCCGGCCGAAGCCGCGGTCGCCGGATCGCGCGGATCGACCCCGACGAGCGCCGAGAGGATGGCCGCGGCGTCGGCGACGGTGCGGCCGTGCGGCCCCACGACGTCCTGGTTGTGCGAGATGGGGACGACGCCGGCGCGGCTGGTGAGCCCCAGGGTCGGCTTGATGCCGACGACGCCGTTGTTGTTCGCCGGGCAGACGATCGAGCCGTCGGTCTCGGTGCCCAGGCCGCCGGCGCAGAAGTTCGCCGACGTCGCAGCGCCCGAGCCCGAGCTCGAGCCGCAGGGGTTTCTATCGAGGACGTAGGGGTTGTTGGTCTGGCCGCCGACCCCGCTCCACCCGGAGGACGACTGGTTGCCGCGGAAGTTGGCGAACTCCGAGAGATTGGTCTTGCCGAGGATGACGGCCCCGGCGGCGCGGAGGCGGGCGGCGACCGTGGAGTCCTGGGGCGCCGGCGCGCCGATGAGGGCGAGCGAGCCCGCCGAGGTCTGCATCTTGTCGGCGGTATCGATGTTCGCCTTGAGCATCACCGGGATGCCGTGGAGCGGGCCGCGCGGCCCCTTCTTGCGGCGCTCGGTGTCGAGCGCCATGGCGATCGCGCGGGCATCGGGGTTGATCTCGATCACCGCGTTGACCCGCGGTCCGCGCTGGTCGAGATTGTGGATGCGCTCCAGGTAGTACTCGACGAGGTCGATCGAGCGCAGGTGGCCGTGCGACATCATCGACTGGAGCTCAGCGATGGTCGCTTCGTTCAAGTCGGTCGGTCCGGGGTCCGCAGCCTGGGCGGGGGAGGGCGAGAAGAGCGCCGTCCCGGAGACGGTGGCGCCGGCCGCGGCCGCGCCGGCGACGCCCGCGAGCGCCCCCAGCCGGAGGAAGCCACGGCGGCTCACCGCTCCGGGAGCGCTCTCCGGGCTGGCGGTCGCCTCGGCTCCTGAAACCTCTCCTTCGATGGGGCTCACCCCGTCCTGAGTCTCGGTGGACGAACGATCTGCCATGAGCAATCCTCCTTGCGGTCGTGGAGCGTGGGAAGTCATCGTGAGCGGAACCCCTAAGGATGCCGTCACGGTCGGTGGAGCGTTCTGGGGAAGCCGCATGCTCGGTGGACTTCGGCGGATGCGTCAAGTAGAAGAAACTTTATCGATGGGAGGGTAACACAGGTCCATCGAGCTCGATCCAGCCCGCCTCCGCCGTCGTGTCCGTAGATCCCGGTTCGATCCACCGGAAGGGCGTGCCGTGGACGCCGGTCCGCCGTCCCGAGCCGAAGGTGATCGCCGGAGAGCCGCCGGGTTCGAATTTGTAGAGACCGGAGAGCGCGGCGACGAGCCGGTCGCGGGTGAGGTCGTGCCCCGCCCGCCGCGCTCCCTCGACGAAGAGCCGCGCCGCGGTGACCGCCGCCGCCGCCGCGGATGCCGGGGTCGCCGTCGTCCCGGGGGCGAGGAGGCGCGGCGCCCCGCCGGTCTCGTGCGCAGCGTTTTGAAAACCTGCGAGGTCGGCGGCGGGCCCCAGGAAGAAGACGAGCCCGATCCGCGCCTCGTGGAGCTTCGTCGTGAGGTCGCGGAAGGCCGGGGGAGTCGCGGCGGCGGGAAGCTCGACCGCGATCGGCGGCGCGAAACCCGCGCCGGTCGCGGCGTCCCGGAAGGCGCCGACGATCCCCGGGGGGCTGCCGGCCGGATGGAGAATGGCGGCGGGCGGCGGTGTGCCCTCGAAGCGGCGGCGGGCGAGACGGGCGAGGGCGGGCGCGGCTTTGGCCGGACCGGAGTCGAGATCGAAGACGAGCCGGGAGGTGCCGACCGGCGGCGCGAGGACGAGGGGGCCGACGACGGGGATCTCCTCTCTCTCCGCGGCGGCCGCGAGTTCCTCCTCACACCCCACGGCGAAGGGGGCGACGAGGGCGAACGCGCTCCGCGCCAGATCCGCGACGACCGCCGGCAGCTCGGCGCAGTGGGCGGGCGCCTCGACCAAGCGCAGCTCGATCCGCCGGCCGTAGAGGTCCCCTTGCGCATGGATCTCGCCCGTGGAGGTGGCCAGAGCCTGACGGACCGCGCGTTGGGTTTCGGGCAGCGGGTCGCCGGGAGGGAGGAGGACGCCGAGGACGACGCTCGTGTCCGCGACCCCCGGCTCGGGATCGGCGGCGGTTTCTAAATAGGCGAGGAGGTCGGCCATATCGGTCTGCGTGAGCTGGTAGCGCGGCATCGCCACGTGCAGCGACTGGCCCGCCGGATCGATCCCGAGCGCGATGGCGCGCTTCAGGAGTCGCTCGGTATAGGAGGGACGGTGCCGCCCGGCCGCGGTCGTCGCTCCGGCCGGATCGGTGAGTGAGTCCCAGGTGAGGTCCGAAGGGTTCACGCCGCCCTCCGGCCGCCCGCGGCGGTCGCGGCCGTGGCAGCCGGCGCAGGGGAGGACGGAGGCCGCGACCTGGGTGGGATCGGCGGACTCCCCGGCGCTTAAGGCGGCGACGATCGGCGCCGCGCCGATCCCCTGGCGGTAGATCCGCCGGCCGCGCTCGACCGGCCCGGAATCCGGCGGGTTTGCCAGCGCCACACTGACGGCGATGCCGCCGATCCCGCCGAGCAGCAGCGGCAGAAGCCGAAGAAATGGTTTCAGTTCCGATCCTCGACGACGCTCTGGACGGCGGCCAGAACCTCTTCGCGCTTGCCGAGGGCGAAGACCTTCTTCCACAGCCCGGTCCGGTCGTTGCCGACCAGCAGGACGTTGCTGTGGGCGTCCGGGTGGTCCACCCACTGGCCGAGCCGGGAGAGGGCGAAGCGCACGTTCTCCGGGCTGCCGGTCAGGAGGAGCCAGTCCGGGCCGGCGGCGAAGCGCGCCGCGTACTCCTTCAACCGGGCGGGGGTGTCGGTCGCCGGATCGACGCTGATCGAGAGGAGCGTCAGCTCTTTGCCGAGATGGCCGCCGAGCTGTTCCTGGAGGTAGCGGAAGGTCGCAGCCGTCACCGGACAGCTCCCCTCGCAGTGGGTGAAGAAGGTATTGATGACGACAGTCCGGCCCTTGAGGAGATCGCTGTAGAGCCGCCGCTCCCGCCCATCCTGATCGACGAGGACGACATCCGTGAAGTAACCCGCCGCGGCGCTTTCCCCCGTGGGTGCCGCCGCCGCCGGCGGCTTCGTCGTTGACGGGGACGATGCCGCCGGAGCGGCCGGAGCCGCCGGAGCCGCCGATGCCGCCGAGCCCTTCGCCACCTCGTCGATCGCCGCGACGAGGCTCGCCGGGGAGGCGAGGCCGTAGGCCCGGGTCCAGGTCCCCGTCGCCGGATTGCCGACGAGGACGAGCGGCGAGTGCGAGCTTTTGTCCCCCGAATCGACCTTGAGCGCCTTGCGCACCGCGCGGACGTCTTCTTCCGGACCGGTCAGAAGCGTCCAGCCCGGGCCGTAGCCGAACTGCGTCGCCCAGGCTTTGAGCCGTTCCGGGGTATCGGCCGCGGGATCGACGGAGAGCGAGATGAGCTCGACGTCGCGGCCGGCGCGGTCGCCGAGGAGCTTCCGGAGCTTGCCGAAGTTGGCGCCGAGCGGCGGGCAGATGGTGCCGCAGGTGGTGAAGATGAGCTGGATGGCGACCACCCGGTCGTGGACGACGTCCGACCGGAAGCGGACTTTTCGGCCCTCTTCGTCGACGAGGACGGTGTCGGGGAGGTCGAGGGGACGCGCGTCGGCACGGGGAATGGCTGCGGGATCGGTGGCCCGTGCGGGGCTCGGGATTCCCAGCGAGGGAAGGAGGACGAGGAGAGCTACGGCGCAGGTTTTGGGAATCGTGGCGAGGCGGGTCATTTCTTCGTGGCTTCCGTGCCCTCCCGCGCCGCCGGCAGGCTCCAGGGCGGGGTGTCCTGGAGCTTCAAGCCCAGCGAGGGGGACGCGACATAGAGATAATAAAGCCCGGCGCTCGGAACGTGGAGGGAGACCTCGTAGAGACCGCTCGTGTCGGCGGCCACCGGGGTCGCCGTCCGCCGCAGGTTCCAGTTGCCGCCGGTGGGGAGGAGGAGGATCTGGAGGTCGGCCACCCCGGCGATCGGCTTTCCCGTCGCGCCGTCGATCAGCCGCAGCCGGAGGGTCTCCGGGCGGCCGGCGGCGAGCCGCTCCCCAGGGAGGGCGTCGAAGAGCGGCTCGACCTTCACCTTTCTCGCCACGGGAGCTCCGGGTACCGTGGGGGAAGCGGCGACGTCGATATCGAAGCAGTGGACGAGCCGCGGGGTGTCGAGGAAGAAGGCGACCTCGAAGCGGCCCGCCTGCGGCAGCGTCGCCGTCGTCTCGTAGACCCCCGGCGAGCGCTCCTTCAAGCTGCGATCGAGGACGAGGAGGGCGCGCGGCTCGCGGGAGCTGTTGCCCAGCTCGCCCATCGGCGCCGCCATCCCCTCCTTGTAGAAGTAGATCCGCCGGTCCGCCGGGTTGGCGACGAGCACCGCGTTCATCCCGGGAGCCTTGATGATGCCGTCCGCCGGGCTCGGATGGGCGCCGTCGCCGAACGGCGCGCGGCCGCCGGGAAAGTCGCCCACCGGGAGCGGTTGGCCCTCGACCCCCGCCTTGTCGAGCGGCACCATGAGGACGTTCTCGCTGCCGCGGTGGCGGATGTAGGCGATCGTGTCGGAGAAGACGACCTGGTCGGGCCCCTTCTCGACCTTCCCCGTCTGCACGATGCGCTGGCTGGCGGCGTCCACGACATGCACCAAGTCCGTCGCGGGGTTGAGCAGGAAGCCCAGCCGGCCGCCGGGAGCGAAGCGGAGATCGCCCAGGCCCGGCTCCGCGGTCAGCCGGGCGACCACGGAGTCGCGCTCGCCGTCGACGACGGTGACGAGGCCCTCCTGGGCGCTCGCGACGTAGGCGGCGTGGGCGAGGGACGAGTAGGCAACGGCCGAGGGGGTGCGACCGGCCGGCAGGCGCTTCACCTCGGCGAGCTTCCGGGTGTCGACGATCGAGACCGTGCCGTCGCCCCCGTTCGTGACGTAGAGCTTCCGGCCGTCGGTGGAGAAGGCGAGCCGGTGCGGGCCGGCGCCGACCGCCACTTCGGTCACCGGGCCGTCCGGGAGCGCGATGGCGGCGATATTGGCGATGTCGGGGAGCGTCGGATCTTCGTGGACGACCCACAGCCGGCGTCCCGTGCCGCCAGCGCCGCCGGGCTCCAGGGCGAGGCGGCCGGGCCGCAGGCCGGCCTGGAGCGTGCGGACGACCTTCCACGCCGCGGTGTCGACCACCGCCACCTGGCCGGCGGCGGGGAGCGAGGCGTAGAGCCGGGAGGAGTCCTCGGCGAGCGCCCAGTCCTCCGCCGGGGCGGCGAGCGGCACCATGGCGAGGAGCCGGGTGCCGCCGAAGCTCTGGTAGGGATCGAGGACGGAGAGGCTCGCGTCCTCGTTCATGACGAGAACCGAGTAGCTGTTGAGGTCGAGAGCCGGCTGGTTGAAGAGGCTGCCGCCCAGAAGCGTGGCGATCTTCGCGGAGCAGGTCTCCGTCCCCTTGCCATCCATCCAGGCCTCCGGATAGAGGCCGGAGAGCGGCGTGCGGCTGGCGGTATCGGAGAGGGCGAACCGGATGCGGACCGGCTCGCCGGCATGGAGGGTGGCGTTGGTGGACTCGCCGGAGACCGGCGTCACGGAGAGGTCGACGGCGATCCCTTCGCCCACGAAGTGCTGGGGAGGCGGCGCGGCACCCAACACGGCGGCGACGGCGAGGAAAGCCGCCGCCGTGCCGACTCGAAACCCCTGCCTCATTACGGCTGGCCCGGTGGTGCTGCCGGCGGTGCCGCGGGGGCCGGCGGCGCGGGCGGTGGCGTGGGGAGCACCGGCAGCGGCGGGGCCGTCGCGCTCGTCCGGCGACGCCTGAAGGTGTTCGCCCGTGCCACCCGGGCCGATTCGGCGTCGGTGAGCGCCTTCGGGGCCGGCGTCGGGGCCAGGGCCTCGGCCAGGAGGCCCGGCGTGGTGGCGACCCGGGTGGCGCCGAGGGCGGTCTGGACGGTGAGCGTCTCGACCGGTCCGGGGAGCGGGAAGGTCCAGCTGCCGTTCTGGGGATCGACCGGGGCCTCGCCGAGCTTGCGGCGCGCGGGACCCTGGCCGGCGTAGAGCGTGTTCCGCGGGGCGAACCTGCCGGTCTCGGGGTTGACGGTGTTGGAGCCGGTGACGCAGGTCCGGGCGGCATCCGCCACGCAGGGACCGACGCGGGACGAGCGGATGCTGTCCTGCCCCGGCGGCAGGACGCGGAGGAAGCCCCATTCGCCGCCGCTGAAGTTTCCCTGCGCGAAGAAGCTCCGGTAGAGGTAGTCGCCGGTGACGGCGAAGGGGCCGCCCGCCGCGCGGAGGAGGAGGTTGCCGTTGTTCTCGGGGCCGTGCGGCGCGGTGCCGAACCACTCCGAGAGCGGGTTGTCGCCGAGCTCGGTCGAGCCGGCGCGGAAGGGCTCCTCCTGCCAGACGTGGCCATGGACGGTGACGTTCTCGGCGTCGCCCGTGCCGCTCACCTGCGCCAGGCGCAGACGCATGGGGAGGCGCGCCGGAGCGACGAAGACCGGGGTCTGCGGCGCCGCCGAGACCAGGCTGTCGGAGAGGGCGTTCGAGATGTCCGTGGCGCCGGGGGCGAGCCGGTAGGCGAGCGGCTCGGTGCGGTCGCTGACCCCGTTGACCGTCGCCCCGGCGGTCGTGCCGGAGCCCCAGGGGAGGCCGGCCTGGTACTCCGGCGTGCCGGTCTGGCCGGTGGGGATCGTCTGCAGGTCGCTCTGGGTGAAGACGACGAAGTCGCGGAAGCGGCTGCCGTCCGCCCGGGTGACGGTCGCCGCCGCCCGCGAGTCGGCATCCTCGCGCACGTGGGCGCCCCGCGGCTCGACGATCAGGGCGCCGATCAAGCCGAGCGGGTCCTGCATCAGGGGGTCCGCCGGCAGGAGGTTCGTCGTCCCCAACTCGGCCGGCCTGCCGTTCATCCCGGCGTACCAGGTGAAGGTACGGGACGCGCCGGGAGCCACCGTCTGCACCGGGTTGTGGCCGACGTTGTAGGCGCCGTTGTCGATGACGTCGAAGGTGACGAGCTGCGGCCGCAGGCCGACCGTCGTCGAGACGTAGAGATTGACGTTGTCGCCCTGGTCGCCCATCGCCTGGACGAAGGGTGAGGTGAAGATGGGGTTGCCGTTGGTGTCCTTCTGCTTCGGATCGAGGCCGTTCGTAAGGGTGACCTCCAGGCAGTCGCCGGCCGCGGCGTAGAGGACGAGCGGCTCGATCGGGACGCCGGCTTTAAGCTTGCCGGAGGCGTCGAGATCGCTCGATCGCACGTAGAGGAGGCCGTCCGGCTGGGGGATGGTCGTCGTCGGCGGGTTCGGCGTCACCCCGGTCTGGTTGCGCGAGTTGTAGCTCGCGGCCTGGGCGATGGCGGTGACCGCGAGCGAGCGCCGCGGGGCGCCCGGCGGGCAGGCGGCGGGGACGATCCCGTGGCCCGGCTGGCGGTTGTTGGGAAGGAGCGGCAGACCCTCGACGGGTTGCTTGCCGTCGTAGGCGCGGAAGAGCCCCCACATCCCCTGGACGAGGTCGGCCTGGCCGGCGCCGGTCACGTAGAGGTAGTCCGCGAAGCCGGTGTCGGTTCGCTGGGTATGGGGCGTCTCGAAGAGGGCCTCGTAGTGCTCGGAGAGACCCATCCCCTGGGTGGCGACGAACCCGGAGTTCTTGTCCGAGGGCTCGAACTGCCAGCGCAGGCCGTGGGTGGTGAAGAAGTGGCCGGCGACGTGGGCGCCGGCCAGAAGCCTTATCTGCACCTTGTCGCCCTGGTAGGCGCGGAGGAGAGGCGTGTAGGGGTCGAAATCGTCCGCCCCCAGGAAGCCGCCGGGGTAGAGGAAGGGCGAGCCGCTCGCGATCGGGCCGTAGGGCTGGGCATCGAGCTGCTGGTCCTGGCGCTCGATCGAGCGGTAGACCTGGGCGAGGTCGAGCGCCGGCGAGCTTCCCGGAGCGCCACCCGAGGTTGGATTCACCCGTGGCGGCAGGGGCTCGGTGCGGTAGTTGGTGGCCGCGGTGCCGCTCCCGGGGCCGCCGGTGATGATGGCCGGCCAGGCGGCGAGGAAGTTGCTGCCCGTGACGCAGGGGGGGCCCGGCGTGTTGCTGTTGATCAAGTAGTTGTCGATCGGGTTCACCGCGTTCGGACAGTCGGTCCAGCCCCACTTCGGGGTCGAGGTGTTGATGAGGCCGTTCGTCTCCGGATAGACGCCGTCCTTCGGATAGGGGATGGCTTTCGACGGGCTCTGGGCGTTGTAGGCGAGCGCCGTGTCCTGAAATTCGAGGGCGAACTCGCGGTAGCTGTCGGCGGGCTTGGCGGCGACGACGATGTCGCCCTGCCAGCTCGTGGGACCGCCGTCGTCGCGGGTCCCCATCGGCACGTCGGTCTCGACCTTCCTTTTGCCGTCCGGCCCGTAGGTGACGACCGCCGGGATGTGCCAGCTCGACCCCTTGGGCTCGACGAGGAGACCGGCGTAGAGGCCGACCTGCTGGTGGGTCGAGGGGCCGAAGTGGTCGTGGGTGAAGACGGTGCGGAGCGTCCGGTCGTCCTTCTCGTTGTCGAGGACGGGGTCGGCGTACCAGCGCTGGATCGTCGTCTGGGCGCCCCGCCAGTTCTGCCCGGCGGGAGCCGGGCCGAAGACGCTCGGCGCCGCCGTCGCCTCCGGGCACTCGAAGCTGCCGTCCCGCGGATCGTTCGGCTTGCAGCCGTCGTGCTTCCTAATCCCGTCGATCCGTTCCCGCACCTCGTCCGGGCTTAGGGATCCGTCCTCATAGTTGAAGCCGTTCGCCGCGCCGTCGGAGGCGAGGACGTCGAACTTCACGAGGTGGATGTGTTGGCCGAGGATGTCGGTCGGGGTGCGGACCTGGAAGTCGTCCAGCTCGTAGTAGCCGGGGACGAGGTTCGTCATCCAGTACTCGATGACGTCCTTCTGGCTCTCGGCACGGAAGAAGAGCGGCTCGGGCGGCCGGCTGCCGGCGAAGGTGGGGGCCACGTCGTCCCATAGGGTGATCATCCGCTGCTGCGGGTAGTGCCAGCCCTTCTTGCTGAACACGACATCCGTTTGAATGTCCGCCCCCTTGTAGCGCCGCACCGTGCCCACCGGGTTGCCGTGCTCGTCGCGGCCGGGGTTGGCGAAGGGCGCGCCGGAGACGCCGGGGAGGCCGTTCACCTCGAAAAACTTCTTGGCATCGGCCTGGGTGTAGCTCGGGAGGTAAGGCTTGGGGGTCGAGTGGTAGGCCATGGTGGCGCGCTCGACCGGCGTCCCGTTCTCGGGCAGCTCCCGGGCGAGGAGCGAGTCGGTGTCCCGGCTCCAGTCCCACTGGTTGTGGTGCTCGTTCGAGACGTCGCCGTCCAGAAGGATGTGGCGGGGGAGGCCGCCGTCCAGGTACGGGTGGGACTTGGGGTCCTTGGGATTGAATGCCGCGTTGGGGGCGAAGTCCAGCGGCGGATGCGGCGCGCGGTGGCCGGCGACCCCGGGGACGAAGAAGGGATAGCCGGGGACCTTGTGGGCCGCCAGATCCTCCGCGTTGACCTCGGCCCGGTAGCCGAGGATCTCGCCCGCCTTGCCGGTCTCGGGAACGATCGCGACCCGCGCCGGCATGGGCGCCATGGCGATCGTGGGGATGGGGACGATCGCCGGGATCGGCGTGCCGGCGGCGATCTCGCCGTCGGGGAGCGCCCGGCTGCCAGGGGTGGGGATGCCGTCCTTAAGCTCGGTCCCCGCCTCGAAGACGTCGTGTACCCGCCAGAGCGACCACATGCCGCCCGCGAAGTGCGGGTAGAAGTGGCAGTGGAAGATCGAGTCGCCCGCCGTCTTGTTGAGGTTGCCGCTGCCGCCGTGGGCGATCTCCAGGGTGTAGGAGGTGCCGGGGGTGATCAGCTGGCTGTCCAGGTAGCTGCTCTCGTCGCTGTCCGGCGTGTGCAGCCACTGGTGGGCATGGAGGTGGTGGACGTGGGCGATGAACGAGCCGGCGTGGAGGATGCGGAACTTGACGTGGTCGTTCAGATAGCTGTGGTAGACGTTCGCCGGATCGTCGGCATAGATCGCCTTGGTCGCCTTCACCACCGGCTCGATCTTGAACGGCGTGCCGCTCGCCGGGACGCGCTTGCCCTCCTTGGCGCAGGGTTTGCCGGCCTCGATCTCGGCCGTCGTGCAGGCGCTGTTGGCGGGCACGTCGACGACCATGGCGGGGTCGCCGGTCGCCCAGGAGCTTAAAAAGAACTCCTCGAACTTGCAGTCGACGCAGCGCCCCATGGGGCCGACGCCGATCCGCGAGGCGAGGATCTCGGCGGAGATGCCGGCGGTGCCGTAGTTGATGGCGAACGCCTCGGCGCCGTTGGCGATCGTCGGCCCGACCTCCAGGGGGTTGGAGGCCGTCGTGCTGGTCGCGACCCCCTGGTTGAACTCGGGGAACGCCTGCACGGCGGTGAAGATCTCGTGGTAGAGGATGGTGAATTCGCGGTAGGGCTGGTGGCGATTGGGCTCGACCGCGTTGGGCCGGAACGTGGGATCGGCCGAGCCCTCGGGGAAGTTGCCGCCGCGCGGGCCGGTGATGAGCGCCGTCAGATCGCTGTGGACGATCTCCCGCCGGTCGTCGAGCAGGCGGAGGACCGGCGTCCCCGGCGGGATGGCGGTGCCGTCCGGCCACTTGGCGCCCGCGGGGTACTTCTTCGAGTAATCGAGGAGCGGCTGGCCGTCCGGGGTCGTCCGCGGCTTGCCGTTCGGCAGGCGCTGGGTGGCGAGGGCCAGGTCGTCGTGGGTCACCTGGCTCCGGAACCACTCCGCCCCCTTGGGCTCGACGTTGACGGCGCCGAAGAGGCCGGCGGTGAGCTGGCCGCCGAGGCCGCCCGAGGAGTCGTCGGCGGTGCTGTAGAGAAGGAAGGTGCCCTCCGCCTCGGCGAAGAGGGTATAGGTGATCTGTCCCGCCGGCCCGCCCCCCCCGCTCGCCCCATTCGCCGGAGCTACGAGGCTCGACGCGTTGGCGCCGACGTACGAGCCGTCCGAGAGGATCGAGCCGACGAGCGGCATCCCCATGACGTGGACCCCGGCCTCGCGGGTGGCGGTCTGGCCGGGGAGGGCGGTCTTCGGACTGAGCAGCAGCTCGGTCGGGCTCAGGAGGTTGGTGAAGTGGATCACCAGGCAGTCCCCGAGATTGGCCCGGAGGACGAGCGGGCGCGGTCGCTTCGCCCCGCGGAGCTGCACCTCGCCCGGCACCAGCCGTCCATCCTCCGGTCCCTCCTTGGGAATGACGTCGCGCTCCAGGGCGAAGATCATGCCGCCCGGCTGGAGGGCGCCCAGCCGGTTGAGCCAGAACGGCTGGTCGAGGGCGACGACCCGGGCGGTGATCGTGTTGGCGGGCGTGCAGGAGGCCGCGGTTCTGTGCGGGCTCGCCGAGGTCGGTGTTGCGGGCTTAGCCGGTGTTGCCGATGTTGCCGGTGTCGCCGATGCCGCCGACGTCGCGGGCTTTACCGGCGCCCCGAGAGTCCCGGCAGGGGGAGCCGTCGTGGTGGCGACGGCGGCGCTCGTGAGGAGGCCCGCGGCGACGAACGCGCCGAGCCCCCGGATGACGGCATGGCCTGCTCTTCTCATCCTCGTGTCTCCCCCGGGGCGAACGAGGCCCCGGCCCTGGTCGGTACACCGCGACACATCCGCACAGCTGGTTTGGAAAAGCGAAGGGAAGTATAGCGCGAACCTGACCGGCAGGAGCCGCCGGCCTCGTTCCCCGACCTACTTCGGAAGGATGCCGATCGCCGTCAGCCACGTCTCCACGAGCTGCGGCCATCGCGTGATGGGCGATTCGGTCGGCCGGAGCCCGAACGCATGCCCGCCCTTGACAAAGACGTGCATCTCCGCGGGAACGCCAGCCTTCTCGAGCGCCGCATAATAGACGAGCGAGTTCTCCACGGGATCGACCGGATCGTCTTCGGCCTGCAGCAAGATCGTGGGCGGCGTCTTTTGGGTCACCTGGATATCGGGGTTCAGGGCGAAGTTCTTCTCGGGGACCGCCAGATGTCCCGGATAGAGAGCCACCGCGAAATCCGGGCGACAGCTCACCTGGTCCGCGGCATCCACCGCCGGGTACAGCCGCTTGTCGAAATGGGTGCTCATCGCGGCGACCATATGCCCACCCGCCGAAAAGCCGAGCACTCCGATCTTCCGCGGATCGATATGCCACTGCGCCGCCTGGGAGCGCAGCAGTCCCACGGTCCGCTGCGCGTCTTCCAGGGCCGTCGGACAATCCCGATACGGGCCGACCACCTTGCACGGCACGCGGTATTTGAGCAACACGCACGTGATCCCCTTGGACGTCAGCCAATCACAGGCGTCGGTTCCCTCGAGGTCGATGGCCAGAACCTCGTAGCCTCCGCCCGGGAACACCACGACCGCGACGCCCGTGTTCGGTCCCGTCGGCGAATAGACCGTCATCGTGGGGCGCGACACTTTGGTGACATAGACCCACGGCTTGCCACCCACGAGCTTGGGGCTACCGTCGCGCACGACGGTCCCGGCGACCTCGGGTCCGTCGACGGGCTGCGCATCCGGCGCCGCACCCGGCCAAATCGGGAGTTGCGTGTGGCCCGGCGAGGGTTGCCAGGGCGCCTCGCTCGCCAACAACCGGGGCTCCGCGGCTGCGAAGAGCAGCAAGACCAGCAGAACCCTCCCCACTCGAACCCCAATTCTCATCCGCGCCTCTCCCGATACGCTACGAAGATTGCAAGCTCAACCGCGGCGCGCCGCCTCGATGGCAGCGACGTCGATCTTTCTCATCTCCATCATCGCATCGAACGCGCGCTTGGCGGCAGCGGGATCGGGATCGGTGATCGCTTGCGTCAGGACGATCGGCGTAATCTGCCAGGACAGTCCCCATTTGTCCTTGCACCAGCCGCACTCGCTCTCCTGGCCGCCGTTGCCGACGATCGCGTTCCAGTAGCGATCCGTCTCGGCCTGGTCCACGGTCGCGACCTGAAACGAGAACGCTTCGTTGTGCTTCACCGCGGGTCCGCCGTTGAGCCCGAGGCACGGGATGCCCATCACGGTAAACTCGACGGTCAACACGTCCCCTTTCTTCCCCGACGGAAAGTCTCCCGGCGCCCGGTGCACCGCGCTGACGGACGAATCGGGGAAGGTCTGGGCGTAAAACCGCGCCGCGTCCTCGGCGCCGCCATCGTACCAAAGGCAAATCGTGTTCTTTGCCGGTTTCACCATGTCATTTCTCCCTTGCGATGAGACGCGCGAAGCCGCGGTAAAACCATGCGCTCGCCGTCGAAGGCATGGGTTCGGCCGACTTCCGCGTCAATGGGTTGAAAAATTCGTATCGACAGGAGCCGATACGGAGGCTTGGACTCATCAAACCACCATTCCCTCGGAATGTCGAGCGATTCCCGCGCCCTACGGCTCTGCCTGGAACCGAGGCCGGGTTGATCCGTTTCGACGGGGTGCGGTTCGTTCCCGAGTTGATGCCCGTGCGACGGAGGCACCCTGGCGCGCGCCTCAGACCGCCAGGCGGGGGTAGGCGCGACGCGCCACAGGGCCTCGCGAGATTCGGGGACGCCGCGTCATATTCGGGGACGGCGAGCGATATTTAGGGACACGGCGCCATATTCGGGGACACGGCGCGAGATTCCGGGACGGCGCGCGCTCTTTGGGGGAGAACGGCGGGCATCTGCCGGGCAGATCCTGGACGAAGAGCCCGCCGCCGCTTCACCCCTCCCGTTCCGATCCTGCCCTTTACCCCGCCGACAGCGAGCTTCTCCAGGCCTCCGCCGGCTCTCCGGCGAGGAAGGCGGCGCGGCTCGCGTGGCGCTGGATCTTGCCGCTCGACGTCTTGGGGATCGAGCCCGGCGGCAGGAGCACCACGTCCTCCGCCCGCGCTTCGTGCTCGCGCGCGACGGCGACCCGGATCGACTCGGCGATCTTCTCGTACTCCGCGGGGTCGGTGCCGCGGTCGACCTCGAGGACGAGGACCAGGTACTCTTCCCCGCCCTGCTTCTCGACCGAGAAGGCGGCGCTGCAGCCGGCGCGGAGCGCCCCGTGACTGCGCTCCGCGGTGAGCTCCAGATCCTGCGGATAGAGGTTCCTGCCGCGGAGGATGATCAGATCCTTGGCGCGGCCGGAGATGAAGAGCTCGCCGTCGTGGACGAAGCCCAAGTCGCCGCTCCGCAGGAACGGCCCGCGTGCCCCGTCCGGCCCCTGAAGCTCGGCTTGAAAGTCGCGCGCCGTGTCGTCCGGGCGGTTCCAGTAGCCGCGTGCCACGTGCGGGCCGGAGATCCAGATTTCCCCCACCTGGCCGGCCGGGCACTCGGCCCCTTTTTCGCGGTCGACGATCACCAGCGTCTCCTCGCCCCAGGCGTGACCGCAGCCGACGAGCCGCTGGCTCCGGGCGGTCTCGGAGACCGCGGGGACGACCTTGTCGCCGGTCAGGGCCTCGGCGTCGAAGTCGGCGACCACCGGCTCGACCCGCCGGCCGCCGCCGGCGACGAAGAGGGTCGCCTCGGCCAGGCCGTAGCAGGGATAGAAGGCTGAGCGCTTGAAGCCGCAGGGCTCGAAGGCGCGGGCGAAGCGCTCCAGGCTCTCGTCCCGCACCGGCTCGGCGCCGTCGAAGGCCACCTGCCAGGAGGAGAGGTCGAGGCCGGTGCGGTCGGCCGGGCCGATCCGGCGCTCGCAGAGGTCGTAGGCGAAGTTCGGGCCGCCGGAGGTCGTCGCCTGGTAGCGCGAGATCGCCTCCAGCCAGCGCCGCGGCCGTTGCAGGAAGGCGATCGGCGACATCAGCACGCAGGGAGCGCCGACGTAGAGCGGCTGGAGGACGTTCCCGATGAGGCCCATGTCGTGGTAGAGCGGCAGCCAGCCGACGATCAGCGACTCCGCCGACTGCTCGAAGGCGGCCTGGATCATCGCCTCGTTGGCGAGCAGGTTGCCGTGGCTGATCATCACTCCCTTGGGCGTCGCGGTCGAGCCCGAGGTGTACTGGAGGAAGGCGAGCGTGTCGCGGGTGATGCCGGGGTCGCGCCAGGACGCGGCGAGGTCGCTCGCCACCTCCTCGACCGCCAGGCAGGAGGCGCCGAGGGCGGCGGCCAGGGGAGCGATGAAGCCGGCGAGGGCCGCGGTCGTCAGGACCACCGCCGGCCGCGCGTCGGCGGCGATGGCGCGCAGCCGGGGGAGAGTGCGGTCGGTGGGGCGGTCCGAGGTCGGCGGGTAGGCGGGCACCGCCACGACCCCGGCGCACAGGCAGCCCAGGAAGGCGTCGACGAAGGCGAGCCCGGGCGGCAGCAGGAGGAGGGCGCGCTTTCCGGCGAGCCCGCGCTGTTGCAGCGCGGCCCCCAGGGCGAGCGCCCGCTGCTCCAGATCTCGGTAGGTGCGGCGTTCGGACTCCCGCTCCCCATCGCTCAGGAACAGGTAGGCCGGGCGTTCGGGCTCCGGGCCGGAGGCGCGCAGACGGAGCACCTCGATCCAACTGGAGAGAGAGGCCGCAGGGTTCGGGTCGATTTCTGCCATCGCTCGTTCACCTTTCGTATCAACGTCCGCAGCGTCCACAACGCCTGGAGCCATCGCGTCGCGGCGGTGGGGAAAGAGCATATGCCAAGTCGATGATCCGCTGCCGGAGGTCCGGCGGAGCCGGCGGCGGGCGATGGGCATAGAATCCGGGGGTGCGTCGTGCCGCCTCCTCCCACCTGCCCCCTCCCCTCCGCCCCCCGCGGCCAAAGTCGGCCCGCGCCGCGGACCTGATGATCGAGAGCCCGTTCATGCTCTCCGTCCTCACCTCCGTCGAGGCCGCCAAGCGGGAGCTCAACGCCCGCCGCATCAACGCCGCTCCGGTGACCGGGATCGGGGAGGAGGGGGAGGGGCGGGTGGTGGGGGCGGTGACCCGGCAGGTTCTCGACGGGGCGCTCCAGCACGGCCTGGGCGATCGGCCGGTCGAGACGGTCATGGAGGCGGACCTCGTCTGGGTCGACCCGGACGCCCCGGCCGACGAGGTGGGCGAGCGGATGCTCTCCCGCCACCCGCGCTTCCTCCTGGTGGGCGACGCGGCCACCGGGCGCCCCCGGGGGATCGTCACCCGGATGCAGGTGCTGCGCTACCTCCAGGGCCGGATCGGCGAGCTGGCGGCCCCCGACGACCGAGTCGACCTCCATGCCGCCCGGCAGCCCGAGCGCCACGCGCCGGTCGGCGCTCTGCTGCGCGCCCTGCCCACCCTCCTCCTCGCCCGGATCGAAAGCATTGCCTCGGTGTCGCGCCGCCACGGTCTGCCGGTCTATCTCGTGGGCGGCTTCGTCCGCGACCTCCTCCTCGGGCGGGAGAACCGGGATCTCGACCTCGTCGCCCTGGGGGACGGACCGCACTTCGCCCGCCTGCTCGCCGCCGAGCTGGGGGGGAAGGTGCGGGTCCACCCGGCCTTCCTCACCGCCGTCGTCGTCGATCCCGAGGGCTTCGAGATCGACGTCGTGACGGCGCGGAGCGAGTTCTACCGCGCCCCGGCGGCCCTCCCCGAGGTCCAGACGTCGCCGCTCCGCCAGGATCTCTACCGCCGGGACTTCACGATCAACACCCTGGCGATCTGCCTGGGGCCGGAGGAGACGCCGGAGCTCGTCGACTACTTCGGCGGCCTGAAGGATCTGCGCGGCAAGACCCTCCGGGTCCTCCACAGCCTGTCGTTCCTCGACGATCCCACCCGCGCCTTCCGCGCCGTGCGTTTCGAGCTCCGCCTCGGCTTCCACATGGCGGCGGGGACGGCGCGGCTCCTCGGGGTGGCCTTAGGCCTCGGCGCCTTCGACCGGCTCTCCGGCTCGCGCCTGGCCGCCGAGCTGGCCCTCCTCCTCGAAGAGCCCGGGCTCGCCGAACGCGGCGTCGAGCGTCTGGCGGAGCTCGGCCTCCTCCGCACCCTCCATCCCGCCCTGGAGCTCGACGACGGCGCCCGCGAGCGCCTGCGCCAGGCGCGCGCCGCCTACGACTGGTATCGGATGGAGGGGCTCCACCAGCCGCCGGTCGCCGCCTGGCGCCTGTTCCTCCTGGCCCTCACCCGCGATCTTCCCGAAGCCGACCGCGCGGCCCTCGCCGACCGGCTCCTCCTTGCCGGCGAGGACCGTCGGCTCCTCCTCGGCTTCCCGGCCCGCCTGGGAGCCGCGGCGCGGCACCTGAGGCGGCGGAACGCCGCGCCGCACGAAGCCCATGCCGCCCTGGCGCCCCTCGCCGGGGAGGAGCTCCTCCTCCTCCTCGCCTCCGGGGACGAGAGCAGCCGGGCCTGGGTGCGACGGGATCTCACCAGCCTCCGCGCCCTCGCCCTGACCATCCGCGGCGCCGACCTCGTGGCCTCGGGGGTGCCGCCGGGGCCCAAGATCGGCCAGGCCCTCACGGCCACCCGCCAGGCCCGCCTCGACGGCCGCATCGAGGCCGCGGGCGAGCTCGCCTTCGCCCTCTCCGCCCTGGCCGAGGGAGCCTGATGCCCCGCGCCGAGCCCTCTCTCTTCTCTTTCTTCTCCTTCTTCTTCTTTTCCTCCGTGTTCGTCCCCTTCGTCCTCTTCATCCGTGTTCCCCCCGCCCAAGCCACCGCACCTCCCCCATCCCGCGACGAGCGCTCAATCGAGGTTTTCGACCTCGATTGCGGCAGCCCGCTCGGCCGCCGGCAGGTCACCCTCTTCGCCAACGGCACCGTCCGGCTGCGCGAGGGGGAGCCGGGGAAGGAGGCGATGGGGCTCGGCGAGCTCAATTCCGACGAGCTCCATGGGGCGCTCGCCCGGCTCCGCGACGAGAACCTGTCGGAGATCGACCGGCTGCCGCGGGGGGTGGACGGGGAGTGGGTCGAGCGCTGCGATCTCCGCCTGACGCTCGCCGGCCGGCCGGAGAAGACCCTCCACTTCGGGCACTACGACGCCCTGCCGCTCCCCCTCTCGCGCGTCCTCACGGTGGTCGAGGACTGCGCCGCGAAGGTCGGCGGCGTCAAGGTGAAGGAGCACCTGCCGGAGGGCTACGATCCGCGGCCCGGGGACGTGCTCAAGCGGACCGACGGCCAGCTCTTCGAGGTCGTCACTTTCACCTCCGACAACAAGGGGATCGAGCTGCGGGGGGTCGAGCAGCCGCTCACCCTCTACGTGCTGCGGGTCGAGCTCGGGCGCGGCTTCGACGCCCTCGTCCGGCGAGCCCACCCGTGAAGCCGGGGGTGCGGGTCTGCGGCGGGGAGTACCGCGGCCGTGGCCTCGTCGTGCCCCACGGCGCGCGGCCCACCGAGGGGCGGGTGCGGGAGGCCCTGTTCTCGATCTGGGGCGAGCGGATCGTGGGCGTCCGTTTCCTCGACCTCTTCGCCGGCAGCGGGGTGGTGGGGCTGGAGGCCGCCGGCCGCGGTGCCCGTTCGGTCCTCGCGGTCGACGCCGATCCGCGGACCGTGCGGGTCCTGGCGCAGAACGCCGAGACCGTGGGCGCCCCGCGCTTCGCCATCCGCCGCCTGACCCTCCCCGCCGGCCTCGCCCGCTTGGGCAGCGAGGGCGCCGGGCCGTTCGACCTCGCCTTCGCCGACCCGCCCTACGCCTTCACCGACTACGGCCCCCTTTTAGAAGCCGCCGCCCCGCTCCTGGATACCGACGCGGAGAGCGAGCTCGTCGTCGAGCACTCGGCGCGCAACGAGCCGCCGGAGGCGGCGGGCGCTCTCGAACGCAGCGACCTCCGGAGCTATGGCGAGAGCCGCCTGAGCTTCTACCGGCGCCTGCGTTAGGGCGAGCTCGAAGTCGGCGGGGCGGCCGAGAGGCTGTATCATGAGAGTCATGGCCGCTCACGCCGTAACGCTCCGACTTTCCCCCCCTCTGTTCGATCTCTTCCAGAGCCGGGCCGAGCGTGCGCACCGCAGTTTGGAGGCCGAGCTTCTGGAGGGGGTTGCCACGGTCGTCGCGGATGAGGAGGGGCTGTCGCACGACGCGGCCCAGGCGATTCGGGACCTCGAGCTCCTGAGCGACGAGGAGCTCTGGCGAGCGGCGCGCAATCGGCTCTCGGACGAAACCAGGTCTCAGTTGGAAGCCCTCAACTCCAAGCAGCAGAGAGAAGAGCTGTCTCCAAATGAAAGAGAAGCACTGGAACAGCTGGTTCACCAATATGATCAGGCCGTCCTGCTCCGCGCCGAGGCAGCCCGGATCCTGAAAGAACGAGGTCACGAAGTTCCGCCGAGCGATTGACCTCGCCTCGACGGTCATAGCGCCGCCCCAGATGATGAAAAGCCCCGCCGGTCGGTTCGATATCCGGCGGGCCTTCCCAACTCCAGCTAGAGATTCGGGACGGACGGGTAGATCTTTACCCTGGGATGCAGTTGATCAACCCGTTGCTGGTATCGCAAATACAGGAGACGTCGCAGCTCACCGAGCCACAGAACGCGCTTCCGCAGTTGTTCTGCTGACTGGTCTTGTTGGTGCAGTCCCCACCGAAACCGGCGTCGGTAACATAGCCTCCCGCGACCCCTCTCAAACCGGGTCCACTGAGCTGGCGCAATGTCTCCCGACACAGCGTCAGTTTCTTAACGCTCTTCTTCATCTTTTCCTCCTTGGGGAAAGCCTCATTCTATGGAGTCGGAAGGGGGAAAGCCATCCGAGCCGAGGATGCCGCATTCCAGGGATGCAGAGCCGCTGCGCCCATTTCCGCCCTTTCTCCCGAAAGCCGTCTCGCGACTTCGTTCCGGATCGACCGACGGCGGTCCGCCGCAGGGAGAGATCGCCCCAGATCTGGCGACGGCGCTCCGTGGTCCCGCGAAGTTGCTACAGCTTCGCGGGACGATATCCGGCATCCCGCGGAGGCGCTCCAGATCCGGCGAAGACGCTTCGTCGTCCCAAGAATTCGCTCCCGATCCCGCCGACGGTGCCATGGCGTCCGGCGATCTGTTCCAGATCTGGCGACGACGCCTCCGCGTCGCTCGGATCTGTCACAGATCCTGGCGACGCCGCTCCGCTGTCCGGTGACGCTGCGACCGATCTGCCGACAGCGCTCCAGCGTCGCGCGAAGTCGCTCTGCCTCTCCCGACGGTGTTCCAGGTTTTCTCGGAGCTGCGCTGAATTCCGGCGACGATGCTCTGACGTCGAGGTCGGCGGGGCAGCGACGGTCCTTTGTCGGCCGGCGTCCCGCCGGCATCGGTGTACCGCCGGCAGGCGGGACCGTACCGCCCTCTCCTACCGTCATCCTGAGGGCGAGCGCCGCGAGCCGGAAGGATCTGGGCGGGGGAGACGCCTCATAGGCGCTTACTTTGACTCTTGCTCTATTCAGGCGACGAGGAGCTTTTCGCCCAACTCTCGAAGCTCCGGCCTCTCTCCGTTCCGTGATCCTCCAGAAGCTCCGGCCGATGCTCGGGGAGCCACCGCACGAGGAAGTCGAATCCCCTCTTTCTTCCCTCGGAGCGCATGCGGCCCGCCAACGAGGCCACCCCTCCACGATCGCGGCGAAGCCCAGGAGGCGGACGATCTCGCGATAGGGGGCGTACTCCAGGAGGCGGACGGCGGCCCAGTCGCGATCGAGGCGGCCCAGCGTCGTCTCCCCACGGAGGAGCGCCTCGAAGACGGTCTCGTCGAGGTCGTAGTCCCAGAGATAGACCGGCCGTGCCCCCGAGAAAGCTTAGCGCAACCGGGGCGGGAGGGTAGCGGGACTGGAAGGCCCCCCTCTCCTGGCCGGGAAGTCGGGGACTTCCTGCCTCGATCGCCCTCCTTCAACCGTAGAAGCTCCCGACTTCACCGGCGTGAGCCGGGAACTTCACGCGCTCGAGTACCCCACTTCTTCCGCGGAAGTGCCCTACTTCATCAGCCGAAGTGCCCTTCTTCAATAGCGGAAGTCCCCTACTCCAGCAGTAGAAGTGCCCTACTTCGGCAGCGGAAGTGCCCTACTTCGGCAGTGGAAGTGCCCTACTTCGGCAGCAGAAGTGCCCTACTTCGGTCGCAGAAGTGCCTTACTTCGGTCGCAGAAGTGCCCTACTTCGGTCGCAGAAGTACCCTACTTCGGTCGCAGAAGTGCCCTACTTGAGCAGTAGAAGTGCCCTCTCCTGTGGACGTTTGTCGGTGGTTCTGCCGATCCGCCGGCCAACCGAGGCCTCAACGGGGATGCCTGGGGTCATCGCAAAGCGAAGCGCCCCCCTCCTAGCCTCCCCCCTGACCCAACCGCCTCCCGCCCAGGGGGGAGGGACGCGGGGGCGGAGCTCTGCCTCAAGCTCGGCAGGGTGGCTTCAGGCCCCGGCCGGCCTCGAATCCACCCTCTCCCCGGGAACAAACGCCAGCCGTTCCGGGTTCTACCTAGGCTAACTCGCGGAGAGACCGGGGAAGAGCAGGCGGAAGAGGGTGTCGCTGGGTCCAGGGCCGGGTCCCGGCGGGAGGCCCCTGGATTGACACCACCCCCTCTCTCTCCCCTATACTCCGAATCCCCGAGTTCTCAAAGAGTTAGGGCAGAACTCGATCCCCCAAGCCAATTGGGGCTACAGGCGGAGGCCTGAATCCAAACCCAAGGAGGTACGTTTTTCTATGCCGTCTACTGAACAGAACCAGCGATTGCTCGCCCTTGATGAGGACGACGCGGCTGCCAACCCGGAGGAGTACCAGAAACTCCTCGAGCTGTATGACGACAGCATGCGCAACCTCACCGAAGGCGAAATCGTCATGGGGCGCGTGATCGGCGTCACCTCGAACTCGGTGATCGTGGACGTCGGATACAAGTCCGAAGGTCTGATCCCGATCGAGGAGTTCACCGGCCGCGACGGCAAGCTCTCCGTCGAGATAGGGGAAGAGGTCGACGTCCTCCTGGAGAAGACCGAGGACCTGGAAGGACACGTGCTGCTCTCCTTCACCAAGGCCCAGCGGATGCGCAAGTGGACCGAGGTGGAGCGCGCCTACAAGGATGGCAAGGTCATCAAAGGCCGGGTCATCGAGCGCATCAAGGGCGGCCTGACGGTCGACGTCGGCCTGCGCGCCTTCCTGCCCGGGTCGCTCGTCGACATCAAGCCGGTCAAGAACCTCGAATCGCTCCGCGGCCAGGAGATGGACTTCAAGGTCATCAGCCTCGACCGCCGGCGCAACAACATCGTCCTCTCGCGCAAGGCGGTGCTCGAAAAGGAGCTCGAGAAGAAGAAGGCCGAGACCCTGAAGCGGCTCGAAGAGGGCGCGCAGCTCAAAGGCGTCGCCAAGAACATCACCGACTACGGGGTGTTCATCGACCTGGGCGGCATCGACGGTCTCCTCCACATCACCGACATCTCGTGGGGCCGGGTCAACCACCCCTCCGAGCACTTCTCGGTGGGGGATGAGGTCGAGGTGGTGGTCTTGAAGTTCGACCCCGAGACGGAGCGCGTCTCGCTCGGCTACAAGCAGAAGAGCGACGATCCCTGGACGCTCGTCGACAAGAAGTACCCCATCGGCTCGCGGGTCAAGGGCCGGGTCGTCTCGCTCGTCGACTACGGCGCCTTCGTCGAGATCGAGGAGGGGGTCGAGGGTCTCATCCACGTCTCCGAGATGTCGTGGACCAAGAAGGTCGTCAATCCGGCGAAGATCCTGGAGGTCGGCGACGAGGTCGAGGCGATCGTCTCCGAGCTCGACATGGACCAGCGGCGGATCAGCCTGTCGCTCCGGCAGACCGAGAGGAATCCCTGGGAAGAGCTGACCGACACCCACCCCGAGGGCAGCGTCATCGAGGGCCGGGTGCGGAACCTGACCGAGTTCGGCGCCTTCGTCGAGATCACCGAGGGGATCGACGGCTTGATCCACGTCTCCGACATGAGCTGGACGAAGCGGGTCAAGCACCCGTCCGAGGTGCTCAAGAAGGGTGACCTGGTGAAGGCGCGGATCACCAACATCGACGTCGAAAACCAGCGGGTGTCTTTGTCGATCAAGGAGTTCATGCCCAACGAGTGGCAGGACTTCGCGAACGGCCACCACGTCGGCGACGTGCTCGACGGCCGGATCGTCAACGTCACCGACTTCGGTCTCTTCATCGACATCTACAACGGTTTGGAAGGTCTCGCCCACGTGAGCGAGATCGAGGTGGCGGCCGGCTCCAAGCTCGAAGACCACTACCAGGTCGGCGAGTGGGTGCGGGCCCGCATCCTGCGGATCGAGGAGGACGAGAAGAAGGTCGGCCTCTCGATGCGCGGCGTCTCGCAGCCGGGGACGGACGAGATCGCGGAGCTCGAAGCGGCGGCGGCGGCCAAGAAGGCGTCGGACTACCGGCCCGGCCGGGAGGCCGCGAAGGAGAGCGGCGTCGTCAAGGCGGCGGCCGAGGACGAGGGTGGGGAGGAAGCCCCGGTCAAGCGCAAGAAGGGGAAGTCGGCGGAAACCGATATGATGGCGGACGCCGGGGACTCGGCCGACGCCGAAGCCGAGGACGCTGAAGACGCCGAAGAGGACGAGCACGACCATGACGGGCATGCCGGCATGGCCGAGCACGCCGAGAACGCCGAGCACGACGAGACCCCCGAGGATTAGCCGTGAGACCCGGAGCGTGCGGCCTTCCCCGGCAAGGGCGAGGGCCGCACGCTCCCCTAGCGCAGGGACGGGAGACGGGAGATGACGGTTGCCTCGAAAGACGGGATGACGAAAGCGGAGCTGGTCGAAGAGGTCGCGCGGAGCACCCAGCTCACCAAGAAGCATGCCGAGATCATCGTCAACACGGTGTTCGACAGCATCGTCCATTCGCTCAAGGATGGCGAGAAGATCGAGCTGCGCGGGTTCGGGAGCTTTCGCATCCGGCACCGCGGAGCGCGCACGGGGCGCAACCCCAAGACCGGCGACAAGGTGAAGGTCCCGCCCAAGAGGATCCCCTACTTCAAACCGGGCAAGGAGCTGCGCGAGCTGCTCAACGACGAGTGCTGAACCTCCCGGGATGGATACTCTTTTCACACCCTGGAGGTATTCCTACATCACCCAGACGGCCGTGACTCCGGCCTCGCCGGTCGAAGAAGAGTGTTTCTTCTGCGCCGCGGCGCGCGATCCTCACGCCGTCGACGCTCCCGAAGGGCTGGTGGTGGCGAAGACCGGGCATCACCTGGTGATGCTCAATCTCCACCCCTACGCGAGCGGCCACCTGATGGTGGCGCCGCTCGTCCACTTCGCCTCTCCCCAGGAAGAGGACGAGGCGGCGCGGGCCGAGTTCTGGCCGCTGGTGCTCAAGGCCCAGCGATTGCTGGCCGGGGCGTACGCGCCCCACGGCTTCAACCTGGGGATGAACCTGGGGAAGCCGGCGGGGGCGGGAGTGCCGGGGCACTTCCACTTCCACCTGGTGCCGCGCTGGACGGGCGACACCAACTTCATGACCGTGCTGGGCGAGGTGAGGCTGGTCCCGGAGGACCCCCGCCAGGCCCGCGAGCGCCTGCGAGCGCTCTTCCACAGCGCTTAGCCGTTTGAGAACCCGAGAAGAAATGGAGGCGATGCCCGTGTCGGAGCCCATCCCAAGCTCCCCCCAGCAACCGGTAGAACGGCCGGCGGTGCCGCGCGCCGTGGCCAACCCGCTCCTGGCGGCGGTCCTCGCCTGGCTGGTGCCGGGCGCCGGACACCTCTTCCTCAAGCGGGGAGGGCGCGCCGTGCTCTTCTTCGCCCTCGTTTTGGTCTCCCTGATCATCGGCTGCAAGCTCCAGGGCAACCTCTACACCCCGGTCGCCGGGCAGCCGCTCACGCTGCTCGCGACCTGGGGCTGCATGGGGATCGGCGCTCCCTACTTCGGCCTGCGCTACCTGCTCGACTACCATGGCGAGATCAACGCGGCGGGCTACGAATACGGCACCGCCTTCATCCTCACCGCGGGGCTCATGAACCTCCTCCTGGTGCTCGACGCCTGGGACATCGCCCAGGGCAAGAAGGAGTAAGACTAGGATGTCCCACTTCCTCCTGATGGTCGTCTACGCGCTCCTCGTGAGCCTCTTCTTCACCGCCCTCTGGCGCCGCGAGCGCGGCGAGCAGGTGAAGCTTTTCCTGCAGCTCTTCCTGGGAATGGTCGTGGGCGGCCTGGCCGTGGCCTGGCTCATGTACCCCTTCCCGGCCGGGCCTCCGGCGCCCATCCCGTGAGGCATGCCCGCGGCCTCTGATCCTCTCCTCGTCGTCGCCGGCGAGGCGTCCGGCGACCTCCATGGCGCCCGCCTGATCACGGAGCTCCGGCGGCTCGACCCGGGCCTTCGGACCTTCGGCCTGGGCGGCGACCAGATGCAGGCCGCGGGGCTTCAGGCGGTCGCCCACAGCTCCGAGATCTCGGTCGTGGGGATCACCGAGGTGCTGAAGATCCTCTCCCGGGCGCGGCAAATCTTCGCCGCGATCCTCAAGGAGGTGGAGCGGCGCAAGCCGCGCGGGGCGGTGCTCATCGACTTCCCGGACTTCAATCTCCGCCTGGCCAAGGAGCTTAAAGCCCGTGGGGTGCCGGTCGTCTACTACATCAGCCCGCAGGTCTGGGCCTGGCGCCGCGGGCGGGTGAAGACGATCGCCAAGGTGGTCGACCGCATGCTCGTCCTCTTCCCCTTCGAGGTCGACTTCTACTCCCGCGCCGGGGTCTCCGTCGTCCACGTCGGCCATCCGCTGGTCGACGAGGTGCCCGAACGGACGAATATCTGGACGAGCGTCTGGGCGTCAGAAGTAAAGCGCGGCGAACCGGCGGGGCCGTACCGCATCTCTCTCCTCCCCGGCTCGCGCCGCTCCGAGGTCGAGGCGCTCCTCCCGACGATGCTCCAGGCGGTGGCCCTCCTCGCCCGCGAGCTCCCCATCGAGGTCCAGATCATCCGCGCCCCGACGATCCCCGAGGAGATGCTCGCCGAGGAGATCGAGCTGTCGGGCCTGCCGGTCCACGTCGTCTCGGGCTCGCCGCAGGAGCCGGACGCCAGGTTCGACGCCGTCGCCGAGTCCCATCTGGCCCTCTGCGCCTCGGGCACGGCGACCCTGGAGGTCGGGCTCCTCGGCACGCCCATGATCGTCGTCTACCGGCTGGGAGGTTGGACCTATCTCCTCGCCCGCGCCCTCGTCCGCCTGCCCGACATCGCCCTCGTCAACCTGGTCCTCGGCCGGCGGGCGGTGCCGGAGCTGATCCAGGGGGAGGCGACGCCGGCGCGGATCGCCGCCGAGGCGGCCCGGCTGCTCGGCGACCGTGTCGCCTTGGCCCGCATCCGCGAGTCGCTCGCCGAGGTGCGGGGGCGGCTTGGGGCCGGCGGTGCCAGCGTGCGGGCGGCGCGCGAGGTGGCGACGTTCCTCCGCCTGGGAGTCGCGGCGTGAGCCCTCCGAGCGCCCCGAGCTCCAGCCTTCGCGAGCTGCGGATTTTCTTCTGGCGCTACGCCCGCCGCTACACCGGCTGGCTGGCGCTCGCGGCGGTCTCGATCCTCGTCTTCGCCGCCGCCACCGCCGCCATCGCCTCGCTCGTCAAGCCCATCTTCGGCGAGGTGCTGCTCTCGAACGACATGCCGAGCGCGCTCAACCTCACCGCGCACCCGGCGGTCAGCCAGGCAGGAAAAGCCCGAGCACCCAAGGCGGAGACGCCGCTCGCCCACTGGGCGGAGAAGCTCAACCTGGCGCAGCGGATCGACGACGGCTACCAGTCGTTGAAGCGCCGCCTGGGGGTGGGACCGGCAGAGGTCGTCTACTTCGTGCCGCTCCTCTTCGTCGTCGTCTTCCTCCTCCGCAGTCTGGCGGATTTCGTCTCCGGCTATTCCTTCCAGCATCTCGGGCTGGGGATGACGACGGACATCCGGAACGACCTCTACGAGCGGGTCTTGAACCAGTCGAGCCGCTTCCATGCCGAGCATCCGTCGGGGGAGCTGGTGGCGCGGGTGATCAACGACGTGGCGCTGATGCAGAACGCGGTGTCCAACCGGCTTTTGGACCTCCTCCAGCAGTCGGTGACCCTCGTCTTCCTCCTGGCGCTCCTGCTGTCGACCCACTTCAAGCTGGCGCTCATCTCGCTCATCGCGGCGCCGGTCATGCTCTACCCGATCGTCCGCTTCGGCAAGGGGATGCGCAAGACGAGCCACCGGAGCCAGGAGCGGATGGCGGATCTGGCGAGCCTGATGGCGGAGGGCATCCGCGGCCACCGGGTGGTCAAGGCGTTCGGCATGGAGGAGTTCGAGCTCGGCCGCTTCCGCCAGGCCACGCGGCGGCATCTCAAGGTCAACCTCTGGGCGCAGATGCTGTCGAACGCCGCCGGTCCGGTCGTCGAGTCGCTCGCCGTCCTCGGGGCGGCGGCGCTCCTGGTCTACGCGGGAAAGAGCATCCGCTCGGGGGCGCTCACCGGTCCGGAGCTGATCGCCTTCCTGACGACGCTCTTCATGATGTACGACCCCATCCGCAAGCTCAACAAGGTGAACCTCATCCTCCAGGAGGCGGCGGCGGCGGGGGAGCGGGTGTCGCGGGTGATGGCGATCGAGAACGAGGTGCGGGACGTCCCCGGGGCGCGGGCCGTCGGCACGGTCGAGAAGGGGATCGCCTACGAGGGGGTCTCCTTCGCCTACGACGACCGGCCGGTTCTCCGCGAGGTCGTCCTCCCCGTCCGGGTGGGCGAGATCGTCGCCCTCGTCGGACCCTCGGGAGCGGGGAAGTCGACCCTCGTCAACCTCCTGCCGCGCTTCTTCGATCCGAACTCGGGGCGGGTGACGATCGACGGCACCGACATCCGGCAGATCGACCTGAAGAGCCTCCGCGCCCTGATCGGCCTGGTCACCCAGGACACGGTGCTGTTCAACGACACCATCCGCGCCAACATCGCCTACGGCCACTCCGACCTGCCCTTGGAGCGGGTGCGCGAGGCGGCGGCCGCCGCCTATGCGGACGAGTTCATCATGCAGATGCCGCACGGCTACGATACGGTGATCGGCGAGTCGGGGCTCCGCCTCTCGGGGGGCCAGCGGCAGCGCCTGGCGATCGCCCGGGCGCTTTTGAAAAACGCCCCGATCCTGATCCTCGACGAGGCCACGTCGCAGCTCGACAGCCAGTCGGAGTCGCTGGTCCAGAAGGCGCTCACCAACCTGATGCAGGACCGGACGACCCTCGTCATCGCCCACCGCCTGTCGACGGTGATGCGGGCCGACCGCATCGTCGTCATGGACAACGGCAAGATCGTCGAGGAGGGGACCCACCGCGAGCTGATCTCCCGGGGCGGGGCTTATAAGCGGCTGTATGACCTGCAGTTCCGGGTTTAGGGGGAGGGACGGACACGGACGGGAACACGGACAGGGACACGGACTCGGGGGGAGGGAAGACCTTGGCCCTGTCGATGGTGGCGGCGGGGTTCATCCGGGCTCTGCGGGCGACGGTCCGGGTTCGGTACCATGGGGCGGCGGAGATCCGGGCGGCGGAGGCGGCGGGGCGGCACTTCATCCTCGCTTTCTGGCATCGGCACCTGCTGCTCATGCCCTACGGCTACCGCGGGCGCCGGATTTCGGTCCTGGTGTCGCAGAGCCGGGACGGCGAGCTGATCGCGCGGACCGTGGCGCGGCTGGGGATCGATTCCTCGCGGGGCTCGACGACCCGCGGCGGCACGGCGGGGATGCGGGCGCTCCTCAGGAAGGCGAGAGAAGGGTACGATCTGGCGTTCACCCCCGACGGTCCCAAAGGGCCGGCCTCGGTGGTGCAGCCGGGGGTGATCCTCGCCGCCGCGGCGACCGGGCTGCCGATCTGGCCGGTGGCGATGGCCGCCAGCCGCTGCCGGCGCCTGCTCTCCTGGGACCGTTTCGTCGTCCCAATGCCGGGAGCCCGGGTCCACTTCGTCTACGGCGAGCCGCTCGCGGTGGCCCGGCGGGAGGGACCGGAGGCGGCACAGGCGGCCGCTGCGGAGCTCGCCCGGCGCCTCAACGCGGCCGAGACGGAGGCCGAGCTGGAAGCAACGATGGAAGGCAAACGCCAGGCTCGAACGTGAGGCCCCGCTTCGGAGGCGGGGCGAAAGAGGAGACTTGAATGCGCAGTATGACCGGGTATGGGGAGGCCGCGGCGGAGAGCGCCCGCCATGCCGTCACCGTTTCCCTGCGGGCCGTCAACCACCGCTTCCTGGACCTCCAGGTCCGGCTCTCCGAGGAGTGCCGGGGCTGTGAGTCGCTGCTCCGCGATCTGGTGGGCAAGGTGATCGCCCGTGGACGGGTCGAGATGCGGGTCGAGGTGCGCTCGATCGCCGAGCGTCGGGCGACCGTAGAGCTCCACCGCGGGGTGGTCGAGGCCGCCTACGCCGCCACCCACCAACTGGTCGAAGAGGGGCTGATCGAGCGCGGTCTGTCGGCCGGCGACCTCCTCCGCATCCCCGAGGCCCTGCGGGTCGAGCTTCTGGGCGGCGGCTGGGACGACGAGGACCAGGAGCTTCTCCTCAAGGTGGCGGGGGAGGCCATCGCCCAACTCGCCGGGAGCCGCGAGCGCGAAGGGGGGAGCCTCGCCGCGATCATGGCGGATCGCCTGACGAGCCTCGGCGAGGTGGTCGCCCGTCTCGACGCCCTGCGCGTCCCGGTCCGCGACGAGCTGTCGGCGGGCTTGAAGAAGCGCCTTGCCGAGCTTCTGGAGTCGCAGTCGATCGACGAGTCGCGCCTCGCCCAGGAGGTGGCTCTCCTGGTCGACCGGAGCGACGTCTCGGAGGAGATCGACCGCCTGCGCTCGCACCTCGACCACTTCCGCTCGGTGATCGCGGAGAGCGCGCCGGCCGGCAAGCGGCTCGATTTCCTCTCCCAGGAGGTCTTTAGGGAGCTCAACACCCTGGGCGCCAAGTGCCGGAACGCCGAGATGACCCGTGCCGTTCTCGACGCCAAGGTGATCTGCGAGCAGCTCCGCGAACAGGTCCAGAACGTAGAGTGACCGCCATGGAAACCCAACGCGGCGAGCTCTTCATCATCTCCGCCCCCTCGGGGACGGGGAAGACGACCATCATCCGCCGGCTGCTGCACCGCGACCTGATGTTCGACAGCGTCGTCTTCTCCGTCAGCCACACGACCCGGAAGCCCAGGGGGAGCGAGATCGACGGCGAGGACTACCACTACGTCGAGCACGAGGTGTTCCAGAGGATGATCGAAGACGACCAGTTCCTCGAATGGGAGCAGGTCCACAACAACTACTACGGGACCGCCCGGGCGGAGGTCGTGCCGCGCCTGGAGCGGGGGGTCGACGTGCTGCTCGACATCGACGTCCAGGGGGCGGCCCGGGTCCGCGTCAGCTTTCCGCAGGCGCACAGCATCTTCATCCTCCCGCCGAGCTACGAGGTTCTGGAGAAGCGGCTGCGCCACCGCGGCGACGAGGAGAAGGAGATCGCCCGTCGATTGGCGGTCTCGAAGCGGGAAGTGACGTGTTTTGAACAGTATGACTATGTTATAGTGAGTGACGACGCCCATCATGCGAGCGACGTCCTGGCGGCGATCATCCTGGAGAAGCGTCACCGCCGGGAGCGCATGCGAGACCGCATCCAACACATCCTGAAGGACTTTAAAGACCAGACTTCCTCGTGAAGATACGGACGGGCGTCCCTCGGGAGCCCGCCCCAAGGAGAGCGATTCCATGGACGACAGAGCCGACAACAAGGTCGACAGCAAATTCCGTTTCGTGCTGGTGGCCGCCCAGCGGGCCGAGCAGCTGATGCGCGGCGCGCGGCCGAAGGTCGAGGCGGGCAAGCGCAAGCCGACCCGGGTGGCCATGCAGGAGGTCGACGCGAACCTCGTCGATTGGGACTACGGTCCGGCCCCCCTCCCCGAGCCCGCCGCCGCCGAGACCCAGGAAGCGACGGAAGAGGTCCACTAGGCCCGCTCCGGGTCTCTTTTCCTTGCGAGCGAAGCCGGGAGTCACGGTGCGCATCCTCCTGGGAGTGAGCGGCGGCATCGCGGCTTTCAAATCGGCCGAGCTGGTAAGGCGCCTCAAGGGGAACGGCCACGAAGTGCGTTGCGCCCTCACCCGGAGCGCGGCGGCCTTCGTCACCCCCTTGACCCTGGAGGTTCTGACGGGCGAGCCGGTCTACCAGGAGGAGTACCTGACGGCCTCCGGGAGCGGCTTGGAGGCGCACATCGAGGCGGCGCATTGGGCCGAGGCGCTCGTCGTGGCGCCGGCGACCGCAAACCTCCTCGCCCGCCTCGCCCTGGGGCTCGCCGACGATTTTTTGACCACCACCGCCCTCGCCTTCTCCGGCCCGGTCGTCGTGGCGCCCGCCATGCACGCCGTCATGTGGGAGAAGGAGACCGTCCGGGAGCACGTCGCGACCCTCGCCCGGCGCGGGGTGCGGATCGTCGGCCCGGTCGCCGGCCCCCTCGCCTCGGGAGAGGTGGGGATGGGCCGCATGGCCGAGCCGGAGGAGATCGCCGCGGCGATCGAGGCGCTCGGCGCGACGGGGACGCTCGCGGGGAAAAACGTCCTGGTCACGGCCGGCCCCACCCACGAGCCCATCGACCCCGTCCGCTTCCTGGGCAACCGATCGAGCGGCCGGATGGGCTTCGCCCTCGCCGCCGAGGCGGCGCGGCGGGGAGCGGCGGTCACCCTGGTCGCCGGCCCGGTCGAGCTCCAGACGCCTCCGGGCCCCCACCATCGCCTGACCCGGATCGACGTCACGACGGCGGAGGAGATGGAGCGCGCGGTGCGCCAGAACGCCCCGGCCGCCGACCTCGTCCTCATGGCGGCGGCGGTCGCCGACTTCCGGCCGCGGAGCGCCGCGCCGGAGAAGATCAAGAAAGAGGGCGGCGCGCCCACCCTGGAGCTCGAAGCGACCCCCGACATCCTGGCCGGCCTCCGCGCTCTCGCCCCCAGGGCGGTGGTGGTGGGCTTCGCCGCCGAGACGACGAACCTGGACGCCCACGCCCGCGCCAAGCTCGCCCGCAAGGGGGTCGACTTCCTCGTCGCCAACGACGTCTCGCGCCGCGACATCGCCTTCGGCAGCGAGGCCAACGAGGTGACCGTCTACCGCCCCGAGGGCGAGCCGGTCTTCCTCTCCCGGCGCCCCAAGCGGGAGCTGGCGGCGGACCTCCTCGATCTCTTCTGGATAGCGAGGATCTGACGATGGCGAAGAGCGCGGCTCCCTCCCGGTCTCCCGTTCGCTTCCCACCCGAGATCGGTCCGCTCCTCGAGTACCTCCAGGACATCGGCTACGGGGACGTCTACGTCCGCCGGGTACCGGCCGGCATGGCCGGCGCGGTGGGACCGGGGGCGGACGACCGCGCCGCCCGGCTGGCCCGGCTGGAGGCGATCGCCGCCGAGGCGGCCGTCTGCACCCGCTGCCGGCTCGCCCAGGGGCGCAAGAAGGTGGTCTTCGGCTCCGGCGATCCCGGCGCCGAGCTGATGCTCGTCGGCGAGGCGCCGGGGGCCGAGGAGGACCGCCAGGGGCTGCCGTTCGTCGGCGCCTCGGGAGAGCTCCTGACCCGCATCCTGGCGGCCATGGAGCTCACCCGCGACGAGGTCTACATCGCCAACGTCGTCAAGTGCCGGCCGCCCGAGAACCGCGATCCGCAGCCGGACGAGATCGCCGCCTGCGCGAGCTACCTGGCCGCCCAGATCGAGATCGTGGCGCCGAAGATCGTCGTCGCTCTCGGGCGTGTCGCGGCGCAGACGCTCCTCGCCTGCACGACGCCCCTGGGCCGCCTGCGCGGCCGCTGGCACGAGGTGCAGGGGATCCCCACCTACGTCACCTACCATCCCTCCGCGCTGCTCCGCGATCCGGAGCTCAAACGTCCGACGTGGGAGGACATGCAGCAGGTGAGAGACCGCCTCCGGGGCTGATTCGTCCCATCGTTCGTCCGCTCGCCAGGCATTGCCAAAGTCTCTATAAGCTGGACACACCGGGGACGAGCTGCTAAATTAGCAGTGAACTCCCCATCGCCATGCCGGACCTGGATCATAGTGCGCCCGTCGCCCTGGACGACTTCCTACGGAAGGTCGAGCCCCGGCTGAAGCGGCTCCTCGCCTCCTACCGGATTCCCGTCGCCGATGCGGAGGATCTCGTCCAGAAGACCCTGCTCGCCCTCCTCCACCGGTTCGAGACGGTGCGCGATCCCGAGTGCTGGCTGATGGGAACTCTCAAGCGCCACTGCCTCATGTACTGGCGGGGCCAGCGCCGCAGTCTCTACCGGGCGGTCGACTCGGCTCTCCTCGATTGGCTGGCGGAGCCGGTGGCGGCTCCCCAGGAACGGGCCGATCTCGTCGCCGATCTCGAAAACCTGATCGCCAGGCTCCCCGAGCGCTGCCGCTCGCTCTTGCGGCTGCGCTTCCGGCTCGGCTACGAGCCGCCCGAGGTGGCCGCCATGCTCGGCTACCGGGCGTCGAGCATCGGCAAGATCACCACCCGTTGCCTGGCGGCCCTGAACCGCGAGCTCCTGGCCTCCGGCGTGGGCGATCGTCGCCGCAATCTCGTCGGCCTGTCCTCCCCGGGCCCCCGGCCCGCGGAACGGCGGTAGAGGCGCGTGGCCGCGGCGGATCTCCTCGCTCCGCCCCACGGCGAGCGGCTGGTGCGCCGGCTCCGCGCCCTGGAGGAGCCCCTGATCCAGGTCTGGGGCTGGCCGGGGACCGGCCGCGCCGTGCTTTTGGAGGCGCTGCTCACGGCCGAGGGCGAGCGCGCCGTCGGCCTCTCCCCGGGCGACCTCCGCGGCGAAGGCGAGCTGCGCTCGGCGCTCGCCGCCGCGCGCGCCCACCGGGTGCGTTTCCTCGTCGCCGGCGCCTGTACGCCTGAGCAGGCGGTCACCGCCGCCCAGTGGCTGACCCCCGGCCAACACCTCGTCTTCGCCGCCGACCGCCGCGCCGCCGGCCTCCCTGGCGTCCCGGGCGTCGTCGTGCCGCCGCAGGAGCTTCTCCTCGACTCCCGGGAGGTGGCGGAGCTCTGGCACCTCCTGACCGGCGGCCGACCCGACCCGCGGGCGGCGGAGGGCCTCCGCGCGGCGGGCGATGGCTGGTATCTCCCCCTCCGGCTGGCGCTCGAAGCGACCGGGGGGGCGGGCCTCTCCGGCTTGGGCGGCGGGGGCGACGAGGGCGAGGAGGTTCTGCTCGCAGTGCCCGCCGTCCGCTCGTTCCTGCGCCACCAGCTGCTCGCCACCTTCTCCGAGGCGGAGCGGGAGATGCTCCTCGCGGCCCCGGCCGAGCCCGCGGGCTGGATGCGCGGCGACGGGCTGCCAGCGGATCGATCGGCGGCATGGCGGGGCCTGATCGAGTCGCGCGGCCTGTGGGTCGAGAGGGCCGAGGGGGAGGGTCCGCCGCGCCTCTTGGCCGCCTATCTCGCGCGGCAGCGGGAGCGCCGGGCGGCGGCGAAGCGCTCCGACCCTCCGGAGGCAACCGCGCCGGCGCGCCGCTCCCCCCGCGGCTCGCTCGACAAAGGGCTCGAAAAGGCGCGGGGAAAAGCGCTTCAAGGATCGCCTCAAAGCTCGGCCTCCACCGGGCCGGGCCCGGTCTACCGGCTCACTCTCCTGGGCGACCCTTCCGTGCGGCAGCTCGCCGCCCTGGTCTCCGACATCCCTGACCTCGACGGCGCGGCCCCTCTGCTCGCGGGCGCCGACGAGCCCGTCCGCGACCCGGCGGGTGCCGATCGCCGGCTCGACTGGCGCCTGCGGCGTTCCTTCCAGGTGCTCGCCTTCCTCGCCTCCTCGCCCGGCTTCTCGGCGCGGCGCGAGGACGTCATCGAGGCGGTCTGGCCGCGTGAAGGAGAGCAGACGATCGACCGCAACTTCCATCCCACGCTCTCCCATCTGCGGCGTTCGCTCAAAGGGAGCCTGAAGAGCGGCATGCCGTCGCCTCTCCTCTTCCGCGCCGGGATCTACCAGCTGAGCCCGGAGATCCATTGGGAGATCGACCTTCTCGACTTCAAGCGCCGGATCGAGGATGGGCGGGCCGCCCTGGAGCGCGGCAATCTGGACGGCCCGGGCGGCGCGGTCGAAGTCTGGCAGCAGGCCTGGAAGCTCTACCGCGGCCCCTTCCTCCAGGGCCACTACGACACCTGGGTGAGCACCCGCCGCGAGATCTACCACCAGCTCTATCTGGAGCTCCTCCGCGACCTCGGGAGCCTCTACGTGCGCCTCGATCGCCTCGACGAGGCGATGGACGCCTACCGCTCGGTCCTCTTCGAGGACACCCTCCAGGAGCGCATCCACCTCGCGGTCATGCGCCTCTACGCCTCCCAGGGCCGGCGCGACCTGATCCGCAAGCAATACGACAAGCTCTGCACCCTGCTCTTAGAGGAGCTCGGCGTCGAGCCCCTCCCGGAGACGACGCAGGAGTACCACCGGCTGATCAGCAGCGGCGGCGGCTGATCTCTTTCTTTTGACCCTCCACCCCCGCTCGGGAGAGAATGCGCCCTGCCGGCCTGGAGGGCTCCTTTTCGACATGCGCGAACGACAGGACGTGATTCTGGGCGGCGGCCTCTCCGGGCTGATGGCGGCCTACACCTTCCAGCAGGCGGGGGAGGACCACTGGCAGCTCTACGAGCGCGAGTCCCGGGTGGGTGGGCTCGCCCGCTCGATCGCGGTCGACGGCTACCTCTTCGACTTCGGGCCGCACATCCTGTTCACGATCGACCCCGAGATCGAGGCGCTCATCCGAGACCTCCTGGGCGACAACTTCCACGCCCAGGAACGCCAGGCCTTCATCTACCACCATAAGGCGGGGATCTACACCCGCTTCCCTTTCCAGGCCCACCTCCACGGCCTGCCGGTGCCGGTCGTCAAGGACTGTCTGCTCGGTCTCCTCCATGCCGCCCAGAAGCAGGCGCTGGGCGACTTCGAGCCGCGGAATTACGAGGAGTGGATGCGGGGTTTCTTCGGCGACGGCATCGCCGACCACCTGATGATCCCCTACGCCCGGAAGATCTGGACCGTCGAGCCGAGCACGATGGACTTCAGCTGGATCGGCCGGCGGGTGCCGACCCCCGACTTCGAGCGCATCATCGCCGGGGCGCTCACCGACGACGTCGGCCAGGTCGGGGCGACGGCCTTCTTCTGGTATCCGAAGAAGGGCGCCATCGAGCCCCTGCCGCGGGCGCTCGGGGAGCGGGTGCGAAACGTCCATCTGAACCGCCGGGCCGAGCGGATCGAGCTGCCGGGGAAGAACCTCGTCTTCGCGGATGGCGAGGTCGTCCCCTTCGAGCGGCTCCTCCTCTCCCTCCCGCTCTCCAAGATCCCGGATCTCGTGAGCGGCGTGCCGCCGGAGATCGAGCGCGCCTGCCGGGCGCTGCGCTACCAGGGGATCTACTGCGTCAACTTAGGGATCGATCGGCCGAATATCTCCGACAAGCACTGGGTCTACTTCTACGAAGAGCCCTTCCCCTTCCACCGGCTCTCCTTCCCGGCCACCTTCAGCCCCGACACGGTGCCGCCCGGCAAGAGCTCGATCGCGACCGAGGTGGCGTTTTCCGCGCAGCGCCCGCTCGACCGCGAGACCGCCGTCGAGAAGACGATCGCCGCCCTGCGGCTCGCCGGCATCCTCCGCCCCGACGACCGGATCGAGCTCGTCCACACCGAGGAGATCTCCCCGGCCTACGTCATCTATGATCTCGACCATAGGGCGAACGTCGGCCTCATCCGCTCGTGGCTCCTGGAGAACGGGATCTGGCCGGTGGGACGTTTCGGCGAATGGCAGTACTTCAACATGGATCATTCGATGCGGAGCGGCAAGACGGCGGCCGAGGAGATCGTGAAAAGCCGGGTCCGGACGTGAGCCGCCTCCGGCTGCGGAGCCGTTTCGCCCTCGGGCTCCTCCTTCTCGTCGCCTCGGGCTGCCTGCGCTGCGTGCCCCGGGGGCTCCCGCGGGTCAACCCCAACCATTTCGTCGACCGCCAGGTGACGGTCGACGGCGAGACCTATCACTTCCGGGTCTACGTCCCCCTCCACTATCGGCAGAGACCCTGGCGGCATTGGCCCGTCGTCCTCTTCCTCCACGGCAGCGGCGAGCGGGGGGACGACAACCTGCGGCAGACCCAGACCGGGATCGGTCCCGCCCTGGAGAAATATCGCGACCGCTACCGTTGTCTCGTCGTCCTCCCCCAGGCCCGCTCCGGCAAGGACTGGGACGGTCCGATGGAACGGCTGGCGCTCGCCGCGCTCGATCAGACGCTGGAGGAGTTCCATGGCAATCCGCGGCGGGTGTACCTGACCGGGGTTTCCCTGGGCGGCTCGGGGACCTGGTACATGGCGGCCCGCTATCCGGGCCGTTTCGCCGCGGTCATCCCCATCGCCGCCGAGGTGGTGCCGACCGGCGGCGACCAGGCGCCGGCGGATCTGAAGAAGCTCTTAGACGGACCGGACCCCTATCTCTCGCTCGCCCGGGCCCTCGGTCCCGCCCCGGTCTGGGCCTTCCACGGTGCCGACGACAACGAGGTCCCGGTCGCCGAGACGCGGCGGATGGTGACCGCGCTCCAGGCGGTGAAACATCCCGTGCGCTACACCGAGTACCCGGGGACGGGCCACGACTCCTGGGACACCGCCTACGCCGACCCGGAGCTCACGACGTGGATGCTCGCCCAGCGGCTGCGCTGAGCGTCGCGCCCCCCCCGACATCCCCGCGAGATCCCGCTGCTACAATACCTCCCCATGAGCACAAAGCCCGTGGCGTTTCCCCAAGCGGTGCCGCCGACCGCTCCGGTCACCCCCGCCGAGGAGCGCCGGGAGGAGGTCGAGGTGAGCGTGCTCGTCCCCGTCCTCGACGAGGCGGAGACGGTCGCCGTCCTGGCGGAGCAGGTGGCCGGGGTGCTCGACCGGCTGGGGAAGAGCTTCGAGATCATCTTCGTCGACGACGGCTCGAAAGACGGCACGCCGGCCCGGGTGCGCGAGGCCCACGAGCGGGACCCGCGGGTCAAGCTCGTCCGCCTGCGGCGGAACTTCGGCAAGGCGGCCGCCCTCTCGGCCGGCTTCGACCAGTCGCGCGGCCGCATCCTCATCACCATGGACGGCGACCTCCAGGACGATCCGGAGGAGATCCCTCGCTTCCTCGATACGCTCGAAGAGCAGGGGCTCGACCTCGTCTCCGGCTGGAAGCGGACGCGGCACGATCCGGCGGGCAAAAGGCTCCCCTCGAAGCTCTTCAACTGGGTCACCCGCCGGCTCGCCCAGGTCGACCTCCACGACTTCAACTGCGGCTTCAAGGCCTACCGCCGGGAGGTGCTGGCGGAGATCTCCGTCTACGGCGAGCTCCACCGCTACATCCCGGTCCTCGCCAGCCGGCGCGGCTTCGCGGTGGGGGAGATCGAGGTCAACCACCGGCCGCGGCTCCACGGGGTGAGCAAGTACGGCTGGGACCGTCTCTATAAAGGTCTCCTCGACTTGATCACGGTGCTCTTCATCACCCGTTACACGAGGCGGCCCCTCCACCTCTTCGGCTCCGTGGGGCTCCTTTTCCTCACCGTGGGCCTGGGGATCAACAGCTATCTCGCGATCCTCTGGGCGACCCACCGGGCCTTTCTCTCCAACCGGCCGCTCCTCCTCCTCGGCGTCCTCCTGATGCTCCTCGGCATCCAGGTGCTGACGACCGGCCTGATCGGCGAGATGATCACCTTCAAGAACTTTCGCCGGCGCGACAGCTACTCGGTCAAAGAGCGGGTCGAGTGACCGCCGCTCCCACCTCGCGCCTCGACCTCCTCTTCCTCACCCAGACCTACCCCCGTTTCGAGGAGGACACCGCGGCGCCGTTCCTCCGCGACCTGGCGCGGGCGCTCGTCCGCGGCGGCGACCGGGTGACGGTCGTCCTGCCGCGCGGCGAGGGGCTGACGCTCCAAGGCGTGGGGCAGGATGGGGTGGAGGTGATCCCCTTCCCTTACGCCCCGCCGGCTTGGGAGGTTCTCGGCTATGGGCGGACCCTGGCGGCCGACGAGCGGGTGCGCGGGAAGGCGATGCTCGTCACCCCTTTCTATCTGCTGGCGGCGCGGCGGGCGGTGGCGAAGCTCCTCGCCCGCCGGCGGTTCGATCTCGTCCACGCCCACTTTCTCGTTCCCAACGGGGTGGCGGTCGCGCCGCTGCCGACGCCGGCAAAAGGACCGACGACGCTCGCGGTCGGCCTCCACGGCAGCGACGTCTTCCTCGCCGAGAAACGCGGTGCCCGGACGCTCACCCGTTTCGCTCTCCGCCGAACGGCGCTCCTGACCGGCTGCTCGCCGGAGCTCGTCTCGCGCGTCTGCGCTCTGGGCTTTCCCGCCGAGCGTTCGCGGGTCATCCCCTACGGCGTGGACGTCCGCGCCTTCACCCCGAGGGGAACGTGCCGCGAGGGAAACGGCTGGAGGGACTGGAGGGAGAAGCTGGGCATCCCCACCGCCGCGCCTCTGCTCTTAGGGGTGGGGAGGATGGCGACCAAGAAGGGCTTCCAGATCCTCCTCGAAACTCTGCCGCGGCTCTTCGCGGCGCGGCCCGACGCCCACGTCGTCCTCGCCGGCGGCGGCGACCGGCTGGCCGAATTCACCGCCGTCGCTGCCGCCTCGCCCTGGGCGGACCGGGTCCATTTCCCCGGCGCGGTCCTCCGCGACACCCTCCCCGACCTCTACCGGGCCGCCGACCTCTTCGTCCTCCCCGCGGTCCACGACACTCGGGGGAACGTCGACGGTCTCCCCAACGTCATCCTGGAAGCCATGGCGAGCGGCCTCCCCGTCGTCGCCTCCGGGATCTCGGGTATCCCTCTGGCGGTCGAGTCGGAGCGGACCGGTCTCCTCGTCCCGGAAGGCGACGCCGACGCCCTCCGCACCGCCCTCCTCCGCCTCCTCGCCGAGCCGGACCTGGCGCGGGCGATGGGGGAGCGCGGGCGGCGGAAGGCCGAGTCGGAGCTGACGTGGGAGGCGGTTGCGGGGAGATATCGGGAGGGGTATGTGGCGGCGTTGGGGCGGCGTCCTGACTGAGAATGCCAAAAGGGACTCTGGCGTCTGTCCTGCGCCAAGCCGGCCTCAAGAAGGGGAAGTCATGAAGAAGGTGCAGTATCTGCTGCGCATCAACAAGGATCCAGATAGCGATTGGGGAGCGTCTGTGCCTGACCTCCCCGGCTGCGTGGCAACAGGCGGGACCATCGATTCGGCGCTGCGCCGGATCGAAAGGGCCATTGAGTTTCACTTGCAGGGGATGCAGGAGGATGGCCTGAAACCGCCCCGAAGGGGCGAGGGTCGGTAGCCTGGGGCGAAAGCCCCAGGAATCTCAGATCAAAACACCATCCGCCCCGAAGGGGCGGGGGTCCATCCGTCGCGTTGGAGGAGAGCCCGTGGCGAGCACCTTCACCAATCTGCTCTTTCACCTAGTCTTCAGCACCAAAGATCGCGCGCCCCTGATCACCGAGAGGTATCAGGAACGGCTGTACTCCTACATCGGTGTCGTTGTGCGGGATGAGGGAGGAGTTCTGCTGGCCGCTGGCGGCATGCCGGATCACATTCATCTTCTCGCCAGCTTCAAGGCCGACACTTCAGTCTCCGAAATGACCCGGCGGATCAAAGCCAATTCATCCAGGTGGATTCACCAGGAGGAGACCGCGGGCCGGCACTTCGCCTGGCAGACCGGATACGGTGCGTTCTCCGTCAGCGAATCCCAGAAGGAGCCGGTGAAGCGCTACATTCAAGAGCAGCCGCAGCACCACGCTCGGCTTTCGTTTCGCGAGGAATTGATCGCGCTTCTCGAACGGCATCAGATTGCTTACGACGAACGGTATCTGTTAGGTTAAGTTAAGGTTAGGACCCCCGCCCCTTCGGGGCGGATTTCCTTTCTTTACATGGTTTCCTGGGGTTTCACCCCAGGCTACCGACCTATGCCCCTTCGGGGCAGGAGTCCTCCGACTAGGTTGTTTAGCGACCACGAGGAGAGTAGAGTTTCCAGATAAGTTCGGAGGTGCCGAATGACATGCTACCCATTGCTGTTCGCTCGCCGAGAGCTCATCAAGGGCAACGGTTTCGTTGCCAAGGTCGCCGTCTCCGGTCGCGCACTGCTGACGGACGAAGAGGGTGAGGTCTGGGTGGAGGGGATCAACCCCGGGGGCTTCGCCGCGAATGGAAAGAGCCACAGCGAGGCACTCGCAGAGTTCGGTGCTGCGTTTCGGACGGTCCTGTTCGATGTCGCCGCTGGCGCGAAAAGCTTCAAGGAGTTCCGAGCAGAGGTCAACAGATTCTTCGAGGAGACGAATGTACCTGCGCTACGCGATTGGGAAGAGGCGTGCAGCAGGTGAGAGCCGGCCGGCTCGACGCCGAGTGCGCAAAGCAGGAAATCCCAGGTTTTCGTTAACGTCGCGTCGAATCGCGGGCTTCGCCGTTCTCCTCGACCTGCAGGGGCCGTTTTCCCACCTACCCCGCGAACGCCCCGCGCAGAATCCGAACGAGCTCACCCCGCCGCCAGGGAGCGAGGAGGATCTCCCGATCCCGTAAGGTGAGAGGAGGCGGGGACGGAGGCAAGGGCTTCAGGGTCGCTTCCGGTAGAGGGAACAGCTGGTCGATCGTCTCTTCCGGCGACGTCCGCGCGGCCTCCATGCGGCGTTCGATGGAGGTGGCGAGCTGGTAGGCGCGGTGGATGCGGGCGAATGGCTCGGGGGCGAGCTCGGGTGGGTAGCGGCGCACGAGCTTTCTGTAGGCGCTGGTGATCTCCGCGGCGGTGGCGTTGGCCGGCAGTCCCAGAATGGTGTTCGGGGTGTCCAAGCGGTGGCTCCCTTAGAAATCCAACCCCAGCTGGGGGGCGTGGCCGGTCCGGCGGCGGGGCTTCTTCTTTCGCTTCGCGTTCTTCGCGCCCCGGCTCTGTTTCCGAGGCCGGTCGACGAGATCGTCCCGCCTGTCCTCGATCTCGTGGATCGCCTCCATGCAGAGTTCGAGGCGCTCGCGGTTCTCTCCCTGGGTCTCCGGCGCGGAGAGGATCTGCCGCATCCTTTCCTTCAGGAGATCGAAGTGGGCCGGGTCGGCGAGGAAGGCGAGCGGGGGCGCGGTGGGGCTCCAGAGGGGCCACCGCTCGTCCAGCCGGTCGATCACCGTATTGGCGAGGGTGACGACGATGACGTTCAGGCCTTCCGGCGCCCCGGGATTCCGGAGCTTCCCCAGGATCCGGAAGGCGGCGAGGGGCGCCTCCCAACCGCCAAACTTGGCGAGGAAGCTTTCGAGCCGCTCCGCCATCGGGATCCGGTTTAGCCGCCAGCAGTCGAGAGCCAGCTCCGCGGCGGCGAACCCGTTCGTCGTTCCCAGGACCGGCCGCAGGGCGGCCAGCCCGTTCTTCGCTTCCTGGAACAACTGCTCTCCCGCCCGGGGACTCCGCAAGCTCTCAAAGCTCACCCCTTCCAGGAGCATGACGTAACATCCGCTCATCTCCTGAGACACGAGCTCCGCCATCTCCGGCCAGGTCTCGTCGGCGAACAGCGGCTTCACGGCTTGGAGAATCCGCGCCAGGACAAAGGGTCCTTCCTGGCTGATCCGGGCCAGGAGCCGTCTCGCGGTGGGCGCGTCCCCCGCGGTCATTTTGGCGCCGCGGTCGATGTGGGCCTGGAGGGAGCGCAAGGCACGGGGAGCGCCGGCGGACAGGGCTCCCGCCACACCGGCGAGGAGCAGCCCAAAGTCGACACGGTCGCCGGGTGGATGCTCCAGCAGCGCGACGGCGGCCCCGGCCGTGTGCTCGCAGAAGCCGACTTCGTCGCAGAGATCGAGCAGCTCGGCAGAGAGCAGGCGAGCCACGGCGGCGCGCTGGTCGGCCGGAAAGCGCCGCCCGATCTCTCCGGCCATCTCCTCCAGACGAACGAGAGTCCGGTGCGGGGGAAGCTCGGTTAAATCCGGGTCCAGAAAACCCTCGGGCTCCTCCTCGTCGAGGGTCGCGCGGTGGCGGGCCCACAGCTCCAGGCTCCAGAGCGCGGCCAGGTCTCCGGCCTCAGAAGCGGTCCGGCTGCGCGAGCGGAGGAGGTCGGCCAACTCTCCGTGGCGACCCTGCTCCAGAAACTCCTCGGCCTGGCCTCGCTGGCGGCCCCCCTGCGAACCCCCTGGCAGATCCACGTGGAGTGCGAGGAGCTTGGGGTCGGCGATCCAGAGGGCCGCGAGCCCGGACGATCCCTGCCGTGCGGACACCCCTTCGAGGACGCTCCGCCATCGCGTCGCGACGGCGTGGCGCAAGGGGGCGAGGAGCGGCGGCACGGCGGTCGCGAGCGTCGCCGAGAGCGCCGGCCCGCTCCGGCGGATTCCAGCCGAGGATCGCCTGGCGCGCCGGCTCCCCGTCTTTCTCGGAGAGCTCGGTCTCCAAACCGTCGAGATCGGTGAGCTGCGCGAGGCAGCGGTCGGCGCCGTCGAGGAAACGTCGGAATTCGAGATCGACGGCGTTGTCCGGTGGGTTCGGCGAGTTCGGAGGATTCGGCGGAGCCTGTCGGCGCAGGGTCAGCAGGCAGCGGACCAGGGTCTGTCGATCCGCGGTGGTCGGTGCGAAGGCTCGCGTTTCCAGAGCCTGGAGAGAGGCGAAGAGCTCCGCTTCCGCTCGGCGGTACGGATCGCCCTGCCGCGGGCGGTCCGGCTCCTCCCGGGCGAGAGCCTCCAGATCCGCGAGGAGACCGGACGGGACCCCGGCGATCTCTCCGGGGTTGCCGGCCGCGCCGATCACGCCAGCCAATGTCGCCAGGCTCGATCGGGCCTCGTCGAGGCGGCCCGCCGCGAGATCGAGGACCGCTTTGGCGAGAACCGCCAGAGGCCGGAGGGGACCGCTCCGACGGAGCGAGCGGAGGAGGCGGTCGAGACGGCCGAGGTCGGCGCGGGCCAGGCTTTGCAACAGGGCTCGGTCGGCCACCTCCGCCCACTTGGCGGCGAACGGTGAGGCGACGACCTCCGAGCCCAGCTCGGCGGCCTCGGCGAGAAGCTCTTCGTCTGCCCTTCCGGCCGTATCCGTGCCCCGCCGGTACAGCTCTTCCAGATGCGCCAGGGTCGACGCCTGGCGTTTCTGCTGCTTCTTGAGGCTCCGCTTGCCGCTCACGGCTCGACTCGAGCCTCCTGGGCTTCCCCGACTTCTTCGGCCGTCTCGGCCTCTTCCAGCAACTCCAGGAGATCCTCCTCGGCCGGATCGACGTCGTCGGGGTCGGCCTCCGGATCGGCCAGGATCTCTTCGTAGACCTGGGCGGCGACGACGAGGCGCTCCTTCCGGTCGCCTTCGGGGAGGCGGTCGGCGAGGGCGCGGGCCTTGCGCAGGATGTAGTTCTCGACCGGTCGCGTACCGGCGCTCTGCACCGTCGCCTCGCGGCTGCGGGTGGAGAGGGTCACCTCCTGACGGTTGTCGGTGCCCTTCTGGTGGACGACGACGCGGATGATGCCGTCCAGGTCGTAGCGGAATTCCACGACGATCGGGCTGTCGGAGGGGGCCGGCAGGAGGGCGAACGGGAAGTGGCCGATGAGCGTGTTCTCGCTGCAGCGGGAGCTCTCCCCCTGGTAGACCTCGATCGCCACGCGCTCCTGGTCGTTCCCCATGGTGTAGTAGACCTCCGACCGGGTCACCGGAACCTGGGTGTTGCGGCGGATGATGGTGGAGAAATAGTCGGCCTCCCGGCGGCCCCACAGGCGGAACCCGGTCAAGGCGTTGTCCACGGTCTTGATCCCCAGGGAGTGGGCGGCCACGTCGATCAGGATGTGGTCGAACACCTGGCCGGCGAGGATCGCCCCCTGGACGGCGGCTCCCAGGGCCACGGCAAGGGCGGGGTCGACGGCGTGCTCGATGGGGCAGGAGAAGCGCTCGGCGAGGAGCTCCTGCACCCGCGGGATGTGGGTGGAGCCGCCGACCAGGATCACCCGGTCGATCTGCTCCGCCGTGAGCCGGGCCTCGGCGAGCGCCCGGTCCACCTCTTCGAGGGTGCTCCGGAGGAGGTCGTCGAGGAGCGCCTCGAACGTCTGCCGGTCGACCTCCAGGTCGAGGTGGAAGCCGTCGACCAACGCTTCCTCCATCACCCGGGCGTAGGGGCCGGAAGAGAGGTCGATCTTCGCCCGCTCGGCGGCGTCCACGAGGCGCGCCTCCAGGCGCAGGTCTTTGGGCAGGTCGCGGCCTGTCCGCTCCCGCAGCTCTGCGCTCAGGTAGTCCGCCAGCCGCCGATCGAAGTCGTCGCCGCCGAGCTGGTTGTTGCCGTAGCTCGCGACGACCTCGTTGATGCCGCCGCCGATCTCCACCACCGAGACGTCGAAGGTGCCTCCCCCGAGGTCGTAGACGAGGACGCGCTCGACGTCCTTTTCGCTGTCGCCGGCGGCCCGGGCCGCCCGCGGCCCGGCCTGGCGCGCCACCAGGCGATCGTAGACGAGGGCGGCGGCGGTGGGCTCGTTCAGGATGCGGACGACGTCGAGACCGGCGAGCTCGCCGGCCTTCAGGGTGGCGCGGCGCTGGGCGTCGCCGAAGTAGGCGGGCACGGTGAGGACGGCCCGCTCGACCGGCTGTCCCAGCGCCTCCTCGCCCTTCTCCTTGAGGTAGCGGAGGATCGCGGCCGAGACCTCCTCGGGCGAGAGCTGCCGGTCGCCCAGGCGCACGGGCGTCGTTTCGCCCATGCGGCGCTTGATCGAGCGCACGGTCCACTCCGGTTCGAGCACCTGGCGGTTCCGGGCTCTCCGGCCGACGAGGAGAGCACCGGTCTGGCGGTCGAGGCTCACCACCGAGGGCACGATGGGCTCGCCGTCGATGGAGATCACGCGTGGGCCGGAGGCCTCCATCACCGCGAGGCAGGAGTTGGTGGTCCCTAAATCGATGCCGAAGATCCTGTCGGTCATGGAGACTCCTTTAAGGATGGCGGTTGACGACGACCCGCGCCGGGCGCACCACCCGCTCGCCCAGCCGGTAGCCGGGGAGGATCTCCTCGACCACCCAGCCGTCGGGAAGGTCCGGTCGGTGCGCCACGCCGCAGGCCTCGTGCCGGCGGTCGTCAAAGAACTGGTCGTGGGTGGGAATGGCGATCAGGCCCATCGAGCGCTGGAGGTTTTGCACCCGCACCTGGAGGAGCGAGAGGCCTTCGGAGAGCGACTGGGGCGCGGTCTCGTCCAACGGCGCCTGGGGTTCCCTCTGTGCCAGGCGGAGGAGCTGGAGGATCGCCTGGTCGAGCTCCACGAGCGTGCGCACCTGGGCGGCGTTGGGGGCGTTGGGGAGGAGGGTCGTGGCGGAAGGTGCGGGTGCCGGGGCGGCGGAGAGCCGTGCGACCGCGTCCTCCACCCGCGCCTGGAACAGCTCCTGGGCATGGCCCTGACGGAGCACCGTCTTTCTGAGCTGGCCGAGCTCCCGGGCCAGGGCGTTCTCCTCGCCTTCGAGGGTCACTGTTTCCTGCTCGTCCGAACGCAATGGGCCTCCTCCTCGCGAGAGATGCTATATCCAAAAGAAGGATGAGAGAAGGCCAGGAACGAACCTGTGTACTCTTTAGAAGGTGTGATCTATCCCTTGCCGGACACGGACGGAACGGACGAACACGGGCACACAGGGACGAACAGGTAGGAGGGGCCTGCTAACATACCGCCCGCCGATGACCCGCTCCCCCAATCCCACCCCATCCGAATCCTGGGCTCGCGAGCTCGTCTGCTCGCGGACCGGGGACGTCCTCCCCCTCGACCGGCCGGCGTTCCTCTCCGCCGCCGGGGCGCCGCTCCTCGTCGAGTACGACCTCGACCCGGCCCGCGGCGAGGAGCTGCGGCGCGCGTTGCCCGGCCGCCCTTGGACCCTCTGGCGCTACCGGGAGCTTCTGCCGCTCCGCGACTTCGAGAACCGGGTCGACTTGGGCGAGGGGGGAACACCGCTCGTCCACCTGCGGCGCATGGCCCCGGCCGGGGTCGAGGTTCTGCTCAAGGACGAGTCGGGGAACCCCACCGGGTCCTTCAAGGCGCGCGGGTTGTCGCTCGCCGTCAATCGGGCTCGCGAGCTGGGAGCGCCGGGGGTACAGCTCGCGAGCGCCGGCAACGCCGCCCTCGCGATGGCCGCTTATGCCGCCGCGGCCGGTCTCCCGGCGCGGCTCGCGATGCCGGAGGACACCCCGGCGGTGATCTTCGAACGCTGCCGCGAGCATGGCGCCGAGGTGCTGCTGTCGCCGGGCACCCTGGTCGATGCCGCCAAGCTTCTCCCCGCGGAGGGCTACTGGAACCTCTCGACCCTCCGCGAGCCCTACCGGATCGAGGGCAAGAAGACGATGGGCTTCGAGCTCGCCGAGCAACTCGGTTGGGAGCTGCCGGACTGGATCGTCTACCCCCTGGGCGGCGGCACGGGGCTCGTCGGCATGCACAAGGCGTTCGACGAGCTGCGGCGGCTGGGCCTCCTTTCGCCGGGCGCCCGGCGGCCGCGCTTCGTCATCGTCCAGATGGCGGGGTGCGCCCCCATCGTCCGCGCCTTCGAACGCGGGGAGGAGTCGGCGGAGCCTTGGGCCGAGCCGCGGACCCGGGCGTGGGGGCTCCGGGTGCCGCGGGCGATCGGCGACTTCCTCGTCCTGCGGGCGGTGCGCGAGTCGGGCGGCCGGGCGCTCGCGATCGCCGAGGAACGGCTGCCGGAGATCACCTCCCGGCTGGCCCGGCTCGAAGGGCTCCGCACCGGGCCGGAGGGGGCCGCGGCGATGGCGGCGGTCGAGGATCTGGCGAGCGCCGGAGAGCTGCGGCCGGGGGAGCGGGTCGTCGTCTTCCAGACCGGCAACCCGGACAACTATCGGGAAGCGTCGGAACCCGTCGCGCGGTGATCTCCGAGCGAGCTTTCCAGCAGCTCCTGGACGCGATGGTCGGGAGCGGCGCCGTCTCCGCCGTCTCGACGCTGGTTTCGCCGAGAGCCGAGCCGGGGGAGACGTGGACGGGGGCCGCCGGCCTCGCCGGTTCGGAGACCCGCTTCGACTTCGGCTCCTTGACCAAGCCGTTCGTCGCCACCTTGGCCGTCGTCCTCGACGAGAGCGGCGAGCTGTCCCTGGGGCTCCCCCTGGGAGAGATCTGGCCGGAGGCCGATCCGCGCCTCGCCTGGCTCCCTCTGGCGAACCTCCTTTGCCACCGTTCGGGGCTCGCCGCCTGGGCGCCGCTCTATGCGCGTTGCCGGTCGGTCGAAGAGATCCTGGCGCTTCTCCTCGGCGGGGAGCTTCTGGGCGCCGAGCTTCCCACCTACAGCGATCTCGACTACCTCCTCTGGGGGCAGGCGGCGGAGGCGCGGCTCGGCCGGCCCCTCTTCGATCTCCTCCGCGAGCGGGTGCTCGCGCCGCTCGGGCTCTCCGGGGTCACTCTCGCGCCCGGCGAGCAGGACGACGTCGCGGCGTCGCTCATGGGGACCGGCAAGGAGGTCGAGCTGGCGGCGGAGCAGGGGATCGAGGTCGCGGACTTAGGGCCGCCCGCCCCCGGCACGGTGCAGGACGGCAACGCCCGCTTTCTCGCCCGCCTGGGGATCGGGCTCCCCGGCCATGCCGGGCTCTTCGGCCGGGCGGCGGACCTGGCCGCCCTGGGGATGGAATGGTTGCGGCCGGGCCGGCTGTTTTCACCGGAGGCCAAGGCGCGTGCCCTGGCCGCGGGCAGCGGCCTCTACGCCCTCGGATGGGTACGGCGCAACGTCGCCGGGAGCGCCGGCCCCGCGCTCGGCCCCGAATCTTTCGGTCACAGCGGTTTCGCCGGCAGCAGCCTGTGGATCGATCCGGCCGTCTCCCCGGGGGGACGGCTCCTCGTCCTGCTCGGCGCCCGCACCGATCCGGCGGTCGACTTGAACACCTGGCGCCGACGCTTCCACGCCCTGGCTTATGATGAAGCCGCCGCGGCGGGGTAGGGCGGCGCACGAACCCCCGAGCTCACAAAGAGAGAGAGCATAAGAATGAAGACGGAAGACCTGGTCCTGGTGGATGGGGTGCGGACCCCGATGGCGGAATACAACGGCTCCTTCGCGGAGATCTCGGCGATCGACCTGGGCGCCCATGCGGCGCGCGCCCTCTTCGAGCAGAGCGGCATCGCGCCGACCGAGATCGATCAGACGTTCGTCGGCAATGCGCTCCAGACCTCCCCCGACGCGATCTACGGCGCCCGCCACGTGGCGCTCAAGGCGGGGGTGCCGAAAGAGGTTCCGGCGCTCACCGTCAACCGGCTCTGCGGCTCCGGCATCCAGTCGGTGATCTCGGGGGCGCAGGCGGTTCTGACCGGCGAGGCCACCACCTGCCTCGTGGGTGGGATGGAGAACATGTCGCAGGCCCCGCACGTCATCTGGGGCGCCCGCCGCGGCTTCAAGCTCGGCCAGGGTCAGCTCCAGGATCTGCTGATGATCGCCCTCCACGACCCTTATGCCGGCTGCTACATGGCGCAGACGAGCAACAACCTGGCGCGCGATTACGGGATCAGCCGCGAAGAGCAGGACGAGTACGCGATCCTCTCGCAGCGCCGGGCCGGCGAGGCCTGGAAGAACGGCAAGCTGGCCGAGGAAGTGGTCGCGGTGCCGGTGGGGAAGGGCAAGCGGGCGACGGTCGTCGAAGCGGACGACCACATGCGTCCGGAGACCACGATGGCGGACCTCGCGGGCCTGCCGCCCGCCTTCGACAAGGACGGCTTCGTCACCGCCGGCAACGCCTCGGGGATCGTCGACGGGGCGGCGATGCTGATCCTCTCGACCGCCGAGCGGGCTGAGGAGCGCGGCTGGCAGCCGCTCGGGCGGATCGTCTCCTGGGCGGTGGTCGGCGTCGAGCCCTCGCGCATGGGGATCGGCCCGGCTCCCGCCATCCGCGCCGCCCTCAAACGGGCCGGGATGGAGCAGAAGGACCTCGATCTCTATGAGATCAACGAGGCCTTCGCCGGCCAGATCTTAGCCGTCATCAAGGAGCTGGACCTGGACACCGCCAAGCTCAACGTCAACGGCGGCGCGATCGCCCTCGGCCATCCGCTGGGCGCCACCGGCTCGCGTATCCTCCTCACCCTTTTAAAGGAGCTCAACCGCCGGGGCGGCGGGCGCGGCGTGGCCTCGGCGTGCATCGGCGGCGGCCAGGGGATCGCCATGATCGTCGAGGCGACGGGGAAGTCGGCGAAACAGGGGAACCCGGCTTGATCGACCTCTCGGGGCGCCGGGTCCTGGTGACGGGGGCGAGCCGCGGCATCGGCGCCGCCTGCTGCCGGATGTTCGCCCGGGCCGGCGCCACCGTCCTCGTCCAGTATTTCGCCAGCGGCCAAAAGGCGGCCGAGGTGCTCGCCGAATTGAAAGGCATCTCGGACCAGCCGCACGCCATCTTCCGTTGCGACGTCACGCGGCGGAGCCAGATCAAGCGGCTGTTCCACTTCATCGCCGGCCAGTGGGACGGCCTCGACTGCCTGATCAACAACGCCGGGGTGTGGGTGCACGATCCGCTCACCCGGCTCGACGAGGAGCGGCTCGAAGCGACCTTCTCGGTCAACGTCGTCGGTCCCTTCCTCTGCGCCAGAGAGGCCGTGCCCATGCTCGAAAAGTCGGTGGACGGCTCGATCGTCAACATCTCCTCGACCGCCGGTCAGCGCGGGGAGGCCTTCTACAGCGCCTACGCGGCGAGCAAGGGGGCGATGATCTCGGCCACCAAGTCCTGGTCGTCCGAGCTGGCGCCGAAGATCCGGGTCAACTCGGTGGCCCCGGGCTGGGTCGACACCGACATGACGGCCGATGCTTTAGCCGGCGACCGGGGAGCGGCGATCGCCGCCGCGATCCCGCTCGGCCGGGTCGCCTCGCCGGAGGACATCGCGGGGCCGGTCCTCTTCCTCGCCTCGCCGCTCGCCCGCCACATCACCGGCGAGATCCTGAACGTCAACGGCGGCAGCGTGTTAGCCGGCTGAAAGATTGCCCGTCCGATGAGCGCTCCCGGTCTCCCCTCGCTCTGGCTCGCCCGTCCCTCCGTCGCGGAAGAGAGGGAGACGGACGGCGTCGACGGCACCGATGTCGCCGATGTCGCCGATGCCGCCAATACCGCCAATGCCGCGGACGTCGCCGATGTCGTCGTCGTGGGCGGCGGCATCGTCGGGCTCTCGACCGCCTACTGGTTGGGGAAGGCGGGCCGGCGGGTCGTGCTGCTGGAGACCGGGCCGCTCGCGAGCCGCGCCTCGGGCCGAAACGCCGGCTTTCTCTTGACCGGGAGCGCCGAGCCCTACACCGCGCTCGTGGCGAGCGCGGGAGAGCGGGTGGCGCGGCGGTTCTGGGAGGTCTCCCAGGAGAACCGCGAGCTTCTCCGTGCCGAGATCTTAGATCCCGGCCGGGTCGACTGCGAGTTCCTGCCCGAGGGGAGCTGGCTCGCCGCCCTCCCCGACAGCGGCCAGGAGGAGGCTCTGCGGACGAGCGCCGAGCGCCTGGTGGCTCTCGGCTTCGACCTCGAATGGCGGGAGGCGGCGCAGATGCGGCGGGCGAGCGGCAGCGACCGCCTGGCCGGCGGGCTCTTCCAGGCGCGGGACGGCGGGCTCGACCCGGTCCGCCTCTGCCGCGGGATCGCCCGTCTCTCCGGCGCCGAGGTCCGCACCGGCTTCGCCGTACGGTCGATCGAGCCGGCGGGCGAGCGGGTGCGGCTGATCTCGGACGCCGGGCGGATTCTGGCGCGGCAGGTGGTGCTCGCCGTCAACGCCTACGCGGCCGGCCTCGTACCGAGCCTCGCCGCCGTCGTCCGCCCGGTCCGCGGCCAGATGTTCTCGACCGCGCCCGGTCCGCGCGACCTCGCCGGGGTCTGGTACGTCAACGAGGGCTACGAGTACCTGCGCCAGCTCAAAGACGGCACCCTCGTCGTGGGCGGTTGCCGCTGGGCCGCCCGGGAGCAGGAGGTGGGCACCGAGGAGACCCCCACGGGAACGGTCCAGGGCGCCCTCGAACGCTTCGTCGGCGAGTACTTCCCGCGCTTCGCGAGCCGCCCCATCCTCCACCGTTGGGCGGGGACCATGGCCTTCACCGCCGACGGCCTGCCGGCGATCGGCACCGTCCCCGGCATCCCCGCCGCCCTCTACGCCGTCGGCATGAACGGCCACGGCATGTCGCTCGGCTTCGCCACCGGCCGCTACCTCGCCCGCAGGGTCTGCGGCGAGGATCTGCCGCCGCTCTTCTCCTAGGAGCGGGCGCGGCAGGAGAGAGCCTCGCGGAGGCCACCCCGCCCCGTGCTACGATCCTCCCGGGTTCCCCCCTTGCGGTCCCCTTCCGCCCATGCCCCACGGCTCTTCCCTCCCCACCCCCTCAAACGCCTACACGTTCCGCGAGGAGATCGCCCACGGCGTCACCCATGGGCTGGGGACCGGCCTCGCGCTCGTCGGGCTCGCCGGGCTCATCGCCGTGGGGCGCCACCGCGGCTCCTGGTGCCTGACGGGCGACACCATCTTCGGGGTGACCTTGGTCCTCCTCTACCTCGCCTCGACCCTCTACCACAGCATCCCCTCGCCGCGCGCCAAGCCGATCCTCCGGGCGCTCGACCATTCCGCCATCTACCTGCTGATCGCCGGCACCTACACCCCGTTCACCCTCGTCAACCTGCGGGGGCCCGAGGGGTTCGCCCTCCTCGGTCTGGTCTGGTTCCTGGCGATCGCCGGCATCCTGTGGAAAGCCCTGGCCACCGGCCGCTACCCGGCCTTCTCGATCGCCCTCTACCTCGGCATGGGCTGGTCGATCCTCCTGGTGGTCAAACCGCTCGTCCACTCGGTCGAGCGCGGCGGGATCGCCCTTCTGGTGGCCGGCGGCCTCACCTACACCGCCGGGATCGTCTTCTACCTCTGGCGACGGCTGCCCTACCACCACGCGGTGTGGCATCTCTTCGTTCTCGCCGGCAGCATCTGTCATTACTTCGCCGTCCTCCTCTACGTCCTGCCGCCGGTCGGCGTGCGTTCGTAAGCCCTCCCTCCCGGCCTCGCACCAGGGGTGGGCTGCCGCCCGTTCCGCCTTCCTCTTCAAGTTCGGTATAGAATTCGTTCAACCTTTGCTTCTTTCGAGAGGAGCCACGGATGTCCCTGCACGATCCCCTGATCCGCAAGCTGATGACCCGCCAGGACTTGAGCCGGGCGGAGAGCGCCGACTTGATGGCGGATCTGATGGCGACCGACGCCGAGGGCTGGCGGCTCCTGGCCTTCTCGGTCGCCTCGCAGACCAAGGGGGAGACCGCCGAGGAGCTCCTGGGGATGTACGACGGCATGTTCCGGCTGACCGGTCCTTACGACATCGAGCTGCCGGCGCGGCTCATGGACGTCTCCTCGACCGGCGGCAGCGGGGTGCGGAAGATCAACGTCTCGACCTTGACCGCGCTCTTGACCGGCGACCACGACGTCGCGGTCGTCAAGCATTCCTTCTTTCGGGTGACGAGCGTCACCGGGAGCGCCGATGCCCTGCAGGCGGTCGGCCTCCCGGCGCCCGCCGCCACCCTGCCGAGGATCGAGCGCGCCTTGCGAGAGGTGGGGGTCGCCTTCTACTCGCCGATCTTCGTCAGCCGGGAGCTTCAGAACCTCGTCCATTTCGGGCTCTCCCTGGCGGAGAAGAAGGTGCGGGTCAGCACCCCGTTCCACCTGATCGCCCCCCTCTTCACCCCCCTGAAGCTCACCCACCGCATGTTCGGGATCAACCATCCCGACCAGTTCGACCGCATCGTCGACGTCTTCCGCGGCCTGGGCTACGAAGGTGCGCTCGCGGTCCGCGGGCTCGACGGTCTGGACGAGGTTTCGATCGCCGCGCCGACGCGGATCAAGGGCTACAAGGGCGACCAGGCGATCGATTTCATTCTTGAGCCTGAGGCGGTAGGGTTGAAGCGGGCGCCGCAGAGCGCCGTGCAGCCGGCCGACGCCCACGAGAGCCTGGGCGACTTCCTGCGCATCGCCTGCGGCCGGGAGACCGGCCCCAAGCGCGACCTGGTGGCGCTCAACAGCGCCGTCGTCTTCTATCTCACCGACCGCGCGCCGTCGATCGAGGCCGGGATCGAGCTCGCCGTGAGGCGCCTGGAGAGCGGCGAGGTGGAGGCCAAGCTCGAAGCCCTGGTCGAACAGATGGGAGATCCGGCCGTCCTCGCGGCCGCCCGCCGGGAGTACCTGTCGCCCTGATGGACATCAGGCGCGAGGTTCTGCGGAACGTCCTCCTCGCCCAGGCCCTGGAGCCGTTGGGGAAAAAGCCGGGCTGCACCACGAGGCTCGTCGATTCCTCCCCGGGCACCAAGCTCGAATACTTCCTCGTCTCCGGGGCCAACAGCGCCTGGGCGTTCTACGACCTGGCCGACCGCGTGCTCCAGGCCCGCCGCCAGCCCGACTGCATCTACGACACCGCCTATGAGGCGCAGGCGGCGAGCGTGCGCAACCGGCGGGGAGGAAAGGTCAACTACGGCCAGATCCTGCTCCTCCTCCCGGTGGTCACGGCCCAACTCCTCCAATATCTGGAGACCGGCGCCAACGACAACATGGAGAACCTCCTGGAGCGCACCGGCGACGTCCTCCGCGCGACGACCGAGAGAGACATCGTCTGCGTCGAGGACTTCATTCACCTGGGCTACCAGCTCTCCGCCCGCCACCACGAGCAGCTCGGCCATGCCCGGACGGTCTCGCGGCCGTCCTTCGCCGGTGCCTACGCGACCGTGTACGAAGCCATGCTCGACCACCAGCACATCCATGCCGTGCGCGAAATGGTGCAGGGCTATCCGAACAGCCGGAGGGTCTACCGCTTCCTCCTCCACAACCTGGAGACCGGCATCCTGCCCGCCTCCGAGCTGATCTACCGCTTCCTTCTCCCCGACATCGGCCGCCCGGACGTCGTCGCCGACATGATCGTCGTCGGCTTCTACCTCATGCTCGTCCGGCACCCGGACGCGGTGCTGTTCCCGTGACGTCTCTTTTCACCCGATACCGCAGATAGAGGAAGTCGTCGATCGGCTCCGCGGCTTCGAGCCGCAGCTCGGTCAGCTCGTCGTCGCGGCCGCCGGCGAAGAGGTTGACCGAGCCGGCGGCGAGGACGGCGGGGAGGAGGAGGAGGTGGAGGCGGTCGACGAGGCCGGCGGCCAAGAGAGCGCGGTTGAGGCGGCCTCCCCCCTCGCAGACGACGGAAGCGATCCCGCGGGCGGCGAGCCCGGCGAGGAAGACGGGAAGGTCGGCCTGCGGACCTTCTCCTCCTGGGCCGGCCTCGGCGGGAACGGTCTCGATCCCGCGCGCCGCGAGGAGGTCGAGGTAGCTTTGCGGGGTTTTTCCGGTGATCCCGATGAGGGTCCGCGCCGAGCCGTCCAGGAAGCGGGCGCCCGGTGGGATACGGCCGGCCGGGTCGAGGGTCGCCCGGATGCAGGCGAAACCCTCCTCCCCGGCGAGCCCGTGGGAGGTCAGGGTGGGATCGTTGACGAGGACCGTCTCGGTGCCGATGAGGACGGCGCCGTAACGGCGCCGGATCTCGCCTTTGAGCGCGAGGACGCCGGGCGGCACGGTCATCCGTCCCAGGAGGTCGGTGCTGGCGAGGCCGCGGCCCAGGGTGATGATGCCGTTGACCGAGACGGCGGTGAGGAGGTCGACGGTCGTCATGGCCTGGAGGCGAAGAAGCGCCGCGCCGCGGCGAGGTCGGCCGGCGTGTCGATCTCGAAGATCGGGGCCTCGTAGAGGCAGGTCTGGATCGGGTCGCCGCGGTCGATCGCCCGCTGGAGGAAGCCGTAGAGGGGCGGGTTTCCCATGTCGGCGAGGAGGTGCGTCGACTGCACCAGGAAGGTCGGGATGCTCCACTCGTGGACGCCCTCCCGGGTCACTTGGACCTTGAGGCTGGCTCCGGTGGCTCCGAAGTGGAGCTTGGCCTTGAAGCGGTCCGTCCGGCAGTGGAAGAACGAGGAGGAGTACCCCTCGCTGACATGAGCGGCGAGCAGCTCGCGGTGCGGCTCCCAGTCCGCGAACACCAGGTCGCCGCCCATCCAGCAGAAAGTCTCGCGGAGGGCGCCGCGGGCGAAGTAGAGGGTCTCCAGGATGTCCGCGGGCTCGTCCTCGACGAGCACCTCGGCCGTCCGCCCGATCTCCGCCGCATGTTCCCGCCTCGTCACCACCAGGGGATCGAGCCCGAGGTGGGCGGCGAGCCCGACCGCCCGGTCGAGGATCGTCCGGCCCGCAACGTCCAAAAGGATCTTGGCGTGGCCGCCGCTCTCCTCCCTGAGCCGCAGGCCGCGCCCGGCGGCCAGGATCACCAGTCTCATCTCGCGTCCCCCTGGGGAGTAGCTTACCGGGAATCCCCCGGCGGGACTCCCGGCCGGTATACTCCGCCCGAACCTACGAGGGGAGCGCGATGATCGAGAGCTGGAGGAAAGAGGACTTCGACGGCCGCGTGGGGGAGACCTTCCTCCTCCATCTGGGAGCGGAGCCGGTGCCGTTCCGGCTGACTCAGGTGAGGGCCGGCGCGACGCCGCCCTCAAGGCGCCCCCAGTTCGCGCTCCTCTTCCGCGGCCCCAAGGCCGCTCTCCGCGGGCAGGGGACCTACCGGGTCGAGCATGCCGAGCTCGGCGCCCACGATCTCTTCCTCGTCCCCATCGGTCTCGCTGCGGACGAGGGGGGCGACGGCGGCGGGGTTCTCTTCGAGGCGGTCTTCACGTAGAGGCGGCCGTACGGGCGGCCGGCGGGCGCGTCCCTCCCCTGGGCGGGCGTTCACGACGACATTTCCTACCGTCCTCCTGAGGCGGGTTTTACTGATTTCCCGACTGGAGCGCCCTACTTCGGTAGCAGAAGTGCCCTACTCCGGTAGCAGAAGTGCCCTACTCCGGTAGCGGAAGTGCCCTACTTCGGTGGCAGGAGTGCCCTACTCCGACAGCAGAAGTGCCCTACTTCGACAGCAGGAGTGCCCTACTTCGGCAGCGGAAGTGCCCTACTTCGGTAGCAGAAGTGCCCTACTCCGGTAGCGGAAGTGCCCTACTTCGGCGGCAGAAGTGCCCTACTTGAGCAGTAGAAGTCCCCTACTTCTACTGTGGAAGTGCCCTCACCTGAGGACGGTGCAACAGGCCGAGACGCACGGATCGGGTGTTCGCGAAGCACCTCTTTACGTAGCGGCGACCGGCCGCCGCTCCATGAGGTAGTAGACGCCCCGGTCCTCGATCGGAGTGAACCCCAGCCGCTCATAGAGTCGCAGGGCGGGGTTGAACTTCTCGACGTGGATGGTGACCGGTTTCCCCACCGCGTTCCCCTCGGCCAGGATCTCCTCCAGGATGGCGCTGCCGACACCGCCGTTTCTGTGCTCGGGGAGGAGGGCGATGTCGATCAGCCGGATCTCCTTCTCCCAGCGGACGACGTAGAGCCTGCCCGCCGGCGCCTCTCCTCCCTGCCCGTCCTGCCGCGAGATGACGAGGAATTCGGCCCCCGCGTAGTTCTCCTGGTACCAGGCATGCTGGGCGGTGAACTGCTGGCGGAGGAAGGCCTCCCGCTCCCCGTCTGCCCAGGACACCGAGGACAGCTCCTCGTCCCGCGTGCTGCCGTAGATACGGAGGAGGAGCTCCTGGTCGTCCGGCGTGATGGGACGGAAGTGGATTCGGCCGGTGGGGAGCGCGATGTCTTTCATGGGTATGGAGGTTCAACCATGACGGCCCTCCGCAAGCCGTTTCAGGTAGGCATCCCGCATGCGCTCGAAGCCGGGGCGATCGGTCTCCAGCTGTGCGATGGCGTGCGAGCGCCAGCGCGCTCCGGCGCCGGGTTCTCCCTGGTGGAGAAGGATCCCATCGCGGAGAACGGCCTGCATCAGGGGATAGCTGGGCTCGGCGATATTCACCGCCTGGACCTCCTGGCGGACCGTCAGGCTCAGAGAGGAGGCGAGCTCCAGGGGATCGACGTCTTTTCCCAGATACGCGACGTCCACGTCGGAGTCCGGCCGGAACCGGCCGCGCGCTCGGGAACCGAAAAGGAGGGCGAGCTTGACGTCCGGGCGGCCGGCCAGGGCGGAGCGCAGGGCCTCCACGAGGGCGGGATCGGCGGGCATGGGAAGGAGTCTAGCACCGCGAGGGAGGCCGGTCCGCGCACGGCATTCATACCCGTGCGGAGCCGCGACGGCCGCGAGAGCTTGTCCTGGCCGTGCCGCCGGGGGCGCCGTCGCGGCGGTCCCCGAGCAGGAGAGAGAATGAACGCGATTTCACGACCGAGGACTTGGTGCGGAAGCCTTTGGGCGGCGTCTTCCCCGGCGAGCGCGCTACTCACACGATCATGGCGATCGTCTATGGCGCCATGCTCGGCAACCTCGTGCCCATCCTCCTCGCCTGGTGGCGGGAGCCGACCGGCTTCGTCGGCAGCCCCGTTCCGGTCGTTCCGGCCCTCCGCTGGCTCCTCACCGTCCTGGGGATCGGCGTCCTCGTCTCGGGGATGAGGGACCTGGCGTCGGCCCTGGGATCGCCCGGATGGCATTGGCCCTGGTCGGTGCCGCCGGACGGGGGAAAGTGAGACCGAGCGCCTCGCCCATCGCCGGCTTATATGGTCCGGAACACCACGTAGTCCGGGCGGCGGCCGGCTCGCGTCAGGCTTGCTCGTGGTCGAGAAGTTCGTCTACGACAATGGCCTCGCCGTGAGCTTCCCCAGCGCAGCAGCGCTTAGAGGATCTCGGCTTCCAAGTCACCCGGAAGGAGGCCGCATAGGGCATAGGAGGCAATTTTCAGAGCAGCGCTGGCGTCCCGCCGGCCGGCGGTATACCGCCGGTATACCGATGCCGGCGAGGACGCCGGCGCTCCCAGGGAGACAAACTCGTCGGTTTGAGGTCGGAGACCTCGCTAGCCCTCCCGCCCGGGCACCACAGGGGGGGTGCCCCTAGGGAGGCGACTTAGACGAGATCTGCCCCCTCCTGTCCTCCCTCCATCCCCACCCGCCACCCCGCCCAGTCTTGCCGCCGGGATGGGATATCGTCCCCCCGCATGAGCTCCCCCGGGAAAGCTTCACCGAGTACCGAGGGAGCCTCGCCCGACGCCGGGACGACCGCTCTTCTCCTCGCTCTCCTCGTCGCCGTCCTCTACGGCCGGCACCTGGGCGAGGGCCTGCTCGCCGACGACTTCCTCTATGCCCGCTGGGCGCGCCTGGGCTGGGGCGAGCTCCTCCGGCACGTCACCGTCGCCTCCACGCCGCAGATGATCCGGCCCCTGCCGGGTCTCCTCTGGGAGCTGACGCGGAGCCCGGCGGGACCGCTCGTCCTCCATGCTCTCTCTCTCCTGCTCCACCTCGGCAACGGCCTGCTGCTCGCCGCCTTCCTGCGGCGCCGGGGAGTGGGGAGCCAGGCGGCGCTCGCGGCCGCCGCCCTGTTTCTCGCCTTCCCCCTCTCGACCGAGCCGGTGATCTGGGCGAGCGCCAGCTTCGACCTCTGGGCCTGCCTTTTCGCCCTGGCGGCCTTGGTCGTCGTCGCTCCGGGGGAAGAGAGCCGCCCTCTCTCTCGCGCGGCTCTCGCCGCGGGGCTCTTCCTGCTCGCTCTCCTTTGTAAGGAGTCGGTGCTGCCGCTGCCGTTCCTCCTGCCTCTCCTCCTGCCCTGGCGGCAGGCCCGGCGTCCGGCGTTCGCGATGATCCTCGTGGCCGGGGTCTACCTGATCTTCCGTTTCTTTCTCTTCCACGGCCCTGGCGGCTACCTGGGAGACAACGGCTCCTCGCTCCTCTTCAGCCTCAAGGTTCTGCCCGTCCTGCGCTCGATCTTTCTGCGTACGCCTTTGCGCATCTTCGTGCCCTTCAAGCGACCGGGCGCCCTGGCCCCGCTCTTCGCTCTCCTCTCGGCCCTGCTGCTCGGCGCGGTCCTGGCGCCCTGGCTCCGGGATCTGCGGGATCTTCGGGACCGGGCGCTCGGGGCTCCCCTCCGCGCTGCCGCCGCCTTCGGGCTCACGCTCCTCCCGGTGCTGCCGATCTTCTCGCTCGGCATCGATCAGGAGGGATCGCGGATGATCTACTTCCCGGCCGCGATCGGCCTCGCCGCCTGCGGCCTGGGCGTCCCTCGCCTGCCGCGGGCGAGCCGCTACGCCCTCGTCGGGCTCTTCCTCTACTGGAGCGCCGCCACTCTCTGGAACGGCCGCGCCTGGACGGCGGCGGCGGCCGAGGTCTCGCGGACGCGGACGGCTTTAGCGGAGCTGGCGCCGCGTCTCCCGCCCAGGAGCCAGGTCGCGGTCGCGGGGCACGACTCCTGGCAGGGGGCGTTCGCCTGGCGCAACGGCCTGACCGCGGCCGCCGAGATCGACGGCCTGCCCGGCGGTCACCTGTGGACTTTGGGGACCGCCGCGGTGGTGGAAGACCCGGGCCGCTGGCTCGGCCGCAGCCTGTTCGAGGTCCGTCTGGAGCCGGGAGGGGAGCTCCTCGACCGCACGGCCTGTGCCCGGGCTCTCCTGCCGGCAGCCGGCCCGCTCCCGCAGAGCCTCGCCAGTTGGCCGGTCGCCGCCGGACCCGATCCGGGGGGAGACGCCGTCACGGAGGTGGTCCTGCGGGCCGCCCCTCTCGTCCCGCCGGCCGGCGACCTCGCGGTCCGGCTGGAGCTCGGGGCCTGCCGTCCCCGGGCGGCGATCTCCGGGACGCTCTTCTGGCTCTTCGCCGACTCCCGGAAGTTCGAGGCCACCGACTCCCTCCCCTTCGCCGTCGGCCCCCGGACGCCTCCCGAGGTGGTGATCCCTCTCTTCCCACCCCTCCCGAAGACCCGGCCGCACGAGCGGATCACTCTCCTCCTCGATCTGCCGCGCGAGCTCGCGCCCTGCGTCGTGGGCGCCCGGGTCGTGGCGACGCCCGCGATCTGCCGGCAATAGAGCCCTCGCCGCCCCATTTTCCGCCCCGCGCTACACTAACCCTTTATGGAGTCCCCGCCCCACGACCCGAGCGACCCGCCGGATCGCGACCTCGCCGGCGTGCGCTCGGAGCTCCAGCGGCTGGGCTATCTCTCCCATGGCTTCGAGCGCTACCTGCTGCAGGACGCCCTGCGCCCGGAGCGCCCCTGGCGGACGCTCCTCGAGCTGACCTCGAAGGTCGCCCTCCTCGGCGGGGCGGGCGTCGCCCTCGTCCTCGCCTTCGCCCTCGCCGCGGCGAACGGCAGCCTGACCGCCACCCCCTTGGACCTCCTGGCGCTCTTCCTCCACCTCTTCCCGCCCATCGCGCTCGCCGCGTCGGCCGGCTTCCTCGCCCTCTGCGGCGTCGTCATCCTCGTCCTCCGGCTCTACCACGTGCGGCGGATCGAGACCCTGGCGCTCGCGGCGGCGGTGGCGGCGGGGGCCGCCGGGCTCGGCCTCGCCCTCTGGCGCGGGCGCGAGCTGGTGTCGGGGAGCCCGCGGTGGCAGCTCGCGGTGATGGCGGTCGCCGCGCCGGTCGCCGTCTACCTGATGATCAAGCTGGTCTACCACGGCCTCCTCGCCCTCGCCATCCGGCTGACCGACGCGGCGCCCGAAAGACGGCTCTTCTCGCGCCGGGGCTTGGGGTTCGGCATCCTCTCGGCGGCCTTCCTCCTCACCCTGCCGGCGGTCCTCGCCGCCGCCCGCGGGGAGACCGTCGAGACGCCGCCCTCGCTCCCCGAAGCCCCCGGCGAGCGGGTGCTCCTCCTGGGGATCGACGGCGTGCTGCCGGCCGAGGTCGACTATCTTCTCCAGACCGGCGACCTGCCCGTCCTCTCCCGCCTGGCGGCGGAGTCGGGCGGCGCGCGGAGCTACAGCCGGTCCCCGGAGGCGCCGGCCTCCTTCTGGACCTCGGTCGCGACCGGCCTCCCCACCCCGGAGCACGGGGTGGCCGCCCTCGACAGCTTCCGGCCGCTCTGGGTCAGCACCCCGCTCGCCCGCACCGGGGCGCTCCGCGCCTACTGGAGCCGGATCGAGGTTCCCCTCCACCTGGCCGAGTACCGGCCGGTGCTCGCCAACCGGCGGAGCGCCTTCACGGTCTGGGAGCTCGCCGCCCGCGGCGGCGCGCCGGTCCTCTCGGTCAACTGGTGGGCGACCTTCCCGGCTGCTCCCCTCCCCGGCCTCGTCCTCGCCCACGGCGGCTACCAGCTGCTGCGCGAGGGGACGGAGGGAGCGGTGGCGCCCGCGGGGGAGCGGGCGGCGCTCGCCGGTCTCGCCGCCGCCGCCGACAGCCGGGCGGGGAGCGTCGATCCACGGCTGGGGGCGGCCCTCTCCGCCGCCGATCGCCGATCCCTCCTCGACCGCGCCCTCCTTCCCGATCTCTTCTATCGCCAGGTCTTCGCCGCCCGCCTCACCGCGGGCCCACGGGTCGCCGCCCTCTACCTGCCGGGGCTCGACATCGCCGCCGCGGGTTGGAGCGGCAGCGATCTCGCCTTTGCCGACCTCCAGCATGCGGAGCTCGCGGCGACCGACGGTCTCCTCGGACGCGGCCTCGCCGGGATCGGAACGGTGATCGTCGTGCTCGATCCGGGCCGGCGCGCCCGGGGCGGGATGGGGCGGGTGATCCTCTGGCGGCGGGGCGGGTGTCCAGGCACCCGTGCCGGCGCCGGCACGGTCCCCGCTCGCCTGGCCCCGGAGGCGGTCGCCTCGGCGCTCCTCCGGGCCGCCGGGCTGCCGCAGAGCGCGGAGCTGCCGGACCCCCCAGCGGGGTGTCCGTGGCCGGCGCCCCCGGCGGTCCTCGCGGGCTACGGCCGGCCGATGTCGGCGCGGGCTCAGACCGAGGCCGGCGGAGAGTATCTGGAGAATCTGAGATCGCTGGGGTACCTGTGAAGCACCCTTAGGAGTGGGAGGGAATGCCACGACTCGATCGGCTCGTTGTTTCCAGCACCTGGAAATTCGGGTGTCGATAGAGCTCTGTTCCATGGACGAGTCACAAGAGGATCACCTCATGGGAATGCGGAGAGCGCTCGCGCTGCTCGCCCTGGCGACGGCGTGCACGCCGGTGTCCAGAAAACCGGTCGATGGGGTCGATCCCTCCGGACACCTGCCGTTGACGGCCTTGTCGCCGGTCGCCTCGGCCCCGCCGGCGGCACCGGCGGCATCGGCGGCACCCCGGGCCGAGCTGCCCGAGCCGCCGGGACGTCTCGCCTACCCGGCGACGCGGACGGTCGACCAGGTCGACGTGCTCCACGGCGTCCGGGTGGCCGATCCCTACCGTTGGCTGGAGGATCTCGACTCGCCGGAGACCGCGGCCTGGGTGGCGGCCGAGAACCGGGTCACCGCGGCCTATCTGGACGCGATCCCCGGGCGCGAGCAGATCCGCCACCGGTTGACCGAGCTGTGGAACTACGAGAAGTACGACGCCCCGACGAGGGAGGGGAAGCGCTACTTCTTCGCCAAGAACGACGGCCTGCAGAACCAGAGCGTCATCTATACCTTGGATCAGCTCGACGGAGCTCCGCGCAAGCTGATCGACCCCAACACCCTTTCGGCCGACGGCACGATCGCCTTGACCGCCTACTCGGTGAGCCACGACGGCAACCGGATGGCCTACGGCCTCTCCTCGGGCGGCTCGGACTGGGAGGAGTGGCGGGTGCGCGACGTGGCGACCGGCCGCGACCTGCCCGACCTCCTGCGCTGGGTGAAGTTCTCGACCACCGCCTGGACCCACGACAACGCGGGCTTCTTCTACAGCCGCTACGACGAGCCCAAGTCCCGCGAGCAGCTGGAGCAGGCCAACTACTTCCAGAAGCTCTACTATCACCGGTTGGGTACCCCGCAGGAGGAGGATCGTCTCGTCTACCAGCGGCCCGACCACAAGGACTGGGGTTTCCTCGCCGAGGTCACCGAGGACGGCCGCTACTTGATCGTCCAGGTCTGGAAGGGGACGGAGATCGAAAACGGCGTCTTCTACCAGGATCTGGCGGACCCCGCGGGCACGATGCGGGAGCTCCTCGGGTCGTTCGACGCCTCCTACGACTTCCTCGGCAACGACGGGCCGGTCTTCTGGTTCCAGACCAATCTCGGCGCTCCCCGCCGCCGGGTGATCGCCGTCGACACCCGCCACCCCGCTCGCGCCGAGTGGCGGGAGGTGCTCCCCCAGATGCCGGAGACGCTCGAAGCGGTGAGCGTCCTCCACGACAGCTTCGTCGCCACCTATCTCAAAGACGCCCACTCCCACGTCCGCGTCTTCGACCTCGCGGGGCGACCGGTCCGCGAGCTGACCTTCCCCGGCCTCGGCACGGTCTCCGGCTTCACGGGCAAGCGCCAGGACCGGGAGACCTTCTACGTCTTCACCAGCTTCAACATCCCGGCGACCGTCTACCACTACGACCTGGTGAGCGGCGAGAGCCGGCTCTTCAGGCAGCCGCAGGTGGGCTTCGACCCCTCCCGCTACGAGACGCGGCAGGTCTTCTACACCAGCAAGGACGGCACCCGGGTGCCGATGTTCCTCACCGCCAGGAAGGGGCTCGCCCTGGACGGCAAGAACCCGACCCTCCTCTACGGCTACGGCGGCTTCAACGTCTCGGTCACCCCCGCCTTCTCGGTCGCCCATGTGGTCTGGATGGAGATGGGCGGAGTCTACGCCGTCGCCAATCTCCGCGGGGGCGGAGAGTACGGCGAGGAGTGGCACCAGGCGGGGGCGAAGGGGAAGAAGCAGAACGTCTTCGATGACTTCATCGCCGCCGCAGAGTGGCTGATCGACAACCACTACACCGAGAGCCGCCGGCTCGCCATCTCCGGCCGCAGCAACGGCGGCCTCCTCATCGGCGCGGCGCTCACCCAGCGTCCGGACCTCTTCGGCGCCGCCTGGATGGGGGTGGGCGTCCTCGACATGCTGCGCTTCCACAAGTTCACCATCGGCTGGGGTTGGGTGTCGGACTACGGCTCGCCCGACGACGCCGAGGAGTTCAAGGCGCTCTACGCCTACTCGCCCTACCACAACCTCCACCCGGGGACCCACTATCCGGCGACCCTCATCACCACCGCCGACCACGACGACCGGGTGGTCCCGGCGCACAGCTTCAAGTTCGCCGCCGCCCTCCAGAAGGCCCAGGGCGGGACCCAGCCGGTGCTCCTCCGCATCGAGACCCGCGCCGGGCACGGCAGCGGCAAGCCGACCTCGAAGCAGATCGAGGAGGCGACGGACGGCTATGCCTTCCTCGTCAAGCAGCTGGGGATGCAGGGTCTCCAGGCGGACGACGAGGGGAGAGCGGTGGCGGGGGTGACGGCGGTGGGGAGGCGGTAGGCGGGATACAATTCCCGGATGTTTCGCCGCGTCGTCTGCGCCTGGGCCGTCGGGCTCCTCGCGCTCTCTGTCCTCCCCCTCCGTCCCGAGCCCCCTTCGAGAGAGCAGGAGCTCGCCGCCCTCCGCGCCGAGATCGCACGCCTGGAGACCCGGCTCGCCCGGGCGAAGGCGGAGCAGAGCGGCCGGGAGGGCGAGATCGCGAAGACCGACCTGGAGCTCAAAATCTCGGAGGATCGCCTGGCGGAGGCGACGGCGGCGCGCCGGCTGGCGGTCGAAGCGGAGGCGGCCTCCGTGCGGCGGGTGGCGACCCTGGAGGCCGAGCTTACGGCCGCCCGTCGGGAGCTCGGCCGGCGCCTGGTGGGCCTCTACAGCCTCGGCCGGCAGGGCTATCTGCGGCTCTTCCTCTCGCTCAAGCCCGACTCCCGGCTCCTCCCGTCGATCCGGCTCATGCGCTATCTCGCCCGGCGCGACCGCGACGCCATCGACCGCTTCACCGCCGCCCGCGCCGAGCTCGCCGGCGAGGGCGATCGGCTGGCGGCGCGGCGGGCCGAGATCGAGCGCTGGCTCGGCCAGGAGCAGGAGCGGCGGCGCGAGCTCGTCCGCCTGCGCGGCCACCAGACCGAGCTCCTGGCGGCGGCCCGCCGCGAGAGCCAGGACCTGGCGGCGCGGGCCGGCGAGCTGGCGGAGCGGGAACACAAGCTCTCGGCCTTCCTGGACCTCCTCTACGGCAACAGCCCCGAGGCGCTCGCCGGCAAACCCATCGAGGAGTTCCGCGGCGTCCTCGACTGGCCCGTCCACGGCAAGGTGACGGCCGGCTTCGGGCCCGTCCTCGACCCGCGCTACCGCACCCGGGTGCCCCACAACGGGGTCGACGTCCAGACCGCGCCCGGCGCCGAGGTGCGCGCCGTCTTCCCCGGCCGGGTCCTCTTCGCCGCCCCCTTCGAGGGCTACGGCACGACGGTCGTCGTCCAGCACGCCGGGCGCGCCCTGACCCTCTACGCGGGGCTCTCCAACTGTCTGGTGAACAAGGAAGATATGGTAACCTTGGGACAGGTCGTGGGCTCGGCCTCCGACAAGCTCTACTTCGAGATCCGCGTGGAAAATCGACCCGACAATCCCCTCAGCTGGTTACGGTAGGCAACTCTATGAATCGCAGCCGCATCGCCTTCCTCGTCCTCTCTGCCGCTCTGGTCCTGCCGATCCTGGCCGGCACCCTCCTGCGTGCCGCGGGGGAGAAGGAGAAGAGTACCGAGGAGGACTCCTTCTACAAGTACCTCTCGGTGTTCAGCGAGGTGCTCGGGCTGGTGCGGCAGGCCTATGTCGACGAGCCCGACACCCGGGCCCTGATGTCCGGGGCGCTCGACGGCACAACCGACGCGCTCGATCCGTTCTCGCTCTACGTGCCCGGCGACCAGCTCGCCAACTACCAGCAGGCGCAGTCGGTGGGCCGCCACTACAGCGGTCTCGCGCTCCTGAAGGAGCGCGGCGTCGCCTACGTCGTGGCGGTCGAGAAGGGGAGCCCGGCGGCCCAGGCCAACGTGCAGGTGGGGGACATCGTGGCGAAGATCGACAACCGTTCGACCCGCCTGATGCCGCTCTGGGAGATGCAGGAGCTCCTGGCGCGCCGGCCGGGCACCCACGTGCCGCTCGAGCTGATCCGGGTGGGCGAGACGGTGCAGGCGACGTTCGATCTGAAGCCCTTCGACCCGCCGCCGGTCGCGACCGAGGAGGTTTCTGGTGCGACCCTGCTGCGCATCCCGAGCTTCGCGCCGGGCACCCCGGACGACGTCCGGAAGGCGCTCCAGAAGGCCGGTCCGCGCGCCGCGGGGAAGCTCCTGGTCGACCTGCGGGGTGTCGCTTCGGGTGAGCCCGGGGTGGCCTACGAGGTGGCGGAGCTCTTCACGAGCGGTGACCTCGGGGTCCTCTCCGGCCGCGGCAACACCATCCAGAGCTTCACCGGCAAGGACGCTCCGCTCTTCCAGGGCCGGATCGTCATCTTGGTCGATCACGGTACCCTGGGCGCCTCCGAGGTCTTCGCCTCGGTCCTCCGCCAGAAGGCCAAGGCCGAGCTGGTGGGAGAGCGGACCTTCGGCCATGCCGGCCGGCAGGGGGTGGCCGACCTCTCCTCGGGTGGCCGCCTCCTCTTCACCGACGCCTTCTACACCGGCCCGGACAAGAAACCGCTCAAGGAAGCCCTGAAGCCCGACCTCGTCGTCGACGAGCGGTCGCGCACCTACCTCGAAAAGGACGTGCCGATCGGCGACCTGATCCTGAAGCGCGGGGTCCGCCACCTGCTCGGCGAGGACACGGACTCTGCCAAAAAAGCGGCCTGAGCCGGCGATCCGCCGCCGCCCTGCCGCACCGGGCTCGTCGAACGGACCGCGCCCCCCCATGGCCCGGCGTTCGCCCGCGTCCCGCCCGAGCCGGCGGCGGTTGCCCGGCTTCCTTCTCTTTCTCCTCGGTTTCCTGGCGGGCGCGGGCGCGCTCTACTTCGGCTGCCGGAACGTCGGGCACGATTCAGGCACCGCGGAACGGCCCACGGAGGCCGCCCGCTCGGACAACCCGGAAGCATCCCACGCCCATCGCTCCGCCCGCCGGAGCGCCAAAGGCGCGCATTCCGGCGCCTCCGAGCCGCTCGCGCCGAAGCCGGCGACGGCCGAGGAGGCCGAGGAGGCCGAGGAGAAGGCCGCGGTCGCGCCTCCGGTCCCGACGCCATCGACGAACGAGGAGCCCGGGGAGCCGGGCGCGGTCGCCGGGACGCGGATCGCCCTGGTGATCGACGACCTGGGGCGGAGCGTCGAGGACGTCGAGACCCTCGGCCGGCTGGGGGTGCCGATCACCTACGCCGTCCTCCCCTTCGAGTCGGAAACCCCGGCGGTCGTGGCCGCTCTCCATCACCGCGGCGCCGAGGTTCTCTGCCACCTCCCCATGCAGCCGATCCACGGCGAGAACCCGGGACCTGGGGCCCTCCTCTTCGGCATGGACAAAGAGACGCTCGAACGGGCGACGACGGCGGCGCTCGCGGCGGTGCCGGGAGCGGTGGGGGTCAACAACCACATGGGCTCGCGCCTGTCGGCCGACGAGCGGTCGATGCGCGCCGTTTTAGGGGTGCTCGCGGCGCGCGGCCTCTTCTTCCTCGATTCGCGGACCAGCTCCGAGAGCGTCGGCTACCGGGTCGCAGGAAAGATGGGAGTGCCGGCCGCCGAGCGCCAGGTCTTCCTGGACGACGACATGCGCCCGGAGAAAGTCCGCGAGCAGTTCCTCCACACCCTCGAGCTCGCGAAGAAGCGCGGCTCGGCGATCGCCATCGGCCACCCCCACCCGGCGACCCTCGCCATGCTCGCCGCCGAAGTGCCGCGAGCGCGCGCCGCGGGCTACGAGTTCGTCGTCGTCTCCCGCCTGCTCGACCGGCCCCGGCCGGAAGGGCAGCCGCAGCCGGCGGCGCGCTAGAAGGAGCCACGGGTATATGATCAGGCCGTCTCTCGCACCGGTGAGGCCCTATGCCGAACATTCCCCGCAGGGTTTTCAACCCCAAGCGCTCGTTGGTGGCCGCCAAACCCGAAGAGGCTGTGTTGATCGCTTTGGCGGAAAAAGTCAGCTACCGCGGGAACCCGGAGCACAAGCGCAATCCGGGAGACTTTGGCCTGACTCCCCCGTCCGCCCCGCGAGCCGACAAAACGCTGTGTGATCTGGCAGGGGTCTTGTCGAGGGCCGAGGCCCTGTCGCTGCTCCGTGACGGCATAAGGAGAGGGTTGATCAGCGCTCAGCTGCGCGGTGCATTCCCGCAGAATGTTTGGTCGGTCACGAGCGACCAGCTCCCCTTCGAAGCCCAACTCGACAACCAGGAGACCGGCTCCTACCACGGATATCCGATGCCTGAGGCCGATCCTTTTCGTCAGCTCGTGCTCCGAGCCTGGAAGGCCGCCAATGAGCGGCTTTGAGGTCGCCGTCCGCCAGTGGCTCGCCCGGGAGCAGGGTGCCGACTTCGAGCGGGTCACCTTCGGGCAGTTGGAGGTCCGAAGCGGTGATAGCTTCCTGACTCGGGGAGAGGATCAACTTGCCCAAACCAATCGCAATTTCGCGAATCTCTCGGCGTATGACCTCGCGACCTGGTTGATTAGCAATTGGTGGCGCCTGCTCTGGGAACCTGATCGGAGGGACTCGCAAGGGACCGATTGGCGGATGGCGCATTCGCTCTCGGCCATCGGTGGGGGTTACGTTTGGCCGGACATAACGCTGTGCAGCGACGGCGAACAGATGCTGATTCAGTCGCGGCCCACGGCTGGGCAGAAATGGGAGCCTGTCAGATACCTGGAAGCCGTGGACCATTCGTTTTCCCTCGCCGAGTTTGAGGGAGCGGTACAGCTCTTCGTCGAGAGTGTTCTGGCCAGACTGGCCGGTTTCGGAATCGAGGGAACCTGTCTTCACCAGCTATGGCAGGAGCTCCGCACAGAGCGACTCAGTCCGGAAACCGGGTCGATCCGCAGGCTCGAAGCGCTAATGGGCTTTGACGCCGCAACGGCTCCGGATGCGCTACTCGACGAGCTGCTGACCCGCGCACAACAGGAGGGTCGTTCGGCAGTCGATGAGATCGTCGCGGAATTCCCTGGCTCCGCGCCGCAGATTCTCCGGCAGGTGGAAGACAGCCTGACAAAAGAGGGCGTCCTGCTGGATAGCACGAAGGTGGAGGAGCTACGTGGACGCCGAGAGGCTTGGAGGCTCGCGGGTCCACCCTGGGAACGAGGGGCAAAGGCAGCGACGGTCGCTCGCGAGCTTTGGGGACTCGATGGACAACCGGTGAGAAGCCTCGATTTGGCAGGTCTCTTGAGAGCCGATGCCAGTCTGATCACCAAGGATCGCTCAGAGGTTCCAATTTCAGCTCCCATACCAGCGGCGAGACGGAGCAGATCCGACCGGGGAGCCTGGCGGGTGGTTCTCCGGTCACGTTGGGAAACCGGGAAGCGCTTCGATCTCTGCCGCTTGATTGCCGATGGCCTTGTGGCCCCGGACGGCGAGCGGCTGTTGCCGGCTACGGCGGCTAAGACGAGCCGCCAGAAGTTTCAACGCTCGTTCGCGCAAGAATTTCTTTGCCCCTCTAAGGCGCTTCTTGAGCGATTGGGCTCGGAGCCGCCGGAAGATGAGGACATCGAAAACGCAGCGCGGTACTTTGAAGTCTCACCGCTTTTGGTTCGCTCGAAGCTGGCCAACGAGGGAATTCTCCCGCGCTTCTGATCGTCCCAGAAAGACTCCTACTCGTTCCGCAGCACCTCGATCGGCCGGCGTTCGAGGGCGCGGGCGGAGGAGGCGAGGCCGGCGGCGATGGTCAAAGCGATGCTCCCGAAGATGGCGATCAGGAGCGGCAGGACGGGGAATTCCCAGCGCATCTCGAAGCCTTCCGTGACGACCGCCCAGGCGAGGACGGTCGCTCCCACCGTGCCGATGATCCCGGCGACGAGACCGATCAGGGCATACTCGACGGCGAAGCTCGCCGCCACGCCGCGGCGGGTCATCCCCAGGGTTTTGAGGAGCGCCACCTCGCGGCCGCGTCGGCCGGCGCTGGCGGAGATCGCCCCGGCGAGGATGGCGATTCCGGCGGCGACCGTGAAGCCGCCCAGGAAGCGGATGCCGAGGCTGATCCGGCGGAGCATCTTGACGACTTTCTCCAGGATCTCCCGCAGCTTGAGCACGGTGACGTTGGGGTAGCGGGCGGCGAGGAGATCCTGCACCCGCTGCTCGCCTCCCGGCGGCAGGTGGGCGACGGCCAGGCGCTGCTGCGGGGCGCCTTCCAGCACGCCGGGCTCGACGACCAGGAAGAAGTTGATGCCGAAGGTCTTCCAGTCGACCCGGCGGATGCTCGTGACCTTGAGGTCGATGGGCACCCCCTGGAGGTCGAAGGAGAGGACCGATCCCAAGCCCACGTTCAGGTCGCGCGCGAAGCCCTCCTCGAGGCTCACCTCGGCGCTGTCGGGATCGCTCCACAGCTTGCCGGCGATGACCTCGTTGTCCGCGGGCAGGCGCTCCATGTAGGTGAGCCGCTGCTCGCGGGTCAGGGCCCATTTCCGGCCGTCCCGTCCCTCCCGTCCCCCTCGTCCTCCAGGGCCGCCGGGCAGCCGTCCACCCCGGCCTCCACTCCTTCTTTCCCCCCCCTCTCCCCAGTGTCGCCGCCCTCCGCCGACCGCGCCGCCTCGGCGATCTGCTCGACACCCTTGCCGTCGATGGCGGTGATCCGTGCCATGACGACCGGCACCGACTCGACCCGGGTGGCGCCGACCTGGTGGAGGAGCTGCTGGACCCCCGGCCACTGGTCGGGTTGGATGTCGATGAGGAACGCCGAGGGGGCGCCGGCCGGCAGCTCGGTCGACATCTCGCTCGACAGCCGGCGCTCGACGAGCGACATGCCGAGGACGGTGAGGACGCCTAAGCCCAGGGCGACGATCGCTCCCACCGTGCCGGCGCCGGGCCGGGCGAGGGCGGCGAGCCCGTGACGGAGCGGCAGCCGCGCCCAGGAGAGGCGGGCGAACCCGCGCGGCAGGCGCGCCACGAGCCAGGTGACTCCGAAGGCCGCGCCGGCGAGCGCCGCGGTCACCCCGAGGACCCCGCCGGTGAACTGGAGGCCGCGGAGGAGCGAGTCCGACTGCACCCAGGCCATGGCGAAGATCCCGCCGACCAGGGCGACGGCGGTCGCGACGCTCACCAGGCGGTGGAGGGGGAGCGGCTCGGCGTCCCGCCGCAAGACCCGCGCCGCCGGCACCCGGAGCACCCCGGCGAGCGGCGGCAGGCTGAAGAGGAGGGCGACCCCCATCCCGAGGAGGAGGCCGCGGAGGAGAGCCCCGGGCTGGAAGGGACGGATGAGCTCCCCCGGGATCAGGTCGGAGAAGAGGTGGGGGAGGACCAGCTGGAGACCGACCCCGAGGATCATGCCCACGAGGCTCCCGACGAGCCCCAGGAGGGCGGTCTGGCCGAGGTAGAGGGTGAGGATCTCCCGCGGGCGGACCCCCAGGCACTTGAAGATCGCCACCGCGTCGAGCCGCGAGGCGAGCCAGGCGCGGACGCTCTGCGCCACCCCGATCCCGCCCACGAAGAGCGACAGCAGGGCGACCAGCCCGAGGAAGCGGCCGACCCGGAGGAAGTTCTCACGGAGCGCCGGCTGCCCCTCCTTGTAGGTCGCGATGCGGTAGAAGCTCGGGTTGGGGAGGGCGTGACGGAGCTTCTCGACGGCGGCCTCGAGCTGCGAGGTCTTGATTCCCGGCGGGAGCCGGATCAGAGTCTTGTGGTTGATCCGGCTGCCGCGGCCGGCGAGGGCGGTCCGCGCGAGCCCCGCCCCGGAGATAAAGAGCCGCGGACCCAGGGTGAGCGAGATGCTGATGCGGTCGGGCTCGGAGGTCACCTGGCCCTTGATGCGGAAGCTCTGGCCGCCGACCGAGAGCGGGTCGCCGACTTTCAAACCCAGCCGGGAGAGGAGCTCGGGAGCGACGACGACGCCGTCCGACCCCAGGAGGGATTGGAGCGGTTTTTGGGGCACGAGAGCGAGCTTGCCGTAGAAGGGATAGTCGCCGTCGACCGCCTTGAGCTCGACGAGCTGGCTCTTGCCGGAGGGCGAGAGGACGACCGTCACCATCTCCAGGATGTCGGCGCGGCGGGTGTCCGGCAGGCCGGCCTTGGCGAAATCGAGATCGGCCGGCAGCGGACGGCTCCCCTCGATGACGAGGTCGGCGGCGAGGAGCTGGCGGGCCTCGGAGCGCAGGCCGTCGTCCAAGCTCGCGGAGAGCCCGGCGACGGCGACGACCGCCGCCACCCCCACCGCCAGGCAGGCGACGAAGAAGGCCAGCCGGCCGCCCGCCCCGCGCGACTCGCGGAGCATCGTCCGCAGGTAGACGGCGGGCTTCACCGCACCCCCTGCCGGGCTGCCGCCAGGGCCTCCTGGCGCTCGACGCGCCCGTCGCGCAGGTGGATGAGGCGATCGGCGAGGGCGGCGACACCGGGATCGTGGGTGACGAGGACAAGGGTGGTGCCGTGGGTCTTCCGGAGGTCTAAGAGGATCTCCAGGACCCGCTTGCCGGTCGCGCTGTCGAGGTTCCCCGTCGGCTCGTCGGCGAGGAGGATGGGCGGCCGCGAGGCGAAGGCGCGGGCGAGCGCCACCCGCTGCTGCTCGCCGCCCGAGAGCTGGGTCGGGTAGTGGTGGCCGCGATCGGCCAAACCCACGGAGGCCAGGAGGGCGGCGGCGCGGTCCTCGGGGTCGGGGAGGCCGGCGAGCTCCAAGGGGAGGAGGACGTTCTCCTCCGCCGTCAGGTTCTGGAGGAGCTGGAAGGTCTGGAAGACGAAGCCGATCTTCTCCCGCCGGAGGAGAGCGAGCTGGTCCTCCGACATCCCCTGGATGGCGACGCCGTCGATCAGAACCTCCCCGGCGCTCGGCCGGTCGAGCCCGGCCATCAAAGCGAGGAGGGTCGATTTGCCGCTTCCCGAGGGGCCGAGCACGGCGGTGAACTCCCCCGGCTCGATTTTCAGGTCGACGCCGTCGAGGATGGTGAGGGTCCGGTCGCCGGAGGGGAGCTTCCGGGTCAGCTGTCGGAGTTCGATTCGGGGAGAGCTCATCGCAGAGGAGAACCAGCCTGGAGCCGGTGCCATTTCCGATCTCTCTCAGGAACACGCTCGACGGGGTTGGAAGTTACGACCCCGCGGGAAGGGTTACCATTCTTCATGCGGTACAAGAAGCTCTCCTCGATCCTTCTCTCCGTCCTCCTGGTCGCCGCCCTCGCCTGCCGGGCGCCGGCGTCCGAGGCGTTCGCCCCGGCTGCGGCTCTCCCTGGCTCGCTCCCCGCCCGTCCGGCGGCATCGGCGGCATCGACGACATCGACGGCATCGGCGACATTGCGGAGGTCGCAGGCGCCCGTCGTCATCTTCCTCGGCGACAGCCTGACGGCCGGGCTCGGTCTGGAGGGTACGGAGGCCTTCCCGGCCCTCCTCGCCGACCGCCTCGCTGCCGAGGGCCGACCCCTCCGGGTGATCAACGCCGGGGTGAGCGGCGACACGACCGCCGGGGGCCTCCGGCGGCTCGACTGGCTGCTGCGCCAGAAGCCGGCCGTCCTCGTCGTGGGGCTGGGGGCGAACGACGCCCTCCGCGGCGCCGAGGTCACGGAGATCGAGCGCAACCTGCGCGAGATCCTCCGCCGCGCCCAGGCCGCCGGGGCGCGGGTGCTCCTCCTCGGGATGCAGATCCCCCCCAACTACGGCCCCGACTACACCCAACGTTTCTCCGACCTCTACCGGCGGATCGCGAAGGACATGGGAGTCCCCCTCGTGCCCTTCCTCCTCGCGGGGGTCGGCGGCATCCCCGAGCTCAACCAGGCGGACGGCATCCATCCCACGGCGGTCGGCGAGCGGAGGGTGGCGGACAACGTGTATCCCTATCTGAAGGATCTGCTCACCCAGTCTCCGGGGATCGCGGGTCGGCAAGGCCGATGATTTGAATGATCAGCCGCTTGATCCTGTCGCCGAATCACGGTAACCTCAAGGCAGGAGGCGAGCGACATGGAGCGAGATCCCCGCAATCCCAGCCAGGCGAACGAGATCCGGGAGGCCCAGGTCGTCTATGGCTCCGTCGGCGCTGGCGACGATTGGGCCTCTCCAGCGGAAGCCGACGTCCGCTCGCTCGCCCGGCTCCTCCTCAAGGCCTCCGCGGCGCGCAAGGAGCGGGTGGAAAGCCTGATCGAGGCGATGGTCCCCAAGGTCCAAGTCCCGAGCCCCGTGGCGGTGCTCCAGGCGCGCCGCAATGCCGAGGCCCGGGAGGCGCTCGTCCAGGAGTTCGGAGTGCTGACGAGCACCGGGGTCGCGGAGCTCGCCGGCTCGCAGGCGAAGAACCGGGCGGCGCTCGCCAACCGCTGGAAGCAGGAGCGGCGGATCTTCTCGGTCCAGCACCAGGGCGCGACGGTCTTCCCGGGGTATCAGTTCGATACCGCCGGGCGTCCCCGGCCGGTGATCGCCGAGGTCGTGGACCGGCTGGGAAGCCAGAGCAGCGAATGGGAGCTCGCTCTATGGTTCGTCGCCGAGACCGGCTGGCTCTCGGGCCGACGGCCGGTCGACCTCCTCGACCGCGACCCCCGGGCGGTCGCGGAGGCGGCGAGCCGCGAGGCCGCCGAGCTTGTCTTCTGAGGCCGTCCTGACCGGCTCGACTCTCCCTTTTCCCACGTTCCCGGTTCCCTCAGGCCGCCTCGATCCGCTCCTCGAGACCTGGGAGGCCGGCCGGCTCCTGCTGCGCTGTCACAGCGTGCGCTTCGGCGCCACCGAGTTCAATCCCGGCCTGGGCGTCGGCCGGTTTCACCCGTTCACGGACGCCGGCGGCTATCGGGTCTCCGTGCTCTACGGCGCCGACACCTTCGACGGCGCCCTGTCGGAGACCGTCTTCCACGGGGTCGCCACCGGGGGCCGCACCCGCCTCGTCCGCCACTCCTCGCTCCTCCCGCTCGTCGTCTCCACCCTCCGTCCCCGGCGCGACCTGGTCCTCGTCCAGCTCCATGGGCACGGCCTGCGGCGGCTGGGGGTCGAGCGGAGCTTTCTCCTCGACTCCGACGCCGACGCCTATCCGAACACCGCCCTCTGGGCCCAGTCGCTCTACGCAGCCCCCCGGCGGCTCGACGGGCTCACTTGGGTGTCGCGGCAGCACGACACCTCCCGCGCCCTCGTCCTCTTCGGCGACCGGGTCGAGCGGCGGAATCTGGAGGTGGTCGAAGCTCCTCTCCCCCTGTTCCTGGGTCCGGGACTCGAGCGCGCGCAGTTGGCCGCCGAGGCGGCGGGGGTGACGATTGTGGAGTGAGGGGTACGGGCGCCGTTGGACCCTGCGGGCCGGCGCCCTCGGGCGCTTCGCGCAGCCAGGCGCCGGTCCTCGGAGCCCAACGCCGCCCGTACCGAGTAAGGTGAGAGGGAAAAGCTCAATCCCGCCGCTTGGCCTGCTCCCAGAGCTCGTCCATCTCGGCGAGCGTGGCCTCGGCGGGGCTCTTGCCGCTCTCGGCGAGGCCGGCTTCGACGGCCTCGAAGCGGCGGCGGAACTTCAGATTGGCGGCGGCGAGGGCGGCTTCGGGGTCGAGATCGAGCTTTCTCGCCAGGTTCGCGAGGGTGAAGAGGAGATCGCCCAGCTCTTCTCGTACAGCGTCCTTGTCGACCGGCTTGGCGTCTGGAGAGGTCGAAACGGCGAGCGCCTCCTTGAGCTCGGCGGTCTCCTCGTCGACCTTGGCGAGGACGGCGGCGGCGTCGGGCCAATCGAAGCCGACCCCCGCCGCCTTCTGGGTCAGCCGGTAGGCGGCGAGGAGGGCGGGGAGGGACGCCTGGACCCCCTGGAGGAGCGAGCCCGATTTCTTCCCGGCGTTCTGCCGGACCTTCCGGCGCTCCCAGGCCTGGCGGACGGCCTCGGCGTCCGCCAGCGTCTCGCCGCCGGTATCGCCGGTATCGACTGCGAAGACGTGGGGGTGGCGTTCGACCATCTTGCGGTGAACGCCGTCGATCGCCTCGGAGAGGCTGAAGGCGCCCGCCTCCTCCGCCAGTCGGCCGATGAAGGCGACCTGGAAGGCGAGGTCGCCCAGCTCCTCGGCGAGGTCGGCCCAGTCGCCGGAATCGATCGCCCCGGCCACCTCGTGCGCCTCTTCGAGGAGATAGGCGCGGAGGTCCGGGAGGCTCTGCTCGCGATCCCAGGGACAGCCGTCCGGGGCGCGCAGGCGGGCGACCAGGTCGACCAGCTTCTGGAGGTCGGGCGGGGTGGGAGAGGGGGCGGCGGGCGGATCTCCGGGATCTCCGCTTGCTCTCGGGGAAGGGCGCTTGCTACGATTTTTCAACGGCGCGCAATCGGAAAGGGAGAGGTAAAGAGGTGAGCGACAAGGAGATCAAGATCACCGACAAGAGAATGTTCACGCCCGATGGCGCCCTCCGCGAAGAGTATCGCTTCCTGGATGAAAAATCGACCGCCGTCGAGGCGGTCGAGGCCGCCGAGGAGGAAACCCCGGCGGCGCCAACATCGCCAGGCCCTCCAATCGCCGCTCCGGCCAGCCCGGCGCGTTCGGACCCGCGGAGCGTCGCCCCACCCCCTGAGTTTCCCGAGTCCCCGGCCTCCGCCCGCCTGGAGATCCCCGGTACCCCGCCCGAGCTCGGGGCGCCGACCTTCTACGACCTCGGGGCGATCCTCGCCGAGCCGGTGGCGCTCTATCTCGGGGATCTGGAGCTCGAAGACGGGCAGTCGGCGGAGAACCTGGAAATGGCCAGGATGCATCTGGACCTCCTGGACGTCCTGCGCCAGAAGACGATGGGAAACCTGACGGCCCAGGAGTCTGCATTTTTGGAGGAGCTGCTGTATCGTTTACGGGTCCGATATGTGCAGAAAAGGGGGTAGAGGAGACTTTCGGGCGGCCGCGAGGCTCGCCCTCGCCGGGCTCATACTCGCCGGCGGCTCCGCCTTGCCCGTTTTTGGGGCGGTGGGGGGGGCCGGGGCGGCCGTGGGCGGCACGACCGGGGGGCGGACGGTGGTCTCGTCGGCCCATTTGACCGGGGTCGAGCTGTCTGCCACGGTGCAGCAGGTGCTGCAGCAGATCCAGGACCAGTGGCCGCAGTGGGTGGGCGCCAGCAACCGCGAACGCGCCAACCAGGTGGTCGACAACCTGCTCACCACCGTGCGGCAGATCGGGATGCGGCGGCTGCCCGACCTCTCCCTGGGAGCGCTCGTCCAGGCCGAGAAGGCGGCCCGGCAGAGGGACTTCGCCCGCGCCCATTGGGCCCTGGAGGGCGCCGAGCGGCTGGACCCCAGCCGCCCCGAGGTCGCTTTCGCCACCGCCTCGGTGGACTCCCTGGAGGGCAACCGCGTCAAGGCTTTCTTCGACCGCCTGTCCGGCTACCTGCGTCTTTTCCGCTTTCCCTTGGAGCGCTACCTCTGGGGGCAGAGCCTCGTCCTCTGGGGTCTCTCCGTGCTGCTTCTGACCGGAGGGTTGTTCACGGCCCTGCAGATGGCGACCAAGGGAGGAGCGCTCTACCGCGACTTGAGCCACCTCGTGGGCCGTCGCCTGCCGGGCAAGGCCGGCCTGGCGGTGGCGGCCGCGCTCCTCGTCTGGCCGCTCGTCCTGCCCTATGGTCCACTCTGGCTCCTGCTCTACGGGTCGGTCCTCCTCTGGGGATATGCCGCGACCTCCGAGCGCGTCGTGCTGATCTCCCTCTGGCTCCTCCTCGGGCTCGCCCCGGTCGTCGTCGCGGAGCAGCGGCGGCACCTGGCGCTCGACCTCTCGCCGCCCGTCCTCGCCATGGAGAGCTTCGCGGAGAGGCGCCTCTACGGCAGCCTCTTCACCGACCTCGGGGTCCTCCGGTCGCTCCTCCCGGAGAGCACGGCCGTGCAGCAGCTTCTGGGCGACTTCCATCGCTCGCTCAATCAATGGGATCTCGCCCGCTCGCTCTACCGCCAGGTGCTGGAGAAGGAGCCCGGCAACACCGCGGTTCACCTGGACATCGGCGACTACTTCTACTTCCGGGCCGACTACGGCAGTGCCATCCAGTCGTTCGCGAAGGCCGCCGCCAACGATCCGACGAGCGCCGCCGCCCAGTTCAACCTGAGCCAGGCCTACTCGGAGTCCTACCTCTTCGACGAGCAGAAGCAGGCTCTGGAACGGGCGCGGACCCTGAACGCCGCGGCGGTCAACGACTGGCTCAAGCAGACCGAGCAGCAGCATATCGTGGCCCAGGACGGCGGCCTTGCCCGTGTCCCGGAGATCCGCGCCCAGCTCCTCGCGAGCTTCCGCGGCCGGGAGGCCGGCAAGTCGTCGATCGAGCTTCTGCGGCGCGGCGTGTCGGTGGTCTTCGCCGTCGCCCTGATCCTCGTCGCCATCGGCCTCCACCTCGGTCGCCGGCGCTTCGGCTACACCGAGCCCCCCCTGGACATCCGGCTGGGCTCCTCCGCCTTCGACCGTTGGCGCCGCATCCTCCTGCCGGGGGTGGCGGCGGCGGAGGCCGGGGAAGGAGGGCGGGCTTATCTCGCCCTCCTCGTGCCCACCGCTCTCCTGACGCTCCCCTTGGCGGGCGATCTCGGCTATCGCATCCCCTGGGGGTATGATCCGGGGAGCTCGACCCTCTGGACGTTCGCCGTCCTCGGTCTGCTCCTCTATTTCGGAGCGCGTCTCCGGTGGGAGCTCACACACCAGGTCTAAAAGACCGCTTCTCAGAATCGGCGAGGCCGCCATGGCAGTCGAAGGTACCCTAGACCTCTTCCAGCTTCCCGAGATCCTGCAGCTCATCTCGCAGCAGAAGAAGACCGGCATTCTGACCGTCCAGGGCCAGAACGACATCGTCGCCATCTCCTTCCTCGCCGGTCGCATCGTGGCCGCCGATGCCCTGAACCAGACGATGGAGGAGGGGCTGACGCGGGTGCTCGTCGCCGAGGGGATGCTGACCCCGCAGGATCTCTCCCGGGCGCTCGCCGAGCACCCGGCGGTGGGCGGCCGGCTCATCGACTTCCTCGTCGAGCGGCGCCATGTGAGCCGGCAGCGCCTCCTCGCCGCGATCCGCCTGCAGACCTACGGCCTCATCGAGCAGCTTCTGCTCTGGGATCAGGGGGACTTCAAGTTCTACAGCGGGGAGGAGGTCTCCTACGAGGAGGGGTTCGTCCCCATCACGGTCGAGGAGCTCCTCCTGAACGCCGGAGGCGCGGCGGCCCGCGAGCGCGGCCCCCGTGTCCCGATCGCCGCCACGCCGCTCGTGCCTCCCGCCCCCATCCCCACCGCCCCGGCTCCCCGGATTTCCCGACCCCCGCTCCGCGCCGTGCCGCCGCCCGAGGCACCGCTCCCCCCTCTCTCCCCGCCGCCCCCCCGCGCCGCCGAGCCGGTGGCGCCCCGCGTTGCGGTCCGCCCGTCCTCGCCGGTCCCGGTCCCGGCACCTCCGGCGTCTCCGGCGTCTCCAGCGCCATGGCAGCCATCGGCGCCGTCGATCCCACCGCCGCCCGCCGAGTCTCCCGTCTTCACCCCCACGGCCTTCCGCCGGATGAAAGTCGAGGAGCTCGCCGTGCCGCGCTCCTTCCGGGTCGTCGGCCGGGTCGCCGCGCTGATCCCGGTCGTCCTTCTCATCGTCTTCCTGCTCACCGATCCCGGCCTCCTCCTCCTCCCCTTCCCTTGGCAGGAGGCGCCGCGCCAAGGCCTCGCCCTGGAGCAGCGCTCCGCTCTCTACATGAAGATCGACCGGGCTGCGAAGACCTTCTTCCTCCTCGAGGCCCGCTTCCCCGAGAAGCTCGGCCAACTCCGGCAGCTCGATCTCCTCTCCGCGGCCGACTTGAACGATCCTCAGGGTCACGAGCTGCGCTATGCCTCCCGGGAGGAGAGCTACACGGTGCAGCCGGTCGATTCCCGGGGGACGCCGATCGTCGGTTCTGAAACCACCGAGGCGGTGACCGGCAACTTCCTCCTCGATTCCGAGTTCATCTCGGTCTCCCCCGACTCCCAGGCGCCGCTGGTCCTCCTGGATTAGAGGTTCTGGCCCCGCTGGGCTCCGAGGACCGGCGCCTGGCTGCGCGGAGCGCCCGAAGGCGCCGGCCCGCAGGGCCCAGCGGGGCCAGGATCTCTAGTCCGGAATAAATCTCAGTCCAAACTTGTCAGACATGGTGGGCCGCAAGATTGACAGCGTGCCACTAAAATTTTAAGATTTGGACACGACGGGCTCCGGCCCGCCCCATCCACCAAGGAGGAGAACCTTGAGCAAGATCATTGGAATCGACCTGGGAACCACCAACAGCGTGGTGGCCGTCATGGAAGGCAGCGAGGCGAAGGTGATTCCCAACGCCGAGGGCAACCGTACCACCCCTTCGGTCGTCGCCTTCACGAAGACCGGCGAGCTTCTCGTGGGCCAGGTGGCCAAGCGCCAGGCGGTCACCAACCCCAAGAACACCATCTTCTCGATCAAGCGCTTCATGGGCCGCAAGTTCGACGAGGTGAACGAAGAGATGAAGATGGTGCCCTACGCGATCGAGCGCGCCGAGAACGGCGACGTCCGGGTCACGGTCGAGGGCAAGAAATATTCGCCGCCGGAGATCTCGGCGCGCATCCTGGGCAAGCTCAAGCAGTCGGCCGAGGACTACCTCGGTGAGAAGGTCGAGCGCGCGGTCATCACCGTGCCCGCCTACTTCAACGACTCGCAGCGTCAGGCCACCAAGGACGCCGGCCGCATCGCCGGCCTGACCGTCGAGCGGCTGGTCAACGAGCCGACCGCGGCGGCTTTGGCCTACGGCCTCGACAAGAAGAAGGACCAGACGATCGCCGTCTACGACTTCGGCGGCGGCACCTTCGACATCTCGATCCTCGAGGTGGGCGAGGGCGTCGTCGAGGTGAAGGCCACGAACGGCGACACCCACCTGGGCGGCGACAACATCGACCAGCGCATCATGGAGTGGCTGCTCGAGGAGTTCAAGAAAGACCAGGGGATCGACCTGGGGAATGACCCCATGGCCATGCAGCGCCTGAAGGAGGCGGCCGAGAAGGCGAAGATCGAGCTCTCCTCGGCGCAGGAGACGGAGATCAACCTCCCCTTCATCACCGCCGACGCCTCGGGTCCGAAGCACCTGAACCTGCGGCTCAGCCGGCCGAAGCTGGAGCAGATCGTCGACGACCTCATCCAGCGCTCGATCGCGCCCTGCCGCCAGGCGATCAAGGACTCAGGCGTCGACGCCAAGCAGATCGACGAGGTCGTTTTAGTCGGCGGCCAGACCCGCATGCCGGCGATCCAGAAGCTGGTCAAGGATCTGTTCGGGAAGGAGCCCCACAAGGGCGTCAACCCGGACGAGGTCGTGGCGATCGGCGCCGCCATTCAGGGCGGCGTGCTCCGCGGCGACGTCAAGGACATGCTGCTCCTGGACGTGACTCCGCTCTCCTTGGGCATCGAGACCCTGGGCGGCGTCGCCACCAAGCTCATCGAGCGCAACACGACGATCCCGACCCGCAAGAGCGAGATCTTCTCGACCGCGGCGGACAGCCAGACCTCCGTCGAGGTCCACGTCCTCCAGGGCGAGCGCGAGATGGCGCGGGACAACCGCACGCTCGGCAAGTTCCACCTCGTCGGCATCCCGGCCGCGCCGCGCGGCGTGCCGCAGATCGAGGTGACCTTCGACATCGACGCCAACGGTATCGTCGGGGTGTCCGCCAAGGACCTGGGGACCGGCAAGGAGCAGAAGATCACCATCACCGCCTCCTCCGGCCTCTCCGACAACGACATCGACCGCATGGTCAAGGAGGCCGAGGCGCACAGCGAGGAGGACAAGCAGCGCCGCCGGCAGGTCGAGGCGCGCAACCAGCTCGACAGCCTGGTCTATAACACCCAGAAGACCTATGACGAGCACAAGGAGAAGGTCGGCGCGGCGGAGAAGGGCCAGATCGAAGAGGCCCTGACCGAGGCCCGGAAAGCTCTCGAAGGCGAGGACACCGAGGCCATGGAACGCGCCGGAGAGCGCCTCACCCAGGCTTCCCACAAGCTCGCCGAGATGATGTACCAGCAGCAGGCCCAGGGTGGGGGAGCGCCGGGCGCCGGAGCCGCCGGCGGTGCCGGAGCCGCCGGAGCCGCCGGTGGCGCCGGAGGCCGCCCCGGGAGCGCGAGCGACGAGGTGATCGACGCCGAGTACGTCGACGTCGGCGAGAAGAAGTGAGCTGACGCGTCATGGCACCCTTGAAGAAGATCTACCTGGAGGAGCTCTCGCGCATCCAGGATCGGATCAACAACCTGTTCGAGCAGGCCCTCCTCCCCGCGGACTACGACGAACGCGAGGGGGAGCTGGGCCTGCCCGGCACCTGGGCCCCGGCGGTCGACGTCCTGGAGACGGAGGATTCCTATCTCCTGTTCGCCGAGCTGCCGGGGGTCGCCAAGGAGGACATCCAGCTCCAGGTGCGAGAGCAGCGCCTGGAGCTCTCCGGCCATCGCCGGTCGCTCGGCGAGAGCCGGAACTTCCTGCGGATGGAGCGCAGCTACGGCCCCTTCCGCCGGACGTTCGATCTCGGCGTGCCCGTCGACGCAGAGAGCATCACCGCCAGCTTCGACCATGGCACGCTCCGCGTCGCCATCCCGAAGCGGCCGGCGACGCCGGCTTTGGCCGTGGTCGTCACGGAGGAACTTTAAATGCCCGCACGCCGTCGTAAATCCGAGCAGAAGTTCGTCATGATCAGCGTCATCGCCGAGCGCTTCGGGATCCATCCGCAGACCCTCCGCCTCTACGAGCGCGAGGGGCTGCTCAAGCCCGCCCGGAGCTCCGGCAACACCCGCCTCTACGACGAGGAGGCGATCCGCCGGCTGGAGATCATCCTCACCCTGACCCGCGACCTGGGAGTCAACCTGGCCGGCGTCGAGGTGATCCTCAACATGAAGGAGCAGATGGACCGGATGCAGGTCGACCTCGACCGGCTCCTCGGTTTCGTCAAGCAGGAGATGCTCGACCGAAAGTTCGGCCTCGACCGCCAGCACGCCCTGGTGAAGGTCGAGAGCGGTCCGCTCATCAAGCGCCAGGCCTGAAGCCTCACTCTCTGATCTGAAGTTAGAAAAGGGCCCGCAAGGGCCCTTTTTGTTACCCTCGTCCCGGATTGCCCTGGGGAAAGCCGTGCTCCAGGCGGAGGAGGCGGAAGGTGGCGAGGAAGCGGTCGCGGGCGGCCGGGCGGAGGTGGGCGACGCTCGCGGTCATGTCGTTCGCGCCGGCCTCCCGGACCTCCTCGAAGAGGGGCCGGAGGATCTTCTCACCGTCGTTCTCCCCGGCCAGGATCGGCGTACAGAGGACCCGGGTGTCGATCCCCTCCTCGGCCAGCTGGCGCACGGTGCGCAGACGGGACCGGGGATCGGGCGCCCCCGGCTCCAGCCGGCCCGCGAGGATCGCATCGACCGTCGGCAGGGTGACGTGGACGGTCACCGCGTGGCGGCGGTCGAGCTCGGCCAGGAGCTCCAAGTCCCGGAGGATGAGCGGGGAGCGGGTGGTGATCGAGACCGCCAGCCCTTCGACGATGCCGGATGCGGAGCCCGACGCTGTTCCCGAGAAATCGAGGGCCATCAGGGGAGAGCGGTTGAACCCGGGGTGCCGCAGGCGCCGGACCGGCTCATAGGGGGTCTCGGCGCTGCCGAGGACGATCGGCTGTCCCCGTAGAGCCGCCCGGCGCAGCTGCCTTTCGAGCGCGACGACTTCCAGGTCATGGGCCTCGCTGACATCCGCGGAAGCCCCGGAGACCCCGGAGGACGACCCCGGCTTCGCCCTGGTGAAGAGCAGGGCGGGAAAATGAAGAAGGGAAACGGAAGCGTTCATAGCGCTCTATTTACGCTCAAATCGCGGCGTAAGTCAAGCGGCGAGGTAGAATCCCTTCATGCCCGAGCTCCCCGAGGTCGAAGTCCTCCGCCGCAGCCTTCTGCCCCACCTGGTGGGGGATACGATCGAGCGCTCGCTCGTCCGCGATCCACGCCTCCGGATTCCCGTCGAGCCGCGGGAGCTGGCGAAGCGGACGACCGGGCGGGAGATCCTGGGCTTGCGGCGGCGGAGCAAGTATCTCCTCATCGACATCGCGGGTCCGAAAGGGGGGAGCACGCTCGTCGTCCACCTCGGGATGAGCGGCCGGCTCACCCTCGTTCCCGCCGCGGAGCCGGAGGAGCCGCACGAGCACGTGGCGTTCTATCTCCGCTCCGGGCAGCGCCTGCGCCTTCGCGACCCGCGCCGCTTCGGGATGGTGCTCGCCCTTCCCACCGTGGGGCTCGCCGAAAACCGGCACTTCAGCGGCCTGGGGGTGGAACCGCTCGGTCCCGATTTCGACGGCGCTCTCCTCGCCGCCGCCGCGGCGGGCCGGCGCGGGCCGGTCAAGAGCTTCCTCATGGATGCGGGAGTCGTCGTCGGGGTGGGGAACATCTATGCCACCGAGGCGCTCTTCCGCGCCGGCATCCACCCCACCCGCTCGGTCGCCCGGCTCTCTCCGGCGCGCTGGGACCGCCTGGCCACCGTGGTCGTCGAGGTTCTCTCCGCCGCCATCGCCCAGGGCGGCACGACCCTCAACGACTTCGCCGACGGCGAAGGGAACAGCGGCTACTTCCAGGTCGCCCTCTCCGCCTACGGCCGGACGGGGGAGCCCTGCCATGCCTGTGGCTCGCCCATCCGCCGCATCGTCCAGTCCGGGCGCAGCACCTTCTACTGTCCGCGCTGCCAGCGCTGACGTAGAATCCTCCTGTTCGTGGGAAGCTCGTGGAAGGGGATGATGCTCGACGGCCAGAGGCGCTCCACTATCGCCGACATCGCCGCCCTCGCGACCGGGAAGCGTCCCTGTGTCCTCGGGGTCGCCGGCGGAACCGGCTCCGGCAAGACCACCGTGGCGCGGGCGATCCTCGATGCCGTGGGCAAGGACCGCATCGCCTTTCTGGAGCAGGACAGCTACTACCGGGACATCGACTGGCAGAGCGAGGAGGAGCTCCTGCACCATAACTTCGACCATCCGTCGGCGCTCGACAACGAGCTCCTGGTCGAGCACGTGACGGCCCTTCGCGACGGCCGGCCGGCGGAGGTGCCGATCTACGATTTCGTCCGCCATCGCCGTACGGACCGCACCCGTCGGGTCGAGCCGCGGCCGGTCGTGCTGCTCGAAGGCATCCTCCTCTTCGTCGAGCCCAGCCTCCGCGAGCGGCTCGACTTCAAGGTCTACGTCGACACCGACGCCGACATCCGGCTCATCCGCCGGCTCGGCCGCGACCTGACCGAGCGCGGCCGCTCGGTCGACGAGATCCTCCGCCAGTACCAGGAGACCGTCCGGCCCATGCACCTGGAGTTCGTCGAGCCCTCGAAGCGCTGGGCCGACGTCATCCTCCCCGAGGGGGGCGAGAACCAGGTGGCGCTGGAGATGGTCGTGGCCCGGGTGGAGCAGCTCCTTGCCTAGCTGGATCTTGCGGGTGCACGCGCGCTTCGAGGCGGCCCACCACCTGTACTCCTACCGGGGTGTTCCGGAACCCGTCCACGGCCACACCTGGCGGGTCGAGGCCGTGCTCGATGCCGAAGCGCTCGACGCCGAGGGGATGGGATTCGACTTCATGGCGGTCAAGGCCGCCCTGGCCGAGCTGGTCGCGCGGCTCGACCACCGGGACCTGAACTCCGTTCCCCCCTTCGACACCCTGAGCCCCACGACCGAGCGTCTCGCCGGCTGGTTCCACGGCGAGCTCGCCGCCCGCCTCCCCGGGGCGCACCTCGCCGAGGTGACGGTCTGGGAGGGACCCGACTGCTCCGCGACCTACCGTCCCTGAGGTTTTCCTTGACAGGGGCCCCACGGCTGGCTAGCTTTCCCTTACCCATGAGACCCCGAGCGCGCCTTTCGATCGCCGCCGCCGGTCTCCTCGTCGTCCTTCCCGGCTTCTTTTGGGCCTGCAACAAGCCGACCCCGGTGGCGCACCTGGAGGTTCGGCCGGCGAGTCTGAAGCTCGGCTATCCCGACTACCGGGAGCTCCACCTCGCCTGGGAACCGACGGCCGCGCTCGACCCGGACGCCGGGCCGCCCACCATCTTCGTCCACCTGCTCGACCGGCACGGGAAGATCGTCCGCACCTACGATCACCCCTTCCCGCAGCCTTGGCAGGAGGGGACGCCGGTGACCGGCACGGTCCGCATCTTCCAGTCCGCCCTCGCGCCGCCGCTCCCCGCCGGGCAGTACCAGCTGACCCTGGGTCTCTATGGCACCAAGAGCGGCAAGCGCTGGCCGCTCGACGTCGCCGCCCGCGATCTCGGCCGCCAGGAGTACCCGGTGGTGACCGTCGAGGTCCCCCCGCCGGCCCCGGGGCCGCACCTCGGATTTTCCGGCAAGTGGCTGGCGAGCGAGCCCAGCGGCAGCCGCCAGATCGTCGCCCTGCGCTGGCTCGATGGACCGGGTGCCCTCCGCGTCCAGGGGCTCCCCGGTCCCGGCAGCCTCTGGCTGGAGATCCAGATCCCCGCCGGGACGGGCGCTTCGGAGAAGCTGGTTTTCGACGGCCCCTCGAACTCCCCCTCGGTCATCGTCAGCGGCACCTGCGGCAACGGGGTCGAGACCGGCATCTCCGGCTCCGGCGTGCACGAGATCGACATCCCGACCGACGGCGCGGCCGCGGACGGCAGCTGCGAGGTCCGCCTGCGGCCCAACTTCCATCTCCTGAAGGCCGGCCTCCCGCACGGCGGGCCGCGCTCGGTGGCGCTCCAGAAAGTCGCCTGGAGCCCGGTGGCCCCGCCTTCAGACGACACCCCCGCGGTGCCCGCGGCGCCTGCCACGAGCACCACACCGACCGCCCCGGCTCCGGGGTCCTGAGGTCCAACGTCATGAAAGCCGGCATCGGGCTCATCCTCCGCAGTGAACAGGAGCTCTACCTCGAACGCCTCCTCCCGCCGCGGGACGTCATCCTCGCCGAGATGGAGGCGGAGGCGGAGCGCGAGGACATCCCGATCTCCGACCCCGAGGTGGGCCGGCTGCTCGAAGTGCTCGCCCGGGCGAGCGGCGCGAGGACGATCGTCGAGGTCGGCACCGCCATCGGCTACGGCACCCTCTGCCTGGCGCGCGGGGCGCCGGAGGCGCGGGTGCTCTCGATCGACACCGATCCCGTACGCCTCGCCCACGCTCGTGGCTACCTCGAACGGGCGGGGGTGATGGACCGGGTGGAGCTCCTCGAGGGGCCGGCGCTCGAGATCCTGCCCCAGATCGCCGGTCCCGTCGACCTCGCCTATGTCGACGCCGTCAAGATCGAGTACCGGCGCTACCTCGACTTTCTTCTCCCCCGGGTCCGGGTGGGAGGGATGCTGGTGTTCGACAACCTCCTCTGGGGTGGCCATGTGGCCGAGCCGCCGGAGGAGGACGACGCGGCGGCCGACGCTCTGCGCGCCTTCAACGGCTACCTCATGATCCACCCCCAGCTCCGCGCCTCCCTCCTCCCGCTGGGCGACGGCGTGGGCCTCGCCACCAAGACCAAGCCGCTGATGACGGAGATGGGCGGCCCGTACTAAGGGCCTGCGCCGCCCTGAATCTCAGGGATGCTTCATCCCTGAAGGGCCGTAATTCCTTAGCGAAGGGCGAAGCCTGGGTCCAACTGTAATTCGGCTCCGTACTGTGGAAGAGCGGCGGACTGGGTTATCCTTCAGCGCCTAAGATGATCAACCAGACCATCTCCCACTACCGGATCCTCAAGAAGCTCGGGGGAGGGGGGATGGGTGTCGTCTACAAGGCGCGGGACCTGCGGCTCGACCGCCCTGTGGCCCTGAAGTTCCTGCCGCCCCAGCTCTCCGCCAACCCCGAGGCGCGCGAGCGGTTCCTGACCGAGGCCAAATCGGCCTCGGCGCTCGACCATCCGAACACCTGCACGGTCCACCAGATCGACTCGACCGACGACGGCCAGCTGTTCATCGTCATGACCCTCTACGAGGGGGAGACGCTCGACCGCCGGCTCGTCCAGCGCCGCCGGCTGCCGGCCGACGAGGCGGTCGAGATCGCGCTCGGCACCGGCCGCGGGCTCTCCCGCGCCCACCGGGCCGGGATCGTCCACCGGGACGTCAAGCCGTCGAACCTCATGATCACCAAGGACGGCCTGGTCAAGATCCTCGACTTCGGGATCGCCCGGCTCGCCGGCTCGGCGCGGGTCACCCATACCGGCAAGGTGGTGGGCTCGATCGACTACATGTCCCCCGAGCACGCCCGCGGCGAGGAGGTCGACCAGCGGACGGACGTCTGGTCGCTCGGGGTCGTCCTCTACGAGATGCTGACCGGCGAGCGGCCGTTCCGCGGCGGCAACGACCAGGCGGTCCTCTACCAGATCCTGAACGGCCAGCCGCGGCCGCTCTCCGACCACGTCGCCGACGTGCCGCCGAACGTCGAGCACGCGGTCAGGAAGGCGTTGCTCAAAAACCTCCACGAGCGCTATCGGGCGATCGAAGAGCTGATGGCCGACCTGACCGACGACGGGCGCGGCGACCTGCCGACGACCCTCTCGCTCCGCGCCCCCCTGCCGGCGGAGCCGAGCGGCCCCTCGATCGCCGTCCTCCCCTTCGTCGACATGAGCCCGGAGGGCGACCAGGAGTACTTCTGCGACGGCATGGCGGAGGAGCTGATCCACCTCCTCACCCGGGTTCCGGGGCTGCGGGTCGCTTCGCGCACCTCGGCCTTCCAGTGGAAGGGCAAGCCCCAGGACCTGGCCGAGATCCGCGAGCGGCTCTCCGTCCAGACCGCCCTCGAAGGGGGGGTCCGGAAGTCGGGCAACCGCCTCCGCATCACCGCCCAGCTGGTCGACCTCGCCCAGGGGTTCCAGCTGTGGTCCGGCCGCTACGACCGGGAGATCACCGACGTCTTCGCCATCCAGGACGAGATCGCGGGGACGATCGTCGAGACCCTGAAGATCGAGCTGGTGGGGAAGCTCGGCCCGCTCCCCGCCCGCACCACCGCCCCCGACTTCGAGATTTACAACCTCTACCTCCAGGGGCGCTTCCACTGGAACAAGCGGACCGGCGAGGGGCTGGTGAAGAGCGTCGCCTACTTCGACCAGGCGATCGAGCGCGATCCCGGCTACGCCCGCGGCTATGCCGGTTTAGCCGACGCCTACCTCCTCCTCGGGGTCTACGGCTTCGCCCGCCCTTCGGAGGTGATGCCGAAGGCGCGGCAGGCGGCCATGCGGGCGCTCGCGATCGACGACCGGGCGGCCGAGGTCTACACCTCGCTCGGTTTCCTGGAGGCGGTCTACGACTGGTTCTGGGGGAACGCCGAGCGCGACTTCAAGCGGGCGATCGATTTGGACCCCCACTACCCGACGGCCCACCACTGGTACGCGATCAACTTCCTCACCCCTCTGGGACGCTTCGAGGAGGCCGCCCAGGAGCTTAAAGTCGCCCGCGAGCTCGACCCGCTGTCGCTCGCCATCAACGCCAGCCTGGGGCTCCTCTCCTACTACGCCCGGCGCCCCGAGGAGGCCGTTCTCGCCTACGAGCGGACCCTGGAGATCGATCCCCGCTTCGCCATGGCCCACCTCTTCCGCGGCCAAGCCCTGGCCGCCCTCGGCCGCGGCGACGAGGCGGTGGCGGCGATCACGACGGCCCGCGAGCTGTCGCCCGTCTCGGTGGAGGTCGAGGCCGCCCTCGGCCAGGCCTACGCCGTGGCCGGCCGGCCGGAGGAGGCGCGGCAGGTGCTCGCCGGGCTCGCCCGGCGGGGCGAGGAGACCTACGTCTCGCCGGCCCTGGTGGCGAGCGTCCACGCCGCCCTCGGGGAGGGCGAGGCGGCCCTCACCTGGCTCGAACGGGCCTGCGAGGAGCGCGCCGCCGACCTCGCCTGGATCGGCGTCCGCCCGGTCTTCGACGGCCTGCGGGAGGAGCCGCGCTTCGTGGCCCTGATCGAGCGGCTGGGCCTGGGCGAGAAGGCGAGCGGCACGATGATCCTCGACCGGCCGAGCAACGGCCTGGAGCGGCGATAAGAGTGCAGTGCGCGGTCTGCTTCTTCGAGAATCCCGCCGGGATGAAGTTCTGCGGCAAGTGCGGCTCCGCGCTCAAGAACGGCTGCCCGCGCTGCCACTTCGAGAACCCCCACGGCTTCAAGTTCTGCGGCGAGTGCGGCTGCCCGCTGGACGCGGCCGCCTCGCCCGCCTCAGCCTCGCCGGGCTCGCCGGGAGCGGAGCCGGCGCCGCCGGCGGGTCCGACCCGCCCCACGAGCCCGCTCTCCATTCTCTTCCCCGAGCGGCCGCCGACCTCCGAGCGCTCGGTGAGCCGCGAGATCGAGCCGGCGGCCGAGCGCCGCCAGCTCACCGTCCTCTTCTGCGACGTCGTCGACTCGATGGCGCTCTCCGAGCGGCTCGACCCCGAGGAGCTCAGAGACGTCGTCCGCGAGTACCAGACGGTCTCGGCGGCGGTCGTCGAGCGCTACGAGGGGCACACCGCGCAGTACCTGGGGGACGGCCTCCTCGTCTACTTCGGTTTCCCGGTGGCGCACGAGGACGACCCTCAGCGCGCCGTCCACACCGGCCTGGGGATCGTCGCCGCCGTCGAGACTCTCTCCCGCCACCTGGAGGCGGAGCGCGGGATCCGCCTCGCGGTGCGGGTGGGCATCCACACCGGCAGGGTGGTGGCGGGGCAGATGGGGACCGGCGACACCCGCGAGCGCCTGGCCCTCGGGCAGGCGCCGAACGTCGCCGCCCGCCTGCAGAGCCTGGCCGAGCCCGGCACGGTGGTGGTCTCCGACGCCACCTTCCCCCTGGTTCACGGCTTTTTCGTCTGCCAGACCCTGGGGCCGCATGTCTTGAAGGGCGTCTCGCGGCCGATGGAGATCTACCGCGTCCTCCAGGAGAGCGGCGTCCGCACCCTCTTCGAGCTGGCGGTGACCCGCGGTCTCACCCCCCTGGTCGGCCGGCAGCAGGATCTCGCGGTCCTTCTGCGCTGCTTCGAGCGGGTGCGGGCGGGGCGCGGCCAGACCGTCCTCCTCTCCGGCGAGCCGGGGATCGGCAAGTCGCGGCTGGTGCAGATGCTCAAGGAGCACGCCAAGGCCGAGCGGCACGAGTGGCTGATCTGCCGCTGCTCCCCGTTCCACCAGGGGAGCGCTCTCGCCCCGATCATCGAGCTGCTCACCGACCTCTGCGATTTCAAGGCGGAGGACGACGCGGCGGCGAAGGCGGGAAAGGTGGCGACCCTGCTCGGCCGCTATGGGCTGCCGTCCGAGGCGGTGCCGCTCCTCACCCTCCTCCTCGGTCTCGCCGCGCCGCCGGGCCACGCCCCCCTGGGTCTCACCGCCCAGCGCCAGAAGGAACGCACCCTGGAGACCCTGGTCGCCCTCCTCCTCGCCATGGCGGCGGACGGGCCGGTCGTCTTCGTCGTCGAGGACCTGCACTGGGTCGACCCCTCGACCCTCGACCTGCTCGACCTCCTCCTCCACCAGGGGCCGACGGTCCGCCTGTTCAACCTGTTCACCTTCCGGCCGACCTACGATCCGCCCTGGGGTCCACGGGCCCATCTCACCCAGATCACCCTGGACCGCCTGAGCGACACCGAGGCCGAGGCGCTGATCCTCGGGGTGACCGCCGGCAAGCGGCTGCCGGCGGAGGTCGAGCGCCAGGTCGTCGAAAAGACCGACGGGGTGCCACTCTTCGTCGAGGAGCTGACCAAGATGGTGCTCGCCTCGGGACTCCTCGTCGAGCGCGGCGACCACTACGCCCTCGCCGGCCCGCTGCCGCCGCTCGCCATCCCGAGCTCGCTCCAGGACTCGCTCATGGCCCGCCTCGACCGCCTGGCCGCGGTCCGCGAGGTGGTGCAGATGGGAGCCGCGATCGGCCGCGAGTTCAGCTGGGAGATCATGCTGGAGGTCTGCTCGCTCGACGGCGAGACCCTGAGCCGCGAGCTCGGCCAGCTGGTCGCCGCCGAGCTCCTCTACCAGCGCGGGGTGCCGCCGCTGGCGACGTTCGTCTTCAAGCACGCCCTCATCCAGGACGCCGCCTACGGCTCGCTCCTCAAAAGCGCCCGGCAGCAGTACCACCAGCGGATCGCCGCCGCCCTCGAGCGCCGCCTGGCGACCGGCGAGGCGCGCCCCGAGATCCTCGCCCATCACTACACCGAGGCGGGCTTCACCGAGCGGGCGATCCCCTACTGGCTGCAGGCCGGGAAGCGGGCCGGCGAGCGCTCCGCCAACCTGGAGGCGATTGGCCACCTGGAGCGCGGTCTCGCCCTCCTCGACACCCTGCCAGCGGGAGCCGAGCGCGACCGCCAGGAGCTGGCGCTCCGCACCGTCCTCGGGCCGGCCCTGGTCTCGACCCGCGGCTTCGCCGTGCCGCAGGTCGAGGCCAACTATGCCCGGGCGCAGGAGCTCTGCGAGCGCCTGGGCGACACCCCGCAGCTCTTCTGGATGCTCCGCGGCCTGTGGTCCTTCTACCTCGTCCGGGTGGCGCTCACCACCGCCTTGGACCTCGGAGAGCGGATGATGCGTCTGGCCGAGGGACGCGGCGACCGCGGCCTTCTCTTCGAGGGTCATTTCGTCGTCGGGCTGCCGCTCTTCTTCCTGGGCGAGTTCGAAGCCGCCTTGAGGCATTTCGAGAGCGGCTTGGCCCTCGACTCGCCGGACCGCGACCGCTCCTCGACCCTGATCACCGGCCTCGACGTGGCGGTGACCTCGCTCGCCATCTCCGGCATCGTCCTCTGGCACCTGGGCGATCCGGTGCGGGCGCGGGAGCGCTGCGCCGAGGCGATCGCCATGGCGCGGGCGAGCGGCCACGCCTACAGCCTGGCGGACGCGCTCTCCTCGGCGGCCGTGGTGCACAGCCTGCGGCGGGAGAGCGCGGTCGTCCGCGAGCTGGCCGGCGACCTCCTCACCCTCTCGCAGGAGAAGGGCTTCCACCTGACGACGCACGGCAAGGTGCAACTCGGCTGGGCGGAGGTCGAGGCGGGAGAGGAAGAGGGGTTGGAGCGGGTTCTCGAAGGGATCGCCGCCTGCCGCGCCGCCGGCGCCCGGCTGTCGGAGATGAATTTCCTCTCCAAGCTGGTCGAGGCCTACGCCCGCCGGGGCCGGCTCGACGAGGCCCGCGGTACCCTGACCGAGGCGCTCGCCCTGGTCGAGAGCATCGGCGGTCGGTTCTTCTGGAAGCCGGAGCTGCATCGGCTGAAGGGCGAGCTCGCCCTCGTCGCGGAGCTCGCGGAGGAGGCCCGGGAGAGCTTCGAGAGCGCCCTCGCGGCCGCCCGCGTCACGGGCGACAAAGGGCTCGAGCTGCGCGCCGCCGTGAGCCTCGGCCGCCTCTTCCATGGGTGCGGCCGGGCGGCGGAGACGAGGAGTCTGCTCGAGCCGCTCTGCGCCGGCCTGGACCGAGGCCGCGAGGATCTCGATTTCCTGGAAGCCCGTTCCCTTCTCGATTCCTGCTCGTAGCTCCGGAGCGCTGCAGCTCAAACGTGGCTGCGAGCGGATTGAAAATCCTCCTTGAGCGTTCTCCGTTCCTGTGTTATGTTTTTGTCATACCTGTCCATGATCGATCTGGGCGTGCCTTCGGGCCGCCAGGGAGGGAACGTATACCATGGCTGATCAGTCCAATCCCCAGGCCAAGAAAGCGGTCATCATCGCCGGCGACGACGGTAACCTCTATCACCTCTCGCACGACGATCTCCAGGCGCACAAGATGGATCCCAGTCACCCGGCCCACGAGCCGGCCCAGAAGCTGGCCGCCGACCAGCAGCACGGAACGATCACCCCGGAGCACTTCAAAGCGCAGGGTCTGACGGCGAACACGGACATCTGGATTACCGTGTTCAACCAGAACGCGGTCAAACCGCCCGAGGAGTAGGACGTCGCCGCCGACCTGCCGGGTGCGGGGAGCTCGACGCCCAAGGGCTTTCGCGCCGGTACGCATCGCACGATCGCGCCGGAGGCGACGACGGCGCGCCTCGCCCGGCTTCTCCCGGTTTTGGGGATCACCCGGGTCGCCGACGTCACCGGCCTCGACTCGATCGGCCTTCCCGTCGTGATGGTCTGCCGGCCGAACGCGCGGTCGCTCTCGGTGTCCCAGGGCAAGGGGCTCGACCTGGCGGCCGCGCGCGCCTCCGGCCTCATGGAGGCGGCGGAGCTCTACCACGCCGAGCGGATCACCCTGCCGCTTAAATTCGCCAGCTTAAACGAGCTCCGCTTCACCCACCGGATGGCCGACGTCGCCGCCCTGCCGCGGCTCGCGGCGAGCGCCTTCAACGACGACCTGCGGCTCCTCTGGATCGCCGGGATCGATCTCCTGTCCACCGATATCGGCAGCGGCGGCGAGACCCTGTGGGTGCCCTACGAGAGCGTCCATCTCAACTGCACGCTCCCCCTGCCGCCGGGGAGCGGCTGCTTCCCCCTGACCTCGAACGGCCTCGCCTCCGGCAACCATCTCCTGGAAGCTCTCTGCCACGGCCTCTGCGAGGTGATCGAGCGCGACGCCTGGACCCTCTGGGAGCTGGGCGGCGCGGCGGCGCGGTGGCGCACCCGGGTCGATCTCGGGACGGTCGACGATCCCGCGTGCCGGGCCGTCCTCGACATTTACGAGCGCGCCGGGATCGCCGTGGCGGTCTGGGAGATCACCTCCGACCTGGGCGTTGCCGCCTTCCGGTCGATGATCCTCGACCGCGATCCCGCGCCTTTCTACGCCGTGGGGGCGAGCGCCGGGATGGGCTGCCATCCGGCCCGCGAGGTGGCCCTCCTCCGTGCCCTCACCGAGGCCGCCCAGAGCCGGCTGACGTCGATCGCCGGAGCGCGCGACGACATGGCGCGAGCCCAATACGCGCTCTCCCGAAGCCCCGACGTCGTAAACCGCCTGCGCGCCGAGATCGAGGAGGGCTGCCGGCCCGCCCCGGAGAGCGCCGCCCCGCGGAGCTTCCGCCAGGCGCCGACCTTCGAGAGCGCGAGCTTCGACGCGGACCTCCGCTGGCTCCTCGACCGGCTGGCGGCGGCCGGTCTTAGCCAGGTGGTGGCGGTCGACCTCACCCAGGAGGGCTTGGGCATCCCGGTCGCCCGGGTGATCGTCCCCGGTCTCGAAACCTTCGCCGCCGTCCCCGGCTTCAAGCCCGGACCGCGCGCCCTGGCGGTCGCCGCGGCCATGGCCTCGCGTCGATGAGTCCCGGCGGGATCTTCGTCTTCACCGGCCCCACCCTACCGCCGGAGGAAGGGAAGACGCTCTTGGACGCCGTCTTCCTGCCGCCGGTCTCCCAGGGGGACGTCTATCGCGCCACCCGCGAGCGTCCGTGGGGGATCGCGATCGTCGACGGCTTTTTCGGCCGGGTGCCGGCGGTCTGGCACAAGGAGATCCTCTGGGCGCTTGCGGAAGGCATCCACGTCTTCGGAGCCGCCAGCATGGGCGCCCTCCGCGCCGCCGAGCTCGCCCCCTTCGGCATGGAGGGGATCGGGGAGGTCTTCGCCGCCTTTCAAAACGGCGAGCTGACCGACGACGACGAGGTGACGATCGCCCACGGCCCGGCCGCCTCCGGCTACCGGGCGATCTCGGAGGCGATGGTCAATATCCGCTTCACCTTGAAGGCGGCGGTCGAGGCCGGGGTGGTGGGGGAGGGGACCCGGCGGGAGCTTCTGGCGCGCGCCAAGTCGACCTTCTATCCCCACCGGAGCTGGGCCGGGCTGCTCCGGGAGGCGGCGGAAGCCTCTGAGTCCCCGGAGGCTCCGGAGACTCTAGAGACCCGGGAGATCACCGCGCTCCGCGCCTGGCTCCCGGATGGTCGGGTCGACCAGAAGCGCGCCGACGCCCGCGCTCTCCTCGCGCATCTCGCCTCCCGGCGGGAGAGCGAGCCCGGGCCCAAGCAGGTGAGCTTCCGCTTCCAGCACACCGACGGCTGGGAGGAGGCCCGGCGCCAGGCGGGATCGCGGCCTCTCGACACGGACGCCGGAGCCGACACCTTTCCCCCCGACGCTCTGCTCGACGAGCTGCGCCACGACGGCGAGCGCTACCGGATCGAACGCGAACGGGCGCTCGGCCGCGCCCTCGGCCTGGAGGTGGCGCGCCTCCACGGCCTCGCCCTTCCCCCCGAGGCGCTCGCCGAGAAGGTCGAAGATTTCCGGCGCGTGAGGGGCCTTCACGAGCCGGAGGCCCTGGCGGCCTGGCTGGCGGCGCAGGGGCTCACCCCCGAAGGGCTCTTCCGCCTGGTGCGCGACGGGTCGCTCGCCGGCCGCACCCAGGCGTTCGCCGCGCCGGACCTCGGACGCCACCTCCACGACCGCCTGCGGGAGAGCGGCGACTACGCCGCCCTGGCCGCCCGGGCGCGCGACAAGCAGAAGGCCCTCGCCGCCCGCGGTCTCGACAACCCCTCCCTCGAAGACTGCGACCTGCCCCTGCCGGACCTCTGGCGCTGGTATTTCGAGGAGCGCCTCTTAAGGCCGGTGCCGGACGATCTCGACGCCTACGCGCGGAGCCTCGACCTCGCCGGAGAGGAGGCGCTCTTGCGGGTGGCGCTCCGGGAGCGGCAATACCTGAAATCGTAGCGTTCCGAGCCCTTGCGTCTCCCGTCCCTTCCCCCTCTGCGGTATCATGGCTCGCGACCAACCTCCGGATGGAGAGAAGGCCCTATGCCCAGGATGTACAGATCGTTGTTGCTCGGCGTATCCCTCAGCTTGCTCAGCGTCCTCGCCGGCTGTAGCGGCCGGTCGCCTTCCCAGAACCAGGGCGACATCATCACGGTCACCAGTCTCAGTCCGAGCGCCGGTGCCGACCTCGCTCCGGGGAGCTCGGTCACGTTTACTCTCTCCGTCGCCTACGACCTCGAGACCGCGAGCACCGGCACTCTCCGCCTGGTGCTTGAAGACCAGAGCGGCAATTCCCTCACCCCGACGCAGAAGACCGTGACCGTCGCCAAGGGGCAGGGCTCGGTCAGCCTTTTCGACCAGGTCACCTTGCCTGCCACGGGAGTCACCGCGGTCCAGCTCTTCGTCTCTCTCGCCCCGGGGAGCTCCGTCACGACGAACGTGGTGGTCAGCGCGATCTATCCCGTCGGGTAGGGCGGCTTTCCGCCGCCCCCCCGGCTCCCTCTCCGAAGTGGCCCCCCGGCCGGGCGGGGCGCTCGGCCTCTCTCTCCCTCGGCTGCCGCCTGGGATATCATGGCCGTCCCCGAGCCGGACCCGCGACCTGGGACCGGGCGAGCCCAGGACAACCCGGCGGGAACCCCCTGAAATAGGGCCTTGTTCAAGTGGGATAGACGCGGCGAACGCGGAGAGGGACCATGAGCAGCCATTACGATCACAAGGCCATCGAGGCCAAATGGCAGGATCGCTGGGAGAAGCACCGGATCGCCGAGACCGATCTGCGCCAGGCGCGCGACAAGTACTACATGCTGATGATGTTCCCCTACCCGTCGGGGGACCGTCTGCACGTCGGGCACGGCCGCAACTACATCTTAGGCGACGCGCTCTTCCGCTACCTCCGCATGCACGGCAAGCGGGCCTTGAACCCCATGGGCTGGGACGCCTTCGGCCTGCCCGCCGAGAACGCCGCCATCCAGCGCGGCGTCCATCCGCGCGACTGGACGCTCGCCAACATCAAGGTCATGAAGGAGCAGTTCAGGCGCTGGGGCATCCTCTACGATTGGTCGAAGGAGATCGCCTCCTGCAACCCGGACTACTACCGCTGGAACCAGTGGCTGTTCCTGCGCCTGCTGGAGAAGGGCCTCGCCTATAAGAAGAAGGCGCCGGTCAACTGGTGCCCGAGCTGCCAGACCGTGCTCGCCAACGAGCAGGTGGTGGACGGCGCCTGCGAGCGCTGCGGCACGCCGGTCGTCCAGAAGGATCTGGAGCAGTGGTTCTACCGCATCACCGACTACGCCGAGCGCCTGCTCACCGGCCTGGACGAGCTCCCCGGCTGGCCGGAGAAGGTCAAGACCATGCAGCGCAACTGGATCGGCCGCTCGGAAGGGGCGGAGATCCACTTCGCACTCTCCGAGAAGGCTAGGTCCGACCGGCTGACGGTTTTCTCGACCCGGCCGGACACGATCCACGGCGCCACCTTCCTCGTCCTGGCGCCCGAGCACCCATGGACCGCCCGGCTGATCGCCGACCACCCGGGGCGGACGGCGATCGAGGTCTGGATCGAGGCCGTGCGCAACACCCCGCGCATCCAGCGCTCGGCGGAGGAGACCCCCAAGGAGGGCCGCGACACCGGGAAGACCGCGATCAATCCGGCGACCGGCGAGGCGATCCCCATCTGGCTCGCCAACTACGTGCTCCCCGAGTACGGCACCGGCGCCATCATGGCGGTCCCCGCCCACGACGTCCGCGACCTCGCTTTCGCCCGCCAGGAGGGGCTGCCGGTCCGCCTGGTTTATCACCCGGAAGGGGCCGAGACCCCGGGAGGCGCCGATATCGATCCGGCGAGCTTGACCGAGCCGATCCTCCACCAGGGGGTGATCAAAAACGCCGCGCCGTTCGACGGCCTGCCCGACGGTGAGGCGACGATCACGAAGTTCGTCGACTGGATGGCGGCCGAGGGCTTCGGCCGGCGCCAGGTGGTCTACCGCCTGCGCGACTGGCTGATCTCCCGCCAGCGCTACTGGGGGACGCCCATCCCCATCGTCTATTGCGAGAAATGCGGCGCGGTGCCGGTGCCCGACGACCAACTCCCCGTCGAGCTGCCCTACGACGTCGAGTTCACCGGCCGCGAGGGCAATCCGCTGTCGCGCTCCAAGGCGTTCGTCGAGACGACCTGCCCCCAGTGCGGCGGCGCGGCGCGCCGCGAGACCGACACCATGGACACCTTCGTCGACAGCTCGTGGTACTACCTGCGCTTCCTCTCGTCGCGCGATGCCAGCCGCATGTTCGACCCCGAGGTGGTGAACCGCTGGGCGCCGATCGATCAGTACATCGGCGGCATCGAGCACGCCATCCTGCACCTGCTCTACTCGCGCTTCCTCTGCCGGGTCCTCCACGACTTCGGCATGGTGGGCTTCGAGGAGCCGTTCACCAACCTTTTCAACCAGGGGATGATCACCCGTTTCTCGGAGAAGACCGGCCGGGTGGAGAAGATGTCGAAGTCGCGCGGCAACACGGTCTCGCCGGACGTCCTCATCGATCACATGGGGGCGGACACCGAGCGCGTCTACACCCTCTTCATCGGGCCGCCCGAGAAGGAGGCGGAGTGGAGCGACGAGGCGGTCGCCGGCGCCAACCGCTTCTTGAACCGCCTCTGGCGGAGCGCCGAGCGCCTCCCCGAGGCGCCGCCCATCGCCCCGGCGCCCACCGAGGCCGAGCTCGAACGCCAGCGCCACCTCGCCATCCAGAAGGTGACGCAGAGCATGGAACGCTTCTCCTACAACACGGCGGTCGCCTCGCTCATGGAGCTTCTGAACGCCCTCACCCGGGCGCTCGACGAGAAGACGGCGTCGCGCTTGCTTTGCGAGGAGACGTTCGACACTCTGGTCCAACTGCTCCACCCGCTCGCGCCGCACATCACGGAAGAGCTGTGGGAAAAGCGCGGCCATGTCGAGACTCTGCTCGAATCGAGCTGGCCGACCTACGACGAAGCGAAGCTCCGCCGCGACCGCATCACCTTGGTGGTGCAGGTCGACGGCAAGCTCCGCGACCGCATCGAGGTCGACGCCGAAGCGCCGGAGCAGGAGGTGAAGGACACCGCTCTGGCGAGCGACAAGGTCCAGGAGTTCCTGGCCGGCAGAGAGCTCGCGCGGGCCGTCGTCGTTCCCGGCCGCCTCGTCAACCTGGTCACCCGGAGGTCCGCATGAGAAGGAAATCGCTCGCCCCCGCCCTCTCGCTCGTCCTGGCGGTCGTCGCTCTCGCCCTGGCAGCGAGCCTCGCCGGCTGCGGCTACGGCCTGGTCGGCCGCGGCAGCAACCTGCCGGCCGACATCCACTCGGTCTACTTGAAACCGCTCGAAGAACAAGACGGCGCGGACCCAGGCGGAGCAGTTCCTGACCCGCGCCATCGCCGACGAGCTGGTCAACCGTCAGCGCTTCTCGGTGGTGGGGAGCGAGATCGGAGCGGACGCCGAGATCTCGGGATCGGTGGTCGGCTTCGGCGCCAACCCGGTCACCTTCGACAACAGCGGCCGCGCCACCCAGTACGAGATCTCGATCACCGCCTCCATCCTCTTCAAGCGGGTGGGCAAAGAGCAGGTCCTGTGGCAGAACGAACGCTACAACTTCCGCGAGAGCTACCCCGTCGAGGTCTCGAACACGGGCTACTTCGACCAGGAGAACATCGCGCTCGAAAAAGCGGCGAAGCGGTTCGCGCAGACGATGGTGAGCGATCTGTTGGAAGGGTTTTAGCTTTAGTCCCCCAAAAGAAAACGCGCCCGGCTTCTCCGGGCGCGTGCGCGTGCAATCTCAGGCTCGGGAGGTGAACGCGGGCTCACTCGATGCAGTGCGTGTTCACCACGTGACACGAGCAGAGCGTGGCGACCTGCGTGATGCACTGGTTCTTCAACCGCGTCACCGACATTCCCGCGACGTCCAGGACGTCGGTCTGATCCAGGTGGACGAGGGTCTCGCGGTTGAGCTTGAGGGCTTTCTTCATCTTCTTCATGGCACGGCCTCCACGGTCGGTTGCAGGGTTGGGGTTCCGGGTACGTTACTTGGCGAAGCGACTCCGGTCAATGCGGCCTGGACGCGGGCTTCCAGCCGTTCGGCGAGCTCGCGGAGGTGGCCTTCCTGAAGGAAGGTGTAGTGATCTCCCGGCACCGGGACGACCTCGACGCCACCGCCCGTCCAGCGGCTCCACCCGAGGTCTCTGGGGGCCATTCCCTCCGCATCGTCGGCACGGAACAGGATGATCTCGCAGGAAGCGACGGCCTCCGGCCGGTAGGCCTCCAGGGCGCGCAGGTTGGCGACGAAGACGTCGAACGCGCGCTGGATCTCCGGCATCTCCGCCGTGGGGGGCAGGAGACCGGCGCTCTTCGCCTGTTCGAGGAGTCGCTGGAGCCGGACCGCCATCTCCGGCAGCTCCAGCATCGAGGGCGTCGAGGGCCGGGGCTCTTCCGCGGCGCCGGCGAGGCCGAGCTCGCGAGCGAAGAGGTGGAGGGGATCGACTTCGAGGGCGAGTGGCGGCGCTCCCGGGGGGGGCGGCGCCGGGGCGTCGAGGAGAGCGAGGAGCGCGACCTTTTGCCCCCGCTGCTCCAACTGGCGGGCCATCTCGAAGGCGACCACCCCGCCCATCGACCAGCCGAGGAGGAGGTGGGGGCCTTCGGGGTCTGAGGCTTCGAGCTCCTCGACGTAGCGGGCCGCCATGTCCTCGATCCGGCGGAGGGGGCTCTCCTCGCCTTCGAGCCCGCGCGCCTGGAATGCGTAGAGCGGCCGGCTCCCGGCCAGCTCGCGTCCGAGCCCGTAGTAGCAGAGGACGTTGCCGCCGATGGGGTGGACCGCGAAAAGCGGCCGGGCGCTCCCGCGCGGTTGCACCGTCACCAAGGACGAGGCGGCGCCCGTCTCTCGGGGGGCGCGGGGCGCGCGGAGGGCCATCGCCAGGGACTCGATCGTGGGATGGCGCAGCAGCTCGGCCATCGGGAGCGGCGAGCCGAAGCGCTGGCGCACCTGGACCATCAGGCGGAGAGCGAGGATCGAGTGGCCGCCGAGCGCGAAGAAGTCGTCTCGCACCCCGATCGGCGCGATGTTCAAAAGCTCTTCCCAGATCTGGGCGAGGTCGATCTCCAGCCGGTCGCGCGGGGCGCAGAAGGGCGCCCGGCTCGCGGTCGCCTGAGCCTCCACGGCGGGCAGGGCCGCGCGATCGAGCTTGCCGCGGGAGGTAAGCGGCAGGGCGGCCAAGGGAACGAAGTGCGCCGGCACCAGGGGCTCGGGCAGCCGCTGGCGGAGGAAATCCCGCAGCCGGTCGGGCGGGGTCGGCGATTCTCCGGTCGCGACGGCATCGACGACATAGGCCACCAGGCGGGCGTGGGAGCCTTGGCCGGCGACCGCCACGGCGGCGGCGCGGATCGCCGGGTGGGCGGTGAGGGCGGCCTCGATCTCGCCGAGCTCGATGCGCAGGCCGCGGAGCTTGACCTGCTGGTCGAGACGCCCGAGGAACTCCAGCTGGCCGTCGGGACGGTAGCGCGCCAGGTCGCCCGTTCGGTAGAGACGATCGCCCGGCGCGCCACCTCCCGGGCTGGGCACGAAGCGCTCCGCGGTCAGCTCGGGTCGATGGAGATAGCCGCGCGCCAACCCCCGGCCGCCGAGGAACAGCTCGCCCGCGACGCCGGCCGGAACCGGGACGAGGTGCGCATCGAGGAGGAAGACGGATGTGCCGGGAAGGGGACGGCCGATGGGCGGCGGCGCTCCTGGGGCTCCTCGAGCCAGGCGCGGGGCCTGGCGCGCGAAAGTCGAGAACGTCGTGTCCTCGGAGGGGCCGTAGAGGTTGTAGACCTCCCGGACCGCGGTGCATTCGAAGAGGCGGTCGACGAGCTCCTGGGGGAGGGCCTCGCCCGCCAGGGTGACGGTCGTGATCCCGGCCGGCAGGTCGCCCTCGCGGAGCAGCTCCTGGAGCAGGGAGGGGACGGTGTTGAGCAGGGTGACCGCCCCGGCGGTGGGGAGGGTGGGGAGCTCCAGGAGGTGCTCGGCGAGGACGACGGCGCCGCCGCAGGCGAGCGGCGCGAAGATCTCGAAGACCGCGAGGTCGAAGCCCAGGCCGCTCGCGGCGAGGACCCCGGCGAGGCGGGACGGCGAGAAGAACGACACCGCCCAGGAGACCAGGGCGACGGCGCTCCGGTGGGCGATCGCCACCCCCTTCGGCTGTCCGGTCGAGCCCGAGGTATAGATGACGTAGGCGAGGTTCTCGCCGTCCATCTCCTCTCGCATCGTCCCCGGCAGATCGTCGGCGCTCTCGCCGGAGAGGTCTTCCCGGGCGGGATCGAGCCGGCGCGGCAGGGAGCCGCCGGAGCGTCCCTCCGCCCATTCCAGGGAAGTGATCCACAGGGCGAGCCCGGCATCCCGCACGAGGGATTCCAGCCGCTCGGCCGGCAGGGTGGGATCGAGCGGCACGTAGGCGCCCCCCGCCTTGAGGACGGCGAGGACGGCGATCACCATCCCCGGGGTCCGGTCGAGGCTGATCCCGACCCGCTTCTCCGGCCCGATCCCGAGCCCCCGCAGCCGGTGGGCGAGGCGGTTCGCCTGGGCCTGGAGCTCGGCGTAGGTGAGCCGCCCACCCGGTGCGAGGACGGCGGTCGCCTGAGGGGTCCGCGCGGCCTGCTGCTCGAAGAGGCGGTGCAGCCGCGAGCCGCCAGAGGGATCTTCCCCGGAGTCGTTCCATTCGATCAGGAGCTGCTGGCGCTCGGCCTCGGAGAGCAGGAGGCTCGCCTCGTAGGACGCCGCCGGGGTCTCCGCCATGGCGGAGAGGGCCCGCCGGTAGGCCCCGGCGAGCGCCTCGATCTGGTGCCGGGGGAGCACCCGGGCGTCGTAGGCCAGGTGCAGATCGAGGCTCGCCTCCGGGGAGAGGCTGAAGTCGGTCACCAGGGTGAGGCCGAGGTCGACGACGATCGACCGCCGGCCGAGGACTGCGAGCCCGGGGAGGGCGAGGACTTCGCGGAGGACGTGGAAATGGGTGTAGTTGAAGAGCGTCTCGAAGAGCGGCCCACCGCCGCGCTGCCGGGTGATCTCCGTGATCTCCGCCACCGGGTACTGGCGATAGGGGAGCACCTCCTGCTCCGCCCGGAAGGTCTCCCGGACGAGATCCAGCCAGCTGCCGCCATCCAATCGCAGGTGGAAGGGCAGGGAATTGAGGAAGAGCCCGAACAACCGGTCGCCCCCCTCGACCTCGGGTCGGGCATTGGTGACCAGGCCGGTCAAGGCGTCGGTCCGGCCGCTCGCCGCGGCGAGGACGCGGAGATGGGCGGCTAAGAGGACGCTCTTGAGCGGCGCCCCGGCCTTCCGGGCCAGCTCCCGCAGCCCTGAGACGAAAGCCGGGGGGAGCGATTCCTCGTGGGCGCGCATCTGCCGGCCGGCCGGGACCGGTCCCGGGTGTGGCGCCCGCGGCAGGCTCGTGGGGACGGCCTCGGCGAGGCGGTCGGACCAGAACCGGCGGAGGCTCAAGTCGCTCAGGGCCCGGCGCTCCTGGGCGATGAAGTCGCGGAAGGCGACGGCCGGCACGGGGTCCGTCCGCTTCTCCCCGGGTGAGAGGTAGTCGCGGAGGAGCTCGGTCACCATCGAGGCGAGGCTCCAACCGTCGAGGATGGCGTGGTGCTCGGCCCAGGTGAGCTGGAAGGTGTCCGGGCCGCGGCGATGGACGGCGAAACGCACGAGGGGGGCCCGGCTCCAGTCGAACGGGCGTTGCCGTTCGTCGACGAGAACCTGGTCGAGAAACCGCTCCTGCCCCGCCTCGTCCAGGTGCCGGAGGTCGTGGATCGTGAGCGGGAGGTCCGGGTGACGGAAGACCAGCTGCAGCGGCTCCCCGTAGGAGGTGAGGTCGAAGGCGGTGCGGAGGACCGGATGACGCGCGAGGAGGCCGGCGATCGCCTGGCGCAGGCGTTCCTCGTCGTACGGCGCCCGCAGGTGGAGGCTGTTGACGTTGTGGTAGGCCGTCCCCTCCGGGTCGGCGGCGCTGTGGAAGAGCATCCCGGCCTGGAGACGAGCGAGGGGATAGGCGTCCTCAATGTCTCCCGCAATGCTTCCCGCCGCCGTCGCCCTCGCGAGGAGCCGCTCGCGATCGTCTTCGGCGAGAAGGGCGAGAAGCGCGAAGGGCGCCGTCGCCGCGGGCTCCTCGGCGTTCTCCGCGTTCTCCGCGGTCCCCTCGGGGCCGGCGGCCCGCCGGGCGAGCTCTTCGATCGTCTGGCTCTCGAGGAGGTCCGCGGCGCTGAAGAGGACGCCGCGCTGCTGGGCGAGCGCGCGCACCCGGATGCTCCGGATGGAGTCGCCGCCCAGGTCGAAGAAATTGTCCAGTACAGAGACACTCGTGAGGCCCAGGGCCTCGGCCCAGACTTCGGTCAGGATCCGCTCCCGCGGCGTTCGCGGGGCGCGCGGGGCGACCGCCGAGGGACTCGTGCTGGCGGTTTCGGGGGCCGGCAGGGCGCGGTGGTCGACCTTGCCGCCGCTGGTGAGCGGCAACCCGTCGAGGAGGACGAAGGCGGTGGGCACCATGTACTCGGGGAGGCTCGGGCGGAGAAACTCGCGGAGGCTCTCGGGCGAGACGGGAGCGAGAGCGGGATCGGGATCGGCGGTGAGCCCGACCGTGACGACCGGGGTCCGGAAGCGGGCGGACTGGCGAAAGGCGGGGAGCCAGGCGTAGAGGTTGTAGCGGTCGGTCCCGGCGAGCAGCGGGTCCTGCTCGCTCACCACCTCGTAGCCGCTTTCGGTCAGCAGCCGGGTGATCTCCGAGAGCCGGCCGGCGGTCGCGGCTCCCGGGCGGTCGTGGACCTCCATGACGATCTGGTCGATTTTGCCGCGGTCCGCCTCGTCGATCCCCAAAAGGACGTCGAGCTCGGCGCGCTGCACGTCGATCTTCAGCAGGTCGACCCGCTCGATCTTCTCGTCCGCGAAGACCCGGGAGAGGCGGAGGAGGCGGCTGGGCTCGGCCTCGCCCTCGAAGCGCAGGCGCAGCAGGTCGTCGGCCTGGCGGAGGAGCTCGGCCCCGTCCTCCCGGGCGGCAGGCGTCGCCGGAGCCAGTGCATCGAGCTGTCCCTGCTCGTTGGCGAGGAACGCCTTGACCACCTCGCGGTCGTACTCGGGATCGGCGTAGGAGCGCTGCCCCGACATCATCGAATAGCGCGGGAAGTAGGTGAACACCTCCTCGCGCTCGACGCTCGCGAGGCCGAAGTTGAACACCCGCGCCCCCGGCACGTAGCGTTCGAGGTTGGCGCGGAGATCCTCGTAGATGGGCCGGATCGGCTCGAAGGCGTAGATCCGCGCGCCCGGCGAGCGCTCGGCGGCGAAGAGGCTGAACATCCCGATGTTGGCACCGACGTCGAAGACGCAGGCCTCCGCGGGGAGGGCGATCCCGTGCTGCAGATAGAGGCTCTTGTCGAAGATCTCCTCGTAGAGGTACTCCGTCTCGTTGCGGTTCTGGTGGGCGATCGAAAGGCCGTTGGGGAGCGGGTAGAGCCGCTTTGCCGGCTTGCCGGAATCGCTCGCGCGCTGGCGCCGGGCAGGCACCACGTAGGCGACGAGCCGCGGGTGCCCGGTCGCGTCTTCGGTGGCCACGACCGCGCTCTCGCGGACCGCCGGGTGCCGGGCGAGGACGGCCTCGATCTCCTCGAGCTCGATCCGGAAGCCCCGCAGCTTGACCTGGCGGTCGCGGCGGCCGAGCACCTCGATCTCGCCGTGGTCCCGGATGCGGGCCAGGTCCCCGGTGCGATAGATGCGGGCCCCCGGCTCGCTTGCGAAGGGGTGGGGAACGAAGCTCGCGGCGGTCGTCGCCGGGCGCTCGAAGTAGCCGCGGGCGAGCCCGGCGCCGCCGATGCAGAGCTCGCCCACCGCCCCGACCGGAACCGGCTCGCCTGCGATATCGGCGATGTCGGCGATATCGGCGGCATCGGCGGCATCGAGCACATAGAGCGAGACGTTCGCGATCGGCGGCCCGATCGAGGGGCGGGCGCGGCCGGGCCGGACCCGGCAGACGGCGGCGTCGACCGTGCACTCGGTGGGGCCGTAGAGATTGTAGGCGGCGATCCCCTCCTCTCCGGCGAGGAGCCGCCAGGTCGGCTCATCCATCCGCTCTCCCCCGACGAGGAGGAGGTGGGGGAGCCGGGAGGGGAGCTCGCTGGTCGAGAGCATCTTGAGCTGCGACGGGGTGCAGTCGAGAACGTCCACCCCGCGCTCTTCCAGGTAGGAGAAGAAGCGCTCGCCGTCGATCCGGACCTCGTCCGGGACGACGTGGAGGCAGTGACCGCCGAGGAGCTGGAGGATCTGTTTGACCGAGGCGTCGAAGGCGATCGGTGAGTTCAAGGTGACGCGGAGCGCCCGATCGCTCTCGCCGTAGACCGCTTGGCGGAGCGCGAGCACCAGGTTCACCGCGGCGCGGTGGGGGATGCCGACGCCCTTGGGAGCGCCGGTCGTGCCCGAGGTGTAGATCAGGTAGGCGAGGTTCTCCGGCAGCGGCTCGACGATAGGGACGGGAAGGAGCTCGGTGGGCGCTCCGCGCCACCAGTCGCCGTCCATGGAGAGCTGGGCTCCCGCGGCCGGCGGCAGATGCGAGGCGAGCGCCGTCTCGGTGAGGACGAGCGTGGGCCGGCAGTCGGCGAGGATGGCCGCCAGGCGTCCCGGCGGGGTCGTCGCCTCGATCGGGACATAGGCGCCTCCGGCCTGGAGCGTCGCGAAGAGGCCGACGATCAGATCGAGCCCGCGATGCAGGTAGAGCCCCACCCGCCGCTCCGGCCCCACCCCGTTCGCGGCGAGGATCGCTGCCAGCCGCCGGGCCCGCCGGTCGAGCTCCCCATAGGAGAGGGTCGCCGCGGCATGCTCCACGGCCGGCGCGTCGGGCGTGCGCCGGACCTGGCTCTCGAACCGCCGGTGGAGCAGGGCGGGCTCCGCTCCGTCCCCCCTGGACCCGACGCCAGACTCGCCCCCGGTGTCGTTCCACTCCCGGAGGAGCTCCTGGCGCTCGGCGGCGGAGAGGAGGGGCAGCTCGCGGAGCCGGCTCTTAGGCGCGCGAAGGCAGCCCGCGACGAGGACCGAGAGCTGACCGGCCAGGCGGAGCGCTTCCCCCCGGCCGAGACCCGTGGGGTCGTAGTCGAGCTGGGCGAAAAAGGCGCCATCGGTCTCGTCGATCGACAGCTGGAGGTCCCTGTCCTCCAGCCGGAAGTCGAGCCGCTCCCAGGAGAGCCGCAGGTCCCCCGCGCCGTGCGCCGCCGGGGAGCGGTGGAAGCTGAAGGCGAGACCGCCGCCGGCGAGCTCGGTAGAAAGGAAATGCTCCTGCCAGCCCTCGTCTTCCGCCACTCTCTCTGCCACCTGGGCGAGGAGCTCCGGCAGGGTCTCGGCGGTGAGGACGACCGGGGTCGGCAGGTACTTGGCGAGGAGACCGAGGCATCCTTCGAGCTCGGCGAAAGAGCGGCCGGGCGACAGACGGTGAACGAGGATCTCCCGCGCTCCGCCGAGCCGGCCGTGCAGGAGAGCCCAGCAGGCGAGGAGCAGGTTCGGCACCGCTTCCGGATCGTCGGCTCCATAGGTGCCGAGGCCCGGGTCGAGCGGCCAGCGGAAGCGGGCCCGGTGGGAGGGCGCGGCGCGCTGCGGCGTCCGGGTGGGCGCCGCGAGCCGGCGCGCCACCTCTTCCCGCTGCCGCCAGAACTGCCGGCCTTCCTCCTCTTCTTCTCCTTCCTGCGGGCTCGCCAGGAGCTCGTTGTGCCATTCGGCGAACTGCACGTACTGGAGCGGCGGGTCCGCGAGCTCGCTCGCCTCCGCCGGCCCGGCGAGGAGCTGCAGAACCTCGTCGCCTAAGAGGAAGAGGCTCGCGGGGTCGGCGACCAGGGCCGGCGCGGCGACGTGGAGGAGCCGGGCTCGGGGCCCCAGCGTGAGCCGGCAGCAGCGGAGCGCCGGGGTCGCCGCGAGATCGAAAGGGAGCTCGCGGAGCTGGGCGCAGGCCCCCTCCGCCGCGCTGCTCTGCCGCTCCGGCCCGAGGCCCCCCAGGTCCACCTCGGGGAGCGCCACGGCGGCGGTGGGGTCGATGACCTGAATCGGCAGGTCCATCCCGGGCAGGAAGGCGAAGCGGGTGCGGAGGATCTCGTGACGGTCGAGGACCGTCCGCAGGGCGTCCAGGAGAGCGCGCCGCTCGCAGGGGCCGTCCAGGCGGAAGACTCCCCGGACGCGGTGGGTGCCGACGGCCCCTCTCTCGCGGACCCAGAGAAGCCGTTGCTGGGGCGACAGCCGATATCCTTCGACGGGGCTCTCGGGGCTCTCAGGGCTCCCGGCATTCTCGGTGCTCTCGGGCATGGACGGTTTTTCCTTCTGCTCTTACGGACGGTTCAAGTCCTCTAGGCCCGGTTTTGGGGCCGCGCCTGGATCTGGCGCAGGCCCTCGCGCTGCGTCTGCCTCCGGGTGGTCCGGCGTTCCGCCTGCTCCAGGCGCTCGGCGGCGCTCGCGATCGAGAGCGCGTCGAGACGGGCGGTGGGGCGGGCCACGGCGTCCTCCAGGAGGGCGGTGAGCTGAGAGTGGAGACGGCGGACGTCGTCCCTCGTCCACAGGTCGAGGTCGTAGGTCCACAGCGCCTGGAGCATCTCCCCCCGCTCCTGGATCCAGAGGGTCAGATCGTAGCGGACATGGTCGAGCTCGAGCACCAGGGGGACGAGGGAGAGCCCGGGCAGGGCGATCTCCGCGGGCGGCGCGTCCTGGAGGCCGAAGGCGATCCGGAAGAACGGCGGCGCGCCCTTGTCCCGTCGCGGCTGGAGCTCGCGGACGAGCTGCTCGAAGGGCACGTCCTCGGCGTCGAAGGCGTCGAGCGTCCCCTCCCGCACCCGCCCGAGCAGCTCGCGGAAGGTGGGATTGCCGGCGAGATCGGTGCGCAGAGGCAGCAGGTTGACGAACATCCCGATCAGGGTCTCGGTCTCGACGCGGTTTCTATGGGCGGCGGCGGTGCCCACGACGAGGTCGGTCTCGCCGGTGCGGCGCAAGAGCAGGGTCTTGAACCCGGCGAGGAGAGTCATGAAGAGGGTGACGCCCTCGCGGCGGCCGAGCTCGCGCAGACCGCTCGCGAGCGCTTCCGGGAGAGCGAAGAGGCTCTGCGCCCCGCGCTCCTGGGCACGCGCTTGGGAAGTAGCCCCGCGGGAGGAGAGGGCGAGGGGCGACGGGGCGCCCGCGAGCCGCCGTCGCCAGTAGGCGAGCTGCGGCTCCCAGGCGCCGCTCGCGAGCTGGGCGCGCTGCCAGTGGGCGAAGTCGCCGTACTGGACGGCCAAGTCCGGCAGCGGCGCGGGGCGGCCGCGGCCCCCGGCGAAGCCGGGGTAGAGCGCCACCAGCTCACGGACGAGGACGGCGAGCGACCAGGCATCGCAGACGATGTGGTGGAGGGTGAGGAGCAGCACGTGCACCTCGTCGGCCAGCCGCAGGAGGTGGGCACGGAGGAGGGGCGGCCGGGCGAGGTCGAAAGGCCGGCGCGCCTCCTCGGCGGCGAGCTGGCGCACCCCGGGGCCGGTGGCGGCGAGACCCAGCCGGCGCAGGTCGACGATCGCCAGGCGTGCCGATCCGCAAGATACGGGCGCCGTGCGGAGGAGAGGGCGGCCCGCCGCGCTCTCGAAGCCCGTCCGCAGCACGGCGTGCCGGCGGACGACCTCGGCCAGGCTCCGTTCCATGGCACCGGCGTTCAACGGGCCGCGGATCTCGACCGCCCCCGGCATGTTGTAGGAGCTGCCGGCGGCGTCCAGCTGCTCCAGGGTCCACAACCTCTCCTGGGCGAACGAGAGCGGCGGCTCCGTTCCTGGGGGCCGCGCGAGAAGGGGAGCGCCGGGGCTTTTCGTGCCGCAGCCGGCGGTACCGCGGCGGGTCTCGACCTCCCGCGCCAGGGCGGCCACGGTCCGCGCCTCGAACAGAGAGCGCAAGGAGAGGGCGACACCGCAGGTCGCTTCAAGCCGGGAGATCACCCGGGTGGCTAAGAGGGAGTGGCCGCCGAGAGCGAAGAAATCGGCCCCGTCCGGCACCCGGGTGAGCCCCAGCACCTCGCACCAGATGCCCGCCACCAGCTCCTGGATCGGGGTGTGCGGCGGGCTCGGCAGGGGGGGCGAGGCGCCGGCGGCATCCCAGGCCGGCGGCGGCAGCGCGCGGCGGTCGAGCTTGCCGTTTGGGGAGAGCGGCAGAGCGTCCAGGAAGACGAAGCCGGCGGGCACCAGGGCCGCGGGGAGCTGGCTCTCCAGGTGGCGGCGCAGCTCGTCGGCGTACCCTCCCGTCGCTCCCGGCAGACGGGTCGTCAGGTAGGCGACGAGGGCGGGCTCGCCGCGCGGCCCCGGACGGGCCACGACGACGGAGCGGCCGACGGCCGGGTGGCGTTCGAGGGCGAGCTCGATCTCGGCCGGCTCGACCCGCCAGCCGCGGATCTTCAGCTGGTGGTCGGTGCGCCCGAGGATCTCGATCTCGCCGTCGGTCCGGCGGCGGACGAGATCCCCGGTGCGGTAGAGGCGCTCCCCCGGCGTGGCGGCGAACGGATCGGGGCGGAAGCGCTCGGCCGTGCGCGCCGGGTCGCCATGATAGCCCCGGGCGAGGCAGACCCCGGCGGCGCACAGCTCGCCGGGAACGCCGATCGCGACCGGCTCGCCCCGGCGGTCGAGCGCGTGGAGCCGCACCCCGGCGAGCGGGCGGCCGAGCGGCACCCGGGCGCCTAGGGGCGCCGCCGCCAGCCGGTGGTGCGAGACGTTGTCGCTCGCCTCGGTCGGCCCGTAGCCGTTCAGCAGCGAAGCGCCCGGCAGGCGCCCCAGGCGACGCAGCCAGCGGTCGCCGAGAGCGGCCGGCAGCTCCTCGGCGGTCGAGAGCAGCCAGCGCAGCGCGGCGAGGTCGGGGCCGCGGCCCTCGCGCGCCTCGCTCTCCTCGATCGTTTCCACCAGGGCGGCGAGCAGGCTCGGCACCCCCTGGAAGACGGTGATCCCGCGCTCCGCGAGCGCCGCGGCCAGCCGGGCGGGGTGGGTGGCGACGGCCTCGGCGAGGATCTCCACCCGCGCCCCGGCGAGGAGGCCCGCGAGCAGCTGCCAGAGCGAGATGTCGAAGCCGATCGAGGCGGTCTGCGCGATCCGGTCCGCCGGCCCGAGCGCCAGGTCCGAGATCTTGGCCTGGAGATGGTCGAGCATTCCACCCTGCCCGACCATTACCCCCTTGGGGAGACCGGTCGAGCCGGAGGTATAGAGAAGGTAGGCGAGGTCGAACGGGTCCCAGGCGACGGTCTCGGCGAGCTCCGCGATGTCCGGCGTCCCCGGCGTCCCCGGGGTCGCCGGGGCCGTCGCGAGCAGCTCGGAAAGCGTCCACGAACGGCGGCGCCGCCCCCCGGCGGACGCGGTCTGTCCCAGCACCGCGAGCCCGCGAGCCGAGGTGACGATCGCCGTCACCCCGCTTTCGGCGAGAATCCGGGAGAGCCGGGCCGGCGGCGCCTGGAGGTCGAGGGGCAGGTAGGCGAGCCCGGCCTTGAAGAGGCCGAGGATGGCGAGGGGGAGCTCGACCGTCCGTTCGACGCCGACGCCGATCCAGCGTTCCCTGGAGGCGCCGCGGGCGAGGAGCGCGGCCGCCAGGAGCCCGGAGCGGCGGTCGAGCTCGCCGTAGCTGAGCTGGGTCTCGCCCGCCTCGCCCGCGCTCGCCGCCAGGGCGATCGCGTCCGGGTTCGCCCGGGCCTGGCGGACGAAGCGGCCGAGGAAGCCGGGCTCGGCGCCCGCGCCCGTGAGCGGGACCGGGAGCGCGGTGTCGTTCCATTCGAGGAGGAGCTGTTGGCGTTCGGGCGGAGCGAGGAGCGGCAGCTCGGAGACCCGCCGTTCCGGAGCGGCCAAGGCGGCTCCGAGGAGCGTTTCGAGCTGCCCCAGGAGGCGGGCGGCGGTCGTGCCGTCGAAAAGGTCGCGCCGGTAGACCAGGGTGGCCCCGAGGCCGCCGCCGGTCTCCGCCATCTGCAGCTCGAGGTCGACCTGGGCCGCGTAGCGCTCGCGCCGCACCGATTCGAGCTCGATGCCGCCGATGCCGCCAATGCCGCCGATGCCGCCGCCCATCCCGGCGAGCCCCCCTTCCTCCCCCAACGCGAAGGCCGCCAGCCCCTCCTGCCCCGCGAGCTGCGAACGGTGGAAGACGAAGAGGCTCTGCACCAGGGTCGGGCGGCTCTCGTCGCGCTCCGGCCGCAGGCGTTCGACGAGGAGGGGAAAAGGATAGTCCTGGTGGGCGAGCGCTCCCTGCACGGTTTTTCGCGTTTGGTCGACGAGCTCCAGGAAGCCGGGATCACCCGAGAGGTCGGCCCGCAGGGCGACGAGGTTCGTGCAGTAGCCGATCAGTCTCGCGACCTTCGCCGAGCGGCGCGCCGCCATGGGGGAGCCGACGAGGAGGTCGGTCTGATCGGCGGCGCGGCCGAGGAGCAGCTCGAAGGCCGCGAGGAGGACCGTGTAGACGGTCGTCGACCGGCGGCGGGCGAGCTCGCCGATCCCCAGCGCGATCTCCGGCGGCAAGGCGCGCCGCACGGCTCCGGCGGCGCTTCCGGGACGCGCCGGCCGCGGGCGGTCGAGGGGGAGGTCCAGGTGCTCGGGAGCCCCCGCGAGCCGCGCCGACCAGTAGGCCCACAGCCGCTCCCCGTCCGCTCCCGCGAGCCGCCGCGCCTGCTCGCGCACGTGCTCGCTATAGGAGATCTGGGAGACGACTCCCGGGTGCTCTCCACGGTAGAGGACGCCGAGCTCCTCGGCGAGGAGGGCGATCGACCAGAAGTCGACCGCCAGGTGGTGGGCGCTCCAGGCGAGCAGGGGAAGGGAGTCGCCCGAGTCGAAGACGGCGAGGCGCAACAGGGGACCGTTCGCGAGGTCGAAGGGCTGGTAGGCCGCCTCCTCCGCCCGGCGCCTCCGCTCGGACCTCGCGAGGGGCGGGAGGCGCTCGACCGAGAATCCGGAGGGGACGGCCTCCCGGACCCGCTGCCGCGGTCCGTCCGCCCCGGGCTCGAACGTCGTGCGGAGGGCGGCGTGGCGGGCGACCAGGGCGGCGAAGGCGCGTTCGAGCGCCGGGAGGTCCAGGGTTTGCCGCGCTTGGGCCAGGCCCACCAGGTGGTAGGCGCCGTTCCCAGGGGACAGACCTTCCAGGAGCCAGAGCGCCTCCTGGTGGGGGGAGAGGGGGGAGAGATCCGGGTCCTCGCCGGCCGGTCCCGACGCCGGAATCCTCGGGATCGCCGGAGCGGCGGCGCCCGTGGCGGCACCGCGCCGGCCGAGGATCGCCGCCGCGAGGGCGAGGCAGCTCGGCCCCTCAATGATCTCGCCGATCTCCTCGGGAGAGATCCCGAGCTCCGTCTCGATCCGGTGCGCCAGCTCGATCGAGCGGAGAGAGTCCATCCCCAGACTTCCCAGCGGCTTTTCGAGGGGCAGCCGCTCGGGGGCCAGGCTCATCACCGGACCGGCCAGCAGCCGTAGGCGCTCGGCGAGGCGGAGGATTTCTTCGCTCACCCGGCGGGTCTCACATCGATCGGGCGCGTGGGAGGGCGAAGCTCCAATGCGGGCACGGACCTCAATCCTAAGACGGTGACCCCCGGGCGGTGGGTGAGTGCCAGGCGCCAGTGTGGCCAACCTGAATTTCGGAGGCCATGATACCGTACCCCGCCGCTTGGCGTATACTAACTACGTTGATCGCGGTTTCGACTTTTCAGTCGAAAGGAGGAGGGGATGAGCTCGATCGCGGAAGGCATGGCGCAACCGGAGGTGGGGAGAGACTCCGCGCTGCTCTGGGCCAAAACGTTGCCGGAAATCGATATCGCCGCGCTGGTACGGCAGGTCGACGACTTCTGCCGGGATCACGATCTCGGTCCTTCCCTCATCGACAACCGGTACAACCTCAATCCGCGGGAGTACCTCTGGCTCGACATCTACCCCCGGATGGCGCCCATGCCGTCGTGTCATCCCCACCAGATGCTCGACGACTGGCGGGCGAGCGAATGGTCGCGGATCGTCTTCCTCTACTTCCACTTCCCGTTCTGCGCCAAGCGGTGCGAGTTCTGCTACTACCACATCTCGACCGACCAGACCCAGATGGAGGAGTACCTGGACGTCCTGGAGAAAGAGGCGCGGGCCTTCCTCTCGCACCTCTCTCCGGGGGCGAGCGCGGGGGACCTCTTCTTCGGCGGCGGCACCCCGTCGATGGTGCCGCCCAAGCTCCTCCAGCGCTTCTACGATCTCGTCTTCGAATACATCGCGCCCGAGCGCATCGAGATGACCAACCTGGAGATCCATCCCCGCACGATGCGCCGCGACATGCACCAGCTCGCCGCCTCCGGCCACGTGCGGCGGGTGAGCATGGGCGTCCAGACCTTCTCGAAGTCGGTCAACGACGTCAACGGCCGCATCTGGGTCGAGCCCGAGAGGATCCACAAGATCTGCACCGAGTTCCGCGAGGCGGGGGCGGAGAAGATCGGCATCGACTTCATGGTCGGCCTCTACCAGCAGACGATGAAGGACGTCGAGGAGGACGTCGCCCAGATCCACGCTTTGATCCGCGACGGGCTGATCACCTCGATCAGCGTCTATCCGCGGAGCTTCACCGACAATTCCCTGCCGCTCGAAAAAGAGTCGCTCAACGCGGACGTGCTGCTCGACAAGTTTCGCCAGCACCAGCTCTATCGTGCCTTCTTCGAGAGCGTCGGCTGGAAGGAAGGGCCGATGTATCTCTTCACGCCCAAGGAGTTCGTGCCGGCGGCGCCGAGCGCCACGGTCAACCGTGCGCATACCGCCCAGGCCCTGGGCTTCGGCAACAGCGGCCGCTCGACGTTCAATCATACGAATTACCTGAACATCAAAGCCTACGAGCAGTACCTGAAGGCGACCGAGACCTACGACGGGGCGACCGGTGCCTACCACCGGTTGACCCACGCGGACGCCAACCGGCGCTACCTCCAGTTCGCCGCCAAGCGCGGCAACATCGAGCTGTCGGCCTTCCCCCGGCCGATGACCGACGCCGATCGCGAGCAACTCAACGCCATCAACCGGAAGCTCCTGGCGGAAGGGCTGATCACCCAGGACGGCGACGAGGTCGAGCTCACCCCACTCGGCGTCCTCTTCGTCGAGGTGCTCCACCGCCGCTACGAGGACCTCTTCCCGAACCTGTAGGGCCCTGTCCCGCGTCCGGCCCGCGGCTCCAAGCGAGCGGCGGGCCGGACGGTGCATCGTTTTCCTCTCCCCTCCACCGCGCGCTTTTAGGCCACGGGTCCCGGCCGGCTTCGGCGTCTCAGGCGCCGGGCGGGGGTGGAGCGTTGTCCCCGCCGTCCCCGAGCACTGCCGGCGGTTTCGGCTGATCCTTCTCGGGGAACTTGAAGCCGAGATAGGTGCCGGAGCTGATGCCCATGAGGCCCAGGAGAGTGGCGCTGAACTCGGGCATGGCGAGCCGGCGATAGACCGACGAGCAGAAGATGATCCCCAGGACGATCGTCCAGACGAACATCTGCAGGCGATGGAGGCTCACCCCGGTGCCGTCCGAGAGGATGTCGCGGACAAAGTGGCCGCTCCCTCTCCGCTGGACCGTGCCGGCGGTACCCGCCGGACCGACCGGGCTCGGTTCCTTCTCGGTGTCGATGAGGCTCGCTCCCAGGGCGGTGCCGGAGCCGATACCGATGAGGGCGAGGATCGAGTCGGTGATGGTATTGAGCTCGCCGGTGACGAGCCAGAGGAAGAGGTAGGCGGCGACGACGAAGAAGAACCAGAAGCCGAGTTGAAAGCGCGCCAGGCTGTAGGGCCGCCGGCCGTCCGACCCCGGGAGGCCGGTGGGGCTCCGCAGCAGGTCGCTCCGCCGCGCCAGCCGCAGATAGAGAAGAATGCCGATCACCAGGCTGGCGAAGAAGAAGTAGAGCTCGAATTCGGGGAGGATCACCAAGGGGAAGCTCCCGATGTCGCTGGGGATCGAGAGGCTCTCGGAGGTCCCCAGGCTCACCGTCACGTTCCGATAGAAGTCGCCCGGGCTCCCCAGGAGGGCATGCCAGACCTCGTCCGCCGCGTCGGTGCGGACGAGGAGGAAGCGCACCTGGCCTTCGCTCGGATTGCACGACTCCGGGGCGAGGCCTTTCAAGGGCATGCCGCCCAGGAAGAGGATGAGGCCGGCGCAGTTGCCGTCGAGGTCTTCGAGGAGGACGGGGAGCTGCCGCACGGTCAGGGTGATGCGGTCGTTCAAGCCGGCGCTTTCGGTGCTCCCTCGCCGCTGCGAGGTGATGGCGAGCACCCGCGGCTCGGAAGCGTCGTTCACCGGCGACGGCGCGGCAGAAAAGGTTTTATGAGCGGCGATCGCCGGGCTCGCCGGAACGGCGAGGAGCAGGGCGAGCAGGACGGCGGCAGAGAGGCGGCGGCTGAGACCCTTCGTCGGATCGGGCACGGTTCTCCCTCCAGGTAGCAGGCGGCGGATTTAAAGGGAGATTGTAAACCAAGGGAGGACGCCGGATCTGCTATCGTCTTCCTCGCGCTAGAGCGATTCTACGCAGGAGGCTTCGAGGTATGGACAAGAAGAGAATCGGCATCCTCGGCTCGGGCACGGTGGGCAAGTCGCTCGCGCTGGCCGGCTGCTTCGGCCTTTGCGCGCTCGCTCCGATCGTCCCGCCGGCGACCGCCGCCACCGCCGCCACCCCGGCCAGCGCCCCGCCGGCGGCTTCCAGCGGACCGCTCGCCACCCCGGCCGAGATCGCGGAGGCCCATGCCATCGACTCGGAGCTGGTCGCCTGCGGCACCCGGCATTCGCTGTCGTCGTGGAGCGATCCCCAGCGTGGCGCGGGCTGCGGGCGCGACGCGGTCGTCAAGCGTTTCCAGGCGATCGCCGCCAAGTCGGGCGGGCACCTCCGGGTCGTGGTCGACAAGTTCGAGACCAGCGCTCCGCGGACGGGGAACGTGCCGGTGCCGATGGAGAACGTCTACGCGATCCTCGACGGCGCCGACCCGGTCTTACAGAAGACCGCCTTCATCGTCTCCGGCCACTTCGACTCCATGCCCTCCGACATCATGGACCCCAGGACGGACGCCCCGGGTTCCGATGACGACGCCTCGGGGACGACCGTCTCGATCCTCGTCGCGGCCGGTCTCGCGCCGGCGCCCCATCGCTTCCGCGCCACCCTCATCTTCGCCGCCGTCTCGGGCGAAGAGCAGGGGCTCCTCGGCTCCAAGCGGATGAAGGAGTGGCTTACGACCCAGGGCTACCAGGTGGGCGGCATGATCACCGACGACATCGTGGGAGCGACCAACGGCTTGCACGACCGCCGGCCGCGGATCTTCAGCGAGGGCGGGCCGGACGGCATCGAGTCGCCGGGCCGGGAGATGGCGCGCCTGGCCGAGGAGATCGTGGGGCGCGACCGGGTGCGGCTCGTCTTCCGTCGCGACCGCTTCGGCCGCGGCGGCGACCACATCCCGTTCACCGAGGCCGGCCTACCGGCGATCCGCTTCACCGAGCCCCTGGAGGACTACCACCACCAGCACCAGACGCCGCGGACCGAAAACGGCGTCCAGTACGGCGACCTGCCGCAGTATCTGGACTATCCCTTCATCGCCGAGGTGGCGGCGATCAACCGGGCCCTCCTGGCCGAGCTCGCCTCGGCCCCGGCGGCGCCTCAATCGCTCCTCCTGACCGGCGCCGTCACCCCCTCGGCCCACCTGGCGATCGCCGCGGCGGGCACCCCCGGAGTCCCCGGCGACGATCCCGAGCGCCAGGGTTTCGAGATCCTCCACCGGGAGACGACCGACACCCGCTGGTCGCCGCTCCGCCTGGTCGCGGCCCCCGGCGAGGTGATCCTTCAAGGGACGAGCACGGACAACGAGTTCTTCGCCGTGCGAAGCGTCGGCAGGAACGGCCGCCGCAGCCTCGCCGTCCCCGCCGTCGCCGCCCCACGGCCGCCGCTCGGGAGCGTCCCGGCTACCCAGCCCACCCCGCCGAAGAAGCCCTAGCGCCGTTCTTTGCGCACGGCGAGGAGGCCGGCGCCGGCGAGGATGAGGAGAAGGAGGAACCGGCCGCCGGATTCCATGGGAGGGTTGTCGGCCGGAGAGGGCAGGGCCGCCACCGAGCCGGCGCCAGCGAGGAAGGCGAGGAGCGCGAAGCAGGGAACGGCGACCCGGTGAAGCATCTCGAAGCTCTCTTTCCGACAGGCAGGAGCGTCTGGCCCGACACTCCCCCAGCGCGGCGGATATCCTACCACGGCATATCGAAGAAGAGCTATTGCCGATCGCGGGCGCACGAAGCGGGGCCTGAGGAATTTGCCTCGTAGTCCCTGGACTTTGGGTCAAACTCCCGAGACCCCGTCTCCTGAACCTCGACAACCGGTCGAAATCCCGGGGTTGCGACGGTTTCCCCGGGCCGGCGCCGAGAGTCAGCTCGACTTGCTCAACAAGACGTGGCACGATGAAAGGCCGGGATCCATCCGCGTTGAGGGAGGCAGCCGATGACCGTGATTGATCGCATTGAAACCGACCCCAAGGTAATGCTGGGCAAGCCTGTCATCCGCGGTACGCGCCTTCCCGTCGAATTGCTTCTCCGCAAGCTCGGCGATGGCGCTTCGGAGGAGGATCTCCTCGACGCCTATCCTCGGCTGACCCGGGAAGACATCCGTGCGGCCATGGCCTATGCGGCCGACGCTCTGGCACACGAGGAGACGATCCTCCTCACAGACCTGAGAGCCGTGGCGCGCTGAGCGCATGCGTTTCCTAGCGGATGAGAGCTGCGATTTCGCGGTCGTCCGAGCACTCCGTACGGCTGGTCATGACGTCGTAGCCGTCGCCGAGGTCGCACCGCGAGCACCGGACACCCGAGGTCATCGATCGGGCGGTCCGAGAGGGCCGCGTACTCCTCACTGAAGACAAAGACTTCGGTCAGTTGGTATACGCCGACGCTCGTGACTCGAACGGGGTAATCCTGCTTCGGTTCCCGCCGTCCGCTCGCGAGGCGCTCGCATCCCTCGTTCAGGAGACCATCCAGCGCTTGGGCGACCGGCTGACCGGCTCCTTTATCGTCCTGGAACCCAACCGCGTCCGGATTGGCCGCAGCCCTGGGAGGTAAGGCTTCCGGCCACACCACCTGCGGTGGTGGAGAGAGCCGCCTCCGTCGATCAGGTAAGGCCGGGTGGCGCGCTGCGGCGCCGCCGCAGCATCCGGGCGAGGATCACCGAGGGGGCTTCGCCGCGGGCGCGGAGGTCGGTCTCCGGGTGCCTCTCGCCCAGGAGAACCTCGCGGGCGCGCAGGCGGCCGAGGTCCATCAGAGTGCGGAGGGGCTCCCAGCGGTGCTCGACGAAGCGGATCGGCATCCGGTGGCGGGGGCGGAGGACGACGGCGCGCTCGGCGAGGTCTTGAGGGAGGGCGTGGTCGGTGTCTTTCGGGCTCTTGAACAGGCCGCCCTCGCTCTCCCCCTTCATGGTGAGGAGGACGACGGCGTCGCAGCCCTCCTCGAACGCCTTCTCATAGGGCAGATTGTCGGACATCGCGCCGTCGCCGTAGCGTTCGCCGTGGAGCCTGGGGGCGTGGGTGTAGAAGGGCGGCAGGTAGTTCGAGGCGAGGAGGAGCTCTAAGGGATCGGGCATGGCGCGGGCGTCGAACCAGGCCGGCCGGCGGTCGGCCAGGCGGGTGACGCCGACGTGGAGCGGCAGGGCCTCCCCCGAACGCAGCCGGTCGCTCCCCACGTAGCGGGCGAAGCAGCGCCGGTGCACCTCGGAGTAGATGTAGGGGGAGTGCTGGGTCCACAGGTTCCCGAGGTGGATGTGCGGCATGCGCACGAAGGCCCGCCAGTAGTACCGCAACCGGTGGGCATTGCCGACGGCGACCGCGGCGGCGGTCCAACTCCCGGCCGAGACGGCGACGAGGAGGCTCGGGGTCACGCCGAGCTCCAGGAGGGTCTCGATGGCGCCGACCTGGAAGGCGCAACGCGCCGAGCCCCCGGAGAGGACGAATCCCACCTTGCGGGCGGAGCGCAGGAGATCGAGCGGCGGGCTGCCCACGGGCGGGCTCAAGTGTGGGGGACCCGGCGAGTCATCCCAAAAAGCGTAGCACGAAGCGCGGGGGTGTACTCCCAAGAGGACATTTGATGCGGTTCATGGTGCAGAGAGGGTGAAGAAGGAGGGTAAAAAAGAAAAAGGGCTTGAGCACCGGGGGGGAGTGGTACCCAAGCCTAGAGAGAGTCATGGCCACGGAAACCGTGAAGTCTCCGTTGCCTTCTATTAAGTGTGGTGCTCCTCCCCCGGTCAACGTGACAAAAAATTCGAAGAAAATTTCGAGATTTCTTGGAGAGGGGTCTATCTACCTTAGGATCAGCTATTTAGCGAGAGGATTCCGATCGTCAGAGGAAGGGCGAGAGGAGGCGGGCGAGGCGGTCGCCGGCGCGGTGGGGGAGGGACCGGGCGCGCCAGGGGCCGGGTTGGACCTCGATGGCCTGGTGGAGGTCGTGGTGGAAGGCCCGCTCCATCTCCCGGCCGGTGTCGGAGTCCAGGATGACGACGTTGCACTCGGCGTTGAAGATGAAGGAGCGGAAGTCGAGGTTGGTCGAGCCGATCACCGAGACCTGCCCGTCGGCGACCAGGGTCTTGGCGTGGAGGATGGCGCGCTGGTACTCGTAGACCCGCACCCCGCACGCCAGGAGGTCGCCGAAGTAGCCGTGCCCGGCGTGGCGGACGAGCGGGACGTCGGTCTTGCCGGGGAGGAGGAGGCGGACGTCCACCCCGCGCGCCGTCGCCTCGCCGAGGATGCGCACCGCCGTCCGCCCGGGGGCGAAGTAGGCGTTGGTGAGGTAGACCGACCGCCGCGCCGCGCCGACGATGGCGGCGAAGACCGCCGCCGCCTCGCCCTGGCCGCGGCCGGGCCGGGTGTCGAGCACGAGGATGCGCCCCCCCGGCGCCTCGGCGGCACTCGCGGGGAGGGGCAAGAGCTCGGGCACTTCGCCGCCGGCCCGTTTCCATCCCTCATGGAAGAGGGTCGCGAGATCCCAGGCGGCCGGACCCGTCACCCGCGTATGGGTGTCGCGCCAGGTGTCGAGCGGCCGGCCCTGCCGATGGCGGTGGCGGCGGACGAGGGAGCCGTACTCCTCGCCGATGTTCATGCCGCCGGTGAAGGCGACCTTCCGGTCGACGACGAAGATCTTCCGGTGGTCGCGATAGAGATGCCGGGTGAGGTCGGTCAGGAGCGGGTGGAAGAGCTTGACCTCGACCCCGCCGTCCTCGAGCTCGGCCCAGAACAGGCGCTGGGTACCGAACGAGCCCACGGCGTCGGTCAGCACCCGGACCCGGACGCCGCGCTGGGCGGCGGCCGCCAGGTATTGGGCGAAGAGCTTGCCGGTGCCATCGTCGCGGAAAATGTAGGATTCCAAGAGGATCTCCTCCTGGGCCGTGGCCGCCGCCTCGCGCATGGCGGCGAAGGCCTCTGCCCCCGAGAAGAACACCCGCACCTCGTTGCCGCCGAGGATGGGGGCATTGTCGATCCGCCGCAGGAGGGTCTCGAACCGCGGGTCGGAGAGGCCTTCGAGCTGCGCGGCGAGCCGCCCCACCTTGCCGACCCGGAGCTCCGGCGGCAGCCGCCGTCCCGCGAGCGGCCGCAGGATCGGGCGGAACATCCGGAAGCGCCGTCGGCGCAGGCGTTTCATGACGGGGTGAGGACGACGTGCAAGGCGGGGGGAGTATGGCACCGCCGGCCGCGCTATGCTCGCCTCCGCGATGCAAGACTACATCCAGAGCTTCCTGCCGCTCTTCGTGGCGATCAACGTGCTGGGCATCCTGCCCATGTACCTGGGTCTCACGGAGACGCTCTCTCCGGCGGGCCGGCGGCGGTTGACCTTCCAGGCGGTGGGCACGGCCTTCATCGTCGCCATCCTCATCCTCTTCGCCGGCCAGCTCCTCTTCAAGCTCCTGGGGATCACGGTGAACGACCTGCGGGTGGGCGGCGGCCTCATCCTCCTCGTCCTCTCGATCTCCAACCTGATCTTCGACGACTTGAGGCGGCGGGACCCGAAGCGAAACGCCGAGCCGGGCTCGACGGTGGGGGTGGTGCCGCTCGGCATCCCCCTCATCATGGGGCCGGCCGCGATCACGGCGGTCCTCGTGGCGCAGCAGGGCTACGGCTACCTGCCCACCCTGGCGGCCCTGGTCGTCAACATGGGCTTGGTCTACCTGGTCCTCGCCTTCGGACCTTTCCTCGCGCGGATCATCGGCCCCTCGGTCAACCGCGCCGTCGCCAAGGTGGCGAGCCTCTTCCTGGCCGCCATCTCGGTCGCCATGATCCGGGCGGGGGTCGTGGCGATGGTCAAGGCGCTGCGGTAGGGCTCATCCGACGAACGGGGGATGGTTCTTGAGCGACAGGCGTCCTCAGGAGGGCACTTCCACTCCCGAAGTCAGGCACTTCGCACTTCTGCTCCCGATTCAGGGCCTCGAATTCCGTCTTGGAGACCTCGAATTCCCAAAGATACACCTCGAATTCAAAAACATGCACCTCGAATTCAAAAACAAGGCTCTGTGGCCGAGTTCGAGAGGCTCCAATTTGAAGTAGAGGCACTCGGGAATCGATTCGAGGTGCTCGGGAACGAATTGGAGGTGCTCGGGAAGCAATTAGGGGTGCTCGGGAACGAATTAGAGGTGTATGGGAAGCAATTGGAGGTGTATGGGAGACAATTCGAGGCCTTCTGGCCCCGCTTCGAGGCCTCGCCGAGCTCACTTTCGCCCCTGGAAACCCTCCCCACACCCCCCAACGGACTCCCCAAGCCGGACAGGTAGGGGCAGAGCCCCCGTGCCTGCCCGGCGTAACCACTGCCGTACCCGATCCCTACCCTCGCTGCCGCCGGGCGCGAATCCGCCCCACCTGCTCCTCGGCGCCCGGCCCGGCCGCTTCGAGCAGAGTCGCCAGAGCGAGAGGTGAGCGAACGATCGCCTCCAGGATATGGAGCCCCTCGGCCCACCGCGGCTCCCCGCGATCGAGCCATCCGGCGACCTGGGGCCCTGGTCGCCATAGACCGCGACCAAGGGATAGCCCTCCGCCACCGCACCCAGGGTGGGGGTGGTTGCGAAGCCCCAGCTACAAGCGTAGGCGCAACACCTGCCCGGCTACGATCAAGGGGAGTACCTGCCGTAAGGGCGGCAGGAGCGGTTCGAGCGAAAGGAAGCTGCTGGGAAGCTCTCCCTTCAGCCGCTCGGGAAGGCACTCGTCAAGCAGGACGCGCATGCGCGAGGACGGCCTCCTTGGCCTCTTCCAGCGCCGCAACAGCCTGCTCTCGGGTGACCGTGGGGAAGTCCGCGAGGAACTCGGCGAGAGTCTGGCCCTCTTCCAGGTAGTCCATCAGGGTCTGGAAGGGCACACGGGTACCGACGAAGACCGGCAACCCGGTGAGGATCTCTGGATCGCTGTGGACGGGGCTCGGCACGGACATGCTCCTCGATTGCTAGTCTACCATCCAGGGGGTTCGCAGACGTTCCGGGCACGTCAGAGCCTTCCCTCTCCCGGTTCCTTCGGTCGCCAGGGCTCCCTCCAGGATGACGGTAGGAAAGGTCGGCGTGAACCCGCAGGGCCTTCCCCAACCCGTCTGGGGAGCTGCTTCGTCACGGCGCCGAGGTTCGAACCTTGATATCTTCGGGGTGTCTTCTCCCTCGAAAGAGGACCATTTCGAGCGATCCGGCATGGGAATCTACCGCAGAGCCTCGCAGGAGGAGGAGAGACAGCCTTCCCGGCGGGTCCGCCCGGCGACGGCTCTCGCCTGGCTCGGTCTCGTCGGCCTCGCGCTCCTCGCCCACCCCTCGCGCGCCGTGTCCCCGGCGCCGCCGGTCCGCCCGCTCCGTGTCGCTCCGGAGCTTTTCGCGTCGGGTGACCTCCTGTTCCGGCAGGGCCGCAGCCTGGTCAGCCGCGCGGTTCTGGCGGCGGACGGGGGGAGCGAATACTCCCATGTCGGGATCGTGAGCGTGATCGGTGGGCGGATCTGGGTCATTCATTCGGCTCCCGCCGAGGAGCCCGGGGAGCGCGATGGTGTCGCCGCCGATCCGATCGCCACCTACCTGGCCCCGGAGAAGGCCTCGGCGGCGGCGCTCTACCGGCCGCGCGACCGCGCGGCGGCGATCACCGCGGAGAAGGTGGCCTGGAAGTTTGCCGAGGCCCGGTTGCCGTTCGATTCGGATTTCGATCTCGCGAGCGCCGACAAGCTGTACTGCACCGAGCTCGTGTGGAGAGCCTACCGGTCGGCGGGAGTCGACCTCGCTCCTGGAGTGGGACAGGGGCGAGAGAGATATCTTCTGCCGAGCCGGCTGCTCAAGAGCCCAGACCTGGAACGAATCCAGGAATTCAGAGAGGAAGAGGTTCGACCATGAAAACGAAATGGCTCGCGGCAACCGCCCTGTCGGTGGGGCTCATCCTGCTCGGCGCCTGCGCCGGCAATTCACCCTCCGGGACTGTCAAGGCTTTCTACGAGGCGATCGACAAGGGGAAGACCGACGAGGCGCTGAGCTTCGTTTCCGAGCAGACGCTCGCCATGATCAGCAAAGACAAACTCCGCGTCGGTCTCCAGGGGGCGACCCGCAAGACTCTGGCCAAGGGCGGGCTGAAGAACATCGAGATCACGGACGAAAAAGTCGCGGGCGACGTGGCGACCGTGACCGCGGTCCTCAAGTACGGCAATGGCACGGAGGAACGGGAGACGCTCCAGCTGGTCAAGGAGAAAGGGAGCTGGCGCCTGCAGCCCAAGAAATGAAGGTCAGTCTGGGGGGGACGCCCTATTCACCGTCCTCAGGAGAGGGCACTTCTGGGAAAAAGTAGGGTACTTCCTCGGAAGAAGTTGGGTACTTCCTGCGCGGGAGCAGGGTACTTCTGACGAAAAGTAGGGTGCTTCCGCGGTCGAAGTAGGGAAGCTCTGAGCCAGAGGGACGGCACTGCCGGGTTCGCAGGAGGGTTGAGAAGCTCCTCCAGAGGCCTCGCGACCCCCTACCCCCGTCCCCGTTTGCCCGTCAGGTAAGGATACGGGTCGATCGCCTTCCCCTCCGGGGTGTAGATGCAGTAGTGGAGGTGGGTTCCCTTCCAGGCGGCGTTTCCGGAGTCTCCCACGTAGCCGATCACCTCTCCGGGGACCACCCAGTCGCCCTTTTTCTGGTCGGCCCAGTCCTCCAGGTGGGCGTAGTAGTGCCGGTAGCCCGCCGGGCCTACGATGTCGACGATCCGGCCGCCCAGGCCGCGGAGGGCCTTGTCTTCGATCACCCCCTCGGTCACGCTCCGCACCGGGGTGCCGCGGCGGGCGAAGATGTCGATCCCCTGGTGGCCGCGGCCGCCGTCCCGTCCATCCCCCCAGCTGTCGACGAGCTTCGCCGCGGAGACGCCCTCGACCGGGACGGCCAGGAGCTTCGGCAGCTCGGTGTGGAGGAGGAGGTCGTAACGGCTCTCGCCACGGGGCGCGGGGGTGCCCCCGCAGCCGGCGAGGCCGAGGATTCCCAGAAGCCCCAGAAGGAGCCGCGCGCAGGGGGGGAGGAGGGGGAGGCGGTGGCGACGCATGGCGGACACGTCCTCTATATATACCGCAGGGGCAGTAAGATGGCGCCTGCCATGGCCGCCCGTTCTCTGCCCGCCCGACTCCTGGCCGGCCTCGCCCTCCTCCTCGCCTCCGTTCTGCCGGCGTCGGCCGCGCCTCCGGCTCCGTCTCCCGGCCCGTCGCCGCCGCGCCTCGTCTTCGAGGCCCCGACGGCGCTCGACCCCATCGTCTCCCGGTTGCGCGCCCTGGGGCCGGGGAACCTGGCGGCCGCCATGCGCCTGGTCGGGCTCAGCGAGCCGGGGCCGCCGGTGCGGGTGGTCCTCGCGAGCGAGGGCTCGGACCTGGCGCGGAACGTCCCGCCGTGGATCGCCGGTTATGCCCTGGGCGAGCTCTCGATGGTCGTCCTCATCCCGGGCCGAGAGCCCTCCTACCCCGAGTCGTCGCTCGCCGAGCTGCTCGACCACGAGGTGGCGCATGTGCTGATCGCCCGCGCCGCCGGGGGGCGGCCGCTGCCGCGCTTCTGGAACGAGGGGCTCGCCATGGCCGCCGCGGGAGACTGGGGCCTGGAGGATCGCTCGCGCCTCGCCCTGGCCTCGCTCCGCGGCCGCGACCTGTCGCTCGGCGAGCTCGACCGGCTGTTCGCCGGCGGTCCGGGGGAGGTCGCCGCCGCCTATGCCCTCTCCTTCGCCTTCGTCGAGGACGTGCTCTCCCGGAACGGTCAGGGGACGCCGGCCGCCGTCCTCGCCGGGGTCTCCCGCGGTCTTCCCTTCGAGGAGGCCTTCAGGCAGGCCACGGGGACGACGTTCGACGCCGCGGCGGCGGAGTTCACCCGGCGGGAGACCTTCTGGTACCGCTGGCTTCCCCTCCTCACCAGCTCCGTCACCCTGTGGATCGGCGTCACGATCCTCGCCCTCTGGGCCGGCGGCCGGCGGCGGGCCCGGACCGCCGCCCTCCACCGGCGCTGGGACGAGGAGGAAGCCGCGCGGCTCGCCCGGTCGGCCGCGCCGGCGATTCCCGCGCCCCCTCCGGAGGACGTCGATTCCGGCGAGCCCGTCAACTGAACAGCCCGATCCGCTAGACTACGGCCCACTCTTTGGGAGGTAGACCCCTTGCGTCGATTCCGCCCCGCCGCCCGCGCCCTCGGTTGCCTGGCCCTGCTGCTCTCTCCGGCCCTCGCCCTCACGGCGACCGCCCAGCCGTTCGATCCCGGTCTCCTCTCGCACTTGAAGTGGCGGCTGATCGGCCCCTTCCGCGGCGGCCGGACGGTGGCGGCGGTGGGGGTGCCCAGTCAGCCCAACGTCTTCTATATCGGGGTCAACAACGGCGGCGTCTTTAAGACCACCGACGCCGGGCGGACCTGGGACCCGATCTTCGACGCCGAGCCCACCCAGTCGATCGGCGCCATCGCCGTCGCCCCCTCCGATCCCAGGATCCTCTACGTGGGGAGCGGCGAGGGGCTGCAGCGCCCCGACCTCTCGGTGGGCGACGGGATCTACAAGTCGACCGACGGGGGGCTAAGCTGGCGGCACCTGGGTCTCGCGGACGGCCAGCAGATCCCCGCCCTCCTGGTCGATCCCAAGAACCCCGACCGGGTCTTCGCGGCGGTCCTGGGGCATCCGTATGGCCCCAACCCGGAGCGCGGGGTCTATCGGTCGACGAACGGCGGCACGACCTGGGAGAAGGTGCTGGGGAAGGACGAGAACACCGGCGCCGTCGACCTCGCCTTCGATCCCAAGGACCCGCAGACGGTCTATGCCGTCCTGTGGACGGCGCGCCAGGCCCCCTGGGAGGTCGGCGGCTCGTGGAACGGGCCGGGGAGCGGGCTCTTCAAGTCGACCGACGGCGGCAGCACCTGGAAGCAACTCACCGGCGGCCTGCCGACAGTGGCCGAGGGGCTCGGGCGGATCGGCATCGCCATCGCGCCCCGCCTGCCGTCCCGGATGTACGCCCAGGTCGAGGCCGACGCCAAGCACGCCGGCACCTACCGCTCGGACGACGCCGGCGCCACCTGGCGGCGGGTCAACGACGAGGAGCGGATCTGGGGCCGGGGCGGCGATTTCGCCGAGATCAAGGTCGATCCCAAAAACCCCGACGAGGTCTACGTCTGCAACACCTCGACCTACCGCTCGACCGACGGCGGCGAGTCCTGGACCGCGATCAAGGGGGCGCCCGGGGGCGACGACTACCACCGGATCTGGATCCACCCCGAAAACCCCGACATCCTCCTCCTCGGCAGCGACCAGGGGGCGACGGTGAGCGTCAACGGCGGCCGCACCTGGAGCTCCTGGTACAACCAGCCGACCGCCCAGTTCTACCATGTGGCGACCGACAACCGGTTCCCCTACTGGGTCTATGGCGGCCAGCAGGAGAGCGGCTCGGCGGGGATCGCGAGCCGCGGCGCCGACGGCCAGATCACCTTCCGCGACTGGCACCCGGTGGGCGCCGAGGAGTACGGCTACGTCGCCCCCGATCCGCTGCACCCGAACCTCATCTACGGCGGCAAGATCTCGCGTTTCGACTGGACGACCGGCCAGGTGCGGGACGTCTCGCCCGAGCCGGTGCGGGCGGGGAAGCTGCGCTACGTCCGCACCCTGCCGGTGATCTTCTCGCCGGTCGACCCCCACGTCCTCTACTTCGGCACCAACGTGCTGTTCAAAACCGTCGACGGCGGCGACCACTGGCAGACGATCAGCCCCGACCTGACCAGAGAGACCTACGAGGAGCCGCCGAACGTCGGCATCTTCAGCGCCAACGAGACCGAGAAGGGGAAGCGCCGCGGGGTGATCTACACGGTCGGCCCGTCGTTTAAAAGCGTCAACCTGATCTGGGCGGGGACGGACGACGGCCTCATCCAACTCACCCGGGACGGCGGCAAGCACTGGCGAAACGTCACTCCGTCCGCCTTGACGCCGTGGAGCAAGGTGTCGCTCCTCGAGGCCTCGCACTTCGACCTCGGCACCGCCTACGCGGCGATCAACCGCTTCCGGCTGGACGACCTCGCCCCGCACCTCTTCAGCACCCACGATTTCGGCGCCAGCTGGAAGGAGATCACCCACGGCATTCCCGCCGGCAACGTCGTCAACTCCGTGCGGGAGGACCCGGTGCGGCGCGGCCTCCTCTACGCGGCGACGGAGAAGGGGGTCTATGTCTCCTGGAACGACGGCGAGGACTGGCAGTCGCTCCGCGGCAACCTGCCGCCGACAGCCGTGCGCGACATCGTCGTCCACGGCGACGACCTGGTCGTCGGCACCCACGGGCGCGCCTTCTGGATTCTCGACGACATCGCCTCGCTCCGCCAGCTGGAGCCCGAGGTGGTCGCCGCCGACGCCCACCTCTTCCGCCCGGCGGTCGCCTATCGCCTGCGGCGCGACCTCAACACCGACACCCCGCTCCCGCCCGAGGAGCCGGCCGGGCAGAATCCGCCGGACGGGGCGATCCTCGACTACTACCTGAAGACCGGCCCGACGGAGACCGACGCCGCCGATGCCGCCAATGCCGCTGACGCCACGGAGGCGCCGGCGAGCGCCGCCGTCACCCTGGAGATCCTGGATTCCCGGGGCCAGCTCGTGCGGCGCTACGCGAGCACCGATACCCCGGAGCCGGTCGACGCCAAGGAGCTCGCGGTGCCGACCTACTGGGTCCGCCCGGCGCGGGTCCTCCCGGCGAGCGCGGGGACCCACCGCTTCGTCTGGGACCTCCGCTACCCGGCGCCGGCGGCGCTGGAGCGCGACTATCCGATCTCCGCCATCTACCGCGATACGCCGCGCGAGCCGCTCGGGCCTTTCGTCCTCCCCGGGACGTACCAGGTTCGGCTGACCGCCGGAGGCAAAACCTACAGCCAGCCGCTCACGGTCCGCATGGACCCGCGGGTCAAGACCGCGCCCGAGACCCTGGCGCGCCAGCTCACCCTGGCGAGAGAGATCGCCGCCAAGCTCGCGCGGGATTCAGCGGGCGTCCAGCAGGCGAAGGCCCTGCGGAAAGCGCTCCAGACCCTGCCGGCGCAGGTGACGGAGGCCAAGACGGCGCTCGACGGTCGCTTGGCGGCGCTCCTGGAAGGTTCGCGGCGGGGCGAGGACAGCCTCACCGGCTTGAACGGCGCGCTCAGCCACCTCTACGAGGTCGTCGAAGGCGCCGACCAGCCGCCCACGAGCCAGGTCCAGAAGACCGCGGTGGATCTGGAGCACCAGCTCGGCGTCCTTCTCGGCCGCCTCCACGAAATCGCGACCACCGGGGTGACCGCGCTCGACGAGCAGCTCCGGAAGGCCAACCTGCCGGCGCTCCAAGTGGGCAAGTAGGGGGGGGGCGAGCCAGCGGTTGGGAAAAAATTGCGGGTCTTGGTAGAGATGCCCAGCCGCTACCACAAAAGTCGCCGGAACCCCTGCTGCCAGGGCGTCTCCGCAGTCCAGAGACGCCCTGGCGTTCGTGGTCAGGGATAGGCTCGGCGTCAGGGCTTGGCAGGCTGAGCGGCAGCCGTCTTCCGCGTCATCCGCAGCTCGATCATCAGGCGCTCTTTGCCGGAACCCTCGATGAGGAAGTGGCGGTGCAAGAGAACGCGGCCATTCTCCTCCAGATGCGCGCGCGCGACCGTCCGCCGTCCCGGCCGGTCCGGATCGAGCGACGTGGCATAGAGGACGATCTCCTTGCCGTCGAACGTGCCGTCGCTCTGGCGGATCGACATGCTGGTTTGGCGAGAGTCGTACCAGACGGTGGTAAATCGGTTCGTCTTGGTATCGAAGCCCGAAATGCCAGCCCCGGTGCTCTTCTTGCCGTCGCGCTCGAAGAAGGTGAAGGCGGATTCGAGGAAATGACCCTCTTGGACCATCTTCTGCTGGCACTCGCCCTTCGTCTGGACCGGAGCGCCGCCATTGGACGGGTAGAAGGTCTTGACCACATCCCAGTCGCCGACGAATTGCGCCAGCAGGGCCTGACCGGCGCCGGGTGTCGCGCGCGGCTCGTAGGAGCTCTGAGCGTCGCCGGGCGGGCGGGGTTTCTGGGCTTCCTGAGCAAACAGGCTGACCGAAGCCATGAAAATGCCGACGACCAGGGCTCTTCTGACGATCCGAATCTGCATGGGCTCACCTCCTCCGTGCGAATCCGCGGAGCCTACCATGGCCCCTCGGAGGAGAGGAGCCCGCTCGCTTCAGCGGACCCGCCACGCCGCCCAGCCGAGGCAGACCGCCCAGCCCAGGGCTCCGATCGCCTCCCTGGTCTTATCCCCGCGCCCGTTTGAAGGCGGCGGGATCGATCCCGTAACGGGTCATCTTGGCGTGGAAGTTCTTGAAGTCGATCCCCGCCGCCCGGGCAGCCTCGCTGATGTTGCCGTCCGAGCCGCGCAGGCAGCGGTTCAGATACTCGCGCTCGAAATCCTCGATCACCCGCCGCTTGGCGGTCCGGAAGCCTTGAGGGCCGCCGCTCCGGCCCCGGCCGGCGCCGAGCGTCCCCGGCGCCGACATCGCCGACATCCGTAGGCTCTCGGGGAGGTCGGCGGGCTCGATCTCCGTCCCGCGCGCGACGAGCACCGCCCGCTGGAGGGCGTTCTGAAGCTCGCGCACGTTGCCCGGGTAGTCGTGGGCGAGGAGCAGGTCTTCCGTCCGGGCGGAGAGCTGGCGGTCTTTCCCGTGCTTGGCGTTGAAACGATCGAGGAAGTGGCGGGCGAGGAGGAGGATGTCCGAGCGGCGCTCGCGGAGCGGCGGCACGGTGACCTCCAGCACGTTCAGCCGGTAGAGGAGGTCCTGGCGCATCTTGCCCTCCCGCACCCGCTCCCCGAGGTCTCGGTTGGTGGCGGCGACGACCCGCGCGTCCGAGCGCCGGACCGTCGTGCTCCCCACCCTGGAGTACTCGCCGGATTCGAGCACTCGGAGCATCTTGGCCTGGAGGCTCGGGGTCATCTCGCCGACCTCGTCGAGGAAGATGGTCCCTCCCGCCGCCCGCTCGAACCAGCCGGGAGTGTCGGCCACCGCGCCGGTGAAGGCGCCCCGCATGTGGCCGAAGAGCTCGGCGTCCAGGAGGTTCTCGGGCAGGGCGCCGCAGTTGAGGGCGACGAAGGGCCGCTCGCGGCGGCGGCTGTTGTAGTGGATGGCCTTGGCGATCAGCTCCTTGCCGGTGCCGCTCTCGCCGAGGACGAGGACGGTCGCTTCCGCATCCGCCACCTGGGCGACCAGGCGGAGCACGTCGACGATCCTGGGGTCGTGGCCGAGGATGGCGTCGAAGCGGTATTCGCTCCGCAGCTCGCGCGACAGCTGCTCGACCTGGCCGCGGAGGCTCCGCCGTTCGAGGGCGTTCCAGGCGGCGAGCGAGATGAGCTCGACGGAGCTCTCGATGACGGTCGCGGTCTCGGCGGTGAACACCCCGCGGGCGCTCCGGTTGTCGAGATAGACGAGGCCGAAGACCTCCGCGGCTTCCGGGGTGCGGCGGATGGGAAGGCAGATCACCGACAGGATGTGGAGGCGCAGCACGCTCTGGCGCGCCCCCACCGCCGGGTCGTCGAGGACGTTGGGGCTCCAGTAGGTGCGGCCCTCGGAGCGCACCTTGGCGACGATCGTCCGGCTGATCTCGAACTCCGGCCGCGCGATGTCCTGGCGATCGAGGTTCCTCGCCTCCTCGAAGCTCGGCTCGCCGCTCGCCCGGTCGAAGAGGAGGATCATGCCCCGCTCGGCGTCGGAGATCTCGATCATCCCGTCGAGCGCCGTCGCCAGCACGCGGTCGATCTCGCTCTCGGCGAGAATCCGTTTCCCGATCGTCAGAAGCCGTTCGAGCATGGTGCTCCGGGAGAGATGAGGGTTATGGCAAACCCACCCTAACATATCCGGCGCCCGGTGTAATGCCGCCTGTAATACCCCTCCCGTAGACTTGGTCTCGGCAGTTGCACGTCATCCGAGAGTCTGGAGGCGGCGCCTTGAATCAGGCACGATCTTTGGCCGATGAACCTCACACTGCCTTGCAGGCGCTGCTCGGACTCGTCGCGGACGCCCAGAGCATCGACATCAAGGCGTGGGAGGACACCGGTTGTTTGCGGCTCCGCGCCGAGCTGCGGCCGCGGGTCGCGGCGCTTCTCGCTCGCGGCATCCGTCTGTTCAGCGAGCTGCTCGGCCCCGAGGAGGAGGAGCCGCAGGACTTCCTGGGGGGGAAGCTCGCCCCGAGCCACCGGTTTGCCGCTCCGGGCAGCGCGGACGAACGGCTCACCGACGTCATCTTCTTCGCCCGCGGCGAGCTGCGGACGAGGCTCGCCGTGCTCGCGCGCCTCGCCGCCGCCGAGGATCGCTGGCTCCTCGTCTCGCTGACGGGCGGCGCGCTGCGCAAATTGATCAAGGTGCTGACCGCGGTGGAGGCCCGGCTCGCCGAGAGCGAGGGACGTCCCCCGGCCTTGAGCTCGGCGCTCGAGCTCGAGATCTCCCTCGCGGTGCGCCACGCCTATACCCGGTTTCGTCACGAGATGGAGCGCGCCGGGGCGGAGAGCCAAGGGGACGTGCAGGCGGCGCTGCGGAGCGCCGCCACCGGTATCACCAAGCTGATCGACCTCGACATCTATGGCGATCTGCGCATCCAGGACCGCGTCGAGCTCCGCCGGCTGGAGGAACGTATCCTCGCCTGGCAGGGCGGGGCGGCGGGAAGCGAGAGCGGCCGCCAACTGTGGCAGGAGGTGCTCAACGTCGCGCACCTCGTCTCGGCGGTCAACCACCGGCCGGAGCTGCGGGAGCACGATCGCAAGATCCTCTTCGCGGCGCGGGGGGAACTGCGCCGTGCGGCTCCCTTGTCGCCCGCATCGGCGGCGCTCCGCGACCACCTGGCCACGGTTTTCGGTCGCGACGACGCCCTCGATACCCTCGTCGCTCACCCCGGACCGGTCACCGCGCACGACCTTCTGAAGCCGGTAGAGGCGATCGTGCGACAGCTCGACCCCCCGGCTTCAGGCGAGCCCCAGCCGGGATTCGACGCTTTTCGGAGCGAGGCCGAAGCGGGGATGGCCGTCGCCCACCCCATCGCCTGGTGAGCCTTTAGGCTCAGTCGAGCTGGCCGCTGTCGGCGACGACGATCTTCTTGCGCGTCGCGCCGGAGGGCGAGCCCAGCGTCTCGATCTGCTGGACGACGTCCATCCCCTCGGTCACCCGGCCGAAGACGACATGCTTGCCGTCGAGCCAGGGGGTCGAGACGGTGGTGAGGAAGAACTGCGAGCCGTTGGTGTTCGGCCCGGCGTTGGCCATCGAGAGGACCCCCGGCCCGGTATGCTTGAGCTTGAAGTTCTCGTCGTCGAACTTGTGGCCGTAGATCGACTTGCCGCCGGTGCCGTTGTGGTTCGTGAAGTCGCCCCCCTGGCACATGAACTGAGGGATGACGCGGTGGAAGGTACTCCCCTTGTAGCCGAAGCCCTTCTCGCCCGTACAGAGGGCGCGGAAGTTCTCGGCGGTGCGCGGAACGGTGTCCGCTTCCAGCTCCATGACGATCCGGCCGAGCGGGGCGCCGTCGGCCTCCATGTCGAAAAAGACGCGTGGTTGGCTCATGGTGCGAGACGATAGCACGGAGGCTTCAGGATAGGCGCGGCGAGCGCGCGGGTTGCAAGTAGCGGTAGCCTTTGGTTAAATCAGGTCTGACATTCAAAGCTTCCGGGCTCCTCCCATGGGGTGTGAGGTAGGTCCGAGCTCCCTGGAGGAGGAGTCTCGCCGTCGAGGCTCTCGCGCCCTTGAGAGACTACTTGCCCAACGCTTCCATCGCGCCGACCGCGCCGACCGCCTCCGGGCCTCCCGGCGTCTCCGGCATTGCCGGCATGCCCGGCGTCTCTGGCGCGAGCGGCGCGAACGCCGCGACGTCGCCCGACCGCGCCCGGGAGCGCTCCGGCCCCTGGCGCGCCTCCGGCGGTTCGGGTGCGATCGTCGTCGAGGCGGTCGACGGTCCCATGGACGGCGCCGTCCTCCGCGGCGACTTCGACGCTCTCCAGATCGGCCGGGTGGTCAGGAACCCCGCCGAGCCGCACCTGGAGCTCTACCTGGACGCTTCGGTGTCGAGCCGGCACGCCCTCCTCACCCGCACCGACGACCCGCTCGTCTGGCGGATCGAGGACCGCGACAGCACCAACGGCACCCTGGTGGCGGACGAGGACATCCGCGGCAGCGGCCCGCGGCCGATCGCCCGCGGCACCGCCTTCATGGTGGGACACTCGGTGCTCCGCTGGTCGACCGCCGGGACCGCCCAGGCCGCCGGCGAAGAGGCCCCGGGCGAGGAGAGCTTCCTGCCCAGCCAGGAGGTTCTCCTCGGGGAGTCGGCCCGGCTCCTCGGCCGCTTCTCGCCGGAGGCGGCGCAGGGCTACGGCGCCGCGGTCGCCCTGGCGATCGCCGAGCAGCGCTCCTTCCTCTCCGACCGCCACCTCTTCCTGGGGCTCGCGGCGATGAGCCCGGAGCTGCCGATCTTCACCCGCGGCGGCGGTCCCTTGGGGGCGCGCTTCCTCGGCACCGTCCTTCGCGCCAACGAGTACTGGACGGGGACGGACGCCTGGATCCACCGTCGCCTCCGCGCCTCCTCGATCGGCGCCCAGGTGCTGACCAAAGACGACGTGGCGGTCACCCCCCGCCTCCTCCGCCTGCTCGCCCTCGCCGCGGGGGTGGCCGACGCGGTGGGGTCGGACGCCATCCGGCCGGCGGACTTGGCGCGGGTCTTCCTCACCGGCCCGGTCAACCGGCCGCGGGAGCTCCTGCTCCGCGAGAAGCTGTCGCCGGAGGCCCTCCTCCACCTCCTCGGATCGCCCGCGCCGCCTCCCGAGAGGACGTTCGTCGTCGCCGCTCCGCAGATCCCGCAGCCCCTGCCGGTCCCACCGGCCCCGCCGGCCCGGGACAGCACGGCCTTCTACGCGCTCACGACCGGCGACCCGGCGCTCGACGCCCGCGCCCAGGACGTCGCCCGCCGGGTCTACGGCGTCACCGCGCTCTACCACCTGGCGGCCATCCCCGACCGCCGGGAGGCGCTCCGGCAGCTGCTGCGCCAGGAGCTGGCGCAGGTCTCCGAGGAAGGGCGGCCGCGCCTCCTCCGCCAGCTGCGGCGGCTCTTTCCGCTCGCTCCGACCGCTCCGACCGCTCCGAACGCCGCCGCGATTGCCGCCAATGCCGCCAATGCCGCCCCCGAGGCGACTCCCGTCCGGGCGTCCGACCGCCGGCCGGCGGCGGCGGTGACCCCGGTGCCCGCGTCCAGGCCGGCGCCTGCGGCTCCCGCCGGGTCGGCCATCCCCTGGAACCTGCTCATCGAGGGGACCGGGGGCGTCGACCTCTCGGCGATCGATCCGCGGGACGTCCCCGCCGCCTCGCTCGTCGCCGACGTCTTCGGCTTCGCCTTCGCCGTCGAGCGCTTCATCGTGAGCGTCGTCCAGAACGTCCGCTCCCCCGGTCTCGCCACCGGCCAACTCCAGCTCCCCGGCTATCCCACCTCGATCAAGAAGTTCGCGCGAGACGTGGCGACGGCCAAGCCGCTCCAGCGCGACGACCTGGCGGAGTACCTCTCGGCGGTCGAGACCTGGCTCGTCGCCACGGTCATGGCCTACCACGAGGGGCCGGATCTCTGGTTCAAGGATTTCTGGCGTAAGGTGAGCCCGGCGGTCCTCGAAGCGCCCGAGGGCAAGGGGGGGTTCCTCCGGCCCGGCCCCGCGGCCTTCTGGGAGCGCTACAGAAAGCAGGTCGAGAAGGTGACCCCCGATCTCGTCTCCGACCAGATCCAGCAGATCGTCCGGCAGCGTGCCAACGAGCAGTACCAACAGCTGTCCGAAAGGAGAAAGCCCTCATGAGGAAATCCCCCCTTTCCCGCCTGCTCCTGGCGGTCTTTTTGGTTGGCCTGGCCGGTTGCGCCAGCTCGACGTCGCTCCATTTCCGCTGCGATCCGACGATCAACGAGGGTCTCCTCCTGACCGTCGACCTGGTCCAGGTGAACGATGCCGAGGTGGCGGCGGTCCGCCAGGCGGGCGACCAGTGGTTCTACTCGGACCTTCGCCGCCAGCTGGAGCCGCGGACCCGGACGGTGGCGGTCGCCGGCAACTGCGACACGACGATCCAGCTGGCGCCGAAGAAGGGCTACGACACCCTGGCGGTCATCTCCGACTACAAGTCGAGCGGCGCCTCGACGGGCTCGATGCTCTTCCGCGGCAAGAAGGACTGGCAGGGCAAGAGCCTGACCGTCAAGGTCGGCGGCAGCGTCCTCACCATCCAGGGGGGCAGCTAGCCCGTGAGCCGCTTCCCCGAGGTCCACTGGTCGGAGGGGATGTTCCTCCGGCCGCAGCACTTCCAGATGTTCTCCCGCCAGCTGGGCGGCATGGTCGCCGACATCTGGCGGCGCACCCAGCCGTTCCTCTGGGGCTTCTCGGAGCTCGACGTCGCCCTGGACGCCCTGGAGAACTTCTCGTTCTCTCTCCGCCGCTGCGAGGGGGTGCTCAGAGACGGCACCTGGGTGCAGGCGCCGACCAACCTGCGGCTCGCCCCCCGCGACTTCAAGGCGGCGCTCGACGCCTCGGATGGCCGGCTCCCCGTCTACCTCGCCGTCCCCCTCCTCCGCGAAGGAGAGGAGAACACCGCCCGGCCGGATGGCGCTGGCGGCGGAGGCGACGACCGCAACCTGCGCTACCGGGTGGAGGCGGAGGAGGTGGCGGACGAGAACCTGGGCGGCGCGGCGCGGCCGGTCGAGATCCGCAAGCTCTCCGGGCGCTTCCTCTTCGGCGACGAGAGCCGGGAGGGCTACGAGACGGTGCAGGTCGCCCTCCTCCAGCGGGCGGGCTTCGGCTCGAACGCCCCGGCGCTCGCCGCCGACTTCATCCCGCCGCTCCTCGACGTCTCGGTCTGGCCGGGGCTCTCCCAACTCGCCGAGTCGATCCTCCACCGGGTCGAAGGCAAGCACCGCTTCCTCCGCGCCGAGGTGGCCGAGGGACGGATCGTCCTGGACAGCGAGGGGACGGCGGGCTGGCAGCCGGTCTTCAAGCTGCAGATCGTCGGCGGCTTCCTCCCCATCCTCCGCCAGTTGACGGCGGTCCGCGGCATCCACCCCTTCCATCTCTACCTCGAGCTGTCGCGTCTGGCGGGCGAGCTGTCGATCTTCGAGGAGGCGGGGGAGTCGGTCTCGATCCCGCTCTACGACCACGACCAGCTCGGCAAATGCTACCGGGAGCTCGCCTACACCCTGGAGCGGCTTTTGGAGCGCATCCTCTCCGGCCGCTTCATCCGGGTGGATTTCGAGCTCCAGGGGGAGAACCTGGTGGCCCGGCTCAAGGACGAGTGGGTCGGCCGGGACGCCGAGCTCTACCTCTGCGTGACGACCGATCTCTCCGACCGCGAGCTCATCACCCGGCTCGAAACGGCGAAGATCGGCACCACCGCCGACCTGCCGCTTTTGAAACAGCGCCGGCTCTTCGGCCTCGACATCGACCTTCTGAAACGCACCCCCGGCGGTCTTCCGACGCGGGAGAACCTGCACTACTTTTCGATCGCCAAGGAAGGGCCGTACTGGGACGCCGTCGTCCGCAGCCGGGAGATGGCGATCTCCGGCGGGATCGATCCCCGCCTGCGCTTCAGCCTTTATATCGTCCTCAAACCGGAGCGCGACGAGCCGTCCGCCCGGCGTCCGACCTGAGGAGAGTCTCTGATGGAACGCCCGCGCGACTACACGACCGAGCTCTTCCGCCTGGCCTCACCCCTGTTCCTCTTCCTGGTGTCCTTCAGGCGGAAGGTGCAGAAGGGCTACCCGGTCTCCGAGGCCATGGTCCAGGGAGACCTGGAGGATCTCTTCGCCCAGATGGACCGGAAGGTGCGGAACGATCCCCGGCTGGAAGCCCTCTACGAGAAGGCCAAATATCCGTTGGTCGTCCTGGCCGACGAGATCCTCCTCTCCTCCGGCTGGGAGCACGCCGACTCCTGGCAGCGCAACCATCTTCTGGAAGAGCGCTATTTCAAGACCAACATCGGCGGCGACAAGATCTTCCAGCTCGCCTCGGAGCTGCGCTACGAGGAGGTCGAGATGGCGTCGATCCTCTTCACCGCCATCTCGCTCGGCGTCCGCGGCACCTACCATCGCAAGCCCGAGAAGCTCGCCGAGGTGCGGACCAAGCTCTACCGGCAGATGGGCGAATATCTGGCCGAGTCCCAGCGCCAGCTCACCCCCGAGGCCTACCACGTCGAGGAGAAGGCGGCCCGCAAGCTGTCGCCCGCGGTGACCCTGGCGCGGGTCGCGATCGTCGGGGTCGGGCTCCTCGTCCTCTACTGGGTGACCGCGACGCTCCTCTGGACGACCTCGGTTTCAGACCTGCGAACGATCGTCGAGCGCTTCTCCCAGGGAGGCACCCCGTGAACGATCTCTTCACTCTCCTCCGCGCCATTCCGAAGCCGGTCCGCTGGCTGTCGGTCTTCTTCATCCTCGCCGGCGGCGCCTACGCCCTCGGCCGGCTCCTGGGGCTCGGCAGCCGGTCTTGGCTCCTGGTCCTGGCGGTCCTCGTCCTCTGCGCCCTCTATGGACTCTTCGAGTTCCTCCGCGGGCGGGGCGAGAAGAAGCGCTCCCGGGAGTTCGAGTCCGGCCTCGGGCTCAACTCGCGGAAGACGGAAGTCGGGAAAGAAGAGGTACGGGAAGCCCTCTCCGAGCTCTCCGAGAAGTGGACGACGGCGGTCGCTCAGCTGCGCCAGGCGGGGATGTCGATCTACGACCTCCCCTGGTACCTCCTGATCGGCGAGCCGCAGTCGGGAAAGAGCACGACGCTGCTCAATTCCGGGCTCGAATTTCCGGTCGGCGCCGAGGCCCTCTCCGGAGCCGGCGGCACCCGCAACTGCGACTGGTGGTTCGCCGAGGATGCGGTGATCCTGGACACCGCCGGCCGCTTCACCTTCCAGGAGGAGAGCGCGCCGGACCAGCAGGAGTGGTCGACGTTCCTGAAGCTTCTGCGCCGGCATCGGAAGTATTGTCCGATCAACGGCGCGATCGTCGTCATTCCGGCGACGAGCCTGGTGGAAGACACGCCCGAGGAGCAGGAGAAGAAGGCGAAGAACATCCGCCAGAAGCTCCTCCATCTCCAGAAGGATCTCGCGATCCGCTTCCCGATCTTCATCGTCATCACCAAGGCCGATCGGGTTTTGGGATTCACCGAGTTCTTCTCGAAGCTCGACCCGGAGGACCAGCGCCAGCTCTTCGGCTGGTCGAACGCCGGGGCGGTCGACAAGGGTTGGGATCTGAAAGGTTTTTCCGGCTTCTTCGACGACATCGTGGAGCGCGTCCATCGCCTCCGTCTGCGCTTCTTGAAGGACGAGGACAACCTGCCGCTCGTCGACAAGCTCTTCGTCTTCCCCGAAGAGCTGGAGGCGTTGAAAGAGCCCCTCGCCGGTTATCTCAACACCATTTTCAGCAGCAGCAAGTTCGAGGAGCCCTTCCTCTTCCGCGGCTTCTACTTGACGAGCGGCATCCAGCAGGGACGCCCCATCGCCCGCGCCTGCCGCGACCTCCTCCGGGTCACGTCGGGCGATGGGCAGGGGGTGTTGGAGGATTTGGAGCAGGTCTTCAAGCGCTCGCGGGCGTTTTTCATCCGCGACTTCTATGAGAAAAAGGTTTTTCCCGAGCAGGGTTTGATCGCTCGCACCCGGGCGGCGGAGAAGAAGGACCGCACCTACCGTTTCGCCATGTATGGTTTGGCCGGGCTCCTCCTCGCGACTATCCTGCCGCTCCTGATCGTCGGCTGGGTCCATCTGTATAAAGTTGTGGCGCCGGTTCGGCAGGACGCGACCAAGGCCGACAGCTGCCTCGATCCTAAAAAAGCGACCCCCTGCGAGGTGGGCACGGCGTATCAGCTGGTCCAGACGTTCGAGTCCGACAAGGAGAACGTCCGCGAGGCGAAGTGGACGATGCGGATTTTCCTCAAGAGCTCGGCCCGCAACGAGCTGACCGAGGAGCTGATCCCCGCCATCCAGGGGCGGCTTTTCGAGAGAAACGTTTTGGGGCCGCTCTTGGCTTCCTTCGAGGCCCGCGCTCAGGGGCTCCCCTGGGCCGATCACGCCAAGGACTACGACAGCTTCTACCAGGGCTTCTCGAACCTCCTGCGCTTCCGCCGCCTCACCTCGGCGGTCGCCGGGGAGGACGTCTCGGCGATCCGCCACGACCTCCATCTCGCGCCGCTCCTCGCCTTCGCCCAGGCGACGCCCGGCCGCGATCCCCAGAACCGCTCCTTCGACGACTGGTTGAAGAGCGGGATCAACTTCGAGCAGGCGGACAAGATCTTCGTCGCCGCCCAGAAACGGATCGACCTCTCCCGGCTCCGCGTGCCGGAGGGCGCCGCCGCCCACGCCGCCTTCCGCGACTACTGGACGATCAACAACCTGGCGCGCTGGGACGCGGTGACCGACGACCTCCTCCGCCGCTACAAGGCGACCTCCGAGGAGATGCTCGGTCTTACCGCTCCAGCGGCGCCGGCCGTCGTGGCCGTCGCGCCGGTCGCTCCGGCGGTCGCTCCCGGAACCCCCGGCGCTCCCCCGGCCGCGGCACCCGTGGCGACTGCCACGACTGCGCCCACTTCTCCGGCGGCTCCGGGGGCAGTGCCCGTTCCCGCCCCCGCCACCGCCAACCCGCTCTCCGGCACCGCGCTCGCGACCCTCACCCATTTCTCCGACCTCTCCTCGCAGCTGGGGAAGATCTGGACCGACGGCGAGGCCCACCTGAAGACCGAGCGGGAGGAGCCGGGGGCGACCCGTCCGGGACCCGTCACCGCCTGGGAAGCCAACTGCAGGACCGACTACGAGGGGCTGACCCGGATCGTCGCCAACCTGGCAGCCAGCGGCGACGTCGCAGCCTACTGCCGCGCTCTCCCGGCGGCCTGGGCGAACATCTCTCAGGGGCGCCAGCAGTACGCCCACCTGCTGCAGACGAAGACCGAGGGCACCAAGACCACCCTCTCCTGGTCTCCCGACGCCGGCCGGGTGAAAGACGCCCTCGTGGTTCTCGGCCAGTACGCCTCGCCGGCCGCGGTGAATGCGGACCTGCAGACCTTCCAACAGCGGCTCGCGGCGCAGATCGGCTCCCAGCCCAAGATCGACGAGATCAAGCGGACCTACGCCGACCAGGCGCAGCGGGCGATGGTGCCGTTCTCCGCCCTCCTCGCCTTGACCGGCCAGTCTGCGGCTCCGGCGCCGCCTCCGGCCGTTCCCGCCGCTCCTGGCGCCGCCCCGGCGGCTCCCCCTCCGAGTGTCGCGGCGGTCTCCCCGGCCTTCCGGCTCGCCGAAGGCGTGCAGCACGCGAAGGACGTGTCGGGACTCGCCCTCGCCCTCCGGCTGCTGCCGCCGGCCGCCGACTTCTATGTCTCGAACGAGTCCTTCGGCGCCGGCTGCAGCGCCTGCTACTCGCAGCCCTATGCCGACAGCCACGTCCTCCCCGCGAACGACCTCCTGACCGGGGTGCGGCAGGGCGCCCTGCCGGCCCCTGTCGACCAGCCGGAGGTCAAGACGCAGATCGACCGGATCAAGAACGCCGAGTTCACGTACCTCGAAACCTTCGTCAACCAGCTGGGCGGCGGGGGAGGGGGTTCCGGTGGCGGCGGCGGCGCGGGGGGACAGAGCTTCAACGTACCCGCCTCGGCGGCCGGAGCGCGGGCCTGGCGCGACTTCACCCGTGCCATCCGCAACTGGAATCCGGTGATCGACCGGCCCGGCGGCGGTGGCGGCGGCGGCGCTCCGGTGGACGGCGGTGGAGGGGGGGCGGGCGGCCTCTCCGCCGATGCCATGGAGCACTACCGGGCCGGCAACGAGCTGCTGGCGCCGCTCGTCGTCCGCCTGCACGAGCGGGAACAGGCCCACACCCGGGCCGTCGCGGTGGCGCAGAGCCGGCCGGCCGAGAAGGTCTCGCCGGATCTCGCGAGCGCCGCCGACGCCTACAAGAAATGCGTCGCGGGTCTGGATGACGATCCGCTCCACGCCTGGCGCCAGCTCGCCCTGGGCAAGGACGGCGCCACGCTCGCCGACTTCCACACCTGGACCGAGAGCAACCGCTTGCGCGGCAACAACACCGCCATCCGCATGACCCAGGTCGAGCGGACCGGCTCGCGGCTCCTCGCCCAGGAGATCCGGCCGGCCTTCCAGAACCGCCTGGGCGGCATCTGGGCGATCGCCAAGACCCTGGGCGACCGCTTCCCCTTCACCCCGCGGGCGCGGCTCCAGTGGCAATCGGAGACCTACCGCAAAGGCCCCGTCGCCCCCTCGGGGCCGCCCTGGGGAGCGCCGGCCCGCGACACCGCCCAGCGTTCGGCGACCGACTCGCTGCTGCTCGAAACGGTCGACCTGGGCTCGCTCGACAGGCTCTTCTTCCAGGGTGGCAGCCTCGACAGCCTCTTCGAGGAGTTCGCCCTCGATCCGATCGTCGACGGGCGGGAAAAAGAGATCGACTTCGTCGGCACCAACCGCGACCGCCTGCGGGTGCTCCGCGAGTGGCAGCGCTTCGTCTACGGCGACGGCCACAGCTCGGCGGTGCAGCACGTCAAGGTCAAGCTCCTCGCCGGGACCAGCACGGCGCCGCGGATCTTCGTCGGCGAGCGGATGGGCCAGGTCGACCTCTTCGGCCCCAACGCCGTCCGTCCGTCGACCGACGCCGCCCGGGTTCGCATCCTCGACCTGCCGCTCCAGATGGAGGACCGGCCGGTCGCCGTCGTCGGCCGCAACGAGGACAAGGCGGGCGGCTGGACGGGCATCCTGTCGCTCCGTGGGGGGCCGCTCAAGATCCCCTACTTCGTCCATCTCGCGGCGGACGGCCGGCCGCGGGAGGGCGGCAAGGTGTGGACCATCCGCATCCAGCTGCCCGACTACCAGCAACCTCAGCAACGTCTCGAAGGGGTGTTCGAGCTGACCTTCGAGCGGCCGCTGCCGGAGATCGTCCCGGGGGCCTCGCTCGATGGAAACTAAAGGCGACGCGGAAGCCCCGACCTTCCTCGAAGCCCTGGGGAACCTCTTCGGCACCGGTCCTAAAATCGTCCGCCCGGCCTTCTCGGTCTACGGCAAGCTGCCGATCTACAAGGACTTCCTCCGCCACGGCCTCGCCTCGCAGGAGGCCCAGGCCTTCCGCCAGTGGCTGGACAAGGGCTTCAGCCGCTTCTGGGACGCCGACCCCGTCTGCCGCGACTACGTGATCGGCCCGCACCTCTTCTCCCTCCGCTTCGAGGGCCTGGGGCGGCGGGTGGTCGGCGGTCTCTGGGGGAGCCACGACCAGAACGAGCTGCGCCGTTTCCCCTTCGCCCTCTTCGTCTCGGTGCCGGCGAGCGGCGCCTCGGGCGACCTCGCCGTCCTCGGCATCCTCGGCCAGGTGGCGGAGAAGGCCCGCGCCCTCCGCCAGGCGCTCGGCCGGGCGGTCGACGTGCAGAGCTTCTACCACCTCGTCCGCGAGGCCGCGCTCACCCTCCGCATCGAGCGCGACTCGGCGGTGCGCGAGAAGCTGACCGGAGAGCTTTCCGGGATCACCGAGCGCGCCTTCGCCGAATCGCTCTACGGCGAGGCGGCGGCCGAGCGCTGGCCGGCGCTCCTCGCCTACCTCGAACGGCGGCGGGCGGCGGGGCACCACGGGAGGAGCGGCCGGGGAGGCGGCGCCCCCCCTCTCGCCTGCCGGCTCGGCCTCTCCGGCTCGCTTCCGACCCTCTGCCAGGCCGAGTTCTGGGCCGCCCTCCTCCAGGGAGCGGGCGAGAAGAGCAAGGCGCCCTTCAACGTCCTCCTCTCCTCGGAAGGCGATCTCACCGGCGGCCTGGTCCTCTTCGAGCGCGACCTCCGGCCGGACGACGTTTTCGCCTTCCACCCCGCGCCGACCCGCGCCGATCTGCTGGAAGATCTGCGGCAGGGGGTGCCCGCGCCGGAGGCGGCTTCCTATCCCGCAGCGCATTGGGACCGTCCCCTCGCCGCGCTCCTGGCGCCCGGCGCGCTCGGCGGCGTGGAGAGGGGAGCCTGAAGCCATGGCCTACGTTCTCGGTGCCGACTTCGACCGCTGCGTCGCGCTCTTCCCCGCTCCCGCGACCTTCGGGGAGGACGTCCGCTACGACCCGCTCTACGAGGGGCTGCGGGTGGAGATCGACAAGCTGACCTCCGGCGCCTCGCAGAGCGGCATCGACTGGAAGGGCGTCCGCAAGTCGAGCGTGGAGCTTTTGTCGACCAAGTCGAAGGATCTGACGGTCGCCGCCTACCTGACCCTCGCCCTCTTCTACATGGAGGGCTACGGCGGGCTCGCGGACGGCCTGGACCTGGTCCTCCGCTACGTGGGGGACGGCTGGGACGGCATCTTCCCCCTCCGCCCCAAGCCGCGGGCGGGCGCGATCCAGATGCTTTCCGAGCGCCTCAACCTCTACCTCGGCGCCCGGCCGCCCGAGCCCTCTGAGGCCGCGCTCGCCGCCGCTGTCCGCGAGCGGCTGGAGGCGCTCCAGAAGCTCGTCGCCGAGCGGCTCCCCGACGCGATCTCCTTCGGCTCGCTCAACCAGACCCTTCGAGAGCAGCTCGAAGCCGCGCCGCCGCCCGCCCCGGCGCCGGAGGCGGGGGGAGCGGCGGGGGCTTCGGCGCCCGTCGCCTCCGAAGACGCGGCCGCGTACGTCCCGCCGCCGCCCGCGGCCGCCACGCCTGCATCTCCCGCCCTCGCACCGAACGCCGGGGCCGACGAGGTGGCCGACCGCATCCGCACCCTGATTCCGGCGCTCCGCCAAGCCGATCCGCTCTCGTCCGTCCCCTACCGGCTTCTCCGCGCGCTCAAGTGGGACCCGCTCCCGGCGCCGCCGCCGCTCGACCCCGCCGCGGTCAGCCCCGGCACGACGCGCATCCCGCCGCCCCGCACCCAGCAGAAGCTGGCCCTCGAAGGCCTCTTCACCGCCGGCCACTGGGCCGAGCTGCTGCGGGCGAGCGAAGCGGCCTTCCAGGAGGCGACCGGCACCTTCTGGCTCGATCTCCAGCGCTACACCGCGGCGGCCCTCAACGGGCTCGACCGCGAGGCGGGGAAGCGGCCGGCCACGGCGGTCGAGGAGGAGGTGGTGCGGCTCCTGAAGCGTTTCGACGCCCTCTCCACCCTCTACTTCGCCGACCGCAAGGTCCCCAATCCGGCAAAGCCGAGCGAGCTGATCGTCGAACGCACCCCCTTCGCCTCGGACGCCACGAGGCAATGGCTCGACAGCCTCCAATCCGCCGCGAGCCCCGGTGAAGCCCCCATGGCCCTCCCCGCGGCCCGCGCCGCCGTCGACGCCGGAGAGCCGGCGCTCTCTCCCGCCGACGCCAGGAAGGTCCAGGAACTCCTCGCCAAGCAGCAGCCGGGGGGAGCGTTCGACCTCCTCCAAGCCTCGATCGACCGCGCCCCCAACCTCCGCGCCCGCTTCCGCGCCCGCCTGGCCGCGGCGCGCCTCTGCCTCCAGGCGAACCAGGCCGGCTGGGCGCGGACTCTCTTAGAAGAGCTGCTCCGCGAGAGCGAGGTCGTGAGCTTCGAGGACTGGGAACCGGAGACGGCGGTCGACCTCTATCAGCTCCTGGCCCTCTGCTACGCCCGGCCCGCCAAGCGCGGAGGCCCGCAGGACGCCGACGCGGCACGGGAGCAGTTGGAGGCGCTCCGCCGGAAGCTCTTCCGGCTCGATCTGCGGGCGGCGGCGGCGTTGGAGGAGGCGCTTCGGCGGTAGAGCCGTTTCTCTGGGGGGTTGATTTTACGAACGATACAATAGGTTTACCTTTCGAACCTTGAGCTTACGGATCTCGCGGCGGCCTTACCGACCCCGTGCATTGATGCCGGCCGCCGATGCATACACTGGGGGTCGATGGGACAACCCAACGCGCAGCCCCTCGCCCTCGCTTGCCTCACCTTGTTCCTCCTGCCTTGGGCAGCCTGCCGCAACGACCCGCGCGGGGTCTGGCCCTTGGATCTCTGGTCGACCGCGCCGGAGATCGAGGCCTACCCGCCGGGCACCGCGAGCCAGCCTTTCGAGCCGCGCACCGTCACCCTGGGCGCCACCGAGGTGCGCGACCTTGCGAAGGTGCCGGCGGAGCTGCTGAAGACCTATCCGGAGGAGAGCGGCGGGCAGATCCACGCCCTGGAGCAGCTCGCCGGCTCGCGGCTCCGGTGGCACACCGAGATCGGCGCCGGCGCCTACTTCTCCTACGTGCCGCTCGGCGCCTCCAAGGCCTGCCCCTGCACCTACCGGCTCGCCGTCCGCAAGGACGGCAGGATCGAGGAGCTGTCGCGGACGACCGTGCCGCCGCTCGGCCGTTTCGCTTCGGCGGCGGTCGAGATCGACATGAGTCGCTTCGCCGGCCAGAAGCTCGACCTCCTGCTGCGGATCGACGGCCCGACCCTGCGGCTCCCCGGTACGGCGGTCCCCTCGGCTCTCTGGGGAAGCCCGATGCTCTTCCAGAAGGAGGCGGTCGCCGCGAAGGCCGGCCATGCCGCCGATGCCGCCGATGCCGGGAGCGTCGCGAGCGCCGTCGGCGCCGTGCCGAGTCGGCCAAACATCCTGCTGATCGGTATCGACACCCTCCGTGCCGACGCCTTGGGTGTCTACAAAGCACGCCGGCCGAGCCTCACTCCGTCGATCGATCGTCTGGCCGGCAACGCCGACGTCTACCTCCACGCCTGGAGCGCGGCGAACTCGACCAACCCGAGCTTCTCCTCCATCCAATCCGGCCTCTACCTCAAAGATACCGGCGTCTACGATCTCCGCACCCCGCTGCCCAAAGATCGCCCGACGCTCGCCGCCGAGCTCCAGAGGACGGGTTACGACACCATGGCGGTCATCTCCGCCCATCATCTGGGGGACCACAACTCGGGGCTCGGCCGCGGCTTCGACACCGTCACCACAGCGCCGGAGTATTTCGCCGGCGAGCTCTCCGTCGACCTCGCCATGGATTGGATCGCCGACCGGGCACCGCGCGCCGGGACCCGCCCCTTCTTCCTCTGGCTCCATCTCTTCGACCCGCACACCCCGAACACGCCGCCGGAGCCCTATGCCGACGGTCTCGTGCCGGCGGCGCCGGCATGGCTCTCGCCGGTCGCCGCCTGGGCCGAGTTCCGTCCGCGCGGCCCGCGCGCCTTCGAGGAGCCCATCCTCGCCGGGAGCCGCGACCTGTACGACGGCGAAGTCGCCTACGTCGACCGCCAAGTGGGGCGCCTCCTGGGTTTCCTGGAGGACCACGGCATGCTCCGGGACAGCGTCGTCGTCATCGTCGCCGACCACGGCGAGAACGAGGGGGAGCACGGCCTCCTCTTCCGCCACATCGGCCTCTGGGACACGACGACCCACGTACCGCTCATCGTCCGCTGGCCGGGAGCGGCGCCCCCCGGGCGGCGGCTCGCCTCGATGGTGCAGTCGATCGATCTCTTCCCGGCGCTCCTCAAAGCGGCGGGCGTCGCGCCGCCCCCCTCCGACGGCCGCGACCTCCGCGACCTGACCTCCCCCGGGCGAAGCGGCAGGAGAGAAGTCTTCGCCGAAGCCGCCAACCACGCCGGTGCCATGGTGCGGACCCCCGCCTACCAGTACATCGTCTCGAACGGGCTCGAGCGGGCGGTGCCGAGCGGCGCCTACCTCTACGACCTGGCCGCCGATCCCGCGGAGACCGTCAACCTCGCCGGCCGCGGTCTCCCGGTGGAGGATCAGCTCTCCGCCGACCTCGCCCGCTGGCAGGCCGCGCGGCGCTCCGGCGACGGCGCGACCGAGCAGAGCGTCTCCCGGGAAGACGCCGCGCGTCTTCACTCGCTCGGTTACTGATCTCCGGCGGGAGGTCGGCGGTGCGGGTGGGCGGGCCGGGAGAGGGGCCGGGGGTGAGGGCTTCCGTTTTCCCATCTGTCATATGCTACCGAGTTGCCGCCAAGTCGGGCGGCGGGGAGGGGTCCGGCCCCTCCGCACACCGTGGAGGATCTGCAAACGATGAGCACCGAGATCAAGACCCCCCTCAACTGGTATGACGAGGGTGTCGATACGGACGTCGAGGAGACCGAGGAGTGGCTTTCCGCTCTGGAGGCGGTGGTCGAGCTCGAAGGCGGGGAGCGCGGGCAGTATCTGCTCCGGAAGCTCCTCGAGAAGGGCTATGAGAAGGACGTCATCCTCCCCTTCACCGGCAATACCCCCTACATCAACACCATCCCGGTCGCCGAGCAGCCCGCCTACCCGGGCGACCGGACGATCGAGCGCCGGATCAAGAGCATCGTGCGCTGGAACGCCATGGCCCTGGTCGTCCGCGCCAACAAGAAGTTCCCGGGCTTGGGCGGCCACATCTCGACCTTCGCCTCGTCGGCGACCCTCTACCAGGTCGGCTTCCATCACTTCTTTCGCGGCCGCGGGCCGGACGGCTTCTCCGGCGACACCGTCTTCTTCCAGGGGCACGGCTCGCCCGGCGTCTACGCCCACGCTTTCCTCGAAGGGCGGATCACCGCGGAGCAGATGGAGGGCTTCAGGCGGGAGCTCGTGGCCGGCGGCGGCCTCGCCTCCTACCCGCACCCCTGGCTGATGCCCGACTTCTGGGAGTACCCCACAGTCTCCATGGGCCTCGCCCCGATCACCGCCATCTACCAGGCGAAGTTCAACCGCTATCTCGCCGACCGCGGACTCCTGGACACCAGCGGCCGGCGGGTCTGGGCCTTCCTCGGAGATGGCGAGACCGACGAGCCGGAGACCCTGGGAGCGATCACCCTCGCCTCCCGTGAGCGGCTCGACAATCTCACCTTCGTCATCAACTGCAACCTCCAGCGCCTGGACGGGCCGGTCCGCGGCAACGGCAAGATCGTCCAGGAGCTCGAAACCGCGTTCCGGGGCGCCGGCTGGAACGTCGTCAAGGTGCTCTGGGGGAGCGACTGGGATCCGCTCATCGAGCGCGACAACACCGGCCTTCTCATCCAGCGGATGAACGAGGTGGTCGACGGCCAGCTCCAGAAGTACACGGTCGAGCCCGGCAACTATGTCCGCCGCGACTTCTTCGGCAAGTACCCGGAGACCCTGAAGCTCGTCGAGAGCTACACCGACTCCCAGCTCCGCACCCTCCGCCGCGGCGGCCACGACCCGGCGAAGGTCTATGCCGCCTTCAAGGCCGCCGTCGATTGCAAGGGGATGCCGACGGTCATCCTGGCGCAGACGATCAAGGGCTACGGCATGGGGGAGGCGGGCGAGGGCCGGAACGTCACCCACCAGCAGAAGAAGCTCAACGACGACGAGCTGCGCCTCTTCCGCGACCGCTTCGACATCCCGATCTCCGACGCGGATCTCCACGAGGCCCCGTTCTTCCGGCCGGCCGAGGACAGCGAGGAGATCCAGTATCTGAAGGAGCGCCGCCGGGAGCTCGGCGGCTCGGTGCCCAGCCGGCGGGTGAAGAAAGAGCCCCTCGCCACCCCGGAGATCTCCTTCTTCAAGGAGTTCTTCGAGGGCTCGGACCGCGAGGTCTCGACCACCATGGCCTTCGTCCGCATGCTGACCCAGCTTTTGAAGCATCCGGAGATCGGTAAGCACATCGTCCCCATCGTCCCCGACGAGGCGCGCACCTTCGGCATGGAGTCGCTCTTCCGCCAGTTCGGCATCTACTCTCACGCCGGCCAGGTCTACGAGCCGGTCGACAAGTCGATGCTCCTCTACTACCGGGAGGCGAAGGACGGCCAGATTCTGGAGGAGGGGATCACCGAGGCGGGCTCGATGGCCTCCTTCACCGCCGCCGGCTCCGCCTATGCGACCCACGGGATCGACATGATCCCTTTCTTCATCTTCTACTCGATGTTCGGCTTCCAGCGGATCGGCGACCTCATCTGGGCGGCGGCCGACCAGCGCACCCGCGGCTTCCTCCTGGGCGCCACCTCGGGACGGACGACGTTGAACGGCGAGGGGCTCCAGCACGAGGACGGCCACAGCCATGTCCTCGCGAGCACCGTCCCCAACCTCGTCACCTACGACCCCGCCTTCGCCTACGAGATCGCGGTGATCATCGAGGATGGCCTCAAACGGATGTACAGAGACCGCGAGGACGTCTTCTACTACATCACCCTCTGCAACGAGAACTACCCGATGCCGGAAAAGCCCGAAGGGGCGAACGAGGGCATCTTGAAGGGCCTCTACAAATTCAAGCCCACCGGTACCCCGGGCAGCATCTCGGGCAGTACGCCGGGCGACCCGGCGCGGAAGGTCCACCTCCTGGGGAGCGGCTCGCTCCTCCGCGAGGCCGTCCGGGCGCAGGGCATCCTCGCCGAGCACTATGGGGTCGCCGCCGACGTGTGGAGTGCGACCTCCTACAAGGAGCTGCGCCGGGAGGCCCTGGAGGTCGAGCGCTGGAACCTCCTCCACCCGGGCGAGGAGCCGCGGACGCCCTACGTCGCCCGGCTGTTCGAGCAGGAAGAAGGGCCGGTGATCGCCGTCTCCGACTACATGAAGCTGGTCCCCGACCAGATCGCCCGCTGGCTCCCCGGCCGCTTCTACAGCCTGGGGACCGACGGCTTCGGCCGTAGCGAGACCCGGGAGGCGCTGCGCCGCTTCTTCGAGGTCGACGCCGAGTGCATCGCGCTCGCCGCGTTGCGGCAACTGGCCGATCGCGGAGGGCTCCAGCGCTCCACGGTCGCCCAGGCGGTCCAGGAGCTGGGGATCGATCCGGAGAAGCCCGACCCGGTGACGTCCTGATGCGGACGGTTTGAACCGGCAAGGCCCCGCCGCGGAATAACTGGGAGAGGGGCGGCCGTTATGTTCCGCAACTTGGACCACTCTCTGGAATTCGTTAAACGTCTCAGGAGGAGATCGTCATGAAGAGCAAGAAATTCATCGTCGCGCTGCTGTTGGGTCTGGCCCTGCCGGCCCTTCTAAGCGCCGCCCCTGTCCTCTATAAGGTCGATCCCGACCATAGCGCCGTCAGCTTCAGCATCCGTCACTTCGTCTCGAACGTTCCCGGCCGGTTCAAGGACTTCGAGGGGACGATCACCTACGACAAGCAGAATCCCGGCGCCTCGAAAGTCGAGTTCACCGCCCAGGCGGCCTCGATCGAGACCGACAACAAGGATCGGGACAACCACCTGAAGTCGCCCGACTTCTTCGACGTCGCCAAGTTCCCCACCCTGAGCTTCGCGAGCACCACGGTCAAGTCCAAGGATGCCAATACCTTGGACGTGACGGGCAACCTCACGATCCACGGGGTGACGAAGACGGTGACCATCCCGGTGAGCATCCTCGGCATCCTGCCCGGGAAGGGCGGCGAGAAGGCCGGCTTCGAGAGCAACTTCACGATCGACCGCAAGGACTACGGGATCGAGTGGAACCGCGTCCTCGACTCCGGCGGCTCGATCCTCGGCAACGACGTCAAGATCGTCGTCTCGGTGGAGGCCAACACCCCGAAGCCGGCGGAGCCCAAGAAGAGCAAGTAAGGCGGAGGCAGCGTCGCCGTTGGAAGGTTGGGATTGAGGGCGGCCGCGCGGCCGCCCTTCCCGTATGATGGGTGCATGCAGGCCCGGCGCTCCACTCTCGTCAGCCTCTCTCTTCTTTCTTTCCTCTTTCTGGCCAGCGCCTGCGCGGGCGGCGATCCGCCGCCGGGCCGGGTGGTCCGGGTCTCGGCGGACACGATCGAGTTCCCCGCCACGGTCGCCGCCGCGGCGTTCAACCGCCGGATCGGGATGCCCGGCTACCACGCCATCGTCTGGCGCGGCGGCCGCGCCGCGGGGGTCGCCCTCTTCCGCGCCGAGGTCACCGACGTCCAGGTTCTCGATGCCCTGGAGGCCCTGGGCGGGAAGCCCGGCAACGCTCTCGGCATGGCGAGCTGGGACGAGCGCAAGGACCCCAGGAACCCCGCCCCCGACCAGACGATCGCCGGGCCGCCGGTCGAGATCCTCGTCCGCCTGCCGGCCCGGAGCGCGCCCGTCCCCCTGGCCGACCTCCTCGAAGACCCGGGTGGCCGCGGGGTCGAGATGCGTCTGGGCGGACACCGGGCGAATATCCCCCAGTGGCGCTCCGGCTGTATCGCCTGCCTCTACTCCTGCCCGGGGAGCAAGGTCGGCAACGCCCGGTACACGGTGCGCGACTACGTCAACGGGGTCACCCGCTTCCGGGCGAAGGCCGGCATCCTCCCGGAAGACGGTACAGCGGTGACGATCGTGGTCCATTTGCTGCACAAGGTGTGAAGATTGGGATAAGATATTGAAGTTCCCACGATCTGCCTGACGAGCGCCTCCCGTAAAGCGTGGCGCTCTGGAGCCGTTTCGGACTACCTTGAGCTCGACTCCGAATCTCACCCCCGAGGCGAACGCCGAGATCCTCGTCCTCGCCGGCGCCCATCCCGGCGCCCATCCCGGCGCCGAGGATGCCGACATCTGTAATGCCGCCGACATCTGTGATGCCGCCGACATCTGTGATGTCACGGACGCCGTCGATGTCGCGGACCTCGCCGAGGATCCCGCAGACGTCCCCGACCTCCCGGATGTCGCCGCCAGCCCGGGCTACCAGCTGGTGGCGGCCTGGCAGGAAGGCGGCGACCGGGAGGAGATCTTCCAGCGGATCTTCGACCTCTACTACCGGAAGGTCCACAGCTTCTTCGCCAAGCGCGGTTTCCCTGCCGACGAGTGCCAGGATCTGGTGCAGGAGACCTTCCTGAAGGTGTACCGGGGTCTCCCCGCGTTCCGGCGCGAGTCCCGCTTCGAGACCTGGCTCTTCCAGATCGCCGCCAACCTCTGGCGCAATACCCTGCGCAGCCAGTCGACCCAGAAGCGCGAGGCGCAGGAGGTCCCGCTCGACGAGGGGGGAGAGTCCGAGCTCGAAAGCCGAGCGCCGGCGGCCGCGAACGGCGAAACGGGGGTGGCCCTGTCGGCGGTTCTCGACAAGGAACGTTCCCAGATGTTGAAATTGGCGCTCAAGGAGCTGCCGACCCAGATGCGGCGCTGCGTCGAGCTGCGGGTCTACCAGGATCTGCGCTACCGGGAAATCGCCGACCTCATGGAGGTCTCGATCGATACCGTCAAGGCGCACCTCTACCAGGCGCGGCAGCAGCTCAAGGGCAAGCTCTCCCGTTACTTTGCCGATCCGGAGTTCTGAAGTGGAGACCCGCTTGGAGAGCCGCAACCCCCCTCTGGAGCCCGCGCTCCGCGCCGAGACCGCCCGCGCCGAGCGTGCTTTGAGCGCGCATCCCAGCCCGGAGAAGCTCGCCGCCTACTACGAGCGCCGGCTGGCGGGCGGGGAGCGAGAGCGCCTGAAGGACCACCTGGCGCTCTGCACCGAGTGCGCCCATCTCCTTCTCGACCTCTTCGGCTTCGCGGAGCTCGAGACTCCCGTCGAAGCTCAAGGGCCGACCGACGTCGACCGGGACTCCGCCTGGCGGTCTCTCCGCGGCCGGCTCGGCGATGGCGCTGCCGGTGAGGTCGGCGACCGCGAGGTCCCCAAGGTCTCCACGCTCCCGGCGAGCCCGGTCTCCCTGGTCTCCCTGGCCTCCCCGGCCTCCAATATCGTCCCGCTGGTCCAGCCGCCGCAGGTGTCACCCGCCGCGTCCCGCCCCCGCTCGTCCCCCTGGGCCTGGGCCCTCGCCGCCTCCCTCCTGGCGGTCGCCGGTCTCGGCTTCTGGGTGTCCGAGCTGCGGCAGGAGAACGCGCGGCTCACGGAACCGGCGGTGAACGCGGTGATCGCGGACCTCACCGCGAGCGGGGATGCGACCCGTGGCGGTGGGGAGCCCAAGGAGCCGGTGCTCCCGGCGGACCGGCCGCTCGCCCTCATCCTCAACGCACCCGACGTCCCGGCTTCCAGCGCCGGGTACGACGCCCAGGTCCTGGCGGGTCCGGGAGGTCCGATCGTCTGGACCCTGCGGAACCTGCCGCGAGGCACGGACAACAACTTCACGCTCGGCCTGCCGCCCGGTTCTCTGCGGCCCGGCCAGTACCAGATCCGGCTCTACAGCGCGGACGACGCCCGCCGGCCGCTCGCCGACTTTCCCCTCCGGATCGGCGCGCCCTAAAGATCTTGAAGACCCCTGGGACTCGACGGCCGTCGTTTCGCCTCTGGGGCACGCTCGGCCTGCTGTTGGCGGCGGCGGGTGGGCTCGGTGCTGCGCTCCCTCGAAATCCGAAAATCGCGCTCTGTCTCGTGGCGCCGGTCCTCGCCCCGGGAACGTCTCCTGACTTCTCCCTTGCACCCGGCCAGGTCCACGCCTTTCACGTCTGGCGGGAACGGGGGCAGGTTCTGGACGTGTCGGTCGATCAGCGGCGGATCGACGTGGTGGTCGAGCTGTGGTCGCCGGGCGAGAAAGCGCCGGTGGTCGCCGACGACCGGGTGGAAGGCAAAGAGGGCGCCGAGTCGATCTACGCGGTGGCATCGGAGCGCGGGAATTACTGCCTGACGGTGCAACCGAGAGAGGGTGAGGAGGATGCGGCGTCCTACCGCGTGGCTCTCGCCGCACCCCGAGAAGCGACAAGTCTGGATCGCCTGAGGGCTACGGGCCAGCAGGCTTATCTGCGGGGCGAAAAACTGCGAGCCTCCTATCAGTACCGGGATGCGATCGCTCCCTATCAGGAGGCGGCTCGCGATTTTCGCAAGCTGGGTGATTTGCCTCGCCTGGGCGCTTCGTTCTTCGCACGGGCTCGTGCCTACCAAAGTCTGGGCGAGGTTCAAAAGGAGTGCGAATCCCTCCGCTCGGCGGCCTCCGCCTGGTCGGGAACACAACGGGAAGCGGCGGCCCTCAACCTTCTCGGGCTCACCGAGTTCGATCAAGGCTTTCGCGAGCGAGGCCTTGCCTTCGTTCTCCAAGCACAGGACATCGCCCATCGGCTCGGCAACGATCACCTGAGGGCGGGCATCGACAATAACCTTGCGCTCGTCTATGAGATGCGGGGAGATGTCACGGCGGCACTCAGCACCTTCGAGCTGGCGCTCCGCGCATGGCGTGCCGAGAAAGATTTTCGTCAAGAGTCTCTCTCACTCATCAACTTGGCCGAATTCCTCTTGAGTGTCGGACAGGCGGAACGCGCACTGGAGGCTTCCGAGGAGGCGGTCACGCTCTCCCGCAAAAACCACGACCTTGGGAACGAGGGCTCGGCTCTCCTCGCGGAAGGCCGTTCCCTCGCGACGTTGGGTCGGAGCGCGGAGGCTTTGGTCGCTCTGTATTCCGCTCTGAGGCTCAGCCGGCAGACGGGAGACCTTAAAGATCAGGTTTTCGAGCTGCTCGCGATCGGCTTCGAACAGTTGCGCGCCCGGAGTCTCGGCCAGGCTCATCAAACCTTCATCGCGGCTCTCGCGGTGGCGCAGGATCACCAGAACGACCAACTCCTGGCGGGAGCGCTCGCCGGCCTCGGCGAAGTCGCCGGGCTCACCGGGCAGGAGGCGAGCGGGCTTCAAGATCTGGCTCAGGCGAAAGCCCTCTATGAGAAGCTTTTCGACCGTGAATCGGTGGCGGCGACGCTCGATGCGCGCGCCCGGATTTTCGCTCGGACCGGGCATCCGCGCGAGGCTCTGGCGGAAGCCGAGGAGGCCCTCCCTCTCCTCGAAGCGCTGCGTTTGAGGCCTGGAAGTACGGATCTTCGCGCCTCCTTCCTCGCTTCCCACCACGGCACGTTCGAGCTCGACATCGAGCTGAGGATGCAGCTTCGTGATGCCGCCGGGGCCTTCGCCGTGAGCGAAAGGGCCCGGGCGCGGGCGATCCTTGATGAGCTGACCGAAGCCCGCGTGGAGATCCGAAATGGCGCGGACGCCGCGCTGCTCCAAAAGCAGGCGGAGCTCGAAAACCGTCTCGTTCGACTGGAGGCGCGCCCAGCCAAGGAAGCCAACCTGGGGCAAGGGGCCAGCTCCCTGGCCGCCGAGATCGAGGGCGTGAGCACGGATCTCCAGGTGATCGAGGCCAACATCCGTACCGGCAGCCCAAAGTACACTTCTCTCGTCCAGCCCGCCCCCCTGACCGTGGAAGCGGCCCAGCGACTGCTGGATGAGAGCACCGCTCTCCTCGTCTATTCGCTCGGCGAAGAGCACAGCTATCTCTGGCTGATCCGGTCCGGATCGCTCACCTTCCGTCAGTTGCCGCCCCGGAAGACGATCGAAGGGCTCGCCAGCGCGGCCTACCAGCTGCTCGCCCATCCCCCGCAGCGTCGCGGGCAGACCGCCCTTGAACGCGTTCTCAAAGAGCTGGGTGCCACCGTGCTCGGGCCTATCGCCTCGGAGTTGGGCCAGGACCGGCTGTTGATCGTTGCCGATGGAGCTCTGCAGACGATTCCATTCGGCGTCCTCCCCGTTTCCGCGCCGGGTGGTGGGGGAGAGCGCCGGCTCCTCGTCGATCACGAGATCGTGAACCTTCCCTCCGCTTCGGTTCTCGCCCTCCTGCGCGAGGAAACCCAATACAGGCCGCACCCAGGCAAGCAGGTCGCGGTGATCGGCGATCCGGTCTTCGGCAGCGACGACCTCCGACTGCCGGCAGCGGTACGGCGGGCGACGGGAGCCTCTCCGGTTTCTCCTCTGGAAGATCTCGCGCGGTCTGCCCGCGATCTGGGGATCCATGGCTTCGACCGGCTTCCTTCCTCTGGTGCGGAGGCGGACGCGATCCTGCGGCTGGTCTCTCCCGGCCAGGGTCTCAAGGCCCTGGGCTTCGATGCCACTCGGAAGCTCGCGACGGGCGGGGAGCTCAGGCACTATCAGGTGGTTCATTTCGCCACCCACGCGGTCGTCGACCTCGTGCATCCCGAGCTTTCCGGTATCGTCCTGTCGCTCCTCGACTCGCAGGGAAAGCCGCAGGACGGCTTTCTCCGCGCCTACGAGATTTACAACCTGAGCCTTCCGGTCGATCTCGTCGTGCTCTCCGCCTGCCAGACCGCGGTGGGGCCGAAGGTCCGCGGCGAGGGCTTGAGCGCTCTCACCCGCGGCTTCATGTATGCCGGTGCGCCGCGCGTTCTCGTCAGCCTCTGGAGTGTCAGCGACAGGGGCACCGCCCGGCTGATGGAACGTTTCTATTGGAATTTCCTCCGCCAGAAGATGCGGCCCGCCGCGGCGCTCCGTGCCGCCCAGCTCGAAATGCTTCAGGATTCCGGTTGGAAAGCTCCTTACTTCTGGGCCGCTTTCGTCCTCCAGGGTGAGTGGCGCTAAGCCGCGCTCCCCATCTTCGCTCCAGGCCCCAACAAATCGATTTTCCTAGTGTCTATAGCGGTTGTGAGAGGGGTTTTCAAACCGGAAAGGAGAGACACCATGAGTGAGACGCGAGGAAGCGACACCGGCACCGACAAGGATAAGCAGGGTCGGGGGGCGGACCCCGGGACGGGCACGGTCAAGACGGGCCGCGGTGCGGACCCCGGGACCGATACGGTCAAGCAGGGCCGCGGTGCCGATACCGGGACCGACATGGGCAAGGTGGGCCGCGGTGCCGATACCGGCAGCGGTTCGGGCAAGCAGGGCATGGCCATCGTCGACGAGGAAGATGGCGTTACGGTCAAGCAGGGCCGCGGGGCCGACGTCGGCAGCGGCTGCGGCAAGACCGGCATGGCCGTCGTCGACGAGGGCTAGAACCTCGTATTGCGTGACGTGGCGGGCGGCGCGGCTGCCGTCCGCCTCCCATCTTTCTCGAATCGATGTTTCGATCCAATCATCCTGGCGGAGGTTTTCCATGGCCGGACCGACCTTCTATTGCAATGGTGTCGACGCCGAGACCGGCGGCTACTCCCTTCCTCCGGTGAGCGCCGCGGATCTCGCGATCCTCGCCCGCCGCGGCTCGCGTGGCAGCACCGACGTTGCCGATGCCGGCGCCTGGCTCGCGGCCCGGCGTTCCGGGCGGCGCGGGCTCGCCGAGGGCGATCCCAAGGATCTCGCGCAGTCGGGGTGGGGTGTCCTCTTCGCCGCCTCGGATCCCCAGGCCCCGGCGATCCGCGAGGCGCTCCAGGAGCTTCTCGACCATCGCCGCGCCCAGGCGAGCGCAGAGGATCCCCGGTACTATCAGGAGTACCTGGGCGCCCCCGGATACCGGTCGTCGGAAACCAAGGGACAGTTCCTCGCCCGGCACGGCGTCGGGCCCGGACCCGCCGAGCCGGCGCGGATGCCCTACTACCTGCTGATCGTCGGCGATCCCGCGGCGGTCCCCTACGAATTCCAGTACCAGTTGGACGTGCCCTATGCGGTGGGCCGGCTCTCTTTCGACACTCTCGACGACTACGCGACCTATGCGCGAAACGTCGTCCGGGCGGAGACGGCGGCGGCGTCCTCGGCGCTCGCCACGCCGCTCCGGGTCGCCCTCTTCGGACCGCGCCACCCGGGGGACCCCGGTACGATCCTCACCTCCACCGAGCTCGTCGCGCCCCTCGCGGAGTCGCTCGGGAGCCTCGCCGGTTGCGAGATCCGGACGGCGCTCGCCGACGATGCCACCAAGACCCGGCTGGGGAGCTTCCTCGGCGGCCCGGAGGCCGCGGACCTCCTGTTCACCGCCGGGCACGGCATCGTCCTGCCCAACGGCAGCCCCCGGCAGCCGCTCCGCCAGGGGGCTCTCCTCTGCCAGGGCTGGCCGGGCGCCAAGGCCTGGCACGAGCCGCTCAACCGGGACCACTATTTCGCCGCCGAGGATCTGGACCCCGCCTGCCGGCTGGATGGACTGATCGCTTTCCATTTCGCCTGCTACAGCGGCGGCTCGCCGGCCTGGGACGATTTCGCGCCCACCGTCCACGAGCGGGTGCCGGTCTCCCCCTATCCCTTCGTCGCCCGCCTGCCGCAGCGGCTCCTCGCCGCCGGCGCGCTCGCCGTCGTCGGTCATATCGAGAAAGCCTGGGAGTGCTCGGTCGACTGGCCCGGCGTCGGCCCCCAGATCCAGGTCTTCGAACGGACGCTCAAGAAGCTCCTCTCGGGTTCTCCGATCGGAGCGGCCATGGAGTGCTTCGCCGAGCGCTATGCGGAGCTTTCGACCGAGCTCAGCGGCCTGCTCCAGGATCTCTGGCGCGGCGATCCGCAGGACGACGAAGCCCTCGCCAGCCTCTGGAAGGCGAGCAACGACGCCCGCAACTACGTGGTCCTGGGAGACCCGGCGGTCCGGCTGCGGTCCCCGAAGGAGGTGACGCGATGAGCGAGCTGCATGCGCTGTTGATTGGTCTCGACGTCTATTTGGACAACTGGATCGAGGGGGTCGGCCGGTTCCCGCACCTCAAAGGCAGCGTGCGGGACGTGACGCGCGTCGAGGAATTCCTCCGCTGCACGCTGCGCGTTCCACCGGAGCGGATCCAGAAGCTGACCTCTACGGAGAACGGGACGAACAAGCCTGCCGAGCCCCAAGACCGGTGGCCTACCTATGAGAATATGGTCGCAGCCTTCAGGCAGATCACTGCCGCTGCCAGCCCGGGAGATCAGGTTTATATCCACTATTCCGGCCACGGCGCGCGGGCGAACACAATCTTCCCAAAAAAAAAGGGGAAAACAGGTCTGGATGAGGCTCTGGTCCCAATCGACATCGGTCTCACGAACGCACGATACCTCCGTGACGTCGAGCTCGCCGCACTCCTCAAAAAAATGGTCACCAAAGGGCTCCTCGTAACTCTGGTCCTCGATAGTTGTCATGCGGGGAGCGCCACTCGCGGCTCGGAGGAGGACCATTGGGAACAGATTTGGGTCAACGGTAAATGTGCGCTATCGCGGGGTACCCGTTTGGTCGACGAGACGCCTCGGCGGACCGATAGCCTGGTGGGTTCGACCGAGGAACTGCTGGCGTCCTGGCCGGATCATCCGATCACCACGCGGGACGTCGAGGCCGTTCAGGGTTGGCTTCCCCAACCCACAGGCTATGTCCTGATCGCCGCCTGCACCCCGGAGCAGGCGGCCTATGAATTTGCCTTCGGAAAAGCGGATGAGGGAAATAGCGGAGTGCTCACCCACTGGCTCCTCGATGGTCTGAGCCAACTCCAGCCAGGACAGACATACCAAGCCCTCTACGATCGGATCAACGCCAAAGTTAAAAGCCAATTCAGGCAGCAGACGCCGGTGCTCGCCGGCGAAAAGAGCCGCATAGTGTTCGGCGCAGATCGTCCTGCCCAACCGAGCTCCGTCCTCGTCCTTTCCGTCGAGCCGGCCGGCCGGCACGTGCGGCTCAATACCGGCCAGGCCCAGGGTGTGGGCCTGGGCGCACGATTCGCCCTCTATCGACCGGAGGCCGACCTCACGAGAGAGGAAGAGCGGCTCGGAGTCGTTCAGGTCTCCCAATATAGCGCGACGGAGTGCCTGGCCGACCTCCTCGGGGACGATCCGTTCAGGCAGGGTCTGGGAGCTGGGTGCTGCGCCGTCTTAATCGACGGCGGGCCCGCTCAGGATCAAAAGAGCGCTATCCGATTCGTGTATCGGAGCTCGCTCCCGGCTTCTTTAGAAGCACAGGTCTTCGGTCCGATGGCCGCACTCCTTGAGACCCGGAAGGATCTCTTCCGTGTCGTTAGCGATGATGGGCCCGCGCACTTCTTGGTGGCCCTCAATGAGGGGCATGAAATCGAAATTCAGGATGCGCTGGGAGTGCCGGTACCCAATCTCGGTAGTCCTCTTCTCGCCGAAAGTCCTGCGGCAGCCTCCGCAGTCGTCGCGCGCCTCGCCCATCTCGCCCGGTATCGCTTCGTGCGGAACCTCTCCAATGCGGATAGCAAAAAGCCCAGCATCGAAGTCGAGCTTCTGGGAATCCAGGACGGCTACGACAAGTCGAAACGGCCTGACCCCCAGCCCGGAACGGGTGGACTCAACCTCGAGATGGCCGTCGGGCAGTGGACCTTTCTGCGGATGGTCAACCGCAGCCCTCAGATATTGAACGTCGCGGTGCTAGACCTCCAGCCCGACTGGGGAATCACACAGATCTTTCCGGGCGCGAAGGACGAAAATCTCCGTCCTCTCGACCCCGACGAAGTTTTTGACCTGCCGCTCCGGGGGCAGCTCCCTCTCGGGATTACCCAGGGGACCGACGTGCTCAAGGTATTCGCGACCCTCGGAGCCACTGACTTCCGTTGGTTGGAGCTCCCAGCGCTGTTCCAGGAGCAGGCCCCTACTGGAGCCCAGCGGGGCATGGAGACGGAGGAGACCGTGCGAGCCGGAGATGGCGACGCGTTCACCCCTCCCAGCGAGGAATGGACGACGGCCCAGGTGGAGGTGCGGATCAAGCGTGCCCCGAGCTCGACCGGACGCGTTCTCCGGGACGGATCTCCCGCCGGGAGATTCTGACGCCCGTCCGTCTAAACATTCGAGCCGTAGAGGAGTCTAGGGTAGAGATCGGCCTCAAGATCGTCCCGATCACCTACAAGGAGGAAGGCAGATGGAGCCAGGCGAGCGCGTGTACCGGCAGGCAATGGTGGCGGAGTTGGTTTTTCCGGATCTCGATCTCCTGCGGGCCCTGGCCGAGGAGCCCGCGCCGTGGCGGTCCCGGGTCCTGGCCTTCCGCAGCCCGGAGATCGTGGTGGTGGAGGAGCCAGCTCTCTTGAGCGACGAGGCGCGATGAACGGCGTTACCGGGGGCGTCGAGCGGGAACGCTCCCGGCTCGACCTCGCGCGCCAGCACAGCGAAGACGCCGCCCGGGCTTACCGCCGGGCGCGGCTCGCCGCGGGCCGCGGTGGGTCGGCCCCTCTCCGCGCCTCCCGTGCCGATCTCGTCCGGAAGCGCGCGGCGCTCGCCGCCGAAGTCGAGCGCGTGGGGAGGCTCGCCTGTACCAGCTTAGAGGCCGCGGCGGCGCTCGCGGTCGCCTTCCGCGCCGCTCATGAGGCGCTCGCGAAGACCGATCTTCTGACGCCTCGCGGCAAGGTCCGGCGGCGGTGAAGAGAGGTGCGGCCACGGACGGCGCCTACGTCCTCTTCGATCTCCGGATCGGCCGCTCCCACTCAAAGTACAGGATGCAGGCGAGCGTTTCCCCCTCGGGAGGTGCCTCGGAAGTTCTCAAGCTTCCATCCGCTGTCGCCCAGGTCTCTGGTCACGCCGGCGATCGTAAAGGCCGCAGCAACCGCGATGTACGGCCGCCCCAGATAGAGCTCCCCAAGGACAAGAAGGCTTTCGGGGAAGCTCTCTATCGCGCGGTGTTCACCGGCCGCATCGGTCGCCTGTTCGGCGAAAGTGTCGCGCGCCTCGCTCCGGGGCAAACTCTCAGACTTCGCTTGCACTTGGACGACGTACCGGAACTCTCCCGTATCGCCTGGGAGTACCTACGCGATCCGGACCGGGGGCGGTTTCTCGCTCAAACCTCCCATATCTCGATCGTGCGCTACCTCGGTGCCCTCGATCCGGGTCGTCCGCTTCCAAGCGCGCCGCCACTCGAGGTCGTCGTGGTCATTGCGCAGCCTAAAGATCGGCCCAAGCTCGCAGCTTCGGAAGAGTGGGAGCACATCCGCGCCGCGCTCGGGGGGAAGTCATTTTCACGGCGAGCCCACCTGGAGGTTCTCGCCAATGCGACATTCGAGGCATTGGCGGAGAGAATCCACCGCGGGCCTTGTCACGTTCTCCACTTCCTTGGTCATGGCTCCTTCGACTTAGAGGCACAGACCGGGATGTTGCTCTTCGAGGACGGCCATGGCAACGGCGTACCTATCGATGCCGGTCGGTTCAGCGCTCTTCTTTCCGAGAGCGAGGTCCGTCTCGTCGTCCTCAATACCTGCCGAGGGGCAGAGCATTCGGAGGACGATGCATTCTCCGGTGTGGCGCAGGATCTCGTTCGCAAAGGGATGCCGGCCGTCATCGCGATGCAGTCCGACATCACCGATGAGGCAGCGGTCCGTTTCGCCAGGAAATTTTACCGGCAGATCGCCGACGGAAAGCCGATCGATTTCGGGCTGGCGCAGGCCCGGCGGGATCTCTATTTCCACGGAGATGACGTCGAGTGGGGAACACCTGCCCTGTATACGTGTGCTCCGGACGGGCACCTGTTCAATGTCGCGCCCCGGGATTGGGGAGAGCGCCTCAAGGAGGCTATGGCGCGTCCGGCGGTCCTCGCTGCAGCTGGACTGATTGGGGGAGCGATCGCGGTCGGGCTGCCCTCTCAGAAGGTCCCGACGCCTTCCGGTCCGCCTCTGGCTTCCGCGATTCCATTGGTCCCCGCGAGCCCCCAGTGCCCGGCACCACCTGGCACGGACATCCGCTTCCGGCTGATTCCGAAGGGGACGTTCACGATGGGCTCCAACAGGAAAGGCGAAAAGCCAAGCCACAGGGTGACGATCACGAAGCCCTTTTGCCTCGGGCAATCAGAAGTGACCCGGCGGCAATGGACACAGGTGATGAGCGGCAGCGCGAATCCGCGACAGCAGCCGAGCGACGAGCTTCCCATCACCGGTGTTTCCTGGGATCAAGCGCATCAGTTCGTCGCCAGGCTGAACGAGACCACGGAGCGTCCGCGTTTTCGCCTACCTACAGAGGCGGAATGGGAGTATGCGGCTCGGGCGGGCTCCGTCACCCCCTATAGCTTCGGCGATGATTTCTCGAAGCTCACCCGCTATGGCAACTGTGGCAATGGCCGCGCGGCCCCAGTCCATCAACTTCAGCCCAATCCCTGGGATCTATACGATATGCACGGGAATGTCTGGGAATGGGTAGAAGATTGGTATGGCGCGTACTCGGACGCCTCCGCGGTCGACCCCAAGGGACCTGCTGAAGGCGAAGAAAGGGTCCGGCGCGGGGGTGGATTCGAATCGAGTGCCGATAATTGTAGGTCGGCGGCGCGCAAGGCGGCGAGGCCTTTCAAACAGATGCGCAACGTAGGCTTCCGCATCGTCGAAGACCTGAACTAAAAGAAAGGGCGGCCTCTCCGGCCGCCCTCTCCTGCCCATCGAAACCCTTTCGTTCTCTCTACCGCCCGCCGTGCCCCTCCGTTCCCGTCCCCACCGCCGCCAACGCTTTCTTTCTCGCCGCCTCGAACTCGTCGCCGTGGTTCCAGGTGGGGAGGGTGGGGTTCTGGGCGATGGTGAGGCCGGCGTAGAAGCCGAGCTGGGCGTCCTCGACCATGCCGTCGTAGTTCCATTTGGGGTCGAACTGGTCGCTCGGCTGGTGGTAGCGGTGGGCCTCGTAGTCCGCGTCCTGCTCCTCTCCCCACTTCTTGCCGTGCTCGCGGGAGTCGATGCCGGGATTGATGTAGAGCGCGGGGACGCCGATCTTCGCGAAGTTGAATTGATCGGAACGGTAGAAGAAGCCGCGATCGGGGAACTGGTCGCCCTGGACAGTCCGTCCCTGGCGCGCGGCGACCGCCTGGACGATTCGGTCGAGCGAGGACTTGCCGAGCCCGATGTAGGTGACGTCGCGGGTTTTGCCGAGGACGTTGCCGCCGTCGTAGTTGATGTTGACGGCGATCTTTCCCGGCGGGAAGGTGGGGTGCTCGGCGTAGTACTGGGAGCCCAGGAGACCCTGCTCCTCGGCGGCCACGAAGAGGATGAGCACCGAGCGGCGCGGCCGCTCCGGGAGCGCGGCGAAGGCACGGGCGATGGCGAGCACCTGGGCGTCGCCCGCCGCGTTGTCGATCGCCCCGTTGTAGATCTTGTCGCCCGAGGCGTCGGGCTTGCCGATTCCTAAGTGGTCGTGGTGGGCGGTAAAGATCACCACCTCGTCCTTGAGCTTGGGATCGCTGCCGCGGAGGAGCCCGGCGACGTTCGCCGTCTTCACCCGCTCGACTTTATTGTGGAGGGTAAGAGACGTCGTAATCCCGAGCGGCACCGGCTTGAAGTCGCGGCTCCGCGCCTGGGCGACGAGCTTGTCCAGATCCTGGCCGCCGGCTTTCACCAGCCGGCGCATGGCGTCCTCGGTCGTCCAGCCTTTGACCTGGATCTGCGGCTGGCCGGGGAGCGCGGGGAGGTCGAACTTCTCACCCGACCAGGAGGTCTGCACCACCTGCCAGGGATAGCCCGCCGAGGGCGTGGTGTGGATGATGATGCATCCCGCCGCTCCCTGGCGCGCCGCGCTCTCGTACTTGTAGGTCCAGCGGCCGTAGTAGAGCCGGCGCTTGCCCTCGAAGAGCTTGGGGTCCCAGTCGGGGTCGTTGTTGAGCATGACGACGACCTTGCCCTTCAAGTCCATCCCCTTGAAGTCGTCCCACTGGTACTCCGGGGCCTGGATGCCATAGCCGACGAAGACCAGGGGGGCGTTGTCGAGCACCGCCTTCTCGCTCTCGACGCCGGACGCCGCGATGTAGTCGTCCGAGCGCTTCAAGGCGACCGTCTCGCCGCCCGCCTTGAAATCCCAGGTGTCGGGCATCGTGGCGGCAATGCCGACCATCTCGAACGGCTGCTGCCAGGCGCCGCCCGGGCCGCCGGGCTCGTAGCCGAGCGACTCGAGCGATGTCTGGAGGTAGAGCCGGGCGAGCTCGTCGCCGCGGCTCGAAGGGCCACGGCCCTCGAGCAGGTCGTCCGCCAGGTAGCGGATGGGGGCCTCCAGGCTGCCGCGCTGGATCGCCCGGGCCGCCCGCTCGGCGCCCGGGGGCATCGGCAGCGCGGCGGCATTGGCGGCGGTGGCGGCATTGGCGGTGGCAGCCGCTTTCGGCGCTGGGGGAGCGGAGGGAGCGGGGGGCGGGGCGGCGGCCAGGAGCAGCAGGGCGGCGGCCGGGATCAGGGTGAGACCGACGGCCGTCCGGAGTCTTATGCTCTGCATCGCGCTCTGCATCAGTTCGTTCTCCTTGTCGAGGGATCGTCGTTCTCGACGTGCGCGGAGACTTTAGCACCGGGAGCGAGAGCGCGGGTCTTTGGACCCGGGTGCCGCCTTACAACTTCAGCTTGTAGACCCCGCTCCCGGAGGTGGCGGCGTAGAGGATGTGATGTTGGACGTCGAGCACCAGGCTGCTGGCGGGGGTGCCGGCGTAGAGGATCTGAGATTGGGCATCGATCACCGGGCTGCGCCCGAAGGTGCCCGGCGGGAGGCCCGTGCCCAGCGGTTGCCAGGTGGTGCCGCCGTCGGCGCTCACGTACACCCCGGCCCCTTCGACTCCCGCGAAGATGCGCCGGGTGCCGGGCTCGGCGACGAGGACGGGAACCCCTCCGCTCGGCAGCGGGCCACCGAGCGCCCAGTGGAGCCCCCGGTCCCCGCTCCGGTAGACCCCCAGGCCGGTGGTACCCGCGTAAAGCTTCCGGGGCGCGGCCAGATCGACGAGGAGCGAGTTGCTGCCGAGCTGCGGATTGCTCCACAGCGCGAAGGTCTGGCCGGAATTGGTGCTGCGGAGGATCTGCCCCTCGCTCGCGGCATAGCCGGTCGAGGGCAGGGAGGGGTCGAAGGCGATGGCGTCGAGCGTCGAGAACCCATTCAGGCACTGCAGGCTCTTGCCGGCATCGGACGTCCGGAGCGCGAGGCAGTACTGGTTGCAGAGGCGAAAATCGAAGTCGATGCCGAGGAAGAGCGTGCTCGTCTCGGGGGCGAAGGTGAGGAGCGTCGGGGTGTTGCAGAGGCCGAGACCGGCGACGTCCGAGAAATCGGCGATCTTCGTGAAGTGGGCGCCGGCGTCGTCGCTCCGCGCGAGCCCGCTTCCCTGGACCCCGACATAGACCCGTGCCGGGTCTTGGGGATCGACGGCGACGGCGGTGACGGTCAGGGGCAGGTGCAGGGAAACGAGGCCGGTGCTGCTGTCGTGCCAGGAGGCGCCGCCGTCCAGGCTCTTGAGCAGGCCCTCCCCGCCGGTGCCGGCATAGAGGGTCCCGGAGGGAGCGACGGCGAACGCCGTCACCGTGAATTCCGGCAACGCCGGGAGGGGATCGAAAGTCTCGCCGTCGTCGACGCTCCGAAAGGCGGTCTCGTCGACCACCGCATAGAAAGTGCCGGGGGTCGACGGGTCCGCGACCAGGCTGGTGATCGTGGAGCTCGTCCCCGCATGGAAGCCGGCGCTCTTGTCGGACCAGGTCATCCCGCCGTCGGTGCTCTTGAAGAGGCCGAGCTTCCCGGTGAGGCCGGCGAGAATCGTCCTGTCGCTCCCGGTCGCCAGGGCGCCGACCGCGGCCTTGGCCGGAAGCCCACCCTCGGCGAGACCCCAGCGCCGGCCGCCGTTCTGGCTGATGTAGAGCCCCGAGTAGGTGCCGGCGTAGAGCCGGGACGGGATCTGCGGATCGAGGGCGAGAGCGAGGATGACCTGGGGCGTCACGGGATCGAGCCCGGAGCCGAACCGCGTCCACTCCGCCCCCGCGGTCACCGTCTTGTAGAAACCCCCGTCGGTTCCGGCGTAGACGACGCTCGCGTTCTGCGGATCGACCACGAGGGCCCGCACCGTGAGGTCACCGAGGCCGCCGGAAGCCGCGCTCCAACTCTGCCCGCCATCCCCGCTCCGGAACACTCCACCGCCCAGCATCCCGGCGTAGACCGCCTGGGCGTTCGAGGGAGCGAGGGCGAAGACGTCGACGATGCCGCCCTCGGGTCCGAGCGGCGTCCAGGTCTGGGCGGCGAGCGGCGCGATCTGCCCGAGAACGCCGAGAACGCCGAGAACGCCGAGCACCCCGAAAACGAGGGCGGCACGGGTGAAGAGCGGGAACCGCTGACAGAGTCGTAGGCGCATGAGGCTCCTCCACGAGAGTGTCTGTTTGTTTTTAGTGTCCGGACCCGCCGAGCTCCAGCTTGTAGACCCCGCTCCCGGCCGTGCCGGCGTAGAGGATGCGGTGCCGGGCGTCGAGCACCAGGCTGCTCCCGAAGGTCCCCGGAGGAAAGCCGGCGCCCAGCGGCTGCCAGGTGGTGCCGCCGTCGGCGCTCACGTACACCGCGCCCCCCTGGACTCCGGCGAAGATGCGCCGGGTGCCGGGCTCGGCGAGGAGGACGGGAACGGTCCCGGGCGGGAGGAGACCGGCGAGGGCGAAGTGGAGACCGCGGTCCGCGCTCCTGAAGACCCCCGAAAAGTTGGTGCCCGTATAAAGCTTCTGCGGCGCGGCCGGATCCACCAGGAGCGAGGTGCTGCCGATCTGCGGGTTGCTCCAGAGCGCGAAGGTCCGGCCGAAATTGGTGCTTAGGAAGAGCTGCCCATCGCTCGCGGCATAGCCGGTCGCGGGGGCGGAGGGGTCGAAGGCGATCGCGTCCAAGGTCGAGAGCCCGTTCAGGCACTGGAGGCTTTTGCCGGCGTCGGACGTGCGGAGCGCCAGGCAGTACTGATTGCAGAGGCGGAAATCGAAGTCGATGCCGATGAAGAGGTCGCTCGTTCCCGGGGCGAAGGTGAGGAGCGTCGGCGTGTTGCAGAGGCCGAGGCCGGAGACGTCCGAGAAGTCGGCGATCTTCAGGAAGTGGGCGCCGAAGTCGTCGCTCCGCGCGAGACCACTCCCTTGTACGCCGGCATAGACCCGCTCCGGATGCAGGGGATCGACGGCGACGGTGGTAGCGGTCAGGGTCGTCTCCACGGTGACGAGCCCGGCGCTGCTGTCCTGCCAGGAGACGCCGCCGTCGAGGCTCTTCTGGATACCCTCCCCGACGACCCCGGCATAGAGCATCGCCGGGTTTTTCGGATCGAGGCTGAGCGACGTGATGTCGCTCGCCAGGAGTCCGTGGCTCGCATCCTGCCAGGCGCCGGCACCGGCGGGGAGCCGGAGGACGCCGCGGCCCTCGGCGCCGGCGAGGAGAGTGCCGTCCGGCACTGCCGGCAGCGTCGCGACCGCCGTGGCGGCGAACGCCGGGGAGACCGCTCCGGGCGTCGGCTGGACCAGCCGGGTGAAGCTCATCCCATGGTCGACGCTCACCAGCACCCCGCGCTTGTCGGTGGCGGCATAGAGGGCCCCCGAGGGAGATACGGCGAGCGCGGCCACGGTCAATTCCGGCGGGGCGGGAAGGGGATCGAAGGTCTCGCCGTCGTCGACGCTCCGAAAGGCGGTATTTTCGATCACCGCGTAGAAAGTGCCCGGGGTCGAAGGGTCGGCGATCAGGCTGTTGAACGTCGAGAACGTTCCCGCATGAAGGCCGGTGCTCTTGTCGGACCAGGTCACCCCCCCGTCGGTGCTCTTGAAGAGGCCGAGCAACTCGGTGAAGCCGGCGAGGATCGTCCCGTCCTGCCCGGTCGCGAGGGCGGCGACGAAGGCGTTGTGGGTGGGCAGCCCCCCGGCGGCAGGGGCCCAGCGCCGGCCGCCGTTCCGGCTGATCGAGAGCCCCGAGTAGGTGCCGGCGTAGATCCGGGACGGGACCTGGGGGTCGAGGGCCAACGAGAGGATCTGGGGAGTCAGGGGATGGAGACCGGGGCCGAACCGCATCCAGCCCACCCCCGCGGTCACGGTCTTGTAGAAGCCATTGTCGGTACCGGCATAGACGACGCTCGCGTTCTGCGGGTCGACCACGAGGGCGCGCACCGTGAAGTTGCCGAGGCTGCCGGAAGCCGCGCTCCAGGTTTGCCCGCCATCCGCGCTCCGGAAGACCCCGCCGCCCTGCATCCCGGCATAGACCACCTGGGCGTTCGAGGGAGCGAGAGCGAAGACGTTGACGATGCCGCCCTCGGGTCCGAGCGGCGTCCAGGTCTGGGCGGCGAGCGGCGCGGTCTGCCCGGAAACGCCGAGAAAAACGCCGAGAACGAGGGCGGCGAAGCCGGAACGGGGGAAGAGCGAGAGCAGCGGGCGGAGATGGGAGCGTGAGCGCATGGGGTTCCTCCTCGAAGGTGTCTACCTTTTATAGCATAGATATTCTAGGTATCGGAAGCCCAGACGTTCCCCATGAGGGCAGTGCCGGCCCCGCGCCGAACCGCCGCCGGAAAGCTAGTCGGCGAGAACCCGCCCCTTGGTCTCGATGGCCCAGGGGAGGAGAAGGAGCCCGGCGATGGGGACGAAGCCGACCCAGAAGAGGGCGGTGATCGCGCTCGTCAGCGAGTTGGCGCCGCGGGCGGCGATGCTGCCGACTAAGATGGGGCCGGCGGCGGCGATCACCCGGCCGATGTTGTAGCAGAAGCCCGAGCCGGTGCCGCGGAGACGGGTGGGGAAGAGCTCCGGCAGGTAGTAGGTGAAGCTCCCGAAGACCCCGAAGACCGTGAGGCCGATCCAGAAGTACATGACGAGCCGCGTCTCGGGCTGGAGGTCGAGCCCGAAGGTCGCGAGGATCGCCGCTCCCGAGGCCGCGAAGTAGAGCGCGAACATCATCTTGCGGCCGAGGTACTTGGCGGCCGGGATGGTCAGGAGAGTGCCGAGCAGGCCGCCCCAGTTGAAGTAGTTGGTGGCGGTCTTCTTCCATCCCTCGACGAGCGCCAGGGTCGCCGCGCGGTCGAGCCCGCGCAGTTGCGCCTCCGCCTGGGCGAGGCCGGTCGCCACGACCGGGATGAAGGCGTTGCAGCTCCACCAGGCGATGAGCGCGACGACCGCCATGCAGAAGCCGGCGAGGGTGATCCTCCGCAGCTCCGGGGAGAACAGCTCGCGCAGACGCGGCGGCGCCGCGTTCGCGGCCGCCTGCTTCCAGCGCTCCGGCTCCTTGACGAACATCCGCACCAGGAAGGCCATGGCGGCGGGGATCAGGCCGGAGAGGAAGACATAGCGCCAGGAGACCTCGGGCGAGGCTTTAAAATAGTTGCCGGCAATCTGGAAGTTGATGAAGGTGACGAGGAAGATGCCCATGGGGGCCGAGGTATAGAGGAGGGCGCCGGCCTCCACCCGTCGCTTCTCCGGCACCACCTCGGCGACCATCGACGCCCCCGCCGCCCACTCGCCGCCGATCCCCAGGCTCGCGACCACCCGGCAGAGCGCCAGCACCCAGAGGTTGGGGGCGAAGGCGCAGGCCGCGGTGCCCAGGGCGTAGAGCAGCATCGTCAGCATGAGCGTGCGGGTCCGCCCCAGCCGGTCGGCTACCTGGCCGAAGAAGATGCCGCCGACCGCCCAGCCGAGGAGGAGGATCGAGGTGAGATAGCCCGTCCACTGGAGAGTCGCCACCTTGGCGGCGGGCGAGCCGATCTGCAGGTGGAGGAGGGTGGGGACGCAGTTGGGGGCGACGAAATTGAACAGCAGGCCGTCGAAGATGTCGAAGCCCCAGCCCAGCCAGGCGGCGAGCAGCACCGTCCACTGGTAGCCGTTCATGTCGAGCACGCGGCGACCCGCGGGCGAGGTGACGGTCATCGGCGGAGAAATATACCAGCCTTCGCGGGTTCGAGGCGAGCCCCGGATTCCAACCGCTCTGGGTCGGACGGGGCAGGACGCGGAACCCTTGCGCCTGCCGAATTTGAGGCGGTACTATGGTTCTCTTCTCAAACGGGAGGCCTATGTCCTCGATCACGCTCAGAGTCAACGACAAGAGCCACACCTTAGACGTGGAGCCGCGGACGCTTTTGGTCGAGCTGCTCCGCGAGAACCTCCGTCTCACCGGTACCCACGTGGGCTGCGACACCAGCCAGTGCGGCGCCTGTACGGTCTGGGTCGACGGCAAGTCGGTCAAAAGCTGCGCCATGCTGGCGGTGGAGGCCGACGGCGCGGCGGTGACGACGATCGAAGGACTGGCGCCGGAGGGCCAGCCGCATCCGATGCAGGCCGCCTTCCACGACTGCCATGGCCTGCAGTGCGGGTTCTGCACCCCCGGGATGGTGATGAGCGCGATCGACCTCCTGCGCCGCCACCCGAACCCCACCGAGGAGGAGGTCCGCCACGGCCTCGAAGGCAATCTCTGCCGCTGCACGGGCTACCACAACATCGTCCGCTCCGTCCTCCAGGCCGCTCAGGTGATGCGCTCCCAGCCCGGCCCCTCCGCCCCCTCAGAAACCGCCGAGCTGGTCGAAGCGGGAGGTGCGCGATGAGCCACGAGGGCATGGGCGCTTCCGTTCCCCGCAAAGAGGACCGCCGCTTCCTGATCGGCAAGGGGCGCTACACCGACGACTTGAAGCTTCCCGGGCAGACCGCGGCGGTCTTCCTGCGCTCGCCGCACGCCCACGCGAAGATCCGCTCGATCGACGCCACGGCGGCGCGGCAGGCCCCCGGGGTCCTTGCCGTTCTGACCGGCGAAGACGTGGCGGCCGATGGCCTGGGCGGCATCCCCTGCGGCTGGCAGATCACCAACAAGGACGGCTCGAAGATGGTCGAGCCGCCGCACCCGGCCCTGGCATTGGGCAAGGCGCGGCACGCCGGCGATCCGGTCGTCATGGTGATCGCCCAGACCCGGGCGCAGGCGAAGGACGCGGCGCAGCTCGTCGAGATCGACTACGAGCCCCTCCCCGCCGTCGCCCATCTCCCCGCCGCCGTCGCCCCTGGCGCACCGCTCGTCTGGGACGAGGGGCCGGGGAACGTCTGCTTCGACTGGCACCTGGGCGACTCCGCCGCCACCGAGGCCGAATTCGCCAAGGCCGCCGACTCCGGCCGCGTCGTCTCGATCGACCTCGTCAACAACCGCATCGCCCCCAACGCCATCGAGCCGCGGGCGGCGAACGGCCACTACGACTACGCCGAGGACCGTTACACCCTCTACACCACCTCGCAGAACCCCCACTTGATCCGGCTGCTCCTCGGCGCCTTCAGCCTCAAGGTGCCGGAGCACAAGCTGCGGGTCGTCGCGCCCGACGTGGGCGGCGGGTTCGGCTCGAAGATTTTCCACTACGCCGAGGAGCTTTTGGTCCTCTGGGCCTCGAAGCGGGTGGGCTTCCCCGTCAAGTGGACCTCCGAGCGGAGCGAGGCCTTCCTTTCCGATGCCCACGGCCGCGACCACGTGACCCACGCCGACCTGGCGCTCGACGCCGACGGCAAGTTCCGCGGCCTGCGCGTCCGCACCCTCGCCAACATGGGGGCGTACCTTTCGAGCTTCGCCCCGGCGATCCCGACCTATCTCTCGGCGACCCTTCTCTCCGGGCCGTACGTCATCCCGGCGATCTACAGCGAGGTGAAGGGGATCTTCACCCACACCGTCCCGGTCGACGCCGTTCGCGGCGCCGGCCGTCCGGAGACCACCTATCTCCTCGAACGGCTGGTCGACAAGGCGGCCAAGGAGACCGGGATCGACCGCATCGAGATCCGCCGGAAGAACCTGATCCAGCCCGACCAGTTCCCCTACCAGACCCCGGTCGCCCTCCAGTACGACATCGGCGACTACCAGGCGACCCTCGACATGGCGCTCGAAGCGATCGGAATCGACAAGTATCCCGAGCGGAAGGCCGAGTCGGCGCAGCGCGGCAAGCTCCGCGGCTTCGGGATCTCGACCTACATCGAGGCCTGCGGCATCGCGCCCTCGGCGCTCGTCGGCGCGCTCGGCGCCCGCGCCGGCCTCTACGAGGCGGCGACGGTGCGGGTCCATCCGACCGGGAGTGTCTCCGTCTTCACCGGCACCCACAGTCACGGCCAGGGCCATGAGACGACCCTCGCCCAACTCGTCGTCGAGCAGCTCGGGGTGCCGATCGACAGCGTCGAGGTCGTCCACGGCGACACCGACCGCATCCCCTTCGGCATGGGCACCTACGGCTCGCGCTCGGCCGCGGTCGGCGGCTCGGCGATCGTCAAGGCGATGGATAAGATCGTCGACAAGGGCAAGAAGATCGCCGCCCATCTGTTAGAGGCGAGCGTCGCCGACATCGAGTTCTCGGACGGCAAGTTCCGGGTCGCCGGGACCGATCGCGAGAAGAGCTTCGGCAAGGTCGCCTTCGCCGCCTACGTGCCCCACAACTATCCCATCGACACCGTCGAGCCGGGGCTCGAAGACTCGGCCTTCTACGATCCCAAGAACTTCACCTTCCCGGCCGGCTGCCACTGCGTCGAGGTCGAGGTCGACCCCGAGACCGGCGTCGTCCAGGTGGTGGACGTCGCGATCGCCGACGACGTCGGGGTGGTCATCAACCCCATGATCGTCGACGGCCAGGCGCACGGCGGCCTCGCCCAGGGGATCGGGCAGGCGCTCTACGAGGAGTGCGTCTACGACGAAGAGGGCCAGCTCCTCTCCGGCTCCTTCATGAGCTATTGCATGCCGCGCGCGGCCGACCTCCCGATGTTCAAGGTCGGTAACCACGTCACCGCCTGCACCCACAACCCGATCGGCATCAAGGGGGTGGGCGAGGTCGGCGCCATCGGCGTGCCGCCCGCGGTCATCAACGCCGTGCTCGATGCCCTCGCGCCCTTGGGCGTCACCCACATCGACATGCCGGCGACCCCGGAGAAAGTCTGGCGGGCGATCCAGGCCGCCCAAGGAGGTGCCGCGTGAAGAACTTCGAGTTCCACCAGCCACGGTCGGTCGCCGACGCCCTCACGCTCCTGCGCGGCCATCGCGGGGGTGACGCCGCCAAGCTCCTGGCGGGGGGACAGAGCCTTCTCCCCGTCATGAAGCTCGACCTGGCCCAGCCGGACGCGCTCATCTCGCTCGCCAAGGTCCCGGGGCTCTCGGACATCCGCTCGGACGGGAACAACCTGGTCATCGGCGCCCGGGTCACCCACGTGGAGGTCGCCTCCTCCCCGGAGGTGAAGAAGCGCATCCCCGGGCTCGCCGCGCTCGCCGGAGGTATCGGCGACGCCCAGATCCGGAATCGCGGCACCCTGGGCGGATCTCTCGCCCACGCCGACCCGGCCGCCGACTATCCCGCCGCGGTGCTGGCGCTCGGAGCGACGATCGAGACCGATCGCCGGATGATCGCGGCCGACGACTTCTTCACCGGCCTCTTCCAGTCGGCGCTCGAAGCCGACGAGATCTTGACCGCCGTGCATTTCCCCGTACCGGATTGCGCGGCCTACGCGAAGTTCCCCCATCCGGCCTCGAAGTACGCCGTGGTGGGGGTCATGGTGGCGAAGACCCATGGTCATGTGCGGGTGGCGGTAACCGGAGCGGGCTCTAAGGTGTTCCGGCTGCCGAAGGTGGAAGCGGCGCTCGCTGCCAACTTCTCCTCCGACGCCGTGGGCGGCTCGGTCGTCGATCCCGCCGAGCTGCGGTCGGGTGGGGAGGCGAGTCCGGAATACCTGGCCCATCTCGTCTCGGTGATGGCGAAGCGCGCCGTCCAGGCCTGTCGGTAACTTGGCCCTGCCGCGGAACGTCCCCGAGACGAGCGAGCTCCTCGCCTCGGGGCGCTACGTCGCCGACCTGAGCCTTTCGACCGCGGTCTACCTGGCGCTCGCCCTCGGCCGGCCCCTCCTCCTCGAAGGGGAGGCGGGGGTGGGGAAGACCGAGGTCGCCAAGGTTCTCGCCGAGACCCTCGGCCGCCGACTCATCCGGCTCCAGTGCTACGAGGGGCTCGACGCGTCGGCGGCGCTCTATGAGTGGAACTATCCCCGCCAGATGTTGGAGATCCGCCTCGCCGAGCTGGGGGGCGATCTGGGAGGCGATCCCGGAGCCGAGGGCCGGGCGCGCCTCGCCCACGACATCTTTGACGAGCGCTTCCTGCTGAAGCGCCCCCTTCTCCTGGCGCTGGAGCCCGATCCGTCCGGGCCGCCGGTCCTCTTGATCGACGAGATCGACCGCACCGACGAGCCGTTCGAGGCGTTTCTCCTGGAGATCCTCTCCGACTTCCAGGTGACCATCCCGGAGATGGGGACCGTCCGCGCTCCGGCGCCGCCGCTCGTCGTCCTCACCTCCAACCGCACCCGGGAGATCCACGACGCGCTCAAGAGGCGTTGCCTCTACCACTGGATCGGCTACCCCGACGCGGTGAGGGAGCTGCAGATCCTCCGCCTCCGCGCCCCCGAGCTTTCCGCGGCGCTCGCCGAGCAGATCGTCCGTTTCGTGCAGAAAATGCGGACGAACGACCTCTTCAAGCAGCCCGGTGTCGCCGAGACGATCGACTGGGCGCGCGCGCTCCTGGCCCTCGATCAGGTGGCCCTGGAGCCGGGCGTCGTCCACGCGACCCTCGGCGTGCTCTTGAAATACCAGGACGACATCGAGAAGATGGCGGGCGGCAAGGTCGCCGAGATGCTCGCCGGAGAGCCGGTCGGCCGGTGATCCCGGAGCGAACCACGCCGCCGACACCTTCAACCTCTTCGAAATTGGGGGAGAACGTCCTCCACTTCACCCGCCTCTTGAGAAACGCCGGCCTCCGCCTCGGTCCGGCGAGCACGCTGGACGCCCTGGCCGCTGCCGCCGCCGTCGACGTCCTCCAGAGAGCCCAGCTCTACTGGGCGCTCCACGCGGTCCTCGTCCGGCGCCCGGAGGACGACGACCTCTTCGACCAGGCTTTCCGCCTCTTCTGGCGCGATCCCATGGGACCCGAGGCGGCCCTGGCCCAGCTCCTGCCGCACCTGAAGACGCCGCGCGATCCCCAAATCTCCCGGCGGGTTGCCGAGGCCTGGCGCCCCCCGTCGCTCCATGGGAAAACGCTTCCCGAGCGCCGCGAGGTCGATGCCACCCTCACCTTTTCCGCCGACGAAGTCCTCCGCACCCGCGACTTCGAGCAGATGAGCGCCGAAGAGCTGGCGAGAGCCCGGAAGATGGTCGCCCGGCTGGCGGTGACGCCGCGGCCCATCCGCACGAGGCGCTACGCGCCCGACCCCCACGGCGCCTCGATCGACCTCGCGAGAACCGTCCGCGACAGCCAGAAGACTTTCGGCGACCTGGCCCCCCTCCGCTTCCGGAGCCGCATCCTCAAACCGCCGCCGCTCGTCGTCCTCTGCGACATCTCGGGTTCCATGGGGCGGTACTCGGAGATGCTCCTCATCTTCCTCCATGCCCTGATGAACACCCGCGCCCGGGTCCACGCCTTCCTTTTCGCCACCCGCCTCACCCCGGTCACCCGTCTCCTCCGCCACCGGGACGCCGACGAGGCGCTCGCCCGCTGCGGACGCGAGGTCGCCGACTGGGAGGGCGGCACCCGCCTCCGCGCCTCCCTCCACGAATTCAACCGCGCCTGGTCCCGCCGAGTCCTCGGTCACGGCGCCGTCGTCCTCCTCGTCACCGACGGCCTCGACCGCGACGCCGACCCCGGCCTCGCCGCCGAGGCCGACCGCCTCCACCGCTCCTGCCGGCGGCTCCTCTGGCTCAACCCGCTCCTGCGTTGGGAGGGCTTCGAGCCGCGAGCGCAGGGCGTGCGGGCGCTCCTTCCGCACGTCGACGAGCACCGGCCGGTGCACAATCTGGAGAGCTTGGAAGCTCTGGGACGGGCGTTGGGCGAGGGCGGCTCTCGCCGGCTGGACTGAAGGCCGTGGGCTTCCCCTGGAGGCCACCAACGGGCCGGCCGAGCAGGGATTCGCCCGGCGGTGATCCACCGCAAGACATCCGGGGGCAATCGGACAGCCGCAGGTTCTTTAGTGGCGGTTGCCGCAACGATCCTCGTGGAGCGTCCGCAGGGCACTTTTGAGTAAAATGCCGCCATGTCCTCCGATCCCTTCCTCCGCCATGCCACCCTGCCCAACGGTATGAACGTCGCTTACCAGTCGAAGGCGGAGCTCAGACAGTTCTACGACGATATCTTCGAGAAGCGCACTTACCTTCAGCACGGAATTACCCTCGCCCCTGGGGCGACGGTCTTCGATGTCGGCGCCAACATCGGCCTCTTTACGGTCTTTGTCGATCACCACTACCCCCAGAGCCGCATCTTCGCCTTCGAGCCGGCGCCGCCGCTCTACGCCATCTTAGCGGCGAACACCGCCTGGTGTGAGGGCGAGGTACTGCTCTTCAACTGCGGTCTGGCCGCGCGGACCGGGCAGGCGGAGTTGACCTTCTATCCCATGAGCTCCGGAATGTCCTCCTTCCACCCCGACCCGGCGCAGGAGCGGGCGGCTCTGCGTACCCTGATGCACAACGAGCTCGAACAGGGACAGGCAGAGCGCCTGGAGATCGAGGAGGTTCTTCGCCACGGGGAGGAGTTGCTCGACCAGCGCCTCAAGAGCGAGACCTGGGTCTGCCCTCTGCGCACGGTGAGCGAGATCCTTGCCGATCACGAGGTCGAGCGCATCGACCTCTTGAAAGTGGATGTCGAGAAGAGCGAGCCCGAGGTTTTCGCCGGAATCGAGGAAAGGGACTGGCCCAAGATCCGGCAGGCGGTGGTCGAGGTCCACGACATCGGGGAGCGTCTGCGAGACATGGAGCAGCTCTTACGCCTGCACGGCTTTATCGTGACGGTCGAACAGGAAGCTCTCTACCGGGGTTCCGACCGGTACAACCTCTACGCCGTGCGCCAGCCTCCGTCCCACGCCTGAGCGGCTGTGAAAAAATAGCGCCTGTCGAGGTGGAGGTGTAGAGCGTCTCTGGCCTGCGGAGACGCCCTGGCAGCAGGGTTCCGGAGATTTTTGTGGTAGCGGCTGGGCGTCTCTACGAGGGCCGTCGATTTTTTCACAACCTCTGAGCTTCCACCCCGTGAACGCGGCGATCTGGGTGTCGTGTTCAGTGCTGCCAGCCAAAGTCTCGGTCGAGATATTCATAAAGCTCCTGGTTCAACGGGCGGAAGAAGTCCCGCAGGAGCTCTCGCGTCTCTTCGCTCATGGTTCCGGGGGGGCCGGCGTTCTTTACCGGCATCGGCAGGGGCTCGTAGTCGGGCAGGCCGAGGAACCGGTAGGCGGTCCTCGCGATGCCCGCGGGATCGGCGAAGAAATCTCGCGCGTTGAGGAACAGCGCCTTCTCCCGGTCGTAGAAACGGAAGATGTTTTTGAGGAAGGGCAGATAGATGCTGTGCTGGATGTAGCCGCCCCCGCCGATGCCGGAGAAGGGGGTCAGGCCGCCGCCGTGGGAGCGGATCGACTCGAGCTCTAAGCGTATGGCCTCGTCGAAGTCCGGGAAGCGTCGCCAGAGCGGGTCCCGCAGCAGCCCGGCGATGACCTTCTGATCCCATCGCCAATGGGCGAAGGTGCGTTCGACCGGATCTCTCAGGAGGAAGATGAGGCGGAGATCGGGGGCCATCTCGGAAGCCAGGTTCCCGAAGGCGAGGTACGGCATGCTGGGGTCACAGTAGCCCGTGATGGCGCGCCCCTCGCCGTATTTCCTCTCGGTCTTCCGCTGCTCGCGCCGGGTCGGGAACTGCGCGTGGATCAGTCGCCGGATCGGGGTGTAGCCGACCCCGATCTCCTTGGCCAGGGGGAGCACCACGCAGGGGTGCTGCATGAGGTAGTCGGAGAAGAGGGAGGTGCCCGACCGCACGGCCCCCAGGCTCGCGAAGGCCGGGGGCATCCGGTCGCGGACGATGGCGGCGCGCAGGAGAATCCTCACCAGGGGCGGACGGATGAAGAAATAGCGCAGGGGGATGCGGCGCAACTGCAGCCAGACCCGGCCCATCCATCCCGGGGACTCCATCAGCCGCTGGTCGACGTAGGCCGCCTTGTTGATCGTGCGGATCTTGCCGGCGTCCGGCTGGAGGACTTTTGGGCTCGCGTTCTCGTTCATGTCTCTCCTCAGTCCTCTTCCCTCGCGCTCACGATCCTCTGCTCGGCGCGCGCGATGCACGCTCCAAGGACGACCTCGGCCAAAGTCTCCACGTGGGGCGCCTCGACGGTCGACTGGTGGTTGCCGGGGGCAGTATAGACCTCCACGCCGCCCGCCGCGACGGCATCCCAGCCGAGGGTGGGGCTCGCGAAGCGAGGCCGGCATCGGGCCGTCCTTTCAGAGTGCTTTCAGAGTGCCAGCCGATTGGCGAGCCCCCCCGAGGCCAGCCCGGAAGGAAGGGCTGGTCGAGCGCCTCACCGACTGGCCCGGTGTCTTCGCCGTTCGCGCCCTGCTGGAGGACGAGCCTCTCCTCGCCGAGCTCACCGCACGGCTGGCACCCATCGGAGCCTATGCCGCATGCACGCCGTCCCCAGGGGGAGGAGGGAGGCGCGGAGCTGGGGGTGGATCATGAGGTAGCCGAGGGGAATGTCGATCAGCATTGGGCTGCCGATGTCAAACCAACCAGCGCTTCCGAGCCGGGGGCTTCGCTCTGGCTTACCTTCTCATCGTTTGGCGTGGCTTGGCGGACCTGCGCGACGGCCGGGAAGCCTATAAGCGCAAGAGTGACGCACGACAGTAGTAAGGCTCGCATCTCACAGACCGTCCTTCCGAGCTGAATTGTCCTGGAAGTAAGATACTTCGGGGCGCCCGCCTCCAGGATCTCTGCTATAAACAACCCTATCCTGTCCGGTATACCAAGTGTACTCGTAACGAGCAACTCCCCATCTTTCAACCTGCCCTTCGGCAGTAGGTACGCCATACTTTGCCTTGAGCTCGCGTAAGACGGCGGCACCGTCTAGGCGCGAAGCTCGGAGCCTTACTTTCCGAAGCTGCTGAGGATAGACGGCCTTTGGGCCAAAGTAAAAAGACGCTTGAAACTCGATGTCGCCAGCCTTGTACGGCGCCTTGAGCATCAAGACGCAATCGCAGCCTTCATCTGCCGCCGTGGTGTCGCCTTGGCTGTCAAACGTGGCCTTGTCTCCTGCGGCCGTTTTGACCTCCTCAAAGGTCATCCCCCACTTCGTATACTGCCAATCGCCCCGGGCCGGCAGTGCGGCGAGCATGAGCGCGCCCATGGCGAAGAGTGTCTTGCGCATTTTGTCAATCTCCTCAAGCGATGCCCCAATATCTCGCGAATCGCCGCCGGCTGTCCAGCCGCCGCCCTTACGCCGCTGGCCGGCCGCTTCGTTGCCTCATCCTTACGGGCCGCGTCGCGCTACACCTGCCCCCCCGCTCTTTTTGCGGCCCCGGAGCCTCCGGAGAAGTCCTTGGTGCAACCAAGGTGCGACTTGGGCGACACCCGCGCAGCGACCAAGAGCCTCCAGAGCGCGCTCCCCCGGCGCGGCTGCAAAGGGTGAGGCTTTGGCTCCAGGCCGCTGCTACCTTTCGATGCGCAACAACTGCCCTGGTGTTATCGTCAAGAGCCTATCGCAAAGCGCGGGCATCAAGGGTTCCAGATCCTGGAGACGAGTTCCCGCAGCCTTGAGCACAATGATGGAAACGCCGGCCGCCTGAAGATTCTGTTGATACGGCAGGTTCTGGTCCACCGTGACGAGCACATCAAACGCTGCGGCGCGAATGCGAGAGAGCAGGTCGCCGTTCTGCGCACCCTTCCAACCCATCTCTGTGACAGTTCTTACTGCGTGGCCTTGTAGAAAACGCTTCAACGGGCGCGGCACGCACTCATCAAGCAGCACGCGTATGGTCGAGCAGCATCTGCTTGGCGAGTTCCAGGGCGCCCACGGCGAGCTCACGCGAGACGCTCGGGAAATGGTCGAGGAAGGTATCGAGCGAGTCCCCGTGCTCGAGATACTCTAGCAGCGTACGAACGGGCACTCGCGTGCCGACGAACACCGGCGTACCGCCGAGAATGTGGGGATCGGAGTGAATGACGGGCTCTGTGTTCATGGCTAAGTACTCCAGGAAGCGCCCTCATCATACCCCATAGGTCCCACCGCTCCAAGACCTGGCACCTCGTAGCCCTGGCGCCAACTCGTAGCGCCTTTTTCCGGCCTGATCGCGTAAGCTTTCCCTCGGAGGACGACCCATGGTGACCATCGAAACGATCGCGCCGGTGATGGAGGACGGCACGATCACGGCCCAGGCTCCCGGGGCGGTACCGCGAGGCCGGCATCGGGCCGTCATCGTTCTCGACGAAGTGGCTCTCGACAGAGACTCCATGGGGAAGGCAGGTCACCACGGATTTCCCGACATGGCACCCTTCCGCGAGGCCCTGGGGGCGCCTCCCTACCCCGGGAACACCATCCTCGAGCTGCGCAAGGATGAGAGAGATTGATCTACGTGGATACCTCGCTGCTCCTGCCGGTCTACGTTCCGGAGGTGAACAGCGAGCTGGCCAACAGCGTCGTCAAGGGCGCCGAGGATCTTCTCGTCAGTGACTTGACCGTGGCCGAGTTTCTCGTCGGGTTCGAGCTAACCACCGCGACTCTCCGGAGGTGTCCTTCGGCCATGTGCCGCTCGAACGCCTCCTGAAGCTGGGTGGCCAGTTCCTGCGAGAGAACTCGACGGGCAATCCGCCGCCGCTTTCCTCGCCGAACGGCTGGCACCTATCGGTTCACTATGCATCGGCGCGAGGCCACCGTAGCTTTCCACGACCAACCCGCAACGCGTCGACCACCGTTTTCCCGTCTAGCGCCCTGCCCGAGAAGAGGCTTGGCTTTGGATCGACCGCAGGCTTGGCGAACGCTGCTACACGCCGGTAGTCGGGCGTAGCGAGCCAAGTGCGACCATCACCCTCATCGGTCACAATTCGATAAAGGCCAGGCTCCAGTGCCGTGCGCTCTAGGATGTCAAGCCGCCGCCGATATCTCCTAATCGACCACCTCTGAATCCCACGGCTGAGTGCCTCGGTCCTGAAGCGCGCCCAAAGTGCGGCCGTACCCGGCGTGGGCCAGTCCCCGCTGTCCGTGAACGCGGTGATCTCATCGGACTCGAGCCACGCGCGCATTTCGGCCGGCGTCCCAAACACCGGGTCGGTGCTCTCAATGGCCGAAATCGCCGCTCGCCGCGACGGGAGGCCGGCGCGGACCAACATGGACATCATGAACCGCGGGACCCCCGTCTCCAGAGATGCGGCACCAGCGCCCGGGATAAGGTCCGGCGACCAGCCGAGACTCATGCGCCGAGCTCTGATCGCTTCGAGAGCCCAGACGAGTCGATAGGTGAACGCTTCTTCGACCAATTTCATGTTTTGTGGGCCGACTTCGGCAATCTCCGCGCCCGACACCCACTGCTTGAGGATCGCCTTCCAATTAGCGGGCAGTGCATTCTTCTTGTCGGGAATGAACGGTGGCATGACGAGTAGCCGCTCGCCGAGGCCGGCCAACGCATCCGCGAGTTCGTCAACATCTCCCGGCAGAGAGGCGGCATCCGCTCGATCGACCAGGCTCCCCAACTCGTCCGCCATCGCGTCGATCGTCAAGCCGGCTTCGAGGCCCACACCCATGGCGAAATGGCCTCTACGGGCCTGTGGCGTAGTCACCGACCAAATGAGATTGGCGCGGGCTTCGAAGACCTTTCGATGGATCTCTTCAACGCCTTCACCCTCGCGCGCCATCTGCCGTGCCCACAACGAGCCCTTCAATGCTTCGTCCAGAAGCCTGGGAAGATCCGCGCGATCTGCGTCGAGCGCCTCCACCAGACCAAAGACGGTAGTGTCGAGCCTTTCCACTAGCTCGGACAGCGGCTCCTGCTCGACATTCTCCTCTTCGTGGTCGTCGCCCTCGTTATCGTCCTCGTCTTCATCAACCGCGACCTCAGAACCTTCGGCAAACCGCGCAGACAGCGCCTCTTCCTCCTTTAGCGACTTCCAGGCGACACGAGCGTTAGCGAGATATTCCCAGGCATCCGCTCGCGCCAATACGCCCTCTCGCGCCAACCGCTTGAGAATCTCAGCCACAATCTGGATGAGGCCGCTCTTCAGCGTTCGAGCTCTCGATGAGGCCACCAATCCGCGCCATTCTCCGCTCCTCCAGGTCGCGCGATCGAACATGACATGGACAATCAGACCCTCGACATCAACGAACGCGCGCCCTGCGCGGCCCGCGACATTGGCAAACTCCTCGCCGGTAATGAGCTTGCCTGCCCGGTAGAGCGTAGGGACGAGTAATACCGCGGCATTGAGATTGAGCCCCTGCGAGAGCGTCGGCGATGCGACAATCACCTTTAGGACTCCCTCGGATAGCAGAATCTCCAGCTCGCGCAGAAAAGGGCTTGGCAGGCGGCCGTGATGAATGGCCACTCCGGCCTTGAGGCTGGCGACGGCCGGATGCCCTTCTCCGAGCCACTCCTTGCCGATTTCAAGCGCGCGGGCGATCGACACCTCGTCTTCCAGCAGGGAGTCCAGGTATCCGCGTTTACAGAGGTCTACGACCTGCTCACCGTATCCTTCCACCCAGTTCGCCTGCGTTGAGAAAATCAGCGTTCGTTTACCCTGGGCTGCAAACTCCCACGCAGCGAATAGCGCCAGATGTGATGCCTTCCTGGGGTAAGGCTTCTTTTCCTTCCCGCGGGCCGGCCTCTGAACCACGAACCGGTCGACGAAGGGACCGTTATTGGTCAGGTCTAGCCTCAAGCGCGCGTCGCGCTCGCGCCAGGTCAGCATGCCAAAGCGCTGGCGCGTCGGACGCCAATCGGAGCACACCGGACCACCAGGCTCGTCGGCGCGAATCCATGTCGTCAAGTCGTCGAGCTCGTCTCCACCAGGGAGGACTGCCGAAAGGCAGACGATCCGCCGCTCGGCAGAATCCGCCCGCCTTAGCAGCCGTTGTACAAGCGTCTCGTATCGAATTTCTCGCTCGCTCGGCCCAATCATATGGCCCTCATCGAGCACAATTAGCCCAACGTCGTCGATCAGCGCCGGGTCGCTTCTCAAGGCGAAGTCGAGTTTCTCTGGCGTCGCGATCACGATCTCGCGCGAACGAAGCGCGTCCTCATCACCAGCCGAAAGTCCGCTGGCGCCATACAGTGACGAGACACTGAACCCAAGTGGGGCGAAGGTCTTGCGAAAGGATCGTTCCATCTGAGCCGAAAGTGCCCGCAACGGTGTCACAATCAGGACGCGCCTCTCCGACGACAGCGTCATCAGCGCAGCAATCTCCGCAATACGCGTCTTACCCGCGCTCGTCGGCAGCGCGACGACAAGATCATCCTTCACATCCGTTGACCGACGGGCCGCCTCGCGTTGCGACGGCCAAAGTTCCACTTCCGAGATTTTCCGGGCATAGAGCGAGCTGATGAACAGACGTCGCAAATCGGAATATTGCTCCTTCGCCTCGTCGGGCGGTTCTGTCGGCAGGTTCTGGTGTAGCGAATGCAGCCACAGATCATCGATCAGGTGCCGGCACAGATTGGTCATCCACCATAACGGGACGTTTTCGGCGTTATCCGCCAAGCTGACGGCGCTTTCGAGGAGCGACCGGGCGGTGTCGAGTGGCTCCTCTTCGCCGGTTTCAAGCGCGAAGTCGAAGAACGCCAGCGCCCGACAGATCGTCGTGTTGAGGGCGGTCGCCAGAACTTGGTCAAGGTCGGCGTCGTCGCCGGACAGCTCGGCCGCCAATTGACCATCGCTGTGTGCTTCGTCGTTCAGCCAGGCCCGAATGAACATCCGAAGACCGCCGAGATCACGAAGGATCAGGCACATCACGGCCTCTTCGCCAGGCGTCAGATTCAAATCCCCCGCAGTCTCGTTGAAGAGCGAATAAGCAACGGCGGAGAAGCCCGCCAAATGATAGGCTGCGGCTGCAATCGTCCTACGGAAGCCGCGATCGACCGCTTCCGGATCTGCATTCCGGATCAGCGCCTCGAACGCATTCCCAGCACGTTCGAATGCCTTGCCAGTCAGCTCAGTGGAGCCGCCCCGGGCTCGCAGCGCCATTGCAGCGCGCAAGAGAGCGAACCCATGGTTGGCAAGGTCGGTCTCGATCGTGGCGCCAAGGGCCGGCGCGCCATCCGGGAGAAGACCATCGGTTCGCATCAGCGACCAAGCCTCTCCGCGATAAAGCAAACGACGCTGAAGGCCCTCCTGGATCGCCTGCGTCAAGAAGGCTTGCAGTTCCTCAGTTGTCTCCAAGGTCTTCTGCCTTTTCGAACAACTCCTTGATGAAGTCCTGATGGTCTTCGATGCGGAGATTCACCACGTAGTGATCGCGGTTGGCCTCCGCGGCAGAGAGGTCGCCCTTCAACGAAGTGGGAGGCTTATTCCCTGATATCGTGAATAGCATGTGGTCGATATGGTCGGCTGGAACGACCTTGAGGCCGACCTCGTCCCGGATGTCGCGCCCAAGCTGAACGTCATTCTCGGCGGTGCTCTCCAACAGGCGGTTCGCGACAAATGCGAGGGAATCCGGCGTACACCGACCGTTATCGCGATTGAGGACTTTGCGGGCGCTCGCGATGGTGGCGTTGCCGAGAACCTTGTTGCTTTTCGCCTCGCCCTTTAAAAACCACAGATCGGCACCGTTGTTGTAACCAGCACCAATAAAATCGTCGCCCCGCATCGCCATGTTGCGCCCATCCTTGTAGCGCAGCCTGCGCACAGGAACGCGCAGCCCGATCTCTTCTTCGACCAGCTCTGTCGCCAGTATTTCGCCGAGATCCCCTGATCTTCCCTTCACAGTCTGGGGAAGCTGCGCCCGCAGAATCTCCGCAGCAACCTTGTAGCCCAAGCGCTCAACATCATCGGCGATACGGTCGAGCCGGTCGTAGTGAGAACGGATAGTGTCGGCGAGCTCTTCGCGAATTTCATCGCGACCGCCGTCTTTTTCGACGTAGGCCCAATATCGCTTGCGCTCGTCTTCTTCTTTGGTGGCGTCACACCATTTCTTATAGAGAACCACTAAAGGCCTCCCATTCTTCACTCGAAAAGCCGCCGGATATCGGCCGTCGGCCGAAACAGCGTTCTGCGAACCGCGCGCCAACTTTGCCGGCGATGTGGCTGGCGAAGGCGGCGTTTCAAGCGACACACCAATATTTTAACCCCGACACCATGGTTTAAGAAATTGTCAAGAACCCCGTATCCTCCCCTCTCCATTGGCATGGCAGGCTCCTACCTGAGTCCCGATGCGAGCGCCGGCTTAGTCGCAATACCTGAACGATACCCTAAATGGCGCTGATCCGCCAACCGGCAGACGGTCGATCTTTACGGGGCGGGCGCGCACGGTCCCCAGGTGGCGCCGGGCCTCGGCGAGTTTACCGTAACTCCATCGGTAAGCCCCCGGCTCTGCCGGGGGACTCCCAAAGTTTGACTCCTCGCCCCTTCCCCCAGAGCATCCCCAGCGGGGGGAGCTATGCGCCCCCAAGAGCCTGCGCCGGTGCCGATAGGTGCCTCGCGCCAGGCCAAGCCTGGGAAGGGAGGAAGGATGAAGTAGCAAGATCCCGAAACTCTTCGTAGTGGCCCCGGTAGGTCCGAATCCTACGCGGTAAGGGCTGGCCACCCACCGGAAGCGAGTCTTGCGTACCGCCGAGGTAACCCGGCGCTGCGAGGCGTAGACAGCGAGTGTGTAGGCCGTGGTAATGCAGCCTCGAGAGATTGCGATCGGGGAGCCGACGTCGTGGCACCAGCGGAAGGCTAACTCCTCGGCGCGCTTTATAGGCCTGGCGTCGAGGGTCCCCCGGGGTATCAGCAGGCTTGCGCCCCAGGCTCTATGCCGCCGCCCCTTCGGGCTGGCTTCCGATGGGGTCCTCCTGCACCCGTCGTCGGTTGCGCCCCCCGAGTTCCCCCCGGAGCCCCTCTCTCTTGCGAGTCATGTATCTCATGGGATACAATGCGAGAGTGTTAGAGATCCGCCAGACCGAGGTATACGCCCAGTGGTTCGCGAGCCTACGGGATCGCACCGCACGGGCGCGCATCGATATCCGGCTCCGACGCTTGTCGTTGGGAAATCCAGGAGACGTCAAGCCGGTGGGAGGAAGGGGTCTCCGAGCTGCGGATCGACTATGGCTCTGGCTATCGGGTGTACTTCGCGTAACGTGGGCAGACTCTGGTGATCCTGCTCGCGGGCGGCGACAAGCGGACCCAAGACCGAGATATCGCGACGGCATTGGAACTGGCGAGAGAGCTCTAGGAGGCGGCAATGGCAAAGACGACTCGAACTCGACCCTGGGATGCAGCGGAACACCTGGAAACGGAGGAGGACATGGCGGCCTATCTGGAAGCCGCGCTGCAAGAAGGCGACTCCGCGCTCGTGACGGCCGCCTTGGGGGACATCGCCCGCTCCAAGGGAATCACCCAGATCGCCCGCGAAACGGGGCTGGGACGCGAGAGCCTCTACAAGGCGCTATCCCCGGAAGGAAATCCGGAATTCGCGACCGTCCTCAAGGTGGTGCGGGCGCTGGGTCTGCGACTGCATGCAGCCATCGCGCCGTCATAGTCCGCAACGACATCTACAGGGTCCCCCACCAAGCGGGTTGCACCTGTCGGGTCTTGGCACCTCCTAGGCAGGGTCATTCCTCCTTGTGTCGCCGAACGATATGGAGTTCAGCGGCTCGCGAAGGAGTGAAGCCCGCAGAGCGACCGACGTAGCGAGTCCGCTGCAACGACGGGTTAGGCCGCTCCTGCGCCGGCGCGCCCTACTGTTATGGTGCTTTGGCCGCGGAGCTAGCCGGATCAGGCGTAGGACTCCCTTTCCCCTCGGACTTCGATTCGCGCTTGAACACGTTACCTACAGCGGTGCCGATTAGACTTAGAGATACTATTCCCATCAGCCCGACCAGCCATTTCATGAGGTCGTACAACCTCGCGTTGTCAGCTTGGAGAGTTTGAACGTCTCTAAGCGTACGACTGTCGATGTTGGCTATGTCGCGCTGCAAGAGTGGAATCGCAACCGCTTTCTGGGGGTCCGCAAGGATCACCGTTTCGAGACGAGCCACACGAGCATCAACGGCTTTGACGGACTCCGCCGCTAAGGCACTCGCCTTGGAGGCGTTTTCGGCCAACTCTCGGACCACTCCCACCTCACGGGCGACTCCCGCCGAAGGCGACCCCTCTGGATTGGCCGACACAAGCTTGAGTTGACTCTCCACCGCGGCCAATCGGCTCTCGGTGGCTGTGTTGAGCTGCCGAACCTTCTCGATAGCTGATTTGCTGTCAGCGAGGCTCTTTAGTGCTAACTCGAGCTGCACTGACGATCGCAGCGTTTCGACACTCTGACGTCTCGCGAGGGTGTCACGGTAGCCCGCAGTTAAAGACGTCAGAACACCCGCGATCGCGGCTAGAACACCGATCGCAGACGACCACTGAATCAAACGGTCATAGCGTGATGTTGGCATGAGCGTCCTTAGCGAAGCTGCGTTGTATTGCTGCCGATAGCTGAGTAGAGCGGCCTAACCTATCTGTTACCGGAAGCGCCGATCGCTCCGCTGTCTGCCTTGGCGTCATCTATTGATCGCCCGAAATGTCTGCCCACTGCGGCTTGCATAGAAGCTATCCCTCTGTGCACGTTCGAGTTGTCGGCACTCTAAACTAGTTCAGGATCAGCGTCAATATTGGAGAGAGTGGCGTATAAGCGGAACGGTCGCGGGATGGGCCGCAGATGCTTACCCGGCACAGCACCTGAATGCTTGGTGAAAGCTCGATACCACAACTTACAGCCGCTCAGAGGGGTGCTGCAGTAGGAAGGTCTTGGTCCGGGCTCAGCTGTCGCTATGCAACCCTCCAGTCAGGTCGAGAAGATGCATACACGACAGCCGAACTGGCGCTATGGTGTAACGGAGCCGCAGTGCTGATGGCCTCAAGTACTTCTCCAGGCGGCGCTTGCCGGTCGGCTCGCGCCGGCTGACCGGTTGCTTCTACGGCACCCCAGCCGTCGTAGAGGCGTCAGAGCTTATCCACCGGGCTCTGGACTCCCCGGCCGCCGCGGTTAAGGACATGGGTGTAGATCATCGTGGTCTTCACGCTCCTGTGCCCCCGGAGCTCTTGAACCGTTCGGATGTCGTAACCGCCCATGAGGAGATGGGTCGCGAAGGAATTGCGGAGGGTATGGCAGGTCGCGTGCTTGATGATGCCGACCTTGCGTGCAGCGTCGTGGAAGGCGCGCTGAATCGTCCTCTCATGGAGGTCTCCAGGTGCGTGGGAAGCGCAATAAAGCGGAAGCGCGGAGGCGTTGCAACGCTTCGTTGTACGGGTTCAACGACTCGTTGTACCGGTGCAACGCTTCGTCGTACTGGTACAACGTCACGTTTACACGGTGCAGCGACTCGTTGTACTGGTTCAACGGTTCGTTGACATGGTGCAACGCTTCGTTGGACCGGTACAACGTCACGTTTACACGGTGCAACGACTCGTTGGACTGGTTCAACGGTTCGTTGACACGGTACAACGCTTCGTTGGACCGGTACAACGTCACGTTTACACGGTGCAATGACTCGTTGGACTGGTTCAACGGTTCGTTGACACGGTGCAACGCTTCGTTGGACTGGTACAACGTCACGTTTACACGGTGCAACAACCCGTTGTACGGGTTCAACGGTTCGTTGACACGGTGCAACGCTTCGTTGGACTGGTACAACGTCACGTTTACACGGTGCAACAACCCGTTGCACGGGTTCAACGGTTCGTTGACACGGTGCAACGCTTCGTTGGACCGGTACAACGTCACGTTGACACGGTCCAACGACCCGTTGGACCGGTCTGGCAGCGGGCTTTTGGAGGAGAGAGAAAGCGGGAAGCGGGAAAAACTCCGGGGGCGTGTGGGCACGCCCCCGGAGTGCTGCGGCGACAGTCTCAGGAGTGGCTGGCGGGGTCCTGCGTTGCCTTCGGGGTGGTGACGGCGGCAGTCGTCGCCGGGGTCGGGGTCGTGGACGCCTCAGGGGCGGGCGTGGGCTCCGGCGGGGTGTCCGGAGTCTTGGCGCGACCGCGGAACACCTTCACCTTCACGTTGAACTCGGTGAGCTTCGGCGACGCGGGACCGTAGTGCTGCCGGACCGCCTGGCGGAGCAGGGCCGCCAGACGCTGGCCTTCGACGATCGTCGCCTGGAGCTCCTGCGAGGCCGTCTGCTTGGTGGCCCGGCTGGCGGCCTGCTGCGTCTTCATCCCTACGGCCTTGGTGAGAAGCGCCGCGAGCTGGGTGCGCGGGATCTCCAGCTGCGGCAGGTCGGCGGCATTGGCGTCGAGCGGCGCCAGGATGCGCTGCCAGTCGCCGAGCTTGCCGGCGTAGGTGGTCTCCCGCTGCTTGGCGACCTTCTTCTTCTTCTCCGTCGGGGTCGGGGTGGGAGTCGGAGTCGTCGGGGTGCTCATTTGTCTCTCCTTCGCTTTTGGTTTAAGCTACGGAGCTGTCTCTCGTGGACACGCCCGGATCCTCCGCATGAGAACACCGGGCGATCTCCGTAGTCGGTTACGGGTACTTCCGTGCCGGGAGGAGGGCTTCCCTGCCAGGAAGCTCTCCTCCACCTTCACTTCTCTTCTGCTCTTCTGCTGGGTTCCTCGGCCCAGCCCTCTTGCTCCAATGGACGACATGATAGGCATCTCTAGGGAGAAGTCAAGGACTTGTTGCCGAAAAAACACGCTAAGAGGTGACGGAAGAAGAGGAATCTTCTTCTAAGTCTTAGATCCTGCCGGCTTTACAGAAGGGGCTCCTGTAAACTCGGGGAGTCGCCCCTCGCCCGGAGACCGTAGGCCCCCGAAGCCGGCGAGGAGGATCTCGGTTCTCGTTCAGGTCCCTCCTCAGTCGTCTTCCCTCGCGCCGCCGCCCGAGAGGACTTCGGCGTCTCCGAATTCGGTCGCGCCGTCCGTCGCCCGCGCGAGGCACGCTCCGAGCACCTCGGCCAGGGTCTCCACGTGGGGCGCCTCGACGATCGACTGGTGGTTGCCGGGGACGGGATGGACCTCGACGCCGCCGGCCGCCACGCGGTCCCAGCCGAGGGTGGGGTTTTCGAAGACCTGGCGCCGCGCCGCAGGCAGCTCCCGGAGGGCGGCCGAATCGACGCTCTCCGCCCGCAGCAGGGTGATCCGTCCCGGGTAAGTGGAAACCTGGTAGCGTTCGACGGCCGTCGCCCGGGAGCTCCACCCCAGGGCCAGATCGCGCAGCAGCGGGAGGTCGAAACCCGGTCCGAGCGCCTCCCGGCTGCCGAGGGCCGCGAGGCCGCGCGCCAGCTGGGCTTCGAGCGGAAGGTCGCGCAGGGCGTCTGCCGCGAGCTCCAGCGTACGTCCCTGCTCGCGGGCGAGATGCCGCACCACGTCGGCGATGACGGTCGCGGTGTCGACTTCCGCGGTTTCGTCGCCCGCGGGAACCGGCTGGTCGAGGAGGGCGAGCAGGGCCACCTCCTCTCCGGCGCTTTTGAGCTGCCGCGCCATCTCGAACGCGGCGACCCCGCCGAACGAGTGGCCGGCCAGGAGGTAGGGGCCGGCAGGCTGGAGGCTCCGCACGGCGTCGACGTATTCGGCCGCCAACTCTTCGACCGTGACCCGCGGCGCTTCGGCCTGCCCGGCTTCGGCTCCGTTTAGGGGACGCGCCTGGAGGCCGTAGACCGGCTGGTCGACGCCGAGCTCGCGGGCGAGACGATAGTAGGAGAGAACCTCTCCCCCGAGCGCATGGACGCAGAAGAGCGGCGGCCGCGCCCCGAGAGGCTGGATCGGCACCAGCGGCGACCAGGGGGTGACCCCCTCCTCCGCGAGCCGCAAGGCTTCCGGGACCGCCTCGCTCTCCCGGGCGTGCCGGATCAGCTCGCGGAGCGCGCCGGCATAGGCCGCGGCCAGTCGCTCCGCGGTCTCCCGGCGGTGGGTCCGCGTACCGTAGGTCAAGGTGATCCGGAGGCGGCCCTCGGCCACGATGCCGACGACGTCCAGCCGGTAGGTGCGGTGGGCGCGCGGGCTCTGCATGGGGCCGGCGGAGGCTCCGGAAGCCTCGAAAAGCAAGCCCTCTTCAGAGGTGGCGCCGGCCTGGCCCAGGTAGTTGAAGCGAATATCGGCGGCCGGGGCCGCCGGGGCCGCCGGAGCGTCTGGAGCCTCCGCCAGCAGGCGGGCCGCTTCCGCATTGCCGTAGCGCAGGAGACCATAGCCGATGCCGCGCCCGGGCACGCCGCGCAACCGCTCCATGGCGCTCACCAGGGCATCGCGGGGACCGGCGTCGCCCCCTTCGAGGACGACCGGGTAGAGCGAGGTGAACCAGCCCACGGTACGCGAGACGTCGAGATCGTCGAAGAGCGGCTCGCGGCCGTGCCCTTCCAAGTCCACCCGGAGGCGCGGCGAGCCCGTCCAGCCCGAGAGCGCCCGCGCGAGGGCGGAGAGGAGCGCCTCCTCGATGCGGCTGCGATAGACCGCCGGCAGGGTCTGGAGCAGGTCCGTCGTCTCTTCGGCGCCGAGCTCGAAGGAGACCGTGGCCTCGTCCCCAAGGAGATCGCCAAGATCGCCGATCCCGCCGGCCTCCTGCCCGCCATCCGGGGGGAAATCGACCGGCAGCCGGGGCACGGCGACCCGGGCCGTCTCGCGCCAGTGCGGGAGCTCGGCGGCCAGCGCCTCCGAGTCGGCATGCCGGGCCAGGCGGCGAGCCCACTCCTGGAACGAGGTGGTCTTCGGCGGCAAGACGATGCGTTGGCCGCGCGCGGCCTGGAGGTAGGCCGCCGCCAGATCCTCGAGCAGCAGGCGCCAGGAGACCCCGTCCACCACCAGGTGGTGGGCGACCCAGAGGAGCTGCGCCGGCTGTCCGGCGCCGAGGTCGAAGAGGCACAGGCGGGTCAGCGGTCCGGCCGCGAGGTCGAAACCCGCCTGGAGAGCCGCGGCAGCCCGCTCGCAGGCGGCACGCCGGCGCGGCGCCGGCAGGCGCGAGAGGTCCACCTGGTGGAAGGGCGCGATCGGCTCGGCCGGCGCGTTCTCCTGCCGCCAGCCGCCGGGCTCCCCCTGAGAATCGAGGTCGAAGCGCATCCGCAGGGCGTCGTGGTGCTCGACGAGCGCGGCCATGGCGCGCGCGAGGGCGGCGGGGGAGAGAGGCTCTCTCGTCTCCAACAGGAGGGCCTGGTTGAAATGGTGGGGGTCGGCGAAGTCCTGCGCGAAGAACCAGCGCTGGATCGGCGTGAGCGGCACCTCGCCCTCGACCGCTCCCTGCTCGGCTGGGGTGAGGCCGGCAGCGCCGGCGGCATTGGCGGCATCGCCGGCATCGGCGGCATTCGTGGCGGTGGCGTGGCGGGCGAGCTCGGCCACGGTCGGGTGCTCGAAAACCTGCCGCGTGGTGAAGCGCAGACCGGCCTGACGCGCCCGGGCCACGATCTGGACGGAGAGGATCGAATCGCCGCCGAGCTCGAAGAAGTTGTCGTTCACTGAGACCTGCGGTAGGCGCAGGATCTGCGCCCAGACCGCCGCCAGGATTTCCTCCTCGCGGGTGCGCGGCGCCGCCGATGCCGCCGATGCCGCCGATGTCTCCGATGCCGCCGACATTTCGCGCCTGCCCGGCTGCCCCGGAGCGGGCAGGGCCTTCCGGTCCACCTTGCCGTTGGCCGTCAAGGGCAACGCCGGGAGCGGGACGAAGGCCGCGGGCACCATGGCGTCCGGCAGCCGCTCCCGCAAGCTCTGGCGGAGCGCCTCGACCGGGGCGTCCCCCACCACGTAGGCGACCAGGCGCTTTTCGCCGCGCGCTTCGCGCGCCAGCACGACCGCCTCGCGGACTCCGGGCAGGGCGAGGAGCGCCGCCTCGATCTCCCCCAGCTCGATGCGCACGCCGCGGATCTTGACCTGGTGATCCAGCCGGCCGAGGAACTCGATCGCCCCGTCGCCGCGCCGCCGCGCCAGGTCGCCGGTGCGGTAGACGCGCTCGCCGGGCTCCGTTCCCTCCGGGTCCGGCAGGAAACGCTCGGCCGTCAAATCGGGGCGTAGGACGTAGCCGCGCGCCAGGTTGACGCCGGCGATGAACAGCTCGCCCGGCACGCCCACCGGCACCGGCGCGAGATCGCGATCGAGCAGGTGGATGCGGGTGTTGGCGATCGGCCGCCCGATGGGGATACTCCGGCCGTCTTCACCCTCCCCGCCCTCCCCGGCCCCGCAGACCCAGGAGGTGACGTCGACCGCGGCCTCGGTGGGGCCGTAGAGGTTGTGCAGCCGGGGATGGCCGGGATGGCCGGGATGCCCGAGCCGGGAGGCGAAGCGCCGGACCAGCTTGGGCGTCAGCGCCTCGCCGCTGCACACCACGTCGCGCAGGCTGCGGCACTCTCCCGCTCCGGGCTCCTCCAGGAAGAGCTGCAGCATGGAGGGGACGAAGTGCAGAACCGTGATCCCCTCCCCGGCGATGAGCTGCGCGAGATAGGCGTTGTCGCGGTGGCCGCCGGGGCGGGCCACGACCAGGCGGGCGCCGGTCATCAGGGGCCAGAACAGCTCCCAGACCGAGACGTCGAAGCTCGCCGGAGTCTTCTGGAGCACCCGGTCCTCGGCGGAGAGACCGAACGCCTCCTGCATCCAGAGCAGCCGGTTGACGATGGCGCGGTGGGAGATCACCGCGCCCTTGGGCCTGCCCGTAGAGCCGGAGGTATAGAGCACGTAGGCCGGGTGGTCGGGATCGACCCGCACCGAGAGCGGGCCCCGGTCCCGCTCGAAATCTCCGAGATCTCTGTCGCCAGGCTCCAGGAAGAGGAGGCGATCCTCCGCGCTCGGCAGGCGGTCGGCCAGGCCGGCGCGGGTCACGATCCACCGCAGGCGGGCATCGCGGTCCTGGAAGGCGAGGCGATCGGCCGGGTGGTCGGGGTCCAGGGGGACATAGGCGGCCCCCGCCTTGAGGATGCCGAGGAGCGTGACGAGGAGCTCCAAGGAGCGTTCGAGGAGCACGCCGACGCGGCTCTCCGGGCCGCAGCCGAGGGCCTGAAGCCGGCGCGCCAGGCGTTCCGCCTGGCGGTCGAGCTCGCCGTAGGTCAGCTGCTCGGCCTCGAACGCGACGGCCACGGCGTCCGGCGAGCGGCCGGTCTGGTCCTCGATCCAGGCGTTTAAGGGACGGTCCAAGGGGTAGGCCGTGGCGGTCGCGTTCCAGGCGCGCAGCTGGAGGGTCTCGGCGGCGGTGAGCAGGCCCAGATCGCCGAGGCGTCGCTCCGGTTCTGCGACCATGCCGGCGAGCAGCGCGGCGAAGTGTTGGAGCAGGCGCGGCGCCGCCTCCGCGTCCACGCGAGCGCGGTCCGACGTCAGGTGAAGAGAAATCCGGTCTGCCGGTGTGAGCGTCAGAGTGAGGGGGTAGTTGGTGCTCTCGAAGAACTGCAGGTTGCCGATCCGCAGACTGCCGGGCCCCCCGTCTCCGGCGTCTTCGGAGTCTTCGGCGTCTTCGAGATGGGGATAGTTCTCGAACACGTAGAGGGCTTCAAACAGCGGCGAGCCGGCAGGGACCTCGCTCCAGCGCTGGACCTGGGCCAGCGGGCTGTGCTCGAATTCCTGGCGGGCGAGCTGGCGCTCCTGGAGGCCTTGCAGCCAGGGAGCCAGGGGCTCGGCGCCGTTCACCCGGGCGCGCACCGGCAGGGTGTTGATGAACATGCCGACCATGGTTTCGACACCGGGCAGAGCGGCCGGTCGGCCGGAGACCACATTCCCGAAGACCACGTCCTCGTCGCCGCTGTAGCGGCTGACGAGCACGGCCCAGGCGCCCAGGGTGACGGCCTGCAAAGTCAATTTGTGCCGCGCCGCCACGGCCTGGAGCTCCGCCGTGACTTCGCGGGAGACCAGGATCTCGTGCTCGGCGTAGCCGGAAATCCCTGCGGTTCCGAGCGGCGGGGCGATGCCCAGAGGATTGGGCGCGGTGAATCCCGCGAGCTCCCGGCGCCAGAACCGCTCCGCCGGCGCCGATTCCTGCCTTTGCAGCCAGGCGATGTAGTCGCCGAACGGAGGCGCCGGCGGCAACTCCGGTTCCCGGCTCTCCCGCAGAGCCGCGTAGACGGACACCAGCTCCTGGACCACGAGGGGCAGCGACCAGCCGTCCAGCAGCAGGTGATGGAAGGTCCAGACGAAGGCGAGCTCGCGGCCGAGACGGATCAGGGAGAAGCGCGCGAGCGGCGCCTGGTCCAGGGGCAGAGCCGTGTGCCGCTCGCCGTGCCGCAGCTCTGCGAAGCGGCGCTCTTGCTCCGCCGCGGGGAGGTCGCGCCAGTCGAGATCCTGCCAGGGCAGGGCGCAGCTCCGGCGGACGACCTGCAGGGGGGCGTCGAGACCATCCCAGAGAAACGCCGTGCGCAGCACTCCGTGACGGGCGACGAGCCTTTCCCAGGATTGGCGGAACAGCCGGCGATCGACCTCCGCCGGCAGCGTACAGGTGACCTGGTTGACATAGACCCCGGACTCGGGCGCCACCAGGCTGTGGAACAGCATGCCGTTCTGGACAGGGGAGAGAGGGTAGACGTCCGCGACGTTTTGGAGGGTGAGACCCAGGCCCCCGGCGAGGGATTCCACGGGCTCCGGGAGCAGCGATGCCAACTGCTGGAAGCCGCGCAGATCGAGCCCGGCCTGGGGGAAGTCGGCAGGGGTGAAGACCTCGGCGCTTTCCCGGGCCTGCCGGAGGAGCTGCCGCAGCGCGTCGGCATAGGCGGCGATCAGTCGCTCCGCGGTCTCCCGGCGATGCGTACGCGCGCCGTAGGTCAGCTGAATCCGGAGCCGGCCCTCGGCCACGATGCCGCCGAAATCCAGGAGGTGGGTGCGCCTGGCGCGCGGGCTCCGGCTGGGGCCGGTGGCGGTGGGGGAGGTGCGGAAGAGAGAGCTCTCCTCCGAGGCGGCGCCGACCTGGCCCAGATAGTTGAACAGGATCTCGGCCTCCGGAGCCGCTTCCTCGAAGTGGGCTTCCTCTCCGTTGCCGTCGTCCCCCGCGTCTCTCAGGTAGCGCAAAAGACCGTAGCCGATGCCGCGCCCGGGCACGGCGCGCAAGCGCTCCTTGACGCTCACCAGGGCGGCGCCGGGATCGGTGTCTCCTGCCTCCAGGACGACCGGGTACAGGGAGGTGAACCAACCCACGGTGCGCGACACGTCGAGGTCGTCGAGGTCGTCGATGTCGCCGAAGATGGGCTCGCGGCCGTGTCCTTCGAGGTCCACCCGCAGGCGCGCAGAGCCGGTCCAGCCCGCCAGGGCCCGGACCAGGGAGCTGAGCAGCGCGTCGTCGATGCGGCTGTGGTAGGTCGACGGCAGGGTCTGGAGCAGGCCCGCGGTCTCTTCGGCGGTGAGCTCTAAGGAGACCGTGGCCTCGTCACCGACGAGATTGCCGAGACCGCCGAGATTGCCGAGATCGCCGAGATCGCCGCCCAGGGGGAAGTCCACCGGCAGGCGCGGCACGGGAACCCTTGCGGTCTCGCGCCAGAAGCGGAGCTCGCGAGCCAGCTCTGCCGAGCCGGCATGCCGGTTGAGGCGGCGGGCCCACTCCTGAAACGAGGTGGTCTTGGGAGCGAAGGTGGGACGGAGGCCGCGCGCGGCCTGGCGGTACGCCCCCTCCAGGTCTTCGACCAGCACGCGCCAGGAGACCCCGTCCACCACCAGATGATGGGTAACCCAGAAGAGCCGTGCCGGCTCCCCGGCGCCCCCGCTCGAGACATTGAACAGGCAGAGGCGGGTCAGCGGTCCGGCCGCCAGGTCGAAGCCGGCCTGGAGAGCCGCGGCAGCCGCGGTGAGGGCCGCGTGCCGGCGAGGCGTCGGCAGGCCCGTAAGGTCGACCTGGTGGAAAGGCGCCACCGACTCGATCGGCGATACCGGCGCATTCTCCTGCCGCCAGCCGCTCGCCCCCCCCTCCGAATCCACGTCGAAGCGCATCCGCAAGGCGTCGTGGTGCGACACGATCGCGGCCATGGCGAGCTCCAGGGCGGCGGGGATGAGGGGCTCTCCCGACTCCAGCAGGAGGGACTGGTTGAAGTGGTGGGGGTCCGCACCGCCCTGCGCGAAGAACCAGCGCTGGATCGGAGTGAGCGGTACCTCACCCACGACCGCGCCCTGCTCGGCATTGGCGGCATTGATCTCGCCAGCGGCATTTGTGGCCGTGGCCTGGCGGGCGAGCGCGGCTACGGTCTGGTGCTCGAAAAGCTGCCGCACGGTGAAGGCCAGGCCGGCCTGGCGCGCCCGGGTCACGATCTGGACCGAGAGGATCGAATCGCCGCCGAGCTCGAAGAAGTTGTCGTTCACCCCCACCCGCGGCAGGCGCAGAACCTGCGCCCAGACCGCCGCCAGAAGCTCCTCCTCGCGAGTGCGCGGCGCCACATAGCCCGCTCGCGCACCGGGCTGCTCTGGAGCTGGCAAGGCCTTCCGGTCCACCTTGCCGTTGGCCGTCAAGGGCAAGGCCGCGAGGGTGACGAAGGCGGCGGGCACCATGGCTTCCGGTAGCCGCTCCCGCAGAGCCTGGCGTAGCACGCCGGCCGAGGCATCACCCACCACATAGGCGACGAGACGCTTCTCGGATCGATCGCCGCGCAATCGATCCTCGCGCGCCTCGCGCAATCGATCCTCGCGCGCTTCGCGCGCCATAACGACCGCCTCGCGGACTCCGGGCAGCGAGAGAAGCGCCGCCTCGATCTCACCCAGCTCGATGCGGACGCCGCGAATCTTGACCTGATGATCCAGCCGGCCGAGGTATTCGATCGCCCCGTCGCTCCGCCACCGCGCCAGGTCGCCGGTGCGGTAGAGGCGCTCGCCGGGCTCCCTCCCCTCCGGAGCCGGGAGAAAGCGCTCGGCGGTGAGATCGGGACGCTCGACATAACCGCGCGCCAGGTTGACACCGGCGATGAACAGCTCGCCCGGAACTCCCACCGGCACCGGCTGGAGACCGCGGTCGAGCAGGTGGATGCGGGTATTGGCGATGGGCCGCCCGATGGGAATGCCGCGACCGTCTTCATGCTCCGCAGCCGCGCAGACCCAGGAGGTGACGTCCACCGCGGCCTCGGTCGGGCCGTAGAGGTTGTGCAGCCGGGCACGCCCGAGGCGGGCGGCGAAGCGCCGGGCGAGCTCAGCGGACAGCGCCTCGCCGCTGCACACCACGTCGCGCAGAGTGCGGCACTCTCCCGCTCCCGGCTCCTCCAGAAAGAGCTGCAGCATGGAGGGTACGAAGTGCAGCACCGTGATTTCCTGCCTGGCGATGAGGCGCGCCAGGTAGGCGTTGTCGCGGTGTCCTCCGGGCCGGGCCACGACCAGACGGGCGCCGGTCATCAGGGGCCAGAACAGCTCCCAGACCGAGACGTCGAAGCTCACCGGAGTCTTCTGGAGCACCCGGTCGGCGGCGGAAAGGCGCAGCGCCTCCTGCATCCAGAGGAGCCGGTTGACGATGGCGCGGTGGGAGATCACCGCCCCCTTGGGCCGGCCCGTGGAGCCGGAGGTGTAGAGCACGTAGGCCGGGTGGTCGGGATCGACGGTCACCGCAAGCGGGGCCTCGTCGGGGCCCCCGAGATTCCCGGCCACCGGTTCGCCGGGCGGGAGGAACAGGAAGCGATCCGCCGCGCCCGGCAGGCGGTCGGCCAGGTCGGCGCGGGTCACGATCCGCCGCAGGCGGGCATCGCGGTCCTGGAAGACGAGGCGGTCGGCGGGGTGGTCGGGGTCCAAGGGGACGTAGGCGGCCCCCGCCTTGAGGATTCCGAGGAGTGCGACGAGGAGCTCCGAGGAGCGCTCCAGGAGCACGCCGACGCGGCTCTCCGGGCCACAACCTGAGGCCCCGAGCCGGCGCGCCAGGCGGTCGGCCCGGCGGACGAGCTCGCCGTAGGTCAGCTCTTCGGTCTCGAAGCTCACGGCCACGGACTCGGGAGCGCGGCCGGCCTGGTCCTCGATCCAGGCGTGGAGCGGACGATCCAGGGGGTAGGCCGTGTCCGTCTCGTTCCAGGCGCGGAGCTGGCGGGCTTCTGCGGGGGTGAGCAGGGGGAGCTCGCCCAAGCGCCGCTCCGGCTCTTCGACCATGCCGGAGAGCAGCAGCTCGAAGCACGCGATCAGACGGTCGACGGTGGCGGCGTCGTAGAGATCGGTCGCGTACTCGACCGTACCGAGGAGGCCGCCGCCGTGCTCTCCGAGGCTCACGGTGAGATCGAATTTCGCCGCTGTCGTTTCGAGGCTCACCGGCCGCAGGCGCAGGTCGCGGATCTCCAGGCTCTCGGCGGGAGCGTTCTGGAGCACGAGCATCGCCTGGAACAGGGGCGCGTGGGCGAGGCTCCGCTCCGGGGCGAGCTCCAGGACCAGCTTTTCGAACGGTATGTCCTGGTGCAGATAGGCGTCGAGGGCGGTCTCGCGGACCCGGCCGAGGAGCTCGCCGCAGGTCGAGGTCGGCGAGAGGTCGCTCCGCAGAACCACGGTGTTGACGAAGAACCCGATCAGCGGTTCGATCTCCCGGTGGGTGCGCCCAGCCATGGGGGAACCTACCGCGAGATCGTCCTCGTCGCTCAATCTTGCGAGAAGGGCCTGGAAGGCGGCCAGAAGCACCATGAAGAGCGTCGCTCCCTCGTGCCGGCCGAGAGTTGCCATCCGCCGGGTGAGCTCGGCCGGGAAGAACACCGGCCGGGTGGCCCCCCGGTAGCTCTGCACCGCGGGTCGTGGCCGGTCGGTGGGAAGCGTAACGAGAGGCGGCAGGCCGGCGAGCTGCCGCCGCCACCACTCGATCTCCCGCGCCAGGATCTCGCCTTGGAGCCAGGAGCGCTGCCAGAGCGCGAAATCCGCGTACTGTACCGGCAGCTCCGGCAGGGGCGACGGCTCACCCTGGGCGAACGCGGCATAGAGCGCGGTCACCTCGCCCACCAGGAGCCCCAGGGACCAGCCGTCGCTCGCGATGTGGTGCATCGTCAGGGCGACGACGTGGTCCGCTGCCCCAAGGCGGAGCAGCACGCCGCGGAGCATTAGATCCCCCTTGGGATCACCCTGGAGACCGCTGAGATCGAAGGGCCGGCCTGCCTCTTCCTGGACCAGGGCGAGAGCCGCCGTCTCGCGGGCGGCCTCCGGCAGAGCCGAGAGGTCCACCTGCGGGAGGACGAAGGGGGCCGGCGGCCGGATCACCTGCACCGGCGCGTCGTCGTGCACGGTGAAGACGGTGCGCAGGGCCTCGTGGCGGCGGACGATCTCTCCCAGGCAGCGCTCCAGAATCGCGGGGTCGAGCGGCCCTTCGACGCGCAGCACGACGGGCATGTTGTAGAGCGAGCTCCCCGGCTCGAGCTGGTCGATGAACCAGAGCCGCTGCTGGGCGAACGACAGGGGCAGGTCCCCCCGCCGCAAGGCTGGAGACATGGGCAGCAGTGGGGGTACGGCCGGCTCCGCGCCCGTCCGGCGCAGCTCTTTGATCCCCGCCTCGACCCGGGCGGCGAGCCCCGCCACCGTGGGGGCCTCGAAGAGATCGCGCACCGGCAGCTCGACGCCGAAGGCGCGGCGCAGGCGCGAGGTCACCCGCGCCGCCAGGAGCGAGTGCCCGCCGAGGGCGAAGAAATGATCGCCCGTCCCCACCCGCTCGCGACCGAGGAGCTCGGCCCAGATGCCGGCCACCACCTCCTCGACCGGCGTGCGCGGCGCCTGATAGGTCTCTTCCGTGCTCTGCCGTTCCGGTTCCGGCAGGGCCTTCCTGTCGACCTTGCCGTTGGGCGTCAGGGGCAGTGCGTCGAGGGTCACGAAGGCGGCCGGCACCATGTAGTCCGGCAGCCGCTCGCGGAGCGCCGCGCGCAGGTCGTCGGCGGCGACCGGACCGGCCGTGTAGGCCACCAGCCGCCGCTCCCGGCGCTCCCGGCGATCGCCGGCCCCGTTCTCGGCCGGCTCGCGCACCACCACGGCCGCCTGGCGGACCCCGGGCAGCGCCGCAAGCGCCGCCTCGACCTCCCCCGGCTCGATGCGGAAGCCGCGGATCTTGACCTGGCCGTCCAACCGGCCGAGGAACTCCAACCCCAAGTCCGGCCGCCGCCGGGCCAGGTCGCCCGTCCGGTAGAGGCGGTCCCCCGGGCGCGCGCCGAAGGGGTTGGGCACGAACCGTAGGGCGGTCAGCTCCGGCCGGGCGTGATAGCCGTGCGCCAGACCGTCGCCGCCCAGATAGAGCTCGCCCGGCGCCCCGACCGGCTGCGGAGTGAGCCCCGCCGCCAGGACATACGCGGTCCCGTTGGCCAGCGGCCGCCCGATGGGGACGGTCTCCCCTGCCGGCACCGTTTCCACCCGCTGCCAGGTGGCGAAGGTCGTCGTCTCGGTCGGTCCGTAGCCGTTGAGGAGATGCGTGGACGGGCTCTCCCGCAACACCGCGCGGGCCGCCTGGGGATCGATCACCTCGCCGCCGACGACGAGGGCGGAGAGCGGCGCGAACCCGGCTGGCGCCTCGCGGGCCGTCTGGTTGAACAGGGCGGTGGTCAAGAACAGGACGCTCACAGAGTCGCGGGAGAGCGCGGCGTAGAGAGCGCCGGGCGAGAGGAGGGTCTCGCGCTCGACGCCGACCAGCCGGGCGCCGTTCAAGAGCGCGCCCCAGATCTCGAAGGTGGCGGCGTCGAACGAGCTGTTCGAGGTTTGCGCCACCCGGTCCTCCGGAACGATCTCGATGTAGTTGGTCTCGCGCACCAGCCGCACCACGGCGCGGTGCGGCACCACCACCCCCTTCGGCCGGCCGGTCGAGCCGGAGGTGTAGAGTACGTAGCAGGGGTCGTCGGGTGCAGAGCGGGGTGCAGAGCGGAGCGCGGAGCGGGGTGAGGAGAGGCTCGCGAGCCCAACGGCGGGGGCGGAGCCCGCGGGGCGCAGCAGCTCCACCCGCAGATCCCTGAGGCCCGCGCGGGTGGGGAGCTGCCCGGCGAGGCTCTCCTCCGTGACCAGCACGGCGGCGCCGGTGTCCTCCAGCATGAAAGCGAGCCGTTCCCGCGGATAGGCGAGGTCGAGCGGCACGTAGGCTCCTCCCGCGTGGAGGATGCCCAGCATTCCGATCACCCGCTCCTCCAGGCTTAAGGCGGCGAGGCCCACGAAGGAGCCGGGCGCGACGCCTGCGCCGCGCAGCCGCTCTCCCAGGGAGCGCGAGCGGCGGCCGATCTCCGCATAGGTCAGCTGCCGGCCGCCGGCATCGCCGGCATCGCCGGCAGCGCCGGAATTACCGGCAGCCACGGCTACGGCGTGCGGAGAGCGCTCCGCCTGCTCGGCGAACAGCTCGTGGACCGCGGCCTGAGGGTAGTCCCTGGCCGTGGCGTTCCAGCTCGCGAGCTCCTGGGTCTCTACGGCGGAGAGCAGGGGGATCTCGGCGACGCGGCGGTCCGACTGCTCGATGAGGCCGGAGAGCAGGCGCTCGAAGTGCCCGACGAGGCGATCGACGGTCGCCGCGTCGTAGAGGTCGGTCGCATACTCGATCTCGCCGGTGAGCTCCCCGCCGTGCTCCTCCAGGCTCAAGGTGAGATCGAACTTCGCCGCCGTCGCCTCGCGGTGGACCGGCCGGAAGCGCAGGTCCGCGATGTCCAGGCTCCCCAGCGGGGCGTTCTGCAGGACGAAGATCACCTGGAAAAGGGGAGAATGGGCGAGGCTCCGCTCCTCCGTCAGCTCTAAGACCAGCTTTTCGAACGGCACGTCCTGGTGCGCCTGGGCGGCGAGCTCGGTCTCGCGCACCCGGCGGAGCAGCTCGCGGCCGTTGGGAGCGCCGGAAAGGTCGCCGCGCAGCACCAGAGTGTTGACGAAGAACCCGATCAGCGACTCGACCTCGAGGTGGGTGCGCCCGGCGACCGGGGTGCCCACGGCGAGGTCGTCCTGGCCGCTGTAACGCGCCAGCAGGGCCTGGAAGGCGGCCAGGAGCACCATGAAGAGGGTCGCTCCGGAGCGTTGGGCCAGCTCCTCGGCCTGGCGGGTGAGCCCGGCCGGGAGGAGCACCGGCCGGGTGGCGCCCCGGAAGCTCTGCACCGCCGGCCGCGGCCGGTCGGTGGGGAGGGTCAGGAGCGGCGGCAGGCCGGCGAGCTGCCGGCGCCACCATTCGATCTCCCGCGCGAGGGCCTCGCCTTTGAGCAGGGAACGTTGCCAGACCGCGAAATCCGCGTACTGCACCGGCAACTCCGGGAGCGGCGAGGGCTCGCCCTTGACGAACGCGGCGTAGAGCGCGGTCACCTCGCTCACCAGGAGCCCCATCGACCAGCCGTCGCTCGCGATGTGGTGCATCGAGAGGACGACGACGTGGTCCGCCGCCCCAAGGCGGAGCAGGAGGCCGCGCAGCATTGGGTCACCCCTGAGACCGCTGAGATCGAAGGGCCGGCCGGCCTCCGCGGCCACCAGGGCGAGAGCCGCCGCCTCGCGGGCGGGCTCCGGGAGGCCCGACAGGTCCAACCGCGGCAGGAGGAAGGGCAAAGGCGGCCGGATCACCTGGACCGGCGCGTCGCCGTCCAAGGCGAAGACGGTGCGCAGGGCCTCGTGGCGGCGCACGATCTCGCCCAGAGAGCGCGTGAGAATCTCGGGCGCTAACGGCCCTTCGACGCGCAGCACCGCCGCCAGGTTGTAGAGCGGCGTGCCGGGCTCGAGCTGATCGAGGAACCAGAGCCGCTGCTGGGCGAAGGACAGGGGCAGGGCCCCCTCGCGCAGTACTGGAACGAGGGCGGGGACGAGGGGCGGCGCGCCCGCCGTCCCGCCGCGGCTCCGGAGCTCCGCCACCTCCACCGCCAGGGCGGCGACGGTGGGCGCCTCGAAGAGGGCTCTCAAGGAGAGCTCCACGCCGAGCCCGGCTTCCAGGCGCGAGAGGAACCGGATGCCCAAGAGCGAATGGCCGCCCAGGTCGAAGAAGTTGTCGTGGACCCCCACGCGGTCGATCCCGAGCAGGTCGCTCCAGATCGCGGCGAGCTGCCGCTCGAGATCGGTGCCGGGTTCCACGTAGGGGGTGTCGATCCTGGGCCGGACGTGGCCGGCGCTCGGCAGGATCTCGGGAGGGGCCGCCGGGATCTCGGAAGGGACCGCGGGGACCGCCGGGGTGGGCCGGGACGGCAGGCCCAGGAGCTCGTCGACCGCCTCGGGCGAGGGCGGGCCCACGGGGACGGTCACCACCCGGACGCCGCGCGCCGCGAGCGCCGCGGCCCAGGCCGGGTCCGTCCCCGCCGGCAGGAGGACGATCTTCTCGGGCTCCGAAGCCTCTGTGAGGCTCAGGCGGCCGCCCTCGATCCCGCCTTCAATCCAATACCGTTGCCGCTCGAACGGATAGGCCGGCAGGGACACCCGGCGCCGCCGCTCCTCGCCGTTAAAGCCGGACCCGTCGATCTCCACGCCGGCGAGCCAAAGGCGGCCCAGGGTCTGCAGCAGGAAACGCTGGTCCGGCTGCCGGCCGAGCTCGTGGCGCAGGGAGGAGAAGGCGGCGCGGTCGGCTGCCCCTTCCCCTGCGCTCGGAGCTTGCTGGAGGGCCAGGCTGCCCAGGGTCTGGCCGGGGCCCATCTCCAGCAGCACCCGTCCCGGCTGGCGCCAGAGCTCGGCGACGCCGTCGGCGAAGCGGACGGTGGAGAGGAGGTGGCGCACCCAGTAGTCCGGATCGCGGGCCTCGGCGGGGGAGATCCAGGTCCCGGTGACGTTCGAGAGCCAGGGGATGCGTGGGGGTGCCAACGGGATCGCCCGGAGGAGCGCCGCGAGCTCCGCCGCGATCGGCTGCATCATGGGGGAGTGGAAGGCCTGGTCCGCCTGCAGCCGGCGGCAGGGGATCCCCTCCTGGGCGAGCCGCTCGGCGAGCGCGGCGACCGCCTCGGGGGGGCCGGACACCACCGACACCTCCGGGCCGTTGATGGCGGCCAGGGCAAGCTCCGGGGTGAGCCGCGCCCGGGTCTCCTCAGGCGACAGCGGCACGGCGAGCAGGGCTCCCGGCGGGAGCTCGCCGATGAGCCGGGCGCGCCGGGCGACCAAGGCCAGGGCGTCGGAGAGCTCCATCACCCCGGAGAGACAGGCCGCCGTGTACTCCCCCAGGCTGTAGCCCAGGAGGGCCGCCGGCTTCACCCCCCAGCTCATCCACAGCCGGGCCAGGCAATAGCCCACGGCGAACATCGCCGGCTGCGCGACGCGGGTCGACCGGAGGAGGGCCCTCTCCCGCTCCCCCTGCCGCTCCCGGCGATTCTCGCGGCCCAGAAGGGCGCGCAGGTCGCGGCTCGCGGCGGCGGCGTCCTGGGGGGGCTGGGAGGGGTGGGTGGGCTCTTCCGGAGCGGCGAACAGCACCTCGCGGAGATCGAGCCCGAGGTGGGGGAGGAGCAGCTCGGCACAGCGGTCGAGCTCCTGCCGGAACACCGGCTCGTCCCGGTAGAGGCCCCGGGCCAGGCCGGGATACTGGTCACCCACCCCCGGCAGCAGGAAGGCCACGCTGCTCTGCCCCGCCGATTCTTGCCGGGGGGAGCCGGTCCAGACCTGCCGCGGATCGCGGCTCAAGAGGGCCGCCGCCGCCGCCTCGGCGGAAGCCGCGAGCACCGCGCGGCGGTAGGCGAAGGGCCGCCGGCCCACCCGCAGGGTATGGGCGACGTCCGCGAGATCGAGGTCCGGGTCCCCCGTGAGGCGGGCGGCGAGGGCGTCCGTCATCCGCTCGAGGGCCGCGGGCGTGCGCGCCGACAGGAGCAGCACCTGCCAGGGGCGCGAGGGGCTGGCGGGCGCTTCGGGGGGCGCCTCCTCGAGCACCGCGTGCACGTTGGTGCCGCCGATGCCGAACGCGCTCACCCCGGCGCGGCGCGGCGCGCCGTTCGCCTCCCAGTCGGTCAGGCGATCGACCACCCGGAACGGGCTCGCGGCGAAGTCGATGGCGGGGTTGGGCGCCTTGAAGTGCAGACTGGGCGGGATCTGGCGGTGCTCCAAGGCGAGCACCGTCTTGATCAGACCGGTGACGCCGGCGGCCGCGTCCAGGTGGCCGACGTTGGTCTTGACGGAGCCCAGGAGGCAGAAACCGGTGCGGCCGGTCCCCCGGCGGAAGGCCTGGGTCAGGGCGGCGACCTCGATGGGGTCGCCCAGGGGGGTGGCGGTGCCGTGCGCCTCGACATAGCCGATCGTCTCCGGCGAGACGCCCGCGTCTGCGAGCGCCGCGGCGATGACCGCCGACTGCCCGGCGACGCTCGGCGCGGTGTAGCCCGCCTTGCCGGAGGCGCCGTCGTTGTTGGCCGCCGAGCCCAGGAGGACGGCGTGGACGGTGTCCCCGTGCGCCAGCGCGTCGGAAAGGCGCTTCAGCACCACGATGCCGGCGCCGCTCCCGCCCACGGTGCCGCGGGCCTGGGCGTCGAAGGCGCGGCAGCAGCCGTCGGGCGAGGCGACGCCCCCCTCCTCGTAGAGGTAGCCGGTGCGCGGCGGCAGTTGGATCGAGACGCCGCCGGCGAGCGCCATGTCGCAGGCGCCGAGCCGGAGGTTCTGGCAGGCGAGGTGGACGGCCATGAGCGAGCTGGAGCAGGCCGTCTGGACCGTCAGGCTCGGGCCGGTCAGGTCCAGCTTGTAGGAGACCCGGGTGGCCAGGAAGTCCTTGTCGTTGCCGAGGAGGAGCTGGAGCGCGCCCAGCTCTTCGGAGCCGGCGCTGGTGAGGATCTGGCGCAGGTAGAGGTTGAACCCGAGGCTCGCGAAGACGCCGACCGGCCCCGGCACGCGGAGCGAGTCGTAGCCGGCGTCCTCCAGCGCCTCCCAGGCGCATTCGAGGAAGAGCCGCTGCTGGGGGTCCAGGAGCTCGGCCTCGCGCGGGCTGTAGCCGAAGAAAGAGGCGTCGAAGAGCTCCACCCCGTCGAGCATCCCGGCGGCCGGCACGTAGCGCGGGTCGCGCCGCAGCTCGGGGGGACGCCGGAGGCGGCGAGCTCCTCGTCGCTGAAGCGGGCGATCGAGGGGACGCCGGCGCAGAGGTTCGCCCACAGCGCCGCGACTCCGGGGGCGCCGGGGAAACGGCCGGCGAGGCCGACGATGGCGATGGCTCCGGTGCCCTGGTCCGCCGCCCGCGCCCCCGTGGCGCGGTGGGTCGGGGGCTCCGCCGGCTTCGCCAGCTCCTCCGGCTTCCCGGGCTCCAGGTGGCGCGCCAGGGCGCGGACCGTGGTGTGGGTGAGGAGATCGAGCAGCGGGATCTCCCGCCCCAGCCGGTCCTGGAGCCGCGCCTGCACCCGGGTGAGGAGGAGCGAGTGGCCGCCCAGGTCGAAGAAGTTCTCCTGGCTGCCCACCCGCGGCACGCCCAGGATCTCGCACCAGACTCCGGCCACGGTCTCCTCGATCGCGCTCCTCCCCGGCTCGGGGGTCAGGTCGCGGGAGACCGGGGCGGGCGCCGGCAGGGCCCTGCGATCCACCTTGCCGTTGGGCGTGAGCGGCAGCGCCGCGAGGAAGACGAACGCCGCGGGCACCATGGCCTCGGGCAGCCGCTCACGCAGGGAGCGGCGCAGCCCGTCGACCTCGGCGTCTCCCACCAGGTAGGCGACCAGCCGCCCGTCCCGTGCCGCCACCACCGCCTCGCGGAGGCCAGGAATTTCCAGGAGCGCCGCCGCGATCTCGCCGAGCTCGATGCGCTGGCCGCGGATCTTGACCTGGTGGTCCACCCGGCCGATAAACTCGATCTCCCCGTCGTGGCGGAAGCGGCAGAGGTCGCCCGTGCGGTAGAGGCGCTTTCCCGCTCCCCAGGGGTCCGGCAGGAAGCGCTCCGCCGTACGGGCCGGGTCGCCCAGGTAGCCGCGGGCGAGAGAGGGCCCGCCCACCCACAGCTCCCCCGCCGCTCCCGGCGGCACCGGTTGCAGGGAGCGGTCGAGCAGATGGACCCGGAGGCCGACGACGGGCCGGCCGAGAGTGGGGGGCGCCCCGGCCTCGCCGCGCCGTCGCGGCGGCACCGGGCCGGCGCTGGTCGCGACCGACGCCTCCGCCGGACCATATTGGTTGACGAGAATGAAACCGCTCCCCGGCTCCGGGTGGGAAAGCAGCCGGTCGCCTCCCACCAGCAGCCGGCGCAGGGTCGGAATCCGCGGGCCCCCGCTCGCCAGGAGCACCTCGGCCAGCGGGGTGGGGAAAAAGGAGACGGTGACCTCGCGCTCGGCCATCCAGGCGGCGAGGAGCGACGGGTCGAGCCGCGCCTCCTCCGGGGGCAGATGGAGCGTGGACCCGGAGGCCAGGCAGCCCCAGATCTCCCAGACCGAGGCGTCGAACCCCAGGCTCGCCACCTGGGTGCGGTGGTCCCTCGGACCCGTGCCGTGCATGCTCATGTCCCAGCGCACCAGGTTGCGCAATCCGCGGTGCGGGATCTGCACCCCCTTGGGTCGCCCCGTCGAGCCGGAGGTGTAGAGCAGGTAGGCGAGATGGTCCGGCTCCACCGTTTGAGTCGGCAGGGGCGGCAGCGGGGCGCCGAGCGCGATCTCGTCCTGCTCTTCACGATCGAGACGGACGATCCGCGCCGACGTTTTTGGCAGCCGATCGAGCAGCGACGCCTGCGTCAGCACCACCGGGGCCGCCGACTCTGCGAGCATGAAGGCGAGCCGCTCGGCGGGGTGGGTGGGATCCAAGGGGAGGTAGGCCGCTCCGGCCTTGAGGACGCCGAGCTGGGCCACCAGCAGACTGAGCGAGCGCTCCGTGAGCACGGCCACGATGGATTCAGGTCCAAGGCCCAGGCCGCGCAGGAAGCCGGCGAGGCGGCCGGAGCGCTCGCCGAGCTCGCCCCAGGTCAGCGCGCGGCCCGCCGCGTCCACCACCGCCGGAGCGTCCGGCCGCTCGCGGCACCAGCGCTCGACCAGGAAGGTCGCGGGGCCGTCCCAGTCGGCCGCTCCGGTGTCGTTCCACTCGGCCAGCAGCTGGTGGCGCTCGCCGGACGACAGGAGAGGCAGCTCCGCGACCGTGACGTCCGGAGCGGCGACGGCCGCCGAGAGCAGCCGTGCGAGAGCCGCGCCCAGCCGATCGACGGTGGCGGCGTCGAAGAGGGCCGTGGCGTATTCGATCTCTCCCTCCAGGGCGCCTTCGTGCTCCGAGAAGGCGAGCGCGAGGTCGGTCTTCGCCGTGGTCCCCGCGAGGTCGACCGGCCGCAGGCGCAGGTTCTCGATCTCCAGCTTGCCGAACGGCGCGTTCTGGAGGGCGAGCAGAACCTGGAACAGGGGGGTGTGGGCGAGGCTCCGCTCCGGCGCCAGCTCCAGGACGAGCTTCTCGAACGGCACGTCCTGGTGCAGCCAGGCGGCGAGCGCGGTCTCTCGCACCCGGCCGAGAAGCTCGCGGAAGGTCGGCGTTCCGGCCCTGCCCCCAGGCAGGTTTCCAGTCAAATCGCCGCGCAGCACCAGGGTGTTGACGAAGAAGCCGATCAGCGGCTCGAGCTCGCGGTGGGTGCGGCCGGCCACGGGCGAGCCCACCGCGAGGTCGTCCTGCCCGGAGAAGCGCGCGAGGAGGGTCTGGAAGCCGGCGAGGAGCACCATGAAGAGCGTCGCTCCCTCACGCCGGCCGAGGGTCTCGATCTGGCGGACGAGGTCGGCGGGCAGGAGCACCGGCCGGGTGGCGCCGCGGGAGCTCTGCACCGCGGGGCGTGGGCGGTCGGTGGGGAGCTCGAGGAGCGGCGGAAGGCCGGCGAGCTGCCGGCGCCAGAAGGCGATTTCCTGCTCCAGGATCTCACCTTTAAGCCAGGAGCGCTGCCAGACCGCGAAATCCGCGTACTGCACCGGCAGCTCCGGCAGGGGGGAGGGGCGGCCCGCGGTGCCCTCAGACAGGGCCGGATAGAGCGCCGCCACCTCGCGCACCAGGACACCCATGGACCAGCCGTCGCTCGCGATGTGGTGCATCGTCAGCACCACCGCGTGGTCTCCCGCGGCGAGGCGCAGCAGCAGGCCGCGCAGGAGCGGACCCCCGTTGAGACCGCTGAGGTTGCCGAGATCGAACGGCCGGCCGGCCTCCGCCGCGGCGAGCGAGCGCGCCCGATCCTCGCGTGCGCTCTCCGGCAGCGCCGAGAGGTCGACCACGGGAAGGAGGAAGGTCCGAGCGGGCTGGATCCCCTGCGCCGGCGTGCCCTCTCGCGCGGCGAAGACGGTGCGCAACGCCTCGTGGCGGCGCACGATCTCACCCAGGCAGCGGGCGAGGACCGCGGGGTCGAGCGGCCCTTCGACGCGGAGGGCCGCGGCGATGTTGTAGAGCGGGCTTCCCGGCTGGACCCGGTCGATGAACCAGAGCCGCTGCTGGGCGAAGGACAGGGGCAGGTCTCCCTCGCGCAAGGCTGGAGACATGGGAAGGAGGGGCGGAGCGGGCGGTGCCGCGCCGCTCCGCCGCAGCTCTTGGATCCCAGCCTGAACCCGGGCGGCGAGGTCCGAGAGCACCGGCGCCTCGAAGAGGTCACGCAGGGGGATCTCGACACCCAGGGCCTCGCGCAGGCGCGCGGTCACCTGGGTCGCCAGGAGCGAATGCCCGCCCAGATCGAAGAAGTGATCGGCCGCCCCGACCCGTTCGACCCCGAGCACCTCGGCCCAGAGGCCGGCGAGCAGCTCTTCGATCGGCGTGCGCGGCGCGAGATATCCTTCCTCGCCGGCGGTCGACTCCGGAGCGGGCAGGGCTTGGCGGTCCACTTTGCCGTTCCCCGTCAAGGGAAACGCGGCGAGCGTCACGAAGGCGGCCGGCACCATGTAGTCCGGCAGCCGCTCGCGGAGGGCTTGGCGCAGCTCCGGGATCTCGATGTCGCCGACATCGCCGATCAGGTAGGCGATCAGCCGCCGGTCGCCGGGGCGATCCTCGCGCACCAGCACGAGCGCCTGGCGCACCCCGGGCGCCGACGTCAGCGCCGCCTCGATCTCTCCCAGCTCGATGCGGAAGCCGCGGATCTTCACCTGATGATCCAGCCGGCCGAGGTACTCCACGTCGCCATTGGGGAGGAAGCGCCCGAGGTCGCCGGAGCGATAAAGCCGTCGGCCGCCGGTCTCCGGCACGAAGCGCTCCGCGGTCAGCTCCGGCCGGCCCAGGTAGCCGCGGGCGAGGCCTGCCCCGCCCACTACCAGCTCGCCCGGCACGCCGATCGGGGCCGGCTGGAGGCTGCGGTCCATCACCGCGAGCGAAAGGTCGGGGATGGGCACCCCGATGACGCTCCGCGACCCGCTCCGCGATCCGCTCCGGACATCGGCCGCGGACAGCGGCCGATAGGTGACGTGGACCGTGGTCTCGGTGATCCCGTACATGTTGACGAGGCGCGGCGCGGTGTCGCCATGGCGCGCGAACCAGGGCGCGAGGCTCGCCGGGTCCAGAGCCTCGCCGCCGAAGATCACCTGTCGGAGCGCGGTCTCCACGGGGCGCTCTGCCTCCGCCTGCGCGAGCTGGGCGAACGCCGAGGGGGTCTGGTTGAGGACGGTCACCCGCTCGCGGGCCAGGAGGTCCAGGAAGCGCTCGGGCGAGCGGCTCGCCTCCCAGGAGACGATCACCAGCCGGCCGCCGTAGAGCAGGGCGCCCCAGATCTCCCAGACCGAGAAGTCGAAGGCGTAGGAGTGGAAGAGCGTCCAGACGTCCCGCTCGCCGAACTCGAACCAGGGATCGGTGGCGGCGAAGAGCCGGACGACGTTGCCATGCGGGATCAGGGCGCCCTTGGGCCGCCCTGTCGAGCCCGAGGTGTAGATCACGTAGGCGAGGCTCGACGCGTCGCCCAGCGGAGGGAGATCGCCGGCCGGGAGACTCTCCAGGCCCACGAGCTCCTCGGCCCCCACTACGATCCGGATGTTCGCGTCCTCGCGGAGGAACGCCAGCCGCTCCCGCGGCGAGCCCGGGTCGAGAGGCACATAGGCCGTCCCGGCCTTGAGCACGCCCAGGATGCCAACCACCAGGTCCACGCCACGGTCGAGGAGCAGGCCGACGCGGCTCTCCGGGCCGGCGCCCTGCCGGAGGAGCCAACGGGCCAGCCGATGGGACCGCCGGTCCAGCTCGCCGTAGGAAAGCGTCGCCTCGCCGCAGGTCAGGGCCGGGGCATCGGGAGCGAGCCGGACGCGCGCCGCGAAAAGGCCGTGGAGGGTCGAAAGCGAGGCCGGAGCGAGCTCCTCTCGGATCCCTCCCCACTCCAGGAGCTGTTGCCGCTCGGCCGGGGCGAGCAGCGGCAGCTCCGCTGCCGGCCAATCCGGCTCGGCGACCGCCGCCGCGAGCAGCCGCTCGAAGGCCGCGAACAGCCGCTCGACGGTCGTGCCGTCGAACAGATCCGTGGCGTGCTCGACGATGCCGGTGAGATCGCCGTCCTGCTCCGAGAGGTTGACCGTGAGATCGAACTTGGCGGTCGTTCCCGCGAGGCTCACCGGCCGCAGGCGCAGATCCTGGACCGGGAGCTTTCCGAACGGAGTGTTCTGCAGGACGAGCACCACCTGGAACAGCGGGGCGTGGGCGAGGCTTCTCTCCGGCGCGAGCTCCTCGACCAGTTTCTCGAACGGCACCTCCTGGTGCAGATAGGCGGCGAGCGCGGTCTCGCGGGTCCGGCCGAGAATTTCTCGGAACGTGGGGCGGAACGTGGGATTGCCGGCCCTGCCCCCAGGCAGGTTTCCGGTCCAATCACCCCGCAGCACCAGGGTGTTGACGAAGAACCCGATGAGCGGCTCGATCTCGCGGTGCGTGCGTCCGGCCACGGGCGAGCCCACGGCGAGATCGTCCTGGCCGCTGAAGCGTCCGAGGAGGGTCTGGAAGCCGGCGAGAAGCACCATGAAGAGGGTCGCCCCCTCGCTCCGGGCAAGTTTCTCCATCCCCCGGGTGAGCCTGGCCGAGAGGAGCGCCGGCCGCGTGGCGCCCCGGTAGCTCTGCACCGCGGGCCGCGGGCGGTCGGTGGGCAGCTCGAGAAGCGGCGGGAGGCCGGCGAGCTGGCCACGCCACCAGGCGATCTCGTCTTCCAGAACCTCGCCGCAGAGCCAGGAGCGCTGCCAGACCGCGAAATCCGCGTACTGCACCGGCAGCTCCGGCAAGGGCGAGGGCCGGCCCGCGGTGCCCTCCGACAGGGCCGGGTAGAGCGCCGCCACCTCGCGGACCAGGACTCCCTGGGACCAGCCGTCGCTCGCGATGTGGTGCATCGTGAGCACGATGGCGTGGTCTCCTGGGGCGAGGCGGAGCAGCAGGCCCCGCAGCAACGGACCCCGCGCGAGGTCGAACGGCCGGCCGGCCTCCGCCGCGGCCAGGGTGCGCGCCCGCTCCTCGCGCGCGCCCTCCGGCAGCGCCTTGAGGTCCACCACGGGAAGGAGGAAGGGTAGGGCCGGCCGGATCACCTGCACCGGCGCGCCCTCTCGCGTGGCGAAGACGGTTCGCAGCGCCTCGTGGCGGCGCACGACCTCGCCGAGGCAGCGGGAGAGCACCGCGGCGTCTAAGGGCCCTTCGACACGGAGCGCCGCCGGAACGTTGTAGAGCGGGCTCCCCGGTTCCAGCTGATCGATGAGCCAGAGGCGCTGCTGGGCGAAAGAAAGGGGCAGGTCCCCCCCGCGCGACACCGGGGTGAGGGGCGGGGCGAGCTCCCGCACGCCAGAGCGCCGGGCCGCCTCGACCCGGGAGGCCAAGTCCGAGAGCACCGGGTGCACGAAGAGCTCGCGGAGCGGCAGCTCGACGCCGAAGGCCTCGCGGAGGCGCGACATCACCTGCGTCGCCAGGAGGGAGTGGCCACCCAGATCGAAAAAGTGCTCGTCCGCCCCGACCCGTTCGCGCCCGAGCACCTCGGCCCAGAGGCCGGCCAAGACCTCCTCGACCGGCGTGCGCGGCGCGAGATATCCCTCGTCAGCCATCTCAGCCAGCGACTGCTCCGGAGTCGGCAGGGCCCCCCGGTCGACCTTGCCGTTGACCGTGAGCGGCAGGGAGGAAAGCTCGACGATCGCCGCAGGCAGGAGCGGCTCCGGGAGCTTGCGCTTCAACGCCTCCCGGAGAGCTTCCGCTCCCGACCCGCCCACCACGTAGGCGGTGAGCCGCCGGTCCCCGGGCACGTCCTCGCGCACGATCGCCACCGCCTCGCGCACCCCGGGCTCGGCCGCGAGCGCCGCCTCGATCTCCCCCAGCTCGATGCGGAAGCCGCGGATCTTGACTTGGTGGTCGATCCGCCCCAGGTATTCGACATCGCCGTCCGGCAGCCGCCGGACCAGGTCGCCGGAACGGTAGAGCCGCGAACCCGGCTCGCCCCAGGGATCGGGTACGAAGCGCTCGGCGGTCAGCTCCGAGCGGTTGAGATACCCGCGGGCGAGACCTGGCCCAGAGACACAGAGCTCCCCGGGCACTCCCACCGGCTGCGGCTCACCTGTGCCGTCGAGCACCCGGAGCCCGAGGTCCGGGATCGCCCGGCCGATCACGCTCCCGGCCCCGCTCCCGCCGAAAACGTCGGCCTCGGACAGCGGCCGGTAGGTCACGTGCACGGTCGTCTCGGTGATCCCGTACATGTTGACCAGACGCGGTTTCTCCGTCCCGTGCCGCTCGACCCAGGGCCGGAGCGACTGGATCTCCAGCGCCTCGCCGCCGAAGATCAGAAGCCGCAGCGACAGCTCCTGGCTTGCCCCTGCCTGCTCTTCAGCTCGCATCAGCTGGCGGAAGGCCGAGGGGGTCTGGTTGAGCACCGTCACCCCCTCCTGGCCCAGGAGCTCGTAGAACGACTCCGGCGAGCGGCTCACCCAGTACGGCACGACGATCAGGCTCCCGCCGTAGGCCAACGCGCCCCACATTTCCCAGACCGAGAAGTCGAAGGCAAAGGAGTGGAAGAGGGTCCAGACGTCCTGCGGCCCGAAGCCGAACCAGGGCTCGGTCGCCCGGAGCAGCCGGGCCACGTTGCCGTGGCGGATCAAGACCCCGCTGCGGCCTGCCGGTCGAGCCCGAGGTGTAGATGACATAGGCCAGGCTCTCCGGCCCCGCACCGCTCACGACCGGCCCGTCGGACACTTCCTCGGGCTCGCCGTCCATGTGGAGCTGCACGGCAGTCGAGCCGGCGAGCGCGGGGGCGATTTCGCTCCGGGTGACGACGACCGGAGCCGCGGAGTCGGCGAGCAGGTATTCCAGGCGCTCCTGCGGATAGGCCGGATCGAGCGGCAGGTAGGCGCCGCCGGCCTTGAGCACGCCGAGGATCGCCACCACCAGCTCGAGCGAGCGTTCGAGGCAGACCCCCACCACCACCTCGGGACCCACGCCGAGACCCTGGAGACGGCGGGCCAGGCGGTTCGCCCGCCGGTCGAGCTCGCCGTAGGTCAGGCTTAGGACCCCCAGGATCACCGCCGGAGCCCGCGGCGCGCGCCGGGCCTGGGCGGCGAAGAGCTCGTGCAGGCAGGCCTCCGTCTCCGCCGCCGTCTCCGCCGTCGCCGGCTCGGTCTCGGCCCACTCGGCGAGGAGCTGGTGCCGCTCGGCCGCGGTCAAGAGCGGCAGCTCGTCTACCGATCGCTCCGGCGCCTCCGTCACTCTGGCGAGGAGGGTTTCGAGATGCCCTGCCATCCGGCGCACGGTCGAGCGGTCGAAGAGGTCGGTGCGGTAGTCCAGCTGGCAGGCGAGGCCGCCGGCCTCCTCCCGCACGGTCAGGATGAGGTCGAACTGCACCGTCCTCAGCGGCACTTCGACCGGCCGCCAGGTGAGGCCCGAGAGGGAGAGCGACGCGCGCGGCTGGTTGTGCAGGTTCAAGACCACCTGGAAGAGCGGCTCGTAGGCGAGGCTCCGTTCCGGCTTCAGGGCCTCGACCAGCATCTCGAACGGCACCTCCTGGTGGGTATAGGCCGCGAGCACCCCCTGGCGCACCCGGCCGAGGAGGGCGCCGAAGCCGGGCTCCCCGGAGAGATCCAGCCGCAGCACCAGGGTGTTGAGGAAAAACCCGATCAACTCCTCGACCTCGCGCCGGGTGCGGCCGGCGATCGGCGTGCCCACCGAGAGGTCGCGCTGCCCCGAATAGCGCGCCAGCAGGGTCGACCAGGCGGCGAGGAGGGTCATGAACAGGGTCGCCCCCTCCCGCCGGGAGAGCGCGCGCAGGACTTGGGAGAGCTCCGCCGGAAGCGCGAACGGCTCGCTCCGGCCGCGGAAGCTCTGCACCGGTGGCCGCGGCCGGTCCGTGGGCAGCGTCAGGAGCGGCGGCGCGCCGGCGAGTTGGCGGCGCCACCAGGCGAGCTCCTGCTCCAGGACCTCGCCGGACATCCAGGAGCGCTGCCAGACCGCGAAGTCCCCGTACTGCACCGGCAACTCCGGCAGGGGCGACGGCCGGCGCGCGGTGCCCTCAGACAGGGCCGGGTAGAGCGCCGCCACCTCGCGCACCAGGACGTCGACGGACCAGCCGTCGCCGGCGATGTGGTGAAGGGTGAGGAGGACGGCGTGGTCCCGCTCCGTGAGGCGCAGGAGCAGGCAGCGCAGAAGAGGCCCGCGTGCGAGGTCGAACGGAAGGGCGGCCGCTTCGCCGGCCAGGGCGAGAGCCAGCGTCTCGCGCGCGTCTTCCGGTAGGCCGGACAGATCCACGAGAGGAAGCGGGAAGGGCGCGGCCGGCCGGATCACCTGTACCGGCACGCCTCCCCGCCTGGCGAAGACGGTGCGCAGCGCCTCGTGGCGGCGCACGATCTCGCCGAGGGTGGACGCCAGCACCACGGAGTCGAGCGGCCCGGAGACGCGGAGCGCCGCCGCGACGTTGTAGCGCGGGCTTCCCGGTTCGAGCTGATCGATGAGCCAGAGCCGCTCCTGGCCGAACGACAGGGGCAGGGATCCCGTGCGCAATTCTGGCGACATGGGCAGGAGAGGCGGAGCCGAGGCGAGCGCGCCGGAGCGCCGCAGCTCTTTCATCCGGGCGTCGACCCGGGCGGCGAGGTCCGCCAACGTGGGGGCCGTGAAGAGGTCGGAGAGCGGCAGCTCGACGCCCAGGGTGTCGCGCAGGCGCGACATCACCCGGGTGGCGAGAAGCGAATGGCCGCCCAGCTCGAAGAAGTTGGCGCCCGCCCCGACCCGATCGAGCCCGAGGAGCTCGGCCCAGATGCCGGCGAGAATCTCCTCGACCGGCGTCCGCGGCGCCAGCGGCTCCTCGCCGCCGCCGGGCGGCTCTGGAGCCGGCAGGGCCTTCCGATCCACCTTGCGGGTGGGGGTGAGAGGGAGGGTCTCCAAGGTCACGAAGGCGGCCGGCACCATGTAGTCCGGCAGCCGCTCCCGCAAGGCGGCGCGGAGCTCCGCCACCGAGAATTCGCCCACGACGTAGGCCACCAGCCGCCGGTCGCCCGGCGAGCGGTCGGCGCGGTCGGAGGGGTCTTCTCTCACCACCACCACGGCATCGCGGACCCCGGGCGACGACAGGAGCGCCGCCTCGATGTCCCCCAGCTCGATGCGCAGACCGCGGATCTTGACCTGATGGTCCAGACGGCCGAGGAACTCGATCTCTCCGTCGTGGCTCTGGCGGCAGAGGTCTCCCGTGCGGTACAGCCGCTCACCGGGGAGGGTGGCGAGCGGATGAGGGACGAAGCTCGCGGCCGTCCGCTCCGGCCGGTTCAGATAGCCCCGCGCCAGACCCGGACCGGAGAGGCAGAGCTCTCCGGGAACCCCTGCCGGCACCGGATGCCCCCGACGGTCCAGCACATAGGCCTCTACCCAGTCGATCGGCCGGCCGATCGGCAGGCGCTCTCCACCGGTGTAGCGCTCTGCCGTGGCGCAGATCGCGGCCTCGGTCGGGCCGTAGCCGTTCCAGAACCGTTTCCCGGCCGACCAGCGCCGCGCCAGCTCCGGAGGACAGGCCTCCCCCCCCACGATCAGGGTCTTCAAGTCGGGCAGGTCTTTAGGCGCGAGGGTCGCGAGGAGGGACGGCGGCAGGACGGCCAAGGTGCAGCTCTCTAGGAGCGCTTTCAGCTCGTCTTGGGCCAGCAGCCGCTCGCGGGGTCCCAGCACCAGAGTCGCGCCGGCGGAAAGCGCCATGCCGATTTCCGCGGCCGAGGCGTCGAAGCTGAGCGATGCGAGCTGCGGCACGCGGTCCGTCGGCTGGACGCCGAGGAGACGCCTGAAGGCATCCACCGCGTTGCTCAATCCCTGGCGGTGGACCATCACCCCCTTCGGCCGGCCCGTCGATCCCGAGGTGTAGATGACATAGGCCAGGCTCTCGGGCAGGGCCTCTGCGGACAGTCGCCGGTCGCCGGCACGGGCGCTCTCGGATTCGTCGGCGTCCAGGCACAGGGTGACCGGAGCCGCATTCTCCGGCAGGAAGCCGAGCAGCCGCTCTTCGGTGAGGAGGACCGGCAGGCGGGCGTCCTCGATCATGAAGGCGAGGCGCTCGCGTGGGTAGGCCGGATCGAGGGGCACGTAGGCGGCTCCCGCCTTGAGAATGCCCAGGACGGCGACGATCATCGCCGGCGACCGCTCGATGCACAGGCCGACCCGGGATTCGGCCGTCACCCCGCGCGAGCGCAGGGAACGGGCGAGCCGGTTGGCGCGGCGGTCGAGCTCGGCATAGGTGAAAGCCGCTCCCGGCGCGACCACGGCGATCTTGTCCGGCGTGCGATCCGCCCAGCCTTCGAAGCTCTCGGCGAGGGAGATCGCGGGCTGGGGGAGAGGCTCGTTCCACTCGAACCGCACCTGGTGGAGCTCGGCGGCCGACAGCAAGGGGAGATCCGCCGCCGGCAGCCCCGTCTCGGCGATGCCGGGGGTGCCGGCGGTGCCGGCCATGCCAGTGAGCAGGACGGCGAAATGCTGGAGCAGGCGCCGTGCCGCATCCTCGTCCACGCGGGAGCGATCCGACCGCAGCTCAACGGAGAGCCGGTCCCCCGCCGTGAGGACCAGGGTCAAGGGGTAGTGGGTGCTCTCGTAGGTCCGCAGATCGCCGATCCGGACGCGATCGGCGCCGGTGCCGCCGTCCGTCGCGTCGGGATAGTTCTCGAAGACGTAGAGCGCCTCGAAGAGCGGCGAGCCGGCGGGCACCTCGCTCCAGCGCTGGATCAGGGAGAGCGGGGTGTGCTCGAGCTCCTGCCGGGCGAGCTGGCTCTCCTGGAGGCGCCGCAGCCAGGGGACCAGCGGCTCGTCGCCGTTCACCCGCACCCGCGCCGGCAGGGTGTTGACGAACATGCCGACCATGTTGAGGACGCCGGGGAGGGTGGCTGGGCGGCCGGAGACCACGGTGCCGAAGACCGCTTCTTCCTCGCCGCTGTAGCGGGCGAGGAGGACGGCCCAGGCGCCCTGGGTGACGGTCTGGAGGGTCAGGTCGTGCCGCGCCGAAAAGGCCTGGAGCGCCGCCGTGGCCTCGCGGGAGAGAAGGATCTCGTGCTCGGCATCGGCGACATTGTCGGAATTGCCGGCCGCTCCCTCCGCCCCGGCGCGCGGGCCGAGGATGCCGGGAGAAGGGGGCGCGGTGAGCCCGGCGAGCTCCCGGCGCCAGAACGGCTCCGCCTTCCCCTGGTCCTGCTTCTCGAGCCAGACCACATAGTCGCTGAACGGCCGGACCGGCGGGAAGGTCGGCGATGTGGGCTGCCGGCCCTCCGAGAGGGCCGCGTGGAGGGCCACCAGCTCCCGGAGCAGGAGGGGGAGCGACCAGCCGTCCAGGAGCAGGTGATGGAAGGTCCAGATGAGCTTGAGCCCGGAGTCGAGCCGGAGGAGGGAGAAGCGCAGGAGCGGCGCCTTGGAGAGGGGGAGAGGCGTGTGCCGGTCGCTCTGCCGCTGCTCTTCCGAGCGGCGCTGCTGCTCCTCCGCCGGGAGGCCGCGCCAGTCGAGCTCCTGCCAGGGGAGGGAGACCTGTTTGCGGACGGCCTGGAGCGGCTCCTTGAGCCCATCCCAGAGGAAGGACGTGCGCAGCACCGCGTGGCGCTTCACGAGCGTCTCCCAGGCCTGCCGGAAGAGCCGGGTGTCCAGGTCCGCCGGCAGGGTGCAGGTGACCTGGTTGACATAGACCCCGGACTCGGGAGCCATCAGGCTATGGAACAGCATGCCGCTCTGGAGCGGCGTCAAGGGATAGATGTCTTCGATGTTCTTCATGATGTTCAATCGGGCTCGGCGAGCAGGGGGTGACGGTCCACCAGGCTCGGCGCTCATGCTGGTCTATAGGTGGGAGCTGCGCCTCGACCCGTGTCCAGATCCTCGGGACTGATCCTGCAATAGATCGACCGAGGAGCTCGGACCCGACGTGGGGAAGAGTCTCTTCCCTGGAGATGGCGTCCGCGGGTACTGCGGGTAACAGAGCGGATTCGATACGTCGACGACACAGCTGGACAACACTCGCTCGCTTGCTTGGCTCGGCTCACTGCGCGCACCCCCACCCCGTACCCCGCCCGCTAAAGCGGGAACCCCTCGGCGCGGCGAGCCGGGCGGTCTTCAGTCCAAGGGGTAGAACGCTTCGTCGTCGCCGTTCTCTTCCCGACTCGTCGATGTAACCAAAGAGAGTAAAAGCGAAAGTATTTGTGAATGAACCTTCACTGCCGCCATCCGCGAAAAGTTCTCGCCGCCTGATCGGCCGGCGTTCACCAGGCCGGCCAACCGAGGTGGGCGAGCTGCAAGGCTGACTTCCCAAGGGCGATCCCACGACGCCGTTGACGGAGTCGCCCCAGACCGAGGTGCCAACGAGGATACGCACAACCGCGCCCCTTCGTCGGTGGCGGATGGGAGCGCTCCAGGCCTCGACCCCCTTCGTCTTCGTCCGCAGACCCGGTCACCTGCGTGCACTTCGGGTCTACCGAGCTCTTCTCTGTGTAACTCTAGAAGAGGAGCCTACAGTTTGACTGTTGAGACGTGCAGTTCTTGGGTAGACTTGCACGATTTGGAAGGAGAAGTCCGGCTTTCCGTCCTCCAGCTGGCCCTTCTCCAGAAGAGATTCGTGCAATTCTCTGGCGGGTTCGTGCAGATCAAGGGCGCGAGTAGGCGATTCCAGTGTCGATGACGGGTACTTCCAGGTTGGAGAGAGGGGACTTCCAACTTCTAGTTGCACGCTTCCCGTTCAGGGTTGTGCACTTCTGAGGCGAAGACGTGCGGGTCGAACCTGGAATTGCACGAATCCGAGTACGAAGTGGGGTCGGTGGAGAGTGGGGGAGCCTGTTCTGTCCGTATCTTTGCACGAGTGCGTCTCTGGTTTGCACGATTCTGCGCCGAGATGGCAGTGTTTCTGTTGTCCGGCGGACGTCTCGGATGAGGATCGCCAGTCTCGTCATCGAACGACCCCCGAGCGAGCCTACCGCGTGCGGCGAGGATACGCCAGCGATCGGTCTGCGAAGAGGAGGCCGCTCCGGTCGAGGGGCTTCGATACCATGCCGCGCGGTGAGAGGGCATGGGCCTCCCTTCCCTCCCCGCCGCTCTTTCGCCCCTCCAGCGTCCGAGCCCTTCCCCTCGCTCGTTCTGGACGCTAGACTCCGGCGAGGTGGCTACCCTCGATCCAGCGGTTCTCGATCGCCTCCGCGAGCGACTCGCCGCGCGCCCGGAAATCCTCGAGGCTTACTACTTCGGCTCGCAGGCGCGGGGCGATGCCGGCCCTGGGAGCGACTTGGACATCGCGGTCTACGTGGACCGCGAGCGCCTGCCGCCGTCTCCTTACGGGTATACCGCTGGGCTCCTCACCGATCTGATGGCAGGGCTGGGTGTCCTCCGGCTCGACGCCGTCCTCCTCAACGACGCGCCGCCGCTCCTCTACCACCGCGTGCTGCGCGACGGGCAACGTCTGATGAGCCGCGACCTCGCCGCCACCACCACGCGGGAAGGGTATGCCCTGTCGCGGTACTGCGACTACCTGCCGCAACTCCAGAAGATCGACCGTGAGCTGGCCCGGCGCTTGGCCGACGGCAGCTTTGGACGGTAGGGGACGGGGCGCAGCGTGGAATAGCTCGCCTCCCAGCCGGAGGAGCGCTGAGTTGTGGAACGGGGGCTCCAACTCTGCGCCCAGAACGCCCTCGACGTGGCGGCCCACCTCGCCGCGAGCACCGGCCACGACGTACCCGACTATGCCTCGGCGGTCGATCGACTCGGAGAGATGGGCATTCTGCCGCCGGACTTCGCCGCCCGTTTCCGGGCTGTGGCCGGCTTCCGCAACGTCGTCGTTCACGCTTACCCGATGTCGACCTCAAGATCCTCCACCGCCTGCTCAACCACCATTTAGACGATTTCTCGGTCTTTGCTCGCCACGTCGGAGCGTACTTGGCGCCGCCGGCCAGTTGAACCTGCTCAAAGAGACGGTGCGGCTTCGGTAATCTGCACCCGCCACAAGGTGGCACCTATCGTGTCTTCTCCCGCCCCACTACTGCCCCACCTGTGGTATCCTTCATCGCAAGGCCGGGCCGACGTTTCTGTCACGACCTCGGGCCTTCGGAAGAAGGCTGGCAGCTGGGTGTGGCTGGCACATAGGGAGAGAACTGGATGGCAAACATCATTAAGGGCAATAGAGATGGAGATGGCGGGCGAAATGAGTCCTATCGCATCCCAGGGCGCGGGAGAGTGCCGCGCAAGACTCTGGTCAAGGAAGTCGAACAGGGAAAGCATCCAAACTTTTCTACATACGAGCGCGCCGATCAAAAATACGTACGGGGCAATCCTGACCCTACCAAGGCAGATAATGTGAACGAAGATCAATAGGCGCTATGATAGACAGCCGAACCGTGGGTGCTGTCGCTCACACCTGCTGTTGTGCTCTTGTGCCCAATAAGTGAGCTGAGTGCTAAAATATGCCCTTCCCGCGTAATGTGAAGGAAGTTGCACTCGTCGCTTGTGGGAGATGCTGTTGCATCTGTCACAAATTCTGCGGAACAAAGATCGAGGTGCATCACATCCGGGAGGTGTCGGAAGGAGGAGACAACACGGTCGACAACGCGATTCCACTTTGTTTTGACTGCCATGCAGACATGCGCTCGTATGACCACAAGCACCCGAAGGGCAACAAATACTCGGAGTCGGAACTGAAACGCCACCGCGATAGTTGGAACGACAAGGTCAAAGGGAATATCGGTGTAGCCGACCGACTGACAGTCGTGGAGACCGACAAGCAGGTGTACGAGTTGCTCGTCCAAGTACTCCCGTGGGATCGAAGTATCAACTTCGTTAGAAGCAACAATTTCGCGGGTTACTCATTCGAGTCGGCCCAGCTGAATGATTTCCGCGATTTTAGACATTGTTGCAACAATCCTGCTTTCGAGTTCATCGATCCTGATCTCGAGGCGCTGAGGGCAAAATTGCTGGCACTCATCGATAGTTACCTATCGACGATTGCGATCGAGACATTCCCGACGCGTACCGCCGGATGGAATTCCGTTCCGGAGGAATGGGAAGATGAACAACCCGATCGATTCCGAAGAGTCGTCACTGAACTTCATGACTTGGCCGGGCGGATAGTCGAAACGTACGGGGCTCTTGTGAAGACGGCAACCCGGAAACTCGGAGTATTACCGCCACAGATGGCACAACAATAGGATTGAGCGAACGGAGGCCAGCCGGATTCGCTCAGAAACCATTTCAGCGCCACCGGCGTGCGCACGAACTCACCGCCGACGGTTGCGCGCTCCCCTCAAAGTCCGCGCCTTGAGGGGGAGGTTTTTTGATCTGAGGGCGGGCTACGAGCTCGGGGAGAACTTGGCGGGGATGAACCAGTGCCGGCGGAAGTACTGCTCGATGTCGCGGAAGAGGTCGCCATGGATAGCGCCTGTTGCGGACCCGGAACTCCTCCCAGATTGGGTGAAGATGCTCTCGGCCTCGGTATGCTCGCCGATGCGGTAGGCGATCCGGCCCTCCAGCCAGTGCCTGGCAGTTCGGCACCTAACCCAGGCAGCTCTTGCTGTCTAACCGTCGTTGAAGCTCACCGGTGGCGACCGCGCGGTGCATCCGGCGCAGCGCCTGGGTTAGGCGCTCTTCCTCGCCCCACTCTGTCTGCTTCCACCTTGAGTGCTGCTAAACGGCAGCACAAGAGAGAATCTGATGGAAAATCGTTGCCTGTGAAATGCATCAGGTTCGGGTTGATCATTCAATAAAGCTGCCTGGATCTGGAACTCTCCCTCGTGAGCCTTAGCTATAGATCGAACAGCATGTAAGCCAAGATCATTACCCTCAAGGATCTGGGATACAAGATCAGAATAATCGGTTCGCGAGCCACTGCGGGTGACATTTCCGGTTAGCTCTGGATCCGGACCAATATAATCGACCTTGACCTGCACAGTATCTGCCTCTACCGTGACATGAACGGTGATCGGCGTGTCGTAAAAAGCGAATTTTGCGGCATGGTCTAGCAGGTTTGACAAAGCCACATCTATCGCCATACTATCAAAAACCGCTCGCTGGTTCTCTTGTAAGTCGCACCGAAACTCCACCCTTAGCCGACGGTCGCGGAATCCTGCACCATAGCGGTGTATAACGCGCCTTACTACAGGGATAATGGCCTCAGAACGCATCCTCATGTGAAGACTACTCGTATCGGTATATTGATAATTATACCTCCAGAGTCTTATCAACTCACTTTCAACGCTGACTCTATCGCGTAGCTTGTCGACCGCCTCTTGAGGAGCGGATTCTTCTGCGTATTGAGCGAGCATCTGCGCAGCGGACACAAGCCCCTGAACAGGTCCAATAAGGGCGTGCCTAAAAAGGCCCATGGCTCGGCGGAGTCGCATAGCCTGATCTGAGACCGACTCAGTAGAGACGCCAAATGCCTCGAGAAGCTGGGACAAACCAACACCCCAATCAGGGAACATATCAACCCATTGGCGCTGGCGCAGCAAATCATACGAAGGTTCGCACGGATCAAGACGCACTGGGATAAGAAAATTGTTGTCCTCGGGAAGGTCCCCGAGTACGTCGAGTGCATGCTTGATCTCCCTTTGAACAACTCCCTTCTTGCTGATGGAGTTTGAAGACAATAGCGCCACAAACCATCGACTGGATTTGATTGCTTTCCGAATTTCCAGGTTCCAGTCTTTGCCTGGGATGATAGAGCGACGATCACGGTCCCACCAGACATTGAGACCATAGAATCTCAAATCTCTGTATATTCTTTCGGCCGAATATGAATCTTCTCTGGCGTAGCTCAGGAAGATCAAGCTCTCAGATAGTTCTTGGGGCTCTTGGGGCATCTAGTCACCTAGAATCCAGGAATCTCATTAGCTCATCAAGGTCCACGGGCTTCGACAGTATCGAGATGATTTCTCCTGGAAGCTCTGATTCCCTAATTAGTTCGGCAGCCTCATCGTCATAGAAGGCGGACAGAATGCAAACCGCTACAGTGCGGTTCGCTCCAAGTGGCTCGAATTCTTGCGGGAGTTTGTTTAGTCGATGACTGGAAACTCCTCGTAGCCAAGCTAAAATTGTAGCACCGGCCCAGACGGATTCTGAATCGCCTATTTCTCTCGGATCGGGTATTAGCTGATCGAGAATTACTGCATCAAAGCGTTGGCTAGAAAGCGCGGCGAGAGCGGAAGCTAAATCGGTTGCCCAATGGACTTCCCAACCTCGCCTCCCAAGAACGCGCTCCTCATAGAGGAAACGGTCCGCGCCGTCGTCGTCAACCCATAGGAGTGCCTTACTCATTTCCTAGCCCCTGCGCCCAACGTTTAAGCGTCTATCCGGGTTCCTCCCACGCCAGAGGTTCGGAGTCCGCCACCGGTCGCGGGAGGATCTCGGATAGACGCAGGTTAAACAAAACCGCGGGGGAGGCCGCCAGGGCTGATCTATGGGTAATCAATCCGCAGGAGGAGGCCGCACCACGACCCCTGGCTCGTCCGCAGACACTCGGCAAGGCGAGCATCGCGTCTCCAAAAACGCCTCCATCGTGGAGCTTGCGGCCGGCATCGAGGCCCATCACCAGCGATTTCGTTTCCATCATTCTACCGCAAGGACACGACAGGACGCACTCCCCCATACTTTCGCGGAGAGCCGATGGGACAAGGGACGCCAGAGTCGAAGGCTCTTGATGGCGATCTCGATAGCGGGTTCGGTGCCACGGGAGCCAGATCCTCGATCCGGCGCAAGCGGCCCTGCCCACACTGTGGGCATAGGGTCGGATCACAGTTCCTGAGTCAGGAGAGCAGGGAATCAGGGGATAACGGCACAGCGTGACTTCCCCTCCCGCCCGACTTCTGCTAACGTACTCCACATCGGGAGGATCGCCCTCCCGCCCAAAGCAAACGGGACCGGCCCGAGCGCCAACTCGAACCGGCCCCTAACTCCGCAGGAGATCTACCTCATGCGAAGCTCGCGCAATACTACCAGTCCGTCCACCTCCCCCCTCGACAACGCCTTTTCCCCGTCCTACCTGGAGCTCCTCCGCGAGCGCGACGACAGCATCACCGCCGCAGAAGCCGAGCTCGCCGGCCCCTGGAAGATCGAGCCCGTTCCGGGCCGGCCGGGGGCGGTCGCAATTCTTCGGGTCTGGGAAGACCTGGCGATCGGCGATCCGCCCGTGGCCGTGCTGTGGCATCTCGAAACGGCTCGGCTCCTCTCCGTTCTCCTGCCGGTGATCGACCGCGAGCCGCTCTTCCACCTCGAAGAGCAGGAGAAGACCGAGGGCTTCCCGCTGGTCGCCGTGTATGGCGAGCAGGGACCGCAGGAGTCCGGCTGGCTCGACCGCTATGAGCCGCGCTGGGCCGAGGGGCTCCATCTGCTGGAGGCGATCGTGCGCTCGCCCTGGGCGCTAGCGACTCTCCTCGAGGCTGCCGGCCCGGGGGCCGAGGAGCAGGTGGGGCGGATCCGGGCGCGGAGAGTGCCGGCGTAGGCCGGCGCTTAGCAGGAGAAGATGGGGGAGGGCGCTTTTCGGAGCGCCCTTCCTGTTTCGGAAAGGATCAGCTCCGGTGAAGCGTCCGCCTGCTCACCAGACCCTCCGAATTCGAATCCTGACGGATTCGAGGACGACCAGCGTCGCAACGAAGCTCTCCGTCAGTAGGCTTGAGGCCGCTCTGGAGCGGCGTCAAGGGATAGATGTCTTCGATGCAGGGTCTCGTCAAAGTCGCTGGTAAGTGGGCCAGCGGCGCCCGGCAATGCAATCCCGTGGCGGAGGGCTGCCCCGAAGGGGCTTGGGTTGGTAGCCTGGGGCGAGAGCCCCAGGTTGAGGTAAACACAAGAAAATAAAAGCCCCGAAGGGGCGAAGGTACGGGTGGAATTACCTTCGCCCCTTCGGGGCTGGAGATTCTTATGCCTCCATTTTCCTGGGGTTTCACCCCAGGCTACCGACCCAAGCCCCTTCGGGGCGAAGAGAAAAGCGACTTTGACGGGACCTTGGTCTTCGATGTTCTTCATGATGCTTTCGGTTCAATCGGGCTCGGCGAGCAGGGCCGCCACCCGGGCGAAGCTCGCGGTGTCGAGCCGGGCCTTGGCGAAGTCGGAGGGCGTGAAGACCTCCTCGCTCTCCCGGCTCTGGTCGATCAGCTCGCGTAAGGCGTCGGCATAGGCCGCGGCCAGCCGCTCCGCGGTCGTCCGGCGATACCTCCGCGTGCCGTAGGTCAGGGTGATGCGGAGCCGGCCCTCGGCGACGATGCCGACGATCTCCAGCCGGTAGGGGCGGTGGGCGCGTGGGCTCCGGTTCGGGCCGGCGCCGGTCGTGGAGACCCGGAAGAGGGAGCCTTCTTGGGAAGCGATATCGGCGCTATCGGCGAGATCGGCGACATGGGCCTGGCCCAGGTAGTTGAAGAGGATTTCGGCCGGCGGCGCCGCGGCCAGGAGGCGGGCCGCCTCGGGGTGGCCCCAGCGCAGCAGGCCGTAGCCGATGCCGCGCTCGGGCACGGCGCGCAGGCGCTCCTTGGCGGCGAGGAGGGCGGCGCCGGGAGCTTCGTCGCCCCCGGTGAGGAGCACCGGGTAGAGCGAGGTGAACCAGCCCACGGTCCTTGAGACGTCGAGGTCGTCGAAGAGCGGCTCGCGGCCATGGCCTTCCAGGTCCACTCGGAGAAGCGGGGAGCCGGTCCAGCCTGAAAAGGCGCGCACCAGGGCGGAGAGGAGCGCCTCGTCGATGCGGTTGTGGTAGACCGCCGGCAGGCTCTGGAGGAGATCCGTGGTCTCGTCGGCGCCGAGCTCCAGGGAGACCGTCGCCTCCTCGCCCACGAGGCCGCCACCTTCGAGGGCGCCGTCCAGGGGGAAGTCCACCGGCAGGGTGGGCACGGAGGCCCAGGCCGTCTGGCGCCAGAAGTCCAGCTCCTCTGTGAGCGCGTCGGAGCCGACATGCCCGGTGAGGCGGCGGGCCCACTCCTGGAACGAGGTGGATTTGGGTGGAAGGGTGAGGCGCAGCCCGCGCGCGGCCTGCTGGTAGGCCCCCTCCAGGTCTTCGACCAGGACCCGCCAGGAGACCCCGTCCACCACCAGGTGGTGGGCGACCCAGAGGAGCCGCGAGGCCTCACCGTCGAGGTTCACGAGGCATAGGCGAGTGAGCGGTCCGGCCGCGAGGTCGAAGCCCGCCTGGAGCGCCGCGGCAGTCGCGTCGAAGGCCGCGCGCCGGCGCGGCGCCGGCAGGGCCGAGAGGTCCACCTGGTGGAAGGGCGTGACCGGCTCGGCCGGCGCGTTCTCCTGCCGCCAGCCGCCAGTTTTTGGTGCGAAGTGGGGTGCGAAGCGGGGTGCGAAGCGCATCCGCAGGGCGTCGTGGTGCTCGACGATCGCGGCCATGGCGCGCGTGAGGGCGGCGGGGGAGAGCGGCTCGCGCGGCTCCAGGAGGAGGGCCTGGTTGAAGTGGCGGGGCTCGGCGAAATCCTGGGCGAAGAACCAGTGCTGGATCGGGGTGAGCGGCACCTCGCCCGCGACCGGCCCCTGCCCGCGGCCGGCGATACCGGCGATACCGGCAATGCCGGCGGCAGGGCCAGCGCCCTCGATGACCGTGGCATGGAGGGCGAGCCCGGCCACGGTCGGATGCGCGAAGAGCTGCCGCATGGTGAAGAGGAGGCCGGCCTGGCGGGCCCGGGAGACGATCTGGACCGAGAGGATCGAATCGCCGCCGAGCACGAAGAAGTTGTCGTCCACCCCGACCCGCGGCAGGTGGAGGACCTGCGCCCAGACCGCCGCCAGGATCTCCTCCTCGCGGGTGCGCGGCGCCACGTGACCCTCGCGCGCACCGGGCTCTTCCGGCGCCGCGTCCTCCGCCAATAATGCCTTCCGGTCCACCTTGCCGTTGGCGGTCCGCGGCAGCGCCGGGAGGATGACGAAGGCGGCGGGCACCATCGCCTCCGGCAGCCGCTCCCGCAGGGCCTGGCGGAGCGATTCGGTGGAGCCGTCTCCCACCACGTAGGCGATCAGCCGCTTCTCGCGAGCGGCTACGACCGCCTCGCGGACTTGAGGCAGGGCGAGGAGAGCCGCCTCGATCTCCCCCGGCTCGATGCGCACGCCGCGGATCTTCACCTGGTGGTCCAGCCGGCCGAGGAACTCGAGGGCGCCGTCGGGCCGCCGCCGCGCCAGGTCGCCGGTGCGGTAGACGCGCCCGCCGGGCTCGGTCCCCTGCGGGTCGGGCAGGAAGCGCCCGGCCGTCAGGTCCGGGCGCTCGATGTAGCCGCGCGCGAGGCTGACCCCGGCGATGAACAGCTCGCCCGGCACGCCCACCGGCACCTCCCGGAGGCCGTGGTCGAGCAGGTGGATGCGGGTATTGGCGATCGGCCGGCCGATGGGGATCCCAACCTCCCCGTCCGCCTCTCCGCAGACCCAGGAGGTGACGTCCACCGCGGCCTCGGTGGGGCCGTAGAGGTTGTGCAGCCGGGCACCGAGCCGGGAGGCGAAGCGCCGGGCGAGCTCGGTGGACAGAGCCTCGCCGCTGCACACCACGTCGCGCAGGGTGCTGCACTCTCCCGCCCCGGGCTCCTCCAGGAAGAGCTGCAGCATGGAGGGGACGAAGTGGAGGACGGTGATCTCCTCCCGGGGGAGGAGGCGGGCCAGGTAGGCGTTTTCGCGGTGCCCACCGGGTCGGGCCACCACCAGGCAGGCGCCGGTCATCAGGGGCCAGAACAGCTCCCAGACCGAGACGTCGAAGCTCGTGGGGGTCTTCTGGAGCACCCGGTCCCCGGCTAAGAGCGTGAAGGCGTCCTGCATCCAGAGCAGGCGGTTGACGATGGCGCGGTGGGAGATCACGGCTCCCTTGGGCCTCCCCGTGGAGCCGGAGGTGTAGAGCACGTAGGCCGGATGGTCGGCGGCGACCGGCACGGCGAGCGGGCCGGCGGCGAGATCCCCGTCCAGGGTCTCGCCAGGCTCCAGGAAGAGGAGGCGGCTCTCGGCGTCCGGCAGGCGGTCGGCCAGGGCGGGGCGGGTGACGATTCGCTGTGGGCGGGCATCGCGATCCTGGAAGGCGAGTCGGTCGTCCGGGTGGTCGGGGTCGAGCGGGACGTAGGCGGCGCCCGCCTTCAAGATGCCCACGAGCGCGAGGAGCAGTTCCAGGGAGCGTTCGAGGAGGACGCCGACGCGGCTCTCCGGGCCGCAGCCGAGAGCCTGGAGCCGGCGCGCCAGGTGGTCGGCCCGACGGTCGAGCTCGCCGTAGCTCAGCGCTTCGTTCTCGAAGACGAGGGCCACGGCCGCGGGAGAGCGGCCGGCCTGGTCTTCGATCCAGGCATGGAGCGGGCGTTCCAAGGAATAGGGTGTCTCCGTCTCGTTCCAGGCGCGGAGCTGTCGAGTCTCCGCGGCGGTGAGCAGGCCCACTGCGCCCACGCGCCCCTCCGACCCTTCCACCATGCCGGCGAGGAGAGTCGTGAAGTGCTTTAGGAGGCGCGGCGCCGCGTCTTTCTCCACGCGAGCGAGCTCGGAACTAAGGTGGAGGGAGATCTCGTCCCCCGCGGTGAGGATCAGGGTGAGGGGGTAGTTGGTGCTCTCGAAGCTCCGCAGATCGCTCATTCCCAGGCGGCCGGAACGGCCCTCTTCCGCGTTCGGATAGTTCTCGAAGACGTAGAGCGTCTCGAACAGCGGCGAGCCGGCCGGGACCTCGCTCCAGCGCTGGATCTGGGCTAGCGGGGTGTGCTCGAAGTCCTGCCGCTCGAGCTGGCGCGCCTGGAGGTTTTGCAGCCAGGAGGATAGAGGTCGTGGGTCGTCCACCTGTGCCCGCACCGGCAGGGTGTTGATGAACATGCCGACCATGGTCTCGACGCCGGGCAGCGCGGCCGGACGTCCGGAGACCGCGCTGCCGAAAACCACGTCCTCCTCGCCCCCGTAGCGGCTGACGAGCAGGGCCCAGGCGCCCAGGGTGACGGTCTGGAGGGTCAGCTTGTGCCGCGCCGCCAAGGCCTGGAGCCCCGCCGTGAGCTCAGCGGAAAGCTCGGCTTTCTGCTCGGCGTATCCGGGGGTCCCTCCCGCCTGGGGGTCGAGGCCTAAGGGAGTGGGCGCGGTGAAGCCCGCGAGCTCGCGGCGCCAGAACGGCTCCGCCTGCGCCGTCTCCTGCTCCGCGAGCCAGGCGATGTAGTCGCGGAACGGCTGCGTCGGCAGAAGCTCCGGCTCCCGCTCCTCCGCGAGCGCCGCATAGACCGCCGAAAGCTCCCGGAGCAGGAGAGGGAGCGACCAGCCGTCCAGAAGCAGGTGATGGAAGGTCCAGAGGAATTGGAGCTCGCCGTCGAGCCGGACCAGGGAGAAGCGCAGGAGCGGCGCCTGGGAGAGGGGGAGCGGCGCCTCCCGGTCGCCCTGCCGCAGCTCCTCCCAGCGGCGTTCCGTCTCCTCCGCCGGGAGGCCGCGCCAGTCGAGCTCCCGCCAGGGGAGGGAGACGGCCTTGCGGACGGCCTGCAGCGGCTCGTCGAGCCCCTCCCAGAAAAAGGCCGTGCGCAACACCCCGTGGCGCTCGACGAGCGTCTCCCAGGCCTGCCGGAAGAGCCGGACGTCCAGGTCCGCCGGCAGGGTGCAGGTGACCTGGTTGACGTAGACCCCGGAGTCGGGCGCCATCAGGCTGTGGAACAGCATGCCGTTCTGGGCCGGCGAGAGGGGATAGACGTCCTCGATCTCCTGTGGACCTCCGAGGAGCGAGGCCAGGCGGTCGGCGTCCGGCGCGCCGAGCCCAGCCGTGGGGGATGCGGCGGGCGTCTCCATGGCCCTGGCATGGCGGGCGAGCGCGGCCACGGTCTGGTGCTCGAAGATCTGCCGCACGGTCAAGTAGAGGCCGGCCTGGCGCGCCCGGGCCACGATCTGAACCGAGAGGATGGAATCGCCGCCGAGCTCGAAGAAGTTGTCGTCCACCCCCACCCGCGGCCGGTGGAGAACCTGCGCCCAGACCGCCGCCAGGATCTCCTCCTCGCGGCTGCCGGGCGCCGCGTAGGCCGCGCGCGCGGCGGGCAGCTCCGGCGCCGGCAAGGCCTTCCGGTCCACCTTGCCGTTGGGGGTGAGCGGCAGCGCGGCGAGGGTGACGAAGGCGGCCGGCACCATGTAGTCCGGCAACCGCTCGGCGAGCGCCCGGCGCAGCGCTTCGACTGCTATGTCGCCGGCGTCGCCAGCGACGCCGGCGACATAGGCGACCAGCTGCTGGTCGCGCACCACCACGATCGCCTCGCGCACCCCGGGAAGCGTCACCAGCAGGGCCTCGATCTCGCCCAGCTCGATACGGAAGCCGCGCAGCTTGACTTGGTGGTCGAGGCGGCCCAGGAACTCCAGGGTGCCGTCCGGAAGCCACCGCGCCCGGTCGCCGGTGCGGTAGAGGCGCGCGCCCGGCTCCCCCCAGGGATCGGGCACGAAGACCCGCGCCGTGCGCTCCGGCAGGCCGAGGTAGCCGCGCCCCACGCCGCGGCCGCCGACAGAGAGCTCGCCGGCGACCCCCCGCACGGCCGCCCACCCAGAGGCGTCGAGCACGTGGATGCGGGTGTTGGCGACCGGCCTGCCGATCGGCAGGGCGAGCGCCGGCGTCTCCTCCGGCCGGGCGAGCGCGTGGTGAGTCACGTCGTCCGAGCACTCCGTCGGACCGTAGGCGTTGAGCAGCCGGGTGTGCGGCGCGGCTGCGAGCCAGCGGCGGGCGAGCTCCGGCGCGCAGGCCTCGCCGGTGGTGATCATCCACTCCAGGGAGGAGAGATCGTTGGCGCAAAAGCCTGCGCCGAGAATGTCGAGGAGGCCGCCGAGGAGCGAGGGGACGACCTCCAGCACGGTGATCCCCTCCTGGGCGACGAAGCGCAGCAGCCGCTCGGGATCCTGGACCGTCGGCTCGGCGGCGATGTGCACGCTGGCGCCCGCCACGAGCGGCGCCAGGAGCTGCCAGACCGAGATGTCGAAGCACTGCGAGGCGGTCTGCGCGACCCGGCTGTCGCGCGTGAGGCCCAGATCGGCGACCTTGGCGCAGAGGTGGTTCAGCATGCCGCCGTGGGCCACCATCGCCCCCTTCGGCCGGCCGGTCGAGCCCGAGGTGTAGATGACATAGGCCAGGCGATTCCCGGCGATCTCCTCCGTCGTGTGCGCATCGCCCGCCTCCGGCCGCTCTGCCGGCAACGCCGCCGGGAAGACCACCGGCAGGCCGGCGGGGATGGGGAAGCGGTCGAGCAGGCGCTCGTCGGTGAGCAGGGCCGCCGGACGGGCGTCTTCGAGCAGGAAGGCCAGGCGCTCGCGCGGATACTCGGGGTCCAGGGGGACGTAGACCGCGCCGGCCTTGAGCACGCCTAAGAGAGAGACGAGGAGGTCGAGCCCGCGCTCCAGGGCCACCCCGACCCTCCCCTCCGCGCTGCAGCCGAGCCGCCGGAGATGGCGCGCGAGGCGTTCGACCCGAGCGGCGAGGGCGCCATAGCTGAGGGTCTCCCCGTCGCAGCTCGCGGCCGGCGCGTCGGGCGTCCGCGCCGCCTGGAGAGCGAAGAGAGTGGGGAGGGAGGCTCCTTCCGGCAGCGCCATCACCGTGTCGTTCCACTCGGCGAAGAGCTGGTGGCGCTCGGCGGCGGAGAGGAGCGACGGCTCGCCGACCCGCTCTCCCGGCACCGCCGCAACCGCGGCGAGCAGCCTCTCGTACTGGCGGATCAGCAGGTCGACTGTGGTGGCGTCGAAGAGGTCGGTCGCGTACTCCAGCGTACCGAGAAGCTCGCCGTCCCTCTCTTCGAGAGTGAGGGTCAAGTCGAACTTCGCCATCTTCGCCCCCTCCCCAAGATCGCTCACCTGGCGGAGGCGCAGGCCCTCGATCTCCAGCTCCCCGGCGGGAACGTTCTGCAGCTCGAACATCACCTGGAACAGGGGGGACTGGGCGAGGCTCCGCTCCGGGGCGAGCTCCTCGACCAGCTTCTCGAACGGCGCGTCCTGGTGCAGATAGGCGGCGAGAGCGGTCTCGCGCACCCGGCCGAGGAGCTCGATGAAGGTGGGATCTCCTGCCCTGCCTTCAGGCAGGTTTCCAGTCAATTGGCCGCGCAGGACCAGGGTGTTGACGAAGCAGCCGATCAGCGGCTCGACCTCGCGGTGGGCGCGTCCGGCGATCGAGGAGCCCACCGCGAAATCGTCCTGCCCGGAGAGGCGGGCGAGGAGCGCCTGGAAGCCGGCGAGGAGCACCATGAACAGGGTCGCTCCGGAGCTCCGGGCGAGGGCCTGGGACTGTCGGGTGAGCCCGGCCGACAGCCGCACGGGCCGCGTGGCCCCCCGGTAGCGTTGCACCGCCGGCCGGGGGCGGTCGGTGGAGAGGGTGAGGAGCGGCGGCAGGCCGGCGAGCTGGCGGCGCCACCAGCCGATCTCCCGCTCCAAGACCTCGCCGCGCAGCCAGGAATGCTGCCATAGGGCGAAATCTGCATACTGCACCGGCAGCTCGGGCAGGGGCGACGGCCGGCCCGCGGTGCTCTCCGACAGGGCCGGATAGAGGGTGGCGATCTCACGGGCGAGAAGCCCCAGGGACCAGGCGTCCCCCGCGATGTGATGGAGGGTCAGGAGGACGAGGTGGTCCTCCCCCGCGAGGCGCAGGAGCCGGCCGCGGAGCATCGGATCGCGGGTGAGGTCGAACGGCCGGCCGGCTTCCTCCCGGAGGAGGGCGAGGGCCAGCGCCTCCCGCCTGGGCTCCGGCAGCCCCGCGAGGTCGACCCCGGGGAGCGGGAAGGGCGCGGCCGGCCGGACCACCTGGACCGCCGAGCCTCCGGGCGCGGCGAAGACCGTGCGCAGCGTCTCGTGCCGGCGGACGATCTCCCCGAGGCAGCGGGCGAGGACCGCGCCTTTGAGCGGACCCTCGATCCGCAGCGCCCCGGGCATGTTGTAGAGCGGGCTTCCCGGTTCGAGCTGGTCGAGGAACCAGAGCCGCTGCTGCGCGAAGGACAGCGGCAGGGCCCCCGCGCGCGGCACCGGGACGAGGGGCGGAGCGGGGTCCGCCGTGCCGGTCTGCCGCGCCGCCTCGACCCGCCGGGCGAAGTCCGCGAGGCGCGGTGCCGCGAAGAGCTCGCGCAGAGGCACCTCGACGCCGAGCGCCTCGCGGAGGCGCGCCATCACCCGGGTCGCCAGGAGCGAATGGCCCCCGAGGTCGAAGAAGTGATCGGCCGACCCCACTCCCGCGAGACCGAGAACCTCGGCCCAGATACCGGCGAGAACCTCCTCGATCGGCGTCCGCGGTGTCCGAAGCTCCGCCTCGCCGGACGGCCATTCCGGCTCCGGCAGGGCCTTCCTGTCCACCTTGCCGTTCGGGGTCAAGGGGAGCGCCGGGAGCCGCACCAGGGCGGCGGGCACCATGAAGTCCGGCAGCCGTAGGCGGAGGGCCTGGAGCGCCGGAGCCGTCTCCAGGACGTCCTCGCCGACCACGTAGGCGACCAACCGCAGATCCCCCGCCGGGCCCTTTCGGGCCGCGACGACCGCCTCCCGGATGCCGGGCAGGTCGGCGAGCGCCGCCTCGACCTCCCCCGGCTCGATGCGGAAGCCCCGGATCTTGACCTGGTGGTCGATCCGGCCCAGGACCTCCATCCGCCCGCCGGGCAGGTGACGGGCGAGGTCGCCCGTCCGGTAGAGGCGCTCTCCGGGCTCCGCGGTGTCCGCGGTGTCCGCGGCCAGCGGGTTCGGCAGGAAGCGCTCGGCGGTCAGGTCCGGCCGCCCCAGGTAGCCCCGCGCGAGGCCGGCGCCGCCGATCCAGAGCTCGCCGGGCACGCCCAGGGGGACGGTCCGGAGATGGCGGTCGAGCAGGTGGATCCGGGTCTCCGCGATGGGCCGGCCGATCGATATCTGGCGGCTCTCGGGACCGCTCTCGCCGGGCCGGACGCGGGCGGCGGCCGACCATACGGTGGTCTCCGTGGGGCCGTAGAGGTTCCACAGCTCGCCGGTGCGTCCGGCGAGAGAGGCGGCGAGATCGCGGGGCATCGCCTCGCCGCCGCAGAGCGCCCGCAGGGCGGGATCGCCGGTCCAACCGGAGTCGACGAGCATCCGCCAGGTCGCGGGGGTCGCCTGCAGCACGGCGGCTCCGGAGTTGCGGAGCCGGGCCGCGAGGAGCGCGCCGTCCGCGGCCTCCGCCCGGCTGGCCAGCTCGACCGTGCCACCGGTCGTCAGGGGCAGGAAGATCTCCAACGCCGCGATGTCGAAGGTCGCCGGGGTGACGGCGAGGAGCCGCTCTCCGGCGGAAAAGCCCGGGGTCCGGCGCATCGAGGCGAGGAAATTCACCAGCGCCCGGTGCGAGACCCCCACCCCCTTGGGGCGGCCCGTCGAGCCCGAGGTATAGAGGATGTAGGCGAGCTGGCGATCGTCCCCGGCCTCGGCTGGGATCGGCGCGGGGAACGCGGGGAGCCGGCCGATCTCGGTGAGCAGCACCTGGGGCGCCGCGTCCGCGAGCAGGAAGGAGAGCCGCTCGCGCGGAGAGCCGGGATCGAGCGGCACGTAGGCGGCCCCGGCCTTGAGCACGCCCAGGAGGGCGACGATCAGGTCGAGCGAGCGTTCGAGGGCGACGCCGACCCGGCTCTCCGCAGCACAGCCCAGCTGCCGCAGGTGCCACGCCAGGCGTTCCGCGCGGGCATCGAGCCCGGCATAGGTGAGAGATTCCCCCTGGAAGACGGCGGCCGTCGCATCCGGCGTGCGGGCCACCTGGGCCGCGAAGAGGTCCGGGAGGAGGGCTCCCGAGGACTGCCCCGTTGCCCCCGTTGCCCCCGTTACCGATATCGCCGGCGCTGCCGTGTCGTTCCACTCGACGAGGAGCTGCTGGCGCTCGGCCTCGCTCAGGAGCGGCAGCTCCGCGAGCGGGAGGTCCGGCGCTTCCGCCATCCCGGCGAGCAGGCGATCGAAGTGATCGAGCAGGCGCTCGGCGGTCGTCGCGTCGAAGAGATCGGCGTCCCACACGAGGGAGAGGGCGAGTCCCCCGGCAAGCTCGGCCGCGGTGAGCGAGAGGTCGAGCTGGGCGGCGGGGGAGGAGAGGGGGAGCGACTCCAGGACCAGGCCGCGAAGGTCGAGCCGGACTCCGGGCACGCCCACGGCGAAGGCCGCGAGCGCCTGGAGCTCCGGCGCCGGGGCCTTCTCGAAGGTCAGCATGGCCGCGACGAGCGGCGGCCGGCTGGGGTCGCGCTCGGGCTCCAGGAGCTCGGCGAGCCGGGCGAAGGGGAGATCCTGGTGCGCCACCGCGGCGAGCACGGTGCGGCGCGTGCGCGCCAGGAGCTCGCGGACCGTGGAGTCGCCGGAGAGATCGGCGCGCAGAGGCACCAGGTTGACGAAGTAGCCGACCACCTCCCCCCATTCGCGGGCGGCGCGGCCCGCCATCGGGGAGCCGGCGAGGAACTCCTCTTGGCCGCTCCAGCACGAGAGCACGGCCTGCCAGGCGGCGAGCAGGGCCATGAAGGGCGTCGCGCCGTGGGCGGCGGCGAGCCGGTGGACCGCCTCCGCGCGCGCTTCCGAGGGGAGGAGCGTCTGCGCAGCGCCACGCCGGCCGGGGAGCGGGCGCCGCGGCCGGTCGGTGGGCAGGTCGAGCTGCGGCACCCCGGCCAGGCGCTCCCGCCAGTGCTCCCCAAGCCGCTCCCCCGCGGGGCTCGCGAGCAGGGCCTCCTGCCGGCGGGCGAAGTCGGTGTAGAGGGCCGGCGGCGGGGGCAGGGGCTCCCCGGCCACCAGCGCGCCGAGCTCGCGGGCCAGCACGGCGAGCGACCAGAAGTCGGCCGCGATGTGGTGCACGGCGAGAACGAGGAAGGTTTCCCCCTCGCGCGAAAAGAGGGCCGCCCGGAGGAGCGGGCCGGCCGCGAGATCGAACGGGCGGAACGCCTCCGCCTGGAGCCGCGCCAGAATCTCCGCGTCGCTAAAGCCCGTCCCGTCGACGGTCAGGAGTCCGACCGCGGCGCGATCCGCGATCCGCTGCACCGGACCGCCGGGGGTGTCGACGAAGGTGGCGCGCAGCATGGGGTGGCGGTCCACCAGAGCCTGGATCGCGCGTCCCAGGGCGCCTGGGTCCGTGGGCCCGAGCCGCGCCGCGCCCGCGAGGTTATAGGCGGAATCCTCCGGCGCCAGGCGGTTCAGGAACCAGAGCGAGCGCTGGTTCAAGGAGAGCGGGTGCTCGCCCGTCGCCTCTCCGTGCGCGGAGGAAGCCTGGATCTCCGGTCTCGCCGCCGCCCCGGCCACCCGGCGCTCCAGCTCGCGGAGGGTCATTCCCTCGAGAAGATCCGAGAGGAGGAGAGAGAGGCCGGTCGCCTCCTCGACCGCCTGCTGGAGCTCGATGGCGGCCAGCGAATCGAGCCCCGCTGCGGTGAGCGGCAGGTCCGGATCGACCCGCTCGGGATCGATCCGCGCCGCGGCGGCGAAGGCCCGGCGCAGCCAGAAGACGTAGGCCGGGCGCTCCCCCTGTTCCGTCGCACGGCTCTCCGAAATTTCTGAAATCTTGGAATTTTGAGGCATGTTCTTTCCCATGTGCAGGCTCGGCGCTCATGCTGGTATATAGGTGGGAGCTGCGCCTCGAACCGTGTCCAGATCCTCGGGACTGATCCTGAAAGAGATCGACCGAGGAGCTCGGACCAGACGTGGGGAGGAGTCTCTTCCCTGGAGATTGCGTCCGCGGGTACTGCGGGTAACAGATCGGATTCGATACGACGAAAACACAGCTGGACAACACTCGCTCGCTTGCTTGGCTCGGCTCACTGCGCACACCCCTACCCCGTACCCCGCCCGCTAAAGCGGGACCCCTCGGCGCGGCGAGCCGGGCGGTCTTCAGTCAAAGGGGTAGAACGCTTCGTCGTCGCCGTTCTCTTCCCGACTCGTCGATGTAACCAAAGAGAGTAAAAGCGAAAATATTTGTGAATGAACCTTCACTGCCGCCATCCGCGAAAAGTAGATCCGATCGACCGTGGCGCCCTGGCTCTTATGGAGGGTGACCGAATATCCGTGGGCAATCGCGCCGTAGCGCTCGGGATCGAAGGCTACCCGGCGCTGGGTAGCTTTGTGTCCATGCTTTCCGCACTTATCTACGATTAACGGGCCGGCTCCTGCCAGTGGAGGCGGCCGGCGTAGGCGTCGAGGGCTACGGTGACGCGGCCCTCGGCCAGTCCTTGGAAGCCGCGCGTTGCCAGGGCTCGGCCTGGCGTCGAACGGTCTCCAGGCGAGCGTTTGGGTGGCGCTCCAGGAGTCCGCGGAAAGCGTCGCCAGCGCCGATCGCCTTCAACTGGTCGAGATCACTCAGGAGAATTGACGAGTCTCCCGCCTCGTCAATCACGAGGACGGCGCGATAGTCGAGGCGTTCTCGCCCAGCGACAGAACGAAGACGGTGGTCCAAAAGCTGGCGACGCAGCCGCTGACCAAGTCAGCCACGGTCTTTTGGCAATACTGGCGATACTATCGATGTCGTGGCGAGACCGAGTCCCGTCCCGTCCGACTGGCAGTGGCGGCAAAGTTTGGGAGAAAGCTCGCTCCAGTCGGAACAGCACTAAGTACCCGATAAGTACCCGGCGGCTCGTTTCAGAGTTCTCTGTCGCGAGCTAACTCTTTGAACCGTCAGCGATAAATTGGTCGGGACGCCGGGATTTGAACCCGGGACCCCCTGAACCCCATTCGGCAAGAACGATACTACATTCTTGCCCTGAAAGGGTCTGCAGGGGACATTTCGACCTGCCTACCCCCGTTTCCACGCCTACCTTACGCATTCGCAATACCCTCAATTGGCCCTAAAGGGACAGCCTGAAAGTCCCAGATATGTCCCAGGCCCGAGATCGGGCTGGACCTTATGGCTGTGCCCTGAAAAGGGCCAAGGAGTATTGCTTGAGCAAGAATGCGAATGCCTTCCCGGCAACTCGATGGGCGGGGGTGTAGCCCATGCCGCGCTCACCTGCCCGTCCCCGTGTTCCCCGCATCAACCTTGACGTAGTCCGCCGAGCCTACCGCTCTCTGCCCGGAACCGGGGAGAGCGACTTCTACATCCTGGAGAAGGTCGATGGCCCCTGCCTCAGGGTCCGGCGGACCGTCGTCCAGGTCGGGGTGCGCTACCGCAGTCGCTTCCATCTGGCGGCCGAGGTCCGTCCCGACATGACGATCCAGGAGATCGAAGACGTTCGGGAGCAGGCTCGCCGACTTCTCCGGCGACTTCAGGACGACGCAGAGATGCCGAGCCTCGCCCGGGGCCGGTCGATGACCGTCCGCATCCTCTACGACGAATTCATGGCCGACTTCAAGGAAACCCGCGGAGAGTCACGAAGCAGCCGGACAATAGAGGGCTACGAGAGCGTTTGGCGCATCCACCTTCTCCCCGCGATCGGCCATCTGCGGCTCGAGCAGATCACGACCGACGTCGTCCGGCTTCTCAAGAAGAGCATCCCCGCCCAGGTTCTCGGGCGACGTCCCCTCGCGAAGGGCGGCGGCAGACCTATCGCCAACCAGGCCCTTCATCAGCTCGAAGCGGCTCTCGGCTTCGCGTACCGCATGGAATGGGTGACCCGCAATCCGGCCTCGGCACGCCTGGTACCGCGCTATGAGGTCAGCCGTGCCGAGGAATTCCTGGACGGAGAAGGGTATGCAGCCGTAGGCAGAGTCATCCGCGAGTTTGAGGATCTGAACCACCGCGGCCTTCCGGCTCCGCTATCTCTCCGTACTCTCTTCGCTCTGCGCCTGGCGATCTACACGGGTGCCCGGCACCGCTCCGAGCTCCTCTGGACCTTCTACGACTGGTGCCACCTGGACGACAAGATCCCCCGCATCGGCATCCCCCGAGCCAAGGGAGATCGGCGCAAAAAGAGTGGCCGCTGGATCTATCTCGGCCCCGAGGCGGTACGCCTTCTGAAAGCCATTCCCAGGCCGGCCGGCTCCGAGCACCTCACGGTTCCCGGGGACAGGCCCGGTAGGCCTCTCTTCCGGCTCAACGACGCCTGGAAACTCGTCCTCGTCACCGCCGGTCTGCCGGAAATCCCGGTGAAGGCTCTACGTCACGGCTTCTCCACGCACTCGGTCGGGATCATCGCTCCCGAGCATCGGGCCCAACTTCTTGGCCATCAGGGCCGACCGATGACCGACACCGTCTATCTCCACCAGCATGGACCGGACCTCGCTCGCGCGGCCACCCTCGTCGAAGCTCATCTCCGCGCGCTCCTCGGCGATGTCGAGCAGCCCGCCACAGCCCGCGTTCTTCCCTTTGAGGCTTCGAGCCGGAGTTATTACCAATGACAATCCGACCGGCGGGCGGACTTTTTAGGAACGGCACGACGAGACGCCCTCTGGCCTGCAGGGTGGCAAGGTGAACACCGGAAGCGCGAGGAAGACCCTCCGTCCTTGGCTGGACGCCGATCTGGAAAGCCTCCTCCCGAAGGGGCATCCGCCCCTCGAGCGGCGTCCCCCAGAGAGCGCAGCGCTTACCTCGGCCACTCCACGCCCGGAGGACGCGAGGTTTCTTCTCCTCGCTGCCAAGGCTCTCGTGTTCTGCGGCTTTCCCCTCCAGCCGTCCCCTTTCACCACGATCACGCGGGAAGCTCATCTGGGCGCCGATACCCATTTGACCGTCTATTTCTCGACGACCGAGCCAGGTATCCCCATCCCTTTCGGCGCCGATCGCGCTCTTCTCGCCTGGATCACCACCCTCACCTACGACACAGGCTTCGTCACCTTCACCAGCCTGACCGACTTCTTCGAGGCCTTCCAACTCGCCCGCTCGGGTGTCCAGTACCAGCGCTTCGAGCAGCGGCTGCACCGTCTTTTGAGCCTATCGCTCTCGGTCATCCTGAAGACCCCTTCCGGCACCGTGCGACTCAATATGCGCCCGCTCCAGAAGGCCTACACACCGAGGGACGGCTCGGAGGCCCGGCAGCTCCTGGCGGCGGAGAACCGCTCCGAACAGCTGTCGCTCCTCCCGAATGACCTCAAGCGCTATGGCATCGTTCTCGATCCCGCGTTCCATGAGTACCTGCGCGACAATCCGGTCGTCTTGCCGCTTACGCTCATGCGCAGGTTTCACGCCCGTCCCCTCTATTGGGATGCCGCCTCGTACCTACTTTATCGCTGCTGGTCGGCGCGAACGAAGCGCAGGATCACGTGGAGCCTGGTCCGCAAGCAGCTCGCCAGTGTCGACCAGCACGATCGGCGCCTCGTTCAGTCTTTGAATCGGGTGGCCCAAGAGATCCGTGTCGACTATCCGGACTTTCCCGCTCGCGTCGAGGCCGGCACCCACGACCTCATCGTTGCGCCCTTCCGTCCGCCGGAGGAACACTTCCGACCATGAAGGCCTAAGAACTCCTCGGGGCCTCGATCTCGATCCGTCCCAGCCCGAAGGTCGCTCCCTTGCCGACGTGGAGGATCAGGGCAGTGCGTAGGAGGGGGGCCAGGGGATCGAGGTCGCCCTCGATCTCCATCTCGCCCACGGAGGCCGCCAACACCAGGGTCATCTTCCTTCCCTGGCGGTTGCTGCAGCGCTCCCAGTCCTGCCAGGAGAGGCGCGACGCAGTGAGACGGACAGCGGACGCCAGTTCGAGCAGCGGCCGGAAGCTCCAGTCGATGTTGTCGGGGCCCCGAGGAGGTGGAAGTGAGAGGGTACGGCGGAGCATCGCGAAGACCAAGGTGCGGAAGCCGACCGATGGTTGAAGCTCGTCGCCGTTCTTCAGACGAAGGGGCGTCCGGAACCGCAGAACGGTCTGCCCGTGGCCGAGGCCATCCATCGCCGGCAGGCTCGGGGCTGCGGCGAATCCCATGGGAGAGGCAGGGCTGTCCTCTTGCCAGGACATCGCGCCAGCCGGTTCAGCCGTCGGGAACGCGCACGTGGTCGAGGACGAAGGGAACCGGTCACGGCGGAGACCGCGGCCATTCGCTCAACAGCCAGAAAGGCGCAGGCCTCGAACTCGGTAGCCTCGCCAAAAAAGAGAAGGTCGAGCTCGAGGATCGCCGGGGTCAAAATGCGAGACTCGCTGGTGGGCTCGACATATTAAGGTTGTGGCGAGGTGGGAGTCCTGGCAGGAACGGTGGCGGCTCGCCCTCAACGAACGTCTCGAAGAGACGGGTACAGACGCAGGCTCGCTGCACCGCCAAGCTAAACCAACCCAGATGGTTTCGCCAAAGAGGGGCTCTCAGAAGCGATCCCGGAGCGGAGGGAGCGTGCAGCCGCGCTGCAGCGAAGCTTTCTAACACTGGATAAATATGCATAAATTTGCAAATTAGGGCAAGCTGGTTAGTTTGACAAGGCTCTAAGAGCTTGTATACTCGAAAATGCCATGCTCTAGAAGAAATGAAATCGCAAGAAACATCAGTCAGCTGGGAGAGCAAAAGACAGGCAGATGGAAGGACTATGCTGACTGCACAAACTTGTTTTCATAGTGCGGCGGCATGGTAGGGCGTCCCGGACTTTCTCCCGGGCGAGCCGATAGGGAAAGCGTGGCCTCACGATCTGTGACGATTAAGCAGAGCTAACCTTGGGAGGACCGATGTCGAAGGAGCAGAGTTCTAACATCGAGCCATTCGCCGAGAACAGCGAGAACAGTGAAGTCAGAGAAATCTATGACGTCGTTGGGATCGGCTTCGGCCCTTCGAATCTGGCAGTGGCCGCGACGATCCAGGAAGAGTCGGAGGGTGGCGCCATGACGCCCGTCCGCAGCCTCTTCCTCGAGAGCAAGCCGCGTTACGCCTGGCATCCGGACATGCTGCTCCATGGCGCTCAGGTTCAATTGACCTTCCTCAAGGATCTGGTCACCCTGAGGAATCCGCAGAGCCGCTTCACCTTTCTCAATTATCTGCGCGACAAGGGTCGCCTCAACAACTTCGTCAATCTGAGGAATTTCTATCCGACCCGGATCGAATTTAATGACTACTACTGCTGGGTCGCCCAACAGCTAGCGGACCAGGTGCGCTATGGCCGCCGAGTCATCGCAGTCTCGCCGCTCGCGATCGGGGACGGTTCTCGGGTAGAGCTCCTCAAGGTGAAGGCGGAGAACACGGCCACCGGAGCTCGCGAGGAGTACCTCTGCCGCAACCTGATCGTCGCCACCGGCGGGTTGCCCCGGCCCCCGCGCGGGATGGAGGTGCCGGTCGACGACCGGATTTTCCACTCACATCAATTCCTCACGCGGATCGAGAGCTTCTACCCCGACCGCATGGCCCCCTACCGCCTCGTCGTCGTTGGCTCCGGGCAGAGCGCCGCCGAGATCTTCCACTACCTGATGAGTTCGTACCCGAACGCACAGGTCACGGCCGCCCTTCGCCGCTTCGCCTACAAGCCCGCGGATGACAGCGACTTCGTCAACGAGATCTTTTTCCCCCACATGGTGAGCTTCCTCTATGGCCTGCCGGAGACTCGGCGCCGGGCGATTCTCCGCGAGCATAGCGACACCAACTATTCAGCTGTCGACTTAGACCTTATCAAGCTGATCTATCAGGCCCTCTATGACCGCATGATCGTTGGGGACGAAAGGCTCGCTATCCGGCCTTTCCTGGAGATCAGAGGCCTACGAACGACTGGGACCGGAGTTATCGCCGAGTTCTTCAATTCGGCAAACGAGGGATTGGAGTTCCTTGAGGCGGATGGAGTCATCCTGGCGACAGGGTACGAGCGCGAAAAAAGGCATCCGCTGCTCCTCGAACTCGATCCCTACCTGGTGACGAACGCCACGGGATACTGCGTCCAGCGCGACTACCGCTTGCTGACCAGGCCCTCTTTTGCGCCGGGGATCTTCTTCCAGGGTTTCTGCGAGGATACCCATGGTCTCAGCGATACTCTCCTTTCGATCCTTCCTGCTCGTTCCTATGAAATCCTTCAGGCGCTGCTGGGCAATCAGATCGAGGCAGAGCTGTCTGAGGTCTTCGCGAAAGGAGCGTCATGAAGACCCAGGAGTTCATCCCTGAGGGCGGTTGGGCTGCCACGCTTCCCGCGCAGCCGCCCGCCCGACGGCTGAGCGGGACCGAGCGCGCGGACTGTGCGATCGTGGGAGCTGGCCTGACCGGGCTCGCCGCCGCACGCCGTCTCGCCGAGTTCCGGCCGGACTGGCGGATCCTGACTGCTCGAGTCCTCGCGGTGCGGCTCCGGCGCCTCGGGCCGCAGCTCCGGATTTATTGTCGACCTGCCGGATTTCGCCGCCGAAATGCCTCCGGAGCATCGGGACCGCTACCGGCGCGTCGCTCAAACTGGTTTGGAGAGCCTGCGGACCCTAGTGCACGACCATGCTATCGACTGCGCCTGGGACGACTCTGGGTTCCTGCGCGGCGCCGCAGGAAAGGTGGGTACCCGTATCGTCGACAGCTGGCCGCGCCGGCTCGACAAAATTGGAGTGGCCTACAGGCAACTCGACGCGGCGGCAATGCAGGAGATCACCGGCACGGCCTTCTACCGCACCGGCCTGCACATGCCGGGGACGGCCCTGGCGCAGCCGGCGGCGCTCGTCCGCGGGTTGAGCAAAGTGCTTCCAGGCAACGTCAAGATCTTCGAGGAATCGCCGGTCCGGGTGCTCGACGAGGGCCGAGAGATTCGGCTGGCCGTCGGGGACGGAACGGTTGTAACCCGCCAGCTTTTCCTGACCACCAATGGTTTCACCCCGGCCCTCGGTTTCCTGCAAAGCCGTATCTTCCCCATTCTCACCTTCGCTAGCCTGACGCGCGTCCTCGAGCCCGAGGAGCAGCGGGCGCTGCATGGCCGAAGCGAGTGGGGGATACTGGCGATGGATCCTATGGGGTCGACGGTGCGCCGCACCCAGGACCAACGGATTCTGATCCGTAACACCGTCCGCTGTGCCCGGGCGACGGCAATGGGAGAGAGGGAGCGCAGACGGGTCGGCGAGCACCACCGCGCCGCCTTCTGCGCGCGCTTCCCCAGCCTGGCGGACGTCCCCTTCGCCTTCATGTGGACCGGGATCTTGGGGACCTCTCGCAACCGCCACTGCTTCTTCGGACAGATAAAGACGGGCCTCTTTGCCGCCGCGGGCTTCAACGGGGCGGGCATCGCGATGGGCACCGCCGCGGGGAGGCTTTTGGCCGACTTGGCCTTAGATGTCGATTCGGACCGGCTACGTGATCTGATTGCCCTTCCGCCCCCCGCTTGGATCCCCCCGAGCCGTTCCTGAGCCTGGGCGGCAGGTTCAAGGTGGCGAGCTTGAATGCGCAAGCCGGAGCTTACATCTGACCAGGCTCACGCGAGACTCTCTGCCTCAAGCTCGGTTGCCAAAGATCGGTAACCGGATTGTTAGCGGCTCCGGAGAGATCTGAAAATGCGGTTACAAAGCACTTGCCGTTCGGATCGTGAAACCACGGCGGCTCGAACTCTTAACCTGCGAGGAGTCTTATGCAAATTCGTAAACTTGATCCGCAGCAACTCTCCCCTGATTTCGGCGCCCTTTGTCAGCCAATCTTCCCGCGAGGTGAATTCGCCTCCCCTCCGTTCACGGCCCTCTGGAATGTGGTCAAGCCGGGCGGCGCCACAAAGCTTCACCGGCACCATGAGGTCGAAGCCTTCTTCATCGTCAAGGGGGAGGGGATCTTTTCGGTCGAGGGAGAGAGCCGCGAGATCGAGATTGGCGACGTCATCTTCTGTACGCCGCTCACTTACCACACTCTGATCAACTGCTCGGAGAGCGAGGACCTTTTCTTCATCAATATTTACTGGGAAGACATGAGCCAGATCGGAACCGCGCCGAAAGGCAAAGAGGCCGGGGGTGACCGGAAGCGCGTCCTTGTCTCCGGCTCCCCTCCCAACCCGAACGGAGACCTCCATCTAGGGCACCTCGCGGGCCCCTACCTCTCGGCCGACATCTATGTCCGCTTTCGTAAGATGCTGGGCGATGAGGCCTACTTCGTACTGGGCTCGGACGACAATCAGTGCTGGACGGCCGCCAAGGCCGAGCAGAGTGGCACCAGTCCGCAGAAAATGGCCGATCACTACGCGGCGGAGATCCAAGGGACCCTCGCACGAGCCCACGTCGGTGTGGATCACTTCTACCGTCCCAACGGCTCCCCACATCATGCCGAGTTGGTCCGCGAATTCATCTGCAAGCTCTACGATGAGGGGAAGCTGGTGGCGCGCGAGGCGTCTGCTCTTTTCTGCGACTTCTGCGAACGCTACCTGTTCGAGTTCTACGTCACTGGGATCTGCCCGCACTGCGGTCAAGGGACGTGCGGTAACGCCTGCGAGGAGTGTGGCAGACCGAACGACTGCACCGATCTGATTGACCCCGTCTGCAGGATGTGCGGGAAGACTCCGAGGGTCGGTGTCCTGCGCCGTCTCTACTTCCCGCTCGCCGAGCATCGGGCGGTCCTCGATCAGTACTATGCCAGCCTGGAGATGACCACCCAGCATCGTGCGCTCTGTCACACGATGCTCGACGCCGGTTTGCCGGAAGTGGTCGCGAGCCATGTGACGGATTGGGGAATACCGGTGCCGTTTCCTGGCTTCGAGGGGCAGGTCGTCTCCGCCTGGCTGGAGGTGGTGCCCGGGTACCTGGCTGCCAGTCGTGAGCTAACCGATCAGATCGGTTCCGATGGGGGTTTTAAGGCTTTCTGGGGTGCGGAGGACGCTGAGGTCGTGCAGTTCTTCGGTTTCGACAACTGCTGGAATCACGCTGTCCTCTACCCGGCTCTCCTCAAGGCGTACGACCCCTCGATCAAGCTGCCCAGGGCGTTCGTGTCGAACCAGCTGTACTACCTGGACCACCAGAAATTCTCGACCAGCCGGGGTCACGCGATCTGGGCTCGGGACCTCTTGGAGCGCAACTCGGTCGACGCGGTACGGCTCTATCTGGCCCATACCTGCCCCGAGGCCGAGCGTACCAACTTTACCCTGCGCGAATTCGAGGCCTGGGTCGAGAGCGAGTTCGAAGGTCGCTGGAAGGCCTGGGTCCGCGACGCTCGGACCCGGACGCAGGATCGATTCCAAGGGATCGTGCCGGAGCCGGGGGCTTGGTCGGACGCGCACATCCGTTTCTTCGAGTTCCTCAAGCGGAGCCTGGCCGAAGCGAAATCGGCCTACGGGGCCGTATCCTTTTCCCCGCAACTCGCGGTCCGGATCGGTACCGAACTCGTGCGGCGGAGCCGGGACTTCGGCCAGAGCGAGAGCGCCTGGGGCTCCGTCGAGCACTCGGAACTGCGGACTGCGGTCGCCATGGAGCTCTCGGCGATTCGAACCCTGGCGATCCTCATGGCCCCGATTACGCCGGATCTCAGCGCTCGCCTCTGGCGGTCGCTGGGGTACGAGATGGCGTTCGAGCACCAGAGGTGGGAGGACGATCCGCGCTTCGTACCGGTAGGCCAGCGTCTCGGGATGTGGGAGGAGTCCTCGCTCAGCCGATGATGCCGGGCTTCGCGCCGACCTCAGGCCGGCCTGTCCCGGCGAGGAGCGCCGTCGCGTCCACGCTGCGCGATTTCCCAATCCAGCGGAGGCCCCCCAGCCGTTTAAGTCTGTTGCCCAAAGGAGCTGTAATCCCTTGGTATTTTCCAGACACTCACCGACCGATGTCTCCACGAACTCCTCCAGGCTGGAGGGAGCGCCGCCCCAGGGGGCGAGTGAGCCCCGAAGCCCCCTCTCCAAGGGTCAGCGGGCACTTTGGTTTCTCGACCGGCTGGCACCGGGATCGAGTGCCTACGTCCTCGCAGGTGCGCTGCGGGTCAAGGGGCCTCTCGACGTCCCTGCTCTCCGCGATGCTTTCGACGTCGTGGCCGCTCGCCACCCGACTCTACGCTCTTTCTTCAGCGCAGGCGGTAGAACTGAGAACGAGCCCGTGCAGCGGGTGCTCGCCCAGCGGTCTCCGACCTTCGTGGAAGAGGACGCGGTAGGCTGGGACGAGGCCACGGTCGAGGCGCGGCAGTCCGAACTGGCCTGGAGCCCCTTCGATCTGGCGCGCGATCCGCTGTTGCGGGTCGGGGTGCTCCACCGCGGGCCGGACGAGCATCGGGTGGTCGTCGCCCTGCACCACATAGTTGCCGATTTCTGGTCTCTCGGCGTCCTTCTGGGCGAACTCTCGGTGCTCTATGGGGGGGCCGGCGCTAGCGGCGAGACCGGGCCGGCGCCGGAGCTTCTGCCGCCACTGCGCTCCACCTACGCCGAGCACGTTCGCCGGCAGGAGTTCCGGCTCGCCGGACCCGACGGGGATCGCCTGTGGGAGTTCTGGCGTCGCGAACTTCAGGGGCGCCGGCTGATTCTCGACCTTCCGACCGATCGGCCACGCCTCAAGCTTCAGACTTTCCGCGGCGACGTGCGGTCTTGCCGTCTCGATGCGGGGTTGACCGATGGTGTTCAAGCGCTCGGTCGGGAGCGGAGGACCACTCTCTTCGTCATCCTGCTCGCCGCCTTCCAGGCGCTGCTCTACCGCTACACCGGGGAGACAGAGATGGTCGTCGGCTCTCCGACTGTGGGGAGGAGTTCTGCGTCGGTCGCCGGGCTGATCGGCTATTTCGTCAATCCTGTGGTGTTGCGGGGAGACATGGCGGGGGATCCGGTATTCACCGAGTTCCTCGGCCGAGTGCGGCAGACAGTGCTCGCCGCCCTAGCGCACCGGGCGTTCCCCTTCCCCTTGCTCACCGAGCGTCTGGCGCCCGAGCGCGATCTTTCGCGGTCACCGGTTTTTCAAGTGATGCTCTCCTTCGAGCAGGAACGTGGCGGTCGCCAACAGGGGTTGGCGGCGCTCGCGGTGGGCGAGTCCGGCGTGCCTGTGGCTCTCGGCGGGCTCGCCGTTGAGACCCTCCACCTGCCGCCAAACGGTTCCCAGATCGACCTGACCCTCTTTGCTGCGGTGGTACAAGAACGTTTGGTGCTGTCACTTCAGTTCAACCCCGACCTTTTCGATAGCGCAACGATCGAGCGGCTGTGCGGGCACCTCCGGAGCCTCCTCGCCGGGATTGCCGCAGCGCCCGCGAGCCGTCTGGAGCAGCTGCCGCTCCTCGCGACAGCGGAACGCCATCAACTGTTGATCGAAGGGAACGATACCGCTGCGGCCTATGCTCCGCTCTTGATCCACGAGCGGTTCGCCGAGGTGGCCGAGTCGCGTCCGGACACGGTGGCGCTCGCCACCGAGAACGCGGCGCTGACCTACGGCGAGCTCGATCGGCGTTCGAATCGCCTGGCGCACTGCCTGCGGCGGCTGGGGACGGGGGCCGAGTCGTCGGTTGGGATCTGCCTCGAGCGCTCGCTGGAGATGGTGCTGGCCGTGCTGGCTGTGATCAAAGCGGGGGGGGCCTACCTGCCGCTCGACCCCACTCATCCGGCGGAGCGGCTAGCCTTCCAGCTCGCAGACGGTGCCGTCTCTGTGGTGGTGACCGAAGAGCGCTGGCGGGATCGTTTGCCGGACCCGATACCGGGCGGTGTCCGGCTGCTTTGCCTCGACCGGGATCGAGCAGGGATCGCGGCAGAGCCGATAACGGCGGTGGCGAGCCGCACCCTGTCCGAGAGCCTCGCCTGCGTGATGTATACCTCGGGCTCGACAGGACGGCCGAAGGGAGTCGGGATCCCGCACCGGGGTGTGATGCGGCTGGTATTGGGGGCCGAGTTCACGTCGTTCGGCCCAGACGAGGTCTTCCTGCAGCTCGCTCCCCTCGCCTTCGACGCCTCGACGCTGGAGATCTGGGGTGCGCTCCTCCATGGCTCGCGGCTGGTGGTGTCGCCACCTGGTCTGCCGTCGCTCGCCGAGCTCCGCGGCGTGTTGGAGCGGCAAGGGGTGAGCTTCGCCTGGCTCACGGCAGGTTTGTTCCACCAGGTGGTAGAGACCGACCTTTCCGCGCTCCAGGGGCTCCGGCATGTGATGTCGGGGGGCGACGTGCTGTCGCCGTCGCACGTGGCGCGAGCGGTGCGCGGGTTGCCGGGGATGCGCCTGACCAACGGGTACGGACCGACGGAGTCGGCGACGTTCACCACCTGCTTTGAGGTCGAGAACCCGCTGGCGCCCGGTGTGTCGATACCGATCGGCCGTCCGATCGCCAACACGGCGGTCTACCTTCTGGATGCCTGGCTGGAGCCGGTGCCGCAGGGGGCGGCCGGGGAGCTGTGCGTGGGAGGCGACGGCCTGGCACGCGGCTATCTTAAGCGGCCGGCGCTCTCGGCCGAGCGTTTCGTGCCGTCGCCAGTGGGACGAGGGGAACGCCTCTACCGGACAGGCGACCTGGCGCGACGGTCGAGCGACGGCAACCTCCAGTTTTTGGGCCGGACGGACGATCAGATCAAGATCCGCGGCTTCCGGGTGGAGCCGGGTGAGACGGAGGCCGCTTTAGCCCGGCACCCGGAGGTCGCGGCGGCGGCGGTGGTGGTGCGCGAGGATGGCTTTGGAGAGCGGCGCCTGGTCGCCTACGTAGTACCGCGGGAGGGAGCCTCGCCGCCGCTGGAGGAACTGCGGGTGTTTCTCAAGTCTCGGCTGTTGGAGGCGCAGGTACCCTCCAGCTGGGTGCTCCTCGACAGCCTGCCGCTCAATGCGAACGCCAAGGTGGACCGCCGGCACCTGCCGGCACCGGATTGGGGAGCGGTGACGACGGCGTATGTCGCACCCCGGACCGCGACCGAGGAGCGGATTGCGGAGATCTGGGGTAACGTGCTCGGGCGGGAACGCGTGGGGGTCGAGGACGACTTCTTCTTCCTCGGAGGGCACTCGCTGCTCGCCACGCAGTTGCTCTCGCGGTTGCAAGCCTCCCTCGGCGTGGAGCTGACGCTCCGGCAGTTGTTCGAGCGGCCGACGGTTTCGGGCCTCGCGGCGCTGGCCGAGGCGGCAATCTCGGTGGAGGGCGCGGCGACGGGACAGGCACCCCCCTTGGTGCGGGCTTCGGCCGACGAGGAGCGGGTGCTCTCGTTCAGTCAGGAAAGACTGTGGTTCCTCGACCAGCTCGAGCCAGGCCAGGCGACCTATAACGTGGCAGCGGCGGTGGCGCTGCGCGGCACGCTCGGGGCGGCGGCCTTGGCGGCTCTGGCGGCGAGCCTCGGGGAGATCGTCCGCCGGCATGAGACGCTGCGGACGCGGTTCGTCCTGGCTGCGGGGCAGCCGCGACCGGTGGTGGAAGAGCCTGCGACCGCCGTCCTGCCGGTCGTCGACCTCGAGGCGCTCCCCGGCGGGCTCGGCGAGCGGCTTTCGGGGTCGCTGGCCGGCGAGGAGGCGCGGCGCCCCTTCGATCTCGCGCGCGGGCCCGTTGTCCGCGCGACGCTCCTCCGGCTGGCTAGAGACGAGCACCGATTGTTGTTCACCCTCCACCATATCGCCTGCGACGGCTGGTCGTTGGGCGTGCTGGTGAGCGAGCTTTCGGCGCTTTACGGTGCCTTCTCCCGCCGCCAGCCCTCACCGCTGCCCGAGCTGCCTCTCCAGTACTCGGACTATGCGCTCTGGCAGCGGCGGTGGCTGACGGAGTCGGTGCTCGAAGCCCAGCTCTCCTATTGGCGGCAACGGCTCGCCGGAGCTCCCCAACTGCTCACCCTTCCCACCGACCGGCCGCGGCCGGTTGTGCGGAGCGGCCAGGGAGGGGCGGTGGAAGTGATGGTGCCGGCCACGCTCCGCGCAGGCCTGGGGGAGCTCGCTGGAGGGCGGCGCGCGACCCTGTTCATGGCTCTCCTCGCCGGCTTTCATGTCCTGCTCAGCCGCTACAGCGGGCAGCGCGACCTGCTCGTCGGCTCACCGGTGGCCAACCGGACGCGGGTCGAGACTGAGGGGTTGATCGGCTTCTTCGTCAATACCCTGGTGCTGCGCGGCGAAATCGCCCCCGAGGCGAGTTTCGCGGGGTTCTTGACGCAGGTCCGCACTTCGGCGCTGGAGGCGTACGCACACCAGGATCTGCCTTTCGAGCGGCTCGTGCTGGATCTGGTGTCCGAGCGCAGCGGTGGGGTGCCGCCGCTCGTCCAGGTCCTCCTTGCGGTCGAGGGGAGGCCGCGCGGGGAGGCGGCTCTGCCAACGATGCCGGGGCTCACCCTGGACGTCCTGCGCCCGGAGACCGGAACCGCGAAGCTCGACCTCTCGCTCGATCTTCGCGAGTCGGGCGGGGAGCTCGTGGGCCGACTGGAGTACAGCCGCGAGCTCTTCGACGGCGCGACGATCGAGCGGTTGTACGGTCACTTCCTGGTGCTCCTCGCCGTAGCGGCCTCTAAGCCTGAGGTGTGCCTGTGGGAGTTGCCGCTGCTCACCGAGGTCGAGCGTCAGGAGCTGCTCGCCTGGAACGCCACGGCGGTGAGCTACCCGGCGGCGGGTGCCTGCCTGCACGAGCTGATCGCGGCCCAGGCGGCGCGGACCCCCGACTCCACGGCGGTGGTGTTTGAGGACACCGCGCTCTCCTATGGCGATCTCGCTTTCCGGGCGCGGCTTCTCGCCGGGCGTCTCCGCGACCTGGGGGTCAGACCGGAGGTGCCGGTGGGGATCTGCCTCGAGCGCTCGCTCGAGCTGGTTATGGGGCTGGTCGCGATCCTCAGCGCGGGCGGCGCCTATGTGCCGCTCGATCCGTCCTATCCGCCGGAGCGGCTAGCGCGGATGCTGGAGGACGCTCTCCCTCCGGTCGTTCTGGTACAGGAGAGCACGGCGGCGCTCCTGCCCGCGCACCCGGGTCGAGAGGTGGTGGTCTGCGATACCGGCGAAGCCGGCGATACCCGCGGCCTCGGGCTCAGAGCCGGGGGCGGCGAGGTCGGGATCGGTGCGAGATCGGAGAACCTGGCTTACGTGATCTTCACCTCGGGCTCGACGGGCCGTCCGAAGGGGGCGATGAACAGCCATCGGGCGATCGTCAACCGGCTGCTTTGGGCCGGGGTGAACCACGGAGTCACGCAGGCGGACCGCATCCTGCAGAAGACCCCAGTGAGCTTCGACGTCTCTGTCTGGGAGCTGTTCCTGCCGCTGTTGTCCGGCGCCTGCCTGGTCGTCGCGCGGCCCGGGGGACACCAGGACCCGGCCTACCTGGCGCGGGCCCTGGCGCGGCACGAGATCACGGTCGCCCACTTCGTGCCGGCGATGCTCCATGCCTTCCTGGCAGAACCGTGGATCGAGCGGGCGACGGCGTTGCGCCAGGTGGTGGCGAGCGGCGAAGCGCTTTCGCCGGCGCTCCAGGAGCGTTTCTTCAGCCGCCTGCCGGCGGTGGGCCTCTTGAATCTCTACGGCCCGACCGAAGCGGCGGTCGACGTCACCTCCTGGCGTTGCGTGCCGGGTGCCCCGGAGGTCCCGATCGGCCTGCCAGTGGCGAACACCTGGATCCGCCTGCTTGACTGCGACCGGCAGCCGGTGCCGGTGGGGGTTGCCGGCGAGCTCCACATCGGCGGGATCCAGGTGGCACGGGGCTATCTGGGGCGCCCGGACCTGACGGCCGAGCGCTTCGTTCCCGACGCTTCGGGGGAGCCGGGAAGCCGGCTCTACCGGACGGGCGACTTGGCGCGACGGTCGAGCGACGGCAACCTCCAGTTTTTGGGCCGGACGGACGATCAGATCAAGATCCGCGGCTTCCGGGTGGAGCCGGGTGAGACGGAGGCCGCTTTAGCCCGGCACCCGGAGGTCGCGGCGGCGGTGGTGGTGGTGCGCGAGGATGGCTTTGGAGAGCGGCGCCTGGTCGCCTACGTAGTACCGCGGGAGGGAGCCTCGCCGCCGCTGGAGGAACTGCGGGTGTTTCTCAAGTCTCGGCTGTTGGAGGCGCAGGTACCCTCCAGCTGGGTGCTCCTCGACAGCCTGCCGCTCAATGCGAACGCCAAGGTGGACCGCCGGCACCTGCCGGCACCGGATTGGGGAGCGGTGACGACGGCGTATGTCGCACCCCGGACCGCGACCGAGGAGCGGATTGCGGAGATCTGGGGTAACGTGCTCGGGCGGGAACGCGTGGGGGTCGAGGACGACTTCTTCTTCCTCGGAGGGCACTCGCTGCTCGCCACGCAGTTGCTCTCGCGGTTGCAAGCCTCCCTCGGCGTGGAGCTGACGCTCCGGCAGTTGTTCGAGCGGCCGACGGTTTCGGGCCTCGCGGCGCTGGCCGAGGCGGCAATCTCGGTGGAGGGCGCGGCGACGGGACAGGCACCCCCCTTGGTGCGGGCTTCGGCCGACGAGGAGCGGGTGCTCTCGTTCAGTCAGGAAAGACTGTGGTTCCTCGACCAGCTCGAGCCAGGCCAGGCGACCTATAACGTGGCAGCGGCGGTGGCGCTGCGCGGCACGCTCGGGGCGGCGGCCTTGGCGGCTCTGGCGGCGAGCCTCGGGGAGATCGTCCGCCGGCATGAGACGCTGCGGACGCGGTTCGTCCTGGCTGCGGGGCAGCCGCGACCGGTGGTGGAAGAGCCTGCGACCGCCGTCCTGCCGGTCGTCGACCTCGAGGCGCTCCCCGGCGGGCTCGGCGAGCGGCTTTCGGGGTCGCTGGCCGGCGAGGAGGCGCGGCGCCCCTTCGATCTCGCGCGCGGGCCCGTTGTCCGCGCGACGCTCCTCCGGCTGGCTAGAGACGAGCACCGATTGTTGTTCACCCTCCACCATATCGCCTGCGACGGCTGGTCGTTGGGCGTGCTGGTGAGCGAGCTTTCGGCGCTTTACGGTGCCTTCTCCCGCCGCCAGCCCTCACCGCTGCCCGAGCTGCCTCTCCAGTACTCGGACTATGCGCTCTGGCAGCGGCGGTGGCTGACGGAGTCGGTGCTCGAAGCCCAGCTCTCCTATTGGCGGCAACGGCTCGCCGGAGCTCCCCAACTGCTCACCCTTCCCACCGACCGGCCGCGGCCGGTTGTGCGGAGCGGCCAGGGAGGGGCGGTGGAAGTGATGGCGCCGGCCACGCTCCGCGCAGGCCTGGGGGAGCTCGCTGGAGGGCGGCGCGCGACCCTGTTCATGGCTCTCCTCGCCGGCTTTCATGTCCTGCTCAGCCGCTACAGCGGGCAGCGCGACCTGCTCGTCGGCTCACCGGTGGCCAACCGGACGCGGGTCGAGACTGAGGGGTTGATCGGCTTCTTCGTCAATACCCTGGTGCTGCGCGGCGAAATCGCCCCCGAGGCGAGTTTCGCGGGGTTCTTGACGCAGGTCCGCACTTCGGCGCTGGAGGCGTACGCACACCAGGATCTGCCTTTCGAGCGGCTCGTGCTGGATCTGGTGTCCGAGCGCAGCGGTGGGGTGCCGCCGCTCGTCCAGGTCCTCCTTGCGGTCGAGGGGAGGCCGCGCGGGGAGGCGACTCTGCCAACGATGCCGGGGCTCACCCTGGACGTCTCGCGCCCAGAGACCGGGACTGCCAGGTTCGATCTCTCGCTCGATCTTCGCGAGTTGAACGGAGAGCTCGTGGGCCGGCTGGAGTACAGGCGCGACCTCTTCGACAGCTCGACGATCGAGCGGCTGGGGGGGCACTTCCTGACGCTCCTGACGGGAGCGGTGGTCGCGCCGTCGGCGCGGGTGTTGGAGCTGCCGCTCCTCACCAGGCCGGAGCGCCAGGAGCTGCTCGGATGGAACGCCACGGCGGTGAGTTATCCGGCGGCGGATCGCTGCCTGCACGAGCTGATCGCGGCCCAGGTGGCACGGACCCCTGACACCACGGCGGTGGTGTTCGAGAACACCGCGCTCTCCTACTTTGAGCTGGCCGCTCGCGCCGGGCTCCTCGCCGGGCAGTTGCGCCGGTCCGGCGTCGGGCCGGAGGTGCCGGTGGGGATCTGTCTCGACCGCTCGCTCGAGCTGGTCATCGGGTTGGTGGCGATCCTCACCGCGGGGGGCGCCTATGTGCCGCTCGATCCGACCTATCCGGCGGAACGGCTGGCATGGATGCTCGAGGATGCTCTCCCTCCGGCGGTCCTGGTCGAGGAGCGGACGGCCGCGCTGCTGCCCGCGCATCCGGGTCGCCAACTCGTGCTCGGCGCCGGCGGTACGGCGGGAGCCAGCCCGTCTCTGGAGTGCGGGATCGGTTCCGATGCAGGGATCGTAGCGGGTCCGGAGAGCCTGGCCTACGTGATCTTCACCTCGGGTTCGACGGGCCGTCCGAAAGGGGTGATGAACAGACACCGGGGGATCGTGAACCAGCTTCTGTGGCTGCAGTCCCATCACCGACTGACGGCGGTGGATCGGATGTTCCAGAAGACCCCGGTGAGCTTCGACATGTCGGTCTTGGAGCTGTTCTGGCCGCTTCTGGCCGGCGCCTGCCTGGTGATGGCGCGGCCCGGGGGGCACCGGGACTCGGCCTATCTGGTGGCGAGTCTCGCGGAGCGCGAGATCACGGTGACCTCCTTCGTGCCGTCGATGCTCCAGGTGTTTCTGGAGGAGCCGGACGTCGAGCGGGCGACGGCGCTCTGCCAGGTGGCGATGATCGGCGAGGCGCTTTTGCCGTCGCTCCAGGAACGCTTCTTCGACCGCCTGCCGAGGGCGGGGCTCTTGAATCTCTATGGTCCCACGGAGGCGGCGGTCGATGTCACCTTCTGGCAGTGCGTGCCGGGCTCCCCGAACCTCCCTATCGGCCGGCCGGTGGCGAACACCGCGATTCACCTGCTCGACAGGGACGGCCAGCCGGTGCCGGTGGGAGCTCACGGCGAGCTCCACATCGGTGGTGTGCAGGTGGCCCGGGGCTACCTGGGCCGTCCGGACCTGACGGCGGAACGCTTCGTTCCGGACGGCCTGGGCGAGGCGGGCAGCCGTCTCTACCGGACGGGTGACCTGGCGCGTCGGCTGGCCGGCGGCGAGCTCGAATACCTGGGTCGGATCGACACCCAGGTCAAGCTGCGTGGCTTCCGGATCGAGCTGGCGGAGATCGAAGCGATCCTCGTCGCCCATCCGGAGTGGCCCTCCATGCCACTTTGCTGGTGCGCGAGGACACTCCCGGGGACCCCCGGCTGGTGGCCTATGTGGTGCCGCAGAGAGAGCCCGCGCCGGTGGCCTTGGAGCTGCGCTCGTTCCTGCGCGATAAGCTGCCCGAGCATATGATCCCGTCGGCCTTCGTCGCTCTGTCGGCTCTGCCGGTGACGGCCAACGGTAAGCTCGATCGTCGGGCGCTGCCCGCCCCGCCGGCCGGCAGGCGCGACGACGGCGTTGCCTATGCGGCCCCACTGGGGGTTGCCGAGCGGTCGCTCGTCGCGCTCTGGCAGGAGGTGCTGGGAGTCGAGCGCGTGGGACTCGACGACAACTTCTTTGATCTCGGCGGCCATTCCCTGCTGATGGCGAAAGTGCATGGCCGTCTGGAGCAGGAGCTCGGCACGGCGCCGTCGATGACCGACCTCTTCCGGTTCCCCACGGTGCGCACCTTGGCGGCGCATCTGAGGCCGGCCGCAGCCGTCGAGAGTGCCCCTGTCCCGCGCTCTGGTCGGGACCGGGCGCACTCGGATTCCACTGTTCTGGCGAGCGAGCGGCCGCACGTCGCGATCATCGGCATGGCCGGCCGCTTTCCAGGTGCCAACAATCCTCAGGAGCTGTGGCGGAACCTCCGCGAGGGAGTGGAATCGATCCGCTACTTTTCGGAGGAGGAGCTCCTGGCCGCCGGCGTTTCCGCGGAGGCTCTCGCCCATCCGAGCTACGTCCGCGCCCGCGGCTACCTCGAAGAGGTGGATCTCTTCGACGCCTCGTTCTTCAGCTACAACCCGAGAGAGGCCGAGACCACCGATCCCCAGCAGCGCATCTTCCTGGAGTGCGCCTGGGAGGCGCTCGAGGATGCCGGCTACGATCCGGAGCGCTACCCCGGAGCGATCGGGCTCTACGCCGGCTCCGGGTTCGTCAGCTACCTGACGAACCTCTTTTCGCGGCCGGACGTGGTTGAGACGGTGGGCGAGATGCAGGTTGTGATCGGCAACGACAAGGATTTCCTGGCGACCCGCGTCTCCTACAAGTTGAACCTCCAAGGCCCGAGCGTCACGGTTCAGACGGCCTGCTCGACCTCCTTGGTCGCCATCCATATGGCGTGTGAGAGCCTCGTGCTTGACGAGTGCGACATGGCGTTGGCTGGCGGCGTGACGCTTGCCATTGCCAAGGAGGGTTACCTCTACCGGGAATCGAGCATCCTCTCCCCGGACGGGCACTGCCGGGCGTTCGACGCTCTGGGGCGGGGCACCGTAGGAGGCAGCGGAGCCGGCATCGTAGTCTTGAAACGTCTCGACCGGGCGCTCGCCGACGGCGACTCGATCTACGCCGTGATTCGCGGCTCGGCGATCAACAACGACGGTTCCTCGAAAGTAGGGTTCACGGCGCCGAGTGTGCTCGGCCAGGCAGCGGTGATCGCCGAGGCGCAGGCGGTGGCCGGCGTCGAGCCCGAGTCGATCGGCTATATCGAGGCGCACGGCACCGGGACTCTGCTCGGCGATCCCATCGAGATCGCGGCGCTCACCCAGGTGCTTTCCCGGAGCGGCAAGCAGGGCTTCTGTGCCGTGGGCTCGATCAAAACCAACCTCGGCCACATGGACGCGGCGGCGGGTGTGGCGGGGTTGATGAAAGCGGCCCTGGCGCTGCAGCACGGGGAGATCCCGCCCAGCCTGCACTTCACGGCGCCCAACCCGCAGATCGATTTCGCGAACGGTCCGGTCTACGTCAACGCCGAGCTGCGCCCTTGGCCGGCGAACGGTGTTCCTCGTCGCGCCGGGGTGAGCGCCTTCGGCATCGGCGGCACCAACGCTCATGTGGTGCTCGAGGAGGCTCCGGCGGTCTCCCCGGCGACCTCGGTTGAGCCGGCGCGGGCGGCTGAGCTGCTGATCCTCTCGGCCCGTTCGGCGTCGGCGCTCGAGAGGGCGACGGACAATCTGGCGTGCTATCTGTCGGCTCATCCCAGCTTGAATCTCTCTGATGTCGCCTCGACTTTGCAGAGGGGGCGACGCAGCTTCGGCCACCGCCGGATGCTCGTTTGCCGCGATTCTGCGGACGCGGTCGCGGCCCTCGCGGAGCGGTCTCCCAAGCGTCTCCTGAGCTCCGTCGGCGAGCGGCGCGATCGTCCCATCGTTTTCCTCCTGCCCGGACAGGGGTCCCAGCACATCAACATGGGCCTCGACCTCTACCGGGAAGAGCCGACGTTTCGGGCGCACGTCGATCGTTGTGCGGAATTGCTTCTGCCGCGGCTCGGCTACGACGTGCGCACGGTCCTCTATCCCGAGTCGGCGCAGGCAGAAGAGGCGTCGCGTCGTCTGCATCACCCCGACGTTTCCAACCCGGTGCTTTTTGCTGTCGAGACGGCCCTGGCGCTCCTCTGGCGCGAATGGGGGATCACTCCGCGGGCGATGATCGGCTACAGCTTCGGTGAGTACGTCGCCGCCTACCTCTCGGGGGTCTTCGCGCTCGAAGACGCTTTGGCGCTGGTCGCGGACCGTGCGGCGATGCTCCGTACCTTGCCCCCCGGCGCGATGCTCGCCGTGCCGCTGTCCGAGTCGGATCTCCTGCCGCTCTTGGACGACGGGCTGTCGCTCGCGGCGGTCAACGGTCCAGCGGTCTCAGTCGTCTCGGGGCCCCCTGACCGTATCGCGACGTTCGAGCGTGAGCTCAGCCGCGGGGGAGTGAGCTGCCGGCCTGTCCCCATGCCCTATGCCGCGCACTCCTTCATGCTCGATGCGCTGGTGGAGCCTTATGCCGCGCGGGTCGCGCGGGTTCCGCGGAGCGCGCCGCAGATCCCTTACATTTCGAATATCACGGGTACCTGGGTACGTCCGGATCAGGCGGTCGACCCGCTCGAATGGGCGCGGCACCTGCGCCTGCCGGTGCGCTTCGCGGCTGGGCTTCAGACGCTCTTCGCGGACCCTGATGCGGTGTTCTTAGAGGTTGGCCCGGGGCGAGGGTTGGGTACCCTGACGAGACTGAACGGGGGTACCCGCACCGTCATCTCGTCGATGCGTCACTCGCGAGAGGAGGTCAGCGATGTCGAGGCCCTGCTCTCGGCCCTCGGCCGGCTCTGGTTGGCCGGGCTGCCCATCGACTGGCAGGGGCATCCCTGGCAGGAGACACACGGTCGTCGGCTCCGGGTGTCGCTGCCGACCTATCCTTTCGAACGCCAGCGCTATTGGATAGACCGCCACGAGCAGCCCCATAAGATGGCTGTTCTCGGGGGTGCCCCTTCCTCAGCGACGATCGAATGGAAGCCTGAGATGTCGCCCCAGGAGACTTGGGAGATGCTGGCGCGGGCGCTGGCGAATGGCAAGTTCGCGGTCGTCGTCTCGCGGCGAGAGTTGGCGGCCGCTCTCGATCCCGTCCGAGGAGCCGACGCGAGTGGAGGCGCCGAGGCGCCAGGCCACGCGCGGCCGGAGCTCGGCACGCCGTACCTGGCGCCCAGGGGCCCACTCGAAGGGCAGCTCGGTGCTCTCTGGCGCGACCTCCTGGGAATCGACGGGATCGGGGTCCACGACAATTTCTACGAGCTGGGCGGCCACTCTCTCCTCGCCACCCAGGTGATCTCCCGGGTCCGCGAGCAGTTCTCGGTGACGGTGTCGCTCCAGGCTTTCTTCTCCGAGCCGACGATCGCCAATCTCGCTGTGCTGGTGGACGAGGGACGAGGCGACCGTTCGCGCGGGGAGCCGAGCGACCACCTGGCGGCGATCGGCCGCCGGGTGGTCGATCTCCACCCGGTGCCGCTCTCCTTCGGCCAGGAGCGCTTCTGGTTCCTGGACCAGCTCGAACCGGGCAACCCGGCCTTGAACGTCGTCCAGGCCGTTCGGCTCCTGGGCGCGATGCGGGTCGCGACTCTCGCCGGGATCTTCTCCGAGATCGTGCGCCGTCATGAGGTGCTGCGGACGAGCTTCGAAGCCCGGGATGGCCAGCCGGAGCAGGTGATCCACGAGGCGGCCACCCCAGCGCTGCCGGTGATCGATCTCTCCGCATTGCCGGCGGCCGGGGCGACGGCCGCGGCCGTCGCCCTGGCGCAGGCGGACAAGCTGCGGCCCTTCGCGCTCGACCGCAACCCCTTGCTGCGGGTCAGCCTGCTGCGCCTGGGGCCCGAGCACCATTGGCTGCTCCTTGCCCTCCATCACATGGTGTCGGACGGTTGGTCGCTGGGCGTGATGGTGCGGGAGATCAGCCTGCTCTGGGCGGCCTGGGGGGGCGACGGGCCCTCGCCCTTGCCGGAGTTGCCGATCCAGTACGCCGACTATGCCTGCTGGCAACGGCAGTGGCTGGCGAGCGGCGGCCTGGAGGCCCAGCTCGCCTATTGGCGGCAGCGTCTCGCCGGCGCTTCCATCCTCGGATTGCCGCTCGACCGGCCTCGCCGCAGGACGCCGGGGAGGGCGGGAAAGCGGCTGTTTACCGAGCTCGCGCCGGTGCTCGGGGCTGAGGTCAAGAACTTCTCACGAAGCGAGGGCGCGACGGTCTTCATGACCCTGGTCGCGGCTTTCTCGGTTCTCCTCTCCCGCTATACCGGCGAAGAGGATGTGGCGATGGGCTCGGCGATCGCCAACCGCAACCGCCGTGAGTTCGAGCCGCTGATCGGCTTCTTCGTCAATACCCTGGTGTTGCGGACAGACCTCTCGGGAGATCCGAGCTTCCGGGATCTTGTGCGGCGTGTGCGCGAGGTGACGGCGGGCGCCTACGCTCACCAGGACCTGCCCTTCGAGCGCTTGGTCGACGATCTGCAGCCGGTGCGGAGCGCTGGCGAGGCCCCCCTCTTCCAGGTCATGGTGGTCCTCCAGAACACGCCCAACGAAACGCTTTCCATCCCCGGGCTCGCGGTCGAGATGGTCGACACCGGCAGGTCTCCGGTGCAGTTCGACCTCACCCTGGTGCTCGGCGAATCCCGGTCCGGGTTCTTCGTCCGCTTCCAGTACGACGGGAATCTCTTCGACGGCAGCACAGTCGGGCGGATGAGCGAGCATTTTCAGGCGCTCGCCCGGGAGGCTCTGGGCTCTCCCGATCAGTCGATCTCGCGTTTCGGCCTGCTCGCGGCGCCGGAGCTGCACCAGCTCGTCTGCGAGTGGAACGACGAGCGGGTGGCCTACTCGGGCGGCGACTTCGTGCACGAGCTGTTTGCCGCGCGTGCGGCGGCGGCGCCGGACCGCGTCGCGATGATCAACGCAGAGATGATCCTGACCTATGGCGAGCTCGGAGCTCGCGCCAATCGTCTCGCCGTTCACCTTCTGGGACAGGGCGTCGGTCCCGAGAGCGTGGTGGGGATCTACGTCGAGCGGTCCCCGGACATGGTGGTGGGTCTGCTCGCAATCCTCAAGGCGGGAGGAGCGTACCTGCCGCTCGATCCTTCCTACCCTCCAGACCGACTCGCCTTCATGATGGAGGATGCCGGAGTAGTGGTGCTGGTGACCGAGAGCCGGTTGGCCGCGACAGTTCCCGGGCGAGCGGAGCGCATCGCCCTGGTCGACGATCTGCCGAGGACGACCGCTCCCGGCATCCCCCAACCCTTGCCGCTGGCGCCGGATCATCCTGCCTACGTCATCTACACCTCGGGCTCGACCGGTCGTCCCAAGGGGGTGGTGATCTCCCATCGCTCGCTCGCCAACCGTCTGCGCTTCCATGCCGCGACAGATCTCGACCGGGAGACCCGGCAGTTGCAGAAGACGTCGATCAGCTTCGACGTCTCGCTGATCGAGACCTTCGGTCCGCTGCTGGCCGGCGGCTCTATCGTGCAGGCGCAGCCGGACGGCGATCGGGACCCGGTCTACCTGTCGCGCTGGATCTCGGCGGAGCGGATCACCCACGCGAGCTTCCTGCCCTCGATGCTCGCGGTCCTCTTGGAGGAGGCGGATTTTCTCGCCTGCGACAGCCTGCGGATCGTGTCGACCGGGATCGAGGCGGTGCCGGCGGATCTGCCGGAGCGCTTCCACTCGCGGCTCGCAGCCGATCTCTTCAACCGCTACGGTCCGACCGAGTGCACGATCGCGGTCACCGCCTGGGCGTGTCATTCCGGGGAGAGCGACCGCGTCCTTCCCATTGGCCGGCCGATCGCCCAGTCTGAGGTCTACCTGTTGGATGCGGGACAGCATCCGGTACCGGTGGGGGTGTCGGGGGAGATCTCGGTCGGTGGCATCTGCCTGGCCCGCGGTTACCTGGGGCGCCCCGCGCTCACGGCGGAGCGGTTCATGCCCAACCCTCTGCCCGGAGCGTCCTCCGGATCGCGGCTCTACCGTACCGGCGATCTGGGGCGTCGTCGCTTCAACGGGGCGATCGAGTTCCTGGGCCGGCGAGATGGGCAGGTGAAGATCCGCGGCTTCCGAATCGAGCTGGGGGAGATCGAGGCGGTGCTTTCGGCACACCCCCTGGTGGTCCAGGCGGCGGTCTTGGCACGCGAAGACGGTCCGGGCGAGAGGCGGTTGGTGGCCTACGTCGTTGGCTCGGCAGGAGAGGATCTGCGCGGCTTCCTTCGCGAGCGTTTGCCGGAGTACATGGTGCCGTCCGTGATCGTCGACCTTACCGTGCTGCCGCTGACCGCCAACGGCAAGGTGGACCGGGCGGCGCTGCCGGCGCCGGACCTGAGCGCCCGGGAGCGGGAGGGCTTCGAGGCGCCACGGACGGAGAGCGAGCGGCGGTTGGCACGGATCTGGGCCGAGTTGTTGAAGGTGGACCGGGTGAGTACCCGGGACAATTTCTTCGAGTTGGGCGGGGACTCGATCCTGAGCATTCAGCTCGTGGCGCGGGCAGCCCGCGCAGGTTGTCAGATCACGCCGCGGCAGGTGTTCGAGCACCCTACCGTCGCGGAGCTGGCAGCGGTTGCCGGCATGGTGGAAGCGAGCCGAATCGATCAGGGACCGGTCACGGGCCCCTTGCCACTGACGCCGATCCAACGGCTTTTCCTGGATTCATTACCGGTCGATCCCCATTACTTCAACCAGACAGTGTTTCTCCGGGTCAGTAGCAAGCTTCGCGCCGCAGGGGTCGAGCAGGCTTGGAACGCTCTCGTGCGGCATCACGATGCGTTACGGATGCGGTTCGAGCGGGGAATGGAGGGATGGAAGCAGTGGAACGAGGGCCTATCGAGACTGGAGCGGAGCTGGGCACGGGTGGATCTGTCGGAGCTGCCGCCCGGAACCGCTATCCCCGAGCTTCCGGACGTCGCGGGCCGAGTCCAGTCGAGCTTGGAGCTCGCGACCGGTCCCATCGCTCGCGGCGTCTGGTTCGATCTGCCGAATGGCGAGGCTCGTCTGCTGCTAGTGGTGCATCACCTGGCGGTCGACGGGGTGTCCTGGCGGGTACTGCTGGAGGATTTGTCGACGGCCAGCGCCCAGCTCAAGACGGGCCGCGAGGTGAGCCTGCCGGCCAAGACCACGTCGTACCAGGACTGGGCCGAGCGCCTTTCGGAGCACGCGGCGGCGTTGCCGCCGGCCGCAGTGGCGGCGGAGCTTCACTGGTGGCGCCGCGAGTCAGGCGTCCCGGCAGTGGCCCTGCCAATGGACTTCCCAAACGGGAAGAACAACGGAGCGGCGACTCGCCAGGTGTCGGTCGAGCTCAGCGCGGAGGAGACGCAGGCCTTGCTTCAGGAGGTCCCGGCGGTGTACCGGACGCGGATCGACGACCTGCTATTGACGGCGCTGGCGCGAACCCTGGCGGGGCCGGGGGAAATCTTGCGAGTGGACCTCGAGGGACATGGTCGGGAAGAGATCCTCGATGGGGTGGATCTGTCGCGCACGGTAGGGTGGTTTACCAGTGTCTACCCGGTGCTGGTGGAGGCGGGCGGAGAGGATGTGGGCGCAGCCCTCCAAGCGGTCAAGGAACACCTGAGGTCGATTCCTGGACGGGGGATTGGCTGGGGACTGCTGCGGTTCCTGCGGCCGGAGGGAGAGGTCCTGGGGACTTCGCACCCGGAAGTCTCCTTCAACTATCTGGGTCAGCTCGACGCTACTCTGCCGGAGGGCTCTCCATGGGCCGCGGCGAGCGAGGATTCCGGGCCGATCCGCAGTGCGAGCGCCACCCGGCTCCACCTGCTGGACGTTTTAGGCGCGGTTTCGGGCGGCCGTCTCAAGGTGAGCTGGGTCTACAGCGAGGGCCTGTTTCGCAGGTCGACCGTGGAGGCATGGGCGGAGCGGTTCCTGTCCCGCTTGCGAGAGCTGATCGAGCACTGCCTCTCCCGTTCGCGGAGCCAGCTAGGCGGCTATACGCCATCGGACTTCCCGCTCGCGCAACTCAGCCAGCCCGAGCTCGACCGACTGCTGGGCGGGGAGTGGGGGGTCGAGGCCGTCTATCCCCTCTCTCCGCTCCAGGAGGGGCTCCTCTTCGAGACGCTGCTGGTTCCGGGGTCGGGGGTTTATGTCGTGCAGCTCTTCTGCCATCTGGCAGGAACGATCGACGAAGAGGCCCTGGAGGGGGCCTGCCGGTGGACGCTCGATCGGCACCCGATCCTGCGCACCTCGTTCCATGGCACTGGCCAGGGCCACCTGCTACAGGTGGTCCACGGCCGGGTGGAGGAGGGCCTGACGCGGCTCGACTGGCGGGGTCTACCGGCGGTCGAGGAGGAGCTGCGGCTCGCGGCCCTGATGTCGGGGGATCGGAGGCGAGGGTTCGACCTCTCGCGGGCGCCGCTGATGCGCTGGACCCTGGTGCGGACCGGGGAAGACGAACGCTGGCTGCTCTGGACCTTCCACCACATCCTGCTCGACGGCTGGTCGTCCTCTACGGTTATGGGAGAGCTCCTGGAAGCCTACCGCGCGATCCGCGCGGGCGAGGCGCCCCAGGCTGTCCGGCGCCGGCCCTACCGCGATTACATCGCTTGGCTGGAGAGCTGTGACCTGGCGGAGGCCGAAGGGTACTGGCGGCGAGCCCTCGCGGGCTGGAGTGAACCGACGCCGTTGCTCGCGGGTGAGGGCCACGGGCACGGGCACGGACGCGAGCGTCGCCGTCTCCCGATGGTCCTGACGGCGTCGCTCGAGCGGCAGGCACGCCGTCACCAGCTCACCCTCAATACCCTCGTGCAGGGAGCCTGGGGCCTGGTCTTGGGCCGCTCGGCCGGAGTCGAGGACGTGGTGTTCGGCGCGACGGTGTCCGGCCGTCCTGCCGAGCTGCCGGGAGTCGAGGAGATGGTGGGGCTGTTCATCAACACCCTGCCGGTGCGGTTGCGCCTCGGCACGGACGGACGGGAGCCGCAGCTGTTGTCCTGGTTGCGGGAGATCCAGCAGGCGCAGGTGGAACTGCGCCAGTACGAGCACAGTCCGCTGACCCGGGTGCACTCCTGGAGCGAGGTGCCGCGGGGCCGGACGCTCTTCGACACGATCCTGGCCTTCGAAAGCTATCCGGTCGGCGAGTCCGTGCGCCAGGCGAGCGGTGGCGAGGACGGCCTCGGCATCGTCGAGGTGCGCGGCGCCGAGCAACCCCATTACCCGCTGAGCCTAACTGTGATGCCGGGACAGGGCCTGCGCCTCGGGATCGATTATGACCGGACGCGTTTCGGCAGGGCTTCGGTCGACCGGCTGATCTCTCATGTGGAGACGCTGCTCGGGGGGATGGCGGGGTTCCTTGAGGAAACGGGGGAGGTGCCTCTCTCCCAGCTGCCGCTCCTCGGTGCCGCCGAGCGCCAGCAACTGCTCGAATGGAGCGCTGGCGAGGCGGTGGAGGTGCCTGAGGTCTGCCTCCATGACCTGTTCCTTGCACAGGCGAGACGGACCCCCAACACCACGGCGGTGGTGTTCGAGAACACCGCGCTTTCCTATGGCGAGTTGGCCGTGCGCACCGGGCTCCTCGCCGGACGGCTCTGCCGGTTGGGTGTCGGGCCGGAGGTACCGGTCGGGATCTGCCTCGAGCGCTCGCTCGAGCTGGTGGTAGGGCTGGTGGCGATTCTCACCGCGGGCGGCGCCTATGTGCCGCTCGATCCATCCTATCCGCGGGAGCGGCTGGCGTGGATGCTCGCGGATGCCCTTCCCCCGGTGGTCCTGGTCGAGGAGCGGACGGTCCCGTTGCTCCCCACCCATCCGGGCTGCCAGGTGATACTCGACGCCGGTGGGGGGGCGGAAGCCGGCGCCTTCCCGGGACGCGGAGCCGGGCTCTCTGTGGGGCCGGAGAATCTGGCCTACGTGATTTTCACCTCGGGCTCGACGGGCCGTCCGAAGGGTGCGATGAACAGTCACCGGGCGATCGTCAACCGGCTTCTATGGGCGGAGGTAAATCATCGACTGACGGTGGCGGACCGAGTCCTGCAGAAGACCCCGGTGAGCTTCGACGTGTCAGTCTGGGAGCTCTTCTTGCCGCTGGTCTCGGGCGCCTGCCTGGTGATGGCCCAACCCGGTGGACACCAGGACCCGGCCTATCTGGCGCGGACGCTAGAGAGGCACGAGATCACGATCGCTCATTTCGTGCCGGCGATGCTCCACCCCTTCCTGGCCGAGCCAGGGATCGAGAGGTCGACGGCGCTCCGCCAGGTGGTGACGAGCGGCGAGACGCTACCGGCGCCCCTGAAGGAGCGCTTCTTCCACCGTCTGCCGAGGGTGGGCCTCCTGAACCTCTACGGACCAACTGAGGCGGCGGTCGACGTTACCTTCTGGCGGTGCGCCCCCGAGACCACGGTCGTTCCCATCGGCTGGCCGGTGGCGAACACATCGATCCGCCTGCTCGATGGAGGCGGGCAGCCGGCACCGGTCGGGGTTCCCGGCGAGCTCCACATCGGCGGGGTGCAGGTGGGGCGGGGCTACCTGGGGCGTCCGGATCTGACCGCGGAGCGCTTCGTCCCGGATGCGTTCGGCAAGCCCGGGAGCCGCTTGTACCGAACGGGCGACCTGGCGCACCATCTGGCCACCGGCGAGATCGAGTACCTGGGGCGGATCGACACCCAGGTCAAGATTCGTGGTTTCCGGATTGAGCTCGGGGAGATTGAAGCGATCCTCGGCGCGCATCCAGAGATCCAGCATGCCACCCTGCTGGTGCGCGAGGACACACCGGGTGATCGCCGCCTGGTGGCTTATGTCGTGGCGCACCGAGAGCCCGGGCCAGCTTTAGGCCAGCTCCGTTCCTTCCTGCGGGAAAGGCTGCCCGAGCACATGATCCCGGCGGCCTTCGTCTTCCTGGCCGCGCTCCCGGTCACCTCCAACGGCAAGCTCGACCGCCGGGCGCTGCCCGCCCCATCGGCCGAGCGGCGGGACGACAGCATCGCCTACATGGTCCCCGAGAGCGCGGCCGAGCGGTGGGTGGCCGCCCTCTGGCAGGAGGTGCTGGGAGTCGAGAGAGTAGGGCTCGACGACAACTTCTTCGACCTCGGCGGTCATTCCCTCCTGGTGGCCCAGGTGCACGCCAAGCTGGTAGAAGAGGTCCCCTCCGCGCCGTCGATGGTCGACCTTTTCCGCTTTCCCACGGTACGTACCTTGGCGGCCTCGATGAGCTCGCCCGCGACGGCCGAGAGCGCTGCCGCTCCCCGCTCCGGTCGGGACCGGGCTCTGTCGCGTTCGACCGCTCTGGCGAGCGAGCGGCCGCAGGTTGCGATCGTCGGCATGGCCGGCCGTTTTCCAGGTGCCAACAACCCCGGGGAGTTGTGGCGGAACCTCCGCGCGGGGGTGGAATCGATCCGCTTCTTCTCCGAGGAGGAGCTCCTGGCCGCCGGCGTTTCTGCGGAGATCCTTGCTCATCCGAGCTATGTGCGCGCCCGCGGCTACCTCGAGGGGATGGATCTTTTCGACGCTTCGTTTTTCGGCTATAGCCCCAGAGAGGCCGAGATCATCGATCCCCAGCAGAGGATTTTCCTGGAGTGCGCCTGGGAGGCGCTCGAGGATGCCGGCTACGATCCGGAGAGCTATCCCGGAGCGATCGGGCTCTACGCCGGCACCGGGATCAGCAGCTACCTGGCGAACCTCGTCTCGCACGCGGACCTGGCGGCGACGATGGGTGAGTTGCAGATCCTGATCGGCAACGACAAGGATTTTCTACCGACCCGCGTCTCTTACAAGCTAAATCTCCGAGGCCCGAGCGTCACGGTTCAGACAGCCTGCTCGACCTCCTTGGTCGCCATCCATATGGCGTGTGAGAGCCTCGTGCACGGCGAGTGTGACATGGCTCTCGCCGGCGGGGTGACGGTGGCGACGGCCAAGACCGGTTATCTCTACCGGGAATCGAGCATCCTCTCTCCGGACGGGCACTGCCGGGCGTTCGACGCTCTGGGGCGGGGCACCGTAGGAGGCAGCGGGGCCGGCATCGTGGTCTTGAAACGTCTCGACCGTGCGCTCGCTGACGGCGACTCGATCTACGCCGTGATTCGCGGCTCGGCGATCAACAACGACGGTTCCTCGAAAGTAGGGTTCACGGCGCCGAGTGTGCTCGGCCAGGCAGCGGTGATCGCCGAGGCGCAGGCGGTGGCCGGCGTCGAGCCCGAGTCGATCGGCTACATCGAGGCGCACGGCACCGGGACTCTGCTCGGCGATCCCATCGAGATCGCGGCGCTCACCCAGGTGCTTTCCCGGAGCGGCAAGCAGGGCTTCTGTGCCGTGGGCTCGATCAAAACCAACCTCGGCCACATGGACGCGGCGGCGGGTGTGGCGGGGTTGATGAAAGCGGCCCTGGCGCTGCAGCACGGGGAGATTCCGCCCAGCCTGCACTTCACGGCGCCCAACCCGCAGATCGATTTCGCGAACGGTCCGGTCTACGTCAACGCCGATCTACGCCCTTGGCCGGCGAACGGTGTTCCTCGTCGCGCCGGGGTGAGCGCCTTCGGCATCGGCGGCACCAACGCTCATGTGGTGCTCGAGGAGGCTCCGGCGGTCTCCCCGGCGACCTCGGTTAAGCCGGCGCGGGCGGCTGAGCTGCTGATCCTCTCGGCCCGTTCGGCGTCGGCGCTCGAGAGGGCGACGGACAATCTGGCGTGCTATCTGTCGGCTCATCCCAGCTTGAATCTCTCTGATGTCGCCTCGACTTTGCAGAGGGGGCGACGCAGCTTCGGCCACCGCCGGATGCTCGTTTGCCGCGATTCTGCGGACGCGGTCGCGGCCCTCGCGGAGCGGTCTCCCAAGCGTCTCCTGAGCTCCGTCGGCGAGCGGCGCGATCGTCCCATCGTTTTCCTCCTGCCCGGACAGGGGTCCCAGCACATCAACATGGGCCTCGACCTCTACCGGGAAGAGCCGACGTTTCGGGCGCACGTCGATCGTTGTGCGGAATTGCTTCTGCCGCGGCTCGGCTACGACGTGCGCACGGTCCTCTATCCCGAGTCGGCGCAGGCAGAAGAGGCGTCGCGTCGTCTGCATCACCCCGACGTTTCCAACCCGGTGCTTTTTGCTGTCGAGACGGCCCTGGCGCTCCTCTGGCGCGAATGGGGGATCACCCCGCGGGCGATGATCGGCTACAGCTTCGGTGAGTACGTCGCCGCCTACCTCTCGGGGGTCTTCGCGCTCGAAGATGCTTTGGCGCTGGTCGCGGACCGTGCGGCGATGCTCCGTACCTTGCCCCCCGGCGCGATGCTCGCCGTGCCGCTGTCCGAGTCGGATCTCCTGCCGCTCTTGGACGACGGTCTGTCGCTCGCGGCGGTCAACGGTCCGGCGGTCTCAGTCGTTTCGGGTCCCCCTGACCGTATCGCGGCGTTCGAGTTTGAGCTCAGCCGCGAGGGAGTGAGCTGCCGGCCTGTCCCCATGCCCTATGCCGCGCACTCCTTCATGCTCGATGCGCTGGTGGAGCCTTATGCCGCGCGGGTCGCGCGGGTTCCGCGGAGCGCGCCGCAGATTCCTTACATTTCGAATATCACGGGTACCTGGGTACGTCCGGATCAGGCGATCGACCCTCTTGAATGGGCTCGGCACCTGCGCCTGCCGGTGCGCTTCGCCGCCGGGCTTCAGACGCTCTTCGAGGACCCTGATGCGGTTTTCTTAGAGGTTGGCCCAGGGCGAGGGTTGGGTACCCTGACTAGACTGAACGGGGGTACCCGCACCGTCATCTCGTCGATGCGTCACTCGCGAGAGGAGGTCAGCGATGTCGAAGCCCTGCTCTCGGCCCACGGCCGTCTCTGGTTGGCCGGGCTGCCCATCGACTGGCATGGGCATCCCTGGCAGGAGGCACACAGCCGTCGGCTCCGGGTGTCGCTGCCGACCTATCCTTTCGAACGCCAGCGCTATTGGATCGACCGCCACGAGCAGCCCCAGAAGGTCGCGAAGACGGCCGCTCTCAATGCCGTCCGAGAAGCGGTCGAAGAGAGTGGAGGCGCCGGGGCGCCGGGCCACCGCCGGCCGGAGTTGGGCACGCCGCATGTGGCGCCCAGGAGTCCGCTCGAAGGGCAGCTCGCCGACCTCTGGCGCGATCTTCTGGGGATCGACGGGATCGGAATCTACGACAATTTCTACGAGTTGGGCGGCCACTCTCTCCTCGCCACCCTGGTGATCTCCCGGATCCGCGAGCAGTTCTCGGTGACGGTGCCGCTGCAGGATTTCTTCTCCGAGCCGACGATCGCCGATCTCTCTTTGTTGGTGTCCCAGGGGCGGGAAGACCGCTCGGAGGGAGAGCCGAGCGCCGCTCCGGCGGCGATAGGCCGCCGGTCGCCCGATCTCCATCCGGTGCCGCTCTCCTTCGGTCAGGAGCGCTTCTGGTTCCTGGAGCAACTCGAACCGGGCAACCCGGCCTTCAACGTCGTTCAGGCCATTCGGCTTCTGGGCGAACTGCGGGTGGAGATCCTCGTCGCGGCCTTCGCCGAGATCGTGCGTCGACACGAAGTCCTGCGTACGACGTTCGAAGCCCGTGATGGCCAGCCGGCCCAGGTGATCCACGGAACGGCAATCCCTGCGCTGCCGAGGGTCGATCTCTCCGGGCTGCCGCCCGCCCGAGCGATAGCGGAAGCCTTCGCGCTGGCGCAAGCGGATAAGCTTCGAGCCTTCTCGCTCGCTCACGGTCCCCTGCTGAGAGTTAGCCTGCTGTGCCTGGGGACCGAGCACCATTGGCTGCTCCTCGCCATGCACCACATGGTGTCGGACGGTTGGTCGCTGGGCGTGATGGTGCAGGAGATCGGCCTGCTTTGGGAGGCCTGGAGCAGCGGCCGACCCTCGCCCTTGCCGGAGTTGTCGATCCAGTATGCGGACTACGCCTGCTGGCAACGGGAGTGGCTGGCAAGCGGCGTGCTGGAGGCCCAGCTCGGCTATTGGCGGCAGCGTCTCGCCGGCGCTTCGGTGCTCGAATTGCCGCTCGACCGGCCGCATCGGAGAGGGACGGGAAGGCAGGGGGCAAGGCTGCTCACCGAGCTCGGGCCGGTGCTCGTGGATGGGATCAAGAGCTTCTCGCGCAGTGAGGGTGCGACGGTTTACATGACCCTGCTCGCGGCGTTCTCCGTCCTCCTCTTCCGCTATACCGGAGAAGAGGACGTGGCGCTGGGTTCGGTGATCGCCAACCGGAACCGCCAGGAGACCGAGCCGCTGATCGGCTTCTTCGTCAACACCCAGGTGCTGCGGAATGATCTCTCGGGAGAGCCGAGCTTCCGGGAGCTCGTGCGGCGGGTGCGCGAGGTGACGGCGGGAGCCTACGCTCACCAGGATCTGCCCTTCGAGCGTCTGGTCGAGGATCTGCAACCGGTTCGGAGTGCCAGCCAGACGCCGCTTTTCCGGGTCGTGGTGGTCTTCCAGAATACGCCGAATGAAGCAACGCCGGTCTCCGGGTTGACGGTCGAGAGGGTCGACACTGGTAGATCGCCGGTGCAGTTCGACCTCACTCTGGTACTCGGCAAATCCCCCTCCGGGTTCCTCGCCCGCTTCGGATACGACGCGAATCTCTTCGACGCCAGCACGGTCCGACGGATGAGCGATCATTTCCAGGCGCTCCTGCGGGAGGCGCTGAGTTCGCTCGATCCGCCGATCTCGCGTCTTGTCCTGCTTGCGGCGCCGGAACTGCACCAACTGCTCTGCGAGTGGAACGACGGGCGAGTGTCGTATCCGGGCGGCGACTTCGTGCACGAGCTCTTTGCCGCGCGTTCGGCGGCGGCGCCGGACCGCGTTGCGGTGATCAACGTAGGGATGATCCTGACCTATGGCGAGCTCGGCGCTCGCGCCGAGCGGCTCGCTGGCCGCCTGCGGGCGTTGGGTGTCAGGCCTGAGAGCCTGGTGGGGATCTACGTCGAACGGTCCCCCGGCATGGTGGTGGGTCTCCTCGCGATTCTTATGGCGGGAGGAGCGTACCTGCCGCTCGATCCCTTCTACCCTAAAGACCGACTCGCCTTCATGATGGAGGATGCCGGAGTAGCGGTGCTGGTGACCGAGAGCCGGTTGGCCGCGACAGCTCCCGTGGGAGCGGAGCACATCGCCTCGGTCGACGATCTTCCGAGGGCGAGCGCTCCCGGCATTCCCACGCCCTTGCCGCTGGCGCCGGATCATCCTGCCTACGTGATCTACACCTCGGGCTCGACCGGCCGCCCCAAGGGCGTAGTGGTCTCCCATCGCTCGCTCGCGAACCGCCTGCGCTTCCATGCCGCGACGGACCTCGACCGGGAGACCCGGCAGTTGCAGAAGACGTCGATCAGCTTCGACGTCTCGCTGATCGAGATCTTCGGTCCTCTGCTCGCCGGCGGCTCTATCGTGCAGGCGCAGCCGGACGGTGATCGGGACCCGGTCTACCTGTCGCGCTGGATCTCGACGGAGCGGATCACCCACGCGAGCTTCCTGCCCTCGATGCTCGCGATCCTTTTGGAGGAGGCGGATTTTCTCGCCTGCGACAGCCTGCGGATCGTGTCGACCGGGATCGAGGCGGTGCCGGCGGATCTGCCGGAGCGCTTCCACTCGCGGCTCGCAGCCGATCTCTTCAACCGCTACGGCCCGACCGAGTGCACGATCGCGGTCACCGCCTGGGCGTGCCATCCCGGGGAGGGCGAGCGCGTCCTTCCCATCGGCCGGCCGATCGCTCAGTCTGAGGTCTATCTGTTGGACACGGGACAGCATCCGGTGCCGGTGGGAGTGCCGGGGGAGATCTCAATCGGTGGCATCTGTCTCGCCCGCGGCTACCTGGGACGCCCCGCGCTCACGGCGGAGCGATTCGTGCCCAACCCGCTGCCTGGAGCGGCCTCCGGATCGCGGCTCTACCGTACCGGCGATCTGGGGCGCCGTCGCCTCGATGGAGCGATCGAATTCCTGGGCCGGAGGGATGGACAGGTGAAGATCCGCGGCTTCCGCATCGAGTTGGGGGAGATCGAGGCGATGCTTTCGGCACACCCTCTGGTGGCCCAGGCGGTGGTCCTGGCACGCGAAGACGGTCCAGGCGAGAGGTGGCTGGTGGCCTACGTCGTCGGCTCGGCGGGGGAGGATCTGCGCGGCTACCTTGGCGAGCGTCTGCCTGAGTACATGGTGCCATCCGTGATCGTCGATCTTGCCGTGTTGCCGCTCACCGTCAACGGCAAGGTGGACCGGGCGGCGCTGCCGGCGCCGGACCTGAGCGGCAGGGAGCGGGAGAGTTTCGAAGCGCCGCGGACGGAGAGCGGTGGCGAGCCGGTCACAGGGCCCTTCCGCACGCCGACCGAGGAGCTCCTGGCTGCGATCTGGTGTGAGGTCCTGAGGGTGGAGCGGGTGGGAACCGAGGACAATTTTTTCGCCTTGGGCGGCCACTCCCTGCTGGCCACTCGGGTGATCTCCCGAGTGCGCACGGTGTTCGGTATCGAGCTGCCACTGCGCAGCCTCTTCGAGGCGAGCGCCCTGGCGGCGTTCGCCCGGCAAATCGAGTCGGCAGGGCAGGGTCACCCGGCGCCGCCTCTCGTTCCGGTCCGCCGTGACGGCGCCCCACCGCTCTCCTTCGCCCAGGAACGGCTCTGGTTCCTCGATCAGTTGGAACCGGGCTCGGTGACCTACAATCTGCCGGCTTTCCTGCGGCTGCTCGGTCGACTCGATGCCCCGGCGCTCGCCGCCAGCTTCGCCGAGATCGTGCGCCGGCACGAGGCGCTGCGGACGACATTTTCCCAGGCCCAGGGCCGGTCGTCGCAGGTGATCTCGCCGCCGGCCGCCACGGTTTCGCCTCAGTCCGTGGTCGACCTCGGAGGGCTTGCCGAGGGAACCCAGGCCGGAGAGGCGAGGCGGATTGGGGCAGCGGAGGTCGAGCGTCCCTTCGACTTGGCCCGCGGTCCTCTGCTTCGGATCTCTCTCGTCCGGCTTGCCCAGGAGGAGCATCTGGTGCTCCTCAACCTGCATCACATCGTCTCCGACGGTTGGTCGATGGGAGTCCTGGTCCGGGAGTTGGGAGCGCTCTACCGGTCCTTCCACGCCGGTGAGCCTTCGCCCCTGCCGGAGCTGCCTCTCCAGTATGCGGACTTCGCGGTCTGGCAGCGGCAGTGGCTCTCCGGCTCTGTCCTGGAGGGCGAGATCTCCTGGTGGCACGAGGCCCTTTCCGGTCTTGCTTCACTCGCCCTGCCGACCGACCATCCCCGGCCGTTTCGGCGGACGGGGCGTGGGGCTGTCAGCTCCTTCGTTTTGCCGCTGGCGGCACGGGAGGCCCTGGAGCATCTGTCCCGGTCGGAGAGCACGACCCTGTTCATGACGCTCCTTGGTGGTCTCTCGGTCCTCCTCTCCCGCTCGGCCGGACAGACGGATGTGGCGGTGGGCTCGCCGATCGCCAATCGCACCCATGGCGAGGTCGAGGGTCTGATCGGCTTCTTCGTCAACACCCTTGTCCTGCGTACCGACCTTTCGGGAGAGCCTGGCTTCCGCGAGCTTCTGAGCCGGGTGCGGCGGATGGCCTTGTCGGCGTACGCGCACCAGGACCTCCCCTTCGAAAAGCTGGTCGAGGCGGTCTCACCGGAGCGCGATCCAAGCCGGACGCCGCTCTTCCAGGTCCTTCTGGCGCTCCAGAATGCGCCTCGTGGGTCCCTGGAGCTGCCTGGTCTCCGTTTGGAGCCGGTGCGGCTCGGCCGGGGGACGGCGAAATTCGACCTGACACTGACTCTTCTGGAGACACCGCAAGGACTCTCCGGGGCCTGGGAGTACAGCCTGGATCTCTTCGAGGCCGCAACTCTTGAGCGCCTCTCCAGTCATCTCTCGGTCCTCCTGGGCGCGGCGGTGGCGGAGCCCGATCGTCCGGTTTCGGATCTGCCGCTCCTCACCGCTGCCGAGCGCGCGCAGCTGCTCGTCACTTGGAACGGCGAGGAGGTCCCCTACCCGCGGGACTCGTCGCTCCCCGAGCTTTTCGCCGCGCAGACGGCGCTTCGGCCCGACGCCGTCGCCGTGTCGGCGGGCGTCGAGGGTTCGCCGCACCTGAGCTACGGGACCCTGTCGGAGCGGGCCGATTGTCTGGCCCTGCGTCTTCAGCCCTGGGTGCAACCGGGCGACCGGGTGGGTCTCTGCTTGGACCGCTCGATCGAGCGGGTGGTGGCGACGCTCGCCATCCTGGCTGCCGGCGGCGCCTACGTGCCGCTCGATCCTTCTTATCCCCAGGATCGTCTGGACTACCTTGTTCGCGACAGCGTGGCCTCGGTGCTCTTGACCGAGAGGCGGCTCCTGCCGCTCCTGCCGGCGACCGAAGCGAGGGTGATCTGCCTTGACGAGGAGGGCTGGGCGACCTCGGGAGACGTCGGGGTCCTGCGGCCGCTCCCAGCGATTCCTCCGACGTCGCTCGCCTACTTGATGTACACGTCGGGCTCGACGGGTACCCCCAAGGGTGTGGCGGTGCCTCACCGTGCGGTCGTGCGTCTGGTGCGGGAGACCGGCTATGCCGACTTCGGACCGGAGGAGTCCTGGCTCCAATTCGCCCCCTTTGCCTTCGACGCCTCGACGCTCGAGCTCTGGGGAGCGCTGCTGCACGGTGGGCGGGTGGTCATGCCGCCGCCGGGCGTCCTGTCGCTCGCCGAGTTGGGGAATCTCGTCGAACGCCACGGGGTGACGGCGCTGTGGCTGACCGCCGGGCTCTTCCACCAGATGGTGGCGGAGGGGGATCTCCAGACCCTCTCTGGTTTGCGGCACCTGCTCGCCGGGGGCGACGTGCTGTCTCCCGCGCTGCTGCGGCGGGCGGCGGTGGAGCTTCCTGGGACGCGGTTGATCTGCGGCTATGGACCGACCGAGAACACGACGTTCACGACCTGCCACACCGTGGATCGTCTGGCGGAGATGGGTGCGACGGTACCGCTCGGCCTGCCGATTGCCCACACCTCGGTGTACGTTCTCGATCTCGGTCTTTCACCGGTACCGGTGGGGGTACCCGGAGAGCTGTGCACGGGGGGAGACGGCCTGGCATGGGGCTACCTGGGGCGGCCGGAGCTGACGGCGGAGCGTTTCGTGCCGAGCCCGTTCGGGCTTCCCGGCAAGAGCGAAGGGGAGCGCCTCTACCGGACGGGTGACCTCGTACGGTGGCGAGCCGCGGGTTGGATCGAGTTCCTAGGACGGATCGACAGCCAGGTGAAAATCCGCGGCTTCCGGATCGAGCCGGGCGAGATCGAGATGGCTCTGACGAGCCATCCGGCGGTGGAGAGCGCGGTGGTCCTCGCACTCGACGACGCTGGTGGGTTCGGCGGGGCCGGGGACCGCCGGCTGGTGGCCTACCTGGTGCCGAGCATGGGGAGCGATCCCAACGATCTTCGCGGAGAGGCGCTCGCCGCCAATCTCAAAGAGGATCTCAAAAAGAGATTGCCGGAGTACATGGTCCCCGCGGCCTTCGTCTTCCTCGACGCCCTGCCGCTCACCGCCAATGGGAAGGTGGACCGTCGCGCCCTTTCCCGGCTCGAGCGAGGAAAAGGGAGCGGTGGCGAGCCGGTCAAAGTGCCTCCCCGTACGCCGACCGAGGAGCTCCTGGCTACGATCTGGTGTGAGGTGCCTGGGGGTGGAACGAGTGGGAACCGAGGACAACTTCTTCGCCTTGGGCGGCCACTCCCTGCTGGCCACTCGGGTGATCTCCCGAGTGCGCACGGTGTTCGGTATCGAGCTGCCACTGCGCAGCCTCTTCGAGGCGAGCGCCCTGGCGGCGTTCGCCCGGCAGGTCGAGTCGGCAGGGCAGGGTCACCCGGCGCCGCCTCTCGTTCCGGTCCGCCGTGACGGCGCCCCACCGCTCTCCTTCGCTCAGGAACGGCTCTGGTTCCTCGATCAGTTGGAACCGGGCTCGGTGACCTACAATCTGCCGGCTTTCCTGCGGCTGCTCGGTCGACTCGATGCCCCGGCGCTCGCCGCCAGCTTCGCCGAGATCGTGCGCCGGCACGAGGCGCTGCGGACGACATTTTCCCAGGCCCAGGGCCGGTCGTCGCAGGTGATCTCGCCGCCGGCCGCCACGGTTTCGCCTCAGTCCGTGGTCGACCTCGGAGGGCTTGCCGAGGGAACCCAGGCCGGAGAGGCGAGGCGGATTGGGGCGGCGGAGGTCGAGCGTCCCTTCGACTTGGCCCGCGGTCCTCTGCTTCGGATCTCTCTCGTCCGGCTTGCCCAGGAGGAGCATCTGGTGCTCCTCAACCTGCATCACATCGTCTCCGACGGTTGGTCGATGGGAGTCCTGGTCCGGGAGTTGGGAGCGCTCTACCGGTCCTTCCACGCCGGTGAGCCTTCGCCCCTGCCGGAGCTGCCTCTCCAGTATGCGGACTTCGCGGTCTGGCAGCGGCAGTGGCTCTCCGGCTCTGTCCTGGAGGGCGAGATCTCCTGGTGGCACGAGGCCCTTTCCGGTCTTGCTTCACTCGCCCTGCCGACCGACCATCCCCGGCCGTTTCGGCGGACGGGGCGTGGGGCTGTCAGCTCCTTCGTTTTGCCGCTGGCGGCACGGGAGGCCCTGGAGCATCTGTCCCGGTCGGAGAGCACGACCCTGTTCATGACGCTCCTTGGTGGTCTCTCGGTCCTCCTCTCCCGCTCGGCCGGACAGACGGATGTGGCGGTGGGCTCGCCGATCGCCAATCGCACCCATGGCGAGGTCGAGGGTCTGATCGGCTTCTTCGTCAACACCCTTGTCCTGCGTACCGACCTTTCGGGAGAGCCTGGCTTCCGCGAGCTTCTGAGCCGGGTGCGGCGGATGGCCTTGTCGGCGTACGCGCACCAGGACCTCCCCTTCGAAAAGCTGGTCGAGGCGGTCTCACCGGAGCGCGATCCAAGCCGGACGCCGCTCTTCCAGGTCCTTCTGGCGCTCCAGAATGCGCCTCGTGGGTCCCTGGAGCTGCCTGGTCTCCGTTTGGAGCCGGTGCGGCTCGGCCGGGGGACGGCGAAATTCGACCTGACACTGACTCTTCTGGAGACACCGCAAGGACTCTCCGGGGCCTGGGAGTACAGCCTGGATCTCTTCGAGGCCGCAACTCTTGAGCGCCTCTCCAGTCATCTCTCGGTCCTCCTGGGCGCGGCGGTGGCGGAGCCCGATCGTCCGGTTTCGGATCTGCCGCTCCTCACCGCTGCCGAGCGCGCGCAGCTGCTCGTCACTTGGAACGGCGAGGAGGTCCCCTACCCGCGGGACTCGTCGCTCCCCGAGCTTTTCGCCGCGCAGACGGCGCTTCGGCCCGACGCCGTCGCCGTGTCGGCGGGCGTCGAGGGTTCGCCGCACCTGAGCTACGGGACCCTGTCGGAGCGGGCCGATTGTCTGGCCCTGCGTCTTCAGCCCTGGGTGCAACCGGGCGACCGGGTGGGTCTCTGCTTGGACCGCTCGATCGAGCGGGTGGTGGCGACGCTCGCCATCCTGGCTGCCGGCGGCGCCTACGTGCCGCTCGATCCTTCTTATCCCCAGGATCGTCTGGACTACCTTGTTCGCGACAGCGTGGCCTCGGTGCTCTTGACCGAGAGGCGGCTCCTGCCGCTCCTGCCGGCGACCGAAGCGAGGGTGATCTGCCTTGACGAGGAGGGCTGGGCGACCTCGGGAGACGTCGGGGTCCTGCGGCCGCTCCCAGCGATTCCTCCGACGTCGCTCGCCTACTTGATGTACACGTCGGGCTCGACGGGTACCCCCAAGGGTGTGGCGGTGCCTCACCGTGCGGTCGTGCGTCTGGTGCGGGAGACCGGCTATGCCGACTTCGGACCGGAGGAGTCCTGGCTCCAATTCGCCCCCTTTGCCTTCGACGCCTCGACGCTCGAGCTCTGGGGAGCGCTGCTGCACGGTGGGCGGGTGGTCATGCCGCCGCCGGGCGTCCTGTCGCTCGCCGAGTTGGGGAATCTCGTCGAACGCCACGGGGTGACGGCGCTGTGGCTGACCGCCGGGCTCTTCCACCAGATGGTGGCGGAGGGGGATCTCCAGACCCTCTCTGGTTTGCGGCACCTGCTCGCCGGGGGCGACGTGCTGTCTCCCGCGCTGCTGCGGCGGGCGGCGGTGGAGCTTCCTGGGACGCGGTTGATCTGTGGCTATGGACCGACCGAGAACACGACGTTCACGACCTGCCACACCGTGGATCGTCTGGCGGAGATGGGTGCGACGGTACCGCTCGGCCTGCCGATTGCCCACACCTCGGTGTACGTTCTCGATCTCGGTCTCTCACCGGTACCGGTGGGGGTGGCCGGAGAGCTGTGCACGGGGGGAGACGGCCTGGCATGGGGCTACCTGGGCCGGCCGGAGCTGACGGCGGAGCGTTTCGTGCCGAGCCCGTTCGGGCTTCCCGGCAAGAGCGAGGGAGAGCGCCTCTATCGGACGGGTGACCTCGTACGGTGGCGAGCCGCGGGTTGGATCGAGTTCCTAGGACGGATCGACGGCCAGGTGAAAATCCGCGGCTTCCGGATCGAGCCGGGCGAGATCGAGATGGCTCTGACGAGCCATCCGGCGGTGGAGAGCGCGGTGGTCCTCGCCCTCGACGCCGTCGGCGGGCTCGGCGGGGCCGGAGACCGCCGACTGGTGGCCTACCTGGTGCTGGTCATAGGGAGCGATCCCAACGATCTTCGCGGGGAGGCGCTCGTCACCGATCTCCAGGAGGATCTCAAAAAGAGAGTACCGGAGCACATGGTCCCCGCGGCCTTTGTCTTCCTCGACGCCCTGCCGCTCACCGCCAACGGGAAGGTGGATCGCAAGGCCCTGCCGACGCCGGGGTGGAAGGCCGAGACCCCCTACCTCGCTCCGCGCTCGGCGGTCGAGGCGGTGCTGGCCGAGCTCTTCTCCGAGGTGCTAGGAATCGCCCAAATCGGAGTCCTGGACGGCTTCTTTCGGCTCGGCGGGCACTCCCTCCAGGCCACCCAACTCGTCTCCAGGGTGCAGGGCACCTTCCGAGTGAAGCTCCCACTTCGGCGTGTCTTCGAGAGCCCCACGGTCGAGGCGTTGGCGGCGGCGGTGATCGAGGGGGAGGAGAGGACCGGGCAGAGCGAGAAGATCGCCCGGGCTCTCCTCCGCCTCCGCGACAGCTCAAAGCAGGCCCTCCGCGCCTCCGGCTGAGGCCGCTTCGACCTCAATCCCGTTGGAGCGCCGCGACCGGGTCCATCCGGCTGGCCTGGTAGGCCGGTACGCCGCAGGCGAGCAGGGCCACTGCGAGCAGGACTGCCGGCGCCAGCGCGAAGGTGGCAGGGTCGTGGACGCCGACCCCGACCAGTTGGCTGGCGAGGAGACGGGTGAGGGCGAGCGAGCCCCCCAGACCTAGCACCGCCCCGGCCAGAACGGCAGCCATCCCCTGGCCCACCACCAGTCGCTGGACTGCGCCGCCAGTCGCCCCGAGGGCCATGCGGACGCCGATCTCGCGGGTGCGTTGCTCGACGAGGTAGGAGAGGACACCGTAGATCCCCATCGCCGCAAGCAGGAGAGCGATGAGCGCCAGGATGCTCAAGAGCAGGGCGCCGAAGCGCTCGAGGCCGAGCGAGGCAGAGAGGACATCCTCCATCCACCGTGCGTCGGAGACCGGCTGCTCGGGATCGACCGCCCAGACCGCCTTGTTGAGCGAGGCGACGAGCCCGGACGGCGTCCCCTGGGTACGCAACAGGAGGTTGATCGGCTGGAAGGCGGTCATCATGGCGGTGAGGGAGAGGGGCATCTGGGACATCGGCAGGTAGACGATCGGCGGAATCTCTTTGCTTAACCCCATCTCGCGGACGTCCTTGACTACCCCGACGATCGTCCGCGGTGCCGGGTCGGCGATCTCGGGCGAGAAAGGCTGACCGATCGTGATGCGGGCGCCGAGCGCGCCACCCTGGGGCCAGAAGCGGTGGACCGCGGCCTCATTGATCAGCGCTACTCCGGGGGCACCGAGGCGGTCGGCGGTGGTCAAGCCGCGGCCGACGGCGAGTGGGATGCGGAGAGTGGTGAAGAGGTCGGCGGTGACCGCGCGGTACTCTGCAAGACCGGTGCCCTCGGTGCTCCCCTTGCCGAGATAGCGTCCTTCGATGGTGAAGGGCATATGCACCCCGCCCTCGATGGGCAGATCGTTGACGAAAGCCGCGTGGGTGACCGCTGGAATCGCCGTCACCTTGGCGAGCACCTGGCGGTTGAAACGGTCGAGCGTGGCCGGGGTGCCGTAGCGTTCCGTCGGAAGGGAGAGCTGGGCGGTCAGCACATGGTCGGGTGCGAAGCCTGGGGAGGTCTCGAGCAGGCCAGAAAAGCTCTTGATGAGGAGGCCCGCGGCGGTGAGGAGGACGAGGGACAGGGCGACCTCGATCACCACCAGGAGGCGGCGAACACGCATCCCGTGGCGGCCGCCGACCGCACGGCTGCTACCTTCCTGGATCGCGTCGTGAGGACCGGAGCGGGCAGCGCTCCAGGCCGGAGCGAGGCCGAAGAGCAGGCCGGAGAGGAGTGCCAGGCCGGCGGTGAAGGCGAGGGCGCCGGCGTCGATCTGAATCGGCGTCAGCAGATCGATCTCGGCGGGGGAGAAGGAGACGAGGAGCGGGATGAGCGTCGCTCCGACGAGCAGTCCGGCGGCGCCACCGACGAAGGCGACGAGCAGGCTCTCGGTCAGGAGCTGGCGTACGATCCGTGAAGCGCCGGCCCCGAGGGCATTCCGGATGGCGATCTCCCGTCGGCGTGCTGCGGCGCGGGCGATCTGCAGGTTGGCGAGGTTGACGCAGGCGATGAGGAGGACCGAGAAGACGGCGGCCATGAGTACCAGCAGGGCGGGCTGGATCTGGCCGTAGAGGCGCTCCCGGAGCGGCCGAACGGCGGAGTTCTGAAGGGAACCAAAGGCGAATTCGGGGAAGGCGACGTGGAACTGGTGGTCGGTGACGGCCATCGCCGCTCCCGCCGCGCGGACGCTGATCCCCCGGCTCAGGCGTCCCGCCACAAACAGATGGCTAGCCTTCTCGCGGCTGGCCGGGTCGATCTGGAGCGGCGTCCAGAGCTGCGCCTTGGCCGGGAAGTGGAAAGTGGCCGGCATCACGCCGATGACCGTGTAACTCTCATCGTTCAGACGCAACTCGCGACCGAGGACATGAGGGTCCTGAGCGAAGCGCTGGCTCCACAACCCGTGCGAGAGGAGGACCACGCGGTGGGCGCCGGGGCGATCCTCTTCGGGGCGAAAGTCACGGCCGAGGGTAGGTTGAATGCCGAGTACACTCAGAAAGTCTCGGCTCACCTGCGAGCCCACAAGGCGTTCGGGTAGGCCGCTCCCGGCCAGGTTGAAGCCCGATCCATAGAAGTCATAGATGGTGAGGTATTTGAAGGTCCGGGCGTGACCGCGCCAGTACAAGAACCGGGGAATGGAGATCTCATCCGCGCTCAATAGGGGAGAGCAGCGCAATACCTGCATGAGGCGGTCGGGCTCGGGGAACGGCAGAGGCCGGAGCAGGAGACCGTTGACGAGGCTCCAGATCGCCGTGTTGGCGCCGATGGCGAGAGCTAGGGTGAGGATCGCAACGAGGGTGAATCCGGGGCTTTTTGCGAGGCGCCTCAGGGCCTGGCGCAGATCCTGTCGCAAGATGTCCATGGCAGCTCCATTCGGTAGGGGCGACGGCAATCTCTGTGATCCGGGCGTTCAACCGCGGGTCAGATTCTACTTCTCAAATTGAGCAAGATCTACTCTTATCTCTACTCCCGGCTCAGCGCCACCTGCAGGTTAGCGTGCCGGGCGGGCAGACAGTTGGCGTGGAGCGTCACCGAGGCCAGAAGGCCGGGGACGAAACGAATGTCGCGGGGTCGTTGGACTCGACGCCCTAGAGCAGCCGGGCGAGCACACGGGTGGCGAAGAGGCGACCGAAGATCCCCAGGAGGAGGCCGACCTCCACCGGGACCATGCTCTTCCGGGTCACTAGGCAGTGAGAGCGCCCCAGAAGGCTCAGGGCGTAGGCCACCGCGGGCCACACGACCGCGATGACATTGTCCAATCCCCGAGGGGACAAGCGGTCGAGCGCCAAGTATTGGCACTTTGCCCTCGGCATGGCTTTTCGTGGCGTACGTCTTGCGTGAGCTCAAACGGCAACAAGAATCGGTCTTCCGCTTCGCCCGGGGCTCTATGAGGCCATTGATAGCCAATTCTCCTGGATCAGCCGAGCACTCCGCCAATCATATGAGACGACGATCCACACGGCAAAAACAGATCCCGAGATAACCCTTCCCGCACCGTTTGCCTGGACCAGGTGTCAACTCCGGGGAAATTCCCTTCGGGAGGGGACGTGGCGCTCGGCTTCGCCTTGTAACTCTATCGGGAAGAGCGTGCCATCCCAGCCAGCAGGTCGGCGTCCCTCCCATCCCTACGGCCTCCACCCACGGCCCATCTTTTGCGACGTCATTCGCTGGCGACCCCTCTCACGCCACTCCCATATCCATCGGAGCGGGTAAGAGACGCCCGCTTCACACCGGTACTCGGGGCCGGTGCCGTCCGTCCGCCAACGGCGAACGGTCTTGATGGAGACGCCCTCGAGGTAGGCGAACTCGTGTTCGTTGAGGTCTCTGAAATCAACCACATCAGCGAACCTCATGAGCTCTGTCAAAGAGGGTGCGAGCGCCACCGCTGCCGCAATCCGGGGGACCTCGGGCCGTACCTCAGGAGGTAGGTTCGCTTCGCCGACCGACACGGTGAGGGTGTGCGCGAGTTCGACGCTCCGCTTGAGGCTTTCGGCGAGTGCCGGAACCTCAAGAAGGGCCGCGAGAGCGCCGGTCAGGGATGAAAGAGAGTCGTTCAAGGCACATCCACCTTCAACGAGTATGACGTTTTCGAGAACAACTGAAGGCCGGAGCTGGGAAAGGTCAATGATATGGGAGTGGAGAGATGCCCCTGGGCCGCGTAGTTGATCGCGGCGAGCGCGATCCTGGCGGAATGGTGTGCGGGATCCCACGGCGGGATACGAAGAGGCGTGCCGGCCGGAAGGTCGGGAGGCAGGGAGGTCTGGAGGGCGAACGGAGCGCCGTCGAGCGAGAAGTAGACGTTCCAGCCCAAGAGCGAGCCGCCAGGAGGGCTCGCGACCACGACAGCGAAGGTCGGCACCGGGGCGTGCTCCCGAGGGTCGAGAGGATCGGCCGGAACCATTCCGAGGAAGCTCGCGCGGACCCCGGAAGGGGCCGGAGGAGCGGCAGAGGGAACGGGGGTGGTCGCGAGAATCGCAGGCATGAAGCTGACCGTTGACGGGGAGCCGGTGGCGCCGGCGACCTGGAGCCGTGGCCCGTAGTAGCCCGGCGTCGCGAACGTGAAGGAGGCAAGCGGAGAAGAGCTCATCCGCGAGAAAGGGCCGCTCCCGGTCCAGTCGTAGCGATAGACGGTCGGCGAGCCCACGACCTGGTAGTGGAGGGCAAGCGGGATCCCCGCCGGGAAGATACAAAAGGACGGGCAGAGAGGCGAGTCGAAGCGAAGCGCGACGGGGGGCGGCGGGTGCGAAGGAGCGAAGTATCCCGAGACGTCCAAGATCAGATGGGCGCTAGCCTGGACGGGGCTTCCGAAGCGGGCGGCGAGGGTCGCATAGCCATCGGTTGAGACCGGGAGAACGGTGAAACTCGACAAGGCCTGTCGCCGGGGATCGACCGAGACGGTCGACGTCGCCGGCGGATAGTAGTTGCCGGGGAAGAGGACGAAGTAACCCGGCCCTGTGGGGCTGACGGCGGTGACGTTCGCGGCGATCGCCACGGCGGTCGAGGGGATCGGGCAGGCGACGGTCGAGGCGATCGAGAAGACCCGTGGAGGGTCGGTCGAAAGAAGGGGCGCGGTCGACCGCGTGTCGAGCAAGCGGCAGGGCTTGGGGAGAGTCCAGAAGCTCGCCGGGGAGTCCGGGACGAGGACGACGGTCCCGGCATGGACCGTCGCGACGCCGGAGGGCGAGTCGGCACGCAGGTCAACCGAGTAGGCCCCCGGCGCGAGCCGGGCGGTCGACCAGGTGGCGGGGTTGCCGTCGAGGAGCGTCACCGAGCCCGAGGGCGAGGTGATCGTCCAGTGGAAGGCGATCGGGGGCTTGCCCGTCGCTTTGGCCGAGAGCGTTACCGTCTGGCCGATCGGGACGGGAGTGGGCTGAGCGAGAGCCGAGGCGACCCGGGGGACCGGGTCGAGGACGGTGATCGTCTTGGTCTTTTGAGAGCAGCCGGCGGCATTACAGACGGTCAGGGTCACGTCGTAAGTCCCGGGGCCGGGAAAGACGACGGTCGGGTTCTGCTGGTGGGAGGTCCCCTGGGCGTCGAGCTGAGTCACGACGAGCGAGCCGATGGCTGCGAGCGCCAAGGCGAAGCGCAGTAGACGGGCGGTGATGTTCACGGGTGGTCAGGCCTCCGAAAGCGAAGGAGCGAAGGAAACGATGTCAGGGTCGAGCTGCCGGCCGGAGACTCGGGCGAGCTCGGCCAGGGCCTCGTCCCGGGAGAAGACGGGGCCGTAAGGGCGACAGCTCCGGAGCGTGTCGTAGACGTCGGCGACCGCAACGAGACGAGCAGAGAGGGGGATTCGCTGGTCGGCGAGCCCCAGGGGGTAGCCCAGCCCGTCCCAGCGCTCGTGGTGGTGGGCGATGGCGTCGTAGGCGAAGAGGGGAAGGCGGGCGTGTCGCACGAGCCGGAGGCCGTGGGCGACATGCCGGCGGACGAGGGCGAGCTCCAAGGGGAGAAGCTCCCGGGAGGTGGCGAGAAGCTCTGTCGGTACGAGGAGCTTCCCGACGTCGTGATAGAGGGCGCCGAGCCGGAGGGCGATCCGCTCGGAGGCGGAAAGACCGATCTCGCGGGCGAGGATGTCGGCGGCGAGGGCCGTCCGAAGCGAGTGCTCTCCCAGGCCCGGAAAGTGCGCCTCGAGAAGAGGCGGCAAGAATTCGACCGGGTCGAAGTCGAAAGGCCGGAAGGCGGCGGCGATGCGGCTCAAGAGCATGGGGTAGACGAAAGCGGCGGCCGGGAGGCAGCTCCTCCCGGCCGCTTCAAGTTCAGGCATGGGTCGTCGGATGGGCCGCGATCAGAGCGAGAAGGATCGAGGCCTCGGCGCAGTGCGCCTCCCGGAGGAGGCGCTCGGCCGCGCTCGGCGAAACGGACAGCTGATGGATGGCTCCCGCATGGACTACAAGATCGAGGAGGAGCTCTCCGACCGGCTTCCCGAGGGAAGCCGCGGCAGAGGGGAGAGCAAGCTGCTGCTCCTCGGCCGAGTGAAGAGCGTCGACGGCCTCTCGCACGCGTTCGAGGAGAGTCGGCCGGCTCACAGGCGGTACTTCCAGAGGGCGCCCGTCCCGGCGCAGCCCAAAGACAAAACCAGCGAGAGGAGCCCCCAGGTGTTGAGCGTCGGGATCTCGGTCACGAACGGAACCGAGAGCGGCGTAACGGTCGGATCGTCCGGCGCCGCGGTCGCCGGATCGTCGGAGGCATCGAGAGAAAAGTTGGTGCCGGCGGTGAGCGCCTGGGTCGCGACGCTCCGGACCTTCGCCGCGGGATCGATCACGGCGTCGAAGGTGACGGTGATCGAGCCTCCAGGGGCGAGGCTTGAGACGTCGACCTGGAAGGAGGTATCGGACGGGCCGTTGCCGGTCGCGATCGTCCCTGCCGAGGCGACGACCGACCCGGGAACGAAGTGGAGATTGGGGTCCAAGTGAGGCGTGATCGCGAGGCCGGTCGCGGCCGTCGCCGAGGTGCAATGGATCTCAAGCGTGTAGGAGAGCGTCTCGCCGGGATCGGCGGCGCCGTTGTGGTTGGTGTCTTTGGGGAGAGCGGTGAGAGTCGAGGCGAGCTTCGCCTCGGGCGGGGTCATCACCTGGGAGCAGGTCGAGGAGACCCGGGTCCTCGTCTCGACCGGCGAGTACTCGGCGACACAGGCGGTGTTGGCGACCTGAGAGACGCCGGGAGGGAGAGTCGAGACCAGGAAGGCGGCCGAGCGGGTCAGGCTTCCGCCAGCCGGGATCCCGGGGAGAGCGAGCGTGCAGGTCGAGCCCGCCGAGGTGTTGGGGCTGCAGGCCCAACCCGGAGAGGAGGCGGCGAGGTCGAAGGACGTATAAGGCGGGACCGTATCGGTCAAGGTCAGGGGTTGGGAGTCCTCGTTCCCGGTGTTCGTCGCCGTCAGAGTGAAGGAGATGTGATCGCCGGGGTGAATGGGGCCCGAGCCATAGGTCTTCGTAAGGGCGATCCTCGCCGCGGCGTTCGGGGTGACGGGAACGGTCGAGCAGGTGATCGAGACCCCGGACGCCGTGGCGCAAGCGGTATTCGAGAGATTCAAGATCCCCGCGGGAAGGGGGTTGTCGACCGTGACGGCGAAGCTCGCGGTCCGCGAGATCCCGGCGGCGAGGCTGGGAAGAGACAGAGTGCAGCTCGAGCCGGCCGCGGGCGACGTGCAGACCCAGGCCGGATCGCTCTTCGTCGGATCAAAAACGGTATGGCCGGGTACCGTCTCGGTCAGGGTGACGAGGGTCGCTCCCTGGTTTCCGGTGTTCTGGACCGCCACGGCGAAGAGGAGCGTCGTCCCGGGCGTCCCGTCTCCGGAGGTCAAGGTCTTGGCGATATTGAGCGCCGGCACCCCGGCGGTCGGGATCGTCACCGAGTGGCAGTCGCCCGAGGCGTCGGTCGACTCGGCACAGGCGGTATTGGCGGTCGACAGAACCCCCGCCGGGAGAGTGCTGTCGAGGACGACGGCGAAGCGAGTCGAGCGGTTGGAGCCCGCCTGGAGGGCGCCGACGGCGAGAGAGCAGCTCGATCCGGAAGCCCCGGAGGGTTGGCAGACCCAACCCGGATCGCTCGCCGAACCGAGAAACGTCGTGTAGTTGGGGACGGTCTCGGTGAGCATGACGTTTCCTGCCCCCTGGTTGCCGGTATTTCGGACCGCGACGTTGAAGACGAGCGTCGCCCCCGGGGTGCCCGTGCCGGAGACGAGGGACTTGGTGAGAGCGAGGATGGGCGTCCCCACCGTGGGCACCGAGACGCTCGCGCAGTCGTCGACCTGGGTAGGGCCTTCAGAGACACACGCGGTATTGGGGATCGTCTTGACGCCGGCGGCGAGCGGGGTCGAGACGATGACGGCAAAGACTGCGCTTCCCGAAGCGTTCCCGAGGATGTTGCCGATCGGATTCCGGCAGACCGAGCCGGGCCCGGCGTTGGGGACACAGGCCCAACCCGGGCTCGAAAGCGATGGCGAGAAGGTGGTGTTGGGAGGGACAGTGTCGATGAGCTCGACGCCGCCGACGCCCAAAGAGCTCGCGTTCGTCGCGGTCACCTGGAAGGTGAGGGGAGATCCGGGAACGGCATTGCCGGAGGCGGTCTTCGTCACCTTGAGAGGCGTCGCGGGCCCGGAGCAGGTCGCGGTCGGGAAGGTCTGGGGCTCGGTCGCCGTCAGGTCGGGACTCTCCCCGGAGGTGACGAGGACCGAGGAGGTAAAGCCGGGGCTACCGGCCCTCGCGACGTAGATTGCCTTGTAGATGACCGAGATGAAGGTCTGGTCGGGAGGGTTCGACATCGCGGGATCGCAGACGAAGGCGGCGGTGAAGGTCGTGTCGTGCGGATCGAGCCCGGTCGTCACCTCGGCGAAGCAGCCGGCGGCCTGGTCGGGAGCGACGAAGGCCGAGCCCCCTAAGTAGGCGAGGTTGACGGCTGAGGAGGTGGGAGCCTTGATCGTTCCGGCGGTCTTGGGAGCGCCGTTTCGAGCGAAGTAGCCGGTCTGGATCGTCACCGGCTCCCCGCAATCGAGTTGGCCATTGCCGTTGGTGTCGTCAAAGCCTAAGTAATGGGTGAAGGCGGCCTGCTCGGCGAAAGCCGGAAGGGCAAGAAAGAACAGGGAGAAAACGAGGGCAGCGATGGCAACGAGGGCCAGGGGCCTACGGGTCATGAAGGAGTCTCCTGGGAGACCTGCGCGAGCAGGTAGGTTCTAAGAGCGTCGGCCGCCCCCTGGAGCGTGGGCTCCAAAGGAAGGCCGGCGAGAGAGAGAAGGTGGTGGAGCTCGGGCAGAGCGAGCTCGACCCGGAGGGTCGTCACCTCCGAGGTCTTTGCCTGCTCGAGCCGGCGGTGCCTTTCCTCGGCAGAGGCGACGGTTGCGGCGGTGATGGGAAGCGACTTCGAGCGAGAGTTGCCGAGAAGGGCTTTCTGAGAAGACTCGGGGAGTCGGGCGAAGCGAAGCGCGGTGTCCATCCGGGCGATCGTTTGGGCCGAAACGGCCTGGCGGGCAAACCCTCGGAAAGAAGCGATCGAGAGCATCTTGGTGAGCCAGGCTCTCGATTTTCCGAGCTTCTCGCAGAGGTCTTGGCGGGAGATGCCTTTGGTCTCCAGGAGGTTACTCAAGGCCTCCGCGCGTTCTAAAAGCGAGAGGTTCTGGCGGGCTTCGTTTTCCGCCAGCTGCCGCAAAAGCCGTTCGGCCGGGTCGAGCGGAGCCTCCTCGAGGAGCGCCGGAATGGTTTTCAAGCCGGCGGCGACCGAGGCCCGGTAGCGGCACTCCCCATAGAGGATGAGGTAGGGAATCTCTGAGGTGCCCGAAGTATCGGGATTCCTGGTGATGACGATCGGTTGGAGCACACCGTGGACCTTGATGCTCTCGGTGAGCTCCTCGAGCTGAGGCTCAGAGAAAACCTTTCGCGGCTGGTTGGGATCGGGAGCGATCTCGGCCAGCGAGTATTCGGGGCAGTCCATGGTCGTCAGCGGTAGGGATGGAGGGCGAGGTCGGCGCGGACGAAGACCTCGAACTCGGTGCCTGAAGGGATGCGAAGGGTGGGAGCGATGGCGAGCCCCCGGCGGAGAATCTCGGTTGAAACCGTCGAGAGCTCCTGGCCGAGCGCCGCGGCGCCGATCTGACCCGCGGAGGCGGCCTGGCCGAAGGTCGCCGACTGCTGAGGCTGCGACAGCTGAACCCCAGCGCTTAAAAGTGAGAGAAGAAGAGCCGAGCCGAAGACGGTGGGGAGGTGGTTGTCGACCGAACCCGGGAGACCGGCCTCACCCGAGGGCGAGGTGCCGGGGAGTCCCGGGAATCGAAGCGACGAGCCGTCCGGGAAGATCAATCGGTCCCAGGCGACAAGGAGGCGCTTCTGCCCCGCCGCCACCTGGTTCTGGTAGCGGCCGAGGAGCCGCGAGCCCCGTGGAATCAAGACCCGCTGCTCCGTGCGGCTGTCAAAGACGTCTCTTGTGACCTGGGCGACCAGGTCGCCGGGGAGGTCGCTGTTGATACCGGTCGCGAGAACGGCGGGGATGAGAGAGCCGGCATCGAGCTGCGTCCTCGAGACTGGCGGATCGACGGTAACGGCGAGTGTCGGCTCCCTCGGGGTACGCGAGCTCGCAAGAAAAGCGGCCGTCGGGTCCTGGGCAGGCGGCGCGGTGTCCCGCGGCGCCTCTACCGGGAGCGGTTCCGTCAGGCCCGGGATCCGGAGAGACGGAAAAGAAGGAAGAGAAAAGCCCGGCAGCCCGGGAGGCGAGCCCGCGGCGGCCGCGCCTGCGGGAGAGGGCGAAGAGATCGACATCGGTGCGTGAAGGGCCCGCTGGTAGGCCTCACGGCGAGGATCGGCGGGAGCGCTGGGAGGTAGAGAGGCGTAGCCCGCCGACGCTCCGTAGGGCGCCCCCTGCGGGTACGGAGGGCCTGACGAGGAAGCCGGAGCCGAGCCCGAAAGACCGGGCTCGAATCCGTTGGATTGAGACCCGGGCGGGAGAGCCCCGGGGGAGCCTTGCCCCCGGGAAAAAGCCTCCAAAGCGGCGAGCTCGGCAGGGTCGGGACCGGAGATCCTGGGCGCTCCCGGCCCGGCTGGCGCGGGGGAAGACTGGGGGGGATGGTGAAGAAACGCGGGTTCTGCCGTCTCGGCGTCGGGGTGGGGAGGAGCGACCACCCGCGCAGGAGGAGCCGGCCGCTGGCTCACGAAGTAGACGACGGTTGCAAGAAGAAGAGCGCCGGCAAGGCTCAGCAGAATGAGAGCGAAGCTGTTGAGCCGGCGCGGGGTCCGCGGAGTCGGGGTCAAAACGGTATCGGGCATGGCTTTGAGCTCTCCAGAGGGCAGGCGGGCCAAATCAGCGGGGGTGGCGCTCGAGGACGAGGCGCCGATCGCCCAAGAGGAAGACGGCACGGTGGAAGAGCCGGTCGGTGACGTAGTAGTCGCCGCGGACGGCGTAATTGATGAGGGTCTGCTTACCCGAATCGTCGAGGACCGCGAGGACCGGGGCCTCTAAGTCCTTGGGCCGGCTCGGCAGGTGGATGTAGCAGTGGACGCCGTCGTCGAAGACCTGGGCCGGTTGCCAGGGAAAGCGATGCTCGGGGTGCCAGGTGTAGGAGAAATGGAGGGCGTCCAAGTCGGCTCCGCCAGCGAGCGGAACGCTCTTGGCGTCGGCATCGGCGGCATCGGCTGCGCGAGCGTTGGCTCGACTCCAGGTCTCGACAAACTGGTTCGGGTGGTAGAAGCGCACGAGCGGGGTGTAGGGCAGATGCGGGTTGTAACCGCGATCGGCGGCCTCATCGCACGGTGGGCTGTCCAAGAGGAGCTGATAGACATGGCGGTCCGTCGTGACGACCAAGTTCGTCGTCACGTTGCAGGCCGAGGGCTTGACGAAGAGAAGCGGCGTCGCGCCGCCGGCACCCGTCGCGGCGGGCTGGACGGCCCAGCGCTCCGAGTCGCCGGTCGCGACGTGGAGGACCTGCTCGCCGTGGGCGAGCTCCACCGCGCAAACCCGGAGCGGCGCGCAGTGGAGAGTCGCCGCGGCATAGCCGTAGGGGATCAGGGTGACGCCGGGTCGCTCGATGACGGGCGGACGAGTCCCAGCCTTGAAGGCGTCGATCGAGGCGAGCGCGCCGTCCGGATCGTCGGCCGGAACGGACGACGAAGTCGGCAGTGTCGACGGCATCGACGGCATCGGCGACGTCGACGACGTCGCCGATGCGGGCTGTATCGAAGTGGTCGATGGCGGCGTGGCTACGGCCGCGAGGTCCCCGTTCGGCGGGGAGATCTCCTGGGCGACAGAGGCGCCGGGGCGCAGGATCGAGAGAACGAGGGCAAGAGCGAGAGCGCTGCACTTCATGAGGGGCGTGCTCCTTTCGGGGCGGAAGAGGCGATCTGGGACCAGGTGATGCTCTGGACCCAGATGCCCAGGGGGTTGGCCTGGATGCGATCGGCTTGCGACGGGGGCTGAAGCTGAATATGGAGATAGGCCTCCCACGCGGTCTGCGTGGGAGCGCCGAGACGGGGGTTGGTCGTCTCGGTCCAGAGAACCTTCCAGGTGTTCGAGCCCGGCAGCTGGAGGACCGATTCGACGTCGGCGCTTCGGGTGGCGGTCTGGGCGAGGAGGCGCGGATCGTGGGCGGGGTCGGCGAAGTAGCCGTCGAGAAACGCGCGGGCGTCGGCCGTGACGTACTGGTAGGCCCGGAGAAGCGCGTCGCGCTGCGCCGTGGGATCGGGGTAGACGGTGCGGACACTCGAAACGAAGCGGGTGAGCTCGGCGACGATGATCCTGTGATCGGTCTTTCGGATCGGCTCGGCGGGACCGAAGGCGACCGCTCGGCCGAGCTTGTCGACCTCGACGACGTAGGGCGTGATGCGAGAGGTGAGGCTCAAGCGGCAGAGAGTCGCGGTCTCAAAGAGCAGGAGCGCCAAACAGGCGAAGGTAGAAAGCTGCCAGTTGCGCTTTCCCTTGGCGAGATCGGAGTAGGTGCCTTCGAAGGCACGACGTCCGTCCAAGAAAGTCGGCTCGGGCTTCATACGTGACCGCGGATCGCCTCGGCGAGGCGCAGGTGAGCGTTGGCGGTCAGGTTTCCCGCGGCAGAGGCGGGAATCCGCCAGACCAGGAAGACGAAGGTGAGGGCGCCGGCGACGACCTCGTAGGCTGGTTTCAAATTGGCCGGGTAGGCGGAGCTCGAGGCGCCGGTCGCGAGCGTCTGCCAGTGGGGGACGAGCGTCGTGCCGACCGCGACCAGGCCATAGAGGAAGAAAATCTTGATGCCGACCCGGACGGCGTAGAGGATGTAGTTGTCGGCGAGCGGCGCCGTCGCTCGGAAGCCGGCGAAGCCTAAAAACAGAACCCCGGTCGAGAGGACGACGTACGACTCGACGAGGACCAGGAGGAGTTGAACCGAGATCATCGCGAAGGACAGCCAGACCAAGAAAGCGAGGAGGATCGAGACAAGGCTCGCGGCGGGGTGGGTGAAGAGACCGTAGTCGTTGGCCCCGAGGAGAATCTCGATCGAAAGCTGCTCGCCGTCCTCTAAGACCTGGGTCGGGTTGACCGTCGTCGAGCCGGAGGCGATCTGGCCGGCGGTTTCAAAACCGTGGGTGATCGCCGGCACCCAGAGAGGAAAGAAGGTGATGAGCGTGTAGCAAAAGGAGAGGACAAGAAACTTCAAGAGAAAGTTGGCGCAGAGGCTGCTCCAAAGAAGTCCGGCGCAGCCCCCAGAGGAGAGCCGAGACGGCAAGCTCGATGATCGCGAGCCCGGCAAAGGTGTGCTGCGCGACCGGCAAGAGGCGTTCCAGCCATTGAGAGCTCGCCGTGTCATAGGCGTGCTGGACGTCGTCAAAGACCTGGGCGTGCGCCGCGGCGGGCAGGAGCACGACGGCTGAAACGACAAGGAAAGAGAGGAGCAGAATCGTTCGGCGCACGGATCTAGCCTCCGTACCGCGACCAGGACGGTTGGAAGGAAAAGCCGGGCGAGGTGGGGCCGGGCTGGGCGAGGGAGTTCGTCAGGGACCTGCCGGAACGTGGCTTCCGATTGGGCTTCGCGGTTGAGCTCGTGGGCATAGAAGACGGCGTGGAGGTTGGCGGTCGCGGCAAGCGTCCGCTTGGTGACGGAAAGCTCCTGGGCGTTGAAGGTCTGGAGGCTGTTCAAGGCCTCCAGGGCCTGCTGGGGGCCCTGGGCGGCGTCGACCTGGCCTTTGATGCGCTCCAAGAGAAGCTGGTCGTTGATGTCGTGCTGGAAGTCCTGGTGGAGGGCACGGAGGGTATTGCCAAACGTATCCAAGGCGCTTCGGCTCTGAAGCTGGCTCTCATCGCCGTAGATTTTCCAGGGCTGGTAGCCCGGGAACGTCGCGTTGTAGGTCTCCAGGACATTGTCGAGGCTATAGGCGAGAGCCTTTCCCTGGCGCATCAGGTAATCCATGTAGGAGATGAGGTCGTAGACCTCGCGCCAGTTGCGGACGTCGAGCTTCTTGAGCGACTGGTACTCGTTCTTGATCTGCTCGATTTGATTCTTGATCTGTGTGTACTGCTGGACGATTTGCTCGATGAACTGGGCGTAGTTGAGGATGTGGTAGTAGAGGTTGACGGCGATGTGGACGGCGTCGGTGACCGGGATGATCGCGTGGGCAGGCTGCGCCCCCGGCAGAAGAAAGAGAAAGACCAGGAGAGCGCAAGCGAGCCGGAGCGGAGTGCGGCGTTTCCTCATGAGAGGGCTCCTTTGAGTTGGACGTAACGGTCGGCCCATGCGGCAAGGCCGCGGTCGCGAAGCCACTGGGCGGGCCAGGTATGGGGATCCCGCGCGCGGAGGGCCTCGGCGCGGGCGACGGTCTCCTGGAGGCTGATCCCCTCGGCCGCCGAGAGGAAGGAGAGGGCGGCAGGACCCAGATCGAGCTGGAAGAGACGCTGGCCGGCCGGGCTCGTGAAGTAGTAGTCGCGCTTGGGGGTCGCCTTGGCCAGAAGAGCGATCGCCGCCGGTGAGAGCCCGAGATCGGCGTAGAGCGGCGCGTGTCCCGCGCTCTCGGCGTCGGGGTTGGGCAAAAGGATTCGGGTCGGACAGCTCTCGATAAAGACGTGGCGATGCTCGGAGGCATAGAGCTGCGAAAGGCTCTGGGTCACGAGGACAACCGAAGCGTTCTGCTTTCTCAAGGTAAGAAGCCAGGAGCGGATGCGCTGGGCGAAAAGCGACTTCATGAGGGGGAGCCACGCCTCCTCGATGATGAGAAGAGTCGGCCGGCCGGCCGAGAGGTGCTGCTCGACCCGGTGAAAGAGATAGGTCAGGACGGGCAGAAGCGCCTTCTCGTCCATGTCGAGGAGATGCTTGAGCTCAAAGATCTGGAAGCGGCCGGTTTTGAGGTCGTCGTGATCGGAGTCGAGCAGATGGCGCAGATGCCCGGAGGTGTAGGGCCTCAAAGCATCGGGAAGATCCGAGTGCTGGAGTTGAACGAAAAGCTCGGTCAAAGTCCGGTTCCTGACCGGGTAGGAGGCGATCAGCTCGAGCGCTCGGGAGAGCGCGGAGCGCCGGGGTGCGGTCAGCTCGACCCCCTGGAGCGAGATGAGAAGCTCCAGGTAGTCGGTCGCCCAGGCGAGCTCGGACTCTGAATCGATCGTCGCGAGCGGCTGGAAGGCGAGTGGTACGGAGGTTGCGATGTCGTAGTGCTGAGCGCCGGCAGCAAGCCCCAGGAGGCGAGAACTGTAGCCGACGTCGAAGAGAAAAACCGAGGAGTCGGGATAGCGGAGAAACTGCGCGGCAAGGGTCAAGACGAGCGTGCTTTTGCCCGCCCCGGTCGGCCCGACGACCAACGTATGGCCGACGTCCTGGTGGTGGAGGTTGAGCCGGAACGGGGTCGAGCCTGTCGTCCCGGCAAAAAGGAGCGGTGGGCTTGCCGGAGGAAAGAATCCACAAGGGTTATGGGCGAGTCCCGCCCACACGCTGGTGACAGGAAGAAGGTCCGCTAGATTGGCGCTATGGACCAAGGGGCGGCGGACGTTGGCGTGGCCGTTTCCTGGATGCGAGGCAAGCCAGGCGTCGATCGTGTTGACCGACTCGACCCGGGCGGCAAAGCCGCGGTCGTTGACGAGCTTGACGATCTCGGTCGAGATCTGGTCGGCCCGCTGGGGATCACGGTGGAAGACGACGATCGACGTCGTGTAGTGGACGAAGCGGACCGAGCCCGAGGAGTTCTCGGCCGCGGCCGCCGCGGCGTCTGAGACCATGTCGTCGGCGTCCGCGTCGCGGAAGAGAGCGTCGGTCCGCTGCTCGTCGGCGGTCGGGTTCTTGTTGACCATCTGGCCGAGCCAGGAGCCGAGGGAGCGACGTTTCCGGAACCACCCGAGCTGCAGGCGACGAATCCGCGAGTTGGCCGTATGGGTCGAGAGAAAGATCAACCGGTTCGACCACCGGAAGGCGTAGGGAAGCCGCGCGAGGTCGTCCAAAAGAGCGGGTTTGGTCGCGGCGGGAAAGCCGGTGATGGCGATGGCTCTCAAATGGAGGTCGCCCACCTGGGGAGCCCAGCCGCCTAAGACGTCCTGGCTCGCGAGGAGAAAATCGAGATAGGAAGCCTCCGGCCGGACCGGGTGAGAGAGGCCGGTGACGGAGGTGTGGAGGTAGGTAAGGAGAGAGGCGGCGTCGAGCGCGCGGACATCGAGAGCCGCTTTGAGGCGGTTCTCCAGGAGCTGCGCCTGCTCGCGAAACGAGTCGAGGACCGTCGGTCCAGTCCGCCTCCTTGGGAGCGGCCTGTACGAAGCGGGCCGCGAGCTTGGCGAAAAGCTCCGGAGCGGGCCGGTAGGTGAGAGTCAAGTAGTAGGCGGTCTCAAAATGAGCGCTCTGGGCGTCATAGGCGACGCGGCGTTCCTCGTCGAGGAGGCGCGTCACGGGGTCCGGGAAGGCCCCGTCCGGGGCGTAGCCGGCTGCCGGCGTCCGTAAGGCGTCGGCATGGATCATCCAGCCGTCGCCCAAGGGCAGAAGAGCGCGGTTGATGCGCTCTGAAAGATGCGCGAGCTCCTCTTCCGTCGCCGAGGAAGTGTCGGGTCCCCGGTAGGTCCAGCCGGTTAAAAAACTCCCATCCTTGGTGACGACGATCGAGGGCCGCTCGGCGACGAGAAAGGCCCAGGGCAAGAGGTCAGAGAGACCCGCGGGCGCGGTTCGGTGCTCACGAAGGCGTGCGAGAGCCGCAAGCGTCGCCGCCCCTGCGGCGAAAAGGAGTGCCGAGTCGAGCATCAGCGGACGTGGGGAATCGAAGGCTGGACGGCCCGAGCGCGGGCGTTTAGATCGGGCTTCGCCGGATAGAAATCCTGGCCGAGGCTCCGCAGATAGACCTGGAGACAGAGGGGGTCGAGGCCCGTCAGCCAGACGGCGACGGGATGAACGACGGTCGCGAGGAGCCCCAAGGCGACGAGCGCCGGCAAGCGGGGTCCGATCGAAACGTAGAGGGCGCCTCCGGCCATGACCTCGAAAGCGAGGAAGGCGGGAGCCGCCCCGGCAAGAAGGATCGGACGGGTGAGGCTCTGGTGGAGCGGCCGCATGGCTCTAGAGAAGAGCCCCGGTGATGCCCAGGGTGTCGAGGATGGTCGGGGCGGCAAGGAGGATCGCCGCGGCGATGAGAGCCTGGAAGAGTCGGTTTGCGCCGCGCTCGTGATTGCTCGTCCCCCAGACGATGCCAGCGATGACGAAGAGGAGGATCGAGGCGGCCTTGGCGGTCGGACCGGTCAGGTTGTTGACGATCTTGTCGATCGGTCCGTTCCACGGCATGGTGTCGCCCCCGGTGCCGGCGAAGGCCGGAGAGAGGGCGGTGAGGGCGAGGGTGATCGCAAGGTTCGCGACGCGAACGAGGCGGGCGACGCGGACGACACTGCGGTTTCTCAGGGCCATGAATCTCACTTTCAAAGGGCCTCCAGGCGGGGTTGATCGCCTGAGAGCCCACGGACGCGGACGAGGTCGGTGACCCGGCGGCCGAGGTTGTCGCCGGCGGTGATGACGACGAGATCGATCGTTCGAGCGATCTCGGGAAGCTGCGAGGGGACGCCGTTTCTCTGCGCCAGCCGGTCGAGCCGGAAGAGGGCGCCTTCTGGATTGGTCGCATGGAGCGTCGCACAACCGCCCGGGTGGCCGGTCCCCCAGGCGTCGACGAGATCGAGGGCGGTGTGGTCCCGGACCTCGCCGACGATGATCCGGGTGGGGGAGGCGCGAAGCGTCGCCCGCACGAGGTCCGAGAGGGAGACACCGGGGCAGGTGCGAAGCGCCAGATGGTCGGGGGCCAGGCACTGAAGCTCGATCGTGTCTTCCAGGATCAGGAGCCGATCGGTCGGACAGAGCTCTGAGATCTCGGCCAACAGGGCGTTGGCGAAGGTCGTCTTCCCGGAGCTCGTGCCGCCGGCGACGAGGATGTTTTCCCGCGCGAGGACGGCCCGGCGGAGAGCCTCCCGGTGGGAGGCTTTTAAAACCTGGGACTCGACCAGCTCGTCCAGCCGGTAGACGCGGGCCGGAGGATTCCGAACGACAAAGGTCGCCTCCGGGACGCAAGGGGGAACGAACCCCTGGAGCCGCGCGCCGCGAAAGGTTCCCCGGGGAAGCTCTGCCTCGAGCATGGGGGAGGTCTCGCCGAGCGAAGTCCCGAGCGAGCTTGAGACGGTGTTCAAAAAGGCGCGGGTGCGGTTTCCCTCAAGGACGAGGTCCGTGACATGGCGGCCGCGCGAGCGGGTGTCGATGCGGACCCGTCCATCCGGATTGACGTAAAGCTCGGTGACGTCGGGATCGGCGAGGAGCGCATAGACCTCGGGGCCCAAGAGGCGCTCCATGATCTCTGAGAAGTGCGGCCCGGACGGGGTCGCCGTGGGAGAGCGGTCCATGGCCGCAGACAATAAACCATTAGTTGCCGACTCGTCAACAACTAAGAGTCAACATGTCGGCAACTAGTGTCAGGGATGTTCTCAATCCGAGGAGGGCGGGGAAGGTGGGGAAAGGTGACCTTTCCCCACCGAAGGTCACCTTCTCAGCTCTCAGCTTCGGAGCGTTGGGGGACGGGAGGGGCGGCCCGGGCTGATCTTCTGGACGTCCGGCGAAGCCTTGGCGTCGACATACTTCGTCCAGTGGGTCCAATCGTGTTTGATCGTCGCCGTTTCGGTCGGAGGCTCGACCTCGGAGCGCTCCCGATAGGTCGGATTTTTGAAGTAAGGCAAGTAGGTGCCGAGGATGGGGTGGCGGTTCGCGAGGAGGGTGATTGCCGCGTCTCGCGGCAGCCGGCGAAGCTCATCCGGAGTGAGAAGCGAGCGGGACGTGTCGGTATGCGAGAAGTTCGGCCGGCTGACAAAGAGCCCGCCGCTGTCGGACCGGCGGTCGTAGTGAACGGTGAACTGGCCCATCAGCTCCGAGACGAGCTTCGCGGTCGGAATGTCGTTGGGGGCGAAGGCGACCTGGGCGCCGCAGTTGGTCGTGATGCTCTGATTCTGGCCGTAGACCTCCTGGATCTGAGCGAGGGACTGAACCGAGATGTAGACGCGGATCCCGTAGCCCCGTAGGTAGGCGAGGGCGGTCGAGAAGAAGTCCAGGCGCCCGAGGGCGGTGAACTCGTCGAGGACGAGGAGAAGGGGACGGTTCTTCGCCTCGGGATCGAAGGAGAGAGAGCGGGTCAAAGCCTGGCAGAACTGGTTGAGCTGAATCCGGATCAGAGACCGCAACCGGACGAGCTCGGCCGGTGCGACGGTCAAGTAAAGAGAGACCGGGTCTCCGGTCGGGTCGACCAGGTCCGAGGGGGTGAAGTCCGAGGTCTCGGTCGCCGCGGCGACCAGAGGGTCGTGGTAGAGGGCGAGGTGGCTCTGAGCCGTCGCCACGATGCTCGAACGGGTGCGTGGGTCCTGCTCCAAAAGAGCGCGGGCGGCATCGGCGACCACCGGGTGAGTCAAGGTCCGGTTCTTCTCGTCGTCGAGCCAGTGGAGCTTCTCGCCGTTGACCGAGCGGCCGAGCGCGTGGTCGGCTCCGAGCATCCGGGCGAGGGTGTGCTCACTGTCGGCGAGGATGTGGGCCGCATGAGCGAGAGTCTTTTCCGGCTCGGCGTAGAGCGTGTGAAGGATGAGGCCGACGAGGAGCTGGTGGGCCGACTGCTGAAAGAAGTCACGATGCTGATTTTTTCCGTCGGGGTCGACGAGGTTGTCGGCGAGGAGCATCGCTCCGGCAACGTCCTCGGGGCCGGGCTGGATCTGGAAGAGCGGGTTACTCCTGGCGCTTTTAAGCGATGCCGGATCCCAGCGGACGCAGCAGTTTCCGAGGTTCTTCGACCGGTAGCCGGCCGTGTGATGCCAGAGCTCGGCCTTGACGTCCAAGACGAGGACCGAATGGGGCCAGGAGAGAAGGGTCGGGATGACGAGCCCCGAGGATTTGCCCGAGCCGCTCGGCGCGAAGATGAAAGCGTGCCGGTCGTTGGGATCGTGGAGGTAGCGGGGCCGTCCTCCCGGAGGCGCGTAGGCGCCAACGACGGGGGCCTTCTCATCGTCTAAACCGATGCTCGAGATTTCCTGAGCGCTCGCCCAGCGGGCGGAGCCGTGGGTGTCGCCGCTCTCCTCGAGAGCGTTTCGCGCCACGAGGTAGGAGACGAGAGAAAGAATGGCGGAGAGCGCGGCAAAGCCGGTGGCGAGGAGGAAGGCCTGGTGGAGAGCGGCGGCCAAAGCCGGATGGTGGCGAAGCGCTCTCGGCCAGTGAAGATAGCCGAGCGGAGGAAAGATCGGTCCCAGAGCGGCATACCAGGGAAAGACGAGGAAGGGGAGGAGAGGAAGACGGGCGAGAGGTTTTCTCCAGATCGCGAAGAGGACGGAAAACGTAACGAGGCTTGAGACAGCGAGAGCCGGCCAGGAGGGATAGCTCGCGAGCCGGAGGATCGGCCGGCCGAAAAGCGCAGGCGGAGCGCCCCATCGAGAAGCGAGGGTCTGGGTCCAGATGACGTTTGAAAGAACGAGAGAGGCGACGATCTGAAAAAGCAACTGAGAGGCGAGCCGGCGCATCTCTCGCCGGACGAGGGTCGGAAGTTGGTAGAGCGATTCGGGGTCAGGCATGGCGGCTGCTCCATTCGAGGCGTGGAAAGAAGGGCCGGAGGCGACAGGAGGGCGGCAAGTGCCCGAGAAGCCAGACCGGCAGGAGACGGTAAAGGACGAGAGACGTCGGTTGAGGACCGAGGTAGCGGCTGTCGAAAGAAGACGGCTGCGGAGCGTAGAGCCAGAGAGATCGAGGGGGGAGGCGGTAGGTACCGTAGAGTGCATGCGGCAGGGGAAGTCCGGCCGAGTCAAAGAGGCGCGGCGCGGAAAGAGGGAGAAGCTCACCCGCGACGCGGAGGCCCTCGGGACCGAAGGTGACGAGGGCCCCGCCGGTCGCGGCGACGGCTTTGAGAAACGGTGGCAGGCGATCCGGACAAGATCCTGCCGGAGCGTGAGCGTGGGCGCGGTAGAGCGCCGAAGCTTCAGGTGGGAGGCAGAGGGCGACGAGCGTACCGGCCTCGATGGAACGCCCTGGGAAGCGGCAGTAGAGCCCGCGTGGAAGAGACGCCGAGACGTTGACCCTCAGAAGAAAGAAAGCGAGCGACACGAGCGAAATGGCGGCTCCGGAGAGGAGTTTCCTGTAGCGCATGAGGTCTCCTCAGCGTTCGTGGACTTGATCCTGAAAGAAGCGGGAAACAGCGCTCTGCGCGGCCCGGACGGCGGTGCCTGCAACGAAAGGGACCCCGAAAGCGCGCAGAGCTCTCCCGATCTGCGAGGGCGGCACGCCCTTTCGGGTGGCGTACCCCGTCCAGGCGGCAAGCGCCTGGAGCGGACGGCGGTTGAAATGGGCATGCTTCAAAAACTCTCTCGGGGAAAGCGGGATTCTCGAACGCGAGAGGCGCTCGACATCGGCTAGAGCCTGTTGATAGGCGTCGATGCTCGAAACGAGACGCCGATTGGTTTCGGGCGACAGGGTGGTGCGTTCCGAAGGAGGCTTCCGCTGCCCGAGCCGCTTAATGCCCTTGAGCCGGGCGGTGAGAGCCGCCTCCCTCGCCTGAAGACGTTTGACCGCGCGTGGTAGGGCCTCCTTTCTCGAAAGATGGGGCTCGACGGCCCGCGGCTTCGTGATGGGGTTGGGCGAAGGGTTTCTCTTGAAGTCGAGGTAGGCCTTACGGCGGAGTCGATCGAGGGCGGCAGGGGATAGTTGGGTTGCCTCCGCATGAGCCGCGTAATCGAAGGTCGTTCCACGACGGGGGGGCCGCGGCGCGTGGTCGGCCAGGCCCTGCCGGGCATCGACATAGCGGCTCGCCGCTTTCCGGAGGTCGGCCTGGCGATCCGGCAAGGGGAGAGAGCGACCTTCGGGATGTTCAATCTCGAGGAGGGCCGCCCGGAGCTCCGTCCGGCGCAGCGAGACATTCGCCACGTCGCGGGCAAAAGAGCCGCGCTCGCCGGACTCCGTCGCGGCGAGGACCGCCAGGCGGTAGCCTCGAAGGCTCGCCTCCGATGGATCTTCGAGAAACGTCTGGCGCGCCGCGCGAAGGTCGACGGCCGGATCTCTCGGGGTACGATGCTCGCTTCTTTCCTCTCGGAGTCGGAGGACGAGGAGCCCTCGATCCTGGAGGAGCTCGGTATAGCGGTCGAGAGTCTCTGAAGAGGGGCGAGCCCGGAGATGTCTTTCGAGGAGCTCCAAGTCGCGATCGGCGATCTCAATGCGGGTCTCAAGATAGAGAGGCTCGATCCTGCCGATCTGGCGCTCGAGGGCGAGGAGGTGGGAATTCTCGGCCGCGGCCTCTGGCCCCAGGCGGGTCGCGAGAATCGCGTGCTCCCGGCTTTTTGCCTGGAGATGGCCCTCGAGGTGGAAACTGACCTGTTCGAGCTCGGCATGGCGGTCGAGGGCACGGGCGACGGCGGCGCGGAAAGCCCCGGGATCCGAAGCGGAGGCGCTCAAAAGCGCCTCCACCTCTCGGTAGGCCTCCCGATGCTCTTCCAAAAGCCGGGGCAGATCGGCTCTGACGGGAGCCGGCCCGCCGGGATGGAGCTCTCCGATCCGTTCCTCGAGCGCGGCGACCAACTGGTCGCGGTTTCTCGAAGGTGGAGCGGCGAGAGCCTCGTGGATCTGGAGACGGGTTTCGAGATAGCTCAACAGCCGTTCCTCGGGAAGGTCGCGAGGAATGGGCTCGGGATTGAAGGTTGAGAGCTCTTGGTTGACCCGTTCGGCGGCGACCGCATCCGCGGCATGGGAAAGCGCGAGGCTCGGATAGGTCTCGGGGATTGAATCTCGGAGCGCCCTTTCGGCTGCGGCATATTGGGCAAGGGAGGTATTTGAGGCTACGGCAAGGCCCGGGAGCTCGTCTCTCGTCGGGGCGAGCAGGACGGGCGGATCTGGCGAGAAGCGCGCGCTGGAGCGAAAGGCGTCGGCGATCTCGGTCTCGTTCCCGTCCAGAATTTCGACGTCGATGACATGACGGGGAAACTCTCCGCTCGGTCCTTCAAAGCTCTCCGGCTCAAGCTCTGCGACGCGGGTAGGGCGGGGAAGGTATTCGAGATACTCCCCCTCTTGTAAATGGGCGATGCGGCTTTCGACCCTGTCGAGGTCGACGCGGTACCGAGGGTCGCGCTCGACCAGGGTCTCCAAAATCTCGCGCTCGTAATGGGAGGCATAGAGCTGGGCCCTCTGTTCGATCACCTGGAGGTAGGTGGTTTCGCGATCCAGCTCGTCACTGGTCTCGCTTCGGCGTGGGAGAAGCTCAGCCTGACCGGCCGCAGCCTGGAGCGCCGCGCGGTCAAGCTCCAGGTATCGGGTAAGAAAAGTGTCGAGCTCTCCTGCCTCAGGGCTCGCAGGTTCGGCGAGGATGGCGCGAAAAGCCGGCAGAGCGTCTCTCTCAAGACTCTCGACGTAGGTGAGGTTAAGGGGGGCCGCCTCGGAGAGCCGGGAAAGAAGCGTTTCCTCTCCGGCAAAGGAGATGCGGCTGTGGAGGTAATCGAGAGTATCCGCTCGCGCGGAATTGGCGCTCTGGAGATAGGCGAGGAGACGCTCCTCGAAGGGCTCGGGCGAGGCGCTCAGAAGCTCTGCGCGGGCAGCGCGAACGTCCGAGAGAATTTGGCTCGCGGGCTCGGCGGCCGGAGTGGAAGGATCTGCCTCGGTCGGCGTTCTTGGAGCCTCATCGACACTGGGGAGGGCGTCTTTACGTTCCGTTTCTTGGGCGGTCGCGAGGGAGGCTTTAAGGGACGAGATTTTGGCTTGGAGATCGGCGGCACGGCCCTCCAGCTCGTCGATCTCTCGGTCGGTACTTAGGTGGCGTTCGACGTAGATGAGGTCGAGGTGTCGATCGACTCTGGAAAGCTCGACGCGGTCTCTGAGGAGCTCCGCGGCTCGGGCGAGCTGTCGTTGCTCTTCGGGGTGGAGATCGAGAGAAGACTCCTGGAGGCGGACCTCGGCTCCAAGCTCGATCCGGTGGAGGGCGCGGCGAGCATCGAGATCTCTTTCGATTGCCTGCCGAAAGATTTCGGGATCCGTCGCTGGAGCGATGGCTGGAGGGCCGTCAAAGCCGTCGACCTCTTCCCGGAGAGCCTCGAACCGGAGGGTCAGGACCAGGGCCCTCGCGGCTTCATTCTCGCGGAGGAGACGATCGAGAGATTGGGCGGTCGGCGGAGGTCCAGTTTCTGAAAGAAGGGCCTCTGCCAGCGCTTCGGCCTGGCGCGAGTGCGGCTCGGCGGTGTCGAGCGACGAGGTGATGAGATGCTCGGCTTGGGAGGCTCTGAAGCTGTATTCGAGAGCACGGCCAACATAGGTATCGGGAGTGGCTTCAAGGAGAGCCTCTTCGGCCCTCGCCAGGCTATTGAAGAGGGCGGACTCTTGAAGCCCGGTAGATGCGAGCTCGCGAGGCTCGGGAACTGGCGGCGAGGGAGCCGCGGCGGCGAGAGTCTTCTCCGCAAGGTCTCTCTCCGCCACCAAGAGCGCCGGGTCGTCGGGATGGGAGTGGAGGCGGCGTAGTAAAGCGTTCCAGCTATGGCCTCGGCCGAGATCGGACGCTTTCATGACTTGGCCCTCATAGACGTAGGAAATTCCGGAGATCCTTCCGGTGCGGGCGATATTAGGGAGCATGGTGACGCCCTGTTGGTGGAGGTAGGTGAGGTACTCGGGAAGGGTGAGCGGATAAGAAACGTCGGCGAGAATCTTCTGCAGGCGGGTTTTGAGCGGAGGAATCGAGGTTCGCCTGGAGCGCCCGTAGTCTCCCGGCTTGGGAGAGGCGAACTCCGGGTGAGCCGAGACGATGCGGAGCCCGTATTGCCGTTCGATATTTCGGAGAAGCTCAGCGCTTCGCGCATAGTCGTTGCTGTCGCTCACGACCCCGCCGGAGTAAGTGATCCTCGAAGCCAGCAGATGGAGGTGGGGGTGAGGCTTGGAGTCGAGGTAGAGGACATGGGGAGAATCGGCGAAGCCCATGCCGGCGAGGTAGTAAGAAGCAATCCTCCGCCACTCGGAGTCCGTGAAGTATTCGCCCGGAGCGGGACGAAGAAACATGTGAGCGACAGCGCGTTTGAGCGCTGGCCGCTGGCGGCGGAGGATGCCGAACTCACGGGCGAGCTCGCGGGGGTTTCTTCCCGCCATGTTTCCCCCCAGGAGGCGAGCGTGCTCCTTATCGCCCAGGTAATTGAGCACGCCTCGAAAGCCGGTGCCTTTAACCGGGCGGCCGATCATCGTCGAGCCCGAGGAGTTGGCGGTGGAAAGCGGCGATCTGTTCTTGAATCTGCTCGAGGAGCGGCTCCAGGCGAGGATTGACGCGGCCGGTATGAGCCAGTCGCGTCAGCTGGTTGAGGTTGTTTCCCAGGCGCGCGAGCTGTTGAATCATCGAAAGAGTTGGGGCCGGCGCAACGGCCGGGATTCGCCGGGTGACCAAGAGGTGGCGCAGGTAAGTCGAGAGGTCGAGAGACGCCGCGGTTGCCGCCGCGACGGCCGCGGTCTCGTCTTTCGGGAGAACTCGGACGCGGAGAACGCGCGAGAGGCGCATCGCGGGAGGCAAGGCGGGACGTCCATTGAGTCTTGTCGAGCGGGGTCGAGGAATCCTGGGTCGTCTGCGGGACATTGCGTAAACGTAGAGGGTCAGTGCTCACATTGCAATATTTGTGTCCTTTGAGGAGAGATAGTTTCCATCGCAGGATGCAAAATGCCGTGTGAGGTTCCTTAGGTGGCGTTGCCCTAGGAGAGAGAACTGTCAACGGAGACCGGGGTCTCCGTTGACGGATTCCCCTCGGGAGGAGCCTTCGCGGCGGCCAGTCCGCGGGCCGTCGCCCGTCAACGAGGACCGGGGTCTCCGTTGACGGATTCCCCTCGGGGGGAGCCTTCTATGGCGGCCAGTCCGCGGGCCGTCGCCCGTCAACGAGGACCGGGGTCTCCGTTGACGGATTCCCCTCGAGGGGAGCCTTCCCGGCGGCCTGGCCGTGGGCGGTCGCCCGTCAACGAGGACCGGGGTCCCCGTTGACGGATTCCCCTCGGGGAGAGCCTTCGCGGCGGCCTGGCCGCGGATTGTCGCCCGTCAACGAGGACCGGGGTCTCCGTTGACGGATTTCCCTCGGGAGGAGGCTTCTCGGCGGCCAGTCCGCGGGCCGTCGCCGTCAACGGAGACCGGGGTCTCCGTTGACGTCGGGGTGCTTCGGGATCGGCGAACAAGGTGAGCCGATCGGGGTGCAGGGGCAAGAGCCCCTGCCTAGCGTTTTGTGCGCGAAAACTTGGGACCGGGCGAACGCCCGGCCCCAAGTTTTCGTGGCACAAAAACATTGCTAGCTGTTCACCCGGGCGGGGGTATTGCGCGGCGGTTGGGCGGAGGGAGCGCTTCCACTGTCTTGGGTGGGAGGGGGCGCAACAGATCCGCGACGAAACCCTGGCCCGACGAGAAGACGCCAGGACCGGGCGATCGGGGGTTGAATCTGAGCCGAAGGGCGGATTGCCACCACGGCTAATGGTGGCGGAGAGGGGCGGGAGTGGGCCCGGGGGAATGGAATCTCGAGATCTGGGCCTCTCTCGGGTCCTGTAGAGATGTTATGGCCCGGCCTCAACGAGTCACAGCGGTGGAGAGGCTTAAGGTGAGCGGGCGAGCAGGCTCTTCTCGTGGCGATTCACGCAGACGTTTTCGGGGATCGAATGTCCCATACCCTCGTCCGAGCCTGCGTGGGCGTAGGGGAGGCGTTCGACCCGCGAGCTCGCCGGCGGAACCGGCTCGATCCTTCGCCGCCACAGAGCTCAGGATCCTGGGCGAGGTCCGTGCGGAAGCGGAGGGGCCTCGGGGAGTCCATCGTCGAATTGGAGATCGGAGGCGATGCGATCCGCCTCGTCCGTGATGGCTCGCTCGAGAAAGGAGCGGAGCGTTTCCCGGTTCCAGTGGGCGGCGCGTCTCGCGAGGTTGAGCACGTTCCGATCGATGTCCGTGGGCACGCGTGCAACCGGCCCAAGAAGAGGAAAGGTGGGCTCCTGGGAGGCGGTCGGAGCCGGCTTCTCCGGCGGGCGCCTGGATCGCGGTGTGGGCGGTCTTCTAGGCTCCTGGCGAGGTGGCTTCGGAGGAGCCGCCGCTTCAAGAGGTGCGGCGGTTGGGTCCGGCGGGGTCGGTGCGGCGGCGGGTACGGTCGGCTCGACCGGCGCGAGCGGTGCTGCGGGCGCCAAGGACTTCGGAGTACTCCAGCCCATGGCGGCCATCAACCCGCTCTCCGGGTTGATGTTGGGACCGAGAGTCTTACGCATAGACGGTGGTCTCCTCGAGAGTCACGGGCTTGCGGGTCGAGATTTCGGCGGCAAGTGAGGCGTAGTCGATCGCTCCGGAGGACGTCGGAGCATAGGCGTTGATCGGCATCCCGTGAGACGGCGACTCTCGGAGCCGCACGCTCTCGCGGATGAAGGTCTTAAGTGTCAGGAGCGGGTAGCTCCCCAGGAGTGAATCGAGAACGGCTTTGGAGATGTTGTTGCCGGCACCGTAACGACAGACGAGGAGACCGGCGATCTCGATCTTGCAGCCGTAGGCGATGCTCTGCCGGAGAATCCCGAGAACAGCCTCCAGGGCATCGATGCCCAAGGCCGAGGTGTCGACGGGGATCAAGATCTCTCCCGCGGCCTCGAGGGCATTGGCGGTCAGGACACCCGCCGCGGGTGGCGTGTCGAGGAGAACGTAGTCCCACGGTTCCTGGAGTCGGGAAAGTGCAGTGGAGAGCCGGCGATCGGCTCCCGGCAGGGACGGTAGAACACTTTCGGCCTGGACGAGCTTGGCTCCGGCCGGGATGAGGACGACATTGGGAGCGCGAGTCTCTTGAAGAAGCCCTGCGAGCGGCGTTCCCTCGGCGAGGACGCCTAGAAGCTCGGAGCCGTCTCCTCGTCGACCGATCCAGAGCGAAGCGTTCGCCTGGGGATCGAGGTCGACCAAGAGGACCCGAGCGCCAGAAGCCGCGAGAGACGCGGCGAGGTTGACCGCTGTCGTCGTCTTGCCAGAGCCGCCTTTGCGATTCCATACGGCAATTACCCGTCGCTGCATCCTGCCCTCCGTTCCTTATGGTTGGTTTCCAAAGAATTGGTATGAGAAGGTGACCTTCTCATACCTTCCCGTACCTTCTCCTACGAATTCGAACCATACCGAACCGAATCGTTTCAAACCGATCCAACGGATCGAGAACCGACTCTTCTTGAGACCGACATCGACTATACTTTTCTCTAATGAAGGAATCGGAGAAAAGTCTTCTTGCGGAGAAGCTCAAGGCCTTACGGCCGCGGATGATTGCGATGCTCAAACAACAGGGCGTCAGGGTGGAGGAGGGGGAGGACCTGATCCAGGACACCCTCCACGAAGCACTGAGGCAATGGGACCAGATCCTCTGTCTGGAGTCCTGGTGCCTGATCGTCGTCCGAAACCGAGCCTGGGACCGACATCGGCGCCGGAAAAGAGAGCTCGCCGTGCCGGTCGGCCGGCGTGAGGACTTGGAGGAACTGGCCCCAGCGCAGAACCCACCGCAAGCAGCGGTCGAGCGCTGGGTGGATATCTCAAAAGTCGCGCAAGAGGCTTTGAGCCCTCGGGCCTGGCGCCTGCTCCAGGCGCGATATGCCGAGGGCTACAGCACGGCCGAGGTGGCGCAGATGCTGGGATGGCGGAGCACCAGCATCCGGAAGACCTGTAGCCGAGCCCTCGCCCGGCTTGCAGAGGCCTATGCAGCGGGCTCAGACGGGACATACCAGAAGCGCCGGAAGTAGGCGGTGGCGCGAGCGAGGAGATCAGGCGTGAGAGAGGCTGTACGGGCAAGCGAGAGCCAAAGCTCCAAGCCTTCCGAGTGGAGGTGCGGCTCGAGGAAATCGCGGCTCTCGAGGAGGAGGTTACGAGCCTCTCTGCTTTCTCCCAGGCGCAGGTAGACGTCGGCGAGGTCGAGACCGGAGACCGCATGGTCGCGAGCCTCACCCAGCTCGCGGAAGAGATCGACCGCGCGGGAGACATAGATCTCCGCCTGCTGGGGCTCGCCGAAGGATCTTTCGATCCGGCCCCAGAGCCAGCTTCGTAAGCCACGGGTCCGGTTGTCCGGCAAGGGCCCGTAGAGGGGCCACGAGGAGCGGAGAACCTCCATCGCGAGGCCGGGACTTCCGGCGTCGTTGAGGTACCAGGCCAGGCGATGGTTCAAGACGAGTTGGAGGCTGGGCTCTCTCGTGGGGTCGATCACCGCTGCGGCCGCGTTGAGGATCTCGATCGCGGCGGACGGATCGTTGTCGAGACCGACGACCTCGGCCAACTGGACGAGGATGCGACCGCGGGCGGCGGAGTCAAGCTCGGCGCCCAGCTCGTAGGCCGCCCGCAGATCCTGGGCGGACTCTCTCAAACGGCCCAGGTCTCTCAAGAGCTCGGCGCGGAGCGCGAGAAACTCCGAGCGGATGAGGGGATCAGTGCTCGCCAGAAGCTCTCCTTCGGCCCGGAGGAAGGCCTCCAGGCTCTCGGCGAAGCGGCCGAGAGAGCGGAGGGCTCCTCCGAGGCTCGCGCGAGCCGCGGCCCGCAGATCGTGGGCGAGGTCCGCGGTGATGTCCGAGTGAAGGACGAGCTGGTCGACGATCGAGAGCGCGAGCTCGGCCGCCAGGAGGGCTTCTCGCCCATCTCCCGCAGAGATCTCCTGGGAGTGGCGGGTGAGCCAGGAGACGAACGGGAGCGAGCGGTAGCGCCTCTTCTGGAGCTTCATGCGGCGCTGACTCGGAAAGAGCGGTTCGAGCTCGGCCCAGAGAAGCGAAGGCGTAGGTCCGAAGGGCGCCCCGAGGCGCTCAAAGATCGCCTCGTAGCTCTCGGCCGGACTGAGCTCGGGACGGAAATGGGCGGCGCAGGTCGGGCAGCCGTGCAACAGGTGCATGACGAGGGCCTGGGTCTCGACGGGCGGCAGCTGCCCCCTAAGGAGGCGGTCGAAGTCCGAAGGGGGAGGATGGCGGTTCATAGGAGGGCGGTCTTTTCGCTACCGGATAGGGTAGGTCGAGAGACGTGGATTTGGTCGGAACTGAGTGAGAGTAGTAAAAAGTAAACTGGCTGGCGCCGGTTTCCGGAGGAGGAGATCGCTTCCAGAGCGAGGAGCGCCTCCAAATCGGCACTCCCGGCGAGTCTCTCGAACGCGCGGGAAAGCTTATCCGCCGGCAGAAGAATACCGGTCTGAGCCCATCGGAGTGTCACCGCTTGAGGGAGTCCTGGAGAAGGATAGGGAGGGCAGAACGAGATCTGAAGTTCATGGGAACATCCGTGACACAAGTTGCCGACTCGTCGGCAACTTGGATTCAGCATAGTCGGTGCCGGGAGATAAGTAAAGCAGCTTTCGGCTTCTGGCCCTCGACTCTCGCCCCTCGACAACGCCCTTCTTACCCGAGCTTTTGAGCAACTTTGGGGCTCAGGAGGGATTTCCTACCGTGCGCGAATCTTCTGGACAGGGCCGGGGCGCTTTTCCACAGACGGGTCGCCCTCTACTCCTGGGTATTAACCTGTATACCTGTTCTCCTGTATAAAGGAAGGCGTGACACGGATGTTCTCAAAAGCGTGACACGGATGTTCTCAACTGCGTGACACGGATGTTCTTTTCTGCGTGACACGGATGTTCTCAAAATTTTTTGGAAATCCGGAGGTTTTCCACAGGAAGAGCGTGACACGGATGTTCTCAAAAATCCGCCTCGGGGGCCGAGACGGTGCCCGGGTCCGTTCCGCCGGAGCCCTGAGGAGCCGCTCGCGGACGCCGGGAAGGATTCTCCCCGCCGGAGCTTGTTCGCCCGGCGGCAGGGCCCTCGGCGGAGGGCTGGGACAAGGCACTCCCGAGAAAATCAGAGGCGGGGAGAGCGGAGCGGCCGTGGACGGCCGAGAGAACGGGTTTAGGCCACCGACCAGCGGCCGAAGGCGCGAGGCGGAAAACAGATGAAGCGCAAGGGCGCGAAAGAGAACATCCGTGTCACGCCGCCGACCGGCGGCCGTGAGCGTGACACGAAGGCGCTAGAGGTCGGGAGAGGTGGGATCGGGCTTGGGAGCGTGGTGCATTTGAGCCGCCTCCACGAGATAGAGCTTTTCGGCAAAGCTCAATTTGCCCAAGGCCTTCAAGTAAGCGGCGCGGTCGACGCCCAACTCGGCGAGGATGCTTCCAAGGTCCGGCTGAGCCTCCACATAGCTCGGGAGCACCCGAATCACCCTGGCGTTGAGCAGCCACGGTTCAGTAAGCACCTGGAGGGTCACCTCGTAGTACTCCTGCGGAAAGCTTCGCGTCGCTCTGGGATCGCTCTCAGAGAGCGAGGCCAGAAACAGCTCGAGCTGACCGCGAAGCACATTGGACCGATTCCAGGGACTACCGCCACGATCCGGCCTGGCGCCCAAGCTCTCGAGATGCGCAAGGAGCTTATCGCTCGCTGGAATTCTTAGGTTCACATACCCGTCTCGGGGCTGTTCCTGCTTCGTGGATTTGGGTCGTTTGGGAGGCATGGAGTCCTAGTTTATGCGATTCGGCAAAGGAATACAGAGACTCCCGTGCACCTCGACGTCGGCCGAGGTGCACGGGCGGCGGGCTTTAGCAGGCGGCCTCCTGACCGGCAAACGACTCGGCAGGAGGAATCCGTGGGCTGGAGAGCTCGTCCTCCTCGGACGAGGCCGATTCGGGAGTCAGGTCCATGCTCGCCGCGGCACGCGCCATGGCGGCCCTCTCCGCCTCCCAGGAGGCGGGGTCGGGGAGAGCGGCGGTCGCCTCCGCCATGTGCTGATCGCTGTCGACGCCGACAAGAGAAGCGAGCTTACAGGCCTCTCCATAGGCGCGAGGTACATCGGCCGGCATGCTGCTATCGGCGGTGCGGCTCAAGAGGACCGGGAGAACGCGTCGCCAGAGAAGGGGGTTGAGGTCCTGGAGAGCCGCGGCGGTTCCGGAGAGGTCCCCGACGAGCTTCCAGAGGGGAAGCTCGGCGATGCGGCTGTTGAGATCCGGGACGAGCTCAAGAAGCAACCCATCCCCGCAATAGCCGCCGGAGCTCAGGGTCTGCTGGGTGCCGAAGACGCAGGCGAGGGCAAGGACGGTCTCCGCGGCCGGGATCTGGGTGGCCTCCTTGACGGCCGCTTGGATCCCTGCGGTCGCGAGAAGCATGCGGCGGCGGTTGAGAGCCGCCTCGCGCTCGGCGAGCGAGCTCTTCGCGCGTTGGCCCGGGACAGGCGTCGCAGGGCTCGCGAGAGGGAGGGCCGATTCCTGCGGGACGGGCTCGGTCGAGGCGTCCGGAGGGAGCACCCATCGCAGCGAGCCGCGATCCGAGCCGTCGAGAACGAACGCCGGGGCCGCCCCGGGCTGCTTCTTCTTGGCGGGCTGAGTCTTCCAGCTAGGAATCACGTCGGCCCGCGGGCTGACGGGCTTGGTCGTCAAGAGGATGAGATTGGGGTGGGCGTCTCGGAGCTCCTGCTCCTTGCGGGCGAGGTGCGCCGAGAGCTTGGCCTCCCAACAGGCCGGGTTCAGGCAGCGGTCCTTGGGGCTCGAGGTCTCTTCGACGAGCTCGGTGAAGAGAATGGGTTGGAACGACGAGCGGTGCGGGCACGAGGAACAGGCCCCGGCTTTGGGGCAGAGGCTGTCATCGTCGAGCTTCCAGGGCGCACCGGCGAGTTGGAGGGTCTGCTGGGCGACGATGCTTCGCAGCTGGGCGAGGCTGGGGACCGAGTCGAGAAGGTAGTCGTGGTCGGCGAGGATCTCGTCCTGGGCCGGCTGGCTCAAAAGCGCGATCACCTCCAGGTGCGAAGCGCTCCAGTGATCGACCATGGTGCCGGGGTCGCCGAAGAGCTTTCGCCACTCGGGCGAGAGATTGGTGAGGCGAGCCCGCAGCGCCACCCACTTGACCGAGGTGCCGAGCTGGGCCGCGATCATCTCCTGGGTACAGCCGGAGCCCAGGAGACCGGCGACGGCGTCGGCCTCCTCCAGGAAGTGAAGGTCGCCCCGGTAGCGATTCTCCACGAACGTCAAGAGGTTCGCGGTCGCCTCGTCGACGTCGTAGACGAGGGCGGGGGCATCAAGGAGGCCGACCTCCCGGCCGAAGCGGACGCGGCGCTCGCCGGCGATCAGCCGGTAGCGGTCGCCGTCCGGCCGGAGGAGGATCGGGACGACGATCGCGCGGATCGCGCGGAGATTCTCAAGCAGCTCAAGGTCCTTCAGGGTCGCCCTCACGGAAGGTCCGCTTGTTGAAGGGAGAAAAGTCGAGCCGGTCGAGGGCGACGGTCTCGAAGCGCGGCGTGGGAAGACCGAGAGGAGCGGGCGTCGAGACAGCAGAGGCGGCCGGTACGCTTGCGAGGTTTTTACGATTACGAGCCATGGGCAGATCTCCTAAAAAGGCGGTTTCGCGACGCATGGGCGCCGCGGGGTGGAAAGGCAAAGCTCAGGTCGAGGTGGGGGAGGGTGGTCAGTCTTCGTCGGGAAGGAGGACCGTCAGGCAGGGTTCGCTGTCGTCGCCCGCGCCGATCACGGCCTTCAAGGTCCAGAACTTCCCCGGGGCGGCGCCCGTGATGATGACTTTGAACAAGAGGTCGCCGGAGCGGTCGGAGCGAAGGCCCGCGATCCTGCGGTTCAACATCCAACAGATGTCGTGCCACACACCGCGGCGGTCGTTGCAGTGCCTTGGATGGGCGACCGCACGGTCGATGACCCCGGCGACGCCGGCGGTCATGGCGACGGGGAACTTGAAGTGCTGGCGGGTGACCTCCTCGAGGTCGGGGGTCATAGCACTGACGAGAACGCCGTCGTCGAGCGCCTGCCCGCGGGTATAGATCGAGATGGGAGGACCGAAGAGCTGTTCGAGATCGGACATAGGAAGAAAACTCCTTAGAGGGACCGAGGGAGGCACTCCCTCGGTCCGCACCCCCCCTCCTCCCCCTCACCGGCGCTTTAGCGCCGGCCGCCGCCGCCCAGAGGGGTCGGCGGTCGACCCCCGGGAAAAGGACGAGGAGAGGGGGGATCAGCGGGGGAGATGCACAGAGATGAAGATCGGAAGATCGGCAAGGAGCTCATCGAAGAGCGGTTTGACGGAAGTCCAGGCAAGTTGCCCACGGCCGCAACCGAGAGCGGGGAAAGCGACGGAGCGGATCCCGAGCGCTCGGTACTCGGCGCGGAATTGGAGAAGGCCTCGGCGGACGTAGTCGAGCTCCGAGGGCTGACGCCAGGAGGTCTTCGTGGGGAGATTGAGGACCCAGCGGTCAGGGCCGCGCCAGAGATCGAGAGAGCCGATCGAGAAGTCCCCCCGGAGGCAGCGATCCCGGTACTGGCGATACATCTCGGGGTAGCGGGCGCGGAAGGCCTGGGCGAGACCGGCGCCCATGACCCCCTCCGTGTTGACCGGATTGACAAGGGTCTGGGCACGGGAATCGAAGAGATTCGACGCGAGATAGCGCATGCGCGGCTCCTGGCAGAAAAGAGAAGAGAGGGCGGAATCGCCCTCTACCGGACCCCGGCCCTTCCCATCCCCCTCCCAGGCGGTCTCACCGCGTCTCAGGCGGTCTCACAAGGTCTCAGCGCGGCTCAGGCGGTCTCACAAGGTCTCAGCGCGTCTCGCAGGGGGACCGAGGAACAGACCAGGGGCCGGGCGGCACTGGACGGAGCAGGCTCCGGGCCAGGCCGCTGTAGAGCCCAGGGAGGGAGGAGGTGGGCGGGGAAGGCCACCCCGGGGGGAGATCGGGCTCAGGAGGGCCGCTGACGCGGCCGGGCGAGGCATCCCAAGCGCCGACGCGGCCCCCACGGGGCAGCCGACGCCCACCCGGGAAGCTCAGCTCTCCTCGGGAGGTCGGCGAACGAGTCGGCGATATCCCTCGGGGAGCCGGGCGGGGGCGTTGGCGAGGAGGCGGCGAGCGAGCTCGGCGAGCTCCCGGCGCTCTCCAGACGTTAGGGACTTACGAACACGAGTCGCGAGAACGAGAAAGCGGGCCACTTCCTCGCGCGAAAGGGGCGAACGCCCCGGAGGAGGATCCTGGGGTTCAGGCATCGGCTTCGAGCCTCCAGAACTGAAGTTAGAAGGTGAAGGGGAGACGGAGGGAACAGGGGGCGGCGGCCGAAGCCGCCGCCCCCGGGGACCTAGAAGGGGATGTCGTCGTCATCCCCGTAGCCTTCGCCGAAGGCCTCGCCGGCGGCCGCCGCGGCGGGCTCAGGCTCGCCGGCGGCGGGACGATCCTTCAGGCGCAGGAACTCGACGGTCGTCGCCACGATCTCGACGACCGTGCGCTTGACGCCCTGCCGGTCCTCATAGACCTTGCTCTGCAGGCGCCCGGAGACGGCGACCTGGTCGCCCGTCTGGAGACGGCCGAGGGTCGTCGCCAGGCCGTTGAAGGCGACGACCCGAAACCAGTCGGTGCGCTGGTGGCGGTTGCCGCTCCCATCCTTCCAGGCCTGATTGCACGCCAGCCTGAACTGCGCATAGACGACACCGCTCCCGCTCTGCCCCACAACCGGGTTCGCACCGAGATAGCCGAGGAGGATGACGCTGTTGATTCCGTTGCTCATGTCCGATCTCCTTTTTGGGTTTTGAGATGTCCTTCACCCGGAGCTGGAGGACATCGCAAAACCCCAAAAAGGAGGCGGTCGGTACATGAGCGAGGAAACAGGCGGACAAAACGCAGGACGATCGCTCGAAAGCCCCGCTTTTGCTTCCTTCTCCGGGTTTCCGAAGAGGGAGCGCCCGCTCAAGCCCGGCTCAAGGACCGGTAGACGGCCTCCCCGAGCGAAAGAGCGGTCGAGAGGGCGGTGTTCGAAGCCTCGGAAGCCCCGAGCGACTCAAGCGCCGACTGGAGATCCAGAGCGTCGGCCTGGAGAGAGACCGTGACCTTGCTCGCGACATGCTCCAGCATCACCTGCTGGGTGGTCCCGGCGTAAAAGGCGGTGTCACTAAAGACTTGACGGGTCTGGCCGATGCGGTGGAGCCGTCCGAGGGCCTGGCGCATCGTGTAGGCCGAGAGGTCGAGCTCGTACCAGAGAGCGGTTGAAAAGCAGACGAGATTGTTGAGGCCCGTCCGGACGGCATTGGGGTTGACGAGGAGAATCTGAACGCGTTTCGCGATCACCTGCTCGTTGATCCAGGCCTCGCGCTCGCCGGTCGAGACCTTCTTGGCGTCGAGCCAGGCGACCGAGGGCGTCACCTTCCGGAGGAGGTTCAAGAGCCGGCCGGGAAGAGCGGCGGTCCCGGTATGGCGGAGAAAGACGATGACCTTGTTGCCGCGCCGGAGGTTTGCAGCGACGCGCTCCAGGAGCCAGGTCTCCTTGGGCGTCCGCCAGGAGGAGGGAAAGGCACGGCCGACTGCGATCAGCTCTCGGCCGAGATGCTCGGGATAGCGAATCTCAAAGGGCGGCAGGTCGTCCGACGCCAGGTCGAGGTAGGAGGGCAGCTCGACTAAGGCGCCGAGGAGACGGCCGGAGCGCAGCGGATCGAAGCGGTCGCGGCGGATGCACGCGAGGAGCCGCTCCTGGAGGCGGCGGTATTCGGCGAACAGCTCGGGAGCGAAGATGTCGTCGGGGGGAAAGGAGATCGGCGCCAGAGTCTCAATCGGAGGAGGAAGTTTGAGGTCGAGGTCGGCCTTGTGGATGAAGACCGCGGTGGGGAGGAGGTGTTTGAGAAGAAACTCGGGCATGAGCCCGGGCGCCTCGCCGAGGATCGTCGTCCGGTTGTCGATGTCGCGGTCGGTATGGGCGCCGAAGCGCCGGCCGGCAACGGGCTCGTCGTCGCCGTCGTGAGCGACGACGACACGCCTGAAGCCGTAGCGATCGATGAAGAGCCCGCGATCGGTACGGCCGAACTCCTCCCTGAAGGCACGGGAGAGGGCCCAGAAGTTGGTGAAGACCGAGCTCGCGAAGCCGCCCATGAGGCTCCCCGAGAGGAGGACGGTCGGGACCCCGGGGAGGCCCGAGAGGCGGTGAGCGGCGTTCGACTGAGCGCTCCCGGCGTTGTTGTACTCATGGGCCTCGTCGAGGTAGACGATGTCAAAGAGCGAGCCATGGCGCCGCTGGATGAGCTTCGCCAAAGGAAAGCGGCGTGGCTTCGGGATCGCCTGATAGAGGGGCTCGCCACAGGGCGGACTCGACTCCCAGAGGGCGAGCGAGTGAAGAACCTCGAGGGCGCGAAGGAGCTCGCGGTTCGCGTTGGTCGGCTCGGCGCTGACTTCGGGATTTTCCAGGCACTCGACGACCGAGCGGATCCAGGCATGAGGCCCCCAGGAAGACGAAGACGGCTCGCCACGGCCGAGGAGATCCCGGAGTGGGGGGAGGGCCCGCGAGCGGGTCTCAAGTGCCGTATCGAAGCGCATGAGAAGCTTCGCGATGGGGAGGAGAGTCGCCTGCTCCTCAGTCTCGTCGCCGATCCCGAAGAGGGCAGCGATCTCGGCCACCAGGTGGTCATGAAAGTCGAGAAGAAGTGCCGTCTGGAGGGGGCGTCCCGGCGGGGTGAGCCGCCGGCGAAGAGCCGGCGCGGTGACGAGGTCAGAGACCAGGGGATTTTCCGGGAAAGACGGCGCAAGAATCGAAGCGAGATAGACGGCGAGCCGGGCCGCGCAATTGCGCGGTCGCCTCATGACCGCGGTGCAGCGCAGGCGCCGCGAGGCATGGTTGGCGGCAGAAGCCTCAAGAGGTGCGCCGCAGCGGGGACAGCGGCCCGCAACGCCCTGGTAGCCGTGGCCGAGCTTCGCGTCCTCGCGAGAGAGGATGTAGAGCTGCGCCGGCCGGCGCAGATCGCTCGGCGCCTTGACGATCTGGACGGCAAGGCCGGGGAGAACCGCCGCCGCCTCGTCGCTCCAGGTCTTCAGGAGATGCGGCGGACAGACGACCAAGATCCTTTCGACCTGGCGGAGCCGATCGGGAAGACCCATGCGACGAAGCTCGGCGAGCGTCGTCTCATGGTTCTGGGGCAGGAGCGCGGCGGCGATCGCGAGGGCCATCGTGCACTTGCCGGTGCCGACCTCGCCGACGACAAAGGGGTTGTCGCCCCGGGCCAGAAGCTTGAGCGCCCCCTGGACGGCCTCGAGTTGAGCGGGGTAGAGCTTTCGCGCGAGCTTGGGGAGAGCCATCCGGTGCGCGGGCCGCGAGGGATCGTGGAGGGCGGGAAACTGTTCGCCGAGGAGCTTGACGAGCGAGCGGTCGTAGTTGGCGATCAGGTCCGCGGCGGTCCACAAAGAGACGTCGTCGCCGCCCCGGGGGAGCGAGCCCTCGTGGAGGGGATGGAAGGTGTAGTCGTCGAGCCGCAAGACGGTGAGCGCGAGCCGCGGGCGTTGGACCGCGGTCGTCGAGACGAGCTCCCCGTCGTCGTTGAAGCGCTCGGACTCCGGGACGAGCCGGCGATCGAAGAGGCCCTTGGCGAGAAGGGGCGGGTGGCGGGGATCGTTGGGCTCGAGGCGATGGCCGTTGAACATGCCGGAGGAAAGAGCGAGGGCGATGTGGACGGCGCGAGGCGGCATGGCGGTTGCGAAGCGGGTGCCGAGGAGCCCCCGGGCCGAGTGAGCCGTTCCCACGGGGAGGCCCTGCCAGGGCCGGAAGGCCGCGAGCGACGTCGTCAGATCGTAGGGAGCGAGCTCGTAGTCGAGGCAGAAGGGCGAGTCGGAGTCGGAATCGACCCAGAAAGGATCGGGGCAGCTAAGAGGGAGCTCCGGGAGCGACTGGGCATCCGCTGCCCAGCGCCTGATGAGCGGAGCGAAGGAGGGACGCGCGAGAGGCCGGCGGGCGCGCCTTCCGACAAGGACGGACCTGGCGGTAGGCCGAGAACTCGGGCTCGGGCAGACGCCAGGCTCGGATCTCCAGGAAGTTGCGGGCGAGAAAGTCGGCCGAGGGGGCCAGCGCGTAGTGGGGGACGAGGTAGAAGAGAACACCGGAGCCCGCGTGGAGATGCTCGGCAAAGCGAAGCAGGAAGCGATGCTCCAGGCGTTCGTGGACGGGGTCGACGTCATAGGGAGGGTTGAGGAAGAGGACCGTCGCCTGGGCGGCCGTGGGGGTCGAGGGGCAGAGGCGAAAGGCATCGCCGTGGAAGGCGAGATCGCCGCGGAGAGGGAGGCCCTTGGCAAGAGCGGCGGCACGCTTTCCTTCAAGCTCACAGGCGACGACCGCCATGCGGCTGTAGTAGCGCTCGAAGTCGGACCCTTTAGGGGCCGACTCGATCCACCGCTCACGAAGCGTCCGGATGGCCGTGCCGTCGCCGGCGCAGGGGTCGAGGAGAAAGGACGGGCGGGTCGGCTCAGGCCACCTCAGAATCGAGGCGAGGGAAGGCAAGAGCCGTTCCGGGGTAGGAAAGTAGCCGGCCAACTGCTGGGATTCGGGTCGTGCCATGGAAAGCCTCCTGGTAAAGAGATGTCTGGTCGATCAAGAAAGCCGAGAGCTCCTGCTGGGCGACGCTGCAGGCCAAGGGTGAGTCGAGGCCCGAGGCCTCGGCGCCCCGGCCGCGCAGGACTTGAACGCGGCTCTCGGAGAGGGGATAGGTCCAATCGGTCGCCAGAGCCGCGCGGTAGACCTGGAGGTGGAAGCGCAGGTCATGGATGAGCGGCAGAGACGTGCGACGGTCGAGGTAGGCGCAGAAAAGAGCCGCGCGAGCCGTGTCGGCCGCCTCGTCCCCGAACTCGCCGGCGAGCTCCGCGGCCTGCTCTTCGATCCACCAGCTGGGCGGGGCGAAGACGAAGCGAGCCGTCTCGGGTAGAGGGTCCTTGGGTTCCAGGTGGAAGAGATCCGCCAGGTAGACGACGGTCACCAGACCGTTGGGGACCTTCTGGGTCACCCAACGGTGGCCGCCTCGCTTCGGGATCTCGAAGATGTCGGCGGCGTCGGCGCGGGCTTTCTTGCCTCCTCGAAGGTTCGCGGTAAAGGGTTGGGATTCGCTGTCGGTCCCAAAGTAGGCGAGCCAGATCGGCCGGTCGGCCGAGCCGTCGCCGCCGGGCTCCCAGAGCGCGTTGGCGGTGAGAAAGCCCAAGAAATGAACGGAAAAGGTGCGGCTTTTGGAGGAGCGGTTCCTCCGGGGTCCAGTCTCGATCGTCAGGGTCGGTAAGCCCATAGAAAACCTCCTTGGAGCGGCCCGCCAGGGCCGCTCCCGAAAAGGACCATCCCTCCTCCTTTCGAGGCGGTGCCGATCAGGGAAGAGGAGGAAAAAGAGCCGGGACCGCACGGCCGTTTTTCGCCGGCAAAAGCGGCCAGGGACGGGGGTCCGGGAGCGCCTTGAGGGCGCTCCCGAGGAGGTTGTAAAAGGCGAGAGAAAGCCGGATCTCGCGCGAGCCGGGGTAGGCGGCGAGCCAGAACGGCGGAAGGGGTTCGCGGCTCGGCTCGATCGAGCCTTCGAGGTGCGTCCGGTGGGCAGCCGCGAAGAGGACCGGAACGGCGTCCCGGCTGACGAGCGAGGTGCCGTAGAAGGGGACGCCGGAGGCTGCGATACGGCAGCGAGCGGCGAAGAGTGCCCTCCCGGACGTCGCGGGCTTCCAAGTCTGCAACGAGGCCCCGGTGCCCGACCGGGGCGAGCCCGAGGGCGAGAAAGAGAGGGATATCGAGGCTCCGGCAGGTGAGGCGCAGATCGGCACTCGGGGACCGCTTCATGGGAAGCTCCTTTTCCAAGAGAGGGAGAGACCCGGTAGGGTCTCTTCGCCCCCGGGCCCCCCCCTCCTCCGGGGACTCGGTCAGGAGGCGCGGCGTAGCCGCGTTCGAGGAGTCGAGATCAGATCCGCCGCGGCCGCGGCGTTTCCACCGTCCTGGGAGGTTGGGGGAATGGGAGAACCGAGAGAACAGCAGAAGGAGGCAGCCCCCGAAGGGCCGCCTCCCCGGAGGAGGGGAAACCTCCGAAGCTTCAGGCGATCTCGACGGGAGGCTTCCGGAGCTTCTTGAAGCGGAAGCTCGTGACGACGAAGTGGACCCTCTTGATCTCGCCTTCCGGGGTCTGGATGCTGTACTCCTCGAATCGGCCGGAGAGGATCACCTGGTCGCCCTTGCGGGCGAAGGAGGCGTTCTGGACGGCTGTGCAGTGCACGGGATTCCAGACGATGCAATCGTGCCAGGTGGTTCTTCCCGGCTTGGGGTGGGTGGCGACACTGAGCTTGAGGTAGGGCCGCGGCCTGAAGGTCACCTCCCGCTCGACGAGGTCGCCGTCCAAGATCGGGTCCGGGAACCACTGCACCTCGGTGCGCTCCGGGGTGTAGCGCTCGATGGGGTCCTTGCCGAGGAAACCGAAGATGGTGATCGGGGTCGAGGTCGAGGGGGAAGCGCTCATGTCCGTGTCTCCTTTTCGGGGTGTCGGTTCATCCGCCACGGGCAGAGCGAAAGGCCAGGGTTGCCGGGCGCTCCAAGGTGCCGGCCTACTGGCCGGCTGGAGGACGCACGTCCGGAAACTTGGAGGCAAAGCCCGGCCCCTGGCCTTAGTCTCGGCCAGTGAGCTGGATGGAAAACCGATCCCCGCAAAAGGAGCGCGGCATGAGCCTCCCCCGCCCCCCAAGTCCCACCCCTCAATCGTTTCTTTTCGAGAGCCGAGGACCCGACACGGGTGCATCGCGGAGGTTTCAAGAGGTGTCCCCGCGACTCGCCGGCGTGGACCGTGGGCGAGGAGGTGAGATCCCAAGCGGTTCCTGCCCCGAGAACAGGCCCAGCGATCCAGGCCGGGAAGAGCCCCGGCGGGAGGAGACGCCTGGCAGCCGCTCCACAGCGGGAACGGATTTCCGAGCGGGTGAGGGTCGGCCGTACCTGGCCCGAGGAGGACCGCGGAGACGGCCACGGAAAAGAGACGAGGGCTCGGAAGCCGGCGCGGCCTACGCGGCGGCAGCCCGGATCTCCGCGCGAATCGCCATGAGGAGCCGGCCCAGGTGGTTCTGCCCACGGCCCCGGCAGACGCCCCAAAACGTGTCGCCCCAGGAATTCCCCTCGACGAGCTCGGCGTCGCCGGTCGCAAGGAGGAGGCGCCGAAGCCCGGGATGAGAAAACTTTTGGCGGAGGAGGTCCTCCATCACGCGCAGCTTCCGGGACTCCCAGTCCGGGAGCAGCGGAAGGGCCCGGGCCTGGCGCTTCGCGTCGGCCGGAGTGCGCGCGCTTTGCACGCCAGCTCGATACCGGAGGTCGGTCTTGGCTGCTTGATACGCATGCTCGACGGTCGGATAGAGGAACCGATCGCCGGCCAGGCGAACGGGGGCAGGCCAGAAATTCGAGAGAAAGCGATACGCACCGAAAAAGGAGACGACGCGCGCCGAGGACGAGGCCGGGAGAGCGGAGTTGCTGGACATTCTTCAAGTCCTTTCCAGAGGTGCGATGCGCTTGTCGCAGCGCACCAACACCCCACCCGCCTTCCGTCCCGAAGCCAGGAAAGGCTGTGGGTGGCGGAGCCCGAGAAGAGAGCCACGCGGCCTGGCGGCGCTCGGGGGAGAGAGCCCAGGTGAACCCCGCCCCGGCCGGTCCGCCGGGGCAGCGAGAGGGTTGGGGGGAGAGAAGAGGGGGAAGGGAAGGAACGGAGGCCGCAGGGGCCTCCTCCGGCAAGGCGAGAAGGAGGTCAGCCGACCCGCTCGAAGATCTCGACGACGAAGTGCGTCCCGGAGACGGTCTTGCCGTCGCGGCCGGGGAAGCTGTACCTCTCGCGGTATCCGGTCAGCGCCACCCGGTCTCCCTCGCGGGCCCGGTCGGCGCTCTCGACGGTGGGGCGCTCGGGGTTCCAGACGATGCAGTCGTGCCATTCGGTCCTGCCCCCCCGGTCGACGCCGAGACAGAGCTTCCAGTAAGGCCTTCCCGGCACGGTGACCTTGCGCTCGACGAACCCTTTCTCGGCGTTGCGATCGGGGACTCTCTGAATCGAGGTCTTCTCCCGGGTGAAGCGTTCGACGGGATCGCTCCGGAGGAAACCGATGAGGGTGATGGTGGGATTGGCGCCGGCCGGGGAGGAAGTGCTCATGTCCGTGTCTCCTTTTCGGGGTGTCGGTTCATCCGCCACGGGCAGAGCGAAAGGCCAGGGTTGCCGGGCGCTCCAAGGTGCCGGCCTTCGGCCGGCTGAAGGACGCACGTCCGGAAACTTGGAGTCAAAGCCCGGCCCCTGGCCTTAGCCTCGCCCAAGTGAGCTGGATGGAAAACCGATCCCCGGAAAGGAGCGCGGCATGAGCCCCCCAGCGCGGCAAGTCCCTCTCGCTCCCGGGGGACTTCCGAGGGAAACCCAGCTGAAGCGTGGCGGGAGAAAAGTAGAGAGGCCCCATCTCGCGGTGAGGAAGCGACTCGGCCGAGCGGTCAGGTCGGGGCGGGAGCCTGGGAGCAGCAGGCGTGCCGGGACGGAAAAGACGGCCGCAGAAGAAAACCCCAAGGGGACCCCCCGATGCGGCAACCGGGAGGTCTGCCGAGGAGGAGGGTGACGGTTCGAGGAGAGGACCCCACCAGAGACGAGACGGTCTCGCAGGGAGGGCCTTCGGCCGAGGTTCGGGGGGGCCGGTCGCCCTGGGGTGCCCTAGGGGAAACCGCCCGAAGGGCGCGGTCCAGATGGCCGGCGAGCCGCCGGCGACCTTGCGCTCCCTCGAAGGAGCGCGCGTGAGGGATAGGAGGGAAATCCCCGGAGGGCAAAGCCCGAGGAGATGAACCGGATAGCCCGACCCCGGCCCCCAAGGCCGGGGGCACGCCCAAAACTCAACCCAGCCGGAGATCAACCTCCACGAGCTCCAGACGAAGCAGGAGAACGTCCGAGAGCGTTGCGGGGAAGGCCTTTCCCGAGAGAGGCAGAAAGCCCGCCCTAATGAGAGAGCGAGCGGCCCCACCGAACCTTGCGGCAGGTGGGAGCTTGGTCCTTCCGAGGGCGGGACAAGCGGTGCCAGGAGCCGCCCCGGGTGACGTGCTCCGGGGTCCACCCGGCGGCCTTGAGGCTGGTGCCGAGCTCCGAGACCAGGGTGTAGGTGAGGATGTGGTCATAGCCTCGCCGGCGCGCTTCGCGAGCCGCGGCGCCCAAGAGCATCGAGGCGGCGTCCTGGGTGATCGCCGGCGCGAAGTCGTGGTCGATACAGAGCCGGGTGACCTCGACGATCGAGTCGGGGTCGAAGGCATGGGAGACTGGCCTTCCGACCATCGCGACCCCGACGAGATCCAAGCCGTTCGCGACCCCATGGCCCCAGCGCCAGCCGACCGGAGGTCGGTGATGGCGATGGTGGCGATCGACGAAGCTCCGGCAGGTACGGAAGTCGACGTCGACCAGGTGGAGACCGAAGTCGATCCGAAGCGTCTCCACATCCTCGAAGAGCGAGCGCATGCGGAGCCCGGCCGACTCCCAAAAGACGGCCCGCCAGTCTTCGGGGGTAAAGGAGAGAAGCGCCTCGTCGTAGGCGCGCTCACAACAGGAAGCGACGAGAAAACCGCGCTCCTCGGGCCAGACTTCGGCAAGGCCCAAGAGGAGCGGCTCGCCGCACCAGGGACAAGGAGTCTCAGGGTCGATATCCATCGGATGCCTCCATGCTGGAAAAGGAGAAGCGCCGGAGCGCAAGAAAGGGGCGGCGGCCGAAGCCGCCGCCCCCGGGGGCCTAGCAGGGGATGTCGTCGGCATCGCCGTAGCCTTCGCCGAAGGCCTCGCCGTCGTCCGCCGCGGCGGGCTCAGGCTCGCCGGCGGCCGGCCGGTCCTTCAGGCGCAGGAACTCGACGGTCGTGGCGACAATCTCGACGACCGCGCGCTTGACGCCCTGCCGGTCCTCATAGACCTTGCTCTGCAGGCGCCCGGAGACGGCGACCTGGTCGCCCGTCTGCAGGCGGCCAAGGGTCGTCGCCAGGCCGTTGAAGGCGACGACCCGAAACCAGTCGGTGCGCTGGTGGCGGTTGCCGCTCCCATCCTTCCAGGCCTGATTGCACGCCAGGCTGAACTGCGCATAGACGACACCGTTCCCGCTCTGCCCCACAACCGGGTTCGCTCCGAGATAGCCGAGGAGGATGACGCTGTTGATTCCGTGGCTCATGTCCGATCTCCTTTTTGGGTTTTGAGATGTCCTTCACCCGGAGCTGGAGGACATCGAAAAACCCTAAAAAGGAAGCGGCCGGAACATGAGCGAGGAAACAGGCGGACAAAACGCAGGACGATCCAGAAGACGAGACAGCCCGACCCCGGCCCCCAAGGCCGGGGTCACGCCCCAAGGCCCGCTCCCGGTAGCTCAATACGGGAGCAAAACGACCCTCCCGAACGGTGCTTCAGGCTCTTCAAGCGGTTGACCGAAGACGAGCCAAAGGACCGGCATCTCGGGCGGCTCCTCGGGAAAAGAGCCCGCAAGATCGGTCAGATAAACGACACAGGCAGGCGGCTCCTCGTCCCCTTCGAGAGCGGCGAGAGCAGGACCGAAAGCGGTACCGCCGCCCCCCACGAGCTCCAGACGAAGCGGGAGATCCGCCGAGGTGAGAGAGACCCGGCCCTTGACCCGGGAATCGGCGTAGATGGACCTCGAGCGTGGTCGCCGGATACTGGTAGAGGTAGCTCTCGAGCTCCCCGGTGACGGCGGCGAGGGCGCTGTCCGGAACCGAGCCCGAGGTATCGATGACGACGGCGATCCGGTCGGGAGCGCAAGCCTGGAGGGCCGGCATATAGAAGTTCAGAAGAGCATAGCGGGCGTTGGGACGGCTCCAGGTGTAGTCCTGCGAGTGCCGAGAGGTCAGAAACTCGGCGAGGAGCGTTCGCCAGTCGATCGCGGCGAACTCCAGCGCGGCGCTCGCCGCCCTCCCGGCTCCGGCGCTGTCCTTGCCGGCCGCCCGGGCCTGTTGCGCGAGGGCGGTGATGAGAACGGCGTGCTCGGCGAGAAGATTGTCGACCTCGGCCGAAGTGGGAGGAGCCGGGAGGGGCAGATCCCGCACCTCGCCGACCGGCCCGGCGCCGGCGGCCGCCGGCGCCGACGACGAGCCCGGAGAGGTGGCGCCGGCAGGAGCCGGCGACGAAGGGCCGCCGGCAGGGGCGGGAGAGCCCGCCGACGGGTTGGTGCCGGCACTGGCAGGAGTGCCGGAAGGGCCAGGAGCGCCGGCGGCGGAGGGTGCGTTCGGAGCCGTTGGCGACGGACTCGCGCCGGCACCGCCGCCGGCAGAGCCGGAAGCGCCCGGCGTAGCGCCGGCGGCGGCGGGAGCCGGCGACGAAGGGGCGCCCGCAGGGGCAGGAGAGCTCGGCGACGGGTTGGAGCCGGCACCGGCAGGAGTGCCGGAAGAGGCCGAACCGCCGGCGGCGGAGGACGCGTTCGGAGCCGCTGGTGACGGACTCGCGCCGGCACCGCCGCCGGCGGAGCCGGAAGCGCCCGGAGTGTTGGCGGCGCCGGCGGAAGCCGGCGACGAAGGGTTGCCCGCAGGGGCAGGACTGCCCGACGACGGATTGCCACCGGCATCGGCAGGGGTACCGGAAGAGGCCGGACTGCCGGCGGCAGAGGGTGCGTTCGGAGCCGTTGGCACGCCGGCTGGAGCCGGCGGCGGACTCGCGCCGGCAGCGGAGCCGGCAGAGCCGGAAGGCTCCGGAGTCGTCGAGGCGTTCTGGGGAGCCTGGAGCTCGGGCTCCTTCTCGGGTTCGGGGAGGTGTTTGAAGATGGCCTCGGCGCTCGCATCGCCGTAGGCAGGATCGAGGAGAGCCCCGGGGAAGAGGCGGAAACCATCGGCGAGGAGCAGAGCGTTGACGGCATAGTCGCAAGCCCAGTTCCACCGGGCGAGATCGCGGCCGCGGCGCCGGAGGTGGTGGCCGAGGGCGACGTGGTAGCACTCGTGGGCGAGGAGCGTGAGGCGCTCCTCGTCCTGGAGCGAAGCGAGATAGGCGGGATTGACGCCCAGCTGGACGCCATCGGTCCAGGCGGTCTCGCAGCTCGGGTCGACGACGCGCTCGAGCCGCAAGGCGAGAGTCGCAAGGAAGGGGTGGCGTAGGAGGAGCCGCGCGAGAAGGCGACGAAGCAGATCATCCGTTGGCGAAGCCATGGGTTTCGTTCTCCTTGAAAAGAGAGCAGGCGAAAGGAAGGGGTACCCGCCGCCGCCAGACGGGCGGCGGCGAGGACCCCCCTCTAGGGTCTAGACGTTGGCGCCAGCGGCGGCGCTGGCCTCACCACCGGTATAGGAGAGGAGCTTGGCGTTGATCGTCTCGAAGAGCGCGGCCGCGTCGATCGCCGCGCTTTGGCGCCGGGACGAGCTCTGCCGCAATACGGCGGGCGAGAGAGAGGCGAGACGCCTCTCGATGTCCCGAGAGAGCGAGTCGAGGTCGGGATCGGCTCCGATATTCAGGGCCGGCAGAAGCCGGCAGAGATCGCGGACGTTCCCGACGAGCGAGTCGCGGAAGATCTTGCCCGGCTCGGCGAGCGTCGTCGCCATTCGGGAGACGACGTCGGCGAGCCGCTGGTAGACGTCGGCGAGACCGATGCGCCGGGCGTCCTCGAGCTGCGCTTCGAGGTCGCGGCGGATCCCCTGAACGGTCGCCTCCGGCAGGTCGATCCGCCAGTCCTCGCCGGTCGGCAGCGGCTGCGGTCGGACGGTAAAGGAGAAGGCTTCCTCGAGCTTGGCCTTCGAGGGGTAGTCGTCCTTGCTGTAGAGGGTACCGAGCTCCAGGACCGCGGCGGCCTTGGCGTTTTCATAGTCCGCGACGAAACCCGAGACGGCGGCGTTGAAGCGCGACCGCAGATCCCGGAATTGCTCCATGTAGTGGAGATGGAGGTCGACCGGAAGGATGCGGAGGCCGTCGTCGAACCAGGGCAGAGTGAGCTTCTGGTGGAGGGCCCGCGCCTCGGTCCGCACCTCGGCGATCGGGGCGAGATACTTCTTGGGGACAAGGGTCTTGGTATAGCACCCGACCTTCCGATCGGCGCCATGGTCGCGGGCGATCTGAGCGGTGATCTCGCGGTCGCGGCGCCGGCCGGTCCACTCGCTGATGCTGAGCGCGACCAAGAGGGCGCGCTGGGGGAGACGGGTGGCGGCGAGGGCATCGGTACCAAGGGCAGAGGTGAGCACGGGATTCATAGCTTCGGTCTCCTCAAGGTGTTACTGAAGAAGGTCGGCGTTTTCGGGCCGGCTGGCCCAGGCGATGTAGGCGGAGGTATGGGTGAGAGCCGGGATCCTGGTGATAGCGGTCAGCATGAAGAGAAGCTGAAACTCCGGCGAGAGGCGGCCCATATAGCGGCTCAAGGGAGCGAAATCGGCCGGTCCCACCGCCATGGCGAGATGGCTCGTCGTGGCATAGAGGGCGTCGAGCGCCTCGGGCACCGGAGCCCGATCGGGATCCGCCCGTACGACGTCGACGTTGGGGAGCGAGTCGTAGACGCGGAGAAAGGCCAGAAACTCGATGGCGATCGAGGGGGTGATGGCCCCCTGGACCGGCTCGATGAGCTCGGCCGTCGAAAGCCCGACCTGGAGGAGGGTCGAGACACTCTCCCAGGTCCGCGGCGAGCAGCGCTGCTCCAGGCCGTGGGCCGGACGCGATGCGTCGAGGAGGTAGTCCGGCTTCCAGCGGAGAAACGAGGCGACCAGAGGGTGAAACCCGCCGCGGGTGATCGCCCAGCGAACGAAAGAGACCGGCTCGGGCTCAACCGTCAGCACCGTCGCGAACCGGGAGAGAAGAGGCGCCAGGAACGTGCCGACCCCGGCCCGGTCCTGAGCGCGGTTCGTACAGGCGACGATCGAGACGTTGTCCGGGAGCCGGAAGCCGTTCAAGGCCCGCGAGCCGCGATGGACGAGCTGCATGACGGCGGCCTGGGTCGCGGCGAGCGCCTGGCCGAGGTCGTCGATCAGCCAGATGAAGGGACGGTCCCCGGAGACCTCGGTGAGGCGAGCGAGATCCCCGATCGGGACGAAGGTCGCATGGCCGTCGACCACCCACGGGAGGCCCCGATAGTCGGTCGGATCGCTCGTCACCGGGTGAGAGACGACCAGGCCGTAGCCGAGCTCGTCGGCGAGCTGCTCGACGATCGCGGTCTTTCCGACGCCGGGAGCCCCGGCGAGGAGGACCGGAACGGCCTCCGGGATCGTGCAACGGAGGACCGCCTGGGCAGCAGCAGGGGTGAGAGGCATCAGCGACCCTCCCCAAGCCCAAGCGCGAGCGAAGAGAGGAAACGGGGGCGACGGTGGCCCCGGACGGGCCGATCGGCGAGAAGGAGGCTTCGAGCTGTCATCAGATTCTCCTAAAAGAAAGAAGCTGGCGCTCGCCGTCCGGCGAGCGCTCGCAAGAGCGCACCCTCCCTTTCCCCTCCTCCAGGCGAGAAGAAGGCGAGAAGAGCGATCCCGTCGATCAGCGAGCGAGACTCGGGAACCGCGTGAGGGATTGAAGGGAAATCCCCGCAGGGCGTCTCTTGGAGCCCGAGGAGATGGACCGGAAAGCCCGACCCCGGCGGCCGCGGCGGCCGCCGGGGGCACGCCCTAGAGCGAGTGTCGACTTAGCAGGCAAGAGACCACGAAGACGACAAGAAGTTCCGCCAAGGAGGCTAACGGGCGTCAAAAAGATGCGACTTGACGCCGGAAAGTGGAGGTGGTCCAATACCAGCACTCAAGTGAAGAGGAGAACATCCGACATGAAGGTGGTCCATGGCTGGTGGGAGACCAAGGCTGCTGCGGGCTCCGGAAGAGCGAAGAAGAGACTTCGACCGATCCGGGCTTTGCTCGTGCACCTCGTGCGCGAGCTCCGCGGACTGGGGCAAGAAGAGCTTGGAGCGTTGGTCGGGTACAAGAAGAGCACGCTCTCCTACTTCGAGCGCGGCAAGGAATTCCTCGGACCCGAGAACACCGAGCGACTGATGAACGCCCTGGGCGTGAGCCCGGCGACCTTCGACAACCTCCTCGCGATCGCCCAAGAGATCCGCGGCGAAGTGGGAGAGGACCGATGGATCGGCCCCGTGCTCATCCCCGGCCAGCAGTACCGCCGAGCCAGGGAGTACGGCCGAACGGCCGGGAACCTCGAGGCACGGAGCTTCGAGGACTTCATCCTGCGGACCTACGTCGAGGAAAAAGCCGTGAGGGACCGCGAGGTCGCCAACCAGATCGGGATCTACCTACGGCATCGAGAGAACCTGATCCAGGTCGTCCGAGAGGACGCAGGATGCCACCTCTGGTCTCTAGTCGAATGGTTTTGCGGGGAGAGCCTGAATCTCGTCGGCAAAGACCGGGACCGCGCTGCCGAGTGCGCCCAGGCGGCGAAGGTCATAGCGGATCTCGTCCCGGGAGATGAGCGCTTCCGGTGGCGGCTCTCCGGCTACAGTTCCGGCCATATCGGGAACATCGAGAGAGTGAAGAACGACTTCGAGGAGGCGGAGGCCACCTTCGGCGACTGCGCGAGGCTTTGGAGGTCCGGCGAGGGCGGCGACCCCTATGGCCTGCTCGACGCCGGGCGCTTGATGGGAATGGAGGCGTCGCTGCGAAGAGAGCAGGGACGGTTCACAGAAGCTCTGCGGCTGCTGCGGGAGGCCTTGCTGATCGCGTCAGAGAACGAGCAACCCTATCTACGTCTCAACCTCGGCTTGGTCCTCGAACAGCTGGGTGATTCAGAAAGCGCGATTCGGATATTCGAGGAAGCGGCTGATGCGAAGAAGGTGATGCCACGGCATCTGGTGTTTTTAGCTCGGCTGAACATCGGAATCAACCTGTGCGCCTTGGGACGGGTTGATGAAGCTGAAGCCTTGCTTTCTACGGTGGCTCGGCTAGCCATAGAGAGCGAAAGCAAGGCAAATATGACTCGCGCTCGGTGGCTCTCCGGGCGTGTTGCATCAGGCCAGGGTAGGACGGAAGAAGCTCTAGGATTATTGAAGTCAGTGAAGAGAGAGTTTATCGAACAAGGAAGCGCATATGACGCAGTTGTTGCAGCGCTGGACCTGGCAAAGTTTTATCTAGAGCAAGGGGAGTCGGCTATCGTAAAACGTCTCGCCGAAGAGATGGCGCCCATCTTCGTAGACAAGGGTATCCATCACCACGCCCAGAAAGCTCTCGAGCTGTTCGCGGCGGCCGCGGTGAGAGAGGCGGCTAGCGTGGAATTCGTTGGTCGAGTCTTAACCTACTTAGAGCGAGCACGGCGTGCCCAGGGCCTCCGGTTCGAAGGCATAGCAGCCGCGTAGGGCCGGCGGGCGTCACTACCAACCCTACGCGGAGTTACATCTCCCTTAGTGGCCGCTGGGTGGGGCCGGTTGGACGACCGCGCCGCAATGGCCGACGCCGTAGGGATCGCCGCCACAACCGGAGTCCCCGCTCACCGTGGTAAGCGGCGGGCGAGCAACGGCTGCGGGCGCAGCACCACACCGACCGTACGGGTCGGCGCTACACCCGAGATCACCGCCCGGGGTCGCCGAGTCCCACAACCGAGTCAAGAAGTCCGGCAGGAAGCCCCGCACGATCTCCCCGAAGGAGGCCGTGCGCGGAGCCGTGCTCCGGTGAGTTTGGGGAAGAGCCGGAGTTGCGGCGACGAGAGGGAGAGCGAGAAGGAGGACGACGGGCGCCAGGCGGGGGCGATGGTGGGACATGGAAGCTCCTTTCGGGGGCTCTGAGCCCGACCGGGAGACACCGCCATTGGCGCTCCGGGCAGGCTACCGGAAATGTTGTTTCAGACAAGGCTACGCCGGTTTGCGGCGGAACCGAGCTACAAAAGTAGAGTGTCGGAAGTCAGAGTAGACGGGTTTCAAGAAAATTGCGGCGAAAGCGAGGCGGAGCGTCCCGGGAGAGAAAGGAAAGCCATTTCGGCGCGGTAGGATGCTGGCTTCGACAGAATCACTTGCCCCAGAGAGGAGAAGACCTGCCATGAGTGAGAAAATCCGACCGATCCAGAGCGTGATCCTTCAATTCGCGCGGGAGCTCCGCGGGATGGATCAGGAGGAGTTGGGAGAAAAAGTCGGGTTTGAGAAGAGCGTGATCGCGGCTTTGGAGCGGGGTGAAGAAGACCCCGAACCGGAGAGCCTGGAGCTTTTGATGGCCGCCCTAGGGGTGAGCGAGTGGACTTTCGACGAGCTCAAGGCGATCGGCGAGGTGATCCGCGACGTTAAGGTCGACGACCGGTGGATCGGAGAAGTGTTGGTCACCGGCGAGCAGCTCCGGATCGTAGCCCGGGAGTCGGGGCATTACGCAAATTTCATGCGCCGAAACTTCCATCAGCAGCTCCTGGACGTCTATGTCCTGTCGGAAACCGAAGAGCGCAAGGGCGGTAAGCAGGCCGGAAATGGAACTACCCCGGAGAGTGTCTCCTAGCGGGCAGCCGGAGAGGCGCCCCGGGCGCAGCCAGGGCGGCGCACCCTCAGCCGCCGGGGGGCCCCCCTCTTCCTAGAGTTGGCCGGCAAAAAGCGCCGCCAGCATCGAGCGCTGGAGCGCGAGAAGACTCCCTAGGGCGGCGGCGAAGGCGTCGTCGACCGGGGGGACAGATCCGATCGCGGGGACGATCATGACCGCGCGAAGCGAGTCCTCGGACGCGAGCTGCTCGCGCATCTCGTCGAGGACGCGGACGATCGAGAAAAAGGCGTCCTGGCGAACCGCCAGGACCTCGAGCAGGCGGTCGAGAGCGCCGAGCTTGGGAAGCTCCCTCGCATTCTCATAGCGCGACAGTTGCCCCTTGCTGACCCTCGCGCGGAGAGCGAGCGCCGTCTGCGAGAGACCCCGAAGCTCGCGCAAGAGGGCGAGCGCCCGGCCCACATTCTCGAACTGCCGGGTCGGCTCTCGCGCGGTCGACATCAGCCGGCGTCGTGATCTCTTGAAAGAAGCTCCAGAACGAACTGGACCAGGCGGGAGCAGACGCGGCCCGCCTCCGAAGCGATCTCGGCGATCTGCAAGCGGAGAGCGCGCCTGGCGGGCGAGACGGTGGGGGAGGCCGAGAAGGCGGTCTCGGCGCTCCCCTCGACGTTCGTCTCCAGGCTCATCTGAGCCCGGAGACGGACGATGAAGGCTTGCGTGTCGTCGAGCGCCGAGAGGGGAACGCCCAGGGCGCGCAGGATCTTCTGGAGCGTCTGCGTCTGCGGGTCGACCTTCCCGCGCTCGTAGTCCGAGATCGCGCTGTTGGTGACGCCGGCGGCCTCGGCGAGCTCGCTTTGGCTCCACTCGCGAGTGATCCGGAGGATGGAAAGAGAGATCGCGAGATCCCGACCCGCGCCGGGGGGACGAGCGCGTTCTTGAAGGGTCATCGCGAGGCCTTCCCCTTGCGCCGGCGAGCCCGGCCGCGCCTAGCGGCGCCGCGGCGGCCCGGGCCCCCGGGGAGCGTGAGCGAAAGGGGGAGGGGGTCACACATCGGGGGGTTCTCCTCCAGAAGATCGGCCAGGCGGCGAAGCTCCCGCGCCTCCTCGAGGCGCCCCTGGTCGTCTCTCAGGTCCGCGAGGAGGGAGAGATGGAGAACCCGGACGTCGAGGGCCTCGCTCGCCGAGGTGGTGAGATAGGAATTGGCATGGCAAAAAGCAGCCTCGGCGCTCTCGTAGCGGCCGGCGACGCGGAAGGCCTTGCCGAGGTAGCAGTAGGCCGAGGCGAGAAGGGCCGCCCGGAGGTCGGCCGGATGGAGCGTGGAGTCCATCTGTTCGGCGGCGAAAACGGCATACGCCGCGAGGGTCGTCGCCCGGTGGGTGTCCGTGCGGGTGTAGGAGAGCGCAAGCGAGAGGAGCGTCTTGGTGACGCTCCAGGGCTCGATGAAGGCGAGCTCCCGGACCCGGTCGGCCTGCGCCCGCTCGCCGGGAAGAGCCAAGATCTCCTCGGCGAATTCGACCGAGCGGCGGTGCCAAACGGCGTGGCCGGAGTCGAGGTCCTGGGTTTTGTCGTCGGACGGCATGGTCTGAAGGGCCTCCCGCGCGCCGCGCGCTCGCTCGCCGCGGAAGAAGCCTACGCGCGGGAGGAACCGGAACGGCGAAGAGACCAAAAGTCCGAAAAAATCGACGGCAGAGCGCCGGAAAATGGAGGAAAGAAGGGCTCCTGGGGGGTGAGGAGAGCAGCAACCAGGCGGCCCCGAGCAGGCCCGGAGGGAGCCCGCTCGGAGCCTCGCCAAGCAAGAAACAACCCTTGCGTGGCGCAAGGCACTCTATAACGGCCCGCCGCGCCGGCCGGTGGGCGCGAACGGAGAGAGCGGCGGCGGGGGGCGGCGGCTCGGCGGCCGCCGCCCCGGGGGACCTAGTACGGGATGTCGTCGCCGCCCTCATAGCCGTCGCCGAAGGGCTCGTCGTCCGCCGCGCCTGCGGGCTCAGGCTCGCCGGCGGCGGGACGATCCTTCAGGCGCAGGAACTCGACGGTCGTCGCCACGATCTCGACGACCGTGCGCTTGACGCCCTGCCGGTCCTCATAGACCTTGCTCTGCAGGCGCCCGGAGACGGCGACCTGGTCGCCCGTCTGCAGGCGGTCGAGGGTCGTCGCCAGGCCGTTGAAGGCGACGACCCGAAACCAGTCGGTGCGCTGGTGGCGGTTGCCGCTCCCATCCTTCCAGGCCTGATTGCACGCCAGCCTGAACTGCGCATAGACGACACCGCTCCCGCTTTGCCCCACAACCGGGTTCGCACCGAGATAGCCGAGGAGGATGACGCTGTTGATTCCGTGGCTCATGTCCGATCTCCTTTTTGGGTTTTGAGATGTCCTTCACCCGGAGCTGGAGGACATCGAAAAACCCCAAAAAGGAAGCGGCCGGAACATGAGCGAGAGGAAACAGCCAAGCCCCAGGATGGCTTTCTCCGAGAAAGATCCTTTTCTTCACGGCTTTCCTACCGGGGACGGGGCGGGCTCAGAAGGCGAGCACATTTTGGCGCCGGGCCGAGTCGAGGAGGCCGATCGTCTGGGAGTAGCGAGAGACACTCGTGCCGTCGAAGGAATGGGCGCCGGCGAGCTGACAGAGCCGGATCCGGCGGGCCGAGTTGACCCTCCCGACATGGAGATAGGAGCCGGTCTCGCGGGCGAGGTCGCCCCAGAGAGGAAGAGTGCGCTCCTTCCACGCCGTATCGCCGCCGACGAAAAGACCGACCTCGGCCGAGAGGAACGGCCGAACGTCCGCCGCCTCCATGCCGTTTTGAACGGCGAGGAGGCGCCGGCGCCCGACGCCCTGCAGGCGAGGAAGCCAGGCCTCCGAGAGGCGGAGCGAGTCAAGGCCCCCGCAAACGATATCCGGCACGACGACAAACTGCGCCCGGGCGCCGAGAAGCTCCACCGCGGCGAGAAAAGCCGCCTCGTCGAACGGGCGACCGGTGCGATAGGCGCTCCAGGCGCCGTTGTCGAGCGCATAGGTTCCGAAGCCCTCGGTCCGGAGCGCCCCCCGGGCCGACACCAGGAGGCCCCAGCCGCAAGCGCGGAGGGCCTCGAGATTGCGGCGCGTGCCGGTCCGGGAGGCATAGGCGAGGAGAGGCAGGGCCTCGGCCGAGAGATCCTCTACAGGCGGGCTCGGCGCCGTGGACACCGGAGCACCTCCCGAGGGGCGGGCCGGCAGCCCCTGCCGACCGGCAAAGAAGGCGAGCCGCCCGAGAGAGGGCGGTGCCAAGCAAGGGGCCCCGAGGAGCTCGTCGCGAGGTGGTGGTGGGAAAGGTCGCGCAAGACATTCAAGCCGACGACGAGGAGAAGGATCGCCGCCGCGGCGTAGAGGCGAAGAAGCATCGGGAAGCCCCCAAGGGAAGCTGGCGCGGGTTCATCCCGCGCCGGACCCCGAACCCCCTCCATCCTCTTTTCGAAAGCGGGGAGAGAAGCGGCCTATGGACGCCTGTCGGGCCTATGGAAAGCGCGGAAAACAGAGAGGCCGTTTTCCGCCCTTCCCACAGCCCCTTGGAAAGCGGCGGCTGCCGGGCCCGCGGCCCGGCCCCCGCCCCTTTCCACAGGCGCCCACAGGCCCGGCGGCGGGTGGGGAGAAGGGAAGTCAAGGCACGCAGAGGACCTGATAGAAGTCGTCGACCGAAAGGCCGGCCGCCCGGGCGGCGCCGAGAGCCTCTCGATCCGAGGGGAAGAATCCGCATTCACAGGCGCGGATCTCGCCCAGATAGTCATCGTCGGGGCAGGCGTCGAGAATGCGCCAACCGAGATCGCGGCAGCCGAGACAGCGATAGCTCGCGATCGGGCTCGACGAGCCGGAAGCGGGAATTTCGGTGAGCGTGCCCTCCAGGACGCGAGCGAGAGGCCCGTCATAGACGACGCGCTCGGTCCCCATCCCGGGCCGAAGGGCGCGTATGCGAACGCAGGGAAAGTCCCGGGCATCGAGGTAGGCTCGGACCTCGATGACCGGCAGCTCCCCATCGGAGGAGCGGACGGTCGCCTCCACCTGACGGCGGCCACGCTTGAAAACGCTGCCGCCCTGGGGACCGGTGGCGGCGGCAGAGAAGTAGGAGGGAAGGGCGAGAAGACGACGGGGACGTCCAGGCATCGGAAGGTACCTCCGGACCGAGCGGCTGCACCCGTGCAGCCGTCGCCGGCCCCCATCCCCCCTCCCCCCTTCGAGGTCGCCAATGTCGCCGACGTCGCCGACGTCGCCGGCGACCTCCGAGCGGGGCGAGGGGGCCTAGGCGCCCTCCTCGCCGCTTGAACGGACGAGGTCGACCAGGACGTCGCCGTGGCAGGCCTGCGGCGCACACCAGCACCCCAAGACCTTGCCGCGGAGCTCAGGCAAGGCAGCGACCAGCTCGGGCCGGGCGAGGAGCCAGGCGCGGTATTTCGCGATGACCTGCTCGCGCGATCCATCGCGCCCGATGACATAGGGGTTCCCCCACTTCGACGGGCGGCCGATATAGACGTCGTAACGATCGCGCTTGCAGTGGACGACTCGGGCGGGAGCCGGCAGGCCGTCCGGGGCGGAAGCGGTGGTGGCGATGGGTGGGCGCATGGTTCGATCTCCTCTCGGGCTGTTTCGATGTCCTTCAACCGAAGATGAGGACATCGAACACAAGCCCGGAGAGGAGAGCCGCGACTCGGGCGCTACCGCCGGCGGCGCGGACATATACCCGCCGCCCGGCCGGCGGGGAGGCCACCGGCCGGGCGGCGCGTCGAAGACTCAAATCAGGTCTGCCGACAGGGCGACGAGCTCCGCCGGCGGGAGGGGCCGGTACGGGAGGAGGTTCGGGTCGACCGCATATGCGGTCTGGTAGGCGGCCGCGAGGCGGCAGAGGCTCCAATCCTCGATCTCGGCCGGGATCCCATCCGGGCAGATCTCCCGAGAATAGGCCCCAAACCAGAGGCGGAGGTAGCCGAGCATCGAGGCGTGGAGAGACTCCATCCAAGCGACGTCGGTCAGCCCGGCGCCCGCGGCCTCGCACTCCGAGACGAGCGCCAGCACGAAGTTCTCCATCACCCACAGATTGCGACCGAAAGCGACCCAGCTCGCCTCTACGGCGGCAAGGAATTCCGGCTCATATTCCTGCAGGTCCGGAAGCGGCGAGCCCGCCGGGAGCGCCAGCAGACAGTCGAGAGCCGCTCGGAGCGATGGGGTGACCGTGGCCTCAGGGTGAGCGTCAAGGCGCGTCTCGATGGCTTCGATCGCATAGGCAATCGACTGAAGAAGGGGAAGAGGCTCGCTCATGTCCGTGTCTCCTTTTCGGGGTGTCGGTTCATCCGCCACGGGCAGAGCGAAAGGCCAGGGTTGCCGGGCGCTCCAAGGTGCCGGCCTTCGGCCGGCTGGAGGACGCACGTCCGGAAACTTGGAGTCAAAGCCCGGCCCCTGGCCTTAGCCTCGCCCAAGTGAGCTGGATGGAAACCCGATCCCCGCAAAAGGAGCGCGGTATGAGTCTTGCCTCGGGCTTCGACGCTCGATTCCCTCGACGAGAACACGGGGACCGACAGAGCGGCCGACCCCCCTCGCCCGTGAGGGCTTAGGGACGACGACGTCGAGAGGGGAGCTCGGGTGGGGCAGGGGCGTGGTGGACGAGCGCCTTTTCCACCAGGTGGACACGTTCGGCGAAGTCGAGCCCGGCAATCGCCTCAAGGTAGGCCGAGCGTTCGAGGCCTCTCTGCTCGAGCAGAGAGGACAGAGGGGCCTGGCGGGCGATGTAGCCGTCGAGAAGCCGGATGAGGTCGGCGTTGAGCGTCGACGGCTGGGCGAGAACGTCGATCGTCAAGTCGTAGTACTCCTGGGGGAAGGGAGGGCGGCTCCGCCGCGGATCGCTCTCCTCGATCACGGCGAGGAAGAGCGCCAGCTGTTGGCGCATCACGCTCGAAGAGACAGAGGGCGTTACGCCCTCGGTCGGGGCGGGCGCCCAGCCGGTAGAGAAACTCGATGAGCTCTGGACTGGCCTGGATCTGGAGCCTTCCGCTCCAGGTTTGGACCGGCGCCGGAGCCCGAGAGGCCTTGGTCTTCATGAGAGGAAGCGATCCTTATAGGAAAAGCGCGCAGCGCGCGTGAGGGATAGGAGGGGAATCCCCGGAAGGGCGAAGCCCGAGGAGATGGACCGGATAGCCCGACCCCGGCCCGAGGCCGGGGTCACGCCCAGAAGGCGGGGTCGGTGACACCCGAGAGAACCTGGAGCGAGCAAAGAGCCGGAGAACCGACGTCACTGGAGAGTGCCCAGATCGGTCTCGCCCAGAGCGAAGGCCTGGTCGAGCAGATGCCTCGAGGCGCTGCGGCGGCCCTGATCGCAGCGCAGCCGGGCGAGAAGCGAAAGATAGATCGAACGGGCCTCGAGATCGCCGGGAATCGAGGCGAGGAAAAAAGAGGCACGGCGGAAGCTACGGTCCGCCTCCGAAAAGCGCCTGGAGCGGCGTAGAGCGTCGCCCAAATGGCATGAGGCACAGACGAGGACCCTCGTTCGAGAAGCGCGGCCGGCCTCGGGCGCAAGCTCTTGGGCGGCGAGGATCGCGAGCCGGCAGAGAATCGAGGCGGGATGGGGATGGAGGTCGACCTGGAGGCGAGCGGCCTCCAGGAGAGCGAGAGTGACCGGCCAGGCGTCAGAGCGCGCGAGCGCGAGGACCAACCGAGCGCGAGAGCCCGCGTCGGTGGCGAGGGCAGCTCACGGCCGAGCTCGGCAGCTTGACGACGCCATTCGGCGAGAGCGGGCGGCTCGCCGAGCGGCCAATCCCGAGGAGAGTCGCAAGCCATCAGGGGGTCTGCTCCCCGAGGGCTGAAGCGTGCGCGAGGAGACGATCGGCCGCGTCGAGGTCTCCCTGGTCGCGGCAGAGCTCCGCGAGATGGCTGAGATAGAGGCTTCGGGCCTCGAGGTCAGTCGGTATCCTGGCGAGAATCGCCGAGGCCTGGGCAAAGGCGGCCTCCGCGTCCTCAAAGCGTTCCGCTTGGCGAAGGGAGTCACCGAGCCGGGAGGAAACGCCAGCGAGGATTCTCCAGCGCTGGGGAGAGTCCGGAAGCTCCGCGGCCGCGAGAAGCGCGAAGCAGCAGAGCCTCGCCGCAAGCGTGGGAGCGTCGGGTTCAAAGAGTCGGGCGAACAGTAAGAACCGGGAGAGGGTAGGCAAGGGATGAGCCCGAGCGAGACGGCGGACGTGCTCAACCTGAGCGTCCAGCGGCAGGCTGAGAAGCTCCGTCCCGAAAGCGAAGCCGCGGTCGAACCAAATCTCCCGAGCGGGCTCGTCTTGAGGAATGGGGACGAGGAAGAAGTCGTCATCCATCAGGCGAGACTCCCCACCAGGACCCTCCGCCTGAAGACGGAGATTCTCGGCTTCTTCCGAGCGCCCCTGGTCCTCTCGGAGGTCCGCAAGGAGCGAGAGATAGACCACCCGGACTTCGAGGTCATCGAGGCCGAGGGTTACGAGGTACCGAGCGGCCTGGCCAAAGGCGTCCTCGGCCTCGTCGAGACGCTCGTCGAGGCGGTACGCCTGGGCGAGATGGCAGGAAGCCAGAGCGAGAAGCGATGCCCTGCGGGACGCCGGCTCGAGCGTCGGGTCGCCCTGCTCGGCGGCGAGGATCGCATAGCCGGCAAGAGTCGCGGCCCGCTTCGGGTCCGCGCGAGAAGCGCGGGCCTCGGCGAGAAGGGCACGAGCGACGTGGAAGGGTTCCTTCTCAGCGACCGCCCGGAGACGGGAGACAAGCGTCTCCTCGTCCGGCGAGAGCAACAGCTCATCGACGAACTGCGAAGCGAGCCGACGCCACTCTGCTCGGCCGGGAGAGAGATCGGCAGTGTCGTCGTCGTCGGCGTCAAGCGGCATCGTTCAGAGGTCCCGAGCGCGGCTAGCAGTCGCGCTTCTTTCGGGTGCTCCAGAGCCTAAGCGGAGCCGGAGAAGGTGTGGAGGAGAAGAGAAAAATGGCAAAAAACGAACAACGTGGCGCCAGAAAACGGAGGAAAAGGGACGCCTTCTAGGCGCAGATGCGGCGGAAGCCTGGTTCTGGAACTCCCGGCCCGAGCCGGCCAGAAAGGCCGGGGCAACGCCCAGAGTCTCCTGCAGGGAGCCGCAAGCGGCCTTCGGCGTCGAGGACGACGAGGCGAAGGGGGTGGAAGTCGATAGCGCCACGCGCCGGCGGTGCCGTCAGTAATCGAGCTTCAGGAGCGATTCAAAGACAGGAACCACCGCCGGATGATGAAGACAAGAGCGACGGCGACGGCGAGGGATTTCAAGAAGGGTAGGGACATCCCTTGGAGTCCGGAGCTTGGAGCAGGAGCCGAAGGCGGCCTCGGCCGCCGCGAGTTTGTTCTTCACTCTCTCGATGTTCCCGATGTGGCCGTGAACTCGGTCGTTGCAGTGCCTTGGATGGGCGACCGCACGGTCGATGACCCCGGCGACGCCGCCGGCCGCCCCGCCCAGTCCGGCGGTGCGGATCGCGGCCGAGGACCTCGGCGCGGCGGCGCCGACGGGCACTGGCCGGTCCCGCCGCGGCGGCTGGGTGCGGCGCTGGCAGGTCGAGAGTGCTACGCACCCTGGCGTCGTCTACGTCGTCGCCCAACGCGCCGAGGGCACGATGGGATGTAGGTGCAAGGGCTGGATCTACCACGCGAGCCGGCCGACCTGCCGGCACATCGCTGTGGTCTTCGCCGGCACGGGGATCTCCTGAGGAAGAGGAAGGCCAAGGACGTCGCCGGCGAGCGGGCCGCTCCGGCCGGGACGGCGGCGCCGCTCGGGCCCGGCGAGCTGGTCGAGCTCGCCGGCGAACGGGTGCGCTCGGCGCACACCCGGCGCGCCTACCGGTCGAGCCTCAAGGCGCTGGCGGAGGAGGGTCGGGGGTGGTCGCGGGGGAGAGGACAAGGCGGGGAGGGTGAGAGATGACCTGGCGCTCTCGGCCTGATGGCGGCGAAGGAGCGAGGACCCGTCGTTCTCGATCGAGGTTTGGCATCGATGACACTGAGCGCTTAGACTAAGTGTCTATGCAGTTCACCATAGGCCTTGAGTGGCCCAAGAAGGAATCATTCGTCGGGGCCTCAAGGAAGACTGTTGAAGGAGGAGAGCAGTATGAAGGACGGCAGCGGCTCGCCAGAGAACCTCCCCGCCCGGCCACAGGCGTCAAACGATGCTGATCTCGGGATAACCCTCGACGTCGAGCCACGAAAGCCTCGCTTAGCCTGGCAGGGCATGGAGCGGAAAGAGCTCGCGGGAGCGGTACCAACGCAAGTGGTAGAGATCGTCCGACCCGGCCGGGCTATAGAACGCAAGGGAGAGTTAGATTTCGCCACCCCTGCTGGTATGCAGGAATGGGCGCGGCCCGAGAACCGGCTCATTTGGACGAATGACAACCTCGTTGCTCTTCAGACTCTTCTCGATGAGCGCGACCCAAAGACGAGGGATTACCGCTATCGTGACAGAGTTGATCTGGTTTACATCGATCCACCGTTTATGGTCAATGACGATTTTCGTGCCGATAACGCCATCGAGATAGAGCTTGACGAAGAGGAAAAGGTAGAGGCACGCAAGGAGCCATCCCTCGTAGAACTCATCGCCTATCGTGACACGTGGCGGCAGGGTCTTGACAGCTTTCTCTCAATGCTTCGTGCACGGCTCGTTCTCCTCAAACGCCTACTGAAGGCGAGTGGAAGTATCTATGTCCACTTGGACTTCCATGCGGTTCATTATGCGAAAGTGCTTCTAGATGAGATCTTCGGCTATGAGAATTTCCAAGCGGAGATCATCTGGAAGCGAACCTCGGCCCGCTCCGACACCGAGGGCGTCGGCACGGTGCATGACACCCTCTTGGTTTACGGGGTGACTCGCAGCCCTTACTGGAATCACGTGTATCTCCCGTACTCAAGCGACTATATCAAGTCCCACTACACGCACATCGATGAGAAGACCGGGAGGCGCTACCGCCTCGCTGACCTCCGAAGCCCAAATCCACGCCCAAACCTGATGTACGAGTGGAAAGGTTACAAGCCTCATAAGAATGGGTGGAGCGTCTCGCCAGAGGAGATGGCGCGGCGGGATGCGGAGGGGCTGATTTATTACCCAAAAAAGAAGGACGGACGGCTGGCATTTAAGAAGTTCCTCAGCGATGGCGGAATGCCTCTCATGTCGGTTTGGCAAGACATTCCTCCAGTGAATTCCCAAGCGACAGAGCGACTGGGTTACCCAACGCAGAAACCCGTCGCGCTTCTCGAGCGGATCATTAGCGCTTCAAGCCCCCCAGGAGGTCTGGTTCTTGACTGCTTCGCCGGCAGTGGTACGACGGCTGAGGCCGCCGAACGGCTGGGGCGTCGCTGGATTGGGATCGACAACGGCAAGTATGCGGTACATCTTGCCCGGAAGCGTCTCATCCAGCTTCATGGGCAACCCCGACGAGCGGAGAAGGCGAGGTACGACTACATCGAGTGCCGCACTTGCGGCAGCATTCATAGAAAGGAGATACCTCAGAAGAGTCCAGGCCAGTTCCGAGTGCACCCATTCACCGTGGAGAACATGGGGGTCTATCAACGCGCCTCGGAGTGGCAGGGCTTCCAACAACACCGCTCAGCGTATCGAGACGAGATGATCCGGGTGTTCGGCGGCGAGCCGGTCGAGCACTCTCCGCTCCTACATGGCCGTAAGGGTAACTCGTGGGTCCATGTCGGGCCCCTGGACGCCCCGATCTCCTCGATCCAGGTTTGGTCGATCGCCCGTGAGGCGCAGCGCACGTCGACGAAGGCGGTGACGATTCTTTCGGCAGATTTCGACACACTCTCAGCAAGCGAGAAAGAGGACGTCAAGGAGGGAACCGGAGTTGCGGTGATCATCCGGGTGATCCCCGCCAGCGCGATCGACGAGGTCAGACGGCGGCTCGACCTGGTTCGCACCAACCCCGATCTCGCAATCGAATCGACGGCGATCCCGGCGTTCTATGCCCCACTTTCTATCGTCCTTGAGGAGCACGTTTCCGGGCGGCATGTTGAGGTTAAACTTCAGCGCTGCGAAGTGGATATCGAGTCGTTCATCGCGAGTCAACGGCCACTCCTGAAGGCCGTGACGGCGAAGATGAGCGAAAAGGCGCGCAAAAAGGCTCTCGACGAGGTCCATCGTTGGGAGAAGCGGGAAGGAGAGCTTAAAGAGTGGCTGGGTAGGGCCAAGAGTTGGCAGACCTTCGTGGACTTCTGGGCCATCGACCGGGACTATGGCCACGAGGTAGGGGAGGACGGCAAACCGATCTTCGTGACGGAGTGGCAGAGCTTCCGAAGTCGGAACGGCGACACCAAAGGCGGTGAAGGTGAACTGACGTTCGCGGCAAAGTTCAGCTACGCCCAGCCCGGCCGGTATCGAATCGCCGCCCGTGTCACTGATGTCTTCGGCAATGACGGAATTGCCGCCGTCGAAGTGGAGATAAAACGTTGAACGCGAAGCCCCTGCAACATCAGGTGATTGAGGCAATACGGCAGCGCGTAGACGCATGGCGTGGATTCCCGCTAGGCGACGCTCGGGAGGCATATCCACAAGATCCGGCCCTCTACAAACCTGTCGCCGCTGGCGAACACGAGATCTCCGAGACCACGAGCGTGCTGCTTCAGCACTGGTTCCGTCAAGAGCCGCATATCGTAGGTGTCGAGCCCGCGACCCGCGGCTTCAAGTACTGGCCACACCAGAGGCGGCTCGTGGAAACCTTCATCTATCTGCGGGAGGTCGCTCGCATCTGGCGCTCGGAGGAGACCTCTACCAATTCGTAGGCATTGAAGCGATGGGTCCCCAGCGGGACCCCTGGCCGAAGCTCGGCGGCCAGCTGGCAACCGGCTCGGGCAAGACGAAGATGATGAGCCTCCTTATCGCATGGGCTTACCTCAACTCGGTTCGAGAACCCGAAAATCAACCAGGCCTTGGCCGCCATGCGATCCTCATCGCCCCAGGACTATTCGTGAAGGACCGGCTGCTTCAGGACTTTGCACCCGAGAACTCCGGGGTTTCGGTGTTCTGGTCCGACCCGGTCGTGCCCCCGGAATTCGAGCGCCTGTGGAACCTCAATGTGTACGACCCCAGCACCTGTCCGCGGCAACTCGATCCTGAAGAGGGCGCGCTGGTCGTCACGAACTACCACCAGCTCCTACGTTCACGCGAGGAGATGGAGATCGAGTTCGAGGCTACGGAAGACCGCCAGATTCAAATCCTTTTCGGCGACCGCGATCCAGAGAAACTTGACCGGGTAAGGGCACCCCTGATCGACCGATTTGCAAAGTCCCAGAACATCCTGGTGCTCAACGACGAAGCCCACCATGTGTGGGATGAGACGGGGCACGCGAGCTTCGAGGAGAAGGCCCGCCAAAGATCCGCTACCAGCGACGACGAAGCGGAAGCCATGGCCTGGATTCGGTCGATTCGGCGGCTAAACGGCAGTGACAGCGTGGCAGGTAGAGTCGGGCTACAGGTGGATCTGTCGGCAACGCTCTTTGAAGAGACCGGCGCCACAACCCAGTCCAAGCGAAAGACGAAGAAGGGCCACCCCGAGGTTCGCTTCAAGGAAAATGAGCTATTCCGGCATACCGTAGTGACCTACGACCTGGCGGAGGCCATCCAAGACGGAATCGTAAAAAAGCCAATCCTTGAGCGGGTGGAAGTCCGAAATGAGAAGACCGGAGCTCCTCTCCCTCTAGTCCAGCACGCTGCCCCGAACGCCTGGAAGAAGTATGAGCACCTTCTCGTCACGGGAGCCGAGCGCTGGAAGAAGGTTCGGGACCAATTGCGGGCCGAGGGAGACGCTCGCAAGCCGATTCTCTTTATTCTCTGCTCGGATAAGAGCGAGGCCTTAGAAGTCTACAACTATCTGGCCTACGGGGAAGCCAGGCGGGAGGATCTCTCGAGCCTGCCGGTGAAAGGCTATGTCGATCCGGAGGGCGAGAAACTGTTCGTGGAGACGGGCGAGGACGGCGTTAGCCGCTCCACGGCCATCCAGATCCACATCGGCCAGAAAGAGGAGTCGAACGACGCGGATTGGGAAAAGATTAGGGCGGCGGTCAATGCCATCGACCGCGACGAGATCGAGCAACGAAACGAACAAGGGATGATAGTCACCCAGCCGAACCCATTCAACGTTGTGATCAGCGTGATGATGCTCAAGGAGGGCTGGGATGTCCGGAACGTCAAGGTCATCGTGCCGCTGCGGCCCTGCGGCTCCCGCACGCTGACCGAGCAGGCTCTCGGTCGCGGCCTCCGGAAGATGCACCCACCCATCATCGAGGACGACGGCTCAGCTTCGATGAAGTCTGAGGAACTCTATGTCATCGAGCACCCGTCCTTCCAGGAGATCCTCGAGGAAATCGATGGCTTGGTGGAACGGAAGACTAGTGACGAGATTGACCACCAACCCGATTACATAGCGGTGCCACCGCTCGAAGACGAGTTGGCCCGCGAGGCGGTCGACGTCCGGCTCGTACGGGTCGGCGAGCCCCGCTCCGGCGCCCGAGACTGGCGACAGAGTCTCATCGTAGGCGCCCTCCCTGCCCTTCAACCGCGCCTGCCCTGGCTTGGCGAGATCGATCGGACGCTTATCAAGACCTGGCTCAAAACTGCTCTCCAGTTGGGAGAAGAGGAGGGACAGGAGTTCACACTCGCGGCGGAGCCCTCGTACCGGGACTTCGACCACGTGATCGAGGTGGCCTTTGCGATCCCGCTGCTGCGGGAACTGAGGGTGGGCCACCAGCACAAGAACGCGGTGAAAGACGTGGTCAGGCAGTTCCTCGAGCGCAAGACCTTTGCGCTGCCCGCTGGGATCCCGATCCGATTCGACGAAGTGAGAGACCCGGCCGACGCCGTGATTGCTCTTGGCAATCTGTCGCGCCCGGAGGTGGGGGAGGGCGTACGGGGAGCTCTTCTTTCCCCTTTGCAGCAAGCGATTCAGGCGTCGCTTCGAGCCGTTACCGCGGAGCTTCTCCAACGCCGAGCCTCGCAGATCGCCGGCTACCAGGCGCTCAAGGTGAACGTGGTGGAGCAGCTTAAGAAATCCCCGTTCCAGCGGCTCGCAGGAACGAATCCGGAGGAGAGGCGGCTCGCCGTCCTGCTCGAGGCCTCACGGGACGTGGAAGGTTGGATTTTCGACCATCGCCACGGCGTTGGATATTCGATCCCTTACGACTGGCAGGGGCACACCGCCTTCTACTTCCCGGACTTTGTGGCACGCGCGAGGTTGGGAGAGGTCTTTCACAACTTCATCCTGGAGGTAAAGGGACGTCTCGACGACAAGGACAAGGCGAAGGCCTATCGGGGCCGGAGGTGGTGCGAGATTCTCACCGAAAACGACGTCGAGCCATGGCACTTCGTCATGCTGATCGAGAACCCGGCGCTGAACCGAGCGGACATCACCTGGTGGCAGGGTAGATCTGTGCGTACCCTCGAGGGCCTGTTGCACCGGCACGAAACGCTACCTCTAATTCCTCGGCCGCTCGGTGTTCAAATATCTCTTGAAGCGGTACTTACGACTAACGCCGAGGAGCGATTCAAAACAGCTCTTCCGATCTATAACCTCGCAGCGCAGGCAGGCGGTGGCGAGGATCTTCTCGGTCCCGTTAGAGGATGGATGCGGGTACAGCGCCAAGAACTTGATACCGACATGTTCGTTGCTCAGGTGGTGGGTCACGCAATGGAGCCTAGCATTCCTCAAGGAGCGTGGGGACTCTTTCGCTTGCTGCCTCGAAGCAGCGAGCCGTCAGCCATAAGCCTTGACGAGAGGCGAGTTCTGGTCCGCCTACCCTGGTCCGGCCGGGATTCTGAGACTGATGCCCTCTCGGTACGGCGATGGAAGGTGAGTCGGTATGGCTCAGCTGGGGAGGTTAAGGAAGTGATGCTTAAGCCTGATAACAACGAATCAACGCCTCTGATGATCGACCCAACCCGGATTCGAATAGTGGCAGAGTACTTGGAAGCCCTCTGCTAGAGTTAGATTAGCACTAGGGGCTTTTGGGGGCGCCACCGGTCAAGTGTTTTTCGACGCGATAGCCTGGCGCCCTCGCGATCTCCTGGAGCAACTCGAGTTGGCGAGAATTCCATGCCGCACGAGCATCGCGCCTTGATTTTTGGCCAGGCCCTGAATTTCCACAACGACAAGAGAGCTGAAGAAGTGTATTGACGCGTTGGTAGCCCCATCGAGGAGGATTGCCGCAAATTCCGCAAGGGCGAGCCAGGGGACCGAAAAGGAGTTCTAGAAACCGCCCTTTTCCGTCACTGTTTTTCTCTTCGAATTCTCTCCGGGCAACGGAGGCGTGTATGTGTAACATTTGAGCTTTATCCTCTTCAGCTTTTCTTCGGGAGCAATCCTCATGGAATCGGCGGCTATACTCGTCCTTGATCACCAGCCCATATTCAGGGTAACTGAATAGCGGTAACCCACAGCGATCACAGTCGGATGACAGTCCTCCAAACACTTCTGGATGCCCACAGTTGGGGCAAGCGACGGAGCCGATGGTGAATGCGTCCAAACCCTGAAGGTGGTTGAGCTCGAAGCCGCAAGCAGGGCATTTAATCTGGGATGGAGTGAAGTAGCGCTTTATACACGCACCATGAGCCGTATAGGCTCGTCCACCGCTGTGGCGGTCAGCCTGGCGGAGCGGAAGCGTGCATAATACGCACGTAGCTAGTGGCTTCGTAGATCCGCAGCTGGGACAGACATTCGCCTTAGGGCTTAGCGGACGAGAGCATTCAACGCAAGGCTTTAAGTTATGGCTCGACACGTCGTTTCTCCCCCTGTTTTTCGCGGCTATCATCCGTCCGGCCCCGGGCCGGTTGGAACGCCAAGTTAGAACTTCACTCTCTCGATCTCGTCCGGCTCCACCAGCTCGTGCCGGCGGTCGTAGAGCTGCGTCGTCCGGGTCGAGGCGTGGCCGGCGATTGCTGCGGCGCGTTCGAGCGTGCCGCCATGGAGCAGGTAGTTGGTGATCCCTGTTGCGCGGCAGGAGTGGCAGCCGAGGTCCTGGCCGAGCCCGGCCGCCCCGGAGCGGCGCTTGACGACACGGAGGGCGGAGCGGGAGGAGAGGGCTCTCCCGGTGAGCTCGCCGGTCCGGCTGGCGAAGGACTGGAAGAGCGGAGCCTCCGGGGTCGCCCCGAGCCCGGAGGCTTCGAGATAGGCATCAAGGGCCTCGGCCGCCCGGCTGTGTACCGGCACCCGTCGATGCTGTTCCCCCTTTTCATGGAGAGCAAGATAAGCCCGCCGGCGCTGGTGCTCGTAGTCGCGGACGCGGAGACCGACCGCGGCGCTGACGCGAGAGAAGCTGTAGAGCAGGACTGAGAGCAGCGCCCGATCGCGGAGGTCGACCAGGTCGACCCCGCCGATCGCGGCGAGCAGCGTGCCGGGCTCTTCCTCTTGGAGGACGGGGGTCTTGCCAGCGCGGACGACGAGCCGCGGACCGCGGACGGCGTCGGCGGGATTGTGGGGGAGGAGCCTGGCCAACGACCAGGTAATCGAAGAGCATGCGTAGCGCCGCCAGGTGCTGCTTGACCGAGGCGACCGCGAGCGTCGCCGCGAGCTCCTCGATGTAGGAGGCGACGAGGAACGGGTAGAGCGTCTCGAGCGTGAGACCGCGGACCTCGCACCAGGCGAGGAAGCGGCCTACGGCGGAGCCGTAGGCCCTCCGGGTATGGGGGTTGCGGATCTCGGCAGTGAAGAACTCGACGAACCGCCGCCTCGCTTTTTCCCCCGCCTGCTCGATGACGGTGGGGAGGTGGACCTCTCCAGTGCCGACGACGATCCCGCGGCGAGATTTATGGCGCAAGATCGTCGTCGGCACCATCTAGGTTTTATCCCCAGCCCATCAAACCGGCGCGGCAGGTGTCGCAGGTGTCCGCACAGCTGTCCGTAGCGAGGCCGCCAACGACAGCCCCTAGGAGTTTCGGCTCTTCGAGGCTGCGCAGGGTCTCGCGGTGGAGCTGAAGTTTCAGGTTCTTCTTGAGGACATCCTTCTTCATGAAGTCTCCTTGGGAAAGTCAGACTGGACTCGGATTCGCTCCCTCCGGCCGCTCCAGAGGTTTTAGCAGGCGGGAGTATACGCCAGGCCTGGCGCGACGGTTGCGGCCCGGTTTTTTCGTCCGATAACGTCTTTGATCGGACTCAACTACGACGCGAGTGGGGTTAGGTGCGTTGTCGGCAGCGGCGGCTACGATTCCAACTACATCTGACGAGCAGGTAGCGGGTGCACCAAGTGCGTCAGAGCTATTGTCAGTTCGCTGGTGTAGGTCGCTGCGAATCCCATCAGGGAGAAAAAAGGAGGGAGCCGTGAGAAGGAGCAGGGAGGTTACGGAAGGGGATGTTTTTCGGATCGTGCTGACCGTGCTCGGTGCTTTGGCCGGTATCGCCGGTCTAGTGATTGCTTTGATGAGGTGAGGCCAGGGGCTGCTTGGCGCGAGGGGGAGGAAGGCGACCGCGGCTGCCGAGTCTCCGGCCGCGCTGGCGAAGCTGAGCATCCCGCCGGACTCACGCTTCCCGACACGGGGGTTCCTCCACTTTCCGGCGCCACCGAGCCTCATTCTTTTGCTTTCAGGATCTTTTGAGAGGAAGCCCTTCTGCCTGTGCCAGAGTCCGCAGCATCAGGTCTCCCGCACCCCCCTCGCAGGAGGCCCTTTTTCCACGGGGGCCCCTTCCCCACAGGGGGCCCCCCTTTTTGGAGATGCGAGATGCACTCTGCTCTCTCGTCGCCTCCCGCCGGAGATCTGCCGTGGACCTCTCGAAGAAAAGACGCCATCTCCTTTTCCTTGGCCTTGTTGGATTCGTCGTCCTCTCCGGGGAGACCCTTGGTGCTGCGACCTGCTATCGGGTCGGCCTGGAGGAGGCACCCTCGTGGCTCAGCTCGGCGGCATCGCTCGAGGACCGCCCCGGAGTGGTCTTGGTCGATGTGCTGCGCGACAAGCTTGTGGCCTACGATCCTTCCGGCCGGGTCTTGAAGCTGCCCGAGATCCCGGTCCAGAGCGGCCGTCCGGTTCGGCCCACGGAGATCTCGGCGACGAACCACACGGGCTATCTGCTGGAGATCGTCGACGGCGTTCTCGTCAGGCTTGACAAGCAGCTTCACACCATCGGAAAGCCGTTTGTCCTGCGCAATACAAACGAGGAAGGATACCGGGTCGGGTGGATGAACCAATGGAAGGTGGCAGGGTCTTCACTCGTAGCCTACGGAGCCCTCGTAAAGACTCCGGAAGAGATCGCCTCCGGCTTCTTCCGAGTGTCGCTCGCCGAGGGGCGTCCTGAGATGTTGATGCCCCTCGAAGACGCTGCCTTCTACCTACACGGTGACAGCTACATCGCGACGATCGGCAGCACCTCCTACTTCGTCGCAATGACCAAGCATCCTGCGATCTACAAGATCGCCGCCAGAGCGATGCCCGAGAAGCTCTCCGCCTTTCCTCACGAGCTGAGCGTTCGGCCAGAGTTGAAAACGCGGCTAGAAGGCCCCAGAAGCGCCATTCAGCGCTTCGCGGAGCTCCAAACTCTGACCTACGCGGCTGGTCTTTATGCCCAGGGTGCCATGCTTTACCTCCTGGGCAGGCAGAAGGATGGCTGGTATCTTTATGCGATCGATCCGGACAAGGACAGACTGGCCGCCCAGGGGGTGCACCTGCCCACCTCGGCGATCCAACTGGGAGTTGTGCCGACGCCCACCGGGTGGTATTTCGTCGAGCGGGGCGCTGTCCGGCAAGACCATCGCCAGGAGATTAGAAGCATGCTTGCGGTCGACTCTTCGTCCCCCTCAGATCTGGCTACACTGCCCCACGCATGCCCCACCGTTCGGCCGGCCAGCTAAAGAAGAGTCGGCGCTCGGTGCGCCGCCGACACCTTGCTCGCGGAGCCCGGCCTCGGTTTCCCATAACAGCCACCGAGGTGCTCGTGTTCATGAGCGAAGTGGGTAGACGGGTACACCACAAGTGCTGGTGGTAGGAGAGGTCGGCGTCCTCGGGCGCAGCTCGAACGAGATTCCGGATCGCGCAGTCTCGCCGCGAAGAGAGGCAGGGGGCAGGGAGCGGGCGGGAGCCCGAGCGGAGCGGCGAGTCTGGCGGCCCTATTGCGAGCTTTTCGGGGAGGGGGACGACGGGCGCAGCCGGTCGTGGGGAGGCGGGGGGCAGGGCGGGGTCGCTGGAAGCGGGGAAGTCAAGGAAAATGGGAGGGGCCGGCCGAACCCCGGAGCCAGAGAAAAGCGAGTCGGTCGAGAGCCCGAGTGGTGATCTTTCGGACGCTGTCGACGCGGTAGCCCATGATGGCGGCGGCCGCGGCCGGTCCAAAGCCGAGCACATAGCGGAGGCGGAGGAGCTGGCGCATCCGGTCGGGGAGATGCTCCAAGAGGGATTCGAGGTCGATGCGTAGGTCGACCCAGTCGAATGGAGCATCCTCGGGGGGAGCGGGGACGGAGTCGCGACGGGACAGGGCGAGCTTTTGCTCGCGCGTCCGGCGTGAGCGCCAATACATGGTGCACCGGTAAAAGAGAGTTGGCGATCCATCCATCGGGATTCCGGATCTCGGAAGCGCTCTTCTGGAAGAAGAGTAGAAACGTGTCCTGGAGGAGGCTCGTCGGAGTCCTGGGGCGGAATCCTCAGAAAGCCGAGGATCTGAAGCAGGCGGGGCCGAATGCGTTCGAGGATTTCCTCGAAGGATTCGGTTCCGGGAGCCGGACGAACAAAGAGTCGATGAGGCTGGAGGACGTCGAGCTCAGCAGAAGCGCAGGCCATGGCCTGGTGAGCGAGATCGGCGCCTTCGACGACAAACCGGCGAAAAGGAGATTCAGCGGCGGAAGGGCGAGGGATCGGCGAAGCCTTCCGTCGACGCCGGAGCTCCGCCGCCGGGTTGAAGGAGGCGGCAGGATTGGAGCGGAGGAGCCTGGCCGGAGACGAGGCGGTCGAAGAAGTTCCGGAGAGCGGCCTTGTGGGCGGCGACCGTCGAGCCGGGTGTGTAGGCCGAGAATCGGTCGAGGTACTCATAGATGTGCTGCTGGCGGAGCTCTCCTAGAGAGAGGCGACGATCGTCGCACCAGGAGAGGAACTCGCGGACGGCTTGCGAGCGCTTGCGAGACCCGCTGGCCAGGAATTCGACGAGCTGGTCTCGCGCGGCCTTTCCGGCAGCTTCGATGATGGCGGGTAAGGCGCTTGCCTCGCCAGAAGTCTCGGCGGGATCAGGAAGGCGGCCGGCGGCTGCGGGTGGGCTCGGCGTCAAGGAAGAGTGTCTGCAGGGTCGACCCCGGCATCCCCTGGAGAGGCAGCATTGAGGTGAACGAGGAGACGCCGGCGACCAGGGCTTGCGGCGAGCTCCAAACGGTACTCGGCCCCCGCTCGCAAGGCGAATTCTGGGGGGAGGGCGAGCCCGAGATCCGCACCCAGAGCGGCGCTGGGGAGGGCGAGGAGGGCCGCGGCCGCCAGATGGAAGCTCGAGGTGGCGTCTGCTTGATACCAGCTTTCCGGATGTTCTTGGCGAACTCTGACGGGAGGAATTCTGGGCACCAGGGCCTCGTCGATGCGATCGCCGAGCAGACTGAGAGAAAGCCGCTCGGCTCGAGAGGTTCGATCAGGAAGAGGGTAGCTTCTTCAGGAGTGAGGCCGAAGTGGGGGAGGAACTCAGCAGGGAGCGGCAAAAGTCGAGCCTCCTCGACTCGGACGAGCCGAGAGAGGGCAGGGGTGCCCAGCGACAATTAGTCCTGTGCACTGGCGACAATTACTCCTGTGCAACCTGAGTACCTCCTTGGCGGCGGCTTCGGCCGCCGCCAAGGGGGCCACAATCTCGGCTCTTCAGAGGGAGAGCCGGGAGATTGGTCAAGGACGCACAAGTGAGGAAGCTGATGGACGAGATGAGCAAACATGGTCGGGTTGGCTTGGCCGCAATGCGGTCAGGAATGCACCGAAATACAGCCGCGCGGTATATCAAAGCAGACCGTTTGCCTTCCGAGCTGAAGTCGCCACGGACGTGGCGGACTCGGGAAGACCCATTCGCCGAGGATTGGCCGGAGATCGCGGCGCGGCTGGTGGAGGCGCCAGAGCTTGAGGCTAAGGCGCTGTTCGAGGATCTGGTCGAGCGTCGACCTGGGCGCTACCAGGAGGGGCACCTGCGGAGCTTTCAGCGGCGGGTTCAGCAATGGCGGGTTCAGCAGGGCCCTGCCCGGGAGATCTTCTTGCCCCAGAAGCACCGGCCTGGCGAGGCGATGCAGACCGATTTCACCTGTGCCTCAAGCCTGGGGATTCGGATCGATGGGGAGGTCTTCGAGCACCTCCTGGGCCACTCGGTGCTGCCCTACAGCAATTGGCAGTCGGCGGTGGTCTGCCGCTCGGAATCCCTGCTGGCGCTTCGCCATTGCATCCAATCCGCGGTGTTCCGCCTGGGCCGGGTGCCGCAGTGGCATCAGACGGACAACTCGACGGCGGCCACGCACGACCTGCGTACGGGCAAACGCGGGTTCAATGTCGAGTATGAGGAGCTGATGGCGCACCTGGGGATGAAGCCTCGCACGATTGCCATCGGCGAGAGCCATCAGAACGGCGACGTGGAAGCCTCCAACGGAGCGCTGAAGCGGCGTCTGGAGCAGCATCTGCTGCTGCGCGGCAGCCGGGAGTTTGCCACGCTTGAGGAGTACGAATCGTTCGTCGGCGTGGTCCTTGAGCGGGCCAACGGCTTGCGCTCGGTGCGGCTTGCCGAGGAGTTCGCCGTCATGAAGCCCTTGACGGCCGTCCAGCTGCCGCGCTACCGCGAACTCTCGGCGCGAGTCAGCTCGAACGGTACGATTCAGATCCTGAAGAATACGTACTCGGTTCCCCCGCGACTCCGGGGCGAGCGGCTGGTGGTGCGAGTGTTCGACCAGCATCTGGAGGTGTACTACGCCGGCCAGCAGCAGCTCCGGATCGATCGTCTGCGAGGCGAGGGGAGGCACCGGGTCGACTACCGCCATGTCATCTGGTCGTTGGTGAAAAAGCCGTGGGCATTTGCCCGCTATCTCTACCGCGACTCGTTGTTTCCAGCGCCGCTTTGGGAAAAGGCCCTCACCGCGTTGGTGGCGCAGTTGCCCGAACGGCAGGCCGAGATGGAGTACCTGCGGGTGCTCCATCTGGCCGCGGCGACTTTGCAGCATGAGGTTGAGGCGGCCATCGAGCTCCTGCTCGGGCAAGAGAAGCTGCCGATCTTCACCGAGGTGCGAGCTTTGGTGTCGAGCCGAAAGCCGGAAGTGCCAGAGCTTGCCCCGTTCATGGTCGATCTCGCCGACTACGACGAGCTATTGGTCGCCGAGGTGGGGTCTTGAGTGCCGCGCCCGTAGCCGTCCCGCTGCTGCTGCGCTCGCTCAAGCTGCCCGGCTTCGTGCGCGCCTATGCGCAGGTCGCCGAACAGGCAGAGCGAGAAGGTTGGAGCTTCGAGCGGTATCTCCACCACCTCGCCGAAATCGAGATTGAGGATCGAAGGGGCCGCCGCATCGAGCGCCTGCTGCGACAGAGCGACTTACCCCAGGACAAGGTGCTCTCCACTCTCGATCTGTCGCGGCTGCCGGCGCCGGTACGACGTAGCGTCCCGACTCTGGGGGAGGGCGGGTTCGTCGACCGAGCCGAGAATCTCCTCGCCTTCGGCCTGCCGGGCCGAGGCAAGACCCACCTGGTCTGCGCCATCGGCCACGAGCTCGTCCAGCGCGGCTATCAAGTGCTCTTCGTACCCGCCTTCAAGCTGGTACAGCGCCTGCTGGTGGCGAAGCAGAACCTCAATTTGGAAGCCACGTTGCGACGCCTCGACCACTTCGACGCGGTCATCCTCGACGATCTCGGCTACGTCCAGCAAGGCCGCGCCGAAATGGAGGTGCTCTTCACCTTCCTGGCCGAACGTTACGAGCGTAGAAGCGTGCTGATCACCTCGAACCTGGTTTTCTCTGAGTGGGACAAGATCTTCCAGGACCCGATGACCACGGCCTGCGCCATCGACCGGCTCGTCCACCATGCCGTCATCCTCGAGCTGTCGGGGATCAGCTACCGAGCTGAAGAGGCCAAACGTCGTTCGGGCAAGACGGAGGCTTCCTGATGGATGGGCTGGTGGGAATTCCGCAGGTTTCTGTGGAAAATGCCCCCTCTTCCCCCGCACCCCCATCACCCCGGCCGGCGGTCTGCCGGGGTATGGAAGGCTGCCGCCCCCACCCTCCCACCGGCACCCTCCCACACCCCTTGGAAAACGCTTCGCGTTTTCCACAGCCCACCGGCCCTCGCGACGGCGAGGGAGGAGAGAGGAGGGATGCACAGTTCTAATTGTCGCCGCTGCACAAGAGTAGTTGACGCCGACCACAGGGGCGGGAGGAGAAAGAGCGTCGTCGTTCATACGAACGGGAGAGGCTCCGTCTGAATGCCGCGCAGAAGGCAGACCCTGCGAAGGGTCTTAGGGAGGGCCAGCACCTGGCGCCTCACCCGAGCCTGAAGCTTGGCGGTCGGGATACCGGCTTCCTGGGGCAGGGCCTCGAGATCCTCACAGAGGTAGATAGCAGGAGGAAGGGCGAGGGGAAGCGGAGCATCCTTAAGAAACGGCTGGATGAGATGCCGCTCGCCCGAAAGAGCGAGGAAGTGAACGGCGTCTACTGTCGCAAGAGTCCCTGCAAGGGGAAGATCGCGGAGAAGAAGCTGCTGCCGGGCGAGGAGAAGACGTTCAAGGCCGCCTTCCGGCGAGGTGAGGACGGAAACGCGGGCGTCGAGCCAGCCGGCGACGGCGATCGCGGTCTCGGCGGTGAGGAGCGGAAAGAGCAGCTGCGCCTCGTCACGGAGCGTCGAGGCGGCCACGAGATCCCCTTCGAGAGCGACGCCATAGGCGAGACCCAGCCGAGCGAGCAGGCTGGGAAAGGGATGGTGGGCCGCGTCGAGGCCGGTCAAAGCGTGACGGAGCAGCGCCCGCGGGCGGTTGACCGCCACGCCCTCGAGGAAATGAAGAAGGCCGAGGAGGAGCTGACAAGGCGCAGTCTCGGCCGTCCCTCTGCGCAACTGGACGACCCGGGCGAGGAGCGAGTGCGCCTCGGCCGGTCGGCCCTGTTCCCAGCGAAGCAAGGCAAGCGTCCGGAAAAAGAGCGCCTGCTCGTCGACTCCGTCGAGGAGGAAGGCGGCGCGATTGAGGAGGAATTCCGCCTGCTTGCGTCGACGGCGAAGGCGTTCGAGGGACGAGAGGAGGCAGTAGGCGGCCCCCAGGTGACATCGCGCGACGTCGACGTCCAGAGTGGCCTCGGCCTGCTGGACGGCGAGACGAGCCAGGGCCTCGGTGAGATCGGGCTGCTGAGGGAGGGCAGAAAGAGCGGTCTCCCGAACAAAGCGAAGGAAGACCGGCATCCGGAGGGAAGGCCGTTCGAGGACGGCATCAGCCCGAGAATCCGGGTCGAGCGCGAGAAGCTGGGAGAGGAGGACGTCCGGGTGCTTGACCGCGGCGTTCAGGTCCGGAAGAGCGAGACGGAGGCGGTCGAGCATCGGGGTGGTGCCATAGGGCAATCGTGGCTCGTTGACTGCCGGCGGGCCTTCTTGCTGCTCGCGGGGTGGTACGAGGAGCTTCTCGAGCAAGAGAGCGTCCGAGTCGCGGTTAAGTCGTTCGGGCATGGTTGACCTCATCGTCTACTTGAAGGGCGATGGAAAGCTCGGAGATCGCCATCCAGATGTCGTCGGCGAGGACGCATTCGAGAAGCGAGCGGGCCGCCTCAATCGAGCTGAAGGATTCAGCGTTCGAGGCGTCCCTAAGGGTGGCGATCGCGGGCTCCAGGCAGTCGGTGAGGGCGCACTCGACGCTAGCGCGGCAGAACTCCAGCGGGCGAAGCTCCAGATCGTCGTCTTCCGGGGATTCGATCGACGGCGCCGGAAGCGCTGCCACAACGAGAAGGAGTTGCTCGCGAAGAGGAGTGAGGTCGTCTGCGGCGGCGCGAGAGGCTTGGGCGACATCGGCGACGGCGAGGGTGGGCGCCGTGGCGGCTGTGGTCAGTCGGGCGTAGACCGCCCAGAGAGAGCCGACCGTGTGAGCGATCTGCCCTAGGGCCAGGGAGACGTCTGAGGGGATGGTTTTCATCGTGTCGCCTTAGAAGGCGACAGAATACGAGGATGGCGAGAAAATTCGTCAAAGAATTCTAGAAGCGGAAGAAAGAGACGACACGGCGCCGGAAAGTGGAGGTGATTCAAGGCAGCTCGTCAAACAAGGAGAGGGAAAACAAGGCGTGAAGAGGGTCGAAAGGCTGGCGGGAGAGGGGGGTGGCGAGTCTCGGCCGGAGCGGGCGGAAGATCGAGCCGCTATCCCGCCGGCGTAGGTGAGTGACGAGGGTGCGGCGAGCCTCGCCTGTTGTTTCAACATAGCACCACATGTCACTTCAACAGTTCGGCGCCGTTTCACGGCGGATCGGAGTCGATTTTCTAGGTGTTTCTAGAGGTTTGTAACGGGCACCAAAAGGTGGGGAGATACTAGAAGCGAGAGCTGCCCGCCGTTTCTTTGTTCCTTTCCAGCGGCGTCAGCAGTGTCTTGCAGGGGGCCCACCGGCGGGCTCCCTGCTTTCCACCCGGGAGCCAAGCTGGTGGTGTTCAAGCAGGAGGAGCCGAAGCAGCTAGAATGGGGACGCCTCGTCGAAACGCTCCGAGTCCTCCGGGGCTGGAACAAGATCCAGCTGGCAGAGGCCGCGGGGGTCAACAAGGCGACGGTCTACAAGTATGAGAAGAGCGCGTGTGGACCGATCGGCGAGTTGAGGCGGAAGATCGAGTTCGCTCTCGGGATCGAGGGCCGCTCGGAGGAAGTGGCGACGTACCTCGCGGAGCTTCGAGAGACTCTCCTCCATCCTGAGAGACGGCCGATGGTCGAGGCGGCCCGGGCTGGGATTCAAGCGTCGCGGCGGATGCAAGCGGCGCTCTGGGCAGGGCTCGAAGAGCTCCGGGGAGGAACGGCGGGAGAAGCCGAGCCCGGCCTGCCACCTAGGGTCGTCAGCGCGACCCTGCGCGCGCTCCTCGGCTGGGACCGGACGGAGCTTTGCCGCAGGGCCAGGGTTCACCCGGTCAGCGTCTCGAGGCTTGAGTCGTCGCGGGCCGGAGTCAAGGATCCGGTGCGGGAAAAGATCGAGCGGGCCTTGGGACTCGAGGGGATAAGAGAGGCCGTTTACCTAGAGCTCTGCGGGCTGCGCGCGATGATGCTGGCGCCAAGGGTCAAGAGGGTCCGGGAGCTCGTCGCCGAGGCAGGCGGCGAGAGCGCGCGGATGATCGAACAGTGCTATGGATTCGGCCTCGAGGAGCTTCAGACGATGGAAGAAGCGAGGGGGGAGCGGCCGGGCGAGCCGAGCCCTCCGGGGGCCTGCCCAAGGGGGCCCTGGGATTAAATTTCCGCCACATTCCGGCGGACGCCAGTTAGGAAAATACACATTTCGACGAAACCGGAGAAGACTTGCCCGAAGGTGGCAGAGTCTCTCCTATCCGGGCTCTGCGGCTCCAATCGCAGATGCCAACTACCCAAGGGGCCCTAAGGCGGGGCCCCTCTTTTTCTTGGGAGAAGGTGTTCTCCGGGAGGGATCAACGAGATGATGGTAGAGGAAAAGGGAGAGGAAGAGGGGGATTGTCGGACCGCTGGCGGTGGTTATGTCCGGGTTTGAGAAGGAGGGAGGTTTCCACGAAACCTTCCTCTCATCGTTCTCGCCGAGCGACGCGGAGGCGCTTCGGCGGGTATCGGGGATGGTGTTCGGCTACAACCTTGAGTTTGGGAAGCCGTGGGAAGCCGAATCGGCGTACAAGCCCCGAGAGCCGTTCATCCAGTGGGCCGCCGTAGGCAAGGACCTTCGCTACATCGCGAGATTCCTCGAAGAGCTCGGGGGCACGATCCAAGAGATTCGGGGTTTCGATAAGAAGGAAGCCGAGACGATCGGCTCGCGGGCGAGAGAGCGATCGGCAGTGCTCGAGGAGATGGCGGCGCTCTTCGAGGCCGAGGTCGAGGCGGCGAGGGTATGACGCTGCAGGTGCCGGAGGTTCCGCCGGATCTCGCGATCTCCTTCGTCCTCCTGCGGCTCACGCGGGGCTTGAACCAGGAGCAGGTCGCGAAGGCGGCGGGGATCACAAGTAGCGCTCTGTCGGAGTACGAGAGGGGCAGAAAGTCACCGGAGCTTAAAAGCGTTCGCAGAATCGTCGAAGCGCTCGGCTATCGGCTATTGGCGCTCGAGCGGATCGAGGGCCAGTCCTGAGAGATCTCGAGCTGGAGAGTCTGTTCGAGGCTTCTCCGGACGAAGAAGGGGGGTACACCCTGGTGCCCGCGTCGCGCCGAGGCGCGTCCTCAAGGCGGGATGGGCGCACCCGGGGACGCAAGATCGCAGCGCTCGTGGGCCAGGCGGCGACCGGCTTCTGCTTGCTGCTTTTCGATCTCCTCGGCTCGGGCGGCGCCACGGGCGCAGCCGCGACGCCGATGGGCTCGAGAGGGGATGGCTGGACCGGAGGTAAGCTGCCGGGACCGGGCGGCTTTATCGATGGTTGAAGCGGCGGTTCTGCTCGGACCGTAGGGGAGCGTTCCGCTGCGATAACCGGCACCGTCGTGCGGGCGGCGTGTTCCAGGCGAGGGTCGAGACCTTGACCGCTCCGGGCTTGGCCGCCGTAGCTCCGGTCCGTTGAGGCGCCGACCCTCGCCGCCCCGAGCGACCTTGACGAGCGGTTCGTCATGACTGTTTCCCGTCGGGCATGGGAACTTCCCTTCGGAGCAAGAAAAGGTTACCTTGGCGGCCAAGATTGGCCAGATGCGAGATCGGGGTGACGCGGTTCACCCGACGGCCTGCCAAGCTCCAGGCGCCATTCCTCTATTTGACCAAGAAGCGTGAAGGCGGACTTCCGTCGTTTCTGGTCCTCAGTCGCCATTCTGAATAGTCGGACGCGCAGTTCGTTTGATGCGCGCGCGTGTTCTGTGAAGACGTTCGCATTTCCCCCGTAGGATCGTCGCTCGACGAAAGCGCTTTTGAGTTGGTCCAAGACGCCTTGCGGAACCGGCGAAGGCCTGGCGTCATCGATCAGGTTCAGATTGGCGGCCAGGGCTTCGTGCGTTCCGAGTGAGTCCATGACTTTCGAGAGGACGTGCCGATTGAGTTCCGGCAGGTCGCGTTCGCACAATTCCCGCAGCCGTGCAGCCGTCTCAGGCCTGCGCCGAGCCAGTTCCGCGAGGCGCGCGACCAGTACGTCCTCGCGGTGAGGAGGATGGCGCGTCAGCGCGATGCCGGGAATGTCCGGATCGACGCAACCCAGCAGCAGTTCGCGTGCGCGCGGCGTGTCGAGTGTAGCGAAGGCGTTGACGAAATTGTCCTCGCATTGCTCGAACGTCAGCGCATCGGACGCGAACTCGTCCAGGAGATCGACGGCGGCATCCGAGCGGCTTTCGCCGAGAGCGGTGACGATCTCGCGCAGTTCGTATCCCCAAAGCCGCCGCTTGCCGAGCACGTCGCGCATCTTGGCGACCCCTGCCGCAGGGTTGTCGAGGAACGGGCAAAGCGCGAGGATACGGCGCAGAAGGTACCTGTCTGAATCCTGCACCCACTTCTCCGTCCGCTCGAGGATGGAATCGACGAGGGCGAACACAGCGGCCGCTGGCAAGACGACACCCGCCATGAATAGGCGCTCGGCGGCATCGAGGCGGAAGTACTGATCCCATTGGCCGGGCAGCACAATCGCGTCGACCACCGCTGCCGCCGAGTCGCGGCCGTCAACGGCGGCAAGCGCCTTTGCGAGCTCCTGGAGACCGGCGGCGAGCTTTCCGACTTGGAGTTGCTCCCGGAGGTGTCTGATTTCGGCATGCAGTGCGGCAGCGAACCGTATGCGCCGACGGTCGTCGCCGAGTGGCGGAACGCGACCTTCGCGCGCAGCCCACATTAAGTCGTAGCGGAACGTCCGGTCGAAGGAACGCTCCGGCTTTGACACAAAGTCGCGCGCCATCGCGGCTGCGGCGGCGGAGAGGTATTCCGGTTCGGGAAGCAGGTCAATGAGCACCTGCTCGGCGGCTGTCGGGTCGAGGTGCATGACGGCGGCGATGTGCCAGTTGGCGTAGCTCATGCAGCCGCCATTGCCGAGAGGACCATGGTCGCCGGCCGCCCGCGCGGCCTGGCCGCGGCGCATCCTCTCGATGTCGGCGCGGATGAGCGTAACGAGGTCGGTCATGTCTTCGGGTTTTCCGATCTGTGCAATCGACGAAGCGAGATTAGCCTTCTCCTGACCATTGAAGTCATCCTGGCGGAGCACGAGATCGACGCTGCCTTTGAGGTGTGCGCGGAGGCGTGCCTGCAAGTCGGCATCGGCGATACGCAGCGGTTCCACGTCCGACCTGGCGACCCTGCCGAGAAGGCCCGCCGCGACTTTGATGTCGAGAGGGTCGCCCCTGGTGACGGACGAGAGGACGCCGGCCGCGGCGACGTCACCGGGAAGGCAGCGGAACACGGCTTGCAGCTGGTTCATTACCTGCCACTCGAATTCGTGCCGTACGCCGGGCTCCGCCTCCATAGTGCGCCGGATCTCGCGCAGCTTCGCAAACACGTGCGCCGCAAGATTGACGTCTGCGCGTGCGGTAATGACGGCGATCATGCCGTCGAACTGCCTACTCTTGAAGTCTTTGGTCTCGAGATGCTGCAGGCATTTTTCGACGAGGTGGTCGGGAATGGCAATCGCGATTTGCAACCAGTATTCGTGCTCGTAGAGGGCGCCAGCGGCAACCTGGGTAGCCACCCACTCGCTCACCCAGACCGAATCAGTCTTGCGCAGATACTCGAGCGCCGGTCGAATGTAGTGCGAACTCAGGTTGTGCATGTCGCTGCTGGGCAGCACAGCCATCGCATCCTTGACGATGTCGTCCAGGCCTGTCTCGCCGAGTGCGATCAGATCGAGCGCGGCTCGCAGGCGGGCGGGATGGTCTGTCGTGCCCTTGATGAATTTCCGAATCGCCGCGGTGGTCTTGGGCCTGAGGGCGGCGGGCATGCGGCCGACGTTTTCGCGCGCAACATCCTCGAATGTCTGCGCGTCCATCGACTCAAGGACGCGGGGCAGCGCGTCGTCAGACGCGGTCCACATGAGGCCAGAGACAGCTGCCTTCTTCACTGCGATGCTGTTGTCCTCCGCAGCGAAGGCCGCGACCTCGCCATCGACACGGTGATGAAGCAGTCCGGAGACGAAAGCCGCTCGCGCCTCCTCGCTCCAGCCGTGCACCTGCTCGCGCCAGTTCGGTCCAAGCGACGAGACCTGCATGTACGGCCAGAGCCGGTACATATGAAGCCGCGCTTGTTGGTCTTGTCCCGACAGAAGCGGAACGATGATGTCGCCGAAGTCGTCCGCGCCGGTGGCAAGCATAGCGGCGAGGGCATACAGTCGATAGCTGCCGTCGCGGATCGCGTAGACACACCGGAGGCGCTCGCCGACGGCCGCGCGAACTTCATTCCAGACGGCCGCGCCGCAAAGCCGCCCAAGCTCGCCGGCGAATACGGGGTCGAGGGCGAGGGCCATCTCCACCAATTTCCCGCCCGCGCGGGTGTTTCGCTTGTCGGTTTCGCCAGAGCCGGTCTGCTCGGCACACGCCTCGGCGATTATGCGCAGCGGTTCGGCCCAAGCCGGATCGTTCACGTAGTCGGCAGTGAAGCGGCCGATCGCTTCGCGGTCATCGTCCCGCAGGTCGAGAAGCCGCGCGCGGACATCGAGCGAAGCGTAGTGCTCCTGAAACTGCTGATGCTCGAATTGAAATGCCGTTTGCGGGTAGTCAACGCGTTCGAGAACGTGGTGCGCCGTGAGCGTCGAGAGGATCGCCGGTGCTCGAACCAGTTCGATCTGCCCACAGTCCACAAGCCCTCGTGCGACGGCGGTCGCGATAGCGCGGGCATCAACCTCGGGCAATGTCACCGCACCGCGGCGGGTCATCTCAGTTGCAAGGGCCTTCAGGTAGTCCATGTGCCGGCCGAAGATCGGTGCTGCTCGAAGCGCGTTTCTGTGCTCATCTCGCTCTTCTTGTAGATGAAGAACCTGGGTGAGAACGGCGATCTTCGTGGAGGTAATTTCGACGCCGGCTTCAAACAACGAAGCGACTTCCGAGAGAATGAACGGGGTGCGAGTCAGCTCGTCGAGCGACGGGTCGGCATCAATGCGGGCGCGGAGTTCGGCGTCTCGCGCGCCAAGGCGGGCTGTCAGGTAGGCAGCACGCTGCACGCGCCGAAGGCGCAACAACCGCAGTCGCAATGCACCTGGCAGCGGCGGGGTTAAGTGGTGCGTGCGGGTTGCGACGATGATGCCTGCGGTCGGGAAATCCCGCTCGAGCTCCCGGAGTGCATCGTCAGCTTCCGCCGAATTTGACTCCGCAATTTCATTCCAGCCGTTCAGCAATAACAGAAAAGGTTCCGTCTGCTGCACCCGCGCGAGGTGGGCGGGCGTGAGACCTTCGGCCTGGAACGCTGGCATGCCGGCAATGTATTCGAGAATATTCCGGCGCGACGACGTCCACGTCGGAAGTTCCACTATGAACGGGGTTGCGGCGATGCGCGCGCGTTGCGCGAGCTGTATCAGCGTCGTGGTTTTTCCGCGGCCTGCGGGCCCTTCGAGAACGATGCGACGGCTCTGGGACAGTGCGTGGTCGATTTGCTCAAGCGACAGCACGTCGGCAGATCTCGCGCCATTCGGGTCAAGCCGCACTGCCGTCAGATCGATGAGCGGATGTCCTTTGGTCTTACCAGCCCAGGTTCGCGCGACAACGTCGGCCGCGCGCCTTGTTCTGTCAATGAGGTCTGCGACCTGCGGTTCGGCGTCGAAGTTAAGGTGGAGGAAGCTTGCGCAGAGCGAGGCGTTCTCCGGCATCATCATAAGCGTGATGATTTCCTCGCGCTCGATGATATGAAGCTCGACGCCGGGGTCTTTTTGAATTGCCTCTTCCCACTGCTTTCGGTGGGTGTTGCCAACTTTAGCGGACGTTACAAACAGGAGAGTCTTTAAGTCAGGAAACTCCTTTTTGGCGGTCTTCGCGTCGTCAGAAATCTTCTTCAGCGTCGGGGTGATCGAGGCGGCGAGTCCCTTGCCAATCCTCTCCGACGTCAGGCTTGGGTGCGCGTAGGCATCGAGGCCTAAATCCTTCTTGCGCTGGTGGGCGATCAGTTCGGGCCAGCGCTTCTTGCCGAGTACTACCGCCAGCCCCTGAAAACGCATCCCCTCCTCTTGGGAGGTGAGTTCATCGAGTGCCCTTTCGATGTCTGTTCTCAGGAGAGCCATTCGTAACCCGGGATCGATCCATCGTGAAGCCGTGTGAGAGAGTGTTCTACCGCTGGTTCGGCCGTTCTGCATGCATGTAACGGCTGTCGGACTTCCCTTCTTCACTTCCGCCTCTCTTGTGCTAGTTTACAACCAACGAGAGGAACGTCCTCTCCACCTGAACCAAGCGGGGCGGACAGCGCCGAGCCTCGGCAACGCAAGGAGGTGTAGACCATGCGTCTCCAGTACCAGTCTACCAGTCCCCACCCCCCTCGCCAGCGCCTTTGCCGCACGACTAACTCCATAGGTAAGCCCCCGGCTATACCAGGCTCTACCGGGGGACTCCCGAAGTTTGACAGTTCCATTTGGGTTGGTGGGAGGGCGAGCCTAGCCGAGTCCGCCGCTCTTGGAGCAAGAGGTTGAGGGGGAACAGGCCTGCCGGAGAGTGCTGATCACGGGATAGGGTGCGAAGAGGTAGTCGAGGTGTTCCCTCCCCGACGCATGACATCAGTTTGAAGGCGAGGTGGCGGAGCCGGCCGCTACCGCGCCGGCGGCCAGCCGCCTTTAGGCGGCTCACATCCAGCCGCTTTGAGCGGCTCCCATATTTCAAGCCTCCGGCTCTGCCGGAGGTATCTGACTGGCTCGCCAGCGCGAGCAGGAGGAGCTCCTGACTGCCGCCGAGACCGAGCTCGCCGGCCCTGGAAGACGGAGGCCGTGCCCGGCAACGCCTAGGGCGGTCGCTGTGCTCCGGCCGACGGGAGCTGCCGCGACCACCGCCGGCGCCTCGGGATCGGTCTGCACGAAGACGAAGCGCTTGCCGTCTGGCGACCAGTCGAACTCCAGGCCCCCTCGGCGACCCGGCGGCCAACGCGTCCCCGGCCGGCCGACGAAGATTTGCGGCCCCGCGCGGCGGTCGGAGAAGAGGCGAGGAGGCGGCCGTCGGGCGAGAAGTGGGGCCCCCGTTGCGTCTTCCCCCTTCGGCTAAGCGGAGGGAGCGCTTGCCGTTCGGCACCAGCACCAGACTGGATGTCGCGGAGATATCGCCTCTGGAGGCCATCAGCGCGGCAGCGGGAGGGAGGGCACCTGCGCTCAGGATGACCGAACGAAAGGGGATTCTTGCCACCTTTCTCTCCTCATCTCGGGGCATCTCAGGCGGTCTCACGGTGTGGGGCCTACGCCGGACAAGACGGCGCTCGCCCCACTGCTCTCTCCCCGGGACCAAGAATCGAAGGTGAACGTCAGCGAACTCAATAGAGAGGCAACTTCGTACTGATTCCCGCTGTTCGTAAATCGCCCCGATTCAGCCACTAAGTGGAGACGTTTCTTGGCTCGGGAGCAGAGCACATAAAGCAGTTTCGATTCCTGGTCCTTCGCGGTACTTGGGTCTCTGATGATGACCTCCCAATTCGGGACATAACCGTTCAATAGTCCGAACGCGATGACTGTCTCGTACTCTTCGCCTTTGACGCCGTGGCAGGTTCCAACAACGACTCCTGAAGGCTGCCTAAACAATTTCTTAAAGCTATCCACAGTTCCATGTAGATCAGTACCGGAATCTTCCATGCGCGCTTGAGCCTTTCTGAAGAAGAGCTCGCGAGCCTCAAGCAGGGTCTTATTACCGATCAGCGAGATACCAAGTCTCTCGAAGAGATTTGAGAATACATCGTCCAAAAATCGGAGCCCGGATTCTTCACCTGAAGCGGTTCCATTGATCAGCCGCAACAACCTTCTCGGCGACCATGACCCTCCCGCATCGCATGTTTCGTTGATTTCTTGTAACAATTCACCGGCCCAGCGTACTCGTGTTCGATATAGGCTTGGACTAGGAGTGGTAAGAAACAGCCGAGCGACTTTGAACCAGAAATTTTCTTTTTGGCAATGCAACGGGGAGAGGCCCGGAGCATCGAAGTCGACGTCTGGCAACAGGTTTACCAGAGATCGCCCCATGGCACGCACTTGCCACCAGTGGGGCGCAAGTACGCACACCTCGTTCGTCGGAACGCCTGCTGCGAGAGATTGTCTTATAAAGTCGGCAATCAGTTTCGGCACATTTTCTGTCGCGACTTCATGGTTATGAAAAGTAATTAATCCCGACTCCCTTGCGTAGGAGGCAAGAGAGCGAATAGCTGGAGTGTCTGGGCGAAAGCTATGGTAAAGGTCAACGATTCGTTGCGTGGAGCGGTAGTTGCCCGTCAATTTCAAGTGGACGATCGATCTCAGCCCAAATTCGTTTACAATCTCTTCCGGAGTCTTAACGACGGCTCCAAGCGATTCATAGATCGCCTGATCTTCGTCGCCTACGAAAAAGAGAGTCGGAGGTTCAGCCGACGCTCTGACAATTGCTGAAAGAATTCCATACTGTAAATCTTGTGTATCTTGAATCTCGTCGACACAGAATATTCTGTGGATAGCCCCTAGAGTCGAGGCGATTTCGTTGTTGGAAGATACGAGCTTGAACGAATAGTACAAGACGTCGTCGTAGTCGATTAATTTGGCCTTTTGCAATTCTGCTTGGTATAATCGATAAATAATTGAAGCATCAGAATCTAAGTTCTCGGCGACTCCAAGTCTATCTTTCCGGGTGTTGACCTTAAAGTAGCTAGGCTTTCCCGCCCTTTTCTTGAGTGCCTTGAGTAGCTCCTCTGTCAGGAACTCATCTGCAACGGCAAAGCCTTTCTTCAATTGGGTAAGATATGGGGCATAGGGCCTCAAAATCCATTCCAGCGCAAAGCTGTGAATTGTTCCTGTCCACAGCTGGTCAAGGTTGACGAAAAACTGATCCAAGCGTGCCCTGATCTCGTCGCTCGCCCGGTTTGTGAAGGTCATGGCCACGATTCGTTGTTTAGGTGAACTTAGCTCGAGCAGCCCCCGCAGTACGCGACGAGTGAGGACGCGAGTTTTCCCGCTTCCCGGGCATGCTGAGATGAATACGTTACCTGGTTGCCGAATAGCTTTTTCTTGCTGCTTAGCGGCCTCTTCTTGCTGCTGATTAAGGCTGGCTAAGATCATCGCCGTGTAACTCCAGCTGATAGGTCATAAACTGCGTCAAGGGGTCTTCGGGAAAATTCTCGCGATAGATGGAAAGGAGCTCTTCTGTCTCTGTTATACTGCTGCTCTTCGCGCCGAGATCTCCGCCACCTCCAACGCGATATTCCGCCATTCTTCCGATAGCGCTCCTAGAGATACCGAGAGTGGAAGCAGCCACTGCGCGGAGTATATAGCTTGGAATCGCTGTTGTACCGAAGGCTAGCTTTTCGGAAACCAGCAGGGCAAACCATCCCTTCCCATACTTCTTCGCCAACCTAAGTATCCCTTGGCCAGAAACTGCAAGATCGGTCGAGCGAATAACTTCTTTGGAGCGTTCGCGATCCTGAGTACGGCTGTAAATAGTGTCGATAGCCTCTTCAATCGGCGATAGATTTCCCGCTTCCAGAAATTCAACTTCGAACGTGTGTGTGGCGAAAAATGCTCGGACCAAAGGATTCCCAAACACGAACTGGTCAAGGGCTTTCTTTCTGCTTTCTCCAGCCTCTTGGGCTGCGCGAGCTCGGCTCGCTTGGAGGTCATCGTCTTCGGATGTGGACGGGAGTTCCGTCAAGGATGCATCGAGGTCAGTGATGATGCTGCATCGCCTTTTAATTCGGCTATGGTGAAATACTGCTGCGACGTGTTGGAAGAATGCGGAATCCATAGATAGTATGCTAATTCCCATTTCGTCTGGGCTGATGCCGAACACCGTACGCAGCATCGCCGGGATCATAATGAGCTCAGCCTCACCTTCTACCAAAATGACTCCCTTGGCGAAGAGCAATGTGGACCGGACTGCGTCGAGATATCTCTCTAAGCGGCTCACTTGAATGGCAGTCAGCCCAGCTGCTGGTTGAAAGACCTCGGCGTGGTCGTGTCCACGGGCAAGAACATTGATGCTTTTGACCTTAGCGGCCGAAGAGATATGAGTGGAGTGAGTAGAGACAATGACCTGAGTTTTTTTAGTAGGTTGATGATCGAACAGTGTCTTCTGGATATGAGTATGAATGTGTGCTTCGGGTTCCTCTATCAGAAGGAAATGAGCAACTCGGTCACTAGATAGCTTGACCTCATATTCAAGCAGCTTGAGGGCCAGGTAAATTAAGTTGGCTCCACCGAGACTTTGTTCTGCTAACTCTCCTCTATAGTTGCTGCTCGGGTCATCGCCAACGGTCACCGTAAGCTTCTGGAGCAGTTTGTCAATCTGATTGGGGAGTGCGGACTCGATGCTTACGGATGGCGAATAGGTATGGCCGACAGTCGAATGAAGAGTACTTTGTATACCAGAAGCGATGCTCTTTATTTCAGGTAGGGCAGTGATTTCTGCATTGAGGTCGGCCACCGCGGTGGTGATGCGAGTAGCGTTTTCTATCTGAATGTTGGATTCCATGCCGCGCAGAAGGGCTAGAAGTGGGTTCGATCTATAGCCGCGTAGATCGGACACGACATCACGCAATGCTTGAGCGAAGGTGCAGGTAACTTCTGAATAAATCGGGCTGATTCGGACTCCGAGAAGCTCTTGGTCATCGTCTTTAGGATCAGGAAATTTAAGAGTTGAGTGATTGCCTGCTATTAGTCGATAGAGATCATCCTGAGAAAAATCTCCTGTTGCTCTTCCGGTAAGGAAGGGTTCATAACTGTCGATTGTAAGGGTGCGAAGATAATTCTTGATTTCGTCCAGATGGCCGCCTTGGCTTAATTGATGAAGAGTGCTCCGTGCTTCGAGATTGGGGCGGAAGAAAAAAGTAAGGCTACCTGTCGAGGACGCATCCATGTGTCCAGTCGCGTGCTTCAAGATCTGGCAGCCTTCTGCTGCATCGAGATCTTCGAAGCGAGCGCTGATGATCACCCAATGACCACGCCAGTCATTTAAAGCCCTGCAGAAGTCTCCTTCGCGAAGTTGGGCTGCGTTTCTTGGTAAGGAGTCGTCGAGCAAGATTCTGATGGCCTGAAAGGCGTTAGTCTTTCCGGAACCATTTTCTCCGATAAGCGTGTTGACGCCTGCGGTGAATAAGAAGCGCGCATTGATGAAGTTGCGAAAATTTCGTATAGTGAGTAGCGATATGTGCATCGAATCTAAGTCCTCTTTCTCGTAGTGACGGCGAGAATAGTGGATTGCCCGGGGCGCGTCAACTGAGAAGGAAGACCAGGGAGCTTGCGCTCGCAACATAGCAATCGTGTCAGGCATCTGGGCGGCGCTAGCCCTGGACCTCCTCGAGCACGAGCCGCCGATCTCTTCCGCGTGCTCGGCGCGGCTCGCGACCACGCCGTTTCCGGAACTCGCTATTCTGCCGCAGAAGATGCCGAAGACCACCTTTCGCCGTCGCTCCTGCGGTACGAGATAGAAGCTCTCCCGAAGCCAGCGCCGTCGCCAGCAAGAGGCTCAGGATAAAAGTGAAGAGGCGAACCTCCTCTTTCGCCGCCTCGCCGGCGAGCGCCACCAACCCGGCCCTGGAGTCTGGCTTCACTCTCGATCCGCTCGAGGGCTTTCCCTCTCGCCCCGGCTCGTCCGTGCGGGGCCTGGTCCGGACGTGGCGGGGATGGGGCTCCTCGAAGGAGAGCGGGAAACCTGGGCGGAAGAGATGGAGTTGCTCGAAGCGGCGGCCCTGTCGGCTTTCCTCGACGAGTGCGAACAACTCAAGGCTTTCCGCGGAAGTCTCTGGATCCCACCGCTCGACGCGGCGCGGTCGCCGCTGCCGCCCCGCGCGGTCCTCGCGGTCTGGTGGAAAAAAGGAGGGCGTCGGCAAGGGAGGGACCTTCGGGCTGGGACGGATCGAGATCGATGCTCTGGAATAGCCGTCAGGGTCGAAAGTGCTCTTCGGGAGGGCGGAAGGGCGCCACGATAAGGTCGTGGGTGCCGGCCTCAACGCGAGCGGGGAAGTCTGGATAGTCCACACGGATTTCTTGGGCGACCCGATTCAAGGACTGAACGAGTCGCCGATCGTGCTGGTCAGCACTCGCGAGCTGCTTGCGTACCAGGCTCCAGGCGATCCTGGATCTCGTTCTGGCGGACCAGCAGCGGTAGAGGAGGTAGGAGGCGGCGTCCCAGCATAGGGGACGGGCGTGAAACCTCCGCATAAGCCTGAGCGGCAAGACGACCGGATTGTCGCGCAGATACTCATGGAAGGCGGGGTCGAGAACGATGCCATAGCGCTTGAGGTCGTCCGGGAGAAGCGAGAGTCGCTCGGAGCGGTTCTCTGCCGCCAAGAGCTGCCGGGCCTCCGAGCCATCCCTCGGTGTGTAGGCCTTCTGGAGCGGCCGCATGTTGAGCCGCACGGTTCCGGAAGGAGTCTTCAGAATGACTGAGAGAGAGAGGCTCAAGAGGCGGTGCAGGCGCTGCTCGAAGCGCTGGTACTGGACACCGGAGCGGGCGAGCCGGAAGGCTTCGAAGAAGTCGGTCAGGCTGGTGAAGGTGACGAAGCCAGTGTCATAAGTGAGGGTGGTGATCCAGGCGAGGAGTGCACGATCAGCGCCGTAGGGGATAGGGATGCCTGGCTCCGTCGTCGAGAAATAGACGGTCAGATGGGTATCGGCGCCCAGATGAGCTTCCCGTGCGATCGAGGTCAAGGGGGAAGGTTGAAGGGGAAAGCCGCAGAAGACGAGTGCCTTAGCAGCGAGAAGGAGAGACCGGGAGTCTTCAGCGCGCCCGGGGGCGGACGGAAGGATGGGCGACGCCGCTGCGGAAGTCGACGATCTCTCCGGGACAGCCTCATCGAGAGGCGAGGGCAGAACTGCGAGGAAGTGTTGGAAGTGCCCCCTGGGTCCAGTTGGACCGGAACCGTTCAAGGAGCCACCGCCAGCACTGGCAGGCTGCTCCGCGGCGATCGCGCGGGCGTCCCGGACAACAGGATGTTCGACGCGTCCACCGCCGCGTCACACATGCGTCACCCTCAGCTCGGGCTGGGCCGAGAAGGGAGCGCGCGCAAGGCCGCAAGTTGTCCTCCGGGACGTTGTATGGCACCTCCAGTCCAGGAGAGCCTCACACCCAATGGCGCCCAAAGGAAGCACTCACACGGCGGCGGACCCCTGTGGACCGCGGTGGGGATGTCCCTCTTAAAGGACGGGTAAGCCGCCGCCGGGGACCCCCCTGAGGAGGGCGCAGGACGACCTCGCCGACGACATCGTCGGCTGGGGCGCAGGCGCCAAGGCGACAAAGGCGAGCCCGGCATTGTGGTGTGCGTACAAATTAGGTACAATCACACCATGCCAAGGACGCCCACGGAATCCCCGCGTTTCGCCATGCGAGTCGACCTTCGCCGTAAGGCGCGCTGGTCGGAAGCCGCGGCCAGGGCCGGCCTCAGCCTATCGGCCTGGGTCGGACTGGCCTGCGACCATGCAGCTGAAGGCAGGGTTACCGTCGTGGAAGCGCCCCGGAGGGGGCGGAACAAGGCGTAATTCTCTATTGGGTGTGTATTGGGTGTGGCGGCGATCTGACCCAGGCCTTATCGCCGTAAGTTCTTTGCACTGAATGATTATCCCCAACGGGATTCGAACCCGTGTCGCCGCCTTGAAAGGGCAGGAAGTCACCGGAGCTTAAAAGCGTTGGCAGAATCGTCGAAGCGCTCGGCTATCGGCTCTCGGCCTCGAGCGAATCGAGGACCGTCCTAAGAGATCTCGAGCTGGAGAGTCTGCGCGAGGCTTCCTCGGACGAAGAGGGGGGGTACCCCCTGGTGCCAGCCCCGCGCCGAGGCGGGTCCTCAAGGCTCGATAGGCGCACGCGGGGACGTAAGATCCAGCGCTCGTGGCCAGTCCCGCTACCACCGCTGCGCTGCGCGCAGGATGATGATGCCGACCTAGAAGATCAGATCCCCGCCGAAAGATGCAAAGGGTCGGACAGAGGGGCGAGTCGAAGCGGAGCGCGGCGGGTGCGAAGGGGCGAAGTATCCCGAGACGTCCAAGATCAGATGGGCGCTCGCCTGGACAGGGCTTCCGAAGCGGGCGGCGAGAATCGCATAGCCGTCGGTTGAGACCGGGAGGACGGCGAAGCTCGACAAGGCCTGCCGCCGGGGATCGACCGATACGGTCGACGTCGCCGGTGGGTAGTAGTTGCCGGGGAAGAGAACGAAGTAACCCGGGCCCGTGGGGGTGACCGCCGTGACGTTCGCGGCGATCGCCACGGCGGTCGCGGGGATCGGACAGGCGGCGGTCGAGGCAACCGAGAAGAGCCTTGGAGGATCCGTCGACAGAAGCGCGGTCGACCGCGTGTCGAGGAGCCGACAAAGTTTGGGAAGAGTCCAGAAGCTTGCCGGAGCGTCCGGCACGAGGATAGCCCGACCCCGGCTACGCCGACCACACGCCCAGAAGCCCCTCTGTCCTCACACTCGCCGCGAGCCTCGGACGACCCCGCCCACCTCAACGGATCGTGGCACGCCGGCCGTCGAAACGCTCCAGGCTCCAACCCCCGAAGACCTCGTTGCCCGGCGAGGCCATCTCTTCCAAGACCCGAACCGCCACCTCCTCTCCCAGGCGCAGGCCCTCGATAGCGTCCGAGCGCCAGTGGAGACCAGCGAAGTTCCGGCCAAAGGAGATGTTCGAGGCGAGCTTCTCGAGCTCTCCGCCGATCGTGAGATCCCCTCCCTGCCAGGGGGCGAGCGAGAGTCCATCGGGACTCGCGACAACCGGCTCCGGAACGACGTGCGACTCATCGAAGCAGGCCTTAAGCACCGTCACGCAGGCACCGGCGACGATCGCATGGCCGGCCGGGTACGAGGGATGGGTCGGGCATCCCTCCGGGTAGGCCTGAGGGAGGAGGGCCGTACCGCACCGGCGCCTCACCTCCTCCAGGCTCCAGGCCTGCCGGAGATCGGTATGAAGGGGGAAGTCGGCACCTCGGAACAAGTTCTCGATCCGCCCCCCGAGCTCCTCCGGGCGCAAGCGCAGGTGGACCCGCCACTTCTGGTACCAACTCGCCTGGAGCGCCGCCTGGGTCACCACTGCGAGGAGGTAGAGGACATAGGGTTGGCCGAAGGTCGTAAAGCCCGACTGCGTGCGAGAGTGCTTGTAAGGGTTCCCGCCGTTCGCCAGCACCCCCATCTTGAGGGCCATGAGATAGGCGTCCTGGAAGGCCTGGAAGCTCCAGTCCCGGTGGACATACTCCCCGAGGTCCCGACCGTTGCGAAGGAAACGGGCCTTCTCCTCGAAGCGGTTGACCCCACCGAGCCTCCCATTTTCGATCCCCAACCAGTCGTCGTAGGCCGTCAGGTAGTCGACGCCCGGCACGACAGTCCGGATTCGCTGCTCGATCTTGATCGGCAGGAAGGGGATCTCCTTAAGCAGGAACTGCGAGACATAGGGACCGGTGAGATCCCCCCGCAACCCACCGCGAAAGACCGTAGCCGGAGTCACCAGGCCGTGGCTCTTCGGACCCCGGAAGTCGGAGGCGCGCGTCAGGTCCAGGCAGAGCCGCTCGACCAGAGGGTTCGACTCGTACTCAGCGAAAGAAACGTCCCGGACGAGCGCATGACCGTACATCTCGACCATCTCCGCCGCCTGCTCGGCGCTTTCGAAGCGAGGCGGTGGCGGCATGGTGAGCTGAGAGGCATCCGGCCCGACGAGGTCGAAGGCCCAGGCGGCCTGAGGGTTCGCGAGCTTCACGAAGCCTCCGAGCGGAATGCGCTCGAAGTCGAGACTCTTGCCGCTTTCTAAAGCCTTCCCGAGAAGAGCATAGGCCGCCGGGTCGACCTCCCCCCGCGCGTTGTGCGGCAAGCCCTTCGAATAGCTCGCGAGGTGGCTCGGGTAACGCTCGGTGTCGCCGTTGGTGCGGTGCTCGGGGCTCCCCAGGGCCCTCGCCTTCCGGGCCGCCGCGAGGCGCCTGTCGAAGGCCTCGCGGAGCCTTGGAGGTACCCCCGGGGCCGTGGCGGAGGCTGCTTCACCAGCGTCGACCCTGGCCATTCCAGCCATGCCGGCCATTCCAGCCAGACCGGCGAGAAGCCCCCTCCGGCTGAGGCTCACCGGAAACTCTCGGCCGTGAGGGTGGGCAGAGCTGCTCCCGAACGGCACAGCCGCTCCCCGAAGGCGACCTGCTCGGTGCCTCCCTCTTGAAGCCACGGCGACCCGGGAGCGAAGAAGGACACCGGCCCTCCGGTTCCGACGACCATATGGATCGGGTCGATCGGGGTGACCCCGGCGGGCACCGGATCGACCGAGGAGAACTGGACGCCGGTCTCCAGTTGGCCCTCGACGATGGCCGAAGCGGTGACGGAGAAGACCCCATCCTCGGTCGGCAGGCCAGAGAGCGTGTAGCTGCCGTCCGCGACGGTCCCCGTCGGATAGACATCGAAAGCGTCGGCCACGACGACCCGCGCTCCCGCAACCGGTTGCCCGGTCGACGTGTAGACGATTCCGCTCACGGTCGTCAAGGGATCAGGGTCCGGATCTCTCACCACCAGCGAGAGAGCGATCAAACCGGCGTCCGTAACCCCTCCCGGCACCGGCCCCGCGCCGATCGAGCCGCGCCGCAGAACCCCGCCCGTAGTCGTCGAGGCGACGATGAGCAGGCTACGCCGGATCGTCGGAACGCCGGGGAGCGAGAAGCTTCCGTCCCCTCCGCTCACCCCGGTGACGATCGAGTAAGAGTCGGTCGCCTTGACCACCGCTCCGGCCACCCCGGCGCCATTCTCGTCGACGACGGTCCCCACGACCGTGGTCCCCGGGTCCGGAGGTCCGGCCGGTTGGGCAATCATCTGCACCTCCCCGAGAGCGGCGACTCCCCCTGGAACGGCGGGAACGTCCGAGGCCGTGCCCTGGAGGAGGACACTGTTGAGGACGACGGAGAGGCTGACGTCATACGGTCCGGCGATGCTCGAGAGCCCGGTGAGGGAGAAGGCGCCATCGACACCGGTCATTGTCGAAGAACCGGCTGCATCGTTGACCGCGACTCGTGCGCCGGGGACCGGGTTTCCCTGGACGTCGACAGCTCTCCCGGTGATCGCGGACAGGGGATCCGGGGCCGAGGTGACGGAGATCTCGGGCGAGTTGACGATGTGGAATGCCGAGTCCTGGGCGAGCGCCCGGATGCGGAGCGGCTGTCCCGAAGGCGGCGAGGCGACCTCCCATTCGTAGGGGGGCCCTCCGAAGTTGGCAACCGCGACGTCGTTGACGTAAAGGGCGACGAACTCGACCCGCACGTCATCGCTCGCCCCGACCAGGATCGGCACCTGGTCGCCCTCGATGACCTGCGAGCCGTCCCGGGGCGAGAGGATGGCGACCGTCGGCGGAGCGTCCGGTGTCACCTGCAGGGTGACGCCTACAGTCGACGACCCGACGTCGTCATAGGCGACGGCCGTGAGCGTCAAAAGCCTCGTGCCGTGGGGCACGAGATAGTCGGTTCTATAGGGTGGCACGGCCTGGGTGTCGATGAGCTGTCCGTTGGCGTAGAGCTCGACCCGGGTGACCGCCTTGTCGTCGCTCGCCTGGACCGCGAGAACGAGGACGGTGTCCTCGACCGCCACCTGCGAGGCGACCGGGGCGAGAAAAGAGACGACCGGCGCGGAGTTGGGGACGACCGTCAAGGGAACGGGAGTCGCCGTGGTCTCGTTGCCGGCGCTGTCCCGTACCACCGCACCGAGGACGACCTGGCTCTTGCCGCCCGGCACGATGAGGTCGTACTCGTAGGGCGTCCCATAGGCCGTAAAGACTGGCTGGCCATCGACTGAGAACCGCACCGAATCGACTCGGACGTCGTCCGTGGCGTCCGCCTTGACCAGGAGATGCGCCCGTTCGCTCACCGTCGTACCTGGAGCCGGCACCGTCAGGGCGACCGCCGGTGGTTCGTCTGAGTCCGCATAGAGCGCGTAGCGCCCGATGTAGAGCGCGCTGTCGCCGGTGACCCCGTACTGAGAAAACGGAGGGTAGGACGTTGCGGCCAGGTAGACGATCCCGTTCTGCGCCGCGACACCATGGCCGAAAGCTCGCTGTCCGAAGGCCTGATAGAAATCGAGGACCGCGAGGTAGCGAGGTGGCACCTGGCTGACATCGAAGATGGGGACCGCGTTGGCGAGGATCTGTTCCGAGGCGAGAGCTAGGCGTCCATCAAGAGCGAGGCTCGTCAGCTTGAGGAGCACGCCGGTCTCTCCAACGACCGCCGGGTTTGCCGGATCCCGCACTTGCGCCGTGTGGAAAGAGCCGTCGCCGCTCCAGAGATCCTCGACGACGTAGGCGAAACCGTCCCGGAGGGCGACGTCAGCCGATGCCGAGTCGGCGCCCCGAGGGAGCGTTGCTCCCAGGAGCCGAGGCTTCTGGGGATCGCTCACGTCGACCATCTGGAGCCCCCCCTCGCCCGCCGCGACCGCCGCGACCGTACCGGACACGTCGACCCCTCGGGCCGTCCCCGGGGTCGCGATCGATCCGACCTCTCGGGGTCGGGTGGGGTTGCTCACGTCGAGGATCGAGAGGCCCACCTGGTCGGCGACATAGACCAGGTTCCCGATCACGACCAGGTTCGTTGCCTCCCCCGCGGTCGGCGTACTCCCCAGGATCCTCGGCTCTGCCGGCCGGCTGACATCGATCACGACCAGTCCGTTCGTCCCGTCCGCGATGTAGACGAGAGCGCCAGAAACGGCGACGTCGTTGGCATTGCCCGGAGTGTCGACGGCCCCCACGAGTTGCGGAGCGCTGGGGTTCGAGACGTCGACCACCTGGAGCCCGGTGCCACCGGTCGCGACATAGGCGTAGGCGCCCTGGACGGCGACGGCGTTGGCGAACCCGGGGAGCCGAATCCACGAGAGAGCGGAGGGAGGGACGGTCTGGACCTGCACCCGAGCCGTAGCGGAGTGCCCACCGACCGCGGCGGTGAGGGTCGCCGTCCCGGATTGACCGGCGTAGACCCGTCCGGGCATTCCCCCGAAGTTGGCGATCGAAAGATCGCTCGACGTATAGGTCGTGGCATAGCGGACCGGAGTCAAGTCGAGAGTGCGTCCGTCGATCAGGTGGCCGGTCGCCTTGAGCTGCCGCGAGGCCTCACCGAAGACCGTATTGAAGACCAGGGTGAACGAGCCCGGGGCAAGCTCGATTCCGGAGAGCGCCGCTTCGAGGTTGAAGCTGCTGGGGTCGAGCGGGTCGCTCCCGGTCGCGACCTCCAAGCCGTCCCACAGGCCGTCGCCGTCCGAATCGCCTGAGAGGGGGTTGGTATGCGAGACCTTGACCTCGTACCCGTCGGAGAGGCCGTCGCCATCGGTGTCGGCGTTGTGGGGATCGGTCCCCGACCGGTACTCCTCGAGGTTGGTCAGGCCGTCGTGGTCGGGGTCCGCCAGGGCGTCGGCGGGATTTCCCGGGTCCAGCCCGTGGGCGATCTCCCAGTCGTCCGGGATGCCATCGCCGTCCGAGTCTCCGGAGAGGATCACCTGGAGCTCCAGGACCCCCAACGCTCCCTCATTCTGCGCGCTCACGAGGACCGTTCCGCTCCCCCGCGCGGTGACCAGACCGTCGGCATCGACCGAGGCGATAGCGGCGTTGCTCGACCGGTAACCGGTACCGAGAGCGGAGGCGGTGAGATCGGCCGTCGCCCCCCCGGGATAGGTCGCGACCACGGTCAGCTGCGCCGTCTGTCCGGGCGCCGTGAGGGTCGCGACGGGCGACACCGTCAGCCGATCGGGGACCGCCGCGATCGCGTCGAAGTGGAGCGCCGCGACCTTGATCACCCCGTTGGGTGGAACGGTGAGGAAGTCGGACTGCCCGGACGTCACCGTATCTCCCACGGTGCAGGTTGCCCGCACCCGCAGGCTGCCCTGGTTGGACGGCACGTTGGGGATCACCCAGACGCCATCCGACCCGACCGGGGCGGTCCGGTTGAGAACGCTCACCATGCAGGAGTCCGTCAGCTGGGCCGGCTGGGCGCTTGCGCTCCCTGCCATCGACACAGCCAGGAGGCTCGCGAGCACCCCCACGCTCCAGCCGGCGCGGCCGCGCCGGCTCCCCGTCCCGATCGATGCTCTGCTCATATCACCCCCGAAGCTCCCTGCGATCCTGGGCTCGCGTGGATGGTCCTACTGCCCTTCCCCGGGAAGGGGCACGGTAACGGCTCGCGAGGTATGAGTCTTCATGTCTTTGATCTCGATCACGACTTGACGGCCCCCGGCGTCCTTCATCGACTCTACCTGCGGCATAAAGATACCGGTGCCCTTGCCGCGGTCCACGTCGCGCTCCAGGATCTCCACGGTCTGCGGATCGGTCGCGTGTTTGGCGACGAAAAGTCGCAGCCGTTTCGTCCCGCTGACCAGGAATGCCAGATCGCGGCCGCCATGGACCCATACCAGCCCGCCACCGAATTCGATCGCGTCCATGTCCTGGTCTGCGCCTCCGAGCTTTGCCTTCTCCCTTTCACCCAGCCGAAAGATTCGCACTTCGCCTTTCTGGTCCGGATCGACAGTGGCACGGATGAAGAGCTCGTCCGGCAGTTCGGCATCAGGCCCGTGGGTTGGTTTCTGGCCGATGTAGGCGACGTACTTGCCGTCCGGAGAGATTGCCGGTTCCTCGCCGTACCAGGACGCCTCCTCTTTGTGCGTGCTGAGATTGAGAATCGCAATGTCCCCGGTCAACTCCGCAACTGCCCCCAAGAGAATGGCTCTGTCGCCGAAAACCCTCGCCTCGTGCCAGACGGTGCTCGGGTTCTCGAAGGACCATTCGGAGGTTTTTCCATTCCGCTTGTCGACGATGCTGGCTCGCCAGGGAGCAAAGTCAACCTCGGGAACGCGCATCAGGGTGATTTTGTAGGTCGGGGTATCAAACACATGTCCATGTCCCGCATTGGCGGTGAGCGACGGGGCTGCCGCCAGGGCCAGGGCCAGGCAAATCCAGGCTCTTGGTGTCATACGAATAGATTCCTATTCATAGTTGGGAGGATACAGTTTGATGGTGACGCGGTTGTCGGGAGCGGCGTCGTTATAGGAGGTTTTGCAATCATTACCTGTCTCATAGTCATCGATGTGCCCGTCGCCACCATTCCATGTGCGTGACTTGCAACAGGCAGGACATTTATCGGTAACCGTCTTCTTGCTCAGGCCGTCAACGAAGAGTTGATCGCCACATTGGAGGCCGGCACGGCCCAGACAGACGGCGACCGACATGTCGGAAAGACCGATGCCACAAGCCGGGAGGATCTCCGCTACCTGGTGGAAGCTCCGCCCCGCGTCGTCCTTGGGGGCCGACTTGCTCGCTGGGCACTTCGGGCTCGCCTGAAGCGTCCCATAGTCGATCGAGATGCCGCTGCCATTGATCCAGGTGAGCTCGAGGAAACCGGGTCTTAGGGTGATGACCGGAAAAGTCGTGCAAGCGGGGGCATTGTCCAGATAGCCGAAGTCTTGTCCGGGCCGGCAGGCGCTCTCGGCGAGCGTCTTGTAAACCGAGTGCCGGTACCTGCCGAGCACGTTGATGTGGTAGGAAAACTCATTAGCGACCTGGCCGCCCTCGACCTCCCAGGTCGCCTTGACGGTCTGGTGCTCGCCCTTTTGCAAACCCGGCAGATTGAACTTCTCCGTGAGGCTGCCGCCGCTCCTCGCCTGGGCGGCGACGATCGTCTGCTGGTCGGGATTGGTGAGCTCGAGCGTCAGTTTCCCCGCCACGCCTGCCGGCGAGGCGGTGAGGACGATCTCGTCCCGGGTCACCGCGGCAGACTGGATCTTGACGTCGATGACGTTCACCTTGACGGTGTTGCTGGCATGCGCCTTGGGGCACGGCGGACAGGTGACGTCGGCTTTCGCCTGGTAGACCCCGGATTGGGCATAGGTGTGGGTGGTGGTGACGCCGCTGCCTTCCTGGCCGTCGCCGAAGGTCCACTTCACCTGCAGGGGACCCGGGCAGGTGGGCTGCGCGGTGACCATGAAGGCGACCTGCGGCTGGGATAAGGGGACCGTGGCGATCTTCTTACCGTTTCCCGTCGCCTCGACGAGCGAGAAAGCGAACGGCGTGCCCTGGCAGTGACCCTGACCGTCACAGGCGTCGTTGATCGTGCAGGCGTCGTGATCGTCGCAGCCGTGGCTGGTCTGCTGGGAATCGGCGACGCAGGTGACCCCGGTGCAGCGCATGCAGTCCGGGCAGTCGTGCGGAGTACCCGGGGCGGCGGGATCGCCACCGCAGTGCCAGCCGGCCTTGAGCACGCCGACCCCGGGGTTCGAGACGATCGTCCTGCCGTCGTCGCCGACCGTTGCCGGGCCGATGCTCACGAAGTGCCCGAGGTCATGGTCGAAGGAGTACATCTCGGTCACCTGGCCGGGAGCCAATCCCTCGACGTTGGGGAGCGTCATCCGGGCGGGTGGATCGAACCTCGCCCCAGCCGGCTGGATCGTGACGATGAAGCGCGGCTGCTGGCCGAAGCCGGGGACCATGGGAATCTTGTCGCCATGGACCGGCGTGGCGCTCACCAGGCCGCTTCTCGACCCATCGGGGAAGGTCACAGAACCCGGGGCGATCTCAAGGGCGAAGCCCGGCATCTCCGGTAGCGTCAGCGTACCTCCGCGCGTCTCATTGATCAGCACTCCGTGGCTCTGGTCTAAGGGTAGCAGGTAAATCGGCATGTTGACGGTGTTGTCTCGCCCTGGGACCGTAGTCAAGTCGTACTCTAAGTCCGGCCAGGACCCCGGCCGCGCGGCGGTACTGCCGTCGACGATCACCTTCGCCGTCCCCACGGGCGCGCCGGCCAGGCGGAAGAGACCGTTGGCACCTGTCTGGGTGGAGAGGGCCGTGTCGCGAATACGGATCGTCACCCCGGCGATGGGTTGGTTGGTGTTGTCGAGAACGAGCCCGGCGACCGCCGTGGCCGCAGGGTCGCCGCCAGTGCGGCCGCTAGTGACGAAACCGGCGACCGGGCTGTCGGGGAGAGCGTCGATCCGAGCTTCGACCGCGTTGTTGGCGATCCCCTCCTCAGGGTCGAGGACGAAGGGCACGACGACTCGGCCGTCGCTGTCCGTCAAGACCGAGACCGAAGCCGTGCCATCCGCGAAGTGGCCGTTGCCTTGGACCACAGTCAACCGCACGGGGACTTCTGGCAGGCGATTGAAGCCCGCGTCGGTCACCGCCGCCACCAGAGGGTGGGGGAGAGGCTGCCCGGTCGTCCCCACCTGCTGATCGCCGGAGTCGACGACGATCCGGGCAGGGGCTCCGGGGAGCGCGGTCGCGCGGAAGTCGAAGGCCGCCGGGAAGCCCACGGCGGAGGCCTCGACGACCTGGTTGCTGAGGCCGGCGTGGGTACCGAGGGTGAAGTGCACCGCGGCCTGGCCGGAGGCGTCGCTGATGACGGCGAGAGCGCGCCGGCCGCCGTCGAGGCTGCCGTTGTTGCCCTTGACCTCGAAGACGACGGGAGCTCCCGCAACGGGTTGGCCTGCGGCATCCCGGAGCTCGACGACCAGGGGGTGGGGGAGGAGCGTCCCGATCACCGCCGATTGGTCGTCTCCCGAGAGGGCGACGACCCGGGGCACCGTCGATGGGAGGAGCCGGACGTGGGAGGTCGCCTGGCCGACGTTACCGCTCAGATCGACGGCGCGGACCGCGAGGACGTTGTCGCCCGGCACCAGGGAGACTCGGGCGGAGAAAGAGCGGTTGGCGACCGCCGCGACCACGCCATTGACGGTGAGGGTCACTTCGGCGGCATTGACCGTTCCTGGAACGATGTCGTTGACGAGCCCGGATACGACGACCGAAGGCTCGTAGACCGCGGCTCCGTCGGCGGGGGAGTCGATCGAGACGCGGGGCGGAGTCAGGTCGCGCACCACGTTGATCGTCGCCGTGCTGACATGTCCATCCGGGGTCGTGGCGGTAGCGGTCAAGACGTTGCCGCCCTCGACGAGCGGTACTCCCTGAGAGACGAAGATGCCGCCGGAGACGACCGCCGGCTGGCCGTTCACGGTCACGGTCGCCGCCGGATCGCTCACCGTCCCTTTGGCGTCGACCGTCGTGGCGGCCAGGAAGCTCAGGTCCGCCGGCGCCGTCAGGGTCACTGTCGGCAGCGTGAACCGGCTGACGGTGAGGCTCAAATCCCGGGCGTTTCCCGCCCGATCGACCGCATGCACGGCCAGGAGGTTACTCCCCTCGGCGACCGGTACGATCGCTGTGAAGAGGCCGCCCACGAGCGCCGCGGGGTGACCGTCGACGTCGACTTCGGCGATGCCGTTGGGGTCGCTCGCCGTGCCCTTCACTGTCACGGTCCCGGAGTTGGTCTGCCCTCCTGGAAGAGGTTGGGAGACCTTCAAGTCTGGGGGCGTCGTATCGAGGATGACCTCGGCGCTCGCCGTTTCTGCCTTGCCCGTCGTATCCGTCGCCACCACCTCGACGGTGTTCAGCCCTTCGGTGAGCTGCACCTGGGCTCCGTACTGCCCGTTGGCAAAGCTCACCGACTGCCCGTTGACCGTCACCGACTGCACCTGGCCGTCGTCGGTTGCGGTCCCCGAGACCGCCAACGTCGGCGTGCTCACCAGGGCGCCGGAAGCGGGGGCGAGGAGGGTCACGACCGGGGGCGCCAAGTCCAGTTGGAAGGTCTCGCTGGCGCTCGCCTGGTGGCCGACAAGATCGCGGACCGCAACCGTGAGGGAATGGCTCCCGGCCGAGAGGGCGGGCGGCGTGCAGGTGACGTCGGAATTGCTCGTCGTGCAGCTGGCAGTGAGGTCACCGCCGTCGAGCGTCACCCGAAGCGTGCCGAGGTTGATGCCGGAGCTCGCATCGGAGAAGGAGGCCGAGAGGAGAGGCTGGGGCTGGCTCCCCAGAGTGGCAGGCGGAGAAGTCAGGGTAATGACCGGTGCCAGGGTATCGGTGACGAAGCTCGTCTGCCCCGACGCCGGGTTCCGCGTCCGATCCGTCACCGTGACGTCGACCGTGTGAGGGCCGTCCTGGAGGGGGACGGCGGGCGTCCAGGTGAAGCCCGCTCCAGTCGCCACCGCCGTCGAGGTGACGTCAAAATCATCAACCGTCAGGAGGAAGCTTGCGGGATCGACGCCCGAGAGATCGTCGCTCCAGCTGCCGGAGAGAGTCGGGGTGGCGGTCGCGAGGAGGGCGCCGTCCGCCGGGCGAAGATCGGTAATCGAGGGTGGGGTCGTATCGGGCGTCTGCGCCGTGAAGATGACGGTGAGCCGGGGCGCATGCCCGGGCGTCCCCTCTCGCGAGGCATAGCTCGCCCGGCCGCTCACGGTCTCGTCGGCCTTCTTGACGAGCCAGCCCTGGTTGAGGGTGCCACCGAGGAAGGCGGCCACGTCTGCGGTGACGTCTAAGGAGATCCAGCCGGTCTGGCCGTTGGTCTCAAGGACGCTCGCCGTCGGCAGCGGAGCGAAGCTCCCGCCGTTCCAGGGACTCGCGCAGTCGGGCTGCGAATTCTCGGGATCTTTGTCCACCGCGCAGTCCCAGGTGGCCGCCGTCTCGCTCCACGGTGCCGTAACGAGATGCGCGAGGACGGCGCGGCCTGTTTTACCCCAGTTGTTGCCGTTCGCCTCGACGTAGAGCTGGAGGGTCGCTGCGACCAACTGTCCGCCCTGGAGCGGTGTGAGGCCCGCTGGATCGAAGCGGACGAGAGAACGCTCCGGCCCGACTTTCCTGACCTCGAGAAGCGTCTTGGTCCCCAGGTTCTGATCCGGCTTGTTCGCCTGCAGAGTCGTGTCGGCGGTGGTGGCGAGGATGATCGCGTGCGGCCCCGCTCCCAGGAGGAGTCGGAAGGTCTGGCTCACGAAAGCACGGTTGCCGGCCTGGTCGGCCAGGGCCGCGGTGAGGGTATGGCTTCCGGCGGCGAGCGCGGGTGGAGTACAGGCGGCGGCGGTAGCGTTCTTCGCGCAGCTCGCGGAGAGGTCGTTGCCGTCGATTGCGACCGCGAGGCTCGCGAGGTTCACCCCCGAGCCGCCGTCCGAGTAGGCGAGGGCAATCGCGGGAGCGGGGACGTTGACGAGGACGGGGTCTGCCGGTGCCGTGATCCGCAACTGCGGCGCGACGGTGTCCGAGGTCGGGCTCTCCGAGAGGAGGACCAAGCGAGGGTTCTCTCCACTGGTGCCCTCGCGCGAGACGTAGTCCACGGCTCCAGCCAGAGTTTCGTCGGTCTTCTTGACCAGCCAGCCGAGATCCGGCGTGCCAGCGAGGAAGGCCGCCACGTCCGCCGTGACATCGAAGCTCACCCAGCCCGAAAGACCATTCGTATGAAGGACGCTGTCCGTGGGCTCAGGGTCGAAGCTGCCGCCCTCCCACTGCACGGCACAGTCGGCTTTCGAGTCGCTCGGCTGGAGGTCCTGGGGGCAGTTCCAGGTGGCCCCGGCCTCGGTCCAGTCGGCTGTCAGGCGGTGGATGTCGACGGTCCGTCCGCCGGTCCCCCAGTTATTGCCGTTCATCTGGATATAGAGCTGGAGCGTCGCCGAGACGAGATGCCCTGGACCGACGGCGGAGGTGATGGCGCCTGGATCGAACCGCAGGAGCGTCCGGTTGTCGCCGTCCACCTGCACGCGGAGCAGGGTCGACGTGGCCTGGGTTCTATTGGGATTCCCACTGCGGATGTAGGTATCCGCCGTGGCCTTAAGGCTCACGGTTTGAGCGTTCGCTCGGGGGGCCAACGTCACGAGAACCAGCGCTGCCGTCACGACGGCGCCGCAGGACCGGAGCGCTACTCTACCGCCAGGAATCTCCGCAAGAAGCATCGCCCTTTGTCCCCCTAACGAGTCATCCCCGGCGCGACCCCTCTCCTGAGAGCGCAAGAAGCCTACTCACGGCGAGAAAGCCGCAGGGCGGTGCAAAACTGAGTCAGGCTAGGAAACCGATGCCCAAGCTATTCTTCTTCAGGGTATAGGTCAAGGCTTGTTTTTTCGTTTCACTTGTATGGGAACGGGATTATTGTCCCAAGCGAGAGAGCCTTGCCTGTGGCGTCGAGATAGCCGAATTGGAGGGGTGTCGTTCGAGAGCGCCAAGCGTTTGCACCCTGACAGGAACCTCTCGACATCCTGAAAGGAGGGGCGCGGAAGGAAGGGGACGAGCCCGCAGGTACCGCGACCTCCGCCTTGACACGAACAAGCCATGTCCCTACACTGTCGGACATGGACGACAAGTTCACTCTACGGATCGACGCGAAGAACCGGGCTCGTTGGGAGGAGGCTGCCCGTCGGGAGGGCTTCCTCAAGGCCGGGGACCAGGTCAACCTGGCCGGGTGGGTCAAAGCCACCTGCCACCGGGCTGCCCTCAGCACGGCGCCGCAGGGGGGCTTGAATGTCCCAGGAATGTCCCAGGGGCCTGAGGGCCGTTGAAGTGCGTTGGGCTTAAGTCGTTGAAACTAGGGAAGAAATTGGTCGGGACGCCGGGATTTGAACCCGGGACCCCCTGAACCCCATTCAGGTACGCTACCAGACTGCGCCACGTCCCGACCGAACCTTCAGACTGACCTGCGGGGAGGGGACTTCGCAGCGAGAAGGGCGAGGAGCTCTCGCGCTTCCGACACCGCCTGTTGAATCCCCTTGCGCATGCTTTCTATCCGCTCCGCGGCATGAGTGTCAAGCTGTAGGGGTTGTTGCCCCAGCTCTTCCTCGGACGGAACGCCCGGGCTGTCGGCGAGCGCCGACGGACGAGCCGAACGCGAGCGGGGTGCCGTGCGGATCGGCGTGGCGGGCTCTACCGGCGCGCTTTTCGCGTCTTCAAGGTCGGCGAGGCCTCCCGTCTCTCCGGCAGGAGGATCCTCCTCCCCCTCCTCGGTTCCTCCCAGGCTGCCGCTCGCGAGCTCCGCCTCGAGCTTCTTCTTGGCGCCGGCGATCGTGTAGCCCTCTTCGTAGAGGAGCTCCTTGATGCGACGGATGATGCCGAGCTCTTTTTCACTGTAGACCCGCTGCCCCGAGCGGCTCTTGTTGGGCGATAGGGCTGGGAACTCAGTTTCCCAGTAGCGCAGGACGTAGGGCTGGATGTCCAGCGCCTTACAGGCCTCGCCGATCTTGTAGTAGAGCCGCTTCTGAACCCGGGCCTTCGGCGCCATCCTAGCTCGACTCTTCTTCGAAGCGGCCCGGGCGGATGACGTCGCGCAGCCGGCGCGCAGGCCGGAAGCTCAGACCCTTGTGGGGGGGGATGAAAATTTTCTCTCCGCTCACTGGATTGACGCCGATACGGCCCGGTCGGCTGGTGACCTCGAAGGTGCCAAAATTTTTGATCCGCACCGTCCTCCCGTCCCGCAGGCTGGTCTTCACCGTCTGCAAGATTGCTTCCACGATCTCCGCCGCCTCGAAACGGGTGATCCCGCCGTGGCGTTCGTAGACGACGGCGACTAGGTCGGCCTTGGTCAACCCGGGGCGCTCGCCCGCGGGCTCGATGATTTTCTTTCCCGACACCGTCGTCTCCGAAGGGCCGTGGACCTCGTTCGCAATCACTCTATGCAGCCGGAAGGCTGAAGTAGTGCCTGAAGTATAGGGGAACAAACCTGCGTCCGACAAGCCCTTCTCCGAGGCGCTCACTCCTGCCGCAGCGACACGACGGGATCCACCCGTGTCGCCCGCCTTGCCGGAAAGTAGGCGGCGAGGAGGGCCGCTGTCAGCAGCACCAGGGGGATCGCGAGGTAGGTGATGGGGTCACTGGGGGCGATGCCGTAGAGGGCGCTCTCCAGGAATCGCGACAAGCCGAAGGCGACAGGGAGGCCGATCGCGATGCCCGCCGCCGCCATCAAGAGACCTCGTCCCAAGACCATCGACATGACGTCGCCTCGCCGAGCCCCCAGGGCCATCCGGATACCGATCTCGCGCGTCCTCTCGGTTACGGCATAGGCGATGACGCCCGCGAGGCCGACCGCCGCGAGCACCATGGCAAGGATCGCGAAGGCGCTGATGAGAAGGAGGCCAAAGCGACGCGCGGCAACCGTCGCGGCAAGGCGGTCTTCGAGCGTCGAGACGTCGAAGATCGGTACTTGAGCATTCATCGACCGCACCTCTCGCCGCACTGCAGCGGTCAGGGCTGCCGGGTCGCCTGCCGTCCGCACGACGAAAAATCCGTAGGAGTCGGGTTGTTGGACGAAGGGACGATAGAGCTCTGCCTTGGGGGCCGTCGCGAGATCCTTGCGGTGAACGTCGGCCGCCACGCCCACCACGGTCGTCCAGGGCTGGTAGGGGCCACCGGCCCGAAGCCGCTGGCCGATCGGATCCTCGCTCCCCCAGAAAGAGCGGGCGAGGGTCCGGTTCACGATGGCAACGGGCGCTGCCACGGCGGCGTCCCGAGCGTCGAAAGTGCGACCCTGCAAGAGAGAGGTGCCCAAGGTGCGGAAGTAGTCGGGGCTCACCGCGCAGAGCATGACGTCCGGCTGGTCGCGCGGGTCACGCGGTGGCCGGTTCTCGATCCTCAGCCCGCGCAGGATCTTCGACGCCCGGGTGAGGGGAAGGGAGTCGCCGAAGGCTGCCGAGCGTACTCCCGGCAGGGCCCGAACGCGTTGCGTCAGCTCGCCGAAGAAGGCGGCCTGGGCCGTAGCGGAGTCGAAGCCACCGGAAGAGGACAGATCGATCGCCATCGTCAGCACGCGTTCCGGGCGGAAGCCGGGGTCGACCGACTGGAGGTGGGCGAAGCTCCGGAGGAGAAGCCCCGCTCCGACCAGAAGCACGGCGGCCAGGGCCACTTCGCCGGCGACCAGGAAGCCTCGTCCATATCCGAGGGCGCTCTCGGCGGTCGTCTGGAGCGGTTCGCGCAGGTCAACCCGCGAGGCGGAGAGCGCCGGGGCGAGGCCGAAGAAGAGGCTGGTGGCGAGGGAGAGGGCGAAGGTGAAGAGGAGCACCGGGCCGTTCAAGCCGACTCCGATCTGGGGCAGGAGAGCTCCCGCAAGATCGGGGGGAGTGAGGGAGGCGAGCAGATGGGCCCCCCAGAAGGCGAGGATCAGGCCGGCGGCGCCTCCGGCGAGCCCCAGGATGACGCTTTCGGTCAACAGGTGAAAGACGATCCGCCGCTGGCTGGCGCCGAGAGCGACCCTAACCGCGAGCTCGCGGCGGCGCGCGGCGGCGCGGGCGAGGAGAAGGTGGGCGACGTTGACGCAGGCGATGAGGAGCACCAGGCCTACCGCACCGGTGAGCAGCAGGAGGGCCGGTCGAATCTTACCGACCAGCTGCTCGTGGAGCCCCACGACATGGACCTGGCTGTCGAAGCTCATGCGCCCTCCCCCCGGCCCTCCCCGCATCTGGATCTGGGTGCTGCCGCTTCTATGCGGAGCGGACATGGGGGCCGAGCCTCCCGGAGAGAGGGCCGCTGCGGACTGAGCTGCGGCCTCGGCGCGATCGTGGATCGCCTGCAACTCTCCGCGCGCCTGCTCTACGGTGACGCCTGGGCGCAAACGACCCACAGTCGAGAGGATCGAGATCTGTTGGCGGCCGCGTTCGACGGCGGTATTGAGTTGGAGCGGCACTAGAAGATCGACGTTGGGATTGCCGGGGAAGACGAAGCCGCGAGGCAGGACCCCAACGACCGGATAAGCATGGCCATCCAGTCGTAGGAGCTGACCCAGAGGGACGCCTGTAATGCCGAAGAGGCGCTCCCGCAGGTGTTCTGTGAGAATCACCGCGGGAGTGCCGTCCAATTTTGCCTCCTCCGGACGGAAGCCGCGTCCGATGGCGGGCGCGATGCCGAGCATCGGTAGGAGCCCCGGCGACACCCGCGTGCCCTGGAGCCGCTCGGGCTGATCGCGTCCTTGCAGGATAAAGCTCTGCTGGTCGAAAGCCTCGACTCGGGAGAGCAGGCGGCTCTGTTCCTGCCAGTCGAGGAAGTCGGCTCCTGAGGTCATCTCAGCGTTGAAGCTGGGAACAAAGTCAGCGACCCAGACCAGTCCTCCCGGGGCACGGTAGGGGAGCGGCCGCAAGAGCAGGGCCTCAACGAAGCTGAAAATGGCGCTGTTGGCGCCGATGCCCAAAGCGAGGGTAAGGATTGCGGCCGAGGTGAAGCCGAGGCGAGAGCGAAGGACGCGGAGGGTGTAGCGAACTTCGCGAAGGATCGCGCTCATGATCTCTCTTTCCCTTTCACATCTCAGAACGCCGCGGTGTCGTCACAGTTTCCTGGCCCTCGGGCGTGGGCGACTCCGTGGTCTGGGGCTCGGGCAGATGTCGTCTCCGAAGGCATTGCAGGCTTTCGGTTTCTGGGTCGAGTTACGTGAGTCATTGCGATAGCAATCAAGGGTAGCTCTGGTCCGCAAAGAATAACATCAAGATCGAGGCTTATAGAGGAATTGATGTGGGAAAAAGTAAGGTCTATACTCCGCGCTCCAGTCCACGCTGAGGTCGGGGGAAAGGCGATGCCGAGAATTATCACTTGGGCGTCCGTTCGCAAGAACGAGTGTCTCGATGCCCGGATGCATCCGTTCGATGCGACCTCGGGAGCTCCGCCCAGGGAGTCCGCGTATGGATAGCGCACTCGATCCTCCGCCGAACGGTATCGCCATCGTCGGCATGAGTGGGCGATTCCCGGGAGCTCAGGATATCGGCCGTTTTTGGGCAAATCTCGTCGCTGGCATCGAATCGATCTCTTTCTTTTCCGAGGAGGAGCTGCGAGCGGTCGGGATCGCGGCCGAGCTACTGGCGGATCCTGACCTTTGTCCGGGCGCGCGCGGTCGTCGATGGAGCCGAGCTCTTCGATGCCGCCCATTTCAACCTCAGCCCCCGTGAGGCCGAGGTGCTCGATCCCCAGCACCGGCTTTTTCTGGAGTGCGCCTGGCAGGCCCTGGAGGAGGCCGGCCACGACCCTAGCCGCTTTGCCGGCCCGATCGGCGTCTTCGCCGGGGCGGGAGTCAACACCTATCTGCTGTCCAATCTCCTCAACAACCCGGAGCTGATGACGGCGATCGGCTCGCTTCAGGCCATGCTGGGGAGCGGCCCCGACTTCCTGGCGACCCGGGTCTCCTACCATCTCGGCCTCCGCGGACCAAGCCTGACGGTGCAGACGGCCTGCTCGACCTCGCTCGTCGCCGTTCACCTCGCGGTTCAGAGCCTGCTCAACGGCGAGTGTGACATGGCGCTCGCCGGCGGTGCGCGACTCCTGGTGCCGCGGCGGGGAGGGCATCGCTACCAACCGGGGAGCATCTTCTCGCCGGATGGGCACTGCCGTCCCTTCGACGCGGCGGCGGCGGGGACGACCGAAGGGGAAGGGGTCGGGATCGTCGTCCTTAGGCGCCTGGCCGACGCGGTGAGCGACGGCGACTTCATCCATGCCGTGATCCTCGGCTCGGCGATCAACAACGACGGCTCCTCGAAGATGGGCTTCACGGTCCCCAGCGTTTCCGGACAGGCCGAGGTCATCGCCATGGCGCAGGCCCTGGCCGGAATCGAGCCGGGCACGATCGGACTCATCGAGGCCCATGGCACCGGTACGCCACTCGGCGACCCGATCGAGGTCGCAGCCCTCGCGCAGGTGTTCGCCGGGGAAGGGGAGCCCGGCCGTCCGTGCGCTTTGGGCTCAGTCAAGAGCAACCTAGGCCATCTGGACGCGGCGGCGGGGGTGGCCTCGCTGATCAAGGCGGTTCTGGCGGTCGAGCACGGTCTCATCCCACCGAGCCTCCACTTCGAACGGCCGAACCCGCAGCTCGACCTCCACTCCACCCCGTTCTACGTCCCGGTCGCGGCGGTCCCCTGGCTGGCGGGCGAGTCGCGGCGCGCGGGGGTAAGCTCGTTCGGCATCGGCGGCACGAACGCGCACGTGGTGCTCGAACAGGCGCCTCTGCCGCCGCCGGGGAACGGAGCTCGGCGACGGCAACTGTTGGTGCTGTCGGCACGTACGCTCTCCGCCCTGGAGGAGACGAGCCGGAACCTCGCCTTGCACCTGGGCCGCCATCCGGACCTCCACCTGGACGATGTCGCCCACACCCTGCAGGTAGGACGCGTGGCGTTCGATCACCGCCGGATCGTCGTCTGCGCGGACACGGCGGACGCCGTCGAGGTGCTTTCGAATCTCGATCCGAAGCGGGTCCTTTCGCGGACCCGCGAACCCGGGGCGCGACCGGTCTTCTTTCTCTTCCCCGGTCAGGGCTCGCAGCATCCCGGGATGGCGGCCGAGCTCTACCGGGAGGCGCCTCTCTTCCGCGCGGAGGTGGATCGCGGGGCGGAGATCCTCCGCCCGCGGCTCGGCTTCGACCTGCGACAGATCCTCTACCCCGCGGAGGGCGACCGGGACACGGCGGCGGAGCGCCTGAAGCGGACGGCGTTCGCCCAGCCGGCCCTGTTCGTCGTCGAGCACGCCCTGGCGCGACTGTGGATGGAGTGGGGGATCCGGCCGGAAGGGATGCTCGGCCATAGCGTCGGCGAGTATGTCGCCGCCTGCCTCGCCGGGGTCTTCTCCCTGGAGGAGGCGCTATGGCTGGTCGCCGAACGCGGGCGCCTGATGGAGGAGATGCCCGGCGGCTCGATGCTCGCCGTACCGCTTCCCGAGAAAGAGGTGCGGCCTCTTCTGGGTGGGCTCTCGCTCGCGGCGGTCAACGGGCCGTCGATGTGTGTCGTGGCGGGAGAGTCCGAAAAGATTTCTGAGCTGGCCGCGCAGCTCGCCGCGGAGGGGGTCGAGGTCCGCCGGCTGCATACCTCGCACGCCTTCCATTCGACCGCCATGGAGCCGGTGCTCGAGCGTTTCGCGGAGGCCTTCAAGGGGGTGCGCCTGAACCCCCCCGAGATCCCGTTCCTCTCCAACCTGTCGGGCAGCTGGATCCGGCGGGAAGAGGCGACCTCGCCGCAATACTGGCTGCGGCACCTGCGCGAAACGGTCCGTTTCGCGGACGGTCTGGAGGTGCTCTTCGCCCGGCCCTCCTCGACCCTTCTGGAGGTCGGTCCCGGACAGGCGCTCACCGCGCTCGCCCGCCAGCATCCGCGGCGGCCCGGCGCGCTCACCGTGCTCGCCAGCCTACCCCCCGCCACCGGAGGGGGCGGGGTGGGGTCGGATGCCGCGGTGATCCTGCGCGCCCTGGGCCAGCTCTGGCTGGCGGGCGCCGAGGTCGACTGGGCGGGCGTGCAGGCTCGGGAACCGCGGCGGCGGGTGCCCCTGCCGACCTACCCGTTCGAGCGCCAGCGTTACTGGGTCGAGCCGGCGGTGGGCGGCGCAGAGGCGCGCGGGCGTGTCGCGGCGGGGGAGCAGAGCTTCGATCACTGGTTCTGGGCGCCGCTGTGGCGTCAGGCATTCCCCCTCGACGGGCAGGGTCTCACGGACGCTGCGGGCGAGCGGAGCTGGCTCGTCTTCAGCGACGAGACGGGCCTGGGGGACCGCCTGGTGGCACGCCTCCGCGAGGGTGGCGGCGGGGTGACGGTGGTCCGTCCCGGCGAGCGGTTCGAGCCTTTGGGCGAGAGTGATTTCGTGCTCAGGCCGGGAGTGGCGCTGGACTATGCCGCCCTGCTCGACAGGCTCGCCGAGCGCGGGGCCAGCCCGGAGCGGATCGTCCACCTCTGGAGCCTCGGTCCCGCCGGCGATTCGCGGCTTCCCAGAGACGTCGGGCGCGAACAGGAGATGGGTTTTTTCAGCCTGCTCCACCTGGCCCGGGCGCTCGGCGAGCGACGCTCCATGGCGATGTCGCCAGGGCCGCCACCCTTGCACCTGGGAGTCATCTCGACCGGTCTCCAGCGGATCACCGGCGCGGAGGATCTCGTCCCGGGCCGGGCCACCCTGCTCGGTCCTGCCATCACCATTCCCCAGGAATATCCCGGGATCACCTGCGGGGTGATCGACGTCACCCTGCCACCTCCGGGCAGCCGAGAGGAAGGGCTGCTCCTCGGCCTGCTGCTCGACGAGCTCACCGCAGTGGCCGCCGAACCGATCGTCGCCTACCGTGGCACCGACCGCTGGCTGCGGGATTTCGAGCCGCGGCGGCTCGCGAGCCCACCGGGCCCGCTGCCCCTGCGGGAAGGGGGGGCTTATCTCGTCACCGGCGGGCTGGGAGGCGTGGGTCTGGAGCTCGCCGGGTTTCTCGCCCGTGAGGTTCGGGCGAAGCTGGTGTTGACCGGCCGCGCCCCCTTCCCGCCCCGGGACGAATGGCCGGTGCTGGCGAGCGGCGAAGGCCGCGCGGCGCAGATCGCCCGGCGGCTTCTCGATCTGGAAGCGGCCGGTGCTGAGGTCTGGGTGGCGCAGGCGGACGTCACGGACGCCGCCTCGATGCGCCGCGCTCTCGGCGCGGCGCGGGCGCGCTTCGGGCCCATCCGCGGGGCTATCCATGCGGCGGGTGTCGCGGGCGGCGGTTTGATGCAGTGGCGGTCGCTCGCGGAAGCGGAGGCGGTGCTGGCTCCCAAGGTGGTGGGCACTCTCCTCTTGGAGGAGCTGCTGGCCGAGGACGCGCCGGATTTCCTCATCCTCTGCTCCTCGCTCAACGCCCTGGTGGGCGGCCTCGGCCAAGTCGACTATACGGCGGCCAACGCCTTCCTCGACGCCTTCGCGCAGTCTCGTACCGGCACTCTCCCCGTCCTCTCGATCAACTGGGATGCCTGGCGCGGTGTCGGCATGGCCGCCGTGCGATCCGAGGTGAAGGGCGCCGAAGCGACCGGAGCGGAGAGCGCCGAGGTGCTATCGCTCCAACCGTTTTCCCACCCGCTGCTCCACGAGCATGGGATGGATGGCGAGGGGAGCGGGATCTTCATTGGCCGCATTCGGCCCGGGGAGAGCTGGATCGTCGACGAGCACCGCCTGGGCGGGCATCCGGTCGTGCCGGGTACCACCTATCTCGACCTCGCCTGCGCCGCCTACCGGGACATGGCGGCGGCGAGCGGCGCGATCGAGCTGCGCGCCGTGCAGTTCGTCACGCCCATGCGCATCAGCGACGGCGAGACCCGCGAATTCCGGGTGGCCCTGCACCAGAACGGCGACGGCTTCCATCAGTTTTCGGTCCGCAGCCGCGACGGAGGCGGCTGGCAGGAGCACGTGGTCGGCGCGATTGGCGCGATGGACGCGGCGGATGCTGCGACGCCGGAATCGGCACGGATCGACGTCTCGTCGTTCCTCTCCTGGGAGGAGGAGATCCTCGGCGAGGACTATCGGGAGAACCTCGTGCAGGCCGGTTTGGGGCCGCGCTGGGAGGTGCTCAAGCGGGTCTACCGACGCGGCGGCACGGCTGGCATCGCCGGCGAAGCTGGCGAGCTCGTGGGTTTGCTCGAGCTGGCTCCGGAGTTCACCCCCGATCTCGTGGGGTTCAAGCTCCACCCGGCGCTCTTCGATGCGGCGACCAGCTTTGCCGAGCACTACGTAGCGGGCGCCGAGGGCTATTACCTGCCGCTCTCCTACCGGCGCCTGCAGGTGATGGGGCCCCTGCCCCGCAGGATCTACAGCCACGCCCGGCTCCGCCCTCAGGGCCTGCAATCGCACGAGACCCTCTCCTTCGACATCACGGTGCTCGATGAGACCGGCTTGGAGCGCATCCGGGTCGAGGAGTTCACGCTCAAGCGGGTGGACGTCGCCGCGACACTGCGGGAACGGGCTCACCGGGGCGACCGGCCGCCGCCGCCGCCGATACCGACGGCGATGACCCCGCAGGTAGAAGATCTCGTGGAGAGCCGGATGGAGGTGGAGCAGGCGGTCGAGGCGTTCCGCCGCATCCTCGGGGCCGGCCCCCTGCGCCAGATCGCGGTATCGGTCCGGCCACTGCCCGAAGTCTTCGAGCGCGCCCGGTCGCTGACCGCCGAGCGCCTCGCCGGAACCGTACGTCTGACGCCGGGCGGCGGGCACGCCCGGCCGGATCTCACGACCCCCTATGTAGCGCCACGCGGGGAGCGGGAGACGCAGCTGGCGGCGATCTGGAGCGATGTGCTCGGTGTCGACCGCGTCGGCGCCTTCGACGACTTCTTCGAGCTTGGAGGGCACTCCTTGCTCGGCACCCAGATGATGTCGCGGGTCCGTGAGACGTTCGGGATCGAGATGCCGCTCGGCCGGCTCTTCGAGGCCGCCACGGTGGCCGAGTTCGCCGCCGTCGTGTCCGATCTGCGCCAAAAGGGCCTGGGGAGGGAGCCGATCCCGCCTCTCCGGAGGGCGCCGCTTCGGAGTCGCCTGCCGCTCTCCTTCGCCCAGGAGCGGCTGTGGTTTCTCGACCAGCTCGAGCCCGGGAGCCCGCTCTACAACATCCCCGCCGTCGTCCACCTGGAGGGCGGGCTCGACGTCTCGGCGCTCCGCCGGAGCCTCGGCGAGGTGGCGCGCCGGCATGCGGCCTTGCGAACCACTTTTGCCCTCGTCGACGGTCTGCCGGCACAGCGGATCGTGGCCGAGCCGGACCTGCGGTTTCCGGTCGTCGACCTGGCGCCGCTCCCGGCCGAACGCCAGGGGGTGGAGACCGGACGCCTCGCCGCGCGGGAGTCGTCCCGGCCCTTCGACCTCGGCCGCGGGCCGCTCCTCCGCGCCGCCCTCCTACGGCTTTCCCCCCACCGACACACGGCTCTCTTCACCCTCCACCACATCGTTGCCGATGACTGGTCGACGGGCGTGCTGGTGCGGGAGATGGCGGCCCTCTATCGGGCTTTCCGTGAAGGTCTGCCGTCGCCCCTTCCCGAGTTGCCGATCCAGTCCGCGGACTACGCATTGTGGCAGCGCGAATGGCTCTCGGGCGAGGTACTCGAAGAACAGCTCGGCTACTGGCTGGAACGGCTTTCCGGAGCGCCCGGCGCTCTCGATCTGTCGACCGACCGGCCGCGTCCTCTCCAGCAGAGCTTCCGCGGCGCGACCCTGGTATCCCCCTTGCCGGCGGGTCTGTCGGCAGCGGTCGAGGGGCTCGCCCGCCGTTACGATGCGACCCCCTTCATGGTCTTTCTCGCCGCTTTCGAGGCGCTCCTCTACCGCGTCACCGGCCAGGGGTGCCTGCTGGTCGGCTCGGCGATCGCCGGACGCAACCGGCGTGAAATCGAGGGGCTGATCGGCTTTTTCGTCAACACGCTCGTGATGCGCGCTGACCTCTCGGGTGAGACGACGTGGCGCGAGCTCCTGGCCGCCACGAAAGATTCGGCTCTCGGGGCTTATGCGCATCAGGATCTGCCCTTCGAAAAACTGGTGGGGGAGCTGGTGCCGGCACGCGACCCCGCCCGTTCTCCCCTCGTCCAAGTTCTCTTCCAGTTTCAGAATGCAGCGGCCGCGAGCCTGGCCCTCCCGGGGCTCGCCATCTCGCATGTGGAGGCTTTCGGGCAGACGGCAAAGTTCGATCTGGTGGTCAATCTGCGGGAAGGGGAGGGCGGCTTAACGTCTCACTGGCAGTACCGGACCGATCTCTTCGACAGCACGACGGTGATGCGCCTGTCGAACCGGCTCTGGAGGCTCCTGGCGGATGCCGCCGCCGATACCGTCGAGGAGACGGAACGGCGCCTCTCGGATCTGGCGCTCCTCGCGGACGAAGAGAGTCATCAGCTCGTCGGCGAGTGGAACGTGGGCACGGCGGCGCCGGTGCCGGGTAGCCTCTACGGGCTGTTCGCGGCACAGGCCGCGCAACGGCCGGAAGCGGTGGCCGTCGTCGGGGGCGAAGAGCGGTTGAGCTATGGCGAGTTGGAGCGCCGGGCGAACGGCCTGGCGTGCCACCTGGAGACTTTGGGAGTCCGGCGGGGGGACCGGGTGGCGCTTCTCCTCGCGCGTTCGCCCCGGCTCCCGGAGTCGATTCTCGCCGTGCTCCAGGCGGGTGCGGCCTACGTGCCGCTCGATCCGGCATATCCGGCCGAGCGTCTGGCCTTTCTGCTGGCGGACAGCGGAGCACGGGTGCTCTTGACCGATGTCTCCCTCCCAACTGACCTCGTACCGCCGCCGGAGGTCCGGGTGGTGGCGCGCGATCCCGCCCTGGAGAGCGGCGAGGGGGAGGGCGGGACGCGCGCGTTCGCCACCGGCGCGGCGCAGGATCTGGCCTACGTGATCTATACCTCGGGCTCGACCGGGCGGCCGAAGGGCGTGGGCGTCACCCATGCGAACGCGGTCCGCCTGCTCACCGTGACGGAAGACACCTTCGGCTTTGGGCCCGCGGACGTCTGGACGCTTTTCCATTCGTACGCCTTCGACTTCTCGGTCTGGGAGCTGTGGGGGGCGCTCGCCCATGGCGGGCGGCTGGTGGTCATATCGCACGAGACCAGCCGGACGCCATCGGCCTTTAGAGACCTTCTGGCTCAGGAAGGCGTGACGGTGCTCAACCAGACACCGTCGGCCTTCCGGCAGCTGACCTGGGCGGAAGAGTCGGCGCTCTCGCGCGGCGCCCCGGAACTGGCGCTCCGCTGGGTGATCTTCGGCGGCGAGGCCCTGGAGCCGGGCAGCCTGGAGCCCTGGCTCGCCCGGCACGGCGGCGTCCTTCCGGCGCTGGTCAACATGTATGGCATCACCGAGACGACGGTCCATGTGACCTCCCGGCGGCTGCTGAGCGGCGACCTCGCGGCGGGGAACCTGGTGGGGCGCGCGCTGCCGGATCTCTCGGTGTACCTGGTGGACCGTGACGGCTGCCTGGCGCCGCTGGGTACGCCGGGGGAAATCCAGGTGGGAGGCGCGGGGGTGTCCGCCGGATACCTGGGGCGGCCGGAGCTGACGGCGGAGCGCTTCGTGCCGGACCCCTTCGGGTCCGCGGCGGGAGCTCGGCTCTACCGTTCGGGGGACCTGGCGCGTTGGCGGCCGTGGGGCGACCTCGACTACCTGGGCCGGATCGACCACCAGGTGAAGGTTCGGGGCTTCCGCGTCGAATTGGGCGAGATCGAATCGGCTCTCGCCCGGCATCCGGGGGTGCGGGAGGTGGTGGTGCTGGCGAGCGATGGGGCGGCCGAGGACCGTCGCCTGGTGGCCTACGTGGTGCCGGAATCCGGGGCTGAGCCGAGTTTGCAGGAGCTGCGCTCCGCGCTGGGTCTCACGCTGCCGGATTACATGCTGCCCGGCGCCCTGGTCATTCTGGAGCGATTGCCGCTCACCCCCAACGGCAAGCTGGACCGGCAGAGCTTGAGTCGGCTGCGGACCCTGCCCCTCGACGCGGGAGGCTTGCCGGTCGCGCCGCGGACGGCGCTCGAGCACCACCTGGCCGCTCTCTTCGCCGGGCAGCTCAAGCTCGCCGAGGTCGGAGCCCACGACGACTTCTTCGCTCTCGGAGGCAACTCGATCCAGGGTGCGATCCTGATCAACCGGCTGCAAGAGGAGCTCGGCGAGATCGTGCACGTGGTCGCGATCTTCGACGCGCCGACGGTGGCGGATCTCGCGCGCCATCTCGCGGCGCAACACCCGCGGGCGGTGGCACGGATCTGGGGCCGCGAGTCGCTGGGAGAGGGGGGACTGTCGGAACCGGCCGAGCCGGAGCGGCGGATCGACCGCCAGCAGGCGGCGGTCTTGCGGGCTCGCATACGGCCGCTCACGCCGCTGCCGCGGCCCGTGGCCCGGAATCGGCGGGCGATCTTCGTGCTATCGCCCCCGCGCTCAGGCTCGACCCTGCTGCGGGTGATGCTGGCAGGTCACCCCGGGCTCTTCGCACCGCCGGAGCTGGAGCTGCTGTCGTTCACCACGCTCACCGAACGGCGGCAGGCGTTCTCAGGGAGAGACAGCTTCTGGCTGGAGGGGCTCACCCGCGCCATCACGGAGGCCCGCGGCGTGGGCATCGAAGCGGCGGAGGCGGAGCTTGCGGCCGCCGAGGAGGAGGGGCTCCTGACGCTCGAGCTCTACGGCCGGCTCCAGGGTTGGCTGGGAGAGCGGACGCTGGTCGACAAGACGCCCTCCTACGCTCTCGACAGGGCGGTTTTGGAGCGCGCGGAGGAGGGTTTCGAGGCGCCGTTCTACATCGAGCTCCTGAGACATCCCCACGGGATGATCCGCTCGTTCGAAGAGGTCAGGCTCGAACAGATTTTCTTCCGGCAGGAGCATCCGTTCCGGTCGCGCGAGCTGGCCGAGCTGATCTGGCTGGTGAGCCACGAGAACATCGGGGAGTTTCTCGCCGGAGTGCCGGCGGAGCGCCAGCACCGGGTGCGCTTCGAGGAGCTGGTGCGCGATCCAGGGGGGGTGCTCCGTGGCCTCTGCCGGGCGTTGGGGCTGGAGTACGACCCGGCGATGGCGCGGCCGTACGACAATCCGCGGGAGCGGATGACAGACGGCCTCCACGCCGAGTCGCGGATGTTGGGCGACGTCAAGTTCCACGAGCATCGGGAGGTCGAGCCGCGGACGGCGGAGCGCTGGCGGGAAGGCCTGGCGGAAGACTTCCTGGGCGAGCCGACTCGGCAGCTCGCGGCGGCGCTCGGCTACCGCCAGGCAGGGGCTCTCCTGGCGCGGATCGAGAGGCGGGCCTGGCGCCCGGACGAGCCGCGCCGCCTCTCTTTCGCCCAGGAGAGGCTCTGGTTCCTCGAACGGCTGCGCCCGGGAAACCCGCTCTACAACCTGCCGATGGCCCTCGACCTGCGCGGACCGCTCGACTTCCGGGCCCTGGCGGCGAGCCTCGCCGGGCTGATCGCCCGGCACGAGGCCCTCCGCACGAGCTTGCAGCTCGTCGACGCCCATCCCGTCCAGGTCATCGCGCCCCCCACCGTGCCGGTCCTGCCGGTGGTCGACCTGCGGTCGCTGCCCAGGACCGTCCGTGAGGCGACCGTCGTGAGGCTCGCCGAAGAGGAGAAAGTCCGGCCGTTCGATCTCGAACGCGGTCCGCTCGTCCGCGCCGCCCTGTTGCGTTCCGAGGTGGACCGACACGCCGCTCTCTTCACCGCCCACCATACGGTCGCCGACGGCTGGTCGATGGGGATTCTGGCCCGCGAGGTGAGCGCGCTCTATACCTCGTATCGCACCGGCCGGCCGAGCGCGCTGGCCGAGCTGCCGATCCAATACGCGGATTACGCGGCCTGGCAACGCGATGGGCTGACCGGAGAGATCCTGACGGCGGAGATCGCCTGGTGGCGAGAGCAGCTCACGGGAGCGCCGGCGGTGGTCGACCTGCCGCTCGATCGGCCGCGGCCGGCGGTCCACCGTTTCCGCGGCGAGCGGCGAGGCAAGATCCTGCGGGCCGACCTGATAGCGGGCCTGGAGGGCCTGGCACGGCGCTCCGGGGCGACGCGGTTCATGGCCCTGCTGACGGTTTTTGAGGGCCTGCTCTCCCGCTACAGCGGACAGCGGGTGCTCCCCGTGGGAACCCCGGTTGCCGGGCGCGGCCGGGCAGAGGTAGAGCCTCTCATCGGTCTCTTCGTCAATACCCTGGTACTCGCTCCGGACCTCTCCGGGGAGCCGGGGCTGCTCGACCTCCTCGACCGGGTCCGGGAAACCGCCCTCGGCGCGTATGCTCACCAGGATTTACCCTTCGAGAAGCTGGTTGAGGAGCTGGCCCCCGAGCGGAGCTCCGAGCACACGCCGCTTTTCCAGGTGATGTTCCTCCTCGACGAGTGGGAGCTCGCGCCGCCGGAATTCCCCGGCCTCGCAGTGGAGAGCCTGGTCTTCGAGAACCGGACGGCTCGCTTCGATCTCACCCTCATCGTCGGCAGGGGTATCGAGGGCTCGACCCTCACCCTGGGTTACAACTCCGACCTCTTCCGGTCCGCCACGATTCTGCGGATGCTGGAGCACTTTGAGGCCCTGCTGGCGGCGGCGCTGGCGGACCCCGGCCGGGCGTTCTCCGAGCTGTCTCTCCTCCGTGCCGCGGAGCGCCACCAACTCCTCTGGGACTGGAACGATACGGCGGCGCCGGAGCCGGCCGGAGAAGGGTTGCTGCATGGTCTCGTCCGGGAGCAGGAGGCCCTCCGTGGCGACGCGGTCGCCCTCGTCCTGGGGTCGGAGTCGGTCTCTTACGGAGAGCTTGACCGTCGCGTGGCGCGGCTCGCCCGCCGGCTGTCGGCGCTCGGCGTCGGTCTGGAGGCGCGGGTGGGGGTCTGTTTCGAACGCTCCTTCGACCTGATCGTGGCGCTCCTCGCCGTCATGGCTGCGGGCGGGGCTTACGTGCCGCTCGATCCGTCGAATCCGCGGAGCCGGCTCGCCGATCTCCTGCGCGATGCCGGCGTCTCCCTGGTGCTCGGACGGCGGAGGCTGCTCGATGAGGTGGCGAGGGCCGGCATCGCGCGGCTCGATCTAGAGGCGGGGGACCTGGAGGACGCCCGGACGGCTGAGGCCGACCCCGGAGGGGCTCTCGTCCCTCCGATCGTGCCAGAGGCGCTCGCCTATGTCATCTACACCTCGGGCTCGACCGGCGTGCCCAACGGGGTCATGGTCCAGCACCGGTCGGCCGTGGGGCTGATCCGTCAGGCCGGCGAGCTCTACCGCGTCTCCCCCGAGTGCCGAGTTTTGCAGACCGCCTCGATCGGCTTCGACGCCTCGGTGCTGGAGATCTTCCTCGCGCTCGCCCACGGCGCCAGCCTCCTCCTGGTCGGAGAGGAGGAGCGGGCGACTCCGGGGGTGCTGGGGGATCTCCTGCTCCGCCAGGGGGTGACGACGGCGGTGCTGACGCCGTCCCAGCTCTCGGTTCTGCCGGAGCCCCAGCTCGCCGGCGTGCGGTCGTTGAGCGTCGGCGGCGAGGCCTGCCCGGCGGATCTCGCCTTGCGCTGGGCCGCCGGCCGACGGCTCCTCAACTGCTACGGACCGACCGAGGCGACCGTCTTCGCGACCGTCGAGGTCTGCTCCACAGAGCGGGAACCGGGGATCGGCCGTCCGCTCCCGAACGTCCTCGCCCACGTGTTGGACCGCGGGCTCTCGGCGGTCCCCTTGGGCGTCACCGGCGAGTTGGTGCTCGGCGGAGCTGGGGTCGCGCGGGGCTACCTCGGTCGCCCGCAGAAGACGGCGGAGCGGTTCGTGCCCGATCCCTTCTCGACGCGGCCCGGTGCCCGTCTCTACCGGACCGGAGACCTGGCTCGTCGCCGGCCGGGCGGCGAGCTCGATTTCGTGGGCCGAGCGGACGACCAGGTCAAGGTGCGGGGCTTCCGCATCGAGCTCGGCGAGATCGAGGCGACTCTCTTGAGTCATTCCGGGGTCGAAGCGGCGGCTGTTCTCGCCCCGGTGGCCGCAGGTGGCGAACGCCGACTGGTGGGCTATGTCGTACCGCGTCCCGGCGAGACGGTCACCGCCGCCGAGCTGCGCGGTTTTCTCGCCGAACGCCTGCCCGGCTACATGGTGCCCGCGCGCCTGGTTTTCCTTGATGGAATGCCGCTCACCGGTTCGGGAAAGGTGGACCGGCGAGCCCTGCCCGATCCGGAGACGGCGCGCCCCGACCTCGTGGCCGCCTACGTCGAGCCGCGCGACGAAACGGAGCGCTTCGTCGCCGGGCTGTGGCGCGAGGTGCTGGGCGTCCAGCGGGTGGGAGCGGCGGACAATTTCTTCGACCTGGGTGGCAACTCGATCAAAGGGGCGGTCCTCACCAATCGGCTCCAGGAGAGGTTGGGCGAACACGTCTACGTCGTGGCGCTCTTCGATGCACCGACGGTGACACTCCTCGCTCGCCATTTAGAAAGGCACTATCCGACGGCGATCGCGCGGGTGACGGGAAGGCATGAGAGCGCCGAGACCCCGGCAAGAAAGGAACCCATGGCCAGCCGCAATATCGATCCTTCGCTCCTCGCTCGCTTCCGCTCGCTGTCGTCGGGGCGCAGCCGGTCGGTGAAGAACCCGCGGGCGGTCTTCGTCCTCTCGCCGCCGCGCTCGGGCTCCACCCTGTTGCGGGTGATGCTGGCGGGCCATCCAGGCCTCTTCGCGCCGCCGGAGCTCGAATTGCTCGGTTTCACGACCCTGAGGGAGCGCCGGGAAACCTTCTCCGGCCGCAACGGCACCTGGGCCGAGGGAACGATTCGCGCGCTGATGGAGATCCACGGCTGGACCGGCGAAGAGGCGCGGCTCCGGATGGAAGAGTACGAGGCGAGAGACCTCACCGTGCGCGAGCTCTATCTCGAATTGCAGCGGTCTCTGGGCAGCCGCATCCTGGTCGACAAGACCCCTTCCTACTCGCTCGATCTCGACGTCCTGCGGCGAGCCGAAGATCTGTTCGACGAGCCTCTCTACATCCACCTGGTCCGCCATCCCGGTGGCATGGTGGCTTCCTTCGAGGAAGCGAGGCTCGACCAGGTCTTCTTCCATCAGGAGCACGACATCCCGCGGCGCCAGCTCGCCGAGCTGACCTGGTTGACCAGCCAGCAGAACATCCGCGAGTTTCTGGCCGGAATTCCGGAGGAGCGCCAGACGCAGATTCGCTACGAGGATCTGGTGCGCCGCCCGGAAGAGACCCTGGAGCAGGTCTGCCAGCTGATCGGCGTCGACCTGGACCCCGGGATGCTCGATCCCTACGAGGGTTCGCCGCGGCGGATGACGGACGGCATCCATCCGCTCTCGAAGATGGTCGGCGACGTCAAGTTCCATCAGCATTCCCGGATCGATCCGAGCCTCGCCGATCGGTGGCGCGAGCGGCTGGACGAGGAGGAGCTCTCCGAAGCCACTCGCGAGCTGGCTTCGATCTTCGGTTACGTCGAACCGGCCACCACGCCACTGGCCGCCCCGGCGCCCGCCTGGGTGCCCGCCTGGGTGCCCATCGCGCCGGTCGCGCGGGCGGCGGAAAACCGACTCCCCCTGTCGTTCGCCCAGCAGCGGCTGTGGTTCTTCGACCAGCTCGTGCCGGGGAGCCCGGCCTACAACCTCTCCTCGGCGGTACGGATCGTCGGGAACCTCGATATCCCGGCGCTCGCCGGCACCCTCCGTGAGATCGCACGCCGGCACGAGGTGCTGCGGACGACGTTCGAGGCGAACGAGGGAGCCGCGGTGCAGGTGATCTCCCCGGAGATCCGGTTCCAGTTGTCACGTATCAACCTTTCGGCCCTGACCGAAGAGATCGGCCAGCGGGAAGCGGAGCGCCTCGCAAGGGCCGAGGCCCAGTGGTCCTTCGACCTCGCGGTCGGTCCCCTCTGGCGAGCGGCACTCCTCACTCTTGCCGAGAACGAGCATCTCGCCGTCCTCACCCTTCACCACATCGTCACCGACGGCTGGTCGATGGGCGTGCTGGTACAGGAGATCGCTGCGATCTACCCGGCCCTCGTTCGCGGCGACCGGCCCACCCTCCCGCCGCTCCCCATCCAATATGGGGACTTCGCGGTCTGGCAACAGTCGTGGTTGACCGGTGAGATCCTCGAGCGCCACCTCGGCTGGTGGCGGACGCTCCTGGCCGGAAATCCGGCGTCTCTCGACCTACCCTTCGACCGACCGCGCCCGGCGATCCAGACCTTCCGGGGTCGCCATCTGGCCACCCGGTTCCCGGCTGAATCGAGCCTCGGCTTGAAGGCCCTCGGCCGGAGTGGGGAGGCGACGACGTTCATGGTCCTCTTCGCCGCCTTCCAGGGCCTTCTCTCTCGCTTCTCTGGACAGGAGGACGTGGTGGTGGGAACGCCCGTCTTCGGTCGAGATCGTCCCGAGATCTCAGGTCTGATCGGTGTCTTTGTCAATACCCTCGCTCTGCGCGGGGACCTCTCTCGCGATCCCACCTTTCTCATGCTCCTGTCCGGCGCACGCCGGACGATCCTCGGGGCGTTCGCTCACCAGGAGCTGCCTTTCGAGCGCCTGGTCGACGAGCTCGCCCCGGAACGCAGCCTCGCCTACTCGCCGCTCTTCCAGGTCATGTTCGCGCTCGAGAACCTGGGCGGCAAGGGGCGTGCGCTGCGCCTTCCCGGTGTCACCCTCGAACCGGTGGCAGAGCCTCTCGCCGAGGGCAGCGCCAAATTCGATCTCGGGCTCGTCGTGGCCGAGTCGCCCGAAGGTCTCCTCGGGGCCTGGGATTGGAACCCCGATCTGTTCGACACGACCACAGTGAAACGGCTGGCGGAAGCTTTTGTGCGGCTGGTCACCGGGGCGGTCGCCCATCCGGAGGCGCGGCTCTCGGAGCTCCCGCTGTGGTCCGCGGCCGAGCTCCATCAGGGCCCTCGTCGACTGGAGCGGAGTGGCCGCCGAGCCGGTGCCGAGGCCGGGCGTTCTCGAGCTCTTTGCGGAGCAGGTCGCTCGGCGGCCGGAGGCGGTGGCCCTGGTCTGCCGGGCGGAGCGCTTGAGCTACGGGGAGCTCGCGCGACGCGCCGAACGGATCGCGCGCCGATTGGCCGGTCTGGAGGTCCGGCCGGGAGACGTCGTGGGGCTCTGCCTGGAGCGCTCGGTCGACTTGGTCACGGGTCTTTTCGGGATCTGGAAGGCGGGCGGCGCCTTCCTGCCGCTCGAACCGGGCCATCCTGTCGAGCGGCTTCTTCTCTTGATCGAGGACGCCAGGGCGCGCGTGGTCCTGGGACGGGGAGGCCCGGTGGCGGAACGGCTTGGGCAGGCCGTGCGATGGGTGGAGATGGAGACTCTCAAGGCGGAGATCGGCGACCCGAGAAACGGGAGTCCGGAGGTCTCTGTCGGCCCGGGGGACGTCGCCTATGTGATCTACACCTCGGGATCGACGGGGCGTCCCAAGGGGGTCGTCGTCGGGCACGGGCAGCTCTCTCACACGCTGGCGGCGAGCCTCACCGAGCTCGGTTGGGAGGCCGAGGACCGCATGGTCGCTCTGGCTTCTTACTCTTTCGACATTTTTCTCTTCGAGCTCCTCTGCCCCCTCGTGGTGGGGGGGAGGTGCGAGTTGGTACCGCTCGCCCCCGCCCTCGACCTCGACCGGTTGATGGAGCTTCTGCCGGACCTGACGCGGTTCCATGCGGTACCCGCGCTGATGCGGCAGATCGTGGATCTCCTCGAGCTCTCGGGGTCGCGGCTTCCGGGGTTGCGCATGCTCTTCGTGGGGGGCGACGCGGTGCCGGCCGACCTGCTGGTGCGGATGCGCGAGGTCTTCCCGGCCGCGGAGCTGCGGGTGCTGTACGGACCGACTGAAGCGACGATCATCGCGACCAGCTGGCGACTGGGCAGGAGTGAGCAGCCCGTGGGCACCCGGATCGGACGACCCTTGCCGGATGTCCTGCTCCGGGTCGTCGACCGCACCGGTCAGGCGGTGCCGATCGGGGTGAGAGGCGAAATCTGGCTCGGCGGCCCCGGGGTGGCATGGGGGTATCTGGGCGACGAGGAACGGACGGCGGAGCGCTTCGTGGAGGTGGAAGGACGGCGCTTCTTCCGCACCGGGGACCTGGCTCGGTTTCTCGTCTCGGGAGAGGTGGAATTCCTCGGGCGAACGGACGACCAGGTGAAGGTGCGCGGCTTCCGGATCGAACTGGGAGAGATCGAAGCGGTGCTCGCGGAGCACCCATGGGTGTCCCAGGCGGTAGCCCTCGTTCGACAGGGCGACGCGGCAGGCGGGGGAGACGGGGAAATCGTGGCATACGTGGTGCCGAGCGAGGAGGAAACCCCTGCGGCGGATCTCGACCGGGAGCTCCGGCAGCTGGCGCGCGGCCGTCTGCCGTCCTACATGGTGCCGGTTCAGGTCGTTTCTGTGCCGGCTCTGCCGCTCACGGCCGTCGGCAAGGTGGATCGACGAGAGTTGTCGCGGCGCCGTCTCCCGCTGGCGGCAGGTCCGGTGGGCCTGTCTCCGCGCGGCCCGGTTGAAGAGCTGATCGCGGGGATCTTCTCCGAAGTGCTGAGGCGCGAGCGCGTCGGGGCGGAAGACAATTTCTTCGAGTTGGGCGGTCACTCCCTGTTGGCGACCCAGGTGGTGTCGCGGATTTCGGGGGCCTTTCAGGTCGAGCTGCCGCTGCGGCGGCTGTTCGACAACCCCACTGTTGCCCTACTGGCGCGGGTGATCGAGGAGGCTCACCAGGACCACCTCGGTATGGCGCTTCTACCGATCGCGCGGGTACCGCGTGGAACGATGGATCTGCCGCTCTCCTTCGCCCAGGAACGGTTGTGGTTCCTCGATCAGCTCGATCCCGGCCAGGCGAGCTACAACATCGCGCTCGCGCTGCTGTCGGAAGGCGAGCTCGATCCCGCGGTCCTGGCCCGGAGCCTGGCCCGGATCGTCGAGCGGCATGAAGTGCTGCGTACCCGGTTCGAATCTCCGGCCGGCCGGCCGATCCAAGTGATCGATACTCCAGGGCGGCTTTCTATCGCGCGGGTGGACGTGGCAGCCCTCCTGCCGGAGCACCGCGCGCCGGAGCTGCGCCGGCTGATCGAGGAGGAGAGATGGCGCCCCTTCGACCTCCAGCGCGGCCCGCTGCTCCGGGTCCTGCTGCTCGAGGTCGGGATGGAAGACTGGACAGTGCTCTTCACTCTTCACCACATCATCTCGGACCGCTGGTCGCGAGACGTGCTGGTGCGCGAGATCTCGGCGCTTTACGCCGGCCTCGTCCGAGGCGAGGAGCCAGCCCTGCCGGTCCTGCCCATCCAGTACGCGGATTTCGCCGTTTGGCAGCGTGAGAGGCTCGTTGGCGAGGTGCTGGCCGGCGAGGTCGCGTACTGGCAGGGTCAGCTGGCCGGAGTTCCGCCGGTGCTCGATCTGCCGCTCGACCGGCCGCGCTCGGCGGTGCCGACGCTCCGCGGAGCGACGGTCTCGTCGATGCTGACAGCCGAGTCGTCGGCAGCCGTCCGCGCCTTGGCGCAGCGCGAGGGCGCGACGCTCTTCATGGTGCTGCTGGCTCTCTGGCAAGCCCTTCTCGGGCGGGTCGCGGGTACCGATCGGCTGGCGGTGGGTACTCCCATCGCGGGCCGCACCCGGCTCGAGACCGAGGGGCTGATCGGATTTTTCGTCAACACTCTGGTCATGTCGGCGGATCTGTCGGGAGAACCGAACTTCCTGGAGCTTCTGGGCCGCTGCTTCGAGGTCTGCCTGGGAGCGTTCGCGCACCAGGATCTGCCCTTTGAAAAACTGGTCGAGGAGCTGCGGCCGGAGCGCAACCTGTCGCATTCGCCGCTTTTCCAGGTGATGTTCTCGCTCCAGATTCCACCCCAAGAGGTGCTGGAGCTGCCGGGTCTGACCTTCTCGCGACAGACCGCCGCGGAGCGTCAGGAAACCAATTTGAAGTTCGATCTCCACCTCGAAATGGCGGACCGGCCGGATCGGATCGGGGCACGCCTGGCCTATGACCCCACCCTGCTCGACCCGACCACTGCGGCGCGCCTGTTGGCGCAGCTCGAGCGTCTGGCGACGGGGATCGCCGCGGACCCGAAGAGGCAGATTTCCCAGCTGTCGCTGCTGTCTCCGGGAGAGCTCCATCAGCTCGTGAGCGAATGGAACGATGCGACCGCCGATTTCCCGCGGGAGAGCTCCGTGCACGAGAGGTTCGAGGCGCGCGCGCGAGCGGAGCCGCAACGCCTGGCGCTGGAGTTCGGGAACGAGAGCCTGACCTATGGTGAGCTCAACCGGCGGGCGAACCGGCTGGCGCGTCGACTGCGTCGCTTGGGTGTGAGCGAGGAGTCCCGGGTGGGGCTGTTCGTCGAGCGCTCGGTGGGGATGGTCCTGGGGATGCTCGGAATCCTCAAATCGGGAGGCGCCTACGTGCCCCTCGATCCAAGCTACCCAGAAGAGCGGCTCGCGAGGATGGTCGACGATGCGGGGATCGCGGTCCTGGTCGTCGCGGCGGGGTGGCATGGGTGGCGCCCCGAGGTTCGTAATCTCGTGCTCCTCGGCGACGAAGGGGAGGAGGACGGGGCGGATCTCGCCAGTCTGAGCCGAGCGGAGTCGCTCGCCTACGTGACCTACACCTCGGGCTCGACGGGCCGCCCGAAAGGCATCGGCGTTTCCCACCGGGCCGTGGTGCGGCTGGTCGAGGGGACGAACTACGTCGACCTGGGGCCCGAGGACCGCATCGCACAGGCGTCGAACGCAACCTTCGACGCCGCGACCTTCGAAGTCTGGGGAGCGCTGCTCCGCGGCGGTACGCTGGTGGGGATCTCGCGCGAATGCATGCTCTCACCCCCTGCCTTCGGGGAGGTGCTCCGGGCACGCCAGGTGAGCTCGCTGTTCTTGACCACGGCGCTGTTCAACCAGATGGCGCGGGAGGCACCATGGGCCTTTGCCCCGCTGCGCCACGTGCTGTTCGGTGGCGAGGCGGTGACGCCACGCTGGGTGTCGGAGGTGCTCTCCGCGGGACGTCCCGAGCGGCTGCTCCATGTCTACGGCCCGACGGAAGCGACGACGTTCAGCACTTGGCAACTCGTCGAACGATTGCCGCCGGGCGCGCGGACGCTCCCCATCGGCCGGCCGTTGGCGAACGCCTGGCTCTACGTCGTCGACCGTGAAGGACGGCCCGTGCCGGTGGGAGTTTCGGGGGAGCTGTGGATCGGCGGCGAAGGCTTGGCCCGCGGCTATGAGGGCCGTCCTGAGCTGACGGCGGAGAGCTTCATCCCGGACGATTTGAGCGGGAGGTCCGGGGAGCGTCTCTACCGTACCGGCGATCGGGTCCGGTGGGACGGTGCGGGGCGACTCGAGTTCCTGGGCCGCCGTGACCATCAGGTCAAGGTTCGCGGATTCCGCATCGAGCTCGCCGAAATCGAGTCGGCGCTCGGGGAACATCCGTGGGTCGAGCAAGCGGTGGTCTTGGTTCGCGAGGTGGAGACGGGAGGCGATCCCGATCGCCAATTGATGGCCTTTGTCTTGCCGGCCAAGGACGCGCCGGAGGATCCGGGCCCACTGCTGCGTCGCTATCTCGCTTCCAGGTTGCCGTCCTACATGATCCCGTCGCGGGTGCTCGCCCATCCGGAGCTGCCGTTGACACCCGCGGGCAAGGTGGACCGGCAGGAGCTTTCCTCCTGGAGCCTGCCGGCCGCCGAAGGTGCCGAGGGGATGAGAACGCCGCGTGGCCAGATCGAGGAGCTGCTCGCGGGGATCTTCGCCGGCGTGCTGAGACGGGAGAGCGTCGACCTCGACGAGAGTTTCTTCGATCTCGGGGGGCATTCGCTCCTGGCGACCCAGGTGATCTCGCGGGTCTCGGAGGCATTGAAGATCGAAGTCCCTCTGCGTCAGCTTTTCGAGAACCCGACGGTCTCGGGTCTCGCGCACGCGCTCGAAGAGGCGCAGCGGGTGGGCCTTGGACTCCTGGCGCCTCCCCTCGTGCGGGCCGAGCGCCGGGCGGGCTTGTCGTTGTCCTTCGCCCAGGAGCGGTTGTGGTTCATCGATCAGCTCGACCCCGGTCGGGCCACCTACAACGTGCCCCTGGCCTTAGAGGTCCACGGCCCCCTCGATCCGGGGATCCTGGTTGCGAGCCTGGGCGACGTCGTCCTGCGCCACGAGGTGCTGCGCACCCGATTCGGACTGGTGGCGGGCCGGCCGGTGCAGGTTCTCGATCCCCCGGGGAGGCTCGCCTTCACCGTCGTCGACGTGAGAGATCTCCCGGTGGGGAACCGCGAGCGGGAGATCCACCGGTTGGCGGAGGTGGAGAGATGGCGTCCGTTCGACCTCGAGCGAGGTCCCCTGCTCCGCGTAACTCTCCTCGCGGTCGACGCGGAGGACTGGCGGGTGCTTTTCACCCTGCACCACATCGTTGCGGACGGCTGGTCGCTCGACGTGCTGATCCGGGAGATCTCGACGCTCTATTCCGGCCATCTCTCGGGCGAGGGGGCGGAGCTCCCGGAGCTGCCGATCCAGTATGCGGACTTCTCTCTCTGGCAGCGTGGCTGGCTCGCCGGCGAGATCCTGGAGAGGGAGGTCGCCTTTTGGCGCCGGTGGCTCGCCGCCGTGCCGCCGGTCCTCGAGCTGCCGCTCGATCGTCCACGCCAGCGGGCGCAGGGCCTGCGGGGAATGGGCCGCTCGCTGAGGCTTCCGGCCGGCTTGGCGGAGCGCCTGCGAGCTCAATCCCGGCGCGAGGGGGCGACGCTTTTCATGCTGGTGCTGGCGACCTGGCAGGCCCTTCTGGGGCGGCTTGCCGGCGTCGAACGCCTGGCGGTAGGTACTCCGATCGCAGGCCGCAACCGCTTGGAGACCGAGGGCCTGATCGGCTTTTTCGTCAACACGCTGGTGATGCCGGCCGACCTCTCGGGAGATCCGAGCTTCCGGCAGCTCCTCGGCCGCTGTCTGGAGACGTGCATGGGGGCGTTCGCGCACCAGGATCTGCCCTTCGAAAAGCTGGTCGAGGAGCTGCGGCCGGAACGGAACCTGGCGCACTCGCCCCTCTTCCAGGTGATGTTCTCTCTGCAAAGACCGCCGGCCGAGCGTCTGGCACTGCCGGGGCTCGCCCTGTCGCGGCTCGCCGCGGCGGATCGCCAGGAGACGTACCTCAAGTTCGACCTCCATTTGGAGATCACCGAGCACTCCGACCGGATCGGAGCCGGGTTGGCCTTCGACTCCACGCTGTTCGATGCGACGACCGCGATTCGCATGCTGACCCAGCTCTCGGATCTGCTCGCGGAGGTCGCGGCGGATCCGGAGAGGCGGTTGTCTCATCTGTCGTTGCTCTCCCCGGCACAACGCCATCAGGTCCAGAACGAGTGGAACGACGCGGCCTCGGCTTTTCCCCGCAGTGCCTCCGTGCATGAACGATTTGAGCAACGGGTTCGCCTCGACCCGGAGCGTCCGGCGATCGAGTTCGGCGAAACGATCGATTACGGGGAGCTCAACCGGCGGGCGAACCGCCTGGCCCATCGGTTGCGGGCTCTCGGGATCGGACCGGAGTCCCGGGTCGGCCTGCTCGTCGAGCCTTCGGTGGGTCTCGTGGTGGGGATGTTGGGGATCCTGAAGTCAGGGGGCGCCTACGTGCCGCTCGATCCGAGTTACCCGGCCGAGCGTCTGGCGATGATGGTCGAGGATGCGGCGGTGACGGTTCTGGTCAGCGAGCCGGAGCGGTTGGGAGAGTTGCCGGAGACGCGCGAGCTGGTGCTCCTCGGCGAGGAAGGCGAGGAATCCGGCGAGAACCTGGTGAGCTTGAGCCACGCGGAATCATCGGCTTACGTCACTTACACTTCGGGCTCGACCGGCCGTCCGAAGGGGATTTGCGTGTCGCACCGCGCGGTGGTGCGCCTGGTGGAAGAGACGAACTATGTCGCTCTCGGTCCTTACGATCGGGTGGCGCAGGTATCGAACGTGACGTTCGACGCGGCGACGTTCGAGGTCTGGGGAGCTCTCCTCAACGGCGGCGTTCTGGTCGGGATCCCGCGCGAGGTGGCGCTGTTGCCCGCCGCCCTGGCGGAGAGCCTCAGGCGGGAGCGGGTGACTGCGCTTTTCCTGACCACGGCGCTCTTCAACCAGATGGCACGGGAGGCGCCGGACGCCTTCTCCTCGTTGCGCTATCTGCTCTTCGGTGGGGAGGCGGTCGAGCCACGTTGGGTGGCGGAAGTGCTGGGGAAGGGCCGGCCGGGCCGGCTGCTCCATGTCTATGGCCCGACCGAAGCGACGACCTTCACCTCCTTTTATTCGGTCGAGGAGGTAGCCGTGGGGGCGCGGACGATCCCGATCGGTCGCGCGCTGGCCAACGCGCGGGTGTACGCCGTCGATGGCGAGCAGCGGGCGGTGCCGATCGGCGCCGTGGGTGAGCTCTGTCTCGGGGGCGAGGGGCTCGCGCGAGGCTATGAGAGGCGTTCGGATCTGACCGCGGCAGGTTTCGTGCCCGACGGCTGTAGTGGCGAGCCGGGAGAGCGGCTGTACCGCACCGGAGACCTGGTGCGCTGGGACAGCCGGGGGCGCCTGGAGTTCCTGGGCCGCAAGGACCAGCAGGTCAAGGTGCGAGGCTTCCGCATCGAGCTGGCCGAGATCGAAGCGATCCTCGCCGATCACCCCGGGGTCGAGCGGGCGGTGGCGGTCGTCCAACAGGTGCCGAGGGAAGGCTGGAGCGACCACGACCTCGTCGCCTACGTGGTTCCGCGTGAGTCGTCGGCGGGGCCGGAGCTCTCGCGTGAGCTGCGCCGGCATGCCGAAAAGCGGTTGCCATCCTACATGGTGCCCGGCAGAGTGATGGTGGTGCCGGATCTGCCGTTGACGCCCGCGGGCAAGGTGGACCGCCAGACACTCGCCGCGCGGACGATGGATCGCGAGGTGCGTGGGCAGAGCGACGGGGTGGCACCGCGAACGCCCTACGAGGAGCTGGTGGCGCAGATCTGGGAGGAGCTCCTGGGGCGTGAGCGGGTGGGGGTGACGGAGAGCTTCTTTGATCTGGGTGGCCACTCGCTCCTCGCGACGCAGATCATTTCCCGGGTCTCTGAGGCCTTCAAGGTCGAGCTGCCACTGCGCCAGCTGTTCGAGAATCCGACGGTCGAGGGTCTGGCGCGGGCGATCGAGGAGGGGCAGCGGGTGGGCAGCGGCCTGGTGACGCCGCCGATCGAGCGGGTGGAGCGGATGGGGGATTTGCCGCTTTCCTTCGCTCAGGAGCGACTGTGGTTCATCGACCAGCTCGACCCTGGGCGGCCGACCTACAACATGCCGCTGCCGCTCCGAGTGAACGGTCCGCTCGACCCGGCGGTGCTGGCACGGAGCCTGGGCCGGATCGTCGAGCGTCACGAAGCGCTGCGGACACGGTTTGAAGCGCGGGCGGGACGGCCGGTGCAGGTGATCGATCCGCCCGGCGACCTCGCGATCACCTGGGTTGACATGGGAGAGCTAGCGGCCGGACGCCGGGAGGCGGAGGCGCGCCGGCTGGTGGAGGAGGAGGTGGGGCGTCCGTTCGACCTGGAGCGTGGCCCGCTGCTGCGGGTGACGTTGCTGCAGATCGGGAGGGAGGACTGGCGGGCGCTGTTCACCATGCACCACATCGTCTCGGACGGCTGGTCCCTGGACGTGCTGGTGAGAGAGGTCTCGGCCTTCTACGGCGGTCAGGTCCAGGATGGGGAGCCGGCCCTGCCGGCGCTGCCGATCCAATACGCGGACTTCGCGGTCTGGCAGCGCGGTTGGCTCTCGGACGAGGTGTTGGCGAGGGAGATCGCCTATTGGCGCGAGCGGCTCGACGGGATTCCGCACCTGCTGGATCTGCCGCTCGACCGGCCGCGACCGCCGGTCCAGGTACAGCGGGGGGCGACCCAGGGGCGGAGACTGCTGCCAGAGCTGTCGCCGTCGTTGCAGGGCTTGGCCCGGCGGGAGGGGGCGACGCTCTTCATGGTCTTCCTGGCGGCCTGGCAGGCGCTCCTGGGGCGGCTCGGAGGAGCCTTGCGGCTGGCGGTGGGCACACCGATCGCCGGGCGCAACCGGCTGGAGACAGAGGGGTTGATCGGTTTCTTTGTCAACACTCTGGTGATGCCGGCGGACCTGTCGGGAGAGCCGAGCTTCCGGGAGCTGTTGGCGCGTTGTCGTGAGGTGTGCCTGGGTTCGTTCGAGCACCAGGATCTGCCCTTCGAGAAGCTGGTGGAGGAGCTGCAGCCGGAACGTAGCCTGTCGCACTCGCCATTTTTCCAGGTGATGTTCGCGCTGCAACGCTCACCGGCCGAGCGCCTCGAGCTGCCGAGCCTGACGCTGTCGCCGCTGGTCGGCGCGGGGTCGGAAGGGGATGTAACTCTGAGGATGGACCTTGAGCTCGTGGTGCAGGAGAACCAGGGGCGCATCGATTTGCGGCTGGCCTATAACCGCATCGTTTTCGATGCAACGACCGCGGCGCGCCTGCTGGCGCAACTCGATCGGTTGCTGCTGGAGAGTACGGCGGACCCGGAGAGGCGGGTCGCGGAGTTGGCATTGCTCTCCGCTGCCGAACGCCACCAGTTGGCCCTGGAGTGGAACGACACCGCGCTGCCTTTTCCCTGGGAGATGTCGTTGAGCGAGGGCTTCGCCGACCAGGTGGTCCGGACTCGGGAAGCGGTGGCGGTGGTGGCGGGCGCCGAGCACGTGAGCTACGGCGAGCTCGATGAGCGTGCGGAGCGCCTGTCCCGCCGCCTGTCCCGCCGGGGAGTCGGTCCGGAGGTGCGGGTGGCCGTTTGCTGCGACCGCTCGGCGGCGATCCTCGTGGCGGTGCTGGCGGTATGGAAGGCGGGAGGCGCCTTCGTGCCGCTCGATCCAGGGTTGCCGGCCGAACGGTTGGAATTCCTCCTCGGCGACTCGGGTGCGCTGCTGCTCCTGAGCCAGAGGGCGGTGCTGGCCTCGCTGCCGCCACTGCCGCTGGTGCGGACGCTCTGTCTGGACGACCCAGAGCCGGAGGCGTTCCCTCGGAAGGTGACCGCGGAGCGTTCCGGGGGCACGCAGGAGAACCTGGCCTACGTGCTCTATACCTCGGGATCGACGGGCCGGCCTAAAGGGACTCTGGTTGCGCAGCGGTCGATCCTCCACGTCCTGCACGCCACGCGCGAGGCCACCTCCGGGCGATCTCCCCTGCGGGTAGGTCTGATCCTGCCCTGGATTTTCGACCCGGCGGTCGAACAGATGCTCCATCTCCTGCTGGGCAGCACGCTGGTGATCGTACCGGATGAGGTGAGGACGAACAGCGAGGCAATGGTGGAGCTTCTGTTGCGGGAAGGTCTGGACCGTCTCGATTGTCCGCCGACGCAGGTCAAGGCGTGGCTGGAGGCTGGGCTGCTGGAGCGCGGGGGAGCGGTGCCACGCCAGTTGGTGATCGGCGGTGAGGCCTTGGACCTGGGGACGTGGCGGGCACTGGCTGCGACTCCGAAGCTGGTGGCGTGGAACGCTTATGGACCGACGGAGTGCACGGTAGCCAGCACGGTGAGCCGGGTGGAAGGGGAGCGGGTAAGTCTGGGGCGCCCTCTGCCGCGGGTACGGGCGCATGTTCTCGATGCCACTTTAAAGCCTCAGCCGGTGGGAGTGGCGGGCGAGCTCTGCCTGGCGGGAGAGGGGCTGTCGCGCGGGTACCTGGGGCGTGCGGACCTGACGGCGGAGCGGTTCGTACCCGATCCGGAGGGAGCGGAGCCGGGAGGCCGGCTGTACCGGACGGGAGACCTGGCGCGGGTTTTGGGGGATGGCCATTTGGAGTTCCTCGGGAGATTGGACCGTCAGGTGAAACTGCGCGGAGTGCGCATCGAGCTGGAGGAAATCGAAGCCGTGCTCGCGGCGCATCCGCGGGTGCGCCGCGTCGCGGTGACGGTGGTGGAGGGGACGGTCGGCAGGCGGCTGGTGGGGTACGTGACAGGAGACGTGACGGCGGAGGAGCTCAAGGAGCACGCGCGCGCCAAGCTGCCGGAGGTGATGGTGCCATCGCAGCTCGTGCTCCTGGGAGCGCTGCCCTCGACACCTCAGGGGAAGGTCGATCGCCGTGCGCTGCCGGTCCCGGAGCTCGCGCGCCCGGAGCCGGTGGCGCCGCGCAAGCCGGCCGAAGAGTTGATCGCGGGGATTTTCGCCGAGGTGTTGAAGCTGGATCGGGTGGGGGTGGACGAGAGCTTTTTCGAGCTCGGGGGCCACTCGCTCTTGGCGGTACAACTGATCTCGCGAGTCTCGGCGGCCTTCCGGATCGAGCTGCCGGTTCGACAGCTTTTCGAGGAGCCGACGGTCGCCGGTCTGGCGAACGCCGTGGAGGAGGCGCAACGGGTGGGCCACGGGTGGGTGGCCCCGACGATCGAGCGGGTGCCGCGGGGGGGGGACCTGCCGCTTTCCTTCGCCCAGGAACGGCTGTGGTTCATCGATCAACTCGATCCCGACCGGCCGACCTACAACATGCCGCTGTCGCTCCAGGTGACCGGCCCGCTCGATCCGGCGCTCCTGGCACGCAGCCTGGGCCGGATTGTCGAACGGCACGAAGCGCTCCGCACCCGTTTCGAATCGCGGGCCGGCCGGCCGGTCCAGGTAATCGATCCCCCCGGTCGTCTGGACCTCACTGGGATTGACGTTCGTGGTCTTCCGGCCGAGCGCCGCGTTGCAGAGGTGCTGCGGCTGGCGGAGGAGGAGAGATGGCGGCCGTTCGATCTCCAGCGGGGCCCTCTGCTGCGGGTGCTGCTCGTGCGCGTCGGTCTGGAGGACTGGCGGGTACTGTTCACCATGCACCACATCGTCTCGGACGGCGGGTCGCTGGACGTGCTGGTGCGGGAGGTCTCGGCCTTCTATGGGGGGCAGTTCCGGGGTGAGGAGCCCTCCCTGCCGGCGCTGCCGATCCAATACGCGGACTTCGCCGTCTGGCAGCGCGAATGGCTCGCGGGCGAGGTGCTGGCTGGGGAGATCGCCTATTGGCGCGAGCGGCTTGCCGGGGTGCCGCCGGTGCTGGACCTGCCGCTCGACCGGCCGCGGCCGCGGCTGTCGGCGCGTCGGGGTGCCCTACGGTTGCGGATGTTGCCAGCCGACCTCTCGGAGTCGCTCCGTGTCCTGGCCCGGAGGGAGGGGGCGACGCTCTTCATGGTGCTGCTGGCGGCGTGGCAGGCTCTCCTCGGCCGGCTCTCCGGGTCCGAGCGGCTGGCAGTGGGAATGCCGGTCGCCGGCCGCAACCGGCTGCAGACGGAAGGTCTCATCGGTTTCTTCGTCAACACTCTGGTGGCGTCTTTGGACCTGTCGGGAAACCCGAGCTTCCAGAACCTGTTGAGCCGGTGCCGGGATGCCTGCCTGGGCGCGTTTGAACACCAGGATCTACCCTTCGAGAAGCTGGTTGAGGAGCTGCGGCCCGAGCGCAGCCTGGCGCACTCGCCGTTGTTTCAGGTGATGTTCTCGCTGCAGAACGCGCCGGCCGAGCGACTGGAGCTGCCGGGCCTATCTCTGGCTCGGCTCGGTAGCGGGGAGCGGCAGGAGACGTATCTGAAGTTCGATCTCCATCTGGAGATGACGGACCGGCAGGGCCGGATCGGTTCGGGGCTGGCCTACGACTCCACCCTGTTGGACGAGACGACGCCGGAACGCTGGCTCGCGCAGCTGGAGCTCCTTCTCGCGGGGCTCGTGGCGGATCCGCAGGGCCGGGTGCTGGACCTGTCCCTGCTGTCGGCGGCGGAACGTCATCAGGTGTTGCAGGAGTGGAATGACGCGGCCTCGGATTTCCCGCGGGAGGCCTCTGTGCACGAGCGGTTCGAGGCGCAGGTCCGCCTCCATCCGGAGCGCCCGGCGATGGAGTTCGGCGAGGCGATCAGCTACCGGGAGCTCAACCAGCGGGCGAACCGCCTGGCGCACCGTCTGCGGTCTCTGGGGGTGGGACCGGAGTCGCGGGTCGGGCTGTTTCTGGAGCGTTCGCCGGGGCTCGTCGTGGGGATGTTGGGGGTCTTGAAGTCGGGAGGAGCCTACGTGCCTCTGGACCCGAGCTACCCGGCAGAGCGTCTGGCGATGATGGTCGAGGATGCGGGCGTTGCGGTGCTGATCAGCGAGCCGGAGCGGCTGAGGGAGCTGCCGGAAACGCGAGAGCTGGTGCTGATCGGAGAGGAGGCGGGGGAGCCCGCGGTGGACCTGCCGAGCTGGAGTCGGCCGGAATCCCTGGCCTACGTGACTTATACGTCGGGCTCGACCGGTCGTCCCAAGGGGATCGGTGTATCGCATCGCGCCGTGGTGCGTCTCGTGGAAGCGACGAACTACATCGATCTGGGTTCGGACGACCGCGTGGCGCAGGTCTCGAACGCGACTTTCGACGCGGCGACCTTCGAGGTCTGGGGGGCGCTCCTCTGCGGTGCCGTGCTGATCGGCATCCCGCGTGAGGTGGCGCTCGAGCCGGCTCGGTTCGCAGAGAGCCTGGCGAGCGAGCGGGTGAGCGCGCTCTTCCTGACTACGGCATTGTTCAACCAGATGGCGCGGGAGGCTCCCGAGGCGTTCAGCTCGTTACGCTACATGCTGTTCGGTGGCGAGGCCGTCGAGCCGCGCTGGGTGGCGGAGGTGCTGGAGAAAGGACGACCGGGACGGCTGCAGCACGTCTACGGACCCACGGAGGGGACGACGTTCAGTACCTGGCACGCGATCGAGGAGGTGGCGCCAGGGGCGCGGTCGATCCCGATCGGCCGTGCTCTGGCGAACGCGCGGCTGTATGTGGTCGATGGGGAGCAGAGGCCGGTGCCCATGGGGGTGACGGGGGAGCTCTGTCTCGGGGGGGAAGGTCTGGCGCGGGGCTACGAGGGTCGTCCGGATCTGACGGCGGCGAGCTTCGTGCCCGACGGCTGCGGTGGCGAGCCCGGCGAGCGGTTGTATCGGACTGGGGACCTCGTTCGTTGGAACGCCGGCGGTAGCCTCGAATTCCTGGGCCGCAAGGATCAGCAGGTCAAGGTGCGGGGTTTCCGCATCGAGCTGGCGGAGATCGAAGCGGTTCTCATCGATCACCCTGAGGTCGCTCAGGCGGTGGCGCTGGTGCAGCAGGTGGCCCGAGAGGGCTGGCACGACCGCGATCTGGTGGCCTACGTGGTCCCGCACGAGAGCTCGACGGCGGGGCCCGAGATCTCCCGGGAGTTGCGACGGCATGCCGAGAAGCGCCTGCCGTCCTACATGGTGCCGGCGCGGTTGATCGTCCTGCCGGAGATGCCGCTGACTCCCGCGGGCAAAGTGGATCGGCAGGCGCTCGCGATGCGGACGATGGATCGTGAGACGCCCGGCGAGAGCGACCGCGTGGCACCGCGGACGCCTTACGAAGAGCTGGTGGCGCAGATCTGGGGCGACCTCCTGGGGCGCGAGCAGGTGGGAGTGACGGAGAGCTTCTTCGATCTGGGGGGCCATTCACTGCTGGCGACGCAGGTGATGTCGCGCCTCTCGGAAGCTTTCCGGGTCGAGCTGCCGCTTCGACAGCTGTTCGAGAACCCGACGGTGGCGGGCCTCGCACGGTCGATCGAGGAGGCGCAGAGGGCGGGACACGGATCGGTGGCGCCGCCGCTCGAGCGCGTGGAACGGGGTCTCGAGCTGCCGCTCTCTTTCGCCCAGGAGCGGCTGTGGTTCATCGACCAGCTCGATCCCGGGCGGCCGACCTACAACATGCCGCTGCCGCTCTCCGTGCATGGTCCCTTAGATCCGGCGGTGCTGGCAGAGAGCCTGTCCCGGATCATCGGGCGCCATGAGGCGCTCCGCACACGGTTCGAGTCGGTGTCCGGCCGGCCGGTTCAGGTGATCGATCCGTCGGGCGGCCTTACCCTCTCTTGCGTCGATCTCGGGGGGCTCGCGGCTCAGGGGCACGCGGAAGAGGTCCGCCGGCTGGCGCGGGAGGAGAGCTGGCGGCCGTTCAACCTTGAACGGGGTCCCCTCCTCCGGGCCATGCTGCTGCGGATGGGAGCGGAGGACTGGGGAGCTCTCTTCACCATGCACCACATCGTTTCGGACGGCTGGTCTCTGGATGTGCTGGTGCGGGAGGTCTCAACGATCTACGCGGCCAGGGTTGTGGGTGAAGAGCCGGCCTTGCCGGAGCTCCCCATCCAGTATGCAGACTTCGCGGCCTGGCAACGTGGTTGGCTCGCGGGGGATGTCCTGGCGGCAGAGGTCACCTATTGGCGCGAGCGGTTGGCTGGCGTGCCGCAGGTGCTGGAGCTGCCGCTCGATCGTCCACGCCAGCGGATGCAGGGACGACAGGGAGCCCGTCGCTCCCGAGTGCTGACAGCGGAGCGCTCGCACGCGGTGCGCGATGTGGCGCGGCGGGAAGGAGCGACGCTGTTCATGGTGCTGCTGGCAGCGTGGCAGGCCCTGCTCGGGCGGCTCACCGGCGCGGAGCGGCTGGCGGTGGGCACCCCGATCGCCGGCCGCAACCGACTGCAGACGGAGGGGCTCATCGGCTTCTTCGTCAACACTCTGGTGATGTCGGCGGACCTGTCGGGAGCTCCGAGCTTCCGGGATCTCGTCGGCCGGAGCCGGGAGGCTTGCCTGGGGGCTTTCGAGCACCAGGATCTTCCGTTCGAGAAGCTGGTCGAGGAGCTGCGACCCGAACGCAATCTGTCTCATTCGCCACTCTTCCAGGTGATGTTCGCGCTGCAGAATCCGCCGACCGAGAGGCTGGACATGCCGGGTCTGTCCTTGTCGCGGCTCACCGCCGGGGATTGGGAGGAGACCCACCTCAAGTTCGATCTCCAATTGGAAATGACGAACCAGCGGGAGTGCCTCGGGACGGTTCTCGTCTACGATCCGGCGCTGTTCGACTCGACGACCGCGACGCGCTGGCTGACCCAACTCGACCGCCTGCTGACGGAGATCACGGAGGACCCGGATCGGCGGGTTTTGGAGCTGTCCTTGCTGTCACCGGCGGAAGACCACCAGGTGCGGCTCGGATGGAACGACGTGGCCTCCACTTTCCCGCGCGAGGCCGCGGTGCACGAGCGGTTTGAGGCGCGGGCCCGGCTCCATCCGGATCGTCCGGCGGTGGACTTCGGCGAGGTGGTCGGGTACGGAGATCTGAACCGGCGGGCCAACCGTCTCGCCCACCGGCTGCGCGCGCTGGGTGTCGGACCGGAATCGCGAGTGGGCCTGTTGATCGAGCGTTCGGTCGGCCTGGTGGTGGGAATGTTGGGGATTCTCAAGTCGGGGGGCGCCTACGTGCCGCTCGACCCGAGCTATCCGGCCGAGCGGCTGGCGATGATGGTCGACGACGCGGGAGTACGGGTCCTGGTCAGCGAGCCGGAGCGCCTGGGAGAGCTGCCGGAAACGCCCGAGTTGGTGCTGCTCGGCGAGGAAGAGGAGGAGCCGGACGAGGATCTTCCGAATTGGAGTCGGTCGGAGTCTCTGGCTTACGTCACCTTCACCTCCGGCTCGACCGGCCGTCCGAAGGGGATCGGGGTGCCACACCGGGCGGTGGTGCGACTGGTGGAAGGCACGAACTACGTCGATCTGGGTCCAGACGATCGGGTTGCGCAGGTTTCGAGCGTGACGTTCGACGCGGCGACGTTCGAGGTCTGGGGGGCGCTTCTGTGCGGCGGCGTTCTGGTCGGGATCCCGCGCGAGGTGGCGCTCGCTCCGTCACGGTTCGCCGAGAGCCTGAGGAGCGAGCGGGTGAGCGCGCTCTTCCTGACGACGGCGCTGTTCAACCAGATGGCTCGGGAAGCGCCGGCGGCGTTCGGCTCGCTGCGCTTCCTCCTGTTCGGCGGCGAGGCCGTGGAGCCGCGTTGGGTGGGAGAGGTGCTGGAGAAAGGCCGTCCGGGCCGTCTGCTGCACGTCTATGGGCCGACGGAGGCGACGACGTTCAGCACCTGGCAAGAGGTCTCGGAAGTGGCGGCGGGAGGGCGGACGATCCCGATCGGTCGTGCGTTGGCCAATGCTCGGACCTATGTCGTCACGGACGGGCAGCGGGCGGTGCCGGTAGGGGTGATGGGCGAGCTCTATCTCGGTGGGGAGGGTCTCGCCCGAGGCTATGAGGGGCGTCCGGACCTGACGGCGGCGAGCTTCGTACCCGACGCTTGCAGTGGCGGGCGCGGAGAGCGGCTGTATCGGACCGGGGACCTCGTACGCTGGAATGGCAGCGGGAGCCTGGAGTTTCTGGGCCGGCGGGACCAGCAGGTGAAAGTCCGCGGTTTCCGTATCGAACTGGCGGAGATCGAAGCGGCCCTCGCCGATCACCCGAAAGTCGCGCAAGCGGCGGCGCTGGTACAGCAGGTTGCACGGGAGGGATGGAGCGACCGCGATCTGGTGGCCTATGTGGTCCCGCACGAGGCTTCGACGGCGGGATCGGAGCTCTCTCGCGAGTTGCGGCGGCATGCCGAAAAGCGGTTGCCGTCCTACATGGTACCGGCCCGAGTGATGGTGGTGCCGGACCTTCCGTTGACCCCCGCGGGCAAGGTGGATCGGCAGGCTCTCGCGACGCGGACGACCGACCGTGAAACGCGTGGTCAGAGCGATGGAGTGGCACCGCGGACGCCGTACGAGGAGCTGGTGGCCCAGATCTGGGAGGAGCTCCTGGGGCGCGAGCAGGTGGGCGTGACGGAGAGCTTCTTCGAGTTGGGCGGCCACTCGCTCCTGGCGACGCAGGTGATCTCGCGGGTCTCCGAGGCCTTTCAAGTCGAGTTGCCGCTGCGGCAGCTGTTCGAGAACCCGACCGTCGAGGGACTGGCGCGGGCGATCGAGGAGGCGCAGAGGGCCGGTCATGGATCGGTGGTGCCGCCGCTCGAGCGGGTGGAACGGGGAGCGGATCTACCGCTCTCGTTCGCCCAGGAGCGGCTGTGGTTCCTCGATCAGCTCGATCCCGGACGGCCGACCTACAACATGCCGCTGCCGCTTACGGCGAGCGGTCCACTCGATCCGGGGGTGCTGGCGCAGAGCCTCACCCAGATCGTCCTCCGGCACGAGGCGCTGCGCACGCGGTTCGAGTCGGTAGGCGGTCGGCCCGTGCAGGTGATCGATCCGTCGGACGGCCACTCCCTCTCCTGGATCGACCTCGGGACTCTCCCGGCTCCCGATCTCAAGCGAGAAGTTCGCCGACTGGCGCGGGAGGAGAGCTGGCGCCCGTTCAACCTTGAGCGGGGTCCTCTGCTGCGGACGACGCTGCTGCAGGCGGGGGCAGAAGACTGGCGCATCCTCTTCACCATGCACCACATCGTCTCGGACGGTTGGTCGCTCGACGTCCTGGTGCGGGAGATCTCGAAGATCTACGCGGGTCTGATTCAAGGCGAAGAGCCGACCTTGCCGGAGCTCCCCATTCAATATGCGGATTTCGCGACTTGGCAGCGCGGGTGGCTCGCGGGTGAGGTTTTGGCGGCGGAGATCGCGTATTGGCGCGAGCGGCTCGCCGGTGTGCCACAGGAGTTGGACCTGCCGCTCGACCGTCCACGCCAGCGTCTCTTGGGAAGGCGCGGGGCCAGCCGCTCGCGGATGCTGCCGGCCGAACTCTCGCACTCGGTGCGCGCTCTGGCGCGCCGGGAGGGGGCGACGCTGTTCATGGTGCTGCTGGCAGGGTGGCAGACCCTCCTTGGGCGGCTCGCCGGTGCCGAGCGGCTGGCCGTGGGCACCCCGATCGCCGGCCGCAATGGGTTGAAGACGGAGGGCCTGATCGGTTTCTTCGTCAACACGCTGGTGATGTCAGCGGACCTGTCGGGAGAACCGAGTTTCCGGGAGCTGCTCAGCCGCTGCCGCGAGGTCTGTCTGGGAGCGTTCGAGCACCAGGATCTGCCGTTCGAGAAGCTGGTCGAAGAGCTGCGTCCGGAGCGCAACAACCTGTCCCACTCGCCGCTGTTCCAGGTGATGTTCTCGGTCCAGAATCCGCCGGCCGAGCGGCTGGAGATCCCCGGTCTTTCCTTGTCGCGGCTCGTTGAGGAGTGGGAGGCGAGCTACCTGAAGTTTGATCTCCACCTGGAGATGATGAACCGCCAGGACCGGATCAGGGCGGGGCTGGCTTACGATCCGATGCTCTTTGATCAGACGACCTCGATGCGTCTCCTCACGCAGTTGGAGCTTTTGCTGGCAGGGATTGCGGCCAATCCCGAGGAGCGGGTTTCGGATCTCGCTCTGCTGGGGCCGGCGGATCGTCACCAGGTGTTGCAAGAGTGGAACGACACCACCTCTGCCTTTCCGCGCGCGACCCCGGTGCACGAGCGGTTCGAGGCGCGGGCGCGGCTCCATCCAGATCGCCCGGCGGTGGAGCTCGGCGAGGTGATCGGGTACGGAGAGCTGAATCGGCGGGCCAACCGCCTCGCCCACCGGTTGCGCAAACTGGGCGTAGGACCGGAGTCGCGAGTCGGGCTGTTCGTCGAGCGTTCGATCGGGCTGGTGGTGGGCATGCTGGGGATTCTGAAATCGGGGGGCGCCTATGTGCCGCTCGACCCGAGCTACCCGGCCGAGCGGCTGGCGATGATGATCGAGGACGCGGGAGTACGGGTGCTGGTCAGTGAACCGGAGCGTTCGAGAGAGCTGCCGGAGACGACGGAGCTGGTGCTCCTCGGCGAGGAAGAGGAGGAGCTGAGCGAGAACCTGGTGAGTTGGAGCCAACCCGAGTCGCTGGCCTACGTCACGTTCACCTCTGGTTCGACGGGCCGACCGAAGGGGATCGGAGTGCCACACCGGGCGGTGGTGCGCCTGGTGGAGGAGACCAACTACGTCGAGCTGAAACCCGACGACCGGGTCGCGCAGGTTTCGAACGTGACGTTCGACGCGGCGACCTTCGAAGTGTGGGGAGCGCTTCTCGCCGGCGGAGTGCTGGTCGGGATCCCGCGCGAGGTGGCGCTCGCACCCTTGCGGTTCGCAGAGGCCCTGCGGAGCGAACGGGTGAGCGCGATGTTCCTCACGGCGGCGCTGTTCAACCAGATGGCGCGGGAGGCGCCGGACGCGTTTTCAGGCCTGCGCCACCTTTTGGTCGGCGGTGAGGCGTTGGATCCGCGCTGGATGCGCGAGGTGTTGGAGCGGGGACGCCCGCAGCGGCTGCTCAACGTCTATGGTCCGACGGAGGCGACGACCTTCTCCAGCTGGCACCTGATCGAGGAAGTGGAGGGGGGCACGCGGACGATCCCCATCGGGCGCCCGCTCGCCAACGTCTGGCTGTACGTCACGGACGAGGAACAACGGCCAGTGCCGGTCGGCGTGACGGGAGAGCTGCTGATCGGCGGAGAGGGTCTGGCCCGGGGGTACGAGAAACGGCCGGATCTGACCGCGGTAAGCTTCGTGCCCGACGCTTGCCATGGCGAGCGGGGAGGGCGGCTCTATCGGACCGGGGACCTCGTGCGCTTCAACCGCAGCGGAAGCCTGGAGTTTCTGGGCCGGCGGGACCAGCAGGTGAAGGTGAGAGGGTTCCGCATCGAGCTGGCGGAGATCGAAGCGGCCCTCACCGATCACCCGGAGGTCGCCCAGGCGACGGCGCTGGTGCAGCAAGTATCCCGCGAGGGTTGGAGCGACTACGATCTGCTGGCCTACGTGGTGCCGCACGGCACTTCGACGGCGGGGCCGGAGCTCGCGCGTGAGCTGCGGGAACATGCCGAGAAGCGGTTGCCATCCTACATGGTACCGGCGAGGGTCATGGTGGTGCCGGATCTGCCGTTGACCCCGGCGGGCAAGGTGGACCGGAAGGCGCTCGCCTTGCGTCCGGCGGATCGCGAAGCCTACGGTCAGGGCACCGGGGTGGCACCGCGGACGCCGCACGAGGAGCTGGTGGCGCAGATCTGGGAAGAGCTCCTGGGACGCGAGCAGGTGGGCGTGACGGAGAGTTTCTTCGAGCTGGGTGGCCACTCGCTCCTCGCAACCCAGGTGATCTCGCGGGTCTCCGAGACCTTCAAAGTCGAGCTGCCGCTCAGGCAACTGTTCGAGAACCCGACAGTGGAGGGGCTGGCGCGGGCGATCGAGGACGCGCAGCAGGAAGGTTCTCTACGGGCCGTACCGCCGATCGAGAAAATCGATCGCAGGTCGAAGCTGCTGCCTTCCTTCGCCCAGGAGCGGCTCTGGTTCCTGCAGCAGCTCGAGCCCCAGGGTATCGCCTACAACCAGTTCATGGCGAATCGTGCCACCGGCGATCTCGACGTGGGGGTTCTCTGGCAGAGCCTGTCCGAAATCGAGCGCCGTCACGAAGTTTTGCGCACCGTCTTCGAGGTCGTCGATGGCGAGCCCTTCCAGCGGATCCACGAGGCGCCCTTCGCGACCTGGTGGTTGGTGGACCTCTCTGCACTGCCGGCCGATCGAGCCCAGACGCTCCTTCTGGAGCTGGCAGCGGCGGAAGCCCGGCGGCCTTTCGATCTCGCCGAGGGGCCGCTGTTTCGTTTCGGTCTGGTGCGAGAAGGCGTCCGGCAGCACGTCACCTTCCTGTCGATGCACCACGTGATCTCCGACGAGTGGTCCCTGCGGATTTTCTCCCAGGAACTCGCGATGCTCTACAAAGCTTTCGTCGAACAGCATCCGCCGAGCCTGCCGGATCTGCCGATTCAATATGCCGAGTATGCGCAATGGCAGCGGGGCTGGCTCAGCGGTGAGACCCTGGCCGGTCATATCGCCGACTGGCGCGAGCGGCTCGAAGGCGTACCGGAGGTGCTGGACCTGCCGTTCGATCGCCCGCGTCCGCGGGTTCAGGTGCTGCGGGGTGCGATCCGAGGGCACAGACTCGCGGCCGAGCTGTCGCAGTCGCTGCACAGACTGGCGCGGCAGGAAAGGGCGACGCCGTTCATGGTGCTGTTGGCGGGATGGCAGGCGTTGCTCGGCCGGCTCGCCGGCGCCGAGCGACTGGCAGTGGGCACTCCGATCGCCGGTCGCAACCGGCTGGCGACGGAGAGACTGATCGGTTTCTTCGTCAACACGCTGGTGATCCCGGCGGACCTGTCGGGGGCGCCGAGCTTCCGGGAACTGCTCGGCCGGTGCCGCGAGATTTGCCTGGGATCGTTCGAGCACCAGGATCTGCCCTTTGAAAAACTGGTCGAGCAGTTGCAACCGGAGCGCAGCCTGTCGCACTCACCTCTGTTCCAGGTCATGTTCTCGCTGCAGAGCGGTTCTCCAGCCGAGTGGCTGCAGTTGCCGAACCTGTCGCTGTCACCGCTCGTGATGGGCTCGCGGTCGGAGGCCGAGGTACCTCTCCGCTTCGACCTCGAGCTCGTCTTGAAAGAGCAACAGGGTCGGATCGACCTGCGGTTGACCTACAGCCGTGCTCTCTTCGACGCCACGACCGCGATCCGTCTGCTGGAGCAGCTCGAGCGGCTGTTGACGGAGATCGCCGCGGACCCGATGTCGCGGGTCCCCGCCCTGGCGCTTCTCTCCGGCGCCGAGCGGCACCAACTGGTGGTCGAATGGAACGAGACCGAGCCGTCTTTTCCCGAGGGATCGTCGCTCGCCGGGCGCTTCGCCGGGGCGGTAGATCGAACGTCGGAGGCGGTGGCTCTGGTGGCGGGTGAGGAGCATTGGAGCTATGGCTGGCTCGATCGGTGTGCGGACCGCCTGGCGTGCCGCCTGGCGCGCCAGGGCGTCGGTCCGGAGGTACGGGTGGCGGTCTGCTTCGACCGCTCGCCAGCCATGGTGCTCGCAGTGTTGGCCATCTGGAAGATCGGTGGCGCTTTCGTGCCGCTCGACCCGGGGTTGCCGGCGGAGCGGTTCAGGTTCCTGCTTGCCGACTCAGGGGCTCTGCTGCTGCTGAGCCGGCGAACCCTGCTGGCGGCTTTGCCGACGGTATCGCTGCCACTTTTCTGTGTCGACGATCCGGAGACGGAGGCCCCTCGGGAGACCCTGGAGCCGTGGCCGGAGAGCGCGCCCGAGAGTTTGGCCTACGTGATCTACACCTCGGGCTCGACGGGCAGGCCTAAGGGGACTCTGATCTCGCAGCGCTCGGTTCTCCACCTTCTGGAGGCCATGGGCGATAGTGCCTTCGGGGCGGCGCCCCAGAGAGTGAGCCTGATCTCGTCCTGGATCTTCGATCCTGCGGTCGAGCAATTGCTCCACGTCCTTTTGGGCAGCACGCTGGTGATGGTACCGGAGGAGGCGCGGATGAGCGGCGCGGCGATGGTAGATCTGTTGGCCCGGGAAAACCTGGACCGGCTGAATGCCACGCCGGCACAGGTGAAAGTCTGGTTGGAGTCCGGTCTGCTGGAGCGTCCGGGAGCGGCTCCGAGCCAGCTGCTCGTCGGCGGTGAGGCCCTGGAGGCTGAGACCTGGCGCCAGCTGGCAGCGGGGAGAGCGGTGACCGCGTGGAATCTCTACGGCCCTACGGAGTGTACGGTCAACAGCACCATGGGCCGGATCACTGGGGAACGGATGAACCTGGGCCGTCCGTTGCCGCAGATGCGAGCGCATGTGCTCGACTTGACGGGCACGCCGCAGCCGGTCGGCGTGGCGGGCGAGCTGTACCTGGCGGGGGTGGGCCTCGGACGCGGATATCTGGAGCGCCCGGACCTGACAGCGGAGCGTTTCCTGCCTGATTCCCTGGGTGCGGAGCCGGGCGGTCGGCTCTATCGTACGGGCGACCGGGTCCGGGCCCTGGGGGATGGACGGCTGGAGTTCCTGGGGCGGCTCGATCGGCAGGTGAAGCTGCGCGGTGTGCGCATCGAGCTCGAGGAGATCGAGGCGGTGCTCTCGGCGCACCCGCGGGTCCGGGGCGCGGCGGTGGTGGTGGTCGCCGGGCCGGTCGGCGAGCGGCTGGTGGGATATGTCTCCGGGGAGGTGACCGTCGAAGAGATCAAGGAGCACGCGCGCGCTCACCTGCCGGAAGTGATGGTGCCGTCGCAATTCGTGACGATCCCGGAGTTGCCGCTGACGCCTCAGGGGAAGGTGGACCGCCGGGCCCTGCCGAGTCTGGAGCCCGCGCGTCAAATGTCGCTCGAGCCGCGTACCCCGACCGAGGAATTGATCGCCGGGATCTTCGCGGAGGTGTTGAAGCTGGAACGAGTGGGGATCCGGGAAAGCTTCTTCGAGCTGGGAGGCCATTCGCTGTTGGCGACGCAGGTGATCTCGCGGGTCGCGCGGGCCTTCGCGGTCGAGCTGCCGTTGCGGCAGTTGTTCGAGAACCCGACGGTCGAGGGCCTGGCGCGCGCGACCGAGGCGGCGCAGCGGGCCGGTCAGGCGCTGCTCCTGCCGCCCCTGGAGAAAGTCGACCGCTCCGCCCCGCTGCTCCTTTCGTTCGCTCAGGAACGGCTCTGGTTCCTGCATCAGCTCGCGCCTGGCAGCACGGCGTACAACCAGTTCCTGGCGAACCGCGCCACGGGTGAGCTCGACGTCAAGGTACTGTGGCAGAGCCTGTCCGCCATCGTGCGCCGCCACGAGGTGCTGCACACCCTCTTCGACGTGGTGGATGGACAACCCTTCCAGCGGATCGAGGAGCTGTCGTCGGCGCCCTGGTGGCTGGTCGATCTTTCCGCGCTGCCGGCCGAGCGAGCTCGCGCGGTGACCCTGGAGCTCGCCGCCGCCGAGGCGCGGCGCCCGTTCGACCTCGCGCACGGACCTCTCCTGCGCTTCGGCCTGGTGCGAGAGAGCGCGGGAGAGCACGCGACGTTCCTCGCCATGCACCATGTCATCTCCGACGAGTGGTCCCTGCGGATCTTCTCCCAGGAGCTCGCGCTCTTCTACACCTCCTTCAAGCAGGGGCGTTCGCCAGCTCTGCCGGAGCTGCCGATCCAATACGCCGACTACTCGCAGTGGCAGCGGGGGTGGTTGAGCGGCGATGCCCTGGCGAGCCAGATCTCCTATTGGCAGGAGCGGCTCGCGGAGGTGCCTCCCGTCCTGGCACTGCCGCTCGACCGTCCGCGTCCGCCGGTGCAGGTGCTTCTGGGGGCCGTCCGACCGCTCAGGCTGTCGGCCGAGCTCTCCCGGTCTCTGAACGGATTGGCCCGCCGGGAGCGGTCGACGCTCTTCATGGTGTTGTTGGCGGCCTGGCAGATGCAGCTCGGTCGGCTCGCCGGAGTCGAGCGGCTGGCGGTGGGCACACCGATCGCGGGACGGAACCGGCTGGAGACGGAAAAGCTGATCGGCTTTTTCGTCAACACCCTGGTACTGCCGGCCGATCTTTCTGGGGATCCGACTTTCCAGGAGTTTCTGGGCCGCTGCCGCGAAGAGTGCCTGGGCTCATTCGAGCACCAGGATCTGCCCTTCGAAAAGCTCGTCGAAGTGTTGCAACCGGAGCGCGCCCTGTCGCACTCGCCCCTCTTCCAGGTGATGTTCTCTCTGGAGAGAGTCTCGCCGGCCGAACGGCTGGAGCTGCCCCGTCTCACCCTGTCGCCCCTGGGAGCCGGGAAGCCCGGGCAGCCGGTGTCCCTGAGATTCGACCTCGAGCTGGTGGCCCAGGAGCGGGAAGGTCGCATCGACGTGCTCTTGAGCTACAGCCTCGCTCTATTCGACGCCGCGACCGCGGTACGTATGCTGGGACAGCTCGAACGGCTGCTGTCGGAGATCGCCGCGGCGCCGGCGCTGCGGGTTGCGGAGCTGCCCCTGGTCTCCGCAGCCGAGAGACACCAGCTTCTCCTGGAGTGGAACGACACGCAGTCGCCTTTCCTGCAGGAGCGGCTGAGCGAGCGGTTCGCCGCGCAGGCCCGTCGGACGCCCGCGGTGGTGGCGGTGATGGCGGGGGAGGAGCATTGGAGCTACGGAGAGCTCGAACGCAGGGCGGAAAGGCTCGCGTCCCGCCTGGCGCAGCTGGGAGTGGGGCCGGAGGTTCTGGTGGCTGTGTGCTTCGACCGTTCGGCGGCGATGATCATGGCGGTGCTCGCGGTGTGGAGGGCCGGCGGGGCTTTCGTGCCGCTCGATCCGAGTCTGCCTCAGGAACGGTTCGAGCTGATTCTCGCCGACTCCGGTGCTCGATTGCTGCTCAGCCGGCGCGCCGTCCTTGAAGGACTGCCTGCCGTCTCGCTACAGACGCTCGCCGTCGACGATCCGGAGCCGGAGGCGCATCGGGAGGCCCTGGAACCGTGGCCGGAGAGCGCGCCCGAGAGTCTGGCTTACGTGATCTATACCTCGGGCTCGACGGGCAGGCCCAAGGGGACCCTGATCTCGCAGCGCTCGGCTCTCCATCTCCTGGATGCCATGGGCGGCGGCGCCTTCGGGGCGGCGCCCCAGAGAGTGAGCCTGATCTCGTCCTGGATCTTCGATCCCGCGGTCGAGCAGCTCCTCCACGTGCTTTTGGGCAGCACGCTGGTGATGGTGCCGGAGGAAGTGCGGACGAGCGGCGCGGCGATGGTCGAGCTGTTGGCCCGGGAAGGCCTGGACCGGCTCAATGCTACGCCGGCGCAGGTGAAAGCCTGGTTGGAGTCCGGTCTGCTGGAGCGTCCGGGAGCGGCGCCGCGCCAGCTGCTCGTCGGCGGTGAGGCCCTGGAGGCGGAGACCTGGCGCCAGCTGGCAGCGGCGAAAGCTTTGACCGCGTGGAATCTCTACGGACCGACCGAGTGTACGGTCAACAGCACCATGGGCCGGATCGCGGGGGAGCCGATGAGCCTGGGACGGCCCTTGCCGCGGATGCGAGCGCATGTGCTCGACTCGACGGGCACGCCGCAGCCGGTGGGTGTCGCGGGCGAGCTGTACCTGGCGGGGGCGGGCCTCGGACGTGGGTATCTGGGGCGCCCGGATCTGACGGCGGAGCGTTTCCTGCCCGACTTCCTGGGAGAGGAGCCGGGGAGCCGGCTCTACCGTACAGGCGACCGGGTCCGGGCCTTGGGAGACGGCTGCCTGGAATTCCTGGGACGTCTGGATCGACAGGTGAAGCTGCGGGGCGTGCGCATCGAGCTCGAGGAAATCGAGTCGGTCCTGGCAGCCCACCCACGAGTCCAGAGCGCCGCGGTGGTCCTCGTCGAGGAGACGGTGGGAAAGCGGTTGGTGGGATATGCGGCCGGAGAGGTGACGGCCGAGGAATTGACCGCGCATGCGCGGGCGAAGTTGCCGGAGTCGATGGTGCCTTCTCAGTTTGTGGTTCTGGAGCGACTGCCGCTGACGCCGCAGGGCAAGATCGACCGGCGGGCGCTGGGGGCTCCGGAGCGCAAGCAGACTCCGGAGTCTCTCGTTCCTCGCACCGTGACCGAGGAGCTCGTCGCGGGAATCTTCGCCGAAGTGTTGAAGCAGGAGCGGGTGGGGGCGGAGGAGAGCTTCTTCGAGCTCGGCGGCCATTCGCTCCTGGCGGTGCAACTGATGTCGAAGCTCGAACGCGCCACCGGGAAGAAGCTGCCGCTTTCCGCCATCTTCCAGGCTCCCACCGTCCGGGGAATGGCGGCGCTCCTCGGCGGCGAGGATTCCGGGAGCTCGCCTTCATGCTTAGTGCCGCTTCGCCCCCAGGGGACCGGCAAGCCCGTCCTCCTGCTCCACCCGGTGGGGGGCAATCTCTTCTGCTATCGGGACCTGGTGCGAGCTCTCGGCGAGGAGCGCCCGATCTACGGTATCCAGTCGGTGGGCCTCGATGGGGAGGAGGCGCCGTTCACGAGCGTGGAGGAGATGGCAGAGCACTACGTCACGGAGCTCCGGAAGGTCGTGCCCGAGGGGCCCTACCACATCTCCGGCTGGTCGAGCGGAGGGGTGATCGCTTACGAGGTGGCAAGGCAACTCCGCGAGAGAGGAGGAGTGGTGGCCTCTCTGACGCTGATCGACACCCCGATCCCTTCGGACAAATCCGCCGGGGCCAGCCGCGATCCCATGACGTTGCTCTACCTGTTCGCGCTCGATTTTGGCCTGGCCCTGGACAACTTCAAGCTCACCTGGGGAGAGATCAGCGCCCTCTCGCCCCACCAGCAGATCGCCACTATCCTGGACGTCGCCAAGAGCGCGGGAGCGGTACCCCCGGAGGTCGAGACGGCGCAGGTCGCCCGCTACTTCGAGATCTTCAAGGCCAATCTACGGGCACTCGAGAAGTACCGTCCCGCGACCTATGCCGGCGGGATGCTCATGCTCCGGCCCCGCGAGCCGGTGCCTCGCCAACCGACGCGTCCGAACGACGCCGCCTGGCGGCGCGCCGGTCGTTCGCTGCGGCTTCTCTACCAGCGTGGGGGGCTGCGCCTGCGGACCCTCCTCTCGCCGAGCTTCGGTTGGAAGGATCGGGTGGAAGGCGGCGTCGAGGCGGAGGTCACCGAAGGCACTCACTTCTCAGTCCTGCACCCACCGCACGTGGCAGGGCTCGCCGCGCACCTTACGGCCCACTTTTCCCGAGGAGAAGGTTCATGAAGGAGTTGCTCTCCATCCTGCGTCAGTGCTCGCGGACGAGCACCCTGGTCATCGCCTCGGTTCTCGGCCTGCTGAGCGGCGCCATGGCCGGAGCCCTTCTGCACATTACTCGATTGGCGATGGAGCCGGCGCCGGATCGGCGATGGAATCTCGCCCTCATCTTCGTCACGCTCGCGGTGCTCACCACCGCCACCCGCATGGCCTCCAGCCTGATCATCGTCGTCCTCGGCGCGCAGGCTGTCGCCGATCTGCAATCGAAGCTCAGCCACAAGATCCTGGGCAGCAACATGCGCCGGTTGGAAGAGATCGGCGCGCATCGCCTGACGGTGACCTTGACCAGCGATATCTCGTCCATCACCGGCGCCTTGACCGCGCTGCCGCTCCTCTTCCTCAATGCCGCCACGGTCTTCGGCTGCCTGGTCTACATGGCCTGGATGTCCTGGACGAATCTGCTCGTCCTCTTGGGGGCGATGGCGGTCATGGTCCCGACGTACCTGGCGGTGATGCGCTCCGGCTGGCATCGCCAGCAGGCGGCGCGGGAAGTGGAAGACGAGCTTTTCAAGTTTTTCCGCGGGGTCACCCAGGGGACCAAAGAGCTCAAGATGCGCTGGGGGCGGCGGGAGGACTTCCTGGCGCAGCTCGCCGAGGCGACGGAACGGTTCCGGCACCAGCGGATCGCGTTCTTGCGGGTCTTCCTGGCCGGCGCCAACTGGGGGAATCTGCTCTTCTACCTGGCGGTGGGTGTCGTTCTCTTCGGTTGGCGCAGCGCCGACGACACCGGCTCGCAAGCCGGGTATGTGCTCACCCTTCTGTTCATGATCGGACCGCTCCAGGTCGTCCTCAACAGCATCCCCCTCCTGTCGCAGGCGGGAGTCTCGGTGCAGAAGATCGAGCGGCTTGGCCTCTCGCTGGTCGGCGATCCCGGCGAGCAACGCGCGGACGTCCGCAGCACGATCCGATCGTCTTGGCGGAGTCTCGAGCTTTCCTCGGTCGTCCTGGCGTATCGGCGCGAGGACGTGGACGAATCGGAATTCAGCCTGGGCCCCATCGACCTCTCGCTACGGCCGGGCGAGGTCGTGTTCCTGGCGGGAGGCAACGGCTCCGGCAAGACCACCCTGGCCAAGCTCCTGGTCGGCCTCTATCCGCCGGACTCCGGGCGGATCGTTTTCGACGGTGAACCCGTCACCGAGGCCAATCGCGACTGGTTCCGGCAGCATTTCTCGATCGTCTTTTCCGACTTCTTCCTTTTCGACACGCTGCTCGGGCTCGGCTCGCCCGACCTCGACGAGCGAGCCCGCAAGCATCTCATCGATCTCCATTTGCAACATAAAGTACGGGTCGCCGGCGGTAAGCTCTCGACGATCGAGCTTTCACAGGGACAGCGCAAACGGCTCGCTCTCCTCATGGCCTTTCTCGAGGACTCGCCGATTTTCGTCTTCGACGAGTGGGCGGCCGACCAGGACTCCGGGTTCCGGCAGGTCTTCTATGACCAAATCCTGCCGGAGTTGCGGGCGCGTGGCAAGGCCGTCGTCGTCATCAGTCACGACGAAAGCTATTATGGGGTCGGCGACCGTGTCGTCCACCTCGAGCTCGGCAAGCTCGTGGACGAGCGGCCGGCCGTGGGCAAGAATCGGGCTCTGGCTTAAGAGAAGGGACTGTCCATGTCGGAGAGCGTTGCGGCTCCAGGTGAGCCCGGATTGCCGATCCTGATCCTGTCGTGCTATCGCACCGGCTCAACGCTCCTGCGATACATCATGGATACCCATCCGGAGATCTACAGCCCGCCGGAGGTTTTTCTCGGGCAAGCCGCGTTCGATCTGGCCCATTTCTCGGCCGGTCTGGCGGGCCAGCGCTTCGACCCGGTGAATCCCGGAGCGCTCCCCAAGGAGACGATCGACTGGCTGCGGAGCCTCTTGGCCCGGCAGTTGGAGGCTGCGGCGGCACTCCGCGGCAAGCGCATCTGGTGCGAGAAGACGCCCAGCAATTTAGTCCCGGCCCACCTGGCCCTCCTCCGCCAGGTCTTCCCGGAGGCCCGCATGCTCTGCCTGCACCGCCACTGTCTGGACGTGGTCCAATCGCTGCTCAAGATGATGAACGGACTGCCGGAGCTGCAACCGTTTCGGGCCGCCGCCGCGGGCCATGCCGTCACCGCCGCGATCAGCTACTGGTGCGAACGGACGACGACACTCCTGGAGGTCGAGGAGACAGAGCCGTCGCTCTGTGTGCGCTTGCGGTACGAGGACATGGTGGCCGATCCGGCTCGCGCCCTAGGGCCGGTGTTCCATTTCTTGAACCTGACTTGGGACAGAAGCCTGATCGATGCGGTTTTCGAAACCCGGCACGACCGGGGGATGCAGGACCACTACATCGCTTTCACACAGTCGATCCATACTGGCAATATCGGTGCCGGAGGCGCGGTGTCGCTCAGCGGAGTACCCGAGAAGACCCTCGAGACGATGGATGCCCTGTCGCATCGGCTGGCCTATCCGGACCGGCCGGCGCCGGTCGCGGCGGAAAGGCCGGGGCGGTCGGCGCGGACCGGGCCTGAGGACGTTCGTTGGTTCTTCGAGACTCACCTCCCGGAGCGGGTCCGTAACGAGCCCGATCTCTGCGCCACCTTCGGCACGCTTTATCAGTTCGTCGTCGCCGGCGGCAACGGCGGCGCCTGGGTGCTCGATCCGCGGCGCGGGTTGGTCTCTCCCGGACGTTCCTCCGCTGTCTGCAATGTCGAGGTTTCGGCAAGCGACCTGTTCGCCATCGCGCGCGGCGGGCTTCATCCCGTGAAGGCGGCGGAGCAGGGGCGGTTGCGGTTGCGCGGAGACATCCGGATGCAGGAGCTTGAGAAGTTGGTGCGTTTGCTTCAGTTGACCTCGGCGAACTAGCGGGTACCCCTCCGGGCCCGGCTCTTTGCGAGAGGAAGGAAAGGAGATCTTCGACATGTACAGGATCGCGCTCGTCAACATGCCTTTTGCGGCGGCGGACATACCTTCGATCGCTCTCGCGCAACTCCGCTCCGTCGTCGAGGAGAGGATGGGGGATCGCATCCGTTGCGATGTCTTCTACGTCAATCTCGACTTCGTCAACTACCTGGGTTTCCCCCTCTTCCAGGCGATCTCCGGACCGGTGCAGGCCAATACCTCCGGGCTCGGCGATTGGTTCTTCAGCGCGGTGGCGTTCCCGGAGCTGCCGGAAGACACCGACGGTTATCTCAACCGTCACTTCGCCGAGCAGCGGATGGAGGTGACGACCTTCAAAGAGCAGCTCCTCAGCAAGCGGCGCACCGCGGGCCGTTTTCTGGACAGCCTGATCGACCGCTATAAATTGGGCGACTACGATCTGGTGGGTTTCACCTCGATGTTCTGCCAGAACATCAGCTCCTTCGCCATGGCCAAGAAGCTCAAAAAACGGCGCCCGGAGATGGTGGTCGTCATGGGCGGAGCCAACTGTGAGACCCCGATGGGGGCGGTGATCGCTAAAAACGTGCCGGAAGTCGACTTCGTCTTCTCCGGTCCGGCGCTACAGAGCTTCCCACGTCTGGTCGGGCACCTCCTGGACGGGCAGGAGGTGGAGTGCCACCGGATCCCGGGGGTGCTGTCGCGGCGCAAGCTCGCTCTGAGCCCGGTCGGCCAGGTTCGGGAGATCGGCGACGAGCTGGACATCGACGTCCGGGTCCCGCTCGACTACGATGAGTACTTCTCGGTGGTCGAGCGCAAATTGCGCGGCCTGCCGATCAAACCGCGGGTCCCTTTCGAGACCTCGCGCGGTTGCTGGTGGGGAGAGCGGTCGCACTGCACCTTCTGCGGTCTCAACGGCATGAGCATGAAATACCGCGCGATGGCTCCGTCCGTCGCGCTCGAGATGCTGCAGGAGCTGTTCGACCGCTACGGAGCGCGCACCGATCACTTCGAGTCGGTCGACAACATCCTGCCGCGTGAATACCTGACCGAGGTGCTGCCCTATTTGGACACGCCTTCGCACGCGCATCTGTTCTATGAGGTCAAGGCCGACCTCAAGAAGCACGAGATGGAAGCCCTCGCGAGGGCGCGGGTGACGCGCATCCAGCCCGGTATCGAGGCGATGTCGACGCTCACTCTCAAGCTGATGAAGAAAGGCACCACGGCGTTTCAAAACTTGCGTTTCCTGATGGATTGCCTCACGTACCAGGTCATGCCGCTGTGGAACCTGCTCGTCGGCTTCCCCGGAGAGCCGGAGTCGGTCTATGAGAAGTACTACCGCGATCTGCCGCTGCTCACGCACCTGCGTCCACCGAGTGGCGCGTTCCCGGTGCGTTTCGACCGCTACAGCCCCTACCACAAGCTGGCGGCGGAATACGGGTTGAAGCTGCGTCCGAGCGACTTCTACTCGGCGATCTATCCGTTCCCGGCCGAGGATCTGGAGCACCTGGCCTACTTCTTCCGCGACGAGGACTTCAAGGCCCCCTACCTGATGGGCACGGCGAAGTGGCTGGGCAAGCTGCGCGAGCGTTGCGTGCAGTGGCAGTCGCGCTGGCAGCGCGAGGCGAAGCCCGAGCTGGTTTTCCGGGCGGAGGGCGGGCCGGTCTTCGTCTATGACAGCCGGGGTGCCAAGCCCATCGAGCATCGCTTGGAGGAGAGGAGCCTCCGGGTGCTCCAGGGGCTCACCCGCCAGGCCAAGGTCTCCCATCTGGTGGCGAAGCTGCCGGCGATCTCGGCCGCGGAGGTCGAGCGCGAGGTCAAGCTGTTGCAGGATCTGGGGCTCCTCTTCGAAGAGGACGGCACCTATATGAGCCTCGTGATGCAGGTGGGGCCGAGCGAAGAGGTCAGCGCGGACCCCATCCCGGGCGAACTCGCGGCGGGTGGGGTGGCCCAGCCGTCGGCGGTGATGTAACCTCAAAGCTCGACAGAGACACGACTTACATTCAAGGAGAAAAGAGATGAGAGCTCAGTTTAGATCGGGGTTGGTCCTTGTCACTCTCGCCGGTCTGGCGCTTCTCGGGACCGCCCTGTCCGCCCAGGGTGGCCCTGGTGGAGGCCCGCCGCCCTATGACAAGAAGACGGAAACGACGCTCAAAGGTCCCATCCAGGAGGTCAAGACCGTCAAAACTCCCAGCGGGGTGGACGGCACGCACCTGATTCTCAAGGACGGCAAGGGGCAGATCGAGGTTTTCGTCGGGCCGGCGCCCTTCGTATCCCGCCTGGGGGTGACCTTCGCCAAGGGTGAGGCGGTCGAGGTGATCGGCTCGAAGATGCAGATCAAGGGCATGCCGGCTCTCCTCGCCCGCCAGGTCAAAAAGGGCGGCAAGACTTTCCAGGTCCGCGACGAGAGTGGAGACCCGCTGTGGCTCCGGGCGGCGCCTTAGAAAGCAGCAGCTTGGAGAGGATACGCTCCGCCACTCTTCCGGACGTTTGCGCGCGTCCGGAAGAGTGAGCTCCGCACCACGGAAGGCTTACCCGGCCTCCGCCGGTTGCGCCACGGCCGCGGGCGGCTTGGCCGCGACACTCGTTTCGACGCGGGCGGCGATGCCGGCGACGGTAGGCCGGGCGAAGAAGTCGATCGCCGGAAAACGTACGTTGAAGGCCTCCGAGATGTTGGCGATCATCTGCGTCGCCATCAGGGAGTGTCCCCCCAGGCGGAAAAAGTTGTCGTCCCGGCCCACGTTCTCCACTTTGAGGAGCTCGGCGAAGAGCCGGGCCACGATGCTCTCGGCGGCGGTCAGCGGTACCGCGGTGGGGTCGGCCTTGCGTTCGGCGGCGCTCGGCGCGGGGAGCGCGTCGCGGTCGATCTTGCCGTTCGGGTTGAGCGGCATCTCGCGCAGCCGGACGAACAGGTTGGGCACCATGTAGGCCGGGAGCTTCCGGCCCAGCGCCTCGCGCAGCTCATTTTCCAGGCCGTCGTCCGCGGGGGTTGCCGGCTCGGCGCTGGATTGGGCGCTGGATTTCAAGGGGACATAGTAGGCGATCAGGCGCGTTTCGCCGGGGGTCGATTCCGCGGCCACCGCGACCGCCTCCTGGACTCCCGGGTGGGCGCGCAACTGCGTCTCGATCTCCCCCAGCTCGATGCGCTGGCCGCGGATCTTGACCTGGTAGTCGATCCGGCCGAGGAACTCCAGATCGCCGTTCGGGAGGTAGCGGGCGAGGTCGCCGGTCCGGTAGATGCGGGCCCCCGGCTCGTGGGCGAACGGATCGTCGACGAACTTCCGGGCGGTCAGGCCCGCATCGTTGGCGTAGCCACGGCCGACACCGTCTCCGGCCAGGCAGATCTCGCCGCCGATGCCGATCGGCACCAGGCGCAGCTCGTCGTCCAGGAGGTAGACCCGGCTGTTGTCGATCGGCTTGCCGATCGGCACCGAGGTCCGGCTGTAGCGCTCGAGGTCGTGCAGGCGGTAGAAGGAGGAGACGTCGCTGCACTCCGCGGCGCCATAGACGTTGGCGATGTCGGTCGTGCGACCCGGCGAGGCGGCCCACCGCTTGAGGCGGGAGGCAGAGATGGCCTCGCCGCCCAGAAACAGGCAGCGCAGCGAGCGGAGACTCGTATAGCGGCCGGCCTCCGGCCCTTCGAGGAGCGGGTAGAAGGTGCTGGGAGCGCAGTTGAGGAGAGTGATCTCGGAGTCACGGAGGGTGCGGAGAAGCAGGTCGGGATCGTAGCCGTCCGGCACCAGATGGAGCTCGCCGCCGCGAGTCAAGGGCATCGCCATGCTCCGCTGGGTGATGTCGAAGCTGATCGAGCTCATCACCAGGTTCTTGTCGGCGGGGGAGATGTCGAATTCGCGCCCGAACCAGCACAGCAGGTTGGTCCAGCCACGGTGGTAGACCGAGGCGGCCTTGGGGCGCCCGGTCGAGCCGGAGGTGAAGATGATGTAGCAGAGGTCGCCTGGCCCGGAGCGCCGGGGCGGCAGGTCTTTCGGCCGCTTAGCGATCGCCGGCGCGTCGTGATCGACACAGACCACCCGAGGCTTGCGCTCGGGCAGGCGCTCGAGCAGGCCCTGGCGGGTCAGGAGCACCTTGAGCTTGACGTCCTCGAACATCGTAGCGACGCGCTCGCGCGGATAGGTCGGGTCGTAGGGCACGTAGGCGCCGCCGGCCTTCAAGACCGCGAGCACGGAGAGGACCAGCGCGGGCGAACGGTTGAGGCAGATGCCGACCGGCGTGTTGGGGCCGACGCCCATCCCCTGGAGGTGGTGGGCGAGCTGGTTGGCGCGCCGGTCGAGCTCGCCGTAGGAGAGGCGCAGGCCGTCGTCGACGAGCGCGATCCGATCCGGCGCGGCGTCGACGTGCCCCTCGAACAGCTGGTGGACGGCCAAGTCTTGCGGATAGTCGCGCGCGGTGTCGTTCCACTCGACCAACAGACGGCGCCGCTCTTCCTCGCTCAGCATGTCGAGCTCGGCCAGAGCCGTGTTGGGGTCGGCAAGACCGGCGCGGAGCAGGCGCACGAGGTGCTGGCCGAGGCGCTCGATCGTGGCGGGCTCGTAGATGCGAGGGCTGAAGGCCGCCGTGCCGCGGAGGCCGCCGGGCACGCGCTCGAAGGTCAGGGTGATGTCGTTGCCGACCTCGGGCAGCTCGGCATGGAGCTCGCGGTGGACGAGGGCGACGTCGAAGAGCGGGCAACGGTTCGCCGGCACCGGAAGACCGAGGTCCGCGACCAGCTGGGCGAAGGGATAGCGCTGCTGCTCGTGCGCTTCGAGCAGGTTCTGGCGCACCCGCAGGAGGAGCTGGCGGAAGGACGTTTGAGCGTCGACCTCGTTGACGAGGGGAGTGGCGTTGACGACCGCCTCCTCGAGTGTCTCCTCGGTGCGGATCGCCGGGCAGCCGAGGACGACCGGCGAGGCCTGGGTGTAGCGATAGAAGCAGGCGGTCAAGGCCGCCGCCAGGGCCGCGTGCTCGAGGAAGGGCTCACCGCCGGTCAGCCGGGCGAGCTGCTCGAAAAGCTCGCCATCGACGTCGAAGGCCGACGTGGCACTGCGCTCCGAGCGGTCCTCGGGGCGACGATGGTCCGGGCGCGGGCCGGCCGGGCGCGGGTGCCCCGCCAGCTTGGCGTGCCAGTACCGGCGCCCTTCGGCGAGCACCTCGTCGGTGATTGCGGCTGCGGTGACCGAGCTCATGCGGGATCCTCTTTAAAAATTGAACTGCAGGGCGGCCAGCGGACGCCCGGAGAGCTTGGCCGGGTGCGCCGACGCGGCCAGGGGGATGTCGCCCAGGGGCACGTCCGGCTGTCGGGCGGCGGCGCCGAGGATCGCGAGGAGCGCCTCGCCGAGCTCCGCCAAACCCGGCGCCGGCCGGTCGCGGCGGGAGAGGAGCTGCATCGCGAGGCCATCGCCAGCACCGCGCTCTTCCACCCGGAGGATCAGCTCCACCTCGCGATAGGCCGGCGCGGCGAAGCGCTCCGGCCCGTCGGAGGTCTCCGATGTCGTTGCTTCCACATAGCCGACGTCGAAGACCGGCGGCACCTTCATGGCTCCCGGGACACGGAAGGTGCTGGCGAAGAGGCTGGGCGCGAAGAGCCGGTGGGGCTCGGCGGCGGCGAGCTTGCCTTCCGCCGCCCGCGCGAGCTCCCGGAAGCCCAGCCGCTCGTCCACCGCCAGGCGGACGGGGAACGGTTGCCGCGGGTCGCTCGCGGTGGTCCCGGCAGGAGCTGCCACCACAGCGACGTCGCCGCGTCCGTCGAGGCGGAGGAGCGCCGCGGCGAGCGCCGCTAAGAGAACGCTCCGGCGCGGCACGCCGGAGTCCCGCTCCAGGGCGTCGAGCCGCGGCCGGGCGAGCGTCAGCACGCGCCCCTTCTGCCAGACGACCCCCGCATCCGCGTGCTGTGCCCGCTCGCCGGCCTCGGCCGCCGTTCCGGCCGCGCCGGTCGAGAGGGGAGCCGCGAACTCGTCGTACCAGAACCGCTCGGCGGCCCGATAGCCCGGGGCGGAGAAGACCTCGAAGGCCTCGCGGTCCGGCACCGCCGGCCGGTCGAACTGGCTGGCGCGCCGCAGGTTCTCGATCAACTGCGGCGACGGCTCCCGGCGCGTGGGTTGGAGCACCTGCTCCCGCACCACGGCGTTAAAGCTCTGGAGGAACGTCTGGATCTGCTCGAACGACATGCCGCGGTTCTGCAGCAGGAAGAGAGAGACGAAATTGAAGCCCGGATCGGGCACCCACACCGGCTTGTCGAAACGGAAGAAACAGCTCTCGACTAAATCGCAGGCCGTGTTCACGTCCATCGTGTCGTGCGACCAGGAGAAGTGGTAGCCCTTGATCCCGTAGCGGTCCTTTTCCTGCCAGATCGGCGTCACCGGATCGCAGTACCAGACGAGCGCGCGGTAGAAGTCGGGCTCCGTCTCGTCGAGGAAGGAGATCGTCTCCTGGGCCGTCGCGTAGGTCTCGCCGGGGAAACCGAAGAAGAGCGAGGCGAAGACCTGGATTCCCGCCTGCTTGAAGAGCGGAATCGACGACAGGTAGTGATGCTTGCGCGGCGTCTTGTGCATGTTGATGAGCATCTGGTCGTTGGCCGACTCCAAGCCCAGGAAGACCCCCTGGCAGCCCGCCCGCGCCATCAGCTCGACGAGCTCGGCATCGCAGAAATCGGCACGGAAAAAACAGTGCCATTTGAAGCCATAGCCCTGGCGGATCATCATCCGCATCATGTCTTTGAACGTCTGGAGCGGAACGTTCGCCGTGTCGTCGACGAAGAAGAGGCCGGTGACCGTGCCCACCGCGCGGATGGAGTTGAGCTCGTGCTCGATGTATTCGAGCTTCGAGACGTCGTACTTCTCCGTGCGGAGAGGAAAAGAGCAGAACGAGCAGGTGAACGGGCAGCCCTTGGTGATCCGCACGTTGACGTAGCTGCCGACGTCCTCGGGTGGGAAGAGCGAGTAGTCGATGAGGTTGTCGTAGAGGGTGTTGAACTCGCGCTCGGCAGGCGTCAGCACGAAGCGATCGCCCTCCCGGTAAGCGAGGTTCGGGATGGCGGCGAAATCCTGGTCGCCCTTCAACGCCTCGATCAGGCGCACCAGCGCCTGCTCGCCCTCGCGGCTCCGGACGTAGAAGTCGGCGTCGATGTACTTGAACACCGCCTCCAGGTCGCTCTCCTCCATGCTCTCCGAACGCTTGGCGACGTAGGGACCGCCGACGACGATCTTCGTCTCCGGGCTGTGCTCGCGAACGAAGTTGACGACTTCGAGGATCGGAGTGTCGTAGTTGTAGATCGTCGTCGTGACGACGGCGGTCAGGTACTTGCCCGTCCGCAGCTTCTCGCGCAGCTCGTCCTTCTGGAACTGGAAGAGGTTGACGTAGTCGAAGGTGAAACCCCGCCGCGCCAGGTAGCTCCCCAGGTAGAGGACGACCATCCAGAGGACCTCGGTGTTGTGGAACTTGCGCCCGCGGTCCAGGGGAGGCCGGCCCTCGGAGTGGAAATGGTCGAGGATGTCCATCGCCCGGTAGGGCCGGCCCTGGTACTGGACGTAGTTCAGGCGGAGGTCGCGATAGTCGGGATGGTCGGCGCCCATCGAGCGCATCATCTCGACCTCGTGCGAGAACTCGCCGTCGTTGTAGCCGATGATCAGGCAGTCGGTGACCATGGCGAACCTCCTGAAGCGGTGAAGCAGCCCGGCGGGGCCGGGCTAGGGCACCGAGGCGACGATCTGGAACGAGTCCGTGGGATTCACGCACTCGCCCGGGGTGACCGTACGGTGGAAAGAGACCGTCCCGAAGCCGTCGAACAGCCGCCGGATCTCCTCCTCCCCCGACAGCATATGCCGGGTGTGGACGCTCGCGAAGTGGTCGAAGAGCTGGAGGAGCGACTCGCGGCCGCCGTTCTGGTGCTGCGGGAAGCTGTCGGCATGACCGTCGAGCAGCTTTCGCGCCCGTTCCGCGTAGCCCTGCCGCAGCTCCGGGGTGGTGGCGTCGCCGATCATGGCGGTGGTGACCAGGGTGCCGCCCGGGGTCAAAAGCTCCTTCCAGCGCTTGACGATGAGCGGCTTGTCGGCGCCCTTGATGACGGTCAGGAACTCGTCGGTGACGATCAGGTCGAAGGCGGCCATGGGGAGGTCCCCGGTGAGCAGGTTGGCGCAGGTGCACTCGATCGCGAAGCCGTGCTTTTCGGCGTACCACTCGCAGGCGCGGAGAGGCGTACGGCAGATGTCGTAGACCTGGATGCGCGGGGTGGCCCCGGTCGCCTCCATCGCCTCGTGGAGGGTGGCGAGCATGCCGTAGTCCGCCGCGGCGGAGATGAGGACGCGGGCCTGCGGCCGCTTGCGCAGCACTCCCGTCAAGGCCTCCTGGTAGAATTCGTACCAGGGTGGAACCGCCACCATGTTGAGCAGCCGCAGATACTGCCAGGTACCGTGATACCAGTTGCAGCTCATCGACGGCGGCGCCTGCGCCGGGTCGTGGGTCTTGGCCCATTCCTCCATGCCGCCGGCATCCTTGCTGCCGCACTCGGTCGCCGCCCAGCGCTCCATGAGCGGGGCGGATTCGATCAACAGCTCGCGGGTGCGCGGGTCCAGCGAATAGAGAGTCTCAGCAGACGTCGTGGACGGTGATGGCATTCGTGAATCCTCCTCAGGTTCCGTTCCGTTCCTTCCTTACGCTTCTTCATCCACTTCTTTCCCAACTTTTTCCCAACAATGCCCCGAGCACCCGGATCACAACACCCTAGGGGAGGACCGGCGAAGGGAGATTCTGGGAAGAAAAGATACACGAAGTCGAGGCATTTTGGAACTGATGAAAAAGAGCGACATAGCATCTATGCCTGCCGAAGCTCTCTCCGCGCCTGCGTTTACGCCAGCTCCACGAAGCTCGTATGGCTCGGATGGGGACCCGGGTCCGCGGGGCGGTTGCCTGGGCGGAGCAGGAGGCCGGTCTTAAAGCCGGCTTCCCGGGCGGCGTCGAGCTCGCCGCGCACGTCGCTCAGGAAGAGGATCGACGCCGCCGGCAGGGAAAACGCCGCGGCGATCGCCCGGTAGGAGGCGGGCTCCTGCTTGGGTCCGGTCGTCGTGTCGTGGAAGCCCTCGAAGAGCGGCGAGAGATCGCCCGCTTCGGTATGGCCGAAGAGGAGCTTCTGGGCGTGCACGCTGCCCGAGGAGAAGACCCGGAGGCGCACCCGCGAGCGCGTCCAGGCCGCGAGCGCCGGGGGGACGTCCGGGAAGACGTGCGAGCGGAGCACCCCGGAACGGTAGCCCTCGTCCCAGATCAACCCCTGGAGGAGCTTGAGCCCGGTCGACTTGCGATCCTGGCGCATCAGGTGCCTCGCGTAGGGGGCGCCGTTGCCGAAGGCCGGCACTGCCGCGCCCTGCCCGGTTTCGTCCGCGTGCTCGCGCTTCAGCCGCGCGATCGCCTCGGCCAACTCGGGTCCGGGGTCCGGCCGGGAGCAGAAAGCTTCGAGCCGCTCCTCGGCGTAGGGGAAGAGGACGTCGTAGACGAAGGAGATCGAGGTCGTCGTCCCCTCGATGTCGATCAAAACGGCCTCGGCGCCGGGCGGCAGCGGCATCTCTCTAGAGTCTTTCGAGCGGCAGGATGCGGTGTCGGGTGGGTTTGAAGTCGGCGTCCACACTAAGGAGTGTAGCAAAGCGAAAGCCGGCGGGCATGGTAAAATTCGGCCGCTGTGAGCCACGAAGATCCACGGGACCTGCTCTCCGACGTCGCCCGCCTGTTCTACGAGCGGGGGTGGATGGCGGGGACGGCGGGAAACCTGTCGCTGCGCCAGCCGGACGGCTCCTATTGGATCACCGCGAGCGGCAAGATCCGGGGGCGGCGCGAGGACTTCCTGCGCCTCGCTCCCGGCGGCGAGGTGCTGGAGCGGGGGAGGCCCGACGCCCGCCCGTCGGCCGAAACCAGTCTCCACGACACCCTCTACCGCCTCCTTCCCGAGGCGCACGCCTGCTTCCACATCCACTCGATCCCGGGCAACGTGGCCGCCCGGCTCGCCTCCGGCGACTCGCTGACGCTGCCGCCGCTCGAAATGCTCAAGGGCTTCGGCATCCGGGAGGAGGCACCGGTCGTGCCGCTCGCCATCTTCCCCAACCACGCCCACGTGCCGCGGATCGCCGAGGAGCTGGCGGCGCGCTTCGTCGCCGAGCCGCCGCGGGTGCCGGGCTTCCTCATCCGGGATCACGGCCTGACCGCCTGGGGGCGTGATGCCGACGCCGCCTTGAACCACGTCGAGCTCTTCGAGTACCTCTTCGGATTCCTCTCCGCCGCCCGGGCCGCCGGTCTGCCGGTCTGAGTGGATCCACGCCAAAAGCACCGTCCTCCAGGCTGGATCTCGTCTCCGACCGTCGTCTCCCGACCGCAGTCTCCCGGCTGTAGTCGGCCTACCGCAGTTTCCCCCTCGTTCCCTACCATCCCCTACCGTCATCCTGAAGGGCTATAAAAGAGCAGAGCACGAGATGGCTAGGCTCCCTCGGACCCGCTGATGGCTGATCCTGAAGAGTGCCCCCGTGCTCGAGCCATCTGCGCTCCCTGATACGACCCTTTGCCGGCATGGCTAATAGAGAGTCGGTGGCGCGGGGCAGACCGATTGTACCCGTTTGGGAAGGAGGGTTGTATCCGTGAGCCCTGAGCTGAACCCGTTGTGGCTTGGAATGGACTGTGGCGAGCAGTGGCACGTGCTTGTGGAGTTGACCACAGAGGGCATGTGGCAGAGAGCTCGGAAGTTGCGTAACCGAGAGGCCGATCTGCGGGCCTGGTTGAGCGAGGTGGTGCGGAGTGGAAACGGTCGTCCGTTGCGGGTGGTGGTGGAGGGAGTTCGCTCGGTGGGGTCTGTTCTGTCGCGAGTCGCGCTGGAGATGGGGATCGAGATCTGGCAGGTAGCGCCGCAGGCCCTGAAGGATTACCGCAGCGCGGAGGGCCAGCCTCGTAAAGATGACTCTTGGGATGGGTACCTGCTGGCGCGGATGGGGTACCAGAAGATGAGGACTTGTCGTCCTGCTCTGTGCCCTCGCCCGGAGGAGCGTCGGCTTTGCCGGTTGAGCCGCTTGAAGCAACAGCTGACAGGCCAGCACACTCGTCTGCTCAACCAACTGCGTAGCCGCCTGTTGGAACTGTCCGGGGAGCTGGTGGCCGGAGCCTGGGAGGGTCCTCGTTGGGACAGCATGAGACTCCGTGCAGCCCTGAGGCGATGGCCAGGCTTGGAGGGTCTCGGGGAGGCGCCGGTCGAGGAGGTGGCGCAGGTTCTTCGTCGAGCCGGCCGTACCCCGGACAGCCACGAAGAGGCCGAAGCTCTGCATCGGGTGGTCCTTGGTATCCACTTGCCGGAGACGGAGAGATCGATCATAACGCTGGAGCTCCGGATTGTGGTGCAACAGTTGGACTCCTTGGAGCAGGCTCAAAAGTAGGTAGAGGAGGAGCTGAAGGAAGCTGTGGAGGCGCACCCGAAGGTGTACTGGTTCTCCGTGAACAAGACGGCAGGTGGTAAGAGTAACAGAGCCATGGGGCTGTATCTCAAGCGGCCTGGCCCCTCTGAGCGTCGCGCCGCTCTCTGCGGAGTTGCCTGGCCTTCTCGAGTTTTTGATCCCGTTCGGCCCAGATCGCAGGTGCCCTGCCATGGAGGAAGTCATTCGGGGTGATATAGCCAATAGCGCTGTGGAGGCGGACGTGGTTGTAGTGGTGGACGAACTTGGTGACGACCGCTCGGGCTTGCTCGAGGTCAGCGGGAGCGGCGGGGCGCAAGGCCCCGCCTTTGACGGTCTTGTGCCAACGCTCGATCTTGCCGTTGGACTGCGGGTAGTAGGGTGAAGTGCGCACGTGGGTCATGCCGGCGATTCGGACGAACTCCTTGAAATCTCTGGCGATGAACTGCGGGCCGTTGTCGGAGATGATCCGCGGCCGGGCCTCGGGGTAGAGCTCGCGAGCGCGTTGCAGGATGCACTCGACATCGGCCTCGGTCATCGCCGGTCGGATTTCCCAGTGGACGAGTGAGCGGCTGGCGCCGTCGAGGACCGGGCACAGGTAGTAAAACGTCCCGGCGAGGTTTAGGTAGGTCACGTCGATGTGCCAGTGCTCGTGTGGGTTTAGAGGCTGTTGGAAGCCTTTCCCCTTCTTTGAAGGCTGTCGGTTCCATCGGTCGAGCCTTCCGGCCTTGGCGAGCACCCGGTAGGTCGAGGAGGGGCTTACCGCCACCACGTTCTGGTCCAGCATCATGAAGGTCAATCGGCGATATCCCTCCAGGGGAAAGCGCTGGTGGAAGTCGAGGATGGCCTGTCGCTCGTGGTCTTCGAGCCAGTGATCGCGAGGCACCAGTCGGTTGTGCTCATTGGCCTTGCCGTAGCGCTTTTGCCAGGCGTAGAACTTGCCGCGCGCGAGTTCGAGCCAAGCGCAGAAGCGCTCGGTAGGGATCTCGGTTTTCTCGCTCCAGGTGCGCACGAAGTCGACCACGGCATCTCGTACATCATGGGGAACCCAGCGGCCGTTCAGGGCTCCCCAAGTACTTTTTTTAGTTGTATATATTCGGTCGAGATCTCGGCGATAACCGAGTCTTTTCGGGCCAACTTGGTTTCTAGTTGCTGTACTTTGTCGGTCAGTTGCTTTTCGCGTTGGGAGGTTCCGGAGCCCGCAGTCGCTTCGAAGGCGCCGGCCAGGTTTTCGAAGACCTGCCGCTGCCACTGGTAGAAGACGCTGGGCTGGAGCTTGTACTCGTCACAGAGGTCTGAGACGGGGACCTTGTCGACCAGATGGCGGCGCAGGATGGCGACCTTCTGCTCGGTATCGAACCGACGGCGGGAACGCTTGGACTCTTGGGACATGAATAGCTCCTTGCCATGCGTAACATGGCGGTAGGGCCGTCATGTTCCAAGAGAACCAATACAGTCTGGCTCGGCAAACGAATAAGCGGGTGCTGCGCGTCCGGTACTTGGGCTCGGTGGCAGCTTGTCGTGTCAGCGCCCTGGACCGTGAGTATCACCGCAAGCAGCGGGAGCGCCATCAAGGCCACCCAGCGGCCCACGTCAAAGCTTTGCTGGCACTGTCACGGCAGCGAGCGAAGCTAATTTACAAATTGCTGACCGAGGATGGAGCCCGCTACGATAAGGAGATTCTGATCAGCAGCCACCTGGAGCGCAATCGGGGGGCGGTCCGAAGTGGGGCCTGCGCACAGTACCCGAGGGGCGGGGGCGGCCTGATGATCGCGGTTGGTGGTGGGTCGGGCGATCAGAGAGTGCGATCACGCTCTCCTGAGAAGCATCATCCGCACCCGTAGGGCGCGGCTCGACGAGGATGTGGCCGCGTAGGCTGGCCGCCGGAGCGTAGGCGCGCCAGGTGTGCGCCTGCGGTGGCGTGTTGCACAGCGCACGCTATGCCGCGCAAGCTGTGGGTTGGCCCGGAAGGGCTTGGACCGGAGCACGCGAAGTAGGCAGTGGCCGAGCTTCCGCGTTTTTGGAAAAGATCCCTCTTCCCCCGTCCCCCCTCTCGGGCCAGCGGCGGCCTGCCGGTATGGAAGGTTGCAGCCCTCACCGCGGACCCGCATACCCCTGTTCCGGCGAGCATCCCCGCGGATGCTGTGTAGACGCCCGGTAGGGCCGTGTCGGTCAGTCGTGTCAGCGTCTGGACTGTACCCGCCGGAGCGCCATTGAGGAGAGCCTGATCAGCAGTCACCTGGAGCGAACCAGACAACGGTCGCAGACCGAACTCCCGCGGCTGTGGAAAACTCCCCCTCTTCCCCCGCGCCCCCATCTCCCCGGCCGGCGGTCTGCCGGGGTATGGAAGGCTGCCTCCCCCAAGCCCGCGCCCGGCACCCTCCCACACCCCTTGGAAAACGCTCCGCGTTTTACACAGCCCACCGGCCACGGCGACGAGTCTTCGATAGATAGACTCGGGACTTGACATCGTTATAGAGAGGGAGCCCTGGCGACCGAAGAACCTGGGCGGGGGAAGGTTGCGAAGGGGGCAGTTGCGGTTGAGGAGAGTCCCTGCCTGCGCTACACTGTAGTGCATGAAGACCGAGGTCTATAGCTGGCGTCTCTCTCCTCACCTCAAGAGCGAGTTGCAGGACGCTGCCCGGGCGGAACGAAAGAGCCTTGCGGATCTCCTGGAGGAAATCGTGAAGGGCTGGCTTCAACAGGGCCGGGGCCAAGCCTCCGACACCGAAGCGGAGGCGCAGCAGCGCGTGCGGGAAGCCGCCATGAAATGTGCCGGTACGATCGAGGGCAGTCTGGATCTGGCGGAAAACGCCCGGTCCGAGGTGCGCGCACGGATTGCCCGCCGGCATGGACTCTAGACCGCGAGGTCTCATCGATACCGGAGCGATCCTGGCGTTTCTCAATCGCCACGACCGATGGCACAAGAGCTGCCGCGAAGCCTTCGCCACCCTCACCTTTCCTCTGGCCACGTCCGCCGCCGTACTCGCCGATTTTTTCCACCTCCTTCCTGGCTTCCGGGACCTGCCCAGGGTCTGGTCATTTCTGACCTCCGGTGCTGTGACCGTCCTGCCGATTACAGACGAAGATCTGCCCGATCTTGAGGCTCTGATGGGCCGCTACCAGGACCGGCCGATGGACTTCGCCGACGCGACGCTGGTCCATCTCGCGCGGCGAGAGGCGCTCACTACGATCTTCACGATCGACCACGACGACTTCGAGACCTACCGGATCGAAGGGAAACGGCGGTTTCGGATTGTTCCTGATCGCTCCTAGGAGCCAGTACCCGCCCTATGGCGATGCGGCTCCGCGAACACGGCCAGCGGCGGCGATTCGATGGTCAGCGAGGTTCGGAGAGGCGCGCCTTTGCGAGATCCTATCCTCCCACCCCCGTCGTCCGTCCGCCGCTGGGGGACCGGCCGGAGCCGGATTTCCAGTGGCAAGCGTCCTCAGGGGAGGGCACTTCCTCGGCCGAAGTAGGGTACTTCCTGCCAAGAAGTAGGGTACTTCCTGCGAGGAAGTAGGGTGCTTCCCGCCAGGAAGTAGGGTACTTCTCGGCCGGAGTAGGGTACTTCCTGCCAGGAAGTAGGGTACTTCCCGCGGGGAAGTAGGGCACTTCCTGCCAGGAAGTAGGGTATCCCCAACCAAAAGTACCCTGCTTCTGGCCAGAGATAGGGTACTTCGCCGGTCGATGTCGGGCACTGCCGTCCTGAAGCCCCCTACTTCTCCGCCAGCAGAAGGGTACTTTTCTAGCGGAGTAGAGCGATCCACCTGAGGAGATCCGAGCTCCCGGTGCGCCTTCGCCCCTTTCCCTTCTTCACTTTCCTACCGTCGCTCCACCGTCGTCCTGGTGGAGCCCTGGCGACCGGGGGAAGGTTGGGTCGGGGGTCAGACCGGAGACATCGGTAACACCGTCCGAGAGGGACGGAAGCGGGCGGCCTCGCCCCTCCCGTCCCTCCGGCCGAACCTGCTCTACACCCGCTGATGCCGGGCGCGAATCCGCCCCACCTGCTCTTCGGCTCCGGGACCCGCCGCTTCGAGCAGAGTCGCGAGCGCGAGAGGCGAGCGGACGATCGCCTCCAGGATATGGAGCCCCTCGGCCCACCGCGGCTCCCCCCGGTCGAGCCAACCCGCGACCTGGGGACCCTGGTCGCCATAGACCGCGACCAAGGGATAGCCCTCCGCCACCACAGAAGAGGCTGAAGAGTTTGTATGACCGGTTCCACCCGCGGTCGTAGAGGGGGTTGGAGACCAGACCGAGCAGAGTCTCCAGTGCCAAGCGTCCTCAGGGGAGGGCAGCACTTCCGCGGGAGAAGTAGGGTAGGCGCGCTTCTCGATCGTCCAGGCCTTGCACTACGAGTAGGAGAGCAGCACATTGTCGCGGCCGGTCCATGGGAGTGGCCCATGGCGGCGGTGAGGAGAAGGACGAGGCTCCGACGACGGAGAGCGGGTACTTCCACGGTTGAAGTAGGGTGGTCCAGCCGGGAAACCCCAGACTTCGCAGGCAGGAGAAGGGCGCCTTTAGGATGGAAGCCGGGGAAATCCGAGCTTCCGCCAACAGCGCACCCAGTCTCCACGGGCCTCGATCGCTGACCTGGCCCGGCTTACGCTGGTCCTCCTTGTCCGCGATAAAGGGGCTCGACGCGATTTTCAGGCATCAAAAGCTGCTGGGGAGAGCGCGTGGGGCCGCACAGGGCCTCGCGGAGAAGGGGGGAAAGCCACAGAGGACTGGACGAGAGGGACGGAACGCCAGCCAGCTGGCGGCCGAGGCTTCTCAGTTTGTTATAAGACGAATACCTCTTGCGCGAGGCCTTCGCTCAGCGCTCTTGGCAACGATTCTGATTTCAATCCTTCTATTTAGATAATCCAGCGATCTATCGTTCGTCTCTATGATGCCTCCCGTACCGTATTTGTATTCAATGTTGTTGGTTCCTAAAAGATTCACTAAGAAGGCAGTTGCGACATATGCGCGAGCGGCTCCGAGCTCGCAGTTGTCCTTGATCTCGCCTCCCACAAGCATCTCAGATTCTTCGCCAAACGCAACCGAAGTGGGATTCTTTTCCAGGAGACGGTTTCCTTTGCATCCTCTATAATAGACGGCAAGCGGGTGTCTGATTTGGTTCCATCCCCCAATTCCAGTGTCTCTTTGAGAGAGAGGACGAGCCCTCTGGAAGACTGATTGATCAGCGTATCCAATCAGTTCGATGTAAAAATGATATCGCTCCCATTTCATCCCGGCTAGCGTACCTCCTATCCCGCGCAAGACCTCTCTGAGCCCTTGACGCAAAGCATAGTCGGAAAGATCAAAACCTTCTATTTTCTCGTTACGCAACCAATTGAGAAGGTCGAACTCCTTAAAGCACTGATTGTTCCTGTCGATGGGGCTCAGGTGTTGTATAAAGGGCACCACCTTGTCGGTTAGGAGCAGCGAAAATATGTGATCTAGCGGTATAGAAGTAGGGCTGTCACCTTCAAGCCGAACTTCTTTTGCCATTTCCGAGCCAATGGCGAGGTAGATAACCCGGGTAACTTCCTCGCACGGCGTCGCATAATCGATCGTGAATGGGATCTCAATCCGCTTGGAGCATTGGAAACATAACGATAGCCAGCCCCCAAGGAATCGACAACCTCTGGTATGCTTTTCCATAATTACATCGATTCGGAGTTCTGTGCTGAAAAGGGATCTTTCCTTCAACTCGGCGAGGGCTGCGCTATTTCTAACCTTGATCCATAGCACGTCGGCGTCTGGGTGAGAGCTATGATCTCCGTATTGATAGGCAGCGATAGGATCAAACAAATCTGTTACTTTATGATCTCCAAGCTTGAGATCACTTATTTTATCCCTTCTCCTGCGTAATTCTTACGCCAGAAAGGAAACGATCGATCGGTATGCCAGGCACGGCCTCGAAGGATGCGCCCCGTGCACCTCCCGGATTAAGCGCTAACTGCATGAGGATGATAACGATCGATGTCGTCGCTGCTATCCGCCGGCGCGGAATCATTCCGAGAATCCTGGTCATTTAACGCTCCGGGCAGTTGGAAGTTGCTACCAACCAAAGCCCAGGAGAGCCCATACTACGATGATGCCACTCAGGAGGCCTATGAACCCTATCGTTGCAAAAAAGCGTCGGCTAGCCTTGGCCCGCCCGTTTTGCAACGGCCCCTTGGCCGAGAACGCTCCGCCGCTGGAGGACTTCACCCGAGGTGCAATCCAGCGGCAGAGCCTTGGAAAGCCTCGAATGCCCTGCACTTGGGACTTCTAGCTCGTTCAAGTGGTTTTTCCTATGCAACTGACAGGTGAAGCTTGTCGCAATTCCTAGCTTCCGCGAATGCATCCATCCGCTGAACGATAAGCTTAAGAGGAGGCTGAGGATGCCTAGGGTTAGGGACAATGCAGTCACGATTTGCGCTCGTGCCAGAGCGTGACCGCTTAGCATGGCATAAGAGGGGGCGCCTGGATGCAGAGAAGTTATCAGCATAGTAACCGCAATAACGGTCACAGAAAATGATCCGGCAGCGACGGCGGCAGCACCGAGAGCCCAACTGCTGATACCACGAGACGATTTGATCGTAAGGAGAGTGCCAAAGAAGGTAATCGAGAACCCGCCCAGGAACGCAGCGATCGCCGCCAACTGCCGTCCGAGTTCCGCGAGATACTCCGGAGTGAGAGAGTCCATACGATTGTTGATTATACAGCAAGCGTGTGGATCTTGGATCTCCCTGGCGCAGCCCGCTTCCCACCCAAGTTTATGCCCAAGCATAGGTATGGCCAATGCTCTATTCTTTGCTATCGCAAGTACCGAGCCGTGCCGATTGCCTTCCGCTTGCACTCCGGGAGGAGGTGCCGACAGGTGCCACCGACATGGGAAGGCCCTCGCGGATCGAGGGCATACAATACGACGCATGACTCGGAGGTGCCCCGATGCGACTTTTGGCCCGGAAGCTCGAAGCCCTGGAGCGGACGACCGGGCAGAGCACGTCGAACGTCGTGCACGCTGCGCTCGAGCGCTACTTCAGCGAAGTCTGCGGGACGGGCCGCTCCGTGAGGGATCCTCGAATCGGGTCTCATCGGTTGCGGTGAGGCTGAGGCCGACCTCTCGACCACCTACAAGCGGCGACTCACCTCGCCGGCGACTCCCGAGGAGACCATCGCGGAGTTCCGACACCTGTCGGACGAAGGGGATGGGAACTCCAGAGGCCGGAAGCTCGACCGAGAGGAGACTCATTCCCGGCAGTAAGACGGGCCGCCCAGCCCACCATCACTGACGACCACCGAGGACGAAGGGGGGTACGATGAGCATTCCAAATGCCAGCCAGCGGGAGCGCCCGGCCTACCCACCCGGGCGAGATGCTCTATCGAGACAGGCGCCACCTACTCGGGAAGGGGAAGGTCCCCTCCTTGACCTCGGCTGATGGCGGTCATACAATGTGTATGACAGGAGATGTCAATGCGACTCAATGCGAGGTTGCCCGAGGATTTGGCCCGGAAGCTCGAAGCCTTGGAGCGGGCGACCGGGCAGAGCACGTCGAATGTCGTGCGCGCTGCGCTCGAGCGCTATTTCAGCGAAGTCTGTGGGACGGGCCGCTCCGCACGTGAGGCGATCCTCGAGTCGGGCCTCATCGGCTGCGGCGAGGCCGAGGCCGACCTCTCGACGACCTACAAAGAGCGGCTGTATGAGGGCTTCGGACGCAAGCATGGTCATCGCTGACACTGGATTCTGGCTCGCACTCGCCAACCGCCGGGACGCTTACCACGAAAACGCCATGCAGGCCTTCGACTCGCTTGGGGACGAACGCCTCATCGTAACCTGGCCCGTGATGACCGAGACCTGCTACCTGCTGCTCGACCGCCTGGGTCCCGCCGCGCAATCCCGATTCCTTGCCTCCCACGCCGCGCGAGCGTTCGAGATCGCCGCTCCGGAGATCCACCCGCCCGAACGCATCGTTCCGCTGATGGAGAAGTATGCAGCGTTGCCGATGGACCTGGCGGACGCCACGCTCGTGCTGCTCGCCGAATGGTTGGGCCACGGTCGCATCCTTTCCGTCGATCGCCGCGACTTCTGTGCCTTTCGATGGAAGAACCGTCACCCGTTCGAGAACCTTCTGGTATAGGTGGCTCCGAGGAGGACGAAGGGGACACGATGAGCATTCCAAACACCGGCCGACGGGAGAGCCGGCCCACCCATCCGGGCGAGATGCTCCGCGAGGACTTCCTGCCGGATTACGGGCTCACCGTCGCGAGCCTCGCGGAGGCCCTGGGCGTCACGCGCCAGACCATCAATGAGCTGCTGCGGGAGCGGCGCGTGGTGAGCCCGGAGATGGCGCTTCGCCTCTCACGGCTGTTCAGCAATTCGCCGGAGTTCTGGCTCAACGCGCAACGTGCCGTGGATCTCTGGGACGCGGCAATCGCCCTCAAGACGCAGGTCGAGCGCATCAAGCCGCTCAAGGTTGCCTGACGCTCGATCGGCCCGCCGGCGTCCAGACGTCTGACTGGGTGACATCTGGACAAACGAGCCAGATTTTTCCCTGGGAGCGCCGGCGCTCTCTGGGAGTAGACCTTGTCGGTTTGAGGTCGGAGACCTCGCTAGTGTAGTGCGTCAGAAATACAGCGGACACCCAAGAGCCGCCAAGCCGATTCTTCACAAAAATGCCTCCCGTTTAGAGGGAAGCGCCAGGCTTAGGGCTCCGTCGGCCTGCTCTAGGCCTCCTGTCGAGTCCCGCGTAGTTCCGTGGCCGTCTTTTCGAGTTCTGTCGTGGCGGCGTAGGTCAGCAAGAGGTGGGTCCCGGATTCGGCCGGTTGCGGTGGAATCCGGGACAGATGACTTGGGGGCTGCCTGTTCTAGGTTTATTCTGCCTTCTTTCTCACCCTGGCGCTTGAGATCCATCTCCTGAGTCCGACGCGGACGTTCTTGAAACAGCCGGCCGGTCGGTTCTGGTAGTACCAGCGGAAAGTTTTGGTTTCTTCGAGAATGTCGAGATCCCGGAAGTCTTCGAGGAGCTCGTCGACAAACTCGGCGTCGAGTCGGGAGTCGAACGGGTAGGCGGGCATCCGGCTCTTCAAATAGTCGAGGATGGGTTCGGCTTCGTTCATCCGCGTAATTCCTCCGCGGCGGTCAGGATGTGGTTGGGTTCGACAAGCCTGGCGTGAGAGGTGGCGGCGACGGCGAGTGCGTGATGAGCGAGGGCGTCGATTCTTCTCATGACTCCTTGGGAAGCGTTGAAGAGGGCCTCGACGGCGGGTTCGGTGAACAGCGGCCGCTCGAGGCCGGCGAGCTTGAGCCGGTGCTCGAGATAGAGGCGTGTGGTGTCGCGGTCGAATCCTCGCAGTGCGAAACGGACGGTGATTCTCTGAGCGAGGGCCTCTAAGTGAGACAGTCTCAAGGCCTGTCGCAGGCCGGATTGTCCGGCCAGGAGCACGGCGAGCCGTCCCTGGCTGTCCCACTCGAAATTGGTGAGCAGAGGCAAGAGGGCGAGGACGTCGGGTCTCAAGTTGTGGGCCTCGTCGAGCAGGAGCAGGACGGTGAGGTGTCGTTCCTTGACGAGACGTTGGATTTCGTCCTGGAGGAGACGGAAAGTCATGGCGCGAGACCAGAGGGGGTTGAGGCCGAGGGCCAGGGCGATCTGGCGACAGAAGTCTGCGGGGTTGACGAGGTTGTCGTGGAGGTAGAGCACGCGGACCTGATCGGGGTGGAGATCGTCGCGCAGTCGTCTCAAGGCGGTGGACTTTCCGCTTCCGGGCTCACCGGTGAGCAGGCCGATGGCGCGGTTGTCGACCAGGTACCGCAGGCGCGAGTGCAGCTCTTCGAGCACGGGCGAACGGAAGAGCTGGTCGGCGCCTAAAGGTCGCTGGAAAGGCAGGCAGGTGAAGCCGAAGGCTGTGGTATAGAGATTCATTCCGGCTCCTCCCGGTAGAACTTCTTGGCGATGAGATCGAGATAGCTGATGCCGGTTGTGGGGGCCTGCGGCTCGGCGGTTTGGCCTTCGCGGGTGGCCCTTCGCAGAGTGGCGTTGGTGACGAGATCGAGTCGGCGCAGCGGTTTCTCGGCGGTTTCGCCACGGCGGCGGAAATGGACAGGTCGGCCCGGATCGTAGGGGTCATAGAGAACCTCGATGGTTTCGCCGGCAAAGCCATCGGGCGCCTCGTAGAGGCGGCTGTCGAGGTGGACGGTTCGGTCACGTCCGACCTTTCTGTCGACCTTCATGCGCAGCCACAGCTCGAGCTGCTCGGGCGCCTGGCGGATCAACGCTTGATCCTGGAGAAAGCGGTCGAGCGGAGTCATTCCACCGAGGCCACCGTGCGGGGTCTGGTGGTATTCGGCTTCGAGCCAGGCCCAGAAGACGCGGTTCAGCGATGCCAGGTCGCGCAGGATCTCGTCGGTGACGTGGGGCAGAAAGCTCTGGCGGACGTGGCGGAAGAAGCGCTCGATCTTGCCGCGCCCGCGCGGTCGGTGGGGCCGGGAGTGGATCAGGGCGACATTGAGGGTGGCGCAGATGACTTCCAGGTGGTGGGTGCGGAAGGTCGCTCCGTTGTCGCAGTACAGCCGCCGGGGCAGACCCCGGCGCAGCAGGGCCTGCTTGAAGGCGTCTTTGAAGCAGGCGGCGTTTTCAGCCAGGTAGAAGGCGGCAAAGGGAACCATCCGCGAGGCGTCGTCGAGGAAGGCATAGAGGTAGGTCTTGCCGCCGTCGCGTCTTCCGGGCACCAGCAGGCGAGGCCCGTGCATGAGGTCTGAAGTCCACAGGTCGTTGACGTGCGGATGGGTGAAGGCCAGAGCGTCGGGCTCGCCGCCAGAAGCCGCCGCGGGTGCTGCGGGTGCCTGGCTGGCGAAGAAGCGATGCACCGAGCTTCGCGACAGCCGCACCGTCTTGTCGACTTTGCCTGCCAGCATAATGGCGCGGATCAGGCTATCGAGAGACGCGCCGGGCCGCTCGGCGCGCAGCGCCAGCAGCAGCTCCTGCACCGGCTCCGGGATCGCCCGCGGTTTGCCGGTATCGGCTCGCGGGCGCGGTTTGAGCCCGTCGAAGCCATGGCGCTCGTAGAGCTCGATCCAATCGCGCACCGTGGTGCGGCCGATCTGGGTGCGCCGGCTGCCTGGCACGGTCCAGGTCTTGGCCGCGATGGCCGACAGCAGCTTCTCCTTCTCCCGCGGCGCCAACGGCCGGCTCACCAACTCGCTGATCACTCCATGGCGGAACAACGCGATCTTCTCTCTCAGGGTCTCATCCATGCTCAAAAGTCTCCTCGAACGGCTCGGAGGCCATCTCCGAACCAGCAGGAGATGTTTTGACACAACCTTTTTCTCTCGAACAGTTACCAAGTTGTGTGGGTAGACTCGACCCGGGGTACCGAGGCCGGCCATGGCGGTACAGACCGCGCACCCCGCCGAGGAGACAGCCAAACCTCGACCAGAGATCGTGGCGCAGACGAGTCAGCCACCCAGCAACAGCGCCGAACGCCGCTTGCGCTCGCTCCCACCACCGACCCTCCACCGCTGGCAGCAGCGCCAGCACCGAGGACGTCCAAGCCCCCTCGGCGCTGCGCCGCCAACCCCGTACCCGCCGGACCCCCTGAGGGTCAGCTTGCTCGGCCGCCTCGGCGCCGGCGCTCGGAGCGCCCGCCGAGAGAGCCGCCTCCACGGCGCCCAACGTCGCATCCCGGTGGGCGCACAGATCCTCGGGAAACAGCGCGTGGCTGACTCCGCAGCGCGGGCACCGAACCCGACGCAACGGCTGAAGCTCACCGCCCAGACGGCGACGGTACGAACCATGACCTTGAAGGCGACAGCCCTGGCAGCCAGCATCGGGACAGCTCACTGTCGGGATTGCCTCGCCGATCCGTTCCAGATACTCCTTGCAGCTGACAGTGCGTCACGAAAGGAGTGTTCCCAGTGAGCTGAGTTGAGTCATGAAGAACCTCCTGGGTCTCGAAGGCCAGCGGGTGAGAGTCCCGCTCGGGGAGTTGTCGGTACACCCCGGTAGCCACTGGAGCGGCCGAGGCGAGTGATCTCCCGGCTGGAGCCTCCGGAGAAGTCCTTGGTGCAACCAAGGTGCAAGTGCGCAGGCCGTAACGCGAGTGAACCCTGAGCAGGCCTCGATAGTTTCTCGCTGGAGCCGACCCTCCTGTCAGATGGGGAAGGCCGCCGGGGGGCGGGGGAGCAACCGATCGTAGAACCCGTCCTCTCCAGCCGGGGTAGTGGGGACCGCATGCGCATAAGGTCTTTGAGGCAACGTGAGAGATCCACGGCGGTGGCGGATCGCAGCCGCCAACCGGGCGGTCTGAAATGGCTGGCCTTGGGCCGTCGTGGAAGTCGGAGGGGCTCGTAGTACCGCAGAAGCCGGTTAACTCCGGTGGAGGGAAGGGGCCCTGGTTGTGGACACGCTTCAGAACGAGGAGAAGACCGGGATTGGCGATGAGTCTAGAACCCGAACGAGTCGAGCGACTCCGGAAGAAGCTCTATGAGAAGGCCAAGCGGGAGCCAGCCTTTCGCTTCTACTCGCTGTACGACAAGGTGTGCTGGGAGGAGACCCTGAAACGAGCCTACCGGCAGGCGAAAGCTAATGCTGGGACAGCTGGTGTCGATGGAGTTCGATTCGCAGACATCGAGGAGTACGGAGAAGAGCGTTGGCTGGCCGAGCTTCGTCAGGAACTGGAGGAAGAGACCTACCGTCCGCAGCCGGTACGGCGGGTGAAGATCCCCAAGCCCGGCGGTGGCGAGCGTCCCCTGGGAATTCCAACCATTCGGGACCGGGTGGTGCAGACCGCCGTCGTGCTCCTGCTGGAGCCGATCTTCGAAGCCGACTTTGAGGACAACGTCTATGCCTATCGACCGGAGCGCAGCGCGCACGACGCGCTGGCCGAGGTGCAGGAACGGCTCTATGGTGGTCAGGCTCACGTCGTCGATGCCGACGTGACGAAGTACTTCGACACGATCCCACACTCCGAGTTGTTGCAAAGCGTGGCGCGTCGGGTGGCAGACGGGAAGATCCTGCGGCTGCTCAAGCTGTGGCTGAAATCACCGGTCGAGGAGCGGGATGAGAGGGGAAACCGGCGGATGACAGGCGGCAAGAAGAGCAAACAGGGGACGCCTCAGGGAGGGGTCGTGTCGCCGTTGCTGGCCAACATCTACATCAACCGTCTCCTGCGTCACTGGAGGGAAACAGGGGCGTGTGAAAGGCTGGGTCACATCGTTTCCTATGCCGATGATTTTGTCATCCTCTGTGCGAGCCGACGGCAAGCGGAAGAAAGCTTGTCGAAGGTGAGCCGTTGGCTGTCGAAGATCGGTTTGACGATCCACCCGACCAAGACGCGTCTCTGCTATGCCCGGGAAGAGCCGTTCGACTTTCTGGGCTACACCTTCGGCCCGACTCGGCACTGGCGCACCGGGCAGCGAATCCTCGTTGCCCAACCCTCGAAGAAGGCCCAAAAGAGGCTCAAGGAGAAGATCAACACTCTGCTGTACCGGGGCAACCCGACGCCATGGCCCGAGCTACGGGACCGTCTCAACCGGCAGCTCCAGGGTTGGGGCCAGTACTTTAGCTTTGGGTGGACCCGGCAGGCCTATCAGGCCGTCCGGTTCCACGTGGCGCATCGAGCCCGCCGGTTCCTCTGCCGCCGCCACAAGCTGCGGATCGCAGGGACCGGTCGTTTCGGACTGGAAGAGATCTACGGAGAACGGGGCGTGATGGACCTTCTCCACCTTCAGAGGCGCCTAAAACGAAGGCCCGTGCATGCCTCCTCGTGAAGTCCCTCCGAGAGCCGGATGCGGTAGAGCCGCACGTCCGGTTCGATGAGCGGCGGCGGGAGACGGAACCACGGCCGAGACTGAGGCACCGGCAAGATGGCGAAAGCCGCCGGCAACAGCTACTCCCTCGGCCTACAGTCACCGCGCCCGCCGTCGACTCTACCCCGGCAGGATTACCATGGGCTCCTCTCGGAAGCCCGTCGGCCCCTTTCTCCAGATCCGCCAAGAAACGAAGGGAGGGACGGCGGGCTTCGCTGTCTGTGCGGGAACTTGCGTGGACGAAAAAACGTCCCGCTTTACCGCGACAGCGAATCTAGCCGAACACGCTGGAAACCGGGAAGACTGCGGGCGGCGACCACGGATTGCGGCGGGCGTCTACACCTCCGGAAAGAGCACTCTCGCGCCGAAGAGCCTCTCTTACGCCACAGATTCGCTCTTGTAGGAGCGGGGATAGCTCTAATAGGCCGCCGGCCCGCTCTAAGAGAGGTGGGGATACCTCCTGTGGTGACCGGATTGCCAGCTGTCAGCGTCCTCTTGATGGCTTTTCGCGCTCGGTAGGAAGCTGTCGGGCTCCGATAGCTTCTATTCTGTCCCAGGATAGAACCTGTCGGCCGCGCGATAGTCGCTATCGAGTCCCAACAGCTTGTAAACCGACTCCTCTTAGCTCTATCCGCGGCGCTCTTACCTCTATTCGGTGGCTTCTTAGCTCTAAAAGGTAATGTGTTTCTGACGGGCTACACGAGGATGCCGCGACGCAGTCCTCAGACAGGGCCGTAAAGGCCGGGTCAGAACCCGACAGGTGCCACGCTCGGCCGTAAGCCGGGCCGCCCGGGCCCTCCGTCGCAGCCCGGAAGAGTCTCTCGATGGCGTAGATCCCCAGCTCGATGTCGCATCCGGCCCCTTGAAGGATCGGGTACTGAAATGCGAGAATCGCCCTCCGCAGGGACCGGCGACCACGGTATAAAATCGGTCGAGAGGAGAACCACCATGAGTCTTTCCCCGACGCCAGAGGTCAAGGGCTGGCCTGCAGAGTCCCCGCTCGAGATCCGCAGGGAGATGCTGGAGTCCGCTCGGCGCTATGCCCCGGCCGGCTTCGACGTCGAAACCTTCTGGGAGCACCTGATCGAGCACCTCAGAGTCTCGGCCCTGGATCGGCTCCTCCTCCTTCACGACTTTTGCGAAGGCAACATGGCGCCGCGCCAGCTTCTCGATCTGCAACAGGAAGTCGAGGAGGCACGGAGCGCGTGGGACACGATGCTCGGCGTCGAGATGGCGGATCTCCTCCGCCGCAAACTGGCGCGCGGCGTCCTCGATCCGCACGACACGGAGGAAGTGCTCGCTCAAATCTCGCGGGACCCCGATGACCCCGATGAGAATGCAGGCCTGCTTCTCTACGCCTTTTGGCTCGAGTTCCTGCGCGAGAAGGACGATTTGTCGCTGGAGGAAGGGGAAGAGAGGCTCCGCCAAGCCGCGGCGCTTCACCCGAGGCGGGCCTCGTTGTGGGTGGCGTTGGCTCGGGGCCTCGAGCAGTTGGCCCTGTCCCGACCGCCAGGCGAGCGCCGCAAGGGCCTGTTTTACGACGCCCACGCGTGGCTCGACGAGGCTTTGTGGCGGCAACCGAGCCTCCCGGAAGCTCTTCTCGCGCGCGGCAAGGTTCTGGCGGAGATCGCTTCGTTGAGCGGCCAGACCGAGCAGACCGCGCTCCTCGACCAATCCCGGCAGTGTTTTGCCGAGGCGGCTCAATTCGAGAGCGCCAGCATGGAAGGTGCCGCCTGCCAGGGGATGATCGCCTGGTGGATGGCGGACAGGGACAAGGAGAAGCCGTCGGAAGATCTCCGGGAAGCGCAGGGCTTCCTGCGGCAGGCCTTCGAGCGCGGAGCGCGGCATGCCACCTTGCGGATGGGCTTGGGCCAGATTGCCCTCGATCTGGGTTGGCTGCCCGGCGCCGCCGAGGAGCGCCGCGCCCTGTTCGAGGAGGCCTGCGGCCATTTCAAAGCCTGTTCCGAGGACGACTCGGTCGAGGACAAGTGGGCGGACGAGTGGCCGGAGGAAGAATTGTTACAACACGATGCCTTGACCCGCTGGGGCTCCGCCGTCGTGGGTCTCGCCGCTGTGAGCGCCAAGGACGACCGGAAAGGCTTCATCCAGCAGGCGGCGGAGCTCTTCGATCGCGCGGTCCGGTTGGTGAGCGATCCGGCAGGGCCCCATCGAGAGGCTGCCTGCTCCTGGCTCCAACTGGCGAGGGAGTCCGCAGGCGGCGAGCGGCAGGGAGCGGCGCGCCGGGCCCTCGATGCGGCCCGCCAGCTCAACCGGCTCCAACCCGGGGAGGGAGACTACAACCTGGCCTGCGCGCTGAGCTACTTGGGACAGCACGCCGAAGCCGCCGGATGTCTGACCTCCGCCTTGGAACACGATCCGACCCTGGCCTCCTCCTCACTGACCAATCCCGACCTCGAGTTCCTCTGGGAAGCGCGTCCGCAACTGCGGAAACGGATCGAGGCCCGAGGCGCAAGCGGTCTGCCATCGCCGCACGGCTAGGGGGCGGGCGTCCCCAGGCGAGCTGTCTTGGGCGGCGAGCTCGTGGAGTGCGGCAGTCAGGACGGGACTCTACCGCTCGAGGGCGTAGATCACGAGCTCGATGTCGCCCCCGGGGAAGCCGATGTCGCGGCCGAGGACGTTCTGCTCGAAGTGCATCCCGATCTTCTCCATGATGCGGATCGAGGGTCCGTTCCCCCGGAAGGCCACGGCGACCACCCGCTTGAGACCGAGGACGTCCCAGGCGTAGCGCAGGCAGGCTCGCCCGGCCTCGGTGCCGATCCCCTGGCCCCAGAGCTCTTTTTTCACCCACCAGCCGAGCTCGACGTCGTCCCCCATGCGCATGGGCTGGAGCCCCGAGAGGCCCACGACCTGGCCGGTCGCCTTGTCCACCAGGGCGCTCAGGCAGAAACCGTGGGTCGCCAGATGGCGGCGCTGGCGGGTGAAGAACTCGTCCATCCGCTCCTCGGTCCACGGCTCCCCGGAGCTGATGTAGCGCATCATCTCGGGATCTTCGGCCATCGCCCGGAACGCGGGATCGTCCGCGGGCTCCCAGGGGCGGATGAGGTAGCGCTCGGATTCGATGCGGAAGGAGGTGGGGGAGGGGGGGAGGGGCATGGCGTCATTCTATGGGAGGAAGCGGGCGGAATTCTCGGCCCTACGATGGGGTTGGAAGCCCAGAATGGAATATGCTCTCTCGGCATCGACTGGACGGTTGGGGGCCTTCCTCCGTACAATAGGCGGACCCAAACGACGGCCCTGGCCGCTTTCGCAGCTGTACCTGATGCCGATACGAACCTCGACTTCGATCCTCCTCCTCGCCCTGGCCGCCGGCTTCGGGGTCTCCGCGCGTGCCAAGGCGGAGCTCGTGATCCTGACCGACGGGCAGTACTTCAAGGTGGCGAGCTATGAGGCCGACGAGGCCCAGGCGCGGCTCACCTTCGCCAAGGGCGGGGTGATGAGCATGCCGATCGAGCGCGTCGAGCGGGTGGTCGACGACGAGGTCGTCCCGCAGCCCGATCCGCCTCCCCAGGTGGCTGCCGTGGCGCCGGTGCCCGCGGTCCTGCCGCTCGCCTTCGATCCCGCGCAGCCGGTGCCGGAGGGTCCCTACGGCGGCCTCATCTATGAGGCCGCCCGGCGCCATCAGGTGAACCCGAAGATCGTCTCCGCGGTCATCCGCGCCGAGTCGGCGGGGAACGCCCGGGCGGTCTCGCACAAGGGGGCGCGGGGCCTGATGCAGTTGATGCCCGCGACCGGCGAGCGCTTCGGGGTGAGCCGGGATCAGCTCTCCGATCCGGCCCGGAACCTGGAGGCGGGGATCACGTATTTGAAGTGGCTCATCGACCGCTTCCCCAACGACCTCCAGAAGGTTCTCGCCGCCTACAACGCCGGCGAGGGGACCGTCGACCGCTACAACGGCGTTCCCCCCTACCGGGAGACCCGGGACTACGTCCGCCGCATCTACACCACCCTCGGCCTCACCGTCGCCCAGATGACGGCGAGCGCCGGCGGGCATTAGCCTCCCCCCTCAATCGAGCCGCAGGTCGACGTAGGACGGCACCGGCTGAATCCGGGTCAGGTCGTTCTCCAGGATCGCCACCTCGCCGCGGCGCTCCACCTCGCGGAAGCCGGCGAACTTGTAGGTGACGAGCATGGGGCGGTTGCGGTCGTTGCTCACGAACTCGGCGCGGAGGCGCACCCCCGCCGCCTTGGCGAGCGACAGGAGGTGGTTGATGAGGATCGTTCCCACCCCTTTGGACATCACCCGGCAGGACATGAGGAGGAGCTTCACCGTCCACAGCTCGGGGTCCTTCTCGACCAGGCAGAGGCCGATCTTCCCGTAGGTGCCGTACTTGTCGGTCAGCGAGCAGACGAGGAGGAGGTGGCGGTCGGACTGCCTGAAGGCGTCGAGCTCCTCGTAGCCGTAGGTGTAGCCGGTGGTGTTGAGCTGATGGGTGCGGACGGTCAGCTCCTCGGCCCGTTTCAGATCCTCCTCGCGGCAGGGGGCGATGGTGAAGGCCATCCCCAAGGTGGCGAGGAACTCCTCGGAGGCGCCGGCGAAGCTCTCCTCCGCCCGGTTGCGCTCGATGTCGGCCTGGTACATGCGCCGGCGCATCCGGGAATCCTCGGTGATGAAGCGGGGGGTGAGCTCGGGCCGGTCGAGCAGCCGGTCGAGGTCTGAGGCGTCGATGCAGAGCACTCCCTCGTGGACGAACCGCACCTCCTCGCGCTCGAAGGGCTGGTCGTCGATGAAGGCCAGGGCGTCCAGCGCCAAGTTGAGATCCTTGGCGATCGCCGCCACCGAGTCGGACTTGGTGCCCCAATTCACCTTGGGATAGAGGAAATACGAGTCGATCCCGAGCTCCCGGAGCTTCGCCATCGCGGGGTCGTGGTCGTTGCGGCTGGCGATCGAGTGGAGGATGCCGCGACCGTCCAGGGCGGCGAGGATCTCGGCGACCCCGGGGCGCAGATGCACCTCCCGGTCTTCCAAGAGAGTGCCGTCCCAGACCGTATTATCGAGATCCCAGATGAGGCACTTGACCGCGCCGGGCTTCTGCGGCTTTTTCGTGTCCGTAACAAGAACAGAGGTTTCGGTCTTCAGGTCCGGCATGGCGACTCCTTAGAGCTCCTGGAAATCGAGCTGGGGGATGGTGACCTGCTGGATCTGGGTGCTCCCCTCGATGATCTCCATCACCCGCGAGTCGCGCAGGTAGCGTCCCACGGGGTAGTCGGGGCCGATGCCATTGGCGCCATGGATCTGCACCGCGTCGAGCGCCGCCCGGGTGGCGGTCGTCGAGGCGAAGTATTTGGCGGCCATGATCTCGGGAAAGGCGCCAGGATCGCCGATCTGCTTCAAGTACCCGGCCCGACAGCAGAGGAGCCGCGCGGCGCGCACGTTGACCGTCATGTCGGTCAGCATGGCGCGGATCAGCTGGTGGTCGGCGAGCGGCTTGCCGAAGGTCTGCCGGGAGGCGGTGTAGCTCCGGGAGGCATCCAAGCAGGCCTGGGCGAGACCCACCGAGCCCCAGGCGACGCTGTAGCGGCCGAGCTCCAGGGCCGCCGCCGCCACGTGGGAGACCCCGAAGCCGATCCTCCCCACGAGGTGGCCGCGCGGGATGCGGCAGTCGTCGAAGGTGATCTCGGCGAGCATCGAGGCGCGGGTGCCGAGGAGCCCGTGGAGGGGGGCGACGCGGACACCCGGCGTCTCTCGTTCGACCAGAAAGGCGGTGGGCTTGCCCTCGGCGCGGGCGATGAGGAGGAAGAGGTCGGCGATCTGGCCGAAGGTGATCCACTTCTTGCGGCCGTTGAGGACGAAGGACTCGCCGTCCACGACCGCCGTCGTCTGCACCCCGGAGGCGTCGCTCCCCGCTTCGGGCTCGGTCAGAGCGAGGCCGCCCAGGATCTCCCCCCGGGCGAGGCGCGGCAGCCAGCGCTCGCGGAGCGCCGGGCTGCCCCAGCGCTCGATGCCATGGGCCGCCATGTCGTGGACGGTCAGGAGCGAGCGCACCGACGAGCAGGCCCAGCCCAGCTCCTCGGTCAAAAGACCATAGGTGAGCAGATCGCCGGCATGGCGAGAAGCGCCGCCGTGCGCAGGGGGGACGAGCGAGCCCAGATAGCCGCGCTCGGCGAGCTCGCGGATCAGCTCGACCGGGATCGCCTCCTCCCGGTCGAAGCGGTCGGCGTGCGGGGCGATGGCCGAGCGGGCGAAGGCGCGGAACTCGTCGCGCGCGGCGCGCTGCTCTTGGGACAGCTCGATCTTCACGATGCGCTGGGAGCGGTGGTGGCGGCGGTGGCGGCAGCGCCGGCGGTGCCGGCGGCGTGTTTCTTCGCCACCAGGCGCGAGATGGCGCCGATCGAGCGGAAGTTGTCCAGATCGAGGTCGTCGTCCTCGACTTTGATCCCGAACTCCTTCTCGACGAAGGCGACGAGCTGCATGGCGAGGAGCGAGTTGACGAAGCCGAGGGCGAAGATGTCCTCCTCCGGCTGGAGGTCGTGGCTTTTGAAGAAGCGCGACAGAAACGTCTTGATCTTGGGCGCCGTTTCGGTGCCGGTCTGGGTGTCGGGGGTCGTTACGGTGGTGTCCATGCCGGGTCTCTCCTTAGGCGGTCACGCCGTAATCATAGAAGCCCTTGCCGTTCTTGCGCCCATGGAGGCCGGCATGGACCATTTTCTTGAGCAGCGGGCAGGCGCGGAACTTGGTGTCCTCGAGCTCCTGGTAGAGAACTTCGAGCGAGTAGAGGATCGTATCGAGGCCGATCAAATCGGCGGTTTCGAGCGGTCCCATCTTGTGCCCGAAGCAGCTCTTGAACAGGTGATCGATCTGCTCTGCCGTCGCCACTCCCTCGTGGACGAGGAAGACCGCCTCGTTGACGGTGAGCATCAGCACCCGGTTGGAGACGAAGCCGGGGGAGTCGTTGACGACGATCGCCTCTTTGCCCATCTGGGTGAGGAGGGCGCGAGCGGTGTCCAGGGTCTCCTCGCTCGTGTGGTAGCCGCGGATCACCTCGACCAAAGGCTTCTGCGGCACCGGGTTCATGAAGTGCATGCCGAGAACCTGCGGGGCCCGCCTGGTGAGCGCGGCGATCTTGGTGATGGGGACGGCCGAGGTGTTGGCGGCGAACACCGCCCGCTCGGGACAGATCGGGTCGATCTGCTCGTAGATGCTTTTCTTGATCTCCCAGTTCTCGGTGGCGTTCTCGACCAGGAAGTCGACCGCCGAGAGATCCTGGAGCTCGGTCGTCAGCCGGATGCGGCCGAGCACGACGTCCGCGGAGAGGGCGGGAGCCGCGTTCTCCTTCTTGCGAAAAAACCCTTGGAAACGGAGGCTCTTCTTGATCTCGTCCCGCGCCCGTTCGAGGATCTCCTGGGAGACGTCCAGCAGGACCACCTGGTGGCCGGTCTCGGCGAGATTCTGCGCCAGGCCCGTCCCCATCACTCCAGCGCCGATGACGCCGACTGTATGAATCTCCATGTCACCTCATTTCGGCCCGTTCCGGATCGTTCCGAGAAGGGTCTCTTCATTGAGAATAGCAGTGCTCACGCTTCGGCAGGGAGGGACAGAACCGCGCCGATCTCGCCGGTGTCCGTGGCCTCCTCCGGGCCGATATCTCTACCACAGTATAAGATTACTCCATGAAGTCTGCCGATTCCCGCAGGAGCGCCGGCACGAGCCCCACGGTCCCCACGAGCCCCACGAGCCCCACGAGCCCGGCCGTCGGCCGGCCCCTCGACCGGGTGGACGGGCGACTGAAGATCACCGGCGAGGCGCCCTACGCCGCCGAGCGCCGGTACGACCGCCTGGCGTACGCCGCTCTCGTCCAATCGACGATCGCCCGCGGCCGGATCGTCGCCATCGACACCGCGGCGGCCCGGAGCTCCCCCGGGGTCCTCGCCATCCTCACCCACGAGAACGCGCCGAAGCTCAAGAAGCCCGCGGACGGCGACCCGGGGGAGGACCGGATGCCGCTCGCGGACGACGCCGTCCACTACGCGGGGCAGCATGTGGCGGTCCTCGTGGCGGATACTCTAGAGCGGGCGCAGCACGCCGCCTCCCTCGTTCGGGTGCAATACCGGGAGGAGGCGCCGGTGCTCACCCTCTCGGCCGCCAGCGCCGAGGCCCCGGAGCGCTGGTTCAAGGAGCCGCTCCAGTACCAGCGGGGCGACGTCGCCGCGGCGCTCGCGGAGCCGGGGGGGGTGCAGGTGGCGGCGACCTACACGACGCCGGTCGAGACCCACAACCCGCTGGAGCCCTCGGCGACCGTCGCCGCCTGGGAGGGCGACCGGCTGACCGTCGCGGACTCGACCCAGGCGGTGGTCGACGCCCGGGACTTCCTCGCCGGGGCGTTCGGCCTCGCCAAGGAGAACGTCCGCGTCCTCTGTCCGTTCACCGGCGGGGGGTTCGGCTGCAAGGGCTCGCAGTGGCCCCACACCACCCTCGCCGCCCTGGCGGCGCGGGTGACGGGCCGGCCGGTGCAGTTGAACCTCACCCGCGAGCAGATGTTCACCTCGGCGGGGCACCGGCCGCCGACGGTGCAGACGATGACGCTCGCCGCCCGCCCGGACGGCACCCTGACCGCTCTCCGCCACGACACTCTCCAGGCCACCTCGACGACGACCGATTTCGTCGAGCCCTGCGGCCTGACGACGAGCAAGGTCCTCTACGCGGTGCCGAACGTCGCTGTCCCTCACCGGCTCGGCCGGGTCAACGTCGCTCCGCCGACCTTCATGCGGGCGCCCGGCGAATGCACCGGGACCTACGCCCTCGAATCGGCGATGGACGAGCTCGCCTACGCCCTCCGCATGGACCCCATCGAGCTGCGCTTGAAGAACCACGCGGACCGCGATCCGGCGACCGGCAAGCCCTGGTCGAGCAAGCACCTCAAGGAATGCTACGCGCGGGGTGCCGAGCGCTTCGGCTGGGCGCGTCGAACCGCCGAGCCGCGCTCGATGCGGGACGGCGACCTGCTCGTCGGCTGGGGGATGGCGACGGCGGTCTATCCCGGCTACCGCACGGCCTCCTCGGCGCGGGTGAAGCTCACCGCCGACGGCAGGGCGCTCGTCCAGTCCGCCACCCAGGATCTCGGCACGGGTTCCTACACCGTCTTCACCCAGATCGCGGCCGATGCCCTCGGCCTCCCCGTCGAGCGGGTGAGCTTCGAGCTCGGCGACACCGACCTCCCCGCGGCCCCGGGCTCGGGCGGCTCGGCCTCCGTCGCCTCCGTCAGCGAGGCGGTCCTCGCGGTGGCCGGGGCCTTGAAGTCGAAGCTCGTGGCCTGGGCCGCCGCGTTTCCGGGCTCGCCGCTCGCCGGGCTGGGGGCGGAGCAGTGCGCCCTTGCCGGGGGGCGGCTGGTCGCGGCGGGCGATCCCTCCCGCGGTTTGCCGTATACCGAGATCCTGAAGCGGTCCGGCCGGCCGTCGGTCACGGTGGAGGCGCGGGCCGAGCCCGATTCGCGGCGGGACGGCTACGCCATCCTCTCCTGGGGAGCGCAGTTCTGCGAGGTGAAGATCGACCCGCTCCTGCCGCGGGTCCAAGTCACCCGCTGGGTCTCGGCGCTCGACGTCGGGCGGGTGTTGAACCCGAAGACCAGCCGCAGCCAGGTGATCGGCGGGGTGACGATGGGGATCGGCATGGCCCTCCTGGAGCACACGGTCCACGATCCGCGGACGGGGCGCCCGCTGACCGCCAACCTCGCGGACTACAAGGTCCCCGTCCACACCGACGTGCCCGACATCGTTGTCGAGCTCCTCGACCATCCCGACCCGGTCCTCAACACCCTCGGTTGCCGCGGCATCGGCGAGATCGGAATCACCGGCGTCGCCGCCGCCATCGCCAATGCGGTCTACCACGCCACGGGACGGCGGATGCGGGACCTGCCGATCACGCCGGACAAGCTCCTCTAGGTGCGAGGAGCTTAAGGGAACCTACTCTCTTAAGCTCATGTTTCGGTTCTTGGGTTTTTACATACATTCATTTTATATCAAAAATTCGAGCATTTGTAGGTTAGTCCCGTCGGGACAAAAGAAGCGATTGAAAAGCCGGAGTCCCGCTTTCGCCGCGTGCCCACACCTCTTGACCAACAGCTCATTTTGCTTTTGCTTTCCGCGGCAGCGACTACGGCTGAGATAATTTCGCGGGCGGATCTCGCCGGTGCAATTTCTCCCGCCGGATACGTGTTACATCGCACAGGCGGGTAGGGCTCAGCTCGTAAGAGGCCGTCCCAGCCAGGCCTGAACTGTTGTAACCCTCCGCTGTCAACCCTAGCGATCTGCGGTGAAGTCGGAGTTGTAGCGCTTGAACGCAAGGGCGAGCCTTATTTTTGTGGCGGTCTCGTTTTGAGCGGCTGGAATTGTCGATTAAAAATCGGTATGATGGTCGACCTGCACTCGGCATGCAGTACCTGGCGGCAGGTTAGAAAGCTCGCGAGTGTTGGAGTCGTTGAGCTTTGCTGACGGCTCCAAGTGTGTGATTTATAGGAGGTGATGCTTGTTCATTCAAGATCTTCAGTATGCGTGGCGCATGGTGATCAAGCGTCCGGGACTCTCCGCTGTAGCCGTATTTTCGTTGGGAATCGCCATCGGTGCAAATACCGCTATATTTAGTTTCATCAACGGTATTCTCTTGCGTCCGCTGCCGGTTTCTCATTCCGAGAGTCTGGTGCGGGTGTACAGCACCTTTTCGAGCGGCTTCCGCTGGGGTTCCATTTCATATCCCAATTTCCACGATTTCGCGGAGCAGAATACGGTTTTTTCGGGCTTGGCGGCGGAACGCCCGGAACCTTTGATCCTGAGTCATGCCGCGGGCGAGGAGCGCATCCTGGGCTCGCTCGCTTCGGGGAATTATTTCTCTCTCCTGGGGGTCCGAGCCGTCCTCGGCCGCACCTTCTCGCCGGACGAGGACAGGACTCCGGGAGGCAATCCCCTGGCGGTCGTGAGCTACGGCTTCTGGCAGGGCCACCTCGGCGGCAATCCGGCCATCCTCGGCTCGATGCTCACCCTGAATGGCAAGAAATTCACCGTCCTCGGCGTCGCGCCGCCGGGGTTCGCCGGGTTGAACGTCGGCTTCGTTCCGGACCTTTGGATCCCGCTCACCATGCAGCGGGCCGCGGTCCCCGGGCCGGACCTGCTGACGGACCGCGGCGACAACTGGCTGTTCGTCACCGGTCGCCTCAAGCCGGGCGTCCACCTGCCGCAGGCGCAGACGGCGATGGACACCGTCGCCTCCCACCTGCGCCAGCTGTTCCCGAAGCAGAACGAGGGGGTCGGCGTCAACCTCGTGCCGGAAAACGACGCGGCGATCTTCCCGCCCCTCCGCGAGGCCTTCATCGCCGTTTCCGGCCTGCTGCAGGTCGTCGTCGCCCTCGTGCTGATGGTGGCCTGCGCCAACGTGGCGGGGCTCTTCCTCGCCCAGGTCACGGCGCGCCGCAAGGAGATGGGCGTCCGCCTCGCTCTCGGGGCGAACCGTCGCCGCCTGATGACCCAACTGCTCAGCGAGAGCATGCTGATCGCCCTCCTGGCGGGCGGCCTCGGCCTGCTGCTGGCGATCTGGGTGTCGCATCTCGCGCGATCCTTTGAGCCGCCGTCGCAGACCCCGATCGCCTTCGATCTGAGCGTCGATGGGCGCGTGCTGGCCTTCACTCTTTTCATCACCGTGGCGACCGGAGCTCTCTTCGGCTTGGCGCCCATGCTCCAGTCGTCGCGGCCCGACCTGGTTCCCGCGCTCAAGGCGGGCAGCGCGCCGCCGGGCTTCCGCCGGTCCCGCCTGAGGAACGCTCTCCTCGTCCTCCAGGTCACCGTCTCCTTCATTCTCCTGGTCGGCGCCGGCCTCTTCTTCCACAGCCTGTGGAACATGCGGACGGCGAAGCCGGGGTTCGACGCCGAGAAGCTCCTCGTCGCCTCGCTCAACGTGGGCTTCAACGACTACACCCCGGCGGACGGGGAGCGCTTCTACCAGCAACTCCTGGACCGCGTCAACGTCCTGCCGGGCGCGCAGTCGGCGAGCCTGGCGCGATTCCTGCCCTTCGACGTGCTGTCGAACACCCAGGACGTCGTGCGCGCCGGCGACGCGCCGCCGGCGGGAGAGGGACGCCCGCAGCTCGACTTCAACGTCGTCTCCGAGCGCTACTTCCAGACGATGGGGATCCCCCTTCTGGAGGGCCGGGACTTCTCCCGCCAGGACAACGAGCATGCCCCGCACGTCGTCATCGTCAACCAGGCCCTGGCGCACCGCTACTGGCCCAACGAGTCGGCGCTCGGCAAGCAGCTCTGGATCGGCGGCAACGACACCCACACCGTCGTCGGTGTCGCTAGGGACACCAAGTACCGGAGCCTGGAGGAGAAGCCGAGCCCGTACCTCTATCTGCCTCTCTACCAGAATTACCAGCCGGCCCTGACCCTCCACCTGCGGGCCGTGGGCGAGCCCGCGGGTCTCGCGAGCGTCGTGCGGCGCGAGGTGGCGGCAGAGAACGACCGGCTCGCCCTCTTCGACGTCAAGCTCATGTCGGAGCAGATCCAGGGGGCGCTCCTGCCCGCCCGGCTCGCCAGCGGTCTGCTCGCCGGCATGGGGGGGCTCGCGCTGCTCCTGGTGATGATCGGGCTCTACGCCTCGACCGCCTACGCCCTGACCCAGCGGACCCGCGAGATCGGCATCCGGATGTCGCTCGGCGCTCAGCTCGGGCAGGTCGTCCATCTGCTCGTCCGGGAGGGGCTGATCCTGACCGGGGCCGGGCTCGTCCTCGGCCTCCTGGCGGCCTTCGGGCTCTCCCGGTTCGCCGGCAGCCTGCTCTACGACGTCAACGCCCTGGATCTCCCGACCTTCGCGGCCGCCACCGTGCTCCTCCTCGGGGTGGGCTTTCTCGCCAACCTTCTCCCGGCGCGCCGCGCCGCGCGCATCCAGCCCAATCTCGCGATGCGGGCCGAATGACGCCACGTCCCGTTTCTACGGACGCCTCTACGGACGCTTCTACGGAGTGACCATGTCTTCTCTCGTCGATCTCCTGGGACGCCGCGCGGCGGCGCACCCCGACGATCCTCTCTATACGTTCGCCGCCGACGGCGAGTCGGCGACCGAGCGGCTCACCTATGGAGAGCTCGCCCAGCGGGCGCGCCAGCTCGCAGGCCGCCTGCAGCGATGGGTGCCCCCCGGCTCTCGGGCTCTCCTCGTCTACCCGCCCGGCCTCGACTTCGTGGTGGCCTTCTTCGGCTGCCTGTGCGCCGAGGTCATCGCCGTCCCGACGCCCCGTCCCAACCGCAAGTCGAGCCGGCTACAAGGCATTGTCGAGGATGCCCGGCCGGAGCTCCTGCTCACCACCCGGGCGGAGGTCGAGCGGACGGAATCGATGCTCGCGGACCTCGGGGTCGAGGGTCTCCGCATCGTCGCGACCGACGATCCCTCGGACGACCCTGCCGACGAGCCGGTGGGCGAATGGCGGGAGCCGAAGGTGGACGGGAGCTCGCTCGCCTTTCTCCAGTACACCTCGGGTTCGACCTCGAACCCCAAGGGGGTCATGGTGAGCCACGACAACCTGCTCGCGAATTGCGCCGACCTCCACCTCGGCCTCGAGCACGGGCGCGACAGCCTCCTCGTCTCGTGGCTGCCGACCTTCCACGACCTCGGTCTCATCTACGGGCTCCTCACTCCGCTCTACGGCGAGTTTCCGGTTTTCCTCACGCCGCCGATCGCTTTTCTGCAGCGTCCGCTCCGTTGGCTCAAGGCGATCTCCCGGCTCCGCGCGACGCACAGCGCGGCCCCCAACTTCGCCTTCGACCTGGCGGTGAAAAAGTGCCGGGAGCGGGCCGGCGACCTCGACCTCTCGTCCTGGCAGGTGGCGCTCGTCGGTGCCGAGCCGGTGCGGCTTCACACCCTGGAGGCGTTCGCCGAGGCCTTCGCTCCGGCCGGCTTCCGCCGTTCCTCCTTCTCGCCCGGCTACGGGTTGGCGGAGGCGACGCTCAAGGTGACGGCGGCGCGCCGGGGGGACGGACCGACCTTCAGCACCGTAGACAGTCTGGAGCTCGCCAACCATCGCGTCCGCTTCGTGCCGGCAGACCATCGCGACGCGGTAGCCATCGCCGGCTGCGGCCGGTCCGAGATCGGGACGGAGGTCGTCCTCGTCGAGCCGGAGCGCCGGACCCGCTGTGCCGCGGACGAGGTGGGGGAGATCTGGGTGCGCGGGGAGACCGTGGCCGGCGGCTACTGGGGCCGGCCGGAGGAGACGGCGGCGGTCTTCGCGGCGCACCGGGCCGACGGCGAGGGCCCCTACCTGCGCACCGGCGACCTCGGTTTCCTCCACCGGGGAGAGCTCTACATCACCGGCCGCATCAAGGATCTCCTCATCCTCACCGGCCGCAACCTCTATCCGCAGGACATCGAGCTGAGTGTCGAGCAGAGTCATCCGAACGTGCGCTCGAGCGGCTGTGCCGCCTTCTCGGTCGACGCCTTTGGCGAGGAGCGGCTCGTCGTGGCGTTCGAGCTGGAACGCCGGCCGCCGGTCGACCCGAAGGAGGTCATCCGGGCGATCCGGCGCGCCGTGTCGGACGACCACGACGTGGCGGTCCACGCGGTCGTTCCGCTCCGCGCCGGCTCGATCCCCAAGACGTCGAGCGGCAAGATCCAGCGTCGCGCCTGCCGCGCGGCCTATCTCGACGGCACCCTGGAAGAGGTCGGGGCGGCCGGGGCGGCGGTGGCGCAGGAGGTCGGATGAACGAGCGCGCGCCCGATCTCGCCCCCGGCCTGGTCCCCGATTTGGTCCAATACCGCGCCGCGGAGTCGCTGGAGCGCTGGCTGGGCGATCCGCTCGCCGCGGACGGCGTCTTCACCCTGCGGCAGGCGGTCGAGCACGACGAGTCCGGCGTCTTCCCGCAGGGGGCCTGCGACCGGTTGGCGGAGTGGGGCTTCCCCGCCTACCAGGTGCCCCTTGCCATGGGGGGGCGGCTCGACTCGCACGAGGAGCTGGTGGCGCTCCTGCGGGTCGTCGCCCGGCGGGACGTCGCCGTCGCCCTCGGCTACGGGATGGTCACCTACATGGCGGGGATCAACGTCTGGGTGGCGGGGAGCGAGGCGCAGAAGCGCGACCTCTCCGAGCTGGTCCTCGCCGGCCATCCGCTCGTCGTCGCCTACCACGAGCGCGGCAACGGCAGCGACGTGCTGGCGAGCGAGGTGACGGCGGAGCCGGTCCCCGGGGGCTACCGGCTCCACGGCGAGAAATGGATCGTCAACAACGTCTCACGGGGCGCGGCGATCACCCTCTTCGCGCGCACCGATCCGGCGGGCGGACCGCGCGGGTTCTCGCTCTTCCTGCTCCGCCGGTCCGACCTCGACAGCGAGTCCTTCAGCCCCCTGCCGCGGGTCAAGCCGGTGGGCGTCCGCGGCTGCGAGATCGGCGGCCTCCGCTTCGCCGACTGCCGGGTGCCGGAGGAGGCGCGGATCGGCCCGCTCGGCTCGGGGTTCGAGTCGACCCTCAAGTCGTTTCAGGTGACGCGGACGATGATCCCCGCGCTTTCCCTGGGAGCGGCGGACACGGCGCTTCGCGCGACCCTCGACTTCGCGCTCGGCAGGCGGCTCTACGGCGACACGGTGTTCGCCATCCCGCACGCGCGGACCGTCCTCGTCAACGCCTTCGTCGACCTCCTGCTCTGCGATTGCGTGCTGACCTCGGCCGCGCGCGGCCTGCACAGCTCGACCGCCCAGCAGAGCGTCACCTCCGCGGTCGCCAAGGTGTTCGTGGCGAGCCGGGCGGAACGGGCCGTGCGCGACCTCGCGGTGATCCTCGGGGCGCGCTACTACCTGCGCGAGGGGCACTGGTTCGGGGTCTTCCAGAAGATCGTGCGCGACCTGCCTGTCGTGAGCGTCGGACACGCCGGGACCCACGTCTGCCTCTACTCCCTCGGTCTCCAACTGCGCCAGCTCCTCCGTACCGGCCGGCCGGCGGCGCTGCCGGAGGATGCCGAAGCCCTTAGCCGCCGGCTCGCGACGACCTTCTCCCTCACCGCGCCGCTCCCCCCCTTCGAGCCCGAGCGGCTGGAGCTGGTCAGTCGGGGCCGGAACGACGTCCTCGACGGTCTCGGTGCGGACCTCCTGCCGACGGGCGAGCTCGATCCCCGGGTCGCGGCCGACCTGGCGTCCTCCCTCGCCACGCTTCAGAGCGAACTGGCGGGGCTCCGCATCGCCCACGACGGCCTCGATTCCCGGACCGCGGCGAAGTCGGCCGAGATGTTCGACCTCGCCGAGCGGTACTGCACCCTCCACGGCGCCGCCGCCTGCCTGCACTTCTGGTCCGCCAACCGCTCTGTCCTGGGCGGTTTCTTCGCCCGCGGCGAGTGGCTCGCGGCCGGCCTCGCGCGGCTCCTCGAGGAGGAGGGCGCGGAGCGGACGGAGCGGCTCGCGCCGTACGTCGAGCCGATCGCCCGGGAGCTTCTGTCCCTCCACGAGGCGGGCCGCCTCTTTTCGCTCGTGCCTGTGAAGCTGGGAGCCGCGGCGTGACCTCGCGAGCGACCCTGCCGCTCCCGCCGGTCTCGCCGGTCTTGTCGGTATCGCCAGGGCGAGGGGAGCTGCCGCCACAGTTTCTCGCCGCCGTGGAGCTCGACCGTTTCCTCGGCGATCCGGCCGATCCTGCCGGGCGCTTCTCGTTCCGGGAGGCGATCGAACTCGACGAGAGCGAAAGCTACCCGGAGGCGGCGACGAGCCTGCTCGACGCCTGGGGGCTCCCCGCCTACTACGTGCCGGCCGGGATCCGCGGCGGCCGTCTCGCCTCGTTCGAGGAGCTTCTCGCCCTCACCCGGATGGTCGCCCGGCGCGACCTCACGGTGGCGATCGCCCACGCCAAGACCGTCCTCGGCGCGGTCAGCGTCTGGCTGGCCGGGAACGCCGAGCAGCAGGACCGGCTCGCCGAGCTGATCCTGGACGGCCGGCAGATCGCGCTCGGCTTGACCGAAAGAGAGCACGGCAGCGACCTTCTGGGCACCGAGCTCCAGGCGGTGCGGGGGGCCGCCTCGTACCGGCTCACCGGCGAGAAGTGGCTGATCAACAACGCGACGCGCTCGGCGGCCCTGACCGTCTTCGCGCGCACCGAGAGCGCCGGGGGGCCGCGGGGCTTCTCCTGTTTCCTGGTCGAGAAGGGGGATTGCGCGCCGGGGTCGTATCGCCATCTGCCGAAGATCCGTACCCACGGCATCCGGGGAGCGGACATCAGCGGCATCCGTTTCGACGGCACGGAAGTCTCCGCGAAGAGCCTGATCGGGCTCCCCGGCTCCGGGTTCGAGTCCGTCCTCCGCGGCTTCCAGATGACGCGGACGCTCTGCGCCGCCCTCTCGCTCGGTGCCGCCGACACGGCGTTGCGCACCGCCTTCGGCTTCGCCGGGACGCGCCGCATGTACGGCGAGCCGGTCGCCGCCATCCCGCACGTGCAGCGCACCCTGGCCCAAGGGTTCGCCGATCTGCTGATCTGCGACTGCCTGGCGCTCGCCGCCGCTCGCGGCCTGCACGCCGCGAGCGACCAGCTGAGCGTCGGGGCGGCGGTCGTCAAGGCTTTCGTGCCGGCGGCGGTCGACGACCTTCTGCACGAGCTGTCGCTGGTCCTCGGCGCCCGCGGCTATCTGCGGGAGGGGCACGACTGGGGGATCTTCCAGAAGCTGAAGCGGGACCATGCGATCGTCGGCATCTTCGACGGCAGCAGCGTCGTCAATCTGCGGGCCATCGGCCTCCAGCTCTCCCAGCTCGGCCGCGGCCGGGCGTCGGCCGAGGGGAGGGGCGATGGGGAGATCTGGCAGCGGCTCGAACGCACCTTGCGGCTGGACCTGCCGTTGCCGCCGCTCGACCTCTCCCGTCTGGAGCTCTCCAATCATGGGCGCGACGAGATTCTCAGAGGCGTCGATCTCTGCCTCGCGCGCTTGTCCGGCGGGGGCGAGGCCGTGGGACGGATCCGCGCCCGGGTCGAGGTTCTGCAGGGGGAGATCGTCGCCCTGCGGCGGGCCGCCACCGCCGCCACCGCCGGCCAGCCCGGCGCGGCGGCGTACGGCGACAAGTCGGCCGCCCGGCTGGAGCTCGCGCGCCGCTACTGCGTCCTCCACGCGGCGGCCGTCTGCCTGGAGGTCTGGATCTTCAACCGCGATCGGCTCGACGACTGGTTCGAGGAGGGAGAGTGGCTGGTCGCCTGTCTCGACCGGCTGCTCGTCCCCCGGGACCGCGCCTGGCGGACGGGCGGAGCCCGCTCCTACGCGGCGCTCTACGGGCGCCTCGCCGCGCTCGCCGCCGAGAACCGCCTGTTTTCCCTCGTTCCCTTCCCTCTCAGCGATCTCAGCGCAGAGAAAGGATCTAACCGTGAGCACATTTGAAAACCCCTCCTCCCGCCCCTCTTCCGGACCGCTGGTTGGCAGTCCGGAAGGTGCGGAGATCGTCGATTGGCTGGTGAGCCACGTCGCTCAACGCCTCACCCTGCCGCCGGAGGAGATCGATCCGCGCGAGCCGCTCGCGAGCTATGGGCTTTCCTCGACCGAGGGGGTGGCGCTCTCGGGAGACCTGGAGGAGTGGCTGGGGCGGGACCTGCCCGCCACGCTCGTCTGGGACTATCCGACGATCGAGAAGCTGGCGCGCCACCTGGCCGCCGAGACGGCGCCCGCCGGCGCCGGGGTGGGGGCGGTCTAGAGATGCAGCCCATCGCCGTGATCGGAATCGGTTGCCGGTTTCCGCTGGCCGCGGGACCGCGGGCCTTCTGGCGTCTTCTCGAGGCGGGTGTCGACGCCGTCGGCGCCAGCGCCCGCGAAGGCCGTCTGGCGGCGGACGCTGGGGGCCGGCCGGCCGGCCTCCTCGCCGCGCCCGACCTCTTCGATGCCGGCTTCTTCGGGATCTCGCCGCGCGAGGCGAGGGGGATGGATCCCCAGCAGCGCATTCTCCTCGAGGTCGCCTGGGAGGCCTTGGAGGATGCCGGGCAGCCGCCTTCGCGGCTCCGCGGCACGCGCGGTGGCGTCTTCGTGGGCGTCATGGGGAGCGAATACGGCCAGCGGCAGGCGATCGAAGCCGGCAATCTCGGCAATCTCGACGTCTACGCCGCCTCGGGCAACGGCTACTCGATGCTCGCCAACCGCGTCTCCTACCACTTCGACCTCCACGGCCCCAGCCTGGCGATCGACACCGCCTGCTCGTCGTCCCTGGTCGCGGTCCTCCTCGCCTGCCGGAGCCTCGAGGAGGGGGCGTGCGACCTGGCGCTCGCCGGGGGCGTCAACCTCATCCTGTCGACCGGCCTGACGGCCTTTTACGAGCAGGCCGGCCTCGCCGCGCGCGGCGGTCGGTGCCGCTCCTTCGACGCCGGGGCCGACGGCATCGTGCGCGGCGAGGGCGCCGGGATCGTCGTCTTAAAGCCGCTCGGAGCGGCGCTCGCGGCCGGCGATCCGATCCGCGCCGTGGTCCTCGGGGGAGCGATCAACCACGACGGCCTGAGCAACGGCATCATGGCCCCCAGCCGGTGGGCGCAGGAGGCGGTGCTCCGGGCGGCCTACCGGGACGCGGGGATCTCTCCGGCGGCGATCGGCTACGTCGAGGCGCACGGCACCGGCACCCTGCTGGGCGATCCGATCGAGGCCAAGGCCCTGGGTACCGTCCTCGCCGAGGGCGGGGAGCGGCGTGCCCCCTGCGCCGTCGGTTCGGTGAAGAGCAACCTGGGGCATCTCGAAGGCGCCGCCGGGATCGCCGGTTTCATCAAAACCGTGCTCTCCCTGGAGCACCGGGAAGTTCCGCCGAGCCTGCACTTCACGACGCCCAACCCGCACATCGCCTTCGACGACCTGCAGCTCCGGGTCCAGCGGACCCTGGCCGCCTGGCCGGCCGGACCCGCGGTCGCCGCGGTGAGCGCCTTCGGGCTGGGCGGGACCAACGCCCACGTCGTCCTCCGCGAGGCCGGGCCGGTTGCCGAGCCGGCGCCCGTGTCATCTGCCGACGAGCTGCGGAGCGGCCTCTTCCTGCTGCCTCTCTCGGCCCGCACGAAGACAGCGCTCGGGGCGGCCCGTGAGGCCTGGCGGGGCTTCCTCGCGGCCGGCGGGGCCGGGGCCGCCATCCCGCTCGCCGACCTCGCCGCCGCGGCCGCCTTGGGGCGGACGCATCACGAGCATCGTCTCGCTTTCTCCGCCGCCTCGCGCGAGGAGCTCGCGACCTTGCTCGAAATGGCGGGGTTGCCCGCGGCGGCATCGGCGGCATCGGCGTCCTCCGGGTCGGGCCGTCCCGGCCGTCGCCCGAAGCTCGCCTTCGTCTTCTCCGGCCAGGGGCCGCAAGGGCCGGGCATGGGCCGGGAGCTGCTCGCCACCGAGCCCACCTTCCGCGCCGTCCTCGAACGCGCCGACGAGCGGGTGCGGGAGCTCGCGGGGTGGTCGCTCCTCGCTGAGCTGGCCGCGGGCCCCGAACGGTCGCGGCTCGGCAGCACCGAGATCGCCCAGCCCGTCCTCGTCGCCCTCCAGGCCGGGCTGACGGCGCTCTGGCGTGCCTGGGGCATCGTCCCCGACGCGGTCCTCGGCCACAGCCTGGGCGAGATCTCGGCGGCCCACGCCGCGGGCATCCTCGACCTCGACGACGCCCTGCGGATCGCGGTGCACCGCGGCCGGCTCATGCAGCGGGCCACGGGGTTCGGCAAGATGGCCGCCCTGGTGCTCCCGGCCGCCGAGGTCGAGCGCGAGCTCCGCGGCTACCGGGGTCGGCTGGGGGTGGCGGCGGTCAACAGCAGCCATCACACCGTGATCTCCGGCGATCCCGAGGCGGTCGAAGATGTCCTCGCGACGCTCACCGGCCGCGGTATTGCCGGCCGCCTGCTGCCGGTCGACTACGCTTTCCACAGTCCGCAGATGGCGGTCCTCACAGACGAGCTGGCGGCGGCTCTCCAAGGTCTCTCCCCGCGCCCGGCCGAGATCCCCTTTTACTCGACCCGCCTCGGCGAGCGAGCCGCCGGGCAGGAGCTCGGCGCGGCGCACTGGGCGGCCGGCCTCACCGAGCCGGTGCTCTTTTCCGCGGCGCTCGACCGGGCGGTCGCGGCGGGGGTCCGTTCCTGTCTGGAGATCGGCCCGCACCCCGTGCTCGCCCGGCCGATCGCCGAGGGTCTGGCCGCCGCCGGTGGCGCCGGGCTGGCGGGGCTCGCTCTCTCCTCCCTCCGCCGCGACGAGGGCGAGCGGGCGACGATGCTCGGCACCCTCGGCGCCCTCTACGAACGCGGCCACGACGTCGCCTGGGAGCACCTCTACGACCGCCGTCGCCCGGTGACGATCCCCGGCTATCCGTGGCAGCACGAGAGCTTCTGGTACGAGCCGGCGGCGCGGCCGGCGGCGGCCCGCGCCGCCCGTGGGCCGGCGGCGCACCCGCTCCTCGGCGACGAGATCCACCTCGCGGATCTGCCCCACCTCCAGATCTGGGAGGGGTGCCTCGACCGGCAGGATCCAGCCTACCTGGCCGACCACCGCATCCAGGGGGCGATCGTCCTGCCGGGAGCGGCCTATCTCGAAATGGCGCTGGCCGCCCTCACCACCCCGGGAGATGCCAGATCCGAGGTCTCGCCGATCCTCGAGGAGATCCACTTCGAGCGCGCCCTCTTCCTCTCCGGCGAGCCGGTGCTCGTCCAGACGGTCGTCGAGGAAACAGGTTCCGGAGCCGGCACCTTCCGCATCTACAGCCGCCCGACCGCCCCAGCGGCGGGCGACCGGCTGCACGCCCGCGGCGAGATCCGCTGGCACGTCGCCGTACCGCCGCCGATCGACCTCGATGACCTGCGCGCTCTCTGTCGGCGGGAGCTGCCGCTCGCTCCCTACTACGAAGGCCTCCGGCAGCGGGGGTTCGAATGGGGAGCCTCCTTCCGCGGCCTCGAACGGCTCTGGCAGGGCAACGGCCAGGCGCTCGGCCATCTGCGGCTGCCGGAGCCGGTCGCCGCCGAGGCGGGGCGGTACCGATTCCACCCTGCCCTCCTCGATGCCTGCCTCCACGTGGCGGGCGTCGCTCTCGCTACGTCCCAGAGCGGCGCCGAGGCGTACATGCCCGTCCGCGTCGGCAGCCTCCGCATGCACGGCGTGCCCGGCTCCAGCCTGTGGAGCCACGCCACGGTGAGCAGCGGGAACGAGGAGAACGCGGGAGCGGTCGCCGCCGACGTGCGGATCTTCGACGAGGGGGGCGAGCTGATCGCCGAGGTTCTCGGGCTGGTCGCCGAGGCGGTGGGGACGCAAGCGCCGGCCGCCGCCCAGCCGGACGTGCGCGACTTCTTGCACGGTGTCGACTGGCTGCCGCAGGAAATGCCGGCAGGGACCGCCGGCACGGCGTCGGGCTGCGCCTGGATCGTCCTCGCCGAGCGTGGAGGGGTGGGAGAGGCGCTGGGCGACCTTCTGACCGCCCGGGGAGAGCTCTGCCTCGTCGTGACGAGGCTCGGCGAGCCCGCCGGCCGGGGACCGCTCCGGCTGGCGATCGACCCCGCGGCGACGGCGGGCTGGGAGCGGCTCGCCGAAGCCGCCGCGGAGCTCGCGCGTCCGCTCCATCGAGTCGTCCATCTCTGGGGGCTCGACGCCACGGTGGGCGAGCGCGCGACCGCCGACGAGGCGCTCGACCAGGCTCTCGTCTGTGCCCAGGTGCCTCGCCTCGCGGGGTGGTTGGGCGACCTCCCCGGCCATCCCGCACCCCGCCTGTGGATCGCCACCCGCGGCGCCCAGCCGGTCGCCGGCCAGGCCTCCCCGGACGCCGTGGCGCAGGCGACCCTCTGGGGTCTCGGCCGCACCCTCGCCGTCGAGCGCCCGGCGCTCTGGGGAGGGCTCGTCGACCTCGATCCCGCCGCGACTGCGGCGGCCTCGGCCGGCTCGCTCCTCGCCGAGATGAGCGGCGCGAGTGGCGAGGAGCAGGTCGGCTTCCGCTCCGGGGTTCGCCACGTCGCCCGGCTGTCGCGCGATCCCGGCGCGGCCGAGCGGCGGTCGCCGGTACGCATGAGGGCCGACGCCACCTACCTCATCACCGGGGGTCTCGGCGACCTCGGACTCGCGGTCGGCCGCCATCTCGTCGAGCAGGGGGCGCGCCGGCTGTTGCTCCTCGCGAGGAGCGGTCTGCCGCCGCGCGAGCTGTGGAGCGAGGTGGAGCCCGGGGAGCCGGCCGGCCGGCGGATCGCCCGCCTGAGAGAGATCGAGGCGCTCGGCGCGAGCGTTCACGTCGCGGCGGTCGACGTCGCCGATCCCGCGGCCCTGCGGTCTTTCCTCGCTCGCTTCACACGCGAGCAGTGGCCGCCCATCCGCGGGATCGTCCACGCCGCCGGCACGCTCTCCGTCCAGGAGGTCTCGAAGCTCGGCCCGGCGGATCTCCGCGAGGCGCTCCACGCCAAGGTCTCTGGGAGCTGGCTCCTCGCCGAGAGCTTCGCCGCCGCCGACCTCGACTTCTTCGTCCTCTTCTCCTCCGCCTCGACCGTCCTCGGCTCGCCCTGGCTCGGCGCCTATGCGGCAGCCAATGCCTTCCTCGACGCGCTGGCGTACCGCCTCCGTGCCAGGGGGAGCCGGGCGCAGAGCCTCGGCTGGGGGGTCTGGGAGAATGCCGGCATGGCGGGGCGCGCGCACGCCGAAGGCATGGCGGGACCGCGCGGCATCGGCAGCCTCTCCGTGGCCCAGGGCCTCGAGCTGCTGCGGCTCCTCATGGCCGGAGACGCCGTGCAGGTCAACGCCCTGCCCGTCGATTGGCCGCAATGGGCGCGCCTCCATCCTGAGGCCGCCGCTTCCCCCTTCCTCGCCAGGCTGGTCACACCGGTGTCGGCGGAGGCGTCTGCGGCATCGGGTGCATCGGCGGCACCGGGCCCGGGAGAGATCCTCTCGGCCGGGGCCGAACGGCGGACGGCTCTCCTTCAAGCCTATCTCCAGTTCCACGCCGCCACGGTCCTGGGGTCCGGTACGGCGCTGCCGGAGATCCACCGGTCGCTTTCGAGCCTCGGATTCGACTCCCTGATGGCGGTCGAGATGAAGAACCGGATCGAGCGCGAGCTCGGCGCCAACCTGCCGGTCGTCCGCCTGCTGGATGGCACGACCCTGGAGCAACTCGCGACGCAGGTCGCCGAGCGGCTGCCCGACACCGGGAGCACCCCAGGGAGCACCCCCGCCCCTGCCGCCATCGACGACCTGGCGCTGGCGGTACGACAGAGCCCGGAGGAGCTTCTCCTCTCTCTCGATCAGCTCTCGGCCGACCAGCTCGACGGTCTGCTCGCCGAGCTTGCCAGCATGGAGAACGCCTGACATGCAGCCCGAACCCTCCCTCGAAGAGAAGCGCGCCCTGGCGGCGCGGCTGTTGCGGCAGCGGATCGCGGCGGCCGAAAGGAGCCTGCCGCTCTCCTATCCCCAGCGTGGCATCTGGCTGGCCTACCGTTTGGCCCCCGAGAGCCCGGCCTACAACGTCGGTTTCGCGGCCCGCGTCTCCCCCTCGCCCGAAGCGTCGGAGAGCGAGAAGTTGGGTGTCGCCTTCTCGACGCTCGTCGCCCGCCATCCGGCGCTCCGCGCCACCTACCGCCTGGGCGAAGAAGGGCCGGAGCAGAGGATTCATCCACGGGTGGAGATCGCCGTCGAGCGGCTCGCGGTGGGGGAGGGCGGCGACCTGCGGCGCGAAGTGGAGCGCGCGCACCGCCGTCCCTTCGACCTCGAGCGCGGTCCGCTCCTCCGGCTGACGCTCGTGAGCGCCGCCGACGGGGAGACGGTCCTCCTCTTGAGCGCGCACCACATCGCGGTCGACTTCTGGTCGCTGTTGACCCTGCTGGACGAGCTTCGCACCCTCTACGCGGCGGCGGTCGCCGGCTCGCCGGCACCCGCCCTGCCGCGCTTCGCGCCGTACGCCGACTTCGCCCGCGCCCAGGCCGAGCTCCTCGCCGGCCCGGAGGGCGAGCGGCTCCTGCGCCACTGGGCCGGCAGCCTGGGCGACGTCTCGACGACGCTCGAGCTGCCCGCCGACCGGCGGCGGCCGGCGGTCGCCTCGCACGACGGCAGCTCGCGGCCTTTCCACCTCGACCGCGAGCTTTCGACCCGGATCAAGGCCTGGGCCCAGGGTGAGGAGATCACCCTCTTCGTGCTCCTCCTGACCGCCTGGTACGCGCTCCTCCACCGCTACTCCCGGCAGGAGCGGATCGTCGTCGGCTCGCCGGTCTCCGGCCGCGACCGCGCCGAGTACGCGGGGACGGTGGGCCCTTTCGTCAACATGCTGCCGCTGGCGCTCGATCTCTCGGGCGACAACACCTTCACGGTGCTCGCGCGGCAGGTGCGGCAGACGGTGCTCGACGGCCTGGCGCACCAGGAGCTGCCGTTCGAGGCGCTCATCGAGAAGCTGGGGCTGCCGCGCGACCCGGGGATGCCGCCGCTCTTCCAGACCACCCTGACGCTCCAGCAGCCGCACCGTTTCTCCGAGATCACCGATCTCTACGCGAGCGGCGAGTCGCCGGTCGCGGTCGACTTCGGCGGTCTCAGCCTGCGGCCGTTCCCCCTACCGCAGCAGGAGGGGCAGGTCGACCTCGGCCTCGAAGCCTTAGACAACCGCGGCGAGCTTCTGGGGGTTCTCAAGTACGCCACCGACCTCTTCGACGCCGTCACCGTCGACCGCCTACTCGGCCACCTGCGAACGCTCCTCGAAGGCGCCCTCGACGCGCCCGAGAGGCGGCTCGCGGAGCTGCCTCTCCTCTCCCCCGCGGAGCGCTTCGCCCTGCTTTCCGAATGGAGCGCCGCCGCCACGGAGGACGCGGCATTCGAGCCCTGCCTCGACCTTCTCTTCACCCGCCAGGCGGCGCGCACCCCGAACGGCGTGGCGGTCGAGATGGCCGGCCGGACGCTCACCTACGGCGAGCTCGCGCGGCGGGCCCGGCGCCTCGCCGCGGAGCTGATCGCGAGGGGCGTCGGTCCGGAGACCCGGGTCGGGGTGGGCTTGGAGCGGTCGCTCGAGGGGACGGTCGCGATCCTCGGCATTCTCGCCGCGGGAGCCGCCTTCGTGCCGCTCGACCCGGAGCTCCCGGAGGATCGCCTGCGCTTCATGCTGGACGACGCGGGGGTGGAGCTGGTGATCACCCAGGAGCGGCTCTGCGCGCGGCTCCCGCTCGCCGGCCGCCCGGCGCTCTGCCTGGAAACCGGTTGGGGGGCGGAAGAGCGCCCGTGCTCCGCGCCGGCCCGCCGGACGACGGGGGAGTCTCTCGCCTACGTCCTCTACACCTCGGGATCGACCGGCCGGCCCAAGGGGGTGATGATCCCGCACCGGGCGATCTTCAACCGGGTCTGGTGGATGCAGGAGGCCTACCCGCACGGGCCTGCCGATCGGGTGCTGCAGAAGACCGCGCTCACCTTCGACGCCTCGCTCTGGGAGCTCTTCCTGCCCTGGATGAGCGGGGGGACGGTGGTGCTCGCCCGGCCGGGCGGCCAGCGCGATCCCGCCTACCTCGCGGCGGCGGTCGTCGAGCAGGGCATCACCACCCTGCAGCTGGTCCCTTCGCTCCTCCGCGTGGTGCTCGAAGAGCCCCGCTCAGCCGAGTGGAGAGGCACCCTCCACCGCATGTTCTGTGGCGGCGAGGCCCTGCCGCCCGAGCTCCAGCAACGCTTCTTCGACCGCGTCGGGGTCGAGCTCGCGAACCTCTATGGGCCGACCGAGACGGCCATCGACGCCGCCGCGATGACCTGCCGCCCCGGCGAGGCCGGCGGGCGGGTGCTCATCGGGCGGCCGATCGCCAACGACTCGGTCCAGGTGCTCGACTTTGACCTCCAGCCAACGCCCATCGGCGTTCCCGGCGAGATCCACATCGGCGGCCGGGGCGTCGGGCGGGGCTATGCGAGCCGGCCGGACCTCTCCGCCGAGCGCTTCCTTCCCGATCCCCACGGCAGCCGCGCGGGGGCGCGGCTCTACCGCACGGGCGACCTCGGCCGCTACCTGCGAAACGGCGAGATCGAGTACCTGGGGCGAGCCGACCACCAGGTCAAGGTCCGCGGCATGCGCATCGAGCTCGGCGAGATCGAGTCGCAGCTCGCGAGCCATCCCCGGCTGCGCGAGGCGGTCGTCCTGGCGGCGGAGGACTCGCGCGGCGAGCTCCAGCTGACCGCCTACGTCGTTCCCACCGGTGGTCCGCTCGCGGCCGGCGAGCTCCGCCGATTCCTGCGTTCCTCGCTGCCCGACGCCATGCTCCCCGGCCGCTTCGTCGAGCTTCCCGCCCTGCCGCGGCTGACCAACGGCAAGCTCGACCGCGCGGCGCTCGCGCCGCCCGCGCCCGTCGCGTCGGACCCCGAGGCCGCGGCGCCGCGCGGCCCGGTCGAGGAGGTGCTCGCCGCCATCTGGGCCGAAGTTCTGGGGATCAAGCAGGTGGGGCGCGCGGACGGCTTCTTCGACCTGGGCGGCCACTCGCTCTCGGCGACCCGGGTGGCGTCGCGGGTCGCGGGCGCCTTCGGGATCGACCTGCCTCTCCAGGATCTGTTCTCCGCCCCGACGGTCGCGGAGCTCGCCCAGCTCGTCGAGGGGCGCCTGGGCGCGGTCGCCGCCTCGACCGCGCCACCGATCCGCCGGCTCGCGGGGAGCGACCTGCCGCTCTCCTTTGCGCAGCAACGCCTCTGGTTCCTCGACCAACTGGCGCCGGGGAGCTCCGCCTACAGCGTGCCGACCGCCGTCGAGCTCTTGGGCACGCTCGTGGTGCCGGCGGTGGCGGCCGCCCTCCGCGAGATCGTGCGGCGCCACGAGAGCCTGCGGACGACGTTCGTCCTGGTCGCCGATCGGCCGGTCCAGAGGATCGACCCCGCGCTTCCGGTAATCGACCTCGCCGATCTTCCGGTGATCGACCTCGCCGGTCTGCCACGCCCCGCGCGGCAGGCGGCGGTGGCGTCCTTGGAGCGCCGGCTCGCCGATCGCCCCTTCGAGCTGCGCCGCGGGCCGCTGCTCCACATGCACCTCCTGCGCCTCGGCGCGGATCGCCACCGGTTGCAGGGGGCCGTGCACCACATCGTCGCCGATGCCTGGTCGGCTGGCATCCTCGTGCGCGAGCTCGCGGTGCTCTACGAGGCCGCCGTCGCCGGCCGGCCGTCGCCGCTCGCCGAGCTGCCGATCCAGTACGCGGACTTCGCCCGCTGGCAGCGCGAGTGGCTCTCCGGGCCGGTGCTCGACGCTCTCCTCGTCCACTGGCGAGGAGCGCTCGCGGGGGCCCCCCGCCTCCTCTCCCTGCCGACGGACCGGCCGCGTCCGGCGGTGCAGACGTATCGAGGCGGGTCCGGCAGCCTGGTCCTCTCCGCCGAGCTTTGCGCGCGGCTCGAAGCAGTCGGCCGCCAGCGGACGGCGACGCTCTTCATGACTCTGCTCGCGGCTTTCACGGCCGTCCTCGCTCGCCACAGCGGCCAGCCCGACCAGGTGGTGGGAACGACGGTCGCCAATCGCAATCACCTGGAGACCGAAGGGCTGATCGGATTTTTCGTCAACATGCTGGCGCTGCGGGTGGACGGCGCGACCGCTCCGACGGCGAGCGATCTGCTCCAGCGGGTCCGGGAGGTCGCGCTCGCGGCCTACACCCACCAGGATCTCCCCTTCGACCTGCTCGTCGAGGATCTCCAGCCGGAGCGGAGCCTCGACCATACGCCGCTCTTCCAGGTGACCTTCGAGATGCAGGCCGCCCCGGCGGCGGACCTCCATCTCGCCGAGCTGACGCTTCGCCCGCTCCCGGTGGTGCCGCGGATCGCCCCCTTCGACCTCGCGGTGCTCGCCGAGCGCTCCGGCGCCGGGCACGCCGGGCTCCTGCTCTCCTATCGCTACAGCACTGATCTCTTCGACGCCGCGACCGTGGCGCGGCTCCTCGGCCACTTCTCCGTGCTGCTCGAAGGCATTGCGGACCGGCTGGGGGAGCGGATCGCGCAGCTGCCGCTCCTCGGCGCGGCGGAAGCGCACCAGGTGTGCCGGGAGTGGAACGATACGGCGACGGATTTCGGAGGAGCGCGCACTGCAGGAGCGGGAGAGATGGGCATCGCGCCGCTGGACGTCCTCTTCGCGGCGCAGGTGGCGCGGACGCCGGAGGCGGTCGCGGTGGTCGGCGCGAGCGGTCGTCTGCTCTACCGCGAGCTCGACGCGCGGTCGAACCAGCTCGCCCGCCGGCTGCGGGCGCTGGGGGTGCGGGAGGAGGACCGGGTGGGAGTCTGCCTCGAACGCTCGCTGGAGCTGGTCGTGGCGCTCCTGGGGGTGCTCAAGGCGGGCGCGGCCTACGTGCCGCTCGATCCGGACTACCCGGCCGCCCGGCTGTGCTTCATCCGCGAGGGGGCGGAGATCGGCATCGTGCTCTCCGCAGCCGGTCTGGCGGACCGTCTCGGCGTGCACTCGGGAACGCTCCTGCTGCTCGACGCGGAGTGGACGGATTTTGCCGGGATCTCCCAGGCGGCGCTCTCCCGTCCGCCCCGCGGCCTCGATCTCGATCTGGACCGCGCGGCCTACGTGATCTACACGTCGGGCTCGACGGGAATGCCCAAGGGGGCGGTCAACACCCACCGTGCGGTGGCGAACCGACTGGCCTGGATGCAGGCGGCGTTCGGGCTTCAAGCGAGCGACCGGGTGCTGCAGAAGACGCCGTTCAGCTTCGACGTTTCGGTGTGGGAGTTCTTCTGGCCGCTCTTGACCGGTGCGCGTCTCGTCGTCGCCCGGCCGGGGGGGCACCGGGAGAGCCGCTACCTGGCGGACCTGATGGCGTCCGAGGGGGTGACGACGGTGCACTTCGTGCCGTCGATGCTGCAGGTTTTCCTGGAGGAGCCGCGTCTCGACCGTTGCGGCTCTCTGCGGCGGGTGATCGTGAGCGGCGAGGCATTGCCGGGCGAGCTCGAAGGGCGCTTCAGGGAGCTCCTGGCTTGTGAGCTGCACAACCTCTACGGCCCCACGGAGGCGGCGATCGACGTCACCTGGCATGCCTGCGGCGGCGGCGGGGGGCTCGCGCCGCGCCCGGTGCCGATCGGCCGGCCGATCTCGAACCTCGCGATCCACCTTCTGGACGGCGAGGGTCAGCCGGTGCCGATCGGGGTGGCGGGGGAGCTCCACATCGGTGGTGTCGGTCTCGCCCGTTGCTACCTGGGCAGGGCGGACCTGACGGCGTCCCATTTCGTCCCCGATCCGCTGTCGGTGACGCCCGGCGCGCGGCTCTACGCGACGGGGGACCTCGCCCGCTGCCAGCCGGACGGGGAGATCCAGTTCCTGGGCCGGCTCGACCACCAGGTCAAGATCCGCGGCCTGCGCATCGAGCTCGGCGAGATCGAGTCCGTCCTCGCCACCCACCCCGCCGTCCGCGAGGCGGTCGTCGTGGCGACCGCGGACGGCCGGGGCAACGCCAGCCTCACCGCCTACGTGGTGCCCACCGCGGCGCCCGGCGGCGAGCCCGTGGAGAGCGCGGGCCTGCTGCGCTTCCTCGCCGGCTCGTTACCGAGCTACATGCTCCCCGCGAGCTTCATCGAGCTGGCGGAGATGCCGCTCCTGCCAAGCGGCAAGGTCGACCGGCGCGCGCTCCCCGCGCCGGACGACAAGGAGCGGCGGCAACGGACCGACTTCGTTCCTCCCGTCACCCCCACCGCACAGGCGGTCGCCGAGATCTGGCGGGAGGTGCTCGGCCTCGAACGGGTCGGCAACGGGGACGATTTCTTCGCCCTGGGCGGTCATTCGCTTTCGGCGACGCAGGTCGCCTCGCGGGTGACTCGGGTCTTCGCGATCGACGGGCCGGCCCTCCGCGCCCTCTTTCAGAGGCCGAAGCTCGCCGGGTTCGCAGCCTGGGTCGACGAGCAGGTGCGGGTCGGGATCGCGCCGCCGCCACCGATCGGCCGCCGCCCGGAGCCGGACGACCGGCCGCTCTCCTTCGCCCAGCAGCGCCTCTGGTTCCTCCAGCAGATGGCGCCGGAGAGCCCGTTCTACCATCTCGCCGGGGGAATCCACCTCGCTGGGACGCTCGACCGGCAGAGCCTGGAACGCAGTCTGGCCGAGATCGTCTGCCGCCATGAGGTGCTGCGGAGCGTCTACCCGACGGACGGCGGCGCGGCGCGGCAGGAGGTGCTGCCGCCGGGCGGCTTCGCGCTGCCGATGGCCGATCTCTCCGGCCTGGCGGTGGACCGGCGGGAGCGCGAGGCGGAGAGACTCCGCGCGGGCGTGGCGGGGCAGGTGCTCGACCTCGCTCGGGGGCCGCTTCTGCGCACCCTCCTCCTCCGTGCGGGGGAGCGCGACCACCTGCTCTTGGCGCTCCTCCACCACATCGTCTGCGACGGCTGGTCGCTCGGGGTCCTCACGGGTGAGCTGGCCTGCCTCTATCCGGCGTTCGTGGCCGGCGGACCGTCCCCCCTGCCGCCGCTCGCGGTGCAGTACGCCGACTTCGCGTGCTGGCAGCGCCGGTGGCTCGCAGGCGAGGTCTCCGCATCGCTTCTGTCGTACTGGAAAGGGCAGCTGGCCGACGTCCCCCCGGTGCTCGACCTGCCGGCGGACCGCCCACGGCCCGCGGCGCAGAGCTTCCGCGGCGGCGCCGTCGCCCTGCGGCTGCCGGAGCCGCTCCTCTCCCGGCTCCAGGCCGCCGGCCGCCGCGAGGGAGCGACGCTCTTCATGACGCTCCTCGCGGTCTATTCGACGCTCCTCCACCGATGCTGCCGCCAGGACCGCCTCGCCGTCGGCTCGCCGATCGCCGGCCGCAACCGGCTCGAGACCGAGCCGCTGATCGGCTGTTTCATCAACATGCTGGCGCTGCGGAGCGACGCCGCCGACCGGCCGACGTTCACCGAGCTCCTGGCGCGCGTCCACGCCACGACGCTCGGCGCCTATCTGCACCAGGATCTCCCCTTCGAGCGGCTGGTCGAAGAGCTGGACACCGAACGCGATCTCAGCCGGTCGGCTCTCTTCCAGGCCATGTTCGTGCTCCAGAACACCGTGGCCAAACCGCTCGAGCTGCCCGGCCTGCTCCTCTCCACGGTCGCGGTGGCGAGTGGCACCACCCAGTACGACCTCGCCCTCGAAGTGGAGGAGGGGGCCGCGGGCTTCGCCGCCCGATTGAGCTACAGCACCGATCTTTTCGACGCCACGACCGTGGCGCGGCTCCTCGGCCACTTCTCCGTGCTGCTCGAAGGTGTAGCGGACCGGCCGGGGGAGCGGATCGCGCAGCTGCCGCTCCTCGCCGCGGCGGAAGCGCACCAGGTATGCCGGGAGTGGAACGACACGGCGGCGGATTTCGCCGCGGCGGAAGCGTCGGGAGCGGGAGAGATGGGCATCGCGCCGCTGGACGTCCTCTTCGCGGCGCAGGCGGCGCGGACGCCGGAGGCGGTCGCGGTGGTCGGCGCGAGCGGTCGTCTGCTCTACCGCGAGCTCGACGCGCGGTCGAACCAGCTCGCCCGCCGGCTGCGGGCGCTGGGGGTGCGGGAGGAGGACCGGGTGGGAGTCTGCCTCGAACGCTCGCTGGAGATGGTCGTGGCGCTCCTGGGGGTGCTCAAGGCGGGCGCGGCCTACGTGCCGCTCGATCCAGACTACCCGGCGGCCCGGTTGGGCTTCATCCGCGAGGGGGCGGAGATCGGTGTCGTGCTCTCCGCGGCCGGTCTGGCGGACCGTCTCGGCGCGCACTCGGGAACGCTCCTGCTGCTCGACGCGGAGTGGGAGGATTTTGCCGGGGTTTCCCCGGCGGCGCTCGCCCGCCCGCCCCGCGACCTCGATCTCGATCTGGACCGTGCGGCCTACGTGATCTACACGTCGGGCTCGACGGGGACGCCCAAAGGGGCGGTCAACACCCACCGTGCGGTGGCGAACCGGCTGGCCTGGATGCAGGCGGCGTACGGTCTTGAAGCGAGCGACCGGGTGCTGCAGAAGACGCCGTTCAGCTTCGACGTTTCGGTGTGGGAGTTTTTCTGGCCGCTCCTCACCGGTGCGCGTCTCGTCGTCGCCCGGCCGGGGGGGCACCGGGAGAGCCGCTACCTGGCGGACCTGATGGCATCCGAGGGGGTGACGACGGTGCACTTCGTGCCGTCGATGCTGCAGGTCTTCCTGGAGGAGCCGGGGCTCGACCGTTGCGGCTCTCTGCGGCGGGTGATCGTGAGCGGCGAGGCATTGCCGGGCGAGCTCGAAGGGCGCTTCGGGGAGCTCCTGCCCTGTGAGCTGCACAACCTGTACGGTCCCACGGAGGCGGCGATCGACGTCACCTGGCATGCCTGCGGCGGCGGGGGGCTCGCGCCGCGCCCGGTGCCGATCGGTCGGCCGATCTCGAACCTCGCGATCCACCTCCTGGACGGCGAGGGCCAGCCGGTGCCGATCGGGGTGGCGAGTGAGCTCTACATCGGGGGTGTCGGTCTCGCCCGTTGCTACCTGGGCAGAGCGGACCTGACGGCGTCCCGTTTCGTCCCCGATCCGCTGTCAGTGAAGCCCGGAGCGCGGCTCTACGCGACGGGGGACCTCGCCCGTTGCCAGCCGGACGGGGAGATCCAGTTCCTGGGCCGGCTCGACCATCAGGTCAAGATCCGCGGCCTGCGCATCGAGCTCGGCGAGATCGAGGCCGTCCTCGCCACTCATCCCGCCGTCCGCGAGAGCACGGTGACGGTCGTGGGGGAGGGGCCGGTCGAGCAGCGGCTCGTCGCTTACTTCGTGAGCCCCGAACCCCGGGCGCCGAAACCGGAGGAGCTCCGCGAGTTTCTCCAGGCGAGGCTCCCCGCCTTCTCCGTGCCGGCGGCGTTCGTCCATCTCACGGCGATGCCCCTGAGCGCCAATGGCAAGGTCGACCGCCGGGCGTTGCCCGCGCCGGAGGGACTGCGCGACGTCGCGGTGGGCCTCTATGCCGCGCCCAGGACGGCGGTCGAGGAGCGGCTCGCCGCGATCTGGGGAGAGGTGCTGGGCGTCCCGCGCATCGGCATCCACGACAACTTTTTCGCCCTGGGGGGCAACTCCCTGCACGGCCTCCGCATGGTCGCTCTCGCCAAGGAGGGTGGGTTGGAAGTCGATCTGCAGCAGCTCTTCCTGCATCGGACGATCGCCGACCTGGCCCGCGAGATCGACCGCCGGGGGCTGTCCGGAGCGCCGTCCGTCACGACTGCCGCGGAAGCAGCGGAAGAGATGGACGACATGGCCGAGCTGTTGCGGCAAATCGAGGAGTTGACCGAAGAGGAGGCGCGGGAGCGCCTGTTGAGCTGAGACGCTGAAACGAATACGAGGCTAAGGTCATGGCAACGATCGCCGAGAAGCTGGATACCCTCTCCCCCGCCAAGCGCCTGCTCTTCGAGCGGCTGCGTGAGGAGCAGAGGAAGAAGACGGGCCGAGAAGCGGCCGGAGCGCCGTCCGCTCTACCTCCCGCTCTGCCGCCCGCTTTGCCTCCGGCGACCGCCCCGTTCAGCCTGATCACGGCCGAGGATCGCGCCGCGCTGCCACCGGCGGTGGAGGACGCCTATCCCCTGGCGATGCTGCAGGCCGGGATGGTCTACCACGGCGAGCTGAGCGGTGCTCATGCGACCTATCACAACGTCGACAGCTATCACCTCCGTGGGCCGCTCGACTTCGATCTTTTCCAGCGCGCGGTGGATCTCGTGGTGGCGCGCCATCCGGTGCTGCGAACCGCGTTCGACCTCGGCTCCTACAGAGAGCCGCTGCAGCTCGTTTTCGCGAGCGCGAGGGTGGTGGTCGGCGGGGACGAGCCTCCGCCACCTCGGCCAGGAGGAACAGGAAGAGGCGATCGACCGCTACCTGCGGGAGGAGAAGCTGCGCCTCTTCGACCTCTCGCGGCCGCCGCTCCTGCGGATCGCCCTCCACCGCCTGAGCGGCGAGACCTTCCAGCTCACGACGACCGAACACCATGCCATCCTCGACGGCTGGAGCCTGCAGTCGACCCTCGCCGAGATCCTCACCCTCCACCGGCAGCTGCGCCGCGGGGAGCCGCTCGACGAGGTGAAGGCGCCGGCCCTCTCCTACCGCGATTTCGTCGCCCTGGAACGGCTGACGATCGACTCTCCGGAGTGCCGGCGCTACTGGGAGGACAAGCTCGCGGAGGCGACGCCGATCCGTCTGCCGCGCCTGCGGCAGGAGTCTCGGCCGATCTCCGGCCGGCCGATCCATCGCGTCGACGCCCCGCTGCCGCTCGCCGAGATCGGGCGCCTCGCGGACCTCCTCGGGGTGCCGATCAAGAGCGTGCTCTTGGCGGCGCACCTCAAGGTGATGGGCCTCCTCGGCGGGACGACTGACGTCCTGACCGGCCTGGTCGCGAACGGCCGGCTGGAGGAGCTCGGCGGCGAGCGTATCCGCGGTCTCTTCCTCAACAGCCTGCCGCTCCGGCTGGAGATCTCAGGCGGCAGCTGGAAGGAGCTGATCTTCGCCACCTTCGCGGCCGAGGCCGAGCTTCTGCCCTTCCGCCGCTTCCCCCTCCCGGTGATGCAGCGCCTCTGGGGCGGCGGCGAGCCGCTCTTCGAGGCCGCCTTCACCTACGCGCACTTCCGGGTGATGGACGACGTCCTCAAGTCCGGTGACCTCGAGTGGCTGGAGGAGGGCAATCGGATCCTCGAAGAGACCAACTTCACCCTCTCGGTCTTCTTCCAGCGGCACTTAGTCGCCGCCCGCCTCGACCTGCAGCTGAGCGCCGACGCGGGCCAGCTCGGCCTCGAACAGACGCGCGACTTCGCCGCCTGCTACGTCCGCACTCTGGCCGCCATGGTCGCCCACCCCTCCGAGCGGCACGACGCCGTCTCCCTGCTCTCGGCGAACGAGCGCCGGCAGCTCCTCGAGGAATGGCAGCCGGGCCAGGTGGAGGGGCTGCCGACGGAGCGGCTCGACGAGTCCTTCGCGGCCCTCGCCGGCGCCTTCCCGACCCGCGTCGCCGTCCGCTCCGAGGGGAGGGAGCTGACCTACGGCGAGCTCGACCGGCGCGCCAATCGCCTCGCTCATCACCTGCGCGGCCTGGGCGTCGGACCTGAGTCGCTGGTGGGACTCTACGTCCAGCGCTCGCTGGAGCTGCCGGTCGCGATCCTCGGCATCCTCAAGGCGGGGGGAGCCTATGTGGCTCTCGACCCCGAGCTGAGCGGCGAGCGGGCGGCCTTCGCGCTGGAGGATGCCGCCGCCCGTGTGCTGGTCACCGAGCGCGACCTCCTCGCCCGCCTGCCGCGCCGGCCGGCCGCGCTCGCGACCGTCCTCTTGGACGGCGACCGCGAGGCGATCGAGCGCGCCTCCGGCGAGGCGCCGCCTCCAGGCGGCCGCGCGGAGCTCGGCAGCGCCGCGGCGGCGTACGTCATCTACACCTCGGGCTCGACGGGCCTGCCCAAGGGCGTCGTCGTCACCCACGCCCAGGTGGCCCATCTCCTGACGGCGACCCGCGAAGCGTTCGCCTTCGGTGCGGGGGACGTCTGGACGCTCTTCCACTCCTATGCCTTCGACTTTTCGGTCTGGGAGATCTGGGGAGCGCTCCTCCACGGCGGCCGGCTGGTGATCGTCCCCTTCTGGCTCAGCCGGTCCCCTGACGCCCTCTACCACCTGCTCGCCGAGGAAGGGGTCACGGTGCTCAACCAGACTCCCTCCGCCTTCCGCCAGCTGTTGCAGGCGGAGGCCTCCCAGCCCACCGCCCGCGAGCTCAGCCTGCGGGCGGTGATCTTCGGCGGCGAGGCGCTCGATCCGGCGAGCCTCGCCCCCTGGTTCGAGCGCCACGGCGACGAGCGGCCGCGGCTGGTCAACATGTACGGCATCACCGAGACCACGGTACACGTCACCTACCGGGCGATCCATGCCGCCGACATTTCCGACCTGTCCGGCGGCAGCGTCGTGGGGCGCTCCATCCCCGGCTGGCGCATCCATCTGCTCGACCGCCAGGGCGAGCTGGTCCCCGCGGGGACGCCGGGAGAGATCTACGTCGGCGGCGACGGCGTCGCCCGCGGCTACTTGAAGCGCCCCGAGCTCACCGCCGAGCGCTTCGTTCCCGATCCCTGGAGCACCCTTCCCGGCGCCCGTCTGTACCGCTCGGGCGACGTCGCCCGCTGGCGGCCCGACGGCGATCTCGACTATCAGGGACGGGCCGATCAACAGGTCAAGGTCCGTGGCTACCGAATCGAGCCGCGGGAGATCGAAGCGGTCCTCGAATCGCACCCGGAGATCGAGCGGGCGGTGGTCGTGGCGCGCGACCTGCCGCAGGGCGAAAGCGGACGGCAGCTCGTCGCCTACATCGTCGCCGCTCCAGGGCGCTCCCCGGGGTTCGGCCTCATGCGCCGTTTCCTCGAAGAGCGGCTGCCGGCCTACATGGTCCCCGCGGCTTTCGTGGCGCTTCCGGCCCTGCCCCTGACGCGGAACGGCAAGCTCGATCGCCGCGCCCTGCCGGACCCCCAGGCCGAGGCCCAGGCCGAGCAGGCCTACGTGGCCCCGGAGACGGCGGTCGAGATCGCCCTGGCCGAGATCTGGGCCGAGGTTCTGGGGGTCGAGCGCGTCGGCGTCCGCGATAACTTCTTCGCCCTGGGCGGCGATTCGATCCGCAGCATCCGGGTGCTCGGGCAGGCCCGCAAGGCCGGCCTCCACTTGACGGTGCAGCAGATCTTCCAGCTGCCCACGATCCGTGGCCTGGCCGCAGAGATCGGCGACCGGGAGCTCATCGTCGCGGAGGACGACGTGGCCGACGTCGCCCCCTTCGGCCTCCTCTCGGAGGCGGACCGGCGGCGCATGCCGGAGGAGGCGGAGGACGCCTATCCGGTCTCCCGGCTCCAGGCCGGCATGCTCTTCCACAGCGCCGAGGGTGTGGACCGGGCGGTCTACCACGACATCCTGAGCCTGCACCTCGAAGCTCCGTTCGACGCGGCGCTCCTGCGCCAGGCGCTTCTGCAGGTGACCGTCCGTCATCCGATTCTGCGTACCTCTTTCGACCTCACGAGCCATCGGGAGCCGCTGCAGATCGTCCATCGCGCGGCGGCGGTGGACCTCACGGTCGACGACCTCCGTGGTCTCGAAGAGTCGGCGCAGGACGACTTCCTGACCGCCTGGATCGAAGAGGAGAAGACGCGGCCCCACGACCTCGGCCGGCCGCCGCTCCTGCGTCTGCGCGTCTACCTGCGGAGCGCCGCGGCCTTCCAGCTGATCTTAAGCTTCCATCACGCGATCCTCGACGGCTGGAGCGAATCGCTCCTGCTCTCAGAGCTCCTCAAGATCTATCTCTCGACGTGCCGGGGCAACGAACTCGTCGCGCTGCCGCCGCCGGCGAGCAAGTTCCGGCAGTTCGTCGCCCTGGAGCGCGAGGCCCTGAAGTCCGAGGAGAGCCGGCGTTTCTGGAGCGAGCGACTGGCGGCCGGGCGTGAGGTGACCCGCCTGCCGCGCTGGGGGAACGCAGAGGCGGCGGCGGGGCCGGCCGACCTCAAGGAGTCGGTGCGGGTCTTTTTCCCGCAGGCGCTCTCCGAAACGCTCCTCAGGCGCGCGCGGGAGCTCGGCGTCCCCATCCGGAGCGTGCTCCTCGCCATCCACTGCCGGGTGCTCGCCCTCTTCTCCGGCGGCCGCGAGGTGGTCACCGGCATCGTCACCAGCGGCCGGCCGGAGCAGGCGGGGGCCGAGCAGGTGCTCGGGCTCTTCCTCAACACCCAGCCGCTCCGCCTCACCCTCCCCGGCGGCAGTTGGCGGGACCTGGTCGCCGCGGCCTTCTCCGCCGAGAGCGAGATGCTGCCCCATCGCCGCTTCCCGCTGGTCGAGCTCGAACGGGACGCCGCGGGCGCGCTCTACGAGGCGGTTTTCAACTTCGTCCACTTCCACGCCTATCGGGCGCTCACGGAGTTCGATCGCATCCAGGTGCGCGGCGTGCAATTTTTCGAGGAGACGAATTTCAGCTTCGCCCCGACCTTCGCCCAGGACCCGATCTCGGCGCGCCTCGAAATGCGCGCCGAGTACGACGCAGCGCGCTTCCCGGCGGCGCAGATCCGCTCCATCCTCGGCTACTACGAACGGGCGCTCGCCGCTCTCGCCGCGGCCCCCGGGGATCTCTACGAAGAGGCGGTCCTTCTCTCCGCGGCCGAGCGGCACCAGCTGACCGAAGAGTGGAACGATACGGCTGCCGAGCCGCCCGGCCTGCCCCTCGACCTCGGTTTCGCCGCCCGCGTCCAACGCACGCCGCAGGCGATCGCGGCGGTTTCCGGCGCCGAGGGCGCCGAGGAGGTCACCTTCGCCGAGCTGGCGCGCCGGGCCGATGGCATCCGCCGCCGGCTGCTCGGCCTCGGGGCCCGGCCGGGGGATCGGGTGGGCCTCTTCCTGGAGCGCTCCGTCGACGCCCTGGCGGGGCTCTTGGGCGCCTACCAGGCGGGCTGTGCCTTCGTGCCGCTCGACTCGGCCCATCCGGACGAACGCCTGGCCGCGATCGTCGCCGACTGCCGGCCGCGCGTCGTTCTCACCCACGCCGCTCTCGCCGCGCGACTGCCGTCCGGGCCCCGGGTCGTCTGCCTGGATACGGAGGTGGCGGCGGAGGAGCCGGTGAATCCCCGGGCGCGGCGGGCCGGCGGCGCCGATTCCCTGGCCTACGTGATGTACACCTCGGGATCGACCGGCAGGCCGAAGGGGGTCATGGTCACCGACCGTGGCCTCGCCAACTACCTGGGATGGGCCGGCCGCTTCTACGGGCTCTCGGCCGCGGACCGGGTCGCCGTCCATACGCCGCTCACCTCGGACCTGACGCTCACGAGCCTCCTCGCTCCGCTCCTCGCCGGCGGCTCGGTCGCCCTGCTGCCCGAGCGGCCGGGCGGCACCGAGCTGGTCGAAGCGATCGGGGGTCCGCGCGGCGGGCGCGTCTTCAAGCTCACGCCCGCCCACCTCCAGATCCTGAACGAGGCGTTGACGCCGAGCGAGATGGCGGCGCGCAGCCGGGTCTTCGTCATCGGTGGCAAGGCGCTCCTCGCCGAGAGCCTGGCACCCTGGCGCAAGCACTCGCCTGGCACCCGGCTGATCAACGAGTACGGCCCGACCGAGACCGTCGTGGGCTGTGCCGTGCACGAGGTCGCCGCGAGGGACGCCGTCGCGGGACCGGTGCCGATCGGCCGGCCGATCGTCAACACCACCCTTTTCGTTCTCGACGGTCACCTCCAGCCGGTCCCGATCTCGGCGCCCGGCGAGCTCTACATCGGTGGCCATGGCCTGGCGCAGGGCTATCTCGGGATGCCGGACCTGACCGCCGCCAGCTTCCTCCCCGACCCGTGGGGCGGTGGCCGGGGGGAGCGCCTCTACAAGACGGGGGACCTCGTGCGCCGTCTCCCCGACGGCCGCCTCGAGTTCCTCGGCCGGGTCGATGACCAGGTCAAGATCCGCGGCTTCCGCATCGAGCTCGGCGAGGTCGAGGCCGCGGTGCGGCGCCATCCCGGGGTCCGCGACGCCGCCGTGGTGGCGAGAGACGACGTCCGGGGAGGTCGCCGGCTCGTCGCCTATCTCGTGCCGCAGTGTCCGCCCGGGCCCTCGGTCGCCGAGCTGCGCGGCTTCCTCGCGGACCGATTGCCGGAGTACATGGTGCCGTCCTCGTTCGTCACCCTCCCGCATCTGCCGCTGACCGGAAACGGCAAGGTGGACCGCCGCGGCCTGCCCAACCCGGACGCCGAGCGGGATGCGGTGGCCGATCCCGTCGTCCTCACCTCTCCGCGGACGGCGCTCGAAGAGATCGTCCGCGGCATCTGGATCGAGGTTCTGGGAGCCGTCACGATCGGCATCCACGACAACTTCTCGGAGCTCGGGGGGAACTCGATCTCGGCCACCCAGATCGTCGCCCGGCTGAGGAAGGCCCTGGCGCCCCGCGCTCCCAAGCGCATGCTCCGTGCGACCCTCGACAAGCCGACGATCGCCGCCTTCGCCGCCTGGCTCGAATCCGAGCTCGAAGGCGAGAGCGGCGTGGAGCCGCCGCCGATCGTCGCCCTGCCGCGGCAGGCGGCGCCGCCCCTCTCCTTCGCCCAGGAACGGCTGTGGTTCGTCGACCACCTGGAGCCCGGCGATCCGGCCTACAACGTGCCGCTCGCCGTGCGTATCGAGGGGGCGCTTCAGGCCGGCTCGTTGGCGCGGGCCTTCGTCGAGATCGTGCGCCGGCACGAGGTCCTCCGCACCGCCTTCCCGCTCCGCGACGGCATGCCGGCGCAGGTCGTCGTGCCGGCCGCGCCGCTGCCGCTCCCGGGCATCGACCTGGAGGGGCTCGCCCTCGCCTCCCGCGAGGCCGAGGTTCTGCGCCTGGCACGCGAGCAGGCGGCACGGCGGTTCGACCTCACGACCGGCCCCCTCCTCGCGCCGCTCCTGCTCCGCTTGACCGCCGGGGAGCACGTGCTGCTGATGACCGTCCATCACATCGTCTTCGATCTCTGGTCGACGAGGGTCCTGGTGCTCGAATTGGCGGAGCTCTACGGCAGCTTCGCCGAGAACCGGCCGCCGGCCCTGCCGGAGCTCGCCGTCCAATACGCCGACTTCGCCGTCTGGCAGCGCGCCTGGCTGGAAGGCAAGCCGCTCGCCGACCTCCTGGACTACTGGACGGCGCAGCTCGCCCTGCCCCTGCCGGTGATCGAGCTGCCCTTCGACCGTCCCCGCCGCGACGGCAAGCTGCGCCGGGGCGCCACGCGCCGGTTCGTCGTCTCGCCCGAGCTCACCGCGAAGCTCGAAGTGGCGAGCCGCGAGGAGGCGGTGACGTTGTTCATGCTCCTCGCGACGGCGTTCGACGTCCTGCTCTACTCCTACTCGCGCCAGTCGGACGTCGTCGTGGGCTGCCCGATCGCCGGCCGCAACCGTGACGAGACGGAAGGGCTCATCGGCTTCTTCCTGAACGTCCTCGTCCTCCGTACGGACCTGGCCGGCAACCCCACGATCAGCGAGCTCCTGGGACGGGTGAGAAACGTCGCCCTCGGCGCCTACGTCCATCAGGACCTGCCCTTCGAGAAGCTGGTCCATGCGCTCGGCGTCGACTACGAGCTCGGCCAGATGCCGCTCTTCCAGGTCTGGTTCAACTTCCAGAACGCGCCCATGCCGGAAGCGAAGATCGCCGACCTGGTCCTCCATCCGTTCGATTTCGATCCCGGGATGACCAAGTTCGAGCTGGCCCTGAACCTCGTCCAGGCGGTGGGCGGGCTGCGCGGCTCGTTCGAGTACGCGACCGACCTCTTCGACGCCGCGACGATCGAAGCCGTAGAGCTCCGTTTCCTCTGGCTCTTAGAGCAGCTCGCGGCCCGCCGCGAGACCCGGCTCGAAGCGCTGGTGGCCGAGGCGGAGACCGTGGAGCAGAAGCGGCGCGAGGCCCAGCAGGAAAAGATGACCCAAGTGATCGGCTCGCGCATGCGAGCGACCCGCCGCAAGGCGCTGCGTGCCGATGGAAAGGATGATGAGTCATGAGCACCGTCAGCGCCCCACGGGCGATGAAACGCCCCGAACGAAAGTCCGTCACCGTGGCCGCCGGCCACCTGATCTCCACCCGCGAGCTCCTGCCCGGCAAGCGGATCCCGCTTCTGGTCGAGCCGGCCGTCGAGGGCCTGGACCTCTGCAACTGGGCGACCCACCACGGCGAGGAGGTGACGGACCTGCTGCTGGCCCACCGGGCGCTCCTCTTCCGCGGCTTCGGCATCTCGACGCCGGAGCGCTTCGCCCAACTCGTCGCCGCCACCTCGGAGGGCGAGCCGCTCGAGTACCGCGACCGCTCGACGCCGCGCACCACGGTGAGCTCGGGGGTCTACGTCTCGACCATCTACCCCGAGGACCAGCGGATCCACATGCACAACGAGGGCACCTACTGGGCTCGTTTCGCGCGGAAGCTCTACTTCTGCTGTCTCGAAGCGTCGGCCGAGGGGGGAGAGACGCCGATCGCCGACGTTCGCCGCGTCTTCGAGCGTATCGATCCCGCGATCCGGCAGTCGTTCGTCGACCGGCAGGTCATGTACGTCCGGAACTACAACGATGGCCTGGGGCTCCCCTGGCAGGACGTCTTCCAGACCCAGGACCGGGACGAGGTCGAGGCCTACTGCCGCGCCAACGCCATCGAGTGCGAGTGGAAAGACGGCGACCGTCTGCGCACGCGCCAGATCCGGCCGGCGGTGCGGTACCACCCGGTGACCGGCGAGGCCGTCTGGTTCAATCATGCCGCCTTCTTCCACGTCACCTCCCAGGAGCCGGAGATGCGGCAGGCGCTCCTCGCCGAGTTCAAGGAGGAGGATCTCCCCTACAACACCTACTACGGCGATGGCGGCCCCATCGACCCCGCGGCGGTCGAACAGATCCGCCGTGCCTACGAGCAGGAGAAGGTGTACTTCCCCTGGCAGAACGGCGACGTGCTGCTGCTCGACAACCTTTCCGTCGCCCACGGCCGTGAGCCCTATCGCGGCGCCCGACGGATCGTCGTTTCCATGACCGAGCCGATCAGCGGTTGAGCTCGTCGCAGGAGGGTACACTCGTGAAAGCACAAGAAGAGGTTCTCTCAGGATTCCGGACTTCGGCGCAACAGCGGCATCTCTGGGCCCTGTCGCCGGCGGTGTCCGGCCCCTACCGGGCGAAGGTCGCGGTGACGATCGACGGCGAGCTCGACCGCGCGGCGCTCTTAGCGGCGCTCTCCGCGGTCGTCGAGCACCACGAGATCCTGCGTACCGGCCTTTGCTGCCTGCCGGGAATGACGGTGCCGGTGCAGGTGATCGCCGACCCGGCGCGCCAGGAGATGGAGCCGGTCGACCTCACCGCTCTCGCGCCGGGCGAGCAGGAAAGGGAGCTCGATGCCCTCTGGGAACGGCTCTCCACGCGACCCTTGGACGTCGGGGGCGGCCGACCTCTCCTCGCGAGCCTCGTGGCGCTCGACGTCGCGCGGCACGTCCTCCTCCTCGGCCTCCCGGCCTTCTGCGCCGACGCCGTCACCCTGGAGGCCCTGGTGACGGAGATCGCGCGGGAGTATGGCGCGGTGCCCGCCACGGCGCCTGCTCTGGGGGACGACGAGCCCATGCAGTACGCCGACTTCGCCGAATGGCAGCACGAGATCACGGAAGCGGAGGAGACGCAGGAGGCGCGGCAGCTCTGGCGCCGCAAGCGGCTGCCGGTCGCCGTCTCGTCGCATCTGCCGTGGGAGAGCGCCCCTGCCGCAGACGCCGCCTTCGCTCCCGCCGTCGTGTGTCGGCGGCTCGACGGGATCTCTCCGGCGGACCTGGACGCCCTGGCCGAACGCTCCGGCTGCACGCGGCTGGACGTCTTCCTGGCCTCCTTCGCGGTGCTCCTCGGGCGTCTGCTCGACCAGCCCGAGATCCTCCTCGGCGCGGGCCTCCCGGGGCGCCGCTACCCGGAGATCGAGCGCGCGCCGGGACTCTTCGCGCAGTACCTGCCGGTCGCCGGCTCGCCGCGTCCGGAGATGCGCTTCAGCGAGCTCCTGGCCGAGCTGGCGGGAGAGGTGCAACGGGCCGACGAGAGCCAGGACTGCTTCCGCTGGTCCGAGCTCCTGGGCTACGACCCGGAGGTCGAGCCGTTCCTGCCCTTCGTCTGCGAGCTGCGGGAAACCGGGGTGGAGATCGGAGCCGGCGCGGTCCGTTTCGCCGCGCGCCGGGAGCACGTCTGCACCGATCGCTTCCGCCTGCGTCTTTGCGCCGTGCTCGCGGCGGGAGGGTGGACGGCGGAGCTGCACTACGACGCCGCCTGCCTCGCGACCGCCGACGTCGCCCGCTTCGCCGAGGAGCTGGAGGCCCTTCTGGCGGAGGTTCTCCGGGATCCGGAGGCGCGCCTCGACGCGCTCTCGGGGATCGGTCCCGAGGAGAGGCGGCTGCTGCTCGAAGATTTCGCCCGGACCGCTGCGCCGCTACCCACCGCACGGTCGATCCACGAGCTGATCGAGGCTCAGGCCGCCCTGAGGCCGGCCGCCCCGGCGATCGGCTTCGCGGGCGAGCAGCTGACCTATGGCGATCTCGATTCCCGCGCCAACCAGCTGGCGCACCACCTGCGCTCGCTCGGGGTCGGTCCCGAGGTCCGGGTGGGCCTCTTCCTCGAGCGGTCCTTCGAGCTGATGATCGCCATCGTCGGTGTGCTCAAGGCGGGCGGCGCCTACCTGCCGATCGATCCGGCGACGCCCACCGAGCGTCTGCAGATGATCCTGGACGACGCGGCGGCGCCGCTCGTCCTCATCTCGGAGTCGCTTAAAGGTCGCTTGCCGCGCTCCTCGCGCCGCTCCTTGAGCCTCGACGCCGAGTGGCCCGAGGTCGCGGCGCGCTCGACCTCCGCTCCGACCGTCTGGACCGCGCCGGACAACGCCGCCTATCTGATCTATACCTCGGGCTCGACCGGCCGGCCCAAAGGGGTCGTCGTCAGCCACCGCAACCTCCTCCACTCGACGGCGGCCCGCGCCCTCGTCTACCCCGAACCGGTCGAGCGCTTCCTGCTCACCTCCTCGGTGGCCTTCGACAGCAGCGTCGCCGGAATTTTCTGGACTCTCTGCTACGGCGGCGAGCTGGTGCTGCCGGCGGAGGGGCTCCAACTCGACCCGGACGGCCTCGCCGCGCTGATCGGCGGCCGGCGGCCTTCCCATCATCTCTGCCTGCCCACCCTCTACTCGTCTCTCTTGGAGAGCGAGCGGATCGCGCAGCTCGTTTCGGTGGGCACCGTGATCGTCGCCGGCGAGGCCTGCCCGGCGGAGCTGGTCCGCCGGCACCGCCGGCTGCGTCCGGAGGCCCGTCTCTACAACGAGTACGGGCCGACCGAGGGGACGGTCTGGAGCACCGTCTCTGACCTCGTCGCGGAGCGGATTGAGCCCATGGTCCCGATCGGGAGCGCCATCCCCAACACCCGCGCCTACGTCCTCGACCGCGAGCTGCGGCCGGTTCTCACCGGCGCGCCGGGGGACCTCTACATGGCGGGCGCCGGCCTCGCTCGGGGTTACCTGGGACGGCCGGAGCTCACCGCCCTGCGCTGGCTCCCCGATCCCTGGAGCCGGGCCGGGGGCGAGCGGCTCTATGCCACCGGGGACCGCGTGCGCTATCGGCCGGACGGCAGCCTGGAGTTCCTCGGTCGCGCCGATCACCAGGTCAAGATCCGCGGTTTCCGCATCGAGCTCGAAGAGGTGGAGGCGGCGCTCCTCGAACATCCCGCGGTGCGCGAGGCGGTGGTGGCGGCGGTCGCCGCGAGCGAAGATGAGGCGGGCGGCAAACGCCTGGTCGGCTACCTCGTGCTGCGGCCCGGCCAGGCGCCGACCGTGACCCAGCTGCGCACCTTCCTGGAACAGAGCCTGCCCGAGTACATGCTCCCGGCGCTCTTCGTCAGCCTCGACAAGCTGCCGGTCGGCGCGACCGGCAAGGTCGATCGCGGTGCCCTGCCGCACCCGGAGCAGGGAAAGCTCCTGAGCGGCCGAGGGTTCATCGCGCCGCGCACGCCGGAGGAGCTGACGCTCGCCGCGGTGTGGGGCGAGGTGCTCCACCTCTCGCGGGTCGGCCTCGAAGACAACTTCTTCGAGCTCGGCGGCGACTCGATCCGCAGCGTGCAGGTGGTGGCGAAGGTGCGGGCACGGGGGATGGAGATGACCGTCCAGGACCTCTTCCAGTACCGCACGATCGCCGCCCTCGGAGCGCGGTTGACCGGCGGGACGGCGGAGCCGACGTGGGAGAGCGCCCCCTTCTCCCTCGTCACCGCCGAGGACCGGGCGCGGCTGCCGGAGGACGCCGAGGACGCCTACCCCCTGGCGATGCTCCAGGCCGGCATGCTCTTCCACATGGAGCTCGAACCGGAGAGCGCGGTCTACCACGACACCTCGACCTATCACCTCCGCGGGCGCCTCGACGTCCTCGCCCTGACCGCCGCCCTCGGCCAGGTGATCGAGCGCCATCCGATCCTCCGCACCTCGCTCCACCTCGCGGGCTGGAGCGAGCCGCTCCAGATCGTCCATCGGCAGGTCGCCGTGCCGTTCACCGTCGAGGATCTCGGCCACCTGTCGCCCGACGCCGCGGCGCGCTGGATCGACGCCTGGCTCGCGGTCGAGAAACGGCGGCCCTTCGAGTGGTCCCGTCCGCCCCTCCTGCGGGTCCACGTCCACCGCCGGCCGGACGAGACGTTCCAGTTCACCGTCAGCCACCCGCACGCCATCCTCGATGGCTGGAGCGCGGCGGTCTTCCTGGCCGAGCTCTTCGAGCTCTACCTCGCGAGCCTCGAGGAGCGCGCGCCGCGGATCGCCCCGCCCCCGGAGACGACCTATCGCGATTTCATCGTCCGCGAGCGCGCCGCGCTCGCCTCGCGCACGGCGCGGACGTACTGGACCGACAAGCTGGAGGCGGGCACGGCGACGCGCCTCGACCGCTGGCCGCGGCGTGCCGCCGCTCCGGGGGAGCGGGAAGGCGTCCGGTTCTTCGCGGTGCCGATCCCGATCGAGCTGTCCCACCGCCTGTGGGGGCTCGCCCATGCCGCCGGAGTCCCCCTCAAGAGCGTCCTCCTCGTGGCGCACCTCAAGGTGCTCTCGGCGCTCGCCGGCCGCCGCGACGTGCAGACGGGCCTGGTCGAAAACGGCCGCCCGGAGACCTCCGACACCGATCAGCTGCTCGGGCTCTTCCTCAATACCCTGCCGCTGCGGCTCACCCTCTCGGGCGGCAGCTGGCTGGACCTCCTGCGCCAGACGTTCGATGCCCAGCGCGAGATGCTGCCTTTCCGCTGGTTTCCCATGGCGGAGCTGCAGCGCCTGACCGGCGGCCGGCAGCTCTACGAGACCGCCTTCAACTACACCCACTTCCACGTGCTCGAAGGGCTCGTCGACGTCTCCGGCGTGGACCTCCTGGAAGCCGAGGTGACGGGGGAGACGAACCTGCCTTTCTTCGCCGAGTTCGGAGTCGGCCTGGCCGCGCAGGAGATCAACCTGCACCTGGAGCACGACACCCGCGAGCTCGGGTCCGAGCAGGTCTCGCTCTTCGCCGGCTACTACCTGGCGGCGCTCACCGCCCTGGCCGGCGAGCCCGAGGCGCCGCACGACGCTTTCGTCCCGCTCTCCGCCGCCGAGCGCCAACAGCTCAGCCGGGAGTGGAACGACACCCGGGCGGCCCACGCCGGCGAGCTCCGCTTCCACCGGCTGTTCGCGGCCCAGGCGGAGCGGACGCCGGAGGCGCTGGCGGTCCTCGGTCCCGCCGCCGGCCTCACCTACGCCGAACTCGATCGCCAGTCGGATCTCCTCGCCGGCCTCCTCCGCGGCCACGGGGTGGGTCCCGACGTCCTCGTCGGGGTCGCCCTGGAGCGCTCGCCGGTCCTGATGATCGCTCTGCTGGCGGTGGCCAAGGCCGGGGGCGCCTTCGTGCCTCTCGACCCCGACTATCCCGACGAGCGCCTGCGGTTCATGCTGGAGGACTCCCGCGCCGCCCTCCTTCTCGCCGAGCCCGAGGTGAGCGGCAGGCTCACCGTCGCCGTTCCGATCCTCTCGCCGGCAGAGCTCCTGGCGCTCGCGCCCGCCGACCGTCCCACCGCCCTAGCGGTCCAGACGCCGGTCCAGATGCCGGTCGAGACACCGGTCGACGGCCTCGCCTACGTCGTCTACACCTCGGGCTCGACGGGGCGTTCCAAGGGGGCGATGGCGAGCCACAGAAGCCTCGGCAACACCTACCTGGCCTGGGAGGACGCCTACCGGCTGCGCTCCCACCCTACCCGCCACCTGCAGATGGCGAGCGCCTCCTTCGACGTCTTCGTCGGCGACCTGACGCGGGCCCTCTGCTCCGGCGGCGCGCTGGTCATCTGCCCGCGCGAGACCCTGCTCGACCCGGAGCGTCTGTACGAGCTCATGCGCCGGGCGAAAGTGGACTCCGCCGAGTTCGTGCCGGCCGTCCTCCGCGTTCTCGCCGCCTACCTCGAAGAGCGCGGCGAGCGGCTCGACTTCATGCGCCTCCTGGTCGCCGGGTCGGATGTCTGGTACGGGGAGGAGTACACCCGGTTCCTCGCGCTCGGCGGACCCGAGACCCGGGTCATCAACTCCTATGGCGTGGCCGAGGCCTCGATCGACAGCACCTTCTTCGAGGCGCGCGCCGGGGACGTCGCGAGCCCGGGGGTGGTCCCCATCGGCCGCCCCTTCGCCGGCAGCCGCCTGTACCTGCTCGACGTCTTCGGGCAGCCGGCGCCGCGGGGCGTCGCCGCCGAGCTCTACCTGGGAGGGGAAGGCCTCGCCCGCGGTTACCTGGGCAATCCCGACCTGACCGCCGCGCGGTTCCTGCCCGATCCCTGGGGCGTCGAGCCCGGGGCGCGGATGTACCGCACGGGCGACCTCGCCGCCTATCGGCCGGAGGGCACCGTCGCCTTCCTCGGTCGCGCCGACGACCAGATCAAGGTGCGCGGGTTCCGCATCGAGCCGGGTGAGATCGAGGTGGCGCTCGCGGCGCATCCCGAGGTCCGGCAGGCCGTGGTGCTGGCCCCGGAGATCGCCCCCGGAGAGCGGCAGCTGGTGGCGTACGTGGTGCCGGCGGAAGGTTTGAACCCCACGCCGGCAGGGCTCCGCCGCTTCCTGGCCGAGCGGCTGCCCGCCCATTTCGTTCCCGCCACCTTCACCCTCCTCACGGCGTTCCCTTTGAGCCCCAACGGCAAGGTGGACCGGCGGGCGCTCGCGAGCCGCGAGCGGAGCACCGAGGAGGCCGCGGCCTTCCTGCCGCCGCGGACCCCGATCGAAGGGGTGGTGGCGGGGATCTGGTCGGACGTCCTGGGCGTCGCCCGGGTGGGGACGGACAGCCAGTTCTTCGAGCTGGGCGGGCACTCCCTGCTCGCCACCCAAGTCATCTCGCGGCTGCGTACCGCTTTCAAGATCGAGCTGCCGCTCCGGGCGCTCTTCACCTCGCCGACCGTCGCCGGGCTCGCCGGGGAGGTCGAGACGGCGCTCGCCGCCGGCGGCGGGCGGACCGTGCCGCCGCTCGTCTCGGTGGCGCGGACGGGCCGGCTGCCGCTGTCGTTCGCCCAGCAGCGGCTCTGGTTCATCGACCAGCTCGAACCCGGCAGCCCGCTCTACAACGTGCCTCTCGCGCTCCGGGTGTCGGGCCGGCTCGCGGTCGAGGCGCTGGCGCGGAGCCTCTCCGAGGTGGAGCGCCGGCACGAGGCTCTGCGCACGGTGTTCCCGGCCGAGGAGGGCATCCCCACCCAGGTGATCCGGCCGGCTGCCGAGCTCGCCCTGCCGGTGATCGACCTCTCCCGGCTGGCCGGGCGGGAGGACCAGGCGATCGCGATCGCACACCAGCTGGAGCAGAGACCCTTCGACCTCGCCCGCGGTCCCCTCTGGCGCTCGGCCCTCGTGCGGCTGGGAGCGGAGGAGCACCTGGTCGCGGTTTCCATGCACCACATCATCTCCGACGGCTGGTCGACGGTCGTCCTCGTCCGCGAGCTCGCCGCGCTCTACCAGGCTTTCGCCGCCGATCCTGCCGGCCTCCCCTCCGTCCTCCCCGAGCTGCCGGCCCAGTACGTGGACTTCGCGGTCTGGCAGCGGAGCTGGCTCGCCGGCGAGGTGCTGGCGGCGGAGCTCTCCTACTGGCGCGACCAGCTCGCCGGCCTCCCTCCTCTTCTCGAGCTTCCCCTCGACCGGCCGCGGCCGGCCCGGCAATCGTTCCGGGGAGCGGTGCGCTCGCTGCGGCTGCCGCGCGGCGTCACCGCCGAGCTCTGGCAGCTCAGCCGCCACGAGGGGGCGACGCCCTTCATGGTCCTCCTGGCCGGCTTCAACGCCCTCCTCGCGCGCTACGCGAGGGTCGCGGACGTGAGCGTGGGAAGCCCGATCGCCGGGCGGCGCTTCGAGGAGCTCGAAGGGCTGATCGGCTTTTTCGTCAACACCCAGGTTCTCCGCACCGACTTAGCGGGCGATCCCACGTTCGCCGAGCTCGTGGCGCGGGTGCGTGAGGTGGCGCTCGCCGCCCATGCCCACCAGGATCTGCCGTTCGAGAAGCTGGTCCTCGAGCTGGCGCCGGAGAGGAGCCTCAGCCACTCGCCGCTCTTCCAGGTGATGTTCGTCCTCCAGAACGTGCCGCAGCAGCGGCTCGAGCTGCCGGGGCTCGTCATGAGCTCCGTCGATTCGGCGGTGACGACGGCCAAGTTCGACCTCACGCTCACCGTCGAGGAGAGCGGGGGAGAGGTCGCCGGCTGGCTGGAGTACAACTCCGACCTCTTCGACCCGCTGTCGATCGACCGTCTCGGCGGCCATCTGGCCGAGCTTCTGGCGAGCGCCGCGACCGATCCCGGGCAGCGCGTCTCCGGGCTGCCGCTCTTGGGCGAGCGCGAACGCTTGCAGATCGAGGGATGGAACAGCACCGCCAACCCCTTCGCTCCCGCCGGGAGCGCGTCCGGCGTCGAGTGTGTCCAGCAGCTCGTCGAGCGGCAGGTGGCGCGAGATCCCGCGGCGATCGCGGTCGTCGAAGGCGAAGAGGAGGTCACCTACCGCGAGCTCAACGCCCTCGCCAACCGGCTGGCCCACGAGCTGCGGCGCCGCGGGGTCGGCCCGGACGTCCCGGTCGGGATCTGTGTTCAGGCCTCCTCGGCCGCGATGGTGATCGCGGTCCTCGCGGTGCTCAAGGCGGGCGGCACCTACGTCCCCCTCGATCCCGCCTACCCGAGCGAGCGGCTGGCCTTCATGCTGGAGGACGCGCACGTGCCGCTCCTCCTGGTGAGCCGCGAAACCGCCGGCCGCCTGCCGGCGAGCGCGGCCCAGGTGATCGCGCTCGACCGCGGTTGGCAGGATGCGATCCCCGAGCAGGACGACGACCCTGTCCGGCTGACCGTCGCCGACCACCTGGCCTACCTCATCTACACCTCCGGCTCGACCGGCAGGCCGAAGGGGATCGCCCTGCCGCATCGCGCCTTGGTCAACCTCGTCCAGTGGTACCTGACCGAGATCCCGCCGGGCCTCACGACCCTCCAGTTCGCCTCGTTGAGCTTCGATGTGAGCTTCGCCGAGATGTTCACCTGCTGGGCCTCGGGGGGCAAGCTCGCACTCATCTCCGAGGAGCTGCGGCGCGACGTCGGCGGCCTCGCCCGGGAGCTCTCCCGCGCCGGCATCGAACGGGCCATTCTGCCGGTGCCGCTGCTGCACCAGCTGGCCGAGCTCTATGTCGGGGGCGGCGTGCCGCTGCCGCCGCTCCGCGATCTTACGACGACCGGCGAGCAGCTGCAGGTGAGCGGCGCGATGGTCGAGCTCCTGGAGCGGCTCCCGGCGCGGCGCCTTCACAACCACTACGGCCCGGCCGAGACCCACGTCGTGACCGCCTACACCCTGGAAGGCGAGCCCCGGCGCTGGCCGGTCTATCCGCCGATCGGCCGGCCGATCGCCAACACCCGGATCGAGCTCCTGGACGAGATCGGCCAACGGGTGCCGGTCGGGGTCACGGGAGAGCTCCACATCGGCGGGGTCTGCCTCGCGCGGGGCTATTTCGGCCGCCCCGACCTCACCGCCGAGCGCTTCGTGCCGGACACGGTGGGCCGCGCGCCCGGCGCCCGTCTCTATCGGACGGGAGACCTCGCCCGCTACCTGGCGGACGGGACGATCGAGTACCTCGGCCGCACCGACCACCAGCTGAAGATCCGCGGCTTCCGGGTCGAGCCCGGCGAGGTCGAGGCGGCCCTCATGCAGTTCCCGGGGGTGGAAAAGGCCTTCGTCATGGCGCGCGAGGACGGCCCGGGAGGCGGCCAGAGCACCCGGCGGCTCGTCGCCTACCTCGTCACCGCCGACGCGCCCGGGGTGGGGAGCCTCCGCGGTTTCCTCGGCGAGCGGCTGCCGCACTTCATGATTCCCAGCGCCTTCGTCGTGCTCGATGCGCTGCCCTTGACCCCCAACCGCAAGGTGGATCGCCGGGCCCTGCCGGATCCCGGCTCCTCCCGGCCGGAGCTCGAACGCCCGTTCGCGGCGCCGCGCTCGGCGGCCGAACGGCTGGTCGCGAGCATCTGGTCGCAGGTTCTGGGCGTCGAGCGGATCGGTGCCGACGACGATTTCTTCGACCTCGGCGGGCACTCGCTCCTCGCCACCCAGGTCGTGGCGCGCCTCGGCCGGATCGTCTCGGTCACCCTGCCGGTGCGCGTCCTCTTCGAGCAGCCCACCGTCTCCCGGCTGACCGCGGCGACCGCGGCGCTCGCGGGGGGACGCGAGCTTCTCGACGAGATCGCGGCCGTCTATCTGGACGTCCTCACCCTCTCCGATGACGAGGTCCGCGAGCGCCTCGTCGAGACCCGCGGCTAGGGACGAGACGGATGGCGATCGACATGCTTTCGGCGGAACGGACCCTCCTCCTGCAGCAGCTCCTGCGCCAGCGGGGGGTGGCCGCCGCGGCACCCACCGAGGAGCTGCCGGCGAAGCGCGCGGGCGCCGGTCCCTGCCCGCTGTCGTTCGCCCAGGAGCGGCTCTGGTTCCTCTACCAGATGGCCCCGGAGAGTCCGGTCTACAACCTCGACAGCGCGTCGCGGCTGTCGGGACCTCTCGACCTCGCGGTCCTCGCCCGGAGCTTCACCGAGGTCGTGCGCCGCCACGAGGTGCTCCGCACCACGTTCGGGGAGCCCGACGGGGAGCCGCTCCAGGCCGTCCACTCTCCCGCTCCCTTCCCGCTGCCCCTCGTCGATCTCGGGGGGCTCGGCGGGCTCGGCGGGCTCGCGGGTGGGACGCGAGCGGCCGAGGCCGAGCGCCTGGCGCGGCAGGAGGCGGCGCGCGCCTTCGACCTCGCCCGCGGTCCGCTCCTGCGGGCCGCCGTCGTGCGGCTCGGCGTCTGGGATCACCTGCTTCTCTTGACCCTCCACCATATCGTCGCGGACGGCTGGTCGATGGCGCTCCTCGTCCGCGAGCTGGGTGAGGTCTATGGCGCCTTTCTCGCCCGCCGCGCCTCCCCTCTCCCCGAGCCTTCCCTTCAGTACGCCGACTTCGCCGTCTGGCAGCGCCGCCGGCTGACCGGCGAGCGGTTGGCGGCGGAGCTCGCCTTCTGGCGGCAGCAGCTTGCGGGTCTCGCGCCACGCCTCGATCTGCCGACCGATCGGCCGCGGCCGGCGGTCCAGTCCTGGCGCGGCGCGGCGCTCCCGTTCGCGCTCCCGGAGGGGCTCGCGGCGCGGCTCCGAACCCTCGGCCGGAGCCATGGGGCGACCCCTTTCATGGTGCTCCTCGCCGGCTTCGCGGCACTCCTCGCGCGCTGGAGCGGCGAGGAAGACCTGGGGCTGGGGACGCCGATCGCGGGGCGCAACCATCCGGAGCTCGAAGGGTTGATCGGCTGTTTCGTCAACACTCTCGTCCTCCGCATCCGGGTGGGCGACGACTCCTTCACCCGCCTCCTTGCGAGTGTGCGCGAGACGTCGCTCTCGGTGATGGCGCATCAGGAGATGCCCTTCGAGAAGCTGGTAGAAGAGCTGCGGCCGGAGCGGAGCACCAGCCATTCGCCGCTCTTCCAGGTCTTTTTCGCGCTCCAGAACGCGCCGCGGGGCGAGGCTCGCCTGGCGGGCCTGACCTCGCAGGCCCAAGCGGCGGAGGAGACGACCGCCAAGTTCGACCTCAGCCTGTCGTTCGCCGAGGGCGAAGGGGGGAGCGCGGGCCTGTGGAGCTACAGCACCGACCTCTTCGACCCCACGACGATCCGGCGTCTCCACGGCCGGCTCGAACGGCTGCTCGCCGGGGTCGCCGAGAGACCGGAACGGCCGCTCTCCGGGCTGCCGCTCCTCGACCCGGCGGAGCTCGCGCAGCTGCTCGTCGAGTGGAACGACACCCGGGTGGAACCGGCTGCCGACTCGGGGCTCTACCCGCTCTTCGCCGCCCAGGCGGCGCGCACGCCGGAGGCGATCGCGGTGCTCGCTCGCGCGGGGGCGGTGAGCTATGGCGAGCTGGTGCGCCGGGCCGAGCGCCTGGCGCGTTCTCTCCGCGGTTGGGGAGTCGGCGCCGAGGTGCGGGTCGGAGTGCTGCTCGAACGCTCGCTCGACCTGGTGACCGCCCTCGTCGCCATCCTCGCGGCCGGCGGCGCCTACGTGCCGCTCGATCCCGCCTATCCCGCGAGCCGGCTCGCCTTCATGCTGGAGAGCTCGGCGGCGGCGGTCCTCCTCACCCGCCGCGGGCTCTTCGAACGGGCCGGGCTGCCGGTCGACGGCGTCCGTCCGGTCTTTCTCGACGCGGGCTGGGAGGGGGGCCTGGGCGACGGCGAGCCTGCTCTTCCCCCTCCTCTTCCGGCGAGTCTCGCCTACGTGCTCTTCACCTCGGGCTCGACGGGGAGACCGAAGGGCGTCGCGGTGACCCACGCGAGCGCGGTCGCCCTCCTGCGCTGGATCGGCCGGGCCTTCCCGCCCGCGGACCTCGCCGGCGTGCTCGCCGCCACCTCGATCTGCTTCGACCTCTCGGTCTTCGAGCTCTTCGGGCCCCTCGCCTGGGGGGGGACGGTCGTGCTGGTGGAGAACGTCCTGGAGCTCGCGGAGCTTCCGGGGGCGGCCGCGGTGAGCCTGATCAACACCGTCCCCTCCGCTCTCGCGGAGCTCCTGGAGATGGAGGCGCTGCCGCCCGGCGTGCGGACGGTGAACCTCGCCGGCGAGCCGCTCCCCGGCGCTCTCGCGGCAGCGGTCTACCGCCTGCCGGAGGCGAGGCGGGTGGTCAATCTCTACGGTCCCTCCGAGGACACGACCTACTCGACCTGCGGCCCGGTCGCGAACCCGGTCGCGAGCGCGCCGTCGATCGGCCGCCCCATCGCCGGTACCCGCGCCTACCTGCTCGACGCGGACCTGCTGCCGGTGCCGCTCGGCGCCCAGGGCGAGCTCTACCTGGGCGGCGCGGGCCTCGCCCGGGGCTATCTCGGCCGGCCTGACCTCACCGCGGAGCGTTTCCTGCCGGACCCCTCAGCCGCCCTGGCCGGCGAGCCGGGAGGGCGGGTCTACCGGACCGGCGACCTGGCGCGCCACCGGGTCGACGGCGAGCTCTCCTTCCTCGGCCGGACCGACCACCAGGTGAAGATCCGCGGCTTCCGCATCGAGCTCGGGGAGATCGAGTCGACCCTGGCGGCGCTCCCGGGGGTGCGCGAGGCCGTCGTGATGGTGCGCGAGGCCGGTCCCGGCGACCGGCGGCTGGTGGCCTACCTGGCCGGCGAGGCCGGCCCGGCCGGAGAAATCTCGCTGCAGGAGCTGCGCCGGGAGCTCCGCGAGCGTCTGCCCGAATACATGGTGCCGGCGGCGTTCGTGCCGCTCGCCGCGCTGCCCCGAACCCCCAGCGGCAAGGTGGACCGCAAGGCGCTGCCGGCGCCGGAATGGCAGGGGCGAGAGGGTGAGCGGGGAGGGGCCGGCCTGCCCCTCCCGCCGCGCGACGAGCTCGAGCTGCGGCTGGTCGGGATGTGGGAAGAGATCCTGGGGGTGCAGCCGGTCGGCGTGCTCGACGACTTTTTCGCCCTCGGCGGACACTCCCTGCTCGCCGCCCGCCTGGCGGCGAGAATCCGCGCCCGGCTCGGCCGCGAGCTGCCGCTCGCGAGCCTCCTGCGCGCTCCCACGGTCGCCGGCCTCGCGGCGCTCCTGCGCCACGGCGACGAGCCGGCCGAACGCCGGGCGCTGGTCGAGATCCAGCCGGGGGGCGACCGGCGGCCGCTCTTCGCGGTCCATCCGGTCGGCGGCGAGGTGCTCTGCTATCTCGATCTGGCCCGCGCCCTCGGACCGTTGCAGCCGGTGTTCGGCTTGCAGGCGGGGGCACTCGCGGGGGAGACCAGGGAGCCGACGATCGAGGCGATGGCCGCCGCCTACCTGGCGGAGGTCCGCACCGTCCAGCCCCAGGGCCCCTACCGCCTGGCGGGTTGGTCGATGGGAGGGCTGGTGGCTTTCGAGATGGCGCGTCAGCTCACCCGACGGGGCGAGGCGGTCGAGCTCCTGACCGTCATCGACGTCCCCGCTCCCTCGCCGACCCCGTCCGAGGTGCCGGACGAGTGGAGCCTCCTCGGCCAGTTCGCCCACGACCTCTGGGGCGTCTCGGGCCGTGATCTCGAGCTCCCGGCGGAGATCCCGACGCTCGGCGGTCCCGAGCTGCTGCGCGCTCTGGTCGACTTCGCGCGGGCGGAGCAGATCCTGCCGCCCGACCTCGACTTCGCGGCCGTACACCGCCGGTTCGAGGTCTTCTCCGCCAACGTGGGCGCCATGGCGCGTTACGTGGCGGGGCCGTATCCCGGCCGGCTGCTCCTCGTCCGCTCCCGCTCCCCGGAATCGGCGCTCGACTCCACCCTGGGCTGGGGAGACCTGGCGGCCGGCGGGGTCGAGGTCCGGACCAGCTCCGGCGACCATTTCTCGATCGTTCGCGGCCCTCACGTCGAAGGTTGGGCCGCGGCGCTCGCCGAGCCTCTCCGGTCAGGGTCCCGCCCGGACCCCTCGTACAACGGCAGATAGGAAGAATGCATGGAAAGCATAATGGAACGAACTGAGATCCCCCCCCTGATGCGCAGCCGAACTTTCCTGCTGGTGTGGCTGGGCCAGTCGCTCTCGGTCATCGGCTCGGGCCTGAGCGGTTTCGCGCTCGTCGTCTGGCTCTACCAGCGGACGGGAGCCGTGACCCAGGTCGCGCTCCTGTCCTTCTTCATCGCTCTGCCGGGGATCCTCATCTCGCCGCTCGCGGGAGTGATCGCCGACCGCTGGGACCGGCGCCTCGTCATGCTCGGCTGCGACCTGGGCTCGGGGCTCTCCACCCTCGCGGTGGCGCTCCTCCTCTACTCCCACCAGCTCCAGATCTGGCACGTCTACCTGTGCAGCGCCATCCTCGCGATGCTCATCGCCGTGCGCTGGCCGGCCTACTCGGCCGCCATCACCCTCCTCGTCGCCAAGCGGGACCTCGGGAGGGCGAGCGGCATGGTCGAGACGAGCCACGGCATCGGCCAACTCGTCGCCCCTCTCTTGGCCGGCATCCTCGTCGTCACCCTCGGGATCGCGCGGGTCGTGGTCATCGACTTCGTCACCTATGCCCTGGCCGTCAGCACCTTCCTGCTCGTCCGCTTCCCTCGTCCCGTCCCCTCGCAGGCCGATGAGAAGGTGCGCGGCTCGCTCTGGCGGGAGGCGATGTTCGGGCTGCCCTACATCCAGGCCCGGCCGGGCCTCATGGGCCTCCTCAAGGTGTTCGCCGTCACCAGCTTCCTGCAGGGCTTCGTCATGGTCCTGGCGGCGCCCTTCCTCCTCTCCTCGTACTCGGCGGCGGTCCTGGGGACCGTCTCCTCGATCATCGGCTGCGGCATGCTGGTCGGCGGGGTGCTGATGAGCGCCTGGGGTGGCCCGCGCCGCAAGGTGGTCGGGATCCTCGGTTTCCAGGCGATCGGCGCGCTCTGCATCCTGCTGGCCGGAGGCGTCAACTCGATCTATGTCTTCTCGGTCTGCGGCTTCTTTTTCTTCTTCTGCCAGCCCATCATCAACGGCTCGTCCCTGGCCCTCTGGCAGACCAAGGTCGAACCCGGCGTCCAGGGGAAAGTGTTCGCCATGCGCTCCCTCATCGCCACCGCCGCCATCCCCCTCGCCTATCTGTGCGCCGGTCCCCTGGTCGACCACCTTTTCCAGCCGCTGATGAACGAGGGTGGCCTGCTCGCCGGCAGCCTCGGCACCCTGATCGGGGTCGGCAAGGGACGCGGCATCGGGCTCCTCTTCTCGCTCGTCGGCCTCCTCGGCATCCTCGTCTCGGCGGTCGCCTACTCCTCGAAGAGCGTCCGCAACGTGGAGGACGATCTGCCGGATGCCGTGGTGGAGCCGTAACGCGAGGTCCGCCGAGCCCGCGTGGCCGGCGTCTCGGCGGCGATGTCGTCGCTCGCGGGTTCGCCTCTTTCGCCCGTAGACCGGTCTCGCATTATGATCGCCCTCCAGAGGAAAGGAAGGACGGCGGCGTGACCATCCCTTTGACGACCCCAGTGACGACCCAGTGACGACCCCAGTGCCCCCCCCATCGGCCGGCCCGGAGAACGAGCCTGGCCGGGAGATGGACAAGCGTTTCGACCCGCGGACCTACGAGGCCGCCTGGCAGCGGCGCTGGGCGGAGGCGGGGTATTTCGTCGTCGAGGCGCCCTCTTCCAAGCCGTCGTTCTGCATCATGATCCCGCCGCCCAACGTCACCGGCAAGCTCCACCTCGGGCATGCCCTGATGACCGCCACCCAGGATCTCCTCACCCGCTGGCAGCGGATGCGGGGGAAAAACTCGCTCTTCCTCCCCGGCACCGACCACGCCGGGATCGCCACCCAGCTGATGGTCGAGCGCCTGCTGGCGAGCGAGGGGACGAGCCGGCGGGAGCTCGGGCGGGAGCGCTTCCTGGAACGCCTGTGGGCCTGGAAGGAGCAGTACCACGGGAACATCCGGGAGCAGCTCGACCTCCTAGGTGCCTCCTGCGACTGGACCCGCGAACGCTTCACCCTGGACGAGGGGCTCTCGAAGGCGGTCCGCGAGGCGTTCGTCCGCTGCTACGAGGAGGGGCTCATCCGCCGCGGCGAGTACCTCGTCAACTGGTCGCCGGTCCTGGAGACCGCCGTCTCGGACCTCGAAGTCGAGATGAAGACCGTCCAGGGGAAGCTCTACCACATCGCCTATCGCGTCGAGGGGGGGGCCGAGGGGGAGCGGATCGTCGTCGCCACCACCCGGCCGGAGACGATGCTGGGGGATACCGCGGTGGCCTACCATCCCGAGGACGAGCGCTACCGGCACTTGGCGGGCCGGTTCGCCCTCCTGCCGCTCGTCGGCCGGCGCATCCCCTTCGTCGCCGACGCCGCGGTCGAGAAGGAGTTCGGCACCGGCCTCGTCAAGGTGACGCCGTTCCACGATCCCTTCGACTTCGAGCTCGGCCGCCGGCATGGACTGCCGGGGATCTCGGTCATCGACCGCCAGGGCCGCATGACGGCCGAGGCGGGGGAGGGCTTCGCCGGGCTCGACCGCACCGCGGCGCGGGCGAAGGTGGTGGAGCGCCTCCAGGCCGAGGGCTTCCTCGTCAAGGTCGAGCCCCATGTCCACAACGTCGGCCACAGCCAGCGCGGCGGCGAGCCGATCGAGCCCCTGGTCTCCACCCAGTGGTTCATGGACGTCTCCGGAATGGCGGCGCGGGCCCTGGCGGCGGTCGAGGACGGCAGCCTGAAGCTCGTCCCCGACACCTTCGACAAGACCTGGGAGCACTGGCTCACCCACATCAAGCCCTGGTGCATCTCCCGCCAGCTCTGGTGGGGACACCAGATCCCCGCCTGGTACGACGAGAGCGGCCGCACCTTCGTCGCCCGCTCCCGCGAGGAGGCGGTGGCGGCGGCCGGCACCGACCGGTTGACCCAGGACGAGGACGTGCTCGACACCTGGTTCTCCTCCGGCCTCTGGCCCTTCTCGACCCTCGGCTGGCCCCAGAAAACAGCAGATCTTGAAACCTTCTATCCGACCGACGTCCTCGTCACCGCCCACGACATCCTCTTCTTCTGGGTGGCGCGGATGGTGATGATGGGCCTCCACCTGACGGGGAAGGTGCCGTTTTCGACCGTCCACCTGACCGGCCTCGTGCGCGACGCGGCGGGTGAGAAGATGTCGAAGACCAAGGGCAACGTGCTCGACCCGAGCGACCTGATCGCCGAGTACGGCGCCGACGCCCTGCGCTTCACTCTCGCCTCGCTCGACAGCCCGGGGCGGGACATCCCCTTGAACCCGGACCAAATCGCCGGCTACCGCGCCTTCGGCAACAAGATCTGGAACGCCGCCCGCTTCGGCCTGTCGCGGGTGGGAGAGGCGAGGGTCGTCGCCGGCGCCGCCAGCCTGGACCCCGCCGGGCTCGCGGCGCCCGAGCGCTGGATTCTCTCCCGGCTCTCCAAGGTGGCGGGGGAGGTGGGGGAGCGCCTCGAAGAGGTGCGCTTCGACGAGGCCTGCAACCGGCTCTACCACTTCTTCTGGGGCGACCTCTGCGACTGGTACATCGAGCTCGCGAAGCCGGCGCTCACCGGGGAAGCCTCGCGGCCGCGGGTGGGCGAGGTGCTCCTGACCGTCCTCGACCGCAGCCTCCGCCTCCTCCATCCGTTCATGCCGTTCCTGACCGAAGAGGTCTGGCAGCGTCTCCCCGGCCACGAGGCGATCCACCCGCAGACGATCTGCCTCGCCCCCTACCCCGAGCGCGAGCCGGCGTGGGAGGCGGGAGGGAAAGGGATCGAGGCGGGGATGGAGGCGCTCATCCAGGTGGTCACCCGGGTGCGGGCGATGCGCGCCGAGCTCAACCTGGCGCCCAAGGCCGGGATCGATCTCACCCTGCAGGCGGCGGAAGAGAAAACGGGGAGTTTCCTTAAAGAGCAGCAGCCGCTCCTCGCCTTCCTCTGCCGCGCCGACGGGGTGACGCTGGCGGCGCCTCGCGAGGGGGCGCGGCGGGATCTCGTGGCGGGGGTGGAGATCGGGGTGGCCGCGAGCGCCGGCGCGGAGGCGCCGGTTGGCCTCTCCGCCGCCGAACGCGACCGTCAGCAGAAAGAGGCCGCACGGCTGGGCGAGGAGATCGCCCGCGCCGAGGAGCGGCTGGGCAACGAGACGTTCCTCTCCAAGGCCCCGGCCCCGGTGGTCGCGGGCAACCGCAAGAAGCTCGCCGAGCTCAAGGAACGCCGCGAGCGCATCCTTAAGACCCTGCAAAAAGATGCCTGACGCAACGACGACCGACCTTTCCGTGGACTTCTCCCGTTACCTCGAGGAGCTCGTCCAAGAACAGCCGACCGGGGTGCCGGAGAACCTTCTCGTCCTCGCGCAGGTGGGCTCGACCAACCGGCTCGCCCGCGCCGTCCTCGCCGACTACGACCGCGAGTGCCAGGCCCTCCCGCCGGCGCTCCTCCTGGCCTTCGAGCAGACCGCCGGCCGCGGCCGCCTGGGGCGGAGCTGGTCGTCGCCGCCGGGCCAGGGGGTCTATGCCTCGCGCATCCTCTCGGTGGCGGAGCCCGAGCGCCTCCAGACCTTGCCGCTCCTGGTCGGCGTGGGGCTCTGCCGGGCGCTCGACGCCTATCTCCCCAGCCCGCCCGAGCTCAAGTGGCCGAACGACGTCCTCGCCGGCGGCAAGAAGATCGGCGGCATCTTGATCGAGACCCTCATACGCCCGGGCGACTGCGCCCTGGCGGTCGTGGGATACGGGGTGAACCTGAGCCACACCGCGGCCGACCTCCCCCCTGCGGGGGCGACCTCGATCCGCCTGCAAGTCGAGAGCGTGGCGGCGGACGCCAAGGACCTCTCCCTCGCCCGGCTCACCTGGGACCTGGTGTCGGCGGTCGAACGCGAGCTGAAGCATCTGGGGGACGCCGCCTACGCCGTCGCCAGCTACCGCGAGCGCTCGATCCACCGGCCGGGGGACGTCCTCACTTGTCAGGTCCCTCAGGCTGGCCAGGGAGGTACCGAGCGGGTCACCGGGACCTTCCGCGGCTTCGACGAACACGGCATGCTCCTCCTGGACGTCGCTGGCGGAGAGGGCCGCGAGCTGCGCCTGACGGCCGGTGAGGTCATCGAGGGGTAGGGGGGAGGAGCGCGCATGGCGAGAGCGATGACGAAAACGAATCCGCCGGACCGGGACGGCCGCGAGCTCGTCCTGGTCGACGTCGGCAACACCAATACGGTGTTCGGGGTCTACCGCGGTGAGGAGCTGGTCGACAGCTTCCGCCTGTCGACCGACCGCGAGCGGACGGCCGACGAGTACGGCGCCCTCCTCCTGCCGCTCTTCGGCCGCGCCGGCCTCGATCCGCGCAAGGCCGAGGCGGTCGTCATCTCCTCGGTCGTGCCGCCGCTCCACCTGACCCTCGACCTCCTGGCCCGGCGCTACTTCGGCAAGAAGCCGCTCTTCATCGAGCCCGGGGTGAAGACCGGGATGCCCATCCGCTACGACAACCCGGCCGAGGTGGGGGCGGACCGCATCGTCAACGCGGTGGCGGCGCGCGAGCGCTTCGGGGCGCCGGTCATCGTCGTCGACTTCGGCACCGCCACCACCTTCGACGTCGTCAACTCTGCCGGCGAGTACGCGGGCGGCATCATCTGCCCCGGCATCCTGATCTCGGCCGAGGCCCTCTTCGCCCAGGCCTCGCGGCTCTACCGGGTGGACGTCCGGAAGCCCGCCGAGCTCGTGGGGCGCAACACGGCGACCGCCATGCAGGCGGGGATCTACTACGGCTACGTGGGGTTGGTCGACGGCATCCTCGAACGGCTGATGGCGGAGATCCCCGGTGTCCGCACGGTGGTCGCGACCGGCGGCCAGGCCGACCTGATCGCCTCGGGCTCGAAGTACATCCGCGAGGTCGATCCCCTGCTGACGCTGACGGGCCTGAAGCTCATCTACGAAAAGAACCGGGCTTGACGGGCTTGAAGCGCAGGTGGAACCGAGACCATCTTTCCTCCCGCGCAGGCTCCACGGCGAGATCGATCGAGATCGATTTGGATAGAGTAGAGGCCGACACGGGGACAATCCCGAGGATTCGGAGGTAGGCACGATGGGCGGCAAGATGGCCGACAAAGCGGACAAGCACATCTACGCCTTCGGCGGCGACACCGCCGAGGGGGGCGGCAAGGGTAAAGAGCTCCTGGGCGGCAAGGGCTACGGTCTCGCCGAGATGAGCCTCCTCGGCATCCCGGTGCCGCCGGGGTTCACGATCACGACCGCGGTCTGCACCTACTACCAGGCGCACGACGGCCAGTATCCCGAAACCCTCAAAGCGGAGGTCGAGGAGCACTTGCAGCGGGTCGAGGAGCGCCTCGGCCAGCGTTTCGGCGATCCCGCGAACCCGCTCCTCGTCTCCGTCCGCTCCGGCGCCCCGATGTCGATGCCGGGGATGATGGACACCATCCTGAACTTGGGCCTGAACGACGAGATCGTCAAGGCCTGGATCGGCAAGGGCGCCGATCCCCGCTTCGTCATGGACGCCTACCGGCGGCTGCTCTCGATGTACGGCGACGTCGTCTTAAACGTCCCCCGCCACGATTTCGAGCAGGTGCTGACCGCCGCCCGCGAGAAGGCGGGGGTTTTGACCGACGCCGAGCTGTCGAGAGAGTCCCTGGGGGAGATCGCCTGCAAGTACGTGGGGCTGATCGCCGCCCACGGCACCCCTTTCCCGCAAGATCCCAAAGAGCAGCTCTGGGGCGCCGTCGGCGCCGTCTTCCAAAGCTGGAACAACCGGAGAGCCCGCGAGTACCGGCGCCTGAACCACATCCCCGACCACCTGGGGACGGCGGTCAACGTCCAGGCGATGGTCTTCGGCAACAACGGCAACGACTGCGCGACCGGGGTCGCCTTCACCCGCAACCCGGCGACCGGGGAGCGCGGGGTGTTCGGCGAATACCTGACGAACGCCCAGGGGGAGGACGTCGTGGCCGGCATCCGTACGCCGAAACCGATCCTCTCGACGGACGGCAAAAGCGGCCTGGGTGCCGACTTCCCCGCCGCCCACGACGACCTGCAGGCGGTCTGCCGGCGCCTGGAGCAACACTTCCACGACATGCAGGACGTCGAGTTCACCATCCAGCACGGCAAGCTCTACATGCTGCAGACCAGGACCGGCAAGCGCACCGGCCCGGCGGCGCTCCGCACCGCGGTCGAGATGGTGGATGAGGGGCTGATCGACGAGAAGGAGGCCCTCAAACGGGTCGAGCCCGCGCACCTGGAGCAGCTGCTCGCGCCGGTCTTCGATCTCGAACAGAAGCAGCAGGCGGTGGCTGACGGTCGCCTCCTCGCCCGCGGCCTCCCGGCCGGCCCCGGCGCCGCGGCGGGGAAGATCGCCTTGACCGCCGAGCGCGCGAAGGAGATGGCGGCAGACGGGCCGGTGCTCTTAGTCCGCGCCGAGACCTCGCCCGAGGACATCGTCGGCATGCACGCCGCGGCCGGCATTCTCACCTCGCGCGGCGGCATGACCTCGCACGCCGCCGTCGTCGCTCGCGGCATGGGCAAGCCCTGCATCGTCGGCGCCGGCGAGCTGGTGGTCGACGAGAAGGCGGGGGAGGTGCGGGCGGCCGGCCGCGTCCTCCACGAGGGCGACGAGATGTCGATCGACGGCTCGACCGGCGAGGTGATCGCCGGAGCGCTCCGGCCGCGCCCGTCGGAGGTGATCCAGGTGCTGATCGAGAAGGAGGGACTCTCGTCCAAGGCGGTCGATTCCTTCGTCAAGATCCTCGACTGGGCCGACCGCGAGCGGCGGCTCAAGATCCGCGCCAACGCCGACACGCCGCGCGACGCCTCGGTCGCTCGCTCCTTCGGGGCGCAGGGAATCGGTCTTTGCCGCACCGAGCACATGTTTTTCGACGAGGCGCGGATCGCCTGGGTGCGGCGGATGATCCTCGCCCGCTCCCCGGAGGAGCGGGCGGAGCCCCTAAGCCAGCTTCTTCTCGTCCAGCAGAAGGACTTCGAGGGCATCTTCGAGGCCCTCCCCGGAGTGCCGATCACCATCCGTCTCTTAGATCCGCCCCTCCACGAGTTCCTGCCGCACGGCGAGAAGGCCCTGTCGCAGCTCGCCCAGCAGATGGGGGTGCCGGCGGCCGAGGTCGAGGCGCGGGCGGCGGCGCTCGCCGAGGTCAACCCCATGCTCGGCCACCGCGGCTGCCGCCTGGGGCTCACCTTCCCCGAGGTCTACGACATGCAGGTCGAGGCGATCGTAAGGGCCGCCTGCGCGAGGGTCCAGGCCGGAGGCAGCGCCCAGCCGGAGATCATGGTGCCCCTGGTCGGCACCGAGGAGGAGATGGTCAAGCTCCGCGAGCGGACGGCGGCGGTCGTCGCCCGGGTGCTCCAAGAGCACGGGATGAAGCTCGACATCCTGATCGGCACCATGATCGAGGTGCCGAGAGCCGCCCTGGTCGCCGACCGCATCGCCAGGCACGCCGACTTCTTCTCCTTCGGCACCAACGACCTCACCCAGATGACCTACGGCTACTCGCGGGACGACGCCAGCAAGTGGCTCCCCGACTACCTGGAGCAGAAGATCCTCCCCGACGACCCCTTCGCCCGCATCGACGAGCAGGGAGTGGGCCAGCTCGTCCGCATGGCCTGCGAGAAGGGCCGCCAGACCAAGGAGCACCTGCACCTGGGGATCTGCGGCGAGCACGGCGGCGACCCCGCTTCGATCGGCTTCTTCGAGCGGGTGGGGCTCGACTACGTGTCCTGCTCGCCCTACCGGGTCCCCATCGCCAGACTGGCCGCGGCGCGGGCGAAGCTCGGGTTCGGAGCGGGGGGGAAGGAAGAGAGTTAGGGGGTCGGGGCGGCGGGCGAGGGGAGGTCCGGCGCGAGGCCCGCCAGGGCTTCGCCCTTCGCTAAGGAATTACGGCCCTTCAGGCCTGAAGCAACAGAACCTGGCGGATCAACCCTGCGGATTCGAGGCAGCGTTCCGCCTCGGGTCCCTCCGCCCTGGGCGGAGGCGGTTGGGTCAGGGGGGAGGATCGGAGGGGGGCGCTCCGCGGGGTTAGACCGCTGCCGCCTTGCGGGCCATCCGTTTGGGACCGGCGTCCCCGCCTCCTCCATATATAGAGGAAGGAGCCCTACTTGTCCACTGTGATATAGGAAGCCCGTGCCTGCGCCTGCCACCTCCATCCCGCCTCCTGGAGCCTCGGCAAAGAGCCGTCTCGCCGACTTCTGGGACAAGAGCCGCGACTACTACGCCCAGGCGGCGGCGGCCAACCCGGAGGCTTCGCCGGAACGCCAGGTTCTCCTCGGCTATCTGAAAGCCGGGCAGAAGGTCTTCGATCTCGGCTGCGGCTCCTGTGAGAACGCGCTGTGGATTCCGGCCGGCTGCCGCTACATCGGGTTCGACGTCTCGACGGCCGCCCTCATCATGGCGGCCGAGCAGGGGCGGCCCGGGATGCGGCTCCGTGGGGACGGCGAGAATCTCCCTGTCGCCACCGGGAGTGTCGATGCGGTGCTCTCGACCTATGCCTTGGAGCACTTCCACGAGCCGGGGCGAACCCTCCTCGAAGCGGCGCGCATCGTGCGGCCGGGCGGCTATCTCCTTCTCGTCGGCTCGGCTTGGGATCTTCCCTATGAGATGCCGCCGAGCCTGCCTCCCGGCCGGCGGCTGGAAGTGGCGGTCCGCCGCCTCTGGCGCCAGCTCCGCTCGGCCCTCGACGGACGGCACCGTTTCGACCGCGTGGAGAACCCCCGCGTCCTTTCCGAGGGCTACGTCCCCGACGCCGATGCCGTCCACGTCGCCCAGTCCCACCTCATGGTCCGCTTCCTTGAAGCCGCGGGCTTGGAAGTCCTGGAGCACCGGACCCTCCCGCACCGGCCCGATCCCCCGGGGCCGCGTGGCGCCCTGCGGCGGGCGCTTCGCCGGGTTCCCCTGTGGCGGCATGGCTGGGGCAACACGCTGATCGTGGCCCGGCGGGGGAGCGAGCTGCGGGAACCGGGGTACGAGATCCTGCCGCTTTGAGGAACCGGCAGGCTTTAGTGAGCGCTCAACCAAACAACCTGGCCTACGAGATCCGGCGCCTCGGAGTTGGAAAGCAGGTAATCGAGAGCGCCGATCAGGTGCGACAGCGCCCAACTCCGCTGGGCCGCCAGCACGATCCCCTGATGGTGCGAATGAGCTCTGGACAGGAGCACGAAATCGCGGAGATTGAAGGTGAAGATGGCTCGCCCCTGGGCTGAGGAACCGAGGAGCTGATGCTCATCGCTCGCATCGAAGGGCATCCAGGCGGTCGGCGTGCGGGTGACGTCGTGCCCGCGATCGAGTAACGCCCGGTGAAGAGAACGGCTGGAAGTATCGGCATCGAGGTGGAGCCGGACCCTATGCACGAGAAGCGCTGGCCTCGATATGCTGCTCGTCCGCCAGCAAGGCCTCGATCTCGCCCCGGTGCGTTTCGTAGAAGGAGAGAGCCTCTTCGACCTGCCCCTTCGTGACCCCGTACTCTTCCGCGATCTGTGCTGGGGACATCTTCCAGCTCTGACTGGCGACAACGAATGTCTGGACACGGATGCCTGTGCCCCGCAGCACCGGCTCCGGTCGTCCAGCCGCACCGACTCGGTACGCAATGCGAGGATACCGAGGATCGTCGAGACGATGCTTCAGGCTTCCGACCTTCTCGGCTACCGCCCAGACGATGAACTGATTGAGGGAAACTCCCTGTGTGCCGGCCAGCTGCTCGGCTTCTTCCTTGAGAACAAGGGGAAGATTGAGTGAGGTTCGAGACATGGGCTCCTCCTCAAGACAGCATATACGGCGCCGTATGTGACATCAAGCCGAGAGGGAGGCTCCTCTCCGGCCCGGTCTTTGCACCTAACCTTCTCGGGCGGTGCCGCCTTTGGCGCCGGCCGGAAAGGTGGTACTCGGATGGACGACTCAGAGCGCAGTTACGGCTACAGCAAGGACATCTACCACGGTCGGAGAGGCACCTCCGGCCAGTACGGGCAGCCCACCCGGGGGTATGGCTATGGGCCGTTCTACCCCAACCAGCCGCACTGGGAGCGGAGCTACGAGTATGGCCCCGAAGGCGGGATGGGGGACTTCTCCCCGGACGAGCTCTCCCCGGAAGAGGCGATGATGCACGTCCAGGGGCAGGGGAGGCGGGAGCGTTGGGCGAGCAGCCCTCGGCAGCACGGATACGCGCGCGACACGAGCCGCGATTCGGAGTCGATCACCTGGGAGTCCCCGGGTCCGCACAGCGGCCGCGGCCCGCAGGGCTACCGGCGCTCCGACGAGCGCATCCACGAGGAGGTCTGCGACCGTTTGACGGCGCACGGCCACGTCGATGCGTCCGAGGTCGAGGTCCAGGTCAAGGACGGCGAAGTGACCCTCACCGGCAAGGTAGGAGACCGGCGGCAGAAGCGCGAGGCCGAGAACGTGGCCGAGGGGGTCCGTGGGGTCGTCGATGTCCACAATCAGCTGCGGCTGGGGACTAACGGCAGTCGCTGAGGTTCTCGTCGCTCGTGGGCTTCGGGGAGGACTGCCCTCCATTCAGGGTCCGGGAAGGAGGTGCTCCTCCCTGGGCCGGCGGACGGCCCTCACCTTCCCGGTCCCTCCTCCGCCACAGAAGAACTGATCGCCGCCATTGGACTCGAGCCCCGAAACGTTCACCCCGGGCGGCATCTCGAGCTTCTCCAGAACCTCTCCCGTGTGGGGCTCGACCCGCCGGAGCTCGCTCTCGCCACCTTCCCAGGTGCCGTGCCAGAGCTCGCCGTCGACCCAGGTGACCCCGGTGACGAAGCGGTTGGACTCGATCGTGCGCAGAATCTCCCCGGTCTCGGGATCGACTTGATGGATCAACCGGTCCCGATATTGCCCGACCCAGAGCGTCCCTTCGGCCCACGCGAGCCCCGAGTCCCCGCCGCCGCCGGGCGCCGGGATCGTGGCGATCACGCGGCCGGTCGCGAGATCGATCTTCTGGATGCGGTCCAGGGCGAGCTGATACAGGTGCCGGCCGTCGAAGGACATTCCGGCATGCCCGGCGACCTCCAGCGAGCCGATCGGCTCCCCGCTCGCCGGATCGAAGGCGTGGAGCGTGTCTCCGGCGGCAAACCAGACGCTCTGGCCGTCATAGGTGACTCCATGCACCTGGTCGACCCCGGGAAAGGGTCCATACTCGCGGGTGATCTCGGCGCTTCCTTCCCTCATCGGTTCATCCTAGTCCATCGGCAGCGGAGCGGGGAGTAACAAGGTTGTCGTGAACCCCACGACCGGCGGGGTCATGAAGCGGCGGGCTCGCCCGTGACCCAACGCCTGCACCTTGCCGGCTGCGGCGAGGGACCAGAGCGCCCGCTGCACGGTGCGCTGGCTCGTGCCGAGCGCCAGCGCCAGGGCCGAGCTCGACCACGACTCCCCGTCGGCCAGGGAAGCGAGCACCGCCGCATGCTTCTCTTCGACGGGCCGCGCCAGCACGACGACCTCGTGGGCGCGGCGCGGCAAAAGCGCAAAGCCTCGCTTCGTCGCGCTGACGTCGGCGAGCGCCCCGAGCAGCCTCCGCAGCCGCCCGACTTCGACCCGCAACCGCGCGCGATGCGATTCATCGGCGCGCTTCGCTCCGAAGGCGCGCGCGACGAGCGCGTCTCGCGATACGTCTCCCGGCCAGGCTTCGGCCAGCGCGCGGGCGAGCGCGAAGAGCACCGGACGCGAGGCGAGCGAGACGACCGCGGTCCCCTCGCGGACGGTATGGCGGCAGGCGTCGACGAGGAAGGCGGCAGACGCCAGCCAGGCTTCGACCTCGTCGAGCCGGAGGAGCCGCTCCTCGCCCTGCACGAAGAGGCGCGCGGCGGGCGCGCCGAGGACGCGGAGGGCGCTTTCGACTTCCGCCGAGAGCGCCGGGATCCGTGCGCGGCGCGCGGCCTCCTCGGCCCGGGCGAGCGCGGCGCGCGCCTCCTGGGTCCGGAGGCGTCGGATCGCGATCCCGGCGACCACCAGCTCGTGGGCGGTCCGCAAGGCGGGAGGGAGGGGCGAGGGGTCGAGCCCGGTGAGCGCACGCTCGGCCTCGCCGAGGCGCCCGAGGAGGAGGAGGCGGCGGACCGCGAGGTACCGCGCATGCGCGGCGTTGGCGCGGTCGCCGTGCGCTTCGAGCGTCGCCCGCGCCGCGTCGAGCGCCTTCCCGGACCCGCCCAGGTCGCGCGCGGCGAGCGCGATCTCGGCCTCGGCGACGACGCACCTCGCGCGGGCTACCGCCTCGTGCGGACCGAAGGCCCGCGCCGCGCTCCGCAGGAGCTCCTTCGCCCGCCCGAGATCGCCGAGCTGCGCCATCGCGATCCCGCGGAGAGCGAGAGCCGGCGGGTCGTCGCGGAGCGCGACCCGCTTGAGCGCGCCCAAAGGATCGCCGACGGCTAGAGCGCGCGCCGCGGCAGTGATCAGCGAGTCCAAAAGAATCCCGACATCTTTGTCACTCCCACGGTTCCGACTTCCGGGTCTAGATTACTTCAGGACGAACCCACCGAGGGTGACGCCCACCGCGGACACCCCAAGATAAGGAGACTCGTGATGGAGACCGGAACGACGACGATGCACAAGACGGGGACACGGCAAGAATGGCTCGCGGCGCGGCTCGATCTGCTCGCGGCGGAAAAGGAGCTCACGCGGCGGAGCGACGAGCTGGCCGAGCGGCGGCAGGAGCTGCCGTGGGTGCGGGTCGACAAGGAGTATCGATTCGACACCGAGGCGGGGACCGTCGCGCTGGCGGACCTTTTTCAGGGGCGCTCGCAGCTCCTCGTCTACCACTTCATGTTCGGGCCCGACTACACCGCCGGCTGCCCCTCCTGCTCGGCGATCGCGGACGGCTTCAACGGGTCCGTCGTTCACCTGGCCCACCATGACGTGATGCTCTGGGCGGTGTCGCGCGCGCCGCTCGCGAAGCTTCTGGCGTACCAGCGGCGCATGGGATGGACGTTTCCGTGGGCGTCCTCGTCCCAGAGCGACTTCAACTTCGACTGGCACGTCGGGTTGACCGAGACGCAACAGCGCGAGGGGGGCTCCGAATACAACTACCGGCCCGGCCGCCCGCTGGCCCCGGACGCCGGTGCCGGGGGACCGGTCGCCGAGGTCGCGGCCGGTGTCGGCGTCGACGCGGCCACCTACATGCGCGAGAGGCCGGGCATGAGCGCCTTCGTGCTTGCGGACGGTGTCGTCTACCACACCTATTCCGCCTACGCGCGCGGCCTGGACGCGCTCTGGGGCATGTACCCGTGGCTCGACCGCGCTCCCCAGGGCCGCAACGAGAGGGGCCTCTGGTGGCGCCGCCACGACGAATACAACCCGGGCTGATTGCCGACAGGAGAGATCCACGCCATGACTTCCGATCGAGCCTCGGGGCGAGTTTTTTTGAGCCTCTCGGCGCTGCTCTTCGCCGCCAGCGCGGCGCTCTCGGTCTACGGGTGCGCCTCCATGTCGGGAGGGATGCCGATGCCCGGCGGCTGGACGATGTCGATGGCGTGGATGCGGATGCCGGGCCAGACGTGGCCCGGAGCCGCGGCGTCGTTCCTCTGCATGTGGGTCGTGATGATGGTGGCGATGATGCTGCCGGCGCTCGTCCCCATGCTTCTCCGCTACCGCCAGGCCGTCGGCCGGGCCGGCGCCGCGCGGCTCGGTCGCCTGACCGCGCTCGTGGGCGTCGGTTACTTCTTCGTCTGGGCCGTGCTCGGGCTGGCGGCTTTTCCGCTCGGCGTCGTCCTGGCGGCGATCGAGATGCGCCAGCCGGCGCTCTCGCGCGCCGTGCCGCTCGCGGTCGGCATGGTCGTCCTCCTCTCCGGCTCCCTCCAGCTCACCGCGTGGAAGGCGCGCAGCATTGCCTGCTGCCGGGCCTGTTGCCGAGCCTGTTGCCGGGAGGCACCCGGGCGCAACCGTACGCTGCCGGCCGACGCCGGCACGGCCTGGCGACACGGCGTGCGCCTCGGGCTCCACTGCGGCCACTGCTGCGCCCCTCTGATGGGGATCCTCCTGGTCCTCGGGATCATGAACCTCGGCGCGATGGCTGTCGTGACGGCAGCCATCACCGTCGAGCGTCTCGCGCCGGCCGGTGAGCGCGTCGCGCGAGCCCTCGGGGCCGTCGCCATCGGGGCAGGGTTGTTTCTGATCGCGCGAGGAGCCTGAGAGGTGCCAGCCCCTCGGCCTGGCTCTTCTTTCAGGCCGTCCGCCGCGTTCTCCCCGGGGCGAGGCGGAGCAGGCGTTCGAGGTCGCGCTGATAGCGGTAGTAGTCCACCTCCAGGTGGTGGCGCGGGCTCTTCAGGTAGTTGAAGTAGCCGGTCGCCTGCCGGTCCTCGATCGCGGCGGCGAGCCGCGGCGCCGGGGCGGCGAGGGCGCGGGCGACGAGCTCGGCCTGCAGCTCGGCGAGGAACCAGAGGCCGCTGTTGGGCTGGATGAGGCCGAGGAAGAAGAGGTCCCGCAGTTTGGGGTGGAAGAGGTTCTTATAGAGGACGGGCAGGCCGCTTCCTCCCTCCGCGGTTTCGATCCGCCACCCCGACTGCGCGCGATGCGTCGCGTGCGCCACCTTCGTGCCGAAGCGGATGTGGGGCAGGAGGCCGAATCGGTCGGCATAGCTCTCCAGGTAGTCCAGGGCCTGGGCGTGGCCGATGTACGGCGGCCAGTCGTCCGGCATGGGGAAGTCGCGGAACTCAGTCATCCGCTTGGAGGAGATGAAGTGGGTCGAGCGATACACCGCCGACCCCGGCGCGCCGAAGCGCCAGTTCCCCCCGAGGGCGGGGTTCTCCTCGTAGACGACGACGTTCAGCCCCTGGTCGAGAAGCTTCTTCGCCGCCACGAGCCCGCACGCTCCCGCCCCGATGACCGCGATCGGCATGGTAGGAGTCTACCGTGAGGGACCCTTCCGGTGGGGGTGGTCCGCCCGGAACGTACCCGAAAGCGACCGGCCGTCTGCCCTCTTGGGCGCCCAGTCGGGGCGATCTCCTGCCGTGAGGTGGGTCGAGGGCGGCGCGGACGCTACGGGCGACTCCCCGAGTTTACAGGCGGCGCCCCTGCGGTAAAGACGGCAGGATCTAGGACTTCCCGCTTTCTCTCTCCCGAAAAGCCCGCTGCCACCCCCGGTCCAACGGGTTGTTGGACCGTGTAAACGTGACGTTGGACCAGTACAACGAGTCGTTGGACCGTGTAAACGTGACGTTGGACCTGTACAACGAAGCGTTGCACCGGTACAACGAGCCGTTGGACCAGTACAACGAGTCGTTGGACCGTGTAAACGTGACGTTGGACCTGTACAACGAAGCGTTGCACCGGTACAACGAGCCGTTGGACCAGTACAACGAGTCGTTGGACCGTGTAAACGTGACGTTGGACCTGTACAACGAAGCGTTGCACCGGTACAACGAGCCGTTGGACCGGTACAACGAGTCGTTGGACCGTGTAAACGTGACGTTGAACCAGTACAACGAGCCGTTGGACCAGTACAACGAGCCGTTGAACCAGTACAACGAGCCGTTGAACCGGTTCAACGAAGCGTTGCACCGTGTCAACGTGACGTTGCACCGGTACAACGAGCCGTTGAACCCGTACAACGAGCTGTTGCACCGTGTTCGCCCACCGGAACGCTCGATCTCCAGGGGAGCCGCACCTAAAGGTCGAAGGCGGGACGAAGGCGGTAGAGACGCCCCAGGTCCTGAACGATATCGCCCCGCAGGCCACGGGGACCGCGGGGCGTCTCCGCCGGGCCGGCATCCCCTACGAGTCCTGCGCTCCTGCTGGCGGATGCGCCGCCGGCGGCCGTGGTGGGGCCGCGGCGCGTGCTGGCGTCTCTCCCCGGCGCCCCGCCTGGCGTCAAGGACTTCCTCGTCGAGAGGCCATCGAGCGGGGGGAGCGCCCGGAGGGCGCCCGCCCCACTCCGGTCTCCCGATTACGCCGTCTGCCTGCGCACGCGGATACGCCCGACCTGCTCCTCCGCGCCCGGTCCCGCGGCTTCGAGCAGAGTGGCGAGCGCCCAAGGCGACCGCACGATCGCCTCCAGCAGGTGGAGGCCCTCGGCCCACCGCGGCTCGTACCGGTCGAGCCACCCGGCGACCTGGGGTCCCTGCTCCCCGTACACGGCCACCAGCGGGAAGCCCTCGGAGGCCGGCTCTTCCTCTAGATAGAAGAGCGGCTCGCGGTCGATCGCCGGCAGGAGCACGGAGAGGAGCTGCGCGGTTTCGAGATGCCACAGCACCCCGACCGGCGGATCGCCGACGGCGAGATCCTCCCAGATCCGGAGGATGGCGACCGCACCCGGCCGGCCAGATCCGGAACGGTGCCGGAACGGTGCCAGCCGAACTTCCTGCCTCGTTCCGGCTCCGCGAGCGGAGTCGGCGCCGACGGTTATGCCCCTCGCCCCGATCGCCAGGGAAGCGGGGAGCCCCGGCCGCGAGAGCCCCCCTTCCTCTATTATAGGTAGGTCCATCGCAGGGATCTCTTCTACACTTGACCTCATGTCCTACGTAGATTTGTCTCGCCGATTTCGCGACTTGACACAGGCCGAGCTTGAATCGCCTGAGCTACTCGCTCATCTGAACGATCGTAGCTTCATGGGTGCGGACGGCTGGGCCGAACTGCTCCAGCATCCGCGTGTTCTACTGCTTGCCGAGGCCGGTTCGGGCAAGACCGCCGAGATGGGCGCGCAAGTCGCAAGATTGCTCGAAGAAGGGAAATATGCCTTCTTCATCCCGGTGGAGGCGCTCCGAGAGCCTCTCTCGGAGCTTTTGTCGCCTGACCAGGAGCGATCCTTTGCTGCCTGGAAAGTTGAAGGCCAGGCGTCTGCCTGGTTCTTCCTCGACGCCGTAGACGAACTGAAGCTTACAAAGGAAAAACTTGAGCGAGCGTTGGGTCGGCTTGCCAAAGCTGTGGATGGCCTCTTTCACCGCACGAATGTTGTCCTTTCATGCCGCCCTAACGACTGGCGCCCATCATCTGACCTGGCAACCTTTCAGGAGAAGCTACCGATCGCGCCGGACCCAGCCGTCGCATCGCTCCCGTCGGATGAGGCCTTCTTGGCCCCGCTGCGCGAGCATGGAGGCGGCCGCAAGAGCAATGAGAAGAGGGTTGCGCCTGGGGGGCATCCGCGGGTAGTGGTCCTCCTTCCGCTGAGCGATCGACAGATCGAAACCTTCGCAGGTAGCCATGGTGTTCAAGACGTTCCAGCGTTGATCGCCGAAATTCGGCGGCAAGATGCCTGGATCTTTGCACGGCGTCCGTTGGACCTTCTGGAGCTGATCAATTCCTGGAGGGTGAATGGGCGGTTCGGTAGCCGTGCCGAACAGCATGAAGCGAACGTGGCTACCAAGCTGAGGGACAACCCGGATCGGGCTGATCAGAATCTTCTGTCCGATGACCGCGCTCGCAGCGGTGCCGAGAAGCTAGCCCTGGCGCTTGCGCTGACCCGCACGCGGACGATTCGCTCACCAGGACAGGCTCTCGACGCCGAACGGGCCGAAGGCGTGCTCGACGCTGCAGAGATCCTGGTTGACTGGACAGAAGCTGAGCGACAGGCGCTTCTACGCCGTGCGCTGTTTGACCCAGCAACCTACGGCCGTGTTCGTTTCCATCACCGCTCGGTGCAAGAGTATCTCGCTGCTCGGCGTCTCCGAACTCTACGCAAAGCTTGCATTTCAGCAAGAAAACTACGCCGACTGCTATTTGCCGTGCTCTATGGCGTGCCTCTTGTAATTCCGTCTATGCAGGCTATAGCTGCCTGGCTTGCATTGTGGGACGATGACGTTCGACGTGAGTTGATGGCCCGTGAACCTGAAACGCTGCTGTCCATGGGCGATCCGGGGTCGCTGCCGATCGATGTTCGCGCCCAGCTCTTGCGAGCGTTCGCGGATACCTATGGCGGGGGTGGGTGGCGCGGCCTTGACATACCGATCAGCGAGGTCCGTCGGCTGGCAGATGCTGAGCTGGCAAGCGTCGTCCGCGAGCTCTGGGATGCCAGGCCAACCAGCCCGGAAGTCAGAGAACTTTTGCTTGAGACGATAGGGCAGGGGCCGATCGAAGTATGTGCCGATATTGCACATTCGATAGCGTTCGATGACGTCCAACCTGACATTCTTCGACTAATGGCTGTCAAGGCTCTCATCGCATGCGGTAAGTTGGAGATAATCCGTAACATCAGCGACTCAATCCTGCGCGAGCCAGCGAAATGGCCAAACGGTGTCATATATGCGGTTGTCTACGATTTCTTCCCAACAGTGCTCAGCGCTATCGATGTAGTTGGCCTTCTTCATACCGAACCTAGAAACAACGCAGGCGGTATCTCATGGGCTGTGAGGCAGATCGTCGACGCGGTCGAGCCATCGTCGGAGCCAGCAATCGAGTTACGAGGCGCCTTGGCCGATGCAATCTGGCGCTCCCGCTACGAGAAACAAGAATGGTACCGTCTGGCAGGCCACCTCAACCATGTAGTACCCGCCTTGGCCCGCCTTTGTGAGCGGCAGCTCGAAGTGAATACACTAGCGCGTGTACCTGATGTCCCAATGATCTGGGCATGCATTGTGGCGAATCGCTTCAGCGATGCCTCGGTCGGCGAGAATGTGGCTATTGGCAACAAATTGAAGAAATACTTTGAGGCCAACCCTGGGATGCGGGAGGCCGCATTTTGGGACGAGCTCTGGCTGATCTCAGAAGTCGCTCACTCAGAAGTTGCCAAGGAGCTGTACTTTCGCGCTTTGCACGGCAGCGTTGTCGACCCACTAACCGACGCCGACCGGCCGTGGCTGCTAAAGGCTGTTCGGGAATCGCACAGCCATGAGCATAAAACTGTAGCCCTTCATGCGTTGCTGAGCCTGTGGGTGAGGGGATCCCGGGAGCAGTCCGAGCTTGACGAGTTGTTAGAGTTAGCTATGGCCATCGGAGATGCGGATTTAGCTGACGTGATTCGTCGAGCGAGCGCGCCGCCAGAGCCTGACAGCGAGAACCTCCAATTGGGGAGAACACTACGACAGCAGAGCATCGAGCACGAAGAACGTGAACGCCAACGACTCGATAAGTGGCTTCACTGGAGGGAGCGTCTCGTCGCGGCTCCGGAAGCTGGGTTTACAGGGGAACAGCTGCAAATAACTATCCATAATATTTATTTTTGGCTTGCTGCGAAACAGAGCGATGACACCCGCCATAATGTTTGGGCTGGGGATGCCCTTCGTGAATTTTTTGGTGATGATGTCGCGACACGGGCTTCAAAGGCATTCCAATCGCAATGGAGAATGCATAAGCCAATCCTTTGGAGCAAACGGACTGAAGCAGACCGTAACTCAAACCCCGTAGTGTGGGCTGAAGGTTTGACCGGTCTAGCAGCAGAGGCCACCAATCCTTCCTGGGCTCATCTCCTCACGCCGGATGAGGCACGAGTCGCGGCGGCGTATGCAACCATCGAGATCAACAAGTTTCCCAGTTGGTTGCCGAGCCTTGTGGTCGCTCATCCAAAAGCTGTCGACGAGGTGATTGGGGGGGAATTAACTGCGGAGATCGCCATGGCTGATGAACACTGGCACCTACCGGCATTGGAGAATCTATCGCAAACCGAAGTGATGGTGAAACGGTTGCTCGCTCACCGCCTACAAGCGCGGCTGCCCAAGTGGCCAGCAGTGTTTCGAAACGAGGAATGTTATCGGCAATCAGAGCACTATCTGGGACTGGTGCTCAGAACCCTCGGCGATGTGTTCGACGGTAGGGAGAAAGCAAGCCTTGCGCAGATCTGTGCCAGCCAGTTTTCAGCCAACCCGAATGGCCCGCTGGCGCTGATTTGGCTTCGCTGGCTCTTTCAATTCTCTCCGGAAACCGCAACGCAACTTCTTGAGGATGATTTGGCCTCTCTGCCGGAGGGGGAACGTGAGGGCCGAGCAGTCGCGATATTCGCCAGCCTGTTCAGTGGTGGTACCATCGTTTTTGCAGACGATAAGAGGCGCGCGGCTTCGTTGGGCCGCCTTGTACGGTGCGCCTATCGTTACGTGCGGCCCGCCGACGACCCACAGCACGAAGGTATCTATTCACCGGACATTCGGGATAGCGCGAGAACAGCCCGCGAATTCCTCCTCGGCAGCTTACTGGACACGCCAGGAGCAGAAGCGCAGAAAGTAATGCACGACTTGGCGGCAGACTCGCAATTCGCGCACTTCCCAGACAGGTTGCGGTTCCTGGCGCGTCGGCGCGCTGCCAGCGACGCTGAAGCTGCCGCGCTCAAGGCGGAAGAAGTTGTAGGCCTCGAGAAGGGGCTCGACGCGCCGCCGCAAGACCGGGATGGTCTATTTACTATAATGATCGACCGGATCGAAGACCTCGCCCATGATCTTATGCACGATGACTTCACGGATCGGCGTACGCTGCGGACGATTAAAGAGGAGACAGAGATGCAGCGCACGCTTGCGCGCAGGCTCAGGGACGCTGCGAAAGGCGCCTACACAGTCTCGCGTGAGGAGGAGGTGGCAGACCTGAAGAAGACCGATATTCGGTTGGTAGCAACGCGTGGTGACCAAAAAGCTGTGATTGAGGTGAAGATCGCCGATAAGTGGTCGTTGAGAGAGCTTGAGCATGCACTTCGCGCCCAACTCGTTGCGCAATACCTGCGCCACCAGACCTGCAAAGCGGGGTGCTTGCTGCTTACATATCATGGAACGAAGAAGTGTTGGAAACACCCTGACAAAAGAAGCTCTTTGAGTTTCATTGAAGCTACGGAGTATTTGCAAGGCATAGCACAGGTGATAGAGAAGGAACTGGATTATGAGGTTCGCCTTACTGTGTACGGCCTTGATTTGACCGACCCAGCTCTTGCATTGGCTCGGCCGTGACCGCCGACAGGGCCGCGACTTAGGCGATCTGGCGAGGCGCGCCCTGAAAGCTTCTCAGCCGGCAGCCTCGGCCTCCATTTGCTCCTCTTCGGCAAGCAAGGCGTCGATCTCTTCCCGATGAACCTCGTAGAAAGCGAGTGCCTCCTCGACCTGGGCCGGAGTCAACCCGTAGTCCTCTGCAACCCGAACCGTCGACCAGCCCCAGGACTGAACGGCGACGATAAGGGTCTGAACGCGGAGGCCTGTGCGGCGAGAAGCGAGAAGTGCCAGCCTCTCGGCGGGACCCGGGAGCGCGACCTACGGGCTGCAGACCACGCAGTGGCTCAGCGCACAATAGGAGACCGTGGGCGGGCAGGTGTGGGTATACGCGTAGCCTCCCGCTACGGCGGCGAGGTCGCCGCGCGTCAGCTGGGCCAGCGTTTCCCGGTTGAGATTCAGCTTCCTGGGTGTCCTCTGCGTCTTCATCACTCGAGTCCTTTCTTGGGTAATCGCCTTTAGGGGCCGCCTCCTTTTAGTATACCTGAGTAAAGGCAGCGGCCCAACGCGGCTCGTACAGCACCCGTGAGGTGCCAAGCCCGAGAGGTGCAGCCCGAGAGGTGCCTGCCGAAAGGTGAGGCAAGCCGTCACGCGTGCCCGAGCCGGGCAGGCACAGGGGCTCTGCTCCTTCCTGTCCGGTCCTCGACTCCCGCGACGGCGTGGATCGGACGAATCCGGCCTACCCATGGCGCGGCTGGCCGCCGATGGTCTGGCTGGACGCCTGCATAAAAAAGACCCCTCCCATCCCCTCGATCGCAAGAGGCGCCAGAGACTCAGAGATCGGGCAGCCGGCAGTGGTTTGCGTTTTATCCCGCGACCCAAGGTGCGGCGGGCGGGAAGCTCCTAGACGGAAAGACGACATTCGACTCACCGGCTCGCAGACTCTCGGCAGCATCTCGGAAAGCCGCCACGAAGTACTTATATCCCTCGTAGAGCTCCAGGCGAACCTTCCGGCTCGCCGCATGGAAGAGCGGCGCGGGGGACTTCTTCAGCCTTTCGGGGGCTGCCTGAGGTTCCTGCGCCAGGACGGCGGCCGGACCCTTCGCGGGCAGTCCGCGCAGTTGGCGCTGGAGCGCGGCCTGGCCTTCGATCTCCTCGACCATCTCCGCGATGCGCCTTCGGTACTCCTCGGCCGAGAGGTGAGCCCAGCAGGGAAGGGGCTCGAGGTGCAACCGGTAGGGCGTCGCGAAGTCAAGGCGTTCGAAGGCGATGCCTCGGCGCCGAGCGATGTGCTCCCGGGTGCGGGCGAACCAGCCACCTTTCGCCTGGCACTCAGTCGGCACTCAGTCGGCACCGGAGCTCCCGTCGCCGCGCGGACTGCTGCAGCTCGGGCCTCGATCTGTTCGACCAGCCCAGCGACGAGAGCCCGGTAGGGTTCGGGAGCGAGGTGACGCCAGCGAGGTGACGCCAGCAAGGAAGGCACAGCGGCGGCCAGGGGTTGTGGCGAAGCGCCACTGGACTCGATCGCAGGGGCGAAGCTAATCTTTGGAGTAGAACTCGATACGCAGGAGCTGGTCGAGCTGAACGAAGTCCCGGGTGTTGCGCGTGAGGAGCGTTCGGCCGGTAAGCTCGGCGCTCGCCGCAATCGCGGCGTCGGCGATCGAAAGGCGGGTAAGGCCGATCTGCTGCCGAAGCTGTCCGGCCCGCCGTGCGATGGCACTATCCAGAGGCACCCGCTCGAGAACGGCGAGCATGGCTTCGTGCTGCTCTTCCTCGCCGACTCGGATGCCCTGCCACAGCTCCAACTCGGTCACGGTGGAGAAGGCGCCCTGTTCCTCACCCGTCAGGATCGGTTCGAAGTAGGGAGCGACGCCCTTTCGACCGCAGTACCAGTCGATCAGAGCGACGCTATCGAACATCCATCCGGGCACTCTTCAGCTCCTCGTCGCGGGCGTCGAGGCCGGACCGGCTCGCGGCGAGGAACTCATCCGGGTCACGATCGCGCCAGATCCCTTGACTCGCCCTCGCCTTGGCCGCGAGCGTCTTCCGCGAGCTCTCGCGAACGAGGAGTTCGACGTCGTCTACCACCCAGAGGCTCAATAGTTTGCGCAGAACCTCGTCAACGCTCAGGTTTTCTCGCCGGGCCTTGGCTTCCGCCCGCTCCAGAAGCTCAGGAGGGATATCGACGGTCCTCGGATTCATAGCCTGGATTATACCTCTCCACGGCTTCTGAAGCGATCTGCGCTGATCCCGCCGCGGGATTTGGACGACCCGATAGAGGTCTGCGAGGTGCCTGCCGAAAGGTGAAGCCGACCCGAGAGGTGCCCACCTTTCGCCTGGCACTCAGTCGGGCACTCAGTCGGCACTCAGTCGGCTCAGCACGATGGCGGGAGTCTGGTAGAGTTACCTCATGGACGAACCACCACGGCTCGTCATCGAGCCGGATCCCGTCATCGAGGCCTACAAGAAGGACGTCGACCGGACCCTCCTCCGGGAGAACCTCAAGCTGACCGTCGAGGAGCGCCTGCGCAACCTGATGCGGCTCCAGCGCTTTGCCGAAGAGATGAGGCGTGCCGGGCGGCAGGCCTTCCGTGGTTGACTTCGAGCAACTCCTGCCGGCTCTGAGCCGAGCCGGAATCGAGTTCATCGTCGTGGGCGGGGTGGCCGCCATCGCCCATGGCTCCGCTCGGCTCACCCAGGATCTCGACATCGTCTATCGCCGGACTCCGGAAAATATCGCCCGCCTAGCCACGTTGCTTCAGCCTTTCGCACCCTATCTCCGCGGCGCGCCGCCTGGGCTGCCTTTCCGCTGGGACGCGGAGACCATCCAGAGAGGGCTCAATTTCACTCTCGTCACCAGCGCAGGCGACCTGGACGTCCTGGGAGAGATCGCCGGCGGTGGTACCTATGAGACCCTCCTCCTCCACAGCCGGCAGCTGTCGGTCTTCGGCATCGAGTGCTACTGCCTGGGCCTGGATCGCCTGATCCAGGCGAAGCGCGACGCCGGCCGGCCCAAGGACCTCGAAGTCATCGCCGAGCTCGAAGCGCTCCGCGAGGAGTGAGAGCGCTCTCAGGGTTCGGTCACTCCCGATAGGGTGCCAGGCGAGTGGCGATCTTGAGCTCACGCCACCCCCTCTCCAGAAGCTCCAGGAGAAACTCCTGATGGGCGGACTCGATCTCGCGAGCCAAGGATTCCGGGAGGTGGAGGGTCAGGTCTGCCATGGAAAGATGATAACCCAGGGTCTTGGGTTATAGAGGGCGGCGGACGGAGGTGCAGTCCCGCGGCGGAAGGCCTGCGGCGGAAGGCCTGCCCCGAAGGGGCTTGGGTTGGTAGCCTGGGGCGAGAGCCCAAGCCCGAGAGGTGCCTGCCGAAAGGTGAGGCAAGCCGTCACGGCGTGCCCGAGCAGGGCAGGCACAGGGGCTCTGCTCCTTCCTGCCCGGTCCTCGACTCCCGCGAGCGGCGTGGATCGGACGAATCCGGCCTACCCATGGCGCGGCTGGCCGCCGATGGTCTGGCTGGACGCCTGCATAAAAAAGACCCCTCCCATCCCCTCGATCGCGAGAGGCGCTGCCGAGAGGCCGAGAGGTGGCCGAGAGGTGGCCGAGAGGTGCCTGCCGAAAGGTGAAGCCGAAAGGTGAGGCAAGCCGTCACGGCGTGCCCGAGCCGGGCAGGCACAGGGGCTCTGCTCCTTCCTGTCCGGTCCTCGACTCCCGCGACGGCGTGGATCGGACGAATCCGGCCTACCCATGGCGCGGCTGGCCGCCGATGGTCTGGCTGGACGCCTGCATAAAAAAGACCCCTCCCATCCCCTCGATCGCGAGAGGCGCCAGAGACTCAGAGATCGTGCCGCCGGCAGAGGTTTGCGTTTATCCAGCGACCCAAGGTGCGGCGGGCGGGAAGCTCCCAGACGGAAAGACGACATTCGGCTCACCGGCTCGCAGACTCTCGGCAGCATCTCGGAAAGCCGCCACGAAGTACTTATATCCCTCGTAGAGCTCCAGGCGAACCTTCCGGCTCGCCGCATGGAAGAGCGGCGCGGGGGACTTCTTCAGCCTTTCGGGGGCTGCCTGAGGTTCCTGCGCCAGGACGGCGGCCGCACCTTTCGCGGGCAGTCCGCGCAGTTGGCGCTGGAGCGCAGCCTGGCCTTCGATCTCCTCGACCATCTCTGCGATGCGCCTCCGGTACTCCTCGGCCGAGAGGTGAGCCCAGCAGGGAAGGGGCTCGAGGTGCAACCGGTAGGGCGTCGCGAAGTCCAGGCGTTCGAAGGCGATGCCTCGGCGCCGAGCGATGTGCTCCCGAGTGCGGTCGAACCAGAGCCCTTCGAGAGTCTCCTCGCCCAGGAGGGCGCGAACGGCGGAGACGCCGGGCCAGTCTCGCAGCTGCTCGACAAGCCCTTCCTTACAGCCATGCGCCAGGATGTACCGAAGCCTCTCGACCTGGGCTGCCTCTTCCTCGCTGACCGGAATGGCCTGATACCGGCGGCCCCAGAACTTCTCGCGCCAATGGACCAGCCGGCCGGCTTCGCGGGCCAGGTTGGAATTGAAGTGGCCCATAAAAAGGGCCAGCCGGTGGGTGGACTCGACGCGGAGCAGGAGGTGAAAATGGTTGCTCGCGAAAGCGAAAGCACAGATACCTACGGGATAGAGCTCCTGCGCCCTGCCGAGAGCGCCGAGGATGATCTCATTGAGCTCGTTGCTGGGGGTGAGGAGAAAGCGGCCCTGGATGGTCCGGCAGGTGACCTCGACGAGGCCGCTCCCCTCGGTTGGTAGATAGCGTATATGTCGTCCCATGTGGGTAGGGGACGGAAAACGGCCCGGAGATCTTGACAGCGGAGTTGCACTTTTTTTGAGCAGGGCCGCGTCGGAGCGGCGGAGAGCGCCGCCCGCCACCTTTCGCCTGGCACTCAGTCGGCAGGGACCCTCCTCCGGGAGAACCTCAAGCTGACCGTCGAGGAGCGCCTGCGCAACCTGATGCGGCTCCAGCGCTTTGCCGAAGAGATGAGGCGTGCCGGGCGGCAGGCCTTCCGTGGTTGACTTCGAGCAACTCCTGCCGGCTCTGAGCCGAGCCGGAATCGAGTTCATCGTCGTGGGCGGGGTGGCCGCCATCGCCCATGGCTCCGCTCGGCTCACCCAGGATCTCGACATCGTCTATCGCCGGACTCCGGAAAATATCGCCCGCCTAGCCACGTTGCTTCAGCCTTTCGCACCCTATCTCCGCGGCGCGCCGCCTGGGCTGCCTTTCCGCTGGGACGCGGAGACCATCCAGAGAGGGCTCAATTTCACTCTCGTCACCAGCGCAGGCGACCTGGACGTCCTGGGAGAGATCGCCGGCGGTGGTACCTATGAGACCCTCCTCCTCCACAGCCGGCAGCTGTCGGTCTTCGGCATCGAGTGCTACTGCCTGGGCCTGGATCGCCTGATCCAGGCGAAGCGCGACGCCGGCCGGCCCAAGGACCTCGAAGTCATCGCCGAGCTCGAAGCGCTCCGCGAGGAGTGAGAGCGCTCTCAGGGTTCGGTCACTCCCGATAGGGTGCCAGGCGAGTGGCGATCTTGAGCTCACGCCACCCCCTTTCCAGAAGCTCCAGGAGAAACTCCTGACGGGCGGACTCGATCTCGCGAGCCAAGGATTCCGGGAGGTGGAGGGTCAGGTCTGCCATGGAAAGATGATAACCCAGGGTCTTGGGTTATAGAGGGCGGCGGACGGAGGTGCAGTCCCGCGGCGGAAGGCCCGCGGCGGAAGGCCTGCCCCGAAGGGGCTTGGGTTGGTAGCCTGGGGCGAGAGCCCCAGGTTGAGGTAAACACAAGAAAAAAAAGCCCCGAAGGGGCGAAGGTACGGGTGGAATTACCGTCGCCCCTTCGGGGCTGGAGATTCTTATTCCTTCACTTTCCTGGGGTTTCACCCCAGGCTACCGACCCAAGCCCCTTCGGGGCGAAGAGAAAAGCGACTTTGACGGGACCTTGTCCGGGTGCCAGCCGGGCTTTGACCTCCGCCCGTTCCAGTAGCTCGTGAGGGGACATCGACGGTCCCCGGATTCATAACCGTGGATTCCACGGCTCCAGAAGCGATCTGAGCCGATCCCGCACCGCCGCGATTTCTTCTCCCTGTACAATCCCCCCGTGCCGCGCATCCATCTCCTCTCCGATCACCTGGTCTCGCAGATCGCCGCGGGCGAGGTGGTGGAGCGCCCGGCTTCGGTGGTCAAGGAGCTGGTGGAGAACGCTCTCGACGCCGGGGCCACGGAGGTGCGGGTCGAGCTCGAAGGGGGGGGCAAGACGCGGATCGCGGTCGCGGACGATGGCTGCGGGATGGGACGGGAGGACGCCCTCCTCGCCTTCGACCAGCACGCGACGAGCAAGATCGGGAGCTTCGAGGATCTGGAGCGGGTCGCCACTCTGGGGTTCCGCGGCGAGGCTCTGTGCTCGATCGCGGCGGTGGCGCGGGTCGAGCTCACCACTGCCGAGCAGCCGGGGGACGGCCAGCGGGTGCTCATCGAGGGCGGCCGCATCCGCGCCGCCGAGCCGCATGCCCGGCCGCGGGGGACGACGATCGACGTGCGGTCGCTGTTCTTCAATGTTCCCGCCCGGCGGAAGTTCCTCAAAGCCCGGGAGACCGAACTGCGCCGCGCCCTGGAAGTCGTGCAGGGATACGCCCTCGCCCGTCCGGACGTGCGCTTCGAGGTCGTCCACGAGGGGCGGACGCTCCTGGACGCCTTGGCGAATACCGGGCAGGAGCGAGGCGCGGAGCGCGGGGCGCGCGAGCGGATCGCCCAGATCTTCGGTGCCGCCTTCGCCGCCGCCCTCGCGGAGATTCCCCCGCTGGAGGAGGCGCCCGTCGAAGCGGGGCCGCTCTTAGGGTCAACGGGCGAGTCGCTCGGGGGGTTCATCGGCCACCCCCAGACGGCGCGCGGGCACCGCCAGTTCGTCTTCGTCAACCGCCGGCTCCTCCGCGACCGGATGGTGCTCGGGACCTTCTACCGGGCGGTCCGCGAGGAGTGGCGGAGCGAGGACTTCCCGGCCCTCTTTCTCTTCCTCGACCTGCCGCCCGAGGAGGTCGACGTCAACGTCCATCCCCAGAAGGCGGAAGTCCGCTTCCGCGATCCCGGCCTCCTCGACCGGCTCTCGCGGACGCTCCGCCGTGGCCTGGAACGCGCCCGCGGCGAGGAGCCGGCCCCTTTGCGCTCCCCGCGCGAGAACAGCGCGGCCGTCCCCTTCGCCTGGCAGGGGCTGGGCGAGCGCTCCCAGCCGGTGCCTCCGCAGGGGAACCCCTGGGGCGTCGGCCCGATGGAGATCCGCGAAGGGCCGCCGGTCGGTTCTCCCCCCATTCTCCCGGAGAGCCCACAGCCCGGGAACCGGCTCGCGGCCCCGAGCTACACGCCGCTCTCCCGCGCCCCCGTGCCGCTCAGCGGCCGCAAGGAGGGGAGCCGCTCGTTCCGACTGCTCGGCCAGTACAAGGGGACGCTCATCCTCCTCGAAGGGCCGGATGGTCTCTACTTGATCGACCAGCACGTGGCCCATGAGCGCATCCTCTACGAGCGCCTGCGCCGCGCCCTCCACGCCGAGCGGACCGCCGTCCAGACCCTCCTCACCCCGCCGCTTTTAGACGTCGGGCCGGCCGAGCGGTTGCGCCTCCTGGAGCTCAGCCCGCGACTCGAAGAGTGCGGCTTCGGTCTCGCGGCCCTCTCCGGCAACACCCTGGCTCTCACCGCGGTCCCCGCCGTGCTGGGGATGGCGGAGGCGGAGGCTCTGCTCGGCCGGCTCGCCTCCGAGAGCGGAGAGGGGACGGCCGGGGAGGGGGGAGATCTCCGCGGGCCGATCCTCGACGCCCTCGCCGCGAGCCTCGCCTGCAAGGCGGCGGTCAAGATGCACCACCCCCTGGCGCCGCTCGAAATGGAGGCTCTCGTGGGCGAGCTCTTCGCCGCCGAGCAGCCCTACGCCTGCCCGCACGGCCGGCCGATCGTTCTCCAGATGACCGACGTGGACCTCGAACGGCGGTTTGGGCGGAGATAGCGGTAGCATCTCTCCCGAGATGATCGGACGCCGTACCGCCACCCCCCTGGAGAAACGGATCGGCTACCGCTTCAAGCAGGTGGCCTTCCTGGATCTGGCCCTGACCCACCGCTCCTATGCCAACGAGCAGGGCGGCGAGGCCAACTACGAACGCCTGGAGTTTTTGGGCGATGCCGTTTTAGGCATCGTCACCACCGAGTGGCTCTACCGCAACCTCCCCGACCTGCCCGAGGGGGACCTGACCAAGCGCAAGAACCACCTGGTGAGCAAGGACGTGCTCGCGCCCTACGCCCTCCAGATGAACCTGGGCGAGGTGCTGCGCCTGGGGGTGGGGGAGGAGCGCTCGGGCGGGCGGGCCAAGACGTCGCTCCTCGCGAATTCCATGGAGGCGGTCTTCGGCGCCGTCTACCTGGACGGCGGGATCGAGGCGGCGCGGACGGTGATCCTCCCCATGCTTCTCGAAGGCTCGGGCGAGCGCCCGCCGGCGGCGATCGACCGCGACGCCAAGACCCGCCTCCAGGAGATCGCCCAGGGGAAGGGCTGGGCTCTCCCCGAATATCGGTTGGCCGGAGAGACCGGGCCCGACCACAACAAGGTGTTCACCGTCGAGTGCTGGCTCCAGGGAGAGCGGGTGGGAGCGGGGGAGGGGCCGAGCAAGAAGATCGCCGAGCAGCGCGCGGCGGCCGACGCTCTCGGCAGTCTCCAGGGTCTCCCCGGGTAGCTTTCCCGATGGCATTCCAGATAGATCGCCAAGTAGCGTACAATCCGGCCCCCATGAGCGAGCCCATCTCCGTAGCGTCCATCCGCGAGCTGCCCCAGCACATCGGCCGGGAGGTCACCCTCTCCGGCTGGATCGACAACAAGCGATCGAGCGGCAAGATCGCCTTTCTCTCGGTGCGTTCGACCGGCGGCGTCGTGCAGTCGGTGGCGAGCCGCGCCGATCTCCCCGCGGCCCAGTGGGCGGACGTCGAGCGCGCCGCCCAGGAGACGACGGTCCGCATCACCGGTACGGTGAAAGAGGACAAGCGGGCGCCGGGCGGGGTCGAGGTGCAGCTCTCGGGCTTCGCCGTCCTCGCGCTCACGACCGACTACCCGATCACCCCCAAGGAGCACGGCACGGCGTTTCTGATGGAGCACCGCCACCTCTGGCTCCGCTCCTCCCGCCAGCGCGCCGCGCTCCGGGTGCGGAGCGAGGTCGAGCAGGCGATCCGCGACTTCTTCTACCAGCGCGACTTCACCCTGATCGACTCGCCGATCCTCACCCCGGCGGCCTGCGAGGGGACCTCGACGCTCTTCGAGACCGACTACTTCGGTGACAAGGCCTATCTCTCGCAGTCCGGCCAGCTCTACCTCGAACCGGCGGCTGCGGCGCTCGGCAAGGTCTACTGCTTCGGCCCCACCTTCAGGGCCGAGAAGTCGAAGACCCGCCGGCACCTCATGGAGTTCTGGATGGTCGAGCCCGAGGTCGCCTTCCTCGAATTCGAGGGGCTCTGCGATCTCGCCCAGGAGTTCGTCACCTACCTGACCGGCCGGGTCCTGGAGCGCGCGAGAGAGGAGCTCAAGATCCTCGAGCGCGACACCTCGAAGCTCGAGAAGATCGTCGCGCCCTTCCCGAGGATCACCTACACCGAGGCGGTCAAGATCTTGAACGAGGCGGGGAACGCCATCGCCTGGGGGGATGACTTCGGCGGCGACGAGGAGACGCTCCTCGCCAACCACTTCGACCGGCCGGTGATCATCACCCGCTTCCCCAAGGCCTTCAAGGCCTTCTACATGCAGCCCGACCCCGACAATGCGGAGACGGTCCTCGGGATGGATCTCCTGGCGCCCGAGGGCTACGGCGAGATCATCGGCGGCAGTGAGCGGATCCACGACCACGACCTGCTGCTCCAGAAGATCCGCGAGCACGACCTGCCGCTCGAGGCCTTCCAGTGGTACCTGGACGTCCGCAAGTACGGCGCCTTCCCGCACAGCGGCTTCGGCATGGGGATCGAGCGCTTCGTGGCCTGGATGTGCGGTCTGCCGCATTTGCGGGAGACGATCCCGTATCCGCGGATGCTGTACAAGATCTACCCGTAGGCGGGGCAGGAAGGGCGGATCTCGATCCCATGTCTCCGAGCCGCCCTCCGAGCCGCCTGGTCACCTATCTGAGCCTCGCGCTCCTCGTCCTCATCTGGGGGACGACCTGGGCGGCGATCCGGGTGGGCCTGCGGGGGCTTCCTCCGTTCGCCGGGGTGGCGCTCCGTTTTGGAATCGCGGCGGGGGTGCTCCTCGCGCTCACCCCGTTCTTCAAGGTCCGCCTGGGACGGACGCCGACCGAGCGCTGGCTGTGGCTGGCGAACGCCACCTTCACCTTCTCGCTCTCCTACGGCGCCCTCTACTGGTCCGAGCAGTGGGTGCCCTCGGGATTGGCGGCGGTGCTCTTCGCGACGCTCCCTTTAGTCGTCGCCCTCCTCGCCCATTTCTTTCTGCCCGGCGAGCGCCTGACCCCGGCCGGCGGGGTCGGCATCCTCGTCGGCTTCGCCGGGGTGGCGGTGATCTTCTCGGAGGACTTCGCGCGCCTGGGAGGCCCGCACGTGGGGAGGGCGGCGGCGGTCTGCCTGCTGGCGCCGCTCTCCGCGGCGTGCGGCGGGGTTCTCGTCAAACGCTTTGGGAAGGCGGTCCATCCGCTGTCGATCACCGCCGTCCCCATGGCGATCACGGCGGTCGCTTTGGGCGGAATCTCCGGGCTCGCCGAGCGCGGCCATCCCTGGGTCTGGAGTCGGCCGGCCCTCTTCGCCCTCCTCTACCTCGCCCTCGTCGGCTCGGCGATCTCCTTCACCCTCTACTTCTGGCTCCTCACCCATCTCCCGGCGACGACCCTGTCGCTCATCAACTACGTCATCCCGGTGGTGGCGGTGACGGTGGGGACCCTCTGGCTCGCCGAGCCGCTGACCCTCCGCATCGTCGCCGGGGCGGCCCTGGTGATCGCCGGGGTGGCCCTGGCGGTGCGGGCCAAACGGGAGAAACCGGCGAGGCCCGAGACGTCATGACGCTCTCGATCTTCCTCGTCCTCACCCTTCTCGTCTGCGTCGTGATCTCTTTTTCCCTGGAGAAGATCCCGGTCGACATCACGACCCTCCTCCTGCTCTGCGCCCTGGTCCTCTTGAAGCTTCTCCCCTTAAAACAGGCGTTCGCCGGCTTCTCCTCGGAGATCGTCATCGTCTTGGGCTCGATCTTCGTGCTCTCGGGAGCGCTCATCAAGAGCGGGGTGATGGACAGCTTCGGCACCGCCATCCAGCGGGTCGCCGGCAACAGCAAGACCCGGGTCCTCCTCTGCCTCATGCCGGCGACCTCCTTCGTCGCCGCCTTCATGCACAACACGACGACCACCGCGGTCTTCCTCCCCGCCGTCCTCGGGCTCTGCAAGCGGACCCGGATCAACCCCGGCCAGATCCTCATCCCCTTCGCGTTCGCCTCGATGATGGGGGGCACCTGCCTGCTCTTCTCCTCGTCGACCAACATCGCGGCGAGCGGCTACATGCGGAGCCAGGGCTTGGCCCCCATCGGCCTCTTCGAGTTCCTGCCCGTGGGTCTGGCGGTGATCACGGTCGGCATCCTCTATCTCCTCCTCCTCGGGCCGCGCCTCCTGCCGGAGACCGGCGAGGGCAGCTTCACCGAGGAGTACAACATCCGGGAGTACCTCTCGGAGGTCCTGGTCACCCCCGGCTCGCCGCTCGCCGGCCAGGCCATCCGCAACCTGCGGATGGCGGCCTTGACCGTGCTCGCCGTCCACCGTGGCCGGGAGGCGCTCTACGCCGAGGCCGACACGATCCTCGCCGAGGGCGACCAGCTGATCGTCAAGGCCTCGCGCGAGGGGCTCCTCGAGGTCAAGAACATCCGGGGTCTGGAGATCGTGCCGGAGGTCCACCTGGAGCACCTGGGCGGGCTCGGCGGTTTTGGCGACATGGATCTGGCCGGGGGAGGAGCGCTCAAGATCGTCGAGGCGATCGTCATGCCGCAGTCGATGCTCATCGGCCGGACCCTCCGCGACGTCGACTTTAGGCGTCGCTTCGGCCTCACCGTCATCGCCATCCACCGGCGCGGCCAGGCGCTGCCGACGAAGATCCGCTATCTGCCGCTCCGGGTGGGGGACGTCCTCCTCCTCCAGGGGAACGCCTTGAACTTCGACAAGCTGTCGGACGGCGCCGTCGATCTCTGGGTGCTGGAGGAGACCGCGCACCACCCGGCGCACCCGCGCCAGCGCCTGACGGCGGTCGGCATCTTCGCCGCCGCGGTGGCGGCCGCCGGCACCGGCTGGGTGCCGCTCCCCATCGCCCTTCTCCTGGGCGCCTTGGGAACCGTGGTCGCCAAGCTGATCACTCCCGAAGAGGCCTACAAGGCCATCCACTGGCGGCTCCTCATCCTGATCGCCGGGATGACCGCCTTCGGCACGGTGATGGAGAGCTCCGGCACCGCGGCCTACCTGGCGCGGCAGATCGTCGCCTGGGGATTGCCCCTGGGGGTGCCCTACATCCTCCTCGGCTTCGCCGTCTTGACCATGCTCTTGACCCAGCCGATGTCGAACGCCGCCGCCGCCTTGGTCGTCCTGCCGGTCGCGATCACCACCGCCATGCAGCTCCACGTCCAGCCGCGCACCTTCGCGATCGTCGTCACCCTGGCCGCCTCGATCTCCTACATCACCCCGTTCGAGCCCTCCTGCCTCCTCGTCTACGGGCCGGGCAAGTACCGCTTCAAAGACTTCCTCGTCGTCGGCGCGCCGCTCTCGCTCCTGCTCCTCCTCGTCCTCATGGGGATGGTGCCCTTCTTCTGGCCGCTGCGCTGAAGCGGGATGGCGTCGTTCTTGCTCCGCTCTCGGGGGTCGGGAGGCTGCTAAGATACGCCCGCTACGTGGGGGAGGGGATTCGTGGAGAAGGTCGTCACGGCCATTTTAGGGGGAGGGCAGGGAAGCCGGTTGTGGCCCCTGACCCGCGATCGGGCGAAGCCGGCGGTGCCGGTGGGCGGCAAGTTCCGCCTGATCGACATCCCGATCAGCAACAGCCTGCAGGGCGGCATCGACCGCATCTTCGTCATCACCCAGTTCAACAGCGCGAGCCTGCACCGGCACATCGCCCAGACCTACCGCTTCGACGCCTTCTCGTCGGGCTTCGTCAACATCCTCGCCGCCGAGCTGACCACCGAGCGCCGCGACTGGTACCAGGGGACGGCCGACGCCGTCCGCCAGACCCTGCCCCGGCTCGTCGAGCAGAACCCGCCCGAGGTGCTGATCCTCTCCGGCGACCAGCTCTACTTGATGGACATCAGCCAGTTCGTCCGCACCCACCGGGAGCGCAAGGCGGACCTGACGATCGCCGTCAAGCCGGTCACCCGCGAGGAGGCCCCGGCCTTCGGCATCCTCCGCCTGGACGCCTCGGGGAGGGTCGTCGAGTTCGTCGAGAAACCCAAGGAGCCGGAGCAGCTCGACGCCCTGGCGCTCGACGACCAGACCCAGGCCGCCCTCGGCTTCCCCGCCCCGCAGGGTTCGCTCTTGGCCAGCATGGGGATCTACATCTTCCGGCCGGAGGTGCTCTCGGAGCTTTTGATCGGCAGCTCGACGATCGACTTCGGCCGTGAGGTCATCCCCCAGGCGCTCGCCGACTATCGGGTCTACGCCTACCCCTATGAAGGCTACTGGACCGACATCGGGACCATGCCGAGCTTCCACCAGGCGAACCTCGACCTGACCCTGCCGTTGCCGCCGATCAACCTCTACGATCCGAACTTCCGGATCTACACCCATCCCCGGTTCCTGCCCGGAACGAAGGTCAACGAGTGCTTCGTCCAGTACTCGATCCTCTCCGAGGGGAGCATCCTCTCGGGGAAGCGGGTGACCGACTCGATCATCGGCATCCGCGCCGTCGTGCGCGAGGGCTCGGTCGTCGAGCGCTCGGTGATCATGGGCGCCAACGCCTGGGAGAACGACGTGCCGGACGGCCACGACGTCCCCCTGGGGATCGGCCGCGACTGCGAGATCAAGAACGCCATCCTAGACTTCAACGCCCGGATCGGCGACGGTTGCAAGCTCGTCAACGCCGCGGGCGTCCAGAACGCCGACGCCGACAACTACGCCATCCGCGAGGGGATCATCGTCATCCCCAAGAACGCCGTCCTGCCGCCGGGAACGGTGATCTAGGCCGTGCGGCCCCTAAGGGTCTGCCAGGTGGCCGCCGAGGTCACCCCGTTCGCCAAGACCGGCGGCCTGGGGGACGTCGTGGGCGGCCTCTCCCGCTTCCTCGGTCGGGACGGGCACGACGTGCGGATTTTCCTCCCCTGGTACGGCCAACTCGCGGCGGAGCCGGAGAAGGCGGAGATATACGTGCCGGTCGACTTCATCCGCGACGTGCCGCTCCGCGTCGGTCCCCGGCACTTCACCTTCACCGCCCGCACCGCCAAGCTGCCGGGGAGCGATGTCGACGTTTACTTCATCGACTGCCCGCGCCTCTACGGGATGTCGGGGATCTACCAGGGGGATTCGGTCGACTGGCTGCGCTTCGCCTTCCTGACCCGGGCGGCCTTCGAGTGCGCCCAGCGGATGGGCTGGGCGCCGGACGTCGTCCACTGCCACGACTGGCACACGGCGCTCGCCCCGCTGTTCCTCAAAACTCTCTACAGCTGGGACCGGCTCTTCGACGCCACCCGCACCGTCCTCACCCTCCACAACGTGGCCTACCAGGGGCGGGTCGACCGCTCGCGGGTGGGGGAGCTCGACCTCGACCCCTACGCTCACTGGCTGGAGAGCTCCCGCCTGGCGATGGGCGAGCTCAACTACCTCTCGACGGGTCTCCTCCACGCCGACGTCCTGACCGCGGTGAGCCGCACCTTCGCCCGCGAGATCCAGACTCCGGAAGAGGGTTTCGGGGTCGACGGCCTCCTCCGCGCCCGCGCCCACCGGCTGCTGGGGATCGTCAACGGCGTCGACTACGACGACTGGGACCCGGCGACCGACCGGCACCTGCCGCATCCCTACTCGGCGGCGGACCTGACCGGCAAGGCGGAGATGAAACGGGCGCTCCTCGCCGGGGTGGGCCTGGAGCCGGAGACCGCGGCGCCGGTCCTCGGGATCGTCTCGCGCCTCACCCCGCAAAAGGGCTTCGACCTCTGCTTTGGAGTCCTTCCCGAGCTCCTCTCGCGAGCCGACGTCCGTCTCGTGGCCCTGGGGAGCGGCGAGAGCCGGTACGAGACCTTCTTCGAGGAGCTGAAGCGCCAGTTTCCCGAGAAGGCAGCGTTCTACCGCGGCTACAACGAGCCTCTGGCCCACTGGATCGAGGCCGGCGCCGATCTGTTCCTCATGCCGTCGAGCTTCGAGCCCTGCGGCCTGAACCAGATGTACAGCCTGCGCTACGGCACCCCCCCCGTCGTCCGCCGGACCGGCGGCCTGGCCGATACGGTCGAGCCCTGGAACCCGGCGACCGGCCAAGGCACCGGTTTCCTCTTCGACGACTTCCGTCCTGACGCCTTCGCCTGGGCGCTCCGCAACGCCCTCTTGGCGTTCGAGAACCGGGAGGGCTGGGCGAAGCTGATGCAGAACGGGATGGCGCAGAACTTCTCGTGGGACGTAGAGGGGCGGGAGTACGTGGAGCTGTATCGGCGGTTTGCGGGGTAGGGCAGGTCCGGTTTCTCCGAAGGTCTCCGCGCCGGCGAGGATCAGGCCGATCCGTCGCCGGAATTCAGGAACAGGTCATGCCGGGCGTCACTTGAGCGAGGGCCATGCAGGCGTCGACCAACGAGACGCCCGAGTCGGCCTCGCCGCTCAGCGGTCGCATCGGCCGGGCGGTCTTTCTGAGGAGCGCCCCGAGTTGCGCCGGGGTGAGCTTGGCGTTGTGCTCGAGGAGGAGGGCGGCGACTCCGGAGACCTCGGCGGCGGCGAGCGAGCTGCCGGTGAAGAAGTCGTAGGAGGCGTGGGGGACGGTCGTCAGGACGTCCACCCCCGGCGCCGCGAGCATGGGCTCTTTCAGGTCGTGGGGGGGCGGGAGCGGCGCGCGCAGGTTGCCGTCCTGGTCGCTGCCGAGGACGGCGATCACCCCGGCGAGAGAAGCGGGGAAGCCGGGAGCCCGGCCGTCCGGCATGGCGGCGACGACGGCGATGCCGCGGTCGAGCGCCACCTTGACCAGGCGCGCGAGCAGCGGATCGGCGGGGCCGGCCAGGCTGAAGTTCAAGATCTGGGCATGCTCCACGATGGCGAAGTCGATGGCCTTGGCGAGCGTGTAGCTGTCGCAGATCGCCTGGCGCGAGCCGGCCGGCTGGGGCCAACAGGCCTTGAGAGCGAAGATCTCCGCCTCCGGCGCCGTCCCCGCGATCCCCACGTCGTTGCCCTCGCCGGCGGCTAAAACCCCGGCCACCGCCGTGCCGTGGATGTCGTTCGTGAAGCTCTGCTCGCCGTGGTCGACGAAATTGTTGGCCCGGACGATCCGGCCGCGCAGATCCGGATGGTCGAGGTCGACCCCGGTGTCGATGACCGCCACCCGCACCCCCTTGCCGGTCGCCCAGTGGTGGGCCTGGTCGACCCCGATCTTGTGGGCGCCGCGCTGCAGGTGGGCGTAGGGGTCGCCGTGATGGGGGGCGTCGGCGAGGACCTCGAAGGTCTGGATCGCCTCGGCCGAGCGCACCCGCGGATCGTGCGTCAGGTGCCGGATGACGTCCTCGGGGGAGAGCCGGTCGCGCCCGATCTCGAAGACGATGCAGCGCTCGCCGATCGAGCCGAGCGACCAGGCGAAGACGACCCGCAGCTCGTACTGGCTGGCGAGCTCGCTCGTCGTCTGCGTCCACAGGGGGAGCGGGGCGGGGGCGAGGGTGACCATGATCTGCCGCCGGGTCCGCTGGGCGACCGCCGCCGCGCCCCCCGATCCTGCCGCGGGAGAGGCCCCCGATGCCGCCAATGCCGCCAATGCCGCCGATCCCGATCCCGCCGATGCCGTCGATCCGGCACCACCGCTCGCGCAGCCCAGGGCGGCTCCGCCGAGGGCGAGGAGCGCGAGGCAGGACAGCGGGGGGCTGAGCCGGCGGAGCACTAGGGAGCTCCGCTCCCCGCCACCCGCTCGGCGAAGCTCACCTCGGGCTGCGCCCGCAGGTGGGCGAGGACGAGATCGACCGGATCGTCGCCCGGCCCCACCGGGACCGCGACGACATAGGCCCCGACCGGCGAGGGTCCGGCGGTGATCTGGCCGCGGATGCCGGCCAGGAGCTGCTGGATGCGGGCCGCCGTGGCGCCCTCGGTGAAGAGGACGCGGAGCGGTACCGTGCCCGGCGCGACGGCCACCGGAGCGTCGGAGGAGAGGGTGTGGTATTCGGCGGGAGCGGCGGGCGCGGCGGGTGCGGCGCCGCCGCCGGGAGCGGGGGCCGCCGGGGTATGCAGGTGCCAGCCGAGGATCGAGGCGAGGGCGAGGATCGCCGCCAGCTCGGCGGTGAGGAGCCGGCGCATCCGCCGCGGGGTAAAGTCGAAGCGGGCCGCGAACCGCGGCCGGAAAGACACCGGCTTGCGTCCGCCGTCGCCGTCCGCGGTGTCGGTGGGGTGGGCGGCGATGTTGGCGGTGTTGGCGGTGTTGGCGGCATCGACGGCGTTGGCGGCGTCGACATCGGCATCCACGCCGCTCGCCAGGTGGGCGTCGATCCGGGCGAAGAGCCGGGAGAGCTGGACCGGATGCGGCGAGGGCGCCACCTCCCCGGTCTCCCGGATCGCCCGTGCCATCTCGGCGGCGGCGGTGAGCTCGCCGTGGCAGCGCGCGCAAGTGGTGGCGTGGGCCTCGACGGCCTGCCGCTCCTCCGCGGTCAAGGTGCCGTTCACGTACCAGGGGAGGAGCTCCTGGATCCGCCGGTGCTGGCGCTCTTCGCGCAGAGGGTTGTGGGGCATCGCTATCCTCTCTCCTCAGCCGGTACGGCTGCCCAGGCCCAGCGCCGGCAACAGCTCCTTGAGCCGCCGGCGAGCGTGGAACATGCGGGTCTTCACGGTGTTCACCGGACAGCCCACGATCTCCGCGATCTCCCCATAGGAGAGCTCGTAGTAATAGGTCAGCTCGACGACCGCCCGGTGCTCCGCCGAGAGCGCACCCAGCGCCTTGCCGAGGGTGGTCGCGACCTCCCGCCGCTCGAGCAGGCTCTGGGGACCCTCCCCGGTGGCGACCTCCTCGACCTCGCGCCCCTGGTCGTCGCCCGCCATCGCCGTCCCTGCCGAAGCCTGCCGCGCGAGCGCCTTCAGGGCCTTGTGATAGGCGATCCCGAAGATCCAGGTCGACGGCCGCGAGCGGCCGTCGAAACGGGCGGCGCCGGTCCAGATGGCGAACATGACGTCGTTCAAGACTTCCTCGACCAGATCCGCCCGGCGGGTGAGCTTGAAGAGATAGGCGAAGAGACGCCGGTAGTACAGGTGGTACAGCGTCTCGAACGCCTTTCTGTCGGCGTCGGCGACCCGCCGTAGCAGGGAGAGCTCTTCGTCAGGCATCAGGATCTCGGCTGGCGTCCAAGCTTACCAGTCTCAGGGTATGCCGAAAATGCCGGGCATGGGCGACCAGGTTTTGTGTCCTCGAGCGGTATGTCCCCCGAGACCGTGCCGCGGTTCAATGTGAACCTTTTCGCGTCGCTTCAGAACACACCGGATCAGTCGACGGCCCTGCGAGGCCCCGATATCCCAAGGAGGTGGAAGATGTTTTTCAAACGTGCATTCTGCGTCGCGGCCCTGTCGGTTCTCCTGGCGTCCTGCGGCGGTGGGGGCGGTGGCAGCACGCCCACGTCGCCGACGCCGATGACCGGCCCGCAGGTCGTCGTCGTCCAGGTCCAGGACAACCAATTCTCGCCCAAGGACGTCACGATCAACCCCGGCGACACCGTGCGTTGGGTGCGGGTGGGCGGCGCCTCGCCCCATACGGTGACTGCGGACGACGGTTCGTTCGACAGCATGGCGATTTTCCAGAAGGACGGTGACTCCTTCCAGCAGACCTTCCCCAGCGGCGGCAAGACCATCAACTACACCTGCAAGGCCCACTATGTCTGCTGCGGGATGGCCGGTTCGGTCCGCGTCGGCTCGAACGCTCCTCCCGGCAAGTATTGAGCCGGAGGGGAAAATGCGTGCAGGCGGATGCATTTTAGACTATGCTCCGAGGTAGCTCGAATCCCTGATTCCCCAAATGCCCAGGCCGCCAAGGTTTGGAACCGGAGGTTTTAAGACGATGTCGCCACGACGTGTCGCCCTGCTCTGCCGGGCCGTTCTCCTTCTCGCTCTCGGCGCTGTCCCGGCAGCCCGCGCCGCCACCATCGACGTGGCGGTCGGCGGCCCGAACGGCCTCGCCTTCAATCCCAAATTCGTCACCATCCAGGTCGGCGACACCGTCCGCTGGACCAACCTGGGCGGCATCCACAACGTGCATGCCGACGACAACAGCTTCCAATGCTCCACGACCTGCAGCAACGGCAGCAACGCCCCCGCGGACGGCTGGGTCGTCGTCCAGACCTTCAATACCGCCGGGAGCGTCCCCTACCACTGCGACGAGCACGGCGGCCCGAACGGCATCGGGATGAGCGGGGTGGTCACCGTGGAAGGGGCGCCGCCGCCGCCCCAGCCGGGCACGCTCGCCTTGAACCCCGCGACCTTGAGCGTCAGCGAGGCGGCGGGGAACGCCACCGTCCATGTCAGCCGCACCGGCGGCGCGGACGGGGCCGTCTCGATCTCCTACGCCGCCACCGCCGGCACGGCGACCGCGGGGAGCGATTTCACGCCGACCTCGGGGACCCTCAGCTGGGCCGACCAGGACAGCGCCGACAAGACCTTCCAGGTGGCGATCGTCAACGACACCGTCCCGGAGAGCAACGAGACGATCCACCTCGCCCTGTCGAGCCCCACCGGCGGCGCCGCCCTGGGCACCAGCAGCGGGACGATCACGATCGTCGACGACGACCAGCCGACCGTTCCCGCGGCCCCCTCGAACCTGGTGGTGACGGCCGCCACCGGCACTTCCATCGAGCTCGGTTGGAAGGACAATTCCAACAACGAGACCGACTTCCGGATCGAGGACAAGACGGCCACCACGGCCTACCAGCAGGTGGCGATCGCCCCGCAAAGCGCCACCAGCGCCGCGATCACCGGGCTCCTTCCGGGGACCGCGTACACCTTCCGCATCCGCGCCAACAACAGCGCCGGCAACTCCCCCTACTCGAACGAGGCGACCGGCTCGACGCCCGGCGGCCCGACGACCTGCGTCCCCGGGCAGAATACCCTCTGTTTGGGCGACGGCGGCCGCTTCAAGGCCGAGGTCGCCTGGTCGGCGCAGTCGACCGGCAGCAGCGCCGCGGTGGCAGTGCCGCTCGACTCGGCGCCGCAGTCGGGTCTCTTCTACTTCGTCGACCCGTCGAACATCGAGATGCTGGTCAAGGTGCTGAACGCCTGTGTCCCGGCTCTCGGCAACCACTACTGGGTCTTCTTCGCCGCCACCACCAACGTGCAGTTCACCTTAACCGTCACCGACACCCAAACGGGCCAGGTGAAGACCTACTCCAACGCTCTCAACCACGCGGCCCTGCCGGTCCAGGATACCAATGCCTTCGCAAGCTGCCCGTAACCCGATGCTCCAGGCGAGGCCGGTCGGCGTGATCGTAGCGGCCGCCTTCGCCCTCGTGCTCCTCGCGCTCCCGGCGCACGCCGCCAATGTCGCCAGTGTCGCTCCCCGTGTCGACATCCAGTCCCAGGTCACCAAGGCCACGGCCTGCGTTCCCGGGGACAACACCCTCTGTCTGGGCGACGGCGGCCGTTTCAAGGCCGAGGTCGTCTGGTCCTCGCAGACCAGCGGCGGCGGCAACGCGGTGGCGGTGCCGCTCGACTCGGCGCCGCAGTCGGGCCTCTTCTACTTCCTCGACCCGACGAACATCGAGATGCTGGTCAAGGTGTTGAACGCCTGCATCCCGGCCCTGGGCAACCATTACTGGGTTTTCTTCGCCGCGACGACCAACGTGCAGTTCACCCTGACCGTCACCGACACCCAGAGCGGCCAGATGAAAATGTACTCCAACCCCCTGAACCAAGCGGCTCTGCCGGTCCAGGACACGAACGCTTTCGCAACCTGCCCGTAAGTAAGCCTTTCTCCGGCCGGCCGTGGCGATCGTTCTCGCCACGGCCGCCGCCTCTTCGCCTCTGCGAAGCCTACGCGAGCGAAGAGCCGCAGGCCCCATGTCACCCCCTGGTCCGGGAATTGCTATCTCCCTCGGGCAGTGCCCACGATCGACCTCAAGGTGATGTCCTACAACGTCGGCGGGCACGCGGCCCTCGTGGCCGGCCGCTACCTGGACCGCATCGCGCGGGTGATCGAGCGCGAGGGGCCGGACGTCGTGGGGCTCCAGGAAGTGCATCGCGGCACCTGGCTCGCGCGGTTCGCGGACCAGGCCGAGGCGCTCGGCCGGCTGACCGGCATGACGCTCTCGTTCGGCAAGAGCTTCGCGAGCGGCCAGGGTGAGTTCGGCAACGCCCTCCTGGCCGCGGGGGAGGTGCGGGGGCCGGTCGTCCATCCCCTGCCGGGGAGCGGCGAGCCGCGGACGGTCCTCGCGGCGCGGGTCACGGTGCGCGGCTTCGAGGTTCATGTCCTCGTCACCCACCTGGCCGCCTGGGGACGGTTCGGGAGGACCGCCCGGGGCGCCCAGATCGGCGGGCTCGCCGAGCTTCTGCAGGCGACGGCGGCGCCCTTCGTCCTCGCGGGCGACTTCAATACCCCGCCCGAGGCGCCGGAGCTGCGGCCGCTCTTGACCTCGGAGCTCTTCCGCATCTGCGGGGATCTGGCGGGCACCCACCGGGTGACCCGGCAGCGGATCGATTACGTTTTCGCCGACCCGGGCTTCACGACGGTCGCCTCGCGGGTGCTCCGCGTCGGACCGTCGGACCACTGGCCCGTCGTCGTCGAGCTGCGCCGCGAGGCGTGAGGAGAGGGTATGGCGGCCAAGGCGGCGGCGAAAAAGAAGCCCAGGCAGGCGAAGCGCCCGCGTCCGCGCGACGCCAAGGGGCGGCTCCTCATCGAGGTGCCGCTCTGGATGGCGATCGTCACCCTCCTCTTCATCGCGGTGCTCTTTCTCTGGGCGTGGTCCAAGGGGCGGCAGGTGACGGCGCACGTCCGGGTGCGCGGGGTCGACGACTTCGCGGAAGGGCTGGCGTCGATCGCCGGGATGACCCAGGCGGACGTGCTCTCCGGCAACAGCGTGCAGGTTCTGGAGAATGGGGACGGCTTCTTCCCTCCCTTCCTGGCCGACATCCAGGCCGCGCAGAAAACCATCCACCTGGAGACCTATGTCTGGTGGAAGGGGAGGATCACCGAGAAGGTCGCCGCGCTCCTCTCACAGAAGGCGCGCCAGGGGGTCGAGGTGCGGCTGATCGTCGATTCCTTCGGCTCGACCAAGATGGAGGACCACCAGTTCCAGGAGATGGTCAAGGCCGGGGTCCGGGCGACCCGCTACCACCCCTTCAAGCTCTCCGAATTCGGCTACGTCAACAACCGCACCCACCGGAAGCTCCTCATCGTCGACGACCGGGTGGCTTACGTTTTCGGTCACGGCATCGCCGCCGAGTGGACCGGCAATGGCCAGGACGCTCACCATTGGCGGGACACCGGCGTTCGCCTCCTGGGACCGATCGTCAACTCCGCCCAGTCGGCCTTCGCGCAGCACTGGGGGGAGGCGGTGGGGGAGGCCCTCGTGGGGCCGCGCTATTTCAGGCGCCAGCCCAACGCCGGCACCATTCGCGCCCACATGGTGGTGAGCGCGCCGCGCGGCGGGATCTCGCACTTAGACGTGCTGATCAAGATGGCGATCGCGACCGCCAAACACGAGCTGATCATTCAAAACCCTTATTTCATCCCCGACGACGACACGGTCGAGCTCCTCTACGGCGCCGTCAAGCGGGGGGTCGACGTCCGCATCATGGTCCCCGGGCCGGTCACCGACAGCGGCATCGTCAAGCACGCCGGGCATTTTTATTTCGAGCAGCTGGTCGAGCGCGGGATCAAGCTCTACGTCTTCCAGCGCACGATGAGCCACCAGAAGATCGTCCTCGTCGACGGCCTCTGGTCGCTCGTCGGCTCGTCCAACCTGGACGATCGCTCCTACAACATCAACGACGAGGTGAGCGTCGGCATCATCGACACCGGCATCGCCACCCAGCTGAAGAGCGCCTTCGAGGACGATTTGAAGAGCTCGCTCCTCGTCAAGCTCGACGAGTGGAACGCGCGGGGGCTCCTCCATAAGGCCGAGGACTGGCTTTCCTACCGGGTGAACGGGCAGCTCTAGACGATCCGCAGGTCTTCCCCACCGACGAGCGCCCGGGCCTCGGCGAGCCGTTCCGCCGGGACCTGCAGGTTCATCTTGAACAGCGGCTGGAAGAGAAAGAAAAGGCTCCTCGCCTGGTAGCCCTGGACGAGCACCGGGATGCCGTGGGCGGCGAGCCGGCGTTCGAGGTAGAGGGCGAGGTGAACGTTGTCGAGCTCCAGGACATCGGCGACGGCGTAACGGGAGAGGAAACGCACCTGATCGTACAGGTCGAGACCGATCGCGACCAGGAAGAGGAGGGAAGAAAAGGTGAGAATTCCCATCTGCATCCCGGCATAGTGATCGGCGGCGAAATAGAGGAGAGCTCCCCCCGACAGGACGCCGATTCCGAGGAGAAGTTGGCGCAGGAGGACGCTGTCGGTCCCCGGCTCCAGGGTGCTGCCGGCGGGGAGGTTGCCGAGGAGCCTTTTCGGGCTCCCGAGCCAGGAGAAGAGGAGCAGGCTCAAGAGAGGGATGAGGACGAGGATGGAGAGCGGGAGCCAGGCATCCGCGCCTGTCCGTTCGACGCTCCTCGTTCGTCCGAGGAGGAGAAGGACGAGGGCGATCATGCTGGGCATCTTGGTGGCGACACTTAAGGGGAGGAACGTCTGTGGGAAGGCTGGCACGGGAAGAGCCAGAGTCTCGCCGTGACCGCTCACTCCGATCCGCTGTACCCGGCGCAGGAAGAGGATGGAGAGGAAAACGAGGACGAGGAGGGAGAGGCCGGTGCGGTCGTCGACCGGCCGGAAGGAATGGTCCGGAAGGCCGTGCAGTATCTTCTGCATGCCGACTAAGAGCGTGAGCAGGCAGAAGCCATTGCCGATCCCCCAGGCCGTGATCAGGTTGCCGAGGACGTAGATCGCCGCCGTGGCCGCGGCCAGGGTACAGACGAGGAGGAACCGGAATCCCAGCCCGGGATCCGTGATGACGGGTCTCGGGCTGTGCTCGAGGAAAAGCGCGATACCGCCGCTCTGGACCACGCTTACCGCGACGCTCACCCCCAGGGCGATCCGGTTGAGCGTCCACCGGCCGGAGCGTCCACCGTGACGTAGGCGGCGCAGGAATGGAACGAAGAGCGCCAGGAGCTCGACGGCCACAAAGCCGGTCAGCAAGGGGCGGACGTCCAGGGCGACGATGCTCACCAGCCGCGAGCGGATCTCAGGATTGATGAGCGGCAACGGCACCCGGCCCCCCAGCTGAAAGAGGCCAAGGAGGACGAGAGTGACGAGCATCCGCAACGCGAGCGGGACCTGCCGGGGTACAGTCGGATCGGTGTCCGCCACCATCGGTCGACCTCCGCCGGCCGCGCCGGCCCTGGTTATGAAAGGTAGGGCGATTTTAGCTCAACGGTTCTACCCTATCCCTTCTGCGCCGCGATCAGCGGGACCGCCGCCGGGCCAGGAAGGCGACCCCCAGAACCAGCGCCGCGCCCGCCACGGGGAGCGCGAGCTTCCGCGATTTCGGCACGGCGAGGGGGTCGCGGCCGAAGGTCCAGAGGGTCAGCTTGTGGAGGCCGGTGCGGTGTTTCGCGACGAATTTATAGCCGCGCTCGGTGACCGCCCGGACGGCGGGCAGGTGCTCGTAGGCCCAGAGCGGCCGGCCGCCGCGCGGCTCCTTGGAGAGGACTCGGAAGGCCGCTTCGGCCCCCTGGTAGACCGTGCCGTCGGGCTCGATCAGCTGGATGGAGCGCGAGAAGCGCTGGCGCGCCAGGGTGGGGTAGCGGCTCGCCGCCTCCTGCGAGGGGGCGTAGTCGATCCGGTCGCCGACCCGCCGTCGCCAGCGGGCGAGCCACCAGAGACAGAAGCCGCAGTGGCCGTCGTAGATGAGCAGGGGACGGGCGGGCGGGTTGGGGACGTGAGCGTGAAGGATTTCCATGGCCGACTCCAAATCGTTCTAGAACGATTTTCGCACGGCTCGGGGCTCTCGGCTACCTACGGCCGGATGACGACCTTCAGGGCTTCCCGCCGCATCATGCTGCGGAGGGCGGATTCGACCTCTTCTAAAGGACGCTCGGCGGAGAGGAGGAGACCGGGCCGGAGCGCTCCCGCGGCCAGGAGCTCCAAGGCCTTTCTGTAGGTGGCGGGGCGGTGGTGGTAGGCGCCTTTGACCGTCAGCTCCGAGTAGTGGAGGCGGTGGGCGTTTAAGGGCACCGTCGTCGCCGGCGGGTAGCCGCCGAAGAGGAGGGCGACGCCGCCGGGACGGACGGCGTCGATCGCGTCCTCCCAGGCGGCGGGGGAGCCGGTCGCCTCGATCGCCGCGTCGAAGCCGTCGCCGTGGTCGGAACGCGCCCGCACCCGCTCGGCCTCGCCGCCGTCGCGGCCGACGACGACGGTGGCGGTCGCCCCCAGCCTCAAGGCCACGGCGAGGCGCTCCGGGTTGGGGTCGGCGACCGTCACCCGGTGCCCGGCGTGGGCGAGGAGGTCGACGAAGAAGAGGCCGATGGGACCGCTGCCGAAGAGGGCGATTTCGGCGGGTTCGACGGGGTTCGCGCTCTCCGCGAGGCCGAGGATCTCGATACCGTGGAGGACGCAGGCGAGCGGCTCGGCCAGGGCGGCGAGCTCCGGCGCCAGGCCCTCCGGGCAGGGGTAGGTGCTCCGCTCGACGAAACGGCGGGGGACTAAGAGGAACTCGGCGAAGGCGCCGTTGATGTAGTGGAGGTCGGCGCAGAGGTTCTCCCGCCCCTGCCGGCAGGCGCGGCAGCGGCCGCAGGGGGCGGAGTTGGCGACCGCCACCCGGTCGCCCTCGCGGAAGCGGGAGGCCCCGCCACCACTTCCGCCGCTCCCACCGACCGCCGCGATCCGGCCGGCCATCTCGTGGCCGAAGGGAGTAGGGACCTTGAGCATCCGCGGGTGGCCGCCCCGGCGGAAGACCTTGACGTCGGTGCCGCAGGTGGTCGCCGCCTCGATCTGCAAGAGGATCTCTCCCGGTCCCGGCTCGGGGACGGGCACGGAGCGGATTTCCAGTCGCTCGGGGCCGAGGAGAAAGGCGGTGCGCTGGGAAGGCCGGCTCAAGCGCCGGCCTCGCCGGCTTCAGGATGTCTGGCAGGATCTCCGGGCGCGTCGGGGGTGAGCAGCACCTTCAAGGCCCGCCGGTCCCTCGCGAGCTCGACCGCCTCGGCGAAGCGCGAGAGAGGGAGGCGGTGGGTGATGAGAGGAAGCGGGTCGAGGCGCCCGGTCACCAGGAGGCGGAAGACGTCGCGCTGCTCGGCGAGCGATCCCGAGTAGGTGGCAAGGAGCCGGCGCTCGGCCTTGAAGAAAGCGTTCAAGTCGAGCCCCGCACGCTCCCCTAAGGCGGCATGGGCGAAGAGGACCGTCGTTCCACCCGGACGGGTGAGGTCGAGGGCAGCGGCGAGCGCCGCGGCTCCTCCCGCGGTGTCGAAGACGACGTCGGCGGGGTCGGCGAGGTCGGCGACAGCTTCGCCGGGGGCGGCCACGGCATCCGCCCCGAGGTCGAGCGCCCGGTCCCGGCGCTCGGGGAGGGGATCGACGAGGGCGACCCGGACAGTCGGCCAGAGGGCTTTCAAGAGCAACAGGTGGAGGAGCCCCATGCTGCCGGCACCGAGGACGACCGCCGAGGCATCGCCCAGCCGGGCGAGCTCGCCCAGGCCGGAGCGGTAGAGGCCGCGGAGCACGCAGGCGCCGGGCTCCAGGAAGACCGCCGCCTCGTCGGAGAGGGAATCGGGCAGGCCATAGAGGGCGTCGCGGACGGCCCGCGCCCCCACCCGGACGAGGTCGCTGAAGCCGCCGGGGTGGAGCTGGTTCTCCCGAAAGACGGTACAGAGAGGCTCGCTCCCCCGGCGGCAGGCGGCGCACTCGCCGCAGGCCACGTGGTGGGGGGCGGCCACCCGGTCGCCGGGACGGAACCCGCGGACCCCGGGGCCGACCTCGACGACCGTCCCCACCACCTCGTGCCCGAGGACGCTCCCCGCCGCGGCGCCGCCATGCGCGAGTTTCCACAGGTCGGTGCCGCAGAGGCCGCAGTAGCGCAGGGAGAGGACGATCTCCCCGGGGCCGGCGACGGGCCGCGGCAGGTCTTCCATCCGGAAGCCGCCGTTCCCGCCGAGGACGACGGCCCGCGCGGAGAGCGGGGCGGCCGGAGCGAGAGGGGAGAGAGACGGCATGGGAATTGAAGGATAGCAGTCGGACGTCAAGGCGAGATAGAAGAGAAAAGATGGGAGATAGGATGATGCCTCCATGAGTCGCCGCCGGAGCGCGCGCCGCCCGCGGCGGGTGTCGGTCCAGTTCTGGAAGCAGGGCGATCCGCACCCGTACCCGGGATTCACCACCAACATCTCGATGACCGGGATGTTCGTCGGCACGCGGAGCCCCCTGCCCTCGGGGACCCGGATCCGGATCGAGGTGCTCGTCGAGCGCGGTTTCATGATCGAGGGGGTGGTGGCTCACGCCAGAAAGACCCGGGGCGAGCTGGCGCAGGCCATCCAGTCGGGGATGGGAATCCGCTTCCTGGCGGTCGAGGAGCTGGTGGGGGAGGTGCTGCCGGGTCTGGGCGGCGGGGCCGGCGAGGCGGTACCGCCGCCGCGCGCGGCGTCCGATCTGGGGCCGGACGAGGATCGGGTCGAAAGTTTTCCGGCACCGGCGCCGGTCTCGGTCGTCGAGGCCCTGTCCCCGGCGTCCCTACCGTTCCCGACGGTCGCGCCGAGTCCGCCGCCTCCGGCCTACCCCGCGCCCGCCGCATCGATCCCCGTTCTCGACCCCGGGGTGTTCACCGTCCACTTCCCGAGCCCGTGGAATTTCGTCGACGTCTTCGAGCGCGACATCAGGAACGGCGGCCTCTTCGTCTCCACCCGTTTCCCCGGCCGCCTGGGAGAAGTGGTGACGATCGAGCTCCATCCGCCGGAGGCCGAGCCGGTCGTCGTCCGCGCCCGGGTCGTCCAGCGCTTCGAGCCCGACGGGGCGAGCATGCTGGCGGGGATGGGGGTCGAGCTGCTGGAAGCCCAGGGGATCTGCGACCGGCTGCGGCCGATCGCGGCGCGGCTTCTGGGGCAGTAGCGTGGGGCAGTAGCGCGTAAGGTGGCTGGCGGCGCGGGAGGCTATAATCCTCCCGCTGATGCTCCCGGAAACCCATCTCGCGATCGACCACCGGCTCTGCGGCGAGCCGGTCGAGCTCTCCCCCGGGGGGGCCACGGTCGCCTGGACGGCGACCGCGGACGCGGCGGCGGACGCCTCGGGGCTCGTCCACGGGGGCTTCGTCTTCGGGGTCGCCGACTATGCCGCCATGCTCGCCGTCAACCTGGAGACGGTGGTCCTGGGGAGCGCGGAGGTGCGGTTCACCCGGCCGGTCGTCGTCGGCGAGCGTCTGCTCGCCCGGGCGCAAGTGGAGGACGCGGCGGGACGCAAACGGATCGTGGCGGTCTCCGTGATGCGCGGGGAGGAGACGGTCTTCACCGGCCGTTTCACCTGTCTCGTCCCCGACCGGCACGTTTTGGCCGCGGAGAACCGGGCGGAGAAGGGAGAGCGGGCATGAACGGCGGCGATCGGGTGGCGGAGGTTCTGGCGCGGCGCGGGGTACCCTATCTCTTCACGCTCTGCGGCGGACACATCTCGCCCATCCTCGTGGGGGCCAAGCGGCGCGGTATCCGGGTGGTCGACGTGCGCCACGAGGCCGACGCGGTCTTCGCGGCGGATGCCGTGGCGCGGCTCTCCGGGGTTCCGGGGGTGGCGGCGGTCACCGCCGGGCCGGGGGTCACCAACACCCTGACGGCGATCAAGAACGCCCAGCTCGCCCAGTCGCCCGTCGTCCTCCTGGGCGGCGCCGCGGCCACCCTGCTCAAGGGGCGGGGGGCGCTCCAGGACATCGATCAGCTCGCGCTCATCGGCCCGCACGTCAAGGAGGCGGTGGCGGTCTCCACCGTGCGCGATCTCGCCCCGGCGGTCGAGCGCGCCTTCGAGGTGGCGCGCTCGGGGGTGCCCGGGCCGGTCTTCGTCGAGTGCCCGGTCGACCTCCTCTACGACGAGCCGCTGGTGCGCGAGTGGTACGGCGAGAGCGCCAAGGGTGGGGGGCTCGCCGGCCAGGCGCTCCGCTTTTACCTCCGCCGGCACGCCGACAAGGTCTTCCGCGGCGCGGATCGCAAGCCGCCCGCCCCGCCGGTGCCGGAGAAGGATCCGGCGCCGGAGCGCGCGGAGCTGCGGCAGGCGGCGGCGCGGTTCACCCGGGCGAAGCGGCCGGTCCTCGTCCTCGGCAGCCAGGCGATGCTGCGGACCGGAGAGGTGCCGCTCCTCGCCGCGGCGATCACCGCCCTCGGCGTCCCGGTCTACCTGGCGGGCGGCGCCCGCGGCCTCCTGGGCGCCGGCCATCCCCTCCAGATGCGCCACCGGAGGAAGGAGGCCTTACGGGAGGCCGACCTCGTGCTTCTCGCCGGCATTCCGGCCGACTTCCGGCTCGACTACGGCCGGCAGATCGGTCGCAACGCCCGGCTCCTCGCGGTCAACCGGAGCGCCTTTGACCTGACCTTGAACCGCAAGCCGGAGCTCGGCATCCAGGCCGACGCCGGGCTCTTCCTCACCGCCCTTGCCGGAGAGGTGGGGAGCGAGCGGCGCAAGCGCTGGGCGGATTGGACGCTGACACTCCGCGAGCGCGACGCGGAGCGCGAGCGGGAGATCGACGAGCAGGCGAAGATTCCGGGCGAGTACGTCAACCCCGTCCACCTCTGCCGGGAGATCGACCGCTCGCTCGCCGACGACAGCGTCCTCGTCGCCGACGGCGGGGACTTCGTGGCGACCGCCGCCTACACGGTCGCCCCCCGCCGGCCGCTCTCCTGGCTCGACCCCGGGGTTTTCGGCACCCTCGGGGTGGGCGGCGGTTTCGCCCTCGGGGCCAAGCTCTGCCGTCCGGAGGCCGACGTCTGGATTCTCTACGGCGACGGCTCGGCGGCCTACAGCCTGGCCGAGTTCGATGCCTTCGCCCGGCACGGCCTGCCGGTCCTCGCCGTCGTCGGCAACGACGCCGGCTGGACCCAGATCGCCCGCGAGCAGGTGAACGTCCTGGGCGACGACGTGGGCACGGTCCTCGCCCGCACCGACTACCACAAAGTCGCCGAAGGATACGGCGGGCAGGGCCTCCTGATCGAACGTCCGGAGGAGGTCCGGCCGATCCTCGACGAGGCCCTCCGCCGGGTCCGCTCCGGCGTCCCGGTGCTGGTCAACGCGCTCCTCGGCAAGACCGAGTTCCGCAAGGGCTCGATCTCGATCTGACTTTGTCCTCGCCCGCCGTCCGTTCCGCTGCCCGCAGCGCTCTCTGGTTGCTGCCGCCGTTCGCCACGGGGGCGGCGCTGCGGCTCTTCCACCTCGCTCCGCAGATCCTCGACGGCGACGAGATCCACGCCGTGCGCGCCGCGGTGTCGCTGCCGCTCGCGGCGATCCTCACCACCTACCAGGAGAGCGACAACTGCATCCCCTTGACCGCCCTCTTCCGGCTGTGCCTCAGAGCCGGGGTGCGCCTCTCGGAGCTGGGTTTCCGGTCCCCCTCGATCGTCTGCGGGCTCCTCCTCCTCGCTCTCCTGCCGCTGGGGATCCTCTGGCGGCGGCCGCGCCTGCCGCAGGGCGTCGCGATCGTCCTCGCCTGGTTTCTCGCCCTCTCGCCGCTCCTCGTCTTCTACAGCCGGATCGCCCGCTCCTACCTGCCGATGACCCTCTGTGCCCTGGCGGCGGCGGCGGCCTTCGCCGCGTGGTGGCGGACGCTCCGGCCGGCCTTCGCCGTCACCTATGTCCTTCTGGGCGGGCTCGCGGTCTGGCTTCACCTGGGGGCGGCCCCGATCGTCGGCGCACCGTTTCTCTTCGCCGCCGGCGATCTCTTCTGGGGAAGGCAAGAGGAGCGCCTGAGGCGGCTCTCCTCTCTCGCCTTTCTCGCCGGGGGGATCGCCCTCGCCCTCGCCGCCTTCCTGATCCCGGCCCGGGAGTCGCTCTGGGGCCTGATCGCAGAGAAGCGCCAGGCGCAGGTCATCCCCCGGGAGACGATCGTCGACGTGCTCACCCTCCAGGCGGGGACGGCCTCCCCAGCCCTGGTGATCCTCTTCTGGCTGGCTGCCCTCGGAGGTCTCGCCGCCCTCTTCGCCTACGACCGCCGGCTCGGCCTCTATACCTTCACCCTGGGAGCGGTGCAACTCTTGGGTATTCGCCTGCTCTCGCCCCTGGGGCTCGCCAATCCCCTGATCCTCGACCGCTATCTCCTGCCGGTCCTCCCGCTCCTCCTCCTCTGGGTCGCCTGTGCCCTGGCGCTCCCCTGGCGACCCCCGACGAGATCGCCGGGTTGGGGCACGAGGGGTGTCGTCGTCCAGGGAGTCCTCGCTACCGTCTTCCTCCTTCTCCTCACGGTACGCGGGCCGCTCGCCGACCGTACTCTCTGGGCGAGCTCCTTCATGCACCACGACGACTTCCTGAGCTTCTATGCTCCGCGCCCCGCGCTCGCTCCCGAAGCCGTGCCCTGGCCCTATGAGGAGATGGCGAAAGCGGCGGGTGCCGGGGCGGTGATCGAGTACCCGTGGAGCTCCTTTGCCGGCCTGCGCACTCTCTATCTCTACCAGGAGGTGCACGGCCGGAGGGTCCAGGTCTCCGGCCCCCAGCGGCTGCTCTTCGATCCGGAGATCGCCCTCGCCAACGTGGTGCCGCCCGGCCCCGAGGGCTTCTGCTCAAGCGGCGCCCGCTTCCTCGCCGTCCACCTCCGCATCGCCCACGAAGAGGACCAGGTCGTCGCCCCGGAAGAGGCGCGGCTGGGGGAGCGCGAGATGCGCCCCGACCTCCGCCGCACCCTCCACGACCAGGCGGAGGCCATGGCCCAGAGCCTGACCGATCTCTGGGGAGATCCCACCTGGGCCGCCCCGTCCCTCCGCTTCTGGGACCTGGACGTCGCCTGCCAGCGCGGGAAGGGTCCACGATGAACGGTGCCGTGCCGGCCGGGCTTCCGGGGACAGCGACTGGCCGCGCGGAGCGCCCGAAGGAGCTGTCCCCGGAAGCCCGGCCGGCGACGCGTACAACCGCCGCGACGCTCGCCGTCTGGGCGGCCCTCGTCGTCCTCCTCGCCTGGCGCTTCGCCGGCAAGGCGACCGACGACATCTACGTTACCTACCGCTATGCCTGGAATCTCGCCCACGGCCTGGGGTTCACCTTCAATCCCGGCGAGAAGGTCTTCGGCCTCACCGATCCCGGAGTGGGGCTGCTCCTCGCCCTCGCAAATCGGCTGACCGGCCTTCCCATTCCCCTCCTCGGCACCGTCCTCTCGGGGCTCGCCCTCTACGGGATCGCCGCCCTGCTCCTTTGGGAGAGCGTCGAGCGCGACCGGTTGCCGGAGGGAATCGCCGGCGGCACCCTGATCCTCACCTCCGGCTACCTGTGGACGGCCCAGGGCTCAGGCCCTCTCTTCGCCGTCCTCCTGCTCCTTGTCGCGGCGCGGCTCGCCGGGCGCTCGAACGGACTCGCGGATCTGGGGGCCGGGATCGTCGCCGGTCTCGCCTTCTGGTGCCGTCCAGACGCGGCGGTGGGGGTCGCTCTCCTCGGCGGTCTGCTGCTCCTGTCAGAGCGGCGCCGGGGGTTCTGGCTCTGGGCCACCACGGCCGGAGCGGTGATGCTCGCCGGCTGTGCCGCCGCGGTCGCCGCTTTCGGCACCCTCCTGCCCAACACCCTGGCCGCCAAGCGGGCCTACGCCGCCTTCGAGCCGACGACGCGGATGGGGGTCGCCTTCTGGCGGAGCGCCCTGGAGCTCTTCCGGGGCTACGAGGGCCATGGCGCCCGGCTCCTCCTCGTCTTCGGTCTCCTCGGGCTCGCGCCGCTCCTCGGGCGCGGCGGCCGCGCGGGTCGTCTCCTCGTTCTCAACGGCCTGGCCCTGGCCGCCGCCTACACCCTCCTCCGGGTCCCCTTCTTCCTCTGGTACACGGTGCCGGCCGCCCTCGCTATCCTGGCGGCGGCACCCTGGGCGGTGGGCGTCGCGGTCCGCTGGCTTGGGATGCAGGAGGCGCCCGCCTGGGTGAGAGTCGGGGCCGTGGCTGCGAGCCTCCTTCTCCTCGTCCTGCCGCTCTGGGGAAGCTGGGATTGGTTCCGCGCCGGCGCGAGCGGCGACTGGCGGCTCGCCGCGTACTCGCGGGCCGGGGCCTGGATTCGTGACCACTCGGCTCCCGGCGACGACGTGGCGCTCGAGGAGATCGGCATCCTCGGCTATACCAGCCGGCGGCCGATCTCGGACTTGATGGGGCTCGTCACTCCGGGCGCCGTGCCCTATGCCGCCCAGGGCGACCTGATCGGGGCCTTCCTCGCCCGGCCGACCGCCTTTCTCGTCTTCCACACTTTCACCTTCCGCGGCGGCACCCGGCCGATCGTCACCCGGCCCTGGTTCGCCGCGGCCTACGAGCCTGTGGCCCGCTTCGACCTGCCGGAGATGGGGGGCTCGATCACCGTCTTCCATCGCCTTGCGGCGGCGAAGATCCCGCCGCCCCGGCCGCCCCACGCCCACCGCCCGGAAGCTCCGGTATGATCGGCGGCCAACCGGCCGCTCCCGGCCGTTCCCATTCTCCGCTGGAGGACCGATGCGAACGCTGATCTTCGCCCTCTCCTGGCTCGTCTGCGCGGGGGTCGTCGCGCTCCCGGCCCTGGCCCTGGATGCTACGACCGAGTCGCACCCCTTCAATGCCCATGACCTGCACTCCATGCACCGGCTGAGCGAGCCGCAGCCGTCGCCCCAGGGAGACTCGGTGGTCTTCGTGCTGCGGAGCACCGATTTCGCCGCCAACCGGGGGCGGAGCCACCTCGTGCGGGTGGGGCTCGACGGCGGCGGGCTCATCCCGCTGACCGCGGGGGACTCCTCGGAGAGCAGCCCGCGCTTTTCGGCAGACGGGAAAAGCCTCTACTTTCTCTCCACCCGCGGCGGCTCCTCCCAGGTCTGGCGGCTCGACGGCGCTGCCACCACTCCCAGCACGTCAGGAGCCGCGCCGGTCCAGATGACCCATCTGCCGCTCGACGTCGGCAGCTTCCGCCTGGCGCCGGACGGCCGGCACCTGGTTTTGAGCCTGGAGGTCTTCGTCGACTGTCCGGACCTCGCCTGCACAAAAGAGCGGCTCGACCGGCGGTCGGCCAAGGGCCAGCCCAGCGGGCAGCTCTACGACCAGCTCTTCGTCCGCCACTGGGACACCTGGTCGAACGGCACCCGCTCGCACCTCTTCGCGGTGCCGGTCGACGGGGACGGTCAGCCGGTCGACCTCACCCGCGGGCTCGACGCGGACGTGCCGTCGAAGCCCAGCGGCGGCGCCGAGGAGTACGACATCTCGCCGGACAGCCGGAGCGTCGTCTACACGGCGCGCGTCGCCGGCCGCGGGGAGCCCTGGTCGACCAACTTCGACCTCTACCAGGTGCCGCTCGACGGCTCGGCGGCGCCCCGGAACCTGACGGCGGCGAACCCCGCCTGGGACGGCCAGCCGCTCTTCTCGCCCGATGGCAAGACCCTGGCCTACCTCGCCATGACCCGCCCCGGCTTCGAGGCCGACCGCTTCCGGATCGTCCTCCTCTCGCTCGCCGACGGCCGCGCGCGGGTGCTGACCGAGGGGTGGGACCGCTCGCCGGGCGATCTCCTCTTCTCGCCCGACGGCAAGACCCTCTACTGCACGGCGATGGACGTCGGCCAGGTGGGGCTCTTCGCGGTCGACGTGGCGACCGGCAAGGTGCGGACCGTCGTCCGCCGGGGAGGCTCGGTCCACGATCCCGTCTGGGTGGCTAACGAAGGAGGGAAGGACCGGCTGGTCTTCGGGCTCGACGACCTCCGCCATCCGACCGACCTCTATACCGCCCGTCCGGACGGCTCGGACGTGAAGAAGATCACCGACGTCAACAAGTCCGAGCTCGCCGCCGTGCGGATGGGGGAGCCGCACCCCTTCCAGTTCACCGGTGCCAAGGGCGACACCGTACACGGCTTCATCGTCAAGCCGGTGGACTTCGACGCCGCCAAGCGCTACCCGGTGGCTTTCCTCATCCACGGCGGCCCGCAGGGGTCGTTCCACGACGAGTTCCACTATCGCTGGAACCCCCAGATCTACGCCGGGGCGGGCTACGCCGTGATCCAGATCGACTTCCACGGCTCGACCGGTTACGGCCAGGCGTTCACCGACGACATCACCGGCCATTGGGGAGACTGGCCGCTCGAGGATCTGCAGAAGGGCCTCGCCGCGGCCCTCGCGGCCAACCCCTGGATGGACGGCGAGCGGGTCGGCGCCCTCGGCGCTTCCTATGGCGGCTTCATGACCAACTGGATCGAAGGCCACTGGCCCGACCGCTTCCGCTGCCTGGTCACCCACGACGGGATTTTCGACCAGCGGATGATGTACTACTCGAGCGAAGAGCTGTGGTTCCCGGAGTGGGAGATGGGGGGGCCGTACTGGAAGAACCCGGAGGCCTACGAGCGCGTCAATCCGGCCCAATTCGTCGCGCGCTGGAAGACCCCCATGCTGGTCGTCCATGGCGGGCTCGACTTCCGCATCCCCATGACCCAGGGACTCGCCGCGTTCACTGCCCTACAGCGCCAAGGGATCCCCAGCCGTTTCCTCTACTTCCCGGACGAGAACCACTTCGTCCTCAAACCCAGCAATGCCCTCCTCTGGCACGAGACCGTGCTCGCCTGGTTGGACCGTTGGCTGAAACCCGCTTCCGCGGCCGCCGCGAAGTGACGCGGGTCCGGAGGGGGGAGCCGAAGGACGGCTCCCCCTCCGGGGGCTTGAAAACGGTTCCTGGGATGGGGGTTGCGAAAGCCTTCGAATTATCGCATTCCAAGCGAATTTCCATCCTGGCATATGGCGGTATGATGTTGGAAAAAGTTGTCCCCGAACCCCCCCCTTGCGGCAACCATGATTATGAGCAAGAGCGGTAGATCATTTAGCCCGTGAGAGATAGCTCAGATCGAGCAGGCATCGATAGAAGGGATTTAGCATGAACAATCTGACCATGGCCATGCCTGGAGCGCTACGGATGAGGAGCCTATACCCGTTGCTCGAAACGGACGGCTCGTGCACCCTCATTTACGACTTGGAGCGGGCGGCGATGCTCGAGGTGCCGGAGGATCTGCGGCTCCACGTCGGGGCGGCGCTCGACACCGGCGACCTCGATGATTCGCTGCTCACCTGGATGCTCTCGGAGGATCTGTTCACCGCCGATGGATGGCCGGGATACGAGGGGTCGGAAGCGCCGCCCGTCGTCGCCAGCTGGTGGAGCCTCGGCCTGGTGTTCCGGCGGGACGGCGAGCTCCACGCCCGCCTCGACAACCCGGCGCTCGACGGCGCTCTCTCCGCCCTGGACTTCATCTTCAAGCAGAGCCTGGGCGCGGACCGCGTCATCCTGCACCTCTCCTGGGGCGGGGCTTTCCCGGCCACCCAGGTGCTCGAAGGCATCGTCGTCGAGGCGAACCGGCGGGCGGCCGAGAACCGGCAGGAGCTCCGTTACGAGCTGTCGCTCGACTCCTGGGTGGTGACGCCGGCCGTGGCCCTCTTCCTCGCCGACTACCCCTTCCACGTCCGCCTCCACTGCGGCACCTTCGCCCGGATCGAGACCGGCGCGCAGATCCAGGAGGCCCACGCCTGGCAACTGGCGGAGAAGGGGGTGCGGTTGCTCCTCGGCCAATCCGATCGGCTGATCGTGCAATGCGTGCTCGACGGCCCCTCCCGCATGCGCGACCTCTGGGTCTGGGCGAAGGGCCTGGGGGTGCGCTACCTCGATCCCGTCCGCCTCGAGGACAAAGATCCGTTGAGCCCGAACCTCGGCCTCTATCGCAGCGACCTCCTCGCCATCTCCGAGGAGATCTGCGTCGGTCTCGGCGACCCCCGGCCGTCGCAGCCGGCGGTCGACTGCCAGCCGCTCTCCCGGGTCGTGACGACGCTCATGCGGAGCGAGCCGCTCTCGCGGATGCCCCGCCTGTCGACCGAGGCTCTCTGGGGGACCGGCGACGTCGTGGCCACTCCGGAGGACGCATCCACCCTGCTCTCCAACATGTGGAACACCTTGGAGCAGCGCGAGCACGAGGAGGGGACCGAGGGGGTCGCCGGCGGACCGGGAGCCATCCCCTGCTCCACCTGCTGGGCGCGATATCTCTGCAGCCACAGCGTCCTCCCCGCCTCGCCGATCAACGCCTCCGCCGACCATCGCGATCCGGGCGAGGCCCGTTGCGCCTTCTGGCGCGCCGAGGTCGAGGTCGGGCTGCGCTTTTATCACCGCCTGGCGCATGCCGACCCGATCCAGGCCATGCGCCTTTTCGACGAGCCCGAGGTGACGGTCGAAACTTTCGATCGTCCGTACCCGGTGAGCCAGGCCAAAGGCCCCTTCTAAAGACCCGCGTTCCAGAGGCTCTGTTCCGAGTCCCGGCCGGTTCCGATCTCAGAGGAGATCGGAGCCGGCGCGATGGCGTTCCCCCGTCGAGAAGCGAGCCACGAGAATACGATCCCAGACGCCCCTTGCCCTCGGGCGTCCGATTGCATAGCCTGCGACTCGCATGCCCTCGAACGCCTGGCAACGCTTCCGCTATACCCTCTGGGCGCCGCACTACGACCGGGTGACCCAATTCCCCGCCGAGCGCCGGCACTCGATCGGGCTCCTCGGCCTCGCCGCCGGCGAGCGGCTGCTGATCATCGGTTGCGGCACGGGCGCGGACCTCCCCTTCGTGCCGCCGGGCATCGAGGTTCTGGCCGTCGACCTGACGCCGGCGATGCTCGAACAGGCACGGGCGCATGCCCGCCCCGGGGTTACCTTCCGCCAGATGGACGGCCTCCACCTCGACCTGCCGGACGGGAGCTTCGACGCCGCCATCCTCCACATGGTCCTCGAGGTGATCCCCGATCCGGAACGCTGCCTCGCCGAGGCGGCGCGGGTCTTGAAGGCGGGCGGGCGGCTCGCCGTCTTCGACAAGTTCCTGCCCGACGGCGCCCGTCCCTCCTGGCTCCGGCGGGCCGCCCTCGCCCTGCTGGACGTCGTCTTCACCAGCACCAACCGCCAGATGGGAGACATCCTCGAACGCTCCCGGGCTCCCCTCGCCGTCGTCCACGACGAGCGGTCGGTCGCCGCCTATCGCCACCTCCTCCTGCGCCGGGCCGAAACGGCCGCCTGAAGGAACCATGGACCTCCTCGCGCACCTACGCCGGCTCTTCGTCCACGACGACTGGGCGAACCGCGAGGTGCTCGCCGCTCTCTCTCGCGCCGAAAACCCGCCGCCTGAGGCCCTCCGCTGGCTCGCCCACATCCTTGCCGCGGAGCGGCTCTGGTTGGTGCGCCTGCGCGAGGAATCGACGCCCGTCGTCGTCTGGCCCGATTGTTCGCTCGACAGGTGCGCGACGGAGATCGAGGAGCTCGCCGGGCTCTTCCGGTACTATTTGAGCGAGCTCGATGGGGAACGGCTCGCGGTTTCGATCTCCTACGTCAACTCCCAGGGCGAGAGGTGGGCGAGCCGGGTCGAGGACATCCTCCTGCATATCGTGATGCACTCGACCTACCACCGCGGGCAGATCGCCGCCGCGATGCGCGAAGCCGGTGCCACCCCGGCCTACACCGACTTCATCCACGCGGTGCGGCAGGGATTCGTCGAGTAGGGCACCAGAACCATGCACCGCGGCGAAAGCAGTTGTCGACGGGTGATCGCTAGAACCAGAGGTGGCGGTCCAGGGCTATCCGGATTTCTGTGAGGCGTTGTGTGGAGAGCCGTCCCAGAGGCTGGACCAGGCGTTCCCTGGCGAGAGTCCGGATCTGCTCGCAGAGAGCTGTGCTCTCTTTCTCCAGGCCTCCTTCCCCAGCCGGGATACGGACTTGGAACGGGAACAGCCGTCCCACCTTCGAGGAGATCGGTATCACCGTGACCGTCGGGCTCGAACGATTGGCGAGATCATTCTGGAGGATGACGGCGGGCCGTGTCTTTCCGACCTCGGAGCCCCGTACCGGGTCGAGGTTCACAAGGAAGACATCCCCGCGCTGCATCATAGACCTTCGACTTCAGTACTCTTCCAGGCGGGGTCCAGAGAGGGGTGCTCGGCTTCGGCACGATAGCCTTCCTCCATGTCGCGGGCCAGGACCTCACGATGGAGGAGCTCGATTTTCCAACGAATCGCGTCGCTGGCGAATTCGCTGAAAGAGCGCTCACCGGCAAGCCGTCGGGCTTCCGAGAAGAGGTCGTCTGGAACGGATATCGTGGTGCGCATCAGGTCATCTCCCTCTGCTTCATCATGGATGAAGACTACGGTGAGCTCAACGCATTGTAAACCTCTCCCGGTCGTCTACTCCCGTTCGAGAGGGATGACATATCGTTTCAGCCCTCCCGGGTGCCTCGGTCGCTCGGAGCGAGACCCGACACGGCACGGATGTTGCTGCTGAAATTCCGTCCGCGGCCGTAGCCACCGGACCGGCCGAACAAGGGAACTCGAGGGGAGATTTGCCCGATCCCAGCCTGCGCTTCGTCGTCGCCCTCCAGGCGGAAGCGAGACCTCTCGCCGAGCGTTTCGGTCTCGCTCCGCTATCGGGGGTCCATGCCTTTCCTGTCTACCGCGGCGAGCGGGGATGGGCGATCGTGACGGGTCCCGGCAAGGTGGCGGCCGCGGCGGGGACGGCCTACCTGCACCTCCTCTCGGGGGGCGAGCCCGGCCAGGCCTGGCTTCACGTCGGCATCGGCGGTCACTTCAAGCGTCCGGTGGGCGACGCCTCGATCGCCCACAAGATCCAGGACGCGGCGAGCGGCAACTCCTGGTACCCGCCCCTGGTCGTCGACCTGCCCTGCCGGACGGCGTCGGTCCTGACCGTCGAACGGGTGGAGGAGGAGTACGCCTCCCCCTGGGTGCACGACGGCGAGTCGGCCGGTTTCTACCCGACCGCCTGCCGGTTCGCCACCTCCGAGCTGGTCCAGTGTTTCAAGGTCATCTCCGACAATCCCGAGGCGACGCTCGAACGCTCGCCGTCCGCGAGCTTCGTTGAGGGGCTGATCCGGGAGAACCTCGACCCGATCGAGAGTTTCGGCGATACCCTCCTGGGCCTCGCCCGGGAGGCGGCGGCGCTCGCCGCCGATCCCCCGGGCTACCGGGAGATCCTCGCCCGGCAGCCTCTTCCCCCGGAGGAGCAGCCCCGCCTCCGTCGCCTGCTTCAGCGCCTGGCCGTGCTCGCCGGACCGGAAGCCGCCCTGGACATCGCCGCCCCTGGCGCCAAGCGGGGTGAGGATCTCTTCCTGACGCTCGAAGGCCGGTTGGCGACGATCCCCATCGAGATCGTCCGTCCGGCAGAGACCGCAACCGATGCTCTACGTTGAAGAAGAGATCCAGAACCATCCGCGGACGCTCTCGATCCGCGGCCGCTTCCCGGACGACGAGGTGATCCCCTGCGCCCGCTACGGCGAGGTGTTCAACCGCCGGGCGCAGAGCTTCCGCCTGCAGAAGCGCCGGCCGTCGCTCATCCTGGCGAAGAAGCATCGCAACTTCGTCCTCGACACGCCGCCCGGCTTCGGCATCCCGGGGACGAAGGGTCTCTACTTCTCCCACATGCACAACTGCATCTACGACTGCCGGTACTGCTTTCTCCAGGGGATGTACCGGTCGGCCAACTACGTCGTCTTCGTCAATTTCGAGGACTTCCAGTGGGAGATCGAGGCGAAGATCCGCGCCCACGCCGCGAATCCGGAAACCGCGCCGCTCTACTTCAGCTCCGGCTACGACTGCGACAGCCTGGCCTTGGAGCCGGTGACCCGCTTCGCCGCGACTTTCGTACCCTTTTTCGCCCGCTTTCCCGACGTGACCCTGGAGCTCCGCACCAAATCGACCCAGATCAAGTCGCTCCTCGACCTGGACGCGGTGCAGAACGTCGTCGCCGCCTGGAGCTTCACCCCCGAGGAGGTGGCCGAGGCCACCGAGCACCTCACCCCCTCGGTCGACCGCCGGCTCCGCGCCATGAGCCGCCTCGCCGAGCGCGGCTGGCGGCTGGGTCTGCGCTTCGATCCCCTGCTCTATGATCGGAGCTACCGTCTACGGTACAGAAACCTTTTCGCGCAGGTCTTCGCCACCGTCCCCACGGAGAGCCTGCACTCGGTGAGCCTCGGTCCCTTCCGGCTCTCGGAAGGCGCGTTTAAGACCGTCGTCCGCCTCTATCCCGAGGAACCGCTCTTCGCCGCTCCCCTGGTGGAGGAGAGCGGCGGGGTGACCTATCCGAAAGAGATCGAAAGTGAGATGATCGAGACGGTCACCGCCGATCTCCTCAACCACATTCCGCGCGAGATCTTCATCCCTTCGCTTTCGACTCCCCCTTGAGGTAGCGATCGAGGAAATCAAGGATCGCCTGGTAACCGCGGGCCTGGTTCGCCTTCTTCGAAATACCGTGCCCCTCGTCGGGGAAGACGAGGTATTCGACCGGCGTGCCGCGGCGCTTGGCGGCGGCGACGATCTCGTCCGATTCGACCTTCAACACCCGGGGATCGTTGGCGCCCTGGAGGACCAGGAGAGGCCGCTCGATCTGGTCGGCATGGAAGAGCGGAGAGATCCGCTTCAGATAGTCGGCGTCGGCCACCGGATCGCCCATCTCCTTGTAGAGCGCCTTGCGGAACGACTCCCACCAGGAGGGGATGCTGGTCAAGGTGCGCGGCCAGTTGGCGACCCCGTAGAGGTCGACCCCGACCGTGAATTCCTTCGGCCGGAAGGCGAGCGCCGCCAAGACCATGTAGCCGCCGTAGCTGCCGCCCAGAATCCCGATCTTCGCCGGATCGACGTAACCCAGAGCGGCGAGCATCTTCTTGCTCGCCACACAGTCGTCCAGGTCCGCGTCGCCGTGCTTTCTGTCGTCCAGCCCGAAGAACGTCTTGCCATAGCCCGACGAGCCCCGGTTGTTGATCGAATAGACCACGTAGCCGTGATTGACCAGATATTGGGTGAGCGCGCTGTAATTGAGCCGCGACTGGTCACCCGGACCGCCGTGGACGGAGACGACCGCGGGCAGCTTGTGCTCCGGTCCGGCCCCGTGGGGGGTATAGAGGATGCCGGGAATCTCGATCCCGTCGTAGGACTTGAAGCGCACGACCTTGCCTTCGACGAGGGCTTCCGGATCGATCGCCGGATCGAGCGAGCGGGTCAGCTGGCGGAACTGGTGGCTTGCGAGATCGTCGACGTAGAGGTTGCGCGGCGAACGGCTGGTGTCGGCGTAAAAGGACATCTTTCGGCCGTCTCTCGAGAACTGGATCGAGTTGACGTCGGCCTGCGGCAGGGCGGGGAGGGTGACAGGCTTCATGCCCTGGGTCTCGAACAGCCGGACCTCGGTCCGAGCATCGTTGTTGATGCCGGCGACGAAGTAACGGCCGTCGTGCGAGAAATAGGCGTAGCTCACGTCCCAGTCGGGGCGGAGAACCTCCTCGACCTTGCTGGTCGCGAGGTCGTAGCGCACCAGGTAGGAGAATTCGGAGCCCTTGTTGGTCGTGTAGTAGAGCGCCTTGCCGTCGGGGCTGAAAGCCTGCGGGGAGCTCGCGACGTCCCCCTCGTGCGCGGTGATGTTCGTCGTCTTCCCGCTCTTCGCGTCATAGAGGTAGATGTCGCTGTCGGCGGTCGAGCCGCCGCTCTTGTGGAGCGCCAGGGTGCCGCGGTCCGGCGAGATGGCCCCGAAGTCGAGCCCCGCCTCGTCCTTGTAGATCAGCTTCCGGGCATAGCCCTCGGTCTGGTACTCGTAGACGTCGAAGTAGCGCGGGTCGCGCTCGTTGGTGCCGACGAAAAAGGAGCGGTCGTCGAGCGCCCAACCGAGGAAGCTCGCCTTGAGCTTGGCGCCCGGCGTCAGGTCGACGACGGCGTTGCCCGGCGTCTGGACGTAGAGGTGGTCGAGCTCGTTGCCACCATGGTTTGACAGGTAGAGGAAGCGCTCGTCGGCGGGGAAATAGCCCTCGGCGAGGATGTTGTCGGTCGTCGAGTGGGTGAGCGCCACCGGCTCGCCGCCCGCGACCGGCACGGCGTAGGCGTTGAAGATGCCCGTCCGGTTGCTGCCGACGAGGATCTTCGAGGCGTCGGGCGAGAAGGAGTTGCCGACGAAATTGACCGTGCCGAGGAACTGCTCGATGGTGTATCGAGGCCCGCCCGGAGCCGCGGCGGTCGTCGCGGGCGGCGGTGGAGTGGCCGGAGCGGGCGGAGTCGGCGGGGTCGAGGCTGGCGGTGGGGCCGAGAGAGCGGCCGGAGCGGGCACGGGAACCGGCTTCGGTGCCTCCGGCGCCTTTGGCGGTGGCGTCGGTGCCGGGGCAACCGGGGCCTGGGGCGCAGAGGCCGGTGATGGCGTGACCTTGGCGCTCTGGATCGGCGCGGACCGGCAGCCGTCCAACCCGGCGATACCAGCGATACCGGCGACCGTCAGCAGCAACGTCCACCTCACGGCGCGAAACGGGATCTTCATCGGCGATCTCCTTGTATCCTGTGTACGTTGCGAGCTCGTAAGGCCTTACTCTAACCTATGGGGCATATCCCGTCAGCTCGACATAGCCGCTGCCCGCGACCGTTCCGGTGACCGCCACCGCCCCCTCCCAGTAGCGGAACGAGGTGTCGAGCTCCTGATCGGCGAGAAGAGGGTGGATCTCCAGGTCCAGCCCGGAGGCGGGAATCCGCAGATGGAAGCGGGCGGGATAGCGGGCGCCGCTCCGCGGGCTCGTCCAGCTTCCCGCGGGTTCCAGTACGACATCCGAGAGCGCGAGCGGTCGGCTCGACCCGTCCGCCGCGATGAGCGTACCCGAGGAGGCGGGGCCAACGCTCCCGTCTTTCCTCCGCAGGCGGTAGAGCATGACCTCGCGACCGTCCGTGAGCTGCAGTGCGAACCAGTCCCAGCCCACTTCGTCGGAGGCGAGCGAGCTCGTGCTCCACTCGCGGTCCATCCAGGCGAGCCCGGAGACGGCGAAGGTGCCACCTCCAACCCCATCGACATCGCCAATGCGGATCGTCCCCGTCGCCGGCATGCGGGGGAGCGAATAGTAGTAGGACGCCTGGCCCGGCTCGGAGCCCTTCCGCGACAGGCCATGGTCGCCCTCGAGGACCGGCGGCTTCCCCGCCTGGAGCGTGAGGTCGATCGCCGCGCCGTCGCCCGCCGCGGCCCGGAGGCGCATCGGCACGGCGCGACCCCGATCCGGCGGGCCCACGCTCGACCAATCGCCAAGCCAGACTCTGAAGGGTGAGGCTTCGGCCCCGGCGAGCCCCACGGCGCCGCGCTCCAGCCGCTCGTAGGAACGAAAGCGGCTGCCTTGGACGTCGGTCAGGGCGAAGTGGGCGAGGTAGACCTCGTTCGCCGCCCACCGCGAAACGCGTGCCGGTGGGTGTGGGGCCAGCGAGTTGCGGAAGAACGTGAGCTGGAAGCCGAAGCGCCGCCCCGCCACGGTTGCCAGGTTACCGTTGTAGTACCACCATTCGGTCCTGAAATCGGGATGCGGGCCGTGGTCGGCCGGAAAGTGGAAGACCCGGGGCGCGACCGCCCGCACGAAGCCCGCAGCCGGGGCGCCCCGCAGGCTCTCGGCGACCGAGAGGCGGGCCTTGAGCTCCCGCGGTCGCTCCGGCCGGCAGGCGGCGAGCGGCAGAAAAAACGAGAGCGCCAAGAATAGGAGGGCTAGAGGTCGTACACCCGCGTGGCGCCCGCTCTCCCAGGGGGCGGGAGGGTTATAGTGTGCAAGTTGCTCATTCATAGTCTCTTATGGCTAACATTGCCTGGCGAGCCTCTGGGCCTTGCGGGATCGCTCAAGGGGCGCTCTCTACCGATCGATCCGGCCCCCCCCGTCCGGCGCCGCGACCGCCGCAGTCGCCGCCGCGGGGTCGTGATCGAATCGCTCGAGGAGGGCATAGAGCCAGCGCTCGATGCCGAACGCCATACAGCCCGAAAAGGCACTCTGCCCGTCCGGCGTCTTGATGCTGCATTTTTCGCCGAAGAAATTGCGATGAAAGTTGACCGAGGCGATGGCCACCGAGCCCCCATAGAGGAACTCCTCTTTCTGCGGAAAGAGCTGCTGCATCCGGGCGCGCGGGCTCTGCGGCTGGTAGAAGGGGTCGCTCCCCATCTCGACCTTGAGCTCCAGGCCGAGCTGGCCGGCGAAGCGGAGCAGCCGCTCCTTGGAGGCGACCAGGTGGGCCTGCACTTCGTCATGGGTGCCGATGCAGACGATCTCCCGCATCGTGAAGCCCCACAGTCGGCGGAGGTCGTCGTAGTGCTGTTCGTTTCGGAAGCAGTGGGCGACCGTCGTGACGTGAAGGGGGCCGGTGAGCTCGGTTCCCTCGAAATGCAGGTAGATGTTGTAACAGGCCGCCGAGGGGAGGGCGTAGACCGCCGTCCCGAGATCGCCGTTCGGAACCGTCGCGAGCACCCCGCGCTCGGCGACGTCGTGCAGGCACTCGGGGCGCAGGCCCGCCACGAGAAGAGGCAGCTGCGGGAAGTTGCGGAAGTAGTCGAAGCGGTCGAGATCCTCGATCCGCATCAAGGGTGGAAAGAGCATCGGCCGCGCGCCGCACTCGGCGGCCCAGCCGAGGAACTTCGCTTCCAGGGCCGTGCGCAGCCCGACGAGCTCCGCTCCCAGGGTGGCGAGCCCGGCGCGGGTAGAGAAGGTCGGGTCAGTGGATCCTGGTGTCGGCATCGAGGATATCTCTCTCTATGGTCCGCAGGGTGCGGAAGGATTGCATGACGGCGCTCCCGTTCTGGAGCTCTCGGCCGATCAGCTCTTCGACGAAGTAGAGGAATTCGAGGAAGAGCAGGGAGTCGACGACCCGGTTTTCGATCAGGTCGAAATCGAGGTCGAAATCCACCAGCTCCGGCTTGCGGGCGAGGAGCCAGCCCTTGACGCGGAGGATCGCTGCTTCGGTGCTTCCCAGCTCACTGGAGTGGGGCTCCGTTCGTGATGATGTGGTTGCCGGCGAAGAAGTCGACCGTCCGCTTGAGGATCTTGACGTTCTGCTCCTTGCGGGCGGGATCTTCCAGGAGCTGGGTGCGCACCTGGTAGGGCTCGGCGATCCCCGCGTCCTGATAGGCGATCGGGCTGTACAGCAACTGCACGCTCGCTTCGAGGTAACGGCTGAGGTAGTCGCTCACCTCGCGCAGGCGCTCGGGGGAATGCTTCGCCCGCACCCCTTCGAAGAGCTGTTTGACGAGCTCGCGGCCGAACGCGATGTGCCGCGACTCGTCCTGGTGATGGATGTTGTTGACCTGGCGGATGATGGGATGGAGCGCCTCGTCCCGACCGATGCGCAGGTTGAAGTAGTCGACGATCTCCTCGAAGATCAGGATGCGGGAGAAGACGAGGAGGCTCTCGATGTCGGGCTCCATGGCCGCGATCGCCCAGCTGGCCTTCTTGTCCTTATAGATCTTGCCGCCATATTTGAGGCAGAAGGTGGCGAAGAACCACATGTGCTCGTTCTCCTCGCCGATAAAGTGATGGAAGAACTCGGATTCGATCTCGAACCCCGGTTGATGAACGCGCTTGACGACCTCGAGCAGCAGCTCCCGGATGCCATGGACGTTCAGGCTGTAGAAATGGATGCTCTCCCAGCGGGAGAGCGCCATGAGCTGCTTTTCGGTCAGGTGCCGTTCGAGGGACGTGCCGTGCACCGTCATCAGCTCCGGAGTCATCCACCACTGCTCCTCGGGGAGCTCGTCCGGCCATTGGAAGGCCTTGTAGGGGTTGTAGTAGGTGTCGATCGACATCCCGATGATGCGATTGAGGGTCTGGGCGATCGGATTGTCGGCGGTCAAGTCGGCCATTGTCTTCCTCCTTTTGCGTAAACGTGTCTCTATCCGGCGCTCGTCGGCTCGCCTCCCCGGGCAGGAGTCTTCCCCTCTCCGCCACCGCCACCGGGTGCGACACGTCGACCGGACCGGATTCCCTCATCTTCTGGAATCTACCACGCCGTACGAGACCACCGAGGGCGGCGCCGCGGCGAGCACGCTCGCGACGCTCTCCTCCAGGATCTGGAGGCCGGTTTCGAGGAGGCTGGGCTCGATCACCAGCGGGGGCAGGAGCTTCAGGATCTCGTCGTACGGACCCGCGGTCTCGACCACGAGCCCGCGCTCGAAGGCGTGGCGGGAGATCTGCTGGGCCAGGCCGCGATCGGCGAAGGTCAGGCCCTGGATGAGGCCGCGGCCCCGGATCTGCGGCTGGCTCTCCGGAAACCGCCGGACCATCGCCGTCAGTCGGTCGCGGACGCGCTGGCCCTTGGCCTCCACCTCGCGGCTCAGGATGTCGTCCTGCCAATAGGCGAGGAGGGCTTCGGTAGCGGTCGCGAAGGCGAGATTGTTGCCGCGGAAGGTGCCGTTGTGCTCCCCCGGCTTCCAACGATCGAGCTCCGGCTTGAGGAGGACGATCGAGAGCGGCAGGCCGAAGCCACTGATCGCCTTGGAGAGGACGACGATGTCCGGACGCAGGCCCGCAGGCTCGAAGCTGAAGAACGGACCGGTCCGCCCGCAGCCGACCTGGATGTCGTCCACGATGAGGAGTACGCCATGGCGCTCCAGGAGGGTGGCGAGGCGGGTGAGCCATTCGAACCGCGCCACCTTGACCCCCCCTTCCGCCTGGATGGTCTCGACGATGACCGCGGCGGGGAGATCGAGGCCGCTTCCCGGGTTTTCGAGCAGGGCGGCGAGAAGGTTGAGGCCGTCCTCGCCGGGCCCGAGATCGCCGTCGTAGGGGATGGGGAAGGTGAAAGGCAGGGGAACTCCGGCCCCGGCTCGTTTGGTCGAGTTGCCGGTGACGGCCAGGGCGCCCAGCGTCATGCCGTGATAGGCATTGGAGAAGTAGACGATGGTCTGCCGCTTCGTGACCTTGCGGGCCAGCTTCAGAGCCGCCTCGACCGCGTTGGTGCCGGTGGGACCGGGGAACTGAATCTTGTAGGCGAGGCCGCGGGGAGCGAGCACGAGCTCGTTCAAGCAGAGGAGGAACTCGCGCTTGGCCGTGGTGGCGAGGTCGAGCCCATGGACGATCCCGTCGCGCTCCAGATGGGCCAGGAGCCGAGCTTTGAGCCGGGGATTGTTGTGGCCATAGGAGACCGTTCCGGCACCCGCCCAGAAGTCGATGAACTCCTTACCCCTCTCGTCCCATAACCGGGCGCCCTGAGCACGATCGAAGACCGTCGGGAAGCTCCGGCAGTAACTGCGCACTTCGGACTCGAGCGCTGCGAAGGTCTCCATGGCATTCTCCTTGTCTTAAAAATATCATAATTCAAGTAATGCATGACCAGGGCGTGCGACCCGGCGAAGAGGGGGAGGCGGCGGGAGGGGCGAGCGGGCCGGATTCTGTCAGAGAAGAGAAAACGCGGTCAGGCGTTCCGCTCCGCCGCGCTTTGTCGTAGGATGCGCCTCAACTCGGAGGTTTTTCGCATGCGATCTCATTCGGTCCCGCCCGTGGCCGTTCCCTCGCGCCGTTCCGCCTTCCTCCCGCCGGCCGTCCTGTTCCTCGCGGTCGCCCTCGTCGCCCTCGTCGGTCTCGCCGGCTTCGCGGCGGAGGCGCGCGCCGACGGCCGGGTCGCGTTCACCAAGATGGCCGTCGAGCACTGCGACAAGTCGTTCAGCGTCTGCACCTGGAAGCTCGCCTGCGGCGTAGGCAACGGCGCCCAGGCCGAGCTGGTCACCGGCGCCAAGGTGGGGACGGCGGCCTCGGTCCCGCTCGACAAGGCCCTCGCGGTGCCGCAGTTCCCTGCCACCGTCCGCTGCACCCTGTCGATCGACGACGGCTGGATCGGCACCACCTGGAAGAAAGTCAAGGACGGCACCCTGGAGATCCCGGCCGGGGGCGACTATGAGATGGCCATGGAGAGCCCGGGGGCGGGCACGGTCAAGGTGAACGTCGCCGCCGACAGCCTGGAGATGGCGGGTCCGGCGCCGGCAGCGGCGGCTCCCGCGGCTCCGGGGGCGAAGGGGAAGGCGGCTACGGCCAAGGGAACGGCGCGCCAGTGGTTCGGCGTCTACCACGCCGGCCTCCAGGGCCAGGCGGTGATCATCGGGCTCGACTGGACGGCCTTCAAGGCTCGCTTCGACGCCCTCGGCGCCAAGGGGGTGAAGGCGATCCACCTCATCAGCTACAAGGAGCCGGGCAAGGACGGCAAGCGCCTGTGGGCCGGCATCTTCCGTTCGGCCGAGGAGGAGCAGACGGTCGTCTCCGGCCTCGAATGGGAGCCCTTCGTCGCCAAGTGGAAGGATTTGAACGGCAAGAACAAGCGCCTGATCGACCTGGTCACCTACGACGACGGCAAGAAGCGCCTCTTCACCGGCGTCTTCCAGGACGGCAGCGATCTCTACTCGCTATGGGTGGGGATGGAGCGCCATCTCTTCTTCAACAAGTGGAACGAGCTGTCGGCCGGTGGCTACCGGCTGGTCGACTTGAGCACCTACAAGGCAGGCAAGAACCTCGTCTACTCCGGGGTGTTCCGCAGCGGGGTCGGCACCTACGGCCTGTGGACCGCCCTCACCTGGGACGGCCTGGCGGCGAAGTGGAAGGAGGCGGGATCGGGGAGCGGCAGCACCGAGATCGCCCAGCTCCAGACCTACGAGGAGGGCGGAAAGCGCCTCTTCGACGCCGTCCTCCGCAACAACACCGGCGGCGAGGAGCTGCAACCCCCGGTCGACGCCGCGGCCTTCGCCGCGAAGTGGAACGAACGGGTGGGCAAGGGTTTCCGCCTGATCGACCTCGAGACGTTGCCCGAGGACTAGGGCCGCGGGAGGGCTTCGCGTCCATCCGTGAGCAGGTCCGGATGCGCGAGAAGGCGAGTGAGGAGTCGGGCGAGGGTCGCCGCGGCCTTCTTCCCCGCGGCGAGAACCTCCTCGTGGTCGATCGTTCCCGCGACGAGCCCGGCGCCGGCGTTGCTCACCAGCGAGAGGCCGAGGCAGCGGACCCCCATGTGGCGGGCGGCGATGACTTCGAGGACGGTCGACATCCCGGTCACGTCGCCGCCCAGGGCGGCGAGCATCCGCACCTCGGCCGGAGTCTCGTAGCTCGGCCCGGCCAACCCGACGTAGATCCCCTCCTGGAGCGTCACCCCGAGCTCGGCCGCTACGGTCCGGGCGAGGGCCGCGGCGCGCCGATCGAAAGCCTCGCTCATGTCGGGAAAGCGCGATCCCCACTCCGGCGGCAGGTCGCCGCGGAGCGGGTTTAGGCCCGTCAGGTTGATCTGGTCGCGGAGGAGCACCAGGTCGCCCGGGGTGAGACTGGAGTGGAGGCCCCCCGTGGCATTGGTGAGGAGGAGGAGCTTCACCCCCAAGAGGGCGGCGAGGCGAACGGGGAAGACCGTGTCGTGGGCGCTGTACCCCTGGTAGGAGTGGAGCCGGCCGCGCAGATAGAGGACGGGCCGCTCCGGCCGCGGCAGCAGGATCTCGACCTCGTGCGCGTGTCCCGCCACCGGATGGAGGGGAAACGGCAGGAAGTAGTCGAGACCGACCGGGCCGTGCGCGCGGCCCGCGAGATCGACTCCCAGCCCCGAGCCGGAGACCAGGGCGACCGTCGGTCGCGGCCAGCCGAGGCCGTCCCAACGGTCGACGGCTTCCTTGAGCGGTTGGAAGAGCTCGTCGGGCTCGGGGGTTTCGGGCATGCTGGGGGGATGGTAGCAGGATCGGTGGTGGCGGGGAGCGGAGCGAAAGGAGGGACGAGACCTTTGCCTACGCTATACTATGAGCGTTCACCTGAATGCTTTTCCGGCGGTGGGAAATTTTGCCGCCGGTCCGTCTCTCGTCCTGGAGGTGACCATGCCGGATCTCGAGATCAGTCCGAAGAGCGCCACTCTCGGAGTGGGCCAGACGTTGCGGCTCGCTGCCCTCAAGAAGGATGGTACGCCCGACCCGACGGTGGTCTGGTCGATCCATGGAGCCGGGACGATCGACGCCAAAGACGGCATCTATAAGCCCCCGCGTCGCATCCACTTCGCCAGCCGGGTGGTGGTCGTGGCCCGGCCGAGTGGGGGTGGAGAGGCTGCGACCGCTGAGATCGAGCTCGTCTCGGTCTCCTTCTGGACCCAGATCATCGGCAGCTATCTGCTCTTCTGTTTCTTCTTCCTGGTGACCTTGCTGATCTTTTTCTGGAGCTTCTTCTGCCCCACGTGCCGGCCCGACGTCGTGCGGGTGAGCCCCCCCGTGGTCACACTTTCGACCGGGCAGACCCAGGTGTTCACCGCGAACGTGCCGGTCCTTTGGCCGCCGTCGCTTTCCGGTCCTGGCATCTATACCGTGCCGCCGAACATCTCGAAAGCCCAGATCCCGGTCACCGAGCCCACCTCCCCCCACGGCACCGGCAGCGCCGAGGTCTTCGTCTCGCCGGCCGGGAGTTTTTCGCTGCAGCCCGCGCGGGCCACCGTTTCCGCCGGGGGCAGTCTCGACCTCACGGCGGTGGTGGGACCGCCCGCCGATCCGAATCAGCCGCCGGGCAAACCCGACGTGGATTGGATGAGCCCCGAGATCGGCACCCTGACGCCGGCCTCGACCCCCGGGGCCCTGACCGCGCGGTTCAGCGCCGTGGTCCCCGGAATCGTGCGCCCGGCCACCGTGATGATCCTGGCCCGGGTGCGCGGGGATGCTACCCGGGTGGCGGGAGCCTGGGTGACCGTGCTGCCGGCCTCGGTGCCGCCCGGGACCTGCGCCGACGGCTGCGGCTCCGACGTCGCGGCGCTCCTCAGCCTGATCGCGATGATGGGAGCCCTGGGGGGGATCATTCACGGGATCTCGTCCTTCACGACCTACGTGGGCAACCGCCAGTTTCTCACCAGCTGGGCCTGGTGGTACATCTTCAAACCGTTCCTCTCGGCCCTCGTGGCGCTCGTCGTCTTCCTCGTCTTCCGCTCCGGTTTCGGTGGCGCGGACCTTTCCCTGAATGGCGCGGACTGTCTCAAGGTCGCCGCCTTCGCGGGCCTCATCGGTCTCTTCGCCGAGCCGGCGACGCTCAAGCTCAAGGACATTTTCAACACCCTCTTCACCCCTAAAAACGATCCGCGGAAAGACGCCGCCCAAGACGGCAGCGGGTCCCAGCCGATCCTCACGAGCCTCGATCCCGCGACCGTGACCGCCGGCCAGGAGCCGACTCCCGCGCTGACTCTCAAGGGCAGCGGCTTTTCCCCCGACTGCCAGGTGAGGATCGGCACGATCCTCCGCAAGCCGACCCAGTTCTCGTCCACCCAACTGGTCGTCGCGCTCGGGAAGGACGAGATCGCGAGCCCCGGCAAGCTGGACGTGGTGGTCTTCAACCGACCGCCGGACGGCAAGGCCTCGAGCTCCGTGCCGCTCCTGATCCTGGCGAAAGCCGCGGCCAGCGCGGAGAAACCCGTTGAACCGGCCGCTACCCCGGCCCCCGACAAGAAGGAGGACGGTCCCGCGGCCGATCCCGCTGCTCCCGCCGGCGGTGAATAGCTCCCTGGGATGCGCTATCGTTGCGCCAGCCCCTGCCGGCAGGCCGGGGTACCGAGACGGGGAGAGCCAGAGGATGTCGGAGCTTGACGACCAGATCGAAAACCGGCGCGCCAAGCGCCAGCTGTTGGCCGAACGGGGGATAGAGACCTATCCCCATCGCTTCGATTGGGACCTGGAGCCCAGCGGGATTCGCGCCCGGTATGGGGAGAAGACCGCCGAGGAGTTCGAGGCGGCGAAGATCCACCTCCGGGTGCCCGGCCGGGTGAAGGGCATCCGCAGCCAGGGGAAGATCGTCTTCGCCGATCTCCATGACGGGCGGGAGAAGCTGCAGCTGTTCGTCCGCGTCAACCAGCTGCCGGAGAACGCCAAACTGGTGCTCGACAACCTCGACCTGGGCGACCTCGTCGGCGCCTCGGGGACCCTCATCCGCACCCGGCTGGGGGAGCTCTCGCTCGCCGTCGACGACCTGACCCTCCTCGCCAAGGCGCTCCGCCCCCTGCCGGAGAAGTGGCATGGCTTGGCCGACGTCGAGACCCGCTACCGCCAGCGGTATCTGGACTTGGCGACCAACCCCGAGTCGCGCCAGGTGTTCGAGGTGCGCGCCGCGCTCGTCCGCGGCATTCGCGCCTTCTTGGACGCGCGGGGCTTCCTGGAGGTCGAGACGCCGATGATGCATCGCATCCCCGGCGGCGCGGCGGCGAAGCCGTTCACGACCCACCACAACGCGCTCGACATGGACCTCTACCTGCGGATCGCCCCCGAGCTGTTCTTAAAGCGGCTCCTCGTCGGCGGCATCCCGCGGGTCTACGAGATCAACCGGAACTTCAGGAACGAGGGGATCTCGACCCGCCACAACCCCGAGTTCACCATGCTCGAGTTCTACTGGGCCTATGCCGACTACCGGCAGATGATGGAGCTGACCGAGGAGCTCCTGACCGGCCTCGCGGCGATCGCGCGGGAGGTCCAGGGCAAGGAGGGCCTCGCCTGGGAAGGCCAGGCGCTCGATTTCACCCGGCCCTGGGCGAGCTACACCATGCGGGAGGCGATCGTCCGCTTCGGCGGGGTCGACCCGGCGGTGTTGGAGACCGAAGCGGGGCTCGAAGGCGAGTTCGCCCGCCGCCAGCTGACGAAGCCGCCGGGCTCCGACTACGGCCACCTCCTGATGGCCCTCTTCGAGGAGGTCGCCGAAAAGCAGCTGACGCAGCCGACCTTCATCACCGACTTCCCGGTCGAGGTCTCGCCGCTCTCGAAGCAACGGCAGGACGATCCGCGCTTCACCGAGCGCTTCGAGCTCTACATCGCCGGCATGGAAATGGCGAACGGCTTCTCCGAGCTGAACGATCCGGACGTCCAGGCCGAGCGCTTCAGAGAGCAGGTCGCCTCCCGCGCCAAGGGCGATGCCGAGGCCCACTACTACGACGCCGACTACGTGCGGGCCCTGGAGCACGCCATGCCGCCGGCGGCGGGGATCGGGGTGGGGATCGACCGGATCACCATGCTTCTGACCGACCGGCAGTCGATCCGCGACGTCATTTTGTTCCCGTTGATGAAGCCGGAGGCGGAGAGCGGGGCGTAGGGGGCCGCTCGACCGGGCCTCCGAGACCTGGCCTACAATACGGACATGTCCTACCCGCTCGTCCGCCCCTGTATCACCTACGAGGAGCTTTGCCGGCTCCCCTCGGACGGCCATCGCTACGAGCTTTTCGACGGAGAAGCCTACGTGAGCCCATCGCCGTCATTGTGGCACCAGGACGTGCTGGCCAATCTGTTCGTTGTCTTCCGCGCCGCCGCGCCGGGGATCGCGCGGGTCTACATCGCTCCCATGGATGTCGTCCTCGGCCGCGCCACGGCGCCCCAGCCGGATCTCGTGGTCGTCCGGAACGAGCACGCGGGCATCCTCGCTGACGTCATCCGCGGGGTTCCCGACCTCGTGCTGGAGGTTCTCTCCCCCTCGACCGCCGCGATGGACCGCGGGCTCAAGATGGAGACCTACGCCCGCCACGCCATCCCCGAGTACTGGATCGTCGATGGAGATCGGCAGGCGATCGAGGTCTACCGGTTCGACCCCACGGCCGGCTCGTACCGGTCGATCGCTGCCTACGGGCGTGGCGAGCAGGCGACGACGCCTCTCCTCCCGGCTCTCGCGGTCGACGTCGCGCAGATTTTCACGGCTCCATGAGCCGCCCCTCCCGTCTCCTCACCTCCCGGATCCCCTTCCCGGCGATCCTTGCCCTGCGGTATCTCAAAAGTACGCGCAAGGACGCCTATGCGAGCTTCCTCTCCAAGGTGGCGGCGGGGGGGATCGGGCTGGGGGTGATGGCGCTCGTCCTCTCGCTCGCGGTGATCTCCGGCTTCCAGGAGGCGCTCCGCGGGGAGATCCTCTCGCGGACGGCGCAGATCGAGGTCGACCTGCCGCCGGGGGATTCCGGAGCGGCCGAGGCGGCGAAGCGGGCGGTGCTCGGGGTTCCGGGAGTGCGCTCGGCCCAGGTACAGGTGGCGGGGAACGGCTGGCTGCTGTCGAGGGGGAAGGTCGAGCCGGTCGAGCTGGTCGGGATCGAGGGGCGGGTTCCCGCCTCGTTTCCCGGCGCCGCGGGGAAGCCCGAGGGGCTCTACGTCGAGGGGGCGCTCGCCGGCCGCTGGGGGCTCACCCCCGGACAGGTGATCCAGATCGTCTCGCCGAAGCCCACGCTCGCGCCGATCGGCGGGCCGCAGCCGCGGCTGCGGAGCCTGCCCGTCTCCGGCACCTTCACCAGCGGCCGCACCCAGGAGGAGCAGGAGCGGGTCGCCCTCCCTCTGGATGCCGCCATCACCCTCCTCGGGACCGCCGAGCTGCGCCTGGACGTGGCGGCGGCCGACTTGGACGCCGCGCTTGCCGTGGCGGAGCGCCTGCCGGCCGTCCTCCCCAGGGGGAGCGAGGTGCGTACCTGGAAAGACCTGAACCGGCCGCTCCTCTTCGCGCTCCGGTTGGAGAAAGTCCTGATGTTCGTGGCGGTCTTCCTGATCGTCTTCGTGGCCGAGCTGGCGCTCATGGCGGACCTCGCCCTCATCATCAGCAGCAAGCGGCCGGAGATCGGCATGCTGGGAGCGATGGGCGCCAACGCCAGCCACCTGCGCCGCGCCTTCCTCCTCCTGGGCGGCATGGTGGCGGGCGGCGGCGCCCTGCTCGGCGCCGGGATCGGCGCCGGCGGCGCCTGGGTGCTCGACCACTACAAGCTCGTGCCGGTGCCGGGGCGGGTCTATTTTCTGGAGTACGTCCCCTTTCTGGTGAAGCCGGGGGATCTGGCGCTCGTCCTCTTTCTTACCTTGGGGCTGGCGCTCCTCACCTCGCTCTACGCCGCCCAGCGCGCGGCGACGCTCGATCCCATCGAGGCGATGCGGCGGTGACGGCAGCGGATCCCAGGTAGAAGTCCGCAAATCCGCTCCCTCTCCTACCGTCATTCTGAGCGGAGCGAAGAATCTGGGGGTGGGTGCAAATCCCCACCGCCCAGATCTTTCGCTGCGCTCAAGATGACGGCAGGAAAGGTCATCGCGAGGTCTGCGAGGCTCCCTGTTTCAGCCGCGGTACCGAAACAAGTACAGATCCATGAGCCGCGCTCTAAAAGCTGGGGCAAGGCTTGTTAAATCCTGCGATCACTCCGTCCCTTTGGCTTCGCCATCGAAGTGTCCGAAGCCGCACCGTCCGCCCATGCCTTGCCGGAAGCGCTCCCGCTCCTCGGGGGTCATGCGCTCCCAGCGCTCTGCCATGCGACGGCGGATTCGGGAGCGACCGTAGCGGTGCCCGTGACCGCCCCAGCGGCCGAAAAGGATCCGGCAGAGCACCAGAAGGCCGAGCGCCTGCCAGAAGGTCACCGTGTGCCAGCCGAAGAGCGTCGGTAGCAGCCAATTCCAGAGCTGCATCACGACGAAGCCGCCCAAGGTCATGAAGAGGAGGATTCCCAGCAGAGCCAGGGGAGCCATCACGATCCATCGCTTTCTCATATTTTTTCCTTACGCCTTTCTGAATTCGTCGTAGATGCGTTGCAGCCGCTCGCGCAGGTGACGTACCGCGTAGCGCTTGCGCGAGAGGAGCGTGTTGACGCTCACGCCGGTCTCGGCGGCCATCTCTTTGAAGCTGCGCCCTTCGATCTCGTGCGCGAGGAACACCTCGCGTTGTTCCTCCGGCAGCTCGTCGACCGCCAGCTCGATCTCTTCGAGCAGCACGTGGCGGGCAAAGAGCGCCTCCGGTCCGGCGTCGGGCGAAGGCAGCAGCTCCTCCAACCGCAGGAGCTCGTCGTCCTCCGCGGTCTCGTCGGCGCCCGGGGCGTCGCTCAGGCTCTCCGGCTTCTTCTTGCGGAAGAGGTCGGTGATGCGGTTACGCGCGACGCGAAACAGCCAGCCGGTGACGTGGTCGATCGGCATCAGCAGGCGGTTCGCCTCCACCAGCTCGGAGAAGACGTCCTGCAGAATGTCCTCGACGTCGCGCGGGTCGGGCACGCGCCGGCGGATGAAGTGGCGGAGCCGCGGCTCCTCCCGCTGGACCACCTTGGAGATCCGCTGATCCGGTTCGAGGGGCATGGGCTTGAGGCTCGCCGCGTTCTTCATCTACAGATGTAGACGGAGGAGGGGATGTGGATATTGTAGGGTCGCCCGCGCGGCGATGCGATCTCGGGCTGGATACGCTATCGTTGACCCGCCGATGAGCCGACCCTCGCCCCTCTTTCCTGCGCCATGAGCGTCTCCGTCCGCGCCACGGGCCTCCGCAAGACCTATGAGGACGGGGTCCGGCGGGTGGAGGTCTTACGGGGGATCGACCTCGCGGTCGAGCCCGGGGAGCTGGTGGCGGTCGTGGGGCCGTCGGGATCGGGAAAGTCGACCCTCCTCCATCTCCTGGGCGCCTTGGACAAGCCGGATGGGGGAGAGGTCGAAATCGGCGGCCAAACCCTCTCTGGCCTCTCCGGCACGCGCCTCGCGGCCTTCCGCAACCGGACGATCGGCTTCGTCTTCCAGTTCCACCAGCTGCTGCCGGACTTCACGGCGCTCGAGAACGTCATTCTCCCCGGGCGCATCGCGGGGATGGAGCCCAAGCGGCTCCTCGCCCGCGCCGAGAACCTGCTCTCCGAGGTCGGCCTCGCCGACCGCCAGGAGCACTTCCCCAACCAGCTCTCGGGCGGCGAGCGCCAGCGGGTCGCCATCTGCCGCGCCCTGATGCTGGAGCCCCCCCTCCTCCTCGCCGACGAGCCCACCGGCAACCTCGACCCGGCGAGCGGCGAGCAGGTCTTCGCCCTTCTGGTCGACCTCCAGAAGCGCCACGGCACGACCGGGCTCCTGGTCACCCACAACCCGCAGATCGCCGAGCGGTGCACGCGCATCCTGCGGTTGGAGGGGGGAGTACTCTGCCCGGCCTCCGAGAACGTGGAGACACAACGATCGGACTCAGAAGCCCGCGGGAGGGGTTTCTGAACCCTACGGCGAGCCGAAGAGACACAAGCGTTGGTCCTGGAGACGCTACGGGAGAACGTGGAGACACTACGCTCACGACCGTAGACACGCCGGCTTAGACGCGCGCTTGACGGCGCATCGTTCTTCCTGTACTTTCAATCCAGACTGAAAGTTCAGAAGATGAGCCTGACGGCGCCAAGAAACTCTCCTCCGGACCTGGGGCTCCCCGGGCGCGGAGCGGTGAGGCCGTCCTCGGAGCCGCAAACCTTCATACAAGGAAGGAGCTTCAACCGTGTATGACATGGGAGTCCTGTCCTCTCTCGCGGTCATTTTTTTCTGCTTCGTCCTCCCTGTCCTGTATCTGATCTACCACTTCACTCGCGGCCCTGCCGCGCCGCGCCGGGCGCCCGATCCCCGGACCCGGAACGCGCAGCGGACCCTGGCGGTGGTGGTCGTCGCCGTGGCGGCTGCCATGGCGACCTACCGCCTGCTCGCCCATGAGAAGCTCGAGCAGACGGCCGCCCTCTTCCTCGGTATCCCGATCCTCCTCGCCCTCGTCGTCATCTTCGCCGTACGGCCGCGGAGTCTTACCGGGACCGTCTGCAAGGCCATCACCGTCGGTCTGCTGATGGCGGGGCTGTTCCTCGGCGAGGGGTTTATCTGCCTGGTCATGGCGGCGCCCCTCTTCTATGCCATCGGGGTGTTCGCCGGCAGCCTGGTCGAAGCGGCGCGACGGCGCAGCGCCAAAGGCGGATCGATCGCCTCCTGTCTCCTCGTCCTCGTCCTGGTGCCCTTGAGCTTCGAGGGGGTGACGCCGGGTCTGTCGTTTCCGCGCGAGGAGCGGATCACGGTCGAGCGGGAGGTCGCGGCGCCGCCTGTGGAGGTGGCGCGGACCCTCGCCCTCTCCCCCCATTTCGACGGACGCCTGCCGATGTTCCTCCGGCTCGGTTTTCCCCGCCCGGTGGCGGTCTCCGGCGAGGGTCTCCATCCCGGGAGCCGCCGGACGATCCACTTCGCCGGCGGCGAGGGGAAGCCCGGCGACCTCGTCCTCGAGGTCGCTGAGGCCGGCCCGGGACGGGTCCGTTTCCACCCTCTCGCAGACAGCAGCAAGTTGGCGCACTGGCTGGCCTGGGAGGACGCGACCGTCGAGTGGTCGCCCGACGGCCCCGGCCGGACCCGGGTGCGCTGGACGCAGAATTTCCGTCGCGACCTCGATCCGGCCTGGTACTTCGGCCCCTGGGAGCGCTACGCCGTGGGGCTCGCCGCCGACTATCTGATCGAGAGCGCGGCGACCCCCGCGGAGCGCTGGGAGGCGCGGTGAGCGTCGACCCTCGCATCGCCCTCCGCGCCCTCGGCCTCTTCGGCCCCATCGCCGTCGCGCTCGCCCTGTGGATCTGGCGGCGGCCCGCTCGGGTTCCCGAGCGGGCCGGGCTCCTCCTCGCCCTGCTGTGGAACCTCTGCACCCTGGCCCTCCTCCACGGCCTGGCCCAACACCTCGGCGGGTGGCGATTCTCCGCCGCGGGCGGCCTCCTCCTCGGCATGCCGGTCGACCTCTGGCTGGGATGGGCCGTGCTCTGGGGCGTGGTGCCGGCGTTGGCCCTGCCGCGGTTCCCGCTCGCCGGGGTGCTCGCCCTTCTGCTCTGGATCGACCTGCTGCTCATGCCGCGCGGGGCGCCGCTCCTCGTCCTCGGCCCGCGCTGGCTCCTGGGGGAGGCCGCGGGGCTCGTCTGCTGCGCTCTGCCGGCCCAACTCCTCGCCCGCTGGACCCGCGACGGCCGCCGGCTGGCCGCCCGCGTCTTCCTGCAGAGGATCCTCTTCTCTCTCCTCGTCCTCTTCCTGCTGCCCGAAATCATCCTGGAGCAGACCGGCGGGAGCTGGGCCGCCCTGGGGGCGAGGCCGCGCTGGCTCCTCTCGATCGCCCTCCAGCTCCTCGCGCTCCCCGCGGTGCTCGGGGTGAGCGCGGTTCGCGAATTCGCGCGGCGGGGGGGCGGCACCCCGCTCCCCTACGATCCTCCCGTGCTCCTGGTCACCTCCGGCCCCTATGCCTTCATCGCCAACCCCATGCAGTGGAGCGCCATGCTGCTCCTCGCCGGGTGGGGAGCGCTCCTCGGAAGCCCCTGGGTGGCGGCGGGCGGGGTGATGGCTCATCTCTACAGCGCCGGCCTCGCCGCCTGGGACGAGGGCGGCGACCTCGATCGGCGCTTCGGCCCCGCCGTCACGGCGTACCGTGGCGCGGTCCGCCGTTGGTGGCCGCGCTGGCGCCCTTGGCACCCCTCGCTTCTCGCGGCGAGCGCAGGCGGCACACCGCCGGCGCGGCTGTACCTCGCCCGCGGCTGCGGCCCCTGCTCGGAGCTGGCGCGCTGGTTCGCCCGGCGCCATCCGGTCGGCCTCCTCTTAGTCGCCGCCGAGGACCACCCCCGCCGGACGCTCGAACGGCTCACCTATGCCCCGGGGGAAGACCGCGAGGGCGAGTGGGAGGAGGAAGGGGTCGCGGCCTTCGCTCGCGGGCTGGAGCACCTCCACCTGGGCTGGGCCTGGCTCGGCTTCACCCTGCGGTTGCCGGTCGTCCGCCCTTTCCTTCAATTGGTGGCCGACGCCTCGGGCGCCGGACCGCGCCGAACCGCTTCCGGGAACCCGGCGGCGCGCCGGGCGTTGTAACGCCAGAGTGGAAAAATTCCTGCTGAAATATGCCGCAGGAGACCCGGGTTGCCCTGTCCCAGGGAGGTCCGTGGCCCCGCGCTCGAGCCCCCCGAACGGCGGGCCGGAGGGGGGTAAATCGGTGTGCTAGAATGGCGACGTTGAAGACGGCAGACTGCATTCCGCGAGCACTGCCCGCGAATCGTCCCGCGGATCGGGATGGAGCCGCCGTGCACACCCTTGAGGTTGAAGCGAATGTTTGAGAAGTATAACGAAAAAGCTCGCCGTGCCCTCTTCTTCGCCCGCTACGAGGCCAGTAAGCTCGGCAGCCGCGTCATCGAGTCCGAGCACATCCTGCTGGGGATTCTGCGCGAGGGGGAGGAGACGGTGGGGGAGATCCTCCGCCGCTTCCAGGTCAAACCCGAGGACATAAGGCGAGAGATCGAAGGCGAGCGGGTCTTCGTCGAGCGCATCTCCTCGACCGCCGAGCTCCCCCTTTCCGAAGAGTCGAAGAAGATCCTCGCCTATGCCTCGCACGAGGCGGAGAGCATGCTCCACGCCACGGTCGGCTCCGAGCACCTGCTGATCGGGATCCTGCGGGTCGAGGGGTGCATGGCCATGCGCATCCTCACCCAGCACGGGTTCGACGTCTACACGGTGCGCGAAGAGGTGCTCTCGATCGCCAAGGAGCGCGAGGCCTCGCAGCAGAAAAAAGAGCTTCCCTTCCTTTCGGAGTACGGCCGCGATCTGACGGCGCTCGCCGCCGAGTCCTCCTTCGATCCCCTGATCGGACGCGACGAGGAGCTCGACCGCATCATCCAGATCCTCTCGCGGCGGACGAAGAACAATCCCATCCTCCTGGGCGAGCCGGGGGTCGGCAAGACCGCCATCGTCGAGGGCCTGGCCGACCGCATCGTCGAGGGCCGGGTGCCGATCTTCCTCGCCAACAAACGGATCGTCGCCTTGGACCTCTCGCTGATCGTCGCCGGCACCAAGTACCGCGGCCAGTTCGAAGAGCGCTTGAAGGGCATCTTGAAGGAGCTCAAGGACAGCAAGGAGCTCATCGTCTTCATCGACGAGATCCACTCGCTGATCGGCGCCGGCTCGGCCGAGGGATCGCTCGACGCCGCCAACATCCTGAAGCCCGCCCTCTCGCGCGGCGAGATCTCCTGCATCGGCGCGACGACCCTCAAGGAATACAGGAAATACATCGAGAAGGATCGTTCGCTTCTCCGCCGCTTCCAGTCGATCCAGGTGGCGCCGCCGACGCCGGAACAGACGATGGAGATCCTGGACGGGATCAAGGATCGCTACGAGTCGTTCCACAAGGTGCGCTACCGCCCGGAGGCGCTGCGCACGGCGATCTACCAGTCGAGCCGCTACATCCCGGACCGCCACCTGCCGGACAAGGCGATCGACGTCATCGACGAGGCCGGCGCCCGGGTCAAGCTCCGCCGGGTGCGCGACACCCAGAACCTCCGCCGCCTGGAGCAGGACATCCGCCAGGTGGTCAAGGAGATGAAGGTCGCCATCTCCGACAAGGACTTCGAGCGCGCCGTCTATCTCCGCGAGCGGGAGATCGAGCTCCGCGAGGATCTGGAGCGGATGAACCTGATCGCCGACGAGAGCGGCGTCCTCGAGGTGACCCGGCACGACATCGAGGAGGTCATCTCCTCGTGGACCGGCATCCCGGTCGCCGCTCTCCAGAGCGAGGAGGCCGAGCGCCTGCTCAAGATGGAGGACATCCTCCGCCTGCGGGTGGTCGGGCAGGACCGCGCCATCTCGGCGATGAGCCGGGCCATCCGGCGCTCCCGGCTGGGGGTGTCGAACCCTGAGCGGCCGGTCGGCTCGTTCATCTTTCTCGGCCCCTCCGGGGTCGGCAAGACCGAGGTCGCCCGGCAGCTGTCGGACTTCCTCTTCGGCAGCCAGCGCGCGCTCGTCCGCTTCGACATGAGTGAGTACATGGAGAAGCACGCGGTCTCGAAGCTCATCGGCTCGCCCCCGGGCTACGTCGGTCACGAGGAGGGCGGCCAGCTCACCGAACGGGTGCGCCGCCAGCCCTACTCGCTCATCCTCTTCGACGAGATCGAGAAAGCCCATCCGGACGTCGCCAACCTCCTCCTCCAGATCCTGGACGACGGCACCCTGACCGACGCCTACGGCAACCAGGTCGATTTCAAGAACACCCTGGTGCTCATGACGTCGAACATCGGGAGTAAACTGGTGCTGCGCGGCGGTCGTATGGGTTTCGGAGAGGGGAGCGAGAAGGCGAGCTTCCAGCGTCTCGAAGAAGAGATCCTGGCCGAGCTCCGGCGGACGTTCAGCCCGGAGTTCATCAACCGGATCGACGAGGTCATCGTCTTCAATCCCCTGGGCGAGCAGGAGTTGCGAAAGATCGTCGACATCCTCTTGGATGACGTCAACCGGACACTCAGCGAGCGGAACCTGAAGGTCGAAGTCAGTGACGAAGTCAAGGACTGGCTGCTCGCGAAAGCCGGCGTCGAGCCGTCGACCGGCGCCCGGCCCCTGCGCCGCACGATCCAGCGCCACATCCAGGACGCCATCTCGGAAATCCTCATCCATCAGCAGGGCGGCCCTCGTGGCATTTCTGGCATCGCTAGTGTCTCCGATGCCGACGCCGCCGATGCCGCAGACGCCATCGAGCACATCGAGGTCAACCTGCTGGATGGGGAGCTCAAGTTCCAGGTGCGCGACCACGAGCAAGAGATCATCGCCCGATAGCGTGGCAGACATCCTTCAGAACCTAGGGTTCCCGCCGGCCGTAGTCCCTCGGCGGGAGCCCACCCTGGAAAGACGGAGCAGCGGATGAAACCGGATGTGCTGCGGTTGAAGTGGAGCAGGCATCACGGGGCGATGGCGGTCCTCTGCCGTCGCGCCCTCGCCTTCCTTTTGGTCCCCCTGGTGGCGCTCTCCGGCGCGCCGCCGGTCGCCGCCCAGCAGCTGGACGGCAAACCGATCCAGTCGGTCGAGTTCAAGGGGGCCAAGGGCCTCTCGGAGGAGACTCTTCTCTACTACTTAGGCATCAAGGTCGGCGATCCGCTCGACACCGAAAAGCTCAACACCAACATCAAAGCGCTGTGGGGCCGCGGCCTGATCGACGACATCTCCGTCGACTCGGCGGCGGTGGGCCCGGAGGGTGCCAAACCCGCCGGGGTCCACCTGACGGTCACCCTGAAAGAGCGGCCGATCCTCCGCTCGGTCGACTACCAGGGCCTGAAGCGGCTGTCGCGCACCGACCTCCAGGACAAGATCGGGAGCCAGCACATCCACATCCGGGAGGGCGATCCGGTGAGCCTGGGCTCTCTCGCCCAGGTCAAGGCGCTGATCGAGGAGCTCTACGGCGAGAAGGGGTACCGCTTCGCCCGCGCCGACTACAAGGTCGAGGACGTGGGGACCAACGAGAAGAAGATCATCTTCACGGTCGACGAGGGCAACCAGGTCCGGATCGCGGACATCCGCTTCGAGGGCAACACGGTCTACAGCGACCTCCACCTGCGCTGGGTGATGAAGAAGACCAAGGAGAGCAATCTCATCACCCACATGCTCAAGTACGACGTCTACAACCCGGCGAGCCTCCAGGAGGACCTGGACAAGGTCCGAGACGTCTATCGCGGCGACGGCTACAAGAACGTCGTCATCGGCGATCCCAAGGTCGAGGTCCGGGCGTCGAACCCCAAGGGCAAGACGCTCAAGGACCAGCAGCGGCGAATGTTCATCACCATCCCCATCGAGGAGGGGGAGCGCTGGCGCTTCGGCAACGTGACGCTCGACGGCAACAAGATCTTCGCCGACCAGCTCCTTCTGCGCGTCTTCCCCCACACGAGCGGCGCCTGGCTGCGCTCGAAGCAGATCGACGACGGGGTCAAGGCGGTCCAGGACCTCTACCACAACAGCGGTTACATCTTCGCCCACGTCGAGCCGGAGCTGGTCGAGAAGAACAACCGGGTGGCCGACGTCCTCGTCCATGTCTCGGAAGGCGACCAGTACCGGGTGGGCCGGATCGAGTTCGACGGCAACAAGCGGACGATGGACAAGGTTCTCCGCCGCGAGCTGCGGGTCCAGGAAGGCCGGGTGGTGTCGATCGGCGGCATCAAGAACAGCATCACCAAGGTCAACCAGCTGGGCTACTTCAAGCTCGACCAGGAAGACCCGGTCAAGATCGACTACAAGAGCGATGAGAAGAAAGTCGACCTCACCTTCAAGGGCGAGGAGTCGGAGCGCACCCAGCTCGAGTTCGGCGGCGGTTGGAGCGAGCTCGACGGCTTCTTCGCCCAGTTCTCGGTGTCGACCAAGAACTTCCTCGGCCGGGGCGAGCAGGCGGGAGCCTCGATCCAGACCGGCAAGTACCGCAAGCTCTACGACCTCTCCTACTCGGTACCCTGGTTCCTCGACAAGCCGCAGAGCCTGGGGCTCCGGATCTACCGCCAGGACATCGACTACAACCTGCTGGTCGCCCAGGAGTTCAGCCGCAACAGCCACGGCGCGATCATCACCTACGGCAAGCAGCTCGGTCTCTTCGACCAGTTCGTCCTCTCCTACAACCTGTCGAAGTACATCGACAAGGAAGCGGTCGTGGTGACCAATCCGGACGGCACCACGACCGTCACCAACGCCCTGGTCGACAACATCAACAACTCGTCGATCCGGCCGTCGATCGTCTACGACAGCCGCGACAATCCCTTCGAGCCATCGCGCGGCCAGAAGCTCACGGTCGGGGTCGAGTACGCCGGCGGCATCCTCCAGGGCGACAACTATTTCATCCGTCCCGAGCTGGGGTACAGCTTCTGGCATCCGAGCTTCGTGCGTCCGGCGAGCCAGATCTTCGGCTTCAACATCGAGGGCGGCTGGATCAACACCTTCCAGAACCATCTGCTGTCTCCCCTCGAGCGCTTCTATCTGGGCGGTGAGAACAGCATCCGCGGCTTCCAGTTCCGTTCGATCTTCGCCACCAAGCCGGACGGTACCCCGTTGACGGACGCCAACGGCTTCTATCTCGGCGGGACCAAGTACATCCAGGCCAACGTCGAGTATCATTTCCTCCTGGGCGGTCCTTTCCGCCTGCTGGTCTTCTCCGACGCCGGCAACGTCTACTCCGAGACCCAGAAGGTCAACCTGTCGGATGTCCGGTACACGGCGGGCACGGAGCTCCGCATCCTGCTGCCGATCTTCGGGGCACCGCTGCGTTTCATCTATTCCTTCAACTTGGCGCCGCGCAAGGGTGACAGCTTCGAGAACTTCCAGTTCAGTATCGGAACGAGCTTCTAAAACATAAGGAGAGCACTTCGATGTCGTCGTTCAACAGGATTCACCAGAAGTCGCTGGTCGCGGGCCTCTGCCTCGGCCTCGTCAGCCTCTTCGGAGCCGGCCGCGCCCTCGCCCAGGGCCCGGCCGCCAATGCCGCCGCCCCGGCCCGCCCCGTCGCCGTCCTGCCGCCCGGAGGCCTCAAGGTCGCCGTCATCAACACCGAGCAGATCCTGCTCGAATCGGTCGCCGGCAAGAAGGCGGTCGCTGACCTCAAGAAGGTTCAGGACCAGAAGGAAGCCGAGCTCAACGCCAAGCAGGAGGAGATCAAGGCCCTCCAGTCCAAGATCGATGCCGGCCGTCTGTCGCTCGCCCAGGACAAGCTGGCCGATCTCGAAAAGCAGCTGGAGGACAAGGTGATCAACGCCCGCCGGCTGCAGGACGACGCCAACCGCGACTTGAACAAGCGCAAGGACGACGTCTTGGGCGGCATCGATCAGCGGGTGATGCCGGTCATCAACCAGCTCGGCAAGGAGATGGGGTTCACCCTTATCTTCCGCAAGTTCGAGAGCGGTCTGATCTACGCCGACGAGGCGGTCGACATCACGCCGCTCGTCATCCAGCGGCTGGACGCGAGCCCGGGCAAGTAAGAGCGTGGGCTATCGTCTGGCCGAGCTCGCCGAGCTCGTGGGGGGGCGGGTGGAGGGCAACCCGGATCGAGCCGTCGAGTCGATCCAGACGTTGGAGACCGCCGGTCCCGGCGACCTCTCCTTTCTCAACCACGCCCGCTACCGGAAGCTGGCGGAGACGAGCGGCGCCGGAGCGCTCCTCGTCACCCCGGCTTTAGCCGTGCGTGGAGAAGAGGGACAGGCTGGGCGCGACCTGCTGCTCGTCGACGACCTCTCGCTCGCCCTGGCGCTCCTCCTCGCTCTCTTTCACCCGCGGGCGGCGCGGACGCCGGGCGTCCACCCCACGGCGGTGTTGGGGTTGGGGGCGAGCGTCGACCCCACGGCTCACGTCGGTCCCTATGCGGTGATCGGTGAGGAGAGCCGGATCGCCGCCGGCGCCGCGGTGGGGGCCCACGTGGTCGTCGGGCGGGGGTGCAGCGTCGGGGAGAGGGCGGTTCTCCACCCTCATGTCGTGCTCTACGACGACACCGAGGTGGGGGCGGGGAGCGAGATCCATGCCGGCGTCGTCCTCGGCAGCGACGGCTTCGGGTACGCGACGCACAGAGGCGTTCACCACAAAGTGCCGCAGGTCGGCCGGGTGGTGATCGAGGCGGGGGTCGAGGTGGGCGCCAACTCGACGATCGACCGGGCGACCCTGGGCGAGACCCGGGTCGGCGCCGGCACCAAGATCGACAACCTGGTGCAGGTGGGGCACAACGTGCGGATCGGGCGCGCCTCGATCCTCTGCGGCCAGGCGGGGATCGCCGGCAGCGCCCGCCTGGGCGACGGGGTCGTCCTCGCCGGCCAGGCCGGGGTCGCCGGCCACCTGACGTTGGGCGACCGGGTCCAGGTGGCGGCTAAGTCGGCGGCGCTCTCCTCGGTCGAGCCGGGGTTGACGGTCGCCGGCATTCCGGCGATCGAGATGGGGAAGTGGCGGCGGGAGGTCGTCCTCCGCGGGCGCCTGGAGAAACGGCTGGCGGAGGTCAACCGAAGGCTGGAAGCGTTGGAGCGCCGCGAGGCGGAGACGGCGGGGAAGCGGCGAGAGAGCGAACGCGAGTAGACCTGAGGAAACGCGGTTCAGAGCCGCCGAGCGGACCCCAGGCTCTCCTTGTCCCGCTCCCTTTAAGCGTGTCATCCTGGAGCGGAGCGAAGGATCTGGGGGACGGCACCTTCCCCCCGCCCGGATCCTTCGCTCCGCTCCAGGATGACGGTAGGGAAAGTTGAGGATGAAGGAAGAGTTGCTACCTAGCTCGGAAGGGCAGTAGAGAAGATCAGCCCCCAAGGGGCGACGGGAGGCGGTTTGGCGAGCGAGGCGCAGGGAAAGTGGGACGTCGAGTGGATCATGTCGATCCTGCCGCACCGGTATCCACTGCTGCTCGTGGACCGGGTGCTGGAGATGGTGCCGCAGCAGCGGATCGTGGCGCAGAAAAACGTCAGCATGAGCGATCCTTTCCTCGTCGGGCACTTTCCCGGCCGGCCGGTCTACCCCGGGGTGCTGCTGGTCGAGGGCATGGCCCAGGCCGGCGGCATCCTGCTCCTCCACGGGCAGCCGGATTTAGAGCGCAAGCTCCTCCTCTTCGCCTCGATCGAGAGCGCCAAGTTCCGCCGCCCGGTCGTCCCCGGCGATCAGCTCCGCTACGAGGTCTCTGTGCTCCGTCTGCGCTCCTCCTACTGCAAGATCTCCGGCCGCTGTCTCGTCGACGGCCAACTGGCGGCCGAGGCGGTGATGTCCTCGGCGATGGTCGACCGCTGACGCCATGGCCATGGAAACCAGGATCGATCCGCGGGCGGTGATCGAGCCCGGAGCGGTGCTCGGGGTGGGGGTCCGGGTGGGAGCGGGAGCCTATGTCGGTGCGCGGGTCGAGGTCGGCGACGGCACCTCGATCGGGCCGGGCGCGGTGATCCACGGCCCCACCCGGATCGGCCGCGACAACCGCATCTCCTCTTTGGCCGCCCTCGGTTTCGAGCCCCAGGATCTGAAGTTCGCCGGCGAAGAGGTGTTCCTGGAGATCGGTGATCGCAACCAGTTCCGCGAGTTCAACACCGTCCACCGCGGGACGGCGAAGGGGGGCGGGATCACCCGCATCGGGAGCGACAACCTCTTCATGGTCTACGCTCACATCGCCCACGACTGCCAGGTGGGGAACCGCGTCATCTTCGCCAACAATGCCACGCTCGCCGGCCACGTCGAGGTGCACGACGACGCCACCATCTCCGCCTTCACCTCCGTCCACCAGTTCTGTCGGGTCGGCCGCCACGCCTATGTCGGCGCCTACTCCGTGGTGGTGATGGACGCCCTGCCTTTCGCCAAGACCGTGGGCCAGAAACCGGCCTGCTTCGGCCTCAACTCGATCGGCCTCAAACGCAAGGGTTATGACGCCGACTCGATCGCCCGCCTCGACCGGGCGTTGCGCCTCCTCGTGCGGAGCAAGCTCAACACGGCGCAGGCCCTGGAGCGCATCCGCTCCGAGGTTGGCGCCCCGGGGACGTGGCCCGAGATCGACTATTTCGTCGACTTCGTCGAGACCGCCCAGCGGGGGGTGCACAAGTCACCCCCGGGCCGGAGCGGCGGCCGGGCCGGGGCAGGAGAGGCTCCTGAAGCCGCCTCCTAGCGCTGCGTTCGCCCCCGAGGCTCCCTCGGAGCGCCGGCTGAAGGTCGCGGTCGCCGGTACCGGCGCCCTCGGCCGGCACCACGTCCGCATCCTCGCCGGGTTATCGGGGGCCGAGCTGGTGGGGGTCTACGACGCCTCACCCGCCGCCGCCGAAGCGGTCGTACGGGAGCAGGCTCCGGGGACGCGGATCTTCGAGAGCCTGGACGCCCTGGCCGCCGAGGCCGAGGCGGCGGTGGTGGCGGTGCCGACCGTGGCCCACGCCGAGGTGGGGGGGAAGCTCCTCGCCCGCGGCCTCCACGTCCTCGTCGAGAAGCCCATGGCCTCGTCGCTCGCCGAGGCCGACCACCTGCTCGACCTGGCGGCCCGCGCCGGCCGCATTCTCGCCGTGGGGCACGTCGAGTTCTACAACCCGGCGGTCCAGGCCCTCTTGGAGCTCAAGACTCCGCCCCGTTTCGTCGAAGTCGAGCGGCTGGGGGTCTTCTCGCCGCGGAGCCTCGACGTCGACGTCATCCTCGATCTCATGATCCACGATCTCCAGATCCTCCACGCCCTGGACCGAAGCCCGGTCGCCGAGGTGCGGGCGACGGGTATCCCGGTGCTCTCGCCGCGGATCGACATCGCGAACGCAAGGGTGGCCCTGGAGTCGGGCTGCGTCGCCAACCTGACCGCCTCGCGGGTCTCGGCCGAACGGGTGAGGAAGCTCCGCGCTTTCCTTCCCAGCCGCTACTACTCGCTCGACTACCCGACCCAGGAGATCCGCGGCTACCGACTGGAAGCCCCGGCAGCGGGGGAGGAACGGCCGCGGATCGTGCCCGACGACCTCCCCGTCGAAAGCGGCGAGCCCCTCGCCTTGGAGCTCGCCGCCTTCCTGGCCGCCTGTCGAGGCGAAGAGGTGCCCTGGGTCGACGGCCAGCAGGGCCGGCAGGCCCTGGCGACGGCTCTGGCGGTGGTGGCCGCGGTGACGGCCTAGCGCCCCCGTTACGCCTGGAGGCCAATCCGGGTTAGACTCTGCCGGCTTTGGTTGTACCCCAATCTGTTCGAGGAGAGTTCTACCATGACTGACTTTCGTATCGGTGTGATCGGCGGCAGCGGCCTGTACCAGATGGAGGGCATGGTGATCCGCGAGCAGAAGCGGATCGAGACCCCCTTCGGCGACCCCTCGGATCCCTATGTCCTGGGCGAGCTCGACGGCCAGCCCGTCGCCTTCCTGCCCCGCCATGGCCGCGGCCACCGGCTCCTGCCGACCGAGCTCAACTACCGCGCCAACATCTATGGCTTCAAGGTTCTCGGGGTCGAGCAGCTGATCTCGGTCTCCGCCGTGGGCTCGATGAAGATCGATTACAAGCCGACCGACATCGTCGTCCCCGACCAGTTCTACGACCGTACCCGCCACCGGCCCGACACCTTTTTCGGCAACGGCCTCGTGGCCCACGTCTCGCTCGCCAAACCGATCTGCCCGCGGCTCGTCCCCCTCTTCACCGAGGCGGCGCGCGCCGCCGGGGCCACGGTCCACCAGGGCGGCACCTACGTCTGCATGGAAGGGCCGCAGTTCTCGACCCGGGCGGAGTCGGAGATCTACCGCAGCCATGGCGTCGACGTCATCGGCATGACCAATCTCCAGGAGGCGCGGCTCGCCCGCGAGGCCGAGATCTGCTACGCCTCCCTCTCCATGGTGACCGACTACGACTGCTGGCACGAGAGCGAGGATGCGGTCTCCGGCATCTCGGTGATGCAGGTCGTGCAGCAGAACGCCGTCATGTCCCAGGAGGTGGTGCGGGAGCTCCTGAAGAGCCTGGCCGTCCATCCCGGCCGCGGTTGCCTCTGCGAGAACGCCCTCGAGATGTCGCTCATCACCGAGCCCGACCTGGTGCCCAACGAAACCTTGAAGGCCCTGCAGCCGATCATCGGCAAGTACCGGCAGCCCCGCGCGTAAGGGAGGGGACTCCGGCTCCACATGCCCCGCTCGACACGCATCCTGGTCACCAACGACGACGGCATCTTCTCCGAGGGGATCAAGCTGCTCGCCGCGTCGCTCGGGGAGATCGCCGAGGTGATCGTCGTGGCTCCCGACCGCGAGCAGAGCGCGACCGGGCATGCCTTGACCCTCACCCGACCGCTCCGCATGCAGCGGATGCAGGAGAACTGGTACGCGGTCGACGGCACGCCCACCGACTGCGTCAACCTCGGGGTTCTCGCCCTCTTGAAGGACCGGCCGCCCGATTTCGTCGTCTCGGGGATCAATTTCGGCTTCAACCTGGGGGACGACGTCACCTACTCGGGGACGGTCTCCGCCTGCTTCGAGGGGAACCTCTTAGGGATTCCTTCGATCGCCTTCTCCCAGGAAGTGGCGGAGGGGTTCTCCTTCGAGCCCGCGGCGCGTTTCGCCCGCCAGCTCGTCGAGACCCTCCTCTCCCCGGACCCCCCTCAAGGCTCCGAAGCTTCGAAGCCCTTGGAGCTGCCCAAGGACATCCTGCTGAACGTCAACGTCCCGGCGGGGGCGGTCGGCGGGATCTCCTTCACCCGCCTGGGCCGGCGGTACTACAAGCAATCGGTGATCGAGAACCTCGATCCGCGGGGCCGCAAGTACTACTGGATCGCCGGCACTCCCCAGTGGCGCGAGGAGAACGGCACCGACTACGAGGCGGTCTCGGCGAGCCGGATCTCGATCACCCCGCTCCACCTGGACCTGACCTACTACCCGGGCTTGGAGTCGTTCGTGCCGCTCCGCGACCGGCTGGCCGGCCTCTTCCCGGCGTCTCCGGCGTCGGTGGCATGAGTGGCGTGAGCGACTACGCCGTCCAGCGCGAGCGTATGGTGCGGGAGCTGATCGCCGGCCGCGGCGTCCAGGACGAGCGGGTGCTGGCCGCCATGCGCAAGGTGCCGCGCCACCTCTTCGTCAAGGATCACATGAAGAGCCGTGCCTACGGCGACCACGCGCTGCCGATCGGCGCCAACCAGACGATCTCCCAGCCCTACATCGTGGCGCGGATGAGCGAGCTCCTGGAGATTCGCCCCAACCACTCGGTGCTCGAGATCGGCACCGGCTCCGGCTACCAGACGGCGATCCTCGGGCTCCTGGCGAAGCGGGTCTACAGCCTGGAGCGGGTACCCGAGCTCGCCCACCAGGCGATCCAGCGCATGCGGGAGATGTCGCTCGACAACGTCAAGATTCAGGTCTTCGACGGCACGGTGGGCTGGAGCGAGGTGGCGCCCTTCGATCGCATCCTGGTCACCGCCGGAGCGCCCAAGGTACCGGAGCCCCTCCTCGGGCAGTTGGCGTCGGGCGGCGCGCTCCTCCTGCCGGAAGGGACGCGGAGCCTGCAACGCCTGGTGCTCTATCGGAAGTCGGCCAAGGGGGAGCTCCGGCGCCGCGAAGGCGAGGAGGTCGCCTTCGTGCCCCTCCTCGGTCGCCACGGCTGGAAGGAAGGCAAGGAGCCGTGAGCGGCCCGCCGGAGGAGTCCCGGCGCGCCGTGCGCCTGCGGATCACCGGCCGGGTGCAAGGGGTGGGCTTCCGCTGGTTCGCCCGCGAGGAGGCCCGCGAGCTCGGGCTTGCCGGCCGGGTGAAGAATCTCCCCGACGGCAGTGTCGAGGTCGTGGCGGTGGGCACCGTCCGGGCGCTCGAGAGTCTGCGGGAGACACTCCGCAAGGGGCCGCCCGGCGCGCGGGTCCAGGAGATCGAGGAGCAGGAGCTCGCGCTCCTCCCCAACGAAAGAGGTTTCGAGATCGACCACTAGAAGGAGAGAGAGAATGGATGACCTGAAAGCCCATATCCGCGAGGTCCCGGACTTTCCCAAGCCGGGCATCCTCTTCTACGACATCACGACCCTCCTCAAGGACCCGCTCGCCCTGCGGATGACCGTCGACCGCTTCGTCTGGCTCTTCACCAAGAAGAAGATCGACAAGGTGGTCGGTATCGAGGCCCGCGGCTTCATGTTCGGCCCGATCGTGGCCTACGACTTGAACGCCGGCTTCGTGCCGGTCAGAAAGCCGAGCAAGCTGCCGGCCAAAACGGTCCGCCAGAGCTACGACCTGGAGTACGGCTCGGACTCGATCGAGATGCACGAGGGCGCCATCGAGCCGGGAGAGCGGGTGCTGATCGTCGACGACCTGATCGCGACCGGAGGAACGGCCAGAGCCGCCGCCAAGCTGGTCGAATCGGCCGGCGGCGTCGTCGCCGGCTTCGGCTTCATCATCGAGCTCACCTTCCTACCCGGGCGCGACAAGCTCCAGGGTTACGAGGTCGAGGCGCTGATCCAGTACTGATCGCGCGAGTGGGTATAATCGGTTCGGGCGGCTGTAGCTCAGGTGGATAGAGCAGGAGTTTCCTAAACTCCAAGCCCGCATGGCACTCGGTGGCGCTCCATGGCGTTCACCGTCTACAAGTGCCATTCACTGCCAACGTTTAGGCGTTGTCAGTCAGTAACACCCCAGCCAACAAGCGCAGTGTTTTGACGGTAGCCGGCGGGTCCGGCTCCGCCATATGTCCGCCACGACCTCATGCAGGGGTCTGGAGACCGCTGCCGCCTGGGGCAGCCCGGAGCAATCGATGCCCCTTGACCCAACATTCTCCGAGGAGGTCGGAACCCTTCACGGCCCTGTCGTCTGTCCTCACCCCTGTTCAGAATGTCCTGACGCCGAGCACCACTGGATTCCCGACTGGACCGACGAACCCGGGCACCCTGTCGCTGAATACGACGCCGAGCACGACACCTCCCACGCTCTGGGCTTCTGGGCCTGCAAGCATTGCCCGGCCTGGTCCGAGCTCGAAGACGTGGAGGACGAGTGATCCTCGTCACCGAGGGAGATCGCCTTCCCGCCCTGATCGAAGCGGGCGCCCTCTTCGTCGCCAACCACTCCGGCGGCAAGGACAGCCAGGCGATGCTCATTCGCCTCTTGGAGGTGGTGCCCGCCGCCCGGGTCCTCGTAGTCCACGCCTCTCTCGGGGAGATGGAGTGGCCCGGAGCCCTGGAGCACGCCAAGAGGCAGGCCGCCGCCGCCGGCCTCCCCTTCTTGGTCGCCCGGACCTGGACAGACAACGCCCGCGGCTCCGTCGCCGGCCGCCAGTGGTACGACTGGCTCCCGATCCACCACCTGAGCACGGCCGAGGTCTTCGCGACGATCCTGGACGCCGGCCAGGAGCCCCACCCGGCCTACGCCGCCGGTAACGAGCGGCTCTCCTGCGTCTTCTGCATCCTCGGCTCCGGCCGGGACGCTCGGAACGGCGCCATCCACCACCCTGACCTCTTCGCCCGGTACGTGGAGCTCGAAGCCCGCGCCGGCTACACCGCCCACCAATCCCGCAAGGGCCTTGAGGAGGTGGCGGGCCTTCCTCCGGACTCGGTCTGCCCAGACATGGAAGACTTCGCCTTCCTCGGCGCCAACCGCCGTATCAAGGTCAAACGGCTCCGGGGGGTGATCTCGATGGGCCTTCTGGTGCCGGCTCCGGAAGGCTCCCAGGTCGGGGACGACGTCGCCGAGATCCTGGGCGTCACCCACTACGACCCCCCGTTGCCCCTGAGCACCGGCGGCGAGGGGGAGAAACCGCCTCCGGGCTACCGGCCGGTCTATGACGTCGAGAGCCTGCGCCGCTACGCATCCGCCTTCGTTCCCGGCGAGCCGGTCTTCGTCACCGAGAAGATTCACGGGGCGAACGGGCGCTTCACCTGCATCGACGGACGCATGCACTGCGGGTCCCGAACCGAGTGGAAAAAGGCGGACGAAGGGAACCTTTGGTGGCGAGCCTTGGCCGAGAACTCGCCGCTCGCCCTCTTCCTTCAGGCCCACCCCGATATCACCGTCTATGCCGAGGTCTATGGGCAGGTCCAGGACCTGAAGTACGGCGCCGGCCGCGGTGAAGTTCGGGTCGCGGTCTTCGACCTCCTGCAGGCGGGTGAATGGCTCTCTCCGCGAGAGGCCCGGGAACTCGCCCCGGATCTTCCTTGGGTTCCGACTATCGCGGACGGCGCGCCCTTCGACCTCGAAGAGATTCTTGCTCTCGCCGAGGGACCGTCCCAGGTTCCTGGCGCCGGGCACCTACGGGAGGGAATCGTGGTCAAGCCTCTTATCGAACGTTCCTGTCTTGAGGTCGGCCGAGTCAACATGAAGGTGGTCGGCAACGGGAGCCGACGCCATGAGATACCAGGACTTCAATCGCGGCTTCGAGATCTCCGAGCAGGACGACGCCATCTCCGTCGAGCTTCACTACCCGCGATCGGAAGGGCATGTCCGCTTCGTGGAGGTCGATCTTTGCGACGTCCGCGCGACGGATTCTGTTCGCGTCACTTTCGACTTCGAGCGCGACGGCTGGTCGATCCTCCAGCCGTCGCGCTTCGATCCCCCCGAAGACGCTCCGGATACCGACTTCGATCCAGACTGGCAGGAAGTCGCGTTTGTCCAGGCATGGGGCCGCGAGTCATGAGGCCTCTCCGCTCGCCGCGGTCCTGTCCTAGGCCAGTACCCCTCCCGCGCCTCGATCCGGAGCAGCAACAAATCGTCGACCTCCTGCGAGAGCGGGGCCCCCTCACCGCTTGGCAGATCGCCGAGATCGTCTACCCAGACGGCCGCTTCCGAGAGGACTGGGACCTCGCCCCGACCGAGAAAGCCGAGATGGAGCTCGGCCGCTGCGGCTTCGCGGTAGAGGTCATCGGTCAAGGCCCAGGGGATTCAGACCCTGAACTTGCCGCGATCTACGGCCCTGCCGATCTCTACGCTGCAACCACCTCACCGGAGCGATCGGAGCAGTTGCACCGGGAAGCCAGGTCTCGCCGTGCAGCCTGGATGCGCGAGATGCGCGCGGCGACTCGCCAAGGTACCGAGGTAGCCTTTCCTAGCCGGGTTGCCTGGGACCTCTACCTCGAACAGCGAGCCGAAGAGAGGCGCACAGCGAAGTTCTCGCCAAGAGAATTCTCGATAGAATTCAACGCGAAGCTTCAAGAGGGTCGGGCCGCGCTGGCCGAACTGATCAACGACGAGGAGCGGCGACTCGCGTTTCGTGCGAACGGGAGGAGATCGTGACGAGTCCAGCATGTGGTTGCTATGACGCCAGGCCCGGCGCCTTTCGACCGTTCCCTCTTCCGCCGGAGCCGTGTCTTTTATTTGAGGCCTCCTCCGCTTCCAGGGTGAATTGTTCGAAGTGCGGCCACTTCGTTGAATGTCACAAGGTCGTCGGCCGCCGTTCTGACCCTTAGCCAACTGCGACATTTTGCCGCCCTAAGAGGTCCACTACCTATAGACATTCGGGACAGAATGTCCCAAGATATACCGGTGAACTCTTCACCGGTCGACTCCGCGGCGTCTGACCTTCGTGTGCAGGTCGAGACGCTTCAAGCCCTTCTCGCCGATCCCCGCCACTCCTCGGCAGAGCACCGTCGGGCTCGCCGCCGCCTCCACGAGTTGAAGCTGGAGCAGCGAGCCCGACTCCTCGGCAAAAACGAGCTGATCACCGACTCTCGCGGGCCGCGGGACGGTGCCGTCTACCTCGTCCACCCCTGCGGCTCCCTCCAGAGGGTGAACCACTTCCGCCACCTCCCCAAGAAGGAACGCAAGGCCGCCCGGCGGAAGCTGCGCCAGGCGAAGAAGGAGAAGAAGGGATGAGCGAACCTGTAATTGCGCGCCTCGATACCCCGGCGAAGTCCTACCGCCTTCCGGTGTTCCTGCCGGATACTCGGGGCGATGCCTTCTATGGCACCTCCCCTGTGGTTGTGCTCTGTTCCTCTATTGTGGCGATCCGCAGCGCGGCTGGCTTGGTCAGTCACCACCGGGTGACCACGGAGTCGGGGCGTCTACTGAACGTCTACAACGCCTCGACCGCGGAACTGGTGCCGGAAGCATCAATCGAGGAGGACTTGCCTGCCGACCGCAGCCCCTTCCTGACCGGTACGGGCGCCAAGAGGAAGACGACCGCAAAGGCAGTTCCCGCTGCGTCGTCCGAAATGCGGGTCGACATCGAGATCCCAGGCACCAACTCATACGGCGGCTTTCGGTGCCAGTGGAACGGACAGGACCTGACGCAGATCCTCCGCATCAAGTCCATCGAGATCGCGCCCCTGACCGCTGAGCGCAGAACCGCCCAGGTCATTCTCCGTCTCTGCGGAGCCGACCTTCACCTGAATGGAACCCTGGCCCAGATTCCGCTGGACGACCTGCGAGCCCTCGTTGAGGCGCACGGGTTTCGCCTACTGGAGGGCAAAGGATGAGGGGCTGCGCCTTCTTCGTAATTCTGCTGGTCTGCTCGCTGGTCTTTGCCGCCCTTGAGGAGGCCATCATCGTTGGCCTTCGCGGCGGCGGTCGCAGTCTGATGAGCGTCCCCAGCGACATCGGCGGGCCGGTCTCCGTCCAGCCCGTGGAGTGCGGCCGGACTTTCGTGTGGCAATGGCGCAAGTGGGCGATTCTGCGTCGCTTCAGGGCCTTCCTTTGTCTGGGGCTCTCCACGGCGGTTCTCCGGCTCCAGCCGGGCGACCATCTGGTCGTCTACGTAGGAGTAAAGCTATCGGCACAGGGCGCGGCGAGAATCTTCGCGAAGATTGAGCGCCTTCTTAAGAGACTCCCCTTCCAGGTCCCCGTCCTGGTCCTCGACGAGGGCGCCACCCTCGGCATTCTCAGGCCCGATTCCATCAAACCTACGGCCTGTGCCCCAAGGCTACCCGGCACGCTCGACGGATAGGCCACGAGATGCCGCGTCGCCCGCTCTCCCCCTGCCGGCAGCCAGGCTGCAGCGCCCTCGTGGATCGGGGCTACTGCCCTGCCCATAAGGATCAGGCATGGAAGCCTCACGACCGTGTGCGCGGCACGGCGGCCAAGCGCGGCTACAACGGACGGCACCGCAAGTGGCGGAAGATGGTCTTGGCCCGCGACCCGATCTGCAAGGTCTGTGACGAGGCGACCTCGACCATCGCCGACCACATCGTCCCGCTCGATCCCTCTCGGCCGTGGGAGGGTGACTGGAGCCTCGACAACGGGCAAGGAGTGTGCCAGGCCTGCCACAATGCCAAAACGGCACGCGAGAGGGTAGGGGGGAGTCAAATCCCTGGGCCGAAGGAGCCCGGAACCGGTCCGCAGTCACACGCGCGTGGCCGCGATTTGAAAAGGAAAAACCCCCGTGGCTGGCCGTAGGCCAAAGCCCACCGCCCTGAGGCTCCTGGAGGGGAACGCCGGGAAGCGGCCCCTCAACAAGAAGGAGCCGAAGCCGAAGCGCGGTGTCCCTACTTCTCCGTCCTACCTCTCGAAGCGGGCGAAGGAAGCATGGGTCCGGATCGGCGGCGAGTTAGAGGCCATGGGTGTACTGACCATCGCGGACGGAACCGCGCTCGAAGTCCTCGTCCTAACCTACGACGAATGGCGCTCCGCCCACGACGCGATCGTGGACCGCGGGGGCGCTCTCTCTTACGACTGCGAGACTGAGACCGGGACGATCGTCCGCGCCTATCCCGAGGTGGCGATCCGGGCGGATGCGGCGAAGCGGCTCCGCGGGATGCTGACGGAGTTTGGACTTACGCCGAGCTCGCGGAGCAAAGTCGCCGCTTCGGATCAGGAAGCTGAAGACCCGCTTGACGGCTTCATGGGAAGGAAGAAGAAAGCGTGAGCAGTGCACCGCCGCTCTACGCCACAGAGCCCGCCCGATTCAGGGGTAATGCCTTCCGTTGGCTGGAGGCTCCCCCAATTCTCTTTAAGGCCCGCAACCCCATTTGTGAGACCTGCGGCTCCGAAGCTCATTGGACGGCTCCGCCCGAACGCCGCGGCGACCTTTTTATCTACAAGGTGAGTTGTCAGTGCGTTGCAGCCGACGAGTCTTGTACTTGGTCGGACGAGATCATCGTGGACTGGCCCCTTCGAATCGGGGGAACGCCAGAATGGTGGGCGTCGACTTTCGGAGTCACGGCGCCGTGACTCCGCCGGCTTACCTCACCTACGCGCGCCAGGTCGCCGCCGGCAAGATCCTCGCCTCGAAGTGGGTGAGCCTCGCCTGCGAGCGACACCTCAGGGATCTCAAGAACGGAAAGACACGCGGGCTGCGCTTTGATCACGACGCGGCCGCGCACGCTATCGACTTCTTCCACTTCTTGAAGCACTCCAAAGGCGAGTGGGCCGGGACCGAGTTTCACCTAGAGCCCTGGCAGCAGTTCATTGTCGCGAGCGCCTTTGGTTGGCTTCGCGCGGATGGGCTTCGCCGGTTCCGAACGATCTACATCGAGATCCCCCGCAAGAACGGCAAGTCTACGATCGTCGCCGGCATCGGTCTCTATCTGTTCTACGGTGATGGCGAGCCGGGAGCCGAGGTCTACGCAGCCGCCACCAAGAAGGATCAGGCGAGGATCGTATTCTCGGAAGCCAAGCGCATGGTGCAAGCGTCCCCCTCGCTCAAAAAGCGGATCGGGGTGAACGTGGACAACCTCCATATCCTCGGGACCGCTAGCAAATTCGAGCCGCTGGGCGCCGATGAGGACACCATGGATGGCTTGAACGTCCACGGGGCGCTCGTCGACGAGGTCCATGCCCACAAGAATCGCGGCATCTGGGACGTCCTGGAGACGGCGAGCGGCTCCCGCCGGCAGCCGATGCGCTTGGCGATCACCACGGCGGGATTCGATCGGCACAGCATCTGCTGGGAGCTCCACGAGTACGGGCAGAAGGTGAACGAGAGCATCCTGGAGGACGATTCCTTCTTCTCTTACATCGCCTGCATCGACGAGGGCGACGACTGGACGGACGAGACGATTTGGGCGAAGGCGAACCCCAACCTGGGGGTTTCGGTCAAGTTGGACGACCTGCGGTCTCTGGCCAGGAAGGCGCAGGCAATGCCGGCGGCCCAGAACAGTTTCCGACGACTCCGTCTTGACGAGTGGACCGAGCAGGAGTCCCGCTGGATTGATCTCGCGACCTGGGATGCCTGCGAGGGGACGGTGAGCGCCTCTTCGCTGGAGGGTCGGCCGTGCTTTGGCGGTCTCGACCTCGCGAGCACGACAGACATCTGTGCCCTGGAGCTCTACTTCGACCCCGAGGAGGACGAAGAGGTAGGACAGGTGCTCTCTTTCTTCTGGGTCCCGGCCGAGAACATCGCCCAGCGGGCGAAGAAGGACCGTGTCCCTTACGACATATGGGTCAAGCAAGGCCACATCAAGGCCACGGATGGAAACATCGTCGACTACGACGTCATCTTCGACGACATCGTCGAATTGACCCAGGTTTATGACCTCAAAGAGTTGGCCTACGATCGCTGGAACGCCACTCAGTTGACGACGCAACTCGGGGCCGAGGGCATCACGGTCGTTCCGATCGGGCAGGGGTTTCAAGGTCTCGCAGGCCCCACGAAGGAACTCGAGAAGCTCGTTATCGGGAAGCGCCTGAACCACGGCGGCAATCCGGTCTTGCGTTGGATGGCGAGCAACGTCGCGGTCAAGGAAGATGCGGCCGGCAACCGCAAGCCTGACAAATCGAAGAGTAGGGAGCGTATCGACGGCATTGTGGCGCTGGTGATGGCGGTAGGCCGCGCCCAAGTCAGCCCAGAATCCGGCGGCGGCGAATCTCAATACGACAGAGGAGAGGATCTCTTTATCTATGGCTAACAAGAAGAACGCATCCCCCGCGAGTGCTCGCCTTGCAGCCGTCCTCGCCAAGGTGAGCGCCTTCCTCGCGAGTAAGATCGGGGCGCGCGAGGTCTTCCTTGCCTTCGGCTTGTGGTGCCTCTTTGAGGGTGCCAGGCAGATCTATCCGCCCGCCGGCTGGCTGAGCGTCGGGGCTGTGGTGACCTGGTTCGTCCTCAGGCGGCCCCAACTTCCTCGGGTCCAATTGGATGAAGCGGTCGGAGAGATCATGGCGGCCCTAGGGAGGCGAAGCGCGTGAGCTTCCTTGACGACGTAGAGCGGAGGGCGAGTCCAGAGAACCCCTCGACGAATCTCTCGAACCCGGCATCCTGGTTTCTCGATGCGGTGGGCGCGAGAGGGACCGACTCTGGCGTTCGGGTGTCCGAGCACACGGCGATGCGCTTGAGCACATGGTGGGGGTGCGTCCGGGTGATTTCCGAGACGCTCGCCTGCCTGCCGGCCATTCTCTATGAGCGCCTCGACCGCGGGAAGCGGCACGCGATCAATCAGCCCCTCTTTACCCTCCTGAGGGACTCTCCCAACCCCGAGATGACGTCCTTCCAGTGGAGAGAAACGGCCCAGGGGCACATCTGCAACTGGGGGAACCACTTCTCCGAGATCGAGCGCGATGGAGCAGGGCGGCCCATCGGGCTGTGGCCGCTCCTCCCTGACCGCACGAGGGCCGAGAGGGTGCTGGTGAGAGATGCCAAGACCGGGAAGGTCGCCCCGCAGCGGGTCGTAATCACGACGGTTGGGAGCAAAGAGCTCACCCTTCCCGCCGAGGACGTCCTTCACGTCCCCGGCCTGGGCTTCGACGGAGTGCGCGGCTACTCGGTAGTGGGCATGGCCCGACAGAGTCTCGGACTCGCCCTCGCGACCGAGGCCTACGGGGCTCGATGGTTCGGCAACGGCGCCCGCCCCTCGCACATCGTCAAACACCCGGGGAAGCTTGGCAAGACGGGGCAGGACCGAATCCGTACGAGCCTGGAGATCCTTCACGGCGGCCTTGAACAATCGCATCGGATCGCCGTCCTTGACGAAGGGATGTCCTTGGAGGCGATTACCTCTCCCCCGGAGGATTCCCAGTTCCTCGAAACCCGGCAGCACCAGCTCTCCGAGATCTGCCGGTGGCATCGGGTCCCTCCGCACATGGTGCAGGACCTTCTCGCATGGAACCTTCTCCAACATCGAAGTCCAGTCCATCGAGTTCGTCCGGTTCACGATGCTTCCGTGGTTCGTCCGGTGGGAGCAGCACCTCAACAGGTCACTGCTCTCTCCGGTGCAGCGGAAGACGTTCTTCTTCGAGTTCCTGGTAGAAGGGCTACTTCGCGGAGCACTCAAGGAGCGCTATGACGCCTACGCCGTGGGCCGGCAGTGGGGCTGGCTCTGCGCCGACGATATCCGCGAACTGGAGAATATGAACCCGCTGCCGGGCGGGACCGGGCAAGGCTTTTTGGTACCTATGAACATGATCCCGGCAGACCAGGCCGCCAACGTCGGCCAGAAGCCCGAGAAGCCGGTTCCTCCGGCCGCCGACGAGGGGGAGGGCGGCGCGGTCGAAGGGGATGCGGAGGAGAAGGCCTTCAGGCGACGGGAGGCTCGCCTTTTGGCCCTCCAGCAGAAGAGGAGACAGCCGGGCCCCTTCTCGGCCCGAGCGAAAAGCATGGCGGCTCAGCGTCAGCAGCGCTCCTCTCTTATGCGCAACCGGCAGCGTTTGGCATTGGTGCCTCTCTTCAAGAAGGCGGGCGAGGAGGTCGTGCGTCAGGAGGTGGCCGTCGCCCGCAAGGCCCTCAAGAGTGCGAAGAGGAGTCTCCGGGCGGAGGATGACCTGATCTCTCTCTCGGCCTTTACGGCAGAGATGGACCGGTTCAACGAGCGCTTTGCCGAGACGATCGCCCGAGCCTTCCGGCCTGTCGTCGAAACCCTTTCGACCAACGTTGACGACTCGATCGGCGACGAGCTCGGCCAAGAGATCGACGACGATGGTGGCGCCGCGGTCGAGGCAGTCCTTGCCGGCATCGCTTCTCGGTTCGTCGGCTCTGCGACCGGCCAGTTGAAGGCTCTCATCGCCGACAACGTCACGGAACCCGGGACCGCCGCGATCGAGGATGCGATCTCGACCCGGTTGGAGGAGTGGGAGGCTACCTGGCCCGACAAACTGGCCGACCGCGAGAGCGTCCGCTCCGTCAATGCGCTCAGCAAGGACGCCTATGCCGGCGCCGGCGTCGAGAACGTGGTCTGGGTCATCAACAGCAAGGCGTGCCCGATATGCCAGGAAATGGACGGTCGGTCGGTCGAGATCTCTGGCAACTTCGCCGAGGAAGGGGACGTCATTGATCCCGGCGAGGACAGCGAACAGGCTCCAATTACGGTGCGTCAGGTCCTGGCTCACCCACCTCTACACGACGGCTGCGACTGCGGAATCTCCGCGGAATAGGAGAGAGAGTCATGAGTGAGGTTGAACGTCGTTTCATCAGTTCGGGGCGCCCTGAGCTCCGCAATGCGGACGATGGCAGGCCGCCGGGGATCGATGGCCACGTCGCTCTCTTTCTCGTCTGGAGCCCGGTCTACTACGGGGTGAGAGAGCAGATCCTCCCCGGATTCTTTGACGATGTCCTTGACGGGGACGTGCCTTCTGTCTTCAACCACGATCCCAACATCGTCATGGGACGAACGACCGCGACGCCGCCGACGCTCCACCTGAAGACCACCAACGTCGGGCTCTACACGGAGACCGACCTCAACCCCGAAAGCCAGATGCTTCGGGACATGGTAATCCTGCCGATGCAGCGCGGCGACATCAAAGGAGCTTCCTTCGCGTTCTCGCTTCCCCCTAAAGGTGGCGACCGCTGGTCCGAGGGGGAGGATGGCGTCATCTCTCGGGAGCTCATCAAGGCAGACGGCCTCTACGACGTCTCCCCTGCGGTGACGAATCCGTACTACCCGCAAACCGCCATGGCGCTTCGAGCCCTGGCGACGGCACGCGCGGCACTCGTCGGCAAGGGAGCGGAGATGGGCGACCTGACCCCCCTTTGCGATGAGAAGGTTCAGGTGATCCTTTCCGACCTGGGGAAGCGTGCGCTCTCACCCAAGGAAGTCATGCTCGTGTCAGCTTCGATCGGCCTCTTGGAAGAATTGCTCCCGGACGACCCCGATGATGATGACGACGAGGACCCAGCATCATCCGATGCCGATGATGCGGCGAGCGGCGTCTCGCTCTATTCGCTCTTCGGAAAGAAGGTTCGGCGCCACCTGGATTGGCACGCCGCCGAGAAGAAGAAGGCCCAGGCTCCCGAGCTTCCGGTTGTAGCGCCCGCGCTCCACAGTTTGCGCATGCGGCTGGCCCTGGCGGAGCGAGAAGCCTGAGTTTTTGAATCTGACCCCTTGACAGGTGCGACATTTTGTCGCACTATCATCGAGACGAACGGCAGCAAAGACGGGTGGAATCTTCGAGGTGCTCAGACCACCTAGGAGGGGAAAGCCCAGAGGGGCAGGAAAGACGGACTCAGTCGGCCACTGAGGATGCTCAGACCACCAGGCGGCGCGAGGGTCCAGCAGGAGGCGCCAGCCATCCGCGTGGACGGTTCGGCAGCAACGTAGCAGCCCGTTGACCGCTCAGACCGGCGCGGAGCTACCCGAAAGGACCGAGAAATCGGGTCCGGGTGCTCCGCGCTTTTCTGCATTCAGGGCGCTTTTCTCCCGGCCCAAACCTCATGGGAGAAAGAGCCCGATGGCTACCAGTAGGGAACTCCGCGAAAAGCGATGCAATGTCGTCAAGTTGGGTCGCGACATCGTCGATAAGGCCGAGCAGGAGAAGCGCGAGGTCACCTCCGAGGAGATGGCCAACTTCACCGCGTACATGCGCGACGCGGACACCCTGAAGGAACAGATCGACCAAATCGAGACCCTGGAGCGGCATGAGTCGGAGCTTCGGTCGAGCCAGGGCGTCGCGGCCGGCCGGCCGGACACCACGGCTCCCGGATACAGGGGCGCCTTCGACACCGAAGCCATGGAGCGGGGTCTTCCGGCCGATCCTCAGGAGCGGCGGGTGATGGTCGAGAAGGCCACCGAATCCTATCTCCGCTACGGCATGTCTCTCCTCTCCCAGGAAGAGCGCTACCTCCTTACCCCGCAGTTCGACATGGCTCGCCGGAGCACCGCGATGCTCAGCGAACGCGAGCGGCGCGCCCTCTCGATCGGCGTGGACACGGCCGGCGGCATCCTGGTACCCGAGGGGTTCTACCAGATGATCACCTCCGCCCAGAGGGCATACGGGGGGATGCGGAAGGCGGCCACCACGCTCACCACCACGAGCGGCCAGGATCTGCCGATGCCGACCGACAACGACACCAGCAACAAGGGTCACATCCTCGGAGAGGGTCAGCTGGTGGCCGACACCGACCCCTCGATCGGGGCCGTGGTCCTGCGGGGGTACATGTATACCTCCGACGAGGTCAAGGTGAGCTTCCAGCTCTTGGAGGACAGCGGCTTTCCTCTCGTCCCCTGGCTCTCTCAGAAGCTGGGGACTCGCATCGCTCGCGGCTTGAACGCCGACTGCACCAACGGAAGCGGCGCCTCGAAGCCTCGCGGGATCACCCTGGATTCCCCCAGCGTCCTCACGACGGCAAGCCCCACGATGATCTCATACGACGAGCTCGTGAGGCTCAAGCACAGCGTCGACCCCAGCTATCGAGAGCAGGGTGGTCGGTGGATGTTCAACGACGGCACGCTCTTGGGCCTCAAGCTCCTCAAGGACGGCAACGGCCGGCCCCTGTGGATCGAGGGCGGCGTCGCGAACGGAGCGCCTGACCGGTTCGACGGCGACGAGTACATCATCAACCAGGACATGCCGACGATCGGCGCCAGCGTGGTCGCCCCGGTCCTCTACGGCCTCCTCTCCCTCTACCACATGCGGGATATCGGCGGCACCACCCTGCTGCAGCTTCGCGAGCGCTACGCCAACAACCTTCAGGTCGCTTTCATCGCGTTCGAGCGCCACGACGGAGCTCTGATCGATGCCGGAACGCACCCTGTCGCCTCGATCACGATGCACTCGTAAGGGGGTCCAGGCGATGTCGCAACAGTACAAGGTTTTGACCTCTCTCTCTGGCCGCGGCGTCCTCTGGTCGCCGGGCCAGATCCTCACCGAAGGCGTGGAGGTCGAGAGAGACGAAGCGAGGCGCCACGTTGACGCCGGTCACATCGAGCTCCATGTCTCGGTAGCCCCTGAAACGACCATGCGAAGCCCTGCCGAAACCGCAATGCGGAGACCCAGCAGAGCGAGGAAAGGATAGGGAGATGTTCAAGAACTTCTTCGACAACGCTAAGTTGGTCGTGGTAAGCGGGCCTGTCGTCGCCGGCACCTCGATCATTACCCCCTCGGCCGCGGTCGATACCGCCGGCTTCCAGGGTGTCTTTTTCATCGCTTCCTTCGGTGCGCTCTCGGCGGGTGCCCTCACGACGCTCAAGGCCCAGGGCAGTTCGGACAACGGCAATACCGACGCCTTCGCCGATCTCCTCGGGAGCCACTTCAACATCCCGCAGGCGAGCGGTTCCAACCAGGCCGCGTGGCTGGACATCTACAGACCGGGAAATGCCAACCGGTACGTCCTGCCGATCATCACTCGATCGACCGGCAACGCGGTGCTGAACAACCTCCTCGCAATCCTTTATGGACCGCTGGTCGTGCCGACCATCCACGACATCACCACGATCGCTGGCGGCACCTTCGTGCCGGACGGCGCCGGCAGGGGGACCGCGTAAGCCATGAGCGACGACGCAACCTATCGGACGCCGACGCACTTCACGTCGGACGGAAACCTGGTTTCCGAGAGCAACCGCGGCGGCTATATCAACTTCCCCGATGGCGCAGGCCTCCAGGTGGCCGGCAACGATCGCACGCAGGTTCTCGACAAGGCGGTGGCAAGCGTGGCTGCCGGCGTGCGGTTGGCCGGTGGCGTCGTGACGCTCGGCGGGGCCAACCCCACCGTGATCACGACCGGCCTGGCCACGGTAACCTCGGTCCAGGTGACTCTCTTGAGCGTCACCTCACCGGGTCTCGACCCGGGGGATTTCACGGCCGACTTCGCCAACGCCCTCGGCAACAACGTCACGCCTGGCGTGGTCAACCTCTACGCCTGGAAATACACCTCGAACGCCAACCCGACGCTCATCCCCTCGACCAACAACACGGCCAAGGTGGCCTGGATCGCGATCGGGACCTAAGTAGAGTGGGCGTCACCCTCCTCTCCGCCGCCAGTTCTACCGCGCTCGTTGAGCTGGCGGCGGTGAAGGATTTTCTCGGCATTTCGAACTCGTCCCAGGACATCCCTCTTCAAGATCTTATCCAGGAAGCCTCGGCCTCCGTGGTGAAGTTCCTCGGCTTCGACCTGGCGCGCCAGGGCTACCACGAAGGGCTTCAGGGTCTCGGCAAACCCTACGTGCTGCTCTCGCGGTTCCCGGTCGACCGCGACTCGCTGGTGGTCTCGATCGACGGCATCCCGGCCCCTTGGTTTACGGTGCACGACGCCTCCATCGGCAAGATTTTCAACCCTGGCGGATGGGGCGGCGGATACGGGAGCCTGGGCAGCGGTTATTGGGGTGGCGGCTACTGGTCGTCGTCGAACGTCCTGTTCGGGGAAGACCTGGGCGTCAACGCCTACTACATGGCCGGGTATGTCGTTCCCGGCATGCTCACGACCTGGCCCGTCTCGAAGTGGGCCGCCGGTACCGAGTACTCCCTCGGCGACTGGGTCAAGCCCCTCACGGGTGGCTCGCCGCTCCTAATGGAATGCACGACGGCCGGCACCTCGGATGTCTCCGAGCCGACGTGGCCCGTTCCGCAGGTGATTCCAGGCCCGGCCGGCGCCGGCGCTAGCGTGAGGAGCTTCTTCACCGTCACCGACGGAACCGCGGCCTGGACCTCGCGCGACACCAAGGAGCTCGACCCCGATCTCCGAAAAGCCGCAAAGCTCACGGTGAAGGGCGCTTTTGAAGCGAAGGATCGTCCCACAGGTCTCACTTCCTTGTCAGGCGGAGACCTCCGCGAGAGCTATGCCCCGAATTCCGTCGACGTCGACCTTCCGGACGGTGTAAAACGCCTTCTCGAAAATTGGGCAATGGGGCGCCAGTGACCGCCTACTCTTCTCTCGCGGTCCGGGCTATCCGCCGTCTCGGCAGCCCCATCACCCTCATCAAAGTGACCGAGGGCGGCTACGACAGCGCAACCCGACAGCAGTCCACGGCGAAGACCTCGTACTCGACCGCGGCGAGCGGCGGCCCGCTCATGGGCAAGCTTCAGAACCAGGTCGTGAAGGACGAGGCCGGGCGCCTGGTGCAGACCGAAAAGCAGGAGGTCGGCATTGCCGCGGCGGAGCTGCCGGCCGGGGTCCTTCCGGCAAAGAGCGACCAGGTCGAGATCGGCGGCCAAGTCTACGAGGTTCTCGCGATCCATCCCGACAACGCCCAGGGCGAGGTCTACCGGTACCGCCTGGAGGTGCAGGCGTGATCGAGGTGAGCTTCGAGGATCTCGCCGAGAAGATCGGCGCCGATGTCGCCGAGGCGGTCGCGGAAGACGTTCGGGGCTTCGCTGCCGGCTTGGGGGAGCGCCTCCGCGACGCGACGCCCTATCTCACGGGCGAGGCCCGGGAGTCGGTTGTCGGCTACGTCGGCTCTCCCCCCGAGGGCTCCTACACGCTCAAGGGCAAAGGCAGGCGGCGTGGACGTCGCCGCGGCGCCGGAGGCCGCTTCAAAAGCGGAGGGAGCTCGGGGCAGGACTTCGCCGGGGTGTTCGCCGGGTGGCATCCCCCGATGGCGCTCGGTGTGGCCATGACGGTTCCCTACGCCCACAAGCTTGCAGTCGGCCTGTCCCCGCAGCAGCCCAAGGGCTGGGTGGGTGCTCTCGTCATTGACGAGATCTCCAAGAAAGAGGGGGCATAGGTGGGCCAGTCCAACACCCAGTGCGCCGCTGCCATGTGTGCTGTCCTGAAGGCTGGCATGGCCGGCCTGTCGGCGCCCCTGCCGGTTCTGGAGGACTCGAACATCGAGACGGGAGAGACTCCGCCCGCCGGCGGCTACGTGCAGGTCAAGCCGCTACAGGTGATCGGCGAGCGCCAGATCTCGCGGAGCAACACCTTTGCGACCTACCTGGGGACCTTTACTTGGGCGATCGAGGTCTACACCCCGCGCAATACCGGCGAGGGCGCGGGCTCGGACATGGCCTCGGCGATCGCGGACATGTTTCGGGGAAAGGTGATCGGTGAGTTGACCGTCACCAGCATCGACCTCGACGCGCTCGAACACCAGGCCGAGGACGCCTACTTCGAAACCGACGTGCTGATCTTCGGCGAGAAGATCAGCGACTACGACGCGACCTAAAGGAGAAGTAAATGCGCTACGAGCTCCGCTGCAAGGCCGTGAAAACCGCGACGGGCGAGGCCGAAATCGCGGCCACGCTCTTCGACAACGCCGGTGTCTCCGTTTGCCCGGCTGCCAGCGTCAAGGTCATCGGCCCCGTTCCCGAAAGCCTTTCTGTCGTCTTCGACCTTCCGGATGCGCCTGCCGCGGCCACGGACGACGTCAAGAAACCGGCCGCGAAGGCCTAAGAAAACCGGCCGCGAGGCCACCAAAGGAGATTGCCCATGTCCGGAACGGGAAACGCGAGCGCGATCCAGTTGCGCCGCATCCGAGAGACCACCCAGAACGTCCTGCCGGGCGGCGCGATGCAGGCCGTCAACTTCGAGAGTTTCCAGATTACCGGGCCGGTCTCCCGCGAGGCGACGGGCGACGTCACGGCGAACGGGCAGGTCACCGACAACCCGGCAACCGACTTGAAGGTGAGCGGCACTGGGAAAGCGGATCTCAAGTACAGCGACCTCGACCCGCTCTGGGAGCAGATCTGCTGCGCGGCCATGGCCACCGGCTTCAGCCTGACGGCCACGACGATCTCGGCGGTGGCCTCCGGGAACAAGATCCACAACACGGCGGGCGCTTCCTACGCTGGCCTGGGTGACGGTGACCTCGTACTGGTCACCGGTTTCGCGACGAATCCCGCGGTCTTCCTTGGGCACGTCTCCGGGGCGCCCACGACGAATGATCTCAGTCTCGACTCGACCTTCATCACCCTGGTCGACGAAACGGCGGGCTCCTCGATCACCGTGCAACATGCCGGACGCTTCCGCTTCGGTACGTCCACGCTGACCGACCACTGGGAGGAGTGGAACACCAGTTCGTCGGTCGGCAATGAGCACGGCGGCATCGGAGTGAGTCAAGCGGTGCTCTCCGTCCCAGCGCCCTCGAAGTGCACCACTTCCTGGACGTTCACCGGGATTGCCTCGACCACTCTCGCCGCGCAGTTCGTCAACACCACAACTCCGGCGGGCGGGAATCCGGTCATCAACTCGAACCGCAACTTCCTCGATCTCGCGGTGCCCACCTCGGGCTTCGGCTTCAGGTACGGGGTCCCGGGCGCCTCGGCTCTACAGTCGGCGCTCCGCATCAAGAGTCTCACCCTCACGATCACCCGACCGCTCGACCCCGAAGGGAGCGCCGGAACGCTGGGGCCAGTGGACATCAGCCTCGACGATCGGTTCGGGATCAAGCTCGAAATCGAATTCCTGCGCAACACGACGGCGGCGGAGACGCTCCTGACCGACGCGAAGAATCCGAACGCCGTCCTCTCGATCGGCTTCGGCTTCAAGGACTCGAACGGCAAGCGCCTCTACATCTGGCTCCCGGCGATGCAGCCGAGCAACTCCAGCACCTCCGGACTGAAGCAGAAGGGCCGCGAGACGGGGAAGGTCGAATGGATGGCCAAGGCCGATGGCGGCGTCACCGGCATGTTCCAAATGACCAAGTTTAACTAAAGCCCTAAAAACCAACTTTTTCACGGAGAACGAACCAACCATGAGCACGGACGTCACCACCAACGCCCCCAAGCCGCCGGTCGACCTCGACACCCTCCTGGCCAAGTTCCGCGACGGCGTTCCCGTCGACCTGCCCTCGGGCGGCCGCGTCATCATGCGGGCCTTCGGTCTCGCTTCCCGTAACCGCCAACTGCAGCTCGAAGAGCCCTATCGGAAGGCGAACGGCTTGGGCGCCAACGATCCCCTCTCGCCGCTCGTCAACCTCGCGAACCGGAAGGCGGTCATCGCCGAGATGAACATCGTCGGCTGGGTCCCCGAAACCTTCGTGCTCGGCGGCGCGCCGCTCCCCAGTCTGGATGAGGCCGGGAGGCTCCACACCGCCAATGCCAACATGCTCCTCTCGATCGACCCGATCTTCTACGAGATGTCGAAGGCCTGCGATGACCTCAACGTGCAGGCCCAGGCGGACCAGGAAGACGCTGCAAAAAACTGATCGAAGCCCTCGCTGACGAGGTTCAGTGGGGGCCGCTCCGTTCGAACATCGCGCAGTGGGCAGCCGACGACCTGTGGGCCTACGAGGAGATGCTGGGTGAGGCTGAGAAACAGAAGGACCCACGGATCAGAGAGAGGGACCTGGCGGCGGCGCGTAAGTGGCTCGCCGATCGCCAGGCGCACTCGCCTCTCCCCGAGTTTCGGCAGCCCTACCCTCATCTTCGCGGGCTCTGGAAGGGCTTCTGGCGCCACCAAGGGGACCGCCACACCTCCCTCGGGGGCATGGGGGGGATCATTATTGGTGCTCTCCCCTACGCCTCCATCTCCAGGTGGCTCGGCGATCACGGCTACGAGAAGGGCAGCGATCGCTGGGAGTATGCCGAAGATCTGCTCTTCGGGATGGACCAGGAATACCTGCGCCTTTCCTACGAGCGGCTCAATGAAGGGGCCGAGGAGGAGCCAACGAAGGACGACGACTCCGACGACGAATAAAACCATCCGCCGTGGGCCGGAAACGGCCCTGCAAGCTCCACGTGCAGGTTCACGAGGGCCGAGGTAGGGGCGCGGATGTCGGACACTTCCTACGTCGTCAAAATCCAGCTTGACGCAAGCGGCATCCAGCAGGGGGCGGCTGCTCAGGCGGCCGCCCTCGGCCAGATGGCGGAGGCGGGGGTCAAGGCTCACCAGGTCATCCTCCAGGCCTCGCAGGCCCTGGGGAGTCAACTCGCCAGCCAGGCCGCCGCCATCCAGACCCTCGCCGGCCTCATGGCGGGGCTGGCGAGCGCAGGCGGCGGCGTTGCGTCATCCTTCCAGGCCGAGGCCTCCGGATCGGTAGCCGCGGCTGCTGGCGTCGACGCTCTGGCGGTCGCCCAGGCTTCGGCCGCGGCGACCTCGACCGAGCTCGCCGCCAGCCTGACCTCGGGCGCTTCCGCCGCTACCGAGGAGGTCTCGGCCCTGGCAGCGGTGGCTGGCGCTACCGAAGCGCTCGTCACCGTCCAGGAAGAAGCCTTTGCGAGCCAGGCCGCCCTGGTGGAAGTCGGTTCCGAAGCTGCCGTTTCCCTCGCAGAGGTGGCCGGCGCGGCGGGGGTCCAGGTGGCGGCCTTGGAAGAGCTCGCCGCGATCGGGGCCGAAGCGGGGGCGGTTCAAGGTGCACTGTCGGAGGAGCAGGCTACGAGCTCGGCCGCGATGGCAGAGGCCGCTGCTGCCGCTTCCTCTCTGGTGGCGGAAACTTCCGCCGTCGTAGAGGCCCAGGGTCTCGCTGCGGAAGCCGCTGCCGCTGAAGCTGAGGCCCAGGCAGCCCTGGCAGCTTCGGAGGTCGCCCTTGCCGCCGCGGCTGCGGCCGCCGCTGCCGCCCACGAGGAAGAGGCCGCCGCCGCGCGCCGAGCCGAGGAGAGCGAACGAGCGGCCGGGGAGGGCGCGCAGGAGGCCGGGGCCAAGATCGGCGAAATGGGCGAGATGGTCAAGGGGCTCCTCGAGGTTCTCCTGGTCTTCGAAGCGATCGACGTATTCAAGGAGAGCTTCGACGCGGCGGAAAAGTACCAGGCGACCCTCCGCCAAGTGGACGCCTCTCTCCAGGCGACCGGAGGAAGTGCCCACGTCACCTCGGCCGAGCTCCAGGAGATCGCCGAGAAGATCGAGGAAACGACCAACTTCAGCCACACCGCGGCGCTCGGGGCCGAGAACCTGGCACTCAACTTCCGGTCGATCAACGGCGACAACTTCGAGCGGGTCACCCGGGATGCGGCGGACCTCGCCGCCAAGATGGGGACGGACCTTCCGGCGGCAGAACGGCAGCTCGGCCGAGCGCTCGATAGCGGCAGCCTCCAGGCGCTCTCGCGCGCCGGCGTCGTCTTCAGCCAGAGCGTCAAAGACCAGGTCACGGCCCTCCGTGCCCAGGGCGACCAGGCCGCCGCGACGAACCTGATCCTGACCGAGCTGGAGAAGCGGGTCGGCGGCCAGGCCGAGGCGGTGCGCGGCGCCGGCGTCTCTTGGGAGGCCTTGAAGAACATCTTCGAGGGGACCCAGGAGGAGATCGGCTCCGGGATGATCCCGGCCGTCCGGGAGGTCGCGGGCGAGATCGCCACCTTCCTGAAGGGGAACCACGACGCGGCTGTGCAGCTCGGCGAGGAGCTCGGGAGCGCGGTCAAGACGGCCGGAGAAGGGCTTCTGTGGTTGGCCCAGAATTCCGGACTGGTGAAGGACGCCTTCATTGCTTTCGCCGCCCTGAAGACCGTTGCGGTGGTCACAGAGTTGACGGGGGCCTTCAACGAGTTGGTCATCGCCGAAGAGGCGCTCTTGGCGCTCAACCCGTTCGGTTTGGCCATCGCCGCAGCGGGCGTGCTCTACTTCGAAATCGAGCGCAACAACGATGCCGTTGCCGCCATGCAGGCTCGCTTCAACGACGAGCAGGCAGGCTCCAGACTTCTTGATGACCTGAAGGACCGAACCAAGGCGCTTTCGGATGCCGAGTACACAGAAGCCGAGCGGGTCCTCACTCTGAACAAACAGCGAGCCGCGCAGATCGCCCTGGACGTAGAAGCCGCCCGGGCGAAGCTTGAACTGGAGCGGACGACCCAAAACGCCTCCGCGTCCAGCGGGTTCAGTCTGGCGGCCGGCGCCACCAGTGCCTTTTTCTCCGGAGGCCCAGCGGCTGCGGCGAACTATCTGGCCCACCCGCCTCCCCAAGACGAGAGCCAGACCGAGCAGCACTACCACTTCCTCGACGACGAATTGACCTCCGTCAACAAGACGATCAAGGAGACGGAGGACAATCTTAAGCGGCTCTATACCGCCGAAAACGGCGCCGGTGACGGGGCCGCCGAACTGACGAAACAGCAGAAGGCTTTCGAGGAGTCGATCCAAAAACAGATTGCTCTCCTGCGCGAGAAGGCCGACGCCACTGGGCTCGCCGCTCAGGCTGAGTTTGGAGGAGCGGCTGCGGTCCGCGAGGCGACGATCGCCGCGACCGCCGACAAGCAGATCACCGCAGATCGAGAGGCTGCTCTCAAGGCCCATACAACCCTTTCTAAAGCGGACGAGGATCAAATCCGCTCGCTCACGCAGACGGTGGCCGACAACACCGTCCAGGGCGAAATCAACAAGAGCCTCTATGCGAGTGGCCAGGAAACGCTGAAGGTCTATCGGGACAGCGAATCTGCTGTAACTGATGCGATCAATCAGACCTCGGCAGCGGGTGTCCTCGCGGGAGAGGTCGACAAGGCCCGGCAACAGATCGAGGCATTCGGTACCTCTATCACCCAGGAGGACGCCGCCGCCCTTCTTCAGAATGCCACCAACCGGGCGATCAGCATCACCGCTCGGACGGCGGAAGTAGCCGCGATCAAAGAGAGCCAGAGCTTCGCGCTCAGCCTTCAAACCGCTGAAGCTGATCTGGCCGACGCGGAGAGCCGGACCTCCGTCGCGACCCACGATCTCACCGTCGAGATCGCCGCCGAGACCTATGCCCGCGGCCAGGGTGCTGTGGCGGGGACGCTCGCCTTCACGATCCTGACCTCCTGGTACGAGCTCCAGGTCAAGAGCATCGACGCCACCAAACAGAAGACGGCGGCCCAACTTCAGGAGAACGCAGCTGAGGATGCCTACCGCACGGCGGCGGCCAGCAGCTCGGACGAGCTCGCCAAAATCCAACTCACCTCCGAGTATGGGAGCGCGGTTGGAAACCTCGCTATTTCACTGGGTGCGGCGAGCGAAGCGACGCGGAAGCTGGCGCTCGAAGAGGCCATCAAGGTAGAGATTGAGAAGGAAGGGGCTCAGGGGGACGAAGCGGCCGAGGCAGCCATCCGTAGGCGCATCACCACCCAGCAGGACGCCCTCAACAGCCTGAAAGACGGCGTCGCCATCGCCAAGGCCTCGGCCGACGTCTGGCAGCCGCTCCAGGACGGGTTCACCCAAGCGATCGGCGTCGGCGAGCAGGCGCTCAACACCTGGGTTGAAACCGGCCATCTGAGCGCCGAGGATATCGGCAAGAGCCTCCTCGACGTGATGTTGAAAACCTTCGAACAAATTTTCCAGAAGTGGCTCCAGTTGCAGGTTGCGATGGAGGCGTCTTCCGTGGTCAACGGGGGCACCTTCTCCGCATCGGATACGAGCGGCGGCGGAGGTGGAGTCGGCAGCTACGCCAGTGCGGCGGGAAGCCTCTACAAGGCGGGAGCGAGCTACTTCGGCGGGGGCGCCGCGGCGGCGACCAACGTCACGACCACTTACGCCACGGCGGACGAGGCCCTTGCAGCCGCCGATGCCTCCGAAGCGACCGCCGCCTATGAGGCGGAGGCCGGATACGCAGCGGTCGCGGTCATCGCCGTGCTCGCGATCCTGAACGTCTACGCGAGCCACAAGAGCACCTGGGCCTCGGTGGATGTCGCTTACAGCCAGGGGAAGGTTGTCGCCGGCGACGCCAAAGGAGCGCTCGACCGGTCGACCCTCCTTCAACCGCTGATTGCGGGGCTCGTGGCCGATGCCAACGCGACGATCACCAATCTCGGGGGCGCCATCACCGACGTCGTCGGACGGTTGACCCTTAAGCGCGACGGCAGGTCGAAGAACACAGATTACACGGTGATCTTCGAACAGGCCGGCGCGCAGATGGTCGCCGACTTCGGCAACGACGCGACTGCCGCGATGGAATTCGGAGCCATTCGTGCCATTCAGCAGTCAACGACAGTAGGGCTAGATCCGATTATTTCCGCTGCAATAAAGGGTAGCGTCGCGCAAACCTTTAAAGATTTTAATGCGGATATCGCCACCGCAACGCAGGTCGATAACCTCGACAAGTCGCAATTCGAGGTAACCGCTCTCCAGCAGACCCAGAGCTTCGCCTCAATGAAGACGGCGATCACTGCCCTCCTTGGGCCGAGCGACGCACTCAATGAAGCGTTCGCAAAGATTGACAAAGCTGAACAGAAGTTCTGGCAAGATGCGGAGAACAAGACACTGGGGATCACGGCGACTCCCGATCAAACGCTTCATCAAAATGTGAGCGATTTTAACGCCGCAGCCGATGCTCAGCGGCGCAGTGCCCAAATTCAATATGACGCAGCAATTCAGCAAGAAAATGCCGCAAAAATCAATCTCGATGCCGCGACGATTGCCGCCAAGGCTAATTTAGGTCAAGGGGCTTTCAACGCTGACCCAGATATTCGGCAAGCCTTTTTGGATGCGCAGAAGGCTTTTAACGAAGCCAAGGCGACCGCCGACAGCATCAAGGCAACCCTCGACGCCATCCCGGCCGACATCACTCCCCAGCAGGAGGCCCAGGCTCTCGCCCGGCAGGATTCGAGCAACCCGCAGTACTACGCCCAGCAGTTGGACGACGCCACTAACTCCGCGACTGGTCTGGTGCAACAACTCGCCCAGGCCGGCTACAGCGCGAAGGACTTCGCGGTCGCGGTCGGAGAGGTCAATGCAAGCCTGGTGGGCTCGCTCGCCGGGCAGCGCGACGCGATCACCGGCGAGCAGCAGACCGCGGCCGAGAAGCTGGCACAGCAGAAGGCGGAGGCCATCGCCTGGAATGCCCAACTGGAGCTCGACAAGGCGAGCGTCCAGCAGGAGATTCTAAAGGTCGAGGCCGAGATCGAAGGCGCCGCGGCCCAGGCGGGCTATACGACCGTCATGGTGCAGAGCGGCCAATACATCGCCGCCACGGCAATCGACGTCGCCACCATCGTGACCTCGGTCTCGTCTACGACGTCCGAGGAATTCAAGGCCATGCAGCAGACCCTCCAGGGTCTGAAGGCGGTCCAAGACGCGCTCAACGGCATTAAGCCCATCGACCCGTCCGAAATCCACGTCCAGGGCGCTTCCGGATCGAGCGCGGCCTCCTCGGCGCTCTCGAATCTGAAAACCATGATCGATGCGGTAGCGACCTCCGTCCGCGAATCGGGGATGGACGACTACGAAAAGGCGCTCGACCAGATCACCCAGAAGTGGAACGACGAGGATAAGCAACTCGGGAAAAACAAGGCTGCGCTCGACCAGGCCAATGCCGCCAGGCAGAAGGAAATCGACCTACTGAACCAGCAGACCAAGGCCTCGGTCGGGGACAACATCCTTAAATTCACCCAGGAGTCCCACGGGCTCTCGGCATGGGATCAACAACTCGCCGGGGTGGGTACCCAGTTTGCCGGCTACCTGAAGGACGCCATCGCCGCTGGCGCCGGCAAGCCCCTCCAGGACCGGATCACGAACGCCGAGGGCCAGGCCGACAAGGACCTGGGGCAGCAGGCGGTCGACAGCCTGAACCTGCCGCTCGTCTCCGCGGCCGAGAACCTCAAGAAGACGGGCGACGCCCTGAGCTTCCTGACCGACAACGCGGCCCAGCTTGGCTTCACCTCGCAGCAGGTCGCGGACATCGTCCACCAGTCGAGCCAGCAGGTGGAAGACTCCCTGGCGGACGGGATGCTTCAGTACACGACGGACGCGGCCGATCGCACCGCGATCCAACAGGCCGAGTGGGATATCCAGAAGGCAGTCTGGCAGGAGCAGATCGAGCTTGCCCACTCGATGAAGCTCATCAGCGACGACGGGTACAACGCTTTGGAGCGGATTCTGAAGGGGCTCCCCGATGCCGCTCCTGCCTCCGCGTCGACCGCTCCGACGACCACGGCCAACAATGCCCTCGCGAGCTCGGCCACCAACGCGGCCGACGCCCTGGCCACCTTCGCCGAGTCGCTCACCCAGAACACGCAACTCTCCTCCCTCACCCCGGAGCAGCGCCTGAGCCAGGCCCAGGCCTACTACGAGGACGTCACGTCCCGGGCCTGGACCGGAGACCAAGCGGCGATTGGCCAAGAGCAACAGGCCGCCCAGGACTATCTGACCGCGCTCCGTGCTGAGTACGGGTCCTCGGGCGAGTACTCGCAGCTCTTCGCCTCGGTGATCGCCAACCTCAACGCCCTGGCGGCCAAGTTCGGCACGCCGGGCGCTTCCGGCGGCCCTGCTGGTACGACGCCAAACTATGGATGGGGGACTTGGGCCAATCCGACGACACCTCCTCCCACTCCTACGCCACCCGGCTACGCCACCGGAGGCGTGATCTACGACCGCCGCCTCATCCAGGTGGGTGAGGCCGGACCCGAGGCCGTGATCCCCCTCCTGAGCGGCAAGATCCCCGTGTCGATCAGCGGGGGAGGGGGAGCAGGCTGGCAAGCGGTTGTCAAGGAGCTGCAGCTTTTCCGCCAGCAGCAGAGCGGCGAGATGAAGCAACTCTCGACTCGCCTCGGAGGCCTGGAAAATCGAGCGGCCCAGCAGGCGCGGCAGACCGCGATGGCGAACCGCAACATGCCGGCCGGGAGGAGAGTCGCATGACTGCCCTCTTCACCAAGTTCATGGCCGATCCCTGGGCCGTCCGAAAGTGGCTCCTCACCCTCTGGCCCTACAACTCGGCCGCGGTCCAAGCCGACTTCGCCGGCGACGGCTTCTCGGCCTATGGCACGGCCTCGATCACGATGCCCCAGGGTTCGATCACGCTCTCGACCTGGGTCAAGCCGCGGGTGCTCAACGGCACCCTCCGCTATATGGTGGGAGTCCAGAACGGTACCGCGGCTGGGATGCGAGCGCTCCGGATCACTACCTCGAACACGGCCGAGTTACGGGTCATCAACGACGCCGGTACGGCCTTCGCGGTTGCTGCTCCATCGCCTCTGACGGTCGGCGCCTGGGTCCACCTGGTTGGGGTCCTCGACACCGCGCGAAACCTCATCCTGATCTACCAGGGTGGCGTGCTGGTCGCGTCGACGGCGGTCTCCGGTGCCTGGACGACGTTCCTCTCCAACTTCACGATCGGCCGCCAGCCGGACGCCTCCGCGAGCTTCTTCCCGGGCGAGCTCTCCGAGGTCTCGGTCTGGTCGACGGCTCGGACCGTCGCGCAGCTCCAGCCCTTCACATGGTCGCACGGCATCCCCGTGCTCCAGACGGGGAGCCTTCTCACCGCACAGGCCGGTCTCCTCTCCTACTTCCGGCTCAATGACGGCAGCGGCTCGACAGCGGTCAATTCGGTCGGAAGCGCACCCAACCTGACGCTCACGACAGCAGCATGGGGGAAGGCCGATTGGGGGGCAGTCCAGCCGCACTACTTCTCCCTCGGCGGCTTCAACTCCGGACCGACCGACACGCCCGCTTCCCAGGAGTATGCGGCGCGCCTTCTCCAGCCGCCGATCGTCCATCGCTCGATGTTCTCGGGCTCGGCGATCGGCGGGACGTCTACGCCCGACTATGGCGAGGCGGCGCTCGCCAACCCGGACGGTGGGCTCGACGTCCTCAAGACCTATTCCTGGGATGGCCGGCGGGCGCTCCTCCAGTTCGGCGGCATCTTGAGCTACGCCAACGGGGGCACCGCCCTCGCGCTCTCCGACTACGCCACGGTCTTCGACGGCTTGGCCGGCGGGGGAGACCCCACGGGAAGCGACGCGATCTGTGGAGACGAGGAGTTTGTGGTCAAGTTGCGGAGCCGAGACGCGGCCTTCGACAAGCCGATCCTCGCGGCCACCTACACCCCCTCGGCCCTGCGATTCACCTCCTCAAGCGACCGGGTCGACTTCGGAAACGTCCTCAATCAGACGGGCTCGTTGACGATCGAGGGCTGGGTCTACAGCGACGCCGTCACCAGCGGCCAGCGCATCCTGGGCAAAGACGACGGCACCAACGGCTGGGCCGCGTCGATCGCAGATGGAGGCGGCGGGAGCGTCCGGTTCATCACCCGCGGTCTTTCTAACGTCGCCCTGGACACCACCGGGCAGCTCCTGCCGAGCACCTGGGCGCATGTCGCGATGGTCTACGACGCCACGGGGCACACCAAGACGATCTACGTCAACGGCGTAGTCGCCGCGAGTACCGCCGCCACCGGCACCCTGGTGACCAACACCGTCAACCTGGTGCTCGGCAACACCTCGACTGGGAGCGGTGGGACCTACGTTCGCGGCAAGCTCTCCGAAGTGCGCCTGTGGAACGTCGCCCGCACCCAGGCGCAGATCGTTGCCAACATGCGGGTGTACCTCCTCGGCAGCGAATCCGGGCTCGTCCTCTATGCCCAGCTTGACGAGGGCAAGGGAATCTACGCCATCGACAGTTCCGCCTCGGCGGTCGCCGGTATCCTGTACGGCTCGCCCGCGTGGGACGTCGCGGACTGGGCGGCGACGACCGTCGCCGGCAAGACGGTACCGCTCACCTACGGCGAGGTCCTGGAGCTCGAACCGGCGAACCCGGACCCATTCAACCTGATCTACCAGGTCCACGATCGCAACATCCTGAAGTTCCAAGCCGTCTACGACAAGGGTGCGGCCCTGACACCCCCCCTGGCCTACACCGGGACCGACGTCGTGTTCACCTCCGGCACGAAGACGATCGCCGCGGCCGGCGCCGACTACTCCTCTCTCGTCGTCGGCCAGGTGGTGACGATCTCCGGTTCGGCCGCGAACAGCGGGGACAAGACCGTCGCGACCATCGCCTCGAACGGGCAATCGTTCACGATCACTGGGGCACTCACCACGGAGGCGGCAGGACCGTCGGTCACCGTGGTGACGAAGGCCGGCACCAACGGCTACTCCGTCGACCTCACCCGCGGGCTCTTCACTCTGACCGCGAACCCGGCCGGGAAGGTCACCGCGTGGGTGCGCGGCGATTCGGTCGGCGGCTATGTCAACGCCGCGGCGGATCTCATCCGGCGAGCTGTGACCAGGCACGGCGGCCTTGTTGATCCGACCGACCTCGACACCACCTCGTTTTCGACGCTCAAGGCCGCGAACGGAGCCGCCTGCGGCATTTACATCTTCGATTCGACCGGCACCGCCGATCCCATAACCGGCGTCCCGCCAGCGGCCGGCAGGACCCTCAAGTCCGTCGTCGAGGAGCTCGGGGGGACGGTCGGAGCGATGAACGGCTTCAGCCGAGCCGCCAATTTATTCCAGGTCGCGCGTTTCGAAGGGGTCTCCGGTTCGTCCGTCCTGTCGATCGACTACAGCAACGCCTTGGTGACGGATGGCAACAACACCTCGGTCTCCGAAGTGAGCTACGGTGTCCAGACCGGGAGCTCCGGGATCGGGACCTCGTACTGGCAGACCCTTCCCTCGCCGATCCCCACCTACCGGGTCGTCGTCGCCTACGCCCACAACTACATCAAGCAGAGCGAAGGCGATCTCGCGGGCATCGCGCTCTCCGATCCGGTCCGCCGCTCGTTCGCCACGAAAGAGTGGCGCTACGCCAAGTGGGAAGACCTCTCGGTTCTCGACGCCTATCCCGACGCCCAGACCCTCACGATCCTCTCGAACTTCGTGAACTATGCCGACGCCTACACGGAGGCGGTGCGGCTCCTGGCGCTCCTGAAGGTACGGCGGGACCCCTATGCCATTCTCGTGCACCATACCCAGGCCTACACGCTCGACATCAACCAGCCTGTCACCCTGACCCGTCCCCGGTTCGGCCTTGACGCGGGTAAGAACTTCGCGATCCTCGCCTTCGACGAGCAGGAAACCCAGGGCTGCATCAACCTGACGGTGTGGGGATAGCCATGGCCTCGATGCTCATCACCTACCCAAACAGCGTCGACCTAGGCGTCCTGACGGCTGGCTCGGCAGCACAGCCGGTGACGAACCTCCAGACCCGACAGCTCACCCAACTCTGGGCCTCAGCTCCGGACATCATCCCGGGCGGCGCCCAGACGATCGCGTCGGGGGGCGGCGCCGGCGCCGCTGTCTATCCCTCCTCGCGTTGGGTGATGTACGCCCCTACCTACCCGACCGTCGACGCCAACGTGGCCGTGGTGAGCCTGGTGGGGCACAATTCCCGGCCCTCGGCGACCGACATCGGGATCACCTCGAAGTGGAGGACTCGCGGCTACACGTCGATCACCAGCACCCTCGATCAGATCGTGCGGCCGCCGGTGACCGGGATGTCCTCCGTGACGAACCTCTCGGGTGCCTATACCCAGGTCGCGGTGCCGGCCTACGTCCCGTCCACCACCTGGTTGACGGCGCCGGCGCCGGCCGGTGCAACTTCGGCGCTCTTCAGCTTTGCGAGCTCGGGGACGGACGGGGGGAACCTCCCTCTCAAGAGCGGGGCGAACCTCCAGACGTTCTCGATCTTCGTCCGGAAGAACGTCGCCGGGGGAACCAGCCCCACGCTCAAGGTCGAGCTCTATGACAACGGCGTCGCCAAGGCGACACTCATCACGGGCCTCGCGATCACCAGCACCTCGGGCATCCTCGTCGTCGCCCAGTGGAACGCTTCCTCTCTCGGGAGCCTCCTGAGTCAGACGGTTCAGGTGAAGGTGACCGCGACGGCGGGCACTACCTCCACGATCGAGTACGGCGCGGTCGAGTGGCTGGCGGATCATACCGGCTACACCTTCGACAGCGGCGACCTCTCGGTGGTCTATCCGCTCTACGCCTCGCGGTCCCTCCGGACCTTCTCGCTCTCCTACGTCCTGCCGGCGACGGCCACAATCGGCCGGGCACAGTTCGGCGGTATCGGGAGTGTCCTCATCGACCAGTGCTTCACCAAGGATGCCCAGAGCTCGGCCGGGCGCCTCGTGGTGGCGAACGGTTTCCAGCCCTTCGTGAGCATGGCCTACGGCTGGTCGGTCTCCTGGGCGGACCCTTCGATTGTCGTCGCCACGCTCGGGGGGCAGGAATGGGCGGACGTCCGCCAGAAGTGGCGGCTCGGCGAGTTCGCCTGCAACTCGATGACCCAGGCGGAGGCCTTCGATGCGGTCTTCGCCCAGATCCAGGCCGTCAACGGGATCACGGGAGATTTCCTCTGGTTCCCGGACCCCTCCAACTCGGCCGAGTTTTTCAACACCGTGATCTATGGCCGCTTCTCGGAGCTGTCGCCGGTCGCCAATCCAAAGTTTCAACGGTTCGCTCAGAGTTACAAGGTAAAGGAGCTTCTGTGATGATCGCTTCAAGAGCCAAGAGGAGATACGCCAGCACCGGCACGACCCCGACCCCACTGCCCGCGCCCGATCCTCCTCCCGTGGTGCCTCCGCCGTCGACGTGCGTCCATGTGCACGTTCCGGCGCAGGATCTCTACCTCCCAAGTACCTTGAGCACGGGGCAGTTGAGCATCCAGGTGGTGCCGGGGAGTTGCCCGTGAACTGGCCGTGGGAGTGGGATTGGGGAGAGATCGGCTTTCGGGGTCTCATCACCCTGAGCGTGTTTCTCTTCGTGGCGCTGGTGGGAATGATCTTCTACTACGGCCAGGATCATTCCGAGCGAATCTGCGTTCCTTTGCGCACGGGTGACCATCTGTGGCTCCGGGATCTCGGGCCGTCACGCCCATGGCTGACGGAACGGTACCTCCTTGAGTCACAGGCTCCGGGGAGTTGCCCATGAGCGAGCTCGTTGCGGCTGTCGTCCTGATGTTCTGCGCGGGCGCCATTCTCCTGCTTCTCGAAGAGGCCGAAGATCTTCTTTGCTGGTGGCTCACCCGGCGGAAGAGGCGCCTCAAGAAGGTGCCGAGCGCTGCGGTGACTCGGTCGACGATCGTTCTCGGGGTCGCGCTCCTCCTTGGATGCGCTCCTGTAATCCCTCCGCCGCAGCCCCAACCGGCACGGCCCCGAGTCATCCGCCAGAAGCCCTATCCGCGAACGGTGGCGGAGGGCAAGGCGCCTGAGATCGCAAAGCGGAGGGTTCTCCGATGAGCGAGAAAGACCACGACTTCGGCAGCCTCGTTTGTATCTACGCGCACATCCTCCCCCGCGTCCGTGAGGCCGCGAAAGGGCTCGGCTATGCGGTCGCGGTTCACGGAACGATGGCGCGAGACCTGGATCTCCTTGCCGTCCCCTGGGTCGAGGATGCCGCGGCGCCGGAGAATCTCGTGCAAGTCATCGCCGATGTCGTCGGGGGTTACATGTTCGGAGACCCCTCAATTCGCGGCGAAGTGAAAGACCCGACGGTTCAGCCTCACGGGAGGAAGTCGTGGAACATCTGCTGGGGAGGGCCGGCTCTTATCGACCTCAGCGTCATGCCTCGCGGCCAGGAATTCGGGAGGGGCGAATGAACTTGAAGGCGCTCCTGGAGAAAATCGGTGCCGGCATCGCGCTTCTCTTGATCGGTGCGGGGCCAGTCGTCGGTCCAGTCCTCAAGCGGTGGGCGCTCCGGAGCAAGGCAGCGGCCGCGGTCGACGAGGCCCAGAAGGCGGAGGCGGCCGCCCTGGAAGACAGTTGGCATTCCCTCTCCGGCTTTCGCGAGAAGACCTGGACCGAGATGCACGACATGATCTCGGCGCAGCGCGACGACATCAAGGGTATGCGGCAGGAAATCGAAGGGCTCCGCCTGGAGGTGAAGCGCCTCTCCGCGCTCGAAGCCCACGCCCATCAAGTCGAGCTCCATTCGCAGGAGTTGGAGATCGACAACCGAACACTACGCGAGCGCCTGCGGGCGCTCGGGGAGGTCGCATGAATCCCGGACTCGACGTCAAGCAACTCGGCCTGCAGGTGGTGCGGCCGACTCTCGACTACATGGGGATGGGCGGCCCCGTCGCCGAGGCGCTCATCCTCGGCACGGCCGCGCAGGAGAGCGGCTTCCACTCCCTCCACCAGGTGGGAGGCGGACCGGCGCTCGGGCTCTGGCAGATGGAGCCCGACACGGCCCGGGACATCTGGGACAACTTCCTTGCGTTCCGCCTCCCGGAAAGAAGCAAGATCCGAACCCTGATGATTCCGTGGCTGAGCGGAGTCGATCAACTCGGTGGGAACCTCTACTACGCCTGCGCCATGGCGCGGCTCGACTACTACCGCTCGCCGACGAAGTTGCCGGAGACGGTCGACCTCGAAGCCCTGGCCACGCTCTACAAGACCGTCTACAACACCGCCGGAGGCGCCGCCTCTACCGGCGAGTGGGTGGACAACTACAACCGCCTCGTTGGGCCCTTCTGGGAGGTCACTTGATCCCGTCTTCTCCAGCGTCACCCGTTCCAACCCCGATCCGCTGGTGGCACTCCCGCACCATGTGGCTCTCCATCATCGGCACCATCGCCGGCGCCGGCTCCCTGACCTTTCCAGGCAGGGCCGGTTCCATCATCGCCATCGCGAGCGGTCTCGCGGGGGCCTACCTCAGGACGCAGACGTCGGCTCCGATCGCCGGGACCGACGCCGCGGCGGAGGTCAAGCCATGAGCGGCATCGAGGTCCCTCTGACCGAGGAGCTCCGCGCGGCCGTCCTCGGCCAACCCCTCCCCTCGCAAGCCCACAAGCAGGTCGGCGACCTCGCCGGCAGCCTCACGTCCGGCGGCTCCGCCAACTGGCCCTGCATGGGCTGGGCGGTCCGCTACGTCCTCAAAGATCCAGCGGCCGACGACCAGTGGCGACGGTACTTCGACGCCTGCAAGACCTGCTGGATGGGGGACGAGCTCCTGTCCTACATCTACGGCCGGATGCACATGCTTTCGGTCGCCGCCGTGGCGGCCGCGGCGCGAGCTCGCGGAGACGCGCCGCTCCTCCTCGGGGCGAGCATCTGGCTGCAGCTTTGGTGGGGGCTCTCGATGCTCGCCGAGTCGGCAGACGGGAGGATCGAGCTTCCCGGCATGCGATCTGCCGGCCATGCACCTCTGCCAGGCTGGCGGGAGTGGCTCCTCTCGATTGCGCGAGGTGACGCGCCAAGCCGAGCTCGGGCGGAAGAGTGGGGGAGAGCCGCGGGGCTGGGCATGAAACAGCAGTGGGAATGGGGTACAGCCCTTGCGTTGGAAGGCCCACTCAAGCTCAGCTACCAGCCTCTCGCCGGCAAGTCGCTCGTCGACGTAGCCGCGGCTCTGCCGGCCTGGGGTCTGATCACCCCTCTGCATATCTATCGGACCGCCGCCGGCGTCGTCGTGTCCTGGCTGGAGAACAACGCCAACGGCAACACCCCCCCCCACATGTGGAGGGGGCAGATCGCCGGGGTGGAAACCTGCGCACCAACTGATGGAGGAACCCGCGTCCGGGAGCAGTTCGATCACGCTTCCGTGATCCTCGACGGCCAGGCCCTCACCTATAAGAGCAGCCTCTATCCGGGCCAAGTCCTCAACCTGCCCAGCGGCGACGCTCAGCACCTCGTTCTCGGCATCGTCGCGGCGGCTGCTCCGATCGCTCAGCCACCGGCACCTACAGCAATCAGTTCCACAACCGACCGCGGGAGTAGGTCTCCCGTGGCCAAACCAAAGGAGTCATCCACCACCATGGAACCCATCACTACGTCTTCAGTACCTGTCGCAGCGCCCGTCACGGACAACCTCTTCCGCAGCATCCCCGTCTGGCTGCGGGTGGGCCTGAGCGCCGCCCAGATCATCTTCAGGGACCGCAATGGCGCAGTGGCCAGGGCCTCCTGGACGCCTGCCGACAACCAGGACACCTTCGGGGTGCCGATCGGCGGGGCCGATTCGCCCGTGGAGGGGACCCTGGTCGGAGAGCGCTACTCCCGGCAACTGCTCCAGCAAGTCATCCGCGCCGGCGGCTTGCCGCTGCCCCCGAACTACGCGGTGACGGATCGGGACGACGATCTCATGAAACTGGTGGCGATCGGCAACCTCCCGGCGTGGGATGCCCTGGTGGTGCCCGCGGCAAACAAGGTCGGGGTCACCGTCGACCCGGGTCCCGTGGCGCCCAACAGCTCGCCCGGTGCGGCGGGAGTGCCCGGGGCTGCTCCTGTCCAGGTCCAAGGCGGCGGTGCCGTTGGGGCTCTCGGTACGGGGCCCGGGGACGGCGACCTGATCTCCCATCCGGACGCGGCGCCGCTGGTTGGCGCCAGCGCGCCGCTGCCGGTGGTACCGCTCCCCACGACTACCGATGGGCTGGTGGCGATCGCCCAGACCGTGGCGCCGGATCACGCCGAAGCACAGGTCACTCTCTTCGGGCGGCAGTACAAGCTCAGCCTCGACGCGCTGGCGTAAACAGGGGATCGGGATCAACACGCCCGGCCCAAGGCGGCCGGGCGTTGACAGCCTGAGTCATTTTGTCGCATCCTGAGAAAAGGAGAATCGAGCCACCATGAGCGACTTAGGGTACTGGCCTAATAGATTGTTGGCGCCACTCCTGCCTAAGTAACGCCCCAGCCCTGCGGTAGCTTCCTCCCCCTGTAAGGGGGGGAAGCGTTCCCCTCCGCCGAAGAGAAGCGGCCCCGAGCGAGCCCGCAGAGCCCGCCCGGAGCCTAGCCGAGCACGGAGATTGCCCATGCCCGACCGTCCGAAGTCTATCCCGCCCTCGCCCCCTCCGCCGATCGATCTATCCCGCACCACGGAGGCCACCCGCCGAGCGATCTACGACGCCATCGTAGAAATTCACTTCACCCCCGCCCTTGGAGAGATCCTCGCCGCGAAGCAAGCCGGAGAGTGGTACCAGAAGTACGACGCCGACGAATGCGGCGTCACCGTCCTCTACGCCCTCGGCCGGTGGGTCGTCGCCTGGAGGCTCTGGGACGTGGAGGACGACGCTCCCGAGGATCAGCACTGGGAAGTGCTCCGCGTCGAAGAGAACCTCTCCGCCCCCTACGGCATAGAGCTCTACGAGATCTGAGCCATGGGGAACCGGAAGACGACAACCGTCCAGGTCCGCGCCACCCGACAGCAGGCCCAACGGTGGGGAGGAGCGGCACAGTACGACAGCGCGCCCAGCATCGCGGCATGGCTCGTCACCCTGGCAACCGAGCGGCTCCGCGCCCTCGGCACCCGCGTCCCCCGTCTCGCGCTCCGCTGGCGTCGTGGTCGCTTCAACGTCATGGTGCGGCGCGAGAGGAACAGCCAACCCCACCCCCGCGAGGTGTCCGGCCTGGTGGCCGGTCCCTTCGGGATTTACCGGGAGCCGGACGACGGAACGCGCCCACGTCTCCCCCCGCTCTTCCACCTCATCCACACCCCGACCGGCTCCCACCTGGTAGCGCTCCGGCTCCGGAAGCGCTGCAAGTCGCTCGCTCGGGAGATCGCAACCTTCCGGGTTGACTGGAGCGCCACCGATCCCGAGAAGATGACCGGCCCCGAGATGTGGAAGGTCCGGGATGCCATCAATACCGCCCACCGATTCAACTCCGGACCTCCGGTCTAGAAAGCGAGGAAACACATGGGTACTACTCTCAAAGTCGCATCTTTTACAGCTCACGCAACCATTGACCAAAGCACCCGGTGGAAGATCGCAGCGGAAGCGGACGGGCATCGTGCCGTAGGGTCCTGGTTATGTGAGGCGGCAGACTGCTACCTGAAGGCCCGGGCCAGAGCGGGCAACCCGATCCCCTTAGCGTGGCACCGTGGGCGCTTCCGGGTGCTCCTGATAGACGGGACCGAGATCGAGATTCACGGGATGATCTCGCCACCGTTCGGCCAGTACCAGGGGACCGGCAAGGGGAGCGACGGGAACGTCCGGCGGACGCTCGTGCATATCCCTACCGGCCGGATCATCGCCACGCTGAGGACGGCGCGGCAGTGCAAGGCGCTGGCGTCCGAGCTGGCGCCCGTCTACGCTCGGGATGAGGCCACCACGGCGGGGGTTGTCGAGCGGCACAGGAGGGAAGCGATGTAGAGCGGCAGGCGAGCACCGCGCGAAGCAAACCGGGCCGGTTCCGAGGAGGGACCGGCCCTTTCTTTCGTGGCCTTCAAAGTGCAGATCTTTGTCCCGTGTGATAGAATCTCCCCCCAAAGGGGATGGGAATAATGACATTTAAGGAAGATTTAAAGAAATCACTAGATCATGCCTTTGCGGCGCGGAAGAAAAAACAGGCTGGTAGGTCAGCCTTTCTTGGCGAATGGGACAGGATCAAGAGAGAAGTTATCGTCCCTGTTTTAGACCGCGCCGTCGAAGTAATCGAGGGATATCCCACTTTGCGGGCAAAGAGGACTGTCAACGGCTCAGTCATTCTTGCTATAGACGGTCCCGAAACGGGAATGCATCATGAATTGACTTTTAAGCCGAACGACAATCCCAGCAGCCATGACGATGACATGATGTGCTCCTCTCCATTCGACAAATGTGGCTTACCCGATGACACCCTTTCTTTTGATGATACCTATCAAGCGAGGATCGAGCAGCGCGTGGAGCAGTTTGTTCTTCTTATTATAAATCCGCCTAGTAACGAACCGTTCGTGATCGGCGGCTAGACCGCCCCGGCTAAGCCGCCAACAGATCCCCGACCCGCAGCGGCTTCCGGCAGATCCCGGCCTTCATCGCGGGAGTCATCCGGATCGAGGAGTGCATCCAAGCGAAGTTGAACGCCCAGAAGTGCAGGGCGAGCGCGGCCTTCAGGTTCTCCCACTTCTTAGAGAAAGCGTTCGTCAACCGGGTGAGCCGGCGGACCTGCATTCTCATGTGGAGGTTTTGGCGCTCCACATGCGACGTGCAGATCATCTTCTCGTCTGGGTTGCCGTGTACGGCGATCTTCTCGGCGCCTATTATCTTGGCGGGAGAGTACCGCCGATTGTCCTCGCTTGAATCCGTGCCGTAAGTCTTCTGCAAAACCGCGAAGTCGACCCGCCCGCCCAGCTTCTCCTCGACCGCTCCGGGGTACGGCGCGAAGCCGTCCGTGGTGAGTTGGAAACGGCCCGCCGTGGCGCCCGCGAGCTTGCCCATGAAGGTGTGGGTATCCTCGGCGGTGCGTCGCCCCAGGTGCCAGGAGAGCACGAGTTTGGAGTGGCGCTCAAACCCCACGAAGGTGTAGGCGTCGCCTACGTGCGTGTCCGTGATCCCCTGCTCGACCTTCGTCTTTTCCTTCATGCCGACGTGTATCCCCAGATCTCATCCGCTTGGACGTCCTCGACCTCGACCCGGCGAACCAGGCTGGAAAGGATGCCCTCGGCCTTCTCGCCCGCGAACCGGAGGAGCCTGCAAATGGTGTCGCGGTGGGTGCCGGTCAAGCGCTCGGCGGAGCGGATCGAGGAGCCTTCCGTGAGCATGCCGAGGATGAGGGCGGCCCGCTCGGGATCGATCCGCATGGAGCCCATGGTACGGACGGGGAGGTCCGCCTGAGAGGCGCCGCACGCCTTGCACCGCCAGCGCTGGAAGCCGCGATCCTTGCCCCAACGGATGAGCCGCCCGCCGCAGGAGCGGCAGACGGTCGGGGCGGGGGTTGCGGTCGCGGTTTCCATGTCTCAACTCTGGAGTTATTGTATGCCCCAGGGGCACACCAGTCAAGGGGTTTTCTTCGATTTTCCGCACTTGACTTGTGTCCCCTATGGGCATACGCTTTCTCCACTATGGCTAGACCAAGAAAAGAAGAAGATCGAGTACACTCCGCCTCCATCCGCATTCGCCTGACCCCCGACCATGACGCACTGATCCGTCAGGCCGCCGAGCTGGCGGGGATCAGCCTTTCCGACTGGATACGAGAAAGACTGATCCGAGCTGCCCGGAAGGAGATCGGGCAAGCCGGGCCGGTATGAACCGCCGGGGCAAGCTCGCGGCGAGCTGGCCGAGTTGCCAGCGGTAGAGCGGACGCGGGCATTCTTCGCGAACACGGCACAGGTGCGGCATGCGCAAGTCCTCCCTATGCGCGTGCCAGGGGCGAGCGAACCGCCCGCCCCTGGTGGCGCCGTCGTGGTCTACCGCGAGCGCGGCAGGCAGGGTCTAAGAAGTAGCTTCAGGAATCGGCAGAACGGACAAACTCTGACTCGGAACATAACGGCCCTCTTGAAAGGCGGGCCGGGAGGGGTTAGAATGAAGTTCCTTAGGCTACATTCCAGAGCCCAACCGGCGGCACTGGGTCATTTTGAAATTGTCCCCTTATGAGGACTGATAAGCCGTCGAATCTGAGGTAACTTCCCCTCTGTAAGAGGGGAACCGTTCCCTTCACCCCAGAAGCGGCCCGGCGGAGTGCTGAGAACACCCCGCCGGACCTAGCCGAGCACGGAGCCATCCCATGCCCGACCGCCCCGAGTTTATCCCGCCCGACCTTACCCGCACGACCGAAGCAACCCGCCGCGCCCTCTACGAGATCGTTAAGCAAGTCCACTTCACCCCAGCGCCCGGGGAAGTGCTCGCCGCGAAGGAAGCCGGCGAGTGGTACGCCGTCCACGACGCGGACGAATCCGAGCTGGCCGTCGTCCACCTGGCCGGGAGGTGGTTCGCCTACTGGCGATGCTGGGATGCTCCCGACGACGTTCCCGAGGATCAGCGCTGGCAAGTCCTCCGCCTGGTAGCCGACGACCGCCGACCCCTCGGGGTCGAGATGTACGAGGTGTGACGGATGAGCCGGCCACAGTACATGTACCCGCCGACCCACACCAACCTTGCCCGGGCAAAGGCTTGTCTCGGGACCTACTCGCCCACGAAGTTCACCGTCCACGTTGACGACGACCACGACCGCTGGCGGTACCGCATCGCCTATTCCACGATCTGGGGGCCGGGGCTCGGCATGCCCACGTTCTTCCTGCTCTGCGCCGAGTACGTCATCAAAAACCATCGCGCCTTGAAGGAGGTTCGCCGCACCATCCTGCAAGCTGAGCGGGAGCTCCGGAAGAAGAAGCGCCGGGCGAAGATCGCAGAGGACAAGACGAGGAAGGAGGAGAAAGCGCGATGGGCGAGAACTTGAAGGTCGCAAGCTTCACCGTCCAGGGCTCCACCGAGCAATCCGCGAGATGGAAGCGCGCAGCGGAGGCTGAGGGATACCGCTCGGTTGGTGCGTGGCTTGGTGCGGCGGCGGACGCCTACTTGAAGGCCCGCGCCAGAGCTGGCCTGCCTCTCCCCCTCATGTGGTCGCGAGGAAGAGCCCAAGTCAGCATGCAGGACGGCCACACGCCCTATCTGTCGGCCTGGATATCCCAGCCCTTCGCCATCTTCCGGGGTGACGGGGCCGGCGCAGGAGACCCCGGCTGTAAGACGTACTCGCTCGCGTACATGCCGGAGAAGCGGATCATCGCCACCTTCCGGTACGCCCGCCACTGCCGCGAGCTGGCCGCGGAACTGGCTAGCGCAGTCGCGCGCGGCGCGGCTCCGCTGAAGCCCTGAAGAGAACCACCCGGGGCCGGTTCCGAGGGGACCGGCCCCCGTGCCATACTGGAGACCGCCATGAGCAAGAAGCCCAAGCCAGACTTTACGCAAGTAGCCTTCCGGGTGTTGCAGCACGCGGCCCACCTGGAGCCCCCCGCCGAGGAGCCACCCCCGCTCCCGCCAAAGGCAGCCGCGGGACGCAAGGGCGGCTTGAAGGGCGGCAAGGCGCTCGCCGCCAAGCTCACCCCCGAGGAGCGGAGCGAGAGTGCAAGAAGGGCTGCCCTCGCGCGTTGGGCAGGGAGGGACAAATGATATCAATCCCCCCCCGCCTTGTGCTGATCGAATGGCAAGATTCGTATTGTGCGACTGGCTGGCAGTCGATCTCTGACCTCGGTGGCGAGCCTCTCACCTGTCGGTCGGTCGGTTGGTTGGTGCGAGAGAACGAGTCCTGCAAAGTGCTGGCGCCTCACCTGTCACAGGATCACGGTGAGGCGCCATCGCAGGGGAATGGAATTATGGCCATCCCGGTTCGGTCGATCATCAGGACCGTCGAACTACTGGACCCTGCTGACGCTACTTCTTCTTGTTCGCCGCCTGAGTGAGTGCCGATGCCGCCACGGTCTTCACCTTGGCGGGCGTCTTCGGGTTACTCAACAACTTGCCTGCCGTGCTTGCCACCTTCGGGGAGGTCTTCTCATTCTTGGCCATGACTACTCCTTGGTAACGTGCGCGGTCGAGTCCGCACACTGGTAAAACTACGCAACAGCTTCCATCTCTGCCAAGTCGTCCGTAAAATCGAAGATCATCTGGATTAGCTGGCTCGGCTTGTTGTTCTGATTGAAACTGTCCACGTCCTGCTTGAGTTGCCAGCAGTCACCCACAACCTGCTGTCGTCGCTGCTGGAACGCCACCGCCATGTGCTCGCGACTTGCGGAGCGGATGTCATCCCACAGGGTTGTCTGCTCGCCATCTTCGGAAAGACGGGCGGCATGCTTTGCCCGGACTCTTCGGCCCTGAGGGTCAGTGATGTATTCCTCGCGCATGGCCCGCGCCAGTTCATCGGCGCAGCGATCAACGATGGCGGAGGGCTGAGGTTGCCACAAGCCCTGCTGGATCGCCCATGCCGCGATTGTTCGCGCCGTCGCGGGCCACGAGTGCCCGGACTCACGATACTTGTTGGCGATCTCCCGCATCTGATCGCCATAGGTTTTCCCGGTGCGCTTTCTGCCCATTTCTTCTCCTTCCTAGAGCACGACCGGTGGACTACATCCCCAGCCATCCGTCAGCGCGGCGCGCGTGATCGTGTTTCTCACCTTGGCGAGCATCTCGCGATTGTGAGCGTAGCTAATCTCTCCTCTGAACTGAAGCTGCCCCACCACCAAGCCAGGATGGACACCGATTCGGCTGGCGAAGCCTCGTATCTTTTCCTTGTAGTATAGAGGTCGGATGCGGGCTATGAAGTTATCAAGATCCCGCGGGGTTATTAGATTCTCGGTGGCGAAGCTATCCGCACGCAACTCACTCTCCGGCTTGTCTTCCGGCTTCGCCGCCCCCTCCCCTACAAGATCGGTATCAAGATGCATGGCGTCACCCGCCTTAACGTGTTCCAGTTCGTGCATAAGCGTGAACCAGAACCAATCAATCCGATCGTACCGGAGCGACAAAGCGATCACTGGCGAGTGTTCGTCCAGCCAAAAGCACACGCCATCAATTCGCGTTCCCGCAAGTGGCTCGATGATGACCAAGCGAATACCCATCTCCGACAAAACTCGGGGAACGTGTCGGACATCCTCAGCGTTGGGTAGTAGCTCCCGCAAGCGGGCAATACTAGGCTCTAAGTTGGCCTTTGAAAACCGGCTTGCGGTGGTAGCCCTCGCCAACTGCCGCGCCCTGCAAAACCACGCCTGCTGAGCTGGCGAGACTTCCGAATATGATGTGCCCTTACGCGCGGCATGCGCGAACTCTACCTCTTCGTCGAGTGACTTGATGGAGAGGAAGTTCAGAACACGAGACTCCAGAACCTCAACATTGGTGGAGGACTCGATCCAGTTGCGGCGCACCATCTCCTTGATGGGTACCTTGGCATATAGTTTGGAGCGGAGCGCTACGTCACCGTTCTCGTCTCTTACCTTGGAAAGCTGCCATGCGCTCTCAAGATTCATCCAGAACTGTGCCGTTGTTCCGAGGGCCTCGGCAAGCCCCTTTGCTGTTTCAGGCGTGATCCCTCTTTTCCCGGTGATGATCTCGTTGACGACCCGCGCGGGTCGTCCCAGAATCTCCCCCAGGTCCGTCTGCGTCCAGCCTCTTGCCTCAAGCTCGTCCTTCAGGATCTCTCCAGGCGGGAACACCTCAGCGGCGGTGAAGCGTGTCATTTGGGGTCTCCCTTTCGGTGCCTAGTGATAGTCTTCAATAGAAACAATGGAAACAACCTTGTCCGCTCCCTTACCCTCCAGTTCAACTACCAGCCTCCATTGATCGTTCAACCGCATTGAGTGCTGGTGTGTTCTCTTGCCTTTGAGCTTTTCGAATCGGAGCGACCGAAGGGCGCGGAAGTCGCGCTCGTCGGCTGCCGCCTGGATGATCCCCACCACCTTGCGGAAGGCGGTCACGATCGCCGGAGCATGCCCGCCCGCGAAGGCAGGATCACAGTACAGGCGCTGTAGGTCGGCGGTAGCGAAGCGTATCTCCATCGCGACTCCCATCCTAATTGGCCTCATCAACTATGTCAACACCCTGACCCACACATAGTGTAATAATGTGGGTCGAGATGCTTGACATGGATCTCTGGCTCACGCATAATAAGTCATCATGAATCGCATGGACCCGAAACGCCAAGCCGCCATCGTTGCCGCCCTGGTCGAAGGAGTGGGCATCCGCTCTACCTGCCGGATCACGGGAGCCTCCAAAGGGGCGGTCACGAAGCTGATTGCCGACCTCGGGCCGGTCTGTGCGAAGTACATGGATGAAGCCTTCCACGACCTCCCGTGCAAGACCCTGGAACTGGACGAGATCTGGGCATTCTGCTACGCCAAGCAAAAGAACGTCCCCCAGGACAAGCTCGGCACCTTCGGATACGGCGACGTCTGGACGTTCACGGCGATCGACGCGGACACGAAGCTCATCCCGTCCTTCATGGTGGGGTCCCGGGATGCCGGTACCGCACACGAGTTCTGCCAGGATCTGGCGAGCCGCCTAGCCTACCGCCCACAGATCACGACGGACGGCCTCAAGGTCTACGTGGGCGCCTTAGAGGATGCCTTCAACGGCGATCTCGACTATGCCCAACTGGTCAAGGTGTATGGTGCCGCCCCGGAAGGCTCCGAGGTCCGCTACAGTCCGGCGGAGTGCAAGGGAACCCAGAAGCATGCGATCTGCGGCAACCCCGACCCGAAGCGGATCTCTACCAGTTATGTGGAGCGCGCCAACCTCTCAATGCGGATGGGGCTCCGCCGCTATACCCGGCTCACCAACGGCCACAGCAAGAAGCTGGAGAACCACTGCGCCGCGCTCGCCATTTTCTTCATGCACTACAACTTCGCCCGGCTTCACCAGACCATCCGCTGCTCGCCTGCCATGGCGGCCGGCGTTACCTCACACCTCTGGTCTGTCGCGGATATCGTGGCGCTCCTCCCGGTCGAAGCCCCGAAGGAGCGCGGCACGTATAAGAGCCGTCCCTTCAAAGGGACGATTTCAAAATGACCCAGTGCCCAACCGGCTCGCAGGTTAGAAAGACACGCCACCGAAAGGTGGCGTTCCTCTTATGGGTCGGTCTTACGCATTGGCGTCTCCTCCTCATCGGTAGCGTTGGCATTCCCACGTTTACTGCCGTCCACCTGGTGATACATCTCGCCCTCACTCGGCATGAAGCGGCCGTGCTCCATGAAATCAGCGACGGTCCGAAGACCAATCTTCAGCATCGTCTTCGACCATCCCCCATGCTTAAGAGTTACTTCAAAGTCATCATCGGGTACGTCGATCGAGTCCACGACTTGGCGAAGGAGAACGGCCAGTTCCTTGCTGTCCACCTTCAGCGCGACGCCTACGGTCATCTCGGACGAATAGAGACGTTGAATAGCGGTCCACGTCTCGGGACCCTCTGCGAAACGTACGAGTACAGCGGTATTTGTTTTAGGGTCTCCTAGCTCCCAGTGAGTGAAACCGCCCTCGGCGCCTAGAAAGACCGCGCGGTTGCCCTGGTGTGCCCACTCCTCCCATCCGGCCGACGAAGAGCCCGCGCGGGGTCTGCCCGTCTTGAGCTTCGGCACCGCCTCCCCGCGCTTCCGGGCGCGGTAGCGTCGAGCGGCTTCCCGGGAGCGGGCGGCTTTATCGTCTTCGCTCATCGTTCCGTCATAGTAACACAAACTATGACGAGCGATGACAAGAGGGGGGAAGGAGAGGATCGAGGATGCTAAAATGTCCGCGTGGACCGCTCCCGCCTCGATTGGACCGGATGGTCGGTCAAGAACATGGGGCAGACTCTCCCGGTCTCGGGAGATACCTACCGGGTGAGAGTGCGGACGGGCTTCAAGGGCGATCTACGAGAAGTGATCGCTACCTACTTCGGGTTGGGGAAGTGGGAGGGCGGCTTCGATCCCCAGGACGTGATGGGATGGAAGCCGCTTCAGTAAGGCCCCCCGCCGCCGCCCGCCTACTTACGCCCCTGTACCACCAACAGAGTGTGAGGACAGGACCCGACTTAGGGGAAGCGGTTGCAAGTCATCGCCGGAGACCACCAGGCCAAGGCGGAGGCCGCAAAGCGCCAGGTCCGCGAGTGCCAAGCCCTTCTTGACCGGATGGTGCGTCCGGCCGTCCGAGAGGCCCGCAAGGCGCTGGCGGAGATCTCCCGTGTCGAATGCGGAGAGGGGGCGGAGCCATTCATCCGGGTGAAGAGAGATCTGCCCAAGCCCGACGAGCTTCGTTACCGCTGCACCGGAGCCGTCCTCGAAGTCTGGACGACCAGGGGAGGCTATTCCGATGATCTGGAGTTTCCTCTCGCCAGCGTCTCGCGGGAGCTGGTCGACGACCAGGTCGAGCGCTTCCTTCGTGACGCGCTCGCGGTTGCCGAGGAGCACGAGCAATGACCAACGACGCCTTCAAGGCGAGCCTCGGCCAGATCTTCGGGCACTTCGAGGAGGATATGAGGGTGCGCACCGCGGCCCAGGCCCGCGAGGATCAGGAGCGCCAGGAACTTCCTCAGCGCATTCCGTTCCGTCGCCCAGAACGTGATCCTGCCGGTTCTTCGGACCGTAGAGGAGACGAGCCCGGCAGCGGCGCTCCGGATCGTCGTTGAAGAGGAGGACGTCCGAGTCAGCATGTCGATCGAGGTGCTCGGTCGTCGCTCAACGCGGCGCTGCATCTCCTATAGCGCCGACTGGAAGAAGAAGCTCGTGGAGCTACGGTCGGATGACATCGGCTATCCGTTGGAGCCCCGCGAGATCACGGCCGAGACCGTCCAGCGTCAGGTCAAGAATCTGTTGATCCTGGCGTTGCGCTGACCTGCCGCCCGGGCACTGGGAGTGGTGCTCAAAACTCCCAGGTCGAGCGACGCAGGCCCCACTGCGGGTAACTTCTCTCTCCTCTGGTGCCATCTCTTCAAGCCGCTGTTCGTCTCGGATCTTGAAGATTCGGCGCTCAACTTGGCCTCTCGTATCCCGAGCCAGTCCACTTCAATTCGGCTCCGCAGTTCTTGCAGCGCTCGGCGCCACCGACGACCACCCCGCCGCATTTCGAGCACTTCGGGGAGAGGTTAGGGCCGACAGCCACTATCAGCCAGCCAAGAGGACCCAACAGGAAACCGAAGAGCGCGCCAGCCTCTGTTCGCCCTTTCGCTCTTCCTATGGCAGAGCCAACGAGGGCTCCTATTAGCGCCCAGAACAAAGCCACGATGATAAATTGATCCACGGCCGTTGCTTCTCCTTATTACCTGCCGTCCTGTTGGCTAAGGAGGTGGGAACTCAAGCTCTCCGCCAATGACCTTCCCCGCCTCATTCAGCATCATGGAGCATTTCCAGACATGAGCGACCGGCGCGCCGCTCACCTCTTCGGTGAAGTTTGAGCGAAAGGAATATCGCCGCCCGAAGCGGGGATCATACTCCGGGAGCGTCGCATCCTTTCGTATCGACGTAAAGGTTGGCGCTCAGTTCGCCCAAAGGAGGAAGCTTTAGTTTGGTGTAGATTGTTGTTTTCCCGGAGAAACGGTCCTCCTCCACCTTTGCCGGAGGACATTGCTGAGCTCTTAGATAGCTCGCGCCTCCGCATATGCAAAGAAGTAACAAAGCTAGCTCTCTGCGTACCGGCCGTGCCATAGTCACCTCCTAGAGTGCCCCGCTCTAGCTCGGGGCCTGCACTGACTTTTTTATAGACCGCGACGTGACGAAGGGCTGTCGACTCCTGGCCCTTCTGAAGGTGCGACGAGACCCCTACGCCATCCTCGAATCCGTACAGCGGCAGGTCAAGAACCTGCTGATCCTGGCGTTGCGGTAGACGGGCGCCCCCGAACTCCCTGCCGCTTTTCTTAGGGGCACGTCGCGAATGCCGAAGTATCCTGTATAGGAAGAAAGGTAGTGTTGGCGGGGTTCGTATAAACCTTCGACACTCCTGTTTTAGTGTCCTTGACGGTTATTACGGCATTGACATTGGTGAGTCCGCCGGCAAAAACCCAGTAGTGGCCGCCCAAAGAGCAACCATCCAAAACTTTGATTACGACCTCAACATTTGAGGACTGGAAGAACCAGAGATAGCCAGTGTCGTCGCTCAAGGAAATAGCGTGCGCCGCGCCGGCATTGCCATTGCCAGCGTCGAAAGATGCTGTTACTTGAAAGCGGCTCGCGTTCAGGCAAAGTGTAGATTGATCCTGGATACAGCCGCCGTTGGCGCCGGAGCATTGTAAAGACAATATGTAGTTTCCGGACTCCGGTACCGTGCCGAAATTGGCAGCGCCAATCGTCCAATCACCCGAGTTATCCAAAGTGAAATGGACGACCGCCGGAGAAGTGAGAGTGCCCGCAGAAGAGGCACCATCTCCCACGTCACCTTGAGGTTCTTGGAGATCAATGAAGGGCGCAAAGTCGCTACTTGTCATCGTAATGGTCACTGTGTCGCCGGCTGCTCCCGTAAATGAGAGGAAGTCGGCCGCAGGCCCACCAAAAATAGAGCAGCTTGTATCGAGAACGCCATGGACAGTTTCGCCACAGATGAGAAAATTGCCAAAGCATGGCGTGGATGACTTTCGGACGAGGCCGCTGCTGGTTTCAGCTAGCATGGGAAGCGCGAGGACTGCCCCCAGGATACCGAGCGCCAAAGATCTCGCTTGCACTGTCATGGTGTACCTCCTCCTTCACTGGTAGTGGTGGTTTAGTCTCGGGCCTTTCCAAGCTTGTGGGCGAACCCGCATATGCAAAGAAACAACAGAGTTACGCCTTTGCGCTTGCCAGGTGACATACTGCGCTCCTGTTGTCACTTCGACCCGCTATGGCGGAGTCGATACACTGAACCTTATAGACCCCGGACGCCGCTCTCTTGGTGAGGACGGAAAGTCCCGGGGTTTCGTGGAGAAGAGAACCATGCTGAAATATTTTGTGCTTCTTCTGTCCCTCCTGGGCGTCGGCGCCGGAGTGGTCCATCATCCAACCTCGACTCAGGCCAACGATACGACCGGAGGAGGCGGCGTCCATCCTCTCTGTGCAGGCGCTGTTGACCCCTACGGCGCCTGCAAACCGTAGCGAAGCCCCTGGCGCCGCAGGATCGCAGCCGTCTGTTCGATCTCTGCGGCGCCTCCCTTCGTCTCCCGCAGGAGTCGCGCCGTTTCGGAACGCTCGCCAATCCCAAGTGCCCCCAAGATCGCCATTCCCCGATCCAGGGCTGACCGGTAGTTCATCCCCGCTGCTGCCAGTTCCCGTCCCTGCTCCAATGCAGCCCAGGCGGCGTCATAGGGCTGGGGGATCGCGAGAAGCGATTCGACGAGTTTCCCGAATCCCTCCGCGGACCGTTCGTGCCTTCCCAGCGTCCCCTCGATCAAAGCGGCTATCCAACCTTGGCGCAGTCGCATCACCGGCTCATCGACAGCCTGATAGAGCGGCTGAACCGCACGGAAGACTTCCGAAGCGTCCACGCCACGACCCATCTTGCAAAGCAACCAAAGGCCATTGTGGCGGGCGAGAAGACTCAAGAGCGGTTCGCGCTTAGGTTCGAGAAGCTCGGCGGCTCGCCGGGTGTCCCTTAGTCCCTCCAGAGGAGGAGCATCTCCTTCGCAAGCAAGAAGTGTCCTCTGGATCAGGCTAACCGCGATAGCCGTCGAGTCTCCCTGGGCCTCGCGAATAGAAGCGGTCTCAGTTAGAAGCACTCTCGCCTCCGATGTCCTCATCTGGCGGATGCGGAGCGAGGCGAGGGTCTCCAAGCGGAGCGCCCGCAAGGTCGGGGCTCCAGATCCCATTTGCTCTGCCCGGTAGGCGGCGGCGATCGCCCCTTCGGCCAAGTTGTATCTTCCGGTGATTTTATGACCGTTGCTCAGAGAACAGAGCGCCTCGGCTGTAACGTCGCTTCGCGCGGCGCCGTCCGGTAGCCGAGCGGCCACCTCGTACGCAAGTTCCGAAAGCCGCAGTAGTTCGTCTGGGTCCCGGAACCTCAGTTTGTAGGCGGATCGCAGGAGCGCCCTCGCTACTTCGGGGGTCCACAACTCGCGGCAGTTCCTCAACCGAAGCGCCTGCTCCGCAGCGGGCCAGGTAAGCATTTTCTCAATCGCCCTGTGCACGATCCCGTTCCTTGCGATTCTCCAGGGCCTCGATCCGATTCACCAGCGGCTTTAGCGCTTCCTTTACCACGTTGGCCACAGCCACGGCATCCATCCCTTGAGCTGCAACCTCGCGAAAGAGTTGCACTTCGCTGTCTGTCTCGGTCGCCGTGCGCCGGTCGAGCGCATCGGCCAGTCTCCGCAGGAACTCTGATTTTTTAATCCCCGCTGCGTCCAGGATCTCAAAGGCGACGTCGAAACTGAGGACCATGACGCTACGCCCGGCGAGCACACGACTGGTGTAGTTCTGCGAGCGACCCATCCGGCGATCTAACTCCCGCAGAGCCATTTTCGGCAGAGATGCTCGGAGCACCTCTCGGGCGAGGTCTTCTTTTGCCATCGACAGCGCGGACACTAACACCTCGCCCGAATCTTGTACATAGGGGGTTGACATCCGTCGTCGCGTGGACGTAATATGCACACTATGACGACGGAACACGACCACGTAGCGATCACCGTACCGGCTGAGAATCGCCTCCGTCTTCGCCGCGAGGCAAGGAATTTAAGGCAGGAAGAGGTGGCGTCTCAGCTTGGCATGACCCGTCAAGCGCTTCGGCGTCTTGAGGCCGGAGAGAACGTCACGATTTCACCCACAGCGGTATCGGCCCTCGCTACCTTCTATGACACCCCTGAGACCGAGATCTATCAAGACCTCGCTGCCGCTATCAACGCCTCCCGCACCCAAGGCGTCGCCCTCGGCACCGTCTCCGAGAACGCCGAGGACATCGAGGCCGCTGGCGCTGAGCGGGGAGGTGCAGCGTGATCGCCCCGGCTTCCGAGGTGGCCTCTTCCCTCCGCCAGCAGCTTCACCGCTGGCTTCAGGTCTCAACCGCTCTCAAGGGCGACCCGAAGACCAGGAAGGCACTGACCCCGGCCGAGGTCTGCGAGAGGAAGCGGCTCCGGGTTCTCGTCGCCACCGGCCAGCCTCCTCCGCTCGGCAGCCAACGACTCCAGGTCCTCAACCGAAAGGCCGAGGATGCCGCGACCTCCTACCTGGCCTCGCGGACCGACGTCTCCTGGACCCTCACCGTCCTCTACGCCGATGGCGGCCGGGTGCGGTACGCGGGTCTCGACTACGAGACCGCCGCTGAGATGAAGACAGCCTCCCTAAATGACGATGGGGTGGTGGAAGCCGTCCTGGAGCCAGAGGAGGTGTACCGTGGATAGCCTCTGGCCCGCAACTCGCTTCTTGTGGCCGGAAGGCACCGCTGTCATGTGCCCGGGCGTGGTTTTCACCTTCGCACCCGAGGACCGCCAGCAGGGGCGCCTGGATAGGAAGAGCGGCAAAGAGCCATCCCTCGATGCGCGCGTCCTCTTCCCGGTCCCCAAGGCCCTGCCCTGGGACTCCATCCGCTACGCCGTCTGGCGGGCGCAGGTCTCCCTTGACGCGAGCCTCCTCTCGCGACTCGCGCTCGACTACGAGCCGACCACGCCGATTGATTGGTACGACTTACGGCTCGCCCGCCGAAACCGCGCGATCGCTGCCGCTTATCGGGCCCGGGCCGAGGAGCTTGAGGCGAGGGAGATCGCGACTGGTCTAGCGGAGAGCCCCTACCTCGGCCGCCATCCCGAGATGCTCGAGGAGTTCCGGGAGTGGCCTGTGGATGAGCCCCTTCTCGCCCTGAAACTGGTCCAGGGGGATATGGAGACGCTCCTCTCCCTGAAAACCCTAGACCGTGAGGATGTGGCATTGGCCTTGGCGGAGATCGAGGACGATCGCGTCGCGGATCTCGTTAGTCGCTCTGCACTCAGCGACGCCGGCAAGACGCTGCTCGGTTCTCACTGGATGCTTCGCGCGCAGCTCTTCCGCATGCGGGCCGAGGAGTTGAGGCGGCGGCAAGTGATTGCCGAGATCGACGCGAAACGCCCAACAACTCCTCCTCTCCCGATCTGCGAGGAGGTGGCCAGTGCGTAGGCCTCTCGCCGAGCAGATGCTGGCCCTTTTGTCCCCCGAGACCAGGAAGCAGGTCCTCGAAGAGGTGAAGCGCCAGGAGGAACGGGAGACGGCGGCCAAGGTGAAGACTGCGAAAGTCCTCGTATTAGGCGCGCTCCTCCTCGCTCTCCCCCTCTCGGCCCGCGAGCACCGCGTCTTCCACCCCGAGGCCTTGGCCTGGGTGGCGGATCAGCCGGCGGCATCCCCTGAGGTCCCGACCCACATCCGGATCGAGGGCCGTGTCGAGTACGTGCACCACGAGCCGGACGGTGACCTCCACATCCGGCTGGCGTGGAACGGCCGAGTGGTCGTCTGCGAGTGCATCCCCGAGCTCCCGTGCCAGGCGCCGACGGTCGGACAGCACATCGCCGTTTGGGGCATCCACCGCTTCGACGCAGCCCCGGGCCACGACGAGCCGGGCTCGCGCGAGGAGAAGCGCCGCGGCTGGCACGAGGTCCACCCGGTTCTCGGATGGGCGGTCTCGAAATGAGCCGCCGCGCGGTCTTGCTCCTCTTGGCTCTTCTCCTTCTGGCTGCCGGAGGCTGCTCCCTCCTTGGCTGGCCGTTTGTCTGTAACCCCGGGTCCATATTCGTAGGTGGCTGCAATCCGCGGCCAGTTGGTGACCAGGCCCCAACCCCCTCACCGTCGCAATCCTCCGAACCCATCCAGTGTTCGGAAGCTTCTGAGCCTTAGAAAAGAAAGGGTGAGTTTTACTATGAAGAAGCATCAGCAAAACGCCAAACTGAAAGTCTCGAAAGAGACTCTTTTGAGGTTGAATCTTTCGGCCCCGCAAGACCTCACGCAAGCCAATGGCGGCGATGTCGGCGATCACGGCTCCCAGGGAGGAGTCTCGTGTCACCACAGTTGCTTCTATAGCGACTGTGTTTGCCTCTAGAGGTCGAAATGGGGACGGCGATCCCCATATGCCGGTCGTGCCGGCACTGACGAGACCCAGGAGAAACGTGATGAGCCGCCGTCCGCTTGAACATGGCCCGGTAGTCGATCTCAACGGCGGTCCGACAGTCGCCACCTGCGCTTGCTGCGGGTGGGAGGACACGCCGGTCGAGGCTTCGGTTTGCCTCCAGTGCGGCGGTAACCCCGCCGCCGAGGAAGTGCCTTGCGAGGAGTGCAAGGGCGAGGGAGAGATCACCTACGAACCGCGCGGACCTCACAGCGGGTACCTCGCGACGTGTCCGGCGTGCCAGGGCGCCCGCGTCGTCGAGGCTCCCTACTTCTACGCCCGGCTTGAGGGCCTCGAAGAAGTCCGGAGGGCCGCATGATCGCCGAACTCGTGGTGGAGGTCGAGGACGTCGAGATCCTCCAAGGATTGGACGCCGCCATGCATTCCAAGGTCGGCGAGTTGGCAGACCTCCTGGAATACCTCTTTCAGCAGGGTGACCGCGCCGCCGCGCTCGAAGTCTGCGACGAACTTCTCGCAGTGAAGCGGCGGCGAGAGATCGTCCGCGCGCAAATCAAGGCCATCGGCCGCGGACCTCGTTTCACTCCCAAGGGAGGAGTCTGATGGCCTCGCCGACCTGCCCCACTTGCGGTTTCCCGCAGTTCGAGCGTAAGGGTCGCCCTGGCGTGCTGGTCTGCGTCCATGGACACGGCTTGCCGCCGGCGCCACCCTCCCCCCCGAGGGTCGTCGTCGCAGTAGCCATCCTCGCTCTTCTCGTGATTGCTCTTCTTCGGGCGGCGATCAAACCCGACCACTGCGGCAGGTGCGGTGCGCCTGTCGCCTCCAACCAGTTGCTCTGCCGGGAGTGCCGCTACAGCGGTACGCCGGCCTAAAAACATAGGCCCGTGCGGTCGCCATCCGCTCCGGGCCTTACGAACACGAGAGGGAGGTCTCATGTCCGATGCAGAGCAGTCTACACCACGACAGCATGACGAAAGCGAATACCTTCATGCGTTTCTTGAAGGTCTCAAAGCTCAGGTCGTCTCTGAGATGCAGGCGGACCTCGCCGAGAACCCGAGCCGAATCACATTGCCGTATCTCCGTGAGCGGATCGCACGCTGGATCGTCGTTTTCGGCGGCGAGGCCCCGCCCCCCGAGATCGTCCAGTCGCCCTCTGAAGCGACGCTCCGGGAGATCTCCCGCGAGCTCGGCCCCCAACTCCTGGATAGGCGGTCTCTCGAAATCGCCCACTCCGAGCTTCAGTCCATCCTCCTGCTCTTCGGGGAGCTTGGCTGTTCACCGATTCCCTTGATGGGGGAGACGGTCCGACACCTTGGCAACGCCATGGAGTCGATCGCCGAGATGTTCCACGCGCTGCCTCCGGCCGAGGTGCCCCATGGCGCCTAAGCCTTATCCCACGGTGGCTGCGGAGCAGGCGCGAGCCCTCCTTGATCACATCTCCGACTACGTCACCCTGTTCTGTCCTGATCTTCCGGAGCCACGGCTCAAGACCGTAGACGCCTACCTACGGCGCGCCGACGCTCTCATCCTCCTGGCCGTGGAGTGCAAGAAGGTCGTCTCGGCTGAGCGCTTCGCCCTGGGTCGAAAAGCGCGAGTCCTCGGCTCAGTCCCCGACCTCGACCCGGTCCCAGATGGCCGGCATCCCCTCGCACCTCGCGGAGTGCGGTGCCCTGGAGTGCCGGTAGATCTGCCCGCGGTCCCGGTATTGGTCGACGCTCAGCCGGAAGAGGTCAACTCGCTCAACCGCCTTGCTCGAACTTTCGTCCATGCGCTTCTCTCTGAGCCGGTATCGGAATCGGATGAGGTGGCTTCATGAGCGAGAGCCTCGCGAAAGGTCCGAACCAGAAAATCGAGGACACCGGCCTAGGAGTCATCTCCTCCGGTACGACAGAGTTGGCGCCGACTCGCAGCGCAGCGGCTGAGCAGTTCGAGATTCAGAGCGCGATCGTCCTCGCGCGCCGCTTCCCGCGCAACGAAGACCAGGCGTTCGCGCTCCTGATGAAGGCCTGCTCGCGCACGAGTTTCGCGGAGGCAGCCGAGTACTCCTTCCCCAGAGGTGGCTCTACCGTCTCTGGCCCCTCGGTCAACCTCGCCCGCGAGGCCGCAAGGGTCTGGGGCAATATCCGCTACGGCCTGACGATCCTCCGAGATGACGAGGAAACACGGCAGATCGAAGGATGGGCATGGGACCTAGAGACCAACACCAAGGTCACCGCCCAGGACGACTTCCGCAAGGTCATTCAGCGGAAGAAGAAGGGGGGCGGCACCGAGTGGGTGAAGCCCGATGAGCGCGACCTGCGCGAGTTGACCAACCGTCGCGGCGCGATCCTCGTTCGCAACTGCATTCTGCAGTTACTACCGCGCGACCTGATCGAGGACGCCCAGGGGAAGGCCGGCGAAACGCTCAAGACCAAGGCGGAACAAGATCCCGAGGGCGCCAAGAAGAAGCTCATCTTGGCCTTCGCGGATCTCAATGTGACGCCCGAGATGCTGGAGAAGTATCTCGGCCATCCTCTGGCGCAGTGCTCGCCGGCGGAGATCGCGAACCTTCGGAAGGTCTACGCCTCCATCAAGGATGGAAACTCGACCTGGGAAGAATACCTCCAGGCATCGAATGGAAGCGGTAATGGTGGAGGCGCCCGGGCAGTAGGTACCCCGACAGCCAAGAAGCCCGATCCTGAACCCTCGGCTCCTCATCCTTCCTCTCGCCCAGCTGGGGACCTGGATGCCATGGACGCTCTCGCCGCGGTCGCGAACTTCTCGCCGATCGAGTTGCAAGGCTTGTCCTCGAAGATGTTCAACGGCAAGGCCCCGGCGCAACTGAACGACGCCGAGTTCCTGACCCTCCAGGCCTACCTCAAGAACGGACCGGAGGGGATGAAGTGAAGCCTGACTTCAATGCGGAGAGCCACGTTTACCGAGTCGCTGGGGTGCGGTATCCGTCCGTGACTGAGATCCTCGGCGAGCTCGGCATGGTCAAGGGCCTGAGCTTCCTCGATCCCTTCTACCGCCAGCGCGGAAGCGCCGTGCACGCCTGCATGAAGCTTCACCTTGATAAGGAGGAGATCGAGTGGGGGTTCGAGGGTGCCGAGCACGTCCGTCCTCGGTTCGAGCGGCTCGCCCGTCTGGCGGATGCAGCGGGGATGAAGCCGATCCTCTCGGAGGAGCCTCTTGCCTCCTCTACCTTTGGTTACGCCGGTACCGCTGACTACCTCGGTCCGTTCTTCAAGGCCCCTGTCGCCATTGTCGACTGGAAGGGCGACAGTTTCGAGAAGGGTCATCACCTCCAGGTAGCCGGCGGATACCGCGGTCTCATCTACGAGGCGGCCGTGGCCGGCGAAATCGACGTCGACCCCAAGGAAGTCCTTTTCTGCCCCTGCTATCTGGTGCCCGCGGGTGGAACCGCTGAGCAGGCAACCCCTCGCCTGATCCCGGATGAAGACGGGATCGCCACCGAGACCTTTCGAGCTGCCGCCGCGGTCTACAACTGGCGGCTCGCCAACATGGGAGACCCACGCAAATGATCGCCGAACCGATTTACGACGAAACCGCAATCCAAGCCACCGAGACCGAAGGCTCAGCAATCGAGATCTACGCTCGCGACCTGTCGATCGATTCCGATGCCGATCACCGCGCAGCCTGTGCTCTGGAGCGTGAATGGGCGGCGAAGGAGCAGGCGGCGAAGGATCTCGTTGGCCCTGCGGTGCAAGCGAACCATCGAGCCTGGAAAGAGTCGCTCTCCTTACAGGACAAGCTCGTCGGCGCATTTATCCGCGCTCGGCAAACCCTCAAAGGTAAAATCGGTTCTTTCCGGCTCGCCGAGGGTAAGCGCGCTGCCGCCGAAGCCGTTCACAACCGCGACGCCGCCCGCCGTCAGTCTGAGGAGGAAACCCTTGCGCGGGCACAGAGGGCCCAGGACCAGGGACAGCCGGAGAAGGCGGAGGCGATCCTAAACCGGCCGGCACCTATCGCGGTTTCAATCCCGCCGCGACCGGTCGAGAAGGCCGGAGTCTCGGTGCGAGAGGTCTGGAGCGCTGAAATCGAAGATGTTGACGCTCTCATCCGGTGGTGCTGCGAGAACCTGGAGCACCGGCGCCAGTTTCTTTTGCCTGCCATGCCTGCGCTGAACTCACAGGCTCGCTCCCTTAAGGCCACCTTGAACACGACTCCGGGGCCGATCCCGGGCATCAGGGCTGTCTCCAAATTCGCCTGAGTCCATGAAGCGCTCCGCCCTCATCCGCCGCACCCCTCTCCGCTCAGGGTCCAAGACCCTGAAGAGGTGGGCGAAGCTCCGCCCGGTCAACCCGAAGCGGGCCGCCAAGAAGAGCGCCCGGAACTTCGGACCCCACGCGGACTTCGTTCGGCAGCAGCCCTGTGCGGTCCCGGGATGCACTCGTACCGTCGAGGCCGCGCACGTCACCTGCCGTGGGATGGGCGGAGCGAACGGCGGATGGTGGGACCTGGTGCCGCTCTGTTCGCTCCATCATCGCGAGCAAGAGGGCTGCCTCGAAGAGTTTCAGGAAGCCTACGAGATCGACCTCCGCGAGCTCGCCGTCGACCTCGTAGCACAAGACCTTCCCCGGCTGCGTCAGCTCGGGGTGATACCCCAGGAGGACGCGATGCGCATCCCGATCGGCTTGCGCCATGTACTGGCCCAGGTTCTCCGCCGGCTGGCGCGTTCAGCCTGTCACCAGCCCCACCGCTATCCCGTCTTGATCACCACCCGGGAGGTGCGATTCCTCCCATATCCCGAAAGGAGCACCATGTCTCTCGATCCCCAGCCTCCGCTCGTCATCAACTACCCCGTGGGCCGTGTCGTCGCCGTCGACTTCGAGGTCTCCGGTACCGTCGAAACCCCGCAACTCACCTACGTTTCCGGTCCTACCATGGAGGCCAAGACCGGCAACAGCCGCCAGGACGGAACCGGATATGTCGTCCCGGCCGCCACCTGGACCGGTGATCAGGTGGACTTCGTCCCGGCCTCCGCTGACGCCACCGTGACGGAGACCACCGTCTTCCGCTACGAGGCGGACGGGCTGCCGGGGCCGGGGGTGGAAATGGTCGGGAGAGAGATTCATCTCGTGCCGGTCGCCCTCCCCACTATCGAAGGCTCCGAGGTGCAAACCTTCGATCTCGCGACCTATCAGGCCGCGAGCGCTCCTGCCCCTTCGACGCCCGCCCCCGAGGCTCAGTAGCTTCCTACCTTCCTCTGGCTCCGGAGCACCTCGCTCCGGGGCCGCCTGGAAGGCAGGAAAAAAAGGAGATGGCTAAATGCCTGAGATCGCTCAGACCACGAAGATTTTTCACCGCTACACCGGAGCCTTGATCGGTGAGTTTCCCGGCGCGACGATTACCGAAGCGCTTCAAAACGCGCTCAATCAGGGCGCCAACCTGGTGGGCGCCAACCTGGTGGACGCCAACCTGAGGGACGCCAACCTGGTGGGCGCCAACCTGAGGGACGCCAACCTGAGGGACGCCAACCTGAGGGACGCCAACCTGGTGGGCGCCAACCTGAGGGACGCCAACCTGGTGGGCGCCAACCTGAGGGACGCCAACCTGAGGGGCGCCAACCTGGTGGGCGCCAACCTGAGGGACGCCAACCTGGTGGGCGCCAACCTGAGGGGCGCCAACCTGGTGGGCGCCAACCTGGTGGGCGCCAACCTGAGGGGCGCCAACCTGACTCCGGTGCGCGACGACCTTTGGGCGGTGCTGAGCGCGGCTCCTCGCGAGGTCGATGGATTGAGGGCGGCCCTGGCCGAGGGCCGCGTCGACGGGTCGACCTACACGGGCGAGTGCGCCTGTCTCGTGGGCACGATTGCCAACATCCGCCACGTCAATCTTTCCGAGCTCGGCCCACTGAAGCCCAATAGCAACCGGCCGATCGAGCGCTTCTTCTTCGGCATTTCCGAGGGTGACACGCCCGCCACCAACCAGTTTTCCGCCCTCGCGCTGGCTTGGGTGGAGGAGTGGCTGGCAAATATGCGGAGTGCCTTCGGTCCTAAGGCTCCGACCGAGATAGCTGTTTCGAGCACCTAGACCCAACGTACCGGGCGTTTGAAAGCCGCACCCCTCGTTTGATGTCGCCGGCCGAGCTCGAGGGTTCGGCCGGCGGAGTGAACCGAAGGGAGGACTGCTGAATGAGTTATCGCTATGCCAGCGTAACACTGAGCTTTCCGCTTGATGAGAAGCGCGTTGATCGACTTTCGGATGCCGGTATTCATAGCTTGCGAGATCTCAAAAAGACGCTCGCAGCACTCGACCTTGGTTGCAAAGTTGAGCTGTTCGCATTGCCGATCGAGGAGATTAAGGAAATAGAGCCACGGGAAGGCGCGGGAGTAGTGTCATGAGACGCTTCCTCGATCTCCTCTTCCGCCTGGCGCGCGATGCCAGGGAGCGCCTCTACACCCGGGATGTCACCGTCTCCACGCCTACTCTCTTGCGCGGGCTCGGAGGGCGGGCACTCGGGGACCCGGTCGACGTCCCCGAGTACTCGCCCTGCCCCCACTGCCGGACGGTCGTCCGAGGTGCCCACACCTGCCCACTCCCCCGCAAACCCTTACGACTCGCCGCCTCTGGGCGGTAAGGAGATCTCCATGTCGAAGCGTCCAACATCCACCCCCGCTGAACCGGAGCCGGTTGCCGAGACGACGTCGAAGGCCGAGCGCGGCTACGTCATCACCCTATCTGGCCCCGCCGCGGAGGAGTTGAAGGCTATGGCGGCCGAACTCGGGGAGACCCAGGCGATTGTCAAAGAGCGGCTGGCCGCCTACTTCAGCGACACCGAACACCCCGACCGTGCGGCGCAACTCTTCGCTCCCGTTCGCCGGGCGATTCGCCTCGAAAAAGCTGACGCCCTAGAGGCCGAGGCCAAAAAACTGCGCGGCGACTCCGGAGAGGGAATCTAAATTGGCCAGCGCCGCCCCGGAAATCGGCCTAGAACCTCCACGTGGAGGTTCGGAGGTAGCCGAGGATGCCCCGCCCTGCCTTGGCTGCGGGAGGCCGCTTTCCGGAAGGAGGCGTGGAACGCGGTGGTGCACTCCTTCTTGTCGAGGCCGGGCGGAGCGGCGCGATGCCGTGCGGAAGAACGCTGAGGCGCTCGCGAAAGTTATCGCGCTCGCTCACCAACATGAGAAGCGCGCCGAGCGCTTCGCCGAGACCCTGGCGGCGCTGCAAGCCCCGTCGAAGTGGCAGCACGCGGAGCCCTCACGCACCAAGCGCCACGAGGTCTACCTGGAGAGAGAGCACGAGATCACCCTGGAGGCTTTCCAGCGCCGCGGCGGATATCCATCTCGGAGCGCAGCGCTCCGGGCCTTGATCGAGGAGAGACTGCGATAGATGGCGAAATCAGAAACAGGGACTCGGTATCGCCGGATCTCACTGAAGATCAACGCCGATGAGAAGTTCCGCGCCCTATCTCATCCTCAGCCCTGCGGCAAATACCTGTGGCTGCATCTCCTCCATGGCCCTCACACCGGCTTGATCCCTGGTCTTTCGCGGACCGGGAAGGCACGCCTGGCTGAGGATCTCCGGTGGCCGATGAAAGGTTTAGAGGCTGCCTGGAGTGAAATCGAGGTGAAGGAGATGGCCCGCGCCGACTGGGAAGCTCAACTTCTCTGGCTTCCGAACGCCATCAAACACAACCCCCCCCGCTCCGCCAACGTCATCCGCAACTGGCGAGACGCTTGGGAAGAGCTGCCGGAGTGCAGTCTGAAAGGGGAGGCTCACGTCGTCCTGAAGGCCTTCCTGGTTGGAATGGGACCTTCCTTCGCGGAAGCCTTCCGCGAAGTCTTCGGGGAAGTCTTTCGCAATGTCATCCGGAAAGACTTCTGGAAAGACATTCCGGAAGACTTCCGGGAACCAGGAACAGGAACAGGAACAGGAACAGGAGAGAGTGAGCAAGCTCACTCTGAGCGCGACGACGCAAACTTCGGCGATGCCTTTCACGAGGTCGTCTGGCCGATCTACCCGAACCACAGCGACGAGGTTGCAGCCGCCCGGAAGTGGTTCGAGCTCTGCCGGGACGGTCGAATCCGCCTGGACGGAACCGTCGGCCGTGTTCCGACGAGCCGAACCGTTTCCGAAGTGCGCGACTGCATTGCTGCCCACGTTGCCTCGGATCGGTGGCAAGAGCAGGGCGGCAAGTTCGTCCCGAAGCTCGCCAACTTCCTTGAGCGTGGGGGCCATCTCAATTTTCCACCGCCACCTGGATCGCAGGCGGCGAAATCCAACTCTCGCCGGACCGCGGGCGGAGCTTCCGGCATCGCCCCCGGCTTCAACCCCCTGGAGCCGGAATGACCTGCGGGACCTGCGATGGGTTGGGCTGGGTGGTGACCCCGGATGGAGGCGCCGGCAGAGCGGCGCGCTGCGCCTGCCAAGTGCCCCCGATCGAAGACCGTATGCGCCGGGCGGGAGTTCCCGAGGCCCTGGTCACCCCTCGGGAGTGGCAAGGCCGCCGGCACGAGGATCTCGCGCTATTCCCCGACCCTGGCCACTTCCTCACTTTGACCGGCGCCACCGGCCGCGGCAAGTCACGGCAGGCGGCGGATCTCGTGCGGGTTCATCTCGCCGGCGGCGGGCTCGCCAAGTGGTGGGAGGTCGAGGAACTCCTCAAGGCGCTCAAGACGCGGTTCAACTGCGACCCCGGACCGGAGTCCGTCGTTGAGCCGCTTCTCTCTCCTCGAATCCTCCTCGTACTTGACGAGACCTGGGCCGAGCAGGAGACAGATTTCAACGCGGCGGAGGTCAGCCGGATCATCCGCCGCCGGTACCGCGATCGCTCGCCGACGATCGTCACCACCAACCTGAACGAGCGGGAGATCGAGGCGCTCGAACCCCGCCTGCACTCGCGGATGTGGGGCTCGGTGGTGATCGAGATGGGTGGACCTGATTTCAGACGACGTTTAGCGGCTACGGCCGCAGGAGGATCGAGATGAAAACGCCAGGAATTCACTGGCTCACAGAGTTGGGTGGAGACGCCCTCTCCCGGGTCTACCGCGCCGTCTGCGGAGACTTGACCTATTCGGAGCCGAACGACACCAAGGTCGCCGATTACCTACAGATTCAGGCGGTCGCCTCCGGCGCCGACACCAAGATCACTTCCTCGGTCGTGGCCTCCGCCCGCCAGCACTTCGGCCTCGTGGCCTTTCGGTCGCCAAAGGCGGCTGCGACCCCTGCCGGAGCTCAGGCCGAGTCCCCCGTACTCTCCGTCACGGCCGAGAAGACCGCCGAGGGAGACGACACGCTTCGCCTTCTGGCGCGGATCGATATCCACCTCGACAGCATAGCCTCGGCCCTCTGGGCCTACGTCAAGCACCGCAAGGCTCGCGACGCCGCCGAGCGAGTTACCGAGATGATGGCTCCCGCTTTTCCTCGCGCGGTGGAGAGTGCGGGAGGTGAGGGGTGAGCCGCGACCGCCGTCAGTCGGACTTCTACTCCTGGGCCGTAGAGGTCTTCGGCACGACCGCATCCAACCGCGAGGAGCGAGCTTCCCGCTTTCTTGAGGAGGCCATCGAATTGGCTCACGCTCTCGACCTGGACCGGGACCGAGTTAACGCCCTCGTAGCCCGCGTCTATCGATCGCCGGTTGGCGCCATCAATCGCGAGGTTGGCCAAGTGGGTGTCACTCTCCTCGCCCTTTGTGAGCGGCTGGGCCTCTCCGCCGACACCGAGGAGTTGCGCGAGTGGGCGCGGGTCACAAGCGCGTCCATCCCGGAGATGCGCGCCCGACACCGGGCGAAAGCAGATCAGGGTATTGCTCTTCCGATCGATTCCGGAGTGGGAGGTGAAGCGTGAGCGACGGCGGCTTCGGCGACCTCATCGAACCCTCCCGCAAAGGCAATTGGTTCCTCTCCCTCAAGGGGCGCCAAATCTACCCCTTCGACCTCCGTCCCGAGGACGTAGACGTCGAAGAGATCGCCCACTCCTTGGCGCACCTCTGCCGGTTCAACGGCCACTGCCGGGAGTTCTACAGCGTCGCACAGCACTCCTACCTGGTGGCCTCGCAACTGCCTCCGGAGCTCGCCCTCGCCGGCCTACTCCATGATGCCACCGAAGCCTACTGCGGCGACATGATCCGCCCGATCAAGCGGGACCTCCCGGCCTATACCGAGATGGAAGCCGGGATCTGGCGCGCGATCGCGGGGGCTTTTGGGCTTCTGGTCGACCTGCCGCCCGAGGTCAAGATCGCCGATACTCGGATGCTTCAGACCGAGAGGCGGGATCTCCTCGCTCCTCACGCTTGGGCATGGATGGAGGATCAGGTCGCCGATCCGTCCGCTTGCCCCTACGCCTTCAAAGTTCAGCCGGTACGCCCGCGAGTAGCCAAAAATCTATTTCTCCTGGATTTCACTCGAATCACTGGCACGGCTCAGCGCCTCTTCGGGGAGGATCTCGATGACTAGTCGTCGCGCTCATCCTGAGGACGACCTTCAGGCGGCGGTGGTCAAGTACCTGGCAGCCGCGAAACCGAAGTGCATCTGGTACGCCGTCCCCAACGGCGGAGTGCGGAACGTCCGAGAGGCCGCCCGCTTCAAAGCGATGGGCGTTCGAGCAGGCGTCTCGGATCTGGTTTTCCAGTGGGCCGGGGGGTCCGGCTGCATCGAGTTGAAAGCGCCGGGCGGCAGGCAGTCTGGCCGGCAGAAGGCGTTCGATTTCGACTGCCGCCTCATCGGAGTCCCCTACGTCATCGCCTCTTCAATCGAGGAGGTCCACTCCGCTCTCGTGTCCTGGGGCTTGGTTGATCCCGAGCGGGTACAAGTCCAGCCGAAGAGGAGATCCGCGTGAGTCAGACGACGAGCATCGAGTGGACCGATGTAACCTGGAATCCCGTTCGCGGCTGCTCCCGAGTGTCCGAAGGTTGCCGCCACTGCTACGCCGAGACGATGGCGGCGAGGTTCTCCGGCCCGGGCCTCTGGGGACATGGCTACGCGGAGAGGAGCGAAAACGGGCCGAGGTGGACCGGCAAGGTCGATCTGGTACCCGAGAAGCTCGCCGAACCTCTCTCCTGGCGCTCGCCGCGGCGGTGTTTCGTCAACTCGACGAGCGACCTGTTCCACGAGAGCCTGCCCTTCGAGCACATCGCCGCGGTCTTTGGGGTTATGGCGGCCTGCCCCCACATCACTTTCCAGATACTGACGAAGCGACCGGAGAGGGCTTCGGAGTTCTTCCGCTGGCTGGAGGAGATGGCCGAGCGCCTCGCCTCCTGGAAGCGCGCTCATCTTCTCTCCGCCGCAGTGATTCGGCAGGGCATCCCGGGAGAGAAGCGCCTGCACGCCTCGACCCTGGAATCGCGCGGCTGGCCGCTCCCCAACGTTTGGCTCGGAACCAGCGTGGAGGATCAGACGACGGCCGACAGGCGCATCCCCTACCTACTCTCCTGTTCCGCTGCGGTTCACTTCGTTTCCTACGAACCCGCCCTTAGACCCGTGGACCTCCGTGCGGTTGTCATGCCGGACGGCGACAGCCTCGGGCTCGGGCTGTTCAGCCACGGGGAGGGCGAGGGTGTCGACTGGATCATCTGCGGCGGAGAGAGCGGGCTTGGCGCTCGGCCGATGCATCCGGATTGGGCGCGCTCGGCTCGGGATCAATGCACGGCCGCCGGGGTGCCGTTCTTCTTCAAACAGTGGGGAGAGTACGGCTCTCGTTCCGTCACCCTGACCGGCGAGCCGGTGATGCCGAGGATGTTCCCAGACTATCTGACGTGGAGCCACAAGGGAGATACATGGATCAACGGCGGCGTCTGCGTCGACACCAAGGGGCGGGTCCTCAAGATCGGGCGGGACATGATGCTCGCCCGGGACGAAGGCACCTTCCCTGTTGCGGTCATGCACCGCATGGGCAAGGCCGCCGCCGGCCGCCTCCTGGACGGTCGGACCCATGATGAGTTCCCGGAGGTGGGACGTGGATAAGGCAACTGATCCCGTCTTCCAGCCGGGAACCTTTTGGGAAATGGAAGACGGCCTCTCCGCTGTCCTGGGAGAAATTGAAGAAGCGGTCGAGCGGGAGGTCTACCGAGCCATTCGAGAATTGTTGACGATGGACAACCCCGATTTTCTCCTCTGGTGGTTCGGAGTCCCCGATGGAAAGACGGAGCCGACGCTCCATTTCGTGGTCGAAGGAAGAGGCCTCGAAGACATCGAACGCGACTTCCCTTTGAGCGAGCTTGTCGATGACGCCCTGGACGGCTACGGGTGCGGGGACGGCATCACTCGCGTGAGCCGAACGGAATTCGACTCCCTAGCCACCGTCGCTGAAAGCCTGCGGAGCCAAGCAGACCGAGTCGCAGCCTTCCTCGCGACTGCCCAAGTAGTCGAGGAGGAGGTTGCGGGTGATGAGTGACCTCGCCCCCGTCCTCGGCGTCCTCCGCGGCGTCCGCTTCAACTGGAGTTCCGAGGAGGAGCTCCAGGCCGGAATCGCCGAGGTGCTGGCCCAGGAGGGCTTCAACTTTCTGCGGGAGGTCTGGATCGGCCCCATCAGCCGCCAGGGTGGCCGGATCGACTTCCTCGACGCCGAACTGCGCGTAGGGATCGAGGTCAAGATCTCCGGCTCGCCGGCCGCAGTCGCCCGCCAACTTCAGCGCTACTTCGCCGCTCGCGAGGTCGAGGGGCTCATCCTGGTCACCGCCAGGCGCCAGGTTGCCCGCTACGCCGAATCGATCCTCCTTGGTGAGCGCTTCGCCGTCGTCGAGCTCTGGGAAGGTGGACTTTGAGGACGACCTACGGAACCGCCGTCCTTCACGGCGACCGCTGGCATATTGAGGCGGACCCGCACGTCGCCTTGGCCATCAAGCGCTGGTTCAAGCGGTCCGATAAGGGCACGCCCGGCAAGGTCGTCCTCTCCAACACGATCGACGTCTGCCGGGACCTCGAATGGTTCTGCCTCCGCTACCCCCTGGAGGTCCGACCGGTCGAGGCCTTGGCAGCCGGCGCCGAACAGCACCGCGAGACGATCCTCCGGGTCGAGGAGTTCCTGGGGGACACATGGACCCCGCGCCAGGCGTACCCGATGGCGCTTCAGCCCCGCACCTATCAGGCTCGATCGGCCGAGATCTGCCGCGCCAAGGGCTTCCTCCTTTGCGCCGACGAGGTCGGGTTAGGCAAGACCTGCACCGCCATCACGCTCCTCGCCGACCCTAGCGCCCGCCCGGCGGTCGTTGTCACCTTGACCCACCTTCCCAGGCAGTGGGCAAGGGAGGTGCTCCGCTTCGCCCCGGGCCTACAGGTCCACATCGTCAAGAAGGGGACGCCCTACCCGCTCCCGCTCTTTTTCGGTCAGGGTCCGGACGTCGTAATCGTCCCCTACTCCAAGCTCGCGGGATGGGGGCAGATCCTCGGGGCCTACGCCCGCACGGTCGTCTTCGACGAGATCCAGGAACTGCGGCGGCCGGAGTCGCAGAAGTACATGGGCGCTCAGGCTCTAGTGGCGTCCGCTGCCTACCGGCTCGGTCTCTCCGCGACCCCGGTCTACAACTATGGCGACGAGATCCGGGCGATCTTCGAAATCCTGAAGCCCGGGATGCTCGGCTCCCGCGAGGAATTCCTCCGGGAGTGGTGCAAGCCGATCGGAATAGCAGGCAAGTACGCCCTCAAAGAGCCGAGATCTTTCGGTTCGTTCCTCCGTGAGACTGGCGCGCTCGTTCGCCACACCCGCAAGGAGGTGGGGAGAGAGTTGCCTCCCGTCCTCTCGATCGTCCAACACGTCAGCAGCGACGCCGAAGCGCTGGACCGAATCGAGGGGGACGCAGCAGCTCTCGCACGCTTGGTGCTCGCCGCGACGGAGAAGACGAAGGGCGAGAAGTTCCAAGCCTCCCAGGAGCTATCGAACCTCCTGCGTCAAGCGACCGGAATTGCCAAGGCCCCCTACGTTGCGGACTTCGTCCGCCTTCTCGTCGAGTCGGGAGAGCGGGTGCTCCTCGCCGGCTGGCACCGGGAAGTCTACGGAATCTGGGAGAAGAAGCTCGCGGGTCTACGGATCGCCTACTACACCGGAACCGAGACGGTCGCCCAGAAGGATGAGGCGCGGCGAAAGTTCGTTGCTGGCGAGATCGACGTGCTCTTCATCTCTCTCCGCTCTGGCGCCGGTCTGGACGGTCTCCAAGAGGCCGGGAAGGTCGTCGTCCTCGGGGAGCTCGACTGGTCTCCCGGCGTCCATGAGCAGGTGATCGGACGGATCGCGCGAGACGGCCAGGCGGAGCCGGTTGTCGCCTACTACATGGTGGCGGACGAGGGGTCAGACCCCGTCATCGCCCAAGTCCTCGGCCTTAAGAGACAGCAGGTCGAAGGCATCCGAAATCCCGACCTGGGATTGATCGAGAAGATCACGACGGACGTCGATCGAGTGAAGCGGCTGGCGGAAGCGTATCTCGCCGGGAAACGGAAGGAGGTCTCCCATGCTGCCGCCTGAAACCACCGCAGAGAAGAGCGCTGCGCCAGCGGCGTGGATCGACGGCGAGACACTCCGCATCGCCTTCAACGAGTGGACGCCAGAGGCATACGACCTTTTCCTGCGGACGAAAACGCTCCCAGAGCACGAGGTCCGCTATGACTGGGCGACCGACACCTACACGGTGGAGGCGCCCGCCCGCTTCGCCCGTCTTCTCGGCGTCGAGGCCGAGCGGCCCGCGTCGCCCTGGCTCCCCATGCCGGGGCACCTCTGGGACTATCAGCGCTACTTCGTCGCTCTGGCCCTGGAGGCGAAGCGCTTCGCGCTCTGGTGGGATACCGGACTCGGTAAAACGCCTTCAGCGTGGGAGTGGGCTCGTCAAGTGCAGCATCGAACCGCTGGCCGAGTCCTGGGGGTCGCACCGCTCAATCTGATTCCGCAGCACCTCGCGGAGGCGCGGCGCTTCTACGGCGCCGAGCTCGTTGTCGAGATCCTGGAAACTCGCGCCGAATTGCGCTCCTGGTGCAAGAGCGGCGCGCCCGGGCTCGGGATCACCAATCCCGAGAAGTTTCTCCCCAGGGACGGCGAGGGCGAGGTTACCCCGGAGTTGACCTACCTCGGCGGGATCTGGCTCGACGAAGCCAGCATCTTAAAGACCGGCGGCGGCCGCACGAAGTGGGCGCTGATCAAGAGCTGTCGAGGAATCGAGTACAAGCTCGCCTTGACCGCCACCCCGGCTCCGAATGACCCCATCGAATACGCGAGCCAGGCCTCCTGGCTGGAGAAGATCCGGGACGAGGGAGAGGTCATCTGGACCTACTTTGTCCGGGACGCCGAGGGCGAGTGGAAGATCAAAGACAACGCCCTTTCAGCCTTCTACCGCTTCCTCTCGGGGTGGAGCTGCTACGTCCGCCACCCGTCGCGGTACGGCTTTGGCGACAACTTGAAGGACGTGCCGCCGGCCGAGCGGATCGAGCACGTCCTCCCGGCGACGGACGAGCAGTTCGCCGCGATTCGGCAGGTGCCGGACGCTGCCGGCCAGATTAGTCTCGTGGACCCTTCGCGTCTTGGGATCGTAGAGAGAGGGCGGCTCGGCCAGCTCTCTATGGGCTTCCTATACAACGCCGATCACAGCTTCTCGCGGTTCCCCAGTTTGAAGCCGGGCCAGATCGCCGAACTCATCCGAGAGGACGTCTCCGATGGTCGCCAGGTCCTGGTTTGGTCTCTCTATGACGCGACCGTTGAGATCTTGCGGGAGGAGTTGAAGGGCGTCGACTTCGGAATCGGATTGGTGACCGGCAAGGTGCCGCAAGCGAAACGGGGATCGATCGTCGAGACCTTTCGGGCGGGCGATTTTCGCGTCTTGATCTCCCGCCCCGAAGTTCTGGGTTTCGGCGCGAACCTCCAGTGCGCATCTTCTGTGATCTGGGCGGACCTCAACGACAGCTACGAGGCGCTCTATCAAGGTGAGCGCCGGGCCTATCGCTACGGCCAAACCCGAAGCGTCCGAATCCACTATCCGCGAGTCGAGGGTCTCCAGGATGCGGTGTGGATGAACCTGGAGGCGAAGCGCGCGGCGTTCGAGAGGGACGTCACCACCATGGAGCGCCTGTACATCGAAGCGATGCGGGGGCAATTACCCCGAGAGGAGATAGCCACTTGAACATCGAAATCTACAACGAGGACTGTATCAGGGGAATGCGAGCCCGACTGGCGAATGCGAGCGTCGACCTCCTGGTGACTTCGATCCCCTTCGGCGCCCTCTTCTCCTACTCCCACAAGCCGGAGGACGTCGGCAACTGCAAGGATGGGGTCGATTTTTTGGGGACGCAGTTCGGGCTCAACATGCGCTTTTGGTTCGCCGAGGTCGCCCGCGTCATGGCGCCGGGGTGCAACGTCTGCATCCACGTCCAGCAGCTCAACACGACTGTCGTGCAGCACGGTCACCAGGGTATCCGGGATTTCCGGGGGGCAGTGATCGACATGGCGCGCCTGCACGGCCTCACCCCGCACGGCGAGGTGGCGATCCCGAAAAATCCCCAGAGAATCGCCCGGGTCCGGAAGCTCCACTCCCTACTCTTCGTCACCGGCCGGAGAGACAGCCGAGCCCTCGCGCCCTGCAATAACGACTTCGTTCTCTTCTTTCGCAAGGCCGGCGAGGGGCGTCCCGTCCCAGGCCTCTTCGACGACATCAAGAACCCCGCGGGCCAGTTTACTCAGGAGGAATGGATCCGTTGGGCCCGTGGCGTATGGGAAGACGTCTACCAGGGGGAAGCGGAAAATGAAGGCCTCGAAGGCTACAGAGAGGTTTTGGAAGCTTCCCTTCAGGAGGAGTGGCGCTCAGCTTCAGTTTGGAACGATATTCTGGAAACCGATGTCCTGGATGGCTACCGCGGCGCCCGAGAGTCGGACGAGGAGAAGCATGTCTGTCCGCTGCAGCTCGAGGTCATCCGGCGGTGTCTTCTGCTCTATTCCAACCCTGGAGATCACGTCGTGGACTCGTTCATGGGGATCGGTTCGGTCGCCGCAATGTGCGTGGAGCTCGGCCGGGACTGCTCCGGCTGGGAGTTGAAGGAGAGCTACCACGCAATGGCGCTTCGGAACGTGGAGCGGTGGCGCCAAAAGCTCAAAGCCGATCCGCAGCCCTCCCTCTTCGACGTGAAGGAAGTCCTATGACACCGGCAACCAGCGTTTGTCTATCTCCTCTATTTCCATCCCGGCGAGGATTTCTAGCGCAAGCACGAGGTTCTCATCTACCTCGGTATCGAGTACCTCCTGGCGTTTCGCAACACCCTCAGGAGTTTCGACGGCTTCAAGAAGTTTGCGCGCCAGGTCGGGGATGGACATTTAGTTCTCCTCTTTCTTTCGGAGGCCGCGAGTCTCGGCCATTTGCCGGATTGCCATCTCTAGGACGGAGGTCTGCCCCACACCGAGATCCTCGGCGAGCGACCGAAGCAATTTTTCAGCCTCTGGAGAAAGGCGGAAGCTTTTCGGAAGAGATCCGGACTTCATTCGGCGTACTCGTACCCGGCCAGATGGAGGGCGTCGGTGACTCGCGGAACATCGACCCAGTACCGGTCATCGTCGCCGAGAAGGACAAGATGCAGTTTTTTGCAACGGTTGGCGTAACTGCGAGCCAGATCCAGGCGAGTGAATCGGCTTACGCGGCGGGTCAGATCGGCTGTGGTCATCACTTTCATCTCCTCTTCCGTAGCTCTATTGTAGCGCACTTGTATTGCACGTCAAGAGGCTTTCTTACAGAGGAGCGCGGATGAGTCGCTCCACAACCCACCACGGAGATACCGTGACCCGAGATATCACCCACTTCCACCTCTTCTGTGGGATCGGCGGAGCCGCGCGCGGCGGCCGCCACCTTGAGATTTCCACCTCCGCCGCAACTGGCCCGCTCACCGCCCGTTTCCGCTGCCTGGGGGGTGTCGACGTAGACCCCGGTGCCGTCCGAGCCTTCACCGCCTACACGGGAGTCCTGGGCACCCACCTGGACCTCTTCAGTATGGAGCAGTACCGGGCTTTCCACGGCGCCGAACCCCCGGCGTCCTGGCGAGAAGCCTCGGCCGAGGGCACCTCCAGCGTGCCGCTGCCGGCGAGTCGCCCGACATTCTGGTGACCTCGCCGCCATGCAAGGGCTTTTCGGGGCTGGTGTCGGAGGCGAAGAGCGGCAGCGCCAAGTATTCCGCCCTGAACGGCCTCACGGTGCGCGGCATCGAACTCGCGCTCCAGGCCTGGAAGGATGAGCCGCCGCGCTTCTGGCTCCTGGAGAACGTCCCCCGCCTCGTCACCCGCGGCGAGCGGCTCCTGGCGGAGATCGTGGCGATCCTCGAGGCGGCCGACTATTCGGTCTCCTACACGATCCCCGACCTCGGCGTCCTCGGCGGGCTGGGGCAGTCGCGGAAGCGTCTCCATCTGGTGGCGCGCCACCGCGAGCGGGTGCCGGTCTTTGTCTTCGAGCCGCCGCGGCGCTCTCTCCGGACGGTGGGCGACATCCTCGGTCCGCTCCCGATGCCCGAGCACCCTGCCGGCGGGTTTCTCCACCGCCTGCCGCGGCTCTCCGGCAAGACGTGGGTACGGTTGGCGCTGATTCCCGCCGGCGGCGACTGGCGCGACCTTCGGAAGCTGGAGGTCGTCGACGGGCTGGTGCGCGGGCTCGCGATCGAGCCGCTCACCCGGTGGTATCCCCAGGCGCTAGGCGTCTTGCCTTGGGACGAACCAGCGGGAACGGTCACGGGCAAGTGCCTGCCTCACAGCGGCGCCTTTGCCGCAGCGGATCCGCGTTTCCCCGAGGGTGTCGACCTCCGCGGCAATGCCTACAAGGTGACGCCATGGGACGAGCCGGCGCCGACCGTCGTCGGCCAGCGCAGCCCCGGGGCCGGCCTCGGTTGCGTCCCTGACCCCCGCTGTCCCGAGGCGTGGGGCAAGTACTCGCAATACGGGGTGATGGGTTGGGAGCAGCCGGCGGGCACGGTGACGGCGAACGGTGGCGTGGGAGGGGGCCGCGCCGCGGTTGTTCCCGACCCGCGCTTCCCCTGGGACCGGGCGGATGGAGCGCCCTACGCAAGCGGTGGCCACTACGGGGTGACTCCCTGGAATTCCCCGTCCGGAGCGGTGACCGGCGGCCGCTACGACAACGGCCCCTGGTCGATCGACGACCCGCGGGTGGACGGGGTGCGCCACAACAACGTCTACCGGATCGTCCGCTGGGACGAAGCATCGGTGGCGATCACCGCGGGCCAGACCCCGACCTCTGGGGGCGCTTCGATCGGTGATCCGCGGTCCACTACGACCTGGGAGGGCAAGGGAAAGTACAAGGTCACTCCCTGGAATGAGACGGCCGGGACGGTCATCGGAGCCGCTGCGACCGGCAATGGCGCTGTCGCGATCGGTGATCCGCGCTTCGACTGGCACCCTGGCGCTTCCTCCTCGAAGTATCGGGTCGCCGAGTGGGATAGCGTCGCTCGAACGATCACCGGGAGCACTCAGGTCGGCAGTGGGGCACCAGCGATCGCCGATCCGCGGTCGCCCTCCATCCTGACCGAAGAGCGCAGCGTCCTGGTGATCCGCGCACTGGACGGGACGTGGCACCGGCCCATGACCGTCCTCGAACGGGCCGCCCTCCAGGGGCTGGTCGAGCCCGACGGACCTGGAGGACTTTCCCGCCTCGGTGGCTGGAGCCTCCGCGACCCAGGTCTCCGAGTGGGTGGGGAACGCCATCCCCCCGCCGGCGATGGCCGCCACGCTGCGGGCCGCGGGGCTCGCCATCCTCCTGTCCCGCGCGGGAGAGACCTGGACTCTGTCCTCCATGCCGGTGTGGGTCCAGCCCTTCGCTCGCGGTGTGCTCTTCCAGGGAGGCGTCGCGTGAGCGTCCGGATCATCGCAGAGAGCCCCTACCTCGGCCGTCCAGACCGCTCCGAAGCGGTCCGCGAAGAGGACTTCCAGGGCGAAGTGCCCGAACATCTCCGGCCACGCCGCCGTAAGTTGACCGAGCTTGCGCCATCGCGGAGCCTCTCGTTCGAAGAGGTACTGCGCGGAACCGGAGAGGTCATCTCAGTCCACGCACCGCCCCGGCCGATCGCCTCGGTAGCTGTCCAGAAGGCTCCCCGCAAGCCGTGGACCGCATCTCCGGCGGCGAAGGCGGAGCGAGTCGCCAAGATGACGAGGACGCTCCGGCGCCGGCTCGCGGATCTCTCGCCCGAGGAGTTGAAGGCGAGGACCGAGAAGGCCTCCGCCGCGGCCCGGGAGAGTCGAGCCGCGAAGGGTCGACCCGATTCCCCGATTGGGAAGCGTCCGACCTGTATCCACGGCTGCAACGTCCCCGTGGCTCGGAAGGGCTTCCAAAATGGAAAGACCCGATGGGAGTGCAGTGCTTGCGGAAGGAGCTTTTCGACGGCACCCAACGGCGAGGTATTGGCGGCTCGCTCGGAGAGGAATCTGCTCAACCGCGGCCTCGTCGGGGCTCACCGGGCCTACGAGATCGCTCTCGAAAAGAACTCCCCCGAGAAGGCTCTCTTCTTCGCTGGAGGGTACCTCGCCGCCGTGATCGGATGGGAAGCCTTCGACGAGGTCGGGGCCGAGCGGCTCCGGGAGATGTGCAGGGAAGGGAGTGCGACTTGACCCGGCCGCGGAGGATCAGCCTCCAAACCACGGAGGGGCAGGAGCGGGCCGCCCAGGGTAAGGGCCGAGTACTCCACTCCTGGCTCGGCGCCGACACCCACGCCTACCGCCTCCGCGTCGTGCGCGGCACCGCGGTCGTCGAACGCTCCTACTTTGAGCGGGGACCCTGGAGGCGGATGCCCTACACGCAAGGGCTCGTCGAGGAGTTGGCGATGCTGGCCGCTGGCCGGCAGTGGAGAGAGGCTCCGCCGTCTTCCTTTGTGGAGGTGCGGCCGTGATGGATCGAGACCGCAACGGGAGGTTCAAGGCCGCTCCTCGACCGCTCGAAAAGTGGGATTTCTTTATCGCCCTCGGGGAGTACTGGAGGGCTGTTGGAAACCCGGAAGACCGCGGCGGATGCGTTGGGATGACGGTGCGGGCCGGGATGGTTGCGCTTTGGAAGGCAGACTCGAAAGAGCCGGACGCTCGACTTGAGGAGGCGGTCTGGGTCCGGCTCGCCGACGTGGACGAGGTGCTCCGCGGCGCTAGGTTGCGGGAGGCCATTGAAGAGGCTCCGGAGTGGCCGGAATGAGCCTCGTCCTCGTCCCTGTCCGCTTTGCCGATGCCGCGGCCTTCGTCGCGATGTGGCACCGCCACCACGCCCAGCCGGTGGGGCACAAGTTCAGCCTCGGCGCCGCAGTGGCAAGCGTGCTCGTGGGAGTGGCGATCGTCTCCCGGCCGGTCTCGCGACATCTCGACGACGGGGCGACCCTGGAGGTTACCCGGCTCGCGACGGACGGCACCCGCAACGCCTGCTCTTTCCTCTATGCCGCTGCCTGGCGCGCAACCCGGGCGCTCGGCTTCTCGCGGCTGGTGACTTACACCCAGCGCGAGGAGGGCGGGGCGAGCCTCCGGGCCGCGGGCTGGCGCCTGATCGGAGAGCTGCCGGCGAGACGCGGATGGACGACGCCGAGTAGGCCACGGAAGGACCGCGGCGTTGATGGCATTCCCCGCCTGCTCTGGGAGGCCGCTCCATGAGGCGCTTCTACCTCGGCACCCACCAGCCCCACTGGCTGCGGTTGACGGACGTTCCCCTCTTCGTCTCCCGACGGCGGCTGACCGGGGTAAAGAAGCTCCCGCGCGCCATTGGCCCTTGGGCATTGGACTCCGGCGGTTTCACCGAGATCGCCATGCACGGCCGGTTCACGGTCTCGGCCGCCACCTACGCCGCCGAGGTCCGCCGCTTCCGGGATGAGATCGGCCGAATGGAGTGGGCCGCCCCCCAGGATTGGATGTGCGAGCCGGCGATGATCGAGCGCACGGGGTTGAGCGTTGCCGAGCATCAGCGGCGGACGATCGCCAGTTACCTGGAGCTCCAGGCGCTTGCCCCGGATCTCCCTTGGATTCCAGTCCTCCAGGGGTGGGGCGTCTTTCAGTACTTCTCCCACGTCGAGCAATACGCGGCAGCCGGCATCGACCTCGCGAGCTTTCCTCTCGTGGGAGTCGGCAGCGTCTGCCGACGTCAGGCAGGTCTCACAGCTGCGGCGATCTTCCGGGGACTGGCGAACTTCTACCACCTCCGCCTGCACGGATTCGGGGTGAAGACGACCGGCTTACGAGGGGCTGGCGACTCCCTGGTTTCCGCCGACTCCATGGCCTGGTCTTCCTCTGGTCGGCGCTCGGCACCGCTTCCAGGACACCCGCACAAGAACTGCGCCAACTGTCTTGAGTACGCGCTGTTGTGGCGAGACTACCTGCCGGATGAATGGATCGGACGAGGGCCTGAATCCCGGCTCCTGGAAGCGGTTCCATGATCCAGACCTCTCTCTTCAATTCGGACGCTGGCGCCACGTTCTCGGCAGATGAGGTCTACCGGTATCACCTCTATCGGCGATGGGCAGTTGGGCGGTCCTGCCTCTGGGTGATGCTCAACCCCAGCACGGCAGACGCCCACCACAACGACCCAACCGTGGAGCGCTGCGAGCACCGAGCCCGCACTTGGGGCTTCCCGGCAGTCGAGGTCGTCAACCTCTTCGCCTTCCGGTCGACCGATCCCGGAGCCCTGCAATACCACCCTGACCCGGTAGGGCCGGACAACGATCTCGCGATCGTCAAGGCAGCCGAAGGCGCCGGGCGGATCATCTGTGCCTGGGGTGCCTACGGGTACCACCGAGGACGGAGTGCGCAGGTCCGGGCACTGCTCGCCAACTTCGAGCTCCACGTCCTCCGCGTGACGAAGGACGGCGAGCCCGGGCATCCGCTGTACCTGCCCTATGCGCTTGAGCCGGTGCTCTGGGAGGCGACCCGATGAGCCGGAATCTCGTCTCCCTGATCGAGGACGAGGACTGGGATGGAAGTCCCGATCCTGATGGCTTCCCCGGCGATTTTGACGAGTCTCTCCCCGAGGATGAGATCGACATCTTCGAGCGTGAGGAGCGGGATCGGGAGTTGAGGGAGAACTGGTGATGAGACGCACCCTCTACGCCCTGACCCTCCATCGACCCTGGTGCTGGGCGATCGTCGCGCCCTGGCGGCCGTATCGCCAGGATCTGGAGGCCAAAGACCTGGAGAACCGCACCTGGCCGCCTTGGCGGTCGATCGTCGGCCGCTACATCGCGATCCACTCGGGGGCCACTTGGGACAGTCGGGGCGCGGATGCCCTGCGGGAGATGGGCTACCCGGTACCGGACAAGACGGACTGGACGGGCGGCCGGATCGTTGGTCTCGTGCGGGTCACCGGCCGCTGCGTAGAAGGATCGGTCACGGCGGAGGCCCGCATGTGGTTCTCCGGCCCGATCGGCTGGACACTTGAAGATCCTATAGCGATCGAGCCGGTGCCGTGCCGTGGCGCGCAGGGGCTCTGGAAGGTCGAAGGGGAGGTCTTGGAGCGGGTCCGTACCGGTTTCCGCGCGGCCCTGGAGGCTCAACTGTGAAGCACCGCTACGGCGATCTCGCGGACTCCCGCCGCCGGGCGATCCGGGCAGGGATGCTCAAGAGAGGCTTGGTCATCCGCCTCTCGTCGGCTCACGGAGAGATCGACCGCGTCGTCGTCTTCGTTCGCGGCACAGTCGTAGCTGTCTGCACCGCCGAGGAGTTCAAGCGAGCTTCAAGGAGCGGACGCCGTCCTACCTGCGTAGGATTTCGTCTCACCGACATTTCTGACGGACAAGAGGACTCAAAATGCGACTCCTGACCAAGATGCAGGCGGCTTCGAGCGTGCGCGTCAACGAGACAATTCGCCGCATCGACAAGGCACTCGGCGGCGACCTGTCATCCGAAGCCCTCCGAGGATACAAAGACGAGTTGCTGGTGCTCTTGGCTGACGAGCCCGCGGCGACTGCTCAATTGACCCCGCGTATCGCACGCTTGAATCTCCGACTGAAGAGCGCGGCAGAGAGCGGAGATCTCGGTGCTTCGGAGATTCTCCAGCGAGAAGCCTGGAGCAAGCTCTTCTTTCAAGCCGCCAAGAGATTGTTGGACCCCAACACCTTCGACATCCTGTGCCGCGAGGCGAATGCGCGGAGGGATGAGGCGCAAGCGGCGCGGTCTGTCGTCCAGCCCCCCCCAAAGTCGGCCCCAAAGCCGGTAGTCGTCTCCCAGAATCCGAAGCCGGCCCCACCACCGCCCCTTGTCGCGAGGGTGCATGAGTTGGTGTCCTCGGCGACCAACCGCCCGCTGAAGTTCGATCCCACGCGGCTCTTCCGAGAGTTCGGTAGAGACCGAGTGCTCGGGGTTTGGAACCTGCTCCCCGCCGAGAAGCGCCCCGAGACCGCGAACGAATTCCGTAACCTCCTGCTCGCGCACGCACACGGGGTGAAGCTCTCGTGAACGTGGGCGCGGTCTCGCCGACCGTCATCAACCGCCACCACTACCACGGCAAGGCCCTCCCGGAGCCGAACGTCTACATCGGCCGAGGTACGCCCCTGGGAAACACGGTTAGCACCCGCGAGGACGGCGCCGAGGAGGCGATGCGCCTCTACCGCGAGTGGATCTGGGCGAAGGTCGAGGCCCGCGATCCTAACGTACTTGCGGCGCTGAACGCCATCCACCCCAACACCCACCTGGTCTGCTCCTGTAAGCCCTCCTGGTGCCACGGCGACGTCGTGGTCGAGGTCTGGGAGTGGCTCACCGGAAAGGGGGAGTGGTGACCGGCTGCCAGTGGAACCCCATCGCCAACCGCTGGCTGGCGGAAGGTGAAGCCGCCCATGCCCCGGCCGAGGTTCTTCTCGGGGCGGTGACGCGGTATCCCCTCTGCCTGTCCTGCTCCTACCTGAAGAAGTTCCGGAGCTTGAACGTCCGGGAGCCGATTCGTCAACAGCCGCTAGAAATACCAGCGTCAACAAGCGCCTGAAGCGCAGAAAAGGAAGAGTGACATGCACGACCCTATGACCGTAGCCTTCGAGATCAAACGCCCGTATCCCGTCCGTCGCACCGACGCGAAGTCCCAGCGCTACTGGCCGCCTTTGGTGACCGTATGGCACCGAGATCCGGAATCGGACGGCACCGACGACAGTTGCGGTTGGTTTCGCCCGAACTTGTCGAAGGCCCACCTATCGAGCCTTAGGTACCTCGCGAGCCAGGAGGCGAAGCGCCCCTGGTTCCTCGCCGAAACCGCAAAACAGGCCAGTTCACCGACCGAGGCGGAAACGCTTCTCCGGCAGGCGGTCCTCCTCGTGGCCCGGGTGGTCAAGGTTCGGCTCTCCCTGGAAGCTGCCACTCGGATAGCCGTCGAGTTCCTGATGTCCCCCGTGGACAATGTCCGCGGAAGCCTGTGTTTCCTTTCGGGTTGGCACTCGAACAGCGCCATCGATTGTGAGGTCGATCGTAAGGATTCCGCCCTCCGGCTTTACTGCACTCTGGCGCGGGAGGTCCTGCGCCAAGCTCGCCCTTGGTGGCAACACCCGCGGTGGCACCTCAATCACTGGAAGATCCAGGTTCACTTCGTGCTCGACCTTACGCGCTGTCTCGCTCCGGCGATCGGAAAGAGAGCCGCGTGATGGGGCTGCTCGGCAAGTCCGTCAACGTCACCCGCTGCAACGTCGCCGTTCCGTCCGAAGGCCCCGACTTCGAGGCGGTCACCTTTTACGAGATCGAGCCCGGCTCCGAGGTCCGGGAGCGCTCGGGAATCGTCCCCTTTGAGCTCGACGCCCCCTTCGAGGTGGGCATCGGCCGCTACGCCTTCCGCGTCCGGATCGACCGCCGCACACCAGATGCAACCGCCGTCCGCGAGCGAGTGCGCGAGCTGGTCAAGAGCGAGATCGAGCAGACCGGCGCGCCGTTCGTCGGCCCCAAGAAGCGGAAGGAGTTGAAGGCCCTTGCGGAGGCGGAGCTCCTCGTAGGCCAGCGGCCGAAGTCGAGTTTGGTCGAGTGCGTGATCGACGGGGCGCTCCTCTACATCGGGAGCACTTCCAAGGGACACCTCGGAACAGTCCTCACGCTGCTCCGCCAGGCGGAGGTCGCCGCCGACTGGAAGGCCCCCTGGCTGGACGAAGCCCCGGAGGCAGACGAGTCGAGCGACATTGTCTTCCCCAAAGAACCCGGCCAGTCGGTCCTCGGCTGCCGGTTCCTCTCCGCCCTGATCGAGGACCCGGAAGTCCTGGTCGAGCCGGAGCAGGGATCGGTCCACCTCGCCACCCGAGAGGCCCGCTTGAAGCTCACGGGCGGGGTCCTGAACGAGCTACACCGGCACCTTGAAGAGGGAGCCGAGATCCTCTCCGCCAAGATCGTCCTCGGGACGGTCCCGATGCGGTTCGACGCTCTCTCCTACCGAATCTCTGGCCTGAAGTTGGAGGCCGTCAAAGCCGAGCACTGGACGATGGCGCTAGACGCGCGGTTGGAGCAGATCGCCGGGATCTGGGAGACGCTCGACTCCAAATACCGAGAGTGGGCGGTGCGGGTGGCCGAGGAAGGACGGGCGGCATGAGGAAGCCGATTCTCTGTCTCGACTTCGACCCCTGGAACAAACGATGAGCCTCCCGGTCATCGTCGACTCGTGCACGGGGAAGTGCTGCGCCGTCTTCACGATCCCATCCGAAGCCGTCATGCAGAAAGCGATTAAAGGCGACCTCTTCTTCCTGGACATGCTGATCGAGCTGCTTCCCGAGGAGATCGGCCCGCGGCTTCGGAGCTTGGGTTTCGCGGGCGAAGGCGAATTCCCGGACAGCTACGGCGCCGAGGCTCGCGAAAGGCTCGGGTGGTGGACGGTCTGGCGAGCGTTCACCTGCCGCCATTGGAACGAGGCGACCCGACTCTGCGGGGCCTACGAAGAGCGGCCAGGGATGTGTCGCACCTTCCCGGATGGCAAGCCGTGCCACGCCTGCGGAAGCTTGGGCGCCGAGGTGCGGGCGTGAGCATATCGATCTGGACGGTACCCGACAACGACGACGAAGGGGTGAGAATCAACCTTACTTACAACCTGGAGGCGATGTGAAATCAAAGCCTTTCAGCCATGGAACCGGCGGCCGGAAGCCGCAGAAGGAGGTCTGGTATGAGCGAGCTTCCCATCGGGAGGATCGAGCAGTTGACCAAGGAGGTCTCTGCTCTCCGTGCCGACAGAATTGCCCATGGCGTCACCACCTACTCCGAGAAGCAACTGGCCGCCAGGGCGGCAGATCTCGCAGACGAGATCGGCCGCCAGCATGACGAGAGCATCCGTAGAGCGGAGCGGGAGGCATGCGCCGCCCTGGTCGAGGCGGCTGGCTGCTCCTGCGGTTCGATCCCCGAGACCGCGAAGCGAGAGGGAGATGCCGTGGTGAAGCTCGGGAAGTCCTATCACTGGATCGACTGCTCGAAGGCTCTCGCCGCTGCTATCCGAGCACGGGGAGGTGAGGCTTGAGCGCTCCGTGGTTCTCCGGCCTGACGAAACGAAGGAGCCGCTCGGCAGATCCGCGAATGGAGAGCCCCGGTCGGCCATCACGGCAGGGTCGACGTTCCGGCCGGCTTTATCAAAGAGCTCGCCGGCCTCGATCTCTTCTATGTCGAGCTGCTCTTGGAGCCTAGGGAGGGCGCTACTTGAACAACACCGATATGGAGGAACTGAAGCTCCTGCGCCGCTTCGCCAAGGCGGTGGACCGTGAGCAGCACTTTTCCGACTGCGAGGACCGCCAGGCAGGCAAGTGTACGAAGTCCTGTGCTGCCTTCACCGCTTGGTGGACGAACTTCGGACAACTCCGAGTGAATCGAAAGAAGGCGGCCCAAAGGGCTGCGGAGGTGATCTCTTGAACCCGACACCATTTCCCCAGAGCAACCGCGCCCTGACCGCCCCCGGCGGCATGTCCGAGGAGGAGTGCGGCACCCTCCAAGTCTGGACGGACGGCGATCGCTGCATCTCCCGCTGGGAGCCGACCGCCGAGGATCTCGAAAGGCTCATGAACGGCGGCCCGGTCTGGCTGCACATCATCTCGGGGGGGACACAGCCGCCGGTCGCCTTGACGACCGAGAGCCCGTTCGTCGCGCCGGAGCACCTCTTCTACATCCTCAACCGCGGCCAGGTAGCCGGCAACGACTGCCTCTGGTGGGGTCCAAACTCCGGCGGATACGTCTGCGACCTCGCGCGAGCGGGCAGATACACCGCCGAGGAGGCCGCGCGAATCTGCCGTGACGGCGGCCAAGCCGTCGCTTACCCGGTCGAGGTCGTAGACCGGCTCGCGGTCCGCCATGTCGTCCATCCGCTGTCTTGCCTCCTCTGCGGTAAGGCATGGCCTCATGCGCATACCAAGGATCAGCTTCGCGAGTGGGAATCCCAGGGAGGAACGCGCGGATGAATCTGACCGGCAATCAAGTCTTCTCCGGAGGCCTCGCTCTCGGTGCTATCGCGGCCGCGGTTCGCTACGGTGGCCAGACTCTACTCTTCGCGCTTGGATCGCTTCGGCGGCGGTTCATCGCGGAGATCGAAGTGCGAGAGCCCGACCTGGTTTACTGGCTCGGGATCTGGCTCGCGGATACTCCCTACGGAGCCAAATGCAAGCGCCAGGCGGCAACCGTACTGCACGGCAGCCTCCTCGGGCCAGGCGAACAGGAGGAGCGCCTCAGCCCGCTCTTCTTCGAGCCGGGCCTGGGTCCCCACCTCTTCCGCCACAAGGACACATGGCTCCTCATCCGGCACAGCCGCGAGGAGGCGACCCCGAACACCCCGAAGCGCGACGTCTTCATGCTCTGGGTCCTCGGCTCGAAGGAGATCGCTCAGGAGCTTCTCCGCGAGGCCCAGGAGTACGCTCGGGGCTTGATCGCCAAGAAACACATGGCTTTCCTCTCGGACGGCTACTCCGGATGGGAGCGGCTCACGATCGGCGCGCCGCGGCCGCTCTCCTCCGTCGTCCTCCCGGGCGACACCGTCGAGCGCCTCGTGGCGGACGCGAAGCTCTTCCTCTCCCGCCGGCAGTGGTACGCCGACCGCGGCATCCCCTGGCGCCGGGGTTACCTCGCCGAGGGTCCGCCGGGCACCGGCAAGACGTCCCTCGTGCGAGCCCTTGCCCACAACCTCGGCTTGCCTCTCTACGTGCTCGACCTCACCGGGAAGGAGTTCAGCGACCGGCAAATGATCCTCGCCCTGAGCAAGCTCCCGGTCGGTTCCATCCTCCTCCTGGAAGATCTGGACGAGCAACTCGGCAAGCCGGGAGCCTCCGTCACCCTCAGCGGGCTCCTGAACGCCCTGGACGGCCCGCTGGCGGGTGAGGGTCGGCTCCTCTTCGTCACCACGAACCAGGCGCAGAAGCTGGACGCGGCGCTGGATCGTGACGGCCGGATCGACGTCCGCCTTCACCTGGGCTATGCGGTCGCCGAACAGATCGCCGGCATGTTCCGGCGGTTCTTCCCCGAGGAGCCTCTGGAGGCAGCGGAGGCGTTCGCGATCGCGCTGCCAAGCGGAACGCTTCCGCCGGCTGCGATCCAGGAATATCTGGTGAGCCGAAGCGAGGAGCCGACGCGAGCCCTCGCGGAGGTCGATGCCTTGGCTCGGCGAGAGATCCGGATCGTCGACCGCACGGCAAAGGAGGCCGCATGAGGCTCCCTGTCAACATCGCCGCCGCCGCGGTCGCCGTCACCGCTCCTCGCCTGGCTCTGGCCTTCCTTCAGGCGGACGGGATCTCGATCGACCCCTCAACCCGGGCGACCTGGCTCACCGTCGCCGCGGTCGCCACCGCCTTGGTGCTCACCGGCGGGGCTACCGCCCTCGCCCACGAGATCGCCCGCCAGCCGGGGAGGCGAGGGCTCCTCGGCTTCTTCTGGGTCTCCGCCCTCCTCTCTACCGGCGTCCTCATCACCCCAGCGATCGTCGCCGGCTTGGGGTCACAGGGGTTCGCCTCCGTCCTCGCCTCTCCCGAGCTCCGGTGGGCCTGGAGTTGGGCTGCGGTTCTCGCTCCCGACCTCATGGCGGCCGGGCTTGTGCTCGCAGCCGCAGGGGCTCGCGAGGGGGTTGCCGAGGATGCTGAGCATGGGCTCGTCAGCCCCTCAGGGTACATAGGTCTAGGGCTGGCAGGGGGTTCGAGGGTTGCTCCAGCCCCTCACGAGCCTCCCTCGTTCCCCTGCTCTCAAGGGTGTGGGAGGGTGTTCGCCAGCCCCTCGGGAGAGGCTGGGCACCGGAGAGCTTGTCCCATGCGAAAGGAGGAAGCGGCTTGATCTTGCCAGCGAAATTATCTGAGGAGCCTCTAAAGCTAGCCTGGGAGCGCGCCTTTCGTGAAGACTTCGACCGGTACCGGTGGTTCCGTTGCGGGTCCGCGTCACCCTGGACGCCGAAGCTTTCCGACGACGGAGACTGGGACGCCATTGAGCGGGTAAGCCTGACTCCAGACCGAAAGGAAATCCTCGGCTTTTTTGCGGCAACCGTCTACCGAGATCTCAACGTCGCCGATGGAGCCGCGGCTCTAAGCTTCGTGCATGGCCGAAAAGGGTTAGCCTACCTCCGAGACCTCTCGACCTTCATCGACTCGCTTTGCACCGCATTTGACTATGTGCACTATAACGTCTCTATTGGTAACCCTGCGGCGCGTACTTGGGAGAGAGCGGCGATAAGGCGAGGGGGAAGGGTGATCGGGGAGATCAGGCGGAACGGGCGCAACGCCGCGGGAGAGTTTCTGGACTCCCGCCTGTTCGAGATCCCTGGGCGGTGCAGCTTGGTTCGAGGGGCATCAACGCCAACGGAAACGGAGGCTGCATGAAAACCAAGATCGAGCGCTGGCAGCAAGTCGCCTCTGCACTCCAGTTGAGCGAGGCTTTAGGGGCCTTGGCCGAGCTTCCCCAAGTCGTGGCCGAGTTGCTTCACGAGGTGGAGACCCTTAAGGCCAAAGTGGAGCATCTCTCGCGGACGAAACCACCGCTCGCAGTAGCGGCGCCCGATCTGGTGACCACCGCGCAACTCCTCGAACGCTTTCCGGCCGTCAAGGGGCGGAGCCTCCGCGACTGGATCTCCAAGGCCTCGCCGCGAGCGGTAAGCCAGGGCGGACGGAGAAGGGAGCTACCGGGAAACGGCTTGGGTCCGGCGATCCTTCGGCAGGGGAGGTCGATCCTCATCGACGCCACACTCTTTCAGGAGTGGCTGGAGGGGCACCGGGGACGGTAGCTACTTCTTGAATTCACCGACCCATGCGGACATCCTCTGATTCACTCCCTCGCTTACCCGGTTCTGATGCCCCTTGGCGAGGTGGGCGTAGCGCATGGTGGCGTCCATCGACTTGTGGCCAAGGGCCATCATGATCTCAGGAAGAGAGTGCCCCTCCATCGCGAGATAGGAGGCATAGGTATGCCTTAAATCGTGGGGGCGTAGATCTCGGATGCCGGCCGCTTTGAGGGCGGTTAGCCAGGCGGTACGTGGAAATGTCGCCGGTCTTCCCTTATGCCCCAGGAACAGGTATGGCGAGTCGATCCGCGGCACTTCCAGGCGCCGCTGGACGACTTCAAGACCCATGCCGGTCAACGGGACCCATCGCGGCTCCTCGGTCTTGGCGATCTCAGCGGGGATGAGGAAACCGGAATCGACCAAGCGGATATTCGGCCGCGACATAGTCATGATCTCCCGCACTCGACACCCGGTGGTCAAAAGCAGGACGACGACGTCGAAGAGCACCTTGGATCCGCTCTTCGAGCAGGCGCCCAGAAGTCGCTCGAACTCGCTCCCGATCTCGTCGACCGGGCGGGAGAGGTACCGGACTCGCGTCTTGGGCTCCTTCAACTTCTCCACCCGGGACACCGGGTTGTGATCCGCCAGTCCTACCTCGGCCGAGACCGCCCAGGAGTAGAGGGAGGAGAGGGTGATGAGATACCGGTTGACCGTGGCTGGCGAGATCGGCCGCGCGTGCTTGGTCGAGGTCCTGGCGGCGAGGCGCATCTTACAGGCCGCGATCGCCTGAGGGTTGATGGCCCCCAGAGCGAAAACCCCGAGCTCGGCGCGCCAGTAGGCCAGGTGGCGGGCATAGAGCCGGGCAGAGTCGGGGATCTTGGGGAGGTACTGCTCGGAGTAGCGGTCGATCGCCTCCGCCAGCGTCACTCTGCCGCGGAGGGTTCGGCCCGCCTTCAATTCGGTCTCGGCCTCGCGGGCGCAGTTGACCGCGCAGGCCTTCGAGGGGCACGTCCCGGACGTGCGGGGATAGCCGACGAGATTGATCTCCCAGCGCCAGCGGCCGCCTCTGCGCTTTTGGTAGGTCGCCATTTCCTTGACTCTAGCACGCGATGGACATACCATGTCCAACATGCCACGGGAGAAAGCTGAGCGGATGGACGCGAGCATCCGAGTACCGATCGCGGCCTCGCAGAAGCGTCGCTTCGAGCGCGCGGCGAAGGCGGCTAGGCGACCGCTGGCGGACTGGCTTCGCGTGGTGGCGGAAGAGGCGATCGAGCGGCAGAGAGTCCGAAAGCCGGAGATGGCGGATGTGAAAGGGAATCGCATACTGAAAGATCAGCCTCGATCGCTTCGGGCGGGAAGTTCAAAGTAGTGCCAGGCGGCAACATGGAGGGGTGAGGAAAGACCGAAAATCCCGCTCCGCCACATCTCCGCCAAGCGATTGAGCGGTTGCCAATGTGGGCGCCGCAAACTATTGAAAAAAAAGCACTGCGGCTGTAGCTCAGGTGGAAAGAGCAGGAGTTTCCTAAACTCAAGGTCGGAGGTTCGAGTCCTCTCAGCCGCACCAATAGAATCAAGCACTTAGCTCACCTCCAGTCGTTGTTGGGACCCCGCCGCGTCACACATACGTCACAGGCAGAATCCGGAAGAGACCGAGCCAGGGGCTCCGGCCCTTGGCGTCGTGGCGATGACTCCCGTCCTGCGTCCCGAGCCTCGATAGGCAGGTCGCCAACCACCCGTTGCCTCGTCCGTGGCCTGGTCCAGGACGATTCCAGCCCCCGCCGAGGGGTAAGTCCCGGCCGCTCGGCAAGCCCTTGGCTCACCTCCAATCGCCGTTTGGACCCACCGCGTCACACCCCGCGTCACAGGCGCCCTTCCCAAGGAGGTGGAGTCGGAGGCGGGGATATCTACGTCGAGGCGACTCATATCTTGTCCCGAGCCTCAGCTGGCCGGTCAACCACGACCAGCTGCCCGTCCGCGGCGTGGTCCAGGACAACTCCTACCCATGCGGAAAGGCTGAGTCCATGCCGCTCAGCCGCAAGCTCCCACCGCTTCTTGCGCTCTGGGGTGACCCTCATTGCAAAGCGGTCCGTCTTGTTGAGATGGCTTGACTTCATGGCGCACATTGTACCAACATTCAAGATAGGAGGCGAAAAGTAGTGGCCACAATCCGAAAGCGGAAGTACCCGAGCGGCACCCGGTGGCAATGGATTCTTCCCCCGAGCCTGGGGCGGCAATCGGGCAGCTGTCCTACGCGGAATTGCGCGGAGGAATGCGCAAAGCAGGCGGAGCAAGAGATCCGGACCGGCAAACGCGGCTCCGAAGCGATGACCTTCGGGGAGGTGATTGACCGCTACGACACGGAGTACCTCCCCGGTATACCCGACTCTGCGGCGCTCTACCGGCGTCACCTTCGGTTCTGGCAAGCCGAGTTGGGTGGAACGCCCGTGAAGGACATCGATGCTGCGCGGATCGCGGCAGGGAAGCTCAAGCTGGCCGGCGCCAAGAAGCGAAATGGCCGGGCCTACGCTGCGGCAACCGTGAACCGCTACCTGATCACGCTCTCCTCGCTCTTCTCCTGGGCGATGTCCCCCGAGGTGAAGCTGGTCAACCGCAACCCGGTGTTCGACGTGGAGCGGCTCAAAGAGCCGCCGAAGCGGGTCCGCTACCTCTCGCATCCGATGGACGAGGCGGGCTCCGAGTTGGAGCGTCTTCTCGATGTCTGCTCCCAGAGCTCCAGCCGCATCCTGCTCGACGTGATCACCCTCCTCTTGACGACCGGTTGCCGCGTCGGGGAAATCATGGGTTTGCGCCGGCGAGACATTCGCCTCGAGGAGAGAGGCTTCGTCATCACGGCCGAGCGCGCCAAGAGCGAGAAGCCCCGTTTTGTTCCTCTGGCCGGCCTCGGCTTGGAGGTCGTCCGTCGCCGGCTCGAAGTACCGCAGAGAGACACCGCCTACCTTTTCCCGGGCCGGAACGGCAAGCCATCGATCTTTCCGCGGAGCGCCTGGCTCACGGCTCTCGCCAAGGCGGGGATCGCCGACATGCGGCCGCACGACCTTCGGCACACCTATGCCTCCTATCTCGCGATGGAAGGGCACTCTCTTGCCGAGATCATGGCCGCTCTCGGTCACAAGACCACGGAGGCCACCATGCGCTACGCCCACCTGGCCGATGCGCACCAGAGCCAGGTCAACGAGAAGCTGAACACCAAGATTGCGCAGTGGGTCCAAGGGATCACCCCTGCCCGCGCCCAGAGTTGAACCATTCGAGGAAGAGCAGGACATCGATGAAGATCAACTTCCCGTGCCGGATGATGGCGCCTGCCAGGCCATTACCGGGGACCTCCCTGCGTTTTCCGCTGCGAGTCAGCACCTTCGTCCGGGAGCCCTCGATCCAATGGCGGAGACGCCGCAGGTTCTGCCGGTGAGTGGGGAGATCGAAGATGTCCGGGAAGCGTTCGATGAGCTTCTCCGCGCTTAGAGTCTCGGGCCGGGTGCTGACCCGGCGCTCGGCGGATTTGAAAGGCAGCACGTGTTTCATGGGTCTCTTCTCCAAATAGCAGGTACATAACTGCGATGCGAGTCCTGTCCTCGATCGAGGTGCTGTGATCGAGGGGCGGTATCAAGGGAAGCTCACTGGCAGCGGTCTCGATATCGGCCCCTGGGCCGCCCAGTTGATGGCGGCCAGGGCGATTCGTGCCGAATGATGGTTGGAATCCCAGGGTGGCAGACGGAGTGGAGCACCGGCAGGCAGATCGGGCGGTAAGGCCGTCACCAGCCCCCAGGGGGCGCCGTCGAGAGAGAAATAGACGTTCCAGCCGAGAAGCGTGCTCCCGGGCGGGCTCGCGACCGAGATCGCGAAGGCCGGCTGGGGCGCGGTCTGAGTGGGATCGAGCGGATCGGCCGGGAGGACCCCGAGGAAGCTCGCGCGGACCCCGCTTGGGGCGGGCGGAGCCGCCGAGGGGACCGGATCGGTCGCGAGGATCGCTGGGGAGAAGGAAATGGTCGAGGCGGGTGCGCTCCCGGCGGCGACCTGAAGCCTTGGAGCGTAGTAGCCGGACGTGGCGAAGGTGTGGGAGGCGAGCGGTGTTCCGCTCGTCTGCGAGAACGGACCGGTTCCGTTCCAGTCGTAGCGATAGATCGTGGGAGCCCCGACAACCTGATAGTGAAGGGCGAGCGGCACCCCCGCTGGGAAGATGCAGAAGGTGGGGCAAAGGGGCGAGCCGAAGGCCAGTGCGACGGGCGGGGCGGTATGCGAGGGGAGGAAGTATCCGGTGACGTCGACGACCAAGTGGAGGCTCGCCGGCTTGCCACTGCCGAAGCGGGCGGCGAAGGTCGCGCTTCCATCGGTCGCGAGCGGGAAAACCGCGAAGTTCGAGCGGGTAGGGTGTCCAGGGTCGGTCGTGAGGGTCGAGGTCTCCGGAGGGTAGGAATTGCCGGGGAAGAGGGTCAGGAAGCCGGCGGCAGTGGGGCTCACGGCTGTGACGGTGGCAGCGAGCGCCACGGCGGTCGCCGGCACCGGGCAGGCGGTGGTCGAGAAGACCCGCGGCGGGTCGGTCGAGAGGAGCGGCTTTCCCGATCGGGTATCGAGGAGACGACAAGGACGGGGCAGGGTCCAGAAAGCCGCCGGGGAGTCGGGCACGAGGATCACCGTGCCGGCGTGCGCGGTCGCGGTGCCGGACGGCGAATCGGCCCGGAGGTCGATCTGGTACGAGCCCGGAGCGAGCCGGGCGGTCGACCAGGTGACGGGGTTTCCTTCGAGAAAGGTCAGGCCGCCGGTGGGCGAGGTAATCGTCCAGTGGAAGGCGATGGGCGGTTTTCCCGTCGCCTTGGCGGAGAAGGTCACGCTCTGGCCGATGGGCACCGGTGTCGGTTGAGCCAGGGCCGAGGCGATCTTGGGCACCGGGTCGAGCACGGTGAGAGTCTGAGTCTTGGTCGAGCAGGCACCCTGAGCGTTGCAGACAGTGAGAGTCACGTCATAGTTGCCGGGGTGAGGAAAGACGACGGTCGGGTTCCTCTCGTGCGAAGGCGGCTGGGCGAAGAGTGCCGCGATCGGGAGCGATCCGAGGGCCAGGACGAGAGCGAGAGCAGGGCGGGGAATCACGATCTTTTAGTCCTCCGAGATCTGAGAGACGAAGGGGACGAGGCCGGGGTCGAGTTGCCGGCCGGCGACTCGGTGGAGCTCCGCCAAGGCTTCGGCGCGGGAGAAGACGGAGCCATAGGGGCGAGGGTTCCGGAGCGTGTCGTAGACGTCGGCGACGGCGACGAGCCGGGCGGAGAGAGGAATCCGCGGGCCGGCGAGCCCCAGGGGGTAACCCTTTCCGTCCCAGCGTTCGTGGTGGTGGGCGATGGAGTCATAGGTCGGAAGCGGTAGGGGCGCGTCGCGCAAGAGCCGGAGCCCGTGGAAGACGTGCCTGCGGACAATGGCGAGCTCCGGCGGGAGGAGCTTGCCGGGCTTGGCGAGGAGCTCTCTCGGTACGAGGAGCTTCCCCATGTCGTGGTAGAGGGCGCCCAAGCGCAGGGCGATCCTCTCCGCGGGCGACTGGCCGAGCTTTTTGGCGAGTCGACCGGCGAGGAGTGCGGTGCGCCGGGAGTGATCTCCCAGGCCGGGAAAGTGCGCCTCGAGGAGAGGCGGAAAGGACCCTCGATCGGGTCGAAGTCCAAAGGCCGGAAGGCGGCAAAGGGGCTCACTCTCATGGCTTGAGGTCCAGGGGCGGCCGGGAGATCCCGGCCGCCCTATTGGTTTCAGGGTTGGGCGGCGAGAAGAGCGAGCAGAATCGAGGTGTCCGCGCAGTGGGCCTCGAGGAGGCTCCTCTGGGCGTCGGAGGACGAGTCGGCGAGCTGGTGGATCTCGATCACCTGTCGGAGGAGCTCGTGGAGCAGCCGCCGGCGTGGCTGGCCGGCGAGCTTCCGGGCGCCGGGGAGCGCAAGCTGGCGCTTCTCGGCGGCATGGAGAGCGTCGAGAGCCTCATCGAAGCGCTGGGTGTCCGTGGCGCTCACCGGAACCTCCAGAGAAACGCCGTGCCCGCACAGCCGAGCGAGACCATCAGGCCGAGGAGGCCCCAGATGTTGAGGGTCGGGATCTCGGTGACGAACGGAATCGAGAGCGGGGTGACGGTAGGGTCGTTGAGAGCCGGAGTCGCCGGATCGTCCGAGGCATCCAGGGGGAAATTGGTGCCGGCGGTGAAGGCTTGGGTGGCGACGCTCTTGATGGTTGTGGCCGGATCGATCTTCGCGGCGAAGGTGATCGTGACCGAGGCGCCGGGCGCGAGGGTCGAGACATTGACCTTGAAGGAGGTGTCAAACGGAAGGTTGCCGGAAACGATCGTCCCGGCGCTCACGGTGACCGAACCGGGTAGGAAGTGAAGAGCAGGATCAAGGTGCGGGGTGATCGAGAGGTCGGTCGCTGCCGTCGCCGAGGTGCAGTGGATCTCCAGGGTATAGGCGAGGATCTCGCCGGGGTCGGCCGCGCTGTTGTGGTTGGTGTCTTCCGGGATCGCGGTGAGGGTCGATGTGACCTTCGCCGCGGGAGGAGTGGTCGCTTGCGAGCAGGTCGAAGAGACGCGGGTTCTGCCCAGCTCGACGGGTGTCGTCTCCGCGATGCAGGCGGTGTTGGCGACCTGGGAGACGCCGGCCGGAAGGCTCCCGACGACGAAGGCGGCGGTCCGGGTGAGACTGGCGCCTGCGGCGAGGTCGGGGAGGGTGATCGTGCAGGTCGAGCCCGCCGAGAGATCCGGGCTGCAGGACCAGCCGGGCGAGGAGGATGCGGGGTCGAAGGTGGTGTTGGCGGGGACCGTGTCCCGGAGGGTGAGCGGCTCCGAGTCCTGGTTGCCGCTGTTGGTCGCGGTGAGGGTAAAGGAAACGTGATCGCCAGCCTGGATGGGGCCGGCGCTGTAGCTCTTGTTCAAGGTGATCCGTGGCGCGGCGTTGGGCGTGACCGTCACGGTCGAGCAGGTGATCGAAACGCCGGTTGCGCTCGCGCAGGCGGTGTTGGCGATCGTCGTGATCCCCACAGGAAGGGGATTGGCGACGGTGACAGCGAAGGCCGCGGAGCGGCTGACGCCGGCGGCGAGGCCGGGGAGGGCGAGAGAGCAGGTCGAGCCGGCCGCCGGCGAGTTGCAACTCCAGGCGGGGTCGCTCTTCGTCGGATCGAAGGTGGTGTTGGACGGGACGATCTCCTGGAAGGTGACGAGGGTCGCTCCCTGGTTGCCGGTGTTCTGGACCGCCACCGAGTAGAGAAGGGTCGTACCGGGCGTGCCGTCACCGGAGGTCAGGGTCTTGGTGACGTTGAGCGCGGGTAAGCCGGTCGTCGGGATGGTGACGGTCTGGCAGGAGTCCGGCGCGTCGGGCGACTTGGCGCAGGCGGTATTGGCGACCGACTGGGCGCCCGCGGGAAGCGGGTTGTTGACGACGACGGCGAAGGGAGCGGAGCGGGTGGAGCCCGCCTGTAGAGAGCCGAGGGCAAGGGTGCAGGTCGAGCCGGCGGCGTCGGACGGCTGGCATTGCCAGCCGGCGCCGCTCGCCGAAGGAGAAAAGGTCGTGTTGGCGGGGACTCTCTCCGAGAGGGTGACGTTTCCGGCGCCAGCGTTCCCGGTGTTCTTAACCGCGAGGTTGTAGACCAGTGTGGCACCGGGAGAACCGCTGCCGGAAGCAAGGGACTTGGTGAGTGAGAGGCGTGGCGTGCCGGCGGTGGGCACCGAGACGCTCGCGCAGTCGTCGACCTGGGACGGGCCTTCCGTGACGCAGCCGGTGTTCGAGATCGTCGAGACCCCGGCGCCCAACGGCGAGACCACGGTGACCGTAAAGAGGGCGGTTGCCGAGGAGTTCCCGAGGAGGTTTCCCATGGGGATTCGGCACATCGAGCCCGCGCCGGGGCTGGGAGTGCAGACCCAGCCCGGGCTCGAAAGAGAGGGCGAGAAAGTCGTATTGGGGGGCACGGTGTCCATCAGTTGGATGCCGCCGACCCCGGTCGAGCTCGTGTTCGTGGCGGTCAGGGTGAAGGTGAGAGGCGAACCTGGGACGGCGTTGCCGCTCGCCGTCTTTGTCACCTTGAGCGGCGTCGCCGGACCGGAGCAGGTCGCGGAGGGAAAGGTCTGCGGCTCGGTCGCGGATAGGACCGAACCGCCCTCCGGCTGGACGAGAACCGACGAAGTGAAGCCCGGGACTCCCGCGCGGGCGACATAGATCGCCTTGTAGGTGATCGAAACGAAGTTCTGATCCGGGGGATTCGAGATCGCCGGGTCACAGGTGAAGCTGGCCGAAAAGCTCGTGTCGTGCGGATCGAGGCCGCTCGTAAAGTCGGCGACGCAGCCGACTTCCCGATCGAAGGTGACGAAAGCCGAGCCGCCGAGATAGGCGAGGTTGACCGTCGCCGGGGTCGGCGCGGTGATCGTCCCGGAGGTCTTCGGGGCGCCGTTTCGAGAGAAGTAGCCGGTCTCGATCGTGACCGGCTCGCCACAGTCGAGCTGGCCGTTACCGTTGGCGTCGTCGAAGCCGACGTAGTGGGTGAAGGCGGCCTGCTCGGCGACAGCCGGAAGCGAAGCCAGAGCGAGGCAGGAAGCGAGGACAAGAGGTCGCAAACTCATGAGGCGGTCTCCGTAGGAGTTGGGACCTGCCGCAGCAGGTAGTTGGTGAGAGCGTCGGCCGCCCCGTCGAGCGTGGGCTCGAGAGGGAGACCGGCAAGGGAAAGCAGGTGGTGAATCTCCGGGAGAGAAAGCTCCAACCGGAGAGAGGTCGGCGGCGTCGCGCGGGCTTTCGCACGCCGTTGGTAGCGCTCCTCGGCCGAGGCGACGACCGCGGCGGTGATGGGGAGATTCCGGGCTCGGGCGTAAGCGAGGAGGTGGGCCTGGGCAGGTTCGGGAAGCCGCGAGAAGCGGCGGCCGGTCTCCGGTCGGGAAATCACTCCGCTCGCGACCGCGTCGTGGGCCGGCCCCTTGAAATTCGCGATCGACAGGAAGTGGCTCAGCCAGGAGCTTGATTTGCCGAGCCGGTTCGCGAGCTCCTGGCGGGAGAGGGCGGAGGTCTCGAGGAGGCGAGCGAGAGACTGGGCGCGCTCGAGAAGCGAGAGATCTTGGCGGATGTCGTTTTCGTCGAGCTGGCGAAGGAGCCGCTCGGCAGGGTCGAGCGCGCCCTCTTCGAGGATGGCCGGGATGGTGGTCCGGCCCGCGGCGAGAGAGGCCCTGTAGCGGCGCTCGCCGTAGAGGATGAGATAGGGAGCCTCCTCCGGATCCGGATTCCGGGTGAGGACGATGGGTTGGAGCACCCCCCGTGCCCGCACGCTTTCGGTCAGCTCGGCGAGGGCCGCCTCGTCGAAGACCTTGCGCGGTTGGTTCGGATCGGGGGCGATCTGGTCGAGGGGATATTCCGGGCAGTCCATGGTCAGCGATAGGGAGAAAGAGCGAGGTCAGCGCGGACGAAGACCTGAAACTCGGTCCCCGAGGGAATGCGAAGGGTGGGAGCGATGGCGAGCCGGCGGCGCAGAAGCTCCGTCGCGACCGTCGAGAGCTCCTGGCCGAGAGCGGCGGCGCCGACCTGTCGGGTCGAGGCGGCCTGGCCGAAGGTGGCCGACTCCTGGGGCTGCGAGAGCTGGACTCCGGCGCTTAAGAGCGAGAGGAGGAGCGCCGATCCGAAGACGGTCGGCAGGTGGTTGTCGACCGAGCCCGGAAGGCCGGCCTCGCCGGAGAGCGAGGTACCGGGCAGACCCGGGAAGCGGAGAGAAGTGCCATCCGGGAAGAGGAGGCGATCCCAGGCGACCAGGAGCCGATGCTGGCCGGCGGCGACCTGGTTCTGGTAGCGACCGAGGAGGCGCGAGCCCTTGGGGATGAGCACACGCCGCTCGGTGCGGCTGTCGTAGACGTCGCGGGAGACTTGGGCGACGAGGTCGCCGGGAAGATCGCTGTTGATGCCGGTCGCGAGGACCGCCGGGATCAGAGAGCCCGCGTCGAGTTGGGTAGAAGAGAGGGGCGGGTCAAGCGTCACGGGAAGGCGTCGATCCCGCGGGACCTGGGAGCTCGCGAGGAAAGCTGCCGTGGGATCCTGAGGAGGCGATGCAGCCTCCCGCGGTCCCTGCTCGGGGAGCGGCTCGGTCAGGCCCGGGATGCGGAGGGCCGGCAAGCCGGGCAGGGAAAAGCCTGGAGTCCCGGCACCGGCTTGGGCGAACGCTCCCGGGGGGCCAGCGGGAGCTGGGGCCGAAATCGACATCGGCGCGTGGAGAGCCCGCTGGTAGGACTCGCGGCGAGGATCGGCGGGCGGGCTGGGCGGAGCGGAGGCATAGCCTGCCGATGAGGCCAAGTAATGGCCTGGCGAAGACCCGGGCGACCCGGGTGAGTAACCGGGTGGCGCTCCGGCAAGGCCAGGCTCGCCGCCAAACGCGCCGGAGCCGGGGGCCTGCGCTCCCCGGGAGACGGCCTCGAGGGCGGCGAGCTCCGCGGGATCGACACCGGATGGGAGCGATGCTGGAGGAGCTGGCGGCGCTGGTGGCGCCGAGGGATACGACCGCGGCGCTTTGCGGAGAAAGCCGGGCTCCGCCGCCTCCGGGGTCTCGGGGTGCGGGTGAGACGCGGACGGTGCCTGTGGCATCGGCCGTTGGCTGACGAAGTAGACGACGGTCGCGAGCAAAAGAGCGCCGGCGAGACTTAAGAGGACGAGGGCGAAGCTGTTCAATCGGCGCGGGGCCGGAGGACTAGGGCTCAAGGGCGTCTCGGGCATGACGGACTCTCCAAGGGCGTAGGAAGACGGCGGATCAGCGGGTGTGGCGCTCGAGGACGAGGCGGCGGTCGCCGAGGAGGAAGACGGCGCGATGGAAGAGCCGGTCGGTGACGTAGTAGTCGCCCCGGACGGCGTAGTTGAGGAGGGTTTGTTTGCCCGAATCGTCGAGGGCCGCGAGGACCGGGGCCTCCAGATCCTTGGGCCGGCTCGGCAGGTGGATGTAGCAGTGGAGGCCATCGTCAAAAACCTGAGCGGGGGTCCAGGGGAAGCGGTGCTCGGGGTGCCAGGTGTAGGAGAAGTTGAGGGCTTCCAAGTCGGCGCCGGCGAGCGGGACGCTCGCAGCGGCCGCATCTGCGGCGCGGGCGTTGGCGCGGCTCCAGGTCTCAACAAACTCGTTCGGGTGGTAGAAGCGGACGAGCGGGGTGTAGGGAAGGTGAGGGTTGTAGCCGCGGTCCGCGGCCTCGTCACAGGGTGGGCTGTCCAGGAGAAGCTGGTAGACGTGGCGGTCGGTCGTGACGACCAAGTTCGTCGTCACATTGCAGGCCGTAGGCTTGACGAAGAGGAGCGGGGTCGCGCCGCCGGCACCGGTCGTGGCGGGCTGGACAGCCCAGCGCTCGGAGTCGCCGGTCGCGACATGAAGAACCTGCTCACCTCGGGAGAGCTCGACCGCGCAGACCCGAAGCGGTGCGCAGCGGAGCGTCGCTGACGCATAGCCGTAGGGGACGAGGGTGACTCCGGGGCGCTCGATGACGGGCGGACGACTGCCGGTCTTGAAGGCCTCGACGGAGGCGAGGGCACCGTCCGGATCGTCTGCCGCTGGGGGCGGGGGCGGTTGTGGAACGGGCGACGGAGTCGCAGCGGGCGAGGTCGGATTGCCGCCGGCCGTCGCGGGAGTTTCAGTTGAGGGCAAGATCTCCTGGGCGGCGACACTTCGGCCGAAACCTGAGATCGAGAGGGAGAGAATCAGAATGACAGCAGGGGCACTGCGCTTCATCACGGGCGGGCTCCTTTCGGGGCGGAAGAGGCGATCTGGGACCAGGTGATGCTCTGGACCCAGATCCCCAGGGGATTGGCCTGGATGCGGTCGGCCTGCGACGGGGGCTCCAGGCGGAGATGGAGATAGGCCTCCCAGGCGGTCGTCGTCGGCGCGCCCAGGCGGGGGGTGGTGGTCTCGGTCCAGAGAACCTTCCAGGTAGAAGAGCCCGGAAGCTGGAGGACCGACTCGACGTCGGCGCTGCGGGTGGCGGTCTGGGAGAGGAGGCGCGGATCGTGGGCGGGATCGGCGAAGTAGGAGTCGAGAAACGCGCGGGCGTCGGCCGTGACGTACTGATAGGCCCTGAGCAGCGCGTCTCTCTGCGCGGTCGGGTCGGGGTAGACGGTACGGAGGCTGGCGACGAAGCGGCTGAGCTCGGCGACGATGATCCGGTGATCGGTCCGCCGGATGGGCTCGGCGGGGCCGAAGGCCACGGCGCGGCCCAGCTGGTCGACCTCGACCACGTAGGGGGTGAAGCGAGAGGTGAGCGCCAGCCGGCAGAGAGTCGCGGTCTCGAAGAGGAGCAACGCCAGGCAGGCGAAGGTCGCGAGCTGCCAATTGCGCTTGCCTTTGGCGAGGTCCGAATAGGTGCCCTCGAACGCGCGGCGCCCGTCGAGATAGGTCGGTTCGGGCTTCATACGTGGCCGCGGATCGCCTCGGCGAGGCGGAAGTGAGCGTTGCCGGTCAGGTTGGAGGCCGCGAAGCCGGGGATGCGCCAGACGAGGAAAACGAAGGTGAGGGAGCCGGCGAGAACCTCGTAGATCGGCTTTAAGTTGGCCGGATAGGCGGCGGAAGCGCCGGTCGCGATCGCCTCCCACTGGGGGACGAGCGTCGTACCGACCGCGACCAGGGCGTAGAGAAAGAAGATCTTGACGCCGACGCGGACGGCGTAGAGGAGGTAGTTGTCGGCGAGCGGTGCGGTCGCCCGGAAGCCGGCAAATCCGAGAAACAAGACTCCGGTCGAGAGGACGACGTAGGACTCGACGAGGACCAGGAGGAGTTGGACGGCGATCATGGCGTAAGAGAGCCAGACGAGGAAGGCGACGAGAGTCGAGACGAGGCTCGCGCTCGGATGGCTGAAAAAGCCGAAGTCGTTGGCGGCGAGGAGGAGATCGAGCGAGAGTTGCTCGCCGTCTTCCAGGATCTGGGTGGGGTTGACGGTCGTCGAGCCAGAGGCGATCTGACCGGCGGTCTCGAAGCCGTGGGTGATCGCCGGGACCCAGAAGGGAAAAAACGTGATCAGGGTGTAGCAGAACGAGAGGACGAGAAACTTCAAGAGAAAGTTGGCGCAGATCTCCTCGATCGCCGTCCTGCGCAGTCCCCAGAGGAGAGCGGAGACGGCGAGCTCGAGGACCGCGAGACCGGCGAAGGTGTGCTGGGCCACAGGAAGAAGGCGGCTAAGCCACTGGGAGCTCGCCGTGTCATAGGCGGAGCGGACCTGGTCGAAGACCTGGGCCTGCGCCGCGGCAGGCACGAGGAGGAAGCCCAGAAGAGCGAGAATCGGGAGAACGCGTATCGTTCGAAGCACGAGCCTAGCCTCCGTACCGAGACCAAGAGGGTTGAAAGGAAAAGCCGGGCGAGGTGGGGCCGGGCTGGGCGAGAGAATTCGTCAGAACCTGGCGGAACGAGGCCTCCGACTGCGCCTCGCGGTTCAGCTGGTGGGCGTAGAAAACGGCATGGAGGTTGGCGGTCGCGGCGAGCGTTCGCTTGGTGACCGAAAGCTCCTGGGCATTGAAGGTCTGGAGGCTGTTGAGGGCCTCTAAGGCCTCCTGGGGACCCTGGGCGGCGTCGACCTGAGCCTTGATGCGCTCCAAGAGGAGCTGATCGTTGATGTCGTGCTGGTATTCCTGGTGGAGCGTGCGGAGGGTATTGCCGAAGGTGTCGAGCGCTCGGCGGCCCTGGAGGAGGCTCTCGTCGGCGTAGATCTTCCATGGCTGGTAGCCCGGGAAGGTCGTGTTGTAGGTCTCCAGGACATTGTCCAGGCTGTAGGCGAGCGCCTGGCCCTGCTTCATCAGATAGTCCATGTAGGCGATGAGGTCGTAGACCTCGCGCCAGTTGCGGACGTCGAGCTTCTTGAGCGACTGATATTCGTTTTTGATCTGCAGAACCTGATTGCGGATCTGCTCGTACTGGTTGACGATCTGTTGGGCGAACTGGAGGTAATGGATAATGTGATAGATCAGGTTGGTGAGGATGTGGGCGGCGTCGGTGACCGGAATGATCGCGTGCGCCGGCTGGGCTGCCGGGAAGAGCAGGAGGAAGACGAGGAGAACGGCTGCGAGCCGGAGCGGGGTGCGGCGGTGCCTCATGGGCGGGCTCCTTGGATCTGGAGGAAGCGGTCGGCCCAGGCTCCCAAGTTGCGGTCGCGGAGCCAGTGGGCCGGCCAGGTGAGGGGATGGCGCGCGCGGAGGGCCTCGGCGCGGGCGACGGTCTCTTGAAGGCTGATTCCCTCGGCGGCCGAGAGGAAGGCGAGGGCGACCGGCCCGAGGTCGAGCTGAAAGAGGCGCTGGCCGGCCGGGCTCGTGAAGTAGTAGTCGCGTTTGGGCGTCGCCTTGGCGAGAAGACCGATCGCCGCCGGGGAGAGCCCCAAATCCGCGTAGAGCGGGGCGTGCCCCGGGCTCTCGGCGTCAGGATTGGGCAGGAGAATCCGGGTCGGACAGCTCTCGACAAAGACGTGGCGGTGCTCGGAGGCATAGAGCTGCGAGAGGCTCTGGGTGACGAGGACGACCGCGGCGTTCTGCTTGCGGAGGGTGAGGAGCCAGGAGCGGATGCGCTGGGCAAAGAGCGACTTCATGAGGGGCAGCCAGGCTTCCTCGATGATCAGAAGAGTGGGGCGGCCGGCCGAGAGGTGCTGCTCGACCCGGTGGAAGAGATAGGTCAGGACCGGAAGAAGGGCCTTCTCGTCCATGTCGAGGAGATGTTTCAGCTCGAAGATCTGGAAGCGGCCGGTCTTCAGGTCGTCGTGATCGGAGTCGAGGAGGTGGCGAAGATGCCCGGAGGTATAGGGCCTGAGCGCATCCGGGAGATCCGAGTGCTGGAGCTGGACGAAGAGCTCGGTCAGGGTCCGGTTCCGGACCGGGTAGGAAGCGATCAATTCGAGCGCGCGCGAGAGCGCCGAGCGCCGTGGCGCCGTCAGCTCGACTCCCTGGAGAGAGATGAGGAGCTCCAGGTAGTCGGTCGCCCAGGCGAGCTCCGACTCCGAATCGATCCCGGCCAGGGGCTGGAAAGCCAAAGGCTCGGCGGTCGCGATGTCGTAGTGCTGGGCGCCGGCGGCGAGCCCCAGGAGCCGCGAGCTGTAGCCGACGTCGAAGAGAAAGACCGAGGAATCGGGCTAGCGCAGAAACTGCGCCGCCAGGGTCAAGACGAGCGTGCTCTTCCCCGCCCCTGTCGGCCCAACGATCAGGGTGTGGCCGACGTCCTGGTGGTGGAGGTTGAGTCGGAACGGGGTCGAGCCGGTCGTGCCGGCAAAGAGGAGCGGCGGGCTTGCCAGAGGAAAGAATCCGCAAGGGTTGTGGGCGAGTCCTGCCCACACGCTGGTGACGGGCAGCAGGTCGGCGAGGTTGGCGCTATGGACCAAGGGACGGCGCACGTTGGCGTGGCCGTTTCCTGGATGGGAGGCAAGCCAGGCGTCGAAGGTGTTGACCGACTCGACCCGGGCGGCGAAACCGCGGTCGTTGACGAGCTTGACGATCTCGGTCGCGATCTGATCGGCGCGATGGGGATCGGCGTGAAAGACGACGATCCCTGTCGTGTAGTGGACGTAGCGAACGGCGCCGGAGGCGTTCTCGGCCGCGGCCGCGGCAGCATCGGAGACCATGTCGTCGGCGTCGGCATCGCGGAAGAGGGCATCGGTCCGCTGCTCGTCGGCGGTCGGGTTTTTGTTCACCATCTGGCCGATCCAGGAGCCGAGAGAGCGGCGCTTGCGAAACCAGCCGAGCTGGATGCGGCGGATCCTCGCGTTGGCGGTCGGAGCGGAGAGAAAGATCAGCCGGTTCGACCAGCGGAATGCGTAGGGAAGCCGGGCGAGGTCGTCTAGGAGCGCCGGCGTCGTCGCGTTGGGAAAGCCGGTGATCGCGACGACCCGAAGATGGAGGCTCCCCACCTGGGGAGCCCAGCCCCCGACGACGTCCTGGCTCGCGAGGACAAAATCCAGATAGGACGCTGCCGGGCGGACCGGATGGGTGAGACCGGTGACGCAGGTATGGAGGTAGGTGAGGAGCTCGGTCGGCGTCAGGCTCCGGACCTCGAGGGCCGCCGAGAGGCGGTTTTCGAGGAGCTGCGCCTGCTCGATGAAGGAATCGAGCACCTCTCCCCAGTCCGCGTCCCTGGGGGCGGACTGAACGAAGCGCGCGGCGAGCCTGGCGAAAATCTCGGGGGCCGGGCGGTAGGTCAGAGTCAGGTAATAGGCGGTCTCATAGTGCGCGCTCTGGGCGTCGTAGGCGCCCCGGCGCTCCTCGTCGAGGAGCCGGGTCACCGGGTCCGGAAAGGCGCCCTCCGGGGCATAGCCCGCGGCCGGAGTCCGGAGAGCGTCGGCGTGGATCATCCAGCCATCGCCCAGCGGGAGCAGGGCGCGGTTGATGCGCTCGGAAAGATGCGCCAGCTCCTCCGATGTCGCCGACGAGGTGTCCGGTCCGCGATAGGTCCAGCCGGTTAAAAAACTCCCATCCTTGGTGACGACGATCGCGGGCCGCTCGGCGACGAGAAACGCCCAGGGGAGAAGGTCCGACAGGCCCGCCGGAGCGGTCCGGTGCTCCCGGAGCCGGGTGAGGCCTGAGAGCGCCGCCGCGCCCGCGGCGAAGAAGAGGGCCGAATCGAGCATCAGCGGACGTGGGGGATGGAAGGCACGACCGATCGGCTGCGGGCTTCGAGATCGGGTCGGGCTGGATAGAAGTCCTGGCTCAAGCTCCGCAGGTAGACCTGGAGACAGAGCGGATCGAGGCTCGTGAGCCAGACAGCCACCGGGTGGACGACAGTCACCAGGAGCCCCAGGGCGAGGAGAGCGGGGAGACGCGGACCGATCGAGACGTAGAGAGCGCCGCCCGCCATCACCTCGAAGGCGAGGAAGGCCGGCGCCGCACCGGCAAGGAGGATCGGGCGCGTGAGGCTCTGGTGGAGCGGACGCATGGCTCTAGAGGAGCGCCCCGGTGATGCCCAGGGTGTCGAGGATGGTCGGGGCGGCGAGCAGGATCGCGGCGGCGATGAGGGCCTGGAAGAGGCGGTTGGCGCCGCGCTCGTGATTGCTCGTTCCCCAGACGATGCCGGCGATGACGAAGAGGAGGATCGAGGCGGCCTTGGCGGTCGGACCGGTCAGGTTGTTGACGATCTTGTCGATCGGTCCGTTCCACGGCATGGTGTCGCCCCCGGTGCCGGCGAAAGCCGGCGAGAGGCAGGTGAGGGCGAGGGTCGTCGCCAGGCTGAAGATGCGGACGACGAGGACGCCGCGGCGGTTTCGCAGGGCCATGAATCTCTCCTTCAAAGGGTTTCGAGACAGGGTTGATCGCCGGAAAGTCCGCGGACGCGGACGAGATCGGTGACCCGGCGGCCGAGGTTGTCGCCGGCGGTGATGACGATGAGATCGATCGTGCGGGCGATCTCGGGAAGCTGCGAGGGGACGCCGTTTCTCTGGGCGAGCCGATCGAGCCGGAAAAGGGCACCTTGCGGGTCGGTCGCGTGGAGCGTCGCGCAGCCGCCGGGGTGACCGGTCCCCCAGGCGTCGACGAGATCGAGCGCCGAGTGGTCCCGGACCTCGCCGACGACGATCCGGGTCGGGGAGGCGCGGAGGGTGGCGCGGACCAAGTCAGCGAGCGAAACGCCGGGGCAGGTGCGGAGAGCGAGGTGATCCGCCGCCACGCACTGAAGCTCGATCGTGTCCTCCAGGATCACCAGCCGATCGGCCGGGCAGAGCTCCGCGATCTCGGCCAAAAGGGCATTGGCAAAGGTCGTCTTGCCGGAGCGGGTGCCACCGGCGACGAGGATGTTGTGGCGCTCTAAGACCGCTCTCCGCAGGGCGAGACGGTGCTCGGGCCGGAGGACTCCGGTCTCGACAAGCTCGTCCAACCGATAGACGCGGGTCGGGGGATTGCGAACGACGAAGGTCACCTCCGGAACGGAGGGGGGAACGAACCCCTGGAGCCGGGCGCCTCGAAAGGTCCCCCGGGGAAGCTCGGCCTCGAGCATCGGCGAGGCGTCGCCCAAGGGAGTGCCGAGCGAGCTCGCTACGGTGTTGAGAAAAGCCCGGATGCGGTTGGCTTCGAGTACGAGCTCCGTCGTATGACGGCCTTGGGACGGGTGTCGACGCGGACCCGGCCGTCTGGATTGACGTAGAGCTCGGTGACGTCCGGGTCCGCTAGGAGGGCCGAGACCTCCGGCCCCAAGAGACGCTCCATGATCTCAGCGAAGTGAGAACCTGACGGGGGCGCGGCCACGGAGCGTTCCATGGCCACGCACGATACACCAAAAGTGAGTAAGTCGTCAATGTTGCTAACTCCGAATCGACCTCTACTTATACGAAGAGCGTAATCTAGCTCTTTCGTACCTTCTCACTCCCCTCCTAATTCGGATATTTTGGATTCACCAACTGGTCGACCTCCTGCGACGCCTGAGGGTCCGAGAAGTCTGTCCAATGCCTCCAGTCGTGCTCGAGCTTCGCCTTGTCCTGAGGCGGAGGGAGCACCCTTCTCGCGTAGACGTGATCCTTGAAGTAGGGGTGGTAGGTCCCGAGGATGGGATGGCGGTTGGCGAGGAGGGTGATCGCCGCGTCTCGGGGGAGGCGGCGCAGCTCGTCGGGCGTGAGCAGCGGACGCGAGGTGTCGGTGTGGGTGAAGTTGGGCTGGCTGACGAAGAGACCGCCGCTGTCGGAGCGGCGGTCGTAATGGACGGAGAACTGCCCCATCGCCTCCGACAAAAGCTTGGCGGTGGGTACGTCGTTGGCCGCGAAGGCGACCTGAGCGCCGCAGTTGGTCGTGATGCTCTGGTATTGGCCGTAGACTTCCTGGATCTGGGCGAGCGACTGAACGGAGATGTAGACGCGGATACCGTAGCCCCGCAGGTAGGCGATGGCGGCGGAGAAGAAGTCGAGCCTTCCCAAGGCGGTGAACTCGTCGAGGACGAGGAGAAGAGGGCGGCGGCGGGCGTCGGAGTCGAAGGAGAGCGAGCGGGTGAGGGCTTGGCAGAACTGGTTCAAGGTGATCCGGATGAGAGAGCGCAGGCGGACGAGCTCAGCCGGGGCGATCGTCAAGTAGAGCGATGTCGGGGCAACGCTCGAATCGACGAGGTCGAAGGGGGTGAAGTCGGAGGTCTTCGTCGCCGCGGCGATGATGGGGTCGTGGTAGAGGGCGAGGTGGCTCTGCGCGGTGGCGACGATGCCGGAGCGGGTCCGCGGGTCCTGCTCCAAAAGAGCGCGGGCGGCATCGGCGACGACCGGGTGGGTGAAGGTGTCCTTCCCTCCGGCGGTCGCCCACTTGAGCCGCTTGCCATCGACCTCCCGCTTCAGGGCGTGATTGGCGCCGAGCATGCGTTTCAAGGTGCGCTCGGAATGGGCGAGGATGTGGGCGGCGTGAGTGAGGGTCTTGTGGGGCTCGGCGTAGAGGGTATGGAGGAGGAGGCCGACCAGCAGGTTGTGGGCCGACTGCTGCCAGAAGTCCCGATGCTGGTTTCTGCCATCCGGGTCGACGAGGTTGTCGGCGAGGAGCATGGCGCCGGCGACGTCCTCGACCCCCGGCCGGATCTGAAAGAGCGGGTTGTAGCAGGCGCTCTGGAGCGAGGCGGGGTCCCAGCGGATACAACGGCTTCCGAGCGTGCCGGCCCGATAGCCGGCGGTGTGCTGCCAGAGCTCGGCCTTGACGTCGAGGACGAGGACCGAGTGGGGCCAGGAGAGGAGGGTCGGAATGACGAGGCCGGTCGATTTTCCCGAGCCGCTCGGAGCGAAGACGAAGACATGACGATCCTGGGGATCGTGGAGATAGCGGGTGGTGCCGTCTGGAGCGGTGTAGGCACCGACGACGGGCGAGTCTTCATCGGCCAGGTCCATCGCCGCGACCTCGTCGGCGGTCGCCCAGCGGGCCGAGCCATGGGTGTCGCCGCCCTCTTCGAGGGCGTTTCTCGCGACGAGGTAGGAGATAAGGCAGAGAGCGGCCGAGAGGGCTGCGTAGCCGGCGGCGACGAGGAAGGCGTGGTGGAGGGCCGGAGCGAGAGCGGGGGCCTGCCGCAGGGCTCTCGGCCAGTGGAGGTAAGCGAGCGGGGGGTAGAGGGGGCCGAGCCCGGCGAACCACGGGAGAACGAGGAGGGGGAGGAGAGGAAGGCGAGGAAGCGGTCGGTGGAAGACCGCAAAGGCGGCGAGGACGCTGGCGCAGGAGGCCAGCGCGAGCGCGGGCCACGAAGGGTAGGCCGCGAGTTGGAGGAGAGGCTTTCCGAAGAAAGGCCGAGCTCCCCAGCGAAGCGCGAGGCTCTGGGTCCAGACGACGATCGCGAGCAGGAGCGCGGCTAAGACTTCGACGAGGAGAAGCGCGGCGAGCTTTCGCATCTCGCGCCGGACGAGGGTCGGCAGTTGGTAGAGCGTCTTGGGATCAGGCATCGAAAGGCTCCCAGTCGAGATGGTCGGAAAAGAGGTGGAGACGGACGAGAGGGGAAGGGTCGGAGAAAAGCCAGATCGGGGCGAGCCGGTAGAGAACCGCCGAAGCCGGTTGCGGGCCGAAATAGCGGCTGTCGAAGGAAAGCGGGTGCGGAGCGTAGAGCCAGAGAGATCCAGGCTCCAGCCGATACGTGCCGAAGGGCGGATGAGGGAGGGGGCGGCCAGCCGAGTCCTGGCGGCGAGGAGCGGAGGCCGGGAGGAGACGGCCGTTGACGGAGAGTCCCCGGGGGCCGAAGGCGACCTCATCCCCTGAGGAGACCGCAACGGCTTTCAGAAAGGGAGGCAGCCGGTCCGGGCACGAGCCGACCGGCGCGTGAGCATGGGCGCGGTAGAGCGCGGCGGCCTCGGCCGGCAGGCAGAGGGCGACCAGAGCGCCTGGGACGATCTGGCGCGCCGGGAGGCGGAGGTAAATCCCTCGCGGGAGGGAAGAGGAGACGTTGACCCGCAAGAGAAACAGCGGGAGCGTGAAAAGAGCGGCGGCGGCGAGTTTCTGCTTCATGGCCTCAGCGCTCGTGGACCTGGTCCTGGAGGAAGCGGGTGGCGAGGTTCCGCGCGGCGCGGGCGGCGATGCCGGCGACCAGCGGAAGGCCGAAGGTACGGAGGGCATTTCGGATCTGCGAGGGCCGGAGGCCCTCCCGGGCGGCGTTCTGTGTCCATCTCGCCACGGCGTCGAGGGGGCGATGGAGGAAAGACGGGTGCCGGAGGAACTGGAGGGGCGAGGTGAGGGTAGGGCGAGCGAGACGCTCGACGTCAGAGAGCGCCTGTCGGTAGCCGTCGACGTTCCGGACCAACTGCCGCAAGGCTTCCGGGCTGGCCTTCTTTCCGGGAGGTCCGGCGTTGAGGTGAGCGAGGCTCTGCCGGAAGGCGTTTTCCTGTCGCTCCAGACGATGCACGGCGAGCCGCAGAGCCTCGTGGGCGTCGCTCGCGGGATGGTCGTCCGCGGTGGAGCGGGGCTTCGGGGGGACCTCGGTCGAGGTGGCCCGGAGCTCGGAGAGAGCACTCCGGCGCAGCCGGTCGAGAGAGGCGGGCGAGAGGGCGGCGGCCTCGGCATGAGCGGCGTGGTCGCGGAGGGTGCCTCTCCGGGGAGGCAGCGGTGCGTAGTCGGCGATCTCGTGGAGGGCCTCGACGTATCGGCTCGCCGCGGCGCGAAGCGCTCCATGTGCCGCGAGAGGCACGGTACCCCGCCCCGGGCTCAGGTCTCGGAGAGCCTCCGCGAGCTCGTCCCTGCGGAGATGAGAGGCTTCGACGGCGGCGGCAAAGGAGGTGCGGTGGGCGGCCGCGAAGGCTGCCCGAGCCGCCTCCCGGTAGTCGCGGAGATGGCCGGGCGACGGGTCCTCGAGGACGGCCTGGCGCGCCGCACCGAGGTCGGGTCGAGGGGAGATGGGAGGAACACCTTCGGTGCGATCCCGGGAGCGGGCGATCGACTCGCGCTCGCGGAGAAGCTCGGTGTAGCGGTCGAGCGCCTCCGAGGAAGGGTGGGCATGGAGATAGCGCTCAAGAAGATGGAGGTCGCGATCGGCGATGGCGACGCGCGTCTGCCTGTAGCGGGCCTCGAGGCTCCCGATCTCGCGTTCGAGCGCGCGGAGGCCGGCGGCGTCCGGAGAGGCCGTGCTCTCGCCGAGACGGCTCGCCAAGAGCACGTGCTCCGCCCGCTTGGCGTGGAGACGAGCTTCGAGGCTCGTGCTGAGTTGCCCGAGCTGGGCGTGGCGATCGAGAGCGCCGGACACCGCTCGCCGGAATTCCTCTCGGCTCCCAGAGGAGGGGGCGGCGAGAAGCTCCTCGACCCGCGCGTAGGCTTCGCCATGATCCCGAAGAGGATGGGAGGACCGGTCGAGAGGCTGAGGGCCTGGATGGAGCTCGGCCAAGCGCTCGAGAAGAGAACCGACCTGGCCCTCCAAGGCTTCGGACGGCGACACGAGGCGGGCCTCGTGGAGCTGCAGGCGGGTCTCCAGGTAAGCGAGGAGCCGCTCTGCGGGCAGATCGCGGGGCACGGGATCGAGCCCGAAGGTGGCAAACCGCTGGTCGAGTTGCTCGACCAAGGCGGCCTGGGAGGCCTGGGCGAGCGCGAGGCCGTCGTAGGTGTCGGTCGTCGCGAGGGTCAGGTTGTCGGTCACTTCCTGGAGCCGGTCGAAGGCCTGCTGGGCCTCGGCCGCCAGTCGGGGGAGCTCCTCGTGGCTGGGAGGGAGAAAGAACGCCGGCTCCGGAGAGAAACGGGAATCGGCGCGGAAAGCCTCCGCGAGAGCGAGAGCCTCCTGGGGCTCGATCGGATCGGGATACCACAAGGGCTCTTGAGACTCGATGTGGGCGACGCGAGCAGGCCGAGGAAGGATTTCGTAGGTGGAGCTTTCGTTCTGCAAAGTGTTGATCTGGTACTCCACCAGGTCGTACGTGGCGCGGTGATGCGGCAAGCCGGCGAGAACCTGGGCCTGGTCCTCCAGTGCGTAAAGGGCGACCTTCTCCTGGAGCAGTCGCAGGTAGCTGTGCTCGCGGTTCTGGTCGTCGGTTCGCGAGGGGAAGGCAGGCAGCTCGGCGAGGCCCAACTGAGCGTGGAAGGCGATGCGCTCCAACTGGTGGCGGCTCTCCAGAAAGGAGGCGAGGGCGTCCGGGGGAGCGCCTCCCTGCAAAAGCGTCGTCCGGACGGCAGCGGCCTCTCGACCGAGATCCTCGACCTGAGTGAGCGTCAGATCGGGCCGAGGGGGTTCCGAAAGGAGGGAGCGGACGAGGTTGAGATCCGCGAGGATTTGAGGGTCGTCGACAAAATTTCTGCTCGTTTCGAGGAACCGAAGGGAGCGGAGCGCGTCATCCCGGGTCGCATCACTCTTTTGGAGATACTCCCAGAGCCGCTCGCGAAACTCCTCGGGAGAAGCCGACTTGGCCAGCGCCGCTTCGGCGGAACGCAAGCCGGCGAGGATCTCGGTGGCCCTTTCGGCGGCGGAGAGATTTGGCGCGATCAGGTAGCGGCGTTCGAAAGGCGTCAGGGAGTCTTCTGGCAAGGGTCCATCGGTCGGTTCCTGCACCAGGGCTCTTTGGTGCCGGACGGCGTTGCCCAGATCGTAGTGATGTTCGGCGACCAGGCGGAGGTCGTAGCGATAGGCGCGGGGATCTTCGCGGGCAAGGTCCGCCAGGAGAACCTGCTGGAGATTCTGGGAGTGAAGCTCAACGCTTTGCTGGAGGACGAGGAGCTCCGCTTCGCGGCCCGGGTCGTGAGCCTGTTGGAGGTCGAAGGAAGCCTGGACGGCGATTCGGTCAAGCTCTCGCTGCTTGTCGATCAGATAGCCGACGCCTTGGGGCCGGTCGGTGTTGAGGAGGCCGTAGAGGAGGACGTCCTGGGAATCCTTTCGGAAAAGCTCGACGTGGTTGTAGGAGAGGCGGGGGGGAAAGCGGCCTTCCACGGTGAGACGGGCGATCTCCCGGCCTGCCAGGATGTGATCTTCGTTGCGGAAGAGAGCGGCCGTGGGGTGAAGGGAATCGAGGGCCAGATTCCGCGCCGAGTCGGCGGCCTGGAGGTAGGCGAGAAGATTCTCCCTCAAGTTTTCGGGGGAGGAACGAAGCTGTACCTGGGCCTGGTCGGCGGCGTCGCGGATCGCATCGAGCCTCTCGGTCGCAATCGCAAGCGCTCGATCGGTCGGTGGGTCGGGCTGCCAGGAGGTTTCGATCGACGATGCCGATCGCAGGGAGATCGCCCCGGGTCGGGCAGGGCTCGACGCGAGAAGGTCGAGCTCTTCCCGGAGCTCGTCGAGCCGGTCGCGGAGATGCTCGATCGGTGCCGGCCTGGGGGTGCCCGAACGGTGGTCTGCATTCTGGAAGAGATGAAGCTTCGAGCTCTCGCCCGACCCGGGCGATCTCAAAACGTTTCTGAAGAGAGTTGACGGCTGCACGGAGGGGCTCCTGTTCCCCGGTGGGCAGGTGGGGTGCATCGCCGAGGAAGGTCACGGCCCGGAGCTCCAGGACGAGGATCTGGCGGCGTGAATCGAGAGTCCTCTCGATAGCCTCTCGGAAGTCGTGATCCGCGACGTCCGGCGCCGTCCCCGCGCGGACGGCCCGCACGAGGCGGTCGGTGAGGAGATCCTGGGCGACCGCATCGGCCCGGAGCACCTGATCGACCACCCGGGGAGTGGGTGGCGGTCCGGGCTCGGCGAGAAGAGAGCGGGCCACGCGCTCGGCTTCCCGCGAGGAAGAGGTTCCGGGCTCGAGCGACGCGACGAGGATCCGCTCGATGCGGGTGGCCTCCCGGCCGTACTGGAGCGCGAGCTCGACAAACTCTCCCGGAGCCGAGGAAAGGAGGGCGTCCTCGATCGCAACCAGGCGCTCGAAGAGCGGCTGGTCGGAGGCCGAGAGGGTCTGGCGAGCCGCGCCGACCGGCGGGGCGGAAGGCTTTGAATCCGGCGAGGGTTCAAGCGCGCCCTGTGCCCGGGCTCGCTCGACTTCCAAGAGCGCGAGATCGTCGGGAGTGGAAGAGAGGTGTTTGACCAGGGAGGCCCAGGTGTGCTGCCGGCCGACATCGGAGGCTTTCATGGCTTGACCCTCGAAGACATAGGAGATCCCGGAAACGTGACCGGTCCGGGCGATGTTGGGGAGCATGGCGACGCCATGCCGGTGGAGGTGGTCGAGGTACTCGCGAAGGATGAGCGGGAAAGAGGCCGAGGTGAGGATCTCCTGGAGGCGGGTCTTCCAGGGCAGAGTCTGGGTGCGCCGAGCTTGCCCGAAGTCGCCGCGGCTCGGCGAGGCGAGCTCCGGATCGGTCGGTACCACCCGCAGGCCGTATTGCCTCTCGATATTGCGGAGGAGGACATCGGCTTGGCGTAGTCGTTGCTGTCGCTCACCACCTTTCCGTCGTAGGTGATCCGGGAGGCGACGATATGGATGTGGGGATGCGGCTCTTCGTGCAGGTAAAGAACGTGGGGGGAGTCGTGAAAGCCCATGCCGGAGAGGAAGTAGCTCGCGGCGTTCCTCCACTGGGCATCGGTCAGGAACTCCCCCGGAGCGGGCCGAAGAAACAGGTGAGCGACGGCGCGTCGGACGCCCGGCCGCTGCCGGCGGACGAAGCCGAACTCGTGCGCGAGCTCGCGGGGGTTTTGCCCCTGCATGTTTCCGCCGAGGAGCCGGGCGTGCTCCGGCTCGGCGAGGTAGTTGAGGAGGCCTCGAAACCCCCGGCCTTTAATCGGTCGAGTGATCATCGTCGAGGTGGAAGAGTTGGCGGTGGAAGGCTCGGATCTGATCGCTGATCTGCTCGAGGAGCGGCTCGAGCCGAGGGCTGACGCGGCCGGTGTGGGCGAGGCGGGTGAGCTGATTGAGGTTGACGCCGAGACGGGAAAGCTCTCGCACCATCGCGAGGGTCGGTGCGGGGGCGAGAGTGGGAATGCGGCGAGTCCGCAAGAGATGGCGCAGATAGGTCGCCAGATCGAGAGAGGCGGCCGCCGCGCCTTGGAGGGCGGCGGCGTAGTCCTCCGGCAGAACCCGCACGACGAGCGTCCTCGTCATGCGGAGATGCGAGGGCAAGGAAGGGCGCCCACTTGTCTGTGATGGCGCGGATCGATTCCGTCGACGAGGCATGCTCCAACGATAGAAAGACTCCCCTGTAATGACAAGATTTGTGCGGCGGATACAATCTTTAGGTCTTGGAGATACTCCAGAATCCCGTTGCCGCTTCTCCGCCATCCGCGGCCGATCGGGTGGCGATCTCGCACAGTTGCGCCGGGCGCAACTGCTTGGGCCGGAGGCCCTGGGGAAGGTGTCTGTGTGACGGTTCCGGTCTTGGTCACTGCACAGCTGCGCCGGGCGCAACTGTGCAGAGAAGATGCCTGTAAGCCTAAGCAATAGAAAGTCTTCGGCGAGAATGGCCTGTGGCAGGGAGTCTTTTAAGCGGCGAACGGAGTGAGCGGCTCGGGGGTGCAGGGGCGCGGCCCCTGCCTGGCGTTTTTGTGGGCGAAACGGGGAGCGGGCGAAAGCCCGGTCCACGTTTTCGCATCACAAAAACATTGCTAGCTCTTCGCCCGGGCGGTGGGATCGCGCGGGGGTTCCGGGTGGGGGTAGCGCTGCCACTGTCTTGGGCGGGTGGGGGAAACGACGGAACGGGGAAGGGAAATCGCCGGGAAGGCGACGACGTTCGTGCCGGGAGGGAAGGGCGGAGGTGGGGGGCCGGGCAGGGAGGCGAGCCCCTGCTCCTTTTCGGCCCGGCGGGCCGCGGTCGATCGCACTCTCGATGAAGCTCCGGGGAGTCTCCCGATTCCAGTTGGAGGAGCGCTTCGCGAGATCGAGCGTCTCAGCCGAGATCCCGATCGCCATTCTCGCAACGGCGCCGGCGGCGAGAAGGGTGGGAAGCCAAAGGGAGCTTGAGGCTCGGCGGGAGCCGGGGGCGTCGCGGTAGGAGGCTCGGGCGGCGAGGGAACTGCGAAAACCGACTCGGCCATCATCCCGCCGGTCCGGTCGGCGGGACGATGTTCGTGCCCAGAGACCTGCGCGTGGGCATGGGCGAGCTCCTCCTCGACGAGGATGGAGACTCGGGATGCGCTCTCCTCAGCTAGTAGGGTGAGTCGAGCGCGCCGAAGGCGCCCGGAGCGTAGGCGTGGATGGGAAGGCCATGGTAGCGCGCCTCCCGGAGCCGGACGTTCTCACGGATGACGGTTCGGAGAGTCAGGGTTGGGTGGTGCTCGGCGAGGGCGGCGACGATGTCCCGCGAGATATTTTTGGCGGCGCCGCTAGGCTGCGAAAAAGGTGACCATTTAACACCTCACCTCACCTCACCTCACCTCACCTCACCTCACCTCACCGAATCTCACCTCACCTCACCTTTTCTCACCGCAGCGCACCTTTCCCTCGCCGCCGCCCTTCCAGACAGATGGGCGAGCCTCAGCCCTCGGTCTCGCCGGGGATGCTCCAGTGGCGGAGGTAGCAAGCAACCGCCTCGTAGAGGAGAACGGGGCTCGACGAGGTGTTGCGGGCGAGGCCGAGCCAGAGCTCCATGCATTCGGCGTGAAGATGCTTCTTCAGGAACTCGGTGGCCTCGTCGAGAATTTGGCGGGCCGTCTGGGGACTGCCGAGCAGGAGGTGGAGATCGGCGAGGTCGAATCCGGCGAGGGCCTGGTCGTTGGCCTGGCCGAGCTCGCGGAAGGAGGCCACGGCAAAGTGGAGGTTGACCTGGGCCATGAGAAGGTTTCCCAGAGAGCGCTCGATGCGGCCGGAGAGCCAGAAGCGTAGCGCCAGGGTGGGCAACCCAGAGAAGCGCTCCGCGAGCGCCTGGCTAGCGCGGAGAACCTCTTGGGCGAGGTCTGGCTGGCCGGAGTCATTGAGGAACCAGGCGCGCCGGTGCGCGAGGACGAGCTCGAGGCGCGGCTCGCGGTCGAAGTCGAGCCGTGCTCTCGCGGCGTCGAGGAGCCGGACCGCGACCTCGGGCTTGGCGTCGCCGGCGACGTCGGCGAGTTGAAGCAGGAGGCGGCCCTGTCGATGGGGAGTGGCGTGCCGGCAACCGAGTCGGAAGGCCCTCCGGAGATCGTGGGCCGCCTCGTTGAAACAGCCGAGATTTTTGAACAGCCTCGCGCGGAGCGAGAGAAACTGGGCCTGGTCGTGCCGATCGGGCTCGCCGGTTGCGAGCTTGTGCTCGGCATCGCGGAAGGTGCTTTTCGCCTCGCGGAATTGGCCGAGGCAGCGATAGGCATGGCCGAGGCTCGCGAGAGCCATGCCCTGGAGTGTCCGGAGGGTCGCCTCGCCGAGGATCGAGTGGCGGCCGAGGTGGCGGAGGATGGCCCTGGCGGTTTCGGCGGTGAGGCGTGCCCCGTCGGGATCTCGCGGCGAGATCTCCAGCGAATGGCCGATCAGCCATCGTGCGAAAGCAGGCGTTCGGTAGCGCTGCTGCCGGAGGACGCGGTCACGCCGCTTGGGCGACAAGTCGCTCAGCTCAACCCAGAGGAGGGCCGGGAGCGGCCGGTCCGCGCGATTCATGGTCGTCGACTCCGACTCGGGGGAGCGGACGAAAATTCCGTCCTCGTCCAAGTAGGACCAGTAGAGGAGCCATTGAATGACGCAGGTCCCGCAGTCGGGCTCCTGCGAGAGATGGCTGAGGATGAGCCTGCTCTCCTCGAACGGCAGCTTGCCGCGCCGGAGCAGGTCGAAGTGAACGGCCGTAGGATGATCCATAGGGGTTTCTCGGGCAGGAGTGAAATGGGTGGGGTCGGTCGTCATCGTCATAGGTTTGTCGGTTCAGTCACAGTCCTTGGTTCGTGGGTTCAGGCATCGAGCCTGCTGCGTCCATAGGCTAGGACAGGAAGCGAGGAACTCGGCGAAAAAGGGAAGGATGCATAAAAATAGAACTCCGTGGCGCCACTTTCCGGAGGTGTTTAAGCCCTGGCTATGGTGTTTTGGGGGTGCGGACCCCCACCGGGCCGGCAGGAAGAGTCAGGTTAGAGATCCCAGGCGAGGCGCACGAGAGTCGAGGGTCAGGAGACGGCGGTCGTGCCAGGAGGGCATGGTGGGCTGAGTGCTGGGTGAACTGCACCCAACTTCAGATCCGCGGGGGGCGACCGCGGCGCAGCGATGGGCTGGGATCGGGCAGGGCGAGCCCCTGCTCCTTTTCGATCCGGCGGGCCGCGGCCTCGATCGCTTGTTCGAGGAAACTCCGCAGAGTCTCGCGATTCCAGTAGGCGGCGCGCTTCGCGAGGTCGAGCGTCTCGGCCGAGATGCCGGTCGCGATCCTCGCGACGGCGCCGGAGGCGAGGTCCGGGTCGTCGGAGGAGTCCTCTTGCAGGGTCGCCCGCCTCGCGCGCGGGGTGCGGTGGCGAGGGGGGCCGGAAGCCGGCTCTTCGGGCTCAGGCGATACCGGAGCTTGGGGCTCGGCGGAAGCAGGGGAGGCCGCAGGGGCTGGCTCGGGCGGCGAGGGAACCGCGAATCCGAAGGCGGCCATCATCCCGCCGGTCCGGCCGGCCGGACCGATGTTTGTGCCCAAGGCCCTACGCGGGGGCATGGGTGAGCTCTTCCTCGACGGACACCGGCGTCCGGGAAGCGATCTCCTCGGCGAGCGCGGCGTAGTCGAGCGCGCCGTAGGAGCCGGGAGCGTAGGCCTGGATAGGGAGGCCGTGGGAAGGCGACTCCCGGAGGCGGACGTTCTCGCGGATGACGGTCCGGAGGGTCAGGGCCGGGTGATGCTCGGCCAAGGCGGCGACGATGTCCCGCGAGATGTTGTTGCCGGCGCCGTAGCGGCAGACGAGGATGCCGGCGACGGCGACGCGGCAGCCGAAGCGAGCGCTCTCGCGGAGCACGTCGAGCACCGCCGCGAGGGCGTCGAGCCCGAGCGCCGAGGTGTCGACGGGGATCAGCACCTCGCCTGCGGCTTCGAGAGCGTTGGCGGTGAGAAGGCCCCCCGCGGGAGGGGTATCGAGGAGCACGTAGTCCCAGGGCTCCAGGCGGCCGAGCGCCGCCTGGAGCCGCCGGTCGGCGCCGGGGAGGCTCGGCAGGACGCTCTCGGCCTGGACGAGGAGCGGTCCGCCCGGCACGAGGGTGACCCCGGGAGCCCGGGTGGCCTGCAGGAGCGGAGCGATCGGCCGGCCCTCGGCGAGGACGGCGAGGAGCTCCGAGCCGTCGCCGCGGTCCCCGATCCAGAGCGAGGCGTTCCCCTGGGGGTCGAGGTCGACCAGGAGGACACGAGCGCCGCGGACGGCGAGAGCGGCCGCCAGGTTGACGGCGGTGGTGGTTTTCCCGGAACCGCCCTTCCGGTTCCAGATGGCGATCACGCGTCGGTTCATGTCTCCTCCGATTCCTGGGAACGGGACAACCGTTAGGCTGCGAAAAAGGTGACCATTTAACACCTCACCTCACCTCACCTCACCGAATCTCACCTCACCTCACCTTTTCTCACCGCAGCGCACCTTTCCCTTGCCGGCCCTCCAGACAGATGGTCGAGCCTAGCCCTCGGTCTCGCCGGGGATGCTCCAGTGGCGGAGGTAGCAAGCGACCGCCTCGTAGAGGAGGGCGGGGCTCGAGGTGCTGCGAGCGAGGCCGAGCCAGAGCTCCATGCCCTCAGCGGGAACATGCTTCTTCAGGAACTCTGCGGCCTCGTCCAGAAGGTGGCGGGCGGTCTCGGGGCTTCCGAGCCGGAGGTGGAGATCGGCGAGGTCGAGCCCGGCGAGGGCCTGGTCGTTGGCCTGCCGAGCTCGCGGAAGGCGGCGATGGCATGGCCGAGGTGGAACTCGGCCATGACGAGGTTTCCCAGGGAGCGCTCGATGCGGCCAGTGAGCCAGAAGCGCAGCGCCAGGGTGGGCAACCCGGAGAAGCGCTCCTCGAGCACCCGGATGCCACGGAGGGCCTTTCGGGCGAGGTCTGGCCGGCCGGAGTCATTGAGGAACCAGACCCGCCGGTGCGCGAGGACGAGCTCGAGTCGCGGCTCGCGGTCGAAGTCGAGCCGCGCTCTCGCAGCGTCGAGGAGCCGGACCGCGACCTCGGGTTTGGCGTCGCCGACGACGTCGGCGAGTTGGAGGAGGAGGCGGCCCTGTCGATCGGGAGTGGCGTGCCGGCAACTGAGCCGGAAGGCCCTCCGGAGATCTTCGGTCGCCTCGTCGAGGCGGCCGAGATCTTTGGAGAGCCTCGCGCGGAGCGAGAGAAACCGGGCCTGGTCCTGTTCCTCGGTCTCGCCGGCCGCGAGCTCGCGCTCGGCGTCGCTGAAGGCGCTCCGCGCCTCGCGGACCTGGCCGAGGCAGCGATAGGCATTGCCGAGGCGGGAGAGAGCCAGGCCCTGGAGCGTCCGGAGGGTCGCCTCACCGAGGATCGAGTGGCGGCCGAGCTCGCGGAGGATCGCCCCGGCGGTCTCGGCGGCGAGGCGTGCCTCGTCGGGTTCTCGCGAGGAGACCTCCAACGAATAGCGAATCAGCCATTGGGCGAAAGCAGGCGTTCGGTAGCGCTGCTGCCGGATGACGCGGTCGCGCCGCTTGGGCGAGAGGGCGGCCAGCTCCAGCCAGAGCACGATCGGGAGCGGCCGGTCCGCGCGGTCCATGGTGACCGACTCCGACTCGGGGGAGCGGAGGAAAATCCCGTCCTCATCCAAGTTGGAGAAGTAGAGGAGCCATTGGATGGCGCAGGTCCCGCAATCGGGCTCCTGCGAGAGGTGGTCGAGGAGAAGCCCCTTCTTCTTCTGCGGCAGCTTGCCGCGGCGGAACAGGTCGAAGTGAACGGCCGTAGGATGATACATATCGGTTGATCGGACGGGTCGCCGGCGGTCCGGCGGAGCGGAATGGGTGAGGTCGGTCGTCATCGGTTCAGAAGCGCAGGCGTCGTCGCCTGCTGGCCCCAGTAGGCTAGGACAAGCCGCAAGGGATTGGGGAAAGATCTTGAAAACTACTAGTTACTAGGCGTCTTCACCCCATTTTCCGGTGTCCAGATGTTGGTCCTACATTCGAGGGGAGCCTTAAATGGGCATTTTGGGGATGCGAACAACCGTGATACGAGTCACGCACCGGTCCGGCAGGAAGAGTTAGACACCTTGAGCGCGACTCAAGAGTGCCGCCTACCTGCCTCGGCGCTCCCCGAAACCTCCCTTCCACCCGAAGCGGGGGGTCTAAGGGGGGCAAGGCCCCCCTTTCTTGAGCGTCTGCGTATCCACACCCTGGAAGTCTTCCACACCAGAGGTCTCTCTACTACTGGATACTTACCTGTAATACCTGTACTCCTGTATCTATAAGGTAGGGCGTACACGGATGTTCTCTTTTCCGTTCACGGATGTTCTCAAAACCGTTCCCAGATGTTCTTTTTGGCGTATCACGGATGTTCTCAAAATTTCTGGAAATCCGCAGAGTTTTCCACAGGCTGGGCGTACACAGATGTTCTCAAAATCCCCCCTGCGCTTCCGCACATGCGGAAGCGCCGGAGAGACGCGAGCCTGCCCGCCGGGGACGGAAGTCCCCGGCAGGGAGGCCCTAACCCAACTTCCACGCTTTGCGCCGTAAAGTGTTGACAGAAAAGGGGTCGCGGTCGGTTTTTCGTCACTATTCTGGGTTGGGCAGGTAGGTTTTGACGGGAGCCATGACCTCGTAGGGGATGCCGAGCGTGTCGTAGATGAGCTGATGCTGCTTCTCCGGGATGGTGCCCTTCCGGATCTGGAGCAGTTGGCCGAAGGCATCGGCAGAACCACAGTGACAACCTGGTGGGTGGAGAGCTGTCCGCGCAAAGTTGCCCACGAGGTATGAATCTGTTTGCGCAGAAAGCTGGTTTCGATCGAGATCAGCAGATGATAGGACAGAATACAGAGAAAGATATGGGTCTGCACTCGATTCTGGAGTTGATGGAAGATCGGCCGTTCCCGGAGCGGGCTCTTGAGATCGCGAAAGGCATTCTCGACTCGTGTTAACAGAATGTAGATCCGCCAAGCCTCCTCGGTGCCGAGATCTTTGCGATCCGTTTTGAGCAGATAGACGCCGTCCATGCGAAGCGCCTTTGTCTTGGCTTCGGTCTCTTCCTGACAAAGCAGCTCCCACTTGCCGGAGTCAAAGCTGAGCCGGTAATACCGAGCCACGCGAGGATAGCGCTCCTTCAATCGGCCGATGGCCTCATGGATCTTCGCCTCCGGGATCCGCTTCTTGGCGACTCGCGCCTGGAGCCGTTTCACATCGGCCAGAAGGCGCTTTTCTTGTTTCTCGCGAATCGCCTGATCCTTGGCTTGGCGTCCTTCGCTTCGGCACAGAATGAAGAGGTGGTCGGCGCTTTCGAGCCGTTTGACCCAAACCCGAGATTTTTTCTGCGCTGGGTTGGTCGGCGAAGGCTCTCGTAGGATCTCCTGCCAATCCTGCTCGTCCTCGATCTCCGCGAACCACTGCAAGCGCTCCGTTTGTCGGCAGGCGACCACGTAGTGATGGCCGCGGGCTTGGATCTGCTGGAGGTTTTCGTCGAACGCCATGCCGCGGTCCACGATTACCGTACCCCCACCCCTGCGCCCGGTGCGTTGCTCCAAGGTCTGCAGCATCTCATCGACGGACGACCGATCTTGGCGATTGCCGTCGAAGATCTCATGAGCTTTGGGAAAGCCATCCCGGTCGAGCACCAAGCCGATCACAACCTGCTTGCAGTCCGGCCGCTGATCGCGTGAATAACCGCGCTTCGCTTGGGGATTGCCCTCACATTTGCCCTCGAAGTAAGTCGAAGTCAAATCGTAGAGATAGTAGCTGTCGTCGAGATTGAAAAGCGTCTTCTCTCGGCTTGCCAAAGCCGCCTCGATCGTGCCTCTGTTGGGGTGCAGGCGATCGAGATTGCGATATAAGGCTTCGTCGGTGAGCTCCAGCAGGTCCATCCCCAAAACGTCGCTCAGCGCCGTGCGCCGGACCCAATCCGGCATCGCGTGTTCCGAGCACGGAGCCACCAGCCGATTCAACACCATGACCTCTGTGAGTCGTCGCGCCTTGAGGGAAAGGCCGGCCTCCAACAGAATCTCGTCGAGGCCCAGGCGCAGCCACATTTGGTGGCCGACATGGACAGGCCCCGCCTCGCGGGGCTTCTCCTGCCGCAACTGATCCGCATGCACGGACACGATGTCCCCGCAACTCGTCGCGTTGCGGACCCGGGTCGCAAGCTCGGTGACCAGAGGATCCTGCTTTTCCAGCGAGGTTTGACCCAGGAGAGTAGCCTCGACTCGGCCGATCAGTCCCGGCCACTTGCTCTTGGGCCCCGGCGACAGACTGCCCAGAGAGCAAATCGTCCGCTGCCGAGGCCCTTGGGGAGTGGTCTCCGTCTCCACTAGCAGGTAGTTGGTATAGATCCTGTCCTTGTACCGCTTGGTGGTCTTGCGGATGAACACAAAGCGTCTATATCAGAAACCCAAGCCCTCCGTTTTCGTCACTATTTCCGTAAAACGAGATTGCCCTACTCCTAGAATCAACAACTTACGATCCCGAAGGTGGCGAATTTGCCCCCTCTCAGGCCCGAGACTGTGGAAGTCGGGCTAACGGCTAGAGATCGGAATCCGGCTCAGAGGCGGGAGGAGCGTGGAAGATGTGCGCCTGCTCGACCAGGTGGAGCCGTTCGGGGAATCTCAGCTCGGCGATCGCCTGGAGATAGGGCGCGCGCTCGACGCCGGCCTGCTCGAGGAGGTACGGCAGGTGCGCCTGGCGCGCGATGTAGCCATCGAGGAGCCGGATGATGTCGGCGTTGATCGTCCAGGGATGGGCCAGGACTTCGACCGTCAGGTCGTAGTACTCCTGAGGGAAGCCGTTCAACCGCGGGTCACTCTCCTCGTTCGAGGCGAGGAAGAGATCGAGGTGCCGGCGCATGACGTTGGTGAGGCTGAACGTGCTGCGGCCCCGGTCGGGACGGGCTCCCTGGCGGTTCAGGAACCTCACGAGCTCCGGGGTGGCCTGGATCTGAAGCCTGCCCGTCCAGGTCTGAACCGGGTCCGGTTCCGGAGGCGGCGGTGGAGCCGCCTTGGCGCGAGGGGCTGCCTTCGTAGGGCGCTTCCCTGAGGGGCCGGAGCCTGGCTTCGCTTTTTTTACCATAGGGGCCGATTCTATGCGATCCGAGCCCGGCCCGGATCGGCGAGCCCTCGGGGAGCGCCTCATGCCCCCTCCTTCCCGGCGTCACCCTCCCGAAATCGGACCGCACCGCCGTCCCTCTGGATGAGGAACTCGCCGAGCAGGCTCTCGGCCGTCGTCCGAGCGGCGCGGGAGAGTCTCTCGATCGCCGGCCGGAGCTCGTCCAAAAGGGTGCACTCGATCGCTCCTCGGAGGTCAACGGCGACCGTCATCGGGAGCTCTCCGTTGACCATGGCGTCGAGGTCGGGCGGCGGCTCGATGCCGCCCGCGATCGACTCCAGGCGGTCCGCCAGGAAGAGCAGGACTCCGGTGATCTCCTGAACGGCGACCGTTTGCCGATGTCCTTGTCTTCGCACCTCGATCTCCCGGGAAGGAGATCCCCATGGAAGCCCCCTCGCCGGAAGTCCTCTACGCTCAGCGGGGCGGCCGCAGCCGCCCCGCCCCTTGCCGAAAAACCGTAGGTCCCTGTCTCTAAAGCACCTCCACTCCGATCTGGATCGATGGAGAATTCCATCGATCCCACCGGAGCCCCTTCCCCCCTCTCTCTTCGCCTCTTTGCCCGGGAAACCTGGGATACGAGCCGGCGCACGGGCCTAGTCCTCGTCGGGGAGCATGATGGTCAGGCAGGCCTCCCCCTCGTCGTCCGGCCCCATCACGGCCTTGAAGGTCCAGTTCTTCGACGGGCCGGCGCCGGTGATGACGACGCGGAAGAGAAGCTCCGGCGAGGAGCGCTCCGCCAGCTGGCGGGAGATCGCGATCCGGAGCATCCAACAGATGTCGTGCCAGACGCCCTTGTAGTCGTTGGCACAGCGGGGGCCAAAGCCAACCGTGGCATCGACGAGGACGCCATCCTCGATGGCGTCATGGCGGGTATAGGCGAAGATAATGGGCATTTCGAGCTAGAGCTAGGGATCGGGGCTGTTCATGGCGGCTTTTCCTCCAGCGGACCGAGGGAGCATTCCTTCGGTCCCCGACCGGAGGTCTCTCCGCGATGGATATACCTTGAGGTGGCGATGACCGGCTACATACACGTGATGACAGCAGGCCAGAGGTGGCGGTAGTCGACCTGCGACTCCCGATCGCGGATCTACACTCGTTCTAAGCTCCCTGTCAGGCGAAGAACCAGCCGGGAGCCGTCAAGTGACTCTGAGACAAGTTGCACATATCCCTATGAGCGAAATCAAGTAAAATTACGTTATGCCTGCTAGAATGTCACCATGGAGCCTAGAGATAAGGACTCAGATGGCGGCGCACCAGATACAATTCTGGACCATTTAGCAGGCCTGTTCCATACCCAAACAACCGTCTTGACCCGCCTCATTCACGCACTCCGTCCAGCAATGACCGCCCTATCTCCAGATCCGTTTCCGCATGACGTCGAGCCGAAGGCGGAGGATCTCGCTGCCGTTTTATCTCCAGCAGTAAGCCAATGCCTTGATTCTATAGAAAAGCTCATATCTACCTGTGAGCAGAACTGGAGAGATCGCTCTATCCCAGAACTCACTTGGAGCAACTTGAAGTACATCAATACGTGCTTGCGCGAGTTCAAGGCTGATCTAAAGGTCAGAGCAGCAGGGCCACACACTGTTCGAACTATTGCGCGCACACTGATTGACCTAACGTCGTCGAGCGATCAAGGTCTACCACGCGAAGGCTGGAGAACTATGCTCCGCAATGCACGTGACGTCGAAAGGCTCGTCTGTCTCTTCGACCTGCATCGCGCGGAGGCACAAATTATAGGTCTCGGCTATGAAGTCGACGCACTGCGAGTAAAAGCGAAGAACCCGGAGAGCCCCTACGAAAGCCCTCAGCCCGTCAGGCTGTCGAATCTGCTGCAGCAGGAGATTACTACGCTCAAAGATTTTGCCATCTCGCGCCGCGTACGATTTCGATATTTACCAGCTAACTCAGTTACTGAGCCGATAAAATTGGTGGGTGAGGATTCGATGCGTCGCGCCTTTCGGAATATATTGCACAATGCCGTTAAATATAGCGGCGCAATGAGGGGCGACGAATTAGCTTGGGTAGATATAAGATTGTCTTTTGACCGAGAAATGGCGTGCATTGAGGTCGAGAACTGGGGCGCACCTATTACTCCAGAGGAATTAGCGCAGGGACTGCCCTTCGCGTTCGGATATAGGGGAATATTTTCACGCACACAAACAGGCTCAGGCATAGGTTTGGCTGATGCCAAGCAAGTGATCGAACTATACGGTGGGACTTTGGAAATGTCTAGCAAACCGGCTCGCCACGCTCCGATGGCACAACCATTTTCAGTGCCTTATATTACGACAGTCGTAATACATTTATAATCTCCTTGTGGGGGGCGCCTTATGCCAGCAAAACCAAGAGTGCTCTGGGTCGAGGATGCGGCATATTCAGATTTTCCATACTACGTTGCTCCGATAAACATGGATGGCCGATGGGACTTAGTTGTTGCGGACAGCGCCTCCGAAGGCATCCAGAGCTTGTCTCGCAGTGAGTATATTGCCTTAATAGTCGACATTCGGTTACCGCCGGGGTCTGATCCAGAATGGATGCGGCTTTATGAGAGATTGCGAGGAAGCATCGCTGGGTCAAGGCTTGGAATTGAGTTTCTCAAGACTGTGTTATCAAGCAAGGATGCATTGATTCCGCTGGCGCGCTCCATAGACTGGGTGTCCGTCGACAAAGTTGCGGTATTTACAGTCGAAGATTGGAGTGATTTAAGGACAGACCTTCACCCTCTTGGCATCAGGCACTACGCACAGAAGAGGCCTGAGATCTCAGAGACCATACTGTTAGACCTCGTCACGTCAATCATCGAGTCTTCTAAATGACTCTCGGATCGGCATTGCCCAAAGTGCCGGAGGCATGGGCGGCATCCTACCTTCAAGTCGCACTGGCTGTTCTACTCTTCCTCTTAGGCATTATTCTTCCTGTCAGTTGCATAGGAAAAACCACTTGAACGAGCTAGAAGTCCCAAGTGCAGGGCATTCGAGGCTTTCCAAGGCTCTGCCGCTGGATTGCACCTCGGGTGAAGTCCTCCAGCGGCGGAGCGTTCTCGGCCAAGGGGCCGTTGCAAAACGGGCGGGCCAAGGCTAGCCGACGCTTTTTTGCAACGATAGGGTCTTCTCTCGTATCAGTTGAGCCTGCCAGAAGAGATTAGGCGTATTATTTTCAAGCGATTGCGCAGGGCGGTCGCAGTCCTGGTTAGCATCGTCCTCTTCGCGGCGTTTATGATCGTGGTAATTATACTATTCAAGGGTGATTTAAGTACCGAGAAAAGCTACGTATATCGAGGTGACAGATTTCAGGATTTAGGGATGATATCGGTGGTTCTATCTCCCTTCATAGTATGGCATTTTCTTCGCCTTAGTAGGCAGGCCTCTTTGGCTTCCTTGCTGGCCAAAAGCGTTTTAAGAAAAGTGCGCTGCAATGATTTTGCACATAGCGAAGACATTCACGACCTGCAGACTCTTGGAGAATGGAGTGAGCCAGGTTTTGAAAAACAAACTGTACTCGACAAACTAGCAGTTATAGCGCGATCCATGCAGAGGAATTCTAGATATATGGGATATGATCTCAGCGAAACTCTCTCGGCCGTGGAAGGCGTTGTTTGTCGAGGTAAGAGTCGCGGCGACAATAGTAACTTCAGTCGGTCTATATCGCTTATCATCGACGTGATGCGGCGGCTCCATGAGGTGGGGTTGGCATCTTCGCCTGATATGGGGACTGCAATTAGAACACTGCAGCGTATTGGGTTCTCCGCCATAGAGTCAGACACATTGGTGGCAGTTCCTAACAAGGCGATTGATGCGTTGACTCTGCCGGCAGAGCTATCTCCGACGCTACTCATACCCGTCTTGAGAAGCCTTGAGGATCTCGGTGCTGAGACCCTCGGTAAAGGAAGATCCTTGGCAGCAGTAGCAATACTAAATCGGATGGAGGCATTAGTTGACGCAAGGGAGAACTCGGACACTGAGAGTGAAGCAATTTACCTAGGCTTGATCGCGCATTTTTGGACCGCCGGGCTCACGGCGAAAGCACGCGCTACGCAGGGACTGAGCCAACGGCTAGACGCGGAAAGACTTCCAGAATGTCTCGATAGAGCTCAACGTTATCATACGCTACATGCCGGATTTTTAACCGCTGACAAGATCGCTGCGATGCTAGCCGATCTTTCTTAGTCGATGAATTGCATATAATTGATGATGGTATATAGCTGTACGAGGGCGATAGTGGTGCTCCTTTGGAGTCCCGACTAGATAACCAGTGGGCTGTTCTGCCTTCGGGGCAATCCACTCGACGGGCCACCATAGATCCATTTCGAGGTATGATAGCATAGTATCAAAATATTCCTTGTGGTCGGTGACCAATCTGACCAAGCCAAAGTTTCTGAGAACGCGATGCATCTCGTTCACAAGGTCCAAAGTGACCAATTGTCGGTTTTTCGTTAAACCAGACCCCCCTGGAGTAGGAAAATACACATGCATGGTGTCTACGCATTGATTTGGGAGGCCACGGAAGAACTGAAATGCTGAGGTATTGACAATGCCGGCATTCTTTAATCCATAACGCAATATTTCTTTTTCTGCCATTTGGCATGCAATTCTGTCTATCTCTACACCTATAAAATTTCGCGAAGGAGATTGGGTTGCGAGGCGTCGCAAAAATAGACCCGTGGCACTTCCTACGTCGATCTCAAGGGCCACGTTCGACCAGAGCCACCGATCGGCGTCCTCAAGGAATTGATCTACAGTATCGTACATAGCATTGTCTAGAGGAGCCTTAATGGATATCCGCATCCTTCCATAAGTTTTGATGGGGTTCTTAGGGCATCGATATCGTAAAGGTTACATACCGCACCCGCATCTTCAAACTCCGCTGGCATGCGGCGGGAGTCTCACTTTCCTCCCGAAGAGACGAAGCATGGGTCCCCGGACTTTGGGCATGTGGGCCCGCGGTCTTCCTGAGGATGTGGAGTTCCATTGAGGCAGTGCTGCGGCCCCGGTCGGGCCGGGCTCCCTGGCGGTTCAGGAACCTCACGAGCTCCGGGGTGGCCTGGATCTGAAGCCTGCCCGTCCAGGTCTGAACCGGGTCCGGTTCCGGGGGCGGCGGTGGAGCCGCCTTGGCGCGAGGGGCTGCCTTCGTGGGGCGCTTCCCTGGGGGGCCGGAGCCTGGCTTCGCTTTCTTAACCATAGGGGCCGATTCTATGCGATCCGAGCCCGGCCCGGACCGGCCAGCCCTCGGGGAACGCCTCACGCCCCCTCCTTCCCGGCGTCACCCTCCCGAAATCGGACCGCACCGCCGTCCCTCTGGATGAGGAACTCACCGAGCAGGCTCTCGGCCGTCGTCCGAGCGGCTCGGGAGAGTCTCTCGATCGCCGGCCGGAGCTCGTCAACGAGGGTGCACTCGATCGCTCCCCGGAGGTCAACCGCGACCGTCATCGGGAGCTCTCCGTTGACCATGGCGTCGAGATCGGGCGGCGGCTCGATGCCGCCCGCGATCGACTCCAGGCGGTCCGCCAGGAAGAGCAGGACTCCGGTGATCTCCTGAACGGCGACCTGGGCGTAGAGGACTTCCGGCGAGGTGGCTTCCATGGGGATCTCCTTCCCGGGAGATCGAGGTGCGAAGACGGGGACACCGGCAAACGCGGGGCGGCCGCAGCCGCCCCGCCCCTTGCCATAAAACCGTAGGTCCCCGTCTCTAAAGCACCTCCACTCCGACTTGGATCGATGGAGAATTCCATCGATCCCACCGGAGCCCCTTCCCCCCTCTCTCTTCGCCTCTTGGCTCGGGAAACCTGGGATGCGAGCCGGGGCACGGGCCTAGTCCTCGTCGGGGAGCATGATCGTCAGGCAGGCCTCCCCCTCGTCGTCCGGCCCCATCACGGCCTTGAAAGTCCAGTTCTTCGACGGGCCGGCGCCGGTGATGACGACGCGGAAGAGAAGCTCCGAGGAGGAGCGCTCCGCCGGCTGGCGGGAGATGGCGATCCGGAGCATCCAACAGACGTCGTGCCAGACGCCTTTGTAGTCGTTGGCACAGCGGGGGTTCTCGACCGCGCGCTCCACGATGCCGTAGACGGCGGCGGTCATGGCGACATGGACCTTGAAGTGCTGGCGGGTGACCTCCGCCAGCTCGCCAACGGTCGCGTCGACGAGGACGTCATCCTCGATGGCGTCCTGGCGGGTGTAGGCGAAGATGACGGGCATCTCGAGCGAGGGATCGGGGCTGTTCATGGCGGCTTTTCCTCCAGCGGACCGAGGGAGGCATTCCCTCGGTCCTCGACCGGAGGTGACCTCCGTCCCCCTCCCCTCAGCGGGGCCGGTGGATGTCGACCGGGATCGGGAGGTCGCCGAGGTGGGATTCGAGGACCGGCCGGACCGCCTCCCAGGAGAGCGAGCCGCAGCCACAGCCGAGAGCGGGGAAGGCAACGGAGGTGATCCCCAGCGCCTCGTAGTCCCGCCGGAACCGCCGAAGGCCCGCCTCGACGTGGGAGAGAGTGGAGGGGAGCTTCCAGGAGGTCTTGGTGGGGAGATTGAGAACCCAGCGATCCGGACCGTGCCAGAGGTGGAGGTCGCCGATCGAGAGCCGGCCGGTCCGGCAGAGCTCCTGGTATTCCCGGAATAGTTCCGGATAGCGGTCGCGGAAGACACGGGCGAGGCCTGCTCCCATGACACCCACGGTGTTGACGGGATTGACCAGGGTCTGGGCGGGGGAGGCGAAGAGGTCGGAGTCGAGGTAGCGGATCATCGGTGTCTCCTTGAAAGGGTTCTGGGGTTTCGAGCCACGGTCCGACGCGAAAAGGCCGGAGGTCCGGGCCTTCCAAGGTGCCGGCCTTCCGGCCGGCTGGAGGACGCACGTCCGGAAACTTGGAAAAAGACCCGGCCCCGGCCTAGCGTGATCCGGGGTCTCGCAAGCCCCAGAACCCGGGGGAGACCCGGCCCCGAGCCCTACCGCGTCCCCGTCCCTCGTCCCGACAGTGCCCGGTAGACCGCCTGTCCCAGCGACAGAGCGGTCGAGAGCGCGGCGGTCTCCTCGTCGGAGGCTCCGGCGGCTTCGAGCGCGGCCTGGAGGTCGAGCCCGTCGACCTGGAGAGAGGCGGTGGTCTTCTTCGCGATCAGCTCGAAGGTGACCTCCTGGGCGGTGCCCTCGTAGTACGGGGTCTCGATCGTCACCTCCCGGGTCTGCCCGATCCGGTGGAGCCGGCCGTTGGCCTGGCGGTAGGTGGTGGTCGAGAGGTCGAGCTCGTACCAGAGGCCCACGGAGAAAGAGACGAGGTTGTTCAAGCCCGTCCGCACCGCGTTGGGGTTGACCAGGAGAACCTCCACGCCCCGGGCGAGGACGTGCTCGTTGATCCAGGTCTCGCGCCGGGCGCTCGGGACCTTCTTGGCGTCGAGCCAGGCGGCCTTCGGGGTGACCTCCGAGAGGAGCTTCATGAGCCGGGCCGGCAGCTCGGGGCTCCCAGTGTGGCGGAGAAAGACGAGCACCTTCTCGCCGCAGTCGAGCGCCTGCCGGACCCGATCGAGGAGCCAGGTCTCCTTCGGGGTCCGCCAGGCCGCGGGGAACGACCTGCCCGTGGCGATCAGCTCGCCGTCCAGCTCCTCGGGATAGCGGATCTCGAAGGGCGGCAGGTCGTCGGTCGCCCGGTCCAGGTAGGAGGGGAGCTCGACGAGAGCCCCGAGGAGGCGCCCGGCGCGCTCCTTGTCGAAGCGGTCGGCCCGGATGCGGGAGAGGAGCTGGTTCTGGAGCCGCTCGTACTCGGCGAGAAGCTCGCGGGCGATCGGATCGTCTTCCGCTACCGTGATCGGCACCGGGACCTCGGTCAGGGGCGGCAGCTCGACGTCGAGGTCGCCCTTGTGCACCAGGGCGGCGACCGGGAGCAGGTGCTTGAGGATGAAGTTGGGCATGAGCCCCGGGGCCTCGCCGATCGTCGTCTTGGAGCCCACCTCGCGGTCGGTGTGGGTGCCGAGCCGGCGGGTCCGCTCCTCGCGGGAGACGAGGATCTTCCGGAAGCCGTAGCGGGCGATGAAGGCGGCCCGGTCGTCACGGCCGAACTCGGCCCGGAAGGCGGGAGAGAGCGCCCAGAAGTTGGCGAAGAGCGAGCTGGCGTAGCCCCCCATGAGGCTTCCGGTCAGAACGATCGTGGGCACCCCGGGAAGCCCGGTCAGCCGGTGGGCGGCCTTGGACTGCGCGGACCCGGCTTGATTAAATTCATGGGCTTCGTCGAGCACGATCAGCGAAAAATCCCGCGGGTGGCGGCGGAGGATGTACCGTGCCAGCGGATAGCGGCGAGGCTTGGGGATCGCCTGGTAGAGCGGCTCCCCGCAGGGTCCCCGCTCCTTCCAGGTGGCGAGAGAGTGGAGGGTCTCGAGAATGCCCAGGAGCTCCCGGGTCTTCGCCTCGGAACGCTCGAGCGGAGCCACGCTTTGCTGGTCCTTGAGCCCCGCGAGCACCGAGCGAATCCAGGCGTGGGGACCCCAGGTCGCGGGCTCCGGTCCCTGGGCCAGATCCGCGAGCACCGGGATTGCCCGGTCGCCGGTGCCGAGAGCCGTATCGAAGCGGACGAGGAGCTTAACCAGGGGAAGGAGGATCGCCTGCTCCTCGTCGTCGTCGGCCCGGAAGAGGACCGCGATCTCCCGGAGCAGCCGGTCATGGAAGTCGACGAGCCGGTTGACCGCGAGCGGTCGGGCCGGCCGGTCGAGCCGCCGTCGGAGAGCCGGAGCGGTGACGAGCTCCGCGACCAGAGGGTCCTTCGGACAGGTGGGAGCGAGGAGGATCGCGAGATCCATGGCGAGGTGGGCCGCGCGGCCCACCGGGCGCCGAGGGATGGCCTCACAACGGAGCCGCCGGGTGGCGTTTGCCGTGGCCGCGGTCTCAAGGAAGGCTCCGCAGCGGGGGCAGCGTCCTTCGACTCCCCGGTGGCCATGGCCGAGCTTCGCCGCCTCGCGGCTCAGGATATAGATCTGGGCCGGCTTGGCGAGATCGCCGGCCGATTCGACGATCTGGACCTTGAGATCGGGGACGACCGCCGCGGCCTGGTCGCCCCAGCTCTGGAGGAGGTGCGGTGGGCACACGATGAGGATTTTCTCCACCCGCCGGAGCCGATGGGGCAGACCCTGGCGTCGCAGCTCCGCGACCGTCCCCGCGTGGTGGGCCGGCAGGAGCGCCGCGGCGATCGTGAGCGCCATGGTGCTCTTGCCGGTGCCGACCTCGGCGACGAGGAAGGGATTGGTGCCCCGGGCGAGGAGCTTGAGCGCCGCCTGGACGGCGTGGGCCTGGGCCTGAAAGGGCTTCCGGGCGAGGGTCGGGAGAGCGATCCGATGCTCCTCCCGGTGCGGATCGTGGAGGGCCGGGAACTGCTGGGCGAGAAGCTCGGCGAGCGAGCGGTCGTAGTTGGCGATGAGATCGGCCGCGTTCCAGAGCGAGACCTCGTCCCCGCCCACCGGCACGGTCCCGGACGCCAGGCGGTGGAAGGAGGAATCGTCGAGCCGCAGGATGGTGAGCGCCAGGCGGGGCCGCTCGATCTCGACCGTCGCCACGACATCGCCCTCGCTGTTCTGCCGCTCCGAGATGGGGACGAGCTCGCGCTCGAAGACTCCCTTGGCGAGGAGCGGCGGATGGCGGCGGGGATCGTTGGGCTCCAGGCGGTGGCCGTTGAACATCCCCGAAGAGAGGGCGAGAGCGATGTGGACCGGCTTGGGCGGCATCGCGGTCTCGAAGCGGGAGCCGAGGAGCTCCCGGGCGGACTGCGAGATCCCCACCGGTGCATCTTGCCAGGGCCGGAATCCCTCGACCGCGGCGGTCAGGTCGTAGGGAGCGAGCTCGTAGGCCAGGGAGTACCAGGTCTCGGGCGAGCGGTTGACCTCATAGGGGTCCGGGCAGCGCTCGGGGAGAACCGGGAGAGAGCCCCCGTCCTGCGCCCAGTCGAGAATCGTCTGCGCCATCGCCGGCATCCCCGCCAGGGTCAGCGGCCGCTTCGCCCGGCGGCCGACGAGGAGAACCTGGTGGAACCGCGAGAACTCCGGCTCCGGGAGCCGCCAGGCCCGAAGGTCGAGGAAGTGCCGGGCGAGAAGCTCGGCCGAGGATTCGAGCGCCGGGTAGGGCACCAGGTAGAACAAGAACCCCGCCCCGGGGTGGACGTGCTGGCTGAAGCGCACGAGGAATCGGTGCTCCAGCCGGCGGTACTCGGGGTCCTGGTCGTAGGGAGGATTCAGGAAGAGGACCGTCGCCCCGCTATCCGCGAGGCTCGTCCGGGAGAGCCGGAAGGCATCCCCATGGTAGACGGCGTCGGCCGAGGGATCGAGGCCCTTCCTGAGCGCCGCGGCTCGCTCGGCTTCGAGCTCGCAGGCCAGGATCGACATGCGGTTGTGCCAGCCACCCGCCGGCCGGTAGGCATCGGGGCAGTAGCTCTCGACCCAGAGCTTGCGGAGCGTCCGGATGGCGGTCCCCTCGCCCGCGCAGGGGTCGAGGATGCAGGTCGGCCCCTCCGGCTCAGGCCACCTCAAAATCGAAGCAAAGCTGGGAAGCAGCCCCAGCGGGGTAGGAAAGTAACCGGCCACCTGCTGCGAAGCGAGTCTTGCCACGGCGGATCTCCTCCTGGTGATAAAGGGACGTTTGTTCGACGAGGAACTCGGCCAGGGTGGACGGTCCCACCCTGCAGGCCAGAGGGGCGTCGAGGCCCGCGGCCTCGGCGTCTCGCCCGACCAGAACCACCCCCTCCCGCCCCCCCCGATTGCTGCCGGAGAGCGGATGGACCCAGCCCGAGGCGAGAGCCGCCCGGTAGACCTGGAGATGGAAGCGCAGGTCGTGAACGAGAGGGAGCGGCGTCCGCCGGTCGAGGTAGGCGCAGAAGAGGGCGGCCCGGGCGGTGTCCCGGGCGTCGTCCCCCAACTCGGCGAGCTCGCCGGCCTGCTCGTCAACCCACCAGCGGGGCGGCGCGAAGACGAAGCGGATCTCGTCTTCGACCGGCCCCGCGGGCTCCAGGTGGAAGAGCGCCGGGATGTAGGCGACGGTGACGAGGCCGCCCGGGACCTTCTGGTGGTCCAGCGGTGGGGCGCCCGGCGCGGCAGGTCGAGCGCCTCGAACCGGCTCCGGGCCTTCCGGCCGGCGCGGAGGTTGGCGGTGAAGGGGTGGGACTCCCTCTCAGTCCCGAAGTAGGCGACCCACACGGGCCGCTCGGCCGAGCCGTTTCCGCCGGGCTCCCAGAGCGCATCGGCGGCGAGGTAGCCCAGAAGGTGGACGGAGAAGGTGCGGGTCTTGGTGGAAGCGTCCGGCGACGAAGCCTCGATCGTGAGAGCGGGAAATCCCATGCCTCCCTCCGCAGTAGCTCGAGGCGGAGCCCCAACCGGGAGAGGACCCTCCCGGCCGAAGCCCGCCCGAGAGGCCCGTCAGGGCCTCTTCGACCGCGGCCTTAAACCGCTCTTCTTTTGGGGGTTGGGAGTGGTAGGCCGGGAGAAGCTGGAACGCCTCTGGGAGTTCTCGGAACTTCTGGAGTTGCCTTCCGGACCCCTCCGGGTGGCCAACGACGGGCGAGTCGTCTGTTGACTCGGAATCGGGGCGGAAGAACAGCGGCAGTTCATCGAGCTTCCGGAGGGGACAGCTGATGATGGCGACCGCCCGGCGGAGGTTCGCGCCGCGGTCTACAGGGCCTCTAAGGTCATGGTATCTTTAGCCCCTCGCCTGGGCGATCTGGATGAGGAAAGAACCAAACTTTTAGCGGGAGATGACGAACTGCGGCATGGGAAAGCGTTACGAGCGCGATCGACAGATACGAAGGGTTGTTCTTCCTGGGCTCGACCCGGCCGCGCCGTATGTCGCGAGGCTCTCTTCTCGATCCGCGTTGTACAGTGAGCTGCGGCTCCTGCTGGACGGACTCGATCGGCCTTTGACGTCTCCGGAGTACCGGTCTTTGGTGATGAAGGAAAACCGGTTAGTGCGGGGGGCGGCCTCGACCCGGCTCAAGCTCTGGGAGCAGCTTCATGCTCGGTATCGTCTGGATCGAGAGGATCCTGTGTTTGCCGCTTTCTGGCTCGAATGGAGTCGGAGCCGGTCGGAGTCGGAGCGCGGTCTCGCCGCATATGTCCTTTTCACGCTCAACGATCGGCTGGTCACCGACCTGGGGACGGAGTGGCTGTACCCTCTACTGCGGCGGGCTCCCGCCGAGATTCGGGTCGAGGACGTTCAGGCGTTTCTCCGGAGGGCCGAGGCGAGGCACCCGGAGATTGCTGCCTGGTCTGCCGCGACGAGTCTCGCCTGGGCACAGAAGTACTGCGCGAGCATCCGGGATTTCGGCCTGGCGGAGGGGGTCCTGCGGAAGAGGACGGTTCGCCCCGCTCTCTATGCCGCTCCGGTTCGCCTTCTCATCCGTGCGCTGCGGCTCTCCGGCGCCCCGCCTCTGGATCTGGTCCAATCCCGTATCTTCCGCTTGCTGGGCATTGACGCGAACGAAGTCATTGATGCTTTGGGCGAGCTCAACCGCTTCGGCGGCCTGCGCTTCCGCATGCAGGGCGACGTCATCGAGCTGGCTTTAGAAGAGGCCGCCTGATGCAGCCGATGTTTGAGACCCTTCTGGATCTCCTGAAGGCTCCGGTCTCAGGGCAGCGTGGAGTGAAAACGGACAGCTCGATTTTGCTCATCTATCCGCCCGAGAAAGAGCTCGACTTTCGCGAGCAGCTCTTCGACGGCTTCGTTCCGGCGCTCGAAGCCCAGAAGGTGTCTTGCCAAACTCTCGACTTGACCGGCTTCCTGTTCGAGGGGCTCCGCGAAGAAGAGATCGAGGGGCTAGAGGAGGACGAATTCGACGACTACGCCTGGATGCTGAGGGGGCTTGCCCGGCGCCTGGAGGGGAACCTCCAGGTACGGCTGACAGAGCTCGCGGCTCAGAATGCTGGGGGCAACCTCCTGCTGTACGGGACCATTTCTCTCTTTCCCCTGATACGCTTCGGTGAGGTGCTTCGTGAGCTGCGCGACCTTGAATGCCGTCTCATCCTGGCCTTTCCCGGCGAGGAACGGGGCGGTAGGCTCCACTTCATGAACCACCTGGACGGCGGAAACTATCTGGCCATCAAACTCTTCTGGCTCTGATTGCGAGGATGCAACGACAACGCGCATGACCACCATCCGGGACATCATCCAACGGGACATCGCGGTCAAGATCGAAGGGGTCGTCAAGGTCTTCGACCCGGCTACCCTCGCGACCGAGATCCGGGAGTACATCGTCACCGACAAGATCGAGAGCGAGCTCAAACGCGTTTTCGATACGTTCACCCATACGAGCGACACCCTCCGCAGGGGCGGGCCGGCGCGCGATGTGATGGGGATCTGGATCTCGGGCTTTTTCGGCTCGGGCAAGTCTCACTTTGCCAAGGTTCTCGGGCACCTGCTACAGAACACTCTGCTCGATGAAGGCTTGGGCGAGAGGGCCATTGATGCCTTCGTGAAGCATCTGTCCGACAGCCAGCGCGGCAAGGACATTCGGCTGCGGCTCGCCGAGGTCAGGCTGAACACGGAGATCCGTACGATCGCCTTCGAGATCAAGAGTCGCCAGTCGCTCACTAATGCGAGCTCGGTCGGCGAGATCCTTCTCTCCGAGCTTTACCGGCACACCGGACTCTCCGAGAACTTCGTCGTGGCCCGCCTCGAGCGCCGTATGGAGAAACGCGGGCTGTTGGCCGGTCTGATTGCCGAGTATGAAAGGTCTTTCGATGCTCCCTGGGCAGGTGCCGAGGGCCGGGATGATCTGATGACGGTCCGCCGTCGCCTCTCCAAGATCTTGCCCAAGGTCGCGCCGGAGGAATATCCGGACGAGCGTACCGCGAAACAGGCTCTCGATGATCTTTTCCGCAATGAGCGCCTCACCGCCGAGGGCGTCGCCGACGAGCTGGTGGCCTGGGTGGATACGCAAAAGACGTCGGGCGGCAAGGTGGCACATCTAGTGTTTGTGGTCGATGAGATGGGGACATTCATCGGCGATTCCAACGAACGGATCAGCGAGCTCAACAGCTTGGCCGAGATGATCGGCAACAAGGGGAAGGGCAAAGTCTGGTTGATCACGACGAGTCAACAGGACTTGGAAAAGGTGGTTGACCGCACGAACTTTCAGCCGGCTCTCGTCGGCCGCCTGAACGCCCGTTTCGAGCTCAAGCCCCACCTGATCTCGGACGAGATCGGCAAGGTGGTCTCGGAAAGGATTCTCAAGAAGAAGCCCTCCGAAGAAGAGCCCCTTCGCCGGCTCTACCGTGAGAACGAAGGGCCGATCGCCCAACTGGCGGACTTGAAGTCGAGTCGTCGCCTGGGGCTTCTCGACGAGCGTACCTTTATCGATGCCTATCCCTTCCTGCCCCACCAGATCGTTCTGGCCCAGGAGATCTTCGAGCACCTTGCCGGCTTCCGCCTCTCCGGCGGTGTCCGCTCCATGATCTCCGTCGTCATGGAGGTTCTTCAGGAGGTCGCGGGTCGTGAGCTTGGTCTGCTCGTGAGCTTCGATCAAATCTTCGATGCTGTCGAGAACGACCTGCTGTCGCAGGAATTTCTTGGTGCCTCCGGAGTCCGCGCGATCCACGAGTCCGATCAGCGCGTCCAGGAGTTGGTGATTCCCCCCTCGCGCGTTCTCAAGGTTCTCTGGCTGCTCCAGCACGTGCCCTGGATTCCGCGGGTATCAGAGACTCTTGCCAAGCTCCTGGCGCCCTCGATCTCCACCGGAATTCCGGGTCTGCGTAGCAGTGTCGAGACGACCCTCGACGCGTTGCGGGAGGCCGGGTATGTCTCCCGGGACGAGGCGACGACCGAATGGAGGTTTCTCGACGAGCGGGAGCGGACGATCGAGCAAGTTATTCAGGAGATGGTCCGGCCGGGAGGTCCCCGCTCGATCAGTCTGGCTGCCATGCGCCGGACGTCGCAACAGATGTGCAAGGACGAGCTGATCACCCGCAAGCGGCTGGGAAACTTCGCAGTGAGCTATGGGGTGAGCAAGGTCCCGTTCTTCTACGGAGTCCGCCTCGATGGCGAGGCGATCGAGACCGGACCCGAGATCGAGGTGCATTTCCTCTCCCCGCTTGCACCGGGGCACCAACAGGAGACGGAGGGAATCCGCCAAAAGAATCAGGCGGCCGGACTCAAGGGGCGCGTTCTCTGGTGGGTGGCGTCCGTGTCGGAGACGCTGGATGGGCGCCTCAAGCGCTACGAGGCGTTGGTCAAGGTAACCAACGACAAGCGCTTCGTGGAGGATGTGTCGAATGACGGCGACAAGGCTCTCAGTGAAAAGCGGCGGGAGCGTGATGATCTCCGGGGTGTTCTCCTCCGGGATCTGGAAACCGCCTTTCTCAAGGGAACGCTGTTCTATGGCGGCCGTGAGATCGGGATCCTGGACGCTGGAGAACTGAGGGAGGTTCTCACCGGACCGGTGACGGATCTCATCCAGAAGGCTTATCCTCGGTTCCCGATCGCCGATCGACCGATCGACTTCGGACGCCAACTCAAGGGTCTCCTTAATCCGGCGTCCTCCGCTTTGCACGCCGTGGCGCCGGATCTCGATCTCTTCGATACACAAGCCAGTCTGGGGCGCGATACCCCCCTCGTCTCGACCGTGCTCGAAGTGCTCCGAGATCTTGAAGACGAAGGCATCGAGGCTACCGGGGCGCTTCTCTTGGAAGCCCGTGACCGCAAGGGATTCCAAGGGTTCAGTCGCGCCCCCTTCGGATGGCCGGATGAGCTCGTCCGGTTGATTCTGGCCGCCTGCCTGCGGGCTGGCGCCATTTATATCGAGCAACCGTCTGCCGCCGGTCCGGTGCGCCTCTACGACTATCGCGGAAGCGACGATGCGTTTGCCAAGATCAACACGTTCCGCAAGCTCGTGTTTCACGTTGCGGAGACTGCGCTCTCAGTCGACCAGATCAAGCAGGCCAGCCGGGTGCTGATCGCGCTCGGCGTCAAGGGCGTCCCGGAGTCCGGCACGGCTCTCGCCGCCGCCGCCCGCGAGCTTGGCCTCCGGCTCAGGGGTGGGCTCGACGAGGCTCGGTTGCGCCAGCAGCAGGGATTGCCGATTCCGGATGACGTGCTCGGCGCGGAGAGCGCGCTCTCCGAGGTGGTGACCGTCAAGGACCCCACCCGGGCCGTGTTGACTTTTCTCGCGGAACAGGACCGATGGCGGGCTCTCCATCACGGGATCGAGGCGCTCCATACCTTCCTAGATGCCAACCGGCATCTCGACTTCGAGGCCTCCCGACGCCTGGAGGAGCTGGCCGCAACGCATCCGGTTCCAGACTCCCACCTGAGAGCCGGCGAGCTCGCGCAGGCACGGCGGGACATGGCGACCCTGATCGCCAACGGTGAGGTCCTTTCGCGTTGGCCAGAATACCGCTCGGCCTTCGAGCGGGCTGTTGAGGTCTACCGCGCTGCCTATCTCGAGGCTTACGATGCGATCCGCTCCGCCGCCGAGGGCATCGAGGCCGCCCTACGAACCGGTGCCGCCTACCTCGGAGCGCCTGCGGACCGACGAGAGGCTGTCATGGCGGAGGTATTCGGAGCAGGGCGACCTTGCCACTACCTTCCTCTAACTCTGCCCACGGTGCGCTCTCTCCTGGAGGCGGCAGGACGCAGGAGCCTCTCTTCGCTGGCCGAGTCCGTGGTCGCTCTGCCGGGCTACCGGGCGAAGGTCGAGGCCGCGCTCCGCGAGCTGAGCGCCCCCCCTCCAGCGCCGAGCGAGAAGGTTTATGAGTGGCATCCGTCGCCTCTTCTGGGCCGGCGCTTCCGTACGGAGCCCGAAGTAGATCAGGCGCTGGAGGAGATCTCCGATGAGCTGAAGGAGATCAAGAAGCGGATCCGCGACGGCTTCACGGTGGTGGTGAAGTAGGCCATGACTTCGAGCCCGGGCAGCGGTGCCCTCCGGCAGGCGCTTTCGGAACAGCACAAGGACAAGACCAAATCCTGGGTTCCCAAGGTCCGCCGGCTGCTGGAGAAAGACTTCGCGAGTCAGCTCGACCGGCTCGGGCTGAAACCGAACGGGCTGCACGCTGCAGTCGACGCTATGAGCTTGCCGGTGGAGGATCTTCTCACGCGGCAGCGGCTCGAAGCGCTGTTACGCCGTGAGACTCTCGCCGAAGGTTCGGCCGAGCGCGGCTTCGCCACCGTCCATCACGAGCTCGCCTACACTCTGCTCAATCGTCTCGTCGGCCTCAAAGCGATGGAGGCTCGAGGACTTCTCTACCTACCCCCACCGGGCGATCTTGAGGGGACCGCGGAACCGACGGAGGTGCTCACACCGATCCCCGGGCAGACCTTCTCCCGGTACATTCGTGATGTCCGCGCCGTCGGTGGGAGCCGGTACAAGTATCAGGAAGATGCAGATGAGGCCCTGCTCCGCGATACGCTCACCGCGGCCTTTCGCTTCATCACCCGTGAGATCGGGGTGCTCTTCGATCCGGCCCACGAGTACTCCTGCCTGTGGCCGACGCACCCCGCTCTGGTCGAGGTCATCCGCTCGATCAACGAAGATCTTCCTGCGGAGGCATATCGAGCCCAGGATTTTGTCGGTTGGGTCTATCAGTTCTTCCGCCAGCATGAGAACGACGAGCTGCGCAGAGACAACAAAGGAACTCCACAGACCTCCTACGAGCTTGGGGTGATGAATCAGTTCTACACCCCCGGGTGGGTGGTCAAGGCCCTGGTCGACAATACGCTCGGCCGTCTCTGGTTGCAGATGCACCCGGATTCTGCGCTCGCGCCGCAAGGCCCTCCGCCGCTGCCGGACGACCGTTTCTCCGATGAGCCAATGGCGGACTATCTGGTGCCGCGAACGGGGGAGAAGATCCGTTTTCAGAGGCTGTCCGAGATGGGAGAGGTCGAGGCGTTCAAGCGCGTCCGAGATATTACGCTTCTGGATCCAGCCTGCGGCACGATGCATTTCGGCCAGTATGCGTTCGGACTCTTTCGCCGGATGTATGAGGACGAAATTGAGCACGCTGGAGAGCCCGGCTGGCCTGCCGAACCCTCGGTCCACGATCGGGGGGAGATTCCTGCCGCCATCCTGGGAAATAACCTTTTCGGAATCGACATCGATCCCCGCGCGATTCAGATCGCCGCTCTTTCTCTATTCCTCACGGCCAAAGAGGCTGCGGTTGCCCGAGGAGATTCTCCTCTCAGTGTCCGCATCCGCCGGACCAACCTGGTCGTCGCGAATGCGGTCAATCTTGGTCGCGACGAGCTGCGCAAGCTGGTGGATCACGTCGGCAAGCGGCTCGGCTCGCTGGATCTTCGCGAGCAGCTTTTCACTACCATATGGTCGAATCTTGAGAATGTCGGAGAGCTGGGAAGCCTGGTCCAAGTCCGCGAGGGTGTCAAACAGGTTCTCGATAGGTGGGTCGCAACTAGGGCGAGAGAAAAAGGTATCACCAGGATTGTTTTCTCTCCAGAAAAGCAGGCAGCGTTCGAGTTTATGGAGGAAATGGCGCGGAGTCGAGCGTTGCAGTTAGAGCTTGAGCACCAGGTGCTCGAAGAAGAGGCGCGGGTCCTCCAACAGGAACTGCTCACAGCTTTAGAGACTGCTGCTGCTGAAGCCGGCGGAGATCCTGCCGACCGCCTCTTTGCCGAAGATACTGCCCGGGGATTGAAGCTCTTGCAGGCCCTCTCACGCTCCTATGATGTTGTGGTGATGAATCCACCTTACGGCTCCTTCGTTCCAAACGTAAAGGACTTTGTCAGTGCCTACTATCCCCTCACTTCCAGTGATCTCTACTCGGCGTTCATCGAACGCGCCACTCAGTTGGCGGAGCCAGAGGGCTATGTCGGTGCCCTTGTTTCCTCGACATTCATCACAAACAGGAGCCACGAAAAACTTCGGACTGAGATCCTGTTAAAGAAGAACCCTCTAATTGTCCTCCTTGATCTCGGAGAGGGGATTCTGGAAGCGACTGTCAAGACGGCAGCACTTGTCTTGAAGGGGCAAGCATTGTGAGAAATATCTTCTGGCGCTGGGAGGAGAAAGACTTTGGCTTTCGATTTCGGAGCGGCAAGGGACGTAATACGGCTGAGTACTATCAAGCACGGAGGCCTGAAGAGTTCTATGTCGTGCCGACTGGACAAAGGAAATTTAGGGCTGAGCGAGTAGAAGAACTCACTCGGCTGGCCGACGCACCCTCAGCGCCGCGAACTGTGCCTAATCCATGGTTAAACTATCACCAAGATTGGGACTGGATTGTGAGTGACGACTCTATCTGTCTTAACTATGCCGGGTGCCTCGACAAGGAAGAGATTTACCGACGTGAGGATGAAGGGGTCCAGCGCGCTATGGAGTTGGTGACGAGTTGGGTCGAATTGTCGACGCCCGTTCTTCTCAGTATAAAACTCATATGCCAAATCCATATCGAGCTGATGGGCGTGATTTATCCCTTCGCGGGTAAGTGGCGGACAGTGGATCTGCATAAGGGGGCTGGTCCTGTAAAATGGCCTCTCCCTCCGACCGGAATCCAGCCGTTGATGGATGTGCTTGAGAGAGACGTACTCTCACGTTCGCCGGTGATTTCCAGCGATGATGCCGAGATCTTCGCGTATGTCAGCGAGGTGATGAACGAACTCCTCGCTGTTCATCCTTTCCGGGAGGGTAACGGGCGGACGGCCTTTATTCTTGGCAACCTTATCCTCATGCAGAACGACATGCTTCCGTTATCCGTCTACGAAAGGCGATCTGACGAAGAGCGCTACTATCAAGCGTGCGAAGCAGGCCGCATCTACAGAAATTACCGCCCTCTTTCGGAACTCCTTGCTGAGTGGGAAGACCGTGCGACTCTTCGCTGGGAACAGAGCCATGGCCAAGAAGCGCCGATTTAATCTGCGAGCCATCTTGTCCGACCCCGACCTTCGCCGAGAGTTGATGGTTCCAACGCTCCAGGCGACTCAAGCTCGGGAAGGCATTGACACCACTCGTGAGCAAGCCGAACGCGCGTATTATGTGGTAACCGAGGGTGAACGTGTCGCGTTCTTCGACCTTCAGCAGTTTGCGAGCGGGAAGGGTGAGGCGGAGCGGCGTGAAAAAATTTTCATCCTAGCCTTAAGTAGTTCAGTTGGTAAAGTGAGGTTCGACGCGACACGCCGTGATTTTGGCACTATTATCGGCTCGCCGCTAGCCTATAGGGACGTAGGTCTTGCAGCGCACATCTTTCGTGATAATCCCTCACTGGAGCCGGTGCTGGGCCGTGCCCGACGTGGAGCATACACAGGGGACGATTCGAGGTATGTTCGGGAGTGGTGGGAGCCTGGGACTGTGCTATCGCCGAGCGGGTTCACTTGGGAGCGCTTCGCCAAGGGCGGGGAGTTCTGTCGATTCTATTCTGATGTTGATCTAGTCGTTCATTGGGATCCAAGCCGAAGGACGTTCGCTGCTTTCTACGGCCGAAAGGGGCGAGAAGTTGAACGCCCGGAGTCCCTTGACGACTTCTTCAAGCCTGGGCTGACTTGGCCACGCCGGACTCAGAGAGGATTCAATGTGCGCGTTCTACCTGCAGGCTGCATATTCTCGGATAAAGGTCCAACAATCTTTCCGAGGGAGGAAGGTCAACAATTTTATCTTTTGGGCCTTACTAACTCGGAGCTAGCAGAATATCTCTTGAGGACACTTATATCTTATGGGTCTTGGGAAGTCGGTGCGATCAAAAGACTTCCGATTCCCAAGGCTGGCGAGCTAGAGCGAGAGGGAATATCATATCGTGCGGAGGCGATATATTCCGCTAAGGCCTCTTGGGACGAAGGGAATGAAACTTCGACGAGATTTGAAAAGCCATGGATCCTCCGACCCAGCTCGGGTCCGACAGCAACAGTGTCCGTGCTTTTAGATGCGCTCTCGATTTATGAGGCTGTGGAAGAGAAGAGAATCCAAAAATATTACTCCGAACTAAACGAGGAAATCTACCAGCTCTACGGAATTCCAGATGCCAGCCGCACCATCATCAAGGACTCGCTGGGTGAACGTCCTCCAGAGGTTCTCTGGCCACAAATGGAAGGCCAGGGCGCCGAACGGAAGCGGCTAGAGCATGTCTTCCGCCTCCTCTCCTACGCTGTCAAGCGCGTGGTCGAGGCCGACGAGGACGGAGTCGTCCCGTTCGGCTCTATTGTCGGCGAGCCGAGCCTACTCGAGCGAGTGCAGGAGGATCTCCACTCATTTTTCCCGGAACGGGACATTGGTCAAGTTGAGACGGAGATCGTCAACGAGTTGAACAGGGCCGTCAAAGGCTATCGAAGGACGCGGAGTCTCGCCGAATGGTTGGAGAACGCGTTTTTTGAGTATCACAACTCTCTATATAAGAATCGTCCGATCTTTTGGCACATCGCATCGAGCCAGGGAACTACCTCCTTCGCCTTCGGAGCCCTCATCCACTACCACAAGTTTGACCGAGCCCGAATGGCTAAGCTGCGCTCCCAATATCTGCGAGAAGCGATCGAGACTTTCCGGCGAGAGGCGGCCCGGGCCGACAGAGACGGACGGACAGACGATCGCATCGAATTGCAGGCCCGGCTTGAGGAAGTCCAGGAGCTCGACCGACGTCTCCAACAGGTGCAGGAAGGCAACGGCGACTTCGGCATCAAGATTCCGTGGAAAACTCCCGAAGAGCACCCGGTGGGATGGGATCCGGATCTCGACGACGGCGTCAAAGTGAATATCGAGCCTCTTCAGAAGGCCGGCGTCCTCCGTATCGCGAAGGTAGGCGGATGATCCTCGAAGCCCTCGTCGACCAGCTTTCCCAACGCTTCCAGCACGAAAAGCGTTCGCAGGTCTGTCTCTGGTTCGACGAGAGACAGGAAATGGCAGGCCTCCTTCCGGCTCTACGCGTCCACTTGGAAGCTCGCACGGAGCCCACGTTCCGGCTCCTCGAATACGATGCGGCGCGCCACCAGGGTCAGATTTGGCTCAAGCACCAGATCTACCGCGATCTCGAAGCTGTGGAGCCGACAGCGCGCTCGAGCGCGCGATTCGTTCTCTACCTGCCCTTTGCCGAAAGTCGCCTGGAAGGCTCGAGGACCAAGGAAGAGCCGGCTCTCGACCTCCTGGCGGAGTACCGGTTCACCGGTGTGACCTGGCGGATCGGAGGCAAGCGTCCGTCCTTGTTTACCTTCCTGCGGCAGAGCGGCGTTGCGCTGCCGGAGAACGCCAGCGAGCAGAGAGCTCTGTACGAGGGGGGACAGGATTCCCTGCTCGCCAAATACGTCGCCAAATTCGTCGACCGGCCGGACGACTTCTGGCAGACCACGCTCACGCCCGAGCAGGCGCAATCGCGCCTGGTGGGCGATGTGGACCAGATCCTCTTCGACCTCGCGATCGATCCTGAGACCACCTGGAAGAGCCTTCAAGATCGGGGTCTCGACCGCGAGCTGGTGGGCCTGGTCCGCGAACGCTACGGTATCGCCGGCCCGAAGGGTCTGCCGGCCGATTGGGTCGAAGGGATCGTCGCGATCGTAGCACTGACCGAAACCTTCCTGGGCTATGGAGAGCCGGCGGATTTTCCGTTCGTCTCTCGCCTGCCTCCGGTCGCGTTGCGGCCTCACCACGCGCAGCTCTTAAAGCGATGGCTCCGCGACGCCCAGAGCCGTGCGGCCTGGGACCGCTGGATTCGGAACGTGGAAAAGCGCTTCGATCTGACCGCGTGGGCCCAGGGCCGCGAGGGATTGGCCTTCGGATTCCCGCACCTCGTGGCGCAACGCTGGCAGGAAGTGGCGGCGGCCTTCGAGGCGGCGGCGCCGAAGGAGAGCACCACGGCGGCGTTTTTCGAACGCTACGGGGACTTGGTGAACAAGGAGGACGAGCTCTCACAGACGAGCTACAGCCCGGTGGGCGCCTGGGACCTCCTGCGCAGACTACGCGAGCTTGTGATTGCGTGCGAAGAGGCCCGCCGGCGAGCGGAACGGGCTGGCGATGTCTCAACCCTCGCCCGCCTTTATACCGAGTACGCTCAGACGATCGAGGGACGGCATCTGCGGATCCGGTCCCAAGCGGAAGAGAAAAGCCTTCCGGCGGCGGCTCGCGTTGCGGATCGCGCCTACGCGGCCTATGTACATACCTTGAATCACCATGCCTTCGAGCGTTTTGTGGAGGCGGGATCGACCGACATCCCGGGCGTCGCGGCGGTCAGCGAGCGCATGAGGGAAGAGATCTGGAGAGCGAAGGGGCGGCGCGCCGTCGTGATCGTGGACGCCCTACGCTACGACTGCGCCCTGGCCATCCAGGATCTCCTTCGCGATCAGGAAACCACCATTGAGCCCTGGACCGCGGTCCTTCCCACGATCACGCCGATCGGAATGACGGCCCTCCTCCCGGCAGGAACAGAGATCACTCTGGAGGTCAAGGCGAACACCTTGCATGCGATCCTTCAGGGAAAGGGCCTGTCGGTTCGTGCCAACCGTCTCGCCGTGCTGAGGGACTTCGGGGCGGAGTGCCGAGACATCGGCGACGTCGAGGCCACCTCCGAAGCCCCGGGAGACCTGAAAGACCTGTTGGTCGTCTTCGGTCACGACGAAGTGGACCACCTCGGGCATGGCGACGCGCAGGCGCTCATTCGCCATGTTCAGCTCGAAGTGGACCGGCTCGCCCGTGTAATCCGCAAGCTGCACCGCTGGGGTTATCCGGTCGTTCACGTGGTGACCGACCACGGATTCATCCTCCTCGACGAAGACCAGCTTCCGGAAGAGATACCTTGCGACAAGAGCTGGTGCCTGGTGCGCAAAGAACGCTTCGCTCTGGTCGACGCGACCGCGGATCTACCGCTCGCGACTTTCCCATGTCCCTGGAATGCCGCGTTCCGGATCGCCGTGCCGCCCGGCCTGGCCTTTTTCAAGGCGGAGAAAGCATTCTCCCATGGCGGAGCGGCGCTCCAGGAGCTGATCATCCCTCACCTGATCTCCAAGAGCCGGGTGACGCGGGAGAAGCGCATCGGCGTCGAAGTTCTCCTGCCGGCGGAGGAGCTGATGCGGACCGCAATCAAAGTCGTCCTTCGGCCCCGGGCGGGGACAGAGGCCCAGAGTCAACTGGATCTCTTTGCCGAGACCGGGCGTACCCTCGCGCTGGATGTACTGCGGACCGGGCCTAAGCGGACTTCGATTCTCGCCGCCGGCCCGCGGGAGATCCGGCTCGAACCCAAAGTGGGAGAGCAGAGCCTGACTCTTTTCTTTCAAACCGCCGCGGTTTTCCAAAAGGGAGAGTCGCTCGAGCTGGAGATCCGGGATGTTGAGACGGGCGAGCTGTTTCCTCCGAAGGGGGTGAAGCTGACCGTGGGGAGAGATATGTGAGCGAGGCGCCGTTGATCCTAGACGATCTGGACAAGCTGGCTACCGAGGCCTTTCCTGGTCTCGTGGTGCGCAAAGACCTCCTGCGGCGCATGCGCAGCGCGTACAGCGTCCCTGCCTTCGTTATCGAATTCCTCCTCGGCAAGTATTGCGCTTCCACCGACGACGAGGTGATCGAAGAGGGTCTCCAATTCGTCAACGAAACTCTCTCGGCCAAATACGTCAAACCCGACGAGCGGGAGGCCGTCAAGTCCACGATCAAACAGCACACGACTTACGAGATCATCGACAAGATCTCCGTGCGCCTGATCGAGACCCATGACAAATACTGGGCTCGCCTCACCAGCTTGAACCTCGACTATATCAACATCGAGGACAGCCTGGTGCGCGAGCACGACCGGCTCCTTCTGGGAGGGATCTGGGCGGAGATCACGATCCGTTACGACGACACCTACGTTTTCCGTGGCCAGAATCGCCCGTTCTTCGTGGAGAAGATCCGGCCCATCCAGCTCTCGACCCGCAATGTGGAGAGCTTCGCGGCGGCGCGCCGCCGCTTCACGCGAGACCAGTGGCTTGACCTCCTCCTACGTTCGATCGGCTATGAGCCCGAGTACGCGACAAAGCGGCGAAAGACGCACCACCTGTTGCGGCTCTTACCTTTCGTGGAGAAGAACTACAACTTAGTCGAGCTCGGGCCGCGGGGAACCGGCAAGAGCTTTGTCTATCAGCAGCTCAGCCCGTATTGTCACCTTGTGTCCGGGGGACAGACGACGATTGCACAGATGTTTGTGAACCTGAGCACCGGGCAGAGGGGGCTTGTTGCTCTCTGGGACGTCGTAGCCTTCGATGAAGCCGCGGGCATCCGGTTCACGGATAAGAACGGCATCAACATCATGAAGGGCTACATGGAGGACGGGGCCTACAGTCGTGGCCGGGACATCATCACGGCGGAGGGTTCCATCGTCTTTGTGGGAAACATCGAGGGGGACTTGGAGACCATTCTGCGGACGTCGAATCTTTTCTATTCGATGCCCAAGGAGATGGATACGGCATTCTACGATCGGATCCATGCCTACCTGCCCGGGTGGGAGCTGCCGAAGACCTCGGACGCCCTCTATACGAATCACTTCGGGTTGGTGACCGACTATTTAGCCGAGGTATTTCGTGAGCTACGAAGGCGGAGTTATGCCGACCAGGGCGAGAGGTTTTTCCGCCTGGGAAGCCACCTGGGCGGGCGTGACCAGAAGGCCGTACGCAAAACCCTCTCGGGGTTGATCAAGCTGCTCCACCCGGACGGCGAGGTCAGCAAGGAGGAGATCGAAGAGTACCTCGTCTATGCCATGGAGATGCGGCGCCGGGTCAAGGAGCAACTCAAAAAAATGGGAGGCCTGGAGTACTGGGACACGAGCTTCTCCTACATCGATAAGGCGAGTGGACAGGAGAACTTCGTTCCTGTCCCGGAAATGGGAGGGGGCGCCCTGATTGCAGAAAGTGGCCTGGCCGCGGGAAGCGTCTATACGATTGGGATGGATGTGGCGGACAGCCGGCTGGCTCTCTTCCTTCTACAGACGCAGATGAACCGAGGCTCCGGCAGAATGATCCCGCTCGGGAGTCTCTCTCCCAAGATGAAGGAAGCGATCAAGACGGCGGATGCGTACCTCAAGGCCAACCTCAAGAGCCTCGGTATCGACCAAGATCTGAACGCATACGATTTCACCATCCAGGCGATCAATCTGAACCAGGCCAAAGAAGGGGCGGAGACCGCGGTGGCCTTTTTCATCGCGCTAGTTTCAAGCCTTCTTGGCAAGCCGGTCCAGGATCAGACGGTCGTTCTAGGGGAGATGAGCATCCAGGGAATGCTTCTCAAGGTGGGCTCGCTACCGGAACGCATGCAGCTCGCCGTCGAGGCGGGGGCACGGAGGATTCTGATTCCGAGCGAGAACAAGCGGGATGTTGCCGAGGTCCCGGACGCCATCCTGACGGCGATTCAATGGCAGTTCTATGACTCGCCGATTCGCGCGGCGATTTTGGCGCTGGGCCTGGGATAAGTAGAAGCCCATCAGCGGCCCTCGTACCTAGGCGGCGGGCGACGATCTCGCCGCAGTCAGGTTAAGCTTTGTCCATAGGCCATCGCAGTTCGACTCTTTCTCTCAGTCCTCAGCAATCCCCACAATGTCGCCATAGGCAGATACGAGTGATTGCGCAATAGAAGCCTCAAGTTCTGTTGCATTTTTGTAAAAAATTGTCCTCCAGCCTCTGGCATCAAATTCAAGAGTCGTCTCTTTCCGGGCTGTTTGTATCAACCGTTTTCCTCTGCCTCTTGCATATCCTGCCTCGAAGTACACATTTCGTGAACTCAACGTAAAATCGACGATGACAATGCTCGCCAAGTCGATCTCTGCCAATATTCTTTGTGATATCTCGAAGTCGCCTTCGACATAGTCCATCCGCCGAAGAGCGAATGGCAGCTGAGTTTTCTTTGCAGCGCGTCGCATAGCCTCGAAATAGTCGACCAAGGCAGGGTCTTCATCGATACGGAAGGACATCGCAACAAAAACAATACAGCTTTCTGTTCCTAAGGGACAAGCCCTCCCAGCCTTCGATCGGAGATTCTCGCGGCTTCGTGCGACTATACTCACGAGGAACCGAAAACCTTTCTCGGCCACATACTTCGTGCGACATAGATTTCTGGGGTTTTGGGCCGGTCGCACCCCGGAGTATTCTCCGTGATCCGCGGCTTGCTCAGGGCCGAGGAAAAGTGCGCCCAGCGTTGCTGGCCTCCTTGTGACCGGAGGGAGCCCTCTAAAAGGGTATATTTAAGCTAGCAGAGTGAGCAAGGACATGTCAAGCACCGCCTCAGCCCTACGCGAAAGGCCTAAACGTCCAGATCCACGAAGCCCCCGCCCGGGAGTCGACCTCCCGGGCGGGGCTCTCGGCTACCGTGCCAGGCGGCGGGCGAGGATCTGGCCGGCCTGCTCGATGGCGGTGCAGCCGGCGGCTTCGAGGAGGGCGGCGAGGGCGGCGGGGGAGCGCTCGATGCAATCGAGGAGGTGGAGCGCCTGGACCACCTCGGGCTTGTACTGCCGGAGCCAGCCGGTGACCTGGACGCCCTGCTGGCCGAAGACCGAGGAGATGGCGTAGCCCTCCGAGGTCTCCTCGTCCGAGAGGTGGAACAGCGGCTCCCTCTCGATCGCGGGGAGGACGATGGTCAGGAGGAGAGCCGTCTCGTCGTGCAAAACGACGGCCTCGGGGGCGTCCTGGAGGTCAACGCTCTCCCACTCGCGGAGAACGGCGACTGCGCCGGGCCGGCCGGGGACCGGCTCGCACTTCCAGGAGCCTGAGAACTCGGCCTCGGACGCGGTCAGCACCTCGTCGCGCTCCCGGAGGATCTCGAGGAAGGCGGGGGAGAAGAGGTTCTCGGGGGAAGGGGCTGCGGGGTTGATAGAATGCCGCGGGCTGCGCATGGACTTCGTCTCCTTGCGTGGTCAAGGGGTCGGCAGAGCTCTCAACCTCTGTCGGCCCCGTTTGCTTGGGGCGGGAGGAGCATCCTCCCGTGGAAGCAAGTATACCAGAGATTGGCGAGAATAAACCGTAAGAGATCGCACGGCGTTTGGCAGGTAACCTGGGCTTCCGCTTCCTGCGCCGTTACACGAACCTGAACCGTGGGTTCATGTTTGCGCGCCATGAACGTCCCACCGGCTTCTTGCTCGCGTGGCCACGGTCGTCGGCGACGCGGTGTTCGCTTCCCGTGGCAACCAAACCGACGTCATGCCCGTCATTGCTCGATGTCCGCGCGGGCCTCGTCCCAGGGAATCCCCTGCTAGCCGGCGAGAGCGGCGCACGCACGGCGCTCGATCTCCACGAGCCACTCCTGGTCACTGGGCGCTTCTTCCCCGGGAGGCTCCGGATCGAGGCTGGCGAGCAGCCGGCACACCAACTCGAGACGCTCGTTCTCGGAGAGTTGGAGGGCATCCTGAAGGAGTCGCGCCGCGTTCTTGGACATGTCCGGAGTATCCTCCGAAAGCGCGGTCCCGGGAAAGCCTCTGCGGCGGCAGTGCCAGGTCCGGCAACCGACTCAAGCCCTCTACCCCGACTACCTCACTCTTTTGGACCCCGGAAGGAACCCACAGGCGCCCCGTCGGTTCTCTTTCGCCTCCGGAAAGAGCACTCACGCGCCGGATATCCTCTCGTACGCTCCGCATCCGTTCTTGTAGCGGCGAGGAAAGCTTTAATAGGCCGCCGGGCCTTCCTAAGAGCGGTGTGGAAGGCTCTTGTAGCGCCCGCATTACCTCGCGCCCTGGCCTTGTCGGTTGTTGTCTGCACTCTCCAGGAACGTGTCGGCTTCTGTGTCTTCACTTCGGGACCCTGCTGGTTCTTGTCGGCTGCCTATCCGCTGGTACCGAGGCTCAATATCTTGAGAACCGACTCCTCTTGCCTCTATCCGCGGCGCTATAAGGTCCGGTCCACGGCCTATTGGATCTTTATCGGAGCAGGCTCCCGGGGCCAGGCGCGGCGAGGTGGCGGTCAAGGCATCTGTTCCGGTCCAAAAGGAGAATCCCAGGAGGCGATCAGCTCACGTAGCGCCTCGCGACACTCCCGGCGGGCGGGAGCGTACTTCGCGAGCATTTCCTCTTCGCCCTCGTCGGCGTCCTCCTCGTCGGGCGCGCAGGCCCAGTAGAGGACGAAACCCGCGGCCTCGTCGTCGGTCGAGAGAAGCCGCTCCTCTCTCTCGTCGGGCGAGTCCACGCACTGAAGCCTCCAGACGGAGCCATTCCAGAAGAGGTCCCAGTCGATCCCGCGACGAGGGACGTCGTCGAGGACGGGAGAGAGGGCGCCGGGATCGGTGAACGGGCAGCACGGATGTTCCATATCGATCGTCTCCTTACGAGGTCGAAGCGGTGAAGGAAGAGAGAAGGCGGCGGGCGCTCCGCCCGACGCCCGAGAAGCCCCTCCTACCCCTCCGCCCGATCCTTGAGACGCAGGAACTCGACGCTCTGCGCCACGACCTCGACCGTGGTGCGAGAGACGCCATCCTTCTCCCAGGTGTTGGTGCGCAGGCGGCCGACGACACCGACGAAGTCGCCCTTGCCGAGGTCGGCGATGCTTTTCGCGACCCCATCAAAGGCGACGACCTGGAGCCAATCGGTGCGCTCGGCCCGCTCCCCATCCTCCTTCTTGTAGCGGGTGCTGACCGCCAGGCTGAAGCGCGCGTAGGAGGTGCCATCTTCACCCCCGAGAGCCGGGGCGTTGCCGAGGTGACCGGTGAGAGTGACGCTGTTCATCTTGGAATCTCCTTTTCGGTTTTTTCGATGTCCTTCACCCGGCAGGAGAGGACATCGAACAAAACCGCGAAAGGAGAGGTTCCGGGCTGAAGAGGAGGCGTCGCGGGTAGTGGTGCGGCACCACTACCGCGTCGCGCAGGCACCCTAGCCGGTTTTTACCGATGACAGCCGGGTAAAACACACCCTCAAAGATCTAAGAATCCAAGATCGAAGAGCTCGGGGCCAACGGGGAGGACGACGCGGAAGCCCTGGTCCCCGTACTTGCTCCACTGATCCCTGCGGTCCCGAAACGCCGCGAGCGCCCACCCCGCATTGTCCCAGTAGCCGCCACCGCGGACCCCACGCCCGCCGTCGCCGGGGGCGTCCCGGACGGCGGCATCGACGGAAGCGGCGTCGAGGGCGGCCGGATCGTAGGCAATCCCCTTCTTGCGGCCCTCATAGCCGGTCCAGTGATCGAGCGTCCATTCCCAGACGTTGCCGTGGACGTCGTAGAGCCTCCAGGGGTTGGCAGGCTTCTCTCCGACCCTGTGGGTTCGCCCCTCGGAGTTGGCCGCATACCAGCCCACTCGGGCGAGATTCTTCTCTTCCGGCCCGCTCCAGTACCGGGTCTCCGTTCCCGCCCGGCAGAAGTACTCCCACTCCGCCTCGGCCGGTAGCCGGGCGTCTCGGGCCCAGGGGAAGACGGAGGAGAGCCACCTGCAGAACGAAACGGCTTCGTACCAGTTGACGTCGACCACCGGATGGTGGGGGAACTCCGCTGGCTGGACCCCCCGCCACCTCGGGAAGGGCTTCTTGTCGTCGAAGGCCGCGTACTGGGCCTGGGTGACTGGCCCGGCGCCACAGAGAAAGGCCTGCGTGATCTTGACCTCATGGCGTGGGCTCTCCCGGTTTTCTCCTTTCACCTCAGGGCTACCCATCCAGAAGCGGCCGGCCGGGATCTTCCGCCAGAGCGGCACCCGTCCGTCGAGCGGGGTGTCGATCGAGCGGAACAGCTCCTCCGGCGGCACCGGAATGTGGTCATAGAACCTCTCCCGGAGCGCCTCGGCCACCCAGGCGTGCTCGGGGGAGCGTCGCCCGACCTTCTGGACCGCGAGGTCGAGGAAAAAGAGATCGTAGCCATCGCGCGTCTTCCGCCGGAGCTGGTCGAAGAGGCTCAAGGCCCGCCCCGGCTCGCCCACGAGCTCGGGCACTCGTGAGTAGATCGCCAGTCGCTCATTCGGGTTCTCGGTAAGCGCGAGGGCAACTTGCGGAGCGTGTTTTCCCGGAGATTCTGCGCGGTGGCGAGAGCGCGAAGCCCCAAGGATCGATTCTGCTGAACGAGGGTGCGCACGAGCTCGTCGGGGTCGCCGACCCGGCCCACGAGAAGGGCGAAGGGCTCAGCCCACCGGCTGAGGTCTTCGTCGACCGTGATCGCCCGGGCTCGCGCGAGAACCGCAGCCGATCCCTCCGGGCTCCCGTACTCCGCCGCCAGCCGTTCGGCAGCCAACGCCTCGCGGAAGGTGCGATGCCAGAAGCGCCAGTCGGCATCCTCTCCATCGTGCGGGCCGAGGATGCCAGTGCGTTCGGCCACGTCGACCAAGAGCTGGCGCATTCCGCCGTGCCAGCGGGGAACCCGCTCCAGGGTGCCCCGCAGGCGGTCGAGCTCGGGTCGGTAAAGCCGGGCCTCGAGGGCGGCAACCGGCTCGGCGTCCCGGTTGTCCTCGGTCATGCCGAGCGCCAGGCGGCCGAGAAGCTCGTGTACCGCCTGCTGGTGCTCGAGCGGCTCGGTCCGGCCGGGCCGGTGCTGGGCATCGAAGAGAAGCTCGAAGACCTGATCGTAGAGCCGGGTCCGGTTGCACTCGGGCGTCTTCCCGCGCTTCAAGAGAAGGGCGATCAGGGTCAGGTAGAGAGGATTGCCGGCAAGGTCCCGCAGCTCCGGAGCATCGAGAGTGGCGAGAGCCCGGCGACCGGCGTCCTCGTCCGGGACTCCCGAGCCGGACCCGAGCCACTTCGAGAGGAGGTCCAACCGGCGCTCGCGGTCGAGCGGGAGAAGGCGAAGCTCGCGGAAGCCGCTCCCCGGTGAGCCATAGCCGATGGGGCGGCTGGTGACCACGAGCGGAGTCTGCGGCCAGAGATCCGCCAGGCCGCGCAGGAGCCTCTCGGCATCCTCCCGGAGATCCTGAGGAACCTCGTCGAGCCCGTCGAGCAGCACGAGGAGGCGACCCCGCTCGGCCTCCCTTTCGAGCGCCGCCTTCAACCCCTGGGCCGGATGGCCGGCAAGCTCCAGGTGGCGGACCATGCGGTCGAGGAGAGGCCGGCCTTCCCGCACCAGCCGGGGAAGGGACTCGTAGAGCGGCACCCAGGGCCGATCCTCCTGGCGTGCCAGAGTCGCCGCCAGGTGACGCAGGAGGGTCGTCTTGCCCGCCCCCGGATCGCCCAGAAGAACCCAGCGGCCGGTGACCCAGGGGTTCTCGATCCGGTCGAGGGCGAGCGCTTCGCGGAGCTCGAACGGCCGGCCGAGCCGCGCCGAACCGAGCTCGGCCGCGGTCCCTCGGAGCGTCCCGGGGCGCAGCTCGAGCTGGACGTAGACTCGCTCGAGGAGATCGCTCTCGCCCTGGCGCTCGAAGTACGGCACCAGCCGCCCGTGCTCGCCCGCCACCTGGCGCAGCCAGAGGTCGAGGAGCCCCGGATTGGAGCTTATCTTCGGCGAGGCGAGAAGCTCCCCGCGCAGAGCCGCGAGCCGGGTAGCCCGCTCCGGATCCTCCTCCTCGAGCGCTCGGATAAAGGCGTCGACGATGCGCACCGCCCCGGTTACCGGAGCTTCATCGGCGGTCGCCCAGACGATCGCCGCCGAAGCGGAGCAGCGTGCCGAGGGTTGAGTGTCGAGCCTTTCAGGAGGAAAGCCCAGCCGTGGAGCGATCGCATCGCGAGCGAGCCGCCTTTTGAGGACCGGCTCGATCTCCGCGATCAACCGGGACCGCCAGGCGGGAGGGAGTCTCGGCTCGTACGGCGGTGGAATTGTGAGCCCGTAGGGAAGACGAAGCCCCGGCCGGCCCGTCTGCCCGAGGAGGCCGGCTACGAGCAATTGAAGGCTGCGGAGGTACTTCTCCTTGGAGGCTTCCCGGAAGTCGACCTGCTGGATATGGGCGAGGACAGGGGGAAGCGGCATCTCGACCAGCTGGGCGAGGTGGAGACGACTCTCGGGAAGTGACGAGGCGAGGAATCCCTGCCATTCCTCGGTCACCCGGGAAGAAGCGAGGGCCTCTGGCGAGACCACGAGCAGAAGCTGCTGGGCCTGGTCGAGCCCGGCCTGGATCTGGCCTACCCAGGAGCGGCCGCTCCCGAGGTCGGTCCCATCACGGAAGATCAACCCTTCGCCTCCCGCCTCTTGTAGGCAAGTCTCGAGGTTGCGATGGAGGGTCTCGACCCACATCTGGTCGCGGCGGGAGTAGCTGAGAAAAACCGAGTAGCGCTGGGGCATTCACGAAATCATATCCTGGAGAGGCAGGCGGGCAGGGCGACTGCGCTGCCTCCTCGAAGGCCAGCTGCTCCTCGCGGAGAACCTGGCGCCGCATTTCGACCTCGATCAACGCCTGTTCAAGCGCTCAAGCCAGGCCCGAGAGATCCACCACGGGAGTGCCGTGCTCGAGCGCCTGGCGCATGCAGTTGGCGGTGCCCCGTCCTCCTCCGAAGGAGACCAGAAGGTCAGCGGCACGGACGAGGATGGAGTTACGGAGCGGTCCCGCGTAGCCCCCGTAGGCCGTCCAGCCGGCGGGGACCTCCGAAACCACCCAGCGGGTCGACCGCCGCGCCCGCTCTGCCACGGTGCGATCGATGCCGGCGGCTCCGCCGTGAAGCAAGTGGGTCCCCAATTCCGGAGCGAGGCGGTAGAGAGCACGCCATTGGAGCTCCGATGGAACACCCGACCGGCTTCCGGTGATCGCGATGGCACGGAGGTGCACAGGCTGGCCTGGGTGGAAGCGGCGGGAGGTAGCGGCGGCATGCGCGAAGCTCATGATCGGGTCTCCTGACGGTTTTTCGATGTCCTTCGCTCGGGATGGAGGACATCGAGAAAAACCGGTGGGGAGAACCTCTGGAGGGAGAAGAGAAACCTCGGCACCTTCTACGATCAGAAAGTGATTCGCCAGAACGGCTTAAGGTGGGAAAAGCCGGCGAGGCAACAGGCCCAGGGGCCGTGGCCGCCCCGCCGGGACAGCAGAGACAACCTCCGAGAGGAGGCGGAAGCCCAGGGGCTGCCGCCACCCCCTCGGAGGCCGTGAGGCGGCCTACTGCGCCGCCTCCCGATCCTTCTTCAGGCGTAGGAACTCGACGCTCTGCGCCACGACCTCGACCGTGCTGCGGGCCACGCCGTCCTTCTCCCAGGTATTGGTCCGCAGGCGGCCGACGACGCCGACCAGGTCGCCCTTGCCGAGGTCGGCGATGCTCTTCGCGACCCCATCGAAGGCGACGACCTGGAGCCAGTCAGTGCGCTCGGCCCGCTCGCCGTCCTCCTTCTTGTAGCGGGTGCTGACCGCGAGACTGAAGCGCGCGTAGGAGGTGCCGTTCTCGCCCCCGAGAGTGGGGGCGTTGCCGAGGTAGCCGGTGAGGATGACGTTGTTCATGTTGAAACTCTCCTTTCGGGTTTTTCGATGTCCTTCACCCCCGGAGAAGAGGACATCGAAAAAAGCTGCGAAAGGAGAGCTTCGACCTTGAACAGAAGACTTCAGAAAAAGGTTCTTAAAGCTTTCCTCTCCTCCTTCTCCCCCGCCTTTTCTTGCTCTCCCCCCTCTTGATTTTCCCCGATCTCTCCAGGCAGGAGGACTCTTGCCGCGGCTGTACCCGCGGTGGCCGCGCGTCTTGGGAGGGTGGGGATAGTGAGCCGGACCTTGTCGCCCTTCCTCAAGGCGGATCGAAGTCGAGGACCGCCTGGCGTCGGGCGGAATCGAGGAGCCCGATCGTCTGCGCGAAGCGGGAGACACTGGTGCCGTCGAAAGAATTGGCGCCAGCGAGCTGGCAGAGCCGGATCCTCCGAGCCGAGTTGACTCGCCCGACATGGAGATAACAACCTCTCTCCCGGGCGAGCTCTCCCCAGAGCGGGAGAGTGCTCTCCTTCCAGGCCGTATCGCCACCGACGAAGAGACCGACCTCGGAGGAAAGGAAGGGCCGAACATCGGCCGGCACCATGCCGTTCTGGACCGCGAGCAGACGGCGGCGGCCGACGCCGGCGAGGCGGGGGAGCCAGGCTTCCGAGAAGCGTAGCGACTCCAGACCGCCACAGACGATATCCGGGACCACGACGAATTGAGCCTGGGCACCGAGAGTGTCGACAGCTGCGACGAACGCCGCCTCGTCAAAGGGACGACCCGTTCGGAACGCCGTCCAGGCGCCATTGTCGAGCGCGTAGGTCGCAAATCCCTCGGTCCGGAGCACCCCCTTGGCCGAGACCAGGAGACCCCAGCCGCAAGAGCGGAGGGCTGCGAGGTTGCGGCGGGTGCCCGTACGGGAGGCAAAGCCCAGAAGAGTCGGAGCCCGAGACGAGAGCTCTACCGGAGGCGGAAGCGAGCCCGTGGGCATGGGAGCTCCCTCCGAAAGCCTGCCCGGCAACTCCTGGTCGCCCCCGGAACGCCCGAGACGATTCTCTCGGCAGGAGTGAAGCGCGGAAGAGGCAGGTGAAGAAAAGAGCGACGAACCGGAGAAGGATGTCGGGCAGGGCGCGAGAGATCGCGAGAGAGGTTGAGGCCGACAACGAGGAGGAGAGCCGCAGCGGCGAGGTAGAGGCGCCCGGTCATCGGACGGCCTCGACGAGGAGCAGGAGCATGAGGTGTCTCCTTCAAGGAGAGCTGGCGCGGGGCCACCCCGCGCCAGGCACCCTTCTCCTCCCCTCTCTCGACGTTGCCCCGGGTCCACGGCGCTACCTCGGGAACGAGAGAGACCGCCCCGAGAGGATGGCTTGAAGCCCGAAGGCCTCCGCCACCCCCTCGGGGGCCGGTCCTACTGCGCCGCCTCCCGCTCCTTCTTCAGGCGCAGGAACTCAACGCTCTGCGCCACGACCTCGACCGCGCTGCGGGAGACACCATCCTTCTCCCAGGTATTGGTGCGCAGGCGGCCGACGACGCCGACTAGGTCGCCCTTGCCGAGATCGGCGAGGCTCTTGGCGACCCCATCGAAGGCGACGACCTGGAGCCAGTCGGTGCGCTCGGCCCGCTCGCCGTCGTCCTTCTTGTAGCGGGTGCTGACCGCGAGACTGAAGCGTGCGTAGGTGGTGCCGCTCTCGCCCCCGAGAGTCGGGGCGTTGCCGAGGTAGCCGGTGAGGATGACGTTGTTCATGTTGAAACTCTCCTTTCGGGTTTTTCGATGTCCTTCACCCCCGGAGAAGAGGACATCGAAAAAAGCCGCGAAAGGAGAGCTTTCGATTTTGAACAGAAGACATCAGAAAAAAGCTTCTTGAGCCATCCTCTCTTCCTCCCCTCGCCTTTGCTTTCCTCTCCCCTCTCTTTGGATCGGCTTCTCTCTCCCGATCTCTTCAGGCAGGAAGACTCTTGCCGCGGCTCTTCCGCGGCGACCGCCCGTCTGGGGAGGGTGGGGATGTCGCGGCGAGGGCTTCTTCGAGCCGCGAAGGGACCCAGATCCGGAAGGGAAGCAAAAAAAGGGAGACGGCCCCGGAGGGCCGCCTCCCAGGAGAGGGAGAGCTTCCCGGCTCAAGGAACCTCGGGGCTCTTCAACCGGTCGAACCGGAGGCGGTCGACGACGAAGTGGCGCCGGTGGATCGTTTCGCCGGTCTCGGTCTTCACCGGGAACTCCTCGAACCTTCCGGTGACCCGGACCTTGTCGCCCTTCCTGGCGAGGTAGGCGGGGTGGATCGCCGAGCCCTGGTCGGGTCCCCAGACGATGAGATCGTGCCAGGAAGTGCTCCTCCCCCCGGGTCCCTCGTGGGTGGCGAGCGAGAGCTTGATGTAGGGGCGCGGGTTCGTAGTGACCTCCTGCTCGACGAGCTCGTTGTCGAGGATCGGGTCGGGGACCATGACGGTATAGGTGCGGGCCTCGGTGTAGCGCTCGATGCGGTCCTTGCCGAGGTAGCCGATGAGGGTCTGAGAAGAAGTGGTGGGGGTGCTCATGTCCGTGTCTCCTTTCCGGGGTGTCGGTTGATCCGGCACGGGCAGAGCGGAAAGGCCAGGGGGAAAGGGCGCTCCAAGGTGCCGACTTCCCGCCGGCTGGAGGACGCACGTCCGGAAACTTGGAGTCAGCCCGACCCTGGCCTAGCCTGACCCGTAAGCCAGGAGCGATCGATCCTCCGGACAGGAGCGCGGAGGTGAGTGCCCCCAACCTCGATCCACCCCCTCCCTCTTCGCCTCGGTCAGGACCGCATCGAGCGCTTCACCGAGGTCTGGGGAGAAAAGGATGGTCCGGCTGATGAACGAGATCGTCCGAGAAGGAGGGCAACCCCGGCGGTGCTTCACGGAGCTCGCGCCCACGAGGGGATTGGGGGAGGAACCGGCAGGAGAGGTCAAGATGTCTGGAGACCCGATCAGGGCTCGGGCGGAAAAGAGCGAAGCGGCAGGGCGACAGGTCAGGTGTTCGAGGAGCTCCGGCGAAGATCGGGACGGCAGCGGTAGAAAGGCGACCCCAGGCGATCGTCCATCGGCGATCCGGCAGAGCCCCGAGGTCCCTTGCGCTGGGGGGACGCCTCGGGCGGGAGGGCAGTGCCCGGCGGGGACCGCCGGCCGAGGGCCGGCGACCTTTCGCCTCCCATAGGGAGGCGCACGCAAGGGATCGCAGTGGTATCCCCGGAGGCGCAGAGCGCCGAGGAGATTGGAGCGGAGAGCCCGACCCCGGCCGAGCCGGGGATGCGCCCAACTCCAGAAGCTGGTGTTTTACCTTGGTGGCAGTTGGGTCTGAATCCTAAACCTTCTCCCTGGAAGAGGGTCTTTTGATGAAAGGATGTCCGACGTGCAGCCGAGACCTGAGCCTATGCGCTCCGCCGCACCGCCGGTTCTGCTGTTCGCCTTCGCCAATAGCCGCCTGGACCTGCTGTACCTCCCCGAGGAGCAGCGCCGGGTCCGCGCGGCGATGACCGTTGCGGAACAGTCGGGCCTCTGCGAGATCGTCGAACGCGCCAACGCTACGGCCGCCGAGGTGCTCGACGTGTTCCAGGACGCGCGGTACCGAGACCGGATCGCGCTCTTTCACTTCAGCGGCCACGCCGGGAGCGGTGAGCTCCTGTTCGAGTCCCCGGAGGGGAGGGTACCCCGGCTCCTCGCCAAGGGCCTCGCCCGGTTCCTGGGCGAGCAGAGGGGACTTGCACTCGTCTTCCTCAACGGCTGCTCCACCCAGCGGCAGGTCGAGGATCTCCTCGCCGCTGGGGTCCCCGCGGTGATCGCCACCTCCCAGGCCATCCTGGACTCGGTCGCCGCCGAGCTCTCGGCCCGCTTCTACCGGGCTCTCGCCGCCGGGGCACCGCTGCGCTCCGCGTTCGCGGAAGCGACGGCGGCGGTTCAGGCCCAAACCAGCGATCGGCCGGAAGGGACCTACGCCAACCTCCATCCGAGTCCCCTCGTTCTCGTCCAGGAGAGGTGGCCCTGGGAGCTCCATGTCGCCCCCGGAGCCGAGGTGGAAACCTGGCGCTGGAGCCTGCCGCGGGCGGCCCGGGACCCGCTCTTCGGGCTCCCTCCGCTGCCGGCGATGGACCTGCCGCTTTCGCCGTTCAAGCACCTGACAGTGCGTCACGAAAGGAGTGTTCCCAGTGAGCTGAGTAGAGTCATGAAGAACCTCCTGGGTCTCGAAGGCCAGCGGGTGAAAGTCCCGTCCGGGGAGTTGTCGGTACACCCCGGTAGCCACTGGAGCGGCCGAGGCGAGTGATCTCCCGGCTGGAGCCTCCGGAGAAGTCCTTGGTGCAACCAAGGTGCAAGTGCGCAGGCCGTAACGCGAGTGAACCCTGAGCAGGCCTCGATAGTTTCTCGCTGGAGCCGACCCTCCTGTCAGATGGGGAAGGCCGCCGGTGGGCGGGGGAGCAACCGATCGTAGAACCCGTCCTCTCCAGCCGGGGTAGTGGGGACCGCATGCGCATAAGGTCTTTGAGGCAACGTGAGAGATCCACGGCGGTGGCGGATCGCAGCCGCCAACCGGGCGGTCTGAAATGGCTGGCCTTGGGCCGCCGTGGAAGTCGGAGGGGCTCGTAGTACCGCAGAAGCCGGTTAACTCCGGTGGAGGGAAGGGGCCCTGGTTGTGGACACGCTTCAGAACGAGGAGAAGACCGGGATTGGCGATGAGTCTAGAACCCGAACGAGTCGAGCGACTCCGGAAGAAGCTCTATGAGAAGGCCAAGCGGGAGCCAGCCTTTCGCTTCTACTCGCTGTACGACAAGGTGTGCTGGGAGGAGACCCTGAAACGAGCCTACCGGCAGGCGAAAGCTAATGCTGGGACAGCTGGTGTCGATGGAGTTCGATTCGCAGACATCGAGGAGTACGGAGAAGAGCGTTGGCTGGCCGAGCTCCGTCAGGAACTGGAGGAAGAGACCTACCGTCCGCAGCCGGTACGGCGGGTGAAGATCCCCAAGCCCGGCGGTGGCGAGCGTCCCCTGGGAATTCCAACCCTTCGGGACCGGGTGGTGCAGACCGCCGTCGCGCTCCTGCTGGAGCCGATCTTCGAAGCCGACTTTGAGGACAACGTCTATGCCTATCGACCGGAGCGCAGCGCGCACGACGCGCTGGCCGAGGTGCAGGAACGGCTCTATGGTGGTCAGGCTCACGTCGTCGATGCCGACGTGACGAAGTACTTCGACACGATCCCACACTCCGAGTTGTTGCAAAGCGTGGCGCGTCGGGTGGCAGACGGGAAGATCCTGCGGCTGCTCAAGCTGTGGCTGAAATCACCGGTCGAGGAGCGGGATGAGAGGGGAAACCGGCGGATGACAGGCGGCAAGAAGAGCAAACAGGGGACGCCTCAGGGAGGGGTCGTGTCGCCGTTGCTGGCCAACATCTACATCAACCGTCTCCTGCGTCACTGGAGGGAAACAGGGGCGTGTGAAAGGCTGGGTCACATCGTTTCCTATGCCGATGATTTTGTCATCCTCTGTGCGAGCCGACGGCAAGCGGAAGAAAGCTTGTCGAAGGTGAGCCGTTGGCTGTCGAAGATCGGTTTGACGATCCACCCGACCAAGACGCGTCTCTGCTATGCCCGGGAAGAGCCGTTCGACTTTCTGGGCTACACCTTCGGCCCGACTCGGCACTGGCGCACCGGGCAGCGAATCCTCGTTGCCCAACCCTCGAAGAAGGCCCAAAAGAGGCTCAAGGAGAAGATCAACACTCTGCTGTACCGGGGCAACCCGACGCCATGGCCCGAGCTACGGGACCGTCTCAACCGGCAGCTCCAGGGTTGGGGCCAGTACTTTAGCTTTGGGTGGACCCGGCAGGCCTATCAGGCCGTCCGGTTACACGTGGCGCATCGAGCCCGCCGGTTCCTCTGCCGCCGCCACAAGCTGCGGATCGCAGGGACCGGTCGTTTCGGACTGGAAGAGATCTACGGAGAACGGGGCGTGATGGACCTTCTCCACCTTCAGAGGCGCCTAAAACGAAGGCCCGTGCATGCCTCCTCGTGAAGTCCCTCCGAGAGCCGGATGCGGTAGAGCCGCACGTCCGGTTCGATGAGCGGCGGCGGGAGACGGAACCACGGCCGAGACTGAGGCACCGGCAAGATGGCGAAAGCCGCCGGCAACAGCTACTCCCTCGGCCTACAGTCACCGCGCCCGCCGTCGACTCTACCCTTTCACTCGCGAGGACGCCGCGATCTTCTTCGGACGGAGCCGCGACATCCGCGCGCTCTACGAGGAGGTGACCCGGCCGGATGGAGCCCCGATCGTCCTCCTCTTCGGAGCCTCCGGAGCGGGCAAGTCGTCACTCCTCGCCGCCGGCCTTCTGCCTCGGTTGGTAGCCTCCCACGAGGTGCTCTACCTGCGCCGCGACCCGGCGTTGGGCCTGGCCGGTAGCCTCGCTCGCGCGCTTCACGACGAGGATTGGAGCGCCGCCTGGCACCAGAAAGAGACACCGGATCGGCCCCTCATCGTCATCCTGGACCAGACCGAGGAGGCCTGGACGCGCCCCCTCGCCCCCGGCAGAGAGGTCCAGGACTTTGCCGCTATCCTGCGGACGCTCTTCGCCAGCCGCGAGAGCCGCCCCCGGGGGAGGCTCGTCCTCGGCTTCCGCAAAGAATGGCTGGCCGAGGTGCGGCAGCTCCTCGACGACGAGAAGCTGCCCCGAGCCCTGGTCGAGATCCTCCACCTCGACCGCGACGGCATTGAGGAGGCTGTCCGTGGCCCGGCGTCCAGCGAGCGCCTGCGGCGGCAGTACGGCCTGGAGGTTGCCGCCGAACTGCCGGCCCAGATCGCCGGCGACCTGCTCGAGCAGGGCACCGCCACCATCGCTCCGATCCTGCAGATCCTCCTGTCCCAGATGTGGACAGAGGCCAGAGGCGGGATTGTCGCCTCCCCCCGCTTCACCCTCGATCTCTACGAGAGCCTGAAGCGCCGCGGCCTCCTGCTCGACGACTTTCTCGACGAGCAGCTCCGCGCGCTCGGCGAGTGGAGGCCCGAGGCTGTCCACTCCGGCCTGGCCCTCGATCTCCTCTTCTTCCACACCACGGACCTGGGCACTGCCGAGAGCCGTGCGGCCGCCGAGGTGGCGGAGCGCTACGGGCATCGACCGGAGATCCCGGAGCTTCTCGGGCAGTGCAAGGACCGCTACCTCCTCGCCGAGGGCGGCCAGGAAGGAGAGGCGAGGGAATCCCCTCCCTCCACCACCCGCCTGGCCCACGACACTCTGGCTCCGCTCGTGCGTCGGTGTTTCGAATCCTCGGACCTGCCGGGCCAGCGGGCGCAACGCATCCTGTTGCGGGCGGAGGAGTGGACGGAGGGTCGGATCGGTGAAGTCTTGGGAGAGCTCGACCTGGCGCGCGTCGAGGAGGGCAGGGACGGGATGCGGGTGCGCACCGAGGACGAGGCGCGGCTCGTCGCCGCCAGCCGCCTCCAGGTGGAGCGCCGGAGACACCAGCGCCGGCTCCTCCAGATCACGGCGGTCGCGGCAGTCGCCGTCATCCTCGGGACGGCGCTGTTGTTTCTGTGGCAACGGCAACAGGCGCGGGCTTCGGAGGAGCGTGCTCGCGACCGCGCGTACGCGGCCCTCGGCAACAACCTGGAGGCGGACCATCGAACCGAGACCGCGTTGGTGGCGCTGGAAATCCGGCGGCCAGATTCGACACCGACCGCCGATTCCTTGCTCCATCAGGCTTTGGCTGCGGGCTCAGCACAGACCGCCATCCTGGCGGGGCACTCGGCCTCCTTCAGCCCGGACGGCACCCGGGTGGTGACCGCGTCGGACAAGACGGCGCGGATCTGGAACGCCGCTCCCGGACAACCCATCGCCATCCTTAAGGGGCACACGGATATGGTCAGTGCCGCCTCCTTCAGCCCGGACAGCACCCGAGTTGTGACCGCGTCCTGGGATCAGACGGCACGGATCTGGAACGCCACTACCGGCCAACCCATCGCCATTCTTAAGGGGCACACGGCTGCGGTCATGGCCGCCTCCTTCAGCCTGAACGGCACCCTCGTCGTGACCGCGTCTGAGGATAAGACAGCGCGGATCTGGAACGCCGCAACCGGCCAACCGATTGCCACCCTTAAGGGGCAGACGGCTGCGGTCGATGCCGCCTCCCTCAGCCCGGATGGCACCAAGGTGGTGACCGTGTCTAGGGCCGCGATAGGCTTCGCGGCCAAGGTCCAGCCGGGGGGCCAGGAGAGGGCGATGGCACGGATCTGGAACGCCGCAACCGGCCAACTGATCGCCACCCTGACGGGGCACACCGATGGGGTCAGTGCTGCCTGCTTCAGCCCGGACGGCACCCGGGTGGTGACCGCGTCTGGGGATAAGACGGCGCGGATCTGGAACGCTGCAACCGGCCAACCGATCGCCATCCTGACGGGGCACGCCGATGGGGTCGAGGCCGCCTCCTTCAGCCCAGATGGCACCCGGGTGGTGACCGCGTCTAGGGATAAGACGGCGCGGATCTGGAACGCCGCAACCGGCCAACCGATCGTCACCCTGGCGGGGCACGCGGATGCGGTCTTGGCCGCCTGCTTCAGCCCGGATGGCACTCGGGTGGTGACCGCGTCCTGGGACCAGACGGCGCGGATCTGGAACGCTGCAACCGGCCAACCGACCAACACTCTGGCGGGGCACACAGGTCTGGTCTTTACGGCCTCCTTCCACCCGGATGGCATCCGGGTGGTGACCGCGTCTGATGATAAGACGGCTCGAATCTGGACCGTCGCGCCCGGCCAGCCGATCGCCACCTTCACGGGGCACACGGCTGGGGTCTATGCCGCCTCCTTCAGCCCGGATGGCACTCGGGTGTTGACCGTGTCCAAGGATAAGGCGGCGCGGATCTGGAGCGCTGAAACCGGCCAACCGATCGCCACCCTGAAGGGGCACACGGGTTTGGTTAAGGCCGCCTGCTTCAGCCAGGACGGCACCCGGGTGATGACCGAGTTTTGGGACAAGACGCGACGGATCTGGAACGCCGCAACCGGCCAACCGATCACCGCCCTGACGGAGCACACGGCTTGGGTCTGGCCTGCCTCCTTCAGCCCGGACGGCACTCGGGTGGTGACCGCGTCCTGGGACAAAACAGCGCGGATCTGGAACGCGGTAACCGGCCAACGGATCGCCACCCTGGAGGGGCACACGGATGCGGTCTTTGCTGCCTGCTTCAGCCCGGATGGCACCCGGGTGGTGACCGCATCCTGGGACAGGACCGCGCGGGTCTGGGACGCCTCAACCGACCAACTGATCGCCACCTTGACGGGACACTCGGCTGCGGTCTGGGCTGCCTCCTTCAGTCCGGATGGCACCCGGGTGGTGACCGCGTCCATGGACAAAACCGCGCGGATCTGGGATGCCTCAACCGGCCGGCCGATCGCTATCCTGAATGGACACACGGCTGCGGTCTATGCCGCCTCCTTCAGCTCGGATGGCACCCGGGTGGTGACCGCATCCGATGACAAGACAGCGCGGATCTGGAACGCCGCAACAGAGTACCTACAAGGTGCGATCCGGGCACGAACCCGTCTCTGCCTTCCCGTCCCGTTTCGCCGCAACACTCTGGGGGAGGATCAGCAAGAGGCCGAACGTCAGGAGAAAGCTTGTCGAGCCTGCGTTCCGAAGTTCTTCGCCCGGGTGCAGGGTGTCCCAGCCGGGAATCCGCAGCCCTACATCAAGGCGTGGCGGGCGTATCGGGGATGCTTGGAAGACTCTCGGTAACGGCCCTGCGCGGACGCTTTCCGGCTGGCCCGGGTCCTGACCGCCCACCGGAAACCTGAGAGAAGGCCCCCGAAGAGCTGGCGAAAGCCCGAAGGCCTTCCCCACCCCTTCGGATCCGGACCTAGTGCGCCGCCTCCCGCTCCTTCTTCAGGCGCAGGAACTCGACGCTCTGCGCCACGACCTCAACCGTGGTGCGGGGGATGCCGTCCTTCTCCCAGGTGTTGGTGCGCAGGCGGCCGACGACGCCGACCAGGTCGCCCTTGCCGAGATCGGCGAGGCTCTTGGCGACTCCATCGAAGGCGACGACCTTGAGCAAGTCGGTTCGCTCGGCCCGCTCGCCGTCCTCCTTCTTGTAGCGGGTGCTGACCGCGAGACTGAAGCGCGCGTAGGAGGTGCCGTTCTCGCCCCCGAGCGTGGGGGCGTTGCCGAGGTAGCCGGTGAGGATGACGCTGTTCATGTTGAAACTCTCCTTTCGGGTTTTTCGATGTCCTTCACCCCCGGAGAAGAGGACATCGAAAAAAGCCCGCGAAAGGAGAGCTTCCGACTTTGAACAGAAGACTTCAGGAAGATTTCTTCAGTCTTTGTCTCCCGCTTCCACCAGGTTTTTCCTCACCGCCCTTCTCTCGATCTTCTTTCAGGAGCCCCCGTCCGAATCCGGCCCCTCCTCTCGCGAGAGAACCTCCACCTGCCCCAGAGAATCGAAGAGGAGATGGAGGAACCGCGAGGTGAAACGGGCGCCCTCGGAGGCGAGGAGCGCGATCTCCTGCCGGCGAGGGTCGGCGCCCGGCGGCGGAGCCGAGAAGGCCGTGGCGGCGGCGGCCGGGTCCCTCGCCCCGGGGCCGATCTGGGCGCGGAGCATCAGGATGAAGTCTCGGGTCTGGTCGAGCGCCGAGAGGGGATAGCCCATGGCCCCGACGAGGCGGAAGAGCGAACGGGTCTGCGGGTCGACCCGGTTGCGCTCATAGTCGGAGATGGCGCTGTTGGTGAGGCCGGAGGCCTCGGCGAGATCGGACTGGCTCCAGCGCCGGACGAGGCGGAGGAGGGAGAGCGAAACGGCGAGCAGGTCGTCCGTCGCCAGATGGTCGGCGCTCGTCTCCGAGGTGGGAGGAGCCAGGGGGCGTGGATCGTTCTTCATGAGAATCTCTCCTTTCGTGTCGTCGTCGAGGTCCTTCACCCCCGGACAGGACCTCGCGACGACACGGAAGAGAGAGGCAAGCTTCTCGCGGCTCCGGAGAGGCGCATCGCCTCAGGCCGCCACCTCCTGATTCCTCAAGGCCTCGGCCGTCCCCAGGACCAACTCGACCGCGGCACAGGTGCGCTCTAAAAGCTCGGTACAGACCGAGAGCAGATCCCGGGAGTGCTGCCGGCAGTAGGCCGAGACGTACTCATAGGCCCCGCCCCGGTCGCTCTCAACCGTGTAGCCCAGGCACTCCAGGAGAACCGCCCCGCCGAGCTCGGCGACCACCTCGTTGTCGAGCTTCTGACCGCGGCCCGGGGTCAGAGTTCCCAGCCGGTCATCGGAAGCGTGGACGAGCTCATGAGTCCAGGTGGAAAAGTTCTCGACCGCGAGCCCGATCTCGACCCCCTGGCGGTAGTACCCCAGCCGTCCCCCGGGAACGACTGCCTTGACCAGGAGCCCCCAGTGCCGAGCGACTTCGAGGAGCGGCAGAGTCTCCAGGAACGCACTCGCCTTCGCGAGCTCCGGCAGCGGAGCGCCCTCGGTCTGGTCATAGCCGAAGACCGGGATGCAGCGGAAACCGATGAGCCGCGGACCTTCCTCCGTCCCTGAATCCAGGTCCGGCTCGCCGCCACGCTCCCCGGCGACCAGCATCGGACCGAGAATGTACATCGCCCGCTCCCCGGCGCGAATATGCCGACCGACTTCCTGCCACTGCCGGAAACCGCGGGCATCGGCATGACCGCGAAGGCCGACGATCAGACGGTTGCGCCAGCTCCAGCGCGAGCAGGGAGACTGAAGATTCCGGGCGAGGAAGGTGGTGGCGAGAGCCTTGGGAACGGCACCGCTCTCGAAGGCGGCGAGGATCTCGGAGGCGACCTGCTGGGCGTTGTCGGTGAGCTTCATGATCTCTCCTTTATGAGAGGGAAAAGGCGAGGCATCGCCTTCTCTTTCCCCTCACCCCGTCCCCTCTCTTCCTTGGCTTTGCTGGTCGCCAACGTCACCGGCGCCAATGCCGAAAGCCACAGGCGTCGGTCAACACGAAGGGAAATTCCAGGCGGATTGGATCGGCCAGCTCCCGGCCGCAGGACCGAGCTGCGGCGACGACGCTCGCCGTGACAGCTGGAAGCGGCGGGCACCGCCGCCGCAAACCTAGACGAGCGGGCTCAGGCGAAGGGCAGTGGTTCGATCGGGATGCCGCGGAGGATCGCCAGCCGCCGAAGGAGGGTGGGTAGCCGGACCGCCTCGCGCCGGAGAGCAGCCAAGCCACCGGCCCGGCGTGCCTTCGAGGGATCGGCGAGCGCCTCGCAGAGGCTGCGGACCGGCGGCAGCGCGAGCGGCAGGGGAGCCTCATCGAGGAGCTGCGCGACCTGCCGGGGGCGAGCGGTCCTGGCGAGAAGGAAAGCCACGTCGACCGTGGCGAGAGTCGCGGCCCAGGGGAGCCCGTGGTCGAGGAGCTTCCGATAGGCGGCCCGAAGAGGCTCCAGGGCCTCCCCGGGTTCGGTCAACGCTGCGATCCGGGCGTCGAGCCAGTTGGGGTAGGGGAGGATCGCCGGCTCCTCGGCAAGCAGGCCGAAGAGCGCCTGGGCCTGGCGGCGGTGCTCGGCGGCCGCGGCGAGATCGCCGGCCTGGCCCAGGGCAAGACCGAGCCCCAGTCGGGCGAGAAGAGCAGGAAGAGTGTGGGAGGCAGAGTCGAAGGAGCTGCAAGCGGAGCGCAGGAGGTCTTGAGGACGAGGAACGGCGATCCCTTCGACGACCTGGAGAAGGCCGAGCAGCAGCTTGCCGCGGGCGGTCTCGAGCGTCGGCCGGCGGGAGAGCGGGAGGACCCGGGAGAGGAGGGCCTGGGCCTCGTCCGGCCGGCCCTGCTCCCAACGCTGCAGAGCGAGGCTCCTCAGGTAGAACGCGCTCTCTGCGGGGGAGTCGATCAGGAAGGCGGCCCGCTCGAGCAGAGGTTCGGCCTGCAAGGAGAGCCGTCGAAGCCGGCGGACCGTGGCGATCACACAGTAGGCGGCGACTAGGTGGCGCCGCGCCTCTTCGACCGGGAGCGCCTCCTCGGCCTGCTGAACGGCGAGGCAGGCGAGACCCTCGGCGAGGTCCGGCTGCCGAGGCAGAGCCGAGATCGCGGTCTCCCGAAGGTGGACGAGAAATCCCCTCTGGCGAAACGACCGCCGGTTCGCCAGTGCCCTCTCCCGCTCACGGGGAGAGAGGGCCAGAAGCTCGGTGAGCAAGACCTCCGGCGACTTCCGGAGGTCGGCGGCGAGATCCGGAACGGACCGGGTCACCCGCCTCAGAACCTCCTCGACGTCGAACGGACGGCCAGGGTCCGACCGAGGAGGGGGAAGAGGCGGCACCAGCAGCCCCTCCAGGAGGATCGCATCCGCCCGGGAGGGAAAGCGTCTAGGAGGGGCGAGAGGTCTCGGCATCCGCTGGGATCTCGCCGAAGAGAAGGAGCCGGGTCAGGGCTGTAATGGCCGGGTAAAGGCGATCAGCCAGAATGCACTCCAGACTGGCGCGGACGAGGGACCATCGGGAGGCCGGTCCGGTCGAGAGCGCGGCCAAATCGGTGAGCGCCGGGGAGAGGCGATCGGCGAGGACACACTCGACACTCGCCCGAACGAACTCGAGCGGGGTCAAGCCGAGGTCCGACGTTTTCTCGGCAGGAGCCGGGAGCGCTTCTGCGAGGACGGCGAGCCGCTCGCTCACTGGCGCGAGATCACCCGCCGCACGGCGAGCGGTCTCGAGCCACTCCTCGGTCTCGAGCTCGCGCGACGCCAGAAGGGAGGCGAGGAGGATCTCGATCGACCAGAGGTCGCCCACCGCGTGGGCGAGGCGGCTCAGGGCGTCGGCGAGACGAGGTGGAAGAGATTTCATGGGTCCGCGTACTTTTCGGTCGGAGACAGAGTACGCAGGATCGTGAAGATCTCGGCACATGGAATGAAAAAGGCATAGAAATTGGACGTCTTGACGCCGTAAAAGGGTGATGCTCCAATGCGGCGCAGTCAAAATGAAGGAGAGGGCAGTCCAGATGACGGGGAAAGGACCGAGGGAACGGTCAGTGTCAGGCAAGCGGCCGACGAAGCGCCGCATCCGGCCGCTGCGGAGCGCCGTGCTGGCCTTCCTCCAGGCCGTGTTCGAGATGACGAGAGACGAGGTCGCCCAGGCCACGGGTCTCAAGAAGGAGACCATCGGCTACCTCGAACAGGGTAAGAAGGAGCCCCGCCTCGCGACTCTGGAGCGCCTGGTGACCCGGATGAAGGTGAGCAAGGCGCTCCTCTCGGATCTCCTCGACCTCGCCGCGGAGATGCGCGGTCGCCGGGTCGAGGATCGGTGGGTGGGTCCCATCCTCGTCCCCGCCGTCCGTATCCAGGGAATCCGTGAGCTCGCCCGGCAGTTCGGGAGGTTCATGCGGGAGCGCTACAACGACTGGCTTCTCCGGGACCTGGTCGAGACTCAGGTCCAGGAGGACCGGGAGTCTGCGCGCCAGATCGGGGTCTACCTGCGGGGCAAGAAGGATCTGGTCCAGCTGGTGCGGGCCGACGAAGGCTGTCACCTCTGGTCGGTCGCCGAATGGCTGTGCGAGGAGAGCATCCAGGTGATCTCCCGGGACCGGGAACAAGCCGGCCGGCTCGCCGAGGCCGCCTTGGTGGTGGCCGAGCTTGCTCCGGGAGGGGAACGGTTCCGGAAACGCCTGGAGGCTTCCTGCTGGGGACACTTCGGGAACGTTCGCCGAGTCGGTGGTGGCTACGACTCGGCAGGCGACGTTTTCGCCAAGTGCGCCGAACTGTGGCGGGCTGGGGCCGGAGGTGATCCCCACCACCTGCTCGACGAGGGCCGAGTATTAGGCATGGAAGCATCTCTGCGACGAGATCAAGGTCGCTTCACAGAGGCCCTCCGGCTGCTGCGGCAAGCCTTACAGGTCGCGCTGGCGCGGGAACGACCCTACCTTCACCTCAACTACGGGTTTGTCCTGGAACAGATCGGTGACTACGAGGACGCGATCCGTGCTCTGAGGGAAGCTGAGCAGGATGCGCCCCGACACCTTCGGGTGCATGTTCGTTTCAATCTCGGAGTCAACTTCTGTCACCTGGGTCAGTATGAGGCGGCAGAAGATCTGCTCCCGGAAATTGCCCGATTGGCCGTGGAGTCGGAGAGCAAGGAGCACCAGACGCGGGTCCGGTGGCTCGCGGGCCGGGTGGCTGCCGGGTTCGGCAGGATAGAAGAGGCCCTCGGTAGCTTCAGGCGGGTACAGGGCGAATTCATAGAGCTTGGGAACACCTACGACGCGGCTCTGGTCTCGCTCGAGCTGGCGAAGATTTATCTGGAAAGGGGGGAGACAGGGTCGGTGAAAAGGCTGGCCCGGGAGATGGCTCCGGTCTTTGTGGACGTCGGTGTGCACCATCACGCACAGGAGGCCCTCTCCTTCTTCCAGGCAGCGGCCGAGCAAGAGGCGGCCTCCGTCGAGATGGTAGCCCGCATCATCCTTTACCTGCAGCGAGCCCGATGCTCTCCAGGACTCCGATTCGAAGGAATGGCAGCCTTGGGCCGGCGCTGAGGCACACCGGCCCGCGAAACGCTAGTGGCTGCTCGACTGCGGGGTCGCAGGCTGGGGCAGACACCGACCATAGGGATCGAGTCCGCAACCTGCCTCTGCCCAGACCGCGGTGAGTGGCCGTCTGTGAGTCGAAGTTGTGGTCGCCTGCCGGCAGGCAGCGCCGTACGGATCGAGGCGGCATCCCTCCTCCCCCCATAGCCGAACCAAGAAGTCGGGCAGAAAGCCCAGCACGGCCTCGGTGAACGAGGCCGTGCTGGGCGGAGCTGTGCCAGGGCGGCCCTGGGAGAGGGCCGGAGAGGCCGACAATAAGGCCAAAGCGAGGAGGGCAGGGGCGAAACGAGGATAGCAGGACATGGTGGTCTCCTTTTCGGGCGGCCTCGACCGGAGACGCCTCCATGGTGCTCGTGCGACGCCGGTCGAGATGTTGTTTCGACAAGCGTACCCCCGAATGTGGTGAGGAAGCGTCCAGAAACGAGTAGTTTCAAGGCTGCCGTCGCCAGGACGGATCGCCTCGGGAGAGACTTGGGAAGAAGGGGCGCCTTTCCGGCTCCCTGTCGTCTTGACTTGGAGAAGCAAATGGAGATTCCGACGCTCGAATGGGGACACCAGCTCGAAGGTCCTTCGGACCCTGCGGGAATGGAGCCGGGAGGAACTCGCGGCGGCGGCAGAGGTGTCCGCCTCGACCATCGCCGAGCAGGAGCAGGGAGAGGTGACCCCCTCGAAGGGGATCCGGGAGAAGATCGAGGAGGCGCTTGGGGTGGCAGGAAGGGAGCAGGAGCTTCAGATGCTGGCCGAGGTCCGGGCCGACATGCTCGACCTCGGGAGGCGGTACCGGAACTTCAGCATCGAGCAGGCAGGGCTCGAGAGCAAGAGGATGACGGAGCTCGCCTTCCGGGTCTGCCTCGACGAGCCTGAAAGGATCGGCGACTCCCCAGAGGACCCGCAGACCTTCGGGCTCGCGTGGCCGCTCCTTCTCCGAACCTTGCGGACGCTCCGGGGCTGGAGCCAGGAAGAGCTCGCGGCGGCGTCGGGTCTGACGCCGAGCGCGATCTCCAAGCAGGAACGCGACCGGCGCAGCCCCAGGCCAGCGCTCCGCGAGAAGATCGAGGTGGCCCTGCGGGTTCGAGACAGGATCGAGCCTATCCAGTTCTTCCTCGGCCTCCTTCGGGCCACGATGCTGAACCCTGTACGGTCGCCGACGCGGCCGATGGCGGAGAAGGCAGGAGAGGAGGCCCGACGGATCACCGAGGCCGCGCTCCGCGTAGGCTTTGAGGATCTGTGGAGGATGGACGAGGAGGAAGTCCGTCGATGGAAGCCGGCGGATAGAGGAGTGTAGAGAGCCTCGAAAGAAAGAGAGCGGCTGACAGCCCGTCCTCCAGGCGATCGAATCGGTGTTACCGCTTCCCGAAGGGGTTTCTACACTCTGGGTATCGCAGCCCTGGGTTCGACTACTTTTCCAGGCCTGAGCCGTTTCCGCGCCGAATGAACGAGGCAAGAGGGCCTGAAAGCGCGGGTCCTGGTACGCTTGCGTCACGGTTTGTGCCGCCTCGGCCGAGGGACGGCGAGTGGCGGTCCCTGGCGGGCCTTCCTGCTTCAACAGGCATGGACAACATGCTGTCTTTCAAGCTAGAGTGCAATCACGCACCCGGCATCGGTCATCCGAGGTTCGCACTCTCAGGATTGAGAGGTATTCGACTGAAAGGAACACAATGCCAGAGACGACTGAGAATTTCTACGCAGACGAAATGCGATTTGAGCATCTCAAAAATGCGCTAGGGGAACAGGACTATTCGAGCCTGATGTCTCGCCTTAAAGAGCGGCTCAGTTATTCTCCCGTGATCCTGTTTATGGGGAAGACGGGTGTCGGGAAAAGCAGCACGTGCAATGCTCTTTTCGGCGCAGAGATGTTCAAAGTGGATGATGTCGCAGCATGCACAAGAATAATCCAGGTGGAAGACCTGGAGTTACCAGGCAAATCGTTGACTCTTGTAGATGTTCCCGGCGTGGGAGAAAACGAAAGATACACTCAAGAGTATAAGGATCTTTACCGTGCGATTCTTACGGACGGGGTGAAGGATAAAAAGGGCAATAGGCGCCAGCCTGATGCCATTGTATTTATATTTAAAGCAGACGACCGCGCTCTCCAGACAGAGCTTGAATGTTATCAATACGTGCTGAAGAATTATCTCAAAAAGGATCAGTTGACGCGCGTCGTGCTCGCAATTAACCAAGCCGATAAGATTGAGCCTATTCGTGGTAATGGGGGATGGGATGTTGAATTGGCTCGACCAGGTACGCGTCAGCTTGAAAATATTGATCGCAAGAGGAAGGTCATCGCAGGAGCCTTTGAGGTCGAAACGAACCTCGTTATAGATTACTCTGCTGGAGAGCTTTACAATCTCGACAGGTTGCTTGAGAGGATAGTCGCTGTTCTTCCAGAGGAACGCATTCCTTTTATAGTTGAAAGAGCGCTTCGCCAAGAGCAGTACCTCAGGGAGGACGCCAGAATGCATAATATCGATCGGGAGATTGTGCTGGTAAGTGATGGAGTAATAGAGGAGGCTCGACGGTCTTTATGGGACGTTGCTGAAGACGTTGGCACAGTTTTATTTGGGCAGGCAGGTGCTGCAGCAGTAAGGCTCGCCCGTGATGCGAAAGAGGTCGTTTATGAAAGTTACCGGGCAGTCACGGGGGCCATTTCTGCGGGCGTTGAAAAAGTCGGAAATTTTATCGAAAAGGGCATAAGTTTCCTAAAGAAATGGTGGTGAATGATGCATCGTAAGACGGTTGTTCACAGAACTATTGACCTAAGGGAGACACTTTTCACCGTCCCGCCTCCGCTCGCGAGATGCCTTGAGGAGCCTCACCTTGCAAGCGGCTCCCTCTTGCCATGGAGATGGTTGGAGAGTACCAATGAGGTCGATTTCCTTGCCCGAGAAATCACAGTGGGCGGCAAAACCGGATCGGGAAAATCATCATTTATTAACAAAATATTGGAAAAGACGGTTTTTGCCACGGATGATGTCGCAGGTTGTACTCGTGAGGTGCAGTCGATTTTTCTGCACTGGAGCGACGTTGCCTCAAAAGATGTCTCCTCCTGCAATAGCCAGAAATGTCGCCTGAAGCTCCCAACCGGAATCTTAGTGACTGATATTCCAGGAGTGGGAGAAGACCCGGGCCATGCTGTGTCCTATGGGGAGATCCATCGGGAGCGCCTGCTGACATCAGACTGTTTTCTCTACATCCTGAAAACTGATGACCGCGCTTACGAAATCGATCTCGCAGCCCTCAGCCGATTACCGGAAGCCTCGCGCTCCCGACTTGTACTCGGTATCAGTCAGGCCGATCGCGCAGAACCATGGAAGGAATGGATCACCCGCGATTCACATGGAAGCCCTAGTCCTCATCAGTCTGAGACCCTCCGGAGAAAGAGAGAAGAAGTTGCAAGAATCTTCAGCGTTCATGCGGATCATATCCTCGTCTTCAGCTCTCAAGGTAACTTCGGACTCAACACTCTTCTCCTGAGTTTGCTAAAGCGGGCACTGTGGGGCGGCTAGTCGGGGATACGCAGTTTCGGGGCCGGCGGGGAGGACGACGCGGAAGCCCCGACTCTCGCTCCCGTACCCCGGGTCCCTGCGGCTCCGATATGCAGCGCGCGCCCTCCCTGCGATGACCCAGAAGCTGCCACCGCGGATCACGCGCTCGCCGCCGGGAGCGTCGGAGGCGGCGGGGTCGACCTCGACGGCTGAAGGGTCGACGGTCTCGCCTGTCTCGCGACCTTCGTAGTCCCCCATCCAGGGAGTGAGTGTCCATTCCCGGACGTTGCCATGGATGTCATAGAGTCCCCAGGGGTTGGCAGACTTCTCGCCGACCCGGTGGGTGCGAGCACCGGAGTTGGCGTCGTACCAGCCGATTCGGGCGAGATCCTCCTCGCTGTCACCACTCCAATAACGGCTCTCCGTGCCTGCTCGGCAGGCATACTCCCACTCCCCCTCGATCGGTAGCCGGGCGCCACGCGCCCATGGGAAGACCGACGGCAGCCAGCGGCAGAAAGAGACCGCCTCGTACCAAGTGACACCGACCACCGGGTGATGGGCGAGCTCTTCGCGCGGCACTCCCTTCCAGCTCTCGACCGGATGCTTTGGATCGAAGGCTGCATACTGCGCCTCGGTCACCGGGACTACCCCGCAGCGGAACGGCCGAGCGATCACGACCTCGTGCCGGGGACGTTCGTCGCCATCGCCTCCTATTTCTCCTTCCGGACTCCCCATCCAGAACCGGCCGGCTGGGATCTCTCGCCAGAGCGCCACCCTGCCGTCGAGCGGTGTCTCTACCCAGCGGAAGAGCTCCTCCGGTGGCTGCGGGATGTGGTCGTAGAAGCAGTTGAGCAAGGCCGCGGCTTCCCGGGCGTGGTCTGGGGAGCGGCGGCCAACCTCTTGGACCCCCTGGTGGAGGAAGAAGAGATCGTTGCCATTCCGGGTTTTCTTGCGGAGCTGGCGGATTAGGGCAAGCACTCGCTGGGGTTCTCCCACCAGCTCGGGCAGGCGTTCGTAGACCTCCCGCCGCTCTTCCCACTTCTCGCTGAGCGCCAGAACCTCGCGCACAGTGTCGTGCTTAAGGCTCTGGGCGGTGGCGAGCGCGCGCAGACCGAGCGGAGGGTTTTCTGCGACGAGGACGCGCACCAACTCGTCCGGGACCTTGACCTGGCCGACGAGGAGAGCAAAGGGCTCGGCCCAGCGGCTCAGGTCTTCCGCCGCGGTGAGCGCCCGGGCGCGTGCGAGCAGCTTCGTCTTCCCCTCTTTTCCCCGGTACTCCTCGGCCAGGCTCTCGGCGGCCAGGGCCTCGCGGAAGGTGCGGTGCCAGAAGCGCCAGTCCGCGTCGGGACCATCGTGAGGACCGAGGATACCCGTCTGCTCGGCGACATCATCGAAGAACGGACGGAACCCCGCATGCCAGCGAGGGACACGCGCCAGATCCCGGGAGATGGCTTCAGCGTCAGGCCGATAGAGCCTCTCCTCGAGTCGGTTTCGCGGCTCGGCATCGAGGTTGTCGACCGTCATCGAGAAAGCAAGATGGCGGAGAGCCCGGCGAACCAACGTCGGGCGGTCGATCGGAGTTTCCTGGAAGCGGTGCTTGCCTTCGAGTAGGAGGTCGAAGACCTGCTCGTAGAGGCGAGTGCGGTTGCGGTCGGGTGCCGTTCCCTGCTCGAAGAGAAGGGCCATAAGGGTCAAGTAGAGAGGATTGCCGGCGAGCTCGCGAAGCTCTGGCCCGTCCAGGGAGGCGAGCGCCTCTCCGGCCCGCGCGTCGTCCGGCACACCGGTCGCACGGCCGAGCCAGCGGGCGAGAAACTCGCGGCGACGCTCCCCGTCGAGCGGCAGGAGGGTCAGCTCGCGAAAGCCGCCGCCTGGAGAGCGGTAGCCGATAGGACGGCTGGTGACGACGAGCGGCGAGTTGGGCCAGGTGGCGGCGAGGTCGCGCAGGAACTCCTCGGCCTGCTCGTGCTCTTCTCGCGGGACCTCGTCCAGACCGTCCAGGAGCATAAGGAGGCGCCCCTGCTGGCCTTCCCGGTCGAGGACCGCTTTTAACCCCTGGGCCGGATGGCCAGCGAGCTCCAGACGACGGACGACACGGTCGAGGAGGGAGCGGCCCTCCCGCATCAGGCGTGGGAGCGACTCGAAGAGCGGCACCCAGGGGCGTTCCGTCTGCCGCGCCAGGGAGGCCGAGAGATGGCGCAGAAGGGTGGTCTTGCCGGCGCCCGGGACGCCCAGCACCACCCAGCGGCCGGTCACCCAGGGATTGGCGGCACGGTCGAGGGCGAGCACGTCGGACAGGCCGAGCGGACGATCGAGCCGCGCGCTCCCGAGCTCCGGAATGGTCGCGCGGAGAATCTTGGGGCGAAGCTCCAGTTGGACGTAGACCCGGTCGAGAAGCTCCATCTCCGCCTCGCGCTGGAAGTAGGGAGCCAGGCGCTCATGGTCGGCGGCCACTTGGCGGAGCCAGAGAGCGATGAGCCCGCGCTCGGGTCCCTTCCGGCGAAGAGCTTGAAGCTCTTCCCGGAGCGGCGCGAGCGCGGCGACCTGGTCGGGCTCCTCCTCTTCAAGGTTTCCTGCCAGGGTCTCGACGATCCGGAGAGCGTCGGTGATCGGGTCTTCGGCGGCGGTCGCCCAGACCAGGGCGGCCGAGGCAGCGCAGGCCCAGGAGGGCTGACCGTCGAGCTTCCCGGGTGGGAGCCGAAGCCAGGAGGCGATGGAGGTCCGCAGGGAGTTCTTCCTGAGCAGCGGCTCCAGCCACTCGACAATCCGGGTGCGCAATGCGGAGGGCAACCCGGGATCGGGCTGGGTGGGAATCTCGATGACGGCGGGAAGCGCAGGGAGGTTTCGCCGGTTCGTCTGTCCGAGGAGGCCACCTAGCAGCTCCCGGAGCCCACGGCGGTATTTTTCCTCGTCGGCCTCCCGGAAGTCCACGGTCTGGATCGGTTCAAGGAACGGGGGCAGCGGCGTCTCGACCAACTGGACGAGGTGAAGCTTGCCAGCCCAGTCCTTCCGGGTCGACAGGAAGCTGTTCCACTCGTCGGCGACCCGCGGGGAGGCGAGGGCCTCCGGGGTGACGACGAGAATGAACTGCTCGGCTTTATCGACGCCGGCCTGGAGCTGGCCGATCCAAGAGCGGCCGCTCGCGAGATCGACGTCGTCAAGGAAGACCTCTACCGGATGGCCGGCGGCGGCGAGGCTGGCCTCCAGGTTACGGTGGAGGATCTTCACCCAAGGCTGGTAGCGGTGGGCGTAGCTCAGGAAGGCCTTCTGGCGATCGGGCATGGGGACGGATCATAGCGCTGATGCGAATGCGATAGCGGTATCTATAGAACGGAGGGTAGCACCGCTGCTCAAAGTGCCGGAAAGTGCCGGGGGCCTGCCCGCGCTCAAATTGAGCGGCACGGCGAACCAAGACCCGGCCGAAGAGGGCAACCAGGCCATTGACTTGCCTACGCTCAGGCGCTCATCATCGCGCTGGTGGCGTCGCTCCGCCTCCTCGTCAGCGCTGGCGGCTGAAAGTGCCGGGAAAGTGCCGGCCTGGAGGAGAGCCCGATGTGGGTTGGAGCTAACTCTTTGAAAAATCAGGGTGAAATTGGTCGGGACGCCGGGATTTGAACCCGGGACCCCCTGAACCCCATGAATGACTGGGATATGGAATCCGCTGGACCGCGCGGAACGCGTGAGGGATCGCAGCGGTTTCCCGCAGCCCCCGAAGGGGGCGAGGAGAAAGAGCGGAGAGCCCGACCTTGGCGAAGCCGGGGGCAAGCCCAAACCTCCGAGGGAAGCCGCGCCGTCCCCCACAAGAACGAACGGAGCCCAAAACACGGGATGGGCGAGTTCCGGCTGCCCTGGAGTTCCCATCACCTCGAGCATCGCCTGCCGCAACGCCTCGGCTTCCCCCATGCGAGGCGAACGCCGGAAACGTTCAAACATCCCTATAGCGAGCCGGGTGGTCGCCTCCGAGGGGACGGCCCAGTGGGACACCACGAGCTTCCGGCTCCCCGCGTAGAGGAAGGCCTTCGCAAGTTCGGTGAGCCCCTCGGCCCCAGGAGCCCCATCGGAGGCCGCGGTATTACTCCCGAGGAGGAGGACGAGGTTGGCGTCGAGCTTGAGCTCGGCGGTCTCTCCTGCGGTCAAGAGATCCGAAGCGGCAGCGGAGAGAGAGGAAGCCGGGCTCAATACCAGAGCCGGTTCCGCCGAGCCGCGCTCTCCGGCCATCAGGGCATGAGTCGAGAAGGCGACCACCCGGAACCGGTCTAGGCGGAGGCTCTGGAGGACCCTCTTCGTGGCCCGCTCCCGGAGAAAGAGATCTCCCGGACCGCGGGCATGCGAGTGAAGTTGCCCACTGCTTGGTTGCCCCGGGGGCTTGAAGACTCCACGCCCGGCCAACATCCATCAATCGGGTGTTGAGACATTGGAAGGAGTGTCTCCCTGACTTCTCAGGCGATGAACGGCGCGCCGACCGTCTCACGCACGTGACGCAGGTACTCGACCTGAGAGGGCAACGTCGAGACCAGCCGATTTGTTTTTTCGCGCAATAGAGAGAACGCTTTCTTGGCAGCGGCAGTATCAATATGGTCAAGCGCGGGCAGACTCGCCTCGGGCTGGTAGTTGAGCCCCACCAACATTACCGAGTAGGAGTAGGCCTCGAAGCCATGAAAGCTGGGGTTGATGTTGCGGGGATTCGGCAGCCGCTTTTTCCAGAGACCGAGCCGATCCGCTAAGTCGGCGGAGACCGGGACGCGTTTGGCGGCCCGCCAGAACTCGGTGTCGCTGCGGTCGGTTGCGCGGTAGTGGAGGATCAAGAAGTCCCGCACGCCGTCCATGCATTGGCCCACCACCCGGTTGTAGCTGCGCGCGGTCTCCTCGTCGGGCGGGTCGCTGGGGAGATGGTTCACCAATTCCTCGACCCCGTTCTGAATGAAGAAGATACCCGTAGATTCCAGCGGCTCGACGAAACCGCTCGAGAGGCCGATCGCCACACAGTTTTTCACCCACGAGTTGCGGCACCGGCCCACCCGGATCTTGATATTGTTGGCTGGCAACTCATCCACCGCGCGGCCCAGGTGCGCACGGAATTCTCGCTCCGCATCTTCCTGCGAGATGAACTGACTCGAATAGACATAGCCCGCGCCCCGCCGGCCGTAGAGAGGGATATCCCACACCCAACCGGCGCTCAAGGCCGTCGCCGATGTGTAGGGGTTCATGCCGTGCGTCTTGATGTCGCTCGGCACCTGCAGGGCGATCGCGCGGTCGCAGAGGAGCGAATCGCTGAATGGGAGGAAGGGTTCGCCGAGCGCCTGATTGATCAGCAGGCCCTGGAAGCCGGTACAGTCGATGTAGAGGTCGCCTTGGATATTCCCGTGCTCTTTGGTGACAAGTTGGCTGATGCCGCCATCCTCTCGCAACAGGACTTCGGTCACGTCGTCGACGACCTTGCGCACTCCGCGCCGCGTTGCATAACCGTCGAGGAACTTGGCAAGCAGGCTGGCATCGAAATGATACGCATAGGGGTATTGCACTTTATGCTCGGCCAGTATGTTCTTTTTACCCCGGAAATCAAAGGTGAAATAGTCCTGGACCTTATCGTCGAATACGCGGCCGTCGAGGAATCGGGGCGACCGCTTCGCGTCGCACAGAGCCGGGATGGTGAAGCAGGCATAATCGAAAGGCTCCTCGCCCCGCTTGAGCTTGAGCCACCATTCACCCATGTTGAAGCCGTCGACGATCTCGTATCTCTGAAACGGATGGAAGAAGTGGCCGCCGTCTGACCGCCAGTTCTTGAATTTGATCGCAAGTTTGTAGGCGGCGTTGCAGTGTGGCATCCAGTCGCTCTCATCGAGGCCGAGGAAATCGAAGAAGAGCTTAATGGTACTGAAAGTGGCCTCGCCGACGCCGACCGTCTTGATATTGGCCGATTCGATGAGAACGACATCCAGGCCCGGCAAAGCCTTCTTCAGATGGGAAGCCGTCATCCATCCTGCAGATCCCCCACCGACGATTACAACGCTCTTCGCCATGGCTTCCCCTTAATAGATAGATAGAGAGAGTGTACAGGAGGATATGGAAGATCCTTCGGAATGGCTTGTACCGGCCCGCGAGCCCTACTTCGTCCTGAGTCAGGGAAGGGCCACTCCTGGGAGGGTCGAACGCTGGTGAATGGCGTCCCCGGCGTGCTCGTGGAGAGCCGCGTCCAGGGCTCCTTTCGCGAAGCGCTCCTCGAGGTCGGGGACGGTGAGGATTCGATCGACGAGTTGCTCCTGCTCGCGGGCCCTCTCCAGGGCTTCCACATAGCTCATGTCGGTGAAAGAGACGAGCGAGTAGAGAGAAGTGAAGCGGCCGGGGTAGAGCTCGGTGAGCCGGCGTTCGATCGCCTTGCGCAGATGGAAGCGCGGCTCTCTGATCTCGTCGCGGATCTCGTGGAAATGGCGCAGCGACAGGTCCGCGATGACATCGGCGTTCGGCTTTCGGCGGCGCTGGTAGTCGTCTAAGGCTCGGTCCCAGTCGCCACCATGGCGTTCGAGACTCTCGTCGAGCACCGCGCAGTCTTCGAACCCGGCATTGGCTCCCTGGCCGTAGGAGGGCACGATGGCGTGCGCGGCATCGCCGATCAGCGCGACGCGCCCGCTCACCCAGGGGAAGCAGCGGATGGTCAGCATAGATCCGATCGGGCGAGCAAAGAAGTCGTCAGCCAGGTTCGGGATGTAGGGCAGCGCGTCCGGGAAACTGCGAGCGAAGAGGTGCAGCAGATCGGTTTCGCCCCGGATGGCGGCAAACGACGGCTCTCCCTCGTAGGGCAGGTGGAGCGCCAGGGTCATGCTGCCGTCCAGATTGGAGAAGCCGATCAGCATATAGTGGCCGCACGGCCAGATGTGCAGCGCGTGGCGGTCGAGGCCCCAGGCCCGCATGGTCGAGGATGGCACGGTCAGCTCTTTGTACCCCTGCTGGAGGTACTCCTGTGAGTAGTCGAAGCGCGCCGTTTTCTGCAGTTGCAGGCGCACGGCCGAGAAGGCGCCGTCGGCGCCGAAGATCACCTCGCCTCCCGCGGTCGAGGTCGTGCCGCGGTCGAGATCCTCGAAGAGCACGGCTGGAGCGTCGAGGTCTAGGCTCTTGCACCTGTGCCGGAAGCGAAGCTCGACCCCTTCTGCGGCGGCGAGGTGGAGCAGCGTCCGGTTGAGCTCGTTGCGAGTGATCGAGTAGAGGGCCTCCTGGTGGTTCCCATAAGGCTGGAAGAGGACTGTTCCGTCCTGGTAGTGGATCTGGCGACCGTAGGCAGGAACCGCGATGGCGCGCACGTGCTCGCCGGCCCCCGCGCGGGCGAGCGCCAGAAAGCCGCGGTGGCAGAGCGTGAGATTGATCGAGCGGCCGGCGTAGGGGTCCGATAACCGCGGGTCGGACTTCTTGTCGAAGATCTGTACCGCATAGCCTCGCCTGGCGAGAAGAATCGACAACAGCGAGGCTACGAGGCCGCCGCCGACGATGATGACCCGTTCCATGCGCCGCCTTTCTTAAGACTTACTCTTTCTGAAAGGCCGCCAGCGGTTCGATGCGGGCAGCCTTGCGAGCCGGGAGGTAGCTCGCCAGCAGCCCCAAGCCCGAGATGAATAGAGTGGCGGCGACAAACGTCGCCGGATCGCCGGGGCCTACCTGGAAGAGCTGTCCTTGGAGCAGCCGGGTCGCCCAAAAAGAGAGTATCAGGCCCAGCGCCAAGCCGGGGAGGAGCCGCAGGAGACTCTGCCGGATGACCAGTCGGAGCACCTGCTTAGGGTTCGCACCAAGGGCCACCCGGAGAGCGATCTCGCGGGTGCGCCGCGCCACCGAGTGCGCGGTGACGCTATAGAGCCCGAGCGTCGCCAAGGTCACGGCGATGACCGAGAAGCCTCCGAAAAGCCAGAGGCTGAAGAGGAGGCTGGCAGTGGTCGCCGCCATGAGCGCATCGAGGGTCCGCAGCTTCGCCAAGGGGAGGTCGGGAGCCACTCGCCCGACCCGGCTTCGTACCGCGGCGGCGAGGGTTAGGGGATCTGCCGTGCTACGCACAACGATCGACATCACACGCTTGGAGCTCTGGGAATGGGGCAGGTAGAGTTGCTCCCGGGAATCGGCGGTCAGAGTGTCGTACTTGATGGAGCCGACGACGCCCACCACGGTCAGCCAGCCTCGGTCCAGCGACAGGTGCTTGCCGATCGGGTTTTGCCCCGGCCAGAGCCGGCGCGCGAGCCGGTCGTCCACGAGGACCACCCCTGGAGCCCCGGCACGATCCTCGGGACCGAGCTGGCGGCCGCGCTCGAGAGGGATGCCGAGGGTTTGGAAATAGCCCGGGGTCACCACCCGGCACGCGACCGTGGGGTACGATTCGCCGGGCCGCGGTGCCGTGGCGCCCTCGGCCTTGACCTCGCTCGACATCTCGCTGCCGCTGAAAGGGAGATCGGAGACTGCGGCGGCAGAGCGGACGCCCGGGAGGGTCCGGAGATCGTTCAGCAGGTCGGCGAAAAAATCGACGGCCTTGGAGGGCTCGGAGAACCCCGCCCGGGGGAGAAACATCTGGAAGGTCAGCAGATGGTCGGGAAGGAAACCCGGATCCACCTGTCGCGCCCGCAGGAAGCTCTGGGTAAGCAGCCCGGCGCCGATGAGGACCAGCATGGACAAGGTGACCTGGGTGGTGACCAGCAGGCTGCGGTTGCGTCGGCTGTCCCCGGTGCCCGCGCTGCCCTCCTTGAGCGCTTCACCACCGCGCTGGCGGAGAGCCGAGACGGTGGCGAGCGCACCGAATCCCAACCCGACAGCGACCGAGAAGCCCAGCGCGAGCGGGAGAGCGGTGTGATCGACGGCGACCTCGGCCAGGCGGGGGATGCCGCGCGGCGCCAGGGTGACGAGCGCCCCGACGATCCAGGCGGCGAGCAGCAGACCCAGCGTGCAGCCCGCCAGGGTCAGCAGAGTGGTCTCGGTCATGAGGGGACGGGCGAGAGCCCATGGGCTGGCCCCGAGGGCGGAGCGGATGGCGAGCTCCCGGCGGCGGTCCGTCGCCCGGGCGAGCAGCAGGTGGACCACGTTGCCGCAGGCGGTCAGGAGCACCAGCGCTCCCGCCGCGAAAAGGGCCAGAAGGGCGGGCCGCGCCCCGCGGACGACGTCGTCCTGCAAAGGGGTGAGCCGGAGGCCCCAGCGGTTTCCCGCCGGATAGGCATCCGGGTACTCCCGCTCCAGACGGCGGGCCAGGATCTCCATCTCGGCCTGCGCCTGGGCGAGCGAGACTCCGCGGCGCAGTCGGCCCACGGCGAGCGCCGCCCGGGCGGTGCGCGGCGGGAGTCTGGCGCCGCCGACGGCCAGCGGTGTCCACAGGTCGATCTCCTCGCTACCAAAGTGGAAGTCTGCGGGCAGGACACCCACGACCTGATACGGCTCACCATTGAGGGTCAGAGAGCGTCCCACGATCCGAGGATCTCCTCCGAACCGGCCCCGCCAGAGGCGATCGGCGAGGAGGGCTACCCGGTCGCGGCCCACCGTCTCCTCGCCGGCCGTGAAGGTGCGGCCCAGCACCGCACGGACTCCGAGCAGAGGGAAGAAGGTCACGGAGACCTTCGCCCCCGTGAGCTGCTCCGGCTCGGCGAGGCCGGTCAGATTGAACCGCCAGCCGAGGAGCCCGGCGACCGGAGCGAGAGTCGAGCTCTGCAGACGGAGGTCGAGCAACTCCGGCTCGGACAGCGGCGCCACCGGCAACCCGCGGTCAGGGAAGCTGCTCCAGATCGCCACCAGGCGAGCGGGGTCGTGGAACGGGAGGGAGCGGAAAAGGATGGCGTGGACGATCGTGAAGACGGCGCCGTGAGCGCCGATGCCGAGAGCGACAGAGAGCACGGTCGCCAGGGCAAAGCCGCGAGCCCGCCCCAGCGCGCGCAGGCTCGACCCGAGATCCCGGGTGAACGGGCTGAAGCTTAACCTCCGGCGGTGCGTCGTACGATTCTGGACCCCGCTCATAAGGAGGAGCTAGGGTATAGTAATCTCCCTGCCCGTGCTAGAGATGCCGATTCCTCCGGAAGGGATTGTATGAGGCTTGGAACGTGGAGAAATGGGATGGCCTTTCTGTCGGCGGCGCTCGTCTGCGCGGCGGCCGGGCGTGGCCAGAACCAGAAGGCGGCGGCCGTCTTTAAGCCCGTGATCCCGAAGACCTGGGATGAGAAAGAGTGGGCGAAATACGATGTGCCGCTGGCGAACCCGGCCGCGACACCCAGGCACGTGGCGGCCGACTACTATTACAAGATCCCGGTCCGGCCGATCTTCAAGAGCTATCCTGTCTATTCTCCCGACAAGGAGCCGGCCGGTTATTTCGCACGGCTGAAGACGGTGGAGCCGGAGAGCGCGTTCGACCCGGATACGCTGCGCACCGAGGCCGACTGGATTGCGGCCGGAGAGCGCGTCTTCGCGGCGCCGATCGCCTACAACGCCCTCAACAAGGTGGAGGATGTGCGCGACCCCGCCTGGTACAGGAAGACGGGCGTACCGGTGGCGAGCGACGGCACGGTTCCCTTCTTCCGCTACGTGGTGCGCGAGAAAGGGAAGGTCGAGCTGGGAGAGTTCTCCTGCGGTACCTGCCACACCCGGGTGATGCCCGACGGCAAGGTGATCCGGGGGGCACAGGGCAATTTCCCCCTGGGCCGGCTCGACGGGCTCGACCAGCGGCGGCGCAGCGCCCGGGCCGAGCGCCCGGAGGACTACCTCGACCGTCTCCGCGCCAGCGCGCTTAGGACGTACGGGGCGCCCTGGCTGGGAGACGAGGATCCGCAGAAGCGGATCGCGGCGATGTCGGCCGAGGGTTTCGCCGCGGCCCACGAGGCCATTCCCCCGGGAGTGCAGGCGCGCTTCGGAACCGGCATGACGCATCCGGTGCAGGTGCCGGACCTGATCGGCGTCAGGGAGCGGCGCTTCCTGGATCGCACCGGGCACGTGCAGAACCGTTCGATCGCGGACCTGATGCGCTACGCCGCGCTCAACCAGGGGATGGCCTTCTTCGACCGCTTCGGCGACTTCCAGCCGGCGCCTCCTCCGGCCGATCCGACGGTCCTGCTTCGCTATAGTGACGAGATGCTGTACGCCCTGGGGCTCTACATCTACTCGCTCCAGCCGCCGGAGAATCCGAACCAGCCGAACGCCCTCTCGGCGCGCGGCAAGCTGGTCTTCGAGCGCGAGGGGTGCGGCCGCTGCCACACGCCGCCGCTCTACACCAACAACAAGCTGACGCCTGTGGACGGTTTTGTGCTGCGACCGGATCACCCCCAGGCGGCCGACATCATCCCGCATTCGGTGGGCACAGATCCGGGGCTCGCCCTCTACACCCGCCGCGGCACGGGGCTCTACAAGGTGCCGTCGCTCAAGGGGGTGTGGTACCGGGGCCCGCTGGAGCACTCAGGGTCGGTCGCCACCCTGGAGGACTGGTTCGATCCGCGACGGTTGCAGAACGACTACAACCCTACCGGCTTTAGCGGCGCCGGGATCAAGGCGCGGCCGGTGATCGGTCATGAGTATGTGCTGAAGCCTTCCGAGGCCGACCGCAAGGCGTTGATCGCATTTCTGAAGACTTTGTGACAGAGTCCCGTGCTTCAGACCAGGGATCGGAGGATCAAAGTGGAAGCTCGACTCGCACGTCGGGGCAAGGCTCCTGGAGCCTTCTGCGCGCTCCTGCTCGCCGCGGGTCTCCTCCGGGCGGAGACGATCTACCGTATCGACCGCAACCATACGACCATCGGGTTTGCCGCTTCGATCCTGGGGCTGAGCACGGTGACCGGCAAGTTTCCGGACTTCGAGGGAAACATCACCGTGCCCGACGATGGCGACCTCGCCAAGGCCACGGTCTCGGTGCAGGTCCAGGCGGCCAGCATCGACACCGGCATCGCCGACCGTGACAAGCACCTGCGGACGTCCGACTTCTTCGCGACGGAGAAGTTCCCGCAGATCACGTTCAAGAGCAAGAGCGTCCGTAAGACCACCGACGGCTACGTGGTGCGCGGGGACTTCTCGCTGCGCGGCGTTACGAAGGAGATCGAGATCCCCCTGCGGATCACCGGCCGCAAAGACAAAGTCTTCGGCGTGCATGCGGTCTTCCCGATCCACCGCCGCGAGTATGGGGTCTCCTGGTCGCGGGTGATGGAAGACGGCTCGCAGTTCGTGGCGGACGAGGTGACGGTCGAGATCAGCCTCCTCACGCGGGCGGGGCTCTCCCCCGCGGAGTACAAGAAGGCGATCGAGAACCGGAAGCCGGATGCCAAGGACTGACCTCCACCCGCCTCCTTGAGACTTCGAGGCGGTTGGAAAGGAATCGATTCCTTGCAGGGAGCCGGCAATCTGGTGGGGGTGCTGCGAGCCAGGGCCGGCGAGCGCCCGGACCATCCGCTCTACACCTATCTCCGTGACGGGGAAGGCGACGGGGAGGTCCTGACGCTCGCCGGGCTCGATCTGCGGGCGCGGGCGGTCGGGGCCGAGTTGCAAGGGCTGGGGATCGGCGTCGAGCCGGTTCTGCTCCTGGTCCCCTCCGGCTTGGACTTCGCCGCCGCCTTCTTCGGCTGCCTCTATGGGGGGGCGATCGCCGTCCCGGCCTATCCGCCTCGCCCGAACCGGCTCGACCCCCGCCTGCAAGCGATCGCCAGAGACGCTCGCCCGCGGGCCGTGCTCACGACCGCGGCGCTGCTCCCCCAGCTCAAGGTGTCCCTGCAGCCGATCGAGGAGCTCCGCGAGGTACATTGGATCGCGGTGGACAGCCTGGACGACGGGCTCGCGGAGGCATGGTCGGAGCCCGGGCTCGGCAGCGGCTCCCTGGCGTTTCTCCAGTACACCTCGGGCTCGACCTCGGCCCCGCGCGGGGTGCGGGTGAGCCATGGCAACCTGCTGGCCAACGAAGAGGTGATCCGCCGCGCCTTCGCGCAGTCGGAGGAGTCGATCGTGGTGAGCTGGCTGCCGCTCTTTCACGACATGGGGCTCATCGGAGGCCTGCTGCAACCGCTCTGTTCCGGCGGCCGCTGCTATCTGATGACGCCCACCGCCTTCCTGAGAAAACCGCTGCGCTGGCTGGCGGCGATCAGCCGCTATCGGGCGACGACGAGCGGCGGCCCCAACTTCGCCTACCAGCTGTGTGCGGAGCGGATCAGCGAGGCGGAGCGGGCGGAGCTCGACCTCGCCGCCTGGTCGGTGGCGTTCAACGGGGCCGAGCCCGTGCAGGCGGAGACCCTGGCGCATTTTGCCGCGACCTTCGCGTCCTGCGGCTTCCGCCGTCGCGCTTTCCTGCCTTGCTACGGCCTCGCGGAGGCCACGCTGTTCGTCGCCGGCGGCCGGGTGTCGGAGCCACCCGCGGTGATCCGCGTGGAGGCGGCCGCCCTGGAGCGGAGCCGCGCGAGCGAGTGCGCGGACCCGGCGGTACCGGGGCGGGAGCTGGTGGGGTGCGGCGCCGCCGCCGAGGAGCACCGGGTGCGGATCGTGGATCTCGGGTCGCTCCGCCCCTCCCTGCCGGGCCGGGTGGGGGAGGTCTGGGTCGCCGGTCCGAGTGTGGCCGCCGGCTACTGGCGCCGGCCGGTGGGGCAGGAGAACCCGTTCGGCGCCAGGCTCTCCGGCGGCGAGGGACCGTTCCTGCGTACCGGCGACCTCGGCTTCGAGCTCGCTGGGGAGCTCTTCATCACCGGGCGGATCAAGGACGTGATCATCCTGCGCGGCCGCAATCACTACCCGCAGGACTTCGAGCGGACGGCGGAGCGGGCGCACCCAGCCTTGCGCGCGGGGTGCGGCGCCGCGTTCCCGATCGAGGTGGGGGGAGAGGAGCGGCTGGCGATCGTCTATGAGTTGGAGCGGAGCGCGACGGCGGTGGCGGCAGTGCCGGCAGTGGCGGCAGTGGCGGCCGCCGCCGCGGATGCGATCCGTCGGGCGGTGGCGGAGGAGCACGAGGTCCAGGTCCACGATGTGGTGTTGATTCGCACCGGCACGGTGCCCAAGACGAGCAGCGGCAAGATCCGGCGCCACGCCTGCCGGAACCTCTACCTGGCAGGGGGGCTGGCGGTATTGGGGCGGAGCGCGGTCGCCGCCGCCGTGGAAGACCCCGCCGCGATGCCTGCCGCCTCGCCTCGCCGCGCCGCGCTCGCCGCCCTGCCGCTCCTCGCGCGGCGTGCGACGTTGGAGACCTACCTGCGGGATCGCGTCGGCCGCGCCCTGCGCCGTCCCGCTGCCGGGGTCGACAGGGCGCAGCCGCTGGCCGCGTTGGGGCTCGACTCACTGGCCGCGATCGAGCTCCAGCACGCGGTCGAGACGGATCTCGGGATCGAGCTTGACCTGGAGGAGCTGTTCGCGGAAACCAGCATATCCGGGCTGGCGGCGGAGCTCGCGCGGGAGGTGGAAGGGGAGGCGCCGGCGCGCCCTCCGCTCCTCGCCGGCGGGGAGGAGGCCGAGGTCGCGCTCTCCGCGGGGCAGGAAGGGCTCTGGTTCCAGTGCCGGCTCGCACCGGAGAGCGCGGCGTACCAGGTCGCGGCGGCGGCGCGGGTTTCGGGTCTGGACAGCGGTGCATTGCGCACTGCCTTCCAGGCCCTGGTGGACCGGCACGCGGCCCTGCGGGCCACTTTCGTCGAGCGGGAGGGAGAACCGGTACAGCGCATCGCCGCGCGGGCGGAGGTCGCCTTCTGGGTCGAGGACGCCCGCGGCTGGAATCCTCAGGAGATCGGGGAGCATCTGCGCCGCGAGGCCTGGCGTCCGTTCGACCTGGAGAGCGGGCCTCTCCTGCGGATCGCGGTGTTCGAGCGGCCGGGTGGCGAGGGCGTCCTGGTGCTCGCTCTCCATCACCTGGTGTGCGACTTCTGGTCGCTCGCGGTGCTCGCTCGCGAGCTGGGGTCGCTCTACCGGCAGGCGACCGGAGGTGCGGCGGCGGACCTCTCGCCGCTGGTCGCGAGTTGGGGCGGCTGGGTGCGCCGACAGCGGCAACTCCTCACCGGCGAAGAGGGGGAGCGGTTGTGGGCCTTCTGGCGGGAGCGCCTGCAGGGCGAGCTGCCGGATCTCGAGCTGCTCACGGATCGGCCACGGAGTGAGCTGGGGGAGGCGGGGGACCGGGCCGGCGCGGTGACCTTGCGGGTCAGCGAGGCGGAGGCGGTCGCTCTCCGGACGCTGGCCGGGGAGCGGAGGAGCACGCTCAACATGGCTCTCCTCGCTCTCTTCGCGGTGGTTCTCCACCGCTGGACCCAGCAGGAAGACCTGCTGGTGGGATCGCCCGCCGCGGGACGGAGCGCGGCGGAGGTGGCGCCGCTGGTGGGCTACTTCGTCAACCCGGTGGTGCTGCGGGCCGAGCTCTCCGGGAAGCCGTCGCTCGCGGAGCTCCTCGACCGGGCTCGTGGCACCGTGCTCGCCGCCCTGGCGCACCAGGATTTTCCGTTCCCGCAGCTCGTCTTACGGCTGCAACCGGCGCGCGGCGCCGGCCGGCCGCCTCTCGTCCAGGCGATGTTCGCCTTGCAGCGCGCCCACCTCGCCGGCCAGGAAGGGCTCGCCGCCTTCGCGCTGGGTCTCTCGGGGTCGCCGGTGGACCTGAGTGGGCTAGTCCTCGCGCCGCTGGCGCTCGCCCGGCCGGCGACCGAGCGCGAGCTGACGCTGCTCTGCGCGGAGCTCGACGGTGGCCTCGCTTTCACCCTGGAGTACCGCGCCGGGCTCTACGACATGGCGACCGCGGCGCGACTGCTGGGGCACCTCGGCGTGTTGCTCGGCGCCGCGGACCGGGCGCAAGTGGCGGTAGGGGAGCTGCCGCTCCTCACTGCCGCCGAGCGGGAACAGCTCGCCCGGTGGAACCGGAGGGTGCCCGGGGCGGCGGTGCCGGACGCCGGTGTCCACGACCGGGTCGCGGCGTGGGCGGCACGGACGCCGACGGCACTGGCGGTCGCCTGCGGCGAGCGGCGGCTGAGCTACGGTGAGCTCGACGGCTGGGCGGAGCGGATCGCCCGCGCGCTGCGAACGAAGGGCGTGCGACCCGAGGCCGTGGTGGCGATCTGCCTGGAGCGCTCGCCGGAGCTGGTCGCCGGCGCCCTCGCCGTGCTCAAGGCCGGGGGCGCTTATCTGCCGCTCGATCCGGCGCAGCCGCCGGAACGCCTGGCTTTTCTGCTGGCGGACGCCGGAGCGCGGTGGGTGCTGACCCGGGAGGGGCTCGCGCCGCGGCTCTCCGGCGCCGCGGCCGAAAGGCTGTTGCTCGACCGCGAGGGTTTCGAGGGCGAGAGCGCGGCGAGCCCGGCCGCCTGTGTGCTCCCCGGAAATCTCGCCTACCTGATCTACACCTCGGGCTCGACGGGCGTGCCGAAAGGCACCGGGCTCTGCCACGCGGGGTTGACCAACCTGGTGGCCTGGCACCAGCGCGCCTACGCGCCGGGTCCGGGCGACCGCGCCGCGCTCGTCGCCGGTGTGGGGTTCGATGCTTCGGTGTGGGAGATGTGGCCTTATCTGGCGGCCGGTGCGAGTCTCTGGGTGGCGCCGGAGGAGACGGTGCTGGCGCCGGCCGAGCTGCTGCGCTGGCTGGCGGCGAGCGCGATCACCCACGCCTTCCTGCCGACGCCGCTCGCCGAGTTGGTGGTCGGCGAGCCGCTGCCGGCGGGCCTCGCGCTGCGCTGGCTGCTGACCGGCGGCGATCGCCTCCATCGCCGGCCGGCTCCGGGAGCTCCGTATACGCTGGTCAACCATTACGGTCCGACCGAGAGCACCGTGGTGACGAGCGCTGGAGAGGTGCCGGCCGCCGGGGAGGAGCACCGGCCGCCGGCGATCGGCTGGCCGATCGACCACCTGCGGGTCTGGCTGCTCGACCCTGCCTTCGGGCCGGTTCCGGTGGGAGTGGCCGGCGAGCTCTACGTGGGCGGCCCTGGGCTCGCCCGCGGCTACCTGCGCCGGCCGGAGAGGACCGCGGAAAGCTTTGTGCCCGACCCTTCAGACACCGGGAAGGGGGAGCGCCTCTACCGCACCGGCGACCTGGCGCGGCGGCTCCCCGACGGCGGTCTGGAGTTCCTCGGACGCATCGACCATCAGGTCAAGGTGCGCGGCTTCCGCGTCGAGTTGGGGGAGGTCGAGGCGACCCTGCTGCGCCAGCCCGGGGTGCGAGCGGCGGTGGTCCTCGCGCTCGGGCAGCGGCTGGTGGGCTACGTGGTGGCAGAGGGCGCGGCGCCACCGACGGCAGACCTGCGGCGGGAGCTCGGCCGCTGGCTGCCGGAGCCCATGGTGCCCGCGGCGTTCGTGGTCCTGCCGGCGCTGCCGCTGACGCCGAACGGCAAGGTCGACCGCCGGGCCCTGGCGCGAATGGAGCCCGAGCGCGAGACGACGGAAGGGATCGGAACGGCTGGGCCGCGGACGCCGGTCGAGGATCTCCTTACGGGGATTTTCCAGCAGGTTCTGGAGGTAGAGGCGGTCGGCATCCACGAGGGTTTCTTCGAGCTGGGCGGGCATTCGCTGCTGGCCACCCGCGTCATGTCGCGGGTGCGGCAGGCGTTCGGCGTGGAGCTGCCTCTGCGCGAGCTGTTCGAGGCGCCGACGGTGGCGGGACTCGCGGAGCGGATCGCGCTCGCGTTGCGAGCGGGGGGCGCGCCGGCGGCGGCGGCGCCGCCGCCGCTCGCCGCGGGATCGCTCGACGGGCCGCTGCCGCTCTCCTACGCGCAGGAGCGGCTCTGGTTCCTCGACCAGCTGGAGCCGGGGAGCGCGGCCTACAACATGCCGGCGGCGTTCCGGCTGGAGGGGCCGCTCACCGAGGTGGCGCTGACGCGTGCCTTGGCGGAGATCGTGCGGCGCCACGCCGTGCTGCGTACCCGTTTCATTGAGGTGGACGGCCGGCCGGCGCAGGTGATCGGACGGGAAACCGCTTGCGGGTTCTGGAGAACCAACTTGGCGCCGATGCCTGCAAAACGGCGCGAGCAGGAGTTGGCGCGATTGGCCCGGGAAGAGGCGGCGCGGCCGTTCGACCTGATGCGCGGGCCGCTTTTGCGCGTTGGCCTGGTGCGTCTGGGGGAGGAGGAGCACGGCCTTCTGGTCACCCTGCACCACATCGCGAGCGACGGCTGGTCGGTCGGCCTGTTGGCGCGCGAGGTCGCGGATCTCTATGCGGCGTTCCTGTCCGGGTCCTCCTCCTTGCCGGAGCTGCCGTTGCAGTACGCGGACTACGCGCGCTGGCAGCGGCAGTGGTTGCGGGGCGAGGTGCTGGAGGAGAGCCTCGCCTGGTGGCGGCAACGTCTGGCCGGCGCACCGGCCCTCCTGGAGCTGCGGGCAGACCACCCGCGTTCCGCGGCCCAGGGGTTCCGGGCCGGCAGAGAGAGAGTCGAGCTGCCGGCGTCCCTGGTGGCGCGGCTCGACGGGCTGGGCCGGCGGCACGGGGCGACCCGCTTCATGGCGCTGCTGGCCGTCTTCCAGGCCCTGCTCGGCCGCCATGCCGGCCAGACCGACGTGGTGGTGGGCTCGCCGGTGGCCGGTCGGGAGCGGATCGAGGTCGAGGGATTGATCGGCCTCTTCGTCAACACCCTGGCCCTGCGCACAGACCTCGCGGGTAGCCCGGGCTTCGGAGAGCTGCTGGGCCGGGTACGGGAGGTAACGCTCGGGGCCTACAGCCACCAGGAGTTGCCGTTCGAGAAGCTGGTCGAGGAGCTGGCGCCGGAGCGCAGTTTGACCAGCACGCCTCTGGTGCAGGTGATGCTGGTGTTGCAGGACCCGCCGTTTGTGGGCCTGGGCTTGCCCGGCCTGCGCTCGACCGCCCTGGAGGTCGCGGCCGGAACGGCGAAGCTCGACCTGACGCTCTCCCTGGAAGCCGCGAAGGGCGGCCTTGCCGGAGTGCTGGAATACCGGCGGGACCTGTTCGACCGCACGACGGTGGCGCGCCTCGGCGGATCCCTCTGGAGACTCCTCGACGAGGTCGCCGAAGATTCCGGAAGACCGCTCGCGGAGTTGCCGCTCCTCTCGGCGGCGGAGCGGCAGCAACTCCGCGAGTGGAACGCCACGGGAACCGAGTGGACGGCCGGCCGCTTTATGCACGAGCTGATCGCGGAGCGGATGGAGCGGAGGCTGGACGCGGTCGCGGTGGTCTTCGAAGGCGAATCCTTGACCTGTCGCGAGCTGGGCCGGCGGGCTGCGCGGCTCTCGCGCCGGCTGCGGCGGCTGGGAGTGGGGCCGGAAGTGCGGGTGGGGATCTATGCGGAGCGTTCGCTGGCGCTGGTGGTGGGGCTCCTGGGCGTGCTCGCGGCGGGCGGGGCCTATGTGCCGCTCGACCCGGAGCTACCTGCCGAGCGGCTCGTCTTCCTGATCGCGGACGCGTGGGTGCCCGTGGTCCTCACCCAGGCGCATCTGGCGGACTCCCTGCCGGCGTCCCTCGGCGCGGCGCGGGTAGCCCTGCTTGACGGCTTCTCCTCCGAGCCGGCCGAGGAGGAGGGCCGAAGCGGCGACCTCCGCGACGGGAGGGTACCTGACGCGGCACTGGCTTACGTGATCTACACCTCCGGCTCGACGGGTCGGCCCAAGGGGGCGATGAACAGCCACCGTGGGATCGTCAATCGCCTGCTCTGGATGCAGGAGGAGTACCGGCTGGAGCCGGACGACGTCGTGCTGCAGAAGACTCCGATGAGCTTCGACGTCTCGGTCTGGGAATTCTTCTGGCCGCTGCTGGCGGGCGCTAAGCTGGTCCTGGCGCGGCCGGGCGGGCACCGCGACAGCCGTTACCTGGGAGAGCTGATCACGCGGCAGGGGGTGACGACCGCGCACTTCGTGCCTTCTCTCCTGGGGACCTTTCTGGACGAGCCGGAGGCGGCCGGCTGCGCTTCGCTGCGGCGCGTGATTTCGAGCGGCGAGGCGCTGGGAAGCGAGCTGGTTGGGCGGTTCGCGGCTTCGGGGCTGCGGGCCGGTCTGCACAACCTGTACGGCCCTACGGAGGCGGCGGTGGACGTCAGCTTCTGGGCCTGCGGGTTGGAGGGCCCCGGGGTACCGATCGGCCGTCCGGTGGCGAACACGCAGGTGCATGTGCTGGACGCCGGGATGCATCCGGTGCCTTTGGGAGTGACCGGGGAGCTTTTCCTGGGCGGCGTGCAGGTGGGGCGCGGATATCTCGGGAGGCCGGAGCTGACCGCGGAGCGTTTCGTGCCGGACTCCTGCTCGGCAGAGCCGGGCGCTCGTCTCTACCGTACGGGTGACCTCGGTCGCCACCGGGCGGACGGTGCGGTGGAGTACCTCGGCCGGCTGGACCATCAGGTGAAGCTCCGCGGCGTCCGGATCGAGCTGGGGGAGATCGAGGCGGCGCTGTTGCGCGCGCCGCGGGTGCGGGCGGCGGCGGTGCTGGCGGTCTCGGACCGTCTGGTCGCCTACGTGGCGGGTCCGGGAGAGTTGCCGTCCGCGGCGGAGTTGCGTCGGGATCTGGGTCGTTGGCTTCCCGAGGCGATGGTGCCGTCGGCGTTCGTGGCGCTGCCGTCGCTGCCGCTGACGCCGAGCGGCAAGGTGGACCGGCTGTCCCTGGCGAGGATCGAGCCCGGGCGCGAGACACCGTTGAGCCTGGAGATACCGCGGACGCCGGTCGAGGATCTCCTGGCTGGGATCTTCGAGCATGTCCTGGAGGTCGCGGCGGTCGGCATCCACGATGGTTTCTTCGATTTGGGCGGGCATTCGCTGTTGGCAAACCGGGTGGTGGCGCGGGTGCGGCAGACGTTCGGTGCGGAGTTGGCTCTGCGCGAGCTGTTCGAGGCGCCGACGGTGGCCGGTTTGGCGGCGCGGATCGAGGCGGCGCTGCGGACGGGAGGCGAGCCGGCGCCGCCGCTCCTCGCCGGTCCGCTCGACGGGCCATTGCCGTTGTCGTTCTCCCAGGAGCGGCTGTGGTTTCTCGACCGTTTGGCGCCGGGGAGCGCGGCCTACCACATGCCGGCGGCCTTCCGTCTGGAGGGGCCGATCGCGGAAGAAGCTCTGGCGTTGGCCTTCGCGGCGATCGTGCGGCGCCACGCGGTGCTTCGCACCCGCTTCGTCGAGGTCGATGGCGGGCCGGCGCAGGTGATCGGGTCGGAGGCGTCGTTCGGTCTCTGGCGAGCCGACTTGTCGACGCTCCCTCCCGAGGGTCGGGAGCGGGAGTGGGTGCGCCTGGCGGGGGAGGAGGCGAGGCGGCCTTTCGAGCTTGCGCGCGGTCCGCTGCTGCGCACCGGGCTGGTGCGGCTGGGGGAGGAGGAGCACGGCCTGTTGGTGACGATGCACCACATCGCGAGCGACGGCTGGTCGGTGGGTGTTCTGGCGCGCGAGGTGGAGGCGCTCTACCGCGCCTTTTCCACCGGCTCGCCCTCAGCGCTGCCAGAGTTGCCGGAGTTGCCGGAGTTGCCGGAGTTGCCGGAGTTGCCGGTGCAGTATGCGGACTACGCTCGCTGGCAGCGGGGCTGGCTTCAGGGTGAGAGTCTGGCGGCGCGGCTCTCCTGGTGGCGACAGCGCCTGGCCGGTGCGCCGGCGGTCCTGGAGCTGCCGACGGATCGCCTGCGTTCCGCGGCGCCGGGGTTCCGGGCCGGCGTAGAGAGAATCGAGCTGCCGTCCCGGCTGGTGGTGCGTCTGGACGAGCTGAGCCGGCGACAGGGTGCGACCCGGTTCATGGCGCTGCTGGCGGGCTTTCAGGCGGTGCTCGGCCGCCATGCCGGGCAGACCGATGTGGTGGTGGGCTCGCCGGTGGCCGGCCGGGATCGGGTCGAGGTCGAGGGTCTGATCGGTTTTTTCGTCAACACCCTGGTCCTGCGTACGGACCTCGGAGGCGATCCGGGCTTCGGAGATCTCCTGGTTCGTCTGCGGGAGGTGACGCTGGGGGCCTACAGCCATCAGGATCTGCCTTTCGAGAAGCTGGTCGAGGAGCTGTCGCCGGAGCGGGGTCTGGGGAGCACGCCGCTGGTGCAGGTGATGCTGGTGTTGCAGGACCCGCCGCTTGCGGGACTGGGGCTGGCCGGCCTGCGCTCGACCGCTCTGGAGGCGGCGGCCGGTACGGCGAAGCTCGACCTGACGCTCTCGCTGGCGGCCTCTCCGGGTGGCCTCTCGGGGGTTTTGGAATACCGCCAGGATCTGTTCGATCGTACGACAGTGTCTCGCCTGTCCGGGCATCTGCGGAGACTCCTCGAAGCGGTGGTGGAAGACTCCCGCCGTCCGCTCTGCGATGTGGCGCTCCTTTCGGCTGCTGAGAAGCACCAGCTGGTCGAGTGGAACGCGACGGGCGCTGGTTGGCCTGCTGGCCGCTGTTTGCACGAGCTGATCGCGGGGCAGGCGGAGCGGAGCCCGGACGCCCTGGCGGTGGTCTTCGAGAGGGATTCGCTGAGCTACCGAGAGCTGGTACGGCAGGGGTTTCATCTGGGCCGGCGGCTGCGGCGTCTGGGAGTGGGACCGGAAGTGCGGGTGGGGATCTATGCGGAGCGTTCGCTCGCCCTTCTGGTGGGTCTCCTGGGGGTGCTCGCGGCGGGCGGGGCCTATGTGCCGCTCGACCCGGATCTACCTGCCGAGCGGCTCGCTTTCCTGCTGGAGGATACGCGAGTGCCATTGGTCCTCGCTCCGGCGCATCTGGCGGACGCCTTGCCGGCGTCCCTGAGCGTGGCCTCCGTGGTTTTGCTTGACGGGCTCTCGCGTCCTCCGGCCGAGGTCGAGACCGAGGGCGATCCCGGCGATACCTTCGCGCGATCCGTTTCGGACGAGTGTCTGGCCTATGTGATCTACACCTCCGGCTCGACGGGTCGGCCCAAGGGGGCGATGAACAGCCACCGTGGGATCGTCAACCGCCTGCTCTGGATGCAGGAGGAGTACCGGCTGGAGCCGGACGACGTCGTGCTGCAGAAGACTCCGATGAGCTTCGACGTCTCGGTCTGGGAATTCTTCTGGCCGCTGCTGGCGGGCGCTAAGCTGGTCCTGGCGCGGCCGGGCGGGCACCGCGACAGCCGTTACCTGGGAGAGCTGATCACGCGGCAGGGGGTGACGACTACGCACTTCGTGCCGTCTCTCCTGGGGACCTTTCTGGACGAGCCGGAGGCGGCCGGCTGCGCTTCGCTGCGGCGCGTGATTTCGAGCGGCGAGGCGCTGGGAAGCGAGCTGGTCCGTCGGTTCGCGGCTTCGGGGCTGCGGGCCGGCCTGCACAATCTGTACGGCCCTACGGAGGCGGCGGTGGACGTCACCTTCTGGGCCTGCGGGTTGGAGGGCGCGGGGGTACCGATCGGCCGGCCGGTGGCGAACACACAGGTGCATGTGCTGGACGGCTGGATGCGTCCGGTGCCGTTGGGAGGGTGCGGGGAGCTTTTCCTGGGCGGCGTGCAGGTGGGGCGCGGATATCTCGGGAGGCCGGAGCTGACCGCGGAGCGTTTCGTGCCGGACTCCTGCTCGGCAGAGCCGGGCGCTCGTCTCTACCGTACGGGTGACCTCGGTCGCCACCGGGCGGACGGTGCGGTGGAGTACCTCGGCCGGCTGGACCATCAGGTGAAGCTCCGCGGCGTCCGGATCGAGCTGGGGGAGATCGAGGCGGCGCTGTTGCGCGCGCCGCGGGTGCGGGCGGCGGCGGTGCTGGCGGTCTCGGACCGTCTGGTTGCCTACGTGGCGGGTCCGGGGGAGCTGCCGTCCGCCGCGGAGCTGCGTCGGGATCTGGGTCGTTGGCTCCCCGAGGCGATGGTGCCTTCGGCGTTCGTGGCGCTGCCGTCGTTGCCGCTGACGCCGAGCGGCAAGGTGGACCGGCTGTCCCTGGCGAGGATCGAGCCTGGGCGCGAGACGCCGGTGAGCCCGGAGATACCGCGGACGCCGGTCGAGGATCTCCTGGCTGGAATCTTCGAGCAGGTCCTGGAGGTCGAGGCGGTCGGCATCCATGATGGTTTCTTCGATTTGGGCGGGCATTCGCTGTTGGCGAACCGGGTGGTGTCGCGGGTGCGGCAGACGTTCGGTGTGGGGTTGGCTCTACGCGAGCTTTTCGAGGCGCCGACGGTGGCCGGTTTGGCGGCGCGGATCGAGTCGGCGCTGCGGGCGGGAGGCGAGCCGGCGCCGCCGCTCCTCGCCGGTCCGCTCGACGGGCCATTGCCGTTGTCGTTCTCCCAGGAGCGGCTGTGGTTTCTCGACCGTTTGGCGCCGGGGAGCGCGGCCTACCACATGCCGGCGGCCTTCCGTCTGGAGGGGCCGGTTGCGGAAGAAGCGCTGGCGCTGGCCTTCGCGACGATCGTGCGGCGCCACGCGGTGCTTCGCACCCGCTTCGTCGAGGTCGATGGCGGGCCGGCGCAGGTGATCGGGTCGGAGGCGTCGTTCGGTCTCTGGCGAGCCGACTTGTCGACGCTCCCTCCCGAGGGTCGGGAGCGGGAGTGGGTGCGCCTGGCGGGGGAGGAGGCGAGGCGGCCTTTCGAGCTTGCGCGCGGTCCGCTGCTGCGCACCGGGCTGGTGCGGCTGGGGGAGGAGGAGCACGGCCTGTTGGTGACGATGCACCACATCGCGAGCGACGGCTGGTCGGTGGGTGTTCTGGCGCGCGAGGTGGAGGCGCTCTACCGCGCCTTTTCCACCGGCTCGCCCTCAGCGCTGCCGGAGCTGCCGGTGCAGTATGCGGACTACGCGCGTTGGCAGCGGGGCTGGCTTCAGGGCGAGGTGCTCCAGCGGCAACTCGGCTGGTGGCGGCAGCACCTGGAGGGTGCGCCGCCCCTCCTCGACCTCCCGCTCGACCGGCCGCGCCAGGCGAGCGGCCGCCCGGTCGCGGGTGTGGAGCGGACCACCTTCCCCAGCGCGCTGGCCGTGGCGTTGCGTGGCTTGGGGAGGCGGCGCGGAGCGACGCTCTTCATGGTCGTCCTCGCCGGCTTCCAGGCTCTGCTCTCGCGCCTGAGCGGCCAGGAGGATGTCGTGGTGGGCTCGCCGGTCGCCAACCGCAACCTGCGGGAGACCGAAGACCTCATCGGGTTCTTCGTCAACACCCTGGCTCTGCGGGCCAACCTGGCGGGCGCGCCGGGGTTCGCCAGTCTCCTCGATCGGGTGCGCGAGTCCACCCTCGGTGCTTACTCCCACCAGGATCTCCCCTTCGAGAAGCTGGTCGAAGAGCTGCGGCCGGAGCGGAGCCGCGCCCACTCCTCTCTGTTCCAGGTACTGCTCGCGCTGGAGAACGCCCCGCCGGGAGATCGCGCGCCGTGGGGGCTGCGCTGGGCGCGGCTCGAGGTTCCCATACAGACTGCGAAGTTCGACCTCACGCTGGGGCTGGTGGAGGAGGGCGAGGCCCTGTCGGCCTGGCTGGAGCACGACCTGAGGATCCTCGACAGCACCAGCGTCCGTCGGCTCCACGGGCATTTCGCGGCTCTCCTCGCCGGCGCCGTCGCTGATCCCGCATGCCCGCTCCCAGAGATCTCCCTGCTCGAGAGTGCGCAGCGCCATCAGCTGGTCGCCGAATGGGCTGCCGCACCTCCGGCCCGCCACGGCTGGAAAGGGCTCGCCGAGCTGTTCGTGGACCAGGCGGCGCGGCGCCCCGGCACGATCGCCTTGGAGATCGAGACGGAGAAGGGGACGGAGAGGCTCACCTATGGCGAGCTGAACGGGCGCGCCAACCGGCTGGCGTGGCATCTGCGCTCGCTCGGAGTGGGGTCGGCCACCCGCGTCGGGGTCGGCATGCAACGCTCGGCCCATCTGGTCGTTGCGCTCCTGGGGGTGCTCAAGGCGGGGGGTGCCTACGTGCCGCTCAATCCCGCTGATCCGGAGGAGCGCCTGGCGCTTTTCCTCGCCGATGCCGGGGTGTCGCTCGTCCTTGTCCAGGAGGAGAGTCGAGAGCGGCTACGGAGGGCCGTGCTCCGTTCTCCGGCGGCGATCCGAGTGTGCTGCCTGGACGAGGGGGCGCCGGCCCTCGCGCGGCGGAGCGATACCGACCCGCCCCCGGCCGCGGGAGCCGGCCATCCTGCCTATGCGATCTACACCTCCGGCTCGACCGGCCGTCCGAAGGGAGTCCTGGTCTCTCAGGAAGCCGTGGCCCGGCTGGTCCTCGATACCGACTACGTCGAGCTGCGAACCGCGCAGCGAGTGGCCCACGTCTCGAACCCGGCATTCGACGCGGCGACTTTCGAGATCTGGGGCGCCCTCCTCCACGGCGCCTGCCTAGTGGGTCTGCCACGCGACGCCGTGCTGACGCCGGCCGTGCTGGCGAGGCAGCTCCGGAAGCGCAGGATCGACGTGCTGTTCCTGACCACGGCCCTGTTCAACCAGGTCGCCGGCCAAGTGCCCGACGCCTTCGCAACGCTGGACACCCTGCTGTTCGGCGGCGAGGCGGTCGATCCGGCGGCCGTTCGGCGGGTGCTGGAGCGCGGTGCGCCGCGGCGGCTTCTGCACGTCTACGGGCCGACCGAATGTACGACCTTTTCGGCCTGGCATCGGGTCCGGGAAGTGCCACCCGCGGCGGCGACCGTGCCGATCGGCCGGCCGGTCGCGGATACCGCTCTCCACGTCGTCGATTTCGCCCTCCGGCCGGTGCCGGTGGGGGTGGTCGGAGAGCTGCTCCTGGGGGGAGGTCGCCTGGCCCTCGGCTACCTCGAGCGGCCCGGCCTCACTGCCGAGCGCTTCGTCCCCGATCCCTTCGGTGGAGAAGTGGGCGGCCGGCTGTACCGGACGGGCGACCTGGTGCGCTGGAGGCCGGAAGGGACGATCGAGTTCGTCGGCCGCCGCGACCATCAGGCGAAGATCCGCGGCTTCCGCATCGAACCGGGCGAAGTCGAGGCGGCGCTCGCCAGTCATCCGGGGGTGCGCGAGACGGTGGTGGTCGTGGACGAGACTGGGGAAGGGGGGAGGCGCCTCGTCGCCTACGTGGTCGCAGCGAGCCTCGACGGCGGGACCTCTCCCCGCGAGCTGCGCGCCTTCCTGGAGGCGAAGCTCCCGGCGTACATGATCCCCGCCCTGTTCATCCTCGTGCCCTCCCTCCCGCTGAGCGCCAACGGAAAGGTGGATCGGCGGGCCCTGGCTGTGCCCGACGGAATAAGGCCGGAGCTTAAGTCGACCTTCCTCGCGCCGCGTACGCCTCTAGAGCGCGACTTGGCCGGGATCTGGACCGTGGCGCTGGGCTGCGGCGAGGTGGGGATCCACGACAACTTCTTCGAGTTGGGGGGGCATTCGCTGCTCGCGACGCGCCTGCTGGCCCGCTATCAGGAGTCGTTCGGCGTGATTCTACCGCTCTCTCTCCTGTTCGAGTCGCCGACGATCTCCACGCTCGCCGAAGCCATCGAGGCCGCTCGCCGGCCCAGGCCTCAGGACGCCCAGGGAGTCGAGGAATTCCAGCGATCCCCGGAAACGCCGCCGGTCATCCGGCGGATCGCCCGCGAGAGTCATCGGATCAAGCTGTCATGACCCCGACTCCAGACACCGCGGGTGAGCTCTTCGCCTTCCCCACCTCGTTCGCCCAGCAGAGGCTCTGGTTCCTCGCTCAGATCGAGCCTGAAGCCGCGACCTACAACATCGCATTGGGGGTCCGCTTCACCGGCCGCCTGAATCTCGCTGCCCTCGCGGCCGCCCTCCAGGAGGTCACGGCGCGCCACGAAACGCTGCGCACCACCTTTACCGCCCTGGACGGCGAGCCCGTCCAGGTGGTGGCGGAGGTGCTCGATCTACCGTTGCCCGTGGTGGACCTGCATGGCCTCCCCGGCGGGGAGGAGGAGGCGTGGAAGCTCGCCGGGTGCGCGGCGCGGCGCCCCTTTGACCTCACTCGCGGCCCGCTCCTGAGAGCCGTCCTGTTGCGGCTCAAAGGCGGCGAGCACCGGCTCCTGTTCGCCGTCCACCACATCGTGGCGGACGGCTGGTCCATGGGTATTTTGATCCGCGAGATCCTGGCCCTCTATGGAGCTTTTGCTGCCGGCCGTAAGTCGCCGCTGCCGGAGCTGCCGGTTCAGTACGTCGACTACGCGGTCTGGCAGCGGGAGTGGCTGGAGGAGAAGGCCGCGGATGAGCTCGCCTGGTGGCGGGAACGGCTGCAAGGTGCCCCCGCTCTTCTGGAGCTGCCGACCGACCGGCCGCGGACAGCCGCGCGGACCAACCGCGGCGGCGAGCGGGAGCTCCGCCTGCCGCGCGAGCTCTCCGACCGGCTCCAGGCGCTCTCCCGGCGCGAGGGCCTGACCTCCTTCATGGCCCTGCTCGCGGCCTTCCAGGTGCTCCTGTCCCGGTGGTCCGGCCAGCGCGTCATCCTGGTCGGCGTCCCGGTGGCCAACCGCCACCGGCCGGAGATCCAGGGGCTGATCGGTTTCTTCGTCAACACCCTGGTCCTGCGCGCCGACCTGCCGGGCGATCCCGTCTTCCGAGCAGTGTTGTCCCGGGTCCGCGAGACGACCCTGGGCGCCTTCGCCCACCAGGAGCTACCGTTTGAGCGCCTGGTTTCGGAGCTGGCGCCGGAGCGGAGCCTCGCCCACACGCCCCTCTTCCAGGTCATGCTCTCTTTGCAACCTGGCGCCGAGCCCCTGCCGGCGCTGCCCGATCTGGTGCTCGCGCCGCTGGCGACGGAGGGCGGTACGGCCAAGTTCGACCTCCAGCTGACCCTGGAGGAGCGGGCGAACGGGTGGACCGGCATCTGGTCCTACAGCCGAGATCTGTTCGATGCCCTGACGGTCGCTCGCCTGGACCGGCACCTTCAGGCCCTGCTCGCGGGGATCGCCGCCAGCCCCGGAGCCCGGCTCTCCGAGCTGCCGATCCTCTCCGCGGCCGAGCTGCAACAGCTCGCCGAGTGGAGCTCGACGGAGACCGCGTACCGGACCGGCTGCGGCCTGCATCGGTTGATCGAAGAGCAGGTGGAGCGTAGCCCGGGCGCGGTGGCGGTCGTCAGCGCAGGTGAATGCCTGAGCTTCCGGGAGCTCGACCGGCGGGCGGCTCGGCTGGCGCTCTCCCTAAGCCGCCTGGGGGTGGGGCCGGAGGTGAGGGTGGGCATCTGCGCCGAGCGCTCGCCGGATCTGGTCGTCGGGCTGCTCGCCATCCTCAAAGCCGGCGGAGCTTATGTGCCACTCGATCCTGACTACCCTGGGGAACGCCTCGCCTTCATGATCGAGGACGCGGGGGCGCCGGTGCTGCTGGTCCAGAAGGAGCTGATCGCGCGTCTGCCGGAGGCGGCAGAGGCGCGGGTGGTCCCGCTCGTCGGCGGCGATTGGCAAGCAGCAAGGAAAGGAGAGGGGGAGGATGCGCCCCCGGTGGTCGATCCGGACAGTCTCGCCTATGTGATCTACACCTCGGGCTCGAGCGGGCGTCCCAAGGGGGTGATGAACACCCATCGCGGCATCGTCAATCGCTTGCTCTGGATGCAGGAGGCGTACGGCCTTGGCTCCGGGGACTCAGTGCTTCAGAAGACTTCGATGAGCTTCGATGTCTCGGTCTGGGAGCTCTTCTGGCCGCTTTTCACCGGCGCAAAGCTGGTCCTGGCGCGGCCAGGCGGACAGCGGGACCCCCACTACCTGGCGGCGCTGATCGAGACGGAGGAGGTGACCACGGCGCACTTCGTGCCGTCGCTGCTGGGGGTCTTCCTGGACGAGACCACCGCGGGCCGTTGCGCCTCTCTGCGGCGGGTGGTGGCGAGCGGTGAGGCGCTGTCGCCCGAGCTGGTGCGGCGCTTTTTCGCCTCCGGCCTGACCGCGGATCTGTACAACCTGTACGGCCCCACGGAGGCGGCGGTCGACGTGACATCCTGGCGCTGCGAGCCGCCGCGCGACGAGGCCCCGGTGCCGATCGGGAGACCGGTCGCCAACACGCGGTTGTGCGTGCTGGACGGGGATCTGGGCCCGGTACCGCTGGGAGTCGCGGGGGAGCTGTTCCTCGGCGGCGTCCAGGTGGCGCGCGGCTACCTGCGACGGCCAGCCCTGACGGCAGAGCGCTTCGTGCCCGACCCCGATATCCGTAGGGTGGGCGAGCGCCTCTATCGTACGGGCGACCTGGCGCGCTACCGGGCAGATGGAGCGGTCGAATATCTCGGCCGCGCCGACCACCAGGTGAAGATCCGGGGCTTCCGTATCGAGCTGATGGAGATCGAGGCGGCGCTCGCCCAGCACCCCGGTGTGCGGGAGGCCGCGGTGGTGGTCCGCGACGACGCCACGCGTGGCCGGTGGCTGGTGGCCTATGTGGCGGTGCAGCCGGAGAGGACCCCCGCGGCGGCGGAGCTGCGCGAGGAATTGCGGCGGACGCTGCCCGACTATATGGTGCCCGCCGCTTTCGTGATCCTCGGAGCGCTCCCCCTCCAGCCCAACGGGAAGGTGGACCGGCGGGCGCTGGCGGCGTTGAAAACGGAGGCTCCCAGCCGGCTGGCCACCTCGCCGCGGACGCCGGAAGAGGAGCTGGTCGCCGGAGTGTGGGCGGAGCTCCTGGACCTTCCCACGGTCGGCGTCCATGAGGACTTCTTCGCGCTGGGCGGGCACTCCCTGCTGGCCACCCGGGTGATCTCCCGGCTGCGGCAGAGACTCGGCGTGGAGCTGCCGCTCCGCGCGATCTTCGAGACGCCCACGGTGGCCGCGCTCGCCGCCCGGCTGAGCGCGGCACGCCGGAAAGGTAGCGGCGAACGGCAGGCGCCGCCGATCCGCCCCGTTTCGCGGCGCGGCGCGATGCCCCTCTCGTTCGCCCAGGAACGCCTCTGGTTTCTCGATCAGCTCGAGGCGGGCAACCCGGCCTACAACGTCCCGGCGGCGTTCCTTCTGAATGGAGATCTGGTGCCGGCGGCGCTCCAGGCTGCCCTGGCCGGGATCGTGCGGCGCCACGAGCTGCCCTGCGCACCACCTTTGGCACCGTCGACGGCCGGCCGATGCTGCGGATCGCCCCGGTGGTCGTTCCGGAGCTGCCCCGAGTCGACCTCGCCGCGCTGCCGCCGCCGCTCCGCGAGGCCGAGTTGTACCGCCTCGCGGAGGAAGAGGCGCGGCGGCCGTTCGACCTCGGTCGCGGACCGCTCCTGCGGGCGTCTCTGCTGCGCCTGGCCGGCACCGATCACGCCCTGTACGCCATGCTCGCGACGATGCACCACATCGCGAGCGACGGCTGGTCGATCGGCGTGCTCGCCCGCGAGCTGACGGCCCTCTATGGCGCCGGTGCCGCCGGTGCCGCCGGCGCCACCGGACGGCCGAGCCCCCTGCCCGAGTTGCCTGTCCAGTATGCGGACTTCGCCGTCTGGCAGCGGCAGTGGCTCCAGGGCGAAGTCCTCGCCGAGGAGATCGCCTGGTGGCGGAGCCGGCTCGCCGGCGCGCCGCCGGTGCTCGCGCTGCCCACCGATCGCCCCCGGCCGGCAGTGCAGCGGTCCCGCGGGGCGCGACTGCCGGTGCGGCTGCCGGCGGCGCTCTCCGCGGCGCTCGTCCGGCTCGGCCGCGGCTCAGGGGCCACTCTGTTCATGGTCCTCCTCGCCCTCTTCCAAGCCCTGATGCGCCGCTACACGGGGAGCGATGATCTGGTGGTGGGCTCGCCGGTGGCCAACCGTCAGCGGGTCGAGATCGAGGATCTGATCGGCTTCTTCGTCAACACCCTGGTGCTCCGCGTCGATCTGCCGGGAGATCCCGGCCTCGTCCAGCTTCTGGCGCGGGCTCGGGAGGTATGCCTGGACGCCTGGGCGCACCAGGACGTGCCGTTCGAGAAACTGGTCGAGGAGATGCGGCCGCAGCGCGGGCTCGCGCACGCGCCGTTCTTCCAAGTCATGCTGACGCTTCAGAACACGCCTGCCCGGCCTTTCGAGCTGCCGGGGCTCACGGTCGGCTTCCTGGAGGTGGAGACCGGTGGCGCCAAGTTCGATCTCACGCTCGCCCTGCAGGAAACCGAGGGCCTGCTCGCCGGAGCTCTAGAGTACAATACCCAGCTCTTCGACAAAGCGACGATGGAGCGCCTTCTGGGTCACCTGCTGCGTCTATCCGCGGCCGCGGTCATGGACCCGGAGGCACGGCTGTCGATTCTCCCCTTGCTGTCTGCCCCGGAATGGCAGCAACTCCTGGTCGAAGGCAGGGCCCTGGAGGGCGTCGGTCTCCGTGCGACCGGCCTCCACCGGCTGTTCGAGGCACAGGTGGAGCGGAGCCCGGACGCGGCAGCGCTGGTGTGCCAGGGGCATTCCATGACCTATCGCGACCTCGATCGCCGGGCCGATCAGCTCGCCCATCTCCTGGTCGACGGGGGCGTGGGGCGCGAAGATCGAGTGGGCCTCTGTCTGGAGCGCTCGCCGGAGATGGTGGTGGGAATCCTGGGCGTGCTCAAGGCCGGTGGCGCCTACGTCCCGCTCGATCCGGCGTTGCCGCGGGAGCGGCTGCTCTTCCAATTGGAGGACGCCGGGGTGGCGGTCCTGGTGACGCAGACGGCCTACCGTGGGAGCGTGGCGGGTTGGGACGGGCCGCTGCTCTGCCTGGACGAGGGCTCGGGCGCTTTCGGCGGTCGGCCGGACGCGAGGCCGCTCGAGGTCGAAGGAGAGGGAGGGGATGGTTTGGCGTACGTCCTCTATACCTCGGGCTCGACCGGCCACCCCAAGGGAGTCGCGGTGACCCACTCCAATGTCATCCGCCTCCTCGAGGTCACCCGTGAGCCCTTCGGCTTCGGTCCGCGGGACGTCTGGACCCTGTTCCACTCCTACGCCTTCGATTTTTCGGTGTGGGAACTCTGGGGGGCTCTCGCCCGAGGCGGCAAGGCCGTGATGGTGCCGCAGGATCTGAGCCGCGCCCCCGAGGAATTCTTCCGTCTGCTCTGCGCGGAGCAGGTCACCGTGCTCAACCAGACCCCGTCCGCATTCCGTCAGCTCACTCCGGTCTGGGATGCGGCAGCCGGCGAGCCGCCGGTGCGCTGGATCATCTTCGGAGGCGAGGCTCTGGAGCCGTCGAGCCTCTTCTCCTGGCTCGGTCGTCGCGGTCCGCTGCCCCGGCTGGTCAACATGTATGGCATCACCGAGACCACCGTGCATGTGACCCTGCGGGCGGTGCGCACCGAGGACACGGCCGGAGCCGCGCGGAGCCTGATCGGCGGACCGCTCGCCGACCTGGAGCTGTACGTCGCGGACCGCGCTCTGTGCCCGCTGCCGCCAGGGGTCCCGGGCGAGCTGTGCGTGGGCGGGGCGGGTCTCGCTCGCGGCTACTGGCGGCGCCCCGAGTTCACCGCCGAGCGATTCGTGCCCGACCCTTGGAGCGGCCGCTCCGGAGCGCGGCTCTACAGGAGCGGCGACCTCGGCAGGCGGCTGCCGGACGGCGACGTCGAGTACCTCGGCCGGATCGATCACCAAGTCAAGGTCCGCGGCCTGCGGATCGAGCTCGGCGAGATCGAGGCGACGCTCGCCCGTCATCCGGCGGTGCGGTCGAGCGTGGTGCAGGCCCTGGACCGGAGCGGGGCGCCCGGCGACTGTCGCTTGGCGGCCTGGGTGGCGGTGGACCGCGGTATGGAGACCAGCGTCGCCGCGCTGCGGGCGTTCCTCGGCGAACGGCTGGCCGACTACATGGTCCCCACCGGCTTCGTGCTGATGGATGCCCTGCCCTTGACCTCCAACGGCAAGATCGACCGCGCTGCCCTGCCTTCCCAGGAAGGAGCACGGCCGGATCTGGCAGTCTCTTTCGTGGCGCCCCGCACCCGAGAGGAGCTGGCGGTCGCCGCCGCCTGGCAGGAGGTGCTCGGGGTCGAGAAGGTGGGGGTCGAGGACAACTTCTTCGACCTCGGAGGGCACTCACTGTTGATGGTCCAGGTCCAGAGCCGCCTCCACGAGGCCTTCGCGCGCGAGATCCCCGTGCTCGATCTCTTCCAGCACCCGACCGTCGGCGCTCTGGCGCGGCATCTGGGCCATCGTGAGGAGACCGCCGAGCCGGGCTCTTTCCAGGGGAGCGAAAGCCGCGGCGAGAGCCGCCGGGCGCGCTCCCGCGAGCAGCAGCTCCAGCGCCACCGTCGTCGCGCCGGCCGGAGCGGAGACTTCGAGGCATGACGCCACCGCCGCGCGATCTCCATCCGCTCTCCTACGGTCAGCGGGCCCTCTGGTTCCTCCAGAAACTCGCCCCTGGGAGCGCCGCCTATAACGTGCCCTTCACGGGCCGGGTCCACGCGGCGGTGGACGGCGAGGCCTTACGCCTCGGCTTCCAGGCGCTGGCCGACCGCCACCCGGCGCTGCGCACCACCTATCCCCTGTTGCCGGAGGGCAAGGGCGCCCCCCTCCAATGGGTGCATGAGCACCTGGAGATCGACTGCGTCGAGATCGACGCCTCCGCCTGGGGAGAGGAGGAGCTGCGCCGGGAGGTGACGGCGGAGACCCACCGGCCGATCGATCTCGAGAGCGTGCCGGTGGTGTACCTGCGCCTCTTCAGGCGCGGACCCGAGGACTGCGTGCTGCTCCTACTGCTGCATCACATCGCTGTCGATTTCCTATCGCTCTCTCTGATCCTCGCGGACCTGCGGGAGCTCCTCGCCGCCTCTTTTGCCGGCCGGCCTCTGGAGCTCCCGCCCCTTTTGGGCCGCTACGCCGACTTCGCCCGCTGGCAGGTCGAGATGCTCCAGGGACCGGATGGGGAGCGGCTGTGGGAGTACTGGCGCTTCGAGCTGGCAGGTGAGTTGCCGCAGCTCGCTCTCCCCACCGACCGTCCGCGGCCGCGCGTCCAGAGCTTCCGTGGAGGGAGCCGCGGCTTCGACCTGGGCGAGGAGGCGTCGATCCGCCTCTCCACCCTCGCGGAGACCGCCGGAACGACCCTCTTCACGGCCGTGCTAGCGGCGTTCAAGATCCTGCTGCAGCGGACTTCTGGCCAGGACGACATCGTAGTCGGCTCGACCCTGCCGGGCCGCCCGGGGCCGGAGCTCCAGGACGTCGTCGGCTACTTCGTCAACACCGTGCTGCTCCGCGGGGACCTGGCGGGGGACCCATCTTTCCGGCGCCTTCTCGCTCGCGAGGCTCGGGTAGTGTCCGGAGTCCTCGCGCACCAGTATTTCCCCTTTCCTCTGCTCGTCGAGCGCCTGGCCCCGGAGCGCGATCTCGGCCGCTCGCCGCTCTATCAGGTGCTGTTCGCCTTCTACGAGGGCGGGGCCGGGGAGCAGGTCCTGAACCTGATGACCGGCGGCTTAGGCCGGGTCCGCCTCGGCCCCCTGGTGCTGGAGCCCTTCCCAACCGACCGCCATACCTCGATGCTCGACCTCACTCTGAACGTGGTCGCGATGCCCGGCAGGATCGGTTTCTCGCTCCAGTACGACGCCGACCTTTTCGACGCGGTGACGGTGGAGCGCCTGGCCGCCGGCTTTCAAGCTCTGCTCGAGCGTGTGGCCGCGGCTCCCGAGGTGCGCCTCTCGGCCCTCCCGCTCCTGGGCTTGGCGGAGCGCGGCCAGCTCACGAGCGGGGCGCCGCAGCGGGGGACCGTGGCTCTTCAGGAGCCACAGCGTCGGCCGGCGCCGGTCGGGAGCCAGGACGCCGACGACCCCCTTCAGGGCATCGCCATCATCGGGCTTGCCGTCCGCTTCCCGGGAGCGCCGGACGCGGAGCGCTTCTGGGAGAACCTCTGTGCCGGTGTCGAAGCGATCACCTTCTTCGACCGCGAGGAGTTGCTGGCCGCCGGGACCGATCCCGCCTTGCTCGACAATCCCAATTTTGTGCGGGCCGCGGGCCGGCTCGATGGCGTCGAGCTGTTTGACGCGGGCTTCTTCAACTACAACGCCCGGGAGGCGTCGATCATCGATCCGCAGCAGCGGATTTTCCTCGAGTGCGCCTGGGAAGCGCTGGAGGACGCGGCCTGCGACCCAGAGACCTGCGACGGGTTGATCGGAGTCTATGCCGGGGTCAGCGCCAGCACCTACCTTTACCACCTCCTCGCCCGGCGCCGGGCCGGCGATCCCGTGGACTGGCTGCTCAACCTGGTCGGCAATGACAAGGACTTTGTCGCCACGCGGACCTCCTACAAGCTGGGGCTGACCGGCCCGAGCTTCACCGTCCAGTCCGCCTGCTCGACCTCTCTCGTGGCGGTTCACCTCGCCTGCCAGAGCCTGCTCAATGGCGAGTCCGATGTGGCGCTCGCGGGCGGCTCCTCGATCGCCACGCCACAGGATCGGGGCTACCTCTACAGCCCGGCGGGCATCATGTCGCCCGACGGGCACTGCCGCGCCTTCGACGCTCGCGCCCGCGGGACGGTGAACGGCAGCGGCGTCGGGGTGGTCGTGCTGAAGCGCCTGGAGGACGCGAGGGCGGATGGCGACCGCATCCGCGCGGTGATCCTCGGTTCGGCGGTCAACAACGACGGGTCGCACAAGGCTGGCTTCACCGCTCCGAGCGTCGAGGGACAGGGGAGGGTCATCGCCGAGGCCCTCGCGGTCGCGGGGGTCGAAGCGCGCAGCATCTCCTACGTCGAAGCCCATGGCAGCGGCACGCCTCTGGGCGACACCATCGAGGTGGCGGCGCTCACCAAAGTCTTCGCCGCAGCCGTGGAGCCGCGGTCCTGCGCCCTCGGGTCGGTCAAGACCAGCCTCGGCCATCTCGACGCCGCCGCCGGGGTTGCCGGCCTAGTCAAGGCGGCGCTCGCCCTGGAGCATCGGACGCTGCCGGCAAGCCTCAATTTTGAGGAGCCGAGCCCCAAGCTGCGCCTCGACGAAGGTCCGTTCTACGTCAACACGCGCCTCACTCCGTGGCTCGCCGGGCCCGGCCCGCGCCGCGCCGGGGTGAGCGCCTTCGGTCTGGGTGGCACCAATGCCCACCTGGTGCTGGAGGAGGCGCCGGCCGCGGCGGCGCCGGGAGTCTCGCGAGCCTGGCAGGCTCCTCCTGCTTTCGGCGCGCACCCCGACCGCTCTGGAGGCGGCGACCGAGCGCCTGAACGCTCATCTCGCCTCCCATCCCGAGCAGGATTTCGCCGACGTCGCCTACACCTCCAAGGTTGGGCGCCGGGCTTTCAGGCACCGCCGCGCGCTGGTCTGCCGCGACCGCGGAGACGCTGGCGCGGCACTGGCGGTGCGGGATCCGCGTCGCCTCCTCACCGGCGCCAAGGAGATGGCGGACCGGCCGGTGGCGTTCGTCTTCCCCGGTCTCGGCGAGCACTACCCGAACATGGGGCGCGGGCTCTATGAGCGGGAAGAGGGATTTCGCCGCCGGGTGGACCGCTGCGCCGAGTTGCTCCTGCCGCTCCTCGGGACCGACCTGCGGGAGGTGCTCTACCCCACGGTACTTCCCGGGGAGCATCGCGGCGCACCGGCCACCACCGGCGTCGATTTGGCGGCGATGCTCGGCCGCCGCCCGGGGACCGGCGGCGGCGGCGACCGCCTCGACCGCACGGTCTTCGCGCATCCGGCTCTCTTCGCCGTCGAGTACGCGCTGGCCGGTCTGTGGATGGACTGGGGGGTTGAGCCGCAGGCGGTGGCGGGCTACAGCCTTGGCGAGTACGTGGCGGCCTGCGTCGCGGGGGTCTTCTCCCTGGAGGATGCCCTGCTTCTGGTCGCGAGAAGGGCGCAGATGATCGAGGAGCTGCCCGCCGGCGCCATGCTCGCCGTGCCACTCGCGCCCGCGCCGCTGCGCGACCTGCTCGGCGCGGATCTCGCGGTCGCCGCGGTGAATGGACCGCAGGTCACGGTCGTCGCCGGGACCACGACGGCGGTGGCGGAGCTCGCGAGCCGGCTGGCCGCGGAAGGCTTTTCCTGCCGTCCCCTGCGCACCCGCCATGCCTTCCACTGCCACCTCATGGAGCCGGTCGCGGAACGCTTGACCCAACTGGTGGCCGGGGTCGCGCGCCGGGCGCCGTCGATCCCCTGTCTCTCGAATGTCACCGGCACCTGGATGCGACGGTCGGAGGTCACCGACCCCGGCTACTGGGCCCGCCACCTCCTCGCTACCGTGCGCTTCGCCGACAACCTGGCCGAGCTGTGGAACGAGCCGGGCCGCATCCTGCTGGAGGTGGGTCCCGGCCAGAGCCTCGCCAGCCTGGCGCTCCAGCATCCGGCGAGCGCCGGGTCCACGGGTTCTGTCGGGCCACTGGCGATCCCCTCGCTCTCCGCGGCCTACGAGCGGCAGGAGGACCAGGAGGCCCTGCTGGGCGCCCTCGGTCGGCTCTGGCTGGCGGGGATACGCGTCGACTGGCGGCGGTTCTACGCCGGAGAGCATCGCCTGCACGTCGCGCTCCCGACCTATCCCTTCGAGCGCCAGCGCTACTGGCTCGACGAGATGGAGGAGGGCGCCCCCGTGCCGACACCGGAGGCCACTCAGCCGGTGCCGTCCCGGGGAGGCACCAGCCTTCACGCGCGGCCGACCCTCGCGAACGCCTACGTCGCGCCGGAGACCGACCTGGAGCACGAGCTCGCCCAGCTCTGGCAGGAGTTGCTCGGAGTCGAACCGGTCGGCGTCCATGACAGCTTCTTCTCCCTCGGCGGTCATTCGCTGCTGGCGACGCAGGTGATCTCCCGCCTGGTCGACTCCCTGGGGGTGGAGCTGTCCCTGGAGGAGATCTTCGCGGCGCCCACCATCGTCGAGCTGGCCGGCGTGATTTCCGCCGTCGTCCCCCCTGGGTCCTCGGCGAAGCCGCGGTTGCCGATTCCCCGCCGTTCCGATCCCGGACCGATACCGCTCTCTTATGCTCAGCAGCGCCTCTGGTTCCTCGACCAGCTCGAGCCTGGCCTGACGGCGTACAACAACCCGTCGGTGATGCGGCTCACCGGACCGCTCGACCTGCGGGCGCTGGCGGCGGGGCTCGACGAGATCGTCCGCCGTCACGAGGCATTGCGCACCCGCTTCACCCTGCGGGACGGGCAGCCATGGCAGATCATCCAACCCTTCACCCCAGAGCCGCTACCGCGGGTCGATCTGGCGCCACTCCCGCCGTCACGACGGGAGGCCGCCGCCCGCCGTCTCGCGGCCGAGAGCGCGCAACGCCCCTTCGACCTCACCGGCGAACGCCCGGTGCGGATCGTCCTCCTGCGGCTGGCCGAGCGGGAGCACATCATCGTCCTGACTCTCCACCACATCGTTTCGGACGACTGGTCGAACGGCGTCCTGGTCCGCGAGCTTGCGGCGCTCTACGACGCCTTCTCGGTCGGTCGGCCGTCGCCGCTCTCCGAGCTGGCGATCCAGTACGGCGACTTCGCCTGGTGGGAGCGCGAGGTTCTCCAGGGTGAGGAGCTCGACCGCCAGCTTTCCTACTGGACGGAGCGTCTCCGTGGGGCGCCGGCGGCGCTCGCCCTGCCCACCGACCGCCCGCGACCGGCGCAGCAGACCTTTCGCGGCGGCAGCGAGCCGTTCGCCATGGACCTGGAGGTCACCGCGGCGCTCCAGGAGCTCGGCCGGCGACACGGGGCGACCCCTTTCATGGTGCTCCTCGCCGCCTTCGCGACGCTGCTTTCCCGTTTCACCGGCCAGGAGGATCTGGTGGTGGGGTCGAGCAGCGGCAAGCGCGGCCGGACGGAGCTCGGAGAGCTCATCGGCTGTTTCATCAACATTCTGCTGCTGCGCGTCCGCCCCAACGCCGTCCTGCCGTTCTGCAGCTTCCTGGAGCAGGCGCGCGAGGTGGCCCTGGGCGCCTACGCTCACCAGGACGCCCCCTTCGATCTGCTGGTGAAGGCCCTGCGGCCGGAGCGCAACCTTGCCCACACGCCGCTGCTCCAGGTGATGCTGGTCTTTTTGAACGCACCGGCGCGCTCCATACAGGCGCGCGAGCTGAACCTGGACGGTGTCGGGGTCGAGCGTCGCTCGGCCCAGCTCGACCTTACGCTCTACCTCGGCGAGACCGAGCGAGGGCTCGGCGGCTACGCGGAGTACAACTCCGACCTCTTCGACCGCACGACGGTACGCCGCATGCTGCGCCACCTCGCGACTCTGCTCGCGGGCATCGCCGCCGATCCGGAACGGCGGCTCGACGAGCTACCGCTTCTCGATGACGCGGAGCGCCATCATCTGCTCAGGGAACAGAACGATTCGGCGGTCGAGCGCCGGCGAGAGATCTGCCTGCACGATCTGGTCGCCGAGCAGGAGGAACGTACACCGGACGCCGTTGCGGTCGTATTCGAGGGGGCGAGCCTCACTTGGCGTGAGCTGGTCGACCGCGCGTCGCGGCTCTCCCGCCGGCTGCGGGAGATGGGGGTCGGTCCCGAGGTGCCGGTGGGCCTCCATGCCGAGCGCTCGCACGAGCTGATGGTCGGCCTGTTGGGGGTGCTCCAGGCGGGTGGCGCCTACCTGCCTTTGGACCCCTCCTATCCCGGCGAGCGGCTGCGGTTCATGGCCGAGGACGCGGCCCTGAAGGTGGTTCTGACGCAAGGCGGCCTCCCATGGGCGGCGGAGGGGATGCAGGTGGTCTCCCTGGACGGATCGGAGGCCTCGTGGTGCCGAGGCGAGAGGTATGCCCCGGCCTCTGCGGTGACACCGGACCATCCGGCCTACGTTCTCTACACGTCGGGCTCCACGGGGCGTCCTAAAGGAGTGGTCAACAGCCACCGCGGAATCGTCAATCGGCTGCTCTGGATGCAGGGGGCCTACCCCCTTGGCAGCGACGACCGGGTGCTCCAGAAGACTCCATTCAGCTTCGACGTCTCGGTCTGGGAGCTTTTCTGGCCTCTGCTCACGGGTGCCCGGCTGGTGATGGCCCGGCCGCAGGGCCACCGGGACGGGGCCTACCTGGTGGACCTCATCGCGCGCGAAGGTGTGACGACGCTCCACTTCGTCCCCTCCATGCTGGCGGTTTTCCTCAAGGAGCCCGGGCTCGTGGCTCTCCCCAGCCTGCGCCGGGTCATCGCGAGCGGTGAGGCGCTCTCCCGGGAGCTCGTCTCCCGCTTCCTCGACCGGCTGCCCTGCGAGCTCCACAATCTCTACGGCCCCACCGAGGCGGCGGTGGACGTCACCGCCTGGGCCTGCCGGCGCCAGCCAGGAGAGAGCCCGGTGCTGCTGGGCCGGCCGATCGCCAATGCGTGGGCCTACGTCCTGGACCCCGGGATGGGGCCGGTCTCCCTGGGCGTGGCCGGCGAGCTGTGCATCGGCGGTATACCGCTCGCCCGCGGCTACCTGGGCCAGCCCGGGCTGACCGCGGAGCGCTTCCTTCCCGATCCGTTCGCGGTCGCTCCGGGCGGTCGCCTCTACCGGACGGGTGACCTCGCCCGCTACCGGGCTGGTGGCGAGCTCGAATACCTGGGGCGCCTCGACCACCAGGTCAAGATCCGAGGGTTCCGCATCGAGTTGGGGGAGATCGAGGCCCGGCTGGACCGGCACCCCGGTGTCCGCACCAGTCTGGCCATGGCCCGGCAGGAGGAGGGGCGGGTGCGGCTGGTGGCCTACGTCGTACCCGAGGAGGGCACCCCATCCTCCACGTCGGAGGCCGAGCTGTGCCGTTTTCTCTCGGAGATGCTGCCGGAGCACATGGTCCCCTCCGCCTTCGTCTTTCTCGCCGCCCTGCCTCTGCTGCCCAACGGCAAGGTGGATCGCAAGGCGCTGCCGGCACCTGAGGTCGCGCCCGCCACCCCGGCACAGACGGCGCCTGAGACCGCGGCCGAGCGGCGGCTCGCCGGGATCTGGGCGGAGGTTCTGGGCCTCGACTCCGTCGGTCTTCACGACGGTTTCTTCGCGCTGGGAGGGGATTCCATCCTCGCCATGCAAGTCGTCTCGCGAGCCCACCGGGCCGGGCTCCACCTGACCCCGCGGCAGATCTTCCAGCACCAGACCTTGGCCGAGCTGGCGGCGGTCGCCGGCGTGGCGGTCGCGGCGAGCGACGAGGCGCCGTTCTCGGGTCCCGTGCCGCTCACTCCGGTCCAGCGCTGGTTCTTCGAACTGGAGGTGGCCGAGCGCCACCACTGGAACCAGTCCTTCGTGCTCGTCCTGCGCGAACCGCTCGACCTCGGCTGGCTGGCGCCGGCGGCGGAGCGGCTCGCCGAGCACCACGCGGCCTTCAGCCTGCGCTTCGTGCCGCGGGAAGGTGACTGGGAGCAGGTCAGCGAGGGGCCGCGCGGCGCCGTCCGCGCCGCGCGGGTCGACCTGTTCGGGCTGCCGGCCGGTCGGCGGGAGGCAGCCTTGCGGGCCGCTGCGGCGCAGGTGCAGGCGAGCCTCGATCTGAGCGCGGGTCCGCTCCTCCGTCTGGTCGCCTTCGATCCGGGGGACGGCGCGCCGGTCCGCCTGCTGGTCACCGCCCATCACCTGGTGGTCGACGGCGTCTCCTGGCGCATCCTCCTCGAAGACTTAGAGACCCTGCTGCGCCGGCTCCCGACCGGTGGGGAGCCGGCCTTGCCGCCGCGGACCACCTCCTTCCAGCGCTGGGCGGTGCGGCTCTCCGAGCATGCCCGATCGGGCGGCCTGCGCGGCGAGTTGGAGCGGTGGTTGAGGGCGCCGCTCCTAGAGGCGTCGCGCCTGCCGCGCGACGCCGGGGGGGAGAGCCCCGAGGGCGCGAACACCGAGGCGTCCGGCCGGACGGTATCGGTCGCGCTGGAGGTGGAGGAGACCCGCGACCTGCAGCGCGCTCTGGGCGCTGCCCACATTCGGGTCGACGAGCTGATCCTCGCCGCCCTGGTGCGGGCGTTCGGATCGTGGACCGGTGTGCCCTGTCTGCGGATCGATCTCGAATCGCACGGCCGCGAGGATCTCTTTGCGGACCTCGACCTGTCGCGGACCGTCGGCTGGTTCACCAGCATCTACCCGGTGACTCTCGACCTGCGGGGAAGCGGGGGGAGGGCGGGTGATTCGTTGCAGGCGGTCCGGGCGCAACTCCGCGGCGTCGCCGGCGCGGGCATGGGGGGGATCGGCTACGGAGTGCTGCGCTACCTCGGCGAGGACCCGGAAATCCGCTCTCGACTGGCAGTCCTGGAGCCGGCGGAGGTGAGCTTCAACTATCTGGGCGCCCTGGACCATGTGCTCCCGGCCGGATCACTCTTCGCCCCCGGGGGAGACGAAAGCGGGCCGCTCCGCAGCCCGGGAGCGCCGCGCCGCCATCTCATCGAGGTGAACAGCGGCATCGCCGAGGGGAGGCTCTGGACGAGCCTGACCTACAGCACCAGCGTTCACCGCAGGGCGACCGTCGAGGGGCTGGCGCAGGAGCTCCTGGAGGAGCTGCGGGCGCTCCTCCTGCACGGCCTGGCCGCGGCGGCCGGGGGCTACACGCCGGCGGACTTCTCCGACGAGCTGCTGAGCGAGTCGGAGCTGGCGAACATTTTCGGGCAGATCGAGGAAGCACAGTCGTCGTAGAAGAACGAGCGAGACTTATGATCCAGGAGAACGTCGAGGCGATCTACGCTCTTACCCCCTTGCAGCAGGGGATCCTTTTCCACACCTTGTACGCCCCGGGCTCCGGGGAGTACTTCGAACAGTTCAGCGGTCCGGTGGAAGGCCGGCTGGACGCCGACGCGTTCGAGCGCGCCTGGCAGCGGGTGCTGGACCGCCACCCGGTCCTGCGCACCGCCTTCGTCTGGGAGGGCCTGGACCGTCCTCGTCAGGTGGTGCATAAGCGACTGCGGCTCCCCTTCGAGCGCCTCGACTGGAGCGGGTTGCCGCCGGAACAACGGCAGGAGTGCCTGCGGGCGCTTCTCGCCGAGGATCGCGACGAGGGTTTCCTCCTCACCCGGGCCCCTCTGATGCGCCTCAAGCTGATCCGCCTGGAGGAGTGCCTCTACCAATTCGTCTGGAGCCACCACCACATGCTGCTGGACGGCTGGTCGGTCAACCTGGTGATGAGCGAGGTCTTCGCGTTCTACGAGGCCTTCACCCAGGGGACTGACCTGCAGCGTTCCGCCGGCCGGCCCTTCCGCGATTACATCGCCTGGATCCAGCGCCGGGATCGCGACGCGGCCCGCGCTTTCTGGACCCGGGAGCTGGCCGGCTTCACCGCGCCCACACCGCTGCCGGAGGACCGCGGAGCCTCGCCGGACGCCGCGGCTGGCGACGACTACGGCAGCCGCGAGACACGCCTGCGGCCGGAGGTCTCCGACCGGTTGCGCGAGCAGGCACGGCGGCAGGGTCTGACGCTCAATACCCTCGCCCAGGGCGCCTGGGCGCTGCTCCTGTCGCGCACCTGTGGCGAGACCGACGTAGTTTTCGGCGTTACCTCGGCCGGCCGGCCCCCGGAGCTCGACGGAGCGGAGGCCATGGTCGGCCTGTTCGTCAACACGCTGCCGCTGCGAACAGCGGTGCCGCCCGGTGGGGAGCTGCTCGCCTGGCTGCGCGGGCTCCAGGAGCGCAACGCCGAAATCCGCCGGCACGAGCACACCGCGCTCGCCGACATCCGGGAGTGGAGCGAGGTGCCGCGCTCCCTGCCGCTGTTCGAGACCATCATGGCCTTCGAGAACTTCCCGGTCGACCGGTCGCTCCGCGGCTCCGGCACGGGACTGCGCATCCCCGAGATGACGTCCGTCTGGGAGCGGACGAACTACCCGCTCACGGTCCAGGTGATGCCGGGGGCGGAGCTCATCGTCCGTATCCTCTTCGACCGCCGACGCTTCGCGCCCGCGACCGTCGCTCGCATGCTCGGGCATCTGGACAACATCCTGGCGACGCTGTCCGCGGACCTCGGGCTCCCGCTCCAGAGCGTGCCGCTCCTCGGCGCCGCGGAGCGGCACCAGGTGCTCTGCGAGTGGAACGGCTCGGCAGAGGCGGAGCCGGGCGGCCGCTGCCTGCACGAGGTGTTCGCGGAGCAGGCCGCGCGGAGGCCCGGGGCGGAGGCCGTCGTCTGCGGGGAGGATCGCCTGACCTACGGTGAGCTCGATCGCCGCGCCAACCGGCTCGCCCGCCACCTGCGGCGCCTCGGCGTCGGGCCGGAGGTGCCGGTGGCGGTCTGCCTCGATCGGTCGGTCGAGATGGTGATCGCCATTCTCGGTGTGCTCAAGGCCGGCGGGGCTTACGTCCCGTTCGATCCCGCCTATCCCCGCGAGCGCCTGGCTCTGATGCTAAAGGACAGCCGCGCGCCCGTGGCGGTGACCGCGGGCGGCCATTTGGCGGGCCTCGCCACGGAGCCTCTGGCGGTGGTGCGCCTGGACGAGCACGCGGCGGCCCTACTTGCCGAGAGCGACGAGGTCTTGGCGAGTGGCGCCGGGCCGGGGAACCTGGCCTATGTGATCTATACCTCGGGCTCGACCGGCCGACCGAAGGGGGTGCTCGTCCGGCACCGGCAGGCCGTCCGCCTTTTCGCTGCGACACAGGGTTGGTTCGGCTTCGGCGCCGAGGACGCCTGGACCCTCTTCCACTCCTTCGCCTTCGACTTCTCGGTCTGGGAGCTCTGGGGGGCACTCCTTTATGGCGGCCGTCTGGTGGTGGTGCCCCACTGGGTCAGCCGCTCTCCGGAGGCGTTCCTCGATCTCCTGCGGCGCGAGCGGGTGACCGTCCTCAACCAGACCCCGTCCGCGTTCCGGCAGCTCGCCGGCGCGGAAGAGGCGCAAGAAGCGGAAGGCCTCAGTCTGCGTTGGATCGTCTTCGGTGGCGAGGCGCTCGACTTCGAGAGCCTCCGGCCCTGGTTCGAGCGCCATGGCGACCGGCGGCCGCGGCTGGTCAACATGTATGGCATCACCGAGACCACGGTACACGTAACCTGGCAACCGCTTGCCTGTGAGGACCTGGATCGGGCGCGCGGGAGTGTCGTCGGCTTCCCGATCTCCGACCTGCGGACCTACGTTCTCGACGGCGATCTCGGTCCCCTCCCCGCCGGGGTGGCGGGGGAGCTGTACGTCGGCGGCGCCGGGGTGGCCGGCGGCTATCTCGGTCGGCCCGAGCTGACCGCGGAGCGGTTTCTGCCCGACCCCTGGAGCGGTGCGCCGGGAGAGCGGCTCTATCGCTCCGGCGACCGCGTGCGCCACCTCGTGGACGGCGCCCTGGAGTACCTGGGCCGGGTCGACCAGCAGGTGAAGGTGCGCGGCTTCCGGATCGAGCCCGGGGAGATCCAGGCGCTGCTGGCCGCCCATCCCGGGGTGCGGGAGACAGTGGTGATCGCGCGCGAGACCCCGCGGGGAGAAGGGGGCGGCCCCGGAGATCGCAGCCTGGTGGCCTACGTGGTGCCGGAGTCGAAGGGGGCCGAGGTGGGCGTGGAGATGCCGGATGCCGACGAGCAGGTCGGCCGCTGGCGGGAGGTGTTCGATGGGACCTATGGCCGGGAGGCCGGGCAGGCCGATCCGACGTTCAATATCACCGGCTGGAGCAGCAGCTACACCGCGGCGCCGATCCCCGTCGAGGAGATGCGCGAGTGGGTCGAGGGCACCGTCGAGCGGATCCTCGCCCTGGGTACCCGGCGGGTGTTGGAGATCGGATGCGGCACCGGCATGCTGCTCTTCCGCGTCGCCCCGCACAGCGAGGAGTACCTGGCCACCGACTTCTCGCCGCGCGCGATCGAGTGGGTGGGTGGCCATCTGGACGGGAGGGGGCTCGCGCACGTCCGCCTCGCCCGCCGCGCCGCCGACGAATTCGACGACCTGCCACGGGCAGCCTGCGATCTGGTGATCCTCAACTCCGTCGTGCAGTATTTCCCCAGCCTCGACTATCTCCAGCGGGTCCTCGCCGGGGCGGTGCGGGCGGTGGCGCCGGGTGGCTCCGTCTTCGTGGGCGATGTCCGCAGCCTTCCCCTCCTCGAGGCGTTCCACGCCGGTACGCAGCTCGCTCGGGCTCCCCGCTCCCTGACGCTGCCGCAACTCCGGCAGCGCGTCCGGGCGCAAGTGGCCCTGGAGGAGGAGCTGGTCATCCATCCGGCCTTCTTCTCGTCCCTGGCGCGGAGCCTTCCGGGGGTGAGCGGCGTCGAGATGCATCTCCGGCGCGGTCGGCACCATAATGAGATGTCGCGCTACCGCTACGACGTCGTGCTGCGGGTGGGGAGCGCGGCCCCGGCGGCGCTCTCGCCGGAGTGGCTCGACTGGCGCGGACAGGAGCTGACGGTCGCGGCGGTCCGGCATCGTCTCGCCGAGGCCCCGGAGAGTCTGGCGCTCCGCGGCATGCCGAACGCCCGTCTGCATGCCGAGGCGCGGGCGGCGCAGTTGCTCCGCGATCCCCGGGGCACCGACGGCCTGCGGACCGTGGGAGACCTCCAGGCGGCCCTGGCTGAGCCCGTCTTCCTTGAGCCGGCGGTCGATCCCGAGGATCTGTGGGGGCTCGTGGGCGAGCTGCCGTATGAAGCTCACATCGACTGGTCGGACTCCGGAGAGGGCAGCTTCGACGCCATCTTCGTCCGCCGCGGTTCCCGGCCCATCGCGCTCCCGGAGCCAGAGATCGGGGCCGACTTAGAGCGCTACGCCACCCGTCCGCTGGAAGGGATGTTCGCCCGCCGCCTGCCGCCGCGCCTGGCCGCCCACCTCGCGACGCGGCTGCCGGACTACATGGTACCGGGCTCCTTCGTGGTGCTGAGCGAGCTGCCGCTGACCCCCAACGGCAAGGTGGATCTCGCGGCCCTGCCGCCGCCCGACGGCAGCCGTCCGGAGATCGCTGCCGCGTTCGAGGCGCCGCGCACCCCCACCGAGGAACGCCTCGCGCGCATCTGGCAGGAGGTGCTGGCGGTCGGCCGGGTCGGCGTCCGCAACGATTTCTTCGCCCTCGGCGGACATTCGCTGCTGGCAACGCAGCTCATCTCCAGGGTGCGCGAAGCGTTCCGGGTGGATGTCGGGTTGCGCACCCTTTTCGAGCAGCCGACCGTCGCCGGGCTCGCCGGGGCCGTGGCCCTGGAGAAGGCGCGTCAGGCCGAGTCCGGTGGCCCTTCCCGCGGGATCCCGATCCTGGTGCCCGACCCGGAGGGACGGCACGAGCCCTTCCCGCTGACCGACGTGCAGCAGGCCTACTGGGTCGGCCGCCGGCCTGACATGGAGCTGGGGAGCGTGGCGGCCCACGTTTATATGGAGCTCGAGAGCGCCGAGTTGGACCTCGCGCGTCTGGAGCGCGCCTGCCGGCGGCTGATCGAGCGGCATGACATGCTGCGCGCCGTGGTTCTGCCCGACGGCCGCCAGCGGGTGCTCCCGTCGGTGCCGCCCTACATCCTCGAGACGCTCGACCTGGTGGGGGAGCCCGCGGAAGCCGCGGCGGCGCTCCTCGCCGGGATCCGCCAGCGGATGTCCCACCAGGTGCTGCCGGCCGACCGTTGGCCGCTCTTCGAGGTCCGCGCCTCTCTCCTCGACGGCGGCCGGATCCGTCTCCACGTCAGCCTCGACATCCTGCTCTTCGACGGTTGGAGCTTCGGGCTCCTCGGCGGCGAGCTGGCGCGGCTCTACGCCGATCCGGAGGCCGCGCTCCCCGAGCTCGCGATCACCTTCCGGGACTATGTGCTCGCCGAGGTCGCGCTGCAGAAGACCGAGCTCTACCAGCGCTCCCTGGAGCACTGGCAGTCTCGCCTGGAGACGCTGCCGCCGGCGCCGGAGCTGCCCCTCGCCGTGCATCCGGGGTCCCTCGGGCCGCCTCGCTTCGAGCGGCGGGGAGAGCGTTTCGACGCCGCCCTCTGGGGGCGACTGAAGGAGCGGGCCGGAGCCTCCGGGATCACCGGCTCAGGGCTCCTCGCCGCCGTGTTCTCCGAGGTTCTCGTGGCGTGGAGCCGCAGCCCGCGGCTGACGATCAACCTGACCCTGTTCCACCGGATTCCGTTCCATCCCCAGGTGAACCGCATTCTGGGCGACTTCACCTCGCTGACTCTCCTGGCGCTCGACGGTACGGCGGCGAGCACCTTTGAGCTGCGCGCCCGGCAGGTTCAGGAGAGGCTGTGGACCGACCTCGACCACCGCTATGTGAGCGGGGTGCGAGTCATGCGCGAGCTGGCCCGGCGGGGAGGTGGCCGGAGCGCCGCGCTGATGCCGGTCGTCTTCACCAGCACGCTGAACCTCGACCCGGGCCGGGGCGAGCCGGCGGTGGCCCCGATGCCGCTCGAGCCCGTCTACAGCATCGGCCAGACCCCGCAGGTCTGGCTCGACCACCAGGCGGCGGAGAGTGAGGGCGAGCTGTGGGTGCAGTGGGATACGGTGGCCGGCCTGTTCCCCGCCGGCATGATCGAGGACATGTTCGGCGCCTATGTGGGTTTCCTGCGCCGCCTCGCCCGCGAGGAGGCGGCCTGGCAGGAGCCCCGGCTGCCCCTGCCGGCCGCGCAACTCGCATTCCTCGCGGCGGTGAGCCGCACCGCGACGCCGGCCGCGCCGGGATTGCTCCACACGCTGTTCACTGCCCAGGCGCGGCATGAGCCGGGGCGGACGGCAGTGGTGGCGGCGGGGCGGAGCCTCACCTATGGAGAGGTGGACCGCCGATCCGACCTCCTCGCCCAGGCGCTCCGCGAGCGCGGCGCGGGTAGAAATACCCTGGTCGCGGTGGCGATGGAGAAAGGTTGGGAGCAGGCCGTCGCCGTCCTCGCCGTGCTCAAGGCGGGAGCGGCCTACATGCCGGTCGATCCCGGCCTTCCCGCGGAGCGCTTCGCTTCCTTGCTCGTGCAGGGCGAGGTGACCGTGGCTCTCACCCAGAGTCGGTGGCGCGACCGGCTCTCCTGGCCCGTCGGGGTGGAGACCCTCTGCGTCGACGGTCCTTTCCTTGCGCCCGGGGAGGGGGTGGAAGACGCGCCGCCGGAGCCGGTGCAGCGGCCGGAGGATCTGGCCTACGTCATCTTCACCTCGGGCTCGACCGGCCTCCCCAAGGGGGTGATGATCGACCACCGCGGCGCCGTCAACACCGTCCTGGACATCAACCGGCGCTTCGGTGTCGGCCCCGAGGACCGCGTGCTCGCCCTTTCGGCGCTCAGCTTCGATCTCTCGGTATGGGATTTCCTCGGGATCTTCGCGGCCGGCGGGACCGCCGTGCTGCCCGAGCCCTGGGCGGCGCGCGATCCGTCGCACTGGCTGGAGCTGATGCTCCGCGAGCGGGTGACGGTGTGGAATTCGGTGCCCGCCCTGCTCAAGATGCTGGTCGAGTACCTCGCCGGCCGCAGCGAGCCGCTGCCGGTCGCGCTCCGGCTGGCGCTCCTCAGCGGCGACTGGATTCCGGTGAGCCTGCCCGACCGGGTCCGCGACCTGGGAGCGGGCGTGCGGCTGGTGAGCCTGGGGGGCGCGACCGAGGCCTCCATCTGGTCGATCCTCTACGAGATCGGCGCCGTCGATCCGGAATGGCCGAGCATCCCCTACGGGAGGGCGATGGACCATCAGACGTTCCATGTCCTCGACGCTGCGCTCGAACCCCGCCTCGTCTGGGTGCCGGGCGAGCTCTATATCGGCGGTATCGGTCTCGCGCAGGGCTACTGGCGCGACGACGAGAAGACGGCCGCCGCCTTCGTCCGTCACCCACGGACCGGGGAGCGCCTCTATCGCACCGGAGACCTGGGGCGCTGGCTGCCGGACGGCAACATCGAGTTTCTGGGACGCGAGGACACGCAGGTCAAAGTCCAGGGCTTCCGTATCGAGCTGGGGGAGGTCGAGGCCGCCCTCCTCCAATACCCCAGGGTGCGCGCCGCCGTGGCCGTGGCTCGCGGCCGCCATCGGGACCGGCACCTGGTGGCCTACCTGGTGATGGACCGGGAGGAGCCGGCCTCCGAGGAGGCTCTCGACCCTCTGGCCAAGCTGGAGCTCAAGCTCTCCCAACCTGGGTTGCGTCGGGAGCCGGAGCTCCCCGCTATTTCGCTGCGGCGCGCGAGCGAGGCCGCGCAGCCGGAAGGGGTGCGCCTCAGGCGAACCCATCGAGAGCTCTCCCCGGAAGCGGTCTCGCTGGCGGATCTGTCCGGTTGGCTCGGCGCGCTCGCGCAGGTGCCATCTTCAGACCGGCCGTTTCCCGGCCGCCGCTACGGATCGGCCGGCAGCCTCTATCCGGTCCAGGTGTACCTCCACGTGCGGCCGGGGCGGGTGGAGGGGGTGGCTCCGGGAACCTACCTCTACGATCCGGCCGAGCACCGCCTCGTCGCGCTCACCGAGGGTGCCGAGGTGACTGCCGAAGTGCATGCCCCGGCCAACCGTGGCGTCTTCGAGACCGCCGCTCTGTCGGTCTTCCTGGTCGGGAAGATGGATGCGATCCGTCCGCTGTACGGCGATCGCGCCCTGCGCTACGCCCTGATCGAGGCGGGCCTGATCACCCAGCTTCTGGAGACCTCGGCGCCGCCCAGCGGCCTCGGCTCGTGCCAGATCGGGGACCTCGATTTCGACCGCATCCGCGGCCTGTTCGCCCTGGGCTCCGATCACGAGCTGTTGCACAGCCTGGTCGCCGGCAGGCCGGCCGGCGACCGGGGACCGGCCGCGCGGGAGCGGGACGGCCTTGCCGAGCTGCAGAGCTTCCTCCGCGCCAAGCTGCCGGAGCACATGGTGCCTCAGATCCTCGTCCTGATGGACGAGCTGCCGCTCAGCGCAAACGGCAAGGTGGACCGCGCCGCGCTGCCGGAGCCGCAGGAGAGCCGCGAGCGGAGCCGGGAGTACATGCCGCCTTCGACGGATCTCGAGGAGCGCGTCGCCACGGTGGTGCGCGAGGTGCTCGGCCTTGAGCGGGTAGGCGTCGACGACAGCTTTTTCGAGATGGGCGGCAACTCGGTGCATCTGGTCCAGGCGCACGCCAGGCTGCGGGACGAGTTGGGCCGGGAGATGCCGCTGATCGAGATGTTCCGCCACCCCACGGTCCGCGCCCTGGCGGCCTTTTTCGCTGAGGAGAGCGTCGAACGTTCGCCGTCGGGTGAATCCGGAGAGGCCGCGGAGACGGCGGAGCGGCTCGCCCAGGGCCGGCAGCGGCGGCAGCACCTGCGGCAGCGGCTGCGGGACACCTCCGAGCCTGGGGAGGAGGTTTGATGTCGCAGCGGACGTACCCGGGGGAGGTTACCGGTCTCGAGGTGGCGATCGTCGGCATGGCGGGGCGTTTCCCCGGGGCACGCACCCTGGAGGAGCTCTGGCGCAACCTGCGGGACGGGGTCGAGTCGGTGACCTTCTTCTCCGCCGAGGAGCTGGCGGCGGAGGGGGTCGACGCGGCGTTGCTCGCCAATCCCGACTACGTGCGCGCCAAGCCCCTCATGGAAGGATGTGAGCTCTTCGACGCGGCGTTCTTCGGTTTCACCCCGCGCGAGGCCGAAGCCATGGACCCGCAGCACCGGATCTTCCTCGAATGCGCCTGGGAGGCCCTGGAGGACGCGGGCTATGACGCCGGGCAGTCCGGCCGGCTGGTGGGGGTCTACGCCGGCAGCGGCATGAACCACTACCTGCTGGCGAACCTGCTGCCGAGCCTCGACCGTCTGAGCGGGCTGAGCGGCCTGCAGATGGTGGTGGGCAATGACAAGGACTACCTGGCGACCCGGGTCTCCTACAAGCTCGATCTGGAGGGACCCAGCCTGAGTGTGCAGACCGCCTGCTCGACATCGCTGGTGGCGGTCCATCTGGCCTGCCAGAGCCTGATCAACGGCGAGTGCGACCTCGCCCTGGCCGGGGCCGCCTCCATCGCGTTGCCGCAGAGGAGCGGCTACCTCTACCAGAAGGAGGGGATCCTCTCTCCGGACGGCCACTGCCGCAGCTTCGACGCGCGCGCCCAGGGCACGGTCTTCGGCAGCGGGGCGGGGGTCGTGGTGTTGAAGCGCCTGGAGGACGCCCTGGCGGACGGTTTTGCGATCCGCGCCGTCATCAAGGGCTCGAGCGTCAACAACGACGGCGCCACCAAGGTCGGCTACACGGCGCCGCGGGCCGCCGGCCAGGCCCGGGTGATCCGCACCGCCCTGCGGGTCGCGGCGGTGGAGCCGGAGAGCTTGAGCTATATCGAGGCGCACGGCACCGCGACCCCGCTCGGCGACCCCATCGAGATCCAGGCACTGACCGAGGTCTTCCGCGAGCGGACGGATCGGTGCGGCTTCTGCGCCATCGGCTCGGTGAAGACCAATGTCGGCCATCTCGACACCGCCGCCGGCGTGGCGGGGCTGATCAAGACCGTGCTGGCGCTGGAGCACCGGCAACTCCCGCCGAGCCTGCATTTCGAGCGCCCGAATCCCGAGATCGACTTTGCGAGCAGCCCCTTTCGGGTCGTCACCCAGCTCGCGGACTGGCCCTCCGAGGGCGTTCCGCGGCGGGCGGGCGTCAGCTCGTTCGGCATCGGCGGCACCAACGCCCACCTGGTGGTCGAAGAGCCCCCGGAGCCGGTGCCTCCCGCACCGGCGCGTCCCTGGCAGCTCCTCGTGCTGTCGGCGCGGAGCGAGCCCGCGCTGGAGGAGGTCACGGCGAGGCTCGCCGATCACCTGCGGCAGAACCCAGACCTCGCGATCGCCGACCTTGCCTACACCCTGCAGGTAGGACGAAAGGCCTTCCAGCACCGGCGGATGCTCGTCTGCCGCGACCCCCGGGATGCGGCCCGGGCGCTCGCGACGCTCGACCCGGAGCGCCTCTTGACGCTCTGCGGCGAGCGCCCCGAGAGGACGCTCGCCTTTCTCTTCCCCGGCCAGGGGGCGCAGCACGCGGGCATGGGGGCCGGCCTCTACGCGGTCGAGCCCACCTTTCGCGCCCGCATCGACGGAGCCGCCGAGCGGCTCCTGCCGCGCCTCGGGCTGGACCTGCGGACCGTGCTCTTCGCCGCGCCCCAGCGCCGGGAGGAGGCCGACCGGGAGCTCGAACGGACACTCCTCGCCCAGCCAGCGCTCTTCGTGCTCGAGCACGCCCTCGGCGAGCTCTGGCTGGAGTGGGGGCTGCGCCCCCAGGCCCTCCTCGGCCATAGCGTCGGCGAGTACGCCGCGGCCTGCCTGGCCGGCGTTTTCACCTTCGAGGAGGGGCTGGATCTGGTGGCGGCGCGCGCCCGGCTCATGCAGGAGCTGCCTCCCGGAGCCATGTTGTCGGTGCCGCTACCGGAACGCGATCTGCTCTCCTGCCTGCCGCGCGAGCTGTCGCTCGCCGCGGTGAATGCGCCGGGGATGTGCGTGGTCGCCGGCGCCGAGGAGGCCGTGGAGGCCTTCGCCGTCCGCCTTGCCGCCGAGGGCGTCGAGTCCCGGCGCCTGCACACCTCGCACGCCTTCCACTCCGCCCTGATGGAATCGGTGGTCGCCCCCTTCGCCGCGGAGGTGGGGCGGGTGCGCCTGCGGCCGCCACAGATCCCCGTGCTGTCGAACGTCACCGGGACCTGGCTCACTCCGGAGCAGGCGACCGACCCCGGGTACTGGGCCCGCCACCTGCGGCAAACGGTCCGTTTCGGAGAGGGGCTGGGCGAGCTTTTCCGCGGTCCGGAGAGACTGCTGCTGGAGGTCGGGCCCGGCCGTACGCTCTCGACTTTGGTGCAGAGGCATCCGGGGCGCCCGTCGGGCCAGGTGGTGGTCTCCTCTCTCGGGCACCCGCAGGACGAGGTCCCGGAGGTTGCCGCCATGATCACGGCGCTGGGCCGGCTCTGGCTGGCGGGAGCCGCGCCGAGCTGGCGGCGGTTCCACCGCCATGCGAAGCGCCGGAGGATGCACCTGCCCACCTATCCGTTCGAGCGCCAGCGTTTCTGGATCGATGCTCCCCGGTCGACGGCCGTCGCTTTGGAGCCGGCTGCCGAGCCGCGCGTCGAGGCAGCTCCCAACGCCGCCACCGTCGGCTTGAAGGTGCCCGCCACGGTCCCCGGCCGCCACCCGCGACCGCCCCTGGGCACCGCCTTCGTCGCCCCCCGCGACGAGATGGAGCGGGCGGTGGCCGCGGTCTGGGAGGAGCAACTCGGCATCGACCGGATCGGCGTCCATGACAACTTCCTGGAGTTGGGGGGGCACTCGCTGCTCGCCACCCAGATGACCGCTGCCCTCTGCGGCGCCTTCCGCGTCGACCTGCCGGTGCGCAGCTTGTTCGAGAGCCCCACGGTGTCTCGCCTCGCGGCGGTCCTGACCGGTCTTCGGGAGCGCCCTGATGCGGAGGGTGGGGGCGAGCCTCTGCCCAGGGTGGTCCCCGATCCCGCCCACCGCGGCGAGCCGTTCCCCTTGACCGAGGTGCAGCAGGCGTACTGGGTCGGCCGTGGGGGCTCCTTCGAGCTGGGCAACGTCGCGACTCACTGGTATGTCGAGCTGGAGGGGGAGGGGGTGGATGTCGCGCGGCTCACCCTGGCGGTGCGCCGGCTCATCGAGCGGCATGAGATGCTGCGGGCGATCGTCCTGCCGGACGGCCGACAGCGGATTCTGCCGCAGGTGCCGCCCTACGACATCGCGCTGCTGGATCTCGCCGGCAGCTGCGACGCGGCGGCGGAGCTGGAGCGCGTCCGACGTGAGATGTCCCACCAGGTGCTGCCCAGCGACCGGTGGCCGCTCTTCGAGGTGCGCGCCAGCCGGCTCGACGGTGACCGTACCCGGCTCCACATCAGCTTCGATTTCCTCCTCGGGGACGCCTGGAGCCTCCAACGGCTCACCCGCGATTGGCTCCGGCTCTATGCGGAGCCGGAAGCGGTGCTGCCGCCCTTGGAGCTGTCGTTCCGCGACTATGTGCTGGCCGAGGCGGCGCTCCGGGAGACCGCGCTCTTTCAGCGTTCCCTCGCGTCCTGGCTCGCCCGTCTGCCGGAGCTGCCCGCCGGGCCCGACCTGCCGCTCGCGAAGAGCCCGGGCGCCGTGGTCCATCCGACCTTCGTGCGGCGCGCCGGCCGGTTGGAGCCGGAGCTCTGGGGCAGGCTCAAGGAGCGGGCGGCGCGGGAGGGGCTCACCCCCTCGTCCCTGCTGGCTGCCGCCTTCGCCGAGGTGCTCGCGACCTGGAGCCGCTCGCCGCGCTTCCTGATCACCCTGACGCTGTTCCACCGCCTGCCGCTCCACCCGCAGGTCATGGAGGTGGTAGGAGATTTCACCTCGCTCCTCCTGCTCGAGGTGGCGGGACCGCGCGAGCCATCCGTCGGGTTCCTGGAGCGGGCACTCCGGCTCCAGAGTCAGTCGCTCGAAGACCTGGAGCACCGCTATGTGAGCGGCGTGCGGGTGCTCCGCGAGCTCGCCCAGAGCCGCGGCACGCACCAGGGGCCGCTGGTCCCAGTGGTCTTCACCAGCACCCTCGGGCTCGCCGAGTCCGGAGAGATCGCCGAGGCCGCGGGACCCGAGCTCCAGACGGTCTATAGCATCAGTCAGACCCCACAGGTCTGGCTCGATCACCAGATCGCCGAGCAGGGCAAGGCCCTCGCCTACACCTGGGACGCGGTCGACGAGCTGTTCCCGCCGGGGATGCTCGACGCGATGCTCGGCGCCTACCACGGCCTGCTCGAGCGCCTGGCCGAGGATGCGGCGGCCTGGGAGGTGGCGCCGAACCTCGTACCCGCAGCCCAGCTCCAACGGCGCGCGGCCGAGAGCGCCGCGACGGTGAGCGGCGCGCTCCTCCATCAGCTCTTTCTGACCCAGGCGAGCGACCACCCTGACCGTCCGGCGGTCCTCTCCAACCGCCGCTCGCTCGCTTACGGCGAGCTTCGCCGTCGCGCGACCCGGCTCGCCCGGCGCCTGCGGGAGCTGGGCGCCCGGCCCAATACCCTGGTGGCGGTGACGATGGAGAAGGGCTGGGAGCAGGTGGTGGCCGTGCTCGCCGTCCTCGAGTCGGGAGCCGCCTATCTACCGGTCGATCCCGGTCTCCCGGCCGAGCGCTTCCGCCATCTCCTGGAGCATGGCGAGGTCGCTCTCGCCCTCACTCAGCCCTGGCTCGCCGGGACGCTCCCGTGGCCCGCGGGAGTCCGGCCGCTCGCGGTGGAGGACGAGCCGGCCGAAGACCTGCCGCCGCTCACCCCCCTTCAGCAACCGGGCGACCTCGCCTACGTCATCTTCACCTCCGGCTCCACCGGCCTCCCCAAAGGGGTGATGATCGACCACCGGGGAGCGGTCAACACCGTACTCGACGTCAACGCGCGCTTCGGTCTCGGCCCCGCGGACCGCGGGCTGGCCCTCTCTTCGCTGAGCTTCGACCTCTCGGTTTGGGATGTCTTTGGCCTGCTGGCGGCGGGGGGCGCCATCGTGATCCCGGACGCCGGGACGAGTCGCAACCCGGCGCACTGGGAAGAGCTGATGCGGCGTCAAGGGGTGACGATATGGAATTCGGTGCCGGCGCTCCTGGAGATGCTGGTCGAGCACCTTTCCGGCGAATCGCGGCGGCTGCCCGACGATCTGCGGCTGGCGCTGCTCAGCGGCGACTGGATCCCGCTCGCGCTGCCCGGCCGTATCGCAGCGCTCGGTCCGGGCGTGCGGACGATCAGCCTGGGCGGCGCCACCGAGGCGTCGATCTGGTCGATCCTTCATCCCATCGCCGAGATCGATCCCGCCTGGGCCTCAATCCCGTACGGTCGGGCCATGGCCCGGCAGAGCTTCCACGTCCTCGACGAGTCGCTCGCGCCGCGGCCGGACTGGGTGCCGGGCCAGCTCTATATCGGCGGCATCGGCCTCGCCCAGGGCTACTGGCGTGATCCGGTGAGGACCGCGCTCAGCTTCGTCCCGCATCCCGAGACCGGCGAGCGCCTCTACCGTACCGGCGATCTGGGCCGCTTTCTTCCCGACGGCGGTGTCGAGCTCCTCGGCCGGGAGGACTTCCAGGTCAAGGTCCAGGGCCACCGCATCGAGTTGGGGGAGATCGAGGCGGCGCTGCTCGAGCACCCGGCGGTGCGCGCTGCCGTGGCCGCGGCGCCGGGGGATCGCCACCACCGGCGGCTTTTGGGTTATGTGGTGCCGCATCCGGGCCGGACGGTGACGGAGCAGGAGCTACGACGATTCCTGGAGGAGAAGATCCCGCGCTACATGGTGCCGGCCGCCATCGTCGAGCTGGCGGCGCTGCCCCTCACCGCCAACGGCAAAGTGGATCGCAGCGCCCTGCCGGTGCCCGGGCGTGAGCGGACGGCCGCCGCCAGCTCGGCCGATACCGGCTTCGAGAATGATCTTGAGCGGCTCCTCGCCGGGATCTGGGGCGAGGTTTTAGGCACGGACGGGATCGGTCCGCACGACAACTTCTTTTCCCTCGGGGGCGACTCGATCCTCAGCATCCAGGTCGCGGCGAGGGCCGCGCGGGCAGGGATCGTGCTGACCGCGGACCAGGTCTTCACCCACCAGACAGTGGCGGAGTTGGCCCGGGTGGCGGGCGGCGGGCGCGCGGCACGGCCGGCCCCGCGGCCGGCTCCGCTGCCGGCTCCAAGGACCGGGCCGGTGCCGCTGACGCCCATCCAGCATTGGATGTTCGAGCAGGATCTGCCGGACCCACAACACTGGAATCAGGCGGTGCTGCTCGAGACGCGTCAGCCGCTGGACGGTCCCTCGCTACGGCGAGCGGTGGCCGCCCTGGTCGAGCACCACGGCGCCCTGCGTCTCCGCTTCGCGGGCGGTCCGACCGGCTGGCGACAGCTCATCGTCCCTCCCGACCGCTCCGATCCCTTCCTGGAGATCGACCTCTCTGGGCTGCCGGCCGCGCGGTGGACCGGGACTCTGGAGCGTGCGGCGGCCGATCTTCAGGCGAGCCTCGACCTCGCCGAGGGGCCACTCCTGCGGATAGCCCTCCTCCGTAGCGGCCGTAGCTTCGCCGACCGCCTGCTGCTGATCTTCCATCACCTCGTGGTGGACGGGGTCTCCTGGCGCCTCCTGCTGGAGGATCTGGAGACCGCCTACGCCTCAGGCGTGCTGCCGCCCGAGACCACTGCGTTCAAACGGTGGGCCGAGCTTCTCGCCGAGGGCGCCTGGGCCGGGGCGCACGAGGGCGAGCTGGGTTACTGGCTGGCGCCGGCGCGAGGCGAGGTCGCGCCCCTGCCGGTCGACTTCCCCGGCGGCGAGGTTCGCAACACCGAGGGCTCGGTGCATACTGTGCTCGCGGCGCTGACCCCGGACGAGACGCGAGCTCTGCTGCAGCGGGTTCCGGAGACCTACCACTCCCAGATCCAGGAGGTGTTGCTGACCGCTCTGGCCCAGACCCTGGCCGTCTGGACGGACCGCGGGGCTCAGCTCGTCGACCTCGAGGTGCATGGGCGGGAGTCGCTGCTCGCGGAGTCCGCCGATCTCGACCTCTCCCGCGTCGCCGGCTGGTTTACCGCCGTCTATCCGTTGCTCCTCAAGTTGCCCTGCGACGCCGCGGTGACGCCAGGGGAAGCCCTGGCCGCGGTCAAGGAGCAGGTGCGCGCCGTGCCCGGGAAGGGCGTGGGCTACGGCGTGCTCCGGTACCTCAACCCGAAGCCCCGGATCGGCGGCGCTCTGCGCAGCCTGCCGCAGGCCGAGATCGGCTTCAACTACCTGGGTCAGTTCGACCAGGCGGTGGGGGAGGGCTCGGCGTTCCGTCCCGCCGCCGAGTCGAGCGGCCCGTGGAGCAGCCCGCGCATCAGGCGGCGGCACCTGCTGTTCGTCTTCGGCAGCGTGACCGGCGGTCGACTGCAGATCGGCTGGGCGTACAGCGAGAATGTGCATCGGCGCGCCACGGTCGAGTCCCTGGCGGGGAGTTTCCTGGAGCGCCTGCGCCACCTGATCCAGGGCGGCGAGTCGGCCGGCGTCGAGACCCTCGCCGCGTCGGACTTCCCGCTCGCCAGGCTCGGCCCTGGCGAGCTTACGAGCGCGCTCCGCGAGGCCGGCTGCGAGCGCGCGCGCGACGTCGAGGACGTCTACGCCCTCTCCGCAATGCAGGAGGGGATCCTCTTCCACTGCCTCTACAGCCGGGAGTCGTCGCTCTACGTCACGAGCTTCGCCTGCCGGCTCTCGGGGCTCGACGCGCCCGCCTTCGAGAGCGCCTGGCAGGAGGTGGTCGATCGTCACCCGGTGCTGCGAACCGGCTTCTGCTGGGAGGGATTGGACAGGCCGATTCAGGTGGTCGCCCGGAAGCTTCAGCTCACCTGGTGGAGCGAGGACTGGCGGGCGCTCTCCCCGGCCGAGCAGGAAGAGCGCCTCACCCGGACGCTCCGCGGCGAGCCGTCCCGCCTTCGGCCCCTCACCCGGGCCCCGCTCCTGCGCCTGGCGCGGTTCCAGGTGGGAGAGGGCTCGTTCCATTTCGTGTTCAGCCACCACCACCTGATCCTGGACGGCTGGTCACTCCCCCTGCTGCTCCAGGAGGTTTTCACCTTCTATGCCGCCCGCCGCGAAGGGAGGAGTCTCTCCCTCCCTCGGCCGCGCCCGTTCCGCGACTACATCGCCTGGCTCGGCGAGCAGGATCTCGGACGGGCCGAGGAGCATTGGCGCGGCGTGCTCGCGGGGTTCTCGGCTCCCACGGTGCTGGCGATCGACCGCGGGAGTGCCGGCTCACCGGTCGAGGAGACCGCCTACCATGACCTGCGGCTCCCGGAGAGCACCACCGACGCCCTGCGGTCGTTCGCCCGGAAGCACCAACTCACCCTGAATACGCTCGTGCAGGGCGCCTGGGCCCTCCTGCTCGCCCGCTACAGCGGCGAGGAGGACGTCGTTTTCGGCAGCGCGGTGTCCGGCCGGCCGGCCGCGCTTGCCGGGGTGGAGACCATGGTGGGGGTGTTCATCAACACCCTGCCGGCGCGGGTGCGGATCTCTCCCCAGCGGCCGCTGCTGCCCTGGCTGCGCGAGCTCCAGGAGGCGCAGGCGGAAATGCGCCGCTTCGAGCACAGCCCGCTCACCCAGGTCCAGCGCTGGAGCGGGGTGGATCGCGGGCTACCGCTCTTCGAGAGCATCCTGGTCTTCGAGAGCTATCTGGCTCCGGGCGAGGCGCTACGCCGGGCGGGAGGGGATCTGGAGATCGGCGACGCGCGCTCCGACCTCACCACCAGCTATCCCTTGCTGGTGAGCGCAACGCCGGGGGATGCCCTGAACCTCAATCTGAGCTACGACCTGCGGCGCTTCCACGGCAACGACGCGGCACGTCTTCTGGAGCGCTGGGGCAGGGCGCTCGCCGCCATCCCCTCGGATCTCGGGCTCAGCACCGGCTCTCTCCCCCTCCTCGCCGCCGCCGAGAGGCACCAGCTCGTTCATGAGTGGAACGACGCCGCGGCCGTCTGGCGCGGTGGGCTCCTGCTCCACGTGCGGGTCGCCGCGCAGGTGGCGCGGACGCCGGACGCCGTGGCGGTGGTCGTTGAGGAGACGAACCTCTCGTACGCCGAGCTGGACCGCCAGGCGGGCCGGCTCGCCTCCCGCCTGCGACGGCTCGGCGTGGGCCCCGAGATGCGGGTGGGGATCGCGGCCGAACGGTCGTTGGAGATGATGGTAGGGCTCCTCGGCATTCTCCAGGCCGGTGGCGCCTGGGTGCCCCTCGACCCCTCCTATCCTCCGGAGCGCCTGGCCTTCATGCTCGCGGATGCCAGCGTCCCGGTGCTGCTGACGCAGCGACGGCTGCTCGCCACCCTGCCCGGCGCGGCGTCCGCGCGGGTGCTGCTCCTCGACGACGCCGACGCCGGGGCCGATCCGCGATCGGCGATCGAGGCTGCGCCCGGCCATCCGGACCAGCTCGCCTATGTCATCTACACCTCAGGCTCGACCGGTCGGCCCAAGGGAGTGATGAACAGCCACCGCGGGATCGTCAACCGACTCCTCTGGATGCAGGAGGCCTATCGCCTCTCGCCGGAAGACCGGGTGCTGCAGAAGACCCCGTTCAGCTTCGACGTCTCGGTCTGGGAGCTCTTCTGGCCGTTGCTGAACGGTGCCTGTCTCGTGATGGCGCGTCCGGGAGGCCACCAGGACCCGGCCTATCTCGCGGCGGTGATCGCCGGGCACGGAGTCACCACCCTCCACTTCGTCCCCTCTCTGCTGCGCCCTTTCCTGGAGGAGCGGGACCTCGACCACTGCCGGGCGCTGCGGCGGGTGGTCGCGAGCGGCGAGGCTCTGCCGCCCGACCTGCGGCAACGCTTCCTGGAGCGCCTGGGGGATCGGGCCGAGCTGCACAACCTGTACGGTCCCACCGAGGCGGCGGTGGAGGTGACCGCCTGGACCTGCCGGCCGGGCGAGCTGGAGCGCAGCGTGCCGATCGGTCGCCCGGTCGCCAACACCCGCATCCACCTGCTCGACACCCTCCTCGCGCCGATCCCGGCCGGGCTGCCCGCGGAGCTCTACATCGGCGGCGTCCAGGTCGCCCGCGGCTACCTCGGAAGGCCAGAGCTCACCGCCGAGCGCTTCGTACCCGACCCTTTCGGCGAGCCCGGAGCCCGCCTCTACCGGACCGGCGACCTCGCCCGTCACCTGCCGGACGGAGCTGTCGATTTCATTGGCCGGGCCGACGGCCAGGTCAAGCTGCGCGGCTTCCGGATCGAGCTGGGCGAGATCGAGGCGGCGCTGGCGGAACACCCGGCGGTCCGCGCCGCCGCCGTCCTGGCGAGGGAGGAGGGGGGGAGTCGCCGGCTGATCGCCTACGTGGTCGCCACGGACGCTTCCGCCGCGGAGCTGCGTCGTTTCCTCTCCGCGCGGCTCCCCGAGTACATGGTACCGGCCGCCCTGGTTTTCCTGCAGGCTCTCCCCCTGACGCCGGCCGGCAAGGTGGACCGCCGCGCCCTTCCCGTGACGCCAGGCGGCCGATCCGCGGTCTTAAGCCCGTTCGCGGCGCCGGGCTCGCCGGTGGAAGAGACGCTGGCGGTGGTCTGGGCGGGTGTTCTTGGCCTCGACCGGGTGGGGGTTCACGACAGCTTTTTCGAGCTGGGGGGGGACTCCATCCTCAGCATCCAGGTGGTGGCGCGGGCGCAGCAGGCGGGCCTCCGACTGACGCCGCAGCAGATCTTCGAACGGCGCACGATCTCGGCTCTGGCCTCCGTGGCCGAGGCCGTCTGGCCGGGGGCGCGCCGGTGGCAGGGGGCAGTGACCGGGCCGGTCGTTCTGACTCCCATCCAGCGGCGCTTCTTCGCGCAGACCAGCGGCGATCTCCACCACTTCAATCAGGCGCTGCTGCTCGCGGCGCGCGAGCCGCTGGACCCGGCCCGGCTGGAGAGGACGCTGGGCCTCCTGCTCTCCCACCACGACGGGCTCCGCCTGCGCTACGCGCGGTCGGACGAGGATTGGCGGCAGACCTGCACCCCCCCGGGGGGAGCGGTGCCCTTCGCCACGATCGATCTCGGGAGGCTGCCCGCCACCGACCGTTCGGCCAACCTCGCCGTGGCCGCGGCTGCTGTGCAGACCTCCCTGCGGCTGACCGAGGGTCCGCTGCTGCGCGCGGTCCTCTTTCGCTGCGGGCCGGGAGAGCCCGACCGGCTGCTCCTCGTCGTCCATCATCTGGCGATCGATGGGGTATCCTGGCGCATTCTGCTGGAGGATCTCGAAGCGGTCTACCGCCAGCTCTGCCGGACCGGCTTGGCAGAGCTCCCCGCCAAGACGGCCTCGTTCCAGGAATGGGCCGGGCGCCTGCTCGAGCATGCCCGGTCGACAGCGCTGCGGCCGGAGCTGGCGTGGTGGCTGGCGGAGGTCGCGACCGGCGGTAGCGCGCTGCCCGTCGATCTGGAGGCCGGCGCCAACACGGTCGCGGCGGCGCGGACGGTCGAGGTGTCGCTCGACGAGCAGGAGACCGAAGCGCTGTTGCGGGAGGTTCCCAAGGCCTACCAGACACGGATCGACGACGTCCTGCTGACCGCCCTGGCCCAGGCCTTCCACCGCTTCACCGGCGAGGCGGCCCTGTGGGTCGATCTCGAGGGGCACGGCCGCGAGGAGATCTTCCCGGACGTGGACTTGACCCGCACCGTGGGTTGGTTCACCGCGCTCTACCCGGTGCGCCTGGCCCCGCCTGCCGCCCTCGGGCCGGGCGAGGCTCTCAAGGCTGTCAAGGAGGAGCTGCGGCGGGTGCCCGGCCGCGGCCTCGGCTTCGGTCTGCTGCGTTTTCTGGACGACGCCGCGGAATCGCGCCCGCTGCGCTCTCTCCCCCCCGCCGGCGTGGTCTTCAACTATCTGGGGCAGCTGGACCAGGCGTTGCCCGAGACGTCGCTCTTCCAACTCGCCACCGAGCCGGCCGGGAGCCCGTGCTCGCCGCGCCAGGAGCGGAGCCATCTCCTGGAGATCAACGGCGGCATCAGCGGTGGCCGGCTGCGGCTCGCCTGGACCTACAGTGCGAACCGCCACCGGCAGGACACCGTCGAGCGCTTGGCCGCCGGCTTCATCGACGCCCTGCGCGAGCTGATCGACCATTGCTGCGCGACGGGCGCGGGCGGCTTCACACCCTCCGACTTTCCGATGATGGATCTCAGCCAGGAGGAGCTGGACGGGCTGGTCGAGGATCTGGCCGGCCCCGAGGTCTCGCTGTGAGCGACGCCGTGAGCCAGGCCGTTGGCCTGAAGAAGCCCCTGGAGGACATCTACCCGCTCTCCCCGATGCAGCAGGGGATGCTGTTCCACTCCCTGTATGCGCCGCGGTCCGGCGTCTATGTGAGCCAGACGAGTTGCACCCTGGAGGGCGACCTGGCCGCAGCGTCGCTGCGCCGCGCCTGGCAGAGGGTGGTGGACCGCCACAGCGTTCTGCGCACCGGCTTCTCCTGGGAGCGCCGGGACGAGCCCTTCCAGGTCGTCCACCGCCAGGCGCAGCTCCCCTGGGAGGAACGGGACTGGAGCGATCTGCCGCCGGAGAAGATCGCGGCCGACCTCCAGGGCTTCCTCACCGCCGACCGCGAGCGCGGCTTCGATCTTGGTAGACCACCGCTCCTGCGCTGCACTCTGATCCGCCTCGGCCCCAGGCGTCATCGCTTCACCTGGACCGTCCATCACCTGCTGATCGACGGCTGGTGCCTGGGGCTCCTGTTCCGCGAAGTGTTCACCTTCTATGAGGCCTTCCGGCGCGGCGAGGAGCTGGCGCTGCCGGTGCCGCGGCCCTACCGAGATTACATTGCCTGGCTGCGGCGGCAGGACATGGCCCTGGCCGAATCCTGGTGGCGCCGCGAGCTGCGCGGCTTCGGGGCCGCGACTCCGCTCGGTATCGAGCGGTCCGGTGCGGCGGCGACCGGCGGCCATGCGGAGAGCGAGATCCACCTCTCCCGGGAGGAGACGGCCGCCCTGCGCGCGGTGGCGCAACGCCACGATCTCACCCTGAGCACCCTGGTCCAGGGCCTCTGGGGGCTGCTCCTCAGCCGCTACAGCGGCGAGTCGGATGTGGTTTTTGGCGCCGCGATGTCCGGCCGGCCGGCCGACCTCCCCGGCGTCGAATCGATGGTCGGGCTGTTCATCAACACGCTACCGGTACGGCTGGAGGTCGCCCCGGAAACGCCCCTCCTGACCTGGCTGCGCGCCCTCCAGGCGCGGCTAGTGGAAATGCGGCGCTTCGAGTACAGCCCGCTGGTGGAGGTTCTGGGCTGGAGCGAGGTGCCGCGCGGCCAGCCGCTCTTCGACAGTCTCCTGGTGTTCGAGAACTATCCGGTGGACCGCTCCCTGGCGGAGAGCCCGAAAAGCGTACGCATCCGCGACATCCACTCCGCGGACCGCACCAACTTTCCCTTGTCCCTGCTGGCGCTGCCGACCGAGGAGCTGATCCTGCGCCTCAAGTATGACGTCGGCCGCTTCGAGCCGGCGATGATCGTCCAGGCCCTGGAGCAGCTCGCCGGGCTCTGCCGCCAGATCGTTCGTGCGCCGGACCTGCCGCTCTCCGCCTACTCCCTGGTGACCCCCGGAGCGCCGGTCTCCGATCCTCGTCAGGCCCTGGAGGAACCCCGTTTCGAGCCAGTCTCCGTGCGAATCGCCGGTTTGGCCCGGAGCTATCCCGACCGGGTGGCGGTGACCCGGAGTGGCCAGGAGTGGACCTACGCCGAGTTGGTCGATCGGTCCGCGGGGCTGGCGCGCGCCCTCCTCGCCCGGGGCCTCACCCCGGGCGGCGTGGTGGCGGTCACCGGTGAGCGAAGCTTTGGCCTGGTCGCCGGAGCGCTGGCGGTCCTCCGTGCCGGCGGCGTGCTCCTCACGCTCGACGGCGCCCTCCCCGCGGCGCGCCGCGGGCTGATGCTGGAGCGCGCAAGGGCTTCGCACCTGCTCACTGCCGGCGGCGGACCGATGGATGGGCAACCCACCGGGCTGCCGCTCTTCAGGCTGGAGGTCGATCCGGAGACCGGGGGGTGCGCAGAGGCTCGCGGGGAAGCGGCGGAGCTGCCGGCGATCGACCCCGGCGCGCCGGCCTATCTCTTCTTCACCTCGGGCACGACGGCCCTCCCCAAGGCGATCCTCGGCTGCCATCGCGGGTTGAGCCACTTCCTCGCCTGGCAGCGCGAGACTTTCAGCGTCGGGGAGGAAGACCGCTGTGCCCAGCTCACCGGGCTCTCTTTCGACGTGGTGCTACGCGACCTCTTTCTGCCGCTGACCAGCGGCGCGAGGCTCTGTCTGCCCGGCGCCGGCATGGACCTCGGGCCGGATGCCGTCCTGCTCTGGATGGAGCGGGAGGGCGCCACCCGGCTGCACGCGGTACCGGCGGTGGCGGCGTCCTGGCTGGAGGCGGTCCCGCCTGCGGTCTCGCTCGCCGCCCTGCGCACCGTTTTCTTCGCCGGAGAGCCGCTCTCCGACGGTCTGGTGCGCCGCTGGCGGGAGGCGTTCCCCCAGGCGGGGGAGATCATCAATCTCTATGGTCCGACCGAGACCACGCTGGCCAAGTGCTGGTACCGCGTGCCCGCCCGACCGGAGCCAGGCATGCAGGCGGTCGGTTTCCCTCTGCCGCAGACCCAGGTTCTGGTCCTAGCGCCCGGCGAACGCCTCTGTGGGGTGGGTGAGCCGGGCGAGATCGCCATCCGCACGCCGTTTCGTACGCTCGGCTATCTCGACGCTCCGGAGGAGGACCGCCGGCGCTTCGTTCGCAACCCGTTCCGCGAAGGCGGCCGGGACTCCGGCGAAGATCTGCTGTACCGCACCGGCGACCGCGGCCGGGTCCGGCCCGACGGCGCGCTCGAGCTCCTGGGCCGCCTCGACGATCAGGTCAAGATCCGAGGCGTCCGCGTAGAGCCATCCGAGGTGGCGGCGGTGCTGGCCCGCCACCCGGCCGTGCGCGCCGCCGTGGTGATGAGCCATCCGGATCCCCAGGGAGAGCCGGGCCTCGCGGCCTGGTGGGTGCCGGCCGCGCCGGCCGCGCCGGCGGTACCGGCGGCATCGGCGGCATCGACGGCCGGCAGCGACTCCTCGGCGCTACTGCGCTACCTGGAGGAGCTCCTCCCCGCGGCCATGGTCCCCTGGGTTTTCGTCCCTCTCGAGCGCCTGCCCCTGACCGCCAACGGCAAGGTCGACCGTCGTGCCCTGCCCGAACCGGAGCGTCCGAGGCCGGCCGGGGAGGAGGCTCTCGCGCTCCCCCGGACGCCCTTTGAGGAGGTGCTGGCGGGGATCTGGTGCGAGGTGCTGCGCCGCGACCGGGTCGGCACCGGCGAGAGTTTCTTCGCCCTCGGCGGGCACTCGCTGCTCGCCACCCAGGTGATCTCGCGCGTCCGGCGGGCCTTGGGGATTGAGCTGCCGCTCCACGAGCTGTTCGACCGGCCGACGGTCCACGCTCTGGCGGGCCGGGTCGAAGCCCTCGTCCGCGAGGGCGCCGGGAGCGCCGGGAGTGCCGCGCCGCCCTTGCGGCCGGTCCCTCGCCAGGGGGAGATCCCGCTTTCCTTCGCCCAGGAGCGGCTTTGGTTCCTCGATCAGCTCGAGCCGGGGAGCCCGCTCTACAACGTCCAGACCGGCGTCGGACTGACCGGCCACGTCGATGCCGGCGCCCTCGCCCGCGCCCTCGGCGAGGTCGTGCGGCGCCACGAGGTGCTGCGGAGCGGATTCGAGACGGTCGCAGGCCACGCCCGTCAGGCCCTCCATCCGGCGGCGCGCCCGCACCTGCCGCGGATCGATCTCTCCGGGCTGGAGCCTGGGCCGCGGGAGGTGGCGGTGCGGCGGCTCGGTCGCGCGGCGGCCGACGCGCCGTTCGATCTGGCCCGCCCGCCGCTGCTGCGCGCCTTCCTCGTCCGCCTTGGTTTCGGCGAGCACGCCCTGCTTCTCACCCTGCATCACATCGTCGCGGACGCCTGGTCGATCGGCATCCTGATCCGCGAGATGTCGGCGCTCTACCGGGCCTTCGCCAACGGCGCCCCCTCGCCGCTGCCCGAGCTCCCGATCCAGTACGCGGACTTCGCCCTCTGGCAGCGGGGTTGGCTTCAGGGCGAGGCTCTGGACGCGGAGGTGTCCTGGTGGCGCCGACGGCTGGCCGACGCTCCGGCGCTGACGGAGCTGCCGGGCGACCGGCCGCGCCCGGCGGTCCAGAGCTTCCGCGGTGCCCGCGTGTCGACGCTCCTGCCGGCGGCGCTCGCCCAGAAGCTGACTTCTCTCGCCCACCGCTCTGGAGCGACCCTGTTCATGATCCTGCTCGCCGCCTTCCAGGTGCTGCTGCGGCGCGCTTCCGGGTCGGACGATCTGGTGGTCGGTACGCCGGTCGCCAACCGGAGCCGCCTGGAGGTGGAGGGACTGATCGGGTTCTTCGTCAATTCACTGGTGCTGCGCACGGACCTCGCCGGCGATCCGCGCTTCGCGGAGCTGGTCGCCCGGCTGCGGTCGGTGGTGCTTGCAGGGTATGTCCATCAAGAGCTGCCGTTCGAAAAGCTGGTCGAGAACCTCCAGCCGGAGCGCAGCCTGGCCCACAACCCGGTCTTCCAGTTGATGGTCATCCTGCAGAACGCCGCCGCTCCGGGCGAGACGGAGCTGCCGGACCTGCGCCTCTCCCGGTTGCCGGACACGGCGCCCGCCGCGCGCTTCGACCTCACGCTCTCGGCGACGGAGACCGGCGGGGGCCTCTTCGTGCTCGCCGACTACGCGACGGACCTCTTCGACGCCACCACGGTCCAGCGGCTGCTGGAGCACCTGCACGGCCTGCTGGAGGGGGTCGCCCGCCAGCCGGAGCGGCCGCTCTCGGCGTTGCCGCTGCTGACCGAGCCGGAGCGGCATCAGCTCCTGACAGAGTGGAACGACACCGCCGAGGCGTTCCCCGCGCCACCGTCCGGGGGCTGCCTGCACCAGCTCTTCGAGATGTGGGCGGGCGCGTACCCGGAGGCCGTCGCCCTGGTCTGTGAAGAGCGGTCCTGGAGCTACGGCAGGCTGGACGCCGACGCTAACCGGCTCGCCCATCATCTGCGGTCGCTGGGGGTGGGCCCCGAGGTCCCGGTCGGCCTCGCGGTCCGCCGCTCGCCGGAGATGCTGCTCGGCATCCTGGGTATTCTCAAGGCCGGCGGCGCCTACGTCCCGCTCGACATCGAGCATCCGCGCGAACGCCTCGCCGCCATCCTGGACGAGGCGCGGGTACCGGTTCTGGTTACGGTGGAACCGCTGGTGCCGGCACTCCCCCCGTTTGCGGGGAAAACGGTGCGGCTCGATCGCGACGCCGCGGAGGTCTCCCGCCACGGCGGCGCCGCGCCGGAGAGCGGGGCGGCGTCCGGCCACCTGGCCTACGTTCTTTACACCTCGGGCTCGACCGGCCGGCCGCAGGGGGTGATGGTCCCGCACGGGGAGATCGTCAACACCCTGCGCTGGCGGCTGCGGGCGTTCGCCCTCGACAGCTGCGACCGCATTCTGCAGAACATCCCATTCTCGTTCGACCCCTCGATCTGGCAGATCTTCGGCGCCCTCGGGAGCGGCGCGCGGCTCGTCCTGCCGAGCCCCGACCTCCACCGCGATCCCGGCTCCCTGCTCGGCCTTATGGCCGACCAGGAGGTGACCGTCACCGACTTTCCCCCGTCGTTCCTGCGGGCGCTCCTGGAGCATCCGGACTTCCCGCGCGCGGTCCACCTGCGCCATGTCTTCACCGGCGGCGAGGCCCTCTCGCCGGGCGTCCGCGACCGTTTCACCGCCTTGTCGGCGGCCAGGCTGCACAATGCCTACGGCCCGACCGAGGCCGCCATCGACGCCACCCTGTGGAGCTGCCGGCCGGGGGAGCGGCTCGACCCGGTGCCCATCGGCCGGCCGATGTCGAACAAGCAGGTCCTCGTCCTCGACCAGGATCTCCGGCCAGCCCCCATCGGCGTGCCCGGAGAGCTCTCTATCGCCGGGGCCGGGCTGGCGCGCGGCTACCTCGGGCAGCCGGAGCGGACCGCCCTGCGCTTCACGCCCCACCCGGCGAGCGCCGATCCCGGCGCGCGTATCTATCGGACCGGCGATCTCGCGCTCAGCCGGGCCGACGGCGCTATCGTTTTCCTGGGTCGCACCGACCATCAGGTCAAGATTCGCGGTATCCGCGTCGAGCTGGGGGAGATCGAGGCCGCTCTGGGCCAGCACCCCGAGGTGGCGGAGGCGGTGGTCCTGGCCCCGGCGGGGGAGGGCGGCGAGCGCCGTCTGATCGGCTACGTCGTCGCCGCCTCCGGTGCGCAGCTGGCGGCCGGCGACCTCACCGCGCACCTGCAACAGCGGCTCCCCCAGGCCATGATCCCCACCGCCTTCGAGCGGCTGGAGGCCCTGCCCCGGACCCTCGCCGGCAAGGTGGATCGCCAGGCGCTCTCCCGCCTGGGCGGCGAGCGGCTCGCCGCTCCCCAGAGCTTCGTCCCCGCCGAGACACCCCGGGAGCGGGTGCTGGCCGCGATCTGGGCGGAGGTGCTGCGCGCCGACCGGGTGGGGATCGAGGACAACTTCTTCGCGTTGGGGGGCGACTCGATCCTGAGCATCCAGATCGTCGCCCGCGCCCGTCAGCAGGGGCTGCGCTTCACCCCGAAGCAGCTCTTCCAGCACCAGACCATCGCCGAGCTGCTGGCCGTCGCCGAGGCGGGCGGACTGGCCGGTGCCGAGCCCGAGCCGGCTCCGGGGCCGGTGCCACTCACCCCGATCCAGCGCTGGTTCTTCGCCGCCGCTCCCGCCGAGCCGCACCATTTCAACCAGGCGGTCCTCTTCGCGTTGCGGCGTCCGCTCGTGGCCGAGGCCCTGGCGCGGGCCGTGGACACCCTGCTCCGGCACCACCCCGCGTTGCGGCTGCGCTTCAGTCGGCACGCCGGCATCTGGATCCAGGAGACCGCCGCTCCGGGCGGCGCCGCGCCGTTCACCAACCTCGATCTGTCGGCCCTGCCTGCCGAGCGGCGGAGCGCCGGCATCGAGGCGGCGTCGGCCGCAGCGCAACGCAGCCTCGACCTGGCCGCCGGGCCGCTCCTCAGGGTCGTCCTCTTCGCGGCCGGAGCGGGCGAGCCGCAACGGCTCCTGTTCCTGGTCCACCATCTCGCGGTCGACGGCGTGTCGTGGCGCCTCCTGATCGAGGATCTCCAGGCGGCCTATGAACGCTGGGAGCAGGGCAAGGAGCCCCGCCTGCCGCCCCGGACGACCTCGTTCCAGCGCTGGGCGGAGCGTCTGGCCGAATACTCCGGTGCCGACGCTCTAGAGCGGGAGCTCGGCTTCTGGGAGGGCATCCCTCCCCGGCCGGGAGCGCACCTGCCGCTCGACTTTGAAGCGGCGGACGACGCCGGCAGCGAGAGCTCGACCGAGACCGTGCCGTCGCTCCTGGAGGCCGAGGAGACGCGGGCGCTGCTGCTGGAGATTCCCGCGGCCTACCGCACGCGCGTCAACGAGGTTCTGCTCACCGCCCTGGTGCGCGCCTTTGCCGGCTGGACCGGGGAACGGTCGCTCTTCGTCGAGCTCGAAGGGCACGGACGGGAGGATCTTTTCGAGGACGTCGACCTCTCGCGCACGGTGGGCTGGTTCACCAGTATCTTCCCGGTTTTCCTGGATCTCGGGGAGACCATCAAGGCCAGAGACTCCTTGAAGGTGGTCAAGGAGCAGCTCCGGGCCGTGCCCCAGAACGGCCTGGGCTACGGCCTGCTGCGCTATGCGGGTGCGGAGGGGGGCGAGCCGGGAGGTGCGGCGGCTCTCCTCGCCGCGCTGCCGCGGCCCGCGGTGAGCTTCAACTACCTGGGCCAGTTCGGAGAGGGCGGGGACGCCGGTTCGCTGTTCGCCCCCGCCGCGGAGAGCGCCGGCGAGGTCCGCGCCCGCAGTTGGAAGCGTCACCACCGGCTGGAGATCAACGGTCTGGTCGCGGGAGGACAGCTCCGTCTCCAGTGGCGCTACAGCCGCGACCAGTACCACCGGAGCTCGATCGAGACCCTGGCCGCGAGCTACCTGGCCGAGCTGCGCGCTCTTCTCGCCCAGGCACATGGGGAGACGGCAGACCTCTACACCCCGTCCGACTTCCCGCTGATTCAGGCGGACCAGCGCCAACTCGACCGGTTGATCGCCAGGCTCACCCACGGCAGGGAGCGGATCGAGGACATCTATCCGGCCTCCCCGATGCAGCAGGGAATGCTCCTGCGCTCGCTCCAGGAGCCGGGCTCGGGAGTCTATGTCGAGCAGTTGAGCTGCGAGATCGAAGGGAGCCTCGACCTCGGGGCCTTCCTCGCGGCGTGGCAGCAGGTGGTCGAGCGCCATCCCGTCCTGCGCACGGCGTTCGACTGGGAGAGCCTCGACGAGCCGGTGCAGGTCGTCTTCCGGCAGATCCTTTTGCCCTTCGAATACCAGGACTGGCGCGGCCTGCCCGCCGCCGGGCGCCAGGCGCGGCTGGAGACCTTCCTGCAGGAGCACCAGGAGCGCGGCTTCGACTTCACTGCGGCCCCTCTGTTCCGGCTCGATCTGTTCCGCCTGGAGGACGACCTCCATCAGCTCGTCTGGAGCCATCATCACATTCTGCTCGACGGCTGGTCGATGCCTCTCCTCTTCCAGGAGGCTTTCGCGCTCTACCAGGCCTGCCGGGAGGGGCGCGACCTCGACCTGCCGCGCCCGTGCCCTTTCCGCGAATACATCGCCTGGCTCCGCCGCCAGGACGCCGCGCGGGCGGAAGCTTTCTGGCGGCGGGAGCTGGCGGGGATCACCGCTCCCACACCGTTGCCGGTCGACCGTCCGGCGCTCTCCGCTCTCCCCGCCGGGGAGCTCTACGGCGATCACGAGATCTGGATGCAGGAACGCGCCACGGCGTCCCTCCAGGCCCTGGCGCAGAGCCACCGGCTCACCCTCGGGTCGATCGTCCAGGGCGCCTGGGGGATTCTCCTCGGTCGACGGAGCGGCGAGCCGGAGATCCTCTTCGGCGAGGTGGTCTCCGGAAGACCGCCGGACCTGGCCGGGATCGAGACCATGACCGGGCTGTTCCTCAACACCCTGCCGGTGCGGTTGCCGCCGGTCGCGGGCCTCTTGCTGCCCTGGCTCACGGCACTCCAGGAACGCCTCGCGGAGCTGCGGCAGCTGGAGCACAGCTCCCTCGTGCAGGTGCAGGGGTGGAGCGACGTTCCCCGCGGGATGCCGCTGTTCGAGAGCATCGTCGTCTTCGAGAACTACCCGCTCGGCGCTTCCCGAGGGGAAGGCGACGCCAGCGTTCTGAAGCTCGGCCGCTACCGCATCCGTTCGCGGACCGGCTATCCGTTGACCCTGGTCGCCAATCCCGGAGCCCGCCTGGGCCTGAAGCTCCGGTACGACCGCCGCCGGTTCTCCCCGCGCGCCGTCGGCGAGTTGCTCGGGCAGCTCCAGACCCTGCTGGAGCAGATGGCCGAGAGTCCGGAGCGACCGCTCGCCGAGCTCTCCTTGCTCACCCCCGAAGCCCGCGCCCTGCTGCCCGATCCGGCGGCGGCGATCCTGGAGCCCATCCTCCCTTCCTGGCTCGCCACCTTCGCGGAGATCGCCGGGCGTCTGCCGGAGCAGCCGGCGGTGGAGCAGGGGGGGCGCGCCTGGACCTACCGCGAGCTCGCGGCGAGCTCGGCGGTGCTGGCTGGCCTGCTGCGAGGCCGTGGGCTCGCGAGGGGAGAGGTGGCGGTGGTGGCCGGCCCGCGCAGCTTTGGCCTCCTCGCCGCCGCCCTCGGCGTGGCCCGCGCCGGCGCGACGCTTCTTCTGCTCGATCCTCGCCTGCCCGCCGAGCGGCGAGAGCGCATGCTGCGCCAGTCCGGCGCGCGTTGGTGGATCCGGGCGGGGGGAAGGGACATTCCGGAGCCCGACCGGCCGGTCGGGCTCCTGGAGGTCGAGGTGCTCGACGTCGAGCCGGACACCGGGTTGCCGCTCGGAGTGCCCGGGGACCGCCCCCCTGCCGCCCTGCCCGAACCGTGTCCCGAGGATCCGGCCTACATCTTCTTCACCTCGGGTACCACCGGCCTGCCCAAGGCGGTCCTGGGGCGACACAAGGGCCTCAGCCATTTCCTCGCCTGGCAGCGCCGGACTTTTGCGGTGGGCCCCGGCGACCGCTCGGCCCAGCTCACCAGCCTCTCCTTCGACGTCGTGCTGCGCGATCTCTTCACACCGTTGACCGCCGGCGCCACCGTCTGCCTGCCCGGGCCGGACGACGAGGTGGCCTCGGCCGACACCACCGGCTGGCTCCAGCGGGAGCGGATCACGCTGCTCCATACCGTGCCTTCTCTCGCCCGCACCTGGCTGTCCGCCGCCGCGCCCGAAGTCGCCTTGGACCGCCTGCGCTGCGTCTTCTTCGCCGGCGAGCCGCTGACCGCCGACCTGGTGGCGGCCTGGGACGCGGCCTTCGGGAGGCCCACGGAGGTGATCAACCTCTATGGTCCGACCGAGACCACCCTGGCCAAGTGCTGGTACCGCGTGCCGGCGGAACCTCGGCCCGGCATCCAGCCCGTGGGCTCGCCTCTGCCCGAGACCCAGGCTCTCGTGCTCTCCGCCGGCGGCCGGCTCTGCGGCCTCGGCGAGCCCGGCGAGATCGTGCTGCGCACCCCCTTCCGGACTCTGGGATATCTCGATCCGGCCGCGGAGGAGGCCCGGCGCTTCGTGCCTAGTCCCTTCCGCGACGATCCGGGCGACCTCCTCTATCGGACCGGAGACCGCGGACGGTATGGCTTCGACGGGCTGCTCAAGATCCTCGGCCGGCTCGACGAGCAGGTGAAAGTCCGCGGCCTCCGCATCGAACGGGCGGAGGTGGACCGGGCGCTCCGCGAGCATCCCGGGATCCGCGAGGCGACCGTCGTCGTCCTCGGGGAACCCGGCGGGGAGCAGCGTCTCGTCGCCTACTGGGTGCCCGGCCCGGCCGGCGGGCCCTCCGTGGAAGAGCTGGGCGCCTTTCTGCGGGGACGGCTGCCGGCGGCGATGGTCCCGTCCGTCTTCGTCGAGCTCGCGGCCCTGCCGCTGACCTTGAACGGCAAGCTGGACCGGGCCTCGCTGCCGGTTCCCGCCGGCGGGCGGCCGGCCCTCGCCGGCAGGTACATCATGGCCCGGGACGCCGTCGAGCTCGAGCTGGCAGGGATCTGGGAGGAGATCCTGGGAGTCCGGCCGATAGGGATGGAGGACGACTTCTTCCATCTCGGCGGCCATTCCCTCCTGGTGCTGCCGCTCCTCACCCGCATTGAGAAGCGGCTCGGGCAGGCGCTCTCCATAGCGGAGTTGCTGGCGGAGCCGACGGTCGCCGCCCTGGCACGAAGGCTGCGGCGCCAGCCGGGAGATACGGTCCGCACACCGCTGCTTCCCCTTCAACCGCGCGGCTCGGCCCCCCCACTCTTCTGCGTCCATCCGCTGGGCGGTAGCTCCCTCTGCTACCAGCCCCTCGCCGTCCATCTGGGGGAGGAGCAGCCGCTGTACGGTCTCGACGCCTTACATCTCATGGGCCGGGAGGAGCTGTACAGGAGTCTGGAGGAGATGGCGTCCGCCTACTTGGTGGCCCTCAAAACCATCCAGCCGCGCGGCCCCTACCTCCTGGCAGGCTGGTCGTTCGGCGGGGTGATCGCCTTCGAGATCGCGCGCCAGCTCGAGGAACGTGGTGAGCCCGTCGCCCTCCTCGCACTGTTCGACACTCGCGCTCCAGAGGCGGGATATCACGCTCCCGGCTCCCTCGACGACGCCCTCATCCTGCGCGAGTTGCTCGGCGACCAGATCGGCCTCTCGCGCGAGGAGCTGGAGTCTCTGGGCTCCGACGGACGGCTGCATTACGTCATCGAGCTGGGTAAAAAATCCGGCGCGCTTCCCGGAGACTACGATCTGGAGACCGCCCGGGAAGTCCTCCGCATCATCAAGATGAACGGCGCTCTTGTGGAGTCTTATCTGCCGCGCCCTTATAAGGGGCGGATCACCTTCTTCCAGGCTGCCGAAGAGAGTGAGCCCGAAGAGAGGATTTCGCGCTGGCGCGAGCTGGCCTCCAAAGGAGTGGAGATCCGGCTCGTACCTGGCTCTCACCGCCGGCTTTTTTCCGAGCCCTATCTCCACACCCTGGCTGAACAGCTTAAGGCTGCCTTGCAGGTGGCAAGACGCTCGGAGGAGACTGCTTGAGTAGACAGGCCGACATGCTGAAAGGGAAGCGCGGGGTAGCCATGGAACCCGGCATTGGGGATACCATTTCTCATCCTGAATTCTTGTGTGCCGCCTAATGCAAGTCGGTCCCTTTCGTCGAGGTACTTTTCAAGAGCGTCACTTTAAAGGCCGGAAGTGTTCCCGGGGAGGCCGGAACGGCGCGACGACGAGATCGTGGGAGCCGGGCTCAAGGCGTACGGGGAAGTCCGGATAGTCGGCGCGGATCTCGTCGGCCACGCGGTTCAAGGAGAGGGCCAGCCGGCGGTCGAGTTGGTCGACACTCGCGAGCTGCCGGCGGACGATCCTCCAGGGGATCACGCAGGGCGTGCGGGCAGACCAGCAGCGGTAGAGGAGATAGGAAGCTGCATCCCAGAAGAGGGGACGGCTATGGAACCGCCGCATGAGGGCGAGCGGCAAGACGACGGGATGGTTGCGCAGGTACTCGTGGAAAGCCGGGTCGAGGAGGATGCCATAGCGCTTGATATCCGAGGGGAGGAGGGAGAGCTGGGAGCGGGTCTCCTCGGCGAGCACCCGGCGCGCCTCGGCGCCATCCTTCGGAGTAAAGGCTCTTTGGAGAGGCCTCATGTTGAGTCGGGAGACACCGCCCGGGGTGCGCAGGATCAGGGAGAGGGAGAAGCTGAGGAGGCGATGGAGGCGCTCCTCGAAGCGCCGGTACTGGCGAAAGGCGTCGAAGAAGTCGGTGAGGCTGGTGAAGGTGACGAAGCCGGTGTCGTAGGTGAGGGTGGTAATCCAGGCGAGGAGGGCCCGATCGGCACCGTAGGGAGTGGGGATGCCCGGCTCGGTCGTCGAGAGATAGACGGTCAAGTGGGTGTCGGCGCCGAGGTGGGCCTCCCGGACGACGGTGGTCAACGGGCTGCGCTGGTAGGGGAAGCCGCAGAAGACCAGGGCCTTGGCAGCGAGGAGGAGGGCCTGTGGGTCCTCGGGCGGGTCGGCGACCGGCGTCAAGGTAAGGTGGGAAGCTGCGGCGGACTGAACCGCAGCCCTTGTCCCTGGGACATCGGTCCCAGAGAGGGTTTCGGCCGGCCGGAGAGACCTCGGGGCACCGGCGAGCCAATGCTGGAATCCCGACCTGGGCGACCGCTGGCGAGGCTGGGCGCGGCGGCTCATCGAACCTCCCGCCCGAGGGGCCTGACGTCATCGTTCAAGAAAATATGAGAACTGAGGATCGAAGCGAGGGGTTTTCCTGCCAGGTTGGGGGAATGAAAAGGTTTCCTCTGGCCTGAGCGGAGACTCAAGTCCGCGTCACACATACGTCACACCCAGGATTGTTTTTTGGCGGCGCGTGGTGTAATTTGACGCTTCTGATGTAACTGAGAGAGAGCCTATAACACGAGCATTATGAGACATTTGGAGCGCCACGTGACACAGCGTGACACCAGAGCGCAGTATAATTTTTAGTTTCCTAAACTCAAGGTCGGAGGTTCGAGTCCTCTCAGCCGCACCAATAGAATCAGGCACTGACACTCTCCTCTAGCCGTTTCCAGATAATCCCGCGGCGCATATACGTCACAGGCAAGTTTTGGATGGACGGAGCCGGTAGGGCGTCCGAGCTGGCCGTTGATGATTTCGGCTCTCCGGTATCCCCTCAGCGCCCCGCCGCGAGCTCGCGCTCGAGCTCGTCCAGGAGGAGTTCCTCGGCGGCCAGGGCGAGCGCCGCGGCGGTCGTCCTCTCGAGGAGGCTCGCGAGCGACAGCCGGACGCCGAGCTCCTGCTCCAGGCAATGGCGGACACGAGGGAGGAGGAGCGAGCGGCCGCCCAGGGCGTAGAAGTCGTCCTGCCGCCCGACGCGCGGGACGCCCAGGACGTCGCGCCAGACGTACGCCACCGCCTCCTCGGCCGGCGTCGCCGGCGCCTCGTAGCCGCCGGCCGAGGTCGCCTCGAGCTTGGGGACCGGAAGAGCCCGGCGGTCGAGCTTGCCGCTCGCGTTCCGCGGCAAGGCGGGAAGTCGGGCGAAGAGCGACGGCACCATCGGCTCGGGGAGGCGCTCTTTCAAGAACCCGCGGAGCTCGGCCGCCGTGGCGCCCTCCCCCGGCCGCGCCACCCACCAGGCGACCAGCGCGCGTAGGCCGGCGCGCCGCTCGTCGACCCCCACGGCCGCCTCGGCGACCGCCGGGTGCTGCGCGAGCGCCCCCTCGATCTCCGCCAGCTCGATGCGGAAGCCGCGCACCTTGACCTGGCGGTCGATGCGGCCGAGGTACTCGAGCGCGCCGTCCTCCCATTCCTCCAGACGATGGCGCGCCAAATCGCCGGTCGTATACATCCGCGCGCCGGGGCGGCCCGCGAAGGGGTCGGGAAGGAAGGCGCGGGCGGTCAGGTCCGGGCGCCCGAGGTAGCCGCGGGCGAGGCTTAGGCCGCCGATCAAGAGCTCGCCGGGTATCCCCGGCGGGCAGAGCTCGCGCGCGCCGTTGAGGACGTAGGCGCGGGCGCCCGGCAGCGGCCGGCCGATGGGGAGCTCGCGGAGCGGGCGCGGCGGGCCGTCCGGCTCGCCATGGAAGGCGTGCGAGGTGGCGGCGACGGTGACCTCCGTCGGCCCGTAGGAGTTGATCACCCGCACCGCGGGGCCGAGCTGACGGCGGAGGCGCGCGACGCGGTCCGGGAGCGCCCTCTCGCCGCCGATGACGAGGAGGCGGAGGGAGGGCGGCCAGGCGGCCTCGCCGGCGTCGACCCGGTCGACCAGCTCTTGCCAGAAGATGGTGGGCAGGTCGCAGACGGTCACCTCCCAGCTCGCGCAGGCGCCCAGGAAGGCCGGCGCCCCGGCGAGCATCGCGTCGTTTCTGAGGAGGAGCGCCGCGCCGCTCGCCAGGCAGCAGAAGATCTCCCCGGCGCTGGCGTCGAAGGAGAGGGAGGCGAACTGCAGCATGCGATCGGAGGGGGTGAGCGCTAAGTCCCTCCGCGCCGCGAGGACGTAGCTAGCGAGCCCGCCGTGGCGGATCATCACCCCCTTGGGCGCGCCGGTCGAGCCCGAGGTGTAGATGACGTAGGCGAGGCCCTCGCGGTCGGCCCCATGCGTCGGGTCGCTCGCCGGTCCGTCCGCCGGTCCGTCCGCCGGCTCGTCCGCGAGGGCCGGCCAGATCTCGTCGAGGTCGACGACGGGCAGGCCGGCGAGCTGGGCCGCCTCGCGCGCCGCCGCGCGCCCGCCGCCCCCGCCGCCAGTGAGGAGCGCCGCAGCGACGGCGCCGCGCCTGATGTCCCCGACATCCGGACCGGTGTCCCGCCCACTGTCTCCGATGTCTCCGATGTCCCCGATGTCCCGGAGGATGACGGCCAAGCGCTCGACCGGGCTTGCCGGGTCGAGCGGCACGTAGGCTCCCCCCGCGGCGAGCACGGCGAGGACGGCGGCGACCATACGCGGCGAGCGCTCGAGGGCGATCGCCACCCGGCTCTCCGGGCCGATCCCCTGGGCGACGAGCCGGCGCGCCAGGCTGCGCGTGAGGCGGGCGAGCTCGCCATAGGAGACCTCCCGACCCTCGGCAACGACGGCCGGCGCGCCGGGCGTGCGCGCCGCCTGGGCGAGGAAGGCGAGATGGGCCAGCGGCGGCGGGGCCCCAGCTTGGCCGTCCTCGCCGGCCTCTCCGGTTTCGCCGCCGTCGCTCCAGGCGAGGAGCTGGCGGCGCTCGGACGGCGAGAGGAGGGGGAGCTCGGCGAGGGGCTGCTCCGGCGCGGCGAGCGCGGCGGCGAGGAGGGCCGCCAGGTGGTCGAGGAGGCGCGCCGCCGTCGCCTCGGTGAAGAGGTGGGCGTCGTAGGCGAGCCGCAGCCCGATGCCACCACCGCCCTCTCCCTCGCCGCGGGGATCGGACCTCTCTTCGGCCTCTTCGGCGATGAGGCCGAGCTCGAAGACCTCCCCCGCCAAATCCGCCGCGGGATCGGGGGGCGAGACGGCGATCCGGAGGCCCGCGAAGGAGAGCCGCGGCGCCGGCTGGCTCCGCTGGCTCCGAAAGACGAACAGAACCTGGAACGGCGGCGCGCGGCGCGGGTCGCGCGGCAGGTGGAGGGCCGTGAGGAGCACCTCGAGCGGCAGATCCTGGTGCGCGCCGGCGCCCGCTGCCGCCTCCCGAACCTCGTCGATGAGCGGGCCGTAGCCGCGGTCGAGCCGCGGGCGGGCGCGGCGGACCAGGGTGTTCCTAAAGGGTCCGATCAGCCCCTCGGCCTCCGGGCGGCGGCTCTCGACCGGCGTGCCGACGAGGACGTCCTCCTCGCCGCTGGTCCGCGCGAGGACGGCGGCCCAGGCCGCGAGGAGGGTCGAAGAGAGCGTCGCCCCGCGGCGGTCGCGCCAGTCGCCCAGCTCGCGGAGGGCCGCGGCGAGCGGCGCCGGCAGCAAGCGGTGGACTACGCCTAGGAGGAATCCCTGCGCCGAGGCGCGGTCGAAGTCGGCCGGCAAGCGCAGGACGGGGAGCGGCGGGGCGAGCTCGCGCCGCCAAGGTTCGACCTCGCCGGCGAGCGCCTCGCCCGCGAGGTGCAGCCTCTGCCAGAGCGCATGGTCGGCGTACTGGCAGGGGAGCTCGGGGAGCGGCGACGGCCGTCCCGCGGCGAAGGCCTCGTAGAGCGCCGCGACCTCTCGCCAGAGGACGAGGCTCGATCCGCCGTCGAAGACGATGGGGTGAGCGGCGAGGAGCCCGACGTGCCGGTCTGCCGCGAGGCGCACGAGAGCGAAGCGGAGAAGCGGCCCCGCCGCGAGATCGAACGGGCGTTGCCGGTCCTCTGTAACGAGGCGCGCGACCTCAGGCGCCCACGACGGCTCCTGAAGGCCGGCCAAGTCGACGAGCGGCAGCGGCCGACGCTCGGCGGGGGCCACGACGGGTTCCGGCACGCCGCCGGGCGCGGCGAAGGTGGTGCGCAGGATCTGGTGCCGGCGGACCTCCTCGTCGAGCGAGCGGGCGAGGACGGCGGGGGAGAGCGGGCCCGCGAGGTCGACGGTGTGGAAGAGGTTGTAGGTTGCCGCGCCGGGGTCGATCTGGTCGAGGAGCCACATCCGCTCCTGGGCGAAGGAGAGCGGGCGGACCGCTTCCACCTGAAGCGCCGTCACACTGGCTATTCCTGGCGCAGGGCGATCAGGGGATCGATCCGCGTCGCGCGGCGCGCCGGCAGGAAGTTGGCGGCGAAGGCGACGGCGGCGAGAACCAGGGCCACGATGGCGAAGGTCCAGGGATCGTTCGTGCTCACCCCGTAGACCAGGCTGGCGAGCTGGCGGGTGGCGGCGAAGGCGCCGACGAGCCCGAGCCCGAGGCCGATCAACACGAGGATCATCCCCTGGCGGAGAACGAGGCTCAGCACGTCGTCGCGATGGGCGCCGAGCGCCATGCGGATACCAATCTCGTGGGTGCGCTGGTCGACCGTGTAGCTCACCACGCCGTAGACGCCGACCGCCGCGAGCACCAGGGCGAGCCCGGCGAAGAGGCCCAAGAGCACGGTGTTGAAGCGGTTCGAGGCGAGCGAGGCGGCGATCACCTCGTCCATCGTCTGCGCCTGATCGACCGGCAGATCGGGGTCGAGATCCTGCACGATCCGGCGGATGGGCGTCGCGAGCTTCTGCGGGTCGCCGGCGGTGTGCACGACGAGGGTGCCGTTGAGCATCGGGCTCTGCAGCTGGGCGGTGTAGATCTCGTTGCCGGGGTCCTCGTCCAGGCTGTCGTGGCGCACGTCGCCGACGACCCCGACGACCGTCATCCAGCGCACGGGCGGCTGGTGCGGATCATCCAGCGTGAGGCGCTGTTGGAGCGCCTCGCCGCCCGGCCATAGCTGGTTGGCGAGCGTGCGGTTGAGGACCGCGACCGGGGTCGTCGTGTCGGTATCGTGATCGTCGAAGACCCTTCCTTTGAGAAGCCGCACGCCCAAGGCGCGGAAGAAGCCGGGGGAGGCCCACCGCACGTTCGCCGCCGGAGCGTCCTGCGGCCGCGGGTAGGGTCGGTCGCCGACCGCGAAGTTCAGGATCATCACGTCGTTGCCGAGCGGCAGCGGGTACGCGGTCCCGGCCTGGTCGACGCCGGGCAGCCGCGCGACCCGCGCCAGCAGCTCGCGATAGAAGGCGAGCTGCTGCTTGGGCTCTTTATAGCGGAGCTCCGCCGGCGACAGGGCGAGGGTGAGGACCCCCTGGGAACGGAAGCCGGGATCGAGGGATTGCAGGCGGGAGAAGCTCTTGATGAGGAGTCCCGCCGCGACCAGGAGGACCAAGGCGACCGCCACTTCGGAGAGCACCAGGGCCTGGCGCGCGAGGCGCCCGCGGGCGCCGCCGGCGACGGCCCGCCCGCCCTCCTTGAGCGAGTCGTGGAGATGCCTGCCGGAGCTCTGGAGAGCGGGGACGAGGCCGCAGAGGAGGCCGGTGCCGACGGCGACGCTCAAGGTGAAGGCGAGCGCTTTCCAATCGACGGCGATCGAGTCGGCGCGCGGGATCTTGGTGCCCCCCAGGGCGACCAGGGCGTGCACTCCCCAGATCGCCAGGAGGAGCCCGAGGAGGCTGCCGCCGAGCGCCAGGAGGACGCTCTCGGTGAGCACCTGGCGGACCAGGCGGCCGCGGCTGGCGCCGAGCGCGGTGCGCACGGCGAGCTCGCGCTCGCGCGCCGCCATGCGGACCAGCAGGAGGTTGGCGACGTTCAGGCAGGCGATGAGGAGCACCGCCGCCACCGCCGCCACCAGCACCAGGAGCGCCGGCCGGATCGGCTTCACGATCTGCTCCTTGAGCCCGATCAAGCGCACCGTCCACCCTTCGTTCGTCGTCGGGAAGAGGTGGGCGAGGCGGCTGGCGAGGCCCACCATCTCGGTGGTCGCGCTCTCGAGCGACACGCCCGGACGGAGGCGGCCGGCGACGAGGTACGTATGTTGGGCGCGGTCGGCCTTGGCGGGATCGACGGCGAGCGGCAGCCAGAGGTCGCGGCGGGCGGGGAACGCGAAGCGGGGCGGCGCCACGCCGACGACCGTGTAGCTCTCGCCGTCGAGCGTCAGGCTGCGGCCGACGATCGCCGGATCGGCACCGAAGCGGCGCCGCCAGAAGCCGTCGGCGAGCACCGCCACGCGGTGGTTGGCCGGCGTGTCCTCCGCGGCGGTGAAGACGCGGCCGACGCCGCCGGGCATCCGGGCGACGCCGAAGACCTGCCAGAACTCGGCCGAGACCGTCTCCGCCCGGAGCTTCTGCGGCTCGCCGCGGCCGGTCAGGCTGACGCTCTTCGAGTCCAGCGCCGCCAACGCCGTGAACGAGCGGTTCTGCTGCCGCCAGTCGAGGAAGTTCTGGCTGGCGACGCTGAAGGTCGGGAAACCCATCCCCGGGTTGCTCTCATGGATGAGCACGATGCGGTCGGGATCGGGGTAGGGCAGCGGCTCGAGCAGCACGCCGTTGACGACGCTGAAGATGGCGGAGTTGGCGCCGATCCCGAGCGCCAGCGCGAGGAGAGCGGCGCCGGCGGTGAGCGGCGAGCGGCGCAGGCTTCGCATCCCGAAGCGGACGTCACTCCAGAGGGTTTCCATGACCGGACAGCTTCGCATAAGGCCGGTGGTGGGTCAACGTGAAGACGATGCGAGGCGCCGGCTTTAAGTTCAGTATTTGCAACCGCCAAGGTCCCGTCAAAGTCGAATCCGTAGGTGCCCTGAGAGGCTGTGAAGAAATCGCCCTGGCGAGGATGGAGCGGGGTAGAGACGCGCAGCCGCTACCACGGTCCTATCCTTGACCACGACCGCCAGCGCGTCTCCAACGCCTCCAGAAGCAGGCATTTGCGGCCTGCGGAGACGCCCTACGAAGGCCCTGTTGTGCGCCGAACTGATTTTTTCACAACCTCTGAGGCGAGGGCGGCTTCAGTATCGCAGGGCGGGCGGGTCCCTCCCCCCTGGGCGGGAGGTGGTTGGGTCAGGGGGGAGGTTAGGAGGGGGGCGTCTCGCTTTGCGAAAACTTGCGCCCCCTTGCGCCCCAGTCCCGGGTCGCCTGCAGCGGGCAGGGGAGCCCCTGGCTTCCCCGCCCGCTTGAAGGCTCCTCGCTTCTACACCCGCTGCCGCCGGGCGCGGATCTTCCCCACCTGCTCTTCGGCGCCCGGTCCGGCCACCTCCAGGAGGATGGCGAGCGCCCAGGGCCAACGGACGATCGCTTCGAGAAGGTGGAGCCCCTCCGCCCAGCGCGGCTCCGAGCGGTCGAGCCAGCCGGCGATCTGGGAGCCCTGCTCGCCGTAGACGGCGGTCAGGGGGTAGCCGTCGGGGGTCTCTTCGTCCTCGATATAGAAGAGCGGCTCACGATCGAGAACGGGAAGGAGGAGGGCGAGGAGGCTCGCGCGCTCCTCGTGCCAGAGGACCGCGACCGGCCGATCGCCGGCCGCCAGCTCTTCCCAGGCGCGAAGGACGGCGACGGCGCCGGGCTTGCCGGGGACCGGCTCGCTCTTCCAGGGACCGGCGAGCTCCGCTTCGGCGGCGGTCAGGGTCTCGTCCTGCTCGCGCAGGTGGGCCAGGTAGGCGGTGGAAAAGGCGTTGTCGAGAGGGGAGGGAGGGACACTGGTAGCATGGTGCCGGCTGCGCATGAGGTCTAATCTCCTGCGTGGCTAGAGGTCGGACAGAGTTAGCGCTCTGTTCGGCCTCGCTTGTTTTGGACGAGAGGCGAATCCTCTCGATGGTGGGAGCGTAGCAGGAAAGAGGCGGAAGAGGAAGGGGTTTTGGGCGATCTGAGCGATCTATTTGCTATCCGCTGGACCGCCGAGCACCTATAGAGCGGTCACTGAAGAACCGCGAATCTCCTCCCTTCCCTCGTGTCATTCTGGAGCGAAGCGAAGAACCTGGGGGAAGGGAGCTTTCCGCCGCCCAGTTCCTTCGGTCGCTAGGGCTCTCTCAGGATGACGGTAGGTAGGGGTTGACGTGAGCCGCACCGGGATAAGGGTTTGAGCTATCAAGGTCCAAAAGGCAAGGATCAAGGCTGACGGCGGGGACCACGCGCACAGCGTCTGACAGCTTATCGGAAAAGGCTCCCGGCCCAGGACCACCGAGTACCTTGGCTCGCCAGAGCGCTGAAGAGCTCGGAGAAGAGGCAATCGCAACATGCGAAACTTTCCTCAGCCCAGGGAAGACGTTCCGAGCCCTGGGGAAACTTTCCGCGAGCCCCCGGAAGACTTTCCCAGAGCCGGAGAAAGTTTTCCCAAGGCCCGGATAACTTTCCCGGGGCCGGAGAAGTTTCCCGAGGGGCGCGGCAAACTTTGTCGAGCCCGGGCTGGAGCTGAACCCCTCAGGGAAGGCCGCGTAGCGGTCGAGCCTGTGTGCCCTACGCCCAGGATCCAGAACAGCCGACTTTGACGGGACCCCTGGATGCGAGCCGCCGGCTTTAAGTTCAGCATTTACAGCTTTTAACGGTTGCCGCGGCTGTCCTCTTCTGCGATCATGGAACACTAGGTAGATATGGCGACGCGGAACCTTGAAGACGTCTACCCGCTGTCCCCCCTGCAGGAAGGGATCCTTTTCCACAGCCTGTACGCCCCGGAGTCGGGGGTCTATGTCGAGCAGCTGAGCTGCGCGCTCGTCGGGCCGCTCGACGCGGCCGCTTTCGCGCGCGCCTGGGAGCGGGTGATCGAACGGCACGCGGTGCTCCGCACGGCGTTCGTGTGGAAGAGCCAGAAGCGGCCTCTCCAGGCGGTGCAGCGCAAAGTCGCGCTGCCGCTCGTGAGCGAGGATTGGAGCCCTCTCGCGGCCGGCGAGCGCGAGGCGCGCTTCGAAGGCTTCCTGGCCGAGGATCGAAAGCGGGGTTTCGAGGCGGCGCGGGCGCCCCTCCTGCGCATCGCTCTCCTGCGTTTCGGCGCCGGCGAGCACCGGCTGGTGTGGACGTTTCACCATCTGCTCTTGGACGGCTGGTCGCTACCGTTGGTCCTTTCGGAGGTGCTCCTTTTCTATGCCGCCTTTGCCGGCGGCGCCGCCGGCCGAAACCTCACGCTCCCCGCGCCGCGCCGCTACCGCGACTACATCACCTGGGTCGAGCGGCAGGACTTGGCCGCCGCCGAGGCCTTCTTCCGGCGCGACCTCGCCGGCTTCACGGAGCCCACCGAGGTCGACCTGCCGCGCCCCGTCGCCGTCTCCGCCCCCGAGGACCCCGACGACTGCAAGCGGACCCTCGGCGGCGAGCCGTACGCCCGGCTCTCGGAGCTCGCGCGGCGGCATCGGCTGACCCTCAACACGCTCCTCCAGGGCGCCTGGGCGTCCCTCCTCGGGCGTTACCTCGGGCGCCATGCCGGCGAGCGGAGGAGCGCGGACGACGTGGTCTTCGGCACGACGGTCTCCGGGCGCGGCATCCCGCTCGCCGGGATCGAGTCGATGATCGGCCTCTTCATCAATACGCTGCCGGTGCGGGCGCGGCTCGACCCCCGGGCGGAGGTGGGGGCCTGGCTCGCCGGGCTCCAGGAGAGCCAGCTCGCGCGCCAGGCCTTCGAGACGACCCCTCTGCCGCGGATCCAGGGCTGGAGCGAGCTGCCGCCGGGCACGCCGCTCGCCTTAAGCCTCTTCGTCTTCGAGAACTACCCGCAGCCGATCTTGCCGAAGGACTCCAGCCTGGCGCTCGGCGAGGTGCGCTTCCGCGAGCGGACGAGCTATCCGCTGACGGCGATCGCGGCACCGGCCGGAGAGGACTTGGAGCTTCGCCTGGCCTGGGACCCCGAGCACCACGACGCCGCGACGGCGGCGCGCCTCCTCGCCCACTGGGCGCGCCTCCTTGAGGCGCTGGGCGAGGCGCTGGGCGCGGCCCCAGGAGCAGCCGGCCCGCGGCTCGGCGATCTCCCCATGCTGTCCGAGGCGGAGCGCCAGCAGATGGTGGCCGAGTGGAACCCGGCGCCGCCAGCCGCGCCCGCCGAGCTCGCCGAGATCGCCGGGGTTCCCCTCCACGAGCGCTTCGCCGCCCAGGCGGCGCGGACGCCGGACGCGATCGCGCTCACCGCCCCGCCGGGCGCGCCGGGCGAGGGGGAGGGCGGCGGCGAGCTCACCTACGGAGAGCTGGCGGGACGCGCCGGGCGGCTCGCCGCGGTCCTCAGGCGGCGGGGCGTGGGCGCGGAGTCGCTGGTGGCGATCTGCCTCGAACGCTCGCTCGATCTCGTGGTGGCCCTCTTGGCGGTGCTCGAGGCGGGCGGCGCCTACCTGCCGCTCGATCCGACCTATCCGCCGGAGCGGCTCGGCTTCATGCTCGACGACTCGGGGGCGCGCGTGCTCGTCTCCCGCCCCGAGCTCGCCGCCCGCCTGCCGCCGCACGGAGCGCAGCTGGTGGCGGCGGATGCAGGAGAAGGCGGCGCGGAGGAGGCGACGGAGGCCGCGGCGCCGCTCGGCTCCGGTATTGGCTCCGACTCCGGGGGTGACCGTCTCGCCTACGTCATCTATACCTCGGGATCCACCGGGCGCCCGAAGGGGGTCGCGGTCACGCACGGCGACGTCTCGCGCCTGCTCGCCGCCACCCGTCCGCTCTTCGGCTTCGGGCCGGACGACGTCTGGACCCTCTTCCATTCCTACGCCTTCGATTTCTCGGTCTGGGAGATGTGGGGGGCGCTCGCCCACGGCGGCCGGCTGGTGGTCGTGCCCTACGCGGTCAGCCGCGCGCCGGAGGAGCTCCTGCGGCTCCTCGCCGCCGAGCGGGTGACGGTCTTGAACCAGACCCCCTCGGCCTTCGCCCAGCTCGCGCCCGCGGTGCTCGCGGACGGCGCAGGCAGCGCGGGCGGCGATGGCGGCGGTAGCGGCGGTGGCCTGCCGGATCTCCGGCTGGTGATCTTCGGCGGCGAGGCGCTCGATCCGGCGCTCCTCGCCGGCTGGCTCGGTCGCTTCGGGGAGACCCGGCCGCGGCTGGTCAACATGTACGGCATCACCGAGACGACGGTGCACGCCACCTGGCGGCCGCTCGGCAGGGCCGACCTGGCCACGGCGGCGATCCCGGCGAGCCCGGCGAGCCCGATCGGGCGGCCGCTCGCCCATCTTGAGGTGCACCTGCTGGACCGCCACGGACGGCTCGTCCCCGTAGGCGTCGCGGGGGAGATGCACGTCGGCGGCACGGCGCTCGCCCGCGGCTATCTCGGCCGGCCGGAGCTCGCCGCCGAGCGCTTCCTGCCCGACGGCTTCGGTTTCGGCGCCGGTGGCGGCGGCCGCGGAGCCCGGCTCTACAAGACCGGCGACCTGGCGCGGTGGCGGCCGGACGGCGAGCTGGAGTTCCTCGGCCGCGCCGACCGCCAGGTCAAGATCCGCGGCCATCGCGTCGAGCTGGGGGAGGTCGAGGCGGCCCTCGCCGCCTGCCCCGGCGTGCGCGCCGCGGCGGTCGTGGCGCGCGAGCGCGACGGTGTGCGTCGCCTCGTCGCCTATGTCGCCTATGCCGCCGCTCCCATGGAGCACACGGCGGCCGACCTGCGGACCCGGCTTTCGAGGACGCTCCCCGAGCCGATGCTGCCGGCCGCCATCGTGCGGCTCGACGCGCTGCCGCTGACGCCCAACGGCAAGGTGGACCTGCGGGCGCTGGCGGCTCTCGCGGCGCTCCCGGCGTTCGAAGAAGCCGAAGCCGCGGCCGCGGCGCGCGCCGGCGCGGCCGAGCGCAGCGCCCCGCGCGGCCCGGTCGAGGAGCTCCTCGCCGGCCTCTGGGCCGAGGTTCTGCGGCTGCCGGAGGTGGGGGTCCACGACAATTTCTTCGCTCTGGGCGGCGACTCGATCCTCTCCCTCCAGGTGGTGGCGCGGGCGGGCCAGGCGGGCTGCCGCATCACCCCGCGGCAGCTCTTCCTGCACCCGACGATCGCCGGGCTCGCCGCCAATATCGAGGAAAAAGCCGAGCCGAACACCCAGACCGTCGAGCCGGCCGGCGCCTTTGAGGAGGACGTGGCCGCCGGCGAGGTGCCCCTGACTCCTATTCAGCGCTGGTTCTTAGACCGCGAGCCCGCCGATCCCCATCACTTCAACCAGGCGCTCCTGCTCGCCGTGCAGCGGCCGCCGGCCCCCCCCGCCGCCCTGGCGCGGGCGATCGCCGCCCTGGCCGCTCACCACGACGCCCTGCGCCTGCGCTTCTGGCGCGAGAAAGGGCGCTGGCGCCAGCGGCGCCTCGCCCCGCAGCCGGAAGCGCCGCCGGCGAGCCCGGAGATCGCCGGGCGACAGGAAATGGCGCGGATCGATCTCTCAAGGCTGGCCGAGGAACGGGTGCGAGCGGCGGTCACGGCGGCTGCCGCGGCCGCCCAGCAGAGCCTCGACCTCGCGGCCGGACCCCTCCTCCGCGCCCTCTGGCTCGATCTGCCGGCGGGCGAGGCGCGGCTGTTCCTCGCCGTCCATCACCTGGCCGTCGATGGAGTTTCCTGGCGCATCCTCCTGGACGACCTGGCGACGGCCTGGCGCCAGATCGGCCGCGGCGAGCCGGCTCGCCTGCCGCCGCGGACCGCCTCGTTCCGGCGCTGGGCCGAGCGGCTCGCCGAGCAGGCGCGGACGATGGCGGCCGAGCCCGAGATCGCCTTCTGGCTGGCGCAGACCGCGCCGGCACCCCCTGCCGAAGCCGATGCCGCCGAGGACACGGTGGCGACCGCCGCCAGCGTCGCCGTCGAGCTCGGCTTGGAGGACACCGCCGATCTCCTGCGTGTGCTCCCGGCGGCCTATGGCGCCTCGATCGCCGACGCCCTCGTCGCCGCGCTCGCCGCAACACTCGCCGCAAGGCTCGCCGACTCCGGCGGCGCTGGCGGCGCTGGCGGCGCCGTATGCATCGACCTCGAGGGGCACGGCCGCGAGGAGGTCGGAGGGGACCGGGGCGGCGATCTCGACCTCTCGCGGAGCGTCGGCTGGTTCACCAGCCTCTACCCCGTGCGCCTCGTGCCCGGCGACGACCCGCGCCCGGAGGCGGCCCTCGCCGCCGTCCGCCGCCAGCTCGCCGCCGTGCCGGGGCGCGGCCTCGGCTACGGGCTCCTGCGCTACCTCTCCGAGCACCCGGCGGCGGCCGCCCTCCGCGACCGGCCATCCTCCCCGGTCAGCTTCAACTATCTGGGGCAGCTCGACGCGGCGCTCCCCGCCGACTCGCCGTTCGCCGCCGCCGGCGAGCCGGTAGGCCCGTCGCAGAGCCCGCGCGCCGGGCTGAGCCATGCGCTCGCCGTCGTCGCCTTCATCGTCGCCGGGCACCTCAAGGTGACCTGGACCTACGGCGCGCACCGCCTCGCGGAGGAGGTCGTGCGCGGGCTCGCCGAGCACTTCCTCGCCCGCCTCCGAGAGCTCGCCGCCGGCGCCCGCTCCCGTGTTCTGACGGCAGCCGGGGCCGATCCGCTCGCGCCCATCCCCGCGCCCATCTCCGCGGCGGACCTCGCCCGGCTTCCGGCCAATATCGCCGACATCGAGGACGTCTATCCGCTCTCTCCGCTGCAGGAGGGGCTCCTTTTCCACAGCCTGTATGCGCCGGGCTCGGGAGCGTACGTCGAGCAGCTCCACGCCACCTTCGAGGGGGACTTGGACCTCGCGGCCTTCCGCGAGGCCTGGCGGCGGATCGTCGCCGCCAGGCCGGTCCTCCGCACCTCCTTCCACGGCGGCGACCTCCCGCGGCCCCTCCAGGCGGTCCACCGGCAGGTCGCGGTCGAGATCGTCGAGGAGGACTGGCGCCCGCTCGCGGAGCCCGAGCGGGAGCGCCGCTTCGCGGCGCTGGTGCGCGCCGACCGCCTCCGCGGCTTCGACCTGGCGCGGCCACCGCTCCTGCGCTGGACCCTGGTGCGCACGGGCGAGCGCGCCTGGCGCTTCCTCTGGAGCCATCACCACGCCCTCTTGGACGGCTGGTCCTACGCGGCGCTCATCGGCGACTTCGCCGCCTGCTACGAGGCGCTCGCCGCCGGCCGCGAGCCGGCGCTCCCCGCGCGGCCGCCCTACCGCGACTTCATCGCCTGGCTGTCGCGCCGCGACCCGGCTTTGGACGACGACTTTTTCGGCGCCTACCTGGCCGGCTTCGGCGCTGGCTCCACGGCGCCCACGCCGCTCGCCGCGGACCGCCCGGCGCCGGCCCTCGACACGGCGCCCGACCCGGCCGGCCCGGCCGCCCCGGCGGTCGCCGAGTTGCGCCTCTCTACAGCGGAGACCGCGGCGCTTCAGGCCGCCGTCCGCGCCCGCGGGCTCACCCTGAACACCCTGGCCCAGGGCGCCTGGGCGCTCCTCCTCGGCCGCGCGAGCGGCGAGCGCGACGTCGTCTTCGGCGTCACCGTCTCGGGACGGCCACCGGAGCTGCCGGGCGTCGAGGCGATGCTGGGGCTCTTCATCAACACCCTGCCGGCACGGGTTCGCCTGCCGGACGAGGCGCCCGTCTCGTCCTGGCTCGCCGGCCTCCAGGCCGCTCAGGCCGAGCTCCGCCAGCACGAGGCGGCCCCGCTCGTGCGTATCCAGGAGGTGAGCCCGGTGGCTCGCGGGACGGCGCTCTTCGACAGCGTGCTGGTCTTCGAGAACTACCCGCAGGCGGCGATCCGCGCCAGCGCCCTCGGCCGCCGAATCACTGAGGTCGAGGTCATCGAGCAGACCCACTATCCCCTCACCCTCACCGTCGTGCCGGGCGGCGACCGGCTGCTCCTCTCCCTGGGCTACGACCGCGCCCGCTTCGACGCGACGACCGTGGAGCGCCGCCTGGGATATCTGCAGGGCCTGTTCGCCACGCTCGCGGCGTCCCTCAAGAGCGGCCTCGCCGGCGAGGGCGAGGACGATGGCGAGAAAAAGCTGATGAGCATCGGCCTGCCGCTCTCCGCCGCGGAGCGGCAGCAGCTCCTCCGCGAGTGGAGCGACGCGGCGCCCGTCGCAGGCGGGGCGACCCCGGTGCACGAGCTCTTCGCGGCGCAGGCGGCGCGGCGTCCAGACGCGGTGGCGCTGGTTTCCGCGCTGGTCTCCGCGCTGGTCTCCGGTAACCAGGTTCTGACCTACGGCGAGCTGGCGCGAAGGTCGAGCCGGATGGCGCACCGGCTGGCGGCGCTCGGGGTCGGGCCGGGCATGCTGGTCGGGCTCTGCGCCGAGCGCTCGCCCGAGCTCATCCTGGGAGTGCTGGCGATCCTCGCGGCCGGCGGGGCCTACCTGCCGCTCGACCCCGCCCATCCCACGGAGCGCCTGGCGTATACGCTCGCCGACGCGGGGGCCCCGGTCCTCCTGGTCGCGGAGCCTCTCCGCGAGCGCCTGCCGGCGGGCGCCGCGCGGGTGGTCGGTCTGCACGCGCTCGCCGCCGGTCATGAGACCGCCGGCGAGGTCGGTACCGACTCCGTTGGGTCCTGCGGGCCGGCTCCTTCGGGCGCTCCGCGCAGCCAGTCGCCGGTCCTCGGAGCCCAACGGAGTCCGTGCCATCCCGGCGACCTCGCCTACGTCATCTACACCTCGGGATCGACCGGCCGGCCGAAGGGCGTCGAGGTCAGCCACGCGAACGCCGCGCGTCTCTTCGCCGCCATCCTCCAGGCCTTCTCCTTCGGTCCCGACGACGTCTGGACCCTCTTTCACTCGATCGCCTTCGACTTCTCGGTGTGGGAGCTGTGGGGGGCGCTCGCCTTCGGCGGGCGGCTCGTCGTCGTGCCGAGTGAGACGGCCCGCTCGACCGAGGCGTTCTACGAGTTGCTGCGCCGGGAGCGGGTGACGGTGCTCAGCCAGACGCCCTCGGCCTTCCGGCAGCTCCTCTGGGCCGAGGAGTCGGCCTTGGCGCGTAACGATGCGGACGATGCGATGGTCTCGGACCTGCGCCTGGTGGTCTTCGGCGGCGAGGCGCTGGATCTTCCTTCGCTTAGCCCCTGGCTTGAGCGCCACGGCGAGGAGCGGCCGCTCCTGATCAACATGTACGGCATCACGGAGACGACGGTGCACACGACCTGGCGACGGCTGCGGCAGAGCGACCTGGCGCGGCCGGGGAGCGCCGTGGGCCGGCCGCTGTCCGACTTGGCGCTCCACCTGCTCGACCGCGGCGGCCGGCCGGTGCCGATCGGCGTGCCGGGGGAGATCCATGTGGGCGGCGCCGGGGTGGCGAGGGGATATCTCGCTCGCCCCGCCCTCACCGCGGAGCGGTTCGTACCCGATCCCTTCGCCGGCCGGGAGGGCGGGCTCCGGCTCTACCGCTCCGGCGACCTGGCGCGCTGGCGCGCGGACGGCGACCTCGAATACCTCGGACGGATCGACCGCCAGGTGAAGGTGCGCGGCTACCGCATCGAGCTCGGCGAGATCGAGGCGGCGCTCGCCGAGCACCCGGGGGTGCGCGAGGCGGCGGTTACGGCGCGCGAGGACCGCCCGGGCGACGTGCGGCTGGTCGGCTACGTGAGCGCCGCCGCCCAGCCCGATCCTACGCCGCAGGCGCTCGCCGCCTTCCTCGCCGAGCGGTTGCCCGGCTACATGGTGCCGGCGGCCTGGGTGCTCCTCGATCGGCTGCCGCTCACCCCGAACGGCAAGGTGGACCGCGCGGCCCTCCCGGCGCCGGAAGAGCGGGGGAGCGGCGGAGCGTACCTGGCGCCGCGCAGTCCTGTCGAGGAGGTGCTCGCCGGGATCTGGGAGGAGGTGCTCGATCGGCAGCGCGTGGGAGTGGAGGACGACTTCTTCGCCCTGGGCGGCCACTCGCTCGTCGCGGCACAGGTGACCTCGCGGGTGCTCAAGGCGTTCTCCGTGGAGCTGCCGCTGCGCGCCCTCTTCGAGCGCCCGACCGTGGCGGCATTGGCCGTGGAGGTCGAGCGGCTGCGGGGGAGCGGCGCGACCGCCGGGGCACCGCCGCTCGTGCGGGCGCCCCGCGGTACCGAGGCGCCGCTGTCGTTCACCCAGGAGCGGATCTGGTTCTTCGACCAGCTCTCGCCGGGCGACCCGGTCTACAACGTGCCGCTCGCGCTGGCGCTCCGCGGCGCGCTGTCGGTGCCGGCGCTCGCCGCGGCGCTCGCCGCGGAGGTCGACCGCCATGAGGCTCTCCGCACGCGCTTCGTCTCGGTCGGGGGCAGGCCCCTGCAGCGGGTCGACCCTCCCTGGCGGCCTCCTCTGCCGCTCGTGGACCTCTGCGGCCTGCCGCCCGCCGTGGTGGGGCGCGAGATGGAACACCTCGTCGTGGTCGAGAGGACACTCTCCTTCGATCTCGGGCGCGGGCGCCTCCTGCGCTCGGTCCTCCTCCGCCGGGAGGAGGAGGAATTCGTCCTCCTCCTGACCTTCCATCACATCATGTCGGACGGCTGGTCGATGGGCGTCCTGGCGCGCGAGCTGACGGCGCTCTACGGCGCCGCGCTCGCCGGCCTCCCCTCGCCGCTCCCCGAGCTCCCCCTCCAGTTTCGCGACTTCGCCATCTGGCAGCGAGCCTGGCTCCAGGGCGAGGCGTTGGAGCGCCTCTTGGGCGCCGCGCTCACGCGGCTCGCCGGCGTGCCGCGCCTCGACCTGCCTCTCGACCGGACGCCGGAGGCGGGGCGCTACTGGAGGGGGGTGAGCGGTGCTTCGCCCTTCCGCTCGGGCAACCTGGAGCTCGAGCTCGACGTCGCCAAGACCGCAGCTTTAAGCGCCCTCTCGCGCCGCCAGGGGGCGAGCCTTTTCATGACGCTCTTCGCCGCCTTCACGGGCCTCCTGCGCCGGCACACCGGCCGGGGCGACTTCGCGGTCGTGGCGATCACCGCGGGCCGGACCCACGCCGATGTAGAGCCGCTCTTCGGCTACTTCACCAACACCCTGGCCCTGCGCGCCGCGGCGGCGGGCGACCCCGACTTCGGCGAGCTCCTCAGACGGACGCGCAGGGCGACCCTCGCCGCCTACGACCACCAGGACCTGCCGTTCTCGCACCTCGCCGAGGCGCTCCGCGCGGAGCGGCCGGGGGAGCCCCCCCTCTTCGAGGTTTTCTTCCTCTCACAACCGCCGAGGCCGGCGATCGCGGTCCCCGGCGCCGAGGTCGCGCCGTTCCCGGTCGAGGTGACCGAGGGCGGCAACAACTTCGCCCTCGCCCTCGACCTGGCCGAGGTCGGCGGCCGTCTGGGGGTGAGCTTCTCCTACAATCAGGAGCTCTTCGACCTCACGACGGTCCTGCGCTGGCGGGGACATTTCGAGGCGCTCCTGGCGGGCGCGGTGGCGGACCCGGCACGGCCGCTCACCGAGCTGCCGCTCCTCTCCGCGGGCGAACGCCATCAGGTGACGGTCGAGTGGGGCGAGGCGGTGCGCTTGGACGACGGCCCGGCGCCGATCGGGATCTGGGGCACGCCGGCGGGCGCTTCGGCCGCTCCCGCCGGCCGCGCCCGCTTCCTCGCCGACGGCACCGTGGAGGCGGGCAACCCGGCGCTCGCCGGCCCAGCCGAGACGAAGGCCGCCCCCGCGCCCGCGGCGGCGCCCACGGCCAACGCGGCCACCGCAGCGAAGGAGCTCGGCGAGCCGGCCCGGAGCCTGGAATCTCTCTCTCTCGCCAAGCGGAAGCTCCTCGCGAAGCGCATCCGCGGCGAGGCCGGCTCCCGCGGCGCGTTGGCCGGCTCCGGCGGCGCCCGGCGCGCGCCCGCGTTCCTCGTCGACCCGCGACCCACGCTCCTCGTCGACCTGCGGCCGGAGCTCCCGGCGGCCGCCGCTACGAGGCCGCCGTTCTTCTGCGTGCACGCCATCGGCGGCGCGGTGCTCTCCTATCGCGAGCTCGCCCGCCTCATGGGCGGGGAGCAGCCGTTCTACGGCATCCAGGCGGCGGGCCTCGCGGGGGGGCGCGCGGTCGACGATCTCCCGGCGATGGCCGCCCAGTACGCCGCCGCGGTCGAGGCCGCCGCGCCGCACGGCCCCTACCTGCTGGGCGGCTGGTCGTTCGGCGGCGCCGTGGCGTTCGAGATGGCGCGCCAGATGCGGCAGCGCGGCCGGCCGGTGGCGCTCGTGGCGCTCTTCGACAGCTGGGCGCCCTGGGCGTCGACGTTCGTACCGATGCCGGCGCACGAGCGCGAAGACGACATCGTCCGCCTCTACCTGCGCGATCAGGCGGGAATCCAGGGGCGGGACGCCTCCTGGCTCGACGGGGAGCCGCCGGGGATGGACGAGGCGGCGGCCCTCGATTGGCTCCTCGCCCGGGCGCACGAGACCGGCCTGCTCCGGGCCAGCCTGCGCCCGGCGCAGGTCCGGTCGCTCCTCGATGTCTATCGTGCCAACGTGCGCGCCAATGCCGCCTACCGACCACGGCCCGGCGACGACCGCCTGACCCTCTTCCGCCCCCGTACGTCCCCCGAACCCACCAACGGCTGGTCGGCGCTCGCCGGCGAGCCCGTCGAGGTTCATGAGATGGCTGCAGACCACTACTCCATGCTGATGCCCCCCGCGGTCGACGGTCTGGCGGATCGCCTCCGCTCCTGTATCGAACGTGCGCTCGCCGCGGCGCCCAGGGCCGAAGACGGCCCACCAGTCGCCGCTGACGGCCGGCCGGTCGCCTTCGTGCCAGAGGCCCCGGAGGTCCGCTCGTGATCGCCGAAGTCGAGGCGCCGAGCGGGCTGGAGCTGCCGGCGGACCGGCCGCGTCCTCCCGTCCTTAGCTTCCGCGGCGCGACCCGCGCGCTGCGCCTCTCGGCGGCGGTGACGGCGAGCCTGCGGCAGGCGGCGGAGCGAGAGAGGGTCTCGCTCGACGTGTTCCTCTTCGCCGGCCTCGCCGCCCTCCTGGCGCGCTACAGCGGCGCCGAGGATCTGGTCCTCGGAGCCATGGGGGCCGCCGGCCTCCTGCCGGTACGCATCCGGTGGACCGGCGATCCACCCTGGAAGCGGCTGGTGGCGCTAGCCGACGGCGCTCTGCGGCCGGCGCCTCCGCCGGCGCTGGCGAATGCCGAGCCCTGCCACGACCCGGCGTCCGGCCTGCCGTTCCAGGTGCTCTTCACCGGGCCGGATACCGGGCCGACAGGGGCGCCGCCGGACGAGGGCTCGGCGCGCCTCCCCTCCGGCGAGCGGAAGCTCGCGGTGGACTTAGCCCTCTCCGTCCGCCAGGTCGAGGGTGAAGGAAGAGAGCCAGAGCTCCTCCTTACGCTCGACTACGCCGTCGACCTCTTCGACGCCGCGACCGCGGCGCGCCTTCTAGCGCACTACGCGGAGCTCTCAGCCGGCGCCGCGGCGACGCCTAAGCTGCCGCTCTCGCGTCTGCCGCTCCTCGGCGAGGCCGAGCGCCACCAGATGCTCGCCGAGTGGAACGACACGGCGTCCGCCTTCCCGCGCCGCGCGCTCCACAAGCTCTTCGAGGAGCAGGCGGCGGCGCGGCCGGACGCGGTGGCGGTGGTCTGGGAAGGGGGGGCGCTCACCTATGCCGGGCTCGACCGGCAGGCGGGCCGCATCGCCCGCCGGCTGCGGCGGCTGGGGGTGGGGCCGGAGTCGCGCGTGGCGCTCTATCTGGAGCGCTCGGCGGAGATGGTGGCGGCGGTCTTGGGCGTTCTCAAGGCGGGCGGCGTCTACCTGCCGATCGACCTCTCCTATCCGCGGGAGCGCCTGGAGCTCCTGCTCAAGGACGCGGCGCCGACGGCGGTCGTCGGCACGAGCCGCTCGCTGGCATCGCTGGCGTCACTGGCGTCACTGGCGTCGCTGGCGGGCAAGGCGCCGCAGCTCGCGGTGGACCTCCTCGCCGTCCATCCGACGACGGCCCGGCAGCTCGCCCGCCGGCTCGGCGCCCGCTTCGTCCCCGGCGAACCTGCGGACGAGCCTCAGAAGGCGTTGGTCGATCGGCTGGCCGGCGTCTACCGCGCGAACGGCGGCGACACGCGGGCTAGTTTGCGGGCGATGCTGCGGACGATGGCACGGGCGCCCGCGGCACCCGCAGCGGCACCGGAGGAGCTCTCGGCCGACGTGCCGCCGGAGAGCCTGGCGTACGTCCTCTACACCTCGGGCTCGACCGGGACGCCCAACGGCGTCGAGGTGACCCACGAGGCGGTGGTGCGGTTGGTGCGCGAGACGGGATACCTCTCCTTCGGCCCCGGGGACGTCTTCCTCCAGGTGGCGCTCCTGTCCTTCGACGCCTCGACGCTCGAGCTCTGGTGGCCGCTCGCGAACGGTGGCTGCGTGGCGCTGCCGCCGCCCGGGCGCTTTGCACTCGGCGACCTCTACCTGCAGGTGGAGCGCCACGGGGTGACGGCGCTCTTCCTGACCACCGGGCTCTTCCACGTCGCCGTCGAGGAGGGCCTTTCGGGGCTCAGAGGACTGCGTTCTCTCCTCATCGGCGGCGACGTCCTGTCGCGCGACCACCTGGAGCGGGCGATCACGGCGCTGCCGGAGGTCGAGCTGATCCACTGCTATGGACCGACCGAGAACACCGTCTTCACCTCCACCTACCGGGTGCGCCGCCCGCTGGCCGAGGGATCGGTCACCCTCGGCAGGCCCATCGCGACCTGCCGCGCCTACGTGCTCGACCCGACGCTCGCGCCCGTGCCGGTGGGCTCTGCCGGCGAGCTCTACCTCGCAGGTCCGGGGCTCGCGCGCGGCTATCTCGACCGCCGCGAGCTGACGGCGGAGCGCTTCCTCCCCAACCCGTTCGAGGAGGGGAGGCTCTACAAGACCGGCGATCTGGTGCGGTGGCGCGCCGACGGCACCCTCGCGTTTCTCGGGCGGCACGACTTTCAGGTCAAGGTGCGCGGCTTCCGCATCGAGCCCGGCGAGATCGAGGCCGCCCTGCTGCGCCATCCAGAGGTGCGCGAGGCGGCGGTGGTGGGGCTCGCCGAGGGCGGCCGCGACCACCGCGTGGTGGCGTACTACGTGACGGAGGCGGGTGCGGAGGCGAGCCGGGAGGATCTGCGCGCCTTTTTGCGTGCGAGCCTGCCGGAGCCCATGGTGCCCGCCGTCTTCGTGCCGCTCGCGGCGCTGCCGCTCACCAACGTCGGCAAGCTCGACCGGCGGGCGCTCTTGGCCCCCGAGGCGCTCGAACCGGCGGCGGTCGAGCCGGCATCGGGCGAGATGGCAACGGCGCTCCGCGATCCGAGCGACCTGAGCGATCTGGTGATGGAGCTGCTCGCCGGGCTCTGGGAGGACGTGCTCGACCCCGATCCCCGGCGCGGGCCGGCCGCCGACGCCGCCGCCGATGCCGCCGATGCCGCCGAAGCCGCCCTGCCCTTCGAGAGGAGCCGGCGGATCGGCGCCCACGACGACTTCTTCGACCTCGGCGGGCATTCGCTCTCCGTCATGCGCCTGCTGTCGCGCATCCGCCAGACGTTCGGGGTGGAGCTCGGTGCGCAGACGGTCTTCGCGTTCCCCACCCTGGCCGCGCAGGCGCGCGTGGTCGCCGCGGCCCGGCGGGGGGAGAGCCGGGGGGCGGAGAGCGCCCTGCCGCCGATCGCGAAGGTCCCGCGGCAGGGGCCGTCGGCGCTCTCCTTCGCCCAGCAGCGGCTCTGGTTCCTCGACCGCCTGGCGCCGGAAAGCCCGCTCTACAACGTCCCGGCGACCTGGCTCATTACTGGGGCGCTCGCTCCGGCGGCGCTCGCTGCCGGCCTCACAGAGATCGTCCGCCGGCACGAGACGCTCCGCACCCGGTTCGTCGAAGTGGACGGCGAGCCCCGGCAAGAGATCGGCGCCCCCTGGCGGGTGCCGCTGCCGCTGGTGGACCTCCGCGGCATCGGGCGGGATGGGCGGGTCGGTCGAGAGCGGCGGGATTGGCGCGATCGGCGAATGGCTGAGCTCGCGCGCCTGCGCGCCGAGGAGGCGGGCCGACCGTTCCGCCTCGCCCGCGGCCCCCTGCTGCGGGCCGGCCTGGTGCGCCTGGACGAAGGTGAGCACGCGCTCCTCTTGACCGTGCACCACATCGTCTACGACGGCTGGTCCGAGGGGGTGCTGATCGCCGAGCTCACGGCGCTCTACAGGGCGGCCCTCGCGGGGCGCCCCTCGCCGTTCGGCGAGCTCGCCGTGCAGTACGCCGACTTCGCCGCCTGGCAGCGCGCCTGGCCGCCTTCGGTGCTCGGGCGGCAGCTCGCCTACTGGCGCGACGAGCTCTCGGGGGCACCCTCGGCGCTGCCGCTGCCGAGCGATCGGCCGCGTCGGCCGCGCCGGCCGGGCCAGGCGGCGCCGAGCTTTAGCGGCGCCTCCGCGATGCTCCGCCTGCCGGCGACGGCGGCGGCGGCGCTCCGCCAGGCGGCACGGCGGGAGGGGACGACGCTCTACATGCTGCTCCTCGCCGGCTTCGCGGCGCTCCTCTCGCGCGTCACGGGAGAGGAGGATCTGCTCGTCGGCACGCCGGTCGCCGACCGCCCGCGGCCGGAGGTCGAGGGGCTGATCGGGTTCTTCGTCAACACGCTGGTGATCCGGGCGCGGACGGCCGGCGATCCGTCCTTCCGCCGGCTGCTCGCGGCGGTGCGCGACACGGCGCTCTCCGCCTTCGCCCATCAGGATCTGCCCTTCGAGATGCTGGTCGAGGAGCTGCGGCCGGAGCGCGAGCGGTCGAGGAACCCGCTGGTCCAGGCGCTCTTCAGCTTTCAGGGAGCCGGCAAGAGTGCCGGCCAGGGCGCCGGCCCGGCCAAGGTTGGCGACGGCACCGACGGCATCGGGCTCTGCCTCGTGCGGCTCCCCTGGGGCGAGCGATCGACGGCGAAGCTCGACCTCCTGCTCTCGGCGATGGAGATGCCGGTCGAGGGATCGGGAGAGCGAGACGAGGCGGAGCTCGCCCTGGTCCTGGAGTACGCGGCGGACCTCTTCACCGCTACCACCGCGGCGCGGCTCCTCGGCCACTACGGAGCGCTCGTCGCCGGGGCGGCAGCCTCGCCGGAGTCGCCGGAGCTGCCCCTCTCCTGCCTGCCGCTCCTCTCCGCGCCCGAGCGCCATCAGCTCTTCGCGGAGTGGAACGACACGGCGTCGGGCTTCCCGCGCCGCCCCGTGCACCGCCTGTTCGAGGAGCAGGCGGCGGCGCGGCCCGACGCGGCGGCCGTCGTCTGGGAGGGCGGCGCGCTCACCTACGGCGAGCTCGACCGGCGCGCCGGCCGCGTCGCGCGCCGGCTGCGGCGGCTGGGAGCGGGTATCGAGTCCCGGGTCGCCGTCTGCGCCGAGCGCTCGGCGGAGCTGGTCGTCGCGCTCTTGGGTGCCCTCAAGGCGGGCGCCGCCTACCTGCCGCTCGACCCGGCCTATCCGCGCGAGCGGCTGGCGCTGCTGCTGGCGGACGCCGCGCCGGCGGCCGTGGTGGGGCCGCGGCGCCTGCTGGCGGCTCTCCCCGCTACGGCGCCCCGCCTGGCGCTCGAGGACGTCTTCGCCGGCATCGCCGACATCGCCGACATCGCCGAGATCGCCGACATTGCTGAGGTCGTCGAGGGCGCCGAGCCGGACGCCGACTCCATCTCCGCCGACGTGCCTCCCGCGAGCCTCGCCTACGTGCTCTACACCTCGGGCTCGACGGGCGCGCCCAAGGGGGTCGAGGTCAGCCATGGTGCGGTGGTGCGGCTGGTCTGCGAGGCGGGCTACGCGTCGTTCGGCTCCGACGAGGTCTACCTCCAGCTGGTGCCGATGTCGTTCGACCTGGCGACCTTCGAGATCTGGGGGCCGCTCCTTAACGGCGGCCAGCTGGCGCTCCTGCCGCCTGGGCCGTACACGCTGGCCGACCTCTACGCGGCGGTGACGCGCCACGGGGTGACGACGCTCTGGCTGACCTCCGGCCTTTTCCACCTTGCGGTGGAAGAGGGGCTCGCCCCGCTCGGCGGCCTGCGCCAGCTCCTCGCCGGCGGCGACGTCCTGTCGCACCCCCACGCGCTGCGGGCGCTCGCGGCCCTGCCGGGGGTCGACCTCATCAACGGCTACGGCCCGACGGAGAACACGACGTTTTCGACCACCCACCGCCTGCATCGCCTGCAGGGGGGGCTCGCGGCGGGCGAGACGTCGGTGCCGATCGGGCGGCCGATCGCCGGCAGCCGCGCCTACGTGCTCGACCGCTCGCTCGCGCCGCTGCCGGTCGGAAGCGTCGGGGAGCTCTACGTGGGCGGCGCCGGCGTGGCGCGCGGCTACCTCGGCCGCCCGGAGCTGACCGCCGAGCGCTTTCTACCGGATCCCTTCTCGGCGGACCCGCGGGGCCCCTGGGGCGAGGACCGGCTCTACCGCACGGGCGATCTCGCGCGGTGGCGGCCGGACGGGACGCTCGACTTCCTCGGCCGGCTCGACTTCCAGGTCAAGGTGCGCGGCATCCGCGTCGAGCCCGGGGAGGTGGAGAGCGCGCTCCTGAGCCATCCGGGCGTGCGCGAGGCGGTGGTGACGGCGATGCCGGAGAAGTCGGAGGCGGCCGGCGGCCACCGCCTGATCGCCTACTACGTGCCGGAGGTCGCGGACGGGCTGGCGCCGGAGGAGCTCCGCGCCCATCTCCAGGGCCGCCTGCCGGAGCACCTGGTGCCGTCGATCTTCGTGCCCCTCGCGGAGCTGCCGCTCAACGCCAACGGCAAGGTCGACCGGCGGGCGCTCCCGTCGCCTCTGAGCTCGGCCGGCGCGGGAGAGGAGGGCGGGCCCCGGGCCGTCGTCGCGCCCCGCGGCGCCGTCGAGGAGGTGATCGCCGGGATCTGGGCGGAGGTGCTGGGTGTCCTCCACGCGCCCCGCGCGCTCTCCGTCGAGGAGAGCTTCTTCCACCTCGGCGGTCACTCGCTCCTCGCCATCCGCATGCTGTGGCGCCTCCGCGCGGCCCTCGGGGTCGACCTGCCGGTGCAGCAGGTCTTCGAGTCGCCGACGATCGCCGGCCTCGCCGCGGCGGTGGCTCGGGCTCTGGGTTCCGGCGACGCTACGGCCGGGCCTGCCCTGCCGCCGCTCGCGCCGCTCGCCGCCGCCGCCGAAGCCGCCGCCGCGCCGCTCTCCTACGCGCAGCAGCGGCTCTGGTTCCTCGACCGCCTGGCGCCGGGGAGCCCGGCCTACAACGTACCCTCCACCTACGGCCTCACCGGGCCGCTCGCGCCGGCGGCGCTCGCCGCCGCCCTCGCCGAGGTAGTGCGCCGTCACCGGGTTCTTAGCGCCCGTTTCGTCGAGCGCGATGGCGAGCCGCGCCTGGAGATCGCGGACGCCAGGGAGCCGGGGTTCCTGCCGCTGCCGCTGGTAGATCTGAGCACCCTGAGCGCCCTCGCTCCCGCCCGCCGGAGCGCCGAGCTGGCGCGCCTGCGCGCCGCGGAGGCCGAGCGGCCGTTCGACCTCGCCGCGGGACCCCTCCTGCGCGCCGGTCTCGTCCGGCTGGGCGCCTTGGAGCACGCGTTCCTCTTGAGCTTTCATCACGCCGTCTACGACGGCGGGTCGGAGGGGGTGCTCCTTCGCGAGCTCGCGGCGCTCTATGACGCGGCGCGGGAAGGCACGCCGTCGCCCCTGGCCGAGCCGGCCCTCCAGTACGCCGACTTCGCGGCTTGGCAGCGGGCCTGGCCGCCGGAGGTGCTCGGCCGCCAGCTCGCCTATTGGCGCCGACAGCTCGCCGGCGCGCCGACGGCCCTCGAGCTGCCGACGGACCGGCCGCGCCCGGCGGTCGCGAGCTTCCGCGGCGCCGGCCGCCGGCGGCTCCTCGGGGCGCCGGAGGCGACGCGACTCCGCCAGGCGGCGCGGCGGGAGGGGGCGACGCTCTACATGCTGCTCTTCGCGGCCTTCGCGGCGACGCTGTCGCGCCTGGGCGGCCAGGAGGATCTCCTGGTCGGCACGCCGGTCGCGAACCGCACCCGGCCGGAGCTCGAAGGGCTGATCGGTTTCTTCGTCAACACCCTGGCCCTCCGGGCGCGGCTCGAAGGCGACCCGGAGTTCCACAGCGTGCTGGCGTCGGCGCGCCAGACGGCGCTCGCCGCCTTCGCCCACCAGGATCTGCCGTTCGAGGCGCTCGTCGAAGAGCTGCGGCCGGAGCGCGACCTGTCGCGCGCCCCGCTGGTTCAGGCGATGCTCTCGCTGGGGAGCGCCGCGCGGCCGGAGCAGTCGCTCGGCGGCGGCCTCCGCCTCGCGCGCCTGCCTTCGCCCGAGCGGACGACGGCGAAGCTCGACTTCTCGCTGGCGGCGACCGAGCTCGCGGACGAGGACGGCGGGCAGAGCCTGCTGCTCGAGCTGGAGTACGCGGCCGACCTCTTCCACCCGACGACCGCGGAGCGGTTCCTCGCGCACTTCGCGACGCTCCTTTGCGGCGTCTCGGTGGCGCTGGAGCTGCCGCTCTCACACCTGCCGCTCCTGGCGCCGGCCGAGCGCCACCAGCTCGCCTCCGAGTGGAACGACACGGCGTCGGGCTTCCCGTGCCGGACCGTGCACGGCCTCTTCGCGGACCAGGCGGCGGCGCGGCCGGACGCGGTCGCCGTCTCGTGGGAGGCGGGCGCGATGAGCTACGCCGAGCTCGACCGGCGCTCCGGCGAGATCGCCCGGCGCCTCCGAAGGCTGGGGATCGCGACCGACGCGCGGGTGGGGCTCGTCGCGGAGCGCTCGCCGGAGATGTTGATCGCCCTCGTAGGCATCCTGAAGGCGGGCGGCGGCTACCTGCCGCTCGACCCTTCCTACCCGCGGACGCGGCTGGCCCTTCTGCTGGCGGACGCGGCGCCGACAGCCGTGGTGGGGCCGCGGCGCCTGCTGGCGGCTCTCCCCGAGGGGGCGCCCCGACTGGCGTTCGAGGACGTCTTCTCCAAGGTCGCCGAGATCGCCGAGGCGGACGCCGACCCCATCGCCTCCGATGCCGACGTGCCGCCCGCGAGCCTCGCCTACGTGGTCTACACCTCGGGCTCGACGGGTGCGCCCAAGGGAGTCGAGGTCAGCCATCGCGCGGTGGTGCGGCTGGTGCGCGAGGCCGATTATGTGCCGTTTGGCCCCGGCGAGGTCTACCTCCAAATGGCGCCGATGTCGTTCGACGCGGCGACCCTGGAGCTCTGGGGACCGCTCCTCCACGGCGGCCGACTGGCGCTCCTGCCGCCCGGACCGTACGCGCTGGCCGACCTCTCCGCGGCGGTGGCGCGCCACGGGGTGACGACGCTCTTTCTGACCACCGGGCTCTTCCACGTCGCCGTCGACGAGGATCTGGCGGGGTTCGCGGGGCTGCGCTCTCTCCTGACCGGCGGCGAAGTCCTGTCGCGCGCCCACCTGGAGCGGGCGCTCGCGGCTCTGCCGGAGGTGGAGCTGATCCACTGCTACGGTCCGACCGAGAACACGACGTTCTCGACCACCCACCGCCTGCATCGCCTGCAGGGGGGGCTCGCGGCGGGCGAGACGTCGGTGCCGATCGGGCGGCCGATCTCTGGCAGCCGCGCCTACGTGCTCGACCGCTCGCTCGCGCCGCTGCCGGTCGGAAGCGTCGGGGAGCTCTACGTGGGCGGCGCCGGCGTAGCGCGCGGCTACCTCGGCCGGCCGGAGCTGACCGCCGAGCGTTTTCTGCCCGATCCGTTCTCGGCGGACCCGCGGGGGGAGGACCGAATCTATCGCACGGGCGACCTCGCGCGGTGGCGGCCGGACGGGACGCTCGATTTCCTCGGCCGGCGCGACCTCCAGGTCAAGGTGCGCGGCTTCCGCGTCGAGCCCGGGGAGGTCGAGATCGCCCTCCTCCGCCATCCGGGCGTGCGCGAGGCGGTGGTGACGACGGTGCCGGAAGCGGCCGGCGGCCACCGGCTCGTCGCCTACTACGTAGGAAAGGGCGCGGACGGGCCGATGCCGGCGACATCGGCGGCATCGCCGACACCTTCGGAGCTCCGCCTCCACCTCCGCGACAACCTGCCGGAGCACATGGTACCGTCGCTCTTCGTGTCCCTTAAGGAGCTGCCGCTCAACGCCAACGGCAAGGTCGATCGGCGGGCGTTGCCGGCGCCCGAGGCGCGGCTCTCCGGCGATCCGCGGCTGGCCGGCGAGGCGGACGCCGCGCCGCGGACTCCGCCCAAGAATCCCGTCGAGGAGGTGATCGCGGGGATCTGGGAGGATCTCCTCGGCCTCGACCATCCGGTCGGCGTCGACGACGACTTCTTCCACCTGGGCGGCCACTCGCTCCTCGTCACCCGCCTGCTGTCGCGCCTCCGCCAGGTCTTCGGCGCCGACCTGCCGGTCCAGCGGGTGTTCGCGGCGCCGACGGTCGCCGGCCTCGCCGCGGCGGTGGCGGCAGTGTCGGCGATGACGGCGGCCGGCCGGCGGGAGGAGGCGCTGCCGCCGCTGCCGCCGATAACGCCGCTCCCGAGCCGGCACGGCGTGCTGCCGCTGTCCTACCCGCAGCGGCGGCTCTGGTTCATGGACCGGCTGGCGCCGGAGAGCCCGACCTACAACATCCCCTCGGGCTACCTCCTGCGCGGGCCGCTCGCGCCGGCGGCGCTCGCCGCCGCCCTGGCCGAGGTCGTGCGCCGCCACGAGGCGCTGCGCACGCGGATCGTCGCCGTCGCGCACGGCGAGCCGGGGCAGGAGGTCTGCCTCCCATCGCCGATATCGCCGACATCGCCGCCGACACCGCTGCCGCTCGCCGACCTCTCCGGCCTGCCACCGGCCCGCCGGGCGCCGGCGCTCGCCGCGCTCGCTGGCCGCGAGGCCCGCCGCGGCTTCGACCTGCAGCGTGGCCCGATGCTCCGCGCCACGCTGGTCCGGCTGGACGAGCGCGAGCACGCCCTCCTCCTCACCCTCCACCACATCGCGGCGGACGGCTGGTCGGAGGGGGTGCTGCGGCGCGAGCTGTCGTCCCTCTACGCCGCCGCGTTGGCGGCGGAGCCGTCGCCGCTCGCCCCGCTGGCCCTCCAGTACGCCGATTTCGCGGCCTGGCAGCGCGGCTGGCCGGAGGAGGCGCTCGCGGCGCAGCTCGCCCACTGGAAGGAGCGGCTCGCCGGCACTCCGGCGCTCACCCTCCCCGCCGACCGCCCGCGGCCGCCGATCGCGAGCTTCCGCGGCGACTCCCTGGAGCTCGACCTGCCGCCGGAGCTCGCCGGTGCCCTCCGCCTTCTCGCGCGGCGCGGCCAGGCGACCCTCTTCATGACCGTCCTCGCTGCCTGGCACGCGCTCCTGGAGCGCCTCTCCGGGCAGACCGACTTCGCCGTCGGCACGCCGATCGCGAACCGCACCCGGCCGGAGCTCGAGCCGCTCATCGGCGTCTTCCTCAACATGCTCGCCCTGCGGACAGACGGCGGTGGCGATCCGAGCTTCGTCGAGCTCCTGGCGCGGGTGCGGCGGACGGCGCTCGCGGCGTACGACCACGCCGACGTCCCCTTCGAGCGCATCGTGGACGAGGTCAACCCCGCGCGCGACAGAAGCCGCCAGCCGCTGATGCAGACGATGCTCGCGTTCAACAGCACGCCGCGGGTCCCGTTCGCCCTCTCCGGTCTCGCGGTCGAGCGGCTCGACACTTCCGCCCGGGTCTCCCGCTTCGACTTGAGCCTCGGCCTCTCCGAACAGGGAGGAGAGCTCCGCGGCGAGCTCGAGTACAGCACCGACCTCTTCGACCGCACCTCGATGGCGCGCCTCGCGGGGCACTTCGTCCGCCTGCTGGCGGCGGCGGCGGACGACCCGTCGCGCCGGGTGGCGGCGATCGAGCTGCTGTCGCCGGCCGAGCGGCAGCAGGTGGCCGTCGAGCTGAACGACACGGCGGCGGACCTCTCGGGGCTCGCCGGCACTGCCGGCCATGCCGGCAGTGCCGATCCCCTTCTCCACCGCTGGATCGAGCGGCAGGCGGCGCTGACGCCGACCGCCACGGCGGTCGTCGGCGAGGGCGAATCGCTCACCTACAGAGAGCTCGACGCCCGCGCCAACCGCCTGGCCCGCCGCCTGCGCCGGCTGGGGGTGCGGGTCGACGAGCCGGTGGCGATCTGCGCCGAGCGCTCGCCGGCGCTCGTCGTGGGTCTCCTCGCCATCCTGAAGGCCGGCGGCGCCTACCTGCCGCTCGACCCGTCCTATCCGCCGGAGCGGCTGGCCTTCATGATCGAGGATGGGCTCGACGGCCTCCGGGCGCCGGTGCTCCTGGCGCAGGTCGACCTCCTCTCCGCGTCCGTGGCGGGCGCCGGCGCCCGCCTAGTCGACCTGGACGCCGCGACCGGACAGCCGGCGGGCGACGCCGATCTCGTCCCGCTCGCCCCGCTCGACACCGGCGTCTCTGCGGACAACCTCGCCTACGTCATCTACACCTCGGGCTCGACGGGGCGGCCGAAGGGCGTCCTCAACACCCACCGCGGCATCGTCAACCGGATCGCCTGGATGCAGCGGGCCTACGGCTTGACGCCCGCCGACCGCGTGCTGCAGAAGACCCCCGTCTCCTTCGACGTCTCGGTCTGGGAGCTGTTCTGGCCGCTCGCCGTCGGCGCGCGGCTGGTGCTGGCGCGGCCGGGCGGCCACCGCGATCCGGCCTACCTGCTGCGGCGGATCGAGGAGCAGGGGGTGACGACGCTCCATTTCGTGCCGTCGATGCTCTCCGCCTTCCTGGCGCAGATATCGCAGGCGGGCCTCGGCCGCTGCCGCTCGCTCCGGCGGGTGATGGCGAGCGGCGAGGCGCTGCCGGCGGAGCTCGCGGCGCGCTTCCACGAGCTCCTGGGAGGCGCGCCCGGGCCTGCTGGGAATGCCGGGAATGCCGAGTTGCACAACCTCTACGGTCCCACCGAGGCGGCGGTCGACGTGACGGCGCACCGGACGCTGCCGGGGCCGGCCCGGCGCGCGGTCCCCATCGGCCGCCCGATCGCGAACCTGGGTATCTGGCTGCTCGACCCGGAGCTTCAGCCGGTGCCGCTCGGGGTGACCGGCGAGCTCTATATCGGCGGGATCGGCGGGACGGGCCTCGCGCGCGGCTACCTCCGCCGGCCCGGCCTGACGGCGGAGCGCTTCGTTCCCCATCCGCTGGGCCGGCCCGGCGAGCGGCTCTACCGGACCGGCGATCTGGCGCGCTTCGCGGTCGACGGCGAGATCGAGTTCCTCGGCCGCACCGACGACCAGGTGAAGCTGCGCGGCTTCCGCATCGAGCCGGGGGAGATCGAGGCGGCGCTCGCCGGCCATCCGGCGGTCCGCGAGGCGGCGGTGGTGGCGCGGGAGGAGCGGCCGGGGGAGATGCGGCTCGCCGCCTATGTGGTGCCGGCGGGACCGGGGCCCGGACCGGAGGCGGGGGAGCTCAAGGACGCCCTCCGCCGCGTCCTGCCGGAGCACATGGTGCCCGCCGACTTGGTACTCGTCGACGCCCTGCCGCTCACCCCGAGCGGCAAGCTGGACCGCGGCGCCCTGCGCGCCCTCCGCCCGGCCCGCGAGCTGGCCCCCACGGTCCCAACCGCCGAGCCCGAAGGCGATCTCAAGACCGAGCTCGAGGAGCTCCTCGCCGGCATCTGGCAGGACCTCCTGGGGCGCGGGCCGATCGGCCTCGACGACAACCTCTTCGACCTGGGAGCGCACTCGCTCCTCGCCATCCAGTTCACCGCCCGCGTCTACGACGCCCTGGACTTAGAGATCCCTCTGCGCCTCCTCTTCGAATCTCCCACCGTCCGCCGGCTCGGCGTGGCGATCCAGGAGCTCCTGATCGAGCAGATCGACAGCCTCACCGACGAAGAGGCCGAGCTTCAGGCGGAGTGACATGACCCCCGACTTTCCCCTCCTTGAATTCGATCCGGAGAGGTCGGCGCTGATCGAGCCCCACCGCACGATCACGCCGGTCTCGATCCCGGAGCTCGCGGTGGCGTGTTTCTTCAAGGACGTCGTGGACGACATCGTCCAGCGCGACCACCTGGTTCCGCTGACCACCCAGCGGAGCGAGATGGGGCAGCACCCCATCTATCAGATCACCTATCGCAAGCGCCGCATCGCCATCTTTCATGCCGGCGCCGGGGCGCCCATGGCCGCGGGTCTGCTCGAGGGGGTGATCGCTCATGGCGCCAGAGTGATCATCGCTTGCGGCGGCGCCGGAGTGCTCGATCCGACGATCCCGTTGGGGGAGATCATCGTTCCCACCGCCGCGATTCGGGACGAGGGCACCTCGTATCACTACCTCCCGCCCAGCCGCGAGGTGGCGGCCCATCCCCGCGGCTTAGAGATCCTCCGCGAGGTGCTCGAGTGCCAGGACCATCCGTACCGGTTCGGCAAGACCTGGACGACCGACGCCATCTTCCGCGAGACGCGCGGGAAGATCCAGGCGAGGCGGGCCGAGGGGGCGCTCGTCGTGGAGATGGAAACCGCCGCGCTCTTCGCCATCGGCGCCTTCCGAAACGTCCTCGTGGCCCAGCTTCTCTATGCGGGAGACAACGTCGGAGGCGAGAGCTGGGACCATCGAGACTGGGGCGCGCAGAGGTCGATCCGGAAGTCGCTCTTCTTTCTCGCTTGCGACGCCTGCTGCGGCGCGCCGAGCGCCGCGACCGAGGCAACGACTTAGGGGCCGTCGGCCGCTTGGCCCGCATCCGGGACGGGGCGATCGCGGGCGGCGGTCGCGCCTCCCGCCGGCAAGCGCGCTCACCCGATGCCGTTGCGGATCAACGCGAGGTCGACCGACCGCGAGAACTCCACCGCATCGGTGTACAGCACATTCATGGAGAGCTTCTTCGCGTTGGCCCCCTGGTATTTCGGGATGGCGAGATAGCTCGTCAGGTTGCGGTTCGCGCTCTCCGCGCCGGCGAACGCGGTCCGCTCCAAGGGTCGCCTTCCGGTCATCGGGATCGACGGGGTCAAGGTCCACGACAACAGGAAGAGGTCGCACTGCACGTTGCTGCGCTTGTTCGGGTCCCGATCGTCTTTCTGGCACAGGCCGTCGAACCCGTCGAACTTGTTGAGCTGACCGATCGGGAGTGGGGTGCCGCCGGGCGGGATCGCGTACTTCGAGTCGCTCGCCGCGCTGTTGAGGGCCATGGTGTCGAAGACGTTCGTGTCGCTGAAGATGTCGAAGACCGTCAGGTCCCCTGCCGCCGGATCCCTCGCATACCAGTCGCGGTATTTGTACAGCCCCTGCCGGCGATAGGCGTCGGTGACGTAGTCCTTCGGCCTGGCGGCCGGCGCCGTGTTCGGACCGTCGACATCGAAGACGACCAGGACCGTCCCCTGATTCGGCTTGAGCTTGAGGAAATCGCCCAGCGGCCGGTCGGCCAGCCGCTTGCCGTCGCTCGGGAGCGGAAAGAGCCACCTCGCGAGGCCGGTCTTCCCCTTGCTGTCACCCAGGAAGACGCCGGCGAGCGCGTCGAAAACCTGCTGGTTGAAGTTCTTGAACTGCGAGACCCTGAGGATCACCAGCTCCTGGTGCGACTCCATGAAGGCCCGGATGCTCGCGACCAGGCCAGGGAAACTCGGTCCGGGGAAGTCCGGGTTCAGCACGTTGACATCGATCTGGTGGTAGGTCGTGATCTTCGCCGGGTCGATCGTCTTCAGATCGCCGCTGTAGAGGGGCCGCAGGTCGAAATAGCGCACGCCGGAGCTCAGCTGCTGCCGGATCGAGAGATCCTGCGTCCGCGCGATGTTGTCGGCGAACGCCCCCGCGTCGTGCGAGCCGGGGATGGCGATCTGGCGCAGCGTCTTGTCCTTGAGCTGATCGCGATGGTCGCCCATCCAGCGGCTGCGGTCGAAGACCAACGCCGCGTTGCCGAAGAGCTTGAAGCCTCCCGAGTTGAGGTAAAAGAGCTGGATGGCGACTTTCCCGTTGGTGGCGACGTGGGCGACGATCCCATCGTCGTATCGATACGCGGTCTGGCCGGGGACGAGGAAGTCCTGCCAGGTGATCTTCGTGCCGGCGAGCAGGCCGACGACCTGATAGAGGGAGGACCCGGAAGTGTGCGTGGCGAAAACCTCTCCCGCGTCCGTCAGGGCGACCGAGGGCCGGCTGCCGGTATCCGCATACGCAGACGCCGGCCGGTTGAACACGATGGGAACCGTGATCGCGGTCTGCGACGGATCGAACGAGCCGGTCAAGCAGGACAGCTTGCCGCTCCGCTCGAACACCACCACCACCGATCCCTGGTTGTTGATCGCCACGGACGGATGCGCGCCGTTATTGACCAACAGATTCACGCCAGACCAGGTGAGCGTGGTGCCGGCGAGCTTGCCGCGGCGGTAGGAGAGGTTGTTCCCCGTCTGATGGACCTCGAGGACGACGCCGGCCTTGTTCAGGGCGACCGACGGGAAGGTCGAGCCGGTCGGCGGGAACTCGGTGAACTGGAACGGCGGATTGGCGTCCGCGTTGGTGTCCACCCTGGCGACGGCGTACTTCACCTTGTCGTTCTGGTCCGCGAGGACGATCGCCACCGAGTCGTCGTTATACGCCACGGCCGGGTTTTTCCCATCGGCGATCTTCCCGCGGTTCGCCTTGTCGGTGAAGCGGAGATCGAGCTGCACGAGGTTCCCCTGCCGGAAGTTCAACGTGTCGTTGGTCTCCCCCATGTGCACTTCGATGAACCGATTCTGGCCGTTGATCGCACAGCTTGGGGACCTGCCGCTGTCGAACCCCACCGGTGTCTCCTCGAAACCCAGGCTGCGCGGATTCCGGGCGGTGTACAAGCGCGGACTGACACCAAAGAACACGCTCTTCATACGGGCTCCTTCCTGTGAGTTGGAGGGCAGTCGGTGGCGCTAGCCTACGCCGGAGTGACTCGCGAGCGCAAGAAACTTCGACGATGCCGAGCTCCGGCGCGAATGGCCGGCACCGTGGAGATCGGTCGTCCGGCTGGCGAGCGCTCCACTCCCCTCCACCTCCAGCGCCTTTTACTTCCCGTTTACCAGCCGATAGCCCTGGAGTCGGGGCCGCAAGTATTCTCCGAGAGGATCGAACAGGAAATACTCTTCCACCCCCAGCCGCTCGTAAATCCGCTTTTTGAGATGCGTATCCTCGGCCCGGGTGCTCTTCGAGGTCACTTCGATGGCGAGGGACGGGGCCCGTCCCTCCTCCCACAGCTTGTAGACGCGGCGCACCCGCTTGTCGACTCCCTTCACCAGGAAGAGATCGGGTGCCACGCAGGCTCCGGGGTTCCCCTCCTCATAGTAGAGAAGCATGTTGCCCCAGACATAGACATCGGGAACGTCGGCGTAGCGTCGCCCCAGGGTGTGGATCAGGTCGAGCATGACCTGGCCGTGGACTTGGGTCTCCGCCATGGGCCGGCCGTCGGACTCCGGGTAGTGCAGCGGGTGAGAGAGCGCGATCGCTGACATCGGGAACCTCCGGCTCCGGCGGGTGCGCCATCCGAGCACAAGAACCCGCCTGAGCCTGACCTCTTGGGAGGAAAGTCTAGCATGGGGGCTCCGGTGGCCGCCGGCGGTCGTTGGCGCCCTACTCACGGATGCCGCCTACCCAACCTCGCTCTTCCAACAGTAACCGCCGGACAGGTAGGGGCAGAGTGCCCGTGCCTGCCCCGCGCCTCCGCCGCCAATTTACTGCTGACCTTCGGAGGGACTGCGTCAGCGTAACTCCTTCTCCTCGCTAAAGAATCCATGGTATCGTCCGTGTTCTGAGGGTACTGCGGGTCTATATTGACACGTCTGTCTTGGGAGGCTGCTTCGACTCCGAGTTCGCCTTATGGTCAAATCGGCTCCAAAGACTTCCAGATAGGACGTCATATTCCGGTGGTATCTTCTGTGGTCGCCACTGAAATCGAGCCTGCACCCGAGAAGATACGCGCGAAGTTCGAGGAAATCTTAGCGCTCGGGTCGGAATTCCTAGAAATCACGAGAGAAGCGTTGAACCTCGCCGAGGTCTATTCAAGCCACGGAGCGTTACCTCCAAGATTCCGAAACGACTTGCTTCACATTGCGATAGCAACGGTTGCCAATGTAGACGTCTTGGTCAGCTGGAATTTCAAACACATCGTGCGATTAGAAAAGATCAGAATCTTCAACGCCGTGAATCTGGAGCTCGGCTATAAGACGCTCCTGATTCATTCCCCTCAAGAGGTGGCGAGCTATGAATAAAGACTTTGACGCCGTCGACACGGTGAGAAAAATCCGCGATGACCTTTATGAAAGAACCAAGGAAATGTCGACCTCGGAACTCATTGAGTTTTTTGAGCGCCAAGGTTCATCCGCGAGGCAGAAGATCCGGCAAGCCCACGAAGAGCGCGAGAGACTGGCGCAGGGTAGCGATTAGCCGGTCGTGCCCCAGGTTCTCGGTTTCGGTCTCAGCCCCGAGCCCGACGGCACCTTCGCCTACGACGCCACCCACCCCGTCGCCGCCTTAGACGCCGTACGAGCCGAAGCCGCCGACCTCCTCCACCAGCTCCACGCGGTGCTCTTCGAGCGCCAGGCGGTGCACGCGGAGATTCAGGCGGTGTTGACGGAGCTGTTGGCGGAGGAGCGGGACGGGGAGGAAAGTCGCCCGCCGGACAGGTAGAGGCTTTAAGTCCCCGTGCCTGCCCGGCGTAACCTCGGCCGAATCGTCCCTACCCGCGCTGATGCCGGGCGCGAATCCGCCCGACCTGCTCTTCGGCCCCCGGTCCGGCCGCTTCGAGCAGAGTCGCGAGAGCGAGAGGCGAGCGGATGATCGCCTCCAGGATATGGAGCCCCTCGGCCCACCGCGGCTCCCCGCGGTCGAGCCATCCGGCGACCTGGGGACCCTGGTCGCCATAGACCGCGACCAAAGGATAGCCCTCGGGAGCTGCCCCGTCCTCTATATAGAAGAGCGGCTCGCGGTCGATAACGGGAAGGAGGACGGAGAGGAGCCTCGCCGTCTCCTCATGCCAAAGGACGGCGACGGGAGGATCGCCGGCGTCGGCCTCCTCCCACTGCCGAAGCACGGCGACCGCCCCCGGCTTGCCAGGGACAGGCTCGATCTTCCAGGGACCGGAGAGCTCCGCCTCGGCGGCAGTAAGCACGGATGGAATCCGGTCCCTTCGCTTCCCTCGGAAATCCAAGCAGAGCGGGATAAAAGGCCCATTTCAACAGGCTTTCCAGGGTCTACCTCTTTTCGCTCTGCTACGCACCGCTACCTCCCTTTTCGTGCTATCTTGGTGACCACTAAGGTGACCAACACAGGGAGGAAACCATGGCACGGAAGTCTGACAAGCTCACAAAGAAGACTCTCGACGACTTGCGGAAAGCAACGGAGTCGGACCCAAACTCAACGGATGTCTTCGCCGCCGATGCGGGCCAGCCGGGGCTCTACGTCTGGGCTCGCCGGGGTCGGGTCCGCTTCGTGTTCGTCTACCGGCCGCCCGCGGGGGGTGCTCGGAAGCGGATGCAGATCGATACCTATCCCGCCATCACCCTTGACCAGGCGCGCGCCATCGCTCAGACCCTCCGGGGGCAGGTGGCTGGCGGCATCGACCCCCAGGAAGCCCGGGCGGAAGGTCAGAAGGCCCGAGAAGAAGAGCAGCGGAACTCCGTCACCCTGGCTAAAGCGGTCGAGCTCTACCTCGAGGATCTCCGGCAGCGGGCCGAGACGGGGGCGCGCCGGGGTAAGCACTCCGGGTACGCGGGTGCCCGCCGGCTGCTAACGCTTCACGTCGTGCCCGCGCTGGGGAAGCTTCGGGTGCGCGACGTGACCGCCGACCATGTGCGGCAGCTCCACCGGGCGATGAGCAAGACTCCCTGCCAGGCGAACCGCGCGCTAACCTTTCTTGGAGTGGTCTTCTCATTCGCCGAACGGTCCGAGCTTGTCCCGGCTGGCTATAACCCCGCCCGCCACGTCGAGAGATACCGCGAGGAGGGAGTACGTAGAGCCCTCTCCGCCGCCGAGCTGACCGCCCTGGGGACGGCGATCTACGAAGCGGAGCGGGATGCCACCTTGCCGCCGGTCGCAATCCTTACCGTCCGTCTCCTGGCCTTGACCGGCTTTCGCAGGTCGGAACTCCTCGGCCACGCTGCTGTCGAGCGCAGAAGCAAGCTAGAGGGGCTCCGTTGGGGTGACGTTGACCTGACCGCGGGTGTGATCCACCTGCGCGACTCCAAAACCGGCCGGCAGGACCGGGTGATAGGTCGGGCCGCGGTCGATCTCCTGCGGGCCGCTAGGGAGTCCGCCGGAGATCCCGGGCCGAGCGATCCGGTCTGCCCTGGTGCCCTGCCGGGGTGTCCCTACATCGCGATAGATGCCGCGCGCCGCAAGCTTTGGCTGGCGGCCGGGATTGAAGGGGTTGACCTCCACAGCTTACGCCACAGTTTCGCTTCCCTTGGCGCCCATGTCGAGGGCGGCCGGTACGCGGGACACGTCGGCCCCCTCCTGGGCCACGGGTACCAGTCCCGGGGGATTACGGAGCGATACATTCACTCAAACCCCGAAGCGCTCCGCCCGGCCGCGGATGCCATCGCCGGAGAGGTGGCGCGGGTGCTGGCGCTCCCAGCGGGTGCGCGATGACCGGGGGTTGCGCGCAAGAGCCGAACAGCCGCTCCGGCGGATAGTCACTTTTCCCCCGGCTCGAAGCGCGCACATTTATTTCCACCTACGTTTCAGCGAAGAGATAGGGGTTCCGGGGTCGGAGGTCGAGACCCGCTCCTGCCGCTCTAGAAACTGTTCAAGAACAGTGACCCTGTAGACGACTCTTCCACCTACCTTTGAGAAGGGAGGACCGTTACCCCGGACGCGCATGCCCTCTAATGTTCGCGGGCTTACTCCCAGGAACTCGCTGGCGCCGCGGGTGTCGAGTACGACCGATGATTGAGTGCCCATCCTTGTTCCGAATTGTAAGCCAGAAACCCGCTTGATTTTGATTTCGAATCGATCCGCTCGACTGTTGACAATTTGAGAGTAAGCGTAGTACTCCCCGCGTCTCGGTTCCTGCGGGCGGCACTCCACAACCCGCGAGCGATCTTCACCCCGATATCCTGATAGATCCCGCTCGGCTCGATCATCGTTTGCTTCTCGCGAGCCCCTGCAAAGGGGCTGCGTTCTCGTTTCCGTCTATTGACTTTCGCGCAGTGCGGGTAGTACTCGCCAGATATCCGCGATTGACTTTCGGACGACGTCGTAGTACTCTCTAAAGTGACATTGACATATCTCGGCCACGGGCTTAGCATTCGCACTATGCTCTCCATCGCGACCCACGTACGCACTGAACTCGGCCTTACACAGGCGGAGATCGCCGAAGCGGTAGGCGTGTCTGCATTCTCCGTCTCCGCTTGGGAATCGGGTCTCCGCCGACCACGCGAAGCGCACCTCTGGAAAGCGCTTCATGCGCTCGCGACGACCGCTTACAACCAGGGCCGCGCGGATCTGATCGCTCTATTGCTTGGCCCGCAGCACGGGGAGATCAGCGCGGCATGGTTCCCTCATGTCCCGCCGGAATCGATCACCGACGACGGCGCCGACGACCGCGAAGGGATCGAGGACTCGATCTAGATGCTGAAGGTTGGAGAAGGAAAGATACTTGCGAGGCCGGGAGGGCCGCAACGCGCTCCCGACCTCATTTACTGCTGAAGGAGTTAGCCGCCCATGACAGCGACTGAAGAGAGTGTAGCACAGAACGTTCCCGGTAAAGTGACTCCGATCCGATTCCCATTTGCCGAGGAACCATACGATCTCCTCACCGATCTTAAGACCAACTGGCGCGCACTCTCGGCGGACACACTGCGCAAAAACTCTAAGCCGGTCCACGTCAAGGGCACTTTCCCCGTGTATCTGCTTCACGCGCTAGAGAGTGCGAAACACCATATAACAGCGGAGATGTACGAAGTTCAGGAAGCCCAAGGGGGAAGCAGGAAAAGAGTCCACACATTCCTAGAAGACAGCGGGAGCAAAAAACTAGCTAAAGACTGGGAAGCCCCTGAGCCTAACTTCTCTTGTAATAACTCAATGATCGCATGGGCATGCGTACAGCATGCCGCGCGTGAGATCGCAAAAGGTGGCCCTACTAACAACCTCCTGAAGTCTCGACAGGGATTGATCGCACTGATTCGCAACAATGACGCTCCAGGTGCCGCCGTGGCATATGCGTTGGAGAAATCCAGGCGCCTGGATTTCACGATAGACGGCAGTCGGAACGTGAACTTTGACCTATCGGAGGAGAAACACGAGACGGTGCATAACGACGCGGGCCTTCTCTGCCTTGACGAATCGACGACCTACAAACTGTGCATCGCGTTCGTCGTCGCGAAGCAACCGAACGTCTCAGCCGATCACGATAGAGAGAGAGCGGCGGACGCGGTTGAGGAGTACCAGTGGAAGGCCGCGATGGCAGGTAGATCCGCCCTAGGCGACCTCGAATGGTGCCTAGAGCAGACGGCTATACGCGCATTGGAGCGGGAGCAATTGGAGGCGAAAGGGTAGGATGCACAATCCGGAAAAGTGCAGCACCGCTGCACCATTCCAAAAGGTGCAGCACCGCTGCACCGCTGCACCATAGTCAGGGTCAAGAAGAGATATATATATGTCCGCTTCGTCTGCCACTCCTCGCCCGCGTCGTCGGAGCCGTCCCTCGGCAGAGGTGCGCGCGATCCGTGCGGCTCGTCTCATCTCCAGACCGCGAGATCTCGCCCCTGTGCTCGTATCGCACCTCGGCGAGGGGGAAGGCCCGCGTCTCCATCCGTCCAGCCGTCCTGCCTACCTTCGCGTGCTTGTGGGAGGGGATCGGCCGAAGTCCCCAGCACTCCGAACCGCTCTACGTCGCCGGATCGATCACTCTCTCCTAAGCCCCCATAGGCCGCTCGCCGGAGGCGACCTCTACCGATCCAGGAATGACCCCGCGAGCCCTGCGCCGACGAGGAAGAAGTAGATCACGCGCGGCGCGCACCCCGAGGAGAGGTACAACGAAATGGACGCATCGAAGCCTAAAGCGAATCGACGGAGCCGTCCGACGACGACCGCGACCCCGGCCGAAAAGACGACGACGGTCGCGCTCAAGCTCCCGAAGATGCCAGCGAAGGAACACGCAGTGGCGAAGGAAAAGCGAGCGGAACGTCTCACGGTCGGCGCGTTCCAGGAAGCGCAGCATAAATCAGTCCGTGAGATCGCAAGGGAACGCCACGCGGCACAGGTCGACGCTCGAAAGGCGAAGCAACTTGGAACCGTCCTTAAGAGCTTGAAAGCGAGCCGTAATACAGGCTCCAAGGATGCCGCGACCCATGAAAGCCTATCGACCCCCGCCGCGTTCGCCCGTGATCGTTGCCAGAAATGCACCGCGCACCGTTCGGACGGCAGTCCGTGCGCGCGCTGGGCGATGTCCATGCAGCTCGTTTGTGCTACGCACGGCGGACGATCGCCGGCAGCGCTCAAATCTGCAAGAGAAAGGTTTATGGATCTTTTCGATCCCGCATATAAAGGGTTTCGGGAAATGATCGATCTTCCGATTCAGGATCTTGATCGGTTCTCGAAAGGATATGCGATTAGAAAGGGTTTATTAGAGGGGGTCTTTGACCGAACCGGAATGCACCCGCGCTCGGGAATGGATGTTAATTTCACTCGGGAAAATGCACGGGATAATCTGGCAGGTATTCTGGGCGTGAGTCCGGACGTACTCGCCGCGATGGAAGCGGAGGAGACCGCGCCGAAGCCGTGGCCACAACTCCCGCCCGCGAGCGCACCCGAACCCGGCCCGGATGATCCCGCGCCGAGCTGGACGGTGTACCTCGCGAGCGCCACGGAAGCCGAAGCGGTTGCCGCGCTCGCCGGTCTCACGGTGCGCGTGGACGCGCAGGCCGCGCTCGCCGCTGAAGCCGTAGGGCAGGCGAGACAGCCGGTAATGGCAGCGTGTCTCTCGGCTCCCGCCTGGACGGCGTCGCCGATCGAGAGTGCAGTGGACGCGGAACCCGAACCCGACGACCCGGTTGCCGAGGAATCGGAGTCGAGCGAAGAGTGGACGCTATGAGCGCAACCGCACCCATGCCGATCCTCCCGGATTCGACTATCGCCCGAATCCTCGCCGGTCTGGAGGTCAAGCTGAACCCGAACGGCACCCTAACGTTCAAACCGAAGCCGAGCACCCGAGATCGGGCGATCCTTCGCGCCAACCGGGACGCTGTGCTGCGCTTAGCGGGCCTATCGCCGGTTGCCGAGGGGGACGGCACCGGGGAATGGTGGGCAGGGCAGGAGCGGGCCACTACGCCGTCGTGGCTCACGGCAAGATCCGCGTCTTCCTTCGGGTCGCTCGCCGCGGACCTCGGCGCCGACCTCTCCGGCATCGGAGCGCAAGATTTTACATTTGACTTCCTGTTCCCCAAGCAAGTGCGCGAGTATCGCCCCGGCCGCATAAACCGCTCTGACAGCGGTAACCACTGAGAATAGAAACCGGCTTCAATCGAAAAATGGTCACCTAGCTGGTCAGCAAGATCAAATAGCAAGAGAAATCTCCGGACAGAGGAGCAGCGAATATGAGAACGCGAACTTTCTTTCAAGGCGTCGGTCTCCCGCAGACACCAGGCGCCACACCTACCGCACCCGCTGCGCCTACCGCTGCGGTCCTCGCCCGTCGTCGCGAGGTCGGGCCGGTTGTCGTGCATATGGTTCGCCTAGCACGGCAGGCGGGATACGCCGATGCCTCCGGGCCGGCAGCGCTCGGCATCTCAGACACTGCGCTTCGTGCCGCGCTCTCCGCCGCGCTCCGTAGCAGCGAACCGGGTTATCCGAGCTTTTACGACGACGGAATTCTCGACATCTTCTTCGATTCGAGCACCGTCATTTATGCCACGTACCCGACCGGTACCGCTCTCTTTTGGTGGCAGTCCTACACGATCTCGGCGGATCGTAAGAACGTCAAGTTGAACGGCGACCGGCAGGAAGTGCAGACCGGCTGGATTCCGGCCGGACCTGTCGCCACCCCGCCCGCGCCCATCGCGCCTACAGCGAACGCACGCGGCAACCTTGCCACCCCTGCCGCTGCCAACCGCACGGCGATCGAGACTGCCGGCGAGGTTGCCGCATTTGCCCTTGGAGGCGCCATGCACACACCCCACCTACCGCCGCGTATCTTCGACCTCGCGCTAGCAGAGCGGGGCCTTCCCGCGATCACTGCCAGCGTCTACGGGAGCACCAAGAACGCCAACCCCGGCCCCAACGTCGGCGCCGCGCTGATGTCCCGGTCTGTGCTCGCCGCGTTCTCCGTCGCGGATCTCATGCTTCTAGAGCGGGTCGCTCCCGCTGCGCTCGCCGCTCTCGCCGAAGCGGGCCGGACCTCCGCCGCTACCTGCCGAGCGTTCGCCGCGATGGGGCAGAGCCCCGATACCAGCCGGCGGGATTGCGATCTCTTCAGCTTGACCGCGGCACGGGGCGCAGTGGACCGCGCGAAGGCCGCGCAGGGGGGCGCCAGCGGCTCCGGGCACGTCGCTCCGTGCGGTTGTGGCGGCCACCCGACCGCGGCCGGTACAACGCCAGCCACGAACGCGGCAACCGGTCGCCCGCGTCGAGTCGGGATCTTCGATCAGGCTCTAATCGAGAAGGGACTCCCGCCCATCGGCGGGAGGTAAGGACAGACCCGGACGACCGAACCACACCCAACCCCTGTACGTGGAGACGCGCATGTCCAACCCCCAAGAATCCGCCCCGGCCCGGCCCCAGGTCGATCCCCCCCAGATCCTCCCCGCACTCCCCTCTCTCCCGTCGCTCCCGACACTCGTCACCCAACCCGGCGAGCGCGAGCCCCGACCCCAGCACAACCGAGGGTTCTACGAGAGCATCCGCGACTCGGCACCCGATACGATTCCGGACGCGGACTATGCCCGGATCTTGAAGGGTATGCCCACCCGCGCGAAGATCGAGGAAGCCTCTGCCAAGCTCGCCGAATGGGTGCCCGCGATCCTCGGCCAGTGCTCCGCGCACCGTCAAGAGATCGGCACCCCACGCGCCGACATCGCCCGGGACCTGGAGGACGCACGGCGAGAGCTGGCGCTCGCGTCCTCCAAAGTCGCGGGGCTTGAGAGCACGCTGCACGGCATCGACAATCGCACCTCGCAACTCAAGCGCCACGAAGAGCAGATAAAAGCGACGGCCGAGGATCTGGCGAGCACCTACCGAGCTTCGATTGCCTTCTTTGACGCAGAAGCCGAGCTGGCGACCCGGGAGGACGGGCTTATCGATAGGCTCGCCGCGATCCCGGAAGACGACCGCGAGCCGGAAGACCCCGCGGAGGAGTACATGCGGCTTTCCCCCGCGCAACAGCTCGCCCGGCAAATCCGCCTCATTTCGCGGACCCTCAAGAATACTCAACTCGGTTTCGATCGCGATTCCGACCTCTCGACCGACTACCGCGCGATGATCGCGGCCCGCTTCGGCCGTCCCTTCGACGACTGCCCACGGCGGAGAGCGATCTTCGGCACCGTGGTCCGCGAATTTGTCCCGAGCAATCAAGGCGGCAGCATCCCCACCGGCCGCTACGGGAGCGACGGCGGACAGATCGAGAAGATCGAGAGGGATCTCTTCACCAAGCTCTCCGCGCTCTATGCGGCATTCCCCGCGCTCGATCCGAGCCGACTGGATGCCGAGGTTCCTGTCCTCTTTCGGATTACGGCAGGCGCCTATGATGTGATCGGCGAGGGGGTGGGCCGGAGCACAACTCAGAAGACGAAGCTTCTCACGCCATCGGAAGCGGCGAGAATCAATCGTGAATATCGCGTGGGCCATCCGACGAGCGCGGAGTATCGCGAGCGCCACCCGCAGAACCCGAACGGGCCGCCGCGGTTGACTCCGGAAGCGGATATCCCCGCCGCTCCTCCGATCCCGATTCCCGCCAAGCGACCGCGCGGTTAAGGCGAGGGGGATAGACCGATGGCAGCGCTACGAAGCTATTCCCTTGTCTCTCTCGCCCGCGCAGCATGGGCCACGCTTGAAGGCCGCGCACACCTGACGGTTCCAGTGGTCGCCATGGTCGGCGGGGCAGTCGTGCGCGGCATGACGAGCAAAGGCCCGGAGTACATCCCTCCCGAGGTGCTCGCGCACTTTCCCGAGGGATTGAATCAACGGCCATGTGTTCTCTACCACCCCGCGAAGGGAACCGGTTCTGCATTGACTCCAGAGTGCATCAGCACAATGCGCATGGGGCAGTGTTTCGGGAGTTTCTTCGATCTCGGGGATGCCTGCCTGAAAACGTCCGCATGGCTCGATCAGGACCGCTGCATAGCGCTCGGAGCCGAATATCAAGCGATCCTCTCTCGCGCTGAAGCCGGCGAACAGATCGAGATCTCTCTTGGCGCCCACATTGATATAGACCAGGAGGACGGCGTCTCACCGTTCGGGATTCCCTACTCCTACGTCTGGCGTACGGTGCTCTCCTACGATCATCTAGCGATCGGCCTTATAGGGCAAGGCGAAGTTGGCGCCTGTTCAATCGCGGATGGGTGCGGAGCGAACCGGTGAAAGCCGGCGAGGTGGCGCGTGTGGATCGTGCAAGATGAATCGTTTTGTCGAGAAGCAACGGAGAGGGCCGGCCCCCCCACCCCATGGAGACCCGCCCCCGTTAGAGTTCTTTGCCTGACATAAGATCAGAAAATTCCCTCCATTGGCCCGGGAATTCCATAAATTCATCCCTTGGTATTTCTATGTCCCTGGCTTGTTTTGGCCCAAATTGGAGATAATACTCTTCTAGTTTGGCTTTCCCGGCCGGGCTCATCAGCTTAGCCGTGTACTTACCGCCGGCATCGTCTTGTTTCGGCTCTAATAAAAATATTTCTATTTCTTGTCCGACACTAGGTGAGATAGCAGCAAGCTTCATCGCCTCGTATATGTTATATACGGTACTCTCAACACTCAAATTCGGCCTCTGCATTCTTCTATGCAAGGTCAAGTCCGCCGAATCGACACCCTCTCCTATACAAGCGAAGTTGTAATGAGGCTCAATGTCTCCGCTCCAAGATCGAAATATGCGAGCCTTTGATTCGTCTTTATAGTTGACATAGAATCCCCCTATCAGAAGCTCTACGTCGACCTTGAAATCCCGAATCTCTTTCATTAAATCGGACCTAGATGTAGTTTCTATTTGGTCTTTTCTCCTGAGAAATTCGTCGTAACTTAACCCCAACCTGTTAACGACAAGAGAGTTAACGAGCCTACTTTTAAGTTCATGGAGTGGTTTCCGTAAAATCTCCGGGTCGAACTTTACGTCTGCTCCAATCTGAGATCTATATATATCAATTAACTCGTTGGCTCTTGGTATTGAGCCTGCAAAGAGCACCATCATTTTTTCGTGTACTATCTCGTCCATCTTGAATTCTGTTTCGGAACTCCAAGCGCCCCCAGAGACCTTCTTGTCAAAGGCTACGACAATTCTAGAATCCCCCATAAACTCTTGACTACAGGCCATAATGCAGAGAGTCATTCGTTTCTCCCAAGGGTCTGTTTTCTGACAAAGGAATTTCTAGATACTGAAGGCGAGAGAGAAGTCCATCAGGGCTATCAAGCAAGATTCGGAGCCGCTCGCCATGAAAAATGTCACAGAACTCGATTCCAGCTGATCTAGCATGCTTGGGGAGACGAAGAGGGGGGCTTCTAGTGGTGTTTGCAATCCGCTGAGGTGATGTTCACCGTGGTTATGTGGCTGAAGAGACGGTCGCTGTATGAACTGCGAATAGTTATGCCCTTGTCTAATAGATTCTTACGAGTCTCGGGATTGCTGCAGGCGGAGTGGAGTAAGTGTTCCTTCATCTGGGATGCCAGCTGTTCGGCAGATATTTGATCCTCTGTGAGATTCACGAGCCTGTAGTTATAAATAATGGTTGCGTATTCGATTCCCACGTTGGTTACTTCTGTGTTCTTATCGACCCGCATAGGCATCGCTTTGTTGACTTCGCTGACCATGGCGGCTAATACCTCGACAGAACGAGGGTCTTGCTTCTGAGGGGTGGGGACCTGTGTTTTTGGTGACTTGGAGCGAGTAAACGGCTTTGATGAACTCCACCCGGTTTTCATTATACTAGGGGTCAATAATCCACACGCCATTAAAAGGAGGAAGGCTCCACTGAAGTACCGCCCCCATGGGATGTGCGACGGAGTGCGGATGGAAGAGTCACGGCCTGAAAGGAGGAGGTCGATACCTGCACCGACAAGAGCGAGGTATATGCCTATCTGAAGGAGGAGGCTTGCTGCTGTTGCCTGTATTGTTGTACGAATTCCGCTGGATATTAAGATCATCATTAAACCAAGGATCCAAAACAGTCTAACAATACCCGTGAGGCTTAGCCAAACTCTGGGTTCTCGCTCTGTTGCCGCGGCGGATTGTACAGGTTGGATATCGGAATTTAGGGACGAGGCTTGGGTGACACCTATAGAAGCCGCCTCTTGGAGTTCCCTCCTTGGTCGAGTAGGTAGCAGTGCAATCACGAGCACACCCACGCAGGTGAGGGACACGAGTCCGAGGAGAGGCGAATAGCCTTTGGCTTGCGCCAATAACATCGCCCCGACAACGCACAGCAGCGCCCCAGCAATAGAGACATAGCTTAACTTGTCGGAAGTGGATCGCAGGAATAGAGACATGGCAAAGAGAGCCACGCCAGAGAAAAGCATCAAGCCAGCCTTGTTTAGCAGAGAAAGGCCGTTGCGTCTTCTGCTCATTCGCGAGTGGTCCGCTCCCACCTTAATCCTCGATGCCGAGGTGCCGGCGTAGCGCCTCCCTCATGATTTCCGAAGCGGGCTGTTCCCGTTCAACAGAAGCGAGCCGAAGAGCTTTCCGTTCGTCTGGATGTAGGTAAACCACGGTGCGGATGAGGCCGCCCTTGGTCACCGTCGTTTTGCCTCCCCGTGGTCCTGTACTTCGTCCCTCACTTGATTTGGCACTCATGGCACCAAGTGTACCCTAAGCCCGGATGACACTATTGACACTTGGGTCCACGGACACTTACCCTTGAGCGCGGGAGGATTGACCTCCCGAAACGAGAAGCGGCCCCGAGCAGAGCAGGCACTCCGCCCGGAGCCTGACCGAGCACAGGAAGGAACCCTATGCCCAGCTTGTCGCAGTCTATCCCGCCGTCACCCCCTCCGCCCATCGACCTATCCCAGGTCACGGAGGCCACCCGCCGCGCCCTCTACGATGCCGTGGCGGCAATCCACTTCAACCCCTCCCCCGAGGAGGTCAGGGAGGCCCGCAGAAACGAAGAGTGGTACCAGCGGCACGACCCCGACGAATGCGAGTTGACGGTGCTCTATATCTTTGGTCGCTGGATAGCCTTCTGGCATGTCTGGGAAGAGGTCGGAGAGGATTCCCCGGAGTCCCATCAGTGGGAAGTGGTCCGGATCGAGGAGAACCCTTCCGCTCCCTACGGCATCGACTTTTCCGAGGTGTAGCCATGGGAAGCCGGAAGATGACGACCGTTACCGTCCACGCCACCCGACAACAGGCCCAACGCTGGGGAGGGGCGGCTCAGTACGACGGCGCGCCCAACGTCGGCGCCTGGCTCGCCACCCTGGCAACCGAGCGGCTCCGGTACCTCGGCCGCTTCGTGCCGCGCCTGGCGCTCCGCTGGCGCCGTGGGCACTTCAACCTCATGGAGCGCCCCGGCGGCAAGGGAGAGCCCCAACCCCGCGAGGTGTCCGGCTTGGTCGCCGGTCCCTTCGGAATCCACAAGGACCCGAGGGACTTCCCCCCCGCGGTCTTCCACCTGGTACACGTCCCAACCGGCGCCCACCTGGTGACGCTTCCCCTGCGGAAGCGCTGCAAGTCACTCGCGCGGGAGCTGGCAACCTACCGCGTCACCTGGGACACAGCCGTCCCCGAGGAGGTCAACGGTCCCGAGATGTGGCGAGCCCGGAGTGCCATCCGCGACGCCAGTAATGCCGCCTACGGTTCGCCGATCACTGGACGAAAGGAGGAGCGGGATGCCTAGCCTCAAAACCGCGAGCCTGACCGTCTACCCGACCGCCGATCAACTCGCCGAGTGGAAGTGGGCGGCGAGAGAGGAGGGATTCCGCTCTGTCTTGACCTGGATGGCGTTCGCCGTTGACGCCTACGTCAATGCCAGGGCCGGGGAGCCGCTCCCGCTCGTCTGGAGGCGGGGGCCGGTCAAGGTCGACCTCCCAGACGGCTCTACGGTCGATACGCGGGGGTGGGAGGCCGAACCCTACGCCATCTTCAGGGGGGACGGCTCCGGCCCGGCGATCCTGGGGAGGAAGACGTTCTCTCTCCTGTACCTGCCGAACCGTCAAATTCTGGTGACGTTCCACTCTTTGAAGCACTGCCAGGAGATGGCGGGCATTATCGAAAAAGGGAGGAAGGTATGAGCGACGCTCTCAACGTCGCGCACTTCACTGTAGCGGCAAACGCCGGGCAGAGCGCCCGGTGGAGGCGAGCGGCGGAGATGGCGGGCCGCGCGGTGGACTCCTGGCTCGGGGAGGCGGCAGACTGCTACCTGAAGGCCCGCGCCAGGGTGGGCAACCCTCTCCCGCTGGCGTGGCACCGTGGCCGGTTCAAGGTCAACCTCATGGACGGCTCCACGGTCGAGATTCACGGCATGATCTCGGCGCCGTTCGGTGAGTTTGAGGGTACGAGCCACGGCAAGCGCACCGGGTTCATGAAGCGCACCTTGGTGCATATCCCGACCGGGAAGGTTATCGCCACGCTGAGGACGGCGCGGCAGTGCAAGGCGCTCGCTTCCGAGCTGGCGCCCGTCTACGCTCGGGATGAGGCGGCGGTGGCGGGGGTTGTGGAGCGGCATAGGAGGGAAGCGATGTAGGGCGGGGGAGAAGTGCCGCGCAAGGATCGGGGCCGGTTCCGAGAGGGGCCGGCCCTTTCTCTCCCTCACCCCGTGCGAGCCCCCCGTTAGTTCTCCTCGGTATGCCGGACTACGCGCCTGTACGCTAGTGTATGATGGCCCGCAGACCATGGCACGGGACAGAGCGAGCAGGCGCGCGAGGAGAAGGCCGGAGCGGCGTTCCGAGTCGGCTATCGTGCGGGAGGCGGTGAGGAAGTTGCTCGGGATCGAGGACTGAGGCATCACGGCTTACTCTCATGGGTCGGACTTCTTCTCGGCGTGGTGGCCCTTGCTCCGCGCCTCCTATCCCGCGTCGCGACCGATTCGAATACTGCTGCACGCGAGCCCACTGCGGAGTGCGCCACCATGAGCAATGTAAATATCAAGCGCGTCGTCGAGAACATCCGAGCAAACACAACGGTTTATACTCCGATTGTCGAGATGATCGTCAACGCCATCCAGGCGATTGAAAGCGGTGGCGCCACGGCCGGGAGAGTTGCCATACGCGTCTACCGCGACGAGCAGCTTGAAATGGACGGTGGCCTCTCCGAAGTCCGCAGCTTTGACATCGAGGACAATGGCGTTGGTTTCACCGATGCTAATCGGGAGGCATTCGACACTCTTTACACCGACGCAAAAATCCGCGAAGGCGGTAAGGGTTTCGGGCGCTTCGTCTGCCTTAAGTACTTTGATGATCTACGGGTGCAAAGCGTCTATCGGCACACGGACGGCGGTCTTAAGCAGCGCAACTTTACAATGGGTAAGGACAAGGACATCATTGTCAATGAAACCGACTTGCCATGCCCCGACATGAATCCTGGCACGACGGTCCATCTCGGCGTTCTCCAGAAGCCTATCGACAAGAAACTCAACACTATCGCCAGAAACCTCGTTGAGAAGCTTTTGCCTTATTTCATATCAGGTGATTACGCCTGCCCCTCGATTGTCTTGTCTGAAGCGGACGGGACTGATCCTATTCGCCTCAACGACTTTGTCAGCAACGAACTGTCCGCGGTAATCCAGGAACTTCCTGTCGCGCAAGGTTCCTTCGCGCTGCCGGGCCTCCTGTCCGAAGAGGAGTTTCTCGTCCGCGTCTTCCGGCTGTACTTCCCGAAGCACCAAAAGAGCAAGATCAGTCTCGTGGCCCACAAGAGAGAAGTCTCCGGCTCGACGTTGTCCAAATACATCCCAGAATTCAGCGATGATTTTTATGATAGGACTGGTGGTGGCGAGAACCACGAACGAAACTTCATTGTCAAAGCCTACGTCTTTAGCTCCTTCCTTGATCGAACCGTGTTACTCGAACGCAGCGGCTTCGAGTTTCAGATGGACAACGACGCCTTGTTCGGAATCTCACAATCCGATATTGAATCTCGCGCGGCCGAGATCGCCAAAGACACGGTCGGCCACGAGATTGCCCAACGACAGGAAAAGAAGAGGCTTCGCGTTCAATCCTACGTAGATGACGAGGCACCATGGCACAAGCAAGTGGCTAGCCGGATCGATCTGACTACGATGCCTTATAACGCGACAACCGAAGAGATTGACGGGCGATTACAAAGGGAGAAATTAGTGCAGGATCTCCGAAACAAGCGAGAGGTCGCCCGCTTGCTCGCCGATAGCCAGGACTTGAAAGGTGAGGCGGTCGCGGCCATTATCAGTCGAATATCGGAGGCTAGCAAGAACGACCTCGTCCATTATGTAGCGCTCCGTCGAAACGTCATCGACTTGTTCGGGAAAAGTCTCCAGAAGAATGCCGCCGGTGTTTACGAGTCCGAGGGCGTTGTGCATGACATTATTTTTCCGCGCCACGGCGATACAGAGAGGACGGCGTTCGAAGCTCATAATCTATGGATCATCGATGAGCGCTTGAACTTCACGGACTACGTTTCCTCCGACGTTCCGCTCAATAGCACCGACCGACCCGATCTATTGGCATATAGCCGGGGGGTCCTTTTTCGTGGCGACAATGAACCAAGCAACCCGATTACGGTTTTCGAGTTTAAAAAGCCTAAGCGGGATAACTTTGCGGACCCCTCTGCAAAGGAAGATCCGGTGAGCCAGATCTTGCGGTATGTGAATAGCATACGAAAAGGTGAGTACACAACCCCGGAGGGTCGGCCGATGCTTGTCGGTGATAACACTCCCGCCTATGGTTATGTGATCTGCGAGTTAACCCAGAAAGTCAAGGATTGGCTAAGGCTGGAAAAAGACTTCAAGGAAATGCCAGATTGCTTGGGCTGGTTCAGGTGGTTTGACAATAACAAATTGTATATGGAGATCCTCGGTTGGGACAAGTTGCTGAAGGACGCCAAGATGCGGAATCAGATTTTCTTTCAGAAGCTCGGCATCGGGTAGGCTAACATGATGGGAAGCTACGAAGAAGGCGTGCGTCGCCCTGACTTAATCCGCTTCTCCGCGAGCCTTGCCTCTAGCTCCGCCTTCGGCACCCGGAGAAGCCCGGACGTCACCCGCTGCAAACGGGTAAAGGCTTCCTCGGCTTCCGCTTAGAGCGGTTTACCATGCGCGCGCGAGGTGAGGGGTCGCGGGCTCCTCACTCCTCCGGCAACTGCCCCGGCTCCACCCCGAGCAGCCGAGCGAGCGCCGTCTTCGCTGCGGACCCTCGATCTTGACGGCTTGGGTCGGGTCTACCCGCCGACCCGGTACCCGCCGAGTATTTGTTGACCAGATAGGTGACCGCCTATCGTTAGCGTACGCTGTAACTGACTGTCGGCAATAGACTTATCTAGTCTAATCTTACAGCCTCGGCGGCGGTCAGCGAGTCGTCCTGCTCGCGCAGGTGGGCCAGGTAGGCGGGGGAGAAGGCGTTGTCGAGGGTGGCGGGAGGGACACTGCTACCATGACGGGAGCTTTGCATGAGCGGTTTCCTCTTGCAGAGTCAGGGGTCGGTTCGAGCTGGTAACTCGGGCCGGCCCCGTTTGGGGGTTGGGAGGACGATCCTCCCGGTGCCTGAAGGTAGCATGAATGGAGCGGTAATGGAAGGGCGGAGTGGGCGCGGTTAGGGCGCGGTTCGGGTACCATAGAGGGCGAGGCCGAACGGCTGGCACCTCGCGGCGCCGGTACCTTCCGGCCTTCAGGGGCGGCGGCCGGAGGTGACCTGCCCGTTAGGTGCCAGCCGAACTGCAGGCGAGCGCTGGCGACGGCGATCGAAGGCTCACGGCAAGCCGTCACGGCGTGTCCGAACCGCTGGGTGCCAGCCGAACTGCCGGGACCACTGCCGCAGTTTCAATGTGCTGGCCCCTTCTGATTCAGCATCGCGAGCTTTAGCTGTCGGAGGTGTCCGATGCCCGAGTGTTACTACCATGGTCCCTATGGCGGCACCAGATGTCACCGATGTGAAGTTGCGGACGAGCTGAAACGCAGCCGTAAGCAAGCTGAGAATGCTGAGCGAGAGTCAGCCGCCCGCGAGCGCGAACAATTCGAAGAGTCTGAGCTGGAGGCGCAGATTCGGCATCGAGAGGCCGAGGAAGCTGCCGATTACCGAGCCCGTCAGCTAGCAGCTCATCAGAGTGAACTCGTTGAGAATGCGCATACAATCCAGGCCAAATCGCTGTGCCGGCGAGCGCAGCAGCTCTTATCGGCAGGCCTCATGGATGAAGCGGTCGAAACTGCGAGGGACTCCCTCGCGAAGGATCGAGCCTATCTCCCCGCTTATGCCCTGCTGGGCGCAGCCGAGTACGATCGCGGCAAACTTGAGTCTGCTATACAGGCAATGGGAAAGGCTCTCCGTCTGCTAGGGACTGGGGAGTGGACAGACGAAAAGGCATACATAGAAGTTCTATCACGTATTGAAGGGCGCGAATTTCCAAGTGAAATCATCACCAAGCTTCGTTCCCTTGCGAGCGCCTGCTCGGGGCGTGCGACAGTCAATTTTCTAAAGTGGCTGTCCTCATTTGGCTGGTCTAGAGAAGTCATGCAGCTGCTGGTGGTTGACAACCTTTCGGCTAAAGACCTGGTTGAAATCGCAGGTTTCCTAGTGAACGGACGTGATCTAGCGGCTGGCGCGGCCCTAATAAGCGAAGCCGTTCGCAAGCTACAGGCTCAAAGCTATGTCGAGCCGTCCATCTGGTTGAGCGTCACCCACTGTGCGATGGAAGTAGAGGTTAATACTGGTGAAGGGGCTTCGAGGCTTGCCTCCTTCGATCTAGCCGCCAACTGGCCCCCAGACTTTATGTTCAAAGTGATATCCGAGCTACCGAAGTGTAAGGAATGGAAGTCCATTCCGGAGCTAAAAGCTCGCGCAGTGTGCGAGACGCTCGCCTCGATCGTCGCACCGATTCTCAATGCGCGGGAAAGTAAGTATTTGATGAGTGCTAGAGATTCTGTACAGGCGCCGTCGATGCTGCTGAGCTGGATACCGGCCGTCGCCGCGCGTACCACAGCAGCACGCCAGCGAGTTCAAGTCTCCGCACGTCAGTCATTCCGCCAATCCACGCAATTATGGATTGAATCTTCGATTCTCCGCGGTCTTGTCATTCTCAAAAATAAATGGATGATCTCCATTAATGCCCATCAGAGTATCCGCTCCTACTTAGGCGAGGTGGAGCACTGGCGGGCTTGGCGTCTGAAGGAGGGTGGTCGCTTTGCAGATGCCGCGCTTGCATTCTCGAGGTCTAGGGATAGCTTTCGTGAGGGAGGCGACCTTCGTCATGAACAGATTAATGCCTACTGGCAGGCTTGGTGCCTGTATTCGTGCGGAGCCTGGAATGACGCGGCTAAGGGCTTTGCCGAAGCTATGCAACTTGCCAAGCAGATTGGCGATCCTGCGGAAATTGGCGCCAGCATGTACTGGCAAGCGAAGTGTTTGTCTGCTGCCGGTAACCCCTCTCGAGACACACAACGAGCCATAACCCTCTATCAGGAGGCACTAGATGCTGCGCAGGCTGTGGCAGCAACCTCATGGGTGTCGGCCGAGTCACACTGGAGTCTAGCCACATTGGCAGAAGAGAGCAAGCAATCTCAAGAGGCGCTGGTTCACTTCATCGCGGCGGAGCGCCTATACGACGCAACCGGTAGTGAATATCGTCCTGCCTCCCTTAGAAAAATTGCAAAACTTTCATGTCCCGACAAGAAGCCCGGTGATTATACAGTTGCGATAACGGCGCTACGGACTTCACTAGAGCTTGACCGCCAATCTGGGGATACCGACGGACAGATATCGGACCTCTTCGAGCTGGGCTGCTGCCATAATCCCTCACTCAATGCCAATGCCGATTGGAATGAAGCAATCAGTTTTCTTCGTCAGGCCAATGAGATTGCGGAAACTACGAACGCCTTGGCATGGCAGGCTAGGTGCATATTCCACATCGGCTGTCATCTCGAACCCGAAGAGAACGCAAATGGAGATTGGGAAACAGCGATTTTTCACTACAAGCGTGCTGCTGAGTTAGCTCATTTGGCGGCACTCGACGAACTGGAGGCCGAAGCCCTCAATGCTGCGGGTTGGTGCTATCAACCGGCTCATGCCTCGTTCGGTGACTGGGATCTTGTACGCAGTTGGTGCGAGAGGGCGCTTGTGATTTGTAGGCGCACTCAGAACAGCGCACACCTGGCAACGGCACTTTTCAATGTGGGGAAGGCGATGGCCCGAGGCGATTGCGAATCTGTTACGCCAACCATTGCCCCGCTTTTAGGGAGGCAGCCGAGCTTTATGCAAAAGCTAATGTTCCGGCAAGAGTCCTGGAGTCGGAGGCATGGGCTGAGGGAAGGCTCCCATAGGCTGAGGTCGGTGCTCGTTAGGTGCCTCGCGCTAGGCCAAGCCTGGGAAGGGAGGAAGGATGGGGATTCTTGCAGCAGCGCCTCGACCAGGGACCGCGGGAGCGCGCGGGGGCGACTTTCTGCCCGGTCGTTGATCTCACGGCACCAGGGTGAGAGACTGCTTGTATTGTGAGCCGACACGAACGGCGGAGAAGTGCCCCCGATCGATGGTCAATACCCGGTACTGCCTTCGCCGTTCAGCCACCGCGGCCACAGTGGCATCGACCAAGCCGAGACCGAGGCTCGCGAACTTCGCGTCGATCTCCATGGCACGGACGAGATCCGTTGGGATGACTGGCTCCAACTCATAGGTTGTCCCAGGGTCGAGGAGCTCTGCGATGAAATTTCGCATCGCCGGCCGCTCCTGACGCAGGAAGTAGTCCATCTCTGAGAGTGTACGAGAGCCGGAACGATGACGGCGGAAGCTTGCGTGAGAGCCGCGGTGTAGCCTGGCCACGCCGGGGTACCATCTCGGTGACACGCCAAGGCTTGCAGCAGGCCGCCGGTGTCAGCGACCAGACCGGACTTCACCGGTCGAGATCCTGGAACAGCTCCGATTCGTCACCCAGTTTCAGGTCCGTAGAAACGAAGAGTCCCGTTGAGGGCACTCGACGATTTCCGTAGTGACGGGACGCAGCGATGCGAAGGCCCTTGCGGATGAGATCGGATGCCGAGAATCCGTCTTCGCGTGCCTTGGCGAGAGCTTCGGCGTCCTCAGGGTCCAACCGGGCGGTAGTGGTGCGCTTGCGTGCCATACAGTCACTATACGCGCGGCAGGCACAGGTCGCAACGATCGCAGCTTCACCGACTTGGGGGAGGACCCCAGCCAGGAATCCGCGCTCGACCTCGCGACCTAGCGTAGTGCGCCCAACAGATGAGTCCTTATCCCGGTAGGTTCGCGCCGACCTTTCCTACCGTCATCCTGAAGGGCTATAAAAGAGCAGAGCACGGGATGGCTAGGCTCCCTCGGACCCGCTGATGGCTGATCCTGAAGAGTGCCCCCGTGCTCGAGCCATCCGCGCTCCCTGATACGACCCTTTGCCGGCATGGCTAATAGAGAGTCGGTGGCGCGGGGCAGACCGATTGTACCCGTTTGGGAAGGAGGGTTGTATCCGTGAGCCCTGAGCTGAACCCGTTGTGGCTTGGAATGGACTGTGGCGAGCAGTGGCACGTGCTTGTGGAGTTGACCGCAGAGGGCATGTGGCAGAGAACTCGGAAGTTACGTAACCGAGAGGCCGATCTGCGGGCCTGGTTGAGCGAGGTGGTGCGGAGTGGAAACGGTCGTCCGTTGCGGGTGGTGGTGGAGGGAGTTCGCTCGGTGGGGTCTGTTCTGTCGCGAGTCGCGCTGGAGATGGGGATCGAGATCTGGCAGGTAGCGCCGCAGGCCCTGAAGGATTACCGCAGCGCGGAGGGCCAGCCTCGTAAAGATGACTCTTGGGATGGGTACCTGCTGGCGCGGATGGGGTACCAGAAGATGAGGACTTGTCGTCCTGCTCTGTGCCCTCGCCCGGAGGAGCGTCGGCTTTGCCGGTTGAGCCGCTTGAAGCAACAGCTGACAGGCCAGCACACTCGTCTGCTCAACCAACTGCGTAGCCGCCTGTTGGAACTGTCCGGGGAACTGGTGGCCGGAGCCTGGGAGGGTCCTCGTTGGGACAGCATGAGACTCCGTGCAGCCCTGAGGCGATGGCCAGGCTTGGAGGGTCTCGGGGAGGCGCCGGTCGAGGAGGTGGCGCAGGTTCTTCGTCGAGCCGGCCGTACCCCGGACAGCCACGAAGAGGCCGAAGCTCTGCATCGGGTGGTCCTTGGTATCCACTTGCCGGAGACGGAGAGATCGATCATAACGCTGGAGCTCCGGATTGTGGTGCAACAGTTGGACTCCTTGGAGCAGGCGCAAAAGCAGGTAGAAGAGGAGCTGAAGGAAGCTGTGGAGGCGCACCCGAAGGGTCCGGTGCTGCTGGAGATGCCAGGCATCGGGGTCTGCGGGGCCGCTGTCGAGATCGGAGAGGTACTTCCGCTGGCACGCCATGCCTCGGAAGGGCAGGTTGCCACCTACGCGGGGCTGACGCCGTTGTCTCGGCAGAGCGGCAGCAGCGGTCCCCGGCATCGTCTGGCCCGGCAAACGAATAAGCGGGTGCTGCGCGTCCGGTACTTGGGCTCGGTGGCAGCTTGTCGTGTCAGCGCCCTGGACCGTGAGTATCACCGCAAGCAGCGGGAGCGCCATCAAGGCCACCCAGCGGGCCACGTCAAAGCTTTGCTGGCACTGTCACGGCAGCGAGCGAAGCTAATTTACAAATTGCTGACCGAGGATGGAGCCCGCTACGATAAGGAGATTCTGATCAGCAGCCACCTGGAGCGCAATCGGGGGGCGGTCCGAAGTGGGCCTGCGCACAGTACCCGAGGGGCGGGGGCGGCCTGATGATCGCGGTTGGTGGTAGGTCGGGCGATCAGAGAGTGCGATCACGCTCTCCTGAGAAGCATCATCCGCACCCGTAGGGCGCGGCTCGACGAGGATGTGGCCGCGTAGGCTGGCCGCCGGAGCGTAGGCGCGCCAGGTGTGCGCCTGCGGTGGCGTGTTGCACAGCGCACGCTATGCCGCGCAAGCTGCGGGTTGGCCCGGAAGGGCTTGGACCGGAGCACGCGAAGTAGGCAGTGGCCGAGCTTCCGCGTTTTTGGAAAAGATCCCTCTTCCCCCGTCCCCTCTCGGGCCAGCGGCGGCCTTCCGGTATGGAAGATTGCCGCCCTCACCGCGGACCCGCATACCCCTGTTCCGGCGAGCATCCCCGCGGATGCTGTGTAAACGCCCGGTAGGGCCGTGTCGGCCAGTCGTGTCAGCGTCTGGACTGTACCCGCCGGAGCGCCATTGAGGAGAGCCTGATCAGCAGTCACCTGGAGCGAACCAGACAACGGTCGCAGACCGAACTCCCGCGGCTGTGGAAAACTCCCCCTCTTCCCCCGCGCCCCCATCTCCCCGGCCGGCGGTCTGCCGGGGTATGGAAGGCTGCCTCCCCCAAGCCCGCGCCCGGCACCCTCCCACACCCCTTGGAAAACGCTCCGCGTTTTCCACAGCCCACCGGCCACGGCGACGAGTCTTCGAGAGATAGACTCGGGACTTGACATCGTTATAGAGAGGGAGCCCTAGCGACTGAAGGATCTGCGTGGCGGAAAGCTCCCATCCCCCAGGCCCTTCGCTTCGCTCCAGGATGACACGCCTTAAGGGAGTGGACTGGCGTTTCTTTGAGTGTCCGCTCTATAAGGTACCGGATTTCTGACGCACTACACTAGGAGGTCCGGGACCGCAGGTCGGTTGGTGTGTCACCACTTCGCTGCCTTGCGGATCTGGCGAGCGGCGTTCGCGGACACGCGGAGAGCGTGCCTCAATGCTGTCGAATCTCGTCGAGAAGCTGCTGCCCGTCCACCCAGTCGCCGCGAGCGATCTGGTCCATCGATTCCCGGATGAAAGCCACCTCGTCCTCGGAGAGGTCAAAACCCTCTTCGGCCTCGGGGATGAGCACGATGACCGTGGAACCCTCTTCGAGGAGGCCCTCTGGGAGATCGAGTTGACCTCGGACGACCTTTGCCGTCAGCATCTTCATAGGGGCATTATACCCCGGAAGATCGCCCCGGCCCCGGCGCCGTCCGCGGGCGGTCGCGCCGATCACGAACCGCACGGACTTTCACGACGACCGCAAAGAGTACCTCGCCGGGATCGATCTGATTCTCGGCGGCATTATGAAATAGTATCGCCCGTATGGGCCTCCTCACCTTCGGCATCAACATCACCCTCGACGGCTGCATCGATCATCGCGAGGGCCTTGCGGACGACGAGCTTCACCGGTACTGGACGGCGCTGATGGATGGCGGAGCGGCGATGCTCTGGGGCCGAGTCACATACGAGATGATGGAGAGCGCATGGCCCGCCGTCGCCCGCGACACCCAGGCACCCGCCGCAATGCGCGAGTGGGCGGTCAAGCTCGACGCCAAACCGAAGTACGTCGTGTCGACCTCGCGCCGCGACTATTCGTGGTCCAATACGCACCTCGTCGAAGGCGATCTCCGCGAGGCGGTGACGAAGATCAAAGAACGGACGCCTGGCGGCATTCTTCTCGGCGGACACAAGCTCGCCGGCGCGCTCGAGGCCCTCGACCTGATCGACGAATATCGCTTCCTCGTTCATCCCGTCATGGCCGGCCACGGTCCCACTTTGTTCGAGGGAGTGACGCGCTCGAAGCGCCTCGAGCTCCTCTCGACCGAGCGCCTGGCGTCGGGCGCAATCTCCCAGCACTACCGGCGCAAGTCGGAGAAGGCGTGAAGCGCGCTCCGGCGGTCTCACTTCCTCCGCAGGATCGTGGCGATGTCGTGCTTGTCCAGCGTGAGGTTCGCCGCCGCCACGATCGGATCGACCTGTTCAGGGCGCCTAAAGCCGGCGATGGCCCCGTTCACGGCCGGGTTGCGGAGGGTCCAGGCCACCGCGACCGCCCCCGGCGTGGTGTCGTGGCGGGCGGCGACCCGCCGCAGCCGCTCCACCAGCTCGAGGTTCTGGGTGAGCTGGGGCTCGCGGAACCACTCGCTGTGCCGGCGCCAGTCGTCCGCGGGCAGCGCCGCGATCCGCTCCCGCGTCATCGCGCCGGAGAGCAGGCCGGAGGCCATCGGCGAATACACGATCATCCCGATCCCTTCCCGCTCGGCGACGGGGAGGATCTCCACTTCAATCCGACGATCGATCAGCGAGTACGGCGGCTGCAGGGTCTCCACCGGCGCGATGGCCTGCGCTCGCCGAAGCTGTCTGGCGTTGAAGTTCGACACCCCGATATGGCGCACCACCCCGCGCTCCTGGAGCTCGGCGAGCGTCGACCAGCCCTCCTCGATCTCCGCATCGGGGACCGGCCAGTGGATCTGGTAGAGGTCGATGGCCTCGACGCCTAAGCGCTCGCGGCTGCCCTCCACCTCGCGCAGCAGCGAGTCGCGCCGGAGGCTCCGTGTCGTGGTCCTCCCCGGTCCCTCGGGCTGCCCGCCCTTGGTGAAGACGTAGGGGCGCGGCTCGACGCCGGCCAGGGCGCGCCCGATGACCCGTTCCGAGTGCCCGAAGCCATACTGCGCCGCGGTGTCGATCCAGTTCACCCCGAGCGCCAGCGCGTGGCGGATCGCCGCGATCGAGTCCTCGTCATCCTGCGGTCCCCAGCCCGACTCGTAGCCACCGCCTCCAATCGCCCAGGCGCCGAAGCCGACGCGGGTGATCTGGAGACCGGTGGCGCCCAGCTCAGCTGTCTGAAGCGCCGTGGGCGTCATGGCGTCTCCTCCAGTGAAACTTCCTCAGGAAGGCTCGCAAGGAGCCTGATGGCTTCCTGCTTCGCGGTCGCCATGAGTGTCAGCCTACCTCATCGCGGCTCCCCGGTGTGGGCGCGCGAATTCGCGAATTCGTCGCGGGCGGCGGACAGATGTGAGGGTTGGCCGGAGGGAGTAGAGACGTCCCAGGTCCTGAACGATACCGTCCCATCGTCCACGGGGACCGCGGGACGTCTCCGCTGCGGCGAGACCGGTCCGAACGGCTTCCCCCTTCGACGGCTCCCAGGCGTGCTGATTCTGACTTCCCGCCTGGGCAGGCACCGAGAGAATCCTTCGTGCCCCGGTGGGTTCGGCGTGGTTCCGGCCGCGGTGCCCCTGCGGAGACGTCCCGCGGTCCCCGTAGAATACGAGACGGTATCGTTCAGGACCTGGGACGTCTCTACTCCCTCCGTCGAGCGCTCAGCTCGTCAAATTTGGCGTGACGGACCACTAGAAGCGGGACCGTGAGGAGGAACTGTGAGGTACTCTCGTCCGTCACCGGATACGCTTTCGTCCCCGAGGCCGATCGGGGGCGCGACGGGGGTAGCTCATGGCGATGACGAGGCGGCAGGCGTTAAAGAGCGCGGCGGCGTTCGGGGCGGCGCTGGCGTGGCCTTCGATGGTCTTCGGTAAGGCGGGACGGGCGGGAGAGGGCGAGCGCGGCGCGGTCGAGCGGCGGGACCTCTTTCCGCAGGGCGTGGCCTCGGCCGATCCCCATCCCGACAGCGTCCTCCTGTGGACCCGTCGGCCGCCGGTGGGGGAGAGCCGGGCGGCGGTCCTCGCCGTCGAGGTGGCGGAGGACGCGGCGTTCACGCACGTCGTCTCGCGCGCCAGAGCGGCGCTCTCGGCCGACGCCGACTGGACCTGCCGCGTGCTCGCCGCGGGCCTTCGTCCAGCGCGGGTCTACTGGTACCGCTTCGTCGACGAGCACGGCTTCGCGAGCCGCACCGGCCGCACGGTGACCGCCCCGGCGGAGACCGACGGGCGGCCGGTGCGCTTCGCCTTCGTGAGCTGCCAGAACGTGACGCAGGGCGCCTCGAACGCCTATCGCCGGATGATCTGGGAGGACGAGCGCGCCGCCGAGGCCGACCGGCTGGGCTTCGTGCTCCACTTGGGCGACTTCGTCTACGAGATCGTCTGGTACCCCGAGGACCGCCCGCAGGGGATGTACGACCGCCGCATCCGCGACGTGGTGCGCTATCCGAGCGGCGAGAAGATCCAGGACTTCCACGTGCCGACCGACCTCGCCGACTACCGCGCCCTCTACCGCGGCTACCTCACCGACCCCGACCTGCAGGACGCCCGCGCCCGCTGGCCGTTCGTCTGCATGTGGGACAACCACGAGTTCTCCTGGAAGGGTTGGCAGAGCCAGCAGAATTTCGGCGGCGCGGCGCGCCCGGCGCAGACCCGCAAGGTGGCGGCGAACCAGGCCTGGTTCGAGTACCAGCCGGCGCGGGTGGAGAAGGCCCCGGCGCCGGGAGCCGCCGCCGGCGCCGACACCGCCGGCAATGCCGCCGCCGCCGCCGCTGCCGACCGCTTCGTCCCCCCCGCCGTCCGCGACGCGCCGATCGAGCGCTTCGACGACCAGGGCTTAGGCCTCGAGGCCGGCAACCTCTCCGCCATCTCGAGCTTGAAGCTCTTCCGCGCTTTCCGCTTCGGCGCCAACGTCGAGCTTATCCTCACCGACAACCGCTCGTTCCGCTCCGAGCCGGTGGACGACCGCCCCGAGGTCGCCGCCTTCGATCCGCCGGGTGTCCCCTACTTCGGCTCGCTGGAGATCGCCGAGATCCTGGATGCCGGGCGGAGCTTCGCCGGCGGCCGGCCGCCGGCGACGATCCCCGTGGGCGGCGTCCCAGTGGCGAACCCGCGGCGCACGGCGCCGCCGCAGTCGATGCTCGGCGCGGCCCAGAAGGCCTGGTTCTTGGCGCGCCTCCGCGCCTCGACGGCGCGCTGGCGGCTGTGGGGGAACTCCGTCGCCATGCTCGACTGGCGGGCCGATCTGCAGAACCTGCCGCCGGAGCTGCGGGCGAAGTGGCCGTTCGCCGGCTACGGCCTCATGGGCACCGGCGACTGGGCCAGCTATCGCACCGAGCGCAACGAGATCCTGGACCTCGTTCGGCGCGAGAACCTCGTAGGCTTCGCGACGCTCGCCGGCGACCGCCACGCCTTCGCCGCCGGCCTCCTCTCGGCGGCGCTGCCGCCGTCGCCCCTGGTGCCCGTCGGCGTCGAGTTCGTCGTCGGCTCGATCTCGGCCCCCGGCCTCTTCGAGGCGGCGTCGCACAAAATCCCCAAGGAGCACCCACTGCGAGCGCTCTACCTCCACCAGCCGCCGGCCCCGGCGCCCCTCGAGCCGGCGCTCAACTGGACGCTCCTCCACGGCGTCCGCGCCAGCCTCGAGCTTGAGCGTACCCACGACCGCGAGCGGGCTCTAAAGGCGAGAAACCCCGAGGTCGCGCCGCACCTCGCCTTCACCGACGTCGGCGGCCACGGCTACGCCGTCGTCCGCGCCGGCGCCGACGACCTCGAGGTCGAGTTCGTCTGCGTCGTCCGCCCGCTCGAGCGGAGCGACCGCCCCGACGGCGGGCCGCTGGCCTACCGCGTCACCCACCGCGCCCGGCGCTGGGCCGGAGGCACCGCGCCGCGCCTCGAACGCACGCGGGTCGAGGGCGCGCTGCCGCTCTCCGTCTGACGGCTGCGGCCCCGCCGCAGACCCTTCCGGGGGCGCGCCCCCCGCAAGGGGGATCATCCCCGCTCCGGCGCCTTCCGCCGCCACTATCTGTACGAGCGCAACGTCCAGAGGGCCTTCCGGCGCGCCGCGCAAAAGGCAGGCTTGACCAAGCACGCCACCTGCCACACGCTTTGCCATTCGTTCGCCACCCACCTGCTCCAAGCTGGCTACGAGATCCGCACTGTCCAAAGAGCTCCTGGGCCATCGGAGCGTCAAGACGACGAAGATCTACACCCACAGTGCCGAATCGCGGCGGCCGCGGGGTGCAGAGCCCCACCGACCTGCTGTAGACGTGTAAGCCAGGGGCGCTTCTCCGCCAAACCGGTGACGGAGAAGCGCCCTCGGCCGCGTGGGCAGAAGACCGAAAACCACAGTTACCAGCTAAGTAGGTCATGTGGATAACGATCTCGCTGGGCGAGGGCCTGATCTTGGCCCTTTCAAGCAGGAAGCCGTTAGCGGCACCTAAACCGTGGGAATCCAGGCTATTGGATGAACCGAGACCGGAGGAGAATTCTCAAGGGACGTCCGTCTACTTTAATAGCAGGTCGGAAGTCGCCAGGCGGCACGCACTTCGCCGTATCGAGTCAGAAAAAGCAGCCGAGGAGGAGACCCCGATGTATTCGATTCGCACGCAGGCTGTACTTACGTACTTGTTGTCACTTTACCTGTGCGCCTGCTCGGTCATCGGCACGGGCAAGCGGACGATCATTCGAGCCACCTGCCCATCATCGGCAAACGAGAGCTGCCAAACCTATTTGGCTGTGCACTATCCGAATCTGGTGTATTCGGGCGCAGAGAGCGAAGCGCGGAGAGTCCTTCTCATTAACCCAAACGGTGCGCCAGCCCACGATAGTTCTGAGCCAGTGCGAAAAGCGGCACTGGATGAATTCCGGCAATACCTTACCGGCAAGTATGGCAGATGGGACTTCGAAGCCGCACAGATCGGCTTCAACGTCCACGACCGTGGCAGCTCTCCGGCGCTGTCCCCATACGACGTCTCACAGCTCACCGCCACGGGCCTGACGGCCCTGATAACCAGCAACCCCAATCTTGCTGCCGATGAAATCACCCGCCTTCAGAAGTCCTTGCAAGCACACCTGCACAACGTCGCCGACGTACCGCAAGCGACGGTGCTCCATAGCACTGTGGACGGACGACGTGTGTACTACTATTATCCGCGCTTGTCATTGGACTTCTCAGCACAGTTCCCCTCAACGTCCACCTACGATCGTCTGAGCTATCTTGCGCTGGTCGTCCGACTCAAGGAGCCATCCACCGGGCAGCCACCGCGTTTCCTTGATTTCGCTCCAAAGTTGGCTGATCTACCGCAGGTATCCCGCGGGAACTTCACTGAGACCACGCAGGCCCAGGTCTCCTACGGCGCCGGGGGCTCAATGAAGATGGGCGGCGGGATGTCCGGTGGTAGCAGCAGCGGCATGAGCGCCTCGGCCGGTCCATCGGCGAGCCTTTCGAATTCGGACAGCTATACCGACACCCTCCTCGATTCGGTCGAGCGCAAGACTATGGGTATTCTCGATAATGGCCAGACCTTTTTCGCCGACCTGCGGTCGCTCCGCGAAGTGCGCATCGCGGGGACCTACAACTTTGATCTCATGCTGGAGATGCCTGCCGTCTCACAGCCGAGCCAGACCGGCGATGCAGACATCTCCCAGCCGGCAAAAGAGATCAAGGCCGATGTGTTCCTCGTCGGCGTGGTACGCCACGTGTATAGGCGTGGTATGAAAGGGGTCTGGACTCGGGTTCCCGAGACAGAGAACGACCACGTCTACGAGCAGGTGCTGCTGAAAGTACTACCCGACCAGACGCTTTGGCAATTCCCAGGGGAGCCCTACGTCGATCCCCGCCACCTCTGCGTAGTTAAGGTCGTCACCAACCGGACCGATGCGATCTTTGTGCTGAAGCGGAATGCCGACGAGGAGCCTGTTATCTCCGGAGCCGGAACCGAAGCGACCCTCGAGATCAAGCCGACGAACAAGAGATGCCAAGCTGAGGTCAGATTTCTCACGGTGCTTGCGGCTGCCAGCAAGCCCAAGGACAGTGGCCAATCCGAAGCTCAACTCCTAAGGCTCGACGCACCATGCCAGAGGATCGACCAGCCTTTCACAGAGAGTGTCCCAATTCTCGTCACCGGTAACTATCTTCCGACGAAGTCTGAACCCAAGGCGGATTGCCAGAACGCCAGCCACGGTCAATAGAGACCGAACGGAGCGGCCCGACTATGAAAGAAACTAGGAAGCCTCAGTGGAGCGAAGCGCATCAAAGGTTCTTTGCCGATGTCGCGGAGGTGGCGCGCCGGCATCCACACGTCGCCAAATCGTTCGCCTTGGCCGAGCTGCAGGATAGCGGCGCAAGTGGTCAGGGGTCAAAGGTCTGCGTGCGGTGGGGCGTAGACATGAACGGCGCCTCGGTCTGCCTCGAATGGAAGGACGCTTAGCTTCGACGAATTCTTGGGGACTGGCCGACTTCGCCCACCGTTTCGGCCGCCTCGCCGAAGGCTTCTGACTGCCGGAGACCGCGGTCGACCTCGAGAGTCTGGAGATCCTGGCGGAGCAGGGGGGCGCGCTTCACGATCCTCGAACTCGGCCAGGCCCGCCGCTTCCGGCCGCTCGCCCCCGCTCCCGGAGAGTGGCGGGAGGCTTCGCACGGCATCGACGGCCGGAGCCTCCCTTCCGGCCGCACTCTCGCCCTCTTCTTCTACGACGGCGCCTCTCGCGGGCGATCGCACGAGCAGAGATTAGGTGCCATGCGTTTCTTGAGCGCGCCTCCGCGCCTCGACGGCGCGCTGGCGGCTGTGGGGGAACTCGGTTGCCATGCTCGACTGGCGGGCCGATCTGCAGAACCTGCCGCCGGAGCTGCGGGCGAAGTGGCCGTTCGCCGGCTACGGCCTCATGGGCACCGGCGACTGGGCCAGCTACCGCACCGAGCGCAACGAGATCCTGGACCTCGTTCGGCGCGAGAACCTCGTAGGCTTCGCGACGCTCGCCGGCGACCGCCACGCCTTCGCCGCCGGTCTCCTCTCGGCGGCGCTGCCGCCGTCGCCCCTGGTGCCCGTCGGCGTCGAGTTCGTCGTCGGCTCGATCTCGGCCCCCGGCCTCTTCGAGGCGGCCTCGCACAAAATCCCCAAGGAGCACCCGCTGCGAGCGCTCTACCTCCACCAGCCGCCGGCCCCGGCGCCCCTCAAGCCGGCGCTCAACTGGACGGTCCTCCACGGCGTCCGCGCCAGCCTCGAGCTCGAGCGCACCCACGACCGCGAGCGGGCTCTCCAGGCGAGAAACCCCGAGGTCGCGCCGCACCTCGCCTTCACCGACGTCGGCGGCCACGGCTACGCCGTCGTCCGCGCCGGCGCCGACGACCTCGAGGTCGAGTTCGTCTGCGTCGTCCGCCCGCTCGAGCGGAGCGACAGCCCCGACGGCGGCCCGCTCGCCTACCGCGTCACCCACCGCGCCCGGCGCTGGGCCGGAGCCACCGCGCCGCGCCTCGAACGCACGCGGGTCGAGGGCGCGCTGCCGCTCTCCGTCTGACGGCGTCTCCGGACTTCGCTGCTGATCCCGGGACCACGAGTCGCGGTACGCGTACTTCGTCTCAGAGTCCACGTATCGCGGAACGCGGTCCCCGGACTTTGCTTCCGACTCCGGGACCACGTGTTGCGGTACGCGGACTTCGTCTCAGAGTCCGCGTATCGCGGAACGCAGTCCCCGGACTTTGCTTCCGATCCCGGGACCACGAGACGCGGTACGCGTACTTCGTCTCCGAGTCCGCGTATGGCGGAACGCGGTCTCCGGACTTCATTTCCGATTCCGGGACCACGAGACGCGGTACACGGACTTCGTCTCCGAGTCCGCGTATCGCGGAACGCGGTCTCTGGACTTCGCTCCTGGTCCCGGGACCATGAGACGCGGTACACGGACTTCGTCTCGGAGTCCACGTATCGCGGAACGCGGTCTCTGGACTTTGCTTCCGATCCCGGGACCAAGCCTGCTACCCACAGGAGGGCGGCCCGCTGCAGCAAGGGAACCGCTCCCGCCCGGAAGGCCATCGAGCGGGGGAGCGCCCGTAGGGCGCCCGCCCCACTCCGGTCTCCCGATTACGCCGTTTGCCTGCGCGCGCGGACACGCCCGGGGCGAATGAGCGGAACGCTTCTTATTGAAGCCAAGCGACTTGCGGCTCGTTGGTGTGTGTGGCGTGGCTCCTTCCAGGAGCCTGTGGTACAATTGTGTACTGCTATGGCCGCCTCAGTCGGCCGCCTCAGTCGTCATCGACACCTCCGCCGTGATCGCCGTCGTTACCAACGAGTCCCACAACCCGCGTTGATCCGGCTTAGCGAAGGTGTCGAGTTGCTCTCTCCTTCCTCGCTGCCAGTTGAGGTAGGTAATGCTTTCTCTGCCATGTTCAAACGTCAGCGCATTCGAGGTTGCACCCGTTCGTTCTCGGAAGTCACCCTTGGACATAGAGGGGGTTGCCCTAGCTAGGGCTTTCTGCGGAGGAAATCGTCTCTGCCGTAAGGGAAACGCGTGAACTAACCCTGTGCTGCACCGTACGGCTGGCGCCGCCGGTGGGATAACGGCAGCGTAGCATCGACCACCACCAAGAGCCCAGAAATCGTCGCACAACGGGCGGTCTGTTATGAAGGCATTCGTCGTCGAGAAATATGGCAAAAGCGGCCTCCGCGCCGCCCAAGTGCCAGATCCCACCGTCGGACCCCGTGACGTCCTAGTCCGGGTGAGTGCTGCCAGCATCAACCCGCTGGACAAGATGGCACCAAAGGCAGGTTAGGCCACGAGACACGCTATGGCATCTGATGAACGAGAAATCCGCACGGTGCATTCAATTTGGATGGATGCCGTCAATTCCGGTGACCTGGCTCGTCTGCTCACCTTGGTCGCGGAGGATGTCGTTTTTCTCACGCCCGGCCAAGCGCCGTTCGGCCGGGAGGGATTTTCGTCCAACTTCATGGCTGCCCACCAACAGATGCAGATCTGTTGCACCAGCGAGTTGGAAGAGGTTGTTGTTGTCGGCGAGGTCGCCTACACGCGGAGCCGGGACGCCCTGTCAGTGACCCCGCGCGCAGGCGGGAAGGCGGCACGGCTCGCCGGACATCGCATGACGGTATATCGCAAGCAGCGTGACGGTCGCTGGCTTCTGTCCCGCGATGTCCACACTTTGTCTGCCGTGGAGAAGTGATGTCGAGTGATGTCGAGTATTTTTCAGTTACGATGACGAGATCGGGTGGTAAGGGTCGCCGACTTCACAGCTTGGAAATCGTGAAATGCCCTCCGGATGTCGAGTGGCGGGTCGAGTGGAGGTGAGGGAAGCTCCGCTCGGGCCATTGCGCATGATAGGGCACGTCGAATTCGGCATTCGCAACGGAGAGCACTTCGTGCAAGGTATGGGTCGGGGTCTGGTCGGTGGGCATGTAGCTGAAGAACGCGACAGCGACCGCAGCCAACTGGTTCAGCTCGCTCTGCGACAGGCCGAACTCGCGTCCTAACGACAGCACGTCTGCGGTGGAGCCGGAGAAGCCGGCCCAGAGCGATAAACCCTCTTCTCTCGCCTCGCGGATTTTCGGATTGTCTTCGATCAGGTCGAACTTGCTGCCCTTGACCCGATAGGGTCCTCCCAGTTTCTTTTCAATGTTCGGCCTCTGGAGCAACTTCTGCTGCATGAGGAAGGAAGCGAAAATGTGGATCATCGCAAAGGACCGATACAGGGCCTCCAGCTGTGGAGCGATGAAGATCGACTGCAGGTCGAAACGGTTCTGGCCTGTCTTGAAGGTCAATTTAGGATGCGCGAGGGGGCCATACGGCAATTTGACGTTTTCTACGAAGTAACCTCGAACGGCTTGGGCGCTGAGCTCATTCTTCAGCAGGAAATTCAGGATGCTCTCGATCATTCTGAGCATCTTCCTCAGACTGGGAAGATAGAATTCGAAGTTGTCCAGGAGATCGTCGACCAGAACGTTGCCCATGTATCTAGAGAACCCTGCTCCCACGTGCGAGAGCAAGTTGTCGACCAGCTTTCCGATCGACACGAATCTCTTTTCCTGCACCGATCGAATCAAGCTACCCGACTCATCGGAAGGCGCCGGCGCCGCAAGCCACTGCCCGAAGGTCTGGAGAATCTTGCGGGTGGTAGTCTCGTTGAGCCCTCGCTCCTTGCACTCGGCCAGCACCAATCTACCCCACTTGCCAAAGTTCTCGGCGCCCAGCTTTTGCTCCCCCACGTGCACGACTCTCTGGACGACGGAAGCCGGCTGCGCGACTCGTGAGGACGGCGGCGGCGAGGAGGGCAGCGGCGTTGGGCGCGCGAGAACCGGCCGTGGGCAAGCGGGTGGCGGCAAGGCCACCGTGGACCGGCCTGGAGCGCTGGCGGGTTTCGGGGCTGGCGCTCGTTGGATCGGCAATCCGGGTGGAGACGGCCGGGGAGGGGCAGCCGGGAGCTTGGCCTGGGCGGTGGCACGCTCGACATGGGCAGCTTGGCGCCGGCGCTCCGGCAGGACCGGAGCGCCCGGGAGTTTCGCCTGTGCGGCACCTCGCAGGGCGGCCTGGACATGGGGCGCGAGGGTCCGCGTCGGGGGAACAGGGGCGAGTGGGGGACGGCGAGGGTGACCCATATTGACTTTCAGCTTGCACGGCATTGATAAACCAAGACAGGCTCGCTGTCAAGACCGAGCGCGAAGGCCGCGCGCCCGCGGCTGGCACCTCGACCGGGGGCCAGTGCTATGCTGGGGCAAGTGGTGAAAGAACGTCCAGCGCTCACGGTGGAGGAGTGGCTTGCGTCGGTGCCCGCCGAGCGCAAAGATGCTATCAACGCCGTCCGCGACGCCATCAACGAGCACCTGCCGCTGGGATACGAGGAGACCGTCGACTGGGGCATGCTCGCTTGGGTCGTGCCGCTCTCCACGCTATCGAACACGCACAACGGCCATCCGCTGATGCTCGCGGCGCTCGGCGCGCACAGGAAGCTCATGACCGTCTACCTCATGAGCGTCTACGAAGACTCCGAGATCAGGAGAGAGTTCGAGACCGCCTACAAGAAGACGGGCAAGAAGCTCGACATGGGCGGCTGTTGCGTCCATTTCAGGAAGCTCGACGATCTGCCGCTGGACGTCGTGGGCAACACCATCGCCCGCGTCGCCGTCGACCCCTACGTCGAGCGCTACGAGAGCTCGCGCCCGAAGAAGAAGCCGAAGAAGGCGACGACGGAAAAGAAAGCGAAGCGCTAACGCCAACCGCCGCACGCTGACGCGCGCCACAGCGTTAGGCGTCCATCGAAAGAAAGGCATGAAAATGACACGCGTCCGAGTGCAGTGCTTTACCATCTCGCTTGACGGATACGGGGCGGGTCCGAATCAGGACATCAAGAATCCGCTCGGCCTGGGCGGGACAGATTTGCACCAGTGGCTAGTCCCGACACGCACGTTCCAACGGAACCTATTTGGCGCCGACGGCGGCACCACGGGGATCGATGACGACTTCGCTTCGCGGGGCTTCAAGAACGTTGGCGCCTGGATTCTCGGAAGAAACATGTTCGGACCGATTCGCGGTTCCTGGCCCGACATGGACTGGAAAGGCTGGTGGGGGGACATCCCACCCTACCACGTTCCAACTTTCATCTTGACTCATCACGCGCGAGCGCCCCTCGAGATGGAAGGCGGAACGACCTTCTACTTCGTCACCGGCGGTATTCACGAGGCGCTGGACCGGGCGCGCGACGCAGCGAACGGAATGGATGTGCGCATTGGCGGCGGACCTAACACGATCCAGCAATATCTTCGTGCGGGCCTCATCGATGAGTTGCACATCGCGATCTCGCCGGTCCTGCTGGGCGAGGGAGAACGACTGTTCGAGGGGATGAACGTCCGCGCTCTGGGATACGAATGCGTTCAGTTCGTTGCGTCGGAGAAAGCCACCCATGTGGTACTCCGGCGCCAAGGGCAACGAACACTGGAATAAAGGAGGATGCGATGCATAACCTCGAACATCTATTTCTCGTCGGCGAGTTCCCAGAGCGAGCCCACCTGCTGTCGGCGCTTTCGCTCGAGCAAGTCACGCTTCGTCCTGACGGCGCGTCGCACTCGATCTATGAGGAGCTGTGGCACCTTGTGGGGTACCAGCAGAGTATCCTCGAACCGGGGGACCCAGTCGGCGACTTCTACCCGAGCGCCCCGCCGGAGCACGAGCACCAATGGCACGACCTGGTGCGAGTGTTCCTGGACGGTGCTCGCGCTGCGGCAGCGTTGGGGCAGGCGCCCGAGCGGTTGGCGGTCGAGGTGGAACCGGGCGTGACACTGGCCGATGAATTGAACAGTGTGGCGGTACATAACGCATATCACTTTGGCAAAATCGTAGCGCTGCGGCAGCGGATAGGGGCGTGGCCGCCCACCGGGTCTTCGTAGAGACGCGCAGCCGCTATCAGAATCCCCGGCAAGGCGATTTCTTCACAGCCGCTTCAGGTCTCGTCCAGCTCGGCGAGCAGGTTCGCGAGGTCGTCGGCCTCGAGATCGGCGTAGGTGAAGTCGCCCGGCGTATAGGCGGTTCCGGCGGCGCGGCAGTGGGCGAGGAGCTCCCGCAGGCTCGCGGCATAGGCGGCGGCGAGGCGCTCGATCGTCCCGCGGTCGCAGAGGTCGGCGCTGTAGCCCCAGTCGACCCGCAGGCGTCCGGAGACGACGAGCAGAGAGACCGCGAGGGCGTGCGGGCGCCGCTGGCGCGGGCTCTGCGCGGCGCCGCTCGGCTCCGCGGCGGGGGCGAACAGGCCGCCCGCGAAGCTGCCGTCGAACTCGCCTAAGTAGTTGAAGATCACTCTCGGGGCGGGCAGCGCGGCTAAGAGGGCCGCCGCCTCGCCGCCGCGCAGGTAGCGCAGCACGCCATAGCCGAAGCCGCGGTCGGGGATGGCGCGGAGCTGCTCCTTGACCGACAGCAGGAGGGCGCCCGGCGCCGTGCTCTCGACCGCCAGGGCCACCGGGAAGAGGGTGGTGAACCAGCCCACGGTACGCGACAGGTCGACCGCGGGGACGACCTCCTCCCGGCCGTGCCCTTCGAGGTCGATCCACAGCGCGCCGCCCGGCCGGGCGAGGGTCGCCGCGAGCGCCGCCAGGAGCGCGTCGTTGACCTGCGTGCCGTAGGCCGCCGGCAGCTCGGTCAACAGGGCGCGGGTCTCCGCCTCGTCGAGTTCGATCGTCACCGTCCGCGACGAGGCGACGAGGCCGGTTAAAGCGGCGGGGGCGAAGGAATCGAACGGCTCGGCCGGCTCGGCCCGCTCGAACACCAGCCGGTCGAAGGGCAGCCGGGCGAGCCCCGACCAGTGTCCGAGCTCGCGCTCGACCTCCTCCGGCGAGAGGCTCTGGGCGTAGGCGTCGAGCCGCTCGGCCCACTCCTGAAACGAGGTGGTCTTCGCCGGCAGGCGAAGGGCGGCGGGCCCTCCCGCCGCGACCTGCCGACAGGCCGTCTCCAGATCCTCGAGCAGGATGCGCCACGAGACGCCGTCGACCGCCAGATGATGGATGACGAGAAGGAGCCGAGCCTCTCCCTGGAGCTGGTACCAGACGAACCGCAGCAGCGGTCCGCGCGCGAGGTCGAGGCTGGCTTGCGCGGCGTCGGCCGAGGCGCCCAGGGCGCGCTCGGCGTCGGCGGACGCCAGGGCCGTGAGGTCGACCCGCGGCAGGAAGAAGCCGGGCTCCGGCGGGGCGTTCTCCGCCCGCGGCAGGCCGCCGTCCTCCGCCGCCTTTGAGACGCGCAGCCGGAGCGCGTCGTGGTGGCGGACGAGCGCGCCCAAGGCGCTCTCGACCACCCGCGGCCCCACCTCCCGCACGGCGAGGAGCACCGCCTGGTTGAAGTGATGCGGATCGGCGAGGTTCTGGCCGAAGAACCAGCGCTGGATGGGGGGAGCGGCAGCGGTCCCGTGACCGGTCCCTGGCTCGCCAGGATCTCGGCGGAGGTCCCGGCGGTCCCGGCGATCCCGGCGGTACCGGCGGCCGTGGCGAGCCGGGCCACGGTCTGCTGCTCGAAGAGCTGGCGTGGGGTGATGCGATAGCCGGCCCGCGCGGCGCGGGCGACGATCTGGATCGAGAGGATCGAGTTGCCGCCGAGCTCGAAGAAATTGTCGTGCACCGAGATCTCGCGCCCCAGCCGCCCGCTCCCCAGCACCTCGGCCCAGATGCCCGCGAAGAGCGCCTCGACGGGGTTGCGCGGCGCCACGTAGCCGCCGCCTTCCGTCAGGCCGGGAAGGCCGGGAACGCCGGGCTCGATCGCCAGGAGCGCCCGGCGGTCGAGCTTGCCGTTGGCGTTGAGCGGCATCGCCGCGACGAGCACGAAGACGTTGGGGATCATCGGCTCCGGCAGCCGCGCGGCGAGGAAGGCGCGGAGGTCGTCCCGGAGCTCGGTATCGAGTGGGGGGAGCGGGTCGAGCGGGTCCGAGCGCCGGTCGCGACGGGTCAGGTAGGCGACGAGGCCGCCGCCGCCGGGGAGCTCGGGGCGGAGCATCACCACGACTTCGGCGACCGCCTTATGGGTGGCGAGCACCGCCTCGACCTCCCCCAGCTCGATGCGCACGCCGCGGACCTTCACCTGATGGTCGAGGCGGCCGAGGTAGTCGAGGCTGCCGTCGGCCAGGAAGCGGGCGAGGTCGCCGGTCCGATAGAGCCGCCCGCCGGGGCCGCAGGGGAAGCCGGAGACACCCGAGAGCGGATCGGGCACGAAGCGCTCCGCGGTCAGGTCCGGCCGCCGCCAGTAGCCGCGCCCCGGCGCCAGGCCGCCGATCGCGAGCTCGCCCGCAGCGCCGACGGGGACGGTCCGGAGCGCCGGGTCGAGCAGGCGGATCTCGACGCCCGAGATCGGCCTCCCGATGGGCACGCTCCCTCCCTCGCCGTCGCCCGCCCCCTCGCGACAGTGCTGGGAACAATCCTGGAAGGTGACGTCGACCGCCGCCTCGGTGGGGCCGTAGAGGTTCCAGAGCGGCGCCTTATTCCGCTCGGCGAGGCGGCGCACCAACTCCCGCGGCAGCGCCTCGCCGCTCGCGACGACGCGGCGGAGCGAAGTGCAGGCCTCGACGCCCGGGGCGGCGACGAAGGCCTGCAGCATCGCCGGCACGAAGTGGACCGTGGTGATGCGCTCCTCGGCGACGAGGCGGGCGAGATAGGCCGCATCCTGGTGGCCGCCGGGCCGGGCGAGGACCAGGCGCGCCCCGGCGAGGAGCGGCCAGAAGAGCTCCCAGACCGAGACGTCGAAGGAGATCGGCGTCTTCTGGAGCACCCGATCCTCGGCCGTCAGGCCGAACGCCTGCTGCATCCAGAGCAGCCGGTTGACGACGGCGCGCTGGCTGTTCATCGCCCCCTTGGGCTTACCCGTAGAGCCGGAGGTGTAGATCACGTAGGCGAGGTCGTCGGGATCGGCGGCCGGGAGCCGCCGGTCGGATCGGTCCGGCCCCGCGGCGAGGAGGGCTTCGAGGTCGATCTCGATCTCGACGACCGCTGCGATCGCCGCGACAGTCGCACCCTGGCGCGGCAGGGCTCGCGCCGCGGCCCCGTGGGTGAGGAGCACACCGACCGCGGCGTCCTCGACCATGGAGGCCAGCCGCTCGGGGGGTACGCCGGGTCGAGCGGCACGTAGGCGGCCCCCGCGGCGAGGATGGCGACGAGCCCGACCACCATCCCGAGCGAGCGCTCGGCGCAGAGGCCGACGAGGACGCCGGGTCCGACCCCGAGATCGGCGAGCCGCCGCGCCAGGCGCTCCGCCGCGTCGCCGAGCTGCCGATAGGTGAGCTCGTCGCCCGCCAGAGAGACCGCGACCGCGCCGGGCGTGCGCTCGATCTGCGCCGCGATCAGCCCGTAGAGGGTGGTCCCGGCGATCGTCCCCGTGACCGCCGCGGGCAAGGCCGGGGTGTCGTTCCACTCGCGGAGCTGCTGCTGTTCGGCGGCGGAGAGGAGCGGCAGGTCGTCGAGGGGGCGCCCGGCCGACGCGTCGCCGGCCAAATCGACGACGGCGGCCGCGAGGAGCGTGGCAAAGCGCTCGGCCAGGCGGGCGATCGTCGCCCGGTCGAAGAGATCGGTGGCGTGCTCCCAGTAGCCTATGGCGCCGCCGTCGCCGCCGTCCGCCTCGACGAGGCTCAAGGTCAAGTCGAGCTTCGCGGCGCGGCCTTCGAGCCGCAGGGGCTCTAAGGTCAGGCCGGGCAGGGTGAGGGCGCCCAAGGGGGCGTTCTGCAGGGCGAGCATCACCTGGACGAGCGGCGAGCGGGCGAGGTCGCGCGCCGGCGCCAGCGCCTCGACCAGCTTCTCGAACGGCAGCTCCTGATGGGCGTAGGCGGTGAGCGCGGTCTCCCGCAGGCGCGGCAGGAGGGTCGCCAGGGTGTCTTCCGCGGTGACCTCGGCGCGGAGCACGAGGGTGTTGACGAAGAGGCCGATCAGGCCCTCGGTCTCGGCGCGGGTGCGGCCGGCGATCGGCGATCCCACCGCGAGGTCGCGCTGCCCGGTGAGGCGGTAGAGCAGCACGTCGAAGACGGCGAGGAGGAGCATATAGAGGGTCACTCCGGAGCGCCGCGCCGCGGCCCCGAGGCCGCTCCACAGCGCCGGCGGCAGGGCGAAGCCGGGCTCGGCGCCGCGGAAGCTCTGCCGGGCGGGGCGCGGCCGGTCGGCCGGCAGCTCGAGCGCCTCGGGCAGGCCGGCGAGGACGGCGCGCCAGTGGGCGATCTCGCCCGCCAGCACCTCGCCCGCCATCCATCGCCGCTGCCACGCCGCGTAGTCGGCGTACTGGATGGGCAGCGCCGCGAGCTGGATCGGCAGCCGGGGCCGCCGGGCGACCGCCGCCCTGTAGAGCGCGCCGAGCTCGTGGACGAGGATGCCGATCGACCAGCCGTCGGAGACGATGTGGTGCATCGTCACCAGCAGCAGGTGATCGCCCGCCTCGCCGGCCTCGCCGGCCTCGTGCGACCCGGACAGCCGCACGAGCGCGGTGCGCAGCAGCGGCCCGCGCGCCAGGTCGAACGGGCGCTCCGCCTCGGTCCTCGCCAGCGCGATGCCGGTCGCCATCCTCGCCGCCGCCGGCAGGGAGCCGAGGTCGATGCACGAGAGCTCTGCAGGAGACGGCGGGCCCACCCGCTGCCAGGCGCCGGCATCGCCGCTATCGCCGGCGGGGAACGTCGTGCGCAGCGACTCGTGGCGACGGACGATCTCGCCGAACGCGCCGGCGAGCGCCGCGGCGTCTAAGGCGCCGCGGAGGCGGATCGCCACCGGAATGTTATAGGCGGTGCCGCCGGGGGTGAGCTGATCGAGGAACCAGAGCCGCTCCTGGCCGAAGGAGAGCGGCAGCTCGCCGACGGTTCGCTCGGCCGCCGGCCGGGCGACGAGCGGCGGCGCGGCGGCGCGAGCCGGAGCCGCCTCGGGGCGCCGGGCCACCGCCGCCTCTACCCGCGCGGCGAGCGCCGCGATCGTCGGCGCCGCGAAGAGGGCGGCGACCGGCAGCTCGACCGCGAGGGCCTTCTCCAGCCGCGCCAGCACCTGCGTCGCGAGGAGCGAGTGGCCGCCGAGGGCGAAAAAGTCGTCGTCGATCGAGACGGCGTCGATCCCCAGCACCTCCGTCCAGATGCCCGCCAGCAGTTCCTCGGTGGGCCCTAAGGGGCGCGGCGGAGATCCCTTCACGGCCGAGCCGGCGCCGCGGTCCTCGGCGCTCGGCGCGGGGAGCGCCCGCCGGTCGGCCTTGCCGCTAGGGGTGAGCGGCAGCGCCTCAAGGAGCACGAAGGCCGCCGGCACCATCGCCTCGGGCAGCCGCGCGGCTAGGAAGGCGCGGAGGTCGTCCCGGAGGGCGGTATCGAGCGGGTCCGAGCGCCCGTCGCGGCGGGTCAGGTAGGCGGCGAGGCCGCCGCCGGGGAGCTCGGGGCGGAGCATCACCACGGCTTCGGCGACCGCCTTATGGGTGGCGAGCACCGCCTCGACCTCGCCCAGCTCGATGCGCACGCCGCGGACCTTCACCTGATGGTCGAGGCGGCCGAGGTAGTCGAGGCTGCCGTCGGCCAGGAAGCGGGCGAGGTCGCCGGTCCGGTAGAGCCGCCCGCCGGGCCCGCCGGAGCCGCCGGGGTCGCCGGAGACACCCGAGAGCGGATCGGGCACGAAGCGCTCCGCCGTGAGGTCCGGCCGCCGCCAGTAGCCGCGCCCCGGCGCCAGGCCGCCGATCGCGAGCTCGCCCGCAGCGCCGACGGGGACGGTCCGGAGCGCCGGGTCGAGCAAGCGGATCTCGACGCCCGCGATCGGCCTCCCGATGGGCACGCTCCCTCCCTCGCCGTCGCCCGCCCCCTCGCGACGGTGCTGGGAACAATCCTGGAAGGTGACGTCGACCGCCGCCTCGGTGGGGCCGTAGAGGTTCCAGAGCGGCGCCGGATTGCGCTCGGCGAGGCGGCGCACCAGCTGCCGCGGCAGCGCCTCGCCGCTCGCCACGACGCGGCGGAGCGAGGTGCAGGCCTCGAGGCCCGGGGCGGCGACGAAAGCCTGGAGCATCGACGGCACGAAGTGGACGGTGGTGATCCGCTCCTCGGCGACGAGGCGGGCGAGATAGGCCGCATCCTGGTGGCCGCCGGGCCGGGCGAGGACCAGGCGCGCCCCGGCGAGGAGCGGCCAGAAGAGCTCCCAGACCGAGACGTCGAAGGAGATCGGCGTCTTCTGGAGCACCCGATCCTCGGCCGTCAGGCCGAACGCCTGCTGCATCCAGAGCAGCCGGTTGACGACGGCGCGATGGGTGTTCATGGCCCCCTTGGGGCGGCCGGTCGAGCCGGAGGTGTAGATCACGTAGGCGAGGTCGTCGGGATCGGCGGCCGGGAGCCGCAGGCCGGACCGGTCCGGCCCCGCGGCGAGGAGGGCTTCGAGGTCGATCTCTATCTCGACGACCGCCGCGATCGCCGCGACAGTCGCACCCTGGCGCGGCAGGGCTCGCGCCGCGGCCCCGTGGGTGAGGAGCACACCGACCGCGGCGTCCTCGACCATGGAGGCCAGCCGCTCGGGGGGGTACGCCGGGTCGAGCGGCACGTAGGCGGCCCCCGCGGCGAGGATGGCGACGAGCCCGACCATCAGCCCAAGTGAGCGCTCGGCGCAGAGGCCGACGAGGACGCCGGGTCCGACCCCGAGATCGGCGAGCTGCCGCGCCAGCCGTTCCGCCGCGTCGCCGAGCTGCCGATAGGTGAGCTCGTCGCCCGCCAGAGAGACCGCGACCGCGTCGGGCGTGCGCTCGATCTGCGCCGCGATCAACCCGTAGAGGGTGGTCCCCGCGATCTCCACGGGCACGGCGGGGGTTTCGTTCCACTCGCGGAGCTGCTGCCGCTCGGCGGCAGAGAGGAGCGGCAGGTCGTCGAGGGGGCGCCCGGCCACCGCGCCGATGCCGCCGATGCCGCCGACGCCGCCGGCCAGGTCGACGACGGCGCCCGCGAGGAGGGCGGCGAACCGCTCGGCGAGGCGGGCGATGGTCGCCCGGTCGAAAAGATCGGTGGCGTACTCCCAGTAGCCTATGGCGCCACCGTCGCCACCATCGCCGCCGTCGCCGCCGTCCGCCTCGACGACGCTCAAGGTCAAGTCGAGCTTCGCGGCGCGGCCGGGGAGCCGCAGGGGCTCTAAGGTCAGGCCGGGGAGGGCGAGGACGCCCAAGGGGGCGTTCTGCAGGGCGAGCATCACCTGGACGAGCGGCGAGCGGGCGAGGTCGCGCGCCGGCGAGAGCGCCTCGACCAGCTTCTCGAACGGCAGCTCCTGATGGGCGTAGGCGGTGAGCGCGGTCTCCCGCAGGCGCGGCAGGAGGGTCGCCAGGGTGTCTTCCGGGGCGACCTCGGCGCGGAGCACGAGGGTGTTGACGAAGAGGCCGATCAGGCCCTCGGTCTCGGCGCGGGTGCGGCCGGCGATCGGCGATCCCACCGCGAGGTCGCGCTGCCCGGTGAGGCGGTAGAGCAGCACGTCGAAGACGGCGAGGAGGAGCATGTAGAGCGTCACTCCGGAGCGCCGCGCCGCCGCCCCGAGGCCGCTCCACAGCGCCGGCGGCAGGGCGAAGCCGGGCTCGGCGCCGCGGAAGCTCTGCCGGGCGGGGCGGGGTCGGTCGGCCGGCAGCTCGAGCGCCTCGGGCAGGCCGGCGAGGACGGCGCGCCAGTGGGCGATCTCGCCCGCCAGCACTTCGCCCGCCATCCATCGGCGCTGCCACGCCGCGTAGTCGGCGTACTGGATGGGGAGCGCCGCGAGCGGCGACTGCTGGCGGGCGACCGCCGCCCTGTAGAGCGCGCCGAGCTCGTCGACGAGGATGCCCATCGACCAGCCGTCGGAGACGATGTGGTGCATCGTCACCACGAGCAGGTGATCGGCCGCCGACCGGCGCAGGAGGACGGTGCGGAAGAGCGGCCCGCGCGCCAGATCGAACGGCCGCTCCGCCAAGGCGGCCGCCAGGACGGCCTCGACGGCGTTGGCCGCCGTCGTCGGCAGCCCGCCGAGGTCGATCTGCGGCAGCTCGGGAGCGGCCCCGGCGCCCGCCCGCTGGAACGGCGTGCCGCCGCTCGCCCCGTAGGTGGCGCCGAGGATCTCGTGGCGGCGGACGATCTCGCGGAAGGCGGCGGCCAGGGCGGCGACTTCGAGCCCGCCGCGGAGGCGCACCGCGGCGGCGAGGTTGTAGGCGCTGCCGCCCGGGGCCAGGCGGTCGAGGAACCACAGGCGCTCCTGGGCGAAGGAGAGCGGCATCGGCGACATCGGCGACATCTGCGGCAGCGGCGTCCCGTCGAGCGGCCGCGGTATCGGCCGGATCGGTGGGATCGGCGGCGGGATCGGCGCCCCGACCTCCATCGAAGCGCGCTCTCGGCGCGCCGTTTGAAGCCGCCGGGCGAGGCCGGCGACGGTCGGCGACTCGAAGAGCGCGCGGAGGGGGATCTCGATGCCGAGCGCCTCGCGGAGCCGCGACACCAGCCTTGTCGCGAGGAGCGAATGGCCGCCGGTGGCGAAGAAGTCGTCGTCGAGTCCGACCCGCGGCAGCCCGAGGGCACCTCGCTCCACAGGCCGGCGACGAGCTCCTCGGTCGGCGTCCGCGGCGTCCGCGGTTCGGCCGTCTCACCGGCCCGCCACTCCGGCGCGGGCAGCCGCCGGAGGTCGAGCTTGCCATGGGAGGTCAGCGGCAGCTCCGGGAGCGCGACGAAGGCCGCCGGGACCATGTAGGCGGGAAGGCGGAGGGCGAGATGGGCGCGGAGATCCGCGGCGAGCGCCGCGGCATCGCCGGCATTGGCGGCATCGCCGGCATCCCGCCGCGGGACGACATAGGCCACCAGCCGCGGGCCCTCGCCGTCCCCGGCCGCCATCCCCACCACCGCCGCGACGGCGACCGCCGGGTGTTCGGCGAGCGCCGCCTCGACCTCTCCCGGCTCGATGCGGAAGCCGCGGATCTTGACCTGCTGGTCGAGGCGGCCGAGGAACTCAAGCTCGCCGGAGGCGAGGAAGCGCGCGCGGTCTCCCGAGCGGAAGAAGCGCCGGCCCTCCGCGGTGACGAACCTCTCCGCCGTCAGCTGCGGACGGCCGAGGTACTCGCGCGCCACGCCGGCGCCGCCGATCCACAGCTCTCCGGCGACGCCGATCGGCTGCGGCCGACCGAAGGCGTCGCGCACGCCGACCTCCACGTTGCCCAAGGGCCTGCCGAGAAGCGAGTGGGTCGGGGTTTCGCCCGGGGGGATCGTCCAGGAGGTGGCGAGGATCGTCGCCTCGGTCGGCCCGTAGAGGACGCGGATCGCCGCCGCCGGGAACGCCGCGCGCATCTCGCGGAGGAGGTCGAGCTGCACGGTGTCGCCGCCGACGAGGAGATTTCGTAGGCGCGGCGCGGCGAGCCCGCGGCTCCTCGCCACCGCGACGACCTGGCGCATCAGGGCCGGCACCGCGTGGAGATGGGTGAGCTCGGCGAGGCCGTCGACCAGGGCCTCGACGTCGAGCGCCGGCAGGAGCGGCACGAGGACGGCCGAGCCGCCGGCGACGAGCGGCGCCAGCAGCTCGAAGAGGAAGATGTCGAAGGAGAAGGGCGCCACGACGGCGCCCACATCGCCGGCATCGCCGGCGCGCCAGCCGAGCTCGTCGCGGCTCGCCACGAGCAGGTTGGCGAGGCTACTGTGCTCGACGGCGACGCCCTTCGGCCGCCCGGTCGATCCCGAGGTGTAGATCACGTAGGCGAGGTCGGAGGCCGCCGGAAGCACCGCGTTCTCCGCCGCGGAGTCCGCCGAGAGATCCTCCGCGGCGCCCTGCGCCGCGTCGAGGTCCCCGTCGAGGGTCAGATTGGCGGCGCCGTGCGCGGGGAGCGCGCGGAGGAGCGCCGCTTCGCCCACGACGACCGAGGGCGCGGCGTCTTCCAGGACGAAGCGCAGGCGCTCGGCGGGATAGCCGGGATCGAGCGGCAGGAAGGCGCCGCCCGACTGGAAGATGGCGAGGAGGCCGGCCGCGAGATCGGGCGACCGCTCGGCGCAGAGGCCGACGCGATCCCCCGGCCGCACGCCGAGCCGGCGGAGACGCCGCGCCAGCTGCCCCACCCGCGCCGCCAGGGCCCCGTAGGTGATCGCGGCGGCACCGGAGCGCACGGCGACGGCCGCCGGCGTCCGCGCCGCCTGGGCGGCGAAGAGGCCGACGACGGTCTCCGCTGCGGATGGCTGGAACGAGCCGGCGCTCCACTCGACGAGGAGCTCTGCCCGCTCCGCCGCGGAGAGGAGCGGCAGGTCGGCGGCGCGCCGGCCGGGCTCGGCGGCGAGCCCGGCGAGCCGGCGCGCCAGATGGCCCGCCAGGCGGTCGATCGTCGTCGCGTCGAAGAGCTCGCGGCGGTACCGCAGGCGGAGGACGAGGCCCTCTCCCGCCACCTCCTCCGCTTCGATCTCCAGCTCGAGCTTGGCGAGGCCGCCCGCCTCGGGCAGGAGCGCCGGCGCGAGGCCGGGGAGCGCCAGCCGCTCGGCGGGGGCGTTCTGCAGGGCGAAGAGCGCCTGCACGAGCGGCGCGCGGCCGAGCTCGCGCTCCGGCGCCAGCGCCTCGACCAGCCGCTCGAAGGGCAGCTGCTGGTGGGCGAAGGCGCCGAGGCTCGCCTCCCGCGCCCGCGCCACCAGCTCGGCGCCGGTGGGCTCCCCCGCGAGGTCGGCGCGGAGCACCAGGGTGTTGACGAAGAGGCCGATCAGTCCCTCGACGTCCAGCCGCCCGCGGTTGGCGACCGGCGTGCCGAGGAGGAGGTCGTCCTGCCCAGAGTGGGCGCCCAAGAGCGACTCGACGCCCGCCAGGAGGACCATGAAGAGCGTCGCCCCGTGGTCCTGCGCGAGCGCCTGGAGGTCGGCCGCCAGGGCGGCCGGCAGGGTCCGCCGGCGGAGGCTGCCGCGGAGATCGGGCGCGGCGGTTCGCGGCCGGTCGGTGGGCAGGTCGAGGACGGCGGTCGCTCCGTCCAGGCGCTCGCGCCAGTAGGAGACCTGGCGCTCGAGCGCCGCACGGCTAAGCTCGCGACGCTCGCGGGCGGCGTGGTCGGCGTACTGGAGCGGCAGCTCCGGCAGGGTATCGGCCAGATGGGCGGCCAGGCTTCTGGGCCGGCCGTCTTTCGGGTCACCCGGTTGGAGGGCGGTGCCGTAGAGCGCCGACAGCTCGCGGACGAAGACGGCGATCGACCAGCCGTCGGCCGCGATGTGATGGAAGGTCGCGAGGAGGACGTGCTCCTCGCGGGCGAGGCGGAGGAGCGTTGCGCGGAGCGGCGGCCCGGCCGCTAAGTCGAACGGGCGGAGCGCCTCGGCGGCGGCGAGCCGCGCCGACTCAGCCGCGCGGCGGGCCGGGGCGAGCGGCGCTAAGTCGACGACGGAAAGCCAGCCCTCGGGACGGGCGGCGATGTCGGCGACATCGGCGATATCGGCGACGACGGCGAAGGGCTGGCCGTCGCGCTCGCCGTAGGACGTCCGCAGGATCTCGTGGCGCGCCGCGATCGCCGCCAGACTCGCGGCGAGAGCGGGGACTACGAGGCGGCCGCGGAGCTCGACCGCGGCGGGCAGGTTGTAGAGCGCGCTCCCCGGCTCCAGGCGGTCGAGGAACCAGAGCCGCTCCTGGGCGAAGGAGAGCGGCGCCTCGCCGCCGCGGGGCTCCGCTCGAATCGGCGGCTCGTCGTCGCCGATCCCGTCGACCTCGTCGACTTCGCCGCGGGCGTGCGCCGCCCGCTCTACCGCGAGCGCCAGCGCCGCGACGGTCGGCGACTCGAAGAGGGCGCGCAGCGGCAGCTCGAGGCCGAGCTCGGCGCGCACCCGGGCGAGCACCCGCGCGGCGAGGAGCGAATGGCCGCCCAAGGCGAAGAAGCTGTCGTGGAGGCTCACCGCCACGATCCCCAGCACCTCGCCGAAGATGCCGGCGAGGCGCGCCTCGAGCGGCGTCCGCGGCGGCACCGCGGGCGCTCCGTCGCTCCACTCCGGCTCCGGCAGCCGCCGGCGGTCGAGCTTGCCGTTGGGGGTCCGCGGCAGCTCGGGGAGGAGGACGACGGCGGCGGGCACCAGGTGCTGCGGCAGGTGCAGGGCGAGGTCCCGGCGGAGCGACTCGGCAGTCGCCGCGGAGCCTGGCTCCGCGGCGGGCCTGAGGACCGCGTAGGCGACGAGGCGCAGCTCGCCGGTGCCTGCCGGGAGCGCCGGGCCCGCCGGGCGCGCCACCACCGCCGCGGCGCCGACGCCGGGAAGGGCTTCGAGCGCCGCCGCGACCTCACCGGGCTCGACGCGGAAGCCGCGGATCTTCACCTGGTGGTCGACGCGGCCGAGGAACTCGAGCTCGCCGTTCGGTCGCCAGCGGGCGAGGTCGCCGACGCGATAGAGCCGCCGGCCGGGGGCGGCGGCGAAGGGATCGGGGCGGAAGCGCTCGGCGGTCAGCTCGGGCCGGCCGAGGTAGCCGCGCGAGACGCCGCGGCCGCCGATCCATACCTCGCCTGCGACGCCTAAGGGCACCGGCGCGAGGCCCGGGCCGAGGAGGTGCACGCGGGTGCCGGCGATCGGCCGGCCTATAGTGGGGACGGGCGCCTCAGCGCCGGCGGCATCGGCGGCATCGGCGGCGGCGGCGAGCGGCGCCGCCCACCAGGTCGAGCAGGTGGTGGTCTCCGACGGTCCATAGATATTGCCCAGGCGCGTCGCCCGCGTCCCTCGCCGGATCGCTTCGGCGAGGCTCGGCGTCAAGGGCTCGCCCCCGAGGCTCACCGTCCGCACCGAGGCCGGCACCCGGCCGTCGCGCACCAGCTCGGCCATCGCCGAGGGGACGGTGTCGACTAAGGTCACGCGCTCGGCGGCCGCCAGCTCGGGCAGCTCGAGGACGTTCGCCGCGAGCACCACGGCGCCGCCGCTCGCGAGCGGCACGAAGATTTCGGTGATCGAGAGGTCGAAGCAGATCGAGGTGGCCGCGAGGACGCCCGCCAGCTCTTCGGCGGAGAAGACGCTCCGCGCCCACTCGACGAAGACGACGGCCATCCTGTGCTCGATGGCGACGCCCTTCGGGCGGCCGGTCGAGCCCGAGGTGTAGATGACGTAGGCGAGGTTGCCGGGGAGCGGCCCGCCGGCCGCCGCGCCAAAGGTGCCGAGGTTGCCGAGGGTGCCGCTAAGGGGCGGCTCCTCGGCGGCGACGGCGGCGGCTTCGGCCTCTTCGATCACGATCACCCGTAGGCCGTCCTCCGGCACGCGCGGCACGCGGTCACGGAGCGCCGCCTGGGTGAGGAGGACGGTCATGCCGCTGTCGGCGGCGGTGAAGGCCAGGCGGTCGCGCGGATAGGCGGGATCCAAGGGGACGTAGGCGCCCCCCGCCGCGAGCACCGCCAAGAGGGCGACGATCATCGCCGGCGTGCGCTCGAGGCAGATCCCGACCCGCACCTCGGGGGCGACCCCCGCGGCGCGGAGGACCGCCGAGAGGCCGGCGACCCGGCGGGCGAGCTCGCCGTAGGTCAGCTCCTCGCCGGCGGCGACGAGCGCCGTCGCCTCCGGCGTGCGCGCCGCCTGGAGGGCGAACAGCTCGTGGAGGCAGACCGCCGCCGCCGACGACGCCGCCCCGCCCTCGTCGCCGCCCCAGGCGGCGAGCTGCGCCCGCTCGGCGGGCGAGAGGAGCGGCAGCTCCCACGCCCGCGCCGCGGGGTCCGCCGCCATGCCGCCTAAGAGCGCCGCGAAGTGCCCGAGGAGGCGTAAGGCGGTGGTGCCGTCGAAGAGGTCGGAGTTGAAGGTGAGCGCCACGGCGAGGCCGGCCGGCTCGCCGCCCGCCGTTTCGCCCGGCAGGAGACCACAGGCGAGCGTCAGGTCGAGCTGGGCGCCGCGCGGGGCGAGCGGCAGCGGCGCCAGGCGCAGGCCGCCCAGATCCAGCTCCAAGGGCTCGCGGTCGAGGCTCCCGGTTCCTCCGGCTCCCGCGGCGCCGAGCGCCAGCGCGGCGAGGCGCTCGCCGAGCGGCCCGCGGCCGCCCTGGAGCACCAGCATCGCCTGGAAGATCGGCGACCGCGAGGGATCGCGCTCGGCCGTTAGTTGCTCGGCGAGGAGCGGAAAGGGCAGCTCCTGGTGGGCGAAGGCGGCGAGCGCGGTCCGCCGCATGCGCGCGAGGACTTGGGCGGCGCTGGGATCGCCCGAGAGGTCGGCGGCCAAGACCACCGGATTGACGAAGTAGCCGACGGCGCCGGCGAGCTCGGCCGTGCCGCGCCCGCCGCGCCCGGAGGTCGGGGTGCCGAAGAGCGGCTCGTCCTGCCCGCTCGTCCGCGCGAGGAAAGCGCCGAAGCCGGCCGCCAGGGTGACGAACAGGGTGGCGGACTCGGCGCGGCCGAGCTCCCGCAGGCGGCGGGTGAGATCGGCCGGCAGGCGGGCCGTCCGCCAGTCGCCGCGGAAGCTCTGCGCCCGCCCGCGCGGTCGGTCGGTGGGGAGCTCGAGCACCTGCGGCTTGTCGGCCAGCGCGGCGCGCCAGAAGGCGAGGAGGCGCTGGGTCTCGGCGTCGGTTGCGCGATGCGCCGTGGGGTAGGGGGGCAGGGGGGGCCGCGGTGCCGGCGATGCCGGCGGCGTCGGCGGCGTCGGCGGCGCTGGCGGCGCTGGCGGCAGGTCGCCTTCGGCTCTCCCGGCGCCGCGGTACAGCTGGGCGAGCTCGCCCAAGAGCACCTCGACGGACCAGAAGTCGGCGGCGATGTGATGGACGGCGAGCCACAGCACGGGCTCTCGCCGGCCCCGCGCGACGAGGCCGGCGCGGAGGAGCGGCCCGGCGGCGAGGTCGAACGGCCGGTAGGCGCGATCGGCGAGGCGCCGCGCCAGCTCCTCGTCGCTCCAGGGGGCGCCGTCCTCTTCCAGCCATTCGACGGCCGGTCCGACGATCGGCCGCGGCGCCGGCTCGCCCGCCGACTCCGCGAAGACCGTCCTAAGCGCCGGATGGCGCGCCGCTAAGGTGTCGAGCGCGCGATGGAGAACCTCCCCGTCGATGTCGCCCACGACGCGCGCCGCGCCGGCGAGCACGTAGGCGGCGCTTTGAGGCGCCAGGCGATCGAGCAGCCAGAGGGCGCGTTGGCCGGGCGAGACGGCCCCCGGCGCGCCGTCCTCATAGGTCTCACTCGCGCCGCCGGCCGGAGCATCGGCTAAGCGCCGCAGCACCTCACCGGTGAGATCGGCCGGCGTGGCGCCCTCGAGCAGCCAGGCCATGGGGAGGGCGACGCCGAGCTCCGTCTCGACCCCGTGGCAGAGCTCGATCGCCCGCAGCGAGTCGAGACCGCTCGCGGTCAAAGGTCGGTCGGCCGCGAGCTCCCCTAAGGAGACGCCGAGGATGCGCGCGAGGAGCGCGCCGAGCAGGGTGGCGAGCGCCGGCCGCCGCGCCTCGACCGGCACCGCGAGGAGCCTCTCCCGCGCCGCGGGCAGGGCGGGCTCATCCGTGGCCCGAAGGATCTGTAAGTCTCTGGAAATGTTCTGTTTAAAGGGCAATCGACGTCTCTCGCCTCGCTGAGAGAACAGTGTCCATAAGGGGGGCAAACGTGACAGCGGCGTGACAGCGGCAGCGGCAAGGCCACGGGATTGTCATGGTGTCATCTGGTGTATGATTTGTTTCTGAGGGAGCGCCGTAACTCCTTGCACGACAAGGCAATGGCGCCACCCGTGTCACGGTCCCCCGGGCTCTGCTCTCGGTCCCCCCTCAGCTTTGCTCGATTGGGCGCCGCGGTCGCCCTGCGGGTGTGCGCGCGCCCTCGTCATCTCTTTTGCCTTGAGCTCTAAAGTGGCGGCGTAATGTGGTTAGCCTCTTGAAGCGTTTAGATGAATGAGATTACCTCAGCTGGCCGGGGGGCGGTACGGAGGTCTACGTGGGATCGGCGGTCTCGCCCGAGCTCTTCTCGGTGCTTCAGGTCGGCGCCCGCTACGGACGGCTTCCGCTCGCCGAGGACTGTCGGCTCGGCCGGCCGGTCGTTGCCGTGAGCGATACGATCTGGCGCCACCACTTCGCCCGCTCGCCGTCGGTCCTCGGCAGCAAGGTTCTGATCAACCGGCAGCCTTACACGGTGGTCGGCGTGATGCCGCACGGCTTCGCCTTCCCCTTCCGCCAGGATCTCTGGACGCTGCTCTGTCCCCGGAACCAGGAGCACCCGGCACCGGTCTTCGTGGTCGCCCGGCTCCGGTCGGGGGTGTCGTCTGCCGCAGCGAACGCCGAGCTCCGGTCGATCTCCGAGCGCCGAGCAGCCACCGCCGCCCCGGCGGAACACCGGCTGCGAGCCCGGGTCGAACCCTACATCCAAGCCGTGACGGATCCCAACCTGCGGCGGGCCCTCGCCGCCGTGGGCAGCGGCGCCGGGCTCCTGCTGTTCGTCTGCTGCTGCACGGTGGCCTTGCTCCTCCTGCTCGCCACCTTGCGGCAGCAGACGTCGATCGCGGTTCGGGCGGCCCTGGGAGCGCCGCCCCTCGCGGCCGCCGGCCAAGCCGTCCTCGGTGTTTTCTTGCTCAGCACCGTGGGGGCTCTCCTGGGGCTCGCACTGGCTCAGGGGCTCATCGTGCTGTTCAATCTCCTAGCCGCGCCGGCTGCAAACCTCCGGGGCTTCTGGGTCGACGTCCGGCTCGACATGGCGACCCTCCTCACCGCCATGGTGGCGGCGATCCTGGCGATCCCCCTCTGCGGCGCTCCATCGGCCTTCCGTGCGGCGCGGACAGACCCCATGGTCGTCCTTCGGCGGTCTGCGGTCTCGGGCGCGCTCGCCAACGTGGGGTGGCCCGGTCGACTTCTGGTGGCGGGGCAGATCGCCCTATCGTGCGTCCTCCTCGTCGGCGCCGCGATCACGACGAGCGCGGGGGTGCGGTTGGCCCGCTATTCGTACGGCTTCGAGACGCCTGACCTGTTCACCGCGAAGCTCAGCCTCTATGCGATCCACGGCATCGACTCAGCCACTCCCGACCAGCAGGCAAGGTTCTACTTTCGGGTGCTCGAACGGGTGCGGGCCATCGCCGGGACCCGGGCGGCGGCGATCAGCTCGGCGTTGCCGACCCAGGTCCGCTCCACCCAGGACTTCGTCCTGCCAGGTGAGGAGGGCTCCCCCCAGAAGCGGACGGCCCGATGGCTGGCGGCATCTCCCGGCTTCCCAGCCACCCTGGGCCTGCCGCTGATCGCGGGGCGGGACCTGGCCGAATCGGACGCGGCGCACTCCACCCCCGTGGCACTCGTCAACCGGGCCTTCGCGAGGCGTTTCCTCGGCCCCGGCCCGGCCGTCGGCAAGCGGGTTGGGATCGTCGCCTCCGAAACGGCGCCGCCGGTGCCGCCGGTGTCGCCGACAATGACGACGGTCGTCGGCGTCGTCGGCGACGGTGCGACGACGGCTGAAGGGGATACCGAAGGGCCCGAGGCCTTGTACGTCCCGCTCTCGCAGGGGAGCGATCTCGGCGGGAGCTTCCTCTATCTACTCGTTCGTTCGTCGGAGCCACCCGCTGTGCTCGCCAAAGTGTTGGGGCGCGAGATCCGGGCGTTGGAACCGGATCTCGCGATCTGGGAGCCGGAGGCGATGACCCAGGTGATCCGCCGTCGCACCTGGGTCTCCCAGGCGTTCACCGGCCTCTTCGGCGTATTCGCGTTCGCCGCGACCCTCCTCGCCTGCTCGGGCCTCTACAGCATGGTGGCGCTCGACGTGCGCCGCCGCCGCCGGGAGATCGGCATCCGAATGGCGCTCGGCGCGCGCCCGCGCGACATCGTCCGGTTGCTGGGCAGACAGGGCTCGGCCGAGCTGGCCGGCGGTTTCCTGGCCGGCGTGGCGCTCGCGTTTGCTCTCGTCCGGCGGCTCTCCGGGATCTTCAGCGACCGGGCGACGGAGCCCGCTCTTCTGATCGGTGCGGTGGGCCTCCTGGCTGTCTTGGGAGCCGTCGCGCTCCTCCTGCCGGTGCGCTCCATCAGCCGGAGTGATCCGGCGGCGCTGCTCCACGAGCAACCGGAGGAGGGATAGTTTCCACGCGCCTGGGCGGCGGCGCGATTCCCAGGCTCTCGAGCAGCAGGGGGTAATGGGAGCTCACGAGATCCCGGAGGTACCGGCGCCGGGAACCTCCGGCCAGCGACGAGGACGAAAGGCAGGTAGTGACTGGCGTAAGTATGGCGCAGGACATGGAAGTTGTTGGGCCTGAGGATCTGCGCCACCTCGGCCGCGGCTGCCATCGGGCGGCTCTGCCCGGTGCCAGGGTCGCCGCTCCCATCGCCGCGATGCGCTACGCCGAACCGGTGAGCGTCTTCTGCGCTAGGATTCCCACCGACCGCTTGGGGTCCCTACCCGACTGCCGACAGGAGGTTCAGATGAGAGGGTCGCTGCTCCGTTCCCTGGCCCGGGCGCTGTCCGCCCTGGCCCTGATCGCCGCTCCGGCCCTGGCTCAGATGCCGCAGACGCCGCCAGCGCCATCATCGCCGGCATCGCGGCCATCGCCGCCCGCTCCCGGCGGTACGGGCGTCTATGCCCCCTATGCCCCCGACACCCCGGAGCCCGGGAGCATCGAGAAAATCCGCGAGTACACGACCGCGCCGGAGTACCTGGCCGAGTCGGTCGCCTACGTTCCCGACTCCGCGACCGTCCCGTCGCCGAGCAAGGCCCTCGGGCACCTCGTGGGAGCGCCGGACGAGCTGTCGCGGACGGCGCAGATCTACGACTACTTCAGGCGCCTCGCCCAGGCGACCGACCGGGTGCGGGTGGAGACGATCGGCACCAGCGAGGAGGGACGGGAGATCCTCCTCGTCGCGGTCTCCGACGCCGCCAACCTGTTGGATCTCGACCGCTACAAGTCGATCACCGCGCGGCTCGCGGACCCGCGGCGGACGGGGCGCGAGGAGGCCCGCGGGCTCGCCTCCGAAGGCAAGGTCATCTACTACCTGACCGGCGCCATCCACTCGGCGGAGACCGGCAGCCCCGAGATGCTGATGGAGCTCGCCTATCGCCTCGCGGTCTCGGAGAAGCCGGAGATCCAGGCCATCCGCCAGAATGCCATCGTCCTCATCACCCCGGTCGTCGAGGTCGACGGCCGCGACCGCGAGGTCGACTGGTACTACCGGAACGTGCGCGGCAAGGACATGCCCTGGGAGAATCTCTCTGAGATCCTCTCGCCCCCCTACTGGGGCCACTATGCGCTCCACGACAGCAACCGCGACGGCATGCAGCGCGCGCTCGCCCTTTCGCGCGCCGTCGACGACGCCTTCTGGGCCTACCACCCGCAGGTGATGCACGACCTCCACGAGTCGATCCCGCTCCTCTACGCGATGACCGGCTACGGCCCCTACAACAGCGCCATCGACCCGGTGGCGGTCAACGAGTGGACAGAGCTCGCCCACCACGACGCCGGGGCGCTCGCCGCCCAGGGGCTCCCCGGGGTCTGGGTGTGGGGCTTCTTCGACGGCTGGTGGCCGGGCTACATGCTGTCGGTCGCCAACATCCACAACTCGACCGGCCGCTTCTACGAGACCTTCGGCAACGCCTCGGCCGGCACCTTCGAGCGCAAGCTCGACAAGGCCCGCTTCGTCGGCCACCCGGTCACCGACGTCCAGTGGTACCGCCCGTGGCCGCCGAAAAAGAAGCTCCGCTGGTCGCTCCGCAACAACACCAACTACATGGAGGCGGGCGTCCTCGCGAGCCTCACCTACGCCGCCCGCAACCGCCAGGAGCTGCTTTTCGACTTTTGGATCAAGGGCGACCGCTCGCTCTCCAAGGGGCGGACCGAGGCGCCGTACGCCTGGATCTTCCCGCCCGAGCAGCGCGATGCCGGCCGGCTCGCCTATCTCGTCAACCAGCTCCGCGCCCAGCACGTCGAGGTCCAGCGCCTCACCCAGGCGGCGCACCTCGGCGGCAAGAGCTACCCGACGGGGAGCTACGTCGTGCGGACCGACCAGCCGTACGGGAGCGCCGCCAAGACGCTCCTCGAAATCCAGAAGTTCCCCGAGGACGAGCCCAACACCCCCTACGACGACGTGGCCTGGACCTGGCCGCTCCTCTATGGGGTTCAGGGGAGCAAGATCGACGACCGGGCGGTTTTCGACGCCAGTGTCGCCGCCATGCAACCGGTGGCGGAGGACGTCGTGCCGCGCGGCCGGGTGGAAGGAACGGGGGACGTCTTCCTCCTCCGCGACACCGGCCAGAACGCCCTCCTCCGCGCCCGGCTCCTCCTCGGCAGCCACCAGGTCGACGCCGCCGAGACGCCGTTCGAGGTCAAGGGGGTGACCTACCCGGCCGGCAGCTGGATCGTCCAGGCGCCGCGGCCGGAGGTCGAGGCGGTGGCCGCTTCGACCGGGCTCGATTTCACCGCGGCCGGCGCGCTCCCCGAGATCCGGCGCCACCTGGTCGACCTGCCGCGGCTCGCGGTCCTCCACAATTGGACCGACACCCAGGACGCGGGATGGGTCCGCTACACCCTGGACCAGGAGAAGGTCCCCTACACCCTGATCGCCTCGGACGACCTCCGTCGCGGCGGGATCGGCGAGCGTTTCGACGTCATCCTCTTCCCCAACAGCCGCGGCGATTTCGCCGAGCTGGTGCAGGGGATCGATCCCCGGTTCGGTCCGCTCCCCTACACCCAGACGGCGGAGTTCCCCAGCCAGGGCATCCCCGACGCCTCGCCCGACATCACGGGCGGCATGGGCTTCCTGGGCCTGCAACACCTCCAGGAGTTCGTCGAGGGCGGCGGCGTCCTCGTCACCCTGGGCAATTCCGGCACCGTCGCCGTCGACGGTGGGATGCTCCGCCGGGTGGGCCGCGCCGGCGGCGGCTTCAACACCCCCGGCTCCGAGGTGCAGGCCAAGGTCTTGCGGCCGCTCCACCCGATCGTCTACGGCTATGAGGAGCTGCCGACGATCTTCCGGGGCAACGTGCCGATCTGGGACGTCGCCGACGAGGACCGCGGCTTCGCCGTCCTGCAGTTCGGCACCAAGGAGGTGCCGGCAAAGGACGAGGGCGAGAAGAGCGCGGCGGCTTCGGTGGCGGTCGAGAAGGCGTCGGGTCACACTCCGGCACCGGCCGCCGGCGAGATCGAGGTCGAAGACGCCGACGTGCCGGCCAAGCCGGCGGCCCCGGCAGCCCCTCCCGGCGCCAAACAGCCCGAGACGCGGACCGCTCCCGGCGCCTCGTCCGCGCCCAAGCGGGACCTCCTCGTCTCGGGGTTCGTCAAGGGCAAGGACATGGTCGACGGCAAGCCCGCGATCCTCGACCTGCCGGTGGGGAAGGGGCGGGTGATCCTCTTCGCCTTCAACCCACTGCATCGCTACTTGAACCATGCCGACTTCCGCTACGTCTACAACGTGATCCTCAACTGGAACGACCTGCCGAAGTAAGCGCAGACGGCCGATTCGGACATGTTGCTCAGCAGCGCCCGCCCCCGGTCCGCCCGCTTCGCGGCGATCCTCCTGCTCTCCCTCTGCGGCCTGCTGGGCCGGAGCGGGACCTCGTCGGCGGTCGTCGAGCCGGGGCCGGCCTTCGCCCCGACCGACCGCATCCTCGTCCTCGCTCCCCATCCGGACGACGAGGTTCTGGGCGCCGGCGGCGTGCTGCAGCGCGCCGTCGCCCGCGGCCTCCCGGCCGAGGTCGCCTTCCTCACCTATGGCGACTTGAACGAGTGGTCGTTCCTGACCTACCGCCTGCATCCGGTGGTGGCGCCGTCCGCCGTGCGGGCGATGGGGGAGATGCGGCGCCAGGAAGCGCTCACCGCCGATCGCATCCTGGGGATTCCCGCCGGCCAGCTGACCTTTCTCGGCTACCCGGACGGCGGCACCCTGGACCTCTGGACCTCACACTGGGGGGCGCGCCCTCCCGGGCACGGGCGGCTCACCCGCTCGCGGGCGGTGCCCTATCCCACGGCGCTCCGCCCCGGCGCGGCGTACCGGGGCGAGGAGGTGCTCGCCGACCTGACGGCGATCCTCACCCGCTTCCGCCCCACCCAGATCTACGTCTCGCATCCTGCAGACCACCACCCCGACCATGCCGCCCTCTACCTCTTCACCCAGGTCGCCCTCTGGGACCTGGCAGGCAAGGTGTCGGCGGAGCTCCACCCCTACCTCGTCCACTTTCCGCACTGGCCGGAGAAGGGCTACCGGCCGACCGAGCCGGCGGCGCCGCCGGTAGCCCTCGACGTCGGCGTCGGCACGACCTGGCGGAGCTCGGATCTCACGCCCTCGCAGGTCGAGACCAAGCGCCGCGCGCTCGCCGCCCATCGCACCCAGTGGCGCTCGGGGGAGCGGCACCTGCTCCCCTTCGTCCGCGCCACCGAGATCACCGAGGAGCTGCCGGCGAGCGATCCCGCGGTGCGGCGGAACGGCGAACGGGTGGAGATCTCTCTGGCGCTCGTCGGCGATCGGCCGAAGGGGGTGGGCAAGTCGCTCTTCGTCTTCGGGTACCGCGCCGGCACCCCCTTCGCCGCGATGCCCAAGCTGGAGCTCCGCCTCCTCGTCAGCCGGTCGGGGGCGGTCTCCGGCTGTACGGTGCTCGACCAGGGAAAACTCCTGCCCGGGCGACCGGTCACCGTCGAGCGCCGGGCGGATCGCCTGGTCCTGAGCCTCGCCTTGGGCGCCCTCGGCGAGCCGGACCGCCTGCTGGTGGGCGCCCGCGCTCCTCTCGAACGGTCCGCTCTCCCCGATCTCCTGCCCTGGCGGGCGGTGACTCTCCCTTAGAGCGCCCTTAGAGCGCCCGTAGAGCGAGCGCAGTAAGCGGCCTCTTTAGGGTCGGTCGATCCCCATCTCTTTTTCGAGCCCCCGGGCCGCCTCGCCATTCAGGCTGTCCAAGATAAAGAAGAGATAGCGGGTGTCGACGCTGACGTTTCGCGCCACTTCGGGGTCGTAGCCGAAGTCGTTCGCGACGTTTTCCCAGACGCGGTCGAAGTTGACTCCCACGAGCTCGCCGCGGCCGTTTAACACCGGGCTTCCGGAGTTGCCGCCGGTCGTGTCGGCATCGGCCAGGAAGTCGACGGGAACGTCGTGGAGGCGCGGGTCCGCCCAACGGCTGGCGGGGGCCTGAGGCACGGCCTTGAGCAGCTCGGGCGGCGCGTTGAAGGGCTCCTTGCCGGTGTGCTTTTCGGCCATTCCGGCGACGGTCGTCTGCGGCTCCATCCGCACCCCGTCCCTGGGCGAGTAGCCGTCGACGCGGCCGAAGCTCACCCGCAGGGTGCCGTTGGCGTCGGGGGCTACGGGTTTGCCGGCGTGGGCGATCACCGCCCGCCGCCAGACCGGCCGCAGGCGCGAGATGGCCCCCTTGTCGCGGTCGCCGGCCTCCTTGCGGGCCAGAAGCTCGCGGTCCAGGGCGAAGGCGAAGTCCAGGAGCGGGTCTTTCCGGGCATGGAGCTCGGCCTCCGACTCGTCGAACATCTTCATCCGCTCGGCGAGGTCGGTGACCCGGGTGGTGGCGAGGAGCCGCGAGGCCTTCTGCGCGATCGCCGCTCTCTCCCTGGCGCCGATCCCGCCGGCGCCGTCGCCCAGGAGAGCTTCGACGACCGGCACCGCGCTCTCCCGCGGCAGGGCGGCGAAGCGGGCGAGGAGGTCGGTCAGGAGCGCCTCCTCGGTCGGCAGGTGCATGCGCTTCTGGTCGAGCCGGACGCGGTCCTTGAGCCGCTCGCGGTTCCGCTCCTGGTACTCGGGCTCGCGTTCCAGGTCGGGCTTGGCCCGCTCGCCGGCCCAGCGGACGAGGGTCAGGGCGAGGTCGAGCGGTTTCGGCCCGAAGCGCGCCTGATCGAGAAGGAAGTCGCGCTCCCAGGTCGCCTGCCGCTTCTTGACGAGCTCGCCCAATTGCCGGTAAGCGGCGACCGCCGGCTGCTGATCCTTCCGGGCGCCGGCCCAGTCCAGGACGGCCTTCTCGTCCGCCTCCTTTTTCTTGAGCAGGTGACCGCGAGCGATCCCCGCCACCTGACCGCGGCTGTTTTTCTCGCGGTTGGCGAGGCTCTTGGTGCGATCGGCAAGGGCGATGCGGGCCACCTCGTCGTGTGCCGCGGCCGCCTCCATGAGGTCGATCCAGGCCCGGTAGAGCTCGGCCTGGTGGGGGAAGTAGAGCTCGGCGCGCTCGCGCATCTCGGGCGCGGTGAGCGACCGGAAGGTCAGGCCGGGGTAGCCGGCGAGCAGGATGAAGCCGCCGGGCTCGATCCCCGTCTTCGCCACCGGGAAGTAGTGCTTGGGGCGGTAGGGGACGTTGGCGGCCGAGCGGGGTGCGGGGAGACCGTCCGGCCCGGCGTAGACGCGGAGCAGGGCGAAGTCGCCGGTGTGGCGGGGCCAGCTCCAGTTGTCGACCTCGCCGCCGTACTCGCCGACCGCGCGCGGCGGCGCGTAGACCAGCCGCAGGTCGAGGTACTCGAGGTTTTCGAACAGGACGTAGCGCACCCCGCCGTCGAAGGCGGCGAGCTCGCAGCGCCGGTGCGGCTGGGCCTCGCAGGCCGCCACCAGCTGCTTCTGCTTGCGCTCGATGGCGGCGAAACGCGCCAGGTCGTCCGCCCCGGCGGGCACCGCCGCCTCGACCTCGGCGGTGACGTCCGTCGTCCGGTGGGGGACGGTGAGGTGCGCCCCCTCGCCCGGCAGCTCGTCGGTGCGGGAGGCGGCGAGGAAGCCGTGGGTGATGAGGTCGCGCGCCGGGGTCGAGTGCTGCTGGAGGATGCCGAAAGCGCAGTGGTGGTTGGTGATCACCAGCCCCTCGGGAGAGATGATCCCCGCCGTGCAGCCCTCGATCCGCACCGCCGCTTCGAGGAGGCCGCCGCCCTCCCGGCTCCACAGCTCCTCGGGAGGCAACTGAAGCCCCAGCTCCTTCAACCATTTGGGATCGTGCTCCAAGACCTGCTCCGGCGTCCACTTCCCTTCCACGGCGTAGGCCCCCCGAGAGACGAATGCACAGCACAGCGCGAAGACCGCGAGCGACTTTTTCATGGGCCGGTAGTGTAGCCGAGAACGTGTACCGGGGCCGCTTGAACCTGCGGGCGGGCGCCTTCGGGCGCTCCGCGCAGCCAGGCGCCCGTCCTCGGTTTCAAGCGGCCTGGCACCGCCGGCCGAGCTGAAGACAAAAAGGCCCCGCCCGGGTGGGCGGGGCCGCGTGAAGCGAGAAAGACGCGGGTGAAGGGTTACACGGCCCGCCGCTTGCGGAGGGCGACGACGGCGCCCGCCGCGAGGAGGAGGGCGAGGGTGGCGAGGCCGACCTCGGAGAGGGTCGGGATCTCGGCGATCCCGAGCACCTGGAAGGTGGTGGGATCGCTGGCGCCGCCGACCGCCGGGTCGTCGGTCAGGACCGTCGACTCGTTGGTCTGGTTGCCGTCGGCGTCGAAGTGGATCGTCCCCTGGTTGCTGATCGTGGTGCCGGCCGAGCCGGTCGTGATGACGGCGGTGATCGTGATCGTCACCGACGAGCCGGCGGCGATCGAGCCGTTCCAGTGGACGGTGTTGGCGGCGTCGGTCGTCGCCGTGCCGGAGGTGGCGGTGGCGCCGGTCAGCAGCAGGCTCGCCGGCAGGACGTCGGTGAACTCGTCTCCTGGGTTGTTCTGCTGGGTGAAGGTACCGTTGTTGGTGAGCACCACCGTGTAGGTGATGGCGCTGCCCTCGGAGAAGGTGCCGCTGACGGTCTTGGTACCGCTGACCGCGGCGGGCGAGAGGACGAGGAAGCTCGTGGTATCCGCGGTGCCGCCCTTGCCCGGGTCGTCGGTCAGCTTGCTCGCCTCGTTGGTGCCGTTGCCGTCGGCGTCGTAGCTGATCGTGCCCTGGTTGTTGATCGTCTGGCCGAAGCTCCCGGCCTTGATCGTCGCCGTGATGGTGATCGTCACCGAAGCGGCGGCGGCGATCGAGCCGTTCCAGGTCACCGTGTTGGTTAAGACGTTGGCCGCCGGGGTCCCCGCGGTGGCGGTGGCCGAGACGAGGGTCAGCTGAGAGGGCAGGACGTCGGTGAATTCGTTACCGGGGTTGTCCTGCTGGGTGTTGGTGCCGCTGTTGCTGAGCACCACGGTGTAGGTCACCGTGCCGCCCTCGGTGAAGGTGCCGGCGACCGTCTTGGTGCCGCTGATGGCGGCGGGCGACAGCACGGTGGTGGTGGCGGAGGCCGTGTTGTTGGCGTGGTTCGGATCGCTGGTGGTCGCTCCGGCGGTCCCCTGGCTGGTGAGCGCGCCGGCGATGTTGGGGGCGTTGAGCGTGATCGTCAGGGTGGCGGAAAACCCCTTGCCGAGGCTCGCCAGGTCCCAGACACCGGTCGCCGGGTTGTAGACCCCCTGGGATGCTGTGAAGCTCGTCGGGTTGAGCGCCGGATAGGCGGGGAACGCCTCCTGGACGTTGACGCTGTAGGCGGGGTCGTCGCCGGTGTTGGTGACCGTGAAGGTATAGGTCACCGGGCTCCCGACGAGGACCGTGGGGCTGCTGACCGAGGCGGTCAACCCCAGGTCCGCGGCATGCGGCGCGAGGACGGTGACCGTCGACTGGTTGTTGGCCGCATTGGGGTCGAGGGGCGAGGAGGCGACGATCTGGGCGACGTTGTCGACCGGATCGGTCGTCTGGATGGTGGCGGTGATGTGGAGGGTGGCGCTGCCGGAGACCGCCACCGCGCCCACGGTCCACAGGCCGGTCGTCGAGTCGTAGGCGCCGCCGCCGTCGTCGGAGACGTAGGTGATGCCGCTGGGGAGGGCGTCGCTGACGACGACGCCGGTCGCCGCGCCGGGGCCGGCGTTGGTGACCGTCAGGGTGAAGGTGACGTTCTGGCCGATCGTCGGATTGGGCGGCGTCATCGACTTCGAGATCGCGAGGTCGGCCGACTGCGTGCCCTGGACCAAGACCACCTGGGCGCGGTTGCCCGCGGCGTTGTGGTGGTGGAGGAGGAGGGCGCCCTGCGAGCCGTTGGCGGCGAGGTTGGTCAAGTTCCAGGTCACCGGGAGCAAGGCCCCGTTCAGGCCCTGCTGCAGGTGCTTGCCGCCGAAGTTGAGCCCCTGGGAGGCGGCGGCGTAGTTCCAGCTGAAGGGACCGGCGGCCTCGTCGTAGTGGAAGCCGCTGACCGGCTCGCAGAGCGGCGCGAAGCCGGGGCAGGTCTGGATCTTCCACTTGAAGCTCGTCGTGCCGACTGCGAGGCCGAGCTGGGCCGGGGTCGCCGCGAGGATCATGACGTTGTTGTTGAAGACGGCCGAGTCGACCGACGCCGAGCTCAGGCGGTTGATGAAGGTGCCTGTCGAGACGCCGTTCGTCGCCAGGTTGAAGATCAGGGTGATGAACGAGTCCTGGCCGGTCGTGGTGCCGCCGAAGAGGGCGGAGCCGGCGGTGCCCGGATCGGTGTTGAAGAGGACGCGGTCGTAGGTACCGTCGGAATTGGCGTCGACGTAGATGTTGAACGACACCTCGTTGGGGGTCGTCCAGGCGCCCCAGGTCGAGACGCCGAAGAGGATCAGGTTGGTGGCCGGATCGTAGGCGACACCGGCGTACTGGAGGTCCGCCGCAGCCGGGGCGTTGACCGGGTCGAGCCCCGAGACCGCCTGGAGCTCGAACGGCGAGACCAGGGAGACCTCGTCGTAGGTCGGCGCGGCGGTCGTCGCCGTGCAGACCGGTCCGGCGCTCAGGGTGCCGGTGCAGACATCGGTGCCGTTGAGGGCGATCGTCGTCGAGCCGGTGTTGGCGCCGCCGGTCGTGATCGGGCTCGCGCCCACCATCGCGGAGGCCGGGCGAGCCGCCATGTAGACCGGGATCCGGAGCTTGACGTTGCCACCCTGGGAGAGCGTGAGGTACCCCTCTTCCTGGGTGTCCCAGTGGCGGGCCAGGTTACCGAGGCTGGCGAGCGCCCCGGCCGCGGCCTGGCTGGGCGCCACGGTCACCTGGCGGACGTGCCGCATCTGGTTGGCGTTGCCGTTCATCTGCACGTCCACGTCGACCGTCTGGCCGGCGGGCACGGTGACCGTGCTGCCTCCGGGGAGCGAGAAGGCGATCCCGGGGGCGTCGTCGTGGAGGTCGATCGCGAGGTCGAAGGTCGCCGCGGTGGCGCCGTGGTTGACCACCCGTACGTGCTTGACCTGGCTGGCGGTCCCCACGATCGGCGCGTCGAAGGTGACCGAGACCACCCCCGACTGGTCGGAGTCGAAGGCGACGACGTTCGTCAGCGCCGAATTCTGGGGATCGGTGCGGCCGGCGCCGATGCGGCCGGCGTCGTACTTGACCCCCGAGCCGTTGGCGCCGATCGTCACGTCGTGGAGGGCGCCGTTCATCGCCGCCGCCTTGAGCTCCTCGACCGTCCAGTCCGGGTGCAGCTGGCGCAGGAGCGCCATGACGCCCGCGATGTGCGGGGTGGCCATCGAGGTGCCGGAGAGGATGAGCGACTGGCTGCCGGGGATGAAGCCGGTGGCATTGGGGACGAGGCAGCCGCCCGAGACGCAGGTATTGCCGGTCTGGGTGGAGGTGATGGTGACCCCGGGGGCGCTGATATCGGGCTTCAGGTGGAAGGGGGCGCCGAGGCGCGAGCCGCGGGAGGTGAAGCTGCCGATGGCGTCGGCCTGGGTGGCCGCCGCCAGGGTGGCGTTGACCCCGCCTGCCAGCTGCGAGCGGATCGTCGTCGCGTCGGCGAGCGAGATGAAGACCGACGGGATGGTGACCGCCGGGCCCGGGGGCGCGGTGCCGCCCATGAGCGTCAAGTTGGGGTCGCCGGCCACGTTGTTGGCGACGATGGCGCCGATGGCGCCGGCGGCCTGGGCGTTCTGCACCTTGGTGATGAAGCCGCAGGTGCCGCGGTCGATCAGGGCGATGTTGCCGGCGATGGCCGCGGCGTTGGTGAAGGCGGTGCAGCCGTCGGTGGTGAGCGGGCCCGCGGCGTCGGCCGGGTCGAGCGCCTGGACGATGGCGGCGGTCTGCCCCGCGGGGTTGGGCGGCGCCGGGACGAAGGCGGCGCCGAGCGCCGCGTAGCCACCGGCGATCCCGGCGGGCGAGTTGACCTGGAGGACGGCGGAGGCGAGGCCGGAGTCGGCCGAGGCGGCGACCGAGAGGGCGCGGTTGGCGGCGGAAGGCGCGCTCACGATGTAGAAGGTGTCGCCGGCGTTGCCCGCCGCGGCGACGACGATCACCCCGGCGATGGCGGCGTTCTCGGAGGCCACCGCGGAGGTCGCGGCGGCGCCGCCGTAGTTCGAGCCGAGCGACATGTTGATGACGTCCAGGTGGTCGGAGAAGTCACCGTCGTTGTTGGGGTCGACCGCCCAGTCGATGGCCTGGACGGTGAGGCCGGTGCTGCCGCCGCAGCCGAAGATGCGGAGGGCGTAGAGGCTCGCCCCCGGAGCGACGCCGGGGCCGATGCGCAGCGCGCCGAACGGCGCCGCCGGGCTGTAGGGGCCGGTGAAGGTGGCGCCGGCCGCGTCGACGCCCAGGCCGGCCGCCGTCCCGGCGACGTGCGAGCCGTGGCCGTTGCAGTCCATGGGATCGGGGTCGGGGGTGGGCATGTTGGCCCCGGTGTAGGCGTCGCCCGCGAAGTCGGTGCCGCCCACCACCTTGGCGGTGGGGAAGAAGCCGTCGGCGTTGCTCGTCGTGTCGTTCGCCTGGTAGTCGGCGAGGAGACCGGTGCCGCCGAAGTTGGCGTGGATGTAGTCGATGCCGGTGTCGATGATGCCGATGCGGACACCGGTGCCGGTCAGGTTGGTCCCCAGGCCGACGGAGTTGTTCCACAGCGGCGGGACGCCGATAAAGGGGACGCTCGTCGAGTTGGTCGGGTACTCGGGGACGAGCGGGTGGATCGCCTTGATCCCCGGCAGCCGGCGCAGGAGCGCGACGTTTTTGGGATCGATCGCGATGGCGATGCCGTTGTAGGCCCGGCCCACGCGGTAGATCTCCGCGGCGTTCAGGGCTTTGAGCGAGGTGGCGACCTTCTCCTGGGCGGCGGCGATCGTCCGCAGCTGCGACTGCGCGGCGGCCTTGGCGGCGGCGAGCGCGCGATCACGCCCACCCTGCCCGGCCTGGAGGATGCTGCCGTAGACCACTCCCGCGGGAGTGTGCGGAAGCTCGATCAGCAGCTGCAGGCGACCGTCCGCGAGCTTGCCCGCGGTCAACGGGATCTCGTCCGGCAGCGTTGGCAACGGTCCCTCCTGGGCATTGGCGGCCGTGGCAGTTGTGAAGGCCGGAAAGGCGAGCAGGAAGACCAGGGCGGAGTAGAGAAACCCGTGGCGGAGCGGTCGTAGCATGGAGAGCCCTCCAGGAAAGCTTGAGGTGATGCGGTTCGGCCGCGGCCACCCCGCGCAGGCGCCACGACGCAAGAACCGTCCGATGATCCCGTTTCGGGGAGGATGGTACTCCAAGCCGTGCCGCCAAGGAAGGAGCGAATTTACATTTCCTTGACAAGAGCGAAAAGAGCCAGTGACGGCTCCGTGGCCGCGAGGTGAGCTCCGCCGGCGGGACCGGCGGCTTTTAGGGGGTTGGGTGGAGAACCTTCTGGAACCGCGGATCGCGGCGCACCGGGTCGAAAATCGGATCGAGGTCCAGGAGAGCGGGCGAGATCATGGCGGGGTGGGAGAGGAGCACGGCGACCTCCTCGCTCGCCGCCTTGCCGTCGCCGAGCATGGCGTAGATCTGCGCCAGCTCGGTCACCCGCCGGATGCCGTTGACGGCATCGCGTTCGATCGGCGAGAGCGCGACCCCGAGCCTGCCCTCGCGGATCGCCTCCTCCCGCCGGCCGAGCCCGGCGTCGGCGATCCCTAAGGAGCTGTGCAGGCGCGGGTCCTGGGGATGCTCCGCGAGCTGCTGTTCGAGGAGCGTCCGGGACTCCTCGAAGGCGGCGTGGGCGAGCGCGGTCTCGCCGCGGGCGGCGCGGAGCTGGCCCCCGAGCATGGCCTTGGGGAAGGAGGCGTCGCCCTCCGTGATCCAGGGCGTCTTGATCGCCGCGAGATGCGCCAGGGCCGGGTCGTAGCGGCGCTCGAAGAGGTCGAGACTGAAGTGGGCCATGCTCATGAACGGGTCGTCTGTCGGCGGCGCCGCGTCGAGGATCGCCCGCGCCTCGGGGACCGAGCCCTTCCACAGCAGGTGGCTGAGCGACTTCTGGAAGTAGCCGACGAACTCGACCGGAGCGAGGGCGATCGAGGTGTCGAAGTAGCGCTCGGCCGGCTCGTAGTGACGGAGGAGGGCTTCGATCTCGCCCAGGTTCAGGGCCAGGTTGGCGTTTCGCGGATCGAGCGCGAAGGCCCTCTCGAATTCGCTCAAGGCTTCCTGCTCGCGCCCCTGCCGCCGCCTGATGTAGCCCATGGCTTCCGCCACCTCGCCCTGCTTGGCGCGCGCCGTGGCGGCGATCGCCAGCTCCCGGATCGCCGGCTCGTAGGCGCGCGAGCCCCAGTAGAGGTAATAGCCCATGGCGATATGGGCGTCGGGCAGGTGGGGCGACAGCGCGAGGGCGCGGAGGACGGCGGTTTTGGAGCGTTCCAGGGCCTTGCCCGACGGATCGAAGCCACCCTGGGTGATCGCCGACTCGGCGAGCGACAGGCCGGCCCAGGCCTCGGCGAAGCGGGGATCGAGCGCCACCGCCCGCTCGAAGCCCTCGACCGCGTCCTTTCCCGCCTCTTCCGAATAGACCGGCGCGAAGTTCTCCATATGGGCGCGGCCGCGGAGATAGGCCTGGTAGGCTTCGAGGCTCGCCGTCGGCCGGGCGTCGAGGAACTGCCGCTCGGGTTGGAGCAGGCTGACGTTGAGCTGCGCGATCACCTGCTCGGCGATCTCCGACTGGACCTTGAAGATCTCGCCGCCGTCCCGGTCGTAGCGCTCGGCCCACAGGTGGGTGTCGTCCGCCACCCGGATGAGCTGCGGGGTGACCCGCACCCGGCTCGGTCCGCTCGGCGGGCGTTCCCAGCGCACGCTCCCCTCGAGCACGTAGTCGACCCCCAACTCGCGGCCGATCTCCTTGACGCTCTTCCTCGCCCGCTCGTACTGCAGGGCGCTGGTGCGGGAGATCACCGCCAGGCCGTGGATCGCCGCCAGGCGGCTCGTGATCTCCTCCGTGATGCCGCTCGCGAAGTAGGCGTCCTCCGGCGGACCGAGGTTCTCGAAGGGGAGGACGACGATCCGCTGGCGGTCGGGCGCGCTGTCGCCGGCCGTGGTACCGGCGCCGGCGCTCGTGCCGGTCGTGCTGCTGGCCGGTCGCCAGCCGTGCCGCCAGAGGAGGACGCCGCCGCCCACGAGGAGGAGGAGGACGAGGACGAGGATGCCGATGGCGGCGAAGGCGCGGCCCGACAGCCAGCGCGATGTCTTCGGGGTGACCGGGGTGGCCGCGGGGACCGGGGGGACGGGGGGGAGCGCCGGGGGAGCCGGCGTCTCCACCGCGCCCCTGCGGGGCGTAGGCGTCGGCCCGAGAGTGACCTCCTGGCTGCTCTCGAGGAGCGGCGCCAGGGCGGCGATCAGCGCCTGGCAGCTCGGGTAGCGCTCCTCGGGGTTCTTCTTGAGGCAGCCGGCGATCACCCGTTCGAGCGCCTTCGGGATCGTGGGGACGATCCAGGTCGGCGGCTCGGGCTCGGTGTGGAGGAGAGCCTGGAGGATGAGCTGCAGGTGCTCGCCGATGAACGGCTTCTTCCCGGTCACCATCTCGTAGAGGACGACCCCCAGGGACCAGATATCGGTCCGCGTGTCGACCGTCTTGCCGTCCGCCTGCTCGGGCGACATGTAGGTCGGGGTGCCCATCGACGAGCCGTTCCGGGTGAGCCCCACCTGGCCGGCGAGCTTGGCGAGCCCGAAGTCGACGATCTTCGCCTCGCCCCGGGGGGTGATGATGATGTTGGCCGGCTTGATGTCCCGGTGGATGATCCCGGTCTCGTGGGCGCGGCCGAGGCCGCGCGCCACCTGGAGGGCGATGCCGATCGCCTCGGCCGGCGGCAGCGGTCCGCGGTAGATCCGTTCCTCCAGGGTCTCGCCGTCGTAAAACGCCATGGCGAGGTAGAGCTGCCCTTCCAGGGTCTCGTCGACCTCGTAGATGGTGCAGATGTTCGGATGGTCGAGCGCCGAGGCCGCCCGCGCCTCGTGGAGGAAGCGCTCCTTGGCGGAGGCGTTCTTGGTCAGCTCGGCGGCGAGGAACTTGAGCGCCACGACACGGTGGAGCTTCGCGTCCTCGGCCTTGTAGACGACGCCCATGCCGCCGCCGCCTAAGTGCTCCAGAATCCGATAGTGTGAGACGACCCGACCGATCAGCCGGGGACGTCGGCGGACGACCACCATGGTCGGCTCAGCGCTCGACCCAGTAGTTGGGCGCTTCCTTGGTGATCACCACGTCATGGGCGTGGCTCTCTTTCAAGCCCGCCGGGGAGATGCGGACGAAGCGCGCCTGGGTGCGCAGCTCCTCGATCGAGGCGCAGCCGGCGAGCCCCATCCCCGAGCGCAGGCCGCCGGTCAGCTGCGGCAGCATCTGGTGGACGGTCCCCTTGTAGGGCACCATGCCCTCGATCCCCTCCGGCACCAGCTTCGAGAGGCTGCCGCTGCCCTCCTGGAAGTAGCGCTCGGCGCTCCCCTTGGCCATCGCCGACAGCGACCCCATGCCGCGGTAGGCCTTGTAGGTGCGCCCCTGGTAGAGGATGGTCTCCCCCGGGCTCTCTTCCGTCCCGGCGAAGAGCGAGCCGATCATGATCGAATTCGCCCCGGCGGCGATCGCCTTGGTCAGGTCGCCCGAGAACTTGATGCCGCCGTCGGCGATCACCGGGATGCCGTGCTCGGCCGCCGCCTGGGCGCAGTCGAGGACGGCGGTGATCTGGGGGAGCCCGGCGCCGGTGACGATCCGGGTGGTGCAGATGCTGCCCGGCCCGATCCCCACCTTGACCGCGTCCACCCCGCGCTCGATGAGCGCCAGGGTGCCCTCCGCCGTCGCCACGTTGCCGACGACGAAGCGGACCTCCGGGAAGCGCTCGCGGAGCTTCGCCGCCGCCAGAAGCACCCCGTCGCTGTGGGCGTGCGAGGAGTCGAGGACGAGGAGGTCGACCTTGGCCTGGACCAGAGCCTCCGCGCGCTCCAGGTAGTCGCCCGAGGCGCCGACCGCCCCGCCGACCCGCAGCCGCCCGAGCTCGTCCTTGCAGGCGTTGGGGTACTGCATCATCTTCTGGATGTCCTTGACCGTGATGAGACCCTTCAAGCTCCCCTGGGTGTCGACGACCAAAAGCTTCTCGATCCGGTGCTTGTGGAGCGACGCCTTGGCCTGCTCCAGGGTCGTCCCCTCCGGCACCGTGATGAGGTTCTCCTGGGTCATCAGGTCGCCGATTCGCTTGTCCAGGTTGTCCTCGAAGCGCAGGTCGCGGTTGGTGAGGATGCCGACGAGGTGCCCCTCCTCCGAGGTCACCGGCACGCCCGAGATCTTGAAGCGCGCCATCATGCCGAGCGCCTCGCGGATGCTCTGGTCCGGCCGCATGGTCACCGGGTCGACGATCATCCCCGCCTCACTGCGCTTGACCTTGTCGACCTCCTCGGCCTGGGTCTCGACGGGGAGGTTCTTGTGGATGATGCCGACCCCGCCCTCCTGGGCGAGGGCGATCGCCAGCCGGGACTCGGTGACGGTGTCCATCGCCGCCGAGAGGATGGGGATGTTCATCGTGATGCCACGGCAGAGCAGGGTCTTCAGGTCCGCCTGGTTGGGGTGGACGTGCGAGAGCCCGGGGACGATGGAGACGTCGTCGAACGTCAGTGCCTGGCGTGGTTCCTTGTTGTTCATGACGCAGCTAACGGCCCTCGTGCGCGGGGAGTTCGTGCTTCGGATGGGGCGGAAGGATACCACGGTGGGGTGGTTTCCCGGTTCTTGGAGGGCGGGTTCCTCTCCCCTGGGCGGGAGGTCGGTTGGGTCAGGGAGGAAGCCAGAAGCCTGCGCGGTGGGAAAAGGCCGTCGCAGTCTGACCAGGGCTGCGCCCTTCGCTAAGGAATTACGGCCCTTCAGGCCTGAAGCCACAGCCCCGGGGATTCGAGGCAGCGTCTCGCCCCCGGGTCCCTCCCCCCTGGGCGGGGTGGTGGGTGGGGATGGGGGGAGGACAGGAGGGGGGTGGCCTCCGCGCAGCCTCCTCGCCACGGGTCCCTCCCCCCTGGGCGGGAGGTGGTTGGGTCAGGGGGGAGGCTAGGAGGGGGGCGCTCCCGCTACCTCCAACCTCCATTCGAGCCGCCAGCCCTGCCGGGCGACCCCAGGACCGCTGCAGCAGTGGTTCTCCCTTGGCGTCGAGATCCTCGCTCGCGCCGAGGCTCCTCCCCTGCCAATCTGGCATCGAAACCTGCCGCGAGCCCCGAAAAACGCCCTCGACGAGCCGATAGGCGCGACGCACGTCCCGATAAACTCGACGACACGACGAATCAACGCGCGAATTGCTCGATCGGCGGTTCTTACCGGGCCGAAAAACGCCAAAATTGACCCGTGCAACCTGCGAAACGGTCCCCGCAAGCCGCCATATTGGCGCGTGAGAGCCTCCATTGGCCCGTTTCGCGAGTTCTTCGGTCCGTGAACGGCGTTTTTCGACCGGCGAGCCGGACCTCACGACCCGCGAAGAGGCCGCGACGGCGCCGACAACCCCTCCAGCGAGCTTCAGAGGTCGGCTCACGCGGCAGCGGCACGTCCTCTCGGCGAGAAAGAACCTCCGCCTGAACAAAGCCCGGGCGGACTTGACTGGAGCGTTGGCCCATCCGAGAATGGAATGATGAAACCGTCGCCCGTTGACATCGTGGACCTAAGCCCCAATGAGCGTCTCGATCTGATTGAGCAGCTCTGGGACAGCCTCAGTCCAGCCGAAATATGCATCACGGAAGCCCAGCGCGTTGAGCTCGCAAGTCGGGTGGCGGCCATCGAGCGTGGGGAGATGAAGACGATTCCGCTTGAGCAGGTCCTTACCGCTGTCCGGGCTGCTCGTGCAACGGGTCGACCTTAGCGAAGCGGCAGCTGGGGACCTGGCCGAGGTCTCGAGGGCGCCCCCCATCCGCACCGTCATCCTTGAAGCGAGACAAGTTTCCCTGGGAACGCCGGCGTCCCGCCGGCATCGGTATACCAGCGGTATACCGCCGGCCGGCGAGGACGCCAGAGCTCCCAGGGAAACAGCGTTTGAGGTCGAAAGCCTCACTGGGCTGGTATCTTCTACTCCCTCATCCCCACCCGCCGCAACAGGGCCTCCCGCACCTCCTCGAAGTCGTTGCCGAGATGGACCTCGAGCTTCATGGGCATGAGGATGTCCCGGAGGAAGACGAGGATGTCGTCCACATCTTGGGCGAACGCTCGGACCAGGCGGACCTCCGCCCAGGACTTGCTGCCGGGTCTGATCGCCGGGTCGCGAATCGACTCTTCGAGGTCTTTGGCCTCGGCCGCCCAATACTGTAGATAGGGCCTTCTCTCCCGAAAATTGCTGATCCTCACCTCCGGCAGCACGATCGGCACCAGGCACTTCGCTAAGAGATCGGCGTCTCCCTGGGATCTCTGCCAGAGCCTATAGATCTCATACATGCAGTACGGGGAGCGCAGGTACTTGTCGCTGATCACGGCCACGACGAGATCGGCGCGGGTCAAGCGGTCGATGAAGAGGGAGATCCGCTCGCCGGAGCGAATCTGGTGGCGATCTTGGAGGGGACGAAAACCGTGCTTTTCGAGAGCCGCATAGAGTCCATTGGCGGCCTCCTCGCGGATCTTTCCCTCGGGGGTTTGATCGTCTCCCCAGGCATAGGAGATGAAGACCTCTCGGCCTTTCTCGGCTTCGGTGAGGGGCTGGGGAGTGATGTTGATCGCAGGGGCCTTCCCGCTCGGGTGGGTTTCGTCGGTTTGGAGCTCCCGATTCTCGAAGAAAGCGGCGAAGGCTGCTGCAGGCACCGGCTTCTTCTGGGCGTCAAGCAAGCGACCGTCTATCACGTTTGACAGCGCGCTCCGGGCCACCGTGATGTTCTCCAGGGTCAGCAGCTCCTCGGGCTTCTCGACCATCTTCCGCCTAAGAATCGCCTTGCGGATCTCGCGTAGGAGCCCCAAAGGTTCTCGGCCCTGCGCCTTCAGCTCCAGTGCTCCGGCGCCTGGTGCCTCGTTCGTGCTGGTATCCTCAAACTGGACCAGGAGTTGCGTGTCCCGCTGTCCATCTTTGAGCCAGAGGCCGTACTTCCAGTACTCGGCAAAGGTTCCCGCCTGCCAGCCAATCTCGCTCATCAGGCCTCGGATCACAGCCGGGTGGAAGAAGCTGTACTCCATCCGCAGCGTAGGCATGCTCGGAAGATCTTGCCAGGCAGGGAGCTGGATGGTTTCGAACTTTGGGAGCAGGTCCGGCGCGGCGTAGCGCGTCTCCCCTTCGCTGGTCCTTCCGCAAGAGAAACAAACGCCGCAGCTCTGCATCAGTCCGAGGAAAAGCGCCTGCTCCTCCCGGGAGTGCTTTTGCCAGATCGTCGAGGCGAGATCCTCACGGGTGAAGCGCCCCGAATCCCTCAACCAGGGCATCGTCTGGCTACGGTGGAAGACGGTATAAACGGCTTCGAGCGCCCAGTCCTGATCGAGGACAATGCAGTTAGAGAAGAGGATCGGCTGGTAAAACACCACGCCGGTATGATGGAAATAGTCCAGGGCGTGCTTCCAGGAAACTATACTTCCAACCTCGTCGCAGAGCGCCCGGAACTCGGCGAGAGTGAGCGTCCGATGGCGCCGCTCCTCGGCCTTGCGCTCCTGGTCCTCGCTTCGCCAGGCATAGAGCCGCCGGCGCACCTCGGCGCGCCCATGGCCGATTTTGAGCGCGCCGTTCCGTTCGAGCAGGTAGCGCATGGCGTCGCGGAGCTGGCCTTCGAGAGTCTCTCGGCCGAGATCTTCTTTGGCGCTGTAGGAGCAGGTTTCGAAAAACTCGAAGCCTTCTGGTTGTCGCGGGGCGGGGCGCTTGTCTGCGAAATGGTCGCACTGGCTCTGCACGACGATCACCGGACTGTCTTCGCCAGCCAGAGTCCGCACGTAGTCGAGCCAATAGACGAGCGGCTGGTTGCGCAGGGTAATGCCGTTCTCGGGGTATTCGTCTCGGTTTTCGAGCGTGGGAGTCCAGAGGATGAGGAAGACGGCTCGGCTACGCAGGAAGAGCGCGTGGGTACCGTGGTAGATGTCCTGGCCGCCGAAATCCCACCAGTTGACCTGGAAGGTTTTCTCCTCGCCTCTTGTCTGGATTTTTAGCTCCTCCCGCCAGAGCTGAACGCCATGTGTGGACGGGCCGGTCTCATCGAAGGGCTGGCTCCGGAAGCGTCGGCAGAGCTGGGTCTTCCCGACGCGGCCGTTGCCGAGGAGGATCACCTTCACTTCGTTCTCAGCTTCGGCGAGTTCCAACTCGGTCAGGTAGGTGCGCAGGCGTTCAAGGCAGGTGTCGGAGGAGCTGTGAGAGAGAACCTCACGCGGTACGCCGATCGCGTTGTCGACGACCAAAAAGTCAAGGTTAGGTAGAGCTGTGAAGGCTTGGAGGGGTTGGGTGGGCACTGCGGGTTGGCAACCGGAGAGGTTGAGAAGAGTGAGGCTTTGGAGGCTCGCGAGCGGTGCGAGGTCGGGCACATTCGCTCCCATCATAAAGAGCCATTTAAGTTTCTGGAGCGCTTCTAAGGGAGAGAGGTCAGTCACGCTTGTTTCGGATAGATTTAGAGTGACAAGCTCTTGAAGCTCTTCTAGAGGTGAAATTTCTGCCATCTTCGCGCCGCTCAAATCGAGGTACTGAAGGCCCTGAAGCCTCGCGAGCGGTGCTAGGTCGGTCACGCCCGTTTGGTACAGGTCGAGGTGTTGAAGTTCCTGTAGCCCTGAGAGGGGTGACAGGTCGGGCACCTTCGCTCCCGCCAAGGTGAGATGCTGAAGGCCCTGTAGTCTTGCAAGTGGCGCCAGATCTAAAGGCTCGGGATGGTCGTGAACATCGTCCCATATGAGTAGCCTCGTCTTCGTGAATGCCACGCGGCCCAGGAAGAGCGCCTGAAGGTGTGGCAGGTCTCCAAGGCCAGCAGGCAATTCGCGCAGACCAAGATCACCGAGGCTCAGGATCTCAGCCTGGGTCTGCCGCGCCTCTTCGACCCGTCGCTCCGCTTCAACGAAATTCTTCGATCGCACGATGCCCCGATCCTCCCAAGCTCAAAAATCTACGCCCAACTCCCGCCCATCCATGCTAAACTCCCCACCATCGGGAGGAACGCTCCTCCCGCCCCAAAAAGCGGAGCCGCCAGAGTTTGCCCCTCTGACGGCCCCTTGAATCCGCAAGGAGTTAAGATCCATGCGAACCCCGCACAATGGTACCAGTCCGTCCACCCGTTCCACCGCCAACCTCGTCTCTCCCGCCTTCCTCACCCTCCTCCGCGAGCTCGACGAGTCGCTGACCGCGAGCGAGGCCGATCTCTCCGGTCCCTGGAAGCACGAAGCCATTCCGGGCCAGCCCGGGGCCGTGGCGGTGCTGCGGGAGTGGGAGGACCTGGAGCGCGGCGACGTTCCCGAGGGGGTGCTCTGGCATCCGGAGACCGCGCGCCTCCTCGCCCTGGCCCTGCCGCTCCTGGGGCGCGAGGCGCTCTACCACCTGGCCGAGACGGAGAGCGCGGAGGGCTTCGCGCTCGCCGCGGTGTACGGCGAGCAGGGGAGCCAGATCGCCGGGTGGCTCCGGCGGTACGAGCCGCGGACGGTCGAGGCCCTGCATCTCCTGGAAGGGCTCGTCCGCTCCCCCAAGGCGCTCGCGACCCTCCTCCAAGCCGCCGGGGCCGGCGCGATCGAGCAGGTGGGCCGGATTCTCGCCGCTTGGCTGGAGGCGGGCGGCGGACAGTAGAGGGAGCGAGCCGAGCGAGGGGAGGCGGCCTCGGGGAAGACGGGGCCGCCTCCGTACGCCGAAAAGTGCCAATCGTCCTCAGGGGAGGGCACTTCTACGATAGAAGGAGGGCACTTCTGCGACCGAAGTAGGGCACTTCTGCAACCCAAGTAGGGCACTTCTGCAGTCGAAGTGGGGCACTTCTACGACCCAAGTAGGGCACTTCTGCGACCGGAGTAGGGCACTTCTACGACCGAAGTAGGGCACTTCCGCAGCTGAAGTAGGGCACTTCCAGAGTCGAAGTACCAGACTTCTGGACCAGAAGCATAGGACTTCTGGGACCGAAGCACAGGCCTTCTGGACCCAGAGCAGGGTGTGTCAAATCTGTAGGGGCACCCCCCTGTGGGTGCCCTGGGGGAGGGCGGCCACGGGGGGCCGCGCCCTACGTCCAGAATCCGGAATCAGACGACTTGAACGGGGGACTCCCAGCTTCCTGGTACCATGCCGGGCGTCTCGATTCGGGACGCAACCTTTCCGGCGACAGGAAGAGCTCTATGGCCACCCAACTCCCACTGCTGATCAGCCACTTCCTCCGCCGCGAGCTTGGCAGCCTTCGCCGGGAGCTCGAGGCGTATCCGGACGAGCGGCAGATCTGGGCTCTACCGCCCGGGCTTCCGAATTCGGCCGGCACCTTGACCCTGCACCTCGCGGGCAACCTGCGGCACTACGTGGGGGCTCTCCTCGGAGGCACCGGCTACATCCGGAACCGCGACGAGGAGTTCGCCGCGCGGGACGTTCCCCGCAGAGTCCTCCTCGAGCAGATCGCGGAGGCGGAGTCGGCGGTCGAAGCGACCCTCCCTTCCTTGAGCGAAGCGCAGATGGAGCTGCCGTTTCCCGAGCCGATTCGGGAGCACCAGCTGCAGACAGGGGAGTTTCTGGTCCAGCTCGCGGTCCATCTCGGCTACCACCTGGGCCAGGTCAGCTACCACCGCCGCGTCGTCACCGGCGACGTCCGGGGAGTCGGCGCCCTTTCCGCGGCCGATCTGGTCGCGGCCCGAGCCCGTCTCGAACCTCCGGGCGCCTGACGCTGAGGGGGAAAGCCCCGGAACCTACGCCGTCGCCGCCTGCTGCTCGGGGAGGTGCCAGGCGAACGGTGGTGTTGGGCCTGGTAGAATCAACGCGTCCTTCCTATCCCTTCCTGGAGACCCGCAGCCATGATCTCGACCTCCCCTCGCCTGACTCGATGTCTCACCCTGGCGCTCCTCGCCAGCGCCCTTTCGATGCCCGCGAGGGCGGCGATCCTGGATTGGGAGGGGGAATGGGGAAGCTGGTCCAAAACCCAGAAGAAGCAGTACGTCGGCGGCAGCGTGACCATCTTCGCCTGCGAAGAGGGGCCCGGCGCGCCAGGCAAATGTGGGATCCGGTTCGATAGCGAGACCGAGCGGACGCGGTGCTCCTTCGAGGCGGAGAAAGGGGCCGAGCTCAAGGAGTCCTCGCGGACCGCGGCGCTCGCGCAGCTCGTCGACTACGCGGGGGCCCCCAAACGTTGTGAGCTGGCCCTCACGAGGACCGGCGGACAGAACGGGGGAGAGCTCCACGCGACCTTGAGCGGACCGGACTGTGGCGAGTTCTGCACCCAGGGCGTGAGCTTCCCCGAGCGCTTTCCCTTCCGGGGCCGGCCGATCTACCCGCTGGGCGCCACCCGCGACTGCTTCGCCGACGACCGCCCCTCGCGCCGAGCCTGGTGCCTCGAATCGTCGATCCAGCAGGCGGACCGTGCTTTGGCGTCGATGGCGCAAGAGGTCTCCGCTCTCACCTACGAGCCGGTCCTCGATCGCCTGGAGGCGCAGCGCGAAACCCTGCTCGCCGCCTGCTCCGGGGCGCCGTACCCGGCGGGCTGCCTCGAGGACGCCTATCGCAAGGCGGGCGCCGAGTGGGCGAAGGCCCGGAGCGACGCCCAGGCGATCCACGATCGCCGGGAGGCGAAGCTCGCGGCGCCGGGCGACCCGGCACAGGCGAAGCGATGGGTGGAGAAGCTCTCCGGGGTCTACAAGGAGAGGTTCCAGAGCCAGCTCGTCGACGGGACCCCGTACCCGGCCGAGAACATTCTGGAGATCGTGCCGGTGGGGGCCGACCGCTTCTACTTCCGGGTCCACCTCGACTTTTACAATGGCCACGTCTGCGAACGGCACGGCGTCGCCCGCTTCTCGGCGGCCGGGACGTTCGTCTACCGCCCGCATCCGCCGGACCCGAACGACGGCGCCTTTTGCGAGCTGCAGCTCGCGGCGGACGACCGGGAGATCCGTCTCCTCGATCCCGAAAGCTCGTGCAAGGCCTTCTGCGGAATGCGGGGAAATCTCAACGGCGCCACGTTCCCTCGGAGCGCACGGCGCCCCATCCGCTACCTAGAGCGGCTGAAGCGGTCGACCGAGTATCGGACGTCGATCGAGGAGTCGGCCGCCGGAGCGCCTTGAAACGGAGCTCCCGGTCCGCTCTTCAAGCCCGCGCTCCCCGCCGTCGGACCTGGAGATTCCGCAACCGCTCCTCCTCTTTCCGCTTCTTGGAAGCCGCCCAGGAGCAGATAGGGCAGGCGTCCAGGTCGTGGTAGAGGGCCGGACAGTGCTCGCGGCCGAAGTAGATGATCTCCAGGTGGACGCGGCCCCAGGTGGACTCGGGGAAGACGCGTTTCAGGTCCCGCTCGGTCTCGACGACGTTCTTTCCGGAGGAGAGTCCCCAGCGGGCGGCCAGGCGGTGGATGTGGGTGTCGACGGCGAAGGTGGGGATGCCGAAAGCCTGGTTCAAGACGACCGAGGCGGTCTTGTGGCCGACGCCGGGGAGGGCTTCCAGGGCCTCGAAGGTTCGCGGTACCCGACCGCCGTGCTCTTCGACGAGAATCCGGGAGAGCCCCTGGAGGCTCTTCGCCTTCTGGGCGGTGAGCCCGATCTTCCGGATGAGCTGGCGGATCTCGTCGACGGGGAGGCTCGCCATCTGCTCCGGAGTCGCGGCGCGGGCGAAGAGGGCGGGAGTCACCTCGTTGACCAGCTTGTCCGTCGTCTGCGCCGAGAGGACCACGGCGACCAGGAGGGTGAAGGCGTCCTGATGGGCGAGCGGGATTTCGACCTGCGGGTAGAATGCGTCCAGGATCGCCAGGATGCGTTGCGCTTTCTCGTTCCGGGTCATGACCTCCGAGCATAACCTGTATCCAGTTCCCATGATCTGCCCCAGGTGCCAACTCGAACAGCCCGACGGAACAGCGGAGTGCGCTCGCTGCGGGGTGATCTTCGCCCGGCTTCACGAACGGAACCACGAAGAAGGCGACGATCGGCCGACCCTCGCGCCCGAGATCCCGCCGATCCCCCCGCAGCCGGAGTCCGCGGAGGACCCGCCGGTGGCGGAATGGCTCCAATCGCTCCCGGAGCTCCTCTTCGAGGTGCCGGAGACCGTCACGCCCGTGGCCTTCGCCGGTCGGGTGCTCCTCGCCGTCTTTCTCTTTCTCTGGGGCTGCCGCTTCCTCTTCTCCTCGGTCGCCGACAACTACGTGGCGAGCGCCTTCCTCCATCTCGTGAATCTCCCCTTCCACGAGGCGGGGCACGTCGTCTTCTCCTTCTTCGGCGATTTCCTGCATGCCCTGGGTGGGACCGTGGGGCAGCTCCTCGTCCCCACCATCTGCATGGGCGCTTTTCTCCTCTACACCCGGGATACGTTCGGCGCCGCGGTGGCCCTCTGGTGGCTGGCCGAGAACTTCATGGACATCGGGCCCTACATCGCCGACGCCCGCTCGGGAGAGCTGCTCCTCCTGGGTGGTGTCACGGGGAAGGACGTTCCGGGCTACCACGACTGGGAGAACATTCTCGGCGCCTTAGGTCTCCTGCGCTGGGACCATGCGCTGGGGGCGCTCTCCTACGCCTGGGGGAGGGTCCTGATGCTCGCGGCGTTCGCCTGGGGTGGGTACGTTCTCGTCAAACAGTATCGGAATCTGGAGAGACGCTGAGGAAACCCCCAGGCCGGGAGCGCGCGGCTCCCGACCCAGGGCAGATCTCAGAAACCCTACTGCTGCACGATCTTCACGTCGTCCACCGCCGCCTCGACGAGGCTCGCCGTGCTGGCGTCGGCGGCCGAGATGAGGAGGTGGATCGTCTGGCCGGCGAAGGCGTTCAAGCTTGCCGACTGGACCGCCCAGGCGGCGTCGACGTTGGCCGTCGAGCCCAGCACCTGGAGGACGGTCGTCGTCGTCGTGCCCACCACCTGAACCTTGAAGAAGTCGGCGGTCGAGGAGTTGTTCGCGTGGGCGAAGTAGTAGGAGAAGCTCAAGGTGAGGTTCCCCGTAGCCGGGAGCGTGATGGCCGGCGAGCGGATGGAGGTCGTGCCGCCGTCGACGTCGAAATCGCCCGCAGCGGTGCCGGCCAGGTGGCCGGTCACGAGGTCGTTGGTCCCCGAGACCGTCGTCGCGAGCTGCTTGGGACCCCCCGAGTTGGTGGCCTGGGGCACGGCGCGCTCCCACTGGCCGGTCGTCGCCGTGTCGGTGCCGCTGGGGTTGACCGTCCAGCCCAGGCTGGTCTCGAAGTTGTCGAAGAAGACGGTGACCGTCGGGTTGGTCACCGTGATCACGACCTGGTCCGTGCTGTTGGCGGCGCCGTCGCTCACCTGGAGCTGGAAGGTGTAGGTGCCGGTGACGGTCGGGGTGAAGGTGGGGGTGGCGGTCGTGGGGTTGGCGAGGGTGACCGCCGGACCGGAGACCTCCGTCCAGGCGAAGGTGAGCGGGCTCGGAGCGTGGTCGGGATCGTTCGAGCCGCTGCCGTTCAGGGTCACCAGGGTGTTGACGTTGACGTTCTGGTCGGGTCCGGCGTTCGCGACCGGCGGCTGGTTGCCCGCCCCCGGAGAGGCGTCGCCGGTGACGACGAGGGCGAAGGGCTGTGGGCCGTTGGGCACGTTGATGGCGCGGACCGTTACCGTGTAGACCCCGGCCGTCGGGGTGGCGAGGAGCACCTGCTCCAGGTTGTTCCGGCGGTCGGCGCTGCCGCCGGTCGCCGAGACGCCGCCCGAGAAGACGTTCCCCTTGAAGGTGCCGGCGGGACCGGTGACGATCAGGTCGAGGTCGTTGTTCAGGTGCGGGTTGGCCGCCGGGGTGGAGGGGAAGTCGGTCCACGCCAGGGTGATCTTGAGCGGCTGGGTGTTGGTGTTGACGGTATAGGTGAAGGTCTGGTCGACGTTCACCGAGCCGGTGGGGAAGCCGGTCGCGTTGTCGGTGACCACGAGCTTCCTGGTTTCGGGAGTGAAGAAGAGGGCGTTGTCGAGCAGGATTCGGCCCCAGCCCTGGCAGTTGGAGGGGATGGCGGTCGCCCCGGTCATGTTGACGGCGGAATTGACGACGGTCGCCCGCAGCAGGGCCGCCGAGGGGGTGAAGCCGTTGCCCGCGACCTTGGCGCCCGTGGGATACCAGCCATCCGTGTAGTACTGGCGGACGAGGCGGTCAGGCCCGCGGCGCCCGGCGAGGCCATGCTGGTGCCGGATTCGGTCAGGGTGCCGCAGTTGTTGGTGCCGACGTTCTTGTCGTTGCCGGCCGAGACGATGTTCGAGCCCGGCACCGTGACGTCGGGCTTGATCCGGCCGTCGTCGGTCGGGCCGCAGGAGGAGAAGGAGGCCATCGAGTTGGCGCTCGTGCCGCTGAGGGTGGCGCCGACGGAGATGCCGTTCTTGTTGGTCGAGGGGCTCCCCACCGTGCTGGTGCCCGGCCCGGCGTTGCCGGCGGCGAAGAAGATGAGGTCGTCCTTGTGGTCCCATATGAACTGGTCGACGTCCTGGGAGGCCGCGGTGTAGTTGTTCTGCACCGCGCCGTTCTCGTTGTCGCCCCAGGAGTTGGTGTGGAGCCGGGCGCCCTGGGTGTAGGCCTGGAGGAAGAGGGGCTTTAAGTCGACCACCGGGCAGCCGATGCCGGGCAGGTCGCCGCAGTTGTCGACCAGGTAGCCGGCATCCTGGATGACCAGCTTGGCGCCCGGCGTCATGCCGTCGGCGGTGTCGTGGGTCAAAAGGTGGGCGAAGTTGTCGCCCGCCACCGTCCCCGCCACGTGGGTGCCATGGTTCTGGGTGTCCCACTCGGTGGCCGAGATGCCGCCGCTGCACTCGGTGGAGCTCAAGAAGTCGACGGCGAGGATCTTCCGCTGGGTGGTGTCGACGACGGTGCCGCCGTTACAGACGTTGGTGGGCGGCAGGCCCTTGGTGGTGTCTCTAAAGAAGCACATGTCGGCGTCGATCCCGGTATCGATGATGCCCACCACCTGGCCCTCGCCGAAGATGCCATGGTCGAAGACCGGCGTCGTCATCCCGGCGGAGAGCCCGGACTGGCCGACCCAGATCGTGGTGTCGTTCAAGAGCTCCCGACGCGGCTCGAGGTCGAGCCAGAAGACCTCCGGGAGCTGCGCCAGATCCTCCCGGAAGCGGACGATCTCCGCGGGAGAGAGGAGGAGGCGGACGCGGGAGAAGAAGGAGCCCTTCTTCGAGCCCACGATCCCCTTGACGCCGAGGCCCTGGATCTGCCGCACGACGTCCGTGAGGTCGGCGTCGGGGAAGACGTCGACCATGACGCTCTGGAAGTTGCCGGCGATCTTGGTCTCCGGGGAGACCGCGGCGACGTGCTTCGAGATCTTGTAGAAGGGGTGGTACAGGCCGGTCCAGGCCGCGCCGGCGGCACGCCTGAGAGCTTTCCCCTGGCCGGCCGGCATCTTCACGAGATAGGTGTAGTAGGGAAGATAGGTGTAGATCCGGGCGCCGCTCGCCTGGAGCGCCGCGATCTGCCGGGCCGTCACCGGCCCGGCGAACTTGACGAGCAGGATCTCGTCGGTGGCCCCCGTCGCCGCCGCCGAGCGAGCCTGCAAGTGCTCCGGGATGTCCCCCTGTGGGGCGCTGACGTCGATGACGTGCGAGTTGAGCGAGATCAGCCGCGAGGGGTCGGCGGCCTTCTCGGGGATCTCTGCGGTTCCGGCAGGCATGGCGGACAGCGCCGAGGCGAAGAGGGCGGCGATGGCGCCGACGACGAGAGTACTCCTGACGAGACGTCCAGTTCTCATGAATCCTCCAGAAGATAAAGATTGAAGGCTCCGATTGGGCCCAGCCGCGCGCGGTGCCCGAGAGGAGGGTCGATACTTAAGAAGGTGCGGAGGGAGGGGAGGAGGGAGCCGGATTTCTTTACATCTCTTTACAACTCGGCTTTCAAGTACGATGAGCGGCGCGCGCCCATCCCATGAACATCCTTGGCCTCTCCGCCTTCTACCACGAGTCGACCTGCTGCCTCCTTCAGGACGGAGTCCTCGTCGCGGCCGCCTCCGAGGAGCGGTTCTCGCGGGTGAAGCACGATCCGGGGCTTCCGGTCGAGGCGTTCCGCTACTGCCTGGGGGAAGGCGGGATCGACGTTACGGATCTGGACGCTCTCGCCTACTACGAGCGCCCGGCCGAAAAGCTCTCCCGCCAGCTGTGGGCCGGATTGCCGGAAGGGAGCTCCGCCGATTTCGCCTGGCCCGATCCGGGGGAGCCCGAGCGCGCTTTCCGGGAGCGGCTGGGCTTCGAGGGGCCGATTTTCACCTACCCGCACCACCTCTCCCATGCCGCCTCCGCCTACTTCTACTCGGGCTTCCCCGAGGCCGCCACTCTGACCGTCGACGGGGTGGGGGAGTGGGCGACGACGACCTACGGCCGGGGGGAGGGCGCCGGGCTCGACCTCTTCGAGGAGGTCCGCTTCCCCCACTCCCTGGGTCTCCTCTACGCCACGCTCACCGCCTACCTGGGCTTCAAGGTGAATTCCGGTGAGTACAAGGTGATGGGGCTCGCCCCCTATGGCGAGCCGCGTCTCCTCGACCGGCTGTGGCAGCTGATCGCACTCGGACCGGGCGGCTCCTATACCCTGGACCTCCGCTATTTCGACTTCGTCCGCGGTCGGCGGATGTACTCGGAAGCCCTCTGCGATCTCCTCGGGGCGCCGGCGCGTCGGCCGGGCGAGCCGATCACTTCCTTCCACCAGGATCTGGCGCGGAGCCTCCAGGCGCTCTTGGAAGAGGTGCTGCTCGACAAGGCGCGCTATCTTCACGCACGGACCGGCTCGCCCCATCTTTGCTTGGCTGGCGGGGTGGCTTTGAACTGCGTCGCCAACGCCCGGCTCCTACGGGAAGGTCCCTTCGAGCGGCTCTTCATTCCCCCCGCGGCGGGGGATGCCGGCGGCGGCCTCGGCGCCGCGGCCCTCGCCCATCGCGACCTCTGCGGCGAGCGGCCGCGCCAGGAGCCGATGCGGCATGCCTTCTACGGTCCCCGCTGGCGCGCGGAGGAGATCTCTGCTCTCGTCGCTGGGACGGGCCTTCCGGCCGAGGGCTTCTGTGGTCGCGAGGCCGCTCTCCTGGAGGCGGTGGTCGATCGCCTGGTGGATCGGCAGGTGGTCGGATGGTTCCATGGCGCCATGGAGATTGGGCCGCGGGCTCTCGGGGCGCGGAGCCTCCTCGCCGATCCCCGAGACCCCGAGGTCCGCGAGCGGCTGAACCGGATGATCAAGAAGCGCGAGGCCTTCAGGCCCTTCGCGCCGAGCGTCCTCCTCGCCCACGCCGCCGGGCACTTCGACCTCGATCATCCCTCACCTTTCATGCTGGAGACCTGCCAGGTGATCTCGACCCTGGATCTCCCGGCGATCACCCACGTCGACGGCTCGGCGCGCCCGCAGACGGTCGATCCCGAAGAGTGCCCGCGCTTCGCCGCCCTCCTCGAAGCGTTCTATCGGCGGACCGGCTGCCCGATCCTCTTGAACACCTCGTTCAACGTCGCCGACGAGCCGATCGTCTGCACCCCGGCCGACGCCCTCTTCGGTCTCGGCACGTCGGGGATCGACGCGCTCGTCCTCGAAGACTTTCTCTTCGATCGCGCGGCGCTCCCCGCAGGCTGGGGCGAGCTCCTCACCGCCTGGCAGCCCGATTCGGGGAGCCCTTTCGCGCGCGAGCGGACGGTTCTCGGCGAGAACCTCTACACTTTCGTCTAGAGCCCGATGGACGCGCCGCGACCGATCAGTATCTGGACGCCCCAGGAGCGCGAGGGCGAGCTGGTCTTCGAGCGCCCCGATCCCGGTCCGCTGGGAGACCACTATGCCAGCCGGAAGACGATTCCCGCGAAGAAGGAGGCGCGGCGCCGGATCTGCTTCTTCGGCGAATCGGCCGCCGCCGGCTATCTCTATGCTCCTCACTTGACGCCCGCCCAGGTGCTTCTAGAGCAACTGAATCACGTCGGAGGTGCCGGGGCTTTCGAGGTGGTCGACCTCGCCCGCACCAACGAGACCCTGGGGCCACTCGTCGCGACCGTGGAGGCCGCGATGCAACTCGCTCCCGACCTTCTGGTGATCTATACCGGCAACAACTGGAATCTCCTGGAAACGCCGGAGCTCTCCCCCTACGCTCCGTCGGTACGGGCGCGCCAGAGCTATGCCGAATCTCTCGCCGCTGGCGGCATTCTCGGTCCCGCCCGTCGAGCGCGGATGGAGATCGCCCAACTCGCCGGCGAGGCCTTTTCGACGATCGCGGCGCTCGGCGTGCCGGTCGTGCTCGTGATTCCCGAGGTGAACCTGGGGGATTGGGAGAGCCTGCAGCCGGTGGTCTGGCTGCCGGGGGAGGGGACCGCCCGCTGGTACGAAGCCTATGGGCGGGCGATCGCCCGCCTCGCCCAAGGCAAGGCGGAGGAGGCCGAGGCGGCGGCCTGGGAGATGGTCGAGCTCGACGGCGGCAGCAATCCCACGCCGTTCCGGCTTCTTGCCCGGGCTCTCGCTCTCCGCGGTCGGAGCGAGGACGAGCGCGACGCCTGCATCTCGGAAGTCGACGGCCAGCCCTATGCGCTCCTCGCCTTTCTCGGTGCCCCCCAGGCGACGACGGTCGTCCGGGAGATCCTGGAGCATGCCGCGGAGAGGCATGGCTTCGCGGCGGTCGACCTGCGGCCGGTCTTCGCCGAGCATGGCGGCTCGCCCCTGCCGGGGCGGCGCTTCTTCCTCGACTACTGCCACCTGACGGTCGAGGGGATGCAGGTGGCGATGGCGGCGGTGGCGGCGGCGGTGGCGGCGAACGTCGAGGTGCTCCGGCTCGCCGGTCCCGAGGAGGCGCCGCGGAGGCCCCGGGAGAACTGGCGCGATCTCCTGAAGCGCCTTCCCGCCCCGAGCGTCTCGCCGGAGGCGGACGCCGTCGCCAAGCTCGGCGCCGCCCTCCACAATGCCCACCGGCTGCTGCCGGTCCTGCCGGGCACCAAGCTCGCCCTCCTGGAGCACTGGTGTCAGGCGGCTCTCGACGCCTCGCCGGGCGCTGCTCAGGCACTCCTCGACGTCGCCGGCGCCCGAGCCACGCCGGGGCCGGCCGTTCTCTCGGCCGCCTTCGGGCGCAACTTCGCCTCGCCCTACCGTCTCCTCCTCCAGCACGGCTGGCGCTGGGATTTCCTCGACGCCGACCTGCTCCTGGCGATCGGGAACGTCCTCACCCGTGCCGGTCATGAGAGAGCGGGGGAGGAGATCGCCGATCTCCTCCTCGCCGGGTACCCCCTGCCAGCCGAGGGTGCCGATCTCTCCCGTCCGCCCTTCCTCGCCGAGCCCTTGGCCCGCTTCTTCCCCGAGGCGATGGCCGGCGCGGGAGGCGGAATCGCGGGGCGGGCCACCTATCGCTCCCCCTGGCCCGAATCCGTCTTTTGCCTGATCTGCGACGCCACCCGGGACGTGGAGCTCATCCTGACCGCCCGGCTGCCCGCGCTTCCCCGCGCCGTCCGCCAAGGCGAGGTGACCCTGGAGATCGACGGGAGGTTCCTGGGGAAGATCGACCTCACGGAGCGCTTCCGCCGCCACACCCTGCGGATCGGGCGCGGCTGGCTCCATCGGGGCCTCCATCGCCTGGCTCTCCGCTGGCCTCCGCCGCCTCCCCAGGGCGAGGCGGCGCTGGCCGAAGCCCGGCGGCGCCTGGAGGAAGGCATCGAGGCCGATCTCCATCCCGTCTTCGGCGAGGTCTTCTCGTTCCTCGCCCGGCCGGTGGCGGGAACGGCCGTTTTGGACGCCCCGGGAATGACCCGCTCCCCGGAGTGGTTGAGCTTGGCGTAAGATAGACCGGTCCATGGACGATCCGGCCGCTCTCCGCGGCCTGGCAAAAGGAGGATTCATCATGCCCTACAGCCCGCTTCTCGTCAGGCCGATGCGCGACGAGCTCACCAGCATCGGCGTCCAAGAGCTGCTCACCCCGCAGGACGTCGACGCTTTCATGGCCGAGAAGAGCGGCACCGCTCTCCTGGTCGTCAACTCCGTCTGCGGCTGCGCCGCCGGCATGGCCCGCCCCGGCATCCGGCTCGCCCTGCAGAACGAGAACCGGCCGGACCGCGCGGTCTCCGTCTTCGCCGGCCAGGATCTGGAGGCGACCGCCCGGGCTCGTGGCTACCTGTCCGACATCCCGCCTTCGAGCCCGTCCATCGCCCTTTTCAAGGACGGCGAGCTGGTCCACTTCATTCCCCGGCACCGGATCGAGGGGCGCGACGCCCACGCCGTGGCCGCGGACTTGAAGGCGGCTTTCGACGAGCATTGCGCGATGCGCACGACCGCGAACGCCGCGACGGCCTGAGATGGGAACCTTCCACCAGGGTAAGAGCGAGCTGCACGGGATCACCGTCGTCGTCGACACCACCGGCCCGGAGATCTTCGTCGGCCGCTGCGACGACATGGACGACCGCGGCGTCATCCTGGACGACGTCGACGTCCACAAAGACGGCGAGGGTGGCCGCTCCAAGGATCAGTACGTAGAGAAGGCCGCCGTCTACGGCGTCTTCAAGAAGTACGACCGTCTCTTCATCCCCAAAGACAAAGTCGCCTCGATCAAGCGGTTGGGTCAGGTCTAAAGCGCGTTCTCTTCCGGCCGGGACTTCCCCCTCCTGGGAGCTCCTGGCCGGGACCGCGATTTTTTAGTCCCACTCCGCGAATCGCCCCTCGGCGGCCAAGGTGTCCATTCGCTCCCGCAGCTCCTGCATATAGATCTTTCGATCCTCCGTCCGCGGCAGCGGCTCGCCCACGAAGACGTCGCAGAAAAACGGGACCGGTACGAAAGAGCCCTTGGGGAGCGATTTGCCCAGGCCGTGGAGGAAGACCGGGATGACCGGCACGTCGGGGTGGGCGAGCGCCAGGTGCGCCACGCCGCTCTTGAAATCGGAGAGCCGTTCGGGCTCGCCGCGCGATCCTTCCGGGAAGAGGATGACGATCTCCCCGCGGTCGAGCGCCGCGTGGACGCCGGCGAGCGGGTCGCTCCCCGGCGTTCTTCCCCCCGGACGATGGGAAGAATGCCGACGATCTTCAAGGCGAACCAGGCGAGGATCTTGTTGCGCAGGAAATAGTCGGCCGCCGCCACCGGATGCACCCTGGGCAGGAGGTGCGAGGGGAGGAGCACCATCAAAACCATCGTGTCCAGGTGGCTGTTGTGATTGGCGAGGAGGATCGCGGGGCCCGTCGCCGGCAGCCGGTCGCGGTGGCGGACGTTCAACCCCAAGCCCACGAGGACGATAGGCCGCACGATCAACCAGAAGAAAAGCCACCGCAGGAGCCGGCTCAAAGCGTCGATTCCTCTCTAGCCCGCGAGCTGGGTGACGATCAGCCCGTGCAGGTACCAGACGAAATGAAAGAAGAGCGGCGCCGTGTAGGAGAGGCTGTCGATGCGGTCGAGGATGCCGCCGTGACCGGGGAGGAGCGTGCCGCTGTCCTTGATCTTCAGATCGCGTTTGAGCGCCGAGATGACGACGTCCCCCACGAAGCCACCGAGGCCGATCAGAAGCCCGGCGAGGATCGATTCGAGCGGGGTGAGCGGCGTCAGGTGAGGAGCGAGGAGCCAGGCGAGGAAGACCGTCGTCGCGACGCCGCCCAGAAGCCCCTCGACGGTCTTTCCCGGGCTCACCTTGGGAATCACCTTGTGTCTTCCCAGCGTCCGCCCCCAGATGTACTGCGCGACGTCGTTGAACTGGGTGAGAAAAACGAGGTACAGAACGAGCCCTGGCCCGCCGCCGTGCGGATTGACCGTCTTTGGCAGGACGAGAAGAAAGGCCACGTGGCTGAGCGAGAAAACCGTCGCCATCAATCCCCAGTGGAGGGTGCCGGCGGCGCGCAGGAAGCCGCTCGTCTCGCCGATCAAAACCATTTGCATCGGGAGGAGGAGGAAGACGAAGACCGGGATGAAGACGATGAACATCCCATACCACCGCAGGTCGATCCAGAAATACTGGATGGGGATCGCGAGGTAGGCCCAGAAGAGGACGATCCGGTCCGCCCGCCGGGTGGGGATGAGGGACAGATACTCCTTGAGGGCGAGGAAGCTCACGAAGGCGAAAAAGGCGAGAGAAACCCGGCGCGAGAGAGTCAGAGCCAGGGCGAAAACCCCCGCCATGATCCACCACGTCCGAACCCTGAGCCGCAGCTCCGTAAAATCCGTCCGAGGCTTCAAGAGCCCCAGAATCCAAACGGCCAAAGTCGCCGTCACCAGCAATCCAAAGATTCCCCCCAGAGCCCACCCGACGGTGGGATCGATCCGCGCACCGATCCCCAGCGCGATCTCGGTTATCCGGCCCATCACCTATTCCCCTTCTTCTTAGGACGTCCAATCTCCCCTCTCCCGGGGGCGGGGGAGGGTGGGCCGGGGGTGAGGGCTTTTCCGGCACCGAGCTTGCGAACTTCCCACAAAGCCTTTCGCCCACGATTCCATACCGTCAACACCAGGGCCGCCAGAATCGCCCCCAGGATGACATCGGTCCAAAAACCCGGCCGGGCGCCGATCCCCAAGGTGAGATAGAGGATGCCGAAGACGAAGGCCCGATCGCTCTTCCCCATCGGGCCGTCGTAGCGCCGCGAGGCGCCGATCTGGACCGCCACGACTCCCATCATTTCGGTCAAGGCCGCGAGGACCACGGCGAGGACGATCGACCAGGGCGCGACCCCCGGAATCAACGCCAGCGGCAGGTAGAGGGCGGCGTCCGAGATCACGTCGCCCAATTCGTTCAAGATGCCGCCGAGAGCGCTTTTCATGCCGTGCTCGCGGGCGAGCATGCCGTCGATGGCGTTGAGCGCCATGCGCACGAAGAGGACGGCGGGAACGACGAGGAGCGGCCAGCGCGCCTGGGGTCGCCAGGCGACGAGACCGCCGGCCGCGATCGAGAGGAGCACCGCCGCTACCGTCACCTGGTTGGCGGTCACTCCGATCCGCGCGAGACCTCGGCAGAGCGGTCGCAGGAGGCCCTGGAAGGCTGGTTTCAGGTCATAGACGCTCGCCATATCGCTCCCTTACCGCACGAGATGGAACCGTTCCTGCCGGGCGTACACCCAGTGCCGCTCGCCCTGGTCGTCCAGGTACGCTTCCTCTTCCTGCCGGCAAGCGAGCTTCCGGCCGCCCCACTCGGGGATGGCGGAGGTCGCCTGGAGCTCGATCGAGAACCAGGTCGCCGGTCGGACCTTGAGATCGCCGCGGACCGGCACTCCCTCCTGGTGATCCCAGAGGCCGATGAGCGGTCCGGCGCCATGGCCGTGGTCGCCGATCGGATGGCTGTAGATCGTCCCGTCGATCCCCGCCTTCGTGGCCGCCGCCCGCGCCGCGGCCAGCACCTCGTTGCCTGAGCGGCCCGGCCGCATCTCGGCGAGGAGTATGTCCTGCAATCGGTTGGTCGTCGCGAGACAGGATCCGAGGCCGGGAGGCGGCGCGGTCTCGCCCTCGCGGAGGACGTAGCCCAGGTGCTGGGTGTCGGTGCGGAGGCCCATCGCGATCACCCCGAAGTCGACCCACAGGGTATCGCCGCGCTCGATGACCCCGTCCCCCCAATCGGCGCCGGCTGAAGCGTGCTCGACATGCGGCTGGAACCAGGTGGTCATCCCCAGCTCCTGAATGCGCTGGCGGAGCCACCAGTCGACGTCCTCGGTCGTCGTCGTCCCCGGGGTGATGACGGCGGCGGAGAACGCGGTGGTGAGGAGGGCGTGGACGGTCTCCTCGATCTGCCGGTAGCGCGGCATCATCTCCGGTACCCGAGTCGCGACGTAGTGGAGGGCGAGCTCCGGCACCCGCACCACCCGCTTGACGTATTTCGGTCCCAGCGCCGCCTCGACCGCCTCGCGCTCTCCCGAGTGGAGGCCGTCCGCGAAGGCGTGGACGGGATCGATGTCGAGCGCGATCCGCTTCGGGGCCGCGCCCTCGACGAGCTTGCGCAGGAGTTGCCACTGGGCATCTCCCACCAGCTCCTGGTTCTTGACCTGGGGGGAGGGGTCCCGATAGGCCATGAAGAGCCCGCCCTGGTCGCCGCCGCCGAGCGCCAGCCGTTCGACCTCTTTGCCCGGCCCCGGATCGTGGAAGACATAGATCGAGCGCCGCCGGGCGGCAAAGGTGGTGGCGGAGGTGATCGAGAAGAAGACCGGGTCCTCGGCGTACTCGCGCATCGAGAGGATCCAGAGGTCGACCCCGTTTTCCCGCATCAGCCGCGGCAGCACCTCGGTCAGGCGCTTCGCGAGCCAGGCCTGCTGCTCGGTCGCCTGCTCGCGGAGGGTGGGGAGCGGCCGGATCTGCGGCACCACCCCCGCCGGCACCGGCCGCGGCGCCCAGAGGGAGGCGGGAGTCGCGGTATCCGCAGCACGCGCACCGAGGGGCAGGGCGAGCATGACGACGAGAGCGGAGAGATAGAGCGAGGTCCGGGGGACCGGGCGGTCGGACATCCAGGCGGCTCCTTCGGGTCGAACGGTTCGAGGCTATCTTAGCGCTAGAATCCCCTGGAGAACGGAGAAGCCATGACCCCCAACTGGATCTCGATCGGCGCTTTCGGCGCCGCCCTGGCCGTCATCGGTGGCGCCTTCGGAGCCCACGCGCTCGCCGACCGCCTCGACCCCCACCATCTCACCCTCTGGGACACCGCCGCCCGCTACCTCATGTATGGCGCCCTCTCCCTCGTCCTCGTCGGCCTCGCCGCTCGCGGCCCATCGACCGGCCGCTACGGCGCCGCCGGCTGGTGTCTGGCCGTGGGAACCCTGATCTTCAGCGGCACGGTCGCCGGCCTCGCCCTGGGTGGGCCGCGCCTGCTGGGCGCGGTCACGCCTTTGGGCGGCCTGCTCATGATCGCCGGGTTTGGCCTCTTCGGCTGGGCGGCCTTGCGGCCGTAGCGGCCGCGCTTGCCAGGCTCAGCCGCGAAAGAAGTGCTGGAACGGGATGTGGGCGCGCATGGCCCAGTTCTGCTCGTTGTGCTGGGCCCAGGGAAAGGCGAGATAGAGGAGCTCGCTGCCCTCCTGGTAGCCGCGTTCGAGGAGGTGGTTGCGCATGGCATAGGTGGCCTCGAAGTTGTCCTGCGGCCAGCCGCTGTCGAGGTAGAGCTTGATCGGCCGTTTCTCCTCGGTCGCCACCCGTTCCATGAGGTTGTCGCGGAAACCGAAGGTCGAGGAGAGGCAGCCGGCATGTCCGAAGACCTCCGGCCACTGCCAGGCGAGATAGAACGAGACCACTCCGCCGAGCGATGAGCCCATGACCACCGTGTTCGGCGCGTCCGTAAGGGTGCGATAGTGGCTGTCCACCCAGGGCTTGACCTCGTCGACTAAGTAGCGGCCATAGGCCTCGTAGCCCGGCGCTGTATAGTCGGCGAGACGGTCCTGCGGATAGATCCCCACGACGATGGCCTTGCGGATGAGGCTCATGGCATTCAGGAGGGGCAGCGTCTCGGCGATCATCCAGGACTGCCCGGCGAAGGCCTCCTGGGGGAAGAAGAGATTCTGCCCGTCCTGCATGTAGAGGACGGGGAAGGACTCGAGATCGTTCTCGGCATAGCCCGGAGGGGTGAACACGCGCAGGGCGTGCGACCGGTCCGACGTTTTGGACGCGAGGTGGACCAAGGCGTCGACGCTGCTCGTATGGTCGTCCAGGAAGTGCGGGTAGACGTCCCGCACCAGCCGTTCGTCGGGGACGGCGAGATAGTTCTCACCCATCGACCAGACGATGTCCTCACCGCGCCGCAAAATCGGTTTGTAGTAGCTGTAGTGCTGGGAGAGCGCCAGCGGAAAGTCGAACCAGGTCCGATCCGGCGCCTCGGCGGCGGGCGAGACGTCGGTTTCCCAGTCCTGATCCGTACGGAGCAGGAGGTCGCCATCCTTCAGGGGATAGTGGATGCGGAGGGTGAGGGTCTCGGGCATGGTCTCCTCGGTACGGGCGCCAGGGGTCGCTGGATTGTACAGGGAACTCCTGGTGTCGCCATCCGCAAGACAGCGTCTCTTTCCGCCGTCTCAAAGCCGCAGGAGTGCGATCGTCCGAGTCCCCGCGACGACTTCCTCGACCGAGCAGCGCTCGGGGAGCGGGGGCGCTTCCTTCCGGCCGTCGAAGACGATCAGCGTGCCGCGGTCGAGCCCGAGGCGTTCCAGGTAGCTTTCGAGCTGTTTCAATCCCTGCGGCAAGGGATCAGGTCGGCCGTCGCGCCAGACCTTGAGCTCGATGGCCCAGCGCTCGATTCCTCCGGGAGCGGGCCAGCGCAGGCAGAGATCGACCCGACCGCTCCCCACCGCATATTCGCGGTCGATCGTGCCACCACCGTTGACGACTTTTTGCAGGAACGCCATGAAGACGAGTTGCGCCGCCGCTTCGCTGTAGGGAGCCCGCGCGAGGTAAGACTCGGCGTTCTCGCACCAGAAGGCGCGGAAGTCGTGGAGGAGAAGGTCGAAGTCGAGCCGGCCGTCCGGGGTGACATACGAGAGGCGCGGTAGCGCCAGGGTTTGCTCCAATAGGAAGGTTAAGGCGCGTGGGATCACCTCCCGGTACATCGGATTGGCGATCACAAGGCCCTGCGGAGTGCTCGCCACGAGCCCGAGGTCGATCGCGAAGCGAACATCGTCATCCAGGAGGTCCGCCGGCAAAAATTCACCGGCGAGGATCGGCTCGACCACCCGCCGCAACCGCGGCTCCCGCAGGCGCTCGATGAGCGAGTCGAGATGGGTATCGCGGCGGAGGATGAGCTTCTCCTTGGCAGCCTCGATCACTCCGGCATCAATGGAGACAGACGCATCAGGCACCAGCACTTCAACCGCCTGCCGGGCGAGCGCGTTGACCAGCCAGGGCTGGCCGCGGGTCAGCTCGAACGCGCGCGAAGAAGCCTCGGGTGTGAAGATCTGGCCGGTGTCGGCCGTGTGCTGGGAGTAGAGCTCGGCCACCTCGGCCGCCGTGAAGTTGGGCAGGGTGAGCGATTCAACCTTGATATTGAAGGGCGACGAGGTGCCGAGGCTCTGGACCTCGGGCCGGATCTTCGTCCGGTAGTCACGGACGTCCCTGAGACCGATGAGAGCCACGGACTGCGGAAAGCTTCGGGGGCGGTCGCCGTAACCGGTCCGCAGCTGCCGGAGGACGGAAATGAGGAGATCCTCGAAAAGCGCGTCAATCTCATCGAGGAAGAGCACCACCGGGCGCGGGCACTGGCGGGACCAGCGGGTGAGGAGGTCGAGCAGGCGGGATTCCGCGGCGACGGCAGGATCCACGGCAGGGGGCCGAAGCTCCTCGGACAGATGGTTCTCCGCCGCGATCGTCAAGGCATCGAGCATCGCGGCGATCCCCCGCTCGACGTTCCCACCCGCGGCCTGGCCGACCTCGCAGGAGCTCAAAAGGGCGGCATAGCGACCGCCCGCGGTGAGGGACTGGGCGAGAGCGCGGAAGCAGGTCGTCTTGCCCGTCTGAAGAGGAGGGGCACGGACGGTGAAGAGCTGCTGGCCGATGAGCTCAGACAGTTCAGGCAGGCGCCGCTCGGACGGCAGCATGTAATGCAGCTCGGGCAGACACGGTCCCGCCGTGTTGAAAAATCTCGTCATGGGACTCCCTGTCACCAATGCCCGGCAAGCGGAATCCAACCCGACCTCGCCAGTCCGTAGCGGAAGGAGAGGTCGTCCGGTCCACGGGAGAGGCTGTTCCTCAGGTGGAAGGTCGAGGTCGCGGGGTCGTAGAGGCCGATGCTGTCTTTGCCGTCGCCGTCCCAGTCGCCGATCACCGGAATCCAGCCTGCATCCGGGGTGCCGAAACGGAAGCGGACGTCGGCGTTCGTTCCGGTCAGGCCGTTCTTGAGGAGGAAGGTGCTCGTCGTCGGATCGTAGAGGCCGACGGTCGTCTTGCCGTCGCCGTCCCAGTCACCGGCCAGGGGAATCCAGCCGCCGCGCGGGGGGCCGAAGGTGAGAGTCTGGTCGAACCCGGTTCCGGTCAGGTGGTTCTTGAGATAGAAAGTCGAGGTCGCGGGATCGTAGAGACCGACGCCATCTTTGCCGTCGCCGTCCCAGTCGCCGACGAGTGGGATCGCCCGCGCTTCGACGACGCCCGGCGCGTCGACGTGGAGGACGAGGTCGGCGGCGCCGCCGGTGAGGCTGTTCTTCAGGCGGAAGAGGGCGTGCGCGCCGTCCCAGAGGCCGACGGTCGTCTTGCCATCGCCGTTCCAGTCGCCGGCGAGCGGCACCCAGCGATCGGGAGAGGGGCCGAAACGGACGGTGCTCGAATCCGCGCCCGAGGTGTTGGCGTTCTTCAAATGGAAGGTCGAGGTGCGGGGCTCGAAAAGACCGATCGTCGTCGGCGCCTGCCCGCCGCCACCGCCCTGGCTCGGGACCAACTGGTAGAACGCCTGATCGGTCGCTAGATAGAGCTCGCCACTCGCGTCCTCGCCGAAAGTGTTGATCGAGACCGCCGTGCCGGGAATGTAGCGCACCGGCCAGGTGCCGCCCGCCCGCTCGGTGGTCCACAGGCGGCCGGTGCAGAGGTCGCTGAAGACGTAGGCGCCGAAAAGCCCGGGGATGCGCGAGCCGCGGTAGACATAGCCGCCGATCACCGCGCATTCCCCCTCGGCGTGACTGTAGTCGAGGACCGGCCGGGTGTAGACCGGCGAGCCGCAGGGGGGCGTCGTCGCCGGGCAGGCCTGGCTCGAAAAGCAGGTGTTCCCCTCCATCACCTTCCAGCCGTAGTTCTGGCCGCCCGGGCTCCCCGCCGGCTGGAAATCGATCTCCTCGCGTTCGCTCTGCCCGACGTCGCCGATGTAAAGATCGCCGGTCTGCCGATCGAAAGAGAAACGCCAGGGATTTCGAACCCCGATCGCCCAGGCCTCGGGGGGATAGGCGGTGCCGCGGAAGGGATTGCTCGGGGGCACGCCGTAGAAGGGCGCCGTGGCCACGTCGACGTCGATGCGGAGGATTTTCCCCAGCGGGGTGTCGGTGCCCTGCGCCCGGCAGCCGGGGTCGCCGCCCGAGCCGCCGTCGCCCATCCCGATATACAGATAGCCGTCGGGGCCGAACTGGAGCTCGCCGCCGTTGTGATTGGAGAAGGGCTGGGAGATGTGGAGGAGGATCTGCTCGCTCGCCGGGTTGGCAACGTTCGGGTCGCCGGAGGAGACCTGATAGCGGGCGACCACGGTGTCGCCATGGGTGTCCGTGTAATTGACGAAGAAATAACCGTTCTGGGGGTAGTGGGGGTGGAAGGCGACCGAGAGGAGGCCCTGTTCGCCGCAGCAGCTCAGGCGGTCATGAATGTCGAGAAAGGGTGTGGGGAGGAACTGGCCGTTGGTCCAGATGACGATCCGGCCGGGCTGGAGGGTGAGGAAGAGCCGGGAGTCGGAGGCACTCCCGGCATGGACGATCGACGTCGGATGGTCGAGCCCGGAGGCGAGCATCTGGAGCGCCACCGGCCGTGGCGGACCGCTGATCGGCAGGGGATCGGCGGCGGCGGGGAGGGCGAAGAGGACCGCGAGGGCGAGCAGGATGGCGATAGGATGGCGGTTTGAACGTTCCATGAGGGCACCTCCAAGATCTCGTATTGTATCGACATCGGGCCTGGCCCTGCGGCGTGCGCTTGCCCTCGCCCTCCTCTCGATCCTGGCGCTGGCCCTAGGGGGCTGCGGCGCCCCGCCAACTTCGCGATCCGGGCGCTCGAAGAGGCTCTCCGGATCGAGCCCGGAAACGCTTTATTTCGCACCCACCTGGAGCGCCTGCGCGCCGGCGGCTGAAGGTTTCTTCTACAGTCGATCCACGTGCCCGAGCAGCACCACGTCCCCCGGTTGGATCGCGAGCGGCTGCGGGGTGAAGGTGCCGCTGCGGTCGAGATCGCAGAGGAGGGTATTGCCGCGGACGACGCAGAAGTCCGCCCGGCTGTCGCCGTCGGCGTCGCCCAGGAGGGGAACGTCCCCCGGTTGAAAGTCCTCGTTCTGGATGAGGAGGCGCGTGCCGTCATGGCTGACGTTACAGAGGAAGCGGCCGAAGCTCACGATGCAGGGGTCGGCGCGGCCGTCCCCATCGACGTCCCCGAGGAGCGGGAAGTCTTCCGCTTGGCCGACGAGGATCTGGACCTCGGCGCTGCCGCCGTCGTGGGCGGTGTCGCAGAGGAAGAAGCGGTTCCGACGGACGCAGGGGTCGGCGCGGCCGTCGCCGTTGACGTCGCCCAGGAAGGGGAGCTGGGAGGCGGCGCCGAAGGGGATGACCTGGATCGCGCCCGCGCTCCCCGAGAGGGCACAGGAGAAAGCGTTGCCCCGCCGTAGGCACGGGTCGTCCGCGCCGTCGCCGTCGACGTCGGCGAGGAGCGGGACGTCCCCCGCCGCGGTGCCGTTCCCGAGTTGGAGGAGAGGGGTGAGCTCGCCGGTCGCCGTGCCGCAGAGGAAGGTGGAGCCGCGGTAGACGCAGCGGTCGCGGTTCGAGAGGACTCGGAAGGCGCGGGCGCTGATCTGGTCGACGGAGCTCTCCGCGGAGGTCCAGGTGACGAGGAAGGTGCCGTTCTCGGCCAGGGCGACCTTCGGCAGGACCCCCCCGGGGAGGAGCGGAATCTCGACATCGTCCCCCTGGGGGACTCCGGCCGCGCTGAAGGCGCGGCCGAGGAGATGGGGAGGACCGGTGGTGTCGAATCCCTCCCAGACGACGACGAAGGCGCCGCGCGAATTCATCGAGACGTCGGGCACGTACTCCAGGAAGCGGGCCTGGCTCGCGACCGGAAAGGCCGCTCCCGTCGGCCGGCCTCCGCTGTCGAAGAGCTGCGCTCGGACCCCTTTCACCGGATCGGTCCAGGCGAGGACGAAGCTCCCGCTCGCGCTGGCCGCGACCGTCGGATAGAGCTGTCCGACGGCCGGCGACATCTGGACCTCACCGCCCAACGGCCGGCCCTTGGCATCGTAGCGCCGGAAAGCGAGGCCGGTGAGCCTGCCGGGCGCCGTCCGTTGGCTGCGGTAGGCGACGATCGAGTTGCCGCGGCCATCCATGGCGAGGACCGGGGTCGCCTCGCTCAAGGTTCGGCCGGTGACCGGAAAGCGGGGGGTCACCGCCTGGCCGGCGGGATCGAAGAGCTGGGCCTCCAGGGTGCCGAAACCGTCCATTTGGGCCGGCAAGGGCTGCAGCCAGGCGGCGATCGAGCGTCCCGTGGGGTCCATGGCGACCGGGTTGCCGCCCGCCGCCCTGGGCTGGTCCACGGGCGAGGTGTAGAGGGTGACCGCGTCACCGGAGGGCCGGGAGTCGGCGCCGTACTGGCGCAGCTGGACGGAGGAGTGGCCGGGGCCGAAGCCGCCGTCGCTCAACTGCCAGCTGACGACGAAGCGGCCGGAAGCGTTGCCGGCGATGCCCGGACCTGCGGCCACGCTCAGTCCCTGCGTCTCCGGCACGACCGGGATCTCCGCGCCCAGGGGCTGGGCGTGGAGCCCCACTCTCCGCGCCGAGAAGCCGGCGCCGAAGGAGATCTCCTGCGATCCTTGGTACTCCGAATCGCTGGAGGCCCAGGCGACGACGAACTCGCCCGGCGCCGCCGTCGTCACGTCGGGGCTGCCGAGGAAAAAATCGGAGAAGGGCGGCTTGGCGATCGGCACCTCGCCGGAGACCGCCACGACATGGATGGCGGGAGGAGGGGCGGCGAGAGCGGTGAGCAGCAGGCCGGATGCGAGACTTCGCTTCATGGAACCTCCCAAGCAGGAGCTGAAGAGCTGAGGGTCATTGTAGGCCATGGTGCGATATCTTGTGAGGGCCTCCTCGCACCACCCTTTACTCCTCCCTCAAAGCGCGGGCCGGCGACGTGCGCGCCGTGCGGTAGGCGGGATAGATCCCGGCTAACAGAGCGGCGCCCAAGGCGAGGAGCACGGCCTCGACGAGCACCCCGGGGGCGGTCTCCATGCGGATCGTCCAGCCGAAGGAGCGCCGATTGACGACGAAGATCATCACCGCCGCGAGCGCCATTCCCACCGGCAGCGAGAGGAGGCCGGCAGTGAGGCCTAAAAGCCCGGTCTCGGCGGTCACCAGCTTCCACACCTGGCCCGGGGTGAGGCCGTTCGCCCGCAGCACGGCGAACTCCCGACCGCGTTCGAGCTCCAGGGCGAGGAGCGCCGCGAGCACGCCGATCCCTGCCACCAGGCCGGCGAGCAGGCGGAGCACGCTGGTGATGAGGAAGGTGCGGTCGAAGATGGCGAGCGAGGCCTTCTTGAGCGCCCGGTTGGAGACGATCGTCAAGCCCTCGGTCGTCCGCGAGAGATCGGCGCGGAGCGCGCGCTCCACGGCATCGGCGTCGGCGGCATGGGGGGAGGGAGCGAGGGTGATGGAAAAACCGGTGAGCCCGGGATCGTGGAACGCCGCGACATAGGCGGCGTGGCTCATCATGACGAGGCCCTGGTCGGAGGCGTAGTCATAGTAGATCCCGGCGATGGGGAACGCGCAGCGGGCCGGTCGCGGTGCGGAGAGACAGAATCGAGCCCACGCCCACCGAGTACCGCCGGGCGAAAGGCTCGGAGACGATCACCTCGCCCCTCTGGAACGCCGACCAGACCTTCGCCGGATCGCCCTCCCGGAGCAGGATGCCGCGGCGCCGTGGATCGCGGTCGATGGCGACCAGCCGTACCGGTCCGCGCTGGGACCCGATACCGGAGTAGATCTCGGCCCGTCGGATGCGGTCCACCCGCGCCACTCCGGGGAGCGTGGCGGCGCGATCGGCGAGGGCGGGGTCGAGGGTCGTCCCGGCGAAGCCGCCGCCCCGTCCGGGCGCGGTGACGTAGAGGTCGGCCTGGAGCGAGCTGTCGAGCCAGCGCACGACCGTCCCGCGGAAGCTCTGGATCATCACCCCGACCCCCACGGTCACCGAGACGGCGACGACGAGCGCCGCGATCGCCACCGCCGTCCGCGACAGCGAGGCGACCACCCCGCCCGCCGCCAGGCGGCCGAGGAAGCCGAAGAGCGCCCCCATGGGCCGCCGGGCGAGCCGCATGAGGAGCACGGTCGCCGCCGGGGCGAGGAGCGCGAACCCTAAGATCACCGCGAAGAGGGCGAGGAAGGCGAGCACCACCCCACCGGGGAGAGCGAGGAGGAGCCCGCCCACGGCGAGGAGCCCGACACCCGCCAGGGCGGCCCGCGGCAGGGCTTTCTTCAACCGTGCTTCGAGCGTCGAGCGGGTGAGCACCGCCCGCGGAGGCGCGGTGGTCGCCTCGATCGCCGGCCCGAGGGCGGCGAGGAGCGTCGCTCCCACGCCCACCGCCATCCCCTTGATCAGAGTCCAGGGAGGGATCGCGAGATCCCGCACGGTGAGCACGAAGTAGAGGTCGTTGATCGTTTGGGTGACCAGCTGGACGAGCCCGCGGCCGAGGCCCACCCCGACGACGAGCCCGGCGCCGCTCCCGGCGAGGGCGACGACCGCCGCCTCGGCGAGCACCAGGCCGAAGATCTGCCCCCGGGTCACCCCGAGGGCGCGGAGCGTGCCGATCAAAGTACGCCGCTGGACGACCGAAAACGTGATCGTGTTGTAGATCAGAAAAGCGCCGCAGAGGAGGGCGAGGAGCGAGAGGGCGGTCAGGTTCAAGCGGAAGGCGCGGGTCATGCTCTCCGTGCTCTCCCGCCGCTGGGCCGTCCGCAGCAGCTCCGCCCCCGGCGGCAGAACGGCCCGGGCGCGGGCGAGCAGGCGTTCGCCGGCTCGGCCTGGAGGAACGATGAGATCGATCCGCGACAGCAGCCCGATCCTCCCGGAGAGCTCCTGGGCGGTCGCGATGTCGACGACCAGGATGTCGGCGACCGCCCGGCGGGTGCTCTCGTCCCGCGGCTCGATCGTCCCCAGGACCAGCACCTCGACCGCCCGCCCTTCGACGCGGAGCCGCAGCCGCTGTCCGACCTGGACCCCGAGCTCGCGCGCCGTCTGTCCGGCGAGGAGAGCGGCGCCCGGCCGGGTGAGGAAACCCGCGAGGTCGATCCGCGCCCCCGACCCGCGGCGTCCGGCGCCGTCCGCGCCGCCGCCGAGGGTCGAGAGGTAGGGCCGGAAGGGAGCCTCGGCGAAGGGGTCGATGCCGAGCAGGTGGAGGGTCCGCCCGCCCTTGCCGTCCGGTCCGGCCCCCGCCGTCCCCCAGTCCTCGACGACCGGTGCCACGGCAGCTCCGGCGCCGGAGGCCTCCGCCGCCAGCACCAGCCGGCGGTAGGCGTCGTCGGGAAGACCGCCGGGACCGGCCACCACCTGGTGGGTGGCCCGGCCGGTGACCGCCTCGGTCGAGAGGTCGAAGGCCAGGAGGGCGCTGCCGTTGGCGAGGTCGACCGCCACGACGACCGCGACCCCCAGGGCCACCCCGAGCACCGCGAGCCCGATCTGCCAGGGGTGGCGGATCAGATAGCGCAGGCTCGAACGGTAGAGGAGAGGCGTCACGCCCAACGTCTCCGCGGGAGCTCCGTTCGATTCCGCGGACCGGCGCCTGGCTGCGCGGAGCGCCCGAAGGCGCCGGCCCGCAGGATCGAACGGAGCCCGATCACCGAGTCGCCTCCGGCGGCAGCTCGACCAGACGGCAGTCCTCGATGCGGAAGACGCGATCGGCGAGCCCGACGACCTCGGGGCTGTGGGTCGCCATCACCAGGGTCTTGCCGGCCCGCCGGGTGAGACGGTCGAGGATGTCGAGGACGGCGAGGCCGTTTTCCTGGTCGAGATTTCCCGTCGGCTCGTCGGCGAGGACCAGGAGGGGATCGTGGGCGAGAGAGCGGGCGATCGCCACCCGCTGCTGCTCGCCGCCCGACAGGCGATCGGGAAAGCTCGCCGCGCGATCCGCCAGGCCGACCTCGGCGAGGAGGTCGAGCGCCCCCCGGCGCTCCGCCGGCCGGATCTTTCCTTTGAGCTCCAGCGGCAGGAGGAGGTTCTCTTCGACCGTCAGGGTGGGGATGAGATTGAAGAACTGGAAGACGAAGCCGATCCGGTCGCGGCGAAAGAGCGTCCGCTCGCGCTCCGAGAGCCGGGTCAAGGAGATGCCGTCGATCACCACCTCGCCCGCGCTCGGCAGGTCGATGCCGGAAAGGAGGTTCAGGAGCGTCGACTTGCCGGTGCCGCTCTTGCCCACGAGGACGGCGATCTCGCCGCGATAGAGGCGGGCGTCGGCGTCCCGCAGCACGGCGCGCTCCCGTCCCCCCTCCTCGTAGGTGCGGGAGAGGTGGCGGATCTCGATCAGGATCTCTCCCCGCGCTGCCATCGTCCCGGCATGCTACATCACTCGTCTCTTTCCTCTGGCGCCGCTACTTCCGGTGTCCCTAATTCGGCATCGGCGGGCACCTTAGAATTAGAGACCGTTCAAGAGTTGTCACGACGAGCCCCTCTCTCCGGTGGGTCTCCCCGGTAGGGGAGACGCTTCGGATCGAGAGGGGTGTGTGGCCGGGAGGAGGTCGCCGGTGAGCAGGCCGGTGGTTCTCCTCCCGTGCCGGCGGATGTGTTTTGGCGCACCTGTGCTGTCCCCAAGGGGCAAGCAGGTTCTATTTTCGGGGCACTTTCGGGTGCCCCATTTTTTTGCTCCGGCTTTATCGCTCCGGACCGTTCATTTCCTCCGCGAGCATGCTGATCTCGGGAAGGAAGATCAGAGGTACAATTTCGTATCAGATGCCCGAACCCAAGCGAGGAGATTCCCCCATGCCTACCGCCGCCCCGGAGACTGCCCGGGAAGTCGAGGTGTTCCGCCACGAGGCCAAACTGGTCCGCCAGGTCGTGCAGATGAACGTCGAGGGTTTCTCCCACGAGGAGAGCCTGCTCCAGCCCTCCCCGGCGGGCAACTGCCTGAACTGGGTGATGGGCCACCTCTTGACCATCTACGAGCGGATGCTCCCCTACATGGGCCAGAAGCAGGTGTTGGAGCCGGACGCCCTGAAGCGCTACGTCCGCGGCAGCTCGTCCCTGGACACCACCGAGGCCCTCGACTTCCAGGCCCTCCTCGCCGCCTGGAACGAGGCGAACGACCGCATGGACATCGGCCTCGCGGGCCTCACTCCCGAGATCCTGGACGGCCCGGCCCCCTTCAGCCCCAGCAACAACCCGAACGAGACCGTCCGCTCGCTCATCACGACCGCGCTTTTCCACCAGGCCTATCACGCCGGGCAGACCGGGCTGTTGCGGCGGATTGCGGGGAAGGAAGGGGCGATTCGGTAGCGCGCACTGATCCATCGTAGCCGGACTCGCAGTCCTGCTCCTCGCCTGTCAGCCAGATCGGCGCTGCGATGAAAGCTCCGCACCTCACACGCGAATACGGCATCGAAGGGTGCGTGCCGCCAAAGGCAAGTGTCCCGGTCAGCTCCTTTTCGACACTTTAGTTTCAGAAGGCTCCGTTTATCTTGTGGAAGGCGCCCGCCAGATCTCCTGGCAGGTGGGAAAGAAGGGAGAGGTATGTCCAATTCGAGTTGGTTGAGGCCTCGTCCAGTTCTGACACTACTCCTCGTGCTGGTCTTCTTCGCGCCTGCGGCCTCGGGGGCGGCGCAGAAGCCGAATCTCTCTGCGTGTGATGGAATTTTCGCGTGGGTGGATGCGCACCGAAACAACCTTCCTCGGACCTATGACGAGATCTCAACCCTCCACCCGGCGTATCGGCGAGCGGTCTATACGACCCTCTCGGCGGAAGAGAAGAGTGAGCTCTGGCGCACCCAATTCGATCGCCAACTCGCGACCGGGAGCAGGTTGACCGCGCAGCAGCGCGGCCTGCTCAACGAAGCGCGGGAGTTCTCGACCCCGCTCACCTTCTCGCTGCTGGTCGACAACCAGTCGGTCGCTCGCGCCGGCCTCCTCGCGTACCTCGGCGATTTCGACGTCCGCGCGAAGAAGGCCTTCGGTGAAGAGCGGGCAAGAGCGATCTTCGGCATGCTCGGACCCGCCAGCGTCGAGGACATGTTCTTCAGTGCCGCGACGGCGCCCGGAGACCCAGATTCTCCCAGCCCGACCCCCGATGCCACGGCCTGCAGCTGTTCTCGCAATGCCAGTGATTGCCCCAAGAACTATGCATGCTCGGGCTCCTCGGCCTGCAACCGGATCGTCAACGGCTGCGGAGGCGTCATCTGGAAGTCCGACTGCGACGGTCTCTGCAAGGAGCCCACGGCAGTCTCGGATTCCGCCGGACTCGCCGAGCTCTGGACAGTAAGCTCTCCTCGACAGTCGCGCGCCGGAGCGGCCTACGCGGCCCGCTCCGGCGCCTTCTTTCCGCAGTTGTCGCCAGAAGATTCCCCCCTTTGCTGTCTTCAGGGCTCCCTCCCGCGAAACAACCGCGCCGGTCGAAACGTATAACACTGGGATCACTACGAGGCACTGGAACGCACGGACGGAGGGGCGTGATGCGTCGGACGGTTTTCTGCGGGTTGCTGGCTGTCCTTTTTCTTCTCCCGGCGGCGCGGGCCGTGGCCGGCGCCGCTCCGGCGTTGACCTTCAGCGACCAGGGGGTCGCCGGCAGCGGTTTTTCCCCCGGGGGGCAGGTCGTCTGGTTCGGTCTCACCAAGGACGTCGTGGCGTACGAGGTGACGTTCACGCGGGTTCAGCAGGTCGCCGCGGTCGACAGCACGGGCCAGGCGGCCTTCGATCTCGGCAGACCCTTGCCGCAGCGCTCGCTCTGGGCGGCGGTGGACCTCGCCTCCGGGGCGTACGTGATCGCGACCCCGCCGGGCTTCCCCCTGGTGGAGACCGCCCTGCCGGCGGCGGCTCTCACCAGCGGCTCTCTGGGCGACCAGCTGACGGACGCGGTCGACTCCAGCGAGATCCTCCTCGTCCGTCCCGGCCAGGGAGCCTGGGGAGCGACGGTAGGGCGCGGCGGCGACCTGGATGAATCGCTCCCCAGCGACCCGGGCTTGAAGATCTCTCTCGCCCGGCTGGCGCCGATCCTCACGAGCGATCCCGCTCCCCCCAGAAGGTCACCGCGAACGACCTTCTGGTCCTCTTTCACCCCGACACGATGTCGGCCGCGGTTGTCCTCGTGGGAGTTCAGCCATGAGCCGCGCCTGGGCCTTCGGCCTGGCGGTCGTCCTCGCTCTCGGCCTCGCCGGCAGGACCGCGGCGGACGTCCATCCCAATACCGAGAGCGGCGTGGCGGTCGACCGTGCCTTCCAGTCGGGCGAGGTCGACAACATCAACCTGTTCAACGGCAACCTGACGGTGACGATCCCTCTCGGGAACGCCTACCCGGTGAACGGACCGCTCTCCTACCGCTTCACCCTGGTCTACAACTCGAATCCCTGGACCTACGCCAGCCGCACGCTGTCCGACGGCAAGACCACCTATACGCACTCGACGCCCTCGACCTGCTCCAACGCCGGCCTGGGCTGGCGGGTATCGTTTGGCGGGATCGGGCTCTCCACCTGCAACAGCACGGACAATACGATGACGAGCGCCTCGGAGACCTACGAGGCTCCGGATGGCTCGCAGCACCTGTTCTATGCGAGCCTCCATCCGGGCGAGGCGCCGAGCTCCGGATACCTCTACACCCGGGACGGCAGCTATCTGCGCCTCCACCGGCTCCCCCCCTCCCTGGACTCGGAGATCGAGTTCCCGGACGGGACGATCCACCACTTCAACTCCGTCGGACAGATCACCCAGATCCGCGATCGCTTCGGCAACAATGTGAGCTTCGCCTACCTGTCGGGGGCCACAAACTGTTCGGGAGCTCCCACCTGCTGGCAGATAGAAGACTCGCAAAACCGGAGCCATTGGGTCTATTTCCGCACCGAGGGTATCGACCATCTCGACCTGGCGGCGTTCGGGGGGCAGCGGGCGATCTATACCTTCAACTATACGACCACGATGACCGCGCGCAGTTGTCTTTCGAACGATCCCACGTTCGGCGACTTCAATGTTTCCCTGCTCACCAGCGTCGTGCTGCCGGACGGTTCGAGCTACGCGCCGGGATCGGGTGGATATGGGATCGTTCCCGCCGGCTCCGGGGCGTGCGGTTTCGCGAGCGGCTCGCTGACCGGCCTGACTTTTCCCACCCTCGCGCGGATCAGCTGGGGCTATCAAACGTATTTCTTCCCCACACCCGGCCGGCGCGCGACCAACCCAGGGGTCGCCACGCGGACGGTCACCGACGCGGCGGGAAACCGGATCGGCCAGTGGACCTATACGAGCACCCCGACCTTCGAGCCCGGCGGCAGCTCGATCGAGCTGGTGAATGCGGTGACCGATCCGGCGGGAAACGTCACCAAGCGGTACTTCTCGACCGGACCGACCGGGGCCGGCGGCATCTACGGCCCCGGCTCGAATGTCTACGACTATGCGCGGCAGTACACCCCGAAAACCCAGCTCGGAACGACCGGCCTCTATCTCTCGGAGCAGGTTTTCGACGCCGGGGGAGCCTTGAGGAGGACCGAATACGTCCGCTACGAGCGGGACTTGATCGATAGCTTGGTGACGCAGCTCCCCGATGCCAGCAACAACAACGGCCGGCTGGCACAGCAGACGACGGTGTACGACGACGGCACGCAGGCCGGTTTTATCGATCAGGATTTCGACGGTGTGGGGCACTACCGTTTCCGGCAGACGAGCGGCACCTTCGCCGGCAATAACATCCGTAGCGAGCGCCAGCAGTGGAACCCGACTCGCGGGAGCTACGCCGTCGACCAGAGCTCCAACACGGTTTTGGGCGTTTACCATGCGGTTGCGACGAGCGAGCCCTGGGTGCTCGTGACCCGGCAGTTCGATCGGACCCAGGATTCGGGCGGCGCCTCGGAGTTTCGTTCCTATTGCTACGACACGGCGACCGGCTTCCTCTCTCGACAGCGAACCTACGTCCAGAGCACCACGGACCCGGGGACGTTGAGCTCGAACGACCTGATCGAGATCTTCGGGAATGACACCCACAACGGCAACGTGACGAGCGAATCTTCCTACGGCGGCGACCTCTCCCCGGTGGCACCGACGAGCTCCGACCTCTGCCAGCAGGCGTTGCCGGCGAGCCCGGAGTATCAGGTCGTGCACAACTATACCTCCGGGGTTCTCTCGAGCTCGAAGTACACGGGGTTCAGCTTCTATTCCCTCGATCGAGACATCGATGCCTCGACCGGCTCGGTGCAGGCGAGCCGCGACCCGGCAGGAGTTCCCACGACCTACACCTACGACACCCTCGGCCGGATGACCCGGCTCCAGCCACGAGACTCGGCAGCGACGGTCTACACCTACAACCGGGCGACGAGCGCCGCCTCGCTCGCCTCGGTCGTCGTCGATCGCAAGGGAACGTCGGTCGTGCCGCTCGCCCGGTCGCAGACCCTGTTCGACGCTCTCGGCCGGGCGATCGAGGAAGACACCCTGATGCCGGACGGCCGCTTTAGCCCTCGGACGACGAGCTACGACGCGCTGAGCCGAAAGACGGCGGTGTCCGAGCCGGGGAGCCCAGGGAGCGTGACCCAATATCTCAACTACGATCCCTTCGGTCGCTCGGGAACGATCCGGCCGCCCGATTCGACCGCGGCGAACGGCTTCGCGCACGACGTCACGATGAGCTATGGCGGTGTCCAGACCGTCACCCGGACGGTCCGCCTCGGCACCGGCTGGACCGGTTCGGCGGTGACCGAATCGCCGTCGACGACGACCGAGACCTACGATCGCTTCGGGCGGCTGACCGGCGTTTCCGAGCCATCCGGCAGCGGCGGGGCGAACGTCGCGACCCAGTATGCCTACGACGGCGGCGGCCGGTTGATCAACGTCACCACCGCGGCCTCCGGGGTGACGCAGACCCGGACCTGGAGCTACGATCCACGCGGTTTTCTTCTCTTTGAGAACCATCCGGAGAAGGCGGCGAACAGCTTCGGCCTCGGGCACGGCACGGATTACAGCGGCTACGACTCCCGCGGCCACGCCCACCGCCGGATCGAAGGGGGCAACGACCTTTCCTTCACTTTCGATGCGGCCGAACGGCCGCGGGTGACCTACCTGACCGGCCGTGCCTCCTCGTGCTCGCCCGGCAGCTCCGCCTGCGTCAAGGAGCTCACCTACGACGCGACGGCGGCGGGGAAGCTCTACCAGGCCTCCCGCTACAATCACATTACCCTGGGCGGCGGCGCGCATGTCTCGAAGATCGCCTACACCTACTTCTACAACGGTCCGGACGGCCGGATCTCGCAACGCGACCTGCAGCACACCTTCGACGGCGTCGTCGACAGCTCGAAGGAGGCCTTCACCCAATCGTGGACCTACACGCCGCTTGGGAGCGTCGATACCGAGACCTATCCGGGCTGCCAGGCGGGATTCACCTACTGCGCCAATACGATCGGGCGGGCGGTGCAGAACGTCTACACCAACGGCTTCCTCACCTCGGTGCCCAACTACACCGGGGCGGCGGGGCTCCAGTACTATCCGAACGGCATGGTGAGCCAGGTCTCGCACGTCAACGGAGTGACCGCCACCTATGCCAACGATCCGTACGGCCGGGCTCGCCCCGCCTCGATCACGGCGACCTCGCCGGCGAGCACGGTGCTCTGGAGCTCGGGGACCTACACCTACGACGGAGCGGGGAACGTGACGCAGATCGGCCACGGCCACTACCTCTACGATGGGGTGAGCCGGCTGACCAGCTCGGCGGTCGAGATCAACGCGGTCGACGCGGGTTCCGGGAACAGCCTGGCGAGCCAGACGACGGCCTACGACGCCTTCGGTAACATCCAAGCCTTCTCGAACCGCTCCACCCCCACCAATTCCGCCACCAACCACCTGACCGGCGGTTCCTACGGCAGCTCCGGGAACCTGACCTTCTGGAACGGGGCGACCTACGAATACGACGAGATCGGCCAGCTCAAGCACTACGTGAACGGCGCCCAGGGATGGTTCTACATGTACGACGCCGACGACGAGAGAGCCTGGTCCTTCGAGCCCGCCGTCGGCGCCAACCCCCGCTTCGACCGCTGGACGCTCCGCAGCCTCGACGGCAAGGTGAAAAGAGACTTCGAGGTCTCGGGCTACCAGTGGTCCAACTGGACCGCCGGCAACCTCTGGGAAGACTACATCTACCGGGACGGCCTGCTCTTGGCCGGCTACCTGAGCACCGGTCCCCGCCGCCACATGGACGTCGACCACCTGGGAACCGTCCGGCTCCTCACCAACTCAGCGGGAGGCCAGACGAGCTACCACGCCTTCCTACCTTTCGGCGAGGAGGCCACGGCTTTCAACCAGGATCTGGAGCGGCTGAAGTTCACCGGGCACGAGCGGGACCTGGCGGACCCCAATGGGGCGGGGGATGATTTGGATTATATGCATGCTCGGGAGTGCAGCCCGCTGGTGGGGCGGTTTTTGAGCGTGGATCCAACCCTCAATCTTAAATCGGCTCTGAAAAGCCCGCAGCGCTGGAACAGGTACGCATACGCGATCGACAATCCGATAAAGACCGTCGATCCAAATGGCCGGGATTCCATAGTTTTCATCGTAGCGCCTGAATATGGATCGCTCTCATCGTTCGGGCACTCTGCGATGTTTGTAACTTCAGGTGAAAAGAGCGCAGGAATTAGCTACGGCGGAGATTTCACATTCGATAAAGGTGTGGGTGCTTTTCTCCGTGGCTACAATAGTGAGGGTCGAAAGGTAACTATGTACGTACTGCGTACCACGCCCGCACAGGATCTGAAAATGTTAGAGTTTCTGCAGAGGCATCCAGACGGCAACGTTAATCGCGACGCATTAGGTGCTGCCCTCATGATTAGGGAAAATTGCACAACTGCCGTTTGCAACACACTTCAGCAAGGAGGTCTCATCATGCCGGGCGACGACGCCAACGGCGCTATGTCCGGCCTTGCGCACTTGCCTTCTGAGCTTCAGGAGGCACTCGATTCAGGCTCTTTGAGTAATCGAGTAGGCGCGGTTATTGTTTTTGATGTGGGTGCTGCTAGCTCATCGATCTCCATTTCCATGTCTCCAAGCCTGAGGGCCGACCTCTTCGGATCTTCTGACGGATTTGCCGCCGGATTTGGAAGTTCAACCTTTATCGATGGAGTTCAAGTGCCGACAGGAGCGACCCGATAGTGTGGGGATCGAGGCGCAGGCGTTACGCTATTGCTCTGTTCCTGTCGACTTCCTTAGTAGCTTGTTCGGACTTGGATCGGATAAGGCAAATCAGGACTGTTGCTGACATGCAGACGATTGTCGCCAAGATTGAAGAGATCCGCACGCAAACTCCAGAGTTTTTAAGTGACCAGGCTAAGATGCACGACGTCATCTCTCGCATCGCTGGTGGAAGAGATGCTTGGAGACATGAGTTCTTGTACCTTGCAAGATCCACAAGCCGCGGCGTCTCTTATGTATTGGTTTCACTGGGCAGCGACGGCAAGTTGGATGTAGCCCAGCTAAAGGAGTATTTCAATACTCCTGAGCAATTCATCCATGGCATGCCGTGGAAGGATATTGTATTCCGCGATGGTCATCCCATTACGCGCGCAGGGAAGTAGGGTCTCGAAATGCCTTAGTACCTTCCGTTGGATGAGGGCACTAGAAGCGGCGGGTGGACTACGTGAGTGAGTCTCGCCTTCCGCTGACAAAAATTCATCACTGGGAAGTCTTCGCCAGCTATCTGCAACGGCTCTTAGAAACACAAGAGCCGATCCGGGGTGCGACGTTCGCTTTCGATCAACTGTACGGGCATGACGATCAACGAGCTGCCCAGTGGCTCGCACGGTTGCAGGTGCTCGTCTTCACGGATCTTGTCGCTCTGATCCGGCAGGCCATGCGTCCCTTCATCATGTCAATCGGGAATTCTACTCGTACCTTGAGGACGAACCGGAGGACGCGGATGCTCTTACCTAGCTCGATACATCCAAGGTTACATCGCCGGGTGGTCCAAAGGAGACAAAGCTGCCGCATTTGAGTGACATCGCTGAGTTGAGCGGATTCAGCTATCACGCATGCGGAATCCTGGATGCACTGGACGATGCGCGGGAGGTGTCCCTTGCCCTTCGTGGTGTATTGGCAGCTTGCGGCGTCGACGACGAGGCGGCTACGACGGCATTGGCAGGCATTGAGGTCGAACTATTATTTCACCTGAGGTATCACATCGGCAAGCTCAAGAGGTTTCTGACCCGCCTGAACCGCGAGGTCTATACGAAATTGGATGAAGAGCTCTAGTTCGAGGATGCGTGATCATGGATGGCCTCCCCCCGCAGCGGTAACGGCCGCTTCTCCAAATGCCAGTGGAAGTTCCCCTCGATCTCATTCCTCTCCGCTTCGCTCAATCCCCGGTAGCCATAGGGCGGCTTCCGGAAGCGCCGGGTGAGGCTTAAGAAGAACCAGCCCAGGGGCAGGTAGAAACCGAGGAGATCCCAGTCGCGGAGGACGCCGCCGAGCCAGCTCCTGGCTGGTGGCCGGCGGCGGTCGCGGTCGTGGCGGACGAAGATCCAGGGCCAGCCCAAGGGGAGCATCTTCCACCATTTCGTCCCCATCTTCCCCAACTCGCGGAAGAAGGAACGCGCCTGGTAAGGCCAGCGGCCATAGCGCTCGACGTTTCTGTCGAGATCTTTCTGGCAGTCGTCCCGCACCTGGTTCGCCACCTGTCGGAGGCGGTCGCGGTCGGGGTTCTGGAAGTCGGTCTCCCCAACGGCCTTGAGCCTCTCGCGCATGTCGATGGGCTCGCCGACGACGAAGACCATCCGGGCGGGGAAGGCGAGATACCAGAAGAAGGGGAAGAGGATGCCGAGCGGCGCCGCCGGAAGGGGGAGAAAGGGGATGTGGAGAAGCTTCTGCAGCAGACGGTCGAAGGCCGGGATCGTGAAGCAGAAGGGGATCACCCACTCGGCGTTGACGATCGAGACCGGAAAGACCGGCGCCTGGTGGCGGGCGGCCATCATCACGTAGCTGGTCGAGAAGCGCTGCAGCTGGTAGCGGCGGTAGAAACCCTTGCCGATCCCCGGCACCCCCTCGGGGTAGTAGAGGAGCCGCTCGCCCCGGGCGAGGAGCTGGTCGAAGTTCTCGAAGGTCAGGTCGACGCCGCCCGCCCGCCGCCAGAAGTTGTCGATACCGAAGGGACGCATCCACCAGGTGACGGCGAGCTCCTTTTCGAAGACCGAACGGAACTTCGCCGCCGGCTCCTCCCCCGAGCGCTCCCAGAGGAGCCCGTCGAGGATCATGCCGTCGTAGGGGAAGGCGTTGCCGCTGTGGTTGGGGGCGAGGAGGAGCGGTCCCTTCTCGGGGATCTTCTCGCCACCCAGGAGGATGGGGCGGAAATAGCGGCCGAGGTAGGGCTTGAAGAGATCGTTCATCAACGCCTGGCCGTAGCCGGGCTCGAAGGGCTCATAGGTCGACTCTTCGCTCATCGCTTCCCCCGCGAGAGGGCCGAGCCGATCCCCAGGACGAAGAGGGCGAGCCAGACCGGCCAGGGTCCGTGAGCGCCGGCGAGCACCGCCCCGGCGACCAGGCAGAAGCCGCCGAAGATCGTACCGCGAAGGCCGGCGAAGGGGTTGTCGGGGGGCCGGCGGCTCATCTGCTGGAGGAGGCGCACCCCCTCGGTGATCACCGCCGGAGCCTTGGTGATGGCCTCCAGGATCTCGGGCACCCCGCGCATCAGCTGGCGGGCCAGATGAGCCGGCTTGAACTGGTCCAGGAAGATCCGGTTCGCATGCTCCCTTGAGACCACCGCCACGTCGAGGCCCGGTTTGAGGATCTGGCCCACGCCCTCGAAGGTCACCAGGGCCTTGACCATCAAGACCATCTCGACCGGGAAGTACATGCGGTGCTGCGCCCCCTCGTTGACCGAGAGGAGGATGAGCTGGGCGAGCGAGAAGTCGCGGAAGTTGGCGCTCTGGTTCCAGCGCTGGAGGATCTCGGTGACCTCGCGGCGGAACCCCACCGGGTCGGCCCCGGAGCCCGGCTGGGCGACGGTCGCGAGATAGCCGGCGGCGCTCTCGGCGTCGCCCATGACGAGCGTGTAGTAGTAGTAGAGGAGGGTACGCCTGAGCTCGCTGTCGAAGCGTCCGACCATCCCCAAGTCGATGAAGCCGAGCTTGGGGCCGCCGGGCGAGGGGAGGACCAGGAGGTTTCCGGGATGGAGGTCGGCGTGGAAGAAACCGTCCTCGAAGAGCATGCGGATGATCGACTCGGCGCCCAGGTCCACCAGCCGGTCGCGATCCTCCTCGGAGAGCGCCAGGGCTTCGGGAGCGGAGGGCTTGAAGCCGTCCAGAAACTCCATGGTGAGGACGCCGGGACCGCTGTACTGGCGGAAGATGCGGGGGAAGACGACGCCTTTCAGATCGACGAAGTTGGCGGCGAAGCTCTGGGCGTTGTCCGCCTCGCGCCGCAGGTCGACCTCGCGGCGGGTGTACTCCACGAACTCGGCGATGACCCGCTGCGGCTGGTAGCGGGGGATGACCTTCTGGAGAATCCAGCCGAGGAGCTTCAAGAGCCGGGCGTCGCGGGTGAGAGTCTCCTTGATCCCCGGCTTCACGACTTTCAAGATGACCGAGTCGCCTTCCTTGGTCGTCGCCCGGTGGATCTGGGCGATCGAGGCCGAGCCGGTGGGGATCGGGTCGATCCAGGTGTACATCTCGTCGATCGGCCGGCCGAGATCCTTGACGATCAGCTCCAGGTAGCGCGGGAAGGAGACGACGGGCAGCCGGTCGAGGAGGTTTTTGAGCTCCTCGGTGATCGCGGCGGGCAGGAGATCCTGGCGCAGAGCGAGCACCTGGCCGAGCTTGATGTAGGTCGGCCCGAGGATCTCCAGGCGCCGGCGGAGCTGGACCGGGAAGGGGCGGTCGACGAGGCTCTTGTCGAGGAAGGGGCGGACGAGGGTGGCGAGCAGGCGTTCGAGATTCCACAGCAGGCGGAAGCCCCGTCCTTTGCCGAGGGCCGCCCCCTCCTGGGCATGGGCCACCAGCCCGGTGAAGAGGAGGCCCAGAAGATGGCGCTGGATGGTGAAGAAGCGCCGCACCTGCCCGGCGGGCGGGAGGTCCGGCATCAACTCGAAGCCCTGGTAGCTCGGCGGGGGAGGCGCGGTCAGCGGGGTCTCGGCGCTCGCCGGGAGGGCGGCCGGTGGGGGTTCGGCCTCGATCACGGGGGAGAGTCTACCTCCCTAAAAATAAAAAAGGCGGTCCATCTACACCGATGGCACCGCGTGGAGGGGTATCGGGGGACCTACCGGGGTCGATACGATCTGAGGGGGGGGAAACCGGTAGATCCCTTAACCCTGCGGGCATTGTGGACCCGAAAGATTACGCTCCGCATTACGGGACGTCGCCGCGTGCCATCTTTTCGAGAAGCGCCCGGCGCACGGCCGGATCGCCGGGGAGCGGATCGACGCTTCGGCACTGCCCGTCGCGGACGGTGAGCGCTCGGGAGGCCCGGGCGGCGAAGGGTTCGAGGTCGTGGGAGACGGCGACGACCGTGGCGCCGTCTGCCACCAGGCGGTCGATCCAGGCGAGGATGTCGTCCCGGGCGCCGCGGTCCATGGCTTCGAGCGGCTCATCTAAGAGGACATGGGCCGGCCGGCCGAGGAAGGCCGCGGCGAGGACGGCCCGGCGGCGCTGGCCCATCGAGAGCTGGCGCACCGAGCGGTGGGCGAGATCGGCGAGGCCGACCTTCCGGAGCGCCTCGTCCGCCGCCGCCCGCGGCTCGCCACGGAGCCGGCAGACGAGACCGAGGATCTCGCGGACCGTGGCGTAGGGGGTGAGATCCGGCTGCTCGGGAACATAGGCGAGGCTCCGCCGCGCCGCCACCTCCTCCGTCCACAGGTCGTGCCCGTCGATCTCCACCCGGCCCCGGTCGGGCCTCTCCACCCCGGCGGCGGTCTTCAAGAGGGTGCTCTTGCCGCAGCCGTTCCGGCCGAGGAGGAGGGTGAGTCCCGGCTCCAGGGTGAGGTCGAGCCCGGCGAGGACCGCCTCGCCCGGACCGTAGGAGAAGGAGACACCGGAGAGCCGGATCACGAGGCGCTCCAGGACTGCGGATCGCCCGCCGCCAGGTGGTGAAGCTCCAGCCAGCGGCTGACCTTCTGCCGGCGCTCGCGGCTGGCGGCGGCGGCGAGAACGGGAAGGGTCAGGGGCAGGAAGAGGAGCGCCAGCCAGGGAAGGAGAGCGAGGAGAGCGGCGGCGAGGCCCCCTTGAAGGAGGATCTCGCCCGCCGCGCCCGTCCGGCGCTCGGGAGCGCGGCGGAGGGCGGAAGCGGTGAGCGCGGCAAGAAGCGGGAGCGTCCCGGCGAGCGGCAGGAGGGTGCGCGGGGAGATCCAGGCGGCGACGGCGATCAAGGGGGAGGCATGGGCGGCGAGGAAGAGAGCGTCGCTCCGGACCCGTTCGGCGGCCGAGCCGGGGAGCGAGCGCAGCCACGGCCAGGCGGGCCGGCGGGCGGCGAGCGCCTCGCCGGTCTCGGCGAGGAAGAGGACGAGGGAGACCCCGCCGCCCAAGAGCGCCGCGAGAAGAACGTAGCGGGGCGAGAGCTCCGCCCGGTTGTTGGCGACGAAGAGGGCGGCGGCGCCGATGGGGAGGAGAGCGACGACGTAGGCCTCGCCGAGCTTCCACCCCAGGGCGCGCCAGGCGATCCGCGCCTCGAAGAGGCGAGCGCTCCCTTCCTTCCTCCCCTTCCTGCGCCGCCCGCCGGCGGCTCGGCTCGTTCCGCCAATCCCTAAAGCGAGGGCATCCGCGAGGACGAGCAACGCGAAGCCCGCCGCAATCGGCGCCAGCCGGCCGCCCGCGGTCAGAGCCGCGGCGGGGAGAGCGAGCGCAAGGGTTAAGAGGGAACGCTGGGAGGGGACGGTGGCGACCGCCGCCGCGAGGGTCGTCCCGGCGAGGCCGAGGATCACGGTACCAAGCCCGCGCCCGGAGACGACGAGGCTCGCGAGCCCCGCGAGCCCGGCCCAGAGGGGGACCTGAGCCACGGCGACGGCGAGGGTCGCCGCCCGGCGATGGGCGATCCCCGAAACGGGAAGGTGGCGCATCCAGCCGGAGAGGCCGCGGCAGATCCGGGGGGAGGCCGTGGCGGCGACCCCATAGGCGGCCGCCGCCACGAGGAGCCCCGAGCTGCCGCCCGTGAAGAGGGTGGCGGCAAGATTGCGCAGGAAGTCCTTCTCGAAGAACCCCGCCGCGCCGCAGGCGAAGGCGACGACCGGCGCCAGGACCCGAAGGGCCAGCCGGGCGCCGACTTGCAGGTGGAAGCGGACGAGGGCGGGGGAGGGGAGATCCATGGGGCTAGGGTACGGTTCCCGGCCCGGTTTGTTCGGGCGCAGGCCGCCGAAACACGCACCAGGCAATGCCGCCGGGCAGGTAGGGGCCAAAGCCCCTGTGCCTGCCCGGCGTGGCGGCTTCGAGCAGAGTCGCGAGCGCCCAAGGGGACCATCGACTTCGGTGACCTGATCCTCTTCTCGGGGCCTCAGGTCTGAAGAGGCGATGGTGAATTCACGCCCTCTCTAGCAGATACAGCTGTTCAGTTTGCTGCAGCTGTTGCTGCACAACGTGACCGTGGCGCCACCGTCAACCAACGTGAGCTCGCCCTTCTCCAGGTTCCGGAGCGTCTCACGGGAGAGTTTGAGCTTCTCGATCTTCGGCATTTTCCTCATCGCAGTTCTCCTTTTGTCAGTATGGCTGAGTTTGCGGCAGATCATACTCCTCGCAGCTGCCGTTGGCGAGGAGCGCCGACCGGGTGCGGTCGTCATCGACGAAGTACGCTTGGAACCCCGACCCGTACCCTGCCGCAGCCGCGAAGCCGAGGAACAACGCGACAACCTGCGAGGATTCCATCGCTCGTACCGGTACAACGCCGCAATGTACCGGTACTACCTGACGTTGTACCGGTACAATGGCGCGTTGTCCGGCCACTGGCCGCGTTGTACCCATGTAACGCAGCGTTGTACCCCTACTTGGCGGCGGAATTCCATTGCGCGATTTGGTGGTCCTGAAATTGTTGCGCGAAGCCCTCCTGCTTCAGTCCCGCATAGTAAGATTTAGGCGCTAAGCAGCGATGCTCCGCCGCGAGGTCTCTAGGGTTTGCGCTTTGGCCGAGGCGTGGCGGCCCGAAGAGGGAGTAGAATGTCTCGATCTCCGGGAGGAATAGCGCAAAATAGCCTTCTTAGGCTGCGAAGTAGCTCTGCGTGGTTGTGATGGCGAGAAGAAAGCTCTCCTGGTGGCGAGATCTTCGTCTCCGCTAGCGCGACTTTGCAGCGTAGTCCGCGTACCTGGAGGCGATGGACCTCGACGCTGAGCTGAAGACCGGAGTAGACTCGCGAAGTTGGCTCCGGTTGGCGCGTAATTGGGCCGCATCGCTACGGTTGCGACGCGTTTCGGGTCGGCGTCTTGTCGGCTCGCCGCGAAGACCTGGTCTTCCGAAGTTCTTGAGAGGGACGACATGAGCACGCAGATCTCGATTGCACAGATGTTGGCCGAGCTGGAGAGTCAGATCGCCCATCACCGGCAGCAGGAGGAGCACCACGCGCAGCAAGAGATCCTCCATCATGAGCAGCGGGCCACCCACGCCGCCGCTCTGCAGACGGCCGAGGAGCGCTTCACGGCGTTTCGCGCCGCGGCCCAGGCGGCGGGCGAGCTGGTGGAGCGTCGCCGTGCCGCCACCGCGCCACCTTCCCCGGGGGACGAGCCGTTCCCGGACGGCGTGCGGCGGCCGGTGAGCCGCCTGGTCGCCCGGGTCGTCCGCAGCCGGCGGCCGGAAGACGTCTTCGGCGCCACCGCCATCGCGCAGGAGATCAACCAACGCTACGGCCCCAAGCTCGACCGTCTGATGGACAGCCGAACCGTCTCGGTCACCCTCCGCCGCCTCGCCGCCAAAGGCCAGCTCCACACCGTCCGCTGGGGCTCGGCCCACCGGGAAGCCCTCTACTCGTGGACGGCTCCGGGGGTGCAAAGGCGCTAGGCCGGCGCTTTGCGTGAGAGACTGGAGTCCATGGAGACAGAAGATGCGATGAAGCGCGTCGAGACGCGCTACCGCCGCATCATGCTCACTGGAGAACGACGAGATGGATAACCAGAACGATCTGGCTCGCCGAATCCGTCTTGGAGAGGACTCCGAGTTGGAGCTCAAGCGCGTGCTGCTTGCCGGCGCGCGGGTCACCGCCCCAGGGCGTAGCGATTTCGCGGATGAGCTGGTGGCCTTCGCGAACGGGCATGGCGGCACGCTCGTCCTGGGTGTCGACGACAAGACGCGCGAGCTACTGGGAATACCGATCGAGCACCTGGACGCCGTGGAGAGTTGGGTTCGAGAAATCTGCAACGACGTGGTGAAGCCCTCGATCGATGCCTTCATTCGAAGGCTCGAGTTGCCGGATTCCACGGGCCAGCTGGTGCCATTGATTCGAGTCGATGTCGCTCGCAGCCTGTTTGTTCACAAGGGTCCTGGCGGTTACTTTCGCAGGATTGGTAGCTCCAAGCGGGAGATGGCGCCGGAAGTCCTGGCGCGGCTTTTCCAGGAGCGAAGCCAGAGCCGCGTGATTCGGTTCGATGAGTCACCGGTCTCGGGTACCTCACCGACCGAGGTTGATCTTCAGCTGGCGCGCCGGTTCATGCGGGATGGCACCGAGCCGACCGATGCCTCGCTCAGAAAGCTCCGGATCGTCGCGGACGATGACGACGGCGTTCCGAGGATGACCGTTACCGGCGTCTTGCTCTGTACGCAGGAACCGCAGATCCTCATGCCACACGCGCAGATTCAAGCCGTGAGTTACGCCGGAGATCGAAGAGATGTGAACTACCAGAGCGACGCGCGGGACGTAGGAGGTCCGCTCGACGCACAGGTCCGGGAAGCGCTCCACTTCCTTCGCCGCAACATGTTGATTCGGGCCACGAAGACGACCGGGCGAGTGGAAATCCCTCAGTTCAGTGAGCGCGCGGTGTTCGAAGCGCTGGTCAATGCGGTTGCCCATCGAGACTACTCGATGGCGGGCGCCAGGGTGCGTCTGCACATGTTCGCGGATCGCTTAGAGCTCTACGTGCCCGGTGGCCTCGCCAATACGCTGACTCCGGAGAGCATGTCGTTACGCCAGTACAACCGGAACGAGCTCATCGTTTCACTCCTGGCACGCTGCCCGGTCGGCGGGGAGGAGGGAGTCGGGCGAACGTACCTGATGGACCGACGCGGCGATGGTGTTCCGATCATTCTCGAAGAGAGCAAGCGGTTGTCGGGACGCTCCCCCGAGTACAGCCTGATCGACGACAGCGAGCTGCGGCTCGTGATTTGGGCCGCCGATAGTCCGGGATGCTAGCTTTTCAGGGTCGCCAGGGTGTGACGGAGGAAGGCGCGCTGGGCGTCGGGGGCGGAGGTCATGGCGAAGCTCCCTCTTATCCGCTGACGTGGACGAGCCTGGCAAGGCCGGTGACTTGGCCGCTGGTATCGGTGACGGAAGCCCCGGGCTTCGCGGTCTGCGCCGTGGCTGGGAGGGCAGGCCCGAAGGCGAGGGCCCCGAGCCAGAGACCGAGGAATGGCGAAAGCCTTCTGCTCTTCATGGCGGGTTCCTTTTCCGCGCTGGGCGGAGTGGCGATGCTTTCCCTATCTTATGGTAGAAGCTTCTCAAGAAGACGCTCAGGCACCTGTTGTACTGTCGGGATCTCGACGCCGAGCCGAGGGCCGGAGTAGACTCGCGAAGTTGGCTCCGGTTGGCGCGTAATTGGGACGCATCGCTATGGTAGTGGTGCGTTCGGGCTCGCGTCCTGACGATTCGCCGCGAAGACCTGGTCTTCCGAAGCTCCTGAGAGGGACGACCCGAGCTGATATACCCGCAACAGCGCGCGGGAGAAGGCCTTCCGCTACAATGCGGCCGATGCTGCATCCCAGGAAACGGCGACTCATCGTTCTCGTCACCTCTCGAGCGAGCGCGGCCCAGGTCTCTCGGTAGGCGGCCGTTCCCGAGCGGTCGTGGGCTGGATGCAAGACGAGCTCGAGTCGGACCGGGGTGATGGTGATTCCGGGTCGCGCTCGACGTACGATCCGAACGCTACCGTTCCCCAACTGAGCGTTCCCCACGCGGCCGGGGCCGGCGCACCCGCGGGCTTCCCCGGCGGGTCGGGCACGGCGGAGAGCCCGCGCTACCGTCTCCTCGGTCCCCTGGGGGAGGGCGGCATGGGAGTCGTCTACCGTGCCGCGGACTCCCGCCTGAGGCGCACTGTCGCGATCAAGACGGTCCCTGCCACGCTGGCGTCGAACCCTCGGGCCAAGCAACGCTTCCTGAATGAGGCGCGGGCAGCATCGGCTCTGGACCATCCCAATGTCTGCACAGTCTACGAGATCGAGGAGACGGATACGGGGCAGCTCTACCTCACGATGCCCTGCTATGACGGCGAAACCTTGAAGAGCCGCCTAAAGCGTGGCTCCGTACCGATGTCGGAGGCCGTCTCCCTCGTCCGGCAGGTGGCCCGCGGCCTGGCCAAGGCTCATCAATCGGGCATCGTCCATTGCGATATCAAGCCGGCGAATCTCATGCTCACCGCGGACGGGATCGTGAAGATTCTCGACTTCGGGATCGCCAGGCTCTCTGGACAGACGCTTGCGGACCCAGGGGGGCCCTACGGCACCCGCGGCTACCGCTCCCCCGAGCAGGCGCGGGGCGACGAGGTCGACGCCGCGAGCGACATCTGGTCTTTGGGGATCGTCCTTTGTGAGATGGTAACCGGCCGGCCATCTCGGCGCGAGGAGCCGGAGGAACCGATGCCGTTGCCAGAGGGCGTTCCACCGGAGCTCGCCGGCGTGCTCTCCCGCATGCTGGCCTTCCACCCGGCCTCCCGCTACCCGCACGCGGCAGCTCTGCTCGCCGATCTCGACCGGCTGGCGGACGAGATCGGCGGTCGCCCCGCACGAGAGCTCGGGGGCCCTCCGCGGCGGGTCTTCTGGGCAGCCGGTCTGGGTTTTGTGGTCTGCCTGGCTCTCCTCTCCTTTTTGGCCGTGCGGGGGAACGGCTCCTTGCCGAAAGAAGGCTCGTCTCCGCCCTTTCCTCACGCGATCACTCCGGCCCTCTCTCAGGTCACCGACTTCCCGGGGAGGACGTCCTATCCCAGCCTCTCTCCGGATGGCAGGACCATCGTCTATGCCAGATCCATCGCCGGCAGGAGCCATCTCTTCTCGCAGTCGCCGGTCCGCGGCGCCGAGGCCCTGGACCTGACCGCCGATTCGCCAGCCGACGACACGCAGCCGAGCTTCTCTCCGGATGGCCGGCGGATCGCCTTTCGTTCCGAGCGGGATGGAGGCGGCATTTTCCTCATGCCTAGAGAGGGCGGTCCGGTCCGACGCCTGACCGACTTCGGCTTCAATCCGGGATGGTCTCCCGACGGGAGAGAGATCGTCTGCGACACGGCGAGCATCGCGAGCCCCCAGGTCCGGAGGACCGGCAGTGAGGCCTTCCGAGTCGACATCGCAACCGGTGTCCGACGGCGGATCGCTCCAGGCGACGCCGCGCAGCCAAGTTGGTCGCCGCACGGCGAGCGGATCGCCTACTGGGGGCTCGTGCCGCAGACCGGCCAGCGGGTGATCTGGACGGTCGAGGCGGCGGGCGGGGGGCCGATTCCAGCCGTCGAAGACGGTCACCTCAATTGGGACCCGGTTTGGTCCCCGGACGGGCGCTATCTGTACTTCACGAGCGACCGGAGCGGCATCATGAATCTCTGGCGGGTACCGATCGACGAAGAATCCGGCCGGGTGGCGGGGGAGCCGGAGCCGATCACGGCTTCCCAACAGGCCTGCACGCTTCCGAGCCTCTCCGGCGACGGGCAGAAGATCGCCTATGCCAGTGACGGCTCCACGGCGACTCTCGACAAGGTCGTATTGGATCCTTCGGGCAGCCGCGTCCTGAGACCCGCCACCGCGATCGTTCAGACGTCCGACGTGATCAATGATTGCAGCGCGTCTCCGGACGGCAACTGGATCGTCTGCCAACTGTTGACGCCGCGGGAAGAGCTCTTCGTCGTGCACCCGGATGGCAGCGGGTGGCGGCGACTGATCGGCGATGCATACAGGAATCGTCGACCCCAGTTCTCGCCCGACAGCTCGCGCATCGCCTTCTACTCGAATCGCGGCGGCAAGTACGAAATCTGGACGGTCGACCTCGACGGCCGGAGGGTCGTGCAGGAGACGAGCTTCCCCGGCAAATTCGTGAGCACGCCCTTGTGGTCGCCCGACGGCAGGGCTCTCGCCTGCGAGGTCGGGGGGCGCGAGGCTCTGGTCGATCTCACCCGGCCTCTCCGGGAGCGCGTTCCCCAATACCTGCCATCGCCAGACAGGGGGGCCGACTTCATCGCCTATTCCTGGTCGCCCGATGGCAGATGGCTGGCCGGAGCTCGCCAGCACCCTGACGGCTCTCACGATCCTGGCCTCTTGCTCTATTCCCTGAAGGAAAAGAGCTATGTCAAGTTGTCGAGCCGTGGCGACAATCCACTTTGGATGCGGGATAGCCGGAGACTTCTCTACAACGAGGACAAAGAGCTTCGCCTGCTCGATGCGCCAGCCAGGCAGTCCCTACCTTTGCTCGCCGATCCCGTGGGCTCCACGTACCGGTCGTTCAGCCTGAGTCCCGATGACCGAGGCTTGTACCTCGCCCGGACGATCCATGAGGGACATATCTGGCTGCTCCAACTCCGATAAATTTTCTTGCCTCCCGCCCTATTGTGTTTTTGTCAGACAGGCCGGTGAAGGAGGGCAGAAATCGCCGCTGGGGTTGTTACCTCCACCTGCGATTTTCGGGTAGGGGTCCTTCCCGAGGTCGAGCTGCCTCAGTGTCTCTCGGCTGATATGGAGCTTCTTGCCGCGCAATTCTGCTGGCTTTTTTTTCATGCAGTGCCTCCTCCTTCTCCTCGGCGAGAGGAGTTTGTCCTCGAACATTCTACCGAACCGCGCAAAGTCGGCTTCGACACCGCTCTTCCCGGAGCTGTACACTCCTCTTCTACTACTAACGGGCGGAATCGGAAATTTGGCTGGGCGTGCGTTCCGGCCTGCGGAAAGGGCTTGTTGGGAGTCTTCTTGCTCGCTATAGTAGCGACTTCCTCGCTCCGGAGACCCGTCCATGAAGGAACCTAAGCCCAACGTCGCCAGTGCTTCCTCTCGCCGCTGGCCTCGCCCGGACCCCATGCCGCCCGTCTTCACGGCCTTCGTGCGCAGCCAGCAGGGCGAGGAGACTCCGGATGCGGACCTTCTCCACGACGCCTGGGATGGCCTGCAGGCGGCGCTGGGGGGAGAGCTGAAGCGGCGCGGCCTCTGGCAGAGCCCTCCCTGCTATCTCGGGGTCTACGGCCATGACCGGTGGGATGCCGAGGCGACGGTGGGAGACCCTATGTCCCACGCCTGGTGCCACACCCGGCCGACCCAGAGCGCGCTCGAAGAGCTGGTCACCGACTGTTGGGCCTTCGTCTTCTCGGATCGGATGCGGAGCTTGAAGCTCCAGCTGGTGGAAAAGGAAAACATCGACGGTCTGGTTCTGCGCAATGTCAAGAATTTTCTCCACGAGCGCCAGAGGGAGCATGACCCGGTCGGATTCCGGATCTTCGAGCGATTGAAGGAAGCGCTGCTGGAGGCTGTCGCTCGTCGGGGACTCCACGTCCTGGGTGGAGATCCAAGGGTGCGGAATCATACCGTTTTTGGCTTCGAGCCCACCCTGGATCTCCGGCTGCCGGCGCTCGATCTCGCTCCGATCGTGGTGCGCTGGAACGACGAGCTGCTCCCCGGTCTCGTCACCGCCAAAGGGCGGCAGGAGGCGGCCATCCTGGAGCGTTTGGGGCAGCTCCTGCTTCGGTTGCCGGATCACGGCGTTCGCTGTTTCCGGTTCAAAGATCTGGTCGATCCGTTGAAGAGCGATGCGCGGTTGCGCTGGGCAGCCTTCCTCGCGCGCGAAGACGCGGGAGGCCAGGTCGAGTGCTCGCCGGACCAAATCCAGGTGCTCCGGCAGGTGCTACCGGAGTGCGCGGTCGAATCGCGGCAGAGCTTCGAGTATCTGATTCGGAGCGTGTCGGCGGCGATCGACGATCTCGAGGTCGATTCGCGTACCCGTCGCTACCTGGCGGCGCTCTGGGACTACCTGCAGTTCCGGCACGGAGACCGTGAGACCGGAAGCATCTGCGGCGACGAGCTTCTCGGGGACGACACGGACGGGGATCTCCTCTCGCATCGCCAACTCAGTCAGCGTCTGGGTATCCCGCGGGAACGCATACCGCTGCTTTTCACGACCTTGCGGCAACTCGTCATCCGATGCCGGCTCGCGGGCCCGGCTCGGAGTGAGCGCAATGCCGCTGTCTAAAAGGCATCTCTAGCGTTTGAACCGCGAGAATTCAAGAGATCTCGTCCTGGTCGTCGATTCGACCCAGAAGACGGTTTCCGTGTACCGTGGCTCCCAGGAGCCTGAGGTGGTGGGACAGGGCGGCGTCCTCGACCTCTCCGACGTCGTGCCGGGATGGACCCTGCGGCTCGACGAGCTCTTCGAGTAGGAACCCCGATACTCCTCTGCGAGCTTGAGCAGCCCGGCTGCGAAGCGCCCGGGCTGCTTCCTCTTCCCGGACGGCGTGGAACAGCCGGTGATCCTGGGCGAGATCCTCGGGGGGGAGGATCCCCGAGGGCTCGGGAACGTTTCCCAGGGGCTCGGGAAGCTATCCCGAGACCTCGGACACACATCCCAAGCGCTCGGATGTGTATCTAAGGCTTCGGATAGCTTTCCCAAGCTCTGGGGTGCTTATCCGAGGCCTCGGATCGTCATCCCAGGCGCTCGGATGCTCATCCGAAGGCTTGAGATGCTTATCCGAGGCCTTAGATGCACATCTCAGGCGCCGGAATGTGTATCTGAGGTCGTGTATTGGTTCTCTTGGAACATGACGGCCCTACCGCCATGTTACGCATGGCAAGGAGCTATTCATGTCCCAAGAGTCCAAGCGTTCCCGCCGTCGGTTCGATACCGAGCAGAAGGTCGCCATCCTGCGCCGCCATCTGGTCGACAAGGTCCCCGTCTCAGACCTCTGTGACGAGTACAAGCTCCAGCCCAGCGTCTTCTACCAGTGGCAGCGGCAGGTCTTCGAAAACCTGGCCGGCGCCTTCGAAGCGACTGCGGGCTCCGGAACCTCCCAACGCGAAAAGCAACTGACCGACAAAGTACAGCAACTAGAAACCAAGTTGGCCCGAAAAGACTCGGTTATCGCCGAGATCTCGACCGAATATATACAACTAAAAAAAGTACTTGGGGAGCCCTGAACGGCCGCTGGGTTCCCCATGATGTACGAGATGCCGTGGTCGACTTCGTGCGCACCTGGAGCGAGAAAACCGAGATCCCTACCGAGCGCTTCTGCGCTTGGCTCGAACTCGCGCGCGGCAAGTTCTACGCCTGGCAAAAGCGCTACGGCAAGGCCAATGAGCACAACCGACTGGTGCCTCGCGATCACTGGCTCGAAGACCACGAGCGACAGGCCATCCTCGACTTCCACCAGCGCTTTCCCCTGGAGGGATATCGCCGATTGACCTTCATGATGCTGGACCAGAACGTGGTGGCGGTAAGCCCCTCCTCGACCTACCGGGTGCTCGCCAAGGCCGGAAGGCTCGACCGATGGAACCGACAGCCTTCAAAGAAGGGGAAAGGCTTCCAACAGCCTCTAAACCCACACGAGCACTGGCACATCGACGTGACCTACCTAAACCTCGCCGGGACGTTTTACTACCTGTGCCCGGTCCTCGACGGCGCCAGCCGCTCACTCGTCCACTGGGAAATCCGACCGGCGATGACCGAGGCCGATGTCGAGTGCATCCTGCAACGCGCTCGCGAGCTCTACCCCGAGGCCCGGCCGCGGATCATCTCCGACAACGGCCCGCAGTTCATCGCCAGAGATTTCAAGGAGTTCGTCCGAATCGCCGGCATGACCCACGTGCGCACTTCACCCTACTACCCGCAGTCCAACGGCAAGATCGAGCGTTGGCACAAGACCGTCAAAGGCGGGGCCTTGCGCCCCGCCGCTCCCGCTGACCTCGAGCAAGCCCGAGCGGTCGTCACCAAGTTCGTCCACCACTACAACCACGTCCGCCTCCACAGCGCTATTGGCTATATCACCCCGAATGACTTCCTCCATGGCAGGGCACCTGCGATCTGGGCCGAACGGGATCAAAAACTCAAGAAGGCCAGGCAACTCCGCAGAGAGCGGCGCGACGCTCAGAGGGGCCAGGCCGCTTGAGATACAGCCCCATGGCTCTGTTACTCTTACCACCTGCCGTCTTGTTCACGGAGAACCAGTACAGTCCTGCTACATGCAGCTATGGATTCCGCGATTCACAGTTCGGCTTCAAGGGACCTGATCGCTGCACTGACCTCCCTCAGATCATTGTCGAGCTGATGATTGCGGCCGGGCAACCGATGGACGCGGGCTTGCGGAACCGCGCGCGCATAGAGCTCGGCGTGCGATGGCGGCGCGGTTTCGTCATCGAGCCCATGGTAGAAATGGATGGGGACGCCTGGGGGAAGCCTCGCGCCCAGGTCGCTCGGCGTCTTCAGATCCTCGCCCGGCCAGCCACCTTCGCCGACAAAGGGTGCCGCAATGAGGAAGATCGCGCCGAACTTCCGCTCGGCTGGCTGCTCCGCGAGGGCGTTGACCAGTATCGTTGCGCCGACGGAATGACCGACGAGAATCGAGCCATCTCTGAGCGTCGCGAATTCTCTCTCGATCGTCGCCTTCCATGCGGCGTAGCTGGGGTCGTCTTCGTTCGGCATCCGCGGATAGCGGATCTCGTAATCCGGCCCCAGCTCGCGCCCGAGGCTCTCGACCAGCTTGCTATCCCATTCGTCATGGGCACCCGCGCCACCTCCCTGAACGAAGAGCAGCTGGCGTTTTACGTTCCTGCCCTCGTTCGCGCGCCGCTGCGACATGGTGGCACCTCTCGCTCTCCTTTACTCGAACTCCAACACCGCTGCCGCCTGCTCCAGCCCCACCCGCCCCACCTCGATCTCTGCCTTGACGTAGTTCTCCCCCCGGACCGGCGAGCCCGCCAGGCGGCGGAGCTGGTTGAGCTGGCCGACGTGGGTCAGGGCGTCGGCGATGGGGCCCTGGAAGAGGCGCTCCAAGGGGAGGCCCAGCGGCCGCTCGCTGGCGAGGATCGCGTCGAAACGCGCCAGCGCGGCGAAGAGGCGGTCGACCTCCACGGTCCAGGAGGCCGGCGGGGCGGCGCGCCAGACGTGCTGCCCCTCGGCCAGGCCGACCGCCCAGTCGAAGAGGTCGGCCATGTGGGCGACGATCTCCACCGGGGTGCGGGAGGAGTCGCCGGCCCGGAAAGTGGCGAAGCTTTCGGGAGCCTCGCGGACGGCCTTGGCGCCGCGGTAGGCCAGGGTCGCCAGGGTGTGACGGAGGAAGACGCGCTGGGCGTCGGGGGCGGAGGTCATTGGCGAAGCTCCTTCTTATCCGCTCACGTGGACAAGCCTGGCAAGGCCGGTGACCTGGCCGCTGGTATCGGTGACGAGCAGGGTTACGGCGTAGGTTCCGGCCGTGGCGTAGACGTGCGCGACGTTCTGCCCGTTGGTGGTCGTGCCGTCGCCCAGGTTCCAGTCCCAGGCCACAATCCCGATATCGTCGCTCGAACCGCTGGAGTCGAACCCGCAGGTCCGGCCCGTGCAGTTGGCGGTAAAGCTCGCCGTCGGCGCGCTATCGGTCCAGCGAACCGGCCGTGGCGCCGGGACAGCGGGAGCCGGGCTGGAGAAGGAAGCCCCGGGCTTCGCGGTCTGCGCCGCGGCGGGGAGGGCAGGCCCGAAGGCGAGGACCCCGAGCCAGAGACCGAGGAATGGCGAAAGCCTTCTGCTCTTCATGGCGGGCTCCTTTTCCGCGCTGGGCGGAGTGGCGGTGCTTTCCTTATCTTATGGCAGAAGCTGCTCAAGAAGGGGGTCAGGGAAGGCATGCCCTACGCATCCCCCACGGGGTCTTCCTGGGGGGCACCAGGAGGTCTCTTCCGATAGAGGAATCGTAGATGTCCAGCCGCGACCACCGCGAGCCTGAAGGCTCGGATCCTGCCGAGTGGGTGGCACCTGTCGTGGCACAGAGGCGCTAGGCCCCTGCCGAGTGGGTGGCACCTGTTCGGCTCAGTACCATGCCAATGCAGCGCACGGCCATGCTACGAGTCGGCCTGCGAAAAATTACCTCGGACATCTCGAGTGCCTCGCCGAATAGAACCGGTCCGTACGGTATGCCAAGCGGCGGGAACTGTCGTCATCCTCAGGGCCGTTCTCATTCTCCCGAGTGGTACAATGAACGCTTCCATGAAGCGCGCCCTGCGGAGGTCATCCACGGTAAACAAGGTAAGAGCGTCTCGTGATGGCCACGAGTTCCACGAGGCATGGACCGTGCGCCGGTCGATGGAACTCTTATGGCCAGAGAGCGATCTCACTGCGATCGCTGTTGAGGGCCTTTCTCCCTCCGACCAGCCCCACGCATCTGTGGAGGCGTCGGAAATCGCAGATCTCACTCTCTATTACGGAGCCTGTTGTTATGAGGACGCCAAGCGCGTCACCATCTCGCAGTTCAAGTACTCGGTCGCCAACGGCGCCACGCCCTTTCGGGCGGCGCACGCCAAAGACACACTCACGAAGTTCGCGAACACCTATAAAGATCGGCGCACCCGCTACGGGAGAAAGGCCGTCGCAAAGCTCGATTTTAAATTCGTTACGAATAGGCCTATCTACCCACCATTACTTGCCGCGATAGATTCACTTGCTGAGGACCTGCCCACGAGTGGTGAGATTGCAAAACAAGCAAAGCAGGTTGCTGCAGCTTCAGGCCTCGACGGACCAGCGCTTGCAGACTTCGCCAAGAAGTGTACAGTCCTCGGTCCAGCGGAGGGCCTCGCGCGCTCCAAGCACGACCTTGCCGCTTTGCTCGTTGATTGGTCGGCGACCCACGATACCCTGGCACGAGCCCGCCTCGGCAATCTACGACAGATGGTCCGCGCCAAGGCCGGCTTCGCCGGCGAGCCCAATAACCTTATTCAGCGGACTGACGTGCTCGCGGCGCTCGAAGTGAGCGATGCCGACGATCTCTTACCATGCCGTTCGGCACTGCCGGAGGTGGGGCAAGTCGTGCAGCGCGAACAGCTCGACGAGACCCTCGCTCTCATTCGGGAACTCAGGGCCCCCTTGCTCATCCATGCGGCTGGAGGAGTTGGGAAGACAGTCTTTATGACCAGCCTCGCGCGTGCCTTGGGCGAGCAGAGCCAGGTAGTCTTCTTCGATTGCTTTGGCGGTGGCGCCTATCGTTCGCCGGAAGACGCGAGGCACTTGCCAAAGCGAGGGCTAATCCATATTGTTAATACCCTTGCCTTTAGTGGCTTCTGCGATCCTATCCTGCCCGAAAGCAACGACATACCCGCTCTCCTCAGCACCTTTCGGCGGAGGCTGGAACAATGCGTCGCGTCCCTCAAGAAGGCTCCCCGAGGCCGAGGGGTTGTGCTGTTTCTGGATGCGATCGACAATGCCGCCTTGGTCGCGCGTGAGCGCAGTGAGAATGCTTTTCCGCTCCTTCTTTTAGAAATTCTCGGCAGGAGTCCCATTCCGGGAGTGACACTCGTGGTCTCCAGCCGGACAGAACGTAGGCCCTCGATCATTCCCTCGTATCAGGAGCTTGAGCTTCGGCCCTTCAGCCGTGAGGAGACTGGCACCTACCTTCGCCCTCGCGTGAAGGAAGTGTCGCTGGCGGCTGTCAAGGTCGCCCAAGCTCGGTCGGGTGGGAATCCGCGTGTCTTGGAGTATCTCGTCACGAGCGGCCGCGGAGTCCTAGATGAGTCGGAGATCGACAAGACGGTCGTACTCGATGACCTCCTTCACGAGCGGCTGATCTCTGCACTCGCTGCTGCGTGCGACCGCGGGCATGCCGAGGAAAACATCAAGGCATTCCTCGCAGGGCTCGCGGTCCTGCCGCCACCCGTACCGCTTGAGGAGTATGCAGGTACTCACGGCTTAGCACCGAGCGCAGTCGAGAGTTTCGCTTCCGATCTTAGCCCTCTCCTTGAGCGGACGAGCCATGGCCTCATCTTTCGCGATGAGCCGACCGAGACGCTGGTGCGCAACCAGTACGCCTCCCCATCCTCCGCAGACTCACTCCGGCGTCTCGCCACGAATCTCGAAGCGCGCCAAGATGTCTCGGTGTACGCCGCGCGGTCCCTGCCTGGTCTTCTCCATTTGCTCGATGATGGGGAACGTCTCTTTCAGCTCGCCTTTGATGAGCGGATTCCGGCAGCGATCACAAGCACGGTCGGAAAGAGAAACGTGCGCTATGCACGTCTCAAGGTCGCTGTACTTCACTCGGCGCTCAGACAAGACCTCAATCGGCTCGTGCGCCTCCTTACCGAACTGGCCAGCGTCGCCGCCGTGGACCAGCGCGGGGCCAGGTACATCCTCGATAACCCCGATCTTGTCGTGGCAGCGCAAGATACCGACGCCACTCGGCGCCTCTTTGAGGCCCGAACAAGTTGGCCCGGTACCCGCCACGCCAGGCTCGCGATTGCACACGCCCTCGCCGGCGAATCGGAGGAGGCAACCCGCCACGCTCTAAGAGCCGAGGATTGGATTCGTCACTTCTTTCGCCCGGAAGAGCGCGATCGCCACAGTAGACAACAAGACTCCCGTCCTGAGCGCTCAGATATCGCCGCCGTACCATTCGTCCTGCTCTCTGAAGATCGGCCGAGCGACGCAGTCACTTTCCTCCGGCATTTTAGGGATTGGTATGCCCATGAGGTCGGCGAGCACCTCTTCCAATACGTTCAGCTCGCCACTGCGTTTGGTCGAGGCGTATCAACCCGCATCCTCGCGAACTTTGTTGATTCTTTGAAGGAGGCTGGAGCGCTCACTGCTGCGCTCTCGTTTCATATTCTCCCAGCTCGGCAGCAGAAGAAACTTCTTGCCAGACTGGCACGCGTGTGCAGGCACAAAGCGCGCCTGGCTCTTCCGGAGACATATCACCGCGAGTGTCCATACGATATCTTCGATGGCCTGAGGGTTGCAGCGACACGAGCCTTGGCGCTCGGTCTTACCGCTGAGGCTCTCACCATATCGGCGCGTACGCGCCATCAGAGTCCATCCCTCTGGGCCTTGCGCAATCAGTTTTTTCGGGGGGACGATGTGTTCCCCTTTGTCTTTCATGCGGCACTCCGGGCGGTTGTAGCGCACGAAGAGCTGCATGAGAAAGACCTCGTTCCGCGCGAGCTTGTGCCCATATGCGCCCGCATGAGCAAGCACATGAGTGGCGATGACTTTCGCCGGAAGGTCAAAGCACGGTTGCCACAGTTCAGGCGAAAGGAGACTGATCCGGATTGTACAAGCTCCAAGGCAGCGATCCTGAGTGCCGACGAGATACCACGGGCCGAGCGATTCCTTGACCAGCAGCTTCAACCCCTTCTGCGCTTCACGCGCGCGTTCAGAGACCTTCTCACGGCGTCTCGGCGCCGGAGCGACCACGCGTTCAGAGTACTCCTTGATACCTGGGAGGAGACCCGGAAGAATACCGACCGCTATCGCCCTCAGGAATTCGACCCTCTGTTTCGCGTGCTTGGATTTGAGGCCGCATTTTTCGCACTGCGGCTCCTGCCCACCCTGAAGGTTCCGTCAGTGAGGCGTTTCCTCGCGTTGGCAAACAGTCAGGGTACCATCCCGAGTAGCCAGGTGCGCATCGTGGCTGTCCTTGCTCAGAGACCGGCATTGCAACACTTGGCAGGCGAGGTGGCGCTGCAGGCACGAGCGGCGATTGAAGCTGAGGATGATGTGGCACACCGCGCCTCGCTCCTTGCCAATCTGGCGCGGGCCATACTGCCGGCCAGCGTCCCTGACGCGACGGTTTATTTTCGCTACGGCCTGGACCAAATGGATGCCATCGGATCAGACGATATCGACTTCACGAGCGAGCTCCTCATCTTTACCGCCTCACTGAAGGGCGAGGAACTCGACCCGGAAGACTTTCACACCCTCGCGAACATCTGCGAATTGAACTTCCCCGAAGAGGTGAAGAAGTTCATGTGGGGAGAGTTCGCGCGCGCTCTCTCCAGGGCGGCAGGCCCACGGGTACTCGCGAAGCTCAGTCGGTGGGACGATCGCGGCAAGATCGATCTCGAGTATTCGCTACTACCGTGTCTCATCGCCTTGGTTGCGGACGGCAAACTGGAACCAGAGGTCGCGTTGGCCCTTAACCGTCTCGCCGATCCGGTCGACTATTGGAATGACGGCACCAAGCAATTCGCGGAGGTGATCCGTAGGAGAGTGGGAACCGCGAGACCAGATATCATCTCGGAGCTTATCCGGCAGCACGAGGACGACAACCCGAGAGGCCTAAGCGATTGGACCCTTGAGGTGCTGGCACCCATAGCGGAGGACACGTTTGGGAAATCTGCGGAGACGGCAACGTATCTCGTGGCGGCGCAGAGGCGTTTCGCGGTATTACGCGATACCCGCAACGATCACGCCAACTACCGGACCACCACTGCCGATCCTAAGCTGCTGCGGCAGGCAGATAACGAGGCGAAGCTGGATCGTGCCGCCCTTGAAGTGACGGCGGCGCACACCGACCCTGTTGACTTTACCGCCCTCTCACAGGCACTCGGGAAGCTTAGCGTTTCGCAGCGCCCCTACGACTTGAAGGGTACCTTCCTCGCGGCCCTGCGTAGGCGAGTCCCTTTTGGGGGTCGGGCGCAATACATCCAGAACGTCTGTGCGCTTGAAGGCTTCAATCTCTACTGGAAGCTCGACGAGATCAAGGAGTGCAAGAGCAGGTGGGCATCCTCGACTGCAGCGCTCGGCGACATTTTGAAGAGCCAGGCCAAGTCGCTCGTCCGGGTGCATGTAGACGATCTCATAAGCTATGGGACTCTTTCCGGTTCGCGCCTCAGCGAGCTTGCCGAGCTGACAGGGGTTCCGGTCGGAGAGTTGGTTCTCGAACTCATCCCGGCTCTAGTACGCTCCGATACTTCTGTCCCCGGTGGCGTGTGGCTCGGAACTGCATCCTTTGTCACGGCCGAAGCGGATGCGGGTCAAGGCCAAGCAGCGCTCACCCGGTTGCTTCAGAGCGATGCCGCCAAGCTCACCGACCGGGTGGTCGACGGACCGTGGGAAGAAGGACTCTACCCCAAGGGCGACGTGCAGGAGATCGCGGCCGCTCTCGTGTGGCGTGCGCTCGGTTCCCCTTATGCAGAAGCACGCTGGCGAGCGGCACATAGCCTCCGCACTCTTGCTAGATTCGGGAGCTGGAACATCGTGGACCGGCTCGTCGCCAAGCTAGAGAGCGAAGAGACCGCCGGACCATTCCAGGCGAGCGAGTTGGTCTTCTACTACCTACACGCCCGCCTGTGGCTGCTTATTACTCTCGCCCGATTGGTGCTCGATTACCCGAAAGAGATTGCCCGATACCAAAAGTCTCTACTCGTCATGGCGACCGAGGACGTGAAGCCCCACGTGCTCATGCGGCACTTTGCCGCACGCGCGCTCCTTTCCTGCGTCAACGCTGGCTCTCTCACCCTTCCCGTGGCGCTTCTCACCCGATTACGGACTGTTGATTGCTCACCCCACGAGCGTCTCCGAGAGAAGATCAGAAAGGACAACGGTTTTTATGGTGGTCGGCCGGACACGGCTCCGAAGCCGCTCCACGAGTTCGACCTCGACATGGATTTTGGCAAAAACGATGCCGATGGCCTTAGCCATGTTTTCGGCAAGACGTATTGGGAAGTTGAGGACATGATGGCCGAGATTGTCCATAGGCTCGACCCGAAGATCGGAAGTATGTACGAGAAGGGCGGGCGCGAGTCAGGACTCGAAGAGCGCTTTACGGGCATGACCGATGACTATCACACCTATGGCCAGCAGCTTGGGTGGCATGCGCTCTTCTTCGCGGCGGGGAAGCTTCTGCGTGATGCGCCAGTAACCGACGACTCGTGGTACGACGATCCCTGGCCTGAGTGGTTCGGTCACTATCTTCTCACGCGAGAGGACGGTTACTGGCTCTCGGATGGCATGGACCGGCTGCCACTCGATACGGCCGTAACGCTTCTTGAAAAGGCGAAAGATGGGCTCGTGCTCACTGGCGACCGCGACAAGATCTTGGCGCTCGTGGGGATTGCGCCGCACGTCGGCAAAGAACTTGTGGTCGACGGGACATGGTACTCCGACGATAGCATTCAGGTTCATATCTCATCTGCTCTCGTAGACCCCGGAAAGGCTAAGCGGCTTGCTCGCCGGCTAACCCGCGAGGAACCCATAAGAGTCTGGCTTCCGAAGTACTTCGAGGGTGAGGAAGAGACAGAATGCCTGCGAACTGGGAAGAAGGAGTATGCACCGTGGATTCATATACCACAGAGGGAAGCGAGGCTCGACGCCACCGACCCGTTCGGCGCCTCCTGTGCCAACGTGAGGCCGAGCGTATCAGACCAGTATGTCAAGGCATTCTCACTTGCCATCGGGGACCGCTTTAAGCGAACGTGGAAGAACAAGCATGGGCGAATCGTGGTGCGCGCGGAGGCGTGGGGGCGTGAGAACAAACGCAGCGACGACGGACCGCACTCAGGTCGCCGCCTCCTCTGCGCAACGTCTTTTCTCCGGACGCTCTTGAGAAGGTACGACAAGGAACTCGTGATATTAATTGATCTTCAGCGATACGAATCGGAATCATATCGAAGACGGAGCAGCTTCACGCACACCATCGCTGTTGTACGAGTCTCACGGCAGCTTGAGTTTGAGTATGTCAGAGGGCGTGTCAATCACACTCACGTACAGAAATGAGTACTAGCCCTCATAGCCCTCATGGTCGAGCAGATACAGGGCTTCCTCCGGGACTTGTGCATTTCGGCGCGCTTCCGGCCGCAGCTTGGAACGCTTCTTGCGGAGAGCCGAAAAGTGCCAGCCGAACAGCCGGGAAACGAAACTTGGCGATGGTGGCCGGCTACACGAGTCGTTTCTACCCGTTCACCCACGGTGCGGCGGGAGGGAAACTCGCCGCGGGGAAGACGACGTCGCGCTCGCCGGCTCGCAGCCGCGCCGTCGCCGCTTTTTAACGCGAAAATTAGATTAGAAGCCGTCTACCACGATAGACCGGACCGGGGCTCCGCTTCGGAGCGCCGCCGGAGCCAAGGAGATCGATCATGCCCGAGCCCACGAGCCCTTCCAAGCCGGATGCCCCCCTTCCGTACCCCGGTCACATCGTCGAGATGGGGGATGTCGATCATGCGAGTGTAAAGGCCGTCGAGCAGCGGCTGAACCAGATGGGCTGTGGCCCACTGGCCGAAGACGGTGTCTTCGACGCCGATGTGCTCAGTGCCGTCAAGCTCTTCCAGGCGCGGTTTCCCGACCGCGATGGGCTGTCGCTCAAGGTCGACGGACGGGTCGGCCCAATCACCTGGGCGACGCTCTTCGGCAGCGCGTCGGTGCCGGTCGGAGAAGCCGCTCCCAGTCCGCTCCTCGCGGGGACGCTCACCTTCGCGGCCACCCAGATCGGAGTTCGGGAGGATCCTCTCGGCTCGAACCGTGGTCCAGAGGTGGACGCGTACTTGCGCTCCGTGGGCTGCGACCCCGCCGAGAACCTCCCCTGGTGCGCGGCCTTCGTTTATTTTTGCTTCGAGAAGGCGGCCGGCGCCCTGGGCCAGCCGAACCCCGTGATCAAGACCGCCGGAGTGCTCGATCACTGGAGCAAGGCCGGTCAGCGGAAGATTCCACGGGTTCTCCAGGCGGACGCGGTCCACGACCCCTCGCTGGTGAAGCCCGGCTTCATCTTCGTCCTGAGCTCGGGCGGCGGGCACGGGCATACCGGTCTGGTCGAAGAGGTCGCTACCGGGCAAGCTCATCACCATAGAAGGGAACACCAACGACGGTGGCTCCCGAGAGGGAATCGGCGTCTTCCGCCGCGACCGCCGGAAGATCCAGGAGATCACGCGGGGCTTCATCGACTACAGCGGGCTCTAGGACTTACGTGCCTATTACTTCCCTACCAGCGGGGGAGGGACGCGCCCGCCGCCCGACTTGGAGAGACGGTCTCTCAGCTCCAGAGCACCGGTATCTCTGCCGCAGAGCCCCGTCCCTTTGTCTTCCGCCTGGCGCGGACTCACTGCGCCGCTGGGTGCCAGGCGAATGGCCCCTACGGCACCGGCACCTGCTTGTTCGTCGTATCCGACAGACTCCCGCTCGTCACCGTCAGGAAGACGAAGTACGTCCCCGGGTTGATGTAGGTGTGGGTCGGGTTCTGCTCCGTGCTCGTGGCGCCGTCCCCGAAGCTCCACGACCAGGCGGAGGGGGGGCCGGTCGACTGGTCGGTGAAGGTGATCATCCGCGGGCTGTCGGGATTGCCGGCGCTGAAGTTGAAGTCGGCCTTGAGCGCTACCACCTTGATCTGTTTGGCGAGGCTGCTCGACCCCGCCGAGTTGGTGGCGGTGAACTGGACGAGATAGCTGCCGGCCTGGGCATAGGTGTGGGTCGGGTTCGCCACGGTCGACATCGTGCCGTCCCCGAAGTCCCACTTCCAACTCGTCGGCGTGCCGCCCGTCGAGCGGTCGGAGAAGGCGACGGTCAGGAAGTTGGCGGCGAAACTGAAATCGGCCACCGGCGCCTGGGTGGGTTTGACGTCGCCGCGGCAGGTGGTGTCGTCGGGGTTGTAGCTGAAGGCCATGGCGAAGGTGTCGGTGCAGCCCGTTGCCAGGCTCGTCACCGTGACGTCGACCGCCTTGGGCTGGTATTTCATCCCCATCTGGCCATCGCCGTTGTCGTCGCAGGGAAGGCTGTCGAAGGCGCCGGTGTAGGCCGGGGTCTGGGCGGTCAGGCTGGCGCCGCTCGCGGCGACCTGGGGGTTGACCGCCGCGACGCCGCCGAAGGACACCCGGAGGTTCGATTCGAAGTGGCTGCCGGTGACCGTCACCGTGTCGCCGCCGCCCTGCCGGCCGGTGACCGGCGAGACCTGGAGGATCGTCGGCTGCGGCACGGTGTAGGTGAAGAGGAAGCCGGTCGTCGCCGTCTCGCCGGTGTTCAGGTTCTTGATCGTGAGCGGCCCCGAGGGCGGCTTGCAGTTGGAAACGGCGACGGGCACGGTCGTCGCCAAGATCCGCTTCGCGGTCACCGTCGACTGGTCGACGGTCTGGGTGACGCCGCCGAACTGCACCTCGACGGGCTTGGCGAAACCTTGGCCCGCGATGGTGACGAGGGTGCCTCCGGTGTACGGGCCCGAGGTGGGGTCGAGCGAGGTCGCCGCGATCTGGGTGCCGGTGTACTTGAAGGCCGAGAGCGCGGTCGTGTCGAAGCCGGTCGTCAGGTTGCGGACGAGGATGTCGACCTGCTGGTTGAGGAGCATCGCCCCGAGGGTCGTGGCGGTGGGGGAGGAGACCTGGATGTCGGTCTTCGTCGCGAACTGGATCGTCGCCTGGACGCCGTTGAACCCGGCCCCCTGCTGGAAGCCGAAGAAGACCTGGAGGGCGTCCTTGTTGACGTCGAAGCCGCTGCCGTGGATGTCGACCAGGGTGCCGCCGGCGTTCGGTCCGGTAGGGGGCACCACTGAGAGGATGAGGGGCCGGTCGAGCGAGGGGCCGTTGACGTAGGTGTAGGCGCCGGTCAGGGTGTCCGTGGCGGGGGTCTTCGCCAGGTTGTTGGTGACCGTGACGTCGACCACCAGGGTGTTCCCCACGTCGACCGGGTTCGCCGGACGCGGGGTGAGGAGCTTGACCGCCGTGGGTTGGACGTCGGTGACGGTCGCGACGACGGTGCCGAAGGTCACCCGCACCGGGGCGAGGAAGCCCGAGCCGGTGATCGTCACCTGGGTGTTGCCCGTCGCGCTGCCGAAGTTCGGGGTGATGGCGGTGACGAAGAACGGCACGACGACCGGGTCCTGGACTGTCAGGTTGAGCTTCGCCGTCGAGGTGTCGACCTGGGCGAGGATGTGCGCCGTGCCCATCGCCGAGCCGGGAAAGAAGCCGGTCTGGGCCTGGCCGGTGGCGTCGAGCGTCAGGGTTTGGAGCTGGATCGGCTTGCCGGCGCCGTCGTTGCCGAAGCTCCCGAGGTCGGTCGAGAGGGCGACCTTGGTGCCGGTAGGCGGAGCCTGGGAATTGTCGGCGCGCTTGACGGAGATCGCGACGTTGACCGGCGTCGTGGCGCCGACGGTCGCGGTGAGCGAGCTCGGCTGGAGGGTGATCGTGTAGCCCGAGGCGCCGCCGGTCCCCCCGGTGCCGCCGGGCGCCTGCGGGGTGGGCGCGACCGGGTTGGTCGAGTTGCAGGCCGCGGCTGAAAGCGCCAGGGCGAGAAGGAGGAAACGAAGCTTCTTCATGTACAGCCAGTTCATGCACAGCCAGGCGAGAGAGCGCTCAAGCTAACCCCCGCCGCGACGGGCCGTCAATGGATCTCTTTTAGTCCTTGCCGGCGCGGGGATCTGGGGTAGATTTCGGGCTAAAGCGATTGAGCTCTAGGTTTTGCAGTTGTCCCCTCCGCTCGCACGGCGTGCTTTCGGGGCTCGGACGGGCGGAAGAGGAAAGGTTTTCTGGGCGTGGAATCCTCGTGGCTGGTAGACGGGCGGCGCTCGCGGCTTTCGCGGTGGGCGGGTACCCTGCTGCTCAGTCTGCTTCTGGGGCTCTCGCTCGGCTGCTCCGCCAACCCCCGCTCCTTCTTCGGGGGAGACCTGAAGCTCCAGGTGAACGTCGACCCGGAGGCGAACCAGAACAGCGCCGTGGCGGTCGAGCTCCTCGTCGTATCGAACGAGCAGGTGCTCACGGACGTCATGAAGCTCTCGGCCCACGACTGGTTCCTGAAACGCGAGGAATTCAAGCGCGACCATCCCAAGGGCTATGTCTCGTGGTCCTGGGAGTGGGTGCCGGGCCAGAGCGTGCCGCCGCAGAAGCTCTCCTTCGGCACCGGGGCGCGCGCCGGGCTCCTCTTCGCGGACTACCTCTCGGCCGGCAACCACCGCCTGCGCTTTGATCCCCACCAGGGCCTTCGCCTCCATCTGGGCGAGAAGGAGTTCACCGTGGAGCCCATCTCCCGATGAGCGCCAGAGACCTGCCCGCCGCCGTCCAGTGGCATGAGGGGATGCTCCTCGCTCCCCAGCATTTTCAGCAGATGGCGCTCCGCCACGAGGATCTCCTCGCCTACCACGCGGCGGCGCTCTCTCCCTACCACTGGGGGGTACAGAGCCTGGAGCACGACGCTCCGCTCCTGGTCGCCGGCACCTTCCGGCTGACCGCGATCGAGGCCGTGATGCCGGACGGCCTGATCGTCGCCTGGCAGTCGGGCGACACCGCGGAGGGGCTGGAGATCGACCTCGCGGCCCACGCCGATGAGATGAAGCAGGGGGTCCAGACCGTCTGGCTGGTGGTGCCGGCCCGGCGTTCCGGCGGCTCGCCGGTCCGCGGCGAGCTGCCGCGCTACGAGTCGTTCGAGACCGACTCCGTGGCCGACGAGAACACCGGGGAGGGCGACGTCGCCGTCCCCCGGCTCCGCCCGCGCCTCGCCCTCCTCCTCTCCGCCGACCCGCCGCCGCGGAAGTACGTCGGTCTGCCGCTCGCCAAGGTCTGCTACCGGAACGAGACCTTCGCCTTGGACGACTTCGTCCCGCCGTCCTTCCGCGTCCCCGTCGACTCGCCGCTCGGCCTCCTCGGCCAGGGGATCGCCCGGCGGCTCCGCGAGAAGGCGGTCTTCCTCTCGGAACGGGTGCGCAACCCCTCGGTCGCCGGCCGCGCGCCGCAGCTCCTGGACACCAAGGCGATGATCCAGAGCCTGGTTTCCGCCCTGCCCCAGCTCGAAGCGGTGCTCGGCACCGGCCTCGCCCACCCGTACACGCTCTATCTCGCCCTCCTGACCGTCGTCGGCCACGTGGCGGGGGTGGGCCGGGCGCTCGTGCCCCCGGCGCTCGATCCCTACGACCATGACGATCCCTGGCCGCGCTTCGTGGCGGCACGGGATTTCATCTCACGGGTGATCGACGAGGGGATCATCGAGTCCTACACCGGCTTTCCCTTCTACCTGGAAGGCGGCATCTTCAGCCTCGCCTTCGACCAGGTCTGGCGCAACCGGCCCCTCGTCCTCGGCGTCCGCGGCGCCGCCGGGGCGCGCGAGCGCGACGTCGTGGCGTGGATCGAGGCGTGCCTCATCGGCTCCAAGGAGCGCATCCCGTCGCTCCGCGATCGGCGCATCCTGGGAGCGGCGAGAAAGCGCATCGACGGCGAGGGCGACCTCGTGCCGGCGACCGGCGTCGTCCTCTTCGCGCTCGATGCGCCGCCCGAGTTCATCGAGCCCAACCAGCTCCTTCAGATCGTCGACGTCGGGGCGACGGACACCGCCCAGCGGCCGACCGAGATCGTCCTCTACGTCAAGAGCCGGCCGTGAACAGCGCCCTCCTCGCCGGCGAATCGTTCCTCCTCGTGGCTTTCCGCGAGTTCTACCACGATGTCGTCCGCCTGAAGGGAGGGGTGACCGCCGGGACGCCGGCTCCGGGCAACACCGACGTCCTGACGGACCCGGACGCCCACCGGCCGGAGCGCCAGGCGCACGCCGTGCGGGCGGAGCTCACCGCTCTCCTCGAACGGCAGGCGGCGGCGGCGATGCGGGGCGGCGGCTACGGGGCGGAGGTCTACCGGGAGGCCCAGTACCTGATGGCGGCGCTGGGCGACGAAGTCTTCCTGAACCTCCCCTGGGCGGGGCGCGAGCTGTGGAAGTCGAATCTCCTGGAGTCCCGGCTCTTCGGCACCCATCGGGCCGGCGAGGTGATCTTCGAGCGCCTGGACGCCATCCTCACCAGCCGCGATCCGATCTACCTGGACCTCGCCAAGGTCTACCTCTTCGCTCTCGGGCTCGGCTTCGCCGGGCGCTACCGCGGGCCGGAGGGGGCGGCGCGGCTCGAAACCTACCGCAAAGACCTCTTCAACTTTCTCGCCAACCGCGATCCCGAGCTTCTGACCGGGCCGGCCCACCTCTTTCCCGACGCCTATGCGAGCACCTTGGACGAGGGGGTGCCGACCCACCTGCCGCGCCTGCGCTTCTGGGTGGGGATGGCGGCGGCGCTCGTTTTCACCTGGCTTTTCGTCTCCTACGAGATCTGGCACGGCCTGATGGGCCACCTGGAGCCGCTCGTCCAGAAGATCCTCTCCGGGGACTGGTGACCGGTATGGAGCTCCTCTCCCAGCTCTCCCGCTCGCTGCCGCTGGTCCTCCTGATCGTCGGCCTGGTCCTCCTCTTCCTGCTGATCTTTCTCTACCTCCTCGTGCGCAGCCGGCGCGGCGAGGAGAGGGACGACGAGGCCGCGGACGGCACCGGCGGCACCAGTGCCGCCGGTGGAGAGGTGGTGCCGGTCGATTTCACCGGCCGCGACGGGGCGTTCGGCTTGAACGCCTCCTTCTCCCGCGGGCTCCGGCAGCTGAAACGCCACGTCTCGGGAGCGGGCTACCGGGCGCAGATCCCCTGGTTCCTCCTCCTCGGCGAGGAAGCGACCCAGAAGCACGCGCTCCTCGCGGGGGCCGACCTCGACCTCCCCCTCGGGGTCCCCGAGGCCGGTCAGGGGTGCGCCTGGTGGCTCTTCGACCGCGGGGTCGTCTTAGACATCGCTCCCGACTACGCCCTCGACGCCTCCGGCCGGAGCTCGGACGGCGCCCGCTTCCAGCAGCTCCTGCGGCTCCTCAAGCGGCACCGCCCGGAGCGGCCGATCGACGGCATCGTCTTAGCCCTTCCCGGTCCGGACCTCGCGCGGCCCGGCGAGCGGCCGGCGGAGCGCACGGCGAGGGCGGAGCGCAAGGCGACGATCCTCGCCGCGAAGCTGCGCCAGGCACAGACCCGGCTCGGCCTGCGCCTGCCGATCTACCTCCTGATCACCGGCTGCGAGAAGCTGCCCGGCTTCAACGACTTCTTCGCCGAGCTGCCGGAGCGCTTCAAAGACGAGATGTTCGGCTGGTCGTCCCCCTACGGGGTCGAGACCGCCTACAAGAGCGAGTGGGTGGACGAGGCGGTCGGTGTCGTCCGCCGCGATCTCCTCGCGGCGCAGCTGGAGGTTTTCGCCGAACGGCGGGCGTCCGGAGACTTGGACACGACGGATGCCATCTTCACCTTCCCCGACGAGGTCGAAGCCTGGAAGGAGCCGCTCCGGATCTACACCGACCGCCTCTTCCGGCCGAGCGCCTACCACGAGTCGATCTTCCCGCGCGGCATCTACTTCTGCGCCACCGACGAGACGACCGGGCGGAGCCTCTTCCTGCGCGATCTCTTCGAGCGCAAGGTCTTTCCCGAGCACACCCTGGCGCGCCCCACGGCGCGGACCTTCGGCAGCCAGGGGCGGGCGGTGCGCGTCCTCCAGGTGGGGATCGCCGTCGGCGCCTTGGTCCTCGGGCTCGGCCTGGGGAACGCCTACCGCCGGCTGACGACGACCGAACGGGCCCTGGCCGATTTTCTCGACAAGACGGTCTACAGCTTGAACGAGCTGCGGGCGATCAAGCTCGACAAGCAGAAGCCGAGCCCGAAGCTGTTGGAAAAAGATACCTTCGAGCTTCTCGCGGACATGGGGGAGATCAACACCAACCGCTTCGGCTCGGTGTTCCTCCCCAGCTCCTGGTTCACCCCATTCAACCGCGAGCTCAAAGCCGCGATCGGGATCGCCTACGACCGCATCATCTACCGCGGCTTCAAGTACGGCCTCGCCGGCCGGGTCGAGTCGCTGGTCTCCTTCCGGCCCACGGCCGAGCTGGGGGGCGAGTCACCCCTGCCCCTGGAGACCAACCCGCGTTTCCGCGAGTTGCGCGACTACGTCAACCGTACCGTCGAGCTCGAAAAGAACTGCGACCTCTACAACAGCCTCAAGCAGACCCAGCGCCTGGAGGACATGGGCACCCTCGTCCAGTACCTCTACGGCCGGACCCTGGCGGCGAGCTTCTACGACGAAGCGGATCTCTACCGCGGCGCCTTGGCCCTCGTCCAGGTACAGCCCTTCGTCTACTTCGACTCCAACAAGGAGGGCGCGCGCCAGGTGGCGAAGGATCTGGGTGCGCGTCTCGACCGCTCGCTCTACGCCGAGACCTCGCAGATCCGCAGCCTGGGCGAGCTCACCCAGGCGTTGAACGCGCTGGGGGAGCGGGGGAGCGGCGACGCCGCCGTGAGCGAAGATCTGACCGGCCTCCTCACCCGGCTCCGCCGGCTGGAGAGCGAGATTTCCCGGCCCGACCTGGCGCCGCTCCTCGCCCCGGCCCTGAACCTCGGTCCCGCCTACGACCAGGTGCTCGCCCAGATGAGCACCTCGGCTCTCCTCGGGGACGCCGTGTCGCACGAGGTGCGGGAGGCGGACCGGCGCGAGCACCAGGCCTACCGGGACACCCTGGCGAGCTACGGCTGGGAGCCCTATCTCCAGCCCTACCTGGCCCCGAAGCCGACCGGGATGACCTTGAGCCCCGACGCCAAGGTCTTGGAGCAGGCGCTCGCCGACTTCCTCCGCCAGAGCAGCATGCCGGAGGGCGCCGGGAGGGGGCTCGACGAGCGCCTGCCCGCCGGAGAGCGGCTGGTCTGGGACGTCCCGCTCCTCGAACAGGCCACCGCCGTCTATGAGCCCTACAAGACTTTCTCGGAGCACGGGGTGAACGCCTTTCCCGCCCGGCTCCGCGAGCCCCTCCGGGCGGTGGCGGCGGCGCGGGTGGCGGCCAACGTCGACGACCTGGCGACCCGCGCCGAACGCTTCGAGCGGGCGTCGGAGGCGACCGGAGTGCCGCTCGAACAGGATCTCCGCGATCAGGTCGACCGCCTGAACGCAGCGGTCAAGCCGATCGCGGACCTAAGGGACGTCTACCGGCGCCTGGGCGAGACCCGGAACGACCAGGCGCTCGGCGTCCTCGTGAGCCTCCAGGGCTACGCCATCCTCCGCGGGCTCGACCGCCTGCTCGGCCAGGAGCATCTCTACGTGCCGCGGCAGGGGAGCTTCGCCGCCTGGGACGGCACCCGGCCGCTCGCCGCCCGCGCCTTCGCCTCCGGCGACCCCGCCGAGCTTCCCCCCTACCTGGACCACCAGCGCGAGCGGATCACTTATCTCGCCAACGAGTACGCCGGGCCGGTGCTCCGCGCCGTTCCCCGCGGCGACGCCCGCAGGGACCAGAGTTTCCTCCGTCTCTACGACCGCTGGAGCGCCATCGCGACCAGCCTCAAGGATTACGAAAGCAAGAAGGCGGGTAACTCGCTCGCCGGCCTGGAGGGGCTCGTCCTTCAGGATCTGGAGGAGGTCGAGCTCGCGAGCTGCGGCAAGAAGGTCTCGGCGCACGACCTGGCGAACGCCTCGAATGCTTCGAATACCTCCAGCGCTGCGGGCCCCGACTACTTCAGCTGCACGGCGAGCAACCTGCGCCGCGATCTCGTGCGGCGCTGCTACGACCTCGCGGTCGACGGCTACTCGCGGGTCGCCCAGCTCTTCGACTCGCGCCTCGCCGGCCACTTCCCCTTCTCGCCGTCCCTCCCCGGCCGCGCCGACGCCGAGGCCGATCCGGACGCCATCCGCGAGTTCTTCGCCCTCTTCGACCGCTACGCGCCGATGCTCTTGGCGGCGCCGCGGGAAGCCGAGCTGGGCGGCGGCCGGGTGCGTGAGTTCATCGTCGAGATGCAGGGAGTGCGCGCCTTCTTCGCCCCCTTCCTGGACGGCGAGGGAAAGTCCCGGCCGCCGGCCTACGACGTCCTCGTCGACTTCCGGGTCGACCGCGGCGACGAGATCGACGGCAACCAGGTGATCCGCTGGCAGCTGGCGGCGGGCGACCGCCGGGCCGCCGAGCAGGACGCCGAGACCGACCGGCACCTGCGCTGGACCTTGGGGACCCCGCTCGCCGTCAGCCTCGGCTGGGCCAAGGATTCGCCCTTCGTGCCGGTCGACGCCTCCGGCCAGGAGCTGGCGGACAAGACCGCCGTCTTCGACTATGCAAACCGCTGGTCGCTCCTGGCGCTCGCCAAGGCCCATGCCCTGACCGCGGGCGAGCCCGGGGAGACCGCCACCCGCACCCTCCAGTTCGACCTGCCGACGAAAAACCCGGCGACCGGGGCGAAGGGGGCGACGCGGGTCTTCCTCCGCCTCTCCTTCCACCCGCCGCGGGCGGAGGGCGCGGCCGTCGCGGCCAGGGACAAGGAGAAGGACATGCCGCAGGATCTGCTGTTGCCGAGGTTCCCCACCCGCGCGCCGCGGGTCGATCTCCCCTCTTCCCTCCTCGCCGGGACGAGAGAGGAGGCGAGCTGTGCCCCCTGAGACGCTCTCTTCCACCCGCGTCCTGCCCCTGCCGGACGACTTGGACCGCCTGCTGGCGCCGATCTCGCCGGAGCACCCCAGCGGCGAGCCGCTCCGCTACGCCGGGGTCTACGACTACATCCAGGACGCCCGGCGCGAGGACGATCCCACCCTGCCGCGGGGTATTTGGAAGAGCAGCTTGAAACGGGCCGACTGGAGCGGGGTGATGGTGGCGGCGATGGACGCCTTGGAAACCCGTTCCAAAGATCTTCAACTCGCCGTCTGGCTGCTCGAAGCCTGGATCCACCTCCACGGGATCCCGGGTGTGGTGCGCGGCCTGGAGCTTCTCCGGGGCCTCTGTGAGCTCTATTGGGAGGAGATCCATCCGCTCCCCGAGGGGGGGGACCTCGAATACCGCCTCTCTCCCCTCTACTGGATGAACGAGAAGCTCTCGCTCGTCTTGAGGCAGCTCCCGGTCACCCGCCCGGAAGGGGAGGACACGCCTGCCTACAGCCTGCTCGACTGGGAGAACGCGCTCCGCCTGGAAAACCTCCAGCGCTCCGGGAACACCTCTCCCGCCGACGCCGTCACCCTGCCGCGGGTGATGGCCTCGGTCGCCATCACCGGGAGCGCTTTCTACGCCGCGGTGCTCGACGACGTGCGCTATGCCTTAGAGCAGATCCGGGAGATCGAGGCCACCCTCGACCGCCGCTGCGGCAGAGACACCTTGACCCTCCACCGCTTCGCGGGGAGCCTGGAAGCGATGGAGCAGATCGCGGCGCGGATTTTGACCGAACGCGCCGAGCGCGGCGAGGAGGTCTTCCCGGCGGCCGAGCTGCCCGCGGGCTACGACGCCCTGGCCGCCCATTTAGAAGACCCCATCCCCCTTTACGCCGAGAGCCCCATCCGGAGCCGCGCCGAGGCCTATCGCCGGCTCTCGGAGGCCGCCGACTACCTGCTGCGGACCGAGCCGCACAGCCCCGCTCCCTATCTGGTCAAACGGGCGGTGGCGTGGGGCGGCATGAGCCTGGCCGAGCTTTTAGTCGAGCTCCTGGCCGGCAACAACGACGTGAAGACGATCTACAACCTGCTCGGGATACGGGACGGCCAGTGAGCTTCAAGCCGCCCAGGCGAGGAGAGCCGCCATGAGCTGATTTCTCGTTCCACTGTTTTCGACGGAGACGACCAGAGACTCGGGTCCCCTTAATCGCTAGAAAGGATCGGACACCATGCCAGAGAGTACCCAGAAGAAGCTGTCCCGCGTCCGCCCGCCGCGGGTTCAGATCACCTACGACGTCGAGATCGGCGATGCCATCCAGATGAAGGAGCTCCCCTTCGTCGTCGGCATCCTGGCCGACCTCTCGGGCAAGCCCGCGGAGCCCCTGCCGCCGTTTGAAGGATCGGAAGTTCGTCGAGATCGACCGCGACAATTTCAACAACGTCCTGGCCTCGGCCGCCCCGCGGCTCGCGCTCCGCAGGTCGCCAACCAACTCGCGAAGGACGACACGCTCCTCGCCGCCGAGCTCAACTTCAAGAGCATGGACGACTTCGACCCGGTCCACCTGGTGAAGCAGATCGAGCCGCTCAGAAAGCTCTTCGAGGCGCGCACCCGCCTGGTCGACCTCCTCGCCAAGCTCGACGGCAACGACAAGCTCGACGCTCTCCTCCAGGACGTCATCAACAACCCCGAGAGCCAGAAAGCTCTCAAGAGCGGCAACACTCCCGCCGCCTGACCGGAGGCACCTACGATGGCCGACGACAAGAAAAAACCGGAAGATGGCAAGGCCCCCGACGCCGCTGCCGCCGCCACCACGACGACCACCACCACCGAGGCAGCGCCGCCGTCCCTCTTGGACAAGATCGTCGACGAGGGCCGGATGGCCCGCGACGACTCCCAGAAGTCCTACGCCCGCGACCTGATCGGCGAGTTCGTCACCCAGGTGATCGAGTCGGGGACGACCGTCTCCAAGGACACGGTCGCCATGATCAAGGCGCGGATCGCCCAGATCGACGAGCTCCTCTCGGCGCAGCTCAACGAAGTGCTCCACGCCCCCGAGGTCCAGAAGCTCGAAGCCACCTGGCGCGGCCTGCACTACCTGGTCTTTAACACCGAGACCGGCACGCGATCTGAAGCTCCGTGTCTTAAACGTCACCAAGAAGGACCTGCTCAAGGACCTCGAGAAGGCGACCGAGTTCGACCAGAGCACCCTGTTCAAGAAGGTTTACGAGGAGGAGTACGGCACCTTCGGCGGCCACCCCTTCGCCCTGATGGTGGGCGACTACGAGTTCGGCCGTCACCCGCAGGACATGGCGCTTCTGGAGAAGATCTCGAACGTGGCGGCCGCCGCCCACGCGCCGTTCATCGCCGCCGCCTCGCCGCGGCTCTTCGACTGGGACGGCTTCACCGAGCTCGGCAATCCGCGCGACCTCGCCAAGATCTTCGAGTCGACCGAGCTACATCAAGTGGCGCTCGTTCCGGGACAGCGAGGACTCCCGCTACGTCTCGCTCGTGCCTGCCGCACATCCTGATGCGCCTCCCCTACGGCCCCGACACCGTTCCCGTCGAAGGCGTTCAACTTCGAGGAGGACGTCGACGGCACGCGACCACAAGAAGTACCTCTGGGGCAACGCCGCCTACGCGCTCGGCCAGCGGATCACCGACGCCTTCGCCCTCTACAGCTGGTGCGCGGCGATCCGCGGCGTCGAGGGCGGCGGCCTGGTCGAGGGCCTGCCGACCCACACCTTCAAGACCGACGAGGGCGACATCGCCCTGAAGTGCCCGACCGAGATCGCCATCACCGACCGGCGCGAGAAGGAGCTTTCCGACCTCGGCTTCATCCCGCTCGTGCCACTGCAAGGGCACCGACTACGCAGCCTTCTTCGGCGGCGCCACGACCCAGAAGCCCAAGGTCTACGACACCAACGAGGCCAACGCCAACGCGCGGCTCTCGGCGATGCTCCCCTACATGCTCGCCTCCTCGCGCTTCGCGCATTATCTCAAGTCGATCATGCGCGACAAGATCGGCAGCTTCATGACCGCCGACAACGTGTCGAGTGTTCCTCAACCGCTGGATCGGCAACTACGTACTCGGGCGCGACGACGCCGGCCAGTCGCTTAAGGCCCAGTACCCCCTCCGCGACTCTCGGGTCGACGTCACCGAGGTTCCCGGCAAGCCGGGCGTCTACCGGGCCGTCGTCTTCCTGAAGCCCCACTTCCAGCTCGAAGAGCTGACGACCTCGATCCGGCTCGTCGCCGAGCTGCCGCCGCCCGCCGCGGCCTAACCGACACGAACCGAAAAACTAACTGATAGAGAGGGAACACGATGGCGACCAACATGTACATCAAATTCGAGACCCCGGCGGTGACTGGAGACAGCACCTCCTCGGAGCATGCCGGCGAGATTGAGATCATGTCCTGGAGCCACGGCTTCAGCCAGGCGACCTCTCCGGTGCGGAGCACCGTGGGCGGCGGCGGCGTGGAGCAGGCCAACCACTCGAACTTCACCTTCACCAAGTATCTCGACTCGGCGACCGACGATCTTCTCAAGCAGTGCTGGACGGGCAAGCAGTTCGCGAAAGCGACCGTCAAGTGCTACCGGGCGGACGGCGCCGCCGACAACAAGCCGGTGCAGTACCTGATGATCGAGATGGAGCACGTCATCATCTCGAATCTCTCCATCTCGGGCGGCGCGGGCGACCTGCCGGTCGAGAACGTCTCGCTCGACTACGGGATCGTCAAGTACACCTACATGCCGAGAAAGGACGCCGACGGCACCGGCGGCGCCGCGCAGCCGATCAAGCACGATCTGGAAACGCGCAAAGTCGAGTAGACGATGGCAGTCCACGTCAGGGCGCCGCTCCTCGATCGACTGGTGGGTCACGATCCCCGGTCGCTCGGTGGGCGGCGCCCCTCCCATACCTTGACCCGGGAGGGTTTGAAGGAATCGGTGCGCCGAGAGCTCCAGACGCTCTTCAACACCCGTTCCGCCCTCCCTGCACCGCTCCACTTGACCCGCGAGCTGACGGTGATCGATTACGGCATTCCCGATCTCTCCGATTTCTCGGCCGCCAACGTCGAGGATCACGCTCGCCTCGCGAAGCTGCTGGAGAGGGCCGTCGCCGCCTTCGAGCCGCGCCTGACGGCGGTCCGGGTCGTCGTCGATGGCTACGCGGAGAGCGAGCGGTCGCTCGCGGTGACCGTGGAAGCGATCCTCGTCGTCGAAGCCTGGCGCGAGCCGGTCTCGTTTCCCACTCTTCTGGGCGTCCGAAACGGCGAGACCCACGTGCTGGGGGCCGGTCCGGGATGAGGGGCGATCACCAGGAAGAGCTTCTCCGTTACTACTGGCGCGAGCTGATCTACCTCCGGAAGTCGGGGGCGGCCTTCGCCGCCAAGTATCCGCAGGTGGCGGCGGGGCTGGAGCTCGGCGCCGGGGGCGAGAGCTCGGACCCGCACGTCGAGCGCCTCATCGAAGCCTTCGCCTTTCTGACCGGTCGCATCCAGCACAACCTCGACGCCGACTTCCCCGAGGTCGCCTCGGAGCTCCTGAATCTCCTCTATCCCCATTATCTCAATCCCGTGCCGTCGATGGCGATCGCCCGCTTCGAGGTCGATCCCGAGCGCGGCAAGCTCACGACCGGTCACCTTTTGCCTCGGCACACGCCGCTCTTCGCCCAGTCCGCGGACGGCCGGGTCAGCCGTTTCCGCACCGCCTATCCGGTCACCCTCTGGCCGCTCGCCGTCCCCTACGCCGGCTTCGAATCGACCGCTCAGTTCGATTTCCTCGACCGCGACGCCACGGTCGCGACCGTCCTCCGCCTACGGATCGAGGGGCGGGCGGGCTCGCTCGCCGAGCTGGCGCTCGACCGCCTGCGCTTCCATCTCCACGGCGACCGGATGCTCGTCGATACCCTCTACGAGCTGCTCTTCGGCCATGTCCTGCGGATCGCCATCCTCCCCGAAAGTGGAGAGGGAAAGAGAAAACCGATCTTTCTCCCTCCCGGAGCCCTGAAGCCGGTGGGCTTCGCGGCGGACGAGGAGGTGCTGCCCTATCCGGCCCCCTCGCACCCCGGCTACCGGCTCCTCCAGGAGTACTTCACCTTCCCGGAGAAATTTCTCTTCTTCGATCTGGAAGCCCTGGGGGGCCACAGCTCGACCCAGAGCTTCGATATCCTTTTCTTTCTCGACCAGAGCCCGCGGGATCGGCTCTACATCGGCGGCAACACCTTTCTCCTCGGCTGCACGCCGGTGATCAATCTCTTTCAGCGGATGACCGAGCCCATCCGGCTCGACCAGCAGCGGACCGAGTATCCCCTGGTCGCCGACGCCCGGCGCGAGCGGGAGACCGAGATCCATTCGATCCTCCAGGTTTCCGCCGCCGCCGACCCGCGCGACCAAGCCCGAGTTTTCGCCCCTTTCTATTCCTACTCGCATCGCATGGGGGACGAGCGCCAGCGCACCTTCTGGCACGCCCGCCGGATGCCGACCGGCCGCGCCGACCTGCCCGGCACCCGGATGGTCCTCTCGCTTCTCGATCTCGACTGGCATCCGAGCCATCCGGCGGTCGACACCGTCTACGCCCAGGCCCTCTGCACCAATCGGGATTTCGCCGAGCAGCTCCCCGTCGGCGCGCTTCTGCAGACCGACGTGGCGGCGCCGCTCGCCCGCATCTCCTGCCTGGGCAAACCCACCCAGGAGATCGTTCCGCCCTCCGGCGGCGCCAATCTCTGGCGCCTGGTCTCCCACCTCTCGCTCAACCATCTCTCACTTTCCGGAGGCAAAGAGAGCTTGGACGCCCTCCGCGAGATCCTCCGGCTCTACAGCGCGATCGGAGACGCCGCGGCCGAGCATCAGGTCGGCGGGCTCGTTGGAATGGTCTCCAGGAAAGTCGTCCGCCGGGTGGGGAGCGAGGCCTGGCGCGGCTTCTGTCGCGGCAACGAGGTGACCCTCACCTTCGACGAGGACGCCTATGTCGGCTCCTCGGCTTTCCTCCTCGCCTCGGTCCTCGACCGCTTCCTGGCGCTCTACGCCTCGATGAACTCATTCACCCAGCTGGTGATCGAAAGCCGCCAGCGGCACGGAGTCTGGAAACGATGGCCGCCCAGGGTTGGGGAACAGATACTCCTGTAGAAGAGCTTCTCTTCGCCGAGGGTTTCCGCTTCGATTTCTATCAGGCGGTGAAGCTCCTGGAGATGCTCTCCCCCGACGCCACGCCGGTCGCCGAGGGCTCCGAGCCGGACGCCGAGCCGGTCCGCTTCCGCTCGCGGGTGGCCCTCGATTTCCCGGCTTCCGCGATCGATCTCCTGGAGCGTGCCGCGAATGGCGATCTGCCGCCCGAGATGCGGGTCAATTTCCTCGGCCTCGCCGGGGTCCTCGGTCCTCTTCCTCTACCGATCACGGAGCTGGTCGTAGAAAGGGTTTTTCACCGTGACACGGCGCTCCGCGACTTCTTAGACCTCTTCAACCACCGCCTGGTGTCGATCCTCGCCCGCGCCCGCAGGCGCTACCGCCCCGAAGTGGCCGCCAAGCCGCCCGCCGAAGGACCCTTCGCGCGAACCGGCGCCGCCCTTCTGGGTCTCGGCACCCCGGGTCTTAGCGGTCGCCTGGCGGTCCCCGATCGCGCCCTCCTCGCCTACACCGGTCTCCTCGCCCAGCAGCCGCGCTCCCAGGTCGGGCTCGAAATCCTCCTCGCCCACTACTTCGAGGTCCCGGTCGCCGTCCGCCCCTTCGTCGGCCGCTGGCTCAAGCTCGACCCGGAAGACCAGACCTCGATCGGCGCAACCGGCCGCCACCAGGTCTTGGGCGGCGGCGCCGTCCTGGGAGGCCGCATCTGGGACCAGGAGTCCGGCTTCGAGCTGCGCCTCGGGCCGCTCCACCTCTACCAGTTCCTCGCCTTCCTCCCCATCGGCAGAGCCTTCGGAGCCCTCGCCGACCTCGTCCGCTTCTACGCCGGGGACAGCCTCGACTTCAAAGTCCGTCTGACGTTGAAAGCCGGCGAGGTTCCCCCCTGCCGCCTGGGCTGGGGACCGCGGCTGGGGTGGTCGTCCTGGTTGAAGACGAAGCACTTCGAGGCGGATGATTCGCAGGTGGTGGTGCAGGGGACGGGGCGGTGAGCGAGCCGGCCGAGCCTGGCCGCCCTCCGGGGTGAAGACGTACGCTCGGTCCTCGTCGCGTCCTCCTCCAAGGCCCCACGAACGTGGGTCACCTTTCGCGCTCTACTCGATCAGCCGATCCTCGCAAAGACGCTGGCCCCTTCGGGTTCGACACCCCGCCGAAACGCCGAGGGCTCTACTTGTAATCTCCCAATAGTTCCTTGGCAAGCGTGGTCAAATTGATGTCGAAATACCTTGCCTGGTAGAGCTCGGCGTAGCGCCTGAAGACCAAGGCCGCGAATTCATGCGGGTCCTTCTGGTAGAGGAGTGCCTCCCTATACAGTTGTTTCTCGTCCGGAGTTTTGGGTGAGTCTTTTTCGTTAAAAAGCTCGAGGGTTTTGATCGCTTGTCGGTTTTTTGCCGTCAGCTCGGATAACAGCAAATCCAAGGGTTCATTCAAGTCGATGTTCGGGGAAAGCGAGTGCGTGAGATGTGCCAGTTCGTGCTCCAGAGTGGTTTCCCGGAATCTGGGAGAACGATTTTCGTTCAAGTATATCTTCTTAGAGTTCTTGTCGAAAGATCCACTTTCTTCTTTTCCTAGTCGGTTCGTTAGGTGGACCGTTGGAATGACTTCCCCATGTCCTCGGATGATACCGTAAGAGTTGTCAATTTGCTTCACCGGGGTCTTGGAGAAGGAGTAGACCGGGGTCTTGAGGAAGGAGTAGACCGGATCCCAGATTTTTTTGAAGGGCTGTGCCACCGGTGGAGCGCCGCTACCTGTGCCCGGATTTGTTGCGGCTTTGGCCTGGACGGCAGGGGGTAATGCAGTGCGGCCGATGGCAGCCTGGACGTGCGGCGCGGCCGTGCGGACCGGGAGGACCGCGTGGGGTTGGGCGACCGCCGGCGCCGCTAGTCCGGCACCACGAGCGATCGCGGCTTGCACGTGCGGTGCGAGAGGTCGGGGCTTAGGCATCTCAGGAGTTCCTGAGGTACTGTAGCCTAAAAGAGGTCTCTGTCCAAGCCCTGCGAGAGGTTCGCAAGCAGCAGGGGAGCGTACTGCAGCCCATAGAGGCGGCCTGCTGCCCCTTGATGCGTACGAGATGGCGCCGGGCGAGGCTCGGGAGACCTCGCCGACAAACGCTCCAGCCGAGAAGGACGAAACAGAGGGCGTTGGCCTTCATTGAGGCGTAGCCGAGGCACGGTAGGTGAGGTGGCCTCGCCAAGAGGCTGGCCCCCCTCGGGGATTGAACCTCTCGGGATTCGGTTTTGAGGGCTGATGCTATCGTGGCCAGCGAGGTCTTACCATGCTGGCGGCTACCTTCTGGCGAACAGTGACCATGGACAATTCGAATCTCATGAAGCGTGTACTCTCCCTGGCGTTCTCACTTCTCGTCGCTGTCGCCGCTCGGTCCATGGCAGAATGGATTCCGAGCGGCGGTGAGTGCCGACCCGAAGATCAGCCGAAGTACGATCAATTCGATCAAGCGGTGCGGGCGGAACCGCCGGGTCGAGCTTGCCGAGAGGCTGGCGAGCCTCGGTTTGAGGGCTGATGCTATAGTGGCCAGAGAGGTCTTACCATGCTGGCGGCTACCTTCTGGCGAACTGTGACCATGGACAATTCGGATCTTCTTGCGCATTCGCTTCAGATCCTTGAGGACGCCGGCGCCCGGTACTGCGTGATCGGCGGTCAGGCGGTCAACGCCTATGCGGAGCCGGTGGTAAGTCTCGACCTGGATCTCGCGCTGGCTCCTGGCGAGATCGAGCGCCTCGGGGCTCTGTTCGCGCCGCCGATCCGGATGGAGCGCTTCGAGCCTTCAGTGAACCTATCGGCTCCCGATTCCGACTTGAGGATCCAACTGCAGGTCGATCCCCGGTACGACGATTTCCCCGCGCGGGCCGAGATGCGCGAGGTTCTCGGTCACCGATTGCCGGTAGCGAGCCTGGAGGACGTTTTGCGCGGCAAAGTCTGGGCGGCCAGCGACACCAGCCGGCGTGCCAGTAAACGGCAGAAGGATCTGGCCGACATTTCCCGGCTCCTCGAGGGGCGCCCCGAGTTGCGCCAGCGGGTGCCGCAGTCGATCTTGGAGCGGCTGATCGAGTAGCCGAAGCTCTCCGCCGCCGCGTCACCTCAGGATGGGTAGAGGTTCTGGAGGTCGGCCATCGGTCAGGACCAGGCATCCTCATGAGCCACGGCAGCCGTCCGGTCGAAGGTCTTGAGCCTTTCCTCGCCCTCCTTGGCCCAGAACCGCTCTTCGTCCTCGGCGTACTGCTTGGCCAGAATCTCCCGGACGACCTGGGAGATCGACCGGCCCTCGGCTTCCGAGCGCCTGCGCAGCCACTGCGCCATTTCCTCATCCACGACTGTCAGGATGCGGGAGTGCTTTGCCGGCATCTGTAGAGCCCTCCTCAGCCGAAGTGTAGCAATGATGCTGCGCCCAGCAAGGCATGCCGATAGGTGGGGTGCCTCGCCGTTCGCCTGGCACCTATCGGGGGCGCCGGCGCCTATCGGGCTCAAGCCGGGGGGCCAGAGCCGGCCGCACCGATCGGGTGCTGCACTGCCCTTAAGGACGCGTTACATAACCTATGTACGTAGCCAGGCTGAAACAAGCGACCGCACTAAACCAATAAGCAAAGCGATGCACGCCCACCCTGCTGTCGTAGTTCTCGTTGCACGTTTTAAACAAACTAAGATATGTATACGAGACCGCAACCAGAGAGAGGAATAGTACGACATGATCGAGCGATTCGCGGAGAAACAGAGCCAACGTCGGATCAGGAAATAAATCGACGAAAACGGGCTCTCTCGACCTCCTCCCGTCATCGCGACTAAAGTATGAACCGCAGCAATATTAACTAGAAAGACAACCAACATCGATGTCGACCGAGCGAGCCCCACAGGTGCATTGGTCCCAAGAAGAGCACCCCAGGTAGCAGAATATCCTCGGGTGAACATCAACGCTATTAGGGTGATCAACGCAAGAGCCAGTACAATATAGGCCCCTCCTCCGCCTCCCCGATTACCCCAAGCGATAAGCACCGAAACAGCAAACATAATAACTATAACTGAAACTTGCGCAACTAACGTGGCTGCAATTACGGAAGTGTCATTAATAGTCATCAGCATTATAATCACATCCACTTGTCAGAAAGGATCTTCATTAAGTCCTGAGAATTCACTCCTAGATAAACGCTTCAGGCTTCGGGACAGTCGTAGGCCATGCTTTAAGATCGATGGCTCGAGGAATTCGTAAGTCGCCACTGGATGAAGGTCTTAACACCGCTAGGCGGTCACCTCCGGCAATTGGTTCGACAGGAGCAGCTCGCAGAACTCGGCCGGGGAGAGGTCGGTGATAGCCAGTGCCCCTTCAGGGTCTCCTAAGAGGGCCTTGGCCAGGCGCGACTTGCGCTCTAGAGCCTGGACGATGACCTCCTCCACAGTGTCTGCCGCGATCAGCCGCAGGCAGCGAACGGGCCGCTCTTGCCCAATCCGGTGAATGCGGTCTTGGCTCTGGGCGTACAGGTCGTAGCGCCACGAAAGGCTCTCGTAGATCGCGAATCGCGCTGCTGTGAGCGTGAAACCAGTACCGGCGGCTGCGGGGTTCGCGAGGAGAACGCGAGTTCCCGGATCCTCCTGGAACAGCCTCACGACTGACTGACGTTCGGCAGCGGGCGTCTCGCCGTAAAGGGCAACCGCGCCCAGCACCCTGTACCGCTCGGCGAGGCTTCTGAGCGTGGCGACGTAGTGCGTCCAGATGACCACCTTTTCACCCCGCTGCCGGACTAGGCTGTCCATGAGACCATCGAGCTCGCGAAACTTGATCGGCACCTCACCGGGGATAGGCAGGACCAGCGCGGGATTGCTCGCTAACTGCACGAGCCTCAGGAGCTTGACGAGGACCGTGGGCGCGCTCGCCCTGAACCTCTCGCCTGTCATCATGCGGATTTCGCAGACGAGCTGATCTCGCATCTCATCGTAGAGGCGGCGTTGCCACTCGGGCAAGCGGAGTCGCAGGTCAACGACCTCCTTAGTCGGTAGGTCGAGGCACTGTAGCTTGGTGCGCCTCAGCACAAGCGGCTCGATCCGCTCCCTGATTGCCGCGGTCGCGCGCTCGTCTCCGAGGCTCACCATGAAGGACTCGAAGGAGCCGAGCGTTCGGCCCCCGCTCACGATCTTGAGCTGGGCGTACAGGTCGGCTGCCGCGTTCGGCACGGGCGTGCCGGAGAGGAGCCAGCGGTATTCGCATCGCGGCGAGAAGTGCTGCGCCGCTATGCTCGTCAGCGACATCCTGTTCTTGGTGGCATGGGATTCATCTAGCACCATCACCGTCCGGCGGCGCGAGAGGAGAGCTAGCACCCCGGCGATCTCTGCCCTCGCTGTCTCGTAGCTGATAATCGTGACGGGTTCCCTCGCTGCCGTCAGCGCCTGCCGCCTAACCTTGGGGGTCCCCTCTATTAGTCGCACAGCAAGGCCGGGCGCGAAGCGCGCGAGCTCCGCTGCCCAGTTCCGCTTCAGCGAGTTGGGGCAGACCACTGCCATGGCCTCGGCCTCGCCGGAGGCGCGCAGGCGGTCGAAGGCCGCGATGGCGACTATCGTCTTTCCGAGGCCCTGCTCGAACGCCAACAGTCCGCATTTACGCTGCACTAGAAACTCGACCCCTTCCTCCTGATGGGGCATGAGTCGAGCGGCGAAGGTAGCTTCAGGATTCACTAACCTCTACTCCCAAGTTTTATGCTTCGCTAACCGGGCGCGGAAATCCCCGAGCGCCTCGTCCAGCAACTCCATGTCGTCGCGCTGCACGGCCTTGACGTCGGCCAGCGAAGCATCCTCAAGTGCTTTCGTGAACGCCTTGAGCTCAAGGCGGAACGGCGACACATCCGTAAGAGCCCCGCGCGCGATCTTCAGGGCCAATTCCAAGCTCTCGATGTCATCGGCGTTGACGGCCTCGGAGTCCCGCTCAAGTGCCCTTTCCAACTGACGGGGCAGCCCCTCAATGCGTGCACGAAGGCTGGCGCTCCCTGCTTTGAGTTCGTTCGCAAGCTTATGGCCAACGTGCTTCTCGCCTGCCTTCAGGGCTGCCCACTTCTCAGGGTCGTCATGAAACTCCTTCATAAAGCGGGCGTCGCGGTATTCCTTGAATACCTCCCGCCGCACCATATCGAATACGTCGCTACGGAGTTCGTCAAAGGAGGGGTTACTGTAGTCTTTGAGCTTGGGGCCGATATCGCGGCTTTTCGAGATTTCCTCCAGGGTGCTGAACTGTGCTACCGCTAGCCTATGTGCATCGGGGCTGTCGACATGCTCGACAAACTTCTCAGCAAAATTATAGGCGTCCTTTAGGCGGCTGACCCAGGAGGGGCTCTTGTCCATGTGGCGCGCTAAGTCGCTGACGGACATAAGGGGGCTATGACCGTTGGCACCGACCACAATGCTGTGGACGAATCGCGCCTCGATGTACCTGCCCCACGATCGGACCCCGCTCCCACGAACGTGGATTTTCGCCAGAAGGATGGCTCGCTCCTCCTCGCCGAAATCAGCCGGCAGGATCTTCGCCTTGACCTGGCGAAATCTCCCCTCCGTAGGTTTGCCGAGTTCGCGCCGTTCCAGGTCTCGCATGATCGTGACCCGCGTGGCACCCTCGATGACCAGATACTTCGCTTGCCCCTCGCGTTTCCACAAGTAGATAGGCTCCATCTGACCGACGGCCTGAATCGACTTGTGGAGGTGGTCGTACCCCTTTGACTGGCGAAGATAATTCTCAAGTTCTTCTTCGGAGCCGATCTGACTCTCTTCAGCGAGGTCAGGAAGGATACGAGGATTACCATCCCACAGCATCACCTGATCGAATACATCCAATTTCTCCTCGACGAATTCATACTCCCGGGCACCAACCCTTTCGCGGAACACCTTGGCCTTTGGGGTGTCGTCGACTACATACATCTGCGATTGGGCCATTTTTCCTCCTTCGTAGCTAGAAATTGAAGCTGATGGCTAGTGGCGGTAGCCCGCGGGCAGAGGGGCCGCCGAATAGCGGCCTCAGGGATGAGATCAGGGCAGCCTCTATGAGGCTGCGGAGTTCCCCGTCAAGCACTGGCGCGGCGTCGAGGTAGAGGTCAGCCGCGTGTCGCGGGGCCAGCAGGTATCCGCCCGTCGATCGCGGCTGTAGACGCTGCATGTGGTGCCCGTGTAGGTCCGCGGATTTTCCGGCGTACGCCACCGCGTAGCGCTCAACGACTTGGAGGAGGTAGCTGCCCGGGATGCCGAAGGGAACTCTCAAGACCTCCTCGCGGCAGAATAAGAGCGTCTCTACCCGGTTCAGATCGAGGGTAGGTTTTTTGCTGAAGCAAGGCGTGGCAAATGGAATCACAGTAGGGGCAGGGTAACATACCTCCTCCAGAAGTCAAACTGATGTGACGAACTTTCGGCGTTGCGGGCGTTTATGCAAGCTGGTATACAATGCCGGGGTGGGTAGCGTAAGAGGGGCGGAACCGACGGAGCACCTGCGGTCGGACAGGCGACGGTTTACCTGCGTCGACCTCTTTGCCGGTGCCGGAGGACTTGCCGACGGCTTTCGGCAGGCCGGCTGGAAGATTCTTGCAGCCGTCGACAGCGACCCGCACGCCGCAGAAACCTTCAGGCACAACTTTCCCGACACCGTGTTCATCGAGGGCGATGTCGAGAGGGTTGTCCCCGAGATGCTACTCAAGGCGACCGGCCTCGCCCCGGGCGAGCTCGACTGCCTAGCCGGTGGGCCACCTTGCCAGTCCTTTAGCTACAACAATCATGCGCGGTCGGCGTCCGGTCGGCGCGCAAAGCTCTTCCGTCACTACTTGAGGATCGTCGCGGCCCTGAAGCCGAAGACTCTGGTGATGGAGAATGTGCCGGGAATGCTCACGATCGGCGGTGGCAGCATCGTCGGCGAGATTCGCAAAAGTCTCGCGAAGCTCGGATACGAGGTGGGGATCCGCATTCTCCACGCGGAAGACTTCGGGGTACCGCAGGAGCGGCGGCGGGTCTTCGTCGTCGCCACACGGCTCGGCTGGGAGGACTCCCTGTTCCCGCCGGGCACTCATGGCCCTGGCAAGAAGCCGGCGGGAAAGAAGAAGGGCAACGTCCAGGGCAGCTACCTCCACCGCTGGCAGCCGACCGGATCGACGCTCCCGCTCGTAACCGTGTGGGACGCGATAGGGGACTTAGCCGAGACGCCAGTCGGCGACCAGACCGCGAAGGCCGCCGCCCCCACCACGCCGTTCCAGAAGAAGGCTCGTGGTCGCCTTCGCCGCGTGTGCAACCATGTAGCCCACGACCTCTCATCCCTCATGTTGGAGCGAATTAGCTACGTCCCGGAAGGGGGCAACTGGAGAGACATACCGCGTAGCTATCTTCCGGATGGCATGAAGCGTGCTCGACTCAGCGATCACACCAAGCGCTACGGTCGCCTCTCACGCGACGGGCTCAGCGCGACCATTCTCACCAAGTGCGACCCACATTGGGGCAGCTACATACACCCACTCCTAAATCGCACCATTACGGTCCGAGAGGCAGCGCGTATTCAGTCGTTCAGAGACTCGTTTCAATTCGTTGGACCATTCCTCTCAAAACACTATGTACAAGTGGGCAACGCGGTGCCACCGCTTATAGCCGAGAGCTTGGGGAAAGCACTCAAGGCGCACGTGTTGGCTAAGGGTTCTCAGCTGCCGAGAGACCAGTACCCGATCCAGGCCTTGGACGAAGATCGCCTCTCCGACCGCCCACTCTTTCCCCTGAGCTGCGGTAACGCAGAGCCTGAGTATGATTTCTCCATGGCGACCGAGGAGCAGCAGGACCGAAAGGTGCCTGCCGAAAGGTGAGGACGGCATCCTCCTCGCGGTGACCGCCCAGCAGCCGGAGGAGATCGGCTACCGCGCCGCCTCAACCGCCCTGGCCGCCCTCCGGGGCGAAGACGTACGCGGGCGGGCAGGACGGCGTCGTTGGGCACCGGCGGTATGTACGGAAGGGTAGGCGTTAGGCAGTCATACAGCCCTCGGTCTCCCCTAGGGCGTGCTACCCTTCCACAGGAAGAGAGTGAGCCGTGAAGAGTTATGACTCTGACCCTGAGCCTTCCACCGGATCTTGAAGATCGGCTTCAGCATGAGGCCGAGCGGCAGGGCCTGCCTGCGGACACCCTGACTCTCCGCCTTCTTGACCAGCACCTGCCTTCCCGGAATCCTCGCGGAGAGCTGGTGGAGCTTCTTCGCTCCTGGATGGAAGAAGGAGACGCAGAGGAGCAGAAGGAGACAGGCGAGTACCTGATCCAGGCCTTGGACGAAGATCGCCTCTCCGACCGTCCCCTCTTTTCCTAGGAGCTGCGGTAACGCGGAGCTGGAGTATGATTTCTTCATGCCGACCGAGGACCCTCCGCAGCAGGACCGTCTCGCCAACTTCCTCGCCGAGCTTGAGCGGGAGCATGGTCCCATCGAGCCGCACATCCTGGACGAGGTGCGGCGCGAATGGCCGGCCCCGGTAGGCATTCCCGCACCGCCGAGCGAGGAAAGCGCAAGTCTGACTCCGATCGTCCGGTCGCTACTCGGCATCCTTTGTGGAGCCGGTCTCGACGAGTTGGCCTATCGGCACCACCTCGAGGATAAATACCTGGGAAGGACCTCTTAGTTCGAGCGCTTCGCGGAGCCTTACCCCGAGGTGTGGATTCAGCCCGTTTGACGGGTCCTCGTGCGTCATCCACTTGCGCAACGCAAGGCAACCCCAAGGAGCCGGGCGAAGCGCCGCTACTGCGGATTCGTAAGGAGCCATTCCTCGATGACCGTCGGCAGGTCGTGGAACTCTAACGAGTCCGGCTCCAGTCTGAGCGTGTCGGCGATGAGCGGTAGATCGACTTTGAACTTGTCAAAGCGTTGAACCATGCGCTCGCCGCTGAGCAGACGCACGGTCTGTCGTTCGGCTCGCAACCAGCTGCGGACACTCTTGATCGCATCCGCTTCGGTGCCGTTGTGCGACTTTGGGTCCTGTCCCGAGAGGTCGGAACAGAAAATCATGTACCGATAGCGCTCGCGATCGAGAATGAGACAGCTTTTGGTCCGCTGGGCTGGAGAGCCAAACTTCCTGGCGCCGAGGAAGATTCCGAGCTCCAGCGGCATGTTAAAGCGAGGCAAGTTGTGCTGTGCGTCCGGTTCGGTTATGGAGATGTCGTGAAGTCCATAGCGGCAGTCGCTGATGATCCGATAGAGCTTGTCGATTCGCGTTTCTCCGGAATCGCCCTTTTCGAGCGAGCTGCGAGGTATGAAGCCGCAGTCTAGGACGGCAAAGACAAGAGCGCGGAAGAGATCTTGGTAGTCTGCCGTGAACGGGCAGTTGATGAATACGTTGTCATCGTAGGTCGACGGGACCTTGGCCATCGCTGCAACTCAGCGGAGCTTGGGCGCTTTGAGGTCCATGCGCTTTACGGTCTTGTCGGAGTGAACCACCGTGACCTTCTTGGGCTCCAGCTGATGCACGACAACATCGGCGCCCGGCTTTAGCTTTTTTGCGTATTGAATCGCTGGCTTGCGAGCATCAAAGAGCTTCGTGTATCCCTTTTCTCCGAGCGTGCGAACTTCCCAGGAGCCGCCAGAAGCGGTTTCCAGTACATGCACTCCAGTCACGGCGGTCCGGATTTCGTCCCGTGAATACTTCCCGAGAGGAGTTTGCTTGATCGAGCGGATCTGAGTCCTCATGGAGTCTATCGTACCACGTGGAGGGAGGCGCGAAGCGAGCTTAGGGCTGCCGCCGCGCAGGCAGCCAGGAGCCGGCCGTCGGACTCCGGGTAGTCGAGCGGAGGAGAGAGCGCGATCGCTGACATCGGGAACCTCCGGCTCCGGTGGGCGCGCAATCCGAGCACAAGAACCCGTCTGAGCCCGACCTCTAGGCAAGAAAGCGTAGCATGCAGGCAGAGTGGGCGAGGTGGCTGGCCACGGAGACCCTCCAAGAGAGAGGCCGATCGAGCCTACAGCTGCTCGATTCGAGGAAAGAGGCGGCCGACAGGCTCCTGTTGGGCCGTGAATTCTGGATGTAGGACGCGAAGATCGTCATTTTGGACGGGAAGATCAACGCTTTGCACGCGAAGATCGACGTCTTGCACACGAAGATCGGCATCTTGCACACGAAGATCAACGTATTGCACGAGAAGATGAGCATGTCCGCGTTCAAAATCAACATCTTTGCGTCCAACTGATTGATTTCTCGTCCAGATATCATGATCTCGGCGTTCAAGATGCTCTTTTCCGCGTCCAAAATGAGCTATTCCGCGTCCAAGAGGAAGCTTCTGGTGTTCAACTGGACGCTAGTGGCGTCCAAAAGGAGGCTATGGTGTTCAGAAATCGACGATCTCGTGTGCAAGTGGAGCGAGCTGTGACGGTTCCAGAAGCTGTCCGCTCCCTGAAAGCTCAACAGGGCGTCGAGAGTGAGGAGACGAGCGCCGTATCGGCTTTCTTCAGGCAGGTCAGCGGTTTAAAGATCCTGCTGAGACCTCTTCCTCGGGCGCTGGGAGTGTGCGATCCACACTCGGGGTGGGCGGATTGCGGAGGAGAGGACCGTCCAGTGTCCAAGAGGGAGCAGAGTCTCTGCACACGACTGGACGCTGGACGGTCCTCCTGGTGTCCAACCTAGAAGTTCTTGATCGTCGCCGTCGAGCCGTCCAGCTTGGTCAGGGTGATGGAGAAGTTCTCCTTGTAGGTCCAGGCCTGGTCCTGGAGGAAGGTCAGCGCGACGGCTTCGCCGAGGAGGATCGAGTAGTCGGTGTCGCTGCGCCAGTGGATGCCGGCGTGGATGCCGTGGCCGAAGGAGATGTTGTGGGCGAGCTTGTGGAGCTCGCCGTTCACCGTCAGGTCTGAGGCATCGGCGCCCGTGTAGGGCAGGAGGCTCAGGCCGTCGCTCGCCGGGACCATCGGATTGGGGATTTTGGCTCCGCCGTCGAAGAAGAACTTGAGGACGGTGATGCAGGCGCCGGCCACGGTGCCATGGCCGGTCGGATAGGCGGGATGGGCGGGCGATCCTTCCGGGAAAGCCTGCGAGAGAAGGGAGCTGCCGTTCTGCAGCTGGCTCTGCTGGAGCGCCGCCGAATTGAGCACGATCGGGTCCACCTTGCCGTCGATCGCGTTGCCCTGGCCGCTCTCGATGAGCTCCACAATGCCGCCGCCGGACTCCGGACGGTGACGGAGGTGAACGATCCATTTCTGGTACCAGACCGAGTTGATCGCGGCGCGCGCGACCGCACCGAGAGTGGCCGCGATGTCGGGTCCGCCGAAGGTTCCGAAGGGCTGCTGATTTTTGAAGCCGAGATAGGGGCTGTCCGGGTTCGGCCCGATGCCCAGAGTGTTCAGCACGAGATAGGCGACGAAATACGCCTGGTAGAGCTCGTCGACATGGGTGAACGCGCCCAGCCCGCGACCGTCGTGGAGGTATTGCCGGTGGGCGCCCGGCTGCGGCGGCGCGAGCGGGTTCACGCCATCCTGGATGGCGGCCCAGGCGTTCAGAGTCTTGAGGTAGTCGACACCGGCGGCCAGAGTGTTCAACTTCTGATTGATGGGCTGGACGCCGAGATGGGTCGGCCGGATGGCGAATTGCGAGATGTACGGGCCGACGGTCTCGCCGGCAAAGTAGGTCGTGGGCTTGCCTTTCTTCGCCGGGAGCGTCAGGCCGCCGCGGAAGAGCAGGTCGGTCGTGACGATGCCTTTGGCGTCGACAGGACCGGCGTAGTAGGCGCCGAGCGCCGTCAGCTCCTTGGCGGCGGCGATGGCGGTCGGGTTGGTCCCGTAGTCGGTGAAGGCCACGTCGCGGAGGAGCGAGGCCCAATAGAGCTCCACGAGCTCGGTCGCGTATTCGGGGCTCGCGAGCTTCGGAGCAGGAGGCACGAGCGGATCGCCGAAATGCTGGGAGTCCGCGCCCACCAGGGTGAGGGCGAACGCCCCCAGCGGACCGTTCAGTTTTCGGCCGGCGCCGAGGAGGCCCTTGACCTCGAAGTCGGCGGTGCCGATCTTCGTCCCATCGGCGCTGCCGAGCGCGTCCCGGAAGAGCTTGAACGCTTTGGGGTTGACGACCCCGGGGCGATCCTGCTTCAGGCACTTCGTGTAGGTGCCGGACTTGTCGGGATAGAGTTCTTCATCGCCATTCGTCGGGTGCTTCACGCTGCCGGTCGGCGCCGCCTCGACAGTCGCCGTGCCGAAGCGAACCTCGAAGGCATCCTTGCCGTGCGGGTCGGTGACGCCGGGGGGTAAACAGGCCTTGGACGCTTGCGGCAGCTTGCTCAGATCGGACATCGACTTTCTCCTTTTCTGGGGAAAAAGGCGGCGGAGACCCTTCCTGCCCGGTACCCGCGGAAGTCGAAATCCGGCATTCGGGACCAAGGGGAATCGATCCCTATACCGCGCCGCTGCGACCGCGTGGGCCGAATCAGCGGCGTTTCTAGCGTATGCGAAGATTTTGACTGCCGTCAAACACAGGGAAACACATGTGCAAATAGGAGCTGCGCGTGGGGGCTGCGCCACCCCCGAGCTGCGGACCTACGGCGTGGGCTCCGCCGGCTCTCGCCGCCCGCCCATCCGCTCCTTCGTTTTGTACCAGTTGAGCGGGTCTTCGGTGAACGGGTGGTAGAGATCCGAGGGCATGCCCGACTGCCAGTAGTTCTTCCGCGTCTTGTAGTGCCCGGTCTTGTCATTGTGGCCGACGATCCGGTTGTCGACGATTCCCACCTCGCCGGCGGCGACGAGGGCGCGGCGGCCGGCCTGGCCTTCGGGAGTGCCGGAGGCGATCGTGGGGTGGCTGTCGCCGGGGACCTTGGGGTCGGGACGGGGCGAGATGTAGACCGTACCTCCCGAGCCCATGCGGACGAAGCCGGCGTACATCGAGCCCGGCTCCCGCCAGCGGCCGGTGCGCACGTCCTGGATGCGGCAGCCGCCCTCGCCGCAGTGGAGGGAGTAGACCGGCCAGCGCGGCGGCGGTGGGGGAGAGGTCGGGGTCTTCTGGTCGGTGTAGGTGACGAAGCCGAAGGCGTCCCGGCCGCCGGTCGCGGACGCCGCTGAGGTCGCCGGCCCGCTGCTCGTCGTTCCCGTCGTTCCCGGGCTCGTCGCGGCCTTAGGCTGCGCGGCCGAGGGCGGCGCGACGCGGCCGACGGCGGCCTGGACGTGCGGGGCGAGCGGGCGGACCGGGGCGATCGCGCGCGGCTGGGCGGCCGCGGGTGAGGTGGTCCCGGAAGGGTGTCCGGCGCCGCGAGCGATCGCGGCCTGCACGTGGGGCGCTAAGGGAGGTCGGGGGCCAGGCATCCTTGAATCCTGCAAAATTATAGGTGGGGCGTCGGGACAGCTGGGCTTTCGGGAGGATCAAAAAAGATCTAAATCTCAGGCGACGCCTTAAGGGTCTGCCGGTTCCGTTGCTAAGATCGCCGCGCTCACCCAAGAGATCCAGAGGAGAGGGGAAGACGGCATGACTACCAATGTCATCCAGGGGGCCTTCGTCGGGGGCCGGCCGCCCTGCACCGTGCCGCAGGCCCGGAGTTTCGTGCAGCGCTCTGCCAACGGTTTTTCCCTGCAGCTGCCGGAAAACCTCCTGCACTCGCGGCGCGACCCCGGCGAGGCGATTCCCGGGCCGGTGCGCGAGAAGATGGAGAAGGCGCTGGGCGCCAATTTCTCGGACGTGCGCATCCACGTCGGTCCCGAGGCCTCGGCGATCGGCGCTTTAGCCTTCGCCCATGGTACGGACATCTACTTCGCCTCCGGGCAGTACAACCCCCACACTCCCCACGGCCAGCGCCTCCTCGGCCACGAGCTGACCCATGTCGTCCAGCAGCGCGTCGGGCGGGTGAGAAATCCCTTCGGGAGCGGCGTGGCGGTCGTTCAGGATCCTAACCTGGAGGCCGAGGCGGAGCGCCTGGGGAGGCTCGCCGCGGCGCAGCCCACGATGGCGAATGGCCCGCTGCGCGCGGTCGCGGCGCACGTCCAGGCGGCGCTCGGCGGTCCCGTTCAGCCCAAGGCCGCACCGCCGCAGCCACCCCGGCCGGTCGCTGCCGGCCCTGCCGCCCACATTCAGGCGGCCCTGGCGCGGCCCGGTGCCGGCGGGCCCGCGACGTTCCCCGTCGCTCCACGGCCTCTCCCGGCGTCCCCCATCCAGGCGTCTTTCGGCCGCGGGCCGGCTCCGGCGGCGCCGCCTGCCCCGAGGATCGTACCGGTACCGCCGGCCCCGCGCCGCCCGCTTCCTACCCAAGCCGTGCCGGGCGCGGTTCAGATGACCAAGGGAACACTGAAGATCCTGAAGGTGAACGACGTGTATCAGATCGAGGGCCGCCCGGATTTCGACACGGCGATCAAGAGCGAGACCTATGCTAAAGCCGAGGAAAACGGTGAGACCTACATGGTGGAGCATAGTCTCAACAACGGGAAATCTTTTCGCATCCCGACGATCCATCGCCGCCACCGAGTGGCCTGGGACCTTTGGAAGAGATCGATGAACAAGGCTCTCATGGATGACGACCGTCAAGATTTCAACGAGATTCTAAGTCTCGCCAGATTGTCAATTCCACCATTAAATAGGAACGGCTTCGACAGGGTACGAGAGAAGGGAACATCCCTGCTGAGCTATGCAGACCAGATTTTCAATCGGGATTGGAATATTTGGATCGGACCAGGGGACGAAAACCAGGCCAAGGGAGCGCAGATCAAGTCCACCCTTGAAGATCTGCTTGAAAATAGAAGATCAAAGACATTCTATAAGAAGGCCCTCAGCTCGGTGAGCGACCCACGTAACAAGAGGAAGATTCTTTGGGACGACCCGAACCTCAAGTGGGTTTATGAAAAAATTCGGGAGCGGAGCCTTACACCGGATACCCGGCACGGGGTAGAAGTGTCCAACGAGCTGCTGTACCACACCACCGGCAGCAAGTACGCCAAAAGGGCGAGGACTTCGAGCTGGGATTGGGAGGAACCGGTGGAACCGAGAGGCCGTAAGAAAGCGAGATACCAGTAGGGATCAAAAAAGGTCTAGATCACCCTCCCGGCGGGTGCGGCGGCCGCCCTCTTGCTATCCTATTCCAATCTGCCGGACCTCCGTCCGCGGCGGATCAGGAGCCGATGCTATGACCACCCATGCCGGCAACGTCATCCAGGGAGCCTTCCTCGGCGGCCGGCCGCAGTCGGCGGTGCTCCAGACCCGGGGTTCCGTGCAGCGTTCTCCCGACGGCTTCTCCATGCAGATGCCGGAAAACCTCCTGCGCTCGCGGCGCGGTCCCGGCCAGGCGATCCCGGAGCCGGTGCGCGAGAAGATGGAAAAGGCGCTCGGCGCCGACTTCTCGGACGTGCGCATCCACGTCGGCCCGGAAGCCTCGGCGATCGGCGCTCTCGCCTTCGCCCACGGTACGGACATCTACTTCGCCTCCGGCCAGTACAACCCCCACACCACCCACGGCCAGCGCCTCCTGGGCCACGAGCTCACCCACGTCGTGCAGCAGCGCGCCGGGCGGGTGCGGAACCCCTTCGGCAACGGGGTGGCGGTCGTGCAGGACCCCAACCTGGAGGCCGAGGCGGAGCGCATGGGGATGATGGCGGCGGCGCAGCCCAAGATGGCGAACGGCCCGGTGCGCCCGGTCGCGTCGCATGTCCAGGCGGCGCTCGGTGGTCCCGTCCAGCCCAAGATCGCACCCAGACCGGTCGCGAACGGTCCGGCCGTCCATGTCCAGGCCGCCCAGATGCGGCCGGCCGCGACTCCGGCCGCTCCTGGCGCCCGGACGGCGGTACAGCCGCGTACCGAGGGCTACAAGATCGTCCTCGGCTCCTACATGCACCAGGGCCAGGATTCGGCGAAGCTCCCCGAGGAGGTCGCCGGACACACCTTCGTATCGGTGGAGACGCCCTCGGGCAAGAACGAGACCTGGGGCTTCTCACCGGCCAACTTCGGCTCCTTCCAGCCCTCCAAGGATCTCGGCCGGATGCACGCCGGGGTTCCCGGGCGGGTGCACCGCGACGAGAGCGCCTTCAGTAAGCCAGGCCTGAAGCTCCGCACCTATGAGGTGAGCCGCGACCAGGCGCAGGCCGCGATGGCGAAGATCTCCGAGTACAAGTCGAGCAACTACAGCTTCAACCTCGAATGCCGGCAGTGCGCGACCTTCGCCCTCGACGTGGCGCGCGCCGCCCGGGTCGACCCCTTCCCCGGCGCCCGCGTCAAGCGCCCGCGGGACATCTACCGCCAGCTGTAGCTTCGAGAAAAGTTGAAGAAGCTTTCGATCGCGGAAGCCCCCAAGCGGCATCCCGCCGCCCATGTCCAGGCAGCCCTGCGGGCGATCCAGCCCAAAGCGTTAGCGTTCCAATAAATTCGGCTGCGTAGAGATGAAGGCAGGGAAGGTTAACTACTGGTTCGAGTATGGATAGTTTTAGCCGCTCCTTGAATCGCGGGCGGAAAGCTTTCCCTGTCGTGCGGACGGTCCCTTCTTTCACCGCCTCTCAAACGTCCCGGTCTCTCTCGACCACGAGGAGATGCACGCGGTAGAAGACCGCGCTCCGTTCGTGAAGCCGAACCCGCCAGGGCACCGATTCCTCCTCGGCGACGATCCGCAAGCCCGGGATCGCCGCCGGGTGCGCTCCGGGAGTGAGGAGCGCGCGGAGGGCCGGCTCGCCCGCCCCTTCTGCCGGGCCGCGCTGGGAGTGACCGCCGATCCAGGCTTCGACCGGAGTGGCGCCCGAAGACCAGTCGTAAGGGCAGGTGAGGAGAGCCTTGCCGCCCGGAGCGAGGAGCCGGGGGAGGGCGGCGAGGAGATCGTAGGGGGAGGGTACGCAGTCGAGGACGTTCAAGGCGACGATCGCGGCGAAGCTCCCCTCGCGGAAGGAGAGAGCGGTGGCGTCGCAGCCCCAGAAGTCGACCCTCTCGCTCCCGGCGAGCCAGACCGGGAAGTCGCGACGGTCGTAGACCAGGCCCACCCGGCGCCGCGGGTAGCGCACCTGCCCCCGGCGGAGGACGGTGGAGGCGAGGCGGAGCATGGGGAACCCCAGGTCCGCGCCGAGCACCTGGCACCCGGTCGGGCTTTGGATGGCTTGGGCTAAGGCGAAGGTCGTCCGACCCGTGGCGCAACCGAGATCGAGGATCGGTCCCGGCGGGAGATCGCCTAGGAGATCGAGGCCTCTCGCGAGCACCCGCAGGATCGAGCCCGGGGCGTTCTGCGAATCCTGCGAATCGGCTGGCACCTCTTCGGGATGCACCTCTTGGGGATCGAGATCCGCATAGTGATCCCAGGCATAGGTCGAGAGGTGCTGGCGGGTGATGTCGAAGGAGGAGCCGGGGCCGCAACAGTCGCCGAGGAGGCTCAGGGTGCCAGCCGAGAGGTCGTCGCGGGAGGAGATCGCATCGATCGACCCGGCGATGTAGGCGCGGAGGTTGGGGAGGAGGAGCGGGATGCCGTCGAGGATGGGGAACTCGGAGAGGCAGCCCGGATCGATGCAGCGGAGGGCGCCCTCGACGACGTGCTCCCCTTCCTCTCGATAGACCTCGGCGAGAGCGACCGGCGACTCGACGCCGCGCGCCCGGCAGACGGGGCAGAGGGGAGCGAAGGAGGCGAGGTGGCCCGGCCGCAAGCGGCTAGCCCCCGATCATCACGGTGGGGCAGCCGGGCGGCAGCGACCTTGCCGACCGGACCGGGGATGGGCGCCACGCAGGAGGTGTGAGCGGTCATGTCGTTCACCCGCGCCGCCGGCATATTCCCGATGAGCACCGTGGCGCTGCCCAGGGTGATCATCCCCGGGCCTCCCGGCACACAGCCGGGGAGCATGCAGGGGGCCGTGGTATCGGTGAGACGCGCCGCCGGCTGGCCGCCGATCAGCACCGTGGGTTCCCCCTTGATGATCGCCAAAGGCAGAGCCGGATGGGCCGACGGCGTCGGCACCGGCGCCGGCGGGTGGATCGGCGCGTGGCAGTGGGGAGAGTCCTGGAGGACCATGTCCCCCAGACGTGCGGCGAAGCCCAAAGCGGTTCCTCCTCGGTCGAAAGGGAGTATGGCGGCCCGAGGGCGGCCTCGTCTCCCTCGCTTAAGGATCAAAGAAGATCTAGAGGGTGCGTCTTGGTGGCCATGGTAGACTTCAGCTATGCAAACCCATCGGATGCGCGTCGTGATTCCGGAAGACCATCGTGCGGTGGTGGAGTTCCCGGAGTCCATCCGTTCAGGCCCGGTGGAACTGATCGTGCTCGTACCCGCGGAGAACGAGGCGGACCGAAGCGCGAAGCCCGAGGGGCAGGGCCGCATGGCGGCATTGGCTGAGGAGCTCGCCAAGGACAAGCGGTCTTTTCGCGATCTCTCTCCCGAGGAGCGAAGGGCGCGGATCGAAAAGGTCATGGGCGTCGGCCGGGGACTGATGTCGACAAGCGAGGATTTCGCGAGACAGAAGTTCGAGGAGTTGGAGATCGAGGAACGGAAGTTTGTCCGCTGACGGCCTCTACGTTTTAGATTCCTGCGCGGTCATCGCATTTCTGCAGCAAGAGCTTGGTGCTGAGGTTGTGGTAGAGGCTCTGAAAAACCCTCGCCAGCGCTGCATCATCCACGCCATCAACGCCTGTGAAGTTTATTACGACATTTACCGGCGAGCCGGCGAAAAGGACGCGGCGGCTCTCGACGGAATCCTGGCGGAACTCGGCATCGAGCTTGTACACACGATCTCGACAGACCTCTGGCGAACGGCCGGGAAGCTCAAGGCCGAGTGGCGGCGGGTATCGCTGGCCGACTGCTTCGTCCTTGCCCTTGCCATCCTGGAAGACGGCACTGTCCTAACCAGCGATCATCACGAGCTCGATCGAGTCGCGCAAGCGGCGGTCTGTCCCATCCAATTCATCCGCTGAGCAGCCGGCCCCTCTCTTCGGAAGGACCAAATAAGATCTACTCCCATCCTCCCGACCCCGCGCCCCCGCGCCGGACTGCTAAGATCCGCCGGCTCTGTCCTCTTAGAATCAGCAGTTTGCCGTGACCGTCGACCTCAAGGGACTGATCGAGAAGCTCAACCCGAGTTGCCGCAAGGCGCTCGAAGGGGCGGCGGGGCTGTGCGTGGCGGAGACGCACTACAACGTCGAGATCGAGCACTTCCTCTCCCGGCTCTTGGACCTTCCGCCGGCGCCGGAGACCGACCTCCAGCGCATCCTGCGCTACTACGAGATCGACGCCAAGACGATCTCCCATGAGCTGTCGGCGACGCTGCGCACCTTCGGGCGCGGCAACAGCCGGACTCCCGCGATGTCCCCCCAGGTGCTCCAACTCCTCCGCGAGGCCTGGCTCCGCACCTCGCTCGACTTCCGGGAGAACGCCATCCGTTCGGGAGCCCTTCTCCTCGCCCTCCTCGACAACGACGTCCTGCGCGGGATCGCCCTGCAGTCCGCTCCCGGCCTCAGCAAGATCCCGCGCGAAGCTCTGCGCCAGGACGTCACGGAGCTGGTTCGCGGCTCAGGGGAGGACGGGGGAGCGCCCACGCGGACGCCGGGCACCCAGCCGGACGCGGCCGGTGCCGGCGAAGACAGTCTGTCCGACGGCACGCTGACGCGGCCGGCCGGCGGTCCTCCGGCGACCCCGGCGCTCGATCTCTACACGGTCGATCTGACCGCCCGCGCCCGGGCCGGGCTCATCGATCCCATCCGCGGCCGGGACTTAGAGATCCGCCAGGTGATCGACATCCTCACCCGGCGGCGGCAGAACAACCCCATCCTCACCGGCGAGGCGGGGGTGGGGAAGACCGCCGTCGTCGAGGGGTTCGCCCTCCGCATCGCGGCCGGCGCCGTACCGCCGGCCCATCGCAAGGTCTCGCTCCGGCTCCTGGACCTCGGGCTCCTCCAAGCCGGTGCCGGGGTCAAGGGGGAGTTCGAGAACCGCCTGCGCTCGGTGATCGACGAGGTGAAGGGTTCGCCCACTCCCATCATCCTGTTCATCGACGAGGCCCACACGATGATCGGCGCCGGCGGGGCGGCGGGGCAGGGGGACGCGGCGAACCTCTTGAAGCCGGCTCTCGCGCGGGGCGAGCTGCGGACGATCGCCGCCACCACCTGGGCCGAATACAAACGGTATTTCGAGAAAGATCCCGCTCTCGCCCGGCGCTTCCAGGTGGTCAAGGTGGACGAGCCGGACGAGCCGACGGCGATCGACATGCTGCGCGGCCTCGCCTCCCATCTCGAAAAGCACCACGGAGTGCGGGTGCTCGACGAGGCGGTGCGCGGCGCCGTCACCCTCTCCCACCGCTACATCACCGGCCGCCAGCTGCCGGACAAGGCGATCAGCGTCCTGGACACCGCCTGCGCCCGGGTGGCCCTGGCCCAGAACGGCACCCCCGAGGCGATCGAGGCGGTCGCCCGCGACATGCTGCGGATCGAGAGCGAACGGGCGAGTCTCCGGCGTGACCGGGCGGTGGGGCACTTCGGTGGCGGGGGCCACGAAATGAGCACGGCGGAGAGCCTGGCGACCGAGCTCGGCCTCCTGGAGGCCCGGCACCGCTCGCTCGCCTCGCGCTGGAAACGGGAATTGAAGCTCGTCAAGCAGATCCGGAAGATCGAGGACGAGCTCGCCTCCCGCGCGGATGCCGCCGATGCCGCGGAGGCGACCGAAGCCGACGATCCAGCGAATGCCGCAACCGCGGAGCGCACCGTCCGCCAGGGCGAGCGCCTCGGCCGCCTGCGCGAGGAGCTGGCGGCGATCCAGGGGGAGGAGCCGATGGTGCCGGTCGCCGTCGACGCCCGCGCCGTCGCCTCCGTGGTCTCCGCCTGGACCGGCATCCCCGCCGGGGAGATGCAGCTCGACGAGGTCCGCGCGGTCCTCGCGCTCGAAGCGAAGATGGGCGAGCGGATCGTCGGCCAGCCCCAGGCGTTGGACGCCCTCGCCCGCCGCATCCGCACCTCGCGGGCGAAGCTCGACGATCCGGGAAAACCGATCGGAGTGTTCCTGCTCGTCGGCCCTTCCGGAGTGGGGAAGACGGAGACCGCTTTCACCTTGGCCGAGCTGCTCTACGGTGGCGAGCGGAGCCTGATCGTCGTCAACATGTCCGAGTTCCAGGAGGCGCACACGGTCTCGACGCTCAAGGGGGCGCCCCCGGGTTATGTGGGGTACGGGAGCGGCGGCGTGCTCACCGAGGCGGTGCGGCGGCGGCCCTACAGCGTCGTCCTCCTGGACGAGATGGAGAAGGCCCACCCGGACGTGGCGGAGATCTTCTATCAGGTTTTCGACAAGGGGACCCTGGAGGATGGCGAGGGGGTGGCGGTCGATTTCAAGAACACCGTCATCCTGATGACGAGCAACGCCGGCGCCGAGGGGATCGTGAGGCTCTGCCGGGAGGAAGGGAACGGCGAGGCGACGCGGCCCGATTTCGAGCGCTTGGCGGAGGAGATCCGGCCGGCGCTCTTGAAGCACTTCAAGCCGGCGTTCCTCGGCCGCCTGGTGACCGTCCCCTACTATCCATTGGGCGACTCGCAGATCCGGGAGATCGTCGAATTGAAGCTCGCGAAGATCCGCCAGCGGGTGCGGGACAGCCATCACGCCGAGCTCACCTACGGCGAGGAGCTGGTCGAGGCGATCGCCTCGCGCTGCACGGAGGTCGACAGCGGGGCGCGGAACATCGATCACATTCTGACCCAGACCCTCCTTCCCGAGATGGCCGCGGCCCTCCTCGGCCGGATCGCCTTGGGCGAAGGTTTCTCGGGCATCCACGTCTCGCTCGACGACAGCCTGGGCGGCTCGTTCGTCTACACGGTGCGGGGGTAGGGCGTGGCAGTGTACGCGCAGACGGCCCTCCAGGCCACCCTGAGCACCCCGCTCGGCACGGACAAGCTTCTGCTGCGCTCGTTCTCCGGCGAGGAACGGATCTCCGGCCTCTTCCATTTCGAGCTCGAAATGCGCTCGGAAGATCCGGCGGTCGATTTCAGCCAGATCGTCGGCAAGAGCGCCACGATCACCCTCTATTTGTCGGACGAGGGCAAGCGCTACATCAACGGTCTCGTTTCGAGCTTCGCCTACGCCGGCTCGGTCCACCAGCCCGGCGCCGACCAGGGCTTCGCCATCTACCACGCCCAGCTCGTCCCCTGGCTCTGGATGCTCACCCAGGAGGCCGACAGCCGGATCTTCCAGAACAAATCGGTGCCCGACATTGCCGAGCAGCTTTTCGGAGACATGGGCTTCACCGACTTCAAGCGCAGCCTGACCGGCACCTACGACCCGCGCGAATATTGCGTGCAATACCAGGAGACCGCCTTCGGTTTCGTCTCCCGGCTGTTCGAGGACGAGGGGATTTTCTACTATTTCGAGCACGCCGACGGCAAACACACCCTGGTGCTGGCCGACGACTCGACCGCCGCTACGGCCTGCCCGTCAGGCGGCGCCCTCGGCTATGGAGCCTCCAAAACCTGGGTGCAGCAGGAGGTCGCCATGAGCTGCCGGCTAGAGGAGAGGGTGATCCCCGGCAAGTACGCGATGGACGATTTCAACTTCGAGACCCCGTCGACCGACCTGATCGCGAGCGTCGACTCGACGGTCGTGACCGACGGCTCGAAGCGGCGGATCTATGAATACCCCGGCGGTTTTTTAAAGAAAGACAAGGGAGAGGCGCGCGGCAAGCTCAGAATCGAGGGGCAGGAGGTGCCGGCGAAGCTCCTCACAGGCGACAGCAACTCGCGGACCGTCGTCACCGGATACAAATTCACCCTCTCCGGCCACCCGCGCACGGACGTCAACGCCGACTGGGTGCTGTCGCGGATCGTCCACTCGGGGGAGCCCGGGGGCTATGGCAACCATTTCGAGGCCTTTCCCGCGACCGTTCCCTTTAGGCCGGCGCGGACGACGCCGAAGCCGATCATCCCCGGCACCCAGACGGCGATCGTCACGGGGAAGTCGGGCGAGGAGATCTGGACCGACAAGTATGGCCGGGTGAAAGTCCAGTTCCACTGGGACCAGCTGGGGACGAACGACGAGAACAGCTCCTGCTGGATAAGGGTCGCCCACGGCTGGGCGGGGAAGAGCTGGGGGCAGATCTTCCTGCCGCGGATCGGCCAGGAGGTCGTCGTCTCCTTCCTGGAGGGCGATCCCGACCGGCCGCTCGTCACCGGCTCGGTCTACAACGCCGAGCAGACGGTCCCTTACACGCTGCCGGACGAGCAGACGAAGAGCACCGTCAAGAGCAACTCGTCGAAGGGCGGCGGCGGCAGCAACGAGATCCGCTTCGAGGACAAAAAAGACAGCGAGGAGATCTACGTCCACGGCCAGAAGGACGTCAACATCGTCATCGAGCACGACCGCACCAAAAATGTTTTGAACGACGAGACGATCACGATCAAGAACAACCGCACGGCGACCATTCAAGAGAAAGACGAGAGCCTGACCGTCGCCAAGGGGAACCGGACGGTCAAGGTGAGCACCGGGAACGAATCCCACGAGGTCGCCGGCACCCGGTCGGTCAAGGTGACGAAGGCCGAAACCCACGACGACGAGGACGCCTTCACTCACACGGTGGCGAAGGACTACACTCTGACGATTAAGGGCGATCTTTCGATCGACGTCACCGGGGCGATCACGATTAAGGCGGGGAAGGGAATGGTTTTGAAGGCCGGCGAGACGATCGAAGCGACGGCGGGGACGTCGTTCACCAACAAGGCCGGCACCGAGCTGACCAATCAGGCGGGAACGGCGTTGACCAACAAAGCCGGCACCGATCTGACGAACAAAGCCACCACCTCGATGACCAACGACGGTGGCATTTCGCTCACCAACAAGGCCTCGGCCAGCCAGACCGTCGACGGCGGCGGCATGCTGACGGTCAAGGGTGGGCTGGTGAAGATCAATTGAGCGCCGAACCGAATCCTGCCCCGCCCGCCCTGGACGGCGCGGTCGAGACCCGCGAGCCCGCCGGAGACGCCGGGCTCCTCGCTTCGGTCGCCCATTTCCGCCAGGGCGTTCTCCACGGCGAATTCGTGCGCTACTCGCCGGACGGCCGCCCCGCCCTCCGCGCGCACTTCAAAGACGGCCTTTTGGACGGCGAGACCATCCTCTATGACGCCAACGGCTGGGTCAGCCAGCGCCTGGGCTACCGGGCGGGGCGGATGCACGGCGAGCTGATCCTCTATCTCGCCGGCCGCGAGCTTCGTCGCTCATCCTACGCCCATGGCCTCCTCGACGGCCCGACCCTCGCCTACGACGAGGCCGGCCAGCTCACCTCCGAGCTCGCCTACCGCGCCGGCAAGCTCGAAGGCGAGTCGATCGCCTATGGGCCGGGACGCCGGGTGGTGAAGCGGGCCTGGTACCGGGCCGATCGTCTCCATGGCGAGGCGCTCTCCTACTACGACACCGGGGAGCTCGAAGAGAAAGCCCCCTATGAAGAGGGGCTCCTCCACGGCACCGTCGTCCGCTACCACAAGGACGGCCGGGTGCGGGAGAAGGCGGCCTTCCGGCTCGGCCAGCCGGTGGGGGAGGCGGTCGCCTATGATGCCAAGGGCCGACCCAAGAAGAAAGCAGCCAAAGAGCCCCTCGCCACGCGGTTGGCGATCAAGCACTTCGGGAACGGTTGAGAGGGAACACCCATGTCCGCCATGTACAACTTTCTGTTCGATCGGAAATCCCTGATCCTCCTCGTGGTGGGTTTGACCCTGGGGGGAGGGATGCTGTTCTTCGCCGGGGTGCTCGTCGGGGTCTACTGGAGCCTGCCCAACGGGACGACGCTCCAGGCGGCGGCCCTCCCTCGCCCCGCTCTTCTCCCCGCCCGGGAGAGCGCGCCCGCCACGGCGCCGCCCCCCGCCGTTTCCGATCCCGGCCCGGTGGCGATGAATCCCGAGCCGGCGGGATCGGCGGCACCGGCGGGATCGGCGATCGCCGAGGCCCTCAACGAGGCGGCGGGGACCGCGGCTCCCGCCGGGGCCGCGAGCGGCGGCCCGATCTCGACCGAGCCCACGATCGCGCTGCCGACAGGGCCGGCGCCGGAGGAGACGCCCGGACCGATCGCGGGTACGGGAGAGTCGATCGGCCTGCCGAAGACCTCGCCCCCGGCTGCGCTTCAGCCGGCACCGGCGCCGCCGCCCCTGGCCGCCGTGAAGCCCCACCCGGCCCGTCAGCCCAGCCCGCGGCTGGAACCTCCGGAGCCTCCCTCCTCGCCCGCCATCGCTTCCAGCGAGTCCGGCGAGTCCGGCGAGGGGCGCTACACCATCCAGGTCGGAGCCTACGCGCTGGTCGCGAACTCGGAGGAGACGGTGGCGGCGCTCTCCCGGCGGGGCTACGCGCCCTACGTCGTCGAAATCCAGGGCGCGCGGGGCGTCCTCCATGTCGTCCGGGTGGGACGCTTCCCCGATCGCGGCACCGCCGCCCGGGCCGCCTCCGACCTCCGCCGGAAGGCGCGGATGGAGGCGATCGTCCAACCGGTGCGCAAGGATGCCCGGAGTGCCGGGCAGGCCGGGGAAGCGGGGAACGTCGGCGAGGCGACCGGGAGCGCCCCTACATCGGGCTGATCGTGATCGCCAACCGGTAGATGCTCGCCCGATAGGTACCGTTCAGGCCATCGACGTTGGCGAAGGTCGTGCGGTCGGCCGGCTTTTCCCACTGGAAGGCGATATCCAGCCAGTCGATCCCGAAGCCGATCCCGAAGACGCTTCTCTTGCCGTCCGCGAAGAAGGGGCCGACGCTCTCGTCCGGTTGCGGCGACTGCTCCAGGGCGTAGCCCACCCGCCACTGCGGGCCGCGGGGTGGTCCGATCCGGAGCCCCAGGCGGTAGCTGTTGACGTCCTTGTAGGGCCCCTGGAGGCTCGCCGAGAGAGTCGGGTTGTTGGGGAAGACGAGGTCCAGGCCGGTGAACTTCTTCCAGCCCGTGCGGTTGACGTCGGCCTCGATGACGAGGGTGTCCATGGGGGTCACGGCGATCCCCAGGTTCGCCTCGCCGGGGAAGACGATCTGCGAGGAGACCGCGAGATCCTGATCCAAGGGCAGGCTCGCGCGGGTGAGGGCGTCGATCTGGGGATCTCCGGTGAGCACCTGGGTGAGCCGGCCGGAGCCGCCGAAGCGGACGGTGATCGGGCTCCGATAGGAGAGGCCCACGGCGACGGGGCCGAGCTCTTGGAGGAGCCCGGCGGTCCAGCCGGTGCCGCGGTCGTAGTCGGTCTTGGCGGAGAGGCTCGCCACGTCCACGAGGTTGCCGGAGAGCGGGTCCACGCTCTCTAGGCCGTGGCGCTGTTGCAGCTGGGCGTTCCGGTAGACGACCCCCGCCCCGATCCCCAGGCTGGGGGTCGGCTGCCAGGCGAGAGTGGCGTTGACGTCGTAGGTCCTGAGCTCCGCCGCCGTGCTCACCGCCCGGCCGGGGAAGGTGGCCGGGTTCTGCCAGCCGGTACGGAAGCCGAACGGCGAGTAGACGCCCACCCCGAGCTTCAGGGTCGGCGCGAGCGGTTGGACCCCGTAAGCCTGAACGGGGAGGGTGAAGAGCTGGTTCTCGTTCCCGGTCGTCGCCGCGCCGATCCCCGGCGGCAGCCCCTGGTAGTGGCCGTCCGAGAACGCCGCGACGCCCAGGCCGACCGAGACCTTCTTCTTGAGGAAGGCCACCGCCCCGGGGTTGTAGAAGACGCCCGAGGCGTCGTCGGCCTGGGCGGTGAACGCCCCGGCCATCCCCATCGCCTTCGCTCCCTGATTTTCGAGGGAGAATCCCGACCCCTCTGCTGGTACGCTCAGGGTGGAGACGGCGAGGCCCAGGAGGCCCACACCCATCGCGAGAAACCGGCCTCTACTCTGCATCAGGACATACCTCTCTTTCGGTGGGCCGAAGGTATGCCGCAGGGGAGGCAGGGTCAATGCGCGAAGGGGACGGAAAAAGATCTAGACCGCGAGCGGGGGTAGAATGCGGAGCGAGGAGAAGACATGACCGAGCCCGATCCGGCGGCAGGTGCGCCGACCCCGGCCCCCGCGCCGGTTCCGTACCCCGCGGCTCCCGATCGGGAAACGCTCCCGAGGCCCCGCTTCGCCACCGTCGAGCTGGCGCTGGGCCTCGCCGTCCTCGCGCTCTTTTTCTGGGCCGGCCTCACCCTCTATCACGGCTGGCAGGGACGGGATCGCCGGGCTTTCCTCATCCGGATCGAGCGCTCGACGCGCCCTCTGGACGCCCCGGAGCTCGCGCGGGCCGGACGCCGATTCGCGGCCGACCGGCAGCTCCTCGGGGCGGCCGTTCTCCTCGCGAGGAACGAAAAGGCGAGCGACATGGCGCGCTTGAACGCCCTTCTCCTGGAAGCGGCGATTTCGGCGCAGGGGGCAGCGCCGCCGACCACGATCGGCGAGCTCGAATGGCCGGGCGGGAAGGTCGCGGGCGCCCGTTTCGTCGATCTGACCTTCGCTCGCGGGCACGTCAACGCCGTCACCTTCGCCGACAGCACCTTCGCCGGGGTGACCTGGGGCGCCGCCTTCGCCGGGGGCCGGCCGGGGCTCCTCCTCTCCGGGGTCCGCTTCGAGCGCAGCCGCTTCGAAGCGAGCTCCTTCGCCGGCACGCACTTGACCCGGGTCGATTTCGTCGACAGCACCCTCTTAGGCGCCGACCTGGACGTCTCGAACTTCAATCTCGTCCGTTTCGAGCGCTCCCCGCAGGCGAAAGCGGCGCCGGCGATCCTGCGGAGCGACGTCGTCAACCGCGGCCAGGCGCCGCCGGCCGGGGTGGACGACCTGGCGGCGCCCACGGACCAGGTGCGCTTCACGGGGATCGCCTTCGACGGCGTCCACTTCCGCGGTTGGATTCGTCCAGAGTGGTTCTCGGGCTGCACCTTCACCCGCTGCGTCTTCCCCGCGGCTCTCAACCGGCAGGCGCTCGCCGCTGGACACAACACGGTTACCGGATGTCTTTGGGGAGACGAGCCGCTCGATTAGGGATCTTCTCCCGCAGCTCCGCCGCCGCTCCCACCACGATCTCCCGTCCGGCCGTGAAGCTGTCCTCGGCGCGGTGGAACTCGATGAAGCCGATCTCGGCGACCTTGGGCTGGAGGAGGACGTCGGGCGGGTCTTCCTTCATACGGGAGCGGGCGAGGCGCTCCTGGACGATGCGGAGGCTGCGCTCGACGACCTCGTAGAGACTCGGCTCTTCGGGATCGCGGTCGGTGGCCTCCGCGGCCGATTTTTCCGCAGTCGCCGACTTCGCCATCGGCCAGTCGAGGATGCCGGAGTTGACGTCGACCCCGATCACGAGATCGGCGCCTAAGGTGCGGCAGAGCTTGACCGGCACCGGATCGACGAGGCCGCCGTCGACGCACCAGCGCCCCTCGCGGAGCACTGGACGGAGGAGGCCGGGGACGGAGATCGAGGCGCGCACGGCCTCGAACAGCGACCCCTCCCTCATCCACACCTCGGCGCCGGTCTCCAGATCCGTCGCCACCGCGCCGAAGGGCATCGGCAGGGTTTCGATCGGCTGGTCGTCCAGGTACTGGGCGAAAAACTTGAAGAGTTTCTTACCCTTGACGAGGCCGCCCGTGAGCCCGAAGTCGAGATAGGAGACGGCGTCGCTCCAGACCAGGCCGGAGAGCCAGCGCTCGAAGTCGTCGAGCCGGCCGCAGACGTAGGCGGCCCCCACCATCGCTCCGGCGGAGGTGCCGGCGATGACGTCCGGGGCGATCCCCATCTCCAGGAGGGCGCGGATCACCCCGACGTGCGCCCAGCCGCGCGCCGATCCTCCCCCGAGGGCGAGGCCGATGCGGGGTTTCTGCTCGCTCGCCATGAAGAGACTCTACTGCAAAGGCGGAAAACCGACCCTCCGATCCGGTCGGCCTCGCGAGCGGTCGGCACCCTGTGCGGATGCCGGCCGCTTTCGTTTGTCGGTCGTTTGGGTTTGCAGGCTGTCGCGAGATCACTTCACCTGCGGCCAGCGGACGAAGTAACCGTCCATCCAGGCGATGTCCTGGTCCTGGTCCGCGGGAGAAAAGGCGCCGATCTCGTAGGGGTTGGGCGAGAACCGGCCGTCCTTGCCGGCGCTGCGCAGCCCCATGGCGTGGATGGCGTTGGGATCGGAAGTGTTGAGATAGAACTCGTACGGATTCCCCCAACCGTCCTGGGCGGGGATCTGCTTCAGGTACTTGGGAACGAGGATCTTCGTCAGCTCCTCTCGGGAAATGGCCGGCACCGCGCTTAAGGAGGCGGTCTGCTGATCGCGGGCCGCCTCCTCGGCCTTGTGGTGGGCCTCGGCGCTACGGCGTGGAGCCATCTCGGCCTTGTACCAGGCAAACATCGCGGTACCGACGGCCCGGATGTCCTCAATGGTCTGCTTTTGCTCGGGCAATCCCTTTGGCGGGCCGGGTTTCTCCGCTTGGGCGGGCCCGCCGGTACCGAGGGCGAGGAGCAGGGCTAGGGTAAGCGTGATCGTTCCTGTGGCTCGAATCATGTCTCTCTCTCCTTTCGGACGTAGTGTACCATAGATGTAGTACTGATAGACGGAAAAGATACCGCCGTTGGGCGTGGATGCCCCGGAATTGATGGCACGCTTCGCGGATCCGGATGGGAACGTGCTCGGGCTCTATCAGGAACCCAACCCGTCCGCCCCGTAGGGGGCCCTGCTCCGCCTCGGCTCGTGGGGAACCGGGGGCCGTCCTCCGATTCGGGATATCATCTCTCCCCATGGCTTTTTCCGGCGGCAGCGCGTACTCCATGGCCCGCGACATCGCCGAGGGCTATTCGACGGTCAACGAGCGGACCTTCAAGAATTTCCTGCGCAGCGACCTGGACCATCTCACCTTCGAGCTCGACCGCCACCTGCGCGAGTTGCGCGGCGAGATCCCGGCGCAGGACGACACCCCGGCCCTCCAACAGCGCAACCGGCGGATCCAGCGCCTCAACACGGCGATCGTCGTCCTCCGCAGCTACCGGCAGAAGAGCAAGCTCTGATGGCGCTCCATCCTCCCGAGCCGGCGTGGATCGAAGAGATCCGCCGGTTCCTGCCGCCGGTCCTGGCCCTCGCCTCCGCCGTCCTTGTAGACCGCCTATGCGCGGCGCGCGGCTTTCTGCCGCCGGGGTTCGCCCGCTCCTGGCGGCGCGGGCTGGGCTTCCTCGCCCTCGCTTTCTTCTTCTGGATCGCGCTCTTCGGCAATCTAGCGACCCTCGGCCGCGAGGCCCCGCCCCTGGACCTCACGCACTTGACTGCGCCGCGACTCTTCTTCGTTCACTTCCTGATGATCGGAACGATGGCCGTCTGGTTCCTCGCCGGCTACGCGGGGATGGCGGGGATGGCGGAGAACGCCTCGCCGGTCCGCCCGGCGCCGGTGCTCCCCGAGCCGGAGCCCGAGCCGGATTGGCTCCCCGGCGGTTGGCCGCCGGTCGCCCGCCCCGCGATCCCGCCGTCCCCGCCGCCCGCGCCGCCGGAGCCTTCCCGCAGGCCTGCGCTCGGCCGGGTGCTCGCCGGCCAGCTCGGCCTTCTCGCGCCGGACGTGCCGCGGGAGATCGGCGTCGGTGTCCTCGCCGGGGTGGGATCGTGGTTCGCGGTCCTCCTGGCCTCGGTGATCCTCGGTCTCCTCCTCTACGCCTTGGGGGCCGAGGGGGCGGCGCCCACCAAGCCGCCCGAGCTGATCGTGTGGATCGCCGGCCTGCCGCTCGCCATCCGCATTCTCGCCGCGCTCTCGGCGGGGGTCGTCGAGGAGGCCTTCTTCCGCGGCTTCCTGCAGCCGCGGATCGGCCTCTGGCTGTCCTCCGCCTTCTTCGTCCTCGGTCATCTCTCCTACGGCCAGCCCCTCCTCCTGGTGGGCATCGCCGTCCTCTCGATCCTCTACGGCACCCTCGTCCGCTGGCGGCAGAACATCTGGCCGGCGATCGCCGCCCACATCCTCTTCGACGGGGTGCAGCTCCTCGTCATCATCCCCCTCACCCTGAAGCTCCTCGGCAAGGGCCTCCGCTAGGACGCCCACCATCTGCTAGACTCCGGCGCATGCCGGAGAACCACCGGTTTCACCTCGCGATCGGGAGCCGGTTCGAGAACATCGAGCTGGTGCAAGTGGTGTTGAACGATTCTCTGGAACGGCTGGGGATGGACGGCGATGCCCGCCACTGGGTGGACATCGCGGTGCGCGAGGCGGTGGCTAACGCGATCAAGCATGGCAACCGGCAGGATCCCGGCAAGAAGGTCCGCGTCGATGCCGAGATGGAGGGCGCCGAGCTCGTCATCCGGGTCGAGGACGAAGGGGGAGGATTCGATCCCAGCGAGCTCGGAGACCCCCTGGCGCCCGAGAACCTGCTGAAGCCGAACGGCCGCGGCATCTTCTACATGCGAAGCTTCATGGACCATATCGAATACGGGCCCCGCCCCGGCGGTGGGACCGTGGTGACGTTGCGCAAGCGCCTCGGCGGCCCGAAAGCGGTCCCGGCGGGGCAAGAGATCCCGGGAAAAGAGATCCAAGGTTAGGAGGAAACGATGAAAGTATCCGTGCGGCAGAAGGAAGGGGTGACGATCCTGGACCTCGAAGGGAAGATCACCATCGGCTCGGGCGACCTCGAGATGCGCAACGCGGTCCAGCAGGCGGTCGGCGGTGGGGCGCAGAAGATCCTCATCAACCTGGGCAAGGTGACGACGATCGACTCGTCGGGGGTGGGGGAGCTGGTGAGCTCCTACACCACGGCGAAGAACCGGGGCGCCCACATCAAGCTGGTCAACCTCCCTCCGAAGGTGCAGGACGTCCTCACCATCACCCAGCTCATCACCGTCTTCGATACCTACGAGACCGAGGACGAGGCTGTCCGTTCGTTCTCCTGAAGTCCCAGGCCTCACCGCGCTCCGCATCCGGGTGGACGCCCGTCTGCCGGCCCTCCTCCCCAAGCCGGAGGAGCGGCCGGAGGCGGTCCTCCGGGCCATGCACTACGCTCTGACCGGGCCGGGCAAACGCCTGCGCCCGGTGCTCACTCTCTTAGTCGCCGACCTCTTCGGCTCGCGGGCGGAGGCGGTGCTCGACATCGCCTGCGCGGTCGAGATGGTCCACGCCTGCTCGCTGATCTTCGACGACCTCCCCGCGATGGACGACGCCGCCCGCCGCCGCGGCCGGCCCACGGTCCACCTCGCCTACGGCGAGGACGTTGCGCTCCTGGCCGGCCTCGCGCTCCTGAACCGCGCCTACGCCCTGGTGGCCGAGGGGGCGCAGCGGCTGGCGCTCCATCGCTACACGACGGAAGACCTGATCCACCACCTGGCGGCGGCGATCGGCACCGGTGGCCTGATCGGCGGCCAGGCGCTCGATCTTTCGAGCCGCCCGGAGGACCTGGACCTCGCGCTCCTCGAATACATCCACAGCCACAAGACCGGCGCTCTCTTCATGGCCGCCGGCGAGCTCGGCGCCATGGCGGCGGACGCCAAGCGCCGTGACCTCGAAGTGATCTCCCGCTACGCCAAAAACCTCGGGCTCGCCTTCCAGATCTCGGACGATCTCTTAGACGTCCTCGCGACCCCGGAGGAGACCGGGAAGGACACCGGGAAAGACGAGGGGAAGGTCACCTTCGTCAAGCTCCTGGGCGTCGCGGGCGCCCGCACCCTGGCCGCCGAGCTCCTGGGCTTCGCCGTCGACTCCCTCGCTCCCCTGGGGAAAAAGGCCGAGCCGCTCCGCGAGCTGGCGCGCTTCGTCGAGCTTCGCGGACACTGACTCTCCCGGTCGACGCCAGGGTGCGCCATGGTGCCGGAAGCGTTCCCGCGTGGAGCGGAGTCCGCTATACTTCGCCCCCCATGAAGCTTCTCCACGTGGCGCTGGTCCGCAGCTCCGAAGCGGCGAGCGATCGCTTCTTTGAAGACGTCCTGGGTTGCGCCAGGACGCGGACGAAGACCGCTCCGGCCGAGCTCTGCGCAGAGCTCTTCGGCCGCGCGGAGGAGCACAATCTCATCTACTACGGCAACGAGCACCTCCAGTTCGAGGTCTTCCTCTCCGACCAGGGGGACTTCGCGCCGACGCACTTAGCCCACGTCTGTCTCGAAGTCGACGACGCGGGAGCGCTGCTCGCGCGGTGCGCCGCGGCCGGGTGCGCAGTGCGCAAGTTCGAGCGCGGCGATTCCTCTGTCACCTTCATCGCCGACGAAGACGGCAATCTTTTCGAGATCAAGGAACGGGCTTGAGCTATGGCAGACCTGGACGGCGTCAAAGAGAACAAGGAGTTTCACACCGCCATCCCGCAGCAGACCGTGGGATTCTTCCTCAAGGGCTCCAGCCACTACGACTGGGGGTTGAAGAATCGGCTGGCGCGGATTTTCGATCCGCAGTCGGGCAACACCGTGATGCTCGCCTTCGATCACGGCTATTTCCAAGGGCCGACCACGGGCCTGGAGCGCATCGACCTCTCGATTGTGCCGCTGATCCCGTATGCGGACACCTTGATGCTCACCCGCGGCGTGCTGCGCAGCCTGATCCCGCCGGCCTCCCGTCCGTCGCTCGTGCTGCGCGCCTCGGGCGGTCCCAGCATCCTGAAGGAGCTGTCGAACGAGGAGATCGCCTTGGACGTCGAGGACGCCGTGCGCCTGAACGCCGCCGCCCTCGCCGTGCAGGTCTTCGTGGGCGGGGAGTTCGAGACGAAGTCCATCCACAACCTGACCCGCCTGGTCGACCAGGGCCTGCGCTACGGCATCGCCACCCTGGCGGTGACCGCGGTGGGCAAGGACATGGTGCGCGACGCCAAGTATTTCCGTCTCGCCACCCGCATCTGCGCCGAGCTCGGAGCGCAGTACGTCAAGACCTACTACGTCGAAGAGGGGTTCGAGACCGTGACCTCCTGCTGTCCCGTGCCGATCGTCATCGCGGGCGGCAAGAAGCTGCCCGAGATGGAGGCGCTGACCATGGCCTATAACGCCATCCAGAGGGGCGCCAATGGCGTGGACATGGGCCGGAACATCTTCCAGTCCGACGCTCCCGCGGCCATGATCCAGGCCGTGCGCGCCGTGGTCCACGGCGGCGAGACGCCGGCGCGGGCGTTCGAGATGTACAACACGCTGAAAAATGCTCACCCCGAATGAGGCTGCCGGCAGTGCACGGACTTTGACGAGGACAAGGGCACCGGCGTCTCCAGAACCTCCCGCGCCAGCGGACCATGCTACGATTCTCCAAAGGAGGCTGTCGCCTCCGGAGGTGCCGTCATGAGCCAGAGGGCGATCAGACCGATCGAGGAGCCACCAGGCGAGCTGATCTACTCCGACGGGGAACCCTTGGACAGCAACTGGCACCGCATCCAGATGACCTTCTTCATCGACGTCGTCCGCCAGGCCATGGCCGAACGTGGGCGGCAGGACTTCTTCGTCGGCGGCGACATGTTCCTCTACTACAGCTTCGAGCAGGCGCGGAGAATCGCGAGCGAGGGACCGCCGAAGAAGAACCGGTTTCGCGGCCCGGACGTCTTCTTCGTCGCCGACGTCCCCGGCCGGCTGGATCGCAAAGCCTGGGTCGTCTGGGAGGAGGACGGGCGCTACCCGAATCTCATCGTCGAGCTCTTGTCCGAGTCGACCGCGCGCGTCGACCGCACGACCAAGAAGGAGCTCTACGAGAGTGTCTTCCGCACCCCCGAGTACTTCCTCTACGATCCGGAGACCGGGGAGCTCGAAGGGTTCCGGCTGTATGAAGGCTCCTATCAGCACCTGAAGCCGGATGCGCGCGGCTGGCTGTGGAGCCGCGAGCTGGATCTCTGGCTGGGTCGCTGGCAAGGCGAGCGTGCCGGATTCGACACGACCTGGCTCCGGCTCTACGACCGCGACGGACGGCTGATCTCGACTTCCGAGGAAGCCGAGCGCCGGCACGCCGATGCCGAGCGTCGGCGGGCCGATGCCGAGCGCCAGCGGGCCGCTGCCGAGTGCCAGCGGGCCGATGCCGAGTGCCAGCGGGCCGATGCCGCGGAAGCCGAGATCGCCCGCTTGCGGGCGCTCCTCGAACCGCGGTAGAGCCTTGCCGTCCTCGATCGCCCGCGCGGCGGCTGTGAATCTGCTCGGCGCTCCAGAGGGGAGAGGCGGGCATCCGTCTTCGTTGCATCGTAAATTTGCTATACTCACTTCAGTTCGATTCTCCCGCATCGCCATGCCGACCTCGTCCGCTCCACTCCGCGGCCTTTCCGGGTACCTCTCGATCTTCCTATGCCTGCTCGCCGGTCCCGTCCTGGCGGCCGGGGGGCCGGTGACGGTCACCGTCGATCCCGGGGCCGACCGCCATCCGGTCTCGCCGCTCATCTACGGGGTGGACTTCGGCAGCACCGCGCAGGCGAACCGGCTGCACTGGCCGGTGCGGCGCTGGGGGGGCAACGCCACCACCCGGTACTCCTGGCAGGACGACACCTCGAACCGGGCGAGCGACTATCTCTTCTACAACATCCCGGAGACCAACGCCCATCCGGAGAACCTCCCCAACGGCTCGGCGGTCGACGTCTTCGTCGACCAGACCCGGGCGGCCGGCGGCGAGGCGCTCATCACCGTGCCGCTCATCGGCTGGACCCCGGTCGACCGCAGCTACCGCTGGGGCTTCTCGATCGCCAAGTACGGCGCCCAGCAGCAGAGCGAGTGCACGATCAACCCCTTCCAGGGCTGTAACGCCGACGCCGGCAACGGCGTCCGTCCGGACGGCATGACCTTCGTCACCGGCAACGATCCACACGACACCTCGAAGGCGATCGATCCCACCTTCGTGACCGGCTGGATGGCCCACCTCGCCTCCCGCACCGGCACCGCGGCGCAGGGCGGCGTCCGGCTCTTCGACCTCGACAACGAGCCGGGGCTCTGGAACAGCTCCCATCGGGACGTCCACCCGAATCCCACGACCTACGACGAGCTCTGGCAGCAGACGCAGAGCTACACCGCGGCGATCAAGGCCCAGGACCCGGGCGCTCTCACCCTGGGGCCGGTCTCCTGGGGTTGGTGCGAGTACTTCTACTCGACGCTCGACAACTGCCAGCCGGGCGGCCCCGACATGACGTCGCACGGCAACCTGGTGTGGATCGACTGGTACTTGAAGCAGGCCGCCGCCTACCAGGCGGCGCACGGGGTGCGGCTCCTCGACTACCTGGACGTCCACTACTACCCCCAGGCGGGGGACGTGACGCTCTCGAACGACGAATCGACCGCCACCTCGGCGCTCCGCCTGCGGACGCTCAAGAGCCTCTACGATCCGAGCTACATCGACGAGTCGTGGATCAGCGACAGCTCCCCGAACGGGGTGGCGGTGATGCTCATCCCGCGACTCAAGGCGTGGATCGCGAATCGGTACCCCGGCACCAAGATCGCCTTGACCGAGTACAACTGGGGGGACGGCGGGACGAGCAGCGCCTTGGCCCAGGCCGAGGTGCTCGGCATCCTCGGCCGCGAGGGGGTGGATCTGGCGGCGCGCTGGGTGGCGCCGACGGACAACAGCGTCATCGAGGACGCCTTCCTTCTCTATCTCAACTACGACGGCGCCGGCTCGAAAGTGGCCGGGGACAGCGTGCGTGCGGTCTCCTCGGATGTCGACGGGGTGGGGAGCTATGCCATCCGCGGTTCCGGCACCCGGCTCTGGCTGTTCCTCTTCAACAAGGACACCGTGGCCCGCTCGACGACGGTCCAGGTGGTGGGAGGCCTGAGCCAGCCCGCGACCCTCTACCGCTTCGACGGCACCCACCGGCTGGGATCGGCGGGCACCGCGTCGCCGACCGCCGGGGCGCTCACCCTCTCTCTTCCTGCCCGCTCGGCGACCCTCGCCGTCCTCGACCTCGAAGCCCCGCCGGCCGCGGCCTCCTACTACACCCTCACCCCCTGTCGGCTGATCGACACCCGGAACGCGACCGGCCCCTACGGCGGTCCGGCCCTCTCGGCCGGCGAGCGCACCTTCAACCTCGCCGGGCTCTGCGGCGTCCCCACGACGGCACAGGCGCTGGCGGTCAACCTCACCGTCGTCGCCCCCGCCGAGGGAGGCGACCTCCGCGCCTTCCCGGCCGGCAGCGCCGCCCCGCTCGCCAGCGCTCTCAACTTCGGCGCCGGCCAGACCCGCACCAACAACGCCATCCTTCCGGTGACGACGGACGGCAAGGGTGGCCTCACCGTCCACCTCGACATGGGGCCGGGCACGGCGCAGCTGATCGTCGACGTCTTCGGATATTTTCAGTAACCATAGGCGGCTGTCTCAATTGGTTTCAGGGAGTCGCAGCTTGCAAAAGCTCTTCCCGGAGGGTGCCTTCCCGGGACCTTCGGCGAGCTGGCGGCCCTCTACTTGGTACGCCACGCATGGGGCAACCTCAAGTCGCCGCGCCACCCAGTGGACGTCCTGCGCCGCGATCTCCTGCCGCGGTGGCGAGACAGTCCTCTCGCCGAGGTTACGCGGCGCGAGGTCGCCGACCTCCTGGGGAAAATCGTCAGTCGAGGCGCAGGAGCGCAGGCGAACCAGACGAAAAGGTACATCTCCGGGATCTTCAGCTCGGGCCTTCAACAAGGGATGGCCGAGCACAATTCCGTCACCGGCATGAAGCTCCCGGTTCGGCTCACCCCTCGCGACCGGTACCTCTCCGAGCGGGAGATCGCCGCCCTCTGGCAGACCCTCGACCAGGGTCCGATCCGATGGCTGGCGCCTATAAGGCCATCCTGTTGACGGCGTGCCGACCGGGTGAAGTCTTGGGGCTGCGCTGGGAGGAAATCTCTGAGGACGGGCTCTGGTGGGTGATCCCGGACGCACGATCGAAAAACGGCTTACCTCATCGCGTCTTTCTGACGCCGCCGATGCGGGAGATCCTCGAAGCTCGGCGCGCTTTGGCGGATGGGAGCCCTCTGGTCTTCCCCGCACCGTAGCGGTTTGCCCCTCCCACGCTTCCCGGCTCCTGAGAAGCTTCGTAATGCCGTCGGGTTCGACTTCAATCCGCACGACCTACGGCGCACCGCCTCGACGCATTTAGGCAGGCTTGGAGTGAGGGACGAGATCCGAGAGGCTCTTCTCAACCACAAGAAGAAAGGTCTCCGTAGCGTCTACAACCTGTATGTACGACCGGGAGAAACAGGAAGCCTTAGTGCTGTGGGCGGATACGGTTACCGCCCTCACGACCACGGCTAACCCCGCGGACCGATGACCGACTGTGCCGTGGCGGCCGACGGTCCCCCCCCCCCCCGAGGATTGTGCAGCCCGAGTTGGGGACATTGAACTGGCGCGCCAACTAGCTGGCTGTAGGGCCAGGCTGCTGCATCAGGCCCCTGATGGTTTAAGCGAGGAGTGAGTCCTGGTGCTCTACATCAAGGCCCACGCACGACACCCGACCTGGACCGAAGGAAGCCACGGGGACCGCCCGATGTCCCTGTCTGCCTTCTGCCTGGAGCCAGTGGGCAGCGCGCGGACATCCGACTCCCGAGAGTGGCCCACAAGAGCTTAAAGCGGAAGCTACACACCGCTCTAACCTGTGTCTCTTGTTCGTGTGCCTATACTACAGGTTCTCCTAAATTGACGCAGATATTGAACTAGATTACAGTGGTCCAAGTTAAGCAGGCGAGGATAACCGTGGCCAGGTACAGTTATTACCGATGGCCAAAACTACCCGATCAGACCCTTCTAAGAAGTGTAAAGTCCCGTTCTGCTTCACAGGAGAGGAAGAGATGGGAAAGGTCAGTGAGCTGATCAAAAACCTTGTTGCACTAGTCACGGCAGTTGGAGGTCTCGTCTCGACTGCGAAAGCCTTCTGGCCTGCACCGGGAGCAGTGCCTTTCGACTGGAGGTGGCTGGTCGCCGCTTCCGCCCTTTTTGCCTTGACCCTCTCCTTGGGTTGGACTCAAATTGTCCGTCGAGTCGCGCCGCGTTCCGAGTTGGTCGACCGAGGCGCCTTGGACCTGCCAAGGCGTACCTTCGTCGGCCGTGAGGACGAGCTCGACCACCTCCTCGGCCTGCTGACAGACTCTGCGTTGGTCATGTTGGTTGGGGAATCTGGAAGCGGAAAGTCCTGTCTCCTCAGTGAAGGTGTGGTGAAGCGGCTTATAACCTCGAAAACGCGCCTCCCGCTTTTGATCGAGAACTGGCAAGCAGACTGGGTCGAGGGGCCCCGCGAGAGCTTGGCCGATGCACTCCAGCAGGTTCTTGACGAATCGATGCGCAAGGCTCTAGATGCAGGCACAGTGATCCACCCAGAAACTGCCGTAGAAACCCTTAGCAAGATTCGAGGCTCTCTCGGGCGCATGCCGATTCTCCTCTTTGACCAGTTCGATGACTATCTTGCGCGTCACCACGAGCGCTTCCTGATTAGACCACAGGGGCGTCTTGTGACCAAGACAGAGTTGCTGGCAAACAATTCTTTTTGGCGTGAGATCGACTCGCTTCTGGCCACAGGTACCCTCCACTGCCTATTCTCCATTCGAGAAGAAGCCGCATGGGCACTTGAGTGCGTTCGGTTCTTGGAGCCGCGTACCTTCCCCCTGCCGCGGCTGGCACGTGCCAGTGCGGAAAGCTTAATCAATATGTTGACCGCAGGAGACAAAGTAGTAGCACGACCCGACAAGGGTTTCGTCGACTTAAAGCGACGCATCCTCGATGATCTTGCTGCTGAAGGTGCTCTTCTTCCTATCGAGATGCGACTCGCCTTCAAAGGACTTGCTTATCTCCCTGACCTCACGCCGGGTGCCTATTTCCGAGCGGGCGGTCTACGGGGCTTAGAATCCCTCCATCTTTCTGTCCATCTCGCGAGTTCCGCGCGGAGCGCGGGCTTCACGAGAGACGACATCCGATCTCTTCTCGTCTCGATGGTGACCACTACCTCCCCGCACAAAACCATACCCCGTACTCCGAGTGAGTTGCTAGAAGCGCTTCCCCTAGCTCTTCGAAACGCTTCACAACTCGACACAGCTCTCGCCGCGCTCGAAAGCAGCGAGATCATCCGACCTCTCTTAGTTCGGGGTGCTGACTCACCTGTGTGGCAACTCGACCACGATTTTCTCTCGGAGGTCGTGGTCGAGTTGGACCGGCGGGCGCATCAATGGTCGCAGCTACTCGATACGGCTAGCCATGCATTTAGGAGCGCACCTACGCTCCGCGAGCGCTGGAAACGGCTTCTGCCTCCGAGTCTCCAGATTCGTATTCATTATGAACGTCTGCGCGACCATCTTCGTTATGGCTCCAATCTCCGCTTCATTGTTCTGAGTACCATCCGTCTGGCGGTTAACTCCTTGACGATGGCTATGGCGCTGGCTTTTCTTCTTTGGCACCGGTATCAACTTCATGAAACAGCTCTCTCCCTCCTCACGCCAATGGCCGCGCCGGGAGTCACATTAGAGAATGTCGAAGCCCTGTGGAAGCTTACTAAACCTAGTGGCGCCCAGAGAGATTTCCTAAGTTCCGCCCTGGACAGTGAAGTACATGCCATGTATTTCCTCCAGCACTCGCCAGCCGTGCGCGTCTCAATACTAGGTGTCAGCAGTAAGCGTAGGAGCGAAATACTTCAAAATGTGGTTTCGGACCATTGTCAGGATAGTTACCGCAAGGGGCGTCGCCAAAGCGCAGTGATTGCTCGTGCATGTCTCGACCTTATGACGGAAATGCGAGATCCCTCGACCGAGGAACTCACATTCGTAGCGAGTGAACTTGCAAGTTCGATAACCATTGAAGATCTGAAGAAAATTTATTCACTCAATGGCCGAAACAAATCGCTGGCGAGCGACATGATTGCACAATATATGTTAAAAACATGGGACCGAGAGCAGCCTTTCGGCAAGCTTGATCTCTTGATCGATAATCTCTCGCCACGCTTACGCTCTCAGGCCAGGGTTGTAGTGGACCAGGTCGACTATCTCGGGTTGCCGCTAGATAAATTAATGACTGCTCTTTCGCTCCGACGTCATCTCGGGTTAGCGACCGATAGAGAAGCTGCGTCTAGTCGCATATCTGCGCTGATAGAGGAGAGCGGTGGGGCATACCGAGATCAGAGTATACGGACCGTGGAGCCTTGGCTCCTCCCACCTGATGCCCTCTCACTTGCCGTAAGATACGTGCGAGGAGGACGACGTATACCGATTTCAAGATTGAAATTGGCGCTTGATTCGGTCTCGTCGACCGACATGCGGATGCAGTTGATGCCGCTGGTTATGGACGAACTCAGCAAGACTCTATCATCTGGCAACCGTGGCGCATTGGATAGACTAGCGTTTATTTTTCTTGGTGCTCGCGATCGATTGACCCATGAAGAGGTTTCAAGATATGTAGAGGCAGAGGCAGCTCTCAGCAGGACTAGTCCGGGCGTGCTAGTATTCTCTCATCTGTCTCTTTGGCCCACCTCAGTCGGTCGCGGGAATGAATTTATGGATTTACTCAAGTCGGCCTCCCAAAGCGATCCCGTGGCCATAGCAAAGTTTGCATTTGGCTGTCCAACGCCTTCCTTGATGGAGCCGTCTATTTATTGTCATTATTTCTTTGAAACACTTCACAAGGTGCCAACCCCGATCCTGCACCAAGTGTGGAAGATCATCTTCGATCTTTCCTTGAGGAATGAGTACACGGGGCGGGAAAGTCTGGCACTTCTTGAGACGGTATTTCCTAAAGGGACTCTCGATGAAGAGGTCAAATTTTTAGTGACTATGATATCGCAAACTCGCGACTCAGGACGGAAAGTTTATTGTTGGTTATTGCTTTCCGACATGGCAGATCGATTGCCATCTTCGCTAGTCAGAGACTGCCTCGACCACCTTATTTCCCTTAAGAAGCCACTAGAGAGGCCAAGCTGCGAGGACTTCGTCAAACTCGCGCGTGTTGATACTCGCTCGACTCTCGTCGAGGTACTGAAATGGCCAACTTGTAGTCAAGGGGCGAGAAAGATGCTCGTGGCAAGGATGGGGGAAATCGACCACGAGGATCTTGGTCGGCATTTCCCAGACGGCGATTTCGACCTAGATCCGTGGAAGCTCAACGCTTGGGCGAGGAAGTGGGGACTGGATGCTGAGAGCCCCCCAGTGTTTCCACGGAGCATTCAAGAACGAGTAGGTATTAAGGCGACTTACTGAAAACCGGTGCGAGCGTCGGGTCGGGGTGAGGGAAAACGCTGACAGGCCCCAGGCTCAGTCAAACGCTGGGACTCCCCCGGCAGAGCCGGAGGCTTACCAGGCCTTTTAGGCGGGATAGCCGGTCACTCTACGGATCCAAATGCAGATCGGCTCGGGGCTGGAGGATGAGGCCCTCTTTCGGCGTTCAAGCCGGGACTCAGCAACAGCCCCGAGGTCGAGCAGGATTACCGATCATCGGCCCTCTGGATCGCAGGGATCAGGAAGTTTGGCGGAACTTGTAGCCGCAGCGCTCTTCAAGATCCGCAAGAAAGGTCTGCGGTCCGGCGAGATGCGAACATCCGACGATAATGAGAAGCCGATGCCCGAGTTCGGCTGCTTTCTGAATATAGAACTCAGCTCGTGGAAGCCATAGTAAGTGACGGTTGGCGAACATTCCCGCCGCGATTCCAGGAAAGTCGGTAAAGTAACGCGAGAAGCCGAGAGAGTTGAGGACGCCTTCGGGGTTTCCCTGTCTCCAATTCTCCGCCGCACGCCGAAAGCGCTCCGGCAACTGGCTTAGTTGCTTCATGGTAAGCCGTAGGCTGGCAATCTGTTCAGATATCGGCGTATCCTGAACAAGGATTTGGTAACAATCCAGGCAGCTTTCGAGAAAAAGCGGAATCGCAGTGCGCTCTAGGAGCGCACCCTCGGGACGCTGCTCAAAGTGTGCTCCAGCTTCGTTCAAAGTTAGGCGCGTCAAAGCTTGACTCATAACAAACGGGTATTGCTCGCTTAGGCCGTGTACGCCCTGCTCGTCTAAACCGAGGCTACGGGCGGTAGCCTCAACCATTTGCTACAGTTCATAATAAGCAAGGGTAGCGATAGGCCGTTCGGCATGGTGGGCGGAGGCGGGGGGGGCCGGGTGTCGGCCTCGAATACCACCGCGTCGGCGTCCGCATGGACTGCCAACACCCAGTCCGGAAGCCCCGCAGGGCGACGGCAAACCGGGAACTGCCGTCGCCCTTACAGGGCTGCCCATCCTTATTAGCTACTTGACCAGGGGCTTGCGCCCCTGGCTAGGCGCTTTCGCCCCTACCGGGGCTGGGAATGAGGACTCGATCGATTCTTTCACAGCCTCTGAGCTTGGCTGCTCTGCTGGGTCGGCAGGATCGGGCGGTTGAAACTCTGGCCGGTCGAGCGGTTCTCGCTGGTGCTCAAGACCGTGGTCTGGCCGGTCCTCTTGCTCAGATACTCGGCGGTCTGTACGTCATTGGTGCCAAAGGCTTGGAAAACCGCGGCATTGGCGAGGAGGGAGTCGGTCCGCGGGCCGTAGGTGGCGCGGACCTGGGCGAGATCCTGAACGAGAAGCCATAGCCGGACCCCGTAGCCGCGGAGAAGGGTCATCGCTTGCTCCAAGGGCTGGAGCCGGACGAGCTGGGCAAACTCGCCAAGGAGGAAGAGGACGCGGTGCGGCGAGAGGTTGGGCCCGTGGAGCCTGGCGTGAATCGCGGAGCCGGCGACCAGGCGGAGCCATCGCCCAGGGCGGCCGCCTCCTCCTCCCAGGAGACCGAATCGCCTTCGGTGCTCGGGATGACGAGGAGGTAGGCGAGGGTCGAGGCGTCGGCGTCGCAGAGGTCGGACTCGGGATCGATCAGGGCCATGGGTTGAAGGCCGCGGTCTCCTCGCCGCGGAGGCGGAAGGGATCGAGGGTGAGGACCCGGCCGAGCTGGGACCGCCGGCCGGCGGTGACGGCATGGTTCTCTCCCTTCAAGTCGATGACGACGACCGAGCCCGAGTGGAAACGCGGCCAGTCCCCACCCAAGACGGGTGATTCCCGCTTCCTACAGCCGACTCGCGTTGACGTCGCATCGGTCCACCGTCCCGCGACGCCGTGCTGCATCTGCCGGCGACGATTCGCAGTCCGGCGAAGACGCCGCAGATCCGGCCGCGGCACCCCGGAGTCCGGCGAAGACGCTTCCGAGTCTGGCGACGATGCGACGGCTTTCGCCGGAGGCGCTCTGCATCTGCCGACGACGCCCCGCGGTCCCGCGAAGGGGCCGCAGATCCGAGCGACGGTGCCGGGACTTCTGAGGAAGTTGGGCTGGAGCGCGCGACGGCGCTCCAGAGTCGCACGAATCTGTTACAACTTCGTGCGGCGACGGACCGTCGTCGGGCGACTCGACTCCAGGGTCGGGAGATGCGCTCCGTCGGCTCGCGAAGTGGTCCCGGATCTCTCGACGCTGTGCCCGCTTCCCGGGGATCTGTCGGACGGCGGCGCGACTTGGCGCATCTCCCGACCGCGTTGGCCGCCAACCTATAGGATGGGGGAGATGCCGCGTTCCGGAGACCTCCGCGAGATCGCCCGCCTTCTCGCGGCAGCGACGATCCATCCCATCCTCGTCGAGCGGGTGAACGACGGCCTGGGGGAGGGAGAACGGCGATTCGAGTCCGTCCCGGAGCTCCTCTCGCGGCTCGACTCCCGCCTCGCGCGCAGGCTCTGTGAGGAGATCCTGCCGAGCCTCAAGGTTCTCGATCCGGCCTGCGGCTCGGGGGTGTTCCTGGCGGCGGCGCTGGAGACGCTCGCGGTGGTTTACAAGGCGGCGAGCGCGAAGGGCGGCCTGGCCTTCCTGGACACGGTCGCGCCGGCCGACCTCCCGGGCTGGATTCGCCGGCGCATCCTCGCCGACAATCTCTTCGGGGTCGATCTCGCCGCGGAGGCGATCGCGGCCACCCGTGGCCAGCTGCTCGCAGCGGTCGCGGGGAGCGAGCCGGTTCCCGATCTCGACCTCCACCTCTTTTGCGGCAACGCCCTCCTCGGCCTCCTCCATGTCGACGATGGGGATTTCGAACGCCGGCAGCCCGGCCTCTTCCGCCGCACTTTCCGGCAGGCCCTGTCCGAGAAGCCTAAGAAGGCGGGGGAGGGGGACGAGGCGACCGTTCTCGATCTCCAGCTGCTCGACCGGATCCTGCTCGACGAGTGGCAGGACGTCCCCTACGAGCAGGCGACCTGGGACCGGGGGAAAAACCAGCTGGGGAGGCCCGTGAAACGGCCGGTCTCCCTGGACGACGTCCGTGCCCTGCGACCCTTCCACTGGGCTTACGAGCTCGATCCGGTCCTCGGCGAGAGGGGAGGCTTCGACGTCATCCTCACCGACCCGCCCTGGGAGACCGTGAAGCCGCGGATCGAGGAGTTTCTCGCCGAATGCCCCGCCGCCCCGGCCGCCCTTGCGGCGACACCCAGGGAGCTCGAACGGGAGCCCGCGAGGCTCGGGCAGAACCGGGAGACGCGGGAGGCCTGGCTCGCCTATCTCAGCCGCTTCCCCCACCTCGCCCTCTACTTCCGGACGAGCCCGCAGTACAACCAGCCGATCGCCGCCACCCTGGGCCGGAAGGTGGGGACGGATCTCCACTGGGACGAGCTTTTCCTCGCCCGCTCGTTTCGCCTCCTGCGTACGGGAGGGCGCTGTGGATTCGTCCTTCCCACGAGCTTCTACGCCGATCCGGCGTTGAAGAGCCTCCGGGAGACCCTCTTCGCGCGCGCCCGGGTGGAGATCCTCTTCGGGCTCTCGAACGAGCGATCGCTTTTAACCGCCATCGAAACCGACATCGAACGCGACTTCCGCCTCGCTCTCCTCGTCTTCGCGCGCGGCTTCGAGACGGAGTCGTTCCAGGCCGACTTCAAAACCGGGCCGAAAGACGCCCTTCCGGCGGGCGGGCTGGAGGATTTCTGGCGCGGCCCGCACCTGCGCTGGAGCTGGGACCTCGTCCAGAGGCTGTCGCCGGGATCGCTCGTCGTGCCGGAGGACAAGCACCCGCTCGACCTCGTCCTCCTGGAGAAGATTTTCCGCTTCGAGGCCCTGGGGAGCGCGGGAACGGAAACCTGGAATCTCCACCTGGCCCGGGGGTTCGACTCGACGAAAGACAGCTATCTGTTCAGAAACGCCCCCGGCCCGGGGCGTCTGCCGCTCTACGAGGGGAGGATGATCGGTCCGTTCACCGCGGAGGTGGGGGTTCCCCGCTACTGGCTGGAAGAGGACGAGGCGCGGCGCGCCCTCCTCGGTCGCAAGGCCGACGTCGGGCAAGCGCTCGAATACCAGGGCTACCGCCTCGGTTTTCGCGACGGGGCGCGAGGCGCGGACGAACGGCCGCTGGTCGTCGCCCTGCTGCCGCCCGGAGTGTTCACCCACGACAAGCTGCCCACCGCGGTGCCCCGAACGCCGGCCGGCGATGTCGATCTCCGTTCCGCCCTCTTCCTCGCCGCGGTCTTGAACAGCCTCGTCGTCGGCTACCTTCTCCGCCAGCGGGCCACTCCCAGCGTGACGTTCCCCGTCCTCTCCCAGGTCCCGGTACCGCGCCCGGAGCCTCTGTCGCCCCCGTTTTCCTCCCTGGTCGGGCTGGCGGCGCGGCGGACCGCGGTCACCGCCGAATTCGCCGGTCTCTGGGAGAGCGCGATGGGCACCTTCTGGTTTCCGCCCCCGGCCGCCACCGATCCCGCCGAGCGGGCACGTCTGGCGGCCGAGATCGACGGCCGGGTGGCCCGACTCTACGGCCTGACGGAAGAAGAGCTCGAGCACGTCCTCAAGACCTTCCCGACGATCGAGGAGCCGGAGAGGTCGGCGGTCCTCGCCGCGTATCGGGCGCTCGTTTGAAGATCCTCCGATAAGATGCCCCGGTTCCCAAAGGAGAGCTCCATGCCGAGATCCTTCCGCCTCGTCCTCCCGCTGCTGTCCTTCCTCCTCGTCACCGCTTCGTCGACCCCCGCGGCGCCCGCGCCGGCGTCGACATCGAAGCTTGCCGAGCCCGCGGGCGCCACGATCACCCTCCGTGCCGGGAAGGTTCTCGACGGTCGGGGCGGAGTTCTCTCCGGCGCCACGGTCACGATCTCGGGTGGCCGAATCGTCGCCGTCGATCCCCATTCACCCCAGTCCAAGCCGCCGACCTACGACTTCCCAGGGTTGACGCTGCTGCCCGGGGGCATCGACACCCACGTTCACATCGGCTGGCACTTCGGGAAGAACGGCAAGCTCTACGACGAGGACTCGAAGACCGAGACTCCGGGGGAGATCGCTCTCTATGCCGCCGAGAACGCTTACCTCACGCTTCAGAGCGGGATCACCACGGTCCAGAGCCTCGGCGCTCCGGAGGACCGGGACCTGCGAGAGGCCGTGGCGCGCGGCATCCTCCCCGGGCCGCGGATTCTGACCTCATTGGAACCGCTCTCGGCGGAGACCGGGACGCCGGAGAAGATCCGGGAGACGGTCAGGAAGCGGGCGGCGGAAGGGGCGGACGTGATCAAGATCTTCGCCTCCAAAAGCATCCGCGAGGGCGGCGCCCCCACCATGACCCAGGAGCAACTCGACGCAGCCTGCGGCGAGGCCCGGGCCCACCATCTGCGCTCGGCGGTCCACTCGCACGGCATCGAGAGCACCCGCCGTGCCGTCCTCGCGGGCTGCACCTCGGTCGAGCACGGGGCGCTCCTCGACGCCGCGACGCTCCGCCTCCTGGCCGAGCACGGCACCTACTTCGACCCCAACATCGATCTCGTCTTCCGCAACTATTTCGAGAACCGCGCGCACTACATCGGGATCGGCAATTACACCGAAGAGGGCTTCGCCCAGATGCAGCAGGCGGTCCCCAAGGCGCTCGCGGTGTTCAAGGAGGCGATCGCCATCCCGGCTTTGAAGGTGGTCTTCGGCACCGACGCCGTGGCCGGCGCCGACGGCCACAATTTCGAAGAGTTGATCTATCGGGTCGAGAAGGGCGGCCAGGACCCCATGGCCGCGATCGTCTCGGCCACGTCTTTAGCCGCCGAGTCCTTGGGGCTCAAGGACAAGGTCGGCGCCATCGCCCCCGGCCTCGAAGCCGACTTGATTGCCGTCGACGGCGATCCCACGAAGGACATCACGGCCCTCAAACGAGTGGTGTTCGTCATGAAGGGGGGGCGGGTGGTCAAGAACGAGGTGGGAAGGAGATAGGATCCGGCCCTCGCCTTTCCACTCTTCGCCCGCTCTGCTGGCGAGCCCGATCAGCATTTTACATCTTGCCTATTGACAAGTTCAGCAGGCAGGAGTAAACCATATTCAGTTGCTTGCTTCTCAACTGCGCCTCCTGTTCCTCCGAAGTCAGGGTGCCGGTTAGCTGGACCCGAACGCCGCTCAGGCGATCACGATGCCCCTGTCCGGGCCCGGCTCTTTCGCGGAGGGTACCTGTCTCTGTCTCGTTCTGTGTCCCTAGTCCTCCACGCGGGGACTGGCACTGCTATCGATTCCGATGGCCTGCTCGATCGCAGGACCGTCGCGGCTCAAGACAGCTCCTTATGGAGCGGAGGTGAGCATATGTACCAGAACGGATTAGGCGAGAAAGTGTCGCGCAGGCGGTACCGGGAGATGATCAACGCGGCGAAGAACCGACGCGAGCTCATCACCGCCGGTCTCTCCAGCCGGCGCGATCTGTTCAAGATGGGGTTGCTGACGGCGACCGGGATGTTGGTCGCCAAAAATGGCCTGAGCACCCGGGCCTGGGCGCAGAGCCCACAGTTCCAGCAGGGGGTTCCCAACCTCTGCGCGGGGGCCGGCCTGCCGGCGAGCCCGCCCACCCGGGCGTTCATCGAGCCCCTCCCGATCATGCCGGTCGCGCAGACGGTCGCCTCGCTCAGTCCGGCGCCGACGATCGCGCCGAACACGGCGGCGGGCGAGGTCCGCGCGGCTCCCCACCAGGCCCCGGGCCTGGGCTTCGCGTTTCCGCCGCCCAAGCTCTACAGCTTTACCCAACAGGCGGCGAAGCTCTCCCAATCGCCGGACCTCCCGCTCCAGAACCTCTGGGCCTACGGCGACGGCGTTCACACCGGAAGCCCGGGACCGACGTACGTCGCGCACTACGGGGTGCCGCAATTGACCCGGAACCACAATGCGCTCCCGCCGGTGAGCCAGAACGGCGGCTTCGGATTGCCCTCCGTCACCACCCATCTCCACAACGCGCACAACCCCTCGGAGAGCGACGGCAACCCCTGCGACTTCTACGAGATCGGACACTTCTGCGACCAGTACTACCCGAACGTCGCGGCCGGGTTCAACTCCGATCACAAGCCGAACGGTGACATCAACGAATCGCTGTCGACCCTCTGGTACCACGACCATCGTGTCGACTTCACCTCCCAGAACACCTACAAGGGTTTAGTCGGGTTCTACCTGCTGTTCAACCAGTTCGACACCGGCGACGCGACGACCGGATTCCACCTGCCGAGCTTCCCGCAGTTCGACGTCCCCCTGGTCTTCGCCGACAAGGTCTACGATCCGGACGACGGCGAGCTCGCCTTCGATCTGTTCAGCCTGGACGGCATTCTCGGCGACAAGTTCCTCGTCAACGGAAAGATCCAGCCGTACTTCGAGGTGCAGCCAAGGCGCTATCGCTTCCGGCTTTTGGACACCGGCCCCTCGCGCTTCCTGGAGTATTACCTGACCGACAAGAACAACCTCGGGGCGATCAACCCGTTCTACGTGATCGCCAACGACGGCAACCTCCTGCCGGCGCCCGTCTCGGTCCAGAGCGTCCGCATCGGCCCCGCGGAGCGCGTCGACGTCATCATCGACTTCAAGAAGTTTGCCGGCAAAACCATTTATCTCGAGAACCGCCTGAACCAGCTGAACGGCATGGGTCCGGTGAACGCGGGCCAATGCGTCGACGCCAACGGCAACCCCCTGCCCACGGTCCTGTCGGCCGGTCAGGGCAACCTCCTCCTGCAGTTCCGGGTGAGCGGCACGGCGGTGACCGACAATAGCGCCGATCCCGCGACGCAGACGTTCTATTCGCTCCCGAGCACCAACGTGGCGCCGCGGATCACCCGCACCTTCAAGTTCGACCGCTTGAACGGCCAGTGGTCGATCAACGGCCAGTTCATGGACTGCCACACCATGCGCTTCCAGGTCCAGCAGAACAGCGTCGAGAACTGGATCCTGACCAATGCCACCGGGGATTGGACGCATCCGATCCACATCCATCTGGAAGAGCATCAGATCCTCTCGCGCAACCGGCTGCCCCCGACTCTCGCCGTCGAACACTCACGCAAGGACGTGGCGCAGCTGCCCCCGGGCAACCGCGCGCTCCTCTTCTTCCGTTTCCGGGATTGGCTCGGCAAGTACCCGATCCACTGCCACAACGTCGTGCACGAGGACCACGCCATGATGGGCCTCTGGCATGTCCAGGCCGATGGCGACGACGTGTTGGTCCCCTAAAACAGAAAAGGAGATTCGGTCATGTTCGAGCCTTCCAGAAGGGGCCTGTTCAAGCTGGCGGCGTCGCTCGTTCCCTTCGCCGCCGGGATGATGGCGCCGGAGAGCGCTAGGCCCGAGTTCGCCCCCTCGGCGCCGCGCGAGCGGATTCAAAAGCGCTACCTCCCCAACGTCGTCTTACGAACGCAGGACGACAAGCCGGTGCGTTTCTACGACGATCTGGTCAAAGACAAGATCGTCACCATCAACTTCTTTTACGCCACGTGCGACGAGATCTGTCCCCTGGTGATGGGCAACCTCGCCAAGGTCCAGAGGCTGTTCGGCGACCGGGTGGGCAAAGACATCTTCATGAGCTCGATCTCGCTCCGGCCGGAGCAGGACAATCCCGCCGCTCTCAAGGCCTATGCCGAAAAGCACGGGGCCAAGCCGGGCTGGAACCTGCTGACCGGGAGCCCCGGAGACGTCGAGCTGCTCCGCCGGAGCCTCGGCTTCACCAACCCGGACCCGCAAGTGGACAAAGAGATTACCCAGCACATCGGCAACGTCCGCTATGGCAACGAGCCGCTGATGCTGTGGGCCGCCTGTCCCGGACAGGCCCGCCCCGAATGGATCGTCGAATCGATCTCCTGGATGATCCGGCCCGACGCGAAGGCGTCCTAAAAGGAGAACACCGTGATGAAAGACAAAAAAAAGAGCGTCCTGTTGGCCGCTCGTTCCTCCATACTCGCCGTGGGAGCCCTGCTCCTCCTGCTCGTCGTTCTGCCGCAGGCAGGGCTTCAGGCGCAGTCGGCCGCGAGCAACGGCTTCCTCAACTTCCCGGAATTCAACCCGCCGCCGTTCGACTTCAACGATGCGTTCTACACCGCGAACGGCGTCAACGTCACCGCTTTGGACACCCCCGGGGCGGGACGCTTCGGGCTCTTCCGGAAGACCGGGCCGCCGGCTGCGAGCGGCCAGTTCAACTGGGTGGTCGACAACAGCGGCACCGATCCCGACCGCAACAACATCCGCATCCTGGCGACGACGGGAGGCTACACCGACAGCCCCGACGGCACCCCGAACGAGTTCATCTCGATCCTCGCCTTCATGCTCGACCAGAGCTTCTTTACCGGCGTCGCCAACGCCCGCGGCATCCAGATGGCGGACATCGTGAGCAACTTCGAGGCCTACGCCGCGCCGAAGCAGGTCAACTCCCACGGGGTGTTCGCCGGCACCGCCTGCGGCACGATGGGGGACGGCACCACGCCTTGTTTCCCGGTGACCAGCGTCGCGACCCCGACCTTGCGGCAGGATTGGCGGTTTGCCACGAACCGGAATCCGGTGGACGGCAGCGCGCCCTTCGGGTACTTCTGTGACGACACCCTGGGGATGTGGATCATCACCTATTTCTGGTACACCAGTACCGGTTTCGGTCCCCACCAGACCCACCAGTGCCACCAGATGCTCGCGGCGCTCGGGAACAAGAATTCGCTCAGCCTGGATGGCAGCCCGATCATCAAGACCGCCGACGAGCTCAACTTCCTCGAAGGGTCGGTCGTCGGATCGAACCCCATCCCCGGCTTCCTGGGGACCAACCCACCCGATCCTCCCTGTACGGCGGAAGGCCAGGAAGATACCGGGGGCGCCGACGGTGGAGCGGTCTGGCTCGTCTGCCCGGCGCTGCCGGACCCCCGAAACGGCGCGATCGCCCAGGATGCTTTCCTCGATCAGTCGCGGACGTCGAACGGCCTGCCGATCGATTTAAAGATCACGGCCGATTTCCTCTGCCTCAAGTACTTTGGGGCCTACTGCAACGAGCTCACCGCCGCGCAGCAGAACGCCGCGCTGAGCGCGGGACACTAGTCTCGCTGGTGTAAGGAGCTGTCGTTCTTCCCCCTGGCCGGGCGGGTGCCCTGCCAGGGGGACCTTTCTCATGGAGGGCTCAAAATGAGGACGAAGAACAGTGGCGAGACGGTGTCTCGCCGGGATTTCCTGAGACTGGCGGGCACCGCCGCGGCGGTCGGACCGTTCTTTCTTTTTCCCCAGCGTGCGAGCGCCCAGCAAAAAACGCTCAAGATCGCGAAGTGGGCGCATTTTCTCCCCGAGTACGATACCTGGTTTGCGAATGAGCTGGCGCGGGAATGGGGGGAACGGCACGACGTCCAGGTGATCGTCGATTCCATTCCCGTCGAGGAGGTCGCCGCCCGCGCCGCGGCGGAGGTCGCGGCGCAGAAGGGCCACGATCTTTTCATGTTCCCCTGGCCGCCGGCCGAATACGGGCGGCACGTGATCGATCACGCAGAGATCTACCAGGCGGTGACCTTCCGCCACGGGAACGTCGATCGCCTCGGCCACCGGTCGACGTTCGATCCCAAGACCAAAAGGTATTTCGCCTTCGCCGATTCCTGGATGCCGGCGCCGTTCCACTACTTCGAGGATCAGTGGAGCACGGTCAACATGGCCTTGGGCCCGCTGCACTACGGGAGCCTCCGGAGCGGCGGGCAGCGAATCCGCGCCAAGCTGGGGATCCCCTGCGGCCTGGCGCTCGCGCCGACCCTCGAAAGCAACATCACGCTCCACACCCTCCTCCATGGGTTTAGAAGCGAGGTTCTGGACGCGGGAGGCAACGTCGTCATCCGGGGACCGCGCACCCGCGCGGCGCTCCAGTACGTAAAATCTCTGTATGAGGACGCGGGAGCGCCCGAGGCGCTCACCTGGGGCTCCGCGGGCAACGTGCGCGCCATGCTCTCGCGGAAGACCTCGTGCACGACGAACGCCATCACGCTCCTGCGCCAGGCGGAAAAGGAAAACCCGGAGGTCGCGAAGAACATCCGGTTGAGCCCGCCGCTCCTGGGCGCCGGGGGCGTCATCGCCGTTCCCCACGTCACCAACTGCTCCGCGGTGTGGAATTTCGCCGAGAACAAAGAAGGGGCCCAGCAATTCCTCGTCGACCTCCTGGACAGCTCGAAGACCGTCTACGAGAAGAGCCAGGGCGCGAGCTTTCCCATCTACCAGAAGTCGGTCCCCGACCTGATCGTCCGCCTGGAGAACGACCCCAAGGGCGATCCTCCCTACAAGTACAAGGAATTGAAGGATGCGCTCCATTGGACGACGAATCTCGGCTTTCCCGGCTACGCGAATCCGGTGGCGATGGAAGCGTTCAATACCTTCGTCGTCCCCCGGATGTTCCTCCGCGTCGTCAAGGGCGAGCTCTCCCCGGAGGATGCCGAGCGGGCCGCGGAAGCCGAGGTGAAGCGGATTGCCGACAAGTGGAAACAGGTCTAGTGAGGTCTTCGACCTCAGACCGACGAGTTCGTCTCCCTGGGAGCGCTGGCGTCCTCGCCGGCTTCTTTTTCCCAGCCGGCCGGCGGGGACGCCAGCGCTCCCAGGGAGAAATCTGTCTCGTTTGTACAGATCTGCCCGAGGTCAGACGTCTAGAGCGGACTTTTAGCAAGGAGGTTTCTTTATGCGCGCGCGGCAACCGGTGACTCTCGCCCTCCTCGCGCTGGGAGCTCTGGCGCTCCTGGCGGCCGCTCCCGTGCCCCGTCCCTCGCCCGACTTGACGATCGCCCAACCGGACGGCCCACCGCTGACGCTCGCGAGCTTCAAAGGACAGGTCGTGGTGGTCGAGTTTCTGCTCACCCGGTGCCCGCACTGCTGGCTTCTGGCGCAGACGATCACGAAGCTTCAAAGAGAGCTCGGCCCGCGCGGCTTTAAACCCCTGGGCGTCGCCTTCGACGCCGATGTGAGCGGGCCGCTCCTGGCCGATTTCCTCAAGCGGTCGAAGGTGAGCTTCCCGGTCGGCTACACGACCGCGGACCAGGTGGACCGCTACCTCGGCCGCGCCGCCCAGGAGCGCTTCCAGGTTCCCCAGATCGTCGTCCTCGACCGAGCCGGCGTCCTCCGCGCCCAGAGCCGTCCGATCGGCGAGAAGGATCTGGAGGACGAGGCCTCTTTGCGCAAGCTGCTCGACGGTCTGCTCGCGGAGCCGGCGCCGGGCCAACCGTAGGGGGGCGTTGCCGGCCACCGGCGGCGCCACTCCAGCATATCGCGCACCCGGCGGCTTGCGGCAAGACCCGGCTCGTGCCGTAGAGTCGCCGACCGGAGGTGGCGATGACCGAACATGCGGTGGTGCACGCGGTGGTGGTTGCCGGGGGCGGTCCGACGGGGCTGATGTTGGCGGGCGAGCTCGCGTTGGCCGGTGTCGACGTCGCCATTGTCGAGCGGCGCGCGAGCCAGGATCTCGTGGGCTCGCGCGCGGGCGGCCTGCACTCGCGCACCCTCGAGGTTCTCGATCAGCGCGGAATCGCCGATCGTTTCCTCTCGCAGGGACAGCGGTATCCGGTCGTGAGATTCCACGTCTCTCTGGACCTCAGCGACTTTCCCACCCGGCACAACTACGTCCTCGGGCTGTCGCAGAACCACATCGAGCGCATCCTGGCCGAGTGGGTCGGCGAGTTGGGGGTACCGATCTATCGTGGACGTGAAGTGACAGGTTTCGCAGAGGACACAACCGGCGTCGACGTCGCGCTCGCCGATGGAGAGTCGCTCCGGGCGGAGTATCTCGTCGGGTGCGATGGCGGCCGCAGCCGGATTCGCAAGGTCGCCGGCATCGAGTTCCCCGGCTGGGAGCCGACGACGAGCTGGCTGATCGCCGAAGCCGAGACGGCCGAAGAGCCGAAGTGGGGATTCCACCAGGATGCGCTCGGCACCCATGCGATCGGCAAAGGAGACAGCGGGACGGCCCGTATCGTGCTGACCGAGGAGCAGCTGCGGCTCGACCGCGAACCCACCTTGCGCGATGTCAGCGAGGCGCTCGTCGCCGTCTACGGAACCGATTACGGCATCCACAGTCCCATCTGGATCTCGCGGTTCACCGACATGACGCGTCAGGCTGCCGCGTACCGCGACGGACGCGTCCTGCTGGCCGGCGACGCCGCGCACGTGCATCCCCCGGTGGGTGGGCAGGGCTTGAACATCGGTGTGCAGGATGCGGTGAACCTGGGATGGAAGCTGGCCCAGGTGGTGAAGCGGACCTCCCCGGAAAACCTCCTCGATACCTATCACGCCGAGCGCCACCCGGTCGCCGCCCGCGTTTTGCGCCACACGATGGCGCTGGTCGCGCTCCGTCGTACGGACGACCGCACCCAGGCCTTGGTCGACACCGTTTCCGAGCTCCTCGGCATGGACGAGCCGCGCCGAAGACTCGCCGCGGAGATGTCCGGTCTGGGCGTTCATTACGACTTCGGCGATCCCGGCGACCGGGGCCAAGCGCACCCGCTCCTCGGACGCCGCATGCCCGATCTCGACCTGGAAACCGCCAACGGCCCGCTGCGGGTCTTCTCCCTGCTGCACGAGGCTCGGCCGGTGCTCTTGAATCTCGGTGAGCCCGGCGGCTTCGCCATCCCTCCCTGGGCGAATCGCGTTCCGTCGATCGATGCCCAATCCGTGGGGACGTGGGAGCTGCCGGCGATCGGGGCGGTCCCGGCTCCCACCGCCGTTCTGGTGCGGCCCGACGGATATGTGGCCTGGGTGGGAGACCGAACCCAGATGGGGCTCGCTGACGCGCTCACCACTTGGTTCGGACCGCCTGCCGCGGCGTAGCGCCGTCGGGGGGCCCGCGGCGGCGGCGTCCCACGGCCCTTCGCCGGGGACAAGGGCTACAGCTTACCCAACGATCCGCCGCTGGTTGCCAAGGCCTCGTCAAAGTCGCTTTTCTCTTCGCCCCGAAGGGGCTTGGGTCGGTAGCCTGGGGTGAAACCCCAGGAAAGGGGAGGAGTAAGAATCTCCAGCCCCGAAGGGGCGACGGTAATTCCACCCGTACCTTCGCCCCTCGGTTCTTTTGTTTCTCGTGGTTACCCCAACCTGGGGCTCTCGCCCCAGGCTGCTACACTAGGAGCCCCCGAGGGGGCGCCGCTGGCACGGTGCTCCTCGTGTGTAGAATCGAGAGTACCTATGGCCACGATCAGCTACGAGCTACCGCCGAGCGCCTTTGCAGCGCCACCTCTCCCCCAAGGAATTCGCGCAGGAGATGCGGACCGCCGCCTGCGTCCAGTGGTATGCGCAGGGCCTCGTCTCTCAGGAGCGGGCGGCCGAGATTGCGGGTCTCAGACGTGCCGACTTCCTAGAGGAGCTTTTTCGCCGCAGGGTCCTCCCAGCCGCCATTACGGAAGGCTTCCCGAGCATGTGCCTCAAATGAGAACGGGATCTCTGTGTTGTTAGATTCGAATAAACTCTGAGCAGCCCACTGCACTTAGGCTACACCATTTTCAGTTGGCGCCTCTAAAGATCTCCTGAACATTCATTTGGATTTCTTATGAGCTCCAGCGTCACGCTCAAGGGTACCGAGGGCGCTCGCCAATTCTGAAATTTGGAAAGGGGGTATATTTTTATTGCTAATTGCTGCTCTGGCTTGCTTTGTCAGGGCAGACGTCCTGCCGGCGATACTCGAGATGACAATTTCTGGAGCCACAAGCCACGGGTCATCTGAATATTGTAGGGCAATATGAAGTACGTCGAGAGCCCGATCGAATTGGCCTTCATGGACGAATAACCGCGCGGCAGAGCGAGCAATAAAGCGATTCTCTGGAGCTATCATTAACGCAATATCAATCGATCGAATAGCGACCGTGGCCGGTCTGCCATCGCTGCCTGAGATCTGTGGCTACCTGGTCATGAGGAGTCACACGTCCGGCACGCGCATCCTCCCTACCGCGCTCTACAGACTGAATCACGTAGAGCTGATAGAGGACGTCCTCGAGGCGGCAGTCGTCCGGCAGGGTTCGGACGGTCTCCTTGGCCCTCAGCATGGCGTTAAGTCTAGCACTACGAGGGATGATCCTGCTGCGTAGGAAGGGACCGGTAGGGCCGTCGTCGGAACAAACGCGGTCGGTGGGCCTGCCTGCCCCGTTCGGCGAGCCCCTACAAATTCGCTGAGCCCCTTCGAAGAGGTCGGCTGGATAGAGGTAGGGTCGCCCCTGGTCGTTCAAGATCCGGAGATCCTCGGCTTCGATGCCGAGGACCACGTAGGGTTGATCCGGCGTAAGGTCCAGGAGGCTTGCATCCGGGTCGCGTAGCTTCACGGTCATCGCTCTTCTCTTGTTCAAAATCAACGTTCTGGCGTCCAAATCGAAGCTGTAGCGTCCATCCACGGGCAGTTTTGTGTCCAGAGGGGAGAGCTTGTGTCCAGAGAACGGGGCTCTGGCGGCCCGGTGGGAGAGTTTGTGTCCATTCCTGCGGAGGCTACCCGCAGCCGGCAGCCGGTCAGGAGCCTGCTTCCGCTCTCCGATACCAAGTAGGCTGGCTGCCGCCGGGGTCGCGGGCGATCGCGAACACACCTTGCTCCGCCAGCGTCCTCAACGCCAGATAGAGAGTCGAGCGGCTGGGCGTGAAGCCGAGGGCTTGGAGGACGTCCCGTTTGTCGAACACCTCGGGCAACTGGGGGAGGATCTCTTGGACGGCGTCGACGAGCGCCATGGATTCGAGCCGCGTGGGCACCGCCGCGACGGGGGGAGGCAGGGAGACCGGCGAGGGCGCAAGCGGGACGTCCGCGGCCCGGGGAAAGTCGAGGGCGAGCTCCCCACGATGGGCGCGGAGGACCGTCTCATAGGCGCTGAGCTTGGCCCGGAATGCCTCGTAGAGCATGCCGATGTCGGAGTGGAGCTGTTCCTCCAGGCGTTTGCGGTAGCGCTCGTAGTCGGCTTGGGGCATGGTGGAGAGATTCTAGTGTCCAATCGTGCCCAAGGGAATAGACGAGAGAGGGAATTGGACACCAGGGAGGTGGCACCAGGAGCGTCCTAATCCTCGGCCCGCTCGCCGGGCTGTGCCATGCGGACGATCCGGGGGTGGAAGGTCCCCAGCACCTCGACTAGATCCGCCTGGAGGGCCATCACCTCGTGGATGTCCTTGTAGGCCATGGGGACCTCGTCCAAGTCCCCCGAGAGCAGCTCGACCCGGCGCTCGGCGAGGAGTTTCCGGGCCGCCTCCCAGGTGAAGCGGCGCTTCGCCTCGGTGCGGCTCATCCGGCGGCCGGCGCCGTGGGAGGCGGAGCGGAGCGATTCGGGCTCCCCCTTGCCGCGGACGAGAAAGGCGGCGTCCGCCATGGTGCCGGGAATGAGCCCGAGCACCCCGGTGCCGGCCGGGGTCGCCCCCTTTCGGTGGACGACGAGCCGCCGGCCGTCGTGCTCCTCGATCCAGGCGAAATTGTGATGGTTCTCGACCGTCAGGAGGGCCGGCGCGCCCAGAGCCTGGCCGATGTGGTGGTGGATGCGGTCGTGGTTCGCCGAGGCGAAGCGGCCCATCAGCTCCATGGCCCTCCAGTACTCCTGGCCCTCCTCGCGGTCGAGGTCGAGCCAGGCCAGGTGGCGGAGCTCTTTGGGAAGCTCCGGGTGGCGGCGCTCGGCCATTGCCGAGAAGTGGGCGGCGACCCTCGCGCCCGGCCCGCGGCTGCCGCTGTGAGAGAGGAGGGCAACGAAGGCGCCGCGGTGGGGGAGGCCGAGCTCCGCGGCGACCTCCTGGCTATGCACGGTGACCGCGCCGTACTCGACGAAGTGGTTCCCCGAGCCCGAGGTGCCGAGCTGCTGGACGGCCCGGTCGCGGAGCTTCCTCGTCACGTCCATCTCGCGCCAGGCCGGATCGTCGAGCACCGGATGCTCGCGGAGAGCTTTCCCCCGGAACTCGGCGCCCATCCCGAAGCGGGTTTCCTCGGTGAGCGCGGCGACCAGCCGATCGTGGAGCCGCCCCGGGGCGAAGGCGGTCTCCGGCCCTTCCAGGTCGAGCACCGTGAGCTTCATGCGGCAGGCGATGTCGACCCCCACCGCGTACGGGATCACCGCGTTCTCCGTCGCCAGCACGCCACCGATCGGCAGACCGTACCCCTGGTGGGCATCGGGCATCAGCGCCCCCCGCACCGCGACCGGCAGCCGCGCGGCCGCCTCCATCTGGCGGACGCTCCCCTCCTCCAGGCCCTCGCCCCAGGAGCGCCAGGGGGCGGGCTTCTTCCGCGGCCGGAACGGCGGTTCGCTGGCTTTCATTTCCACCTTCCTTTCCCTGGGCAGCTTAGGCGAGGAGTGGGGAATTGGGGTAGGGAGGCCCCCCACCCGACGGCGCCCGGACCCCCATCCGCAAGGATATCGGTAGGAGCGCCCGGGGAACGGAGAATGGCTTTACACAAGGAGGACCATTCTCATGTCTGACACCTGGAAGGCCATCGTCATCGGCACCTCGCTCTCCGAGGGGAGCGACGAGATCGTGCGCATCGGAGTTTCCATCGCCCTGGCCACGGAATCTTTGCCGTGGCTCGTTCATGTCTATACGTTGCCCGTTTTCCAGCCGGAGCTCGGACCTCTGGACGAGGTGTGGATCGAAGCTTACGAAGAAGGCCTCCGCGCCAGGCTCGCTCTGCAGGCGGAACGGACCGGTCTCACGCGGCTTCCCGGATTCGACCGTGGCCAACTCCGCCTCGCGATGGAGCAGTCGTCCGTGGGGATCGTGCAACTCGCCCGGCAGGTCGAGGCGGAGCTCATCGTCGTCGGCGCCGCCGATGCCGGCGAGCCGCGTCCGCACGGGGTCGGCTCGACCGCCGACGGGGTCGTCCGCGATGCGCCCTGCCCGGTGCTCGTCGTCCGCTCGGCCTCGACCTTTCCTCCCACCCGTGTCGAGATTCCGGTGGACCTCTCGCCGATCTCGGCGAACGCTCTGCGCCAGGGGATGGATTTCTTGACCGAGCTGGGAGTGAAGCTCAACGAGACGGAAGCCCTCTTCGTCCTGAGCCCCTGGGAGGTCGCGGGCTCGTGCCACTTCACCCCGGAACAGATCGAGCGTTTCGCCTTGAGCGAGCTGCATCTCTTTCTGGAGAACCACGGTGGGGAGCTCCTGCGGGCCCGGAAGCAGACCGGGCACCCGTGGGAGGAGATCCTCGCCGTCCTCGGGGAGAGGAACGCGGAGCTCGTGATCCTCGGCACCCATGGATCTCAGGGCTACGATCGGCTCCTTCTCGGCAGCGTCGCCTCCGGGGTGATGCAGGGCGCCGATTGCAACCTCCTCGTCGTGCCTCCCGACGCCCAGCTGCGCAAGGAGACCGCCAGGGAGCATGGCGAGCAGCTCTTCGGAGGGGATTGGAATTTCATCTTCGACGACGCTCCCGCCCCGGTCGTTCCCTTCGAGGAGACCTGGCAGGCGGCCTAGAAGGGGAGGAAGCGTTCTGAAATCCAGGTGGGGAGGAGCGGAGGGGGCATCGCGATGCCCCTCCGCTCGACCGGGTCTTCAGGAGTTGAAGGTCAGGAAGGGGTCTTTTCGAGGTTCTTCTTGGTATGGACCGTATCGACCGTGGCGGCCGTCTTGTCGGTGCCGTCCTCGGTGTAGCCGACCCGCACGCCGACGCCGGGCTTCAGGTCGGCGAGGGTGATGGTCTTGCCGGCGGCGCGGAACTTGGTCGAGGTGTCGGTCTTGAAAGTGGAGCTGTCGTTGCCGTGCTTGACGGTGAACGTCCCGGCGGTCGAGTCGACCGACTCCACGTCGCCGTGCATGTGGTGGTACTTGCTGTGGGTCTTGGCACTGGCGGACATGGCGGTGATGAAGACCAGGAACAGCGCGAGACTGAGGACCAAGTGCTTCCGCATAGCCCTACCTCCTTGAAGATGAAGCGAAGGCACCTGGATGATGCCTTCCACAAGTTTTCCGGATGTGAGAGCACTGCAAGGCTCGCGCCAATCGGAGGCATCCAACCTGTGCGAACATGCTCCCATGAGCATCCGAGCCTACGCCCCCGCCTGTATCGGTAACTTCGCCGCCGGTTTCGACCTGATGGGAGCCGCCCTCGCCCCGCTCGACGGCTCTCTGTGGGGGGACGTCGTGCGGGCCTGGCCAGCACCGTCGGGCACCCCGGCGTCGCTCGAAGTCTCCGGCCCCTTCGGCGCCCAGATGCCCGCCGACCCCTGGCAGAACCTGGTGCTCCGCACCTACCTGCTCTTCCGCGCCGCGGTGGAGGCGCGGGGTGGGGTCTGCCCGCCGCTCGCCTTCCACCTGGAGAAAAACCTTCCCCGCTGCAGCGGTCTGGGCTCTTCCGCCAGCTCCGTGGCGGCCACCCTGGTCGCCTGCCAGCACCTCGTGGAGGAGCCGCTGCCCGAGCCCGAGCTCTTCGAGGTGGCCGGCCGGGCGGAGGGTTTCGTCTCCGGATCGGTCCACCTGGACAACGTCGTTCCCATCCTCCTGGGTGGCCTCCAGCTCCTCGTGCCGGGGCCGGGCGGTACCGCCGGGATTCCCGAGGCCCGGGCGCTCCCCTGGCCCGCGGACCTGGTCGTCGTCGTGCTCGCCCCCGCCTTCGAGGTGGCGACCGTCAACAGCCGGCAGGTTCTGCCGCGGAGCTTCACGCTGGCCGAGACCCTCGCTTTCGCCGAGAACCTGACCGGCTTCGTCCACGCCGTCGACGTGGGCGACCGGGAGCTCCTCGGGCGCTGCCTGCGGGACGTCCTCACCGAGCCCCACCGGGCCGGCCTGGTGCCCGGCTTCCGCGCCGCTCAGGCCGCCGCCCTCGCCGAAGGCGCCTTGGGCTGCGGCCTCTCCGGCTCGGGGCCGGCGATCTTCGCCGTCGGTCTCTCCGCCGAGCACGCGGCGGTTTTGGGGGAGGGCATGCGGCGGGCCCTGGCCGAGGCCGGTCTCGCCGCGGAGGTCCGCCTCTGCGGCCTCGACCGACAAGGCGCCCGGGTGCTTTCGTGAAGCTCAGAAACACCCGCGACCCGCGCTCCACCGCCACCTTCCGGGAGGCGGTCCTCCAGGGGATCGCCCCGGGGGGAGGCTTGTGGATGCCGGAGGCCCTCGCTCCCTATCCCCAGGCCGACTGGCCGGGCCTCCTCGCGCTGCCCTGGCAGGAGCGCTCGGTCCTCCTCCTCGACCGCCTGCTTCAGGGGGAGATCGACCGCGCGGCTCTGGCGCGGGCGGTAGGAGAGGCGCTCGATTTCCCCCTGCCCCTGGTGCAGCTCGCGCCCCGGAGCGGGCAGAATCTCTTCGTCCTCGAGCTCTTCCACGGCCCGACCCTCGCCTTCAAGGACTTCGGCGCCCGGTTCTTCGCCGCGCTCCTTCCCGTCCTCCGCGAGCCCGGGCGGCCGGTGACCATCCTGACCGCCACCTCCGGCGACACCGGGGCGGCCGTGGCCCATGCCTTCTGGCGGCGGCCGGCGGTGCGGGTGGTGGTGCTCTATCCTCGCGGCCGGATCTCGGACCTCCAGGAGCGCCAGCTCGCGACCCTGGGCGAGAACGTCAGCGCGCTCTCGGTCGCCGGGAGCTTCGACGACTGCCAGGCTCTAGTGAAGGCCGCCTTCGCCGACCCCGCTCTCACCGCCCGTCACGGCCTGACCTCGGCCAACTCGATCAACGTCGCCCGCCTCTTCCCCCAGATCCTCTACTACGTCGAGGCGGTGGCGGCGCTCCGCCGGCGGGGGCGGCAGGGGCGGCAGGGGATTGACGCCGAGCCGGTGATCGCCGTCCCCAGCGGCAACTTCGGCAATCTCTGCGCCGGGCTGATGGCCCGGGCCCTGGGATTGCCGGTGCGGGCTCTCGTCGCCGCGACCAACGCCAACACCACGGTCCCCGACTACCTGGACGGCGGCCCCTACCGCCCGCGCCCCTCCCAGGCCACCCTCTCGAACGCCATGGACGTGGGGGCCCCGAACAACTGGGAGCGCATCGAGTCTCTTTTCGGCGGCGACCTAGAAGCCCTCCGCCAGGTTCTCCGCTGGGGCTCGCTCGGCGATGACGGAACGGTCGAGCGAATCCGGGAGCTCTACGCGGGCGGCTACCTGGCCGATCCCCACGCCGCGGTCGGCTACGGGGTTCTGCGGCAGCACCTGGAGCGCGGGGAAACCGGCATCTTCCTCGGCACCGCCCACCCCGCCAAGTTCCTCCCCGTCTATGAGGCGCTGGGGATCGACGTGCCCCTCCCCCCGGCGCTCGCGGCGCTCGCCGGCCTGCCGCTCTTCCGCCGGGAGATCCCGAACGAGATTGAAGCGCTCACCGAAGTGCTGGCGGCAGGCGCCGCAGGATGACGCCGCGGGGGTTCACCGCCCAGCTTCCTGCTACCTTCGAACCCTACGCCGTCGCCGCCTGGCGCTCCGGCTGGACCTCTTCCATTTCGACGGCGACGAGCTTCGAGACGCCGCGCTCTTCCATCGTCACCCCATAGAGGGTCGAGGCGACCTCCATGCTGAGCTTGTTGTGGGTGATGACGATGAACTGCGTCTCGCCCGCCAGTTCGCGGAGGAGGTCGACGAAGCGGACAGTGTTGACGTCGTCGAGCGGCGCGTCGACCTCGTCCAGGATGCAGAAGGGCGAGGGCTTGGCGCGGAAGAGCGCGAAGAGGAGGGCGATCGCCGTCAGCGCCTTCTCGCCGCCCGACATCAACATGAGGTTCTGCAGGCGCTTGCCCGGGGGGCGGGCGACGATCTCGATGCCGCTCTCCAGGACGTCCTCCTCGTCGAGGAGCCGCATCTCGGCCTCGCCGCCGCGGAAGAGGCGGGTGAAAACCTCGCCGAAGGTCTTGTTGACCTCATGGAAGGTGACGGTGAAGCGCTCGCTCGACGCCTGGTTGATCTCCTTGATCGTGTTGCGCAGGCTCTCGACCGAGGTCCAGACGTCGGTCCGCTGAGCGGTCAGGAAGGTGTGGCGCTCCTCCTGCTCGGCGTACTCCTGGACGGCCAGGATGTTGACCGGGCCCAGGCGGTCCAGGGTGTCCTTGCAGCGCGCGAGCTCCCCTTCGAGCTCCGCCAGCGGATGGGGGAGCGGCGGCGCCGGCGGGAGTGTCGGGGGTGTCGGGACCGCCGCGTCGGAATCGCCAGGCTCCGGGGAAAGCGCGGGGATGGGGCGGCCGAACTGCTCCTCGAAGGAGAGGACCAGGTGCTCGGCGTCCTGCTTCAAGCGGGCTTCGGTGATCCGCAGCTCCTCGCCCTCGCCGCGGACCTGATCCCGCCGCTCACGGTGGATCTGAATGCGTTCTTCGAGGAGCCGGATCTCCCCGCGGTGGAGGTCGAGCCGCTCCTGCTCTTCGAGCACCCCCTCCTCGGCCGCGGCGCGCCCTTCGAGGGCGGCCTGCAGCTCCTCCTCGGCGCGGGCGATGGCGGTTTCGAGATCGCCCCGGCGGGCGAGGAGCCGCTCGGACTCCTCCTGCCAGGTGCGGACCTGCCGGCGGCCGGCCTCGACCTCTTCCTGGAGCCGCTTCATCTCGCGGTCCTGGGATTCGAGGCGCTCAAGGAGCAGCTCCAGCCGACCGCGCCGGCCGGCGCTCGCCGTCTTCAGGCTCTCTCGCGCCGCCTTGGCCGCCTCGGCCTCCGCCTGGGCGCGGTCGAAGTGCTCCTGGAGGCCCTCGTGGTGGGCGGTGGCCGCGGCCAGCTCTTCTTCGAGCCCGCGCTGGCGCTCGGCGACCCGCGCGATCTCCCGGAGCACCTCCTCCTGCTCGGTCGACAGGGTCTGCTGCTGGCTCACCAGCCGGCGGTGGCGGGCGGCGGCGTCCTCCTGGCGGGCCTGGGCCACGGCGCGCTCCTGACGGAACTGGGCGACCTCGCCCTGGAGCCGGTTGGCGTCGCGGGCGAGGCCGGCGCGCTGGGCGACCAGGCGCTCCAGCTCGGCCCCGGCCTCCTTCAAATCCGTTTCGAGCTTCGGGATGGCGGTGCCGAGGTCGGCCAGCTCGCGCTCCCGTTCGAGGACGCCGGGGGTCGAGACCTCGCCTTCGACGTGGAAGGTGCCGGCCTGCACCCAGACCCCGTCCCGGGCCAGGAAGGCGGCGCCCGGGTGGAGCTGGGCGAGCCGCGCGGCGTCCTCTCCCGAACGGACGAGGAAGCCGGGGGGGAGGGCGGCGGCGAGCTCGGGCGGCAGGCCGAGGGCCTCGCCGACGGTCAAGACGATCGCCGGGTCGTCGGGCGCGGGGATCTCGGCGGCCATCCGCTCCTCGGCGGTACCCGAGAGCTGGCGTTCGAGGAGGCTCGCCGCCGAGCGGCCGGCGAGCTGGCGGGCGACGTCCAACGCGCTCCGCCCCGCGGGGAGGACGACGGCGTCGGCCAGGGTGCCGAGATAGAAGTCGAGGCTGTGCTCCCAACCGGCGAGGACCCGCGCCTCGCCGGCGAGGAAGGTGGCCGGCACGCCGACCGTCCCCAGCGCCTCGACCAGGGCCTTCCGGCGCTCGGCGTGGGCGCGGGAGAGCTCGGCCAGGATGCGCTGGCGCTGGCGGACGCCGGAGAGCTCGCCTTCGAGCGAGCGCTTGCGCTCCGAGGCCTCGGCCTCCCGGCGCATCGTGGAGTCGAGGATGGCGGCGACCTTCTCCTGCTCGCCGGCGCGGGTCGCCACGTTGGCCTCGATCGTCGTCACCCGCTCGCGCGCCAGGGTGAGGGTCTCGTCGGCCTGCTGCAACTCGAAGGCGTGGCGGGCCATCTCCTCGTCCAGGTGGTGGCGCCGGGTGTTGCCCTTCTCCTGCTCGATCTGCGCCTGGTGGTGGCGGTTGCGGAGGGTGTTGACCGCGCCCAGGGCGCCTTCCCGGGCGGTGCGGAGCGACTCGACCCGGGCCGCCACCTGGCGGAGGTCGCGCTCGGCGTCGGCGATGTGGCGTTCGTCCTCGTCGACCGCGGTGGCGGCGAGGTCGCGTTCGGCGGCGAGCTCCAGGCGCCGCGATTCGAGCGACTCCAGAACTCCCGCGTTCCTCTCGATCTCCTGCGTCCGGCGCTCGGCGGAGGCGCGGGCCTGGGTGGCGCGCTCGGCGATCTCCTGGGTGGTCTGCCGGTTGCCTTTGAGGAACTGCTGGCGCCCCTCGATCAGCGCCGCGAGCTCCGCCTGGCGCTGGTGGCGCTCGGCCACCGCCCGCGCCAGCTCGTCCAGCCGCTCCCGGCCGGCGGCGAGCGCCGCCTCGTCTCTGTGGAGGTCGGCGGCGAGCGCGGCCTCCCGGGACTGGGCGTCGGCGATCCCCGCCGCCAGGGCGACGAGGCGGACCGAGACGGCGCCCCAACGGCCGAGGAGGACGCTGCTCCAGAAGCTCCCGGTACTCCGCCTCCTTCTCCTGGTAGCGGCGGGCGGCGCCGGCCTGGCGCTTGAGGGAGCGCAGAGCGCGCTCGACCTCGGCGATGATGTCGTCCAGCCGGAGGAGGTTCGCCGTCGCCTCCTGGAGCTTGACCTCGGCGACGTCTTTCCGCTGCTTGTAGCGGGTGATCCCGGCCGCCTCCTCGATGAGCTTCCGCCGTTCCTGCGGCTTGCCGGAGAGGATGAGGCCGATCTTCCCCTGCTCGATGACCGAGTAGGCGCGGATCCCTAAGCCGGTGTCCATCAGGAGGTCGCGGACGTCTTTCAGGCGCACCAGCTTGCCGTTCAGCCGGTACTGGCCCTCGCCGCCGCGGTAGACCCGGCGGCTGATCGTGATCCGCCCGTCCTCGGTGCCGGCGAGGGCGGGGTCGGTGCGGAGCGACAGGGTCGCCTCCGCCATCCCCAGCGGCTTCCGGGTGTCGGAGCCGTTGAAGATGACGTCCTCCATCGTGGCGCCGCGGAGGCTCTTGGCGCTCTGCTCGCCCAAAACCCAGGTCATGGCGTCCGAGAGGTTGCTCTTGCCGCAGCCGTTGGGGCCGATGATGGCGGTGATCCCGCCGGCGAATTCGACGGCGACCGGATCGACGAAGGATTTGAAGCCAGAGATGTCTAAGCGTTCCAGTTTCAGCATGGCTGGACGAAACGATAGCAGACCCTCGCGTGCGCTACAAGTTGGGGAAGAGGAATTCCGGCCTACCAGATGTCGTGGTATCGGGGGGCTCAAGGGGGCATCGGGGTTGCATACCGGACCGCCCCGTGGCAGGCTCCCCCGGCGTGACCTCCTCCCTCCTCGCGGCAGCGTCTTTCTACGGCGGTCACCTGCTGACGTTCGCCCTGCTTACGGCCACGGCCTGGGTTCTGGGGCGTCTCCTGCTGGGGTCTTCCGCGGCTGGGTCGCTCGGCGGGGGGAGAGTGGCGTTGCCCCTGGCGCTGGGGCTCGCCGGCCTCTCCCATCTCGCATTCCTCCTCGGGCTCGGGCACCTCCTCCTGCGCCCGGTGCTCCTCCTCGCTCTGCTGGGCATCCATCTGGTGGGCTGGCGGATCTGGCGAGGGACCGTGGCTGCCCTCCGCGTCGGGCTCCGGGCCGCTCCACCGCGGTATCGAGTCGGCATGGCCCTGGTGGTCCTCGCCGTCCTCCTCCTCGGCCTGCCGCTCTTCCTCCTCGCCCTCTACCCGCCGACCGCCTTCGACGCCACCCTCTACCACCTCCCCGACGCCCGGGCCTTCGCCCGCTCCGGCGCCCTGCCGTTCCTTACCCAACTGCGCTTCCCGGTCTTCCCGCAGCTCGCCGAGGCGTTCTTCGCGGCCGTGCTCCTCCTGGCCGGAGCCAGCCGGGACATGGCTGTCCACCTGGTGCAGCTCCTCGCCATCCTGGCGACCGCCGGGCTCCTCGCGACCTGGGGAGAGGAGGCGCTGTCGCGGCGGGCCGGCCTCCTCGCGGCCGCCGCCTACCTGGGGAGCCCCATCGTCGTCCACCTGGGCACCTCCGCCTACGTCGAGGCGGACCTCACCCTCTTCACCACCGCCGCGCTCTATGCGCTCTGGCGTTATCGCGAGGCGGAGAGGAGATCCGGCGGAACGACGGGGGAGTGGGATCTAGAGGATGCCCCAGGATTCGCGGGAGGGCGGGTCCGCTTCCTGGTCCTCACCGCCGTCTTCGGCGCCTCGGCCGCCGACGTCAAATACCTGGGCCTTTTCTTCTTCGCCGCCGTCGGTCTCGGCGTCGCCGCGATCACCCTCTCCCGCCCGCGCCGCCCTTCCCGGCTGCTGCTTTTCGCCGCGGTCGCGGTGGCCATGCTCCTGCCGGGGTACGGCCGCATCCTCTACTACACCCATAACCCGGTGTTCCCTTTACTTCCCGGGCTCTTCGGGCATTCCGCCTGGGATCCGATCCTTCCGCCGTTCTCCGGTGGGCACGCCCTGCGGGCGCTCGCCACCCTCCCCTGGGACGTCGTGGTTTCCCGCGCGAGGATCGGCGGCCAGCCGCCCTTCTCACCCTTTCTTCTTCTCGCGGCTCCCCTCCTGCTCTTAGTCGCCCTGCGCGACCGCCGGGGCCGCCCCTGGGTGCTCCTCGCCGGCGCTTACGCCGTCCTCTTCCCCCTGTTTCCGCCCGACTCACGATACCTCCTGCCGATCGTGCCGCTCCTCTGCCTCGCCCTCGCCGCCGGCCTCGACCGGCCGGCTCTCGCTCGCGGCGGCTCCACCACGATCGCCGGCCTGGCCCTCCTGCTGCTCCTGCCGGGGGTCCTCTATGCGGCCTACCGAATCGTCCGGCAGGGAGCACCCCCGGTCACGGCGGCGGCGCGGGAGAGTTACCTCACCGCCCACCTGCCGCTCTACCCGGCCCTCGCCTGGCTGAACCGAGAGCGGGGGAGGGACTTCACGGTCTACGCCTTCTTCGCCGAGAACATGACCTACTTCGCCGAGGGGACTCTCCTGGGGGACTGGCAGGGCCGGGGCCGCTTCACGGAGGTGGTGCCGGCTTTCAGGAATCCGGATGCCCTCTGGCAGCGCCTCCGCGGGCTCGGCGCCGGCTACCTGTTGATCCCGCGCGACCGCGGCGGCCTGCGGGTGCCGGAGGGACCGGGTTGGCGGCGGCGGTTCCGGCCGGCCTATGCCGATGCCGCGGCGGAGATCTTCACCCTTGTCGACGGGGATGCAGGACCGTCTGATAACAAAATGCTATCCTCCAGGAGGAGGTAAGCGACATGGCCGAGCTTCTGGTGCGGAATTTGAACCCTGACATTGTGGACCGCCTTAAGGCGCGGGCTCGCCAGCACGGTCGCTCGTTACAGTCGGAAGTCCAGCGCATCCTCGAAGAAGCGGCGGGGCGGCGCATGGAAGATGCCCGCGCGCTCGCCGACCGAATCCGTGCCAGCCTGGCCGGCCTCCCTCAATCCGACAGCGTGGAGCTTCTCGCCGAAGACCGCGCTCGATGAGCCGCTTCGTTGTCGACGCGAGCATCGCGATCAAGTGGTTCGTCCCCGAGATCCACTCCGCGGAGGCGGTCCGACTGCTGTCCCCTGGCTGCGAGTTGCTCGCTCCTGATCTTCTGCCTGCCGAGTTTGGCAACATCCTCTGGAAGAAAACCCGTCGCGGTGAAATTCAGGCTCAGAAGGCCGTGGAAGTCATCCGCGCGCTGGCAGAGGTTCCCATCTACCTGTCCTCCGCCTCGGAGTTGTTGGAGTCTGCCTATCTTCTCGCAGCGAAATTCGAGCGTACGGTCTACGACAGCCTTTATCTTGCTCTCGCCCTCCTCGAGGAGTGCCCCATGGTCACTGCCGATCACCGGTTGGTAAGGGCGCTCGCGGGAACCTCCCTGGCGAGAAGCACCCTCTGGATCGAAGACCTGCAAGCCTGAATGAGAACCTGGAGTCCGGCCTTTACCGCGCCGGCCGCGTCCGCCCCGGCACTGCCGGGGTCTCCCGGGAGCCCAGGAGGAGGGGCAGGTAGAAGGCAGCCCAGAGGGCGAAGGGGAGGGCGAGCTTGAAGGGCAGGTCGAGGAGGTGGTGGAGGAGGCCCCAGAAGTTCCGGGCGAAGGGGCCGTAGTGCGTGAGGCTCCAGTTGCCGAGCTCCGTCGCGTAGGCGACCTTCACCTTGGCGAAGACGACTGTGGCATCGAAGAACACGGTGAAGAGGAGGGCCCAGCCGAGGTTTCCCAGCCGCTCCCGCCAGGGGACCCGCGGCACGGCGAGGAAGAGGGCGGCCAGCAGAACCAGGTGGAAGTGGATGTCGGTCACCCTGAAGCCGTGGGGCAGCCGGCCGAGCGGCGGCTCGATGCGGGCGATCACGGCGTCATGGGTGCCCTGGACGAGGAGCTGGCTGGCGCTCGGGTACTCGGTCAGGTGGAGGAGGTTCTGCCCGCCGGCCAAGAGGAGGCGGTTGTAGAAGGGGGTGAAGAGCGCCCAGACCACCCAGACCGGCACCAGCCAAAGGAGGACGTTGCGCAGGAAGAGGAGCACCCAGGAGCGCGGCTCCGGGCGAGCGGGGCGGTCCGGCCGGGTCATGGGGCGGCCGGCTCGGCGGGGCTCGACGCCAGCGGCTCCAGCGGCGCGGGGGTGGCCCAGCGGTTCGCCCAGAGGATCCACAGGAGCACCCCGAAGAGGATGACGATGCTCTGCCAGATGACGGTGTGCGAGGCGTCGAAGATCTTCGGGAAGTAGACGCCGGTCAAGTAGAGGGCGATCACCCGCACGAGGTTGACGAGCTGAATGGCGACGACCCCGAGCCCGAGCCCTAAGAGCCGGGCGCGCCAGGAGGCCGGGAAGGCGAGCACCGCGGCTAAATAGATGAGCATCGCCTCGACGCCGTTGCAGCCGTTCCGGATGTTGACCGCGAAACGGTGGCCCTGGATGATCGTGCCCTGGAGAGTGACCTGCTGGCCGAGCAGGTTCAAGCCCGCGCCGCTCGCCCGCGCGACGTCGGCCGTGAAGGGCTCGATGACGTGGTCGTTCACCCAGTTGAGCGAGATGAGGGCGAAGCTGCCGCCCAAGACGGCCAGGAAGAGGACGAGGAAGGTGATCTCCCGCCGGTGCTGCCGCCAGAAGGAGCCCGGCTCCGCGGCATTCGCCTGGGGCGAACGGGCGGAGGAGCCGGGCTGGGGAGCGCGTTTACGAGCCATGATCTCTACACCCGCTTGAGTCGATTCGGTTCTTTTCGCGGGTCCATCTTATGAAGGGCGCCGCGCGTTGACAAGCCCGGCCCCCACTGGCTACGATGCCGCCGACCCGCCACGCCCTGATCTTATCGTGCCCAAAAAACCCACGCCGAAAACGACCCTCCTGGACGCCCAGCAGATGGCGCGCGTCATTCGTCGCATGGCGGGGGAGATCGTCGAGCGGAACCGCGGGATCGACGACCTGCTCTTAGTCGGCATCCGCACCCGCGGCGTCCCGCTCTCCGAGGCGCTCGCCGCCGAGATCGAGCGCATGGAGGGACACAAGGTCCCCCTGGGCATCCTCGACATCACCCTCTATCGCGACGACCTGCAGACGGTCGGGGCGCAGCCGGTGGTCAAGGAGACCTCCCTGCCGCGGCAGATCGACGGCTGCCTCGTCGTCCTCTGCGACGACGTCCTCTACACCGGCCGCACCGTGCGGGCGGCGCTCGACCACCTGGTCGACTACGGCCGGCCGCGGGCGGTGCAGCTCGCCGTCCTCATCGACCGCGGCCACCGCGAGCTGCCGATCCAGGCCGACGTGGTGGGGAAGACCGTGCCGACGGCGCAGAACGAGCTCGTCGAGGTCCACTTCCAGGCGATCGACGGCGATCAGCAGGTGCGGCTCCTGAAGCGGGGAACGGTGGCCTGATGGCGCTCTCCGGGAGCTCCGAGCCGCGCTGGACCCGAAAGGATCTCTTAGGGGTCGCCGAGCTCTCGCCGGCCGAGATCGAGCTCCTCCTGGGAACCGCCAAGTCCTTCGCCGAGGTCGGCGAGCGGCCGATCAAGAAGGTCCCCACCCTCCGCGGCAAGACGGTCGTCAACCTCTTCTTCGAGTCTTCGACCCGCACGCGGTCGAGCTTCGAGATCGCCGAGAAGCGGCTGTCGGCCGACAGTCTCAACTTTTCCGCCTCGGGCTCGGCCCTCACCAAGGGGGAGAGCCTGGTCGACACCGCCATGAACCTCCAGGCCATGGCGCCGGACCTGATCGTCATCCGCCACGCCCACCCGGGCGCGCCCCATCTCCTCGCCAAGCGCCTGAAGGCCGGGGTGATCAACGCCGGGGACGGCGCCCACGAGCACCCCACCCAGGCGCTCCTGGACGCCTACACGATCCGTGAGCACAAGGGGAAGCTCGCGGGCTTGAAGGTGGCGATCGTCGGCGACATCGAGCACAGCCGGGTGGTGCGCTCGAACATCCACCTGCTGACCAAGATGGGCGCCAAGGTGACCGTCGCCGGGCCGCGCACCCTGATGCCGGTCGATATCGAGAAGATGGGAGTTACGGCCGCCTACACCCTGGACGAGGCCCTCCGCGGCGCCGATGTCGTCATGATGCTCCGCGTCCAGCTCGAACGGCAGGGACGGATGTCCTTCCCCTCGGCCAAGGAGTACTTCAACCTCTTCGGCCTTACCACCGAGCGCCTGAAGGCGGCCAAGGAGGACGTCATCCTCATGCACCCGGGACCCATGAACCGCGGCACGGAGATCGCGAGCGAGGTGGCGGACGGCCCCTACTCGGTGATCCTGGAGCAGGTCACCCACGGCGTCTCGGTCCGCATGGCCGTCCTCTACCTGCTCTCCGGCATCCACGAGGAGAGAGGCTGATGGCGGAGACCTCGCGCATTCTAATCCAGGGCGGCCGGCTGATCGACCCATCCCAGGGGATCGACGGCACGTTCGACCTGCTGCTCGAAGACGGGATTGTCTCTAAGCTCGGCCAGCGGCTCAAGAAGACCAAAGATACCGAGGTGATCGACGCCGCGGGGTTGATCGTCTGCCCGGGTCTGATCGACATCCACGTCCATCTCCGCGAGCCGGGCCAGGAATACAAAGAGACGGTCCGGACCGGCACCCTGGCGGCGGCGGCCGGCGGCTTCACCGCGGTCGCCTGCATGGCGAACACCGACCCGGTGAACGACAACCGCTCGGTCACCGAGCACATCCTCGCCGAGGCGAGGCGCTACGGCTACGCCCGGGTCTATCCGATCGGCGCGGTGTCCAAGAAGCTCGCCGGGGAGGAGCTGGCGGAGATCGGCGACATGGTGCGCGCCGGGGTGGTGGCGGTGTCGGACGACGGCAAGCCGGTGATGAACGCCGAGCTGATGCGCCGCGCCCTCCTCTACGCCCAGCACTTCGCCGTGCCGGTCATCCAGCACGCCGAGGATCTGAACCTGACCGGGAGCGGCGTGATGCACGAGGGGGAGTGGTCGACCCGGCTCGGCCTCCCCGGCATCCCCGGCTCGGCCGAAGACGTCATGGTGGCGCGCGACCTCATCCTCCAGGAGGACACCCGCGGCCGCTACCACGTGGCCCACCTCTCGACCGCGCGGAGCCTTCGCCTCGTCCGGCAGGGCAAGGCGATGGGGCTTGCCGTCACCTGCGAGGTGGCGCCCCACCATCTCCTCCTGACCGACGAGGAGGTGGCGCGCTCGGGCTTTTCCACCCAGACCAAGATGAAGCCGCCGCTCCGCTCGGAGACCGACCGCCAGGCGCTCCTCGCCGGCCTCGTCGACGGCACGGTCGACTGCATCGCAAGCGACCACGCCCCCCACCACGCGGACGAGAAGGACGTCGAGTTCAACCTCGCCCCCTTCGGCATCCTGGGGCTCGAAACCACCCTCTCCCTCTGCCTCGACCGCCTCGTCCGGCCCGGCCTCGTGACCCTCCCGCGACTCGTCGAGCTACTGTCGACCGGCCCGGCGCGGGTGTTGAACCTCCAGGGCGGAACGCTCCAAGAGGGAAGCCGGGGGGACGTCACCCTCTTCGATCCCGAGAAGAAGGTCACGGTCGACGCCGGCAAGTTCAGAAGCCGCTCCCGCAACACCCCCTTCGGCGGCTGGAAGCTCCGCGGCGCCCCGGTCGCGACCTTCCTCGACGGCCGGCGGGTCGAGCTGCCGCCGCGCTGAAAGGCATCGTCTCCGCCCAGGGGTAGAGACGCCCAGCCGCTACCACAAGTCTTTCCTTGACCACGACCGCCAGGGCGTCTCTGGCTCCACGAAGGAGTCTCTGGCCTGCGGAGACGTCCCGCGGTCCCCGTGGCCTATGTCAGGATATCGTTCAGGACTTGGGACGTCTCCGCTACGAAGACCCTCGGGTGCGGCGGTTCGCTCCGACCGCCTCCGGCCGCCACGGTTCCACCCGGACCTGCGGAAGCTGATAAACTTCTTCTCCACAGATGGCAGATCCGATCTCCCTCGCCGGGATCCCGGCCGGTCCCTTCGGCACGCCGCTCCACGGCCTCTTCGTCCTCCTCGGGACGGCGGTGGCCGGGCTCGTCTTCCTCCTCGGTGCCCGGCACCGGCGGATTCTCGGCGACGAGCTGATGGCGGTTCTCTTGGGCGCCCTGGTGTGCGGCGCCCTCGGCGCCAAGCTCGCCGTCGTCTGGCGCTATGTCGACACCGATGCCGTCCCCTCGCTCGTCGGTTTCGTCCTCAACGGCGGGCAGAGCGTGCTCGGCGGTCTCGCCGGCGCTTACCTTGGGGCGGTCTTGACCAAGCGGCTCATCGGCTACCGGGCCGGCACGGGCGACCTCTTCGCCCCCGCGGTGGCCCTGGGGATCGGCATCGGCCGTTTCGGCTGCCTTCTGACCGAGGCGCCGGGGGTGCCCACGGGGAGCAAATGGGGCGTCGTCGTCGACGCGGCACGGGCGGCGCGCATCCCCGGTTTCCCGCCCGATTGGATCGGGGTCCCCCTCCACCCGTCGTTCGTCTACGAGATCCCCTTCCATTTCGCGATGGCGTTCCTCCTCTTCCGCCTGCGCTCCCGGGGCGCCTTCCGGGACGACCTCTTCAAGCTCTACCTCCTGGTCTACGCACCGGTCCGCTTCCTGCTCGAATTCGTCCGCGGGAACCCCATCGTCTGGCATGGGCTCACCCGCTCGCAGCTGTTCCTGATCCCGGGGACGCTGTTTCTCGCCGGCGCTTTCCTCCGGCGGCGACGTTCGGCGGCGGCCCTTCCTCCTTTCCCGTCCTTCTCTGTGGAGCCTACCGATGCCTGAACCCGATCCCACGGACCTGCTCACCTATCTGCGGCAGTACGGCGGGCGCTACGACGTCTCTGTCCTCCGGGAGCACCTCGTGAGCCAGGGGCAGGACAGGGCGGCGGTCGATGCCGCCGTCGCGACCTATCTCGCCGAGCGACAAGCCCAAGGTGAGAACACCGGCAGGACGCTTCTGCGGACGATCGGAGTGGTGCTCCTGGCAGTGGCGGCTCTAGGGGTCCTGCTCGCGGGCAGCTGCTTGAGCATCTTCTTCCTGATGTCCGACGATGCCCAAATGAACCACCAGGCCGTGCGGCTCGCGGTCACGACGGCCCTCGTGTTCCTGCTGCTTGTCGCCGGGACCGTTGCCGCGATACGGCGAGCGCGGAGAAGGGCGCGTGAGAGTCGGGGGAGCGAAGGGAAATGAAAACGTGAGGCGAACCTAGCCCAATTTTTAAGGAGATCTTCATGCCCGGCATGCCGCTCCGCGGTGACCGCCTTCTGCGCTACGTTTCCGCTTTCTGTCCCCACTGCCACGCCGAGAATCCGGATCGCCCCTTGGCCGAGGTCCGCCGGCTCTCCGGCTACCTGGCGGAGGAGGACGGCCAGGTCTGGCTCGTCCGCGGCTGCCCGGAGCATGGAAAGGTGCGGACGTTCTACGACGAGTCGGCCGAGATCCTCGCTTATCTGGAGGAGTGGACGGCGCCCACCAAGCGTCACATGCCGGACGTCGCCGGCAACTTCGATCCCATTCCGGCGGCGTATCTCAAGGGGCTGGGGGAGATGCAGACCCAGCACACCTGCATCCTGCTGGAAGACATCGATCTCTCCTGCAACCTCTGCTGCCCGAACTGCTTCGCGTCGAGCTCGCCCGAGCTTCAGGGCGCGGTGCCGGTCGCCGACATCCTGGCGAGCATCGACACCCGGCTCTCCCGGGAGGAGGGGCGGCTCGACGTCCTCATGCTCTCGGGCGGCGAGCCCACGGTCCATCCGCGGCTCCTGGACCTCCTGGACGCGGCGCTCGACCGCCCCATCGGCCGCATCCTCTTGAACAGCAACGGTATCGAGATCGCCCAGAACGACCGCCTCCTCGCCTACCTGGAAAAGCACCGCAAGCGGATCGAGGTCTATCTCCAGTTCGACGGCTTCCGCCTGGAGACCCACCGCCACCACCGCGGCGCCGACCTCCGGCGGATCAAGCAGCAGGCGGTCGAGCGACTCTCGGCGGCGGGCATCTTCACGACCCTCACGATGACCGCGTCCCTGGGGGTGAACGACGACGAGATCGGCGACGTCCTCCTCTACGCCTTGGAAACCCCGTTCGTGGGCGGCGTCTCGATCCAGCCGCAATTCGGAAGCGGCCGCTCGACGCCGATCGATCCCCAGGCGCGGCTCACCCACACCGGCACCCTCGCCCGGATGGGACCGCAGACCGGCGGCGTCGTCACCTGGCGCGACCTGACGGCTCTCCCGTGCAGCCACCCCCACTGCTGCAGCATCGGCTACCTGATGCGAACGGACGAGGGAACCTGGCGCTCGCTCGCCTCTATTCTCGGCCACGAGCGCCTCAAATCCCACCTGGAGCTGGTGAGCAACCGCATCGTCGACCCCGATCTCTCGGCCGAGCTGCGCGGGCTCGTCAAGCAGTCGCTCCTCGGCCTCTTCTCGGAGTCGAGCTCGCTCTCCCAACCCTCGATCGGCGAGCTTTTCGGGGCCGTCTGCCAGAGCTGCGACCTGGGGCTCTCCGATCTCGTCCGCCTCGCCGGCGGCTCCCTCCTCGGCCGCGGGGAAGGCCTCCGCGAGCTCCTGGGCCGGCGGGTGAAGCGGATCACCGTCAAGCCCTTCATGGACATCCACACCATGATCGAGGAGCGCCTCTTGCAGTGCTGCGTCCACGTCGGCACGGCGCGGGATACCGTGAACCCGATGATCCCCGAAATCGCCGCCCACCAGTGCGTCCCCTTCTGCGCCGCCCAGGCCTGGGCCCCCTTGAGCCGGATGAAGCTCTCCGAGCGCGCCGGGCGGCAACGCCTGGGCGCGGCGCTTCAGGTGGTATGAGGTGAGCTCCGAAACGCTCGCCCAGGCCGCCGCCCGCGAGGCCCGCGCCGCCCAGGCGGCGCGCGCCGCCGCCGGCGAGCGCCCGCAATCGATCCCTCCGCCGCCGATCGCCGATCCCCTCCGCTTCTGCGTCTGGACGACGGTCGCCCTCCTCGCCTGGATCGTCTCGCCGGCCCTGGTGGCGGCGATCTTTGGATTCGCGGGGTTCTACGCCTATGGAAAGGCGTGGCGGGCGGGATTGCGGAAGAGCGACTGCATTCTGGGAGACCCGCGGTTGGTGATGCTGTATCTGGGTTTGGTGGGGGTGGCGGGGGTGGGATGGACGGTTTGGCGGGTGGTGGAGTGGGGGAGAGTACACAGCCTCGGATAAAGCAAAGTGAGGAACCAATGAAGATACCAGTGTTTGTCTCATGTCCCTCGGCACTCAACGCGAAGCAGCTGGCCGCACGCGGAATTTTAATGGCTTTTTTGGACGAGCTCAACCTGGAGCCGAGGGCCCTTGGTCGCTCAGATTATCCAGCCGAGCTTCCATTGCGGGAGATCCTTGTCATCGCGAGGCATTGCGCCGGCGGCATGATTCTAGGGTTCGAGCAGTTCCATGCTACTGCCGGCACTTGGAAGCGAGGTCTGGGCAAGAAGAATGGCGAGAGTCGACTGACTGCAAAGCAGGTCGCCTCGTTTCCGACACCCTGGAACCATCTTGAAGCCGGAATACTTTTCGGACTTGGTCTTCCGCTGCTTATTTTCCGTGAGCCACAAATCACGGGCGGAGTCTTTGACATCGGCGTCACCGATGTCTTCATCCACAAGATGCCGAGTCCCGAGATCAGCGCAACGGAACTTGACAATCTAAAGGAAGTGGTACTGAAGTGGTACGCAAAGACTTCCGCTCACTACTATGAAGGCTAAATTTTAGCAGGAGCACACGATCAGAGGAACTCCTCCGGGATCGACTCCGCGACCGGTGTCTCCTCGCCATTCGGCACCAGCACCGTCGACGCCGCCGGCCCCTCCCGCAGCCGCCAGAACAGCCCCGCCGCCACCAACCCGCAGAGGAACGCCACTCCCCAGACCGCCCGTCCGCCCCACGCTTCGAGGATCTTCGTGCCGGCCCAGGGGCCGAGGGCGAAGGCGGCGGCGCCGGACATCGAGTAGGCGCCCATGTAGGCGCCCTGGCGTGCGGCGGGCGCCAGCTGGGAGGTGTAGTTGGCGGCGGTGGGGAAGAGGATCATCTCGCCGAAGGTCCAGACCACGACGGTCGCCATCACTCCCGCGGCGGAGTGGACGAGCGCCAGGCTGCCGAAGCCCAGCCCGCAGAGGAGCGAGCCCAGGGCGAGGGAGCGGCCGAGCGGCCAGTCCGCCATCGCTCCGTTGAGCGGTACTTCCAAAAGCACGATCAGAAAGGTGTTGACGGTAAAGAGCAGCCCGTAGGTCGCGGGGGAGAGGTGGAGCGTGCCCACGAGGTAGAGCGGCATGCTCGTGTTGTGCTGGAAAAAGACCATGGTGATGAGCAGATTGACGAGCAGGAAGAAGAGGAAGCGCCGGTCGGCATAAGGCGAGGCACCGCGGGCGCGCTTCAGGAGGCCGGCGGGGGTGCCCGCGGCGGCCGGATCGGCGGGCCGGGCGGTCAGCCCGAGCCGCAGGCCCGCGACGAGGAGGACGACCCCGGCGGCGAGCGCGGTCAGGGCGTCGATCACGAAGAGGAAGCGGTAGGAAAGTCCGGCTAGAAAGCCGCCCAGGGCGGGGCCGATGCTCACCCCCAGGTTGATCGCCAGCCGGTTGAGGGCGAAGGCCATCCGGCGCTCGGCGGGGCTCGACCAGGAGGTGACCGCGGCCAGGCTGGCGGGCCGGGTGGTCTCGTTGGTCAGCGCCATGCCGAAGACCGCGAGGACGATCCAGGAGCCGTGCGCGAGAGGGAAGGCGAGAAGCACGGCGCCGTTCGTGAGGAGGCCCGCGACCATCACTCGCAACGGCCCGAAATGGTCGCAGAGCCGGCCGGCGAGCGGCGCGGTGAAGATGGCGACAGAACCGTAGAGCGCCAGCGCCGCGCCGGCCTGGCCGGGGGTGAACCCCTGGGTCGCCGTCAGGTAGATCGCGAGAAAGGCGAGCACCATGGTGCCCGCCCGGTTGATGAGGGTGGCGGCGAAGAGCAGCCAGAGAGAAGCCGGCAGCCCGCGCAGGCCGCGCCAGGGATTCCGCATCGAAAGCTCTACCCGGACGACCGCGGACGCCGGATCTCGGCGATCCAGGCGCGCGCCAGATTCCTGAGGAATTCGAAGATGGCGCCGAGCCGGACGAAGGAGCGCCGGTCGGCGAGGCCCAGAAAGACCGTCTCGACCTCGCGGATCACGAAGCCCAACCGGCGCGCCTGGATCATCATCTCGGCGTCGACGAACCAGTCGTCCGAGCGCAGGTCGAGCCGCTCGTAGGCGGCGCGGGTGAGGATCTTGGGCTTGCCGTTGATGTCGCGCACGGGGAGGCCAGGGAAGAGCAGCCGGAAGAGCCGATTGTAGAGGGAGGAGAGAGCGCGGCGCGCGAGGCCGTCGTCGCGCTCGATCCGCGTCGCCTTGACGAGGTCGACCCCGCCGGCGCGGAGGACAGAGAAGGTGGAAACGAGATCGCTGGCGAGCACCTGGCCGTCGCCGTCGAGCATCGCCAGGTAGCGACCCCGGGCGAGCGCCAGGCCGGAGCGCAGGTCCCACCCCATCATCCCCTCTTTCCGCAAGGTGGAAGCGACGATCCGCGGGTCTTCCCGGGCGATCTCGCGGACGACCGCCGGGGTCGGGTCCGCCGGCTCGCCGGGCCGGCTTTCGAGATAGTTGGCGACCAGGATCAGCTCGTAGCTCAAGATCCCAGCCTGAGCGAGAACCTGGGAGATCTCCCGCGCGAAGCCGCGCGCCCGCTCGCCGGAGCGGTAGCAGAGGACGACGACCGAGAGCTCGGGAGTTGGGAGAAGGGTCGACATGGGTTCGCCTGTCGTTCCCTATCATCCCACGTCCCTCCCGCGCCGCCCTGCTATCCTTGCCGCCGATGCGGCTCTCCCCCGTCGTCCATGTCGCCGGCCTTGCCGGTCTTGCCGGTTTGCTCCTCGCGGCCTCCGCCGGCGCGCTGGGGAGCGGTCGGGTGACGCTCCTGACGGCGGAGGCGGAGAGCGCCCGGCCGGAGCTCTCCCGGCTCGCCGCCGAGCTCGACCGCGCGGCAGCCGAGATGGCGGCCCGGCTCCCGCCGGCTCCGAACGCGCCGCCGGTGCGGATCGCCGTGGCCGCCGATTTCGTGGCCCAGGCGAAGGAAACCGGAGAGATCGGCCCGGCGGTGCTGGGTGGCGTCGGCGGCATTGGCGGACGTTGCGACATCACCCTGGTCTACCACCCGGACGACCTCTTCGCCGATCACTACGCCGTCGCCCAAGTGCTCCTCGCGCGGTCGGGGGTGGCCTCCCGCCAGCCGCTCTGGATCGCCCGGGGGGCGGCGCTCCAGCTCTCCGGCGATTGGTACGGCCGCTCCTGGCGCGACTGGCTGCCCCGGCTCGCCGCCGCCCGGGCACTGCCGACGGCCGAGCAACTCCTGGCGACCGAGGAGCAACCGGACGCCTCGGCACCCCTGTGGACGCCGGTCGCCGCGGCGATCGTCGACCGGCTCCCCGGAAAGACGCTCGCCGAGAAGCTGGCGCGGCCGCCGAGCGCCGCGGCGGTCACCGCGATCCTCCAGGAGATCCAGCGCCTGCCAGCGCCCTCCCCGCCGCCAACGCCGCCAGCACCGCCCGCGTCGCGCGGCTCGATTCGTTTCCTGAAAGGCGTCTCGCTCGCCATGAGCAACCGCCTGGAGGGCGGCTACCACGCTCCAGGCCTGGACGACCGGCTCGACGCGCTCGCCAAGCTCGGGGTGGACGCGGTGTCGCTCATGCCCTTCGCCTTTGAGGAGGCGCCGGACCGGCCGCGGCTCGTCTACTTGAACCGCCGGCCGGAGAGCGAGACCGACGCCGGCCTCGTCCACGCCGCGCGCCGCGCCGCCGCCCACGGCATGGCCGTCCTCTACAAGCCCCACCTCTGGGTGGGCCGGGACAGCTGGCCGGGGGATATCGCGATGGCGAACGAGGCCGACTGGGCGATCTGGTGGACGGGCTACCGGCGCTTCATCCTCCACCATGCGCTCCTCGCCGGCTTCGCGAAGGCCGATCTCCTGAGCGTCGGCTGCGAGCTGGCGAAGACCACCGGGCGGACCGCGGAGTGGCGGGACCTGATCGCCGCCGTCCGCCTCTTCTATCCCGGCCGGCTCACCTACGCGGCGAACTGGGGCGGCGACTTCGAGCAGGTCGCCTTCTGGGACCGCCTGGACGTCGCCGGGGTGGACGCCTACTACCCGTTGACCGCCAACCCCAAGGCGGGCGCCGCCGAGCTCGCGGCGGGGGCGCGGAAGGTCGTCGACCACCTGGAGACCGTGGCGCGCCGTGCGGGCAAGCCGCTCCTCCTGACCGAGGTCGGCTTCGCGGCGAGCGCCGGCACCTGGACCGCGCCGCACCGAGAGGGCGGCACCTACTCCGAGGAAGACCAGGCCGCTGCCTACTCGGCCCTCTTCACCGCCCTCGGCCACCGGCCCTGGCTCGCCGGGACCTTCGTCTGGAAAACCTTCAGCGGCGGCGACGGCGGCCGGCCGGGGAGAGCGGATTTCCGGTTTTTGGGCCGGCAGGCGGAGGGGGCAGTGCGGAAGTACTATGGGAAGTAGAGTGCTTCGTTCGAGTCTTGCGATCGAGCGACCCGCTCCCGGGAGGTTTCAGTTGCTGGGAATCGAGCGCCTCCGGGCGCGCCCCGAGTGGCAATTCTTCCGCGTGCTGCCGCGGGCCGACCGTCTGCTCACGGCCGGCTGGTGGCTCGTGCTCGTCGTCCGCGGGCTCCTCCCGGCGCTCTTCGCGGTCGCCATGGGCGTCCTCGTCGGCGCCGTCGGGCGGGGCGCTCCGCTCACCGGGCCGCTGGGGTTCGTCGGGATCGTCTTCGTCCTCCTCCAGGTGCTGACGCCGCTCCACCAGGCGCTCGGCGCGAACCTGGGGAGCCGCACCGCCGCCTGGCTCTACGACCAGCTGACGACCGCCTGCGTCCGCCCGCCGGGCATGGGGCATTTGGAGAGCCCGGAGCTGACGACCGATCTCACCCTGGCGCGCGACTTCGACCTGGGGATCACCGGGCCGCCGCTCGCGATCGCCATGGACTTCATCGCCTCCGGGCTGGTCGAGATGGTGGGCGGTCTCGCCGCGGCGGCCCTCCTCGCGGCGTACGCCTGGTGGGCGCCGCTCCTCCTCGCCGGAGCCTGGCTCGCGACCCACTGGCTGCTCCGCGAGAGCGCGATCTGGCGCGACCGCAACACCGAGGAGGTCCGCGGGGCGCAGCGCCACGCCGACTACGCCTACCGGCTCGCCGTCGACCCGCCCGCGGCCAAGGAGCTGCGGCTCTTCGGGCTCGCGGACTGGGTCGTCGAGCGCTTCACCGGCCAGCACCGGCGCCTCAACGACCTGCGCTGGGAGGCGACCCGCCTGCGCGAGCGGCCGGTCGTCTGGAGCCTCCTCCTCGTCCTCGCGGCGAACGGCATCGTCTTTGGGGCGCTCGCCGCCGACGCCGCGGCGGGGCGGCTGCCGCTCGCCCAGACCGTCACCTTCGTGAGCGCCGCCATCGCCGTCTCCGCGATCGCCTTCGGCGGCCTCTCCTGGGCCCTGGACGGCGGCGCCGCGCCGATCGGCGCCGTCCTCCGCCTGGAGGGTTCCATGGAACGAGCGGGAGCGCTCGCCCCTGGCTCCGATGCCGCCGATGCCGCCGATGCTGCCGACACCACCGGCGCTGCCCGGGGGATGCGTACCTCCGATCGCCTGCCGGCGCGGGAGATCCGCTTCCGCGGCGTCCGCTTCGCCTATCCCCAGGCCGACGGGACCTCCGGCGCGCCGATCCTGGACGGCTTCGACCTCACCATCCCCGCCGGCTCGTCGCTCGCCATCGTCGGCCAGAACGGCGCCGGGAAGACGACGCTCGCGAAGCTCCTCTGCCGCCTCTACGATCCCCAGGCGGGCGCCATCGAGATCGACGGCGTCGACCTCCGCGAGATCGACCTGGACGCCTGGCGCGGGCGGCTCGCCGCGGTGTTCCAGGACTTCATCCGCTTCCAGCTGCCGCTGCGCGAAAACGTCGACCCTCTCGGTGGACGGGGCGCTTCCGACGCGGTGATCCGCGAGGCGCTCCAGGCGGCCGGCGCGGCGCACCTGGCGGAGCTCGACACGGTGCTCGCCCGCGGCTATCCCGGCGGCACCGAGCTTTCGGGCGGCCAGTGGCAGCGGGTCGCCCTGGCGCGGGCGCTCGCGGCCGTCCGCTCCGGCGCCGGCGTCGTCCTCCTCGACGAACCCACCGCCCAGCTCGACGTGCGGGGCGAGGCCGAGATCTTCGACCGCATCCTCGCCGCCACCCGGCAGGTGACGACGATCCTCATCTCCCACCGCTTCTCGACCGTCCGCCACGCCGACCGCATCTGCGTCCTCGAAGCTGGCCGGGTGGTCGAGCTCGGCACCCACGACGAATTGATCGCCCTGGGCGGCCGCTATCGCGACATGTTCGAGCTGCAGGCGTCGCGCTTCGGTGCTGCCGGAGCCGGCGAGGAAGACGCCGCCGAGGAAGGAGTGCCGCTCGATGCCGCCGTCTGAGCCGAAGGTGCCCGGCGCCTGGCCGTCGATGCTCCGGGCGATGCAGCGCGGCTACCGGGCGGAGCCTCGCCTCCTCGTCGTCTCCTTCGGCCTCGCGCTCCTGGCGGCGCTCCCGGATGCTCTTTTCGCTCTTTGGCTGAAGCTCCTCGCCGACGGCCTGGTCGCGGGTGCCCGGGGCCGGGTGATGATCCTCGTGGCGGCGATCGGGCTCGGGGTGTCGGCCACCGCGACCTGGTTCCTGCGGGTGACGAGCGATCGTACCCAGCGCCGCTTTCGCGACCGGCTGCGGATCGCTCTCGAATCCCACGTGGCCCACCTGCAGGCTTCGATCGCGACGATCGCCCACCACGAGCGCCCGGAGTATCTGGACCGCCTGGCGGTGCTGCGCAACCAGGTTTTCGTGCTCGACCACATGTACATGTCGCTGTTTTCGACCTGCGGCTGGATTCTCCGGCTGGGGGTGACGGTGGCGCTTCTGGCCTCGATCCGGCCGTCTCTCGCGCTCCTCGTCCTGTTCGCGCTGCCGACCGTCCTCACCGCCAGCTGGCGGCCCGGCGTCGAGCGCGCCGCCGAGGAGCGGGGCGCCGCCGCCGACCGCCTGGCGCGGCACCTCTTCGACCTCGCCACCACGGCGCCGTCGGGCAAGGAGGTGCGGGTTACCCGGATCGGTGATCGCCTGATCGCCCAACGCCGCGCCGCCTGGGAGCGCTGGTACGGGCCGGTGGCCGCGGCGCGCTTCGCCTCCGCGCTCTGGCACACCCTCGCCTGGGCGATCTTCGGCGCCGCCTACGTCGGCGCGGTGGCGCTCGTCGCGACAGCTCCGGGTGCCGTGGGTGCCAGGGTTACCACGGCCGGCAACGTCCTCCTCGTCCTCGCCGCGGGCGCCCGGCTCTCCGCCTACATCGGCGCCACCGTGGGCGAGATCGGGTTCCTCCGCAGCGTCTGGCTCGACGGCTCTCGGCGTCTGGCCTGGCTCGAGGACTACGCCGCTTCGCTCGTCGAATCCGGCGACTTGCCGATACCTCTGGTGCCGGAGCGGATCGCCCGGGAGATCCGCTTCGAGCACGTCTCCTTCGCCTATCCGGGGACCGAGCGCCGGGTGCTCGACGACGTCGATCTGACGATCCCGGCCGGCGCGGTCGTCGCCCTCGTCGGCGAGAACGGGGCCGGGAAGAGCACCCTGGTCAAGCTCCTCTGCCGGCTCTACACGCCGAGCGCGGGGCGCATCCTCGTCGACGGCGTGGATCTGGCGCGCCTCCCCGTCGAGGGCTGGCGCCGGCGCCTCGCCGGGGCCTTCCAGGACTTTTTCCGCTTCGAGCTTAAGGCGGTCCAGACCGTGGGCCTGGGCGACCTGCCGCGACAGGACGACGAGGCCGCGGTCCAGACCGCCGTCCTCCGGGGAGGCGCGGGGGATGTGATCGAGCGGCTGCCCCAAGGTCTCGCCACTCAGCTCGGCGTCGCCTGGCCGGGCGGGGTCGAGCTCTCCTTCGGCCAGTGGCAGAAGCTCGCGCTGGCAAGGGGCTTCATGCGCGACACCCCGCTCCTCCTGGTTCTGGACGAGCCTACCGCGGCGCTCGACGCCGAAACCGAGCACGCCCTCTTCGAGCGCTTCGCGGCGGCGGCGCGGCGCGGCGGTCCGGAGGCTGACGGCCGGGTGACGATCCTCGTCTCGCACCGCTTCTCGACCGTGCGCATGGCCGATCTCATCGTCGTCCTGGACGGCGCCCGGGTCCGCGAGGTGGGGACCCACGAAGCGCTGATGGCGGCGGGCGGGACGTACGCCGAGCTCTATGGTATCCAGGCCGCGGCGTACCGGTGAGGTACCTTCCGAGCCACGCGGGTGTGGCCGCGGGAGGCATGTGGGTCGGAACGGTATTGCCCCGCGGCGGAGACGTCCCGCAGTCCCCGTGGTCGATGCAGGGATATCGTTCCGGACCTGGGACGTCTCTACACCTGCGGCGTGGTTGTTCGTAGAGACGTCCCAGGTCCGGAACGATACCGTTGGCAGGCCATGGAGACCGCGGGACGTCTCCGCCGGAGGGTCACCGTTTCGAATCCGCGATGTCTTCTATCGGCCCGGCGGCGGCCCGGCGCTCGGTCAGTCGGCGAGCGTCCGGCCCTGGGTCTCGATCACCCAGGGGAGAAGAGCGAGGCCGGCCAGGGGGACGAAACCGACCCAGAAGAGGGCGGAGATGGCGCTTCCCGCACCCCGGGTCGCGAAGGTGCCGACGACAAACGGGCCGGCCGCGGCGAGCACCCGGCCGATGTTGTAGCAGAAGCCGGAGCCGGTGCCCCGCAGGCGGGTGGGGAAGAGCTCCGGCAGGTAGTAGGTGAAGCTGCCGAGGACGCCGAAGACCGTGAGGCCGATCCAGAAGTACATGAGGAGGCGGGTCTCCGGCGCCAGGTCGAGGCCGAAGGTGGCGAGGATCGCGGCGCCCGAGGCGGTGAAGTAGAGGGCGAACATCACCTTGCGGCCGAGGTACTTGGCGGCCGGGATGGTGAGCAGGGTCCCGAGCAGCCCGCCCCAGTTGAAGGAGTTGGTGGCGATCCTCTTCCAGCCTTCGATCAGGGTCTGCGTCGTCGCCGGATCGAGCGCGCGCTGCTGCGCCGCGGTCTGGGCGAGACCGGTCGCCACCAGAGGGAGGAAGGCGTTGCAGCTCCACCAGGCGATGAGGGCGACCACCGCCATGGAGAAGCCGGAGAGGGTGATCGCCCGGATGCCGGGGGAGAAGATCTCGCGGAGCCGCGGCGGCGGAGCGGACGAGGCCGCCACCTGCCAGCGCTCGGGCTCGTGGATGAAGAAGCGCAGGGCGAGAGCCACGACGGCGGGGAGCAGGCCGCAGAGGAAGACATAGCGCCAGGAGACCTCGGGCTGCCCTTTGAAGAGCCTGCCGGCGATCTGGAAGTTCAGGAAAGTGGCGAGGAAGAGGCCGATAGGCGCCGAGGTGTAGAGGAGCGCCCCGGCCTCGATCCGCCGCTTCTCGGGCACCACCTCGGCGACCATCGAAGCCCCCGCCGCCCACTCGCCGCCGATCCCCAGGCTGGCGGCGCCCCGGCAGAGGGCGAGCACCCAGAGGTTGGGCGCCAGGGCGCAGGCGGCGGTGCTTAAGGCATAGACCAGCATGGTGAGGAGAAGGGTGCGGGTGCGCCCCAGCCGGTCGGCGATCTGGCCGAAGAGGACGCCGCCGGCCGCCCAGCCGAGAAGGAGAAGCGAGGTCAGATAGCCCGTCCACTGGAGGGTCGCCGCCTTGGCGGCCGGGGAGCCGATCTGCAGGTGGAGCAGGGTGGGAACGCAGTTGGGAGCGACGAAGTTGAACAGCAGGCTGTCGAAGGCGTCGAAGCCCCAGCCCAGCCAGGCCGCGAGCAGCACGATCCACTGGTAGCCGTCCATGTCGAGGACCCGGCGGCGGGAGGCGATCATGGGGCGGGAATATAGCAGCCGGGGCGAGGCGGCGGGCAGCACAATTCTCAGGCCGGCTTGAGCTTGCGCGGCAGTGTCAGCAGGACTTCGAAGTCCCGCACCTCAATCCCCACTTCGCGCCCCGTCGCTTCCACCACCAGGCGCACGATGCGCCGGATGCCGGTCCCGGCACGGGTGACCAGCCCAGCGTCGGAGAGGCGGGCGTAGATCCAGGGGTTGCGGACGACGTGGGCGCCGGAGCGCATGGCCTCCGCGTCGACACCGTTGGGTGGGCGGCCCGGGGTGTGGATCTCGATCCGGTCGTCGAAGACGAAAAGGCGAATCGGGCCGCGGATGGTGTAGTCGCGGTGAGCCACGGCGTTGACGATCGCTTCGCGCAGCGCCTCCTTGGGCAACTCCGGTCTCGGCTCGGGATCGAAGCCATGGATCACATGCGGCACCGGCAGGTGGAGATCGAGGAAGCGCTCGGCCTGGTCGACCACCTCGAGGAGCCGCCCCCCCAAGTCCTTGCGGTCGGTCGGGTCGAAGGAGCTGTCCGTCCCGGAGAATCGGGCCGCGTTGATCTGCGCGTACGGGAGATGCTGCTGCGGCTTGCGGCCGAAGAGGAGGAGGCCGGCCAGGGTCGGGTGGCCGTTCGTGGCCAGGTACCAGTTGGCCAGCAGCCGCTCCGGATCGTCGCCCCGCAGATACGACTGCCCCGTATCTTCGAGGTAGCTCTCGAAAGCGGCGAGGTCGAGATCCTGGAGGGAAAGGCGCGGGAAGGGCGTCTCGTCGTAGTAGAGGCTCTCCGTCGCCTGGAAGAGCCGGAGGAGCTCTTCCCGGGAGGCCTGCCGGCGGCCCGAGCTGGTGCGGACGAAGTAGACGCCGCGGTTGGTCCTGTACGGGCGCATGTCGCCTTTGGGCACACGGACCACGAGGACCGTCTGGCCCCCTGCGGATCGCAGGGTTTCCTGAAGAACCGTGATCGGCGGCTCGCAGTTGTTCGCCGCGACGTTGTCCACCTCCCGGGCCACGCGATCGGGGTCTCCGATCCCCACGATCTCCCGCTGGTCGTTCACGCCGAGGAACAAGTCGCCGCCGTCGGTGTTGGCAAACGCGACGAGGGCCGCCGCCAGGTCGTCAGGATGTACCGGCCGCAGCTTGAATTCGGTGTGGAGGTTCTCCGGCGAGGAGATCCGTGCGAGAAGGTCGACGTATTCCATTGGGGAGACGGTAGCAGCCGGCGGAGGCGGGGACAATAGCGCGGCCCTCTCCGGGCTCGCGGGAGCGTCGGGCCAGCTCCAACACCTCTGTCCAGGCATTCCTCCGGAGTTCCCGCAACCGCCCATCCTCGGAGACTTCCGACAGGAGCTCCCCGAAGTGGACTCCAGCTTCAATCGCGGTCACGGTCTTGGTCATGGGCTCACCCTTCGTGCAGTCTGGCGAGATCGAGAAGGGCCCTCAAGCGCGCCTGCCCCTCCAGGTCCCTATCCCTGGCCCGCGTCTTGCTGGCCATTCTGGCCGGACCCGCTGTCATAATGCCCCCCATGCACAGAGACCTGCTCGACACCGCGATCGCCGCCGCCGCCGCCGGGGCGGCGGTCGTCAGTCACTATTTCCGGGGGACCGACCTGGAGGTCCGGCGCAAGGGGGAGAACGACTTCGTCACCCGGGCTGACAAGGAGAGCGAGGAGGCGATCGTGCGGACGATCCTCTCTCGCCATCCGGGTCACCGCATCCTCGGTGAGGAAGGCGGCGTCCGAACCGGACAGGGCGGCGCGCACGAGTGGGTGATCGATCCTCTCGATGGGACCACCAACTTCCTCCAGGGCCTGCCGGTGTTCTGCGTCTCGGTCGCCTGCCGACGGGGGGACGAGCTCCTCGCGGCGGTGGTCCACGATCCCCAGGGGGAGAACGTCTTCGCCGCTTCGGCGGGGGGCGGCGCGACCTGGAACGGCAAGCCCATGCGGGTGTCGTCCCAGGATCGCCTCAAGGGCGCTTTTCTCGCCACCGGCTATCCGTTCCGCGCCCATCCGACCCTCGATCTCTATCTCGCCGCCTTCCGGGACGTCTTCCTGGAGGTCAAGGCCATCCGCCGCTGCGGCGCCGCCGCTTTGGACCTCGCTTATACGGCGGCCGGGATCTACGACGGTTTCTTCGAGTTCCGCCTGTCTCCTTGGGACATCGCGGCCGGCATCCTGTTGATCCGCGAGGCCGGCGGCCGGGTGACCGATTTGGACGGCGGCGAGGACTTCTTCCGCTCCGGGAACGTCGTGGCGGGGACCTCCGGGGTTCACGGCGAGCTGCGGACGGTGATCGGCCGGCACGCCAACGAGGCCCTGCTCGACCGTCTCCATCCCTTCGGTGCGCCGGTGGTGGCGGGATGACGGAGTTGCAGGTCTCCGAGGCGACCGGGGCCGGCAGGCGGCGTGTCCGCGCTTTGGAAATCCAGATCCATCCTTCGGACATCCGGCGCCGGGTGGTCTATCTCTTCCTCGGCCGAGCGGAGCTCACCCTGTGGTCGCTCGCCGGTCTCGTCTTCGCGATCTTTTTGACCGTCGCCCTGGCTTTCGCTCCCGGGGTCGTCAAGGGGCTCCTGAGCAGCCAGGAGTACCAGGGGATGGCCGCCGAGCGCGCCCGGCAGGGGGAGCGCCTCCAGGCGCTGGTGGGGCGGATCGCGCAACTCGCGGAGCGCAGCCGCGGGCTCGGCCTGGAGGTGGCGAAGGTCCGGCTCGCCTATGGCCTCGGCAATGCGCCGACTGCGGCGCTCCCCAAAACGGGCATCGCCGAAGCGGTCGAGACCGCGTCCGCGCCGGATTCGATCTACGCCGACGCCGTCGAGCAGGGCGACCGCCTGCGCGGGCGGATGGGGGGGGACCTGACCCTCCTCGATTCGCGGCTGGCCGAGGTCGAGCGGTTCGAGCACGCCCATCCGGACCTCGCGACGACCACCCCGGCGGCCTGCCCGCTCCAGGGGGAGAGCTTCGTCCTCACCAGCTCCTTCGCACGCCGCCGGAGCCCGTTCACCCATACGCCGGAGTTCCATACCGGGCTCGACCTCGCCGCCCGCCTGGGTACGCCGGTCCACGCCGCGGCCGACGGCACGGTGGTCTTCGCCGGCCAGCTCCCGCCGGGGCACGGCGGGGCCTGGTGGCGGCTCGGCAACCTGGTGCTGGTCGCCGACGGCGACCGCTTCTACACCGTCTTCGGCCACTTGGGCACGATCTCGGTGCGGCGCGGGGAGCGGGTGCGGCGGGGGACGGTCCTGGGGACGGTCGGCAACAGCGGCTGGAGCACCAGCCCTCACCTGTACTACGAGATCCGCCGCGCCGGCGGGGCGACTGGGACCGGCGGCGAGTACCGGCCGGTCGACCCGCGGATCTACATCCTGGACCACCGCTGGCCCAATGAGGAGCGTCTCGTCCTCGGCGCGGCGAGCGGCCCCCGGCCGGGGGAGTACGAGCCGTTGCCGGTACGATGAACCGCCGCCGGAAGCTCCGCTCCATCGAGGCCGTCCCTACCCCCGGGGCGGGCTCGCGTTTCGGCTCCGGCTCCGATATCGCGCCCACTCTCGTCATCCCGCAGGGGACGCGGATCGAGGTCGACTCCTCGGGCCAGCTCTCGGTCTACGCGCCGGGCAACCTCGTCCTTCAGAATTCGGGGAGCTATGGAACGCTCGAAGCGGCGGGCTCGATCCGCATCGATCGCGGGGTCGAGGTCGAGGCGGTGCACGTCGTCTGCGCCGAGACCTGCTTCGTCCAGGGCAGCCTGACGTGTTGGAAGGTGACCGCCCGCACCCTCCACCTGGACGACACGGCGCGCGTCCATGTGGTCCTCCAGGAGACCCCGCAGCTGGAGGTCGGCCGCGATGCCCGGCTGGTCGGCGCCTTCGGCTCCGAGAGCGAGCTCTTCCACCTCTTCGCCCGCTTCGCCCACCAGGTGCGAACCCTCCCGTTCACTCTCGAACGGCGGACGGCCCGGCGCGAGCTGCAGGCAGGAGAGGCGGGGTCCGAAGCTTCCGCCGACGCTGGTGCCGACGCTGGTACCGAAAAACCCCTGCCGCCGCTCGGCGAGCTTCCCGAGCCGCTCCTCTTCGCCCTCGTCCTGGTCGAGCGCGAGCTGGAGATGAAGCTGCACGGCCCCGCCGCCCAACGCGCCCTGGGCGAGATCGTGAAGCTCCTCCAGGGGCAGGATTTAGAGACTCTCCGTCACACCTACCGCCTGCTCTTCAGCCGGGTCGCCGAGCCGCGCGCGGACGCTGTCCGCGCGCGGGAGCTGGTGACCGGCTACTACGATCCGCCCTAGAGCTCGCCCGGCACCGCGGTATCGGAAAGCGCGGTCCCTTCCGCCCGGAAGGCGGGGACGCCCGTGGTGAGAGCGGAGACCGTGCTCGCCTGCGGTCCCTCGAAGCCCTGCTCTTCGGCGTAGCGCACCCGTGCGCCCACGGCGAGGGCTTCGAAGCCGGGGTCGAGGACGGAATTCTTGTGGAAGTAGAGCTCGCGTCCGTCGTTGCCGCTCAGGAAGCCGAAGCCCTCTTCGGGGAAGATGCGGAGAACGGTGCCCTCGGGCGGCGTCACCGGAGTCTTCACCTCGCCACGGCGCTTGCGGGCGTATTCCTCGACCTGCCGCTCGGCGGCGACGAAGGCGTCCTGCACGGCGGTCGCGAGAGTTTCGGCTTCCTTATCGGCGACCAGCTCGTGGCCGGGCACTGTAATGTCGAGCCGCACCCGGTAGAGCCCACCCTCGTGGTGATGCTGGCTCGGTCCTTCGACGGCGATACGACAGCTGGTGATGCGGTGGTAGTAACGCTCGAGTTTTTCCACCCTCGCGCGGAGGTCGGATTCCAGATGGGCGGATAAGGTCGCGCGGCGGGCGGAAAGCTCCAGGGGTACCTGCATGGTGCTCTTCTCCTCTCGAGAACCTCGGGAGGCCTCTGTCCGGTCTCCTGAGGTGGATCGTTGGCTCGATAAACCCGCAAAGCGCATGCCACTTTCTGTTGTAGTGCGTCGTTCCGATCTTCCCGGGACGTTCCCGGGACGGGATTAGAGACGAAGCGGGCCCGCCTTGCGCTCGAGGACCGTTCTAGATTCCCGTGACTCGCACCACCTCCTCGAAGGTCGTCACCCCCTCGGCCAGCTTGCGGAGCGCCGACTGGCGGAGGGTGCGCATGCCGTTTTTGATCGCCTCTCTTTTGATCTCCGGGGAATCGGCGCCGCTGATGACGAGGTTCTTGACCCCCTCGTCCAAGGTCAGGATCTCGAAGATGCCGGTACGGCCGATGTAGCCGGTGCCGCGGCACTCGAAGCACCCTTCCCCCTCCTTGACCTTCACCCGTTTCCCCGCCGGCACGGCGAGGCGCAGGGTGGCGATCTCGTCGGGGGTGAGGTGGCGCTCGGCGGCGCAGTGGGTGCAGATCCGGCGGAGCAGGCGTTGGGCCATGCTCCCCACCAGGGTCGAGCTGATGAGGAAGCGCTCGACCCCGAGGTCCGCGAGGCGCGAGATCGACGAGGCGGCGTCGTTGGTGTGCAGGCTGGAGAAGACGAGATGGCCGGTGAGCGCCGCCTGGATGGCATACTGGGCGGTCTCGGCGTCTCTGATTTCGCCCACCATGATGACGTCGGGGTCCTGGCGCAGGATGTGGCGGAGCGCCCCGGCGAAGGTGATCCCCACCTTGGTTTGCACCGCCGTCTGGTTGAAGTCGTCGAGCACCATCTCGATGGGGTCTTCGATCGTCGTGACGTTCAGCTCCCGGGTCGCGATCGTCTTGAGCGCCGAGTAGAGGGTCGTCGTCTTCCCCGAGCCGGTGGGGCCGGTCAGCAGGATGATGCCGTGCGGCCGGGTGATGAAGTCGTTGAAGGTTTGGAGCTCGTCCGGGTAGAAGCCCAACCCCGAGAGATCCTGGAGGAGGACGTCGGGGTCGAAGATCCGCATCACGACCTTCTCGCCGAAAGCGACGGGGAGGGTCGAGACGCGGAGCTCGACCTCGCGGCCGTTCCGGGTCGCCTTGACCCGCCCGTCCTGCGGCCGGCGCTTCTCCGAGATGTCGAGGCGCGACATGGTTTTGAGGCGCGAGACGACGGCGGCGTGGACGATCTTCGGCATCTGCTGGATGTCGTGGAGGACGCCGTCGATGCGGAAGCGGATCAGGCTCTGGTCGCGCTTGGGCTCGACGTGGATGTCCGAGGCGCGGCTGTCGAAGGCGTGCTGGAGCATGAACTCGACGGCGTTGACGACGTGCTGGTCGGAGGATTCGATCTCCGACTCGCTCTTCATGCGGACGAGCTGCTCCAGGTTTCCGAGGTCGATGCCGGAGGAGAGGTCGCGCTCGGCCCGCTTGACCGAGTGGCGGAGACCGTAGAACTCGGTGATCGCCTTGAGGATGTCGGGCTCGGAGGCGACCACCAGCTCCAGGTCGCGGCCGGCGATGCGCTTGAAGGAGTCGATCCCCTCGATGTCGTAGGGGTTGGCGCAGGCGACCCGCAGGTGCCCCTTGACCATCTCCAGGGGGATCATGCGGTGCCGGCGGGCGAAGGGGCGGGAGACCTTCGACTCGATCAGGTCGGCGTTCAGGTTCAGGGTATCGATGCGGACGTGGGGGAGACCGGCGTCCTTCGCGATCGTCTGCGCGATTTCCAACTCGCCGATGGCCCCGCCGTTTTTGAGATCCGGGAGGCGCAGGCGGGCGACCAGCTCGTAGGCGAGGGCCTTCTGCTCGTAGGAGCCGTGCGAGCGCAGGCGGCTCGGCACCTGCCTCGCCTCTTTCTTGATCGCCTCGGCGTGCTCTTCAGAGATGCGGCCCTGGCGGACCAGAATGTCGGCGACGAGCTCGGGAGTCAGATTCATCAATGTCCTCGTGTAGAGTGTAGCCCAGAGTTGTGGGGGGGCACCGCATCATGCGCGAGACTCGAAAAGCGAACCGTTCCTGGGCTCTGGCTCCCTGGGGCCTCCTCCTCCTCTGCTCCATTTCCACCTGCTCGGCCCGCGGCCATGCCGGGGACAACCTGGGGAGCATCCGCCTGCCTCCGGGCTTCACCATTTCGCTCTTCTCGGGCGACGTGCCGGGCGCCCGGTCGCTCGCCCTGTCGCCTTCCGGGGTGCTCTACGTCGGCACCCAGGACGCGGGGAAGGTCTATGCCCTGGTCGACCGGAACGGCGACGGCAAGGCCGACCACGTCTACACCGTCGCCTCCGGCCTCGACACGCCGAACGGGGTCGCCTGGAAGGACGGCGCCCTCTACGTCGGCCTGATCTCCCGGATCCTCCGGCTGGACGCGATCGACGAGCATCTGGAGCATCCGCCGACACCGGTCCCGGTGGGGCCGACCTTCCCCTCGGACCGCGCCCATGGCTGGAAGTTCATCCGCTTCGGGCCGGACGGCCTGCTCTACGTGCCGGTCGGGGCGCCCTGCAACATCTGCGAGATCAAGGACCCCTACGCGGCGATCCACCGCATGCGGGTCGACGGTAACGATAACCGCCAGAGCCGCCAAGTGTTCGCCCGCGGCATCCGCAACACCGTGGGCTTCGACTGGCAGCCGGGAACCGGCGTCCTCTGGTTCACCGACAACGGCCGCGACTGGCTGGGCGACAACCTGCCGCCCGACGAGCTCAACCGGGCGCCCCAGGCGGGCCTCCACTTCGGCTATCCCTTCTGCCACGGGGGGGACCTCGCCGATCCCCACTTCGGCGAGGGGCACCCGTGCTCCCAGTACACCCCGCCGGCGATCAAGCTCGGCCCCCACGTGGCCTCGCTCGGGATGCGCTTCTACACCGGCACGATGTTCCCTCCCGAATACCGAAACCAGATCTTCATCGCCGAGCACGGCTCGTGGAATCGCAGCACCCCCATCGGTTACCGGGTCTCTTTGGTGAAAGTAGAGGGCGACCGCGCGGTCTCCTACCAGCCCTTCGCCGAGGGCTGGCTGGGCGGCGGACGCAACTGGGGCCGGCCGGTGGACGTCCAGGTGGCGAAAGACGGCGCCCTCTTCGTCTCCGACGACAAGGCGGGGGCGGTCTACCGCATCGCCTATACCGGGGCCGGCGGGAGCGGCGCGAAGCCCGGTACGCGGTAGCCGCCGAAGAAGAAAAAGTGGGCCTCCCGGGGATGCCCGGTGGCGCCTTCCCGAAACGCTCGGCGAAAAGCCCGATTCCGGTGTCGCGGTAGCGCCTTTCCAGGTTCTATCCTGCTGAATCTTTTATGGTTATCTTCTCTCGGCGGAGAGCGAGAGAAGGACCATGAAAGAGCCCCTGCACCTCCTGATCGTCGACAGCCATCCGCTCTTTCGGGAGTGCCTCGCCGCGGTCCTGCGGACGGCGGAGGGCGGCTTCACGGCCGAGATTGCGCCGGAGGTCGAGGACTTCGCCGAGCCGGTCCTGGCGCTCCTCGCCGCCCGCCGCACCGACGTCCTCCTCGTCGGCTTCGAGCTGCCCGGCGCGGCCGACCTGATCCGCCGGGCGGCGGCCCTTTTCCCCACCGTGCGGGCGGTCGTCCTCGGGAGCGCCGGGGGGGAGGACGAGATCGTCGCCTGTCTGGAGGCGGGAGCGCGGGGCTACGTCCTCCGCGAGCGGTCGCTCGCCGAGCTTCTGGCGGCGATCTCCCGGGTGGCGGCCGGCGAGATCGTCGTGACCCCGGAGATCGCCCACCGGCTCTTCGGCCGCCTGGGCGAGCTCGGCCGTCACAACCGGCGGCGCCGGCGGCTCGAATTCCTCGACCTGACGGCGCGGGAGATCCAGATCCTCGACCTGATCGCCCAGGGCCTGCGCAACCAGGAGATCGCGGAGCGCCTCTACCTCTCCGTCCACACGGTCAAGAACCACGTCCACAACCTGCTGGAAAGACTGGGCTTGAAGACCCGGACGGAGGCGGTGCTCTACGCGCAGGAGCGCGGTTGGCTGCCGCGCTCCGGCGGCCCGCTGAACCTTCTTTAGTCCCCGCGGTCCATTGTCGCCGACCGGTCGTTGCCCCAAAAAGGGCAGACCTATGGACGCGCCGGTGGGACTGAGGATCGTGGGCTGGGACCGCCTGCTCGTCGAGGCGATCGTGGCCTGGCTGGCCGCCCGCCCCGACTTCCGGGTCATCGATCCCGGCACCCCCGGCGGGGTCGACGTGGTGCTCCTGGACGCCAGCCGTCGCAACGAGGCGCTCGCCACCGCCTGGACCGTGGGGGAGGAGCTGCCGGGGGCGAAGCTCCTCGTCTTCGGGGTGGAGCGCGAGGATCTCCGGGTACTCGACTTCGTCGAGGCCGGAGCGCACGGCTATCTCCTCAAGGGGGCGTCGACGTCCGATCTCGCGGCCGCCCTCCACGACGTCCATGCCGGCCGCACCCGCTGCTCGCCGCGGATCGTCGAGGCGGTTTTGGCGCGCATCAGGCGGCTGAGCGAGCTCGACGCGCCGGCCCCGGAGAGCGCTCGAGGCCCTCGCGAGCCGCTCACCGGCCGCGAGCTCCAGATCCTCCACCTGCTCGCCGACGGCCTCTCCAACAAGGAGATCGGCAGCCGGCTTCAGATCAGCCTCTCGACGGTCAAGAACCATCTCCACAACCTGCTCACCAAGCTCGGTGTCCGCCGCCGCCGGGAGGCGATCCGGCTGGCCTACGAGCTGGGTCTCCTGCCCGACCTTTAGAACAAGCCTTCCACCTTCGCCCGATAGCGCCGGCTCCAGGTGCGGACCTCGCCGTCGGCGAGGACGACCCGGGCGTCGCCATGGAACCAGGGCTGCACCTCGCGGATGGCGTCGAGGCGGACGATCTCGGAGCGGTTCAAGCGCAGGAAGCGGGCGGGATCGAGCTTCCCTTCGAGGTCGCTCAAGGTGCCGCGGCGGCGGTATTCGCTGGCAGCGCTGCCAGCGCTGCCAGCGCCGCCTGCCGTCACGAAGAGCAGGTAGTTGCCCTGGGCCTCGATACGGTCGATCGTCTCGACGGCGAGGAGGAGCTGCCGTCCCGGGCCGTGCTCGACCAGGATCTGGCGCAGGTAGCCGGGTTTGGGCGCCATCTCCGCCAGGAGGCGCTCGATGCGTTCCGCCAGAGCGCTTCTGTCGGCGGCAGGAGCGGTCGCGGCGGCAGCGAGCTGCCGGCGCAGTCGGTCGAGGAGGCGCTCGAAGCGGGACGGCGCGAAAGGCTTGAGCAGGTAGTCCAGGGCGTGGACCTCGAAGGCGCGCAGAGCGTGCTCGTCGTAGGCGGTGACGAAGACGACCAGGGGCATTGCGAGGACGCCGATTTGGCCGATGACCCCGAAACCGTCCAAGTTCGGCATCTGGATGTCCAGAAAAACGACATCCGGCGCCGACGCCCGGATCGCCGCCACCGCCTCGATCCCGTCCGCGGCCTCGCCGACGACCGTGAAATCCGGCGCCCGGGAGAGGAGCTCTCGCAGCTTACGGCGCGCCGGCGCCTCGTCGTCGACCAGGAGGGCGCGGATCATGCGGCGGCCTCCGGCGACCCCGAGAGGGCGGCACGCAGCGGCAGCGAGGCGCGGACCCGGAAGCCGCTCCTGCCGGGATCGCCAGCGGCGATCGGGCCGGCGAGGAAGTCCTGGTCGTCGCCATAGAGGAGCTCCAGGCGCTCCGCCGTGCTGGCGAGGCCGAGCCCCGTCCCGGCGCTGCCGAGCCCTCCCTTCTCCGTGGCCGTGTCGCCGTCGTCCTCGACCTCGATCACCAACCGCTGTCCCTCCGTAAAGGCACGAATGGTGACCGCACCACGGCCGGTGCGCTCGGCGTTGCCGTGGCGGATGGCGTTTTCGACCAGCGGCTGGAGGAGGAGCGAGGGTACCAGGATGCTCTCGGTCCCCGGCTCGACCGCAATCGAGACCCCCAGGCGCGCGCCGAAGCGGGCGCGGAGGAGGCCGAGGTAGAGGTCCAGGAGGGCGAGCTCCTCGGCGAGCGGCACCTCGTCTCTCTGCACGGTGCGCAGCGACGCGCGGAGCAGCTCGGCGAGCTGGTCGAGCATCTCGTCCGCCGCCCGTGGATCCTCGTACATCGTCGCCGAGATCGTATTGAGAGCGTTGAAGAGGAAATGCGGCTGGAGCTGGAGGCGAAGGTTTCGCACCTGGGCGCGGGCGAGGCTCGCCGCGAGCTGGGCGGCGCGCAGCTCCCGCGCCCGCGCGGCCTCCAGGGCGGTCCAGGCGTGGAGGGCGGCGACGACCAACGTCAGCCAGACCACCTGGAGCGGCAGCTCCATCAGGTAGCGCAGCGGCATCACCCCATAGTCGTAGGCGCCGAGGCCGGCCAGGGGGTAGAGGAGGCTCCGCAAACCCCACATGAGAGTCGTCGCGGTCGCCCCGACGGCGAGCGCCCCGAGGACGTAGAGGGGCAGCCGGCGCGGCCAGGTGCCCCGCGCCAGGGGGAAGCGGAGGACCAGGGCGCGAACGGGGAAGAAGAGGAGGCCCGCGACGAGGGCGCCGGTCAGCTCGTTGATGAACGGCCGGGCCGGCGTCGCGCGGCCCCCCGAAGCCAGCACCTCCAGGTAGTGGTAGAAGAAGAGGAGGAGCCCGAGGGCGGCGACGATGCCGCCCCAGAGCCCCAGGTCCCTGAGCGTCCGCCGCACTACCCGTACCTCTTGATCTGCGGCCAGAGCGTGGCCATCGGTTGGCGCAGGCCGCGGCAGATCCAGACGTCGAAGTGCTCGTAGGGCATCGAGTACGGGTGCGTCACGTGGCCCGCGAGCTCGACGCTCGTGAAGACCTCCGAGAGCCGCGCGCGGTTGTCGTCCAGGACGATCATCACCTCGCCAGTGTAGCCGCGCGGCCCCCACAGGTAGTAGGTGAGATGCCCGCTGATCGCCTTCGGCAGGCCGAGAGCCGGGCCGAAGTGATCGATCGCCCCGGCCTGGCCGTAGTTCTGGCCGAAGATGGCGGCTTTCGCCTGGTCGGCCGGTGGCAGGGAGTGGTAGACCCGCGCCACTTCCTCTGCCATCTCCGGCCAGCCGAAGCGGTCGGCCATCAGCTGCGGCAGGGGACCCAGCTGGTGGTTCTCGAGCCGCGGCTCGGACATCCCGATCGTCCGCGAGTAGCGGATGAGCATCTCCGGCGGCAGGATCGGCACCCAGAGAGGCGCCAGGATCGCGCCGGAGAGACCGAGGACGGCCGCGTAGGCCGGCCCGGCGAAGCGCCAACCGCGTGAGCGCCTGGCCACCAGCCAGCGCTCCAGGGCCACGGCACCGCCGGCGAGGAGCATCGGGTAGGCCGGAGCGGCGTAGTAGACCCGGCCGTCCAGGAGGAACATCTCGGCGAGGACGACGAGGTAGGCGATCCCCAGGATCCGGTACCGTCGCCCCTCCTTCCCGAAGAGGAACCAGGCGAGCCCGCCCAGCCAGAGCGGCGCCGCCAGGGGATTGAACAGCAGAACCTGCTGGCCCATGAACTGGAAGGGATTGAGCTGGACGTCCCGCCCGTTCGCCTTGACGTTCCGGAGCATCTCGAAGTGCGGGAAGTGGTGCTTGACCATCCATGCGAGGTCGGGGAGGAAGATCAAGCCGGCGAGGGCGGCCCCGAGCCACAGCCAGCGCGAGCGGAGCGCTCGGCGCTCGGGAGTGAGGACGAGGCCCACCGCCACGGCGACGGCGAAGAAGGCCATGGTGTGCTTGTTGAGCATCCCCAGGCCGCAGAGGGCGCCGAAGAGAAGCCATCCCTGGGGCCGGTCTTCGAGGCCGTCGCGGACGATCCTGACGACGACCCAGGCGCCGGCGGTCCAGAAGAGCTGGTCCAGGGCGTTCATGGTGTGGATGCTGTGGAGCGCCAGCCAGAGGGGGGCGGTGAGGATCGTGAGCGCCGCCAATCCCTGCGCGAAGCGGCGGCCGCCCAGGTCGCGGGCGAGAAGGCCGGTCATCAGAACGAGGGCCGCGCCCGAGAACGCCGGCACCAGGCGCACAGCGAAGAGCGAGTCGCCGAAGACGGCGCGGACGAGCGCGGTCAGGGCGGGGAAGAGCGGCGGCATGTCGACGAAGCCCCAGGAGAGGTGCTCGCTGCAAGCGAGGAAATAGAGCTCGTCGATGAAGAAGCCGTAGCCGAAGTGCCCGGTCGAGGCGAGATGGAGGACGAGCTTGACCAGGGCGAGGGCGGCGATGCCGGCGATGCCGCCGGCCGCGGCCATCTTGGCGGGCCGGCCCGCGGGATTGGGCTGGGCGGTTTCGAGCGGTGGGGTTGCGGGTATCGAAGTGTCCATAGCGATCTCCTTGACGTCCCCAGCTTCGCTCGACCGACCCCTCGTGCCCAACCGCCCTGGGACGAACGGGATGGAAAGGCCGGCGAGCGGGAGGATCCGGGGACGAACGGGCCGGTGACGATCCGGTTTGTCCCGGTGCCGATCTTCGACGGAGGTGCCGTTTCTGGCCCGTTTGGCGTTTCGACGCCCTGTCCAGGGATCTGGCATCCGTCCAGATCCCTGGACACACTTGCCTCCTCGTGAATCGTGCTGTCTTGGCCAGATCGCTGGACATCCCGGCGCAACTCTGCCGAGGGGTACTCGTGGGAACCCCATTCTCCTGAATGGTTTGTGCGAGAAGATCCGGTTGGCATGGACTGTGGGACTGGAGAGTCTTCCAGATGACCTGGAGACCTCGTCGACATGCCCTCGATGGCCCATGAGATCTTCGTGGATCTCTTCAAGAATCGCCCGGCGCTCGCCGCCGAGATCCTGGTCGAGGTGCTGGGCGTCTCGCTTCCGGCCTACACCGAAGCTCGCCTCGCCCCGAACGACCTGACCGAGATCCAGCCCGCCGAGTACCGCGCCGATGTCGTCGTCGTCCTTCTCGCCCGCGACGCCCCCGTCCGGGTGATCATCGTCGAGGTCCAACTGGCGGTCGACCCCAGAAAGCGTCTCAGCTGGCCCGCCTATGTGACCGTCTCGCGCGCCATCCACGGCTGCCCGGCGGATCTCCTCGTCGTCGCGCCTGATTCGAGGCTCGCCCAGTGGTGCGCGGAACCGATCGAGATCGGAGTCCCCGGCTTCGTCCTCTGCCCGCCGGTGTTGCGCCGCACCGCCGTTCCGGTCGTGACGGACCTCGAGGAAGCGGCACGCCGGCCCGAGCTTGGGGTGCTCTCCGCGATGGCGCATGGCGAAACCGAAGAGGGAGCGACGATCGCCGCCGCGGTGCTGCCCGCGATCCGGGGACTCGATGGACTCGACGACGACAGAGCAAGGTTTTATTGCGACCTCGTATACAATTCTCTGAATGAGGCGGCTCGCCGAGCGCTGGAGGCAAGGATGAAGGGCTACGAATACCAGAGCGACTTCGCGAAAAAGTACGTCGCAGAGGGACGTACCGAAGGGCGCACCGAGGCGTCGGCGCGCGCCTTGCTGACCGTGCTTCGGGTTCGCGGTATTGCGGTTCCGGACGCTGTCCGCGAGCGCATCCTGGCGCAGAAGGATCCGGAGCGGTTGGAACGCTGGCTGGAGAAGGCCGTCGTCGCTTCTTCGGTCGGCGCGATCCTCGAAGAGCCGAACTGAAGGCCCAGAAGCGGGCCGCGGAAAAGCCGGGCCCGGTCCGTCCAGGAAGGGGTAGGAAGCGAACGAGCCAAGAGAAAGGAACGCGAGATGCTTCAGACCTCCCCCAGCGTACGTGAGGCCCCCATCACCCTCTCCGGGACGTCCGCCGACGATCCGACGCGGCCCCCGGTGGACCGGCCGCCGCTGAACGAGCCCCTGCTAGACGTCGACAACATCCAGGGGAACATCCTGGCCGGCTTCAACAAGGATCACCAGACTCACCTCTACCTGCGGATCAACCCGCCCCGCGACGCCGCGACGGTGGAGGCTTTCCGCGCCTGGCTCGGGCGGCTGGTCCCGTTCGTCGCGTCGACCCACGAGGTGCTCCACTTCAACCGCCTGTTCAAGGAGATCCGCCGCCGCCGCTGCGTCGAGACCCGGGCGGTCCTGTCGACCTGGATCAACGTCGCCCTGTCGTTCGAGGCGCTCAAGCTCCTGGCCGGCGATGGCGAGACTCTCGCCGACTGCGCGAAGCGGCTCGGCGCCTATCCGGGGGCGGCTCCGGAGCGTCTCCGCGCCGAGGCGTTCACGGACGAGGCGTTCAAGGACGGAATGGCCAAGCGGGCCGTCACCGTCCTCTCCGATCCGGCGAGCGAGGCGCTCGAAGGGAACCCCAAAAACTGGACGTTCGGCCGGGAAGGGGAGGAGCCGGACCTGGTCGTGATCGTCGCCAGCGACAGCGCCTCCGAGCTCGCCGCGGAGGTCGCCCGGATCGAGGATGGCATCTACGGCGGCCGGCCGGGGCACGGCCGGTTCGGCAGCAGCGGGGTGAGCGTCGTCTACAAACAGCACGGCAATACCCTCCCGCCGCCGCTCACCGGCCACGAGCACTTCGGATTCCTCGACGGGGTCAGCCAGCCGGGCATCCGCGGCGTCGTCTCCCACCGGCCGTCCGACCTGCTGACCCTGCGCCAGAACCCCGAGCCGGGCGAGCATCTGCACCAGGGAAAACCCGGCCAGGACCTGCTGTGGCCGGGCGAATTCGTCTTCGGCTACCCCGGCCAGGATCCGCACGCGACGGAAGAGGAGGGGGGTATCCACAAGGCCGGGCCGGACTCCCTCACCGCAGGTGGCCCGGAGGGCGGCTGGGCGGGACCGGCCTGGGCGAAAGACGGCGCCTTCCTCGTCGTCCGCCGGTTGCGCCAGGAGGTCGGGCGTTTCCATGATTTCCTCCATCGCAAGGCTCCGGACCTGAAGCTGACCGACGATCAGCTGGGAGCGAAGCTGGTCGGCCGGTGGAAGAGCGGAGCGCCGGTCGTGCGGACGGACCAGGTGGACGACCCGGCTCTCGGCAATGACGACTGCGCCAACAATCACTTCGAATTCGTGGAAGAGTCCCAGCAGATCCCCAAGAGCTCCGCCCCTCCGGGGAGCGGCCTCTGCGCCGACGAACGGGTTCCGCAGTCTACGGGGGATGCGTCCGGTCAGAAATGCCCCTTCGGCGCTCACATCCGCAAGTCCTATCCCCGGGACGACACCGGGAGCCCGCTCCAGATCTCCGGAAACGGCACCGAGCCGGTCGGCGAGATTACCACCCAGACCCACCGGTTGCTCCGCCGGGGCATCCCTTTCGGCGATCCTTTCTATCCCGCGCCGGGAACGGATACGGATGACGGCAATCGCGGTCTGCTCTTCGCCTGCTACCAGACCTCGATCGTCGACCAGTTCGAGTTCGTCACCAGAAACTGGGTCAACAACCCACAGTTCAAGGACCATGCCGCTGCCGGAAGCCCGGAAGCCGGCCATGACCTGATCCTCGGCCAGTCCAACGCGGGCGGCAGCCGGGCCCGTCACCTGCGGATCGACGTCGACGGCAAGCCCCATATCCTGGAGGCCGGGGCGGAGGACGAGTGGGTGATTCCCACCGGGGGCGGATATTTCTTTGCTCCCTCGCTCGACGCCCTGCGGCTGTTGACCGTCACCCCCGACTCCGTCGCGGGCGGCGTCGGCCAGGAAAATTAGGTTCTGTGAGAATGCCCCGCCCTCCGCGAGGAGGGTGGTACCTCCTGCCTCAGCGCAGGGTCAGGGTCTGGAAATCGACGAGCGGCGGGTCGAAATAACCGAAAAAGGTTTCGACCGCGGCGGGCGTGCCGTTGTCGACTTGAATGCCGCCATCGGCGATGCCCTTTTGGAGCGCGGCGAGGAAGGGCTCCCGTTCGCGGCAGGCGACGGACTCCGCGCCCGCGTGCGATGAGGATTTTGAACCGTTCCTGTCGGCACCTCGAAGGCGCGACTCCGCGGGACGTGCGGTGGAGGAGAGGGCGCTCTTTCGATCTCCATCCCCCCTGGGACACCGGGGAGCGCCGATCCTCCGCTCGCTGGTCGCGGACGGCGGAGCGGGGTAAGAGCGAGGCTGACCAGGGCTGCGCCCTTCGCGAGGCGGTCCTTCCACCGCTCATCCTGGTGGCTGTAGCTGATGAAGACGGTGCTCGCGCTCGGCGGCATTGGAACGAGGATTGTATCCTGCGGCTGGCGACGAAGCTCTACGAACGGCGCCGAACGCTTCCGCGCCGTGCGCAAGCCTTACGCGCGCGTCTCAAGCCGTATGCATATTGCGCAAGCGTTCGTCCACGGATCTCAAGCCCTACGGAAGGGTCGCAAGCCCTACGCACGTATCTCAAGCCTTCTGCGCGTTGCACAAGCCTTCGTCCACATGGATCATGCCTTACGCCCATATCTCAAGCGTTGGTCTGAGGGGATGGGAGCCTTTCCGCCGCGCAGATCCTGCGGTCGCTAGGGCTCCCTCTCTATAACGATGTCAAGTCCCGAGTCTATCTCTCGAAGACTCGTCGCCGTGGCCGGTGGGCTGTGGAAAACGCGGAGCGTTTTCCAAGGGGTGTGGGAGGGTGCCGGGCGCGGGCTTGGGGGAGGCAGCCTTCCATACCCCGGCAGACCGCCGGCCGGGGAGATGGGGGCGCGGGGGAAGAGGGGGAGTTTTCCACAGCCGCGGGAGTTCGGTCTGCGACCGTTGTCTGGTTCGCTCCAGGTGACTGCTGATCAGGCTCTCCTCAATGGCGCTCCGGCGGGTACAGTCCAGACGCTGACACGACTGGCCGACACGGCCCTACCGGGCGTTTACACAGCATCCGCGGGGATGCTCGCCGGAACAGGGGTATGCGGGTCCGCGGTGAGGGCGGCAATCTTCCATACCGGAAGGCCGCCGCTGGCCCGAGAGGGGACGGGGGAAGAGGGATCTTTTCCAAAAACGCGGAAGCTCGGCCACTGCCTACTTCGCGTGCTCCGGTCCAAGCCCTTCCGGGCCAACCCGCAGCTTGCGCGGCATAGCGTGCGCTGTGCAACACGCCACCGCAGGCGCACACCTGGCGCGCCTACGCTCCGGCGGCCAGCCTACGCGGCCACATCCTCGTCGAGCCGCGCCCTACGGGTGCGGATGATGCTTCTCAGGAGAGCGTGATCGCACTCTCTGATCGCCCGACCTACCACCAACCGCGATCATCAGGCCGCCCCCGCCCCTCGGGTACTGTGCGCAGGCCCACTTCGGACCGCCCCCCGATTGCGCTCCAGGTGGCTGCTGATCAGAATCTCCTTATCGTAGCGGGCTCCATCCTCGGTCAGCAATTTGTAAATTAGCTTCGCTCGCTGCCGTGACAGTGCCAGCAAAGCTTTGACGTGGCCCGCTGGGTGGCCTTGATGGCGCTCCCGCTGCTTGCGGTGATACTCACGGTCCAGGGCGCTGACACGACAAGCTGCCACCGAGCCCAAGTACCGGACGCGCAGCACCCGCTTATTCGTTTGCCGGGCCAGACGATGCCGGGGACCGCTGCTGCCGCTCTGCCGAGACAACGGCGTCAGCCCCGCGTAGGTGGCAACCTGCCCTTCCGAGGCATGGCGTGCCAGCGGAAGTACCTCTCCGATCTCGACAGCGGCCCCGCAGACCCCGATGCCTGGCATCTCCAGCAGCACCGGACCCTTCGGGTGCGCCTCCACAGCTTCCTTCAGCTCCTCTTCTACCTGCTTTTGCGCCTGCTCCAAGGAGTCCAACTGTTGCACCACAATCCGGAGCTCCAGCGTTATGATCGATCTCTCCGTCTCCGGCAAGTGGATACCAAGGACCACCCGATGCAGAGCTTCGGCCTCTTCGTGGCTGTCCGGGGTACGGCCGGCTCGACGAAGAACCTGCGCCACCTCCTCGACCGGCGCCTCCCCGAGACCCTCCAAGCCTGGCCATCGCCTCAGGGCTGCACGGAGTCTCATGCTGTCCCAACGAGGACCCTCCCAGGCTCCGGCCACCAGTTCCCCGGACAGTTCCAACAGGCGGCTACGCAGTTGGTTGAGCAGACGAGTGTGCTGGCCTGTCAGCTGTTGCTTCAAGCGGCTCAACCGGCAAAGCCGACGCTCCTCCGGGCGAGGGCACAGAGCAGGACGACAAGTCCTCATCTTCTGGTACCCCATCCGCGCCAGCAGGTACCCATCCCAAGAGTCATCTTTACGAGGCTGGCCCTCCGCGCTGCGGTAATCCTTCAGGGCCTGCGGCGCTACCTGCCAGATCTCGATCCCCATCTCCAGCGCGACTCGCGACAGAACAGACCCCACCGAGCGAACTCCCTCCACCACCACCCGCAACGGACGACCGTTTCCACTCCGCACCACCTCGCTCAACCAGGCCCGCAGATCGGCCTCTCGGTTACGTAACTTCCGAGTTCTCTGCCACATGCCCTCTGCGGTCAACTCCACAAGCACGTGCCACTGCTCGCCACAGTCCATTCCAAGCCACAACGGGTTCAGCTCAGGGCTCACGGATACAACCCTCCTTCCCAAACGGGTACAATCGGTCTGCCCCGCGCCACCGACTCTCTATTAGCCATGCCGGCAAAGGGTCGTATCAGGGAGCGCGGATGGCTCGAGCACGGGGGCACTCTTCAGGATCAGCCATCAGCGGGTCCGAGGGAGCCTAGCCATCCCGTGCTCTGCTCTTTTATAGCCCTTCAGGATGACGGTAGGAAAGGTTGGCGCGAACCTGCCGGGATAAGCGCCACGATCACCGCTCCTTGCAACCGGCCCATCTGCTGGCTCCTCTACACTAGCCCTCCGCCCGCCCCACCACGTCTTCGAGCGTCGCCTCGTCTCTCCTCTCCATGGCGAGCTCCGCTTCCAGGCTCTGGCGGTCGCGGAAGATCGTCGCCACGGCGACGATCTTGCCCTGCTTCCGGTAGGTGACGGTGGCGTTTCTGTCGGCGAGCGACCCGGAGAGATGGGCCTCCTCCCAGGTCTTGCCGGGACCGACGTAGGAGATCTGCACGTCGTAGTGCTGGCTCCAGAAGAAGGGGACGTCCGCGAAGCGCTGGCGCCGGCCGAGGAGGTTGGCCGCCACGGTCTGGCCGTGGCGCTCGGCGAGTTCCCAGTGCTCCATGCGCACCGGCTCTCCCAGATAGGTGTCCGGCCAGCGGGCGATGTCGCCGGCCGCGAAGATCCCGGGGACGCTCGTCTCCAGATATTCGTCGACGACGACCCCCTCTTCGACCCGGAGACCCGCGGTCCGCGCGAGGTCGAGGTTGGGCCGCACGCCGATCCCCGCGACGACGAGGTCCGCCGGCAGCGTCTCTCCGTCGGTCAGGCGCACCTCGTGCTCGCCGATCTCGGCCGCCTTCTTCCCGAGCCGGAAGACGACCCCATGCTCCTCGTGGAGGGAGCGGACGAAGTCGCTCAGGTCCGGTCCCAGAATCCTGCCGAGCGGACGGTCCTCGGGAGCGGCGACGGTCACCGCAACGCCCCGGGCGCGGAGGGAGGCCGCCACCTCGAGGCCGATGAAGCTCGCGCCGAGGACGACCGCCTGCCGGGCTTCCTGGGCGGCGGCGATGATCGCCCGGCTGTCCTCCAGGCTGCGCAGGTAGTGGACGTGCGGCCGGTCGGCGCCGGGGACGTCCAGGCGGATGGGGCTGGTGCCGGTGGCGAGGAGGAGCGCGCCGTAGGGGAGGGCCGTGCCGTCCTCCAGGGTGAGGCTCTGGCTCGCGGGATCGATGGCGGTCGCCCGGACGCCCAGGCGGACCTCGATCCGCCGTTGGTCATAGAAGTCCTGCCCGCGGAGCGGAATCCACTCCTCGGGGGCGTTGCCGGCCAGGTAGTCCTTCGAGAGGTTGGGGCGGTCGTAGGGGAGCGAACGATCGCTGCTCACGAGGGTGATGGGACCGCCATAGCCCAGCTCCCGCAGCCGCTCGGCCGCCGCGTTCCCCGCCGCTCCACCGCCGACGATGACGACCGAGGAAGGGCCGGCGGCCTTCTCCGCCGTCGGTTTCGCCGGCGCGGGGAGCTTCTCGCGGACGAAGATCCGGTCCCCCTGGCGCTCGACCCGGTAGCCGGCGACCGGATTCAGGGCCGGCGCGCGCAGAGCCTCGCCCGTCCGCAGACTGAAACAGGCGTGGTGCCAGGGACAGCGCACGGTATCGTCCACCACGAGGCCCTCCGCCAGGGGGCCGCCGTAGTGGGTGCAGGTGGCGCCGATGGCGAAGTCCTCCCCGCCGCGCCGCACGAGGAGCACCGCCTCGCCGTCCACCTGTCCTGAGAGCTGGCCGCCTTCCGGCAGCTCCGTCGTGTCGATCCCCGCTTTCAAATCCGGTCCCTTCGTCGCCTGCTCACCGCTCATGATGGAGATCCTCCCATGGTTCCTCTTTGTCCCATCTTCACCATGCTATCTGAAGGGGAGTCGTACAATGGCCGCCATGTTGCCGGCCTTGCTCTCTCTCGTCGCCTTCCTCGCCTCCCCTCCCGCTCCCCAGAGCGTCGCTCCCGCCGCTCCCGTTCCCGCTCCTACCGCCGCCGCGCCCGCTCCGCGCCAGGTGGATCTCGCGATCGAGATCCACGACGCCAAGGGGGGGACGCCCTCCCAGCCGCCGGCCGTCGCCGACCTCTCGGTGCTCGAAAACGGCGCGCCGCAACGGGTGGTGTCGATCGAACGCCTCGGCCAGACGCCCTGGCGCTTCGTCATCTACCTCGACCGGGTGCTCTCCACCTCGCGCACCCTCCGCGCCGCCATGGGCGCCCTCTCCGCCCACAGCGCCGAGCTCGCCGCGCTCGGCACGGTCGAGGTGGTGGTCGCCGAGCCGGAGCCGTCGACGGTCCTCCCCGCCACCCGCGATCCCTACGCCATCGAGGAGGCCCTGGCGCGCCTCGCCTACACCGGCCTGGGGATGGACGGGGTGCGCTCGGTGCGCCGGCGTTTCCGCGACGAGGCCGCCGGCGGGGCCGAGGGGGCCGCCGCGCCGAGCGAGGGCGGACCCCCGGCGCCGCCCGCCGGCCTGGCCGAGGAGGCGGCGGAAGAGGAGGTCCGGCTCGTCCGCCGGCAGACCGACAATCTCTCGGCCTGGCTCGCCGCCATGCCGGCGCTCTCCGACCGGCCGAGCGCGCTCCTCTACGTGGCGGACGGCTGGGACCGCGATCCGCGCGTCTTCTATCGCTCGCTCGAGAAGAAGGGCGATGCGCTCGCCCCGTTCACCCTGGAGACCGACGGACCCGCCCTGGCGCGGACGGCGGCGGCGCTCGGCTGGACGACGCTGCCGATCTCCGTCGGCGACGCGCCTCTCCCCGACCTGCGGAGCCCCCTGGGGCGTGGGCCGCACGGGGGCCCCGCCGTCACCCTGCCGGAGCACGACCGGGAACGCGAATTGGAAAAAGAGCTCGACAAGAAGGAGCAACAGCGCGAGAGCGCCCTCCTTCTCCATCCCCTGGACCCGTTGCGGGAGATCGCCCAGGAGAGCGGTGGCGAGCTGCTCGAGAGCCCCCTCGCCCTCTCCGATGCCATCGCCCGGCTGCGCGGCCGCTTCCTCCTGCGCTATGAAGCCGCGCCGACGACCGACGGCCAGGCGCGGACGGTCGTCGTGCGTTCGGCCTCGTCCGGCCTCACCCTCCACACCCGCACTCTGGTGGCGGCCGGCCTCCCCGCCGAGGTGTCGGCGCTCCGCGCCCGGCGCCTGCTGATGGGGGAGGAGGGGCGGGGCGACCTGCCGCTCAGCGCCGACCTGCGGATCGAGGCCGGCGGCCCGACCGGCCACCAGGCGCAGGTCGAGATCCATCTCTCCCCGGCCGCCCTCCCCGCGGGATCGCTGCCCGCGGGCGCCCTCCTCCGCCTGACCGCCGCCGCGCCCGAGGGGACGATCGGCTCCCGGCTCCTCCAGCAGCCGCTGGTGGCTCCCCCGCCCCCAACAGCTCCCGCGACCCCCGCAGGTTCTCCCGACACCGAGCCCTGGACCTACCACGCGATTGTGCCGCTCCCCGAAGGAGCGGACCGCCTGGCGGTGGTGGTCGACCTGCCGGCGAGCGGCCTGTGGGGAGGGGAGCTCGCCGCCGTCGTCACCGGCGAGGCGGGGGAGGAGCCGGCCACGCCGGCCGCCGGAACGGCTGCCAATGCCGCCAATGCCGCCGGAGCCGCCGGAGCCGTCGTTCCCCTCCCGGAGGTGGTGCGCTTCCTCCAGCCCGGGAGCGAGCCGCTGACGGGTAAGGTGAAAGTGGCGGCGCGGGTCTCCGGGGCAGACGTGGCCCGCGTGCTCTTCAAGCTCGACGGCCGCGAGGCGGCGACCCGGAAGGGCGCTCCCTGGGAGGCCGAGGTCAATCTCGGCCGCGTCGTCCGGCCGCACACCCTGGAGGTTCTGGCCTACGCCGCCGACGGCAGCGAGCTCGGCCGCGACTCGCTCCGCCTCAACCGCCCCGGCGAGCGGCCGGGCGGCGCCCACCTGCGGATCGTGCAGCCGTCCTCGGGCAAGGCCGGCGGCTGGGTGGACGTCGAGGCCGAGGTGCGGATCCCCGCCGAGCGGCGGATCGAGCGGCTGGAGTTCTTCTGGAACGAGGAGCTGGGGGCGACCCTCTACCAGCCGCCCTGGCGCCACCGGGTCCTCGTGCCGCCGAACCGCCCCGGCTACCTGCGGGTGGCCGCCCGGTTGGACGACGGCACGACTGTCGAGGACGCGGTGCCGATGAACACCGCCGGCGCCACCGAGCGGGTGGACGTCCAGCTGGTGCAGCTCTTCGTCGTCGTCACCGACCGTACGGGCAAGCCGGTCAAGGGGCTTACCAAGGACGACTTCCGGGTCCGCGAGGAGGGCCGCGAGCAGACCCTGTCGAGCTTCGACGACGCGAGCGAGTTCCCGATCACGGTCGGTCTCGCGGTCGACACCTCGGCGAGCATGTTCGTCAAGCTTCCGGGGGTGGTCAAGGCGGCGCAGTCGCTGGTGCGGACCGGCCTCACCCGGCGCGACAGCGCTCTCCTCGTCGGCTTCGACGAGCATCCGCGGCTCGTGATGCAGCCCACCCGCGACCGAGTGGCGGTCGCCGCCGCTCTCGACACCCTCCGCCCCGACGGCGGCACCGGTCTTTGGGGGGCGGTCGACTTCTCGATCTCCCAGCTCCAGGCGGTCTCCGGCCGCCGGGCGCTCATCGTCTATTCGGACGGCATCGAGGAGGAGGAGGACGTCTCGTTTTCGACCTGCCTGCGCCGCGCCCGCGACAGCGGCATCCCGGTCTACCTCATCTTCACCAACGCCGCCGCCGCGCACGAGGGCCGGCTCCTCGGCCGGCTCTATACCGGCCGCCTGGAGCGGCTGGCCGCGGCGGCCGGCGGCAAGCTCTACTTCGTCGAGCCCGATCAGGACTTAGGGGTCGTCTACAACGAGATCCTCGCCGAGCTGCGGAGCCAGTACGTCCTCACCTACTATCCGCGCCAGGGCGGCAGCGACGCCTTCCGGGAGATCAAGGTCGACGTCAAGAAGAGCGGCTTGAAGGCGCGGACGATCAGCGGCTACTATCCGGAGTTCTAAAACAGATCGAGTTCTAACGCTGGCGAGAGGAGAGAGCCATGGCCGAGTGTACCCACCTGGATCAGATCAAGGACGTGAGCCCGAACACCGACGGTTGCGAGGAGTGCCTGAAGATGGGGGACACCTGGGTCCACCTGCGGCTCTGCTTGAGCTGCGGCCACGTCGGCTGCTGCGATTCGTCGAAGAACAAGCACGCCACCAAGCATTTCCACCACACCCAGCATCCCATCGTGCAGTCGATCGAGCCCGGCGACGACTGGTCCTGGTGCTATGTCGACGAGGTGTTTCTGGAAGCCGAAGGGTAGAGCGCGAGACGCCGTGATCCGCGTCCTTGGCCTGACCAAGAAGTTCGGCGACAAGCTCGCCGTCGACGGCCTCTCCTTCGCGGTGGCGGCGGGGGAGGTCTACGGGCTCCTCGGTCCGAACGGGGCGGGGAAGACGACGACGCTCTCGATGCTCTCCGGTCTCCTCGCTCCGGACTCGGGGCGGATCACCTTCGACGGCGTCGATCTGGCGAGCGATCCCCTCGGCTGTAAGCGCCAGCTCGGCGTCGTGCCGCAGGAGGTCGCGGTCTACGAGGAGCTGTCGGCTTGGGAGAACGTCCGCTTCTGGGGAAGCCTCTATGGTCTCTCCGGCAAAGCGCTCGGCGCCGCGGCCGAGCGGGTCCTTGAGCAGGTCGGGCTGACCGGCCGGGCGCGCGACGCCGTCAAGACCTACTCGGGCGGCATGAAGCGGCGGCTGAACCTCGCCCTCGGGCTCGTCCATTCCCCCCGCGCCGTGCTCCTCGACGAGGTGACGGTGGGGATCGACCCGCAGGCGCGGGCCAACATCCTGGACGTCGTCCGCGCCGTCGCCGATGCCGGCATGGCGGTGATCTACACCACCCATTACCTCGAAGAGGCCGAGCGGTTCTGCGACCGGATCGGCATCGTCGACCATGGGCGCCTCCTCGCCGAGGGGACGCTCGCCGAGCTCAAAGCGAAGCTCGGCGAGGAGGAGGTGGTCACCCTGGAGGGCCGCTTCGAGGCCGACGCGGCGCGGTCCGCCCTCGCCGGGCTCCCCGGCCTGCGGGTGATCTCCGCCGAGAGCGGGCGGGTGGCGCTCGCGGCGGGGGAGCGGGGGGCGGCCGGGCTCCTGGGGGAGATCTATCAGCGCGGGCTCGCGATCGAACGGGTGTCGATCGAGCCGCCGAGCCTCTCCGCCCTCTTTCTTCGCCTCACCGGGAGAGCGCTCCGCGACTGATGCGCATCCTCCTCGCCATGGTGGGGAAGGATCTCAGGCGACGCCTGCGCTCCCCGTTGCCGACGATCCTCCTCCTCCTCTTTCCCCTCCTCTTTGCCGGCCTCATCGCCTTGACCTTCGGGGGCGGAACCGAGGTGCCCAAGGTCCGCCTGCTGATCGACGATCGCGACGGCGGTCTCGTCGGCCGGCTGGTGACCGCGGCCTTCTCGCGTGGCGAGGCGCAGACCTACTTCGAGGTCAAGACGCTCCCGGGGGTTCCGCCGGTCGGCGACGCGAAGCTCCTCGAAAACGAGGAGGCGACCGCCCTCCTCCGCCTGCCGGCCGGGCTCTCGGACGATCTCTTCGCCGGGCGCCCGGCGAAGCTCCAACTGGTGAAGAGCCCCGCCCAGTCGATCCTCCCCGACGTCGCGGAGCAGGCGACGACCGTCCTCGCCGAGGGGCTCTCCTCGGCCTCCCGGCTGCTCCGCGGTCCGCTCGACGAGATCCGGGGAACGACCGCGGCCCCGAGCGACCCGCGGGTGGCGGAGATCGCCGTCCTGACGAACGGCGTGGTGACCCGGGCTCGGCCTTATCTTTTCCCTCCCGTGATCACTCTCGAAACGGCGGTCCGCGCCGAGCCCACCCCGGGAACGCCGGGAACGTCAGGACCGGGGAGGCCGGCCTCCAACCCCTCGCTCTTCCTGCTTTTTCTTCCCGGGATCTCGGTCTTCACCCTCTTCTCCCTGGCCGACCAGTCGATGCGCGACCTGCTCATCGAGGCGCGGCAGAAGACCCTCCGCCGGCAGTTCGCCGGACCGCTGACGGCGGGGCGGGTCCTCGCCGGCAAGGCCCTGGGGACGGCGGCGGTCGCCGGGCTCTCCATTCTCACCTTGGCCCTGATCGGGATCGTCGTCGTGGCGGCCGGGGGGACTGCCGTGCCCCACGGGATCAGCCTCGCCGGCTTCCTCCTCCTCTCCTTCGCCCTGGTGGCGGCGACGACCGGCTTCGCCTCCTTCCTCTTCGCCCTCGCGAAGAACGAGCGCCAGGGCGCGACTCTCGCGAGCCTGGTGTCGCTCGTCATGGCCTTCGCGGGCGGCAGCTTCATCCCGCTCGACAGCCTGCCCGCGGCGCTCCGGGCGCTCTCGCCCTTCTCTTTGATGTACTGGGCCACCCGCGGCTACCAGGGGCTCCTCGTCGACGGGGCGGGTCTCCGGGCGGTGCTCCCCAACATCGCCATCCTCTCCGGGTCGGGGCTCCTCCTCCTCGCCCTCTCGGCGTTCCTCTGGCAACGCCGTCTCCTTGAGGGAGAGCTGGCGTGAGCGGTGTCCGCCAGCGTTGGCGCCAGATCCTGGCGCTCGCCGGAAACGACCTGCGGCTCACCGTGCGCGACCGGGCGGCCTTCCTCTGGATGCTCCTCCTGCCGCTCGCTCTCATGTGGATCTTCGGCTCGATGAACCGCGGTGGCGGCCCGCCGAAGGCGAGCCTGGCGGTCGAGGATCGGGACGGCGGCTGGCTCGCCCAGGCGCTGGTCCGAGACCTTGCGGGCGAACGGATCGAGATCACCGAGGTTCTTCCCGGGGCCGTTCATGACCCGAAGAAGGACTCGCCGCCCCGCACCCTCGTGATCCCCGGGGGATTCACCGCTGACGTCCTCGCCGGGAAGGCGCAGAAGCTCCGCCTGGAGAAGGGGAGCGGGGCGCGGGAGGACTTCAGCCTCGCCGCCGAGGCGCACGTCGTCCGCGCCATCGTCCGCGCCGTGGGCCGTCTCGCCGAGGGCGCCAAAGACCCGGGCGCCTTCGCGGCTCTCGCCGCCCGGCCGCCGCTCGTGAGCGTCGCCGTCTCGACCGCGGGGAGCGGCCACCCGGTGCCCAGCGGGTTCGCCCAGAGCGTCCCGGGGATTCTCACCATGACCGTCCTCATGATGACTCTCATCTACGGCGCCGTCTTCCTCACCCTGGAGAAGCGCCAGGGGATGCTCCGCCGGCAGGCGACCCTGCCGCTGCCGCGAGGCGCGATCTTCCTCGGCAAGCTCGCCGGGCGTCTCCTCCTCGCCGGTGTCCAGGCGGCCCTCCTCCTCCTCGCCGGCCGCTTCCTCTTCGGCGTCTCCTGGGGCGCGTCTCCGGGCGGCCTCTCTCTTCTCTTAGGCGCCTATCTTCTCGCCGTCGCCGCGCTCTCGACCCTCCTCGGGGCGATCCTCCAGACTCCGGAGCAGGCCTCGGCGGTCGGCTGGATCGCGAGCATGCTCCTGGCGGCGCTCGGCGGCTGCTGGTGGCCGAGCGAGGTGATGCCCCGCTGGCTCTGGCGGGCGGCCCACGTCCTCCCCACCCCCTGGGCGATGGACGGCTTCCACGCCCTCATCTCCTTCGGGCGGGGGATCGACGCTGTTCTCCTTCCCGCGACCGTGCTCCTCGGCTTCACGGCGCTCTTCGCGGTTCTGGGGTCGCGCTTCCTGCGGACGGATTGAAAGTCGTCGGGATAGAATCGACGACGGTGCTGCCCAGCTGAAGCCGAGGAGAGCCAGTCATGATCGCGCCGCCCACCGAAGTCGCCGCGCCCTACCCTCCACCCTACGCCGACCGAAGCGGCGGCCTCGTCGCCTTCGGGATTCTGGAGATCGTTCTCGGGCTGCTCTGCCTGGGATTGGTGGCCGTCGTGCTGGCGGGCGCGGTGGCCTCCTCCACCTTCGCGGCTTCCCTGCCGGCGAGGTCGCGTCCGCTGCCGTTTCACCAAGCCCTCCTCTCCGTGGCGATCTACCTGGTCGCCGCCATCGTCTTCGTGTGCCTGGGCATCGGCTCGATCCTGGCACGGCGATGGGCGCGGACGCTGACCCTCATCCTGTCCTGGTTCTGGCTCGCGGGCGGCCTCTTCGGGCTCGCCTTTCTGCTTTCCGTGGGGCCGAGCCTCCTGCCGCAGGTTCCCGGAGCTCCGGCCTCCCCCATGGCCGTCCTCGGCTGCATGGCGGTTTTCTTCGGGCTGTTTTTCGTCCTCCTCCCCGGCGTGTTCGTGCTCTTCTACCGCAGCCCGAACGTCCGCGCCACCTGCGAGGCGAAGGACCCGGTCCTCCGCTGGACCGACCACTGTCCGGCGCCGGTGCTCGCCTTCGCTCTCGGCCTCGCCTGGAACGCCCTGTTTCTTCCGCTGAGCCTGGCTTCTTCCAGCTTCGTTCCGGTCTTCGGGTTCCTCGTCGGCGGCCCTCTGGCGCTGCTCCTCCAGATCGCGCTCTGCGGCGTCTGCGCCCTCCTCGCCTGGGCGGTCTACCAGTTGCGGCCCGCCGCCTGGTCGGTGGCCCTCGTCCTCTGGCTGCTCTCCTTGGCTTCGACGATCGTGACCTTCCATGATGCCGGCAGGCTGCGGGAGTTCTACGAAAAGATGGGGCTCCCGCCCGAGCAGGTGGAAATGGTGGTCCGCATGATCTCGGGAAACCTCAGCTTTCTCGTCGTGATGGGAACCGCCGCGCTCGCGGGGCTCCTCTACCTGCTGTGGATCCGCAGGTACTTCTACCCGCCGGTTCCGAACACCCCGCGGCCGAGCTGAGACTCGGCGCGGGGAGGGGGGAGAGGAGGACGAAGACGTTTTGAGGTAGAATGCTTGAGACTTAGCTGAATTAATCCGTAATTGTCATTTGTCAATTTTTCGATGATCCCGGCGGACCGGTTGCCTCGCTGGGCCCGGCTCGGCCAGGGGATCATCTTTAACTCGTAGGAGAAATCATGAGCGATCGGTTCTCTCGTGCCGTCCGGCCCCTGTTCCCCATCCTTGCCGCCGCTCTGCTGCTCGCCGCGGCCTCGGCTCCCGCGGCGCTCGGCCAGGCTGTGCCCTCGGCCCGGGCGCAGGCGCAGATCCGGGCCTTCGCCGCCGACAAACGCCTGTGGACCGAAGCGCAGCAGAAGCTCGACTCCCACCTGCTCTACGGAGCGCGGATGGCCCGGCGGGAAGCGGTCGTCCCCGGCATCCCTCAACTGCCCCGGGTGTGGAGCCGGCTCAAGGTGGACGCGGCAGGCCGCGTGGAGGTCGACATCCGGGCGACGGTCAGCGACGCGCTGCTCGCCGGTCTCCAGAAGCTCGGCGGCGAGATCGTCTCGGCCTTCCCCGAACTCGGCAGCGTGCGCGCCCGCCTCCCCTTGGCCACCATCGAGAAAGCGGCGGCTCTCCCGGACGTCCGCTTCATCGGCCCCGCCGAGGAGGCGGTGGTCAACCGGGTCCGGCGCGGCAGGTCCCTGCTGCCGAAGGCCTTGGGCCTGGTGACCGAGGGGGACCACGCCCACGCCGCCGACGTCGTGCGGACGATGGGAATCACCGGCAGCGGGGTGAAGGTCGGCGTCCTCTCCGACGGCGTCGACTCGCTCGCCGCCGAGGAGGGCGCGGGGCACCTGCCGGCGGTGACGGTGCTCTCCGGTCAGGCCGGCTCGGGCGACGAGGGGACGGCGATGCTCGAGATCGTCCATGACCTCGCCCCCAATGCGCAGCTCTACTTCGCCACCGCCTTCAATGGCGAGGCGTCGATGGCGACCAATATCCAGAACCTGAGGAATGCCGGCTGCGACATCATCGTCGACGACGTCACCTATTTCGACGAGGGGGTCTTTGAGGATGGGCCGCTCGCCCAGGCGGTCAACACGGTGACGACTTCAGGCGCTCTCTATTTCTCCTCCGCCGCCAACTCCGGCAATAAGGATTCCGGCACCTCCGGCACCTGGGAAGGCGACTTCAAAGACAGCGGCATCAACAGCGGAGTGGGCGACTACCACGACTTCGGGGGCGGCAACCTGGAAGACCTCCTCACCGCCGATGCCGGGGCCGTGACCCTCAAGTGGTCGGACCCGCTCGCGGGGTCCACCAACGACTACGATCTCTTCCTCTTCGACGAGTTCGGCGACGTGGTCGACGCCTCGACCAACGGCCAGACCGGCACCCAGGATCCCTACGAGGCGGTCAGCGGGCAGTTCGCCGGCGAGGAGATCGTCATCATCCTCTTCGCGGGCGCCCCTCGCGCCCTGCACCTCGACACCCAGCGCGGACAGCTGGCGATCAATACCCCCGGCAATACCTACGGCCATAACGCCGCCGGCAGCGCCCTGACCGCGGCGGCGGTCAACGTGTCGACGGCGGGCGGCGGCAAATTCACCGGCGGCGCCGGCAATCCGGTCGAGACCTACAGCTCCGACGGCCCGCGGCGCCTGTTCTTCCACCCCAACGGCAGCCCGATCACGGCGGGCAACTTCCTCATCGCCACCAACGGTGGCCAGGTGCTGCAGAAGCCCGACCTCACGGCCGCGGACTGCGTGAGCTCGAACGTCTCCGGCTTCGACCCGTTCTGCGGCACCTCGGCCGCCGCCCCGCACGCCGCCGCCATCGCGGCCCTCGCGAAGTCGATGTCGCTCCATCCCACGGCGGCCCAGGTCACCTCCTGCATGCTCGGCACCGCTCTCGACAACATGGCGCCGGGGATCGACCGCGACAGCGGGCACGGCATCGTCATGGCGGACCGGACGGTGAGCTGCCTCGAGAGCACCGCAGTGGGCCTCAAGTTCTATATCTTGCCTCCCTGCCGCCTGATCGATACCCGCAACCCCACCGGCCCCCTCGGCGGACCGGCGCTCCACCCCAACGCGATCCGAAGCTTCGTGCTGCCCGGGGTGTGCGGAGTGCCGACCGACGCCAGAGCGCTGGCGCTCAACCTGACCGTGACCCAGCCCACGGCGTCCGGCGACCTGCGGCTCTACCCCGGCGACGCGCCCGTCGTGCCGACGGCGAGCGCGATCAATTTCCAGGCCGGCCAGACGCGCTCCAACAACGCGATCCTGTTGCTCCCTCTGACCGTGGCCAACGGCCTGAACGTCAAGAGCGACGGCGCGGGAACCGTCCAGCTCATCGTGGACATCGACGGATATTTCAAGTAGCCGGCGACGCGGGGTGAGCGCCTTTCCGGAGGAGCTCTATCAGGCCCCGCGGAGCTGGGCGGAGCAGGCCTATCCCAAGCTCATCTATTACAGCAAGCTCGATAAAGGCGGGCACTTCGCGGCGTGGGAACAGCCGGAGCTGTTGGTGACGGACCTTCGCGCGACGTTCAAGTCGCTGCGGTGATCGGCTGAGCCGGAGCGCGACGACGTCACGATGAGCACGCCCGCGACACCAACGCAGGCCGCCCTTGCGGCGGTGATCCTGCTGATCCTCGCGTCTGCCGCCTCGGCAGCCCAGCCGCAACGAAAGGAGCGCGCCGTGGCGCATCCCACTTTCTATCGAACGGTCGAGGTCGACGGTCTCTCCATCTTCTACCGGGAGGCCGGCCCGAAAGACGCACCGACGCTTCTCCTGCTGCATGGGCTTCCCTCCTCGTCGCGGATGTTCGAGCCTCTCCTCGCCCGGCTTTCCGATCGCTACCATTTGGTCGCGCCCGACTATCCGGGATTCGGCCACAGCGATTGGCCGAGCCCGAAAAAGTTCGCCTACACATTCGACCATTTGGCCGAGATCATGAATCGCTTCACCGAGGTGCTCGGACTCTCCCGCTACACGCTCTACATGCAGGACTACGGTGGTCCCGTGGGCTTTCGAATGGCCCTCGCCCACGCGGACCGGATTGCGGCGATCATCGTCCAGGACGCTGTGGCGCACAACGAAGGGCTGGGGGCCAACTGGAAAGCGCGCCGCGCTTTTTGGGCGGACCGCGCCGCCAACGAGAGCACGCTGCGCAAAAACCTTCTGTCTCTGGAGACGACGCGGACGCGCCATGTCGGGAGCGACCCCGACGTCTCCCGCTATGATCCGGATCTGTGGACCGATGAATTTGCCTTTTTGAGCCAGCCGGGCCAGGCCGACATTCAGAGCGATCTCTTCTACGACTACCGCACCAACGTCGACGCCTACCCCAGGTGGCAGGCCTGGATGCGCGAGAAGCAGCCTCGGCTCCTCGTCCTCTGGGGCAGGTACGACCTCTCTTTCGAGCCTTCGGAACCGGAGGCCTATCGCCGTGACGTGCCGAAGGCCGAAGTCCACGTCCTCGATGCCGGCCATTTCGCGCTCGATACCGCTGCGGATGAGATGGCAGAGCTCGTCCGGGGCTTCATGAAGTGACGGCATTGCCTAGAACGGAGGGAGATGCCTACGCGAAGAAATTCTCCGGCAAATATTCGCACCTGGTCCTGAAGGGCGGCATCGGGCACAACCTGCCTCAGGAAGCTCCGGAGGACTTTGCCAAAGCGATCGTCGAAGTCGACGGGTATTGATCGGAGCGAGAAGGATGCGCCGGCTCCGCCCAGCCCAGGAACGGATGGAGCCTCAACCCGGGTCCTCGCCCAGGCAGCCGGCAAGCCGCTTCACCCCGGCCGCGAATCGTGCGGGCTCGGGGAGGAGCGAGAGGACGAGGAAGTCCTCGCTCGCGAAGTCGAAGAAGTAGCCGGGCTGGACCTGAACCCCCGCGCGTTCGAGGAGAAGGAGCGCCAGCTCTTCGTCCGGCAGGGGATGGGAGACGCGGAGGACGGCCGACCAACCCCCCTCGGGGACGAGAAGCTCGATGTTTTTGCTCCCGGAGAGCTCGGCCCTGAGCGTTTCGAGATTGCCGCGGAGACGATCGAGGATCGCGGCCTGGAGGCGGGGCAGGAGCGCCAGGATTCCGGGGAGGGCGCGCTGGACCGGGGTCGCCACAGAGAGATAGCTGTCGGCCAAGAGCTCCAGGGCGGCGAGGGTTCGCCTCCGCAGCTCGGCCGGACCGCCGACGCGCATCCAGCCCAGCTTGAAGGACGGCAGGCCGGCGCTCTTCGAGAGCCCCCCCAGGGAGAAGGAGAGAGCTTCGCTTCCTGCCGCCGCCGGACCGGCGCGGCGGGTTCCGGGCCCTGGATCGGCCAGCGCGTAGTCGGCGAAGACCTCGTCCGAAACGAGAGGGAGATCGCGGGCGGCACAGAGCGCTGCGAGAGCGTCCTGCTCCTCGACGGTGAAGAATCGGCCGAGCGGATTTCCCGGATGGATCAAGGCGAGGAGCCGGGTGCGCGGGGAGAGATTGAACTCGACCAGCTCCGGGTCGAGGGCGAAATGCCGCTCGGGCGACAGGGGGATGTGGCGGAGCCCGAGCGAGTCGAGGGCCGCGAGGCTGTCGAGAAGGGGGTAGGAGGGAGCCGCGGCGAGAAGCTCGTCCCCCGGGTCGGCGAAGAGCTTGAAGAGGTAGGAGTAGGACTCGCTCGTCGAGGCGGTGAGGACGAGATCGTCCGGGTTTACCGGGTCCCCGGGGGAGGAGAGGGCGGCGGCGAGCGCTTCTCGGGCCTCGGGAATCCCGCGCGGATGCGGCCGGTAGTCGGGCGACGCCGCGGCGCGCAGCAGCTCGGCCAGCTCGGCCTCCGGATAGGCGATCCCCACCCGGGTCGGGTTGGTCTCCGTGAGGTCGATCGTTTCGCGCCCCGAGCCCGCGCGCTCCTCGATCGCGCGCGTGTATCGGTTGGACGATCCTTCCCAGGGCAGGCGGCGGGAGAGGCGGAGGCGGCGGGCGGGCATGGGGGAGAGTCTATGCCTTCCCGTGACTGGGCTGGCGACCCATTCCAGCGGATGCGCCGGGCCTTAATCACGATTGTAATCTCGCCACCCTATATTTCGCGCAAGCATTGAAGGTGATGCCGCTCGCGCCTCTTGAGCGGGAGGACACTTCTGTCCGCCGCTTGGGGTCGGGGTGCGCCCGGCATCGTCCAACCGAAAGAGAGTTGCCCCGATGAAATGGCGGTCCCTGAAATCCACCCTCGGCCTCCTCCTGCTCCTCCCCCTCGGGTCCGCCGCGCTGGCCGCGACGCCGCCGCAGTGGCAGCCGGTCGCACAGCACGGAGACGTTCCTCCCCCTCTCTATGAGGCGGGAGCCTCCTTCTCCCGCACGATCCTCGCGCCGGACACCGTCTATCGCTTCGGTGGCACCCGGGAGAACGGCGACGACGACATCCTCGTCAATGACTTTTACGCCTTGAACCTCGCGACGTTCACCTGGAAGAACCTGGGAGGGCCGAACACCCCCGCCGCGCGGGCCAACACCCTGCTGATTCCCGGCCCCTGCGTCTTCTGCGTGAGCATCGTGGGGGGGCGGGGCGAGTTCGACTCGGGGGTGATGTTTCCCGAGATGCAGACCTGGCACGTCCTGACCGGCCGTTGGTCCCGGGTGCCCGCGGGCGCATTGGGGAGCGCCTCCGCCGTGACGCGTGCCGCCGCCCTCGTCGTGGCGGCGCCCGACGCTCACCTTCTGGGGAGGGAGACTTTCTATGCTTTCGGCGGCGTGGGCAGCACGGCTCCCGGGTTCCCCACGAAACCCGGGGAGCTCAGGAACGACGTCGCCGTCTACGACCCGGACGACGGCTGGCAGATCGTCCCGACCTTCGGCGAGAAGCCCGCGCCGCGCGCCTGGACGACCGGCGGCTACGATCCCGCCACCCATTCGCTCCTGGTCTTCGGCGGCTACCGGCTCGGTCCGGACCAGGGGCCGGACACGCCGGGCTCGGAGGTCTTCGGTCCCACGAACTTCGAGAACGACCTCTGGTCGCTCAGCCTCGACACCTTCACCTGGACCGAGCTCCACCCGGTGGGCCCGCTCCCCACCCCGCGGGACAATGTCACAGCCTTTTTCGACACCGCCCACGGCTGGCTCGTCACCTTCGGGGGCGAGAACTCAGAGATTGTCAAGAACGACCTCTGGTACTACTCACCGGCCGCGAACCGCTGGACCCAGGTGCCCTTCGCGCCCACCGCTCCGGTCCCTCCGGGCCGCGTCGGAGGAGTCTCCTTCGTCCGCGAGACCGCGGACGCCTTCGAGCTCTACCTCCACAGCGGAATCACCAACCTTTTCGGTACCGGTGTCCTCTTAAACGATCTGTGGAAGCTGACCTGGCCGAAGCATTGATGGCCTGAGAACCAGGCCCCGCCCCCGGCTTCGGCCGGGGGCTGCTCTCAGGCGCCGACCATGCGCAGCTCGAACTCGTCGAGCTTCAGGATCTCGAGGACGTAGACGAACGCCATGCGGTTGGCGGTCTCGTAGTCCCGGGCGTGGATGGGGAACGCTTCCTCCTGAGACTGGCCCTGGCGGTCGCGGTAGCTGACGGAGGCTTCGAATCGACGGATCGGTGGCATCGTAATTTTCCAAATTTCCAGAGTTCGAGGTGTGGTTCCGACAACTTTCCGGGGATTATCGCAGGCCGACCGGCAAAACGAAAGGGCCACCCCCGGTCGGGTGGCCCGCTTGGGAGCGCGCGCAACGTGGCGACGTGTGCCGCCGGGGAGAGCGCCGGATGAGGGCCGATCCTGGGCTGGGGCCAAACCTCAGGAGATCTTGTTGACGTTCGCGGCGGCGGCGCCCTTGTTGCCCTGGACGATGTCGAACTCGACGCGGTCCCCTTCGGAGAGGCTCTTGAAGCCCGAGCCCTGGATCGCGGAGTGATGCACGAAGCAGTCCTTGCCCCCGTCCTCCGGCGTGATGAAACCGAAGCCCTTGCTGTCGTTGAACCACTTCACTTTACCCGTGTTGCGCATTCTTGTCTCTCTTTCTGGTTGCCATCAAATAGAAGAGACCTGGCCGTTCACAACCAGGTCCCTTGCGTAATTTTTGGCTTGACGCTGGAGCCGCCTCGGCCCGCAACTCCTAAAAGGATAGGGGAGAGCCCCGGCGTCCGTCAAGGGCTGATAGAATCCCGCCGCTCCTGCTCGGGCTCTCTTTTCGCTCAAACATTGCGCTTCAACCTTGGACTCGGACGAGAGACGACCATGAAATGCCGCCCTGCCCTCCAGACCTTGAGCGCGCTCTGTCTGCTCCTCGGCTTCGCCCCCGCCTCCCGCGGCCAGACGGCAGGGCCGCAGGTGGCGGCGGCGGCGATCGCCGATCCCACCGCCTTGAAGCGCCTGAGCCTCGAAGAGCTGATGCAGATCGACGTCACCTCGGTCTCCAAGCGCACCGAGCCGCTGTCGACGGCGGCCGCTGCCATCACCGTCATCACCGCCGAGGACATCCGCCGCTCGGGGGCGACGAGCCTCGCCGACGCCCTGCGCCTCGCGACCGGCCTGCAGGTCGCCCAGGCCGACGGGCGCACCTGGGCGATCAGCTCCCGCGGCTTCAACCTGACGACTGCCAACAAGCTGCTCGTCCTGATCGACGGCCGGAGCATCTATACGCCGCTCTTCTCCGGCGTCTTCTGGGACGTCCAGGGCACCTTCCTGGCCGACATCGACCGCATCGAGATCATCCGTGGTCCGGGGGCGACCCTGTGGGGGGCCAACGCGGTCAACGGGGTGATCAACATCCTCACCAAGAGCGCCCGGGACACCCAGGGCGGGCTCGCGGTGGCGGAGGCGGGCAAGGGGGAGGGGGCGTCCGGCGGGGTGCGCTACGGCGGCCGGATGCCGTCGGGTGCCTTCTACCGGGCCTATGGCACCTACGACTACTACGACGCCCTGACCACCGCCAGCGGGCAGAGCGCCCAGGATCCCCTGCGCCGCAGCCAGGGCGGTTTCCGGCTCGACCGGGGAGACCTGGCGAAAAAGGAGGACGCCTGGACCTTCCAGGGCGACCTCTATCAAGGTCTCTCGGGCGAGGCGATCCGCCCCGACACCGAGCTCTCCGGCGGCAATCTCCTCAGCCGCTGGCAGCACCCGCTCGCAGGCGGTGGGGACGTGCAGCTCCAGCTCTACTTCGACCACACCCACCGGCGTACCCCGGATCTCTTCGAGGAGCGCCGGAACACCTGGGACTTGGACCTCCAGGGCCATTCCCTGCCCACGACCCGCCAGGAGCTGGTGTGGGGGATCGGCTACCGGGTGTCGTCGGACCAGGTGGGCAACAGCGCCACCACCGCCTTTCTCCCCGACCACCGGACCCAGGGTCTGCTGAACATCTTCGCCCAGGACGAGATCACCCTCTTCCCCGAGCGCCTGCACCTGACCGTGGGCTCGAAGCTCGAGCACAACGACTACACCGGCTTCGAGGTGCAGCCGAGCCTCCGCCTCGCCTACACCCCGAGCCCGCGGCAGACCCTGTGGACGGCCCTCTCGCGGGCGGTCCGCACCCCGACCCGCATCGACACCGACGTCGACTTCTACTCCGGGAGCTTCCTCCTCCTCCGCGGCAACCCCGAGTTCCTCTCCGAGACGGTCGTCGCCTACGAGCTCGGCTGGCGCCTGGAGGCGCGGAGCGACCTCACCTTCGACGTGGCGACGTACTACAACGTCTACGACCGCCTGCGCAGCCAGGAGCTGACGGACGGCGGCCTGCCGATCACCTTCGGCAACAAGCTCAACGCCGACACCTGGGGGGGCGAGGCCTCGGCCAACTACCAGATGCTCCCCTGGTGGCGCTGGTACGCCGGCTTCTCCTATCTGCACAAGACCTTCACCTACGACCCCGGGAGCACCGATGGCACCGAGGGTCTCGCCGAGGGGAACGATCCGGTCCACCAGGACTGGCTGCGCACGAGCCTCGACCTGCCCGGGCGGACCGAGCTCGACGCCTGGCTCCGCCACGTCGACGCCCTCCCCTCCCCGGCGGTGCCGGGCTACACCGAGCTCGACTTGCGCCTCGGCTGGCGGGCGACCCCGAAAATCGATCTCTCCTTCGTCGGCCGCAACCTGCTGCACGCCCACCATCCGGAATTCGGGCCTCCCGGCCTCGGTCGGGAAGAGGTTCAGCAGAGCCTTCTGGGAAGGGTCGATTGGCGATTCTAGGGAGGTCCGAGACCTCCGACCGACGCGCCCGTCTCCCCAGGACCGCCGGCGTCCTCCTGGTCCTGGGGCTGTTGGGGGCCGCCCTGGCATCGCCGCTGGCGGCCGCCCCGGCGCGGAGCGCCGAGGAGAGCGTCGAGTACAGCGTGAAGGCGGCGTTCCTCTTCAACTTCACCAAGTTCGTCGACTGGCCTCCCGAGGCTTTCGCCGACGAGAAGAGCCCCTTCCAGATCTGCGTGCTGGGGGAGGACCCCTTCGGCAAGAGCCTCGACGCCGTGGTCGCCAACGAGGCCGTCAACGGCCGTCCGATCGCCGTCAGGCGGCTGCCGCGCGGGACCGACCCGCGCTCCTGCCAGATCCTTTTCCTCGGCCGGACGGAGCGCGAGCGCCAGGCCGAGATTCTCGCGAGCCTGCGCGGCGCCCCGGTCCTCACCGTCGGCGAGTCGGACCGCTTCCTCGCCGACGGCGGTCTGATCAGCTTCTTCCTCGACGCCCAAAGGGTGCGCTTCGAGATCCATCTCCCGAACGTCGAGCGGACGCCGCTGCGCATCAGCTCGAAGCTCCTGCGTCTGGCCAAGCTGACGCCGGAGGAGCACCGTTGAGCTGGCTCTCCTGGAGCGGCCTGCCGGTCCGCCGCAAGCTCATGCTGATCGTCTTCCTGGCGAGCAGCGGCGCGCTCCTCCTCGCCAACGTGGCGCTCTTCGCCTCGGACGTCGTGCGCTTCCGCCGCGAGATGGTGGGCGATCTGGAGACGCTCGGGGAGATCCTCTCCGAGAACATGGCGGCGCCCCTGAGCTTCAACGATCCGGTCGCCGCCAACGAGACTCTGCGCACCCTGGGGGCGAAGTCGCCGATCGCCGCCGCCGCCATCTACGATCACTCCGGCCGGCCCTTCGCCCGCTACGCGCGGGAAAAGCAGCCGGGGACGATCCCCGATCGCGCCGAGGCGCCGGGCAACCGCTTCGCGGGTGGCGCCTTCCTCCTCTTCTGGCCGATCCGGCACAAGGGCGAGCTCCTGGGCACTCTCTACCTCCAGAGCGACCTGCGGGAGATGTACTCCCGCCTCCGCCTCCAGGCGGCGACCGTCACCTCGGTCCTCTTCGCCGCGACCCTCCTCGCCCTCCTCTTCTCATCCCGCCTGCAGCGGTTGATCTCCGAGCCCATCCTGGATCTGGCCGACACCGCCAAGGCGGTCTCCGAGCGCCGCGACTACACGCTCCGGGCGACCCGCCGGAGCTCCGACGAGCTCGGCGCCTTGGTCGACGCCTTCAACCAGATGCTCGCCCAGATCGAGGAGCGCGACGCCCAGCTGCAGCAGGCGAAGGAAGGGTTGGAGAAACGGGTCGCCGAGCGGACGGGGGAGCTCCAGCAGGAGCTCGTCTTCCGCCGCCAGGCCGAACAGGAGCTGGAGGAGAGGAACGCCGAGCTTCGGCAGAGCAACAAGGAGCTCGACGACTTCGCCTACATCGCCTCGCACGACCTGAAGGAGCCGCTCCGCGGCATCCACAACTTCTCGCTCTTCCTCCTGGAGGACTACGGTGACAAGCTCGACTCCGAGGGCAAGTCGAAGCTCGAGACCCTGCCCCGGCTGACCCGGCGGATGGAGTCGCTGATCGATTCGCTCCTCCACTTCTCGCGGGTCGGTCGGGTCGACCTCGCGATCGACCGGGTGGACTTGAACGAGATCCTGACCGACGTCCTCGACTCGCTCGGCCCCCACCTGACGGAAAAGGGGATCGAGATCCGCATCCCGCGCCCGCTCCCCACCGTGCTCTGCGACCGCGCCCGGGTCGGGGAGATCTTCAGAAACCTCGTCACCAATGCCGCCAAGTACAACGACAAGCCTCAAAAGTGGGTCGAGATCGGCTACCTCGAGGCAGGGGAGACGCGCGAAGCCACCCCGCCGGTCTTCTACGTGCGGGACAATGGCATCGGCATCCCCGAAAAGCATTACGATTCGATCTTCCGGATCTTCAAGCGTCTCCACGGGCGCGACCAGTTCGGGGGTGGGACGGGAGCGGGCTTGACCATCGTCAAGAAGATCGTCGAGCGTCACAATGGGCGGGTTTGGCTGGAGTCGATCCCCGGAGAGGGGACGACCTTTTATTTCACCCTGGAGAGAGGGACTTGATGAGAGACGCTTTATGAGGGAAACACCGAACCAACCGATCCTCCTGGTCGAGGACAGCCCGGAGGACTTCGAGGCGACCGAACGGGCCTTTCGCAAGTCGGGCTTGAAGAACCCCATCCACCGCTGCTCCGACGGCGACCAGGCCCTGGACTACCTCTATCGGCGCGGCGCCTATCAAGACCCGGCGCGTTCGCCGCGGCCCGGCATCATCCTCTTAGACCTCAATCTGCCGGGGACCGACGGGCGGGAGGTGCTGGAGGCGGTCAAGAAGGACGACGCCCTGAGGCTCATCCCGGTCATCGTCCTCACCACCTCGGCGGACGAGCGGGACGTCGAGGCCTGCTACCTGGCCGGCGCCAACAGCTACATCCAGAAGCCGGTGGACCTGGACGGCTTCATGAAGGCCATCGAGCACTTGAACGGTTTCTGGTTCGAGGTCGTGATCCTGCCCCGGGAGAAATGACATGGAACCGACCGGATCGGCGGGATCGGCGGGATTGGCGGGATTGGCCGTCTCGCCGCTCACCCTTCTGATCGTCGACGACAGCCCGGAGGATCGGGCGGTCTACATCCGGCTGCTCCGGGAGGACCGCAGGCATCGCTACCGCTTCCTGGAGACCGATACCGGGGAGGAGGGGCTGCGGCTCGGCCGCGAGGAGCGGCCGGACTGCCTGCTCCTCGACTACCGGCTCCCCGACCTGGACGGCCTGGAGTTCCTCTCCCGGCTGGCGGCGGAGACCGGGGACGACCCGCTGCCGGTCATCGTCCTCACCGGGCAGGGGAGCGAGTCGGTGGCCGTGCAGGCGATGAAGAGCGGCGCCCAGGACTATCTGCTCAAGGGCTCGATCACCGCCGAATCGCTCTTCCGGGCGGTGTCGAACGCGGTCGAGAAGGTGGTCTTGAAAAGGCAGATTCTGGAGCACACGGCGGAGCTCTCGCGGGCGAACGCCGAGCTGCTCCGCGAGGTCGCCGAGCGCCAGCGGGCCGAGGCGGCGCTCCAGCGGACCTACGCCGAGCTGGAGGAGCTCGTCCACGAGCGGACGGCCGAGCTGTCGCACGCCAACGCCGAGCTCAAGCACGAGATCGGCGAGCGCGAGAAGGCGGAGCAGGAGCGCGCCCGGCTCTTCGTCCGCGAGCAGGCGGCGCGGCGCCAGGCGGAGGAGGCCAACCGGATCAAGGACGAATTCCTGGCGACTCTCTCGCACGAGCTGCGGACGCCCTTGAACGCCATCCTCGGCTGGGCGCAGATGCTCCGCATGACGAAGCTCGAAGAGGCGACGGCGCTCCGCGCCTACGCAACGATCGAGAGGAACGCCCGCGCCCAGGCGCAGCTCATCTCCGACCTCCTGGACGTCTCGCGCATCATCACCGGCAAGCTCCGCCTGGAGCAGAAGCCGGTCGACCTGGCCGCCGTCATCGACGCGGTGCTCGACACCGTCGGCCCGGCGGCCGAGGCGAAGGGGATCGCGGTCACCGTCTGCTCCGAGCCGCCGGTCTCCCCGGTGCTGGGCGATCCCGACCGGGTGCAGCAGGTGATCTGGAACCTGCTCTCGAACGCCATCAAGTTCACCCCTAAGGAGGGCCGGGTGGAGGTCCACCTGCGCCAGGCGGCGGGGAACGTCGAGATCGCGGTGACCGACACCGGCTCGGGCATCCTCCCCGAGTTCCTGCCCTTCGTCTTCGACCGCTTCCGCCAGGCGGAGAGCACGACCACCCGCTCGCACGGCGGGCTCGGCCTCGGACTCTCGATCGTGCGGCATCTGGTCGAGCTCCACGGCGGCACGGTGGCGGTCGAGAGCGCGGGACCGGGGTTGGGGGCGACCTTCACCGTGGCGCTGCCGGTCCGCGCCGCCTTCTCCGCGATCCCCGGCCTCGAATCGGCGGCGCCGCCGGCCGCCGGGAACGGCGCCTGGGACGGCGCCCCCCTCCTCGGGGTGCGGGTGCTGGTCGTCGAGGACGACGAGGACACCCGGGAGCTCCTGGTGCGCGCCCTGGAGCGTGGCGGCGCCCAGGTCGAGGAGGCCAGCTCGGTCGCCGAGGCCCTGGCGGCGCTCGACCGTCGGCTGCCCGACGTCCTGGTGTCGGACATCGGCATGCCGGGGGAGGACGGCTACTCCCTCATCCGCAAGCTCCGCGCCCGCACGCGGGAACACGGCGCCGATCTCCCCGCCGCGGCGCTCACCGCCTACGCGCGGAGCGAAGACCGCGTGCAGGCGCTCCAGGCCGGCTTCAACGCCCACATCGCGAAGCCGGTCGACCCCAGCGAGCTGGTCTTGATCGTCGCCCGGCTGGCGGGGCGGACGATCTAGCCCCCGCTCGGGCGGCCGGTTCGCCCCTTGGCACGAACTCCGCATATCGGCTTCACGATCGGACGCGACCGGTCGGCTTCCTGAAGCGTTGGACGGAATTTGTCTGGGACGGGTACACTACCTGTAGGTTACAAACTGGAGACGAGCGCTACATGATCGCTGGACGCTACAAGACTGCCCCCGCAAGCTGGGACCGTCCCGTGCAGGCTCCGGACGACATCTTCCGGTATGCCCGCGTCGAGGAGCCCGAAGCCCTGCCGGTCGCCGACGAGCGGATCGTCGACGTCGCCCTCCTCGACCTCAACTGCGGCTGGCCGAATCTCGGCCATGACGCCCTCGTCCATTCCATCCTGGAGACCGCCTGCGACCTGCTGCCGGCGCTCCGCGAGACCGGCCTCACCGTGCGCGCCGTCTCCTTCGCCGTCCGCGACCACCGGATGCTCCCCGAGCCGCCGGGCGGCCGCTTCGCCGTCTATCTCGGTACCGGCGGCCCCGGGCACATCGACCCGCACGAGAACGACGGCCACTCGCCGGGCTCGCAGGGCGTGCGCGAGGATCCCGCCTGGGAACGCCCGGCCTTCGATCTCTTCGACGCCATCCGCAGGGACCCGGACGCCGCGCTCCTCGCCGTCTGCCACACCTTCGGCGTCCTCTGCCGCTGGTCGGGGGTGGCGCGGCCGGTGCTGCGGAGCGAGGCGAAGGGCAAGAGCAGCGGTGTGCTGGAGAACGTGCTCACCCCGGAGGGGCGGGACCATCCCTGGTTCTCCCGCCTCGCCTCCGTCCTCGCCGACGGACGGCATCTGAGGATCGTCGACAGCCGCCTCTACGACCTCATCCCCGGCCCCATCGCCTTCACCCCGGGTTTCATCCCCATCGGCTTCGAGACCCGCCCCGACGGCTCCCGGGGAGAGGCGATGACGATGATGGAGCTCGCCCGCGACCGCGGCGGGGTCATGCCGCGCATCTTCGGGGTCAACCACCACCCCGAGATCGGTGATCGCAACCGCCAGCACATGCTCCTGAAGAAGAAGTGGGAGCGCGGCGAGGTCACCCGCGAGTGGTTCGAGGAGCGCCTGGAGATGATCACCCGCACCTACCCGGGAGAGGACAGCGACGAGCTCCTTCACCGGACCTCCGTCTTCACCCTTCTGGGCCCCCTGCGCTTCCATCTCACCCGCCAGGTCCGCCTGCGTGCCGAGGCCCTGGGTCTCCCGGCCGACTTCCACGAGGACGAGGTGCTCGACGAGGAGTGGGATTCGCCGAATTAGCCGCGCTCCGGGTGGACGCACCGCACGCCGGCCGGATATGCTCCGCCCGTCCGTGCAGACCCCGAGCGCCCAATGCCCTTCGCCCCTCACCTGACCCCCGAGCAAGAGCTCGCCGAATTCGAGAAGCTCAAGCCTCGCCTGCAGGCGGTCTGGGAGGCCCTCACCTTCCAGGACGAGACCCCCCATACCTCGGTCGTCGTCCCCTCGCTCACCCTGGACCAGAGCGGGCTCCAGAAGCTCCCCGGGGCGAGCTTCTACGAGGAACGGCTGCTCTTCCTCCTCATCCGGCTGCGCAACCCACGGGCGCGGGTCGTCTACGTCACCTCGCAGCCCGTCCACCCGATCATCCTCGACTACTACTTCCAGTTCTTGGCCGGCATCCCGGCGAGCCACGCCCGCGGGCGGCTGACGCTCCTCTGCGCCCACGACGCCTCGCCGCGCTCGCTGACCGAGAAGATCCTCGAGCGGCCGCGGCTCATCGAACGGATCTGCGCCGGGATCACCGATCCCGATCGCGCCTACCTCACGGTCTTCAACTCGACGCCGCTCGAACGCCAGCTCGCCGTCCGCTTAGGGATCCCCCTGAACGGTCTCGATCCCGCCCTCATGCACCTGGGCACCAAGTCGGGGAGCCGCAAGGTGTTCAAGGAGGCCGGCGTGCCCTATCCCGCCGGCCGGGAAGACCTGCGCGACGAGGGGGACGTGCTCGACGCGCTCTTAGACCTCAAGGCCGAGATCCCCGGGTTGAAGCGCGCCGTCGTCAAGCTCGACGACAGCTTCTCGGGGGAGGGCAACGCCCTCTTCCGCTACCCGGCGAACCCGGCGGGCAACGCGGCGCCCAGCCGGGAGGCGGTGCGGGACGCCCTCCATCACCTCGAATACTCGCTCCCCAACGACACCGAGGAGAGCTACTTCGAGAAGTTCGCCGAAACCCACGGCATCGTCGAGGAGTACATCGAAGGCTTGGAGAAGCAGTCGCCCTCGGTGCAGCTGCGGAGCAGCCCCACGGGTCAGGTGATCACCCTCTCGACCCACGACCAGATCCTGGGCGGCCCCACCGGGCAGGTCTTCCTCGGCTGCAGCTTCCCGGCGCACGAGGAGTACCGGCGGGAGATCCACCAGGCGGGGGTCAAGATCGGCGAGGTGCTCGCCCGCCACGGCGCCGTCTCCCGCTTCGGCATCGACTTCCTCACCTGGCGCGAGACTCCGGGCGGACCGTGGAAGATGTCGGCCCTGGAGATCAACCTGCGGATGGGCGGCACGACCCATCCCTTCCTCGCCCTCCAGTTCCTGACCGGCGGCCGGCTCGATCCGGAGAGCGGGATCTTCCTCTCCTGGAGCGGCCAGCCCAAGTACTACCGCGCGACCGACAACCTGAGCTCCGAGGTCTACCGCGGGCTCCTGCCCGAGGATCTGATCGACATCCTGACCGAGCACAAGCTGCACTACAGTCACGGCACGGAGAGCGGCGTCCTCTTCCACCTGATCGGTGCCCTCTCCGAGTTCGGCAAGCTCGGCATGACCGCCATCGCCAACAGCCGCGAGGCGGTCGACCGCCTCTACGCCCACACCCTGGAAGTACTCGACCGCGAGGCGTCGTCGGGGAAGTCGACGTAGAAAGAGGAGTGAGAGATGCGTTCTAAAGTGGTGCTCAGAGCCCTGCTGCTCACGGCCGGCGCGCTCCTCGCCGGTGCTCTTATCGAAAGCTGCCGCCGTCCGGCCTTCCTGGGGGGCGAGCCCGAGGGACCCAAGCCGACCCTCTGTGAAGGCAAATACGCCCTCTGCACCTCGGCCGCCTGCACGCCGATCCCCACCCTCGACCCCAAGAGCGGGAAGATCGTCGTCAACCGGGCGCTCTGCGACTGCGAGGTGGCGAACGGCCCCTCGCTCGGCGACCAGGCCTGCGCCGCCCGGGCACCGCAGGAGAACGGCCGTTTCCTCGTCTCCGCCTACTCCTTCGGCGAGACCGCCATCCGTCCGGCGATGACCTGCCCGACCGGCACCTCCTGGGCCTACTGCTTCGACCAGCCCTGCGTCGTCGACTCCAAGGACACGAGCAAGGCGCAGTGCACCTGCCAGGTACGGACTTCCTCCGAGTACGTGACCCTGGGCGGCAACTGCGACAAGACGAAGTGCAGCGCCACCCTCTGGTCGGCCGCGACCCCCGACGGCTTCAAGGGGCTCGCCGAGCTCATGGCGAGAGGGCAGGGGTTGAAGGGCGCGCCGGCGAACAGCTGCCCGTAGGGAGAGTTTCCGGGGGTCTCGTCCAAGTCGCCTCCGTAGGGGCACCCCCTGTGGGTGCCCGGGCGGGCGGCCACGGGGGGCCCGCCCCTACGCCCAGAATCCAGAATCTCGCGACTTTGACGGGACCCTGAGAGCTCCCCACAGCTCTTGGGTGCAAAGTGGTGTAAAGTGAACCTATGGACATGCTCGGCAAGCCCGTTCGTCAGAGCGTCAGCCTGCCGCCAGAGTTGGCCCGCCGGGTGAAAGCCCTGGCAAAGACGAAGAGGACGAGCGCTAGCCGCGTTGTCGTTGATCTCATCGAAGCCGGCCTCGAAGTCCAGGAGCACGAGAAGAAGCGGTTTTTCGATCTTGCCGACCGTTTGGCGCGCTCCGTCGATGGCAGGGAACAGCAACGGCTCAAGGAAGAGCTGGCGCTCCTGACCTTCGGTGAGTGATGCCGAAGATTCAGTGGACCAGCCTGCCCCCTGCTCTCCGCGATCATCTTTTCGACCGTCTCCGCGAGCGCGAAGTCTCGGCAGAGGATCTCTATCAGCTGAAGCAATGGCGAGAGTCCGGACCGGAGGCACCCGATGGCCTCTGGTACAAGGACTTCGGCACGTTCAAGATCTGCGGTGAAGGGCAGTATCCGAAGACCTTCCTTGTCCGTGGCCAGGCTGCGAAAGGCCAGAAGCTCTGATCGGAGAGGCATCCAGCGCCAGCGGAAGGGACTCCGGGTCAGCCTGCTAAGATAAGCCCCCGCCTACCGCGCGGACTTGCCCCGGGAGGACGCCGTGGAGTCGCTCTTTGCCGACATCCGTTTTGGCCTGCGCAGCCTGAAGAGCGCTCCGGCCACGACCGCCATCGCCCTTCTGGCCCTCGCTTTGGGGATCGGCGCCAATACCGCCATCTTCAGCGTCGTCAACGGTGTCCTGTTGACGCCGCTGCCCTATCCGCAGCCGGAGCGGCTCGTCCTTGTCATGGCGAGCAACCCGAAGGCGGGTTTCTCGCGCTTCAGCCTCTCGCCTCCCGACTTCGACGACTATCGAACGCAGAGCCGGAGCTTCGAGGGCGTCGCGGCGGTCGCCATGGGGAGCGTCAACCTGACGGGCCGCGGCGAGCCCGAGGTTCTCGACGAGGCGAGGGTCACGGCGGACTTCTTCCCCGTTCTGCACCTTCGTCCCTTCCTCGGGCGCATCTTCCGGCCGGAGGAGGATCTGCCCGCCAACAACCGCGTCGCCCTCCTCTCCTACGGGCTCTGGCAGCGCCGTTTCGGGGCCGATCCCAAGCTGGTCGGCCAGAGTCTCCTCCTGGACGGCGTGAGCTATACCGTGGTCGGGGTGGCGCCGCCGGGTTTCGACTATCCGAGGAAGCGCGACGTCTGGGTGCCCCTGACCCTCGATCCCGCCAAGCAGAGCCGGGGGGGCCATTTCCTCTTGAGCGTGGCGCGGTTGCGGCCCGGGGTTTCGGTCGCCCAGGCGCGCAGCGAGATGCGCGGCATCGCCGCTCGCCTGGAGAAGCAGTATCCGGACAGCAACGACGGCTGGACGGCCCTCGTCCTCCCTCTCCAGGAAGTGATCGTCGAGAAGATCCGCCCGGCCCTCGTAGTCCTCCTCTGGGTCGTCGCCGCGGTCCTCCTGATCGCCTGCCTGAACGTCGCCAACCTCCTCCTCGCCCGGCTCGCCGCCCGGGGCCGGGAGATCTCGATCCGCACCGCGCTCGGCGCCGGCCGCGGGCGCCTCGTCCGCCAGCTGCTGACCGAGAGCGTCCTTCTCTCGCTTCTGGGCGGCGCCCTCGGGCTTCTTCTCGCCTACTGGGGGACGCGCGCGCTCGTCGCCTTGAACCCCGCCGCCATCCCGAACGCCGAGGCGATCGGCCTCGACTCCCGGGTGCTCGCCTTCACCCTCGCGCTCTCGGTCGCCGCCGGGCTCTTCTTCGGCCTCTTCCCGGCCCTCCACGATCCCGGAGCCGGTCTCCACGAGTCGCTCAAGGAGGGCGGGCGCGCCATGTCCGGCGGCCGCCGCGGCCGCTTCGCCCGCCAGTTCCTCGCCCTGGTCGAGGTGGCGGTCGCCCTGGTCCTTCTGGTGATGGCCGGGGTCCTCCTGCGGAGCTTCTCGCGCCTCTCCTTGGTCGATCCCGGTTTCCGGCCCGCCGGGGTGCTGACGCTCGACCTCTCGCCCTCGGCGACCAAGTATCCCGATCCCGCCCGGCTCGCCCTCTTCTACCGAGACCTCCTCGGCCGGGTGTCGACTCTCCCAAGGGTCGAGCGCGCGGCGACCGTCTACCCCTTGCCTCTAAGCGGCAGGAGCTACTTTCTCGCCTTCGGGGTCTTCGGCCGTCCGTCCTCCCCCTCCCACCCGGAGAGCGCCACGGTGCGTCGGGTCACTCCAGAATACTTCCGCACCTTGAACGTCCCGCTTCTCCGCGGCCGGGCCTTCGACAGTCGGGATGCCATCGAGTCGCCCAAGGTAGTGATCGTCAACCAGCGGATGGTGGAAACGATCTGGCCGCACGTCGATCCCCTGGGCCAGCGGGTGACCTTCGATGATCCGGACCAGAAGGGAGCGACCTGGATGACGGTCGTCGGGGTGGTGGGGGACGTCAAGCAGCAGGCGCTCTCCGACGAGCCGACGTTCGAGGTCTACGAGCCGCAGCTCCAGGATCCGGAGATCGCCGCCACCTTGGTCGTCCGTTCGGCGGGAGATCCGGCGGCGCTCGCGGCGTCGATCCGCCGGACGGTCCTCGGGCTCGACCCCGACCTTCCGGTCTACCGCGTGCGGACGCTCTCCGCTGTGGTCGACGAGTCGCTGGCCCAGAACCGGATGAGCACGGTGCTCCTCGGCCTCTTCGCCGGCCTCGCCCTGGTGCTCGCCGCGGTCGGGGTCTACGGGGTGATCAGCTACTCGGTCACCCAGCGCACCCACGAGATGGGGATCCGCATGGCGCTCGGGGCGCTCCGCGCGGACGTCCTGCGCCTGGTGATCCGGCAGGGGATGGCCCTGGTGGGGATCGGCCTTCTCGTCGGGCTCTTGGGAGCCTTCTTCGCCACCCGCGTGCTCGTCGGCCTGGTCTTCGGGGTCAGCACCCAGGACCCCTTGACCTTCGTCGCCGTCCCCGGCCTCCTCGCGCTGGTGGCGCTCCTCGCCAACTACGTCCCCGCCCGGCGCGCCACCCAGGTCGATCCGCAGATCGCCTTGCGGCAGGAATAAGGATGCATCTCTTAGCCGCCTGCGCCCAGTGCCACCGGCAGTACGACGCCTCCGGCCATGCCGCCGGGGAGCGGTTCCGTTGCTCGTGCGGCGGGGTGGTGGTCGTGCCGGTGCCCTTGCCGCACGAGTCGGCGGTCGTGCGCTGCTCGGCCTGCGGGGGACCGCGGTCGGGGGCGGAGGAGCTCTGCTGCCGCTACTGCGGCGCGGACTTCACGGTCCACGAGCGCGACCTGGATGCCGTCTGTCCGGAGTGCATGACCCGGGTGAGCCGCCGTTCCCGCTTCTGCCACGACTGCGGGACGCCGCTCCTCCTCAACCAGGCGGAATCGTCGGCTCGGACCTCTGTGGACGGCGGTCCAGCCTGTCCGGCGTGTGGCGGTGACCACCGGCTCGTCAGCCGCCGGCTGGGAGCGGAGGAGCGGACCGCCCTCTCCGAGTGCCCGCGGTGCGGCGGCCTGTGGGTCGAGCGCGAGGTCTTCGAGGCGCTCGTCGCGCGGTCCCGGCAGGGGAAAATTCAGGATTTGGGACCCGAGCCGGCAGCTCTTCCCGAGGCCACGGCCCACCCTGCTTCCGATCCGCCCACGGCGTCAACCGGCGGCGGCGGCGCCGCCCCGCTCTACCGGCCGTGCGTCGTCTGCGGGGCGCTGATGAATCGCCGCAACTACGAGCGCAAGAGCGGGGTGATCGTCGACATCTGCCGCGACCATGGCATCTGGTTCGACCTCGACGAGCTGTCCCGTCTCCTGCGCTGGATCCATTCCGGAGGAGCCGACCGGGCCGCCGCCCTGACGGCGCAGGAGGAGCGGTCCGCGGCGCGGACGGCCCACCTTTTCCCTCCCGCCTGGGAAGCGGATGAGACGGCGTGGCTCGGAAGGCGCCGGGACTCCCGTTTCGCCGACCTCCTCTCGCACGCCTTCGAGCGCTTCCTGCCGGGGATCTTCGGCTAGCCTTCCCCCCTCGGCTCCGGCCGAGAATACCGGCGGCCCGGCTGCGGTTTGCGGGGGTGTATGCCCACCCTGGTCGAAGCCTCCCGCCGCCGGGCGGAGAAGCATCCGGAGCGCCTTCTCTATACCTTCCTCGTTGACGGCGAGGAGGAGGGGGAGCGGCTCTCCTACGGTGAGCACGACCTCCGGGCGCGGGCGCTCGCCGCCCGGCTTCAGTTCCTCGGCATCCGTCCGGGCGAACGGGCGCTCCTCGTCTTTCCGCCCGGTCTGGACTTCGTGACCGCCCTCTTCGGCTGCTTCTACGCCGGGGTGGTGGCGGTGCCCGCCGGCATCAGCGCCATCATCGGTGTCCCAGACGCCCGGCCGCGGGTGACGCTCACCATTGAGGCGCTCCTGCCGGGGCTCCACGGCGGGACGCTTCTGGCGGTTGACGGGATCGGGACGGGGGAAGCGGCCGGCTATCGGCCGCCGGACGTCCGGTCCAGGGATCTCGCCCTCCCCGCGGTGACCCACGGCGATCTCGTCCTTCAGGCGTATCACCTCCGCCGGGCCTTCTTCGAGTCGGAAGAAGAAGAAGCGGTCCTTGTGGGCTGGCTGCCGCTCGACCACGGCATGGGGCTCCTCGCCAACGTCCTCCTGCCGCTCTACGCTCGCGGACGGTGCGTTCTCATGGCGCCGGCCGCCTTTCTCGAACGCCCCCGGCGCTGGCTGGCGGCGATCTCGCGCTACCGGGCGACGGCCTCCGGCGGGCCGGGCTTCGCCTACGACCTCTGCGTGCGGCGGATCGGGGAGGAAGAGAGAGCGGGGCTCGATCTCGCGAGCTGGCGGGTGGCCCATGGCGGTGCCGAGCCGGCGCGGGTGGAGACTTTGGACCGCTTCGCCGCGGCTTTCGCGCCGGCCGGCTTTCGGCGCCAGGCGTTCCACTCGGCAGAGGATCCCGCCGGGCTCGCGATCGACGGGCCGCTCGCGGTGGACCTCCGGACGCCGTGGTTGGGGCGGGAGCTCGCGACCGTCGAACCCGAGGCGGACCGGCGGGCGACGCTCGAAGCCTACCTGGCCGGCGAGGCGGCGCGCCGTCTGCGGCTGCCGGCGGCGCGTCTCGACCCCGGTCAGCCGCTCGCGGCGCTGGGGCTCGACTCGCTGGCCGCGATCGAGCTCCGACAGACCCTGGAGACCGACCTGGGGATCTCGCCCGCGCTCGCGGGTCTCCTTGAAGGCTTGAGCGTCCGCGATCTGGCCAGGGAGATCCTGGAGACAATGCAGGGCGAGATGCTGGGGGAGACGCAGGGGGAGATGCTAGGGGAAACGCTGGGGGAGAAGCAGAGAGAGACGCAGAGAGAGACGCTGGGGGAGACCGGGGGCGAGCCCGCCGGTCCGGTCCGGCACGACCCCTCCTACCGTCATCCTGAGCGGAGCGAAGGATCTGGGCGGGGGGAACGTCGGTCCACCGGTAGGTCCGCCTTCGTTCCGACGGGGGAGGAGCCTGCCGAGCTGCCCCTCTCCTCGGGCCAGCGGGGGCTCTGGTTCCTCTCTCGCCTGGCTCCGGAAAGCGGCGCCTACAACATCGTCTCGGCGGCGCGGGTCCGGGGCGAGCTCGACGCCCTGGCCCTCGAGCGGGCGCTCCGCGCTCTCGTCGCCCGCCATGGCGCGCTGCGCACGACCTTCCCGTCGGTCGAGGGTGAGCCCTTGCAGCGGGTGGCGACGCCGACGGAATGGGGCGCGCTGGATTTCCAGGAGGTCGATGCCGCGGGCTGGGAGGAGGAGCGGGCGGCGGCCTGGCTCGCCGTCGAGGGCTACCGGCCGTTTGATCTCGGCGGTCTCGGCGGTCTCAGCCCGGTGCCGCTCCTCCGGGTACGGGTGCTGCTGCGGCGGCCCGCGACGGAGGACTTCGTCCTTCTCGCCATCCATCACCTGGTGAGCGACTTCGCCTCGCTCGCGATCCTGGTCCGGGAGCTGGCTGCTCTCTATGCAGAGGAGAGGGGCGGTCCGCCCGCCGTCTGGAGACGGCCGGCGGCGACCTACGGGGACTTCGTCCGCTGGCAGGAGCGGCTCCTCGCGAGCCCGGAGGGGGAGCGGCAGGAGCGCTACTGGCGGGAACGGCTGGCCGGCGAGCTGCCGGTCCTCGAGCTGCCGGCCGACCGGCCCCGCCCGCCGATCCAGACCGACCGTGGCGGCGCGGTCTCCGTGCGCCTCGCGGCCGCGCCCTCGGCGCGGCTCCAGGCCCTCGGTCGCCGACAGGGCGCGACGCTCTACATGACCCTCCTCGCCGCCTTTCAGACTCTCCTTTACCGCTATACCAGCGAGGAGGATCTGCTCGTCGGCTCGCCCACGGCGGGACGCGGCGCGGCGGCCCTGGCGGACGTCGTCGGCTACTTCGTCAACCCCCTCGTGTTGCGTTCGGACCTCGCCGGCGACCCGCCATTCACCGCTCTCCTCGGCCGGGTGCGGCGGACGGTGCTCGACGCCTTCGCTCATCCCGATCTCCCCTTCCCCCGGCTGGCGGAGGAGCTGCAACCGGTGCGCGATCCGAGCCGGTCGCCGGTCTTCCAGGTTCTCTTCGTGCTCCAGCCGGGGCAGGGGGACGCGGCTCCCTTGGCCGCCTTCGCCCTGGGGGAGCTCGGACCGCGACTGGCCTTCGACGATCTTTTCCTGGAGCCCGTCGCCCTTCCCGAGAGACGGGCGCAGTACGACCTCACCCTGATGGCGGCGGAGCTGGCAGGTAGGGGAGGAGAGCTCGCCGCCAGCTTCGAGTACAACGCCGATCTCTTCGACCGCGCCACGGTCGAGCGTCTGGCCGCCAACTTTCTTACTCTCCTCGCCAGTATCGCCAGTATCGCCGGCATTGCCGGCATTGCCGAGCGCCCGGGAGAGACGCTCGGCGCCCTGCCGCTCCTCGCCGCGCCAGAGCGGATGCAGCTTCTTGAATGGAGCGCGGAGGCGGGGGAAGCCGCTCCGGGCGACCGCTGTCTCCACGAGCTGGTTCTGGCGCAGGCCGCCCGCACCCCGGCGGCGGAGGCGCTCGTCGGGCGGGGCGAGCGGCTCACCTATGCCGAGCTGGCCGCCCGGGCCGGCCGGCTCGCCCACCGGCTCCGTCGGCTCGGGGTGGGACCGGAGGTGCGGGTGGCGATCTGCGCCCGGCGCACGCCGGACCTCGTGGCCGGTCTCCTCGGCATCCTGGCGGCGGGTGGCGCCTACGTGCCCATGGAGTCGACGCTGCCGGACGAGCGCCTGGCCTTCCTGCTGCGCTCGTCCGGCGCTCTCCTCCTGTTGACCGAGGAGGATCTCACGGGAAGGCTGGAAGCCCTCGCGCCCGCCGGGACGCGAGTGGTCCGGCTCGACGGGCCGGAGGAGTCGGTGGGGGAGGCCCCCCCTGCCACCGTCCTCCCCAGCCATCCGGTCCCTCATCCCGAAAACCTCGCCTACGTCATCTACACCTCGGGCTCGACCGGCGAGCCCAAGGGGGTGGCGATCTCGCATGCGAGCGCCGTTGCCCTCGTCCGTTGGGCGGGCACGGTTTTCCCGCCGGCGGATCTCTCCGGGGTCCTCGCCTCGACCTCGATCGGCTTCGACCTCTCGGTCTTCGAGCTCTTCGTCCCCCTCGCCTGGGGCGGCCGGGTGATCTTGGCCGCCGACGCCCTGGAGCTGCCGCGCCTCCCCGCGGCGGGGGAGGTCACGCTCGTCAACACGGTGCCCTCGGTCCTCGCCGAGCTGCTGCGGAGCGGCCCTCTGCCCACCTCGGTGCGGACGGTCAACCTGGCCGGCGAGCCGCTGCCGGGGTCGCTCGTCCGGCAGGTCCGCGCCGCCCGGGTGCTCAATCTCTACGGCCCGTCGGAGGACACCACCTACTCGACGTTCGCCGAGATCGACCCACGATCGCCGGTATCGTTGGCATCGCCGGCCATCGGCCGACCGCTCCCCGGCACCCGGGTCTTTTTGCTCGACCGGTGGCTCCAGCCGGTGCCGGTGGGGGTGCCCGGAGAGCTCTTCCTGGGCGGCGCCGGGCTCGCCCGCGGCTATCTCGGTCGCCCGGACCTGACGGCGGAGCGTTTCGTGCCCGATCCTTTCGATTCACCGGGTGGCCTTCCGGGCGAGCGCCTCTACCGCACCGGGGACCTGGCGCGTTTCCGTGGCGCCCCGGAGGCGGGACAGCTCGAATACCTCGGCCGTCTCGACTACCAGGTGAAGGTGCGGGGCTTTCGCATCGAGCTGCAGGAAATCGAGACGGTCCTCTCGTCCCACCACCAGGTGGCGGCCGCCGCGGTCCTCGCCGAGGGGCAAGGCGCGGACCGGCGGCTCGTGGCCTATGTGGCGATGCCGTCCCCTGAGGTGGCGGACGCCGAACTGCGGCTCTTCCTCCGTTCCCGTCTCCCCGAGTACATGGTGCCGGCCCTCTTCGTCGTCCTCGAAGCGCTGCCCCTCACCCCGAACGGCAAGGTCGACCGGCGGTCCCTGGCGCGGCTCGACGCTGGGGGCGCCTCGCTGCGGGCGGGCCGGGCGCCGCGCGGGGCGATCGAGGAGACGCTGGCGGCAATCTGGCGAGATCTTTTAGGGACCGAAGAGGTGACGGCGGAGTCGAGCTTCTTCGATCTCGGCGGGCACTCCCTTCTCGCCACCCGCCTCCTCGCCCGCGTCCAGACGGCCTTCGGGGTCGACCTGCCGCTCCCCAGCCTCTTCGCCGCCCCGACCCTCGCGGGCTTCGCGGCTCGGCTCGGTGCCAGCGTCGCTCTCCCCCTCGCCGCGGACGCCGCCGTTTCGCCGCCGCCCAGGGCCCGGCTCGAACCCGGGGCACCGCGGCCGCTCTCGTTCTCCCAGCGCCGGCTCTGGTTCCTCCACCAGCTGGAGCCCGAGAGCCCGGCCTACAACATGCCGGCCGCGGTCCGCCTGCGCGGCGCCCTCGACTCTCCTGCCCTCGCCCGGAGCCTGGGGGAGATCGTCGCCCGCCACGAAGCGCTCCGCACCCGCTTTGTCCTCTCCCGCCTTGTACTCCCCGAAGACGAGCCGCTCCAGGCGCCGGCTCCGCCCGCCCCCTTCGTTCTGCCCCGGGCGAGCCTCGCCGCTCTCCCCGTGCCGACGAGGGAGGCTGAGGCCCGCCGCCTCGCTGACGAAGAGGCGCGGCTCCCCTTCGTCGATCTCGCTCGCTCGGCTCCCTGCCGTTTCCGGCTCGTGGATTTGGCTCTCGACGATCATCTGCTGCTTCTCACCTTCCATCACCTGGTGGCGGATGGGTGGTCGCTGGGGATCTTCGTCCGCGAGCTGTCGGTGCTCTATGAGTCTTTGTCCGCCGGCCGGCCTTCGCCTCTCCCGGCGCTCGCCCTCCAGTACGCGGACTGGGCGGTGTGGCAACGGCGCTGGGCGGCGGGCGAGGGGGAGCTGGAGTGGTGGCTGGCGAGGCTGGCCGGGGACCTGCCCGACGCTCCCCTGCCGGCCGATCGGCCGCGTCCGCCCTCTCGTTCCGGCCGCGGTGCGGTGCGCTCGACGGCGCTCCCCGCGAGCCTCAGAGCGGGTCTTGCCGCCCTCGCTCGCGAGGAGCGGGCGACTCTCTTCATGGCGCTCTCGGCAGGTTTTCTCGCCCTCCTCTCCCGGTGGACCGGCGCCGACGATCTGCGGATCGGCACCCCGGTTGCCAATCGGCGGGCGCCTGAGGCCGAAGAGACGATCGGGCTCTTCGTCAACACCGTCGTCCTCCGCGGCGACCTCTCCGGCCGGCCGAGCTTCCGGGCGCTCCTCGCCCGCACCCGGGACGAGGTGCTGGGCGCGTACTCGCACCAGGATCTGCCCTTCGAGCGCCTGGTCGAGGCTCTTCCCGGGCGGCGATCGCTCTTCCAAGCGGTTTTCAATCTCGAAGAGCCGCTCCTCGAAACGGCGCGCCTCCCCGGCCTGACGCTCGAAAGGATCGAGACGGCGAGCGGCACGGCCAAGTTCGATTGGACTCTCACCGTCAGCCGCTCCCGGGCGGGCTTGGGGGTGTCGGTCGAGTATGCGACGGATCTTTTCGATGGCACGACCGTGGAGCGGTTTCTGGCGGGATTCGCGCGTCTTCTCTCCGCAGCGGTGGCGGCTCCGGAGATGCCGCTGGCGGAGATCGATCTGCTGTCGGCGGCTGCGCGGCATCAACTGGTGGCGGAGTGGAACGACACGGCGGTCCCGTTGGCGGACGAGAGCCTCGGGGCGTTGTTCCTGCGCCAGGTGGGGAGGCAGCCCGACGCGGTCGCGCTTTCCTATGGAGAAGAGCAGGTCAGCTATGGCGAGCTGGCGCGACGGTCGGGCGCGCTGGCTCTGCGGTTACGCGAGATCGGGGTGGGACCGGAGGTGACGGTCGGCTTGGAGATGGAACGGTCGATCGAGCTGATCGTGGGGATTCTCGGCGTCGTGCGGGCCGGCGGCGCGTATGTGCCTCTCGATCCCGGGTACCCTCGGGAACGGTTGGATTGGATGGTGCGCGACAGCGGCGCGGTCGTGGTGCTGGGCCGCGGGGCCGGCGGGTCCTGCGGGCCGGCGCCCTCGGGCGCTTCGCGCAGCCAGGCGCCGGTCCTCGGACCCGCTCGGCCCCACTCCTCTGTGGAGCCCATTCCTGGAAGGTCGGAGGAACCGGAGGGGATGGATCAGCTCGCTTATGTGATCTATACGTCAGGATCTACGGGGATTCCCAAGGGGGTCGCCGTGTCGCAACGGGCGGTGCAGCGGTTGGTTCTGGGGACGAATTATGTGCGGCTGTCGGGGACGGATTGGATCGCCCAGGCTTCGACTCCCTCGTTCGACGCGGCGACGTTCGAGATCTGGGGCGCTCTCCTCCATGGGTCCCGGTTGGTCGTGTTTCCCCCGGGGGCTTTATCGCTCGCGGAAGTCGGCGGAGAGGTGCGGCGGTCGGGGGTGACGGTGCTCTGGCTCACGGCCGGACTGTTCCACCAGATGGTCGAAAGCCGGCTCGACGATCTGGCGGGCGTACGGCAGCTCCTGGCAGGGGGCGATGTGCTGTCTTCCGATCACGTTTCGAGGATTCGGCAGGCATTTCCGGAATGCCGGCTGATCAACGGCTATGGACCGACGGAGGGAACGACTTTCACCGCCTGCCATCCGGTGGGGGAGATGGATCTCTTGGGGCCGGTGCCGGTCGGACGGCCGATCTCGAACTCGACGGTCGTGGTGCTCGATCGCGAGATGCGGCCGGTGCCGCTCGGGGTGGCCGGCGAGCTTTGCGCCGGCGGTCGCGGCCTCGCGCGGGGATATTGGGGCGACCCGGCGCGGACGGCGGAGCGGTTCGTGCCTTCTGTGGAGGCGAATTCTCCCGGCGCGCGCCTCTACCGGACCGGCGACCGCGCGTGGCTCCGGGCGGACGGACGGATCGACTTCCTCGGACGGCTCGATCGGCAGGTCAAGATCCGCGGCTTCCGGATCGAGCCGGGGGAGGTGGAAACGGCACTCGCCGCGCACCCGGGTCTCCTGGCGGCAGCGGTCGACGTGCGGCCGGAGCCCGGCGGGGGCAAGCGCCTGGTGGCCTGGGTCGTGGGTAAGGTGGGGGAGCTGCCGGCGGCGGAGCTGCGGCGGTTTCTCCTGGAGAAGATTCCGCAGTCCTCGGTGCCTTCGGCGTTCGTGTTCCTGCCGGAGCTGCCGCTCACCTCCCAGGGAAAGGTGGACCGGCGAGCGCTTCCCGAGCCTGGCGAAGCCGGTGCTGCGGAGCCTCTGGGGGACTGGATAGCCCCGCGGGCACCGTTCGAGGAGGTGCTGGCGGCGATCTGGGCTGAGGTATTGGGCCGCGAGCGGGTGGGGGTGACAGAGGATTTCTTCGACCTCGGAGGGCACTCGCTCCTCGCCACCCGGGTGGCGACGCGGGCGCGGGCGGCCTTCGGGGTGGACCTGCCGCTCCGCGAGCTGTTCGAGGCGCCAACCGTGGCGGCCCTCGCGGCCCGGATCGAGGCCCGGCTGCGGAGCGATGCCGTCGGTGCCGCTGATGCCGGCGAGGCGCCGCCGCTCACCCCCATCCCGCGGGAAGGCGCCCTCCCCCTGTCGTTCGCCCAGGAGCGCCTGTGGTTTCTCGATCAGCTCGAACCGGAGAGCCCGTTCTACAACATCTCCGGCGCCGTCCGCCTGGTGGGCGCTCTCGCCGTGCCGGCCCTGGCGGGAAGCCTGGCCGCGGTGGTGGCGCGCCAGGAGTCGCTCCGCACGACCTTCGCCGTCGAGGATGGGGAGCCGGTGCAGCGGATCGCTCCGCCGGGACCCTTTCCAGTGCCGCGGGTCGATCTCTCCTCCCTCCCGGAAGCGCGGCGGGAGGGCGAGGTTCTGCGCCTCGCCGCCGCCGCAGCGGCACGGCCGTTCGATCTCGCCCGTGGACCGCTCCTGCGGACGGCGCTCCTCCAGCTCCGGCCGGCGGAGCACGTGCTGGTTCTCGTCGTCCATCACATCGTGGCCGACGGCTGGTCGATGGAGGTTCTGCTCCGCGAGGTGATCGCCGCCTACGGCGCCTTGGCGGCGGGGCAGCCGCCGCGGCTCCCCGCTCTGCCGCTCCAGTACGCCGACTTCGCCGCCTGGCAGCGCCGCTTCCTCTCCGGCGCCGGCCTGGCGCGCCAGCTCGCCTGGTGGCGGGCCGCCCTCGCCGGGGTGCCCGAGGTGCTCGCCCTCCCCGCCGACCGGAAACGGCCGCCACGGCAGAGCTTCGCCGGTGGCGAGGTGCGTTCGGTCCTTCCGGCCGCAACCCGGGACTCCCTCACGGCCCTCGCCCGGCGCGAAGGGGCATCGCTCTTCATGGTCCTCCTGGCGGCCTTCGAGGTTCTCCTCTCCCGCCATTCGGGGCAGGAGGATTTGACGGTCGGCACTCCGATCGCCGGCCGGGGCTCGCGCGAGATCGAGGGGCTCCTCGGTTTCTTCGTCAATACCGTGGTCCTCCGCGCCGATCTCGCCGGCGATCCGCCTTTCACGGGTCTCCTCGCCCGGGTCCGCGGCGCGGCCCTGGACGCCTATGCCCATGCCGAGGTCCCGTTCGAAAAGCTGGTCGCGGAGCTGGCGCCGCGGCGGGACGCCAGCCATTCCCCCCTCTTCCAGGTTCTCTTGAGCTTCGAGGATCTGGCGACAGGGAGCGGGATCAAGAGCCTGCCCGGCCTCGCCATCCTCCCGCTCGCGATCCCGGACACGACGGCGAAGTTCGATCTCTCGTTCATCCTGAGGACGGTCGACGGGGCGCTCCACCTGAGCTGGAGCTACGCCCGGGCCCTCTTCGACCGCACGACCCTCGCCCGGATGGCCGGGCACTTCGAGATCCTGATCGCCGGCCTCCTCGCCGATCCGGGCCGGCCGCTCTCCCAACTGCCGCTCCTCACCGCCGCCGAGTTCCGGCAGGTCGAAGGCGAGTGGAACGACACCGAGGTCGATTTCGGCTGCGACGCCTGCTTCCACGCTCTTTTCAGCCGCCAGGCCGGACGGGCGCCGGATGCCGTGGCCCTGGAGATGGAGAGCGAGCACCACACCTACCTTGAGCTCGATGCGCGCTCGAACCAGCTGGCGCACCACCTGGCGGCGCTCGGAGTCCGGCCGGAGGTGCGGGTGGCGGTCTTCCTGCCGCGGACGCCGCAGGCGATGCTCTCGCTCCTCGCCCTCTGGAAGGCCGGCGGCGTCTACCTGCCGCTCCCTGCGGGCTCTCCTCTGGATCATCTTGCCTTTCTCCTCGACGAGAGCGCGCCGGGGGTGATCCTCACCCGGGAGGACCGCCTCGGCCGGCTGCCGGCGTCCGCGCTCGAACGCACGCGGGTGGTCTCCGTCGACGCCGACCGGGAGGCGATCGCCCGTGCCCCGCGGACGCCTCCCGCCGCCTCTGTCGGCTCCGACCAGTTGGCGAACCTCTTTTACACCTCGGGCTCGACAGGCCGCCCCAAAGGGGTGATGATCGAGCACCGGAACCTCGTCAACTTCCTGCTCGCCTACGTCGCCGACGTGCGCCTTCACCCGGGGGACGTCTTCCTCGCCTGGACCCAGGCCACCTTCGACCCCTCGCTCCTCGAATGGTTCACCCCCCTTCTCTCGGGGGCCAAGGTGATCGTCGTCTCGGAGGAGCGGGTCCAGGATTTTCCCGCCCTCACCTCTGTGCTGCGGGATGCCACGGCCCTGGACGGCGTCCCGTCGTTCTACCGCCAGGTCGCGCTCCACCTGGAGGAGACCGGGCAGGCCGCGGGCTGGGAGCAGATGCGCTCCGTCACCGTGGGCGGCGAGTCGTCGTCGACCGACCTGCTCCAGGCTCTGCACCGGGTGTTCCCACGGGCCGAGCTGCGCAACAGCTATGGGCCGACCGAGGCGACGATCCTCTGCACCGCCTATCCGGCCCATGCGGAGGGTCTGCGCGGCGACGTCATCGGCCGGCCGCAGGCCAACATGACCGTCCGTCTCCTCGACCGGGCGGGCCACCCGGTCCCCATCGGCGTTCCCGGGGAGATCTGGATCGGCGGCTTAGGGATCGGCCGCGGCTACTTCGAGCGCCCGGACCTGACCGCGGAGCGCTTCACCCCGGGCCGCGACGGGCGCGGCTTCCGGACCGGCGACCTCGCGCGCTACCTGCCGGACGGCAACGTCCTCTTCCTCGGCCGGCTCGACAACCAGGTGAAGATCCGCGGCCAGCGGATCGAGCTCGGCGAGATCGAGGCCACCTTGAGCCTCCATCCCGCGGTCGCCGACGTGGCGGTCGTGGCGCGCGAGGAGGCCGGCGGCAAGCGCCTCGTCGCCTATCTGGTGCCCGCGAGCGGGGCGACTCTCGACGTGTCCGAGCTCCGCGCCCTGGCCGCCCTGCGGCTCCCCGCCGCCATGCTCCCCGCCGCCTTCGTGCTCCTCCCGAGTCTGCCGCAGACGAGCCACGGCAAGCTCGACCGCGACGCCCTCCCCGCCCCCGAGCGGCCGCGGCGGGAGACCGCCCGCGCCGCGCCGAGAAACGATCTCGAACGGGCGATCGCCGCCGTCTGGCGGGAGATCCTCGGCCCCGAGCGGGCGGACGAGGTGGGGATCGACGACAACTTCTTCGAGCTCGGGGGCGACTCGCTCCTCCTCCTCCGCCTGAGGAGCCGCCTCCAGGCGGTCGTCGGCCGGGACGTGCCGGTCGTCACCCTCTTCCAGTTCGCGACCATCCGCGCCTTCGCGGAGAGCCTGCCGGCGAAGCCGGGGGCCGCCAGCGCTCCCGCGGCTCCCGAGGAAGAACCCGAGGATCGTGGCCAGAACCGCCGGGAGGCGCTCGCCCGCCTGCAGGAGATCCGGGGCCGGCGACGGCGCTGACGGCAGCGCCTTAATCTGGTCTGTAATGCGAGTGCCCTACTGTCGCACGATGACGAGAGGTAGGATGGGAGCGAAGTGGACGTCGATCCCGGAGTCTTCTCCGCCTTCGAGGTGCTCCAGGTTCTCTGCAATCTCAAGAAATCCGGCTACATCGACGCCCGTCGCGAGAATGGCCTGCGGGCGTCCTGCTGGCTCTCGAACGGCACCGTCAACCACGCCGAGTGCCGCCGGCTGCGCGGCGAGGAAGCCCTCCGCGAGCTTCTGTCCTGGGAGGGCGGCGCGTTCCGTTTCTACGCCGGCGACGGCGGCGGTCCCGCCTCGGAGAGCATCCGCTTCGAAGAGCTGGTGGTCGGCCACCCGCCCGCACGGTTGCCTCTCCCCGTGGCAGGGTGACCCGGGCCGGTTCCAGCCTCGAGCGTAGGAGTTGGACGCCTGGCGGAACCTCCCGGACCGGTTTCTGAAGCTCCCGGACGTGTTCCCGAAGCTTCGGAACACGTCTGGAAACTTCCGGAACGTGTTCGGGAACTTCCGGAACGCATCCGGAAGCTTCGGGAACGCGTCCTGAAGCTTCGGGAACACGTCCGGAAGCTTCAGGAACCCGTCCGGGAACTTCCGAAACGCCCGCGGGAGCTTCAAAAACCTGTCCGGAAGTCTCCTGGAGACACGCGGTTCAGCTGGACGATCGCGCGGAAGGCAGGGAGCCCGAAGGCTGCTTACTGGTAATCGCCCTCGCGAGGGCAGACCACTGCCGAGGCCTACGCGCGCGAGCCTGATAGCAGCGATGCAGCGTTCGATCCGGCCGCCTGGACGGGCGACGATGACTCTCATGCCGCACCCTTCGTAATAGACCCTCAGCTCTACTGAGTGAGAGGGTCCGTGCTACTCTTTCACCATGAAGAGCAAGACCCTCCTGCTCGATGAGCAACTCCTCGAAGAAGTGACGAAGGCCAGCGGAGAAAAGTCGTATTCAAAGGCCGTGAACCGCGCTCTCGAAGATTTCCTGCGTCGGCACCGGGCGGGGCGGATTCTCGAGCTGGCCGGCTCCGGCCTCTGGGAGGGGAACCTCTCCGAGATGAGAGGCGAGCCCTCACAGCAGGTCTCGAACCGGCCACGGTCTCGTGCTGCTCGTTGATACCTCTCTCTGGATCGAGGTCTTCCGTAAACCAAGCCGGCTTGAGCTGCGGACGATGGTCGACCTCGACGAAGTCGTGACCTGCCTGCCGGTGATCCAGGAAGTTTTGCAAGGCTTCCGGGAGGAGAGCGCATTTCGCGTCGCCCGCGAAGCGATGCTCGCTTTCCCGATCGTGGAGGCACCTCTGTCCATTGAGGTGTTCGAGGATGCCGTCCTTCTCTACCGCTCGGCTCGCAGTAGGGGATTCACAGTCCGTTCGAGCGTGGATTGCCTGATCGCGGCTTGTGCTCTCCGCCACGGGCATACCGTCCTTCATCACGACCGCGACTTCCCCGTACTGGCCCGGATTTCGCCTCTCAAAGAGCGCACATTCCTCCGGTGATCGCGCAACTATGTCGGCGCATCACTCACCTTCTCCGGGTCCCTTTGATTCACCCTTCGCTCTAGGCGATATTCGAGTGTACCGGTCGATACAGCGAACGAGGTGGTGAAGCACCATCATCGATTCGTCATCCCCTAGGAGCCTGCGCGGCAGAAGGGTTTTCAGCACTTTTGGCTACCACTAATAGGTCATCGTGAGAACTTAACTACAACCCATGGTAGTCGGAATTTCCTGCCGCGCAGGCTCCTAGGCCACCCATCATCTCGCTCATCGGGCCGTGAAGTGTCATCTCGATGGTACGCTTAGTCCTGCGCATGCGCTCAATCGACTTGGAGTTGCCGCTTTCGATTGCTCGATATAGCTGGAGGCCGAGCTCGTACAACCAAGGATATTCGTCTCGGAGCATGCTGAACATCATCAGGACAGGCAGGCCTGCATGGTCTGAAGACTCCCTGAACATCGGGTGATGAAGCAGTTCATCGAACATCAGCGGATGAAACCGCCGCACCTTTGGCATCCGTCGCATTCGCGAGGAGGATTGTGAGGGTCAAACCCTCATTCCCCCCGGATCGCCGCCAGCGGATCGACCGCCGTCGCCCGCCGCGCCGGGAGGTAGCTCGCGAGGAGGGCGACCGCTAAGAGGAGGACGGCGACGGCGGGGAAGGTGAGGGCGTCGGCGGTGCCCACTCCGTAGAGGAGGCTCGCCAGGAGGCGGGTGGCGGCGAGGGAGCCGGCGAGACCCACGACGACTCCCAGGAGCGCGACTCCCATCGCCTGGGTGAGGACGAGCCGGAAGACTCCGGCGCGGTCGGCCCCGAGGGCCATGCGGATGCCGATCTCCCGGCGCCTTTCGGCGACCGCGTAGCTCATCACCCCATAGAGACCCACCGCGGCGAGCGCCAGGGCGAGGGCGGCGAAGAGGCCGAAGAGGACGGTGCTCAAGCGCGCCGGGGCGAGCGCATCGGCGACCACCTCGGAGAGGGGGCGGACGTGGAAGACCGGGAGGTTGGGGTCGACCGCCTGCACTGCTTGCCTCGCCGGTGCCGCGAGAGCGCCGACGTTCCCGCCGCTCGCGGCGAGGATCAAGGTGAAGTCGGCGGTGGGCTCCTGAGCGAAGGGCCAGTACATCTCCATCCCCGATTCTTCCTTGAGCGCGGTGTGGCGGACGTCGCCCACGACGCCGACGACCGTCACCCATTCGGGGGCCTCGCCGGGCTCGGGGACGCCGAGGGTGAGGCGACGGCCGAGGGGATTCTCGTGGGGGAAGAGGGTCTTCGCCATGGTCTCGTTCAAGAGGATCACCCGCGGTGCCCCCTCGCGGTCGGCGGCGGTGAAGGGGCGACCGCTGCGGAGGGGAATGCCCATCGCCGCGAAGTAGCCGGGGGAGACGACGCGGTAGTTCGAGTGCGGCGCCTGGGCGGGGCTCGCCACCGGACGCTTCTCGACCGTGAAGAGGATCTGCGGGCTGTGGTCGGCGAGCGGCAGGGCGGAGACCAGGCCGGCCGCCCGTACCCCCGGGAGCGCCGCCGCCCTCCCCAGGAGATCCTCGGCGAAGGCCGCCTGGCGGACCGACTCCTTGTACTGGGGGCGCGGCAGGGAGAGCTGGACGGTGAGCACCCGCGCGGGACGGAAGCCGGGATCGACCCCCGCGAGGCGGGCGAAGCTGCCGATCAGGAGCCCCGCCCCGGCGAGGAGCACGAGGGCTAAGGCCATCTCGGCGAGGACCAGAAGAGCGCGGCCGCGCAGGCGGCGCAAGCCGCGACCGCCCCCCCTTTTCGCCGATGCCGCCGATGCCGCCGAGGCCCCCCGGCCGCCTTCCTTGAGGACGGGGGTCAGATCGGCTCCCGCCGCTTTGAAGGCCGGCACGAGGCCGAAGGCGAGCCCGGTCAAGGCGGAGACCGCGAGGGCGAAGAGGAGCACCCGCCAGTCGAGCCCGATCTCCCCGGCCCGCGGCACCGCCTTGGGGTTCATGGCGAGGAGGGCGCGGGTGCCCCAGGCGGCGAGGAGGAGGCCGATGCCGCCGCCCAGGAGAGAGAGGGTGAGGCTCTCGGTGAGCAGTTGGGAGAGGAGCCGGCCGCGGCCGGCTCCCAGGGCCTTCCGCACCGCGAGCTCACCCTCCCGGCCGGAGACGCGGGCGAGGAGGAGGTTCGCCAGATTGGCGCAGGCGATGAGGAGCACCAGGCCGACCGCCGCGAAGAGGAGGAGGAGGGCGGGCCGGACGTCCGCCACGATGACCTCGCGGAGCGGCACGACCGTCGCTCCCCACCCCTGGTCGAGATCGGGATATTGGGCCGCCTGGCGGGCGGCGATGGTGCTCATCTCGCTCCGCGCCTGGGCGAGGCTCACCCCGGGGGCGAGCCGGCCCACGACCTCGACGGAGTGGAGGTCGCGCGGGGCGCGGGTGGGATCGATCCCCAGGGGGACCCAGAGGTCGACGCTCCCGCGGTGGTCGTCGGGGACGACGCCGACGACGGTGTAGCTCTCGCCGTTCAACGACAGCGGCCGGTCGAAGGCGCGGCGGTCGCTCCCGAAGTGGCTGGCGAAGAAGCTCTTCGCGAGCACCGCCACCTTGGCGCCGCCCGGCCCGTCGTCCGCCGGCAGGAAGGTGCGGCCGAGGAGCGGGCGGAGGCCGAGCGCCTGGAAGAAGTTGTCGGTGACCCGCTCGGCGGAGACCCGGAGGGGACGATCGCCGCCGGTCAGGTTGTAGCTCTGGGCGTGGCGCGCAGCGAGCGGTGCGAAGGTGCGGGTCTGCCGCCGCCAGTCGAGGAAGTCGGCCGGGGCGACCGGGAAGCGGGGGAGCCCGATCGCCGGGTTGGACGCGTAGATCAAGGCGACGCGGCCGGGATCGACGTAGGGCAGGGGCTCTAAGAGAACCCCGTCGATCAAGCTGAAGACGGCGGTCGTCGCCCCGACGCCCAGGGCCACCGTGACGAGGGCGACGGCCGCGAACCCTGGGTTGCGGCGGAACCCCCGGAGGGTGGTTCGAAGATCTTGGATAAGTGTATTCACGCTAAAATTGCGCCCGGAATTTCCGCTCGACTCATCTTGCTACCCACGGAAGGAGCAGCCGGCGACCGCGTCCCGGTCTGGCATTGTAGCCCCTCGGCCGAGAGGAATTCGAAGGTCCCTCTTTCCCCCTCCGGCGCACACTGAGAGGTAGGGAGAAACTCCCGACACGAGGCGCAGAGAATTATGGTTTCTGAGAATATAGACGGCACGGCCGGCATCACCGGCATTGCCGTTATTGGTCTGGCGGGCCGGTTCCCTGGCGCGTCGACGCTCGCGGAGCTCTGGCGGAACCTCGCGGGCGGAGTGGAATCGATCTCCTTCTTCACCCCTGAGGAGCTGGCGGCGCAGGGGATCGATCCCGCCCTCGTGGGGGACCGCCGCTATGTGCCGGCGCGCGGGGTGCTCGCCGGGGCGGACCGGTTCGACGCCGCCTTTTTCGGTCTGACGCCCCGCGAGGCCGAGCTGATGGACCCCCAGCACCGGGTCCTCCTGGAGTGCGCCTGGGAGGCTCTGGAGGAGGCCGGCTATGCCGGTCCGGGAGCGGGGTTACGGACGGCGGTCTTCGCCGGGGCGGGCCTCAACACCTATCTGCTCCACCATGTCCTGCCCAACCGGGAGCTGCTCAAAAACGCCGGCGAGCTTCAGGCGATCCTCCTCAACAACAACGACTTCCTGACCACCCGGATCTCCTACAAGCTCGACCTCCGCGGGCCGTCCATCCTCGTCCAGACCGCCTGCTCGACCGGCCTCGTCGCCGTCCACATGGCCTGTCAGAGCCTCCTGGGCGGCGAGTGCGACCTGGCGCTCGCGGGGGCGGTGTCGATCACCTTCCCGCAGATCGCGGGCTACCTCCACCAGCAGGGGAGCGTGATGTCGCCGGACGGTCACTGCCGCGCCTTCGACGCCGCGGCGGGCGGCGCGGTCGAGGGGGCGGGGGCGGGGATGGTGGTCCTGAAGCGGCTGGCCGACGCGCTCGCGGACGGCGACACGATCCATGCCGTCCTCCGCGGCTCGGCGGCCAACAACGACGGCGCCTCCCGGGCCGGTTTCACCGCTCCCAGCGTCGCAGGCCAGGCGGAGGTCGTCCGCGAGAGCCTGCTGATGGCGGACGTCGATCCGGCGACGATCACCTATGTCGAGGCGCACGGCAGCGGCACCCCGCTCGGCGACCCGATCGAGATCGCGGCGCTCACCCAGGCCTTCGGACCGGACGTCGCCGCGCGAGGGGGCCGCTGCGCGGTGGGGTCGATCAAGACCAACGTCGGCCACTTGAACTCGGCGGCCGGCATCGCGGGGCTGTTCAAAACCATCCTCGCTCTGGAGCACCAGGAGCTCCCGCCGAGCCTCCACTTCGCCGCGCCCAACCCGCGGATCGATTTCGGCGACAGTCCCTTCTACGTCAATACCGCCCTCACCCCCTGGGAGAGCGACGGGCCGCGACGGGCGGGGGTCAGCTCCTTCGGGCTCGGCGGCACCAACGTCCACGCCATCTTGGAAGAGGCGCCGGAGCCCGCGCCCTCCGGCCCGGCGCGGCCGTGGCAGCTCCTCGCCCTCTCGGCGAAGAGCGCGACCGCCTTGGATGCCATGGCCGCCGATCTCGCCGCGTACCTCGAAGGTCGCCCCGATCTCGACGGGCCCGGCCTGGCGGACGTCGCCTGGACGCTCCAGGTGGGCCGGCGGCTCTTCCCGCACCGCCGGGCGCTCGTCTGCCGCGACGCCGCCGAGGCGCGGGGGCTGTTGGCTGGCACGGTTCGAAGCGATCCGGCGCGGGTCACGGACGTCGTCGAGGGGAGCTCGGGGCGGCCGGTGGTCTTCCTCTTTCCTGGGCTGGGCGACCACTACGTCGACATGGGACGAGAGCTCTACGCGAGCGAGCCGCGGTTCCGGGAGGAGCTCGACCGCTGCGCGGACTTCCTGGCGCCTCTGCTCGGGCTCGACCTCCGCGCGGTGATCTTCGCCGGGGCGGCCGGCGAAGCCGACCCGAGCGCGGGGAGCGACATGGATCTCAAAGCCCTCCTCCGCCGGGGGAGTGGGGAGGAAACGGCGGACGCGGCTCTCCTGCGGCTGTCGCGGACGAAGGTGGCCCAGCCGGCCCTCTTCGCCGTCGAGTACGCCTTAGCCCAACTCCTCCTCTCCTGGGGCATTCGGCCCGCCGCCATGATCGGCTACAGCATCGGCGAGTACGTGGCGGCCTGCCTCGCCGGGGTGATGAGCCTGCCGGACGCTTTGACCCTCGTTGCCCTTCGGGCGCGGACGATCGACGAGCTGCCCGGTGGCGCCATGCTCGCCGTCCCCCTGCCGGAGGCCGAGGTGCGGCCGCTCCTCACCGGCGACACCGGAGAGCTGGCGCTCGCGGCGACCAACGGACCGCATTTCTGTGTCGTGGGCGGGCCGGCGGACGCCATCGCCCGGTTGGAGCGGGAGCTGGCCGGTCGTGGGGCAGCCTGCCTGCGCCTCCATGCCACCCACGCCTTCCATACCCCCGCCCTCAAGCCCGCGCTGGCGCCGTTTCTCGACGCGGCGCGGAAGGTCCGCCTGGCGCCGCCGCGAATCCCGTTCCTCTCGAACGTCACCGGCACCTGGATCACCGACGCCGAGGCGACAGACCCTGACTACTGGGGGCGGCACATGGTGGGGACGGTGCGCTTCGCCGAGGGCCTGGCGGAGCTGCTCGCCGATCCCGCCCGGGTTCTCCTCGAAGTGGGGCCGGGGAGCACCCTCTCGACCCTCGCCCGGCAGCATCCGCGGGCCGCCGCCGGCCAGGTGATCCTCCCGACGATGCGGCGGGCGAGCGAGGCGCGGCCGGACGCCGTCGCTCTCCTCGGCGCCTTGGGCGCTCTATGGGCGGCCGGGGTGACGATCGACTGGCCGTCCTACCACGCCGGGGCGCGCCGCCGGCGGGTGCCGCTGCCCACCTATCCATTCGAGCGCCAACGGTATTGGATCGAAGCGCCGGGGATCGACCCGCCGGGGTGGGAAGCGCCGGAGAGCGCAGCGCCCGCCGAGGCGCCCCCGGCGGCCCTGGGGCGCAAGGACGACGTCGCGGACTGGTTCTACCTGCCGGTCTGGCGGGAGGCGCCGCCGGTTCTCCTGAGTGGCGGCCCCGACGCCGAGGCGCTCCAGGAGGCTGGACCATGGCTTCTCTTCCTCGATCGTGAGGGTGTCGGCGCGGGGCTGGCCGCGCGGCTCGCGGCGGCCGGAGCGGCGGTCGCCACCTTCGCCGCCGACGAGGGGGGCGGGCTCGGCACCGGCCGGGGCGAGGGCTACGGGCGGCTCCTGCGCGATCTCCGCGCCGAGGGCCGCTTCCCGCGCCGGATCGTGCATCTGGGGAGCGTTCGCGGGGGGGAGGGCGAGAGCTTCGAGGCGAGTCAGGAGGCGGGGCTCCTCTCGCTCGTCCGGCTCGCCCGGGCCCTGGGCGAGGAGGGGCATGCGGAGCCGCTCGCGCTCCTCGTCGTGTCGAGCGGCGTCCAGGCGGTGGGGGAGGACGATCCCGTCGAGCCGGCACGGGCGACCGTGCTCGGCGCCTGCCGGGTGATCCCCCAGGAGTACGTCCACGTCGCCTGCCGGAGCGTCGACGTGATTCTCCCCGCCCCGGGCTCTCCCGGCGCGGACCGCCTCACCTCCCAGCTCCTCTCCGAGGCCCTCGTCGGCACCGCGGGCTCCGGACAGCAGATCGCTCTGCGCGGCCGGCGCCGCTTCGTGCGCGCCCACGTGCCGGCTCCCTTACAACCGGTCGGAGAAGGCTCGCAAGCTCCCCTGCGACCGGAGGGGGTCTACCTGGTGACCGACGTCCTTCACGGCATCGGTCTTCCCCTGGCCGAAACCCTGCGGCGGAAGCTCGGCTGCCGGCTCGCCCTCCTCGTGCCGCCGGATACCGAAGCCGGCGAGCGTCTGGCGGCATTGGAGACATGGGCGGCGAGCCCGGACGTCCTCGTGCTCCCCGCCGATCTCACTTCGGCGACCGCGGTGCGGGCGGCGGCGGCGCGGGTGCGGGAACGTTTCGGGACGTTGACCGGCGTCTTCCACACCGCCGCGGCCTTCAGCGGCGGCCTCCTCCAGTTGAAGGGTGCGGCGAGCCTGCCGGCCGTCCACGGCGCCCAGGGACGGGGGGCGCTCGCCGTCGTCGAGGCTTTCTCCTCCTCCGACTCTCCGCTCGAATTCCTCGCCCTGTTCTCCTCGACGGCCGCGGTCACCGGCGGCTTCGGCCAGGTCGATCCGACGGCGGCCGGGGCGCTCCTCGGGGCGCTCGCCGAGCGCGCGGCGGCGCGCGGTGTTCCCATGTCCGTGATCACTGCCATCGACTGGGACCCCTACCAGTGGGACAGCTGGCTCGCCGCCGGGCTCGCCGACAGCCCGGCGCTCCAGGCCGGTCTCACCGGCAACCTCGCGACCTACGGCATCGCCGCCGAGGCGAGCTTCGACGCCCTCTCGCGCCTCCTGGCGGCGGGGCTGCCGCGGATCGTCGTTTCGGCCGAGGATCTGGACGCGGTGATCGCCCAGACCGACGCCTTCCATGCCGCCGACCTCCTCGCCTCGGTGTCGGGTGGCGGTGTCGGCGGCACGCGCCCGGCGAGCGCCGGCCCCTATCTGCCGCCGGGCGACGAGCTGGAAGCGGCCCTGGCGGAGATCTGGCAGGAGCTTTTCGGCATCGAGAGGATCGGCGTCGAGGACGATTTCCTCGCCCTGGGCGGGCACTCGCTCCTCGCCATCCAGGTCACCACCCAGATCCGCAACACCCTGGCGGTCGACCTGCCGGTCTCGGCGCTCTTCGAGCAGCCGACGATCGCCCTCCTCGCCCGGCGCCTCCGCGAGGAGCAGGGCGAGATCGCGGCGATTCAAGAGTCCGCCGAAGGCGACGATCTGGACGCCCTCCTGGCGCAAGTGGAGGAGTTGTCGCCCGAGGAGGTGCAGGCGCTGCTCGCCGCCGAGCGCGCGGTGGGAGCGCCGGCAGCCTGATGAGTACCCCCGAGGTCGTCGAGAAGGCCGAGAAGGAGAAGGAGAGCGCCGCCGAGCGGAGCGAGCGCATCGCGGCCCTCACCCCCGAGCAGCGCGAGCTTCTGGCGCTTCTCCGCCGCAGGAAGGCGGCGGAGAAGCGCCCCCGCCGGCCGCCCACGGCGCCGCCCATCCCGCCGCGCGGGCCGGGGGAGAGCTCCCCGCTCTCCTTCGACCAGGAGCGCCTCTGGTTCCTCTACTATCTGGACCCCGGGGCCACCGCCTACAACATCGACACCTCGACCCGGATGGAGGGGCGGCTCGACGTCGCCGCCCTCGTCCGGTCGCTCAACGGGGTGGTCGCCCGCCACGAGGCCTGGCGGACGACGTTCCAGGCGAGAGACGGCCGGCCGGTGCAGGTCATCGCCCCGGAGGTCCCCTTAGACGTCCCCGTCGTCGACCTCCGCCGGGTGCCGGCCGGCCGCCGCGACGCCGTGGCCCGCGCCCACCAGCGAAGCGAGGCGCGCCGACCGTTCGACCTCGCCGCCGGCCCCCTCGTCCGCGCCCTCCTCCTGCGCCTCGCGGACGACGCCTGGATCTGCATGCTGACGGTGCACCACATCGTCACCGACTGGGTCACCTTCCAGCTCTTCTGGCGCGAGCTGGCGCTCCTCTACACCGGGGAGACGGGTCTCCTTCCGGCGCTGCCCCGCCAGTACGCCGACTTCGCCGTCTGGCAGCGCGCCTGGCTCTCGGGCGAGGTTCTGGAGACGTATCTGGACTTCTGGTTGCGGGAGCTTGCCGACGCTCCGCAGGTGCTCGACCTCCCCTTCGACCGACCGCGGCCGCCGATCCAGACGACCCGCGGCGCCGAGGCGGCGGTCGAGATCCTGGGCTCCCTCGCCGATGGTTTGAAGGCCCTGGCGCGCCAAGCGGGGGCGACGCCGTTCATGGCCGTGCTCGCCGTCTTCGACGCCCTCCTCTGCCGCCTCACCGGGCAGGGGAAGGTGCTCGTCGGTTCGCCCAACGCCAACCGCAACCGGGTCGAGCTCGAACCGCTCTTCGGCTTCTTCCTCACCCAGCTGGTCTTCGTGGCCGACGGCTCCGGCAATCCCACCTTCCGCGAGCTGCTGGGCCGCGTCCGCCGGCAGGCGCTCGGCGCCTATGCCCACCAGGATCTGCCGTTCGGCAAGCTCCTGGAGGCGATGCGGCCCGAGCGCGACAACAGCCGGCCGCCGCTCGTCCAGGCCAACTTCCTGCTCCTCGATTCCGAGTACACGCCCCTGGAGCTGCCGGAGCTCCAGGTCACCCCGATCTGGGTGGACGACGGCAACTCGCGCTTCGACCTGACCCTCGGGCTCTGGGACTCGCCGTCGCGGATCTTCGGGTTCTTCGAGTACAACCTGGACCTCTTCGATCCCACGACGGTGGCGCGGATGGCGGAGGCGTTCTCGGCGCTCGTCGAGCGCGCGGTCGCCGACCCGGAGGTCCGCCTCGCCGATCTCCCGATGCTCTCCGCCGCCGCCCGGCACCAGGTGTTGGGCGAGTGGAACGACACGGGGACGGGGGAGAGGGAGCCCTCGGTGCCCGACCTCTTCGTCGCCCGGGTCCGGGAGCGGCCGGCGGCGCTCGCGCTGGTCTGTGGCGAAGAGATCTCCTTCGCCGCCTTGGACCGCGCTGCCGAGCGCGCGGCCCGGCGCCTCCAGGCGGCGGGGATCGGCCGTGGGGACGTCGTGGGGCTGGCTCTCGATCGCTCGCCGGCGCTCGGGATCGGCGTGCTCGCCCTCTGGAAAGCGGGCGCGGTGCTCCTGCCGCTCGATCCGGCGGCGCCCCGCGAGCGGCTGGCCTTCCTCCTCGCCGATACCGGGGCGAAGGCCCTCCTCACCCGGGAGAGCCTGCGGGGACGCCTGCCGGAAACCGACCTGCCCGTGCTCGACCTGGAGGACGGGGAGACCGCCGCGACTTCCGCGACCTCCGACATCTCCGAGCGGCCGCTGCCGCGGGTGGGGCCGGACGATCTCGCCTATCTCCTCTACACCTCGGGGACGACGGGGCAGCCCAAGGGGGTCGCCGTCGAGCACGGCAACCTCGCGGCCATCCTCGCCGCCTGCCGTCGCGAGTTTCGCTTCCGACCGTCCGACCGCTTCCTCGCGGTCGCCCCGTTCTCCTTCGACATCTTTTTCTTCGAGCTGCTCTCGCCGCTCCTCGCGGGCGGCTGCTGTGAGCTGTTTGCGGCGACGTCCCCGCTCGACATGGAGGCCCTCCTCGCAGGCTTGGAGCGGGCGACGCTGTTCCATGCCGTGCCGGCGCTCCTGCGCCAGGTGCTTTCGGCGGTGCCGGCGGTCCGGCGGGAGAACTCGGCCGCCTTCGCCGCCCTCCGCACCGTCTTCGTGGGAGGCGACGCGGTGCCCGCCGATCTCCTGGCGAGCCTCGCCGAGAATTTTCCCCAGGCCGAGGCGCGGGTGCTCTACGGCCCCACGGAGGCGACGATCCTCGCCACGACGGAACGGATCGCGGCTGGGTCTGCCTCGCCGGCTGCGCGGATGGGCACGGCGCTCGGCCGGCCGCTCCCCGGGGTGCGCCTCCGGGTCGTCGATCCGAGCGGCGGCCTGGCCGGCCTCGGGGTAGCGGGCGAGCTGTGGATCGGCGGTGCCGGGGTCTCCCGCGGCTATATTGGGCGCGAAAGCGGGCTGGCCGAGCTGACCGCCGACCGTTTAGTTATCGTCGACGGCGAGCGCTGGTACCGGACGGGGGACCGGGTGCGCTTCGGCGGGATCGCCGGCATGGGCAGCATGGAGTTCCTCGGGCGGGTCGACGGTCAGGTGAAGATCCGCGGCTTCCGCGTCGAGCCCGGGGAGGTCGAGGCGGCCCTGGCCGCCGATCCGGAAGTCGCCGAGTCGGTCGTCGTGGCGCGGACCCTTTCCGGCAACTCCTTGGGGGACAAGCAGCTCGTGGCCTATGTGGTCCCGCGGCAGGGGCAGGGACCGGAACCGGGGCGGAGGGAGCTGTGGACCGGGCGTCTGGCCGAGCGCCTCCGCGAGCGGCTCCCTGGACACCTGGTGCCCTCTCTTTTCGTGCTGCTCGACGCGCTGCCGCTCACCCCGCACGGCAAGGTGGATCGCAAGACCCTGCCGGCGATCGACGCCATCGCTGGCGACGCCGGTAGCGCAGCCGCGCCGCGCAACGAGCGCGAGGCGGCGCTCGCCGCGGTCTGGCAGGGGGTCCTGGGGCTCGGGCGGGTGGGCATCCACGACAACTTCTTCCAGATCGGCGGCGACTCCATCCTCTCCATCCAGGTGGTCGCCCGGGCACGGAAGGCGGGGCTCGTTCTCACTCCCAAGCAGCTCTTCGAACACCAGACGATCGCCGGCCTCGCCGCCATAGCAACGTTGACGGCGACGGCGGAGGGAATTGCGGCGGCGGACGCGGGACCGGTCACCGGCGAGGCGCCGCTGACGCCGATCCAGCGCGCCTTCTTCGCCGAGACCCGGCCGGAGCCCTGGCGCTTCAACCAGGCGCTCCTCTTCGTTTCCCGGGCGGCGCTCGACCCGCGGCTCCTCGGAGCGGCCTTGGATGTCCTCGTCGACCATCACGACGCCCTGCGCCTGCGCTTCACCCGCGAGGAGGAGATCTGGAAGCAGATGCATGCTCCCACCGGCTGCGGGGCGCCGCTCGTCACGGCCGACCTTTCCTCCCTGCCGGCAGTGCGGGTTTCGCCGGCGATCGAGAGCGCCGTCGCGGAACTTCAGGGCGGCTTCGACCTGGCGCGCGGGCCGCTCTTCCTCGCCGCTCTCTTCCGGTGCGCGGCGGGAGACGACGACCGGCGCCGTCCCCGGCTTCTCCTCGCCGCCCACCACCTGGTCGTCGACGGCGTCTCCTGGCGGATTCTCCTGGAGGATCTGGAGACCGCCTATGGCCAACTCACCGGCGGCGAACGCCCCGGTCTCTCGGTGCGGACAACGTCCTTCAAGAGCTGGGCGGAGCGGCTCGCCGCCCACGCCCGCTCTCCCGCGGTGCAGGCCGAGCTGGGTTTCTGGAGGTCTCAGGACGGCGGTTCCCCCCTCCCGATCGATTTCCCCGGTGGCGGCGGCGGCTTCGCAGGATCGGCTGGATCCGCGGCGACAGTCTCGATCGAGCTGCCCGAGCGCCAGACCCGGGAGCTTCTCCGCCAGGCTCCCGCCGCCTATCGGACACGGGTGGACGAGCTTCTCCTCGCCGCCCTCGCCTGGGTCCTCGCCCGCGCGACGGGCAGCGCGCGGGTCCTCGTGGACGTCGAGGGGCACGGCCGCGAGGAGACGCTCGCCGCCGGGACCGACCTGTCGCGCACGGTCGGCTGGTTCACCAGCGTCTTCCCGCTCGCCCTGGATCTGCCCGGCACTCCGGGTCCCGGCCCTGCTATCCAGGCCGCCATCAAAGCGGTCAAGGAGCAGCTCCGCACCGTGCCCGAGAAGGGGATCGGCTACGGCCTGCTGCGCTGGTCCGCCGATCCAACCGAGCTGTCGGAGCTCGCCGGCCGACCCACCCCCGAGGTGAGCTTCAACTACCTGGGGCAGGTCGACGCGCAGCTCGCCGCAGCGGCGCTCCTCGCTCCGGCGGCGGAGGCGATCCGCGGCACCGAGAGCCCGGGGGCGCCGCGCTCCCACCTTCTCGACGTCTCCGGGCTCGTCTTGGGCGAACGCCTGCGCCTGGACCTCACCTACAGCACGGAGCTCCACCGCGCCGCCACGATCGAAGGGTTGGCGGCGGATCTCCGCGACGAGATCGCGGCCCTGGTCGACCACTGCATGGCGCCCGAGGCCGGCGGCTACACTCCCGCCGATTTCCCTCTCGCCCGGCTGGGGCAGGCCGAGCTCGACGCGCTCCTCGGCAGCGAGCGGGGCATCGAGGATCTCTACCCCCTCGCTCCCCTCCAGCAGGGGATGCTCTTCTACACCCTCTTCTCGCCGGGCTCGGAGCTTTACTTCGAGCAGCTCACGGCGATCCTCCGCGGGCCGCTGGACTCGGCCGCCTTCGCCCGCGCCTGGCAGCGGGTGATCGATCGCCATCCCGCCCTCCGCGCCGCCTTCCTCTGGGAAGGGGCCGAGGCGCCGCTCCGTGAGCCCCTCCAGGTCATCCGCCGCGAGGTGACCGTCGAATGGGAGGTTCTCGACTGGCGGGAGGTCCCGCCCGCAGACATCGAGACGCGTTTCCGTGCCCTCGCCGCCGCCGACCGGCGGCGCGGCTTCGCCCTCGCGCGGCCGCCGCTCCTCCGTCTCACCCTCGTGCGCACCGGCCCCGCGGAGCACCGGCTCCTGTGGAGCTTCCATCACCTGCTCTTCGACGGCTGGTGCTTCTCGCTCCTCTTCTCCGAGGTCTTCGCCCTCTACGCCGGGCTCGTCTCAGGGACCGAGCCGATCCTGCCGCCGGTCCACCCCTACCGCGACTACATCGCCTGGCTCGCCGCTCGCGACCCCGCGGAGGCCGAGGGCTTCTGGCGGCGCTCGCTCGCCGGGTTCGCGGCGCCCACCCCCTTGCCCTACGACCACGAGGCGGCCGGCCCCGGGCTCGTCGCCGCCGACTACCGGGAGCCGGAGCTCGACCTCGGGCCGGCGGCGACCGCGAGCCTCGTCGCCCTCGCGCAGCGCCTGGGGGTGACCCTCAACGTCGCCCTCCAGGGGGCATGGGCGCTCCTCCTCTCCCGCTTCGCCCGCGAGACGGACGTCGTCTTCGGCACCGTCGTCTCCGGCCGGCCGGCGGACCTCCCCGAGGTCGAGTCGATCGTCGGGCTTTTCATCAACACCGTGCCGGTTCGCGCTGTGATTCCGGCGGCAGGATCGCTCGCCGCCTGGCTGGGCACGCTGCGGGAGGCCCAGGCGGAGCGCTCGCAACAGGAATGGACGCCGCTCGCCCGCATCCAGGCGCTCTCGGACGTGCCGGCGGGAGAGTCGCTCTTCGCGAGCCTCCTCGTCTTCGAGAACTATCCGCTCGACGCGGGGATCACCGGCGCGGCGGCCCGGATCTCGGGGCTCGCCATCGACGACGTCGCCATCTCGGAGCGCACCAACTACGCCCTCACCCTGACCGCGGCGGCGCGCGGCGGCGACCTCGCCCTCCGGCTCCTCCACGACCGGCGCTGCGAGCCGGCCACCGCCCGCCGCCTCCTGGGGCACCTCGCGGGGCTCCTCGCCGGTTTCGCCGCCGATCCCGCGCGCTCGCCTGCGGACGTGCCCCTCCTGGACGCGGCCGAGCGCCACCAGCTCCTCGTCGAGTGGGCGGACACCGGCTTTTTAGACCTCGCCGCGGGTCCCTCAGCCCCCGAGAGCTTCCGCGCCCGCGCCGCCGAGAACCCCGGGACGCTCGCCGTGGTTGCCGGGGACGAGCGGCTGACCTATGGCGAGCTCGCCCGCCGCGCGGAGCGCCTAGCCCGCCGGCTGCGGGCGCTCGGGCTGGGGCGGGAAGCGGTCGTCGGGCTCGCCGTGGGGCGCTCGCTCGCCCTGGCCGTGGGCGTCCTCGGCATCCTCGAAGCCGGCGCGGCCTGGGTGCCCCTCGATCCCGCCCTCCCGGCCGAGCGCCTGGCCTTCCTCCTCGCCGACTCGGGAGCGCGGGCGGTGGTCACCGAGGAGCGCTTCGCGGCCGGTCTCCCCACCGGGGACCTGCCGGTGCTCGTCGCCGTCGTCGACGAACCGGGGGAGACCGGAGAGACCGCAGAGCGCCTGCCCCAGGTTTCGCCACGGGATCTCGCCTATGTCCTCTACACCTCGGGGACGACAGGGCAGCCGAAGGGCGTCCTGGTCGAGCACGGCCAGCTCGCCTGGATTCTCGCCGCCAGCCGCCGGGCCCTAGGATGGGGGAGGGACGAGCGGGTGCTCGCCCTGGCCCCCTTCTCCTTCGACATCTCGATTTGGGAGTTGCTCGAACCGCTCACCCAGGGCGGCGCCTGCGAGATCTTCCCCTTGGATCTGGTCCCCGACCTCGTCCGGCTCGCCCAGTCGCTCCGTCTAGCGACCCGGATGCACGCCGTCCCCGCCCTCATGCGGCAGGTGGCGGCGACGATCCGCGACGAGGGCGGGACCTACCCGCGGCTCCGCGCCCTCTACATGGCGGGCGAGGCGGTGCCGGCCGCCCTCCAGGTCGAGATCGCGAGCAGCTTCCCGGGCGTCGACGTGCGCGTGCTCTACGGCCCGACCGAGGGCGCCGTCTTCTGCTCCGGCTGGCCGGTGGAGGGCGACGGGCGCGCCGCGCCGCTCGGCCGGGCGTTCCCGGGGGCGTCGTTCCGCCTCGTCGATCCCGCCGGGCTCGCCGGGCTCCCGGTGCCGATCGGCGCCCCGGGAGAGCTCTGGCTGGGCGGCGCCGGGGTCGCCCGCGGCTACCGGGGCCACCCGGAGCTGACGGCGGAGCGCTTCGTCCCCGGCCCGGCCGGCGAGCGCTGGTACCGGACCGGCGACCTCGCCCGGCTCGGAGCGGACGGCAACCTGGAGTTCCTCGGCCGCCTCGACGACCAGGTGAAGATCCGCGGGGTCCGCATCGAACCGGGGGAGATCGAGGCCGTCCTGACCGCTCTCCCGGAGGTGCGGGAAGCCGCCGTCCTCGCGCTGGCCAACGAGCGGGGCGATCGCCGGCTCGTCGCCTTCGTCGTCCCCGACCCGGCAAGCGAGAGCTGCGATCCCGAGCGTCTGGCCGCCCGGCTCCGCGCCGTCCTCCCCGAGCCCTTGGTACCGGCGGCGTTCGTCGCGCTTCCGGCCCTGCCGCGGACCGCCCACGGCAAGCTCGACCGCCGTGCCCTCGCCGCTCTCGCGGCCCGCGCAACCGTGCCCAAATCGGTCGCCGCCGGCCCCGGCCCGGGGTCGTCGCGGTCGCCGTGGCTGCCGCGGAACGCCGCCGAAGCGGTCCTCGCCGCCGTCTGGCGCGACGTCCTGAAAATCGAGGAGGTGGGGCTCGACGACAACTTCTTCCGGCTCGGCGGGGATTCGATCCTCTCGCTCCAGGTGGTGGCGCGGGTACGGCGGGCCGGGCTCGTCCTCACTCCCCGGCAGATCTTCGAGCATCCGACGATCGCCGCCCTCGCGGCCCTCGTGGATGCCGGCGATGCCGCCAATGCCGGCAAAGCCCGAGAGATCGCCGGGGGGACGCTCCCAGGCCTCGCCGGGCTCGACGAGCTGCACGGCAAGGATTGGGAGACCCTCCAAGGCCTGCTCGGCCCCGAGCTGCGCGAGGTGGAAGACCTCTATCCGCTCGCCCCCCTTCAGGAGGGGATGCTGTTCCACGACCTCTACGCGCCGGGATCGGGGCTCTATCTCCAGCAGCTCTCCTGCACCCTCAAAGGCCCGCTCGACCGCGCCGCCTTCCATCGCGCCTGGCAGGGGGTGGTCGACCGCCACCCCGCCCTCCGCACGGCGTTCGTCTGGCAGGGTCTCCCGCGGGCGCTCCAGGTCGTCCGCCGCGGCGTCGTCCTGCCCTGGGAAGAGGTCGATTTTCGGAGGGAGAGGGACGAGCGCGGCGGGCTGCCGGAGCCGGCGGAGACGCGCTTCGAACGGCTGGCGGCGGAGATCCGCGCCCGTGGGCTCGATCCCGGTCGGGCGCCGCTCCTCTCCGCCGTCCTCGTCCGCACCGGCGAAGAGGAGGCCCGCTTCCTGTGGACCTTCCATCACCTGCTCCTGGACGGCTGGTGCTTCGCGCTCCTCTTTAGGGACGTCTTCGCCCTCTACGCGGCCGAGGTCGCGGGCCATGGAGCCGCCGTCGCGCTCCGGCCGGCGCCGCCCTACCGCGACTACATCGCCTGGCTCGAACGGCGTGACGCGGCCGACTCCGCAGACTCGGAACGCTACTGGCGAGGCGTCCTCGCCGGCTTCGCCGAGGCGACGCCGCTGCCCTTGGACCGTCCGCGGAACACCGGAGCCGGCGGCGGCCTGGAGATCCTCCTGCCTACCGCGGCGACGCTCGGCCTGGCGGCGTTCGCCCGCGCCTCCGAGCTGACCCTGAACAGCGTCTGCCAGGGCGCCTGGGCGCTTCTCCTCTCGCGCTACGGCGGCGGGGACGACGTCGTCTTCGGCACCGTCGTCGCCGGCCGGCCGCCCGAGCTGCCGGGCGTGGAGGAGATGGTCGGCCTGTTCATCAACACCCTCCCCGTCCGCCACGCCCTCCATCCCGCGGAGCCGGTCGGCGATCTCCTGCGGCGCGTCCAGGCGGCGCAGGTCGAGATGCGCCAGCACGAGCAGGCGCCGCTCGCCCGCGTCCAGCGCTGGAGTGAGGTTCCCCCCGGCGAGCCGCTCTTTTTGAGCCTCTTCGTCTTCGAGAACTTCCCGGTGGACGAGTCCCTCGCCCGCGGTGTCGGACCGGTCGCCGTCCGCGACCTGCGGATCGCCGACCGCACCGACTATCCGCTGGCGCTCGCCTTGAGCCCCGCCACCGCCTCCGGCCGGCTCTCCCTGCGATTCGCCTGGGACGGCCACCTGGAGCCGACGACCGTTGAGCGTCTGGCGCGGCACTACGAGATCCTTCTGACCGGTCTCATCGCAGGCGGCGGCGAGCGGCCGGCGGGAGACCTCCCCCTGCTGTCGGTAGCCGAGCGCCGGCAGCTCCTCGACGAGTGGGGGAGGGGGGCGGTCGTCGCGAAGCCTCGGCCGGCGCTCCTTCTCCACCAGCTCGTGGCGGCCCAGGCGGCGCGCACCCCGGACGCCCTCGCCATCCTTCAGGGGGAGCAGGGGGAGCGCGCGATCTCCTACGCCGAGCTCGATCGCGCCGCCGCCGCCTTGGCGCTCCGCCTCCGCGCCTTGGGGGTAGGACCGGAGGTCCGGGTGCCGCTTCTGGCCGAGCGCTCGCCCGAGGCGATCGTGGGGATCGTCGCCGTGCTCGCGGCGGGTGGGGCCTACGTGCCGCTCGATCCCGGTGCTCCGGCCGACCGCCTGACGCTCCTCCTGGCGGAAACCGGCGGCATCGGCGCTCCCGCCCCGGGACCGCTCCTCCTGACGGCGCGGACCGCCGCTCTCCTGCCGGAAGAAGCGCGGGCCGGATTCCTCCCCGTCTTCCTGGACGACGTGCTCGCCGGAGGACGGACGGGGGAGACCCCGGCCCCGGCCGTCCCCCCGCTCGCAGTCCTGCCGGAGAACCTCGCCTACGTCCTCTACACCTCGGGCTCGACCGGCAATCCCAAGGGGGTGATGGTCACCCACGGCGCCATCGCCGCCTACGTCCGGGTGGTGGTCGCGGAGTATGGGGTGGGGCCGGGCGACCGCGAGCTCCAGTCCTCGGCGCTCAGCTTCGATCCCAGTGTCGAGGAGATCTTCGCTCCCCTGACGGCGGGGGGCGCCGTCGTCCTCCCCGCGGGTGCCTTCGAGGAGCCGGCACGCTTCCTCGACTTCTGCCGGCGGACGGAGCTCACCCTGCTGAGCCTTCCCACCGCCTACTGGCACACCTTCGTCGCCACCCTGGAGGCCGAGAACCTTCCGGCTCCCCCCAAGGTGCGCCTCGCCATCATCGGTGGCGAGCGGGCGCTCCCCGAGCGCTGGGCGGAATGGGGGAAGCTGGCGGCGGGCGACTGGGGACGGGTGCGGCTCGTCAACGGCTACGGCCCGACCGAGGCCACCGTCGCCGCCACTCTGGAGACCCATCCCGGTCCGAGCGCCGGCGCAGCGGGCGAGGTGGCGATCGGGCGGCCGCTCCCCGGGGTCGTCGTCCGGGTCGCCGGCTCGCGGCAACGGAGCGCCACCGGCACCGACGAGCCCCTGCCGGCGGGGGCGGCGGGTGAGCTCCTCCTTGGCGGCGCCGGCCTCGCCCGCGGCTATCTCGATCATCCCGCTCTCACCGCGGACCGCTTCGTTCCCGATCCCGAGGGCGCCGAACGCGGCGAGCCCGGCGCCCGTCTCTATCGGACCGGCGACCGCGTCCGCTTCCGGGCCGACGGTCGGCTCGAATTCCTTGGGCGGGTCGACTCCCAGGTCAAGGTGAGGGGTTTTCGCATCGAGCTGGGCGAGGTCGAGGGCGCCCTTGCGGCCCATCCCGCGGTGCTCGAAGCCGCGGCGGGGACCCGCGAGGACGCTTCCGGCAGCCGCGGCCTGGTAGCCTGGGTCGTGCCGCGGGACGCCGGCCTAACCGCCGAGACCCTCGACGCCCCGACCCTCGTCCGCTTCCTCGCCGGCCGCCTGCCGGCTCCCCTGGTGCCGACGGAGATCACGTTTCTCCCCGCGCTGCCGCGGAACGCCGCGCATAAGGTCGACCGCCGCGCTCTCGCCCGGCTCGTTCCGGACCGCGCCGGAGCCACCGTCGGCGAGGACGGCTACCTCGCGCCGAGAAACGCCATGGAAGAGGAGATGGCGGCCCTCTGGCGGGATCTCCTCGGGGTCTTACGGGTGGGGGTGGAGGACGACTTCTTCGCCTTGGGCGGCCACTCCCTGCTCGCTACCCAGCTCGTCTCGCGCCTGCGCCGCGAGCTCGGGGTGGAGCTGCCGCTCGCCCGGCTCTTCGAGCTCCGCACTCTCGCCGCCGTCTCCCGGGAGGTGCTCGACCTGAAGCTCGCCGCGGACGGGGAGGGGGTCGACGATCTCCTCGCCGATCTGGACAGCCTCTCCGAGGAGGAGGCTCTCGCCCTCCTCGCCGCTCAGGAAGCCGATCCGGAGACCTCGGGGGAAAACGGCGCGGAGGAACGCCGGTGAGCGATCGCCGGGACGACTTCGAGCGCCTCTCGCCAGCCAAGCAGAAGCTCCTCCTCGCTCGCTTGAAGCAGCGCGAGGGGCGCGCGGCCCGGCCGAAGGAGGCGTCGGCTCCGGGGGAGATCCCGCCGAGCCCGCTCCGCCGCACCGGCGGTCCCTACCCGCTGTCGTTCTCCCAGCAGCGGCTGTGGTTCCTCGACCGCCTGGAGCCCGGGAGCGCCGCCTACAACCTCCCCGACGCCCTCCGCCTCCGGGGCCGGCTCGATCCCGCCCTCCTCGCCCGGGTGCTGGGGGAGATCGTCCGCCGGCACGAGGTGCTCCGCACCACCTTCGGTCTCGTCGCTGGGCGGCCGGTGCAGACGGTCTCGCCGCCCGGCCCCTTCCCGCTGCCGCGGATCGACCTCGACGACCTGCCCGCCGCCGCCGCGGAGCGGGAGGCCCGGCGCCTCGCCGAGGAGGACGCCGCCCTCCCCTTCGACCTCGCCCGCGGCCCTCATCTCCGCGCCCGGCTCCTCCGGCTCACGGCGAGCGGAGCCGAGCACGTCGTCCTCCTGAACCTCCACCACATCGTCTCGGATGGGTGGTCGGTGGCGGTTCTCGTGCGCGAGCTGACCCTCCTCTACGGCGCGTTCTCGGCCGGGCGGCCGTCGCCCCTCCCCGAGCTGCCGATCCAGTACGCCGACTTCGCCGACTGGCAGCACCGGGAGCTTTCCGGCGAGGTGCTCGCCGGGCACCTCCAGTACTGGCGCGAGCGGCTCGCCGGCGCCCCGAGCCTCCTCGCCCTCCCCACCGATCGACCGCGGCCGGCGGTGGCGAGCCCGCGCGGCGCCCACTTCCGGGTCATCCTCCCTGCCGGGCTCCAGGCGGCGCTCCGCCGGATCGCCCAACGGGAGGGGGACACGCTCTTCATGGTCCTCCTCGCCGCCTTCGCGGTCGTCCTCGGCCGTCACTCCGGGCAGGAGGACGTCGTCGTCGGCGCGCCGATCGCCAACCGGACCCACCGGGAGATCGAGGGGCTGATCGGCTTCTTCGTCAACACGCTCGTCCTCCGCGTCGACCTCCTGGCTCTGGGCGCGGAAGGGCGCTTCGTCGATCTCCTGCGGCAGGTGCACGCCACGATGCTCGGCGCCTACACCCACCAGGATTTCCCCTTCGAGCGCCTGGTCGAGGAGCTCCAGCCGGCGCGCGACCTCTCGTACCCGCCGCTCTACCAGGTCGCCTTCGCCCTGCAGAACGTTCCCCAGGGGACGCTGACGCTCCCGGGGCTCACCTTCGAGGCGGTCGAGATCCCCGGGCGGAGCGCGGTCGTCGACCTCACCCTGGAGGCGGTCGAGGACGAGTCGGGGCTGGTCCTCGACTGGCACTATCGCGACCTCTTCGAGCGGGCGACCGTCGAGCGCCTCGGCGCTCATTTGGCGACCCTTCTCTCCCGTATCGCCGCGGACACCGCGCAGCCCTCAGCCGGCCTTCCCCTCCTCTCCGCCGCCGAGATGCAACAGGTGACCCGGGAGTGGAGCGCGGGCGCTCCGGCCCCCGCCGCGGGCTGTCTCCACGCGGCGTTCGCGGCCCAGGCGCGACGCGCTCCGGCGGCGCTCGCCGTCGTCCACCTCGGCGACCTCGGGCATCCCGGCGCGCAGGGGGACGAGCGGCTCTCCTACGGCGAGCTCGCCGCTCACGCCGGCCGGCTCGCCCGCCGTCTCGCCGACCGCGGGGTCGGTCCCGAGGCGCGGGTGGCGATCTGCCTGCCGCGCTCGATCCAGCAGGTCGTCGCCGTCCTCGCCGTCCTCGAGGCGGGCGGCGCCTACGTGCCGCTGGATCCCGCCTATCCGTCGGAGCGCCTGGCCTTCATGCTGGAGGACTCCGGCGCCCGGGTGCTCGTCGCCTCGCCGGGCCTCCCGGCTGATCTGGCTGAAATTGCCGAGCGGCTCGGGGTGACGGTCGTCGATCCAGAGAGCCCGGATCTCCCCCGGTCTCCCTTCGCGCCGGTCTCCCCGGAGAACACCCCGGAGAATGCCGCCTACGTCCTCTACACCTCGGGCTCGACGGGGCGGCCGAAGGGAGTGGAGGTCCCTCACCGGGGACCCGCCGCCGCCACCCTCCATGCCGCCCACCTCCTCGGCGCCCGGCCGGGAGCGCGGCAGCTCCAGATCGCCTCCTTCAGCTTCGACGCCTGGGTGCTGGAGGTCTTCACCGCCCTCTCGGCGGGCGCCACGCTCCACCTCGGCCGTCCGGACCGCCTGCTCTCCGGCCCCGACCTCGCCGCCCAGCTCCGCGAGGAGCGGATCACCGGCGCCGTGTTGCCGCCGGCCGTCCTCGCCACCCTCTCGCCCGGCGGGGCGGGCTTCCCCGACCTCCGCTTCCTGCTCGCCGGCGGCGAGCGCTGCCCGGTCGAGGCGATGGAGCGTTGGAGCACGGGCCGCCGGTTCCTGAACGCCTACGGGCCGACCGAGGCGAGCATCTTCGTCGCCGCGGAGACGATCGAGCCGCGCGACGAGACGGGCCTCGCGGCTCCCAGGGTAGCGTCGATCGGCCGGCCGATCCCCGGCGCCCGGCTCCACGTCGTCGATTTCGGGAGTTTCGGAGCGCGCCCGGTCCCCATCAGGGTGGTGGGCGAGCTGTGGATCGGCGGCTCGGGGCTCGCCCGCGGCTACGTCGGGCTGCCGGCGCGGACGGCGGAGAGCTTCGTTCCCGACCCGTTCTCCGGCCTCCCCGGCGAGCGCCTCTACCGCTCGGGCGACCTCGTCCGCTTCCTGCCCACGGGCGAGCTCGAAATCCTCGGACGCACCGACCAGCAGATCCAGCTCCGCGGCTTCCGCATCGAGCCCGGCGAGGTCGAGCGGGTCCTCGCCGAGCACCCCGCCGTGGCCCAGGCCGCCGTCCTCCTCCGGAACGGCCCCGTCGGTCCGCGCCTCGTCGCCTGGGTGGTCGTGGGGGAGAGCCTCACGGCGGAGCTCCGCGCCGCTCTCCGCGCCCATCTGCGCTCCCGCCTGCCGGAGCCCATGGTCCCCGCCGTCTTCGTCCCCCTCGCCGCCCTCCCGGTGACCGCCAACGGCAAGCTCGACCGCGCCGCCCTCCGCGAGCCCGAAGCGGCGGTCCCCGCGCCCGGCGAGCCCCCTCTCCCCGGCAACGCCCCGCGCGCCGGCCTCGAACGGGAGATCGCGGCCGTCTGGCAGGAGGTGCTCGGGGTGCCGCGGGTGGGGGCGGAGGACAATTTCTTCGACCTCGGGGGCCATTCGCTCCTCCTGGTCGACGCCCAGGCCCGGCTCGCCGCCCGGCTGGGCCGCGAGATCCCCCTCCTGGAGCTCTTCCGGCATCCCAACGTGGCGGCCCTCGCCCGCCACCTGGAGGGCGCGGCGGCGGTGGCGGATGCCGCTCCCGCACCCCACCCGCCCTCCCGTTCCCCGGAAGACGCCGGACCGAGGTCCCGCGCGGTGGCGATTCTCGGGATGGCCGGCCGCTTCCCAGGCGCGCCCGACCTCGAACGTTTCTGGCAGAACCTCCGTGCCGGGGTCGAGTCGATCTCTTTCTTCTCGAAAGAGGAGCTGATCGAGGCCGGGGTCGATCCGGCGCTCGTCGAGCATCCCAACTACGTGCCGGCCGCCGGGGTGCTTGAAGGGACGGATCTCTTCGACGCCCCATTCTTCGACGTCAACCCGCGCGAGGCGCAGCTCATGGACCCCCAGCAGCGGGTGTTCCTCGAATGCGCGGTCGAGGCGCTCGACGACGCCGGCTACGGAGCGGGGAGCCCGGCGGCCCGCGCCTGCCGGATCGGGGTCTACGCCGGGGGCGGGATGAGCGAGTACGCGGTCCACCAGCTCTTCGGCAACCCCGAAGCGGTGGGGGGCCTGGAGGTTCTCCTCGGCAACGACAAGGATTTCCTCGCCACCCGGGTGGCCTACAAGCTCGACCTCCGCGGCCCCGCCCTCGCCGTGCAGACCGCCTGCTCGACCTCGCTCGTCGCCGTCCACCTCGCCTGCCGGGCGCTCCTCGAAGGCGAGTGCGACATCGCCCTGGCCGGCGGGATCGGCATCGGCTGTCCCCAGAAGGCAGGCTATCTCTACGAGGAAGGGGGGGTGAGCGCCGCCGACGGCCACAACCGCACCTTCGACGCCCAGGCGCGGGGGACGGTAGGGTCGAGCGGGGCGGGCCTCGTCGTCTTGAAGCCGCTCCGCGCCGCTCTCAAAGACGGCGATCCCATCCGCGCCGTCCTCCGCGCCACGGCGCTCACCAACGACGGCGCCGGGAAGGTCGGCTTCACCGCCCCGAGCGAGACCGGGCAGGCGGCGGCCATCGTTCGCGCCCAGGAGCTCGCCGGCATCGCCCCCGAGAGCGTGCAGTACGTCGAGGCCCACGGCAGCGCGACGCCGCTCGGCGATCCCATCGAGGTGGCGGCGCTCACCCGCGCCTTCCGTGGCCGCCAGGCCCCTGGAAGCCCCGAGGTCGGCTTCTGCGGCTTCTGCGCCCTCGGCAGCGTCAAGACCAACATCGGCCACACCGGCGCGGCGGCGGGGATCGCAGGGCTCTTGAAGACCGTCCTCGCCCTGGAGCACCGGGAGATCCCGCCCTCTCTCCACTTCGAAACTCCCAACCCGCGGCTGCAGCTCGAAGGCAGTCCCTTCCGGGTGGCGACGGCGCTCGCGCCCTGGCCGGCCGGACCGGCCGGCCAGGGGGAGCCGGGGCAGCCGGGGGAGGCCGCCACGCCGCGGCGGGCGGGGGTCAGCTCCTTCGGCCTGGGCGGTACCAACGCCCATGCCGTCCTCGAAGAGGCGCCGGACCCCGCGCCCTCCGGACCCGCCCGGCCCTGGCACCTTCTCGCGCTCTCGGCGCGCACGGCGTCCGCCCTGGAGGCGGCGACCGACCTCCTGGCCGCCCACCTCGCCGCTCACCCCGAAGAGGAGCTGGCGGACGTCGCCTATACCCTCCACACCGGCCGCCGGGGGATGGAGCACCGCCGCACCCTCGTCTGCCGCGACCGCGAGGACGCCCTGACGGTCCTCGCGAGCCGCGATCCCCGGCGGCTCCTGGCGAACGCGGTCGGCGGGGTTGGCGAGGTGGGCGCCCATCGCCCCGTGGCCCTCGTCCTTGCCGGGCTCGGCGAGCAGTACCCGGGGATGGCGCGCGGCCTCTACCGCGACGAGCCGGGTTTCCGGGAGGCTTTCGACCGCGCCGCCGCTCTCTTGGCGCCGCACGTCGGGGCCGACCTGGCGGGGCTGCTCTTTTCGGCGGCGACGGCGGGGACGGAAGGGGAGGCCGGAGGGGACGAGGAGGGCTCGCTCGATCTCCGGCAGATGCTCGGGCGCGCCCCGGCGAACCTGGAGACATCGGAAACGCTGGAGACGCCGCTCGACCGCACGGCGCTCCTTCAGCCGGCGATCTTCGCCCTCGACTACGCCCTGGCGAGCCTCCTCCTCGGCTGGGGCCTCGTCCCGCAGGCGATGATCGGCTACAGCCTCGGCGAGTACGTGGCCGCCTGTCTCGCCGGGGTCCTCTCGCTCGCCGACGCGGCGCGGCTCGTCGCCCTACGGGCGCGGCTCATTGACGCTCTCCCCGAGGGAGCGATGCTCGCGGTGCCGCTCTCCGAGGCGGAGCTTGCGGCTCTTCTCCCGGCAGGCCTGGCGATCGCGGCGGTGAACGGCCCGCAGGCGACGGTCGCGGCCGGGCCGCCCGCCGCGATCGAAGCGCTCGAACGGAGGCTCTCTGAAGCGGGGATCGCCGCCCGTCGGCTGCGCACGACCCACGCCTTCCACTGCCCCCTGCTCGCCCCGGCCGCCCGCCCCCTGGCGGCGGCGGCGCGGGAGATCGCGCTCCATCCGCCGCGCATCCCCTACCTCTCGAACGTCACCGGCACCTGGATCACGGCTGCCGAAGCGACCGATCCGGAGTACTGGGCGAAGCACCTCCTGCGGCCCGTCCGTTTCGCCGCGGGAATCGCCGAGCTGTGGCGCGAGCCCGGCCGGGTCCTCGTCGAGATCGGTCCCGGCGCGAGCCTCTCCGCCCTCGCCCTGCAGCTCGCGGGCCGGCCGGAGAGCGATCCCGTGGCCGTCGCCGTGCTCCCCGGGGCCTTCGAGCGGCGGCCCGACCGGGCGGTCCTCCTGGAGAGCCTCGGCAAGCTCTGGCTCGCCGGGGTGGAGATCGATTGGCCGCGGGTCTACGCCACGGAGCGGCGGCGCCGGGTCTCCCTGCCGTCCTACCCGTTCGAGCGCCAGCGGTATTGGATCGATCGGAGGGATCGGAGCGACCGGATCGAGAGCGCCAGCCGCGCCACGCCCGCGGCCCGGCTCAGCGCAAGCGGTCTCTACCTGCCCGCCTTCCGGCGCACGCCCTCGCTACCGGTTCCGACCGCCGCCGACCTCACGGCGGGGCGCTGGCTTGTCTTTACCGACAGTGCAGGTCTGGGGACGGCCCTCGCCGACCGCCTCCGTACCCGGGGAGCCGCGGTCGCTGTCGTCGCCGCCACCGCCGCGGGCGACCGCTTCGCGCCCGGGGAGGGGGAGACCGGCGTCTTCACCCTCGATCCCCAGCGCCGCGAGGACTACGGCGCGCTTCTCGCGGCCCTCGCCCTCCGCGGCCCCCTGCCCACCCGGATCGTCCATCTCTGGAGCCTCCCGGCAACCGCCGAAACCGCGACGACCACGGAGGAGCGGAGCCGCGGCCTCCACAGCCTGCTCTCCCTCGTCCACGCCCTGGCGGCGCGGATCTCTCCCGACGCTCCCGGCCCGCTCGCGGACCTGCGCGCCCTGGTCGTCGGCAACGGATTCGCCCGAGTGACGGCGGAGGACCCTCTCCGCCCCGAGCTGGCGCCGCTCGCCGCCCTCTGCCAGCTGCTGCCGCGGGAGCTCCCGGGGATCATCTGCCGGACGGTCGACGCCCACCCTCCCGTCTCGCCCCGGCGGCGGGAGGCCTGGCTCGACGCCCTCCTCGCCGAGCTCCTCGCCCCGGCCGAGCCGCCGGGCCTCGCCGACAGCGCCGCCGTCGCCCTCCGTGGGGCCGAGCGCTGGGTGCGGACCTTCGAGCCCTTGCCGTTGCCCCCCGGAGCCGCGCCGTCCGGCGGCGCGGTCGGCGCGGTCGTCGAGCTGGACGATCTCGCGGACGAGGCGAAGCTTGCTGAGACCCTCGCCGCCGCCGCCCGCGCCGGGGGGATCGCGGGTGTCCTGGTGAAAGAAGGGCTCGGCTTGGAGCTCCCCGAGCTGCCCCTGCCGCTCGCTACCCGCGAGCGCCTGGACGAGGTTCTCGCCCTGGCGGCCGAGCGGCTCGCCACCCTCGCCCGGCTCCTGGCGTCTCACCCGCCCGGCTTCTGCCTGCTCGCGACCGGCCTCGCCGCCCGCTCCGGCGCCGGCCAGCTCCTCGCCGCCGCCGTCGATGCCCAGGCGGCCGCCTTTGCCGAGGAGCAGTCCGAGAGGAGCCCCTTCCCCTGGGCCGTCCTCCATCGGGATGAGGGAGAGAGCGCCGCGCCCGCTCCTCTCCCGCTCGCCCTGCGTTTCCTCCTCGCGGCCGGCGCCGTGGGCCGCCTCGTCGCCGCGCCGGAAGAGCCGGGGGAGTGGATCGAACGCCTGCGGTCGGCTTCCGCCCCGGCCGTCCCGGCCGCCTCGGCGGTCGGGGCCGTGCTCCACGCCCGCCCCAACCTCCGCAACCCCTACGTCCCGCCGTCGACGGACACCGAGCGGCGGCTCGCCGAGATCTGGCAGCGGCTCCTCGGGCTCCAGGAGGTCGGCATCCACGACAGCTTTTTCGATCTCGGCGGCAACTCCCTCCTCGCCACCCAGGTGACCGCCCGGGTGCGCGACACCTTCGGCGTCGACCTGCCCTTCCCCATCCTCTTCGAGCTCTCCACCCCGGCGGCCCTCGCCGAGCGCATCGACCAGCTCCGCCCGGAGGGCGAGCCGGAAAGCGAGAAGATCGCCCGGCTGCTGGCGAAGCTCGACAGCCTCTCCCCCGAGGAGGTCGAGCGGATGCTCGCCGAGCGCGGGGCGGGTTCGGAGGGGTGAGGTGGCGTCGCCCCATAACACCGCTGCGTCGAAGCGATCGAGTTCCTCCTCGTTGACGGAGCGGAATGATGAAGAGCTCTGGTGCCTTCCAATGACATCTGGATCGCTGCCGCTGCCGCCCGCGTAGGAGCACCCGTATTGACCGGCCCTTTCGCGACAATTTTGACACCTCTGCGGGCTCAATCCGGCCCCGGCTGGGCCTTCGTGCCAGCCGGGGCTCGCCCCGCCGCTTGCACGCTGGAGCTAGCTCGACGGTCCCAGGATGGCGAAATGGGCGCCCTGAGGATCGGTCGCCACCGCGAAACGGCCGACGCTGGGGATATCCGTCGGTTCGACCCAGATTTTGCCCCCCAGCTCGGTGATCTTGGCGGCGCTCTCCGACGTGTTCTCGACCGCGATGTAGGGGAGCCAGGCCGAGGGAACGTGTTGTCCCCCCGACTTCGGGAGCATCCCGCCGCCGTCCACGCCATTGTCGCGCTTGAAGACGTAGTAGGGGCCCATGCCCGCGTCCATGGAGGAGACCTTCCAGCCGAAGACCTCGGCGTGGAACTTGCCTTCGCCTTCGGGATCCTGGGCGTGGAGCTCCTGCCAGCAGAAGGTCCCCGCGGGCCAGGGCTGGGTGATCCCCTCGCCCGCCCAGGTGACCGGCTTGAAGGGGGAGATCACGGCGCCCTGCGGGTCGGCGATCATGGAGAAGGTGCCGACGCCCGGGATGTCGGTCGGCGGGACGAGCGTCTTCCCACCGCGCTGCTCGGCGGTGGCGACGGCGGCCGCCACGTCGTCGACCGTGCAGTAGGAGACCCAGTGCGGCGGCGCGCCGGTGCTCGGGTCCAGGGCCATGAAGCCGCCGTGCTCGGTGCCCGCTGTGCGGATCATCTTGTAGGTCCCACCCGGACCCATGTCGGCCTCCTTGATCGTCCAACCGAAGAGGCTGGTATAGAACCGGATGGCCTGGTCGATGTCGTTCGTCACCAGATCGCGCCAGACGAACTTGCCCAGCACCTTCTGATCTTCCCGCTGTCCTTCACTCATGCGTCGCTCCTCCTTACAGGGTGTTGTCTCGCTTCGACGTCATATCCTATCGCAGGGAGGAGCCGATCCCGGAGGGCGAGTCGGTAGCTTCCCGGTGACAGTTCCGCTCGGGCTCCGCTCACGGGAAGGGCTGGACGAGCATCTTCGCCAGCCGCCAGCGACCGTCCGCCTCGCGGCGCCAGGAGGCGACGTAGCGGCCGTGGTAGTCGTTGGCGGCCTTCCCCTTCTCCGCCACCCGCTGCCGGTAGGTGCCCCACTGGTAGGCGGCGTCGCCGTAGACCTCGACGGCATCGCTCTCGGTGCTGGCGGACTCGACGACGACGGCGGCGAAGACCGGCGCCAGGAAGGTCTGGATGGCCTCCCGGCCGCGCAGGGCGGCGAGGCCCGGCTCGAGGAGCTCGCCGTCCGCCGTGAAGAGGGCCGCCGTGGCCTCCGCCGGGCCGGTTTTGAGGAGCACGGTGTACTGCTGCATCGCCGCTTCCACCTCGCGGGCCGCGGCATCCGTCTGCGGGGGCAGAGCGGGAGGCGGAGCGGGAGCGGCGGCCCGGAGGCCGGACGGGGTGGCCAGGAACGCGGCCAGAAGGCAGGCCAGGATGGGGGCTTCGATCCTCTTCGGCGTTTTCATCGGTCGCATCGCTTCCTCTTTTCCTCGCCTCTATTGCTGGGTCTTCACCGGATCGGCCGGTCGGGTCGGGAGGTGCCGGGGGTGGTCCGCCATCCGCTTCAGCACCTCTGCGACGGAGCGTTCGAGCTGCGGGTCCCGCCCGTCGAGGACGGAGATGGGATCGTTCTCGACCTCGATGTCGGGGTCGACTCCGTGCCCTTCGATGATCCACTTGCCGTCGGCCGACGCCGAGGCGCTCTCGGGGACGAAGACGTTGCCGCCGTCCAAGAGCGGGCCGTGGCCGCTGATGCCGACGACGCCGCCCCACGAGCGCTTGCCGAGCACCGGACCGAGCCTGGCCTCCTTCCACATGGCGGCGAAGACGTCGCCGTCCGAGGCGGTGAGCTCGTTCTCGATGCAGACGAGCGAGCCCCAGAACATCGTCACCGGGTAGGTTCCGGTATAGAGGGCGTTGCGCGAGATGCCGGTCGACAGAAGCTCGCGCCGCAGCCGCTCGAGGATCATCTCCGAGACGAAGCCGCCGCCGTTGTTCCGGATGTCGATGACCAGTCCCTCCTTGCGGACCTGGGGATAGAAGGCCTTGATGAACTCGCGCAGGCCGTCCCCTCCCATGTCGGGGATGTGAAGGTAACCCACTTTTCCGCCTGAGAGCTTCGCCACCCGCTCGCGGTTCGCCCGCACCCAGGCGAGGTAGTGGAGTTGCCCCTCGCTCTCGATCGGCCGGACGACCACTTTCCGGGCGCCGTCCAGGGTGGGACGGTCGTTCAGGGTCAGCTCGACCGTACCTCCGAGCTTGCCGCGGAGAAGCCGGTAGGGGTTGTCGTCAGAAGCCAGCTCGGCGCCGTCGATCGCCAGGACGTAGTCGCCGACCCGGGCGTCGACGCCGATCTCGGTCAAGGGCGAGCGGTAGCGCTCCTCGTCGTTCTCGCCGGCGTAGATCCGGGCGATCCGGTAGCGGCGGGCATCTCGATCGAGGGCGAAATCGGCGCCCGGGAGGGCGACCTTCGGCCGCTCCGGGCTGTCGAAATCGCCGCCATCGACATAGGAATGGGAGGTGTTGAGCTCGCCGATCATCTCGCCCAGGACGTAGTTGAGATCCGAGCGGTGGGCGACTTCCTTCACCAGAGGCCTGTACTCTTCGCCGATCGCCTGCCAGTCGTAACCGTGCATGTTGGGGACATAGAAGAAGTCGCGGTAGCGCCGCCAGACCTCGTTGAAGATCTCCGCCCACTCCTCGGCCGGCACCCGGTCGACGACCAGGCCGGCGGTCGAGACCGTCTTCTTGTGGTCCTTGCCGTCCGGCTTGGCGTCATAAAGAGCGAAAGCGGGGCCGGACTGGACGAGAACCTTGCCGCCGTCGGCCGAGACGTCATACCCGTCGATTCCCTCCGCCAGGACCGACTCCTTGCGCTCCTTGAGCGAAAAGAAGACCAGCGCCGGTTTCGGGGCGCTCTCCCGGCCGAGGAACGGAGCGCCGCTCCGGACATAGAGCAACGCCTCCGCCGTGGCCTTCAGGCCGGAGTAATTATCCGCCTCGACCGGCACCGCCGCCACCCGCTCCTCCAGGCCCGCGAAATCGATCTTCAGCCCCTTGCGCGCCTTCTCCTCCGCTTTTTCTTCTTTCTTCTTCTTTTCCTGTTCGTCCGTGTTCTTCTTCCCGACCTCGTCGCTCTCCGGCGGGAACGGATGCCCCACATCCTTCCTCAAGGCGAGCGCGAAGATCCCGGTCGCCCGGTTGACCGCATAGTTGAGCTCGAAACCCGACAGTTGGGCGGTGAGATCCCGCTCGGAGAGATAGTAGAGATAGCGTCCCTCGGGGTCCCAGGCGGGCTCGTGGGCGTTGCTCATCTCGCTCGTCACCCGCCGGAGCTTCCCCTCCGCGACGCTCCATGCCTGGATCGTGCGCAGGCCGCTCTCGTTCGACAGGCTGAAGGCGAGATAGGAACCGTCGGGCGACCAGGTGTAGTCGAGGAGGTTGCCGCCCGGGTCCTGGGCGACCTCGACGACCTTCCGGCTCGCGAGAGTCACCACCCAGAGCTTGCCGTCCTTGTCGCTCCAGGCGAGGCGTTTGCCGTCGGGCGCCCAGGCGGGTGCGTAGCGCATCACCTTGCCGTCCGTCGTGATGCGCTCGGGTTGGCCCCCCGCCTGGTCGACGAGATAGAGCTCGTCCTCGCCGGAGAGATCGGAGAGGAAGGCGACCTTCGCCCCGTCGGGCGACCAGCGCGCCCACTTGTCGTGGGCGTTGCTCGAATGGGTGAGGTTCCGGGTGTTGCCCTTCTCGATCGGTGCCGAGAAGACGTCGCCACGGGCGACGAAGAGGGCCCGCTCCCCCTGGGGCGAGAGGGAGAAGTCCTCGATCTGCTTTTCCGCCGAGACCCGCGAGGGGCGCAGAGCGAGCGCGTCGGTCGGCACCGAGATGGCGAGCGCGCGCACCCGTCCGGTCCTGGTGTCATAGACCTGAAGCTCGCCGCCCAGCTCATAGACGATCTCGCCGTTTTCTCCCCGGCTCGGCCAGCGCACGTCGTAGCGCTTCTCGTGGGTGAGCTCCGTCGTCGCCTTGCTCTTGAGGTCGTAGGAGTAGAGATTGAGCGTGCCGTCGCGGTCGGAGGCGAAGTAGATCTTGTCGCCGATCCACATGGGATCGCGATCGGTCCGCGGGTGGTGGGTGATGTTCTCCTGCCTGTGGGTCTTCAAATCGAAGATGAAGAGATCCTCGGCCCAGCCGCCCTCGTAGCGTTTCCAGGTGCGGAAATCGCGGAACAACGGCGAGTAGACGACCTGGGTGCCGTCGGGGGAGAGGTCGCCGGCCCCCGAGAGCGGCATGGGATAGGCCTCGGGCAGGCCGCCGGTCGCGGGCACCCGGTAGAGGCGGGAGTCGCGGTGATCCCAGCCCTCGCGCAGGCTGCGGAAGACGACCGCCTTGCCGTCGTTCGTCCAGCCGTACACCTGGTTGTCGTAACCCAGGCGGGCGGGGAGCGGGCCCACGGCGGGATAGAAGGTGAGCTGGCGGGGGACGCCGCCCGTCGCCGGGATGACATAGACCTGCTCGTCGCCGTCGTACTGGCCGGTGAAGGCGATCCACTGCCCGTCGGGGGAGAACTTGGGGAAGAGCTCGAGCCCGGGGTGGGCGGTCAGCCGCGTCGCCGACCCGACAGAGCCGCCAGAGCCGGAATCCGTGATCGTCGCGATCCACAGATCGCCGCCGTAGCAGAAGACGACCTTGTCCCCATGGATGTCGGGGAAGCGGAGGAGCTGGGTCGTCCGGGTGGTGGGGGTTGATGTCGCCGATGTCGCTTGAAGGGCGCCGGCGAGCATCAGGAGGACGGCCGCGGCGAAGAGGGAGAGGCGTTTCCCGAGCATGGTGTCTCCTATAGGACGCGGAGCCGGCGCGGACTTCCGCCGGCGGGACCCGAGGGTCGAATGGGCTTTCTACGCAAGGAGAGGAGGGAGGGTTGCAGGGGAGGCAGGGGCCCGCCGGCCCTCAGCCGGGCTCGCCCTTCCCGCCCCGACCGGTCTCCAAAGCCACCTTTGCCATCTTCCCCGGCTCTTTCTTGAGCTCGCCCGCGAGCCGCGTCGCGACATCCCGCTGCACGGCATTGCGCTCCGGATGCGGCACCTTGGCGACGTCGATCCAGCCGCCCGCCGTGCGGCCGTGGCCGCCGCCCTTGCCGCGGCGGCCGAGGAGGCGGCGCATCAGGGTGCCGGCGTCGGCCCGGGGGTTGGTGGTCCGGATGGAGAGATAGATGCGGTCGCCGTAGAGGCCGGTCGCGAGCGACCAGGTCTTCCCCTCCATGCGGAGGAGGAGGTCGGCGATCTCGGGGATGATGTCGGGCTGCTCGACCGGCCCCAGGTGGGAGACGACCAGGGTGTCGACCGATTCCAGGTTCTCCAGAGCCTCGTGGAGGTTGCTGAAGTAGGTGAAGGGCAGGCGCGGGGTCTGGATGCGGGCGAGGAGGCGGTGGTTCGCCTCGGGGAAGAAGATGTCGTAGATCTCCTTGTCGTGCCCGGCGTACTCGCGGGCGAAGTCCTGGGTCTCCGAGCGGATGGCGTAGACCAGGGCGGTCGCGACGGCGTGGGTCGAGCGCAGGCCGGAGGCGAGGAGATACTCGGCGAGGATCGTCGCCGTCGCGCCGTAGGTCGGCCGCACGTCGTGGTACGGGGTCGCCTGGGTCGGCTTCCTCAAGGGGTGGTGGTCGATGACGATCTCCGGCACCACCCGGGAGGGTAGCTGGTTGTTGCCGGTCCGCGGCTGGGTGTCGACGAGGGCGAAGTGGTCGTAGCTTCCTAGGTCCAGGGTGCGGATGTGGGCGAGCGGCAGGCGGAGGGCGCGCATCATCTCCCGGTTCTCCGCCCGGCCGATGATGCCGCCGTAGGCGGCGGTCGCCTGCTGCTTCAGCACCCGGGAGAGGAGCTGGGCGAGGATGTTCGCCGCGGCGAGGGCGTCGGGGTCGGGATTGTCGTGGGTGAGCACGAGCCAGCGCCCGCCGCTCCCCAGGAGGCGCACCTTCTCCGCCAGGCGGGCGAAGCAGTCCCGGGTGACCTCGGAGATCATGGAGACGGCGATTCTACCGCAGGCGGAGGGCCCTCACCCCCCGCGGCGGAGCGGAGAGGCCCCCTTCTGCTACCATTGCGCCGCGTTCGGGGCCCCCCTGCGGGGCCGATGACCCCAAACCAGGCACCAGAACCCCAGGACTTGAAGACCAGCCCATGATCCAAGAGCTCTTCCACATCGGGTCGTTCTCGATCAGCCCCTTCGGCGTCATGCTGGTCCTCGCTTTCGTCGGCGGCTACCTCCAACTGCGCTGGGGGATGCGCCTCCAGGGGATCGGCGACGAGGAGGACGCCTCCGCCCTCGTCTTCGCCGCCGGGGTCGGCGGGATCGTCGGCGCCAAGATCTACTACGCCATCCTCTATCACAGCTGGCGGCTGCTCTTCGACCGCTCCGGCCTGGTCTGGTACGGCGGCTTCATCCTCGGCGCCGCGGCCGTCCTCTACACCATGCGCCACCGGCGCCTGCCGGCCTGGCCGGTGCTCGACGCCGCCGTCCCGGCGCTCGCCCTGGGCTATGCCATCGGCCGCGTCGGCTGCTTCCTCGTCGGCGACGACTACGGCCGGCCGACCTCGCTCCCCTGGGGGGTCGCCTTCCCGGTCGGCCTGCCGCCGACGACGGCGGGGTCGCTGCGCGACAACTTCCATGTCAACCTGCCGGCGAGCCTCCCCGACAGCGCCCTCGTCCGCGTCCACCCCACCCAGGTCTACGAGACCCTCCTCTGCCTCGCCATCTGGGCGATCGGGGTGCGCCTGCTCAAGCGCGGCGGCGGCCCGGGCAGCACGGCCCTCCCCATCCTCGGCCTCCTCGCCATCGAGCGTTTCCTGGTCGAGATCCTGCGCGCCAAGGACGACCGCTTCCTCGGCCCCTTCACCCTCGCCCAGGCGATCAGCCTCCTCGTCCTCCTCCTGGTCAGCGGGCTCTGGCTCGCGCGCCGGCGCACGGCGACGGCCCCGCACCCGGCGTGAGCCCGGAGGCCCGGGACCGGCGTTTCCGGGGGACGCCGCCGCGCCTGCTGACGATCGCCGGCTCGGACTCGGGCGGCGGCGCGGGCCTCCAGGCCGACTTGAAGGTCTTCGCCGCCCATGGCGCCTACGGGATGAGCGCGGTCACCGCCGTCACCGTTCAGAACACCCGCGGGGTGACCGCGATCCATCCCATTCCCCCCGAGATCGTCGCGGCGCAGATCGACGCCGTCTTGGGCGACCTCGGGGCCGACGCGATCAAGATCGGCATGCTGGGGAGCGCCGAGGTCGTCCGGGCGGTGGCCGCGCGCCTCCGTTTCCATCTCGATCGAGAGAGCGGGGGGGGCCCCCCCTCCCGATCGTCCTCGACCCGGTGCTGCTCGCGAAGGGGGGCGTGGCGCTCCTCGCGGAGGAGGCCGTCTCGGCGCTCCTTGAGGATCTCTTGCCGCTCGCGACCGTCGTCACCCCCAATCTTCCGGAGCTCGCCCGTCTGACCGGCCTGCCGGTTGCAAGCGAAGTTGCAAGAGAAGAGGAGAGGCGGCGGGCGGTAGAGACGCTCGCCCGGCGCGGCCCGGCGGTGCTCGCCAAGGGCGGCCATGCTCCGGAGGGCGAAGGTGGGGATCTGGTTGACCTACTGTTCACGGGAGAGAGGGCGGGGGGAACCTGGCACCGGTTCGTCCATCCTCGGCTCGCCGTCCGCTCGACCCACGGCACCGGCTGCACCCTGGCCGCCGCCCTGGCGGCGCGGCTCGCGGTGGGGGAGCCGTTACCGGCGGCCGCGGCGGGAGCGATAGAGTATGTGGCCGGGGCGATCGCCGCCGCCTACCCCCTGGGGAGCGGGATCGGGCCGATCGATCCGCTGTATCGACTCAAAACGCGATGGAAGAGTAGGAGCGGGCCCGTGCCTGCCGAGGAGAGAGGGAAATGAGCGACGAGATTTTGGACATCCTGGTGGTGGGAGCCGGCCCGACCGGCATCGCGATCGGCGCTGAGGCGTGCCGGGAGGGCCTCTCGGTGCTCGTCATCGACCGCGGGCCGCTCACGGCTTCGATCCAGGAGTACCCCACCTTCCTGCAGTTCTTCACCACCCGCGACCGGCTGGAGATCGCCGGCATCCCCTTCTCGACTCCCGAGGACAAGCCGAGCCGCCGCGAGGCACTGGCCTACTACGCGGCCGTCGTGGCGCGCTACCGGGTGCCGCTCGCCCTCTACGAGGAGGTTCTAGAGGTCCAGAAGGACGGCGACCTCTTCCGGGTGACCTCCCGGCCGGCCGGCGAGCGGGCCGAGGGCCAGAAGGGCGAGCCGTCCGTCCGCCGGGCGCGCGCGGTGGCTCTGGCGACCGGCTACTGGGACAACCCCAAGCGTTTGGGCGTGCCCGGGGAGGATCTCCCCTGGGTGCACCGCCGCTACAAGGAGCCCTATCCGCACTTCGCGCAGGACGTCGTGATCGTCGGCGCCGGCAACACCGCGGCTGAGGCGGCCCTGGAGATCTGGCGAAACGGTGGCCGGGTCACCCTCGTCCACCGCGGGCCGGAGCTCCGCCCGGGGATCAAGTACTGGTTGAAACCCGACATCGAGAACCGCATCGCCGAGGGCTCGATCGAGGCCCGGATGAACACCGTCGTCACCGCCTTCGGTCCCGGCGGCGTCGAGGTCCAGACCCCCACCGGCGCCGAGACCCTCCCCGCCGTCGCCGCCTATGTCCTCATCGGCTACCGGCCGGACATCGAGCTCGAACGCCGCTGCGGCATCGAGGTCGACGCCCAGACCCTGATCCCCCAGCACGACCCGGAGACCTGCGAGTCGAACGTCCCCGGCCTCTACGTCGCCGGAACCCTCCAGGCCGGACAGCGCACGGACCTCATCTTCATCGAGAACTCCCGCGATCACGGTCCGAAGATCGTGGCGCATCTGAAAGAGCGCCTGGCGAGGGTACCGTCTACACCCGGACGTCCAGAAAACGCCGCAACGCGCGATAGATGATCGCCTCTTCACCGGGCCGCAGGGCGTCGAAGGCGACCCCGGCGGCATCGCCCTCGCGCCAGGTGACCGTGCCGGCGACGTCCAGGATGGGCGGCTGGCCGCGGGGAGCGAGGGCGAACTGGGTACGCTGGCCCTTGGGCAGGCCGCCGGTGAGGCCGGAGACGGCGACGCCGCCGAGCGAGAGGTTTTCGAGCATCAACTCGACCCGGCTGCCATCGCCGAAGCGGGCCTCGGCCGGCACCCCGAGGCGGATGCGGACGTCGCGCTGACCGGCGAGCCCGAGGAGCGACGAGACGTTCATGCCATGCCGGCGGATGATCTCGGCGCGGAACTTGAGCTCCAGCCCCGGATTGTCGGCAAGAACCTGGAGGAGGTCGGTCTTGTCGATCCGCAGAAGCCGGGTAGGTCCCGAGGTGCGCGCCGAGGCCAGGCGGCGAGCCCGGTTCAAGAGCCCCATCTCACCGAAGTATCCTCCCTCCTCTAGCCGAGCGAGGAGCTGGATGGGCTTCCCTTTGGTGTCGCGGAAGACCGTGACACCCCCTTCGCGAACGAGGTAGAACGAATCGACCGCATCCCCCTCGCGAAAGAGAACGTGGTTCGCCGGATAGCTCACCTCGCTGGCGAATCCCGCCAGGCGGGAGAGCTGGTCCTCGTCCAAGTCCGCGAAGAGAGACACCTGGCGCAGAAAATCTTTGAGCAAAAACAGACCTCCGGTCCGCGGCCGCCTCCGGCGCGAGTGCACGGGAGAGGGACGATCCGTTTGAACGACCCTATCTTTTAAGAAGCGACTCTATTGTGCCCCGTAACGGGGAATCCGGCAAGGCCCCGGGAGACGGCGGAAGACTACGAGCCCGGTCCTGCTAGAGTTCCCGGTCGTGGAGCGCTATGTCGTCAACGAGATCTTCTACAGCCTGCAGGGGGAGGGAGTGCGCGCCGGCACGCCCAACCTCTTCCTGCGCTTCGCGCGTTGCAATCTGGCATGCAAGGTGGAGACCCACGGTTTCGACTGCGATACCGAGTTCGAGTCGGGCCGGCCGATGACGATCCCGGAGATCCGGGAGGAGCTGACGGTCCTTTCCGCCGACTGCCGGTGGGTGGTGCTGACCGGCGGCGAGCCGGCGCTCCAGGTCGACCGCGAGCTCATCGACGCTCTCCACGACGCGGGCTACCAACTCGCCGTCGAGACCAACGGCAGCGTCGCCCTGCCCACCGGAATCGACTGGGTGACGGTCTCTCCGAAGGTCGCCGAGCATGCGATCCGGCAGCGCACGGCCCGAGAGGTCAAGTACGTCCGCGGCTACGGCCAGGCGGTTCCGCGGACGGTCGTCGAGGCCGAGCACTACCTCATCTCACCGGCCTTCGACGGCCCCGCGGTCGATCCCCGCACTCTCGACTGGTGCATCCAACTCGTCCGCCAGAACCCGCCCTGGCGGCTGTCGGTCCAGCAGCACAAGCTGTGGCAGGTGCGCTGAGAAACTTTTCAAGGCGAGGGCGCGAGGATGGCCAGGACGAGAAGCCGCTCGCTCCCGTTGTTGCGGACGCCATGCGGCACGCCGTCGGGAGCGATCAGCATCATCCCGGCCTCCATCGGCTCCTCCCGCCCCTGGAGGAGGAAGAGGCCGCTCCCGGCGAGGACGTGGTAGAGCTTGTCCATCCCGGCGTGAGCGTGGAGACGGTGCTCCTGGCCGGGCTCGAAGGCGTTCAACCCGACCAGAAGGCGCTCGGACTGGAAAAGAGTGCTCTTCCCCATGCCCTTTGGACCGTAGACGGCATGCTCCGCGGGACGGAGGAGGATCGGAAGAGAGTCCATGGCCTGGAACCCCGAGACTACCTGGTCCGCCCGCCTTCGTCCACTCCCCGACGCTTCAGTCCGCCGACTCTTCGTCCTCACCGGCTGGCGAGGCCTCGGCACCCTCGGCGGCCTCGCCGCCGGGGGGCCGAGCGCCCTCCGTCGTTCCGAGATGGAAAAAGCGCAGGAGGCGGTGGAAGCCCTGGAGCATCTCGGTCAGCGCCTTCTCTTCCTGCTCCGGCAGCCGCTCGGTGATCCCGAGAGACTCGTAGATGTCGACCTCGCCGCCGCTTTTGCCGCCCGGCCCACCGCCCAGACTCGGCCAGGGGGAGCGCCGCTCGGAGCGGATGAGGCCCGCGGGCTCGCCGTTGACGATCCGCAGGGAGTTGTGGAGGTCGTTCAAATCGCACCCCAGGGTCTCCAGCACCTTGTCGAGGGTGTCCAGGGAGGGGCGCTGGCGCCCGGTCTCATAGGCCGAGAGCATGCCCTTGGTGATTCCTGCCGCATTGGCCACCTCGTACTGCTTCCTGCCGCGCCGGTCGCGGAGCCAGCGCAGGGCCGGTCCGAGGCCTGTCAAAATCGATCTTTGCACGTTGTCTCCTTGCCGCGGCAAAGGGCCGCGTATCGCTAGGGCTGCCCGGCAGTGGCGGGGCCTCGCGTCCCCGTCACCTTCTCATCCTTTGGATGGATTCTGGAAGCCTCCGCTTGCATGGATGGATCTTAGGCGTAATAAAAGCGTAAGTCAAGCGGACCAAGGGCGGTAAAAAGAAGATCTCCGGGGGGACCCGTATGACGTCTCTCGTCGGGCCGCTCGGACCTGTTTGCGCGAGGCATGGCGTCCCTGCTATATTCCAGAAAAATGCGTTCTAGCGTGCGACATCTGCCAGCTCTACCGCTGGCGGGGAGTGCGCTCGATCCGTGTTTGTGCCGGCGACCTCATGTCGGCAAGAGCGACCGGCCTTAAGGCCGAGGAGAAACGATGGGGACTAGGTTGTTCGTCGGTAATTTGTCTTTCAACACCACCAGCGAGGAGCTCTCCGAGCTGTTCTCGCAGGCCGGAACCTGCAAGTCGGCGACGGTGATGACCGACCGGGCCACGGGCCGGTCGCGGGGCTTCGGCTTCGTGGAGATGTCGACCGAGGAGGAGGCCCAGAAGGCGGTTTCGGAGTTCAACGGTCGCGATTTCGGGGGCCGCAATCTCAACGTCAACGAGGCGCGTGAGCGTACTCCCGGCGGCGGTGGGGGTGGCGGCGGCCCGCGGGGTGGCGGCTACGGCGGCGGCTACGGTGGCGGCGGTGGTGGCGGTGACTTCGGCGGCGGCGGTGGCGGCTTCGGTGGCGGCGGCTACGGCGGCGGGGGTGGTGGCGGCTACGGCGGCGGTGGCGGTGGTGGCGGCTTCGGCAGCCCGCCCCCCAAGCCGCGCAAGGACGGCGGTAGCCGGCGTGGGCTGCGCGCCAAGAAGCGCAGCCTCTGAAGATCTCCTAGAAGAGGTCGAAGAGGAGGATGCGGGCCTCCAAGTGTCCGTTCCAGACCGGGATGCGCCGCCGCGGCCGTAGGCCGATCCCTTTGCCGCGGCTCTGCCCACCTGCCAGGACTGTGGCGCGCCAGCCCTTGAACTGGCGCTTCAGGAGGTCTCCCAGCGCCTGCCACTGGTCCAGATCTTCCTCCACCCGCTCGCCATAGGGCGGATTGACGACGACCAGACCCGGCCCCTCGGCCGGTGGCGTCAGCGCGCGAAAATCTCCCTTGAGAAGGGTCGCCCGTCCGGCGAGACCGGCGCGGTCGAGATTGGTGTGGGCGGCGCGGAGCGCCGCCGGCGCGAGATCGTTGCCGTAGAGGCGGACGCCCGGACCCGGCGCCGGCAGGGGCTCGCGGCGGAGGCGCTCGAAAGCCGCGGCGTCGAAACCGGGCAGCCGCTCGAAGGCCCAATGCTCGCGGAGCGACCCCGGCGCCCGGCCGAGGGCGATCCAGCCGGCCTCGACGAGCAGCGTTCCCGAGCCGCACATGGGGTCGACGACCGGCCCCGTCCCGTCCCAGCCGGAGGCGAGAACGCAGGCCGCGGCCAGCTGCTCGCGGACCGGGGCGGCGGCACTCACCTCCCGGTAGCCGCGATGGTCCAAGGGTTCTCCTGAGGTATCGAGGAGGAGCGTGGCCTCGGTCCCGTGGAGCCGGAGGCGGAGATGGAGATCCGGATCCTGCCGATCGACGTCCGCCCGCCGGCCGTAGCGTTCGCGCTGCCCGTCGACGATGCCATCCTTGACCGAGAGCGCCGCCCAGCGGCTGTCGCGGATGGCGGCGTCGGCGACCGTCGCGTGGATGGCGAAGCTGCGATCGGGGTGGAGAAGGGCGCCCGGGTCGATCCCACCCGCCGCGATCCCGCCGGTCCGCCCTTTGACGAGCGACAGCGCCCCGGCCGCGAGCCCCGGCCCGTCGACCGCCGTGAAGCGTCCCAACTCGACGAGCACCCGGTTGGCGGTGCGCAGCCGCCAGTTCGCCCGCCAGCAGTCGTCCCAGCCGCCGACGAAGGTGACCGCCCCCCGCTGGCGCTCGCGCCGGGCGGCGCCGAGCTCCGCCAGCTCGGCATCCAGAAATTCCTCGAGACCGAGGGCGCAGGTGGCGACCAAACGGAGGGACGGCATCGGTGGAGTCTAACCGACCTGCCGTTCTGCATAAAGCGTTCGTCTGCCGTCGTTTGTCTGCCGCACGGTAGGGTGATATTTTGGCCTGTACACCGTTCCGGAGGAACCCGCATGGCGAGTTTAGGCAAGACGTCCGGCAAGCTGCCTCTCCTGCTGTCCGCTCTTCTGCTGGCGATGCTGGTGGCGAGCTTTTCCCGGCCGGCGCTTGCCGGTGTCGAGCAGTGGACGAGCCACGGACCCGAGGGCGGGGACGTGACCGAGATCGTGGTCGACCCGACCTCGCCCAACTTCGTGTACGCGGCGCTCAACTTCTTCGGTGGCGTCTTCCGGAGCGCCGATTCTGGAGTCACTTGGCAGCGGACGAATTTTCCCGCAGGAGAACCGATCAGCGCTCTGGTGATCGACCCGAAGAGTCCCGCCACTCTCTATGTCGCCGGAGGTTCGGCTGTCTTCAAGACCGTCGATCGGGGCCAGAGCTGGACCTCGACTCCGGTGAGCCCGTCCGCCGCGGTCAGCTCCCTGGCGATCGATCCGGTCACTCCCTCGACCCTCTACGCCGGCTTGAACGGCGGGCCCGGCAAGGTCTTTAAGAGCACCGATTCCGGCGCCAGTTGGCAGCCGGGCCCGGCGGCCTTCGGCACCCCCAGCAGCATCCAGAAGCTCGCCATCGATCCCGCCACCCCTTCGACCCTCTATGCCGATGTGTACCCGGCTGGGCTCTTCAAGAGCACCAACGGCGGCCAGACCTGGGCCGCGTTGCCGAACGGCCCGAAGACGATCGCGGCATCCCAGAGAGCGCTCGTGGTCGACCCCGGGCTGCACGGGACCCTCTATGCCATCGACATTCTCAACGGGACCTTCAAGAGCACGGACGGCGGCGCCACCTGGACCCATCTCAACGTGGACGGCGACGTGGATGAGACCGCCCTGGTGATCGCCCCGACCTCCTCGGCGACGCTCTATGTGGCGACTTCAAGGAACGGCATCGTGAAGAGCGGCGATGGCGGCGCGACCTGGGAGAGGGCCGGCCTGGGCAACGAGCAGGTTTTCGAGCTGGCCATCGATCCGACCCACCCGTCGACGCTCTACGCCGGTACCTTCGGCTACGGGGGAGGGGTCTTCAAGAGCACCGATGCTGCGAGGGCCTGGACCGCGACGCATCAGGGGTTTGTCGGCACGGTGATCTCGACGCTCACGATCGATCCTTCCGATCGGTCGACCGTCTATGCCGTCACCGATTCCGGGGACGGTTTCAGGACTACCGATGGCGGCCTGAGTTGGAGCACCTTCAATCTTCCCGGGTCTCAGCTCGTCACCTTTGCCGTCGATCCGATCACTCCCACGACGATCTATGCGATCAACAACTTTGGCGTCGTGAAGAGCTTGGACGACGGCCAACACTGGGCACTCGCGAGCAACGGCTTACCGCAAGTGCCGTTCGGGTTGGAACTGGCGATCGATCCTGTCACCCCGTCGACCCTCTATCTCGGCACCCTCGAAGCGGGAGTATGGAAGAGCCTCAATGGAGGTGAGACCTGGAGGCAAACGGGAATCGGCAACGTCCCGGTCCTGGCTCTGGCGATCGACCCGAGATCACCGTCGACTCTCTATGCCGCCACCGGCGGCCACGACATCCTCAAGAAATCGACGGATGGAGGGCGGACCTGGGTCACCAAGGACGTGGGTCCGTCGAGCACGATATACGCAGTTTCCGCGATCGCGATCGATCCGAACGATTCGTCCAGGGTCTACGCTTGCGACACCGCCGACAGCTTCTTCCGCAGCACGGATGCCGGAGATCACTGGGTGACCGGCGACATTTCCTGCCAGTTTCTGGCGATCCCCGCCACGAGCCCCGCGGTCGTCTACGCCGCCGGCCCGAATGGCGTCTCCCAAAGTCGGGACGGCGGAGTCAGCTGGAGCGCCATCGGCAACGGTCTTCCCGGCTCGCAGATCACTGCCCTGGTGGTCGACGCCGGTGGATCGACTCTGCACGCCGGCACTCTCGGGCAGGGAGTTTTCGCTTTCACGACCTCCCCTCCCACGCCCTGCGCGGCCGGTGACACCACCCTCTGCCTGCACGGCGGGCGCTTCGCGGTGAGCGCCAGCTATGCGACGGCGGCAGGGCAGGCGGGAGCCGGCCACGCGGTTTCGCTCACCGACGACTCCGCCTACTTCTGGTTCTTCAGCCCGAGCAACGTGGAGGTCTTCTTGAAGGTGGTGGACGGCTGTGCTTTAAACGGTCACTTCTGGATCTTCGGCTCCGGCCTGACCGACGTCCAGACCCGCCTCGTCGTGACCGACAGCGTCACCGGGGTCCTGCGGACCTACGTCAACCCGCAGAACACGGCCTTCGAGCCCGTGGAGGACACAGGCGCCCTGCCGTGTAGCTCGGGTTTGCAGTAGGAAAGTCCCGGCGTGTGCTCCCGCTCGCGCGCCGGGGCCTCGACGGCCCGAGCTTACCTTGCGCCCTGGAGCGCCAGGAACGACAACACGATCCGCACCAGCTCCTCCGGGCACTCCTCCATCGGCATGTGACCGATCCCCGAGAGCTCGACGAAGGCGCCGCGCGGCATGCGGAGGATCTCTCGCCTGCCGTCCTCGACGGCGACGAGGCGGTCCCGGGTGCCCCAGACGCCCAAGGTGGGATGGGGGATGCTCGCGAGGTGAACCTCCGGCCCGTCCGGCGCGGGGAGCGGCGCTGTCAAGCCGTTGAAGGCGAGGTCCACCCCTTCGACCCGCAGGGGTTCGAGATAGGCGCGGACGAGCTCGGGGGTGACGAGCCGGGAATCGGCGATCGAGGCTTGAAGCGACTGCCGGACGCCCCAGGAGGTGAGGACGGGGCCGTGGAGGAAGAGCCCGGCGAGGGGTTTCCAGCGGACGAGCCGATTCCGCCGGTCGTTGGGGTAGGTGGGGGCGGCGGTATCGACCAGGGTGAGCGAGCGCACCCGCTGCGGATGGCGGTCGGCGAGCCAGAGCGAGATGGCGCCGCCGTAGGAGTGCCCCACGAAGTGAGCGCTCGCGATCCCCAGGGCATCGAGAAGGGCGAGAACGAGGTTCGCCTGCCCGTCCCGGGTGTAGCTCGGGAAGTCGCGCGGCCGCTCGGTCGCCCCGAAGCCGTGGAAGTCCGGGGCGATCACCCGGTGCGAGCGGGCGAGGGCGGGAAGGACGTTTCGCCAGCTGTAGGTCGAGGCGCCGAAGCCATGGAGAAGGACGACCGGCTCGCCGCCGCCCGCCTGGAGCACATGGATCTGGCGGCCGCCGATCGTGAGGAAGCTCGCGTCGGGGAGGCCGCTGCGGAGATCGGCGTAGGGAGTGAGAGGCGGTCGCATGGGGCGGGAAGTCTACGGCGCCTTCCCGGTGGTGACAAAACGGCCGTTCTTTGTCACCACCTTTCGACTGACAGCATCACCTGAGGACTCTAACCTCCGCTCTAGTCACCCACCCCTTGAGGGAGGCGACGAGGAGCCCATGTCGATCGTCCTCGAACAGCTCACCAAGCGGTACCAGGACCATCCGGTCGTCAACAACATCTCCCTGGAGATCGCGGACGGGGAGTTCTTCGTCCTCCTCGGACCCTCCGGCAGCGGCAAGAGCACGGTGCTGCGGATGATCGCCGGATTGACCGGGATCGACGGCGGCCGGGTGCTCCTCCACGGTCAGGACGTCACCTATCTGCCGCCCAGGAAGCGCGAGGTCGGCTTCGTCTTCCAGCACTACGCCCTCTTCCGCAGCATGACGGTGGCCGAAAACGTCGAGTTCGGGCTCTCCATCCGCCGCGTCTCGCGAGCCGAGCGCCGCCACCGGCGGGACGAGCTTCTGGAGCTCGTGGGCCTCGCCGGTCTCGGCAACCGCATGCCGCGCCAGCTCTCGGCAGCGCCGTGCGATGTGGCTGACGCCCGAATCGCAGTCCGTGCGGGCGCTGTCGCAGGCGGACATCGTGCTCGGGATGCGTTCATCGCCGCCCGGGGGCCAGCAGGTGGTTCCGGTCCGCTTCTCTACCGACCAGCACGCCCAGTTGCGCGAATGGTGCGCCGAGCACGGATTCTCGATGGCGACCGTGATCCGCGGGCTGGTGGCCAGGTTCCTGGAGGGTCAGCTTCCCGGCCGGGCCTGATCCCCAGTCAGCGGGCTCGGCCAGTCAAGCGGGCTCGGCCAGTCAGCGGACCCCGCGGGGACGGAACTGAACGCTGATCCGGGGCCCGGTGGCCCTCGCGGTCTTGGGCACCGCGTGCTGCCAGGTGCGCTGACAACTGCCGCCCATCACGATGAGGTCGCCGTGGCCGAGGTCGTGGCGCAGCGCGGGGCCACCGCGGTTGGGCCGGAGCAGCAGCGCACGGGGGGTGCCCAGGGAGACGATCGCGACCATGGTGTCGGAGGTCGCACCGCGCCCGATCGTGTCACCATGCCACGCGACACTGTCCCGGCCGTCCCGGTACAGGCAGAGACCCGCGGTGCTGAAAGGCTCGCCGAGTTCCTCCCGGTAGTGGTCGCTGAGCGCCTCCCTGGCCTGCTCAAGGGCAGGATCGGGGAGGGCCTGGCCTTCCGCGTAGAAGCACAGCAGGCGGGGGACGTCGACGACCCGGTCATACATCGGCCGCTTCTCGGCCCGCCATGGCACGCAACGGAGCAACTGGCTCGAACAGCACGCCGGCGCCGGTCATCCAGCCCGGCCGGATATCGATCCAGGCCCCATCGCCGAGGACCGTCCGCCGCAGCGACGACCCAAGCGGCCCCGGGGCCGCCTCATCACCAAGGTCCAGCAGCGAACCCTGTACTGCTAGCCCGGGGGCTCATGCTTTGCCGGGGACACCCCGGACCCCATGGCCCGGAGTCCCCCGGGTTGCTGGTCCGGTCATGCGTTCGAGTGTAAGCCATCAGTCAAACACGAGTTCGATCGGCGCCGGTGCCGTCAGGCCGCTATCTGGATGTCGGCCTGCTGCAGCAAATGCTCGGCCGGGTCCACGGTGACACTCAGGATGAGCCGGGCCGTCTCCCCGTCCAGTTCCACCGTGCTTCTCGTCTCGCCGTTCCCGGCGCGGAACGCCCCGAGCTGGCAACGGCCGGCCCAGGCCGCCGCCACCCTGAGCTCGCGCGCCAGGAGACCGGCATCCACCGAGCCGGACGCCGGCAGGGTGAACGGGAGCTCGGGTGGGGTGTCGTTGAGGAAAGTAAGGAGGGATTCGAGGACGTGCCCGAGCGGTGAATCCGGAGCCGGTGGCACGGCCAGCGTGAGGGACTGGACGCGGGGGTGCCGCTCCGGGGTGAGCCGGATCTCGGCCTGCACGGCCCCGTGTTCGCCGCGCAGCCACCACCGGCAGTGCGCGGCCGAGTCGAATTCGGCGGCCCGGTCCGGATCGCCGGTGAACGCTCCGATCCGATGGCGGATCAGCTCGATCGTGGCCCGGCGGTCAGCGAAGGGCTCGTCCTGCGCGACGTTCTCCGAGAACAACTGGCCGGCGGCAGCATCGTCCCAGGCCTGCAGGAGCTGGCTCGCCGCTTGCTGCGCGCGGAGCGTCTCCGGCCACGGGCCGGCCGGGTCGGGGGCGGGGCCGCGGACCAGCGGGCCGTTCCCGGCCGCCGGTGGCCGCTGCGCCAGCAACGCGTCCAGCATCTTCGTGCCGAGCGGATGCGCGGCCGCATAGGTGCTGTTGGCCAGCACGATCACGCCGATCCCGGTCTCCGGGTGCCAGCGCATGTGACTGCCGAAGCCGGGATACCCCCCGCTGTGCTGGATGATCAGGCCACCGGCCGGGTCCTCCTCGACGAACAACCCGAAGCCGTAGCTGGCCTGCCCGGCGTCCCCGATGAGCCGCGACGGCCCCCGCCGTGGCTGCGCCACGTGCGCGAGCTGCATCTCGCGCCGGGTCGCGCGGCGTAGCGGATGCGGCCCGGCCGCCTCATCCCCCGGGGGGAACGCGGCCGCGAAGCCAGTGACCCAGCGGGCCAGGTCGCGGACATTGCTGAATATCCCGCCCATCGGCGCGAAGGCCCCACTCGGGTCCGGCACCAGCTCCGCCCACCCGCCGCCGTTACGGCGATACCCCGCCGCCAGTTGGGCCTCGTGGAACTCTGCCGCCTCGAATCCGGTCTCGGACATCCCCAACGGAACCAGCAGCCGGTCCCGTACGAAATCCTGATAGCCGGTACCCGCTGCCGCGGCGACCACCCGGCCGAGGATCGCGTAACCCAGGTTGGCGTACTCGAAGCGGGTGCCAGGGGCCCAGGCAAAGCTCACGCCGCCGCGCAGGAATTCCGCGAATTCCCCGGAGGGCAGGCCCTGCTGCCGGTCCCCCCACGGGTCGTCGGTCGGGAATCCGGCGGTCATGGTCAGCAGGTGCCGGATAGAGATCCGCGGTGAGTCGCCGGTCGCCAGGCGCAGGCCGCGGAGCTCGGGGACGTACTTCTCGGCTGGATCGTCGAGCGCCAGGGCGCCGTCATCCCGCAGGGCCAGGATGGCCGAGGCGGTGAAGCTCTTGGTCATCGAGGCGATCCGGAAGACGGTCCCGGCATCCGGGACTGTGCCGCCGAGCCGCCGCTCGCCGAGGCCCCGGGCGTGCACCAGGGCGCCCCTGGCCACGATCCCGTAGGCCAGCCCGGGTTGGCCCGCGCGGAGGTGGAAGCCGTCCGCGATGGCGTCTACCGCCGCGATGCCGCCCGGAGGCAGGCCGGTGGCCCGGTTCCCGTGTTCCGGGTCCGTGGCCTGCGGGCCGGTCGCGGGACGCTGGTCAGGCACGCGCACCTCCTGGTCGTCATGCGGGGCAGTGCCACCCTAGGGTGCGGCCCCGTGCCAGCTGGACCGGTGCCTGCCCGCGGGCTGCGATCGCGTCCGTGTTGCTGGGCGAACACCCGCCGCGGCTGCGATCCGTCCGTGTTGCTGGGCGAGACCCGCCCGGTGGGCTGCGATCCCCTCCGTGTCCCTGGGCAACTCCCGCCCCCGGCCGCGATCTTGTCCTGTGCTGCTGCTGGGCAACGATATTTTGGAGAAATGGATGAGAACCGGGGCACGACGGGTCGCCGATGCTCTGCGCGCGCGTGGGATCAACGGGCACCTGGCGCGGGTCGGTGTGGATCAGTTCGGGGTCCGCGTGACGCTGCCCGACGGGCGCGAGGCGGAGTGGGATACCGACGGTGCCGCCGGGCTTGAAGCTCAAGTCATGCGGGACGGGATGCTGGTCGGTTACGTGCCCGAGATCGAGGGCTCGGAGGACTTCGATGAGCAGCAGGTCATCGACGCCATCACACGGACCGACTACGACCAGCCCATCGCCACCCAGTTGCCGGTCGCGCCGGAGCCAGGGCCGCCGCTTGCCCCCGAGGGAGGGCTCTTCCGGCGTTTCCTGGATGGCTTCCGGTACCAGTAGCCGCCGGTACGTGGTCGGATAAGCGGATGAAGATCCGGATGGGGATTGGGCTGGGCGGCGATGGCGGCCCGGACGGTTTCGCTGATGCCGTTGACCGGCTTGAGGGCATCGGGGTTGAACTCGTTGTGGCTGCCCGAGATGGTTTCGGCCCGCTCGTAGAGCCCTTCATCGGGATGGCGTATGCCGCGTCCAGGACGTCCCGGCTGAAGGTCGGCTCGGGCCTGTCGGTGCTGCCTGGGCGGCATCCCGTGCTGGTCGCCAAGCAACTCGCGTCACTGGCCGGGCTGGCACCAGGACGGATACTTCCGGTTTCGGCCTACGTCCCGCCCGGGCCAGTGAACTGGCCATGTTCCCGGTGCCGCCCGGACAGCGCGGCGCGGTGTTCGACGAGTCGCTGGCGTTGCTGCGGCTGCTGCTGCGGCAGGACAGTGTGTCCTTCCAGAGCGAGTTCTTCACGGTCGAGAACGCGAGCATCGGCCCACTGCCACCGAAGCCACTCGACATCTGGCTGGGCGGCAGCGGTCCCGGCGCGTTGCGCCGCGTCGGCCGGCGGTGATGGGTGGCTGGCCAGCCTGCTCACTCCGGCGGAGGCCGCCGCGGGACGGCGGGCCATTCAGGAAGCCGCCGATCGAGGCCGGCCGCGAAGTGGAGCCCGACCACTTCGGGCTTAGCCTCGCGGTGGCGGCTGATGGCGTGCCCGCTGACCTCATCGAGGCGATCCGCCAGCGGCGGCCGGATGCCGACCCGGCCACGCTCGTGGCCGCGAACTGGGGCGAGTGCGCGCCGGCTCATCGAGGCGTACGTGGCCGCCGGCATCAGCAAGTTCGTCATCCGGCCTGCGGCGACACCCGCGCCGCTCGGCCCGTTCATAGAGCACTTCGCCCGGGAAATGCTGCCTCTCCAGACCTGAGGTCCGGTGTCAAGACCCACTTTCCAGCTGTGGGCGAAAATAACCAGGAGTGCTCGCTTATCCACAGTCCGTAAATTTCGGGCTGGCTGCTCCCGTCGCGCAACGCCAGCCTGGGTTCATGGCAGACACAGAATCCGCGGACGGCTCCGCACCGCCCGCCCCTCAGCCCAGAGTCCGGATCAGTTCCCCGGCCGATGCCCTCGCCATCGTGCCCCATCTGCTCGGGTTCCATCCGGCCAACAGCCTCGTCGTGATCGGCGCGGGCCGCCCACGGGACCGCATCGAGCTAGCGTTCCGCTACGACCTCCCGGACCCGCCGGATTCCGGCAAGGCCGCCGACATCGCGGCGCATTCGCTCGCCGTGCTGGACCGGCGGCGGCTCACCACGGTGATCGGGATCGGCTACGGGCCGGGACGGCTGGTCACCCCCGTCGCCGACGTGCTGGCCGCCGGGCTGCGCCAGGCTGGATTACGGCCCCGCGAAGCTGATGCGTGTGGAAGACGGCCGGACTGGTCCTACATTTGCCGCAACCCGGCGTGCTGCCCGGCCGAAGGCGTCCCGTTCGACGTGGGCACCCATCCCGCCGCGGCCGCGATGATCGTGGCCGGAATGGCCGCCTACCCAGACCGCGGCGCCCTGGTCCGCACGGTCGCCCCGGTCAGTGGCCCGGCCGCGGATTCCATGGATCGGGCGACGCGGCGGGCCCGGCAGCGCGCCGCCGTTCTCCTTTCGGCGGCGGCCGGGCAGTCGCCGAATGACCGCACCCGGCTACTGGTCGCCGACGGGCGGCGCGCCGTGATCGAGGCGATCCAGACGTACCGCGGCGGCGGGCAGGTCAGTGACGACGATCAGGTCGCCTGGCTTTCCGTGGTCCTGGCCCGGTTGCCGGTGCGTGACGATGCCTGGGCCCGGATGGATCCGGAGCACCGGCAGGCGCATCTACGGCTGTGGGCGGACGTGGTCCGCCGCGCCTGCTCTCCGTACGTCCCCGCGCCCGCGTCCCTCTTAGCGTTCACCGCCTGGCAGGCCGGAGACGGAGCCCTGGCCAACATCGCCATCGACCGGGCGCTCGCGTCCGATCCCACGTACTCCATGGCCCTGCTGCTGCGCGACATCATGGACGCTGGCGTGCCGCCCTCCGCCGCGCGGATGCCGATGACGCCGGACCAGGTCGCGGCCAGTTACGCCAGTCTGGACGACGACCCCGCAGCCGGAAAGCCCGTGCCTACAGGACCCGGCCGTGCGGCCAGGTCAGGCCGCGGCGCCGGGTCAGCCCGCGCCGGGTCAGCCCGCGGCCGGGTCAGCCCGCAAGGCCAGGAAACGTCCCTCCCGGTAGCGCAAGGCGGCCGGCGGAAGATCGCCGAGCCTGCCGCTGAGCAGGACCCTGAGCGATGGGCCGGCTGCGCCGGGCCCGGGCCGGCTGTGCCCACGGGGCCGGCGGCGTTCCCGCGGGGCTGGCTGTCCGGGTGGGGCTGGCTGTCCGGGTGGGGCTGGCCGTCTGCGTGGGGCTGGCCGTCCGGGTGGGGCTGGCTGTTCCCACGGGGCTGGCCGTCCGGGTGGGGCTGGCCGTCTGCG
>CAVWNC010000002.1:0-46433 GCA_963756455.1 uncultured Acidobacteriota bacterium
ACGGCGAGCCCACCACCAGGTCCGGCTGCCGCGTATGGCGCCAGAGGAGGACGTCGAAGGCCGCGAGGAGCAGCATGAAGGGCGTCGCCTCCCGCCGCCGGGCGACCGCGACCAGCCGCTCGACCAGGGGCCTGCCGAGGCGGACGGGCACGCTCGCGCCGCGGAGGGTCGGTACTACCGGGCGGGGGCGATCGGAGGGCAGGTCGAGGACCGGGGGAGCGCCGTCGAGCTGCTCCACCCAAAAGGCGAGCTGGCGTGCCAGGACCTCGCCGGCGAGCCGGCGCCGCTGCCAGAGCGCGAAATCCGCGAACTGGACCGGCAGGTCGGGGAGCCGGGGAGGCAGGCCGGCGGCGAACGCCGGGTAGGCAACCGCCAGCTCGCGCAGCAGCACGCCGAGGCTCCAGCCGTCGGCGACGATGTGGTGCAGGCTGAGGAGGAGGAGGTTCTCCTCCGGCTCGGCCGCCGCGCCCTCCGCCAGCCGGAAGAGAAGCGTGCGCAGCAGGGGACCGGTCGCGAGATCGAACGGCCGCCGCACCTCGTCGTCGATCTGTCGCCGCGCCTCGGCCGCTCGGCAGAGCGCGGAGAGGTGGCGCAGATCGACCTCGGAGCACCGCTCCCCGTCGCGGTCGACGACGACCTGCCGCGGTCCGTCCGCTACTGCATGGAAAGTCGACCGCAAGACCTCGTGGCGGCGGACGATCGCGCTCAGGCTGCGGGCGAGGACCACCGGCGAGAGCGGACCGCTCCACCGCACAGCCAGGGGGATGACGTAGAACGGGCTGCCGGGATGGAGCTGGTCGAGGAACCACAACCGCTCCTGGTCGAACGAGAGCGGCGCGTCGCCGTCCCGGGGCCGCGGGACGAGCGGCTGCGGGATCTCCCCCCGCAGCTCGCCCTGAAGCCGCCGCGCCAGGCCGGCCACCGTGGGCTCTTCAAAGAGCAGCGGCAACGGCAGCTCCACCTGGAGCGCCCGCCGCACCCGCGACACCACCTGCATGGCCTTCAAGGAGTGGCCGCCGAGGGCGAAGAAGTCCTCCTCCACTCCCACCTGGGCCAGTTCCAGAACCTCCGCGAACACCCCCGCCAGCAGCTCCTCTTCCGCCGTGCGCGGCGCCCGTCGCCCGCCCTCCCGGCGCGCCAGCTCCGGCGCCGGCAGAGCGCTGCGGTCCACCTTGCCGTTGGGCAAGCGGGGCACCGCCGCCAACCGCACCCAGGCCGACGGCACCATCGGCTCCGGCAGGCGGCCCAGGAGGTGCTTCCGGAGCTCCCCCACCGGCACCTCCCCTCCCGCGACCGGCACCACGTAGCCCACCAGTACCGGCCCCCCGCCCACCTCTCGCAGGGCGACCACCGACTCTGCGACCGACGGATGGGCGCGGAGCGCCGCCTCCACCTCCCCCGGCTCGATCCGGTAGCCCCTCACCTTGACCTGGCCGTCCAGCCGGCCGAGATACTGAAGCTCCCCTGCCGCCGACCCGCGCGCGAGGTCGCCGGTCCGGTACAGACGCTCGCCTGCCCGAGTCCCCCAGGCGTCCGGCACGAAGCGCTCCGCCGTCAGCTCCGGACGTCCCAGGTACCCCCGCGCCAGACCGGCGCCGCCGAGGCACAGCTCCCCGGGCATCCCCATCGGCACCAGATCCCCTCCGCTCAGCACCAGCGCCCGGCTCCCGGGGAGCGGCCGGCCGATCGGCACCCGAGCCCCGGAACGCTCCAGCACTGCCCAAGTCGAGTAGGTCGTGTCCTCCGACGGACCGTAGAGGTTGACCACCCGTTCGACCGTCCCCATCGCATAGAGGCGCCCGACCAGGTCCCGGCCCAACGCCTCGCCCGCCAGGTTCACCGTCCGCACCGAGGTCGGCAGCGGCCCCTGCCGCACCAGCTCCGCGGCGGCCGAGGGCACGGTGTTGACCAGGGTCACCGCCTGGCGCTCCGCCAGGCCGGGGAGCGCCAGGGCGTTCTCCGCCAGGATCACCGTGCCCCCCAGGGACAGCGGCACGAAGAGCTCGAAAACCGATAGGTCGAAGGCCACCGAGGTCGAGGCCAACACCCCCGCCAGCTCCGCCGCCCCGAAGGCCGACTCCGCCCACGCCACCAGCGCCGCGATCGCGCCGTGCCGCACCGCGACCCCCTTCGGCCGGCCCGTCGAGCCCGAGGTGTAGATCACGGAGGAGAGCGCCGCCGGCGATGTCGGAGGCGCCGGCGGCGTCGGCGGCGTCGGAGCCAGGGCGACGGGATCGTCCTGGGAGTCCCCTTTCTCCAGCTCCTGGCAGGACACGACCCTCCACCCGTCGCCCGCCAGCTCCTCCATCCCGCCCGCCGCGGCCAGCACCAGCGCCGCCCCGGAGTCCGCGACCATGAAGCGCAAGCGCTCCCGGGGATACCGCGGATCGAGCGGCACGTACGCCCCCCCGGCCCGCCAGACCGCGAGGAGCGCCGCGACCAAGCGGGGGCCCCGTTCCAGAGCCACTCCCACCGTCCCCTCCGGGCCGACTCCGAGAGCGCGGAGCGCTCGCGCCAGCCGGGAAACCCGGCGCTCCAGCCCGGCATAAGTGACCTGCTCCCCACCGCTCACCACCGCCACCCGGTCCGGCGCCAGGGCCGTGGACTCGGCGATCCGTTCGCCGACCGTCCGGGCCGCGCCCGGGGCCGGCGGACCTCCCTCCCCCAGGGTCAGCAGCTCGATCCGCTCGGGCTCCCGCAGCAGCGACAGCTCGAGGGCGCTCCCTTGAGGGTCCGCCGCCGCCGCCGCGAGCAGCGCCTCGAAGGCCCCCAGCAGACGCTCGGCGGTGACCGCGTCGAAGAGGTCGGAGCTGTACTCGAGCGTGCCGCTCAAGGTCGTCCCCATGCCGACGAAAAGCGTGAGGTCGAACCGGGAGACCGCCAGCGGAAGCGCCTGCAGCTCCGTCGCGAGGCCCGGCAGGGCGGGAGCCACCGGGGTCTCCTCCTCGGCCAGCATGACCTGGAACAGGGGGTTGCGGCCGGGATCGCGGCGCGGCTGCAACGCCTCGACCAGGTTCTCGAAAGGCAGCTCCTGGTGGGCATAGGCGGCGAGCGCCACCTGGCGCGTCCGCTCCACGAGGTCGGCGAAGCGCGGCTCTCCGCGCAGATCGCCCGGCAGCACGAGGGTGTTGGCGAAGAAGCCGATCAGCCCCTCCGTCTCTCCCCAGCCGCGGTGGGCGATCACCGTCCCGACGTTCACCCTCTCCTCGCGGGCCCAGCGCGCGAGGAGGGTGTCGAAGCCGGCGAGGAGAACGAGGAAGAGCGTGGCCTCGCGCTCCCGGGCGAGGCCCCACAAGGCACGCCGGAGTCCCTCCGGCAGGACCCGCGTCCGGCGTCCGCCCCGCCCCCGGCGATCGCGCGGCGCCGGTCGCGGCCGGTCCGTCGGGAGGTCGAGAACCTCGGGGACGCCGGCCAGGAGATCGCGCCAGAAGGGCAGCGCGGTCGAGAGGAGCCCCTGCTCCAGCCAGCGGCGCTGCCAGAACGCATAGTCGGCATACTGCACAGGCAGGGCCGGCAATCCGGGGAGCGCCGGATCTTCCACCCGGGCGTAGAGCGCCGCCAGCTCCGCGAGCAGCACCCCGAGCGATCCGCCGTCCGACACCAGGTGGTGCATCGCCATGGCGAGGGAGCGGTCCTCGTCCCCCAGCCGCGCCAGGAGCACCCGCAGGAGCGGCGCCCGCCCGAGGTCGAAAGGCCGCTCCGCCCAGTCCTCCGCGCGCCGCCGCCACTCCGGCTCCCGTCTCGCCGCGGGGAGCGCCAGGAGGTCGATCTCCGGCAGCGCCAGAGAGACCGCCGGCGCGATCCTCTGGACCGGCCCCTCCAGCCCCTCGACGAAGCTGGTGCGGAGCACTTCGTGCCGCGCCACGATCCCCGAAAGGGCCGCTCCCAGCGCCCGCTCCCGCAACCGGCCCCGGAGCCGCACACTCCCCGCGAGGTGGTAGACCGCCGTGCCCGGCACCAGCCGCTCGAGAAACCACAGCCGCTCCTGGGCGAACGAGAGCGGCGCCTCGCCAGGGTGCGGCGTCACGACGAGCGGCGGCCTGGGCTCCCCTCGCAGGTCGCTTTCCAGCCACCGCGCGAGGCCGGCCGCCGTCGGCCGCTTAAACAGCACCGGAAGCGGCAGCTCCACCCCCAGAGCCCGCCGGACGCGCGACACCACCTGCATGGCCTTGAGCGAGTGGCCGCCGCGGTCGAAGAAGCTGTCGTCCGGGCCGACGTGATCGACGCCGAGGACGCCGGCGAAGAGGGCCGCCACCAGCTCCACCAAGGGGCGCCCCGGCGACACCCCGGCCGGCGGCTCCGCCCCGCGCTCCGGCGCCGGCAGCGCCCGCCGGTCCAGCTTGCCGCTCGCGGTGCGCGGCAGGGTCTCGAGGACGACGAAGTCGGCGGGCACCATGACCTCCGGCAGCCGCTCCCGGAGCCCGGCCCGGAGCGCCGCCGTCCAGCCGGCGGGGGTTGCGGCGGCCGGCACCACGTAGGCGACCAGCCGGCGGTCGCCGGAGGCGTCCTCGCGCGCCACCGCGACGGCCTCGGCGACGCCCTCCTGCCGCGCCAGGGCCGCTTCGACCTCGCCCAGCTCGATGCGGAAACCGCGGATCTTGACCTGGTGGTCGAGACGGCCGAGGAACTCCAGCTCGCCGTCCGGCCGACGGCGTACCCGGTCGCCCGTACGGTAGAGGCGTTCGCCGGGCTCCCGCGCGAGGAACGCGGGGACGAAACGCTCGGCCGTCCGCTCCGGCCGGCCGAGATAGCCTCGCGCCAGGCCGGCTCCCCCGAGATAGAGCTCGCCCGGCACTCCCACCGGCGCGGGCAGCCCGTGGCGATCCAGGCACTCGGCCCGCCGGCCGGCGAGCGGCCGACCGATGGACGGCTCGGCGGCGGTTTCCGGGGAGGTCGAAAGCTCCGCGGGAACCCGGACGCCGGTCGAGTAGGTCGTGTCCTCCGACGGCCCGTAGAGATTCCACAGCGACCGGACGGTGCCCGTCGAGTAGATCCGCCTCGCCAGAGCCCCCGGAAGCGGCTCGCCGGCCAGGCAGACCGTGCGCACCCCGGGCGGCAGGGCGCCCGCCGCGAGCAGCTCGGCGAGCGCCGACGGGACGGTGTTGACCAGCCGTACGGCCGACGCCGCGGTCAGGGTGGGCAGCGCCAGGACGTCCGCGGCGAGGATCACCCGGCCGCCGTGGGCGAGCGGCGCGAAGAGCTCGAAGACCGAGAGGTCGAAACCGATCGAGGTCGAGAAGAGAACGCCGGCCAGATCGTCGGCCGGAAAGACCTCCCCCGCCCAGCGCACCATCGCGGCCGCCCGCCGGTGCTCGATGGCGACCCCCTTCGGCCGCCCGGTGGAGCCCGAGGTGTAGATGAGATAGGCCAGGTTCTCCGGGCACGCCGCGGGCGCCGGCCGGCGGGAGCTCCGGCCGGCGATCTCCCCCGCGTCCGCGTCCAGCCGGACCACCCGGCGCGGTCCGCCCGCGGGCGCCAGCCTGGATGCGAGATCGCGCCGGCTCAAAACCAGCTCGGCGCCACTGTCGTCGAGTTGGAACGCGAGTCGTTCTTGAGGATAGGCGGGATCCAAGGGCACATAGGCGGCGCCCGCCTTGAGGATGCCGAGAAGCGCCACCGGCAGGTCGAGCGTCCGCTCCAGCAGGACCCCCACCCGGGTCTCCGGCATCACGCCCAGGGTGCGGAGGTGGGCGGCCAGCCGATTGGCGCGCTCTTCGAGCGCCCGGTAGGTGAGGCTCTCTTCGCCGTCGACCAGCGCCACCGCCGCCGGGACGCGGTCGGCCTGTTCTTCGAAGAGCGAGTGCAGGGAGCGATCGCCCCGGGCGACGCCGATGTCGTTCCAGGCGAGGAGCTGGCGCCGCTCGGCCGGCGTGAGGAGAGCCAGCTCGGCGACGGCCCGTTCCGGCTCCGCCACGGCCGCCGCCAGCAGGGTGGCCAGGTGCCCGAGGGCCCGCCGCGCGGTACCGGCGTCGAAGAGGTCGGTGTTGTAGCGCAGCTGGAGGGTCAGGCCCTCGTCCAGACCGGCCGCCGAGAGCGTGAGGTCCACCTGAGAGTGGCCGCCAGAGAGCGCCATCGATTCGAGGAGGAGACCGCCCAGGTCCCACCGGGCGCCCGGCTCGCCCAGCGCGAAGGCGCCCAGGGCCGCCTCGTCGGGACCGCGCCCCTGCTGCCACACGAACAGAACCTGAAAGAGCGGCGAGCGGCTCGGATCGCGCTCCGGCTGCAGCCGCTCCACCAGGAGCGCCAGGGGAAAGTCCTGGTGATCGAGAGCCCCGAGCACGTCCCATCGCGTCCGGTCGAGAAGGGTCGCGAAGGAAGGCCGCCGCGAAAGGTCGGCGCGGAGGACGACCGGGTTGACGAAGTAGCCCAAAACCCCCTGGAGCTCCGATCGGGTGCGCCCGGCGGCGGGCGAGCCCACGAGCAGATCCTCCTCGCCGGTGTAGCGATGGAGGAGCGCCTCGAAGGTCGCGAGGAGAACGGCATAGAGAGTGGTCCCCAGGGCGCCGGCGAGGGCGCCGGCCGCCGCGGTCAGCTGGGGAGAGAGACGGAGCGAGACCGCGGCGCCGGCATAGGTCTGGATCGCCGGACGCGGGCGGTCGACCGGCAGATCGAGCCGCGGCGGCGCCCCCAGCAGGCGGTCCCGCCACCAGGTCCACAGCCGCTCGCCCTCCTCGCCGGCGAGAAGCGCGCGCTGCCGGCGGGCGAAGTCGAGATAGCCCAGAGGAGGCGCTTCGGGGAGCGGCGGCGGCCTCTCCGTTCCGACGCCGTAGAGCGCCCCCAGCTCGCGGGCGAGGATCGCCATCGAGGCGAGGTCCGCCACCGCATGGTGGACGGCGAGCACCAGGACGCTGCCGCCGGAGTCGAGCGGCGCGAAGACGGCCGCCCGCAGCAGCGGGCCGGCCGCGAGGTCGAAAGGCCGCCAGGCCGCCTCCTCGATACGGGCCTGGAGCTCGTCCGCGCTCCAGCCCGCGGCGCTCACGACGGAAAAGTCGACGGCCGCGCGGTCGCTCACCCGCTGCCACGGCTCGCCGTCGCGCAGCGGAAAGGAGGTCCGGAGCGCCCCGTGGCGCGCCGCCACCGCCTCCAGGGCGCGCCGCAGCGCCCCGGCTTCGAGGGAAGAGCTGAGGGGAGAGCGGACGCGCGCGGCGACGGCGATGTTGTACGCGGCGCTCTCCGGCGCCAGAGAGTGGAGGAACCAGAGGGCGCTCTGCCCATGGGAGAGCGGCCCTTCGACACCACGATCGGTGAGATCCGCCGCCGGGCCGCGCGCGGTCGGAGCTGCCGCCAGAGTCTTGAGGATCACGTCGACCAGCTCGTCCGCCGTCATCCCGGCGAGGAGAGAAGTCAGCGAGACCGTCACCCCCAGGCGATCGGCGAGGGCCTGCCCGAGCTCCACCGCGGCCAGCGAGTCGAGTCCCAGGGCGGTCAGTGGAGTTGCGGGATGGAGGCGCACGGCAGGCAGCCGGGCGGCCCGGGCGACGAGCCGGCGGAGCCACGCCAGGAGAACGCCGCCGCGCTCGGCGGGGGCGAGAGCAAGGATCGAGTCTCGCGAAGGCTCGGCGTCCTCCGGCTGGGCCGGGCTCTGACCCAGGCCTTCCGTCAGCTCGTTTTCAGGGTGGCTCGTCGTCATCGCAGCGCTTGAAGCGTGAATTTGACAAAGACTTTAACAAATTTGCACAGTCCTGAAAAGCTATGGACCTCCCGAAGCCCTTCCCGAAGCGGCTGGGGATCGCCGGCACCCCGCCCCGGAGCCGATCGCGAAGACGGTGAGCGACGGCTCAGGCCGTGGAGCCGTCCCAAGCGAGATCTTTACGAAATCTTAATTCTTCTGTTACGCTGATGCTTGGGAAGTCCCGGAAGGGGAGGAGAGCCCGAAACCTAAGGACCGGAAAGGAGAGGCTTCATGAAACTTCGCTCGATCTTCGCCTGGGTGTGTCTGTTCGCTCTCGCGGGAGGGAGCACCGCTCTTCAGGCCACCTGCTTCGCGAATTTCCAGGGCTCCTGCACCTGGACCGGCACGCCCGCCGATTGCTCGTTCAGCGCCAACCGCCCGACCTCCAATCCCTCCGTCTGCTCGGGCTCCTCGATCCGCTCCTACTCCTGGGATTTCGGGGACGGGTCGTCGAGCTCGCCCAATTCTCCGATCCCCTCCCATACCTACAGCGCCCCGGGATCGACGGGTACGTACCTCGTCACCATGACCATCTTCTGCAATGACAACTCCAACTGTTCGGCGTCCCGGTTTACCTGCTTCACGATCGGGAGTCCCGGCTGCATTCAGCCGAATATCGGTTGGAACTGAGGCTTTTCCAGATCGGGTGGCGCGAATCTGTGACGAAAGGAGAGATTCCATGAAGAATCGAGCGATCTTCCTCGGTGCCTGTCTGCTCGCCCTCTCGGGGTGGAGCCCCGCCCTTCAGGCTACCTGCTCCGCGAATTTCCAGGGCACCTGTACCTGGACCGGCACGCCCGCCGACTGCACGTTCAGCGCCAGTCGACCGCTGTCCAGTCCCTCCGCCTGCTCGGGCTCCTCGATCAGCTCCTATTCTTGGGATTTCGGGGATGGATCGTCCCCCTCCCCGAAGCCCGCCCACACCTACGCCGCTCCCGGATCGACGGGTCTTTACTCGGTGACGTTGACCCTCTCGTGCAACGACGGCAGCCACTGTTCGGCGTCCCGATGGGCCTGTTTCACGATCGGCACCCCCGGCTGCATCCAGCCGAATATCGGCTGGAACTGAGGCTTCAAGCCAAGCCGGGCTCCAGAAGATCCATGGGGGTGGGTCTCGACCGATTCCCCAGCTTCTTATAAGCTTTTGCGGACCTGGAGAGACCCATGCCCCGGCTCCGCCTCGCCGTCTGCCTCGCCCTGACGCTCGCCTCCCGTGGCCTCGCCGCGCCCATCCCGATCACCGGCTGGGCGGGCGGCGCGCACGGGAAGCCTCTCGCCGGGGCGCGGGTCACCCTCTCTCCCCTGCTTTCCGCCTTCGAGCGGCAGCGGCTTGGGATCGCCGGCACTGCCGTCCCGGAGCCGATCGCGAAGACGGTGAGCGACGCGGCGGGCGCCTTCACCCTCACCGCGCCGGACGCCGGGATGTGGACGGTGCGGATCGAGGCGGCCGGCGCGGTGCCCTGCGAGATCGATCTCGTCCCCCTGATCGAGGCGGTGGAGCTGCCGGCGTTTTTGACCGAGACCGCCGAGGACGTCGGGCTCGACGTCCGGGCGGTGGACGGCCAGGGGCAGCCCGTCCCCGCGGCCCGGATCACGGCCGAGCCGGCGGCGCCCGGAGGATCACCGGGATCGCCGGACTTCTGGCGGCCGGCCCCGCGGCGCGGCGACACCGGCGCCGACGGCAGGCTCCGTCTCCCCCGCCGGCGGGACGAGCGGCTGAAGCTCCGCGCGAGCGTCCCGGGGTTTCCCTCGGCCGAGAGCGGAGCGGGCGAGGCGAGCGCCGTCCTGCGGCTCGCCCCCGCCCTGCCGCGGGACGTCCTGGTGCGCGGCCAAGACGGCCAGCCGGTGGCCGGCGCCCTGGTCGCCGCCTCGCCGGGGGACCCCGCGGCCGCCCTGACCGACGAGGGCGGCCACGCCCAGATCTGCTCCCGGGCCAAGACGCTCCGGCCGTCCGCCTGGACCGCCGACGGCCGGCGCGGCACCGCCGCCCCCCTGCCGCCGGACGCCGATCCGGCGACCCCGCGGACGCTCCTCCTGTCCGGCCTTCCCGACCGGCTCTCCGGGCAGGTCGTCGACCGGCTCGACCGCCGGCCCTTGGCCGGTGCGCTCCTCTGGCCGCGGCAGGACCCGGCCGGCTGGGTGCGCGCCGACGCCCGCGGCGGCTACGCGCTCGCCCCCTTCGCGGCGTTCGCGGGAGCCCCGTCCAGCCGGACCGCGCTCGCCGCGGCGGCGCCCGGGCATCTGCCGGCGGAGCTCACCGTGCCCCCTCCCGGCCGCGGGGAACGGGCGCTCCGCGTTCCCACCTTCGCCCTCGAGCCGGCGGTGGCGGCCGAGGGCACCGTCGTCGACGCGGCGGGGAAACCCCTCGCCGGCGCCTACGTGAGCGCGGCGGCGGCCGCTTTCGACGCGACGCTCGCGCGGACGGTGCGGATCCGCACCGGGCCGGACGGCCATTTCGCCCTGCGGCCGCTCGCCCCCGCGGTGCCCCATACCCTCATGGCGACCCTCCGCGGCTTCGTCCCCGCCCAGCTCACCCTCGCCGAGCAGAAGCCGCTCGCCGTGCGCACCGGGCTGCGGCTCGTCCTCAAGCGGGGCACCACCTTGAGCGGCCGGGTGGTCGACGGGACCGGGCAGCCGGTCGCCGCAGCGGTGGTCGTGTTGGCCACCTCTTCGGCGACCGCCGGCACCCGTCTGGAGCAGACGACGGCCGATGCCGCCGGGCACTTCGCCGTCTTAGGTCTGCCGGCGGGAAGGCTCGACCTCACCGTGCGGGCGCCCGGCTTCGCCCCGACCGTCCTCCACCAGGTCACGATCGCGGCGGGCCCGACGGAGAAGGATCTCGGCCCCATCGTCCTGGGAGCCGGCCTCACCCTCGCCGGCATCGTCGTCGACCGCGACGGCCAACCGGTCGCCGCCGCCGCCCTCCGCGCCCAGGGCGAAAGGAACGCTTTCGATTTCTCCTCAGGCGTACGCCTCCCCCTGGCCGAGGCGAAGAGCGGCGCGGATGGCCGCTTCTCCGTCCCCGGCCTTCCCCGCGGCTCGGCCCTCGTGCTCACGGTCGAACGCGAGGGCTTCGCCGCCCGCACCCTGACCAGCATCCAGCCCCCGCTCGGCGAGGCCTTGCGGGTCGTCCTCTCCCCCGCCTCGCGCCTGGCCGGCGACGTCGTCGACGAAACCGGCGCGCCGGTCGCCGGCGCCCGCCTCCGCTTCCGCAGGGAGCTGAACCTCGCCCTGCTCACCGCGGTGGGGCCGGCCGCCCTCAGCTCTCCCACCGCCACCGCCGACGACGACGGCCACTTCGAGCTGCGCGACGCCCCGACGGGCAAGCTCACCCTCGCCGCGACGTCCCCGGGGTTCCTGCCCGCGAGCGTGCCGGTCGAGCTGGCCTCGGGGCAGAGCCGGAGCGACCTGCGGGTCGTCCTCCACCGCGGGGCGACCGTGGTGGGCCGGGTCGCCGGTCCCGACGGCACCCCCGCCGTCGGTGCCGAGGTCGCCCTCACCGCCCAGGACGTCTCGATCCTCCCCACCGGCACGCCCGGGACCGTGGCGAGCGTCGACGGCGACGGCGGGTACCTCCTGGACGCCGTTCCCCCCGGTCCTCAGACGTTCCAGGCCGAGCTTCCGGGCGCCCGCCCCGCGACCCGCGACCTCACCGTCCATCCGGGAGAAAACCGGCTCGACTTCCAGCTCACCGCCGGGCTCGACCTCGCCGGCCGGGTCGTCGATCCGGCCGGCGCCGCCGTGGGCGGGGCGACCGTGACCCTGGCGACCGGCGACGGCGTACCGGCGACGACGGCGAGCGGCGACGACGGCTCCTTCCGCTTCTCCGGCCTGCGCAGCGGCACCTACCGGCTTTCCGGCCGCGCCGAGGGCTACGCCGCCGCGACCGAGGAGGTGCGGCTCGCCGACGCCGCCCGCCAGGACGTCGAGCTGCGCCTCACGAGCGGCGGCGCGGTGGCAGGCCGTATCCTCGGCCTCTCTCCCCAGCAGCTCGCGGAGGTGAGGATCAGCGCCTTGCGCGCGTCGGATCTCGGCGCCCCGAGAGTCGAGGCCGACGCCCAGGGGGAGTACCGGATCTCCGATCTCTCCCCCGGCGAGTGGACGGTGATGGCGTCCCTCGGGCTCCCGGGGCGCTCGGCGCGGGGCACCGCACAGCTCCCGCCGGGGGTCCCCGAGGTGCGGCTCGACCTCGAATTCCCCTCCGGCTTCACCCTCTCCGGTCGGCTCCTCCGTGCCGGCCAGCCCCTCTCCGGCGCTGTCGTCGTCGTCCAGGGAACGGACGTCGACGGCAGCGGGCTGGGCCGCAGCGACACCCAGGGCGTCTTCCGGATCGAGGGGCTGAAAGCCGGCACCTATGACCTCAAGGTGCGCACCCTGACGGCCGGCCAGATCCACCAGGAGTCCCTCGGCCTCACCGGGAACCGCGAGGTCGAGGTCGACATCCCCTCCCTGGACGTCCGTGGCCAGGTGGTCGACGCCGACGACGGCAGCCCCATCGCCGAGGCCGCCATCGGCCTCGGACCCGTCCAGCCGGATCCGTCGAGCTTCCCGGGCGGCCTCGCCGGCCCGGTGGAGAGCGGCCCTGACGGCACCTTCGTCGTGGAAGCGGGGGCCGAGGGCGACTACCGGGTCGTGGCGCGCAAGGAGGGCTACGCGCCGGGCGAGACCGCGATCCATCTCGCCGCGGGAGGCGGCGCGGACGACGTCAAGGTCACCCTCACCCCCTCGGCCGGGCTCCGCTTCACCGTCCGCGATGCCGCGGGGAGCCCCCCGGCCGCGGTCTCCGCGGCCCTCCTCGACCCCGCCGGCCGGGTGCTCCTCGCCGGCAACTATCCGGTCGCGGACGGCGGCCGGGTGCGGATCTCCGAGGCCCCTGCCGGCCACTGGCTCCTCCTCGTCGCGGCGAGCAACAGCGCCACGGCCACGGTGGCGGTCGACCTCCCGGGCACCGGACCCGCGGTCGCCCTCCCCGACCGCACCCACCTGACGATCCTCGTCCCCGAGCTTTTGGGCAAGCCCGCCGGCGCCAAGCTCCAGATCACCGGTGCCGACGGTCTCCCCTACCGCTCGCTCCGCTTCGGCTTCCTCCTGCCGGAGCAACAGATCCGCAGCGGCCGGCTGGACCTCGACGACCTCCCTGCCGGCGCCTGGCAGTTGCAGGTCGAGGTGCCCGGCGGCGCGGTCCGCCGGGGCTCCACCGTCACCGCTCCCGGCGCCCCGGCGCAGGTGGTGTTGCAGTAGACCTGCGAAACCCGCGGCGGCAGAGGCTCGGTTGACGCGTCTCCTCCCCGGGCGCTATAGTTTTCGAAAGCCAAGTCCAACGAGGAAAGCAACACGCTATCGCCGAGCGCTTCGGTGCGGGGAAGTCTCCGTCCACGCGGGCGATGGATCGACTGAATGCGGGGAGGGACAAAAGAGTGCCCATGCTGACCGTCTGTCCGAGTTGTGGCTTCTCCCACCCCATGGCGACCGATACCTGCGCCCGCTGCGGCGTCGTCTTTGCCAAGCTCGATCGTCCCGGGCGAGAGGGCTACCTGCGAGAGCCGGAGCCCGCGGCCGTCCCCGCCGGCACGGTTTGCCAGTTCTGCCGGCGCCCGGCGCCGGTGGTGAACGCGACCTTCCGCCAGAACGTCGGCGCCCTCCTCGCGCGCTTCGAGAAGCGCTTCAGCGGCAACATGTGCGGCGCCTGTGTCAGCAAGCACTTCTGGTCGTGCACCCTGATCACGATGGCGGTCGGCTGGCTCGGGACGATCTCCCTCATCCTGGCGCCCATCTACGTCCTCACCAACATCGGCGCCTTCTGGAGCGCCAAGAGCCAACTGCGGCGCCAGGCCCACCCGACGGTGGGCGCTCCCCTGCGACCCACCTAGCCTGGATTTCCACGGCAGGTTGTTCACCTAACGTTGGGGTGTCCTGGTGGTCAGGGGTCTCAGGCAGTGAGGCGAAGCTTCATGCCGCCCCACCAGGAGACAGCCACTGGCTGTTCGAACAAGCCTGAGGCGAGCAGGATAGGCAGGTGAGCTCGGCGGTGTAACCGCACGAGGATCTCTGTGTCGGTCACTGTGACATCAGCAGGAAGGTCGATCAGATCGAGGAAGATCTGCCGAGCCTGGGCATCCGCATAGCCCCGCATCCTTGCCGCCATCAGGCGATACAGGCCGCTGGCGATGACCAATAGGGCCATGTCAAAGTCTATCTTCAAGCCGGCCGCCGAGGAGAGAGCGTCCATGTGGAAGAAGCGGACTGCGTCGGAGAGAGTGCAGGAGCCCTCGGTGCTCGAGCTCGATGCCAGCGTCTATGCGCTCGACTCCACCACCATCGACCTCTGCCTGAGCCTGTTCGACTGGGCGTCCTTTCGATCGACCAAGGCGGCCGTCAAGCTCCATACGCTGCTGGATCTGCGGGGCGCGATCCCGACGTTCATCCACATCAGCGATGGCAAACTGCACGACGTCAATGTGCTCGACATCCTGCCGGTTGAGGCCGGTGCCTTCTACGTGATGGATCGGGGCTATGTGGACTTCGCGCGGCTGTACGCGATCCACCAAGCCGGTGCCTTCTTCGTCACTCGCGCCAAACAAGGCATGCACGCCCGGCGCGTGTACTCGTCTGCGACGCAACGCCATACCGGCGTGATCTGCGACCAGCGCCTGATGCTCCAGGGCTTCAAATCGGCCAAGGCCTACCCGGAGCACCTGCGGCGCGCGTCCGCTTCAAAGAGCCCTCGTCGGACAAGACGCTCGTCTTCCTGACCAACAACACGGCCTTGCCCGCCTTGACCATCGCAGCTTTGTACAAGAGCCGCTGGCAGGTCGAGCTGTTCTTTAAGTGGATCAAGCAACATCTGCGCATCAAGCAACTTCTGGGCACCAGCGAGAACGCGGTGAAGACGCAGATCTGGTGCGCCGTGGCCACCTATGTGCTGATTGCCATCGTTAAGAAAGGGCTTCAACTGGAGACCTCGCTCTACACATGTCTACAGATCTTGTCGGTCTCGGTTTTCGAGAAAATCGAGATTTCATGGGCCTTGCAACCCGATCGGTCCCAAAGAGAAGTAGACATCGCCTCTGCGCGGGGCGACCACCATCGACGACTACAAGATCGGCAGCGCTACGCAGTTTCAATCCACGCCCCCGCGCGCGGGGCGACTATCTCGCGGCGAAGAGGTCCAGCCGCTCCAAAATGTTTCAATCCACGCCCCCGCGCGGGGGGAGAGGGACCCGCGGCGAGAAACTGCCTCAAATCCGTCGGGGTGCTTCAGCCTCGCTCGGTGCCCGACGATTCGCGCCGGCGCTGGGTCACCGTCCCGTGGCTCCGCGCTGCATCTGCCGGCGACGGCTCACCGTCCGGCGACGGCGCCGCAGATCCGGCCGCGGCACCCTGGAGTCGGGCGAAGGCGCTTCAGATCTGGCGACGATGCGATGCCTTCCCCCGGAGACGCTCTGGATCTGGCGATGACGACCCGCGGTCCCGCGAAGGGGCTGCAGCTCCCGTCGACGGTGGGGAAGCTTCGGGCGAAGCTGAGCTGGAAAGCGCGACGGCGCTCCATCGTCGCGCGGATCTGTTACAGATCCGACTTATCCAGAACGTTGTCGGGCGACTCGGCTCCAGATCCGGGCGATGCACTCCCTCGTCTCGCGAAGTTGCTCCAGATCTCTCGACAGCGGCTCCCCTTCCCGGGGATCTACCGGCCGGCGCCGCGACTTCCCGGCGCCGGCCGCCTCGCCTCGGACTTGACCGGTGCCTTCTTCTTCACCGACCCGAGCAACCTGGAGCTCCTCGCCAAGGTGATCAACCTGGGAGACCGGGTCGCGGTCTTCTACGGCGCCCTTTCCGATCTCGACTACACCCTGACCGTGACCGACACCCGGTCCGGCCAGGCGCTGACCTATCACAACCCGGCGGGGAATCTCTGCGGCGGGCTCGGTTGCTGCCGAAGGCTCGCCTGCCGGGCTACCTGGCGGAGGACGTGCGAAAGGTTCTGGACAAGGAGGGCTGCGTCGCGAGGGTCATCCTCGTTCCAGGGGATCGCCAAACAGGGCTCCTATCCCATAAGGGTCTGAAGCCACATGATGGGATCTCAAGGGATCTTCGACTTCGATCTCGCTCCGCGCGAAGAACCGGATCGCCCCATCGTAGTCCGCCTCTTTAGGTGGCCTCAACCGAGCCAAGATCCGCGCCAATCTCCCGTCGAGCCCGGCGCCCACCGCCGCCAGCTCGCGTTCGATGGCGACCTCAGCAAGATCGTCCGTGGAAACTCCGAGTGCCTCGGCGGCGTGCTCGAGGTCGCGGAGCGTCTCTTCATTGCTGAAGTGAAGGGTGAGGGCGGCTCGACTCATCTCACTACCTTACACCCTGCGGCTCGCAGCTGACCGCCCATTTACGGCCGAACGAGAACGAGCGCCGCGTGCTGGCCGTCGAAGCCCATGGCATCGATCAACGCGGTGTGCACGGTGACTTCGGTGCTCGTGGGATGGGCCGCCAGGGAGAACCCCCCGTCGCCGTGGTCGAAGCCGGCGACTCCGGGGAGACGCCCATCCCCCATCGTCTCCAGCATGTCGACGACCCGAAAGGCCCCACCGGCTCCCAAGGCTTCGCCGAGGAGCCCCTGGATCGCGGTGACCGGGAGAGTCGCCGCGCGGCCGGGGAGGGCGGCGGCGATGCCGGCCGCCTCCGCCGCATCGCCCCGGACGCTGCCGTTGGCGGCGGCGGAGAGGGCGTCGATCTCCTCCGGGCGGATTCCGGCGTCGGCGAGGGCGATCGTGATCGCCCGTTCCACCGCCCGCGCCGCGCGCACCGGATCGGCACCGCGCGAGCTGTCGAAGGCGGCGCCGTGGCCGCTCACCTCCGCGAGCACCCGGGCGCCCCGCGCGGCGGCCGATTCCGCCTCTTCGAGCATCACCAGGGCCGCCCCCTCGGCGAGGGCGAAACCGCTCCTCCGGGCGTCGAAGGGGAGCGGCCGCTCGGCTTCGGCGCCAAGGCCGCCAACCCCGCCAACCCCGCAGAGGCCGCCGGTACGCTCGAAGCCCAGGAGAAGCTCGAAGCAGAGCTCGTCCGTCCCTCCGGCCAAGAGAGCGTCGGCGCGGCCGGAGCGGAGGAGGTCGACGGCGTGGGCGATCGCCTGCAGGCCGGCGGCGGCGCTCCCCGCGACCGTCGTGTTGACGCCCCGGAGGCCGTGCCAGATCGCCGTCTGCCCGGCGGCGGCGTTGATCACCGTGTTGGCGAAGTCGAGCGGGCTGATGTAGGACGGGCCGCGGGTCAAACCCCGGCGATCGAACTCGGAGATCGTCTGCAGGCCGGAGAACATGGTGCCGAGGACGAGCCCCACCTCGCGCTCGGCGCGGAGCTCGCGGGGGAAGCCGCTGCTGTCCAGGGCGAGCTGCGCCGCCGCGGTGACGATCCGGCTGATGCGGTCGAGCGGCCGCAGATTTCCCGCCCCGAGATAGGCCGCGGCGTCGAAGCCGGGGAGCTGCCCGGCGAGGGGCGGCAGGTCGTCGGTGGGGAAACGGTCGATCGGCCGCAGGCCGCTCTCGCCGGCGAGGAGCGCCGCGTGGAGGGCCGCCGCGGAGTCGCCCAGGGGAGAGAGAATGCCGGCGCCGGTGATCACCACGCGTCGCGATCCCATCGGCGATCCCATCGGCGATCCCATGGAGCCCATCAGGCCGCCCCTTCCAGCTTGCGCAGGATCACCGAGGCGTTGTTCCCCCCGAAGGCGTAGGCGTTGTTCATCGCCACCCGAACCGTGACCTCGCGCGCCACGTTGGGCACGCAGTCCAGATCGCACTCCGGATCGGGCTCCACCAGGTTCATCGTCGGCGGGATGCGGTTCTCGCAGACCGCCAGAGCGCAGACCGCGGTCTCGATCGCCGATGCCGCCCCCATGGTGTGGCCGAGCATCGACTTGATCGAGGAGATCGGTACCCGTCGGGCCGTTTCCCCGAAGACCCGCTTGACCGCGATGCTCTCCAAACGGTCGTTGGTGGGGGTGCCGGTGCCATGAGCGCTGATGTAGGAGACGTCCTCGGGCGTCAGACCGCTCTCCGCCAAGGCGCGCTCCATGGCCCGCGCGGCGCCGCTCCCTTCCGGGTGGGCGGCGGTCATGTGGTGGGCGTCGCAGGAGAGGCCGTAGCCCGCCACCTCGGCGTAGATCCGCGCCCCCCGCGCCCGCGCCCGGTCGAGCGGCTCGAGCACCACCATCCCCGCTCCCTCGCCGGGGATCATCCCCTTGCGGTTGCGGTCGAACGGCTGGCAGACCTCCGGAGCGATCGCCCCCAGGCGGGAGAAGCCGGTGTAGGTGATGCGCGAGAAGGCGTCGGCGCCGCCCGCGAGCATCACCTCCGCCCGGCCGGCGCGGAGGAGATCGAAGGCGTGGGCGACAGCGTAGTTGCCCGCCGCGCAGGCCGTGGGGATGACCGTGTTCGGCCCCTCGAAACCGATCTCCGCCGCCACGTGCGAGGCGAGGACGTGGCAGGGGTAGAGGTCGACGAACTCCGCACCCACCCGCGCCGTCTGCCCGGCGAGGAGAAGATCGTCCAAGGCCTCGACCTCGCGCGGCTCGCCCGAGGTCGTGCCCATCACCACTCCGGCGCGCTCCAGGTCGACGGCAGCCTCGCCCGCCTCCGCCCCGAGGTCGAGCCCGGCGTCTTCCAACGCCAGCCAGGCGGCGGCGATGGCGAGCTGCGAGGCGCGACCGAGGCGGCGGGGATCGAGCCGCCGCACGTGCGCCTCGGGGAGAAATCCCTGGACCTCGGCCCCGCGGTGGACGGGATGGGCGTGGGTGTCGAACGACTCGACCGCGGAGAACCCGGAACGGCCCGCGAGGAGGGCCTCCCACATCTCGCGGCGCCCGGTGCCCACCGGGGTCACCGCCCCGATGCCGGTGACGACGATCCGCCGGCCCGGGCTCAAGCGACCCCCGACCGCGCCTCCGCCCGCGCGTCTATTCCCGCCGGCCCCGCCGGTCCCGCCAGCTGACCGAGGACGAGCTCCACCATGTCGTCGAGACCCTGGATCTCCCGGTAGCGTTCGTCCGGCAAGCCGAGCTTGAAGGCGTAATCGACGTCCACCCCGATCTCCAGGAGAGAGAGCGAATCGAGGTTCAGCTCCTCCCGGAGCGTCGCGTGATCGCCGATCTTCGCCGGGTCGAGCCCGGCCACCTGGCCGATGATGTGCTTGATTTTGCTCCGGATCTCTGGCGCTTCCATCTCTCTCCTCCGTATCGTTGTCGGCGAGCCATCCCCTGGCAAGGGACGAAGTACACAAGGGAACAAGATGAGAGAAACTCCACACCCTCCGCGCTCCCTATGCTACCCCCCACCCTGGGAATTCCCGAATCAAGAAAGCGCAATCGTTGAAAAATCGACGCATGGCGCTCCCACTCTTCGGCGTCCTGGGCAAGGCTTTCGTTACGGATTGGGGGCGGGTTCAAAAAACGAATGGAAGGCGAGGTGGAGGGGGCTCTTCAAGGGGAGCACGGCGCGCGGTCCCGACGCGACGTCGAAGGCATCGAAGAGAAGAAACGAGGTCGCGTCGTTCACCGCGTCGAAGAGGGGCACGAGGACCGCGCCGGTCCGCTCCTTCTCCGGGTCGGGCACGAAGGCGGGCTCTCCCGCGAGATAGCTGCCGGCAGGCGCCTGCCAGACATCGGCGGCCGCCGGATCGGCCCAGCCGACGCGGACCAGCTGGTCGAAGAATTTCCGCCCCGGCCGCCCGGTGGCGGAAATCCCCAGCATCCACAGGTCGTCCGCCCGCCGGCCGAAGAGACGCGGGTCGATGGCCGGAAAGTCGGGCGCCCGGTCGTAGGCGATCTCCTCCCGGCCCACGAGGCTCCCGGCCGCCAGATCGACCGTCAGGCGGACGGGCCGCCCTGGCGCCACGCTGGTGAAGAGATCGGGGACGACCCGGTACTGGTCGTAGACCGGCCGGTCGAGCTCCAGGGCGTCGACGACGAAGCGATCGTCCTTTTCCGCGGCCTCCCAGGCGTTGATGGCATGGAGCGAGTAGCGCTCCCCCAGCGGCACCTCGGCCACCGCCTCCCCGGTCTCCCGGGAGACGACGAGGAGCCGGCTCCCCCGCCCGGGCTCCCAGGCGAGGGCGTCGTCCAGGGTCCCGCCGGCTGCCAGCACCCCCATGTCGAGCCGGTAGGGGGAGAGATAGAAGGCGGCGTGCCGCGGCGCCAGGCAGAAGTCGTGGAGCGAGGAGGGGATCGAGAGCGGCAGCCGGCGCCGCGAGAGGAGCGCCCCCTCGGGCGAGAAGCGGTAGAGGTTGAGCCGCGCCTCGGAAGCGGCGAACGAGATGCCGAAGTTCCACAGCTCGCCGGTCGCGGGATCGATCTTGGCGTGGGCGGCGAGCGGCGAGACCTCGTTCAAGGCGCCGCCGAAGTTGTAGATCCCCACCGTCTCCAGGGTCTCCGGGTCGAGCTCCCAGGGGAGCCCCTGCTCGCCGAAGGCCAAAAGCCGGCCATTCCAGGGATAGACGCTGACGTTGACCGGCGAGGCGAGGGCGATGCCGCGGAGCAGCTGGTCGCCGGGGAAGGCGGTGCCGAAGGCGCGGAAGAGCGCCCGGCCGGCGGCCTCCTCCCCCGTCCACTTGGCGCTCCGCACGAAGCGGTTGGTGAAGCGCACCCCGGCATCCTGGAAGCGCAAGGCGGCGACCATGCCGTCACCGTCGAGCCAGTGGCGATAGGCGAGCTCTCCGCGGGAGAAGCGCGCCGGACCGTTCAGGTAGTAGGTGCCGCGGACGTAGGAGGGAATCGTCCCCGTGATCCCCGAGAGGGTGTAGGAACCCTCCTCGGGGACCCGGGAGAAGGCCCGTTCGAGCCCCGGGGCGTGATCGATCACCGGCTCTCCACGGAGACCTGGGCCGCCGCCGGAACCTCCCGCACCTCCGGCGTCTCCTTGGAAGCTCCCCGGAACCGCGCCATGCAAGGCGGCGGAAGCTTCCAGGGATAGGCCGAGGCGCCCGGCGGGCAGACGTTCACCCGTTGCGCCATCGCCTCGGGCTCGAAGGTGAGCCGTGAGACGTCGATCCCGTGGACGAACGGCCGCGACAGGGCACGGGGATCGCCGGTGACCACCGAGGCTACGTGGGCGTAGATCCAGCGCGCCAGGTCTTCGAGGTTGTCGAGCTGCTCGTCGAGCACCCGCCGCGCCTCCTCCGAGGAGACGCCGACCTTGTAGAAGCAGGTCTCCGCCGCCTTGAGCGCCGGCACCTCGTAGAAGTCGAAGAAGATCGGTCCCGGCGGCGCCTTCTCGCCGCGATCCCGCTTCCAGGAGTAGAAGCCCACGAGCAGCTCGTGGAGACCGCGGTTGATCGGCCCCAGCCGGGCGAAGCGGCGGAGGAAACCGGTGCCGAAGGTGGGATCGGTGAAGAGGTCGTTGATGAACGGGAAGACGTAGAACGAGAAATAGATCGCGAGCTCCCAGGTGTAGCGGAGGGTGTAGGCCTCCTGGTCGCCCAGGGTCTGGTAGCTCACGGCGTAGCTCGGCACGTACGCTTCATAGAGGGAACGGGCGAGCTGCTCGTAGAGCCGCACCTTTCCCGGCAGGCGGGTGGGATCGGCGGTCAGGATGGCGTCGCAGATGAGCGTGTTGTAGAGCGAGATCAGATCGCCGCCCGGGCTGTAGAGCGGATCGGTGAAGCGGCAGGCCTCGCCGGAGAGCGCCCAGCGGTCGGCGGAGATCGTCTGCGCGCAGTCGTGGGCGAAGTCGACGAAGCCCGAGGCGTCGATCACCTCCCGGCCGGCGAGCGCCCGGGCGAAGAGGGGATAGCGCTTCGAGATCCATTCGACCATCTTCGGTCCCGAGCCCACCTCGGCCCGCGGCACGCAGTCGACGTCGTAGACCAGCCCCAGGCTGGTGCGATCGTGGAGGGGGATGACCCAGAACCAGAAGCCTTCGCCGCAGAAGTGATTGGTCGCGAGGAGCGCCGGGAAGTGGCCGAGCGACGAACGATCGGGGCGGAGGCGGACCTCTTTCTGCGACAGATCGGTCAGGCGCTCGATGTCGATGACCCCGTCGACCCAGGCGAAGGTGGCGCCGTGACGGATGGGGCTCCGGCGGGCCAACCCAAGCTTCTTCTGGAGGATCTTGTTGCGCCCCGCGGCGTCGACGACCCAGGAGGCCTCGCCGGCGATCTCTTCGCCCTCCTCTGTGCGGAAGCTGAAGGCGTGCGGCGCGCCGCCCTGGCCGAGCTCGAGCTTCAAATCCGCGGTCGATTGGATGCAGCGGTAGTTGGGGAACAGCAGGTTTCGCCGCAGCACCTCGCCCTCGAATTTATTGCGATCGAGCTGATAGGTCGGAATATTCGAGATGTTGCGGATATAGGACTGGCTGAGCTCCTCGTAGCGCTCGGTGGGCCGGTCATTGGAAGGCCAATAGAAGCGCAGGTTGTACTTCAAATAGTGTTCGACGAGCAGGTACTCTTCGAGGTCGAGCACCTTGCCATAGTAGTAGCCGCTCATCTGCACCGTCGCCTCTCCCACCTTCTGCCGCGGCGGAGGGATGGCGCGCCGGTCGATCTGGAGCACGGTCTTCTCCGACTGCAGGAGGATCTGGCGGGCGAGGGTGAGCCCCGCCAGACCGCCGCCGAGGATGAGCACGTCATAATGCTTGTCGTTCATGGCGAGGTCAGGATACCAAGAAACCCGCGCCGAGATGGCGGCGGGGCGCGCAGTGGATTGGGCGTTTCCGCCTGGGGATTGTTACAAGTCTGGGCAGAGCGGAGGGGATGCTCGATCGTTGGGAGGGTTCAGTCTTCAGGTGGACAGGGCCCACTGCTCGTCTCGAAGATAACCTACTGGACAGCGCATTCCAAGATACTCTACACTTCTCCGTGGAGATCCTGCAGGTGAACCACTAGCCTCGCAGGGTCTCGTCAAAGTCGCGAGATTCTGGATTCTGGATTCTGGGCGTAGGGGCGGCCCCCCGTGGCCGCCCTCCCGCCCGGGCACCCACAGGGGGGTGCCCCTACGGAGGCGACTTTGACGAGACGCTGACTAGCCTTCGACGGAGGAAGAGCGATGAGAAGGAGAGTTCTAGTAATTCTGGCAGGGCTGGCGCTCGGCGCCTGTACCTCCAATCTCTACGCGTCCTGTGAGGTCTGCGTCTATCACAACATGATTAACGGCTATTTTGGCTGGTGCGTCCCGGCAAAAGATGGTGACAATGGCGTCACCCAGTGTATGGATGAAGACCCCATGATGACCGGACCCGACTGTTTCGAAGCGGGCGATTACTGTACCGTCGTCACCGTACATGGAGGAGGCGGAGCGGGTGGTGGAACCTGCGCGCCCCGCCCGAGCGGATGTCCGCCAGAATGCTTCAGCTGTGGGTCTCCCTAGTGAGGTGGTGGCATATCGGCAGAAGCCGACGGCTAGCCTTAGCGGTCCTGGTGCTCGGCGTCGGACTCGACTCCTCGGCCAAGGCTGAGCCACAACCATCCAGCCCGGTCCGCTTCGAGCTGTCGCGGGATGGAGACTCCAAGACGGCGCAGACGTCGTTCCAAGGTGCTCTCGTACTGCACCCGGCGATCTCGACGGGCGAAGCGGTTCGGCTCGTGGTCGAGTCGCAGACTCTCGTCTCGACTCGGCTCCCTCCCGGCTCCAGTTGGGAAGTATCTGCCGACATACCTGGTTTTTGGGCCCGGCGATACACCGTAACCATCGGCAAGCCAGAGACCCCAACCGTGCAGAGGATCACCCTCTGGCCACTGGGAAAGATCTCCGGCACCCTCCATGGACCGCCGAACGGAAAAGCGCCGCAAAGCATCTCGGTGGCAACGCTCGCGGTCCCTGGCTACCTGCACCGCCCGGCGACGCCCAAGGGGCTTCTCAACTGTCCTGTCGACCCGAAGGGACTCTGGACCTGCTCCCTGCCGGCCGCCGAGTACGATCTCGTCCTCTCGGCGCCGGGGTTCACTCCTCAGTATCAATGGAACGTGAAGGTCGGCGCCGGCAAGACCCTGAGCCTCGGCGCCTTCGATCTGAAGCCGGGAGCCTCCGTGGCGGGTTGGGTCGCTGTCGAGTCCGGCAGGCTCGATCCCCAGAGCTGCGTCGCCCGGGTCACCCCCCTCTTGGCGCCCGGCGCCAGCGCGGCGGATACCTCGCGAATGGAACGCACGACGATCGAGCGGCCGGTACGCAAGGACGGGTTCTTTCAAGTCACGGGCCTCGCTCCCGGTGCCTACCGGTTGGAGGTCCGCCAGGCGGGACTCGCGCCCGCCCGCTTGTCTCCCTTGCAGATTTCACCGGGAGCGGAGACCTTCCTTCGCGATCCCCTGCTGCTGATCCAGCCCCTGCGGATCGGGTTGTCGATCGTGCCGCCGCTCGACGGGCTCGACAAGCCCTGGACGGTCGCCGTCTACCGGGCGGGAGAAGGGGGTAATTTCCGCGGGGCTCCCGCCTTCGACGGCGCCGCCGACCGCGAAGGGCATGTCACCATCCCAGGGCAGTCCGCCGGCAGGTTCTGGGTCAAGGTCTCAGATTCCCTGGGCAATCCGCTCTACTCCAACCGAGACCTTCAAATCGACGGCTCCGGCGAGGCGCAGCGCGAGATCGATATCGTCTTGGTGACGGTGAAAGGGGCATTGACACTGGGCCGGGAACCCCTGGCCGCCACCCTCTGGTTCGGTGGCAAACATGGCGCACCCAGTGTGAAAATGGAGTCGGATGCGAAGGGGCGGTTTCATGGGATGCTGCCCAGGCAGGGAACCTGGCAGGTCGATGTCAAGGCGCCGGAACCGCCGATCGAAACGCGCGCCCGGGTCGAGATCCAGGCGGATTCTTCAGGCAAGGCCACCGCCGAGGTGTCGCTTCCCGACACCCGGATCACGGGCAGGGTCGTGGACGAGGAGGGGCGGCCTGCGTCCGGCGCCGATGTCTTTTTCGTCACCAATGGCGCCCATAACATCCAGGTCCCGAAAACCGCCGACGAGCACGGGGCGTTCCAGGCCCGCGCGCTCCCTGAGGGGCCTCTCGTGGTTACGGCCGAGGGAGAGCGCCAGGGTCCCTATGCCGGATGGACGAGCGAGCCGACCCAGGTGAACCTCATCGAGGGGCAAGCGGCGGGTCCTCTCGAATTGCGCCTCCGAAAGACGAAGGAGCTCGGAGGAAAGATCGTCTCTCCTTCCGGGCCGGTTGCCGGCGCGAGGGTCGTGGCGATACCCCAGAGTCCCATGCCGGACGCCGGAGGCTCCGCCACCACGGATCTCGCCGGCAGCTTTCACCTGCAGGTACCACAAAAGACAGAGAGCGCGACCGTGATCGTGAGCGCTCCCGGACGCGCCCTCAAAGCCTTCGATGCCGTGACGGAAGGTCAGGATCTCGCGCTCGAAGTCACCGAGGAGGGAGGAACTCTCGAGCTGGCTCTGCCGGATCCGCCGGTGATGGAGAGAAAGGGGCTGTCTCTCCGCATCGCGCAAGACGGCCTCTGGTTGCCCGTGGGCCTGCTCTTCCAGTGGGCGAACGGCCATGGCGAGACATCGGCGGCAGACACCGGCCAGGTCCGGCACATCCCCGCCCTAGCGCCCGGGGACTACCAGGTCTGCCTCGTGCCCCGCGAGCTTTTGCCGGGAACGGGGGCTCCTACCGCCGGAGCCTGCGACGCGGGTGCTCTTTCGAGCGGCGGGACCCTGCGCCTGAAACCGAGCGCTCCATAAGCCTCCGAAGCGCGCCGGGGGAATGTCACCTGGGTACCATCCCCCACCATGCCCACCGTCCACGAAGCGCGCACCCAGCGGCCTGCCCATGCGGTCCAAAACGCCGTGGAGTGTAAGCTCCCGCTCACCCCCTCAGTAGATGCACTCGTTGGGCAGGTCCATCCCCTGGCAGGAGTAGTACTGGCAGAGGCAGGCGGTCTCGCAGTTGGAGTCCCCGGGAGTGCAATAGTTTCTGAGGCAGTACTGGTACAGGAGATCACAGGTGATTCTCGGGGTGGGCTTGGGCGTCGTGAAGGGAAGAGCGGGCGCGGCGGATGACGCCGACGAGGTCGCCGTCGCCGGGGCCGCGATCCCGCCCGGGGTAGGCACGGTGGCCGAGAGGGCGGCGGCGAGGGCGAAGAGGGTGAGGAAGGTCAGGGCGAGGAAACGCTTCTGCATGGCCGATCTCCTTTGAGGGTTCTTTCTTCCTCGCGCATTATAGACAGTTGCCGGCTGGACCAGCATGCCTCTTGCAAAGCTTCGGGGAGCCCGCGGAGATCGATACACTCCCCCCATGCCCGAGACTCCCCCAGCCACCGCCGGCCCCAAGCCCGTCACCGGGCCGGCCTTTCTCCTCCGGGCGCTCCGCCACCGTAACTACCGGCTCTTCTTCAGCGGCCAGAGCATCTCGCTCATCGGCACCTGGATGACGAAAATCGCCACCTCGTGGCTGATCTACCGGTTGACCGGCTCGGCGCTCCTCCTCGGGCTCGTCGGCTTCGCCGGGCAGATCCCGTCGTTCCTCCTGGCGCCGGTCGCCGGGGTGCTCGTCGACCGCTGGGACCGCCATCGCCTGCTGGTCGTCACCCAGGTGCTCGCCATGCTCCAGTCGGCGGCGCTCGCCGGCCTGGCGCTCGCCGGGGTCATCAACGTCTGGCACGTCCTCGCCCTGTCGCTCTTCCAGGGGGTGATCAACGCCTTCGACATGCCGGTCCGGCAGGCCTTCGTCGTCGAGATGGTCGAGGCGCGCGCCGACCTGCCGAACGCCATCGCCCTCAACTCCTCGATGGTCAACGCCGCCCGGCTCATCGGGCCGTCGGTCGGCGGCATCCTCATCGCGGCGGTCGGCGAGGGGTGGTGCTTCCTCCTCGACGCCCTGAGCTATATCGCGGTAATCGCCTCGCTCCTCCTCATGCGGCTGCCGCACCGCGAGCGGAGCGCCAAGAGGGGGACGCCGATCCTCCCCGAGCTCAAGGCCGGGTGGTCCTACGTCGTCGCCTCGGCGCCCATCTCCAGCATCCTCGCCCTCCTGACCCTCGTCTCGATCGTCGGCATGCCCTATACCGTGCTCATGCCGATCGTCGCCTCGACGGTGCTCCACGGCGGGCCGCACACCCTGGGCTTCCTCATGGGAGCGGTCGGGGTGGGCGCCCTCTCCGGCGCGGTCTACCTGGCGTCGCGCCAGTCGGTCCTCGGCCTCGGCCGGATCGTCCCCATCGCCACCGCCCTCTTCGGGGCCGGGCTCATCGGCTTCGGGTTGTCCCGCCACCTCTGGCTCTCGCTCCCCATCCTGGTCGCCACCGGCCTCGGCTTCATGGTGCAGATGTCCGCCAGCAACACCCTCCTCCAGACCCTCGTCGACGACGACAAGCGCGGCCGGGTGATGAGCTTCTACGCCATGGCCTTCGTCGGCACCGCCCCCTTCGGCAGCCTCCTGGCCGGCACCGTGGCCCACCGCATCGGGGCCCCGGCGACGATCGTCATCTCCGGCGTCGGCTGCCTCGTGGGAGCCCTCGGGTTCGCCAGCCGGCTGCCGAGGCTCCGCGAGCGGGTGCGGCCGATCTACATCGAGCGCGGCATCCTGCCTCCCCTCTCGCCAATATCGCCAATATCGCCAATATCTCCGATATCGCCGACATTGGCCGGCATCCAGTCCGCGACCGACCTGTCGGTAACGCCGGAACGGTAGCCACGGATCGACGGTTCCCAAAAAAGAATACGGTTCCCTCTGGAGTATCCGGCCTCGCTCCCGTTATAGTCTCCCGGCATGACAGGATTCCGGCCGGACAACCCGCTCATCGTCCAGGGCGACCACACTCTTTTAGTCGCAGTCGACTCCCCCCGCTATGCCGAGGCGCGCGATCGCCTGGCGCCTTTCGCGGAGCTCGTCAAGTCGCCCGAGCACGTCCATACCTACCGCATCACGCCGCTCTCGATCTGGAACGCCTGCGCCGCCGGTCTCAGCCCGGAGGCGATCGAGGCGACCCTGACGGACCTCGCCAAGTATCCCGTCCCGGCGAACGTCACGATCGGCATCCGCAGCCACGCCGGGCGCTATGGCCGGCTCCGCCTGGTGCGGCCGGACGAGACCCGCGACGATCCCGCGGGACTGACTCTCACCGCCGCCGACTTCCCGCTCGCCGAGGAGATCGCCCGCCAGAAGGGGGTCGCGCCGCTCTTGGGCGAACGCCTCTCGCCGCTCTCCTTTAGGATCGACACCGGCTCCCGCGGGCGGCTCAAGCAGGCCCTCGTCAAGGCCGGCTTTCCGGCCGAGGGCCTGGCCGGCTACAAACCTGGCGAGGGCCTCTCGCTCGCCTTCCGCGACACGACCTTGGGCGGCCGCCCGTTCGCTCTGCGCGACTACCAGGGAGAGGCGGCCGCCGCCTTCCACGCCGCGGGCACGGCCCAGGGCGGCAACGGGGTCGTCGTCCTCCCCTGCGGGGCGGGGAAGACGGTCGTCGGCATGGCCTGCATCCGGGAGCTCCAGTGCTCGACCCTCATCCTGACGACGAGCGTCACCGCGGTCGAGCAGTGGATCGGAGAGCTGCTCGACAAGACCGATCTCCAGGAGGATCAGATCGGCGCCTACCACGCGGGCGCCAAGGAGATCCGCCCGGTCACCGTCGCCACCTACCAGATCCTCACCCACCGCGCCCGCAAGGGCGGCGGCTTCACCCACCTGGCGCTCTTCGACGAGCGCGACTGGGGACTCATCGTCTACGACGAGGTCCACCTCCTGCCGGCCCCCATCTTCCAGGTGACCGCCGGCCTCCAGGCCCGGCGGCGGCTGGGCCTCACCGCCACCCTCGTCCGCGAGGACGGCCACGAGGACGACGTCTTCGCGCTCATCGGCCCCAAGCGCGCCGAGGTGCCGTGGAAGGTGCTCGAACGCCAGGGCTGGATCGCCGAGGCGACCTGCACGGAGATCCGGGTGGCGATGCCGGAGGAGCTGCTTCTCCCCTACGCCCTGGCCGAGCCGCGCCAGCAGTTCCGGCTCGCCTCGGAGAACCCGCAGAAGGCGCAGCTCGTGCGAGAGATCCTCGGCCGTCATCCCGAGGAGCCGGCGCTCGTCATCGGCCTCTACCTCGAACAGCTGGAGACGATCGCCCGGGACTTGGGGCTCCCCCTCCTCACCGGCGAGACCCCGCAGCGGCGGCGGGATGCGCTCTTCGACGACTTCCGCGCCGGCCGCATCCGGGTCCTCGCGGTCTCCAAGGTGGCGAACTTCGCGGTCGACCTCCCCGACGCCGCCCTGGCCATCCAGGTCTCCGGCAGCTTCGGCTCGCGCCAGGAGGAGGCGCAGCGCCTGGGCCGCATTCTCCGCCCCAAGCCAGGGGAGAACCAGGCGCATTTCTACACCCTGGTGAGCCGCGACACGATCGAGCAGGAGTTCGCCCTCCAGCGCCAGCTCTTCCTCTGTGAGCAGGGCTACGAGTACCGCATCCGGGACGCCGAGGAATGGGTAGAGGCCTCTGCCGACGACTTCGCGGGAGACCGGCGATGAAGCATCTCGCGCTCGACTGGGACGCCTTCCTCCTCGGCCTTGAGGCCTGGGAGGCCCTCGCGCGAGTGGAGCGCGAGGTCTTTCTCGGCTTCACGCCCAACCGGCCGGTCCGCAAAATCGAGATCGACGGTTCCGTCCAGTTTCTTCTCCGCGCCAGCCTGCTCGCGCCGGTGGGCGACGGCCGCCGGGTGCAGGTCGCCAAGCCTGTCCTCCCACTCCTGCGCGGCCTCCAGGGGATGGGGCTCCTGCCGCTCTTCGCGGAGCCCGACGAGGCCATGCTCCAGTCCTATCTCGATCTCCACTTCTCCGCCGACGAATGCGGCAAGCTGATCGCCCAATGGTCCCGCCACCCGAACCGGCGGATGACCGTCGAGCGGATCACCGCGGCCGAATGGATGGAGAGCTTCCGTGCGACGAAAGACCCTCTCTCCTGGGAGAAGAGGCGGGCGGGCGGCTCCGGTCCGTTCCTCTTCGCCGAGCCCGCGGTGGCGCCGGCGCTCCGTGCGGTGATCGATCATCTCCTGACCGTGGCCGACCCTCCCTGCCGGATCACGGATCTCCTGCGGAAGCTGCCCGGGCTGCCGCGGCCGGTGCTCGGCAAGGCTCTCTACGCCGGCCTGCGCTACCTGCTCCTCTTTCCCTCTCTCCGGGTGGACCTCGCTCCCGTCGTGGGCCTCTGGCCGCCGCTCTTGAGGCGCCTCCGGCAGCCGGCGGCCGCGGAGCCGGCTCCGGTCGAGCCGGAGGAAACCTGTCCTACCGGCTTCGCCGTCTTCGACCTGATCGCGGTGTTGGCCGCCTGCACGGTCGAGCCGCAGCGGGTGCGCCTCCAGGATCTGTCGCTCTTCTCCCGCGCCGTAGAGACTCTGGGGGAGCTCCTCCCCCCTCTCCCGGACTGGGTGCTCGAAATCTACCAGGGCGCTCCCCAGACCCGTGCCGAGCGTGCCGCCTTGGTCCTCCGCCGGTTCGACCTGCTGGAGGTCGGGTATGACGAGAGGGAACGCCCCCAGCTCGTCCCCTCCGGCGAGGGGAGCCGTTGGCTCGGTCTCTCCCCCAAGCTGCGCCTCCGATACCTGCTCGACGAGCTGCGGAGAAAGATCGGGCAGCCCAGGAACAGCTCCGGGCTTCCCTTCCTCCCCTATGACCTGACCCACTACGCCGGCCGGGACCTCCAGGAGACGAACGCGGTCGTCGCCGCCTTCGCGGACCTCAAGCCGGGCGTCTTTTACGATCTCTCCACGTTCCTGCACCATCGCTCCGAGACCCGCAACCCGTTGCTCGAGCTCAGCCGTTCCGGGAAAGGCCCCTACTGGTTACCGTCGGCCCACGAGAAGCTGGCGGAGATCTGGATGCAACTCCTGCTCGAGTTCCTCGGCCAACGTCTCATCCTCGTGGGAGGCCTCCAACTCGGCTGGACGGAAAAGTGGGTCTGCTTCGCGCTCAACGAGGTCGGTCTCTACTTGCTCGGCCTGGCAAACGACTTCGAGGTCGCCGCCGAGCCGCCGGCCGAGGTCGTCCTCCAGCCCAACTTCGACGTCGTCTTCCTCTCCCCCTCGATCCTGACGGAGGCGGTCCTCGCCCGTTTCGCCCAGCGCCGCGGCACGGGCGTGGGGACCCTCTTCCGGATCACCAAGGGTTCCATCCTGGGAGCGGCGGCGGCCGGCATGACCGCCGAGGAGGTCTTGAAGACCCTTCGCCAGGTCGCCTCCAAGGGCGTGCCGGACAACGTCGCCCGGGAGATCACCGGCTGGTTCGCCCAGACCCGCCGGATCACCGTCCGCCCCGCCGTCCTCTTCCACTGTCCGGACGTCGAAGCGGCGAGGCGCGTGCTCACCGCCGGGGGCAAGAGCGTCGCGCCGTTGACCGAGACCGTCGTCGAGTTGCTGGAGCCGAAGGGGAAGACGGCGTTGCTGCGGAAGCTGCGGGAGGTGGGAATTTTCTTGGGGGAGTGAGGGGGGGGCGGGCAGAACCCAGCCTAGACATAGTAGTGGACACCGACCGCCGCTGCATCCTCCAATCCACCGAGAAAGATCCCGACTGGAGGTCCCGTCAAAGTCGTTTTTCTCTTCGCCCCGAAGGGGCTTGGGTCGGTAGCCTGGGGTGAAAACCCCAGGAAAGGGGAGGAATAAGAATCTCCAGCCCCGAAGGGGCGACGGTAATTCCATCCGGACCTTCGCCCCTTCGGGGCTTTTATTTTCTTGTGGTTACCCCAACCTGGGGCTCTCGCCCCAGGCTACCAACCCAAGCCCCTTCGGGGCAGGCCCTCCGCCGCGGGATTACATTTCCGGGCGCCGCTGGCCCCCTCACCAGCGACTTTGACGGGACCCTGGATCCCGACTGGAGGTCTCTTGCGCTATACCGTCATCCTCGAGAAGGGCCGCGAGTCAGGGTTCGTCGCCATCTGCCCCGCCTGTTTGAGTAAATCTGGCATGACCCGCTCCGCTTGCCTTCGGAGCCGTGCCGAGACTGGAAGGGTCCGACAGCTGGTTGAACCGCCGCGAACCTCTTCCGTTGGACGCTAGAGCGGTCCTGATTGGACACAAAAGGCTCTTCTTGAACGCGAATTGTGTCCAGGTAGACGCTGGAAGCCGCTTTCTGGACGCTATTCTCGTTCTGGTTGGACGCTGCAAGCCTCTCTTTGGACGCGAAACCCTCTAATAGGACACAAAGATGCTCATCTTGAACGCAGAGATCAGCGTATTGGACGCCGAAAAGAGGATCTTGGACGCTGAAATGAGCTTTTCGGGCCCGCATATGTTGATTTTGAACGCGGAAATGTACATCTTGAACGGCAATATGCACATCTTGAACGCGGAGATGTGCATCTTGGACGGAGAAATGTACACTCTGCACCCCAGAGCGTTGATATCTGCGTCTAAAGTGAGGATGTTCGTGTCCAAAGTGAAGAGCTACGCGTCCAAAGCGAGGAGTTTGTGCCTCAACCGGAGGCAGTTGGCTGCCTCTTTCCTGCAATCGGAGAGCTGCCGGTTCGCTTCGCTCTCCTTCAGCAGCGGTTCTGCGACCAAGATCCTCTCTGGAAGCGCCTTCTGGAAGAGAAGGATCTGCCGAAAGCTAGGCGTGCTGGCCCGCGGGGCGGGCCACCGCGGGCAACCACGGGCAACGGGGGGTTGCCCCTACGGAATTGTTCTCGCGCATAAGGGATCTCTTCGGTGGACCGCGAGGTAAAGACGGCAGACCCAACCCTATCCCTGTAATATCCTACTGCGCCTTAACCTCCGTCCAAAGCTGATCCAACAGCTGCGTCGTCTGCCCCAGATCCTCGATCAACTCACACCGGTCCAGAATCCCCTTCGGCGGATAAATCGCCGGATCGCCCGTAATCTTCGGATCGATCTTCCCCAAAGCCTCCCGATTCGCACTCGCGTAGTGAACGCCGTTGACGATCGCCGCCGCGACATCAGGCTCGGCGAGGTAATCCAGAAAGAGATACGCCTCGTCCACATGCCGAGCCGACTTCGGAACCGCTAGGTTGTCGATCCACAACGTGCCGCCCTCTTTCGGAACCACATACCCCAACCGCGCCGGCTCCTTCGCCACCACCTTCGCCAGTTCGCCGTTGAAACCTTGCGCCAGATCGACATCACCCGTCGCGAGCAAATTCGCGAAGTCCGCGCTGTTGTAGGTCCGCACCAGCCGCTTCTGGCCTTTCAGCATGTCGGCGGCTTTCTTTAATACCGCGGGGTCGCGCTCGTTGATCGAACGTCCCATCAGGCGCAAGGCGGCGCCGAAGACTTCCCGCATGTCGTCGAGCATGAGGATGCGGCCGCCGTTCTTCGGATCGAAGACGGCCTGCCAGCTGTCGACCGCTCCCAGCTTCTTCGCGAAGCCGAGACCCGTCGTTCCCCAGAGGTAGGGGATCGAGTAGCCGTTCCCTGGATCGTACTTCTGGTTCAAAAAACGTGGATCGAGGTTCTGGAAATGCGGCAGCCTCGCGTGATCGAGCGGGTGGAGGAGCTTCTGGGGAATGAGGATCTTCAGCATGTAGTCCGAGGGGACGACGACATCGTAGTCGGCGACCCCGGACTGCACCTTGTCGAGGAGCGCCTCGTTCGAGGCGTAGGTGTCGACGTTGACGTGGATGCCCGTCCGCTTCTCGAAGCCCGCCACCACCTCGTCGGGGAGGTAATTGGTCCAGATGTAGAGATTCACCTGGCGCTTCTCTTTTGCGGCCGGCCCCTTGCCGCCGCAGGCGAAAAGGGCCGACGCGAGGAGGACCAGAGCGATCAGCCGCCTCATGGCTCGACCCTCACCGATTCCGGTCTCGGGTTTCCTTGCAGCAATCGATGGGCGAGAACGATGGGAAGTAAGGTGACGGCTAAGAGGAGGGTCGACACGGCGTTGACCTCGGGCGTGACGCCCACCTTGAGCATCGAATAGATGTGGAGCGGGAGGGTCGTGGACCCCACTCCGGCGACGAAGGAGGTGACGACGTAGTCGTCGATCGAAAGGGTGAAGACCAGGAGGGCGGCGGCGGCGATCCCCGGGAGGGCGAGGGGGAGGGTGACGCGGCGGAAGGTCTCCCAAGGATTGGCCCCGAGGTCGCGCGCCGCTTCACCGAGCGAGGGATCGAGCCCGGCCAGGCGGGCGCGGACGACGATCGCCACGTAGGAGAGGCTGAAGACGACATGGGCGACGATCACCGTGCCGAGCGAGAGGCGCAGGCGGGCGATTCCAAAGAAGGTGAGAAGGGCGGCGCCCAGGACCACCTCGGGGAGGATCACCGGCAGGTAGAGGAGCGACTGGGTGGCACGGCGGCCCCGGAGGCCGGAACCCGAGCGGGATAGGGCGAGGGCGGCCGCGGTGCCGAGGGTCGTGGCGACGACGGTCGCCACGGCGGCTACGAGGAGGCTGTTGCCGGCGGCGGCGAGGAGGCGGTCGTCCGCCAGCAGGCGCTTATACCAATCGAACGTGAAGCCCTCCCAGATCGCCGTCTGCCGGCCGGAATTGAAGGAGAAGATCGCGAGGACTGCGATCGGTCCATAGAGGAAGAGGTAGACGAGAAGCGTGTGCGCCGAGAGAAGACCCCGGAGCGCCCGACCCGTTTTCACAGGAGCGCCTCCTCTCCCCCGCTCCGCCGGGCGTAGAGGGCATAGCCCCCGAGGAGGAGAAGAACGGCGGCGGTCAGCTCGAAGGCGAGGGCGGCGCCGAAGGGTTGGTTGCGCGCCACGGCGAACTGGTTCTGGATGAGGTTGCCGACGAGGACGCTCTTCGCGCCGCCCAGGAGGTCCGAAACGACGAACTGGCCGAGGCTGGGGATGAAGACGAGCACCACCCCGGCCGCCATGCCCGGGAGGGTGAGCGGCAGGGTGACCCGGAGAAACGAGCCGGCTCGCCCGGCCCCGAGATCGGCGGCGGCTTCCAAAAGCGTGCGATCGAGCTTTTCGAGCGAGGCGTAGAGCGGCAGGATCATGAACGGCAGCTCGCCATAGACGAGCCCGACCATCACCGCGAGCTGGGTGTAGAGGAGCGGCAGCGGGTGCTCGATCACCCCGGCGCCCAAGAGCAGCCGGTTGAGCAGACCCTCGCTCCGCAGAATAAACATCCAGGCATAGGTGCGGATCAAAAAGCTCGTCCAGAACGGCACGACGACGAGACCCAAAAGAAGGCTCTTCCACCGCCGCGGCGCCACGAGAGCCAGGCAGTAGGCCGCGGGGTAGCTCAAGGCGAGGCAGAGGACGGTCGTCGCGACCGCCATCCACAGAGAGCGCCAGCCGATTTTCAGATAGATGCCGGCGAGCGAGCGGGCATAGTTGCCGAGAAACGCCCCCGAACGCAGGTAGGCGCCCCAGTTGGAGACCGGCTGGACGCCGCCATAGAGTCCCCTCTCCCCGAAGGAGAGCACCAGCATGCCGCCCAACGGGAGGAGAAAGAAGAGGCCCAGCACCAGCCAGGTGGGCAGGAGAAGAGCGTGGCTCGCGCGGTCTCTGGGGCGGGCGGGAGGCATGGCGAGAGGGAATGATAGCGTGGGTGGCGCGCCGGCCTGTGCCGGAGTCGAGCTCGAGGGCTGATAGGATCAGTCGGTGGATTACGCCGAGGTGCTCCGGGCCCTGGAACGCGAGGGAGCGAGATTCGCTGTCGCCGGCGGCTTCGCCAGTCTTGCCCATGGTGTCGTGCGCGTCACCATGGACCTCGACCTCGTGGTGGAGGTTAGCGATGACAATCTCCTGATCCTCTGGAACACTTTGAGCCAGCTCGGATTCATGACCCAGCAGCCGATCTCGCGCCATGACGCCGTATCCGCTACGGCGCTTCTCAACCTCGCACGCGAGAAAGGCATGCAGGCCCTCTCCTGGGTGCACACCACACAGCCTTTCGTCATCGTGGATCTATTGGTGGGTGAGCCCTTCCGCTGGTCGGAAGACATCCTTCGGCGGATCTCGGTTTTCGGCGTCGAGACAAGGGTCCTGTCGCGTGAGGAACTGATCCGCCTGAAGAAGCTCGCAGGTCGGCAAAAGGATCTGATCGATGTCCGAGAGCTCGAACGACTCGCCTGAACGGACCTGGGGTACGCCCGAAAGCTACTGGCCCTTCCCGCGGCCCGTCGTGGAACCGACGCCCGAAGACCAAGAACGCTTCGCCGCTCTGACCCTGGAGCAGCGGTGGGAGTGGATGCTCATGATGCTGCGGCTGCTGGAGCAGCAGTTCGGCCATCTGGTCCCACCCCCGCGGAGAGACTGAAACCGCCTCGATCTCACCCCAACACGACCGCGCACCGCGGATCCCAAGACAGAAACCCCGAGCTCCCCGGCTCCAACCCCTCCCCCGCCCGTCCCGCGTTCTGTGCATAGACGAGGAACCGCTCCCCCCGCGCATCCTCCACCCGCGAGGTCGTGCTCGCTCCCTGGTAGACCCGATCCACGACGGTGACCGGAATCGCGAGCCCACGCTCCGGAGCGACGGCGGAGAGAGCGAGCTTCTCGGGACGGACGAGAAAACGCACCGTCTCCCCCTCCTGGAAGGTCCGCCCCTTCGGAGCCAACACGGTGAGCCCTTCTCCGCCAGGGAGCACGAGCGCCAGGCCCTCTTCCGAGATCGCCCGAACCGCGGCAGTCCAGAAATTCGAGGCTCCCAGGAAAGACGCCACGAAGGGGGTCGCGGGCGACTCGTAGACCTCGGCCGGGGTGCCCACCTGCTCGACCCGGCCGGCGTTCATGACCGCCACCCGGTCGCTCATCGCCAGGGCCTCCTCCTGGTCGTGGGTGACGAGGAGGAAGGTGATCCCCACCCGGCGCTGGAGGCTTTTGAGCTCGAACTGCATCTCTTCCCGGAGCTTTCTGTCGAGGGCCGAGAGCGGCTCGTCGAGAAGCAACACCTGGGGGGAGAGGGCGAGGGCTCTGGCGAGCGCCACCCGCTGACGCTGGCCTCCCGAGAGCTGGTCGGGGCGGCGGCGTTCGAGGCCGGCCAGGCGGACGAGGGCGAGGGCTTCGGTCACCTTGGCGGCTTGGGCGGCCCGCGGGAGCTTCTGGTAGCGCAGGCCGAAACCGACGTTCTCGGCGACCGTCAGGTGGGGGAAGAGGGCGTACTGCTGGAAGACGAGGTTCACCGGCCGCCGGTGGGCGGGCACCTCGGTCATGTCGGCGCCGCCGATCTCGATCGTCCCCGCGGTCGGCATCTCCAGGCCGCCGAGGAGCCGGAGGAGCGTCGTCTTGCCGCAGCCGCTCGGGCCCAGGAGCGAGAAGAACTCGCCGCGCCGAACGCTCAAGGTTACGGCGTCCACCGCCGTCACGTCCTCGAAGCGCTTGCTGACCGCGCGGACGAGGACGCTCGGGGCCTCCTTCTGAGGGAGCGAGGGAGAAGTCTCGTTCACGCCGGCTGGTAGTGGCGGTAAAACCAGGTCTTCGCGACTTGGACGAGGGCTAAGTAGAGGGCCACCATGCCGGCGAGCACGAGGAAGAAGGTGCCCGGCAGGGGTACGAAGCCGATGCGGACGCCGAGCGGGGTCCAGGGGAGGAGGACGGCGGCGGCCACGACGGCGAGCGAGGTCACGATGAGGAGCCGGCTCGGCCGGCTGCTAAAAGGCCCATGGCGGGTGCGGATGACGAAGATCACCAGCACCTGGGTGGCGAGCGACTCGACGAACCAGCCGGTGTGGAAGAGCGCCTCGCCGGCGTGGAAGACGCGGAGGAGGACGAAGAAGGTGAGGAAGTCGAAGGCCGAGCTGACCGGCCCGATCACCAGCATGAAGCGGCGGATGGTGTCGAGGTCCCAGCGGTGGGGGGTGAGGACGTAGTCGGCGTCCACCGTGTCCATGGGGATGGGCAGCTCGGAGAGATCGTAGAGGAAATTGTTGAGCAGGATCTGCACCGGCAGCATGGGGAGGAAAGGGAGGAGGAGGGCCGCCCCGGCCATGCTGAACATGTTGCCGAAGTTCGAGCTCGTCGCCATCAGGATGTACTTCATGATGTTGCCGAAGGTGCGCCGGCCTTCGAGCACTCCGTTTTTGAGGACGGCCAAGTCCTGTTCGAGGAGGATCAGGTCGGCGGCGGCCTTCGCCACGTCCACCCCACCCTCGACCGAGATCCCGACGTCGGCCGAGTGGAGCGAGGGGGCGTCGTTGATCCCGTCCCCCAGGTAGCCCACGACGTGCCCGCGGTGCTTGAGAGCGAGGATCACCCGATTCTTGAGCGCCGGGGTGACCCGGCAGAAGAGATTGACCTCGGCCGCCCGGGCGGCCAGGGCCGGGTCGTCCATCTTCTGGATCTCAGAGCCGGTCAGAACCCCCAGGATGGGGAGGCCGAGCTCCGCGCAGACATGCTGGGTGACGAGCTCGTTGTCCCCGGTCACCACCTTGACCGTCACCCCGGCCCGGGCGAGATCGGCGAGAGCCTGGGCGGCGCTCGCCTTGGGCGGGTCCTCGAAGGCGGCGAAGCCGGCGAAGACCAGGTCCACCTCGTCCCCCACCACGATGTGCCGGCAGTCCGCCGTCTCTGCCTTCCAGGCGATCCCCAAAACCCGGAACCCGGCGCCGCAGAGCTCGGCGAAACGCGTCGAGAGATCGGCGCGGACGGCGTCGTCGAGCGGCCGGAGGTCCGCCGGGCCGTCGCCTTCGTAGCGCGAGGAGAGGCGGAGCACGTCTTCGAGCGCTCCCTTGACGACCAGGGTGCACTCCCCCGCGCCGGCTGGAGACGCCAGGAGTACCGAGACCCGGCGGCGCTCGAAGTCGAAGGGGACCTCGTCGATTTTTGCCCAGCCGGCGACGTCGAGCTCGCCGTGGGCCAGGATGGCCTCGTCGAGCGGGCTTTTGAGACCGGTCTCGAAACGGCTGTTCAAATAGGCGAGGAGGAGCACCCGGTCGCTCGATCGGCCGCTCGCGTCGAGGTGCTTTTCGAGCCGGATCTTCGCCTCGGTCAACGTCCCGGTCTTGTCGGTGCAAAGGACGTTCATGCTCCCGAGGTCGAGGATCGAGGTCAGGCGCTTGACGATGACGTGCCGGTCCGCCATCCGAAGGGCGCCGCGGGCGAGGGTCACCGAGACGATCATCGGCAGCAGCTCGGGAGTGAGCCCCACGGCCAAGGCGACGGCGAAGAGGAAGGATTCGAGGAGCGGCCGGTGGCGCCAGGTGTTGACGAGGAGGACGAAGAGCACCATCAACATGGCGAGCCGGAGGATGAGAAGACCGAAGTTCCGGGTGCCGCTCTCGAACGCGGTGGCCGGAGGCCGGGCCGCGAGTGACTCGCCGATCCCCCCCAGGGCCGTGCGCGAACCGGTCCGGCAGAGGAGCACCCGGGCCGTACCGCTCAACACCGAAGTGCCCATGAAGACGGCGTTCTCGGCCTCGGCCAGCGCGTCGTCCCCTGCTGTCGAGACCCCGGGGTGCTTCTCGACCGGATAGGGCTCGCCGGTCAGGAGCGACTGGTTGACGAAGCAGTCGCGCGCCTCGAGCACCCGCCCGTCGGTGGGGACGAGATCGCCGGCCGAGAGGAGCACCACGTCGCCGGGCACGAGGTCGGCCACCGGCACCTCGGTTTCAGCGCCGCCACGGAGCGCCGTGGCGCGGACGGCGACCGACTGCCGGAGTCGCTCCGCCGCCTGCCCCGCCCGGTGCTCCTGGAAGAAGTCGAGGGCGACCGAGAGGACGACGACGACGACGATGATGACGAAGCTCGCCACGTCCCCGGTCGCCGCCGAGACTGCGCTGGCGGCGAGGAGGAGGAGGACGAGGGGATTTTTGAAGCGGCCGAGGAACTGGAGGAGGAGGTTCTGCTCGTGCTGGGGGCGGAGGGTGTTGGCTCCGACCTCGATGAGCCGCTCGGCGGCGACGGCCGCTGTAAGGCCGGCCGCGGACGAGCCGAGCGTCGCCAAAAGCTCGGCGACGTCCCGCCGCCAGAAACCGTCGCCGGCGTCACTGGCATTACCGGAGCCTCTAGGGCTCGCGAGTTTGGCCTTGGCGCTCCCCATGGTGGTGGTTGGTCCTGGGAGACGCTATCACGCCCATCCGCCAGTAGAGCCGAAGCTCCTGTAATGCTATCCGTAATCTCAGTGCGGCATGCTTGAGGTCTGGGCAAGGTGGGAAAGGCAGGCTCCGGCCGACCGCTCCGACTACAGCCTGGGCTCCATCCGGATCGATAGGGGCAATTTGTCCGGGTGGAGTCGCCATCATTTTTCTATTCTTCTCCCTTCCCTTCTCACTCCTCCCCGCCGGCACCGCTCGGATAGAGCGCGTAGCCGATGCCCGGCGCCGTCACCAGGTAGCGCGGGGCGGAGGCGTCCGTCTCGATTTTCTGGCGCAGGCGGTGGACGAGCTGTTTCAACAGCTGGCGGTCGCCGGCGCCGCGGTGGCCCCAGACGTGGGAGAGGAGCCGCTCGGCCGGCAGGGTGTGGCCGGCGTTGGCGACGAGGAGATGAAGGAGGCGGAATTCAAGGTTGGTGAGGCGGACGGCCGCGGCGCCGGCGACGGCGACCGTCTGGACTTCCAGGTCGAGCGCCAGGTCACCCGCCACCAGGGGAGCCGGCTTCTCCACCCCGGCGCGGCGGAGGAGCGCCCGCACCCGGGCGAGGAGGGTGCGGGGCGAAAAGGGCTTGGTGAGATAGTCGTCCGCCCCCAGGTCCAGCCCCTGGACGAGATCCTCTTCGCTGTTCCTTACGGTCAGCATCATGACCGGCGTCTCGGCGCCCCGGGGCCCCTGGGATGCCTGCCGGATCTGCTTGCAGACCTCGAAACCCGAGAGGCGCGGCAGGTTGACGTCCAGGATGACGAGCGCCGGCTGCTCGCTTGAGAACGCGGCGAGGGCGGCGGGACCGTCGGCGGCCTCGACGACCAGATAGCCGGCGTGGCGCAGAGCGTAGGCGATCAGGTTTCGCAGATCGGAGTCGTCGTCGACGACCAGGATCTTCATGCCACCTCCCTCGCTTCGCGCGGCAGGACGAGGCGCACCCGGGCGCCGGTGCTCTTCCCGGAGCCGTTGGGGAGCGATTCGGCCTCGACTCTCCCGCCGTGGCGCTCGACGATCGATTTGACGATCCACAGGCCGAGGCCCATGCCGCTCTGCTCCGGCTCCTCGCCGGCCGAACGGACGAAGCGTTCGAAGAGCGACCCCGCGGTTCCCCCAGGTAGCCCCGGTCCCTCGTCCTCGACCCACAGGGCCACCCCGGCCGGCTGGACGGCGCCGCGGATGGCGATCGTCGATCCCTCCGGAGCGAACTTGTTGGCGTTGGCGAGGAGGTTGACGAAGACCTGAACCAGGCGCGGCGCGTCGCCGACGATCGACGGCAACGGATAGGGCAGCTCGACCTCCAGGCGCTGCCGGCGCTGGCCGAGAAGCGGCCGCATGAGCTCCGCCGCCTGCTCGACGACCTCGTCGAGCGCCACCGGCCGGCGCCGGATTCCGGCCTCCCCGGCCTCGATGCGGACGCTCTCCAGGAGATTGTCGATGAGCTGGGTGAGGCGGAGGGTCCCGCGCTCCAGCGAGCCCACGAGCCCCGCAGCTTCTCCCGGCTCCCCTGCATCGCCGGCCGTCGTATCGAGCTCGGGAAGGCGGTCGCGGAGGAGCTCGATCGAGGCGAGCTGGGCGGCGAGCGGGGTCTTGAACTCGTGCGAGATGTTGGCGAGGACGGTGTCGCGGAGGCGCCGCGTGGCCTCGACCTCGGTCTCGTCGCGCATCACCTGGAACTGCCGCTCCTCGGTGGGCTGCGAGCTGGTGAGGACGACCGTCCGCCGGCCGCCGCCTGGGAGGACGAGGTTCTCGGTGGCGCGGGCGGTGCCGCGGAAGCGGGCGTGGACGATCGGGCAGCGCTCGTCGCAGGGGCGGACTCCGCCAATCCCTACCGGCCGCAGGACGTCGCCGCAGAAGCGGCCCATCGCCTCCTCCACCCGGATGCCGAGGAGGGCCGCGGCCTGAGGGTTCAGGTAACGCACCCGGCGGTCGCGATCGACCTCGAAGACTCCCACGGCGATGCCCGAGAGGATGGTCTCCGCCTCGGCCCGCTTCAGGCGCAGCTCGGCGGTGAGGCCGAAGAGGCGCCGGCGCATCTCCTCCATGGTGGTGGCGAGGGTCCCCACCTCGCTCCCGGGGCCGTCGGCCAGCCGCGGGATGGGGGTGTCCAGGTCCCCCCGGCCGATCCGCGCTGCCGCCTTCGTCAGGACCCGGACCGGCAGCGCCAGGCGGCGGCCGACGACGAGCGCCGAGAGGGTCGCGAAGAGCGCCACGCCAGCCGCGCGGACGAGGGAACCGTGGAGGGCGACCGCCGCGACCGCGAGGAGCACCAGCGCTGCGTTGAACGCCAGGAGGAGGGTGCTGAGCGAGAGCCGGCGCATATTTCTTACGGTGCGCCCTAATGGGCCGACCGCCACTCGATGGCGGTTTTGAGCAGCAGGGTGACGAGAGCGAGGAGGGTCAGGAGCGAGGCGACGGCGAAGGCGGCCGTGAACTGGTACTCGTTGTAGAGGATCTCGACGTGGAGCGGGAGCGTGTTGGTCAAGCCCCGGATGTGGCCGGAGACGACCGACACCGCGCCGAACTCCCCCATCGCCCGGGCGTTGCAGAGGACGATGCCGTAGAGGAGCCCCCACTTGATCTTCGGCAGGCTGATGCGGCGGAAGGTCTGCCAGCCCGAGGCGCCGAGGAGGATCGCCGCCTCCTCCTCGTCGTTGCCCTGCGCCTGCATCAAGGGGATGAGCTCGCGGGCGATGAGCGGCGAGGTGACGAAGATGGTCGCGAGAACGATCCCCGGGAGGGCGAAGATGACCTTCCAGTCGCGCGCCTGGAGGAACGGCCCGAGGAGACCGTGGGCGCCGAAGAGGAGGACGAACACCATGCCGGCGATGACCGGCGAGACGGCGAACGGCAGGTCGATCAAGGTGATGAGAAGGTTCTTCCCCTGGAAACGGAACTTGGCGATCGCCCACGCCGCCGCCAGGCCGAAGAGGAGGTTGACCGGCACCGCGCAACCGGCCGCCAAGAGGGTGAGGCGGACCGCCGAGAGCGCCACCGGATCGCGCACCGCGTCGAAGTACACCTTGAATCCGTCCGCCAAGCCCTTGACGAAGACGAGGACGAGCGGCACCATCAGGAAGAAACCCAGAAAGGCGAGGGCCAGGCCGATCAAGAGCGCCCGCACGAGGCGCGGCTCGGTGAGCGGCCCGTTTCGCGGGCCGCCGGAGACGCGGGAGACGCCGGAAGTGGCCGTTCCCAGGCGAGGAGCACCGGTGTGCATGGTCTAGTCGTTCTCCATCGGCCGCAGGAACCGGCTGCGCCGCCAGGCGAGGAAGTTGATGAGGAGGAGGAGCCCGAAGGAGACGGTCAGAAAGACCAGGGCGATCGCCGTGGCGCCGGGATAGTCGTACTGCTCGAGCTTGATCATGATGAGGAGCGGGGTGATCTCCGAGCGCATGGGCATGTTGCCGGCGATGAAGATGACCGATCCGTACTCCCCTAAGCCCCGGGCGAAGGCGAGGACGAAGCCGGTGGCGGCGGCGGGGACGAGCTCGGGGAAGATGATCCGCCGGAAGACCGTGGCGCGGGTCGCCCCCAGGCTCGCCGCCGCCTCCTCGACCTCGGGGTCCAGATCGCGGAGGACCGGCTGCACGGTGCGGACGACGAAGGGGAGACCGATGAAAGTCAAGGCGACGATCACCCCGAGCGGCGTGTAGGCGACCTTGATCCCCAGGGGCTCCAGGTACTGTCCCAGCCAGCCGTTCCCCGAGTAGATCGAGGCCAAGGCGATGCCGGCGACCGCCGTGGGGAGGGCGAAGGGGAGGTCGACCAGGGCATCGACCAGGCGGCGGCCCGGGAAGGTGTAGCGTTCGAGCACCCAGGCGACGAGGATGCCGAAGACGGCGTTGATCGCCGCCGCCGCCAAAGCCGCGAGGAGGCTCAGTCGATAGGCGGCGAGCGTGCGGGGCGAGCTGACGGTGCCCCAGAAGGCGCTCCAGGTGAGGGTCGCGCTCTTCAAGAGCACCGTCGAGAGGGGAATGAGGACGATGAGCGAGAGGTAGAGGAGCGTGAAGCCCATGGCGAGGCCGAAGCCGGGGAGGATGTTGTCTCCCCTCCCCTTCCCCCTCCCCCGCCGCTTCCCTCCGGGCGTCTCCGGTGTTGTCGGTGCCGACGATGCCGGCGATGCCGGTGTGGGCGACATCGGGGACGGGGGGGACGCGGAAAGCGGCGTCTCCAGCTCGATCGGCCTCGCCTTCACGCCCTCCATACTACTTGCCCTGGTAGATCTGATCGAAAATCCCGCCGTCGGCGAAGTGGGTCTTCTGGGCCTTCGTCCAACCGCCGAAGACCTCGTCGATCGAGAACAGCTTCACCTGCGGGAACTTGGCGCCGTACTTGGCGGCCACGACGGTGTTGCGCGGACGGTAGTAGTTCTGGGCGGCGATCTCCTGGCCCTCCCCGGTGTAGAGGTATTCGAGATAGGCCTTGGCCACCGCCTCGGTGCCGTGTTTCTTCGCCACCTTTAAGACCACCGCGACCGGCGGCTCGGCGAGGATGCTGACCGAGGGAGAGACGATCTCGAACTTGCCCTTGCCGAGCTTCTCGACCGAGTAGATCGCCTCGTTCTCCCAGGCGATCAGGACGTCGCCGATGCCGCGCTCGACGAAGGTGACCGTCGAGCCACGGGCCCCGGTGTCCAGGACCGGCACGTTCTTGTAGAGCTTTCCCACGAATTCTTTCGCCTTGGCCTCACCGGCGCCGGTACCGCCATGGGCCCGCAGGGCGTAGCCCCAGGCGGCGAGATAGTTCCAGCGCGCCCCGCCGGAGGTCTTGGGATTGGGGGTGATGACCGAGATCCCCGGCCGGACGAGGTCGGCCCAGTCCTTGATCTTCTTGGGGTTGCCCTTGCGGACGAGGAAGACGATCGTCGAGGTGAAGGGGGTGCTGTTGTTGGGCAGGAGGGTCTGCCAGTTGGCGGGCAGGAGCCCGGAGGCGGCGACCGCGTCGACGTCGTAGGCGAGGGCGAGCGTAACGACGTCGGCTTCCAAACCATCGATCACCGCCCGCGCCTGCTTGCCCGAGCCGCCGTGGGACTGTTGGAGGGTGACCTCCTGGCCGGTCTTCGCCTTCCACGCCTTGGCGAACGCCGCGTTCTCCGCCTGGTAGAGCTCGCGGGTGGGGTCATAGGAAACGTTTAGGAGCGTCGCCGGTTTCGCCGGCGTTCCGGCGGGCGCGGCGGCCACCGCCCCGAGGCCCAGGGCGAGGAGCCCGGCGGCACCGAGGACGGCCGCGGAGATCTTTGTGGAGAGTTTCATCGGCAGAATCCTCCTCTCGAAGGAGACTTCGAGATGGTTGAGATAGACCTTTTCGTTCGGACGGTGAGCCTCTACGCCGCGGCCCCGTGGGCGCGGACGATGAGGACCGGTTGGTTCGATTCTTCGAGCACCCCGCGAAGGACGCCTTCGAGCGGCAGGACGCGGCTGCCGCGCCGGTCTCGGCGGTCCCGCCGGTCCCGGCGATCTCCCAGGGGCGCCCCGAGGACGAGGAGGTCGTGGCCGCCCTCTTTCATCTCCGCCAGGATCTCGGCCGCCACCGCGCCGCGCCGGATGCGGGTCTCGGCGGGCACTCCGAGCCGATTGAGCGTCCGGACGGAGGCGGCGAGGAAACGCTCGACCAGAGCCTCCGCCCCCTCGCTGTCCTCGCCCTCGGAGAGAACCTTGAGCACCGTCGCCTGGGCGCCCAGGTGGCGGACGAGGCGGCCGGCGAAGAGGACGTCCTCCTTGCCCGGCTCGCCCACGGCGACGCAGATGAGGACCCGCGACAGGGTCGCCCGTTCGGCCGGAACGAGGAGGAGGTGGTGGTCGCCGGCCTGGAGCATGCGTTCGGCGAGCTCGATCCCGGTCTTGGGAGGGAAACCGAGGACGACGAGGTCGTGCTCGCGGCGGTCCGCCTCCACCGCGACGGCGACCTCCGCCGGGCCGACGGCGGACCGCGCATCGAGCGAGGCGAGACCGCTCCCCAGCTTCTCCTTGGCGTCCTGGATCGAGCCCTCGACCTGTTCGATGCTCTCGGCGCTCCGGAAGCGGCCGACGTGGCCGGAAGCCCCGGTGGCATCCACCCCGAGGACGGTCACCCGGGCATGGGCCATGCGGGCGATGTGGCCGGCGAGAGTGACCGCCGCCTTGGCGTGCGGCGAGCCGTCGGTCGGCAGAAGGAGCGAGAGGCCGGGATGGACGAGGGCGTGAACCCGGCTCACCCCCACCCAGACGCTGTCCCCCGCCGCCAGGGGAAACCGCCGCGACTGGTGCTGCGAACGGCTCGCCTCGACGAGCAGGAAATCGCCGCCGAAGGGGGCGGCGGGAGCGATCGTGCGGGTGCCGGCGAGGGCCGGCAGGCGCAGGCGCAGGCGTTCGACCGAGCCCAGGAAGCTACTCTGCTCGACCACTCCCTTGCCGAGGATCGGATCGCCCAGGTCGGGGGCGTCCTCCGACAGGCTGCGCAGCGTCACGTCCTCGGGGCGGAAGAGAACCTGGACCCGGCGGGGGTCGGCGGGCGCTTCGGCATTCTCGTCTGCGGGGCTCATGGGGAATTCGAGCGGTCCCACCTTCACACCCCGCGCCGTACACTCCCCCACCACCAGGTTGGCGGTACCCAGGAAGGTGGCGGCGAACTCGGTCTGCGGCCGCAGGTAGAGCTCCTCGGGGGGACCGTATTCGAGCAGACGGCCGAAGTTGAGCACCGCCACCCGGTCGGCGAGCTCGAAGGCCTCCTCCTGGTCGTGGGTGACAAAGATGGTCGTCACAGAAAGCTCGCGCTGGATCTCGCGGATGGTCCGCCGGAGCTCCATCCGGATACGCGCGTCGAGAGCGCCGAACGGCTCGTCCAGGAGGAGCACCTGCGGGCGATGGGCGAGGGCGCGGGCGAGGGCCACCCGCTGCTGCTGGCCGCCCGA
>CAVWNC010000003.1:0-1992500 GCA_963756455.1 uncultured Acidobacteriota bacterium
AATAAGAATTACTTACCCAGTTGTTGTCGCTGGGGTCATTAAAGTTGTAGGCTTCGCGGATGGGGCGAATGAAGCTGAAATGGAACTGGGACTGTTCCGGCATGTCCCGGATGACGCCGGTGACCTGGAGGAGCTTATTGTCAATATCTACCTCCAGCGTGCGACCGACGACATCAGTGCTGTTGAAATAGCGGCGGGCGGCACTTTCATCGATCACGATGGAATGAGGGTTGTTGAGGGCGGTATTTGGGTCGCCGGCGATCATGGGCAGCGTGAAGACCTTGAAGATCGTCGAGTCGGCGAAGGTGAAGTGATGTTCGAGGACATGGTCGTTGCCCTTCCTCACCAGCAGGTCGCCCGGGTTGCGGAACCTGACCATCTGCTGGATCTTCGGATAGGAAGCGACGAGCGTGGGGCCGAAAAATTTGGAGGTGGTGGCAGCGTCGTACTGGGTGTTATTTAAGTAGACATCCTCATCGATCCGATAGATGCGGTCGGCGTTGACATTGTAGCGGTCGTAACTGAGCTCATCGGTGACGTACAGGACGATCAGCAGACATACACCGAGGCCGGCAGCGAGGCCGATGATGTTGAGGGCGGTAAAGCCCTTGCTTTTCCTGAGGCTGCGGAAGGCGATCTTGAGATAGTTGCGGAACATGGGTTGGTCGGTTTTATGACGAGTAAGGCGGCCAAATCATCAGGATGGTCCCAAAAGAGTGCCGGGTTTATAAAGTCTTGAAGACCATTCTTCTGTCAAGGCCTGCGAGAGACAATGATGTTCGGTTTCGATACAGTAATCGTGCAGGAACGAGCATCGGCGGGGTACGGGGATGGACTTGTAAGCAACTTGTCGCAACACGATTCGGCTAAGTAAAAACCCTTAGCCGACAGATGGAATCAACTGATCGACCTGAAACATTGTTTGGCCCGGATAAAATTCGTATCTATACTGTTGCTAAGAACCCCGAATGAAATTTGCCGTAGTTTTCCACTTTTTTATTTTTTTTACCGCGCTCAATTCAGTTGCAAGCACCTTTATCGTAACCTCCAATGCGGACAGCGGCCCCGGAACCCTTCGGGAAGCCATACAAATGGCTGCTGGTAACGGAACAGGTGCGACCGATTACATTTATTTTAATCTGCCGGATATCTCGAGATCCGGCAGAACCATATTACTTCTTTCTAATCTGCCGGCGCTGACTTCCTCCCTGATTATTGATGGCACTACGCAAGCAGGCACTCCTTTTGGTATCAGCGATGCGAGGGTTCAGATTCAGGGTGACCCGTCCATTACAAGCTTTATATGCTTTCAAACGACGCAATCCACCGGGATTGAAATATATGGATTGTATTTAAAAGCAAGCGCCGGAATGTATGCACTGCAATTCAACCAGGCAAATAATATACGTTTTGGCGCGGCCGGGAAGGGCAATATAGTTACCGGATTCGCGATTGCATTTAATTCGCAGCTGGTTAGCTATTTGGATCCGGCTTCGAATAATATTTATTTTCAAAGTAACCTGCTGGGTATTGACGAATCCGGCGATTTCGCAGACTATACAACCTATAACGGCATCACGTTTGAATTTGATAACCTGAACAACCTGGCAATCGGGGGACTTGGTGCCGGTGAAGGTAACCTCATTTGCGAACGAAATTATACAATGGATTACACATGTACCAACCCGAATAACGCAGGATATGTGAAAATAGAAGGCAATAAAATCGGGACTGACCGTACGGGAATGTTAAAGCTCGTACCCACACAGGCTGACGATGGATTTTTTATCAATGGTTATAATGATGGTAATGATAATTATGCGGGTACTTCTGCACTGGATGTTGATATTGTGAATAATATCAGTGTGAAGCCCTTTAATTTTTTTAAAATAACGAATTATTTCAAAATTCAGGGAAACAACATTGGGGTTGGGGCCGATCATGTTACCAATATCGGGAATGATTCCTATTGTTTGATATTTGAATTTTGCGGACAGGGAACCATTGGCGGCCCCAATGCATCTGACAAAAACTATATCGCCAATTTTGGCCGCACGGCCGTTTATGAGTTTCATTGCGGAAACATAACCATTACGAAAAACAGTTTTTTCTGCAACGGGTATGGAATCGATTTCGAGTGGTTGCTGGATCCCCCCAGGCCAGAACCCTTCGTAAACATCAATACGTTCAATGCATCACTGGTGGGAGGAACTGCCCTGCCGAATGCGACGATCGAACTGTTTTACGATGATGAATGCCCCGGTTGCGAAGGCAAATCCTATATTGGTTCCACCAGTGCCGATGCAAATGGGAACTGGAACTATGCGGTTAATAATACTGGTGCGATCGTCGCTACAGCAACGGATATGTACGGCGCGACTTCCAAGTTTTCTTCCGCTACGATTAATGTTGAAAATGTGGTTGTGCAGAACGCCACCTGTGGAAAAAATAATGGGTCCATTAAAAAATTGAAAGTGGTAAGCGGAACGGATTGGTTCTGGAAAGACGATCAGGGTAATGTGGTTGGTCACAATACCGACCTCGTTGACGTTCCGGCGGGTAAATACCAGTTTGAGAGTTCGATCGGAGGTAATTCCTGTAAAACCGAGAGTGTCGTATATGAAGTAAAAAATATTGACAAACCGGTGGTAGATATGAACGGGATTGAATTTACCCAGCCTACCTGCGGGACGATTAGCGGCTCATTGAAAAATACTCTTGCCTTTGAGGCAGACTGGCTATATCGGTGGGTTGACGTGAACAACAATATCTTATGTCCGGATTTCAGTATTCAAAATCCGTTTAATAAATTGGCGCCCGGCGATTATTATTTGAAAGTCGCGCTACTTCAGGATACCACCTGTTTTGCCATGTACGGTCCCGTTACACTTGTTAATCAGTCGGGCCCCACGGTAAATTTAAATGCGGTGCAGATTTCTGATGCAACCTGCCAGCACCCGAACGGATCCATTCATAACATCAGCTATCAGAATGCTGTTGGGCCGGTTTATCTGGCCTGGGTGGATTCAGTTGGAAATATTGTAGGAAATAGTCTGGATCTGAACGCAGTCAAAGCAGGAAAATATGCACTGAAATTTAAGGATGGAGGAACCTGTGATACGATCTTAACGGCCTATTTTAAAATAGCCGACCAGGGAACCATAACATATGATGCATCAGAAATGATTGTGCAACCCAGTTCCTGCAAAGGGAATGACGGAGCCATAACTCATATTGTTTCTGTGAATGCGACTCAGTTTAATTGGATCAATACACAACCGGCGCCGTCGCCGGCAGTCTGGAAGATCTGAATCAGGTTCCCGCCGGCACGTATCAGCTAATCCTGAATAATATTTATGGTTGTGAGATCAGTACCAATAAAATAGTGGTTGTGCAACATCCATTTTTGGACTTTACACTGAAAAATGTGACCATCACCGATGCCAATTGTGCATTGAATAATGGACAGGTGGAAATCGAGCAATTTCCGGCAGATGTCGGCCATTATACTTTTCAGTGGATTGACAGTGCCACGAATGAAATTCTGTCGGAGACAAATTCCGTTGATAATCTTTCACCGGGATATTACATCTTAATTGCAACGGATGCCAATGGATGTTCGCAGAAAATACAGGAACCGCTCATTCGCCAGGTTGGAAAACCAGTTTTTGATTATACAGCATTGCAGCTGCAAAATGATACCTGCCATTCGCAGGCGGGTGCCATTGAAAACCTGAAGATGGAAGATCTTCAGAGAACCTATTCCTGGAACTGGTTTAACGATGCTCAGCAGGCAGGAAATACCCCCTACAATTTAACCGGGTTGGGAGCGGGCAAATATTATGCAACCGTAAACGATGAATTTGGCTGCAGCGTTTCCAGCCGGATTTTTGAATTGCAAAACATCGAACTGACACCTGAGCCGCCCATCCTTAACGATCAGTATATTCAGCGGAATACCAGCACAACGATAGAAATCGCGGACCCACAGCCCGGACAGTATGTTCTTTTAAATGATGATTTGCCTGGCTCCGCTCCATTAGCGATATCTGCAAGCGGGAAATTTCAAACCCCGATCATCAGCGCAGACCGTTCTTTCTTTGTGCGATATGATCATGGGGATTGCAGCAGCCCGTTATCTAAAATGAATATAAAAGTTTTTGATACAACCAGAATATTTGTTCCCACTGCATTTACACCCAACCACGATGGTGTGAATGATCAGTGGCATGTGATTGTTCAGGGAACGTTAAACAGTTATCACGTTTCTGTTTTTAACAGATGGGGCGGACTCGTTTTTTCAAGTACAGAACCGGGCGCCTGATTGGGATGGGGTATTTGCCGGGCAAGCGCTCTCCGGAACATTTGTTTATATGATCAGCGCAAAAGACATTCATGACAAACCCATCAATCTGAGCGGCACGCTCATCATTATCCGCTAAACATTTGCGGAATTGTCATTTTGAAGAGTGCTTCTGTCTGGATTCTTAATGATCATGCTTTATCAAAATAAATGTTCAGATTGGGAATGCCATAACATTCAAAAATCTTTTCAAATGATTGAGAAATTAAAGTTTGCCATGAACAGGACGAGACCAACTGTATAGTTTTTTCCGGACGAGTCATATTGATCTAAATAAGGACATATAGAGTATCAGAAACGGACAGTCATTGGCCGAGGTTAGTTATACGTTTTTGATTAACAACTATTTATAAACTTGGCATTTTCTTGGTGTCACTTGGAAACAAACATGCCAGTATGTTTAACAACTATTTTAAAATCGCTTGGCGCAACCTGGTCAAGCACAAAGGATATTCAGCCATCAATATTTCGGGTCTGGCGATAGGGATGACTGTGGCCATGCTGATCGGCCTATGGATCTGGGATGAGCTGACCTTTGACCAGTATGATCCGAATTACAAGCGGGTAGCGCGGGTCATGCAGAACCAGACCTTCAATGGGGAAATAGAGACCGGACCTGCGATACCTATCCTGCTGGGTGCGGAACTGCGGAAGAACTATGGCAGTGATTTCAAGCATGTCGTGCTGTCGTCCTGGTCGCAGGATCATGTGTTCTCGGTCGGGGAGAAAAGCTTTTTCCCGACGGGACCCTTTGTCGAGCCAGATGGTCCGGAAGTGCTGGGTTTGACGATGATCGAGGGAGACAAGGGGGCCTTGAAGGACCCGACGGCTATCCTGTTGTCGCAGTCGCTCGCGAAAAAACTTTTTGGCGATGTGGATGCGATCGGCAAAACGATCCGGATGGATGACACCGCTAATTTTGCCGTGAGAGGTGTCTATAAAGACCTTCCGGAGAATTCGAAATTGTGGCAGGACTGGGCGGAATTCATGGGCCCTTGGGATTATTATTTCAATCATATCGTCCCTACAGGGAACCGGAGCAGTTGGGGCAGTAATTCCTATCAATTGTACGTGCAATTGGCTGATCATGCCGACCTGAATGCTGTGTCGTTAAAAATAAAGGATGCCAAGCGAAAGAACATGGACCCGGGTGATCCCCACAAGGCCGCGCTGTTCCTGCAGGCAATGGCTGACTGGCATCTGTATTCGGACTTTAAGAATGGCGTATCGGTTGGCGGAAGGATAGAGGATGTCTGGCTCTTTGGTATCATCGGCGGATTTGTACTGCTGTTGGCCTGTATCAATTTTATGAACCTCAGCACGGCGCGCAGCGAAAAGCGGGCAAAGGAGGTCGGAATCCGGAAGACGGTCGGTTCCGGACGGGGCCAACTCGTAAGCCAGTTTTTTTTTGAATCGATACTTATTTCCGCGCTGGCTTTTGCGGTCTCGCTCCTGCTGGCCACTCTGCTTCTCAACTTTTTCAATGAGGTGGCGGGTAAGGACATTTCTATTCCCTGGAACAGCCCCTTTTTTTGGGGGTTGGGAGTATTGTTCACTTTGTTTACAGGTGTTATAGCAGGGAGCTATCCAGCCATTTACCTTTCGGCGTTCCGGCCGGTGAAGGTGCTAAAAGGCCTTTACCGGGCGGGACGGTTTGCAGCTGTTCCGCGGAAGGTGCTTGTCGTGTTGCAATTCTCCGTTTCAGTGATCCTCATCATCGGCACGGTGGTCGTGTTCCGGCAGATCCAATTCGCCAAAGACAGACCCGTGGGATACACAAGCAGGGGGCTGCTGAACATATACATGCCGACAAATGACATCCATGATCACTTTAATGCTGTACAGGACGATATGCTAAAATCCGGCGTCGTGACGGCAGTAGCGGAAGCTACGGGTCCAATCACGGGCAACAACAGCAATACCGGCAATTTGAGCTGGAAGGGGATGGACCCGAATCGTTCAGTGTCGTTCGCTGATGTCGGGGTGACGGCGGCCTATGGGAAGACGGTGGGTTGGCAGGTTGTAGAAGGACGGGATTTCTCGGGCCAGATGCATTCGGATTCCGATGCTGTTATCATGAATGAGGCGGCAATTCGCTTTATGGGTCTTACCAATCCCGTGGGACAGACCATACAATTGTGGGGCAAAGACAAGCTAATCATCGGAGTAATAAAAGATGTGGTCGTGAGTTCCCCCTATGAACCTGTGAAGCAGTCGGTTTATTACTTGACGGACGCTAAGACGTTTTTAAATATCAGGATCAACCCGATGGTTAGTGTTCATGACGCAATGGACAAGATACAGCGTATCTGTAAGGTCTACGCGCCATCGGTTCCTTTTGTCTTCAATTTTGCCGATCAGCGTTATGCGAGCAAATTCGGGGCGGAGGAACGAATAGGAAAGCTGGCGGGGTTTTTTGCGATCCTGGCCGTTTTCATCAGTTGTCTGGGGTTGTTTGGGATGGCGGCGTATATGGCGGAGCAACGGGTGAAGGAGATCGGCGTAAGAAAGGTATTAGGTGCTTCGGTGTTCACTCTCTGGGGTTTGCTGAGCAAGGATTTCGTGGAACTTGTGGCGCTATCGTTGTTGCTGGCTTTTCCCCTGGCGGGCTATTTTATGCACAACTGGCTGCAGCATTATACATACCGGACTAGCATTGGCTGGTGGATCTTTGTGGCGGCCGGCCTGGGGGCTTTGCTGATCACGCTAGGGGCCGTGAGCTATCAATCATTGAAGGCAGCCCTTATGAACCCGGTAAAATGCCTTCGAGCAGAGTAATGTAAATCTATCTACAAAGTTGATAATTGAAAGATTAAATCCTGACCCACATTGATACTTTAAAACGGTTGATTACACATAATTCAGATAGTCGTCAAATGTCCTTGGAGATTTCTTTGTTGCTATAATGCGTGCTACTACTTCTTTTTCTGTCATTGTGATGTTGCGCTAAGCTTGCAGCCAATGTTTCAGCATTAGCGTTTGTGCCAGGATTTAAATTATGAATTATTATTTGCCTTCATATTGGAAATGCCACTTTTTTGGGAGTGCTCCAGTTTAAGACATGTTAGCGGCACGTTTATTTTCCAAACATTTTCTTTTCCATTTCAAATACTTTATTTGCTTCAAAATAGTACGTCTTAATTTCCCCGTCTTCTGCTTTTATAACCATTTTATCGCAAGGGTTTTTGCTTCCGCTTCTAATACTTTGGCTTTGCAAGTCAGCCCCAATCATATTTAATATAAAATAATACTCCTTCTTCAATTTGCGTCACATGCCAACCAGTTTCGCAAGCTGCAACCATCGCCACTTTTGGTAATTGAGTACAAAAGTCCAAACTCAATGTCGTGATACTTATTCCTATTTATTGTGTCCCCAAGAATTTTGTATGTCTGCTGTAATATTCGAGCAAATAAACTTGTGTAGTCAATACTCAACATGGCTTTTGTAACTCTTATTACTTCGTTATAGTTTTCACTTTTAATTTCGAGATAAACTTGTTTTTTCAGGCTGTCATAATTTGCGCTCTTTTTTACTAAACTGTTTGCTTTCCAGAAAACTGTTTCTAAAGTCAACATAATCAATGTTAGTCTTACCACCCTCCAGTTGTTTCACATAATTCGAGTATTTGTCGTTGAATTTCGGGATTTCGATTTTCGTGTCCTGTCCAAAAGCAAATGAAGTTTGAAGAACTAAAAAAGCAGTCCAACAATAAGTTCTATTTTTAATCATGATTTGTTTGTTTATGATGCATCAAAACTTGCCACCGACGTTCCAGCATTGGCGGTTGTGGCAGAAATGAAATTATGAATTTATCTGCCGTAGTTGCTTAGGCTGAGTTCTAACAATTTTTCTTTGCTTTTATTAATAAATGATGCGATAAAATCTTTGTAAGCACTGTCAGTCTGATTGTCGTATAGTTGCTTCAAAATCTCATTGCCCTTCGGTTGATCACCAAGCATAATTAAATCAATCGCTCGTTAAGGGTATAACATAGTTCGTATTTTCTTTTTCATTGTATCCAGCACACTGTTACAAATCGAAAGTGATTTTTGAAAATAATCATTTGAAGATGCGGTGTCACCAGTTTTAATATAAAATATGCCACCTATCAAATAAAGGTCGTTCGCCAAAGGTTTAAGTCGTAGCAAACGATTAATTGCCAAGATTGCCCTGTCGTATTGCATCAACCAACTCAAGAACATTATTTTATTGTAATAACACAAAAAGCACATGCTGTCAATAGCTGTCGCACTGTCAAAAAGAAAAGAAAGTGCTTTTTTGCAACTGTCAGGACTTAATGTAATTAGCTAACGGAATTATTCGGACATTAAGTTTTGCGGATTCAGGATCAACCATGTCTTGTTGGTTGTTGACCACAAGAATAAAGTGCGATTAATGAGAATATAAATATAAAGTTCACTGTCGTCATAATATATCTTCTAACGCTCCCTTTGGTTGTTGTGACCGAGTTGAAATTATGAATTATTATTTGCTTTCTTTTTGTGACTACCCCTTTTTGAGGTGGCACAGTTAGAAGGATTATTTCTTATCCTCTTTGTAAGCAACAATAACTAGTAAAAGTCCCGTTGCGGCCATAATAAGAGAAAACATATATGCGCTTAAAGGTGTTCGCCCCGTCTCTCCTTCTAATTCAGGATCACTTACCGCCAACTGAAATAAAAATGAAAAAACGCCAACTACTAGTAGTAAATAGCCAATAATAGTTAAAACGATCGTATCCCGTTTCATGCTAAAATTAGAGTTTGGTTTTCACTTTTTATTATGAGCTCCACTTTACCCAGGTTCTCCAACTGGGTCTATATTTACAATATCCTAACTCGTCTAAACCGTTTCGCTACTATACCAAACATAAGCTTCAGCAATCTACAGGATAGTGATTAATATCCCATTTTGGCAAAATGGCTGCCTCAGCCTGGGCTTCACTCAAATCATAGAAAATTAAAGTTTTACCCTCCTCTGAAGTCGGCGAGTTTTACAGCGTTTCATGGATCACCAATGGAAAAGTCAGGGCAAAAGGTGTCGGAATGGAAGTTGAACATGGCTTAGCCGTAGGTTGGCGACAAGTAACCGACTAATTTTTCAGAAACTCCTTAATATAGTGTTTTCTTATTGAGCGTGCTGCATCCATTGCAAGCAGGCAACATAGCTTTTTGTAAATCTTTACGAAGTTATTGTAAACAAGAACTGTCCAGTTTATAACCCGAACCACAGCTTCCGCCTAAGACCTTTCCATGACCGGATACGAACAATAAGTGTAAGAATTTCGGACAGAGTTATCCGGTATTCTTTTGTAATCTATTGATCGATACCAATATATAGATCTGGCATGTTCTTGGCGATCCCGAATGGATCTGTTGTGTATAAAAAATAGCTATGATAAAAAATTATTTCAAAATCGCATGGAGAAATCTTCTGAGAAATAAAACAGCTTCATTCATAAACATCGGTGGCCTTTCCGTGGGCATGGCAGTTGCTATGCTCATCGGCCTTTGGGTGCATGATGAAGTGTCCTATAACAAACAATACAGTAACTACAAGTCAATCGCGCAGGTCCGCAGGTATTTTACTGACCCGGCAACCGGCGAAACGGGGGGAGTGGACAATATGCATTTCCCGATGGCGGGATCCGAAAAAGGACTACCAGCAATACTTTAAACATGTGGTCATGGCCTGGTGGCTCAGCGATTATACGGTCGGCACCCCGGATAAAAAGATCATCCGCAAGGGTGAATTCATGGATCCAGAAGGGCTCGATATGCTGGCTGTCAATATGCTCAAAGGGAACCATGCGGCATTAAGCGATATGCATTCGGTAGTGATAGCCCGGTCTGCCGCAAAGGCGCTGTTCGGTGACCTCATCCGATAATAAAACGATTTCGATCGATAACCGGATGCAGGTTACGGTTACCGGCGTATATGAGGACCTGCCTGAAAACAGCAATTTCGGGGGTGTGCAGTTTATTGCCCCCTGGAGTCTTTCGGTTGCATCCAACAACTGGATCAAAGAGTCGCAGAACGGATGGGACGTCAGCTCATACCCGGGCTTTTGTGCAACTCAACCCAGGATTACTATGGAAGCAGCCAGTGCGGAACGTTGCGGATTTTTTTTCAAAAAGTGTTCCTGCCTGAGGCATCCATCGACATGATACGCTACAAGATGAAGGCATTCCTCTATCCGATGGCAGACTGGCATTTGTACTCAGATTTCAAGAACGGGTTGCCGGATGGCGGCCGTATCGACTTTGTGTGGCTTTTTGGAATTGTCGGCATTTTTGTTCTCCTGCTGGCCTGCATCAATTTTATGAACCTGAGTACCGCCAGGGCAGAAAAACGGGCAAAGGAAGTAGGGATCCGCAAGACCATGGGTTCTTCCAGACTGCGGTTGGTGCGTCAATTCCTCGCCGAATCGTTACTGGTGGTAATGACAGCTTTTATCGTGGCTTTAATGTTGACAAGCCTGACCCTCCCCTGGTTCAATGGCATAGCCGACAAACAGATGACCATGCCTCTTTCCGAGCCCTTGTTTTGGCTGCTCAACCTTGTCTTTATTATAATCACATCGCTGCTCGCGGGAGCATATCCCGCTTTTACTTCTTCATTCCGGCCTGTGAAAGTGTTGAAAGGTACCATCCGCCTGGGGCGTTTGTTGCACTCCCCCGGAAGGCATTGGTCGTTTTCCAGTTCAGCGCTTCCGTAATTCTGGTGATAGGGACCATCGTCGTTTACCGCCAGGTGCGGTTTGCTGAAGACCGCCCTGTTGGCTATTCGAGAGCCGGGCTGATCTCCATCGCGAAAAATGACCCGAACTATTCCAGCAAGATCGACGTGCTGCGTTCCGAACTTCTGCAGACGGGCGCTGTTGACGCCTTAGAACTTGCTTCCAGCCTGCTCACAGAAATCTGGAGCAATAACAGTGATGTGAACTGGACGGGGAAACAACCACGGGAATATTCTTTTGCCGTTACGTATGTTCCGTTCGGCCTGGGTAAAATGATTGGCTGGCAATTCATCAACGGCCGCGATTTTTCCCGGGATTTTGGAACCGACAGCTCAGCGGTCATTATTAACGAGACAGCCGCAAAGGACCTGGGTTTCTACAACCCGGTCGGGCAATATATCAAGACTAATGGGGGCACAAAGCCATGGCAGATCATTGGGGTAATCAAACACACTATGATGGGTTGCCTGACGAGCCGTGAAACGCGCCATCTATTTTCCAGATCCCAAAAGGGGGAGGAGGCAAGCGCAATGATTGTCAAAATAAAACCGCAGGTTAGTGCAGCTGCTGCGATCCCAAAGATCCAAATGGTCTTTCGAACATTATGCCCGCAGCGCTATTCAACTATAAATTTGTCGATGAATCCTATGCCCAGAAATTCAGCCAGGAACAGCGCATCGGAGAACTGGCCACTTTTTTTGCGGTGCTGGCGATCTTTTATCGCGTCGGCCTTTTTGGACTGGCGAGCTTTGTAGCCGAACGACGGACGCGGGAGATCGTATCCGGAAGGTGATCGTGCCCCGGTATTCAGTATCTGGAACCTGCTATCCACAGAGTTTGCTGTCCTGGTCGTTATTTCCCTGGTGATTGCTTCCCCGATTGCATTTTGTGCGATGGACCACTGGGTGCAGAAATATACCTATCACACCGATGTACCCTGGTGGGTATTCCTCATTTCCGGCGGAGGTGCACTCGCCGTCACGCTGGTGACAGTCAGTTTCCATGCCCTGAAAGCCGCGTTGGCCAACCCGGCGAAAAGCCTGCGGACAGAATAGCTGATGATTCCGGGTCTGGGTTTAAATATTCTTCATGTGTTGCGACGATGGATCTCAACAATGATAATCAAATAAATCACTGTGCCCGGCAGGGAAGCGCTCTTTTACTCTTTCGGCATTTATTCCAGATCTAGATTTTTTATTAATAAATTTTATTAATCTTATTGCCCTATTCTGGTATTGTTCCTGCCTGTCCATACACTGTAATATACGCGTTATAACCCCGACCGGTACCTCCACGGCCTGACCGTCGGCGACAAGGTCCGGGTCGTCGGGCCGGGTGGCCGAGGTCTCGACTTGCCAGCAGGGGACGACGCTCGTCGTCGAGCAGATCCGCCTCGCCGACTCCCAGGGCGACGAGCCCGAGGCCCGGGTCAAGGAGGAAGAGGTGCTCACCCTGACCGGGAGCCTCACCGGCGAGGGGGTCGACTGCCAGGCCTTCCGGGCCGAGAAGGGGGAGCTCTACACCCTGACCGGCGACCTCCGAGGCTTCAAGACCGGCGACCGGGTGACCCTCACCGCGAGCCCCGTCGAGGGAGGGCCCTGCCAGGGAGAGGGCAAAACCCTCCAGGTGAAGACCATCCAGCGCGCGAAGTAGGTGTTTGGAGCCCTACCGCGGCTTTGCCCCGACCGCCTTTTTGGCCGCCGCCTGGACGATGCCGACCATCCCCATGAGACCCATCGACTTGCCCATTGAGAGCTCGGGGCCGAAGATCTTGTAGATGATGTCCGGCTCGACCGCGGCGACCTGCTCCGGGGGTGCGCCCGAGAGCGAGTTTTCGAGGATCACCGCGAGCGCCTCGCCGAGATCCCCTGCGGGTTCTCGACCGCGAAGTGAAAGGCGAGCGCGCCGTCGGGGCGGCGCTCCTCGAAGACGTAGGCCTCCGACTCGCAGGCCGGGACCTCGTTGAGGCTTGAGTAGGGCCGCCGCGCGATCTGCGGCGGCACCTCCTTGAAATTCTCGGCGAGGTCGATCAGCGTCTGGATGCGCTCGGTGCGATCGGAGATCATCGAGAGCGCGTCGATCGTCTGCGTCAGCTTCTCCGGCAGCTGGGCTTTCTCGGACATTCTGAAGTACCTCACCCCTCTACTTTTTACTTTTCGATCGGCACACCGACCAGGTTGCCCCACTCGGTCCAGCTGCCATCATAGTTGCGCACCCGATCGTAGCCCAGGAGATGGGTGAGCACGAACCAGGTGTGGCTGCTGCGCTCACCGATCCGGCAGTAGACGATGACGTCGTCCTTCGGGGTGAGGCTGGCCTCGCCCTCGTAGAGGCCGCGCAGCTCGTCGGCCGTCTTGAAGGTGCCGTCGTCGGGATTGACCGCCCGCGCCCAGGGAATGTTCTTGGCCCCCGGGATGTGGCCTCCGCGCAGAGCGCCCTCGTTCGGGTACTCCGGCATGTGCAGCCGCTCGCCGCTGTACTCCTGGGGGCTCCGCACGTCGATCATCTTGCCCTGCTTCTGGGTGTGATCGAGGACGGTGTCCCGGTAGGCGCGCACCTTGGCGTCGTCGCGCTCCTTCGCCTGGTATTGGGTCTCGGGGTAGTGCGGCACCTCCTTGGTGAGCGGACGTCCTTCCTTCACCCACTTGATACGGCCGCCGTCCATCACCTTGGCGTTGTCGTGGCCGAAGAGGCGGAAGACCCAGAGAGCGTAGGTCGCCCACCAGTTGTTGCGGTCGCCATAGAAGATGACCGTCGTATCCTGGGTGGCGCCGATCCGGCGCATCAGCTTCTCGAAGCCCTCGCGGCCCAGGTAGTCGCGCTGCACCGGGTCGTTCAGATCGCGGGTCCAGTCCACCTCCACCGCTCCCTCGATGTGCCCCGAGGAGTAGAGCAGAGCGTCCTCGTTCGACTCCACGAGGCGGATCCCGGGGTCATTCCGATGCTCGGCCACCCAATCGGTCGAGACCAACGCCTCCGGGTGGGCATATCCACGGCTCTCGATTTCGCTCACGGTCGCATCTCCTTTCGCTCGCTGGAAGGTCGCTCGATGATTTGTGATGGGTATTATCACCAATTCCTCTCCGCACTTCAACCGGGGGGACCCTTCGAGGGACCTTCGTATCGGGGGCGTATAGGGGGATGCATTTTTACGCAAGTTAAGCTAGACTTTACCCAATCGAACTTTGCTGGAGTTCCTTCCCCGCGTCGGAGCAGGCCCCGGTCAGCCGTATCGGCTCTCTGGAGGACTTGCCTGGAAGGAGACTTCGATGTCCAACCGAATCTACCGTCCCCTCGCCGCTTCCGCCCTGCTCGCCGGCTCGCTCTGCCTGCTGGCCGCCGGAACCGCGGAGGCAGCTCCGGTCGCACGTCCGGCGCGGCCGGTGGCCACCGCCCCGGCGAGCGTCTTCGGCGCGCTCCTGGATACGACCTGGTCGCGGCTCGTCCATCTCTTCGCGAGCGACCATGACGGCGCCGGTACGAATGACCACCATGGCCACTCGGGCGGCGACCCGAACACGGATGAAGGGCCGGGCATGTGTCCACACGGCCATTAGGCTGCGGCGAACCGTATAGAACGTAGAGATACGAATTTCATCTGGGGGGACCGGGGCTTCCCGCTCCGGTCCCTGGAGCGTCGATCCTGGCAAAGGCGAGGAGCTCTGAGGGCCCCGGTGGTCCAGATTTGGAGAGAGACGAAGCGATGAACGAACGGCATCCCGATCGCGAACAGCTCGAACGCTTCCTCGGGGAGACGATCTCGGAGGAGGAGAGCCACGAGATCCAACTCCATCTCTTCGCCTGCCGCGCCTGCGAGGAACGCCTGTTCGCCCTCCTCCCCGCCCTCCATGACGGCGGGCCTCCCGGCTTTCGCGACGCCTTAAATTCCGCGGAGAAGCCCGCGGAGGCGCCGCTCCAGCGCCAGCCCGTCGAGGCTCCCGAGGCGGAGTATCGCGGCCTCCTCAAGCGGGTGCTCACCAGCAGCCGGACCGACATGGAAAGGAAGGGCGCCCGCCTGACCCGCGAGCGGGCGGAGGCCGGCATCGTCCTCCGCGAGCTGCTCGCGCTGCCGGCTGACGAGCGTCCCCGCCTCGTCCACGACGACCCGCGCTTCCACAACTGGGGTCTTTTCGAGCTGCTCGTCGAGCGCGCCCGTAAGGAGATCTTCGAGGAGCCGCGGAGCGCCGAGGCGGACTTGGAGGTCGCCGTGGCGATCGCCGGGCATCTCGACCGTCGGCGCTATGGGCAGGGCTCGGTCGAGGCCGCCCAGGCCCGCGCCTTCGCCTGGCTGGGCAACGCCCGGCGCGTCCTCTTCGACTTCCGGCGCGCCGAGGAGGCTTTCGACCTTGCCGACGCGCACCTCCAACGCAGCTGGCTCGATCCGCTCGACGAGGCCCTCCTGCTCGAATTGAGGGCCCTCCTGCGGCGCGGACAGCGACGCTTCGCCGAGGCTCTCTTCATGCTCGACGAGGCGATCGTCCTCTACCGCGAGATCAACGAGTCGCACCTCCAGGGCCGCGCCCTGATCACCAAGGGGATGGTCCTCCAGTACTCGGGAGAGATCGACGCCGCCGCGGCCTGCCTGCGCCAGGGGCTGTTCCTCGTCGATCCGGCCGAGGACCCGCGGCTGGTGGTGGTCGCCCATTCGAACCTCATCCTCGGCCTGGTCGACGGCGGCCGTTACGCCGAGGCAGGGAGCCTGATCGAGACCGTGCGGCCGCTCTGGGAGCAACTCGGCACGGCGCCCGACCTCCTCCGCCTGCGCTGGATCGAGGGGCGGGTGGCGAACGGGCTCGCCCGCCTGCGCGAGGCGGAGGCGGCCTTCCTCGAAGTGCGTGCCGCCTTCCTGACCGGCGAGGCGGCCTACGACGCCGCCCTGGTCTCGCTCGACCTCGCCGCCGTCTACGCCCGCGAAGGGCGCCAGGACGAGACCCGCCGCCTGGCGGCCGAGCTGCTCCCCATCTTCCGCTCGCGAGAGATCCACCGCGAGGCGATCGCGGCCCTTCTCTTCTTCCAGCGCGCGGCGGAGATGGAGCAGGTGACCCTGGCGGTGGTCGAGCAGGTCACGAGCTATCTGCAGAAGTCCCGCGCCAACCCCAACCTCCGCTTCCGGCCGGCTCTCGGGCAGAACGAAAATCGCGGGAAGCCCGAACGCCAGGCGCCCCCGTCCGGCCGGGTTTCATAGGGGACGCGACGCCTATCGCTAGCCACGCGGCGGGGAAGAGGACTTTCCGGATCCCGTCCGGAAGCTTCAGGAACGTCCAGTCCCCTTCCAAAACCGATGCGCGCGCCCTTGGGCGAGACTCCATAACCGGATAGGCTACAGGCCCCGTTTCCCGCCGCGGCGGGAATGCTCCGCGGGACGCTGCGATGCACGTCGTACGCTTCTCCCAATGTTCCCCGCAGCCGCGGGGACTCACTCCGCCGGGAGCGTTCCGAGTGCCGCATCGCCTCGCTCCCCCGTCTTCAAGCGCATGGCTTCGAGCACCGGCAGCACGAAAACCTTTCCATCTCCGCGCCGGCCGGTGTGGCCGGCGTCGTAGAGCGCCGCGAGGAGATCCTCCGCCTCCTCGTCGCGGCAGAAGATCTCCAGCCGGAGCTTCCGGGTCATCTCGATCCCCAGACGCTCCCGGTGCTCGGGATCGCCGGGGTCGTGCTCCTGGCCGAAGCCCACCGCCTCGGAGACGGTGAGGCCGCGGACGTGGTGGTGCGAGAGGGCGTCGATGACGGCGTCGTAGCGGTCGGGCGGGATGATCGCGAGCAGGTATCGCATGTCAGGTCTCCGCCGGCTCCCGCTCGAAGAAGCTGTAGAGGAGAGGGAGCACGAAAAGGGTGAGGAGAGTCGAGGTGACGAGGCCACCGACGATGACGACCGCGAAGGGACGCGAGGTCTCCGCCCCCACGGCGTGCGAGAGGGCGGCTGGGAGGAGGCCGAGGCTCGCCATGGCGGCGGTCATCACCACCGCGCGCATGCGGCTCATCGCCCCCTCGCGGATCGCCTCGGGGAGGTCGCGTCCCGCCCGGCGGAGCTCGCGGATGCGCTCCAGCATGAGCACCCCGTTCTGCACCGCGACGCCGAAGAGGGCGATGAAGCCGACCAGGGCCGAGACCGAGAGGGTGAGCCCGGCGACCGGCAGGGCGAGGATGCCGCCCACCGCGGCGAAGGGGACGTTCAGGAGGATGAGGATCGACATCCGCACCGAATCGAAGGCGAGAAAGAGAAGGAAGAAGACGCCGATCAGGGTGAGCGGCACGATCAGGAGGAGCCGCGCCAAGGCCCGCTGCTGGTTCTCGAAGGCGCCCGTCCACTGCATCTTGTAGCCGGTCGGGAGCGGCACCTCGGCCGCCACTTTCCGCTGCGCCTCGGCGACGAGCGAGCCCAAGTCCCGGTTCTCGACCGAGAATTTGACGTCGGTCCGCCGGGCGTTCTCCTCGCGGAAGATGCGCGCGAAGCCGGGGGCCACGGCGACCCGGGCGAGCGAGCCCAGGGTGAGCTTCTCGCCGTTGGGACCGAGGACGGGGAGGGCGCGGATGGCGTCCAGGTCCGCCACCGCCGCCGGCGCCATCTTGACCACCAGGTCGAAAGTCCGCTCCCCTTCGAGCACCTGGGTGGCCACGGCGCCGCCCAGGGCGGTTTCGATGATCGACTGGACGTCGTTGACGGTCAGGCCGGAGCGGGCGACGGCCATGCGGTCGACGGCGATCTGCACCTGCGGCTGGCCGGCCAGGCGTTCGGAGGCCACGTCGGCGCTGCCGGGAACCCGCTTCACCACCGCGGCCACCCGATCCGCCAGATCCTGAAGAATCTTCGGATCGTGTCCGAAGATTTTCACCGACAGCTCGGACTTGATCCCGGAGACCGCCTCGTTGACGTTGTCCTCGATCACCTGGGAGACCGTGAGCTCGATCCCCGGAATCGTCCCCAGCCGCTCCCGGATAGCCGCGGAGAGTCCCTCGCGATCAGCCGCCGTTTTCCACTCCTCGCGCGGCTTTAAGTCGACGAAAAGCTCCGCGGTGTCGAAGCCGTTGACGTCCGTGCCGTCGTCCGGCCGGCCGAGTTGGGAGACGACGGTCTTGACCTCGGGGAAGCCGCCCAGGAGCCGGCGCACCCGGGTGGTGATGCGATCGGCCTCGGTCGGCGAGATCGAGCCCGGCATCACCACCCGCACCCAGAGCGAGCCCTCGTCGAGCTTGGGGAGGAACTCCGAGCCCAGGATCGCCCCGACCCAGCCGGAGACGGCGAGGAGCGCCACGGCGACGGCGAGCGAGACCACCCGGTGGCCGAGGGCGAAATCGAGCGCCGGCCGGTAGAGGCGTTCGAGCCCGACGACCAGCCGCGCATGGCCCGCGACCTTGGTCCCCTTGAGGGCGAAAGAGAGGAGGGTCGGCACCACGAAGACGGCGAGGATCGTCCCGGCGAGGAGGGCAAAGGTCAAGGTGAGCGCCATCGGCCGGAAGATCTTCCCCTCCACCCGCTGCATCGTGTAGAGGGGGACGAAGGCGGTGAGCAGGATCGCTTTCGAGAAGAGGATGGGCTTTCCCATCTCGGCGACCGACTGGGTGATGGCGGCGCCCAGCGAACGCACCTTGTCGCCGCGCTCTTCTAAAATCCGCAGGAGGTTCTCGGTCACGACGACGGCCGAGTCGACGATGATGCCGAAGTCGATCGCCCCCATGGAGATGAGGTTGGCGGGGATGCCGCGGAGGTCGAGGAGGAGAAAGGCGCCGAGGAGCGACAGCGGCACGACCGCGGCGACGATCAGGGCCGAGCGCCAGTTGCCGAGGCCGAGAAAAAGGATCAGCACCAAAAGAACAAGACCGATTCCCTCGGCCATGTTCTTCCTCACGGTGTGCAGGGTGCGTTCGATGAGCTCGGTTCGGTCGTAGTGGGGCACGATCCTCACCCCGGGCGGCAGCTCGTCGCGGTTGATCTCCCGCACTTTCTCGCGGAGCCGCGCGAGCACTTCGAGCGCGTTCTCGCCTTTCCGCAGGAGCACGGTGCCCTGCACCACGTCGTCCTCGTCCTGGGGACCGAAGCGGACGAGGGTCAAGAGCTTCCCCACTCTCCCTAGGCGGAGGGCCGCCCCCTGGATCACCGTGCCGACGTCCCTGATGAGGACCGGCGTGCCGCCGCGGGTCGAGACAGAGATGGCGCCGACGTCCGCCAGGCTCTGCACCATGCCGAGCCCGCGGACGACGTACATCTCGCTGCCGTGCTCGATGTAGGCGCCGCCGGCGTTGCGGTTGCCGGAGGAGAGGGCGTCGAGCACCTGCTTTAAAGAAATGCCGTAGGAGGTGAGCTTCAGGGGATCGACCAGCACCTGGTACTGCTTGGTGGGGCCGCCGAAGCCGACGACGTCGACGACTCCGGGGACCTCGCGGATCTTCCGTTCGACGACCCAGTCTTCGAGCGACTTGAGCTCCAGGGGCGAGAAGCCCGGCGGGCCGACCAGGGTGTAGCGGTAGATCTCGCCCACCGGGGTCGAGTCGGGAGAGAGGCTGGGCTGGGCGCCGGGCGGGAAGGTCACCGCCTGCAGGCGCTCGAAGGCCTGGTTCCTCACATAGACCGAGTCGGCGTCGTCCTCGAAGACGATGGTGACGACCGAGAGACCGAAGAGCGAGATCGAGCGCAGCGAGGCGCGCTTGGGGATGCCGTTCATCTGGTTCTCGACCGGAATGGTGACGAGCTGCTCCACCTCCTCCGCGGCATGGCCGGGGAAGAGGGTGATGATCTGCACCTGCACGTTGGTGACGTCCGGATAGGCCTCGACCGGCAGGTGGCGGAAGGCGGCGACCCCGGCGGCGGCGAAGAGGGCGAGCAGAAGAAGGACGATCACCCGGTTGCGCAGGGCGTAGGCGGTGAAGGCGCGAAACAAAATCTAGCTCCGGGAGGCCTGGGAATCGAGCACGGACTGGAGGAGGAGGCCCCCTTCGACGACGACGCGCTGCCCCTGGGCGAGACCGCCCAGGATCTCGGTCTTCCCCGAGCGCTCGGGCCGGGGGTGACCGGCTGGCGCCTGAAGAGCCCTTTCCCCTCCTCGACGAAGACGTAGCGCCGCTCGCCGGAGGAGACGACCGCCGCCGAGGGCACTTCGAGGCTCGGCGCGGCGGAAAGGTCGCGCAGCTCGACGTCGACGTACATCTCGGCCTTGAGCTCGCGGTCAGGGTTGGCGACGCTGCCGCGCACCTTGACCGTGCGGGTGGCGGGATCGAGGGTGTCGCCGACGACGTCGACCCGGCCCGTGAAGGTGCGGCCGGGATAGGCGGCGCTCGCCAGCCGGAAGGCCATCCCCGGCCGGATGTGGACGACGTCTTTCTCGTTGACGTCCAGGTAGACCCAGAGATGGCGCGGATCGGAGAGGGTGAAGAGCGGCGTCGGGCCGTCGGGGCGCACTTCGAGGCCGGGGTTGAGCGCCCGGTCGACGACCACCCCGGCGATCGGGCTCTTGAGCGCGTAGTGCTGGTCGACCTCGCCCAGCCGGCCGCCCAAGAGGGCGAGCCGGCTCCGCGTCCGCTCGCTCTCCACCCGGGCACGGTCGCGATCGGCCTCGGCGGCGTCTAAATCCTTCTTCGGGGCGGCGCCGTGGTCGTAGAGGCGCTCGGCGCGCTCGCGGTTGCGCTCGGCCGCGGCCAAATCGGTCGCGGCGCGGTTGGCGTCGGCCTGCGCCTGGCCGAAGTCGGGCGAGTCGAGGGTCGCGAGCGAGGTTCCCCGGGAGACCGGCTGTTCGAGGGCGGCGAGCATCCGGCTCACCCGGCCGCCCACCGGCGGGAAGACGCGGGCGGTCCGATCCTCGTCCCAGGCCAGCCGGCCGGTGGTGTGAACCGCGGCCGGCGCCGCGGGCTCGACGGGTTGGAGCGCGAGGGTGTCGAGCTCCTTGGCGTTCGCCGCGTACTGGATGTGGTCGCCGGAGAGCTTGGGACCGGCCGGCTCGGCGGTTTTCTGCCGGGGCGCGCAAGCGACGGTCGCGCCGGCGGCGAGGGCGGCGAGGGCCACAAGGGCGACGGCGGCGAAGGGAGGAGTGGAACGACGTTTCATGGCTTCTTCTTCTCTTCAGGGAAAGCAAACGGCAGGGCGAAAGCGGCGGTCCAATCCGCCGCGGCGCTCACCAGGTCGCCCGCCGACTGGGCCGCCGCGAGGCGTAGGTCGTTGGCGTTGCGCTCGGCCTCCAGCAATTCGAGGAGCGAGGCGCCGCCGTTCTGATAGGCGTAGACGACGGTCTCCCGCACCGCCAGGGCTTTGGGAAGAATTTCCTGCTGATAGCCGTGGAAGCGCTCCGCGGCATTTTCGAAGGAGGTGCGCGCGGTGGCGCGGTCGCCGGCGATGGCGGCCCGCACCCGCTCCCGTTCGCGCGCCGCCTGGTCGCGGGCCACGGTGGCGGAGACGATCGCCCCCTGGTGGTGATTGAAGACCGGCAGGTCGATCGAAACTCCCACGCCGATCGAGCTCGTCTTGTCGGGCGGAATGTGATCGTAGAGGAGGAGGAGGCTCGGATCGGGCACCCGGCGCGCCTCTTCGAGCTCCAGGTCGAGCTCCGAGCGGTGGAGGGCGGCCTCGGCGGCGAGAAGGTCGGGCCGCGACGGCAGCTCCGCCGCCGCCGGCCGGTCGGCGGCGAGCGATTCGGCGGTCTTCGCCAGCTCCTCCAGGGAGTCGACGGCCTGCCAGTGGCCGGCCGGCTCCGGAGCGCCCAAAAGAATGTCGAGCGTGATGCGGGCGTTTCTCGCCTCCGCCTCGTTCGCCTTTGCTTCGAGGGCGAAGCGCGCCGCCTCCACCTCGATCTGCTGCCGGTCGGACGCCGAGATGTCCCCCGCCGCGAAGCGCGCGCCGGCGATCGACGCCGACTGGGACAGCGACTGCGCCGCCAGAGCGAGCAGGCGCCCCTTGGCCTCGGCCAGGGCGACGGCGGCGTAGTCCTTGAGCACCGCGGCGTCGAGCGTCCGCCGGGCGTCCGCGAAACGGGCGTGGGCGGCGTCGATCCCCGCCGCCGCCGAGGCGCGCTTGAGCGTCCGCTTGCCCGGGCCTTCGAGGAGCTGGCTGACGACGAGCTCGGTCTGGTAGGAGCGCTCGAAGAGCCCGTTGCCCGCTTCCGTTCCGGCCGGGCTGCCGTCGATCGGGATCTGGCTCACGGTGGAAGAGAGGTTGGGGTTTTGAATCTCGCGCGCCAGGATGGACTGCGCGGTGGCCTGATCGAGGTCGCTCTTCGCCGCGAGGAGGTCCCAGCTGTGGGCCAGGGCCTGCTGCCGCGCGGCGGCGAGGGTCAAACCTGGCGTCTCCTCCGCGGCGACCGGAAAGCAGCTTGAGAAAAGAAGGCCGAGGGCGAGGAAAAAGACGAACAAGGAGAGTTGCGCGGCTCTGTGGTTGCTACGGCTCATTCCTCGTCCCTCGGCAGGAGGGAAGATAGCGGCTAGCGCGTTAAGCGCGCACAAAGATAGGACGAGGGAGCGTTAAGACTTTGCAAAGAGCGGAGAAGGGCTCTCCAACTCGTCCGCGGGGAGCGCAGCGTAGGGCAGGCAGAGGGTGAAGACGCTGCCGCCTCCGGGGCGTTCGGCGTAGGTGAGGGTGCCGCCCTGGGCCGCGGCCAGGCGGCGGGCGATGGCGAGGCCCAGGCCCGCGCCGCCGGCGTCGGGAGAGACTCCGGCCGGCCGGTAGAAGGGAGCGAAGATGCGCTCCCGTTCCGAGGGCGCGACGCCGCGGCCCCGATCGGCGACGGAGATCGCCAGCCACTCTCCCTGCCGCGCCACCTCGATGTCGATCGGGGTGTCAGCGGGAGAATACTTGAGGGCGTTTTCGATCAGGTTGACGAGGATGCGCAGAGAGTGGACGAAGTCGAAGCGGCCGAGCGGGACCGGCTCCGCCCAGGCGAGGGTGGTGCGCAGCTCGCGGCCCGCGAGGGCTCCCGAGACCTGCTGCAGGGCCGCGCCCACGAGATCCTCGGCGGCGTTGATCTCCGGCTCCATGGGGAGCCCGCCGGCGTTCAGGCGCGAGAGGTCGAGGAGGTCGGCGACCATGTGGTTCAGGCGGTCGGCCTGCTGCTCGATGATCGCCGCCCGCTCATCCCCCCCGGCACCCCCCGCACCCCCCGCAATATCGTGAGCGAGGGCCTTGATCGTCGTGAGCGGAGTGCGGAGGTCGTGGGAGACCGAGGCTAAGAGGGCATCCTTCAAGCGGTCGGCCTCGCGGAGGGCCTCGGCGTGCTCGGCCTCGGCGATCAGGCGCACCCGCTCGGCGGCCAGGATGTCGATCTGGGCGGCGCGCTGCCGCGCCGCCTCCGCCCCCGCCTCGGCGCGGGCGAGGAGCTGGGTGGCGATCGTCGCCGTGACCAGGAAGGCGAGGAGCACGACCCAGTCCGGCCCTTTCTCGATCGCCAGGGTGTTGTAAGGGGTCTGCAGGTAGTAGTCGATGAGGAGGAAGGACGAGCAGGCGAGGCCGAACCCCAGGGGCCGCCCGCCGGAGGCGCTGCCGCCCAGGACCACCACCAGGTAGATGAGGGTGATGTGCACCGGGTCGAGGTCGCCGCGCACCCGGACGAGGCCGGAGGTGACGAGGCCCAGGATGACGATCCACAGCAGCCATTGGCGCCATTGGCGCCAGGAGCGGGACTTCCCGGCCGGCAGGAGAGACCTCATCGCGGCAGGTCCGGCCGCGGCAGGTCCAACCGCGGCAGGTCCAGGCGATATCCGACCCCCGGCTCGGTGAGGATGAGGCTCGGGCGCACCGCATCCTGCTCGATCTTCCGCCGCAGGTTGGCGATGTGGACCCGCAGGTACTGCTGCGGATCGCCGTAGGAGCGCCCCCAGACCGCGTTGAAGAGCTGGCGATGGGTGAGCGTCCGGCCCGCCTGGGTGAGGAAGGTGCGCAGGAGCTCCCACTCGGTGGGGGTCAGGTGAACCAGCTCCTCGCCCCGCCGCACGGTGCGCGCCGCGAGGTCGACCGTCAGGTCGCCGAGGACCAGCGGCTCTCGCGGCTCCAGGTTCGCCTGGGCGTTCTGCGCCCGGCGCAGGTGGGCGCGGACGCGGGCGGTGAGCTCCAGGGTGGAGAAGGGCTTGGTGATGTAGTCGTCGGCCCCGGCGTCCAAGAGGAGCGCCTTCTCCTGGTCGGCATGGCGGGCGGAGAGGACGAGGATGGGCGCCGTCGACCATTTGCGGATCTCGCGGCAGACCTCGATCCCCGGCATGTCGGGAAGGCCCAGGTCGAGGAGGATGACGGCCGGGTGCTCGGCCGCCGCGAGGTCGATCCCCTCGCTCCCCGTCGCCGCCTCGATCACCCGCGCCACCTCCCCTTCGAGAGCGTTCTTGACCACCCGTCGGATCTGCGGCTCGTCGTCGACGATCAGTCCCGTGCCTTCGTGCATGACGGTACATCCTACCTGGTAAGATTGCCGGCGCTGCCATCCCCGAGGAGACGTGATGAAGAAAAGCGTCCTGTTCCTGACCGTCCTGGTGCTCACCGGCGGGGGCTCCGCCTCTTTCGCCCCTGCCGCCAATGCCGCCCATGCCGCAGATACCCCGAAGACCGCGCCGCGCGTGCTGATGCCGGACGACGTCTACGCCATCAAGAGCGTGGGCGACCCGCGACTCAGCCCCGACGGGCGCTTCGTCGCCTATACCGTCAAGGCCTATGAGCGCAAAGAGGACAGCGCGGACACCGACATCTACATGGTGCCGGCAGGCGGCGGCGAGCCGCTGCGCCTGACCGCGAGCCCGAAGCCCGAGACCTCGCCGCGCTTCAGCCCCGACGGCCGCTATCTCGCCTTCCTCTCCGGCCGCGAGGGCAAGAAGACCCAGGTCTGGCTCCTCCCCCGGGCGGGCGGCGAGGCCGTCCAGCTCACCCACTACCCGGCCGACGTCCAGAACCTCGTCTGGTCGCCCGACGGCAAGCGCCTCGCCCTGATCGTCGGCGACGTCGACCCCGACGATCCCGACACCACCGATGCCGCCACCGCCGCCCACCCCACCGACGCCGTCGGCGGCGCCAACGTCGCCAATGCCGGCAATGCCGCCAATCCCGCCAATCCCGCCAATGCCGCGGCTCCCGCCGTTCCCGCCGCCACGCCCCCGGCCGTGACCACCCCCGGAAGCGTCACCGCCCCGCCCGCTTCCAAGCCCGCTTCCAATCCCGACGACGCGGCGAAGACCCCGAAGCCGATCGTCATCACCCGGCGCCAGTTCAAGCGCGACGTCGAAGGGTACCTGCGCGAGGTCCGCAACCATCTCTACGTCTTCGACCTCGCCACCCGGACGAGCGAGCAGATCACCTCCGGCCCCTACGACGACGACGATCCCGCCTGGTCGCCGGATGGCAGCCGGCTGCTCTTCACCAGCAACCGGACCGCCGATCCCGACGCCAACCAGAACAGCGACGTCTTCGTCGTCGCGGCCCGGCCCGGGCAGACGCCGCAGAACCTCTCCGCCGCGTCCCTGGGCGGCGACGGCGAGGCGACGTGGAGCCCCGACGGCAAGTGGGTCGCCTTCGTCGCCGGCTCCGATCCCAAGGACATGTGGTACGGCCCGAATACCCTCGCCGTGGTACCCGCGGCGGGCGGCACCCCGCGCTATCTCACCCGCGAGCTCGACAGAAACGTCCGCAGCCCCCGCTTCTCCGCCGACGGCCGAACGCTGCTCTTCCTCGTCGAGGAGGAGGGCAACAGCCACCTCGCCCGGGTCAGCGTGACCGGCGGCTCCGGAGGTTCCGGCGGGAAGGTCGAGCGGGTGATCGGCGGCGAGCGCGACCTCCTCTCCTTCGACGTCGATCCGAAGGGGGACATCGTCGTCCTCGCGAGCGAGCCCGACATTCCGGGCGAGGTGTTCGCGCTCTCGGGCGCCGGCCTCAACCGGCTCACCCACGCGAACGACGCCGTCCTCGCCGGCATCCAGTTGGGGAGGGTCGAGCGCTACCGGGCGAAGAGCGCCGACGGCACGATGATCGATGCCTTCCTCACCCACCCCCCGACCGCCGCCGCGGGCCGCCTGCCGACCATCCTCCGCATCCACGGCGGACCCGCTTCGCAGTACTCGACGGGCTTCAACTTCGAGTGGCAGGTTCTCGCCGCGCAGGGCTTCGCCGTCGTCGCCGCCAATCCGCGCGGCTCGACCGGCTACGGCCGCGACTTCGCCCGCGCCATCTGGGCCGACTGGGGCAACAAGGACTCCCAGGACGTCTTAGCCGCCGTCGACCAGGCGATCGCCATGGGCGTCGCCGATCCCGACCGGCTGGGGGTGGGCGGCTGGAGCTACGGCGGCATCCTCACCGATCACGTCCTCATCCGCACCCCCCGCTTCAAGGCCGCCATCTCGGGGGCGAGCGAGGTCAACTACCTCGCCAACTACGGCACCGACCAGTATCAGTACGAGTGGGAGACCGAGCTCGGGCTGCCGTGGAAGAACACCGAGCTGTGGATGCACCTCTCGCCCTGGTTCCAGGTGGAGAAGATCACCACCCCCACCCTCCTCCTCTGCGGCTCGGACGACATGAACGTGCCGCTGCTCAACTCCGAGCAGTTCTACCAGGCCCTCCGCCGGCTCGGCCGCGACACCGAGCTCGTCATCTACCCCGGTCAGCACCACGGCCTCACCAAGCCGAGCTACATCAAGGACCGCTACGAGCGCTATATCGCCTGGTACGACAAGTATCTGCAACCGGGGGCGGCGATGCGGGGCGGCCACTAGTGCAGTGGGCCCAGCAGATCGGCTCTGATCCCGGCAGGTTCGCGCCAACCTTTCCTAGGCGTTTCTTTGGATTTCCGCTCACGGGTCTCCTCCTCGCCCTCCTCCTGCTGCCGGCGGGGCTCCACGCCCAACCGGCCCCGCCCGGCGGCCAGGGGCCCGGTGCCAAGGGGGACATCCGGCTGGGCGACGACGTCCTCCCGACCTTCGAGGCGATCCACCTGCGCGTCGATCCCGCCGAGAAGGGGTACCGCGGCACGGTGACGGTCGACCTGACGGCCCGGCGTCAGGTCGCGGCTTTCCACTTCCACGCCCTCGGTGAGACCCTCGCCAGGATCGCGCTCACCGGGCCGGGAGGGAAAGGCGAGGCGATCCCGCTCCGCACCGAGGTGGACGAGCGCGGGCTGGTCACGGCGCACCCCTCCCACCCTCTGGTCCCCGGCGCCTACCGGCTGGAGATCGCCTTCACCCAGGCGTTCAACACCCAGTCGGTGGGGCTCTACCGCACCGAGAAAGACGGCCGGAGCTACGCCTTCACCCAGCTCGAAGCGGCCGATGCGCGGCGCGCCTTCCCCTGCTGGGACGAGCCGGGGGTGAAGCTCCCCTACCAGCTGACGGTCGAGGTTCCCGCGGCCCACCTGGCGGTGAGCAACACCCCGGTCGAGACAGAAACGCCGGAGAGCGCCAAGGTCGGGGGAGGTTGGAAGACGGTCGTCTTCAAGCGCACGCCGCCGCTCCCCGCCTACCTCCTGGCCTTGGCCTCCGGCCCGCTCGAAGCCACCCCCATCCCCGGTCTCTCGGTGCCCGGCCGGGTGATCACGGTCGCCGGCCAGAGCCGGCTCGCCGGCACCGCCGTTCAGCTCGCGCCGCCGCTTTTGGCCGCCCTCGAACGCTGGTTCGGCCGTCCCTATCCGTTCGAGAAGCTCGACCTGATCGCGGCGCCCGAGTTCTGGCCGGGCGCCATGGAGAACGCGGGGGCCATCATCTTCTCCGACCGTGTCCTCCTCCTCGATCCGGCGAACGCTACCGGCCACGACCGCATCGAGCTTGCCTACATCACCGCCCACGAGATCGCCCACCAGTGGTTCGGCGACCTCGTCACCATGGCCTGGTGGGACGACCTCTGGCTCAACGAGTCCTTCGCCGACTGGGTGGCCGACAAGATCACCGACGAGGTCTATCCGCAGTGGCAGTGGGAGACCGGCATCCAGGTGAGGATCAACTCCGTCATGGCGCAGGACGCCCGTCCCTCCGCCAAGCCCATCCGGCGGCCGATCGGGCACCCCGACGAGGTTCTGGAGAACACCGGCGTGCTCTATGCGAAGGGGCAGGCGGTGCTCCAGATGTTCGAGATCTTCCTCGGCCCCGAGACCTTCAAGCGCGGAGTGCGCGACTATCTGCGTCTGCACGCCTGGGGCAACGCCACCGCGAGCGACCTGTGGAGCGCCCTCGGCCAGGCGGCGGGCCGGGACGTCGGCGCCATCATGTCCACCTTCGTCGACCAGCCCGGGCTCCCCCTGGTGGGGGTCGAGCCCCTCCCCGGCGGTCGCATCGCCCTCACCCAGGAGCGCTTCCGGAACGCCGGCGTCCCCACCCCGCCCCTCGCCTGGACGATCCCGGTGGGGCTCAAGTACGGCGCCGGCGACGAGGTCCACCACCTGACGGTGCTCCTCGACTCGGCCCGTAAGGAGGTGACCCTCCCCGGCGTCACGGCGGCGACGACGGAGACGGCGGCCGCGACCTGGGTGATGCCGGACCTGGGCGGCGCCGGCTACTACCGGTTCCGCGTGCCGGAGGAGAGCCTCACCCGGATCGCCACCAGCGCCGCCGCGCACTTGGACGTCCACGAGCGGGTCGCCTTCCTCTGCAACCTCTCGGCCCTCCTCTCCGCCGGGCTCGTGCATGGCGACACCTTCCTGACCGCCGCCACTCCCGCCGCCGCCGATCCCGCGCCGCTCGTCGTCGACGCGCTCATCGAGCAGCTCGCCGCCGTCCGTCCGGCGCTCGTGCCCGAGCCCCTGGCCGCCCCCTTCGCCGCCTATGTCCGCCGCACGTTCCGGCCGGTGCTCGACCGTATCGGCCGCGAGGCCCGCCCCGGCGAGGAGCCGAACGTCCCGGCGCTGCGCAGCCGGCTCCTCCTCTGGCTCGGCGACGAGGGGCGCGACGCCGAGGTGGTCCAGTACGGCGAGACCCTCGCCCGGCGCTACCGGGCCGCCCCCGGGAGCATCGATCCCGACCTCGCCGCCCCCGCTCTCGCCCTGGCCGCCCTCCATGGCGACCGCGCTCTCTTCGAGGACTACCGGAAGCATTTCGAGAGCGCCAAAACACCGGTCGATCGCGACCGCTACCTGCGGGCGCTCGGCTCCTTCCGCGACCCGGCGGTCCAGGAGGAGATCCTCCGCTTCGCCCTCTCCGGAGCCCTGCGGCCGAACGAGCTCCTGCGGACGGCGAGCGGCCTCGGCGACTCCGAGCGGGGGGCCGACCGCCTCCTTTCCTGGGTCCGCGAAAACTACCAGGCGATCGCCGAGCGGCTGCCGCCGATCCTGCTGCCGGCCCTGCCGGAGGTCGCCGGGGGCTGCTCGGCCCAGCGCCTGGAGGAGGGGAAGCGCTTCTTCGCCGAGCCGGGCCACAACGTCCCGGGCACCGATCGCAAGCTCGCGAGCATCGGAGACGAGGTCCGTGCCTGTCTGCAACTGCGCGAACGCGAGGGGGCGGCGGTCGCCGGATATCTGCAGCGGGAGGGGACGGCGGCGCGGTAGAGCCGGGCGCGGCCTTCAGACGGGCCGGCTGCGCTCCCGGACCTCCTCGGAGGTCAGGCCGTAGAGGGGCGGGGTGGGGATGCCGAGGAGCCCGAGCATCAGGTAGATCTGCCCGCGGTGGTGGATCTCGTGCTCGACCATGGCGCGGAGCCACTTCCAGGTCGTGATCGGAGTGCCGGCGGGGGTGGAACAGCGCCGCTCCAGATCCTCCGGGGTCAGGGCGCGGAAGATCGCCATCGATTCCTCGTGCATTCGAGCGAGATAGGCGAGCACCGCGGGGAGTCCCGCCGCGAGCTCGGGCCCGTGTCCCGGATAGCGGCTCGGCCGGCCGGAGACGTTCTCGGCGAACATGTAGCGCTCCATGGCGCCCAGGTGGCGGATGAGATCGCCGAAGCTCCACCCCTCCGGCCGCGGCCGCCACTCCAGCTGCTCCTCGGGGATGCAGGCGATCACCCGCTCGGTGCGGGCGCGGATGCCCTCGAAGTAGGAGGCGAAGCTCTCGGCCGAGCGGATCTCCACAGCTCTCTCCCCTCGCCCCGCGCCTCAGCGCGGAGCGTCGCAACCGTGGCAGGGATCGTCGTGGGCGTTGCCTTCGGCCTCGACCTGGATGGTCACGTGGTGGATGCCGAAGCGGTCGTGGAGGGCGCGCTTGATCTCCGACAGCAGGCTCCGCGGGCTCCGGCCCTCGACCGTCACGACATGGGCGGAGAGCGACTCATGGCCGCTCGTGATGGTCCAGACGTGGAGATCGTGGACCCCGCGCACCTCGGCGACGCCTAAGAGAACCTCGCGCACCTCGTCGACGTCGATGTGCCCCGGTGCCGCTTCCATGAGGACCGCGACGGTCTCCTTGACCAGCGACCAGGAGGACCACAGGACGAGGAGCCCGATGAGCGCCGAGACGATGGGGTCGGCCAGCCGCCAGCCGAAGGCCCAGATGAGCCCGCCGGCGATGATCGCCTGGACGCTGCCCAAGGCATCGGTCAAAGTGTGCAGCCAGGCCCCGCGCACGTTCAGGTTGTCGCTCTTCCCGCCCTGGAGGATGAAGAGCGCCCCGACGTTGACGACGAGACCCACGGCGGCGACCGCCATCATGAGCGGCGCCTTGACCGTGACCGGCTCATGGAACCGGTGCCAGGCCTCGACGAAGATGTAGATCGAGATGGCGATCAGGGTGGCGCCGTTGATCAGGGCGGCGAGGATCTCCGTCCGGTGGAAGCCGTACGTCTGCCGCGAGTTGGGGGGCTTCCGGGCGATCCAGATGGCGAAGAGCGACAGTCCGAGGGCGCCGACGTCCGACAGCATGTGCCCGGCGTCGGCCAGAAGCGCCAGCGAGCCGCTCCACCACCCGCCCACCGCCTCGACGACCATGAAGACCGCCGTCAAAACGAGCACGATCAGGAACCGCCGCAGGTTCGCCTCCCCCGGGCTCGGCCCGTGGGAATGCCCCGCATGCCCGTGATGCCCACCGTGGGAGTGATCGTGCCCCATCGTCATGGCTCGATTCTACACGGTCTCCGCCGCCCCGGCCGTCTGTACCCGGGCGCGCTGTAGCCACAACGGGGCGAGCGTCCACAGGTGAGGGCACTTCTACGGCCGAAGTAGGGCACTTCTACAGCCGAAGTAGGGCACTTCTACAGCCGGAGTAGGGCACTTCCACAGCCGAAGTAGGGCACTTCCACAGCCGAAGTAGGGCACTTCTACAGCCGGAGTAGGGCACTTCTACAGCCGAAGTAGGGCACTTCCACAGCCGAAGTAGGGCACTTCCACAGCCGAAGTAGGGCACTTCTACAGCCGGAGTAGGGCACTTCTACAGCCGGAGTAGGGCACTTCTACAGCTGAAGTAGGGCACTTCCGCACCAGAGATAGGGGACTTCGACGGCCAAAGCCGGACGCTCGATTCCGGAAGCCCCCGACTTCGCGGCCAGGAGAAGGGCCTTCCGGTCCCGCGCGAGCCCGGTTCTACCCGGACTCAAGGATGACACGAGGGAAGAATCGGGCGAAGTGTCTCCTTGCTTGCCATGGGAGTGGTCGTGCTTCATCGCCATAGCTCAATCTAGGAAGATGGGTACCGGAGTTGAGCATAGGCCTCATAGAATGGGACCGTGTGAGCATCCTGAGGCCTGGGGCAAAGGAGACTTAAGTGCTCGAACGAATAATCTTGAAGGGAGTGGGACCGGTGCCGGAGCTCGACTTGGAGCTGGCACCGCGGCTCAACCTTCTCACCGGGGATAACGGTCTCGGTAAGACCTTCGTCCTGGATCTGGCTTGGTGGGCATTGACCCACACGTGGGTCGGCGCCTCTGCCTGGCCCGACCCAGATCTGAATGTAGAGCCTTCCATTCGGTTCGAGGTGTCGGGATTGAAGCGCTTCAGTTCTTATCGCTTTGATGTGCAGAAATGGCTGCCTCCGGGCCCACCTCTGAAGAAAAGTCCTCTCTTAATCTATGCCCAGGTCGATGGCAGTTTTTCCGTCTGGGATCCCGCCCGCAATCCGTCATACGGGGTCACAAAGAATAGGGTCACTTGGAGTGGTCTACCGGAAGCATTCCACTTCTCACCCAACAAGCTGTGGAACGGACTCGAGGACAATGGGCGCAATCTCTCGAATGGCCTGATCCGAGACTGGGTGTCTTGGCAATCGGCGAGTGCCAAAGCCTTCGAACAGCTGACCTCAATCCTGAGAGTCCTTTCTCCTGGCGGTGAGGAAGAGCTCCGGCCTGGTAATCCTACCCGTGTCCGGCTCGACGACAGCCGGGATATTCCAACTCTCGCGATGCCCTATGGAACGGTCCCATTGACCTTTGCTTCGGCTGGAATGAAGCGCGTCATAGGGCTGGCCTACCTGCTCGTTTGGGCATGGCAGGAGCATTGCCAGGCATCGAGGCTACTAAGGCGCCTGGTCACCGAGGAGGTCGTCTTCCTGGTCGACGAGATCGAGGCGCACCTCCATCCCCACTGGCAGCGCCTCCTCCTGCCCGCTCTTCTCTCTGTCATGGGAGAGCTCAAGAGCGACGCCAAAGTCCAGCTCCTCGTCACTACCCACGCCCCCCTCGTCCTCGCCTCGGTCGAGCCGCTTTTCGACACCGCGCAGGATGCGCTTTTCACTTTCGATCTCGAAGGCCGAGAGGTCCGGGTGACCAAGGCCGAGTGGCGCGAACGGGGCGATGCTTCCGCCTGGTTGACCTCGGATGTGTTCGACTTGAAGGAGGCACGGTCCAAGCCGGCGGAAGATGCGATCCAGCGGGCGTTGGAGGCATTCCGTCAACCTGACAAGCCGATCGAGGAGGTCCGCCAGATCCACCACGACCTCCATGCCCTGCTCAAAGACACGGATCCCTTCTGGCCTCGCTGGCTCCTGCGGGCGAAGGCCGCCGGGATCGAGCCTTGATCCGCGTCCAGCCTCAGCCCGAGCCGGACGACTTCGATGCGCGGGTGCGCCAGCCCGGACTCCGCGACTTGAAGAGCCGGCCCGGGGAGTTCCCCAATCATTGGCGGCACTGCTCGAAGCAACTCTGGGAGGCCTACAACGGGATCTGCGCCTACCTCTGCGTCCACATCCCGCCAGGGACCGGAGCCAGGTCGGTCGACCATCACGCGCCCAAGAAGAGCAACCCCGACCTCGCCTACGAGTGGTCGAACTACCGGCTGGTCTGTTCGCTGATGAACGCTCGGAAGCGGGAGTTCGAGGACGTTCTCGACCCGTTCACGATTGAGGACGGCTGGTTCATCCTGGATCTTTCCGGCCTCCAGGTGCTACCCAACCCTGGCCTCGACGAGGCCACCCGCCAGAGTGTCCAGGCGACCATCGACCGACTCAAGCTGAACGACAAGGAATGCCGCGACGCGAGGGCGAATTACTACGACGACTTCGCCACCAGTCGCCTCCCTTTCGACCTCCTCGAAGAGAAGAGCCCCTTCGTCGCGATGGAGCTGCGGCGACAGGGGCAGGTTCCTCGGTAAACGTCTCCCGATCCCCTCCGGGATTGATGCGGATCTTCCCCGATCCACCCTGCCCTGCCTCCCCGCTCAGCAGGGGTCGGCGGCCTCAAACTCGCCTGCAATGAGCTTGCAAGGTAGAAGGTATTATTCTTCGCAATCGATGAGCCCCAGGTTGGACTGAGGCTCGAACGCGAAGGAGGCAGGATGAAGAAATATCTGTGGGTCTTGGCGTTGGCTATGGTGATCTCGGCTCTGTCCGCCGGCAGTGTCGCCGCCGACAGCTCGCACGCGCAGCAGGACCGGGCTTTCCTCAACTCGCTCGCCCAACAGGTGAAGGCGCCGGTCTCCCCGGTCCTCGTGCTGGCCGAGAATCCCTTGCCGGGCCCTCCCGCCGTCTGTTCTTTCTGCAATACGGACACCGATTGCTGGGCCACCTGCCCCGGTGGCGATGGTTCGAGCTACTGCGACCGACTCCGTCACAAATGTCTGCCGTATTAAAGCCTGCCCCGCTCCTCCTCGTTTGAGCCCTCCTTCGACCCGGCCGTGGGCGGTAGCTTCACCGCCCACGGTTCCTTCCTCTACAGCTCGGCCCGCCGCAAGCGCAACGCGTTCGCGATCACCGAGACCGAGCTCGCGCTCATCGCGGCGCTCGCCAGCATGGGCGAGAGGAGAAGGCCGAAGAAGGGATAGAGGACTCCCGCCGCCACGGGGATACCCAAGGTGTTGTAGAGAAAGGCGAAGAAGAGGTTTTGGCGGATATTCCGCATCGTGGTGACCGACAGGCGCCGGGCGCGAAGGAGGGCGCGGAGGTCGCCTTTCAAGAGCGTGATGCCGGCGCTCTCGATCGCCACGTCGGTCCCCGAGCCCATGGCGATGCCGACGTCGGCCCGGGCGAGGGCCGGAGCGTCGTTCACCCCGTCGCCCGCCATGGCCACCACCTTTCCCGCCGCCCGCAGGCGCTCGATCAGCTTCCCCTTGTCCTCGGGCAGCAGCTCGGCCTCGACGTCGGCGGGCGCGATGCCCAGGTGGGTGGCGACGGCGTTCGCGGTGTCGCGGCTGTCGCCGGTGGCGAGGACGATCGTAAGGCCGCTCGCCTGGAGCTCCCGGATCGCCTCCGCCGCCGAGGCCTTCAAGGGATCGGCCACGGCGAGGAGCCCGGCCATGGCGCCGTCGACCGCGGCGAGCATCACCGTCTCCCCCTGGGACCGGCGGGCGTCGGCGCGGCCGGCCCAGAGCCCGGGGGCAATCTTCAGGTCGGCGAGGAGCCGGACGTTGCCGAGCGCCACCCGCCGGCCGGAGACCGTGCCGAGCACCCCGCGACCGGTCCGCGACTCGAAGCCTTCGGCCGCCGTGAGAGCCAGACCGCGCGCCGCGGCCGCGGCGACGATCGCTCCGGCCAAGGGATGCTCGCTCCCCCGTTCGAGGCTCGCCGCGAGGCGGAGCAGGTCGTCCTCCCCGATCGCCGGCACGGCCTCGACGCCGACGAGCTTCGGTTTTCCCTCGGTGAGCGTGCCGGTCTTGTCGATCACCAGGGTATCGACCTTCTCCAGCCGTTCGAGCGCCTCGGCGTTCTTGACCAGGACCCCGGCGCGGGCGCCGCGGCCGGTCGAGACCAGGATCGACATCGGCGTCGCGAGCCCGAGGGCGCAGGGGCAGGCGATGATGAGGACCGCCACAGCGTTGACCAGGGCGTAGGCGAGGCGCGGCGCGGGTCCCCAGATCCACCAGGCGAGAAAGGTGAGGGCGGCGACCGCCACGACGGCCGGTACGAACCACGAGGCGACCCGGTCGGCGAGGCGCTGGATGGGGGCGCGGCTCCGCTGCGCCTCCCCCACCAGGGCGACGATCCGCGCCAGCACCGTCTCGCTCCCCACCCGCTCGGCCACGAGGACGAACGAGCCGGTGCCGTTGACCGTCCCACCGGTCACCTTCTCCCCCGGCCCCTTCTCGACCGGGATCGGCTCGCCGGTGAGCATCGACTCGTCGACCGCGCTCTTACCCTCGACGACCGAGCCGTCGACCGGCACCTTCTCCCCCGGTCGCACCCGCAGCCGGTCGCCGGCTTGGACTTCCGCCAGCGGCACGTCCTGTTCGGAGCCGTCCGCCGCCAGTCGGCGGGCGACCGGCGGCGCCAGGCCGAGCAGGGCGCGGAGCGCTCCCGAGGTGCGGCTCCGGGCGCGGAGCTCCAGCACCTGGCCGAGGAGAACGAGGGTGGTGATCACCGCGGCGGGCTCGAAGTAGACCGGCGCCCTCCCGTCCATGCTGCGGAAGGAGGCGGGGAGGAGCCCGGGAGCGAAGGTCGAGACCAGGCTCGTACCGTACGCCACCCCGGTGCCGAGAGCGATCAGGGTGAACATGTTGAGGCTCTTGTGGACGAGGGACGCCCAGCCGCGTTCGAAGAACGGCCAGCCGCCCCAGAGGACGACCGGGGTGGCGAGGAGGAGCTCGATCCAGGGGACCGAGCCGGCCGGCAGCCGGCGGGCGAGGTCGAGCGCCGGCATGGTCTCGGACATAGCGTCGGACATGCCGAGGAGGAGGAGCGGCAGCGCGAGAGCGGCCGAGACCCAAAAGCGACGAGTCATCGAGACCAGCTCGGGGTTCTCCTCCTCGGCGGCCCCGGTCACCGTCCGCGGTTCGAGCGCCATGCCGCAGAGCGGGCAGCTCCCCGGCCGGTCGCGGACGACCTCGGGGTGCATGGGGCAGGTGTACTCCGCACCTTCAGGAGGAGGAGGCGCCTTCATGGGCGGCGCCGAGGCGGTCGGAGCGGCCTTCTCCGCGGCTTTCCGCAGCCAGGCCTCGGGATCGCGGACGAACTTCTCCCGGCAGGAGGCGCCACAGAAATAGTAGGTTCTCCCCCCGTGCTCGGCACGATGGGGGGACTTCGCCGGATCGACCTTCATGCCGCAGACCGGATCGATCGCCTCGGTGGCGGGTCCGGACTCGACAGAGTGGGCAAGCATGACGTCTCAACCTCCCGGTTCCATTTCTACAGCGCTCTCGAAGGGACCGCACGGAGAGGAAAACCGGGAAAAGGAGTCGCATATGCCCGTCACTGGGGCGGAGGGGGCTCCTCCTCGGAAGGCCGCCGCCGCTTCCTCGTCGCCCAGACCCCCCCGGCGACGAGCGCGGTCAGTCCCACCGCTCCCAACACCCCGAGAGCCGCCGTCGCCACCGACATCCGGGCCGGCTCCCGCTCATAGCCCTCCTCGGGCGGCCCGGCGACCGGGTCCGGCCCCGCCGGGCCTTCATGCAGGGCCATCTGGAGCACCTGGGCGAGGTGGAGGGCGCGGCGCTCGGTCCCCTGGGCGATCTGCTCGCGGCAGCTGAAACCGTCGGCGAGGACGAGGACGTCCCCTTCCGCCTCCCGAACGGCGGGGAGGAGACTCCGCTCGCCGACCTTCACCGAAACCTCGTAGCGCTCGCCGGCCTCGAAACCGAAAGCGCCCGCCATGCCGCAGCAACCCGCGTCGAGAACCTGGTAGTCGAGCCCCAGCCGCGCCAGCACTACCTCCTCGGCGTCCATCCGGAAGAGCGCCTTGTGGTGGCAGTGGCCCTGGATCACCGCCCGGCGCCGGAGCGGCGGCGGCTGCCAGTCCCCAGCCTTTTGCACGAGGAATTCCGACAACAGAAACGTTTGTCCGGCGAGCCTTTGGGCGGCCGGGTCTTCCGGGAAAAGATTGCCCAGCTCGTCGCGGAAGACCGAGACACAGCTCGGCTCCAGCCCCACGATGGGGGTGCCGGCGGCGATCTCGTCTTTGAGCGCGGCTAAGATCTGCCGCAGCTGGCGCTTCGCGCGATCGAGCATGCCGTAGTCGTAGAGCGGCCGGCCGCAACAGAGCGGTTTTTGGGGCAATACCACCTGCCACCCCGCGGCCTCCAGCACCTCGACCGCCGCCTCCGCGGTCTCGGGATGGAAATGATCGTTCCAGGTGTCGGGCCAGAGGAGCACCCGCGGCCGGCCGAGGTTTTTCGGTTCCCGGGCCGCAAACCAGGACCGGAAGGTCCGCGGCGCCAGGCCCGGAATCCGTCGCTCCGGCGCCATCCCCGCCGCCGCCTTGGCGAGGGCGGAGACAACCGGGGTGCGGGTCACGAGGTTGGCGAGGGCGGGGAACCGGGCGGCGAGGCGCACCCAGCGATGGGCGAGCCCGAAGGCGTAGGCGGCGCGCGGCCGCAGCCGGTGCGCATAGAAATGAGAGAGGAACTCGGCCTTGTAGGTCGCCATGTCGACCTGCACCGGGCACTCCCCCTTGCACGCCTTGCAGGAGAGGCAGAGGTCGAGCGACTCCTTGACGTGCGGGTCGTTCCAACCGCCTTCGAGCGGGTCGCCTTCCAACATCTCGAAGAGCAGCCGGGCGCGGCCGCGGGTCGAATCCTTCTCGTCCCGGGTCACCCGGTAGCTCGGGCACATGGTGCCGGTGTGCTCCTTGCGGCAATCGCCCACCCCCACGCAGCGGAGCGTCGCGCGGGCGAAGCTCCCCTGGTCGTCGCCGGGAAACTGGAAGTGGGTGTCCTGCCGCGGCGGGTCATAGCCGGGCCCCAGGCGGAGGTTCTCGTCCATCCGGTAGGGATCGACGACTTTCCCCGGGTTCATCTTCCACAGCGGGTCCCAGATCGCCTTGAACTCGCGGAAGGCGGCAACCAGCTCCTCGCCGAACATCCGGGGCAGAAGCTCCGCCCGCGACTGCCCGTCGCCGTGCTCGCCCGAGAGCGAGCCGCCGAGCGACACGACGAGATCCGCCGCCTCGTGGACGAAGGCGCGCATCTTCGCGATCCCCGGCGCGCTCGTCAGGTCGAAGTCGATCCGCGTGTGCACGCAGCCCTGCCCGAAGTGCCCATAGAGAGCGCCGCGGTAGCCGTAGCGGTCGTAGAGCTTACGGAGCGCGCGGAGGTACGTCCCCAGCTTCTCCGGCGCCACCGCCGAGTCCTCCCAACCCTCCCAGGTGTCCTTCTGGCCCGGCACCCGGGCGGTCGCCCCGAGTCCCGACTCGCGTACCTTCCAGAGGAGCTTTTCCTTTCGACGGTCGTCGAGGAGTTGCATCGTCGGCGCCCCGGGCTGCCCCGCGAGAGCCGCCATGAGCCCCCGCGCCTTGGCGTCGGACTCCTCCCGGGTGGCACCGCCGAGCTCGACTAAAAGCCAGCCCCGGCCCGGCGGCAGGAGCGCGATCCCCTGAGGAGCGATCCCCTTGGCCGCGACCGCCTCGACCAGCCGGTCGTCGATCCCTTCGAGACCGATGGGACCGTGCGCCAGGACGTCCATCACATGGTCCGCCGCGGCATAGGCGTCGGGATAGCCGAGGACGAGCAGAGTGCGCGCCGGTGGGCTCGGCACGAGGCGGAGGAGGGCCTCCAGGAGGGTGACGCAGGTCCCCTCGGAGCCGACGAGGGCACGGGCGACGTCGAAACCGTTCTCGGGCAGGAGCTGGTCCAAATTATAGCCCGACACCCGGCGGGGGATCTGCGGGAAGCGCTCGCGGATGCGGTCGGCGTAGCGATCGCGGAGCGCTTTCAAGCGCGCGTAGATCTCCCCCCGCGGGCCGCCGCCGTGGATGTAGCGCGCGAGATCCTCGTCGGAGGTCTTCCCCACCCGGAGGCGCAGGCCGGAGTAGGTGAGGACGTCGAGCTCGACGACATTGTCGACCGTCTTTCCCGCCATCACCGAGTGGACGCCGCAGGAGTTGTTGCCGATCATCCCGCCCAGGGTGCAGCGGTTGTGGGTGGCCGGATCGGGTCCGAAGGTGAGCCCGTGGCGCTCGGCCGCGTCGCGGAGGTCGTCGAGCACGACGCCGGGCTGCACCCGGGCGAGCCGCCGCTCCGGGTCGATCTCCAGCACGTGGTGCATGTGCTTGCTGAAATCGGTCACCACGGCGACGTTCGTACACTGCCCCGCGAGGCTCGTACCGCCGCCGCGCGAGAGGAACGGCGCGCCGTAGAGGCGACAGGTGGCGACGGTCTCGACGACATCGAAAACGCTCTTCGGCACGACGACGCCGATCGGCACCTGGCGGTAGTTCGAAGCGTCGGTTGCGTAGAGAGCGCGGCTGCCGTCGTCGAAGCGGACCTCGCCCTCGATCCGCCGGCGGAGCTCGACCGCGAGAGAGCGGGCGTCCACCTCCACCTCGCGCCAGCTCCGCGCGGCGGGGGCGTGGGAGCGGCCTCGTTCCTCCCTCGCGTCAGGGAGCACGGCGGTCACAGATGGAGGAGGATGCGCAGGCAGTCGTCCACCTGGTGGAGCGTCGCCGGCGTGACCAGGCCCCAACAGAAGATGAGGCGCTTCTTGCTGATCGAGCGGACCGCCTCGCAGAGGATCTCGCTCGCGACCTTGAGCCCCCCTTCCGGCGGTGGGATGGGGACACGGGTGGGGATCGGCCGCTGGCGGGAGGTCACCGGCAGCACGATGACGAGCTCCGCCGCGCTCTGGTTGAAGAGATCCTCGGAGACGACGAGCACCGGCCGCTTCCCCGCCTGCTCGTGGCCGCGGCTGGGATCCAAGTCCGCGAGCCAGACCTCCCCTCGGCGTGGGGTGCTCAAACGGCCTCTCCCCCGGGACGCCGCACCGCGCCCTCGTCCGTCCAGCTCTCGTCGGCGCCCAGGCCATCCGCGAGCGTCCCGTCCCACGCCCGCTGCTCCGCCTGCATCTCGCCCCAGGCCGCGGGGTCTTCCCGCAGCCTGCCATACGCGAGCTGAACCCGCTCCAGGAAGTGCCGCCGCCGGTATTCCTCGACCGCCCGGTCGAGCACCGTCTGCATGGGCTCGTCCACGGACCGGGAGAGCTCCAGCAGGGTCTGCCGGGTTCGCTCGCTTAAAGGCACGCTCTCCTGTCCCATGGGCGGATACTCCTCTGTAGAGGGAGCAGTATACCTAAGGAGAGATCCAAGACGCCGGAAGGCGCTTGAAGTCCTTTGCGTCGAAGGTACAGACGACCTCGCCATCGCGGGCCGCTTCGAGGGCCAGGACGGCATCCGCAAAGTCTACGTTTTTGTCACGCGCCAGCTCAATCGCACGGATTAGAAGCTCCCTGTCTTCAACTTCAAGTCCATCCGCGGAGAGCAGCGGAACGACCACCTCTGCGATATCTCGAAAGGAGCGGCGATAGAACGACTTCAGCACCCAGACAATCTCGGCGACGACAAGAGGAGACAGAACCAAGAGGACGTCGCCCGCCTCCGCGGAGCGCATGAGACGAGCCGAGCGCTGTGCCAGGTCCCTCCGGTTCGCCGATCAGGAAGCGCAGCAGGACATTGGCGTCGATCCGGAGCCTCTTCATGAACCCTCACCCTGGGTGCGCTTTCCCAAGGCAGTGCCCACCTCCTCGCGAATCTTCTTCTTGCCAGGAAAGGGCCGCGTCGCTCGCAGAGCGCCATACAGTTCCGAAAGCCGTTGGCGCTTGATCACACGCAGGGAGGCGGTCCGATCGGGAGACACGTCAAAAACCAGGTCGTCTCCCTGCTCGATAGCGAGAGCCTTCCGCACATCGGCCGGGATCGTGACCTGCCCTTTGCTGGTGACCCTAGAGATGGACGTGCTCCTTACCTTGTTCATACTCCTTACTTTACCATAAGCCTGGGGGAGCCCAGAGTTCCCCTCCGGCTTCGCTTAGGAGCATGGCGCGCCCCACCCCCCGCCCGTATAAACCCCTGGAGTCCCCGGCTCACCCGGTGTAGGATCGCCGGGCCCCGACCACTGGCAAACAAGTGACTGGCTCTCCGAGCAGACTCTTCCCGGCACTGGTGTACCTCCTGCTTGGGGGCTTGCCCGCCATGGGAAGGGAAGGCTCGGAGACGTCGCCCTCCGCCTCTCTCCCCTACTCCCCGCCCGCCGGCCTTCAGTGTTCGCTCGAAGATCCCGAGAACCGGGTGGGGGCGATCGAGGTGGACGCCCGGAACATTTTCGATCTTGCACGACCGGGCGAGGACCGCTGGCTCTTCCGGCTCGCCAACCGGCTCCACGTCACGACCCGGCCCACGGTCATCCGCGACCAGTTGACCTTCCGGAGCGGCGATCCGTTCTCCCCCGAGGCTTTGGCAGAATCGGAGCGGGTGCTCCGCGGCAATCACTACGTGTACGACGCCCACGTCGAATCCCTCGCCTGCGTCGACCACCAAGTCGACGTCGCGGTCATGACCCGGGACGTCTGGACGCTCCAGGGGGGCGTCAATTTTCATCGCGACGGCGGTACCAACAGCACGAGCTTCGAGATCCAGGACGAGAATTTCCTGGGGACCGGCAAGAGCATCGATCTCCTGGAGCAGAGCACGATCGACCGCACCTCGCGGCTCGTGAGCTACAGCGATCCCAATCTCCTCGGCAGCCGCGGCCGGCTCGACCTGTCGCTCTCTTCCAACAGCGACGGCAGGACCGACCGCTTGAACCTGGAGCGGCCGTTCTATTCGCTCGACTCGCGCTGGGCGGCCGGCGTCCAGGGGATCCTCGACGACCGCGTCGATTCCCTCTACGATGCCGGCCAGATCACCGACCAGTTCCGCCACCGCCAGAGCTTCCTTGAAGTCTATGGTGGCCTCTCGCCGGGGCTCAACGAGGGCGACAGCTCGCGCTTTCGGCTGGGCTTCACCCTCGATCGAAACCTTTTCGGCCAGACCGGCGGCCATGCGTTCGTGCCTCCCGACCGCGTCCTCTCCTATCCCTGGATCGGCTACGAATGGATCGAGGACGGCTTCACCCGGGAACGCGACCTCGACCGCATCGCGCGCACCGAAGACTTCAACCTCGGGCGCCAGCTGAGCCTCCGGCTCGGCTACTCCTCGCCCGCCTTCGGCGGCGACCGCGACCGGGTGATCTTCTCCGGCACGGCCTCGGCCGGCTGGCGCCCGGCGCCCGCGGAGCTCCTCCTGGGATCACTCTTCGCGACCTCCCGCTACGCCGAGGGGAGATCCGAGAACGTCGTGGCGAGCGGCTCCCTCCGCTTCTATGCGCGCGATCTCGGCACGAGCGTCACCTATGTCAACCTGGAGGGCGTCGTCGCCCACCGGCTGGACCGCGACAGCCAGGTTCTCCTCGGCGGCGACAACGGTCTCCGCGGCTATCCCCTGCGCTTCGAGCAGGGCGACCGCAAGATGCTCCTCAACCTGGAGCAGCGCTTCTACTCCGGTCGCGAGCTCTTCCATCTCGTCTACCTGGGCGGCGCGGTCTTCTTCGACGCCGGGCGGGCCTGGTTCCTGGATTCGCCACAGATCTCGACCGAGAAGCTTCTGAAGGACGCCGGCATCGGCCTGCGGATCGGCTCCAGCCGCTCGGCGCGCGGCTCGGTCGTCCACCTGGACCTCGCCTTCCCGCTCGGCGCCGACCGTTCCATCAAGCGGGCGCAGTGGCTGGTGTCGACCAGCGAGAGCTTCTAACGAATCTAAAAACGCTTACGCTCCGCTCCGCAAACGGCGATTCTCGTGGAGCAGCCGCCAGAGCAGGAGCCCCATCCCGAGGAGCAGCACCCCGCCCACGGCGGCGAGGATCACCAGGGTGTAGAACCAGCGCCGGGACTCGGCGAGCTCCGCGTCCAGCTTGTCGAACCAGACCTTCCGCTCCGCCGCCGCGGCGTCCGCCGCTTCCTGGATCGCCGCCCGGCGCTCGCTCCGGAGCATGGCGCCGAAGGGACCGTTCATGCCGTCGGTCACACCCTGGAGCGCTCCCGCGGTCCCCGCCCGCATCGCCCGCGAGATCGCCGGGGCGTTCTCGTCCAGGGCCTTGCCGAGCGCCGGCGAGAGATTCCCCGCGAGGGCGGTCCGCAGCGAGCGGTCGATGCCCGCGCTCACCCCGTCGGCGATCGCCCGCCGGACCGCCGGGGCCACCGTCTCCATCGCCTGGCGCGCCACCCCGGAGACGAAGACCGCCGTCCGCCGCCGGCCCTCCTCGGAGAACGCCTGATCGAGCAGCTTCCGCACGCTCGCCTCGATCTCCTCCCGCACCCGTGGCAGGACGTCCGCGCCGAGCATCGATCCCAAAACCGGGCCCAAGTCGTGGACGAAGTCGGCGGCGAGCTTCTTCGAACGCTCCTGGCGCTCCTCGCTCCCGAGATCCGCGAGCGCCGCGTCGACCACCGCGCGGGTGAGCGCCCGGGTCGACCGCTCGACTTCTCGGGAGGTCAAAAGCGTCTCGATCTGCTCCTCGTTCGCCCGCTGATTGACCGCCCGGAGGCTCGCCGAGACGGCGCTCTCCGTCCAGGGGCCCACAGTCCCCGCGCAACCGGCGAGACCGACGGCGGCTCCGACCGCCGCCGACAGCAGGAGGAGAGTGCCCGCTCCGCTCTTCCGTGATCGCATCCGCCACCTCCGAGGTTCGTCGTCCGCTCGGCTGCTTAGGCGGTGCCCGAGCCTCTTTCATTACGGCAGTAACGAAAGAGGGCCTCCGGGCGCCCATGGAGACGAATCCGAGGGGAGCTCCATGCGACGCTTGTCATTCCTCTACGAAGCACCTAAAATAAAGCCTCAGCCTCACAGTGAGCCGCCCAGCTTCCGGCGTACCGCGGAGCGATCTTTAGAGATCCATCTCCGTAGAAGGGACGAGGGACCCCAGATGGCGAAATATGCATGGCTTTTCCGCGCGGCGGGACGGCCGGGCCTGGTTGCCTTCGCGACGATCGCGCTAGCCGCCGCGGCGATTCCGCTCGCCGCGATCGACCAGCTCCCCACCTACTCGGTTCCCGGGGGGGTCTACTTCGACCATGTCGTCGTCTACCAGCACGACGAGGACCATTTCAAGTACGGCTCCCTGGGCGGCGAGCGGGGCTACAAGGGGCAGATCGGATTCGGTCTTCCCTACTGGATCTGGGTGGCGATGCCGGAGCTCTTCGCCGACCATCTGCCCGACAAGACCCCCGGCCGGGGCTTGAAAGCGTTTGGCTATATCTATGAGAACGGCCGCGATCCCCGCTTCGAGCTGCCCATCGGCACCTCCCAGCGCCGGAACCTCGGGGTCGACCGGGTGTGGATCAACTGCGGGGCCTGCCACACCGGGACGGTGCGGGAGACGGCGGACAGCCCGCCGCAGATCATTCTCGGCATGCCCGCCAACCGCTACAACCAGGGCGCCTGGGTGAAGTTCCTCTTCGACTCGGCGAGCGACGCCAAGTTCACCCCCGACTCTCTGCTACCCAAAATCCGCCAACTGGAGAAGGACCGCCGGGCGAGCCGGGCGGCGGGGAAGCTCGCGGGCGATTCCTACCTGCCGCCGGAGCTCGGGCCGCTCGACGAGCTGATCTATCGCCAGCTCGTCATCCCCATCATGCGGCGACGCCTGCTCGAGCTGCGCGACCGGCTGGGATGGATCCAGTTCGAGACCTGGGGACCGGGTCGGGTGGACACCTTCAATGCCCCCAAGGCTCTCCTCAACTTCCCCATGAGCCGCGCTCCCGAGAGCGAAAAGAAAGGCAATTCCGATCTTCCCTCGGTGTGGCACCAGAAGGCCCGGGAGGGCCTGCAGCTCCACTGGGACGGCAACAATACCTCGGTCGCCGAAAGAAACCTCTCGGCTTCCTTCGCCGCCGCGATGCCGCCGACGCTCGACAAGTGCGCCTTGCGGAGGGTGGCCCGATTCCTCGAAACCCTCGGGCCCCCGGCGTTTCCGGCGGCGAAGATCGACCGTGCGCTCGCCGATCGCGGCGAGCCGATCTACAACGCCCACTGCGCGGACTGCCACGGCGCCCCCCGTCCGCCCTTCAAGTCCGAGGGGATCGGCGCGCACGTCGGCACGGTCATCCCGCTCGCCAAGATCGGCACCGACCGCTGGCGGTTCGACTCCTACACCCCCGAGCTCGCCATGGCCCAGAACAGCATCTACGCCGGCTATCCCCTGGCCGACAGCAAGGCCTGCCCGGGCGATCCCGACGCGGTCAACTATCCCGCCCGCTTCACCCATTTCCGAAAGACGGACGGCTACGCCGCGAGCCCGCTCGACGGGATCTGGCTCCGCGCGCCCTATCTCCACAACGGCTCGGTGCCCAACCTGCGGGCGCTCCTCGAACCGGGCGAAAACCGGCCGCCCAAGTTCTGGATCGGTTACGACGTCTACGACTACCGGAACGTGGGTTTCAAAACCGACGGCCCCGCGGCCCAGGCGGGCGGCTGGCTCTACGACACGAGCCTCTCCGGCAACGGCAACCGGGGCCATGAATATGGCACCCAGCTGTCCCCGGCGGAGAAAGACGCGCTCCTCGAATATCTGAAGACTTTCTAAGGCCGGCCGGAGAGATTGGAGAGAATCATGAACCGGACAGAGCGCAACCACGGTCTCGGCAGGGGCTCGCTCGCCTGCCTCCTTCTCCTCTTAGGCCTCGTGGGCCTCGCGGTGACCGGCGCGCCGGCCCGGGCGCAGTCCCAGGGGGCCATGGCGCCAGGCGTCTTCGGCGAGGTCCCGCAGCCGGACGACATCACCGGCAATCCGCGGGAGAACTTCCTCTACGGCTCGATCGGCGCCGAGAGCGACGCCGGCATCCCCTATTGGATCGTCGCCGTCCTCCCCCGCATCTTCCCCGAATACCTCCCCGGCCCCGGCGGCTATGCATCGCTCGGGCTGCCGTGGGAAGAGGGGAAAGAGTTTCCGGCCGGCTTCTCCAAGAAAACCGTGATCTTTCCGCGGGTCGGCTTCAACTGCGCGCTCTGCCACTCGACCCAGTACCGCACCTCGAACGACGCGAAGCCGGTCGTCGTGGCGGGCGGCGGCAGCAACACCGCCGACATCCAGGGACTCCTCGATTTCTTTTCGAAAGCCGCGAACGATCCCCGTTTCAACGCCAAGACCATCCTGACCGAGGTGGATGCCGCCTATCCGCTCCGCTGGTACGAGCGCCTGCTCTACAAGATCGCGATTCCCATCGCCCGCCAACGCCTGCAGCAGCAAGGCCAGCAGTTCGCCTGGACGGCGACCCGGCCGTGCTGGGGACCCGGCCGCGACGCCCCGATGAACCTCACCAAGTTCAACTTCCTCGGGCTGAAGGCTGATGACTCGGTCGATCACACCGACTTTCCCGCCATCTGGCATCTCGCGGCCCGCGAGCAGGTGGGCCGCACCTGGAGCCCGAGCACGCCGACGCCGATCCCCTCGCACACCATGCTGATGAACCTCGACGGGGCGACGACGTCCTTCCGCTCGGTGTTGATCGATTCCGCCCTCGGGCTGGGAGCGACCAACACGCCGTTCTTCCGCGCCCGCATCCCCCAGCTCCTCGACTGGCTTCGCGAGCTGCGGCCACCTTCCTATCCGCTTACGATCGATGGGCCGAAGGCGGCCCGCGGCCAGGCGATCTATGAAGCCGAATGCGCTTCCTGCCACGCGGCCTACCGCGACAACCGGCTGGGCACGATCATTCCGATCGCGGAGATCGGCACCGACCGCGAGCGCCTCGACACCTGGGTGCTGGCGGCGGCGAACGGCGCCAACATGAAAGTCGCCGAGATGGGGATCACCCGTACCCCGATGGTCAAGCCGCCCGGCGGCTACATCGCCGTACAGCTCGACGGCATCTGGCTCCGCGCGCCGTATCTCCACAACGGCTCGGTCCCCACCCTCCGGGACCTGCTGAAACCGGCCGCCGAACGCCCGCACACCTTCTGCCGCGGCTGGGACGTGCTCGATCCGGAAAACCTCGGGTTCATCGCCGATGCCCGGGTCGACCCGCGCTGCGCCGAGGAGGCCCATGCCCAGCCCTCGCCCTGGGACAACCCGATCGCCCTTTGCCGCTCGAACGAATGGCTCAAACCCAAGGTCTGGAAGTACTACGTGGCGGAACGCGGCAACGGCAACGGTGGACACGAGTTCGGCACCCACCTTAAGGCGGAGGAGAAGGACTCGCTCCTCGAATATCTGAAGACTCTATGAAAAAACTCTTCAACTTAACCCCTTTCAAGAACCGGAAAGGAGACTCTATGAAACGAGCCTCGACGCTCCTCGGGCTGCTCCTGTTCGCCGCGCCTCTCCTGCCGGCCGCGGCGGAGGACTATAAAGACGACGGCTTCGCCACGGCCGAAGCGGGCCTCTCCCCGACCGAGACCGCCGGCGCCGAGATCTGGTACAAGGCGACCGCCGGCAGCGCGCGCTTCACGACCTACACCTTCCAGCAGCGCCTGGGGGTGCTCATCGACTGGTACCGGGTGCTCCGCGCCGACCAGCAGGGCGAGCGCTTCAAGGCCTGGGGGCTGATGCACGATCCTGGCTGCTGCGTCCCCGGCGCCGCCGGCTGTCCGGCCAAAAGCATGGACGAAACCTACGGCTTCGAATACTGCGCGGGCGACGAGGAGCTTCTGAAGCACGTGGGGAAGGCCGGCTATCGGGACCCCGCCTGCGATTTCAAGGACCCCGACGGACGGACGGATCAGCAGAACCCCTGCGACCTGCAGTTCGGCACCTCGACCGGGGCGCTCGGCATCCGTAAGTTCCCCAATCCGCGTTTCGACGCCGCGAAGTGGCAGAAGCTCAACGGCCGGCTGGGCACCTGGGAGGGTTTCACGAGAAAGCTCTCCGACGATCCCAAAAGCCCGGATTTCGCGGTCAGCCACCTGGCCGATGCCTCGATCGAGCCGCCCTTCCTGATCGGCATGGCCTGCGGCATGTGTCACATTTCCTTCGATCCGCTCCACCCGCCCAAAGACCCGGCCAATCCGACCTGGGCGAACTTGAAGGGCGGCGTGGGCAACCAGTACGCCCGGGTCTCCGAGATCTTCGACTCCGGAATGCCCAAGAACACCCCCGAATGGCAGCTCTTCTCGCACGACCGGCCGGGCACCGTCGACACCTCGGCGATGCCCAACGACGCGATCCACAACCCCGGCACCATGAACGCCCTCATCAACATCGCCCAGCGCCCGACCTTCCCGAACGAGAAGGTGCTCAAGTGGCGGCCGGTGGCGAGTTGCGCCCCGGGCTCCGATCCCGACGTCTGCTGGTGTGAGCCCGGGGTCTCCGGCAAGTGCAAGGAGCGGAAAGTCGCGGTAGAGACCGTCAATCACATCTTGAAGGGCGGCGAGGATTCGATCGGCATCAAGGAGGCGATCCAGCGGGTCTATTTCAACATCGGCTCCTGCGCCGAAACCTGCTGGCTGAACCACCTGACCGATTCGCGGCAGATCGATCCGCAGCAGCGAAACTACGGACAGACGGAGTTCGAGATCGGCCAGTGCCGGAGAGACTGCCCCGGCCTCCGCGCCGTCGAGGATCGATTGGACAACGTCCTCTCCTTCTTCCTGTCGCGAAAACCCACCGATCTCTGGCAGGCGCGCGGCCTGGACGATTCGAGGGACTTAGTCGAGCAGCTCGACAAGGAGTATGGCAAGGGGTCGGTCGACCGCGGCCGGGTGCTCTTCGCCCAGAACTGCGCCCGCTGTCATTCGAGCCAGCCCGAGCCGTTCGACAATCGGGATTTCCTGGCCAAAGACAGCGAGGGGCGCCGGATCGACTGGCTGGGCAACGACAAGGCGACCCCGGCCTCCGAGGTCGGCACCTACCGCTGCCGTGCCCTGCACACGAACCACGAGAAGGGGCACGTTTTCGGTCAGTACGCCTCGCTCTCCTACCAGGAGCGGCCGGGCGATCCCAACCTTCCCGACCCCACGAGCGGCGGCCCCGGCTACTATCGAAACATCTCGCTTTTAAACGTCTGGGCCTTCGCGCCCTTCCTGCACAACAATGCCTTGGGACCGGAGGTCTGCGGCCAGCCGGTCGCCCCGGCGCCCGACTTCTACCGCTCGCCCTATGTCGAGAAGACCGCCGACGGCTACCACCGGCTGGCGGAGGACCAGGCGCCCAAGTGCTGGCCCTACGATCCCAGCGTCGAGGGGCGCTACGCGCTCTACAAGGCGTCCATGGAGGAGCTGCTCAATCCCGACAAGCGGCTCCCCAAGGTCACCCTCTTAGATGACGACATCCGGATCGAGGTCGGTCTGCGGACCTTCGGGGATCACAAGGTCAAGGACTTGAAGTTCAAGATTCCCGCCGGGGAGCCGTCCGGCCTCCTGGTGAGCTTCGACGCCAAGCGGATGGTCGACGACATGATCGAATCGAAGGCCCACCCCGACACCCTGAAAGCCAAGCTCGTCAAGAAGGACCCGGCGCACGGGGCCGACGACGCGGCGCTCCTCGGGCGCCTCACCGACGCCATGCTGCACCATCTGGACGACGGCGACGCCTACCTCGTAGCGCGGGCGGACGCCGATACGCTCATGCGTCTCTACAGCAACTGCACCGCCGACGTCGAGAACGGCGGCCACCCCTTCGGCGGCAACCTGCCGCCCGAGGACAAGAAGGCGCTGATCGCCTATCTCGCCACGTTCTAGGAAAGGAGGAGACGACCATGCAAAGACAACGTTCGAAATTTCTCGCCGCCGCCCTCCTGCTCCCCCTGCTCGGTTGTGGCTCGACGCCGCCGCCGCCCAAGATCGCGTTCGCGTCCTACGGCCCGGGCTATGCCTCGAAGCCCGACTTCGCCTGGATCGAGCTCCATCATCCGCTGTCCGCGGCCGACCGGGCCGCCATCACGCCCGAGAACCTGAAGGGCCTGCCGCAGGAGAAGGTCGACCAGATCTACGCCCGCCTGACCGCCGGTCCCATCCCGAACGGCCCCTACACGGGCGATCTCTTCTTTGCCGACGGCGGTGGACCCAAGCGGATTTCCGAAGTGCTGGGAGGGGTCAAGGGATTCGCCAACAACCTGGCCCTCGACCAGGTCACGGCCCTCGGCAAGGCGCTGTGGAAAGGCAAGGTTTTCTATCGCGACGAGCGGGTGCTGCGCAACATGATCGAGGACCGCGCCGCGGTCGCCAAGGTTTTCGACGCCGACTTGAGCGCCATGCGGACCGGCCAGTTCAACGGCAAGACCGTCGGGCTCCTCTTCCCCGCCAAGCTCTACTGCGGCCAGAGCCTGCTCGACAGCCGGCGCGAGTCGGTGATCATCGACTACGCCTTCGGCGACGACATCGACGGCTACCTCCCGAACGTCGACTCGCTGGCGGGCCGAAACGGTCTCCAGGTGAGAGATGAGATCCGCATGGTCCGCCCCGGCTTCTACCTCGGGCGGGCCTACATGGGCAGGGTCTTCGCCTTGAACTTCACCCTCTACAACGACGCCGCGGCCAAGGCCGGCGCGACGCCGGGGGACTGCTGGGACGGGCCGACCCAGAACTTCCAGCAGGTGGCCGGCACGCACTGAGCCGTAAGGATCGTTTGAAGGTGATGTCTTACCAGGCAGGAAACGAGGGCCGGCGGCGGATCGCCGGCCCTTTCCTCTTCCTCTTCGCTCTCTTCCTCCTGGCGCTGGTTCCCCTCGCCGGCAGGACGGCGGAAGGAGCGGCGACCCCGGCCTTTTCTCCCACTTCTCCCGCCGGCCGGCTGATTCCCTGGGCGGTCGATCCAGAAGACCCCGGCGAGGATCTACCGCCGGTCGGCCGCTCGCTGTTCGATTTCCTCGCCACCGTCCCGCATGGCCACGAGCGGGTCTACGAGGTTCCTTTCCCCTTCTCCGCCCTGGTCGATCGAGTAGCAGGACAGCTAGGTGGAACGACCACGCCGGCACCTCTCGGAGAAGCGTTCGAAAGGGTTCTCATCCCACTCGGCCGCTCGCTCCAGAGAAACGCCGCCGCACCGCGATTTTTCAGCGCACCGCGCGCCGTCCTCGCGGTGGTGGGAGATCCGGGTCGCTCCGGTGCTCTGTTCCTCAAGGATCGCCTCTACCTCGGCTACCAGGAGACGGCGGGGATCGTCGAAGTGATCAGCTACAACGAGGCCGCCGGACGTTTCGAGTTCCAGGTGGTGCGCGACTACCGGCCGGGCGGCCGGCCGCGGGTGCTCTACGCAAGCCGCGCCCTCTGCACCGCCTGCCACCAGAACGCGGCGCCCATCTTCGCTCGCCAGCTCTGGGATGAGACGAATGCCAACCCCCGGGTGGCCAGCCTGCTGCGCGACGAGAAGCGCGATTTCTACGGCTTCCCGATCGATCTCGGCCCCGACGCTCCCTATGCCGTCCAGGCGGCGGCCGACCGGGCGAACCGCTTCGCCCTCGACCAACAGCTCTGGCGGGAAGGCTGCGAGGCCGGCGGCGAAAGGGCGATCGCCTGCCGGGCAGCGCTCCTCACGGCGGCGCTCCAATACCGGCTGACCGGCGGCCGCTTCGACGATCGCTCTCCCGGTTTTCAGAAGGGTTTTCTGGCTACCTTCGCGGCGGGGGTGAAAGAGCGCTTCCCGCGCGGTCTCGCCGTTCCCGACCCTGAGCTTCCCAATCGCGATCCGTTCGCCGGCGGTGCCTCTGGCGCCCAACAGGCGAGCGTCCCCGGCAACCTCACCCCGGAGCAGACCACTCTCCTGGGCGGCCTCGTTCTCCACTCGGCCATCCCCGCGAGCTTCGAGCCCCTGAACCCGCGCCCGCCCGCGGAAACCTGGTCGTCCGAGACGCCTCCGGAACGATTGATCTCCGGCCTCGCCAACTTTCTCTGCGAAAGAGACGTCCGGGATCTCGATGCGCATCTGTACGAAGCCGGCAGCGCCGCCGGAGCGCCCCGCCGCCGCCTCACCGCCGACTGCCGGTTGGCGGCCCGGCGCGATGAGCATCAAGCGATCGATCGGCTGAAGCTCGACTGCCACGGCGGTTTCGAGCTTCTCGGGCGGATCTATCTGGAGAACGGCCGGGTAACGGGAGGAGAGGTCGAAAGGGTGTCGATCGAGGGACGCACGGAGTTGGCGGACGTTGCGATTCAAAGTGGAGAGACGATCTCTCATGGTGACGAAACGCGGGCGCGGCTGGCTCTCGCCCAGAAGATCTCCGGGCTCCACGCGAGAATCCCCGCAGGCGACGCCGTCGAAGCGATCGAGATCGCTTGGAAGGAAGGTCCGAATCCAACGTTGGAGGGCCACGTCGAGCTGACCCTCCTAGCGGACTTCGCCAGGCTGGACCGCGCGGTCGATGCCCTGGCGCGCAGTACCGTAGCCGGGGAGAGCGACGCTTTTTCCGCCCGGCCCTTCAGGCGGTCGATCCTCCTGCCGGCGCTCTTCGCGAATTTGGGAATGAAGAGCGATCCGATCGATCCCTGCTGCACGGATGCGGCGGGAATGCCCGTCGCCGCGGTCGATTCCGGCGCCGGGGGGGCGGGCCCCGAGGAGGCGGAGGCCGAACGGCTCGCCCAGCGCTTCCCCGAGCCGGCCCTCCGCACCTTCTTCCACTACTGCGCCACCTGCCACGCGACCGCGCAGACTTCGCCCCCGAACTTCCTCCACGGCGAGCCCGCGGAGGTTCGGGCAAACCTCGCCCGCTGCGCCGAACGCATCTTCTTTCGCCTGAGCATGTGGCAGGTCCCCCACGACGATCGACCGAAGACCGCCATGCCGCCCGTTCAGGCCCTGCGGCGGCTGCATCTCGATCCCGCGGAGTGGCCGGGAAACCCCGACCTGATGCTTCTGCGCCAGCATGAAGCTGACCTGCTGAAAAGTCAGACCGGGGCGGCGCCAGGACTGGAAGATCTCACCGCGCGGGGGTATGAAAATCTGCGGGAATGCCTGCCCGGAAGGCCCTAGGGCCGGTGGTAGACTCCGCCGTCATGGAAACGGACCTCTTCTCTCTTTCTGGCCGGGTGGCGATCGTCACCGGCGCCGCGCGCGGCCTCGGGCAGGCGCTCGCCCAGGGCTTGGCCGACCAGGGCGCGCGCGTCGTGCTCGGCGACTTAAACGATGCCGGAGCCCGCCAGGCGGCGGAGGCCATTGCCGCCGCGGGAGGCCAAGCTGTCGGCACCCGGGTGGACGTCGCCGATCCGGAGAGCTGCGAGGCCCTGGTGCGCTTCGCCGTCGAGCGGTTCGGTCGCGTCGACGTCCTGGTGAACAACGCGGGGATCGACATCATCGAGCCGGTGGGGGAAGTGACCGCCGAAGCCTGGACACGAGTGATCGACGTCGATCTCCTCGGAGTGCTCAACGCCTCGCAGAGCGCGATCCGGCAGATGCTCGCCCAGGGCGGCGGCGGCTCGATCGTCAGCATCTCCTCGATCGCCGCGATCGTCGGCATCCCCGGCCTCGCCTCCTACAGCGCCGCCAAGGGAGGGGTGAACCTGCTCACCAAGGTCATGGCCGTCGAGCTCGCCCCGAAAGGCATCCGGGTGAACGCGATCGCCCCCGGCTACCTCGAAAACATCATGGAAGGCGCCAAGGCCGAGCACGCCAACCCCGCGACCGAAGTCCGCATCCGCGCCCGAACCCCCTTAGGCCGGCGAGCTCGCCTCGCGGAGCTCGTGGGTCCGGTGGTCTTCCTGGCCTCGGATGCGGCTTCGTATGTAACGGGGACGGTGCTGTCGGTCGACGGCGGGTATACGGCAGGGTAAGCCCCGGAGAAAGAAAAAGCCGGCGAGGACGCCAGCGGTCCCAGGGAGAGACTCCTTGAAGGAGATTCCCTGACAGCTCGGGATAGGATCCCGGGACGCAGGATACACATTCCGCGGCGAAGGATACACGTCCCGAGGGCCAGGGAAGTTTCCCGAGACGTCGGGAAATCATCCCGGTGCCCGGGAAAGGCTCCCGAGGGCCAGGGAACGTTTCCCGGAGGCTCGGGAAGGACTCCCCAGACCGCAGACACACATCCCAAGCGTTCGGATGTGCATCCAAAGCCTCGGATAGCTTTCTCTGGCGCTCGGATGCTGATCCGAGCTCTCGGATAGCTTCTGGATTGTCGGGAGCAATAGCGTCAGCGATGGCGTCAAGATCAGAGAGCGCCGGCTCGGTCCTTGTCGGTCTGAGGTCGAAGACCTCGCTAGTCGCTAAGGAGAGACGACCTCTTTGCGCCCCGAAGGCCGCCATCCCGGCTGCCGCTTCTCGTGCTCCCACTGCCGTCTCCGCGCCTTGAAGACATCGGTCCGCGTGCAGATCCCGAGGAGCCGTCCACCCTCCCCCACCACCGGCAGGTGATCCACCTCTTCCTGGAGCATGCGTTCGAGAGCGGCGAGGACGGTGTCTTCGGGATCGACCGTCACGAGGTCCCGGCTCGCCACGGCGGCGATGGGCTCGGTCTCTGCCGCTTCGCGGCGGAGGAGATCGCCGCGAGCCACGATCCCGACACAAGTCCCATTCCCTTCGAGCACCGGGTAGGCGCTGTGCCGGCCGGCGGCGATCTTCCGCCTCGCGTCCCCCACCGTGGCGGTCGCGGGAAGGGTCTCGACCGCCGTCGTCATCACGTCGCGCACGAGGGTGGTGCCGAGGACGTCGACCGAGAATTCGGTCCGGACCTTCAGGCCCCTCCGGGCGAGCTTTTCGGTCATCAGCGATTCCTTGAGGAGCGCCGCGGCCACGATGTCGGCCACCACGGCGGCGAGCATCAGGGGGAGGATGATCTGGTAGTCGGCGGTGAGCTCGAAAAGGAAGACGATGGCGGTGAAGGTGGCGCGGGTCGAGGCGCCGAAGAGGGCCGCCATGGCGACCATGGCGAAGGCGCCGGGGGTGAGGCCGAGCTTGGGGTCGATCGCGAGAGCGGCGAAGCCGACGAGACTGCCGAACGAGCCGCCGATCAGGAGGAGGGGCGCGAGAGTACCCCCGGAGGTGCCCGAGCCTAAGGCGATCCACCAGGCGACGAGCTTGGCGATGGCGAGGAGGGCGATCACACCGAGGGCCAGCCGATCGTTCAGGACGTCCCCGATGGCGTCATAGCCCACCCCCAGGGCACGGGGCACGAGGAAGCCGACTAAGGAAAATCCCAGGGCGCCGATCACCGGGTGCCAGAACTCGGATACCGGCAGCCGGCGGAATCCCGCCTCCACCCAGAAGAGTCCCTTGGCGACGACGACGGCGAGAAGACCGCAGCCGAGCCCGAGGACGACGAACCAGGGCAGGAGCCGGAGCCCCGCGAAGTCGTGCGCCGGCACCGAAAAGAGGGGGCCGACGCCGAAGAGGGCGGAGTGGAAGCCCGCGGCGACCGTGGCGGCGACGACCAGGGGGATGAAGGCGCGGGTGGAGAACTCGAAGAGGAGGAGCTCGATCGCCAGCACCACCGACGCCAGGGGCGCCCCGAAGGTCGCCGACATGCCCGCGGCGGCGCCGCAGGCGAGAAGGATCTTCCGCTCGGACGGCGAGACGTGGAGCACCTGGCCGAGGAGGGAGCCCAGGGCGCCGCCGGTGACGATGATCGGCCCCTCGGCGCCGAACGGACCGCCGGTGCCGATCGCGAGCGCGGCCGAGATCGGCTTGGCGACGGCGGCCCGCGGCGAGATCCGGCTCTGGCGCAGGAGGATCGCCTCCATGGCCTCGGGGATGCCGTGGCCGCGGATGACCGGCGACCACCGGGCGAGGAGCGACACCAGGAGGCCGCCGGTCACCGCGGCGACGACGAGCCAGGGTCCGGGGTGGAGCTCGCGGAAGGAGGGGAGCGTCCAGGAGAAGCGATGAAAGAGCGCGAGGTTGGTGATGAGGCCGATGAGGTGGACGAGCACCCACGCCGCACCACCGCCCAGAGCGCCGAGGAGGGCCGCGAGGCCGGTGAGGAGGAGAAGTCGGCGGGGTGGGGTCTCGGCGTGCATAGCTTCTACTATATCGCAGCACGATGTATATGGCGCTACACTCGCGCATCTATGCCCGAAGACCTGCGGGATATCGACTACCAGCGGCTGCTCGCCTTCCGGACGGGGCTGCGGCGCTTTCTGCGCTGGAGCGAAGAGAAGGTCGAGTCCCTCGGCCTCACCACCTCCCAGCATCAGCTCATGCTCGCCATCCGTGGCCACGCCGATCCCCGAGGCCCCACGATCGGGGAGGCCGCGGCCTATCTCCTCCTCCGCCACCACAGCGCGGTGGGGCTGGTGGATCGGGCGGAGAAGGGGGGCTGGGTCGTACGGGTACGAGACGAGGAGGACCACCGCGTCGTAAGGCTCGGGTTGACCCAAAAGGGCGCCGACATGATCCGCGAGCTCACCATCCAGCACTACGAGGAGCTGGAGCGGCTGGCGCCCCGGATGCAGGCCCTGTGGGCCGGTCTCGAGAAGTGAGATCCAGAATGGAGGCGGGCCAGCTCGCAGCCGGCGCTCCCCGGCGCCGTTTCAGGTTGGCCGTGCCTCGCCGGGCTTGTAGGGTCTGAAGGAGAAGGCGGACCAGGTCGAGTCGACGGCGATGAGGGTGATCCGCTTCAAGTCCGGGCTCTCCAGAAGGTCCCACCCCGTGTCGCGGGTGAGATCGGTCTGGATCTTCGAAGAGCCCTTGGGGAAGGAGACCCAGAGGAGGCTCACGGGCCGGAGCGCGGCGACGAGCTTGGGGAGGGCAGCCTCCAACTCGGCTCGGTTGCGCACGAAGACCTGAATCCAGTCGAAGGTGCCGGTCAGGGTCTCGCTCACCTCGACGCCGTCGGGTAGAGGTTGGAGCGCGCCCCGATAGCCGTCCGGCGCCCCGACGATCGCGATGCGTTGACCGGCTTTGAGCTTCAGCTTCTTGACCAGCGCGTTCTCAGCGTTCTCAGTGTTCTCAGCGTTCTCGGCGTTTTCAGCCATCGGTGGACCTCCCGAGCGGGATTCTATCCGGAGAGAACGCCCCGCCGCCTCATTTTTCCGCTAGCATTCACTGGCACTGTTCGAGACCGGAGGGCCCGATCCTGAGCCAGTTGCTCGACGACCTGCGGAACGAGATCGCCGAGGGGCGCGTCCTGGCGATCGTGGGAGCGGGTGTATCGATCGGCGCGACCGGCGCAGATCCGGTCGCCTCGTGGACAGGGCTCCTCAAGAATGGCGTCGAGCGGTGCGCCGAGGTGGCACAGCCGCTGCCGCCCCGATGGGCCGAGCGGGTCCGGGAGGAGATCGAGTCCGGGGACATGGACGACCTCCTCTCCGCGGCCGAGAAGATCTCCGCCAAGCTGGGCGCTCCCACGGGCGGCGAGTACCGGCGCTGGCTGCGGGAGACGGTGGGCCAGCTCCAGGTGAAAGCTGGCTCGGTGATCGAGGCCCTCCGCGACCTCGGGATACCGCTCGCGACGACGAACTACGACGGGCTTCTGGAAGCGGTGACCGGGCGGCCTCCGGTGAGTTGGCGAGAGGGGGCGAAAGTCGAGCGGGTCTTCCGGGAGGACGCGCCGGGCATCCTTCACCTCCACGGCTATTGGGACGAGCCCGAGTCGGTGATCCTCGGCATTCGCTCCTACGAGCAGGTTTTGGGGGACGCCCACGCCCAGAACCTTGAGCGGGCGCTCCGCACGGCCAAGACCCTCCTCTTCGTGGGTTGCGGTGCCGGGCTCCGCGATCCGAACTTCGGAGCGCTTCTGCGCTGGACGCGAGCCGTCTTTCCCGAGTCCGAATATCGCCACTTCCGGCTCTGCCTGGACTCCGAGGTCGCCACCGTCCAGCAGGAGCATCCTCCCGAGGAACGCATCTTCGCCCTCGGGTACGGGGCGGAGCGCAAAGATCTCGGCCCCTTCCTCCTGAGTCTCAAATCCGCGGGCAAGAGCTTCGCGGTGAGCCCGCCGGTCCCGCCACAGACCGGGCCTTCGCCTCGCCTTCCCGGGCCGCCTCGCTGCTTCGGCCGCGAGGACGAGGTCCGGACCTTGATCGACAGCCTCTGTGCCGATCCACCGCTTCCGGCTCCCATCCTCGGTCCCGCCGGGGTGGGTAAGACCACGATCACTCTCGTGGCTCTCAACGATCGGCGCGTGATCGATCGCTTCGGAAAGCGACGCTACTTCGTACGCTGCGACAGCGCCAAGAACCGGGATTCTCTCGTCGGTGAGATCGCGCGGTGTATGCAGCTTGAACCCGGACCTCAGCTCGAAGCGCAGGTCTTCGCCGAGCTGGAGCGCGCCCCCGCGGTTCTCGCTCTCGACAATGCCGAGACGCCGTGGTGGGCCGATACGACGGCGACCGAGGATCTGCTCTCGGAGCTCTGCGGCGTTCCGCGGCTCGCGCTCGTCGCCTCGATCCGCGGCGAGCAGCGGCCCCTCGGTCCCGCCTGGCGTGAGGCGATCCGGGTGGGGCCGCTCGATCTGGCCGCCGCGCGCGCGGCGTTTCTGGCGGTGGCCGGGCAGCGATTCGAGGGCGACCCCGGGTTGGAGCGGCTGTTGAACGCCGTCGATCGGGTGGCGCTCGCGGTGACGCTTCTCGCCTATCAAGCGGAAGGAGAGCCGGATCTCACCGGCCTCTGGCAGCGCTGGCAGGAAAAGCGGACGGAATTGCTCCGGCGGGCGGATGGGAAAGAGCGGCTCACCAACATCGAGGTCTCGCTCGGGCTTTCGATCAGCAGTCCGCGGATGACGGAGGCCTCGCGCCGACTGCTGTCGCTGCTCGGCGTTCTTCCCGATGGAATCGCGCGGGAAGACTTAGCCGCGCTCCTGCCCGATGCCGAGGAAGCCGCCGCCATCCTGCGGCAGGTGGGATTGGCGCTGCCCCAGGATCTCAGGCTTCGCGTCCTCGCTCCGGTTCGAGAGTACGTCCACCGCCGGCATCCCCCTGCCGAGAACGATCGGAAGCAAGCGATCGACCATTACATAAAACGGACTCAAGCCGCCGAGACAATCGGCTGGGAAGGGGGCGCGGTCGTCGTCGCGCAGCTTTCTCCGGAGCTGGGAAATCTCGAAGCGATGATCCGCCTGGGCCTCGGAAGCGGCGCACCCGAGCCCGCGATCCGCGCTGCCGAGAACCTGGCGAGTTTCATGACCTTCACCGGCTTCGGGGATCTCTCCATTCTGGAGAGTGCCCGCGAGGCAGCGAAAGCCCTCGGAGCCGGGTCGCTCGAAGCGTCCTGCCTGGAGAAGCTCGGTACCATCGCGCTCGATCGCTGCAAGTACGCCGACGCGCGCGCGCGGTTTGAAGAGGCCCGGCCTCTCTACCGCAAAAGCGGCCAGAGCACCGAGGAAGCCAACTGCATCTATGGCCTCGGCAGCATCGCTCTCCGGAGCTCCGAGTATGCCGAGGCCCGCGCGAGGTTTGAGGAGGCGTTACCGCTCTATCAACAAGCCGGCGACCTGCTCGACGTAGCGAACTGCAAGCAGGATTTGGGCGACGTCGCTCTCGAGCTCGCGAGCCCCGCCGACGCACGCGCCTGCTACGACGAGGCGCTTCAGCTCTACAGACGCGTCGGCGACCCGCTCGGAGAAGCCAACTGCATCCAGTGTCTCGGCGAGATCGCTCGCCGCGGCTCGCAATGGAAAGACGCCGGCACGCACTACGAGGAGGCGCTCCAGATCTACCGGCGGATCGGCGACCTGCTCGGCGAAGCCAATTGCCTGCAGGGTCTCGGCCAAATCGCTCTCCCCAGCTCTCCCGCTGCCGGCGCTCAAACCCAGCTCGAAGAAGCGCTCCGCCTCTACGAGCGAATCCTCGATACGCACTCGGCGGGCTGGACGCACGTCCTCCTGGCCCGCCTCTGCACGGGGGAAGCTCGCCGCGCTCACGTAGAGGCCACCCAGGCCGCCTGGGAAAAGCTCGGGCGGCCCGATTTCCTCGCAGAGCTCCATCAGGAATTCGGCGATCTCTTCCCGGCGGCCCCGTCGCCAGGGTCGGGCCCGTGACGACGCGCCGGTGACGCGCCGGCTCTCCCAGCCGGGAGAGCGCGTACCGCCGGGACCCGTACCGCGTACAATCCAGGCCGAATGTGGAAGCCTGGCGATCGTCTCACCCACCGTCTCAATCCCGCCCTGGGGCCGGGCCGCGTCACCGCGGTCGCCGGCCGCAGCCTGACCGTCCAGTTCCCCGACTCGGGGGAGACCCTCACTTTGGCCGCGGGCGACAGCGCGCTCGTCCCCCTGATCCTGGCCCCGGGCGCCCGGGCGCGGCTCGAAACTTCGGGTGAGACCGTCGTCGTGGCGGCGCTCCTCGGCGGCGCCTCCCGCATGGTCCGGCTCGACGATGGCCGGCAGATCGCCGCCGATCAGCTCTGGCCGCTCCCCGCCGAGCCCTCTCCCCTGGAGCGCCTGGAGCGCGGCAGCGTCGACTCCTTCGAGGACTTCGCCAACCGGCTGGACGGCCTCCGCCTCGCCCGCCTCCGCGAGGCCGAGGGTTTGGGCTCCTTCCTGGGCGGCCGCATCCGCCTCTTCCCCCACCAGCTCTATGCCGCCGAGCGCGCCTGCGCCGCGAACCCGGTGCGCTGGCTCCTCGCCGACGAAGTCGGGCTCGGGAAGACGGTCGAGGCCTGCCTGATCTTGAACCGTCTCGTCCACACCGGCCGCGCCGGGCGGGTTTTGGTCGTCGCCCCCGAAACTCTCACCGTGCAGTGGCTGGGCGAGCTGTGGAGGAAGCACCACCAGGTGTTCGTACTCCTCGACGACAAGCGCCTGGAGGACGTGGCAAAGGACCATGGGACGAACTTCAATCCCTTCGACGTCCATCGCCAGGTCATCCTCGGACTGGAAACGCTGATCTCCCGGCGGCGCCTGACCGAACAGGCGGTCGAGGCCGGGATCGACCTCCTGGTCGTCGACGAGGCCCACCACCTGAAGCGGCCGCCCGGGCATCCCGGGAACGCCGCCTACCGCGCCGTGGCGCCGATCGCCGGCCTCGCCCGAAACACCCTCCTCCTCACCGCGACTCCTTTGGAGGACGACGCCCACGGCTTCTTCCGGCTGGTCGAGCTGCTCCGTCCGGAAGAGTTCCTGGAGGAGAACTTCGAGGAGCGCCTCGCCCGCCGCGTGCCGCTCCCCCCCTGCACGAGCGCCACCCGCCGCTCCGACATCGGCGGCCTGCCGCCGCGGATCGGGTTTCCGGTCGAGATCGACGATCCTTCCGGCTGGGACGCTCTTCTCCGTCTGGAGGAGCGGGTGCGCGCGCTGCCGGCCGCGAGCGAGCCCAGCCGACTGAAAAAAACGCAGATCATCGAACGCGCCCTCGCCTCCCCGGCGACGATCACGGGCCTCCTCGACCGGACGGACAGCGAGACGGCGGCCCTGGCCGCCGCCGCGGACCGGGCCGATCCGCGCCTCGCCTGGCTCGCCGAGCAGGCCGCCCTCTGGGCCAAGGCGAAAGAGAAGACCCTCGTCTTCGTCGCCCACCGGGAGAGCCTGGAACGGATCAAGGACTCCCTCGAACGCCAGGCGCTCTCCCGGGTCGCCCTCTTTCACGAGGGGCTCTCCCCGGAGCGCCGGGACATCGAGGTGGCGCAGTTCCGCGCCCCCGAGGGACCGACCCTCCTGCTGTCGACCGAGGCCGGCGGCGAGGGGCGGAACTTCGAGTTCTGCCGCCGGCTCATCCTCTTCGACCTGCCGTGGAGCCCGGTCGTCGTCGAGCAGCGGATCGGCCGGCTCGACCGCATCGGCCGCACCCTGCCGACCGAGATCGTCTACTTCCGCCCGCCGCGGGGGCTGGGCCGGGCGGTCGTCTCACTCTACGAGGAGATCGGCCTCTTCAGAGAGCCCATGGGCGGGCTCGAACGGGAGCTCCGCCACGTGGCGCTCGCGATCGCCGAGGTGGCGCTGTCCGGAGCGGCGGAGGTCGGACCGGAGGCCTTCGCCGGCGTGCTCGCCGAGACCGAGGAGGCGCGCACCCGGGTGCAGCAGGCGGCCTACCACGAGCTGCACCGAGACCCCTACCGGCCGGAGATGGCGCCCTCCATTCTCGCCCGGGTGCCCGCCGACCTCGAAATCCTGACCGAGTCCGTCGTCCTCCGCGCCGCCTCCCGATTCGGCTTCGAAATCGAGCCCCAGAACGGCCAGAAGTCCTGGCTCATCGAACTCGGCTCGGAGTCGCTCGTCGACCACCTACCGGGCGTCCCCCTAGGGTCGCGCTTCCTCGGCACCTTCGACCGCGCCGAGGCGGTGGCGGACGAGGGGCGCGACTTCTTCGCCTCCGGCCATCCGCTCGTCGAAGGGATTCTGGCCGAGCTCGCCGACGGCCCCCGCGGCCGGGTGGCCCTCCTCCAGCTGACCGGCGACGAGGAGGTCTTCGGTCTCCTTGCCATCTACCGCCGAGGTCCCGGCTGGGAGGCCGTCGCCATCGACGCCCAGGGTCGCCCCCGCCCTGACCTCGCCGCCCAGTTCGCCGCCATCGGCCTCGCCCCGGAATTCGTCGACGCCAAGAAATGGACCGGCCAGGGCGCCTGGAGAAAGACCATTCACCGGATGGCCGCGGCGCTTCCGCAGGGAGAGGAACCGGAGGCGTTGGCGGCGTTTCGGGTGCGACGCCGGCCGATATAGGCCCATATAGGCCGGTCTAAGCGGCCGGCAGCTCCGCCGCCGCTGCAAACTCCGCCCGCTCCACCGCCTCGACGTCCACGAGCACCCGCCGCGCCCGCTCGACGTCGAGCTCGCCCTCCCACCTGGAGACGACGACCGTGGCGACGCCGTTGCCGATCAGGTTGGTGATGGCGCGAGCCTCGGACATGAAGCGGTCGATTCCCAAAAGGAGCGCCAAACCGGCGACGGGGATGTTGCCGACCGCCGAGAGGGTCGCCGCGAGAGTGATGAAACCGCCGCCGGTGACCGCCGCGGCGCCTTTCGAGGTCAGGAGGAGGACGGCGAGGATCTCAAGCTCCTCAACTAACGTGACGTGGGTGTTCGTGGCCTGGGCGATGAAGAGGGTCGCGAGCGTGAGATAGATCGAGGTGCCGTCGAGGTTGAACGAGTAGCCCATGGGCACGAGGAGCCCGACCGTTCCCTCCGGGCAGCCCAGGCGTTCGAGCTTCCGCATGAGGAGCGGGAGCGCCGACTCGGACGAGGAGGTGCCGAGGACGATCAGGATCTCCTCCCGGAGATAGCGCAGGAAACGGAAGATGCCGAGGCCCGCCCGGCGGAGGACGAGCCCTAAGACGACGAGCACGAAGAGGAGGCTCGTCAGATAGAAGGTCGCCATCAGCTTCCCCAGGGAGAGCAGGGTGCCGATGCCGAACTTGCCGACCGTGAAGGCCATGGCCCCGAAAGCGCCGAGCGGGGCGACCCGCATGACGAGGGCGACGATGCGGAAGAGGACGGCCGACAGCTCGTCGAAAAAGTGCAGGACGATCGCCGCCCCGGGCCGGAGCGCCGTCACCCCCGCGAGCGCCACGCCGAAGAGGATCGAGAAGAGGAGCACCTGGAGGATGTCCCCGCGGGCGAACGCGTCCGCCACGTCCTTGGGGATGATGTTCAAGAGAAAGTCCGTCGTCGAGAGGGCGTGGCCGGAGGAGGTATAGGAGGCGATGGCGCTGGTGTCGAGGGTCGCCGGATCGGCGTTCACCCCGGCCCCCGGCTCCAGGAGCTTGCCGACGAAGAGCCCGATCCCCAAGGCGACGGTCGTCAGGGCCTCGAAGTAGACGATGCCCTTCAATCCCACTCGCCCGACCTTCTTTAAATCCCCCATCTTGGCGATGCCGGTCACCACGGTCGTGAAGACGATGGGAGCGATCAGCATCTTGACCAGCTTGATGAATCCGTCGCCGAGCGGCTTCATGGCCGCGCCGAGCCCGGGCCGGAGGTAGCCGAGGAGCGCCCCGAGGACGACCGCCACCAGGACCTGGACGTAGAGGCTGCGGGCGAGAGCTTTGAAGGGGCTCATCCGACCCCGGGATGGCGCGACTCTACGGATAGGTCGCGAAAGCGTTGACGTCGGTCCGCCAGGAGCGGCCGCGCGGAGGAGCGAATCGACCTCGAACGTCTCACAAGGGAACGGATGAGAAGCACCATGATCTGCCTCCTTGGAAGTAGCACGAAGCCGGCAACCTCCGGCTGGAGCGAGGCTACCATAGCCCTCCTACGCGACGCGACGAAGGCTTCCGCGTCGCGACCAACGCTTGCGATACGTGGACGAACGCCTACGCGCAACGCGTAAGCGTTGCGCGACAAGCGTAAGCGTTGTGCGTCAAGTTTTATGCTTGAGGCGCGTGGACGAACGCCTGCGCGCGACGCGTAAGCGTTGCGCGTGATGCGTAAGCGTTGCGCGTCACGTTTTATGCTTGAGACGCATGGACGAACGCTTGCGCGACAGGAGAAAGCGCTTCGACTCGCCCGCTGGCGGCGTTTTAGAGTATCGGCTGGGGCGCCAGCCCCAACCGATCGGCCGGAACCGGCCGCCGAAAGGCGTCGAGGTTTGGGTGTATCCCATATCCCAGACCCGGGGAAGAAACTGCTTGTAGCCCTCGGCGACCGCCACCCGGTAATCCTTGTACTTGGCAAGAGAGGTGCGCAGGGTGGCGACCAGGGCGGCGGCGCGCTCGCGGTCGGCGGTGGTGACCGGTCGCGGCGCGGTCATCCGCATGTGGGGCCCCATCATGTGCTCATGGGACATCGACTCCGTGGCCCCCGGCTCCATGCCGGCTATCTCGTGTCCCATGGCAGGGTTCCCGGGCTCGACCGCAGGAGCGGCGGCGGGCGGTGACGTCGCGCTGCCCGCCTGGGCCGCGCGGCCACAGCCTGCGAGCAGAAGGACGAGCGGCAGGAGTGCTGCGCTGCTGAAATGAGCCAGAGGGTTTCGTGCGGTCATCGCGAGCCTCCTACCTCGAGAGACGGCGGCGGCAAGGCCGCGGTTACGTCCGGGGCCGGAACACGAGAAGCTCGCGGCTGAGTGTAACGGTGAGCCCCCCGAGAGCCGCAGAGCGCTCCCGCTCGCGCTCCCGGGCGCCTCTGTAGGTGGCGGCCAGGATGTCACGGACGGCGCCGGCATCGAGATCCGCCGCCCAGCGCACGGTCTGGCGATCCGCCAAGGTGAATTCCGTCGCCAGGGCTTCCGCCGTCGTCTCCCCCCGGTCACGCAGCACCGTCTGGCCGAGCACCGCCGTCCGCAACTCGACGAGATCGTCCGGCCCCGGCACGGCGACCAGGAGGAAGCCATCTCCGGTGAGCACCCGCCGCAGCTCCGGCCCATGGCGCCGCGCGGTGAGCGATAGGGCAAGATCAAAAGAACTCGGCGCGTAGGGCAGGAAGCGATCGGCGTTGGCGACGACGAAGAACGCTTCCGGATGGCCCTTCGCGGCCAGCTCGATCGCGGGTACCGAAAGATCCGTGCCGTGCGCCTCGGCTCCGAGAGCCGCCGCCACCGCGCCGAGATGGAACCCCGTACCGCAACCGACGTCGAGCACCGCCGCGCTTCCTACGCCCCCCGAAGACGCCGGCAAACCGAGCCGGGCGATCGTCGCGAGGAGCGCCTGAACGAACGGCGCCTCATGCCCGACGGCTAGGAACCGTCCCCGGGAGGAGACCGCCTCTCGCGAATCTCCGGCGTGCGGCGACTTGCGGTCCTGCGGTTGGAGAAGATTGAGGTAGCCGCTCCGCGCCACGTCGAACGAATGCCCCTGCGGGCAGACGTAGGTCCGGCCCTGCCGCGCGAGGGCCTCGCCACAGTTGCGGACCGGGCAGAGGAGGAGGACCGGCTCCGACGCCATCACCGGGGAGTGAACACGTGCGGCACGAACCGCCCGGTGTTCCCGGTGACGAGCCCGCCTTCCCGAATCCCCAAGCCCGCCGGCTCGCCGTCGACGATCCAGCTGCCGAGGACGGGGCGGTTGCCGTCGAGGTCGGGGAGCGGGAAAAGCTCCTGGAAGACGTAGCCTTCCTCCCCATAGTCTCCGGGGGTCTCGACGACCGATCGCCCATCCTTTACGACCGTGATGTTCGCCCCCTCTCGCGCGAGCTTCGGCTTCTTCACATAATTCGTCATCCCATGGGGACCGTCGAACCAGGCGGGGAGGAGGTTGGGGTGGCCGGGGAACATCTCCCAGAGGATGGGGAGGAGCGCCTTGTTGCTCCACAGCATCTTCCAGATGGGCTCGATCCAGGTCATCTCGCCGTAGCACTCGGCGATGTGGGGGCCGAATTCCTCGTGGACGAGCCACTCCCAGGGGTAGAGATGGAAGAGGGTGTCGATGGGCTGGCGCTCGTTGTCGACGAAACGGCGCTCGCCGGAGTGCCAGCCGATGTCGTCGATGACGATCCCCCAGGTCTGGAGGCCCGCCTGCTGGGCGGTGTCCCGCAGGTAGGTGGCGGTCAACGTATCCTCACCGGCCTCGTCGTTGACGTGGGTGAAGTGGACTAACGGCGAGCGGAGGAAGGGCACCAGGCCCTTCCACTTGGCGACCAGGCGCTCGTGGAGGCTGTTCCACTGGTCATCCTTGGGAAGGACCTCCTCCTTCCACTCCCACTGCACCACCGCGGCCTCGAAGAGCGCGGTCGGGGTGTCGCAGTTGTATTCGAGGAGCTTCGGCGGCCCGGTGCCGTCGTAGGCGAGATCGAAACGGCCGTGGTAGAGGGCCGGAGGCTCTTCCTCCCAAGCCTGCTGGATGAGCGGGATCGCCCAGGCGGGGAGGCCGAGCCGGGAGAATAGGTTTCGGTCGAGGATCGCCTGGCCGGCGAGAAGACAGAGCCGCTGGAGCTCGGCGGTCGCCGCCTCCAGCCTGTCGACCTCGTCGGCCGAGAAGCGGTAGTAGGCCGACTCGTTCCAATAGGGCTCGCCGTTCGCCGTGTGCCAGATAAGGCCGAGCGCCTCGACCTTCGCCTGCCAGCCGTCCCGCGGCGCGATCGCGATCCTCTCCATCCTCTAGCTCCCGGCGCTCGAATGCGCGGAGCTGCCGAAGCCGCCCCGCGAGATGGACCCGCTGTGGTGGAAGCCGCTCGAATGGAAGTCGAAGGGACCCCCGTGCACGAACGAGCCGAAGACGGGGACCGCCGTGCCGCGCGGCACGAGGTACCAGTGGTGGATGGGCTGAACGAGCGGATTGGCGTCGGGCGTCCCCGCGATCGGCTGCACGACACACTCGGAGTCGTCGACCCGCCGGCCCTGCTCGTCCAGGCAGACGCGGGTGGTGGACGGGGCGATCGGCGAGCGCTGGCCGCCGCAGGCAAGAAGGGCGGAGGCCACGAGGGGCACGAGCGTCAGCTGAAAGCGTTTCTTCTTCACGGCACATCGTCCTCTGGGGTCTCCGGGGCCTCCGGGGCCTCCGCGGCCGACGGCTCGCCCCGGGCACGACCGCTCCAGTCTATCGCCAGCGGAAGATCTTGAGCGCCACGACGAAGCTCACCACACCCCAGGCGGTGACGATGGCGAGCTGCGGCGCCACCGCCATCCACGGGCGGCCCTCGTTCATGACGGCGCGGAGGGCGTCGTTGAGCGCGGTGAGCGGCAGGGCCCGGATGAAGGGGAGGGCCTTCTCCGGGAAGCGCTCATAGGAGAAGAAGACCCCGGAGAGGAGCCACATGGGCATCATCACCAGGTTGGCGAGGCCGCTCGCCCCCTCGATCGTGCTCACCCGCGAGGCGATGAGAAGGCCCAGGCCGCAGAAGGACATGGCGCCCAGGAGACAGGCGAGGAGGAAGAGGAGGAGCGAGCCGCGGACGGCGACGCCGAAGAAGATCCAGCCGAAGCCCACGAGCACGGTGAGCTCCAGGACGAGGAAGCCGAGGCGCGCCAGTATCTGCGCCAGAAGGTAGTCGGTCTTCCGCATCGGGGTCGCGATCAGACGTTTGAGGATCTTCCGGTTGCGCGCCGTCGTGATCGAAAAGGCGAAGCTCCAGATCCCGGTCCCCATCAGGTTCATGCCGAGGAGGCCGGGGATCAGGAAGTCGATGTAGCGCGCCCCGCGCTCCTTCACCCGCTCGTCTTTTCGCGCCACCCGGTCGGCGCGGCCCGCCGCCCGCTCGAGGGCGTCGCCGGCCTCCAGGCGAGCGATCAGGGAATCGGGCCGGGTCTCGTCGAAGCGGAAGACGACCGGCGGACCGGGGTCGATGAGGAGCGAGATCCGCCCCGTGCGGAGAGCCTCCCGCCCCTCGGCCAGGGAGAACGGCTTGGGCAGCAGGACGGGTGAACGGCCGAGGGCCGTCACGGTCGGCGCGGCAGCACCGCTCGCGACGACCCCGATGGGGATCTTGTCCGGGGCCTTCTCGCGGAAGGCGAAGCCCAGGGCGATCGCCAGGAGCATGGGGAAGGCGAAGACCCAGAAGACCGCCTCCGGCTCGCGCAGGAACTCCTTCATCCGGCAGGTGGTGAGCTCGATCAAGGGGGCACGGGGGCGCATGGGGATCAGTCCTCGCGGAGGGCCCGGCCGGTGAGCGACACGAAGAGGTCTTCCAGGGTCGCCTGGTGGGTCGAGAGGTGGACGAGATGGGAACCTTCCCGCTCGACGGCGGCTAAGAGCGCCGGGACGCTCTCGGTCAGCTCGCCCACGGCGAGCCGCCAGTTGGGGCCGTGCCGGCGGTGCTCGGTGACCCCGGGGAGCCCCGCGAGGACGGCCTCCGGGAGGTCCGGGTCGGCGGCGAACTCGATGACGTTCGCGGCATGGAGCGAGCTGATCAGCTCGGCCGGCGTGCCGAGGGCGATGATCTTCCCGTGGTCGACGATCGCCACCCGGTCGCAGAGGCGCTCGGCCTCGTCCATGTAGTGGGTGGTGAGGAGCACCGTGCCGCCGCCGGCCCGGAACTGGCCGACCTGCTCCCAGAGCTCCAGCCGGCTCTGCGGGTCGAGGCCGGTCGTCGGCTCGTCGAGGAAGAGCACCTCGGGGTTCCCCACCAGGGCGCAGGCCACGGCCAGGCGCTGCTTCTGGCCGCCGGAGAGCTTGCCCACGCGAGACTTCCGCTTCTCTTCGAGCGACAGGCTGGCGAGGACGGTGTCGGGGTCGCGGTGGTCTTTATAGAAGGAGGCGAAGAGGCGGAGGGTCTCCTCGACCGTCAGCTTGTCGGTGAGCTGGGTCTCCTGGAGGGAGATCCCGAGCTTCTCGCGCAGGTAGGGAGCGCTCGTCGCCCAGGTCTTGCCGAGGACGGAGACCTCCCCGGCGTCCGGCGCGGTCAGACCCTCGAGGATCTCGATCGTCGTCGTCTTCCCCGCCCCGTTCGGCCCGAGGAGCCCGAAGCACTCGCCACGCTCGACTGTAAGGTCGAGCCCGTCGACCGCCACGACGTCCTCATAGCGCTTGACGAGACCGCGGCAGCGGACGGCGGCGGTGAGGGTGACGGGTTCGGGCATGGTGGCGGAACGGTAGCACATCGAGATGGCGGAACGAACGCGCCATTACCGCCAATCCCGCCAAACCGTTTACCGAGGGGCGATCCCGCGGTCGGCGAGCTCCTTCATCACGACGTCGGCATAGAGCTGGTGGCCGAGGGCGTTGGGGTGGCCGTCGTGGGGGATGCGGAAGACCTTGACCCAGTTCTGCCGCTCGCCTTCGAGGCCGTGGGCCACCAGGTAGTCGTAGAAATGGGGCGAGGCGTCGAGGAAGCGGAAGCCGTTCGCCTCCGCCGTCTCGCGGGCGATCTTGCCGCGGCCGCCTTCGCCTCCCAGCGCCATGACGACCACCGGGATACCGCGCGGCCGGGTCAGGGCGGCGAGCCGGCCCAGGGAGCGGCGGAAGTTGTCCTCTCCCACCATGTTCTGATACTGCCCGCGGACCTCCGCCCGCTCCTCGGCGGGCAGGTCGCTGCGGTCGTGGCCCAGGAGGTCGGGGTCGACCTCGTCCTCCGGCCGGGCGGGGCCGAAGCGGGCGCGGAGGAGCTCCGCCAGGTACCAGTGAAGGGGCGAACGGCGGCTCTTCGGCAGCTTCATGAAGTGCGGCAGGTCGAAGTCGTTGCCGATGAAGTGGACGAGGACGAGATCGGGAGCGTAGGCCGCCGCCCGGTGCTCGTAGGTCGCCACCTCCATCGCCGTGTTGTAGCCCGGAACCCCGAAGTCGAGAACCTCGAAGCGGCGGCCGGGGAGAGCGGCGGGAACGGCGGGAGGATGCTCGTTCAACCGCCGCTCGACGATCTGCATATAGGTCTCCGCCTCCCCCACCCCCCAGCCGAACATCACCGAGTCGCCGAGCCCGACGATCCGGAAGGTGCCCGGCGGCTTGACGAGGGCGTAGTCGCGGCTACCGCGGAGGCCCTGGGCGTCGGTCCGCACCGGTTTGCCCTTGAAGCTGCCGTTCAAGCCCGGCCGCAGGTCGTAGACGACGTCGTCGTACGGGCTCGCCTGGACGAGGTGGAGGAGGGAGAGGGCGCCCGTCGTCGTCTCGCGGGAGCGACGGGAGCGGCGGAGAACCTGCCGCACGTCCCCGCCGTCCATGCCCTTGGAGCGAAAGTAGAGGCGCAGCCCCGCCTCGCCCAGCCCCAGGGCGACGACGATCGAGAGGAGGACGAAAAAGAGAGCGAGGAAGAGGCGTCTCATCGAGATGACGGGATTCTATCCTTCAAGCGACCACCCCCAGCTCGGCATAGGCCCCGGCGAGGCCGGCCGCGAAGACGCTCGGGGAGAAACGGCGATCGTAGGTCTCCCGGGCACGGGCGGCCAGGGCACGACGGAGGCCGGGATCGGCGAGGGCGCGGGCGAGAGCCGCCGCCAGGGCTTCCGGATCGCCGGGGGGGACGAGGAGGGCGTCGACACCCTCGGTCACGTCCTCCGGAATGCCGTCCACCCCGGAGGCGACGATCGGCAGGCCGGCCTGGAGGGCTTCGAGGAGGGCGAGCGAGCCGCTCTGCTCCTCACGCGAGGGGAGGACGTAGAGGTCGGCGTGCTGGAGATAGGCGTAGGCGTCGGGCACCGCTCCGGGGAGCGCCACGATGCCTTCGAGGCCCAGCCGGGCGGCGAGCCGGCGGTGGTCTCCGAGGAGCGACCCGCCGCCGACGAGGCAGGCGCGAAAGGCGATCCCCTCCCCCCGCAGCCGGGCGAGGGCGTGGAGGAGGACGTCGATACCCTTCCGTGGATCGTGCCGGGAGATGGCGACGAGGACGGGAGGAGAAGGAGATCCGGGCACCCCGGCGAGCAGCTCGGCCAAGGGAGCGGGCAGCATCGCCCGCGGCCCGGCGGCCCGGAACGACGACTCGGCGCCATAGGGGATCTTCTGGCAACGGGGAGCGGGGCCGTACTTGGCGGCGATCAGCCGCCGGACCGAGTCGTAGTTGAGGAGCACCCGCCGGGCGCCGAGATAGGCGCGGCGCTCGTAGCGCTCGACCGCCAGCCGGATCCACAGGTGCTCGGCCCGAAAGGCGGCCTGGCGGGCCGGGGAGTAGCCGCTCAAGCCCCGCACCTTGGAACGCGACTCCTCCTCGTAGGTCGTGTAGGAGCTGACGACGGCGATCGCAGGCAGGTGCGAGGGAAGCCGCCGGGCCGCCGCCACCGCCGCCGCTCCCCAGACCCCGAAGCCATGGAGGAGGAGCGGGCCGGTCTTGCTCCAGTCCGCGCGGGCGAAGCGCTCGATCGCCCGGACGAGCGCCGGACCATGACCGGCGATGGCGAGCTGCCGAAAGGGGCGGACGATCGAGCGGACCCGGTGGATCACCCCGAAGTCGGTCTCGACCGTCTCCGCCCGTGGGGCGACGCAGAAGAGGTGCGGCACGAAGCCGGCACGGAGAGCGGCCCGGGCGTGGGCGCGGACGTAGCCCGAATGGCCGCCGGAGAGCTCGGAGAGGGGATCGCGCCCGGCGACGAGGACGATCGGGACGGCCAAACCTCAGGCCTCCCGCGGCATGCGGGCGATCTCCGCCGCCACGAAATCGATCTCCGCCTCTTGCAAGGTCAGGCCGGAGGGGAGGTAGAGCCCCTTCCGGCAGAGCGCCTCGGCCACCCGGTGGCGCTCGCCCCGGTGCTCGCCGCGGTAAATCGGCTGCAGGTGCATGGGGATGAAGAAGGTGCGGGTCTCGATCCCCCGCCGGGCGAGGTGCTGGCGCAGGGCGTCGCGGGAGGCGCCGTAGCCCTCCTCGACGAGGAGGCCGTACATCCAGTAGACCCGCTCCGCCCACGGCGCGGAAGGGAGGAGGGTGAGGCCGGGGACCGGCTTCAGGCGCTCCGCGTAGCGCTCGCCGATCGCCCGCCGCCGGGCGAGAAACTCCGGCAGGCGCTCGGTCTGGGCGAGCCCCACCGCGGCCTGGAGGTTGGTCATCCGGTAGTTGAAGCCCAGATGCCGGTGCCAGAAGTGGCGCTCGGCGGAAAAGGCGTGATCGCGGAGCGTCCGCGCCAGGTGAGCGAGGGCGGGATCGTTCGTCGTCACCATCCCTCCCTCGCCGGTGGTGACGATCTTGTTGCCGTAGAAAGAGAAACAGGCGAGGTCGCCGAGGCATCCCACCTGCCGGCCGCGGTAGCGGGCGCCGTGCGCCTCGGCGGCGTCCTCGACGAGGGCGAGGCCATGGCGATTCGCCAGGGCGCGGAGGGCGTCCATGTCCGCCGGGTGGCCGTAGGTGTGGACGGCGATGATCGCCCGGGTCCGCGGATTGATCTTCGCCGCCACCTGCGCCGGGTCCAGGTTCCAGGTCGCCGGCTCGGCGTCGACGAAGACCGGCGTCGCCCCGGTGTAGGTGACGGCGTTGGCGGTCGCGATCATCGTGAAGGTGGGGAGGATCACCTCGTCCCCCGGTCCCACCCCGAGGGTGGCCATGGCGAGGTGGAGGGCGGTCGTGCCGGAAGAGCAGGCGATGCCGTGGCGGCAGCCGGCGGCGGCGGCGAAGAGCTCCTCGAACTCGCCGACGAAGCGGCCGAGCGACGAGATCCAGTTCGACTCGATGCACTCGGTCAAGTAGCGCAGCTCGTTGCCATCCAGGAGCGTCTCGGAGACCGGCAGGATGCGGGCCGGCCCGTCGGCACCCCCAGAAGGCGCGACGAGCGCCGGCTCCGGGGCCGGCAGGAGGCCCTCGGGGAGCCGGTCGTCGAAATCGGCTTCGGCTCCGGCGGCGAGGGCGGCCCGTGCCAGGATCTGCGGTTCCTTCTCGTGAATCATCGGGCGGCGACTCCAGAGCCAGCCAGGGCTTCCGGGGTGGAGACCGTGGCGGCGGACCCCAGGGGAGCGACGATGCGGCGGACGAGACCGTCGGCCCGCGCCAGGGCGCAGCCGTAGGAGGACTTCTCGGCCCGCGGGAAGCACTGGGCGAAGATCGTCTCCAGCCGCGCCCGGAACGGCTCTTCGACCAGCTCCAGAAACCCCTCGCGATAGCCGCGCGCCGGCTCCGGGGCCGGCAGGCCGAGCGCCCGCTCCCGCAGACGGCGATAGGCGGCCCAGGCGCGCCAGGTCCGCCGCCTTGCGAGCCGTCCGGGAGGGCTCGCGAGCTGGCCGAGGACGCGGGAGACCGGGATCGCCCGCAGAGAGCGCAGGACGTCGGCATGGAGGCCGGCCGCCACCCGGTCGCGCGGCAAAGCATCAGGGGCCAGCGCCCCGCGCGGCGTCCAGCCCTCCTGGGCGACGAAGAGCGCCGTGAGGTCGATCCCCATCCGCTCCGGCCGGCCACCGAGGGCGAGGGTGGTCAAGGCGAGGCGCAGGCACTGGGTGCAGCGGCTGCATGTCGCCTCGTCCGGCCCCACTCGCCAGCAGGAGTACTGGAGGTCGGAGAGATCGGCGTAGCGGGTCCACAGCAGTTCCTGGACCCGGGCGCTGGGGAGGGCCGAGATCAACGAGCCGTAAGAGAGACCTGCCGGGCGCAGCAGGGCGGCGACGGCGCGCTGGGTGACGTTCGAGTACATGAAGTGGGTGTGCTGCACCACCCGGCCGGCGCGTTCGACGTTGTCCTGCACCTCGGCCTCCGCGGCGAGGAAGAGCCGCGGGTGGCCGAGGGCCGCTCCGGAGAGGAGGGTCGAAGCGAGATAGAGGAAGGTGTCGGTGATCTCGTTGACCGACACCGGGTAGCCGACCTCCGGCGGGAAGTCGTTCTTCCAGCTCGACCGGAAGTCCGAGCGCACCTCGACGAGCGTCACGTCGCGGCGCGCCGCCATCGCGGCTAAAACCTGCCGGCGCCGGGCCGTCGTGTGGTCGTGGAGGGGCGGCATCGGCGACGTCGTCGTCACCAGGAGCGGCCGCGCGGAGATCTCACAGAGGAGGGCCGCCTGGACGAGGCTGTCCTTGCCGCCCGAAAAAGCGCTCGCCGCGCGCGCGCTCCGATCGCTCTTCCCGAGCGCCGCCGGGAGCGATCCCCAGGGGGCGAGGCGCGGTCCCGACTCCTCGATCTCGATCGTCCTCGCCGTGTCGTCGCCTCCAGTCCCACGATAGGCCTCGAGCGTCGTCACATAGGAATCGAGGAGGCGGCTCCACACCTCCGCCTCTCCGGCACCGAGGGTGACCGGCAGCTCGATCCGGCAGGGACGGAGAAGCGTCCAATGGGAGTGCAGGCAGAGGAGGAAGACGATCCAGAACAGCCGCTCGGGCAGATGGTCGAGGCGGATCTCGGATGGAAATTCGAGGGTGAATTCCGTCCGCAGGTAGAGGGGCGACGCCGGCTCGACCGTGAAGCGGAAGGTGACTCGGTGCGCCGCGACCTCCGGCGGCAGGAGGGTGATGCGCCTCACCGCGCCTCCTCTCGGGGGAGCCGGGGAAGCCGGGGGAAGCCGGAGAAACGCCGCCTGAGCGACCAGTAGAAATCCGCCACCCGCCCCAGCCGGGAGCCTTCGAGGACGGCCAGGGTCTCGCGCGCGGCCACCAGCTCGCGGTCGGCGCGGACGAGGCGCGCCTCGAGCGCCACCATCTCTTCCGGCCGCGGCGCCCGGATGCCGGCGAAGAGCGGGGCGAGGCCGCCGGCCCGCCAGCGGGCGAGCAGCCGGTCGGGCCCCTCGGCGAGGAGGAGGTCGAGGAGGAGCCGGGCAGCGGCGACGTCGGGCGTCCCGTCCACCGTCAGCAGCTCGGGAACGAAGGCGAAGAGGCCGTCGAGCACCAGGCCGTGCAGGCGGTAGAAGTGGGCGACCGCCGCGACGTAAGGGATCACCTCGGGCAGGATCGCGGCGAGATCCGCCGGCCCCAGGACGGGACGCCCTTTGAGCTCATGGTGGTGGAGGGCCAAGGCCTCGGCCGAACGCCTGAAGCTCCCCGGCCGGGCGCGCTCCACCCGGTAGCACCACTCGTTGTCCTCGAAATAGGCGGCCATCCCGGTATCCAGGGGAAACTCGACGAGGGCGGCGCGGCGGACCAGGAGGGCGGTCGCCCCCAGCCAGCGGCAGGCGCCCGACCCGCCGAGCGTTCCGGGCAGGCCGGGCGAGGGATCGTCGAAGGCCGCGCCGCGGCCATGGGGGACGAAGCGCAGGAGCCCGCCCTCGGTGCGGTAGTCGCCGCCGCAGAACTGCACCTCGCCGGAGGGCAGCACCACCCGCGCCCCGGCGGCGAGCGCCGCGGGATGGCGATCGAGCTCATGGACGAGCCGCTCGATCGTGCCGGGGAAGACCTCGGCGTCGTTGTCGAGAAAGAAGAGGTACTCGGTCGTCCCGTGCTCGACGGCGAGCTGCCGGGCTCCCGCGCAGCCGCGGTTCTCCGGCAAAAGGAGCAGGCGCAGGCTCGGGGTATCCGTGGCGAGCCCAGAAAGCGCCTCCCGCGTCTCGGGAGCCGAGCCGTTGTCGACGACCAGGATTTCCAGGGGAAGGCGGACGTGCGCCGCGAGCGAGCCCAGGGCGGTCGTCGTCTGCTCGATGCGGTCCCAGGAGAGGACGACGGCGGTCACCCGTGGCGGCCCGGTGAAGAGGTCGGCCGGCAGGCCGGCGAGCGCCGCCTCCCCGCGAGCGACGAGCCGGCGGCGGAGGCCGGCGAGGCTCCCCTCGGCCGCAGGCTCGGCAACCGCAGGCTTCTCGGGAAGCGCCGGAACGGCGACGATCCCCCGTGGCCCCAGCTCTCCCCCACGCTCCTCGCGGACCGGGAAGCCGCCCAAGGCGTACTCGGCGATCGCCGGCAGCTTGTGGTAGGAGGACGGCCGGAAGAGCACTTCGAGCCCGAGGAGGGCGGCGGCGATCATGACGTGCGCCCGGTCGGTGCGCACCGTGGCGTGGCGGGCGAGGGTCCACAGCCATTCGTCGAGCGAGCTCGCGGTGACGGAGAGATCGCGGTTGTCCGCCGGCAGCGGGAAGCGGCCGGAGGCCTCGGCGTCGGTGCGGAAGGCGTGGAGGACTCCCTGGCCTCGGTCCGGCTGCCGGTGCTGCCGGTAGGACGAAAGATCGCAGAAGAAAGCGCCGTCCAGGGCGAGCCGCGCCGAGCAGAGGCCGGAGATCCGCCGGAAGGACTCGCGCTCGCGGGCGAAGACGATCGCGCGGCTCCGAGAGAGGGCGCGCCGCACCTCCGCCACCTCGGGGTCGAACGACGAGGGGAGGACGATCACCCGCTCGAAACGCGACTCGATCGTCCCCAGCATCTGCGGCAGGGCCTCATGGTACGGCCGGCACCAGGCGCCGCCGCCCGCGAGCACCGCCGTGTGGCCGGAGACGGTGGCGGCCTCGGCGAGGCCGACCTCGCGGAACGCGCCGGCCGGCAGGCCGGCGAGGAGGCGCCGGGTGCCGGCCCAGATCAGCTCGTCGCCCAGGTTGCCGATCGAGCGCACGAAGGTGACGTCGGGCGGCGCGCCGATCGCGGCGAGGATCTCCCGCCGGCTCGCTTCCACCCGCACGGCATGCTCCGCGGGTGGAAAGTCCGCTGAGGTTTCGGAAGCGAGGGGCGAGGGAAAGGGGCGCCGAGCCCTCGCCTCTTCCGGAGGCTCGGTCCGGTTGAGGATGTTCACGGTGGCGGCGGACTATAGCATGGGCGCATAACGGCTGGCGCTGCCTCCGATGCTATTCTCAGTCCTTACATTTGGCACGGAGACCGCTCCATGACCCTCTACGATACCGTCATCGTCGGCGGTGGCCCCGCCGGTCTCACGGCGGCGCTCCACCTCGCCTGGCAGGACAGAAGGGTTCTCCTTCTCGATCGCGCCACCGGCCCTCTCTTCTACACCCTGGAGAAGCTCTACAACGTCCCGGGAATGCCGGAGGCGACCGGGGTCCAGATCCAGAAGGGCCTGAAAGCCCAGGCGCGGGACCGCGGGGCGGAGATCGTCTTCGGGAACGTCGTTTCGGTCTCCGGCCAGGTGGGGGACTTCCTCTTGACCGGCGCCAAGGGCGAGGCGTGGCGGGCGAAGACCGTTCTCCTCGCGACCGGGGTGGCCCGCTTCCATCCCACCGTCGACGGCGACTACACCCCCTGCTTCGCCTATGCCGGCAAGGGCAACCTTTACTACTGCACCGACTGCGAGGGGCCGGAGATCGTCGGCAAGGACACCGTGGTGATCGGCGCCGGTCCCGCCGAGTGGGCGGCCAACCTGGCGCTCGGCCTCACCCGCTACACCCCCCGCGTCCGGGTCCTCGTGACGTCTGGAGCCGGAGGCGACGGCGAGTCCAGCGCGGCCGGCGAAACCGGCGATGCCGCCGACACCGGCGTCATCTCCCCCCACCGGCTGGAGCAGCTCGCCGAGCACGACATCCCGGTGCTCCATGGCGACATCCACGCGCTGATCGGCGAGCGCCACCAGCTGGAGGCCCTGGAGCTTGAGGACGGCACCCGGATCGAAGCCGAGGCCTTCTTCGTCTCCAGCCCCGCCCGCGGCCGCACCGACCTGGCCACCCAGCTCGGGGTGGAGCTCGCCCCCGGCGGCGAGCACGTCAAGCCGAGGAGCCAGCGCGGCGACACCAACGTTCCCGGCGTCTGGGTGGCCGGCGACCTGCGCCCCATCACCCAGCAGGTGGCGGTCGCCATGGGCACCGGGAGCCTGGCGGCGATCATGATCGACCAGTACCTGCGCCGGCAGGATCTCCTGGCGATGCCGGGCAAGACGGCGGATGCCGCGGCGGACCTGGCGGCGATCCCGCCGGTGCCGGGTCTGGAGCACGAGACGTCGACCCGGCGGGCGGGGTAGGCAGCCCGGGGCGGGCTATACCTTCTCGAGCCGCATCATCGTGGCGAGCATGGCGAGGACCGTCTTCTCCTCAAGCCCGGTCACCGCCACGACCTCGCCGGAGCACACGGTAAGAGTCCGCCCCGGCCGCAGCACCCGGCCGCGGGCGATCATCCGCTCTCCCACGGCGGGAGCGAGGAGGTTGACCTTGAACTCGACGCTCACGACCCCGGAGCCGGCCGGCATGAGGGTGAAGGCGGCGAAGCCGCAGGCGCTGTCGACGAGCGCCGTGATCACTCCGGCGTGGAGATAGCCGTGCTGCTGGGTCAAGTCGGCGCGGAAGGCGAGCCCGAGGTCGACCTCCCCGGGGGCGACGCGGAGGATCTCGGCGCCGATCGTCGCCATGTACGCCTGGCGGGCGAAGCTCGCCCGCGCCTTCGCCTCGAAGTCGGGGTCCTGCGGCGGGAAGGTGGGCGGCATTTCGGACGGCGGAGCCGAGAAGCGGACCGAAGGCGGCCGGCCGGCTATTTGAAGAGGGCGTCGAAGGCGGCGCGCGGATCGTTCGGGCTTCCCGGAGTGCCGCGCTCGCTGTCCTTGGCGAACTCGGAGACGAGCTTGGGAGTGAAGCGCGGGCAGTCGTTCGCCGCCGTCTTCTTCGCCACCCGGGCCGGGATCTGCTCCCACTCCCGGCACTCCCAGCGGACGGAGGTGTCGAAGTGGATGCAGTTCGAGCAGGTGTGGAGGGCGGCGCCGCACTTCTTGCAGGTCGCCTCCGGGGGAATCTCCTCGGGGGAGACCGTGGAGAGCACCGAGAGCTGCTTCTCGCCGCAGGACTGGCAGCGGAAGACCGACTCCGTCCGCGCGCCCAGGCCCCGGCCGCGCGGCCCGTCCTTCTTCTCCCGCGGCGCCTGCGGCCGAAGCGTTGAGCTTCCCCCGCCTCCCCGCTCCTCGCGCTCGGAGTCCTTGTAGCCCCGGTTTCGGTACTTCGGTGGGTCCGACATCCTGCATTCCTTATAGCAGATCAGGACGGCGGTCGGATACGGCTCTCTTCGAGCCTAAGGCTGCGATACCCTTCCCCCGCCATGCGCTCCCTGCCGAAGAAACCGACCGAGCCTCTCCCCCCCGTTCCCCTCGTCGCGCCGGAGATCGCCCGGCGCCTCCTCTTGGCCGGGCAGGGCCTGGCCGACGACCCGCGCCAGGCCGCCACCCCGGCGGCGGTCCAGGCGCGGATCGAGGCCATGGGGTTCGTCCAGGTCGACTCGATCAACGTCGTCGAGCGCGCCCACCACCTCATTCTCGCCAGCCGTTTCGACGGCTACCGTCCCGCGCTCCTCCCCCGGCTCCTGGAACGCGACAGGGGCCTCTTCGAGAACTGGACCCATGACGCCTCCGCCATCCCCACCCGCTGGTTTCCCTACTGGCGGGTGCGCTTCGAACGCTACCGGGGGCACACCCGCGCCTGGTGGAAGGAGCGCCTGGGGACCGAGCCGCAGAAGCTCCTCAACCAGGTGCTCCAACGGATTCAGCAGGAAGGCCCGCTGATGGCGAAGGACTTCGCTCCCGAGACCGACGCCGGGAGCGGCTCCTGGTGGGGCTGGCGGCCGGAGAAGGCCGCCCTGGAGCACCTCTGGCGGACCGGCCGCCTCGCCATCGCCAACCGGGTCCACTTCCACAAGGTCTACGACCTGACCGAAAGAGTGCTCCCCGAGGCCGCCGCCCTCCCCCGTCCGAGCGACGAGGAGCACCGCACGTGGGCCTGCCGCACGGCTTTGGAACGGCTGGGGATCGCGACGACCGGCGAGATCGCCGACTTCTGGCACGCTCTCTCCATCCAGGAGGCGGGCACCTGGTGTGAAGCCGCGGCGGCGCGGGGCGAGATCGAGCCCGTGCTGTCAGAAGCCGTCGACGATTCGCGCCCCCGCCGCGCCTGGGCGCTCCCCGGCTGGGAGGAACGGGCCGCGAACGTCCCCGAGCCGCCGCCCCGCATGCGCCTCCTCGCCCCCTTCGACCCGATCCTCAGGGACCGAAAGCGCACCCGCCGGCTCTTCGGCTTCGATTACCGCTTCGAGGCCTTCGTCCCCGGCCCCGACCGCCAGCACGGCTACTACATCCTCCCCCTCCTGGAAGGCGACCGCCTCGTCGGCCGGGTCGATCCCAAGCTCGATCGGAAGGAGAGCCTGCTGACGATCCGTGGGGTCTGGTGGGAGCCCGGGGTCCGCCTCGGTACCGGCAGGCGGGCCGGCTTCGAGGCGGCGGTGGCCAGGTTGGCGAAGACGATCGGAGCGGCGCGGTGGGAGATTCTCCCGGGGTAGGTTGTTACCGCAGGTGTGCGAAGCGAACTTGTGTCTCGGTGACGACGGCGAACTGGCCCCGCAAGCGATCCGCGTAGCCTTCCAGCAGACGATTCAGAGTCTCCACCTTATTGGCGGCGCGTTCGTCGGCCAACCGCAGAAAGACGACTCCCCGATGGGGATGGCGTTCTCGGTAGACCTTCTCGCCAAAGTCTTTGTCATTCGTGATGAGGATCCAGTCCTCGTCGAGGGCTTTCCTCAGAATGAAGTCGTCGGGGTTCCCGCGGGCTTCCTCAAAGACTGAGAACACTTCGTGACCTAGACCCCTAAGCCAGCGAGCGACGGTGGGGCCTGTGCATTCGTCGACAAGGAATCGCACCTACGGCGTGCCGACCGTAAGCGGCATGAACGACACCGTCTCCAAAGACCGGGTCGCAAACAACAGACACGATTGAATGTCCTCTTGTACCAGCCCCTGGTACTCCTTGAGGATCTCCTCGACGGTTGCCCCGTGAGCCAGAAGATTGAGGATGGACTCCACCGTCAAGCGCGTGCCTTTGATGACCGGCTTGCCGACCATGACCCGAGCGTCGAGAGAGATCCGATCCAGAAGTTGCTCATCCGTCATAGCTTGGCTCCCTCACCGTGCATGGGCCCTGGCCTTCGACGGTGGATCTTTAGCTCGTGGGTCTTCCCAGGGCTCGATGGCCTCGGTTCCGACGGTAACCCGGCCCACCTGGCTTGTCAATCAAGGCTGCGGCCAGCGACAGAAACAGGCGCCCCTCCCGCCGGGAGCGCGAAGGGGCGCCCCGGGACGGACTTTGGAAGCTCCCGCACGGGTTTCCGGGGACTTTGGACAGACCCCGAAAGAGATGGCGGAGAGGCGGGGACTCTCCGGTCGAAGGGGGCGGCGCTTGCCGGGCGGCCAGAATCACGGCGTGTAGAGCTCGGCGCTGGCAAGAATCGTCACGGTGATTTCATCGCGCATCTCCTCTCACCGTTGCGTGGAACCGCGATGCTCAGCCCTCCGCGGTGGAGCTGCTGAGCTCGACTGGGAACTTCCCAAGGGAGCGCTTTTGTCGACAAAAATTCCGGCGGGATGCGACGCCTCGCCCTCGTTCCCCGCCTTTAAGTGGGTCCTTATGCGGAGGAAAAGGTTCACTTCTTTTAAGACCACGCGGGGGGCAGGCCGCCAGACCTGCCCCTCGCGTGCAGCCGTTCGCGCCGCGTCGCCCGCTACTGCCCGAGCACCCGGAACGCCCAGGCGAAAATCGGCTCCTCGACGAATTCCCGGTGCTCCGGGCTCATGTAGTGATCGATGTGCCCGAAGCCAGGTTGGAGGAGAAAGGTCTGATCGTGGGAGCCGAGGAGCGCCAGGTTGTCGTGCATGAAGGGACCGAAGGCATGGCCGCCGCCGATCGCGAGGACCGATCCCTTGAAGGCTCCCAGGTTATTCGTGTAGGCCGTCTCCGTCCCGGCGAGCGAGCAGCTGATGTCGCGCGTGACCGCGAGCGGGATGTAGGTGTTGAAGGTGGTTAAAACGTCCTGGTAGAGCCGCGGCTCGGAGGCGTAGGTCAGCCGGTCCTGGGGGACGCTGCCGTTCATCAAAACGAAGTTCGGCACCGGCATGCTGATCGGTCCCGGCGCCGAGACGCTCGACAGGGTGACCAGGAGCTGGTGGTGGGTCAGCGTGGGCGGGAAGAGCGGGATGGTGTTGAGCCCGGCGGGCGCGGTCTCTGAAAACTGGATGACGTCTTTGAACACGCTGTCCATCAGAGCGTCGAAGACGATGCCGCCGGCGAGCTCGGCCTCGAGGGTCGAACAGTAGCCCTGGTTCAAGGTATGCACGGTGGGATCGGCGCTATAGAGCATCGCCTCCCAGGGGAAAATGCCGGCGTAGTCGCCGGGATGGGCGTTGGCGACCGCCAGAGCCAGCATGCCGCCCAGCGAGTTGCCGCCCGCGACGACCTTGGTGCCGGGATGGAGGACGGCGATCTGCGAGCGGACGAAGGTGATGTCGTCGACCATCGAGGCGATGTTCCAGCCCGCCATCACCGAGCAGTCGAAAACGTGGGCCTCGCAGACGCCAGCCGGGATCGCCTCGTAGCGCGGCGAGTAGCCGTAGACGTCGAAACCGCGGAGGGCGAAGTATTCGGCGATCGACGAGCCGAAGGCGCCGTTGGGATCGCGCTGCTCGTAGAAGGCGAAGTTGGTGCCCAAGGGCGGCAGGAAGAGGATCGAGCCGCGCAGTCTGGAGACGGGGCCGTCCTTGGCGAGCCGGGTCATCCGGAAGCGGTCGAGCGGGCTGCTCCCCGCCTGAACGATGAATTCGCTGCGGATGAGATTGCCATCCCGGCTCTGGGCTGTGCCGGTGATCTGGTAGGGACCGGAGGCGAGGGCTGCTCCGGCCAGGAAAGCGGCGCTCACCACCGTGAGCGACAGGACGCGGGTCAATCGCTTCATCGCTTCCTCCTTCTGGAGTTGGAGGGGGCTCCAGGCGTCCACACTAGCACGGTGAATTGCGAAATCTCCTCCTTACGGTGGGCTTGTCTTTCCCTCGCAGCGCGGCGCGCTTATGACTTCTTGGCGAGGAGGAGAATGCTGATCACGGCGAGGGCGATGCCGAGCAGGAATCTATCCCTTTCGGCGGCCATTGGCGACCTCTCCGCGCCCTCCCCAAACCTCTCCACGCCTCTTAAAGACCCCTCGAAACCCACCCCAACCCCTTCCGGGACCCCAGGAAACCCCTGGAGAGCTCCCCGAAAGCCCTCCAGGTCCAGAGAAAACGCCTCCGGGTGGGTTTCGAACCCGTCCGCTGGAGTTTCCTGGCCCTCGACCCGAGTTTCGGGAGCCTCCAGGCGAGTTTCCGCTGCCTGTATTTCCGTTTTCACCCGTTCCGCCCGAGTTTCCACAGTTCCCCAACGAGTTTCGAGACCTCGGGGAGGAGTTTCCAGAGGGTTCCAAAGAGTTTGGAGAGGGCCGGAAAGAGTTTCCAGAGGTTTGTAACGCTCCCGGAAGGGTTTGGGGGGAGTTTCGAGGGATTTCGGCGGAGCTTCGAGAGGTTGCGGGCAGGCTTGGAGGGCTTCCCGGAGCGCCCGGAGAGCTTCTGGTTGGGCTTGGAGAGGTTTTCGGGGTCGGTAGAGGGAAGAACGGTCCCGAGGCCGGGCTGGTAGGGGCAGAGCCCCCGTGCCTGCCCGGCCTCCACGCGGAAGAATCGACAGGAGGCGTACGGTAAGTTAGCTCCTCCGAGGGAAGGGCCTCGGGCTCACTAGCCAGGACTGACGGTAATGCCGTTTCCGGAGCGGGCCTGGGTGAAGCGGAGACAACACGTCATGCCGTCGATCGTTTCTCCGCAGATCAAAACCGAGTGGCCGGGGATCTTTTTCATGTACATCACCTGGCCTGGCCCGCCGGATGGAGGGGATTGGATCACGGCCTCGACCGGTAGGTCGGCGACGATACCGCCCGCGGCGTCGATCAGCTTGGCATGACCGCTGATCCTGCCGGGCCGGCGGACGTCCTCGGTAAAGGCCCGGAGCTTATAGAAACCCCTCGGAATGTTGACGTTGGAGGAGCCCTGGACCACCACCGGCCTCGGCAGGTCGAGGTAGGCGACCCCGAGATCGACCCCCGCCGGGTAACGGGTCGCGGGGATGGTTTCGAGGTGGATGGCCGGTGCGGCGACGAGCTCCGCGCCGCCATCGGCGAGCTCCACCATCTCGGCGGTCCGCACCGGTACGCCGAGGCGCTCACCGGCCTGGCGCAACTCCTCGGCGTGCCGGGCTGACCCTGCCGCGGCCGTCCGCTCGGCACCACGCGACAGGCAGCCGGAGGCGGCCACCAGGCAAAGAATGCAAAGACTGGAGCGCCAAGCTCAAGAAGCAGTGTCGGAAGAAGTCATATCAAACCTCCAGGCAAGTGCGCTCAGGGCGAAATTGTCCGAGCCGCACAATAAAGAACGAACCCAGTGGCGAGACTTCCTCACTCCGGCAGGTTCCTGTTCCAGGATCGTTCTGCGGGAGAAACCGGGAGGGTGGTGCCCGCAACGCCTACTCGTAGCGCAGAGCCTCGATCGGATCGAGGAGCGCCGCCTTCCGTGCGGGGTAGAAGCCGAAACCCACGCCGATCAGGCCGGAGAAGAGGACGGCGATGACGATGGCGCGCGGCGGGATGATCATCGACCAGCCGAGGAGATTGGCGAAAACGCCCGAGGCGACGAAGCCCAAGAGGACCCCGACCGCGCCCGAGAGGGCGCAGAGGAGCACCGCCTCGACCAGGAACTGCGTCTGGATGCTCCCTTGGGTCGCCCCCACGGCGCGGCGGACGCCGATCTCCCGCGTGCGCTCGGTGACGGTGACGAACATGATGTTCATGATGCCGATGCCGCCGACCAGGAGCGATACCGAGGCGATGCTCGCCAAGAGGAGAGTGAAAGTGCGGCTGGTCTCTCGCTGCGCCTCCAGAACCTCCTCGGGGCTCCGGATGTTGAAATCGTCCGGCGCCCCGGCGCGCAGGTGGTGGCGCTGGCGCAGCAGGCGGGCGATCTGGTCCTTGGCCGGCCGGATGGCCTCCGCCGAGATCGCCGAGGCCATGATGTCGTCGAGCCAATCCGCCCCCTTGATCTTGTGCTGCGCCGTCGAGATCGGCATGAGGAGGGTGTCGTCCTGGTCCTGGCCGGAAGCGGCTTCCCCCTTGGGCGCCAGAACTCCGATCACCCGGAAGGGCTGGGCGCCGATGCGAATCTTTTTGCCGATCGGGTCGGCGCCGCCGAAGAGCACCTCGACGACGGTCCGGCCGAGCAGGCAGACGTTGGCCGAGAGGGTGACGTCCTGGCGGGTGAAGGAGGCGCCCTTCGCCACCGTCCAACGGCGGATGGCGAGGTACTCCGGCGAGACGCCGCGAAACTGCGTATACCAGTTCTGGTTGCCGTAGATCACCTGGACCCGGCCGTCGACGTTGGGCGAGACGCTTTTGAGGAGCGGCACCGCCTCGCGCATCGCCTGCACGTCGCGACCGGAGAGGGTCTTGGTGCCGCCGGAGCCGGTCCGCACCCCCTGGACGTTCCGGCTCCCGGCCTCCACCCAGACGAAATTGTCGCCCAGGCTCGCGAACTGCTCGCGCACCCGATTCGAGCCGCCCTCGCCGATCGCCACGGTGCAGATCACCGCCGCGATCCCGATCGTGATGCCGAGCATGGTGAGGGCGGTGCGCAGCTTGTTGGCCGCCATGGCGCCCAGAGCCTCGGGAAGGACGGTGCGGAGGTCCATGGTTGGCTATGATAGGCCCCGTGCCGCAGAATCCATCCCCCCGGAACCGGAGGATCGTCCTCCTCGCCGCCGCGATCCTCGCCGCCCTTCTCCTCGTCGGCTTTTGGATTGGCGGCCGTCCGAAGGGCACCCAGTACCTGACCGCGACAGTCGAGCGCGGCGCGATCACCGCGGCGGTCGAGGCGACCGGGACCATCACTCCCCTGACCACCGTCCCGGTCGGCTCCTACGTCTCGGGCACCGTGAAGCTCGTCTTCGCCGACTTCAACACCCGGGTCCGCGCCGGCCAGGTTCTCGCCCAGCTCGACCCCGCCGTCTACCAGGCACAGGGGGTCACCGCCCGCGGCAACCTGGCGAGCGCCGAAGCGAACGAACGCCGCCTGGAGGCCGGCCTGGGGACGAGCCGGGCGCTGATCGAAACCGACGAGGCCAACGCCGCCAAGGCGCAGGCCGACGCCCGCTATGCGCGGGCGAGCGCGGAGCGCCAGGCGAAGCTCTTCGGCCAGGGGCTCATCCCCCTCGACCAGAAGGAGCTCTCGCAGTCGACCCTCGACCAGGCCGACGCCGCGGGGCGGTCGGCGGGCGCCCAGGTCCACCAGGCGCAGGCGCAGTATCAGGAGCAGGTCGCCCAGGTCGAGCAGGCCCGGGCCGAGGTCGCCGCCATGCGGGGCGCCTTGGCGGAGGCCGAGGCGAACCTGCGGTACACGACGATCCTCTCGCCCACCGACGGCATCGTCGTCGCCAAGAACGTCGCCGTCGGCCAGTCGGTCGCCGCCTCGCTCCAGGCGCCCAACCTCTTCACCCTCGCCCAGGACTTGAAACGGATGCAGGTCTACGCCAAGACCGACGAGTCGGACACCGGGTTCATCAAGATGGGCGGCGACGCCACCTTCCAGGTCGACGCCTTTCCCAACGAGGTCTTCCACGGCCGGGTGAGCGTCATCCGGTTGAACGCCTACATCGTGCAGAACGTCGTCACCTACGATACGGTGATCGACTTCGAGAACCCGGACGAGCGGCTGCTCCCGGGGGAGACCGCCTACGTGACCATCCCCACCGGGCACGCCGAGAACGTCCTCTTGATCCCCAACGCGGCCCTGACCTACACCCCCGACCTGCCGGCCGACGATCTCGCCGAGCTCTATCGCCAGGCGAAGATCCCGGAGACCGCCCGCGCCTCCCACGCCGGCGGCCAGCAGGTGGTCTGGCGGCTCCAGGCCGGCGAGACCCTGGAGCCGGTGGCGATCTCCGTGGGCATCTCGGACTACGCCAACACCCAGATGCTGAAAGGCGATCTCCGCGCGGGCGACCGCCTCGTCACCGGCGCTCTGGCCGCCGGCTCGGCGAACGCCAAGGGAGCCCCGAAACCACCCCGCGCTCCGAACGCTCCCGGCGCGGCGAGGCCGCGATGAGAGCCTCTCGCCGCCGGTCTTGGATCCTGGTTCTCGCCCTGGCGCTCGCCCCGCGCGCCGCCGCCGGTGCTGCCAGCGCCGCCCTGCCGGCGCCCCCGGCAGCCCCGGCCGCCGAAAGCGTCGAGGACTTCTTCGTCGTCTCCTCGCTCGACGCGGACCACGGCCGGATGGTGCTCAAACGCCCCACCGAGGTCACCCTGGTGATGCACGTCGACGGCCGGACCGCCTACCGGAACGAGCGCGGCCAGCCGCAGACCCTCCACGACCTGCGGACCGGCGACACCGTCTTCATCACCTACCGCCCGGACGGCGCGGAACCGACGGCGCTCCTCGTCCGCCAGGGACCGATGACGGTTCCCGAGCTCGAACGGCGCTATCTCCGCCCCAGCCTCGTTCCGGCGCGGCCGTAGCTCCAGCGCCGGCTGGCGGCAGACGGTCAGGCGGCCGAGGCAGAGAGCCCCGGCCGCCGCTTGAGAGACCTTCTGAAGCTTCCTCTACGCTAGCTGCAATTGCCGAAGGCGCTGGTGTCCTGGATCGGCAGGAAAGCCCTGCCCTGCGGGTTGACGTAGGTTTTCACGGCGCCGGTGACGGTGTCCGTCACCTTGAGGGTGACCGAGACGTTGGTCAGCCCGCCGGCGAAGACCCAGAAGCGCTGGTTCAAGGGGCAGCCGTTCAGAACCTTGACCACCATCTCCACGTTGCTGCTTTGGAAGAACCAGAAGTAGCCGGTGTCGCTCGTCAGCTGGACCGCCTGTCCGCTCCCCTGGTCTCCTGCCGGGGTCTGCCAGGTCGTCTCCACCCGGAAGCGGCCGTTGTTGAGCAGCAGGGCGGTCGAGGAGGCCTGGGCCTGGAGCGCGGCGAAGACGGGCGCGACGGCCGCTTCCACCTCCGCGTCCGATTTCGTTTCGGCGGCGTCGGCGAGCTTGGGGGCCGGCAGCGCCGTTCCCGTCACCGCGGCGATCGACTCCGCGGTGCAGGTGCCGAAGGCGCTGGTGTCCTGGAGCGGCGCGAAGGCCTGCTTCTGGGGATTGACGTAGGTCCGGACCAGACCGGTCTCGGCATCGGTCACCGTCATCGTCACCATGACGTCGGTCAAGCCGCCGGCGAAGACCCAGAAATGGCTGCCGAGATCGCAGCCGTTGAGAGCCTTGACCACCATCTCCACGTTGCTGCTCTCGAAAAACCAGAAGTAGCCGGTATCGCCGGTCAAGGGGACGGCCTGCCCCACCCCCGTCTGACCGTCGCTGGTCTTCCAGGCGGTCTCGAGCCCGAAGCGGCCGTTGTTGAGACAGAGCCGGGTGGCGCTGGGGTGGCAGACGGCGGGGTCGGCGGCGGCGGCGGTCAGGGTCAGGCTGTCGAGCTGCGCGGCCTGAAGGGTGAAACCTGACTTGTAGTCGATCGCCCCGGGAGCGGCTTCGGCGAGCATGCGGACCTCATCCCCGGTGTAGGTCGTGGCGCCGACGCGGAAATTGATCGCTTCCGGCCAATTCGAGGTGTAGCACTCGAAGAGGCCGCCGAGCTTGCCGAAACGGCTCGGCCACGCCGGCGCGATCCCCGCCGGCCCCGTCTGGCCGGGCAGATCGGCCACCAGAGTGCCCTGGTTGTAGACCAGGAGATGGTGGGTGGGAGACCCGATCGAGATGAAATCGGGCGTCAGCATGTAGCCGTCGGCCATCTTCGTCACCTGCAGCTGGCCGAGCGGTTGCCCCGGCACACCGAGCATGGCGCCGACGGCCTGGACGGTGATCGTGGCGCCGAGCGGAGCGCGGCCGTTGGGATCGATCGGGCTGAAGGTCAGGCCGGCGGTCTCCGCCCGGCCGAGAGTGGTCGAGAGGCCCGCACCGGGGGCCGTACCGAAGTTGGAGATCGTGAGGTTCCCCGCCGAAGCGCTGAAGCTGGCCCCGCCCGTCGCCTCGTGATTCAAGCCGTGGACGTTGGTGGCCTCGCCGGTCAGGGCGAGCTGCGGCATTCCAGCTCCCACCACCTGGAGATCGGTCAGCCGAGTCGGAAGGAGAGCCGGAGCATCGGCATCGAAAGCCAGGGTGCTCGCCTGGAAGGTACCCAGGGGGCTGCCGTTGCGGGAGAGGCTTGCGGAGATCGACGCGCTGAACTTCCAGCTGCGGTGGGTCGTGGTGGTGGTCGTCGTCGTTTGGTCCTTCGCCACGAGTGCCGCCGCCAACGTCTGTGTAGTCGTCGTCGTCGTGGTCGTCATGCAGTCCAACGAGACGTCGACGCCAAAAATCTTGATGGCCATCGCCCCGGAGGAAAGGCCGCCCTGGTGTGCGACCATCTCTCCCTGGTCGTTGTAGAGAGTGGCGGTGTACGTCTGCGAGCCGAGGGCGGTGTCGTCGACCAGGACTTCAAAGCCGCCAGCCGTCCGTTGGAGGCCGATGCTACCCGCCGGCTGGTTCGGCAGACCGTTGATGATCCCCACGCTCCGGGTCTGCATGATCGCTCCGACCGGCATGGCGGCGGGTTGGAGCACGGTCCTCGTGTGGAACGCCTCGACCTCTCCCAGGTGGATCGAAACGCCGTCGTTGCCGCTCGGCCCGAGATTCGAGACGAGGAGCGAGCCATCGGCTGCCTTGCTCAATCGGGCCTGCCCCAGGGCGGCATGGGGCAGCCCCCCGAAGCGCATGCCGACCCGCGAGAGGTTGTCGAGGGCGATCCCGCTCTGCGTCACCGTCGCGCCGCGCAGGGTGAAGGAGGTCACGGGGTTGGAGTCGTCGACGTAGCCGACGAAGCCGTTCGTCTGCGGCAAAAGGATCGTCGCTTTTCCATTCGCGGTGACTGTCCAGGGCGCGAAGGCGGTATCGTAATCGAACCCGAAACCGTGGCCGTTGTTGGGCAGGGCCACGCCCATCCCGGCCGAAAAGTCGCTGAAGCGCACCTCCCGTGCTTCATCGCTGTCGTCGCCGTCCGCGATCTCAAGGGTGATCGGGCTGCCGGAGAGCGTGGTGAAGGTGGTGCCTGCCGCCGTGGTGTAAGGCGTCGCGTGGTTGCCTTCGGCGTCGCCCGTCCAGTCCTCGGTGACGACGTTGCCGCCCACCGCCGCCGTCCAGGCGGCGCGATCGGTGTAGACGGTCAACGTCGCGGCGGCGGGGAGGGTTGCGAGGAGCGTGAGGATCGGGACGACCAGAAGCATTCGTTGCTTTTTCATGTCCTGCCCTTCTCGAGCGCGGCGGCTCGGATCGATACTGCGGTTGAGCGGTTGCGGCGATCGATCAGGGCAAACGCCGTACCCGCCCGAGCCCGCCGACCCCGGGCTCTGGCAACGACGACGCAATCGACTGACGGTAAAGGGCTTCTACGATCCGACCGGCGAGGCTCCGGGCCGCGGAGGGAGCTTCCGAGACAGGTGCGCCTGCCATAGGTATGGCAAATTCACCCGTACTTTCGACCCTCGCCGAGGCCGCCGGAAGGGGTCAGGAACCCAGCGCCTCGCGCGCCAGGCGCGCGTAGAGATCGATCCCCGCGGCCCGCGCTTCTTTCTCCACCTTTTGAAGCCTTTTCCGGCCCGCGGTCCTTTCCCCTGCCGTTGGGGCGAGGAGCTCGATCTTTCCCAGCAGGAGCTCGGCTTCGAGCCGTGGCGGCAGGCCAGCCTGGTGGTTCTGGCCGAGGGCGGCGGCGAGGTGGTGGGCCGCGTCTCCGGCGGTCTCGTCGGTGGCGGTCGCCAGGGCCACGGCGAGGCGGACCTCCTCGTCCTCCGTGGTCTGGACGAGGTCGACGGCGCGGGCGAGGGCGGGCGCTGCGGCGGTCCGATCGCCCAGGAGGGCGAGGGCCCGGGCGCGGACGGCCTGGGCCCTGGCCTCGTTGTCCGGCGCCTTGGCGAGCGCAAATTCCTGGGCGGCGGTCTGGGCCAGGGCCGCGGCCTCCCGGGGAGTCCCCGCCACGAGGCTCAGCTCCGCCTGGGCGAGCCAGCTCTCCGCGACGAGCTCGCTTTCGCCCAGCACGACGCGGAGGTCCAGGGCCTCCTGGTTCTTTTTCTGTGCCTCGCCGAACCGATCCTGGCAGCGGTCGAGATCGGCCAGGTGGTGGAGCTCGATCGCGATTCCGGCCTTCCAGCCGATCTCGCGGCTGATCGCCATCGCCTCCTGATGGCGGTTGCGCGAGGCGGCGATCTTGCCCTGGTCGGAGAGCAGGATGCCGAGGTTCGAAAGGACGGAGACGGCGCTCCGGCGATCGCCGGTCGTCCGGAAGACCTGGAGCGCCTCGGTGAGCCGCGCCTCGGCCCCGGCGGAGTCGCCCGACGTCCGCGCCAGGAAGGCTAGATTGTTGAGCAGCTTGGCTTCCTGGTTCCGGTTGCCGATCTGGCGCGAGATCCGGAGGGCGGTCTCGTAGCGGGTCCGCGCGCCCTTCAGGTCTCCCTCTTGGCGCAGGACGCTGCCGAGCCGGGCGAGGGCGCGGATCGTGCCCAGCGGATCGTTGATCCGGGTGAAGAGCCGGACCGCCGCGGAGAAACGCTCGCTGGCGGCGGGGAAGCTCCCCTGCTCCAGGAGCAACTGGCCGAGGTCGCAGAGCGCCGTCGCCTCGCCTTTCTGGCTGCCGATGGCGCGGTACGAGGCGAGGGCCTCCTTAAGGCGGCCCTCGCCGCCCCGGGCGCGCAGGAGAAGGGCGTCGGCGTGGAGCGCTCGCACCTCCCCCAGGCGGTCGCCGGTGGCGCGATAGAGACGGAGCGATTCGGCGTAGGCCGCCCGCGCGCGGTCCCCCTGAGACAGGCTGTGGAGGGCTTCCCCTTCGAGGTAGCGGGCCTCGGCGACCATCCGCCGCGCTCCCTGCGCCGCAGCCTTCTCCGCCGCCCGCGCGGCCTCCTCCTGCTGGCGCTTGAAGTCCGACAGCGAGCCGGCGGCCACCGCCGCCGCGAGGTCGATCCGGGGGTCGTCCCGCAAGAGAGGGGGAAGATGGCGGAGACCCTCGACGGTCGCGAGAGCGTCCCGGCCGCTCCCGGCTGCCGCCTGCGCCGCCGCCAGGAGCAGTCCATACTCGGGGTTGTCGGGGAACTGGGCCCACAAGGCTCGATAGTCGAGGACCGCCTTCCCCCACTCCCCGGAGACCTCGTAGGCCCCGGCCACGATCGACTGGCGCTCCTCGGACGGCAGCCGGGTGGAGAGAGCGAGGGCCCGGGCGGCGTGCTGGGCGGCCTTCGAGTCGTACCCCAGGGCCTGCCAGGCGCGGGTGAGGGCCGCTTCCAGGCGCGGGTTGTCGGGGTCGGCGGCCGCGGCCTGCTCCAGAAGGGGGAGCGCCGCGGGGGCGTTCGACTGGCGCAGGGCGGCGAGACCCTCGGCGTAGAGCCGCGCCGCCGCCGCGTTGCCGGGGAGCGCCGCCCGCACCCCCTCCGCCTCGGCGGCGGAGAGCTCGACCGTCCCCAGCTCGCTGCGGAGCCGGCCGCCGAGGCTCGCGAGGACGTCCAGGATGCGCTTCTCCTGGCCGACCTCGGTGATCGTCGCCACCGTCTCCCCCGTCGCCGTGCTCTGGACGCGGAGGTCCAGCCGGAGGTCGGCTCGGGCGAAGTCGGCCGGCTGCGATGCCACCAGGTAGGAGCCGGTCACCACGAGGTCCGCTCCCACCGCCTGCCGCACCCGGAGCAGGGTGTCCGGTCCCAGGCTCTTCGCTGCCGACAGGCCGAGGTCCCGCTTCATGCGGTCGACCTGCTCGCCGGGGACCGCGAGGAGCCGGCCGCCGCCCGCGAGCTCGGTCGGCAGCATTTCGCAGAGCACGTTCTCCAGGTACGCCGCGCGCGGATTTGCCGCAAGGTTCTGGAAGCCGAGGACGGCGACGGAGGTCCGGCGCGTCGGGAGCGCCGGGGACGCCGCGGGCACCGGGCGAGCCGCCGGCGCCGAGGCCTCTTTGGAGGCGGCGGCCGGAGGCCGGCCGAAGAAGAAGAAGGCGAAGCCGCCGAGGAGCAGGGCGGCGAGGACGACACCGAGGGAGAGCGGAAGGGCGGCCCGCTTCCACCGAGCCGACCCGGGCGGCGGGACCGGCACGGTCTCCCCGGCGAGCGCCCGGCCGACCTGGGCGGCCGCGGCGAAACGTTGGGCCGGCTGGCGTTCGAGACAGCGCAGGACGACCGCCTCGAAACGCGGCGCGAGCCCGGGCACGAGGAAGCTCGGCGGAGACGGGATCTCGTGGAGACGTTTCAAGGCGATCTGGAAGGCGGTGCCACCGGTGAACGGCAGGGTGCCGGTGACCATCTCGTAGAGGACGAGGCCCAGGGAGTAGACGTCGCTCGCCGCGGTCACCGCCTCCGCCGCCACCTGCTCGGGCGCCATGTAGGCGGGGGAGCCCACGAGGGTGCCGGTGCCGGTGAGCGAGGAAGGGGCGGTGCTGCTCCGCGCCAAGCCGAAATCGGTGATGACGGCACGGGTCCCCCCGGAAGCGGGGACCAGGATGACGTTGCCGGGTTTGAAGTCGCGATGGACGACCCCGGCCGCGTGGGCGGCGGCGAGCCCCTCGGCCATCTGGCAGGCGAGGGGCAGGGCCGAGGCGGCGGTCATCCGCCCCTGCCGGGCCAGCCGCGCGGCGAGGGTCTCACCGCGCAGGAGCTCCATGGTGAGGAAGGCGAGCCCGTCCCGGTCGCCGGCTCGTCGCCGCAGCTCGCGGCGGTGGTAGAAGAGCTCGAAGAGCCGGCAGACGTTGGGGTGCGTCACCTGCCGGGCGAGCTGGACCTCGCGCTTGAAGCGCGCCAGGGCCCGCTCGTCTCCGGCGATCGCCGGATGGAGGGTCTTGACCGCCAACCGCCCCCCTAAATCCAGATCCTCCGCCTCGTAGACCTCGCCGATCGCGCCCTCGCCCAGGAAAGAGACGATGCGGAAGCGCCCAGCCAGGATTTCGCCTACGCCGAGAATGCCGGAACCGGTAGCCTCGTCTGGCGTGGAATCCAGTGCGCTCTCCTCTTTTCGTGATTGCACTTCTAGGATAGCCGATCGCGCTCACGGTGTCCCGCTCAACCGCGGCGACTCCGACGCCCCGCCCCCCGACGCCCGGCCGCGATAGAATCCCCCCCGTGACCGCCCATCTGATTGTCCTCGGGGTGACCTGGTTCGTGGTCTTCCTCTTCTCGACCACCCTCCACGAGGCGGGCCATGCGCTCGCCGCCTACCGGCTGGGCGACCCCACCGCCTACCACGGCGGCCAGGTGTCGCTCAGCCCGCTCCCCCACATCCGACGGGCGCCGGTGGGGATGTTGCTCGTCCCCCTCGTCACCTTCGCCCTCTCGCAGGGGTCGTGGATGATGGGCTGGGCGAGCGCCCCGTACGATCCGGAGTGGGCGCACCACCACCCGCGGCGGGCGGCGATCATGGCCCTCGCCGGTCCGGCCGCCAACCTCCTCCTCGTCGTCCTTTCCGGGCTCCTCATCCGGGCGGGCATGGCCTCGGGCGTTTTCTATCCGCCGGACCGGGTTTCCTTCACGGTGATGACCGCCGCCACCGGCCACGGCCTCGCCGCCGCCGTGGTCACCCCGCTCAGCATCCTCTTCTCGCTCAACCTCGTCCTCTTCGTCTTCAACCTCCTGCCCCTTCCGCCCCTGGACGGCAGCGCCGCCATCGCTCTCTTCATGAGCGACGACGTGGCCCGGAGATACCAGCAGTTCCTGCGGCAGCCGATGTTCTCGATGGTGGGGCTCTTCGTGGCCTGGCAGATCTTCGATCCGCTCGTCCAGCCGGTCTACAGCCTGGCTCTCAACGTTCTCTATCCGGGGCTCTACCACCGATGAAGGCGAAACGCCTGAAGGTACTCCTCGCGATGGCTTTTCTCGGGATGTCCCTCCTGCCGGCCTCGGCTCAGGCGCCTCACGCGTCCCCGGAGGCCGCGCCGACCCTCCTCCTGACCGGCGCCCAGGTGCTCGATCCCGCGGGGGAGCGTTTCCTCTCCGGCACCGACGTCCTGGTCGAGAACGGTCGGATCACCGCCATCGGCCCGGCCGGCTCGCTCGCCGTGCCGACCGGCGCGAAGGGGGGCTCGAAGGGCGTGGTGCGGGTCGACCTCGCCGGCCTCACCCTGATCCCGGGGCTGATCGACCTCCACAGCCACCTCCTCCTCCACCCCTACAACGAGACCCCGTGGGACGACCAGGTGCTGAAGGAACCGCTGGAGCTGCGGACCATCCGCGCCACCGTGGCGGCACGGGCGACCCTGGAGGCGGGATTCACGACGATCCGCGACCTGGGGACCGAGGGGGCGGGCTATGCCGACGTGGCGCTCCGCGACGCCATCGCCCGCCGGATGATCCCCGGGCCGCGGATGTTCGTCGCCACCCGCGCCCTGGTGGCGAGCGGCGCCTACGGCCCGGCGGGGTTCGATCCGCGCTGGGAGGTGCCCAAGGGGGCGCAGGTGGTGGACGGTCCGGACGCCGTGCGCCGGGCGGCGCGCGAGCAGATCGCGGGTGGGGCGGACTGGATCAAGGTCTATGCCGACTATCGGCGCCGTCCCGGCGGGCCGTCGACTCCGACCTTCACCCAGGAGGAGATGGCGGCGGCGTTCGACGAGGCGCGGAGCGCCGGGCTGCCCTCGGCCGCCCACGCCAGCACCGCCGAGGGAATCCGCCGGGCGGTGCTCGCCGGGGTGACGACGATCGAGCACGGCACCGGCGCGACGGACGAGGTGCTCGCCCTCATGAAGCAGCACCACGTGGTCCTCTGCCCGACGCTCGCCGCCTCCGAGGCCCTCGCCCGCTACGCCGGCTGGAAACCGGGCGAGCCGGAGCCCGAGCGCCTGCGCGATTCGCACCAGATGTTCGCCCGCGCGCTCAAAATGGGCGTGACGATCGGGAACGGCAGCGACGTCGGGGTTTTCGCCCACGGCGAGAACGCCCGCGAGATCGAGCTGATGGTGGCCTTCGGCATGAGCCCGAAAGACGCCCTCAAGGCCGCCACGGCGACCGCCGCCACCGTTCTCGGCAAGGGTAAGGATCTGGGCCGCATCGCTCCGGGCGCCATCGCCGATCTCGTCGCCCTCCGCGGCGATCCGCTCGTCGACATCTCGGCGCTCCGGCACCCGGTGCTGGTCGTCAAGGACGGTTGGATCGCCGTCGATCGGCGGTAAACGGCGTTCTGCACCGGCAGGACGTGCACGCGGCGCGGCTTGCGCTCGCGGAGCGCTCTGGCTACCATGGGATCGATGAGCCGTCTGCCTCTCCACCGCGCGCTCGCCGCCCTGGGCCTGGTCGCCAGCCTGCTGCTCCTCGCCCGGGTGCCGGACTGCGACTCGGGAACCTGCCGGATGCCCAGGTCGGCACGGTCGGCCTGCCGGGAGATGGGTCGCGACTGCTGCAAGTCCTCGACGGAACGGTTGGCCCACACCTCGGCCCAGCCCCAGCTGCCGGACCTCGCTCTCGTTCCGATGAAGCCCCCGGGCGCCGCGGGCGTCGCCGCCAATGCCGCCAATGCCGCTGACGCCGCTGACGCCGCCGGTTTCCTGTCGATCCTCCATCGGGCCGTTCCCTTGCCGGCCCCGGCCATCGTCCAAGGGGTGGGTCTCCACACCCTCTTCGCCGTCTTCCTGATTTAAAGCCTCCCGGGAAAAGTGTGTCCTGGCGAGCGCTTCCGAGCGCTCGCGCCAACCTTTCTCACTGTAAGCCCAAGGAGGCTCGTCATGAAGAAGTCTTTGATTCTGCTCGCTTTCCTCTCTCTTCCCACCGTCCTTCCCACCATCGCCGCGGCGGAGGTCCGCAATATCGAAATCGACGTCGCCGGCTATCTCTGCGGGCTCTGAGTGCACAACATCACGACGGCCGTGCGCCGTCTCTCGTTCGCTCCAGCGCCAAAGGACATGAAGGTCACCGACGTCAAGAAGGGTCGCTTCGTCTTCATCCCCCGCCCCGACCGACCGGTCGCCTGGAAGGAGATGCACGACGGGATCGTCAAGGCCGGCTACGACATCCTGGGGACCTCGATCGGCGTACGGGGAACCCTCACCGCCGAAGGCCGCGTCCAGACTTCCGGCACCGGTCAGATTTTCGTCCTCTCCGGTCCGCACCTCGCCAAGCTGCGTCAGGAAGTGCCCGTGGGCACGCTCCTCACCCTCGACGGTTCCTGGCGGCAAGCGCCGGAGGGCGAGTCGATCGAGGTCGAGCGCTGGGAGGTTGCGAGGTGAGCGGGCTGAAAGCCTTCCCTCTCGTTGCATTCCTCCTGCTGCCCGGCGGGACCGCCGCGAGCGCCGCCCCGCTCCGCACGGAATCGCCCGGTACCGGCGTCTACCAGGGCTTCTCGATCCTGGGCTCGGTCACCGTGGGGGAGGAGCACGGGACGGTCGACGGCGGTCAAGACCTGCGAGAGACGATCGTCTCGACCGAGCTGCGCTACACCCCGGCGACGAGTTGGAGCTTCGCCCTCCTTGTCCCCCGGGTCGAGCGTTCGGCGCGGGTGGGCGGCTTGGGGACGATGACCCTCTCCGGCCTGGGGGACATGGCGGTCACCGGCAAGTATCGTTTCTTCCGCCAGCTCAGCCGCTGGGGAGACCGCCAGGCCGCGGTGGAATTCGGGGTGAAGCTCCCGACGGGCGAAAACCGCGCGCCGGTCGACCTTCGTGTTCCACTTGCGCTCCGGCGAGCCCTGGAGCCGGGGAGTGGCTCGACCGACGCTTTTTTAGATCTTTCCTATCAGCAGGCCCACGGCCGTTTCGTCCAGGCGGCCGCCGCCGGCTACCGCGCGAACGGTGAAGACAGGGGGTACCGCTTCGGCGACGAGGCTCATCTCCGCCTCGACGCCGAGGCCATCGTCCTTCCCCGGGACTATGAAGCCCCGGGGCACGAGGTCTTCGCGCTCCTCGAAACCAGCCTGGAGCACCGCGCCGCCGACACCTGGCTCGGCACTCCCCTCGCCGGGACTCGCCGCACCGAGCTTCTCCTCGCCCCCGGGTTGGAGTACGTGGCGACCGAGCAGTTGGCGCTCGGGCTCTCGGTAGCGTTTCCCGTCTTCTCCAGGATCGAACCGGAGGGGAGAAAGAGCCGCTTCAATGCCCTCCTCGAAGCGCGCTATGCGTTCTGAGTCGTCAGCGGCCGCCGGGGCTCGCCGGCTTCTTCGCCGGCATGCCCGGCTGCACCAGCTCCCGCCCTTCCTTCTGCTTCGCCTCGCGCACCATCCGCCGCACGTCGGCCAAGAGCTTCCTGGCGTCGTAGACAATGCCGTCCTTGATCGTGTACTTGACCCCGCCCACCCGCACGACCTCATTCTTGTCGTTGAGCTGAATGACGCCGGTGCCGTAGAGGACCGCCAGGTTCTCGACCGGGTTCTGCTCGACGACGACCAGGTCGGCGAGCTTGCCGGCCTCGACCGAGCCGATCTCTTTCGCCATCCCCAGAGCCTCGGCGCCTTTCAGGGTGGCGGCGCGGAGGACTTCCAGCGGCTGGAAGCCGGCCTCGCGGAGAAGCTCGAGCTCGCGGACGTAGGAGAATCCGTAGAGCTCGTAGATGAAGCCGCTGTCGGTGCCGACGGTGACCCGGCCACCGCGGTTCTTGTACTCGTTGACGAAAGTCATCCAGAGCTTGTAGTTGTCCTTCCAGGCGACCTCGTCCTCGGTCGTCCAATGGAACCAGTAGGAGCCGTGGGATTTGCGGCTCGGGCTGAAGAAGTCCCAGAGGGAGGGGAGGGTGTACTCGTCGTGCCACTCGGCGCGCCGGGCGCGCATGAAGTCGCGGTTGGCCTCGTAGATGGTGAAGGTGGGATCGAGGGTGAAGTCGAGGGCGATCAGCTCGTTCATCACCTGGTTCCAGCGCTCCGAATAGGGCGGCGCCGCCTGGCGCCAGAGCCGGCCGGCCTGGCCGAAGCGGTCGGCCTCGTTGGCGTAGTTGTAGGTCCGCGGGTAGTCCTCAAGAGTGCGGTCGGTGAAGAGAGCTTCGGGAAGGCCGTACCAGTGCTCCATGCTGGTCAGGCCCCAGCGGGCGGAGTCGAGGACGTTGACCCGCGCCACGTCGAGCTGCGCATGGTGGCAGGCGCTCCGCAGGCCCTTCTTCTTCGCCTCCTCGATCGCGGCCTTCATGATGTCCGGCCGGTAGCCGAAGAACTTGACCCCGTCCGCCCCCTTGGCGGCGATCTCGTCCACCCAGCGCCGGGCCTCTCCGGGGGTCGTGAAAGGCTCGTCTCTGCCCTGGCCGAAGGCGGCGTAGGCCTCGATGCGGGGCGCCGTGATCTCGTTTCGGGCGCTCTTCGCCTTCTGGTCCAAGGTCCAGCCGAGGCCGTTCAGGCTCCCCGGATCGCGGACGGTGGTGACGCCGTGCCCCATCCACAGCTTGAAGACGTACTCGGCCGGCGTCCCCTGCTCCTTGCCGCCGATGTGGCCGTGCATGTCGACGAAGCCGGGGAGGACGTACATCCCCGTGAGGTCCATCTCGTGGCCACCTTTAAGCGCCGGGCGGTCGGCGGGATCGATCGGGAACCCCGGGCTCCCCACAGAGACGATGTCGGTGATGCGGTTCTTTACGATGACGATGTCGACCGGCCCCACGGGCGGGGCACCGGTGCCGTCGATCAGGATCACCCCGCGGAGGATGAGGCGGTCGAACGGCCCTTCGCCCTCGGCGCGCGGCGGCGCCGGTGGGATCGCCCGATCCCGGTCGGCATGCGGGGTCGACGACTTGGCGGCGACCGGAGAAGGCTTTCCCGTCTCTGTCGCCGCTCCCGCGGGGAGAGGGAGAGCGGCGGCCAGAGCGAGGGGCAGGGCGAGGGCCAGAGCGGGCAGGGCGCGGCACCAGCGGGCGGCTTCCATCGGGCGTTCCTCCTCGGGGTCCAGATCGGCTGGGGCATCGTTTCAAAAAGCGGGGAGAGGGGCAACTGCGCGACCCTCCCCGGGTTCCGGTAAGATAAGGGCGTTTCAGGAAGACATCGGGAGGGACGGTCGGCTCGGCGCACGGGAGCGCTCGGGCCGGGCTGCCCGGCCATGCCGAGAGCGACTGCCGCGATGCCCGCCGCCACCGCGTTCAACGTCACCTGCCCGAAGTGCGGGGAGCGGCTGCGTTTTGCCCTCACCGAGGAGAGCCCGGGACGGTTGCGGATCCAGTGCTCCGCCTGCCAGGCGGTCTTCGGCGTGCGCCGGCCCGGCGCCGATCCGGGCCTCCCGCTCCCCACCGGCCCGCCGACCCTGACCGGCACCCCGATTCCCCCCTCCGCCCCGTCCGGAAAGACGGAGCCTGGCCAGCCGACCCGCCTCCTTCCTTCCCGGGACGAGCAGAGCCCGGGAGCGAGCGCTCCCAAGGCGCGCTCCTTCGTACCCGAGGAGATCCTCGCCGGACGCTATCGGGTGATCCGCTTTCTCGCCCGCGGCGGCATGGGCGAGGTGTACGAGGTGGCGGACTCGGTGCTCGGCGAGCGGGTAGCGCTCAAGACCGTGCGGCCGGAGGTCGCCGCCGATACCACGACGGTCGAGCGCTTCAAACGCGAGATCCAGCTGGCGCGGAAGGTCACCCACCCCAACGTCTGCCGGATCTTCGACGTCTCCCACCACCAGCCGGAAACGCCGGCCGGGAGCGCGCCGGTCATCTTTCTCACCATGGAGCTCCTGGCCGGCGAGACCCTCGCCCAGCGCCTGCAGCGCGGTCGCCTCGCCCCCGAAGAGGCCCTTCCCATCGCCCGCCAGATCGCCGCCGCCTTGCAGGCCGCCCACGCGGTGGGGGTGGTCCACCGCGATTTGAAGCCCGGGAACGTCCTCCTCGCGCCCGTCGCTTCCGGGGCCGGCGCGGCCGGGGCGGACACCGGCGGCGTGCGCGCCGTCGTCACCGACTTCGGCCTCGCCCGTTCCCAGGCGGAGGACGCGAGCCTCACCCTGACCGCCGCCGCCGTCCTCGGTACCCCCGCCTACATCGCCCCCGAGCAGGTCGCGGGCGGGGAGATCACTCCGGCGGTCGATATCTACGCCTTCGGCATCGTCCTCTACGAAATGGTGACGGGAAAGCTCCCCTTCACCGCCGATACCGCCCTGGGGATCGCGGTCAAACGCCTGACCGAGTCCCCGATACCGCCGCGGACGCACCTCCCCGGGATCGACCCGCGCTGGGAGTCGGCGATCCTGCGCTGCCTGGAGCGCGACCCCGCCCGCCGTTTTCAAACCGCCCTCGAAGTCGCCGACGCGCTGTCCGAACGGAACGAGGCCGCGGCCGAGACCGGCGCGCTCCCGGCGAGCGAAGCAGAGAAGCGCGCCACGGCCGCCACCGCCGCGACGGTCTCCGCGGGCGCCCGCAAGCGCCGCCGCTCGCTCGCCGCCCTCCTCCTCCTCCTCGCCGTCGCCGGTACGGTCGGCGCCTATCGCTATCACCAATGGCGCGAGCGGCAGCAGGAGACCCGGGCCCGCCTCCACCTGCCGGAGGGAACGATCGTCTCCCGGCGCTCGGTCGCCGTGCTCGGCTTCGAGAACCGCTCGGCTCCCGGTGCCGCCGGCGCGGCTCACGATGCGGCCTGGCTCTCCGCCGCCTTGGCGGAGATGCTCTCGACCGAGCTTTCGAGCGGCGACGAGCTGCGGGTGATCTCCGGCGAGGAGGTCGCCCGCATGAAAGTGGAGCTCCAGCTCGGCGAGGCGGACAGCCTGGCGCGCGGCACCCTGACCCGCATCCGTCACCTCCTGGGGAGCGACTATGTCGTCCTCGGCTCGTACGTCGCCCTCGGTTCTCCCCGCCAGATCCGGCTCGATCTCCGCCTCCAGGACACCGCGGCCGGCAAGACCACCGTCGCGGTCGCCGAGAGCGGCAGCGAGACCCATCTTTTCGACCTCGTCTCGCGGGTGGGCACCCGGCTCCGCCATGCCCTGGGAGCGAAGAGGACGGCTGCCGGCCCCGGCTCGGGTACGCCTCGCGCCGCTCTCCCCGCGAGCCCCGAAGCGGCACGCTTCTATGCCGAGGGGCTCACCCGGCTCCGTCTCTTCGATCCCGCCGGAGCCAAAACTCTCCTCGCCCAGGCGGCGGCGGCCGAACCGGGCAACGCCCTCGTCCACCAGAGCCTGGCCGCCGCCTGGTCCTCCCTGGGCTACGAGGAGAAGGCGCGCGACGAGGCGCGCCGGGCGCTCGACCTCTCGACCAACCTGCCGCAGGAGGAGCGGCTGCTGATCGAGGGACGCTACCGCGAGGCGACCGAGGACTGGCCCAAGGCGGTCGAAATCTACCGGAGCCTCTGGGGCCTCTTCCCCGACAACCTCGACTACGGCCTCCGGCTCGCCGCGGCGGAGCGCTCCGCCGGTCAGCCGGAGGAGGCGCTGGGCACCGCCGAGGCCCTCCGCACCCTCCCCGCGCCCGCGGCGGAGGACCCGCGGATCGACCTCGCCGAATCCGCCGCGGCCGGCGCCCTGGCCGACTTCAAACGCCAACAGACGGCGGCGGCCCGCGCGGCCGCCCGCGGCACGGCCCAGGGGGCGCGGCTCCTCGTCGCCCAGGCCCGCGTCGCCGAGTGCTCGGCCTTGCGAAACCTCGGCCAGGCCGATGCCGCGCTCGCCGCCTGCGAGGCCGGGCGGCGGCTCTATGCCGACGCGGGCGACCGGTCCGGGGTGGCCGAGGCGCTCACCCACGCCGCCAACGTGCTCTACGACCGTGGCGACCTCCCCGGCGCCGAGCAGAGGGACCAGCAGGCGCTCGCCACCTACCGCGAGCTCGGCAATCGGGGAGGCGAGGCGGGCGCCCTCAACAACATCGCCGTGATCCTGAAGAGCCGGGGACAGATCGAACCGGCGCGCCAGCTCTACGAGCAGGTGCTGGGCTTGACACGCGAGATCGGCAGCCGGAGCGGCGAGGCCTATGCGCTCAACAACCTCGCCGCCGTCCTCCTCCGCCACGGCGAGCTCGCCAAAGCGCGTGGCCTCTTCGAACAGTCGCTCAAAATCCGCCGTGAGCTGGCGGACCGGAGCGGCGAGGCCTACGCTCTCGACAACCTGGGGGTCGTGCTGCGGCGCCAGGGGGAGCTCTCGGCCGCCCTCGCCCGGCACGGAGAGGCGCTCGCCATCCGCCGCGAGATCGGCCAGAAGATCGGCGAGGTCGCCTCGCTCGCCAATCAGGGGAGCGCTCTGCTCGACCGCGGCGACCTCACCGCTGCCCGGAAATGTTTCGAGGGATCGCTCGCAATCGCGGAGAAGACCGGCAACCAGAGCGCCGCCGCGAACGCCCTCTTCGGCCTGGGCGAGGTGCTGGTCCGGCAGGGTCAGCTGGACGAGGCGACGAAGCGCCACGGGGAGGCGCTCGCCATCCGCACCCGGCTGGGAGAGCTGGGGAGCGCCGCCGAGAGCCGGCTGGCGCTCGCCGCGCTCAAGCTCGAACAGGGGGATGCCGAAGCGGCCGACGTCCTCGCCTGCCAGGCCGCCCTGGAGCTCGGCCGCCAAGGGGTGACCGACGACCAGGGCTTGGCGCTCGCCATCGCCGCCCAAGCGGCTGCCGCGCGCGGCGATGCCAGCGATCTTGCTCGGGCGCGCTCCACCATGGACCAGGCCACGGCCCTTCTCGCCCACGGCGAGGACTTGGGCGTCCGCCTGGGAGTGGCGGTGCGCGCCGCCCGCCTGGCCGCTGCCACCGGCAAGCGGGAGCAAGCCGTCCTGGCTCTCACCGCCGCCCACGATGAGGCCCAGCGCGCCGGCCTCGTCGAGCTTCGGCTCCAGGCCGACCTGACCCTCGCCGAGGTCGCCATCGCCCAGGGGAGAACCGCCGACGGACGCGCCCGCTTCGCCGCCCTGGCGACCGAAGCACGGGGCAAGGGCTATGGCCTGATCGCGCGGAAGATCAAGGGGTTTTGAGAGTGCTCCCCTCCTGCGGCCCCGGCGCCCCGACGGAGATCGCGGCCATCCCGAGAGCCGCGGCGAGCGCGATCAGGGCTCCCATCTGGAACGCCACCGGCGAGCCCCAGCGGTCCCAGACGGCGCCGAAGAGGAGCGACGCGGGGAGCGCGGCGATCCCGATCGCCAGGTTGTACCAGCCGAAGGCGGCGCCCCGTCGGTTCGCCGGCACCAGGTCGGCCACGAGCGCGGAGAGCACCCCTTCGGTCAGGCCGAAATAGAGACCATAGGCGGCGAAGAGCGCCCAGGCCTGCCACGCCGCGTGCGCTCTTGCAAAGGCGAAGTAGACCGCGGCATAGACCAGCCAGCCGGCGACGATCAGCGGTTTCCTCCCCAGTCGGTCCGAGAGGATGCCGCCGGGGGTGTTGGTGATCGCCTTGACCACGTTGAGCAGCGCCCAGACGATCGGGATGAGGGCGGCCGCCACCCCCAGCTGGTTGGCGCGCAGCAGCAGGAACGCGTCCGTCGAATTACCGAGGGTGAAGAGGACGAGCACACCGAGGAAGGCCCAGAAGCGGCCGCCCATCTTTCCCTCCAGACGTCCCACTTTGGGCTTGGCAGGTTCGGCCGACCTCGGCACCTCCCTCACCCAGAAAACGAGCACGAGCATGGCGAGCGCCCCCGGGACCGCGGTCCACAGGAAGAGGTGGCGCAGATCGAGCCCTTCCCAGCGCAGGAGGGCGAAGGCGATCAGGGGACCGAGCATCGCTCCGGCGTTGTCGCCGGCGCTGTGGAATCCGAAGGCGCGGCCGCGGAACTTCGGGTCGACCGAATCGGCGATCAGGGCATCGCGCGCCGAGCTTCGGATCCCCTTTCCCACCCGGTCGGTGACCCGGATCGCGAGCACCTGGGAAAACGACTGGGCGATGCCGATCAGGGGGCGGATGAGCGAGGCGAGCCCGTAGCCCCAGACGACGAGCGGCTTTCGCCGCGTCACCCGGTCCGACCACCAGCCGGAGAGGAGCTTGAGGATCGCCGCGGTCGACTCCGCCGCCCCTTCGATCGCCCCAACCGAAGTGGCGCCGACGTGGAGGACGGAGGAGAGGAACACCGGCAGCAGCGGATAGGCCATCTCCGTCGCCACGTCGGTCAGGAAGCTGACCGCGGCGAGAGCCACGACGTTACGCGGCAGGCGGGGAGCCTTCATGGATTCTGGCGGGGATGCTTCGTCGCCCATCCGGACCTCCTGCATGAAACCGGCCCAAAAAGCGAGCGGCCGGCAAAGTGCCGGCCGCTCGCAAAACTCTTGCCGAGGAAGTTCCTCAGGCGCTCTTCTTGGGTGTGCCCTTGGGAGTGCCGGGAGCGCTGGCCTTCGCCTGGCGCCCCTTGGCATCCTTCGCTCCGTCCTTGGCCGACGCCTTTTTGGGCGCGGCTTCCTTCTTCGCGGTCTTGGCGGTCTTTTCCTTCTTGTCCGTCTTGGGTGCGTCCTTCTTTTTGGGTGCGGCCTTCTTGGGCGCCGCGGCGCTCTTGGCCTTCTTCTCCTCGGCCGGAGTGGCGCTCCCCTCGCGGTCGACGAATTCCAAAACCGCCATCTCGGCGCCGTCGCCCAGGCGCGGTCCGAGCTTGACGATCCGCAGGTAGCCGCCGGGCCGCTCGGTGAAACGCGGCGCGATCTCGTCGAATACCTTCTTGACCATCGTCCGCTGCTTGTCGGTGCTCGGAATCCAGCGCAGCACCCAGCGGCGGGCGGAGATCGTCCCCTGCTTGCCGTGGGTGATCACCTTCTCGGCGATGGGGCGCAGCTCCTTGGCCTTGGGGAGCGTCGTCACGATACGCTCGTTCTCGATCAAGGAGGCGATCTGGTTGCGGAACATGGCCTCGCGATGGGACGTCGTCCGCCCCAGCTTTCGGCCTTTGACGGCGTGACGCATGATCAGTCTCCTTAGGCCGAAGCCCCAACCGCGCGATCGGGTACGTCCATCCCCAGTGAGAGGCCCAGCTTGTCGAGCACTTCCTGGACCTCCTCTAGCGACTTCCGGCCGAAGTTCTTGGTCTCCAACATGTCCTTCTCACTCCGCCGCACGAGGTCGCGCAGAGTGTGGATGTTGGCATTCTTGAGCGAGTTGGCCGAGCGCACCGAGAGATCGAGCTCGTCGATCTGTTTGGCGAGCAGGGCGTCCAGACCCGCGAGCTCCTCGCGGCCGAGCTCGGAGCCGTCCTGGCGCAGGCTCTCCTCGCTCTGGATGAAGATCCCGAGGTGATCCTTCAAAAGCATCGCGGCGAGCGAGACCGCCTCCTCCGGGCTGATGGTGCCGTTCGTCCAGACCTCCAGGATGAGCCGCTCGTAGTCGGTGGTCTGGCCGAGGCGAGCCGCCTCGACCCGATAGTTGACCCGCCGCACCGGGCTGTGGGCGGAGTCCAAGGGAATCCAGCCGATCCCCATCGACTCGTCGAAGTTGCGGTCGGCGGAGACGTAGCCGCGGCCGCGCTTGATCTGGGCCTGGAGCTTCAAATGCCCCTCTTCGTTCAACGTGGCGATGTGGACGTCCTGATCGAAGACCTCGATCTGCGGGTCCTCGCTCATCTTGGCGGCGGTGACCGCGCCCGGACCCTGGACGTCGACCGACAGCACCTTCGCCTCTTCCGAGTGCAGCTTGAGCGGCACCTGCTTCAAGTTGAGGATGATGTCCGTCACGTCCTCGCCGACCCCGGGGATCGAGGAGAACTCGTGGAGCACGCCCTCGATGTGGATGGCGGTGATCGCCGCGCCCTCGATCGAGGACAGGAGCGAGCGCCTGAGGGCGTTGCCGATCGTCGTGGCGAAGCCCCGCTCGAACGGCTGGGCGGTGAATTTACCGTAAGTCGAAGTCAGGGTCTCCGACTCTATCTCGATGCGCTTGGGGCGCTGAAAACCTTTCCAAAGCATAGCGACTCCTTCCTTCGTTTAGCGGCTGTAGAGCTCGACGATCAGCTGCTCCTGGATCGGCAGCTTGATGTCCTCACGGGCAGGCAGGCGAAGCACCTTGCCGCTGACGTTCTCTGCGTCGAGCTCCAGCCACTCCGGAACTCCACGGCCGCGCGCCGTCTCGACGCTCGAACGGATGAAGGCGTTCTTGCGGCTCGCCTCCTTGACCACCACCGACTGGCCGGCCTTCACCTGGTACGAGGGGATGCTGATCTTCTTGCCGTCAACCAGGACGTGGCCGTGGCGCACGAACTGCCGCGCCTGCGCGCGGGAGGCGGCGAAGCCGAGGCTGTAGGCGACGTTGTCGAGGCGCCTTTCGAGCATCACCAGGAGGTTCTCGCCGGTGATTCCCTTGCGCCGGTCGGCCTCGGCGAAATAGGTGCGGAACTGGGCCTCGAGCACACCGTAGATGCGCTTGACCTTCTGCTTTTCCCGCAGCTGCAGGCCATAGCCCAGGGTGCGGCGGCCGCGGCGGGTGCCGTGCTGGCCGGGAGGGAAATTGCGGCGCTCGACCGCGCACTTCTCCTTGAAGCAGCGATCGCCCTTCAAGAACAGCTTCATCCGTTCGCGCCGACAGAGCCGGCAGACGGGTCCCGTGTATCTTGCCACTTTTAGAGTTCTCCTTGAAACGTCCTCTCCCCGACGCTACGGGGATTTCAACTCAGGAAGACGCCCGGCGGCCCCCGGAACACCCGGGGGCTTTGATCTCGCCGGTCGAAAATGTCGGCGCGTAGGCTAGACCCGGCGGCGCTTGCGCGGCCGGCAGCCGTTGTGAGGGATGGGGGTGACGTCCTTGATCGACTTGACCTCGATACCCGCGGCCTGGAGAGCGCGGATGGCCGACTCGCGGCCGGCTCCCGGACCGTTCACCATCACGTCGACCGAGCGCAGCCCCACGTCCTTGGCGCCGTTGCCCGCGTTCTGTGCCGCGACCTGGGCGGCGAAGGGCGTACCCTTGCGCGAGCCCTTGAACCCGATCCGGCCGGCCGAGGACCACGACACGAGGTTGCCCTCGGGGTCCGCGATCGAGATGATCGTGTTGTTGAAGGTCGCCTGGATATGGGCGACCCCATGCGGCACCGAGCGCTTTTCTTTCTTCTTCGCGCCCTTGCGCTCTTTCTTACCACCTTCAGGTTTCGCCATTTTATTCCCCGACTGCCTTGCTTACTTCTTGGTGGCCTTCTTCTTGCCCGCCACGGCGCCGCGGCGCGGCCCCTTCCGGGTGCGTGAGTTGGTCTGGGTGCGCTGCCCACGAACGGGCAGCCCCTTGCGATGCCGGACGCCGCGATAGCACCCGATCTCCATCAGGCGCTTGATGTTCTGGCTGACCTCCTTGCGGAGATCGCCCTCGACCCGCCCTTCGTCCTGAATGACCTTGCGGATACGCCGCGCCTCGTCCTCGGTCAAATCCTTGACCTTGGTGATCCAGGGAACCTCGGACTTGACGAGGATCTCCTTCGAGCGGGACCGGCCAATCCCGTAAATGTAGGTCAGGCCGACCCATACCTGCTTGTTCTGGGGCAGGTCCACCCCTGCGATGCGTGCCATAGTCTTTTCCTATCCCTGACGCTGTTTGTGCTTGGGGTTCTCGCAAATGACCCGCACGACGCCCTTCCTGCGCACCACCTTGCACTTCGGGCAGATCCGCTTGACCGACGAACGTACTTTCATACCCTGCTTCCTTTCCGCTCTGCCGCCTGCTCTAGGTACCAGCTTAGGCGCTTACTTCAGGCGGTAAACGATGCGACCCCGGTTCAAATCGTACGGCGAGAGCTCCACCAGGACCCGGTCGCCGGGGAGGATGCGAATGAAATGCTTCCTCATCTTGCCCGAAATGTGGGCGAGCACCTGATGTTTGTTCTCGAGCTCGACCCGAAACATGGCGTTCGGGAGCGGCTCGACCACCGTCGCCTCGACCTCGATCGCTTCTTCTTTCTTGGACAAACGTTCTCCCTAATCCAAAGCACCAGAGCCGGATCCCGAGGCCGCCGGTCCCGACGTTCCCGACGTTCCCGCCGGCCCCGACGTTCCCGCCGGCAGGCCGAGAGCCGCGAGCATCTGCGCGGTCACCTGGGCGACCGGTAGATACCCGTCGATCTCCCGCAGGAGACCGAGCCCCCTATAGTAACCGATGAGAGGCGCGGTTTTTTCCCGGTAGACCCGCAAACGCTCGCGGACCACCTCTTCCCGGTCGTCCTCGCCGCGCTTCCTCAAGACCGCCCGACGCACCAGCTCCTCTTCCGGCACCTCGACCAGGAGCACCGCGTCGAGCCCTTTGCCCGCCTCGCCGAGAATCCGCTCCAGGGTTTCCGCCTGGGGGATCGTCCGCGGGTAGCCGTCGAGGAGAAACCCGCCGCCGCCGTTCGCTTGGCCTGGGTGCGCCAGACGCTCGCGGACCACCTCGGCCATCGTCCCGTCGTCGACCAGGAGACCGGCCTGCATGATCCCGTTGACCTTGAGGCCGAGCTCGCTCCCTGCCTTGACCGCCTCCCGCAGCATGTCGCCGGTCGAGATCGCCGGCACCCCGAGCTGCTCGGCGAGAATCGCCCCTTGCGTGCCCTTGCCGGAGCCCGGAGGCCCGAGGAGCACCGCCCGCGTCGCTCCGCGAGCGGCCCCTCGCTGGGCCGGGGGCGTCTCAGCCCCGTCGCCCACGGACGCGGCCTTTCTTCATGAAGCCCTCATAGTTGCGCATGACGAGCTGGCTCTCGATCTGCTGGATCGTATCCATCGCGACGCCCACGACGATGAGGAGCGAGGTGCCGCCGAAGTAGAAGTTGATCCCCATGCCGTTGGTGAACCAGTCGGGGAAGAACTGCTCGATCCGCGGCCCGATGAGCGGCACGCCCCGCATGTGGATGCCGGTCAGCAGGAACTCCGGCAGGACCGACACCGCGGCGAGATAGAGCGAGCCGACGAGGGTCAGGCGGGTCAGGATGCGGTCGATGTACTCTTCCGTCCGCTTGCCGGGGCGGATGCCGGGGATGAACCCGCCGTACTTCCGCATGTTCTCCGCCAGGTCGGCCGGGTTGAAGATGATCGAGACGTAGAAGTACGAGAAGAAGACGATCGCCACGATCTGGAACAGGTAGTAGATCGGCTCGCCGTACTTCAGGAACCCCGTGATGCTCTGCACGTAGGCGTTGTTCGGGAACATCGCGGCGAGCGTGCTCGGGACCATGACCACCGAGCTCGCGAAGATCACCGGGATGACGCCCGCGGTGTTGACCCGGAGCGGCAGGTAGGTGCTCTGGCCGCCGTAGATCTTCCGGCCCACGACCCGCTTCGCGTATTGCACGGGGATGCGCCGCTGTGCCCGCTCCATATAGACGATGAAGGCGACAACGACGACCATGAAGGCGAGGAGCGGGATGATCTTCAAGAGGCTCATGTTGCCGCTCTGCATCGAGCCGGCCAAGCTACCGATGGCAGGAACGAGGCCGACGACGATGCCGGCGAAGATGATGAGCGAGATCCCGTTGCCCACCCCGCGTTCGCTGATCTGCTCGCCCAGCCACATGACGAAGGCGGTGCCGGTCGTGAGCGTGATCACCGTCATGATCCGGAAGCCCCAGCCCGGGGAGGGCACGAGCGGCGCTCCCGCCGGTCCCGTCTGGTGCTCCAGGAAAAGGGCGATACCCGCACCTTGGATGATCGAGATCAAGACCGTCCCATAGCGGGTGTACTGGGTGATCTTCCGCCGCCCGAGCTCCCCTTCCTTGGAGAGCTTTTCGAGGTAGGGCCAGACCACCGTCAGGAGCTGCAGGATGATCGAGGCGGTGATGTAGGGCATGATGCCCAACGCGAACACCGCCACCTTCCGGAGGCTCCCCCCCGTGAAGGTGTTGACGAAGCCGAGAAACGTCTGCTCCGCCGTCTTCATGAACTCGATCAGCACCTTCGGGTCGATACCCGGAGAGGGAATCTGACAGCCGATGCGGTAGACCCCGAGCAGGGCGAAGGTGAAGAGCACCCGCTTCCGGAGGTCCGGAACGTTGAAAATATTGCGGAAACTTTCGATCACGCTTCGAGCTCCTCGCAGCGTCCGCCCGCCGCCTCGATCTTGGCGCGGGCCGAGCCGCTGAACTTGTGGGCCGAGACCGTCACGGCCTTCGACAGCTCACCATTGCCGAGAATCTTGACCGGCTGGCCGCGGCGAACGAGGCCGCGCTCCAGGAGGGCATCGGGGGTGATCGTACCCTCGAAATCGACCAGGTCGGAGACGTTGACGACCGCGTACTCGACCTTGAAGTTATTGGTGAAACCACGCTTCGGCACCCGGCGCAGGAGCGGCATCTGGCCGCCCTCGAAGCCGGGCCGGCGGGAGTAGCCGGAGCGGGACCGCTGGCCCTTCTCGCCCTTGCCGGCGGTCTTGCCGAGGCCCGAGCCGGGGCCGCGGCCGACCCGCTTGCGGGAATGCTTGCTCCCCTTGGCGGGGGAGAGCTCGTGCAGCTTCATAGTGCCTCCTCGACTTCCAGCAGGTATTGCACCTTGGCCACCGCGCCGCGCACCGCGGGGGTGTCGGGTCGCACGACCTCGTGGCGAATCCGGCGCAGGCCCAGAGTCCGGAGCACCTCACGGTGCTTCCGGATGGTGCCGATCGCGCTCTTGACCTGGCGGATCCTGATCATCTTGCCTTCGCTCGCCATAACTCGTGCTCCCCTCGTGCTGCCCAAAAGATGCCTGTACGGCCCGTGCTCTCGATGGTCCTGGTTCTAGGTGGTTTCCGCTGTTGCCGCTTCGGCGGGTGCCGCGGGCGCTACGGGTGCCGCGGGCGCTGCAGCCGCGGCGGGCGGCGGAGCGACGGGCGCGGCAATTGCGGCCGTTGCGGCGGTGCGAGCGGCTGCCGCCTTCTTCTTCTTGTTATAGGGCACTTCCGGAGTCGCCGGCGGCAGACCGCGCAGCTTCCTGACCTCGTCTTCGTTCCTGAGCGCCAGGAGAGCGTCGAACGTCGCCTTGACGACGTTGTGCGGGTTGGTCGAGCCGAGCGACTTGGTGAGGATGTCCTGGATGCCCGCGGTCTCGACCACGGCCCGGACCGGTCCGCCGGCGATCACTCCCGTCCCCTCAGAGGCGGGCTTCAGGAGCACGCGTCCGGCGCCGAAGACCCCCAGGGCCTCGTGGGGGATGCTCGTCCCCTTCAAGGGCACCTGCACCATATGGCGCTTGGCGATCTCGATGCCTTTGCGGATCGCGACCGGCACCTCCTTCGCCTTGCCGGCGCCGTAGCCGACCCGCCCGTTGCCGTCGCCGATCACCACCAGGGCGGAGAAAGAGAAGTTCTTTCCCCCCTTGACCACCTTGGTCACCCGGTTGATGTGAACGACCTGCTCGAAAAACTCGCTCTCGCGCTCGAAGTCCCTGGCCAAAGCTCTCTCCTTTTGCGATCCCAGGCGTCGAGCCTAGAACTGCAGTCCTTTTTCGCGGGCGGCCTCGGCGACGGCCTTGACCTTGCCATGGTAGATGTAGCCGCCGCGGTCGAAGACGACCTTCGAGACGCCCTTGGCCTTCGCCCGCTCGGCGACCTTCTCGCCGACCAGCTTGGCGGCCGCCTGGCTCGCGGTGCCGGGAGCCTTGGAAGCTTTGGGAGCCGTCCCACCCGCGGCGCTCGCCTTGTCCGCGGCACTCGCCTTGTCCGCGGCCTGGACCTCGCCAGGCTTTTCGGCCTTCGGAGCTTCGTGCTCTGCCGTCAACGTGCCGCGCACGTCGGGGTCGAACGAGCTCGCCTGGGCGAGGGTCACCCCGCGGCTGTCGTCGATCACCTGGGCGTAGATGTACTTGAGGCTCTTGTAGATCGAGAGCCGGGGCCGCTCCGCGGTGCCGATCACCCGGCTCCGCACCCTTAGGTGCGCGCGCTCGCGGCGCTCCCGCTTCTTTTTCATCTGCTTCGTGACGTGATCGCTCATCGCGGGTTCCCCTTACTTACCGCCGGCCTTGCCAACCTTGCGGCGCAGCACCTCGGACTTGTACTTGATGCCCTTGCCCTTGTAGGGGTCGGGGCGGCGCAGGTGACGGATCTCAGCCGCGACCTGTCCCACCTGCTGGCGGTCGGCGCCGGTCACCGTGATCCGGTTGGCCTTGGCGTCGATCGCGATGTTGATCCCCTGCGGGATGTCGAAGAGGACCGGGTGCGAGTAGCCGAGGGCGAACTGCACCTGCTGTCCCTTGACCTCGGCGCGGTAGCCGACGCCGACGATGTCGAGCTCCTTCACGAACCCCGCCGAGACTCCCTGGACGGCGTTCGCCAGAAGGGCCCGCAGGAGCCCGTGCTTGCTGCGCTCCGGGCCGCTGTCGCCGGACCGGCTGACGGTGACGACAGAGTCGTTGATCTCGATGGGGAAGCCGGGGAAGAGCGGCTGGCTCACCTTGCCCTTGGGGCCAACGGCTGTGAACTGGCCTTCCGCGACCTCGACCCGGGTCCCCGAGGGGAGCTTGATCGGCATCTTTCCTATACGCGACATGGGACTCCTAAGCCTCCTAGAGTTACCAGACTTCGCAGAGCAGCTCGCCACCCACCCGGCGCTCGCGCGCCTGGCGGTCCGACAAGAGCCCCTGGGACGTCGAGAGGATCCCCACGCCCAGACCGTTGCGCACCGGCTGGATGTCGTCGGCGCCGCGGTAGATCCGCCGCCCCGGCTTGCTGACCCGCTCCAGGCTGTTGATGGCCGGCGTGCCGTCCGGGCTGTAGCGCAAAAAGATGCGCAGGGTGTTCCGGGTCTCCGCCTCGATCACCCGGAAGTTCCGGATGAAACCCTCGTCCTGCAGCAGGCGGCAGACCTCCTGCTTGAGCTTCGAGGTGGGGACGTCCAGCCGGTCGTGCTTGGCCAGGTGGGCGTTACGGATTCGGGTCAAAAGATCCGAGATCGGATCGGTCATGCTCATTATCGATTCTCCTGAAGTCTCTTTCTACCAGCGCCCTACCAGCTCGCCTTGGTCACGCCCGGGAGGTATCCCTGGAGGGCCAGGTCCCGCAAGTGGATGCGGCAGAGGCCGAACTTGCGATAGAACCCGCGAGGGCGGCCGCAGATTCTACACCGGTTCCGGTGCCGGATCTCGAACTTGAGCTTCTTTCGTTCCTTTGCAACTTTGGCTGTCGTCGCCATGGCCTCTCCTAGCGCGTGAACGGCATGCCGAGCTCGCGCAGCAGGTACTGCGCACGCTCATCGTTGCCGGCGGTCGTCACGATGGTGATGTTCATCCCCTTGGTGCGCTCGACCTTGTTGTAGTCGACCTCCTGGAAGATGAGGTGGTCGCGGATGCCCACGGTGTAGTTGCCACGGCCGTCGAAGCTCTTGGCCGGCACGCCGCGGAAGTCGCGTACCCGGGGGAGGGCGACCGAGATGAAGCGGTCGAGGAAGTCCCACATGCGGTCGCCGCGGAGGGTCACGCGGCAGCCGATCGGCATGCCCTCGCGGAGCTTGAACGCCGCGATCGACTTCTGGGCCCGGGTGACGGTCGGCCGCTGACCCGCGAGCGCCGCCATCTCCTCGACCGCGTCGTCGAGGATCTTGGCGTTCGCGATCGCCTCGCCCATCCCCATGTTCAGGGAGACCTTCTCGATGCGCGGCACCGCCATGATGTTCTCGATGCCGAACTCCTTCTTGAGCTTCGGCACGATCTCCTCGGCATACATCTTGCGGAGCCGCGGCACGTAGTTCGGGTCGCGCTCGGAAGGGCCGGTCTCGGTGTGCTTGACCGCCTGGGACTTTTTCTCTCTCGCCATTGTCAGAACCTCGGTACCTTCCTACAAGCGTTCATACAAGCATCTAGCTGAAAGTGGCGCCGCAGCTCTTGCAGACGCGCTGGGAGCGACCGTCCTCTAGAACCTTGCGCCCCAACCGGGAAGGCTCACCACACTCCGGACAGATCACCATCAGGTTCGAGATCTGCACCGGACCCTCCTTCTCCAGGATGCCTCCCTGGATGCCCTGCTGAGGGTTGGGGCGGGTGTGCCGCTTCACCATGTTCACGTGCTCGACGACGGCTTTGCCGGGGGAGGAGAGGACGCGCATGACGCGCCCCCGGGCTCCCCGGTCCTTGCCGGCGAGGACGAGCACCTGGTCGTTTTTCTTGATCTTCCATTTCGCCATGGCTAAATAACCTCCGGAGCGAGGGAGACGATCTTCATGAAGCGCTTCTCCCGCAGCTCCCGGGCCACCGGCCCGAAGACGCGCGTGCCGATCGGCTCGCCCGCATCGTTGACCAGGACCGCCGAATTGGTGTCGAAGCGGATATAGCTGCCGTCTTTACGGCGCGTCTCCTTGACCGTTCGCACGATCACCGCCTTGACCACCTGCCCCTTCTTGACCGTGCCGTCGGGGCTCGCCTCTTTGACCGAGGCCGTGATGACGTCCCCCAGGTGGCCGTACTGGCCGGCGGACCCACCGCGCAGGTGAATGCAGGAGATCCGCTTCGCACCCGAGTTGTCCGCGACGTCGAGAACCGTTCCCATCTGGATCATGGCTACCTCTACTCCGCCCGCTTCAGGATCTCGCGGACGCGCCAGCGCTTGGTCTTCGAAAGCGGACGGGACGAGACGATCTCGACCTCGTCGCCGACCTTGCAGCGGTTGTCCTCGTCGTGTGCGTAGAACTTGGTCGTCCGCTTCATGGACCGGTGGTAGAGCCGATGGGTGGAGGTCGTCTGCACCGCCACGACGACCGTCTTGTCCATCTTCTCGGAGACCACTCGGCCGACCTTCACCTGCCGGCGCCCACGGGGGGCCACCTCGGGAGTCGGTGTCGGCGCCGGCGTCGCTGCTGCTGTTTCTTCCGCCATTGTCATGTGCTCCTTACCCGCGCTTCTCGCGCAGGATCGTCAGTACTCGGGCCAGATCCTTGCGCACCTGGCGCACCCGCGAGGGCTTCTCGAGCTGACCGGTGACCTTCTGCAGGCGGAGGGCGAAGAGCTGCTCGGCCAGGTCGCGCTCCTTGTCCTTAAGCTCGTCTTCGGACTGATCTCTCAATTCCTGGGCTTTCATCGCCTTACCTCAGCTCCGCGTGACGCTTGACGAACCGCGTCTTGATCGACAGCTTGTGGGACGCGAGACGCATCGCCTCTTCGGCCACGTCGGCCGGCACGCCCTCCAGCTCGTAGAGGATGCGCGCCGTCTTGACGACGGCCACCCACTGCTCCGGGGGACCTTTGCCCTTGCCCATGCGGGTTTCCAGGGGCTTCTTGGTGATCGGCTTGTCGGGGAAGACCCGAATCCAGACCTTGCCGCCACGCTTGACGTGACGGGTGATCGCGATTCGGGCCGCCTCGATCTGCCGCGCCGTGACCCAGCCGGTCTCGAGCGCCTGGAGAGCGTAGTCGCCGAAGGCGATGTAGTCGCCACCCTTGGCCATGCCTTTACGGCGGCCCCGCTGCTGCTTTCTGTACTTGACCTTCTTCGGCATCAACATAGCTTAAGTCTCCAACGCCTCTCATCTAGGACCGCGCTTGAACCTGAAGACCACCGAGCCTGGCTAGAACAGCGAATCGCCTCGGCTCATTCCCGCCCCGTTGGGGCAGGTCAGGCGGTCGCGCGGCGGCTCTTTTCCTTCAACAGGTCACCCTTGTACACCCAGACCTTGACCCCGATCACCCCATAGGTGGTCCGCGCCTCGCCGAGCCCGTAATCGATGTCGGCCTTCAGGGTATGGAGCGGCAGGCGCCCCTCCTGGTACCACTCGGAGCGCGCGATCTCCGCGCCGCCCAGGCGGCCGCCGACCATGATCTTGACTCCCTTGGCGCCGAAGCGGAAGGCCGATTCCATGGCCTTCTTCATCGCCCGGCGGAAGGAGACGCGGCGTTCGAGCTGCCCGGCGATCGACTCCGCCACCAGCTGGGCGTCGAGCTCGGGGCGCTGGATCTCCTGGATGTTGATATGGACCTCGCGGCCCATCTGCTTCTGGAGATCGTCGCGCAGCTTGTCCACCTCGGCCCCGCGGCGGCCGATGATGATGCCGGGCCGCGAGGTGTAGATGGTGACCCGCAGCTTGTCGGCGGCCCGCTCGATGTCGATCTCCGAGACTCCGGCATGCCCGAGGCGGGCCTTCAGCTGCTTGCGCAGCTTCAGGTCCTCGTGGAGCATGTCGGCGTACTTCTGCTCGCCGTACCAACGCGAGTGCCAGGTCTTGTTATAGACCAACCGAAAGCCGTAGGGGTGTGTCTTCTGACCCATAGTGATCTCGTGCCTCTGCTCTAGTCGCTCTTTTTGGTGTCGAGCTTGACGGTGATGTGGCTGTAGCGCTTGAGGACGCGGAAGGCCCGTCCCATCGGCGCCGGCCGGATGCGCTTCGCCATCGGGCCGCGGTCGACGAAGATCTCTTTCACGTAGAGCCGGTCGATGTCGACGTGCTCGTCGCGGTTCTCCGCGTTGGCGATCGCCGACTTCAAGACCTTCTTGACGTGGAAGGCCGCATGCTTGTTGGTCACTTCCAGGGTGTTGACGGCGTCCTGCACGGCCTTGCCGCGGATCAGGTCGACGACCAGGCGCACTTTCTGCGCCGAGCCCTGGACGTAGCGGAGACGAGCTGTCACTTCCATCGTTCTCATCCTCTCCTACCGTAAGGGTTCGATTCCGGTCCTGCGGTCTGCTCCCTCGGGCGCTCCGCGCAGCCAGGAGCAGATCTTCGGACCGAATCGAACCTTGCGGTCACCGGGGTTTGGCACCCTTCTCGGCCTTCTTGCCGCTGTGGCTACGGAAGGTGCGGGTCTGGGCGAACTCGCCCAGCTTGTGCCCGACCATGTTCTCGCTGACGTAGACCGGGATGAACTTCGTCCCGTTGTGCACGGCGATCGTGTGGCCGACCATGTCGGGGACGACCGTCGAACGCCGGGACCAGGTCTTGATCACCCGCTTCTGGCCGCTGTCGTTCATCTTCGCCACCTTGGCTTCCAGGTGGTCGTCGATGAAGTAACCCTTCTTGAGCGAACGCGCCATCTTCTTCCTCCGGCTTACTTCTTGTTGCGTCCGCGCACGATCATGGCGGCGGTACGCTTGTTGTTCCGGGTCTTGTAGCCCTTGGTCGGCACGCCCCACGGCGTCGTGGGGTGGCGGCCGCCGGAGGTCCGGCCCTCGCCGCCGCCCATCGGGTGATCGACGGGGTTCATGGTCACGCCTCTATTGTGCGGCTTCTTGCCCAGCCAGCGGTTGCGGCCGGCCTTGCCGATCGAGACGTTCTCGTGCTCCAGGTTCCCCACCTGGCCGACCGTCGCGTAGCACTCGACGTGCACCCGCCGCACCTCGCCCGAGGGGAGCTTGACCTGGGCCCAGGCACCGTCGCGCGCCATCAGCTGCGCACCGGCGCCGGCGCTCCGCACCATCTGGCCGCCGCGGCCGATCTTCAATTCGATGTTGTGGATGACCGTGCCGAGCGGGATGATCCGGAGCGGCAGGGCGTTCCCCACGTTGACCTCGGCCTTCTCGCCCGAGACCACCTCGGCGCCCACGGTCAGGCCGTGCGGGCAAAGGATGTAGCGCTTGTCGCCGTCCGCGTAGTGGAGGAGGGCGATACGGGACGACCGGTTGGGGTCGTACTCGATCGTCGCCACCTTGGCCGGGACGCCGTGCTTGTCGCGCTTGAAGTCGATGACGCGATAGCGCCGCTTGTGGCCGCCGCCGCGCCACCAGGAGGTCAGGTGGCCGCGGTTGTCGCGCCCGCCTGACCGGCTCTTGCCCTCGGTCAGGGATTTCTGCGGCCGGTCGGTCGTCAGATCCTCGTTGCTGAGGTGAGTCTGGAACCGCGACCCCGAGTTGGTCGGCTTTCTCTGTTTGATCGCCATGTCTTTACATCCCCTCGAAGAACTCGATCGACTTCTCGCCCTCTGCGAGGCGAACGTAAGCCTTCTTCCAGTCCGGGCGCTGGCCGGCGAACTTGCCCTGCCGGCGGATCTTGCCGTGGACGAGCGCCATCCGCACCTCGGCGACCTTGACCTTGAACTGCGCCTCGACGGCGCGCTTGACGTCGATCTTGTTGGCCCGTCTCGCCACCTCGAACGCGATGATGTTCTTCTCGTCTCGGAGCTGGGTCGACTTTTCGGTGATGAGCGGCCGCCTGATGACTTCCTGGATCCTCATTTCGCGAGCACCTCCACCAACCGCTTGAGCGCACCCTCGCTGACCACCAGGAAGGGCCGGTCGACGACGTCGTAGACGTTGACCGCGAGCGCATCGACCGCCTTCAACTTCGGGTTGTTGCGCACCGCGAGGGCCAGCTTCTCGTTGTCGAAGCTGTCGACGAGGAGCGCTTTGCCCGCTTTACCCTTCCCAGAAATCCCGAGCCCCGAGAGCCGCTTGATGAGCGCCTGGGTCTTGTGGCTGTCGATGTCCAGGCTGTCGACGACGTAGATCCCGGACTCCGTGGCCTTCTGCGACAGGGCGGACTTCAGAGCGTTGCGCTTCTCGGCCCGGGTCATCCGGTCGCTCCAGTCCTTGGGGACCGGACCCCAGACGATGCCGCCCTTCCTCCACTTCGGGTTCCGGATGTCGCCCGTCCGGGCTCGGCCGGTCCCTTTCTGGCGCCACAGCTTCTTGCCCGAGCCCGAGACTTCCGCCCGGGTCTTGGTCTTGTGCGTGCCGCGGCGCAGGGATGCCAGGTACGAGAGCACCGCCGTATGGATCAGGTGCTCCTTATAGGGATAGGCGAACACCGAGTCCGGCAGCTCGATCTGCCGCAGCTCTTTGTTCTCGAAGTTCTTGACCGCGATCTTCATGCATCTCTCCCCGTGGCCCTTAGCCGCGCTTCGCCCGCTTGATCGTCAGGTAGCCGTTCTTCGCTCCCGGCACGGCGCCGCGCAGATAGAGCAGGTTCTGCTCGGGATCGACCTTCACCACCTGCAGGTTCTTGACCGTCACCCGCTCGCCGCCCATCCGGCCCGCGGCGCGCATGCCGGCGAAGACCCGCGAGGGGAAGGCCGAGGAGCCGATCGAGCCCGGGGCGCGATGGAACATCGAGCCGTGGGTGGCGCGACCGCCGCCGAACCCGTGGCGCTTGATGACCCCCTGGAACCCCTTGCCCTTGCTGGTGCCGACGACGTCGACATACTCGTTCTCTTCAAAGATCGAGGCCTTGACCTCGTCTCCCGCCTTCGCCCCGTCGTCGGCGCCGATCTTGAACTCGACGACCTCGCGCACCGGCGGGACGCCCGCCTTGGCGAAGTGGCCCGTCCGCGGCTTGCCGACTTTCTTCGGCTTCGTATCTTCCACCAACCCGATCTGCACCGCCTCGTAGCCGTCGTTGTCGACGGTCTTGCGCTGCACCACCAGGCAGGGGCCGGCCTTGACCACCGTCACAGGGATCGCCAACCCCTTTTCGGTGTAGATCTGGGTCATGCCCAGCTTCTTTCCCAGAATGCCTTCCATCACCGCACCTCGTCGCTTGAGCTAGCTCAGTCGTTACTTGCCGAAGGCCTTGATCTCGACGTCCACACCGGCGGGCAGCTCGAGTTTCATCAACGCATCCACCGTCTGGCTGGTGGGCTCGAAAATGTCCAGCAGCCGCTTGTGGGTGCGGATCTCGAACTGCTCCCGCGACTTCTTGTCGACGTGCGGCGAGCGGTTCACGGTATAACGCGAGATGTCTGTCGGGAGCGGAATGGGGCCCACGACCCGCGCTCCCGTCCTCCGCGCCGTGTCCACGATCTCGTGCGTGGACGTGTCCAGGATGCGGTAGTCGAACGCCTTCAGGCGGATCCGGATCTTTTCGTTGACCATAGGAGTCTTTCTCTTAAACCCTTCTGCTACTTCACCGCTTTACTTGACGATATCCGTTACCGTACCGGCGCCGACCGTGCGGCCACCCTCGCGGATGGCGAAGCGCACGCCCTTTTCCATGGCGATCGGCGCGATCAGCGTCACTTCGAGGCTCACGTTGTCACCCGGCATCACCATCTCCGTCCCGTCCGGAAGCTTCGCGACACCCGTCACGTCCGTCGTACGGAAGTAGAACTGCGGCCGGTACCCGTTGAAGAACGGCGTGTGACGGCCGCCCTCCTCCTTGGTCAGGATGTACACCTCGCCCTTGAACACCGTGTGCGGCGTGATCGACCCCGGCTTCGCCAGAACCTGACCGCGCTCCACGTCGTCCTTCTTGGTACCGCGCAGAAGCACCCCGATGTTGTCGCCGGCCTCGCCGCGGTCGAGGAGCTTCTTGAACATCTCGACCCCGGTGACGATCGTCTTCGCCGTGTCGCGGATGCCGATGATCTCGACCTCGTCGCCGACCTTGACCACCCCGCGCTCGACGCGGCCGGTCACCACCGTACCGCGGCCCGAGATCGAGAAGATGTCCTCGATCGGCATCAGGAAGTCCTTGTCGACCGCCCGCTCCGGCACCGGGATGTAGGAGTCGACCGCATCGATCAGCTCGATGATCTTGCCGCCCCACTCGTCGTCGGCCTTGCCGCTCTCCAGCGCCTTGAGCGCCGAGCCCCGGATGATCGGGATGTCGTCGCCCGGGAAGTCGTAGGAGGACAGGAGCTCCCGCAGCTCCAGCTCGACCAGGTCGAGGAGCTCGGGGTCGTCCACCATGTCGCACTTGTTCATGAAGACCACCATGTACGGCACGCCCACCTGCCGCGACAGCAGGATGTGCTCCCGCGTCTGCGGCATCGGGCCGTCCGCCGCCGACACCACGAGGATGGCGCCGTCCATCTGCGCCGCCCCGGTGATCATGTTCTTCACGTAGTCGGCGTGGCCCGGGCAGTCGACGTGCGCGTAGTGGCGCTTCTCGCTCTGGTACTCGACGTGCGCCGTGGCGATCGTGATGCCCCGCTCCCGCTCCTCCGGCGCCTTGTCGATCTGGTCGAAGGCGACGAAGCTCGCGAGACCCTTGGAAGCCAGAACCCGGGTGATCGCCGCCGTCAACGTCGTCTTGCCGTGGTCGACGTGGCCGATCGTGCCGATGTTCACGTGCGGCTTGTTCCGGTTGAACTTTTCCTTGCCCATGGTCCCCTCCTCAAATCTCGTCTTCGTCTAAGTCGGTCGTGTCGATGAGCCGGTTTTACCCGGCAGCTTTCGCCACGACCTCCTCGCTGACACTCTTGGGAGCCTGCTCGTAGGCGGAGAACTGCATGCTGTAGTTGGCGCGTCCCTGGGATGCCGACCGCAGATCGGTCGCGTAGCCGAACATCTCGGCGAGCGGCACCTTGCAGGCGATGACCTGCGCGTTGCCGCGCGCTTCCATGTGCTGGATGCGGCCGCGGCGCGAGGTGATGTCGCCGATGACGGTCCCCATGTACTCCTCGGGGGTCACCACCTCGACCGACATCACGGGCTCCATGAGCACCGGCCGGGCGCGCTTGCAGGCGTCCTGGAAGGCCATCGAGCCGGCGATCTTGAAGGCGATTTCCGACGAGTCGACCTCGTGGTAGCTGCCGAAGATCAGGTCGACCTCGACTCCCGTCACCGGGAAGCCGGCGAGCGGCCCCGTCTCCAGCGCTTCCTTGATGCCCTGCTCGATCGGCTTGATGAACTCGCGCGGGATGACGCCGCCGACGATCTTGTTGTTGAAGATGAAGTCCGCTTCCGTCGTCGGCCGCAGCTTGATCCGGGCGTGGCCGTACTGGCCGTGACCGCCGGTCTGCCGGATGAAGCGGCCGTCGCCCTCGGCCTCCTGGGTCAAGGTCTCCTTGTAGGCGACCTGCGGCTTGCCGACGTTGGCGCCGACGTTGAACTCGCGCACCAGGCGGTCGACGATGATCTCCAGGTGCAGCTCGCCCATGCCGGAGATGATCGTCTGGCCGGTGTCCTGGTCGGTGTGCACGTGGAAGGTCGGGTCCTCCTGCATGAGCTTGCCGAGCGCCATGCCGAGCTTCTCCTGGTCGACCTTCGTCTTGGGCTCGATCGAGACCGCGATGACCGGCTCGGGGAAGCTCATCGATTCGAGCACCACCGGGTTCTTCGGATCGCAGATCGTGTCGCCCGTCGTGACGTTTTTGAGGCCCACCGCGGCGGCGATGTCGCCGGCCCAGATCTCGGAGATCTCTTCGCGCTTGTTGGCGTGCATCTTCAAGAGCCGGCCGATGCGCTCGTTGCTGCCGCGCTTGGCGTTGAGCACCGCGGTGCCCGAATCGACGTGGCCCGAATAGACCCGGAAGAAGGAGAGCTGGCCGACATACGGGTCGCTCATGATCTTGAAGACGAGCCCGGAGAACGGCTGGTCGTCGGCCGACTGGCGGATGATCGGCTTGCCGCTGTCCGGATCGAGCCCCTCGATGGGCGGGATGTCGACCGGCGAGGGGAGGTAGTCGACGACGGCGTCCAAAAGCGGCTGGACGCCCTTGTTCTTGAAGGCGCTGCCGCAGATGACCGGCTGCAGGCGGTTCGCGATGGTCGCCCGGCGCAGAGCGAGCTTCAGCTCCTCGTTCGTCACCTCTTCACCCGACAGATAGCGCTCGAGCATCGGATCGTCGGTCTCGGCGATCGCCTCGACCATCTGCTCGCGGGCCTTGTGGGCGCGGTCGAGCTGGTCCTCGGGGATATCGACCAGGTCGTAGTCGGCGCCCAGGGTCTCGTCCTTATAGGAGATGCACTTCATCGTCACCAGGTCGATGATGCCGCGGAGGGTGTCTTCCCGGCCCCAGGGGAGCTGGATGACGACCGGCGAGGCGCCCAGGCGGGAGCGCATCATGGAGACGGTGCGCTCGAAGTCGGCGCCCACCCGGTCCATCTTGTTGACGAAGGCGAGCCGGGGGACCTTGTAGTGGTCGGCCTGGCGCCAGACGGTCTCCGACTGCGGCTCGACGCCGGCGACGGCGTCGAACACGGCGACCGCGCCGTCTAAGACGCGCAGGCTGCGCTCGACCTCGGCCGTAAAGTCGACGTGACCCGGGGTGTCGATGATGTTGATCCGGTGCTTCTTCCAAAAGCAGGTCGTGGCGGCGGAGGTGATGGTGATCCCGCGCTCCTGCTCCTGGACCATCCAGTCCATGGTGGCCGTACCCTCGTGGACTTCACCGATCTTGTAGTTGACCCCGGTGTAATACAGGATCCGCTCGGTGGTCGTCGTCTTGCCCGCATCGATGTGGGCCATGATGCCGATGTTCCGGGTGTCTTTTAAGGGCGATTGCCGTGCCATGTCTCTTCTCTTCTCTATCCGCGATGCCCGGTTGTTCCGACGGGGAAACCTTCCCCGCGAGCGCCAGGCGGCGATCTTTTTGAATCTTCGGCTTATTCCTTGACTGCGATTTCGAGCGGCTACCAGAGGGTACTACCAGCGGTAGTGTGCGAAGGCTTTGTTGGCCTCGGCCATCCGGTGCGTATCTTCCTTCTTCTTGACGGCGCCCCCGCGGTTCTCGGCGGCGTCGAGCAGCTCTCCGGCCAGGCGGGCGCGCATCGTCTTCTCGCCGCGGCCCTGGGCGGTATGGATGATCCAGCGCATGGAGAGCGCCAGCTTGCGGCTCGGCCGCACCTCGACGGGGACCTGGTAGGTCGACCCGCCGACGCGCCGCGACTTCACTTCCACGGCCGGCTTGACGTTCTCGATCGCCTTCTTGAACACCTTCATGGGATCGTCCTGGGTCTTCTCCTTGATCGCCTCCAGGGCGTCATAGAGGATGCGCTCGGCGACCGACTTCTTGCCGTCGCGCATGACCACGTTGACGAACTTCGTCACCAGCTGCGAGCTATAGAGCGGGTCCGGCAGGACCTCGCGCTTCGGGACTTCTCTGCGCCTCGGCATCTCGAATTACCCCTATTTCCTCTTGCCGCCCTTACCAGCGGCAGCAGCGGCGGCGTCCTGCGCCTTGGGGCGCTTGGTGCCATACTTGGAACGGCCCTGGCGGCGCCCGTCGACGCCCACGGCGTCCAGGGTGCCGCGGATCACGTGGTAGCGCACGCCCGGGAGGTCCTTGACGCGGCCGCCGCGGATGAGCACGATCGAGTGCTCCTGCAGGTTGTGGCCGACGCCGGGGATGTAGGTCGTGACCTCGATGCCGTTGGTCAAACGGACACGGGCGACCTTGCGGAGCGCGGAGTTCGGCTTCTTGGGCGTCTGGGTATAGACGCGAACGCAGACCCCGCGCTTCTGCGGCGAGCTCTGCAGCGCCGGGCTCTTGGTCTTGGACTCCGCGCGGGCTCTCCCCTTGCGCACCAATTGATGAATCGTCGGCATGCGTCCAGATCTCCTAGATCCGTGGTTCCCAAGTGACGTACGTGCGGCGGATCGTGGTTACGGCCCCGCTTTTTGGACGGCGCCCGATCTCACACGTTGACCCCGAACGGTTCTCGGGGTCGGTCTTCAGAAGAATGATCCGCCCCAGTCTCAGGCGAGACTCTCGGCGGCGAAACCCGCAGATCCTACCTGAATGCCGGAGGGCTCGTCAAGCCATCTCTCCGGGACTCCCGGAGTTGGCCTGGAAACCCTTACGCCCGGCGAGGTCGTCAGCGGGAGAGCGGAGTATAGGGAGGACGGGGGGAGAATGCAAGGGGGCGGAAAGAGCCATTCCCCCCCGGGCCCTCTCCCGCCCCCCCGCCGACACGACCTTCGACCTGCTCCTCGTCAAGAAATCTTGGTGAACAGGAAGGACTCATGGTCGGGCGCCCGGACGTCGACCTTCACCTTGGGGTCCCTCTGCTCGAGCGTCTTCGCTCCGGTGGGGACGTTGGTGAGCTCGTTCGAGCCGATCCACCAGTTGTTGGTGGTGCCATGGTGGCCCTGAGCGAGGTAGATGTCGAAGCTGCCACCGTCGCTGGTCGTCATCTTGAAGCTCGCGTAGAAGTTCAGCTTTCCCGGGACCTCGTCGATGATCTTGTCCGCGTACATGTGCACCGCCGGCGGGTCCCTGAAGAGGGCACGGAAATCCGCGGCGACCTGGTCGCTTCCTTTGCGGTCGCAATAGATGGTGACGGTCCAGATCTTCTTGTCACCGCTGGATGTTGCGGTGATGCTCCCGGTGGATACGTCCGGATGGACGAACGTGCCGGTGTACGCGAAGTTTGTGATGTAGTTCGCCGTATTGCACGTCAGGGTGACTTCGTTCTTGTCGGCCATGGTCTATCTCCTTTTAGCCTGTCCAGCGTTCCATCGCCGGGACACCTGGCTAGTGGGACCACCCGGCGTCCGATCGCACCCCCCGCCGAAAATTTTCAAATCGACAGGCGATGGCCAGGGGCGCAAGCCCCTGGCCGTCGCCCCTGCCGGGGCTGGGCTTCCGCCCCAAAAAGCCCTCGACAGAAGTCCGGGGGCGGTGGAGAGCCGCCCCGGGGCGCCTTGACACCTTCTGCCGGGGACATCATCATTTGATGTATGCGTGCGACCCTTACCTTCGACCCTGACGTCGCCGAGCGACTCGAGCGCGCTGTCCAAGGCAGCGGCAAGGGCGTCGAGGCCACGGTCAACGAAGCCCTGAGAATCGGTCTTGGCATGACTGAGAAGCCTGTCGTGCCGCCGCCGTTTCGGATTCGCGCCTTTGTCGCTGGTCTCCAGCCGGGCCTCGATCCCGACAAGATGAACCAGTTGCTGGATGAGCTCGATACCAAAGAGTTCGCGCGCCAGCACTCCGGATGATCCTCCCGGACCTCAACCTTATCCTCTACGCTTACAACCAGGGGGCGGCATCTCACCTGCCTGCGAAGGAGTGGTGGGAAGCGACACTGAGCAGCCCTCGCCCGGTAGCCCTCTGCTGGGCGGTGATGCTGGGATTTGTCCGCCTGTCCACCCAGCGGAAGGTCTTCCGCGAGCCTTTGTCGGCCTCGGCTGCGTGTAACGAGGTTCGCGCCTGGCTTGCCCAACCCCAAGTCATCATCCTGGAACCGGGCCGCCGGCATGCCTCGATCGTCTTCGACTTTCTGGAAAGTGTCGGCACGGCTGGTAACCTGACGACCGATGCCCATCTGGCGGCCCTCGCCATAGAGCACCAGTGTGAGCTCTGCTCGACCGACGCAGACTTCAGTAAGTTTCCGGGTCTGCTCTGGACGAACCCGTTGGCCACGGCGCGATAACTCGGGCTCTCTGCCCCTCAGCCAACAGTTCCCAGTGAGAGCCCCGGAGTGGCTAAGAGCCACCCCGGGGTTCTCTTCCTACCCTTCTACGCCCGCTGGCGCCGGGCGCGGATCCGCCCGACCTGCTCCTCGGCCCCCGGCCCCGCCGCTTCGAGCAGCGTGGCGAGCGCGAGAGGCGAGCGGACCAGCGCCTCCAGGAGGTGCAGCCCCTCGGCCCACCGCGGCTCGTTCCGGGCGAACCAGCCGGCGACCTGGGGACCCTGCTCGCCGTAGGTGGCGAGAACCGGGTAGCCCTCGGGGGTCTCCCCGTCCTCTATATAGAAGAGCGGCTCGCGGTCGAGGGCGGGAAGGAGGATGGTAAGAAGCCGCGCCGTCTCCGGATGCCACCACACGGCGACGGGCCGGTCTCCGGCGTCGAGCTCTTCCCACACCCGGAGCACGGCGACCGCCCCGGGCTTGCCGCGGACCGGCTCCTCCTTCCAAGGCCCGGCCATCTCGGCCTCGGCGGCGGTCAGGACTTCATCCTGCTCGCGCAGGTGGGCCAGGTAGGTGGGGGTGAAAGCGTTGTCTAAGGAGGGAACGGACGGACTGGTACTATGGGGCTGACTGCGCATGAGTCACTCCTCGTGCGTGGTCGGGGGTCGACGGAGTTACCGCTCTGTCGGCCCCGCTTGGTTTGGGTGGAGAGGACGATCCTCTCGATGAGGGTGATGATAGCATAAGGGAGGCGGAAGAGGGAAGAAGTTCCGTCAATCGCAGGTCTTGCAACGGAAGGGTTGGGTGGCATATGCCATTTCCTGAGAGCATCCGTCTTGAGGCCCTTATCGCATGCCAACGCCAGTGTTGCCTCTGCCACGAACGCAAACACACACGTATCCAGTGTCACCACATTGTTCAAGAGGCTGACGGTGGGCCAAACACTTTCGACAACTGCGCCCCACTCTGCCCAGACTGCCATGCCGAGGTGTTAGCCTTCAATCCTCGGCATCCAGTCGGCAGTACGGCATACAGACCAGAGGAACTGAAGCGGCGCAGGGATGACTGGTATGTCACCGTTACGCGACGGGCACAGGCGCTTGCCATCGATCTGCACCGCTCACCGCTGCAGTACCCTGAGAGTACAGCCCCTATTGGGCGAGCGAGCTTCAATTACTCGCAACACGATGGCTTCTACCGTTTGGGCCAAGGAAACTATGAATTCCTCACCCACTGGTCTCGAGGGAGCGATCAAACAATACACTGCTATTCAGATAGGACAAACGTCTCCGTTGCCCTTGCGAACAGGGGCGAAGAAATCAGCGACATCAAGCACGCGAGTACCTTGCACTACGGCTCGCGCGTGCAGAGTCCACTCCTTCAACAAGTTGTGGTACTCGAAAACCACGCTGCCCGTTACGCCGCGCTCAAGATCCTCAAGATTCAGGACAATCATCGCCAGCAGGGCGAAGACTTATTGGTCTTCGACTACAGGCTTCTCGAAGATGGCAGCGAAGACTTCTCGACTGCTATATGAACAGCGTTCTGGATGGACCTGACGGAGGCCGGCCTTCACTTGGCAAGCCGTCTAGCTTCGGCGAACACCTCAGGGACTGCGAAAGTCTCCGTCTCCCCTCGCTCGTAAGCGGCGACCCGGTCGGCGATTTCCCGCTCCCACTCGGCCTCGATCTCGGCCACCTGGGGTTCCCGCAGCGATTCGAGAAGCATCTCGACGAGGCGAGCGCGCTCTTAGCCGGCAGGGAACGGGCTTGCTGCTCAAGCTCACAAAGGGTTACGTGCATTCCTCACCTCCGGATCGGCAACCTCCCCCATCTCATGCCAACCGTTCGACGCAGCCACATGCCCACGACCACCGGCATGGCACCCCAATGGCGCTACCTTACGCCCATGCGGGCAGGCACGGGGGCTCTGCCCCTACCCGCCCCGCAGGCTACCTTCATCATTTCCCTACGCGCATGGCGTCTCCTTGATACGGCACGACGAGGGGCGAGGTTGGGGCTATACTAGGCGCATGATTTTCCACGTAACTCTAGAAGAAGCGGATGAAGCCGGCTGGATCGTCGCAGAATGTCCCGCACTTCCGGGTTGCTTCTCTCAAGGCCGGGACGAGAAGGAAGCCCTCGAGAACATCCGAGAGGCGATCACGGCTTGGCTGTGGGTAGAGGATCAGAAGGCTCTTGCAGCCCTACCGAAGCGCGAAGGGGTACTTCCTTTGGTAGTCGCCGTCTAGAGGATGGGCAAGCTCGGGAACATCTCTGGGAAAGAGGCGGCCAAGGCCTTCCGGCGGGCTGGCTGGGAAGCTGGCGGGCAGGTCGGTAGCCATCTGGTCCTGAGCAAGCCCGGCGTACGCGTCAACCTTTCGATCCCCCAGCATAAAGAACTGGCGATCGGAATCTTGCGAGGCCTGATCCGGACGGCCGGGATGACCGTGGACGAGTTCCTCGCTCTACTTTAGTAGGCCCGCTTCCACCCAGCAGCACATCCTGACCCGAGGACTCGCACTCGCGAAAGGAGCCGATATGCCGCGCAAGCCTGACCCTGAACGGATCGACGACGAGGCCCCCGAGGCCGGCGCCGAGTGGTTCGCCAAGGCGCTCCCGGCGAAAGACGTGCTGCCAGGCTTACTGGGCGAGGCTGCCGCGAAGGAAATGCTCAAGCCCAAGCGCGGTCGCCCCCCGGCGGCCCAAACGAAGGAACATGTGAACATTCGGCTGGATGCGGACGTTGTTCAGGCTTTTCGGCACACCGGTGCCGGCTGGCAGACGCGCCTCAACGAGGCTTTGCGAGACTGGCTACGCTCGCATGCGACGTAGGTGCGTAGGTGCCCCCCTCCTATCCTCCCCCCTGACCCAACCACCTCCCGCCCATGGGGGAGGGACCCACGGCGTAACGCTGCCGCGATCGCCGGCACTTCAGGCAGCCGATGCCAGCGGCCGGATCTCCCGCTCGAGCGTTTCCGCCAAAGCGGCTTTCGCCTCTTCGAGATCGAAGTCCATCTGGAGCCCGAGCCAGAAGCGCTCCGAGGTTCCGAAATAGCGCGCCAGCCGGAGGGCGGTATCGGGGCTGATCCCTCGTTTCCTGAGAACGATCTCGTTCACTCTCCGGGGCGGCACCCGGATCTCCCGGGCCAGCCGGTTCTGGCTGATCCCAAGCGGGTTCAGGAACTCCTCCAACAGGATCTCACCCGGATGGACGTTCGGTAGCTTCTGCGGCATAAGGGCTCCCAGTCAGTGGTAATCCACGATCTCCACTTCGTAGGCGTCGGAACCGCGCCAATCGAAGCAGATCCGGATCTGATCACCGGCTAGGCTATAACGCGAAGCGTCATAATCCGTCAACCTCGGGCTCACCCGTACCGGTCGAGCCTGTGGACACGGACCACCGTCGCTGGTAAGGATAGGATCTCGGGGTCTCCGGTGAGAACAGGCGCCTTCTCCAACCGGCCGGTGGCAACCGCGAAGGCATCTCACCAGGCCGCAGGAGCACACAGCATCCATCGTTGAGGTTGGGCCGCTGGTGTCGTCCTGGCGATGACACGTGTCGCCTACCACAATCCTACAGAAACTACTCCGCCTCTTCGCCCGCCGGTCGTGCCAGGCGGCTGAGCTCGCTCCTTCGCCTTCGGGCTGTGGAAACGGCCTCTCTCGGTGTAGATTACCCGGGTATGGACGAAGATCTGGATCAGGAGGAACAGCGCCTTCTCTTCCTCCTCGCCGAGCTGGTCGACCGCTCCGGTCGGTCCCAGAGGGACATCGAGCGGGGGATTGGGGTCGGGCACGGCTGGCTTCGCCACGTGTTCAAGCGGACGACCGACCTCAAGGTCCAGCACATCCTCCAACTCGGGAAGTTCCTGGGTTTCTCCCCGGGCCAGTTCTTCCGGCAGGCGTATCCGGCCGTGGAGGCGGGCAATGTCCTCGACCAGGTGAAGCCGGCGATCGAGGACGTCTATCCTCCGAGGCGGGGCAAGGGGCAGCTCACCCCGGTGGCACGGCGCGAGGTGCGGCTCATTTTCCAAGAGGAGCTCGGGAAGCTGGGCCTCCTCCCCGCGGAAGCCGGCTCCCCCTTCGAGTCGCCTGCCGCCGCGGACGAAAAGGCCGAGCCTTAGACGCCAGCCTCCCGACGCCGCGGCCCCTCCGCGAGCCGGCCGAAGAACGCGCGCGTCCTCTCGATCAGCTCCAGCGTCGCGCGCTCCTGAGTTACGGCCTTGTGCAGCAGCACCAGCGCGGCGAGCGCCTCTTCCTCGACCTGGACGCGGCTGAAGCTCGCGACCAGCTCGGCGACGATAGCCTGGATCTTGGCCGTCCTCCCCTGCCGGAACCAGACGGCGGCAAGATGCAAGCCCATGAAAGCGGCATGGTGGTGGAGCTCCTCCTTGGCGAAGGCTCTTCTTGCTTCGGCAAAGGCATGCTCGGCTGCTTCGAGGTTGCCGAGGCCCATGGCGATGGTCCCCTCGACGGATCGCAGCCTGATCCACTCGATTCGACTCGCGCGCTGCACGGCCATAGGTCGGAGCATCGAAAGAAATTCAAGTGCCGCTTCGTAGGCCTCCACCGTCGTCGCGAAGAGGACAAGGTTGTGGAGGGCCCCATAGGTCAGGTCGGGGTCCCGGTCCCGGTCGATCTCCTTGAGTCCCCGAAGAAGGAGACCGATCGCGACCCCAGGCTCGCCGTCATCGCCCCTGAAGTAGCCGGCGCTGATGAGCGTGCGGCCGGCACGGTGGCGGTCGCCGAGCCGCAGGAAGATAGCCCTGGCCACCGCGAGAGAGTCGTATGCCTTTTCAAAGCGCCTCTGCGCGGCGAATAGAGAGGCCGCGAGGTCCCGCAGCCGGGCCAGGAGGAGCGGGTCGCGGGTTCCACGTTCATAGCGCCTGAAAGCCGCGGCCAGGGCCTTCTCCGCCCGCGGCAGGTCGTCCGCCACGCGGTAGGCGTTGGCGAGATCGCCCCAGGCCCGCGCCTCCAGGTCCTGGAGTTGCTCGAAACGGAAGGGCGTATAGCAGAGGAGGCCAGAGGCCTCGACCGCGATCTCGGCCAGGTGGACCATCTGGCCGGGATAGTCCCGGCGGAGGGCATGGCTGGCCGTCAGGAGCACCTGGCAGAAGCCCCAGGTCGCGAGCCGCCGCTTCTTCTTGAGCGGATAGTCGGAGAACGGCTGGCGCCCCTTCAGGTAATAGGTCGACAGCCACTTCTCGGCGGCGGCCCATTCCCGTTGCCTCGTGTCGGCTGTGGTGATGGCGGCGCGGACCGCCGGCTCGTAGGCTTCCTCTTCGACGGTCGGCCAGATCGCCTCCACACCCGGGCCGCCGCCGTGGAGGAGGTCGGCGACGACGGACCGGGCCTCTCCCGGCGCAAGCCTGCCCTGCAGGAAAGCCGCGACGGACGGAGATGTCGGGTGGTCGCTCAAGGTTCCCTCCGCATTGCTTCCGTAGATTCGATTCTAGGATTATCGCACAAGTCCGCATCCCGCAATACGTCCATCGAGAACCGCGGGGGCGGCAGGACAGGACGGACTCCGCCCCCGCGGATAAAGCTCAGTGTCCGCCGTTGGGGTCGAGGCCCCCACCCGCATCGCCGCTCACCGAGGCGCAACGGCCGTTGGGGTCGATGCCACAACTCGCGTCGCCTCTCACCGAGGCGCAGCGGCCGTCAGGGTCGATTCCACAACTCGCGTCGGCCCGGAGGGCCTGTCCCGGCCCGCCGAACCAGCCGAGCACCCAATCCCAGGCCCACTCCAGCACACCGACCTGGCGAGCCGGCGCCCGGGCCGCCCGCGGCTGGGCGGCCCTCGCCTCCGCGGCAAAGCCGAGAAGGGCGGCGAGAGAGAGGACCATCCCGAGGTAACGCAGCTTTCTTCCAGACATAAAACCTCCTGGCCGCGGAACGTTCGGAGGCCGGAAGTGGCCCCGGCGCCCGCGGGGCAACGGCGAGCGTTGCGGACGGCTCTAGTGTCGCAAGAGGCGAGCTCTTTGTGCTCCTCGAACCGCCACAAAGTGAGCGGCCAGCTGTTCCCGCTTGCCGCAACCCATGTTTCCTACCAGCAAACCCGGCATCGAAGAGCGAAACCGCAAGGAAGTGGCGCAACCTCAAGACAAAATCGCCGACTAGAGAGCGCTTTGCTTGACGTTGATTCCAAGTGTTCCTAATCTCGCACCAGTCCTGCTCCACGAAGGAGCAGACGGAGGGGAGCGAGAATGCCGGACCTCAACAGACGAGCCTTCGCCGACCGGGTCAACGAGTTGCGGGAGGCCCGCGGACTCTCCTGGAAGGAGCTTTCGGTTCAGGTGGGGAGCACGTCCTCGGCCCTGCGCCGCTGGAAAGGCGGCTACGCCTGGCCCCGTACGGAGACCGTCGTGGCGCTCTCCGAAGCGCTCGGAGTCACCACCGACTACCTCCTTCTCGGACGAGGACCGGTTCAGGACCCCGCTCTCTTCTCCGCCCTCAAAAGGGCGATCGACGACACACCGAGACGGCTCCGGGAGGCCCTCTGCCGCGCGCTGCTCGGTGACCCCAAGACTTTTGAACCCGAAAGGAAGACCCGATGAACCCAGGCAACGGACGCGCGGAAGCGAGAGGGCCTATGAGCCCTAAACGAGAGACGGACGGGCTGCCCCCGGCGGCCGGTAGCAACGAGGCGAGCTCCCAGGCGATCTGTGAGGCTTTGGAACTTGCACTGAACCAGCCTGGGCGGCTGGACGTCGCGGAAGCGATCATCGAGGATGCCTCCTACGAGAATCTCGAAGGTGCGGTCTCCTCGACGGCCCTTCGATCGACCCCCGAACTGCTCGCGAACCTGCTCCTCCGTCTGGCGAAACGTTTCTTGAACCCGGAGGTCGGCCGAGCCACGGAGCTTTCGCGTCTGGCTCTCGCCGTCGCGCGAAACGTGGAATTGGAGAGCGTCCGGCAACCTCTTCTCGCCGAGGCTGAGCTTGCGCTCGGCGACTCCTTGCGGACGGAAAAGGATCTCCTGGAAGCCGAACGGGCATTCGCGCAGGCAAAGCTTCATGTTGCAGCGGTGGGGAATCGGTCCCTCGGAGCCCGCATTCTCCTTTCTCTCGCGGAATTGCGCGATGACCAGGGCTTCCCGAAGGAGGCCCAAGAGCTTCGCAAGAACGCCGCGGGCCTTTTTGGAGAACTCGGCGATCCTGTGGGCCAGGCGAAGGCTGTGCTCGGTATCGTTGAAAAAGAGCTTCGCCGCGGCGACCAGGCCGCCGCTCAGCGTCACCTTGAAAGGATACTCGGCCCCGATGACGCAGCCGCCTACATGACGGGGGTAGCTCGGACGGCGGCGACGTTGGTGATCATCGACGTGTTCTGGCAGAACAACACAAGAGGGAACGTCAGCCCCTTGGTCGCGGCCGAGATGGACTCCATGGAAGGCCGCATTCGACTCTTCAGCTCACCGCGGGTAGCTGAAACCAGGCTGGCCGATGCACTCGACGTCTTCCACAGCTTGGGACAGAACTTCGAGGCGTCCAAGGCGTGCCTGTGCCTCGTCGTCCTGTATCTCTATGAGGATCGGCCCCGTTCCGCAGGTCCGTATCTGGAAATCTTGGGGGCACTCAGCCGTTCGCAGGGTTTCTTCCCGCATCGCGAAGAGTTGCAGGAGTTTTGCTCTTCCGCGGCGACGGCCACCTTCAAAGAGGCGCACGCTTTGCTGGAGCGCATCGGCATGGAGCGGGAGGATGAATGAAACGCCACGCTCCGGAGAGCCTGACCGCGGACGTCTCCGATAACGAGGATGCGGCAATAGGGTGCACCGAGTAGCGTCAGTGCAGGATGCAGTGCCGGAAGCATGTGAGGCGACCCGCGAACCGGCGGTGAAGGAGAGCGATGTTCCGAAACATTGGCCGGGCGATCGCGCTCCTGCGCGAACTAAGAGATCTCTCCCAGGCGGCGGTCGCGAACCGGGCCGGGATCGGCAAGAGCCAGCTCTCGAAATATGAGAGCGGAAAGGAACTCCCGAAGTTCGATTCCTTGGAGAAGGTGCTCGCTGCGCTCGACGTCTCACCCCATCAATTCTTCTACCTCTTCTATCTCATCGATGGCTCCGCTGCCATGCTCGCCAAGGACTCGGCCGGCTGGCCCGCGGACTCGCTTCTCCGCCCTGTCCTTCTGACCGATTCAACCGACCAGGCGCTTTTCCAGGTTCTCTCGGACCTTGTTGCTCTCTCACGGTGCGTTTTCGAGGAGCAGGCCTTGAGGGCGATACGGAAGCGGCACTGAATGAAATCTGCGGCAGACCGTCGCCAGACCGACGACGCCGGGGGCGTGTCAGGTCCGGTTGCAGCTGTCGATGTCGTTGCTGCCGACGACGTCCGGGCGAACTTCTGCGCCAGGTAGTTCACCTCGTTGGTCGTCTTCGAGCAGACCGAAGAGGCCGAAGGTCTCGGGCCCCTTCTTCTCGACGGCGGCACAAAAGCCCTGCGCGGCCCGGGCGAGCGCCTCGTCCCAGCTGAGGTAGGGCCGCTGGTGTCGTCCTGGCGATGACACGTGTCGCCTACCACAATCCTACAGAAACTACTCCGTTACAACGATAGCTCTCCGGTCATCCGAGCAGTAAATTAGGATGCGCTGCGCCCTTCCAACTGCATTGGGGATGTATTGCTTACTTTCATATCGGGAAGCCGGCAACTGCATTAGCCATGAAGAAATCTCGACGCCGCGTTGTCTCTGTTTCTCGAAGGAGGATGGATCATGAACACTGCCAGAATCCTCATGCCGGGTGTCTTACGGTGGAGAGTCATGCATCCCTTGCTCGACGCCGATGGCTCGTGCACGCTGATCTACGACCTGGAGAGGGCGTCCGTGTTGGAAGTCCCGGAGGAGCTTCGCTGGCACGTTGTGCCGGCCCTGGAGACCGGCGATCTCGATGACGACCTGCTGAGCTGGCTGATCAACGAAGACCTTCTCTCCACGGAAAGCTGGGTGGGCTGGGCCGGCGGATTGGACCGCGGTCCTCTCGACTCCGGGAGTTGGTGGAGCTTCTGGGCCATCGACCGTTTCGACGATGAGGTGCACGCCCGGGTCTCCCCGCTCACCGAAGGTGAGGTGAGGGAGGTTCTGGAGTCGGTCTTCAGGCAGAGCGTTGGTGTGGCGCGGGTGCAGCTCCTGCTGGACTGGAACGGCACGTTCCCCGGGGCGCCGCTGGTGGAGCGCGTGGGGGTCGAAGCACGCCAGATGGCGGCCCTGGCCGGCCAGGAAGCCTCGTTCGAGCTCGTCCTCGACAGCCGGAAGGTGACGCCTGCCGCCGCCGCCTTCCTCACCTCGTCGCCGCTCCACGTGCGATTGCGCTGTGGCGTCTTCCCGGCCCTTGGCGTCGCGCCGGCCGAGCAGCAGGCCTGGGCCTCCGCCACGGCGCCCCTGTTGCTGCTCGTAGTCATGATGGATCGCATCAACGTGCAGTGCTCACTCGCCGGCGGCGCCCGGCTCCTCGACCTTTGGTCCTGGGCCAAGCGGTCCAGAATTCGCCATCTGGAGGCCGTGTACGCCGACCTTTCCGCGCTGGCGGACACCCAACTGCTGACGGTAGAGGCGCAGTACCGGCACGACCTGCTGGCGGTTGGCGAGGAGATGGCGTCCGATCTCCAGGCGCGCCGCATCCCGGTCGACTATCGGCCACTGACTCGCATGGTCCGCCGGTTGATGGGGAGCGAGCCGCGCATCGAGCCGGAGTCCGCCCTCGATCCGGACCTCTTGCCCTGCCGGGCCTGCTGGGCGCGGTCCCTGTGCAATCACAGCACCCTGCTGGCGGCTTCCGTCGGCGACGACCGGTGCGAGCCGTCGCCCGAGCGCTGCTCCCTCTGGCTCGCCGAGGCCGAAGCCGCCCTCCGCCTCTACCACCGGCTGGCGCAGTGCGATCCCCTGGACGTCCTCCGTCTCTTCGGCGATTCGGAGCGGATGCCCCTCGACCCGCTGGGCCGGCGGGAGGATCCGGGGACTCCGGAGCAACGGCTCTAAAGCTCGAACCACCGCCGCCCACACCGCGTTCCAGGTTGCGGCGCAGTAGCGACCCGCGCACAGACCTGGGGTGTGGTAGAGTTTGAGCTTGTAGGGGAATCTTGCCTTGGATCTACGTGAAGGTGAGATGAGCGCGGGTCGGCGATGCAACCCCTTCACACATTCCAGTGCAGCCACGGGCTCCCGCTCGTCGGCCTATCCTATTTGATCTCGGTTTTTGGGGCCTACTGCGCCCTCCAATGCGCCGTTAACATTTCTCATCGTCAGGGCCGTCCGCGGGTCGCCGGGCTCGTTCCTGCGGCGGTGGCGATGGGCGGCGGCGCCGTTTGGGCGATGCACTTCATTGCGATGACGGCATGCAGGATGCCCTTTCCGGTCACCTACGATCCGCCGGTGACCCTGGCGTCGCTGCTGCTCGCCATCCTGGTCACCGGGATTGGGCTCTATGCCGCCGCCAGCGAGCGCCGGGGCCAGGTTCGTTTCCTCGCCGGAGGGAGCTTTACAGGTCTGGGGATCGTGACGATGCACTACACGGGCATGGCGGCGATGCGCATGCCCGCCCGGATCGTCTGGCGGCCAGGCCTGATTCTGGCGTCCGTCCTGATCGCGGTCGCGGCGGCAATCCTGTCGCTCTGGTTCGCCTTCAACCTGCGCAGCCGGCTGCTCCGACTCGGCAGCGCCTTGGTGATGGCGGGAGCCGTCTGCGGCATGCACTATGCGGGGATGGCGGCTGCGGTCTTCGTTCCGGCCGACCTGTCGCTCACCGCCGCGCACCCGCGGCACGGAGCGGACGAGCTCGGTTTCATCGTTTTCGGTGTCACCCTTCTGGTGCTCGCGCTGCTTCTCATGCAGAGCCGTGTCATAGAGATCCGGGGACTCTCGGAGCGGCTGAACGCCGTCCGCGAGGAAGCGAGCGCGAGGATCGCGCGTCAAGTGCACGACGAAATCGGGCAGCAGTTGACCGCACTGCACATGGAAGTGGCCTGGTTGGAAAAGAGCCTGGAGCCGCGCGCGGAGATCGCGGAGAAGCTGCAGTCGATGATCCAGATGCTGGACAGCGCAGTGGACACCGTGCAGCGGATCACGACGGAGCTGCGGCCCGCCATCCTGGACCATCTGGGTCTCGCGGAGGCGGTCGAATGGTACGCGGGAGAGATCGAGAAGCGGACCGGCATCTCCTGCCGCCTCCGCTTGGAGCTGGGCAGCACACACTTAGACGCAGAACGGTCGACGGCCCTCTTCCGCATCCTCCAGGAGGCGCTCACCAACGTCGTGCGCCACGCCGAGGCGAGCGAGGTCGAGATCCGCCTCGCCCGAGAAGGCAACCACGTCATCCTCGCGGTGACCGACAATGGTCGCGGGATCGCTGAGGATAAGATCGCGGACACGCGGTCTCTGGGCTTGCTCGGGATGCGGGAGAGGGCCCGCGCACTGGGCGGAGACATCTCGGTCCGCAGGGCTTCCGGCCATGGAACCACCGTCGAGGCGCGCCTTCCGCCAGGACCCTGATCGCCCGCGCCGTATCATTCGCGCGACGACAGAATCGTCGCTCCTAGAACGATAGCCCTCGGCGCTTTGAAGCCATAGATTGTCTGCCCGCTCAAGGACTCGCACGCAATGACTGCTCCCGCTCTCCTATGACCCGAATCCTGCTGGTGGACGACCATGAAGTCGTGCGGCGGGGATTGAAGCAGATCCTGCGGGAGGCGATTGCGGACGCGTTCTTTGGCGATGCCGCAAGCGGCGAAGAGGCGGTCAAGAAAGCTCGCGAAGAGGAGTGGGGCATCCTCATCCTCGACATCTCGTTGCCGGGCATGAGCGGCCTCGACGCGCTCAAAGAGCTGCGCCAGATCCGTCCGAAGCTGCCGGTGCTGGTGCTCAGCATGTATTCGGAGGAGCAGTTCGCGGTGCGGGCCCTGCGGGCGGGAGCGGCCGGCTACTTGACCAAGAAGACCGCCGCGGCGGATCTCGTGACGGCGGTCAGGAAACTGCTGGCAGGCGGCAGGTACGTCACCCCAACGCTGGCGGAAAAGTTGGCCGGCGAGATTGGCAACGCGTCGGGACTGCCGCCTCACGAGTTGCTCTCCGACCGGGAGTTTCAGGTCTTCCGGCTCCTCGCCGCGGGGAAGACCGTGAAGGCCACGGCCCAGTGCCTCGGGCTCTCCGTGCCAACCATCAGCACGTATCGCACCCGGATCCTCGAGAAAATGGGCCTGACCGAGAACTTCGACCTGGTCCAGTACGCGATCGTCAATCGGCTCTTCGACGAGTAGAGAGAAGCCGCGCTCGTGGCGGTCGCAGTAGAGGGTGACGCCCCCCCACCATCTTGCCCATAGGGGCGTTTCGGGTTACCGTGCTGAACGGAGCGGCTCTCTCCCCCAGGGTCGCTCGTTCGAGCAGGTAGGCAGACGGTAGGGGCAAAGCCCCGAGCCTGCCAGTACCGGGTAAGAGCGGGGTAAGAGCGGGGTAAGAGCGGGGTAAGAGCGGGGTAAGACCGCCTCCGCCCCGAGCCGGTCCTGCCCGCCCCGGAACCTGGGGAAGACCTCCCCGATTTTGGGGAACTCCTCCCCTATTTCGGGGAGCCCCTCCCCGAAATGGGGCGACTCTTCCCCAAAAAGGGGCGAGGGTCCCCCAATTTCGGGGGACTCCTCCCCTATTTTGGGGGAGTGTTCCCCCAAATTGGGGAGCTCTTCCCCCAAAGCGGGGAGCTCCTCCCCCAAATTGGGGAAGACACCCCCAATTTGGGGGAACCCCTCCCCTAAATCGGGGGAACCCTCCCCGAAGCTCACGAGCTGCGATAGACTCCGCCGCCGTTCTCCAACCCCTGCCACGAGGAGCGTACGATGCCCAAAATGTCGTTTGCCCAGCAGACCGACGGCTGGGAGGCGCTCACCAGCAACTCCGAGAAGGCGGCCAGCGAGCATCCGGGGCTCGCCACAGCCCGTACGGAGCTCGCCGAGGCCCTCGCCGAAGCCAAAAAGAGCCGCAACGCGCACCTGAGGCTCCGCAGCCGGACGCTGGTCGAAGCGAAACGGCTGCGCGCGGCCATCGTCCGCGGCGAGGAGGCGGAGAAGCGCCTCCGCCGTTTCCTCCAGGCGGTCTACGGACCGGACAGCCAGGAGCTCCGCCGCTTCGGGCTCAAGCCACGCAAGAGCCGCAAGCCGGAGAAACCGAACCAGCCGCTCGTCCCCGGGTTCGACGAGGAAAAGGCGGTGGCGGCCTCTGGGAATGAACCGGAGGGCTAGCCCCGGTAGGCCGGCCGCTTCTACACCCGCTGACGCCAAGCGCGAATCCGCCCGAGCTCACCATTGCCCTTCAATCTGGTATCCTCATGAAGGTCAGGAGGATTTCAGAATGCCAGCCACCGCCAAAGACCATCAGATCAGCGTTCGTATCGCGAGCGACACCGATGCCTGGCTAGAGCTCCGTTCCGGAGGCGGCAAAAACAAAGCCGGGTTCATCCGCCAACTCATCGAGCGCGAGCAGGCTCGGGAGAAGGAGAGGGAGTTGCTCGCGATGTTCAATCAGGCAGCGGAGGATCTTACTCCCGAGGATTTCGCAGAGCGCGAGCTCTTGCTGGGCGGCTTCGCCGGCGGGAGGTCTGGGACTCATGGAGAGCCCTAGACCGTTGCGCGGCGAGATCTGGATGTTCGATCTGGACCCCAAGAGGGGACGCGAGCAGCAGGGGATACGGCCCTGCCTGGTGGTCTCCACGGACGCGCTGAACCGATCCAACTTCGGCACGGTCATCCTGTGTCCGATCACCACCACCGAGCGGCCCCGCTTTCAATGGCGCGTCGCGATTACCCCCTCCGACCTCCGTCTGGCCGACACCAGCTGGCAGCCCAAGCCCCGTTGGGTAGAAACGGACCAGGTCGTCACGGTCGACACCGGCCAACGAGCGCTGCGCCACCTCGCGACGGTAGTCAGCGAAGAGAAGCTCCATCTCGTGGATCAATCTCTTCGTATGATGTTGAGTCTGTAGGAAATTACCGGCGAGTCGGTGTGGCGCCATGTTGCTGAACGTGGTCAACCAGGCGAAGGTTGCCACTTTGAGCGCGGCGGAGATGGCGGCGCATCGCCGTGGCACCTCTCCCGCTCGAAGAGTTTCCGCCAGGGCAGTTCTCGCCTCTTCGAGATCGAAGTCCATCTGGAGCCCGAGCCAGAAGCGCTCCGAGGTTCCGAAATAGCGCGCCAGCCGGAGGGCGGTATCGGAGCTGATCCCTCGTTTCCCGAGCACGATCTCGTTCACGTGGATCAAGCACAAGGAACCGGCCGCCAGCCGCCGCCAGCCACAGGCGAGGACCGTCGGAACGAAGACGATCCTCGCCTTGGCGTGAAGGGAGCCCGGACCGTGGCGCCGACCTATAAAACGCGCGTGAAGGTATCCGGGAAGCTCTGTCCCGCGGTCAATCCGCAGGCATTCTCTGCCGCGACCGAGGTCAGAAGAAGCGAGTTGGCCGAATTGGCGACGATGTCGACTGTCATCGTCATGGCGCACCCGCCAGATCGAACGCGCCGGATCAGGATGAGCTTGATCTTGGTGGGGCTGACGTATCTTCCTTCCATGCGATGCGCAAACCCGGCATTCACCAGGATGCCATGGACTTCATCCCGGTCCTGAAAAAGCTGGAAAGTTTGGCCGAGCTGATTTTTCCACACTCCGGTGACGTCGAACTGAGGATTCGACATGGCCGTTGCGGGCTGGACACCAGGCAAGGCAAGGATGATGGCGAGCAGCAGGATGATCGAGAAGGTCCCGAAGGCCCCTCTCCTCTCGGGCTTGGCGTAGGTCAGGTTCATGATTCCGTTCCTCCATCGACGGATGTGGTTGAGTTGGGGACGCCCCCTCCTGGGGCCGCTCCAGCGAACTGTCCCCACCGGCGATAGATCCCCCCAACCTCTCGGTGGGTTAGTGGACCTTCTCAGGCGCCCGCGGCGGCCCCTTCTTCCGATACGATCTCCCCATGGACAACGTCGAGATCGCACGCACCCTGGCCGAAGTCGCCGACATCCTGGAGATCCAGGGGGAGAACACGTTCCGCATCCGGGCCTACCGGAATGCGGTGCGGACGGTCGAGGTGCAGACCGTTCCCCTGGCCCGGCTGGTCGAGCAGGGCACGCCGCTCACCCAGCTGCCGGGGATCGGCAAGGAGATGGCGAATCACATCAAGGAGATGGTGACGACGGGGACGCTCGTCTACCGGGATGAGCTCCTCGCCCAGTTCCCCCGCGCCCTGATCGACCTCATGCATCTGCCGGGATTGGGCCCCAAGAAGGCCCGGCGGCTGTGGGACGAGATGGGGATCGATTCGGTCGAGGCGCTGGAGGCGGCGGGGAAGGCAGGGAGGATCGCCGTGCTCTCCGGGTTCGGGGCCAAAAGCCAGGAGAAGATCCTCGCCGGGATCGAAGAATGGAAAAAACGCGGCGAGCGCCAGCTGCTGTGGGACGCCGAACGCTACGTCCGGCCCCTGATGGCCTACCTCGAAGGCGCGCCCGGCGTCCTCCGGCTGGAAGCGGCCGGGAGCTACAGGCGGCGCCAGGAGACCGTGGGGGACATCGACCTCCTCGCCGCGTCGCTCGAGCCGCGGCCGGTGATGGAGCGCTTCCTCGCCTATCCGCAAGTGCAATCGGTCCTCGGGAGCGGCGACACCAAGACGAGCGTCGTTTTAGGCGCCGGCCTCCAGGTCGACCTCCGGGTCGTGCCGCCGGACTGCTTCGGCGCCGCCCTCGTCTACTTCACCGGCTCCAAGGAGCACAACGTGAAGCTCAGGCGGCGCGGGGTCGAGCGCGGCTTGAAGATCTCGGAGTACGGGGTGTTCCAGGTGGCCCCCGGCGAGGCCGTCGATCCGGAGGCTCCCGAGGAGGCTGCAACCGTTCCCTCCGATGCCGTCTGCATCGCGGGGAAAACCGAGGAGGAGGTCTACGCCGCCGTGGGGCTCCCCTTCATTCCCCCCGAGCTGCGGGAGGACCACGGCGAGATCGAGGCGGCGGCCCGGGGTCCGCTCCCGCGGCTCGTCGAGGTTGCGGATCTGAAGGGCAACCTTCATATGCATTCCACCTGGTCGGACGGCAAGAACACGTTGGAGGAGATGGTGACGGCGTGCGCCGCGCGGGGTTGGGAGTACGCGGCGATCACCGATCACAGCAAGGCGCTCCCCATGGTGCAGGGCCTCGACGCCGTCCGCGCCCGGGAGCAGTGGCGAGAGATCGACGCCGTCCGCGCCCGCCACCCGGAGATCCTGCTCCTCAAGGGGATGGAGATCGACATTCTCGGCGACGGCGAGCTCGACCTGGAGGACGAGCTCCTGGCCGAGCTCGACATCGTCGTCATCTCGGTCCACTCCCGTTTCGAGCTCCCCGAGGCGGAGCAGACGGCGCGGGTGTTGAAGGCCCTTCGCCATCCGGCGGTCCAGATCTTCGCCCATCCCACCGGCCGGCTCATCAACCGCCGCCGGCCCATCGCCATCGACATGGATACGGTGATCGACGAGGCGGTGCGGCTCGGGGTGACCCTGGAGCTCAACTCCAATCCGCACCGGCTGGATTTGAAGGACACCCATCTGCGGCTCGCCCGCGAGCGGGGAGCGAAGATCCTCATCTCGACCGACGCGCACCGGACGACCGAGCTCGACCTCATGCGCTGCGGCGTCGAGCAGGCCCGACGGGCGGGGCTCGAGCCCCGGCATATCGTCAATACGCTGCCGCGAGAGGAGTTTCTGCAGGCGATCCGGCGCGCTCCCTAGTCTTAAAAGCTCAGGATCCAATCCAGTAGCCGCCGGCGGTCGGGCCCCCCCGCCCGACCGCCACGACCACGGCCCCGCCCAGGACTCCCGTCCCCGGCCGGAGCCGCCAGACCCGAGAACCAACCGGAGAAACGGTTTGGGGCTCTCCCCCCTGCCATATTGTTTGAGTGCAAAGTCAGAATAGATGGGAAAGGTTACGGGCGACATTACGACCACCCTGCTACACTAGTGTGCGAACGCTCTTCTGAGGTGCCCGCAAGATGATACGAAAGCTTCTCGCTTCCGCCCTCCTGCTCGCCGCCCTGCCGGCCGCGGCGCAGGATCTCAAGTCCTTCGAGGCCAAGACCACCGTCCACGTGCTCAAGAACGGCTGGACCTTCCTTCTGGTCGAACGCCCGGAGGCCCCGGTCTTCTCCTTCTTCACCCTCGCCGACGTCGGCTCGGCGCAGGAGGTGCCGGGGATCACCGGGCTCGCCCACATGTTCGAGCACATGGCCTTCAAGGGCACCGAGACGATCGGCACCAGCGACTACCCCGCGGAGAAGAAGGCCCTCGCCGCCATGGAGGTCGCCTACCAGACCTACCAGGCCGCCCGGCTGGCGCCCCAGCCTGACCCCAAGCGGGTCGCGGAGCTCGAAGCCGCCTTCAAGGCGCGCGAGGACGAGGCCGAGAAGTTCGTCGTCAAAAACGAGTTCGACGACATCGTGAGCCGCGAGGGCGGAGTGGGTTTAAACGCCTTCACCGCCTCCGACGAGACCGGCTTCTTCTACTCGCTCCCCGCCAACAAGACGGAGCTTTTCGCCTATCTCGAATCGGAGCGCTTCTACCGCCCCGTCTTCCGCGAGTTCTACAAGGAGAGAGACGTCGTCTTCGAGGAGCGCCGGGAGCGGACCGAGAGCACGCCCATCGGCCGGCTCATCGAGCAGTTCGTCGCCGCGTCGTTCACCGCCCACACCTACCACCAGCCGACGATCGGCTACGCCGCGGACTTGAAGTCGTTCACCCTCACCGACGCGGAGAATTTCTTTCGCGCCAACTACGCTCCCGCGAACCTGATCACCGCGGTCGTCGGGGACATCCATCCGAAGGAGCTGATCCCCCTCCTCGACCGCTACTTCGGCCGCATCCCGGCGCGCCCGAAACCGCAGCCTCTGCGCACCGTCGAGCCGCCCCAGATGGCGGAGAAGACGGTCGTCATCGAGGATCCGGCGCAGCCGTTCTACCTGGAGGCGTACCACAAGCCGGCCTCGACCGACCCCGACCAGGCGGTCTACGAGGCGATCGACGACATCCTCTCCGGCGGCCGCACGTCGCGCTTCTACCGCGCGCTCGTCCGCGACCAGAAGATCGCCGTCCAGGTGCGGTCGTTCTCCGGCTTCCCCGGCGAGAAGTATCCGAACCTCTGGGCGATCCTGGCGGTGCCGGCCGTCAACAAGACCGACGAGCAGGTGGCGGCTTCGATCCACCAGGAGATCGAGCGCCTGCAAAAGGAGGACGTGAGCGACGAGGAGCTCGCCCGTTTCAAGACCCGGGCCAAGGCGCGGCTCGTGCGCTCGCTCAACGACAACGAGGGGATCGCCAACCAGCTCGCCGAGTACCAGCGCCTCTACGGCGACTGGCGCGAGCTGTTCCGGGAGACCGACCGCTTGGACAAGGTCACCAAGGCCGACATCCGCCGGGTGGCGAACCAGGCCTTCCAGAAGTCCAACCGGACGGTGACGATGATCACCAATGCCAATGCTAATACCAAGTCCGAGGGCGCGCCCCCAGCGGGCAGCCGCTAGAAAGCTGGAGACGACGATGGGAGACACGATCCGCATGCCCAGACCAGGAGCGGCCAGAACCGGCCTCCTTTCCCTCTTCCTGCTGACTTTCCTCCTCGTCCTGGCCCGGCCGCAGACCGCCGGGGCGCAGGCCGCGAAGGTCTCGGAGCTCCATTTCCCGCCGCTCCCGGCGCAGGAGATCCCCCGTCCCGAGCGGGTGGTGCTCGACAACGGCATGGTCGTCATGCTGCTGGAGGATCACGAGCTGCCGCTCGTCGAGGCCATCGCGCTCGTCCATGCCGGCTCGCGGCTCGATCCGGCGGCGAAGGCCGGGCTCGCCGAGCTCACCGCCGACGTCATGAGGACCGGCGGTACGGCGAAGCAGACCGGCGACCAGCTCAACGACTTCCTGGAGGGGAAGGCGGCGCGCATCGAGACCCAGACGACGGACGACTACGCCAGGGTCAGCATGAGCTCGCTCAAGGCCGACTTCCCGCAGGTGCTCGGCGTCTTCGCCGACGTCCTCCGCCATCCGGTGTTCGCCGAGAACCCTCTAGAGGTGGCGCGCGGCGCGGCGCGCGCCCAGGTGGCGCGGCAGAACGACGACCCGGGAGACATCCTCTTCCGCGAGTTCAAACGGGTGGCCTACGGCAAGGACTCGCCCTACGGCTGGACGCCGACCTTCGCGAGCCTCGGCGGCCTCACCCGCGACGACCTCGTCGCCTGGCACCGGGCGCACTTCCAGCCCCAGGGCGTCGTTCTCGGGCTGGTGGGCGACTTCAGGCGCGAGGAGGCGCTGCGGCTCGTCAAGGAGGCTTTCGGCGACTGGCCGCGCGGCACGACGCCCAAGGAGACGGCGGTGCCCTATAGGACGACGCCCGCGCCCGGCGTCTACTACGTGGAGAAAAACGACGTCACGCAATCGAACATCATCATGGGCGGCCTGGGGATCCTGAAGAACAACCCCGACTACTACGCGAACGAGGTGGTCAACCAGGTGCTCTCGGGGAGCTTCGCCTCGCGCCTCTTCGCCATCCGTGCCCAGCAGGGTCTGGCCTATTCGGTCTTCGGACGGGTGAGCGCGGAGTGGGACCACCCGGGGATGACCTTCCTCTTCATCTCGACCAAGACGCAGACGACCGGCGCCGCGATCGACGCGCTCCTCGCCGAGGCGCGCGGGATGACGGCGAAGCCGCCGACCGAAGAAGAGGTGGCGAAGGGCAAGCAGGGGATCCTCAACGCCTTCATCTTCCAGTCCGACTCGAAGCGCAAGATCCTCACCCAGCAGCTCAACTATGAGTATTTCGGCTACCCGCTCGACTGGCTGACCCGCTACCGCGCCGGGATCGAGGCGGTGACCGTGGCCCAGGTGCGCGCCGCGGCGGCCAAGTACATCCACCCGGAGCAGTTCGAGATCGTCGTCGTGGGACCGGCGACGGGGACGGACAAGCCGCTCTCGACCTACGGCAAGGTGACGCCGATCGACGTCACGATCGAGCGCCCGAAGGCCGGCGCCAAGCCCGGCCTCTAAACCCGACCGCCGCGGGCGCGCCCTCCCCCCTCCCGAAATCCCCGGGAAGGCGCGCCCGTTTTTGTAAGCGTGCCGGCGGCGGACGGCGATCTTCGGCAAGCTTTACATCCCTCCTCCCGGCTCGCCTCTCCCCTCGCCCGCCCATCTGCCCGTCTGCCCACCTGCCCGGCGGCCGGCAACCCGATGACAATGCAGGCGCAAAGCCGGCCGCCGCGAAGCGCTCCGCCCGCCACGTCCGTAGAAGGATCAGCGGCTTTCGGAACGGGCACGAATCTTGGATCTTTTCGACTCCCGATTCTGGCAGGCAACCGTCTCACATCGAGGTGACTGGCATGGCTGAGCAGGGTCGTCTCCCACAGAAGATTCTGATGACCACGGATACGGTCGGCGGCATCTGGGCGTACGCGCTGGACCTCTCCCGTGCCCTCTCCGAACGGGGGATCGAGGTCGCTCTCGCGACCCTGGGCGAGCCGCTCTCCGACGCGCAGCGGGAGACCGTCGAGCGCATCCCGCGCCTGCGGCTCTTCGAGAGCACGTTCCGTCTGGAGTGGACGGAGGAGCCCTGGCGGGACCTGCAGAAGGCCGGCGAATGGCTGCTCCGCCTGGAGGGTCGCATCGGCCCGGACGTCGTGCATCTGAACAGCTACGCTCTCGCGAGCCTGCCGTGGAGCGCCCCGAAGCTCGTCGCCGCGCACGGTTGCGCCCTCGCGCTGCGGGCGGCGGTCGCGGGCGAGCCGGCAGCTTCGGACACGGTGGACGCGGCGGACGCGGCGGCGGGTGAGCGCTACCGGAACGAGGTGAAGGCCGGTCTCGCCGCCGCCGACCTGGTCGTCGCCGCCACCACGGCCCGGCTCGCCGCCCTCTCCGAGCACTATGGGCCGCTCGCCCAGGCCCGGGTGATCCCCCACGGCCGCGACGGGCGGCTCTTCCGGCCTGCTCCCAAAGAGGAGATGGTGTTCGCCGCCGGCCGCCTGTGGGACGAGGCGCAGAACCTCGTGGCGCTCGAACGGGTGGCGCCGCAGATCCCCTGGCCGATCTACGTCGCGGGGGAGAGCCAGCAGGACGGCGGCGAGATCCGCCCCCACACCACCCGGCTCCTCGGCCGGCTCTCCCCGCGGGCCTCGGCCGCCTGGCTGGGACGGGCCGCGATCTATGCTCTCCCGGCGCGCTACGAGCCGTTCGGCATCGCGGCGCTCGAAGCGGCGCTCGCCGGCTGCGTGCTGGTTTTGGGCGACATCCCGAGTCTCCGCGAGGTCTGGCGCAACCGCGCCGTCTTCGTGGCGCCCGACGATCCCGAAGCGCTCCGCACCGCGCTTCTCTCTCTGATCGAAAATCCGGAGCGCCGCCTCGCCCTCGCCGCCGCGGCCCGGGCGCGCGCCCTGGAGCTCACCCCCGAGCGCATGCTCGACGGCTACCTTGCCGCCTACGGCGAGCTCCTCGCTTCCCGGGAGGAGACGCGGGAGGAGATCGCGGCCGAGGTCTTCAAAGACGCCTCGGAGCCCGCCGAAAGGATCGCGATCTAGGCCGGGCTCGCCATGCCCGCCCAGGTCGCTGAAGACGCCGTCCAGGGCGAGAGCAACGAGGAGTCCCAGAAGTCCTACCGCACCATCCTCGCCCAGGAGATCGCCTCGGGGAAGACCGAGCTCGAACGCCCCGCCCTGGGGCTCCTCATCTCCGGCCTCTCGGCCGGCCTGGACGTCGGCTGGAGCCTCTTCCTCATGGGGGCGATGCTCACCCTGGTCAAGGGCGCGCTGCCCAGAGTCCTCGTCGAGCTGCTGGTCGCCAACATGTACTCCGTGGGTTTCCTCTTCGTCGTCCTCGGCCGTTCCGAGCTGTTTACCGAGCACACGACGCTCGCCGTCCTCCCGGTCCTCGACCGCCAGGCGTCGATCCGCCAGCTGCTGCGTCTCTGGGGCCTGGTCTACGCCACGAACATCCTCGGGGTGAGCCTCTTCGCCGCCATGACCGCGTGGGTGGGGCCGGCGCTCGGCGTCATCTCGCGCCCGGCGCTCGGCGAGATCGCCCAAGGGGTCGTGGCGCACGGCTCCTGGCAGATGCTCGCGAGCGCCATTTTAGCCGGCTGGTTGATGGGTCTCCTCTCCTGGCTGGTGACGGCGGCCCGCGACACCATCAGCCAGATTTTCATCGTCTGGCTGGTGACGACGGCGATCGGCCTCTGCCACCTTCATCACGTGATCGCCGGCACCGCCGAGGTGCTCGCCGGCCTCTTCGCCGGGCAGGGGATCACCTGGGGGGAGACCGGCCGCTTCCTCGCCCTGGTCACCCTCGGCAACGCCCTGGGCGGCGCTTTCTTCGTCGCGCTCTTGAAGTTCGGCCATGCCAGCCAGACGGCGGCGGACTGATCGATTCGGCACGGATCTTGAACCGATCTCTTTTTGCCGGACAAAGCGCCGGACAAAGCGGCAACTCTTTCGATTCACTGAGAGCAGCAACGACAGGAGGTACACCACCATGAAGCTCGAATCCCTGAAAGATCTTTACATGGAACAGCTCCGCGACCTTTACAGCGCCGAGACCCAGCTCGTCGACGCGCTGCCGAAAATGGCCGATGCCGCCAATTCGCCGGAGCTCAAGAACGCCTTCCGCGAGCACCTCACCCAGACCCGCCAGCACGTCGACAGAATCGAGCAGATCTTCAAAAAGATCGGCGAGAAGCCCAAGGGGGAGACCTGCGAGGGGATGAAGGGGCTCATCAAGGAAGGCGAGTCGATGATCAAGATGAAGGGGGAGCCGGAAGTCATCGACGCCGGTCTGATCGCCGCCGCGCAGCGCGTCGAGCACTACGAGATCGCCGGCTACGGCACGGTCCGCACCTATGCCGAGCTCCTGGGCGACGACAACGCCGTCCGGCTCTTGGAGCGCACCCTCCAGGAAGAGGAGGAGACCGACGAGAAGCTGACCGAGCTCGCCGAGAGCCACATCAACCAGGAGGCGATCGTCCGTTAAGAAAGGGAGGGAGAGTCGGCAGGGCGGGCGTCTCCGGGGGGAGGCGCCCGCCCTTTCGGCCTACTTCGCCTCGTACCGCTCCCGCAGCATCGCCAGCGTTTTGAGCTCCAGCGCCCGGAAGGCGTTGCCCGCATCCCCCTCCGCGATCTCGATCTCCCGCGCCGCGATCTCGTGGAGGGTCTGGTCCTCGTAGGTTTCCAAGATCGCGGGGTGGATGTAGAACTTGCGACAGGTGGCCGGGCGGTTGCGGAGCGACTTCGCCACCTGCTTGACGGCCTCGACGACGTTTTTCTTCCTCTCGGTCGCGGTCTCCGCCGGACCGATCCGGGAGAGGGCGAAGAAGGCGAGGACCGTCCCTCCCCAGGTGCGGAAGTCCTTGGCGGTGAAGTCGTGGCCGGTTTTTTCCCGCAGGTAGTCGTTGACCTCGCCCGAGTCGACGTTGCGGCTGTCGCCACTCTCGTCGACATAGGTGAAGAGCTCTTCTCCCGGCAGCTCCTGGCAGCGCTCGACGATCCGCGCCAGGCGGCGGTCGCGGACGCCGACCTTGTGCTGGACGCCGCTTTTGCCCCGGAACTCGAAGCGGATCGTCGAACCCGACACCTCGACGTGGTCGGTGTGGAGCGTCGTCAGGCCGTAGGATTCGTTCTGCTTCGCGTACTCGTCGTTGCCGACCCGGATGAGAGTCGTCTCCAGGAGCTTGACGACCGCCGCCAGAACCTTCTCGCGCGGCATCCCGCGGAGCTTCAGATCCTCTTCGATCTGGGCGCGGAGAGCGGGGAGGGTCTCGGCGAAAGCGATCATCTTCTCGAACTTGGTCTCGTCGCGCACCTGCCGCCAGTCCGGGTGGTAGCGGTACTGCTTGCGGCCGCGGGCGTCGCGCCCGGTCGCCTGGATGTGGCCGTTGGCCCGCGGGCAGATCCAGACGTCGGTCCAGGCCGGCGGGATGGCGAGGGCGTTGATCCGCAGCCGTTCCTCGGTGTCATGGATCACCTTGCCGGCAGGGTCCAGGTAGGTCCACCCCTTGCCGCTGCGCCGCCGGCGCCAGCCCGGCTGGGTGTCGGTGACGTAACGGAGCCCGGCGGCCCGGGCGCTCGCCACGGGGTCCGGCATGGTGGGGATCAGCTCGGGCGGAGGCTTCTCGACGGCCTGGGTTGCCATTCCTGGAGGGTCCTTGTAAGAAGTACAGACATCCCCTGCTGGGTATCCAGAAAGGGCATCGCCACTGGCGGTACGGGCTCTGTTCCAAGCCCTCTCCCCTGTCTGCCGCCTGTCGCCGGCTGCCCGGCCGGCTGCCCGGCCGCTCTTGCATCGGCCGTGCCGCATGGGAAAAAGGGCCAATGGCACAAGACCTGCAAATCGGGAAGCCTTGTATCGACCGTGAGCTTTGGAGTCATTCATTTAAGGGGTTTGACGAGCATCCGCGAATCGCGGCACCCCTTCCTAACTCAACGTTTTTCCCGTGCAGGTTGAACCGGAGATCGAGTGATGGTCGAAACGACAGAGACAGGATTGGAAACGCGGCCGCCCGAAGGCCTGACCGAGCTGGTGCGCGCCCTGTCGGTCGGCGTCCTGCTGCAGAGGCCGGACGGCGGCATCGGCGGCGGCGACGAGCGGGCCCTGGAGCTCCTCGGCTGCGAGGATCGGAGCGAGCTCGCCCGCTGCTGGGAAGAGGTCGCCCCGCTCCTCGAAACGGCCAACCGCGAAGCGGCGGAGCCCCTGCTGCTCCCCGCCGGCAGCGGCGGCCGCCCCCTGCTCTTCGAGATCCACCGGCTGGCCGGAGGGACGGGCGGAGCGGTGGGCGCGGTGATCCTCGTCCGCGACCCCGAGCCCTTCGCCGCGGTGGCGACCGACCTCCGCCTCGCGGCCTTCCTCCGCGCCATCGCCCAGGTCTCCCCGGCCGTCGCCCACGACCTCCGGGCGCCGATCAACGCCATGGTCTTCAACATCGAGATCCTGAAGGAGACCGTCGCCGCGGCGAAAGCTCTGGAGCCGGCCGCCCGCGAGCGCCAGCTGCGCTACGTGGGGGTGCTCAAGGACGAGCTGGCGCGGCTCCACGGCGGGCTCGAGCATTTCCTCTCCCACACCACCGCCCGCGGCGACCGCCCCGACGCCTTCGACCTCCGCGAGGCGGTCACCGAGCTCGCGGCCCTCCTGGTCCCGCAGGCGCGAAAGCTCCAGGTGCAGGTCGTTCCGGAGCTCCCCGGAGAGCCGGTCCTGGTGGCGGTCAACCGCTACCAGCTGCGCCAGGCCTTCCTGGAGATCGGCCTCGCCGCCTTGGCCGGCGTGACGCGGGCGGGGAGCCTCACCCTCCACCTGGAGGGGGGTTCGGCCAACGGCGGCGAGAAAGGTGGGGCTCGGTTGGTCCGGCTTGTCCTCCGTGGCCCCCTGTCCGCCGAGGCCCCGACGCTCGACTTCACCCTGGTGCCGGGCGCCGCGCCGCCGGGGAGCGTGCGGCTCCACCATGTCCGCGCCATCCTCGTCGAGCAGGGCGGGGAGGTCCGGGTGAGCGGCGGACCGGGGGGCGAGCGGAGCTTTGAGATAGAATTGCCGGCTTCAGGGAAGGAGTAGGAGAATGCCCCACGCACTCGCGGTCGACGACGATCCCAATTTCCTTTCCGCCTTAGCCGAGCTCATCGAGGGTCAAGGCTTCACGACCAACACCGCCACCACGCTTAGAGACGCCCGTACCCAGGTCAGCCACAAGACCCCGGACGTCGCCCTGGTCGACCTCTACCTGCCGGACGGCAGCGGTATCGATCTGCTCAAAGACCTGGAGCTCGGGACCTCGACCGAGGTGGTCCTGATGACCGGCCACGCCGACGTCGAGAGCGCCGTCCAGGCCCTGCGCCTGGGGGCGAGCGACTATCTCACCAAGCCGCTCGACATCGGCCGCTTGAAGAACATCCTCGCCAACGTGGCGAGCGTCCAGCCCAGCCTGGCGATGGCGGTGCCGGCCGCCGAGGAGAAGCACGAGGTCGGCCGGCTGGGGCTCCTCCTCGGCGCCTCCGACCCCATGCAGGGGCTCTACGACATGCTCAACCGGGTGGCGCCCACCGACGCCTCCGTCTTCCTGATCGGCGAGAGCGGCACCGGCAAGGACTTGGCCGCCCAGACCCTCCACCACCTCTCCCGCCGCAGCAAGGGAGCCTTCCTGCCGCTCAACTGCGGCGCCATCTCCCCGACCCTGATCGAGAGCGAGCTCTTCGGTCACGAGCGCGGGAGCTTCACCGGCGCCGCCCGCAGGCACAAGGGCTACTTCGAGCGCGCCCACGGCGGCACGCTCTTCCTGGACGAGATCACCGAGATGCCGATCGAGCTTCAGGTCAAGCTCCTCCGCGTGCTGGAGACCGGCACCGTGGCGCGCATCGGCGGCGACCAGTCGGTCGACGTCGACGTCCGGGTCTTAGCCGCCACCAACCGCGATCCGCACAAGGCGGTCCACGACGGCAAGCTCCGCGAAGACCTCCTCTACCGGCTCTCGGTCTTCCCCATCCACATGCCCCCGCTTCGAGATCGCGGCGCCGACATCGACCTGCTCGCCAACTTCTTCTTAAACGAGCTCAACGAGCGCCACGGCACCAACAAGCAGTTCACGGCGGAGGCCGTGGACCGCCTGCGGGGCCACTCCTGGCCGGGCAACGTGCGCGAGCTCAAGAACGTCGTCCACCGCGCCTTCATCATGGCGGAGCAGGAGATCTGCCCGCGCTGCCTGCCGCGGGAGGTGGGCGGCGACTCGGGAAGCCTGAAGAGCCTCCACTTCCAGGTGGGGACCTCGATCGCCGAGGTGGAGCGGCGGCTCATCATGGCGACGCTCGATCTGCACGGGGGAAACAAGCGGAAGACCGCGGACGTCCTGGGCGTCAGCTTGAAAACGCTCTACAATCGCCTCAACACGTACCGCGAAGCCTGAAGCGAGCGGCGGATGCGTGCCAGGAAAGAGCCGGCGGAGGCCCTACTTGAGGAGCCGACCTATAGGTTGTATACTCCCGCCCCGTCCAACGACTCAGCCGACCTGGACACTTAGCTTCGACGACAGATTCGATTACGAAGGCGTGGCACAGAATCTGCTTTATAGTGTCGCGGCGCTGTCGCGGCATGAGTGCAAACGAAGCACACGGTACGGAGGGTGTCAGGCGGTTTCAACTTGATCAAGGTAGGCGACCCCAACACGTAGGAAAAACGGACGCCGATTCATCTATACCATTCAGTCAATTCACAAGGGAGAAAGACAAATGAAGAAGGTACTCGTTCACCTGTCCATGCTGAGCCTCCTGGCCTTCCTGCTGGTGCCGCTCGTCGGCTGCAAGCACGAGGACAACACCGAGGTCGAGGAGCCGCCGGCGGCTTCCACCGAGGCCCCCGCCGCGTCGACGGAGCCGATGGCCACGGGCGCTGCGATGGGCACCGACAGCACCGCTCCGATGGGCACCGACAGCGGCTCCATGGCCCCCCCGGCCGGCGGCAGCACTGGCGCCATGGGCACCCAGGGCACCGAGCCCCCCCCGTCGAAGTAACCCCTCAAGAGCTTTCCACTACGTAGAGAAGGGCGCTCCTCAAGCGGGCGCCCTTTTCTTTTTGGCATTCATGTTGCTCCCCTTCCCGACAGATCCAAGCCGTGAAATGGCTGGACGCCGAAAGAAGGAGGTACGACATGGAAGAGCTACACGGCAAAAAAATCGCGATCCTCGTCGCGGATGGGTTCGAGCAGGTCGAGCTGACCGAGCCGCAAAAGGCGCTTCAGAAGGCCGGGGCGAAGACCGAGATCGTCTCGCCCGCCAAAGGCAAGGTCAAGGGCTGGGACAAAACCGATTGGGGTAAGTCTCTGTCGGTCGACCAACCGCTCGACCAGGCGGACGCCGGCCGCTATGACGCGCTGTTGCTGCCCGGCGGGGTGATGAATCCCGATCATCTGCGGCGGAGCCCCAAGGTTCAGCAGTTCGTCAGGGCGTTCTTCGACGCCGGCAAGCCGGTGGCGGCGATCTGCCACGGCCCCTGGACCCTCATCGACGCCGGGGTCGCCAAGGGCCGCAAGATGACCTCGTACGAGTCGATCCAGACCGACTTGAAAAACGCCGGAGCCCAGTGGGTCGATCAGGAGGTGGTGGTGGACGGGAACCTCGTCACCAGCCGCAAACCGGACGACATTCCGGCCTTCAACCGGGCGATGATCGAGACGTTCGCCCGCCAGCAGGTCCACGAGGAAGTCGGCGCCCGGCGCTGACGATCTCGACGATCGAGCAGAGAGGCACCCTCCGGGGTGCCTCTCTTCGCTACAGGGGCTTAAGGGGGTCAGGGGCAGACTTCGGCGAGGAACTCGCCGGCGGCGACCCGGAACTCGTCCGTCCACTCGTGCCCGCCGGGATAGACCAGGGGCCGCACGTCGATGCCTTTCGAGCGCAGGATTTCGACATCGTGTGCCATTTTGGCTTCGTCATACCACTGCTCGCGCGCGCCGCGCCCGAGGAGGACGGGGGGGAAGGCCACGAGATCCCGCTTCTCCAACTCCGGCGGCACGTCGCCGCCGAGGACGATCACCCCCCGGCTGGCATAGCCGCATCCGGCCGCGGCGCGGTAGGCGGTGGCCGAGCCTTGGGAGAAGCCGGCATAGACGAGGCGCTCTCCCAGCGGGTACTCGCGGCGGAGCCGGGCCACCACCGCCGCCACGTAGCGCACGTTGTCCTCGATCGCCCGCTCGCGGTCGTGGCGGGTCATCCAGCTCGCCACCACCTCTCCCGCCTTGTTGTAAAAGGGGTGCAGGGCCTGCACGGCACAGCAGAGAAAGCGGCTGGCGCCGGGGAGGCGGGTGAGCTCCGCCAGGTGGATGGCGGCGCTCTCGCCATAGCCATGGAAGCCGACCAGGAGCGGCGCACCCGCCGGGAGGTGCTCCGGAACTTCGACGAGATACGTGCCGTGGACTAAAGTCGCGATCTGCTTCGCTTCCATTGGGAGAGCATACCCCAGGGGCGTCTCAGGCCCGCCGCCGTTCCCCATGCCGCCTGAGCGGCGCCGACAGCTCCCGCACCCGCTCCTCGACCGCCGCGACGAGACCGGGGTCGTGCCCCATCTCCTCGACCAGGCGGACGAGGGCGCTCCCCACGACGACCCCGTCGGCGATCTCCCCGACCGCCTCGACCTGCTCCGGTGAAGAGATACCGAAGCCCACGGCGAGCGGCAGGCCGAGCTTCTTGCGCAGGCGTTTGACCTCCTTGGTCAGGTCGGCGGGCAGGGCCGCCCGCTCGCCGGTGACCCCGGTCCGCGAGACGTAGTAGACGAACCCGGAAGACGCCGCGGCGACCCGCTGCACCCGCTCGCGGGTGCTCGTCGGGGCGAGGAGGAAGATCGAGTCGACCCCGTAGCGGCGCAGCGCCGGCACCAGCTCGTGCATCCCCTCCTCGGGCGGCAGGTCGACGCAGAGGACGCCGTCCACCCCCGAGGCCGCGGCCTGCTCGGCGAAGCGCTCGACGCCTCTCGCGAGGATGGGGTTGAAGTAGGTGAAGAGGACGATCGGCACGCCGGTTTTGTCGCGGAGGCGAGCGACCACCTGCAGGAGCCCTGAGAGCTTGGTGCCGGCGGCGAGCGCCCGGTTGGCGGCGCGCTGGTTGACCGGACCGTCGGCGATCGGGTCGGAGAACGGCACCCCGAGCTCGATCAAGTCGGCGCCGCCGGCGGCGAGCGCCTCGACCAGGGCGGCGGTCGTCTCCAGGTCCGGATCGCCGGCCATGAGGAAAGGGATGAAGGCCGCCCGCCCCTCCTGGGCGCAACGGGCGAAGACGTCGTCGATCACGCTCATCGCGCTCCTCCGCGCCGCTTGGCCGCCGCGGCATTGAAGTCCTCGGGGGTGGGGTGGCAGCGTTCTCAGGGGTTTCCGGGGTTTCCGGGGTCTCGGCGTGCTCCCGGTCGAAGTCCTGGACGGATTCGACGTCCTTGTCGCCGCGGCCGGAGAGGTTGACGAGGATGATCCGCCGCCGCGACAGGCGCGGCGCGCGCTTGACCACCTCGGCGATCGCGTGGGAGCTCTCCAGGGCGGGCAGGATCCCCTCGGTGCGGGCGAGCAGGTGGAAGGCCGAGATCGCCTCCGCGTCGGTGGCGGACGAGTACTCGACCCGTCCCGCGTCGTGCAGGAAGACGTGCTCGGGGCCGATCGCCGGGTAGTCGAGCCCGGCGGAGATCGAGTGGGTGGTGGCGATCTGGCCCTCGGTATCCTGGAGGACCATCGTGCGGGTGCCGTGGAGCACTCCCAGGGCGCCGCCGTCGAAGCGCGCCGCGTGCTCGCCCAAACCCCGGCCGCGGCCGCCGGCCTCGACGCCGATCAGGCGCACCCGCGGGTCTTCCAGGAAGGCGGTGAAGAGGCCGATCGCGTTGCTGCCGCCGCCGACGCAGGCGACCGCGAGGTCCGGCGCGTCGGTCCGCGCCTGGCGCTTGAGCTGGAGCTTCGCCTCGTCGCCGATCACCCGGTGGAAGTCGCGCACCATCCGCGGGTAGGGATCGGGGCCGAGCACCGACCCTAAGACGTAGTGGGTGGTGCGGACGTTCGTCACCCAGTCGCGGAGGGCCTCGTTGATGGCGTCTTTGAGCGTGCAGCTGCCGGAGTCGACCGCCGCCACCTCCGCGCCGAGGAGCCGCATGCGGTCGACGTTCAACCGCTGGCGGCGCATGTCCTCGCTCCCCATGTAGACGACGCAGGAAAGGCCCATCGAGGCCGCCGCCGCCGCGGTCGCCACCCCGTGCTGGCCGGCGCCGGTCTCGGCGATCACCCGCTCTTTGCCCATCGTGCGGGCGAGCAGGCACTGACCGACGGCGTTGTTGATCTTGTGCGCGCCGGTGTGCAGCAGATCCTCGCGCTTCAAGAAGATCCGGGCGCCGCCCAGCTCCTCGGTCAGGCGCTCGGCGAAGAAGAGCGGCGTCGGGCGGCCGACGAAATCGCCCAGGATCTCGGCCAGCTCGCGCTTGAAGCCGCGCTGGCGCCGGGCCTTGTCATAGGCGCGGGCGAGCTCGGCGAGCGGGGCCATCAACGTCTCGGGGACGAAGCGGCCCCCGTAGAGCCCGAAGTATCCCGCCGGATCAGGACGGGGGCGTGCCTTGGCCATGTCTCACCTCCTCAAACAGCCGCTCCAGGAGAGCGCGATCCTTGATTCCCGGGGCCGATTCCACCCCGGAGCATACGTCAATGCCGAACGGCCTGCTGCCGGCGACCGCCTGCCGGGCGTTCTGGGGTTTCAAGCCCCCGGCGACGAACACCCGCCGCCGCGCGGCGAGGCCGGCGACCGAGTCGTACGACCACGCAAGACCGGTGCCCCCGTAGAGGGCGCCGTGCTGGACGTCGACCAAGAGCGCCCAGGTCTCCCCGTAGGGGGAGAGCGCCTCTGGACCGGGATCGCCGCCGGTGCGGAAGACCTTGATCGCCCGCCGGGCGAAACGGCCGACCTCCTCCGGCCCCTCGTCGCCGCTGAACTGCAGGAAGTCGAGACCGACCTCCGCATCGATCGCCGCGATCTCCTTAGGCGAGCAGTTGACGAAGACGCCGACGAGCGGCACCCGTCCGGCGACCGCCGCCGCGATCTCCCGCGCTTGGGGAAGCTCGACATAGCGCGGGCTCGCGGGGAAGAAGTTGAGGCCGAGATAGGAGGCGCCGAGGTCGGCCGCCAATAGAGCGTCCTCGGGGCGGGTCACCCCGCAGACCTTCACCTTGGTCAGCCCGTTGATCCCAGGCGTCCCGGTCATGCCGAATCCCCGGCAAGCTCGCGCAGCTTCGCCGCCGGGCTCGCGGCGAGGAGCAGCGACTCGCCGATCAGAAAGGCGTCGAAGCCGGCGCCGTGCAGTCGGTCGACGGCGGCGCGGCCGTCGATGCCGCTCTCGGCGACCTTGATCGCCGTCGCCGGCAGCGCGGGGAGGAGGTCGATCGAGGCGCCGAGGTCGACCTCGAAGGTGCGCAGGTTGCGGTTGTTGACCCCTACCAGCTCCCACTCGGCTTCGGGAGAACCAGGGGGAGAACCCGCGGAGAGCTTGGCGACGTCCTCCCGGGAGTGGGTCTCGACGAGCGGCACGAGCCCGAGGCCGCGGGCGAGACCGGCCCAACGCCTAAGCTCCGCGGGCTCGTAGAGGGCGGCGATCAGGAGGATGGCGTCCGCCCCCGCCTCCTCTGCCCAGACGAGCTGGAGCGGATCGACGACGAAGTCCTTGGCGATCGCCGGCAGTCCCGAGGCCCGGCGGCAGGCGGCGAGGAGCTCGTAGCCGCCATGGAAGAAATCGGGCTCGACGACCACCGAGAGCGCCGCGGCGCCGTTTGCGGCGTAGGTCTCCGCCTGGGCGGTGGGATCGAGCCGGCCGGCGAGCGAGCCCAGGCGCGGCGAGCCCATCTTGACCTCGGCGATGATCGCCGGCACCCCGCGCTCCCGGCGGGCCGCGAGGGCACCGAGAAAGGCGTTGTCGGCGGCGGACCGCGGCGCACCGGGCCGGAGGTTCCGGGGGCTCCCCGTCTCCGCCGTCGCCTCGGCCAGCCGCTCCCGCCGCTTGGCGGTGATGCGGAGCAGGATGTCCGCCGCGCCGCTCAAGCCGCCGCTCCGGTCGACGCTTTTGCGGACGTTTTTACGGAGAAATCGCGCAACTCGGCGAGCTTGGCCGCGGCGGCGCCGGAGGCGAGGGTGGCGCGGGCGCGCGCCACCCCCTCCTCTAAGTCCGCGACGATGCCGCCGACATAGAGCACCGCGCCGGCGTTGAGCGCCGTGATGTCGGCCAAGGCCCCGGGCTCGCCCGCCAGCAGGCGGAGCATGACCGCGGCGTTCTCCTCCGGTCCACCGCCCGCGAGCGCGCCGAGATCGGCGCGGGGGAGGCCGAAGCGCTCGGGGTTGAGGGTGTAGGAGCGCACCTCGCCGCCGCTCACCTCGCTCACCCGGGTGGGACCGGTCGTCGTGATCTCGTCCAGGCCGTCGTGCCCGTGGACGACCATGGCGTGCTCGCTCCCCAGGTCGGCGAGGACACTGGGCGATCACCGGCACGAGGTCGGAAGAGTAGACCCCCATCAGCTGACGGCGGGCGCCGGCCGGGTTGGTGAGCGGCCCGAGGACGTTGAAGATCGTCCGCATCCCGAGCTCCCGGCGGACCGGCATCACCTCCCGCATGGCGGGGTGGTGGAGGGGGGCGAAGAGGAAGGCGATGCCGATCGTGTCGAGGGCGCGGGCCGAGTCCTCCGGGGCGACCTCGATCGGCACTCCGAGGGCGGCGAGGACGTCGGCGCTCCCCGAGCGGCTGGAGACCGAGCGGTTGCCGTGCTTGGCGATCGGCAGGCCGGCCGCCGCGGCGACCAGGGCGGCGGCGGTCGAGATGTTGAAGGTCCCCCGGCCGTCGCCGCCGGTGCCGCAAGTGTCGACCACCCGCTCCCGGGTGTGGGGGATGGGGACGACCCGCCGGCGCATGGCGGCCGCCGCACCGCAGATCTCCGCCGTCACCTCGCCCTTCATCCGCAGGGCGACCAGGAGCGCCGCTTTCAGGCAGTCGCTCACCTCGCCGTCCATGAGGAGACCGAAGAGGTGCTCGGTCTCCTCGCGGTTCAGGCTCTCGCCGGAGGTCAGCCGGCCGAGAGCGGACTTGGCATCGATCATGGCGCAGAGGCTCCCGCCCCCGCCAGCACTCCCGTCAGGACGGGAACCCGGCAGAGATCGAGGAAGTTGCCGAGGAGGTGCGGGCCGGAGCCGGTGAGCACCGACTCGGGGTGGAACTGCACCCCCCAGTAGGGGAGGTCCCGGTGGCGCATCCCCATCAGCTGGCCGTCGTCGCTCCAGGCGAGCGGCTCCAAGTCGTCCGACAGGGTCTCCTCGTTGACGACGAGGCTGTGGTAGCGGGTGGCCTCGAACGGGTTGGGCAGGTCGGCGAAGACCCCGTAGCCCAAGTGGCGGACGGGCGAGGTCTTGCCGTGCATCAGCCGCGGCGCCCGGCCGACGACGGCGCCGAAGGCGACCCCCATCGCCTGGTGCCCCAGGCAGACCCCGAGGAGGGGGATGGGGGGACGGCTCCGCAGCAGCTCGACGCAGACCCCGGCCTCCTCCGGCCGCCCGGGGCCGGGCGAAAGGACGATCCCGTCCGGCTCCCGGGCGAGAATCGAGGCGACGGTCAGGGCATCGTTTCGCACCACCTGGACCTCCGCCCCCGCCGCGGCGAAAACCTGCACCAGGTTGAACGTAAATGAATCGTAATTGTCGATCATCAGGATCATGACGGTTCCTCCAGCTTTTCGGCCAGGGCGACGGCAGCGAGGAGCGCCGCCGCCTTGTTCTCGGTCTCCCGTTCCTCCGAGGCCGGATCGGAGTCGGCGACGATCCCGGCCCCCGCGGTCACCGAGGTCTCGTGCTCCGAGACGACCAGGGTGCGGATGGCGATGCAGGTGTCGATGTCGCCCGAATAGGAGAAGTATCCCACCGATCCCGCGTACGGGCCGCGCGCCAGGGGCTCCAGGTCGTCGATGATCTCCATGGCGCGGATCTTCGGTGCCCCCGAGACGGTCCCCGCCGGGAAGCAGGCGAGGAAAGCGTCCAGGCTGTCCTGGTCCGCCGCGAGCTCCGCCTCCACCGAGGAGACCAGGTGCATGACGTGGCTGTAGCGCTCGACCTCCATGAAGGTCGGCACCCGGACGGTCCCCGCGGCGGCCACCCGGCCGAGGTCGTTTCTCCCCAGGTCGACGAGCATGACGTGCTCCGCCCGCTCTTTGGGGTCGGCGAGGAGGTCCGCCGCCAGGCTCTGGTCGCCGGCCTCGTCGGCGCCGCGCGGCCGGGTGCCGGCGATCGGCCGGGTCTCGATCCGCCGGCCGGTCTTGCGCACCAGCATCTCGGGCGAGGCCCCGACGAGCGCCGCGTCGGGGGTTTCGAGCAGCACCATGTAGGGGCTCGGATTGACCATCCGCACCGCGCGGTAGAGGGCCAGCGGATCGACCCGTCGGGGGATCGAGAAGCGCCGCGCGAGGACGACCTGGAAGATGTCGCCCGCCGCGATGTGCTCCTTGGCCTGCAGCACCGCCTGCCGGAAGCTCGCCCCGTCGAGGCTCGGGGTGACGTCGGCCGGGGGCTTGGGAGTGAAGGACGGCATGGCGATCCCGCCGCCGGGCGTCCCTTGGGTCAGCAGGCGCGACAGGCGCGACAGCTCGCGCTCCGCCTCGGCCATGCTCACCTCGCCCTCGACCTCGTTGGCCACCGCGAGCACCCGCTGGCGGGCGTGGTCGAAGATCACCAGGGTGTCGAAGCGGGCGAGGAGCGCGATGGGGAGGCCGAAGGGATCGGGCCGCCTCACGGGCAGCCGCTCGACGAGCCGGATGGTGTCGTAGCCGAAGTAGCCGACGAGGCCGCCGGTGAAGGGGATCGGCCCGGGCTCGGCCACGGTGCCGTTCATCACCGTGCGGAGAGCTGCGAGCGGCGCCCCCGGGAGCCTCGTCCGCTCGCCTTTCCTCTCGACTTCCAGGCGGTCCGCGTAGAGCCTAAAGATCTCCCGCGGGCCGGCGCCCAGGAAGCTGAAGCGCGACACCCGCTCGCCGCCGGTCACGCTCTCCAGGAGGAACTGGCAGTCCGAGGTCTCGGCGAGCCGGCGGTAGACCCCCACCGGAGTCAGGTTGTCGGCCAGGAACTCGCGGATGTGGGGTACCGCGCGGCGTGGAGTCTCTCTCGCCATCGATTCTCCTAAGGAGTCTTTCCCGGGACCGGAGTCTCCTCGCCGGGCAGAATGCCGTGCGCGAGCCGGAGGATGAGAACAGGATAGAGGAGATCGGAGGATTCGAGAACGAGCTGATCACCGTGGCCGAAGGAATCGGCGCCACAGCACAAGGCCCCCCCACGGCGAAGCTTCCTCGCCGCCCACAGATCCATCAGAAGCATCCCCCCCGGAATGACGACATTCAATCGACAAGCTGCATCCGAATCCACGACAAAGGTGTCGGCTCCCCTACCAAAGCGGGACTGGAATCGATTTCAGCTCGGTCTACCCCGCGCGTGCCCGGAGCCCGGTCAGGGGACGGACCCACTGCGGAGGAGCCGGAAAAGGCGGTGTGCCAGGCTTCCTCTTATGACGATCCAGCTCACCACCGTCTTCCGGCAGGTTCCCGCGGCACCACGGTGATCTGTCGCGCCGCGCCAAGGGTCCCAGCTCCGGCTCACCGCTCTTAGGGAAGGCAGCCGTCGTACAGTCTGATTACGTAGCCGCTTTGGAGGTTGGATGAAGTATCGAAGTGAGCCGCCGTATAGTTCGTCGGTGACCCTCCACACTTCGGGCTGCCCTGAGGTATAGACATGGTATTACCGGACACGGTGAGGCTGTTCGTGCCATCGACTGCGATGTTCACGATGGCCCCCGAGACGGAATTGGCCTGGACCGTCCCCCCCGTGGTGTACACCGAAGGATTCCATGGATGCAGGCCGAGAGAAAGGCCAAAGCCCATGCGACCGAAAGACGCCGTAATTTGATTCCCTGACACGATCGTTCCTGTATGGTTCCCGTTGAGCGGAGAAAACGCTCCCAGGCCGATGCCGGCGAAGGCGTGGCGGCTCTGTGCCATTATCACGTTATTTTGAATCAGGCAGGCACCGCCGCCGGTGACAATGGCGACATCGGTCGCATCGCGAATCGTGTTGTTGTGCACATTGCCCCCCGCGCACTTGAGGAGCGTCATGCCGTCACTCCAGGGCTGTGGAGCGTCCTGGTTCTCGGTCCCGTGGCCGTTGTCGTCGATGAGATTACGCGCCAGCTCGAACGTCGTCCCGTCGACCTGCAAGGCCGATCCGCACAGGGTCCGGGTCGACTCGTTGTCGTCGAAGGCGAGATGCGTCGTTGCACCGAAAGTGACGTTCGACGCCGCGCCCCGGTAGAGGTTTGCCGCGCAAAGAGTGCTGAGCTCCGCGGTCCTCGCCGGGCGATTGCCATCGAAGGTGATAAACGAGACAGACAGATTATTGTGTCCAGAGCTGGTGAACATCCCTGGCGCAGCCGTGTTGTTGTTGTTAAGGGTTGACGAGGCGATCAGGGTGGCTCTTGTCGCGGTGCTCGTGCTGGTCAGCACGGTATTGTCGGTTCCGATCTGGAGGGGACCCGCCAGGATATAGCCCGGTGTTCCTGGCCAGAGGCGCGTCTCGCCGCCCTTGTTGAGGCAGGCTTGCAGGGCTGCGTCGTCGGGCGTGTTGTCATAGGGGTTCGCGGCCGGGCAGTTCGTCTGTGGGTAGACGGTGGTCGCGATCTGTCCGGCGGTCCGGGCGTAGCTCCAGATCTTGACCTCGTCGATGACGCCGCGGAAGCCACGGCTGTCCGCCCGTTGTCCGATACGTACCGTGGGGCTGTTGGTAAGCGCGGTCTCGCCGGCATCGGTCACATTGGTGACGGGGAGGCCGTTCAGGTAGAAAATGACGTGGCCGGAACCCCAGGTGACCGCGACGTGCGTCCAGACGTTGACGGGGACCGTCGCCGAGGACACATAGCCCTTCCAGCCACCGCCTACGATCTCGTGAAGAAACCAGAGGTTCCCCGCGGGGGCCACGTAGAAGTCGAAGTTGCCCGGAAAGCTCGCGAGTGAGCCGGCGTTCGGCGCCTTGTTAATGATCATCTGGTAATCACTCAGGTCGGCGATCTTGATCCAGGCCTCGAGGGTTAGAGCTCCGGAGAGATTGAGCGATGGCCCCGCCGTGGCGGAGATCCAATCGCTGAGTGTCGAGAGCTGGCGGCCATACCCGGCCAGGCCGGTCACCACCTGCGTACCGTTGACCTGGCCCGTATAGCCGTTCCCGGAGTTGTCCATGACCGTCGTCGCGCCGGGGAAGTTGTCGTCTAAGTACCACGCCGCCGCCGGGGTCTGCGTGCCGCCCGAGGCGGGCAGGGACCTGGATCGTTGCCGGCGAGGTGGCGGGACCGAACCACCCGACGCCATCCTGAACCATGCGCCACTGGAAGGTGTACGTTCCAGGCGTCGGCGGCGCGGTAATGCTGAAAGTAAATGTCTTTGTATACCCCTGGGCGATCGCCTCACCCGTGTTCAGGTAGAGCCGGGTAAATCCCGTCCACAGGATGTTGTCCTGGGGGCTCTGCGTTCCCAGCTTGTATTCGCCGTTCGCGGTCCACGTCGTGGTGCCCGAGTTCAGCAGGCTCACGGAGACGCTTACGGTTTGTCCGCTTGTGATGCTCGCCGGAACCACTTGCGAGAGTAACGCCGCATTGTTCTCCGCTCGGGCCTGGCCAGCAGCCACCAGAGCAAGGATCATCGGGAGCAATCGAATGGATAGGCATTGGGCTCGTTGACTCCAGTCCATAGGGTACCTCTCTTCTGTCAGGGTTGGGTTTTCTATTGGTCGGAAGGCACAAGGCATCAGGTTCATGGTGTGGCGGCCTGCGTGGGTAGTGGTGCCTTCTTGAGTTGCTCGGGAAGTTGGGGAAGAAACGGCGCCCTCGGGTACGAACCGAGGGCGCCAGAGTAAGTCAGGCGGCAACCGCTTCCGCCGCGCGGCTCGCGGCCATCGCAGCCTTCACCAGATCCGTCATGCTCCAGGGCTTCCGGGCGATCCCCGCCGACATCGCGGGAGTCATGCGGATGCTCTTGTGCATCCGACAGAAGTTGTAGTAGGCGAAGTAGAGCGCCAGGGCCGCCCGGAGGTTGTCCCTCTTCCGGCTGAAGCCGTTCGACAGCCGGGTGAAGCGGCGCAGGTGCCCCCGGAGCGTCCAGTTGGCGCGCTCGACGTGCGAGGTACATATCCGGTCCTCTTCCGGCGTTCCCGAGATGGTGATCTTCTCCTGTCCTATCAGTCGCGGCGGAGCATACCGCCGCGATCGGCCGCGTCTCGATCCGCCGGCCGGTCTTCCGGACAGCATCTCGGGCGAGGCTCCGACGAGCGCCGCATCGGGGGTTTCGAGCAGCACCATGTAAGGGCTCGGGTTGACCATCCGCACGGCGCGGTAGAGGGCGAGGGGCTCGATCCGCCGGGGGATCGAGAAGCGCCGGGCGAGGACCACCTGGAAGATGTCGCCGGCCGCGATGTGCTCCTTGGCCGTCAGCACCGCCTGCCGGAAGCTCGCCCCGTCGAGGCTCGCGGTGACGTCGGCCGGGGGCTTGCGGGTGAAGGACGGCATGGCGATGCCGCCGCCGAGCGTCCCTTGGGTCAGCACCCGGGAGAGCCGGGAGAGCTCGCGCTCCGCCTCGGCCATGCTCACCTCGCCCTCGACCTCGTTGGCGACCGCGAGCACCCGCTGGCGGGCGTGGTCGAAGATCACCAGGGTGTCGAAGCGGGCGAGGAGCGCGATGGGCAGTCCGAAGGGATCGGGCCGCCTCACGGGCAGCCGCTCGACGAGCCGGATGGTGTCGTAGCCGAAGTAGCCGACGAGCCGCCGGTGAAGGGGATCGGCCCGGGCTCGGCCACGGTGCCGTTCATCACCGCGCGGAGGGCTTTGAGCGGCGCCCCCGGGAGGTTCGTCCGCTTGCCCTCCCGCTCGACTTCCAGGCGGTCCGCGTAGAGCCTGAAGATCTCCCGCGGGCCGGCGCCCAGGAAGCTGAAGCGCGACACCCGCTCACCGCCGGTCACGCTCTCCAGGAGGAATTGGCAGTCCGAGGTTTCGGCGAGCCGGCGGTAGACCCCCACCGGAGTCAGGTTGTCGGCCAGAAACTCGCGGATGTGGGGCACCGCGCGGCGTGGGGTCTCTTGCGCCATGTCTTCTCCTAGGGAGATTTTTCCGCCCGCCGCAGCAGCTCGGCGGCCACCTCGCCCGGCGGCACGCCGCGCGCGAGGAGGAGGACCAAAAGGTGATAGAGGAGGTCCGCGGATTCGAGGACCAGCGGGGCGCGCCGGCCCGAGGCGGGATCGGGATCGGAGAGGGCCGCGACGACGACCTCGACCGCCTCCTCGCCCACCTTCTGGGCGATCCGGGGGAGGCCCTCGGCGAGCAGGCGGGCGGTGTAGCTTTCCTCCACGCCCGCCTCGCTGCGGCCTTCGAGAATCTCCGCGAGCCAGCCGAGCTCCAGTTGCGCGGGGTTGGGCGTAAAGCAGCTGCGGGTCCCCTGGTGGCAGGTCGGGCCGTTCGCCCGCGCCCGTACGAGGAGGGCGTCGCGGTCGCAGTCGGGAGTCAGCGAGACGACTTCCAGGGTGTTCCCCGAGGTCTCCCCCTTCTTCCACAGGGACTGTCGGGAGCGGCTATAGAAGTGGACGAAGCCGGTCGCGAGCGTCTTCTCGATCGCCTCGCGGCTGGCGAAGGCGAGCATCAGCACCGCCCCGCTCCCCACCTCCTGGACGACGACGGGGAGGAGCCCCTTGTCGTCGTAGACGAGGGTGTTGGGGTCGAGGGGATCGAGGGTCGTCACGCCGCTCTCCGGATCGGGAAACCCGCGGCGTCCAGGGCGAGCTTGACCTCGCCCACGGTACAGGTTCCCTGGTGGAAGATGGAGGCGGCGAGGACCGCCGAGGCGCCGGCGGCGAGCGCCGCCGCCAGATGCTCGGGCCGGCCCGCTCCGCCGGAGGCGATGAGGGGCACGGCGACCGCCGCCGCCACCGCCGCGATCAGCTCCAGGTCGTAGCCGCCGCGGGTGCCGTCCGCGTCGATGCTGGTCAAGAGCACCTCGCCCGCCCCGCGCTCGACCGCCTCGCGGATCCAGGCGATCGCCTCCCGCCCGGTCTCCCGCCGACCGCCGTGGGTGACGACCTCCCAGCCGCCGGCCAAGCGACGCCGGGCGTCGACCGAAAGCACGACGCACTGACTGCCGAAGCGATGGGCGAGGTCGGTCAGGAGCTCCGGGGCGGCGACCGCGGCGGTGTTGACCCCCACCTTGTCCGCCCCGGCGCGGAGGAGGCGCCGGGCGTCCTCCACCGTCCGTACGCCGCCGCCGACGGTCAGGGGGATGAAGACCCGCTCGGCCGTGCGCAGCACCCAGTCGAGATCGGTGCCGCGTCCCTCGGGAGCGGCGGAGACGTCCAAAAAGACGATCTCGTCCGCCCCCTGCCGGGCGTAGCGGAGCGCCGCCTCGGTGGGATCTCCCTGGTCGAGGAGGCGTTGGAAGCGCACGCCCTTGACGACGCGGCCGTTCGCCACGTCCAGGCAGGGGATGACCCGGCGGGTGAGCCCGGAGGCGCTCATGCCGCGCCTCCTGAGCAGACGGCGAGCGCCGCCTCGGTGGTGAACGCGTCCTCGTAAAGGGCGCGGCCGACGATGGCCCCGGCGATCTCCGGGACGGCGCGCGCCGCTTCGAGGTCGGCGAGCGAGCGGATGCCGCCGGAGAGGAGACCGGGGAGCCCCGACGCCCGCGCCACCCGCCGGGTGAGGTCGAGGTTCGGACCGACCATCATGCCGTCCCGTACGACGTCGGTGACGAGGACGGCCGGGCAGGGGAGACCGCGGAGGCCGGCGCAGAGCTCGGCGAGCGAGCGGCCGGCGCCCTCGCGCCAGCCGGCGATCCGCACCTCTCCGCCCTCGACGTCGAGCGCCGGCACGAGGCGGCCGGGAAATTCGTCGGCGAGAGAGAGGAAGAGCTCGGGTTTCTGAGCGACCAGGGAGCCGAGGACGACCCGCGCGCAGCCGGCTTCGAGCGCCCAGACGACGGCGTCGCGGTCGCGCAGGCCGCCCCCGAGCTGCAGGGCGAGCCCGGCAGCCTCGGCGGTCAGAGCGGAGAGGAGTGCGGCGATCAGCGCGCGTTGGGGCGCCTCGCCCAGAGCGGCGTCCAGGTCCACCAGGTGGACGCGCTCGACCCCGGCGCGGGCGTAGCGCAGGAGCAGCTCGCGCGGGTCGTCCCCATAGCGGGTCGACCGGGCGTCGTCGCCCTGACGCAGACGTACGGCAGCACCACGGCGAAGATCGATCGCCGGCACCAGCTCCATCAGCACAATCCCCCCCGACACGAAAACGACAAAGCGATGAGCCGCAAAAGAGAGTCGGTACAAAGGTGTCGCCGAGCGGGTAAAAGCGGGACTGCAATCGCTCTCATGATCCGCGCTCCTCCCCCGCCGCCGCCGCCGCGCCGGAGAGCTGGAGGTAGTTGGCGAGCACGCGGAGGCCCGCCGCCCCGCTCCGCTCGGGATGGAACTGGGTGCCGAGCACCCGTCCCCGGCCGGCGACGGCGGGGAATGCCCGGCCGTGGGTCGAGCGGGCGAGGCAGAGGTCGTCCGGCACGCCCTCCGGAGCGAAGCTGTGGACGAAGTAGACGTAGGGGGAGGCGGAAACGCCCGCGACGAGAGGATGCGCGGCGAGGTCGTGCAGGCGGTTCCAGCCGATGTGCGGCAGGGACACCCCGTCTGCCCCCCCCGGTAGCCGGGTGACCCGGCCCGGCAGGAGCCCCAGGCCGTCGGTCGTCCCGAACTCCTCGCCAATCTCGAAGAGGAGCTGGAAGCCGACGCAGATCCCCAACAGCCAGGCGCCCGCGCCGAGCGCCGTGCGGAGGGCCGCCTCCAGCGGGCCGCGGAGGGCCTCCCGCGGCGGCGCGAAAGCCCCCACGCCGGGGAGGATCAGGCAGCGCGCGGCGGCGATCCGGCCGGGGTCGGCGCTCACCTCCGCCGCCGCGCCGAGATGGACCAACGCCCGCTCCAGGTTCCCCAGGTTGCCCACCCCGGCATCGATGACGACCGCCGTGCTCTCTCCGCTCATGCCGAGAGGGTCCCCTTGGTGCTCGGCACGGCGCTCTCCCCCGGCCGCAGCGCCACCGCCTGGCGGAGCGCCAGCGCCACGGCCTTGAAGGCGGCCTCGGCGGCGTGGTGGCCGTTCCTGGCGGCGAGGATGTGGAGGTGCAGGGTGAGGCGTCCGCGGTCGGCGAACGCCTGGAAGAAGTCGGCGACGAGGGTGAGCGGGAAGGCCGCGGTGACCCAGGCGGCGGCGATCTCCGGCGGCGCGTCGTAGACGAAGAAGCCCCTCCCCGACAGATCGACCACCGCCCGCGCCAGGGCCTCGTCGAGCGGCGCGTAGGCGTGGGCGAAGCGGACGATCCCCTGCCGGTCGGCGAGGGCGGTGGCGAACGCCTCGCCCAAGGCGATCCCGACGTCTTCCACCGTGTGATGGAGGTCGACCTCGGTGTCCCCCGCCGCTTCGAGATCGAGCCCGAAACCGCCGTGGGTCGAAAGCGCGTTCAGCATGTGGGCGAAAAAGCCGTCCGGCACGGCGATCTTCTTCTCGCCGGCTTCTGGGCCATCGGAGCCATCGAGGTCGAGGCGGAGCCGGATGCGGGTCTCCCCCGTCGCCCGCTCGACGATCGCCGTGCGGCTCACGGCGCCCCTCCCGGTTCCGCCCGGATCTCCGCCAGCGCCTCCCGGGTGGCGCGGAGCGCCGCGCCGCCGCCGATCGAGATCCGCAGGCAGCCGGAAAGACCCGCTGTCGCCGATGTCGCCGATGCGCCGGCGCCGACCTCGCGCACGAGGATGCCGCGGTGGGCGAGCCCGGTCTTCACCCGCCGCGCCGCCGCGGGCGAGGGGAAACGGACGAGGAGGAAGTTGGCCTCCGAGGGGAACACCTCGCAGCCGGCGCCCAGAAGCATCCGCGCCCAACCCTCCCGGCGGCCGAGGACGATCGCCACCCGCCGCCGGGCCGCGGCCTGCGCCTCCCCCAGGACGAGCTGGCCGGCGATCGCCCCGGCCTGCCCCAGGTTGTAGGGGAGCTTCACCTTGATCAGCGCGCGGACCAGGTCGGGGTGGGCGAGGAGGTAGCCGAGGCGCAGACCGGCGAGCGACCAGGCCTTGGAGAAGGTGCGGAAGAGGACCAGGTGGGGATGGGCGGCGAGGAGCGGCCGATAGTCGTGCCGGCAGAACTCGCCATAGGCGTTGTCCAGGAGGAGCGGTCCGCGGAGCCGTTCGAGGAGCCCTTCGACCTCCCGCGGCGAGAGCGCCTCGCCCGTCGGGTTGTTGGGCGAGGCGAGGAGGAGCGGCCGGTGCGGAGCGGCCTCGACCTCCCTCAGAAGCTCGGCGAGCGGCAGCCGCAGATCCTGCCGCGCCGGCAGAAAGCGGGGCCGTGCCCCCGCCCGGGTGACGAACATCCGGTAGAGGCCGAAGCAGGGCTCGGCCCCCAGCACCTCTCCCCCCAGGGGAGCGAGCGCTTCCAAGGCGAGGGCGAGGAGCTCGTTCGAGCCGTTCCCCACCAGCACCCCCTCGGCCGGCCAGCCGTGGAGCCGGGCGATCTCCCGGCGCAGGCCGTCGGCGTGGAAATCCGGATAGCGCGCCCACTCGGTCTCGACGAGCCGCCGGGCCACCTCGCGCTTCACCCAGCGCGGCAGCTCCCAAGGCACCTCGTTCTGGTCGAGCTTGTGCCGCCCCTCGGCCGCCGGCGCGTAGTTGTACTCCGGCAGCGCCCGCAGCTCGGGGCGGACGAGGGCGGCCGGATCGATGGCGCCCAGTGTCCGGGTGGTGCTCACCTAAGCCTCCGGCGCGCCGCCGCGGCGTGGGCAGGGAGGCCCTCGGCGTCGGCGAGCACCGCCGCCGCCGCCGCGCGGTGGGCGGCGGCCTCGGGGCTGAAGTGGATGCGGTGGCTGCGGCGGAGGAAGTCGGCGACCGAGAGGCCGGAGGCGAACCGGGCGCTGCCGCAGGTGGGAAGGACGTGGCTCGGGCCCGCCACGTAGTCGCCGAACACCTCGGGCGACGACGCCCCCACGAACACCGCCCCGGCCGAGCGGACGAGCGATGCCAGCCCCTCGGCCTCCGGGCCCACGAGCTGGAGGTGCTCCGGAGCGATCCGCTCGACGACGTCGAGCGCCTCGCCGATGTCGGCGACGAGGAGGGCGCCCCCGAAGCTCGCGAGCGACTCGCGGGCGGTGTCCGCGGTGGCGAGATCGGCGAGCTGCTTTGAGATCTCCTGGGACACCTTCTTGGCGAATTTGGCATCGGTCGTCACCAGCACCACCGCCGCCCGGGGGTCGTGCTCGGCCTGGGCGAGGAGGTCCGCCGCCACCCAGGCCGGATCGGCCGAGCCGTCGGCCACGATGACGACTTCCGAGGGGCCGGCGAGGCCGTCGATCCCCACGTCCCCGAGGACCAGGCGCTTGGCGGCGGTGACCCAGGCGTTCCCCGGGCCGACGATCTTGTCCACCCGGGCGATCGTCTGCGTGCCGTAGGCGAAGGCGGCGATCGCCTGCGCCCCGCCCATCCCCCACACCTCGCGGAGGTCGAGCCGCTCCAGGGCATAGCGCAGGGGAGCGTTCGCCAGGTAGCCGGCGGGAGGGGTGGCGACGGCGATCTCGGCGACCCCGGCGAGGCGGGCCGGGATGGCGGTCATCAGGACCGTCGACGGATAGCTCGCCCGGCCGCCGGGGACATAGATACCGACCCGGCGGAGCGGCCGGACGACCTCCGTCAGCTCCACCCCCTCCTCGGAGACCGTGTACCCTGAGAGGCCCAGAGCGGAGGCCTGGGGGGAATAGAAGCGCTCGATCGCCGCCTTGGCGCGCTCGAAGGCCTCGGCGAAACCGGCCAGGAGCTCCGCCTCGTCGACCGGCGCGGGCACGAGGGAGGAGCCGGCGAGGCCGGCGACGGTCGCCGCCGCGAAGCCGTCGAGCTTCGTGACCGCCGCCAGGAGCGCCCGGTCGCCGCCGGTACGGACGTCCTCGATCACGGCCTCGGCCTTCTTCAGGATCTTCGGATCGAGGACCGCCTCGCCTCGCCGGACGAGGCGTTCTAAGGTGCCGCGGCCGGCCCGCGAGTCGAGCTTGACGATGGGAAACGGTGTGCTCATGAGGCGACCCCCGCCGCTTCGAGGCGGCCGATCCAGCGGTTCAAAAGATCCCGGTGGCGCTGGAACGAGGCGCGGTTGACCACCAGGCAGGCGGCCACCTCCTCGACCTGTTCCAGCTCGACCAGGTGGTTCTCGGCGAGCGTCCGGCCGGTCTCTACGATATCGAGCGCCAGCTCGGCCAGATCGAGCACCGGCGCCAGCTCGACCGATCCCGACAGGCGGACGATCTCCGCCCCCCAGGGCTTCCGGGCGACGATGCGGCGGGCGGTCGCCGGATACTTGCTCGCCAGGCGCACCTGGCTCCCCGGCGCCGGCAGGTGCGGTCCCTTGCCGAGGAGCGACAGCCGGCAGCGCCCGGCGTGGAGGCGCAGCGGCACCAGAAGCTCGCCGTCCACCTCGCCCAGGACGTCGCTCCCCACGAAGCCGCAGTCGGCCACCCCGTGCTCGACATAGAGCGGGAGGTCCCAATCCTTGAGGGACAGAATCTCGATCCCCGCCTCCGGGAGCGTCGTGCGCAGCCGGCGCCCCAGCTCGGCCTCGTTGAAGCCGGGCGGCAGGAGACCCGCGGCTTCCAGGGCGGCGAGCACCGGGCCGAGGTTCCGCCCCTTGGGGAGGGCGAGCCGGATCATCGCGTCCCCCCGGCGAGCAGGCGATCGAGCCCGAGCGAGAAGCCGACCGCCGTCACCGGCGCGCCGAGGCCCCGGAACAGGCGGTCGTAGCGGCCGCCGCCGCCCACCGCGAGGCCGGCCCGCCCGGCGTGGGCGCGAAAGACGATGCCGTCGTAGTAGGCGCGCTCCCCCACCGCCTCCAGGAGCGCGGGGTGGAGGGCCTGGTGGACGAACTCGGCGAGGTCGATCGACAGCCGCATCCCGGGGAACTCGGCGGCGAGGTCGTCGCGGAGGGCGACGAGGCTCGCCAGGCGGCCGGCGGCCGCCGGACCGAGGTCCGCGGGGTTTCGCGGCACCCCGGAATCGACGACTTCGAAGAGCGGTGCCGCGGCCCGCCGGGCGATCCCCCGCTCGCGCCGGGCGATCGCCGCCGCCAGCCGCGCCGGCCCTCGGTCCTCCGCGTTCTCCACCGTCCCCGCCGCCTGAAGCAGCAGCTCGTCCAAGGCCCCGGCGAAGCTCAACACCACCTCGACCGGCTCCGCCGTCGCCGCCACCGCCGCTTGGAGCAGACGGAGAAAAAGCCGCAGGGCCTCGCGGTCGGCCGCCCCCGGGTCTTCCCCCTCGCGGCAGAGGAGCTCGGCGCCGAGCTGGTAGAACTCCCGCAGCCGCCCCGCCCGCTCCTCCTGGTAGCGCACGACGTCGCCACGGTAGAACAGGCGGAGCGGCAGATCGAGCGAGGCGAGGCGGGGAGCGAGGATGCGGGCGAGCATGGGGGTGAAGTCCGAGCGCAGGACGAGGAGCTGGCCGTCGCGGTCGACGAAGCGGTAGAGCTCGGAACGGCTCGCGGCGGTGAGGAAAGAGTCGTAGGGCTCGGCATAGTCGAGGACGGGGAGGATGACCTCTGCATAGCCCGTCCCTTCGAGCTCCTCTACGAGACGCGCCTCGATCTCCCGCCGCTCCCGGGCGGCCCCGAAGAGGAGAGCTGCCACCCCGATGGGCAGATCGGCGGAGATCCTCAACCGACCTCCTCCGGGGTCTCCGGGGTCCCCACGTTTCGAATCGAGTCTCGAGCCAAAACGAAAACCTCCTTCCAAGGACCCGGAAGGAGGCGACAGTTCGTACGGCTGGCGGTCTCGCGTCCCGGTCCCAGCGGCCGGAACGATGCCCGGCCTTAGGTCACGGAATGATGCGCATGCCCCCAGAAGCGCCACGCGAGAGCGGCGGTGGTCCCCATCCGGCGGGTCTGGGCATTCGGGTCGTGGCGCATCGTCATTCAGGGTACGCAGGGGAGGGGGACCTGTCAAGCGCCGGGCGACCTTCCGCAAGGTCTCGTCAAAGTCGCTTTCTCTTCGCCCCGAAGGGGCTTGGGGTCGGTAGCCTGAGGTGAAAACCCCAGGAACGTGGAGGAATAAGAATCTCCAGCCCCGAAGGGGCGACGGTACTTCACCGCGAACACAGAGAGCCCCGCAGCCAACTCGGCCAGCCGGGCGCGGGCGGCGGCGGGCTCTCTTGGGGTTGCGGCACCCGGGGCTGGGTCTCCAACCACCGCCAAGCGTCCTCAGGTGAGGGCACTTCTGCGGTCGGAGTGGGGTACTTGCGCAGTCGAGATAGGGCACTTCTGCAGCCGAAGTAGGGCACTTCTGGAGCCGAAGTAGGGCACTTCCGCAGTCGAAGTGGGGCACTTCTGCTGTCGAAGTGGGGCACTTCCGGAGTCGAAGTAGGGGACTTCCGCAGCCGGAGTAGGGTACTTCCGCTGCCGGAGTAGGGGACTTCTGCTGCCGAAGTAGGGCACTTCTGCTGCTGAGATAGGGCACTTCTGTGGTCGAGGTAGGGCACTCCGCGCCCAAAGATCCGAGCCTCCCATCCCGATACACCGAGCTCGACAGAGAGGCGCGGCTCCGACCGGAGATCAATCTCCGGGCTCAGAGCTACGCTGGCTGAAGCCAGCTTCGAAGCACGCTACCCGGCTCCGCGGCTCGACCGCGCAAAGCTGGATTCATCCAGCGCAATGCAAGAGTCCGGAGATTTATCTCCAGGCGGGGCCACGCCCACTGTCCCACCGGCTGCGCAGTGTACTGGTTCTCCGTGAACAAGACGGCAGGTGGTAAGAGTAACAGAGCCATGGGGCTGTATCTCAAGCGGCCTGGCCCCTCTGAGCGTCGCGCCGCTCTCTGCGGAGTTGCCTGGCCTTCTCGAGTTTTTGATCGCGTTCGGCCCAGATCGCAGGTGCCCTGCCATGGAGGAAGTCATTCGGGGTGATATAGCCAATAGCGCTGTGGAGGCGGACGTGGTTGTAGTGGTGGACGAACTTGGTGACGACCGCTCGGGCTTGCTCGAGGTCAGCGGGAGCGGCGGGGCGCAAGGCCCCGCCTTTGACGGTCTTGTGCCAACGCTCGATCTTGCCGTTGGACTGCGGGTAGTAGGGTGAAGTGCGCACGTGGGTCATGCCGGCGATTCGGACGAACTCCTTGAAATCTCTGGCGATGAACTGCGGGCCGTTGTCGGAGATGATCCGCGGCCGGGCCTCGGGGTAGAGCTCGCGAGCGCGTTGCAGGATGCACTCGACATCGGCCTCGGTCATCGCCGGTCGGATTTCCCAGTGGACGAGTGAGCGGCTGGCGCCGTCGAGGACCGAGCACAGGTAGTAAAACGTCCCGGCGAGGTTTAGGTAGGTCACGTCGATGTGCCAGTGCTCGCGTGGGTTTAGAGGCTGTTGGAAGCCTTTCCCCTTCTTTGAAGGCTGTCGGTTCCATCGGTCGAGCCTTCCGGCCTTGGCGAGCACCCGGTAGGTCGAGGAGGGGCTTACCGCCACCACGTTCTGGTCCAGCATCATGAAGGTCAATCGGCGATATCCCTCCAGGGGAAAGCGCTCGTGGAAGTCGAGGATGGCCTGTCGCTCGTGGTCTTCGAGCCAGTGATCGCGAGGCACCAGTCGGTTGTGCTCATTGGCCTTGCCGTAGCGCTTTTGCCAGGCGTAGAACTTGCCGCGCGCGAGTTCGAGCCAAGCGCAGAAGCGCTCGGTAGGGATCTCGGTTTTCTCGCTCCAGGTGCGCACGAAGTCGACCACGGCATCTCGTACATCATGGGGAACCCAGCGGCCGTTCAGGGCTCCCCAAGTACTTTTTTTAGTTGTACATATTCGGTCGAGATCTCGGCGATAACCGAGTCTTTTCGGGCCAACTTGGTTTCTAGTTGCTGTACTTTGTCGGTCAGTTGCTTTTCGCGTTGGGAGGTTCCGGAGCCCGCAGTCGCTTCGAAGGCGCCGGCCAGGTTTTCGAAGACCTGCCGCTGCCACTGGTAGAAGACGCTGGGCTGGAGCTTGTACTCGTCACAGAGGTCTGAGACGGGGACCTTGTCGACCAGATGGCGGCGCAGGATGGCGACCTTCTGCTCGGTATCGAACCGACGGCGGGAACGCTTGGACTCTTGGGACATGAATAGCTCCTTGCCATACGTAACATGGCGGTAGGGCCGTCATGTTCCAAGAGAACCAGTACACGCAGCAGCTGTACTACACTGGAAAGATGAAGACGATACCGCAGGATCTGAGGAACCGGAGCGGCGAGATCTTACGCCAGGCAGAGACCGGGGAAGAGCTCACGATCACGGTCGAAGGGCAGCCCGTGGCCATGCTCATGCCCTTTCCCAAGCGCCAGTGGGTGCCGCGAGCGGACTATTTGCGAGCCCTCACCGGCCTCCCGCCGGACCCGACGTTCTTCTCCGACATCGCCGAGCTGACCGACGGAGTCGAGGACGTCCACTCGCTCTGACGCATCTCCCCCCTACAACACCCGTTGAGATCGACCTTTGCCACAGTGAAGGCCGCCGGCGTCTCCCTCCACGAGCTCGCATGCGTCCTCCAGGATCAGGGTGATCTCGACGGCGCGCGGAAGGCTCTCGAACGGATAATCGAGATCGAAGGTGTCATCTATGGAACCCGCGAGCACTACTCGACCGCGATCACCGAGCAAAGCCTGGCTTTCCTTATTCAGGAACAAGGAGAGCCTCCGGCCGCAGCGGAGCTTCTGGCTCATGCCTACTCCGTTTTCCTCAAGCAACTCGGGCCTGACCACCCCCGCACCCGCTATCTCGCCACTGTCCTCCAAAAGGGATAGGAAAGGGCATCGCGCCGACCCTCCCCCGGATCCTTCGCTTCGCTCCAGGATGACGGTGGGAAGGGAAGCGGCAGGGTTCTGGCGTTATCTTGGGGCGATCAAGCGTTGCGCATGAGGGAGAACGCGGCTCCGCCCGGAGATAAATCTCCGGGCTCAGAGCTGCGCTGGCTGAAGCCAGCTTCGAAGCACGCTACCCGGCTCTGCCGCTTCGGCCGCGCAAAGCTGGATTCATCCAGCGCAATACATAGCCCGGAGATTTATCTCCAGGCGGAGCCACGCCCGCGGATCGCGCCCCCCTACAACACCCGGATCGGCAACACGATCGTGGGAATCCCGAAGAACTGCAGCCGTCGCTGGAGGGCGTAGCCGGTCTCGTTGTGGAGGAGCTTGTGGTACCAGCGCTCCTCCTGGAAGATCAGCTTGCCGAAGAAGAAGACGGCGCGCGGGAACTCGGTCGCGACCGAGCGGCAGAGCTCCTCGATGGCACCCACCGCTTCGGTTCCTACCGACATCCGATAGTCCGCCTTGAGGCCGTGGCCGTGGCACCAGGCGACGTAGCGTTCGAGGCTCTCCCGGGTCTCCTCCTCCAGGGCGGCGACCGCCGAGCTGCCTTTGAAGTTGCCCGAGTCGACCACCGCGACCGACAGGAAGACGAAGTTCTGGAAATGGCGCGGGAAGAGCTGGTTGATCGAGAGCAGCTCGTGGAGGCCGAAGCCCGAGAAGCCGGCGACGGTGATGATCGCGGTCTGCGCCCGGCGATCGATCGGCGGCGGGACCTGGTGCGGCGTGGGGCTCGGCAGCGAGGTGAGCTCCGTATCGAGCCGGGAGAGCGCGTGACGGGTGCTCCGGTAGTGGCGGCGGATCAAAAAGCAGAGGGCGATCGTGGCGCTCGTGAAGAGCATCGTGATCCATCCTCCCTGCAAAAACTTTTCATAGAGCGTGACACAGAGAATCGACAGGCAGAGCACGAGCCCGGTGCCGTGGATGGCGAGCTGGCTCTTCCACTTCGGCTCGTGGGCGCGCTCCAGAATCCAGTGCCGCGCCATGCCCAGCTCGGTCAACGAAAACGTGATGAACACGTTGATCGAATACATGACGATGAGAGTCGTGATGTCGCCCCGCGTGTAGAGGAGGGTGACGATGGCGGCGACGCCCATCAGGAAAACGCCGTTCTGGGTGACGAGCCGGCTCGACAGCTGGGAGAAGCGGTGCGGCATCCAGGAGTCGATCGCCATGTTGGAGAGCACCCGCGGGCCGTCCAGAAAGCCGGTCTGCGCGGCGACGAAGAGGAGCGCCGCCTCGGCCACCAGGGTCGCGATGACGAGGCCGGGACCGAAATGAAAGCCGCCGAGGTGCCAGGTGGAAAAGAGCCGCTCGGCGAGGACGGCGTTCAACGTCTTGTCGCCGTCGGGATGGACGTCTAAGAGCATGTAGGCGAAGAGGATGCCGCCGGCGGTGAAGGCGAGGGACGTCGCCATCAGGAACATCGTGCGCTTGCCGGTCTTCACCCGCGGCTCGCGGAGCATGGTGACGCCGTTCGAGACCGCCTCGATCCCGGTATAGGTGCCGCCCCCCATCGAGTAGGCGCGCAGGAGGAGAAAGGCGATGGGCGCGAAGCCCAGGGAGCGCACCGAGGAGTGAAAGTCGAGCGAGGACTGGTGGAAGATCGCGGGGAGGGCCGTGAAGTGGCTGCCGATGGCCCAAAAGATGAGGACGACGTGGGTGAAGATGAAGAACAGGAAGATCGGCGCGAGGACGGTGACGGATTCGCGCACCCCGCGCAGGTTGAGGACGATGAGGAGGAGGAGGACGGCGACCTCGGCCGGGAGCTTCGCGCCGACGAGATGCTCGGGCAGGAAGGACCAGAGCGCGTCGCAGCCGCTCGCGACGGAGGTCGAGATGGTCAGCACGTAGTCGACGAGGAGGGCGCAGCCGGAGACGACGCCCGCCCTCTCGCCCAGGAGCTTGGTCGCCACGAGATAGCCGCCGCCGCCGCCGGGGAAGTGCTGGATCAGGTTCGAGTAGGCGATCGAGATGACGAAGATGGTGATCGCCGTCATCGCCACCAGGGCGATCGCCAGGTGGCCGTGGGGGCCGAGAGTCCGATAGGCCTGGTCCGGGCCGTAGGCGGACGACGACAGCCCGTCGGCGCCGAGCCCCACCCAGGCGAGGAAGGCGACCAAGGAAACCTGATGAAAGATCTCGGGATTCTTGACGTCCCGCGGTTTGCCCAGGAGGAGCTCCCGCGAACGTTGGACGATCGTTTCCGTACCGGCGTTTTTCGCCACCGCGAAGCTCCTCGCAAGCGGAGCCCGGTCCCCCAGGCGCCGCGGTCCTTCCGGTCCTGGAAGGCGTAAGACAGTCCCAGGTGTGCACCGCGGGTGCCATCTCCCTCCGAGGGGAGAAGGCATTGCAGGAGCGGGACTTAAGCGAGCTTGGAGCGGGTGCGAGAAGGCTCTGGCCCTTGCGAGATGCAAGGCCCAGAGAGGGAGAGCCTTGCAACTTGCAAGGAGCTAAGCTGGCGCCAACCGGGCCCGGGAGAGAGGCCCTACATCCGCCGGTGCTGGAACACCGGCATCGACCGCCGTATCCGCGCCTGGCGGGCGAGGTCGATCTCGGCGATCGCCAGGCCCGGGCCGTCGGAGGCGACGGCGACGGGGAGGCCCCAGGGGTCGACGATCATGGCGTGGCCCCAGCTCTCGCGGAGGCCGCCGTCGTCGTGCTTGCCGTGCTGGGCGGCGGCGACGACGTAGCACTGGTTCTCGATGGCGCGGGCGCGGAGGAGGGGCTCCCAGTGGTCCTTGCCGGTCGCCTGGGTGAAGGCGGAGGGGATGGCGACGATCTCGGCGCCGCCCTCGGCGAGACGGCGGTAGAGCTCGGGGAAGCGCAGGTCGTAGCAGATCGAAAGGCCGAAGACCCCGAGCTCGGTCGCGACCACCTCCGGCGAGTCGCCCGGCCTGCAGGTCGCCGACTCGGCGAAGCGCACCTCGGGGATGTCGACGTCGAAGAGATGGATCTTCCGGTAGGTGGCGAGGATCGCGCCGTCCGGTCCGAAGAAGACGCTGGTGTTGAAGCAGCGCCTCTCCTCGTCGCTCTTCTCGTTGAAGGAGCCGAGGAGGAGATAGATCCCGAGGCTCTTCGCGAGGTCGCCGAAGCGGCGGCAGGTCAAGCCGTCGAGCGGCTCGGCGCGGCGCACTTTCTCGTCGTGCGGACCGAGGTAGTTGGTGTTCTCGGGGGTGGCGACGAAGCGGGCGCCGTGGGCGGCGGCGCGGGAGACCAGGTCCCGGGCGCTCTCCCAGTTGGCCGACTCGTCGGAGGTGGAGGTCAGCTGAACGGCGGCGGCGACGAACATGGCGTTATTTCTAACACAGTCTGACCGCCTTGTGACCGCCCCGCCATGCGACCGTCACCGGAGGCTCCTACCCTCGATCGGGACAGGAAGGAGAGCCATGCACCCAGGACTCCCGCTGCTCGCGACGCTTCCCGCCATGCCTCCCGCCATGCCTCCAATGTTTCCGATGCTTCCGCTCTTCACGGCGCTCTCGCTCTTGACCACCCTGGTCGCCACCGCCTGCGCCCTCCGGCTCCTCGCGCGCCCGGCGCCGCCCACCGCGCCGGATCGGGTCCTCCCTGCGATTTCGATCCTGAAGCCGCTCTGCGGTCTCGACTTCGAGCTCTTCGAGAACCTCGCCGCCCTCGCCCGCCAGGACTATCCGGACTTCGAGATCGTCCTCGGCACGGAAGATCCGGCCGATCCGGCCCTCGCCGTGGCGGCGCGGCTGCGGCGGGAGTTCCCCGGGGTCGACATCACGATCGTCGCCGGGGCGCCGCCGCTCGGTCTCAACCCCAAGGTCACCAACCTCGCCTCGCTCGCCCGCTACGCCCGACACGAGCACCTGCTGATCTCCGACTCGAACGTCCGCCCGCGCCCGGGCTACCTGCGCGCCCTGGCGGCCGAGATGGCCGACCCGCGGGTGGGTCTCGTCGCGAGCATGCTGGCGGGAAGCGACGCCGGTGCCGCCGGCGCCGCCGGCATCGCGAGCCGCGGTGCGCTCTGCGAGAACCTCCACTTGAACGCCTTCGTCGCCGGCTCGGTCGCCGGCGCCTTCGGGCTCGCCGGTCACCCCTGCGTCGTCGGCAAGTCGATGCTCTTCCGGCGGCGGGACTTGGAGGCCCTGGGCGGTTTCCCCTCCGTGGCCGACCTGCTCGCCGAGGACTACGTGCTGGGGACCCGCTTCGCCGCGGCCGGCTTTACGGTGGCGCTCTCGCCGCACGTCCTCCCCGTCCTCCACGGCGGGCGGACGGTCGAGGCCTTCCTCGAACGGCACCTCCGCTGGGCGCAGATGCGGCGCCGCCTGTCGCCCGCCGCCTATCTCGGGGAGCCGCTCCTGAACCCCCTTCCCGCCCTCCTCGCGCTCGCCGCGTCGAGCCTGGCGGGCGCCGCCTCCCTGCGCCTCGGCGCGGCGGCCGTGGGCGGCATCCTCGCCAAGCTTGGCGCCGACGCCGTCCTCACCCGGCGCCTCCGCGGCACCTGGCTCCGTCCCCGCGAGCTCGCCTGGATTCCGGTCAAAGACCTCCTGATCGCCGCCGTCTGGCTGGTGGGCGCCTTCCGCACCACCCTCTCCTGGCGCGGCCACCGGCTGCGGATCGGTGCTGGCAGCCGGCTCTCTCCCTTCGATCCCCTCCCGGTCTTCCCGGATGGAAACGGCGAGGAGGTGCCGGCGTGATCCCGTTCCGCGCCGAGAGCACGGCCGGCGAGAACGGCCTCTGGCGACGGGTCGTCTCGCTCGACGAGGCTCTCCTCCTCCTCGTGCGGCGCCTGGAGTCGAAGGCGATGACGCGGGCGATGCGCGCCCTCACCCACCTGGGCGACACCTCGACCTGGGTGGTGATCGGTCTCCTCCTCGGAGCCGCCGGCGGCAAGGGGCCGCGCTACGAGGCCCTCCTGGGCCTCGGCGCCGGGCTCGCCGCCCTCGTCTCGCACTTCCTCAAACGGACCTGCTGCCGGCCGCGGCCGACCGCCGGAGTGGACCCGAGAGGCCACCGGATGCACGGCTTCGCGGCGCTGATCGAGATTCCCGACGCCTTCTCCTTCCCCTCCGGCCACACCGCCGCCGCCTTCGCCATCGCCGTGGCTTTGGCCGGCGAGGGGCACGGCCTCGGCGCCCTCACCCTCTCGCTCGCCTCCGGCATCGGCCTGTCGCGGGTCTATCTCGGCGCGCACTATCCGCTCGACGTGGCGGCGGGGGTGGGCCTGGGCGCACTCTCTGGCCTTGCGGCCCGTTTTCTGATCACAATCGTGATCGGAATAGCCTTTCCTGGACTTGTCTGATCCCGGCGGTTCCGCCACCCCCTGGCGCTCCCCGCGTCCCCGGCCGCTCGTCACCGCGGCCGAGATGGGCTATGGCCACCTGCGCGCCGCCCAGGCCCTCGCCACCGCCCTGGGCACGACGGTCGCCCATGCCGACCGGCCGCCGCTCTCGGGGCCGGAGGAGGAGCGCATGTGGCGGGCCTCCCGGCGCTTCTACGAGGTCGCCTCGCGGAGCTCCCAGCTGCCGCTCCTCGGGATCGCTCTGCGCTCCTTCTTGGACCGGCTGACCGCGATCCCGCCGCTCTATCCCTACCGCGACCTCTCGGCGCCCACGATGGAGGTGCAGTTTCTCGATCGGTTGATCCGAAAAGGGCTGGGAACGACCCTCGCGGCGCATCTCCAGGCGACCGGCGCGCCGCTCCTGACGACCTATTTCGCCACCGCCCTGATGGCCGACCATCACGGCGCCCCCGAGGTCCACTGCCTGGCGACCGACGTCGACTTGAACCGCGCCTGGGTGTCGGCCGAGCCCTGGCGCACCCGCATCCACTACCTCACCCCCAGCCGCCGCGCCCTGAAGCGCCTGGTCTCCTACGGCGTGCCGCGAGAACAGATCGAATTTACCGGCTTCCCGCTGCCGCACGAGCTAGTCGGCGGCAAGGATCTCCCGATCCTCAAAAGAAACCTCGCCGCCCGCCTCGTCCGCCTCGATCGAAAAGGTTATTTTCGCGCCCAGACGAGAAACGAGATCCAGCAGTTCCTGGGGCCGCTCCCGGCCGAGGAGGAGGGCCGCGCCCCGCTCGCCGTCTTCGCGGTGGGCGGCGCCGGAGCCCAGGCCGATCTCGCCCGCCACCTGCTGCCGAGCTTGAAGCCCCTGATCGACGAGGGGAAGCTCCGTCTCTGCCTGGTCGCCGGGGTACGCCCGGAGGTCGCCGCTCGCTTCGTGACGGCGATCGAAGAGGCCGGCCTGGCGCACCGCTTAGGGGAGCATCCGGACGACGAGATCAGCATCCTTTTCGAGCCCGCCCTCGACCGCTACTTCCCACGCTTCAACGAGCTCCTGGCCGCGACCGATCTCCTTTTGACCAAGCCTTCCGAGCTGGTTTTCTTCGGCGCCCTGGGGCTCCCCCTGGTGCTCTCGCGGCCGGTCGGCATCCACGAGGGCTACAACCGGCGCTGGGCGGTCGAAAATGGGGCGGGCTTGAAGATGCGCGATCCCCGCCACGCCGGCTGGTGGATTCGGGAATGGCTTTCCGAAGGGGTGCTCGCCGCGGCGGCCTGGTTCGGCTTTCTGCGGCTGCCGAAATTCGGGCTCTATCAAATTTTGGAGGCGATCGGCTCCGCCGACCTGGCACCGTAATTGCTCTTATCTCCTGGTCAGGAAGGAACTAACCAAGGAGACTTCACCATGCACCCCAAAACTTTGATACTCGCCGCCAGCCTGACCCTCCTGGGAACCGCTCCCATGGCCTGGGCGCAGCCGGGTCCGCCGCCGGAGCACCGCTATCCCGATTCCGCCCACATCGAGCGGGTCATCGGGATGGCGCAGGACATGTCGAGAACCGCCGCCAGCATGACCCGCGAAGCCGAGCGCAACAACCGCCGGCCGAACAATGAAGAGGCGGCGATGCTCGATCGCCTGCGCGAGCTGACCACCCGTACCAAGCATTTCCAGAGCGAGGTCGAACGCTTCCGGCAGAGCCCGGAGCGCACCGCCGAGGAGTTCCAGGCCATGGTCGCGACCTTCGACGCCACGGCCGACGCCCTGCGCTCGACCAACCGTCGCCCCTACGTCGATCGTGGCATGGCCCACATCGCCCGCCTGATGGACGACCTGTCGCCCTTCTACGGCCGCCCGGCGGACTTCCGCGAGCGCCACGGCTATCGCGACCTGGACAACGACCGGCCCATGGACCGTGACGTCGACCGCGACCGCGACAGCCTGCCGCCGCCTCCGCCGCCGCCCGTCCGCTAACCGCTGAGGTGGTAAGAACATAGGCCCGGCCGGCCCCGCTGGCCGGGCGCTCGTGTCTTCTGATCTCTTCGCGGACAACCCTCCGGAGTACTTCACGTTCCTAGACCTAGGGCTTCGCTGGAATGGCGGAGGCCTTCAAGATGCTGTCCAAGGGATTGCCGCCAAGCTCGCGCCCCAGACCCCCTCTTTTCTCTATTGGAAAAGCTCCTTTTCTGAACCCGGAAAGCTCTATTCCAGCCGCGGATAGGTCTTTTCCGCTCCAGAATAGCTCCTGTAGGGCTCCCATTGGACCTAAGAGCGCCGCGGCAGGGTGCTGTAGGAGTCGGATAGGTTGATTTCTCGGCCCGGCAGCCGCTATTTAGCCGCCGCTCTCGCCGGGAGGACCCTGACAGGTGGCAAGAGAGCTCCGGATAGAACCTGGCGGGTATCGGTAGGAGCCTGTTGGGTTCCGGATAGAGGCTATCCGGGTCCTACAGGAGCTTTTCGCACCGCTCTTAGGTCGCGTCGCGCGGCTCTTAGGTCTTTCCGGCGCTCAAAGGGAGCTATGCCATCGGCTACAGGCTCTTTAGCGTTCCCTGTATACCCCTGCGTCGGCGCTGCTCCTTCCCTCGCGCGCGCTACTCCAGAAGATGCACGCCCTCCCGGTTGAGGTCGACCTTTGCCACCGGGTGCCAGTCCGTTCGCGTGGGTCTTACGCTTCCCAGGGAGATTGCGCGAGCTTCGCATGAGTTGCATCTCCTGCGGAGTCAGGGGCCGGTTTGAGGTGGTGCTCGGGCCGGTCCCGATTGTTGGGCGGGAGGACGTTCCTCCCGATTGAGGTAGAATCGCAGAAGTGGGGCGAAGCGGAAAGTCGACGCTCGTTAGAGTGATGAGGCCTCGCGATGAACGACGCTGCCCTAGCAGAGTTTATGATGTCTATATGGAGGTACCCATGGCGAAGACCGTAGCTGACATGACCACGGGTGAGCTGCGAGACATGATGGGAGATCTGATCGAGGAGAAGCTGGCTCAGCTCCTCGGTGATCCTGACGAGGGTCAGGAGATCCGCGAATCTCTGCGGGATCGACTCCGGACTCAACAGAAAGCGGTTGCCGCTGGCACCCGCGGTGAGAATTTCGAAGACCTGGCCCACAGGCTCGGTCTTTAGATCGTGTTCCAGCTGCGAATTCTCGACTCGGCCGCGCGCGAACTTGAGAACCTGGATAGAACCGAGGCGAGTCGCATCGCCAAACGCCTACGCTGGCTGGCGGAGAATCTGGAACGCATCCCTCTTCAGGCGCTCCAGGGTGATCTGGCGGGGTTGTACAAGCTTCGCGTTGGGGATTACCGAGTCCTCTACGAGATCCTGCTCCTGGAGAATACACTCGTGATCCACGCCATCGGTCATCGGCGGGACGTCTATCGCAAGCGCTGACTGTCTATCGTGGCTGAGGTTCAAGACGCACCACTCGCGAAGCCAAGTGGGATGTGGGGTCGCGCCCTTCCCCAGATCCAACGGTCGCGAGGGCTCCCTCGGGATGACGGTAGGAAAGGTTGTCGCGAACATACTCTGCCGTTAGGTACCAGAGGGCCTACCGCCACTGGGACCCCGTCCCGGTTCTTGGATGGCCGCGCTCCAGGGGAACGTAGGTCGGATGCCCTACGCTAGCAGGGAGCCGGCCACCGCGAGCCAGCCCTTCAGGTATTCACCCTGGGGATGGGTGACGGCGACGGGGTGGTCGGGGGCGGCGGCTAAGGGGGCTAAAAGGGAGAGACGGACCTTGGCTTCGACGGCGGCGGCGAAGAGGATCTGGCGGAAGAGCTTGGTGTCGACCGCTCCGCTGCAGCTGAAGGTGAAGAAGAGGCCGCCGGGGGCCAGGCGCTCCAGGGCCAGACGGTTCAGATCCTTGTAGGCGCGGGCCGCGGCGTCCAAGTCCGCTCGCTTGCGGACGAGAGGGGGCGGATCGCAGATCACCAGGTCGTAGCGATCGGTGCGCTCGCGGAGATCCTCGAAGACGTTCGCCTTCACCCAGAGGCCGCGGTCCTCGGGCAGACCGTTCGCCGGGTAGTGCCGGCGGCCGCGCTCGATGAGCTTGGCCGAGGACTCGACGTGGACGACGTGGGTCGCGCCGCCGCGGAGGGCGTAGAGGCCGGCGGCGCCGGAGTGGGCGAAGAGGTCGAGCACCGAACGGCCGGCGGAAAACCTTTCGATCAGGCGCCGGTTCTCCCTCTGGTCGCAGTAGAAACCGGTCTTCTGGCCGGCGTCCAAATCGGCCATGAAGGTGAGCCCCGACTCCTTAAAATCGACCTCCGGCGGCACCCCGCCGGCGATCACCTCATTCTCCCGGGAGAGCCCCTCGGCCCGCCGCGCCGGGAGGTCGTTCGATTGCAGGATCGCCGTTCCCGGGAGCGCCTCGGCGAGCGCCGCGTAGGCTTCACCGCGGAGCGCTTCCAAACCCGACGCCGTCACCTGGCTGACGAGGACGTCGCCATAGCGGTCGACCGTCCAGCCCGGCAGGCCGTCGCCCTCGGCGTTCAGGAGCCGGTAGCCGGTGGTGTCGGGCGGGAGGACCGCCCGGCGGAGAGCCTGCGCCTCGGCCAGGCGGGCGGCGAAGAACCGGCGGTCGATCGCCGCCGGCTCTCCCTCTCCCCAGGTGAGCATACGGACCCGGATCTGCGAGCGCGGACTGTAGAGCCCGACCCCCAGGGGCCGGCCGGCGGAGTCGACGACGCGCGCCAAGGGAGCCTCGTGGGACCCCTCGGCGCGCGCCACCGAGCCGGAGAACAGCCAGGGGTGGCCGTCGTGGACCGACTTCTCCCGCCCCGGATGGAGAACGACCCGGACCGCAAGCCTCTCCGCAGGCGCGCTCGAAGCGCTATCCACGCGCGCCGGGCTTCGCCACCAGGAAGGCGATGGTGCTCGTCTGCGGCGCTCCGGCGCCGGTGAGCGTCACCTGGAGCCGATATTCGCCGGGCTGAAGCTGCGGCGCCTTGAAGCTCGCCGTCAGCCGGTCGGGACCGGCGCCGTCGCCGCGCTCGCGGTCGGTCAGGGTGAGCGCCGTCGCCTGCACTTCCTTGCCGTCAGCTCCCAAGACTTTGCCGGCCGCCTGCACTTCGCCCGCGCCCAAGTTGTAGACGACGAGCGAGAACTGCGCGTCCTGGCCCGCCCCGAGCACCGGCCGCGAGGTCGGAATGTAGGGCTGATCGCCGATCATGAACGGATAGGGCGGCTCCCCCGTCGCAGTGCCGCGCTTGGCCTCGCGGATCATCAGCCAGCGGCCCGGCGGCTCGGAAAAGAGCGGCGGCAGGAGATACGGCCCACCGGCCTGGGTGAACGCCGGCACCTTGACCGGCACCACCCGCAGGCTGTACGCCCCGGTCTTGCCGTTTCGCACCATCGCCCGCACCGAGTAGTCGCCCGGCGGCAGGTCCAGGTGGCCGAAGAACTTGAGGCCGCTCGCCTTGAGCTGTGGACCGACCTTCTGAAGGTCGAGGCCGAGGGTCTGCGAGAAGAAGTCGCGCACCCCGCCCGAGGCATCCATGGCGTAGGCGTAGACTTCCGTCGGCGCCACCTCGCCCTGCTGGTTGGCGAGGAGGCTCGCGCCGTCGATCTCCATCACCACCGGCACGTAGGCCGTCGGCCCGTTGTCGAGATGGAAGGGCGCCGCCAGGACCGACATCGAGATCGCTCCGCTCTCGTTGCCGCCGACGATCGTGTCGGCGGCGTTCAGCAGGCGCTCCAGAGGACTCTTCTGCGCGAAGGGGAGAGGAGCGAAGTAGCCGGGCTTGACGACCACCCGCGAGCCGCTCGGAGCGTTTTTCAAATCGACGCTGATCTTGTGGTAGGCGCCGTCGAGCTTCAGATCCTCGGGCTGGAGAGTGAGCACGTAGGTGACGCTCGTCCGCCGGAGCATCGCCCCCATGGCGCCGCCCAGGTCGTTCCAGTTCTCGAAGAGCTCGCCGCCGGTCGACTTCGCCATGTTGAAGAGAGCGTCCTTGCCGTTCGGACGGACGAAGCCGAGATCGCCCGAGCCGCGGAGGCCGCCGATGTCGACCGCCTGGATCACGCAGTCGGCGCGCCTGAAGGCATCGAACATCTTCTCCAGCCGGTCCAGGGTGCGGGTGTCGCCGGTCCGCCCCTCCGTGGGGAGCGCCCAGGGGGTGGTCTCGGCCGTCGTGTTGTTCTGCTGCACCTCTTCGGCGTCGGTGGTGCCGGTCAGGAGCGAGCTGTCGAAGCCCTCGGAGAGGTAGACGACGTACTTTCTCCCCTCGACGTTTCCCATCATCCGGGCGAGGTCGCCGAGCGAACGGGAGAGGGCGATGACGTGGTTCGCCTGGTTCTGCCGATCCTGCCGGGCCGTCGCCTCGGAGAGGGTTTTGAGGTTGTCGAGAAGGGCCTCCTCGACGGACTCCTTGCCGCCGCTTCCCGCGGAGCCACCCCGACCCGGGGTGATGTGACTGTTGAACGACGACGCCAATTCCGTCTCGTAGGTGAGCTTCAGCGGGTCGGCCGCCTGGCTGCGCTCCAACGGCTGGACCACTCCCAGGGTGTCGATGGCGGCGGCGACCTGCCGGCGGTCGGCGGTGAAGCCGAGGACGAGCTGCGGCCCCTTGGAGGCGCTGTAGGTGGCGACGGCGACCAGGTCGGACGGGTGGAGCGACTTGGTGACGAGGTCCGCCGCCGCCTGGCGCGCCTTGAGGACCGACTTGGGCTCCGAGAAGGTGAGATCGAAGAGGAAGAGGAAGTGCCGCCGGGCAGCGATCGGGAGCGGCGCCGGCACCGCCTCGGAGGGGGCGGGGATAGCGGCCAGGTCGACGACATCGAAGCCCGTGATCTTGAGCTTCTTGCGCCCTTCGGAGACCTCGAAGTCGGCGGCCTTCAAGCCGCGGACCGGCTCGCCGTTCTTGATCACCTCGACCGGCACCTCGATGGCGACGACGTTCGCCGATTCACCGCTGAAGCGCTGGGCGATCGCCCGCGGCGCCGCCGGCGCGAGGAGGGCCGCCAGGGAAAGGGCGGCCGCCGCGGCGAGCGGCCACGGGCGCCGCGGCAGGCTCTGGAGGTTCGGACGGTTCGCGGGCTGACTGGGCGGTGTCGGCGGTACCGGAGGCCTTGCAGGCATGAAATCCCCCTTTCGGAATTCGGATCGAGGCTGCACAAGAGATACCTCGTGACTCTACACCCAATCGCGCCTTCCGGCCTTCCTGCCGACGTTTAGAAGCGACGCCCCCGCGACGGCCCCGCCCCGCGCTACCCCCTCGCCCCGGGCTTCGCCACCAGGAAGGCGATGGCGCTCGTCTGCGGCGCTCCGGCACCGGTGAGCGTCACCTGGAGCCGGTACTCCCCGGGCGACAGCTGCGGCGCCTTGAAGCTCGCCGTCAGCCGGTCGGGTCCGGCGGCGCCGCCGCGCTCGCGGTCGGTCAGGGTGAGCTCCGCCGACTGCACTTCCTTGCCGTCGGCTCCCAGGACCTTGCCGGCTGCCTGCACATCGCCCGCGCCGAGGTTGTAGACGACGAGCGAAAACTGCGTGTCCTGGCCGGCCCCGAGCACCGGCCGCGAGGTCGGAATGTAGGGCTGGTCGCCGATCATGAACGGATAGGGTGGCTCGCCCGTCGCGGTGCCGCGCTTGGCCTCGCGGATCATCAGCCAACGGCCCGGCGGCTCGGAGAAGAGCGGCGGCAGGAGGTACGGCCCACCGGCCTGGGTAAAGGCCGGCACCTTGACCGGCACGACCCGCAGGCTGTACGCCCCGGTCTTGCCGTTTCGCACCATCGCCCGCACCGAGTAGTTGCCCGGCGGCAGGTCCAGGTGGCCGAAGAACTTGAGGCCGCTCGCCTTGAGCTGCGGACCGACCTTCTGGAGGTCGAGCCCCAGGGTCTGCGAGAAGAAATCGCGCACCCCGCCCGAGGCGTCTAAGGCGTAGGCGTAGACTTCCGTCGGCGCCACCTCGCCCTGCTGGTTGGCGAGGAGGCTCGCGCCGTCGATCTCCATCACCACCGGCACGTACGCCGTCGGCCCGTTGTTGAGATGGAAGGGCGCGGCGAGGACCGACATCGCGATCCCTCCACCCTCGTTGCCGCCGACGATCGTGTCGGCCGCGTTCAGCAGACGCTCCAGAGGATTCCGCTGCGCGAAGGGCAGGGGAGCGTAGAAGCCGGGCTTGACGACCACCCGCGAGCCGCTCGGAGCGTTTTTCAAATCGACGCTGATCTTGTGGTAGGCGCCGTCGAGCTTCAGATCCTCGGGCTGGAGAGTGAGCACGTAGGTGACGCTCGTCCGCCGGAGCATCGCCCCCATGGCGCCGCCCAGGTCGTTCCAGTTCTCGAAGAGCTCGCCGCCGGTCGATTTCGCCATGTTGAAGAGAGCGTCCTTGCCGTTCGGCCGGACGAAGCCGAGGTCGCCCGTGCCGCGGAGGCCGCCGATGTCGACCGCCTGGATGACGCAGTCGGCGCGCCTGAAGGCATCGAACATCTTCTCCAGCCGGTCCAGGGTCCGGGTGTCGCCGCTGCGTCCCTCGGTCGAGACCGCCCAGGGGGTCTGCTCGGCGGTGAGGTTGTTCTGCTGGACCTCCTGGGCGTCCGTGGTGCCGGTCAGGAGGGAGCTGTCGAAGCCCTCGGAGAGATAGACGACGTACTTGCGCCCCTCGACGTTCCCCATCATCCGGGCGAGGTCGCCGAGCGAACGGGAGAGGGCGATGACGCGGTTCGCCTGGTTCTGACGATCCTGCCGTACCGTCGCCTCGGAAAGAGACTTCAAGGTGTCGAGGAGCTCCGCCCGCACCTCCGCCCGGACTCCCGCCCCCTGCGTGTTGGGGTTGACGAGGCGGTTCTCGAAGTCGTTGTTCTCCACCTCCGAGGAATAGACGAGCTTCAGCGGATCGGCGGTCTGGCTGCGCTCCAACGGCTGGACCACCCCCAGGGTGTCGATCGCCGAGGCGATCTGCCGCCGGTCGGCGGTGAAGCCGAGGACGAGCTGCGGCCCCTTGGTGGCGCTGTAGGTGGCGACGGCGACCAGGTCGGACGGGTGGAGCGATTTGGTGACGAGGTCCGCCGCCGCCTCGCGCGCCTTGAGGACCGACTTGGGCTCCGAGAAGGTGAGGTCGAAGAGGAAGAGGAAGTGCCGCCGGGCCGCGATCGGGAGCGGCGCCGGCGCCTCTCCGGACGGGGCCGGGGTGGCGCCCAGGTCGACGACGTCGAAATTCGTGATCTTGAGCTTCTTGCGCCCCTCGGAGACCTCGAAGTCGGCGGCCTTCAGGCCGCGGACAGGCTCGCCGTTCTTGATCACCTCGACCGGCACCTCGATGGCGACGACGTTCGCCGTGTCACCGCTGAACCGCTGGGCGATCGCCCGCGGCGCCGCCGGGGCGAGGAGGGCCGCCAGGGAAAGCGCGGCCGCCGCGGCGAACGGCCACGGGCGCCGCGTCACGGCACGGGCGCGCGGCGGGCTCGGAGCGTTCGAGACATTCGAGACGTTCGAGTGATTCGAGGGCGGGATCAGAGGCGTCGCAGGCATGAAATCCCCTTTCGGAATCCGGATCGAGGCAGCACGGAGGAACCTAAGTTTACACCGAACCGCGCGCCCTGGGGACCTCCGGGCCGGAGCCGAAGCTTCAGTTGACGACGAAGGGCACCGAGCTCTCCCGCTTGCTGCCGGTCGCCTGGTTGCTCAACGCCACCCGCAGCACGTACGCGCCGGCGGGCAGGCCACGGGGCTCGAAAGTGGCGAGCAGCTTGTCGAAGCCCGCGATGCCGGTGGCGGTGCGCTCGACGAGCGCCAGGCTGCCGCCGGGCATCACCTGGCCGGCGGCGGAGCGCACCTCGCCGGCGAGCTCCAGTTTCCCGGCGCCCATGTTGTAGGCCACGAGGCAGAGCTTGGCCTTGGCCTCGCTGGCCAGGGCCGGACGGGCGGCGGGGACGTAGGGGACGCCATTGACGGTGAAGGGATAGACGACCGAGCCCTTGTCTTCGGCGCTGGTATCGCCGGCGCCGCCGGCCCCCTTGGCGTGCTCGCGGACGAGGAGCCAGCGGCCCGGCGCCTCGAAAAACAGCGGCGGCAGGAGATCGGGCTGCACGGCGCTGTAGGTGGGGATGGTGAAGGTCGTCGTCTCGATCCCGGCGCGTCCGGTCTCGCTGTTGCGGACGAGGACCCGCAGCCGGTAGGGCCCCGGAGCGAGGTTCAGGTGGCCGTAGTATTTGACCCCGCTCGCGAGGACGGCCTGGCGTCCCTTCTTGAGGTCGATCCCCACCGCCTGCGAGAAGAAGTCCCGCATCTCGCCCTTGCCGTCGGTGACGTAGGTGTAGATCTCCAGGTTGGTCTTGTCGCCTTTCTGGCCGGCGAGCAGGCTCTTGCCGCCGACCTCGATGATCACCGGCACGTAGGAGCGCTCGGCGCTTGAATGGAACGGCGTCACGAGGAGCGAGAGGTCGAGGTCGTGGCGCGGCACGGCGCTCGCGATGGCGTCCGAGGCGAGCAGGTTGCGCTCCAGAAGAGAGAGCTCCTTGTACGGCCGCGGCGAGTAGTAGCCCGTGCGGTAGGAGAGCCGGGCTCCCGCGGGGAGCTTCGCCTTCACCCTCAAGCGATGGTAGGCGCCGTCGGGCTTCAGATCCGAGCGCTCGAAGGTCAACAGATAGGTGACGTCCGTCCGGTCGAGCACCCGGTCGAGCTGCTGGCGCAGGTTGTTGGCGTCCTTGAACAGCTCGCCGCCGGTCTCGTTGGCGAGGTAGAACAGCGAGTCCTGGCCCGTCGTGTGGATGCTTCCCGAGATGTCGGCGCCGGCGCGCAGGCCGCCGATGTCGACCGCCTGGATGACGCAGTCGGCGCGGCGGAAGCGCTCCAGCATGTCGTTGACCGCCGTCTGCAGCTCGGTGCTGCCGAAGCGGTTGTCGTTGTCCACCTGCTCCTGGTGCCCCTCGAGGATCGCCTGTCTGTCGTCGTCGATGTCGCTCCCCTCCGGGGCACGGCCGAGGAGGAGCCGGCCGTCGAAGCCCTCGGAGAAATAGACGATGGTCTTTCTACCCTTGACGTTGTTCAGGGCCTTCGCCATGTCCCCCAGGGAGCGGGTGAGCGACTTGATGCGGTTGCGCTCGAAAGACTTCTGGTCGCGGTCGGCGGACTTCGAGATGGCCTGCAGGCTTTCGAGCAGCTCCTGGTCGAGCCCGCCCCCGGCGCCGCTCTTGCTGATGTCGGCCAGCTTGCTCGCCGTATTGGCGGAGGAGGGGTTGAGATAGGTGATCGTCGTCTGCGCCGGGTCCTCGATGACGAAGTGCAGGGGGTCGAGCCGCTCGACGGCGGAGCTCAGGCGGCGCGTGCCCAGGGTGTCGATGGCGCGCGCCAGCTGCGCCCGGTCGGGAGTGAAGGTGACCAAGAGGCGCGGCCCGCCCTCCAGGGTGAAGGTGGCGACGGCGGCCAGGTCGCTGGGCTTCAGGGAATTGAGCAGGAAATCGCGCGCCGCCAAGCGGGCCTTCAGGATGGCGATGGGGTTCGAGAACGAGAGGTCGAAGAGGAGCAGGAAGTGGCGCCGGGCCGAGGCGTCGAGCGGCTTCGCGGCGGCCGGCTCCGGGCTGGGATTGGGAACGCCGGGAGCGCCCTGGGCCGTACCGGCCTCCGCCGACGCGAGGACGTGGAGGTCGATGACGTCGAAGCCCGTGATCGGCTGCCCCTTCCCTTCGTCGAAGACTTGGAAGTCGGTCGCCGTCAAGCCGCGCACCGGCCGCCCGTCGCGTCCGGTGACGTTGACCGGTACCTCGACGGCGAGAACCTGCGAGGTGTCCTCGAACTTCTCCTCGGCGATGGGGGCCGTGGGAGCCGCCGCCGGCTTGGCGGCGCTCACTGAAAGCGGCGCGAGAGCCAAGAGGGCGAGCGCCAGGGACAGGATCGGCAGGCTTCTCCGGGGTGACATCTTCATCCAGTCCTTCCTTGAGCCGTTCATCGAGCTTCTCCTCACAACCGGGCGGCACCTCACTTTGCCAACATGCGGGCGAGCTCGCGCGCCTCGGGATTGGTGGCGTCGAGCTTCAAGGCCCGCTCCAGGTGATGCCGGGCCTTGTCGACGTCGCCCAGGGCCAGATACACCTTGACGAAACCGAGGTGGACCTCGGGGACCTCGCTGTCCTGCTTGAAAGCCTTCACCATGTATTCGAGGGCTTTCTGGGTCTCCCCTTCGGAAAGGGCGAGCTCGCCCTCATAGACGAAGAAGTAGGGGTTGGTGGTGTTCGCTCCCTCGATCCGCTGCAGGATGGCGAGCGCCTCTTCCTTCCGGCCGGTCTGCTGGTAGGCACGGGCGAGGTTGGTGAGGATCAGGGTGTCGTTGGGATCGAGGGCCAGGCCCCGCTGGTAGACCTCCAAGGCGCGCTTGATGTCACCGCGACGGGCGTAGCACACCCCCAGGTTGTTCAAGGCCTTGGCGAAGTCGGGGGCCACCCCGACGGCGATCTCGACCAGCTGCTGGGCCTTCTCGACGTTGCCGGCGAGGAGGGCCTCGGCGCCCAGGTTGTTGTAGAAGTGGGCCGTCGCCGTGCGGTCGTCGATCGGCTTGAAGTTCTTGTAGGCCTTGGGTTTGTAGGGTAGGAAGTCGTAGGTCGCGAGGGTGCCGTCGACGTACATGCCGGCGACGATGTGCCCCTGGCTCACGACCATGCCGCCCCGCCGGTTCCACTTCTGGAGGTCGGTGACCTCGACGTAGAAGGGATTGAGGCCCTCTTCTCGCGCGATACCGACGAAGAGGTTGACGAAGGAGAGGCAGTTGCCCTGGCGCGCCTGGTAGGTCTCGATGGCGCTCCGCGTCGGCAGCAGCGAGTACTGGAGGTTCAGACGGCCGAAGATGAAGTCGCGGACGGCGAGGAGCCGCTCCTGGTCGGTCGCGCCGGCATGGAACTTCTTGGCCAGGTTGGCGCGGATGTCGTCGTTGAGATCGTAGGGGACTTCCATCCGGGCGGCGACGTCCGGGCCCAGCCGCTTCACGTACTCGGCCTTCAGATTGGCGGACGAGTCGAAACGCTGGTACGTGGAGCAACCACCGAGAAAGCAGCCGCCGAGGAGCGTAAAGAGGAGCGGAAGCTCGAACCTGCGCAGCATCGCGACTCCAGGATAGCAGGGAACGTACGGACTTCTACTTCATCCAATAATTTGGATTCAGCCTTCAATCGGCTGGATAAAACGGCCTCGATTCCGCTCATGGTGCAGCCCTGAACATCCCGACAAACTATTGGCCTTCAGACAGTTACGCGGCGATTCCCCGCCGCGGCGCAAGTGGGCACCCGCCTTGCTTGACCGAGGTTCGGCATGTTCTATACACTCCCTGACCACTCCGAGGTTCCATATCCGAAAGGAGGTGTTGCTCACGATTCTTACGTTTCGTCAAGCACTCATGATCTGTTTCTCTTTCTCCGAGCCTTCGCTCTCTGAAGGCTCATTCAACCACCTGACAGAGGGAGGTTCATCCTAATGAAGAGCAGCAAAATTTGGGGGCGCACCGTGGTCGTGGCCGCGCTTCTGCTCCTGGTCGTCGGCGGTACCGCCTTCGCCCAGTTGCAGAGCGGCAACCTCTACGGCTCCGTCGTCGACGACAAGGGCGCCGCCCTCCCCGGGGTCACCGTGACTCTCACGGGTTCTGGCGCCCCCCAGGTGCAGGTCACCAACGCCCAGGGGCAGTTCCGGTTCCTCGGCCTGCCGCCGGGCACCAACCACCTGAGCGCCCAGCTCGAGGGTTTCTCGAGCGTCGAGTATCCCAACATCAGCATCGCCGTCGGTCGCAACACGACGATCGAGGTCACCCTGCAGCCGGCCATCGAGGAGACCATCACGGTCACCACCGAGAGCCCCCTGCTCGACGAGCGCAAGATCTCCACGGGTGCCACGGTCACCGCGACCGAGCTCGAGAAGATCCCCACCGCCCGTGACCCCTGGACGGTCCTTCAGCAGGTGCCTGGAGTTCTCGTCGATCGTATCAACGTCGGTGGCGACCAGAGCGGTCAGCAGTCCACCTACGTCGGTCCCGGTTCCGCCGGCACCCAGGCCATCTGGGCGGTCGACGGCGTCGTGATCACCGACATGGGCGCCTTAGGCGGCTCCCCGACCTACTACGACTTCGACGCGTTCGAAGAGATGCAGGTCACGACCGGCGGTACCGACGCGACCATCGCGACCGGTGGCGTCGTTCTCAACATGGTTACCAAGCGCGGCACCAACGAGTGGCGGGGCTCCGGCCGTTACTACGACACTCGTCAGGCGTGGCAGGACTCGACCTCCTTCAACAACGACGAGCTCGGCAAGGGCCAGAAGCCCTTCACCCGTGCCAACCGTATCGTCGAGGTTTCCGACTACGGCGCTGAAGTGGGCGGCCCGATCGTCAAGGACCGCCTGTGGGTCTGGGGTTCCTGGGGCTCCCAGAAGCCCAGCCTCCTGACCGCGCCGGCGCCCGGTTTCCCCAACGGCGTCAGCGACAAGACCACCCTCGAGACCACCAACGCCAAGTTGAACGCGCAGCTCACGGCGAACAACTCGGCCACCGGTTACTTCCTCCTCGGCAACAAGGAGAAGCAGGGCCGTAATGCCGGCCCGACCCGTCCCCAGCCGACGACCTGGGACCAGACCGGCCCGACGCACGTGTACAAGGCCGAGGACACCCAGATCTTCAGCTCCAACTTCTTCTTGACCGGCCTCATTTCCTACGCCAAGAACGGTTTCTCCTTGACGCCGGAAGGCGGCCTCAGCGTCACCCCGGTGCTGGACGACAACTTCGTCTGGCACAACAGCTACCTGTTCTACTCCACCGACCGTCCGGTCCACCAGTACAAGCTCGACGGTTCGAACTTCTTCAACACCGGTAACGTCAGCCACGAGCTCAAGTACGGAGCCGGCTACCGCAAGGCGTCGATCACCTCGGTTTCGACCTGGGCCGGCATCGGTATCCAGCTCGACTACTATCAGAACTACGGGCTCCCCAACGAGCTCCAGTTGACCCGTGAGGCGTCTCCGTCCTACACCTTGACGTACAAGAGCGGCTACGCTCAGGACACCCTGACCGTCGGCAACCTCACGGCCAACATCGGCCTGCGGTACGACGACCAGGGCGGCACCAACGACCCCCGGGTCGTGCCTGCCAACCCGCTCAACCCGACCCTGCTGCCCTCGATCAACTATCCGGGCGGCGACATCGGCTTCAGCTGGACGAGCCTCACCCCGCGCCTGGGTCTCACCTATGCGCTGGGCGCCGAGCGTAAGACCCTCGTCCGGGCCAGCTATTCCCGTTTCGCCGACCAGTTGGGCGGCGGCACGGCGAACTACCTGAACCCGCTCTCCCTGCAGTCCTACGTCTATTTCGACTACACCGACCTGAACCACAACGGGAAGGCCGATCCCAACGAGCTGACGCCCTGCACGGGCTTCCACTCGTCCTGCTACAACGCGTACTACAACCCCTTCGCCCCGGGCCAGCCGATCTCGTCGAACGAGGTCGACAAGAACCTCAAGCCGCAGTCGACGGATGAGGTTCTGCTCTCGGTCGAGCACGCGCTCCTCCCTGAGTTCGTCATCGGCCTCAACCTGACCTACCGCAAGATCTCCGATGTCCTCATCGGCAACGACCTGATCTTCAACGGTGATCCGTTCTCGCAGGCCAACCTGCAGAACTCCGGTCGGCGGGCGACTTTCAACGACTACGTCCCGGTGACGATCACCGGTACGCTGCCGAACGGCCAGCCCTACTCCACGACCTACTACCAGCTGAAGCCTGGCCTCGCCAGCCGCGGCGGCTTCTTCCTTTACAACAGCGACGTCGGCCAGGACTACCGCGGTGCGACGTTCAACTTCAACAAGCGTCTCTCCAACCGCTGGATGCTGCGCGGTAACTTCAACGTCCAGAAGTGGACCTGGAGCGTGCCGCACGGTGCCCTCTCCGATCCGAGCAACTACCTGCCCGGCATCGAGGATGGCTCCCCGGTTCTTCAGGGCTCCACCACGGGCACCGGCTCCCGCGGCAGCGTCTTCATCAACAGCAACTGGTCGTACAACCTGAACGGCCTGTACCAGGTCGCGCCCGACCACAAGTGGGGCTTCAACGTCGCGTTGAACGCCACCGGTCGCCAGGGCTACCCGATCCCGTACTTCCAGAAGGTTCAGCGTGCCGGTTTCACCGCACCGTCGAACGTCGTCGTCACCAACGAGCTCGACTCGTTCCGCAACGACGCCATCAACGTCGTCGATGCGCGCCTCGAGAAGGAGTTCAACTTCAAGGACTTCGGCTTCACCCTTGGCGTGGACTGCTTCAACCTGCTGAACACCAGCACGGTCATTCAGCGGCAGACCAACGTCGCTCTCTCCTCGACGAACTACGTCCAGGAAATCGTCAGCCCCCGGATCTTCCGGATCGGCGCGCGTTTCAGCTTCCGCTAAGCTTTAACCAGCGGGAGTATCGCTCCAACACCAAGGCCGCCGGGGGCAACCCCGGCGGTTTTTTTTGTCTGCAGAAAAGCGGTATGCTCCTGCCCGCGCCGCCCAGGCGCTCAAAAGGGAATCTCGGGCGATCCCCGCCGAACCGCAAAGGAGACTCGAACATCATGAAACCGCTGAAGAGCTTTGCCGTGCCGGCCGTTCTCCTGCTGCTCGCAGGCATACCCGCTTTCGCGCAGTCGTGGGCGGGACATGGGCGCGTGCAGGGAGTGGTCACCGATTCGCACAACAAACCCGTCGAAGGGGCGAAGATCACCTTGAAAAAGGGCGAGGGCGCAGACGCCAAGGGTCCCAAGGAGATCTACACCGATAAGGCCGGCCGCTGGTCGTTCCTCGGTCTTGCGGGCGGGCAGTGGGCCATCCTCATCGACAAGGAAGGCTTCGTCCCCTCCGAGGGGCGGACGAACATCGTCGAGGGCTCGTTCGACGTGCCGCAGCCCATCCGCATCGCGCTCAAGGAGATCGATCCAGCCCAGGCGAAAGTCCAGGCCGAGGCGGCCCAGAAGGCGGCCGGCCCGTCGGGCAACGACATCAAGGGCTGGATCCAGCAGGGCAACGACCTTCTCCAGCAGCAGAAGTATGCCGACGCCCGCGCCCTCTATGAGAAGGCCCTGGCCCAGCTCGACAAGCCGAACCAGGCGCCGGTCCTCCGCGGCGTCGCGGTCACCTACTACGCCGAGAAGAACCTCCCGCAGGCGATCGAGACGATGAAGCAGGTGCTGGTGCTGACGCCGGACGACGCGCAGGCGACGCAGCTCCTCGTCAACTGGCTGGTCGAGGCCGGCAAGGAGGAAGAGGCGAAGACCTACATGGCGAAGCTCCCCCAGGGCGCCTCGGTCGATCCCAACACCCTCCTGAACCTGGGGATCAAGGCCTACAACGAGAAGAAGCTCGACGAGGCGGCACACGACTTCGACCGGGTGGTCAAGGAGCATCCGGACCTGCCGGACTCCTACTACTACCGCGGCCTGGTCCTCCTCGCCCAGAACAAGCCCGCCCAGGCGAAGGCCGACTTCCAGAAGCTCCTGGAGCTGGCGCCCAACCATCCCCACGCGGCGGAGGTCAAGGAGTACATCAAATCGCTGTAGCCGTGAGGCCCGGAGCCGTGCGGCGTCCCTCTCTCCTCTGGGCGGCCGTGGCCTTGGCTACGGTCGCCATCGCCGCCATCGCCGCTATCGCCGGTGCTCTCGGCTCGGGGGGAGCCTTCCGCTGGGTCGAGAGCCGCGCGGTCTCTTCCGCCCCAGCCGGCCCCATCCTTCGTGGCGCGGACGTCGTCTTAGTCACCATCGACACCCTGCGCGCCGACAGCGTGGGCTTCGCCGGCAACCGCCGGGTGGAGACCCCGGTCCTGGACCGCCTGGCCGCCTCCGGCCGGGTGTTCACCAGCGCCCACGCCCACAACGTCATCACCCTCCCGTCGCACACCAACATCCTGACCGGCCTCTATCCCTTCCAGCACGGGGTGCGGGAGAACAGCGGTTTCACCCTGGCTCCGAAGGTGCCGACGCTCGCCACGGTCTTGAAGCAGGCGGGCTATGCCACCGGGGCGTTCGTCGGCGCCTATCCGCTCGACAGCCACTACGGCTTGAACCACGGCTTCGACGTCTACGACGACCACTTCCCGCGCGGTGAGAACCCGGACGAGTTCACGATCGCCGAAAGGCGGGGCAACGCCGTCGTGACGCCGGCTCTCGCCTGGTGGAACGCCCATCGAGGCGGCCGCCGCTTCCTCTGGGTCCACCTCTACGATCCCCATGCCGCCTACGAGCCGCCGGAGCCTTTCGCCAGCCGTTACCGGGACCGTCCCTACCTGGGCGAGATCGCCGCCGTCGATTCGTTCCTCGCCCCGCTCCTCTCCCCCCTCCTCGATCGCAAGGAGCCGCCGGCCGTGGTCGTCGTCACCGGCGACCACGGCGAGGCCCTGGGCGAGCATGGCGAGCTGACCCATGGTCTCTTCGCCTACGAAGGGACGCTCAAAATCCCTCTCGTCGTCTGGGGACCGGGCATCGCGCCGGGCCGCGACGACCGGGACGCCCGCCACGTCGACATCGTGCCCACCCTCCTCGCCGCCCTCGGCGTGACGCCGCCTCCGAGGCTCCCCGGACGCTCCCTGCTGCTGCCGGCGGCGCGGGAGGATTCCTACTTCGAGGCTCTGACGACGGCGCTCAACCGCGGCTGGGCGCCGCTCCGCGGCCTGCTCCGCGGCCATGAGAAGCTCGTCGAGCTGCCGCTCCCCGAGCTCTACGACCTGGACGCCGATCCCCACGAGACCCAGAATCTCTACGATCGCGACCGGCCGACCGCCCGCGCCCTCGCCCGGGCGCTGCCGGCGGAGTCGGTCTGGCCGCCGGCCAAGGGCAAGGTCACTCCCGAGGAGGAGGCGCGCCTGCGGAGCCTGGGCTACGCCGGCGGCGGGTCCTCCGGAACTGCCGGGAAAACCTACACGCCGGCGGACGATCCCAAGACCCTCATCGCGGTCGACCGCAAGCTCCACGACGTCGTCGACGCCTACTCGCGCCACCGCTACGCCGACGCGGTGCGCCTGGCGCGCGAGTGTCTCGCCGCCCGCCCCGATCTCTCCGAAGCCTCCGAGGATCTGGCCCTCGCTCTCCGCCAGCTGGAACGTCCGGAGGAGGCGATCCAGGCGCTCCGCGCGGCGCTCACCCGGGGTGGCGACCACGACGCCTTGACCCTCCAGCTCGGCCTCGCCCTCTCCGAGGCCGGCAAGCCCGCCGAAGCCGTCGCCATCCTGCAGCCGCTCGCCGCTCAGGGCGGCACGGAGTCGGCGGAGGTCTTAAACGCCCTCGGCATCGCGCTCTCCGACGCGGATCGCAACCCCGAGGCCCTGAAGACCCTCGAACGGTCGCGCCAGGTCGAGCCCAAGAATCCCAAGACGCTCGAAGACCTCGGGATCGTCCTCCTGCGGATGAACCGCCGCGACGAGGCCCGCGACCGCCTGCGCCAGGCCCTGGCGCAGAACGACCGGCTCCCCATCTCCTGGAACACCCTGGGGGTGGCCCTCTTTCAGAGCGGCGACGCCGCGGGAGCCGTCAAAGCCTGGCAGCGGGCGATCGCGCTCGACCCGCGCCAAGTGGACGCCCTCTACAACGTCGGCCTGGTGGCGGCGGAGGCGGGGCGCGGGGCGGAGGCGAGAAACGCCCTCGAGCAGTTCATCCGCACCGCGCCGCCCGTTCGCTGGAGCGCCGAGATCGCGCGGGCCCGGCAGGTTCTCACCCACCTCGGAGGATGACAGAGGGAATGACAGGATGAGACGACCGCGCGCGTTCCTCTTCGCCATCGCCGGCATCGCACTTTTTGCCGGCTGTGGCCACGAGCCCACCTACAAGGGAGCGCCGATCGTCCTCATCTCGATCGACACCCTGCGCTCGGACCATCTTCCCGCCTACGGCTACAAGGGGGTCGAGACGCCGGCGATCGACGCCCTCCGCGCCGATGCCGTGCTCGCGCTCCGGGCCTACAGCCACTATCCGATCACCCTCCCCTCGCACGCCTCGATCCTCTCCGGGCTCCTGCCGACCCAGCACGGGGTGCGCGACAACGTCGGCTATCCCTACGACGGCGAGCGGCATCCCACCCTGGCGCGCCTGCTGAAAGCCGCCGGCTACGAGACCGGGGGGGCGGTCTCGACCTTCATCCTCCGCCGGGCGACCGGCATCGCCTCCGGCTTCGACTTCTACGAGGACTCGATCGAAATGCAGGGCGGCGAGAGCCTCGACCAGCTCCAGCGGCCGGGCGGCGTCACCGCGCGGCTGGGGCTCGACTGGATTCGCGGCCGTTCGGGGAAGCCGTTCTTCTTCTTCCTCCACCTCTACGAGCCGCACACCCCCTACACCCCGCCCAAGCCCTGGCGCTCGCGCTACCGGGATCGCCCCTACGACGGCGAGATCGCCACCGCCGACTCGATCGTCGGCGACTTCTTAGGCGAGCTCAAGCGGCAGGGGATCTACGATCGCGCCATCGTGGTCCTCCTCTCCGACCACGGCGAGGGCCTCTCCCAGCACGGCGAGCGCCAGCACGGCATCCTGCTCTATCGGGAGACTTTGCAGGTGCCGCTCCTCTTGAAACTTCCGGGCGGCGAGCACAAGGGCGAAACGATCGCCGCGCCGGTCGGCCTCTTCGACGTCGCCCCGACCCTCCTCTCGCTCGTCGGCGTCCCGCGGCCCCACGAGATGACCGGCACCCCCCTCCTCTCTCTGCTGGGGAAGGAAGCGCCGGCGCGGAACATCTATTCGGAGACCTTCTACCCCCGTCTCCACCTCGGCTGGAGCGAGCTCGCCTCCCTGGTCGGCGAGCGCTATCACTACATCGAAGGGCCGGACCCCGAGCTCTACGACCTGCCCCGCGATCCGGGCGAAACCGTGAACCGGCGAGACGAGGAGCGCCGCGCCGTGGCCGCCTTCCGCGCCGACCTCACGCCCTACGACCGAAACCTCCAGGCGCCGCGGGACGATCCCGAGACGGCGCGCAAGCTCGCCTCGCTCGGCTATCTCGGCGGCTCGGTCGCGACGCGCCGGGGTCCGCTCCCCGACCCCAAGAGTCAGACCCGGGTGCTCGACCAGATCGACGACGCCTTCGGCCACCTCGCGGCGGGGGAGACCGAGAAGGCGATCACGGGCTTCAAGCGCCTGGTGGCCGAAAATCCGCAGATGGAGGACATCTGGGATCACCTCGGCCTGGCGCTCCAGAAAGTCGGCCGGCACGAGGAAGCGACCGCCGCCTTCGCCCAGGCGCTCAAGCTGTCGAACGGGGCGCCCAGCGTCGCGATCACCGCGGCCAGCTCGCTCATCGCCCTCGGCCGGCTGGACGAGGCGCGGCAGCACGCCGAGCTGGCGATGCAGCAGAACCCCGCCGGGGCCAATGACATCCTCGTCCAGATCGCCCTCGCCCGCCACGACACCGCCGGGGCGCTGGACCTCATGCGACGGACGGTCGAATCCGGGCAGGCGGGGCCGGAGATGCGCCGCCGCTACGTCCTCCTCCTCGCCGGCCAGGGCGATCCGCAGCGGGCGTTGACCGCCCTCCAGCCGCTCGCCGACCGCGGCGACCCGGAGGCGATCAACGCCGTCGCCTCCGCCCTCTCGGACCTGGGGCGAAACGCCGAGGCCGAAGCGCTCCTCCGGAAGCTCGCCGCGAGCCAGCCGGGAAACGCCCGCGCCCACGAGCTGCTGGGGATGGTGGCGCTCCGCCTCGACCGCACCGCCGAAGCGCGGGACGAGCTGCGCCGCGCTCTCGACCTCGACGCCAAGAGCGCCTCCGCCTGGAACACCCTGGGGGTCGCCCTCTTCCGGCTGGAAGGGCCGCAGGCGGCCCTCACCGCCTGGCAGAAGGCGGTCGCTTTGGATCCCACGCAGTATGATGCCCTGCTCAACATCGGCCTCGTCGCCGCCCAGGCCGGCCGCCGGGCCGAGGCGGCTCACGCCTTGAAGCAGTTCCTCGCCACGGCGCCCGCCGACCACTTCGGCGAGGATCGCGCCAAGGCCCAGAACCTCCTGCGCGAGATCGGCGGATAAGAAGCGATGCGACAGTTGACCGCGAAGCTCGCCTCAGGCCCCCTCGTCGTTGCCGCGCTCCTCGCCGGGCTCCTCACCGCAACCGGCTGTCGTCCGGGAGGGGAGACCGCTGGCTCTACGGGGAACGTGGGGACGTTCCCCGGCGCTCCGATCGTCTTGATCTCGATCGACACCCTGCGCTCGGACCACCTCCCCGCCTACGGCTACAAGGGGGTCGAGACCCCGGCGATCGACGCGCTGCGGAAAGATTCCATCCTCTACGAGCGGGCCTACAGCCACATCCCGCTCACCCTCCCGTCCCACGCGACGATCCTGACCGGTCTCCTGCCGCCAGGAAACGGCGTGCGCGACAACGTGGGCTATGTCCTCGACGCCGCCAAGCACCCGCACCTGCCGCGCTCCTTGAAGGCCGCGGGCTACGCGACCGGCGCCGCGGTCTCCGCCTACGTCCTCCGCGCCGAGACCGGCATGGCGACGGACTTCGACTTCTACGACGGCGCGATCGACGCCAAGTCCGGCCAGGCTCTCGGCCGCAGCCAGCGTCCGGGCCGGGAGACGGCGGAGATCGCGAAGACCTGGATGCACACGGTGGATTCTGGCGACCAGGGAGCCAAGCCCTTCTTCCTCCTTCTCCACCTCTACGAGCCGCACATGCCGTACGAGCCGCCCAAGCCCTTCGCCTCGCGCTACCGGCAGGTCCCCTACGACGGCGAGATCGCGACCGCCGACGCGATCGTCGGCGACTTCCTGGCCGACCTGAAGCAGCGCGGGATCTACGACCGGGCGATCGTCGTCCTCCTCTCCGACCACGGCGAGGGGCTTTTGGAGCATGGCGAGCAGGAGCACGGGGTCTTCCTCTACCGCGAGGCGCTCCAGGTGCCGCTTCTGATCAAGCTTCCCAAGAACGTCCGCGGGGGGGCCCGGGTCGCCGCTCCGGCCGGGCTGGTCGACGTCTTTCCCACCCTCCTCCAGCTGATCGGCGCCGCGGTCCCGCCGGGGCTCGACGGCGTCTCGCTCTTCGCTCCCGCCGGGCGGCCGCAGGCGCCGACGCCCGCCCGTTCGCTCTACGCCGAGACCTACTACCCCCGGCTCCACCTCGGCTGGAGCGAGGCGACGGCGCTCCTCGGGGACCGCTTCCACTACATCCGCGTGCCGCGGCCCGAGCTCTACGACCTCCAGGCGGACCCCGGCGAGCGCACCAACGTCCTCCCCCAAGAGCGCCGCGCCTACGCCGCTCTCCGCCAGGAGCTCGAAGGCCGCATCCGCCCGCTGACCGCTCCTTCCGCGACCGACGAGGAGACCGCGAAGAAGCTCGGCGCCCTGGGCTACATCTCGGCGAGCGCGGGAGTCGCCGGCGACTCCCGCGAGCCGCTCCCCGATGCCAAGGACCGGATCGGCACCCTCAAAGACTTCGGCCTCGCCTTCAGCGAGTACGAGGCCCAGCACTACGCCCAGGCGGTACCCGCTTTCCAACGCCTGGTGGCCGCCAATCCGAAGATGGTGGACGCCTGGGAGCACCTCGGCCTGGCGCTCGAGAAGCTCGGCCGACAGGACGAGGCGCTCGCCGCCTTGAAGAAAGCCATGGACCTCTCGGGCGGCGTGGCCCACGTCGCCCTCGCCACGGCGACGCTCCTGGTCGACATGGGCCGGCTCGACGAGGCCCAGAAGCACGCCGAGCTCGGCCTCGCCACCAGCCCGGCCGCGGCGCACGACGTCCTCGCGAAGATCGCCATGACCCGGAAAGACCCCGACACGGCGGAGCGCGAGGCCCGCGCCGCACTCGCCGCGCCGGGCGCGAAGGTCGCCCCGCTCTTGACCCTCGCCCAGGTGCTGACCGATCGCGGCCGGCTCGAACCGGCTCTCGTGGCGACGCAGCAGGCGATCGACGAGTTGGCGAAGCCCCCCGGGCACGCGCCCTATCCCGGGCTCTACTACGTGCGCGGCGACATCCTGGCGAGGCTCGGCCGCAATCCCGAGGCGGCCGACTGCTTCCTCCGCGAGATCGCCACCACCCCGGCCGATCCCAAGGCCTACACCCGCCTCGCGGTCCTCTACGCGAGCGAAGGGCGCTCGAACGATGCCGTCTCGGCGCTCCGCCAGCTGGTCGAGACCAACGAGACCCCCACCGCCTACGCCGAGGCGGTCAAAACCCTCCGCGTCCTCGGCGACCCCGCCGGCGCCCAGGCCCTCCTCCGCCACGCCCTCGCCCTCCACCCCGGGAGCCGCGAGCTGCGCGCCCTCGGCGGGTGAGGGACAGGCAACCCCCCGTGGTGACCCGCGGTTGCCCGCGGTGGCTCGCCCCGCGGGCCGGCGACGCTTCTCTCCACGCCCCGCCAAGACCCCTCGAACCCCAACCCAACCCTCTCCGGGACCCCAGGAAACCCCTGGAGGCCTCCCCGAAAGCCCTCCAGGTCCGGAGAAAACGCCTCCGGGTGGGTTTCGGACCCGTCCGCGAGAGTTTCCTGGCCTTCCAACCGAGTTTCGGGGGCCTCCAGAAGAGTTTCCGCTGCCTGTATCTCCGTTTTCACCCGTTCCGCCCGAGTTTCCGCGGCTCCCCAACGAGCTTCGAGACCTAGGGGAGGAGTTTCCAGAGGGTTCCCAAGAGTCCGGAGAGGTCCGGGACGAGTTTCCAGAGGTTTTTAACGCTCCCGGAAGGGTTTGGGGGGAGTTTCGAGAGGTTTCGGCGGAGCTTCGAGAGGTTTCGGGCAGGCCTGGAGGGCTTCCCGGAGCGCCCGGAGAGCTTCTGGTGGGGCTTGGAGAGGTTTTCTCGGCGGATGCAGGGAAGTTTGAACGCCAGTTGACAGGCGCCGTGGGTTCTCGTCATAATCGGTTTGCGACGTAGACCGGTTAACGGAGGAACCATGAAGGCCCCTGATCTCGATCGCATCCGTTACGTCACCCGTCATCTCGGAGACCTGCAGGCCTCGGTCAGGGGAAGCTGGCTCGTGGGCCTGATGGTTCTGTTCCAGGGAATGGGGTCCTATTCAGGGAGCCTTCTTTGGACCCTGCCCCAGCTGGCGTCCTTGCTGGGATTCGCCTTCGTCAAGGGCCGCGAGGGGGGATATCTGGAGGCGCGGTTCGGCAGGGTCGAGAAGAAGATGAAGTGGAAGACCCTGTCGGATCGTGCCCAGGGTTGGATTTTCCTCGGTGGCCTCCTCCTGTTCATCTTGCTTTTTGGCTACGTCTTGTTCGTGATGTTAGTGTTGCATTCGCCCAAAACCGTCGATTTCTTTTTCGGCCGACTGATGTACCTCGGCTTAGGCGTAGCTTTTCTCCACCGCTGGACTTCCCGTGAGTACCGCTTGGCGGAGGCCTACAACCTCGGGATCGCCGCCCTCTTCCTGGCGATCTGCACAGGAGGAGCCTTCCCGGCCTTGACCCCGCCGGCATGGCTCTGGAACTCGGGGATGCCGCTCATCCTTTCTGGTTCCGCGCTGATTTTCTCCAGCCTCGTCGACTACTGGCAGCTCGCCCGCACCCTGCCACCGATCGCCGAGGAATCGGAAGCCCTGGAGACGGAGGAGACGCGATGAGCCCTACTACCCCGTTCGAGGAGATCGCCGGTCTCGACCGGCTCATTCACGATCCGTCGCGGCTGGCGATCCTGACCGCGCTCTCGGCCTGCGAGCGCGCCGACTTCCTGTTCCTGCAGCACATCACCGGCTTGACCAAAGGGAACCTCTCCGCCCATTTGTCGAAGCTCCAGGAAGCCGGACTGGTCGAGATCGAGAAGCGCTTCGTCGAGAAGAAGACGCAGACCCTGGCGCGGCTGACTGGAAGGGGCCGGGAGGCGCTCGAAAGCTACTGGCAGTCCATGGCGACGCTCCGCCAGAGCGTCGCCGGCTGGCGGCTGCAGCCGGCCTGATTTCTATCGGCGGTGGGCAGAAGACGGCTCTAAGCGACTCTTGCCCGTGAGTGAATCCGTTTTGCGATGTAGACCGGTTCACGGAGACCCCATGAAGACCCCTGATCTCGATCGCATCCGTTACGTCACCCGTCATCTCGGAGACCTGCAGGCCTCGGTGAAGCTAGGCTTGCTCATGGGCCTGGGCATCCTGTCCGGGGGACTTGCCTCCTATTTCAGAAACCCTCTTTGGTTCCTGCTCCAGCTGGCATCCCTGGCGGGACTCCTCTTCGTGCAGACTCACCCGCAGGGATACCTGGAGGCACGGTTCGGCAGGGCCGAGAAGAAGCAGTGGGCCGTGCCGAACGGTGTCAAGGATTTGATTCTCCTCGGTGTCGTCGTGCTCACCTGCCTTCCGATCTACTTCGTGCCGAGATGGCCCAACGTCGTCTCTTTCCTCTCGGACCGCCTGATCTACCTCCTCTTCAGCGCGATGTTCCTCTTCCGCTTCATCTACCGCGAGTACCGCCTGGCGGAGGCCTACAATCTCGGGATCTTCGCCCTCTTCCTGGCCATCGCCACCCGGGGAGCCTCGCCGACTTTGACCCCACCGGCATGGCTCTGGAATCACTCCGGCATGTCGTGGATCCTTTATGGTTCCGCGCTGATTCTCACCGGCCTCGTCGATTACTGGCAGCTCGCCCGCACCCTGCCGCCGATCGCCGAGGAATCGGAAGCCCTGGCGACTAAGGAGACGCGATGAGCCCTACCCCGTTCGAGGAGATCGCCGATCTCGACCGGCTCCTTCACGATCCGTCGCGGCTGGCGATCCTGACCGCGCTCTCGGCTTGCGAGCGCGCCGACTTTCTGTTCCTGCAGCACATCACCGGCTTGACCAAGGGGAACCTCTCCGCCCATCTGTCGAAGCTCCAGGAAGCCGGGCTGGTCGAGATCGAGAAGCGCTTCGTCGAGAAAAAGACGCAGACCCTGGCGCGCCTGACCGGCAGGGGCCGGGAGGCGCTCGAGAGCTACTGGCAGTCCATGGCGACGCTCCGCCAGAGCGTCGCCGGCTGGCGGCTGCAGCCGGCCTGAGCCTCGCCGGAACCGCGGGACGTCTCCGCCGGGGCAACGCCCCGGCTCCCCGATCGCCCTTTCCGGTGTCCTTTCGATGGCCGACCTGTCGATCCGAGCTTCGAGGTGCCGGGTTTGACCCAAAGCTGCTTTGAAGATACTGCCGCCTGCGCTAGACTTCCGCGCATGGCCGCCGAAGACTTGCTGTATGAGCAGGACCAGGAACAGGATCGGGAAGAGGTCGAGCGCGCCATCAAGCTCATCGAGGGCGTGATGCGCGTTCAGGGGGTGACCAAGAAGATCCTCGACGAGCGGCTGGGCAAATCCCCCGGCTATTTCGCTCAGGTGCTCTCCGGACGCCTGGAGCTCAAGTACCGGCACATCCTGGCGATTCTGCGCGGGCTGGAGCTCGAGCCGCGGGTGTTCTTCCGTTCGCTCTACCCGGAGCCCGGGGAGCCCGCGGGCGGCGCTCGCATGCTGGAGCGGCTCTTCGCCGAGCTCCAGCGGAGCGGCTATGGGACCTACCTCGCACCGCCCACCCCGATGCCGATCCTGCCGGCCGCAGCGCAGGTCCAGCCGCCGATCACGATCGATCCCGAGGATCTCGACCGCCGCATCCAGATCGCGGTCACCGCCGCTCTCGCGGCGCGCGATCTCGAGGGGCAGAGCGAGGCCGCCCGCAAAGGCTGAAAAGCAGCTCCAACCTCTCAGAAGAAACTGCCCAGAACCCTGAGCAGAGCCTCCGGATCGGTCGGTTTGGTCAGGTGCAGGTCGAAACCGGCTTCGCTCGCCAGGCGCCGGTCCTCGGCCTGGCCGTAGCCGGTCAGGGCGATCAGCCGGGTGAACGACAGCTCGGGATCGTGGCGGAGCGCCCGCGCCACGCCGTAGCCGTCCATCTCTCCCGGCAGACCGATGTCGCAGAGCACCACCTCGGGCTGGGTGTCGTGAGCGCGGGCGACCCCCTCCGGACCGTTGTGGGCGACCGTCACCTCGTGGCCGGTAAGCTCCAGGAAGAGACGCAGGCTCTCCGCGGCGTCGACGTTGTCCTCGACGATCAGGATGCGGTGCGGGCGCGGACCGGCGGCGGCCGGGGGCGCGGGCTCCTCGCGCATCGGCGCGAGCGGCAGGCGGAGGGTGAAGGTCGAGCCCCTCCCCGCTCCCTCGCTCGCCGCCTCGATCGTCCCCCCGTGCACCTCGACCAGAGACTTGACGAGCGCCAGGCCCAGGCCGCGGCGCCCGACGTCGCCCAGCTCGCCCGGCCCGCCGACCGGCTCTCCCCCGTCGCCCTGGCCGAAGGGCTCGAAGATCCGCGCCAGCAGGTCTTCGCGGATGCCGATCCCATCGTCGCGGACGGTCAGGACCGCCGCTCCGTCCGCCGGCGAGAGCTCGCTCAGCGGATCGGTGCCGAGGCCGATCGCGATCTCCCCGCCCGGCTCGGTATGGGCACAGGCGTTCTCCAGCAGGTTGGCGACCGCCTGGGTGAGCCGGGCGCGGTCGGCGTAGGCCCACAGCGGCGGCGCGGGAAGATCGAGGGTCAGCCGCAGGCCGCGGACCGCGACGTCGGCCAGGCTCGAAACGGCGCTCTGCACGAGGTCTGTCAAGTCCAGGCGCTCCCGGTTCAGGGCCAACTTGCCACTCGTCAGGCGCGAGACGTCGAGCAGGTCGTCGATCAGCCGGGTGAGCTTCTGGACCTGGCGCTCGGTCAGCTCGCGCAGCCGTTCGCGCTGCTCCTCGCTGACGTTGGGCAGGCGCGCGATGTGGAGCGAATCGACGATCGGGGCGAGCGGGTTGCGCAGGTCGTGCGCCAGGTCGGCGAGAAAATCTCGCCGCGCCTGGACGTCCGCCCCGGCCGCCCGCAGGGGCTCCGCCTCCGCTTGCGCCTCGTCCTCCTCGATGTGATGGAGCTCGATGCGATGGAGGATGTAGGCGATCTCCCCCTCCTCGCCGTAGACCGGGGAGTGGATCAGCCGCAGCCCGCCGGACCCCGGCCGTCCCAGGCCGTAGCGGCGCAGGCGGACAACGTCGGCGCGGCCGCTCGCGAGCACCCGGTCGAAAGAGGCGCGGAGCTCGGGGCCGCCGGGATCCGCCGCGAGGAGGTCGGGGAGAGCACGGCCGACGATCTCGCCGCGCTCCCTCCCGGTGGCGCGCAGATAGGCGTCGCTCGCCGCCACCACGGTCAGATCCGGCGCCAGCGCCAGGTAGGAATCGGGAGCCGCTTCGAAAAGGGCGCGGAAATCGGGGGGCACGGGAACGGCGGGCGAGACGGACACGAGGCCATTGTATCCAAACCCCGTGCCGGCCCGGTGGCGAAGCGCGCCGCCCTGCGTATAATCGGACCCTGAGGCTCACAGGCGCCCACCGGGAAGCACCCTCCACACCGGAGGTCTCCGGCGATCCATCCGGCGCCGTTCCAGGAAGAATCCCCATGAAAAAACCGCTCGCCCCCACTCTCCGCCGTTTCGGCGTCCTCGTTCTCCTCGGCAGTTTCGGTCTGCTCCCCGCGGCCGCCGCCCACGCCTCCGTCCCGACGCCGACCGCGGCAACGCCGGGAACGACCGCGCCGACCCCGCCGGCCGTCGTGGCACCCGCGAGCCCGCTCGCGAAGAAGATCGAAGCGGCTCTCGCCCGCATGGACAAAGGAGACGACGCCGGGGCGATCCAGATCCTGGAGCCGCTCAAGAACGATCCGGCCGTCACCCCGCAGGTCCATCTCTCTTTTGGGCGGGCTCTATCTGAAGACGAACCACCCCAAGGAGGCGATGGCGATCCTCAAGCCGCTGGCGGACGCCCAGAACGCCGATCCGGCGGTCCTCTACAACGCCGGCCGGGCCGCCCTGGCCCTCGGCCAGAACGACCCGGGGATCCAGTACCTGGAGCACTCGGTCGCGCTCGTTCCGGCCTCGCCGGCGGCCCGCGTCCTCGGGCTGCTGCTCGCCCGGCAGGGGCAGGCGATCCAGGCCTACCAGGTGCTCACCCCCTGGGTCCAGGCGACGCCGGACGACGAAGAGGCCCGGCTCGCCGACGCGCTCCTCGCGATCAGCCTCCGGCGGCTCCCGGACGCCGAGGCGCTCCTCAAGGGGATGCCGGCCACCAATCCGCGCGTCCGCATCCTCCGCGGCGACCTCGCTCTGCGCCAGGGGAAACCGAAAACGGCCATCGCGACCCTCCGGCCGCTCGCCGACAACCCGCCGCCGGGCTTCGACACCAACGCCGGGATGCAGGCCGACCTGCGCCGCCTCCTGGCCGAGGCCTACCTGCGGACCGGGCAGCCCGCCGAGTCGGTCAAGCTCTTGACCGGCAGGGAGAAAGATCCCTCGGCGGCGATCCTCCTCGCGGAGGCCCAGTACCAGAGCGGCAACCTTGAGGCCGGCCTGGCGACGCTCTCCCCCTGGGCCGACAAGGTCTTGAAGGCGACGACGCCGCGCGATCCCGAGACCGTCGTCGAAATGGCGCTCACCTATGGGCGGATGCTCGCCGCCGCCCACCGCCAGCCGGAGGCGGAGAAGGCCCTGGCGGTCGCCACCCGTCTCGACCCCGAGAATCCCGAGGTCTGGAAGACCTATAGCCAGACCCTCGCCGCCCTGGGGCGAAACGCCGAGTCCGCGCAGGCCCTCGCCCGCTCCAAGAACCTCGCGGCCGCCCGGATCAAGGCTCCGGCCGACAGCGCCAGGCCGGCCGCGGCGAGCGCTGCCGCCGGCGCAGCGGCCGGGAAGACCGTCGATCCGGTGATCTCCATGATCGGCAAGGGCCAGCTCGACCCCGCCCTCGCCGCGGCGCGCCAGGAGATCCGCGCCGCGCCCCAGGATCTCCGTCCCCGCGCCCTGGAGGTCCGCATCCTCCTCTCGCAGCAGAATAACCAGGAGGCCTTGACGGCGGCCCAGAAGATGGTCGATATCGCTCCCGCGAGCCCGGACGCCATCTATGCCCGCGGGATCTGCGAGCTTTCGCTCAAAAAGGACAAGGAGGGGGAGGCGGACCTCCGGCAGGCCCTGAAGATCCAGCCCCAGTACGTGCCGGCGATGAACGACCTCGCCGTCCTCCTCATGCTGCAGGGCCAGATGGCCGAGGCCAAGACCCTGCTCGAGCGGGTGCTCCAGCTGCGCCCCGGCGACCAGATGGCGGCCGAGAACCTGAAGAAGCTCAACGCCGAGGCCAAGGCCGGCGGGTGAGGGCGCCGGTCCTCGCCGTCCTCCTCGTCGGCCTGGGGCTGGGAACGGCGGTAGATCCGCTCGCGCGGCTCGAAACCGCCGCGTCTCCCGCGGCCCGGACCCGGGCCGCGGACGGCCTGCTCGCCGCCCTCCCCCCGGCCGAGCTCGAACGGCGTTTAGATACCAGCGTGGCACCCGGCGCTGCCGGCACGGCGGCGAACCCGGCGGGCCCGGCGAGCCCGGCGAGCCCGGCCAGCGCCGCCGCCTTCCGGGCCCTCGCCACTGCCCTGGGCGAGGCCGCCCCGCCCCTCCTCCCCCGGCTCGAGGCCTATCTCGGCGCCACGGCCGCCCTCCGCGCCCGCCGGCTCGCCGCCGCGCCGGCAGCCGCCTGGACCGACCGCGAGATCGCCGAGCTCCTCCGCCTCTCGCTCCTCGATCCGCCCCGTTTCGTCGACGACCCGGCCTTCCGCGAACGGTCGCTCGCGGTCCTCGCGCAGTCCCTCGACCGGCAGGCGCCGGCCGCCCTCCGGGATCGCCTCCTCGATCAGCTCGGCGGCATCCCGGGCTTCGACTTCGCCGCCGCGGAGCGGGTGGGCTGGGCCTGGGGCGCGCTGCCGCGCCGCGCCTCCGAGCGCCGGATCGATCCCGCAAGGACGTCGCCGTCCCTGCGCTTCGACGCCCGTTTCGACGCCCGCTTCGACGCAGACGACGGCGGCGACGGGCACACCCTCGCCGCCTCGGTCTACTCTCTTCCCGCGAGCTTTTTCGACGCTCCCACCGCCGCCGCCTTCCTCGCCGGAGTGCGCGCCGTCGACCGCGAGCGCCGGATCGTCGTCCTCGCCGACCTCGCCCAGGTTCAGGCACTGGGCGAGAAGGCGCGCGAGCTCCACGTCGACCTCCTCCTGAACCACGGCCGTGCCTACTCGCCCTGGACCCGCGATCCCTTCAGCCTCGTCCATGGCCCGGCCGGAGCCGGCTCAGGAAAAGCGGCCGGAGATCGGCTGGTGGTGCTCGTCCGGCCGAACCTCCAGGCCGGCCGGGAGGAGGACGCGACCCTCGGGGAGGAGCTGGTGCAGGATCTTCCCCCGGCTCTCGACGCCGCCTGGGGGGAGCCCCGCTGGGCGCGCTCGCCGGTCCCCTTCCACAACGGCCAGGTGCTCCTCACCGCGAGCGCCGCCTGGATCACTCTGCACACCCTGGAGCCCCGCATCCTCGCCCTCCTCGGCGAGGCCCGGGTGCCGGTCGCGAGCTTCGCGACCGCGGCGGGGATCGACCGCTACCTGGGCGCCGCCCGACGCGCCGCCGCCGAGCTCCAGGCTCTCTATGGCCGGCCGGTCCGCTTCGTCCATCCCCTCCCGGCGCCCGGCGACGCCGGTCATGCTGTTGACAGGCAGCCGGCGCGGTCGGCCCTCTTCGCGACCCTCGGCGGGGGGGCCGGCTACGACCTCGACTCGATCGTCACTCTCCTTCCCGCCGCCGCTTCGGGCCCTCCCCACGCCCTGGTGGCGGACCTCGCGGCCGGCCGCGCCCTCCTCGGCCGGCTCGCCGGCGGCGACGACCAAGCCTTAGCCGCCGGCTACGGCCTGGCCCCGCCTCCCGGCACGAGCCTTGAGGCGGCGCTCACCGCCGCCCAGGACGCCCCCCGGCCGGCGGCGCTCGCGCCGTTCCTCGACCTCGTCGCCGCCCATCTGCGGGGCGCCGGATTCGTCGTCGACCGCCTCCCTCTCCTCTTCGTTCCCGTCCCGCTCCTCCGGGATGGCCAGGGCCTCACCCATCCCGACTTCCTCCTCACCTGGAACAACGTCGTGGTGGAAGAGCGCTCCGGGCAGCCGCGGGCCGAGGGCTTCTCCAGCCTCCTCCCGGCGGGAGACGCCGAAGCGCGGGCCGTCTTCGCCCGCGCCGGGGTCCACCTGGACCTCCTGCCGGCGCTCGTCCGGAGCGTCATCCTGAACGGCGGCTACCGCTGCGCCTCGAACCACCTGCGCCGGAGCGGCTAGCGGAGAGCGGAGCCGCCCCCACGGGCCGTTTCGGGGGGTGTGCTAAAATTCCCCTCGCATTGAGCAACGACCCTCCGAGTCCGCACGTCGCTCCCCCCCTTCTGCCACCCCCGAAGCGCCGAGCGCTGGGTGTGTGCGCCGAGAGAGGTAGGGGAAGGTGATGTTCGCCGTCTTGAGCCCGACGATTCCTGCTGCCCTGCCGGCGATATCGGCTGCCCTGCCGGCGGCTTTGGCTGCCCTGCCGGCGGCGGTCGAGCACCCTTTCGCTCTCGGCACGGGCTCGGCGCTCCTTCTCGCCTTCGTCCTCGTGCTGTTGAACGGCCTCTTCGTGGCCGCCGAGTTCGCGCTCGTCAAGGTGCGGCCGACCCAGATCGAGCCCGCCGCCCAGGAGGGACACCGGCGGGCCAAGATGGTGCGGCACATGCTCCACCACCTGGACGGCTATCTCTCGGCGACCCAGCTCGGGGTGACTCTCGCGAGCCTCGGGCTCGGCTGGGTGGGCGAGCCGGCCTTCGCCGGCGTCGTGCGGCCGGTCGTCGCCTGGATCGCCCGCGGCCCGGGCAACGAGGGGATCGTCCACTCGGTCTCCCTCACCCTGTCGTTCCTCCTCATCACCATGCTCCATATCGTGCTCGGGGAGCTGGCGCCGAAGTGGATCGCCATCGAGCGCGCCGAGACTTTAGCCCTCTGGCTGTCGCCGCCGATCTTCTTCTTCCACCGGCTGACCTTCCCGGCGATCTGGGTGCTCAACCGCGCCGCGACCGGCCTCCTGCGCATCGTCTCGCTCAAGCCGCCGACCGAGGGCGATCGCGTCCACGACGAGCAGGAGCTGCGGCTCCTCCTGGCGACCAGCGCCGGCTCCCACCTGACGACCCAGAAGCGCGAGCTGCTCGACAACGTCTTCGAGCTCTCCCACCGGGTGGCGCGGCAGATCATGGTGCCGCGGGCGGACGTCGTCTACCTCTCGACCACCCGGCCCCTGGAGGAGAACCTGCGCCTCGCCCGGCGGAGCGGCCACACCCGCTTCCCGCTCTGCCAGGACGACCTCGACCACGTCGTCGGCCTCATCCACATCAAGGACATCTTCCGCTCCGAAGGCCCGGTCCGCTCGCTGGAGGCGCTGGCGCGCGACATCACCTTCGTGCCCGAGACCTTAGGCGTCGACCGGCTCCTCAAGCGGATGCGGATCGAGCGTTTCCACGTCGCGGCGGTGATCGACGAGTACGGCGGCGTCTCCGGCATCGTGACGCTCGAAAACGTCATCGAGGAGATCGTCGGCAACATCCAGGACGAGTTCGACACCGAGCGGCCCGAGGTCCAGGACCGCGGCGACGGCGTCTACGTCGTCGCCGGCGCCATGCTGGTCGAGGACCTGGAGGAGGCCCTCCACATCGAGCTCTCCGACCGCGACGAGGATACGATCGCCGGGGTCGTCCTCTCCGAGCTCGGCCGCCGCGCCACGGTCGGCGACCAGGTCGAGCTCGGCCCGGTGACGATCGAGGTTCTCGAGGTCCACCTGAATCGGATCACGACCCTGCGGATCACCGTACACACCCAAGAGACGGTACCGCCCGAGGAGGAATAGCCGCTCACGCGGCATCGGCACCATGACCAGCCCGCCCACGATCGTTACGTCCACCGGCCCCGGGAGCCCACCGCCCGCGGTGCGGCACCCGCTCACCGTGCCCCATTTCAGAAACCTGTGGATCGGCTCGACCGTCTCGCTCCTCGGCGACCAGTTCTATATCGTGGCCCTCCCCTGGCTCGTCCTCCAGCTCACGTCCTCGAGCGTCCTCCTCGGCACCGTCCTCATGACCGCGGCCATCCCGCGGGCGGCGTTCATGCTGGTGGGCGGCGCGGTGATCGACCGCTTCTCGGCCCGCCGGATTCTCCTGGTGACCGCCGCGATCCGCACGGTGCTCGTGGGCACGGTGGCGCTCCTTCTCTGGGTCGACTGGATGCAGCTCTGGCATCTCTATCTGCTGACCTTCACCTTCGGGGTGGCCGACGCGTTCTCCTTTCCCGCCGGGCCGGCCCTGATGCCGACGCTCGTCCAGCCCGAGCAGCTGCGGCCCGCCAACGCCCTCCTGCAGACTTCGACGGTGATGACGCAGATGGTCGGTCCGGCGCCGGCCGGCTTCGCCATCAAGCGCTTCGGCATCGCCTCCGCGCTCTTCTTCGACGCCCTGAGCTTCCTCCTCGTGATCGCGGCGCTGTTCCGGGTTCCGGAGCCGCCGAAGGCCGCCGCTCCGGCCGCCGGCGCCGCCAAGCCGAACATGCTGCACTCGATCGCCGAGGGCCTGCGGACGGTGCGGAGCGATCCGCCCCTCCTGTCGCTGATGGTGATCTTCGCCAGCATCAATTTCTGTATCTCCGGACCGATCGCGGTCGGTCTCGCGGCGATGGCGAAGTTCCATTTCGCCTCGTCGACGGCCTTCGGAACGCTCCTCTCCTGCTTCTTCGGCGGCACCCTGGTCGGCCTGTTCTTCGGCGGTTTCGTCAAGCGGCCCCGGAAGCGTGGGCTGCAGTTCATCATCATGAGCGGCCTCTGCGGCCTGGAGCTCATCGGGATCGGCTTCGCCAGCCGGCTCGTCACCATCGCGGCTCTCTTAGCCGTGATGGGCTTGGGCGTCGGCTTCGTCAACGTCCAGTTCGCCGCCTGGGTGCAGCTGCGGGTGGAGCGCGCCGTCCTCGGTCGCGTCATGAGCGTCCTCATGTTCGCGGCGGTGGGATTGGTGCCGATTTCCTACGCGATCGCCGGCTTCCTGGGAGGATGGAGCCTCTCCGCCATCTTCTTCATCTTCGGAGGGCTGCTCGCCACCACCTCCGCCCTGACCGTGACCGGCAGGGCCGCCCGCGAGATCGACTGAGTTGCCGTCCCCGTACGAGAAGATCTACAGAGTCATCGCCCGCATCCCGCGCGGGCACGTGGCGACCTACGGGCAGGTGGCGGCGCTCGCCGGCCTCCCCGGTCACGCCCGGCAGGTCGGCACGGCCCTGGGCGTCCTCCCCGACGACGCGACCGTCCCCTGGCAGCGGGTGGTGAACGCGCGCGGCGAGGTGAGCCTCCGGGCCGGATCGGGAGGATTGAAGATCCGGGAAGGCTTCCAGCGCCATCTCCTCGAAGAAGAAGGCGTGAGCTTCGGCGAACGGGGCCGGATCGACCTCGATCGCTTCGGCTGGGACCCGTTGGCCGCCCCGCCGCGGGCGCGGCGGAGGCCGCCTCCTACAAAGTAAGGTCGAACGCAGCGGCGAAGGCGGCCTCGTCGCGGCAGTCGCTCCAGGCTCGCGGCGGTCGCGGGGGCGCTTCCGGCCCCCCGTCGCGCGGCGCCAGGGAGCGCTCGAACCAGGCGACGTCGTGCCAGGCTCCGTGCTTGTAGCCGACGCCGTGATAGATCCCCACCGGCGTGAAGCCCAAGGCGGCGTGCAGACGGAGGCTCGCCTCGTTCGGCAGGGTGACTCCGGCATAGGCGTTTTTGAAGCCCTGCACGGCGAGCAGCGCGAAGAGCGCGGTGTAGAGCGCGCGCGCCACCCCGAGCCGGCGGGCGCTCTCCGCCACGTACGCCGACACCTCGACCGACCACCGGTACGCGGGACGCTCCCGATGCGGGCCCGCGTAGGCGTAGCCGAGCACGACCCCGTCGCGCTCATAGACCAGCCAGGGCGTGCGCTCCAGGATACGGGCGACCCGACGCGCCATCTCGGCGCCGTCCGGTGGATCGAGCTCGAACGAAGTCGCGAAGTCCGTCACCGCCGGGCGGTAGATGTCGGCCAGGGCCGGGCCGTCGGCGGGGGTGGCGAGGCGGAGGAGCGCGGCCATGGCGCATGGAGTGTCGCCCAACCGGGTCGCCCGCCGCAACTCGGGTTGGACACCGGCCGCGGCGCGGCTCTATGCTGTCCCGCGTCCTGCTCAGAAGGGGCGTGGCCATGCGACATCTCACCGGGACCGAGCTCGCCGGCGTCCGTGGCGGCATCGCGCTCCTCGCCCTGGCGCTCTTCACCTACGAAGGATATCGCTCGCGGCAGGGTGCGCCGCTCTCGGCGCGGGTCGTCCGCTGGGGGACCTGGAGTCTCGCGGCCGTCGCGGTCTGCGCCTATCTCGCCGCGGTGCCGGCGTCCGGCCTCTCGTATCACCGCTGGGAGATGTTCCATCACTACCTGGGCGCCAAGTACCAGCCCGAGTTGGGCTACGAGCGCCTCTACTCCTGCACGGCGGTCGCCGAGGGCGAGCTCGGAACCGACGGTCTCGCCGCGGTCCGCCTCCGCCGGCTCCGGAACCTCGCGACCTATCGCCGCGACACCACCGACTCTGCCCTGGCGCGGCCCGAGCGGTGCAAGGAGCATTTCATCCCTCCGCGCTGGGCGGCGTTTCGGCGCGACGTCGCCTTCTTTCGCTCGCAGATCGCCGATCCGCTGCAGTGGGAACGGATCCAGAACGATCACGGCTACAACGCCTCGCCCTTGGGGACGGCAGAAGTGAAGTTGCTCGCAGCGGTCATCCCGGCGACCCCGGCCGGCCTGCGGGCGCTCGCCGGCCTCGACCCGCTCCTCCTCGCGGGGATGTTCTGCGCCATCGGGTGGGCCTTCGGCGGGCGGGTCCTCTGCCTGGCGCTGCTCTTCTGGAGCACGGTTTTGCCGGGCAACGAAATCTTCACCGCCGGCGCCCTGCTCCGCGAGGACTGGCTTTTCTGCACGGTGCTTGCGGCCTGCCTGTCGCGACGGCGCTACCCCTTCCTCGCCGGGGGAGCGCTCGCCGCGGCGGCGCTCTTGCGCGTCTTCCCCGTGCTCCTCTTCGCGGGCTGGCTCACGGTCACGGTGGCGTACCGGCTCCGCCACCCTCGATTCCTCCGCGCTCACCGCCAAGCGTGGGCCGGTGCCCTGATCGTGGGCGGCGGGCTCGCCCTGGGGAGCGCCGCCGTGACTGGCTTCGGCGGCTGGGTAGACTTCGCCGCCCACCTGCGCCGGTATCAGGAGGCGCCGCTGGCCAACGCCATGGGGCTGCCGCAGATCCTCGCCTTCCGCCCCGCGGGCCGGATCGAGCGCACGCTCGACTTCGGGCGGCTCGATCCTTTCTCGGATTGGACGGAGCATCAGCTCGCGGCCCGCGAGAGCAGCAAGCCGCTCCGCTATGCGCTGACCGGCGGCCTCGCCATCTGGTTTCTGGTCGCGGTCGCCCGCTTGCGCAGCCTGTGGATCGCGCTCGTGCTCAGCCTGGTCGGGCTGGTCGCCGCGGCGGCGCTCCCCTGCTACTACTACAGCGTCTTCCTCCTCGCCACGCTCCTCGGCGCGGTGAGCCGGTCCTACGAGCGCGCCGCCCTCGTGACGGCCGGCGCCAGCGCTCTGCTCGCAGTCTGCCCGTGGCTCCTCGAGAACCAGGACGACTTCTATTTCGCCGAAGGGCTGCTCTTCCTCGCCTTCGCCGGCGCCCTACGGCCCTGCCAGGGCAGGCGCCGCCTCCCGCTCCCTGCCGCGTTCCGGGAGCAGCGCGAAGCCGAAGGCCGAGAAGGTCAGGAGCATCATGATGAGGGCGAACAGCCAGAGCCCCATGAAGAGACCGATCCCGAGGTGCAGCGCGAGGGTCGCCGCCACCCATAGCGCCCGGGTGCGGCGCGGCCAGATGAAGAGCGGATAGCCCACCTCGACCAGCAGCACGAAGTAGCAAAGGAGCATGGCGAGCCCCGGCACCTGGGAGAGCCAGGAGACGTCGACGACGCTGAACTGGGGTTCCATGAGAGTGCGCCAGATCGCTTCTCCGTTCCACCATTGAACGCTCCGCATCTTGGCGACGCCCGCATTGAGGTAGATGAGACAGAGGTGGACCTGGAGCACCCGCAAGGCCAGCCCGGCCGCCGCGGTGGAGACCGCCGGCCGCCGGAGCCTCCAGGCGTCGAGCGACCAGACCGCGCCGGTCGGCATCCAGACACAGTAGAACAGGCAGATCTGGATCATGGTGTCCAGACCATAGATCGAGAAATAGCCCGTATTGACGGTCATCGCATGCGCCAACCACGCGACCGCGGCAGAGAGCCGAGTCCGCCAGCCGAGCGCCAGCCCGAGAAGGCCCAGGGCGTAGACGGAGAACACCCCGTGCACGCACGCCGCGGAGGTCACCCCGTAGGGTTGGAGCGCGAGGCAGAGCTTGGGGATGCTCGGCATCCACCGGTCGTTGCCGGCTTCGGTGAGCGCCCAGGGCACGAATCCGAAGTTACCGTACAGCTGGAGCAGGTAGGGCCAGAGCAGCCATACCTGGAGGAGCGCCAGGGCGCTCGCGCCGATGCGCAGCACGGCGAGCGGGTGCGGTGGCACCGGCGTGAAAAGGAAACGGTTCACCGCGGCCCGGTGCCGGCTCGCGGGGAAGCGGGCGAGCGGTCGAACTCTCCGGCGTAGACGTTCGCCCAGGTCGGGCGCAGCCCCGCGCGGTAGTCCCCCATCCGTGGAATCGCGAGACGGCTCACCATGACGGTGACCCGGGTGGCGTTCGGATGGGCCCCGAGGAGGAGGGCCGCCCACGAGCGGGCGAAGAGGTCCCGGCCGGCGTCCTTCGACATGCAGGCGGCGATCAGGGCGTCATAGCGTAGCGAGATCTCCCGATGGTCGCCACCCAGCCGGACGAGCGTCGAGCCGGTTTTGTCCTCGACGAGAAAGGCCGCCTTATAGTCCGAGGCGATATCCGGCGCGAAAAAGGTGTAGTCCCGAAAGGTACCGGTAAAGCTCCGGTAGAACCGGAGAGTGGCCGCCGCCGTGGACGCTCCCTGGCCGGCGTGAGCCCAGAGGACGGCGACCACCGAGAGCAGGTGCAGGAACGCCAGAGCCGCCACGAAGCGGAGGGCGGCGCTCGGCGGCATGGGCTCAATGGGCTCAATGGGCTCAATGGATGAAGAGGTACTCACTTTCGCCCACATTCGAGAGGGTGGCCTGAATCCGCTCGATCACGTCGATGCCCGTGGCGCCCGATCCCGAGGGGGTATGAGAGCCCGCGCCTCCCCCTTCACCCCCGCCCCCACCACCTCCCCCCGCGGTGTCCGAGAGGAGGACCGCTTGCAGGTTTCCCTTCTCGTGCACGGTCAAGCCCCGCTGGGAAGCGAGCCGCCGGACTTCGGTGAACGGCAGGGTGCCCAACGTCTCCGAGCCGACCCTGGCCTGCCCCTTGAAAACCGGCAGCACGACCCGATAGCTGGCCCGATTCCGTTTGGCCAGCAGGGACTTGATCTCGGCCACTTCCCGCGGGGTGAATCTCTTGCCCACCGCCTTCGTCGGCAGCGCGGCGCCAGCGGCGCCCATCGCGAACAGAGCGACCGCCACGAGAATCCACAGGTGCCTCAACTTTTTCATCGGAAAGCCTCCTCTTTCTACTTAGCATAGCGCGAGGCCAGGAAGATAGGGGAAAAGATTGTACAAACCTCTTCAAGCATCGCCCTGCCGTCGGCTTCACCCCGGACACCTCGCTCTGGACACATTATGCGGCGCAGCATTATGCTGGCCCGCATAATGATTTTCCTCAACCGCACGGCCGAGATGGAGCGGCTCGATCGGCTGGCCACCCGGGAGGGCGGCGGTCTGGTCGTCCTCTATGGGCGCCGGAGGATCGGCAAGACCCGGCTCCTCCTCGAGTGGTCCCGGCGCCATGGCGGCCTCTATACCGTCGGCGACCAGTCCTCGGCCGGGATCCAGCGCCGCTATTTCGCCCAGGCCGTCGGCGAGCGGCTGGCCGGCTTCGGCGACGTCGAGTATCCGGACTGGCGAGCCCTGCTCACCCGCCTGGCGCGCGATGCCGCCGCGGCCTCGTGGCGCGGGCCGCTCGTCATCGACGAGCTGCCGTACCTGGCGACCGCCTCTCCCGAGTTGCCGAGCCTCCTCCAGCGCTGGGTCGACCATGAGGCGGAGGCGGCCCGGCTCGTCCTCGCGCTCGCCGGCTCCAGCCAGCGGATGATGCAGGGTCTGGTCCTCGGCGGCAATGCCCCGCTCTACGGCCGCGCCCGGGAGATCCTCGATCTCGGACCGCTCGATCCAGCCTTCCTCCGGCAGGCGTTCGCCGTCTCCTCGGGCCGTGAGCTGGTCGAGCTGTACACGGCCTGGGGAGGGGTGCCGCGGTATTGGGAGCTCGCGTCCGAGGTCAGGGGCGGCATCGTCGCCCAGATCGAGAGCCTCGTTCTCGACCCGTTGAGCCCCCTCCACAATGAGCCGGATCGGGTGCTCCTCGAAGAGATCCCGTCCGCTCTCGACCTCCGCCCCCTGCTCGACGCGATCGGTGCGGGAGCGCATCGGGTTTCAGAGATCGCGGGGCGCCTGGGGAAACCCGCCACCTCGATGGCCCGCCCCCTCGACCGGCTGGTGGGAATGGGCCTGGTGCGGCGGGAGGTCCCCTTCGGAGAGTCGGCAAAAGAGAGCCGCCGGAGCCTCTACAAGATCGCCGACCCCTTTTTCCGTCTCTGGTTTCGAGTCGTCGCTCCCCATCGAGGGCCGCTCGCGAGCGGTAGCCGCGAGACCCGCCTGACCTGGCTCGCGCGCTTTTGGGACGCCCTCGCGGCCGAGGCCTGGGAAGAGCTCTGCCGCAGCCGCATCCCGCAGCTCCCGGAGGACGGCCCCCTGGGCGGCCTGGGACCCTGGAAGCCGGCGGCGCGCTGGTGGAAGGGCAACGAGCCGGAGTGGGACCTCGTCAGCGAGTCCTCAGATGGCCGTCGCCTCCTGCTCGGCGAGGTCAAGTGGAGCGCCAAGCCCTGGAACGCCAGGGCTCTGGCGCAGGCGCGGGCCGCTCTCGCCCACCGCCCGCGACCCTCCCTCGCGGCCAGATTCGATCGCCATGAGGAGGTCCGGGTGCTCTTCGTGCCCGATCTGGCGGGCCGGAAGCTCGACGACAGCGGGCCGGAGGTCGTCACGGCCGAGGATCTCCTGCCCCCCGGTAAGGAGAAGGAACAGGAAGAGCGTCGAGCCGACATCCTGAGATGACCGCAACCGGCGCCCACGGCCGTCATGATCCTCCTCTACCTCCCCGTCGCCTACGTCTGCATCGTCCTCGCCGCGGTGCTCGCGGATCGCGTCACGAACAAAAGGGTCCCGCTCCGCATCCCTCCCCCTCTCCATTCGAGCGGCGGCGCTTTTTTGCTCTACTTTCTTTTCCTCTACCCGCTCGCCCTCCTTCCGGCGCGCTGGAGCTATACGTCGGACCTCACCGAGGGTCGGAAGGTTTGGGGGATCGCGGTCGCCGGGCTGCTAGGCATCCGGGCCGCGACCCAGTTTCCGCACTGGCTCGCCTGGCGCGTCCTCGGTCCCTCCCGCGCGGCGCCTTTCGGCCACGCTCTGCTCGCGAGCGGCCTCGTCATCTGGACGGGGGACCACGCCCGGGCAGCCGGGCTCTACGCGGCCCGCTTCCTTGGCGCCGGGCCACCGCACGGGGGCGCCGTGGACCTCTGGACGGTCGCCATGGCGGCGCTCCGCGCCGAGGCCGCGGGCGAACCCGAGCGGGCCGACGCGCTCCTTGCCCTGCTCCCGCTCTCGGTCGACGGTCTGCCGCGGACCGTCGCCGCCGAGGGCCTCGCCGAATCGGCGGCCTGGCGGGGGGAGTGGGAACGGGTGCTCGCGCGGGCGGCGAAGGGCGGCCGGGGCAGCTCGTTTCTCGCCCGGCTCGCCGCGTTCCAGCTCGGCCCGACCCGCCAGCCGCTCGCCAAGCTCCGGCTGGTTCTCTCCTGGGCTCTGGCGCCCGGGCGGAGCGCGGCGTTCCCCTGGCTGTGGAGCGCCCTCGTGGGGCCGCGCAGCCGGCCCGCCCCGCCCGCCCCGCCAGTACCTGATCTCGCGGGGATGGCCCCGCCGCTCGCCCACCTCCACCTCCTCGCCCGCGCCGCTTCGGGCCTGCCGGTGACGACCGGCGAGGTCGCTCAAGCCTCGCCCGCGCCTGGGACGGCGCGCTCTCCCCCCGCACCGGGGCCGCCCTCGTCCGTCGCGGCCTGGCGCTCGGCGGGCAGCACCTGGCGGATCTGCCCGCGATCTTCCGGCGGTCGATCTTCGCCGAGCTCGAAATCCTCGCCGAAGGGGCCCGGGGTACCTGGGAGGGAATGGAAGAGGGAGATCCGGCGGCATCGGCGGCATCGGCGGCATCGCTCGCGCGGCACCGCCTGCACCGCGCCTTCGAGGACGTCCAGCAGGAGGTTCTCGCCTTCGGCCGCCGCGCCGAGCCCACGGCGAAGTGCCGACCGTTCGGCTCGCCCATGGAGGAGCTGGAACGCTCCCTCCTCCTCCGTATCCGCATCGAGCGCCTGGGCCAGGTCGGCGGCGAGCCGGCCCTGCGGACGGCCTGGCACAACGGCCTGCGCGAAACGATCTGCAACTGGCCCGTCTTCCTCCACGAGCAGCGGGGCGACGACGCCGTCTGGGTCGCCTATCTCCTGTACCGGTGGAGCTACGAGCTCGCCGAGCGCGTCGGGGACGAGGAGATCACCGAGCTCAGCTGGAGAAACGCCAGTCGAGTCGAAGACCTGCTGAAACAGCAGGGGGTCGGAGCCCTGGTACCGCAGACCCCCGAGGGTTGATACCATAGCCCCACCATCCGGCAAGGACATCCACGCGACGGGGCTCCCCCGGCCCCGGCGACAGAAGAGGTGTGCGGCATGCACGTAGGCATCGACCTTGGGACGACCAACTCCGTCCTCGCGACCTTCGACGGGTCGACCGTCGCCGTCGTCCCCAACGCCCTGGGCGAGAACCTGACCCCGTCGGTCGTGCGGGTCGACGCCCGCGGCACGGTGACGGTCGGACGGCGGGCCTATCGCTCGCTGGAGACCGATCCGGCCAACACCCGGAGCGAGTTCAAGCGGCTGATGGGGACGGACGAGCCGATCGCCTTCGAGGCGGCGAAGAAGACCTTCCTTCCCGAGGAGCTCTCCGCCCTGATTCTCGGCAGCCTCTTAGACGACGCCCAGGCCGCGCTCGGCTTCCGGCCGGTGCAGGCCGCGATCAGCACGCCCGCCCTCTTCGAGCTGCCGCAGAACCACGCCACCATGCGGGCGGGAAAGACCGCCGGCCTCGCCGAGGTGGCGCTCCTCCAGGAACCCATCGCCTCGGCGATCGCCGCCGGCTGGGCGGTCGATTCGGAGGGGCTCTGGCTGGTCTTCGACCTGGGCGGCGGCACCCTCGACGTCTCGCTCCTCGAAACCCGCGAGGGGTGGCTGCGGGTGGTCGACCATGGCGGCGACAACTTCCTCGGTGGCAAGGACTTCGACAACGCGCTCACCGACTGGGCGGCGGCGCGGCTCGCCGCGGAGCACGGCCTGCCGCCGTTCTCGCGCGGCGAGCGGTCGCACCGGCGGGCGCTCGCCAAGCTCAAGGCGGCCTCCGAGCAGGCGAAAATCGACCTCTCCCGGGCCGAGCGCGCCGCCATCACCTGCTCCGAGGTGACGACCGGAGCGGACGGCGAGCCGATCGACGCCGATATCGAGGTGACCCGGGCGACCCTCGAAGAGCTGACCGCGCCGCTCGTCGAGCGGACCTTGAGCGTCTGCCTCGGGGTGCTGGAGAAGAACCGTCTGTCGCCCGCGGCCGTGGGACGGGTCGTCTTCGTGGGCGGGCCGACCCTCATGCCGGCTCTGCGGGCGCGGATCGGCGGCACCTTCGGCGGCCGGGTGGCCGAGGGGATCGACCCGATGACGATCGTCGCCCGCGGCGCCGCCCTCTACGCCGCCACCGCTGGCCTCGACGCCCGGCCGCGGGTGGCGGTGGGCGGGACGGCTCCCCAAGGGCTCGCGGTGCGGCTGGAGCACCCGGCGGTCACCGCCGACACGGCGCCCTTCGTCGTCGGCCGCTTCCTGCCGGGGACCGGCGAGACCCTGCCGACGAGGGTCCGGGTGGCGCGGCTGGACGGCGGTTTCACCACACCGGACGTCCTCGTCACCGCCGACGGCAGCTTCGTCGCCCAGCTCGCGCTCGTCCCCCACGAGCAGAGCCGCTTCCGGGTCTCCGCGTTCGGGGTGGGCGCGACGGAGATCCCCCTCCAGCTGCGGGAGATCGCCATCGTCCACGGCATCTCGATCGCCGATCCGCCGCTCGCAAGGAGCGTCGGCGTCGCCCTGTCGAACGATGCGGTCCACGTCTATTTCCAGAAGGGGACGCCGCTCCCCGCCCGGCGCACGGTCGTCCACAAGACCGCCTGGCGGGTGGCGCCGGGGAGCGGCGAGGACGTCCTCGCGATCCCGGTCGTCCAGGGGGAGTTCCGGACGGCGCACCTCAACCGGCTGATCGGCAACCTCAAGATCCCCGCCTCCGGCCTCACCCGCGACCTGCCGCCGGGGTCGCGGATCGAAGTGACCCTGGAGCTCGACCGCTCGGGCCAGCTCGCCGCCCGCGCGCTCCTCCCGGAGATCGGCCAGACCTTCGAGGAGGTCGTCCACGTCCTCGTCCCCAAGCCCTCGGTCGAGGTGCTGGCGAGCGAGCTGGCCGCGGCCGACTCGCGGGTGACGGATCTGCGCCGGCGCGGCTTCGTCTCCAACCAGCCGGGGCTCGTGCGGACGCTCGGCAGCGCCTCCGCGGTGCTCGCCGAGGCGCGGGTCGGGCTCGAAGCGGCGCGCGGCGGCGGTGCCGGCGATGCCGGCGATGCCGAAGCCGCCGATGCCACGGCCCGGGTGCACCGCCTCCTCCTCGACTTGAACGGCCAGCTCGAAGGCCTGGAGGTCGACCTCGCCTGGCCGGAGCTCCTGGAGAGGACCACGGACTGGACCGAACGCGCCCTCGACTGGGTGCCGAGCTTCGGAATCCCCGCCGAGCAGCAGCTCCTCGACCAGGCCCTGACCGCCTTGGGCGCCGCGCGGGAAGCGCGCGATGCGGCCGAGATCGAGCGGCAGTGCGGGATGCTCAAAAGCCTCGTGCGGAGCGCCCAGGCGAGAAACCCCGAGTTTCCCTACGACGTCTTCCCCTGGTATGAGAGCCGGGCCGCGGAGACCAACGACCCGCTGCGCGCCGCGACTCTCCTCGAAGAAGGCCGCAGAGCGGTGCAGGCGAGGGACACCGCGGCCCTCCGCGCCGTGATCCGCAAGCTCAACGAGCTCTTCCCCGGCGATGCCGAGGACCGCGAGCGCAGCTTCGGATCGGGGATCTGGTGAGCGCCGGCGCGCCCAGCGCGCCCGCCCTGGCCGCCGAGAACGCCCTGGCGCGCCACCTCGCGAACCCCTTCCTCGTCCTCGAGCTCGACCCCGCGGCGAGCCGGGACGAGCTCGAACGCCAGGGCGCGAAGCTCCTCGCCCTTTTGGCCGCCGGGGTCGCCGGGGCGACCGCCTACCCGACGCCGCTCGGTCCCCGGGAACGCAGCCCGGAGATGGTGCGCGAGGCGCTCGCCGAGCTCCGCGATCCGCTGAAGCGCACCCTCCACGAGGTCTGGGCGCGCGGCTTCCGGGCGGCCGGACCGGGAGCGTAGGGCCGCCATGGTCCCCGTCGGCTTCGTCCTCATGCTCGTCCGCGCGGCGTTCTCGGCGGGCGCCAAGAGCAAGCAGGGGAGCCCCGCGGGCCTCTCTTCCCAGAGCACCCAGGTGACCAGCGCCGGCCTGGGTGTTTTTCTCCTCTACCTCTTCTACGTCCTCTTCGTCTATCCCATGGCCCTGATCCCCACGTCCCGCTTCCTGGATGCGTCGAGTTTCCCCGAGGAGATGAAAAAGTGGGGCTTTCCTTTCGTCGCCGTCGCCAGCCTCTACGCCGTCACCGTCTTTCCTCGCTGGCTCGCCTGGCGCGTCCTCGGACCGACCCGCATCGCACCCTTGGGGGAGAGCGCTCTCATCCTCAGCCTCTTCCTCCGCCACCGGGACCGCCGCGGGGCGTGCGAGCTCTACAAGGCCCGCTTCACCCGGAAATGGGACCGCCGCCGTCCCGCGACGAGTCCCTGGACGATCGCCGCGGCGGCGCTCCAGGCCGAAAGGGAAGGCGATCCCGCGCGGGCCGACGCTCTCTTCGGACTGCTCGGACGGTCGTCCAGGAAAGTCCGTTTCCCGCGGCGGGCGCGCGTCCTCGCCGCCGAGAGCCTGGCCGCATCGGCCGCGAGGCGCGGGGAGTGGGAACGGGTGCGCACCTATGCGGCGAACGGGGGGAGGATGGCCCGGTTCCTCTCCCGGCTCGCCGCGGTCCACCTCGGGCAGCCGGTCGCCAAGCCCATCCTCCTCCTCACCTGGGCGATGGCGCCCGGCCGGATCGCGGCGTTCCCCCTGCTGCGGAACGCCCTGGCGATCCTGTCGAGCCCCACACCAGAGCTTCAGGTTCCGACGGACGAGCCGGGCGAGCCGATCCTCCAGGGTGACGGGAGGAGCGTCCCCCTCGCCCACCTCCGGCTCCTCGCCCGGGTCGCCTCGGGACGACCGGTGACGACCGGCGAGGTCGAGTCTCTCGCCCGGGCTTGGGACGCCGAGCTGTCTCCCGCCGCCGGGGCCCACCTCGTCCGTCGCGCCCTCGCTCTCGGCGGCCAGAACCTGGCGGATCTGCCGCAGATGTTCAGAGAGTCGATCTTCGCCGAGCTCAAGATCCTCGCCGAGGTCGCCCAGGGGACCTGGAGCGGCGCTCAGGAAGCTGGCGGAGAAAACGATCCGGCCGCACCGCTCGCGCGCCGCCGTGTCCATCGCGCCTTCGAGGACGTGCGGGAGGAGGTCGATGCCTTCGGCCGCCGCGCCGAGCCGGAGGCGAAGTGCCGTCCCTTCGCCACTCCGATGGAGGAGCTCGAACGCTGGCTCGGCTTCCGCGCCCGGGTCGAGCGCCTGGAGCGCGTCGGCGGCGAAACGGCCCTCCAGACGGCCTGGCACAACGGTCTCCGCGTCACGGTCTGCAACTGGCCCATCTACCTCTCCCACCAGCGCGACGCCGATGCCAATGCCAGCTGGGCCGTCTTCCTGATGGACGGCTGGAGCATCGAGCTCGCGAAGCGGATGGGCGATGAGCAGATCGTGGACTTCAGCAGCAAGAACGCCGAGCGGGTGAAGCGCTCTCTGACTTAGGGGACCAGCACCACCGCCCGCCGCCACCGCCGCACGGAATTGATCAGCCAGATCGCCTCTGCTCCTCGCAGATCGGCAGGTCGCAGCACCCGCTCGACGATCTCCCCGCGCCGCAGCAGCTCGGCGCGAAAGACGCCCGGGAGGAGACCGCAGGCGAGCGGCGGGGTGAAGCGCTCGCCGTCGATCTCCACGACGACGTTCGCGATCGTCGACTCGGTGACCTCGCCGCGCTCGTTGACGAACAGGACATCGTCGCAGTCCGGGCGGGCCGCCGCCCGCCGCTCGTAGATCTCCCGGCGGGTCGTCTTGTGGTAGAGGAGAGGCTCCCGGCTGTCGACCGGCTCGTCGGCGATCGCGATCCGGACCGGTTCCGGAGAAAGCTGGAGCGGAACGGCCTCCACGGAGACACCGCCCTCTCGATCGAGAAGGAGGCGGAGACGCTGAGCACAGGAGAGGGCTGTTGAAATCGCGTCCACAAGCCGCCTCTCGATCTCCTCCCGATCGTAGCGGAAGCCGAAGTAGCGAGCGGACTCCCCGAGACGATCGAGGTGGCCGGCGAGGAGGAAGAAGCCGCCGCCCGGCTCAAAGAGCAGGGTTTCGAGCAATCGGAAGTCGTTGGGCGCGCGGCGGGCGAACTCGGCCTTCGCCAGGCACTCGCGGTACTCGGTGGCGGCGTCCGAGTCGTAGGTGATGCCGCTCCCTACCCCCAGCTCCGCGATCCCCGTCCGGTGGTCGAGCACGAGCGTGCGGATGGCGACGTTCCACACCGCTTCTCCCGGAGAGACGAAGCCGACCGCGCCGGTGTAGACGCCACGCGGCGAGTCCTCCAACTCGGCGATCAGGGCCGAAGTCCGGATCTTCGGCGCGCCGGTGATCGAACCGGAGGGAAAGAGGGCCTGGAAGAGGTCCGTGAGACCGAGGCCGGGGCGGGTCCGGGCGCGAACGGTGGAAGTGAGCTGATGCACCGTCTCGTACCGTTCCACCGCGAACAGCTGGCGGGCGTGGACGCTCCCAGGGAGCGCCACCCGGCCGGCATCGCTCCGCAGGAGATCGACGATCATGACGTTTTCCGCCCGGTCTTTCGCCGATGCCAGAAGCTCGGCCGCAAGAGCGTCGTCCTCCGCCGGCCAGCGCCCGCGCGGCCGCGTCCCCTTCATGGGCCGAAGCTCCAGTTCCTCCCCCTGCCAGCGAAAAAACAGCTCGGGCGAGATGGAGAGGAGGGAGACGTCGTCGAAACGGAGATGGGCGGAGTACGCCGCCCGCTGCGCCAGGACGAGCCGGGCGTAGAGCGCCGCCTCGGCGCTCGGATCTCCAGAGAAGCGCGCGCGGAGCCGAAAGGTATGGTTGACCTGATAGGTCTCCCCCGCCGCGATCCATTCCCGGATGCGGTGGACCTCCTCGGCATGGCGCTCTTCAGAGATCGAGGGCGCCCAGGCGCCGAGCGTGAGCGCTCCTTCGGCCTCCTCGATCGACGGGGGACGGCCCTCGATGCGTTCCCGGAAGAGGGCGAAGCGAAGGAGCGGGAGAGAGCCGTCCGGAACGCGGACCTTCAGGGCGGGATCGAAAGCCGGCGCCGACTCGTAGGCCACGAACCCCGCCGCATGGAGGCCGCCCGCGACCGCCGCCTCCACAGCGCGGAGAGCGGGGAGAACGTCTTCGAGACTTCTGGCCTCGATGAGACGATCGAAGTCCCGGAAGACGAAGGAGCGGCCTTCTCCATGAGGACCGAGGGCATCGAAGCGGGCGACAGGGGTCAGAGAGCCATCGCCAAACGCAAACCCTCGCTGACCGCTTCCATCGTGGCGGGGCGCAGGCGACCCGCTCGCGATCGCAGGGAGCGCTTGTCCAGGGTGACGCGGGCTATTTCCACGACTCGCGAGGAAGGGCGAGAGATGCGAGCTTCGTGAGGACCGGATCTGGCCCCGAGGATTCCCGCCTGTACACCTCGTCCAGTCGCCGGGTCACCTCGTCCTCGTCGTGCCGTTCCAGGTAGGCACGAAGGGCGACGGAATAGAGGTGACTTCTGGAGACACCCAGCCGCTCCGCCAGGCGCTCCCCCGCTTCGAACACGGGATCGGGAACGGAGATGGCGGTCTTCATGCCGAAAGTATAACACTGGTAGGAAAGCCGCAGAGGGCAAGCGAATCGCCTGGCACCTGCCGGGGCCGGCATCAGGGAGAAGCCGGCTTCTTAGCCAAGGAGAGGGGGTGCCTGGTAGTATGATAGACATGATCAGGGTGATGGGCATGATACAAACGGATTCCCTGAGGGGACGACAATGACTAGGACGGAAAGCACACTGGAGACTATTTTGCTAGCGGGTGTCGGTGCCCTGGCAGCAGCCGAGAAGGACGGCGCCAAACAGCTCAACCGGCTGGTGAAGCGCGGCCAACAAACCGTGAGTCGCGCTCTTCCAACCGTCCCTGCACAAGCTAGCCTCTTCGAGGCGCTCCAAGGCGAGAGGATCTTCCAGGTCCAGTTCAAGGCCGGCCAAATCAAAGTCCTCGGGTGGGATGGCCACGCGCTCGGCCCGGAGGAAGGCTCGGCCTTCGAGGCGAGCGAAAAAATTACTCCACCCACCCTGTCGGCGGCGGCCGAAACCACGCACCTGCGCCGCAATGCTGAGGCACGGGTCGCATTCTTTCAAGAATTCGGAACGCTGACGAGCCAAGAAGTGGCAGCTTATGCTGGCTCCAGCGCTGCCAACAAAGCTGCCCTGGCGAATCGGTGGAAGACGGAAGGCCGGATCTTTGCGATCGAAACCGGGGGGAAGACCCGATTCCCGGCCTTCCAGTTCTCCGCTGATGACGGCCAACCCCTATCTGCCATAGCTGAAATCCTGAAAATCCTCCAACCCAGGCTATCTGGTTGGCAGACCGCGCTTTGGTTCACAGGCCGCAACGGATGGCTCGGAGCAAAACGACCCGTGGATATCCTCACCTCCGATCCAGCCGCCGCGGTGGAGGCGGCGCGCCAGGAGGCCGAGGCGTTGGCACTGGGTCATTTTGAAATCGTCCCCCTATGAGGACGGATAAACCATCGAATCTGAGGTAACTTCCCCTCTGTAAGAGGGGAACCGTTCCCTTCAACCCAGAAGCGGCCCGGCGGAGTGCTGAGAACACCCCGCCGGACCTAGCCGAGCACGGAGCCATCCCATGCCCGACCGCCGGAAGTCTATGCATCCGCTCCACCTGCCGGATGACGGGAGCCTCCAAGGGCGCGGTCACGAAGCTGATTGCCGACCTCGGGCCGGTCTGTGCGAAGTACATGGATGAAGCCTTCCACGACCTCCCGTGCAAGACCCTGGAACTGGACGAGATCTGGGCATTCTGCTACGCCAAGCAAAAGAACGTCCCCCAGGACAAGCTCGGCACCTTCGGATACGGCGACGTCTGGACGTTCACGGCGATCGACGCGGACACGAAGCTCATCCCGTCCTTCATGGTGGGGTCCCGGGATGCCGGTACCGCACACGAGTTCTGCCAGGATCTGGCGAGCCGCCTACCTACCGCCCCCAGATCACGACGGACGGCCTGAAGGTCTACGTGGGCGCCCTGGAGGATGCCTTCAACGGCGACCTCGACTATGCCCAGCTCATCAAGGTCTACGGCGCCACCCCGACCGGCGAGACGCGGTACAGCCCCGCGGATTGTCTGGGAACCCAGAAGCATGCGATCTGCGGCAACCCCAACCCGAAGCGGATTTCTACAAGCTATGTTGAAAGAGCGAATTTGAGCATGAGAATGGGTCTTCGCCGCTACACCCGCCTTACCAACGGCCACAGCAAGAAGCTTGAGAATCACTGCGCCGCGCTGGCCATCTTTTTCATGCACTACAACTTCGCCCGGCTGCACACGACCATCCGTTGCTCGCCTGCTATGGCGGCCGGAGTGACCTCGCACCTCTGGTCTGTCGCTGATATCGTGGCTCTCCTCCCGGTCGAGGCTCCGAAGGAGAGGGGAATCTACAAGAAGCGGCCGGCGTAAAAAAAGGGGGGGGCCTCGCTCCGCTTAATGGGGAGCGCGGCTATCGACTAACTTTCGTAGCGCCGGCATCGGTAGCCATAGAGTTAGGGGGCGATCAAGTAGCGCCGTAAATCCGTAGCCCAAATAGAAGCTTTTCGCCTGTTGGTGCTTGGCATCGACGACGATGGCCACAATTCCCACATCCTCGGAGACGCGAAGACAACGGAACAAAGAGTCGATCAACAGATCCTCTCCAAGTCCGCTCTTCTGCCGGGAAAGATCTCTGGCAAGCCTCGTCAGGATTGCGATCGGTACGGGATAATTAGGCAATCGTCGAACTTCCGCTGGCGGTAGATCGGCCCTGTCAACAGCGCCAACGGCCAGGGAGTAGTATCCCAGGACTCGTTTGGGCTCTAGATCAGCGTCAGCTACCGCAACAAAAGTGCGAGCGACTCCGGAATCATGATTCTGCCGTGCATGGCGGGCGAGATAGTCGTCGAGGGCGGGCTCACCGCAGCCGAAGTTGGTGCGGTCGTGGTCGCTGCGTATAGGTTCGATACGCCAATCAACCGGCATCAGCCTGGCGCCGCGCCTGATATCGCCGGATCGCCGCTTCAAGCTCAGGGCGGGGCCGGTCAACGTCGTCGAGGTCCGCCTGGAAGGCTTCCCAGTCGCGAGCCGTCAACGTCAGCGTCTCACACACGGGCGATAGTTCCCAGGCGCGCTCATCAGGCGTGTCCACGTGCTCTACGCGATGGATAGCAGCGGTGATAGGCATGATGCATCTCCTTCTATCCTGACATACTGCCAACCGCTAGATAGAATAACCCAAGCTCTTGGATTTGTCCATTGCATGGGCCGAGCGCCACCCCTCGCCCGGCGCGTGGCGTCACAAAAAGAGGACAATTTCAAAATGACCCATTGCAAGCTCTTGCATCAGGGCCAGCCCTTTTGCCTCGCCGAGGCAGAGATGGCGGACTACTCGGATCGCCAACCGCCGTGCCGGGAAGTCTTTCCGAGTGCCAGGGAAGCTTCGCCGGAGGCAGAGAAAGCTTTCCGCGCATCGGGGAAGCTTCCCCCGCTGCCGAGAAGCTTTGCCGAAGCGCCGGGAAAGCTTTCTCCCGTGCGGGAAAACTTCGCCGGGCCCTCGGAAAGCTTTCCCGGCCCAGGGATAGCTTTCCCCGGTGCTGGGATGACTTGCCCGGCGCTGGGAAAGGCTTCCCCGGCACTCGGAAGATTCGGCGATGGATTTCTCGCTCGACCGCGGTCGATTCCACGCCCCTGGCGTCGTTTTCACTCCTGCCGTAGAATCTTCCCACCATGCACGACGCCGAGATCGAGGCGCAGGTCCAGAAGCTCACCCAGATTTTAGACGAAGCGGCGCACCGGACGCGGCGCTCGCGACGGAGCCTGGAGCGGGACCTGGGGCTCGCCCATGGCTACCTCGGCAACCTCTTCCGCGGCCGGACCGAGCTCAAGGTCTACCACGTCCTCCTGCTCGCCAAGCTCCTCCACCTCGATCCCATCGACCTTCTCCGCCAGGCGCTCCAGGAAGAAGGCGGCAAGCCCGTCGTCGCTGCCGCCGCCGAGGAGGTTCCCGCCTTGCCGAGGGAGAACGCGGTCGAGGATCTCGAAGAGAAGGAAGAGGAGGACGAAGAGGGGCGAGAGCTTGCCCTGGGTCTGGGCCTGGAGCAGATCCGCGATCTCATCCGCCAGACCTTCCGCGACGAGGTGCGCAAGCTCGGCGGGGATCTGGCGAAGCTCGCTACCGACGACGAGGAGGAGGAGGACGGCGGGAAGGGATAGGCGGGGTTCTCGGCTCTACAAGGAGAAGTAGGTTGAGGCCCGTCGACCGTGACACTCCTACCGCTCGACCGGATCGTCGACCCCATGGATGCCGAATCGTTCCATCTGGGTCAGGAGCTGGCTGACCCTCTGGATCAAGTGCAGGCTGAGCGCCTGCGCCTGATAGGCGTCGCGCAGGAGAGCGAGAGCCATCAGCGCCTCGCGCGCGATCTTCCGCGCCTTGAAGGTGTCGATCAACTCTTCCACGAGAACCTGGACCGCCCCGATCTTGCCCTGGCGGAACCAGACGGCGGCGAGATCGAGACCGGCGAGGGCGGAATGGTAGGTCAGCCCGGCTTCGGCCATCCCTGCCCGAACTTCGATGAAGGCCGGCTCCGCTCGGGAGAGCTCCCCTAAGCCGGCGGCCACCTTGCCTTCGAGCCAGCGTAGCTTGAGGAAGTCCATCTTCCCGCCGTGGAGCTTGTAGAGCCAGCGTAACTCGCCCAGGATGTCACGGGCAAAGCTGTACTCCCCGAGATCGACCTTGAACCACAGGAAGGCGTGGAGCGTCTGGCCGAGGAGGGCTGGCTCGCGCTGACGGTCAATCATCGATAGACCGCGGCCGAGTAGACGGAGAGCCTCCTTAGGCTCGCCGGCGTAGCCGATGTAGATGCCCTTCTTGATCAACACCCTACCTGCGAGGTGTCTGTCACCGTAGTCGACATAAAGTTCGTAAGCCCTGTCAAGCAATTGGAAGGCTTCGCTGAAACTCCGCTGGTGACAACGTAGCGAGGCAGTGAGGTCAGCTATTGAAGCGGCAAGAAATGGGTCTCCTGTTCCTGCTTCGCGTTGATGCTCGGCCTCTGCCAAAGCCCTCTCGGCGCGACCCAGGTCATCAGCGATACGGAAGGCGTTTCCGAGCTCAGCCCAGGCGCGTGCGCAGGCATCCGCTACCTGTTCCTTGCCATATTGATGAGTATCCAGCCTTTCTGCTGCAAATCTCGCCAGTTCAGCATATTGAACTGTGGAGCTAGGATTGTCGTGACGTAGCACTTTGCTGCGCGCCAACAATTCGTCAACCAGCCCTAGCGTCCAAAAACCGGGCTCATGTCTCAGTGCCAGACCCAGGCCATCCGCTGTCTGTTGTGCAAGAATCACAGGGATCTTCATCCTAGCTTCCAGGCGTTCCCGATCGATCGTCGCACCCCACTTTCGGGCTACGATCTCGGCACGAGCGAAGGCTTGGTGGTATGTCTGTTCCGGGAGCTCGGCGATACCACGGGACGCGAGAGGACCCTGGACTGGAAGGGTCGTTGCGGCGAGCGGCGCCATTACCCGCTGGCAGCGTGCGCAGCCGCCAATCAGGTGCTGGACCACTGGACGCACCTCAGCTGAAGGAAGAGTACCAAGCAGGAATTGCTGCAGGGTGCTTCGGACTGGATGGTGGCGCAAGAACTCTCCAATCTGCCGTTCTAACGAACGCTGAGTATCGGAATTCTCGCATAAGTTGCACTCGACGGCTACAGGAAATTGGGCGGTCCTCAAGGACCGCCCTTTGCTTAAGACCATCTCAGCGACACCGCCCATCTGGGTCCACGCATCCTCCTGCGTCCACAGTCGGTTTCGGCGGTGCCGGCTGAGCCTGAAGGCATCGCCCATTAGGATCCACGCAACTCCCCTCCGCTCCCCGAAGCCTCCGCAGCCAATCCAGAGCCTGCGCCCAGAGACTTTCCGTCCGGACCTCGCGGTGGGATGGGGCCGGGACGACGGGGGCGGCCGTGGCCGCGAAGGGGAGCGCCAGGACCGCGGCGAGCGCCAGCGCGGCCATGCTCTTGTGTACGTTCCTCTGCGACATAACCTCTCCTTTCCCGCGGGTCCCTCCGGAGCCTGCAGGGTCCCGGCGCCCGTGGGCGCAACGTCGCTGCGTTGCTTCCTCTGCCCGTAGTGTGGCAAGAGGGGCCGGAAATGTCCCGCGCTCCGTTTCCTTCTCCCGCGACAAAAGCTGTAGCGGAAAAACAACTCCACTCGGTGGCTAATGGCTCTGATGTCGGCACTGGCCTCCATTAGAACGAGAAGGGGGTCAAATTACGAGGACCGTAGAGCACCCGAGCCTTGATTGGAGCTAGATTGGTTCCGAATTCTGTTGACATCTCTCTCGGTATGGAGTGAAATTGACTCCAGTGTGGCAACAACGCCGCCGTTTCTTGAGCCGAGGGGGACGCGAGAGATGCTGAATCTGCGGGAGGAGAGAGATCCGGATGTCGCAGGACGTCGGTGGGGACGTGGGGGTGGAGCATGAGCCACCCCGGAGCCGGTGCGGTCGCCCAGCTGTTGGAGAGTCTCGATGGGGACGACCTCGCGACCCTCGATCACCTCCTCGAATGCAGGCTCTGCCGGATTCGCCTGCGACCCGTCCTCGCCGAGCGCAGGTCCGAGGCGGCCACGCCCGAGGGGCTCGGAGCGGGCTATGACCGGATGTGGGAACGGCTCGAGGACGGGGTTCTGGCGGCCGTCGAGGCGCGGGACCAGGACGAGTCCCTGGCGGCGCCGCTCCTCGCCGAGCTCCTCGCCCTCCCCACCGCGGAGCGGCAGAACGCCGTCTCGGAAGACGCGCGCTTCCACTCCTGGGCTCTCGCCGGGCAGCTCCTGGAGGTGGGGCGACGGGCCGGGGACCCGGCGACCCGACTCGACCGGATCAACCTTGCCCTCGCCCTGACCGACCGGCTGGAGCCCACCGAGAGAGGAGAGGGGAGCGCGGCCGGCCTGCGGGCGCGCGCCCACGCCTATCTCGGGGAGTCCCTCGCCCTCGCCGGCGACCGAGCCGGAGCGGAGGCCGCCTTCCAGCACGCCGCCCTCCATCTCGAAGGCTCGGTCGATCCCCTGGACCGCGCCTGGTTCTGCCATCTGCTGTCGCGGATGCGGGCCGAGGAGGGACGGCGCGACGAGGCGACCGCCCTCGCCGGCCGCGCGGCCTTCCTCTTCACCTGGGTCGGTCAGGTGCCGGAAGCCCTCAGGGCGATCCTCGACGAGATCCGCCTCCTTTTAGAGCTGGCCGAGCCGGACCTGGCGCGCGAGCCGCTCTACCGGCTGGTCCACATGGCGCGTCTCGACCTCCTCACCCCGGAGCCCTCGGAAGCTCTGGCGCCCGAGCTCGTCCCGGTCCTCGCGAGGCTCGCCGCCGCGGTCGAGGCGGACGCGGTGGACACCGATCTTCTGGGGCAGATCCTGACGGCGCTCTGCAAGGGCTTTCGATTCGGAGAGTCCTGACGGGCGCGATGCGGCTGCGGAGCGACGACAGGGAGGCGGGCCTGTGGTACGCTTCACTTGTGCGAGCTGGCCTCCCCGGCCGGGGCGCACAAGAGGGGGCCCCCTTACGGGGGCCCTGGTTACTTATGGGGTTTACTTGGCGGGACCGGCGAGCTCCGGCTGGGGAGCCGGGGTGCCGGGCGTGGGGGTGGGATCAGGAGCGGAGGGAGTGCCGCTGCTCTTGCGCGACCGGCGCGGCCGCAGGCCGTAGGAGTACAGGTCGTTGCTGTCGAACCCGAGCTTCCCCTTGAGCACAGAGGTCATCTGGTCGTGCAGTTGCTGACCGTCCTTCTGCAGCTGGCGGCGCATCCGGACGACCTGCCGAATCGTCGCGAGCGCCTCGGCCTGGGCGGCCTGGAACGCCTTGCCCTGGGCCACGTAGGCTTCGAGCTGAGACTGTTCCGCCGCCAACTCCGGCATATTTACAACCTTGGGCTTCAAGGTCCGGCTGAGCAGGTCCCAGTTATCGAGCTGGCTGGCAAACGTCAAAGACATACGTCTCTCACTTTCTGGACCCTTCAAAGGGGGGCTCGCCTGAGTGGCGAGGGTCATGACGAAGCCGGCGAAGGCGAGCGGCGTGCCCTCGTCGGTGAACTTGAAGGTGCGGGAGAGGGACTTGCCGTCCTGCGAGACCCGCCAGTTGGGGAGACGGTTGAGGAGGAGCTCCACCCGTTCGGGCTTGAGCCGCCCGGTGGTGGCCAGGGACGACAGGTTCCTTCTCGACTGCACCGGCACGTTCGCTGCGGTATTCATGCTTTCTTCTGCCTTTCCGCGAGCTTGTCGCGTTTACCCTACAGGCGAGATCGCCGTGGGGGCGGAAACAACGCCGAATCTGGAGATACGGTAGCGAGCATTGGCAGGGATGTCAATGGTCTTAGGATAAGAAAACTGTTCCTAGTCCATGAAAGAGTGTCCAGAGCTTACCGGTGTCAGAAAGAAAAAATCGAAAAAACAGGCCCGAAAGGAGAGAAAAGCGGCCCGCGGGAGGGCCCATGCATAGAAAAACCGCGAAGATTCCGGTCGAGAGAATCGAGTGAAAACGACGAGAGGACCAGGAAGCCGCCACCCGTCGCTCGATTTCTCTCAAGAGCGCATCGCCGCCCTCCTAAGGCATCGAAGCGGGCCAGGGGCATCACAAAAAGAGGCGGTGCCCTCGGGGGCACCGCCTCTTCTACTCCACCTGCTTGTTCCCGCTCCTACTTCTTGATCAGGGTCGCGGTCGCCGTGTGGGTGTGCGTGCCGCTCGTGCCGGTGACCGTGAGCGTGAAGGTGCCGCGGGGCGTGAGCTTGACCTTCACCGCGAGGGCCGAGCTGGTACCGGTCGCCGGGTTCGGGGTGAAGGTGGCGGTGGCGCCCGAAGGGAGGCCGGTGACCGAGAGGGTGACCCCGCCGGTGAAGCCGCCCGTGCGGGTGATGTTCACCGTGTAGCTCGCCGAGGTGCCGAGGAGCGGCACGGTCACCGAGGACGGGGTGATCGAGAGCGAGAAGTCCGCCACCGTCGTCGCCGTCGCCGAGGCTTGAGGAGAGTTGGGCGACTCGCAGGTCGCGCTGTTGGCCGCGCGGACGACGTAGAAGTAGGTCGTGCCGCCGGTCACCCCGGTATCGGTGAAGGTCGTGCCGGTCGCCGTCGAGATCTCCGTGTACGGCCCGCCCGAGACGGTGCCGCGGTAGATGTGGTACTCGGCGGCGCCGCTCACCGTGGCCCAGGTGAGGGAGATGCCGGAGCCGGTCGCCGTCGCCGACAGGCTGGCGGGGGCGGCGGGCGGAATGCAGGGACCGGAGGCCGGGGAGACCGCGACGCAGGCCGAAGGCGCCGAGGCGCAGGCCTCGTTGCCGGACGGGAAGGCGGTCACCTGGTAGTAGTAGGTGAGGCCGTCGGCGACGCTCGCATCGGCGAGCGTCGTGGCGGCGCCACCGCTCACGATCTTGGTGAAGCCGGCGTTGCAGCCGGTCTCGTTGCGGAACACGTCGTAGACCGCCGTGCCGGACGCCGTCCAGGAGAGCGCCGCCGAGTTGTCGCCGGCGGTGGCGGAGAGGACGGGCGCGGCGGGCGCGGCGCAGCCGGCGAAGCTCGTGCTGGCACCGGCGTCCGTCGTGCAGGCGATCTGGTGACGGTTGAAGGCGGCGAAGAGGGCGGCGCTGTGCGGCGTGCCGTTCGACAGGTTGCCGTCATCGTCGTCCACCGCGCGCATCGTCTTCCACAGCGAGCCCGTGCCGCAGCCGTTCGAGGTGTAGGGCGTGCTCGAGTGGGTGCAGCTGAAGGCGCTGGTCGCGGTGTTCCTGGAGAGGTACCAGAGGCGGTCCAAGGTCGTCCACGCCGTGCCGGTGCCGGGGCTCGGCAGGTCGCGGTTGGCGAAGTCCCAGATCGCCTCGGTGGGCACGTACGACTCGCAGTGGACCTCCTTGCCGCAGGGTCCCTTGCCGGCGCCCAGGCCGGCGGCCGGGCAATCGACGCGGATGAAGTTGTCGGCCGTCGCCGGGGTGTTCGAGACGTGCTTGGCGAAGTCGGCGTCGCGGACGCCCGTGCAGGCGGTGCAGGCGTCGCCGTAGCCGGCGCAGTTGCTGCCCAGGAAGCCCTCGCCCAGGCAGGAGTCGTGGAGGGCGATGAGCGCGGTGGTATCGCCGTAGGACTCCCCCGTCGCGCCGTCGGGGGCGGTGCCGGTGCCGTCGTTCTGGTCGATGCCGTGGCCGAACTCGTGGAGCGAGACGCCGGCGATCTGGCCGGTGTTGGAGCAGCCGCCGCCCGACTTGAAGAAGTTGAGCGTCGTGCCGTTCCAGTAGGCGTTGCAGGTCTGGTTCAGGTTGACGTTGACGGTCAGCTGGGTGGGGAGCCAGGTGTTCCCCGGCAGCCAGCCCTTGACGACGTCCTTGATCCGATTGACCTGGTAGAACTGCTCGCGGGAGGCGTGGGTGTTGCCCACGCCGCCATTGCCCGGCGTCGTGCAATCGGTGCCCGCGGAGGTCCCGAAGGTGATGTTGCCAAAGCCGTCCGAGGCCTGCGAGAGGGCGCCGCAGGTGTCGCTGATCTTGACGAAGGGACCGGCGAGGGCCGAGGTGACCGTGCCGCTGGTGTAGGTGTAGAGGCCGGCCGAGTTGGCGTTGCCGCCGGTCGACAGATCGGCATAGGGCATCGGGCGGACGACCTCGGGGCCGGTCGCCGGGGAGTTGAGGTAGGTGCCGCCGGTGACCTGGGCGGTGGCGTACTCGTTGACGTCGACGAGCTCCAGAACCTCCCCGGTCGAGGCGTCGACCCGGGCGCGCCAGTTGCCCATCACGTTGTCGCGATGGAAGGCGAACTGGTAGACCTGCGCGAGGCCGCGGCCGGCGCCGAAGTCGAAGCCGTCGGCCGAACGGGTGCTGGGGACGTTGACCGTCACCAGGTGGGTGCTGCCGTTGTCGCTGAAGCTGTCGGTCGAGCTGAAGCCGCCGACGTACTTGGCGACCGCCGCGAGCGCCTGGCTCGGGGTGATCTGGATCGCCGGGACGACCGCCCCCAGGGCCGGGATGTTCTCGGTGCCGAACTGGATCAGGTTGCCGTTGTTGACGCGGAAGACGACGCGCGCCCCTTCGACCCCCTGGCCGTTCAGGACGACGTCGAAGTCGACGAACCAGACGTGGCCGGCGGGCTGACCCGAGCGGCCGAGATTCAAAACCAGCGTCTTGGGATCGACCCCCAGCATGCCGGCCACCTTGGGCAGATAGTTGCGGGCGATCGTCTCCAGGGCGGCGAGGTCGACCTTCTTGCTGCCGGGCTTCAACACCGGGGCGAGGTCGGCCAGGCCGAGAGCATTGCCGCGGCCGGGAATCCAGGCGATGTTGCCGCCCTCGGCGAAGGCGATCCGGCCGGTCCGCGAGTCGACCGCGGCGCGCCACTCGACCGGCGCGCTCAAGGCGAAGCTCTGCCAGGCGCTCCCGGTCGCGGAAGCCACGAGGCTCTGGACGTCGGAGAACGCCTCGAACGGCTGGGAGGGTTCGAGCTTCTCGCTCTGGAAGGCCAGGCTCGACAGGGTGTCGTAGCCCTTCTTGGCCACCTGAGCCTGGGCGGGAGCCAGGGTGGCGAGGAGCAGGACGAGCAAGAGGCTACAAGAGAGGACGATCCGTGATTTGACCATAGTGTGGTCCCCCTCCTAGGGGACGGTACGGCGGTCTGGAGCATGGAACGACGCTGAGGACGCATCCGCCCTCAAGAGAAGTTGCTCACTAAGACTGGTGTTCGCCGGCCGGTCGAACGGCCCTGGGGTGTTTCCCTCATCTCCGTAGGGGCCCCCCCTGTGGGTGCCCTGGGGAGGGCGGCCATGGGGGCGCCCCTACGCCCAGAATCCAGAGTCAGACGACCTGGACGGGATCCTGGCCGCAACGCTTATACTTAGCGGCTTCCTGCACAGCGTATGGAGGTCTGGCGACGGGTCTCTGGAAAGGCAGAAGGTCCGGGAAGATGCCGGAGATCGTCACCCTCGTAGCCCTGGCTCTCGCGTTCGGTCTCGTCCCGGTCGCCCCCCTCAGCCCCCTCACCGCCCAGCCGGCGTTCCAGGTCGCGGACCTCGGGCACACGGTCACCGACCTGCTCCCGCAGTACGGCTTCAGCTCGTCCGCCGTGCTCCTCGGCGTCACCTACGTCGTCCTCGATGACGGGATCCACGGCTACGAGCTCTGGCGCTCGGATGGCACCGCCGCCGGGACGGGGCTGGTCAAGGATCTCTGTCCTGGCTCCTGCGCCGGCGCCAGCCACCTGACCGTCCTCGGATCGACGCTCTATTTTGCCGGCAACGACGGAGAGGTCAACACCCTCTTTAAGACCGACGGCACCGCCGCCGGCACCGTTCCGGTCTTCCCGAAGGCGTCGACGCTCGATCAGAAGGGCTTCCTGCCCTTTGGGACGGCGGGTGGCAAGCTCCTCCTGACTTCCCGGAACACCGCGCTCGACCAGTTCGAGCTCTGGTCGACCGATGGTACCGAAGCCGGCACCGCGCTCGTCCAGCGCCTCGGCCCGATCCTCAGCCCGAGCTATCTTCCCGGCCCCGTGCGCCTCGGACAGGTCGGCTCGACCCTCTTTTTCAGCGTCGACGACGGAGTCCACGGCCGGGAGCCGTGGAAGACCGACGGCACGAGCGCCGGGACGGCGCTCCTCAAGGACATCTTCCCGGGGAGCGGAGGCTCGATCCGGGTGACGCTGGCCGGCGATCCCCAGGATCTCCCTTCGATCGGCGGAGCTCTCGTCTTCTCCGCCTGCGACGACACCCAGGGCTGCCAGCTGTGGAAGAGCGATGGCACCACCGCCGGCACCACCCTCGTCCACGTCCTCAGAGCGGGGGGCGCGATCCTCAGCGCCCTCACCGGTTGGAACGGCGGGGTCGTCTTCTTCTCCCGGCAAGCCTCCGGCTGGATCCTGTTCAAGAGCGACGGCACCGACGCCGGGACGGTCCCGGTCGGGCCGTCGTTCGACACGATCGGGGAGATCGCCGTGGCAGGCCCGCGGATCTTCTTCACCGCCAACGACATCACGAACGGCAGCCGGCTCTGGAAGAGCGATGGCGCCGATGCCGACACGACGACGGTCGGGAGCATCACGACGAGCCCCACGGGCAACCCCATCGACGTGCAGTCCGACCTCACCGCCGTAGGCGGCCGGGTCGTCCTCTTCGCCCAGAACGGTACCCAGGGGGTCGAGCCCTGGGGGAGCGACGGTACCGACGCCGGCACCGTCCTCCTCGCCGACGTCGTCCCGGGGGTGGACGGCTCCTACGGCTTCCCCGGCGGGGGGGGCAGCCGTATCTTCGCCGGCACCGCGGGAAAGCTCTTCCTCACCGCTCTCGGCCCGGATGGCTGGGAGCTCTGGGGGAGCGACGGCACTCCCGCCGGCACCAGCGAGATCCAACCGATCGACACCCAGACCCCCTCGCTCGCCCTCGCTTTCGAAAGCGAGCTCCTGGACTTGAACGGGACGCTCCTCTTCACCCCCTTCGACGCGGGGGTCTCGGCGCTCTGGAAGAGCGATGGCACCAGCGCCGGCACCCTTCCGGTGGGCCAGGTCCCGGATACCCGGCGGTTCACCCGGCTGAACGGCAAGGCCTTCTTCCTCCAGCAGCTCGACGTCTGGGCGAGCGACGGCACCGACGCCGGCACCGGAGTCTTCTATCATGACGCCACCACCTCCGCGACGAGCCTGACCCGGTGGGGCAACCGGCTGGACTTCGTGGTCTTCGGCAACAGTGGCAACCAGACCAACGTCCAGCTCTGGCAGAGCGACGGTGGCGCCAACACCTCCCTGGTGAAGACGATCGTCCCCGAATCCTTCCCCAGCGAGGACCCCCGGTTCGCCCCCACCGACAACGACCTGTTTTTCACCCTGAATGGCTCGCTCGCGGGGGATCTCTGGAGGACCGACGGCACCGCCGCCGGCACCGTGCCCGTGACCGTCCCGGGGGCTGCCGCCACGCTCTTCGCGCCCGGCGCCCTGCTCGGAGTGAGCTCGCGCCTCTTCTTCACCGCCCATGGCTCGACCGAGCTGTGGACGAGCGACGGCACCCCCGCCGGCACCGTGAAGCTGGGCACCTTCCAGGCGATCCAGGAAACCTTCGGCCTGGCCGCGCTCGGCGGTCGCCTGCTCTTCGCCGCCGACGACGGCGCCCACGGCCTGGAGCCGTGGACGACCGACGGCACCGCCGCCGGCACCCATCTCGTCGCCGACGTCAACCCTGGAGCCGACGGCTCTTCCCCCCTCTACCTCACTCCGCTCCTCGGCCGGGTCTACTTCACCGCCGACGACGGCGTCCACGGTCGGGAGCTCTGGGGGAGCGACGGCACCGCCGCCGGCACCCACATGATCGCCGACCTCCTGCCGGGGCCGGGCTCGGCGCTCCCCACCCAACTGACGGCGATCGGCCACCTGCTCTTCTTCGCCGCCACCGACTCTGTCCACAGCGTCGAGCCCTGGCGGAGCGACGGCACCGCCGCGGGGACGAAGATGGTGCAGGACATCGCCCCGGGCGACCTCCCCTCGAGCCCCTTCGGCTTCACCGCCTCCGGTCCCTACGTCTACTTCGCGGCCAACGACGGCACCCATGGCACCGAGCTCTGGGCCCTGCCGCGGGCCGCTCTGGGCGGTTTCCTCACCGCGACGATGACGGCTTCCGACCGCAGAGAAGAGGCCAGGCCGATGACCTACACCCTGGTCGTCACCAACGTCGGCGCCGGTCCTCAGGGCGACAACCCGGGACCTGAGGTGACCGATACCCTCCCCATCGGCGTCTCCGTGCTCTCGGCGACGGCGGACAGCGGTACGGTCACCGTGAACGCCGGCCAGAACCGGATCGACTGGAACGGCAGCCTCGCCCCCGGAGCCTCGGTCACCATCCTCATCCAGGCCCGGGTGGACGCTCTCCTGGGCTCGGTCGAATCGAACCAGGCGACCCTCGCCTTCGACGCCGACGGCGACGGCGACGGCACCAACGAGTCCTCGGGGGTGAGCGACGACCCGACCCGGCCGGGGACCTCCGACCCCACGACCTTCTCGGTGGCGAGCGGGCCGCTCGGCTTCTACCGCGTTCCCCTCTGCCGGGCCGTCGACACCCGCGGCATCGACCCGCTCGTCGCGGGCACCCCGCAGACCTTCACGATCGGAGGCACCTGCAACGTCCCGCAGACCGCGCGGGCCATCGCGGTGAACCTCACGGTCGTGGTGCCCTCGACGGCCGGCTTTCTCACCGTCTACCCCTCCCACACCGCCGCGCCGCTCGCCAGCACCCTGAACTTCTCCCGCGCCCAGACGCGGAGCAACAACGCCATCCTCCCGCTCGCCTCCTTCGGCGCGTTCGACGCCAAAGCCGGTCTCCCCGGCGGCGGCCAGCTCGACCTCGTCGTCGACGTCGTGGGGTACTTTCAGTAGGGCGGTCCCCCTGGGCGCTCTCAATGAACTAGACGTCTGACCTGCCCTGTTAGGTGCTGCCCTGTTAGGTGCTGCCCTGTTAGGTGCCAGCCGAACGGCCCGGCCGGTGATGCTTAAGTCCTCAGGGCTCGGTGAAGCGCGCGGTGAAGAACGAGCCCTTGTCGAAGGCGTAGATCCGGTGCGGCACCTGGGGGTCGGCCGCGAGTTCGGTGATCGGGATCTCGGGACCGCCCGAGACCCCCGGGAGTCCGGCGCTCACCGGCGCCCAGGTGCGGCCGCCGTCGCGGCTGCGGAGGACGCCCAGCGTGGAGGTGCCGGCATAGAGCGTCGTCGGCAGGTCGGGGTCGACGAGGAGGTCGAAGACCTCGATCGGGGCGCCGCTCAGACCGCCGATCACCCGCCAGGTTCTACCGTTGTCGGCGCTCCGCAAGAGGGTCTGGTCGACGACGACGTAGAGCGTGCCGGGATGGGTCCGGTCGAGGGCCAGGGCATTGCCGCGGGCGATGATGCGGCGCCAGGTGGCGCCACCGTCCTGGGTGCGGTAGATCGGCCGGAGGGGGTCGAGGCTGCCCGGCTGCGATTCCGAGACCTCGGCGTAGATCGTCTCCGGGTGCGCCGGGTCGGAGACCAGGCGGACGACGTCGCGGAACACCCCCGAGCTCGGGTTGCAGCTTAAAACGGTGCGGAAGGTCCGGCCGGAGTCGGTGCTCTGGAAGAGGCCGCAGCCGCCGGCGACCAGCACCCCCGGTCGCGGCGCGGCGAGGCTGGAGAGGAAGGGGGGGTGGCTCCCCAGGAGGGTCCAGGTGGCGCCGCCATCGGCGCTCGCGACGACTCCCACCGGGTAATCGATTCCGTAGAGGAGGCTCGGGCGTCGCGGGTCGAAGATCAGATCGAAGATCTGCACCGACGCTCCCGTGTCCCGGCGGAGGCCTGGCGGGCTCGTCCAGGTGCGCCCGGCGTCGGCGCTCGTGAAGAGCCGGTAATCGCTGACGACATAGACCTGCGAGGGGTGGCCGGGCTGGAATCGCACCTTCCCCGGCGCCGAGCTCAGCCCGGCGCGGAGGAGATCCTGCCATCCGCCGGCAACGCTCCGGGCGAGGTCCGAGTATTGGCCGACGGCGTAGAACCCGCCGCTCGCCGGATCGCGGGTGAACGCCTGGATCGCGGACTCGGTGATGCCGCGATCCCGCAGGGTCCAGGTGGCGCCGCCGTCGAGCGACACCCGCACATGCGCGAGGCGGAAGGTGGAAAAGTCGGCATCCGAGGCATAGACGATCTGGGGCCTCGCCGGATCGACCGCCAGGGCGGTGACCGTGCCGGCGGCCGGCGGACCGAGGTTCAAGGGGGTCCAGGTGAGGCCGTCGTCTGCGCTCTTGTAGGCGCCGCCCGTGCCGAGGCTGGCATAGAGGGTGGCCGGGCCGGCCGGCGAGGTCGCCGATGTCGCCGATATCGCCGATATCGCCGGCAATGGCGCCAGGGCCAGGGCGAGGACGCTCGCCCCCGGTACGGCGCCGGGGAGAGCGGTTCGCGCCGTCCAGGTGGCGCCGCCGTCCGCGCTGGTCAGGATGCCGCCGTCCAGGGTGCCCAGGGCGAGGAGAGCGGGAGTGCCGCCAGACGTCGCGAGCGCTGTGATCGCGGCCGGCGCGACGAAAGCCTCGAACCAGGAGGTCCCGCCGTCCGAGCTGGTCCACAGCTGGTCGTTGAGCGTGAAGCAGAGTCTGGGAGGAGCCCCGGAGGCGCCGGGGAGCAGGAGAAGCCGCACCCGCTGGAGGTCGGACCCGGAGGGATAGACAGGCGAGAGGAAGAGCCGGCTCCAACTCGCGCCGTCGTCCGTGCTGCGCAGGATCGACACCGCCCGTCGGACGAGAGTCGCGGCGTAGAAGGTCCCCGGCGTGCCGGGGTCGGCGGCCAGATCCTGCATCTCCCCATCGGTACCCATGCCAGGACCCGACCAGGCCCAGGTGGCCCCGGCGTCGACGCTTCGGTAGACGCCATAGAACTGGAGGCCGACCAGCAGGGTCGCCGGCCGGCCCGGATCGATCGCGAATCCCCCCACGGGGCCGGTCCCCAGGCTGTAGGGGCTGAAGCGATCGACGGCGGCGGCGGCGGGCGGGGTTCCCGCCCCGGCCCAGAGAACGGCTGCCAGGCCCAGGAGGGCGATCCAGCGGGATCCGGTTTCCATGCAACGTCTCCTTCGAGAGCGCCCAGGGGCGCGTTCGCATTTCCGTTGTCGAGGGTATACGGAGAGGCACCGGGAGGCGTTGCGCCGGCGCCCAGCGACGCCTGGCGACGATCGCCGTCCTCCAGATGACGACCGCCGTCCTGCTGGCGACAACCGGGGCCCTGCTCGCGACAACCGCCGTCCTGCCGGCGGCGATCGCGGTCCTGCTGGCGAAGACCGCCACCCTGCTGACGAAGACCGCCACCCTTCCGGCGACGATCGCCGCCCGATGGACTACCGCTCCCGCGCTGCTCGCGACCGTCGCCGCCCAGCCGGCGACCGCCGCGAGGAGCTCGGCGACGACCGCGAGCTGCCCGGCGACGGCCGCCAGAACGGACCTTCCGCCCTCCACCCGAAGAAGGCCACGGCAAATCTGCGGAAGCGTTAGGTACCAGCCGAACTGCCGGCACCGAACTGCCGGGAACTGCCGGCGAGCACTGGCGACCGGGGACCGAAGGCTCATGGCAAGCCGTCACGTCGTGCCCGAGCCGGGCCCGGGCAGGCACAGGGGCTCTGCCCCTACTCTGCCCGATCCTCGACTGCCGCGGACGATTCGGATCGGCCGAATCAGAACCTACCCACGGCACGGCTGGCCGACGCTGGCCTGGTTGGCAGCCTGTAGAGGAAAGACCCTCCCAGCCCCTCGATCGCGAGAGGCGCAAAAGACTTGGAGATCGGGCAGCCGGTAGCGCGTTTTGCGTTCTATCCAGCGACCCAAGGCGCTGCCGGCGGGAAGCTCCCAGACGGAAAGACGAAATTGGGCTCGCCGGCTCGCAGACTCGCGGCAGCATCTCGGAAGGCCGCGATGAAGTACTTATAGCCCTCATAGAGCTCCAGGCGAACCTTCCGGCTCGCCGCATGGAAGAGCGGCGCGGAAGACTTCTTCAGCCTCTCGGGGGCTGCCTGAGGCTCCTGAGCGAGGACGGCGTCCGGACCTTTCGCGGGTAGGTCGCGGAGTTGGCGCTGGAGTGCGGCCTGGCCTTCGATCTCCTCGACGATCTCCGCGATGCGCTTCCTGTATTCCTCGGCCGAGAGGTGGGCCCAGCAGGGGAGGGGCGCGAGGTGCAATCTGTAGGGAGTCGCGAAGTCCAGGCGTTCGAAGGCGAGACCTCGGCGCCGGGCGAGGTGCTCCCGGGTGCGGTCGAACCAGAGACCTTCGAGAGGCTCCTCGCCCAGGAGGGCGCGGACGGCGGAGACACCTGGCCAGTCTCGCAGCCGCTCGACCAACCCCTCTTTACAGCCATGCGCGAGGATATAGCGGAGCCGCTCGACCTGGGCCGCCTCCTCCTCGCTGATGGGGATGGCCCGATACCGGCGGCCCCAGAACTTCTCTCGCCAATGGACCAGCCGGCCGGCCTCGCGGGCCAGGTTGGAATTGAAGTGGCCCATAAAGAGCGCCAGTCGGTGAGTGGACTCGACGCGGAGCAGGAGGTGAAAATGGTTGCTCGCGAAGGCGAAAGCGCAGATGTCGACCGGGTAGAGCTCCTGCGCCCGACCGAGGGCGCCGAGGATGATCTCGTTGAGCTCCGTGCTGGGGGTGAGGAGAAAGCGGCCCTGGACGGTCCGGCAGGTGACCTCGACGAGGCCGCTCCCCTCGGTCGGTAGATAGCGTATGTGTCGTCCCATGTGGGAAGGGGACGGAAAACGGCTCGGAGATCTTGACAGCGGAATTGCACTTTTTTTGAGCAGGGCCGCGGCGGAGAGCGTCGCTAGCGGGCTGAGGACCCGCGTGGGTCGGTCTTCCGCCTGGTCGCGGAGACCGCGTCGGAGAGGACGCCAGCGCTCCCGCTCCCAGGAGAAAAGCCGAGGGGCAGCGGTGAGGTTACCGAAGCAAGGCCGATCTGGCCCACCTTTCGCCTGGCACCCAGCCCAGCCCAGCCCAACTGGCCCTGGACAAACTCGCGCCCAACCTCCCGCCTAAGGGACGCTCGCTACGAGGGGATCGCCCTGCCCCCCAACCGCCCTCGCCGCATCGCCCTTATCTCCGCCAGCCGCTTCTTCCGCTTCTGTCCCACGATCACCTGGGGCAGGAACATCAGCCCCGCGAGGAGCAAGAACGCGATCGCCAGCTTCAGATAGACGTGCGAGTGGTCCCCGCCGGCCGCGTGGTAGACCACGTTCGTCGCGTAGGCATAGAGGACGTTGGGAAGGATGAGCCCCAGGAAGAGAGTGGGGAGAAAGAGCGAGGGGGGGATGCCGACGAGCGCCGCGGTGTAGTTGACGACCGCGAAGGGGATGGGCAGGAAGCGGATGCCCACGAGGCCCCAGAAGCCGCGCTTGGCGATTTGCTTCTCGATCTTTTTGAGGTGCTTGCCGGCGAAGTGGGCCACGAAGTCGCGCCCCAGAATCCGGCCGAGGAAGTAGGTGAGCGTCCCGCCCAGAACCTCGCCGGAGAGGTTCCAGATCGATCCCCAGACCACGCCGAAAAGCATGGCGCCGGTCACCATGAGCGGGCTCGCCGGGAGACCGATGGGAGAGAGGATGACGTAGGCGACGAGGAGGGCCGCCGGGGCCCAGGGGCTCTGACGGATCTTTTCGAAGTAGCCGAGGAGATCGCGCGGGTTCAGATGGCTGCCGAGCGGCGACAGCTTGAGCGCCACGAGCCCCCCCACCACGAGGACGACGAGGAGCCCGAAGCGGAGAAGGAGGCCAGGCGGAATTCGGCGGCGCCCCTCGGGAGCGTGGTCAGGGACGGGGGCCAAGGGGAGCTTCGCCTAGGGCTGCTGGGGCGGCGGCGGGCCGGGGAGCGGCGCGCCCGTGGGGGGATCGAGGAGGAAAAATTCGCGCATGTGGCGGGTGAGGATCTCCTGCGACGCCGGGTCCATGAAGTTCAGGCGCAGCTCGTTGATCACCATCACTTCGGCCTTCGCCCACTCGGCCCAGCAGTCGGCGCAGACCCTCGCCTGGATCTCTTTGCCCATGGGTCCATAGAGCGGCGGCTTCCGGAGTGCCGGCGCCTCGGGACGGTGGCAGCGCGCGCAGTCGACGGTGTCCATCCTCGGATTCTACACTCGGGCCCGTTCGAGGGCGCCGCGGAAGTAGCGAATGGTGCTCTCCAAGCCCTCGGCGAGGCTCACCTGGGGCTCCCAGCCGAGCCGGGTCCGCGCCTGGGTGATGTCCGGCTGGCGGGTCTTCGGATCGTCCTCGGGGAGCGGCCTAAAGACGATCTCCGAGCGGCTGCCGGTCTTCTCGCGGATCGTCTTCGCGAATTCGAGGATCGTCATCTCGTGCGGATTGCCGATGTTGACCGGGGTCCGGACGTCGGACTGGAGCAGCCGGTAGATCCCCTCGACCAGGTCGAGCACGAAGCAGAACGAGCGGGTCTGGCTGCCGTCGCCGAAGACCGTCATCGGCTCGTCGCCCAATGCCTGGGAGACGAAGGCGGGCACCACCCGGCCGTCCCGCAGGCGCATGCGCGGGCCATAGGTGTTAAAGATGCGGACGATCCGGACGTCCAGGCCGTGGGTGCGGTGGTAGGCCATCGCCATTGCCTCGGCGAACCGCTTGGCCTCGTCATAGACGCCGCGCGGCCCCACCGGGTTGACGTTCCCCCAGTAGGTCTCGGGCTGCGGATGGACGAGAGGATCGCCGTAGACCTCCGAGGTCGAGGCGAGCAGATAGCGCGCCCGCTTGGCCTTGGCGAGCCCTAAGGTGTTGTGGGTGCCGAGCGAGCCGACCTTGAGGGTCTGGATGGGGAGCTCCAGGTAGTCGATGGGCGAGGCCGGCGAGGCGAAGTGGAGGACGAAGTCGACCTCGCCCTCGATCTCAAAGGGCCGGGTGACGTCGTGCTCCAGGAAGCGGAAGTCGTTTCGCGGCAGCAGATGGGCGATGTTCTCCCGGCGGCCGGTGAGCAGGTTGTCGACGCAGGTGACGCGGTGTCCCTCGGCGAGCAGGCGCTCGCAGAGGTGAGAGCCGAGAAAGCCGGCACCGCCCGTGATCAAGGCATGGGTCATGGGAGTCATGAAGAAAACGCTCCGGTCCGGCTGCGGAGTGGGGTGACCACTCGGGTTTCCACGGGTTTCCCGTCAGGCCGGCCGACGGAGACGTATTCGAAGCTTTCCGCCGCCATCTTCTCCGGCTCGTAGAGATTGCGCAGATCGACGACGAGCGGGCGGCGCATGAGGCGGTGGAGGCGCGGCAATTCGAGCTTCCGGAACTGGTTCCACTCGGTGGCGATGACCAGGGCATCGGCGCCGGTCGCGGCCTCGTAGGCGTTGTCGCAGAACTCCGCCTCGGGGAAGAGCGGCCGGCAGCCGTCCATCGCCACCGGGTCGAAGACGCGGACCTCCGCGCCACCGTCTAAAAGACCGCGAACGACGGGGAGAGCCGGCGACTCGCGGATGTCGTCGGTGTCGGGCTTGAAGGAGAGCCCGAGCACCGCGATCCGCTTGCCCGTCAGAACCCCGACACCGCCGCCCAGGGCGTGCTCGATCTTCCCCACCATCCGCTCTTTGGTGCGCTCGTTGGCTTCGAGCACCGCCTCGATGATCCTGAAGCGCAGGCCGCAGTCGTTCGCGATCTGCGCCACGGCGCGGGTGTCCTTGGGGAAGCAGGAGCCGCCGAAGCCCGGACCGGCGTGGAGGAACTTGGGGCCGATCCGGTTGTCCAGGCCCATGCCGCGGGCCACCACCTCGACGTTCGCGCCGAGCGCCTCGCAGAGCTCCGCCACCTCGTTGATGAAGGCGATCTTCACCGCCAGGAAGCCGTTCGAGGCGTACTTGATGAGCTCGGCGCTCTCGATGTCGGTGATGACGAAGGGAACGTCGGCCGCGGCGAGCGGCGAGTAGACGTCGAGCAGCAGCTCGACCGCCTTGGGGTCGCCGCTCCCGATCACCACCCGGTCGGGGTGCATGAAGTCGTCGATCGCCGAGCCCTCGCGGAGGAACTCGGGGTTCGACACCACGGCGAACTTGTGCCGCCCCTTGCCGGCCTCCGCGGCGCCTTGGGCGATGATCGACTCGATCATCTTGCCGGTGCCGATCGGCACCGTGCTCTTGGTGATGATCACCTTGTAGCCGTTCAGGTGCTGGGCGATCGAGGCGGCAACCTCGCGGATGAAGGTCAGGTCCGCCGAGCCGTCCGCCTTGGGCGGGGTGCCGACGGCGATGAAGATCGCCTGCGCCTGCTCGATCGCCGGTCCCAGGTCGGTCGTGAAGGAGAGCCGCCCCTCCTCCATGTTCTTCTGGACGAGGGTTTCCAAACCCGGCTCGTAGATCGGGACCTGGCCCGACTTTAAGGCGGCGACCTTGTCGTGATCCTTGTCGACGCCGATGACGTGCATGCCGAAATCCGCCAGGCAGGCACCCGTGACCAGACCGACATAGCCGCTTCCCACGACGCAGATGTTCATCGATTCTCCTGATACCAGGCGACGAAACGCCGCAATCCTTCCCGGATGGGCACCTTGGGGGAATAGCCCAGGAGCCGGGCGGCCTTCGACACGTCCGCGTAGGTGATGGGCACGTCCCCGGGCTGGGTCGGAAGATATTCGATGCGGGGGGAGACGGCAAGCTCCTCGGCGATCCAGTGGATCAGATCCTTCAAGGAGGTCGTCTCGGCGCCTCCCAAGTTCAGGATCTCGAAGCCGGGGCCGAGATCGAGGGTCGCGACCAGGCCGTCGACGATGTCGTCGACATAGGTGTAGTCCCGGCGGCTCTCCCCGTCGCCGAACATCGGGATCGTCTTTCCCTGGGCTAAAAGCTCGGTGAACTTGTGGATCGCCATCTCCGGCCGCTGCCGCGGCCCGTAGACCGTGAAGAAGCGCAGGCAGGCGGTCCGCATCCCGTAGAGGTGATGATAGTTGAAGCAGAGGAGCTCGCCCGCCCGCTTGGTCGTCGCGTAGGGGCTGATCGGCTGGTTGACCAGGTCGTCCTCGGAAAACGGCACCTTCTCGTTGATCCCGTAGACCGAGGAGGAGGAGCCGAAGAGGAAGAGGTCCGGGCCATGGTGCCGCGCCGCCTCCAGAAGCCGCAGGGTGCCGATGCAGTTGACGTCCTCATAGAGGATGGGCTCCCGGAGCGACGGCCGCACCCCGGCGCGGGCGGCGAGATGGACGACGGCGTCGAAATTGCCTTCGGCGAAGAGGCCGTTCACCAAATCGGCATTCCGGATGTCCCCCTCGGTCAGCCGGTAGTCGGGCCGCCCGAGGTAGGGAGCGACGTTGCCGCGCTTCCGCGCCGGGTCGTAGTAGTCGTTGAAATCATCGAGCACCGACACCCGGTCGCCGCCGTCGAGGAGCCGGCGGGTGAGGTGCGAGCCGATGAAGCCGGCGCCGCCGGTGATGAGGACGTGCCGGCTCATGACTGTACCCTCCGCCCGTTCCAACTGAAGGGCGGACAGGTCATCGCAGAGCGAGGCGCCCCCCTCCTAGCCTCCCCCCTGACCCAACCGCCTCCCGCCCAGGGGGGAGGGACCCGCCCACCCGAAGAGGACCGACCTGCGTTCGCTCCCAGAGAGGGGGTAGGTCCGGGCACCGTTCGTCTCCGAGGACCGGCGGCTGGCTGCGCGAAGCGCCCGAAGCCGCCGGCCCGCAGGAGCGAACGGGGCCCGGACCGGCGGCGAGCGTCAACCGGGTGGAGGCGGAAGAGGCTCCGTCCCCTGGCCTGGAGGTGGAGCGGGGGTCGAGTTGGGCTCAGGGCTGGGTTCTTCAACCGGCTTTTCATCCGCAGATGTCTCTTTCTTCTCATCCTGAGCCTCATGATACCTATGCTTGATCCCCGCCTTCTGGCGGTTGCGGATCAGCCAGCGGAGCATCCAGGAATCGTTGATCCCGATCAAGATGTCGTTGACCGAATCGTAAATGTGGGGATCGTTGATGACCTTGGCGGCGGTCCCGTTGCCGTTCGAGAGCTTCTCGGTAACCCCGTTCAGCCGCTCGACCATCTGCCGCACGTTGTCGGTGATCTGCCGGCCGTAGGCCTCGTCGTTGACGAGACGGGGCACGAGACCCTTGCCGGTTTCGAGATCGCCCGAAAATTTCTTCAGATCTTCTGCTACTTGCTGGAGCGATGCAATGGTCTGGTCGTACTGCTCGCGGGTCGCCGGGTCGTTGAGCAGGGCGGGGACGAGCCCCTTGCCGTGCTGGGCCGAGTCGAGAATGCCATGGAGGCTCGCGACCGACTGCGCCAGGCTGTCGGCGAGCGCGCGGTCGTTGAGCATCCGCGGCAGGGGACCCGGCCCGTTGTCGACCTTGTTGGCGACCCGCTGGATGGTGTCCAGGGTGGCGAAGATGTTCGCCTTCAGGCGCCGGCTGGGCTCCGAGTCCGAGGTCAGCTCGCCCAGGAGCCCCTGGCCGCGGTCGACCCGTGCGAGGATGTTCTTGAGCTGGAAGGAGATCGTCGAGATGTTGTCCATCACGTCCGTGCCCGAGGCGATGAGCGCGTCGACGTTCGTCGCCGGAGCGGCGTTCACCCGTCCCTGGTCCCGGATCTCGGGCAACCCCGGGCTCCCGGAGTTGAGCTCCAGAAACTTGTCCCCCAGGAGACCGAGAGTCTTGATCCGCACCAGCGAGTCGGCCCGCACCCGGCGCCCGTAGCGGCGATCGACCTTCATCCAGACCCGGATGAAGGTCTTCTTCGGGTCGCGCGGCAGGATCACCCGGTCTACGGCGCCGACCGACACGCCGTCCAACTCGACCGGGTTCCCCGGCTTGATCCCGGAAACCGATTTCAGGTCGACGAAATAGCGGTTCTTGCGGTTGAAGAGGTTGTTCTCCTGGCCGATCAGGAAGACGGCGACGGCTAAAACCACCACCGCCACGAGCACGACGATCCCCACCCGCACGGCCCGCGCCGCCCGTCCGGCGCTCACCCCGCTCTTTTCGCTATCCTCAGCCATCGATCTCCTCCTCGCGGCCGGCGAGGAAATCCGCCAGGACCGGATCTTTCGAATCGCGCGCCTCGTCCCAGTCGCCGACGAAGACGAAGCGGCCCTCCGCGAGGAAGGCCAGCCGGTCGCCCACCTTCTCGGCGAGCGGCAGGTCGTGGGTGATGACGACCGACGTCACCCCGAGATCCCCCTGGATGCTCCGGATGAGCGCGGCGATGGTCGCCGAGGTCCGCGGATCGAGGCCGGTCGTCGGCTCGTCGAAGAGCATCACCTCGGGGTCGAGCGCGAGCGAGCGGGCGAGGGCGACCCGCTTCTTCATCCCCCCGGAAAGGTCGGACGGCATCTTCTCCTCGATCCCCTGGAGGTGCACGAGGCCGAGCTTCTCCTTGACCTTGGCGGCGATCTCCGACCCCGAGACCTTCGTGTGTTGACGGAGCGGAAACGCGATGTTGTCGAAGACGTTCATCGAGTCGAACAGCGCGCCGCTCTGGAACAGCATGGCCACCCGCCGGCGGAGCGGATAGAGGTCCTTCTCCTCCAGCCGCGAGATGTCGGTGCCGTCGAAGACGATGCTCCCGGAATCGGGCTGCTCCAGGCCGTCGAGCTGACGGAGCGTCACGCTCTTGCCGCTTCCCGAGCGACCGAGGATCACCAGGCACTCGCCTTTCAAGACCTCGAAGTCGATGTGGTCGAGGATCACCCGATCGCCGTAGCTCTTGGTCAGTCCGCGGATCTCGTAGAGCGCCTCCGCCATCAGAGCCCTCGCCTGTAAATTCTTTGCAAAGTCATGCCAGGATGAAGAGCTTGGTCAGGAAGAAGTCGGAGATGAGGATGAGGATGGCGGCCACGACGACGGTGTTGGTCGTCGCCCGGCCCACCCCGTCGGCGCCGCCCTGCGTGTTGAGGCCGTTGTAGCAGCCGACGATCGTGATGGCGTAGCCGAAGAAGAACGACTTGCCGACCCCGGAGAGGACGTCGCCCAGGGTAAGCTTGGCGAGCACGTCGTTCCAGTAGAGGCTCGCCGGCAGGTCGAGTTGGAGGACGGCGACGATGAGGCCACCCAAAATTCCTAGGGCGTCGCCTAAAATGGTGAGCGCCGGGAGCATGATGAGCGTGGCGATGAGCTTCGGCACGACGAGCTTCTTGACCGGGTCGGCCGCCATCGAGCGCAGCGCGTCGATCTGCTCGGTCACCTTCATGGTGCCGATCTCGGCGGTCATCCCGGCGCCGATCCGGCCGCCGACGATGAGCGCGGTCAGGACCGGCCCCAGCTCGCGGACGAGCGATTTCGAGACGACGCTCCCGATGTAGTACTTGATCCCCAGGGTGGGCAGGCTGTAGGCGGTCTGGAGCGCCATCACCATGCCGGTGAAGATCGTCGTGATCCCGGCGACCCCCAGCGAGCGGACCCCGATCTGCTCCATCTGGTCGATCCACAGGCCGATCTCGAACGGCCGACGCACGAGGGCAGCGAACGCCTGACCGGTGAGCAGGGCGAGCTCGCCGGTCTCCTGGAGGAAATTGCGCTTCACTTCCGGACCGGGTACCAGAAGAGGGCCGGCGTAGCGCCGAGGGCGAAGTCGCAGACGGCGAGAACGGCGATCCCGGGGAGCAGCCTGGGGTCGCGGAGCGCCGCCACCGTGAAGGCGAGCGCCCCGAGCAGGCGGCCGACGACGGCGACCGGGATGACCCCGCTGTAGCGCCGCGGATCGCGGGCGGCGAGCAGGTAGAGCACGGCAAGCATGCCCAAGAGGGTCGCCATCACCCAGAGGTAGAACGGCGCCCCGGGGAGCGGCAGGCCGAGCACCCGCGCCGGCACCCCCGGCGCCACCACCATCAGGCTGGCGAAGACGAGATCGTACACCGCCCCCGCGACGAGACTCGCCTGGAGCAGAGACAGAAAGCGGAAACGGCGCGCGAACCGCGCTGTGATGGTCATTGCACCGGGCAGTCTAGCAGGGTGCGTGCCAGGCCCTCCCGGACGAGGGGAAACACGGCCGATCCGTTTTCGGTTAGAATAGAGTTAACTGGCGATCAGTAAACGAATTTCTGTGTCGCCGGGTACTTGGAGCCCGGCGTGGCCAGGAGTCTCGGTCAGAGGTTTAGGGTCGGATGAATAACATCGTGTTGTACGCCCTCGGCGCGGCGATCCTCGCCGGACTGGTGACGAACCTTCTCGTCCCCACCATCACCCGCGTCGCCTTAGTCCTCCGCGCCGTCGACCTCCCCGGTGAACGCCGGCAGCAGACGGGCACCGTGCCGCGCCTGGGCGGAGTCGCCATCGCCGCCGGCCTCGCGGTCGCCGCCGGAGTCGCGGCGGTCGCCCGCTGGGGCGACTGGGCCGCGACCATCCCGCGCTCCGAGGTCGCCGCCCTCGCTCTCGGCATCGCCATCGTCTTCCTCGTCGGCGTCGTCGACGACCTGATCGGTGTCTCCCCCGGCAAGAAACTGCTCTTCCAGCTCATCGCGGCCTGGCTCCTCATCCGGGTGGGCTGGTCGTTCGAGGTGCTGCGCCTGCCCCTCCTGGGCGAAGTGCGGCTCGGGCTCTGGGGCTCGGTCGTCTCGCTCCTCTGGATCGCCGGGGTCACCAACGCCATCAACCTGATCGACGGCCTGGACGGGCTCGCGGGCGGGGTGGTGACGATCATCTCGACCTCGCTCCTCATCTACGCCGCCCTCCAGGGAAACCCCGGCTCGGTCATCCTCATGGCGGCGACCGCGGGCGCCTGCCTGGGGTTCCTCCGCCACAACTGGGAGCCGGCCCGCATCTTCATGGGCGACTCGGGCTCGCTCACCCTCGGCTTCCTCCTGGCCGCGGTCTCCATCCACTCCTCGCTCAAGGCCCCGGCGGCGGTCGCCATCCTCGTCCCCATCCTCGCTCTCGGGGTGCCGGTGATCGACACCCTCCTCGTCATGGTCGTCCGCTTCCTCGACCGCGCCCAAGGACCCCTCACCTCGCGCTTCCTCCGCATGTTCCGCGCCGACCACAACCACCTCCATCACCTGCTGGCGCGCTTCAGCAGCCGGCGCTCGCGGATCGTGGGCACGATCTACGTCGTGGTCCTCGGCTCCTGCTGCATGGCGCTCCTCGTCGCCACGACCGGCCAGTCGGCGCTCGGCATCGCTCTCATCGTCGTCGAGTTCACGGTGATCCTCGCCATGCGCCACGGCGGCCTCGCCCGCGCGGCCGGGCGCCTCTCCAGGCGGCAGCGCGACGAGATCAAGACCGAGGTTCTGGGGCCGCCGGAAGATCCCGCCGGCGAGACCCCTCCCGCGCCGACCCGGCTCCGCGTCGTCGGCCGGCGCTAGAGGCCGCTCACCGGGTGAAGACGATGTCCCCCGGGTCTTTGCGGAGCGCGACGAGCCGCGGGACGGCCTCCTGTCCCAACTCGCCGATCTCCAGATCGGCGCAACCCAGGTCGAAGGCCGCCTGCACGCTGTAGCCGTAGGCGACCGCCTGGTAAAAGGAGGCCGCGAAGCGGATGGCGACGCGGTCGATCACCGCTGTCGACATGCCGATCACACAGTCGATATGGGCGGCGACCGCCGCCGCCTGCTCCTCCGAGTAGCAGGCGTTGAGCACCACGCAGCGGACGCGTTGATTGAACTGTGCGAGCAGGCTGGCGAGCCGCTCGGCGGGGACAGGCCGGCTCGTCCCGTCCTCCCCTTCCAGGAAAATCGCATTCTGCTGACTGCCATGCCCGCTGAAGTGAACGATCTGAGGCTTGTAGCGCAGGAGGTGCGATTGCAGCTCCGTCGTCCGCACCGCCCACTTCTGGCACAGCTCGAATCGGCTCCCGAGCTCCGCCGTCAGGAGAGCCTGATCGATCTCGCGCACCTCCTCGTCCAGGCGCAGGCGCGTCGAATCCATGGGGTTCGCCCCGAGGAAGAGAATGCGAATGGGCGAGGCCGGCTTGGAGCTCGGTGGAGGCTCTCCCGGCCGTGGCGCCGGGCGCGGAGGAGCCTGCACCCGCACCGATCCGTGGAACTCCCCGTTGAGCGCCACGTTGCCATCCCCCTTCAGGGTCTGTTGGAAGCGATGGGGTCTTTCGAGGTCTTTCGGATCGTCATTCATGCGGGAGCTCTCCACTCAAAGGAGGTCGCGGTGCGGCGATGGGTACAGGAGACGGCTGTGACAGGTGATGGATCAATGCCCGCGAGCCGGAGTAGAGCGACAGGGTGAGGACGAGCGCGGCAAAGACCAGCCCCCAGCGCCAGCGGTAGAAGCCGAGAGCCCGCTCAAGATAGCTCGTGATGGCTCTTGTCGCATCGTTCGAGACGCCACGCCAGCGCGCGAGCAGCAGCGCCCTCAGGGCCCCGCGCCGGGCCGGGTCCATCGGGCGGTGTTGCAAAACGACGAATTCCGCCAGCAGCGGCTCCAGGATGGAGCGCACGCTCTTCTTTCTCGGCGCGGCGAGAAAAACAGCCATGCGGCCGAGGCCTGAAAGCGCATGCAGCTGGGGTGCGGAGAGACTGCTGGTGGCGGACACCAACCTCGGCGAGGCCAAAGACGGTCGACGGGCCAGCAACCAACGTCTCTCCTCCTTCTCGAGCGGAGTTTCGGCGAGCGCCTCGAAAACGTCGACGGCGAGTTGCTGCGCGATGGGGCTCGAGTCGTCCATGAGCCAGCCGTAGAGCGAGGCTTCGATCAGAGTCAGGGGGCGGCTCGACTCCGCCCAGACCCCATAGCTCTCTCCATCGACGTCCACCCGGTCCTCCCCTCCCGGAAGCAGTTGGCGCTGATTGAGATAGGTCCGGGTGAAGACCCCGACGACCGTGGGCCTGTCCTTCAAAGTGATCTTCGATACCAGCTCCTGCAACAGCAGGGCGACGGCCTCGTAGTTGCGCACTGCTTGTTGCTCGATGGCATGAAAGGCATAGTGGCGGACGAAGGGGTGGCCCTCTTCGACGAGGATCGCGCGGAGCTTGGCGCAGATCGCCGCGGGGCTCAGCAGATTCTTGGTGTCCTCGCAGCGGATGTAGCCATAGGTCAGAGCGACGGTAGCCAGCAGGCGCTCTGCGAGCAGCGCGTTTTCTCTCGTCCCACGGCGGCGTTCGGCCCGCGCCGCGGCACGCCAGCTGTCGAGCAGCGCGAGCGACTCCTCGGGCCGTAACGAGCAAGCCTCCGCAGCGCCGTAGGCGACGGCCGGCATCAGGTCGTCCGCCAGCAGCACCCGCGTCCGCAACAGAGGCTCAAGCTGGCGAAAGTGCCAGGCCACCATGATCGGCAGGGTCGATTGCACGAGTGCCGAGCGGACCGCGGAATCCCGCTCGTCGATGAGCTCGACGAGCAGCTGGTAGAGCCGGGGCGCCAACCGGTTCGCCCGGTCGAAGCGGGCGGCAAAGCCGGTGGTCAAGGCGACCGCGATGCGAACCGCCGATCGAGGATCCGATTTCGTTCGGGCGAGACGGTCGAGAAGCGCATCGCCGCTGCCGCTCTCGTAGCGGTGACTCACCGTCCACCAGTCTTCGAGCAGCGCGAAGAGATCCGCCTCATGGTCTTGCCGCCAGGTCGAGAGTGCCCGGGCAATCAACTGTCTCACGCTGTCCGACGGGTCGGCGGCGAGCTCCAGGTAGTGCGGCTTGACGACCTCGATCGACAAGAGGCTGATCAGGCTCAGCGATTCGACGAGCGCTTGGTCGAGTTGCAGCGTCGCGGTCCCGGCCCGGTCGAGCGCGCGGCTGGCCACCGCGGCGGCCTCCTCCCGCCTCCCCTGGGCACCGGTCGCCTCCGGTGCCGGCGAATCCTCCCCTTCCGCGGCGGCCGTGGCACGGATCATGTCGGTCAGAGCCGGCAGCGTCGAGAGGAGCCGCCGACGCTGCAAGCTCCAGGCGGCGCGCAGGATCTGGCGGCGCCGCTCGCGCGATCCGCACTGCATCCGGAAGGTGCCGCCGCCGTCGTCGCTGCGTTTGAAATACGCGGAGAACCGTTCCAGGTCCTGGTAGTCAAAGTGGGGGAGCAGGGGGTCGAGGTCACGCCAGGCGCTCGCCACTAAAAGCTCGACGCCAGCGAAGAGCAGAGAGTCTGGCAAGCCGTCGAAGAGGGTCAACCCCAACGCCAGGAGTTGATCCCTCGGAGTCAGCTCACGGTACCAGCGACAGGCCCGCGCCTCCGGGTCGCCGCCACGGCGCGCCAACTCGGCCTCGATCTCGTCCTCCGTCCAGGGCGGCCTCGCCGACAGCAGCCATCTCGCGAAATCGCTGACGTTGTCCGGAATCTTCAGGCTCTGCACCGCCATCGCGAGCGGTATTCGGGAGCAGAGCAGGAGGCCCTCCGGGCCTTCCGGCAAGAGATCGTCCGGCAGGGGCTCGTCGGCATCCAGCAGCAACCGAACCAGGTACCGCTCCAGGCCTTCTCGGCCATAGTAGGTCTCCCAGGACAGCTCGACGTAGAGCTGTGCCTCGACCTCCCACTCCTCGCGAGGGTTGTCGGTGGTGATGATGGCATAGGCCCGGCTCTCGCGGAGCAGGTTCCGCAGCTTGCTCGGCGCGTAGCCGACGATCTGGCGCGGCGAGACCTCCACCAGGAGCACGATCGTGGCGTCCGTCTCGTGGAACGCGGTCTCGATCTGTTGCGGGTCCTGGCCATGGAATCTCTCGCGGACCTGCACGCCGACCCCGGAGCTCTCGGTCAGCCTCTGGCGGAGCAGATAGGCAAGATGCTTGGCACATTCGCTCTTGTCCTCCAGCTCTCCAGCGAGAATCAGCAGCCGTTGCTCGACGAGAATGTCGACGAGCGCTCCGGCCCCTGGCGGGTCGATCCATTCCCCGGGTGCGAATCGCAGGAGCGGTGGCTCGAAGTACTGGCTGTCCGCGAGCAGACGCACGTCGCCGATGTGGAGGTTGCCGCCGACCTCGGCGTTGATCGCGATGTTGTGATCTCCCTCGACGGTCTGCTCGCTCGCTGCCATGGCGGCTGCTCTCTCCCTGGTTTTTCTCCCTCTGCTCTAGACACCGAGAAACCCGGCTTTGTTGAGCCGCTTCGAGCTCAGCCAAGCTCAACAAAGGCGGCGGCGGTGGGGTCTTTCTGAGAGGCTCGAAACGAGACCGAGGAGGAGACATGAGCGGGATCTATCGCAAGGGCGAGGTGATCGGGTGGGGCAGCTTCGCCGCCGTCTATGAAGGGTGGGGTGAGCTGCTCAACCGCCCGGTGGCCGTCAAGGAGCTGGTCCAGCCGTTCGCCGGGAATGACCCGTTCGTCCGCGCCTACCTCAACCAGGCGCTCAAGATGGTGGACATCGCCCACAGCCATGTCCTCGCGACCTATGCGACCGACACCAGCCGTAACGTCCCGACGGTCATCCGGGAGCTCGCCGACGACACTCTCGGGCACCGCCTGATCGAGGGTCCGCGCCCGCCGGAGGAGGTGGCCCGCATTCTCCGCCATGTCCTCTCTGGACTGGACGCGATCCACAGCCGGGACATCCTCCATCGCGCCGTCAAGCCCGAGAACGTCTTCATCTGCGAGCACGGCTACAAGATCGGTGATTTCGGCCCCGTCGCCCCCGACGGTGCCCCTCCGATCCCACCAGGCCACTTGAAATATGCCGCGCCGGAGACCCTGGCGCAATCGGAACGGGAGGGACCCGGCTCTGACCTCTATTCTCTGGGGATGGTGGCCTACGAGCTCTTCCTCGGCCCGGTTCGACTCGAGCAGACGATCGAGGAGCTGCTCCGGCGATCCGGTGTCTGGACGGAAGAGCGGTTGCACACGGCAGGCCGCGGCGACCAACTGTGGCCGTCCTTCCATCTCGCGGAGGTCGAGTTTTCTCCCCTCCACGAGCTCGATCCCAACATTCCCATCGCCTTTTCTCTCGCCCTGCAGAAGATGATGCGCAAGGATCCCGCGGCACGGTTCTCCACTTGCAGAGAGGTTCTGGCCGCGCTCGGGGCCGCGGGGGTCATCGAGCAGCCGGGCGAGACGCGAGCCGTCAAAATCGTACGCGACCGTAAGGCCGCGGCACCCCAGGTGGGATCTCCGCGGGGCCGGGACCGCGGGCCACTGCCCTCGGCAGCCCGGAATCACCGGCAGCTCTGGCTCCTGGGAGGCTTGGCGACGGCGGTCGTCGCCGGGACCGTCGGGATTTTGGAGTCGGGAGGTTACGGCTGGGGATCCCGCCCGGGGACGGCCAAGGCCGGCCTGACCGCCGAGCCGTCGCCCCCTGCCCCCGCGGACCGGCCGGTGGCCGCCATCCGCGCCGAGCTTCTGGGCCTCGCGAACGGCAGAGGGGGTCCACAGCTCGACCTCGACCCGCCCCGCCCCGGCGCGCGAATCCCGATCGGCGCTGACCTGGGGTTCCGCGTCGCCGTCGACCGTCCTGGTTATCTCCTCGTCTTTTCCCTCGACCCGAACGGCCTCATCACCTGCTTCTACCCAAACACCAAGCAGGGCTCCCGGAAGATCGCCTCCGGCGAGACTCTGACTCTGCCTTCTCCGGAAGCCGACATAAAACTGGAAGCACAGGCCCCGGAAGGAACGAGCCTGGTGTTCGCCCTGCGCTCCGACCACCCCTTGCCGCTGATGCCCGCAGGCGACGCCACGCAGCCCTGGATGAGCACGTATCCGTTCCTGCCGGGAATCCCCGAAAATCCCGCTCCACGATTCGCTGACTGGGTTGCCGGCCTGCACCGGCAGTCTCCCTCGGGAGTGCAGCTCACCGCCCGCAAGATCGAAATCACGAGCGAGCGATGAGGAACGTGCTTCGCGTCCAGGTCTAGGAATCCCCCGATCCCAGGTTGACCACCTGCACCCGGCGGTTCTTCGCGCGTCCGGCCTCGGTGGCATTGTCGGCGATCGGCTTGCTCTTCCCGTAGCCCGTCGCCACCAGCCGCTCGGCATCCACTCCGAAATGCGCGGCCAGATACTGGACGACCGCCTCCGCGCGCTGCCGCGAGAGCTGATTGTTGTAGCTCTCCAGGCCGATCGCGTCGGTGTGTCCCTCGATCTGGAAACAGTACGGGCCCAGCGCCGAGGAGGAGAGCGCCTTGCCCAACTCGTCGAGCGTGTGGCTCGCCGCGGGCTGAATTTTTGCCGAGTTGAAGTCGAAGAGGATCTGGAGCGCGGCGATGTCCGTCTTCGGCCGGACCCCGATCCCGCGGCTCATGTTCTGGCGCAGGATTTCGCAGTGGGGGCGCCCATGGGGCTTGGGTGTAACACCGATGTCGCGCGCCACGTCCGCTTCCGGTTGCAGGATCTCCACGAGCTTCTTCGCGGTGACCTCCTGGTCGGTGAGATCCTGAACTTTGCCTTCCTGTCCCGTGGCGGGAAGCGTGACGCTCGTCGCGGCGAGGGTCAGGGCCAAGGCGAAACTCTTTCTCAAGATGCGAAGGTCTTTCATCTCTCGTCTCCTCGGTGGTGAGGGTTGAATCGTTATCATTGTGGTTTCGGTTCGACAGGGACCAGGGGCGTCTGGCGATCGAAGCTGGTCGGCCCAACGGCAGGAAACTGTTTCCCTTCGGTCGCGTCCTTGACGTTTGTCCGGACGTACTCGATGAGCTCGCCTAAGGTGACGATGTGATCGTGGTCGGCGTCGGCCGCCCCTTTCAACCCCTCCAGGAGAAAGTGAGTGAAGACGCCATGCCGATCCCACTTGGAGTTCTCGAAAGAAACTTCCGCCGCCTCGCTCGCGGTGAGAATGGCGAGCCCGCCGCTCGCATGGTTCATCCGGTCGAGGAAAGCCTCGTGGATGGTGTTGGAGCGGATACCGCGAATGCTCTCGGGTGCCCCCATCCCCGCGCTGTGGCAGGCGTCTGTCAGGACCAGCACATCGCGCGCCGGGATGTCCGCGATCTCCCTGCTGAGCTCGCGCATCAGAAGCCCCGTCCCCGCGATGTTGTTGGGATCGGTATCCTGCGCCAGGAGGTAGAGGTCCCTGGTGTGTTCCGGATCGGGCGCGCCGTGACCGGCGAAGAAGAAGAGGGCGAAATCGTTCTCTCCGGCCTGCATGAGAAACTGGCGCAGACCGATGTTGATCTCCTGGACTGTCGCCTTCTCGTTGAGCAGCAGCCGCACGTCCTCGGGGTGGAAGGCGGCGGGCCCGAGCGCCGGGTTGGTGATCAGGTCGTAGAGCGCCTGGGCGTCGGCGTCCGCATACTTGAGATTGATCGAGGAATCCTTGTACTTGGAGATACCGACGATCAACGCGATCCGCCGCCCCTTGCCGACTGAAGGGAGAGCCGCCCTCAGCGCCCGCTCGACGACATACGAGCGCTTGGCGATCGTTCCCTTCTGATCTTCGGCGACCACCTCGATCGTGCGCTTGCCGGGAGAAGGCATGGGGACGTAGGCGCTCCAGAAATATTCTCCTGCCTCCTTCCCAGGGGTGATGGAGGAAATCTCCTGGCCGGCGACCGAGATAGATTTGAGCGGAGCGGAGGACTTGATCCTGCCGCGGATGCGAAACGAGGGGGTCTCGACCCGCAGAACCTGCCCGCGCGCCGCCGCACCCTCGTCTGGCAGATCGCTCGGATCGACGATGAAAATATAGATTTGGGAAGGGGTGGTGAGAGGGACCGCCGGGCCGACCCCGGTGAGATGGTAGAGCGACAGCGAGCCCTTTCGCGTCCCGATCAGCATCGACTTGCCGTCCGGTCCGAAGGCGATCGCGGTGACCGCGTCCTTGGCGGCGATGAGATTGATCCGCTTGCCGGTGGCGGCGTCCCACACCGCGGCGGACGAGCCCCCTCCGGCCGAGGCCACGAATCGACCATCGGGGGTTACGGCCACCGCATTGAGATCCTGGTGCTCGCCCTCTATGTCGCGCAGCTGGCTGCCGCTATCGACGTCGACGAGGCGCACCCGGTCGTCGGTCTGGATCCCGTGCGCGAGAGCCATCGGGGCCGAGCGGAAGCGATTCCCGGCGAGGTGCTGCAACCCGAGCACCAGCGTCTTGCCGTCGCCGCCCACCGCCGCCGAGCGGATGCCGCTGTCGACGCTCGTGGGACGTAGGGCCTTCCGGGTGTTGACCTGCCAGAGTATGACCTTGCCGTCCTTCCCCACGGAGAGCACCTTTCCGCCCGGCGGCAGACCGGCCACCATGACGACGTCGCCCTCGTGCCTCGCTCCCTGGTCCAGGTCGGCGATAAGCTCTCCTCCCAAGGACCATACCTTGACCTTCCCGTCATGGCCACCGGTCACGACGTACGAGCCATCCGCCGTGAAGGCCACCGCCTGGGCCGTCCCGGAATGGGCTTTCTGCACGGTCGCGAGCGGCCGCAGCGACGCGCTTTCATAGAGGTGGAGGGAGCCTCCGCCATCGACCAGAGCGAATGTCCGTCCATCGGGGCTGACGGCGGCGCCTAAAACCTCCTGACGCAACTCCAGGAGATCGCCGCGCCGCTTCGGGCTGCCCGCGGGCTCCAGCTCGAAGACGGCGGCACGATCCCCGACGGCGGCTACGAACCAGAGCCCATCGGGCGAAAAGGCCAGGGCGTGAACCGCACCCTTGGGAAGGCTCCACTCTGCCGTGAAGACGAACCCGAAGTCTTCCGCGGCTCCCCCCTGGGCGAGGCAGAGAACGGCAGCGATGAGAATGAGCAGAACCTTCTTCATGGCCTTCTCGCCGCGACTCACTTGCCCCAGAGGCGGGAGAAGCCGAAGAGCACATTCAACTGCTTACCGAAGGCTTTATCCTTCGTCGAATAGGGCTCCGAAGCCTCGACAGAAAACGCCGTCCGGCGGTCCACGAAGTAGCGGAAGCCACCTTCGAAGTTGAGCATCAGTCCCGTCGTCGAGCCGGTCGTCTTGTCACTACTGAATGAGCCCGAAGCCGCGAGGCCCACGTAGGGGACGACCTGACCGGTCGAAAAGTTGTAACGGTAGAAGGCTCCCGCGGACCCGGATAGCTTGTTCTGCCCGGAGATCGTCGTCATCAGCATGGGACCTACTTCCTGGGCATCGGTGAGGAAGCGTCCGAACACGACGTCCACTCCGCCTGAGCTGTTCTTCTGCGAAGAGGTCGCCAGGGAGAGAGTCCCCTGGGCCTGGAGCTCGGTGTCCCCCGAGCCCTGCTGTGCCAAGGCGGCGATGGCCTGGGTCAAACCCAGGGTCAAACCGAGCAGGGCAATCCCCACAACTTTGCTTCTCATCTCTCCGTCTCCTTTCCGCTGGTCCCGTGGTCCAGCGTCAAAATCAGGTGTCATGCGGTAAGGACACTGCGAAGGCGGATATTGTTGAGAGCGAGTGAGGGAGTGTCCTGTGAGAAACTCCTCCCAGGAGGAACCTTCATGACCGCAAATCAGCTCTCAAAGCTCGTCTTCTCCATTCTCTGCCTCTCCTTCCTCTGCATCGTGGCGCTCACCGCGAGCCTCGGCACCGATCGCGCGGAGGCTCAAGGCAATCCCCCGGCGCCTGCCGCCGGCGCGACTCGACCCGGCGGACCGGGCGCTCCCGGCAGTCCCGGCGCTCCCGTCATGCCGCGCTACGACAAGGCGACCGAGGCCACGCTCAAGGGCCCGATCGTGGAGGTCAAGCTGCTCGAGACCCCGAACGGCGTCCCGGCGACCCACCTGATTCTCCAGGACGGCTCAGGGCCGATCGAGGTCTTCGTCGGCCCGACGCTCTACCTGACCGCGCAAGGCATGACTTTCGCAAAGGGAGAGACGATCGAGGTGACCGGTTCCAAGGTGCAGGTCGGCGGCGCTCCGGCGCTCCTCGTCCGCCAGATCAAGAAAGGCGACAAGAGTCTCGCCCTCCGTGACCAGAGCGGCCTCCCGGCCTGGGCTAAGAAGCAGCCGTAAGAGACCGCGCCCCGCCTCGGCGGCGATCGGCGGTAAAGGGTCTCCGGCTGCACCCAACAGAACTCTTCGTGAGGGTGACGCCATGGAAAGCTGGAGACTTGAGGTGGAGCCGAGCGTACGCCGCGTTGGGTGTAATTTCTGCCACGCCGGGCTGAGAGCCGCGGCGATCCTCGCCACGATGGCGATCCTGACCACCGGGATGAGCTCCGGGGTCGCCGCGGCGGCGGCGCCACCGCCGATCCTGCTCTCGGCGGCCGATCCGGCGGTCGTCGCCGATACGGGGGGAGGCACGAGCACGCTCCCGCCGGTCGCCGCGGTCAGCGCCGACGGTCGCTACGTCGTCTTCACGAGCGACTCCGGCAACCTGGTCCCCGGCCAGGTCTCTCCTCTCGCGACGACCCAGGTCTTCCTCTTCGACCGCACGACCGGCACCCGCACCCTGGTCTCCCATGCCGCCGGCCAGGCCGCGACGGGCTGCGACAGCTACGCGAGCGATCCCGTGCTCTCGGCCGACGGCCGCTGGGTCGCCTACCTGAGCTCGGCGACCGACTTAGTCGCCGGCCAGACCGACTCGCCCGGCACCCCCGACGTCTTCCTCTTCGATCGCACGACCGGCACCAACGTCCTCGTCAGCCACGCCCAGGGCACCTCGACCGCGGCCGGCAACGGCAGCTCGGGCCTGCCGCAGGGCTTGGCGATCAGCGACGACGGCGCCTACGTCGCCTACCCCAGCCAGGCGACCGACCTCCTCGCCGGCCAGAGCGGGACGGGCATCGGGCTCTTCCTCTACGACCGGGCGGCGGACACCAACACCCTGGTGAACCACACGAGCGGCAGCGCCACGACTCTCGCCGACGCCGGCTCCAGCCACGCCACCCTCTCGGGCGACGGCCACTACGTCGCTTACCAGAGCCAGGCGACCGACCTGGTCGCCGGCCAGAGCGGCCCGACGAACGACGCCGACGCCGTCTTCCTCTACGATCGGCTGGCCGGCACGAACGTCCTCGTGAGCCCCACGAGCGGCGACCCGACGACCGCTGCCAACGGTGAGAGCGGCAATCCGGTGCTGAGCGACGACGGCAGCACGGTCATCTTCGTGAGCGAAGCGACCGACCTGGTCGCCGGCCAGACCGACACCAACGCCGCCTTGGACGTCTTCGCCTACGACCGCGCCACGGCGACCGTGACCCTGGTCTCGCGGACGAGCGGCAGCCCGACGACGACCGGCGCCGGGGCTTCCTTCTACGCCGTCGTCTCCGCCGACGGCCGCTACGTCGCCTTCGGCAGCGCGGCGAGCGACCTGGTGGCCGGAATGACCGACCCCAACGGCGGCCGCGACGTCTTCCTCTTCGATCGCACGAGCGGCACGACGACCCTCGTCTCGCACCAGGACGGCGCCGCGACGACCGCCGCCAACGACATCTCGGATCTCCCCTCGATCTCGGCCGACGGCCGCTACATCGCCTTCGAGAGCGAAGCGACGAACGTCACGCCCAACCAGTTCGACACCAACGGCGCCGGCGACATCTTCCTCTACGACCAGATGGCGGGGACCTCCGCCCTCGTCACCCACTCCTTCGACACCCCCAACGGCACCGTCGTCGGCGGCGGCTCGGACGTGCCCGTCCTCTCCTCCGACGGCAACTGGGTGGCCTTCACCAGCACCACCTTCGACGTCGTCCAGGCCCGGGATTTAAACGGCGTCAGCGACGTCTTCCTCTACAGCCGGGCGAGCCAAGCCAACGTCCTCGTCTCCCACATCGATCCGAGCCTCCCGTCGCTCTCCCCTTCCGGCGCCAGCGCCTTCCCCGCGGTGAGCGACGACGGCCGCTACGTGGTGTTCCGCTCCGACGCGGTCAACCTGTCGCCGAACGAGTCCCACGCCCCGCTCCAGGGGCCGGCGATCTTCTGGACCGACACCCTGACCGGCATCGTGAGCATCGTCTCCCACAACTCGGGCTCGCTCGTCCTCACCGGCAACGCCCTTTCGAGCGATCCGCTGATCAGCGCCGACGGCAGCCACGTCGTCTACATCAGCCAGGCGACCGATCTCGTCGCCAACCAGGTCGACTCCGCCGGGTCGCCCGACGTCTTCCTCTACGACCGGACGACGGGGACGAACGTTCTCGTCTCGCACCATGCCGGCACGCCCGCCACGCCGGCCACGGCCGCCAACAACGCGAGCACGGTCGCCGTCCTCTCCGGCGACGGCCGTTTCGTCGCCTACGAGAGCCTGGCGACCGACCTGGTCGCCGGCCAGACCGGGCCTCCCGGCCGGAGCGGCATCTTCCTCTACGACCTGGCGACCGGCCAGAGCGTCCTCGTCTCCCACGCCGCCGGAGCCCCGGCGACGATGGCGAGCTCCGGCTCCTTCTCGCCCTCGCTCAGCGCCGACGGCCGTTTCGTCGCCTATGAGAGCCTGGCCTCGGACCTGGTCTCGGGGGCGACCGCGAGCGGCGGTTTCGACATCTACCTCTACGACCGCCTGTCCGGCGCCAGCACTCTCGTGAGCCATACCGCCGGGAACCCGGCGACGGGGGTGGGCGGCATCAGCCCCATCCTCTCCGCCGACGGCCACTTCGTCCTCTTCACCAGCCCGAGCAGCGCCCTGGTCTCCGGCCTCACGGACGCGGACAGCGGCGGCGACGCCTTCCGTTGGGATCGCCAGACCGACACGACGATCCTCGTCTCGCACCCCTCCGGAGCGCCGACGACGACGGGCAACGACCTCTCGGCCGGCGCCAGCCTCTCGGCCGACGACCGCTTCGCGCTCTTCAATAGCATCGCGACCGACCTCGTCCCCGGACAGACCGGCACGGCCGGCGTCTACGACCTCTTCCTCGCCGACCTCGATGCCGGCACGACCACCCTCGTAAGCCACGCCGCCAACTCCCCCGCCGCCGGAGTGGGCTACACGACCGCCCAGCTGAGCGCCGACGGCGCCTATGTCGCCTTCTCGACCCCCGCGCCCAACGTCGTCTCCGGGCAGATCGATACGAATGGCGGCAATGCCGGCGACAATGTTTTCCTCTACGATCGGCTCGCCGGCACGACGGCCCTCCTCTCCCGCACCCCCGCCTCCCCGCAGACGACGGGCAATGGCCCCACGGGATCGTTCGCGATCAGCGCCGACGGCGCCGCAGTCGTCTTTTCGAGCGCCGCGGCGGACCTCGTGCCCGGCGACTTCAACGGCCAGAGCGACGTCTTCCTCTCCCGAAACCCGCTCCCCGGGAGAGTCTTCTTCACCCTCCCCCCCTGCCGCCTGATCGACACCCGCCAGAACGGCCCGGCGCTCGCCTCGGGCGTCATCACCCTGGTCGCGAGCCACGGCGCCTGCGGCATTCCGGTGACGGCGAAGGAGATCAGCACGAACGTCACCGTCCTCGGAGGAACCGGGGCAGGCTATCTCACGCTCTACCCCGGAGACCTGACCGCGCCCCTCGCCAGCACGATCAATTTCGCCCACAACCAGACCCGCTCGAACAACGCCATCCTCCAACTCTCCCTCGACGGGTTGGGGGATCTGGCGATCGTGCCGGTCATCCAGGGGGCTGGATCGGTCGAGGTGGTGATCGATGTGAGTGGGTATTTCGAGTAGGGAAAACGATTCCCGGCGTCGCCCTCTGCTCCTCCTCGGACATTGCGAACGAGGGGAAGGTGGTTTCGTGCGCTTGAACGTCTTGCGGCTGGTGGGGCGGTAAGCTCGCGAGATTTGGGGTGCCGGCGCTGAACCTCTGGCCAACCTCGGCCACAAAACCTCTACTGGCTCACTGGCGAACCTCGAAAAAGCTAGAGCTACCCGCCCTAAATTCTCACCCTGAAAGGCGGCCTCTCCCAGCTACGTCCACCTCTCTAAACAGTTTCCCGGCCGAGGTGTCTCATGAGGAGGGCGGAACTTCCTGCCCATCCACATTAGGAGCCCTGACATGCCTTACGAGGTCCGAGCAACAAGCAAGACTCCGGCCTTACTGGTCTACCTTCTGGACTGCAGCTCCTCAATGGGAGATCCCTTCGATGGCGCGAGAAGGATCGATCATGTGAACGAAGCGATCGAGAAGGTTCTCATTCGCATGGTGCAGCGCTCGACCAAGGGAGAAATCATCTCGCCCCGCTATCGGCTCGCCATGATCGCCTACAGCGACCGGCCGCAAGATATTCTTGGTGGAATCGAGACGATCACCAACGTCGCGCAGCGCGGTAAGCCTCGCTTGTCACCCATGGCTCTGACGGACACGGCCTCCGCCTTCCTCTATGCCCGCGATCTGCTACGTCAGGAGCTACCGAAACTCGACGGCTATCCCGCGCCCATGGTCATCCATCTGACGGATGGACAGTTCAATGGCGCCGACCCGGAGCCTATCGCCAAAGAAATCATGCAGATGTCTAACAGCGACGGGAACGTGTTGATCGAGAACGTCTTCATTGGACCTGATCTGACGCACTCTCCGATCACCAAGGCCGAGACCTGGGTCGGCATCTCTTCCGTCGATGAGCTCAAGGATTCCTACGCCAAGATGCTGTTCAATATGTCCTCGCCGCTACCACCCACGTACTCGGAGGTCATCCAGGAAGAGGGCTATGCGCTCAAACCCGGAGCTCGCATGCTGATCCCCGGCGCGAACAAAGATCTTATCGAGCTCGCGTTCACCATGTCAGGCGCGACACCCACGACCTAACCGGGGCTCTCCACGCCGATGCCAAGCTTCCACTTGCAGGCCAACGAAGAGATCTGTTTTCACATCGACAGCCAGCAGCGCTGGTTTCTGGCCGTCGAACACCCGGGGGCTCCCGGTCAAGCGCATTCTATGGAAGGGGGGAAGGCGTTCGTCTATCACCTGCGCGCGATCCGCGGCACTGCCGGCGACTATGCTCTGAAAATACTCAAACCGAAACACCGCGATCCCGCGATGGTCGAGGTGTGCAAGAAACTAGACGCGCTAAAGAGCCGTCGCGGGCTTGAGGTCTGCGAGCGGCTCTGTCTAAGCCCGAATCGGGCGACGCAAACGCTTCAGCAGTACCCCACCCTCGAGTACTCGATCCTCATGCGCTGGATGCCAGGCCTTTCCTGGTTCGACGCCGTGCAACTCACACGGACTGGGCGTTTCAGCCTAGACATTGGGGCGTCGCGTCAACTGGCCTGGCAGCTAGCCACGCTGCTGGCCAGCCTCGAAGTGGGAGGAATGGCTCACTGCGACATCTCGGGTGCCAACGTGCTTTTCGACTTGCAGACGCTCGATCCGCAGCTCATCGACGTCGAAGACCTCTTTTCTCCAGGCGCCCAGCCGCCGAGGGCAATCCCGGCCGGAACGCCTGGCTACCAACATCTTACGAGCGCTCAGGGTCAGTGGAAAGCGACAGGGGATCGCTTCGCAGCAGCGATTCTTCTCAGCGAGATGCTTGGCTGGCACGATGCTAATGTACAGTCCCAATGCCATGGTGAAAGCTTCTTCGATCCTGCCGAGATGCAAAATCCGGCTTCTCCTCGCCTACCGATTCTCTCTGCCGCCTTGCGGCAGCACGATCCGGCGCTCAGCGCCCTCCTAGCTCGGGCCTGGAACTCGAGGAATCTAGAGGATTGCCCGACTCTTCAGGAATGGGCACAGGCCTGCGGCCCCATCCACTTCGAGCCCCTGCGCGTTCCGCAGAAGCAAACACCTCCGCAGCCGGTCACCTGGTCTCCTATTTCACAGCCCAGCGCACCTACCCCGATTCAGGCCTTTTGGGAGACCCTGCCGACTTCTCCAAGTGGCACCACCCAGATTCCCCCGGTCCGATGGTCTGGAGGCGTCGATCCGACCTCTGGAGGGAACAAGAGCAATGCCTGAGCACCCGCCGCGGATCCTCGACCTTGACCAGCGATCCGCCGAAGTTCAATACGAAAGCCTCTCTTCTTCCGTTCCAGGAAAAAATCCTGTCTTTTCTATCGCCTATGGCTACCGCCGCTGCAATGACTTTGACGAGAGCGATTCGCCAGGCCAAGATTTCGTCGCTATCCAGTTGGGCGAAGAGGTCACGGTCGGCGTCCTTGCCGACGGCGTGAGCCAGTCTTTCTATGGCGATATAGCCGCTCGGGAGGTGGCCAAATTTCTATTGAAGACGCTATGGCAACACAGGGAGCAGCCGCCCGATGTGAGCGAGATCCAGACAGAGCTCGAGCGGCTGAGTGCCGAGGTAAGCGAGCAGGTGGAGAAACAGACGGTCACTGCTCCTCCCGATTCTCTGCTCGGCCAGGCGCTTGCAAGAACACGAGAGCGGGGGAGCCAAACTGTTTTCTCCGCCTTTATCCTCCATGCCCAGAACAGGGAGCTTACCCTCTATCAGGTAGGTGACATCCATAGCTGGATTCACGACTCATCCGGCGCACGCGAGGTGTTCCCAAGCGACCCACTGGGGCGTTGGTCGAGCACCGGCCGCAGCGCGCTTCACTTATCGAAGACGCGATATACCGAGGTAGTTGGCGTCGTGCTCCACTCGGATGGGGCGCGGTCCGAATGGGGAGCTCGGCTCTCTCTGCCCGAGATCTCTCAAGAAGCCCTTCGAGAGGCCTTCGTGAACGAAGCTACCGAAAGAGCCGCTGTGGACGATGTGTCCTTTGTCGCAGTTGCAATCGGGGGAGAGACCGCCAAGCCCTCCAGCGAGAGTACCTGCGGCTCGGAAACGGAGACCGCGAAGGGTGCAACCACCGCGGTCTCGCAAAGGCAGAGACTCGCCGGCTTCAGCTTAATCTTCATCGGGCTCATGGCTCTCCTTCTGAGCCTCGCGGCGCTTTTTTTTTCTCCAAAGAAGCCAGCTCAAGCGGCAGGCTTGAGGCCACCCGAAGTCGTTGAGCTTCAGCCCGGCGCCTTCTATGCGCAATACGTGCACTTGTTACCCGCGGCGTTCTTAGACAGCGTTTCAGGCGAAAACGGAGAGGCCGTCGCCCAATTGACGGTCTATGGCATTGATTTCGAGCGCGCAGAGATAAGAGAAGCCGAACGCGAAAAGCCGACCGGCTTCGTGACGCACCCTCAGACCACAAAGACGCTATTCATCAAGGTCGAAGGCGGCGGTAACCCCGAGCTCGAGCACAGTCTTATCCTGACGCTCTACGATTATGCAGGCCGGCCTGTTTACAGCGCGCCTCTCTCCCTAAAGGGTTACCACAAACAGCAGCCCTCAGGGGAGCCGACCGGGTATCAGCAGATCACCATCCGGACTCGCTGACGATGCGCTTCGCTCCCGCGCCAGGCGAATCCCTCCTCCTTCAGGGGCTGACCTACCTTGTGCAGCCTCATCCGGGGGCGCCTTCCATGGCCTATGCCTCCGAAGGGCGCCGCGCCTTCGTGTACCAGTTGCGAAATGTTAACGAGAACGAGCTTATCGCCCTCAAGGTGTTCAAACCGAAATTCAGAGATCCAGATCTCACCAACGTTGCGGACCGGTTGACGCAATTCCGTCACCTCGACGGCCTGAAGACCGCAGAGCGCAGGATCGTGTCTCCTACGGACCCTACCGCGATCGCTTGCCCCGAGCTTCAACATGCCATGCTGATGCCTTGGGCTCAAGGCAAGACCTGGTTCGACTACCTTGTCTATCTACGAAAAGAGAAGGCCCATCTCGAATGGGTCTCGGCCCTTCATCTCTGTGAACGGTTCCTAAGCGTCATCGAGGGCCTGGAACGGGCAGGGATCGCGCACACCGACATCGCTCCCGGCAACATAATGATCGACCCTGAAGCCCTCGGGGTCCAACTCATCGACCTTGAGGATCTCTATATCCCGGGTCTGCCCGTACCTACTCACCGGAATACCGGCTCCTTTGGCTATCGCCATCGATCCGCGGATGCAGGTGCAGATCTATGGTGTAGAGAAGGGGATCGCTACGCCGCTGGTATTCTGGCAGCCGAGATGCTAGCCCTCTCGAGCCCTATTCTGGTAGATCTGGCGACCGACGAGGGGTTCTTCGGCGGTCATGGAGGCGAAGCGGTCGGACGTGAGCGCTACCGACAGGCGGAATCCTGGATCCAAGCGGTCGCTCCGGAATTCGCTCAGAGATTCACTCAAACCTGGCACGCCGACCAACTCGCCGGTTGCCCCCAAGTCTTCGAGTTGCGCCAGGCTATCGCTGTCGCCGCTGCCAGGCACCCGCAAACCGCTCCTGTTCTCACGCTTGTACGGCCCCAGCCGAGTACGGCCACCTGGGAAGAACTCCGCAAACCTGCGGAGGCACAAAAGCAAGGGAAGGGATGGACCTGCCTCTGGGTATCTCTCCTGATTTTCTTGGCGCTGGCGGCGCTCCCCTCTGTCTTGGAACAACTCTCGAGCGTGCTCCCGAATGGCTGCTCCCTTTTACTCTGGTTGGGGCTCGTCCTCTTGGCGGTGATCCTCCTTGTCAAGCGGCGCAAAAATAAGCCATAGAGATTATCTCGTCTTACTAGCCCGATGACCGATGAAGTGTGTCTACTTTTCAGAGACACCAGACTGCCGACATCACAGACTCCAACAACGCCATGAACTCTTCTTCCCAGCCAGTCGTTCTGCTCTTCGCCTTCGCCAACGACCGGATGAACCCAGCGCTCTATCTGAGAAACCTGCCTGAGGAGCTGCGCCGAGTGCGTGCGGCCATGGCACCGGTGGTACGGAGCGGGCTCTGCGAGACCGTTGAGCTCCCGAACGCGACCGATCGAGAGGTGCTGGACCTCTTTCAAGACCCGCTCTATCGCGACCGGATCGTGGTCTTCCACTTTGGCGGCCATGCGAGTAGCGGCGCGCTCCTCTTGGAATCGCCGGAGGGAGAGACCACGATCGCCCATGCCGGCGGACTCGCCCGCTTCCTCGGAGAGCAGCGTGGCCTGGAACTAGTCTTTCTCAACGGCTGCTCCACCGAAGGGCAGGTCGAGGATCTTCTCGCCGCTGGCGTCCCTGCGGTGATCGCCACCTCCCAGGCGATCCTGGATGAGGTTGCGACCGAGCTCGCGGGTCGCTTCTTCCAGGCCCTCGCCTCTGGGGCCTCTATCCGCAGGGCGTATGCCCAAGCAACGGCCGCGGTCGAGATCCACCACGACGGGCAGACCCAGAGGAATCTCACCCCCTTCCTCCAGGCCGAGGTTGCGGGGCCGCCCTGGGTTCTTCATGTGTCCCCTGGTGCCGAGGAACGTATCGAGCGATGGAACCTGCCCTTCGCGGCTGGAGAGCCGCAGGTCCGGCTTCCTGGCCAAGCGGGCTATGCCCAGATCCCCATGACGCGGTACCGCAACCGCGGCGTCCTACCGCCGGATGGCGCCGGCGGCGGCGAGGCCGTACAGCACCTTTCCCCGTACGCCCTCGCCGTGCCGCTGGTCGGCCGGGCGGGGGTGGTGGCCGACCTCTGGCGTTGGATGCACACCGGCCAGACGGTCTCGGTGCGAGTGATGACCGCACCGGCCGGCACCGGCAAGACCCGGCTGGCTCTCGAGCTTTGCGAACAGGCGGTCCAGGCGGGCTGGGCCGCAGGCTTCCTTCCAGAGTGGGCGCTGGAAACGCTCCACAGCCAGGCGATGATTGGCGACGGCCAACGCTCCTGGTGATCGACGATGCGGCTTCGCGAGCGAGGCTCCTGCGGCCCTGGCTGATCGAGCTGGCGGACCACCCGGTCCGCGGGGAGCTACCGCTTCGGCTGCTCCTCCTTGAGCGGCACGCGGACCCTTCAGGCGGATGGTGGCGGGAGGCGTTTGGAATGGGAGGTGGGGATGCCGAAGCGGTGGAGCGTCTGCTCGACCCTCGATCTGGGCCGTACCCATTGCCGGCCCTCGCCGGCCCCCAGGAACGATGCGCCGTGTTGACCTCGATCCTCGAGCGGGTCGGGAGCCCTCTCCGGCCGCCGGCGCCTGGAACCTCTCCCGATTTCGACCTCCGTCTGGCCGAGATCTCATGGGGAGGAGAGCCGCTATTCCTGCTTATGGCCGGCCTGGTGGCTGCGCGGGCGGGCTTCAGCGAGGCGCTCTCACTCTCGGCCCCCGATCTCGGGGTCCACATCGCTCGTCACGAGCTCGGTCGTATCCATGCCCTCGCCCAAACCCGGGACCCGAAGATCCCGCCGCGCTTCCTTGCCACCTTGTCGCCTACATCACTCTCTGCCAAGGGCTTTCCCGGGCCGAGGTGGAAGAGGTGGTGGAGAAAGAGAAGGTGGCGTTGCGTTATTTCTCGGCGGGAGATCCCCCAGAGATCTATGAAGCGCTGGCCGCAGCGCTTCCGGAGGGCGAAAGCGGAGGGCTCTCTCCCCTCCTGCCGGATGTCGTCGGCGAGGCCCTGGTCCTAGAAGCACTCGGGGCGGCCAGTGGCCCGGAGGCAACGGTGGGTGTCGTCTCCCGCGCTGCCCGACGGGCGGAAAGGCGGGTGCCAGCAAGCCTGGTGCGTCTAGCCCAGGACTACGGAGCCGTTCGACCAGAGCCGGTTGGCTGGTTGATGCGGATTGCAGAGGAGAGAGCCACCGACCTCGATGCGCTGAAAGCTCTGATCCGTCAGTTCCCAGCGAATACGCTGGCTCTCGGGGAGGCGGCGGTAACGCTGACGCAGTGGGCAGTGGACCTAGCCCGCGAGGAGGAAGATGGCCTGTACCTTGGCTTTTACCTCATGAATCTGTCGCGGTACCTGAGCGCTCTGGGAAGGCGCGAAGACGCTCTGACGGCGAGCGAGGAGGCGGTGGCGGTCTATCGAAAGTTGGAATTGTCGTATCCGGAGATCTTCCTTGACTCGCTCGCGTCTTCATTGGACGAATTGTCGACCAGCCTTTTGGGCCTAGCGAGGTGGGAGGAAGCTCTTACGGCGAGCGAGGAGGCAGTCCAAATCAACCGCCAACTTGCATCTTCGGAGCCGGACGCTTGCGGGCCGGATGTTGCGATATCGCTGGACAAACTGTCCCGTTGCCTTCGCGGTTTGGGCAGGCGAGAGGAGGCCTTGGCAGCGATCGAGGAGGCGGTGACGGCGAACCGGCTCCTCGCGTCGTCCCAACCGGACGTTTGCCGACCGGATCTGGCCGGTTCGTTGAACACCTTATCGCTTTGCCTAAGAGACCTGGGGAGGCAGGAGGAGGCTTTAGCAGCAATCGAAGAGGCACTGCCGGTCTACCGAGAGCTCGCATCGGCGAGACCAGACACCTTCCGGCCCGACCTCGCGGTCTCGCTGAACAACCGATCAATCTACCTTGGCGATCTGGGGCGGCCCGAGAGGGCGTTGTCGGCAATCGAGGAGGCGGTAGTGGTATACCGGCTACTCGCATCGTCACGGCCAGACGCTTTTCGGCCGGATCTGGCGAAGGCGCTAAACAACCTCTCAATTCGCTTGAGAGACCTGGGGAGGTGGAAGGCGGCCTTGGTGGCGATTGAAGAAGCGCTGACGATCGATCGGGACCTCGTGTCGTCACGACCAGACATCTTCCGGCCCGACTTGGCCATGGCGCTGAACAACCTGTCGCTCTGCTTTGGCGATCTGGGACGGTGGGAGATGGCGTTGGCGGCGAGCGAGGAGGGGGTTACGGTCTACCGACTCCTCGCGTCGTCCCGACCGGATGCGTTCCGGCCAGATCTAGCGAATTCGCTGAACAACCTGTCACTGCGCCTGAGAGAAAGGGGAGGTGGGAGGCGGCCTTGGCGACGATCGAAGAGGCATTGGCGATCCGCCGCGATCTGGCCTCGTCGCGACCGGACACATTCCGTCCCGATCTGGCGATGTCGCTGATAAACCTGTCGATCTACCTCAGCGATCTGGGTAAGCGGGAGGCAGCGTTGGCGGCGAGCGAAGAAGCTCTGACGATCTATAGAGACCTCGCGTCGTCACGACCGGACACCTTCCGGTCCTACTTGGCCATTACGCTGAACAGCCTCTCGCGCTGCCTAGGCGGTCTGGGCAGGTGGGAGGCGGCGCTGGTGGCAATCGAAGAAGCGCTTGCGATCCATCGTGACCTTACGTCGGCGCGGCCGGACGCCTTCTTGCCCAACCTGGCGATGTCACTAGATAACCTGGCGGTTGACCTTGGCGGGTTAGGGAGGCGGGAGGCAGCATTGGAAGCGGCCGAGGAGGCGGTTGCAATCTACCGTCAACTCGCGTCATCCCAACCAGACGCCTTCAGGCCTGGACTGGCGATGTCATTGAATAACCTGTCGCTGCGCCTGAGCGATCTGAAGAGACGCGAGGCGGCCCTGCTGGCGATCGAGGAAGCAGTGCTGATCTACCGGCAACTTGCGTCCTCACGACCGGACGCCTTCAGGCCTGTCCTAACGGATTCGCTGCATGATCTGTCGCTGCGCCTAAGCGATCTGGCGAGACACGAGGCGGCCCTGGTGGCGATCGAGGAGGCAGTGCCGATCTACCGTCAACTCGCGTCGTCCCGACCAGACGCCTTCAGGTCTGAACTGGCGAGATCACTACACAACCTGTCTCTCCGCCTGCGCAAGCTGGGGAGAAAAGAGGCGGCGTTAGCGGTGATCGAGGAGGCGGTTGCCATCCGACGTGACCTCGCGTTGGCGCGTCCAGACGCCTTCCGGGCCGATCTGGCGAGTTCGCTCAATGTGTTGTCCAACCATCTGAGCGGTCTGGGAAGTCGAGAGGCGGCGTTGGCGGCGAGCGAGGAGGCGGTCGCGATCCGCCGTGAGCAAGGGTCGTCGCGAACAGACACCTACAGGGCCGATCTGGCGAGATCGCTGAACACCCTGTCCAATCGTCTAGGTGCTCTGGAGAGATACGAGGAAGCATTGGCGCCGATTGAGGATGCGGTCGCGATCCAGCGGGATCTCGCGTCGTCACAGCTGGACGTTATCCGACCCAGCCTGGCGAACTCGCTGAACACCCTGTCCTACCGCCTGAGAGCTCTGGGGAGGCTGGACGAGGCACTGGCGGCGGCCGAAGAGTTGGTCACCATCCGCCGTGGCCTCGCGTCGTCGTGCCCGGAAGCCTTCCAGCCTGATCTGGCATCCTCGCTGGATACCCTGTCCGATGGCCTGAGCGCTCTTGGAAGGTGGGAGGAGGCGCTGGCGGCAAGCGAGGAGGCGGTCCACTTGCTTGCCCCCTACTTTTTGGCCTTGCCAAGGGCCCACAGTGTGATGGCCACTCTTGTCAAAGGATACCAGCAGGCCGCCAAGGGAGTTGGCCGCGAGCCGGATCAAGACCTGCTCGGTCCCCTACTTCCCCTTCTGGTAGACCCGGCCGAGCCGAACCGACAACCATCGGCCCCAGCACCTTAACCTATCCTCCAGCGGCGAGCTTCTCAGGGATGGCGACGACCGTCATCCTCAGCATGTTGACGAAAGAGACCGACGTTTACCACCGCGGGAGATCTCCCGCCAGGTGTCTGGGCCACCTCTAGCGTCCAGTCGCTAGTGTCCAATCGTTCGTAGCGTCCAATCCTCCGGACTCTACAGGGTCCCTCCCGTCCTTCGGCCCCCCTCCCCGGCCCGCGGACGGCCCTCTCCTCGTGCTCCTCGGCGCGCGAGACGCCTTGCTGGGCATCGGTAACTGCCTGATTCTCTTGAAGAAGACCGCGGAGGACCCGCGTTCGCCTACCTTGAGTGCATTGCCGAACGCTCTGGAGACTGGTTGCTGCCGGCACCCTCGCGAACCCCTCCTTTAGACGCTAGACCGCTCGCGGTAGACGCTACAGGCTCGCATTGGACGCCAGCATGGGCCGGTTGAACGCTAATATCTTCATTTTGGACGCGAGAATGCTCATTTTGAACGCGAAGATCAGCATCTTGGACGCGAAGATCATGATATCTCGGGCGAAAATCAACGACTAGGACTCCAACATGCTCACTTTGAACGCGAGACCGTTGATCTTTGGGTCCAAAGCGTTGATCTTGGACGCGAGTACGTTGATCTTCGCGTCCAAGATGCTGATCTTCGCGTTCAAAATGAGGATCTCGCGTCCATAACATAAGTGAAGCTTTCGCGGGCCTACAGAAGCGGATCGGCCGGCTCTTTCCTGTCATCGGGGAGCTCTCCGCTCGTTCCCGCGTCCTCTTACCCCTACCCGGGGACCTGAGCGGGGAGGCACGGGGCCTCGGCGCGGAGAGGCCTTATTCCTGTCGCTTGAGAGCCAGGATGATCTGGCCCGCATGGAACGCCGCGTGGTTGGTCCTGGACAAGAGGACGGCGAGGCGATTGCGGAGGGGCTCCTTGGCGAAGTCTTCCTCGGAGACCGCTTCATGTCTCTTCAGCCACTCCTCCGCTGGGAGCGCCTCGAAAGCGGCGGTCAGCTTCTGGTGGACCTCGGACCACGCGCGCCGCAGCTCGTCCGCCGAGAGCCGATCCGGCGAGTGCCGGTCCGGTTGGGTGAGGAAGGTGTCGTCGAGCTCGGGGTGCAGCCTCTCCCCCAGGCCGAGCATGGGAAACAGGCGATCGCTCACGGCCGTCAGGTGGCCGAGGAGATAGAACACCCGGTTGCGCCCGGGCGCGACCTCCGTCCGGAGACCCTCGTCGGGCAGAGACGAGAACATCTGATCGAGGCGATCGATCGCGAGCTTCCAGGAGTGGAGCGTGGTCTGCGTAAAGAGCTCTTCCGTCGTCATGGGGCCTTTCTCCGAAGCAGGGGGTGGGTGCAGGGCCTGCCCGTCCGACCGATTGTATGGCACGAAGCTCGAAACGGAGATTTCGAGTAAGGTAGATGGATGATCCTCCGGCGGGTGATTCCCGGCATCACCCTTCTCCTTCTCCTCGGCCACTGCGGACGACAGGCCGGAGTCGGGAGTGCCGGGACGCTCCACCCGGCCAACCGGCTGGCCCGGGAGTCGAGCCCCTACCTTCTCCTCCACGCCCACGATCCCGTCGATTGGTACCCCTGGGGCGAGGAGGCCTTCGCCCGGGCGCGGCGGGAGGGCAAGCCGATCTTCCTTTCGGTCGGCTACTTCAGCTGCTACTGGTGCCACGTCATGGAGCGCGAGGTGTTCTCGCGGCCGGACCTGGCGGAGCTTCTGAACCGCGGCTTTGTGAGCATCAAGGTGGACCGCGAGGAGCGGCCGGACGTCGACGAGATCTACATCACGGCAAACGAGGTTCTGACCGGCAGCCCAGGGTGGCCGAACAGCCTTTTTCTCACTCCGGATTTGAAACCTTTCTACGCCGGCACCTACATCCCGCCGGAGGATCGGGCCGGGACTCCCGGCTTCCGTTCCGTTCTCACGCAGGTGCACGACGGTTGGGTGAATCACCGCGCGGCGCTCGCGGCGACCGCCGAGCAGGTGGCGGGCGCGGTCCGCGCCTCTCTCGCCGCCAGCCGTTCGCCAGCCACCGAGCTGCCGCAGATCCCGCCGCTCGCCGCGGTCGACCGCGTCCGCGCTCTCCTCGAAAGCCACTACCAGCCGCAGACCGGCGGCTTCGGCGGACCGCCGCAGTTCCCCAGCCCGGGAAACCTTTTCTTTCTCTGGGAGACGGCCGGAAAAGAGACCGACCCGGCGCGCGCCATGGTGCTCGAAACCCTCCGGAAGATGGGCCAGGGCGCGATCTACGACCAGCTCGGCGGTGGCTTCCACCGCTATACGCTCGATGCGGAGTGGCGGGTCCCCCACTTCGAGAAGATGCTCTACGACAACGCCCTGCTCGCCGAGATGCTCACCGTCGCTGCGGCGGCCCACCCCGATCCGGACCTCTCCCGCCTGGCCCGCGGCACTCTCGATTTCCTTCTCGCCGAAATGGCGCTCCCCGAGGGCGGCTTCAAGTCCGCCTTAGACGCCGAGACCGATGGGGAGGAAGGCGCCTACTACGTCTGGACGACGGAGGAGCTGAAGCGGGTCCTGGGCGAGGCGGGCTTCCGTGTCCTCACGCCGATCTTCGGCTTCGACCAGCCGCCCAACCTTCCCGGCAACCGCAGGACGCTCTACCTGCCCCATCCGCTCGCCGAGCAGGCGGCACGGCTGGAGCCGCTCCTCGCGAAGCTCCGCGCCGCCCGCGCCCGGCGCCAGAGGCCGCGGATCGACGACAAGGTTTTGACCGATTGGAACGGCATGGCGATCGCCGCCTTCGCCCGCGCCGGAAAAGTCTTCAAAGAGCCGCGCTACACAGAAGCCGCCCGCAAGACCGCCGATTTCTTGCTCGCGAGGCTCGATCCCCAAAACGGCCCGCTCCTCCACGCCTACCGGCAGGGGCAGGCGAAGATCCCCGCCTTCCTGGACGACTACGCCTACCTGATCCGCGGGCTTCTCACCTTGGCCGACACCACGGGCGAGCCGCGCTTCAACCACGAGGCCGAAAGGCTCGCGGTCGAGATGGAGCATCGCCTGCGCGACCCCCAGGGCGGCTACACCACCGCCAGCCCCGACCCCAGGCTCCTCTTCCAGTCGAAAACCGTGACCGACGGCGCGATCCCCGCAGGCAACGCCATCGCCATTCTCGATCTGCTGGCGCTTCAGAGGAGAACGGGAAACACGGTCTACGGCGAGAGGGCGACGAGCGCGCTCCGCGCCTTCGCACCGGACTTGGATCGCTATCCCGCGGCGGTGCCTACGTTGGCGCTGGGGGTCTGGCGTTTCCATGGTGGCAGTGTTCCCTGAGAACGCTCCCAGGGATTTCTCTCTGTCCTCCGAGCTTCAGAATCTTTCTCTAGCCACCGTCGGGCGCGCAGGCATCCGCGCACTCGTACGGCCCGTTGGTGGTACCGCATCCCCAGGTGACACACAGGTTGGGCGGTGACGTCACCCCTCCCGCGACGTTTCCGAGCGCCGGCCCTTCCAGATGCCGCATCGTCTCCTTCGCCAGCACCAGCTTTTTGATCCTCTTCTTCACGAGATCTCCTCTTCTTCGGTGGCGTCAGGGACCTCTCTGTCCCAGGCCGGTACATTCTAGCCGTTTACTGCCATGCGCTATTGGAAATAGCCATTCACGTCCAGAATGAAGTGCACGGGCCCGGGGCTCCCGTTGTACACGACGAAGGCCTCGGCACCATCGTTGGAGACCTCGAAAATCGCATTGTTCGACTTGACGGAACCGGCGGTGTAGTTGATCGTCGACGCGAAGGGAAGCGCTTTGTCGCTCGCCCCCAGGGTGAGATAGCCGGCGGCGGTCGAACCGGCGACCGTCACGTTCACGGAGACCGCCCGCGCGCTGCTGGGGAGGCCGCAGGATCCTGCCATCGCGAAGAGCCGGTTTGCGCTCGGCTTCAAGGCGGGGCCGGCGAGCCGGCCCGAGGCCAGGCGGGTATCGATGACCCGGCACGGCGCGAGCGTGTAGAACTTCTGGCCCGGCGACTGCGGTCGGTAGTCCCAGATGCCCTTGCCGTACGTTCCAAACCTCACCGCCGGCAGGGCTGGGACACCTTCGACGGACCAATAGCCGCTGATCGGCGCATTGCCGGCGACGATGCTCTTCCAGGTCGCCAATGTGGGATCGAAAACGTAGGCTCCCGCATCCGCGGCGGCATAGAGGTTCTGTTTCGCCGGATCGTCGAAGGCGAGCCCCAGCACGATCGTGCTGGGCAGGCCCTCCCCCATCTCCTGCCAGGTCACCCCGCCATCCGTCGTCTTGTAGACGGCAGGCCCGCTATAGCCGCTCCCCCCCACAAAACTGGTGGTGGCCGTCGTCGTCGAGGCGAGGAGAGCCGTGCCATAGAAGTAATGCGCGGCGGGGCCTTGCGAGGCCGATTCTGTCCAGGTGACTCCCCCGTTGTGCGAGTACCAGAGCCGCCCCGCGGCCGACGCCGCGTACCAGTAACTCCGATTGACGCTGGAGATCGCCAGCGCCGTCAGGTAGTCGCCGTTGCCGCCGGAGAAGTTTTGAGACATTGCGGTCGAGTGCCAGCCAGCGCCATCCTGGAAGAGGCGAAGGAGGGGATCGCCGGTCAAATAGACGGCGTTGGCATTCGTCGGATCGGCGAGGATATCGGGCATCCACGAGCGATTCCTCACGGCCGGGAAGTCGAAGCCCGTCACGCCATGGGGTGCAGTCTCAGAGTCGAGCACCAACAGAGTTCCGGGATACGCGGAGTAGAGCCTGTTGTGGTCGCCGGCGGTCGAGGTCAAATGGCCTTCGTCGCCACTGATCAATTGGGTGAAGCTCATGCCGCCGAGCGGCGCTGGCGTCGATTGCTGGAAGCCTTGGTCCTGCGTGCCTCCGGCGACCAGATCCGGATCGTTCTTGCTGGTTAAAGTGGAGTAGTACTCTCCATTCTGCATGCCGAATTGGGTGGCGTTGAGGAACGTGGCGCCGAGATCCGTGGACATGTAGGTTCCGCCGTCGGTGTCGGCGAAGAGAGTCTCGGTTCCCTGGTAGAAAACGAAATCGAGGCCGCGCAGGTCGGCGTGCAGATTGTGGAGGGGATCTCCGTAGTACGAATACCATTCGTTCAATAGATTGAACGTCGCTCCGCCGTCCGTCGACCGGTAGACGTTGACGCCGCCCAAAAGCAGCACGTTGGGATTCGAGATCGACGCGGTGACCGAGCCGTTCGGCACGTTGAAGTCAGGGACGGCACCCTGATTTTTCCACGTCCTCCCGCCATCGGTCGACGCGAACAGCACCGTCTGGCTAGAGTTACTGATCAACTCATAGATAGAGGGCGCCCCCGCCTCGGATCCTGCCAGACGCAGGGTGTCCGCAACTCCTCCCGGGAAGTTGCTGAGCAATGAAAAGGAGGCGCCGTGATCGGCGGAGGATCTCAAACCGGTATCGGTGAAGAGGTAGAGCGGACCCGCATGGACGCGGTCCATCCACATGTCGGGAGCCGCGGTGAAATTGCCGCTCAAGAGGGCAGAGAAGTGAAGCCCGGCATCGTCGGAACGCAGAAGCGTATAAGTCGGGGTGGGCACGCAGTAGGGAACCGTAACCAAGAGGTAGACCCTGCGCGAGGTGCCGGGCTCTCGCAGGAGGTGCGTGATACTGAAGCCGCAGGGTGGTGCCGGAAGGCCGCTGGGCGTCTGCCAGGACTCTCCCTGATCCGTTGAAACCGCGACCCCGGACGATCCGTTGACGACGCCCACCCAGGCCTCCGGCGTTCCCGGCACCACGACCAGCTCCTGTACCCCCGAGCCGATGGGGTTGCCGCGCTGGGCCCAACTGCTCGCCCCGGGCGTTCCCGCAAAGAGGCCACCGCCGTTGCCGTCGCCGCTGCCGACGAGCACGGTCTCGCCGTCGCTCGCGACCGTCGTCACCCAGGTGCGACCGGTCTGGCTGGTGGCGCCACGCTGCAGCCAGACCCCTCCAACCCCAAGAGCGTTCGCGGTGTTCGAGGCGGCGGCCTCCGCCAGCATGGCCGCGTTGCGCTTGCGGTTCTCATTTTCGATCTGGTGCCAATCGACTCCGGGCGCCGCGCGATGCATGCTCTCGATCCAAGCCTGCCGCTCCCGATCGTTATCCTTATCGCCTTCTTTGGGCTGGGGCGGTTGGGAGACACGCTGCGTCGCCGGCTTCGGAAGCGGAACGGCGCAAGCGGTCAAGACCAGGAGCAGCAGCGCCGGCACGGAGCTGCTGCAGAGGATGGACCGGGACGAACCGAGGATCTTGGCGATTGGTACAACAGGCACTTTCCACATAGAATGCAACCTCATTATCGCGTCAATCAATGACAATCATTGATGAATCAGCATCAGCAGGCTCGGCGAACGGACTTGCGAGACTGCTCGGAATCATATCGACGCACAAGGCATATTTCAACAGCAACGATGCTAAATTTGCATAGCTCTATGGGAGGACCGCACCTCTCCCCCAGCTTCCCGAAGCGCTCCGAATTCCGCCAAGATCACCTGATGCAGAGGGATAGTTGCCATGGCCAGATCAGCGCACGACCCACAGACGGACAGGGATGCCTTCCTCGCTGCCGTGTTGGATCCGCCCGAGCCGACCGCACAGCTCGCAGCGGCGCTACGGCGGCACCGCGCGGTCTTGGGTTAAATCGGCGTTCTCTTCCCGCTGGCGTCCGTCGCCGCGCTCCCATCCCCCAGATCCTTCGCTCCGCTCCAGGATGACACGCCCTCAGGAAGAGGATGGGCATTTCGTTGGGTGTCCGCTCTAAAAGTGCTGGAGGATCTCCTCGGGGGTGCGCTCTCCAAACCCCACCGAGATCCCTCGAAACTCGCCCCGAGGGTCTCCGGGATCACCGAAAACCCCTGGGGAGCTCCCCAAAAGGTCTCGAAACTCAGGGGAAACGCCTCCACGAGCCCTTGAGACCCGTCCAGTCGAGTTTCCTCTGCCTCCAAACTGGTTTCGACGGTCTCTAAACGACTCCCCAATGCCTGTACTCGTGTTTCCGACCCTTCCGGCCGAGTTTCCGACCCCTCCGGCCGAGTTTCGAGACCTCTCGAGACCCTTTCCAGAGGTTTTCCCGGCGTTTGGAGAGGTGCGGGACGGGTTTCCAGAGGTTTTTGACGCTCCCGGAGGGAGTTTGGCGGAGTTTCCAGGGGTTTCCCGGGCGCTCCGAGGCGCTTCGGATGTCCGTCGAGGGCTTTCCGGCGAGCCTCAAGAGAATCCGGCTGCGTTTGGAGAGGTTTCCCCCGAGCTCGGAGATCCTTTCGAACCGGGCGCAGGAGTTGCACGCTCTTCCCCAAGGCGGTTCGACCGCCCCAGAGGAGGTTTCCCTTGCATCCCCCCGACAGCTCGCAGCCCTGGCTCCAGATCGTCTGGCTGCTGATCCTCGCCGTTCCCATCGCCTGCGTCGCCTGGACGGTGACGCACGAGGAGGTCTTCCGCGAGCCGCGCGAGTACTGCGCCGAACGCTCCCAGAGCGCTCGCCACCTTTTGGCGCGGAAGCTCTTCTACCTCTTCACTTGCGAGTACTGCTTCAGCCACTATGTGACGGCCTTCTTCCTTCTCGTCACGCGCTATCACCTGCTCCTCGACGACTGGCGGGGCTATCTCCTCGCCTTCTTCGGCCTGGTGGCGGTCGCCAATGTCTACATGACTTCCTTCGGCCGGCTGCGCCAGGAGGTCAAGAGCGAAGGGTTGGAGGCGAAGACGAAGCAGAAAATCCTGGAGCAGGTGGAGGCGGGGGACAATCAGAACGTCCAGAACGCGCCGAACGACCAGACCGTCCAGAGCTTGGAGCGGCCGGCGGTGCCGACGGTGCCGGCGGTGCCGGGGGTCGTCGCGGCCCGGCGGTAGGCGAGCCTACAGGTCGCGGTTCGCCCGGCTCTCGCCCTCGGCGAGGATCTGGAGAGCCCGCGGGGCGTCTTCGGCGATCACCTCCAGGCGATTGAGCGCGGTGAGCTCGCCGGAAAGGAGATTGATCATCGGCAGGCGCTCCTCGTGGACACAGGCTTCGATCCCCTCGGTCTCCAGGCGGGTGCGCGCCAGGTGGGCCTCCCAGGGCGTGAAGAAGCGGCCGACGGTGACCAGGGCGGTCAAATCGGCGGGATCGACCTCGGGCAGGGCGCCGCCAGCAATGGTTTCCTCCACATTGGCGACATCCGCCATCTCCACCGCCCGCCCCTTGATCTCCTCGTCCTTCCACATGCCGCCGCAGTGCCGGCACTTCCAGCGCCGGCGAGGGATGAGGATGGGGATGCGGAAGAGGAGGAGGGAGCTGACGAAGAGGAGCCGCGACCAGCGTTCGAGGGTGAGGCTGTCGGAGTTGCAGCCTGGGCAGCGGGGGCGGAGAGCCTCTTCGTCGGTCACCAGGTAGAGCTCGGGGAGCCGCGCCTCGCGCCGCAGCACCTGGCGGGCGATCTCCGCGTCCTCCGCCCGCACCTGGAGCCGCACCCCGCCGATGGCACCCGAAAGGCCGAGCCGGGCGAGATGCTCGTCGGCGAGCTGTGAGTCGATCCCCTCCGCCTCCAGGCGAGCCCGCGCCAACTGCGCCTCCCAGGGAGCCGCGAAAGTCTCGACGGTCACCAGTCGCTCGTAATCCACCGGCTGCATCGTCCCATAGAACGTCGCGGGAGGATATTCCCTTCCCGTGGGCCCGCTTCAGGGCGCCGGAGCTCCGGCCATCCGCCAGAGCGCCGCAAGCCCCCAGTAAAGGGCGAGGAAGAAGACGCCGGTCGCGAGCGCCGCCCAGAGACCGGCCTTGCGGCCGCGGGTGCTCGCCAGGGCGAGGTAGGCCCCCACCATGGCGAGGAGAGAGAAGACGACGTAGAGGAGGATCGAGCCGAAAGCGTCCATCCTTCTTTAGCCGCGGGGGTAGAAAACCTCGCCCTTCTCGGCCATCTCGCGGAGCAGCGGGGCGGGCGCCAGGCGCTCCCCGTGACGGGCGGCGTAGTCGTCGAGCTTCTGAACCACGGTCTTCAAGCCCAGCCGATCCGCCTCGCGGAGGAGACCGCCGCGGAAGGGGGGGAAGCCGAAGCCGAAGATGACCCCGATGTCGACGTCCGCCGGGTCGGTGATGATCTTTTCGGCCATGCAGCGCGCCGTCTCGTTCAACATCTGGAAGACGCAGCGCTCGACGATCTCGCGGTCGGAGATCGAGCCCGCGCCCCCCGGGGCCTCCTTCCAGCCGATCCGGGAGTAGAGGTCGGGATCGACCTTCTTCTCCTTCTTCTTCGGGTCGTCGCCGTAGAGATAGAAGCCCTTGCCCGCCTTCCGGCCCAGCCAGCCGTCCTCGATCAGCCGGGCGAGGACCGGTGAGGGCTGCACCCGTTCGCCGAACGACTCGACCATGATCTGCGAGACGTGCTGGCCGATGTCGAGCCCCACCTCGTCCATCAGGGCGAAGGGTCCCACCGGCCAGCCCCAGCGGGTCATCGCGGCGTCGACCTGCTCGATCCGCGCCCCGTCCAGGAGAATGTAGGTGGCTTCATTTAAGAACGGCGCCAGCACCCGGGTGGTGAAGAAGCCGGGGCCGTCGTTGACGACGATCACCGTCTTCCCCATCTTGCGGCCGGCGGCGACCGCGGTCGCGAGCGCCGCGGCGGAGGTGCCGGGGTGGCGGATGACCTCTAAGAGCGGCATCTTGGCGACCGGGCTGAAGAAGTGCATGCCGACGACGCTCTCCGGCCGCCGGCTGGCCTCGGCGATCCGCGCGATGGGGATCGTCGAGGTGTTGGAGCCGAAGATGAGCCGGGGGGACGCCGCCGCCTCGGTCTCTTCGACCACCTTTTTCTTGATGGCGAGATCCTCGAAGACCGCCTCGATGGCGAGATCGACCCGGCCGAAACCTTCGTAGGCGTCGGTGCCGTGCAGGCGGGCCATGGCGAGCTTCACGTCCGGCTCCTTCATCCGGCGGCGCTTCCGAAGCTCGTTGAAGCGCTGGGCGGCCCCCTTCATCCCCTTGGCGACCGAGGGGAGATCGCGGTCCTTCAAGATCACCGGCACTCCACGCTCGGCGAGCACCTGGGCGATCCCGGCTCCCATGAAGCCGGCGCCCAGAACGGCGACCGTGTCGAGGTCGTGCGCGCCCTTGGCGAGGCGGGCGGCGCGGGCCTCGACCTCGTTCTTCATGAAGAAGACCGCCATCAGGCTTTTGGCGGTGTCCGAGACCACCAGCTCCGAGAAGGCACCGGCTTCGAGATCGAGCGCGCGGCGCAGCGGCAGCCCCAGGCCGTCGCGGACGATGTCGATGGCGATCAGGGGCGCCGGGTAGTGGCCGCCGGTCTTCTCGAGCACCCCGGCGCGAGCCTTCTCCCACACCAGCTTGCCGGCGACGAGCGGAGCCTTGGCGAGGAGGTCGCCGGTCTTGGCGGCGAAGGAGTGGCCGCCCTTCCTCTGCTCCTCGACCGCTTTGCGCGCCGGTCCCTGGAGCTCCAGGAGGCGGACCGCCGCCTGGTGGAGGTCCGTCGGGTGGCAGGTGGCATCGACGAGGCCGAGCTTCTTCGCCCGGCGGGCGTCGAGCTGCTTGCCGGTGAGGATGAGGTCTAAGGCATCGGGCACCCCGAGGAGCCGCGGCAGACGCTGGGTGCCGCCGAGGCCGGGGATGAGGCCGAGTTGGACCTCGGGAAGGCCGAGCTTGGTCTTCTTATGCTCGGTCGCGACCCTAAAGCGGCAGGCGAGGGCGAGCTCCAGGCCGCCGCCCAAGCAGGCGCCGTGGATCGCCGCGACGGTGGGGAACGGGAGCTTCTCGAAGCGCAGGAGGAGGTCGTGGCCGCGGGCGAGGAGATCGAGCACCTCTTCTTTCGACTGGGCGTGGAGAAGCTCCTCGATGTCCGCCCCGGCGATGAAGCCGTCGGGCTTCCCGGAGAGGACGACGAGGCCCCGGGGGTGCTCGCGGGCGATCTCGTCGACCCGCTCGCCGAACCAGGCGACGAGGCGGGAGGAGAGGGTATTGACCTTCTTCGCCGGATCGTCCAGGACGAGCCAGGCGATCCCCTCCGCGTACGTCAGGCTGCCCGGTTCTTCCGGCGGATGCTGCGCTTCGGCTGCCATCAAAGACCTCTCCTTCCCCGCGGCTCTCCACAGGCGCCGCGGTCTGTCCCGGTTGGGGGGACCGGTCGCGCCGGTCCGGGGCCATCGTAGGGATCGATGCCGCAGTGTGTCAAGAAAGATCCATAGGGTAGGATCGCAGGAACGAAGGTCGCGGAGGGAGTGACGTCATGGAGAGAGGTCTCGTGGAGTCTCGCCGGTCTCGTATCGTTCCCCTGGCTCCGGCCCTCCTGCTTCTCGGGATGGGCGTCGCCGCTCTCCCCGGGACCGCCCGTGCCCAGGTGCCGGCGAAAGTCGGCGCGGAGCTGCCGGTCAACAGCTTCGTCACCGGCGACCAGCTCCACCCCGCGGTCGCCGTCGGGGGCGACGGCAGCTTCGACGCCGTCTGGGAGAGCGACGGCGAGGACGTGAACCAGACCCATGGGCCTGGCCTCTACGGCCGGCACTTCGATGCCGCCAATGCCGCCAATACCGCCGGCACCGAGTTTCGGATCGATTCCGGAAACCTCCCGATCGGCCTCGCCGGGCGGGTGGCGGCGGACTCCGCCGGCAACTTCGTCGTCGTCTGGGCCGGCCACGGCAACCCGGACGGTTCGAACGCGGTGATCCTCGCCCGCCGCTACGACTCGACGGGCGCGCCGCTCGGCGGCGAATTCGCGGTCAGCACCTCGCTCGCGCCGGTCCACGCAGGCTTCGACGTCGCTTTCGATTCGACGGGCGGGTTCGCGGTCAGCTGGGCGGCGAGCGACCTGACCTTCCAGGGGACGATCCTGGCGCGGCTCTTCGACGCCCAGGGCCAGCCGCGGACGGGGGAGATCCCGGTGAGCGACGGGATTCAGGCGGTCGGCGGGAGCCGCATCGCGGCGGATCCCCGGGGCGGCTTCCTCGTCGGCTGGGACCAGGCGCTCCAGTTCGTCAGCGCCCGCCTCTACGTCCGCCGCTTCGACGCCCAGGGAACTCCCCGCGAGGCGCCGATCCAGGTCGCCGACCACCAGGGCTTCCGCTTCGAGCATGTGGGCATCGTCACCCCCCTCCCGGCGGCGGACGGCTCCTTCTCCGTCTTCTGGCAGGGCTTCGGTCCGGCCATCTCCGCCAATCCCTCGGGTCTCTTCGCCGAGCGCTTCGACGCGACCGGCGCGCCGCTCGGGGGCCCCATCACGCTCCACGGCCCCTTCACCTTCTCCGATCCGCCGGCGATCGCTCCCGACCCCGCGGGCGGCGCCCTCGTCCTCTACTCGGACCTGGGTGCTGACCATGAGCTCGACGTCCTGGCGCAATCCTTCGATCCCGCCTGGCAGCCGCGGGGGGACGCCTTCAAGGTCAACAGCTATCCCGACCTCAACCAGGACGAGCCGGCTCTCGCCTCCTCGCCGTCGGGCCAGTTCTTCGCCGCCTGGACGAGCGGCCTGGTGACGAACCCGTTCTTCCCCATCAAACCTACCCAGGATGGCGACGGGTTCGGCATCTTCGGCCAGCGCCTGGCGGTCCCGGCGCCCCCCGACACCACCAGCCTCGCGCTCTTCGGCGGCCGCTTCCGGCTCACCGTGACCTGGAACGATCCCCACGGCCCGCTGGGGAGCGGCGTCGGCCACCCCGTTCCCCTGACCGACGACACCGGGGCGTTCTGGTTCTTCGACTCGGCGAACGTTGAGCTGGTCGTCAAGGTGCTCGACGGGCGTGGGGTGAACGGCAAGTTCTGGGTCTTCTACGGCGCCCTCTCGGACGTCGGCTACGATCTCGCGGTGACCGATACGGCGACGGGAGAGCAGCGCGTCTACCACAACCCGCCGCTCACCCTGGCGAGCGTCGCCGACACCTCGGCCTTCCCCCTGGGGCCGGAGCTCGCCGCGGGCCCGGCTGCAGCGGCAGCGACGTTCAAGCCCCAGGCGACGGCTCCTCCTGTCGGCTCCGCGAGCTTCGCCAATACGACCTGCGGTCCCGATCCGCAGGCGCTCTGCCTCCAGGGCTCCCGCTTCACGGTCGCCGTCGCCTTCACCGATCCGGGGACGGGGAGCGTGGGAACGGCGACCGCCGTGCCGTTGAGCCCCGAGTCCGGCTACTTCTGGTTCTTCGCGCCGGCCAACATCGAGCTGTTGGTCAAGGTTCTCGACGGCCGCTCGGTGAACGGCAACTTCTGGGTGCTCTACGGAGCGCTCTCAGATATCGACTACACGATCACCGTGACCGACGTTTTGACCGGAAGGCAGAAGCTCTACCACAATCCGGCGCACACCCTGGCGAGCAGCGCCGACATCATGGCGTTCTCGGACGTGCGTTAGCTCGGAGAACCCCAAAAAACAACGACGGCCGGTATCTGCATACCGGCCGTCGGAATCGTACCCACGGCGTTGAGGCTGGAGTTGTTTCCTACCTACTTCGCCGCCCGCTTGTCTTCCTTGAGCTCCCGCCGCTGGGCGAGCATCCTCGCGGCGCGGTCGAAGAGGGTGACGGCGGACTGGATCTGCTTGTCGTTGCTGGCGATCACCCGGCTTCTCGCTTCCTGGCCGTAGGCGGTGTTCACGGCTTCGGCCCGGACTTCGGTCAGGATGAAATCCTTGACCGGCTGCTTGGTGTAGGCCTGGTCGATCTCCTCGGCGGTCGCGATCTTCTCTTTCTCCAGGAAGGCGCGGAACTCGTCGAGCACCGAGGGGGCCGGCTTCCAGTCCTGCGACGGGATCGGGTGGTGGGCCTTGTACTCGACCCCGAAGTTGACGAAGGCGTTGTGCGCCAGGAGAAACTGCTCGAAGGGGGACAGCGGCTCCTCCTTCGCCTCGACGTCCGGCGTGATGCCGCCGCCGCCGAAGACCTTGCGGCCGAGGTCGGTGTTGTAGACCGGGGCGTTGGTCCCCGGCTTGGGCGGCCCGGCGTCGGCGTGGGTGTAGTAGTCGTAGTAAGAGGTGTAGTCGCGCTGGATGAGGCGGCCTGACGGCGTGTAGTACTTGGCCGTCGTGAGAGCAAGGCCCGAGCCGTAGGAGAGGTTGTAGACCGTCTGCACGAGGCCCTTGCCCCACGAGGGGGTGCCTACCACCAGGCCCATGTCATGGTCCTGGATGGCTCCGGAGAGGATCTCGGCCGCCGAGGCGGTGCCCTCGTTCACGAGGACGACGACCGGCATGTTGAGCGGCGGGTACTTGCCGTCGGCCCGGTACTCCTGGACGGAGTCGCGGGTGCGGCCCCGGGTCTGCACGATCATGCTGCCCGCGGGGACGAACTGGTCGGCGGTGTCGATCGCCTGGTCCAAGAGGCCGCCGCCGTTGTTGCGGATGTCGACCAGCAGCCGCTGCATCCCCTGACCTTTGAGCTTCTCGATCGCCTCGGCCATCTCGCGGCCGGTCGAGCGCGAGAACTCGGAGAGCAGGATGTAGCCGGTGCCCGGCTGCAGCATGTAGGCGAGGCGCACCGTCGTCTGCGGGATCTCGGCGCGGGTCACCGACATCGAGAGCGGCTTGTCGAGGCCGCGGCGGACGATGCCGATCTTGACCTGCGTCCCCTTGGGGCCTTTGAGCTTCTGTACCGCCTCGTCGAGCGACAGCGACTCGGTCGTCTCGCCCTCGATCGTGCTGATGACGTCCCCCGCCTGGATGCCCAGCCGGGCGGCCGGGGTCCCTTCCAGGGGCGAGATCACCGTCAGCTGCCCGTTGCGCATGCCGACGAGGATGCCCAGGCCGTAGAAGCTGCTCTGCTGCTTCTCGCGCATCCCGGTGTAGGCCTCGGGGGGGAGGAAGTTGGTGTGGGGATCGAGCGTGCGGAGCATCCCCTGGATCGAGGAGAAGACGAGGTGCCTTGTAGGTCACGTTGGCGCCGTAGCGCTCGTGGGCGACGTTGACCAGCTCGGTATAGAGCCGGAGATGGTCGCGCGCCTCGTCGGTCAAGGCGAGCACCCGGTCGCCGAGCATGCCGCCCAGGACCAGCGCGAGGGTAAAGAGGGCCACGGCCGTGATGCGGAAAGAGCGCTTCATGATAAGAGTCTACCACCGGGACCGCCCGCCCACCCCTGCCCGCCTCCGCAGGAAGATTCGACAAAGAGGGCGCGGACGGGGACGGAAGCTTGACTTTACGTCGGGGGAGGGCCGATCATCGCCCCCAGGAGGACCACATGGGCTCTTTAGGGTTACCTGAAATTATCTTCATCCTGGTCCTCGCCCTCCTGATCTTCGGCCCCAAGCGTTTGCCGGAGATCGGGCGGACCCTGGGCAAGGGGATCGCGGAGTTCCGCAAGGCCTCGAACGAGCTCAAGCGGACGATCAACGCCGAGCTTTCACTCGACGCGGACGAACAGACGCCTCATCCGCGGCGGATCGAGTCGCCGGTGCCGAGCATCATGCAGGCGATGTCCCCGCCGGCGGGGACGGTGGCGCAGTCCGGCTCCGCTCCGGCCGAGAGCGCAGCCGTCGAGGCGCACGATCCGACCCTCCCCGCTCCCACCCCGCTCTCTTCGACCGATCCCATCGAGCCCAGCTAGGTTCCGCCCTCCCTGACTATGAGCAGCGATCCCGCGCGCATCTCGCCGCCCGCTCCCCCGGAGCTCCCCCGGATGTCGCTCATCGAGCATCTGGAGGAGCTGCGCAAGCGGATCCTCTGGTCGGTCGTCGGCCTGGCGGTGGCGTTTTTCCCCTGCTGGAGCTACGCCAAGGAGATCTTCGACTTCCTGGTGGCGCCCATCCATCCGTTCCTGCCGCCCGGCACGCGGCTCGCGTTCCTCGGCCTGACCGACCCGTTCCTCATGTACTTCAAGGTGGCGGTGCTGGCGGCCCTCTTCCTCTCTTCGCCCTTCATCCTCTTCCAGGCCTGGCGGTTCATCTCCCCCGGTCTCTATGCGCGGGAGCGGCACTATGCCCTCCCCTTCGTCCTCATCACGACGATGTTCTTCCTCTCCGGCGGCGCCTTCGGCTACTACGTGGCCTTCCCCGCCGCCGCCAAGTTCCTCCTCGGGATGGGCGACCAGCTGACGCCGGTGATCACCGTCACCACCTACTTCAGCTTCCTGATGACGCTGATCCTCGGCCTCGGGCTGATGTTCGAGCTGCCGGTCCTCATTTTCCTCCTCTCGATCCTGGGCGTCGTCACCCCGCGCTTCCTCATGCGCCAGTTCCGCTGGGCGGTGGTGATCATCTTCACCGTGGCGGCGATCGTCACCCCCACCCCGGACATCTTCAACCAGTGCGTGTTCGCGATCCCCGGGGTCGCCCTCTACCTGGTCGGCGTCGGCGCGGCGGCCCTCGCCACCCGCAGCCGCAACAAGCGGCGGGCGGCGGCGGCGGCCGGACTGGCCTAGACGGACTTAGGATTCGTCGGTCTCCTCCAGGGAGATCACTGACGGCCGCTCGCCTCGGGCGCCGCCAGCACGAGACGGATCTTGGGCGCCAGGGCGAGGAAGAGCCGGCGGGCATCCTGGGGCGTCATGTAGAGGACGACCCGCGGCGGCACGGTCTGGCCGCGGAGGCGGAGGAGGAGCGCTTCCCAGCCCTCGATCAGGCGGTGGCGGGTACGCCAGAGGCGGCCGGGGAGGTTCGCCACCCCCGCCTCGCCGAGAATCGAAACGTCGAGCGCCGGATCGAAGCGCAGCCGGAAGTGGGTCGGCGCGCGGGCGAGGAGATCCTCGGAGGCCGGACCGACCGCCGGGTGGGCGTGGTTCGGATCGAATCCCGGCTTGGCTCCCGGCTCCGGCTTGAGATGGGCGGGGGGCCCGGTCGCGGGGTTCAGGATGGGGATCTTCGGTCGCTCCGGCTCGTCGAGCTCCGAGACCAGGGTATAGGCGTAGGCGGGGAAGGCGTAGTCGCCGCCCGCGATCCGCGAACGGCCGAAGAGGGCGCTCTCGACGGGGAAGCGGCGCAGGCGGACGCCGTCGACCTTCAAGTCCAGGGCCGGGACGCGCGGATCGAGGACGAGATAGATCTGGTGGCTGCGGATGGCGCCGAGCTCGGCGCTCAGGAACCCCGCCCGCACCCGTTCGCCCGGGGTCCGCGCCGCCCCCACGAGGAGAACGGCGAGGACGGCGAACAGGGGGAGGACGCCGGCCCGCAGGCGCCTTCGCCCGGAGAGCGGGGGCCCGGACATCAATAGATGTAGACCCGGGTGCCGACCGCGGCTGCCTTGTAGACCGCTTCCAAATCGGCATCGCCCAGCCGCACGCAGCCGTGGGTGACGCTGCGGCCGAGGAGGCGCTGGTAGAGGGTGCCATGGATGAGATAGCCGTCGCCCAGGTAGAGGGCGTAGTCGCCCAGGGAGTAGGTGTCCATCCGCTCGGAGGCGCTCTTGGGGATGGGGACGCCGTCCTCGATGAAGGCCCAGTCCGGCTTGTTCCACACCGGGCTCTTGATCTTCTGCAGCACCCGGTGGCTGCCGCGCGGGGTCTCGAAGACCCAGCGGCGCCCGGTCGCGGGGTCTTCGAGGACGCCGCCGGTGCCGGTCGAGCAGACCGCCTCACGGATCACCGCTCCGTCCTTCACGAGATAGAGCCGGTTGGCGACGGTGTCGACGGCGAGGTAGAGGCCGCGGGTCTCCTGGCCGGCGATCTGGAGAGCCAGCCGGGCGCCCTCGCCGTGGCGGACCGCCGGGGCCTTGGGGAAGGGGACCTGGGTGATCTCCCGGTAGCTGAAGCCGCCGATCAGGCCGGCGGCGAGGACGAAGAGGACGATGCCGAGGAGGACCAGGCACAGGGCCTTCCAGGGGAAGTGGAAGCGGACCCGCGCGGCGGCCGACCCGTAGAGCGGGGGAACGGCGGGCAGGCTCATCGCGTACCTCGGACCGGGCTCCCGAGGTCGGCGGTGCCGACGATCGTCACCGGAGTCCCGACCTCGACGGCGGCGAAGAGGCGATCCATCTCGGCGTCGGAGAGGGCGATGCAGCCGTTGGTCCAGTCGGTCCCCCGGCCGCCGTGGCCGTGGATCTCGATCGAGCCGCCGATGCCGCGGCCCGCCGGCACCCGACCCTGCCTCTGGGCGACGGCGAACTCGCGCCGGTCCGCGTCGGTCGGATAGTCGAGCTCCAGGGCCCGATGGTAGGCGGTTTCATCCCCCTCCTTCTTCTCGATCACCCGGTAGAGGCCCTCGGGCGTCGCGGCATCCCCGGCATAGGTCTTGTCGGCGAGCCCGTTTCTCCCCAATTCGGCGGTGAAGGCGCGGACCCCCCGGCCGCCCTCGACGAGGATCAAGCGCCGGGCGAGCTTGTCGACGATCACCGCCACTCCTCCATTGCGACTCGCCGCGAGCGTCGCGTCGGTCCATTCCTGCCAGCGGTCGCGGAGCGCCGGGTCGGCCATTCTGGCATAGTGGCCACCGAGGAGCGCTTCGACCCGGGCGAGGCCGGCCACCGCGAGCGCGAGCTGCCGGTCGGCCGCCACCGTGTCGCCGCGGAGGGCGGCCGCGGCCACCGCGTCGAGCTCCAGGCGGGTGCTCTGCCACTCCGCGCGGAGCTGCCGGTCGGCCGCCATGTGCTCGACCTCGACGGCGAAGGCGGAGAGCCGGAGGGCGAGTTCGGCCCGCCGCTCGCCGATCTCGCCGCGTCGCCTCGCGGCCTCGCTCCGCGCCTGGCGGAGGGCCGTCCAGGCCGTGACCTCGGCATCCAGGGCGAGCTGCTCGATCTCCGCCGGCTGGCTGCGGCTGAAACCGAGGCGGCCGCTGAGGCCGAAGCGCGCCGCCCGCTCCTCGGCCAGGCGGCGTTCGAGCCGGGCTCCCGCCGCGATCGCCCGTTCGAGCTCGGCCGGGGCGTCGCGGCCGGCCTCCATCCGTGCCCGCCGGAGCACCGTCCGCGCCCGCGTGACGGCGACGTTGAGCGGGGTGGGCAGCGGCTCTCGCGGCTGACACGCCGCGGAGAGCCCCACCGCCAGGCCGCAGGCGGCGAGGAGACCGAGGATCTTGCCGGCTCGGCCGGCGGCTCGCGCGTTCGTCGACGGCGCCTTTAGGAAGCGCGGCGCTCCGTGCGCCGGCCGGGGTCTCTTCTTAGGCCCGCTTCGCCCGGTGGACGGCTTGAGCGGCGTGGGCGACATCGGCCGAAATCGTGGCGGACTGCTGCTTGACCTGCTCGGCCTTCTGCTTGGCGGTGGCGAAATCGCCGGCCGCCGTAGCGGTCTGGGCCTCGCCCAGGGTCCGGCGGAGCGCCTCCAGGTCCCCCTTCATGGCTTCGATGTCGGCCCGGCTGTCCTTGCCGACCGGAGCGTTCGCCACCGCGGCGACCGCAGAGTCGAGGTCGGCCCGCGCCTGGTCCAAGGAGGCCTGGGCGGCCGTCTGCGCCTGCACCTTGCCGGCAGCGACGTCCTCCTTCGCCTTGTAGGCGTCGGCCTTGGCCTGGGCGATCAGGAGACGCGACTTGGTGTAGTTCCGCATGGGGGTGAACTTGGCGGCCTGGGCATCCATCTCGGCCTTGGCCTGAGACATCGACTCCTGCGCCTTGCTGAACGACTCCGCGGCATACGACTCGCCGCCGGCCGTCTTGGCCTCCTCCATTGCCGCCTGGGCCGACTGCATCTCGGCCGCCGGCGGCTTGGCGCAGCCCGCTGTCGCTAAAGTCGCCAGGGCCGCCGCCAGCACCAGACCGCGGTACACGTTGCGCTTCGTCATGGTTCGCGCCTCTCCGATTCCGATAGGGAAATGACTGACCGGATAGGCTTGCATAGAGAAACTTCTATGTCAAGGCGGGGTAGATCTGTTTAGCCTTCTTCTCGAGGACGGAGAAATTCGCTTAGCGTGGTGAGCAGGCGCTTACGTCTCGCCGAGGAAACGCTTCCGATTCGCCCCTTGAACTCCGAGCGTGGTAGGACCGCGAGATGACCGAGCCGGATCAGGGACGGGGCTTTGAGGCCACTCGTTCGGAAATCGGAATCGACCGGAGCGATGGTCTCATCGAATTGGGGCACGGCCTGGTGAAGTTGAGAGCTGATGCCGCAGACGAGGAAGTCTTGAAACGGAGGCATCCTCTTCAAGAAGAGAGCCGGCCGGTCCTTGTGGCTGCCATCCCCTTGGGGAATGGAAGCGAGTAGTACATCCCCCTCCTTCATGGGAGAAGATCGGCGGCCGAATACTCAGGTTCAGATTCCCCGTAAGCTCGCGCCAACGCTTCGAGCTGCAAGGCCGATCCATCCAGCTCTTTCTCCTTCGGATTGTGCAGGCTCCAGAACCGTGACGATGAGCTCGGCACCTTCCGGGAGGTCGAAAGGTTCGTCTAAATGAATCGTTTTCCCGTCGTAATGCGCCTTGAGACTGCGGCTGGCCATGTAGGAATCCTACCCGTACCAGGCCTGACGAGCAAGGCCGCAAGCAGGCGATAAGCCTGCGGCCTTCGCCTCAACCCCTCAGCTCCCCGAAGAGGATCCCCTTTAGTGCTAACCCTTGAGACGATTCGTGGCGAGCCCGGCATGGGCGAACCCGGCCTCGTTTCGAGTCTCAGGCAGCCGGACCTCCGACTTGCAGAGAAGCGGCGTCACCACCATGAAGATGATGAGGAGCACCAGGCAGACGTCGACCAGCGGGGTGACGTTGATGTCGCTCTTGATCGCGCTCTCCTCGCGGCCGTGCTTCTTCTCAACTCGCATGGTGGAGTCCTGTGTCAGTCGAATCATTCACTGTACGCGAAAGTTGACGGTCAGCGAGTAGTAGACCTTGACCGGCCGGCCGTAGAGGGTGGCTGGCTTAAAACGCCAGCGGGATACCGCGTCGACCGCCGCCTTGTCGAGCCCCATGGGGAGCGGCTTCAGGATCTTGACGTCGACGACCCGCCCCGCCTCGTCGATCACCGCCTGGACGATCACGGTTCCTTCGAGGCGCACCCGCCGGGCGGTCTCCGTGTACTGCGGCTCGATCTTATCGACGAGCACCGGCCGGACGACGGCGCCGGTCACCAGGATGGGCGTGTCGCTCTCGGTGTCGAAGCCATGGCCGGTGCTGCCGATCGGTCCTGTCCCGTTGAGGACACCGTTCGGGTCCCCGCCCTGCACCCCGTTGGGATCGCCCTGGGTCGGACCCGTGGAATCACCCCCGGTTTGGCTCGGTACGATCTCTTCGCTCGACGGCGGCGCGGCGCTCGGAACCGGCTGGTCGGGAACGACCGTGGGTGGCTGGACGGAGGTATGCGGCGCGACGGGCGCCGTCGCCGTCGCCGGCTTCACGGCCGGACGCGCGTCCCGCTCCCCACGCGCCATCGGCGGCGGCGCCAGCTCGAGGCGAATGGGATCGATGTTGACTTCCGGCTCGGGAACCTTCTCGACATTCCAATACTGCGCAAATCCCAGGGAGACGAGAACGACGAGATGGAGAGCGATGGCGAGCGGAAAAGAAAGCCACCTTTTGCTGCCCTGCTTTTTCGAATCGAGAGCGACCAAGGAGTTTTCGAACATGATGCCACCTCCGGCCTAACAAAGGCTTGTGTTCTCGCCGCTTCGTGCGGCGGAGCCGTGCCTGATAGAAGATTAGACCGGGGGATTTAAGATTAGTTCCGGAAGCCAGAGAGCGGAATGGACCAGAAGAAAGTCACGCTTTAAAAGCGATCAATCGGAGAGCCACGCCGTTCCTGACGCAGATCCTCTGTACCACCTGCACCGGGACGGACAGACCAGCGTACGCAGGCGGTGCGGGAGGGGCGGGAGCTGCGAGGCTCCCCCCCTATCCCGATCAACAGCTGCCGGGCATCAAAATATGGGGCAAGTTGCCGCGCTCAGGTAGCAGTCGTCCTGCGTGACGGGGAGGCCGCCGGCCACAAGTCCCAGATCCAGCACCCGCACGCTCTCCTTCGACAGGACCAGCTTCTGCTTCTTCAGTGCCTTCTTCATTTACCTCTCCTTTTGTAGTGCAACAAAGAAGCTCAAAGTTATAGCATAACCGGCCTCACATATGGACCTCGCCGCCGACCTCGAAAGGGGTACGGGCGGCATCCCTCGTGGTCTCTCTCCGGGGCAGGCCTGAAAACCGAACGGGCCGCCCTCTTTGAAGAGAGGCGGCCCGTCGGGGCATCGCTGGGCTAGAAAGAAGCTTTTACGGATTGGCCGGGGCCGCCGTGGGTGTGATCGCCTGGGCGAGACCGGCGTTGGGCCGGAGGTCGTCGAAGACGATTCCCAGGTTCTGCGCGCCGTTGTGGCGGCAGAGGTCCATGAAGTCCGCCACCTTGCCGTACTGCAGGTCGCCGTCGGCGGCGAAGAAGATCACCTTCGAGGAGCGGTTGGTGAGCGCCTGCGAGAGGCGGCCGCCGAAATCGTTGTAGGCGATCTGCTCCTTGTTGATGAAGGTCTTGCCGTCCTTGTCCATGCGGACGATGATCTGGTCCGCGCTGGGTTGGGGTACAGCGCTCTCCACCTTGGGGGGCACCTGGACGCCGTAGCCCATCTGGGTCAACGGAGTCGCGACCATAAAGATGATGAGCATCACGAGCACCACGTCAACGAGCGGCGTGATGTTGATGTCGCTCTTGATTCCGCCGCCGCCACCTGCGCTCATTCCCATGATACGTACCTCAAAGTTTGGGTTTCTTAAGAGAGCATTTACTTCGTCTTCTTCTTTTCCGTCACCAGGCCCACGCGGGTGAAACCGGCCTCGTTGATGAGCCGCATGACCTTGCGGACATCCTTGTAGGTCAGGTTCTTGTCACCCTTGACCACCACCTCGCGGTCGGGGTTGTTCTCGTGGATCTGCCGGAAGGTGTCGGGGAGGCTCTTGTCGGGCACGTAGTTCTGCGAGACGTAGACCGATCCGTCGACCTTGATCGAGACCGTCATCTGCTTCTGGTTCTCCGGCATCTTCTCCGGGGTGGTGGTCTCCGGGAGGGCGACGTTGACGCCCTTCTGGAGCATCGGCGTCACCACCATGAAGATGATGAGGAGAACGAGACAGACGTCGACCAAGGGAGTGACGTTGATGTCGCTCCGGACCTGGCTGACGGGCAGCAGGTTCTTACCGTGATGCAGTCGCACGGGTACGATCCCTCTTGATGAAGAAGTCGAGAAGCTCGGAGGACGAGTTCGCCATCTCGACGTTCAGGCGCTCTAGACGGTTGGTGAAGATGTTGAACATCCAGGCCGCCGGGATGGCCACGAAGAGGCCGATGGCGGTGGTGACGAGGGCCTCGGCGATACCGGCCGAGACCGAGCCGATGCCGCCCGAGCCCGTGGCCGCCATGCCGCGGAAGGCGTTGATGATGCCGATGACGGTGCCGAACAGGCCGATGAAGGGGGCCGTCGTCGCGATCGTCGCCAGGCTGCCGACGCCGCGGCGGAACTCGGCGGAGGTCAGGAGAGTCGCGCGCTCGATGGCGCGGTTGGCGGCGTCGATGATCTCGTCCCCGGAGAGCGGGCTGTTCTCTTTTTCATACTGGTAGGACAAGAGGCCCGCGGAGACGACCCGCGCCAGGTGGCTGCCGGGGAACTTCTTGGCGGCGTCGATGGCCGCCTGCGGCCGGTCCTGCTTCAGGTGCTCGGTGACCAGCTTGGCGAACTGGAGCAACTGCTTCTTCGCCCTGGCGAAAACGATCAGGCGCTCGACCGAGACGGCGAGCGAGTAGATCGAGAGGATCGCCAGGATGATGACGACTCCCTTGGCGATCATGCCCATCGACTGCCAGAGGGCTACGGGTCCGAAATCCATGCTCTTCTCCTTTTCCAGCCCAGGCGCTATTGCACCTGAAAGTTGACCGTCAGCGAGTAATAGACCTTGACCGGCTTTCCCTGGAACATGGCGGGCTTGAAGCGCCACTTCTGGACCGCTTCGACCGCCGCTTTGTCAAGCCCCATGGGCAGGCCCTTCAGAACCTTGACGTTGGTGACATGTCCGGTCTCGTCGATGATCGCCTCGACGATGACCGTTCCCTGGAGGCGGGCCTTGCGCGCCACCTCGGTGTACTGCGGGTTGGGGCGGTCGATAACCTCCGGCCGGCTGACGCCGCCGCCGACGCGGAGCGGCTCGTCCTCGACGACACCGCCGGGCACACCGCCCGGCGTGCCGCCGACGACGCCGCCCGGCACACCGCCGAGCACGCCCCCGGCCACACCGCCCTCGACGCCACCCTCGACCCCACCTTCCACCCCGGTGGACTCGGCCTGCTTGGGCGCCTCCGGCACCTTGTCCGGGACCGCGACCGGCTGCACCGGCTCCTTCGTCACGATCGTCGGCACCTCCTTGGTTACCACCTTGGGTGTCACCTTGGCTGCCGGCGGCGGCGGGGGCGGAGGCGGCGGGGGAGGTGGCGGCGGCGCGGCGTTCAGGAACACGACGTTGATCGGCGGTTCCGGGACCGAATCGACCTGCCAGTACTGGGCGAACACGACGCCGACCAGCACCACCAGGTGAAGGGCGATGGCGACCGGCAGCGACAGCCACCGCCGTCCCCCCGTAGCCTTCCTCTTCTTGTCTTCCAGCTCCATCAACGAGTCTTCGAACATCTCATTCCCACCTATCGGTTAGGACTTTGCGGGGGCCGGCGGTTTCGCGGCCATCATCTTCTTGCGCAGGGCGAGAGCCTTCTGCTGCCAGTCGTCGGCCTGGGCCGTGTACTGCGCCCGGAGGTTGGCGTCGGTCTGGATTTTCGCCTTCTCCCTAAAGAGCAGGTTGTTGTACACCATCGCCTCGAAGTAATCCGGCTTCATCGTCAACGCCTGGTTGAGCGCCGCGAGCCCGTTGTCGATGAGCGTGGTGCGAGTCGCGAGATCGAGGCTGGTGTCGTGGTAGGACTTGTCCCAGGCGGCGACGCCTAACGAGTAGTAGGTCTCGGGCTTGGCGGCCTCCGGATGCTGCTTGACGAAAGCGTAGGCATCGTCCAGGCGTCCCGCCTGGGTGAGGATGTTGAGCTTCATCTGCTGCATGTTGGGGACTTCGGCCGGGACTTCCGCCCCGCGGCGGTCGAGGTAGGCGAGCGCCTCGTTGTAGCGCTTGGAGTTGACGTAGGTCGAAACCAGGTAGTCGCGGACCTTCTGGTCGTTGGGATATTCGACCAGGTACTTCTCGAAGGCGTCCGTCGCGGTCTTCCCGTAGGCGACGTTCTTGGGGCTCTCGTCGCCGGGCCGGTAGAGGGCGAGGGCGGTCAGCCCCACCGAGCGCCAGGCGAACGTGGCGTCAGGGTCCTTCTTGATACCGAGCTGGAACTGCTTGAGCGCGTCGGTATATTGCTCGTTGCGGTAGAGCTCGTTGCCCTTCTTGAGCTCCACGCGGGCCGCGACCTTGTCGCAGCCGGTCAGGGCCGGGAGCACCAGGAGAACGAGAGCAGGGAGCGTCAAGGTCTTGTGCATAGCGCCACTTCCCCAATTAGAAGGGTCAACCCAGGATTTAGTTCCGCGGACGGGAGAAGAAGAAGGTGAAGCCTGACGACTGGAGACGCTGAGGGCAAGGGGAGAGATCTGGCCGGAGCGAAAGGAGCGCTTCGAGCCACTCTTCCCCCGGGCATCGCGTGAGTGTACTCAGGACAGGTTCGCTGTCAAGAGCGACGCCCCGCGCTTGGATGGCTCGGCGTACGGCCTCAATCCCCTGCATTCTCCGGCACCCCCCTCCTCTCCATGTCACGGTCCCATGCAAATCATCTGCCGACCCGGTGGAAAAAGCGTGACGACCGGGGTCCGCGAGTCTCGCGCGGACGGATCGCGATCGATCGGTTCTTGAAGCGGGGGCAATGCTAGTGGAAAAAGCCTCGCCACACCAGCATGGCCTCCCCGGGAGCTGGGAGCCGCCGTCCTTTAGAAAGCGGCGAAGAACCGAGGAAACGGGTGTTTGCAGGGCGCCGCCTGCCGTGTCATGCTCTCGCCGCCTTTGGCATCCGACACGGGCAGTCGCCCTTTCAAGTCGTGGGAGGATCCCCTGCGCGGTATCTTCGAGAGAAAAAACCTGGATGACATCCTGGCGGCCGCCGAGGATCCCAAGTATGCCCTGAAGCGCACCCTCGGCCCCCTGAACATCACCCTCCTGGGGATCGGGGCGATCATCGGCGCCGGCATCTTCGCCACCGTCGGCACCGCCGCGGCGGGCGATGCCGTGCGTCCCGGCGCCGGCCCCTCGCTCATGCTCTCCTTCGCCATCACGGCGATCGTCTGCGCCTTCACCGCCCTCTGCTACGCCGAGTTCGCCTCGATGGTGCCGATCTCGGGATCGGCCTACACCTACTCCTACGCCACCCTGGGCGAGATCGTCGCCTGGATCATCGGCTGGGACCTGATCATCGAGTACGCGGTGGGGAACGTGGCGGTCGCCATCAGCTGGGCCAACTACTTCAGAACCCTGATGGCGGGGCTCGGGATCAACATTCCCGCCTGGCTCGCGACCGACTACCGGACGGCAAAGCACATCCCCGGCATCCTCGAAAACGCGCCGCACCTCTTCGGCCACGCCATCGTCTTCAACCTCCTGGCCTTCCTGATCGTCGCCCTGATCACGGTCGTCCTGGTCTGGGGGATCAAGGAGTCGGCCGAGTTCAACGCCGTGATGGTGGGAATCAAGATCCTCGTCCTCCTCTTCTTCATCGGGGTGGCCTTCTACTACGTCTCCCCCCACACCATGGCGCACAACTGGATCCCGTTCCAGCCCAACGGTTGGAAGGGGACGCTCACCGGGGCGGCGGTCGTCTTTTTCGCCTACATCGGCTTCGACGCCGTCTCGACGGTCGCCGAGGAGACCAAGAACCCCGCCCGCGACCTCCCCATCGGGATCATCGCCTCGCTCGTCATCTGTACCCTCTTCTACATGGTGGTGGCGGCGGTCTTCACCGGCATGATCCCCTACCCGGAGCTGGTGCGGCGCCTCGCCAACGAGCAAGCCGAGCCGCTCACCATGGCGCTCAACCACGTGGCGCCTCAGGCGACCTGGGCCTCGACCATCGTCGCCTTGGGGTCGGTCATCGCCCACACGGCGGTCCTCCTCGTCTTCCAACTCGGCCAGCCGCGCATCTTCTTCTCGATCGCGCGGGACGGCCTGCTGCCCCCGGTCTTCGCCAAGGTCCACCCGCGCTTCAAGACGCCGCATGTGACGACGATCCTGACCGGCGTCCTGGTCGGCGGGGTGGCGGCGGTGGCCTCGATCGACGAGATGGTCGACCTGACCAATATCGGCACCCTCTTCGCCTTCGTCCTCGTCTGCGCCGGCATCACGATTCTGCGCCGGCGAGAGCCCGATCGGGTGCGGCCCTTTAGGGTGCCTTTCGGCGACTGGCTGCTCCCCGGCCTGGGGGTCCTCTCCTGCCTCTTCCTCATGTTCTACCTGCCGCCCGCCTCCTGGTGGCGGTTCATCGGCTGGCTGGTCCTCGGGCTCTCGATCTACACCGCCTACGGCTACACCCGGAGCACGATCGGCCAGGCGCAGGGCCGGCCCTCGCGGACTCCGCTGGCGCTCAAGCTCGCCTCGGTCGGCTTCCTGTCGACGGCGGTGGGGCTCTTCGTCATCCCTCACGACGCCGGGCTCTTCACCCTCTTCCGGCAGGCGGCGGACACCACGGTCCCCGAGCACGCCCGGGCGCTCTTCGGCCTCTCCCTCATCGGGATCGGCCTCGTCTTCGGGATTGCCGGCTCGATGGTGGGGGCCAAGCGGGGCCAGGCAGGAATGGGAGGGGCGGCGCGGTAAGGAGAGGCGGGCATAATGCCCACCGCCCCGCGGTTCTCGTTTCTTATGAGGCGTCGCCTGATCGCCCCCGTGGTGCTGTTCGCCCTGATCGCCGGTCTGGCGGCGGGGCCGCACCCCTGCCATGCCACGGAGACGCGGCGGGCGATGCCTTCCATGGCCCACTGCATGGCGGGTCGACAAGGAGTATCTGGAGCCGGGGAAGCCGGAGCCGTCCTTCACGCCCCTCCCCGCGGTTGCTGCGGCTTGCCCGGGAACAGCCCGGCGGATACGACGCAGTGCGAGCGGACCTGCAGCCTCCTCGCCGTCCTCGATCGTGCGCCCGCGTTGCATCCCTCCGGCGCCGTCCACGCTCTCCCGGTGCCTGACCGGGAGCTCCGCCTCTCCCGCTTCACCCTGACCATCGACCACATCCCCCTCTAGCGCTTCCGTTTTTTGAAGCGGAATCGCCCCGGAATTCAAAATTCCGGATCTCAGGTGCGTTACCTGTACAACGGGGATGTAAGTCTATGCGCGCAACTTCTACCGCCCTCCTCGGAGCGGCGCTGACCTTCTTCTCTCTCTCCCCCTCCCGGGCTTGGGCTCAAGATCCGAAGCCGGAGCCCGAGATGTCCGGCATGTCGGGTATGGAAGGCATGTCCGGGATGGAAAACATGCACGACATGCACGGCATGGCCATGCACGGTATGGCGACAATGCCGGCCTTCCTCGGTCCCTATGGGATGACCCGGGAGTCCTCCGGTACCTCCTGGCAGCCGGAGTCGACCCCTCACCATGGCTTCCACTTCAACGCCGGCCCCTGGCAGATGATGCTCCATGGGGGGGCGACCGTCGCCGCCGACCAGCAGGGGGGAAACGGGGGGACGACGACGTCTTCAGCTCCAACATGCTGATGCTGATGGGGAGCCGCCAGGCCGGCCCCGGCCGCCTCGGGGTGCGGGTCATGCTTTCGGCCGAGCCCTGGACGATCGGCACCCAGGGCTATCCGCTCCTCCTCCAGACCGGTGAGACGGCCGACGGCGTCCACCGCCTGATCGACCGCCAGCATCCGCACGACCTCTTCATGGAGATCGCCGGCACCTACAGCCTGCCGCTCTCAGGGAAAGACTCGGTCTTCCTCTACGCCGGCCTCCCCGGCGAGCCGGCCCTGGGGCCCACCGCCTTTCCCCACCGGCTCTCGGCGATGGACAACCCCGAGGCGCCGATCTCCCACCACTGGCTCGACTCGACCCACATCAGCTTCGGGGTGACGACTCTCGGCTGGGTGCACGACCGGCTGAAGCTCGAAGGCTCGCTCTTCAACGGCCGCGAGCCCGACCAGAACCGCACCAACATCGAGACCGCGCCGCTCGACTCCTACTCCTTGCGCGCTTCCTACCAGCCGACCGCGGACTGGTCGCTCCAGGTGAGCTCGGGACATCTGCGCCAGCCCGAGCAGCTGGAGCCCGGCGTCGACACGAATCGCACCACCGCCTCGGCGACCTGGAACCGGCCGGGAACGGAGGGGCGCAACTGGCAGACCACCTTCGCCTGGGGGCAGAACGCCAAATCCTCCGGCCACACCCTGGACGCTCTCCTCGTCGAATCGGCCCTGAGCTTCGGCCCGACCGGCCGGCATACGGTCTTCGGCCGCGCCGAGCGGGTGCAGGAGGACGAGCTCATCGCGGACGGCGAGCCGCTCGCGGGACGGATCTTCACCGTCAACAAGCTCTCCGCCGGCTATATCTACGATCTGTTGCAGCGGGACGGCGTCCGCTTCGGCCTCGGCGGGGTGGGGAGCGTCGCGCTCCTCCCCTCGCCGCTCGATCCGAGCTACGGCAAGAGCCCGTTCTCCTGGATGGTGTTTCTGCGGGCGAGGAACTGAGGGCCGGCCGGAAAGTCGCTCCCGTCAGGCCAGGGTGGCGTCGCGCACCACCGCGGTGTCGGCATACTGGCGGAAGCGCACGATCCGGCCGTTCCGGACGTCGTAGACGTGAGCGAAGGCGGCGTTCGTGGATTTTCCCGTCGCCTTGAAGGTGCCGCGGTACTGTCCGAGGGCGACGATCGTCTCCCCCGCGTCCAGCCACTGCTCGACGTTCGCCTGCCAGTCGACCCACTCCACGCCGAAGCGGGCGAAGACTCCCCGGAGCACCGCGTCCGCCCCGACCTGCCGGCTGCCGCCGGGGAAACCGGCGTTCTGAATCCACTCGATCTCCGGGTGGAGGATCTCGCGGACGGCGTCCAGATCCTTGCGGGCGAGGGCACGATACATCTTCTGGACGACGGCCAGGTTGTTCATGGCCGGAGCCTATCGCATCCCTTTACTTCGCCCGCAGCAGAAGGACGGGGACGTCGACGCTGTGCTGGACGCGAGTGGCGGTGACCCCGAGGAAGAGGTCGGCCCAGAAACGGTGCCCATGGGTGCTCATGGCGACCAGGTCGCACCCCTTCTCGCGCACCCAGCGGACGATCTCCTTGGCCGGCTCGCCATAGGCGAGCTCGGTATGGACCGGGATGCCCTCCGCCTCGAACTCGGCGCGGATGCGGTCCAGATAGGCGGTGTCGTCCGCGATCTCGGGACTGATCGCGTCCGAGCCGAAGAGGTGGGCGGCCCAGCCGGTCGCCACGTGGAGGAGGACGATGCGGCCGCCGGTCAGCCGGGCGAGCGGCTTGACGTGCTCGATGATGGCGCGGTCCGTCCGCGAATTGTCGAGCGTCACGAGGATCGACTGGTACATGGCCTCTTCCCTCGCCGTCCGTCGGCGGACAGGGTCATCCGCCGATCATCTGCCAGGCTTCCTTGAGCGCATCGGGAAGTCCATAGAGATCCATCCCGGTGATGAGGAGCGCGCTCGCCCAGCCGGCGGTGACGAGGAACCAGCCGTTTTTCCACTTCCCCAGCCGGGCGCGCGAGGTGGTGAACCAGAGGAGGGGGAACATGGCGAACGGCAGCTGGAGCGCGAGCACCACCTGGCTTAAGGTGAGGAGGTCGGTGACGCTGCTGTCGCCCTTCAAGCCGATGACGAGCACCGCCGGCAGGATGGCGAGCGAGCGCGTGAGGAGCCGGCGGACCCAGGGCGACAGCTGCCAGTGCATGAAGCCTTCCATGACCACCTGGCCGGCGAGGGTGCCGGTGATCGTGCTGCTCTGGCCGCTCGCCAAGAGCGCCACGGCGAAGAGAGCGCTCGCCGCGAACGTCCCCAGAAGCGGCGCGAGCGTCAGGTAGGCGATCCGGATCCAGTCGCTCTTGCCGGAGAATCCCACCACCTGCCCGCCGGGGAGGATCACCTGGCTCTTGCCGTAGAAGACCATCGCAGCCAAGACCAGGATGGCCGCGTTGACGAAAAACGCCACGGTGAGCGCCACCGTCGAGTCGATGGTGTTGAAGCGGATAGCCTTCTTGACCGAGGCCTCGTCCTTCTGCAGCTTGCGGCTCTGGACCAAAGCCGAATGCAGGTAGAGGTTGTGGGGCATGACGGTGGCGCCGATGATTCCGATCGCGACATAGAGCATACCCTTCTGCCGGAATCCTGGGGAGAGGAAAGAATGCCCCATCTCCAGGAAACTCGGGTGGGTCACCGGCAGGACGAAGATCTCGACGAAATAGCAGACCCCGATCGTCGCCACGAGCAGAAAGATGACGGCCTCGATGGTCCGCATGCCGACCCGCTGGAGGCCGAGGAGAAGGAGGACGTCGAGGCCGGTGATGAGGACGGCCCAGAGGAGGGGGATGTGGAAGAGGAGGTTGAGCGCCACCGCGCTCCCCAGCACCTCCGCCAGGTCGCAGGCGCCGATCGCCGCCTCGGTCAGGAGCCAGTTCGGCCACCGGGTCCAGCCGGGCAGCCAGTCGCGGGAGCACTGCGCGAGATCCTTGCCGGTGACGACCCCCAGCCGCGCGGCGATGACCTGAAGGACGATCGCCATGCCGCTCGCCACGGCGACCACCCAGAGCAGCCCATACTTGAACTGCGCCCCCGCCTGCAGATCGGTCCCCCAGTTGCCGGGATCCATATAGCCGACGCTGACGAGAAGCGCCGGCCCGACGAAAGCCCGCCACTGCCGCCAGAACCCCTCCCCGTGATGGGGCACCGCCACCGTCGAATGCATCCCCTCCAGGGAGCGGTGGCCCACGGGTTGGGGTTCGGGGAGGTTCATGCGGTTCCTGGCCATGTCTTCGATCGCTTCGCCTGGCGTCTTTAGGCTTGCTTTAAGGGCACGCCGATTTTGAGTACTCGAAAAGTGTAGGCGATAGAAGTCGAAATTGGAAGGGGAGGCCTGGGTTATATGATCCCCCTGGCCCATGGACCACCTCATCCTCACCTTCCTGATCCTCGGCATCTCGATCGCCCTCTTCCTCTCCGAGAAGCTGCGCCCCGACCTGGTGGCGCTCCTCGTGCTCGTCGCCCTGGGGACGACGGGGGTGCTCACGGCGGACGAGGCGTTTTCGGGGTTCAGCCGGTCGGCGGTCATCACCATTCTCGCGATCTTCATTCTGGCCATGGGGCTCGAACGGACGGGGGTCACCCAGAAGGTGGGGAGCCTCCTCATCCGGGTGGCCGGGCCGCGGGAGGGGCGGCTGGTCGTCGCCGTCATGGTGGCGGGAGCGTTTCTGTCGCTCTTCATGAACAACATCGCCGCCGCCTCGGTTCTGCTGCCGGCAGTCTCAGGGGCGGCCCGGCGATCGGGGGTCGCTCCGGCCCGGCTTCTCATGCCGCTCGCCTTCGGCACCATCCTGGGGGGGATGGCGACCCTCTTCACCACCACCAACATCGTCGTCAGCAGCCTTTTGCGCGACCATGGCCAGCCGGGCTACCGGATCTTCGACTTCGTTCCGGTCGGCCTGCCGATCGTCGCGGTGGGGATCTTCTATATGGCCTTCTGGGGGCGACTAAAGCTGCCGGCCCAGTCGCCGGCCGAGAAGCTCGCCGATCTCGAACGGAAGGAGAACGACCTCGCCGCCGTCTACCACCTGGGCGAGCGGGTCCGGCGGGCCGGGGTGCCGGCGAGCTCGCCGTTCCTCGGCAAGACCCTGGAGGGGAGCGGTCTCCGCGAAAGTTACGGCCTCTCCGTCCTCGCCATCGAGCGGGACGGCCGGATGATCCCGGCGCCGCCGCCGGACAGCGTCATCGAGGAGGAGGACATCCTTTTCTTGAACGGCGAGCCGCGCGGCCCGAAAGGTGAGCTCGAGGTGCTGCCGGCGGTAGACTTCAAGGAGAGCGAGATCGAGTCGGCGGCGGTCGGCATCTTCGAGGCCGTCCTCTCGCCGCGCTCGCGGCTCATCGGCCAGACGCTGCGCGACTCCCACTTCCGCGACCGCTACGGGATGACCGTCATCGCCATCTGGCGCGCCGGCACTCCCCTCCGCCGCGGCCTCTCCGAGCTGCCGCTGGAGCTCGGCGACGGCCTCCTCCTCCAAGGCGACCGCGCCCGGATCTCCCGGCTGCGGAGCGATCTCGACCTCATCCTCCTGGGCGGCGACGAGGAGGCCCCCCTTCCCACCGGCAAGAGCTGGCTGGCCTTGGGGATCATGCTCGTCACCTTGGGAATCGCGGCCGCGGGCCTCCTGCCGGTGGGCGAGGTGATGCTCGGCGGGGCGCTCGCCATGGTCCTCTCCGGCGTCCTCAACATGGACCAGGCCTACCAGGCGATCGAGTGGAAGAGCATCTTCCTCGTCGCGGGCATGCTCCCCATGGGCATCGCGATGACGAAGACCGGCGCCGCGGCGCTCCTCACCCGCTGGCTGATCTCGCTGCTGGGAGGCGCCGGCCACACCGCTCTCTTAGCCGGCCTCGTCCTCTTAGCCGCCCTCCTGACCCAGGCGATGAACGGCGCCGCGGTCGCCGCGGTCCTGGCGCCGGTCGCGATTCAGACCGCCCAGCAGGTGGGCACCAATCCGCGCGCCATGGCGATGGGAGTGGCGCTCGCCACCTCGCTCGCCTTCCTCACCCCCCTTGGGCACCCGGTGAACGTCCTCGTCATGGGTCCGGGCGGCTACAGCTTCCGCGACTACCTGAAGGTCGGCCTGCCCCTCTTCCTCCTCGCCGGGGTGCTCATCGTGGTGCTCGTGCCGCTCTTTTGGGGGCTGTAGTTGGGCTGAAAGGCTCTCGGGTTCCTGCTCAAGGCCTTCGGATCGGCGCCCGAGACCCCCCGGGATGGCCGCCAAAAGGCCGCGGATTCCCGCCAAAAGGCCTTGAAGTTTCGCCGGAAGGCCTTGGAGTTCCGACAGAGAGCCTCCAAATTCAATTCGAGACCTTGAGATTCAATTCGAGACCCTCGGGATGAAACTCCAGGGTCTCGGGATTGAATTCGAGACCTCCAAAATTAAACCAGAGAGCCTCCGTACGCAATTCGAGGGCCTTGAAATTGAATTCCAGACGCTCAAGACCGAATTGGAGGTGCTTGGGAGCGAATTGGAGGCGTTTTGGGGTACTGTCCAAGTTCAGACCCAACGGTCACCCTCTCTGGCAGCGACCTTGCTTCAACGAGCCAGCAGCACCTGCATGGGAGGGAGGAACCGAGATGAGACGTAGACGTTTCGCGGCGCGGGTCTCCGTGCTTCTGTGGCTTCTTCTCCTGGCCGCGCCGGCCTTCGCCGCCGCCCAAGAAGCCATCGGCGTAACCTGCAAGGAGGCGCTCCCGGAGGATTCCCCGGCGAAGCGCCTGGCGCGGTGCAATGGGGGTTTTGGCGACGCGAAGCGGCTTGCACGGATCTATGAGCAGAAGCTCGGCCTGCCTGCGGAGGTCGCGCGTGGCCTGGCCGAGGCCGTGAGAAGCGACGCGGCGATCGAAGAATTCGAGCACGCGATCGATTTCAGCCCCGAGCCGGTCCAAAAGGTTGAATCCCAATTCATCGAATTGTTGGATCGAGCGCCCGAAAACCCCGCGGTGCTCGACGAGATCCAGCAATTCTATCTACGCTGGGAGGACCAGCTGGATTCCCCAGCGGCGCACCTTTTAGACCGGGTGGAGAAAGCGCCCGACCCGATCGGCCTGGCCCTGCGGCTCGTCGGACCGGACACCCGCACCGAGCACCCGCTCCTCACCAACTTTCTCCTCGCGGCCCTGGCGGTCCGGCCGAACCAACCGGTCCTCTGGGAGAGGGCGGCCCGGCTCGTCCGCAACGCGGGTTGGAAGGCCGCGTTCTTCGAGCAAGCCTACCGCGTCTACTGGATTCCCCGCGCGGCCGCACCGCGACCGGAAGACGTGTCCGTGGCCCTTCTCCTCGCCGCGGAATGGCTCCAGTCGGAGCTCGACAACGGGCTGGCCGAAGAGGCCACGCGGACCTTCCACTCCCTCCCCGCTATCCTACGTGAGCCGCTCGCCGCGGGGAGGACGTTGCAAGTCAAAACCGAAGTGGAAGGCCTATTATTGGATTCGACGGTCGAGAACCTCCAACTCCGCCTGGCCGCCGGCTGTCTGCTGGCGGGGGACGCGACGACCGCCAACGACCTGCTGGCGAGCGCCACCCGCTTCCCCAGTCGGCAGAAGGCTCTGGCGCGGCTCCTGGAACGCTTCCTTCACCCCCTGCCGGCAGATGCGTATGCGCTCCTTGCCGCCGTCCGCCTCCCGCAGGGAGGAGCTCTCGATCTCGCCATCGCCCGCTTCGCCGAGCGCGAGGGCTATCCCGTCTGGTCCTCCCATGCCCTCCAGCTTCTGCTCGCCCAGCAGCTTTCCTGGCACCTGAACCTCTGGCAGCCTGCGCGCGGCGTCCCGGACTCCGTCGCGGCCCAGGCGCACCGACTGGCGAAGGACTTCCTCGGGCTCTATCAAGCGCTTGGGGTGGAGATGCGGGTCCAAACGGATGCGGCGCGCCTTGCTCCCAAGGGTCCGCGCATCGGCGGCTAGCGCATACAGACCGTTGTGCTTATATACGACATTCTCTCCAACGTTGACGCTGATCCTGAACTAGAATAGAGTGTTGGAAGTCAAACTGAGACAGAAAGATAGCTCTATGCGAGCCGCAGTAGGCTGATGCTCCGACCACCAGTAGGTGACGCTAAGGCATACAGCCGAACGATGAGCCGCTGTGGGTTACATAGGTTCGGCGACCTAGTCATAGTTGTACTTAACAAGGGTTTTGTGAATACGTGCCAATGACATACAACTGGATGCCAACTTTCGGTGACTTCACCGCTAAGGATCGCCGTGTCACATTTCGCGGGCGTCTTCTCGAGGTCGAGACCGCCACTCGGGAAGGTCGCGAGGTAACCACAAAAGTACCGGCGGCGGGCGCGATAATCTCGGATCAGCCAATGACCAATGGCGTGGCCTCCGCGGTCGTTACGTTCAAGCGCGTCGGCCCGCTGACAGGCTGCGAGCTCATTGTCGGTTACGATGTTGCCACGCGCGGCTATCTCGCGGCAGGAATAACGGGTATGGAATCAGCGATGTACGCCATCCGCGAATGGTATCCTGGTGTGCGAGCGTCGCAGGTGCCTACCGAGCAGCCCCAGTGGATCCCTTATAACTGGGGTGGAGACCGTTCTTTCCTTCGACCAAATCAAGCTTACGCTCTTCGGGCATCGCTCCAGGGCTCCAGTGTCGTCCTCGAAATTGACGGTGTGCAAGTAGCCACAACGAACCTACGGTACCCATTTAACCGGCCGAGACCTACCGGTATCTGGTGCTCTAGTGACTCTACTATTACCATCGACAAGTTCACGGTCGATGCGGAGAGACCTCTTGCCTTCGTCGTGATGCACTTCGCCAAGCCGTATGACGAAGTGTACTCGGAGGTAATACGGAACACGTGCATCAACTTCGGTCTGGAGCCTGTTCGGGCTGATGAGATTTATGGTCCTGGCCTGATCATCAACGACATCGTAGAGCAGATCCATCGCGCTCAGGTTATCATCGCCGAGATCACACCCGAGAATGCCAATGTGTACTTCGAGGTCGGCTACGCATACGCTTGGAAGAAGCCGATAGTGCTACTGGCCCGCGAAAATACAGAACTTCCATTTGACGTTTCCGCCTTCCGGGTTCTTTTCTACGAAGATAGCATCGGTGGTCGTACGCGACTGGAGGAAGGCCTCAGCCGCCACCTGAAGGCAATACTTGGCACAACGTAGGTGGCAGGTCGCTGCGAGAGGGTGCCGAGTTTTACCTTCCGGGCCAATCCGACTAGAAACTCGGCTACGGTCAAGTCACTGACGAGAAGATCCTCGGCGCCCTTGACGACGCTGTTGGCGAGCTCGCTGTTCACCTCCGGAACGTAGACCGGCAGAAGACAGCGAGGTATCCACGTAGATCAATCTCTCTCATCCTCGCGCATCTCGAGGATGGTGTTCCCTGGGTAAGGAGGCGTCCCCAGGGCCTCGCGGAATAGTGCCATGTCGGGAAATCCGCGGTGGTCTGCTTTCCCCATGGAGTCTCTGTCGAGAGCCACTTCGTCGAGAACGATGACGGCCCGATGCCGGCCTCGAGGTACCGCCCCGGGAGCCTGAGCCGTGATCGTGCCGTCCTCCATCACCGTCGCGATCGTTTCGATGGTCACCATGAGTTGTCCTCCAAGGGAAAGTCTACACGATCAGGCCGGAATAAGGTGCCTACTGAGCCACCAACGCTCGCCTGGCACCCCGCCGGTACCTCCACGGGGGTGGGCTCCGCCCTGAAGGCTGCCGACGCTGCTTTGAGGCCAGGGCTTGGCGGTACCGCACCAGCGCCGAGTGGAGATAGCTGTGGTTACGTTGTACCCGGGGCCTGCCACCGGCTTCGCCCCCCGCCCTTCGCCCTGGAGGAGTGCCGCTCGGTTCATCGAGTTGTGGTATGGTGAGAAAAACTAAAACTCAGAGGCTGCGATTTGCTCTGCAAGGAGGTGTGTTTTGAACAAGCTCTTGGGTACGAGAGGTGTGTTTCTCGCCGTTGCCCTGGGTTTTCTCGTGTTCGTTGCTGCTGCCGAAGCCCGTAGCGGCTGCTGCTCTCACCATGGTGGAGTTTGCGGCTGTGCCTGCTGCGACGGTTCCCCGCTCTCGGATATTTGCGCGCCGTATTATCCGAACTGCGGGGACGGAGGTGGCACCGCGCCCTCGGCTCCTTCCGGTTTGACGGCTTCCCTGATCTCCCCGAGCGAGTGCGTTCTCAGTTGGACCGACCAATCGTCGGACGAGACCTCCTTTCGCATCGAGTGGCACGGCGCCGGCGCTCTCTTTCACGAGATGGACTCGGTCGCTGCCAATGTCACCTCGGCCCGGATTGGCAGCCTCACCGCGGATACAACTTACACTTTTCGCGTCCGAGCAAGGAATGATACCGGCGACTCTGCCTATACCAACGAGGCCAACGTCACGACGCCCCTGACTCCGAAGCCGGAGACTTGCGTCCCCTCTGCGACGAGTTTCTGCCTGAGCGGCGGTCGCTTCAAGGTAGCGGCCACTTGGCAGACGCCGGATGGAGTCTCGGGAGCCGCCCACATCGTCCGGTTGACCGACGACTCGGGCTACCTATGGTTCTTCAACGATTCGAACGTCGAAGCGATCGTCAAGGTTCTCAATGCCTGCGGCTTGAACGGCCGGATGTGGTTCTTCGCCGGCGGCCTGACCAACGTCAAGACGGTGATCACCGTGACCGACACTCAGACCGGGATTGCCAAGACCTACACCAATCCCCAGGGAGCGCCGTTCGCACCCATCCAGGATACCGCGGCATTCTCGACCTGTCCCTGAAGGCGTTGAGGCGGTCGGGTGTCGTCATCAAACCCGGCCGCTCCGCCCGTAAGCGTCAAGGCGGGCTCGATAAAATCGCCCAACCCGTCCCCGGCTACCGCCGGAAGCCCTCCGGAGTTCCACCGAACCCCTCCAAACCACCCCCGCCTCTCTCCAAGGCGATCCCGAACCTCCCCAAACTGCCGCGCGCACCCTCCGGACACCGTTGGAACGCCTCGGAAACTCTCCAAAACGTCTCCAAAGTCACTCGGAGCGCCTCTAATTTAGTTTACGGTGTCCCATTTAGACTTTTAGGCCCGCGCGGTTCAGTTTAGGGACCGGCAAAACGACTTTAGAGACCGTTCATTTCAGTTTATCGAGGCCCTTCCAGAGTTTTGAGGCCGCGTATTTCAATTTAGCGCGGGGGACTTCGAGTTTGGAGCGGCTTCCGCGGAGTTTGGAGGGACTTTTTCCGACTTTGGAGGCGTTTCGCCTGGCCTTTAAGTTTTTCCTCCTGGACGGGGGCCGCTCGGCCGGCACCTCCATGGGAGGCACGACCCTGGCGCCGGGCTTCGCCCGGTGCTATCCTCCGAACCCAAGTTTAGAACAGTCGTGTACAAAGTTCCGTTCCGCGGCCGGTCGTCTCTCGGCCCGGGGCTTCTTCGGAGGGAGCGAGATGAAATCGAGGCTGGCGTCGAAATGGCCATGGCTCCTGCTGCTCGGCGGTGCCGTCCTCCTGCCCACCTTGAGCCCGCCGCGGAGCGCGGGGGCGGCGCCTCAGGACAAGGTGGCGGCGCCGGTGGACGCATCGGCAGCCTCGTCGGCGGCGACATCGGCGACATCGGCGACATCCGCGGCGGCGGCGGCAGCGGACGCCTTGGCCGCTCCGAAGGCGCCGGTCAAAGCTCCGGCTCCCGCGTCTCCGCCGGACTTCCAATGCACCAAACCCCTTCCCCTGCCGAGCAGCCTGGCGTTCAACAAATCGGCGTATGAGTTCCTCCTCGACGGCTTCCTGCGCAGCCAATGCTACCGGCTCCTCGGTTGGAAGCATGACGCCGAGCTCCGCTCGACAGGCCCCACCTCCGCCACCTTGCAGCTCAAGGACGATCCCCATCTCCCCTCCTGGGTGACGACGAACCTGGGGACGCATGGCGTCGTCGCCATCTACTACTCAAAGGACGTCTACCGCTGGCTTTGCGAAGGCGACGCGGCGGGCGAGCGGCACTTCGTCTCGCAGTGCAAGGCGACGTGCCAGCGCTGCCGGCTGGACGCGAAGGAGCTGGCACGGCGGCCGCGGCAACCGATCGAAGACGGCTCCATGATCCTCAAGCTGATGTATGGCAACACGACGGAGGAGATCCTGCAAAACCCGCAGATCCCCCGCGGGCAGCCGACCTTCGTCGCCCTCATGGTGAAGGACGGCAGAGACACCCGGGACGGTTGGTTCTGGGGCTCGTGGGACCCCAACGCGAGCCAGGCCTCGCAGCTCGACTGGCCGCCGCCGGCGAACCTGCCCTACCCTTGGATGGGGTCCGGTTACTACTGCCTCAATTGCCATGCCTCGGCGGCGGGCGAGTCGACGTTCTCGCACCTTAACAACATCCTGGGCAATCCCGATACGTTCATCAAATATTACTACCAGGACCAGCCGCCCATCGCCGGCGAGCCCAAAAAGCAGGCCCTCCAGACGCTCTCCGCCCACGAACGGTTCGAGCCCCTGGAGAAGCTGCAGGAGCGGATCGACAATGCGGGTCTGACCTGGAACAAGGTCCCCTGGCCGAACCCCGCCGTGCTGCGGGTCAGCCAGCCCATCCTCAAGGGCTATTCGAAGGATTTCCTCCAAACCTTCGGCGCCGGGAAGGTCACCCAGCCGAACCCGGAGCAGATCCTCGCCTACTTCATGCCGCCCGAGGTCTACGACCACGCCGTGGCCAAGTCCGCGGTCCCCCCGCTCTTCCTCACCTCGGACCAGTGCGTGGGCTGCCATGCGGCAGGCTCGACCGGTCTCCATTTCGACATGACGGTCCAGCAGCCGGACCAGCAGCCGTACAAAAACCTGATCAACATCGCCCCCTATGGCGAATGGCGGAGCTCTCCCATGGGCCTCGCCGGGCGGGACCCGATCTTTTTCTCGCAGCTCGAAACCGAGCAGACCGCCCATCCCTCGCTCGCCAAGCTGGCGCCGGACGTCTGCCTGCACTGCCATGGGGTCATGGGACAGCGGCAGTTCTGCCTCGATCAGTTCCCCGATCCCAAGTTCGGAAATCTGGTGTGCAGCAGCAGCAACCTCCTGGGCCTGGACGACAATTCACAGCCCATCTTCAAGCGGCAGCTTTTCTCGCGCGAGCAGGTGAAGGCCATTCCTTTCCTCGCGAGGACCCCGGAAGAGCAGAAGAATTCCGTCTACGGGGGTCTCGCGCGAGACGGTGTCTCCTGCAACACCTGCCATCACATCGACGCCGATCCCAAGAAATCGATCGGGGATACCTTCACCGGCGACTTCAAGGTCGGTGCGGCCGATGCGATCCAGGGTCCTTTCGAAAAGCCGCAGCCGATGCCGATGGATCATGCTTTGGCGATCAAACCGGTCGAGTATCCGCTGGAGCGATCGTCCCGGGTCTGCGGCAGCTGTCACAGTGTCGTGCTGCCGGTCTTCGACGTCGACAAACCGTATCAACCGGTGGGGGCCCAGAAGCCCGAGATCATTCTGGAACAGGGCACCTATCCCGAATGGATCTTCAGCGACTACCGGGACGGCGGCCCGACTCCGCGGTCGTGCCAGAGCTGCCACATGGGGACGGACTATCCGGGCGTGCCGGGCGCGCTCAGCACGAAGATGGCGAGCATCCAGGAAGCGAGCAACATGCCGCAGACCGAGGGCCGGCTCCCCGCCTCGGACATCGATCTCCAGCCGCGCTCGCCCTTCGCGCGCCACACGCTCGTGGGCCTGAACGTCTTCTTCAATCTCTTCGCCCAACAGTTCCCGGACATTCTGGGGATCCGCATCCAGGACCCCATGCTCGGCACGCGGGGAGTGGCGCCGCTCACGACGACCTATGATTCGATGATCCAACAGGCGGATAGCGCCACGGCGACGGTCTCGATTCCCAGCCTCTCGACTCAGAACCAGATGCTGGTCGCGAAGGTTCGAGTGTTGAATAAGGCCGGCCACAAATTTCCCTCGGGCGTCAGCTTCCGCCGCGCCTTCCTGACCTTCGAGGTGCTGGACGCGAACGGCAATCCGCTCTGGGTCTCGGGCCGGGTCAATTCGACCGGGGTGATCGTCGACGCCAACGGCCAGGCGATCGACGGCGAATTCACCTGGCTGCCCAATTGCGGGGATGGTGGGGTGGCCCTGCAGAAATTCCAGCCGCACTATCAGACGATCACCCGGGAGGACCAGGCGCAGATCTATCAGGAATTGGTACGCGATCCCCGGAGCAAACTGACGACGAGCTTCCTGTCGCTCGCGAACGTCGTCAAGGACAACCGGCTCCTTCCCAACGGCTGGACGCCGACCTTGAAGCTCGCGGAGGAGGCGGGGCTCGGCAGCAAGAAGTATTCGGCCGAGGATCTGGTCGAGCACGTGATGCCCGACCTGCCGGACGGCAAGGGCGGAAAAGTGGACGATCCCTGGTACAAGCCGAAAGCCGCCGGCGGCCTGGGCGGCGGCGGGGACGAGGTGTCGTACGCCGTCCCCCTCGGCAGCCTGAAAGGCAAGCCGGCGAGCGTGCGGGCGACCCTCTCCTACCAGGCCATTCCGCCTTTCTATCTCCAGGACCGCTTCTGCACGACCCCCGATCGGCCGGACACCGCCCGCCTCTTCTTCGTGGCGGGCCATGTGAATCTCGACAGCACCCGCGCCCAAGGCTGGAAGCTCCAGGTGGTCTCGTCGGGAGCGGTGCCCCTGGGCGGGACGACGGCCGCCAGCCGCTGACCCTAACGATCGAGGAGGGCCACCCGGGTGAAGCGCAGGAATTCCCCGGGTTCGGCGCTCGCCGGCCGGTCGAGCCGCTCGCGGACGAACGTCACCCGGAGCGGCCCTTTCCACTCCCCTCGCTGGCGGAGCCCGCGGATCTGGTCGGTGACGTCGTAGGTGCGGCGGATGCCGAGGGTCTTCCCGGGATCAGTGAAGAGCGAGAGAGTGCCGACGAAATGAGAGTCCTGGGGGGTCGGCGTTCGGCCCTCGGGAAGATCGAGATACACCTGATAGACCGCTCCGGGATGGAGAACCTCGAGCCCATCGATCGACAGGCGGAGATGGTCGCTCCGAGCGACGATGGCGGCGACTTTGTCCTCCGGCGGGGCCGAGAGAGTGACGGTGACCGGCGTGTTCCCCAGCCGGGTCTCCGCAGCGGACGTCGCGGCGAGAGCGGGCGGATCGTCAGGCGTTTTCATGGCGCAGGCCAGAGTGGCGGGGAGACAGGCGGCAAGAGCGAGGGCGGCGAGCGGGAGCCGGCGGCGGAGCATGCGCAGAACCTCCTTTCCCTAGAAGGAAAAGAGGCCCCCGGGCTATTCCAGGTGGAGCCCGGGGGCACGTCCGCGCGTCAGCGCTCCTGAATCGAAACCCGGGAGAAGCGCAGGAACTCTCCCGGCTCGGCGGCGGCGGTCGCGGCGGTCGCAGCCGTCGCAGCCAGGCCGGCCGGCTGATCCAGCCGCTCGCGCACGAAGGTTAAGCTGCACCGCACCCTGGGCCCCCAGGGCCTTGGCCTTAGAGGCGAGGTCGAAGCTCCGGGTGATCGGCGCCGAATGGTCCGGATCGGCGAAAATCGAAATGTCCCCCAGGAAGGCGGGGCCGGCCGGATCGGGCTTCTGGCCCGCCGGCAGGTTCAGGTACACCTGATAGACCGCCCCGGGGCGGAGCACCGTGATCCCTTCGACGACCAGCCGCAGGTGCCCGGGCTTGGGCGGCGCGGCGGCGAAGGGCCTCATGTGCTGGCCCACCGCCGCCGGCAGATCCACCTTGACCTGCACCGGGGCTTTGCCCAGACGGGTCTCGGCGCCGCCCGTGGCGGCGAGGACTTTCGCCGCCACGGGCGTCGCTTCGCGGGGGAGCTTGACGGGAGGAGCGGCCTTGGTCGTACAGAGCCTGCGGCGGCCGGCTCCGGAGAGAGGTGGTGTACGATCGCGGGCCGGGGCCGGGCAGGCTCCAGGACCCGCGGCTCCGTACTACGAAGCGATGGAGATCACTCCCCCCTCCGCCCGCCGCGAGGCGGCCAACGTGCTGCGCCTGGCGGCCGTGATCCTCCTCGTCACCTGGGTGTACCTGGCGAACACGGCGGCGCCTCAGGCAGGGGCTTCCGGGCGGACGAATCTCGTCTCCTTCCAGAAGCTCTTCCGGGACCTGGGTCCGAACGACCAGCGGATGTTCCGCTCGTTGCAAGAAGGGCTCCTCGAAGCGGAGAACCTCCGCGCCAGCTCCGGCGCCTGGCCGGCACCGGCCGCGCTCGCGGAGCAGGGCATCCCGCCCTTCGCCGTCGACCCCATCGCCAAGCAGAAGTACACCTGGAGCCTTCACCACGAGGGCATCCTGGTCAATTATCTGGGTCTTCCAGCGGCATCGTCGACAGCGGCGGCAGCGGCGGCAGCGGCGGACCAGCCGGCCTACCTGATCCTCGTCCAGGAGCCTACCCCCGGAGCGCCGCCGGATCGCGCGCCCAGCGACGAGGAGCACCACCGGCTGCCCAACGGCGACGTCCTCCATGTCTCGGTGTGGATGCACGATCGGGGCGGAAAGCTGGCGGATTCCCTTTTCGGCCTCCCGGAGGCGGACGGCTGGACCCAGCTCCTCGCCGGCTCGTCTCCCCCACCGACCGCACCATGATGTCCGAATGAGATCTCCCGAAGGAGATGTGGAACATGTCGATGAAAAGATTTCTGACGAGCCTCGCCCTCGGTTTCTCGCTCCTCGCCGGGACGGCCGTGGCGGTAGTGGCCGCAACGGCACCGACGGCGCCAGCGAAGCTCAAGATCGGAGTGACCCTCCATCCTTACTATTCCTGGACGACAAACATCGTGGGCAACCTCCCCGGCATCGAGGTGCGTCCCATTCTTCCCGGGGAGATCGACGCCGGCGACTACCAGCCGCGGCCCGAGGACATCAAGAAGCTCGCCGATCTGGACGCGATCATCGTCAACGGCATCGGCCACGACGATTTCATTTTTCCCATGATCAAAGCCTCGGGGAACAAGAAGATCCTCATCATCCGGCCCAACGCGGAAACGCCGCAGATCCGGGCGATTCACGGCAACGCGGTCAACTCGCACACCTTCATCTCGTTCACCAACGCCATCCAGCAGACCTACGCGATCGAGAAGGCCCTGGCGAAGCTCCGCCCGGATCTCGCCCCCGGTCTTCAGAAAAACGCCGCCGACTACGCCCGGCGGCTGCGGACGATCAAGGCGAAGGCCGCGGCAGAGCTCGCCAATGCCAAGATCACCCGGGTGGTGACGGTGCACGACGGCTATGGCTATCTCCTCCAGGAATTCGGCCTGGAGGTGGCGGGAGTGGTGCAGCCGGCGCACGGCCTCACCCCCTCGGCGGCCGAGCTCGAGGACATGGTGAAGCTGTTGAAACGCGAGAAGATCCAGGTGGTCTTCAGCGAGGAGAGCTTCCCGCCGCCGCTCTTGAAAGTGCTCAAGGACGAGACCGGGGTCAAGGTCTACCTCATCAGCCACATCGCCTCGGGCGCCTACACGCCGGACAAGTTCGAAAAAGAGATGCAGAAAAACGTCGACACGATGGTCCGCGCCCTGGTGACGGAAAACTGATGGCAGGAGCGCTGCTCACGATCCGCGGCCTGGGCGTCCGCATCGGGCGGGAGATCCTCTTGGACGGAATCGATCTCGACGTCCACCGCGGCTCGATCCATGTCGTCGTGGGACCCAACGGGGCGGGCAAGAGCACGCTCCTCGCCGGCATCCTCGGCCGGACCGCCTTCACCGGCTCGATCGTCACCCACTTTCTAGGCGCCGGACGGATCGGGTATCTGCCGCAATCGTTCGCTGTCGATCGCACCCTGCCGGTGACAGTCGCCGATTTCCTCGCTCTCCCGAGACAACGGCGGCCGGTCTGCTTCGGGATCGAGCGCGGCACCCGGAAGAAGATCGAAGGGCTCCTCGCCCGGGTGGGCCTCGCGGGCCTCGGCGATCGCATGCTCTCGGTCCTCTCGGGCGGCGAGCTCAAGCGGGTGCTGCTCGCGAACGCCATCGATCCCACCCCGGAGCTCCTCCTCCTGGACGAGCCCGCGGCCGGCCTCGACGAGATGGCGATCGGGCAGATGGAGGAAATCCTCCTGGGCTTAAGGCGGGAAGCGGCGCTCACCGTTCTCATGGTCTCCCACGACCTCGGCCAGGTCCGCCGGCTCGCCGACCGGGTGACCCTGTTGAATCGAACCGTCGAGCGGGACGGCCCGCCCGGAGAGGTGCTGACCGCCGATCTCCCCGAGACCCTCCTCGCCGCCCGCTGGTCCGGGCCGAGCACCGCCGGGCCGGCCCGGGCGGTGCATCTTTCGAGATGATGGAAACCTTTTACTCCTGGATCGCGGCCCAGGCGCGGGCCGGCCACCTGCCGGCGGACTTCCAGTACGCCTTTCTCGTCCGCGGCATCCTCTCCGTGCTCGTCCTGGCGCCGCTCCTCGGCGGGATCAGCCATCTCGTCGTCGCCCGCCGGATGGCGTTCTTCAGCGCCGCCTTAGGCCAGGCGGCCCTGACCGGCCTCTCGATCGCGCTCCTCTTAGGAGAGCCGCTCAACGCCCCCTACGGCGGGATTTTCGCCTTCTGTCTCCTCTCGGCCCTGGGGATGGTCTACGTCAAAAGGCGCTCGACGCTGCCGCCGGACACCCTGATCGGCGTCTTCCTCGCCTTGACCCTGGGGCTCGGCATCTGCCTCCTGGTGGCGGTCACCCGGCGCTTCAACATCCACCAGGTGGAATCGGCGATGTTCGGCAGCCTGCTCACGGTGACGGACGGCGACCTCGCCCTCCTCGTCTGCGCCGGGGCGCTCGTCCTCCTCCTCCTCGCCCGCGAGTACAACGGTCTCCTCCTGGACAGCCTTTCCCCCGCGCTCGCCGGGGTGGAGGAGGTCGACTCGGCCTACGTCGAATACCTCTTCGCGGTGCTCCTGACGATCGCGATCGTCGTCAGCTTGAAAGTGATCGGAGCGCTTTTAGTCGAGGCGCTCGTCGTGGTGCCCGCGGCGGCGGCGCGGAACCTCGCCCGGAGCACCCGCGCCTATCTCCTCTGGAGCGTCGTCATCGCCTTTTTGGCCGGCGTCGGCGGGCTCGGGATCTCCACCCGGCTCTTAGTTCCCACCGGGGGGGCGGTGGTCTTGGCGCTCAGCCTGCTGTTCTTCGTGACGCTGGGAGTCGGAGCGCTGGGGGCGCGCCGGCTACGGCGAGGCTCAAAAGCCTGACCTCAAGGCAGCAGATCGGCGACTTCCAAAAAGGCGCCCGCGAGATCGCCTAAGGGAGCCCGCTCCCCTCGCCTGCGTGTACTGCGTCCGGCCGCTTCTTGAGTCCCCACGTCAGGACCGAAGGGCGGCTCTGGTCATCGCCAACCATTATCGAGTATCCTCAGCCCATGTCGCCACAGAGTTTTATGTCGGAACCTCGGAACCGAGTTTCCTGTCTTGGAGGCTTCAGAGGATAGGACAGTATGGGAAAACCCAGCAAGCGTCGTACCCAAAAGGCCGCTCTACGCCGGCAAGCGAAGGCCAAAATGGCGCGCTCGAACCTCCCCCGGGTGCGGTTGCCTGCGGTACCGCCGGAGGCTCCGGTCTATGAGTGCCTGATGCCGCGAGATCTCGACGAGTTCGGAATCGGCAACATCGTGATCGCCCGAGAGCTTCCCTCGGGAGAGATCGCCGTGATCGTTTTTCTGGTGGATGTTTTCTGCCTGGGCGTCAAGGACATAGCGCTGGGAGTCTTCGGCCTCTCCGAGTACCACGAGAAGATCCGCCGCTTTACCGCCGGCGCTTCGTTCGCAACGGTCTCACCGGCAACTGTGCGCGCTTTGGTCGAGGGCGCCGTCGCGTACGCTCACGGGTTCGGGCTGCCTCCTCATCAGGACTATGCCCTGGCGTGCCGGATCTTCGCCGGTATCGATCCGGGCGTTGTCGATCGGGCTTTCTCGTACGGGAAAGACGGCAAGCCCTTCTACGTCTCAGGCCCCCGGGATACACCCGGCAAATCCAGGCGCGTGCTCGCCGCACTCGAAAGGGCCTGCGGGCCGGGTGGCTTCGACTATTTGGTTGGCGTGGAAGCGGGATTCGAGGAGTGACGTCGCCTGCGTCATCCGGGCCCGGGCATGGGAATCCTAAAATGAGCGTTTACCGGGCAGCAGGCCGCGATTACCCGGTCTTCCTCAGACCGTGATTTGCGCTCCGGACGGTCTCAAGGCAGCAGATCGGCGACTTCCAAAAAGGCGCCCGCGAGATCGCCTAAGGGAACCCGCTCGCCACGCTTGAAGGTCTGGTGACGGCGGTAGACCCCGGAGACCGGATCGCTGAAGAGCTCCAAAGACTCGCGATTCAAATCCAGGAGCAGGTACTGCAGGATGCCGGCATGGGCATAGAGGGGAGCTTTGCGCTGGCGGTCGTGGCCGAGCGAGGCATCGGCCACTTCCAGGACCAGCACGGCCCGGGTTGGATGGGCGTCCCGATAGTCGCGTGGGCTCCCCGCCACCACGGCCACGTCCGGCTCGGGAGCGGAACCGTTGTCGAGGGCGAGCGGCATCTGGACCCGGATGCAGTAACCGTGAGCGAACACCGCGCGGAGCGCCGTCTCCGCCAGGAGGACGGCCGTGGCGTGGCGGCTGTTTTGAGGGCTCAAGTTATAGATGACGCCGTCGATCAACTCGACGCGCTCCTCCGGCGGCAAGAACCCCGCCTCCGCCATGCGCTCGTACTCCTCGCGCGTGAAGCGGTGGATCTCTATGGCGGGCATCGACATGGGTGGACCCTCGAACGGGAAAAGCTTAACACGGAGAGGGCGGCCTCACGGCCGCCCTCTCTCTACAGCCCGTACGGAGCCCCGTTACCGCGGGGCGGGTTGCCAGGTCGGCACCCGGCCCGGCGTCCAGGGGGCACCGGCGGCTTCGAGCTGGTCTTCGAGCTTCTTTAGATCGACGTCGATCAGCTGGTGGAGCTTGGGGAGGATCTCCGCGAACTGCTCGCTCGCGACCTTGTAATTATCGAGCTGCACCTGGGTGGCGTCGGAGCTCGACGTCCAGTGGGCCGAGACGATCCCCTCCACCCTTTCGACGACCGAGGGAAGGGTGGGCTCGCTGTACTTCCCCTGGACGGCGCCGCCGGAGAGCACGAGGCTCAGGTCGGCGAGACGGTTGCGGAGCGCCCGGGACTCGTCGGCCAGGCGCGGGTCCGCCCCGGGGGTCACGAGGAGCGCCTTGTCGATGAAGTCGAGCCGGGTCTTCGCCTCGCCGGCCGCTCCCGCGGCGCCCAAGACCGCGCGCTGGAGGTGGGCCGTGTCGCGCTCGAACTGGAGGAGCGCCCGCGGGTCCTTCGCCGGCAGGCTGGCGAGCCCCATGGGCGTGGCGGTGAAGGTCTGCGCCTCGCCCAAGGTCGTCTCCTTGCCGTTCACCCGCTCCGAGAGGGTGACCTTGTAGGTGCCGGGCACGACCGCCGGACCGACGTTCGGCTGATCGTAGGGACCGGGCTCCGGCTCTTCGAGCGCCACCGGATCGGAGGGGGGAAAACGGAGGTCCCAGGCCACCCGGTGGAAGCCGGCGGTGGCCGGCGCGGTCAGCCGCCTTATGGCGTGCCCTTCCGAGTCGGTAACGGTGAGGAAGACCGCCGGCTCGGGCTCGCGGTCCTCCTCCTCCAGCGATTCCCAGGTCGGATAGGAACCGTCCTTGCCGGCCTTGGCGAGCTTCTTCTCCTCCTCGCGGCGGACCTTCCTCCGGCTCTTCAGGTCCTCCTTCAGGTAATAGGTGAAGATCGCTCCGAAGGGCGGGTTGGGAGCGGTGAAGAACGACGCTCCCTGGAAGCTCCGGCCGCGGCCGCCGAGCGGGCTCGCCGGGAAATAGAGCTGGACGGGCTTGACGGGGAGGAGGAGCGGGCCCTGATCGAGAAGCTCCGGGGTCACCCGGCGGAGCGGCGAGAGGTCGTCCAGAATGTAGAAGCCGCGGCCGAAGGTGGCGAGAACCAGGTCGTTCTCCCGCTTCTGGATCACCATGTCGCGCACGCCGGTGGGCGGCAGGTTGCCCTTCATCTGCAGCCAGTGCTTCCCCGAGTCGTGGCTGAAGAAGGCGCCGAACTCGGTGCCGGCGAAGAGCAGGTCGGATTTCTCTGTATCCTGGATGACGACGTAGACGGTGCCACGGGCCGGCAGGTCGCCGGCGATCGAAACCCAGCTCCGTCCGCGATCGGTGCTTTTCAAGACATAGGGCTTGAAATCACCGCTCTTGTGGTTGTCGAAGGAGGCGAAGACGGTGTTGCCGTCCTTCGATCCGGCCTGCACCCGCGAGACATAGGTGCGATCCGGCACCCCGGGGAAGCTCTCGATCTTCCGCCAGTGAGAGCCGTCGTCCTCGCTCACCTGGATCAAGCCGTCGTCGGTCCCGGCGTAGAGCAGGCCTTTGACGACCGGCGATTCGGAGAGCGAGACGATGTTGCCGTAAAAGGACGTCGAGGTGTTCTTCGCCACCGCGTCGATGTCCCAGACGTGGCCCATGACCGGCAGCTTGTTGCGATCGATCTGGCGGGTCAAGTCGGGGGAGATGGCCTGCCAGTGCTCGCCCCGGTCGTCGCTCTTGAACAGCCGGTTGGCGCCGAAATAGAGCCTCGTGTGGAGATGCGGGCTGATGATGAGCGGCGAGTCCCAGTTGAAGCGGAGCGGCGGCCCGGCCTTCTCCGGCTGCGGCTGGATGTAGATCTGCTCGCCGCTCTTGCGATCGAAGCGGACGAGGACGCCGTACTGCGACTCGGCGTAGATCGTGTTGGGGTCTTCCGGATCGGCCTGCGACTGAAAGCCGTCGCCGCCGGTCGTCACGAACCAGTCGGAGTTGAGGATGCCCGAGTCGGAAAGCGTGCGCGACGGACCGCCCAGGCTGAAATTGTCCTGGGTGCCGCCGTAGACGTAATAGAAGGGGAGCGCGTTGTCGACCGAGACGCGGTAGAACTGGGTGATCGGGAGGTTCGACTTGAACTGCCAGGAGGCACCGCGATCCCAGGTCTCGTAGAGGCCGCCGTCACAGCCGGCGATCAGGTGATCGGTCAAGTCGGGATCGATCCAGACGACGTGGTTGTCCGAATGCTTGTCGGGCTCGCCGACGTTTCTAAAGGTTTTCCCGCCATCTTCGGTGACCCCGATCCAGACGTCCATGGTGTAGACGCGGTCGGGATTTTTGGGATCGGGGAAAAGCTCCTGGTAGTACTGCGGCGAGGAAGCCACGGTGGCGCTCCGCTTCTCCCAGGAGGCGCCGGCGTCCTTCGAGCGGAAAAAGCCGCCCGACTTGTTCGCCGCCTCGACGATCGCGTAGACCGTATCGGGCTCGACGGGGGAGATGGCGAGGCCGATCCGCCCCATGTCTTCTTTCGGCAGACCCTTCCCGATCTTCGCCCAGGTCGCCCCGGCGTCCAGCGACTTGTAGATGGCGGACTCCGGGCCACCGTCGATGAGCGTCCAGACGTGACGCCGGCGCTGGTAGGCGGCGGCGTAGAGGACGTCGGGGTTCCGCGGGTCCATGACGAGATCGGTGACCCCGGTGTTGTCGCTGACCGAAAGCACCTTCTTCCAGCTCTTGCCGCCGTCCGCCGTCTTGTAGAGCCCGCGCTCGCCACCAGAGCTCCACAGCGGGCCCTGGGCGGCGACGTAGACGACTTTCGAATCGCGCGGATCGACGACGATCTTCCCGATGTGCTCGGAGGTCTTCAACCCGACGTTCTCCCAGCTGGCGCCGCCATCGACCGACTTGTAGACGCCGTCGCCGTAGGCGACGCTCCGCTGACTGTTGTTCTCGCCGCTCCCCACCCAGACGACGAGGGGATTGTTGGGATCGATCGTCACGCAGCCGGTCGAGTAGGAGGCCTCGCCGTCGAAGATCGGGCTCCAGGTGACCCCCGCGTTGACCGTCTTCCACACTCCCGAAGAGGCGGTCGCCACGTACCAGGTGCGCTTGTTCCGAGGATCGATCGCGACGTCGACGATGCGACCCGAGGTCAAGGCCGGACCGATGCCGCGAAGCTCCAGGCCGGAGAAGGTGTCGGCGCTCCAGGCGCTCTTCTTCTCTTTGTCTTTGTCTTTGTCTTTGCCCGGCTTGGTATCGGCCGGGGTCGCAACCGCCGCCACGGAGAGCCCCGTCGCGAGGAGGAATAGGAGCGGGAACGCAAAAAGGTTTCGTTTCACGACATCGCCTCCAAAAGGGTAAAGTGAGCGCTTACCGTCCCGCCGGCACGTAGATCCGCGGCAGGGAGAGCTTCGCCGCCGTCTCGTTCAACGCCTGAAGGTCGGTCGACAGCAGGTGTGTGAGCTCCGCCTCGTCCGCGTCGAGAGTCTCTTTCTCCCGCGCGTACTCCTCGCGCGCCCCCGCGGTGGGCGCGCCGTCGCCGTCCTTGACGACATCGAAAAGCGGGGCGAGCCGCGAGTAGAGCTGGGTACCGCCCTTCTGGGCGAGGATGTCGTAGACCACCTCGGCCTTGGGGTTTTGCAGCTTGCCCTCCAAAGCGTCGAGCTTTCCCAGCAGAGCGGTCGACGACTGGCGGAGCGCCTCCGCGCGCGGATCGGCGGCGAGGATTTCGTTCCGCGCCGCGAGCTGTTGGCGGATCGTCCGCAGGTCTCTAACCGTCCGGGTCAGCCGGGTGATCGCATCGCGCACGTCGAGGGCGAAGCGGAGCTGCTCCGCCAGCTCTCTCTCCGAGTGGGTTTCGCGCGGATCGGGTTGCAGGCGGAGCGTCGTCGTCTGACTCTTACCGTCGACGGTCAGGCGCACGGTATAGGTCCCCGGGAGCGCCCGCGGGCCGAAGGCCGGGAAGCCGGAATCGAGCCTGGCGCCGGGGATCAGCTCGGCTCCCGCCCAGGTGGTGTCCCAGGTCGCCACCTGGACCCCGGAATCCTTGGGGAGAGCGAGGTTTTTCCACAGCTCCCCCTCCTCCACCACGTACTCCGAGGAGCCGGTCAGGGCATGGGGCTTGGAGGAGAGAGTGTTGACCCGCGTCCCCTGGGCGTCGAGGATGTCGATCGTCACCTCTCCCTTGGGCTCGGTTTTGAGCCAGTAGTAGAGGCGTGCACCGGGGGTGGGGTTGTCGGCGTTCCAGCCGCCCCGGAAGGCGTTCCGGTAGGTCCAGCGGACCGCATCCGGCGCGGCGAAGAGATGGACGTCTTCCGCCGTCACGGCGGGCGAGATCTCATAGAGCGGCTGGCGGTCGTCCAGAATCCACAGCGAGCGGCCGTGGGTCGCGAGGACGAGGCTCGAATCCTTGAGGACGAGGTCGTGCACCGCCACCGCCGGCAGGTTGAGCTTCAGCCGCCGCCAGCTGGCGCCGTCGTCGAGCGAATAGTCGACCCCGCGCTCGGTGCCGAGAAAGAGAGTGCCGCGGCGCATCGGGTCCTCGCGCACGGCGTGAAGATAAACGTCTTTCGGCAGCCGGGAATCGAGCCGCTTCCAACTGGCGCCATAGTCGGTCGTCTTCCACAGATAGGGGCGGTTGTCGTCCAGCCGATGGGCGTCGACCACCAGGTAGGCGGTGCCGGCATCGAAATGCGAGGGCTCGATCGCCACCACGGTCCCCCATTCGGGAAGGCCGGGGACTTGAGCGGTGACGTTTTTCCAGCTCTTGCCATCGTCCCGGGTCACCTGGACGAAGCCGTCGTCGCTCCCCGTCCAGATCACACCCTTCTCGACCGGCGACTCGGCGACGGCGAAAATCGTGTCGTAGACCTCGACCCCGGTGTTGTCGCCGGTGATCGGTCCGCCGGACCATTGCTGCTTCGACTTGTCGTTTCGCGTCAGGTCGGGGCTGATCGCCGTCCAGGTCTGGCCGCCGTCCCGGGTACGGAAAAGGACGTTGCCGGCATGGTAGACGACCTTCGGATCGTGCGGTGAAAGGGCGATCGGCGCCGTCCACTGGAAGCGGTAGCGGAGATCCTCGCCGCCGTGCCCGGAGGGATTGTCGGGATAGACCGAAACGTTTCGGAGCTCACCCGTCCGATGGTCGTAGCGGGTGATCGTGCCGCCGTACTCGCCGGCATAGACGATCTCCGGGTCGTCCGGCTGGGAGACGACGAAACCCGCCTCGCCGCCGCCCACATCGTACCAGTCGGTATTCCGGATCCCGGCGGTCGAAAGAGAATTGGCCGGCCCTTGGGCGGTGCCGATGTCCTGCTGGGCGCCGGCGACCTTGAAGGGAAGATTGTTGTCCGCCGACACATGGTAGAACTGGCCGAGCGGCAGCGGCGGCGTGAGCCAGGTCTCGCCGTCGTTCAAGGAGAGATCCACTCCACCGTCGTTGCCGACGATCATCCGCTTGGCGTTCTTGGGATCGATCCACACGTCGTGGTTGTCGCCGTGGTGCTCGCCTTTGGCGTGCTCGAAGGTCTTGCCGCCGTCGATGCTTTTGAGGAGCGGCACCTCTGGGCACCAGACCTCGTCCGGATTGGCCGGCGAGACCGAGAGGGTCGTGTAGTACCAGGCGCGCTGGCGCAGCTCATGGTTGCCGGAGGCGAGCGACCAGCTCTCGCCGCCGTCGTCCGAACGGAAGAGCCCGCCCGCCTCGGCTTCGATCAGAGCGTAGACCCGGCGGCCGTCCGAGGGGGCCACGGCGATCCCCACCTTGCCCCAGGTCCCGCCGGGGAGGCCCTTGGCCGTCAGCTGCTTCCAGCTGTCGCCGCCATCCCGCGAGACGTAAAGGCCACTTCCGGGACCGCCACTGGTCAGCTCCCAGGGCCGCCGCCGCGCCTGCCAGAGTCCGGCGAAGACGATGTGGGGGTTTTCAGGATCGAGGGCGACGTCCGAGGCGCCCGTCCACTCGTCTTTCTTGAGCACCTGCTGCCAGGTCCGGCCGCCGTCCCGGGTACGGTAGACGCCGCGCTCCGGGTTGGGCCCGAAGGCATGCCCGAGGACGGCGGCGAAAGCGACGTCGGCGTTTTGGGGATCGACGACCATCGTGCCGATCTGCCCCTCCTGGTGCCAGACGTGGGTCCAGGTCTTGCCGGCGTCGACCGACTTGTAGATGCCGTCCCCCGCCGCCACGTTGCCGCGGATGTTGGCCTCGCCCGTCCCCACGTAGACGACGTTGGAATCGGAAGGGGCGATGGCGATCGAGCCGATCGAGGAGACCGGCTGCTCGTCGAAGATGGGGTTCCACCGCTCGCCGCCGTCGACCGACTTCCAGACCCCGCCCGAGGCGGAGGCGGCATAGTAGACGTCGGGATTGCCGGGAACCCCGGCGACCCGCGACACCCGCCCCCCCCAGGCCGGCCCCAAGAGGCGGAACTTGAGCTGCTTGAGCTCGGTGGGCTCCTCCAGGGTGATCGGCAGGCCGGAAGGCGCCTTCGCCGCCGGCTTCTCCGCCGCGGCGGCGGGCCGCGCGAGGCCCAAGGCGACGAGCGCCAGGGAGAGGAGAGGGACCGCGAGCGTTCGACGCCAGCAAGTAGATCGCATGTTCTGCACCTCGAAACTGAGGTAAGGGGATGGGAGTGTCACCGCGGGGGGCAGCTTAGCTAATGGACGGGAGGGGGGCAAGGGTGCCGTCCTGGACGTCCGATCCCGCTCTTTGCCTCTGACGTCCGCATAGGTTCGTTATTTGCGTAGTCGTTGACCCCGCCGGCGCCCTGCCCTAGAGTCAAGAGGACACCTGACCTTCCTCATCAAAGGAGCCTGCCATGAAACGTCGCCTTTTGCTTAGCACGCTCGCTGTTCTCTCACTCCTGCTCGCCGCCACGATACCGGCGTACGCACAGGCGGCGACCATCACCTGGATCTCGGGTGATGGTGACGGCGACGACACCAACCCCTGCACCCGAACGGCGCCCTGCAAGACCTTCGCGGGGGCGATCTCCAGGACCGCGTCGGGCGGCGAGATCGACGTCCTCAATCCAGGCAATTTCGGCGCCGTGACCATCAATCAGCCGGTGACCCTCTCCGCCTCGGGGTTCCAGGCCGGCATCGTCGTCTCCGGTACCAACGGCATCGTCGTCAACGTCCCCAACCCGACAGACACCGTCATCCTCCGGGGCCTGGACATCGAGGGAACAGGTACCGGGCTCTCTGGCGTCAACGTCATCCAGGGCGGCAACGTCACCGTCGAGAACTGCACGATCAACAACTTCACGGCCACAGGGATCAACTTCGCCCCTACCGTCGCCGGCAGCCAACTTCACGTCTCGACCACGGTGATTCGCAACAACGGCATCTTCACGATTCCCGCGAACGGCCAGGGAGTCCTCGTCAACGTCGCGAGCACGGCCACGGCCACCGTCGATCACGTCCGTCTGGAGCACAACGTTGTCGGCCTCAGGGTCCAGGGCCCCGGGATCGTCCATGTAAGTGACAGCATCGCCACGAACAACGCATTCTCCGGCTTTGCCGCGGCGGCCAGCGGTGCAAACCTGACCCTCGAGCGGTGCGTGGTGGCCCACAACGCCTCAATGGGAGCGGCGGGGGTCGTCTGTATCGCCGGCACCACGGTCCGCTTGGGCAATGTCAGCTTCCAGGACAACAACGGCACGGCGATCTCGGCCAGCGGCGGCGGTACCTGCCTGACCTACAAGAACAACGACTCTGACGTCATCTTCTCAGGCATCACTGCTGCCGTCGCCCAGCAGTAGGATTCGGGGACGGTCGTAACGAATCGGCCGCCGCCGCGCCTGTGGAAGCGTGCCGCCGGTTCGGCAAAGGCGCGCGCGCCGGTTTTCTGTCTTTGTTCCAGTCGTCGTTCAAGCAGTTGCATGCGCAAGGAAGGTCGTGTTGACCTTTCCTGCGATCCGCCCTACAGTCTCGGGGGCCCTATTCTAACCCCACCTTTGGAGGAGCTTCCCATGAAACGCAACCTCGTGCTCAGTACGATCGCGATGGTGGTGGCGCTGTTCGCCGCCACGGTACCGGCCTACGCCCAGGCGACCCGCACCTGGGTCTCGGGCGTCGGCGACGACGCCAACCCCTGCAGCCGCACGGCACCCTGCAAGACCTTCGCGGGCGCCATCTCGAAGACCGCCCCCGGCGGCGAGATCAACGTCCTCGATCCTGGCGGCTTCGGCGCGGTGACGATCACCAAGTCGATCACCATCTTCGAGCGAGAGCACCGAGGCCGGCGTGCTGGTCTCGGGCACCAACGCCATCGTCATCGCTGCCGCGAACACCGACGTCGTCATCATCCGTGGGCTCGATATCGAGGGCCTCGGCACGGGACTCGTCGGCATCAAGGTCGTTTCGGCGGGCGTCGTCCATGTCGAGAACTGCACGATCAATCACTTCACGCAGATCGGCATCGACTTCGTTCCCACGAGCGCGACGGCCGTCACCAGCCAACTCCACGTCAGCAACTCGATCATCCGTGACAATACCGGCGCCTCGAGCGGCGGCATCCGCGTCAAGCCCGGCGCCAACGTGACGGCCGTCGGCATGATCGAGAACACGCAGCTGCGGAACAATCAGTTCGGTCTCCGCGTCGAGGACAACAGCACGGTGGCCGCGAAGACCACCACCGCCGCCGGCAACGCCGGCGCCGGCTTCATCGCCGTCTCGAACTCGACCGCGGTGAACCTGAACCTCGACAGCTGCGTCGCGATCGGGAACGGGTTCGGCATCAAGGCGGACAACCCCAACGGCACGACCCGGTTCGCCAACTGCACGATCGTCGGCAACGGCACGGGCATCGACGCCGCCGGCGGCGGTCACACCGTGACCTACACCGGTAGCAACAACAACGCCGACACCGGCACCGCGACGACGATGCTCGCGAGACAGTAAGAAACCGGAAAAGCTTCCGCTCGTCGTCAGAAGCCCTCCTCGCCGGACCGGCGGGGAGGGCTTTTTCATTTCACTTCGTAAAGTCCGTTCAGCAGAGCCGCAGGACCGTCATCTTGCCGAATTCCCGCACCTTCTCAAGATCGCCGGTCGCCAGAAGCTCGGCGATCAGGCGATGCGGTCCGATCGCGGGGTCGTCCGCGTCGTCGAAGACGACGGTGGCACCCGCCATCAGATGCGGCCGCCAGCTCAAGAAGTCACGGCGGACAGAGTCGTAGCTGTGATCGCCGTCGATCCAGAGGAGCGCGACCGGCAGCCGCCAGCTGGAAACCACCTGCTCGCTGCTCAGGCTGACGAGGCGCACGACGTGATAGCAGCCGGTCTCCAGGATCGCTCGATAGAAAGCTCCCGCGTCGGCCGGACCGAAGCGGCCGCCGAGCACGCCGGTGAAGGTCTGGTGCGGCTCGACCGCGAAGACCGGGAGCCGGTGCCCGTCGAGCGAGCCGCGGCCGAGCGCCACGGTCGAGCGACCGCGATAGGACCCCACCTCGACGATGCAGCCGCCTTGCGCCTCGCGGGCGAGCTCGTAGAGAAATTTCGCCTCGGCGAGGCTGGTCATCCCCTCGGTGCGAGCGAGAAAGCTTTCGATCGGACCGCTGGGCACGACGTCGTAGGAACCGCCCGGCTCTCTATCCGGCACTCTCGCCTCCCGCTCCCTCGACCCCGACCCCGCGCAGGCGGAGAAGGAGCGGCACGGTCAACGTCATCTCGTGGCTGATGCCGTGCTCCCACAGCCCGTCCTCGCCCCAGCAATCGCCGTGGTCGCCGCAGAGGACGATCGTCGCCTCCCGGAACCGGGCGAGGAGAGGCGCTAAAGCCCGATCGACGAATTCGAGACAGGCCCGTTGCCGGAAGCGGCAGTCCGCCGACCGATCGATCTTCTGGAACGGCACGCAGGGATTGTCCTCCCGGGGCCACGGCGCGCCTTCGTGGTAGTAAGGGACATGGGGCTCGCCGATGTTGAGGAACACCAAAGTCGGCGACCGTGGATGGAGCGCCATCCGCTGATCGATCCAGGCGAGCTGCCGCGCCAGCGACCAGGAGTTTCCCGGATAGAAGAACTCGTCGAACTCGCTCAACAGGAGCTGGGAGGCCGGAGTGCTCGGATCGAACCAGGCGACCGCTCCGGTACCGAGGGTGAGATAGCCCAGGCGCTTGAATCCGTCGATGATGTTTCGTCCTTCGAGGGTGAAGCCCTCGCCGCCCTTGCCGGGAAAGGCCGCCCCCACGAGCTTGAAAATCTTGCCGAATTTCGGATTGACGAGCGGCACCTGGAGAGCCGCCACCCCGGGCGTGAAGCCCGCGAACATCGCGGCGTGCGAGCCGAAAGTGAAATGAGAGGGAGCCTGCGCCTTGAAGAGCGGGCCGACCTGGCGCATCGCCGGCAGCTCCGCGGCGGCGAAGCTGTCGTAGCGACAGGAATCGAGCGTCACGAAGAGGACGGATTCGGGCTCAATCGGCTCAACCGGCATGGGTCGCCTCGATCTTCGGAGCGGGGGTGACGGCGCGGAAGCGGTCCAGGCGTTTTTGGAGCGCCGCCCGCGTGCTCGCATGGCGACGATCGTCCGCGAGATTGACCTGCTCCCAGGGATCGCTCGCGCGATCGAAGAGGAGCGCCGGGCGGTCGTCCGCGGCGAATTCGATTTTCCACCGCGGATCGAGGATCGCCGTGTCGCCCAGAAACTCGCTGACCGCAAACTCCCGATGCACGGTCGCCCGGCCTTCGAGCAGCGGCCGCAGCGAGCGGGCGTGCGAGGGGAGAGCCTCCGTCGCTCCGGCATAGTCGGCCAGGGTGGCGCCGACGTCCATCAGCTCGGCAATCGCGCGGAGCTCGCCACTCCTGGCGGCTTCGGCGGCGGCGGTCCTCGGAAGCTTCACGAGGAGCGGCAGCTGGAGGACGGGCTCCAGGAAATTGGCTTTGTAGAGAAGGCCCTGGTCGCCGTTCATCTCGCCGTGATCGGAGGTGAACACGATGAGCGTCCGGTCGAGCTCGCCGCGCTTTTCGACGACGGCGAGGAGATTTCCGATCTGCTCGTCGATCAAGGTGACCTTTCCCGCGTAGTTGGCGCGGAGCGCGCGCACCTCTTCCGGGGTGAGCGGCGGGCTGTAGTGGGCCGAATCGAAAGCCCGCCGGAGCAGGCCGCGGACCTCCTCATGGCCGCCCATCCGCGGGATGGGAGGGGGGATCTCCGCCTCGCTATAGAGGCTCGCGTAGGGCTCGGGAGCATCCCAGGGCTCGTGCGGGCCACCGAAGCTCACCCAGCAGAACCAGGGCTTTTGAGCGTCCAGATCCGCCAGGTGTTTCGCCGCCTGGCGGCCCACGTAGGTATCGTAGTGATGCTCGGCGCCGAGCACCGAGGGCCGGGCGACGTGACGCTTGTCGCGAACGCGCGCGGCCAGATCCTGGCGGAAGCGCTCCCACAGCCCCTGCTCTTCCCAGGACTCGGTCATGTGACTCCGCACATGCATGCTCGCATGGGGGCCGGCCGTCTCATCCACCACTTGCAGCCCATAGGCGTGCAGGAGATGGGCGCGATCCCGCAGGTCGCCCTCATGGGGATGGAGATGGGTCTTGCCGAAGAGGCTGGTACGGTATCCGGCGCGCTCGATCGCCTGCGTCCAGCTCGGATAGCGCGGATTGAGCGTCTGCACGCTGTTCTCGAAGACGCCGGTCTGGTGCGGGTAGAGACCGAGGGCGAGGCTGAAGCGGGCGGGGATGCATTCCGCCGAGTTGGTCGTGAGGCCGTGAAAGAGGAAGCCGCCGCGCGCCAGGCGGTCGAGGTGGGGGGTCCGGGTCCAGCCGTTGACGATCCCGAGGGCGTCGGCGCGCATCTGGTCGGCGAGGATGAACAGGATGTTGGGCGGCGGATTCGACGGCATCGGCGGCATCTCGGGGATGATATACGAGCGGGTGGGCCCGCCCGCGCTACCGTCGCCACAGCCTGAGGAGCCATTCCCGCAGCCGCCAGGAGCGGGTGGCCGCCATGGCGGCCACCCGCTCCTGCCAGGCGGCGAGCTCGTCGTAGAGCCGGAAGCGCTCGTCTTCGAGCCTCCCCCGCTCCTCCCGGACGGCGGTGAAGCCCTGTTCGCTCGCCGCGAGCTGGCGGGCGAGCTCGTCGCGCTCGGCCCGCAGCCGGTCGCCTTCGACCCGCAGGCGGTCCCCTTCGGCCCGCAGCCGGTCGCGCTCGGCCGCCGTGCCCGTGAGCTCCGACTGGGCGAGCTTCACCTCGTGCTGGGCGGTGAGAAGCTGCGGCAGCCGGCGTCTGAAGAGGTCGCGGTGCTTGTCGATCATGTGGAGCCGGAGGGGCTCGCCGACCGCCGCGGTCAAAAGGCGGGTGGCCATGGAGCCCGGCCGCACCCGGTACTCGAAGGTGACCTCGGGGAGGCGGTGGAAACGCCAGCCGCGCTCGGCGGCGCCGATCCACAGGTCCCAGTCTTCCCAGCCCATCGCGGGCATGGTGCTGTCGTAGCCGCCGCACTGCTCCCAGACCTCGCGGCGGAACGCGGCGCAGGCATCGATGGAGTTGGCGCGGAGAAGTCCGTCCAAATCGAATTCCGGCACCGTGACCCGTCCCGCGCGACAGCCGAAATCCTCGCGGTCGCCGTAGACCACCCCCACCTCGGGCTCGGCGTCGAGGACCGCCACCGCCGCCGCCGGGAAACCTGGCCGCAGGCGGTTGTCGGCATCGAGCGGCAGGAGGTAGCGGCCACGCGCCTCCCGGACCCCGCGGTTGCGCGCCGCGCCGAGGCCGGCGTTCGCCTGGTCGATCACCCGATAGCCGGCGCGGCGGAGGAGGTCGAGGAGGGCGAGCGTCCGCGCCTCGGTCGAGCCGTCGTTGACGATCAGGAGCTCGGTGCGCTCCGGGGCGCTCCGCTCGGCGCTCGCCACCGCCTCGATCAGCAGCTCGCCATCGTCGTGGCAGGGGATGACGATCGAGAGATCGACCGCGGTCGCATCCGCCGCCGCAAGGCGGCGGCCGTCGGGCGGCGGCGCCGACCACAGATCGGCCGCGGAGAGATCCGCCGCACGATCGAGATCGGCGAGGAGCCGGGCGCAGTCGGGATGGGCGGCCGCGGCGAGGACGACCCGGGGGTCCGCGCCGCCGACCCGGGAGAAGAGGTCGCCCGCAGTCGCGAGAGGGATTTCGGGGAGCACGACCCCGAGCTTCGCCGCGAGGAGCTCCCGCAGGCGCTCGGGCCCCCCGAGGAGAGCGTCGGCCGAGACGAGCAGGCAGCGCTCGCGATGGCGGCTATAGAAGTCGAGGAGGTGGCGGTTGTAGAAGGCCCAGATGCGATAGGCCCAGCCGGGGTGCTCTAAAAAGACGTCCGCCCCCAGGCGCTGCATGGAGTCCGCGACCTCCCAGGGGAAGCGATAGAGGAGGACGTAGCGGGCGTCCGGCAGGAGAGCGTCCCAGAAGTCGAGAAGGAGGGCCGTCCGCGGATCTTTCCAGCCCCAGAGACCGGAGCGGCCGGCGAGGAGCGAGCGAGCGGCATCCTCGAATGCCGCGAAACGGCCGCGGTCGAGCCGCTCGCTCTCCGTCCATCCCCAGTCGGGATGGCCGGGCTCGCCGTCCGGAGTGGCGGCGAGGAGCATCCGGCGGTCGAGGTCGAGGAAGCTCAGATCCTCGAAGTAGCCGGTGGGATTGGCGGCGTCGGCGGCGAGGAGACGGCCACCGAGGTCGACCCCGGCCGCGGCGAACCAGGAGGCGACGAGCGAGGTCCCCGACCGGTGCATGCCGGTGATCACGATCGGGGCAGGGCTCAAGCGGTGGCCTTCAGCTTTCGCTGGCGCGGTCGTAGTTCACGATGTTCTCCCACTCCGAGGCGTCCGAGCGCGCGACGACGGCGACGACCGGCTCCGTCGCGCTCAGGTTGAACACCTCGTGGGGCACCCCGGGCTCGATGAAGATGAAGTCGCCGGCCCCGTTCTCGACCGCCTGCTTCAGGCCCTTCCCGTACTCGTGCCTCACCCGCCCTTCGAGGATGTAGAGCATGACCTCGAAACCGACGTGGATGTGGGCGTAGGCGACGCCGCCGGGGGGAATGGTGGCGACGTTCATCGACAGGTGTTGCGCCGGGACGTTCTTCGCCGACAGCCCCACCCGGTACTGGATGTTGTTCCAGCCCCGGCAACTGCCGCTCCCGCGGACGACGAAGATCCCCTCCTCCCCCTCGACCGCGGCCTTGAGCTCTGGGATGACTTCCGCCATGACGACTCTCCTTCGGTGGCGCGAGGATAGCACCCACGGCCGCGGGATGCCGTGGGATACTGCACCAAAATCCCATGCCAGCCCCTTCTGCCGACCCTCACCCGTCCCCCTTCCGCCTGCAGGCGACGGGCGTCCTCCTCTTCCTCTTCATCCCCGTCGTGCTCTTCCTCTTCGTCCGTCACCCGGAGCCGATCGGTCTCTCGCTCGCCGCCGGGGTCGTGCTCATGGTGGGGCACCGCTTCCTCGCCCGTCCCTACATGGAGCGCGCCCGGGCCGCCAAGTGCCTGTGGTGCAACCGCGCTCTCCCCCAAGCTTCCGAGACGCTGGAGCTCGAAACCGCCGCCGGGCCGCTCACCGCCCGCTGCTGCCCCGGCCATCGCACCCCCGCGGCGCGCTTCTTCGCCAACGCCTTCGCCTGGCGGCTCGTCCTCCGCATCGGCATCTTTCTTCCCCTGCTCCTCCTCCTGGGAAGCCTCGCCTGGACCGCCCTCGGAGCCGCCGGCCGGCCGGTTCCCCTCCCTGCGATCACCGCTCTCTTCCAGCTCGTCGTCGGATTGACCGTGAACGTCGCCGCCCTCGGCCCCTTCCTGGGCAAGCCGGTCGAGCGGCCGGCGGTACCCTTCCCGATCCACAACTTCTTTCTCCTCGGGGTGCGGAACCTCCTCTGGATCTTCCGCCTGGTGGGGATCTGGTGGATCGTCCGCGGGCTCCTCTATTTCTTCCGCCCCTGATCTCCTGTCGGTCGCCTCACTCCGCCCGGAAGGCGACGGAGGGATCGATCCTCGCCGCTCGCTGGGCGGGTGCCCAGGCGGCGACCAGGCCGACCGCGAAGAGGACGAGGATGGTGGCGAGGATCGTCAGCGGGTCGGCGGTCGTCTCGGTCCCCTGCATCAGGCCGGCCAGGAGCCGGAGGAAGGCGAGGGTCGCCCCGAGCCCCAGGACGACGCCGAGCGCCACCTGGAGGAGCGCGCGACGGAGCACCAGCCCCAGCGCCCCGCCGGGCGTCGACCCCAGGGCCATGCGGACGCCGATCTCCCGCGTCCGCCGGCTGACCGAGAAGCTCATGGCGCTCCCCAGGCCGAGCCCGGCGAGGGCTAAACCCAGGGCGCCGAAGAGGGCGAGGAACTGCGAGCTCATGCGCTGGTTCCACAGGCTCCGTTCGAGGTGGAGCGCGAAGGGCAGGACGTCCAGGATCGCCATCTCCGGATGGCTCCGCCGCAGCTCGCGGCGGAGAGTCGGCTGCAGGCCGGCGGGATCGATCGCGCCCGCGGTGCGGACGAGGAGCGTCATCAGGCGGTGCGGGTTCTGCGCCAGCGGCAGGTAGAGGAGAGGCGCCGGACGCTCCCAAAGGTTGACCGTACGGGTGTCGGCGACGACCCCGATCACCTCCGCCGGGACGAGCGCCGATGCGAGTCCGGAGTCCGCGTGCCCCGGCCGGGAGGGGGGGCCGGGCAGCAGGAGCCGTCGGCCGAGCGCGCTACCTCCCGGCCAGAGCGCGGCGGCCAGGGACTGGTTGACGATCGCCACCCTGGGGGCGCCGTCTTGATCCCGGCGCTCGAAGGCGCGGCCGGCGAGCCGGGGGATCTTCAGGGTCTCGAAATAGCCGAGCCCGACGACGGAGAGGTTCGGGGTGAGCGGCTGGCCGCGCCGTTCCGGCACCTCGACTTTCCCATTGTGGCTCCAGCCGGCGAGCGGCACGCCCCAGGAGAGGGCGACGGATTGGACGCCGGGGAGCGTCCGCACCTGGTCTGCGATCTCTTCCAGAATCTTCGCCTGCCGCGGGGAGTTGCCCTCCTGCCCCTCGGGGAGGACGCTGCTGACGAGGAGGACGTTCGCCGCGTCGAACCCCATCCGCGTGTGCTCCAGGCGCCAGAAGCTCTGGGCGAGAAAGCCGGTGCCGGCGAGGAGCCAGGTGGAGAGCGCCACCTGGGCGACGACCAGGAGAACCGGCGCCCCCAGCCGGGAGCCCGGGGCGGCATCTTCTGAGACCCCGCCGCGGTGCGAGGAGAGCAGGCGGCGCCGGGAGGTGGCGCGGAGCGCCGGCAGCAGCCCGGAGAGGAGACCGGCGGCAAGGCAGAGGAGGAGAGCGATGGCGAGCACCCGGAAGTCCAGGCGCAGTTGGACGAGATCCTCCCCGTAGCTCCCCAGACCGGTCGACATGCTGGCGACGCGGAGGGTGCTCTCGATGAGGCGGCTGGCCTCGAAGCCCAGCCCCAGACCCACCGCTCCGCCGGCGAGGGCCAGGAGCACGCTCTCGGCGAGCATCTGGCGGACCAGGCGCCAGCGGCCGGACCCCAAGGCCACCCGCACCGCGAGGTCGTGCCGACGGTCGACGGCGCTCGCGAGTTGCAGGTTGGTGACGTTGGCGCAGGCGAGGAGGAGGAGACCGACGAAGAGCAGAATCCTTTGGGCGGCGGGGAGGAGGAGGGCGCGGGTCGCCGGATCGACGACCCGGCCGGCAGGGAGGACGTGGAGCCGCCGCGGCATCCCCGGCCGCGGGTCCACCGGGTCGAGCCCGCGGGCGACGGCGGCGAGCGCCGCCTGCGCCTGGCCCGGCTCGACTCCGGGACGCAGGCGGCCCCAGAGATACAGCCATTCGGCGCGGCGGTCCGAGAGCCGGCCGCCGACACCGGCCCGGACCAGATCCTGTTGAGCGATCGTCAGGTAGGCGTCGGTGGGAAAGCCGGTGCCGAGGAAATGATCGGGCATGACGCCGACGATCCGCACCGGGTGGCCGTTCAGACGGACGAGGCGCCCCAACACCCGGGGGTCGCCCTCGAAGGCACGGTGCCAGAAGGGGGTGGAGAGGACGGCGGCGGGCTCGGCGCCCGGCCGATCGTCGTCGGGGGTCAGGGTGCGGCCGCGTTGGGGCTCGATCCCGAGGAGGCTGAAAAAGTTGCCGCTGACGAGCTGGCCCCAGGCGTTGACGGTGGCGCTCCCGGTATCGACCGTGGAGTTGAACGAGGCCGCCGCGGCGAGGTCGTCTAAAACCCGGTTGCGATCGCGGTAGTCGAGATAGTCGGGGTAGGAGAACGGTCCCTGGCCGCCCACGGCCTCCTGCTCGACGGCGACCAGGCGCTCCGGCGCTCGGGCCGGCAGCTCGGCCCAGAGGAGAAAGTCGAGATAGCTGAAGACAGAGACGTTGGCCCCCAGGCCCAGGGCCAGGCTGAGGACGACGACGAGCGAGCGCCCCGGGCGTTTCCACCCCGAGCGCACGGCATACCGGAGATCCTCCAGAAATCCCGCCATGGGTAGCCCTCCTATGAGACGAAGCCTCTCCTCATAGTATGCGGAAAGGAGAAGGCGTTCCACGGAGATCGGGCGTTCACGCAAGGCGGGCCGGGGCATTGCCCCGGCGGAGACGTCCCGCGGTCTCCGTGGCCTATGAAACGGTATCGTTCAGGACTTGGGACGTCTCTACCACCTTCGCCGTTGGGTGACCGGAGGGCGTAGAGACGTCCCAGATCCTGAACGATATCCTGCGCAGGCCACGGGGACTGCGGGACGTCTCCGGATAGGGCTGTCGTCCCCTACGTTCAACCCGCCGAGGGGCACTCCCCCGTCGCCTTCTGCGAGACGCCCGCGGCGCGGCGGAGGCAGTCGTTGGGGTAGGTCTTGTTGTCGCAGCCGCAGACCGGGTTGAAGCTCTGCGGACAGGTCTGGGGCTCGACGACGCAGCGCCCGGCGCCCTGGCCGCCGCAGGTCCCCACCAGGAATTCGCAGAAATTGCTCGTCCCCGTGCAGTCCGCGTCGCCCTTGCAGGCGGCGGGCTCCTGGGCGGCATGGCAGGCTCCCGCCTTGGCCGCCCGAACGCCGGCCTTCAGGAGCTGGCACTCGTTTCCATAGGTGATGCCGTCGCAGCCGCAGACCTGGGGACCGGCCTCCTGGCAGGTCGCGGGCACGGCGACGCAGGTGCCGGCGAGGTCCGTCGTGCCGCACTGCGCGGCGGGGAACCGGCAGGCCTGGCCGTCGGGACACTTGACGTTGGCAAAGCCCCCGCAGACCGTACCCGCCTGCGCCCGGACCGCCAGGGCGCTCCCGAGCCAGAGGACGACAGCGAGCAGGGAGAGCGAGAGGGGGCTGCGCGAATGCTTGAACATCATGAAGAACCTCCATGCGAAGGGGATGCAATTCCGGTTCCGCAGTCGAGGCCGCCCGAGTTGTCTGGACGGCGCGCAAGACGTCCAAAACCTGGACGTTCCCCGAGCCCTCCGAAATCGCGTTGAGCGGCGCCTCCCGGTGTAGAGCCTGAAATAGAACCATCGCTAAAATCGGATGGATTGCTTCTTGCAGTTTCTCTGGGCGAGCCAATGAATCAGCAATGCTCGGGAGGTTTTTGTGAAAAATAATAGGGCTGGGGATCAGGATCGGCACCTCTACCTTATGAGTCGCGTCGCCACTGGCGATCAGGGTGCATTCGCGGAGCTCTTCGACTGCTCCGCTCCGGCAATTCTGGGCTTTCTCGTTCGTCACCTCCGCTCCCGTGCGGAGGCCGAAGAGGTGCTCCAGGAAGTCTTCTTACAGATCTGGGAGCAGGCCGGCGCCTATCGTCCGGACGGTCTCGCCCCCCTCTCCTGGATGATCATGCTCGCCCGCCATCGTGCCATCGACCGGCTGCGCAGCGAGGTCTCGCGCATCAGGCGGGAGACGCGCTATGAGGACCATCCGGAAATTCCGCGGTGCGCCGCGCCGCTCGGCACCCATCGGATCGAGGAGTGGGAACAGCAGAAGCTGATCGCGAGCACCCTCCGCGACCTGCCCGCCGAGCAGCGCACCTGTATCGAGCTCGCCTTCTTCCAGGGGCTGACCCACCAGGACATCGCGGATCGTCTGCAGGCGCCGCTCGGCACCGTCAAGTCGCGCATCCGCAAAGGTCTCTCGGAGATGAAGAAGGCGATGGCGACCGAACGCCAGCTCTCCCTCGCCTACTTCCCCCGGCACGAGGGCCCAGGCGCGATGCAGGCGATGGCGTAAAGTCGCCGTTCCCCCGGGTTCCGCGGATAATGGAACCCGATGAGCTCGGCAGCCCTCTCTCGTTTCGACGCCATCGTGATCGGCGGCGGCATCTCCGGCCTCGCCGCCGCCTTTCGCCTGCGCCGGGGCGGCTCCGCCGTCGCCGTTCTCGAAGCCTCGCCTCGCGTGGGCGGAGCGATCGAGACCTATGTGGAGGGCGGCTGGCACTTCGAGCTCGGCCCCAATACGGTGGTCGAAGCCAAGGGCGATGCCGGCGATGCCTCGGGAATCGGCCGGCTGATCGCCGCGGCGGGTCTGGACGGGGAGAGAATCGCCGCCTCGCCGGAGGCCCAGAGGCGATATCTCTTAAAGGGCGGCCGGCTCCACCCCCTGCCCGGCGGCCCGGGCAGCCTGCTCTGCACCCCGCTCTTTCCCCTCCGCGCCAAGCTCCGCTTCCTCCGCGAGCCCTGGATCGGGCGGCCGGAGGGCGATCCGGAGGAATCGGTCGCCACCTTCGTGCGGCGGCGCCTGGGGCCGGATTTTCTCGACTACGCGGTGGGTCCGTTCGTCTCCGGGGTCTATGCCGGCGACCCTGAGCGGCTCTCCCTGCGCTGGGCCGTACCGAAGATCGCCGCCCTGGAACGCGAGCACGGAAGCCTCCTCCGTGGGGCGATCGCCCGGCGCCGAGGTCAGCGGACGGCTGGCGAGACCGGAGATGCCGGAGGACACGGCACTCTCCTCTCCTTCCGCACCGGCCTCGCGGAGCTGCCACGGCGGCTCGCCCAGGAGATCGGCGACGTGCGGACCGGCGTCGCCGCCCGCCGGGTCCTCCCCGCGGCAGACGGCTTCCGGATCGAGACCGACGCCGGACCGCTCTCGACCCGGCGGGTGCTCCTCGCCGTCCCGGCGGACGTCGCGGCCGGTCTCTTGGAAGTGGCGACCGGCGGCCGGAGCCTCGCCTTCGCCGAGATCCCCTACGCGCCGGTCGCCGTCGTCGCCCTGGGCTACCGCCGGGAGGACGTCGCCCACCCTCTCGACGGCTTCGGTTACCTGGTGCCGAGGAAGGAGGGGAAGCGCACGCTCGGCTGCCTCTTCCCCTCGACGATCTTCCCCGACCGCGCGCCTGCCGGCCACGTCGCCTTGGCCGTTTTCGCCGGCGGCCGGACCGACCCCGAGCTCGTCACCTGGGACGAAGACCGGATCGCCGCCACGATCGAGTCGGAGGTCGGCGAAACGCTCGGTGTTTCTGCCGCCGCTCGCCCCGTCTTCCGCCTCGTCCGCCGCTGGCCACGGGCGATCCCCCAGTACGAGATCGGCCACGGCCGCTTCGTGGACTTAAAGAACGCCATCGAGCGGGACCTCCCCGGGCTCCACATCGGCGGCAACTTCTTAACCGGCATCTCGGTTCCCGACTGCGTCCGGAACGGGGCCCTGGTGGCGAAGGAAATTTTGGGCTGACGGGCCTCTTTGACCCCTCCTCATTGGCGGGCATTTTTCTTGCGGGTACAATCGGCGCCATGATCGCACCCGAGACCCGCTACCGCCAGAAGGAAGGCCTTCTCTCCCAGCGCGCCGCCGACACCCGCGTCCTCCTCGATCCGTCGGACGGCAACTACTTCGCCCTCGACGACGTGAGCGGCCGGATCTGGGATCTCTGCGATGGGAATCGCACCGTCGCCGAGATCGCCGCGACGCTCTGCGCGGAGTACGATGCGCCCCGGGAGACCGTCGAGGCTGACGTGATGGAGTTCCTGGGCGAGTTGCTCACCGACGGCCTCGTCATCAGTCAGCCCTGAGGGACGAGCGGTGACGAGCCAGCCCTCCCCACCCCCACCCTTGCCCGCGTTGCCGGCCTTCGCCGCGGGCCGGTTCTACGCTTGCCGGGTCTGCCTGTTCGCCGCCTTCGTCGTCCCCTTCCTGCTGCGGCGGCGGATCGACCGACTGGCTCCCCTGATCGAGCCGTCCGCCCGCTCCCGGGCGCGGGCGCTTCCGCCCCTGCCGGCCGCCGCGGTCGACGCCCTGGTGCGGCGGATCCACCGCCTGCTCCTCGCCGGGCACCCGGTCATCCGCTCCGGCTGCCTCACCCGCGGCGTCACCCTCTACTATTTCCTCCGCCGCGCCGGGGCCGAGGTGACGCTGCGCTTCGGCATGGGCGAAATCGACGGCAGCTTCTCCGGGCACTGCTGGCTCGAACAGGACGGCGAGCCGCTCGTCGAGACGCAGGATCCCCGGCCGCTCTTCGTCGAGATGTTCCGCATCCCGTCCCCGCCGTCCACTGCGTCCACCCCTTCCACCACCGCAACCTCCCCGGCAGCAACGCTCCCCGCGACGGGAGGCCCATGGACCTCCTGAGATCCTTCGCGCTCGACCGCCTGTCGCTCGGCGTCCACGGCGCGCCGGGGATGGAGCGGGTCCTCGCCGCGGTGAGCGCGCGGCTCGCCCAGCTGCCCGCGGGCCGGACGGCAGACGGTTCGGGGGACGACGACCTCGTCTTCGAGTTCGCCGCCGCCTTGTCAGAGGCGGATTTCCCGGCACGACCTGCCGGGGCGCGGCCGGTCTACGATCCTCCCGGCGGCGAGGTTCTCTACCAGCCGGCCGGGGATCTCCTCTACATCCGCTTGGGAGAACGCCTGGCGGCGCTCTGCGAGCCGGCCCGGAGACGGACCCGGATTCTCGTCCAGGGATTGCGCGAAGAGGATCTCTGGCTCCTCTCCCATCCTCTCTTCACCCTGCCCCTCGCCGAGCTCGCCAAGCGCCATGGCCTCTACAACGTGCATGCGGCGAGCCTCGCCCTCAACGGCCGGGCCCTGGTCCTCCCGGGGACCTCCGGCGCCGGCAAGTCGACCCTCGCCGTCGCCCTGGCGCAGGCCGGGTTGAGCTTCATGGGGGACGACATGCTGTTCCTCGCCCAGCCCCCCAGCGCGGGCGACGCGGGCGACGCGCTCCGCCTCCTCGCCTTTCCCGACGAAATCGACCTCACCGACGAGAGCGCCGCCTTCTTTCCGGACTTGGCGCCGCACCTGACCGCGCCGTCGCACGGCGGCTGGCGCAAGCTCCAGCTCGCGGCCCGGCTCCTGAATCCGCCGGAGACCGCCGGGACGACCTGGGAGTGCGCGCCGGGGCTCCTCGTCTTCCCCCACGTTTCCGGCGAGCCGGAGAGTGTGCTCACCGAGATCGCTCCCGACGAGGCGCTCTTGGAGCTCGCGCCCAACGTCTTCCTCACCGAGCCGCGCTCCTCCCAGGCCCATCTGGACGCCCTCGCCGTCCTCTCCGCGGCGAGCGACTGCTACCGCCTGGAGACCGGCCGCGACCTCGCCGCCGCCGCCCGCCTGCTCCGCGGTCTGCTCGAACGGAAAGCGGGATGAGAGCCGAGGACCGCATCCTCTTCGCCTGCACCCGGCAGGAGCTCGCGGACGAGCACAAGGAAGCGATCGCTGAGGAGTGCCGCGCGGCCCAGAAGGCGGGGCGGACGATCGACTGGGAGCGCCTGGTGACGACCGCCGAGCGGCACGGGGTGCTGCCCATCGTGGGGGTCAACCTGGCGCGCGCCGGCATCGCCGGCATCGCCGCCTTCGGCTACCCGGCCGAGCTCGCCCTCCGCCTGGAGCTCGCCCTCTTCGAGAACGCGGCGATCAAGGAGCGCGAGGGGATCACCCTGCGGGCGGCCCTCGCCCATCTCGCCGCGGGCGGCCTCGACGCCATGCTTCTCAAAGGCGCCGCCCTCGATCTCATCGTCTACGAGTCGCCGGCCTGGGTGATCTCGAACGACATCGACCTCGTCGTCCGCCGCCCGCAGGGCGAGCCCCTGCCGCGCGGCGACTGGGAGGTCCGGCGGCCGCTCTACGCCGTGGGGATCGAGTGCGACTACCGGACCCACCACGACGTCACCATGAACGGCCTCCTCCCCGTCCGCTTCGAACGCATCTGGCGCGACGCCCGGCCAATCGACGTGCGCGGCCAGCCGGCCTTCGTGATGGCCCCCGAGGATCTCGTGATCTCGCTCGCCATCAACGCCTGCCGCAAGCGTTTCCTGCGCCTCAAAGAGCTCTTCGCGCTCGCCGAGACCGTGCGCCGCCTGCCGATCGACTGGCCGCTTCTCGCCGCCCATGCTCGCGAGGATGGCGCCGAGGGGATCGTCTACACCGCCCTCCTCGTCACCGCGAAGACGGTGGGCTGCCCGATTCCGGCCGGGGCGCTCGACACCCTGAGGCTCTCCAAGGCGCGCCGGCTCCTCCTGCGTTCCCTGGTCGGCGGCCTCCTCCGCGCCGTCTCGCTCCTCCCCCGCCACCGCGGCGGTCCCGCCCTCCTCGGCCGTCGGCTCGGCCTCTCGCTCCTCCTCCCCTATGCCTGCTATCGGCGAGAGCAGCTCCTCCGCTCGCTCCGCCTGGCCGTCCACTACGACCAGCCGGACGAGGGCGCCGCCAATCCCGCGACGGCTACCGCCGCCTCCTGACGCCGCGAACGCTTCTGTTGTAGGGGCACCCCCCGTGGGTGCCCTGGAGGGCGGCCACGGGGAGCCGCCCTACGCCGCCAACCCAAAATCTCGCGACTTCGAGTCGTTTTGGGTCAGCGGTTGAACGAACGTTCGTTGATCCAGTGAAAGCCTCAGGTGGTGAGCAGAGCTTGGGCGCAGAGGGTCGTGTGGCACCTCTGGGGGGGATAGCCAAACTCGGCCGAAACTGAGAGAAACGGCGATCCCCTAATCAACCGTGTGGGGGCGGCCTGCCGTGATCCAATCGTTATAGAGGGAACAGCAGCTTGAACAATTCGACACACTAAAGCATGTTACTGTAGAACTCCCGCAGGGACAGGTTATCGACTTTACCGTTGGAATCTCAGCTCCCAAAAATTCACTTGGTGAGGCCGGTATCCATTCAACGACGAAACTCTCGGCACTCGGAAGACTGTTGGGCGCGGCTCCGATGGGATTCTTCAAGTAAGGGAAAGCGGCATCGAACTGACTCACGTCGTTGAGCGTCCCGTCGGTGAACGGAAGGTTACCTGAGGGCGCATCGGACGGCGAGCAGTAGACTCCGGGGAAGGCGTGGCACTCGACGCCCATCGCAACTCGCAGCACGATATCGACTACATCGTCCCCGGGGCGGCGGCCATTAGGGAACCCGGCAAGGTCGCCGCCGAGCAGGCCGAGGTTGTTCTGGCCGCTTGGCGGAACCGCCGGAATCAAAGTGTTGAGACGAACCATCTCCGCTGGACCACCGAGTTGGTTGATGCCTGCGATGCCGGTCAGAAAGGTAGCGACGAGATCTCGGCGCGGGAAGTTGGTCGGCGCCCTGACGCCGGCCGAACCGTACAGCAGCTCGAGAATCGCCGGCAGAGTAGGGTTGGTCACGTAGTCGGCGAACTGAGCGTCGCTCTTCGGCTTGCTGTTGTTGAACTTGTTTTTGTCCTTGAGGCCGATGACGAGCTCGTTAACCAGCGGCATGCCAAGGCGGGAGACCTGCACGGCGTCGCCGGACTGGTTGAAGTCGCGGAAATCGGGGGCGTCGTTCAGGACTCGGTTGCGCGGCAGCGCCACGGTGGTCCAGGCACCGATGACGTGGTTGGAGCCCGATAATAGGCAGCTAACAGGGATTTCCAGGGCAAAGGTGGTGACGTTCTTGTCCGTCAAACTGTTCGGCTCGGCGTCTCGGGAGCCAATCGGGTTGTCGATGTTGACCAAGTCGAAGATCTCGCCCAGGTTGACAGCGAAACCATCGTGGCGCTGGCCGACAAAGACTTTGCCCTGCAACTGACCGCAGCCCGGGATGGTGATGTTGTAGATGAATTTGGAAGCGTAGTCAGCATAGTTAGGAATCGACTTCTGTCCGATGTTGTCGAGCGGCTTGCCGAAACGATGCGAACCCGTGACTACATCGGAGGCATAGGCCACGGTCCGCGATGGGCTGTCCAACGCACCGCGGATGACTTTGAGAGTATAGCTTTCGAAGACATTCTGAGTCGCAGGATTGCCGAGGGAGACTGGGCCGACGTTGATGACCGGAACCGAAACGTTCTTGCCGCCGACCGTCAACTGGAGGTTGTCGAACCTCTGGGCGACCTTGAACTCGAAGGTCAGGCTCTCGGTTCCGTTTCCGACATTGTCGATGTGGATGCGATAGCGCGCGTCGGGATCCAGGGTAAAGAAGTTGGGGCCACCGTAGGCGTCCTGCAGGGGCACGTAGTTGGCGAGGATGGTCACATAGCCCGAGCGGCCCGGTTCATAGCTGTTAAAAATATAGAAGTCGGTGCCGTCTACCTTGGGCATCTTCGTGGTCCCAGGGGCCTCTCGGTGGCTGGACGCTTGCGCAGCCGGGGCAACGAAAAAGATGAATCCCGCAAAGAACGCGAACCATTGTCTTTTTTTCATCTCGTTCTCCTCGTGCAAGGGAACCTGCTGAGAACCAAGGCTTCGGCTCGGGCGGCTCTCTAAGCCTCCTTGGTGGCGACAAATCGGCCCGCAGGTGCGTGAGAGCCGTATCATAGCAACTGAGCAGTAAAAATTCTAATCCGGAAGGACGCAAATGCGGATGTGACAATTGGCTAGGCTCCCCCCAAGGCAAGCCGAGGGCGTCATTTTTACGAAATGAAGGCGGGGGCAAGAGCCCGGGGAACCCTCTGGCTGGAACCTTCGCATCCCCGGGGGCGCGTCAGCGGTTGAACGGGCGCTCGTTGATCCAGTGGAAGCCGCGGGTGGTGAGCAGGAACTGGGGCGGTTTCTCCAGGTGGAGCCTGGCCCGGATCTTCCGGCCGTCCAAGGTTCCCTCCAGGGTCAGGAGCCCGGGCTTGGGCTGCGCGTAGGAGAAAGTCGTCTTCCACTTCGCATCGTCGCGCTTGCCCAACGTCATCACGCCCTCGTTGAGGTCGTTGCGGTTGTCGAGGTGGAGGACGTAGCGCACGCGCGAATCGCTCATGAGCTGGATGGCCATCGTGCCCGGAGAGTGGAAGATCACCCGCCGCCACCGCTCCCGGTCGGTGACGAGCGGCGGCCGGACCTGCCCGTCGATCCCCATCTCGTCGACGTTCCAGATGCCGTGGAGCGGCGCCTTCGATTCCTGCTGGGAATAGGTTCGGTTGTCCTCATAGGTCGTGTGCAGCAGGAACGCCGTGTAGGCGACGACTGAGAGGGTACGGAGCACCAAGGCCCCGCGGCGCAGCCAGAGGCGCCGGACGAGCGGCGGGATCGCGACCGGCTCTACCCCGCGGTGGAGCACGAGCAGGTCGACCAGCCGCCGCAGGTCGGGAACGATCAGGAAGATCGCCATGGCGAGCAGATGCGACGAATACAGCTTGACCGGAACGTCGTAGAAGAAGTTGAGCGCCACGACGTTCGTCAGCACTCCCAGGCTCACCAGCGCTCCCAACAGGGTGGTCCTGCGGGCGGTCAAGAGCAGGCCGCCGATCATCTCGGCGGCGCCGGCAAAGACGTTGTAGGCCGCGGACGCGCCCATGAACGTCCACACCAGGCCCATAGGCGACGCGTCGCCCATGGGCTGGAGGAGACGGTCGAGCGGCGGCTCTGGAAACTGCGCCTGGATGACCTTGGAGGCGCCGTAGGAGAGCATCGCCGCGCCCAGGGCGAAGCCGACGTAGATCCGAAGACCCTCGTGGAGGCGGGCATAATGGGCGCGCTTGCGATCGAGGATCGTCCAGACGACCGCCACGATCGACGCGATCACCAGGAAGCAGAACACCTGCACGTAGTTGTAGGTCGTATCGCCGCTGCCGTTGGGGAGGGTGCTGGCGTCGACGTGGAACAGGTGCGTGCCGACCCAGGGGACCAGAGCGGGCCAAAGGGCCTCGTAGGGCGAGGCGATCCTCCCGGCATAGGGGATGTAGTACAGCGGGAAGGGGAAATTGTAGAGCACCAGGTAGGAGAAGACGAAGCGGAAGAGGACCCGCAGAGCCGGGCTCCAGACGGGAGCGACAGGCGTCGCAGCTTCGATCGCCGGCTGCATGAGGCGGATCTCCTTGGCGGTCACCGGTTGAAGGGCGTCTCCTGGATCCAATGAAAGCCACGGCTGACGAGTCGGTACGCGCTCTCGTCCTCCCGGCGGAGCGTGAGCCGTGTCGGGCGCCCCTCCAGCGTCCCGGCGAGCGCGAGGAGCCCCGGCGGCGTCTCTCTGTAGGCGAAAGAGGACCGCCCGCTCTTGTCGTCCGACTGGAGGGTCAACCGGCGTTTCCCGAGAACGAGGCCATAGGCTTTTCGGGAGCCGTCCATGAGCTGGACGCTCAGGTAGCCGGGGAACTCGAAGAGGACCCGGCGCCACCGGGTCGCATCGGTCGTGAGCGGCGGACGGGCGACTCCGTCGACAGAGAACTCTTCGACGGTCCAGATCCCATAGAACGGGGGCCGCGTGGAGAAGTTGCCCCATTGCTGGCTGGCGTCGTAGGACTGGTACAAAAGATATCCGGCGTAGGCGGCGACCAGCACCGCTTGCGCGACGAGCGCGGTGCGGCGGAAACGCAGCCGCGGTGGAGGGAACGCGACGGCCGGAACCGGCCGGTTCCGCACGAGCCCGTCGAAGAGCCGGCGCAGGTAGGGAAGAGTCAGGAAGACCCCCATCGCCAGCAGGTGGAGCGAATAGAGCTTGACGGGGACGTCGTAGCTCAAATTGAGGGCGACCACGTGGCTGAGGACGCCGATGCTCACGAGCGCGCCGAGCAACGCGGTACGGCGGAAGGCGAGGAGCAGGCCGCCGAGCATCTCGGCGGCGCCGGCGAAGATGGTGTATCCCGAGGAGGCGCCCATGAAGAGCCATAGGAGGCCCATCGGCGAGGCCTTCCCGAAGGGCTCGATCAGCTGGCTGGGGAAGGGCAGGGCGAACTGGGACGGGATGACCTTGTACGCGCCGTACGTGAGCATCGCCGCGGCGAGCGCGAACCGGACGTAGACCCGGAGCCCTCTCTCCAGGCGAGCATACGCCGGCCGTTTTCTGTCGAGGATCGTCCAGACCGCCGTCGCGACCGCCGCGAGGATCAGAAAGCAGAGCACCTCCACGTAGTGGTAGAGGGTGTCTCCGCTGCCTCCCCGCGGGATCTTGAGGGGGATTCCGAGCAGGTGCTTCCCGGCCCAGGAGACCATCCCGTTCCACCCGTCCTTGAACGGCTGGGTGAGGATCGGTCCCGCCCAGGGAATCTCCTGCAGAGGGAACGGCAGGTTGTAGAGCACCAGGTAGCTGCAGGCGAAGCGGAACAGAACCCGCTTGGCAGGGCTCCACGAGGGGGAGGTCTTTCCGAGCTCCATAGCGTCTGGATCGCCGTCGTTCTCCCGGCGCACCGCTACTCCCTGAGCGCCTCGCTGGGGGGCACCCGCGCCGCCCGCCAGGCCGGACCGGCGCTCGCGAGGAGCGCCACGGCGGCCACGAGGAGAGCCACCGCCCCGCAGAGGACGGGATCGGCGGCGCTCACTCCATAGAAGAGGCTCGACAGGATGCGACCCAGGGCGAGAGACGCGCCGAGGCCGAGGACGATGCCCCAGAGGGTCGGCCGCATCCCCGAGGCGACCACCAGGCCGAGCACGTCCCGGACCTGCGCTCCCAGGGCCATACGCACCCCGATCTCCTGCGTCCGCCGCCCCACGGTGTAGGAGAGCACGCTGTAGATCCCCACCGCCGCGAGGAGCAGGGCGAGGCCGGCGAAGGCGGCGAGGAGCAGCAGGTTGAAGTGGTCCTGGGAGAGATACCCGTCGACGACGGAGTCCAGGGTCGCGACCTCCAACATCGGCAGATCCCGGTCCTCGGCGTGGACGGCGCGGGTGACCGCGGGGACCAGGCTCTCGGGCCGCAGCCCCGTGCGGATCACGAACGTCGTCGCGAGCCACGGCCGCTGGGCCATCGGCTGATAGACGGTCGCGACCTGCTCGGCCCGCAGCCCGTCCACCCGGACGTCAGCGACGACCCCCACGACCTCCTCGGAGACGTGCGGGGCGAGCCCGAGGATCAGCCGCTTCCCCAGGGGGTCCGCCCCGGGCCAGAAGCGCCGGGCCATGGATTCGCTGACCAGGACGACCGCCGGGCGGGCGAGGGTATCCGCGGCGGTGAAGTCGCGCCCGCGCCGGAGCGCGATGCGGAGGGTGCGCAGGTAGCCGGGGGAGATGAGGCGCACCGCCGCCGTGGGCTGCTCCGCAAGAGCGCCCGGCCGGCCCGGAATACCGACCGGCTCGGTCAACCCGGGCTCGGTGAGCGGCAGCCAGTCGATCGTGGCGGCGGCCTGGACCCCGGGCAGGGCCCGCAATCGCGTCAGCAGCCGGTCGTAGAAGGCGCTCTGCTCTCGGGGCTCGGAGTATTTCTGCTGGGGGAGGCCGAGGACCCAGGTCAGCACCCCATGGGGATCGCAGCCGGTATCGACGCGCCTTAGGGCGAGGAGACTCTCCAGGGTCAGCGCCGCGCCGACCAGGAGGACGAGCGACAGCGCGACCTCGGCAATGATCAGCAGGCCGCGGGTACGCCGCCCCCCGGAACCGCCGGCATCCGTATCCGTCCGCCCGAGCCCGCGTTGGAGCGCCCGCTGGAGATCGCGAAAGTCGCGCCCCAGGAACGACCGGGCCGGCACCAGGCCGGCGGCGAGCCCGGCGAAGAGCGAGATCCCGAGCGTGAAGGCGAGGATGCGGAGGTCCAGGTGGATCTCGAGCCCCTGGGGGAGCCCGTTGCCCAAAAAGCCGCGGAGGAGCGCCACTCCGAAGTGCGCGAGGTAAAGACCCAGGGCGGCGCCGGCTGAGGCGAGGAGCAGCGCCTCCGCCATCAGCTGCTGCAGAAGCCGTCCCCGGCTCGCCCCCAGCGTGCCGCGGATGGCCATCTCCTTGCTCCGGCTGAGGCTCCGCACGAGGACCAGGTTGGCCACGTTGGCGCAGGCGATGAGGAGGACGAAGGCGACCGCGCCCAAGAGGAGGAGGATCGCCGGGCGTACCGCGCTCACCAGGTACTCCTGGAGCGGCTTGACGACGGCGCCCCAACCCTTGTCGGTCGCCGGATACGCCCGGCCCAGGCGGCCCGCCAGAGTGTCCATCTCCACCTGCGCGGATCGGCGGTCCACGCCGGGCTTCAGGCGGGCGACGACATTTAAGATGCGCTCCTCCCGCATCGCGCGTTCCTGGGCGGTCCAGGCGAGCGGCTTCCAGATCTGGACCATCGCCGGGTACCAGGCCGCGACCCGGAGGGCGGGCAGGACGCCCACGACCGTGTGGCGCCGGCCGTCGAGCACGAGCTCCCGACCGAGGATCTTGGGGTCGGCTCCGAAACGGCTCCGCCAGAGGGCCTCCGAGAGGATCACGACGTCGTCCCGGCCCGACTCTTCTTCGCCGGGAGCGAAGACCCGGCCGAGGAGCGGCCGGACCGCGAGGACGGAAAAAAAATCGCCGCGAACGGTCGCGGCCTGGAGCGACTCGGGCTCCTGCCCGCCGGTCAGAGTCAGGGAGGTGCCCCGGTAGGCCGCCAGAGCCGCGAAGACGTGGCTCTCGGCCCGCCAGTCGAGGTAATTGGCGGGCGACACCGGGTCCGCCAGCATCCCGGCTCCCCGCGGCGGCGCCTCCTGGAGCCGCATCACCCGTCCGGGCTCCGGGAAGGGCAACGGCCGCAGCAGCACGGCGTCGACCACACTGAAGATGGCGGTGTTGGCCCCAATCCCCAAGGCCAGGATGCCGATTGCGGCGGCGGCAAAGCCCGGGCTCTTCCGGAGGGTGCGAAGGCTGTAACGGAGATCCTGCCTCACCGTTTCCATGGTCGCCTCCCATGCGCTGATTGCACAGACAAGGTACACCACGCTTTCGCCGACGGGAAGTGGCGCGTGCGGCAGGGGGCTCACCGTGGGCACGCTGCATGGCCTTGGTGGGTCCATGCAGGTACCCTTGCCAAGCCGGCGCTACCGATTGCCCGAGCCTATCTTCCAGGCGTCCCCTTCAGGCGTATTGGAGGACCCTCCCAATGAGGTGGCGCCTCCCGGGCCCCGTTAGGGCGAAACTGGTATTATAAAGAGAACCGCGCCTGAGGGTTCTTCCACTATGCCAAGGGTCGGTTCGCTGTCGATCTGTAGCCGGATTCAGACCGAACGGAGCGGAAAAATCATGGGACCTACACAAGAAGGCATCTTCACCAAGCTCGGCGTCCTGGTCGCGGCGGTTACCTTAGCCGTCACCTGGTACTACGCGTCCAACCGTTCCGGCGCTACGGTTACGCCGAGTCCCGTGGTTTCATCCCCGGCGCCCGTGACCATGAATGAGCCCTCGCCGGCGACACCGGCCAGCCCTCCGCCCAACGTCGAGCCGCCAGCGACTACCGCTCCGGACCGCTCCACTCCTTCCACTCCTTCTTCCGCCGAGCCCACTCCGCAAGCTCCGGAGAGGGAACCGCCCCGTCCCGCTGCTCCCGAGATTCTGCGGGTACGGGTCGGCGATCATGTTTTCCAGCTCAAAAAGTGCATCCTCTCGGGGACAGATCTCGAATGCGAAGCCTTGATTACCAATGAAGGCCAGGACCGGACTCTCTATCTTTTCTCCGGCAACTCCCGATTGATCGATGAAGGAGGAACTGAATACACTGCCGTTTCATTGACTTTGGGCGGAGGCGGAGGCCATGTTCCCGTCATGACCTTTGGAGCCAATAAGCCGCCTGCGGCAACCGACCTTACCACCGGCGTACCCGTCAAGGCAGTTCTGAGGTTTGAAGGAATACCGTCCGGGACCAAACGCGCAGCCTTGATCGAGATCCAGGAAGCGGTGGGAGGGTTTTACGGTGGGAGAGGACTGAAAGCCCAGTTCCGCAACGTCCCGCTAGAGCAGCAGTAGCCCTGCCGCTCGCGATGGTGGTGGTTGGTATAGCGGCGGTGTTCGACGCAGTTAGGCAGGGCGAGGAGAGCGGCAACAGTGTCGCTGCCCGGCCGCGAACCGGCTGGGCAACTCGCCCAGCCAGCCCAGGCCAGATGTTACAGCGTCAGGATGCTAAGAAGCACTTGAAATGCAGTTGAGATCCTGTCCCACCGTTTCCATAGTCGCCTCCCGGATGACGGCCTGCCAATTTGGCACCAAAACCCGTCCCAAGCCCCGAAAAAGGCCCTCGACGAGCCGAAAAACTCGACGTGCGTCCCGAAAAACTCGACGACACGAGGAATTATCTCGCGAATCGCTCGATTCGCGGCTCTACTAGGCCGAAAAACGCCAAAATCGACACGTGAAGCCCGCGAAACGGTCCGCAAGCCGCCATATCGGCGCGTGAGAGCCTCCAATCGCCCGTTTAGCGCGTTTTTCGGTCCGGAAACGGCGTTTTTCGACCCGCGAGCCGGACTTCACGGTCCGCGAAGAGGCCGCGACGGCGCCGACAACCGTCCAGCGAGCTTCGGAGGACGGCTCACGGGACAGCAGGCCGTCCCCGCGGCGAGAAAGGGGAAGGCACTCCGTTCGCCGTCGCCCTGCCGAGACTGAGGCTCAGCACCACGGCCGCCTCGACGGGGGGAGTGCCGAGGCAGGTTTCCACCAGCGTTTCGTTCAGGGCTCCGGAGGGCACGGCCGACAAGCCGTGATGGGTCGCGGCCAGGGCGATGTTCTGGCCGATGAAGCCCGCCTCCATGAGCACCACGCGGTAGGCCATCGCCAGGTGGTACTTCCACATGCTGCGGGGAAAGTGCGCCACGAGAAAGACGATCGCCGCCGCTCGACCGGGCCATTTCTGCCCACCGAGCATTTCCGGCACATCCACCCTCCCGCCCCGCACCCGCCCCAGGTCGTGGTCCCGGGCGCCGTAGTGGTAAAAGCCCGGTTCCAGTCCCTCTACGCGGTTCGCGTACACGTAAAGCTCGAAAGGATTGCGCGCGCCGCCCGAGGGCGTCATGGTGATGGGCAGGCTCCCGAAATCCTCTTCGTCCCGGATCTCGACGATGCCGTTGCCGGCGAACAGGCAGTCCGCGAGGGCCGTGAGGGAGAGGGGGCTGTCGGTGAACCGTCGTTCGCTCCGCCGCGCGCGCATCAGCGCGAACGGCGGCTCCCGGAGATCGGTGGCCGGCAGTCTCACGACCGGGTCCCTGCCGGCGTTGGTCTCAAAGAGGGGTGGCGAGGGGCGCCGTGCCTTCCGCGCCCTCATGAGCCGGCGCGCCGCCGGGCCCGTCAGGTACCGCGTGTCGCGCGTGCCGAAGTGATAGGAACCCGCCGCCGTGCCCCATTCCCAGCTCCGCCGGTAGGCCTCGTCCCGCTCGGCCAGGGCGGTGCCGTCGACCACCAGGGCGTGGAAGTCGACGAGCTGCGTGACCTGTCCGTCCAGATCGGCGGCCGCGACCCCGGGGAAATAGCGGCACAGCTCCTCCGCGGTATGCCACTGCTCCAGGCTGGCCAGGAAGTCCAGGCACTCCGGGGAACAGGTGAAACGATCCTGGGTGAGGAAGTTGTGCACCGCGACCTGCCCCGACTCGAAGGACAGGGCCAGGGTGCTGGCGCGCCTTAACCGCATTCTCGAGAGCCTCAAGAGAAAGCCCGCTCACGGGAGGTGAGCGGGCGGTGCAGAGGCGGTCCCTGCTTCAGCTTTCCTCATCCTGATCGTTGAAGACGGTACCCGCGCAAAGCCCGAACGGCCCGAGCTCGTCCCCGTCGTTGAACACGGTGCCGCTCGCGCAAAGACCGGACGGCCCGAACCCGCCGGGCCTCTCTTCCAGCTTCTTCAGCCTGAAATCCGGCGCCTTCGCCGTCGTGGCAGGGCCCGGGTCGCCCACCGTGGACGTCTTCTCGATCTGCGGGGTGCTGTGCATGAGCGCTCTCCTTATCCTGTAGAGGTTCACACCGGCGTCAGGTGTTTCCGCCCAAACGCCTGTGTCTGCTACCAGCGGCTGCCGGGGCATTCTACCAACTCCTCGGTGCCCTCGTCCTGCGATCGGGCCTTCGCAGGAACCAGGCTCGCACGGAGAATCTGCTCGGTGAGCTCCTCTGCAGCGACGGTGGGCTCGAGAACGGGAATCCCCGCGAGCGCCGCCAAGCGTCCTCAGGTGAGGGCACTTCTACTGCCGAAGTAGGGCACTTCTGCTGCCGAAGTAGGGCACTTCCACTGCCGAAGTAGGGCACTTCCACTGCCGAAGTAGGGCACTTCCACTGCCGAAGTAGGGCACTTCTACTGCCGAAGTAGGGCACTTCTGCTGCCGAAGTAGGGCACTTCCACTGCCGAAGTAGGGCACTTCCGCTGCCGAAGTAGGGCACTTCCGCTGCCGAAGTAGGGCACTCCGCCGCCGGAGTAGGGCACTTCTGCCGCCGAAGTAGGGCACTTCCGCTGCCGGAGTAGGGCACTCTCCGCTGTCGGAGTAGGGCACTCTCCGCTGTCGGAATAGGGCATCCCCAGATCAAAAGTGCCCTACCTCCGGCGAGAAGTAGGGCACTTTCACGGTCGAAGCAGGGCACTCCAGCCCTGAAGCTCCCGACATCTAAGCCAGGAGGAGGGCACTTTGTGGCGGAAGGGCGCTCCTAGAAAGAAAGCGGTGCGCCCCCCGCACTGGGGTGCCGCCGATCAGCACTGGTAGCACAACCCGGCGACCTGTCGGATCAACGTCCCGTTGACGTTGCCCTGGCAGGAAAGGAAGTTGTTGCAGAAGAAAACGCAGCTGCCGCCGGTCGAGTAGTAGTACTTCTGGTAAATGCCGCACGTTTTCGGCTGCTGCGCATGGGAAGTCGACGAGGCTCCGAGGCCGAAGGACAGGACGAGCACGACGGCGAGCATCAATTTGGATAAGGGCTTCCGTGGCATGACTCTCTCCCATGACCCGCAGCGGGTCGGTCGATGCGTAAACTGCTAACTCAGGAAATACTACTCCTGACATGGGGGCTTGTCCATGGCCATCGGGAAGGCGATTCGAGCCAGAAGCGGCGGACTGGTTCCATCCGGCGGGCGGAGCGAGCGGCTAGACATCTCGCGACGGCAAAGAAGGTCCCGGATAGAGCTAATAGCGACGGAAGGACCATGGAGGGGAGAGAATGAAGGATGACACACCCTCAAGGAGTGGATAGGCGTTTCCTTGGGTGTCCGCTCTAAAGGACGCACTACGCCAGGAGCGCGACCTCGGCCCGTCAGGGCGACCGCCGGGCCGGCTGGGGGTTGCCTGGGATGCGGGCCTCAGCGCTGGCTCGCTTGGTCCTCCCCCGTAGTTGCCGGGGACTCGGCGTTGGCGTCATCTTCTTTTGATACCATATGTGCTGCAAGCTAGCAAGGAGTACCCCAAACGGGCTCAGGGTGAGATCGGCAGAAAGCGAGGCAGGGATGCGATGTTTCGTGATGATGCCCTTCAAGGATTCGTTTCATGACACTCGCATCGACATCCGTACCGCCGCGGACCGTGCAAAGTTCCATTGCGTGTTCGCCAACGAAATACATGAAGCTGGTAAGGTAACAGAACAGATAGTATCGGCGATCCGGACCGCACATGCTTGCATAGCAGATGTCTCCGGCAGGAACCCGAATGTTGCTTGGGAGCTTGGGTTCGCTCATTCACTAGGCAAGCCGACAGTAATGATCACGCGCTCTTTTAGGGATTTTTACTTTGATCTTAACGATCAGAGAGCAATCTGTTATACGACCACTACAGTTGATCTTCGAGAAACGACGCTGATCCAGCCGCTGACCTTGTTCTTGGAGAACTTGAAGCAACGGTTCGCATCTACTCCTCGCGAAGACCTACTCGGTACAGTAGGCCATGAAAGGATGAGTTCGGTGCTGGCGGCCAATCAGGTCAGCGACACCGAATACGGCTTTTTTGACCTAATCAAGATAGCCAAAAAGAATATCTTCATGGCTGCCCAGAACCACTATTTTTTTATCGAACCCGAAAGGCGTAAGCGCTTTGAGGCCGAAGTGTTCAGGTTTCTTCGAGGAGATCAAGAGCGACGTGTTGATATCATGCTCGCCGACGAGAGGGCCGACTATGCTGTCAAGACCTGGCAATTCGTTACCGCCCCTTGGTATCTGCAGGATCTCAAGGATGCTCTTGGTTTTTTCCGGGAGCTTCTCGCCAGGGCAGCAAGCGACCCCACGGTTGCCGGTCGACTCAACATCAAGCGGTTTGCATTCGTGCCCTTCTCCATAACGTTTGTCGATGCCGGCGCCGAGTTGCCCGGCGCCTTCCTAGTGCTGACTCCAAATGCGTACGAAGCGAAGAACAAAGACCGCCCATGCTTCGTGGTCTCCCATGCAAGGAACCCAGGAATATTCAACCACTATTGGTCGGCTTTTTCTGACAAATACTATCATGGTCTAGATGATAATCTGTCACCTCTTGAGAATCATAGAGAGCAACCCCTGACCCTACTTTTTCTCGGCTCAAACCCAATCCATACTAGTCGTATGCGACTCGACCGAGAAGCCAGGGAGATCGAAGAGGCTCTAGGGTCGAGGGGAATGAGGGAACACTTTCGTCTTGCGCAAAGCTGGGCGATAGGAGAACGAGAACTTCAGGACAGACTGCTCTGGTTCGAGCCGGACATTGTGCATCTCAGTGCACATGGAACAGCTTCAGGGCACCTCATTCTTGACCAATCGCAGAACGAGAGAAACTTCGAGCAGCGAGTCCATCATCGGCCGGGCGATGATCTCGATGAGGAGATGATCCGCGGACTGGCTGAGGTCTTTGCCATTGCAGGCAAAAAAGTTCGGTGCGTCGTGTTGAATGCCTGCAATTCAGACAAGACTGCGGCCGCAATTGCGCAGGCGATCGATTGCGTCATTGGAATGTCATCAAGCATTTCGGACGATGGGGCCATCACGTTCTCTGGAGCGTTTTATAATGCCATCGCGCACGGCATGAGCATCCAGGATGCATTCAAACTCGGAGTTGCACGACTTGCCGCTACCGGTCGCGGAGAGAGCGATGTTCCAAAGCTATTCCATCCTAGAAGCGACCCCAGCAAAATCGTTCTTCTTCCGTCGAGGCGAGACTGATTTCCGCCATTCTTCCTGTAGCTAAGCTCGCTGAGCGCACCTATTGGAACCCTGCAGCTCAGGCAACCAACACCGACACGACTCCCGCCGCATGCCCTTCGGCCTTCGGCCGAATGATGATTTCGACATCGCGATCGAGGAGGGTGACGAAACGCAACAGCCGCTCGGAAGAGAACCGGTTTAACTTGTAGTGCCTGAACTCCGAGACGTGGGGCTGCGGAATACCGAACAGCAGCGCTGTGCGCGCCTGCGTCAAACGTCGGGCGACGATGAGCTCATTGAGCCGCATCGCCAGTTGCACGCGCAGCTTTCGCTCATCGGCGTCTGGGAAGCCAAGGTCCACCAGCACGTCGCCACGTCCTACCTCGACCTTCTCCGTTTCCGTCTTCTTTTCTCGCATAGCACCTTGTAGTCCTATTGATCTCACCCCGCCGCGAAATTCTCAACCGTCGGAGGCAGCCCCGCATCCAACCCCCGCGGGCTCCACTCCAACTCCACCCGAGCCCGGCGATCGTCGAACGCCCATTCGCGGGTCAAGCTGCCGAGCTGTGCGGGGCTGAACGGCGGCCGCCGGCCGGCCAGGCGGTAGAGAGGCGACGCCACCCCCACCGCCACCCGGGCCACGCCGACCGGCAGATCGACCCGCGGCGCTTTCGCCCCGCCGAGAGCAGCGATCCGGCCGGCGAGCGAGCGCAGCGTCGCGACCTCGCCGGTCAGGAGGTAGTCGCGGCCTACCGGGGCTCTATCCATCACCCTCAGGATGCCGTCGACGACGTCGTCGATGAAAATCCAGCTCGTCCGCCGGTTCCCCCCGACCAGGACCGGGAAGCGGCCCAGCCAGAGCGCGCGGAGGATCGAGTTAGCCCCCTCTTTCTTCCCCGGCGGGCCGTAGACCAGGCTCGGGTAGACGGTGTTGACCTTGAGGCCGCGCTTGCCCCACTCGCGGATGGCGCGCTCGCCGGCGTGCTTGGTGGCGCTGTAGAGGGTGGGGAAGGGGACGATGGGGACGAGCTCCTCGGTCGCGGGGGGTGCTCCCACCTCGCGGGCGCTGCCTCCGAAGTAGGCCATCGAGGAGACCGAGAGAAAACGCCCCACCCCGAGCTTGTAGGCGAGGGAGGCGACGTTGTCGCTCCCGGCGACGTTCGCCGCCTGCATGCGCTCGGGGGGGCCGGAGAGGTCGAGGTCGGCGGCGGCGTGGAGCACCCAGTCGCTCCCCGACATCCCTTCCCGCATCGAGTAGCGGTCGGCGAGGTCGCCGACGAAGGTTTGCACCCCGAGCTCGGTCAAGGGAGCGGTCGAGCTCGTCGGCCGCACCAGGGCCCGCACCTCGTGCCCCGCCTCGACCAGCCGGCGGACGAGGGCCTTCCCGAGGTAGCCGGTGCCGCCGGTGAGGAAAATGCGCATGGCATGGAGATTGTAATGCCTGTTGCGCGAGGAACCCGCCGCGGGGCTCCTGCGAGAACCTTTCTACAACGGACGGGAACTTACCAAATGAGGGCGAGGAAGCGGGATTGCGGCCTTTCTCCAAGGGAATCGGTGCTCCCGAGTCCCTGTTGTAGAAGGCGTGGACGGGCCACGGGAGTTGAGCCCGTTCATGGAGTCCAAAACTCCGACGATCTCCTTCAGCTCCCTCTCCTCCCCCCGCGCCGATTTCCCTCCACGGTGCGGGGCTTTTTTTATCCCCCGAAGGAACAGGAAGGGAAGAAGCCGGCCCCGGGGGACCGCCCCGACGTCACTTCGAGACCCCTTGACGAGCGGGCATCCACTTTCTACTATACGGCGTATACCTGAGGGAAGGCGCCTGCCGGCCTCCCGATCCCGACTCAGATCCCGATACCCTGCCATGACCGCGACTCCGAACGCACCCCGCGCGTCTCGACCTTCCCGCCGGCCCCCCGGAGACTGCAAGGATTCGCTCCGCCGGGAGATTCTGGACGCGGCGCGGGAGCTCTTCGTGAGCGAGGGGTACGGCAGCGTCTCGCTGCGGAAGATCGCCCTCCAGGTGGGCTGCACGCCGATGGCGATCTACTGCCACTTCGAGGACAAGGCCGAGATCCTCGATTCGATCTGCGAAGAGACCTTCACCTGCTTCGCGGCGATCGGCGACCGGCTGGACCGCGAGGGCCTGGCGCCTCGCGAACGACTGGAGGCGGGGCTGCGCAATTACATCGAGTTCGGCCTCGCCCATCCGCATCACTACCAGCTCACCTTCATGCAGTCGCCGGGCGATCCGGAAGCCGCCGGCCGCCGCGAGGAGATCGGGCGCCGCGCCTTCGAGCGCCTGCGCAACCAGGTCGCCGCCTGTCTCGAAGCGGGCGGGCGAGCGAACGGCGACGACGCGGAGCGAACGGAGCTCGAGGACGACGTCGACGTGGCGAGCCAGCTGATCTGGGCGGCGGTGCACGGCCTCGTCTCGCTCCTGATCGTCCGCCCCCGCTTCCCCTGGGCCGAACGCGAGCGGCTGATCGCCGCGACGCTCGAAAACGCCACCGAACGGCTCCGCTGCTCCCGGCCGGAGACGAGGAAACCGAGAGAGAGGATCTCCGCATGAGCAGTGTTGCGGCCAATGCCGCCGATGCCGCCGATGCCGCCGCCCCCAGATCGATCGTCCCGGAGATCAACCCCTGGCTGATCTCCATGGTGGTCATGCTGTCCACCTTCATGGAAGTGCTGGACACCAGCATCGCCAACGTCTCGCTCCCCCACATCGCCGGCAACCTGGCGGCGACGCAGGACGAGAGCACCTGGGTGCTGACGTCGTACCTGGTCGCCAACGCGATCGTCCTGCCGCTCTCGGGGTGGCTGTCGAACGTCTTCGGGCGCAAGCGGTTCTACATCGCCTGCGTCGTGCTCTTCACCTTGAGCTCGTTTCTCTGCGGCCTGGCCTGGAGCCTGCCGCTCCTCATCGTCTTCCGGGTCCTCCAGGGCTTGGGAGGAGGCGGTCTCCAGCCGAGCTCGCAGGCCATCCTCGCCGACACCTTCCCCCCCGAGAAGCTGGGGATGGGCTTCGCCGTCTACGCCATGGCGGTCGTCTTCGCCCCGGCGATCGGACCGACGCTCGGCGGCTGGATCACCGACAACTTCAGCTGGCGCTGGATCTTCTACATCAACGTGCCGGTCGGGGTGCTCTCGGTCTTCCTTACCTCGCGGCTGATCCACGACCCCCCTTACCTCGTGAAGCGGGTCAAGCAACTCGCCGGGAAGATCCACATCGACTACACCGGCATCGGCCTCCTGGCCGTCGGCTTGGGCTTCCTCCAGGTGGTCCTCGACAAGGGGCAGGAGGAGGACTGGTTCGGCTCGCACTTCATCGTCCTCTGCTCGCTCCTCTCGGCCGCCGCTCTCGTCGCCGTCATCTTCTGGGAGCTCTCCCGGGAGACCCCGATCGTCGACCTCCGGCTCTTCAAGGAGCGGAACTTCGCCATCTCGAACGTGCTCGTCTTCGGCCTCGGCTTCGCCCTCTTCGGCAGCACGGTGCTCGTGCCGCTCTTCCTGCAGAGCGTCCTGGGCTACACGGCGACCGAGAGCGGCAAGGTGCTCTCGCCCTCGGGCTTCGCCGTCATGGCCCTCCTGCCGGTGACCGGATTTCTCTCCAGCCGGGTCTCGGCGCGCAAGCTGATCTCGCTCGGCTTCGTCTTCGCCGGCGGCGCCCTGTGGCTCACCTCGCACATCAACCTCGGGGTCGACTACAAGACGATCACCATCTACCGTCTGCTCCAGGGAGTCGGCATCGCCTTCCTCTTCACACCGATCTCGACCGCCTGCTTCTCGCGCCTGCCGCCGGAGAAGAGCAACGCCGCCTCATCGCTCTTCAACCTGTCGCGAAACCTCGGGGCGAGCTTCGGCATCGCCACCGTGACCTCGCTCGTCTCGCGCTACAGCCAGGTCCACCACTCCGAGCTCGCGGCGCACGTCTCCGCCGCCGATCCGGCCTACCGGACGCTCCTCGCCGGTCTCACCCGGCGGCTGGTGAACGCCGGTTCGTCGACCTACGACGCCGGCCGCCAGGCCCAGGGCTATATCGCCGGCCTGGTCAACCGCCAGGCGACGGGAATGGCCTTCCTCGACTGCTTCCGGATGACCGCCCTCTTCTGCTTCGCCCTCATTCCCCTCTGCTGGTTTTTAAAACCGGTGGTGCTCAAGAAGGGGAGCCGGATCCACGTGGAGTAGCCCCCAAACCCTATGAGAACTCTAGAACGCCTCCTCGCTCTCACTCTCCCCGCGGTGCTCGCCGCTTGTCTTCTCGCGGCACCGCTCGCGGCGCAGCCGGGATTTCCCCCCGGCGCCACGGCGGGCGCCATCGCCACCCCGCGGCCGGCGGCGCCCACCCAGGGCGCCCTCATCAGCCGCGCCCCCTCGCCGTTTCTCGGCAGCGTCCCCCAGGGGACGGCGACGGCCGAGGAGATTCCGCTGTCGTTGAACGATGCCATCGAGCGCGGCCTCGCCGCCAACCTCGGGGCGATCGACAGTGACTTGGACGCCCGGGTGGCCGAGGCGCAGCGCGAGCGCGCCCTCGCCGCTCTCCTCCCTCAGCTGAACGGCACGGTGCGGCAGTTCCGCGGCGAGCTCGCTCTCGCCACCTTCGGCTTCCAGATCCCCGGCGTGCCGGCGGTGATCGGGCCGTTCAGCTACCAGGACGCGCGAGTGGGAGTCTCCCAGGACATCGTGAACTTCGAGGCCCTCCGCAACTGGCAGTCGGCGCGCGAGTCGGCGAAGGCGGCCCATCTGACCGCTGCCGACGCCCGAGACATCGTCGTCCTCGCCGTGGGGAGCGCCTACTTCCAGCTGGTGGCGGACCAGGCGCGGGTCGAGACCGCCCGGGCGCAGCTCGACGCCTCGAAGGCTCTGGACGATCTCGCCACCCACCAGGTCGAGGCCGGGGTGGTCCCCGCCATCGACTCGCTCCGCGCCCGGGTGCAGCACCAGACCGACGAGCAGCGCCTGGCGGTCTCGGAGTCGGCCTTCGAGAAGGACAAGATCGGCCTCGGCCGCGCCATCGGTCTCCCCGCCGGGCAGCGCTTTCGGGTGACGACGGCGGTCGGTTACCAGCCCTGGAGCGGTCCCTCCCAGGAGGAGGCTCTCAAGGTGGCCTTTGAGAAGCGGAGCGATTGGAAAAGCGCCGAGGCCGCCCTCCGTGCCGCCGAGCTGGCGGAGCGGGCGATCCGCGCCGAGCGCCTGCCGACCTTCGGGGTCGGCGCCGACTACGGCCGGGTGGGCAAGACCCTGGGGACGACCGACGGCACCTACACCTTGAACGCCCAGATCTCGGTGCCGCTGTGGAACGGCGGCCGCAGCCAGGCGGCGGAGGCCCAGGCCTCGGCCCTCCTCGAACGCCGACGTTCGGAGCTGGCGGACTTCAAAGGACGGCTGGATGCCGACATCCGGAGCGCTTTCCTGGATCTCCAGGCCGCCCAGACCTCGGTCGAGGTGGCGCAGAAGACCGTCGAGCTCGCCGACCAGGCCTTCAGCCAGGCCAAGGACCGCTTCGAGAACGGGGTGACCAACAACGTCGAGGTGGTGCTCGCCGCCGGCTCGGTGGTCGCCGCCCACGAGAACTACATCGCCAGCCTTTTTTCCCATAACTTCAGCAAGCTCTCGCTGCTGCGCGCCATGGGGTTGGCCGAGCAGGGAGTCAAGCAATATTTGAGCGGGGCAAGCGGTGTCAGCGGCGCTCCCGGCGCCGGCGGCACAAACCCCGGAGGGAAGTGACGCCCATGGCCCAAAATACCCAGGAAGCCCAGGAAGCACCGCCGGCCCGCGCCAATGCCGGCAACGCGGCCAACGCCAGGCCGCAGACGAACGCACCGCAGACGAACGGCACTGGCGGCAATGGCACGGAGGAGAGCGCCAAGAAGGGCATGTCGCCGCGGGTCCGCCTCATCGTGGCCATCGTCGCCGTCGTCGTCGTGCTCGGGGGGATCCTCTACTGGCTCCACGCGCGGAACTTCGAGGACACCGACGACGCGCAGATCGACGGCCACCTGAACCCGATCTCGGCCCGGGTCGACGGCACCGTGCTCACCGTCAGCCCGGACGTCGAAGACAACCACCCCGTCCAGGCGGGCGAGGTCTTGGTCGTCATCGATCCCTCGACCTATCAGGCGGAATTCGATCGCGCCCAGGCCGAGGTCTCCCGGCTCCAGGCGGCCGCCGCCGCCGCCCAAGCCCAGGTGCCGGTCACCTCGGCCAATGCCACCGGCCAGCTGCAGATCGCCCAGGCGGGCTTGGGGCAAGCGAAGGACGCGGTGGGGACCGAGCGCGCCAACCTGGTAGCGGCCAAGGCCAAGGTCCAGCAGGCAGACGCGGTCTACCGCCAGCGCGAGGCCGACCGCGAGCGCTATGAGAAGCTGATCGCGAAGCAGGAGGTCTCGCGCTCCGAATATGGGGCGAGGGAGGCCGACGCCCACACCGCCCAGGCGGCGCTCGAAGCGGCCCGGGCCGACGTCGTGGCGGCCGAGAACCGGGTCCGCCAGGCGGAGAGCAAGGTGACCCAGCAGCAGGCGGACGTCCTGCGGGCCCAGTCGGCGCCGGAGCAGATTCAGGCGGCCCGCGAGCAGTCCGGCTCGGCCACCGCGGGTCTGGGGAGCGCCAAGGCGCAGCTCGCGATCGCCCAGCTGAACCTCGATCACACGAAAGTCGTGGCCCCGGTCTCCGGCTACATCGGCCGCTCCTCGGTCGAGGTCGGCCAGCGGGTGCAGACCGGCCAGCCGCTCTTCACCATCATTCAGACCAACGAGCTCTGGGTGACGGCGAACTTCAAGGAGACCCAGCTCGAGCGCATGCGCCCGGGCCAGCCGGTCACCATCCACGTCGACTCCTACGACCGCGACTACAACGGCAAGGTGGAGAGCCTGGCCGGAGCGACCGGCGCCCGCTTCAGCCTCCTGCCGCCGGAAAACGCTACCGGCAACTTCGTCAAGGTCGTCCAGAGGCTCCCGGTGCGCATCCGGCTCGACCCGAATCAGGACATCAAGGAGCTGCGGCCGGGGATGTCGGTGGACGCCAAGGTACGGGTGCGCTAGATTCGTTCCCTACTTTTCTCTTCCCAAAGGAGATTTGCATGCGATCGAAATCCAGCCTGCTGCTCGCCGCCCTGCTGCTCGGGGCCTCGCTCGCCGCCTCTGCCGCGCCCGCGCCGCCGACCTCAACATCGACCGGTTCGCCGCTGGCTTCTGCCGTCGCGGTCGGCCAGATCCTGCCCCCGGAGGAACCGAGCCCCGCGGTCGAGCTCGACCGCTACTTCCAGTCGAAAAGCAGCCTTACCTGCTTCGAGAAGGCCTGCACGATCTCCCACCAGAAGTGTCTGACCACCTGCCCTCCGGGCAAGGGAACCTGCCAGCCGATCTGCGTCTGAACTCCGAGCCCCGGGGCTTTCGTGGCCCCGGGACCCCGCCGGACGTCTTCTCTCTCGACTGCGTCTACTGCACGTTGAGCATGAAATCGTCGACGACGAAGGAGGTCTGGTTGGTGGCGTTCTCGATCTCGATGAGATAGATGCGGATGGTCTGTCCCCGGTAGCTCAGGAGGTTGAAGCTCTTCTGCGCGAAGCCCGCCGCGGCGTTCAGGTTGGAGTAGGTCGCGAGGGTCGCGAGCAGCATGTTGGAGGTGTTCCGGATCTGGACGCTCAGAGTGTCGTAAGGGATCGTGGTCGTCGTCTCGGCGGTGTCGATGTGAAGCCAGAAGCTGAGCGTCGCCACCGTGGCCGTGGGCGGGATCGTCACCTGCTGATAGAGGGTATCGGTATGGGTCGTGCCGTAGCCGCCGAGCCAGGCCTTCCAGAGACCGCCGTGAGACGGCTCGCCGCCGCTGTTGTCGATAATCCCCGGCGTGGGGACCCAGGGTGCCGGGCTCGCCGAACCGTTTTCGAAACCGGGGTTGCCGAGGAGCTGGGTGAGCTTGCCGCTCGTCGAGAGATCGGCGGCCTCCTCGGAGAGCGGATCGACGCTGTCGTCCTGGACCCTGCGATCGTCGTTGACCTCGATCTCCCGCGGAGTGCCCGCGACGGCCGCGGCAGCGCCAGGCGTGGCGAGAGCGCCGCTCCAGGCCAGCGCGAAGGCGGCGGCCAGAGCCAGCTTGGAAGCTCCGCTGAAACGGCGATTCGACATCGAGATCTCCTCTGCGGAAAAGGGTAAGACGAGCGGGACGACGGCTTTACCTGCATGATGCCACAAGGCCGAAGGGCGTGCCACCCTCTCCGGGAAGCGACATACAGAGACGCGTGCCCCTACCCTACCCGGGCTTCTTCCCTTCCGCCCGGCGGCCCCGGTAGAGCTCCAGGGTGACGTTTCGGAACAGCTTGTCGGTCCGCTCCCGCCACTCCGCCTCGGACAGGCGGTCCAAGGGGGCGCTCGCCTCGACCCGGCCCTTGCCGTCGGACGAGCGGGTCACCTTGACCCGCAGGTCCCCCCAGATGAGCGCCCAGTCGGGGGCCGACTCGACCCGCGGGTCGTAGCGCTCCTTGGAGACGTTCATGGCCTCCAGCACGGCGCCTAAGAGCTTGCCGTCCTGGGGATCGTAGGGGACGTCGTAGGCCTGGGCCGCGAAGTGCGAGCCGGCCGGCGGCCTGTAGCTGTCGGTCGAGAGAAGATCGATGTAGCGGCGGTCTTTCTCCAGAGTGGAGAAGTTGGTGTCCGTGCGGGCGCGGAGACGCGAGCGCTCGTCGAGCGCGATGGCCTGGCGGAGATGCTCGACGGCGAGCGCCGAGTAGCCGGAGAGGGCGTAGTTGCTCGCCACCAGGTACTGGGCGTCGGCCACCCCGCCGTGCTTTCCCAAGTAGGCCTGGAAACGCTGGGTCGCCCCCTCGAGCTTGCCGGCGAGGAGGAGGACGGCGCCGATGTTGATGTCGTTGTCCTGCGCCGTGGGGTCGAGCTTCTCGGCCTGGCTGAAGGCGGCGAGAGCGGCGTCGTACTTCTTCGCCGACACCTCCAGAGCCCCGCGGTGGAGCCAGCCCTGGCGCTGGGAGGGGTCGAGCTGAAGCGCCCTGTCGAGATCCTTCTTGCCGCCGTCGATGTCGTCGATGAGGAACCGCGCCGTGCTCCGCAGGAGATAGGCCGCGCCGTTTCCCGGCTCCCGCTGGATCAGGCCGTCGAGCAGGGGGATCGCCTGCTGGGGGTTGCCGCCGTCGACCATCTCCCGCGCCTGGGCGAGCGTCCCCTGGGCCTTGCTCTTGTGACGGGTGATCTGGGCGGCGGAGGGCAGGGCACTCCCCAGAAGCATCAGGAGCATCAGCAGCGCCGGGGCGAAGAGGAACGCCGACGGCAGGGAACGGCGGGAGCGGGGGGATTCGCGCATGGGGCGAATGTACCGGACCGGGGGGGGATTGCCAAGCTCGGCTACAATCGCCGAACGATGCCGATCCAGACTCCCGATCCGATGGCGATCTCGGCCGCCCTCTGCGCCCGGGTGATGGGGCAGGACACCGCTGTCCGCGAGATGGCGGTCGCTCTCGCCAAGCACCTGGCGGGCCTCCGGGTGGGCAACATCCTCATGATCGGCTCCTCGGGCACCGGCAAAACCACTCTCATGCGGGCGGTAGAGGGTTTCCTCGCCTCCGACCCGGCGCTCGCCTCGCGCTCGGCGGTCATCCGCATCCATGCCAACGTCTTAGGCGAGGAGGCGGCCCGGCAGCGTCCCGGCGAGGCGGTCGTCGGGCGGCTCCTCGAACGGGCTCGCGAACAGCTCGGCCCCGGCGCCCCGGTCGCCGAGCTCGTGGCGCGGGCCGCCCACGGCCTCGTCTTCGTCGACGAGGTCGACAAGATCCGCACCCAGATCGGCGGCCAGCCGCACATCCCGGGCATCCGGGCGCAGGAGGCCCTCCTCACCCTGATCGAGAACGAGGCGGTGCCGGTCGTCCTCCCCCCTGGGCCGGCGGCGGCACGGCGACGATCGACTCCTCCGGCCTTCTCTTCGTCTGCGCCGGCGCCTTCGAGGGGCTCTACGACGCCGTCTTCGACCGGGTGACGATCGGCCGCGACCGCGGCGCCCTCCGGCCGATGACCGTCGTCGACGGCGGCAAGGTCCGGGAGGAGCTGATCTTCGAGCTCCGCGAGTGGCTGCGCAACGAAGACCTCTTCGACTACGGGATGAGCCCGCAGTTCCTCTCCCGCTTCGACGCCGTCGTCCTCCTCAACAACCTGACCGTGGAAGAGCTGGTGCACATCTTCCTCGAGGCCCCCGAGTCCGCCCTCCGCCAGACCCGCTCCTACTTCGAGAGCCGCGGCGTCCACCTGGCCGTCTCCCCCGCCGCCGTCCGCCGCATCGCGACCGAGGCCTCCCGCCAGCCCCGCCTGGGAGCCCGAGCCTTGAAAGAAGTCTTTAGAAGGGTGATCCGCGACTACGAGTACGATCCGAAGCAGGCGGTGACCGGCGACGGCAAAACGCTGCTTTTAGACGTCGCCGAGGTCGAGGCGGCGCTGGGATAGAGCGGGGATCAGGACTTGGACCTATAGTCCGTCGGATCGATACAGCGGTCGTAGAGAGCTCGGTCGAAAGGGATCCAGTCCGTCTTACCGATCCCTCTACGGTTCCGGTAGCTGGGACTGGCCGGAAAGGCTGAAGCGACCTTGAGCCAGCGCTGACCTCTGGAAGCGATCAGACGGACCTCATCCGCTACCTCGGAAAAATCCTGATCCTGGCTGAAGAGCAGGGCCACGTCGAAGTCTCCGGCCAGAGCGAGGCGGATCACGTCGAGCGCAATCCGGATGTCGATCCCTTTCTCATGCCCGGCGAGATAGGTATGTTGCTCCCCTGTAGGGAGAGCCACTGTTTTGTTCTGATAGCGCAGAGGGCGAGAGAAGGTTCTGATCCCGCGCGTCCCCATCACTGCCAGCTTGGAGCTCCAGAAGCCGTGCCACATGGGGTGATCCCGGACCTCCGGGACTCCCGTATAGAAGCGAACCGCGTCGAGCTGCCAGCTGTTCGCGGCGCAGACCGCATTCGCCAGAGCTACGGGCTCATAGTTGGGGAAGGTATAGCCGAAAGCCCCTTTGACTCCATGAAAGAGATTCTGGCCATCAAAGAAGGCAACAGTCCTCTTGATCGACGGCTCGGCGGCCAATCAACCTCCCCAAAATAAATAACCCCGCCCGAGGCCTTACTTGCGTACGGCTGATCAGACGGGGAGGAAGTACTGATTAGAACGGCGACAGCCTAGCAAATCTTCCCGACGGCCGCAACGGGTGCCAGCCTCGGCGAGGCGGCGCTCGCAGGGGCGCCCCCCGTGGCCGCCCTCCCGCCAGGGCACCCACAGGGGGGTGCCCCTACAAATTCGACTTTGAAGAAACCCTGGGACGGCCCTACAGGCCTTGACCGGGGCCGCCGCGCGGAGAACCTCGGGGCCGCTCGGGGCCTGGGTGCCGGCCTCGGGCTCCAGGGTGATGATCACCGCCCGGGTCCCCGCCGGCATGTGCGCCGAGCTCAGGTTGATGGGCGTACCCGGGGCGGCCGTGAAGGTGCCGCCGCTCACCGCTCCCTGGGGCGCAATGAACCAGAGCTGGTACTGGCGGCCGCTGCCGGAGGGGTTCAAGCCCCGGACCGCGAGGTCCCAGTGCTGGTGGTCCGCGGCCACGAAGAGCATCCCGTAGGCGTCGGGCGGCATCGGCACCTGGCCGGTGGGGTGGAGCGGGCTGATCTCGACGCCGGGCGAGGTGATGAGGGCCATCCTCGCCTGGAGGTTCTCCATCTCACCCTTGACCCCGGTGAGCTCCGTCTGGCCGGTGCTCATCGCCTTGGCGTGCTCGTGCTCCTGGGCGATGAGCTGGTTGCGCTCGACGACGAGCTGACTGTTCTCATCGACCTTCTGCTGCAACTGCTGGTAGAGATACCCCGAGAGGCCGAGAAGGCTGAGAATCAGGACCGCGGCGAGCGCGAGCGGCCAGCGCGAGGGCCGCCTTACCGGCGCGATTCTGCCTGAGGTCGGGACGAAGGTCGAAGCCTGTCCGGGAGCCTGTGAAACCGGCCGGATCGGCGTTCCCCCTCCGGGAACCGGGGCCTGCACGCCCCTCGCGGGGGTCGGCGCGGGGCGCGGGACCGGCCGGGACGCGACGGGGAGGGGAGCGCGGAGCGGGGCCGGCGGATCGTCGACGGCCGGGAGCGGCGGCAGGGCGGCGAGGACGATCGGCTCGACGTCCTGCGTCTCGTCGCCGGCCACGATCGTCATCAGGCGCGCCTTGACCGCGGGCGGCGGCGTCTCCGCGGCCAGCTCGTAGGGCACGAGACCCAGAACCTCGACGTAGAGCCGGGTGAGGGTCTCGGTCGAGTCATCGGACGCCGGCCTCTCCAGGAGGTCGTCCGGACCGCCCTGGCCTGGCTGGCGCTCGAGCACCGTCAGGAGCTCGAAAATGGCCAGGTCGTCAGGGTGGATCGGCTCGTCGGTCACAAAAGCTCCCGGATCTCGGTCCGCAAGGCGTTGCGTAATTTTTTCATGGCGAGCAGGGTTCGTGTCTTCACGGTGCCGAGCGGGATGTCCGTCCGGCTGGCGATCTCGGTTTGGCTGAAACCCCCGTAGAAGGCGAGGTCCAGAACCTGCCGCTGCTCGGGCGGTAACTTCGCGAGCTCTTCTCGCACCCGTTCCCGCCTCTCCTGGATGAATACGTTCTGATCCCCTTCGGGGGATGTATGGACGTCCGAATTCTCTGTCTGGGCCGCCTCGTGGGTGCGCTCGACCACCTTCCGGCTGCGCAGACGGTCGATGGCGCGACTGCGGGTGATGAGCACGAGCCAGGTCGATACGGAAGAGCGGCTGGCGTCGTAGAGCCCGCCGCGGTTCCAGACGTGGAGGAAGACCTCCTGCAGCACCTCTTCCGCGTCGGCGCTGTTGCCCAGGATGCGGCGGGCGAGGCCGAGGAGGAGAGGAGCGTAGCGGTCGTAGAGCTCCGACAGCGACTCGGGCCTCCGGTCGGCGATCTGCCGCAGGAGGACGACGTCGTTTACGGGAACGACGGGAGCGACCGGGCTCGATGGCGAGGAGGTGGGGTCCATTCTTTGGGATCTGCCGACCGCACGACCCAACGGGCGCATAGGATAACATGATCGCCCGCGCGGTTAAGCCAGAAAGGAATGCATGAGCGACGCCAACCAGAACGGGGTCGGACCGACCCAGCCCGCCATCCGGGTCATCATGATGCCCAAGGACACCAACGCCCTGGGCACCATCTTCGGGGGGATCATCCTCTCCTACATCGACCAGGCCGGCGCCGTCGAAGCCCACCGCCACGGCTGTGGACGCCTGGTGACGGTCGCTCTGCGCGAAGTCGAGTTCCATGCCCCGGTTTTCGTCGGCGACCTGGTGAGCTTCTTCACCGAGACCCTGCGGGTGGGCCGGACGTCGGTGACGGTCAAGGTCGTCGTCGAGGCGGAGCGCCGGACCCGCGGCACCGGCAAGGTCAAGGTGACCGAGGCCGAGGTGATCTACGTCCACGTCGACGACAACAATCAGCCGACCCCCATCGTGCCGGCGACCGCGGACGACACCGCGGCGGGCTAGTTGATCGGCATGCGCCCGGAGAAGCCTTCCTCGTAGGTGTGGAAAAAGGAGAGGGTCTTCTCGGGGAAACGCCAGCAGTAGTAGCCGTCGCCGTTGTCCCAGTCGACCAGCCAGCGCCCCTTGACCTCGCAGCCGAGGTCGGTGACCTCACGGGCCCAGGCGAGGACGATGGCGTCGCAGACCTCCTCGATCTCCGTCTGGCGGGCCGCCAGCTCCTCGCGGCTTTGGATGGCGCTGACGACCGCTTCCACCTGGCGGACCGCGGCGGTCGTCAGGTCGCGCACCGTGGGGAAGGTCGAGAGCGCCTCGTCATAGGAGAAGACGCGGCGGGAGGAACGGCTCGGCGGCTGGGGATCGGGGTCGGGCGCCATAGCCTCTGATGGTAGCAGACCCCTCCGGCCTGCTGTACAGTCGCCGGCAGGCGGGAAAGGCAAACCATGGACGAAGGTCTGCACGGCCACATCGAGGCGATCACCGGCGGCATGTTCTCCGGCAAGAGCGAGGAGCTGGTCCGCCGGCTGCGCCGCGCGGCCATCGCCCGCCAGGTGGTCCAGGTGTTCAAGCCCGGCGCCGACACCCGCCACGCCCCGGAACGGCTGGTCACCCGCGACAAGCGGGAGCTCGAAGCGGTGAGCGTCGAAGGCAGCGAGGAGCTGCGCCGCCAGATCCGGCCGGACGCCCAGGTCGTGGGGATCGACGAGGCGCAGTTCTTCGACGATGGCTTGGTCGGGGTGGTCAGCGAGCTCGCCGACGCCGGCCTGCGGGTCATCGTCGCCGGCCTCGACCTCGACTACCTCCGCCGCCCCTTCGGCCCCATGCCGAAGATCCTCGCCCTCTCCGAGTACGTCGACAAAATGCATGCCATCTGCATGCGCTGCGGCGCTCCGGCCCACTACAGCCAGCGCCTGGCCGGCGGCGGCGAGCAACTCCAGGTGGGGGACGGTGAGGCCTACGAAGCGCGCTGTCGGCGGTGCTTCGAGCCATTCGCGCCCTAAGCGTCTTCCGCCATCGCCGTCGTCACCGCTTCCGCCGCCACCTGCCGCCGCAGCTCCTCGATCCAGCCGAGCGCCGCCTCCCGGCGTGCTTTCCCCAGCCGCCGGCCGGCGGCGGTCCGGTAGCGCTCCTCGGGAGGGCCGGGGTCGAGCTGGGCCAGGGCACGGACGAGCGGGGTACGCTTGCGGCCCGCCGCCAGCAGCCGCTCGGCGGCCGCGGTCACCCCCGCGGACTCCAAAAGCAGGGCGTCGTGGAGGAGCCGCTCCTCGATCTCCTGGGGCGCCTCGCGCAGGCGGCCCAGGCCGGCGCGCACCCCCCGCACCCGCTCCTCCGGCAGGCCGAGGCCGCGCAGGAAGAGGTCGAGCCGACCGCCCACGGCGAGCGAGCCCAGCCGGTCGACGACGCCGTGGAGGAGGAGCAGCAGCTCGAGGAGATCGGCATCCACCCCGGCCGCCGGCATTGGCGCCATCGATTGGAGATGCCGGCGCAGGCGGTCGACGCGGTCGAAGGTCTGCACCCCGTCGAGCCCGGCGTAGAGCGGGCGTACCATCTGCTCGACGCGTTGCTGCAGGTCCGTGGAGAGAGTCATCGTCAGAAGGGGGTCCTAAGAAGACGGTCCTAGTGCCGGCTGCCTTCGGCGAAGCGCCGTTCGAGCCCGGCCAGGGCGAGGTTGCCGATCCGCTCCGCCACCGCGTCGGCCTGGGCCAGCCGGGCGAGAGGATAGGAGTGGGCGAGGCCCAGGGTCAGGAGGCCCGCGCCGGCCGCGGCGTCCAGGCCGGCGGGGCTGTCCTCGATCGCCAGCACCTCGTGGGGATGGACGAGCCGCTCGGGGAGGGGGGGGAGGGTGTTGAGGGCGAGGAGGGCGCGCCGGTAGCCTTCGGGGTCGGGTTTGCCCTCGGCGACGTCCTCGGCGGTGACGAGCGCCTTGAAGAGCGCGAGCACTCCCTCCTGCCGGAGCGCCCCCAGAACCTCCTCGCGGAGCGCCCCGCTCACCACCCCCAGCATCCGGCCTGCGGCGGCCGCGCCGCGCACGAAGTCCACGGCGCCGGGAAAGAACGGATATCCCTGCTCCCTTATGCGCTCTTGGTAGTAGCTCGCCTTCCTCGCCGTCAGCCGCATCAGCCGCGGCAGGGAGGCCGGCTCGCCGGCCGCGACGAGGACGGCGGCGAAGCAACCGCGGTCGTCGAGCCCCAGGTAGTGGGCGTAGTAGTCTTCCCGGGTGAGGGTCACCCCTTCCTCGGCGAGCACGCGCTGGAACATCTCCAGGTGGAGGGGCTCGTCGTCCACGAGGACGCCATTGAAGTCGAAGAGGAGAGCGCGGAGCACGAAGTCATCCTACAGCAGCGTCCTCCAGGAAAGCGTCCCGCCTGGAAGAGGACGCCGCACCCCCTTGTTATAGGATCGTACCAACCCCTTTCAGGGAACGGCGCGGCCCGTTCCCTGGAGAGGCTAAGCGGACCAGCAAACCAGGACCGGCGGCGGGCCGGTAAAGGAGCATCGATATGCAAGGTACCGAAGAGGTGCGGCCCGAGAGCGTCGAGGGCCACGAGAGCCATCAGGGCCATCAGGGCCAGGAGATCCCGGAGGACGTTCCGGTCTCCCTGACCCCCAAGGCGGTCGAGATGGTGAAGATCACCCGCGAGCAGGAGGGGATCGACCCCACGTTCGGCCTCCGCGTCGCGGTGCGCGGCGGCGGCTGCAGCGGCTTCGAGTATGCCCTGGACTACGAGGGCGAGGCGCGGCCGAACGACGTCGTCTACGAGCAGCACGGCCTCACCGTGTACGTCGACGGCGTCAGTGCCCGCTACTTGGATGGCACCAACATCGACTACGTCTTCGGCATGGCCGGGGCGGGGTTCAAGTTCAACAATCCGAAGGCGACCGGCAGCTGCGGCTGCGGGTCCTCCTTCTCGGTCTAGGGATCTTCAGGCGGCGGGCACGAACGGCAGGGGGTGCACCTCGGCCGGCCCGCCGCTCGCCCCCTTCCCCGTGGGGGGCGAGAGCTCCACCCGGGTCCCGACGTCGAGGGCCCGCTGGTGGAGGATGGCAAGGCCGATCGGCCGCCCGAGGGCCGGCGAGCGGACCACCGTCGTGAGCGTCCCGACTTCCTTCTCTTCGAAGACGAGCTTCGTCCCGGCGGCCGGCACGGTGCTCCCGGCCGGAAACACCAGCCCGGCGAGCCTCTTGTGCACGCCGCCCCGGAAGTGGATGCGGGCGACGACCTCCTGCCCCAGGTAACATCCCTTGGTATAGCTCACCGCCCGCTCTTCGAGCCCGCTCTCCTGGGGGAAGTTCTCGGCTCCGAAGTCCTGGCCGTAGAGCGGGATACCGGCCTCGGTCCGCACCACCTCCAGGGCCTCGGGACCGACCGGCCGCACGCCCGACCCGCCGAGAAGCCGGGCCGTGAGCGCTTCGGCGGCGGCGGCCGGCATCCACAGGCTCCAGGCTTCCACCCCGAGACCGTCCTGGCGGACGAGCGTCACCGGCTCTCCCCCCTTCCCGATCCCCGGCAGGGAGAGATGGGACCAGGGGGTCTCCGGAAGCGTCGGGGTCCAGGTGCGGAGAACCTCCGCCGCCCGCGGTCCGAGGAGGGTGAGGACGCGGTAGCCGGCGAGCGGTCGGACCTCCACCCGGTCGACGATGATGTACTTTTGGAGCTGAGCGGCGATCGCCTCCTCCCGTCCGGGAGGGAGCTCCAGCCAGATCTCCTCCCCATGGAGGAGGACGGCGACGTCGGCGAGGATCTTCCCCTGCGGGCTGGTGAAGAAGCCGTAGGCCCCGGTGCCGGGGGTGAGCGCCTTGACGTCGCAGGTGACCTGGCCGTTCAGGAACCGCTGCCGGTCGGCACCGGTGAGGACGAGCCGGCCGCAGGCGGAGCGATCGGCGAGGCCCGCGCCATGACGGAGAGTTTCATAGTCGGCATCTGAAGCATCGGTCATGGGGAGAGTGTACGCCACCGTGCCCGGCTCCTGATGTAGGCTTGTGGTCCATTTTTTGAAAGGGGAAAGTTATGAAGAAGAGCTTGAAGAAGCTGGTCCTGAACCGCGAGACCCTGCATGCGCTGGATGCGAGCCGGATGGCGGACGTCGTCGGCGGCCTGTCCCGCGCGACCTGCGGCACTCCCTGCAGCGCCGCCTGCTCCGTCGACCCGTGCGGCCCCTCCGACGCCTGTTCTTTCTCACCGACCTGCAAGAAGTAAGAGACCGCGAGCCGCCGGGCAGGCACGGGGGCTCTGCCCTACCTGCCCGGTCTCGGGACTCCGCCCCCTCCACCCCCTCTGATGATGACCGATCCCGCTCCCTTCACCTTCGAAACCCCGAGCGGCCCCCGCCACAGCCTCGTCGACCTGCCGGAGGTGCCCGGCGAGCGGCCGGCGATCGTGATCCTGCCCGAGTCCGCCGGGCTCTTGGAGTGGTCCTTCGTTCCCTACCTCGCCACTCTCCTCGCGGCGCGCGGTTTCGTCGCCGTGCGGATCGACGGCGAGCCGGGAGACCTCCCAGCGATCCTTGGAACTTTCCTTGAAGCGCTCGATCGGGAGATCGCCCCGGGCCGGGTCGATTCTTCCCGGCTCGGTCTCTTCGGCTACGGACGTGGCGGTTCGGCGGCGATCCTCGCCGCGGCCCTGCCAGAATGGCACGATCGGCCAGGTGCCCTGGTGACCTGGGCGGCTCCCGTAGAGCCCGCGCTCGCAGCCGCCTCCCAAGTCGCCGCTCCCTGGCTCCTCGTCCACGGCGAGGTGGACGCGGCCGTCCCGACCGCCGCCGCCGAGCGGCTCTTCGCGGCGGCCGGCGGGCCGCGCAGGAAGCTCGATCTCCTCTCTGTCCCCGGCGGAGATCACACTTTCGGCGCCCGCCATCCCTGGACGGGTCCCACCCCGGCGCTCATCCAGGCCCTGAACGCCACCCAGCGCTGGTTTCGCCGCCACCTGTCGTAAAGAGGCCCCCGGCTGGGGTACCATCCCCGGCCATGGATCCCCAATTCGACGGCGTCATCTTCCAGACCTACCCGGCGGAGCTCCACCGCCGCCTGCGCTACCCCTTCCCCCCGTTCAAGATCTTAGACGCCCGCTCGCGCGACGAGTTCCGCCTGGGGCACGTGCCGGGAGCGATCCCGGTCGCCGGCCTGGACCTGGCGGTGATCTTCCCTAAGAACAGCGGCCGGATCGAGCTTTTCGTCATCGGGAAGGGTCCCGGCGACCCGCGGGTGCGCGAGGTCAGCCTCGCGCTCCTGGAGCTCGGGGCGCACCGGATCGTCGAGCTGACCGGTGGGATGTTCGAGTGGGAACGCTCCGGCCAAGCGACCGAGTACGAGGGGCCTGCCCCGGCTGCCGCTCCTGCCGCCGCATAAGGCCGGAAGGGAGCGGCAGTCGAAAGCGAGGTTTTATCTAGTGCCGCATGCCGGCGTAGGCCACCCGCCTCGCGGGCTGCTCCTCACGCTCGGCGGCCTCGGCGGCGATACCGTCCAGGAGGCTCTCCAGGTTGCCGAACGCCAGATCGTAGCTCCACTCCTGGGACTCGACCTCTTTTTTGGCCGCCTGTGACCTCTGAATGCAACGGCCGCAGCCGGCCAGGAGGTGGCGGACGATGGCCTTGGCTTCCTGGGAGGAAGCCTCGCCGGCGATCATTTTGCGGAAAGCTTCGGGTTGTGCATGCTCGGTCTTCATTCTCGTCTCCCGCCCGACCCGAAGGGGGTCCGGAACCGGGTTACGAGAAAAGCAAAATCTTTGCCAGCTTGAGAGAAAAGAGGGGAGGGCTCAGGCGGAGAGACTGCTCTCGGTGCCTTCTCCCGACATGATCCGCCAGCCGACGACCTTCTCGTCGATCTCCCGCAGGCGGTTGGCGACCAACCGGCAGAGCAGCTGGAGGAATTCGAGCGAGGCATGGGGATCCATCGCCAGAACCTCCTTGACCGTCGAGGGGTCGAGCGCGAGGACGGTGAGCGGGCCGCCGTGCGCCTTGGCATCCGCCGAACGCGGCTCGCCGTCGATGAGCGACATCTCGCCGAAGAACTCGCCCCGTTCGAGGATCGCCAGGGCCTCCTCGCCCGCCCCGGGGATGAACTTGGAGATCATCGCCTTGCCTTCCAGCACGACGTACATCTCGGCGCCCTTGTCGCCCTCCTGGAAAAGGAAGGCGCCGCCGGGGAACTTCTTCTCCTTCGAGAAGGCGGCCAAGGTCATGAGCTCGCGACGTGACAATCCTTGTTCACGAAATAAACGAATCTTGTCGCTCGACTCGACCTTGACGGCTCCGGCCGTGCCGGCCGCACCGACCCCGCCGGGCTGCTTCCTCAGGCGGAGGAAGTTCTCGGGGAGCGCGTCGGCCGAGAAGAAGCCCTTGAGCTGCTCGTTGGTGCCGCGGAGCTTGCGCGCCAGGGAGTGCCAGAGGCTCCAGTAGACCTGGGTTCCCAGGTCCGGGGAGTCCTCGACCAGCTGCTCCAGGGCCTTGACGTCGATCCTGAAGACCTGCGACGGCTGGGTGGCGATGGCGTCTCCCGAGCGCTCCTGGCGGGTGATGAAGCTCGCCTCGCCGAAGAGGTCGCCGGGCTCCAGGGTGCCGAGGGCGAAGGTGCCATAGGAGGTCGGTCGCTGGATGGTGATCTCGCCGCGGTCGAGGACGTAGAGATCCTGCCCTTGGCTCTGGTGGGCGAAGACGACCCCGCCGGCCTCGTGGCTCTCCTCCTGGACGACCCGCGTGAGCTTGAAGATCTGCTCGTCGGTCAGGTGCGACCACAGGCGCAGGCGGCGCAGGCGCGAGGCGAGATCGATCTGGCCGCCGGTGACCTTGGTCGGGACGGTGTTCCAGAACATCCCGCCGGCCGGCATGCCGCCCTCTTCGAGGAAGCGCTCGCGGTGCCACTCCAAGCGGTCGAAATCGGTGTGCAGGAGATCCTGCTGCTCGCGGAAGAGGCGCGACAGCTCGCGGTTGCCCCAGCCGAGGATCTGTTTCAAGGTCTGGATGCGCCGCCTTATCCGCTCGACGCCCTCGTTGTCCGCCTCGTCCAGGAGGAGGAAGGAGTGGACGGCGGCGCGGAGAGCGGGCTCGAACTGCTTCCTCTCGTACTCGGTCCGCCCCAGGCTCTCGGCGGTCTCGCGGTCGAAGGGGTTGAGGCGCAGCGCCCGGGCGAACTCCTCGGCGGCGCTCTCGAACTCCTGGCGCCTGAAGAGGATGCGCCCGTGGAGCTTGTGGTGCGCCGGGTTCTCCAGATCCTTGGCCTTGGCGACCTCGATGCACTCGATGGCGCGGCCGTTCTCCCCCTTCTCGGCGTAGAGGTGGGCGAGGCCCAGGAAGTGGGCGGCGTCGATGGAGTTACGCCTAAGCTGCTCGCGGAGAATCTCCTTGAGCGTCCGCGGCGGCCGGCCCTTCTGCTGGCGCTCGAGCTTCCGGACCTCGGCGAGCCCCAGCTTGACGCCCAGATTCTTCGGATCGAGCCGCAGGGCCAGCATGAAGAGGTCGGCCGCCTCCTCGTACATCTCGCGCTCGGCGAACCGACGCGCCAGCTCGGTCAGCTCGTTCAGATCCTGGACGCTCTGGGGCTCACTCATCGCCTGACCTCACAGCAACAGATCCGTAGAGTGTACCACCGGCCCAGCTCTTCCCCATGGCGGCCCCAGGGCGCGAAATGCCCTGGACGTTCGCTCAAGAATGCTCATGCGGCTATAATCCGCCCGATGCCATCCGCACCCAGCAACCGAGAGACCAGCGGAGGCCCGGCACGCCGGGAGATCTCCGGGATGCTCGGCCGGGCGATCGAGCAGTGCCGCCAGGGGAACTGGGACCAGGGCCTCCCCTACCTCGGCCTGCTCGCCGACTCCGAGGACCGCACCGCGCTCCCCGGGCTCTTCTACTCCTACCTGGGCTACGGCATCGCGCTTCGCGAGCAGCGCCGGGAGGAGGGGCTGAAGCTCTGCCGGCACGCCATCAAGATCGAGTTCTTCCAGCCGGAGAACTACCTGAACCTCGCCCGCACCCAGCTCCTCGTCAACGATCGCCGGGGAGCGTGGAAGGCGGTCCGCGAGGGCCTCAAGGTCGATCCCAAGAACGAGGAGCTCCTGGTGCTCCAGAAGGAGCTGGGGCTCCGCCGGCCGCCGGTCCTCTCCTTCCTCGGCCGCCAGCACTTCCTCAACCGCTTCCTCGGCAGCGTCCGCCATCGGCTGACCGGCGGCTAGCCACCCCCTACTCCGGCGCCATCACTTCCGGCTCCTGCACCGGTGCGCCCTGCCCGTCGCCTTCGAGCGGCGGGTCGATGTACTCCGGATCTTTCCCTGGAAACTCCTGATCGGGGTCGTCGATCGGCCCGTGGGCCGGCGGGTCCTCCTGGCGCGGGAGCCGGGTGGGGTTGTCGGGAGCGCGGCGGATGGGCGGCCCCTCGGCGGGGGTGTCCTCGGGCTCGTGCTGGGGCGGCGGCTGGATGGGCTCCTCGGGAGAACGATCGGGAAATTGCGTAGCCATGCCTTCAGGAGGGAGCAAGGCGCATGCCGCTTACGACACCGTCTTCTTGAACGCCCGGGCGCTCCCCAGGACCAGCACCGCGGCGATCGCGAGGAGGGCGGCGACCTCGTGCCAGAGGTCGGTGAAGCTGGCGCCGCGGATGACGATGCCGCGCGAGATGGCGATGAAGTGGGTGGCGGGGAGGATCTGTGAGATCCAGCGCAGCGGCGTCGGGAGCGAGGAGAGCGGGAAGATGTAGCCCGACAGCATGATCGACGGCAGAAGCACCATCTGAGCGATCTGGGTCGCCTCCATCTGGGTCTTGGCCCGCGAGGAGACGAGGAGGCCGAGCGAGAGGAGTGCGAAGAGGTAGATCGTCGAGAGCCCGAGGAGGAGAGGGATGCTGCCGTGGATCGGCACCTTGAAGACGGCGGTCATGAGCACGAGGACCAGGAGCAGTTGGAGGAAGGCGAGGACCAGGTAAGGGAGGAGCTTTCCAAGGACGACCGCGAGCGGCGACGCCGGGGTCACCATCAACTGCTCCAGGGTCCCCCGCTCGCGCTCGCGGACGATGGCGTAGGCCGAAAGGAGCGTCCCCGAGAAGGTGAGGAGAATGGCGATCAAGCCTGGAATGAGCAGGTTGGCGCTCCGCGAGTCGGGGTTGAAGAGGAGCTGCGGCCGGGCCTCGATGGGGAGCGTGTTGAGGCCGGAGCGTTTCCCCAGCTCGTCGAGCGAGCGGGAGAGGGCGAGACCGTTCGCCGCTCCCAGGGCCTGCGCCGAGATGCTCGAATCCGAGCCGTCGATGAGCACGAGGAACGTGGCCGGTTGGCCGTAGAGCTGGCGGCGGGCGAAGTCGGGCGGGATCTCGATCCCCACCGAGGCGTGGCCGGCGACGATCTCCTGGCGGAGCGCCTCGCGGGAGGGCACGAAGCCCACGACGTCGAAATAGCTGGTGTTGACGAACTCGGCGACCAGGTCGCGGCTGTCCGCCGTCCGGCTCTGGTCGAAGACCGCCGTTGGCACGTGGCGGACGTTGGTGTCGATCAGGCCGAAGAGGATGAGCTGGAAGATCGGCACCATGAGGGCGAAGCGGAGGGTCGCGGTGTCGCGCACCATCTGCAGGCCCTCTTTCTTGAGCACGGCCCAGAAGCCCCTCACGCCGCCACCCCCGCCTGCGGCTTGGCGGTATTGGAGTCTCCGGCATCGGTCTGCAAGCGGGTGAGGCGCACGAAGACGTCTTCGAGCGAGGCCTCGATCGGCCGGATGTGGACCGGCGCGTGGGCCGCGGCTTCGAGATCGCGTTCGATGTCGGCGTTCGACACCTCGTCCTTGACCAGGAGGTGGAGGGCGTTGCCGAAGATGGTGACCTCCAGGACATAGGGCAGATCGCGGGTCCGGCCCATGACCGCCGCCGCTCCTTGCTCGCACTCGGCCTCCACCCGCCGGGTCCCCTGGGGCGTCACCTCGGGGAGACGGGTGAGGTCCGCCGGCCGCCCCTCGGCGAGCATGCGGGAGAGATAGATGTAGCCCACCTTGCCGCAGCGCTCCGCCTCGTCCATGTAGTGGGTGGTGACGAGGAGCGTCACGTCCTGGGCGGCGAGGTCGAAGAGGAGGTTCCACAGCTCGCGCCGGGCGACGGGGTCGATGCCGGCGGTGGGCTCGTCCAAAAAGAGCACCCGCGGCCGGTGCATGATGGCGGCGGCTAAGGAGAGCCGCTGCTTCCAGCCGCCGGAGAGCTGGCCGGCCAGGCGGCTCACGTAGGGTCCGATGTGGGTGAGCCCGATCGCCCAGGACTGGCGCTCGCGGCGGAGCGCGCCGTCCAGGCCGTAGACCGAGGCGAAGAAATCGAGGTTCTCCTGCACCGAGAGATCCTCGTAGAGGGAGAACTTCTGCGGCACGTAGCCGATCCGCCGGCGGATCTCCTCGCCGTTTTTCGCCACGTCCAGGCCGTCGACCGAAGCGTGCCCCTCGCTCGGGGCCAGGAGGCCGCAGAGGATGCGGATGAGGGTCGACTTGCCGGAACCGTTGGGGCCGAGGAGGCCGTAGATCTCACCCCGCGGCACCTGGAGGCTGACTTTGTCGAGAGCCCGGAACTTGCCGAAGTCGCGGCTCACCCCGGTTGCCTCGATCCCCAGGGCGGTCTCCGGCTGGGGGCGCCTGGTGGTCTCGGGGGTCATCCCCGGCTCCCGGCCCGGGCGGTTTTCGTGGTGGTGTTGGAAGCCCTGGCATTGGGTACCAGGTGGACGGTCGCCGCCATGCCGGCCTTGAGCTCGGGGGCGGGATCGATCTGCACCTTGACCCCGAAGACCTGGTCGCTCCGCTGGTCCGGGGTCTGGATGTTGCGCGGCGTGTACTCCCCCTGCTCGCGGATCTCGATCACCCGGCCGGGGAAGCGGCGGCCGGGAAAGGTGTCGATCTCGACCGCCGCCGGCTGGCCGAGGTGGACGAGGCCGAGCTGTGGCTCGGGAACGTAGACGCGGACCCACATCTGGTCGCGCTCCAAAATCGTCGCCACCGCCTGGTTCGGGGCCACGAGATCGCCCGGCCGCAGATCCATCGCCTCGATGACCCCGGCGGCCGGCGCCTGCACCTCCATCTCCTTCCTCTGCCGTTCGAGGTAGGCGAGATGCTGCCCGGCGCCGGCGAGGGTCGCGCGAGCGGACTCGACGTCCTCCTTGGTGCCGCCGCGCACCCCCTCGTCCAGGGTCTGCCGGGCCGACTGCTCGGTGACGACGGCGTTGTCGTAGTCCTGGCGGCTCACGACCCCCGTCTTCCACAGGGCCTCTTCGCGCTTGCGGTTGGTCTCCGCTGCCCGCCAGGCGATCTCGTTGCGCTTCTGCTCCTCGGTGCGTGGCCCGATCTGGGTGCGGGTCAAGTTGGCGGTGAGCGAATCGACCTGGGTCCGCTGCTCGGAGATCTGGAGATCGAGGAGGTCGGGCTCCAGGGTGACCAGGGGTTCGCCGGCGGTGACCGTCGCCCCCTCATCGGCATGGACCGTCTTCACCCGGCCGCCGACCAGCGAGCCGACCTGGACGGTCCGCGCCTCGATCGAGCCGGAGAGGAGGAGCGCGCCGCTCGGCTGAGGCCGGAAGTAGAACCACCAGACGGCGAACCCGGCCGCGGCGACGACTACGAGGATGGGGAGGATTTTCCGTCTCATGACGTTCCTTTGGGCGGACGCCGCGGCGAGGCCTTCCGAGCCTTTTGAGGCGTGCCGCGGGTCCAGATCTCGATCAGGGTGTCCAGATAGCGCTCCAGGGGGAGCGGCGGGTCCATGACCTTCACCACCTTGTGCAGCATGACGTACGAGTGGAGCGAGCCGAGGAACGCCATCGCCGCGGCCTTGGCGTCGGGGAGGTCGAGCCGGCCGGCGGCGTGGGCGCGCCTGAAGTACTCCTCAATGAGAGCGAGCGCCCGCTGCGGCGGGGTGGGCCGGGTGTTGACGTCGAACGGCAGGGCGAACATCCCGCGCGACTCCTCGCTCTTCGTCCGCATGAAGCTAGCGAGGGTCTCGCCGAGCTTCTGCTCGATGAACGGAATGAAGCTCTCCCCCACCCGGCGGAGGACCGCGCGCGGCTCCTCCTCGCCGGTCGTCTCGGCGAGGAAGGCAAAAGGGATGCGGATCTCCCCCTGGCCGGCGGCCATGGCGGCGGCGAACAGCTCCTCCTTGGAAGCCGCATGGCGCAGGAGGGCCGCCGGGCTCAGGTCCAGCCGGGCGGCGATGGCGGCGAGCGTCGTGCCCTCGAAGCCGCGCTCGGCGAACGCGGCCCGGGCGGCCAGGAGTACTTCTTCGCGGGTGACTTTCGGCCGGCGTCCCATAGTAAATAAATGTACGAGTATTTATTTTTGGCGTCAAGGGGGGCCCGGGAGAATCGAGAGAGTGCCGGGAGAGGGAGGGGAATCAGCGTCCGTTCCGAGGCAGGGGCTCGTCTCCCTGGCTGATGAGGCGCATGTACTCGCGATAGACGAAGAGCCGGTCTCTCTGCCGTCCCGTCACCTCCTCCACGATCCCCAGCCGGCCCAGATGGCCGAGCGCGGTGGTCACCGTGGGCGGCGACAGCCGGAGTGCGTCCGTGGCACGGCGGATCGTCAGGAGGGGATGCTTTTGCAGCAGCTGGTGGACGCGGACGGCCGACCCGGACGGCCGGCCCAAACCTTCAACCCGCTGTCGGTCGCGGGCGAAGAGGTCGAGGATCTGCCGAGCGCTGGCGCTCGCCTCCTCCGCCGTCGTGGCGACCCCTTCGAGGAAGAAGCGGAGCCAGGCCTCCCAATCCCCCTGCTGGCGAACAGTCTGGAGGAGCTCGTAGTAGCGTTGTCGGTGGGTCTTGAAGTAGAGGCTCAAGTAGAGCAAGGGCTCGGAGAGGATTCCCTCCGCGCAGAGGAGGAGAGTGATCAGCAGGCGCCCCACGCGACCGTTGCCGTCCAGAAAGGGGTGGATGGTCTCGAACTGGACATGGGCCAGGGCTGCCTTGATGAGCGTGGGGGTGCGCGCCTCGGAATGGAGGAACTTCTCCAGGGCGCTCATGCACGCCTCCACCTCTTCCGGTGGAGGCGGCACGAAAAGAGCCTTGCCGGGCCGCGTCCCTCCCAGCCAGTTCTGGGTCCGCCGGAGCTCGCCGGGGGCCTGCTCGCTGCCGCGGCCGTCCTCCAGCAGCACGCCATGGATCTCGCGGATGAGGCGGGAGGAGAGGGGAAACCCGCTCTGCACCCGGGCGATGCCATGGTAGAGGGCATCCACGTAGCGCGAGACCTCCTGGACGTCGGCGAGCGGTACGCCGGGAACTTCCTGGCTCTCGTAGAGGAGGAGGTCGGAGAGCGAGGACTGGGTGCCCTCGATCTGCGAGGAGAGCAAAGCCTCTTTGCGGACGTAGATATAGAGGAAGAGGGAAGGGTCAGGCAGCAGGGTGGAAAGCCCGTCGAGGCGCCCCAAGGCCCGCTCCGCCCGGCCGAGGAGTTCGAGCAGGTCGGCATCGATCGCGAGCGGAGGGACCGGTGGCAGAGGGAGAGGCACGAAGGCATCGAAGGGCTCCGAGGCCGTGGTACGGTGCTCGTATCGGCCGAGGACTCCGCGGTTCATGGGTCCACCTTAGTAAAAAAATTTTAATAAGGCCAGCAGCTATGAAAACTTAGGCCCCTAAACTTTAATAGCGACCTCCTGCAAAGCAACGTTGAGCTCCTTGGGACCCATCACGCCCCTCGCCCCCGCCGACGTCGTCGCCCGCGCTCTTCCCGGCGGCGGTTGGGTCTTGCGTTCGCCGCAGGAGCTTCGGCCCTATCCGCGGAGCCTCGGCGCGTACCTCGCGCATTGGTCGGCGGTGGCCCCGGAACGCACCTTTCTTGCCGAGCGGGCGGCGGCGGACGGGTGGCGACGGGTTTCGTACGCGGCGGCGCTCGATGCCGTCCTCCGCATCGCGAGCGCTCTTCTCGATCGCGGCCTCGGGCCGGACCGCCCGGTCGCCATCCTTTCCGACAACGGGGTCGACAACGGTCTCCTCCAACTCGCCGCGATGCACGTCGGCATCCCCGTCGCGCCGATCTCTCCCGCCTACTCGCTGCTTTCGAGCGATCATGCCCAGTTGCGCTATCTGCTCGAAATCACCCGGCCCGGTCTCGTCTATGCCGCCGACGGCGAGCGATTCGCGGCGGCGTTCGCCGTCGTCCCGGACGCTGGGATCGAGATCGTCGTCAGCGCGAATCCGCCCGTGGATCGAGCGGTCACCGCGTTCTCCGCGCTGCTGGAGAGCCCGCCGGGACCGGAGGTCGCGGCGCATTTCGCGGGCGTCGGCCCGGAGACCGTCGCGAAGATTCTCTTCACCTCGGGCTCGACGGGAAAACCCAAGGGGGTCTTGAACACCCAGCGCATGCTGGTCTCGAACCAGCAGGCGATCGCCCAGGGGTGGCCCTTTCTCGAAGCGCGGCCTCCGCTCATCGTCGACTGGTTGCCCTGGAGCCATACCTTCGGGGGCAATCACAATTTCAACCTGATCTTGAGAAACGGCGGCACGCTCTATATCGACGGCGGCAAACCGGCGCCGGGGTGGATCGAGACGACAGTGCGCAACCTGAAAGAGGTGCCGTCGACCCTCCACTTCAACGTGCCGCGCGGCTTCGACATGCTGGTTCCCCGGCTCGAAGCGGACGGCGAGCTCCGCGCCAGTTTCTTCAAAGACCTGGACGCGCTCTTCTATGCCGCGGCGGCCCTCCCGCAGCATCTCTGGGAGAAGCTCGAAAAACTTTCGCTCGACACCATCGGCGCGCGCGTCGCCATGCTCTCGGCCTGGGGCTCGACCGAGACGGCGCCCTGCGCGACCCAGGTCCATTTCTTCATCGAGCGGGCCGGCGTCATCGGCCTGCCGTTGCCGGGCACGGAGATCAAGCTCGCGGCGGTTCCCGCCGTCCCCGGCAAGCTGGAGTTGCGGGTGAAGGGTCCCGGCGTCACCCCGGGCTACTGGCGGCGGCCGGAGCTGACGGCGGAGCTCTTCGACGAGGACGGGTTTTTGAAGATGGGGGACGCCGGGAAGCTCGCCGATCCGGCGAATCCGGCGGCGGGAGTCGTCTTCGACGGCCGGCTGGGCGAGAACTTCAAGCTGACCTCGGGGAGCTGGGTGCACGTGGGCGAGCTCCGCACCGCGCTCGTCGCCGCCTTGGCGCCGGTCGTCCAGGATCTCGTGCTGGTCGGCGCCGACCGCGAGGAGGTCGGCCTCCTCGTCTTCCCCAACCCGGCCGGCTGCCGCGCGCTGTGCCCTCGTTCCACCGAAGAGCTGCCGCTCGCCGAGCTGATCCGGCAGCCCGAGGTGCGGAGCGCCCTTTTGGCCGGTCTCGAAGGCCACAACGCCGCCAATCCTGCGAGCAGCCGGCGGATCGCCTGGGCGCTCTTCCTCGCCGAGCCGCCTGCGATCGACGCCGGCGAGATCACCGACAAGGGCTACATCAATCAGCGCGCCGTGCTCACCCGCCGAGCCGCCCTCGTCGCGCGGCTCTACGAAGACGTCACCGGCGCCGATGCCGCCGATGCCGCCGATGCCCCCGAGATCCTTCTACCCGCTCGCTGACTCGGGTCCGCGCTGGCTCGGGAGTTGCTTCTCGTCGAGCATGGCTCCAACCGTCCCGACCGCAGAAACACCCGAGCGGCCGAACGCGACCGCCGGGCGGCGGCCGTCGCCGCCCGCCGCGCCCGCGGCTCCTCAGCCGACGGGACTGCGCAAGTGGGGACCGCTCCTCGTCCTCTCGCTCGCCCTGGCGATCATCATCATCGACACGACGCTCCTGAACGTCTCGTTGGAGACGCTCATCCGCGAGCTGCACACGACTCTCCAGAGCCTCCAGTGGGTGATCTCCGCCTACTCGCTCACCCTCGCCGCCCTGACGGTGACCGGCGGCCGGCTGGGCGACATCTTCGGCCGCAAGCGGATGTTCATGCTCGGGGCGTTCCTCTTCGCCGTCGGCTCCTTTCTGGCCTCGATCAGCCACTCGGTGCCGACCCTCATCCTCGGCGAGTCGATCGTCGAGGGGATCGGCGCGGCGCTCATGATGCCGGCCACCGCCTCGCTCCTGGTCGCCAAGTACCGCGGCCACGATCGCGCGCTCGCCTTCGGCATCTGGGGGGGTGTCGCCGCGGCCGCCTCGGCGGTGGGGCCGATCCTCGGCGGCTTCCTGACCACCCACTACAGCTGGCGCTGGGGTTTTAGAATCAACGTCGGCGTCGTCGCCCTTCTTCTCCTGGGCTCGCTGGTGATCGACGACGAGCCCGCGGTGGGCAAGAAGACGATCGACTTTGTGGGCGTCCTCCTCTCGGCGCTCGGCCTCTTCTCCGTCGTCTTCGGAATCATCGAGGCTTCGTCCTACGGCTGGGTGCGGGCGATCAAGCCGTTCGCCGTGGCGGGATGGGAGCTCACCCTGGGCGGCCTCTCGATCGTCCCTTTCGCCATCCTGCTCGGCCTCCTCCTCCTCGCCGGCTTCGCTCTCTGGGAGCGGCGGGTCGAGCGCTCCGGCGGCATGCCCATCGTCTCGCCGAAGATCTTCGAGAACCGGAGCTTCGTCGCCGGGGCGTCGGTCGTCGGCGTCATGATGCTCGCCCAGAACGGCGTCATCTTCTCGCTCCCCGTCTTTCTCCAGTCGGTGCGGAACCTGGACGCTTTCCACACCGGGCTCATGCTGCTCCCGATGTCGGTCCTCCTCCTCATCCTCTCGCCCACCGCCGCCCTGCTGTCGAAAAGAATTCCCCCCAAGCGGCTCGTGCAGATGGGGCTCGCCGTCAACTTCCTCGCCCTTCTCGCCCTGCGCTGGGCGCTCGGCGTCTCAACCCCGCTCGCGCGGCTCCTCCCCGGCCTCGCCCTTTATGGGATCGGCCTGGGGCTCGTCCTGTCGCAGATCAACAACCTGACGCTCTCCTCGGTGCCGGTCCAGGAGGCCGGCGAAGCTTCCGGGGTGACTAACACCTTCCGCCAGGTCGGCTCGTCGCTCGGCGCCGCGATCATCGGCTCGATCCTCCTGACCTCGATCGTCGGCGACCTCCAGGGTGCGATCGCGCACTCGGCGCGCATCCCGCCCGCCGAGAAGCCGGCGATCGACGCGACGCTCCGCCAGCAGTCGTCGAGCCTCGCCTTCGGCGCCTCCCGGATCTTCGATCGCCTGGCGCCTCAAACCCGCGCGGAGATGGACACCGAGCGGCGGGTGGCGGTCGCGAGCGGCAACCGCAAGGCGCTCCTCTACGGCGCCGGCTTCATCCTCCTCGGGCTCCTCGTCTCGACCCGGCTGCCGCTCCGCGCCGAGGGGCAGGGACGGGACGGATCCGGGCAAGGCGACCTGAACCCGGGCAGCCCCAGAAGAAAGTAGCGACCTCGTAGGTAGGGACAGCGGCAGGAGGAAGCGCTCGAGCTTCCCCGTCTCGGTCCGAAAAACGGGCAGCCCCGAAAATTGGGCTGCCCGCAACGGTCATTCGAGGATGGTTACGGAGGGCAGGTGTGGGTGCCGGCGGTGCCGCAGTCGAGACAGCTCACACAGCCGGAATCGGGATTGCAGACCGTGGGGTTCTTCGTCGCGCAGATCGGGCCGGCCGTGACGACGCCGCCAACCGCACCATCGAGGCCGCTGTCCAGGTTGCGAAGTGTTTCTCGATGGAGCTGGATCTTCTTAACTGCCTTTTTCTTCATCGATTCCTCACTTTACTTCAAAACGATCGGCGCCTATCGCCGACTCGGTGAAGCCCCGGCAATTTATGCTGACTCAGTATATCCAAGCCCAAGGGAAATGACAACCCCTGGCTACAACTGCGGTAAGGTGGCTGGCGCGGGCGGGCGCGCGGCTCGGCGAGAAGCGGCGGCCGAGGGCTAGGCCGCCGAGGAGGAGGAGATCCGGCTTCAGCCGGCTGGCGGAAGTCCCTGCCGCAACAGGAAACGCTGGAGCTTCCCCGTCTCGGTCCGCGGCAGGCTGTCGACGAACTGGATCTTCCGCGGGTACTTGTAGGGCGCGATGTGGGTCTTGACGAATTCCTGCAGCTCGCGGATCGTCTCCGGGCTCGGCTCGGCCCCTTCTCGCAGGACGACGAACGCCTTGACGAGCTGTCCCCGCTCCTCGTCGCGGACGCCGACTACCCCGCACTCCTTCACCTTTGGATGGTCCAAAAGCACGCTCTCGACCTCCGGGCCGGCGATGTTGTGCCCCGAGGAGACGATCATGTCGTCGGTCCGCGCCTGGAACCAGAAATAGCCGTCGGCGTCCATCGAATAGGCGTCGCCGGTCAGGTTCCAGCCGTTCTGTACATACGCCTTCTGGCGCTCGGGATCGGCCAGATAGCGGCAGCCGGTGGGACCGCAGACGGCGAGCCGGCCGATCTCCCCGGGCGGCAGGTCGGCGCCGTTCTCGTCGACGATCTTCGCCCGGTAGCCGGGGACGACCCGGCCGGTCGAGCCCGGCCGGGATTCCTCGGGGGTCGAGCCGATGAACTGGTGGAGGAGCTCAGTCGAGCCGATGCCGTCGATGATGTGGACTCCGGTCGCCGCATACCAGCCCTCGAAGGTCGAGGCGGGGAGAGTCTCGCCGGCCGAGACGCACTTGACGAGGCTCGAGAGGTCGAAGCTCCCGAGGAGGCCGGTCATCGCGCGGTAGGCGGTCGGCACGGTGAAGCAGATCGTCGGCCGGTACTCCTGGATGCCGTGCAGGAGGTTGGTCGGCAGCGGCTGCTCCAAAAGTAGCACCGAGGCGCCGAAACGCAGGGGGAAGAAGAGGAGCCCGCCCACCCCGTAGGCGAAGGCGAGCGACGGCGAGCCGCAGAAGAGGTCGTCCGCCGTGGGTTTCAAGACATAGCGCGGGAAACAGTCGGAGACCGCGAGGACGTCTCGGTGGAAGTGGAGCGTACCTTTCGCCTTTCCCGTCGTCCCCGAAGTAAAGAGGATCGCCGCCACGTCGTCGGCGGCGGTGTCCCGGGCGGTGAAATCGGCCGGCTTGTCGCGCAGGAGAGCTTCGAGAGAAACCGGATCGGCATCCGCGGCATCGGCGGCATCGCCCATAAAACGCACCACCCGCGTGTCTTCACGCGGCCCGCCTTCACCCGTCACCCGCATCGCCTGCTCGCAATCGGCAGCGACCCGGGCGTCGGTCAAGGCCAGCCGGATCTGCGCCTTGTCGGCGATGTACGTCAGCTCGCGCACCCGGAGAACCGGCATGGTGCAGACGACCACTCCGCCCGCCTTCGCGACCGCCAGCCAGCAGGCGGCGAGGAGCGGCGTGTTGGGGCCGCGCAAAAGCACCCGGTTCCCCGGAATGAGCCCGAGATCCTCGACCAAAACGCGGGCGATGCGGTTGACCGTTTCGAAGAGATCCCGGTAGCTCCAGCGAACGCCGGGAGCGAGGATCGCCGTCCGCTCCCCGTCGCCGGCCGCGATCCGCGCGTCCAGAAGCTCGGCGACACAGTTGAGCCGCCGCGGATAGGCGAGCTCCGGCACGCCGTCATAGGACATGAGCGGCCACAGCTCGGGAGGCGGCAGGGCCTCCCGGCAGAAGGTGTCGAGATGGCCGGTCGGTTCGAGGGTTGGAGCCGGCGAGTCCGCCATGGCGGTACGCTAGCCCTAGAGGAGGTTCGGGGTCAATTGATTGGGCGGGAGGGTTTCCCTGGAAAAAGCTGCCCGGACCCTTGCGTCCGCCCGCGAAACTTCTAGGCGCTCGCCATCCGCAGAAACTCGACCGTCTCCTTGATGCACGCCGGATCGCGAAGGATGCGGAGGTGGCCGAGTTTCGCGACCGGACGGAGCGTGGCCCCGGGCCAGGCGGCGACGAGCTCCGCCCCCTCCTCATAGAGCGCCTCCCGGTCCTCCGGATCGTGGAAGGCGAGGAGCGGCGCCGTCATCCGGGGGGCGAGGTCGATCGGCGAGGAGCCGTCGAAACGGATCTTGAGCCAGCCCTCGGCCTCGTGCAGCATGCGCTGCATCATGTCGTCCGAGAGGCCGGTGCCGGCCCGGAAGCGCTGCCAGAAAGACTCGAAGCGGGCCGGCGGGGCGAAGAAGACGACCCTCCGGGCTGCGAGGCCCGAGCCGAGGGCGTAGGTGCTCGCCGCGGCGCCGAAGGAGTGGGCGACGAGGCCGTGCACGGGTTTGAAGAGCGCCTCGGCGCGGGCGAGCGCGGCGGCGAAGTGGAGAACCGACGAGGCGCCTCCCGCCGATTCGCCGTGGCCCGGCATGTCGAGCGCCACCGCCCGGAAGCCCGCCGCGACCAAGGGGTCGACGAGCGTCGTCATCTGGCCCGAGTGGCCCCCCCAGCCGTGGGCGAGGAGCACCGTGGGCCCCTCTCCCCAGGCCCGGCCGACGACCCGCTGCCCATCGACCGCGAGCGTGAAGACCTCCCCCCGCGCGAGCACCGCGCGCTCCTCGTCCCGCACCTTGGCCCGGGTCGGAGTGAAGAAGAGCTTCTGCGCCAGCCGCGCCGTGGTCCCCGGCGCGAGCGCGCTCCCTACCTTCATCCCCGCCCGCAACCAGGGCGGTACCGGGATGGGTCGTATACGATCGGTCGTGCTTTTCTGGATCGAAGGCTCCATGAGCGGATCTCCTCTCGGGATTCGTGATCGGCGTCGGGCTTTACGAAAGGGTGGGACGGCTGAGGATGCTGGGAACGCTGAGAGCGCTGGGAGCGCTGCGGGCGACGAGGGTTTCGAAGGCGGTCTCGGCGCGCTCCTTCGCCCGGGGATTTTCGAGCAGCTTCGAGACCTGCTGGTAGACCATGCCGATGCCGACCGCCTCATAGGAGAACTGGTCGACGTCCAGGTCGGCGCGGAAGTGCCCCTCCTCGACCGCCGTGCGGGCGGCGCGGGCGATGGTGTCGTACCAGTCGCGCTGCGACTGCACGAGCCGGTCGCGGATGGGGCCGGGCCGGTCGTCGTACTCGTGGGTCAGGGCCATGAAGAAGCAGCTGCCGCGGCGGCTGTTGCCATGGATCCACTGGAGAGAGAGGGCGAAGAGCCGCCGCACCCGCGGCAGGCCGCGCTGCACCTTGAGCGCCGGCAGCACGACCTCCTCGGTGTAGTTGTCGATCGCCTGCTCCAAAACCGCGAGCTGCAAGGCCTCCTTCGACTTGAAGTGGGCGAAGAGACCGCTCTTCGAGAGGTTCATCCCCGCCGCCAGAACGCCGAGCGACAGGCTCTCCAGGCCGACCTCCCCGGCGAGGGCCAACGCCCGCTCGACGATCTCCTGCCGGGTCTGCTCTCCTTTGCTCACCCGGACAAAATAGCACGACCGGTCGGTTGGCGCAACGAGGCGCCCTACGGCGCTCCCATCCCCAGCACGGCGGGATTGAAGATGAAATGGCGATCGCGGATGCGCGACGGCGCCTCGGTCATCCCCCAGCCGATCGTCCGCGCCAGCTTCTCGGGAAGGAAATCGAGGTGGAGCGCCTCGGCATCTCCCCAGCCGTGGATCGGTGGCATACAGGCGGCGGCATCCAGGGCGGCGAGGATGGACGCCGCGCCGACCTCGGGATCGATCTCGCCGCGCTCGTAGCCGGCGAGGATCTCCTCGGCGTGATTGAGCAGCTCCCCGACCTCGTCGTCCCCCGGGGCGCTGGTGCCGAGAAGGGGGTCGGTCTCCAGCAGGGCGAAGATCGACTTGTCCTGGTCCTCCAGATATTTGACGCAGACGCTGAAGAGCCGCAGATCGCCGTAGATCTCGGCGATCAGCCAGACGCGGAGCCAGGCGTTCCACAGGGCGAAGCTGGGGAACGAGCGATAGGAGTTGTTGACCACGCGGTCGCTCTGGCGGAGCATGGTCGTCTGCAGCTGTTCGGCATAGACGAAGCGGTCGCGCGAGAACTCGTCCTTGTCGAGCGCTTCGAGGAGCGGTCCGGCCAGGGCCGAGAGCACCTCGAACGTGGTGATCAGGCCGCGGGAGAAAAGCGCGTCGATGAAGCCGTGGGCGTGCGCCATCAGAAAGTAGCGATCCCCGGCGCCGCCGGTCGACGAGTACTGGAGCCGTCCCGTCTTCACCCAGTCCCCGGCAACCGTGGCCCCGGTGAACTGCTGGGCGATGCTGGGGAAGCGATTCACGAACTGGAAGAACTCCTCTTCCGCCGGGATGCCGGTGTCGGGGTGACGCTTCATGTTGAGCGTCAGGCCCACGCTGCAGAGAGGGTTCTTGGAGCCCGGGACGTTGTTGAAGGGGATGATCCAGAACCAGCCGCCCTCGAAAACGTGGTGGAGCGTGCCCTCCGACCAGCGCGCCGAAAGGCCGGGCGCCTCCTCCGGCGAGAGGTCGTCGTCGTAGAACCGGACCCCGATCATGTGCGTGAAGATGGCGCGCGATTGGGTTTCGAGCCGGGTCGGCTTCTCGCGCAGCTCGAAGCGGTCGGCGAGCGCCGAGCGGTAGCCCGCGGCGTCCACCAGGAAGCGCGCCGAGTACGAGTCGCCGCTCTCGGTCGTGAGCTGCACGCCGTCGCTCTCCATCAAGACGTCGCGAACGTCCACATGGTCGCGGTAGACGGCGCCGTAGCGGATGGCCACGTTCAGCATGTAGAGGTCGACGTCCTGGCGGAAGAGGTGGCTCTCGGTGGTGAGCGGCGTGGTCGGCGCGATGAGCAGGTTCGACTGCAGCGGATCCTGGCGCTGCCCCTCCTCATGGTAGAGAAAGCCGAGCGCCCGTTTGATCCCACAGGTGGGCGAGATGTGTTGGTAGATCGAATCCAACCGCGTCAGATGCTGGATCTCGGGCACGTCGAAGCGCTGGGCGAGAATCCACATCCACAGGGTGCTCTGCGGCAGGAGCGCCTCCCCGACCGCGAAGCGCGGATGGCTCCCCTTCTCCAGCACCAGCACTCGCTTGCCCTGGCGGGCGAGGATCGTAGCCAGCATCGTTCCCCCGAGACCGGCTCCCAAGATGGCGACGTCGAAACGTTCATGGTCCAGCATCCCGTTCTCCCTTCTCCCAGTAGAGTCCCCGTCGAGCGGAGCCGGACAAGACGAAGCGCAGGCAGAGCCACAGAGCCGTCGGTACCGGCGTCGGCGTCACCATGCTGCCGCTCGAAAGCCTCAAGCTTCCGGGGATTTATTGAGCTTTAGCCCGATAGACCTAGCGATCCTAGGCTCATTCAGCATCCCCGTCAACATGGAGGACAAGAAAGTCCTGAGGAGAAACGAAGCTTCCGGCAATCCGCTCTCCCGCTCCCTCAGGAGGCGGCAGAGGGACTGGACGGGGGAAGCTCTCGGCCGTGACGAGCACCAGTTTGCCGTCGATCCCGCCGGCTTCCAGGCGCTCGTTCGCCCTCCGCGCTTCGAGGAGTGGAAACGTCTGGGCGATGCGCGGCGAGATCTTCTTCTGGGCGAGGAGATCGAACAACTTCTGAAGATCCTCGAAAAACGGCTGGGGGTCTTTCCGGTAGCGGAGGGTGATCCCGTAGAACGCCCCTCGCCGGCCCCGCAACCGGGAGCCCACGAAGAGGGACAGCGCCGAGCGTACGATCGCAGCCCGGCTCGTCGCGCCGACAAAGCCGTACCAGACGGTGATCCCACCCCGGCGCGTCGACGCCACACACTGGCTCGTGTGGGCACCGCCGACGCCATCGAACGCCGCATCGACGCCCTGCGGCCGGAGCGCGCGCACGCCGAGGTCGAGCGGGGTGGACCGCCCTTCGATGGGGATCGCTCCGTACGACCGGACGATGTCGTGCTTCGCCCGGGCCGCCGCGCCGATCGCCGCGATGCCTTCGGCGCGCAAGAGATCGAGGAGCGCCTGGCCGACACCGCCGTTCGCCGCGTTCACCAGCGCCGATTGGCCAGCCTGGAGGCGGGTCACCCGGTGGATCATCTGATACGCCGTGCCATAGTTGAGAAGGAGCGAGGCCACCTCCACGTCACCGAGACCGTCGGGCACCTTCAGCCAATGCTCGGCACCGCGGACGACGTGCGTCGCGTAGCCGCCGTGAACGAGGAGAGCACAGACCCGGTCTCCGACCGCGAGCGTCGTGACCCCAGCGCCCACGGCATCGACGAGGCCGACCGATTCGTAGCCGGGCACGAAGGGAATCGGCGGAGCGTAGGGATAGGAGCCGCGGCGCATCGTGATGTCGGTCGCGCCGACCCCGGTCGCCAGCACCTTCACACGCACCTCCCCCGGGCCGGGCTCGGGCAGGGGCAACTCCACCGTCTCAAGAACTTCAGGGCCGCCCTTGCGGGTCAGCATCACGGCCTGCAGGATTGCCATGGCGGGTCTCCTTGGAATCGGCCGGATAGATGGCGCTCTTTCAGCGGCTGACGACTTCGAGTACCTTTTCCGCGTTGAAGCAGAGGATATAGTGTCTAAAGCCGAGGCTTGGCACGCCTTCGGCATCGGCCGAACCCTGTAACCATTCTGACGCTTCCAGCACGTAGGTTGAATCATCCCGCGGGGTCGGGTGGGACGGGGCATACGACCAGCGAAATGCCAGGGCCTCCGGGAAACGGTGCTCGATCTGCTGTTCGCGCCAGTCTGTAAACGTCAGTACGAGATCCCCATCCGAGAACAGTAGCCTAACGTCCTCGCCATCCGCTACCGAAAACCCGAGATCACAAGGAAGAAGCGTCGGCTCTTTGGCCATAAGAATTGCCGGCTCAGAGTAGAGGTCATCGATTTTCTCAGGGAGCTTCCGAAGTGCGGCCATAGCGGGTCCATGGTTACAATCGAGATCTTTGTCTCGGGGCTACGGCAGCTGCGGGCGTCGGGTCGAGCTCACACGCAAAACAGTAGCATGTGGAGCGGCATTGAGGTTCCAGCTGACGCGGCTACCGATCGGACAGGGCCGCAACTTCCTCTCGCCGAGCTTCCGCTCGCAGAACTTCCCGAAAGGCCTCCTCAATCGTGTCCTTGAGAGTGGCCGTCGAGAGAACTCCCCGAACGGAGGCCAGCAGCTCCTCGTTGATCTCGACACTGGTCTTGCGGGTGCTCATGGCTCGCTCTCTCCTGTGGTTCAAGATATCACCCTCGTCGGTACCTGGATATCTAACGCAGCTGCTTCAGGATTCCGATCTCCCACGCCACCCCTCCCCAATCTCGCCCACCATCCCGCCCTCCCGCACCTCGACCAGCTCCGCCTCCACGAAGCGGTTCCACAGGTCTGTGTCCGTGCGGCAGAAGACCCGCACGTAGTTGTCGGTCAGGCCCTGCGCCAGGCCCGGCGTCTTCGGGTGCTCCCAGAGGACGGACAGGCGTTCTCCGAGCTGCGAGCGCCAGAACTCCCGCTCCGCCGCCGCCGCCGCTTCGAGCATCCGCGCCGTGCGCTCCTTCTTCTCCGCCGGGGCGACCGGATCGGGCATCGTCTCCGCCGCCGTTCCCGGGCGCGGGGAGAAGGGGAAGACGTGGATCTTGGCGAAGCCGATCGTTTGAACGGTTTCCAAGCTCTCGGCGAATTCCGCCGCCGTCTCGCCGGGGAAGCCGACGAGGACGTCGGTCGTGATCGCCACTCCCGGGACCGCTCGGCGAACTTTTTCGATCAACGATGCGTAGCCGGCGGCGGTGTAGGGCCGGCGCATGCGGCGGAGGGTGGCCGTCGAGCCGCTCTGGAGGGAGAGGTGGAGGTGGCGGCAGAGGCGATGCCGGCGATCGCCGCCGAATTCCGCGAAGAGGTCGAGCAGGCGGTCGTCCAGCTCCCAGGGGGCGATCGAGGTCAGGCGGAGGCGCGGCGCGCCGCCCTCGGCGAGGACGCGCGCGACGAGGTCGGCGAGGCCGAGGCCCTCGGCGCGGTAGGCAGAGATCTGCACTCCCGTGAGCACCACCTCCCGGCAGCCGGCGGCGGCCAGCGACTGCACCTCCGCCAGGATCTCGCCCGGCGGGCGGCTCCGCTGCCGGCCGCGGGTCTGCGGGATGATGCAGAAGGCGCACTGCATGTTGCAGCCGTCCTCGACCTTCACCAGCGCCCGGGTGTGGCCAAGGCCGCCGAGGCCGCCGAGATCGCCGATCGGCACCCAGGGGACGGGCACGGCCGCGGAATCGAGCCGATCCGGCAAGGCGAGGAGATCGGGAAAGGCAACCGCCACGTGCTCGAAAAGCCTCTCCTTGTCGCCGTTCGGCACCACGAGGTCGACCCCTTCGAGCTGTGCCGCCGCCTCCGGCTCCACCGCCGACCAGCAGCCGGTGACGACCGTGCGGAGGCGCGGGTTCGCCCGGCGCCCGCCGCGGATGGTCTTTCGGGACTCGCGGGCGGCCGTCCCGGTGACCGTGCAGGTGTTGACGACGTGGAGGTCGGCTTCGGCGAGCGAGCCCACCAGGCGATGGCCGGCGGTCGTGAAACGGCGCGCCATGGCCTCGATCTCCGCCTGGTTCAGCTTGCAGCCGAGGTGAGTGAAACAGACCCGCATGGAGGCATTCTACTGGGCGTCGCGGGCCGCCCGGCGCTCTTCGAGCTCGTCCAGGGTCTTCGGCCAGTCGGATTTCAGGAGCTGGGAGAGGACGCGGTCGGCGAGGAGCTTGCCGCCGGTCTGGCAGACGGCGCAGTAGTCAGCCTCGTTTTCGGCATAGAGAATGCGCTGGACCGGGGCGCCGCAGTCGGGGACGGGAGAGGCCGGTGACCGTGCAGCCCTCGGCGGCGACAAGGTACGGAGGAAGAACGGCGAGAGCAGACGAACCCGGGAGAGCGGTTGGCCGACGATCCGCGGCTCCAGGCGCTCCAGGTAGAGGACGATGTCGGGCAACTCGGGCACGGGAATAGAGTACCGCCTGATTGACGCCTCAGGCAATGTCCTTTACTATAGCGACTCTCGGCGATCCCACGATCCCCCATGGCGACCCCGGATAGAATCAGGCGAAAGGGCCCCCGGGCCGAAGGAGTGAAAGACATTCATGGCAGAAGCCAAGTTTGACCGTGTGAAGGCGATTGACGGCGCGTTGTCGCAGATCGAGCGCCAGTTCGGGAAGGGCTCCATCATGCGCCTGGGCGCCAAGGAGCACCTGGCCATCGAGGCGATCCCCTCGGGTTCGCTCTCCGTCGACTATGCGATCGGCATCGGCGGCTTCCCCCGCGGCCGGGTGGTCGAGATCTACGGCCCGGAGTCCTCGGGCAAGACGACCCTGGCCCTCTCGGTCGCCGGCCAGGCCCAGAAGCGCGGCGGCATCGCCGCCTTCATCGACGCCGAGCACGCCCTGGACGCCGAGTACGCGAAAAAGCTCGGGGTCGACATCGACAACCTCCTCGTCTCCCAGCCGGACAGCGGCGAGCAGGCGCTGGAGATCGCCGAGATGCTGGTGCGGAGCAACGCGGTGGACGTCGTCGTCGTCGACTCGGTCGCGGCCCTGGTCCCCAAGGCCGAGCTCGAAGGCGAGATGGGCGACTCCCATGTCGGCCTCCAGGCGCGGCTCATGTCGCAGGCCCTCCGGAAGCTCACCGGCATCGTCGCCAAGTCGAAGACCTGCCTCATCTTCATCAACCAGATCCGCGAGAAGATCGGCGTCATGTTCGGCAACCCCGAGACGACGACCGGCGGCCGGGCGCTCAAGTTCTACTCCTCGGTGCGGATCGACATCCGCCGCATCGCGGCGCTCAAGGACGGCGAGGACGTGACCGGCTCGCGCGCCAAGGTCAAGGTGGTGAAGAACAAGGTCGCCGCCCCCTTCCGCCAGGCCGAGTTCGACATCGACTACGGCGAGGGGATCTCCCGCACCGGCGAGCTGGTCGACCTCGGGGTGGATCACAAGCTGATCGTCAAAAGCGGCGCCTGGTACAGCTACGGCGACCTGCGGATGGGTCAGGGGCGGGAGAACTCGAAGCAGTTCCTCCGCGACAACCACGATCTGTCCGACGAGCTGGAAGTCAAAATCCGCGAGAAGCTGGGGATTCCGGTGACGATTCGGAGCGAGGTTCCGGGGACGGCCGGCGAGTAAAGCTAAATTTCGTGCCTGCGCCGGGCAGGCACGGGGGCTTTGCCCCTTACCTGCCCGGCCTCTCCCGGAAGAATCGCCTCACACCCGCCGGATCAGCCGCAGTATGAACAAGAGGACGACCGCTCCTATGAAGGCGACGAAAATGGTGCCCGCCAAGCCTGCGAACGGGGTATGCCAGTGGAACTGGCGGAAGATCCAGCCACCGACGAAGGCCCCGACGATGCCGATGATGATGTCGCCGATGAGGCCGTAGCCTCCGCCCATCACCAGCGAAGCCAGTAGACCGGCCACGAGGCCGACGATGATCCAGGTCAGGATATCCATGCTCTTCTTCTCCTCACAAGACGGGTTCGGTTGTCCAGCGGAGACGGACTGCATCTCGATTCTGACGTGAGGTTGAAGCACGACGCGTGCCACGATCCCCTCCCAGCGAGGGGGGCGAGCGCGGTAGACTCCCCAGCTGTGCGCACTCCTCGCTTCCTCCTCGCCCTGCCCCTCGCTCTCGGCCTTTTCGGTATCGCCAGCCTCGCGACCCTGACCGGCTGTTCGCAAAAAGCCGCCGCCGACCCGTACGGCGCCTGGCAGCGGACCGACCTGTGGATCGAAAACCCCGTGGTCGAGCTCAGCTCCAAGTCCCCCCGGCCGTTCACCAAGCGCATCTCGTTCTTGGGCGCCGCCGAAGTGCGGGACATGAGCAAGGTGCCGCCCCAGCAGCTGATCGCCTTTCCCACCCGTACGGCCGGGCAGATCCGCGCCCTGGAGCAGCAGCCCGGCTCGCGGCTCAAGTACCACCTGAAGCTGGCGCAAGACCCCTACTTCTCCTTCGTCCCCCTGGGCTCCGAGACGCCCTGCGACTGTACCTATCGGATGGGCGTGCGGGCCGGCGGCCGGATCGAGGAGCTCTACAAGGTGCCGGTCGAGAAGGTCGGCCCGATCGCCCGGGCGGCCGCCGAGATCGACCTCTCCCCCTGGGCCGGACAGGAGGTCGACCTCCTGCTCCAGGTCGACGGTCCGGCATCGCCGAAACCCGGAGTGCCGCCGGCAGCACCGCCAGCGCCCGCTCCCGGCGTGCCAGCGACGGCACCCGCCGCGCCACCGGCCCCGCTCCCGCTCGCCCTCTGGGGGAGCCCGGCGGTCTATGGTCGGAGCCTGCCGGTCGCGGCGACCGCCCGGCCCAAGCTCGCCCACCCGAACATCCTCTTCATCGGGATCGACACTCTGCGCTCCGACGCCGTGGGCGCTTTCAGGCGGCACAGCCGGGCGACGAGCCTCACCCCGACGATCGACCGCTTGGCGACCGAGAGCGACACCTATCTGGACGCCTATACCGCGCTCAACGTCACCAATCCGAGCTTCATCTCGATGATGACCGGCCTCTACGCCAAGCACCACGGGGTCTACGACCTGAAGACGCCGGTCCCGCCCAGCCACATCACTCTCGCCGAGATCCTCTCGCGGGCGGGCTACGACACCATGGCGATCATCTCGGCCCGCCACCTGGGCGACCACAACTCGGGGCTCGGCCGCGGCTTCAAGGACGTCACCGAGCCGACCGAGCACTTCGCGGCCGAGCTGGCGACCGACATGACGATGGACTGGCTCGGCACCCACGACGGCCCCCCCAACAAGGAGGGAACGGGCGGCCGCCGCGACCACCCCTTCTTCATCTGGCTCCACCTCTTCGATCCCCACACCCCGCACACCCCGCCCGATCCCTTCGCCCTCGGTCTCCGGCCGGCCGCGGCCGAGGGGCTCCGCATGGTGCCCGCCTGGGTGGTCTTTAGGCCGCCCGGCCCCCGCCCCTTCACCGAGGCGGTTTTAGGCGGCAACATCGACCTCTACTACGGCGAGGTGGCCTACACCGACCGCCAGGTGGGGCGGCTCCTCGACTTCCTCGACAGCCGGGGCCTCCGCGAGAATACGATCGTCGTCCTGGTCGCCGACCACGGCGAGAACCTGGGCGAGCACGGCATCCTCTTCCGCCACGCCGGGCTCTTCGAGACCACCCTCCACGTGCCGATGCTCGTTCGCTATCCGGGGGCGGCCGGAGCGCACGAGGGTCACCGCATCGAAGGCCTGGTGCAGACGATCGACCTCTTCCCCACGGTCCTAGGCGCCGCCGGCTTCAAGGCGCCGCCGTCGGACGGCATCGACCTCCGGCACCTGCCCGCCGGAGGGAGGCGGGCGGTGTTCTCCGAGCACGCCGAGAAGCTCGGAGTCACCGTGCGGAACCGTACCCACCGCTACATGCTCTCCCAGGGGAACGCCCGCTTCTATCCCGACGGTCCCTACCTCTTCGACGAGGCGAAAGACCCGGGGGAGACCGTCAACCTGATCGGCAAGGGCCTCCCCGTCGAACGCGAGCTCGACGAGCTCCTCCGCCGCTGGCTCGCCGACCGCGGCACCGGCCCCGGACCCCAGCAGAGGAAGCTGAGCGACGAGGACACCAAGCGGCTCAAGTCGCTCGGCTACAACTGAGAGCGGCGAGAACCGCCCCGGAAGTCCCCGGACCCCCTGGAGCGCTCGGGAAAACCTCTCGAGCCTCCGCCGGGACCTCTCCCAACCTGCGGAGCCGCCTTGGAGGCGTGCCCGAAACCCCTGGAAACTCCGCCAAAACCTCTCCGCCCACCCGGAAAACCTCTGGAAACTCCTCCCAACGCTCTCCCAGCACGTTGCAACTGCCTGGAGACGGCGTCGGAAAGCCTGGAAACGCTGGTGAAGCCTCTGGAAACGCGACCTGAAAGGCTCAAAACTCAGGTGGAGACGCGGAGAAGTCTTCTGGGGGCTCTCGAAGCGAGTTTGGAGAGGTAGGAAACTCAGTCGGAGGACTCCAAAACTCCGGCGGAGGGGGTTTCCCCGGGTTTGGAGGGGTTTTGGGGAGCTTTCCAGAGGTTTCCGGAGGTCCCAGAGACCCACCGGGTGAGTTTCGAGAGGTCTTGGAGGGTGGCGGAGAGGGTGGGGTGGGGCGCGGAGGCGTTTTGCCGGCCCGGGGCGGCCTTGAAGGCCGCCCCGGCGCCCGGCGAGAAAAATCAATTGATCGAACAGATGGAGAGATGGCCACCCAGGGGGGCCCAGGCGACGATTCCCACGGGAGTCGTGCCACTGGGGCAGCTCCAGCCCGTTTCACCGCAACACGCCGACTGGCTCATCGGTCCGATCTGCCCGAAGTGCTGAGAGGTCCCTGTGCTCGCGTTGTAGCAGTTGTAAGTGCAGAAGCCCGAAGAATTGATCAGGCTACGGCTGGCGGTGGCACCCTTGGCAGCGGAAGGCTGCGGGGCTGCCTGGGCAGAGAGGGTCAGGGCGAAAAGGGCGATCAGAGCGATGGCGATCCAGGTCTTCATAGCGACTCGTTCCTCCTGGGCCGATCGGCAGGAGGGCCGAACCGACCTCAAGGAGAAGGTGCGCCGGCATGGAGACTCCGCGCCACGCCGGAAGTGATGGCACCCTGTAGATCGAGCTCGCTGAGGCGGAAACTCTCTCGATGGAGGTTCGCGGCAGCGGACTTTAGGACGCGAGAGCGTTCCCTCGGGCCGGAGATATCAGCATTTTGCCCGAAGATATCAGCATCTTGCCGCAGGAAATGAGCATATCTCCATCGCGAGTGAGCATTTCTTCGGACGAAATGCTGATCTTCGCCCGCAAAATGCTCATCTCAGCGCCCGATATGCACATTTCTTCGGAAGAAATGTGCATACCTTCTCCCGGAATGTCGATTTCTCCGTCGAAGATCAGCATTTCGCGCCGAGAAATCAAGAAAGCGGCGGCCGATTTGGCGCAGGAGGGTGGTTCCGGGAGGATGCTTCCGTGCTACCGGGCGGCCGAGAAGGCTCCAGAAGCCTCCTATCAGAAGGCGTGGTTATCGAGCCCTCCGCAGAAGGTGCCGGCGGCGTTGTGATAGCTCTGGACCGTCCCGCCCACTGTATCTCGCACCGTCAAGGTGTACTCGAGGTCGGAGAGGGTGCCGTAGAAGAAGGCGATGCGGTCCCCGAAGTCGAGCACCTTGGTGAGCAGCTCCAGGTTGCTTTTGTCGGTGAAGTAGAAGGCCCCGGTCACCGCCGAGAGCGGCACGGCTCCCCCACGGCCGCTGGTGCTGTTGCCGGGGTTCGCCCAGTCGACGCTCACCGCGAAACGGCCGCTGCCAAGGCAGAGGGTGTTCGCCCCCGGCTTGCAGGAGCCGCTCGAAGCGGCGCCTGAGACGGCGGGGAAGAACGCCCGCGCCTTGAGAGCGGCGGCGCCGGAGGTGGCGCTTGGGAAGGCCGTCGGGTCGACCGCGCCGCAGTCGCCAGGGGTATTCGAGTAGAGGTTGACCTTGCCGGTCTTGGTGTCCGTCACGGTCAGGGTGAAATGCAGGTCGGTCAGCTCGCCGTAGAAGACTTTGATGGTGTCTCCGAAGTCGAGAATCTTGAGCATCAGCTCGATGTTGCTGGGATCGTCGAAGGTGAAGAAGCCGGCTACGTCGGTGCGCGGGAGGGCATTGCCGAAGCCGATGATCCCATCGAACTGGTTTTGCCAGACGAGCCGCGCCTGGAAGCGGTTCTTCTGCAGGCAGAGGGTCTGGGAGTCGGAATGGCAGGGAGGGAGCGGTCCCGCCGGTGCCGCCGCGCTACTGAAGTCGGCGACCAGAGCCCGGGTATTCTCGATCGTGCGGTGATTGTCGCGCTGATTGGGGATCCCGGTGGGAATGCCGTTGTGGAGCACGCCCGGGTTCGAGAAGTTGGCGATCGGAGGGCAGCCCTTGGGGCAGACGCTCGGGTACGCCATCACGGTATAGAACTCGAAATCGACGCCGTGGCCGAAGGAGTAGGGAAAGGAGGTCTGGTCCGGGGTGAGATAGGCGTTGTCCGGATCGTGCGCGCACCCCATGTTGTGGCCCATCTCGTGGGCCAGAGTGAGGAAGTCGCAGGAGCTTAAGACGACGGAGTAGGCGAAGGCGGAGAACCCGAGGCCCACGCTCTCCTTCTGCATCACGTAGGCGATGCCACAGGCGTCGTCCATCTTCTCGACGAAGAGCGAGACCAAGTCGGCGTTGAACTTGGCGCGGAGAGCCGCCACGTTGGGATCGACCCTCAAGGCGTCGAGTTCTTTTCCGGGATCGCCGTCGTCCTCCGCCGTGAAGCTGGGGAGCTCTTCCAAGGCCGCCAGGCGGACCTGGAGGTTGATCTGGCTGTTCTGGTAGGTGCTGTTCGCCATGTCGATCGAGGTCTGTGCGGCCACCCGGACCGCGTCGAGGCTGCCCATCCTCAAGAGCACGGGATGGGTGTAGAGCACGAGGACGTCGACCGTCGACGCCGCCGCGGCCGCTTTCCCGGCGATCGACCGCGGCAGGCCGCCACCGTCGATGTGCGGGGAGACGCCGCCGTTGCAGTAGTGAAGCGCCGTCTCGTCCATCTCCACGAGGCGCTCCTCCCCGCCGGGGCCGGGCTCGATCTGGTAGAGCCCCGAGGGGAGGGTGATTGTCGCCGCGGTCCGTCCGGCGACGCTGGTCAGGGTCATCTCGCCGACTTCCCGGCCGGCCGAGAGCAGCTGGCCGCGCCAGGTGAAATCGTCGGGGCCGCGGCGCTCGGTGCCGGTCCGCCGGGTTTCATAGACCGTACCGTCGAGGAGCTGCACCCTCGGGTTGCCGGCTAAGGCTCCCAAGTCGACCCGCACGCGCCGCTCGGCGGCGATCCTCGGGTTGGGAACGGCGGGTGCGCTCTGGGCGGCGTCGGAGAGCGCGAGGAAAGTGAGGAGATCGCGTGGCTCCTCGCCGCGCGCCGGGAAGGCCGTCAGAGCGGCGACGATCAGGACGGGCAGAAGGGTCAGTTTCACCTGGATTCCTTTACCGTTTCGCTTTTGACGGCGAATTCTAGCAAGCCACGGCGGCTTTCAGCCAGCGGATGCGTCCGGCCTGCGCGCGATGGAGACCTATGAGGCCGCTGAATACAGTCTATATCGCGAGGCGAAGCGGGAGGGTGTGCTTCTCTGAGTCTCTGTTGAACGCGAAGTTGCCCGCATTATCTCATCGGAAGTAGAGACACGGCATACTTCGCAATCTCTGGATCGACCGTAGCCAAAGTCAATCCATGTTGCAGTGCCTGTGCGACCAGCAGCCGGTCGAAGGGGTCACGGTGGAGCGGAGGCAGACCCGCCAGATGTGCCATTGCACCCTCGTCGACTGGGAGGCTGGCGATCCGGTGAAGGTCTCGCTGCCGAGGAAGATATTCGGCTGGCGTGGCCGGGAGTGACAGCTTTCCCAATTGGAACTTGATGACCGTCTCCCAAACCGAGGCAACGCTCAGATACACCTCGTTGGCCGGGTCCGGGATGGACGCCCGGAAAGTTTCTGGGAGCTTCGGGTCGGCGGTGATGTACCAGAGGAACGCGTGGGTATCGAGGAGCAACCTCATCGTCCCTCGAACGCGCGGAGGATCTCCTCAGGCAGCGGTGCGTCGAAATCGTCCGGCACCGTGAATGCACCTGCACAGAGGCCAAACGGACGCGGGCCCGTCTCGTTGGCAGGAACGGGGAAGGGCCGCAATTCGGCGACCTGGCGGCCCCCGCGCACCACGACCAGGTGTTCTCCGGCTTCCACCCGGTCTAAGAGGGCCTCCGGGTCCTGTTGCAGTTCTTGTAAGCTCACTGTACTCACATGGCCATTCTAGCAGACCGAGGAGGCCGCGCTCACAGAGCGCTCCGCCGCGCCCGGAGGAGCCAGTCGTTGGCCCAGGCGTAGTCCGGGTGCGCGGGGAGCCGGGTCGCGCCCTGGGCGTGGTCGAAGCGTCGGTGGAGGTCGAGACGCAGGGCGTCGACCTCGGCCCAGGGCACCTCGCCGCGCCGGATGGCGAGGAGAAGGTCGCGCTGCCCGCCTTGCACCTCAACGGGAATCTCCCCTTCCTCCATCCCCACGATTCCGGCGAAGAGCATCCGGATCAGGTGCATCGCGTGCTTCCACTTGAGGGTGCCCTTCGTCCGCAAATCCTGCTCCAGCTTCTTGAACTGCGACAGCACATAGCCGTTGTAGGTCTGATAGATCATGCTGGAAAGGAGCCGCGAGCGGTTGGCGATGAGCTCGTCGACCAGGGGCGTCGTCGTCTCGACCCGCGGGCTGTAGAGGCATTCGATGACATTCGGATTCGCCTTGAGAGCCATGGTGAGGAACTTCTGGACTTCCCAATAGCTCTCCTGTGTCGCCGTGTCCTCCAGCTGCTCCGGCACGCCGAAGAGCGACCAATGGAGCCCGGCCGGAGGCAGATAGAAGCCGCGGCGATCCACGTCCGATCCTTCCTGGGCCAGGCCGTAGGCCTGCGACCCGACGACGCAGCGAAAAACGATGTGTTGCCAAAGCTCCTCTACCGGCCGCGCTGCGTCGGCGAACCCCTCCCGCTGGACGTGCTTGCGGAGTTGGAGCGCCCGCCGAGAGAGCGACACCTCCTGCCCGGAGGGCAGGCGCACCCGGTAGGTATGCGTGCCGTCGGCCGGTGCCTTGACGATGCTCCCCACGGCGCCCGCCGGGCAGAGGAGCTCCCCGCGGGAATCGCGGACCTCCACGGCGCTCACGACCTGGGTGCCCACCGGCAGGATGAGGTGCGGTCGAAGCTCGTCGGTCGGGGTCATCTGTCCGCCCAATCACTTTCCAGGACTCTTGAACGAACTTCAAAGCAGCTGCGGGGGTTGATTTTATTTTAATGCCCGCTTTTTCTCCAAGCGTGATCGATTAGCCGGCAGGCTCTGTATGCCTGTTCTCCAAAACAGCCCGTAGCGGCATCAGGTCATGCCGAATCAACTGCCAGATGATATCCAGGTCCAAGCCAAAGTAGTCGTGTACGATCCGGTTGCGCAACCCTGAGATCTGACGCCACGGCTGCCACGTAGCGCTCGATCTTACGAATCGCCGTAAGCATGTCCTCGATCAACAATCGGGGATCGCGCTTAGGCATCGATCAGATCCGATTCGATCTGCTTCCAAAGCGAAGGCTTGATGGCGCGCCGAGACACCAAGTCCACCCGGCGCCCCAGCGCCTTTTCGAGTTCATCTCCCAGATCCACGAAACGCAGACCGATGGAGGGAGCTACCTCGACCAGCACGTCAATGTCGCTGTCCTCCCGAGCGTCGCCCCTGGCCCAGGAGCCGAACAACGCCAGGCGCTCGATCGGGTAACGCTGGCGCAAGAGAGCGTGCTGCTCGCGGAGTGTCGCCAGGATCTGCTCACGGGTGGGCATATGGAACTTTCCTGCCCCCAGATCCTTCGCTGCGCTCAGGATGACACGCCGGAAGGGAGGGGCTTTGCGGTGGTTGGGTGTACGCGAGGCGGCGGATGTGCTGCTTCCGACAGAAGCGCTCTAATGGCTTGGGCGCGATCGGTAGGTGAGGCATAAGCTCGCAACCTCCGATCCCCTACACAATCGACAACTTAGGCTTCGCCTCGCTCGTCCGCAACACCTCGGCATCCACCGCCTCCGCCACCCTCTTGAACGCCGCCGAGTGCGCCCCGTCGGGCTGGGCGACGACGATCGGCACTCCGGAGTCGCCGCCTTTCACGATCTCGGGGTCGAGCGGAATGGCTCCTAAGTAGGGCACGCCGAGGAGGCCGGCGGTGCGCTCGCCGCCGCCGCGCTTGAAGATGTCGGTCGTCTCGCCGCAGTGGGGGCAGACGAAAGAGGACATGTTCTCGATGATCCCCAAGACCGGGACGTTCACCTTCTTGAACATGGCGAGGCCCTTCCTCGCGTCGATCAGGGCCACGTCCTGGGGGGTGGTGACGATCACGGCTCCGGCCAAGGGGACCTTTTGGGTGACGGTCAGCTGGGCATCTCCGGTGCCGGGAGGGAGGTCGAGCACCAGGTAGTCGAGGGCTCCCCAGACGACGTCTCCCAACATCTGCTCGATGGCTCGCATGACCATGGGGCCGCGCCAGATGACCGGGGTGTCGGTCTCCAGGATGAAGCCGAGCGACATGATCTTGATGCCGTACTTCTCGAAGGGGAGGATGCGGTTGCCGGAGACGAAGGGCTTCTCGTTGATGCCGAACATCATGGGCACCGAGGGGCCGTAGATGTCGGAGTCGAGGATGCCCACCCGGTAGCCGAGCTGGCCGAGCGCCACGGCGAGGTTCGCCGCCACCGTCGACTTGCCCACGCCGCCCTTGCCGGAGGCGACCGCGAGGACGTGGCGGACCTCGGGGATGAGCGAGGAATCCTGGGCGATGGCGCGCTGGGCCACCTCCTGGGGAATGGCGGGACGGGTCGTGTGGAGGTTGACGGTCACCCCCTTCACCCCGGGGAGCGTGCGGACCGCTTCCGCGATGTCCGCCTTCACCCTTTCGGTCTCGCGCTCTTTCGCGGTCGCGATCTGGAGGTCCACCGTCACCGCGCCGGCCGCGACCGTCACCTGTTGCACGAAGCCGAAGGAGACGATGTCCCGGCTCATGCCCGGAAATTTGATCGTCTTCAGGGCGTTCCAAACGCTCTTTTCGAGATCCTCTGCCATCGGTCGTGCCTTTCTCTTCCTCTAGGTGGAAAGCTGGGAGACCGGGCGGAGCCCGGCGGGGGTAAATCGTACCATGGGGGGCCGAGGGGTACTGGGACCGTTTGAATCCGAGGACGGCCGACTGGCTGCGCGGAGCGCCCAAAGGAGGCCGCCCGCAGGTTCAAACGGACGCTACACCTCTGCCACGTCCCCGGCCTCGACCCCGGCGAGCTCGGCGATCCGGGCGCGGACCTCGGCGACCAGCTCTTTCTTCCGGCGGAGACCGTAGACGGCGGGGTCGATGGGGGCGCCGAAGCGGACTTCGACGGTCTGCGGGTGGATGAGGAGGTTCTCGCGGCCGCGGACCTGGCGGCTGCCGCGGATGCCCACCGGCACGATGGGGAGGCCGCTTCGGAGCGCTAAAAGGAAGCCGCCGCGCTGGAAGGGGAGAAGGACGTCCCCGGGGCCGCGGGTCCCCTCGGGGAAGAGGAGGATCGAGATGCCGCGCTTCAGCTTGTCGGAGGCGGAGGCGAAGGTCTCCCTCGCGGTGCTTCGGTCCTTCCGGTCGACCGAGACGAAGCCGGCCGCCGTCATCGCCCAGCCGAAGATCGGGATCTGGAAGAGGCTCCGCTTGGCGACCAGCCGCACCTGCCCCGGGCAGCCGACGATCACGACCGGGATGTCCATGAGGCTCGCGTGGTTGGAGAGGAAGACGTAGCGCGCCGTCCGCTCGAAGGTCGGGTCGTAGCGGGCGTCGAGCCGCACGCCCGAGGAGAGGAGCACCCCGCGGGCCCAGATCCGGGCGACGGCGAAGGAGGCGACCGTCCGCGGCGGCACCCAGGAGACGAGCAGGGTGAGGATCGAGAAGAAGGTGCTGCCGAGGACGAGATAGAGGTTGCCCACCACGGTCGCCAGGATCGTGGCGAAGCGGGAGGCGCGGGGGACGCTCAAAGGCAATTCGGCGCTCGGGGCCAGGGTCGTCTCCTTCAAGGGAAAGCGGCCTATTCTGGTACGGATGGCCTCCGCGCGTCACCCCCCTCGTTCGCCGCGCGCGCCGGCGGCCCGGTCGGCGCGGTCGGCAATCGCTTCGAGCGCCCGGGCGACCCCGGGGGCGTCGCCGGTGTCGACCCGCATGTAGGCGTCCGGCTTGAGGGCAGCGGCGGCGAGGAGGTGGACGTCCGAGCGCGGGCTGCCGATGTAGAGGAGATCCCGGCCGGAGGCCAGGCAGCCGTAGATCTTCGAGGGGAGGACGTAGCCTACGAAGGGATCGCGGAGGGTGATCAGGTGGGCGTCCGGAGTGACGAGGAGCCGCGGGAGGAGGCCTAAGGGGCCGGGCAGGCTCCGGTGGACGGGGAGCCCCTCCTCGCGGAGGGCGCGCTCGATGAGGTCCGCCCGGGCGCCGGTGGCGTTCAGCCAGAGCCCCACCCGGCCGCTGCCGGAACGGTGGTGGAGCCGGTAGCCGGCGACGAAGGTCGCGTGGTCGTGGGCGACCCCGAAGTTCCCCGAGTAGAGAAGGAGGGTGCGGCCGCCGAGCTCGGGAGGCCGGTCGAGCGGCGGGGTGCCTAAGGGAATCGCGACCGGCGAGGGATCGCGCTTCAAGACGATCCGCTCGTCGGGGATGGCGATCTCGTGGAGCCGCTGCCGCTGGTCCTCGCCTAAGACCTCGAAGCGTTCCACCCGCCGGCGGAGCACGACGGTCCAGCGGTAGAAGGCGCGGAGGACGGCCGGGACGGGGCGGGGCTCCGCGGTCTCCGACGGGTCGGCGATCTCCGCCATCAGGCACTCGGGGTGGAAGTCGGTGATGCGGTAGACGAGGCGTTTGCGCAGCAGCAGATTGGCGGGCACGACGAAGTGAAGGAGAAAGGGCGGGCTGCCGGTGAAGAGGATCTCGTCCGCCGCCCGAAGCTCCCGGCGCGCCGCCCAGAGGAGGCCGAGGTTGGTCCGCGCCGTCCAGAAGGCGCGGGTGCGGAGGTTCGCGCGGTCGTAGGTCGGCGCCCGCAGCCGGACGATCCGCAGCCGCCCCTCGCCCGGGGTCTCGACAGTGACCTCCGGGGTCGAGCTGGCGCCGGAGGACAGCCCGACGAGCACCACGTCCTCCCCCGAGGCGGCACGCTCGCGGGCGAAGAGGAGGCTGTACTGGCCCACCGCGCCGAAATCCGGCGGCAGCCAATCGCAGAGGTAGACCAGCCGGTGCATCGGTTACGGGACGCTCGGGATGGGAGGCACAGCGTCCGGGCCGGCGGGGACGAGGGAGAACCGGCGGTCCTTGAGGCGCAGGAAGGGACGCTCCCAGAAGCGATAGGAGAGGTGGGCGAGGAGGAGGGTCAGGCCGAACACCATGCCGTAGTAGGCGACACAGTAGAGCGTCAGGCTGCCGCCGCGCCACCAGGACGAGCGCTTGAACACCTCGGCTGTCGCGTAGACGGCGAGCATGTGGAGCATATAGATGCCGTAGGAGATCGTCCCCAGGTACTCGAAAGCCCGGTTGCCGATCGGCAGGACGTTCCGGGGATTGGCGGCGACGTTCACGATGAGCCAGGAGTAGAGGACGATCTGCAGCACCTCCTCGCCGAACCAGCCCCAGGGAATGCCGTTCCACAGGTAGAAATCGAGGAGGAGGAGGCAGAGAACGATCTGGACGAAGCGGTTGGCGAAGACCGGCAGGCGGAGAAACGCCTCGCGGTGCCGGTGGAGGCACCAGGCGCAGAGCGCTCCCGCCGCCATGAAGTGGAACTTGAGCTGGCTGACGAAATTCTTCCACTCGTGCGGCCCGAAGACGTTGAGGTGGGCGAGGCAGAAGAAGGTGAGGGAGACCGCGAGGACGACCGAGCAGAGGAGCGGCAGCCGCCCGCGCACTCGCTTCACCGCCGGCGCCCACAGGAGGTAGAACTGCTCCTCCACCCCGATCGACCAGCTGGGATTGAGGATGCCCCCCACCGTGTAGAGGCTGTTCATGAGGTTGGGGAGGAGCAGGCTGTAGAGGAGGAGCGCGGTGGTCAGCCGGTATTCGACCTTGTAGAGGATGCCGAGCCGGGGCAGGAGGACGTTGTAGAAGAAGAGGCCGAAGAAGACGACCGCGAAGTAGAGCGGCCAGATGCGGCAGACCCGCCGCAGGTAGAAACTCTTGACGTGGATGTCGCCCGTCCGCCGTTCTTCGTCGAGCAGAAGATAGGTGATGAGGAAGCCCGAGAGGGTGAAGAAGAAGGAGACCGCAAAGGCGCCGCGGAAGAAGAAGGCCCCCCAGCTCGGATGAGGCAGGCCGACGCTCTCCTGGGTGAGCGGCACGTGGCCGAGGACGACGAAGAAGGCGGCGAGGAAACGCAGGCTGTTGAGGCCCTCGAAGTGGACCCGGCCCGGCTCTCCTCCCTTCACCGGCAAGGCTCCCCTACCGCTCGGTGAGCATCTCGGCCAAGTAGGAGCCGACCTTCTCGCGCTCGCGGCTCTCGAAGTACCAGTCGATCGTCCGGTGCAGGCCGTCGATGAACTGCATCCGCGGCTCCCAGCCGAGGAGCTCCTTGGCGAGGCGGTTGCTCGCCACGCGGTTGAGCGGGCCGGTCGGCATGTGGGGCAGGAACCGGATCTCCGCTTCCTGGCCGGTGTAGCGGAGCACCTCGCGGACGGCGTCGATCACCCGGGTGCGCTCCTCGGTCCCCAGGTTGATCGCCGTCCCGTCGTCGATCGTCTCGGCGGCGAGCACCATGCCGCGAACGATGTCGCCGACGTAGGTCCAGTTGCGGATCTGGCTGCCGTCGCCCCAGACCTCGAAGGGGTTCTGGCGGACGAAGGCGCGGGCGATCATGGCGATCACCGCGTGGTTCTCGACCCCGCGCTCGCCGTAGACGGTGAAGAACCGGCAGGAGGCCGACTTGAAGCCGAGGTCCCGGTGGTAGGCGGCCAAGGTCATCTCGGTCATCAGCTTGGCCCAGCCGTACATGTTGTCGGCCTCGTAGGGCGGCCCGACCTTCTCTTCGGTGAGATAGAGCTCTTCGTGGACGTCCTGCTGGAGATAGTTGGGGTAGACGCAGCCCGAGGAGGCGAAGACGAATTTCTCGACCCTCGCCTCGTAGGCGGCCTTGATCAGCATGCCGTCGAGCGCCAGGTTCTGCGAGCAGGCAGCCTGGTGGAGGTCGACGTAGCCGCGGCCGCCGTGGATGGCGGCGAGGTGGAAGACGACCTGCATGCCGGCGACCCCGGCCTGGGCGACTCCGGGGGTGAGCAGATCGGCCTCGACCAGCTCGACGACGCCGGAATCGAGATGACCTTGAATGTTCGCCACGTGGCCGCTCGTCAGGTCGTCGACCACCCGGATGTGCCGCGCGCCCTGCTCGACCAGGAGATCGATCAGGTGCGAGCTGATGAACGAGGCCCCACCGGTGACGAGGACCCTCTTTTCCTTCCAATCCATGGAACAGACTCTCCCTACACGTAAAAACAATATGGCGTGAAAAACGCGCGTCGAGAGCGGTAGCGGGAGTCTAGCATCTTCGGACATAGAATCCGTTCTATGGAACCCGCCCAGGGACGGCGCGTCGAGCCCCGTCCCGTCAGCGCTCTTTTGGGCCATGCCCACGTCGAAATGGCCCTCCTCTGCCTGGGGAGCCTGCTTCGCGAGTCGGCCGAGCCCCTGAAGCTCCAGGTCCACGACGACGGCTCGCTCACCGCGGAAGACCGGGAGCGTCTGGCCGCCGGCCTCGGCGAGCCGGCGGTCGTCTCCCGACGGGAGGCGGACGAGCGGCTGGCGGACGTCCTCGCCTCCCGCCCGGCCTTGCGCGCCTTCCGAAAAGAGAACCCGCTCGGCCTGAAGCTCCTGGACGTCGCCCTGCTGGCTCCAGGTGCCGCGGGCGCTCCAGACGCCGAGCTCGCCTACTGCGACTCGGACGTCCTCTTCCTCCGTCCGTTCAGCGGTCTCTTCTCCCTGCCTCCAGATGTCGGAGGCGCCGGGGCCCTCTTCATGCACGATCCGCAGAACGCCTACTCGGTCCGCTCCTGGCATCTCCTGCGGGAGCCCCGGCTGCGGCTCGCGGCGCGGGTCAACTCCGGGGTCTTCACCTTCCGCACCCGCTTCTTCGATCCCGATCTCGTCGAGTGGTTCCTCGGCCGGCCCGAGTATCGCTTCGCCCCGGTCTGGGTCGAGCAGACCGCCTGGGCGCTCCTCGCGGCGACGGCGGGCTGCCGGCTGCTCGATCCGGCGGCGGTCGCCTTTCCGCGCCCCGGCCGGGAGCCGGGCCCGGAGACGGTCGCCCTCCACTTCGTGAGCCCGCTCCGCGCGCTCCTCGAACCGATCGCCCGCGGGCTCCGGGCGCGGTCCGCTCCGGAGCCCCCGATCGGGATCCCGATTGCGATCCCGATTGCGATTCGAAGCTTCCCGGCCTCCCGTCTGACCGTCTTCGGCCTCGCCGCGACGGAAGCCCGCCGGCGCCTCGCCCGGCTCTGAAGACCCCTCCACCCCTTCGCTCCGCCACCCGCCGCTTGCTTTGTCCGGGCTGCTAGCTTAGTATTCGCTCATACATTTCCTAAGAACTCGCTGAGCTTCCGCCCGATCGGAAGGAGGGTATCGCTGTGCGCAGCTCGATTGCCGTCTACGGCTTGACTCTCGGGGCCGTGCTCGTCGTCTCGGTCGGATGCTTTCTTTTGAGCCCGTACGTCTTTCCCCACCGGTTCTCCTTCGTCCCGGCGAGCGGTGCGGAGGTCGCCCGCCTGGCGCTCTATCTCGTCGTCTGTCTGGCGATCGCCGCTCTTGCCGGAGCCCTGCGATGGACCCAGGATCTCTCCCGCCCAGGGCCGGCCGCCTCGGACGCCGCCGCCTCGGTGAACGGCACCGAGTCCGGGGAGACCGAGCTGACGCTGCGGGAAGCCGACCCCCGCACCACCCCTTCGGCCACCTGGCGGATTCTCGTCGTCGACGACAATACGGACTCGGCCCTGAGCGTCTCTCTCCTCCTGGAGATGGCCGGCCACGAGACCCGCACCGCCTACGATGGCCTGGAAGCGGTCGAGGTGGCCGGGGCGTACAAGCCGGAGGTGGTCCTCCTCGACATCGGCCTGCCCTGGATGAGCGGCTACGACGTCTGCCGCGCCATCCGCGAGCAGCCGTGGGGGCGGGACATCCTCATCGTCGCGTTGAGCGGCTGGGGTCGGGAGGAGGATCGCCGCAAGTCGCAGGAGGCCGGCTTCAACCGTCACCTGGTCAAGCCCCTCGACTACCCGGTCCTCGAAAAGCTCCTCGAAGCCTGGCCCGCGGTGTAGGGCTCCCTGGGGCTCTCGCCCCAGCTCGTCCCGGCCCGTGGAGCAGTTCTTGCAGCCCTCCGTTCGGACCCCATCCTGACCGACCCTGACTCGCCCCTCGCCTGCAGGCTGTCGAGGCGGGTGCCGCGAGCGGGGATCTCAAGAGCAATGCCTTTAAAAAGAAGCACTTCCGGGCCACCTTCCCCAACGTTCCGACGCCGCCTGCTGCTCGTCCTGGGGGCGCTCGCCGTCGTGTTCCTGGCCGGGGCGGCCCTCGTCATCAAGCCGTTCTGGCGCCTGACCAGCCAGTTCGACGACATCACCTACCGCCAACCCTCCCGGCTCTACGCCCGCCCTCCCCGGCTCGCCACGGGCGACCGGCTGGACGTCGACCGCGTCGTCTCCGAGCTGCGCTCCGAGGGCTATCGCGAGGGCTCGGGGTTGCCCCTCCCCCCCGGGCGCTACCTGCGCGGGAAGGGCGAGCTGATCGTCCATCTGCGGCGCTTCCCCGCTCTCGGAGAGAGCGACGGCGGGCTCGTCGAGGCTCGGTTCACGGGGGAGCGGGGGAACACGGACGAAAAGGACGGAAAGGACGAACAAGAGAAGAAGAAGAACACGGACAAGGAAGAATCCACGGTCGAGCGGAGCGGGAGGATTTCGGCGCTGCTTCTGAACGGCCAGAAGGCGGCGTCGGTGCTGCTGGAGCCGGCTCTCCTCGCTTCGTACTATGGCGACGACTTCAAGGAGCGGCGGCCGGTCGCGATGAGCGACGTGCCGCAGGATCTGGTCAACGCCGTTCTGGCGGCCGAGGACGACAGCTTCTTCCGCCACTCGGGGATCTCGGTCAGCGGCATCGCCCGCGCCGCCTGGGTCGACGTCCGCGGCCACGGCATCCGCCAGGGCGGCAGCACGCTCACCCAGCAGCTGGTGAAGAACCTCTATCTCACCCAGGAGCGGACGGTCACCCGCAAGCTCCAGGAGATCCTCCTCACCATGCTGCTCGAGGTGCGCTACGGGAAAAAGCAGATCCTGGAAGCTTATTTGAACGAGATCTACCTCGGGGCGAGCTCGGGGGTGAACGTCATGGGGGTGGGCGCCGCGGCGCACGCCTATTTCGGCAAGGACGTCAATCAGCTCGACCTCGGCGAGGCGGCGCTGCTCGCCGGGATGATCAGCGCTCCGGGCGTCTTCTCGCCGGCCGAGCACCCGGCGCGGGCCAAGGAGCGCCGCGACTGGGTGCTCGGGCGGATGGCGAAGCTCGAGCTCGCCGACCCCGCCCAGGTCGAGCGGGCGATCGCCGCGCCGATCGTCCTCGCCGCCGAGCCGATCGTCCGCCGGCGGACCCCGCACTTCGCCGACACCGTGGCCCAGGAGGCGGAACGCCGCTACGGCATCACCGATCTCGCCGACGGCGGCTACACCCTGCTTTCGACCCTCGACCTCCATGACCAGCTCCTCGCCCAGAAGAGTGTCGACTCCGGGCTCGCGACGCTCGAAAAAAGCTGGCAGAAGGGGCACAAGGGGGAGCCGCTCGAAGCCGCCCTGGTCTCGGTCGATCCGCGGACCGGCGGCATCCTCGCCTACGTCGGCGGCCGCAACTATGGGCGCAGCCAGTTCGACCGCGCCGGCCAAGCCCACCGCCAGCCGGGGAGCGCCTTCAAGCCGATCGTCTACGCCGCCGCCTTCGAGGGGCACCAGGCGATGCCGGCCTCCTTCATCGAGGACGCGCCGCTCACCGTGCAGGCCGGCGGCCGCACCTGGAGCCCGAAGAACGACGACGGCAGCTTCCACGGCTGGGTTTCGGTACGCACCGCCCTGGAGCACAGCTACAACCCGGCCTCGGCGCGGCTCGCCCTGGACGTCGGCCTGCCGAAGATCGTCACCCTCGCCCACAGGATGGGGATCGAGACTCAGCTCGAGCCCTACCCGTCGACCGCCCTCGGGGCGACGGCGGTGACCCCGCTCGAATTGCTCGACGTCTACGCCACCCTCGCCCGCGGCGGGGTGCGGCCCTACCTCCATGGGCTCCAAGCGGTGCGCGACCGGCACGGCAAGGAGGTCGCCGGCACGCCCCTCCCCAAGGAGGAGCGGGTGCTCTCGCCGCAGACCGCCTTCCTCGTCACCTCCGTCCTCCAGGGAGTGATCGACCGCGGCACCGGCCGCGGCGTGCGCTCGGCGGGGGTCGAGGGCGAGCTCGCCGGCAAGACCGGCACCACCAACGACCAGCGCGATGCCTGGTTCGCCGGCTACTCGCCGGAGCGGGCGAGCCTCGTCTGGGTGGGCTACGACGACAACTCCCCCACCGCGCTTTCCGGCGCCCGCGGCGCGGTCCCCATCTGGGGGCACTTCATGGCCGCGGTCCATCCGGCCGGCGGCTACTCGACCTTCCCGCAACCGGCAGGCATCCAGACGGCGGTGATCGACCCCACGACCGGCCTCCTCGCGACCGAGTACTGCCCGACGGTCCTGACCGAGGTCTATTTAGAAGGCCAACTCCCCACCGAGCTCTGCAACCGCCACCAGGGCTGGACGAACGAGGAGCTCCTGGCCCAGGACCAGGGCGGTGTCGGCAGCCCGGGAGGACGGGACAGCCGGGAGGGGGACGCGAGCCGGGCGCCGGGCGAGGAGAGGACCGCGGTCCGCGGCGAGGGCAGCGAGGAGAAGACCGAGAAGCCGCACCCCTTCCGCAACTGGCTGCACCGGGTGTTCGGCGGCCGCCGGGACGAGGAGAAGACCGACCGGGCGAAAGAGCAGGAACGCCGGGACGAGCGCCGGGACGAAAACGACAAGCGGCCGCCCCGCGCCGAAGAGCATGACGGCGCGCCGGGCACGCCGGAAGACGACTCCGGGGGCTCGGGGTAGGCGCGACCCCTCTAAGCCGGCGTCTCGCGCCAGCCCAGGCTGTCGAGCCGCCGGAGCTGGCTCGCGATCTCGGCGCAGAGGGTGAGGGTGGCCCGTTCGGCCTGGACGGCTTCCTTCAAGAGGAGGAGCGAGGCGATCGCCTCGCGGCGGATTCCCAGAGCGCGGAAGGTGACGAGCATCTCCTCGGCCAGGCGCCCCACCTCGGCCGGCTGCCCCAGGCGCAGGTAGACGGTCGCCAGATCGAGCGACACCAGGGCCACGTCGCCCGGCTTGCCGTGGTGGGCGAAGCCCTGGCGCGCCTCGCCGAAGGCGATGCGGGCGCCTTCGAGCTGCCCTGAGGCGGCGGCGATCCGCCCCTCCATCCAGCGCCGCTTGAGAAGGTCGACCGCGCCGGCGAAGCGGGTGTAGAGCGCCGCGCTCGTCCCGATCAGACGCTCGGCGGCGTCGAGCTGGCCCGCCTCGACGAGAAACCAGATGAGGCTGTGGACGGCGGTGAAGAGGAGCGCCGGCTCGCGGCGCGGGTCGAGCAGCTCGATCCCCTCCTCGATCCGCCGGATGGCGCCCCAGGGATCGTTGTCGACCCCGAGGAGAAGTCCCTTGCTGATCAGGGCGCGCCCGGCGAGGTGGGGCTCGCCGTGGTCGCGGTAGATCCCCTGCACGGCGTCGAGCAGTTGGCCGGCCTCGCCGAAGCGCCGCTGGTCGCGGTAGAGGGCGGCGCAGAGGCCCATGATGCGGGCGAGGACCAGGGGATCGCCCGTCCCCTGCTCGGCGTGGGTCAAGGCCCGGGTCATCTCGCCCTCGGCGTTTCGCAGGTCGTCGCTCACCCGGCGGGCATTGCCGAGCTCGGCCCGGGCGCGGGCGCGGAGGTCCGCCACCTGGCCCGGCCGGAAGCGTCGGTCCTCCAGCTTGCTCTCGGCCAGGGTGACGGCGAAGCTGGCGAGGAGGATGGCGCCCTGCGGATCTTCGTGCACCTGGGCCCGGCTTTCGGCGAGGAACTGCTCGCACCAGTCCCAACCGCGCCGGCCGCCGGCCTCGGCGGCCAGGCAGACGGGCAGGGCACGGCTGTCTCGGCCATCGAGGAGGGCGGCGATCTCGCCGGCCGCGGTCTCTCTCTCCTGCGACCGGTCGCGCGCCGTGCGGAGGGCCTGCTTGACCGCCCGGGTGATGGGAAACTCGTACTCCCAGCCCACCTCGGGCGCTCCCGCCCTGACGGTCGCAGTCTCGGCCGCTTCGGCAGCCTCGGTCGGCTCGGCGCGGCCGGGATAGAAGAGGGCGTTCGCCATCGGCGCGATCACCTCGCGGCACTCCTCGCACCCGTGGATCAGGTGGGCCAGAACGGCGCCCGTTTCCGCCGCGGACAGCCGGGAGGCGAGAAAGGCCTCCAGGGCGGCGGGCGTGGGATGATCGGTCAAGGCCTCTCCCTCCTCGTCGACGACTTCAGCTCAACAGCGCCCATTGTGACATAGAGCGGAGGGCCGGGAGCGGCACGATGCCGCTCCCGGTCAGGTTGGAACCCTCGGCACCGTGCGGTCCTAGGGCTTGATGACGAGGGTACCCGGGGTCTGGCTCTGGAGCCGGGCGCCGTCGGGATCGATGAAGCCGCCCAGGTTGGAGTGGAGGGAGGTGAGCCCGTGGCGTCCCGACGCGGAGTCCGGGGTCGCACCGGGCAGACCCAGAAGGTCCGCCAGGAAGCGCCAGCCTGACGCGAAGAAGCCGGGGGCCGTGGCGGCGGACGCCGCGGGCGCCTGACTGCGGACGGCGACGGCGGCGACGGCCGGGGTGGCCGGCAGGGCGAGGAGGGCGGTGACGGCGAGGACGGCGAGGGTCGAGGAAGCACGACGGGTGGCGGTGGAAGACATGGTCTCTCCTTCCCGGGGGCCGGCCGGGCACCTCCATGGCCCCGGTGCCCGCGGGGCAACGCTTTAGCGTTGCGCATGTGCTTAGTGTGCCGTCTTTAGGGACCGAAGTCGCGGACTCGGCCTCGGCGGTGCAGGAAGGGGAAATCGAGGAGCGCAGAGGGTTTTCGGCTGCGCGCCCGTCGCCGTCGGAAGTTTTACAGCCGGCGGCTCGAAAATCGCCCGCCGATCGTGGAAACCAAGATCGACAGAGGAAATCGACGCCCGTGCTAGGCTCGATAGCTATGATCGAGGACGAGATCCGGCGGGCCACCAAGCTGTTGGCGACCCTGGTCCAGATCGCGGGAATGAACCGCCAGGACCTGGATCGGCTGCTCGGCCAGGGCCGCGGCTACTCCAGCCAGGTGTTGACCGGCCGGGTGGAGCTCAAGTACCGGCACATCCTGGCCATCCTCGAAGTGGTCGACGTCGAGCCCGGGATCTTCTTCCGCGTCCTCTATCCCGAGCCCGACGAGCCGCGGCAAGGAGCCGGGGGCCGGGTGATGGAGCGCCTCCTCGACCGCCTGCACCACGCCGGCTACCCGGACCGCCCGGCCCCCATCGAGGTCCCCCCCGCGGTCGACACCGCGGAGCTCGAACGCCGCATCCAGGCCGTCATCCGCGAAGTCTTCGGCGAACGCGAGCCGCCCGAGGAGCGGTAGCGCCCCCGCCGCCACCGGCGCCTTGCCGCCGACCACCGATTGAAGAGGGGCCGTCGCCGCCCCCTTGCAACGGACGACCGAGTGAAGAGGGGCGGTCACCGCCCTCTTGCAACGTACGGCCGAAGGAAGAGGGGCCACCCCTGCCCCCTTGCAACGGATGACCGCATGAAGAGCGGCGGTCGCTGCCCCTTTGCAACCGACGACCGAAGGAAGAAGGGCTGTCGCTGCCCTCTTGCAACCGACGACCGAAGGAAGAAGGGCCATCGCTGCCCCCTTTCAAGCGGCGATCGGATGCAGAGGGGCAGTCGCCGCCCCGCGAGCGTAGCTGGCCGGCGGCTTACCGGTTGTCGAGCGTGGAGAGCTCCTAAACGTCGGGAGAGGGAGCTGCGGCTTTGCGGGAAGCCGCCGAAGGACGGCGGCCACGGCGCAGGCGGATGCCGAACTGGGTCAGCCCTTCCCATCGGGATCCGAAGGCGGCGACGAGCCGTCCCCGCAGGCCGATCGCGAGATCCTGGCCTTCCCGGCGGCTGGCGGCGAGGTCGACGGTCGCCTGCTGGCGCTCCGCCTGGAGGCGCCGGCGGAGAGCATCCAAGGCGCGCGTCCGCTCGAGCGAAGCCCGCAGCCGTGCGACATGCTCCGCCACGCCCGGGACCGCCGCTCCCTTCTCCGTCGCGGCGGCCAGCAAGCTCTCCCACTCCTGCAAGGTGTCGGCGAGCGCGATCTTGGGCATCCGAGAGTCCTTTTTCCCTTTCGGGAGTCGGAGGCGGAGGCGGAGTCTACCCGAAGTTCCAGGGCTCAGGTCGGATGGATCCGGCGCACCTCGATCCGGCCTCCATGCCTGAGGAAAGGGCAGCTCCTGGCGATACCCAGTGCCTCCTGGTCGCTCGACGCGACGATGAGGAAGAAGCCGTCCGGCGCATCCTGCGCATCCATCGGGGACATCCCGGCGACTTGGGTTGGCGTCAGGACCCAGCCGGCCCTGGCGAGCCCCCGAGGTGCCAGCCGTTGTGCCAGGCCCGCGAGCTGCACTCTTGTTCAGTTGACATGGGAGGGCAGGTTCCCTAGAATAAGTTTGCCATGCAAACTAGTCTTCAGTTGGATGACGACCTCCTCAAAGACCTCGAACGGGTCCGCTTCGTCAGCCGTAACTTTGAGAATCTGCAAGGCCTTTATGCTGCGTGGTGGGGGTTGATGGCCCTGAGCCACCTGCTCTTCAAGTACTCTGGTTGGTACCTGGAGAGGAGGACCGATCATACCTGGGTCCAGGTTTGCGGTAACGTACTCGAAGGGCTTTCGTTTCTAGGAGTAATCATCGTGCCGTACTACATCGCATTGCCCCGCTTGGATGATTACTATCGCAAAAAATTTGGCGTCGTCCAAACGAAACTTCCTCCCTTGACCTTTCCATGGCTGGTCGTTATGACCTATAGCATCACCGGATTCCTTCCTCTGCACGGCGGGCAGAGAGCCTATGTCGTAATCGGTCTGTCTTGGTTCGTGGTGGGCCTTTACAGGCCACAGATGGATCGCATGGCCCTCGGCATTGGGATTCTGGCCTTCGGGGCTCTCAAAGACTTCCTCCCACCGTGGGTGATCAGCGTGGATCTCAGTTTCGCTTTCTGCGGCGCTGTCAGCTTCGTCGCCGGTCTGCTCGACCACCGCCTGTTCGTCAACACCCTGGGCTTGGCGCAGGCTCCGGCAGCCGCAGCGACGGAGGTCGTACGGTCATGAGCGCCACACCGTTCGAGCAGCTCGCACACCTGGATCGCTTGATCCACGAACCGACTCGGCTCGCTATCCTGTCGGCGCTGCTGGCTTGCCAGAGCGCGGACTTCCTCTTCCTGCAGCGGATCACCGGCCTGACCAAGGGGAATCTCTCGTCCCATCTTGCCAAACTGGAGGAGGCTGGGTTGGTCGAGATCGAGAAGAGCTTCATCGCCAAGAAGCCCTACACCATGGTTCGCCTGAGCGGCACCGGCCGGGAGGCGCTCGAGAGCTATTGGAAAGAAGTCGGCAAGCTCCAGAAGGCTGCCGCCCGCTGGCGGCCGGCAAACGCCGAGCCGGCACCGGCATAGCCCGCTCCCAAAGACGAGCTCACCCCCGAGACCATCGAGCTCGATATCGATCGCTTGGCATCTGAGGCGTTCCAGTGCTCAGGTCGGATGGATCCGGCGCACCTCGATCCGGCCTCCGTGCCTCAGGAATGGGCAGCTCCTGGCGATGCCCAGGGCCTCCTGGTCGCTCGACGCGACGATGAGGAAGAAGCCGTCCGGCGCATCCTGCACATCCATCGGGGGCATCCCGGCGACACGGGTTGGCGTCAGGACCCAGCCGGCCCTGGCGAGCTTCTCGCTCGTGACGTAGTGCCGGGCGCCGAGCCGGTGCCGAGCCCACACAATGGTCTCGGTGGTCAAGCGGGCATCCGACCATCGCTCCCGGTTGAAATCGGCGCCTTCGCGCAGCAACAGCAGATAGCTCGGCACGGCCGGCGGAGGGCCACGGTGGTCCCCCTGCCGGCCCAGCCAGAAACCGGCGAGAAGCAGCACCAGGCTGGCCGCAACGGCCCCGCCGAGCCGCCAGAGGTGAGGCCGCGGGCGTGCCTCCGCCAGCCAGCCTCTCTCGCGGAGCGCGGCCACTACGCGAGCTTCGAGACCCTGGGGAGGGGCCAGTTCCCGGGGCAGGTGTGCCAGCTCCCGTCGCAGCCGCTCATCCAGATCGTCGTCGTCTTCCGTGCTCATGTAAGGACTCCCACGCCGCCGTTCATGATGGCTTGCCGCCGGCCCAGTAGGCGCGCAGGGCGCGGCGCGCGCGCGACAGCTGACTCCTCGAGGTGCCCACGCCGATTCCCAGCAGGCCGCCGATCTCCTCGTGGGTCAAACCCTCCACATCGTGGAGGATGAAGACTTCACGATAGCCGTCCGACAGCTCCCGGATGGCGCGCTCGAGATCGATCCTCTCCGGACCTTGGCGCGGAGGGCTCCCCGGATCGACCGCCGGGGTCCCGGCGTTGGCCCCATCTCGGCTCGTGGAGCGGAAAACCTCGCGACAGCAGTTGACGGCGATGCCGAGAAGCCAGGTGCGCAGGCTCGATCGCCACGAGAAGCTGCCGAGCGCGCTCGCGGCGCGTAACCAGGTCTCCTGCACCACGTCCTCGGCGTGGCGCCCGGAGCGCCCAAGGAGGCGCAGCACGAGAAGGTACATGGCCGGCGTATGGCGCTTGAAGAGCGCGCTGAATGCCGCCTGGTCGCGATCGACAAGGAAGGTTGCTACGAGGGATCTGTCATCTCGCGTCGTCAGATGATGAGCTCCTGCCGGTGATGAGTGGCGTGCAAGCCGTCGAGCGCTGCATGGACCGGTTCATCGACTGCAATCCGCCGCCGTGCAACCCTTCGCCGGTTTCCGGCCACTCACCCGACGATGCCACACCCATCATGACCTCGGAGGTGACGGATGCACCCAGCTCGCGCAGCTTCCCTTGCGATCGCCCTATCTTGCATTTCGCCGGCGGCCCAGCTCCTGGCAGGCAGCTCTGTGGACCTCTCCACGGTGCGCCGCGTCGACAGCACAACGCCGCGGGAGGTCCAAGTAGCGCTGGCCCTCGCCGCGGGTCCTCCCGTCAGCCAGGGAGCAGCCGTGTACATCCTGGGTGCCACGGGCTATGTCAAGGCTCGCGAAGGCACGAACGGATTTACCTGCCTCGTCGAACGGCTACGGGCGGACTCGATAGCGCCGACATGTTTCGACGCCGAGGGTAGCGCCACGACGCTCCAGACGCTCCTTTTCAGGGAGGAGCAGCGAGCGCTCGGAAAAGACGATGGGCGCATCGCCTCGGAGATCGCAGAGGGTTACAAGACGGGCCGGTTCCTGGCGCCGCGAAAGCCAGGAATCGCCTACATGCTGTCGGACTATAACTACCTTTTCGATCCCGAATCAAACCGTATCTTCCATTTCCCGGGTCACGTGATGTTCTACGCTCCGTATCTGACCGCCAAGGACGTCGGTACCGGTCCAGGCGCGCCGGATCTCACCTACCCCGGCCGGCCTGACAACGTGATGGTGGTGATCCCCGCCCGGTCGCACGAGCATCAGCCCTGAGCAGCGCACCACGGACGCCCTCGCCGGAGAGAGGGCGCCCGCGGGGTTCTTACGACGGGGTTTCGCGACGGCTCTAGCGCTCGCCGCCCGTCCCCGCCTTGGCGGAGGTCGCGGAGCAGGAGCGGGCCGGCGGCTTCGGGTGGCCGCCCTTTTCCTTGCCGACCTTGAAGAAGTAGTCGTTGGCGAACTTGCTCGCCGCCGGCGTGGCGGCGGACCACACCTTGTCGCATGCGGCGGTCTTGCACTCGTTCTCCGGCACCAGGATGACGGCATCGCTCTGCACGACCGGGCAGGTGCAGATCGCCTTCTGGGGATTCTTGGGATCGGGCTTGCAGGGCGAGCCGTAGCACCAGGCCCAGAGGGTCGAGGCGCTCGTGCAGGAGACCGTCTTGTGCCCTGGGTTGTCGAGGTTCGAGTAGGTCGAGACCAGGTTCGCCTTCCGGTCGGCGCAGGAGTCGGGCCCCATCGACCAGCCGTTGACGATGTCGCAGACGCAGTCGATGGTGCCGCCGACCGCGGGCATGCCGTGGGGCGTTGGGCAGTAGGCTTTGATGCAGAGCGCGTACTGGCTGTCGCAAAAGATGGCGTTGCCGCCGAAGCTGGGCGGCGGGCCAGGCGGCGCGGCGGTGGCGGCGATGGCGGCGGTGGCGGCGGTGGCTGCGGTGGCGAAGCAGGCGAGGGCCACACCGAACAGCAGCGGCTTTCTCATCGGGTCTCCTCCCAGAGGTCGTCCATGAGCTTCCAGGGCAAGCAAGCCCCGCGAAAGGCTTACGCGAAGCGCGCGCGAGGATCGGTAGAGGCAGCGATCCTAGCCCACGCTCACCGGATTCTCAATCCGCCGCTCGTAGCGTCTGCTCGGGGGCACCTTGCGGGCGCGGACGCCCTCGCCGGAGAGAGGGCGCCCGCGAGGTTCTCACGACGGGGTTTCGCGACGGCTCAGGGCAAACAAGTGGAGACGGAAGTGCAGGTGTTACTGCAGGCGGAGCAAGTGACGCAGGTTGTGCCCACCGCCGTGCAGTGACCTCCGGCCACATGCTCCCCGGCCTCGTCCGTCAGGCGGTGGAGAGTTTCACGGCCGAGCTGCAACTTAGCTTGCTTCGAGAGCTTCTTCATTTGCGGTCTCCTTGATTGTAAGTATGCTCTTATATTCCTATCGCTTCTCCGGTGTCAAGCCCATTCCGCGCCGCCCCCTCCGTTGACAGCAGGCGCCGCCGTTTGTTAGCCTTCACCACTCTTGACGGCCGGGAAGGCCGCCTGGAGAGGGAATTCAATAGGCCCTTAGCTCAGTTGGTTAGAGCGCTACGTTGACATCGTAGAGGTCAGCGGTTCAAGTCCGCTAGGGCCTACCATTCACCGTCCCGGAGAAGATCCCGGAGACCCCGGAGACTGCTTAAGCCTCATGTTCAGGCGCTTAGCTCAGCTGGTTAGAGCGCTACCTTCACACGGTAGAGGTCATCGGTTCGAGTCCGATAGCGCCTACCACCCTTCCCGCCCGTGATCTGTCCCGCGGGCCCCAGCCCGGACACCTCTACTCTTTAGCAGCGCTATGGGGACGATACCAACCGCCACTGAGGCGATCCGCCTGACCCTACCCGACGGGTCCGTCCGCGAGGTGCCTCCGGGCACCACGCCGCTCGGCGTGGCCGCGACGATCGGCCCGCGCCTGGCGAAAGACGCGATCGGCGCCGAGCTCGACGGCAAGAAGGTCGACCTCCGCCTGCCGCTCGCGGCCGGCGGCGCGTTCCGCATCTTCACCGCCAAGAGCCCGGAGGCCGGCGAGTTCATCCGCCACAGCGCCGAGCACGTGCTGGCCGATGCCGTCAAGCGCCTCTGGCCCGAGGCCCAGATCGACGTCGGCCGGAAGGACCACAGCGAGAAGTTCCAGTACGACTTCCGCTTCCCGCGCGCCTTCACCCCCGAGGATCTGACCGCCATCGAGGCGAAGATGCGGGAGATCGTCAAGGAAGAGGGCGGCTTCGAGCGGGTCGAGGTGTCGCGCGAGGAGGCCGGAAGGCTCTTTTCCGAGATGGGCGAGGGCTTGAAGGTCGAGCGCCTCAAGGACATCCCCGAGGGCGACACCCTGACCTTATATAAGCACGGCCGGTTCACCGACCTCTGCCGCGGCCCGCACGTCCAGCGGCTGGGGCAGATCGGCGCCGTCAAGCTCCTCGAATCGTCGGGAGTGTTTTTTAAAGGCGACGAGAAGAACGAGCGGCTGCAGAGGATCTACGGCACCGCCTTCGCCACCCAGGCCGAGCTCGACAACTACTTAAAGCAGGTCGAGGAGGCGCGGGCGCGGGACCACCGCCGGATCGGCCAGGAGCTCGACCTTTTCAGCTTCAACCCCGTGGCGCCGGCCTCACCGTTCTTCCATCCCAAGGGCGCGGTCGTCTACAACGGCCTCATGGACTACATCCGGGAGCTCTACCAGCGCTTCGGCTACGGCGAGGTGCTGACCCCGCAGATCCTGGACGTCGAGCTGTGGAAGACCTCGGGGCACTACGCCAACTACAAAGACGCCATGTTCTTCACCGAGGTGGACGAGAAGCAGTTCGCGGCGAAGCCCATGAACTGCCCCACCCACTGCCTCATCTACGCCACTCGGATGCGCTCGTACCGCGATCTGCCGATCCGCTACGCCGACTTCGGGCGCCTCCACCGCTACGAGCGGAGCGGCGTCACCTCGGGGCTCTTCAGGGTCCGGAGCTTCAGCCAGGACGACGCCCACATCTTCTGCACCGACGAGCAGGTCGAGCAGGAGGTGATCTCGGTCGTCGAGATGATCCGCGAGGTCTACACCGTCTTCGCCTTCGCGGGCTTCGAGATCGAGATCGGCACCCGGCCGGCGAAGTCGATCGGCACGGCAGAGACCTGGGATCGCGCCGAGGGGAACCTGATGGCGGCGCTTAAGAAAAAGGACATCCCCTTTAGAGTGAGCCCGGGCGAGGGGGCGTTCTACGGGCCGAAGATCGACTTCCACGTCCACGACGCCCTGGGACGGAGTTGGCAGCTCGGCACCGTGCAGCTCGACTACCAGATGCCCGAGCGTTTCGGCCTGACCTACGTGGGCGCCGACGGCGGCGAGCACCGGCCGGTGATGATCCACCGCGCCATGCTGGGCTCGCTCGAACGCTTCATGGCGATCCTCCTCGAAAACACCGCGGGCGCTCTGCCGGCCTGGCTCGCGCCGGTGCAGGCGGTGGTGCTGCCGCTGTCGGAAAAGTTCCTCGCCTACGGCGAGGAGGTGCGGGTCGCCCTCGCCGCGGCGGGGCTCCGGGCCGAGCTCGATTCGCGCAATGAGAAGCTGGGGTATAAGATTAGAGAATCCCAGATGCAGAAGGTCCCCTACATGCTGGTGGTGGGCGCGCGCGAGGAGGAGGAGCGGACGGTCGCCGTGAGGCGCCGCTCCGGCCCCGATCTTGGGACCTTGTCCATAGAAGCATTCGTTACACGTGTTCATGACCTCGCCAAGACCCGGAGCAGTGAGCTCTAGGCCCGTCGGGCGAGGCGCTCTCCAGGAGGTGAGCTCCACCTGAGTATCGACAAGACAACGCGGGTCAACCACCGTATCCGGGTTCGCGAGGTGCGCCTCGTGGAATCGGACGGCAGCCAGGCAGGGATCGTGCCCATCGAGGACGCCCTGCGCCGAGCCACCGAGCAGGCGCTCGACCTCGTGGAGGTCGCACCGGCCGCCGTACCGCCGGTCTGCCGCATCATGGACTTCGGCAAGTTCCTCTACCAGCAGAAGAAGAAGGCGCACGAGTCGAAGCGGAAGCAGAAGATCGTCCACGTCAAAGAGGTCAAGTTCCGGCCCAACATCGACGAGCACGACTACGACTTCAAGCTCAAGAACGTGCTCCGCTTCCTGGAGGAGGGGGACAAGGTCAAGGCCACCGTCCAGTTCAGAGGACGCGAGATGGCGAGGACCGACCTGGGCCGCAAGCTCATTCAGCGGGTCACGACGGACGTGGGCGAGCGAGGGGTGCTAGAATCCTCGCCCGAAATGACGGGGAACCGGATGCACGCCATCCTGGGGCCGCCGCGGCAGAAATCTTCCAAGAAGGAGGGAGCCGATTCGGGCTCCTAAATGACGTAGGTTGAAAGGAGGGCACCCGTGCCCAAGCAGAAGACGCACCGGGGTGCCGCGAAGCGGTTCAAAATCACGGCCAGCGGCAAGGTTATGCGCCACCAGTCGATGCATAGCCACATCCTGACCAAGAAGACCACCAAGCGGAAGCGCAATCTGCGCAAGTCCGTCGAGGTCTCGCCCGCGTTCGCCAGCATCTTGAAAGAGATCCTGCACCTCTGATCTGAAAGGATCTGGAGGGAGTCACACCCAAACAGCCGGCCACCGGTGGGAATGGACCTGTCCACCGGGGCCGCGGCTCCCGGCCGCGCGGACGCTTGAGATCAGCGTCCGGCAGGGCCGCGCGGGCCACTTAACCGCTCCCCCATGCCCGCCAAACGGGGCGGGAGCAGAAACGAGGTTCCGAAGATGTCGCGTGTCAAGCGTGGACCGAAGAGAAAAGACAAGCGTAAGAAGATCCTGGGCCTAGCCAAGGGCTTCTACGGCATGAAGTCGAAGTCCCACCGCATTGCGAAGCAGGCGGTGGACAAAGCCCTCTCGTACGCCTACCGGGACCGCCGCCAGAAGAAGCGCCAGCTGCGCGCCCTGTGGATCGTGCGGATCAACGCCGCGGCGCGCCTGCACGGCCTCTCCTACAGCCGGCTGATCGCGGGTTTGAAGGCCGCCGGCTCCGACCTCGACCGCAAGGTGCTGGCGGATATCGCCGTCCGCGATCCGCAGGCCTTTGCCGGCCTCGCCGAGGCCGCCAAGGGCGCCCTGGGTCCCGAGGTGCCGACCCGGCCGGCGGTGGCGAATGCGCCAGCCGCCCACGCGGCCCCCGCGGCCCCCGCGGGAGGCTAGGTGAGCGACGAGGGATCGCCCCTGGCCCCCCATGGGGAGCCGGGGGCGGCCAGCCCCGGCATCCCGCCAGGTATTGCGGAAGCTCATCAGCTCGCCCAAGACTTCGAGCGCGAGGCCTCGGCGGTCGTCAATCGTCCGGCCTGGGAGGAGCTGCGTCTGCGTTGGTCGGGACGGAAGCAAGGGGTCGTCCGGGCGCTTCTCGGCCGCATGGGCCAGGTGCCTGGGCCGGAACGGAAAGCCTACGGCGCCGCGGTCAACACGCTCAAAGACCGAGTCGAGGCGCGGCTCGCCGAGATCGACGCCGAGTTGGGCGAGCGGGAGCGCGAGGCGACGAACCGGCAGGCGGCGGTCGACGTCACCCTCCCCGGCCGGCAGCCGAAGCTCGGCAACCTCCATCCCCTCACCTGGGTGCTCGAAGAGCTCTACGAGATCTTCGCCGAGCTCGGCTACTCGATCGCCGAGGGTCCCGAGGTGGAGGACGACTACCACAACTTCGAGGCCCTGAACTTCCCCCTCGACCATCCGGCGCGGGACACCCAGGACACCTTCTTCTTGAAGAACGGGCTCCTGCTTCGCACCCACACCTCGCCGGTCCAGATCCGCACCATGCTGTCGCGGCAGCCGCCGATCCGGGTGATCTGCCCGGGGCGGGTCTACCGCTTCGACAACGATCTTCGGCACTCGCCCATGTTCCATCAGGTGGAGGGCCTGGCGGTCGCCGAGGGGATCACCTTCGGCCACATGAAGGGGACGCTCGAAGCTTTCCTGAAGCGCCTCTTCTCCCCGAGCGTCGAAGTGCGCCTGCGGCCGAGCTTCTTCCCCTTCACCGAGCCGTCGGCGGAGGTCGACGTCAGCTGCCAGATCTGCGGCGGCAAGGGCTGCGACACCTGCTCGGGAACCGGCTGGATGGAGATCATGGGCTGCGGCATGGTGGACCCGCGGGTGCTCCAGAACTGCGGCATCGATCCCGACCGCTACAGCGGCTTCGCCTTCGGCCTCGGGGTCGATCGGGTGGCGATGAACCGCTACGACTTCCCGAACATCCGGGTCTTCTTCGAGAACGACGAACGGCTCCTCCGCCAGGTGCGCGGCTGATGCTCTTCTCGCGCGACTGGCTCCGCCAGTATGTCGACCTCCCCGAGGAGGCTGAGTCGATCGGCCGCCGGTTGACCAAGGCCGGCTTCGCGATCGACGGGATCGACGCTGGCAGGGAAGAAACTGCGGAGGACGCGGTCTTCGACGTCGACGTGACGACCAACCGGCCGGACGCCATGAACCATGCAGGCCTCGCCCGCGAGCTGGCGGTGCTCTACGACCGACCGCTCCGGCTGCCGGAGACGGCACTGACGGAGGTCACGGAGACGGTCCAGAATGCGGTGGCGGTCGAGATCGCCGATCCGGAGGGCTGCTCCCGCTTCGCGGCGCGGGTCATCCGCGGGGTGCGGATCGCCGAGAGCCCGGAGTGGCTGAAGGGCCGGCTGCGGGCGATCGGCAAGAACCCGATCAACAACGTCGTCGACGTCACCAACTTCGTCCTCTGGGAGCTGGGGCAGCCGCTCCACGCCTACGACCTGGCGAAGATCGAAGGCGCCAAGCTCATCGTCCGCCGGGCGACCGAGGGTGAGAAGCTCACGACGCTCGACGGGATCGACCGAACGCTCGATCCGGACCTGCTGGTGATCGCGGACGCCGCGCGGCCGGTGGGCCTCGGCGGAGTGATGGGCGGCCTCGACAGCGAGGTGACGGCGGCGACCGTCGACGTCCTCCTGGAGGGCGCCCACTTCGACCGCAAGACGGTGCGGATCGCGGCCAAGCGGCTCTCCCTCCACACCGATGCCAGCCACCGCTTCGAGCGCGGCGCCGACCTCGGCGCCTGCCTGCGGGCGGTCGACCGGGCGGCGGCGCTGATCGCGGAAATCGCCGGGGGCCAGGTGCTGGCGGGGGCGATCGACGAGCGAGCTACCGTACGGTCGGAGCGCCAGGGGAAGATCGATCTGGCGAAGCTCGACGCCTTCGCCGGCACGGCCATTCCGCCGGCCGACGCCGAGCGCTGGCTGGCCGGTCTCGGCTTCGCGCCGCAGCCGGCGGGTCCCGGGATTCTCGCGGTGACCGTCCCTTCCTGGCGGTACTTCGACTTCGAGCCCCGTCCCGCCTCTGCCGGCGGCGAGGTCTACCCGCAGGATCTCTACGAAGAGGTTCTGCGGATCTTCGGCTTCGACAACATCCCGCCGGCCCTCCCCGCGCTCCCCGGCCCGGACGCTCACCCCAATGCCGGGGCGACGCGGCGGCGGAAGGTCAAGCGGCATCTCGCGGCCTGCGGCTACGCCGAGGCGGTTAACTTCGCCTTCATCGATCCCGTCGGCGATGCCGGCTTCCCGAGCCTCCGGCCGGACGTCCGCGCGCTGCCGCTCGAAAATCCGATCTCGGACCGCGCCTCGGTGATGCGCCGCTCGCTCGTCCCCGGGCTCGTCGAGAGCGCCCGCTTCAACCAGCGCCGGGGCGTGCCCGCGGTGCGGCTCTTCGAGGTGGCGACGGTCTTCTTCGATGTCGCCGGCCGCCCCGACGCGCTCCTCCCCGACCAGCCGGAGATGGTGAGCCTGATCGCGGGCGGCACCGTGGGGACCCCGTGGGAAGGGCAGTCCGAGCTCGATCTCTTCGACTTGAAGGGCGCCGTCGAGAGCCTCGCCCAGGAGATGGGGGTACGCCTCCTCGCCCGCCCGGCGACCGGCCTCCCGGGGCTCGTCGGCGGAACGGCGGCCCATCTCTACCGGCCGGAGCGGCCGGAGGATGCCGTGGGCTTCTTCGGCCGGGTGGCGGAGGGCGCGGCCGGCGATCCCTATCCGCTCTACGTCGCCGAGATCCTGGCCGAGGCGCTCGATCCAGAGGCTCTGGATCCAAAATCGGCCGCCAGCCTGCGGATCGAGGCGCCCTCACGCTTCCCGGGCATCGGCGCCGACTCGACCCTCACCCACGCTCTGGACGTGCCCTGGACGGAGATCGAGGCGGCGATCCGAACGGTGGCGGCGGAAGCAGCCCCCGACCTGGTCTCCTTCGGGCTCACCGTCCGCTACCGGGGCGAAGGGGTTCCGGCAGGCGCGGTCAATACGACGATCCACTTCTTCTACAACTCGCGCGAGCGCTCGCTCACCCAGGAGGAGGTCAATGCCCAGCAGCAGGCGTTGACCGGAGACCTCGAGCGCCGCTTCGGCTTCAGGGGGTAAGACAGCATGGCGAGCACTGCGGGCAGCGTGATCGGGATCGACTGGTTGGACGTCCTCGAAGAGAAGGTTCGCGAGGCCTCGGAGCGCCTCGGCGAGCTCAAGGAAGAGAACCGGGCCTTGACCCGGAAGGTCGAGGAGCTCGAGACCCAGCTCGCCGCCGCCCAGGCGGGCGAGTCGGCGGCAGGCTGGGAAGCGGAACGCGAGGAGATAAGGCGCCGGGTGGAAAAGCTCACCCTGGGGCTGGAGGCGTTGATCGCCGAGTAGCCTATTTCGGCGGCTTAGTCGGTCGCATCTCGACCCGGCTCGGCAGGGCGTTCGGCGGATAGGTGAGGAGGTGGAGGACCATTGACGCGACGTCCTCAGGCTGGAGCCGCCAGGAGGTCGCCGCTCCCCCAGAGCCGCTCCTCCCCCCGGGGTGCCCGAACTCGGTCTCGACGCTCCCCGGCAGGATGGCAGCCACCCGGATGCCATACTGGCGGAGGTCGAGCATGGCGGCCTCGGAGAAGCCGAGGAGGCCGAACTTGCTGGCGTTGTAGGCGGCGCCCCCGGCCATGGGGTTCTTGCTGGCGAGCGACGCGATGTTGACGATCCACCCCTCACCCCGCGGCTTCATCACCGCCGCCACGGCGCAGAGGAAGTAGATCGAGCCGAGGAGGTTGGTCTCGATGACCTCGCGAAAAGCGTCGCCCGAGAGGGCGTCGACCGGCCCGAAGATCCCCAGCCCGGCGTTGTTGACGAGAAGGTCGATCCGCCCCCCTTCCGCCTCGGCCACGGAACGGACGAAGAACGAGACCTCGCCCTCGTGCCGGACGTCGACGACCTTTCCCGAAACCATGGCGCCGGCAGCGGAGCGCGCGGCGAGCGCGGTCATCTCGTCCACGGCCTTCTCCACGGATTCGGCGCTCCGGCTGCAGAAGTGAACCCGCCAGCCCTCGCCAAGAAGCGCCTCGGCCGTGGCGCGACCGATGCCGCGGCTCCCTCCGGTGACGATTGCAACCCTGCCGCTCTCAGGCATACGCTTGCCCTCCGCCACTACTCTATACTCCAGGGGCGCAGGAGAGGGCAGGAAAAGCTCGGAAATGTCCCTCGGCCCGGCGCGGTTTTACTTCTCAGCAAGGAGGCTTTGAAAGCCCATGTTGTTCTTCCACCCCGACTACCTTCTCTTCATCCTGCCGGCGATCCTGCTCTCGCTCTGGGCGAGCTTCCGCACGAAGTCGGCGTTCAAGAAATACTCCCAGGTGCGGACGCTGCGCGGCATGACCGGCGCCCAGGCCGCCCAGGAGATGCTCCGCGCGGGCGGCATCTCGGACGTCCAGGTTCTCGCCACGGGCGGCATGCTGACCGACCACTACAACCCGCTCACCAAGACCCTCAATCTCTCCGAGGGAGTCTACGGCTCGACCTCGATCGCCGCCGTGGGCATCGCCTGCCACGAGGCCGGCCACGCCCTCCAGCACGCCGCCGGCTACAAGCCGCTCTGGCTGCGCTCGCTCCTCGTGCCCACCGCCAACATCGGTTCGAGCCTGGGCTACATCGTCATGATGCTCGGCCTCTTCCTCCTCCACTCGCAGACGGTGGTGCTCTTCGGGGCGATGCTCTTCTCCTGCGTCCTAGCCTTCCAGATCGTCACTCTGCCGGTCGAGTTCGACGCCACGGCGCGCGCCAAGCGCCTCGCCGTCGACTACGGGATCGTCATGCCCCAGGAGCGCGAGGGCATGGATCGGGTGCTGAACGCCGCGGCCTTGACCTACGTGGCGGCGGTCATCTCGACCCTCATGACCCTTCTCTACTACCTGATGCGGGCAGGGTTGCTGGGCGGCCGACGGAGCTGAGGGACCTGAAATCCCCAGCTGAGAAGAAGCCTCCTACCGCCAGGTGGGAGGCTTTTTCGTTTCGAGGAAGGTGGCGATCCCGTGCTTGCAGTCGGCGGTCGCCCGCGATGCGGCGTTGACCTCCGCGGCGTGCTGCAGGGCGTCGTCGAGCGGGCGCCCGAGGACGTCCAGGAGCAGCCGCTTGGTGCGGGCGATCGACTCGGAGCTGCCGTTGGCGAGGATCTCGGCGGCGAGCGCCTCTCCGGCCGCCGGAAGCTCAGAGGCGGTTTGGACCAGCCGGTTGACGAGGCCCAGGGCGAGCGCTTTCGGAGCTTCCACGAACTGGGGGAAGAGGAGAAGCTCCCGGATGTCCGCGCCTTTGAGGCGGAGCGGCAGGTAGGTGGCGACGAGCGCCGCCACGAAGCCGATCCGCACCTCGCTGTAGAGGAAGCGCGAGTCTTCCGCCGCGATCACGAAGTCGTGCGCCGTGGCGAGGCCGCAGCCACCCGCGACGCAGGCGCCGTGGACGAGCGCCACGGTGAGCGCCTCCTGGCGGAGCACGGCATGAAAGAGATCTTTCAAGCGCAGTGAGTCGGCCAGGTTCTCCTCCGGTCCGGCATCGCGGAGCGAGCGCAGGTGCTCCAGGTCGGCGCCGGCCGAGAAGTTCTTCCCCGCGCCAGAAAGGAGCACCGCCCGCACTCCTTCGGCGCGAAGGTCGCGGCGGTAGAGGGCGGTCAGCTCGGCGATCAGGGGCGGCGAGAGGGCATTCGCCCGCGCCGGATCGGACAGCGTCACCCAGAGCAGATCGCCGACATCGCCGACTGCCCCGTCGCGACGGAGGGTGAGAAGGCCGGTCTCAGGCATGCGGGTGGGTCGAGGCTTTAAGCCGGGAGGCGAGCTCGTCCGGCACTTCGATCTCCAGGAGCAGGATTCCCTGGGCGTGGGTCTTCCCCTGGGCGTCGGTCTTCAAGCTTTCGGTGCCGCCGCCGCCCAGCGAGTCGTGAAGGATGAAGTTGAGCGCCGAGAGGTTGGGCAGCTCGAAACGCTCGACCTCACCGCGGCAGACCTGGGCGAAGTGCGCCTTCACCCGCTCGGCCGTCACTTCGCGGCGGAGCAGCTCATAGATCTCGGCCGAATCGGCGATCAGGCCGACGTTACTGGCATCTCCCTTGTCCCCCGAACGGGCATGGGCCATCCGCTGGAGCGGCAACCTCATACCTGCCTCCTTCCCGTCCACAGGGCGATCCCACCGCCCGCGGCGAGGACGGCGGCGAGGGCGAAGGCGGTGCCCGGCGCCGTCGTCGCCGGCCGGTAGAGACCGGGCAGGAGGGCACGGAAGCCGAGATCGAGGATCTCCCCGTGCGCCCGTTCGAGCGCGGCGAAGGTGGCGGCGCCGGCGGCCAGGAGGAGAGCCAGGGCGCCGGCGAGCCGCGCGTCCCCCCAGCCGGTGGAGAGGCCGTGGCGGAGGAGGAGGGTATAGGCGGCGCCCAGGGCCAGCGCCCAGTAGACGAAGGCCAGGCGGTCAGCGATGGCGCTGTAGCCGAAGCCCCCGAGGAGCACGGGGGTGAGCCCGGCGAGCAGGCCGCCGTACCAGCGGCGGGCGAGCGGTCGATCCATGGTGTCTTAGGCCTCCCCCGCGGTTTCCGTCGTTTCTGGCGTCTCGGCCGTCTCAACGCTCACTTGGATTCGGCTCTCGACCTCTTCCCGGGCGAGGAGGGCCGGCCAGTAGGCGACCACCTCCTGCGGCTTGGGACGGCCGCCGGCGAAGCCGGTCACCCCCGGCGGTCCGGCGGTGACGAGCGGCGCGATCTCCTGACCGAAGCGCTCGACCCGCTTGGAATCCGGATCGCGCACGCCGAGCCGCAGCACCACCTCCGGCGGCTCGGGCGAAGCGGGGAGGATGCCGGGGAGGCAGGCGCCCTGCCCCACCATCTCGACGATCCGGTGCTCCGGCTCGAAGGTGACCCCGGCGCGCTCGAGGCGCTTCCAGACGATCTCCGCGGCGAGCTCCGCCTTCTCGATCGCCCGCGGACCGGAGACGGTGATCTGCCCCACCGCCTTGTAGCCGGCGAGGTAGGAGCCCGAGATTTTGAGGAACGGAGTCTTGGGGGCGCCCTTGATCCCTGAGACCTCCACCCGGTCCGGCCCCTCCTGGCGCAGGCGGATGGAGCTGAAGTCGGCGGTGACGTCCGGGGTGATGTACTCGGAAGGCTTCCCCATCTCGTAGACCAGCTGCTCGGCGACCGTGTCGACCGTCACCATGCCCCCCGTCCCGGCGTGCTTGGTGACCGTGAAGGTGCCGTCCGGTCGCGCCTCGACGATGGGATAGCCGACGTTCCAGAGATCGGGCACCTCCCAGAAGCGGCTGAAGTTGCCTCCCGTGCACTGGGCGCCACACTCGAGGATATGACCGGCGATGGTGCCGGCGGCGAGGCGGTCCCAGTCCTCCTCGCCCCAACCGAACTCATGGATCATCGGCGCCAGGGCGAGCGCGGTGTCGGTGATCCGCCCGCAGAGGACGATCTGGGCGCCCATCTTGAGGGCCTTAACCACCGGCCGGGCGCCGAGATAGGCGTTGGCGCTCATCACCTGGTCGACATGGGGGGCGAGAGGCGCGCCGGTGTCCATGTTGGCGAGCTTGTGGCCGGCTGCGACGAGCTCCTTCAAGCGCGGGTGGAGGTCGTCCCCCTCGACCACCCCGACCCGGATGCCGGAGATGCCGAGCTCTTTCGCCACCTCGAAAATGCGCGCCCGACAGGCGCGGGGGTTCAAGCCCCCGGCGTTCGTCAGGATGCGGACGTTTCGCTCCTGGATCTCCGGCAGGGTGCGGCGGATGAAGCCGATGAAGTCGGTGGCATAGCCGAGCAACGGGTTCTTGAGCTTCTGCCGCATCATGATCGAGAGGGTGACCTCGGCTAAGTAGTCCATGCCGATATAGTCGATCGGCCCCCCCTTGAGCAGCTCGACGGGGGCGTCGACGCTGTCCCCCCAAAACCCCTGGCCGTTCCCGATCCGAATCGTTTTCATAGGCGCGAATAGGTTAGCACGGTGTAAGCTTCCGCTCACGGCGCCCCATTTGCGGGTTTCTGGAGCCGAATCTAAAAGGCGGTAATTGACCCTCCCGAGGGGCGGTGCTATGCTGCCCGTCCCCGTCCGAGGTCCAGTCAAGGTCCAGCAAGGTATGGTTTTTTTCAACTACAGCACGATGCAGATGGCGGCCAAGGTGGTGTACTACGGCCCCGGTCTCTGCGGCAAGACGACCAATCTGCACTACATCTATGGCCATACCTCGGGCGATTCCCGGGGCGAGATGGTGTCTCTGGAGACGGAGACCGACCGTACCCTCTTCTTTGACCTCCTGCCCATCGACGTCGGCCAGATCGCCGGCTTCAACACCCGCATCCAGCTCTACACCGTCCCCGGGCAGGTCTTCTACAACACGACCCGGAAGCTCGTCTTGAAGGGGGTCGACGGGGTGGTCTTCGTCGCCGACTCGCAGCGCGCCATGCAGCAGGCCAACGTCGACTCGTTCAAAAATCTGGAGGAAAACCTGGCCGAGATGGGCCTCTCCTCCGACAGCCTGCCGCTCGTCCTCCAGTTCAACAAGCGCGATCTCGCCGACATCTGCAGCGTCGAGGAGATCAACCGGAACCTGAATCCCCGTGGCTGGCCCCATTTCGAGGCCTCGGCCCTGACCGGCCAGGGAGTCTTCGAGACTCTCAAGGGGGTCTCGAAGCTGACCCTCCTGTCGCTCAAGAAGCGCCTCACCCGCGGCGGGGAGAGCTCGCAGCCGACACGGATGGCGCCGCCCCGGCCGGTACCGCCGCTCCCCACGTCGCCCACCGCGGCCAATCTGGCGGCGGGAGCGGCGGCGGGAGCGCGTCCGACTTCTCCGGCGGGCGGCCCACCCGCTCCGACCGCTCCGACGACGCCGGTGACGCCCGTGATGCCGGTTCGCCCAGCTGCCACCGCTCCCGCCGCCCCCTCTCCGCCCGCCGCGCCCCGGCCCACCGCTCCGGCCGCTGCGGCAGCCCCACCTCCTCCCCAGCCCGCCGCCGCGCCGGCGCGGACGCCACCGCTGCGTGGTCGTTCGTCGGTCGACGTCCTGGGCGAGCTCGAAAAGCTCCGCCGCGAGGCCATGCAGCCGCCGCCGGCCGCTCCGGCGCCAGCCGCTCCCCGGCCGGCCACCGCGCCGATACCGCCGATACCGCCGATACCGCTCGCGAGCCCGTCGGCCCTCTCGCCGGCAGCCCCTCAGCCGACTTCGGCCGCGACGGCGGCGGCGGCGCGACCGCCGGTCGTCCCCGGCAAGAACGGCCGGGGCGAGCTGTCGCGCAACATCGAGCTGACCCTCAAACGCGCCGACTTCGAGCGCGCCCGCCGCATCCTCGTCAGCTTCCAGGTCGAGGACGACCAGAACCGGGTCATGGATTCGGTGCGTGACCTGCCGGTCGAGATCAAGGACGCCGCCAGCCTCGAAAAGCTCCTCCTGCGCCTGAACATCGCGCTCAACGCAAAAGAATAAAACCGCCCGTGAAATGCCCCTTCTGCTCCGCCAACCGGGACCGTGTGGTCGATTCCCGGGAGAGCCGTGACGGCGACACCATCCGCCGCCGCCGCGAATGCCTCTCCTGTGCCCGCCGCTTCACCTCCTACGAGCAGATCGAGGACATCCCCTACATGGTCGTCAAGCACGACGGCTCGCGCGAGGAGTTCAGCCGCAAAAAGCTCCTGGGCGGCCTGCTCAAGGCCTGCGAGAAGCGACCCGTACCGTTAAAAAAACTCGAAGGGATCGTCGAGCACACCGAGAACATGCTCCACGAGCGGGAGGACCGGGAGATCTCGACCCAGGAGATTGGCAGCTACGTCATGGAGCATCTGCGTGGGCTCGATCAGGTGGCCTACGTCCGTTTCGCCTCCGTCTACCGGCGTTTCGAGGACATCGATGCTTTCATGGATGTGTTGAAGACCCTGATCCACCCCACCAAAGAGGCACTCTAAAAGCATGGCCGGCAAGTACGCCTCCCTCTTCCTCGTCTCCCGTTTCCAGTCCGAGCTCGACCGCTTGTTCCAGGAAGCGCTGGCCGTAGGCGAGACGAGCGGACCCGGACGGAGCGAGTGGCAGCCCGAGATCGACATCGTCGAAACGCCGGAGGCGATCCTCATCCTCGCCGAGGTACCGGGCTTGGCCATCGAAGATCTGAAGGTCGAGGTCAAGGGGACGCTCGTCACCCTCTCCGGCACCAAGTCGACGCCGCTCCCCGCCGTCCAACGAATCAAGTTCCAGTGCGTCGAACGGGGCCACGGCCGCTTCCTCCGCGAGATCCAGCTCTTCTGGCCGGTCAACAGCCACCAGGGGACGGCGCGCTTGAAGGATGGGCTCCTGGAGATCGCATTTCCGAAGGTGGAGGAGAAGCGCCACGCGGCGAGACGCCTGCAAATCGAGGAAGACGGGAGAACCGAAGGATGAGTAAGCCGCCGGGGGATCAGCCCGAAGAGGCCATCAAGATTCCCGACGTACTGTCCGTGCTGCCGCTCAAGGACACGGTGATCTTCCCCTACATCATCCTGCCGCTGTCGGTGGGGCGCGACAAGAGCGTCCTCGCGGTCGATCGGGCGCTCGCCGAGAGCCGGGTCATCATGCTCGTGGCGCAGAAGGACGGCGCCAACGACAACCCTGGCGAGGCCGATCTCTACAGCGTCGGCACCGCGGCCGTGATCATGCGCATGCTGAAGCTCCCCGACGGGCGCATCCGCATCCTCGTCCAGGGCCTGGCGCGCGCCAAGGTGGAGCACATCAGCCAGGTCGAGCCCTACCTGCAGGCGAAGATCGAACGCATCGAGGAGCCGTCTGCGGGCGAGCGCAGCCTGGAGATCGAGGCGCTCGTCAGGAGCGTCAAGGAGAGCCTGGACCGCGCGGTGACCCTCGGCAAGGGGATCTCACCCGAGGTCATGGTGATCGCCGCCAATCTGGAGGACGCCGGCCGCCTGGCCGATCTGGCGGCCTCCAATCTCGATCTGAAACCCGACGAGGCGCAGGGGATCCTGGAGACCCTCCACCCGGTCGAGCGGCTCAAAAAGGTGAGCGATCTTCTGGCGCGCGAGATCCAGGTGCTCACCATGCAGCAGGAGATCTCCTCCCAGGCGCGCGGCGAGATGGACCGCAGCCAGCGCGAGTATTTCCTCCGCCAGCAGTTGAAGGCCATCCAGCAGGAGCTGGGAGAGGGCGAAGAGCTGTCGGAGGAGATCGCCAACTACCGGCAGCTCGCGGCGGACAAAAAACTTTCGGACGAGGCGAAAGAAGAGCTCGAACGGCAGGTAAAGAGGCTCGAGCGGAGCCACCCCGAAAGCGCCGAGACCCAGATCATCCGCACCTATTTAGATTGGCTGACAGCCCTCCCCTGGCAGACGTACTCCGACGACAACCTCGACTTGGATCACGCTCAAGCGGTCCTCGACGAGGATCACTACGACCTGGAGAAGGTCAAGGAGCGCATCCTCGAATACCTGGCGGTGCGCAAGCTCAAACAGGATACCCGCGGGCCGATCCTCTGCTTCGTCGGACCGCCGGGCGTCGGCAAGACGTCCCTCGGACGTTCGATCGCCCGTTCGCTCGGCCGCCAGTTCGTCCGCATTTCGTTGGGCGGCGTGCGCGACGAGGCCGAGATCCGCGGCCACCGCCGAACCTATGTCGGCGCGCTCCCCGGACGGATCCTCCAGGGCATCCGCCAGGCGGGGACGAGCAACCCGATCTTCGTGCTCGACGAGATCGACAAGATCGGCGCGGACTATCGAGGCGATCCCTCCTCGGCGCTTTTGGAAGTGCTCGACCCGGAGCAGAACTTCAGTTTCGTCGATCACTACCTCGGGCTCGCCTACGACCTCTCGAAGGTGGTGTTCATCGCCACCGCCAATCTCCTGGAGCCCATCCAGCCGGCGTTCCTCGATCGCATGGAGGTGATCCGGCTCTCTGGTTACACCGAAGAGGAGAAGCTCAGAATCGCCCGCGCGCACCTGATCCCCAAGCAGGTGAAAGAGAACGGAATTGACCTCTCACGGATCGATTTCACCGACTCCGGGGTCCAGGAGATCATCTCCGGCTACACCAAGGAGGCGGGCCTCCGCAACCTGGAGCGTGAGCTCGCGGCCATCTGCCGCAAGGTCGCCGTTTCCGTGGCGCGCGGGCGGGAGGAGCAGACGGTGATCGATCCCGCGAAGGTCGAGGAGCTCTTGGGACCCCGCAAACATTTCAGCGAAGAGCTCCTGGACCGCGACCGCGTGGGGGTGGCGACCGGACTCGCCTGGACCGCCGTGGGCGGCGATCTCCTCTTCATCGAGGTGGTGGCGGTGCCTGGCAAGGGGCTCCTCCTTTTGACCGGCCAGTTGGGCGATGTGATGAAGGAATCGGCCCAGGCGGCGCTCTCCTATGCTCGCGCCTACTCCGGCATTCACGGCATGGCCGACGACTACTTCGGCAAGCACGACATCCACGTCCACGTACCGGCCGGCTCGATTCCCAAGGACGGTCCTTCGGCGGGGATCACGATCGGTACGGCCATCCTCTCGGTGCTCACCAACCGAGCGATCAACCGCCGGGTGGCGATGACCGGCGAAATCACGCTCCGTGGCGACGTCCTGCCGATCGGCGGTCTCAAGGAGAAGGTCTTGGCGGCCAAGCTCGCCGGCATTCACACCGTGATCGTTCCCAAGCTCAACCGGCGGGACCTGGTCGAGATTCCGGAAACGATCAAGAAGGATCTCGCCTTCCACTTCGTCGATCACATGGACGAGGTTCTGAAGATCGCACTCTTAGACGTCGATCTCGCCACTGCCGTCACCGCCGCCGAAGCTTCCGATGCCGAGCACCAGACGACCACGGTTTAAAATCCACTTCACTTGCTTACCAGCTCCGAAGATCGGTTACTCTCCTGGCTTCGTCGCCAGATCGAGCGCGAGTCGGGCGAAACCCTCCTGGGCGACGATGCGGCGATCCTCCCCGCGCGTTCTTTCGCGATCACCGTCGACAGCCAGATCGCAGGCGTTCACTTTCCCCAGGATCTCCCCGCGCCCGTGCTCGCGCGGCGGCTCTTGGCGGTCAACCTTTCCGATTTGGCGGCCACGGGCGCACTTCCCGCCTACGGCTTCCTGGCCCTCGCCGCGACGGCAGGTTTCGATCATCGGCGCTTCTTCAAAACTTTTCTGATTGCCTGTCGGAAGTTCGGAGTGCGCCTCGCGGGCGGCGACCTCGCACGCCACCCTCACGCGACGACCGCCACCCTCACCCTCCTCGGTACGCGGCCGCGCGGCGGCCGCTTTTTGAGCCGCGCCGGTGCCCGGGCCGGGGACGCGCTCTGGCTCTCCGGCACCGTCGGCGAATCGGCCGCCGGCCGCTTTGTTCTGGAGAGCGGCGCGCGCTTCGATGGCAGGAGGGTCCTGCTTCCGGCGGCCCTCGACACCGCCCGGCTCCGCGCGGCGGCGCGCCGGGCCGTCCACCGCCACCTCCTGCCGGAGCCCCACTTGGACGTCGGTCGTTGGCTCGGCCGACAGCCGCGCGCCGCGGCGATCGATCTCTCGGACGGCCTTGCCCTCGATCTTTCACGGCTTTCTCGGGAGAGCGGCGTCAGCGCCGAGGTGAGCGCCGCAGCGCTACCGCTTTCCGATCGCTTTGAGGAGCTCTGCCAGGCGATCGATCGCGATCCGGAGGAGCTCGCCCTCGGTGGCGGCGAGGATTACGTCCTGCTCTTCACCCTCCCGCCCGGCAAGCGTCCTCCCGCTTCCGTTCACTGCCAGCAGATCGGCACGATCACCCACGCTGGAGCTCGCGGCAGGAGCCTCCGCCTGCTTCGCGAAGGCCGGAGCCAGGTGCTGCCGGCCCTCGGCTGGGACCACCTCAAAGCCAAATGAAAAGGCCCCGCCTCCGGCAAGAGACGGGACCTTCGAGGGGTGATCGTTCTGTCCTCTAGCGGAAGAGCTTCTGCAAGGTCTGCGCGAGTCCGCGGAAACGCTTTTCGATCTCCTGCTGGGATCTCTCGACAGCCTTGATCCGTTGCGCGAGACCGCTCGTATCCGCCGAGGCGGCCACCCGGCCACCCGCGGTCCGGCCACCCGCGCCGCGACCGCTGCCGGCAGGACGGCCGGGCTTGCGCCCGCCGCGGCCGCTCTCCTGACGCAGCGTACGGAAAACCTCGACGGCCTGGGGATAGAAACGCCGTGCCCGGCCTTTCCCCTCGTGGGGCAGGCGATCGGAATGCAGACGGACGTAGCGCACCAGGGTCGGGTACGAAATCCCGGTCTGCTCGCTGATCTGGGTGAGCGTCATGAGATTCGCCGCTTTTCCGGTCGCGCCGGCCGCCGTGCCCTTGCTCTTGGTCTTGCTGCCGGGAGGCCGACCACGCCGCGCCGCCGGTTTCGCGACCGCCGCGGGAGCCGCGGCGCTCTTGCCTGCCGGACGGCCGGGACGGCCCGCACGCGCCGGACGACCGGGACCCCGGCCTCGGGTGCTTGGCGCGGCGGCCTTCCGGCCGCTGCCGGCGGCCCTGGCCCGGGCCGGCGACGGCGCAGCGGCAGCGGATGCATCCTTGCGCGGCCGGCCTCGCCGACCAATGTTCTCATGGCGAATCTCGTCGAATACGGGCAGCGCATTCTCAGGGTAGCGCTGCTTGCGGCCGCTGCCGACAGAGGGGATGCGCCCCTGGTAGAACTTCTTGTACCTTTGCAGCGTGGGCATGGAGATCCCGGTCTTCGACGATATGTCGGAAAGGGTGTAGAGTTTGTCGTCGCCAGCCTCGCGCTGAGTATCGGCTTCAGCCATCGATTTCATTTGCCTCCTGTATGTTTGATCCAAGAATTGGAAGAGACGTCTTTCTGAACCGGCACCATTATCAAAAATGGAGTGTCAAAAGTCAATAGTTCTTCCATGAAGATGGCATACAATCGGCACCATGAACGCGGATGAGAAGAAACATCTCTATGCTTTAACCCTCCTTGAGCTCAAGAGCGTGCTCGTGGGCATCGACGACTCGATCACCGCCATGGCGACCACCGCCGCCGTCCTTTTCGCAAAGATTCCCAATGCGAGCTGGGTCGGTTTCTATCGCGTGGTGGGGCCACGGCTCCTCCGCGTCGGCCCATACCAGGGGGGGATCGGTTGCCTGGAGATCCCCTTCGATCGCGGTGTCTGCGGCGCCGCCGCACGCCTGGAGCACACTCAGGTGGTAGAAGACGTCCATGCCTTTCCAGGCCATATCGCTTGCGACTCTGAGGCGCGTTCGGAGATCGTCGTACCGATCTATGCAGCTGCCGGTAACCTGGTGGCCGTGCTGGACGTCGATTCCCACGCGCCGGCCGCCTTTGGCGAGATCGATCGCGAGTTCCTGGAAACGTTCGCCCGGGAGCTTCGCCCCTGCCTCAGGGACAACACCGCTTCGTGGAGTTTGTGATCGACCCGCGCGATCACGGCCGCTTCAGCTGGCGCGCGAGGTAGGAAAAACCCTGGCGTGAGAGGCCGAGTCGGCGGGCGGCTTCGGCCTGATTACCGTGGCAGGCGGCGAGCTCTTCGATCAACAGCTGCCGCTTGAAATCATCGAGCTTGCGTTGATAGCTGCCGACTTCCCCGGGAGCGATACCGGCGAGATGGATGCCCTTCGGTTCCGGCAGACCGAGATGCTCGGGCTCGATCGTCCCTCCGCCGGCCAGGGCAGCGGCGACCGCGAGAACGTTCTCAAGCTCGCGAACGTTGCCCGGAAAGGGATGGGCGAGGAGAAGCTCTCGCGCCCGTCGGGAAAGGGTAGGAACGAAACCCGGCCCGCACTGACGGGCGAGGCAGTGCTCGGCGAGCCGGAGGACGTCCTCACCCCGCTCGCGGAGCGGCGGCAGCTCGACGCTTCCCACCTTGAGCCGATAGAAAAGGTCTTCCCTGAAGGTGCCGACCGCGACCGCCGCAGCGAGATCGCGATGGGTGGCGGCGACCACCCGCACGTCGACCCGCCGCGGCAGGCTCTCCCCCACCCGCCGCACTTCTCTCTCCTGGAGGACCCGGAGGAGCATCCCCTGGGCGACGGCCGGCAGGTCGCCGATCTCGTCCAGGAAGACAGTGCCGCGCTGGGCGGTCTCAAAAACCCCGGCGCGCTCCTTGTCGGCGCCGGTAAACGCCCCGCGCACATGGCCGAAGAGATCGGAAAGGAGCAGGCTCTCGCCGAGAGCGGCGCAGTTGACCGCCACGAAAGGCCCCGCGGCGCGGGGGCTCGCGCGGTGGACGTAGCGCGCCGCGAGCTCTTTGCCGGTACCGGTCTCGCCGAGGATGAGGACCGTCAGTTCGCGCGGTGCCAACCGGGCCAGCCGTTCGAGAGCGCCCAGGAGAGCCGGGCTCTCGCCCACCAATCCGCCGGCCCGCGGCGCTCTCGACAGCTCCGGTCCGGGCGCGGCGCCGGCGGGCGGAGGGGCCCCGGTCCCCTCTTCCCGATCCCGCCCTTCCTGCCCTTCCCTCCAATGTCTGCGGAAGAGGGCGAAAAGCGCGGCCAACGCGGCGTCGACGACCGGCGCGCGAAGGACCAGCCGGCCGTCTTCGGTCTCGACCGCGAGCTCCGCATCCCCACCGGGTCCGGCGAGGAGCACCCGCTCCCCGCCGCCGGTGTGGAGAAGGATCGTCGCCTCCGGATGGCCGGCCTCCCGGAAGAGCGCGGCGAGGGCGGTATCCTCGGGAGGGAGAGGCTTCTCCAGGAAGGCGGCGAGGGCGCGCCAGGGCCCTTCCTCTCCGGCCTCCAGGCGCTCGGCGAGGAGACCGGAGCCGGTCCGGCGCAGGACGGCGACCGCGGCGCGACGCCATTCGGCGGGCACGGTGCCCGGGGCGACGCTCTCCAGGTCGAAGACGAGCCGGGCGGCGCGATAGGGTTCGAGCCCCGCCAGGGCTTCCCAGACCGCCGGCGGCGGGCGCTCGCCGGTCAGGGCGGCGCGCCAGAGCGCGGCGAGCGGGGTGCCCGCCGCTTCGCGGAGCGCCGCCTCGCGGTCCCCGGCGTGCGCCCAGAGGGCGGGGCGTTCCTCCGCTTCGAGCTCGGCGCGGGCGGCCGGGGTGGAGAGGGAAAGGAGCGCCGCGGCCTCTTCGCTTCGCCCGAGCCAGCCCAAGGCTCGAGCGGCGAGGGTATGGAGCGTGTCCCGCCGCCACTGGAGCTTGGCGGCGTCGAGCTGGCAGAGGGCCTCGCGGCAGAAAGTGAGCGCGGCGCCCGGACGGCCGAGGACCAGCTCCAGGCGAGCCCACAACTCGAGATCCTGGGTGAGCCCGCGCAGGTTGCCGGCGAGCCGGTTCTCCGCCGTCGACTGCTCGAGGATCTCGCGGAGCCCGCTGAGCTCGCCGCGCCGCAGCCGGATCTCGGCCAGGTTGGAGAGGGCGAGCGTCGTCCGGCGGGGGCCGTCACAGCCCCCGAACAGGCGCGCCGCATGGCGGAAGGCGCGCTCGGCGCCACCGAGGTCGTCGACCCCGGAGCGGCCGATCCCGAGATCGCTCCACAACCCCGCCGCCTCGTGGCGGGAAAGCTGCCGACGGCTGCCATGGAGTGCCCGGACGAGGCTCGCGAGCACGGCGTCGCTCTCTCCCGCCGCGAGCGCCTCCAGGCCACGCACCTGGTGCCAGCGCCAGGCGAGGGAGGGGTCCGAGAGCGCGGCGCGGGATGCCGCCAGATGGGCCGCGACGGCGGACGGATCGTGCCGATCCCAGGCGGCCCCGGCGGCGAGGATGTGGGCTCGCAGGTGGAGAGATCCGGCGTCGCCGGTCGCGGCCAAGGCCCGCTCGACCCACGATCCGGCCTGCTCGGATCCCCCAGGGCCACCACTGTTCCCGAAGACGCGGACCGCGGCCTCCGCCGCCTCTAAGACCTCGGCCGGCGAGAGGGATGTCGCGGCCAGCCGGCGGAGGCCGGTCCGCACGGATCCCAACTCGCCGAGTTGCTGGAGGCAGCGCAGTCGGAGCACCGTGGCGGCCGGCGAACGCAGACCGGCGAGAGCGGCCTTGGCACGGACGAAGCGCCCGCGACCAAAAAAACATGCCGCCGCCGCCAGCCGGCCCTCCGCGGTCACCGGTGCCGGACCCTCACCTTCCCACAGGCCGCGGGCGCGAGAGGAGGCGAGGAGCGCTCGAAGCTCCTCGGCATCCCGGGAGATGCTGAGCAGACGGGTCCGGGCGGGACCCGGTCCAGCCACCCAGAGTTGCGACGTCCCATCGTGGCCCCGATCCTCGGCAGCGAGGCAGGAGCGCGCCGGGCCGAAGGCCGGCTCCCAGAGGAAAGGAGCCATCTCCAGCACCTGGGCCACCGCCAGGTCCGGTGAGAGGGGGACGAGCGGTTGGCGCCAGACATCGAGGAGCGCCCGCGCCGCCTTCCGGGCCTCGCCACGGCCAGGGATGGCGACGGCGCTCCCGAAGAGCATTCCCAGGAGATCCCGCAACAGCTCCTGGGGCGGCCAGGGCGACCGCCCCGCCACGATCCCCTGCCTCCCCACACTCCCGGCATTCCCAGCATTGCCGGCATTCCCGGCATTCCCGGCGAGCACCAGGCGGCCGTCCGGCGCCGCCCGGGCAGGGCGGAAACCGGCGGCGAGGTGCCGGCCGGCGCGTTCCAGATGGGCGAGAAGGGCGCTCCCTTGGAGAAGGGCGGCCAGCTTCTGCCGGTCGGTCCAGCGGGACGCGGCGAGCGGGACGGCGCCCGGGCAGTCCTCTGCCGCCGGATCGAGCAGACCTCCGGCCTCGATGAGCGCGAGCGCGGTCATGGATGGTGGCCGCGTTTATGGCACGAAGACCCTTCCACCCGCAAACCTGCCTGCTCTTAGGATACGAGGCGGACCGATTCTTCTGTCTGAAGCGAACGGAACAGATTTGAGGCCGTGACTCTAGCGGAATCCGCCTTCCTGTTGAGGGCCCTCGTGGAGCAGGCTCTCCAAGTCCGTCCAGAACTCCGGATACGACTTGCCGACGACCTCTGGCGAGGCGATCTCGATCCCCGGCCGGCGCAGGCCGACGAGCGCCATGCTCATGGCGATCCGGTGGTCGTCGTGGGAATCGATCCGCACCGGCTCCGCCGGGGGCGTCCGATCGTGCCAGACGCCGTGGATCGTCAGGCTGTCGGCCCCCTCCTCGACCGCGGCTCCCGCCCGGCCGAGCTCGCTCGCCATCGCCCCCAGGCGGTCGCTCTCCTTGATCCGCAGGTGGGGAACGTTGGTGATCCGGGTCGTGCCGCGGGCGAAGGGGGCGACTGCGGCGAGGGTCGGTACCTGGTCCGGGACACCCGAAAGGTCGGCGTCGATGCCGCGGAGACCGCTCGGCCCCTCCCGGGGGCCTCGGATGGTGAGGAGGTCGCCCTCCCAGCCGATCTCCGCTCCCATCGCGGTGAGCAGGTCGAGGAATCGGCGGTCGCCCTGCCGGGAGTCGGCGAAGACCCCGGCTAAACGCACCTCACCGCCGGTGAGCGCGGCGGCCGCCGCCGGGTAGCAGGCGGCCGACCAGTCCCCTTCAACCCGTACCCGGCCCGCGGCGAGCGGCGAGGGGAGGACCCGGAAGGCGTGCTCCCCCAGCCGCTCGATCCGGCCGCCGAAGGCCGCCGCCGCCGCCAGGGTGACCTCGATATAGGGATGAGAGGTGAGAGCGCCGACCTCGACCACCACCTCCGCCGGCGCGGCGAGGCCGGCCATGAGGAGAGCCGAGAGGTACTGGCTCGACTCCCCGGCGTCGATCGAGGTGACCCCGCCGCCCAGGGTTCCCCCGGCGATGCGGAGCGGGACGCACCCCTCGCGGGCCAGGTACTCGATCTTCGCCCCCAGCCGCCTGAGAGCGGTGACCAGCGGTCCCACCGGCCGCTCGCGGAGGCGCGGAGTGCCGTCGAGCCGCCAGGTGCCGGGGACGACGGCGAGGGTGGCAACGAGGAAACGCAGCATGGTCCCGGCGTTGCCGCAGAAGATTTCGACCTCCTCGTCGGCCGGCGGCCGCAGCCCGGGAGTGAGCCGCACCGCCTCCGGCCCCGCCTCGACGACGAAGCCGGCGCGGCCTAAAGCGGCGAGGAAGAGCCGGGTGTCCTCGGCGTAGAGCGGCCGCTCGACGGTGATAGGGGTCGCGCCTTCCCCTCGGGAGAGGAGAACGAGGTTCAGGAAGCGGTGGGTGACGCTCTTCGAGGACGGCACCGTGAGGCTGCCCACGACGCGGCCACCGGAGGGGATCCGCCGTGGGGGCCGGTCAGGGGAGGTCGAAAGTGAGCCCGTCATAGCCGAACTCCACGCCCGGGGGGAGCGGCGCCTCCGGCGCGCCGTGATCCACCTCGTGGGTCAGGTGAGTGAGGATGGTGCGCCGGGCGGCGATCCGCGCCGCGGCCTCCAGGGCCTCGTCGATCGTGAAATGGGTGGGATGGGGGCGGTAGCGCAAGGCGTCCAGGATCAAGACCTCGACCCCCTCCAGCAGCCGATAGCTCGCCTCCGGGATACGGTTGCAGTCGGTGACGTAGGCGAAGCTCCCGATCCGATAGCCGAAGACTTCCATCTCGCCGTGCCAGACCGGCACCGGCACCACCTCGCGGCCGAGGAGAGGGAACGGAGCGCGCACCTCGATCAGGTCGAGCTGGGGCTTGCCTCCTCCCGCCTGGGTCTCCTCGAAGACATAGGCGAAGGTCCGGCGGAGGGCGCGGAGCGTCTCGGCCGAACCGTAACAGGGGATCGGCTGGTGCTGGCGGAAGTTGAAGATCCGGATGTCGTCGAGGCCGAAGATGTGGTCGGCGTGAGAATGGGTGAAGAGCACCGCGTCAAGGCGCGGCAGGCCGTAGCGAAGAGCCTGCTCGCGGAGGTCGATCGGGGTATCGACGAGCACCACCCCGGTTTCCATGGAGAGCTTCAGGCCCGGGCGGAAGCGCCGGTTGCGCGGGTCCTCCGAGGTGCACACCCGGCAGGTGCAACCGATCACCGGCACCCCCGTCGAGGTGCCGCTGCCCATCATGGTTACGGAGAGGGCCATGGCGGATGGGGAGTCTAACCTGGATTCCCCGGGAGCTTCCCCAGCCACTCGACGTGCCGGCTCCGAAACCAGGCGTCGAGCAATCGGACCTCTCCACCCTGCACCTGAAACACCCGCGGCTCGTGGAAGTGCCCGAGCAGGAGGACGTCGTGCCCCTCCGCTAGACGGCGCTCGGCGTAGGCGCGGATGGCGCTCTCGGGGAGCTCCCGCTTGTGCTTGAAGTTCGTTTTCGACAGCCGTTCCTCGGTCGAATGGACCATCCGGTGGGCGAGCCGCCGGGGAGTGTGGCGGACCGCCAGCTCGACCGCACGGCTCTTCGACAATCGGCGCCAGAAGCGATATTGCCAGTCGCGATCGTTCAGACCATCGCCATGGACGGCGAGATAGCGCCGGCCCGAGATCGTGAAGGAGGTTTCCAGGACGACGCCGTCGAAGGCGTCGGCGTAGGGGCTCCTGGTGAGAAAGAAGTCGCGGTTGCCCTCGATATAGTCGACTCTCATCCCCTGCCGCCGGAGGTCGCGGAGGGCGGGGACGACGGCGGCGATCTCCGGCGTCTCGAAGCGGGGGTCGCCGATCCAGGCCTGGAAGAGATCGCCCATGAGGACGAGGCGCTCCGCGCCCTCCCCCGGCAGCGCCCGGAGCTGCGCGACGAGCGGTCCGGCGCCTCCCCCCGGGCCTCCCAGGTGCGCGTCGGCGATCAGGGCGATCGGCATGTCGGGAGGGAATCTACGTCAACGCGGGGCGATCCGATCGATCTCCGCCAGATCGTCCGCGGTCAGCTTCCATCCCGCCGCGTTGACGTTCGACCGCACCTGCTCGGGCGACGTCGCCCCGGCGATGACCGAGGCCACGGCCGGGTGGCTCAAAAGCCAGGAGAAGGCGAGCTCCAGGAGCGTATGGCCACGCCGGGTCGCGAGCTCGGCGAGCTTCTCCGCGATCTCCACGTTGTGCTCGTTCTTGAAGCGGGCCGCCATCCCTTCCTTACCCGACAGCCGGGCGCCCTCGGGCTCCGGCGCGCCCTTCCGGTATTTGCCGGTCAGAAGCCCGCTCGCCAAGGGGAAGAAGGGGAGGAAGGCGAGCCCTTCGCGCTCGCACTCGGGGAGGACTTCCGCCTCCGGCTCGCGGTGGAGGAGGCTGTACTGATTCTGCACGCTGACGAAACGCGCCGCGCCGTCCGCGACCGCCGCCTTCGCCTCACGGAGCTGCTGGAGGGAGAAGTTCGAGCAGCCGATCTCCCGCACCTTGCCGCTCTTCACCAGCTCGTCCATGGCGGCCAAAGTCTCCGCGATGGGGGTCGTGGGATCGGGCTGGTGGAGCTGATAGAGATCGATGTGACCGGTCGCCAGCCGGCGCAGGCTGTCCTCGGCCGCCTGCTTTACGTAGGCCGGCTTGGCGCCCTGGCGCGCATCGTCCACTTTCATTCCGAACTTGGTGGCGAGAACCACCCGGTCCCTTTTCCCAGCCAGGGCCTGGCCGAGAAACTCCTCGCTCTTCGTGCCGCCATAGATGTCGGCGGTGTCGAGGAAGTTGATTCCGGCGTCGAGCGCGGCGTCGACGACGCGCGAGGTGGCGCCGGCGTCCAGGCGCCAGCCGAAGTTGTTGCAGCCGAGGCCGACGGAGGAGACGGTGAGCGATCCGATCTTTCGAGTTTCCATGCTCTAGGCTCTCGCAGGAATCGTACCATCCCGTCCCTCGAAGGGCCGGTCCGGCGTCTTAAACGAGCTCCTCCTCCAGGTAGGCGCGCTCGCCGTGCAACCCTTCGTCGAGCCCCATCTCCTCCGTCTGCCCGGTGACGCGGACCGGAGTGACGCGGTCGATCAGCCAGAGCATGCCGAAGGTGAACCCGAAGGCCCAGGCCGACGAGAGAAGGACGGCTCCGAGCTCGACTAAGAAGAAGTGCGGATTGCCGGCGAAGAGGCCGTTGACGCCACCCGGGTTGAAAGCGGTGGTGGCGAAGAGGCCGAGGAGGAGGATGCCGAGGAAACCGCCCACCCCGTGGACGCCCCAGACGTCCAGGGCGTCGTCCCAGCCGAGGCGATTCTTGAGCGTCACCGCGCCGAAGCAGACGACGCCCGCGACGAGGCCGATCAGGGCGGCGCTCGCCGGGGAGACGTAGCCCGCCGCGGGGGTGATGGTGGCGAGCCCCGCGACAGCGCCGGTCAGGAGGCCCAGGAACTTCGGCTTTTTCGTCGTCATCCAGTCCATCGCCAGCCAGGCGATGGCGGCGAAGGAGGCCGCGACGTCGGTGTTCAGAAAGGCCACCGCGGTCACCGAATCGACGCGAAATTCGCTCCCCGCATTGAAGCCGTACCAACCGAACCAGAGAAGGCCGGTGCCGAGCGCCACCAGCGGGATGCTGTGCGGCCCGCGGTCTTGTACCGTCCGCCGGCCGACGTAGAGAACGGCGGCGAGCGCCGCGATTCCCGCGATGTTGTGGACGACGATGCCGCCCGCGAAATCGAGCACCCCCCATTTCGCCAGCAGGCCGCCGCCCCACACCATGTGGACGAACGGGAAATAGACCAGGAGCAGCCAGCCGGTGAGGAACAGCATGTAGGCCTTGAACGTCACCCGGTTGGTGAAGGCGCCGGTGATGAGCGCCGGGGTGATGATCGCGAACATCATCTGGTAGGCGCAGAAGACGAGCATGGGGATGCTGTCGTTGGGCGAAGGCGTCTGAAGCGTGATGCCGCGGAGGAAAGCCCAGTGGAGGTTGCCGACGATCCCCGAGAAGTCGGTGCCGGTCTTTAAATCGCCGCTGAAACAGAGCGAGAAGCCGCAGAGCCACCAGAGGACGGTCGTCCAGCCCATCGAGACGAAGCTCTGGATCATGATGGCGAGAACGTTGCGGCGCCCCACGAGACCGCCATAGAAGAAGGCGAGGCCCGGTGTCATCAACATGACGAGGCTGGCGCACAGCAGCATGAATCCGGTGTTGCCGGTATCTAAATGGGGCATCGGCTTCTCCTGGACGAAAGGACGGAAACGCAACCCGAGAATCTACGACTGGGGTAAAAAACTCGTGGGACTCTATGCCCGTGACCGCGGAGGGTCAAGGGCGGAGGCTCCGGAGGGCGGCCACGGGGGCCGCCTCTACGCATTCAAAGGGTTGCCGTTTCTGGTCAGCCCTTGTGCAGCTCCTTCTGCTTCACTTCTTCCTCGCGCGCCGCGTCGGACCAGGTTTTGACGTCCTCGGCGCTCATGGTGCCGGCGGGTTCGAGCCGCGCGTCCCGATAGCCCCGTTCCTCGACGTCCAGGAGATACTGGCCGCGCGAGAGGATCGTGCCGCGGCAGAGCTTCTCCTCCTCGGGCTTCGGCGGACCTTCCGCCGCCAGCCGGCCCAAGAGCTCGTCCCAGACCTTCCGCGGCAGGAGCTGCCGCTCGCCGGGGTAGATGTAGCCGAAGAGCAGCAGGTGATTCAGGAGCACTCGCCAGTTCGACCCGAACCGATCGAGCAGGCGATCCCAGTCGAGCTCCGCGGCACGGTGGAGGAGGAGGTGGGCGACGTCGGCGCCGTCGTAGCGCTCGCGCTCCATGATGAAGGACTTGGACCACAGGATCTCCTCGGCCGGAGCGAGCTTGGCGGGCACCCCCAGCACCTTCTCGTCCACGGCGTGCTCGAACCAGCGCTCGTCCACCCGGGCGATGCCGTTGCCCGAGCTGTAGATGAGGTCGACGAAGTCGTCCCCCTTGTAGGCCTTGCCCAACCAGTGCGGGAAGGTGAGCTCGGTCGAGTAGCCCGCTTGCTTCAAGGCGGCGAGCGCCCGCTCCAGATCCTCCCGGCGGAGGAAGACGTCGAAGTCCTTGGTGTGGCGGATCACCCCGGTGTAGCGCGCGTAGGCGTAGGCCCCGCCGACGAGGAACGGGACCGAAGCCTCGCGGAGCACCGCCATCGAATGCCGGTAGAAGTCGGCTTCGGCGGGCTCGGCGAGGTCTTGGGAGCTGGTGGACAGGGTCTCGGTGGTCATAGGCGGGAGGCTTCAGCAAGAGACGTACCAGTGTGATCCCGGCGGGGCGACATGGCACGGAGCTTGCCCCTCGAAGCTCTGGACGGACAGAAAAGAGAGGGGACAGGGGCATGGCACTGGAGAGTCGGCAGGATCGGAACGAGGGGAAGGCAGGGCGGGTGATCCGGATCGGGGCGGTGGCGGATCTCCATTACACCAAGTCGCCGCAGCCCCAGAGCTCCTTCCATGAGCTCCTGACCCAGGCCAGCCGGGCCTGCGACGTCCTCGTGCTCCCCGGCGACCTGACCGACCGCGGCCTGCCCGAGGAGGCGGAGGCCCTGGCGCGGGAGATCCACTCGGCGGTCAACGTGCCGGTCATCGCCGTCCTCGGCAACCACGACTTCGAGTCCGGGGTGCCGCAGGAGGTCAAGCGGATCCTCTCGGAGTCGGGGATCAAGATGCTCGACGGCGAGGCCGTCGAGGTGCACGGGATCGGCTTCGCCGGAGTCAAAGGGTTCTGCGGCGGCTTCGGCAAGCGCGCTCTCGGCCCTTGGGGAGAGGACATCATCAAAAAATTCGTCCACGAGGCGGTCGAAGAGGCCCTGAAGCTCGAATCCGCCCTGGCCCGGATGCGGAGCTTCTCCCGGCGGGTCGCCGTCCTCCACTACTCGCCCATCCAGGCGACGGTCGAGGGGGAACCGTGCGAGATCTTCCCCTTCCTCGGCTCCAGCCGTCTGGAAGAGCCGCTCACCCGCTATCCCGTCGACGTCGTCGTCCACGGCCACGCCCACCGTGGCGCCCACTCTGGACGCACGGCGGCCGGGGTGCCGGTCTACAACGTCGGCCTTCACGTCCTCAAGCGCACCTATCCCGACCAGCCGGCCTTCAAGGTGATCGAGCTCGCTCTCGACGCGGACGGGGCGTAGTAGACTGAGATCCTGCGCTCCCCCGTGGGCGCCCGATCATGCAAACCAGCGAAGGATTCGTTTTCGTCCGCCCCGGCCTGCACCTCTATTTCCGCGTGCTGGGCGAGGGACCGGAGACGGTCGTCGTCCCCAACGCCAACTGGCTGGCCGAGCCGTTCCAGCCCCTCGCCGAGGGCCGGCGGCTGATCCTCTTCGATCCGCGGAGCCGCGGGCGGTCGAGCACGGTGACCGACCGCCGTCAGCTCTCGCTCGAAGAGGACGCCCACGACCTGGAAGCGGTGCGGCGCTACTTCGGCCTCGAACGGATGGCGCTCCTGGGCTCCTCCTACCACGCCGCGATCACCGCCCAGTACACGATCGAAAACCCGGAGCGGGTCGAGCGGCTCCTCCTCGTCTGCCCGATCACCCCCCGCCAGCCCGGCGAGTGGGCGCAGGAGACGCCGGGCCCCGAGATTCTCGTCTATCCGCCGGGGGTACCGCGCCTGGAGGAGATGCGGCGGGAGGGGATCGACAAGAGCGACCCGGTCGCCTACTGTCGGGCCTGGTTCAACTACTTCCTCCTCCCCGCCCAGCTGGGCGACCTGGAGGCCGCCGGCCGCTTTCCGGTCGACGACGTGGCTTCCTTTCCCAACGAATGGCCGAGCCACGCCCTGACCGTCTACTTCGAGCACATCATCCCCAAGATGCGGGCCTGGGACTTCCGGCCGCGCCTGGCCGATCTCGGGATGCCGATCCTGGTGATCCAGGGGACGGAGGATCTGGTGCCGGTCGCCGCCTCGCGCGAGTGGGCCGCGAGCTGCCCCAACAGCCGCTTCCTCCCGATCGAAGGGACCGGCCACTATCCCTTCCTCGAACGCCCCCAGGAATTCTTCCCCGCCGCCGACGCCTTCTTCCGTGGTGACTGGCCGCTGCGCGCCGAAGTGGTGCGGCGGGCCGCGTAAGACCCGAGGAGCCGCTTCCAGTTATTATCGGCGTCCCTTTCTTTCCTCGTCGATCCGCATGTGAAGAAATCGCACGTCCAAGGCATCGCTTTCGCGGATCGTATTCTTCATCCGAATCAGGATCTGCTTGCTGGCTACAGGGATCTTGACATCGTGTACCGTGAAGGTCTCGATCTCGGACTCGGCGGCTTCCGGGTAGGTCACTCCGCAGGCGGCGGCGAGAAGATCGACCACGATCTCGTCGGCGATGCGAACGACTTTATATTGAAGAACCTCGTCGTCCGCCAGGAGGGCGGCAGCGTTGTCCGGCAGGGTGGACATCGCTCGCTTGACGGCACGGATGTTCTCCTCTGAGGGGTCAACGAGAAGATCGACATCTTTCGTGCTGCGAACGAACCCATGGAGAATCACGGCAAAACCGCCGATGAGCACGTACCGGGCACCCTCCCGGTTCAGAGCTGCGCAGAGATCTAAGACGTCCTGGAGCTGTGGCGCGCGTGATTCGCCGCGATCTGGCGCATCATCCATTCGTCGGCCTCTTCATGGGTGCGAAAGCGGTAGACCCCCCGCGGGATGAGACCGCAACCCCGCAGCTCATTGACGGTCCGCTGGAGGATGTCGATGTCCCGCAAGACATCATCCCCTTCGCGGCGCCCAGGCACCCTCTTCGTGCGCAGTGTCTCCATGGCTTCTTTATTGTAACCCGCCCGGCGTCGTCCCCGTCGTCCCCGTCGTCCCCGTCGTTCTCGTCGTCCCCGCCGGCACCCCCGCCCCGCCCACCCACTGCGGATCCGCCAGGTTCCAGCCGCCGCCGAGCGCCCGGTAGAGCTGGACGAGCGTCGCGAGGCGGTTGTAGCGCGCCTGGGCGAGGAGAATCTCGGCGGGGAAGAGCTGCTGCTGCTCCTGCAGCACCTCCAAGTACGAGGAGAGACCAGCCACGTAGCGCTCGTTGGCGATCTTGAAGGCGCTCTGGAAGGCGTCCACCTCGCGCGCCCGCTCTTTTTCGACCGCGGCGTATTTCTGGTAGGCCACGAGCGCCGTCGAGACCTCGTTGAACGAATTGGTCACGCTCTGCTCGTAGCGGATCTTCGCCTGCTCCCAGCGCGCCACCGCCGCGCGGTACTGATTCCGGAGCAACCCCGGCTGGAGCACGGGTCCGAGGAGTCCGGCCCCGATCGCCCAGGTCTTGCCCTCGCGGAAGAGCTGGGAGAGCTGCGGCGCCGCGCCGCCGGCGGCGGCGGTCAGGCTGATCTGGGGAAAGTAGTCGGCCTTGGCGACGCCGACCTCCGCGTTCGCCGCGATCAGGTTCTGCTCCGCCTCGCGGATGTCGGGCCGGCGCTTCAGCAGATCGGAAGGGAGACCGGCCGGGATCTCCGGCGGCAGGAACTGATCGTTCAACACCGCGCCGCGGGGGATGGAACCGGGATTTCTCCCGAGGAGAAAGGCGAGCTGGTTCTCCTGCGCCACGATCTGCCGTTCCAAATCCGGGATGTTGGCGGCGGTGGCGGCGAGAGAGGCTTCGGCGCTGGAGGTTTCGATCGCCGAGGCGGCGCCGCCCTGGAGACGCCGGTTGAAGAGATCGAACGTACCCTGGAAGGCGTCGGTCGAGCGCCGGGCAATGTCCAGCTCGAGGTCGAGCTGGCGGAGCTGGAAGTAGGTCGTGGCGACCTCGGAGACGAGCGAGAGGAACACCCCGCGCCGCGCCTCCTCCGAAGCGAGGGCCTGGGCGAGCGCCGATTCGTTCAGGTGCCGGATGCGCCCCCAGAGGTCGAGCTCCCAGGAGAGCCCGAGGTTGACCTGCCCGAGATTTCCCAGCCCTTCGAGCGACGGCGAAAAGAGCGACGTCTGGCCGCGGCCGAGCTCGACCGACGGGGTGAGCGCCGGGAAGTACGCGGAGCGCGCGATGCCGGCGTTCGCCCGCAGCTCTTCCACCCGGGAGGCGGCCAGGCGGACGTCGTAACCGTTTTTGAGCGCCTCCGCGATGAGGCCCTTCAGGGCGTCGTCGTGAAAGACGTCCCACCAGGCCTGGTCGGCGAAGGAGGCGGCGGCTTCCGGGGTGTTTGCCGGCGTGGTGACCGCTCCGCGGTGCTGGGAAGGAACGGCGACCTCGGGCCGCTGGTAGCGCGGGCCGGTGACGCAACCGGCGAGCGCCAGGAGTGAGAGGCCGGAAAAGCCGAGGAGGAGCGGGGAAAACCTTTTCATGAATGGGTCTCCTCGGGCGCCGGCAGGAGGGCGCCGCGTTCGGCGTGCTTTTTCTCCGCCCCGCCGATCCGCTCGACCACCACGAAGAGGACCGGGATCAAGAAGATGGCGAGAAGGGTGGCGGCGAGCATGCCCGCGACGACGACGGTACCCAGGATCTGGCGCGAGGCGGCGCCCGCGCCCTGGGCGATCCACAGCGGCACGCAGCCCAGGATGAAGGCGAAAGACGTCATCAGGATGGGTCGCAGGCGGAGCTGCGCTCCGACGAGCGCGGCCTCGGTAAGACTTCTCCCCTTTTCAAACTCGGTCTTCGCGAACTCGACGATCAGGATCGCGTTCTTGGCCGCGAGACCGATCAGCACGACGAGACCGATCTGTCCGAAGACGTCGAAATCGTAATGCCTTAGGAGCAGCCCCAGAAAGGCGCCGAAGACCGCCACGGGAACCGAGAGAAGGACGCTGAACGGCAGAGTCCAGCTCTCGTAGAGGGCGGCGAGGATGAGGAAGACGAAGATGATCGAGAGCAGGAAGACCTGTCCGGTCGTCCCCGCCGCCTTCTTTTCCTGGTAGGAGAGGTCCGACCAGTCGAAGCCCATCTCGCGCGGCAGGGTCTGGTTCGCCACCTGCTCCAGGGCGTCCAGCGCCTGGCCCGAGCTGTAGCCGGGCGCCGCGGCGCCGGTCACCTGGGCGGCGCGGAAGAGATTGAAGCGCTGGGTGTACTCGGGTCCCGCGGTGGTGCGGATCGTCGTGATCGCCGAGAGCGGCACCATGTTGCCGTCGTTGTTCCGCACGTAATACTGCCCGATGTCCTCCGGGTTCACCCGCTCCTCCCCCTCGCCCTGGAGATAGACCCGCCACTGCCGGCCGAAACGGTTGAACTGGTTGATGAAGCTGCCGCCCAGGAAAGCCTGGAGCGACTGGTAGACGTCGCCGATCGGGATCCCCTGTTTCAAGGCCTTGTCGCGATCGACGTCGACCAGCACCTGCGGCACGGCGGCACGGAAGGAGCTGTTGACGTTCTGAAGCTCGGGCCGCTTCCTCGCCGCGGCGAGGAACTTCTGGAGATTGTCGTTCAGATATTGGACGTCGTTGCCGGTCCGGTCTTGGACCCAGAGCGAGAAGCCGCCCGCCGTGCCGAGGCCGGGAATCGCCGGCGGCAGGAAGGCGAAGACGGTCCCCTCCGGGATCTGGGCGCGGAAGGCGTCGTTGAGCTTCGCCGTCAACTCCTTCGCCGTCCTCCCGTTGCCCTCCCGCGTGTCCCAGGGATCGAGCGAAACGAAGAAGAAGGCGTTGTAGGTAGCCGACACGTACGACAGCAGGCTGAAGCCCGCGACCGTGTTGTAGTAGCGGACCCCCTTGGTGGTTTTGAGAATGTCCTCGACTTTCCGGCAGACGGCGTCGGTCCGCTGGAGCGACGAAGCATCGGGCAACTGCACGTTCAGATAGAAATAGCCCTGATCCTCGTCGGGAAGGAAGCTGCCGGGCACCTTCTTCCCCAGCCCGCCGGCCAGCAGGCCGAAACCGAGCAGGATCAGAAGCGCGATCGCCACCTTGCGGATGAGAAATCCGGAAGCCCCGATGTAGCCCCGGGTCGCCTTCTCGAAGCCGCGATTGAAGCCGCCGAAGAAGCGGGCGAGGAGGCCGCGCGACTCCTTCCTCGGCTTCAGGAGAAGGGCGGAGAGGGCCGGCGACAGCGACAGGGCGTTGAACGCCGAGATCAGGACCGAGATGGCGATCGTCAACGCGAACTGCTTGTTGAGCCGCCCTTGGATGCCGCCCAGGAAGGCGACGGGGAGGAACACCGACGAGAGGATGAGGGCGATGGCGACGACCGGCCCCGACACCTCGCGCATCGCCTGGAGGGTCGCCTCGCGCGGCGTCTTCCCCTCTTCGATGTGGTGCTCGACCGCCTCGACGACGACGATGGCGTCGTCGACGACCAGGCCGATCGCCAGAACGAGGCCGAAGAGAGAGAGCGAATTGATCGAGAAGCCGAGGAGCGGGAAGGCGGCGAAGGTGCCGATGAGCGACACCGGCACCGCGATCAGGGGAATCAAGGTCGCCCGCCAGTTCTGAAGGAAGAGGAAGACGACGAGGATGACCAGGATCATCGCCTCGACGAGCGTGAGGACGATCTCCTTGATGCCCTCGGTCACCGGGAGCGTGGTATCGACCGAAACCTTATAGTCGAGCCCCTCGGGAAAGCGGGACTTGAGAACCTCCATCTGCTTCTTGATGCCCTCGGCGACCGCCAGGGCGTTCGAGCCCGGGGCCTGGTAGATGCCGATGATCGAGGACGGCTTGCCGTTGAAGCGCCCGATCTGCTTGTAGGAGAGGGCGCCGAGCTCGATCCGCGCGACATCCTTCAGGCGCACCGCCGAGTTGTCGGGGTTCAGGCGGACGACGACGTTGCCGAACTCCTCCGCGGTGACCAGCCGCCCCTGGGCGCGGACGGAGTAGGTGAACTCCTGGCCCGCCGGCGAGGGCTCGGCGCCGATCTGCCCCGAGGGGTTGACCGTGTTCTGCGCCTGGACGGCGCGGAGGAGGTCGGAGACGGTCAACGAGAGCTTGGCGAGCTGATCGGGCTTCACCCAGATCCGCATCGCGTACTCGGAGGCGCCGAAGTTCAGCACCTGGCCGACGCCCGGCACCCGGTAGAGGGCGTCGTTGACGTTGATGAGCGCGTAGTTGCCGAGGAAGAGGCCGTCGTAGGTCCCCTTCGGCGAGAAGAGGGAGATCAGCATCAACGGCGTGCCCTGGGTCTTCCGGTAGGTGAGACCGAAGGTGTTGACGTCGGCCGGGAGGCTCGGCTGCGCCTGGGAGACCCGGTTCTGGGCGTTGACCTGGTCGGCGTTCCTGTCGGTGCCGACGTCGAAGGTGACGCGGAGCGTGATCGTGCCGTCGGAAGCGTTCACCGACTGCATGTAGAGCTCGTCCTCGACGCCGTTCATCTGCTGCTCGAGCGGCGTCGCCACCGCCTGCTCGACGGTGATCGCATCGGCGCCGGGGAAGGTGCTCTGGATCTGGATCAAGGGCGGAACGATGTCCGGATACTGGGCGATGGGGAGCCCCAGCATCGCGACCAGCCCCAAGAGGACGGTCAGGATGGAGATGACGATCGCGACGATCGGCCGGTCGATGAAGAAACGAGCCATGGCGTCACTTCCCCCCTGTCGGGGCGGGCGAGGCGGGGTTGGAGCTTTCGGCCGTCTCGGCCGGCGCGTCGGTGGGTTTCACCGCGGCGCCCGACTTGACCTTCGAGAAGCCCTCGACGACCACCCGGTCGCCGGGGGAGAGCCCGGAGTCGATGACCCAGAGCTTGCCGATCCGCTCGGCCGGCTTGACGGTTTTGATCTCGGCCTTGTTGTCGCTCCCCACGACCGCCACCTGGTAGCCGCCCTGGAGCTCGTTGACGGCGCGCTGCGGGACGAGGATCGCCCCCTTCTTGATCTCGGTGACGGCGCGGACCTTGGCGTACTGGCCCGGACGCAGCAGGTTTCCCGGGTTGGGGAAGGCGGCGACGGTCGTGATGGTGCCGGTCTTGACGTCGATCTGCCGGCCCTCGAAGAGGATGCGACCCCGCTGCGGGAAGGTCGAGCCGTCGGTCAGCACGAGCTCCAGGTTGTTGGCCCGCGCCGCCCCGGGATTCTTCTGAGTCTCCTCCTGGAGCTTCAGGTACTCCTGCTCGGAGAGCGGGTACTCGACGCGGATGGGGTCGCACTGGGAGACCGTGGTCAGGACCGTCGAGGGGTTCACCAGGTTCCCCACCTGCTGGGTGGCGGCGCCGGCGATGCCCGCGATCGGCGAGTCCACCCGGGTCCAGGAGAGGTTCAGGCGCGCCTGGTGGACCGCCGCCGCCCGCGAGTCGACCGCCGCCTTGGCGGCGCGCTCGGCGGAGAGGGCGTCGTCGAGCTCCTGCTGGCTGATCGCCTTGTCGCTCACCAGGGGCTTGAAGCGGTTGACGTCCTGCTGGGTCTTCGCGAGTTGGGCCTCAAACTGCCCGAGATCGGCCTGGGCCTGTTCGAGCTGGGCCTGGAGCTGCCGGGGGTCGATCGTGAAGAGCAGGTCGCCCTGACGGACGAAGCTCCCCTCGTTGTACACCCGCCGCAGGAGATAGCCGTCGACCTTCGGACGGATCTCGGCGTTGACGTTGCCCTGGGTGGTGCCGATCCACTCCTTGTAGACCGGGACGTCCTTCTGGACGACCGGGGTGACGACGACCGCGGGCGGCGCCGAGGGGGCCGATGAGGACGCGGGCGCCTCGCTCTTCGCGTGACAGCCGAGAGCGGCGAGAGCGGCGAGAGCGAGAACGAGGGCACCGGGGCCCAGGTAGAGATGACGCTTCATCCTGACGTCTCCTTACGTACCGGCGGACCGCCCGGCAGAGTGCCGGGGCGCTACCGCTTCCGGGGCGTGGTCAGCGGGCTTCTGACTTGGAGCGAGCTGGCGAACGGTAGAGAGCCTCACCCGGACGGGGCCGCGAGAAGGGCGGCTCGAGGTCCGGAGGGCAGTTCGTTCATACATGAATGGTATAGACCCGCCCCTTGGCTGTCAATACGGGACCGACCCCTAAGTCGGCCGAAAGGAACATGCAAGGTAGAATCCACCCCCCTATGCCCACGATCCAGCAACTCCCGGCGATCAACGCCACCTTGAACGCCCTGTCGGCGGTGCTCCTCGTCACCGGCTATCTCTTAATTCGCGCCAAGCGCTGGCAGGCCCACCGGAACGTCATGGTCGCGGCGCTCGTCTCCTCGACCGCCTTCCTCACCTGCTACCTGATCTACCACGCCCACATCGGCTCCAAGCACTTTCCCGGCAGCGGATCGGCGCGCATCCTCTATTACTCCATCCTTTTGACCCACACCGTGCTCGCGGCGACCGTCCCCTTCCTCGCCGGGATCACCGTCTACCGGGCCTACCGCCGCCGCTTCGGCGACCACCGCCGGATCGCCCGCTGGACGCTGCCGATCTGGCTGTACGTCTCGGTGACCGGAGTGATCGTCTACTGGATGCTGTACCAGATGAAGTGGTGAGGGCGGGGGGAGAGGAGAGGGAGATGGAAAAGTCATGACGGAGGAAAAGCCGGCGATGGCCTTCGGCAGGCGCGTGTACGGTCTGGGCGTGATGGCGTTCGGGATGGTCTGCCTGGCGTGGGGGGACTTCGACCTGGGGCAGCCGGTGCCCAAGGACTTTCCCCACCGCCTCGCTCTCGCCTATGCTGCCGCGGCGTTGATGCTCGTCGCGGGCGCGGCCGTCGAGTGGCGGCGGACCGCGGCCTGGGGCGCCGCGACGATCACCGCGTACTACGCGCTCGTCGTCGTCCTCCTGATGAACGGCCGCGTGGTGCTCGCCCATACCGCCGAATTCGGCGCCTACAGCGGCGCCGCCGAGCAGCTCGCGATCGCGGCGGGCGGCCTGATCGTCTACGCCGCGAGCGCCAAGATCGATGCGGCCCTGGCCGCCCGCCTCACCCGCGGGGGCCAGCTGGCGTTCGGGCTTTGCGCGCTCTTGTTCGGTGGAGCGCATTTTTTCTACCTGAGCCTCACCGCCCCGTTGGTCCCCAAATGGCTGCCGCCTTCGCAAGACTTCTGGGCCTATGCGACCGGGGTCGGCCTCCTCGCGGCGGGCGTTGCGATCCTCACGGGCGTACAGGCCCGCCTCGCCACGATCCTGCTGACCTCCATGTTTGCGTCCTTCGCCCTCCTGGTGCACGGGCCGATGCTCGTCGCCCACCCCGCGAGCCATTCGGTCGTGAGCGAGAACGTCCTGAATTTCACCGTGATGGGCGTCGCCTGGGTCGTGGCGGACTCGCTCGCGTGGCAGAAGCGCTGAGCACGGGCAAAGTTTTGGGACCTCGGATAGCACCAGCCAAACTTAAATCGCGGCGTCGAGGAGAGCACGCGGGTTCTTGAACGCGATCGTGAGGAGCATGCGCGCCGGGCCAGAGGGAGTGCGTCGGCCTTGCTCCCACTCCTGCAACGTGCGGACCGAAACTCCGAGCAGGCGGGCGAACTCGGACTGCGACAATCCTACCCGAGCGCGCGTTTCGGCAACCGAGGGAAACGTCAGGACGCGTCCCACCTGCCCGCCCTTGATCTCACGGATATCGGCCAGGATCTCGGCTCCGATGTTGCGACCACCTTCTTACTCATTTTCGATCTCCTTCCGAATTTGTCGAAGCACGTGCGTCGGGATGTTATCTGCAACGTTCTTCGGATAAAGTGTCAGCATCCAGATCACACCCTCCCGAAGTCGCAGGTAGTAGATGACACGGAGTCCCCCACGCTTGCCTCGAACTTCTGCCAAGGCCCCGTCAAAGTCGCTTTTCTCTTCGCCCCGAAGGGGCTTGGGGTCGGTAGCCTGGGGTGAAAACCCCAGGAAAGGGGAGGAATAAGAATCTTCAGCCCCGAAGGGGCGACGGTAATTCCACCTGTACCTTCGCCCCTTCGGGGCTTTTTTTTCTTGTGGTTACCTCAACCTGGGGCTCTCGCCCCAGGCTACCAACCCAAGCCCCTTCGGGGCAGGCCCTCCGCCGCGGGATTGCATTTCCGAGCGCCGCTGGCCCCTGCCGGCGGCGGGTGACCCCGGGTTCGAGCGGACGGGCGTCCCGTTCGAGTTGGCGGATGCGGTCGAGCAGGGTCGTCCAGGGCACCCTTTCAGCCCGCGACCGCGACCGGCTCTTCGGTCTTCGCCGCTTTGGACGTCTCCGGCGTCTGGGTCGACTTGTAACCGCCGGGCACGGTCCGCGAGGAGATCGCCAGGCGGTTCCAGGCGTTGATCGTGGCGATCGCGAAGGTCAGGTCGGCGAGCTCCTTGTCGCTGAAGTGCGTCCGGGCTGCCTCGTAGACCGCGTCCTCCACATGGCCGTCGGCGACTAAGGTTACCGCCTCCGTCCAGGCCAGGGCCGCCCGCTCCCGCTCGCTGTAGTACGGGCATTCGCGCCAGGCGTCGAGCGAGTAGAGGCGCTGCTCGTTTTCGCCGATCGCGCGGAGATCCTTCCAGTGCATGTCCAGGCAGTAGGCGCAGCCGTTGAGCTGCGAGGCGCGGAGCTGGACCAGGAAACGCAGGGGCTTCTCCAGGCCGCAAGCGTCGAGATAGTTCTCCAGGCTGTCCATGGCGTCATAGATTCCGGGGGCGACCGTGGCGTAGTTGAACCGTACTTTCATGATTTCCTCCAAGGCGAAGTGGGCCGGCGCGGCCCGTTCCATCTGGAGGGAGAATAGTGGAAAGTGGACTTCTTCAGAAGGTCCATTTAGGATATTTCCGCTGTACCACTTCCATGCCGAAGAAGACCCCGCCCTTCGCCCTCATGCTGCCCCCCCGGGAGCCCGGAGCCCCGGCCGTCCGCTGGCTCTATGGCGCCCTCCGCGGCGAGATCCTCGAAGGCCGGCTCCGCCCCGGCGCCCGCCTCCCGGCCACCCGCGACCTGGCGACCCAGTACGGCCTGGCGCGGGGGACGATCCTCGAAGCCTTCGAGCAGCTCAAGTCCGAAGGCTACGTGGAGGCGAGCGTGGGCTCCGGCACCTACGTCGCGAAGATCCTCCCCGATCGCCTGCTCGAAGTCGGCCGGCCGGCTCGGGCGGCGCGGGCGGGATCCCCCAGGAGGGGCAGGAGAGGAAGGAAGAGAAGAGGCCCCCCCGCCGGCTCTCCGACTACGGTCGCCGGTTGCGCCCCTTCCCGGACCTGGACGTCGCCCCCCGCCGCGCCTTCCGGCCCAACCAGCCGGCGGTGGACCTCTTTCCCACCACCCTCTGGGCGCAGGTCACCGCCCGCCGCCTGCGGCGTGCCACCGGGAATCTCCTTCTCGGCTGTCCACCACTCGGCTACCGGCCGCTCCAGGAGGCGGTGGCGGCCTACCTGACGACCGCGCGCGGCGTGCAATGCACCCCCGACCAGGTGGCGATCGTCTCCGGCGTCCAGGAGGCGCTCGATCTGGTCGCCCGCCTCTTCCTCAACCCCGGCGACCGGGTCGCGATCGAGAACCCCGGCTACATCGGCGCCGCCTTCACCTTCGAGGCCTGCGGAGCGACGATCGTGCCCGTCCCCTTAGACGACGAGGGCCTGACCTTGGGGGATACGCTCAAAGGCGTCCGGCTCGTCTACGTGACGCCGGCCCACCAGTTCCCCCTGGGCGTCAGCATGAGCCTCCCCCGCCGCCTGGCGCTCCTCTCCTGGGCGCGGGCCACGGGAGCGATGATCTTCGAGGACGACTACGACAGCGAATACCGCTACTCCGGCCGCCCCGTACCGGCCCTCCAGGGCCTCGACCGGCAGGGCCAGCACGGCCGCCCGGGCCGCCAGTGCCAAGTGCTCTTCGCCGGCAGCTTCAGCAAGGTGCTCTTCCCGTCTCTCCGCCTGGGCTATCTCGTCCTGCCGGAAGACCTCGTGGACCCCTTCGCGGCAGCCCAATCGGTGACCAATCGGCACGCGCCGCTCCTCGAGCAGGCGGTGCTCGCGGATTTCCTCGCCGAGGGTCATTTCGGCCGGCACCTCCGGCGGATGCGGGAGATCTACGCGGAGCGCCTGTCGATCCTCCTCGAAGAGGCCAGACAACACGTAGCCGGTCTCCTCGACATCTCCAATATCGAGGCCGGCCTGCAGACCGTCGGCTGGCTCCGCGGCGGCATCCTTGGAGACACGGCGCAGAAGGCCGCGCTCGCCAGGGGCGTCGAGGTCACCTCCCTCGGCTGCTACGCCCAGCCTTCTATGCCGGAGAAGCCGGAGAAGGCGGAGAACGGTCTGCTCCTCGGCTTCGCCGCCGTCGACGTCCCGGAGATCCGCCGCGGCGTGCGGGAGCTCGCCCTGGCGCTCCAAGGGCTGGGAGGGCTCGAAGGGCAGGGAAAGAATGTCCGGCCCTATACTAAAGGACATGCCTGAGCTGGACTTGAGCGCCCTCCCCGGCGGGGATCTCGTCCAACAGGGGATCGCCGACCTCGCCCAGGGCATCGAGTCCCTCCCCGCGCTCCTCGTCTCGATCGGCTCGCCCCGCCTGCGCCGCCTCGGCCTCCCCCTCCCGGAGACCGTCTTCCCCACCCCCGAGCACCGCCTCTACGAGAAGCTCGCCGAGACCGACAGCGATTCGGCCCACTCCCGGTACAACGCGCTGATCCGGCGGCTGGTCAGCTTCGAGAGGGCGGCGGAATGCGGCGGCTGGTAGACGAGCCGACGCTCCGGCGCTTCATGCGGACGCTCGGCGACGAGGCCGAGAAGGACGTCCGGCTCTACTTCACGGGCGGCGCCACGGCGGTCCTCCTCGGCTGGCGCGGGAGCACGGTGGACGTGGACATCAAGATCGATCCGGAGACGGACCGGCTCTTCCGCGCCCTGCCCCGGCTCAAGGAGACGCTCGCGATCAACATCGAGCTCGCCTCGCCCGATCATTTCATCCCCGAGATCCCCGGCTGGCAGGAGCGGAGCCTCTTCGTCGCTCGGGAAGGCCGGCTCTCGTTCTATCACTACGACCTCTACGCCCAGGCCCTCTCGAAGCTGGAACGCGGCCACGCCCAGGACCTGGCGGACGTGCGCCAGATGATCGAGAGGGGCCTCGTGGACCCCGCCGAGCTGCTGCAGCGCTTCGGGGAGATCGAGCCCCGCCTCTACCGCTATCCCGCGATCGACGGACCTTCGTTTCGGCGCGCGGTGGAGGAGATGGCGCGTCAGGGCGGGGCGGGGGCGTCACCGGCTGGCGATTCTCGCTAGAGATTGCCTTCCCCAGCGTCTCCACCCGCCCGTCGACAGGCTCCGGAGAGCCCGTAGTGTCTCCAGCGACGTCCGTAGTGTCTCCAGCCGTAATGCTAGTGTCTCCACCGAGTTTCTTGTGTCTCTAGCCGATCGCCTTGTGTCTCCAGCGCAGATCGTAGTGTCTCCGCTCCAAATTCTAGTGTCTCCGCTCCAAATTCTAGTGTCTCCAGTCGAATCCGTAGTGTCTCTGGGCGCCGTTGGAGCCACTACGATTCGGCCTGGAGACACTACAGATTCGCCAGAGACACTAGAGCGGAAGCTGGAGACACTACGCGACTCTTCATCGGCGCTGGGACGCCCGGTTGAGACGCTACGGGCCGCTCAATCGACGCTAGCGATGTCCCTGAGCCCCACCGCAGCTATCTTCAAGGGAGCCGCCAGGCGGCCCGCGGCATCCGCGGACCGTTCAGGGGTCGTTCTCTATAACTTATCGCGGCTCGGGTCCGCCTGTCGGCGGGGCGAGGATGCCGCCGACCGCGTCAAGGAGAGCGACGACGGCGCCGGGCGAGATCCGCCTCGGAGGCGGTCCCCGGGCGGGAATTGGGCATTGGACTGCGGTACACTGATATGGATGGAGCGCTCCGCTTGACGCTGCTCCTTGAAACGACTCATGGACAGAAGGATACTGGCTGCCAAGACCGAGGGCCGATGCCGAACATCGCAGAAATAGGGCCCTACAGATTCTTCTTCTACAGCAACGAAGGTGTCGAGCCACCGCACGTCCATGTCCGGCGAGAGCGCGCTACTGCCAAGTTCTGGCTGGACCCCGTGGCTTTGAGTAGCGCAAGCGGCTTCCCGGCGCAGGAATTAAGACGTCTCGAAGCCCTCGTGACCGACAACAAGAAACGGTTCCAGGAGGTTTGGCATGCATACTTTAGCCGTTGAGACCGAACCCCGTGCTCTCGATATTGAGATTTCCGAAGATGAGTTGCTGGCACGGCTCGTCGACGGGCGCACCATCACGGTACCGCTGGTCTGGTTCCCGCGGCTTCTTCACGCGACACCCCAACAGCGCCAAAATTGGGAGCTCATTGGCGACGGTGAAGGCATCCATTGGCCGGATGTCGATGAGGATCTGAGCGTCCGTGGTCTGCTGAGGGGCACACCGGCGCCAGCGCAGAGTGGTGAGGTTGCGAGTTAAATTTCACAGCCAGGCGCCGTTATAAACGGCTAACCCCGCACTTCGCCAGCACGCCTCTCGTCAATAGCATATTATATAGTCGATGTCCAAGCGCTTTCCTGCAGTTTGGCGCGGCGCGGAGTCCGCCTGCCGGCGGGGTTAGTTGTTATGTAGGATTTGGTCGATCTGGTCCAGCCCAAGCCTGCCGTGCCGTGGAGGGCGAGCGGAGAAGCGCTTCGACAGTCCATTGGTTCAGTGGAGAGAATTTGATCGTGCTTCTGGTACCGACGAGCGATCGTCGCTTCGTTGTGACTTCTCTCCATCGCCTATCGTCGCCATAGTGGGCAGGATTCTCACCGAGTGGCGGATGTTTTTACCCTCTAAGGCATCGTCAAGGCCCACAACGATGACAAACCCAATCCATCGATCTGGGGCGCGTGTTACAATAAAGTAATCAGTCAGTCCAGATGAGTCTCCTGGTTCCAATTGTTTTGTACCACCGCCACCCTCGGTGAAGTTATACCCAGTGTTATCGAGTTGTTTCTTGATAGTAGTTTTGGGATAGAAAAACCCGATATGGCCACACTCTTGCCATTGGACAGGTCCATCCTCGGCCTTCTTGATAAAGGATACCGGGGGATCGTTAATTCTTAGAGGTAAAAGATTGATCCTCTTGCTTTGGTCGAAAGAGCCGGCATAGCAATGCACCAACACCCAAGAGACCGTAACAGTGTTCCGAGAGGTATTTGTGATCCGGAAAGCTAGGGTGGTTGCAATAGCCTCATCCTTCCTCTCGGTTGGCTTAATCGAGACAGTTACGACGTCAGAGACCCGCCCTTCCTGGGACTCACGGTAATTAAAATTTACCTGCTTGAGGGCCAGATCCTCCTGTTTAAGGCGCAACTCTTGCTCAGGTCGCACATAGGAAAGGTACTGCAAAAGAGTCCAAGCTGCCACACATAAGAGAGATACGGTTTGAAAAATTTGAAGCACTCTCTCTGCTGTCCAAAAAGAGGTCGCCCTCTCCTTCCCGATTGCCTCGAGAATGACCCGCAGTTGTTCGTCATCTACCTTGAGAGGCTCCATTGGCTTATCTACCCACGAACTGTCACTGTCGATACTATGCTACAGTGAAGAGAACTACAACGGAGAAATCGGTCGCCAATCTCTCAGCTTTGCCGCTCATCGTGGCGATAGTGGGGTATGGCACGCTTACGGCCTCAGCCAGCAATTTGGAAAAGGGGAGCATGTCGTCGAAGTCCAGGTCGAAGACGTTTACCGGGGAAGTCTCGGCCTTAGACGCGACCTCTAAGACCATTACGGTTGATGGCAAACATGGTAGCACCACCTTTTCATACGACGAAACCATAAAAATCTCGCCGAGAGGTAAGACTTTGGCGAATATTAAGGTTGGTGGCCGAGTGGCTGTTCGAGACAGATTTTCCCTGGGAGCAGACCTCGTCGGTTTGAGGTCGGAGACCTTATCGGTGCTTGAGCGCTACGGCGACTTCGGCTTGCGCCTCTTCTAGGGTGGCGGGACCGATCCGGCAGGAAATGTCGAGACGGTTGAAGCAGGGGATAAGCTCGAAACGAGACATGTGCAGTAACTCCGCTGCCCTACCAATGTTGATCTTCTCCGCGAGGAAATCCTGAATTGCGGCGAAATCCGAAGCCTTCACGTCCTCGCTCAGGGTTTCTGCACGTGCGGCACAGGCTGCGAGCACGCGAAGGATCCGATAGTCCAACGCATCCATGAGGACGGCTCGCTCCTTATCGGCGCTTCTGATGAGAAGAGTCTCGCCACGGTCGACTCGCTCAAGCATCGCGCCCGGCTGCTGGGCGAGATCTTCTACGGAAATGAAGGCGGTGGGCATGGCTCCTTGAACCTCCTCGATTCGATCGCAATCAAGTTGTAGGCGGCGTAACAGTTATGGCGACGTTCCACCACCCAGATCCTTCGCTCCGCTCAGGATGACGGTGGGGAGAGGATATCGTGGTCCCTGCCGTTTTAGCCTGTAGTTTTGGAGACAGCGCTTCTACGCAAGCGATCAACCCGCCTGCCCATACATCTCCAAAAACCCCAAAATCCCCACCTCCTCCGCCCGCACCCTCTCCCCCACCCCCGCCGCGCTCAATACCGCCTCGGCCTTCTCTCGTCCCCACCCCGCCGCCAACGCATTCCGCAGCGTCTTTCGCCTCTGGTTGAACGCCAACCGCACCATCGCGATGAAGGCCGGCATCTCCTCCGCGGGGAGCGGCGGAGCGTGAAGGGTGAAGCCCACGAAGGCTCCCTCGACCTTGGGGGGCGGCCGGAAGCTGCCGCGTTTGACTCGCCCTAACGTCCGGGCGTGCGCGTAGGCGGCCGTGATCACGGAGAGCGAGCCGTAGGCCTCGTCTCCGGGTCCGGCGATCAGACGGTCGGCGACTTCTTTCTGGACGAGGAAGGCGGCCCGGGGCACCCTCTCGTGGTGCGGGAGCAAGCGTTCGAGGAGGGCGGTCGCCACGTTGTAGGGGAGGTTGCCGGCGGCTAAGGTCGGCGCCGGCAGGCGGTCCCAGGGGATTGTCAGGGCGTCTCCCACGACGAGGGCCAAACTCGGGCCGGGGAGACGGCTCCTCAGGACGGCCGCCCATTCGAGGTCGAGCTCCCAGGCTTGGACCCAAGCCCCTGCCCCGAGGAGCGCGGTCGTCAGCACGCCTCCCCCGGGGCCGATCTTGAGCACCCTGCCTCCTTCGGGGCGCAGGAACTCGACGAGGGGCCGGCAGAGGGCCGGGTCGACGAGATGGTGCTGGCCCAGGGACTTCTTGAGGAGGGGGGAGCGCACGGGGATCTATAGGGTACCAGAGGGGACACCGGCGTCCTCTGGAGCGTCCTCCGGGGCCTCGGAGCGCCAGCGGAACGCCGGGAACGCTCCAGGGAAAGCGCCAATTTGGCACGGTCCGGGAGCGAGACGCCCCGGCTTCCCCTGTCCCAGGGATGGCACCTCCGTTGCACTCCATTGGAAGGACTATGGAAACGGACGTTCTCACTCAGAACCGCGACGTCGAGCGCGAGACCCTGGCGCTCAAGCGTATCGAGGCGGAGCTGCGCAAGGTGATCGTCGGGCAGGACTACCTGCTCGACCGCCTGCTGGTCGGCCTCCTCGCCCGCGGCCATGTGCTGATCGAGGGTGTGCCGGGGCTCGCCAAGACGTTGGCGGTCAAGACTTTGGCGCAGACCCTCTCGGTGAGTTTCCAGCGCATCCAGTTCACCCCCGACCTGTTGCCCGCCGACTTGATCGGCACGCTCATCTACGATCAGCGGAACGGCGAGTTCATCCCCCACACGGGGCCGGTGTTCACCAACCTCCTGCTGGCCGACGAGATCAACCGCGCTCCGGCGAAGGTGCAGTCGGCCCTCCTCGAAGCGATGGAGGAGCGCCAGGTGACGCTCGGCTCGCGGAGCTATCCGCTCCAGGAGCCGTTCCTCGTCCTCGCCACCCAGAACCCCATCGAGCAGGAGGGGACCTATCCGCTCGCCGAGGCGCAGATCGACCGCTTCATGATGAAGCTCAAGGTGGGCTATCCGAGCCGGGCGGAGGAGTCGGAGATCCTCGACCGCATGCTGGTCGACCGCGAGCTCAAGGCCACCCCCGTCGTCGATGCCGAGCGGGTGCTCGCGCTCCGCGGGGTGGCGGATTCGGTCTACCTCGACAACAAGATCCGCGGCTATGTGTTAGATCTGGTCGCCGCCACCCGCAATCCCAAGGCCGCCGGCCTCCCCGACCTCGTGGACCTGATCTCCTTCGGCGCCTCGCCGCGGGCGACGCTGTTCCTCGCCCGGGCGGCCAAAGCCATGGCGCTCGTCCGTGGCCGCGGCTATGTCATCCCCGAGGACGTCAAGGAGATCGCTCCGGACGTCCTGCGTCATCGCGTCGTTCCCACCTACGAGGCGGAGGCCGAGGAGATCTCTCCCGACGCCCTGATCGGCCGGATTCTCGACCGCGTCCAGGTGCCCTGAAGGCCGCTCTCTAAATATCCCCTAGATACTGAGGCCTGCCGTGTTCCGCTTCCTTCTGCGCTCTTTCGGTTCCCGCCCGGCGGGGACGGAGGCGGCTTCAAGCCTGCGGCCCGCCCGCCGCGCCGGCTCGCCGCTCCCGGCCGAGCTGATGCGCAAGGTGCGGCGGATCGAGATCGCCACCAACCGACTGGTCGACCAGGGGGTGGCGGGCGACTACCACTCGGTGTTCAAGGGGCGCGGCATGGAGTTCGCCGAGGTCCGCCCCTACCAGCCCGGCGACGACGTGCGGACGATCGACTGGAACGTCACCGCCCGCATGGGGAGCCCGTTCGTCAAGAAGTACGTCGAGGAGCGGGACCTCACGGTCTTCCTCGCCGTCGACGTCTCGGGGAGCCTCCTCTTCGGCTCGCGGGCGATCCTCAAACGGGAGATGGCGGCGGAGATCTCCGCCCTTCTCGCTTTCGCCGCGGTGCGCAACCAGGACCGGGTGGGCGCCGCCCTCCTCTCCGACAAGCTGGAGCTCTTCCTGCCGCCCCGCCGGCGGCGGACCCACGTGCTCCGCATGGTGCGCGAGATCCTCGACCGGCCGGCGCGCGGCGAGACCGATCTCGAAAAGGGCCTCTCCGCGGTGCTCGGGACGCTCAAGCGCCGGGCCGTCCTCTTCCTGATCTCCGATTTCCTCGGCGCCTCCTGCCCGTCGGCGCTCAAGGCCGCCGCGGCGCGGCACGACGTCATCGTCGTCGAGATCGTCGATCCGCGGGACAACGAGCTGCCGGTCTCCGGGCCGGTCGTCTTGGAAGATGCCGAAACCGGCCGGGTCGCTCTCGTCGACGGCAGCCGGCGCGGCGTCCGGCTCTATCGCGAGCAGCGGGAGCGCGAGCGGCGGGAGCTCTCCCGGCTGACCCGGCGGCTCGGGGTGGATCACCTGGAGCTGCGGACGGACCGGCCCTACGTCAACACCCTCCTCGCCTTCTTCGAGCAGCGGCGCAAGAGGCTCAGCCGGTGAGGTGGAGTCTCGCGTTCCTCGCGCTCCTCGGCACGGTGGTGATGGCGGCCACGGCGACGACCGCGACGGCCGCGGTGCCGGCGGTGCCCGCGCCTGCGGTCCCCACCCGGGCAACACCGGCGAGACCGGCCGCCGTGCCCGCCGCCCCGGCCTTCCATCTGGACGTCGCCCTGGCGCAGGGGCAGGCGACGGTGGGGGACCGGATCGAGGCTCTCCTCACCCTCCGCCTGCCCACCGCCCAACTCGCCGGCGAGCCGCGCTTCCCCACCTGGGACCAGGGTTGGGGGGAGGCCGAGGTGGTCGAGAAGGCGGAGCCGGCGAAGATCTTGGAGGCGGGGGGCACTTCGGTCTATCGGCAGCGGATCGTGTTGACCGCCTGGAAGCCCGGCCGGATGGCCCTGCCGCCGGTCGCCGCCGCCGTCCCCCTGAGGAGCGCGACCGTCCAGGCGCCCAGCCCGGGCAACCTCGCCCTGACGATCGCGAGCGTCCTGCCACCGAAGAAGGAGGGCGAGAAGAATCCGGCGCCCAAGCCGGAGTCGCCGCCGCGGCCGCTGCCCCTCGGGGCGCCGTTCGCCTGGAGCACCCTCGCTCTCGCCGCCGCCTGTGGGGGGTTGGTCTATCTCCTCTGGCGACGGAGGCGGAAGTCGGGGGCGACCGCGGCCGTCCCGGTGCTCGCGCCGCTCGACGAGCTGCTCGCCGGCCTCGACCGGTTGGGCGGCGAGCCCTCGGTCAGCCTCCATACCCGGCTGAGCTTCGCTCTGCGCACCTATCTCGGCCGCACCCTCGGCTTCCCGGCGACCGAGAGCACCACCTCGGAGATCCACCGCCGGCTCCTCGCCCGACAGCTGCCGGCGGCGCTCATCCGCCGGACCTTCGAGCTCCTCCGCGCCTGCGATCTCGTCAAGTTCGCCCGCCAGGAGGTCTCGGACACGGTCTCCCGGGAGCGCCTCGGTGCGGCGCGGGAGATCGGCGGCGAGCTCTCGGGCTACCTCGCGCCGCCAGCGGTAGTGGAGGCCCAGGACGATAGGCCTCGCCTGGAGAAGGCGGGATGAACAACTGGCCCCACCTCGCGAGCCCCGGGTGGCTCCTTCTCCTCCTCGCTCTCCCGGCGCTCGCCTTTTGGCACCACGCCGCCGGCCGGCGCGGGGCGCTGGGGGCGCTCACCTACAGCCGGATGCCGGAGGCGGCGGTGGCTTCGGGCGGGGCGTTCCGGCTCCACCTGCCGTTCTACGCCCGGCTCCTCGCTCTCGGCTGTCTCGTCGTCGCCCTCGCCCGGCCGCAGCTGGGCTACGCCTGGGAGGAGAGCCTGACCGAGGGGATCGACATCGTCATCTGCCTCGACATCTCGGGCAGCATGGGGGCCGAGGACTTTCAGCCCAAGGACCGTTTGACGGTCGCCAAGCAGGTGGTCAAGGAGTTCGTCGACCACCGGACGGGGGACCGGATCGGGATCGTCGTCTTCTCGGGCGGCGCCATGGTGCGGGCGCCGCTCACGACCGACCGCCAGATGTTGAGCGTCTTGATCGACGCGGTCGAGCTCAACAGCCTGCCCGACGGCACCGCCATCGGGGTCGCGATCGCCAACGCCGCCGCGCGCTTGAAAGACAGCCAGGCGAAGAGCAAGGTCATGCTCCTGGTGACCGACGGCGCCAACAACGCCGGCGAGATCGATCCGCTCTCCGCCGCCGCTCTCGCCAAGGGGCTGGGGATCAAGATCTATACCGTGGGGGTGGGCTCGGCGGGCCGGGTGCCGGTGCCGCTCAATCTGCCCAACCCGATCACCGGCCAGCGCGAGGTCCGCCGCGTCCTGATGGACGTGCCGGTCGACGAGGGGCTTTTGAAGCAGATCGCCGACCGCACCGGCGGGAAGTTCTACAAGGCCGGTGACCGGGAGACGCTCCGCGGCATCTTCAACCAGATCGACCGGCTGGAGAAGACGCCGCTCCAGGTGAAGCGCTACGTCCGCTACCGCGAGGCCTCGCCGCCCCTCCTCTGGACCGGTCTCGGGCTCCTCCTCCTGCCGCTCGCGGCGGCGGGGATGAAAGTGACGGCCGAGCCGTGAGGCTCCAGGGGAAAAGACCATGAGCTTCGCCGAGCCGCGCCTGCTCTGGCTCGCCCTCCTCGCTCCTTTAGCGGCGGTGGTGGCGGTTTGGCTGTGGCGGCGGCGCCTGGCGACGGACGCGGCGTGGGCGTCGCGCGGCCTGTGGGACCGCCTCCTCGCGACCTACCAGCCGCGGCGGATGACCTTCTCGATCGCCGCCCTGACCCTCGCCGTGCTCGGCACCGCTCTCGCCCTTGCCCGGCCGCGCTGGGGGGAGGGCGAGCAGAAGGTCGAGCGGAAGGGGGTCGACGTCGTCTACCTGGTCGACTCCTCGCTCTCGATGGGAGCGCGGGACGTCATCCCCTCCCGCCTCGCCGCCGCCAAGGTGCTCATCCGCCGGCTGTCGGAAGCGATGCCCGGCAACCGCATGGGGCTCGTCCAAACCGAGGGGACCGGGGTGGTGCTCGCCCCTCTGACCGTCGACGGGGCGGTCATCGATCTTCTCTTGGATACCGTCGAGCCCGGCTCGATGCCGACCCCGGGGACCGAGCTGGCGCCGGGGATCGACGCCGCCCTGAAGCTCTTCGGCGAGAGGCAGGCAAAGCACCGCGCGCTGGTCCTTCTGTCGGACGGCGAGGACTTCGGCGGCGGCCTGGCCGCCGCCGCCGACCGCCTGAAGGACGAGGGGGTGGTGGTCTATGCCTTCGGGATCGGCAGCCCCGGTGGGGCGCCGGTGCCGGTGCCGGGGACCGGGCAGAACAAGCTCGACGAGAACGGCAAGCTCGTCCACAGCCGGCTCGACGAGGACACCCTGGAAACGCTCACCCGGGCGACCGGCGGCCTCTATCTGCGGGTGACGAGCGCCGGGACCGACCCGGCGCCGGTCGTCCGGCGGATCGAGGGGATGGAGAAGACGACCCTGGAGAGCGACTCCGTCAACACGAAAGAGGAGCGCTTCCAGTGGCCGGTGGCGGCGGCCGTCCTCGCCCTCCTCCTCTATCTCTCGGTCTCCCCCTTCGCGCCCTTGGCGCACTTGGCTCCAAAGACGAGCCGGGGGGCGGCATGATCTCCCGCCTCCTTTCCGTGCTGCTCCTCTCCGGCTCGCTCGGCATGGCGTTCTCCCTGCCGTTCCCGCTGCCGTCTTTCCACCTGCCGCAGGCGGTCGAAAAGTGGCTGTGGAACCCCCGCGAGCGGACGAACGCGGCGATCTCGGACTACCGGAAGGGGGACAAGGAGAGCCGTCAGCGGGCCGCGGCGGAGGCCGACACGGCCCTCCGTCTCGCCCCCGGCGACCCTCGGGTGCAGTACGACGACGGCACGATCCACCTCGGAGAGGGGAACAGCAAGGAGGCCGCCAAGGCCCTCTCGCAGGCGGTGAAGTCGGCGGGACCGGACTTGGCCGAAGCGGCGAGCTACAACCTGGGGAACGCCCATCTGGCGGCAGGCGACTTCGATCCCGCCATCGCCGCCTATCAGCAGGCCCTGCGGATCGATCCCGCCGACAAGAACGCCAAGTGGAACCTGGAGCTCGCCTTGAGGCAGCGCTCGGACCACCCGGCGAAAGGATCGAACGGCGCCCAGGGGAGCCAGGGCGGCGGCGGGAGTTCCTCCCCGAAGCCGGGCAACGACCAGCAGAGCCAGCAGCAGAATCCATCCGCCGCCGCCGATCCTGGGAAGAGCCCGCAGCAGGCGGGCGGCAACCTCAATCCCGGGGGCCAGGGGCAGCCTCAGCCGCGCCCCGGCGACCAGCCGCTGCCGCAGTTCAGGAATCAGCCGGACATGAGCGCCGCGGAGGCCGCGGCGCTCTTGGAGTCGGTCGAGAACCTGGAGCGCCAGCAGCGCCGCGCCCAGGCCGCCCAGCACGCCCAGCGCCGCGCCGCCAAGGGGAGGGACTGGTGAGATCGGCCCCCGCCTTCGCCCTCCGTTGGGCCTTCGTCGCGCTCCTCCTGCTCCTGACCGCTGGGGCCGCGCGGGCGCTCGACGTCAAGTCCTCGCTCGGTCCGGAGGTCGTCGGGGTGGACGAGGTCGTGGCCTTCAGCATCGAGGTCCATGGCGGCGGCTTCAGCCATCTCGCCTTCGAGCCCAGCTTCCAGATGGAGAACCTGGAGATCGCCGCCGGCCCCTTCACGTCCGAGAGCATCAGCTTCGTCAACGGCACCTTCTCGCGTTCGGTGCGGAAGTCCTGGGAGCTGCGGCCGCGGGGCGTCGGCCGGGCGCGGGTGCGCGCGGTCTCGCTCCAGCTGGGCGACCAGACGATCGAGCTGCCGGACCGCGAGGTGCGGGTGCAGCAGGAACCGACCCAGCCGCCGGCAGACCAGGAGCCGGACCAGGACCCGCTCGACCGCTTCTTCGGCAGCGGTGGCAGCGCTGGCAGCGGGGCCCGCTCCGCTCTCCGCCAGCTTCTGGGCGGGGGCGACTCCCGGCCCGAGAGCCCGCAGGTCTTCCTTCGCGCCGAGATCACCCCCGAGCGACCGGTGGTCGGCGAGCAGGCGGTCTACACCGTCGCCCTCTACACCCGCAACGACGTCGACGCCGTCAACCCGCGGAGCCTCCCCACCTTCAAGGGCTTCTGGGTGCGCGACATCCCGCAGCCCCAGAACCTCCCCACCGAGATGGTGGACCTCGACGGGGTGCGCTACGGGCGGGTCGTCCTCCTCCGCAAAGCCCTCTTCCCCCTCCGTCCGGGACGCCACACGGTCGAGCCGACGATCGTCGAGGTCATGGTGCGGACGGTCGAGCGGCCCTTCTTCGGCCCGGCCGTCGAGCGCCCGGAGGGGACGGAGCTCCACACCAAGCCGCTCGCGGTCGACGTCCAGCCCCTGCCGCCGCCGCCGCCCGGCTTCCGCGGCGCGGTGGGACAGATGACTCTCTCGGCCGCCCTCGCGCCGCGCGCCGTGCAGGTGGGAGAGGCGGCGACCGTCACCCTCACCCTCGCCGGCTTCGGGAACCTCCAGGGGGTGACCGCGCCGGCGCTCGCCGCCGGGCCGGGGCTCGAGGCCCTGCCGCCCCAGCAGGAGGGGAGTGAGAAGCTCGCCGGCATCTCCGGCAATGCGGTGCGCGGGGTGCGCACCTGGACCTACGCCGTCATCCCCGAGCGGGCGGGAAGCTATGCGGTCCAAACCCCCGCCATCCCCTTCTTCGACCCGGTTGCCCATATCTATAAGATGGCCGCGGCCCCGCCGCTCACCTTGAGCGCGCGCCCCCCCGTCGAACCGGCGGCGAGCCCGGCGGCTGCGGCGGGGAGCGCGCCCGGCAGCCGGGGTTCGGGGTGGAGCGGGCAGCGCCTCACCGCGCTTCTCCCCTGGCTCGTCCTGCCCGTGGGGCTCGTCCTGGTGGTCACCCTGGCGCGCCGGAAGCGGCCGCAGGCGGCGGACCGGCCGGCCGCCCGGCGCCTGGAGGAGCGCTTGCGCGAGGCCGAGGCCGAGGGGCGCCCGCGGCAGGCGGCGGCGCACATCGAGTCGGCCTGGCGCGACTTCCTCACCGAGAGCTGGAAGATCCCGGCGGCGAGCCCGGCCCCCCGCTGGCGCGAGATCCTCGCCGCCCGCGGCGCCGATCCGGAAGCCGCGCGCGAGCTGGGCGAGCTGGCCGACGACCTTCAATATCTCCGCCAGGCGCCCCAGCTCTCCGCCGCGGGCAGCCTGCAGAACGAGGCCCTGGTGCGCTCCCGGCGGCTGATACGCCGTTTGTGAGGGCTCTCTTCACCATTGCGCCGTCTTTTTCACATCTGGAGCGTTTCGTCTTTCCGGGAGTTCTGCTATTGTGGGCGGAGCTGAATCGCAACGAAGCTGTCGTTTGGAGTCCGGTATGACGAGCGAGGTCCTGGAGCGCGAGAAAAGGGCGCCTCGGGGTGTGGCTCCATGAGTGACACCCTGTCCCTGGTGAGCGGCCGTAGCGACCAGGAGGATCTCCATTTGATGGATGGTTTCCACTGCCTGGATCACGTCCAGCTCGAACGCTTCCTCGAACGGCGGCGGGCGAATCCCCAGTTCCCGCTGGAGCTGTCGCTCGCCGAGAACCTGGTCGAGGTTCTCCGCCGCGCCAACGGCTTCGTCCCCTCCGAGGCGGGCTCCATCCTGCTCGACAACCCCGCCGAGAAGAAGGACAACCGGAAGAGCAACACCCTCACCTTCATCGCCGCCTTCGGCGACAAGTCGGAGGGGCTCCTCGGCCAGACCATTCCGGCCGACCGCGGGATCGCCGGCCGGGTCTACCTGACCGGCGAGGCCTACGTCACCCCGGCGGCCCGCGAGGACCGCTTCTTCTACGGCGGGGTGGACGAGCAGACCCGCTACCGGACGGAATCGCTGATCGCCATCCCCATCCGCATCGAGCAGGAGGTCTGCGGCGTCCTCGAGCTGATCAACCGGGTCAATTCGTCGTCCTACAGCGGCGAGGACAGAAACCTCCTGGAGATCTTCGCCGGCTACATCTCGATCTCGATCCAGAACGTTTTGGACGGCCGCCAGGCGCAGGAGATCGCCAAGCGCGACAACCTGACCGGCCTCTACAACGACCGCTACCTCCACATCGCCCTCTCCTACACCATCGAGCGCTGCCAGCGGGAGAAGATCGACCTGGCCGTCCTCTTCCTGGACCTCGACTTCTTCAAGCGGGTGAACGACACCCATGGGCACCTGGCCGGCAGCCAGGTGCTCCGCGAGGTAGGTCACATCCTGCGCCGCAAGCTCGCCGAGGTGCAGGGTTTAGCCGCCCGCTACGGGGGCGACGAGTTCGTCCTCCTCTCGCCGGAGGCAAATCTGGAGCGCGCCGTCGACATCGCCGAGGAGATCCGCGCCGAGATCCTCGCCACCACCTTCTGCGCCGGCCCCGGCGAGATCCAGCCCGAGCCCTTGAAGTTGAACGGCCTCACCTGCTCGATCGGGGTGGCGACCCTCCAGCAGCACATCATGGACGAGCTCCCCTTGGAGGAGAGCAAGAGCACGCTTCTGCGCCTCGCGGACGCCGCCATGTACGTCGCCAAGGAGACCGGCCGCAACCGTACCGCGGTGGCCGGCCAGCCGGTCCGCCGGCGCGCCTCGTCGAGCCCCGGCCCCAGCTCCGTTCGTTGATTCCGCTCCTCAGCGGATGTTAGGATGCCCGGACTTCCGCAGGGGCGGGAAGCTGCCGCTCCCTCTATTCCCCGGCCATGGGAAACCGCGCAGTCACTTTGAGGAGCGCCCTGCGTCCGGCCGGGATGGATCTGATCTTTTTTCGACAAGAGATGGGGCGCTTACGATGAGCCAGAGGTACAAGATCGTCATCGCCGGAGCTGGCGGAATGGGAAGCGCCGCGGGGCTCCTGCTGCGCGAGTTGGGAGATTTCGAGGTCGACCTCTACATCGGGGACGCGGACGAAGGCAAGGCGAAGACCGCCGCGGCCTGGATTCGCGAGGGCTCGGAGAGGCCCGGCGAGGTCTACCCCTTCCTCCTCCCCACGACCGGATCGAGCCTGGTGTTCGACGAGGCGCTCGGCGCCGGGGACATCCTCCTCGACTGCCTGCCGGGCAAAGAGGCGCCGCGCCTCGCCCGCCTCGCTCGGCAGCACCACCTGCACTACGCCAACTTGACCGAGTACGTCGAGGAGACCGAGCAGGTGCGGGAGATCGCTCTCGGGGCGGAGCAGGGCTTTCTCCTCCAGACCGGCCTCGCCCCCGGCTTCGTGGACGTCCTGGGCAACGGCCTCTACCAGCGCTTCTGCCGCGAGCATGGAGGGACCCAGGCGGAGAGCCTCACCCTCCGCGTGGGAGCTTTGACCGCCACCGCCCATCCGCCGCACTACTACGGCTTCACCTGGAGTCCGATCGGGGTGGCGACCGAGTACGTCAAGCCGGCGACGGTCCTCCGCGACTTCGAGCGCACCACCCGCCCCTCGCTCGCCGACCGCGCCACCATCATCCTCCACGGCATCCCCTATGAGGAGGCCCTGACCTCGGGCGGCGCCGCCGATCTCCCCGAGGTCTTGGCCGGCAAGGTCAAGAACCTCGACTACAAGACCCTGCGCTTCCCCGGCCACTACGCCTGGGTGGAGGGCCTCCTCGCCGAGGCTCCGGCGGGGAGCGATCCCGCCGCCTACCTCCAGGCGCGGATGGAGGCGTCCGTCCCCTTCGTCGAGGACGATCAGGTGGTGATCTACTCCGCGGTTGAGGGGAGAGCCGCCGACGGCGCTCTCCACCGCCTCGAACGCTCCTTCGTCATCCATCCCTTCCGGATCGGCGCCCGGGTGCTCAAGGCGATCCAGGCGACCACCTCCTCGGCCCTCGCCGAGGCCGCCCGGCTGCTCCTGACCGAAGGTCTCCAGGGACTCTGCCTGCAGAGCCAGATCGACCCGGCGAAATTCATGGCCGGCCCGTTCGTCGGCACCATCTACCTCGGACACCCGCACCCCAACGAGACGCGGGTGCAACCCGTTTCCGGGTAGCCGGCGAAAAGCGATGAGCTCCGGAGCGCGGCCCCAGGTCCAGAAGGTCCAGGCGGACAGCGACGAAGAGCGCCTGGGATACATCCTGGCCGCGCAGGAGCACTGCGACCATTTTCTCACCCCGATCGCCGACCCCGCCGGCAAGAGCGTGCTGGTGGTGGGGGCCGGAGCGGGGACGGAGATGCTCTGGTGCCTGCGCCACGGGGCGCGGGAGGTGCTGGGGCTCGACGTCGTGGCGCAGAGCCCCAACGCCCTCGCCGCCGCCATCGCCCGCCTGGGCCTGCCGGCCGACTCCCGCTTCTCCATCCTGGAGCTGGGGATCGAGAAGGCCAGCTCGCTCGGCCGCCGCTTCGATCTCGTCCTCTCGAACAACGTCTTCGAGCACCTGCCCCAACTCGCACGGGCCTTCGAGGTCTGCGCCGATCTCGTCGAGCCCTACCGGGGGCGGCTCGCCATCTTCACCGATCCGCTCTACTACTCCTCGGCGGGTTCCCACCTGCCCGTCGAACCCTGGGAACATCTTTGGGGCGAGCCGGACGCGCTCCGCGAGCGCCTGCTCGCTGGTGGCCCCGGAGCCGGGCTCGGAGCGGGCCACCCCCTGCGGACCATGGATCTCGATACCTACCTGCACGACGAGATCTCGCTCAACCGCATGCGGCTCGGCGATTTCCTGGAAGCGACGCGGAAGGCGGGGCTCGCCATTCTCAACCTGCGGCTCGTCCGCGACCGGCACCTGGCCGATGTCTTTGCGTATCGCGACAAATGCGGCGACCGACTCCCTGGTCTCTCGGACACCGACCTCACGATCGAGGGAATCGCGGCCGAGATGGTCCGGCTCGAAGGCCCGCCCCCGCCCGACCTTCCCCCGTTCTACACCACCGAAGAGATCGTCCTCGCGGCCCAGGCCCAGGCCGCCTATCTGGAACGCACCCGTCTTCAGGAAACCCTGGAAGCCGAGGAGCGCCGGAGCCTCCACCTCACCGAGAAGCTCGCCGAGGAGCGCCTCCACGGACAGGACTTGCAACAGAAACTCGATGAGGTCGCCCGGGTCCTCACCGGCGTCGAGGCGAGTCCAAGCTTCCGGCTCGGGCGGATGGCGACCGCCCCCCTCCGCTGGCTCCGCGGCCTCACTTCCCACTGAAAAAGCAGCGTCTCGTGCCTCCCGGCCGTCCCTCGAAAAGGACGGTTCGCCGGACTGTGGAAAATCGCGGCGCTCCACCGGCCGAGCGACCGCGAACAGTCTCCTTCCCTCCAGCTGAAAATGTTGCAAACCATTGATGGGATGATATTTGCGACAACTGCACAAAAAAATGTTCAAAGTGGACCAAAGCCCCAGCCAACGGGGCCTCGGGAGCTTGACAGCGCCTTTTATCCGCACGGTTTTCCACAGGTTCTGTGGAGATCCAGCCGCCGCGCAGCAGGTGGGCAGTGAGCGCTCAAAAAGAGGGCTCTCTCAACCTATTCTGCCAAGGGGAGACAGCGAAAGGGAGCGGCGGAGCTGGACCTGAGAGCGCTTGCGGGGGGCAGGTCGAGACCCGCCAGGAGAGCCTCATGGACCTCGACCAGGGGCCACTCCAGGGGCCAGGGCGGCCGGCGGAAGGCATAGAGAGAGAGGGAACGGGAAGGCTCCTGATCGATCTCGAGCGCCAGCCATCCCCGCTCGTCCCTGCCCCCCGGACCGGCCGGAGAAGAAAGACGCCCGGCGGCGGCGAGCAGAGCGGCCTGCCAACCGCGATCGATCCCCGGCCGGGACACGACCTCGCTGAGCGTCGCGGCCCGCAGCCGGAGGTGCCGATCCCAGAAGGTGGCGGCGAGGAGGCGGGGCTCGCCCAGGAGGGCATGGGCGGCGTAGGAGGGGGCGTCGGGAGAGCGCGGCGCGGCGACGGCCAGAAAGTAGGGGGCGAACGGCGAGAGCGGATCGAGCGCGCATGCTTCGGCCAACGCCGGCGGGGTTGGCGGGGTTGGCGGAGGTGTGGGCTGTTCCGCCCCCAGAGCGAGCACCCCGGCAGCGAGCCAGAGAGGGCCGACTCCGGAGGCCTCTTCCGCCGCCTGCCTGGCCAGGTCGGCCCCCGGTCCCACGGCGGACCGCGCCACCAACCAGCCGAGCCGGGCCCGGTAGAGAGGAAAGGAAGGATCGAGAGCGACCGCCCGGGCGAGATGGTTCTGTCTGACCTGGGGCGAGGACGCGGTGATCGCCTGTCCGTAATGATAGCTGGCGAGAAGGAGGGGGGAGAGGAGCAGCAGGGCGATCGCCCCATAGGCCCTCGCCGGCCAGCGGCTGCCGTCAACCGGCCCTGAGGTCTCTCCGGCCAGAGCTGCTCCCGCAACGATGACGACGGCGAGGGGAAGAGCGGTGATCGCCAAGGGCGCGCTTCCGAGGGAAGCGACACCGGCCCCGAGGAGTCCCAGCAGACCGGCGGCCAGGAGGGGACGGTCCGGCGCGACGCAACGCCCGGCCAGCCGCCGGACGACGAAGAGCGCGACGAGGCTCAAGGCGAGCAGAAGCCCCGTGATTCCCAGCTCGTAGGCCAGCTCCAGAGGCAGCGAGTGGAGCTCGCCCACCACCTCACTCGCCGGATTCACTCCCGGCTGAGGACGGAGAACGCGGGCGATCGTCCAGGGTACCGACCCGGGCCCCCACCCGAGGATCGGCCGCGCCAGGAATCCCTCCCAACCGCCCCGGTAGTACACGGCGCGTACCTCTGTGGAGAGATCGTTGCCGCAGAAGATCCGCCAGGCCCGTGGGCCTGCCACGGCTCCTGCGCCGAGAGAGACGAGAAGGAGGAGCGCGAGTGCTCCGCTCCTTCCAGCCGCTCCCCGGCCTTGGCGATTTCCAGGAATGATGAGGAAGAGGGCGGCGGCGAGGGCCTCGATCGCCAGCGCCACGATCCCCAGGAAGGACCGGCTGGCGAGGACGGCGGCCACTCCAGCGAGGCCGCTCCCCCAGCCCAAAAAGCGCCACCGACCCGTTTCCCGCGCCGGCAGGAGGGCTGCCGGCAGGAGGATCAGCAGCCAGGCGGCGAGCAGATTGTGATGGCCGAGCGGCAGCGACGCCCGTCCGGTGTGCAGCCAGAGGAGCCCGGCGAACGACAGCAGGGCTACCGTCCCCACCGCTCCGGATAGCGCCCGCAGGCCGCGCCGCCGGTCCACCTCCTGAGACCAGCAGCGGGCGACCGCGCCGGGGAGGGCGAGATAGGCAGGGAGGAGAATCAGGGCGACCCGGCCCGCCCGTGGCACGGGCGAGGCCCAGACGCTCGCCGCCAAGGCGATCCAGAGCGCCACCGGGAGCAGCCGACCCGGCCGGCCGAGCCGCAGAGGGTCGCCGGCCTCCACCCCGGCCTTGGCGAGGAGGAGAAGCGGCAGCACCACGGCCGCCGTACTCCCCGCCCAACTCGCCCCGCCGGAGAAGGTGCCGCACCAGACCCCGGACAGAGTGGCGAGAAGCGCGGGGAGGAAGGGAAGCATGGCGATCGCATTCTAGCGGCCCTCGGGCACCCTTGACAGTTGCGGTATCCTTAGCGTTTTGACCCTTCCTACCGCCTCTTCAGGAGAAAACCATATGTCCGCCACGACGACAGCCAACCACGTTTCGAGCACCCTGGATGCCCTGGGGCTCTCGTCCGAAAACCATGGAGCCTTCGACGGCTCCTGGATCGAGACCTCCGGCCCTCGGGTCGAGTCGCTCAACCCCGCCACGGGCGAGCCCCTGGCCGCCGTACGCATGGCGACCGCCGCGGACTACGAGCGGGTCGCCGCCGCTTCGGTCCGGGCGTTCGAGGAGTGGCGGACCTGGCCGGCGCCCCGGCGCGGCGAGATCGTCCGCCAGCTCGGCGAGGAGCTGCGCCGCCACAAGGAGGAGCTCGGCCGGCTGGTGACGCTCGAAGTGGGCAAGGTCGTGAGCGAGGGCTTGGGCGAAGTGCAGGAGATGATCGACATGTGCGACCTGGCGGTCGGCATGTCGCGCCAGCTCTATGGCCTCGCCATGCACTCGGAGCGCCCGAAGCACCGCATGTACGAGCAGTGGCATCCGCTGGGGCCGGTCGGCATCATCACCGCCTTCAACTTCCCCGTCGCCGTCTGGGCCTGGAATGCTGCGGTGGCCGCCATCTGCGGCGACTCGATGATCTGGAAGCCGTCGCACCAGGCGCCGCTCACCGCCTTGGCGGTCACCAAGATCGCCGACCGGGTGCTCCGTAGAAACGGCGCGCCGCCGATCTTCAACCTTATCCTGGGCGGTCGGGGGAGCGTCGGCGAGGCGATGGTCGCCGACCCTAGGCTGCCGCTCATCTCCGCTACCGGCTCGGTGCGCATGGGCAAGGAGATCGGCAAGGTGCTCGCCGACCGGCTTGGCCGCGGGCTCTTAGAGCTCGGCGGCAACAACGGCATCCTGGTGATGGACGACGCCGATCTGGACCTCGCCCTCCGCGGTGTCCTCTTCGCCGCCGTGGGCACGGCCGGTCAGCGCTGCACGACGACCCGCCGGCTCTTCCTTGAGCGCGGCATCGCCGCCGAGATGAAGCGACGCCTCGTCGCTGCCTACGGTTCGATCCGGATCGGCGATCCCGCTGAGGCTGGAACGCTCATGGGTCCGCTCGTCGACCAGGTGGCGGTCGATAACATGATGAAGGCGATCGACGTCATCAAAGCTCAGGGCGGCCGGATTCTCTACGGCGGCAAGCGCCTCGACCGCCCCGGCTTCTTCGTCGAGCCGACGCTCGTCGAGGCCACCCCCCACATGCCCATCACCTGCGAGGAGACCTTCGCGCCGATCCTCTACCTCTTTGAGTTCGACGACCTGGACGAGGCGATCCGCATCCACAACTCGGTCCCGCAGGGGCTCTCCTCGGCCATCTTCACCCTCAACATGCGCTCGGCCGAGCGCTTCCTCGCCGCGACCGGCAGCGACTGCGGCATCGCCAACGTCAATATCGGAACGTCGGGAGCCGAGATCGGCGGCGCCTTCGGAGGAGAGAAGGAGACCGGCGGCGGCCGCGAAGCCGGTTCCGACTCCTGGAAGGCCTACATGCGCCGCCAGACCTGCACCTTGAACTGGGGCACCGACCTGCCGCTTGCACAGGGCGTGGAGTTTCCGGTCTCAGGGTAGGAAAAACAATGGGGATCTACGCGCCGGCGTCTAGGTGGCGCCGGCGCAGGTTCAATCACTGCGAAATAGCGAAAGACTTGGTCGTCGCCGATCCGCCGCCAGCCACGGTGGCCGTAACGGTATAAAGACCAGATTTTCCTGAGCCCGCACCCGGGTTGTACCAGATCGCCCAGATCCCATTGGCGCCATAGGTGGCCCGGACGGACTTGTTGAACTTCAAACCCGGGCCCGCCAGCTGTACGGTCGTCGTGCTCGTCACGTTCTGGGCTCCGAGGTTTATGACGATCACCCAGTAGTTGTAGGTGGCATTCGCGTTGGAGAGGGAAGCGTGGATGCAGACGGAGGGGTTGGATGGCGGCGTCAGTTGCTGCCCGGTGGCGAGCACGAAGAGGGTTTGCGGCGCCTTCTTCGTAATGTCCCCAGAGGGAGCGGCGGACAGTAGGCGCTCACGGGCATCTAGCCGCAGATTGGAGGAGAGGGCATAGAAGCCGTCGCCGTAATCCGTGAAAGTCGGCGTCGTGTCATTGGAGTCCAGGAGTTGCTGAAACCACGTCTCGATCTCGAAAGCCTTCGTCTCCTGCTGGCGATCGCGATTCGCGGATGCATCTTCAGTGGCGCAGATCGCCGGAACAGCAATCAGAAGCCCCAAGAGGCCAAAGCAAGCGAACAGTACTTTTCGACACCCTCGATTGATCATAAAAATTCTCCTTCTTCGCGGAACTTAAACAGGTTAATGTAGCTATGGAAGGGCCGTTCCCCTTGCAATCCCGCAAAGGGACCATGCCGGTGAAAATCGGGATGCGTTGGGAAAAGCATAGGTTAGTTGAGAATCCGCGTCAACGCAGAAGAAATATCCGCATAAAAACATAAGAGTGAAACTGCCCCCCCTGAGAGCCCAGCCGACATCTGGCTCACCCACACACCACCGCCAGAGCCCCCGCTACAGCCTCGACCGTGATCGCCACCCCCGCGGGGGCCGGCTGCACCGGTTCCCCTCCGCCGTAGAGCGTCATGTCCCGATCGAGGGTGATGGACGCCCGGACCGTGCGCACGAGGGTGACGGCCGGGTGCGTCACATGGCTGCCGCTGTAGACCTTGGGGAAGACGTTGAGGAGCGCCCACCGGGAGACCTCGCGGACGATCACGAGGTCTAGGAGCCCATCGTCGATCCGGGCCTCGGGTGCGATTTTCATGCCGCCGCCGAAACGCGGCAGGTTGGCCGCCACGACGAACATCGCCCGCCCCTCGAAGATCCCCTCGTCGTGCTCGATCCGCATCGTGGGCGGCTTGAAGGTGGCTAGCGTGTGGAGTACCGCGTAGGGGTAGATGAGCCGTCCGCGGAGGATCCTGACCTCGTTGGCGAAGCGGGTGACCTCGCTATCGAAGCCCACTCCGGCGTAGCCGATGCACCAGGTCTCCCCCACCCGGGCGAGATCCATCCGCCGGACCGGCCCGGTGAGGGCGCGTTCCACGGCCCCGTCGAGATCATGAGGAGGAACGCCGAGAGTCCCCGCGAGGTCGTTGCCGCTGCCAAGCGGGACCACCCCGAGCGCGCAGCCCGTCCCCACGAGCCCCTGGGCGACATGGTGCATCGTGCCGTCCCCACCCGCGACGATCAGGCGCTCGACTCCGTCGGCCGCCGCCCGCCGCGCCTGCTCGGCTAAATCCACGGCGCTCTTGCTGGAGACGAGGCCCGCTCCCGCCCGGGAGGCCAGGATGCGCAGGCGGTGGATGTGGGCCGCCCCAGCGCCGCGCCCGGCTGCGGGGTTCAGGAGGAAACGGACCATGGAGCCTCCGACGGGGATCAGGCGGCCATTCTACCCCGGTCCATCCTGGCCGTCTCGCAGTAGAATCCGCCCCATGTCCAAGCCCGAGATCCAGATCCTCGTCTGCACCAACGAACGCGAACCCGACTCCCGGAAGCCGAGTTGCGCCCCTCGCGGAGCGATCGACGTCTACCACCGCTTCAAGGATCGGGTGAAGGAGCTCGGCATCCGCGACCGGGTGATGGTCGTCCGCACCGGCTGCCTCAAGCACTGCAGCCAGGGGATCACCGTCACCGTCTGGCCCTACAACCTCTGGTACCGCCGGGTGACGGTCGACGACGTCGAGGAGATTCTTAAGGACAGCGTGCTGGGGGAGGGGCGGGAGGTTGAGCGGTTGCGGATGCCGGATATCCCGTGGGAGTGATCCCCACTTTGCCTACGCCACCACCGGCAATATCGGCAACAAGGGTCCCGACACCAAATCCCGATTCGCCGGAGTCACGGCGTGCCGGTACTTCCGCGCCAGCTCGGCCGTGTCCGCCCGGGTGACCCGCCGCTCGTAGAGGTTGGTGCGCTGCTTCGGGGTGTAGCCGGCGCTCTCGATCAGGTGCTCCATCTCGTCCTGGCTCATCCGGTAGGAGGTGCCGGCCGAGGCTACGACGTTCTCCTCGATCATGATCGAGCCCATGTCGTCGGCGCCGAAGGCGAGGGCGAGTTGGCCGATCTTCTTGCCCTGGGTCACCCAGCTGGTCTGGAAGTGGTCGATATTGTCGATGAAGAGCCGGGAGACCGCGAGCGTCCGCAGGTACTCCTCGGCGTAGGTCTCCGGCACGTCCGGCATCTCGGTGTGCTCGTGCTGGAAGGTCCAAGAGATGAAGGCAGTGAAGCCGCCGGTCTCGTCCTGGAGGTCGCGCACCCTCTGGAAGTGCTCGACCCGCGCCTCGATCTTCTCGCCCATGCCGTACATCATGGTCGCCGAGGTGCGCAGACCGTTCCGGTGCGCCTGGCGCATGATGTCGATCCACTCCTCGGCCGAACACTTGGGATAGGCGAGAACCTCCTGCCGGATGTCGTCTGAGAGGATCTCCGCGCCGCCACCGGGGATCGACTGGAGGCCCGCCGCCTTCAGGCGCGCGATGACGTCGTAGAAGCTCATCCGCTCCTTCCGGGCTATGAACTTGACCTCGGGCGGCGAGAAGGCGTGCAGATGACAGGCCGGGTACTTCTCCTTGAGATAGCGCAGCAGATCCTCATAGTAGGTGATGGGCAGGTCCGGGTGGACGCCCCCCTGCATGAGGATGCCGGTGCCGTTCAGCGCCAGCGTCTCCTCGATCTTCCTGCCGATCTCCTCGAACGGCAGGAGGTATCCCTCGGGGTCCCCCGGCTCGCGGTAGAAGGCACAGAAGCGGCACTTGTAGACGCAAACGTTGGTGTAGTTGATGTTGCGGTCAACGTTGTAGGTGGCGACCGCGGGGTCGTTCTTCGCCTGCCGCACCTGGTCGGCGGCGACCCCCAGATCCAGGAGATCCCCTTCGAGGAGCAGGGTGTGAGCGTCGCCGGCCGAGATGCGCCGTCCGGAGACAGCGTCGTCCAAGATGTCTGCAACAGGGCGTCCGGAAGGTTTCAAGTCCATAGCATCTCCCACTTTACGGGAACGGACCTGCGGCGGCAAGGAGCCGGGCCTACTCCCAGAACTCGATCGGCTTGGGCTCGAGGATGAGCCCGTAGGCGTGGGCGCGGCGGTAGAACTCCTCCAGGCCTGAGATCTCCTCCTGGCGGAGGAAGAAGGCGAGGTTCTCGGTCAGGTAGGAGCGCACGTCCGCCGTGTCGAGGTTGAGCTCGGCCGCCGCTTCGCGGACGACGATGTCGAGCGAGGACATGCCGTAGCGCAGGCTGCTCTTGAAGTAGAACCCGAGATCGGGGAACTCGACCTCCGGCCGCACCGCCCAGACCGCGAAGACGAAGGGGAGGCCGGTCAGGGCCTTCCACTCCGCGGCGAGGTCGAAGACCAGATACTTCTCGCGATCCACCTTGAGCGCCGGATCGCCGATCACGAGCGCCGCATCGGCGTCCTCCAGCATGCGGGGGACGTCCGCGCGCTCGGTCAGGTACTCGGGATCTAAGTGAAACCGCTCCTGCATGAGGATGCGCAGGAGGGCCGCAGAGGTCCGGCTGTTCTGGTCCAGGGCGACGCGGCGGATCTGGTCCTGCGGCACCGAGGAGATGAGGAGCACGCTCCGCACCTCGTGGGTCGCGGAGACGCAGAGGTCGGGCAGGACTTTAAGCCCTGGGATGCGTTGCACCTCGATCGAGGGGATGAGGCCGATGTCCAGGTTGCCCTGGGCCAGAAGCCGCGCGACCAGCGCCGGCGGATGGTACGTGGGCGCAAAGAGGTCAGCGTGGTGCCCTTTGAGGAAACCCCACGCCAGCGGCTTGCTGTTCAGATAGTTGACGATACCGACGCGCAGCTTGGGCACACCCTACCTTTACTTCGACATCGCGTTCAAGAACTCCTGGTTGGTCTTCGCCTTCGCCAGCTTGTCGTGCAGAAGCTCCATGCTCTCCACCGTCGACAGCGGATTCAGCACCTTGCGCAGCACCCAGACCCGGTGCAATTCGCTCTCCGGCATCAGCAGCTCCTCTTTCCGGGTGCCCGACTTGTTGATGTCGATGGCCGGGAAGACGCGCTTGTCGACGAGCTTGCGATCCAAGTGGATCTCGCAGTTGCCGGTGCCCTTGAACTCCTCGAAGATGACGTCGTCCATGCGGCTTCCGGTGTCGACCAGGGCGGTCGCGATAATGGTGAGCGAGCCGCCCTCTTCGATGTTACGAGCCGCGCCGAAGAAACGCTTCGGACGGTGGAGCGCGTTGGCGTCGATACCGCCTGAAAGCACCTTCCCCGACGGTGGCTGCACCGTGTTGTAGGCGCGCGCCAGACGGGTGATCGAGTCGAGGAGGATGACGACGTCCTTCTTGTGCTCGACCAGGCGCTTGGCCTTTTCGATCACCATCTCGGCCACCTGCACGTGGCGGGTCGCCGGCTCGTCGAAGGTCGAGGAGACGACCTCGCCGGCCACCGAGCGCTGCATGTCGGTGACTTCCTCAGGCCGCTCGTCGATCAGGAGGACGATCAAGATCGCCTCCGGATGGTTCTTCTCGACCGAGTGGGCGATCGACTGGAGGAGCATGGTCTTGCCGGTCCGCGGCGGGGCGACGATGAGAGCGCGCTGGCCCTTGCCCATCGGCGTCACCAGGTCCATGACCCGCGACGACATGTCGCCCGAGACTTCGAGCTTGATCCGCTCCTGCGGGTAGAGAGGGGTCAGGTTGTCGAAGAAGATCTTGTTGCGGGCGACCTCGGGGTGTTCGAAGTTGACCGCCTCGACCTTGATGAGTGCGAAGTAACGCTCGCCCTCCTTGGGCTGGCGGACCTGGCCGGAGATCGTGTCGCCGGTGCGCAGGTCGAAGCGCCGGATCTGGCTGGGCGACACATAGATGTCGTCCGGACCCGGCAGGTAGTTGTACTCGGGCGCGCGCAGGAAGCCGAACCCGTCGGGGAGGCATTCGAGCACCCCCTCGGCGAAGATCAGCCCGCTCTTCTCGGTCTGCGCCTGGAGGATCTTGAAGATCAGCTCCTGCTTGCGCATGCCGGTCGCGCCCTCGACGCCCAGATCTTTGCCGATCTGGGTGAGCTGGGAGATGTTCATCTCCTTGAGAGCCCGGATATCGAGGGCTTCCGTGGCGCTCTTGGTCTCCGCTGGGTTCTGCGTGATTTTAGCCATGTTGCTGTCGTTCCTTGTGGGTTCAGTCATCGTGTGCTCGCTTCGAGATGGAGCATGATCGTGCCCCAGAGTTCCTTCATTCCCTCACCCGATTCGGAGGAAACGGGGATCAGGTCCCCGCTGCCGCTTTCGCCGCTTTTCTTCGCGGCATCCCCGTCGAGCGAGAGGGTTCGCCGGATCTCGGCCAGGGCCTTCGCCCGTTTGCCGCTCGGCACCTTGTCCATCTTGGTCGCCACCACCGTGACCCCGGCTCCGAGGTTCACGAGATAGCCCAGCGCCTCGACGTCCAAGGGAGTTGCCCCGACCTTGCTGTCGACCAGGAGGATCACCCGGCACGCCCTCCCGACCACCTCCCGGACATAGCCGTCGACCAGTTCCGCCCATTCCCGCCGTTCGTCCTTCCCCGCCTTGGCATAGCCGTAACCCGGCAGGTCGACGAAGTAGTAGCGGTCATTGACGAGGAAGTAGTTGACCGCTCGCGTCCGGCCCGGCGTCGAGCTCGTGCGGGCCAGCCCCTTCTTCCCCAGCAGGCGGTTCAGGAGGCTCGATTTACCGACGTTCGAGCGCCCCACGAAGAGAACCTCCGGACGTCCATCCCGCAGGAGGTCTTCGCTCCGGTGCGCCGAGCGAAGGAATTCGGCCTTGACGCTTTTGGCGCTCAAAGTCGAACGTGGACCCCGGGCCGCCGTGACAAAATTTTCAAATGTGAGTCCGGGCCTTTCGAGGGACGCCGGGCGCTTCACGCGCCCAGGTCCCTCGGGCCTCTTACAGGTCTTGTTGCGAGTCCAGAATCAGTGGGCCAGGGAATCGGGCCCGACCGGAGGTTCGGAGGCAGCCTCCTTGAATTTTCCCTTCGCCTTCGCGAACGGCGAGATCGGTCCATCCAGGGCCAGGCGTAAGACTTCGTCCATCGACTCGACGAGGTGAAACTCCATCAACCCACGCACCTCCGCGGGGATCTCGTCCAGGTTCGTTCTCGTTTTCCCGGGGGAGGATGATCTCGTTGATGCCACCGCGGTAGGCAGCGAGTACTTTATCCTTGATTCCGCCCACCGGCAAGACCTTGCCGCGGAGGGTGATCTCTCCGGTCATCGCGACGTCCTTCCTGACCGCGATCTGCGTCAACGCCGAGATGAGCGCCGTCGCCATGGTGATGCCCGCCGAGGGACCATCCTTCGGGATCGCTCCCTCCGGCACATGCAAATGCACGTCCAACGACTCGTTGAACTCGGGATCGATGCCCAGGAGGTCGGCCCGGCTCCGCAGGTACGAGACCGCCGCCCGCGCCGATTCCTGCATGACGTCGCCCAACTTGCCGGTGAGCGTCAGCTTGCCCTTGCCGGGCATCAGGCCGACCTCGGTCTCCAGCAGCTCGCCGCCGACCTCGGTCCAGGCGAGGCCGGTCGCGACGCCCACTTCCGATTCCTGGTTCTTCCGCCGCGAGCGGAAACGCGCCTTGCCGAGGAACTCGCCGATCATCTCGGGGGTGACGACGAGCTCCAGCCGCTTGCCCTCCTTGACGACCCGGCGGGCGATCTTGCGGCAGATGGACGCCACCTCGCGCTCCAGGCTCCGCACGCCGGCCTCCCGGGTGTAGCTCTCGATGACCACCCGGATGGCCTCGTCCTCGAAGCGGATCTTCTCGGTCGACAGGCCGTGGTTCTTGAGCTGCTTTTTGACCAGGAATTGCTGGGCGATGGCGAGCTTCTCGTTGAGCGTATAGCCCGAGAGCTGGATCACCTCCATGCGGTCCTTCAAAGGGGCCGGAATGGTGTGGGTGACGTTCGCGGTGGCGATGAACATGACCTTGGAGAGGTCATAGTCGACGTCCAGGTAATGGTCCATGAACGAGTCGTTCTGCTCGGGGTCCAGAACCTCCAGGAGCGCCGCGGACGGATCGCCCCTGAAATCCATCGACATCTTGTCGACCTCGTCGAGCAGGAAGACCGGGTTGACCGTGCCGGCCTTCCGCATCATCTGGACGATCTGGCCCGGGAAGGCGCCGATATAGGTCCGCCGGTGGCCGCGGATCTCCGCCTCGTCGCGCACGCCGCCGAGCGACAGGCGGACGAACTTGCGGCCGGTGGCGCGGGCGATCGACTTGGCGAGCGAGGACTTGCCGACGCCCGGAGGACCGACGAAACAGATGATCGAGCTCTTGGTCTGCCCCACGAGTTGGCGGACGGCGAGGAATTCGAGGATGCGGTCCTTGATCTTTTCGAGACCATAGTGGTCCTCGTTCAAGACCGTCTCGGCGACGTCGATGTTCTTCTGTTCCTTGCTTCTCTTGCGCCAGGGCACCGAGACCAGCCAGTCGATGTAGTTGCGCGACACCGTGGCTTCGGCCGAGACCGGCGGCATGGCCTCCAGGCGTTTGAGCTCCTGGTCCGCCTTCTCCTTGACCTCCTTGGGGAGGCCGGCCTTCTCGATCTTGTCCTTGAGCTCGGTCATCTCGTCGGACTTGTCGTCCTTGCGCCCGAGCTCCTGATGGATGGCCTTGATCTTCTCGTTTAAGTAATACTCCTTCTGGGCCTTCTCCATCTGCTTCTTGACCTTGACGTTGATCCGCTTGTCGATGTTGATCTTTTCGATCTCGACGTCGAGCAGGTCGTGAAGGCGCTGCAGGCGCTCATAGGGGTTGATCAGCTCCAAGAGCGACTGCTTCTCGGAGGTCGACACCATGAGGTGAGCCGAAAGGATGTCCGCCACGCGATCGGGATCGTCGACCTTGAGCGTCGACATCAGGCCCTCGAAGGCCAGGTGGTGGGACATCTTGGCGTACTGCTCGAAGGCCGCGAGCACCTTCGAGAGATAGAGCTGCAACTCCTCGCTCATCGGGTAGTGGAGCTCGAAGGTCTCCACCTCGACGTTCAAGGCGCCGTCCGAGTCGATGACGTCGACGACCCGGCCGCGCTGGACGCCTTCGACCATCACCCGCACGTTGCCGTTCGGCAGCTTCAGGTTCTGGATGATGGTCGCGACGACGCCCAGCTCGCAGATGTCCTCGCGGAGGGGATCGTCGATCCGGGGATCCTTCTGGGCCGCCAGGAAGATCCGCTTCTGGGCGGTGCCCAGCGACTGTTCGAGCGCCCGGACCGAGCTTTCCCGGCCGACGATGAACGGCGCCATCATGTGAGGGAACACCACCATGTCCCGCAAGGGGACCAGGGGGAGGATCTCGCGCTTCTTGGTAACGAACTGTGAGCTCATCTGTCTTTTCCGCTCTCCGGCTGGCCCGAGCCCATAGAAAGAGCCTTCTCCAACTTATCCAGCCTTCTTCAAGGTGATCGGCTGGGTCCGGCTGACGACGACATCCTCGTTGATCAGGCACTGCTTGATGTCGCGTTGTGAGGGGACGGTATACATGAGATCGAGCATCAGCTCCTCCAGGATGACCCGCAGGCCTCGCGCGCCGACGCTCCGCTTGAGCGCCTCCTTGGCGACCGCCACCATGGCCTCCTCGGTGAACTTGAGCTCCACCCCCTCGAACTCGAAGATGGTCTGATACTGACGAATGAGGCTGTTCTTGGGCTCCTGGAGAATGCGCACCAGAGCCTCTTCGTCGAGCTCTTCGAGCGTCGCCACGACGGGAAGGCGGCCGACGAACTCCGGAATCAGCCCATACTTGATGAGGTCCTCGGGGAGGACGTTTTCGAGCGACTGCGTCGTGCGCCGCTCCTTTTTGCTCTTGATGTCGGCCCCGAAGCCCAGAGACTTCTCATTCATCCGCCGCTCGATCAGCTCGTCGAGCGCCACGAAGGCGCCGCCGCAGATGAAGAGGATGTTGGTGGTGTCGATCTGCAGGAACTCCTGGTGCGGATGCTTGCGGCCCCCTTGAGGCGGCACGTTGCACTGGGTGCCTTCCAGAATTTTGAGGAGCGCCTGCTGCACCCCCTCGCCCGAAACGTCGCGGGTGATCGAAGGGTTGTCACTCTTGCGGCAAATTTTGTCGACCTCGTCGATGTAGACGATGCCGCGCTGGGTCTTCTCTTTGTCGTTGCCCGAGGCCTGGTAGAGCTTCAGGATGATGTTCTCGACGTCCTCGCCGACATAGCCGGCTTCGGTCAAGGTCGTCGCGTCGGCGATCGTGAAGGGAACGGAGAGGAGCCGGGCCAGCGTCTGGGCCAGGAGGGTCTTCCCCGTGCCGGTGGGGCCGATGAGGAGGATGTTCGACTTCTGCAGCTCGACCTCGCCGTGCGACTTCTCGGCGAAATCGATCCGCTTGTAGTGGTTGTACACCGCCACTGCGAGCTTCTTCTTCGCCTGCTCCTGGCCGATGACGTACTCATCCAGCAGCGCTTTGATTTCCTTGGGTTTCGGCAGGTTGGTGTCCTGCTGCTGCTCCAGCATGCGATCTTCCGCGATGATGTCGAGGCAGATGTCGACGCACTCGTCGCAGATGAAGACGGTCGGTCCGGCGATCAACTTCTTGACCTCGCGCTGGCTCTTATTGCAGAACGAGCACCTCAGGCAGCTCGTCGCCGCTGTCTTTCTTCGGCATTTCTCCTCCGTGGTGCGAACGGTGGACGGGATGGCCTGGATGCTAGGAGCGTACCCGACCCCTGTCAACTATGGACACTAGAACAGGGGGTTCGGCTGAGGCTATTCCGCTCGTGCTCCGCCAGGGCGTCACTTCCGCCCCAATCTATGCAAGAAGCCAGCCGCGTTCGACCGGCTCCGTGTCTCAGGGTCTCCTGCTTCAACAGTGTCGCGAGGACGGCAGAATGCGCCGCCTTTCTCGAAAATCTCTTTCCTACGCCGGTGCCAGACCGCTCCGGCGCTTCCCCATCACCCGATCGGCGATCCCGTAGGTCACGGCCTCTTCGGCCGCGAGGATACGGTCGCGCTCGGTGTCCTTGTGGATCTCTTCCTTGGTCTTGCCGGTGTGGTAGGCGAGGATCTCGTCGAGCTTGTCCCGCATCTGCAGCATGTCCTTGGCGTGGATCTCGATGTCCGTCTGCTGCCCCTGGAGTCCGAAGAGCGAGGGCTGGTGAATCAGCACCCGGCTGTTGGGCAGAAGCGTACGCTTGCCCTTCTCGCCGGCCGCCAGCAGCACCGCCGCCATCGAGGCCGCCTGCCCGACGCAGTAGGTCGCCACGTTGGGCTTGATGTACTGCATGGTGTCGTAGATCGCGAGACCGGAGGAGACCGAGCCGCCGGGCGAGTTGATGTAGAGCGAGATGTCCTTCTCGGGGTTCTCCGCTTCGAGGAAGAGCATCTGGGCGATGATCAGGCTGGCCACGTCGTCGTCGACCGGCCGGCCGAGGAAGATGATGTTGTCTTTGAGGAGCCGCGAGTAGATGTCGTAGGCGCGCTCGCCCCGGTTCGTCTGCTCGACCACCATTGGAATCAGCATAACGTTCTCTCTTCTCCTACGGGTCTTCGCTACAGATCCATACGTTCCGACCTTACGTTTCTGTCTAGCCGCCGCTGTCGCTCGTGCCGCCGGCCTCGTTGGCGTTGGCGTCAACGCCGGGAAGGGTTTCGCTCTCCTCCCCGAGCAGGCGGCGGACGACCTTGTCGCGGAGCAGCTGTCCGCGCAGGCTCGGCAGCCGTCCGTTCTCGTCGAGCGAACGGCGCAGTTGCGAGGTCGAGGTGTTCTGGGCGCGGGCGAGAAGGGCCAGGGCCCCCTCGAACTCGGCGTCCGAAACCGTGATCGACTCGGCCTCGCCGATGGCATCCAGGAGCAGCCGGGCGTGCACCCGCCGCTCGGCGACCGGGTTCATCTCCTCGGACACCCGGCCCCAGTCGATGCCGGCCTTCATGGGGTCGACCCCCTGGCGGGCGAGCGACTCGGCCTCATCTCTGACCATCCGCTCGACTTCCTGGCGGACGACGCCGGCGGGAAGCTCCAGCGGGTGGCGCTCGCGGAGCTGATCGAGGAGCGCCGCGTAGCGCTGCTCACGCCGGGCGTTCTCCTTGTTGCTCTTCAGGCGGCTGACGACGGCCTCTCGAAGCGCATCGAAGGTAGAGAACTCCGGGCTCACCTTGGCCGCGAAGGCGTCGTCGAGCGGCGGCAGATCGCGCTCCTTGACCGCCTGGACCTCGACCCGGAAATTGTGCGCGTGGCTGTGCGCGTCGGGATCGTCGGGGCCATTCCCGTGGGTGACCTGGTGACTGAACTTCGTCCCCTGGCCGGCGGAGAGGCCGGTCAAGGCGAGCGAGAGCTCCTCCGGAGCCCGCCGGTCGCCGACCTCGACCTCCAGCGACTGGGCCGGTCCCTCGGTGCCGTCGTCCTTGGTCTCGAAGATCTGTGCGGTGACCTGGTCGCCCTGCGCCGCCGGACGCTCGACCGGGACCCACAGGGAGACCTGCTTCCTCAAGTCCTCCAGGGTGTCGTCGATCTCCATCGTGCCGGGATCGACCGGCGGATTCGGCAGGTTGAAGTCGGTGGTGTTCCTGAGCTGGATCTGCGGCCGGGTCTCGACCGAGGCGGTGAAGGTGAGCGGTCCGCCGGGGACCACGTCCTGGACCTCGTCGACCTCGGGCGGCAGGAGAGGGTCGATCGCGCTCTCCTCCTGGGCTTGCTGCCAGAACTTGGGGAGCAGGCGCTCGACGACCTCCTGGTCGATGTCCTTCTGATAGCGCCGCCGCACCAGCTCCTGTGGCACCTTGCCCTTGCGGAAGCCGGGGATCTTGACGCGGTGGCCGTAGTCCTTCACGACCCGCTGGATTTCGGCCTCCACCTCGGACGCCGGCACCTCCACCTTGAGCTGCTTCTTGCAGGGTCCCACGTCTTCGATCGATACGACCACGCTCATAGTCTTTTTATCCTCTGGTGCGAAAGAGGGGACTCGAACCCCCAACCCGATCTCTCGGGACTAGATCCTAAGTCTAGCGCGTATACCAATTCCGCCACTTTCGCAGACCTGGCCAAGCTGGAGAAGGGGGTATCGGAAGGTGAAATGGTGAGCCGCGGAGGAATCGAACCTCCAACCCGCAGATTAAGAGTCTGCTGCTCTGCCAGTTGAGCTAGCGGCCCGTTGCAACCGAATCATACCCGAGGGGCGGAACCGAGGACAAGTGCCATTCGCTTCTCCGGCACTCCACGTTCAAGCCCACCCCTTCAATCCCGTCCACCCTGCACGAAGTGGACCACTTCCAGACGATCGCCCTGGTGGAGCGCCCGCGCGGCGTACTCGTCGCGCGGCAGGATCTCGCCATTCAGCTCGACCGCCACGGTCCGCGGGTGCCGTCCCAACCCGGACAGCAGGTCGAGGACCGTGAAGCCCGGGGTGACGCTCTTCGGCTCGCCGTTCAAGACGATCGGCAGAGTGTCCTCTCGCAGCTCCAACTCCGTCATGGCGGCTATGGTAACGCAGCTCGTGGGCCGAGGCATTCCCCCGGCTCCTTCCCCATCTTCATTTATAGAAGCTGTTTGAGCTCGGCCCGGCCGATCGACGCCACGGCGGTGATGATGAGGGCCGCCGTGCCGCGGGTGAGCGGCGGGATGTCGAAAGCGAGCGCCAGGGCGCCCTCGTCGTCGGTGTGGCCGGCGGCGAGCATGCGGGGCTCGGCGGCGGTCGAGATCATCTTGACCGAAACCTGGGCCCCGGAGACCGGCATCCCGCTCTTGCTCGAGCTGGCCCGCAGGGCGACCGCGGCCGGCTGACCGAGGTTGAGATGGGCCTCCCCTTCGAGGAAGAGGAGGAGCTGCTCCTGGTCGGCCTCGCTCGTCAGATACTCGAGGATCACCTGGTCCAGGCTGCGGTCGACCTTGGCCGCCGCCAGCACCGAGCCCGCGGGCCGCGCCAGGGTCGGCGCCGTGGACGATGCCGGCGCGGCCGAGGATACCGGGGATACCGGGGATACCGGGGACGGTGCCGGAGGTCTCGGCGGCACGACAGCCGGCGATGCCGGTGATGCCGGCCAGGCCGGCGAGGCTGCTGGCGGGACCGGGGCCGGCGGTGGAGCGGCCGGCTGCGGCACCGGGATCTCGGCCGTCGGTGCCCGGACGGGGACCGGCGCCGAGGCGGTGTTCCTGGGCGCCGCGGCGGCGGGGCCCAGGGTCGCCTGCATGTCGAGAGGGACCGCCATGGGACCGGCCGAGAGCGGCACGACCGGGGTGTGGAGGCTGCCCGTCGACGGCCGTCCGCTCGCCAGGGACTGGAGCTTCTCGTCGAACTTGCCGTAGCGGATGGCGGCGATCATCGTCCGGTGCTGGTGGTCCATCAAGACGGTGATCGCCTTGTCGTCCTTGCCCTGGGCGAGGAGCTCGGCGTAGCTCGCCCGCTTGCTCGCGAGAACTTGGCCCCCCACGTAGACGAGGCTCTCGATAAAGGGGTTGGAGGCCCCCTTGTCTTCCGTCTGGACGTGGAAGACCACGTCGTTATGACGGACGTCGGTGTTGTAGCCGGTGATCATTCGCGGCGCATGAACCAGGGGTCGGAGGGTACGACGGTGCCGGGATTCTAGAAACAGGGACGCCCAGGGTCAAGCGACGCCCGGCTGGCTCCCCCAGCTGCGCTCCGGCAGGGCTCCCTCCCCACCCCGACCTTCCCCGAACCTCTCCTTCTGAGGCTCATTCTAGGGGAGTTTATCCTCCGTGGCGGCTTTTGGCGCTCCTCGACTACAATAGCCGCGTGGACGGCCCTCCGAGCCTGTCCCATCCTCCCCGGGAATCCGACGGAGGGGCAGGCCGTTAGGGTGGCTGGGGAAACCTGGTCGCCTCCCGTGCTTGGAAAGGTGGGCCGAGACGGTGCCTCGCGGCGCCGCGCTCGGCGTCGATTGCGATCGATTCCACCCTCGAGTCCAAAGACGGGAGGGGCCGCGAGGAGAGCTCATGAGCCGCCTGTACACCATTGGAAGCGCATCCTCCCAGAGCCCCGTCCCCGCTCCGCCGCTCCCCCTCGGCCTGCCGAGCCACGATCCGCACCAGGAGAGCCGCACCCGGCTGATCGACGCCTTCGGCCGCCGCCTCACCTACCTCCGCGTCTCGGTCACCGATCGCTGCAACCTGCGCTGCACCTACTGCCTGCCGGAAGATGCCGAGTTCCCCTTCGGCGACCGCGACTTCCTCTCTCCCGAAGAGATCGAGGCCATCGTAGGTGCCCTCGTGCGGCTGGGCATCGACCGCGTCCGCCTGACCGGCGGCGAGCCGCTGGTGCGGAGAGACATCCTGGAGGTCGTCCGCCGGGTGAAGGCCCTCCCCGGGGTGAAGAACCTCGCCCTCTCGACCAACGGCACCGAGCTCGCCCGCCTGGCGCCGGCCTTGAAAGAAGCCGGGGTCGACCGGGTGAACATCAGCCTCGACACCCTGGACCCCAAGCGCTTCCGCGAGATCACCCGCCGCGGCGACCTGGCGAAAGTCTGGGAGGGCGTGGAGGCGGCGCTCGACGCCGGCCTCGATCCGGTCAAGCTGAACGCGGTCTTGACCGGCGAGGAGAGCCTGGCCGACGCCGACCGCCTGGTCGCCCTCACCCTCGACCAGCCGCTCGCCGTCCGCTTCATCGAGATGATGCCGACCGCCGCCAACCAACGCTCCCAACCTTCCGTCGCCGGCCGCGTCCCCACCTGCGACGACGTGCGGGAGCGGGTCGAGGCGCGCTACGGAGCGCTCGAAGCCGCCGACTTCGAGTACCGAACCGGCCCTGCCAAGTCCTTCCGCATCCCGGGGGCCGCCGGCACGGTCGGCTTCATCACGCCCCTCTCCCACACCTTCTGCGCCGAGTGCAACCGGCTGCGCCTCTCGGCCCGAGGCGAGCTCCGGCTCTGCCTCTTCGCTGAGAGGAACTACCCCCTCCGCCCCTGCCTCGAAGCCGCCGACCCCGGCGCCGCGCTGGAGTCCGAGATCCTGAGAGTGCTCCAGGAAAAGCCGGCCGAGCACATGCTGGCGCAGGGCGACTATGGGAATCTCGTGAGCTTCATGGAGATCGGCGGGTAGGTCGGTTCCGTCCCGCGTCCTGATTCTCCTCCCGGCGCGTGGCCCGCCGGTGCATCTCCGGGCGATGGGCTACGCTGGTTGAAGCCCGCTGAAAAGCCTCCTCTCTGCGCCGGACCCGTCGAGGCTACGGCCGTACACCATGACCCCGAACCTGCCCCTCTCCTCTCTCCGCCGCGCCGCCCTGCCGGCCCTCTGGCTCGCCGTCGTCGCCTGGGTCTACCGCGGCCTCTTCCTGGACGACGCCTGGATCGGCCTGCGCACCGTCTCCAACCTCCTCGCCGGGCGGGGCTTCGTCTTCAACCCGGGGGAGCGGGTGGAGGGGGTCACCAACATCGGCTGGCTCCTCCTCCTCACCCCCTTCGCGCGGCTCTCCTCGCCGCCCTTCGCCGCCAAGCTCCTCGGCCTCGCCGGCCTCGGGCTCGCGCTCTTCCTCCTCTATCGAGCGGCCGTCCCCCTCGCCCGCCGTCTGGAGCCCGCCTGGCCTCCCTTCGCGGTCCTCCCCCTGGGCGTCGTCCTCCTCGCCGCGGTCAACGCCGACCTCGTGAGCTTCTCGCTCCTCGGCATGGAGACCGGCGCCCTCGCCGCCGTGCTCACCGCCATGCTCGCCATCGCCTGCCGCGAGCGCGGCTGGGCCGCGCTGCCGTTCCTCGGCGCCTTCGCCTTCCTGCTCCACCCGGAGGCGGTCCTCGTCTATCCCGCGATGGTGGTCCTCGCCGGGCTCCTCCGTACGTCGATCCCCCGTCCCTTCCGCGGCCTGGGGGTCTTCGCCCTGCTCCTCGCTGGGATCACCTTCGCGCGCTGGCGCTACTTCGGCGCTCTCCTCCCCAACACCTGGGGCGCCAAGCCGCCCACCGTCCGCGCCGCCTTGGAGACCCTCCTCGGTTTTCTGGACGGCTCGGCGGTCAACCTCGCCTTTCCCCTGGGGGGCCTCTTCGCCCTCTCGCTCCTCGCCGTGGGCCTCCTCGCCCTCCGCCGGGTCGCCCCGCTCGCCGCCGCCGCGGCCGGGGCGATCGTCGGCACCGGGTTCCTCTTCGCCCTCTACGCCCGGCCCGACTGGACCGAGCTCGGCCGCTACTCCGCCCCCTACGTGCCGGCGGCCCTCCTCCTCGCCGGGGTCGGGGCGCTCGACGCCGAGCGCGCCGTGCTCACCCAAAGCCCAGGCGGCGGCCTCCTCCGCCTGTGGAGCGTCGCCGTGGCCGGGGTGGCGCTCGCCGCTCTCCTCCTCGGCGGCTTCCTGGGTCTCGACCGGACGGTCTTCTATCGCTTCACCGCCCCCGCGGTCCTCGCCCTCGCCTGGGGGATCGCGCTCACCGCCGAGAACGCCGAGAACGCCGGGACGCCGCGAAAAGAGCGCCTCCGCTTCCGTCGCGGCCTCGCGCCGCTCGCCCTCGCCGCCGCCGCCGCCCTCTACGGCGCCGCCGCGACGCTCGCCCGGGCGACCGAGGCCGAGCGCCTCGCCTATCCCGGCTACATCCTGACCAGCGCCACCCTTCTCCCGCCTGCCCTCTGGATGCGCGACCATCTCCCCCCCGGAACCCGGATCGCCACCCGCCGGATCGGCGCTCTCGCCTACGTCTCCGGCCATCCGGTCTTCGACTACTCCTTCGGTCTGACCGAGCCCGAGGTCGCCCGCCTGATCCGCCAGCGGGGCGGCCCCTTCGACGACCCGAACGACCCGGCTCTCGATTCCCTCTGGCGCCGGCGCGCGCCGGACTACCTTCTAGAAGAGGGAGATCTCATGAACCGCCTCGGCGGACGGGGAGGGCTCCGCCTCCACGGGATGGACTACCGGGTACTCCGGCGGTTTCCCATCGCGCGGGGGGTGGAGTGGGTGCTCGCCGGAAGGGTAGGAGGACAAGGGGGGCCGGCCGGCCCCCCTTGAGGTTGCCGCTTATGCGGTGGTGGACGGATGGGTGGCCGCGACCTCGACCGTCGGCGGCGGGGTGGTCCCCGGCGGGGGCGTTACCGTTTTGCGCGGCCGGCCGAGCGGGCGCCGCGGCTTCAGACCATACTCCCGCAGGCGGGGGCTCGTCGGTCCATGCACGGACTGGAGGGCGAGGCTCAGCCGGGAGAAGAGGTCCCCGCCGTCCAGGAGGAGCTGGTTGCGCTGGGTGAACGCGGTCGCCATGTCCGCGTGCAGCGTGTTGATCTGGTTGCGGACGGCGATCGCTCCGGCGAGCAGGGTCTGGAACTGCGTGAGCTGATCCTGAAGCCCCGGCATCTGGCCGATCTGCGCTGCCAGCTTGGTCGCCAGTTTTTGCCAGCGGTCGATCTCCGCGGCCAGGGTCGTCTGGCCGCGCAGGTTGCCCTTGGCGGGATTGGCGGGAGTGGCGGGGGTGTCGGACGGCGGGGTCGAGGTGGATTCGGTGGCAGTCATTTACGTCTCCTTCGCTTTGGCGTAGGCTACGGTTGTCTCTCACAGACGCGCCCGGCCCTCCGAATTGAGAAGCCGAGCGCTCGCCGTAGCCGGTTAAGGGTGCAACCTTCTTTCCGGCGTTCCATCGGAGGGGGGGCTCTCCTGATCCGAGAGCCCTCCTCCCACCTACCTACCTTCTTCTGATTGCTACTTCTGCTACTTCCGAGTCTCGGCCGGCGGCTGGGCGGCCGTGACGGTCTTCGCCGGAGTGGTCCCCTGCGGCGGCGGGAGAGTCACCGTTTTGCGCGGCCGGCCGGTCCGGCGTCGCGGCTTCAGGCCGTACGCCCGCAGTTGGGGGCTCGTCGGCCCATGGACGGCCTGGAGCGCGAGACTCAGGCGTGAGAAGAGGTCCCCGCCGTCGAGGAGCGTCTGGTTGCGCTCCTCGAAGGCGGCCGCCATGTCCGCCTGCAGCGAGCTGATCTGGTTGCGGACGGCGACCGCCTCCCCGAGCACGGTCTGGAACTGCGTGAACTCCTCCTGGAGAACCGGCAGCTGGTCGATCTGCGGTGCCAGGTTGTTGGCGAGCGTCTGCCAGCGGTCGATCTCGGCAACCAGGGTCGTCTGGCCGCGCAGGTTGCCCTTGGCGGGGTTGGCGGGAGGGGTGGGGGTAACGGACGGGATCGAGGTGGTGGCGGTCATTTGCGTCTCCTTCGCTTTGAGCGTAGGCAACGGCTGTCTCTCACAGACGCGCACGGCCCTCCGAATTGAGATGCCGGGCGCTCGCCGTCGCCGGTTTCAGGGTGCAACCTTCTTCTCCGGTGCAACTTCGGGGAGGGGGCTCTCCTGATCCGAGAGCCCTCTTTCCCCCTTCCTTCGTCTGACGTCGCAGAGTGTCTCAGAGTGGATTCCGAGAAAGCGACAAAAGCGGAGGAACAAAATTTTTTTCTTTGGCGGAGGGGGAGAGGTGCCTTGCAAGGAGAGGTGTAGCAGAGACTGGAAAGCGTCTGTCGGACATAGGTGGGACCCGTGCTACCCTCGAATTCGGCCTTCGGGCCGACAAGGTGAGCCCATGACTATGCGAGCGGTCGTCCTTCCGGGTGACGAAGAAGACTTACGCATTCCGGCGGGGGTCTACACCTTCGACGAGTTCCGCCGCTGGTCGCAGGGGGCCGGCTTTCCCGAACGCGGCCGCATCGACTACCTGGATGGTGAGGTGGAGGTCGATCGGAGCCCCGAAGATCTCTATACCCATGGCGTCGTCAAGACCGTGGTCTCTGGAGAGCTCTATGCCCTGGTGGTCAAAACGGGTCGAGGGAACGTCTTCATCGACCGCACCCGGATCGTCTCCCCGGCCGCCCAACTCTCGGTCGAGCCCGACGTCGTGGTCGTCCTTTGGGAATCGGTGGAAAGCGGTCGAGTCCGCGAGGTCCCGGGGGCTGGCAAGGGGGAAGGACGTTTCGTCGAGCTCGAAGGATCTCCGGACCTCGTCATCGAGATCGTGAGCGACTCCTCGGTCCGCAAGGACTTGAAGCGCCTGCCCGGCTTTTATGCGCGGGCGGGGGTTCCCGAGCTCTGGACCATCGACGCTCGCCAGGAATCCCTCCTTTTCGAGATCCGCAGTCTGGGTCCGGCTGGCTATCAGGTCTTGCCCGCGGATGGTGAGGGGTTTATCTCCTCGCTTGTTCTCGGTGATCGCTTTCGACTGCGGCGCTCCCGGGAGAGATTGGGGCGGTGGCGCTATGCTCTGGAGTATGGGGCAGGCCAGCTCTGACGATAGGCTCTCCGGCTTCCGTTGGCTCCGCCAGCGCTAATACTCGGATTGATATCGGCCGTGGTTACTCTGTTGCATGCCTGTATAAGGGTTGACGCAGTCGGCGGCTAACTAACAAAAAGTGAATGGGAATCGGCCGGGACCCAGAGAGACGCGCGCCCGCACGGTGCCTATGTGCCTACTTAGCGCCAACGAAGATGTGCAGGACCGCATGATCGAATTTATCGTTCATCTTATCGTCAGCGACATACCGGCTGTTACCCGAATGACGCCGCCCGGGCGGCTAACCGATCGGCAGGGCCATCCTTATTTCCTCTGGGATTCCGAGATGACGCTCGACGAGTTTCGGCGCGGGCTCCTGGATCCGAACGTGGCCGCGGTCTCCAGCCGGTTGCCCTGGCGCAGGCCGCTGGATGGACCTCCGAGGAGGCCGAGGAGCTCGGTAGGTTCAAGGATGAGTTGATCCTGCAGCTGTTGGCGGCGAGCGCTCCGGGCTCGGAAGGCGGATGGACAGCCCCGTAGGACCGTCTCCATCCCCGAAAAATCCCCGCCCACCTCTCCGCGCCCTCCCCAAACCCCTCCGCGCGCCTCCCAGACCCCTCGAAACCCACCCGGAAGGTCTCCGGGAGCGCCGAAAACCTCTGGAAATTCACTCCAAAGCCCTCGACGCTCAGGGAAAACGCCTCCGGGGTCCTTCGGAACCCGTCCGGTGACGTTTCGCTTCTCTCGACCCGAGTTTCGAGAGTCTCCAAAAGTCTTTCCGACCTCTGGATTCTCAGCCGCAACCGCTCGGCTCGGGTTTCCACGGCCGCCAAAAGGGTGTAGAGACCTCCGAAAGGAACGTCCAGGGGTTTCCTCGGGGTTTGGAGAGGTTCGGGGAGAGTTTCGAGCGGTTTTTCGCGCTCCCGGAGGGGGTCCGGGAGAGTTTCGAGAGGTTTCCGCGGCGCGTCGAGAGGTTTCGGGCGAGCTTGGAGAGCTCCCCGGGGCGCCCGGAGAGGTTGCGGCGGGTTTTCGAGAGGTTTGCCGGGACCGTCGAGGCGTCGTCCCGCCATTTCCCGCCCTGCCGCCGTCTTCAGACCGACGGCGGGACGCGATAGGCCGTCACCCAGCGGTCCGGGCGCTTCGCAAGGCTCACTTCCCAGTCCTTGAGAACACGCTCGGCGAAGGTCTGGCCGGATTCGACGACCTCGGAAAGGGGGTCGAGATAGGTGAGGGCCTCGGGGCCGTCGAGGCCGGCCGCGATCCTCGCCGCGATCCCCTCGCGGGACAGGCGGAGGAGCTCGGCGGCCAGCTCGCGGACCGGCTGGCCTCGGTAGCTGGCGGCGAGGCCTTGGCGGGCGGCGTCGCGCATCGCCTCGCGGTACTCCTCGGCGCTGGCGCCGCGGAGGAGATCCCAGGCGGCCTCTCGGGAGGGGGGATGGTAGGCGAGACCGGTCCAGAAGGTGGGCACCGCCGGGATCTCCCGAAAAGCCGGACCGTCGGTCACCCGGGCTTCCAGGGTGTTGCGGATGCGGACGTCGGGCCAGACCTGCATCTGGTGCGAGGTCCAGTCGGCGAGGATCGGGAAGGTGCCGTCGTCGAAGCCGTTTGCCAAGAGCGCCGAGAAGGGGCGGTTCGGCGCTCGCTCGTAGTGCCCGGCGGCGTTCTTGTGGTAGATCATGGGGAGGGTGAGGAGCCAGTCGACCACGTCTTCGGGCGCGAAGGTCTCGCCCAAGGCGAAGGGGAGCGGGCCGCAGCGGGCCGGATCGGAGCGGAACCAGAACTCCATCCGCCGCGAGAGCGAGCCGGAGACCCGGCCGCCCGCGATCGGCGAGTTGGCGAAGAGCGCTCCGGCGACCGGCGTCGCGGCGAGCATCATCCGCGCCTTGGCCACCATGTCGGCGGTCGAGAGATAGTCGAGGGTCGCCTGGGTGGCGAGCCCGAGGCCCATGACGTCGGCGCCCAGGGAGCCGGGATCGCCCAGGTCGGCGAAGAACTGGCGCATCATGAGGCCGCGCGGCTTGGGCACCCAGTGGAGGTCGTCGACGGTGTTGAACGGCAGGTTGCCGCCCGGCACCAGGGCGGCGCCGAAGCGCTCGGCGATGCCGGCGATCCAGCCCAGCCGGCGTTCGAGGGTGGTCGCGAGGTCGACGAGGTCGGTCGCGGGCGGCGAGCAGTACTCGATCGCCCCGCCGTGCTCCAGGGTGAGCTTCAAGCCGTCCTCGCGTTCCAGGCCGATCGGATTCTCGCCGTCCAGCAAGGGGGTGCCGCCACCGTCCGCGAGGAGGGCTTCGAGGAGCGCCCGGATGCCCTGCGGACCGTGGTAGGGGAGGGAGCGGCCGGTGGCGGCGTCGAGAGTGCCGATCTCCACCTCGATGCCGACCTTCTCCACCCGCGGCCCCGAGACGGTGTACGGGGCGAGCAGGTCCGCCGGGGTCACCGGGATCACCTGTGGCACCGGGTTCAAAGGTGCGGGGCTCATTCGATCCTCTCCTCAAGTAATGTTGTGAAATAAGCCCTGAAACAAGCGCTCGCGCGCGCTCTCGGACCTCGCGACGCGCTTCAAGCCTGCCAGAACCCGGGGCTTTCGGCAAGCCTGCGAAGACCCTATAATGAGGGCCCGCTGGAAGGGGTAAAAACTCACGATGGCCGTCCACGACAGAAGCAACCGGCTCGGGCCGCTCTCTCGCCCGGCGGTCAAAATCTCCCCGGAGACCCTGGTCCGGACCTATCCGCTCGACGCCGAACGGGGCTTTCCGTGGGTGGTCGAGCCGACCGCCGAGGGCTGCGACCTGCGGGCCTACGCGGCGAGCCACCGAGAGACGCTCGAAACCGAGCTCGCGGCCCGCGGGTCGATCCTCTTTCGCGGCTTTAGGCTCTCGGGGATGGAGGAGTTTCAGGCGCTGGTCGGCGCGCTGTCGGCCGGGGCGCTCGAATACCGCGAGCGCTCGTCGCCGCGGCTCCAGGTGAGCGGCAACATCTACACCTCGACCGAGCATCCGCAGGACCAGCGGATCTTTCTCCACAACGAGCAGTCCTACAACCTCGAATTTCCGCGGAAGATCCTCTTTTTCTGCGCCCAGGCCGCCGCGGAGGGGGGCGCCACCCCGATCGCCGACTGCCGCCAGGTTCTGGCCGACGTCCCCGCGGACGTGCGGGAGCGCTTCTTCCGGCTCGGCTATCTCTATGTGCGGAACTTCGGCGGCGGCTTCGGGTTGAGCTGGCAGGAGGCCTTCCAGACCGCCGACCGCGGCGAGGTCGAGGCCTACTGCGGCGCCCATCGGATCGAGCTCGAATGGCGCCCGGGCGGCAAGCTGCGGACCCGCCAGCGGCGCCAGGTCATCGCCCGGCATCCAAGGACCGGCGCCGAGAGCTGGTGCAACCACCTGACCTTCTTTCACGTCTCGACCCTGGAGCCCGCGGTGCGCGACCTGCTCCTTTCCGAGCTGCGGGAAGAGGAGCTGCCCAACCACACCTACTATGGCGACGGCTCGCCCATCGAGGACGAGGTTCTGGAGGCGCTGCGGGCGAGCTACCGGCGGCAGACGCTGACCTTCCCTTGGCGGCAGGGCGACGTGCTCCTCCTCGACAACCTGCTGACCGCCCACGGGCGCGAGCCCTACAGCGGCCCGCGCCGGGTGGTCGTCGGCATGGCCGATCCGGTCGCCTGGGATCATGTGGGGAGCGCACGATGAACGGAGAGCGGACGGCCAGGCCGGAGCGGAGCCTGGGGAACCTCGCGAGAAAGGCGCCCACTCTCTCCTCGCAGCAGGCGCTGGTGACCGTGCGGCCGTACGCGCCGGACGCCCGGCTGCCGCTCGTCGTCGAGCCCGCCCTTCCCGAGGTGAGCCTCGCCGGCTGGCTCGCGGCGCAGCGGCCGGCGGTCGCCGAGCGCCTCCGCGAGCATGGGGCGATCCTCTTTCGCAACTTCGGGATCGAGACGCTCGAACGCTTCAAGGAGGCGGCCTCCGCCTTCACCCCCGAGCTCCTCGACTACAGCGAGCGCGCGGCGCCGCGGACCGAGGTGGGCAAAAGTGTTTACACCTCGACCGAGTTCCCCGCCGACCAGACGATCCCCATGCACCATGAGATGTCCTACGCCCATCAGTGGCCGAAAAAGCTCTGGTTCTTCTGCCGGCAGGCCTCGGCCGGAGGGGGGCGGACACCGGTCGCCGACGACCGGCTGGTGATCGAGCGGATCGCGCCCGAGATCCAGGAGGAGTTCAGGCGCCGGAAGGTGATGTACGTCAGAAACTACGGCGAGGGGGTCGACCTCTCCTGGCAGGAGGCGTTCCAGACCGCGGAGCGGAGCGTCGTCGAGGCGTACTGCCGGAAAGCGAACATGACGGTCGAATGGAAGAGCGGCGATCGCCTGCGCACGCGGGCGGTGCGGCCGCCCCACCGGGTGCATCCGGAGACCGGCGAGACGGTCTGGTTCAATCACGCGCACATGTTTCACGTCTCCAGCCTGGAGCCGGTGACCCGGGAGGCGCTCCTCGCCCAGTTCGGCGAGGACGAGCTGCCGCGAAACGCCCTCTACGGCGACGGCTCGCCGATCGACCCCGCGGTGCTCGACGAGATCCGCCAGGCCTACGAGACGACCGCCATTCGCTTCGCGTGGCAGCCGGGCGACGTGCTCCTGGTCGACAACATCCTCGCCTCGCACGGGCGGGAGCCCTTCACCGGCCCGCGGCAGATCCTGGTGGCCATGGCGGAGCTCTACGCCCCCGACGTTTAGATTATTGTACGGTCCTCGCCTGCTCGCGCTCCCTCCAGGCTGACCGGTGTAAAGGTTCTCATGGTGAAATCGAAACGTGACCCCAAGGACGGCGCTCCGGAAGACGCCCTGGCAGAAGCCCTGCGCGGACACGTCGCGCGGCTCGCCCGGGTGGCCCCGGAGAAGATCCGCCTCGACCAGCCGCTGGCGGCGGTGGGCGTCGACTCGCTGGTCGCGGTCGAGCTCAAGATGGCGATCGAGGACGAGTACGGGGTCTCTCTGCCGCTCGGCGACCTGCTCGAAGGCGACAGCATCGAGCAGCTCGCGGCGGCCCTCCGCGCGGCGCTCGCCGCGGCCTCGACCGAGTCGACGCCACAGGCCGAACGGCGCCGGCCGGAGAGCCGGGACGAGCGTCCGCTCTCCCCAGGCCAGCGGGCGCTCTGGTTCGTCGACCGCCTGGCGCCGGCGAACGCGGTCTTCAACCTCGCCGGCGTCGCCGCGGTCCACCCGGAGCTCGACGTGGCGGCCCTCCGCCAGGCCCTGGAACGCCTGAGCGAGCGCCACGCGACCCTGCGGACGACGTTGACGCTCTCCGAGGGCGAGCCCTTCCGCCGGGTGCACGCACGCTATCCGCTCGGCTTCCGGGAGGAGGACGCGACGGGCTGGAGCGCCGAGCGCCTCGACCTCTTCCTCGGCGCGGAGGCCCACCGGCCGTTCGACCTCGAGCGCGAGGCGCCGCTCCGGGTCGCCGTCCTCACCCGCGGCCCGGCGAGCCCCCCTCTCCTCCTCTTGGCGATCCACCACATCGCCGCCGACTTCTGGTCGCTCGCGATCCTCCTCCGCGATCTCGGCCGGCTCTATGAAGAAGCGATCGGCGGGGCTCCCGCCGCCCTCCCCGCGGCGATCGCGAGCTACGACGACTTCGTTTTCGATCTGGCGGAAGAGATGGCGGGTCCGGCCGGAGAGGCACATTGGGAGTACTGGCGCGAGCAGCTGGCGGGGGAGCTGCCCCGCCTCGCCCTGCGGACCGACCGGCCGCGGTCGACCTCGCCGACCCAGCTCGGCGGCGCGCTCTCGCTGCGGCTCGGCGCGGAGCGGACGGCGGCGCTCCAGGCGCTGGGCACCGAGCGGGGGGCGACCCTCTACATGGTGCTCCTCGCCGCCTTCGAGACCCTCCTTCACCGCTACAGCGGCGAGACCGACTTGATCGTCGGCTCGGCCATGTCGGGGCGCACCCGGCCGGAGCTCCGCGACCTCGTGGGCTACTGCGTCAACCCGGTCGCCCTCCGTGGGGATGCCTCCGGGGAGCCTGCGTTCAGCGAGTTTCTCGCCCGGGTGCGAGAGACGGTCCTCGGCGCCTTCGCCCACCAGGCTTTTCCCTTCCCGACCCTCGTCGAGCGCCTGCAACCGACCCGCGAGGCGAACGAGACGCCGCTCTTCGAGATCGCCTTCGTCTTCCAGAAGTCGCACCTCGCGGAGCTGACCGACCTCGCCGGCTTCGCCCTCGGCGAGGCCGGCGCCCGGCTCACGGTGGGGCCGCTCACGCTCGAATCCGTCGCTCTGAGCGAAAAGCGTTCACAGTTCGACCTCACCCTGGTGGCCGCGGAGGTCGAGAGCGGCCTCGCCTTCTCCTTCCAGTACGACAGCAGCCTTTTCGATCCCACGACGATCGAACGGCTGGCCGGCCACCTCGAAAATCTCCTCGCGGCGGTCGCCCAGGCGCCGGACGCGCGGCTCGCCTCGCTTCCCCTTCTGAGCGCGGCGGAACAAGCTCTTCTCGAATATTGGAACGATACCGAGATCGAGAGCGGGCCCGAGATGGGCCTGCGGCGCCGCTTCGAGGCGCAGGCGGCGCGGACGCCGGAGCGGGTCGCGATCGTTGGCGGCGACGCTGACGGCGCTCCCGGCATGCGGTTGACCTACGGCGAGCTCAACCGGCGGGCCAACCGGCTGGCCCGCGAGCTGCGCTCCCGCGGCGTGGGGCCGGGGGTTTTCGTCGGAATTTGCCTGGAGCGCTCGCCGGAGCTGCTGATCGCCCTCTGGGGAACGGTCAAGGCCGGGGCGGTCTACCTGCCGCTCGATCCGGCCTACCCCGGCGAGCGCCTGGCCTTCATGCTCGCCGACTCCGGGGCGCGGGTCCTCGTCACCGGCGGCGCGAGCCTCGCCCGGGTCGCGGACGGCATCGACGGCATCAACGACGTCGAGGTGATCCGCCTCGACTCCCGGGGGCTGCAGCTCGCCGGCCACGACGACGGCGATCCCGAGTGGGAGGAGGTGCCGGAGCAGCTGCTCTACTCGATCTTCACCTCGGGCTCTTCCGGCCGGCCGAAGGGGACCGGGGTCTACCAGCGCGGCTTCCTGAACCTTCTGAGCTGGTTCGCCGCCGCCTTCGAGCTTGCGGCCGACGACCGGGTGCTCCTCGTCTCGTCTTTCAGCTTCGATCTCACCCAGAAGAATCTCTTCGCCCCTTTCCTCGCGGGCGCGGAGCTGCACCTGGCGCCCGGCGGGCCCTACGATCCCTGGGCGCTCTCGCTCCTCGTCGCCCGGGAAAGCATCACCTGGATCAACTGCACGCCGAGCGCCTTCTACCCCCTGATCGAAAGCTTTTCGAGCCTCGAAGGCCTGCGCTCGCTGCGCTGGGTCTTTCTGGGCGGCGAGCCGATCTCCCGCCAACGCCTGGCGCCGTGGATGGAGTCGGGGCTCTGCCGGGCGCGGATCGCCAACACCTACGGGCCGACCGAGTGCACGGACGTCGTCGCCTCGGCGATCGTCGACTTCGCAGAAGAGTCGGCAGCGAGCTCCGTCCCCATCGGCCTGCCGCTCCCCAACGTGCGGCTCCACGTTCTCGACGCGAGCTTCTCGCGCTCTCCCGTCGGCGTGCCGGGAGAGCTCCACGTCGCCGGGGCCGGGGTGGGGATGGGGTACTGGAACCGCCCCGACCTGACCGCCGAGCGGTTCGTCCCCGATCCTTTCGCCTCGTCGCCGGGCGAGCGCCTCTACCGCACCGGGGACCTGGTGCGGCGGCGGCCCGACGGCGACCTCGAATTCGAGCGCCGGGTCGACGACCAGGTGAAGATCCGCGGCTTCCGGATCGAGCTGCGGGAGATCGAGGCGGTCCTCAGCCGCCATCCTGCGGTGCAGGAGGCGGTGGTCGTCGGGCGCACGATCGCGGGGGACGCCGGGGAACGCCGGCTCGCCGCGTACATCGTGCCCGATCGCGAACGGGCGCGGACGGTGAGCGAGATCCTCCGCCTGCGCCAGGAAGGGCTCCTCGCGGGCCGCTCGACGCTCGAACTGCCCAACGGCATGACGGTCGTCTACCAGAACCGCAGCGAGACGGAGTTCCTCTATCGCGAGCTGTTCGTCGAACGGAGCTATTTCCGCCACGGCATCGACCTCCATGACGGCGCCTGCGTCTTCGACGTGGGGGCGAACATGGGGCTCTTCGACGTCGCCATCTCCAAGCGGTGGAAAAACCTTTCGATCTATGCCTTCGAGCCCCTGCCGCCGATCGCCGAGGTGCTGGCGCTCAACTGGCGGCTCCACGGGGTCGCGGCGCGGCTCTTCGCGCACGGCATCGCGAGCACCCCGGGGAATGCGCGCTTCGAGTTTTTTCCCCACGTCTCGATCCTCTCCGGCGCCTTCGCCGATGCCGCCGCGGATCACGAGACGGTCAAGCGCTACCTGCGCCAGCAGCTGGCGGACACCGAAGGCGGGGACCTGTCGGAAGGGGAGCTCGACGAGCTGGTCGACGACCGGCTGCAGAGCCAGAGCTTCGTCTGCCCGCTCCGCACGCTCTCCGAGGTGATCGCGGAAACGGGGGTCGCGCGGATCGACCTGCTCAAGGTCGACGTCGAGAAGGCCGAGCTCGACGTGCTCCAGGGGGTCGCGGCCGCGGACTGGCCGAAGATCCAGCAGGTGGTGGCCGAGGTGCACGACCTGGACGGCCGGCTGCGCAGCATCGTCGACCTCCTCGAAGGGCACGGCTTCGCGGTCGCCTACGAGGAGGACGAGGCGCTCTCCGGCCTCCATCTCTACAACCTCTACGCCCGGCGTCCGCAGCCGCCGGCGATGCCGGCGGAGCTGAGCGAGGAACGACGCGAGGAACGTCGCGAGGCCGATGCCTGGGGGAGCCCGGAGCGCCTGCTGGCCGATCTCCAGGCCTGGGCGCGGGCCGAGCTGCCGGACTTCATGGTCCCGGCCTCGTTCACCCTGCTCACGGAGCTGCCGCTCACCCCCAGCGGCAAGCTCGATCGCAAAGCCCTGCCGGAGCCGGCCGGGAGCGCGCTTCGGGGAGATCGCCAGGGCACCGCGCCGCGGACGGCCGCGGAGCGCGAGCTGGCCGACCTCTGGTCGAGCCTCCTGGGGGTATCGGAGATCGACGTGGAGGCGAATTTCTTCGCGCTCGGCGGCCATTCGCTCCTCGCCACCCAGATGGTCTCCCGGCTCAATCGCCGCTTCGGCATCACGTTGCCGCTCCGCCGGCTGTTCGAGTCGCCCGTGCTCGCGGCCTTCGCGGTCCACGTGCAGGAGCTTCTCGATGGATCGACCGCGGCGCTGCCGGCGCCGGCGCCGCGCCTGCGGCCGGCCGGTGCGGACGCCTCGGTGGTGCCCTCGTTCGGCCAGGAGAGGCAGTGGTTCCTGGAGCAGCTCGACCCCGGCCAGGCGACCTACAACATGCCGGCCCTCATCCGCTTCACCGGCCGGCTCGTCGTCCCGGCTCTCGCGGCGTCGTTCGACGAGGTCGTCCGGCGCCACGAGGTGCTCCGCACGGCGTTCTATGTCGCCGATATAGGCGAGATTGGCGAGATTGGCGAGTTGGGGGTGGAGCTGGTGATCGCTCCCCGGCTCTCTCTCGCGCTGCCGGCGGTCGATCTCGCCGGCCTGCCGGGGGGAAGACGGGAGACCGAGGCGCGCCGGCTCGGCGAGGCGGAGGCGCGGCGGCCGTTCGACCTCACCCGGGCGCCGCTCCTGCGGCTGATCCTCCTCCGCCTGGCGGCGAAGGAGCAGCTCCTCGTCGTCAACTTCCATCACAGCATCGCGGACGGCTGGTCGCTCGCCGTGTTGACGCAGGAGGTCGGGACGCTCTACGCGGCGTTCGTGGCCGGCCGACCGTCGCCGCTCCCAGCGCTTCCCCTCCAATATTCGGAGTATGCGCGTTGGCAGCGGCAGTGGATCGCCGGGCCGGAGCTCTCGGAGCAGCTCGATTATTGGCGGGGCAAGCTCTCGGGGCTGGCGCCGGTCCTCGATCTGCCGACCGACCGGCAGCGGCCGCTCGCACGGAGCCATCGCGGCCGCTCGCTCCCCTTCGCCGTGCCGCGGCAGGCGCTCACGGTGCTCCGCGCCGAGTCCCGCGGCGGCGGCTGGACCCCGTTCATGGTCCTCCTCGGAACGCTCGACGTCCTCCTCCATCGCTACACGGGGCAGGACGACATCGCTGTGGGCTCGCCGGTCGCCGGCCGCAACCGGATGGAGACGGAAAACCTGATCGGTTTCTTCGTCAATACCTTAGTCCTCCGCAACGATCTTTCCGGCCAGCCGACCTTTCGTCAGCTTCTGGAGCGCGTAAGGGAGACGGTTTTGGAAGCCCAGGCGCACCCGGACGTTCCTTTCGAGAAGCTCGTCGACGACCTGATGCCACGGCGGAGCCTCGTCCACACGCCGTTCTTCCAGGTGATGTTGGCGCTCAACAACGTCCCCGGCCAGGAGCTGCGGCTGCCGGATCTGCTCCTCGAACGGCTCCCCCTGGACACCGGCACGGCGAAGTTCGACCTGACCCTGGCGCTCACCGAGCCGGAGGACGGGGAGCTTTCGGGCGTCCTCGAATATGACACCGACCTCTTCGACGCCGCGACCGCGGCGCGCCTGGTGGCGAACTTCCTGACCCTCCTCGGCAGCACCGGAGCCGAGGCGGAGCGACCGCTCGCCGAGCGGACCCTGCTCGCGGCGGCGGAGCGGCGGCAGCTCGTCGTCGACTGGAGCGTCACCGGCGGCGGCTATGCGCTCGGCGCCCGGGTGCACGAGGTGTTCGAGCGCCAGGTCGATCTGCGGCCGCAGGCGTTGGCGATGGTGACGGAGACCGCGCGGTTCACCTACGAGGAGCTCGATCGCCAGGCGAACCAGCTGGCCCACTACCTGCGCCGGCTGGGGGTGGGGCCGGAAACGCTCGTCGGCCTCTGCCTGGAGCGCTCGGCAGCGGTCGTGGTGGCGGAGCTGGGGATTTTAAAGGCGGGCGGCGCCTACGTGCCGCTCGATCCGAGCTATCCGGCCGAACGCCTGGCGTTCCTCCTCGAGGACACCGGGCTCCGGATCATCGTAGGGACGGAAGAGCTGATGAATCGGCTGCCCACGATGCCGACGTCGCAGACCTCGGAGGCGACGCGGGTCTGTCTGGAGCGGGACGGGCCGCGGATCTCCCGGGAGAGCGAAGCGCGGCTGGACCTGGCGGAAAGCCTTCCGGAGAACCGTGCGTATGTGATGTACACGTCCGGTTCGACGGGCCGGCCGAAAGGGGTGGAGGTGCTCCACCGCGGGGTGGTGCGGCTGGTCTGCGAGGCGCGCTATGCGGACTTCGGTCCCGGCCAGGTGTTCCTGCAGATCGCGCCCATCACCTTCGACGGCTCGACGCTCGAAATCTACGGCGCGATTTTAAACGGCAGCTGCGTCGCGATCGTCGGCGACACCCGGTCCTCCCTGGAGGAAATGGGCCGGGCGATCGCCCGCCATGGGGTGACGATGGCGTGGCTCAGCTCGGGCCTCTTTCACCAGTGGGTGGACTCGCACCTGGAAGGGCTTCGGCCCTTGCGCCAGATCATCGCCGGGGGCGACGTCGTCTCGCCGACCCACGCCCGCAGGCTGCTGACCGAGATTCCGACCTGCCAACTCTACAACGGCTACGGACCGACGGAAAACTCAGGGTTCACCAGCGCCTACCTCGTTCCCGACGCGGCATCGATCAGCAGCTCGATCCCGATCGGCCGGCCGCTCGGCAACACCTCGGTCTACCTTCTCGATCGTTCCTGGCAGCTGGTACCGATCGGGGCGCCCGGCGAGCTCTGCAGCGGCAAGGACGGGGTGGCGCGCGGTTATCTGAACCGTCCGGAGCTGACGGCGGACCGTTTCATCCCCGATCCGTTCGCCGCTCGTCCCGGGGCACGGCTCTACCGGAGCGGCGACCTCGCGCGCTACCTGCCGGATGGCACGATCGAGTTTCTCGGCCGGATCGACAATCAGATCAAGGTGCGCGGTTTCCGCATCGAGCCGGGCGAGATCGAGTCGGCCCTGTCGCGTGGCCCCGGCGTCCTCGACAACGCGGTGGTCCTGCGCGAGAGTCCGCGGGGCGACCGCCGTCTGGTGGCCTATGTCGTCCTGGCCGCAGGGCCAGAGCCGGCTCCCACCAGCGCCGATCTCTCGGGGTTCCTGCGCGAGAACCTGCCGGAGTACCTCATCCCATCGGCTTTCGTCCGCGTTGCCGAGCTGCCGCTCAACGAGAACGGCAAGGTGAATCGGAAGCTTCTCGCCCGGAGCGGTCCGCTGCCGGACTGGCAGGCCGCGGAGGCGGGCCGGGAGACCGGCCCGCGCACCCCGATGACCCGGGTCGAGGAGGAGCTGGCCGTGATCTGGTCCGAAGTCCTCGGGGTCGAGAGGGTCGGAGCGGAGGACAACTTCTTCGATCTCGGCGGGCACTCGCTCCTGGCGCTCCAGATGGGTGCCCGCCTGCGCCGGGCCTTCGGCATCGACATGCCGCTCCGGCGGCTCTTCGAGTCGCCGGTCCTCCGGGCGTTCGCCCTCCGGGTCGAGGAGCTCCTCCCCGAGCGGACGAGCGCCTCGGCGCCGACTCCAGGAGCGCCGCGCCTGGCCCCGGCGCCCGCCGGCGCTCCCCGCGAGCCTTCCTTCGGGCAGGAGCGGCAGTGGTTCCTCGAACGGCTGAACCCGGGGCAGGCGACCTACAACATGCCGGCCCTCCTCCGCTTCGAGGGTCGCCTGGAGGTCCCGGCGCTCGCCGCGTCGTTCGCCGAGGTGACGCGGCGCCACGAGGTGCTGCGCACGGCATTTTCGGAAGCCGACGGCAGAGTGGCGCTCCAGATCGCGCCCCAATGCTCCCCGGCGCTGCCGGTCATCGATCTCGACCGCCTGCCCAGCGATCAGAAGGAGACTGAAGCGTTCCGACTGGGAGAAACCGAGGCCCGGCGGCCGTTCGATCTCACCGTGGCGCCGCTCCTCCGCCTGACCCTCCTGCGACTGGCGGGCAACGAGCATCGCCTGCTCGTCAATCTGCACCACAGCGTCGCCGACGGCTGGTCGGTCGCGGTGCTGACGCGAGAGATCGGGGCGCTCTATCCGGCATTGTCCACAGGAGAGCCTTCGCCGCTCCCCGCGCTCCCCATCCAATATGCGGACTTCGCGCGCTGGCAGCGGGAGTGGATGCGGGGGCCGGCGCTCGCGGCGGAGCTCGAGTACTGGCGAAAGCGGCTGGCGGGGCTGGCGCCGGTGCTGGAGCTGCCGATCGATCGACCGCGGCCGTTGGAGCGCAGGTATCGCGGCCGGGCGCTGCCGCTCTCGATCCGCGAGGAGACGCTCGGCCGCCTGAACGCTCTCGCCCGCCGCACGGGATCGACCCGGTTCATGGTGCTCCTCGGGGCTCTCTCCGTTCTCCTCCATCGCTACACGGGGCAGGAGGATTTCGCCGTCGGCTCGCCGGTCGCGGGCCGCAACCGGGAGGAGACGGAAAACCTGATCGGTTTCTTCGTCAACACGCTCGTCCTCCGTAACGACCTGGCGGGAAATCCCACCTTCACCCGTTTGCTGGAGCGGGTGCGGGAGACCGTCCTCGAAGCCCAGGCGCACCAGGATCTGCCCTTCGAGAAGCTGGTCGACGAGCTGGTGCCGGAGCGGAGCCTCGTCCATTCGCCGCTCTTCCAGGTGACCCTGGCGCTCAACAACGTTCCCGGCGAGGAGCTGCGGCTCCCGGGTCTCCTCCTCGAACGACTGCCGCTCGATACCGGCACGGCGAAATTCGATTTGACCGTGGCGCTCGCCGAGTCGAAGCGGACGCTCTCGGGGACTGTGGAATATGACAGCGACCTTTTCGAGGCCGCGACGGCAGCGCGCTGGGCGGAGAATTTCCAGACCTTCCTGGGGAGCGCGGAGTCCGAGTCGGAGCGGCCGCTCTCCGAGCTGACTCTCCTTTCGGTCGCGGAGCGGCGGCAGCTGGTCACAGACTGGAGCGCGACGGGCGGCGGCTATCCGCTCGGCGCCTGTGTCCACGAGGTGTTCGAGCGCCAGGTCGATCTGCGGCCTACCTCCCTGGCGGTCGTGACGGACGACGAACGGCTGACCTATGAGGAGCTCGATCGCCAGGCCAACCAACTGGCGCGCTACCTGCGCCGGCTGGGGGTGGGGCTGGAGACGCCGGTGGGTCTCTGCCTGGAGCGTTCGGCGCGGGTCCTCGTTTCGGAGCTGGGGATTTTGAAGGCGGGCGGCGTCTACGTCCCGCTAGATCCGGCCTATCCGCTGGAACGTCTCACTTTTCTCCTGGAAGACTCGGGAGCGCGGGTGATCGTGACGACGGAGGCCCTGGCGAGTCTCCTGCCCGTGATGTCGGCAATGTCGGCGACGCCCGCGACGCTCGTCTGCCTGGATCGGGACTGGCCGCGGATCGCCCGGGAGAGCGCGGAGCGGCTGAGCTCCGAAGAGGTTGCGATCGTTCCGGAGAACCGCGCCTACGTCATGTACACCTCCGGCTCGACGGGGAGGCCGAAGGGAGTGGAGGCCCTGCACCGAGGTGTCGTGCGGCTGAACGTCGAGGCGGGCTACGCCCGCTTCGGTCCGGACGAGGTGTTCCTGCAATTCGCGCCGTTCACCTTCGACAGCTCGACGATCGAGATCTATGGCGCGCTTTTAAATGGCAGTTGCGTTGCGATCCTCGGTGATTCCAAGACCTCTCTCGCGGACCTGAGCGCGGCGGTCGCCCGTCACGGGGTGACGATGGCCTGCTTCACGGCGGGCTTCTTTCATCAATGGGTGGACTCGCATCTGGAAGGTTTGGCTCCGCTCCGCCAGATCATCGCCGGGGGCGACGTGGTCTCTCCGGCCCACGTGCGGCGTTTGCTGACGGAGTTTCCCCACTGCCGGTTTTTCGACGGCTACGGGCCGACGGAGAACACGGGATTCACCACCGCGCATTTCGTTCCGGATGCGGCGTCGATCCCGGGCGCGATCCCGATCGGCCGGCCGCTGGGCAATACCTCGGTGTATCTCCTGGATTCCTCCTGGCAACTGGTGCCGTTGGGGGCCGCCGGGGAGCTCTGCAGCGGCAAGGACGGCCTGGCGCGCGGCTACCTGAACCGTCCGGAGCTGACGGCGGAGCGCTTCATCCCCGATCCTTTCGGCGGCGTTCCCGGCGCTCGTCTCTATCGGACCGGGGACCTCACCCGCTACCGGCCGGACGGGACGCTCGAATACCTCGGTCGTCTCGACAACCAGTTCAAGATGCGGGGCTTCCGCATCGAACCCGGCGAGATCGAAACGGTTCTCTCGCGCTGCCCGGGCGTGATCGACAACGCCATCGTGTTGCGGGAGGGGCCGCACGGCGACCGCCGGCTGGTAGCTTACGTGGTGACCTCCGAGCCTCCCCCGGCGAGCCGGGAGCTGGCCGATTTTCTCCGCCGGGACCTGCCGGAGCACCTGATTCCGTCGGCGTTCGTGAGGATTTCCGAGCTGCCGCTCAACGAGAACGGCAAGGTGAACCGGAAGTTCCTGGCCGCGAGCGGCCCGGCGCCGGACTGGCACGGACGGGAGGCGCGCGGGGAGAGCGGACCACGGACTTCGGTCACCCCGCTGGAAGAGACGCTGACGGCCATCTGGGCCGAGGTGCTCGGGGTCGAGCAGGTCTCTGTGGAGGACAACTTTTTCGCCCTCGGCGGCCATTCGCTCCTGGCGCTCCAGATGAGCTCCCGGCTGCGGCGGACCCTGGGCGTCGATCCGCCGCTGCGCCGGCTCTTCGAGTCGCCGGTCCTCCAAGCCTTCGCCGTCCATGTTGAAGCGCTCCTCGCCGCGGCTCCCCCCAAGGCGCCCAGCCCGCTCCTGGCGCGACGCGGCGGTCCACTCGTCGCGAGCTTCGGGCAGGAGCGGCAGTGGTTCCTCGAACGGCTGGACCCCGGGCAGGCGACCTACAACATGCCCGCCCTCCTCCGCTTCCGGGGTCCCCTGGCGATCCCGGCGCTTCTGGCGTCGTTCGACTTCATGGCGCGGCGTCACGAGGTTCTGCGCACGGCTTTTTCCGAGGTCGACGGGAGAGTGACGCCGAGGGTTTCTCCCGGTCTCTCTCTGGCGCTGCCGGAAGTCGATCTCGAACGCCTGCCCAGGGAGCGGCAGGAAGCCGAGGCCCGCCGGCTGGGCGCGGCCGAGGCCCGACGGCCGTTCGATCTCGGGGTGGCTCCTCTTCTGCGGCTGACGCTCGTCGATCTCCAGTCCGAAGAGCATCTCCTCCTCGCCAACTTCCATCACAGCATCGCCGATGGCTGGTCGCTCGCGGTGCTGACCCGAGAGATCGGGGCGCTCTACGCGGCGTTTCTCGCCGGACGTCCGGCGCTCCTCCCCGCGCTGCCGATCCAATATTCCGACTACGCGCATTGGCAGCGGGAGTGGATGCGCGGTCCGGCGCTCGCCGCGGAGCTCAGTTATTGGCGCGGGAAGCTCTCGGGGCTCGCGCCGGTGCTGGAGCTGCCGACCGATCGGCCGCGGCCGCTCCACCGCAAGTATCGCGGCGGGGCGCTCCCGATGCCGATTCCGCAAGCGACGGCGGGCCGCCTGAGCGCTCTCGCGAGCCGCACCGGGTCGACCCGTTTCATGGTCCTCCTCGGGGCTCTCTCCGTCCTCCTGCATCGTTACTCGGGACAGTCCGACATCGCCGTCGGCTCGCCGGTCGCGGGGCGCAATCGGATGGAGACGGAAAACCTGATCGGTTTCTTCGTCAACACGCTGGTGCTCCGTAACGATCTCGCGGGCAATCCGACCTTCCGCCGGCTTCTCGCGCGGGTCCGCGAGACCGTTCTCGAAGCGCAGGCGCACCAGGATCTTCCCTTCGAGAAGCTGGTCGACGAGCTGGTGCCGGCACGGAGCCTCGTTCACACGCCGCTCTTCCAGGTCGTCCTGGCGCTCAACAACGTGCCCGGACAGGCGCTGGAGCTCCCGGGTCTCCTCCTGGAGCAGCTCCCCCTGGAGACCGGCACGGCGAAATTCGACCTGACCTTCGCGCTCGCCGAAGCGGGCGACGAGATCTCAGGGGCGCTCGAATACGACGGCGAGCTTTTCGAGGCGTCGACGGCGGCGCGCTGGCGGGAGAATTTCCTCACTCTTCTGGAAAGCGCGGAGTCCGAGGCGGGGCGGCCGCTCTCCGAGATGACTCTCCTCTCGCTGGCGGAGCGGCGGCAGTTGGTCACGGATTGGAGCGCGACGGGCGGCGGCTATCCGCTCGGCGCCTCTGTCCACGAGGTGTTCGAGCGCCAGGTCGATCTGCAGCCTACCTCCTTGGCTGTCTTGACGGACGGCGAACGGCTCACCTACGAGGAGCTCGATCGCCAAGCCAACCAACTGGCGCGGTACCTGCGCCGGCTGGGGGTCGGGCTGGAGACCACGGTGGGCCTCTGCCTGGAGCGTTCGGCGCGGGTCCTCGTTTCGGAGCTGGGGATTCTGAAGGCGGGCGGCGTCTACGTCCCGGTCGATCCGGCCTATCCGCTGGAACGTCTCACTTTCCTCCTGGAAGACTCGGGAGCACGGGTGATCGTGACGACGGAGGCCCTGGTGAGTGTCCTTCCTGCGATTTCGGCGACATCCGCGACGCTCGTCTGCCTGGATCGGGACGGGCCGCGGATCGCCCGGGAGAGCGCGGAGCGGCTAGATTCCAAGGATGTCGGGATCGTGCCGGAGAACCGCGCCTATGTCATGTACACCTCCGGCTCGACGGGGAGGCCGAAGGGAGTGGAGGCCCTGCACCGGGGCGTCGTGCGTTTGAACGTCGAGGCGGGCTACGCCCGCTTCGGTCCGGACGAGGTGTTCCTGCAATTCGCGCCGTACACCTTCGACAGCTCGACGATCGAGATCTACGGCGCGCTTCTAAACGGCAGCTGCGTCGCGATCCTCGGCGATTCCAAGACCTCGCTCGCGGACCTGAGCGCGGCGGTCGCCCGGCACGGAGTGACGATGGCCTGCTTCACGGCGGGCTTCTTCCACCAGTGGGTGGACTCGCATTTGGAAGGTTTGCGTCCGCTCCGCCAGATCATCGCCGGAGGCGACGTGGTCTCTCCGGCGCACGTCCGTCGCCTGCTGACGGAGTTTCCCGATTGCCGCTTTTTCGACGGCTACGGGCCGACGGAGAACACGGGATTCACCACCGCGCAGTTCGTTCCGGATGCGGCGTCGATCCCGGGTGCGATCCCGATCGGCCGGCCGCTCGGAAACACTTCGGTGTATCTCCTGGACTCTTCCTGGCAGCTGGTGCCGGTGGGGGCCGCCGGGGAGCTCTGCAGCGGCAAGGACGGCTTGGCGCGCGGCTACCTGAACCGTCCGGAGCTGACGGCGGAGCGCTTCATCCCCGATCCCTTCGGCGGCGTTCCCGGGGCCCGCCTCTATCGGACCGGAGACCTCGTTCGCTACCGGCTGGACGGGGCGCTCGAATACCTGGGTCGTCTCGACAACCAATTCAAGATGCGGGGCTTCCGCATCGAGCCCGGGGAGATCGAGACGGCTCTCTCGCGCTGCCCGGGGGTGATCGACAATGCCATCGTGCTGCGGGAGGGCCCGCAGGGCGACCGCCGGCTGGTGGCCTACGTGGTGACCTCCGAGCCTCCCCCGAAGGGCGCGGAGCTGGCCGATTTCCTCCGCCAGGATCTGCCGGAGCACCTGATTCCATCGGCTTTCGTGAGGATTCCCAAGCTGCCGCTCAACGAGAACGGCAAGGTGAATCGGAGGCTCCTCGTCGAGAGCGGCCCGGCGCCGGACTGGCAGGGCACCGAGACGCGTGAGGAGGTCGGACCGCGGACTTCGGTGGAGGAAACGCTGGCGGCGATCTGGGCCGAGGTTCTCGGGATCGAGCGGGTTTCCGTAGAGGACAACTTCTTTGCCCTCGGCGGCCACTCTCTCCTGGCGCTCCAGATGAGCTCCCGGCTGCGTCAGGCTCTGGGCGTCGAGCTGCCCCTTCGCCGGCTTTTCGACTCGCCCGTCCTCAAAGCCTTCGCCCGGCATGTCGAGGAGCGGCTCGCCGGGGCTCTCCCCGTGGCGCCGAGCGCGCCTCTGACGCGCCGCGGCGCCCCGCTCGTGCCCTCCTTCGGCCAGGAGCGGCAGTGGTTCCTCGAACGGCTGGACCCGGGGCAGGCGACCTACAACATGCCGGCCCTCCTCCGCTTCCGGGGTCGCCTGGCGATCCCGGCGCTCGCCGCGTCGTTCGACTCTGTGGCGCAGCGCCACGAGGTTCTGCGCACGGCTTTTTCCGAGGTCGACGGCAACGTGGTGCCGGTGGTCGCACCCCGCCTCGCCCTGGCACTGCCGATGGCCGACCTCTCAGCTTTACCGCGACCGGAAAGGGAGACCGAGGCCCGGCGGCTGGGCGAAGCCGAGGCGCGGCGGCCGTTCGACCTCCGGGTAATCCCGCTTTTTCGCCTGACGCTCTTACGGCTCGGGGAGGAAGAGCACCTCCTCGCCGTCAACCTCCATCACAGCATCGCGGACGGCTGGTCGCTCTCGGTGCTGACTAAAGAGATCGGGGCGCTTTACGAAGCGTTCGTGGAGGGCCGTCCGGCGCGCCTCCCCGCGCTGCCGATCCAGTACTCCGATTATGCATATTGGCAGCGGGAGTGGATGCGGGGTCCGGCGCTCGCGGTGCAGCTCGGTTACTGGAAGGGGAAGCTCTCAGGGCTCGCGCCGCTCCTGGATCTGCCGATCGACCGGCCGCGGCCTCTCTATCGCAAGTATCGCGGCGGGGTGCTGCCGCTGCTGGTTCCGGAGGCGACGGTCCACCGCTTGAGCGCTCTCGCGAGCCGCACGGGATCGACCCTTTTCATGGTCCTCCTCGGAGCTCTGGACGTGCTCCTCAACCGGTACTCGGGCCAGGTCGACGTCGCCGTGGGCTCGCCGGTCGCGGGGCGCAACCGGTTGGAGACGGAAAACCTGATCGGTTTCTTCGTCAACACGTTGGTCCTCCGCAACGATCTTTCGGGCAATCCGACGTTTCGCCGGCTCCTCAAGCGCGTGCAAGAGACCGTTCTCGAAGCGCAGGCGCACCAGGACGTCCCCTTCGAGAAGCTGGTCGACGAGCTGGTGCCCGAGCGGAGCCTCGTCCACACGCCGCTTTTCCAGGTCGTCCTGGCGCTCAACAACGTGCCCGGGCAGGAGATCCATCTACCGGGTCTGACCCTGGAGACGGTTCCGGTCGAGACGGGGACAGCGAAATTCGACCTCACGTTCGCGCTCTCCGAATCGGGCGACGAGGTCTCCGGGGTGCTCGAATACGACGGCGAGCTTTTCGAGGCCTCGACGGCGGCGCGCTGGCGGGAGAATTTCCTCACTCTCCTCAAAAGCGCGGCAGCCGAGTCGGAGCGGCCACTCTCCGAGCTGACCGTGCTCTCGGCGGCGGAGCGGCGGCAGCTGGTCGTCGACTGGAGCTCGACGGGCGGCGGCAACACTTCGGTCTATCTGCTGGATTCCTCCTGGCAGCTGGTGCCGGTGGGGGCCGCCGGGGCGCTGTGGAGCGGCGAGGACGGTTCGGCGCGCGATTCCCTGAACCGTCCGGAGCTGACGGCGGAGCGCTTCATTCCCGATGCTTTCGGCGGCGTTCCCGGCGCCCGGCTCTCTCGGACGGGAGACCTCGCCCGCTACCGATCGGACGGGACGCTCGAATCCCTCGGTCGTCTCGACGATGCGGTCAAGATGCGCCTGGCCGAGAGCGGCCCGGCGGAGCGGAAGGAGTCTGAGGCGCGCCGGCAGGCCGGGCCGCGCACGCCGGTGACTCCGGTGGAGAAGACGCTGGCGGCGATCTGGACCGAGGTTCTGGGGGTCGAGCGGATCTCCGTCGAGGACAACTTCTTTGCGCTCGGCGGCCACTCGCTCCTGGCGCTCCAGATGATCTCCCGCCTGCGCCAGGCCCTGGGCGTCGAGCTGCCGCTTCGCCGGCTCTTCGAATCGCCGGTTCTGGAGGCTTTCGCCCGGCGCGTCGAGGAGCGGCTCGCCGAGGTTCCTTCCCTGGCGCCCAGCGCGCTCCTGGCGCCGGGCGGCGCCCCGCTCGTGCCCTCCTTCGGCCAGGAGCGGCAGTGGTTCCTCGAACGGCTGGACCCGGGTCAGGCCACCTACAACATGCCGGCCCTCCTCCGCTTCCGAGGTCGCCTGGCAATCCCGGCGCTCGCCGCGTCGTTCGACTCTGTGGCGCAGCGCCACGAGGTTTTGCGCACGGCTTTTTCCGAGGTCGACGGCAATGTGGTGCCGGTGGTCGCGCCCCGCCTCGCCCTGGCGCTGCCGAGTGCCGATCTGTCAGGTTTACCGCGGCACGAGCAGGAGACCGAGGCCCGGCGGCTGGGCGAGGCCGAGGCCCGGCGGCCGTTCGACCTCCGGGTGGCGCCGCTCCTGCGGCTGACCCTCCTGCGGCTCGCGGCGGAGGAGCATCTCCTCCTCGCCAACTTCCATCACAGCATCGCCGACGGCTGGTCGCTCGCGGTGTTGACGAAAGAGATCGGGACGCTCTACGCGGCGTTCGTCGAAGGTCGTCCCTCACCCCTTCCTGAGCTGCCGATCCAGTACTCCGACTACGCCCACGGCCAGCGGGAGTGGATGCGGAGCCCGGCGTTCGCGGAGCAGCTCGGCTATTGGCGGGGGAAGCTCTCCGGGGTGGCGCCGGTGCTGGAGCTGCCGGTCGACCGGCCGCGGCCTGCGCGCCGCGGGCACCGCGGCCGAGCGCTCCCTTTCGCCGTCGTGGAGGGGACGCTCGCGAGTCTCGGCGCTCTCGCCCGCCGTACGGCTTCGACCCGCTTCATGGTTCTCCTCGGGGTGCTGGACGTGCTTCTCCACCGCTACTCGGGGCAGGACGACATCGCCGTGGGCTCGCCGGTCGCCGGACGCAACCGGATGGAGACGGAGGGGCTGATCGGCTTCTTCGTCAATACCCTGGTCCTCCGCGACGACCTCTCGGGCAACCCTTCTTTCCTCCTCCTCCTCGAACGCGTCCGTGAGACCGTCCTCGAGGCGCAGGCGCACCAGGAGCTGCCCTTCGAGAAGCTGGTCGACGAGCTGGTGCCGGAGAGGAGCCTCGTCCATACGCCGCTTTTCCAGGTCGTCCTGGCCCTCAACAACGTCCCCGGCCAGGAGATCCGCCTGCCGGGCCTGATCCTGGAGGCGATCCCGGTCGAGACCGACACGGCGAAATTCGACTTGACGTTCGCCCTTTCCGAGCTCGATGACGGGGTCTTGGGAGCGCTCGAATACGACCGTGAGTTGTTCGAGGAGTCGACGGCGGCGCGCCTGGTGGAAAACTTCCTCACCCTCCTGGGGAACGCCGCCGCCGAGGCGGAGCGGCCGCTCTCCGAAATGATCCTCCTCGCGGCGGCGGAGCGCCGGCAGCTCCTCGACGATTGGAGCGTCACGGGCGGCGGCTACGCGCTCGGCGAGCGCGTGCACGAGGTTTTCGAGCGACAGGTCGATCTGCGGCCGACGGCGTTGGCCATTGTGACGGAAAGCGAGCGGCTGACCTACGCGGAGCTCGATCGCCAGGCCAATCAGCTGGCCCACTACCTGCGCCGGCTGGGAGTCGGACCGGAGACGCTCGTCGGCCTCTGTCTGGAGCGCTCGGCATCGGTGGTGGTGGCGGAGCTGGGAATCTTGAAGGCCGGCGGCGCTTACGTGCCGCTCGATCCGAGCTACCCGGCGGAGCGCCTGGCTTTCCTCCTGGAGGATTCGGCGGTCCGGGTGAGCGTGACGACGGGAGAGCTGGTGAGCCGGCTGCCGGCGATGCCGGAGACGGCGACGCTGGTCTGCCTGGACCGTGACGCGCCGCGGATCTCCCGGGAGAGCGAGTCGCGGCCGGACCTCGCTTCGAGCGTGCCGGAGAACCGCGCCTACGTCATGTACACCTCGGGCTCGACGGGGAGGCCGAAAGGGGTGGAGGTGCTCCACCGCGGTGTGGTGCGGCTGGTTCGCGAAGCGGGCTACGCGGATTTCGGTCCCGATGAGGTGTTCCTGCAGATCGCTCCGATCACCTTCGACGGCTCGACGCTCGAAATCTATGGCGCGCTCCTGAACGGCAGCTGTTTGGCGATCGTCGGCGACACGCGATCGTCCCTGGAGGAGCTGGGGGCCGCGATCGCCCGTCACGGAGTGACGATGGCGTGGCTCACCGCGGGGCTCTTCCATCAGTGGGTGGATTCGAACCTCGCGGGACTCCGCCCACTCCGCCAGATCCTCGCCGGGGGCGACGTGGTCTCGCCGGCCCACGCTCGCCGGCTGTTGTCGGAGATCCCGACCTGCCGGCTCTACAACGGCTATGGACCGACGGAGAACTCGGGCTTCACCAGCGTCTACGAGATCCCCGGGACGGCATCGATCACGGGCTCGATCCCGATCGGCCGGCCGTTGGGCAACACCTCGGTCTACCTCCTCGACCGTTTCTGGCAGCTGGTGCCGATCGGGGTGCCCGGCGAGCTCTGCAGCGGCAAGGATGGGGTGGCGCGTGGATATTTGAATCGTCCCGACCTGACGGCGGATCGTTTCGTCCCCGATCCGTTCGCCGACCGTCCCGGAGCGCGGCTCTACCGGAGTGGTGACCTCGCTCGCTTCTTGCCGGACGGCACGCTCGAGTTCCTCGGCCGGATCGACAACCAGATCAAGGTACGGGGTTTCCGCATCGAGCCGGGCGAGATCGAGTCGGCGCTGTCGCGTTGCCCCGGCGTCCTCGACAACGCGGTGGTGCTGCGGGACGGTCGCCTGGTGGCTTACGTGGTCATGGCCCCGGAGGCTGAAGGTGCCACGAGCGCGGATCTCGCCGGAGCCCTGCGGGAGGAGCTGCCGGAGTACCTCATCCCATCGGCTTTTCTCCGGGTTCCCGAGCTGCCGCTCAACGAGAACGGCAAGGTGAACCGCAAGCTCCTGGCCGCGAGCGGTCCGGCGCCGGAGTGGGAGACGACGGAGGCCCGCGCGGAGGTCGGACCGCGAAACCCGCTCGAAGAGCAGCTGGTTTCCGTCTGGGCCGCGGTGCTGGGGGTGGAGCAGGTCGGGATGGAGGACAACTTCTTCGCCCTCGGCGGCCACTCGCTCCTGGCTCTCCAGATGATCTCCCGACTGCGGCAGACCTTCGGCGTCGAGATGCCCCTGCGCCGTCTCTTCGAGGCGCCGGTCCTCTCCGCTTTCGCACTCGGTGTCCAGGAGCTGCTGGACGAGCGGGTGTCCACGACGGAGGCACCGGGGCGGATCCCGGCGCGGGGCGGCGCCTCCCCGGTGCCCTCCTTCGGGCAGGAGCGGCAGTGGTTCCTCGATCAGCTGGACCGCGGGCAGGCCACCTACAACATGCCGGCTCTCCTCCGCTTCCGGGGTCGCCTGGCGATCCCGGCGCTCGCCGCGTCGTTCGACTTTGTGGCGCGGCGCCACGAGGTGCTGCGCACGGCTTTCGTCGCGGTCGAGGGGAGAGTGGCTCTCCAGGTCGCTCCCCAGCTCTCCCTGGCGCTGCCGCAAGTCGACCTAACGGGTCTGCCGCGGGAGGAGCGTGAGGCCGAGGCGCGCCGGCTGGGCGAGGCCGAGGCCCGGCGGCCGTTCGATCTCACCGTGGCTCCTCTCCTGCGGCTGACGCTCCTCAGGCTCGCGGCGGAGGAGCACCTCCTCGTCGGCAACCTCCATCACAGCATCGCGGATGGCTGGTCGCTCGCGGTGCTGACGAGAGAGATCGGCACGCTCTACGAGTCGTTCGTGGAAGGCCGCCCGTCGCCCCTTCCCGAGCTGCCGATCCAGTACTCCGACTATGCCCACTGGCAGCGGGAGTGGATGCAGGGGCCGGCGCTCGCGGCAGAGCTCGACTACTGGAAGAGGAAGCTCGCCGGGCTCGCGCCGGTGCTGGAGCTGCCGGCCGACCGGCCGCGGCCATTGGAGCGCCGGCACCGTGGCCGCTCGCTCCCCTTCGCCGTCGAGGGAGGGACGCTCGCGAGTCTCGGCGCTCTCGCCCGGCGCACGGGATCGACCCGTTTCATGGTTCTCCTGGGGGTTCTGGACGTGCTCCTCCATCGCTACACGGGCCAGGCGGACATCGCGGTGGGCTCGCCGGTCGCCGGCCGCAACCGGATGGAGACGGAGGGCTTGCTCGGCTTCCTCGTCAACACTCTCGTCCTTCGCAACAACCTCGCGGGCAACCCGCCCTTCCGCCGCCTCCTGGAGCGGGTCCGGGAGACGGTCCTCGAAGCCCAGGCGCACCAGAACGTGCCCTTCGAGAAGCTGGTCGACGAGCTGGTGCCGGAGCGGAGCCTCGTCCACACGCCGCTCTTCCAGGTGACCCTGGCGCTCAACAACGTGCCCGGCCAGGAAATCCATCTGCCGGGCCTGATCCTGGAGACGGTCCCGGTCGAGACGGGCACGGCGAAATTCGATCTCACGTTCGCGCTCTCCGAGCTCGGCGACGAGGTCTTGGGAGCGCTCGAATACGACCGCGAGCTGTTCGAGGAAGCGACGGCGGCGCGCCTGGTGGAGAACTTCCGGGCCCTTCTCGGAAACGCCGCGGCCGAGGCGGAGCGACCGCTCTCCGAGATGACTCTCCTCTCAGCGGCGGAGCGCCGCCAGCTCCTCGACGATTGGAGCGTCACGGGCGGCGGCTACGCGCTCGGCGAGCGCGTGCACGAGGTTTTCGAGCGCCAGGTCGATCTGCGACCGAAGGCCCTGGCCATCGTGACGGAGGGCGAGCGGCTCACCTACGAGGAGCTCGATCGCCAGGCCAACCAGCTGGCTCACTACCTGCGCGGCCTGGGAGTGGGGCCGGAGACGCTGGTCGGCCTCTGTCTGGAGCGCTCGGCGCGGGTCGTGGTGGCGGAGCTGGGAATCTTGAAGGCGGGCGGCGCCTACGTGCCGCTCGATCCGAGCTATCCGGCAGAGCGCCTGGCCTTCCTCCTGGAAGACACCGGTCTCCGGCTGATCGTCGGGACGGACGAGCTGATGCGCCGGCTGCCCTCCGTGCAGACGCAGGCGATACAGGCGACGCGGGTCTGCCTGGAGCGGGACGGGCCACGGATCGCCCGGAAAAGCGAAGCGCGGCCGAACCTCACGGAGATCGTTCCGGAGAACCGTGCCTACGTCATGTACACCTCGGGCTCGACGGGCCGGCCGAAAGGGGTGGAGGTGCTCCACCGCGGGGTGGTGCGGCTGGTCCGCGAGGCGGGCTATGCGGACTTCGGTCCCGGCCAGGTCTTCCTGCAGATCGCGCCCATCACCTTCGACGGCTCGACGCTCGAAATCTATGGCGCCCTCCTGAACGGCAGTTGCTTGGCGATCGTCGGCGACACCCGCTCTTCCCTGGAGGAGCTGGGCGCCGCGATCGCCCGCCATGGGGTGACGATGGCGTGGCTCAGCGCGGGCCTCTTCCACCAGTGGGTGGACTCGCACCTCGAAGGGCTCCGGCCGCTGCGCCAGATCCTCGCCGGGGGCGACGTGGTCTCGCCGACCCACGCCCGCCGGCTGCTGTCGGAGATCCCGACCTGCCAGCTCTACAACGGCTACGGACCGACGGAGAACTCGGGTTTCACCAGCGTCTATCGGGTTCCCGACGCGGCATCGATCACCAGCTCGATCCCGATCGGCCGGCCCCTCGGCAACACCTCGGTCTATCTCCTCGATCGCTCCTGGCAGCTGGTGCCGATCGGGGCGCCCGGCGAGCTCTGCAGCGGCAAGGACGGGGTGGCGCGCGGCTACCTGAACCGTCCAGAGCTGACGGCGGACCGTTTCATCCCCGATCCGTTCGCCGATCATCCCGGGGCACGGCTCTACCGGAGCGGCGACCTCGCGCGCTTCTTGGCGGACGGCACGCTCGAGTTCCTCGGCCGGATCGACAACCAGATGAAGGTGCGCGGTTTCCGCATCGAGCCCGGCGAGATCGAGTCGGCGCTCTCGCGTTGCCCCGGCGTCCTCGACAACGCGGTGGTGCTGCGGGATGGTCGTCTGGTGGCCTATGTGGTTCTGGCGGAAGAGGCCGCGAGCGCGGAGCTGCCGGATCTCCTGCGGGAAGAGCTGCCGGAATACATGATCCCGTCGGCCTTCGTCGAGGTAGCCGAGCTGCCGCTCAACGAGAACGGCAAAGTGAACCGCAAGCTTCTGGCGCTGAGCGGTCCGGCGCCGGTCTTGGAAGCAGCTAAAGGCGGCGAGGACGCCGCGCCGCGGACCCCGGTCGAGGCGCTCCTGGCGACGATCTGGGCCGAGACCCTCGGGGTGGAAGCGGTGGGAACGCGGGACGACTTCTTCGCCCTCGGCGGCCATTCGCTCCTCGCCTTCCAGATGGTGTCCCAGGTCCGTCTGGCGTTCGGCATCGAGCTGCCGCTGCGGACGGTTTTCGAGGAGCCCACCCTCCGCGGGCTGGCCCTCTCGATCGAGCGGAGCCGGGAAGCCGCGATGCCGCCGCTCCGGCCGGTGCCCCGCGACGGCGAGTTGGCGCTCTCCTTCGGCCAGGAGCGGCTGTGGTTCCTCGACCGATTGGAGCCCGGGAGCGTGGCCTACAACGTGCCCGCAGCCCTTCGCCTCTCCGGCCGGCTCGACCCGGCCGCGGTGGCCGCGGTCGCCGCCAGCCTGGCCGAGATCGTCCGCCGTCACGAAACGCTCCGGACCACCTTCGCGATCGGCGCCGAGGGGCCGATCCAGGTGATCGCGCCGGCGCCTCAACGCCACCCGCTCCCCGTCGTCGACCTCCGCGCCCTCGACGCCGGGAGGCGGGAGGAGGCTGCCGCGAGCCTGGTGGCCGCCGCGGCCCGGCGGCCGTTCGATCTCGCGCGCGGCCCGCTCCTTAAAACCCTCCTCCTCGTCATTGGAGAGAGCGAGCACGTCCTCTTCTTGAACCTCCACCACATCGTCGCCGACGGCTGGTCGATCGGCGTTCTCACCCGGGAGTTCGGGGAGCTTTACGCGGCCAGGGTTTCCGGCCGTCCCGCGGTGCTGCAGGAGCTGCCGATCCAGTACGCCGATTTCGCCGCCTGGCAGCGCCGTTGGCTCTCCGGCGAGACGCTCGCGCAGCAGCTCGCCTGGTGGCGCGAACGCCTGGGCGGCGTCCCTCCCCTGGAGCTCCCGGCCGACCGACCGCGGCCCGTCGACGGCTTCCGCGGCCGCCTTGGCGGCGGGCGCTCGTTTTCTCTGCCCCGCGGGCTGGCGCAGGATCTTGCGGCTCTGGCGGCGCGTCGGGGCGTCACCCTCTTCATGGCTCTCCTCGCGGCCTATGAGGCTCTCCTCGCCCGCTATTCCGGCCAGACCGACCTGACGGTGGGCTCGGTCATCGCCAACCGCACCCGGGCCGAGGTCGAGGGGCTGATCGGCTTCTTCGTCAACACCCTCGCCCTCCGCGGCCGGCTGGAAGGCGATCCGGGGTTCGACATCCTGCTCTCCCGGGTGCGCGAGACGACCCTCGGCGCCTACGCCCACCAGGACATCCCCTTCGAGCTGCTGGTCGAGACCCTCGCCCCGGCGCGAGATCTTTCGCGGACGCCGCTCTTCGACACCTTCTTCGCGCTCCAGAGCGGGTTGATGGCGCCGCTCGCGCTGCCCGGTCTGGAGCTCGGTGCGCTGACGCTCCCCGCCGCGGCGGCGAAGTTCGATCTCTCCCTCACCCTGAGCGAGACGGCGGAGGGGTTCGCCGGTGAGATCTCCTACCGGCCGGAGCTCTTCGATTCCGCGACCGTCGAGCGTTTCTGCGGGCACTTCCGCGCTCTCCTTGCCGCCGCCGTCGCCGCGCCCGAGCGCCGGCTCGCGGATCTCCCCCTCCTCTCCTCGCCGGAGCGCCAGGCGCTTTACGAATGGAACGCCACGGCCGTCGATTTCCCCGCCGGTGGCGGCCTGCACGAGCGGATCGCCCGCCAGGCCGCGGCGACCCCCGACGCCGTCGCCGTCGTCTTCGACCGTTCGGCGCTCACCTATCGCCGGCTCGACGCCGAGGCCACCCGGCTCGCTCATCGTCTGCGCCGGCTCGGGGTCGGGCCGGAGGTACCGGTCGGGATCTGCGTCGAGCGCTCCCTGGAGTTGCTCCCAGCTCTCCTGGGGATCTTGAAGGCGGGCGGCGCCTACCTGCCGCTCGATCCCTCCTACCCGGCGGAGCGCCTCGGCTTCATGCTGGAAGACACCGGTGCCCCGGTCGTCCTCACCGAACGGCGCCTCGCGGGCGCTCTCCCCGCCCACGGCGGCCGGACGGTCTTCCTCGATACGCCGCGGAGCGGTGAGGAGCGCGGGGAACGTGGAGATTGGACGCCGGCCTTCGCGGCGGCGCCGGTCGACCTGGACAGCCTGGCCTATGTGATCTTCACCTCCGGCTCGACCGGCCGGCCCAAGGGAGCGATGAACACCCATCGGGCGATCGTCAACCGGCTCCTGTGGATGCGGGACGCCTACGGTTTCGACGCCGGCGATCGCGTGCTGCAGAAGACGCCGACGAGCTTCGACGTCTCGGTCTGGGAGCTCTTCCTGCCGCTCCTGACCGGCGGCTGCCTGGTCGTGGCACAGCCCGGCGAGCACCGGGAGCCGGCGCGGCTGGCGCGGACGATCGTCGAGGAGGAGGTCACCACCCTCCACTTCGTCCCGGCGATGCTCCAGGTCTTTCTCGAAGAGCCCGCCGCCGGGAGCTTTGCCAGCGTGCGGCAGGTGATGGCGAGCGGCGAGGCGCTCCCTTCCGCCCTTGCAGCGCGCTTCTTCTCCCGCCTGCCGGGAGCCGCCCTGCACAACCTCTACGGCCCCACCGAGGCGGCGGTCGACGTCACCTCCTGGCCCTGCCGAAGCGGGTCGGAGCGCCTTGCGGTCCCCATCGGCCGGCCGGTCGCCAACACCGCCATCCATCTGCTGGACGCCGGCTTGGCGTCGGTGCCGGTCGGGGTTCCCGGCGAGCTCTACATCGGCGGCGTCCAGCTCGCCCGCGGCTACTTCGGCCGTCCCGATCTCACCGCGGAGCGCTTCGTGCCGAGCCCCGAAGACGAGCCGGGAGCGCGCCTCTACCGGACAGGAGATCTGGCGCGCCGGCTGCCGGCGGGAGAGATCGAGTTCCTCGGCCGGATCGACCACCAGGTGAAGATCCGCGGCCTGCGCATCGAGCTGGGGGAGATCGAGGCGGCCCTCGCCCGCCATCCCGGCGTCCAGGAGGCGGTGGTGCTGGCCCAGCCGGGGCCTTCCGGCGAACCGGCGGATCTCCGGCTCGTCGCCTACCTCGTTCCAGCGGCGCCATGGAACCACGCCGAGGAGCTGACTGCCGCCGTTCTCGAAACGGTGCGCACCGCGCTCCCCGAGTTCATGGTGCCGGCCGCCTGCGTCGTCCGCGAGGCCTTGCCTCTTACGCCCAGCGGCAAGGTGGACCGCCGGGCGCTGGCGCTCTACGGTCCGGACCTCACGGCCACGACGGTCGCCGCCGGCACCGCGCGCCGGGCGCCGGAGACCCCCATCGAGCGCCAGGTCGCCGGCCTGTGGGCCGAGCTTCTGCATCTCGATCCGGCGGCGATCGGTGCCGACGACAGCTTCTTCGCCCTGGGCGGCCACTCGCTCCTCGCCGCTCGCCTCCTCGCCCGCCTGGCGAGCGTCCTGGGGATGGAGATTCCGCTCCGCACCCTGTTCGCGGCGCCGACCCTCGCGGCCTTCGCGGCCGCGGTGGAGGCGGCCGGCCGGGAGAGCCTGGGGACGGCCGTCCTCCCCCTCGTCCGACGGCCCCGGCCGGCGGCGCTGCCGCTCGCCTTCTCCCAGGAGAGGCTGTGGTTCCTCGACCAGCTCGATCCCGGCAACCCGGTCTACAACGTGCCCGCCGCCGTCCGCCTGCGCGGCCGGCTCGACCTGCCGGTCTTCGCCGCCTCTCTGGGCGAGATCGTCCGCCGCCACGAGGTTCTGCGCACCTCCTTCGCCGCGGCGGGAGCGCGACCGGTGCAGGTCGTCGCGCCGGATCTCCGGCTCATACTGCCCCTGATCGACCTCACGGCGCTGCCGGACCCGGTGCGGGAGGCGGCCGCCACGCGACTCAGCACCGCCGAGGCGGAGCGTCCCTTCGACCTTGCGACCGGCCCCCTGGTGCGGGCGGCGCTCCTCCGCCTCCGCCGAGAGGCGGGAAGCGCGCCGGCCGAGCACGTCGCCCTCCTGACTTTGCACCATGCGGTCTCCGACGGCTGGTCTCTCGGTATCCTCATCGGCGAGCTGGCGGCCCTCTACCCGGCCTTCCTCGCCGGCCGGCCGTCGCCTCTCCCCGAGCTGTCCCTCCAGTACGCGGACTTCGCCCTCTGGCAACGGGCGCTCCTCGCCGGTCCCGAGCTGGAACGCCAGCTCGCCTGGTGGCGGGAGCGGCTGGCCGGGGCGCCGGAGGCCCTCGAGCTGCCGACCGACCGGCCCCGCCCGCAGGTCCAGACCTACCGTGGCGGCCGCCGGCCGTTCGTCCTGCCGGCGGAGCTCGCCGCGGCGGTCGCCCGCCTGGGCGAGGCGGCGGGAACGACCCTCTTCATGACCCTCCTGACCGCCTTTCAGGCGACCCTCGGGCGCTACAGCGGCCAGGAGGACGTGCTCGTGGGCTCGCCGATCGCCGGCCGCCGCCGGGCGGAGGTCGAAGGGCTGATCGGCTTCTTCGTCAACACCCTCGTGCTCCGCCTGGAGCTCTCCGGAGAGCCCTCCTTCCGCGCGCTGCTCGCCCGCCAGCGCGAGGCCGCCCTCGGCGCCTTCGAGCATCAGGATCTGCCCTTCGAGCGGCTGGTCGAGGAGCTGCGGCCAGAGCGGCACCTCTCGCGCTCGCCGCTCTTCCAGGTGATGTTCGTCCTTCAGAACGCTCCCGCCGGGGCGCTCTCGCTCCCCGGCCTGGAGCTGGCGCCGCAGCCGTTCGAGATCGCCATCGCCAAGTTCGACTTGACGCTCTCGGTGCGCGAGGTCGCCGGGCAGATCGCCGGCTCGGTCGAATTCAACCGCGACCTCTTCGACGCCCCGACCGCCACCCGCTTGGCCCACCACTTCGCGGCCCTGCTCCGGGCGGCGACGACGGCGACGGGAGAGGGGCAGGACCGCCGGTGGTCCGAGCTCCCTCTCCTCACCGTCGAGGAGCGGCACCAGGCGCTCCTCGAGTGGAACGACCAGCCGTGGAACGACCCGGGCGAGGGAGGGGTGCCGGCGCGCATCGCGGCGGTCGCCGACGGCCGGCCGGACGCCGTCGCCCTCTGGCTCGACCGGGCGGGGATGAGCTACGGCGAGCTGCGGCGGAGAAGCCTTCGCGTCGCCGCTCACCTGCGGCGGCTGGGAGTGGGTCCCGACCGCCTGGTGGGGATCGCCGTCGAGCGCTCGTTCGCCCGGGTGGCGGCCCTTCTCGGGATCTGGGAGGCGGAGGGCGGCTACGTCGCCCTCGACCCCGCGCTCCCCGCCGAGCGGCTGGCCTTCCTGATGGCCGACGCCGGAATCGAGATCGTCCTCACCCAGCCGGAGATCGCGGCGACCCTCCCCGCCTTCGCCGGCCGCACCCTCTTCGTCGAGGATCTCTGGCAGCGCGCGGCGGCCCCCATGGCATCGGCGACATCGGCGATATCGGCGACATCGGCGACATCGGCGGCATCGGCGGCATCGGCGGCAGAGCGAGTCCCCGCGCCGGCCCTCCGCGACCGGGCGGCCTATGTGATCTACACCTCGGGATCGACCGGGCAGCCCAAGGGGGTGCTGGTGTCCCAGAGCGCCCTCGACCGCCGCCTGCGCCAGGCCCAGGTGCTGGAGTTCGAGCCCGAGGAGCGCTGGGTCCACAAGAATTCGTTGAGCTTCGACGCCTCGGTCGGCGAGATCTGCGGTCCCCTCCTCTCCGGCGGCCTCATGGTGCTCGCCCGGCCGGGCGGCGAGCGCGAGCCCGGCTACCTGATCGAGCTGATGCGTCAGCACGGTCTCACCCGCATGTCCTTCACCACCCAGCTCCTCGCGGCGCTCGTCCGTGAGCAGTCGCTCGCCGGCTGCGACTCGCTCCGCCGGGTGCTCTCCGGCGGCGAGGCCATGCCGCTCGACCTGCCGGGCCGCTTTTACGCCCAGCTGCCGGGGACGGCTCTCCTCAACCGCTACGGCCCGACCGAGACGACGATCTCGGTGACCTCCTGGCGCACCGAGCCCGAGGAACGCGGGCGGGCGGTGCCGATCGGCCGCCCCATCGGCGGCGCCACGATCCACCTGGTCGACCGCCGCCTCCAGCCGGTGCCCATGGGGGTGATCGGCGAGCTCACCATCGGCGGCGAGTGCCTGGCGCGCGGCTACCTGCACCAGCCCGGTCTCACCGCGGAGAAGTTCGTCCCGCACCCCTTCGCGGCGGAGCCGGGCGCCCGGCTCTACCGGACGGGCGACCTCGTCCGCCAGCGCCCGGACGGGCCGATCGAGTTCGTCGGCCGGATCGACGACCAGGTGAAGATCCGCGGCTTCCGGGTCGAGCTGGGGGAGATCGAGCTGGCCCTCTCGCGGCATCCGGCCGTCTCGCGGGTGGCGGTCCTCGACCGCGAGGAGCCCGGCACCGGCATCAAGCGCCTGGTGGCCTACTTCGTGCCGCGGCGCCCGGAAATCGAAGCCGAACCCGAGCCCGAGGTCGACGAGCGGGAGCTGGCGCGCTTCCTCGCCGACCGGGTGGCGAGCTACATGATCCCCGCCTTCTTCGTGCGCATCGGCGCGATCCCCCTGACCCCGACCGGCAAGGTGGACCGCAAGGCCCTCCCCGAGATCTCCGCCGGGCGTCCCGCCGAGAGCTGGGAGGCGCCGCGGACGCCGGTCGAGGAGCTCCTCGCCGGCATCTGGGAGGAGCTTCTGGGGGTCCGCCAGGTGGGCCGTTCCGACGCCTTCTTCGATCTCGGCGGGCACTCGCTCCTCGCCACCCAGCTGGTGTCGCGGCTCCGCGCGGCGCTCGGGGTGGAGCTGCCGCTCCGGGCGATCTTCGAGACGCCGATCCTCGCCGCTCTCGCGGCGCGGGTCACGGCTGCCGGGCAGAGGGACGAGCGGTTCTCCGCTCCGCCTCTCCGGCCGGCTTCGCGGAGCCGCGACCTGCCGCTCTCCTTCGCCCAGGAGCGGCTGTGGTTCCTGGAGCAATTGGAGCCCGGCAACGCCGCCTACAACCTGCCGGTCGCCGTCCGCCTCTCCGGCCGGCTCGCCGTCCCCGTCCTCGCCGGAGCGCTGGCGGACCTCCTCGCCCGCCACGACGCCCTGCGCACCCGCTTCGTCGCCGTCGAGGGCCGCCCCCAGCAGGTCGTCGATCCCGTCCTTTTCGCCCTGCCGGCCCTGCCGGCGATCGACCTCGCCGCCCTGCCGGCACCGGCCCGGGAGGCCGAGACCCGTCGTCTCGCCCAGGCCGATGCCCGGCGGCCCTTCGACCTCGCCGCCGGCTCCCTGCTCCGCGCCTCGCTCCTGCGGCTCGCCGATGCGGAGCACGCCGTGCTCCTCTGCCTCCACCACATCGTGAGCGACGGCTGGTCGATGGGCATCCTGGTGCGCGAGCTGGGCGCCCTCTACGCGGCCGGAGTCGCCGGGCGTCCCGCGTCCCTCCCGCCGCTCCCGGTCCAGTACGCGGACTTCGCCGTCTGGCAACGGGACTGGCTCGCCGGCGAGGTGCTGGCGACCGAGCTCGGCTGGTGGCGCGAGCGCCTCGCCGGGGCGCCCGCCGTCCTCACCCTGCCGACCGACCGGCCGCGGCCGGCGGTCCAGGGGTACCGCGGCGGCGTCCTCCCCTTCCACCTGCCGGCGGCGGCCACGGCGGGGCTCGCCGAGCTCTGCCGCCGCCAGGGGGTGACGCCCTTCATGGCCCTCCTCGCGGCCCTCCAGGTTCTCCTCTCCCGCTGGTCGGGCCAGGAAGACCTGGTGGTCGGCTCGCCGGTCGCCAACCGCAGCCATCGCGAGACCGAGGGATTGATCGGATTCTTCGTCAACAGCCTGGCCCTCCGCGGCGACCTTTCCGGCGAGCCCGCTTTCGCCGCCCTCCTCGCCCGGGTGCGCTCGGCGGCCCTGGGCGCCTACGCCCACCAGGATCTTCCCTTCGAGAAGCTCGTCCTCGCTCTCGCCCCTGAGCGCAGCCTCGCCTACGCGCCGCTCTTCCAGGTCTTCCTCGTCCTCCAGAACGCTCCCGCCGGGAAGCTCCACCTTCCCGGCCTCGAGCTGGAGGCGGTCGAGGTCGAAACCGGGACGGCGAAGTTCGACCTCACCCTGGCTCTCGGCGGCAACCTCGCCGGTACCGCAGGTCTCGCCGGTGTCTGGGAGTACGACCGCGACCTCTTCGACCCGCCGACCGTCGCCCGCCTGGGCGACCAGCTGGGACGCCTCCTGGCCGCCGCCGTCGCCGATCCGGAGACGCGGACCGGCGACCTGCCCCTCCTCTCGGACGGCGAGCGCCAGCAACTCCGCGAGTGGAACGGGACGGCGGTTCGCTATTCCGAGCCTCCCGAGCCCACCCTCGCCGGCCTCCTCGCCGGCCAGGCGGCACGGACCCCGGAGGCCGTCGCGGTTTGCTTTGAAGATGCGGTCCTCTCCTACGGCGAGTTGGCCGCCCGGGCCGCCCGGCTCGCCGGGGAGCTTCGCCGGCTGGGGGTCGGACCCGAGGTACGGGTGGGGATCTGCGCCGAGCGCTCGCTCGGCCTCCTCGTGGGGCTCGCCGCCATCCTCCAGGCGGGCGGGGCCTACGTGCCGCTCGATCCCTCCTATCCGGCAGAGCGGCTGGCCTTCCTCCTCCGCGACTCCGCAGTGCCCGTCCTCCTCGCCGAGGAGCGTACGGCGGCGGTGCTCCCCGTTCTCCCGGCGCTCCGGGTGATCGATCTCGACGCGCCCCTCCCGGCCGAATCCATGTTCCCCACGGTGCTCCCCACGGTGGTTCCCGAGATCGAGCCCGACCACCTCGCCTACGTCCTCTACACCTCGGGCTCGACCGGGCAGCCGAAGGGCGCCATGAACACCCATCGCGGGATCGTCAACCGGCTCCTCTGGATGCAGGAGCGCTACAGCCTCCGCCCCGTCGACCGGGTCCTCCAGAAGACGCCGATCTCCTTCGACGTCTCCGTCTGGGAGCTCTTCTGGCCGCTCCTCTCCGGCGCTTCTCTCGTCGTCGCCCGGCCCGGCGGCCACCAGGATCCCGCCTACCTGGTCGCGACGATCGCCCGTGAGGAGGTCACCGTCGTCCACTTCGTGCCGGCGATGCTCTCGGCATTCCTCGAAGCGGACGGTCTCGAAAGCTGCACCGCCCTCCGCCAGGTGGTGGCGAGCGGCGAGGCGCTCCCCGCCGATCTCGAAAGGCGGTTCCACTCCCGCCTGGGCGGTCCCCTGGGAGCGCGGCTCGACAACCTCTACGGCCCCACCGAGGCGGCGGTCGACGTCACCTTCTGGCCCTGCGCCGAGATCGGCCTGCCGGGCCGGGTGCCGATCGGCCGGCCGGTCGCCAACACGACGATCCACCTGCTCGGCCGCGACCTCCGGCCGGTGCCGCCCGGCGTCTCCGGGGAGCTTTGCATCGGTGGCGTGCAGGTGGCGCGCGGCTACCTGGGCCGCCCGACGCTCTCCGCCGACCGCTTCCTCCCCGACCCCTTCGCCGAGCGCCCCGGGGCCCGGCTCTACCGCACCGGCGACCTCGCCCGCCATCTGCCCGACGGAGCGATCGAGTTCCTCGGCCGCATCGACTCCCAGGTGAAGCTGCGCGGCTTCCGCATCGAGCTGGGCGAGATCGAGTCGGCCCTCTTCGGCCATCCCGACGTGCGGGACGCCGTCGTCACCGTCCGCGAGGACACGCCGGCGGGCGCCCAGCTGGTCGCCTACGTGACGCCCAGAGAGCGCGGCGGCACCGATCTTCCGAGCCGGCTCCAGGCCTACCTCGGCCTCAGCCTGCCGCCCTACATGGTCCCCGCGGCCATCGTCCTCCTCGCCGAGCTGCCGCTGACCCCGAACGGCAAGGTGGACCGAAAGGCCCTGCCCGCCCTCGATCGCCAGGCCGCCGTCACCCAGCTTCTGCCGCGTACGGCGATCGAGGCGGTCCTCGCCGGCTTCTTCGCCCAGACCCTGGGTCTCGAACGGGTGGGGATCGAAGACAGCTTCTTCCGCCTCGGCGGCCACTCCCTCCTCGCCACCCAGCTCGTCTCAAAGGTCCGCGCCGCCTTCCAGGTGGAGCTGCCTCTGCGCCGGCTCTTCGAGAGCCCGACGGTCGCGACCCTCGCCGCGGCGGTCGTCGCGGGCGAGGCGAAGCGAGGGCAGAGCGAGAAGATCGCGAAAGTCCTCCTGCGCGTCCAGGCTCGTCATCCAGGGCTCCTTTCCGAAGAAAAAACGGTGGGCGGCGGCGCGGCGAAACTCGATAGTTGAGCGATAGAAACGAGGGGGCCGGCCGGGGCTCCATCGACTACGAGGGCCAGATCTGCATCCCGTAGTGCGGCTTAGGAGAAGGTGCGGGCAAACCGCCGGGACATCGCGATGCCCCGGCGGCCCTCAAGCCTCAAGGAGGCCAGACGGGATCAGCAGTTGTTGGTCGTGCAGGTTCCCGCGCAGGTCACGCAGGTGTCCTGTCCGTTGCTGAACGTACAGAGATAGGGGCAGCTCTGGCTGCCGCAGTCGGTGACCGCGGTGGCCCCTCCGGCGGCCTTTTGGAGGCCGAGGTTCGTCAGCGTTTCGCGGGTGAGGGCCAGCCGCTTCTTCATCGTCTTCTTCATCAGTGACCTCGCTTGGAGGTGCAGGGGTCTTTCCCAGGCACCTCTAGCATGGTGTGGCTGCCGCGTCCAACGTGACGCTACCCCGGGAGCGCCACCCCCGCCATCAGCCACAGCATCACCGCCTTCTGGACGTGCAGCCGGTTCTCGGCCTCGTCGAAGATCCGGCTCTGCTTACCGTCGACGACTTCCGCCGCGACCTCCTCGCCGCGGTGGGCGGGCAGGCAGTGGAGGAAGACGGCGTCCTCGCGCGCCTTCGCCATCAGGCCGGCGTCGACGGTGAAGCCGCGGAAGGCCTGGACGCGCTTCGCCTGCTCCTCCTCCTGGCCCATCGAGGCCCAGACGTCGGTATAGACGCAGGAGGCGCCGGCGACCGCGACCGCGGGATCGTCGGTCAATTCGACTCTCGTTCCGGCGCCGGCGGCGTCCTCCTGGGCGAGCGCGGCGTAGTGGGGGTTGACCGCGTAGCCGGCCGGCGAGGCGACGGCGACGTCCATCCCCGCCTTCGAGGCGCCGAAGAGGAGCGAGTGGGCCATGTTGTTGCCGTCGCCCACATAGGCGAGCTTGCGGCCCTTCAAATCGCCGAAGACCTCCGACAGCGTGAAGTAATCGGTCAGCGCCTGGCAGGGGTGGAGATCGTCGGTCAGACCGTTGATCACCGGCACCGAGCCGTACTTCGCGAGGTCCGTCACCGTTTTGTGCGCGAAGGTGCGGGCCATGATGCCGTCGACGTAGCGCGAGAGAACCTGGGCGGTGTCGCTGATCGGCTCGCCGCGGCCGAGTTGGATGTCGCGGCTGGAAAGGAAGAGCGCGTGGCCGCCCATCTGCACCATGCCGACCTCGAAGCTCACCCGGGTACGGGTCGAAGACTTCTCGAAGATCATGCCGAGGCTCTTGTGAGACATCGCGGTGCGGTACTTTTCGGGATGGGCCTTGACGTCCGCCGCCAGGCGGAAGAGACCGGCGACCTCGGCCGCGGTCAGGTCGTGGACGGAGATCAGGTGGCGCGGTTTCGGCATGGAGCCTCCTCTAGGTTCCAGGAATTTGCGGTTGCAACGGGTTTCTAGAGCGAATCGCGCTCGATCGGCATCGTCATGCAGCGCGGGCCGCCGCGGGCTCGCGATAGCTCGTTGGCGGCGAGCGTGACGACCGTCCGGCCGCCGCCCAGGAGATCGTGGTCGCCGGTCACCGCCTCGTCCTCGGTCAACACCCGGAAGCCGCGGCGCCCCAGCTCTTCGATCGTCTTCCGGTTGCGGCTGTAGAGCAGGAGCACCCCGGGAGCGAGGGCGAAGGCGTTGGCCCCGTCGGTCCACTGCTCGCGCTGCTGGTCGATGGCGTCGGCGGCGCCGCCGCAGGGCACTACCTCGAGCTCCATTCCCAGCGTGCGGAGGGCGGCGAGGAGCGACGGACGGACGGCGAAGGTCAGCTCGCGGGCGTAGAGGTCGACGTAGTAGACGAACGCCGCCTCCCGGCCGCCGGGCTGGATCACCGGCAAGTGCGCGAGGCAGGTGTTTTTGTCGATGAGCGTGAAGACCGTGTCCAGGTGCATGTAGGAGCGCTTGGCCGGCATCTCGACCAGGATGAGGTGCCGAAAGGAGGTCTCCTCGCGGCGCAGGTACTCGGCGAGGAGCTCGACCCCGCGCCGATCGGTGCGCTCGCTCATCCCCATGAGGATGATCTCGGGCGAGGCAACGAGCACGTCGCCACCTTCGAGGCTCGGATACGGGTAGAGCGGATCGTGCTGCGGCGCGCCGGCCGGCGGGACGTCGATCTCGAAGAGATCCGCGTAGCCCTGGAGCGCGGGGTGGTAGTTGAAGAGCGTACGCGAGAGGAGCGGCTCGCGCTCGCGCGCCGCGGTCGCCATCGACGGGCAGACGACGCGGTTGCCGAGCACGAGCTGCGAATCGCGCTGGAAGAAGTAGTTGGGGAGCGGGGCGAGGTCGAAGAACTTGCGCCCGCCGGCCTCGATCGCGTCGGGGCCCGCGAGGGCGCCCTCGATGAGCGTCGCGGCGAGCTGATCCGCCGGCAACTGCCCCAAGCGGGCGACGAGGTCGGTCGCGACCCCATAGTCGTGCTCCAGCTCGTCGAGCAGGCGGCGCCGCGGCACCTCCTCGCGGAGAACCTCGCAGAGGAGCGCCTCGCCGTCGAGCACCTCGATCCCGGCCTGGCGCATCACCTGGGTGAAGCGATCGTGCTCCTCGCGCGCCTCGTCGCCATAGAGGATGTCGTCGAAGAGCAGCTGCTCCATCATCGAGGGAGGCATGCGGTCGATCTCGCGGCCCGGGCGGTGGACGAGGACGCGGCGGAGCCGGCCGATCTCAGAATTGACTTGAATGGGCATGGTTTTCTCGCGTGCAGGCGGTCGAGCCGCCCGGTTTTGCCGTCCGTTCTCTACCGTCACTCGGGCTGAATTGCGAAGCGCCGGAACCGGCGTGGCGACGCATTGTATCATCCCCGGCATGCCCGAGCGACCCGCCACCGACCTGCCCCAGAATCCCCTCTACGAACGCTATGCCTCCCGCGCCATGGCCCGGCTCTTCTCGGCCGGCCACCGCTTCGGGGAATGGCGGCGGCTGTGGATCACGCTCGCCGAGTGCCAGCGGGAGCTCGGCCTGCCGATCACCGAGCCCCAGATCGCCGCCTTGAAGAGAGTGGCCGGCGACCTGGATTTGGACCGGGTGGCCGAGCTCGAAAGACGGACCCGGCACGACGTCGTCGCCCACCTCCGCCACTTCGCCGAGCAGGCGGATGCGATCGAGCCGGGGGCCGGCGGCATCCTCCACCTGGGGGCGACCTCCGCTTTCCTGACCGACAATACCGACGTCCTCCTGATCCGCGACGCCCTCCTCCTCCTCGAAGGCCGCCTGGGCGCCGCCGCTACGGCCCTCGCCGACTTCGCCCGGCGGACGAAAGACATCCCGACCCTCGCCTACACCCATTTCCAGCCCGCCCAGCTCACCACGGTGGGCAAGCGCGCCTGCCTCTGGCTCCAGGATCTGCTGATGGACCTCGCCGAGGTGCGCCACCGGCTTTCCGGCCTGCGCTGCCGCGGGGTGAAGGGGACGACCGGGACCCAGGCGAGCTTCCTCACCCTCTTCGGCGGCGACGAGGGCAAGGTGCGGGACTTGGACCGCCGCTTCGCGGCGCGCCTGGGCTTCGCCGGGAGCTTCCCGGTCACCGGCCAGACCTATCCGAGGAAGCAGGACAGCCAGGTGCTGCAGACCCTCGCCGGCCTCGCCGAGAGCTGCCACAAGCTCGGCACCGATCTCCGTCTCCTCCAAGGGGTGGGCGAGCTGGCGGAGCCTTTCGACGCCGAGCAGGTGGGCTCCTCCGCCATGGCGTACAAGCGCAACCCGGTGCGCGCCGAGCGCATGTGCGGCCTCGCCCGCCGGCTCATCACCGACAGCCTGAACGGTCCCTTGAACGCCGCCACCCAGTGGCTGGAGCGGAGCCTCGACGACTCGGCCAACCGCCGGCTCGTGCTCTCCGACTCCTTCCTGACCGCCGACGCGGTCGTCGGGCTCGCGGCGCACATCGCGGAGGGGCTCACCGTCCGCGAGGCCACGGTGGCGGCGCGGGTCGCTCGCGAGCTGCCCTTCATGGCGACCGAAACCCTCCTGATGGAGGCCGCGCTCCGCGGCGGCGACCGCCAGGTTCTCCACGAGCGCATCCGCGGCTACAGCCTGGCGGCGCAGGGAGAGATCGAAAGGGGAGGGGAGAATCGGTTGATCGACCGCATCGTGGCCGATCCCGACTTCCGGCTGACCCGGACCGAGGTCGAGCCCTGGCTCGATCCGCGCGTTTTTACCGGCCGGTCGTCGTCGCAGGTGGAAGAGTTTCTTCTGGAGGTACTGGAGCCGGCCCTGGCGGGCCTCCAAGCCGCATCCGTAGAGGCGCCTCGCGTGTGAAGAATATGACGCCGCGGCATGCCTCGATGCGGTAATCCGACGAAAATTTCGGGTGTGGTACTATCGCTTCCAGCGCAAGCTTGTACAGCGCCGCAGGGACCCACGAACTCGCCCGAGGAGGTACGACGAGCATGGATCATACGGCACTGCCCGCATCGCCCGAACGATTAGAATGCAAGCCTGATGCCGGCCTGCAACGCCGACTCGCACCACCCGGGCGACCGGCCTCCCGATCGCGCCGATCCCGGCACTCCTCCCCCCTTCTCCTCCTGCTGCCGCTCCTCCTCCCTCTCTTCACCACCGCCTGCTCCAGCACCCGTCCGACGCTCCGTCCGACCGCGTTTCCCAGCTCCGCGGCGGTCGAGCACGGCATCGCCTCCTGGTACGGACCGGGATTCGACGGCCATCGCACGGCGAGCGGTGAGCGCTACAAGAGAAACGCCCTGACCGCCGCCCACCGGAGCCTCCCCTTCGGCACCCGGGTCCTGGTCAAGAACCGGGAGAACGGCGCCTCGGTCATCGTGACGATCAACGATCGCGGCCCCTTCGCCCGCGGCCGGGTCATCGACCTCTCCTACCAGGCGGCGCGCGAGCTGGGGGTCTCCATCTCCGGCACGGCGGACGTTGAGATCGCGGTCCTCGGCACCGAGGCCAACCCGGTCAACCCCGCGCCCGAGACCCGCTACACGGTCCAGGTGGGAGCCTTCAGCGATCCCGACTACGCGGTCCTCCTGCACCGCGACCTGAAGCGCCTCTACCCCGAGGCCTACGTCCACTCCGACGGCATCTGGAACCGCGTCCAGGTCGGTCTCTTCACCGACCGCGAGAACGCCGAGTCCCTCCGCCGCGAGCTGGCCGCCATGGGCATGTCCGGCATCGTCGTCGCTGCCGCGCACTGAGGGAACGCTTCAGGAAACGCCCCTCAGACTCTGGGGGGCGTTCTTCGATTTCCCAATGGAAGCACTGATCACCAATCCGAGTGAGCTGAGGAACCGTGGATTCCGCGTGCTCGCTGAAACCCTCGGCTGGGCCAATGCAGTCCGATTCTTACGCCAGTACGATCCTGGAGCCGGGAACTACACCGAGGAACGTCAGACTCTGTTGCCGGACTGGGATGGTCTTACCTGATCCAGAAGGCCAAGGAACTTCAGATACCCAAATAGGGAAGCCTATCCTCGCCTCCGCTTACCGCCCGTCGAGCTCCGCCAGCCACTCCTTGATCCCGCGGTCGAGCCGGCGGCGGTCGCGGTGGCGGTCGACGGCGATCTGGACGAGGCGATCGACGAGCTGCGGCAGGGGGAGGCCGGAGAGGCCCCAGAGCCGGGGATACATGGAGATGCTGGTGAAGCCGGGGAGGGTGTTGATCTCGTTGACCCAGAGGCCGGACTCGCCCTTCTCCTCTTCGTACAGGAAGTCGACCCGCGCCATGCCGGCACCGCCCACGGCGGCGAAGGCGCGGACGGCCAAGTCCCGGAGGCGCGTGGCGATCGGTTCCGGCAGGTCCGCCGGGGCGATTAGGCCGGCCTTGTCCTCCAGATACTTGTCGGCGTAGTCGTAGAACTCGTTGCCGGGGACGATCTCGCCGATCGCCGAGGCCGCAATCTCGCCATAGCCGAGGACCGCACACTCCAACTCCCGGCCGCGGACGCCGCGCTCGACGAGCACGGCATCGTCGAACTGCAAGGCGAAGCGGACCGCGGTCTCCTGGGCGGCGCGGCTGTCGACCCGTTTCACCCCGACCGACGAGCCGCCGCTGCTCGGCTTGACGAAAAGCGGCAAGGGGAGGCGATCGAGCCGGGCGAGGAACGCTCCCGGACCGGCCTCGAAGGCGGCGCGGGTCGTCGCCTCATAATCGACGACCGGCACCCCGGCCGCCGCCATCACCCGCTTCGCGAGCACCTTGTCCATGGCGACGGCGGAGGCGGTGACGCCCGGTCCTACGTAGGGGAGGTCGAGCATCTCGCAGAGTCCCTGGAGGGTGCCGTCCTCCCCCCAGGTGCCATGGACGATGGGAAAGAGCGCCTCGGCGCCCGACGAGGTGAGATGAACGAGGGTAGGAGCGACAGCCGAACCCACCGGCTCGATCGCCTTGACGCCTCCCGCGAGAACGGCCGCGGCGTCCGCGGTCGGAATCCAGCAGCCGTCCTGGGCGATCCCCAGGGGAATGACCCGATGCCCCGCCTCCGCAAGCCCCCGCGCCACCGTGCGGGCCGAGGTGATCGAAACCTGGTGCTCTACGCTACGCCCGCCGAAGATAAGACCTACGTTCATGCGCCCGCCCCTTCAAGAAGGCGCGATCTTATCAGCCCGCGGCGCGGCGGGACTTGGGGCTCGCCTACTTTGAAATCTCACCCAAGGCACGGCGGTACTTCTTCGCCGCTCGTCCAGCGACCGCAAGGCCGTCTTCCACGTCAGAGTCGTACGGGGTAAGGAGAATCCCGTTTTCGGTCTCCACAGCGAGAATTCGATCTCCGACCTCGAAGTGCCGACGCTCGGCTAATACTTTCGGGATAGTCGCCACGATCGAGCGACCAACCCGGCGCAGTCTAAGCTCCCGCATTCCGTCTACCGCCGCCCGAGATCGATCCGGTACGCGCTTTTGACCTCCGGAATCGCGAGGAGCCGGGCCACGACCTCCTCCGCCGGATTCTGATCGAGGCGGAGCACCGCCAACGCCACGGCCTCGCCACCCTCCGGGCCTTCGCGCCGCGCGAGGTGGATGTCGGCGATGTTGACCCCGGCTTCTCCCAGGAGCGTGCCGAGTTTGCCGACGACGCCGGGCAGATCGCGGTTCTCCAGGACGAGGAGCTTCCCTTCCGGCCGGAACTCCAGGCGGAAGCCTCCGAAGCGGACCACCCGGGGATCGCTGTCGCCGAAGAGCGCGCCGTCGAGCTCGACGTGCTTGCCGCCTCCCGAGAGCCGCACCCCGATCAGGTGCGGGTAGTCGCTGCCGCCGCTGTGCACCGAGCGCACCACCTCGACGCCGCGGCTCTCGGCGATCCGTTCGGCGTTCACGTAGTTGACCGCCGGGCCCAGGAAGTTCGAGAGCAACCCCTTCTGGATGGCGACGCCGACCGGCACCTGGTGCGCTTCTTCGATTCCCCACAGCTCGACCCCGAGCTGCTGCGGGGCGACGCCGAGGAGCTGCCCTGCCATCTTCCCCAAGGTTTCGCCCAGGGCCAGATAGGGCTCGACCCGGCTTCCCGTGGGACGGAACGGCAGGTTGACGGCGGCGACGGCGAGCGAGCCGGCGAGGGCCGCCAAGAGGATCTCCGCGGTCTCCTTGGAGATCCGCTCCTGGGCCTCGCGCGTCTGGGCTCCGATGTGCGGCGTCGCCACCACTTTCGCATGGCGGACGAGGCGGAGGTCGGTCGGCGGCTCTTCGGCGTAGACGTCCAACCCGGCGCCGCCGAGGCGGTCCTCGTCGAGGGCGGCTAAAAGCGCCTCCTCGTCCACCACGCCGCCGCGGCCGCAGTTGATGAGGAGCGCGCCGGGCTTCATGCCGGCGATCCGCTCGGCGGAGAGGAAGTTCCGCGTCTGTTCGGTCAAGGGCGTATGGAGGGTGACGACGTCGGCGCGGGCGAGGAGCGCCTCGATCGGCAGCAGCTCGACCTTCGAGCTTCCGCGCCGCGTTCTCGTCCAGGAAGGGATCGAAGGCGACGACCTCCATCTCGAAGCCGCGGGCGCGCGCCGCCACCCGCTGGCCGATGCGGCCGAAACCGATGATCCCCAAGGTCTTCCCCTGCAGCTCGACGCCCAGGAATGTCTTGCGGTCCCAGATCCCCGCCTTCATCGAGGCGTCGGCGGCGGGGACCTTCCGCGCCAGGGCGAGGAGGAGAGCGAAAGTGTGCTCGGTCGCCGACATCAGGTTGGCGGTGGGCGCGTTGACGACGAGGATGCCGAGCTCCGTCGCCGCCTCGACGTCGACGTTGTCGACCCCGATCCCCGCCCGGCCCACGACCTTGAGGTTCTTGCCCGCGGCCAAAAGCTCCTTCGTCACCTTGGTCATGCTGCGGACGACCAGGGCGTCGTAGTCGGCGATCAGCTCTTTCAAACGCGGCCGTTCGTCGGCGGTGAGCTGGTGGATCTCGACGCCGGAGGCTTCCAGGAGCTCCAGGCCGGAGGGATCGAGCGGATCGGCGATCAGGATGCGGGGCATGTCAGCTCTTTCCTCCCTGCGTCCCGGCCGCCGCCTTCGCACCCACTCCGAGAGTCGCGAGGATCTCGTCGGTCACCGCGAAGAGGCCGTCCAGGTCGCTCTCGCGGACCTCGCCCATGTGGCCGATGCGGAAGGTCGTGGGCTTCCAGTCGCCGTAACCGCCGCCGATCGTGTAGCCGCGCCCGGCGAGACCCTTGACGATCGCCTGCGGATCGACCCCTTCGGGTGCCTTCAGACAGCTCACGGTGACCGAGCGGGCATCGGCCGCCGAGGCGTACTCGCAACCCTGCCCGGCAGCCCAGGCCGCGGTTTTGGCGGCGCAGCGCGCGTGGCGGGCCCAACGCGCCTCCATCCCCTCGGCCATCATGACGTCGAGTTGGCGATCCAGGGCGTAGAGGAGCGGGATCGCCGGGGTGGTGATGAAGCCGCCCTCGCGGTGCTTGTCGCGATAGCGGAGAAGATCGGTGTAGAAACCGCGGTGTGGAACCTTCGCCGCGCGTAGAGCGGCGCGCTCGGAGAGCGTGAAGACGGCAATGCCGGGCGGCAGGGCGAGCGCCTTCTGGGTGCCGGCGAGAACGATGTCGACACCCCAGGCCTCGGACTCGACGGGCGCGCCGCCGAGAGACGAGACGGTGTCGACGATCAAGAGCGCGTCGCTCTCCTCGCGGACGACCTTGGCGATCTCTTCGAGCGGGCTCATGGCGCCGGTCGAGGTCTCGTTGTGGACGAGGGTGACCGCCTCGTAGCGCTTGCGGGAGAGGGCCGTCCGCACGAGATCGGGATCGATCGCCTGGCCCCAGGGGGCGGCGACCTGGTCGGCCGACTTGCCGAGCGAGCGGCTGATCGAGTGCCAGCGCTCGGAGAAGGCGCCGTTGGTCAGGTTGAGGACGTTCTCGGAGACCGTCGAGAGGACGGCGCTCTCCATGACGAGAGTCGAGCTGCCGGTCGCGATCATCACGTCGCCCGAGGTGCGGAGCACCTTCTGCAGGCGATCGGCGAGCTTCACGTAGAGGGCCTTGAAGGGCGCCGAGCGGTGCCCCTGCATGGGGGCGGTCATCGCCTGGCGGACGTCTTCCGTGACGTAGCTCGGGCCGGGCAGGAAGAAGCGGATGGTTTCGGTCATGGGTGTGCCCTCGGTCGTTCGATCTTGTCTGGGTCGGCCTTACGCCGCAATGCGGCAAGCTTATCCGGTTTGGGCGCCCAGGTCTAGGCACCCAGCCGCCCCTAATCTAAGTGCGCTTGGGGTCAGAATGAGCGCATTGGGGAGGTTGGGGATCGCCTTGGAGAGAGGCGGGGGTGGTCTGGAGAGGTTCGGTAGGGCTCCAGAGGGCTTCTACCTCGTCGGTCTCGTGAAGGTCGCAATCCCACCGGCGAGCAGGGGTCGCAGGCCGCCGGCTGGCGGAGCTCCGATCGGGCGTCGCCGCAGTTGTCCTCAGAGCCTTTGGGCTGTGGCCGCTCGGAAATTGGATCAACTGGATTCTGTCTTGAGCTTGGAGGATCTGCAGGTTCCTCCCGGCAATCGTTTGGAGCGACTTTCAGGCGACCAGGACGGACAGCAGAGCATCCGGATCCATGAACAATATCGGATCTGCTTCGTCTGGAACGATGCGGAGCCAGCCGAGGTAGAGATCGTCGACTACCACTAGTGAGCCCAAGCGAGGAAGCTATGATTCGGGTACCCACACACCGCGAGCCGACGCATCCAGGCGAGATGCTGCTCGAAGAGTTCCTGCGGCCGATGGCTCTGTCGCAGCGGGACTTGGCCGCAGGAATTCACGTCCCCTACCAGAGGGTCAACGAGCTGGTCCATAAGAAGCGAGGGATGACGCCGAGCACCGCGCTTCGGCTGGAGAAATTCTTCGGTATGCCCGCGGGCTTCTGGATGAATCTGCAACTGCGTTGGGATCTGTACCAGGCAGGCATCGCAGAGGCCGAAGAGTTGAAGCGGATCCGGAGAGTCCGAGCGGCGGGGTGAAGGAGAGGGCCTCGATTCTCGTGAGCTACGCCGTCGTCTGCGTCGCAGCCCCACCCCTCCCTTCGTCCCCCTCTCAATGACGTCTTCTCCCCCGCCTACCTCGACGGCCAAAGGGGGCTTCGTGGCGGCGCCTTTGACACTGCACTTCGCATGTGAGTAGGCTGACAGCATGGCCGTGATGGTACAAGTCCGCAACGTCCCCGACGAGGTGCATCGCAAGCTCAAGGCGCGGGCTGCGCTGGTGGGAATGTCGCTCTCGGAGTATCTGCTGCGCGAATTCGAGAGGTCTCTCGAGCGACCGTCGCGCGAAGACCTCCTGGCCCGCCTGCGCAGCCGCCAGCCGGTCGAGCCCGGAGAGTCGGTCGCCGCCGCCGTTCGGGCGGAACGACAAGGCCGGTGATCGTCGTCCTCGACGCTTCCGCCCTCGTCGAAGTGCTCCTGTGGACGGCGAAAGGGGAACCTCGGGCTGCGCCCCTTTTGGCGTGGGAGACCTCGCTGCACGCGCCTCATCTGCTCGATGTCGAGGTCGCCCAGGTTCTTCGTCGATTCGTGGCGCGAGGCGAAGCGGGGTAGGGCGACGACGGTATCTCCCGGGGGGTGAGGGGACGGCCGCCCGGCCATCCCCTTCTTCGCGCGGGGCCACCTCGACGCTTACCTGGTGTAGGCACCCAACCGCCGTCACATCCTTCAATCGCGCGCAACTTGAAGCTGGCTGGCGATTTGGTCGAGATCCGCGGGCCTCCCATTCCACCACACACGCAGTGGGTCGAGATCGGACGAGCTCACGCTGGTGTCGGCGTAGACCAACGGCGACGAGCCGCCAACCTGATCGACGACGATGAATCCGTACTTCTGCGCCGCGCGCCAAATCTTCTGCCCCAGCGAGGAAAGGCCGGTGGGCATGGTGGCGGTGGAGGGGATGACGAGGCGGCTGCCCATGGGGATCGTTCCGGTGTAACCGGACGTATCGCTGTCCTCGTGCCGCGCCGGATAGACCCAGCCGCGCGTCAGCATGCTCCCCGGAACGCCGACGCCGATAGCGTGCTCGATCTCCCCTGCCGCGATCTCCGGCTCGCTCAGGATTCCGCCCATGGGGGTGTTCCAAGGCGCGCGGCAGCCGGCGTTGAGGCCCGTAGCCGGATCGACGAATCCGTCGGCATCGAGCGGGGTGGAGCCGTAGAACGAGGCGGTGGCGGTACTCGCGCCTGCGGTGTGAAGGAAGTTATAGAAATTGTAAGAGATCCCGGAAGTCTCGTTGACCACGAGATGGTGATCGCCGTCGTTCCCCCCCATCGTATCGGCCGGCATGCGCACGTTGATGACCGTGGCCTGACGGCCGAAGCCGGCGCCGACGCTCACGGCAACGGTTGGATCGTCCGCAGAGCTGTTCACCACCGGCGCTTGGTCGTTGCTTGCCCACCAGTGATTCGCCGCCAATTGCGAGCTCGCCACCAGCGTGAGCGGCAGGTCGGCGGCCGGCACGTTCCACGGCGACGAGCTCGCGAACGGACGGACCGGCGGCTGCACCGTCGCCGTGGTTGAGAAGTCGTCGATGTTGACCGTGGCGCCGTCACCCGTTCCGCCAGGCCAGACGCCGATCAGGACGTAGCGCGTGTTGGCCGGCTCGGCAAGCGAGACCGTGGCATGCTGCCAAGTCGTGTCGCTGGTCGCGCTGTGCACCGCGTCCTGGTCCAAGAGCGTCCAGTTGGCATCGAAGTACTGCGCCTGCCAGCTCAGCGACGCCGATCCGCTGGCCCGCCGGTGCCAGAAGCTCGCTTGGCTGACCATCGGCGCCACGCTGAACCTCACGTTGCCGCTCACCGCCACCGACCGCGCGCCGGCGTGGCTCACCGCGTTCGTGTTCACGACGCTCCCCGGCGCGTACCAGACCGACCACGCGCCGCTGCTGCCGGTCTCGTAGCCGTCGACCGCGCCGGCCGGGTTGTCCGCGGCGCCGGTGACGTCGTCGAACGTCGCGGTCACGCCGCCCGGCAGGTACATGCAGGCGAAGACGTACGCCGTGTCCGCCGGCTTGTCCAGCGCAAGAACCTGCTCGCGCCAGACGCGGTCAGCGCCGAATTCGAGGTCGTCCTGCCGCAAGCTCGTCCAGTTCGCGTCGTAGAACTGCACGAGGCCGGTGATGTGCGTCTGGCTGCTCGTCTTCATCCAGAACGCCAGCCGGGTCTGGTCCGGCGTCGGATTGAGCGCCACGCGCACGTTGCCGGTAGCCGCCACGCCGCGCGTCCCTTCGTGAGCGTCGGCCACGTTCGTCACCGAGCCGGGCGCGAACCACACCTGGATCGGGAAGGTGCTCGTCCCATCTTCGAAACTGGCTACGCCGACCGCTGGCGTCGCCGCCGCCCGGCCGGCGAGGAGCGCCGCGGCCAGGGCGCCGGCCATACTGACTCTGCGCGACAAATGATTTCTCATTGCATCCTCCGAGAGTTGAGGACGCCGGGAGCCGAACGGAAGGTGAGAAGCTCGCGGGCTACGAGTACGCCGCTCAGCTCGCGGCGTCAAGGATGGATAGGCAAGCACGAGACGTGCCTACGGAATTCAGAGGAGCGAAAACGCCTCGAATTGCCGACAGAGCGCCTCCAATTCATGACAGAGCACCTCGGATTCCTTCCCAAGGGCCTTGGATTCCTTCCCAAGCACCTTGGAATCTTTCCCAAGCGCCTCGGATTCTTTCTCAAGCACCTTGGATTCTTTCCCAAGCACCTTGAATCCTTTCCCGAGTGCCTCAAATTCAATCCAGGGTCCTCGGATTCAATCCCGAGGGCTTCTGGCGGGATTTGGAGGCGTTTTTGCGCTACCCGAAGATACTTTCCGTCCTCTCTGAGGGACAGGAAAGGAGCCGAGGGGGAGCTCTCAGAGTCCCGACGAGGCTTTTTCACCCTCGGAGAACCCTCCTCGGGCAACTGGCGTCCTTCCGGAGGTCGCCGGCGGCAGCTCGACGCCCGACATCCGGTATGGACGGACCACTAGCCCCAGGGCCGGGGCCGGCGGAGCGCCGCCGCCAGATCGGCTGCGGTATAGAGGCGGCCCGCCTCGCCCGGCGGCGCGACCCGGAAGCTCTCTCCTTCCGGGGCAAGATGGGGAGCCGGGCTCGCCAAGGTACCGCGGACGAGCACCAGGACGCAGCCGCTGAAATGCTCACGGAGGAGATCGCCGAGCACCGGTGCGCCGCGCATCGGCTTGACCGCGACGCTCCGGCCGCCGCCGACCGCCACGGCGCGGAGAGCGCCCTCCCCGGCTGCCGCTTCGAGATCGGGTGGAAGGGGACTTGGCGCCGCAGCCGTTGTGGGCAGGAGATCGAGCCAGCCGATCCGCAGACCCAGGACGCGCGCCGCGGCGAAGAGCGCGGCGAAGCGCTCGGGGCCGAGGTCGACGCTGAGCAAATGGGGATTCTTCATGAAGTCTTCATGGATAGAGGAGGATCTCGGCGCATTCGGCGCGGAAGGCGGCCTCGTCGGCCTCCCAGGAGGCGAACCAGGCGAGGAGGTCGTCCCGCCGACCGGCGTCGATCGCTTCCCGGCAGCTCGGACAACGGGTGAGGAGATCGATCGCCGGACGGTCGGCGACGAACTCGTAGGGAGCGGCCCGCCAGGCGAAAACATCCAGAGCGACGGCGCGAGCGGCGAAGAGAAGCTCGACTCCGGCCCGGTAGGAACGGAAGCGGCCGGTTTCGCCGACATGGCCGGCATCGGTCACGACCAGCTCGACGCCACCGCAGACCTTCCCCGCCTGCTTCTGGAACTGCGGCCGGAAATAGGTGGGAAGAAAGGTTACGCCGGGGAGAGCGAGGCCGTTCAGGCGATCGGCGAGCGCCACCGGATCGAGCCCGGGCGCGCCGGTCAGCTGGAAGGGCCGGGTGGTGCCGCGGCCCTCGGAGAGCTCGGTCGCCTCGACGAGACAGCCGCCGGGGTAGACTTGGGCGGTCAGAACTGTCGGCATGTTGGGCGACGGGGCGATCCACGGCAGGCCGGTCTCCGCCCAGGTCATGGCGCGCCGAAAGCCTTCCATCTTCCAGATTTCGAGCCGCTCCTCGCCCGCATCCTTCCCCAGGTCCCAACTCCGGCGCCGCGCTTCGAGCCGCACCAGCTCGCCGAGCGTCAGGCCGTGGCGGACGGGGGTTTGAAAGGCGCCCACGAACGAATCGAAGCCGGGCTCCGGGAGATTTCCCTCGACGACTTCACCCCCCAATGGGTTGGGACGGTCGAGCACCCAGACCGAGCAGCCGGCGGCGAGCGCCGCCTCGGCCGCCCAGACGGCGGTGGCGGCATAGGTGTAGTAGCGCGAGCCGACGTCCTGCAGGTCGATGACGAGGAGGTCGAGGCCGGCGAAGGCCGCGGGGAGCGGGGCGAGCGAAGACTCGGCGTCGCCATAGAGCGAGAGGATGGGCACTCCGGTCCACGGATCGGTGCCGCCTTCGGCGGCGACCATGTCCTGCTCGACGCCGTAGTAGCCGTGCTCCGGACCGAAGAGGACGCTCGGCGGCGTGGCGCCGGGAGAGCTCGCGAGCGCGCGATGCGCCGGCCGGACACCGCCGGTTCCCGCCGCGATCGAAGCGCCATGGGCGAGCAGGCCGTAGCGCCGGCCGGCGAGCCGCGCGGGCTCCGCCAGCAGGCGATCGAGGCCGGTCGCGACCCGCGGGCGCGCGGCCGTCATGTCGAGCGAACGAAGGCGCCGCGCTGGCCGCCGCTCTTCGCCTCCAGCCGGAGATCGGTCACCACCGCCTCGCGCTCCACCGCCTTCACCATGTCGTAGAGGGCGAGCGCCGCGGTCGAGCAGGCGACGAGCGCCTCCATCTCGGCGCCGGTGCGGCCGTTGACGACGACCCGGCTGCGGATCGCGACCCCGTCGCCGTCCGGCACGATCTCCAACTCCACCTGATCGAGCGCCAGCGGATGGGCGAGCGGAATCAAGTCGGCGGTCTTCTTGGCGCCCTGGATGCCGGCGAGCCGTGCCACCGCGAAAGCGTCCCCCTTCGGCAGGTCCGCGAGACGCGCCACGGTCGCGGCGGAGAGCCGCACCCGGCAGGAGGCCTCGGCGACCCGGCGGGTCACGGGTTTTTCCGAGACGTCGACCATCTGCGCCTGGCCGTGGGAATCGAGGTGGCTGAAGCTCTCCTGGCTCATGATCGGCTCGGCTTTCGGTTTTGCGCGGAATCGTCGGGCCGGCCTATGCTACACCCACCCATGCGGCTCGCCATCGTGATGCCCACCTTGAACGAAGAGGCGGTGCTCCGTCGCACTCTTAAGGCGGCCCTCGCGCTCGCCGACGAGGTCGTCGTCTCGGACGGCGGCAGCACCGACCGCACCTTGGAGGTCGCTGCGGAGCTCGGCGCGCGCACGGTTTCGGGCCCGCCCGGGCGCGGCGGCCAGCTCAACCGCGGCGCGGCGTTGGCCGCGTTGGCAGAGGCCGACGTCCTCCTCTTTCTCCACGCCGACACCACTCTCCCCGCCTCCGCTCCCGAGCGCATCCGCGCCGCCATCGCGGCCGGCGCGTTGGGCGGCGCGTTTCTTCTGCGCTTCGACGTCGATCGGCCGAAGCTCCGGCTCGGCGCCTGGCTGATCAATCAACGCACCCGCCTCACCCATCTGCCGTTAGGCGACCAGGCCCACTTCGTCACCCGGGACACTTTCTCAAACCTCGGCGGCTATCGGGAATGGCCGATCTTGGAAGACCTCGACTTCGCCTGGCGCCTCCGCAAGCTGCGGCGGATGGCCCTCCTCGACGACGAGGTCACGACCGGCGCGCGACGCTTTCTCGAAGGGGGAGTGCTGCGGACCGTGCTGACCAACTGGCTGATCTGGGCGCTCTTCTGTCTCGGGGTCTCGCCCAACCGCCTGGCCCGCCTCTACCGGCAGATCCGCTAGGCTCCTCCCAAGAAAGGGCGAAGCCCCGTGGCTGCACTCTCCAGTGGCTACCACAGGGCTCGTTGGGGTTCGCCGCAACTCGTCGACGCCGCGAGCGTCAGCTTCTGCTGCGCCGCTTCTTGTTGACGGTCTCCTTCAGATCCTTGCCGGCCTTGAAGCGAACGCTCTTGCTCGCCTTGATGTTGATCGATTGACCGGTCGCGGGGTTCCGACCCTTGCGGGCGGCGCGCTCGGAGATCGAGAAGCTGCCGAAACCGGGGACCTTGGCGCCGTCGCCCGATTTGAGCGCCGCGGTGATCGCGTCGAACACCGCCTCAAATGCCGCGGTGGCCTGCCGCTTGGTCAGACCTTCCACGGATTCCACAATGCTATTGACAAAGTCAGCCTTACCAGCCATCGCTCCTCCTCCTTCTCCGCTTGGGTTTTACGCCGAAATGACTTCGTGACGATAAGGCAACGGGGGGGGCCTGTCAATATGGGAACGGCCCGCGAAGGCTGTTATTTCCAGGCTTTTTGCAGCACATTGACCGAGAAGCCGTCGTGATCGGCGCCGGGCAGCATGCGCCAGGCCCCCGGTCCCTCGATGCCGGCGGCGAGCGGCGACGTCAACATCTCTTCGAGCGGGAAGCGGGAAAAGCCCGCGCCGGAGCCCAGGAAGCGCGCGATCACCTCCTCGTTCTCCTCCGCTTCGAGCGAGCAGGTGATGGCGACCAGATAGCCGCCGGGGACGACCAGGGGCGCCGTCGCGGCGAGGAGGCGCAGCGCCTGCTCCGACAGCCGGCCGATCTCGCCCTGGCTGATCCGCCACTTGAGCTCCGGGTGCCGGCGCAGCGTCCCCGTGCCCGTGCAGGGGAGGTCCAAGACGACGCGATCGAAGACCGGCCGGAAGGGCGGCGCGCCGGCATCGGCGGCGATCACCGGCAGCGTGCGGCGCAGCCGGCGAAGGTTTTGGCGCAGCACGGAGAGCCGGGCCTGGGACACGTCGGCGAGGGTGAGAGAGACCGTCGGCTCGGCGGCCAGGAGCGCGAAGCTCTTGCCGCCGGGAGCCGCGGCGGCGTCCAGGATGCGCTCGCCCGGCCGTGGCGGCGGCAGGAGCGCCGCCGCCTGGCTCGCCTCGTCCTGGATGTAGAAACGGCCTTCGCCGAAGGCGGCGGTGGCGAGCGGGCTGCCGCGGCGGACGGTGAGACCGAGCGGCGAGAGCGGTGCCGGATCGACTTCGAGGCCGGCATCGATCAGCTCCTCCGCCAACAGCTCGCGGCCGCCGCGGTCGCGGAAGGCGAGAAGCTGGAGCGGCTTGGCGCTGTTGTTGGCGGCCAGGAGAGCAAGCGTGCGCTCGCGGCCGAAACGCCGGAGCCAGCTCGCGACGAGGAAATCGGGATGGCTCATCTCGATCCCCAACTTCCGCGCCGGATCGCGCTCGTCGACCGGCCACTCGGCGAGATGAGGCGCCCGGGCGATGGCGCGGAGCACACCGTTCGCGAAGCTCGCGCCGCCGCGGTGGGTGAGCTGGTGCGCCTGCTCGACCGCCTCGTGGACGGCGGCGTGCGGCGGCACCCGGTCGAGAAAAAGCAATTGGTAGGCGGCGATGCGGAGCGGCGCGCGGAGCGCCGGCTCGATCTGCTCGATCTCGCGCTTGCTCGCGATCGCGATCACGTGGTCCAGGCGGCGCAACCAGCGCAGGCTCCCCATCACCAGCTCGATCAAGAGCCCCTGGTCGCGCTCGTCGAACCGCGCGAGGACGCTGTCGAGAAAAGAATCGACCGGCGACAGCGAGGCGAGCGTGCGCTCGAGCACCCAGCCGGCCGCGGCGCGCAGGTTGTCCTGGGTCGACCGCCGCGGCGTCAGCCGGCGGCTGCGGCCGGCGCCGGTCTGCGACACTGGGGGAGGCGTGGGATGGCGCTTGCTCATCGCGCGCCTCAGGCGAAGCTCTGGCCCACCGCCAAGCGCTCGCCGTTGACGAAGTCGGCGGCGCCCTGCGCCCGCTTCCCCGGCCGTTGCAGCTGCTCGATCGCGAGCACCGTCTCAGGCGTACCCGCGCCGCAGGCGACGAGCGCGCGCCCGTCGACGAGGCCGAGATAGGTGCCCGGCGCGCTTCCAGCCAGTGATCTCGTTTCCAAGGCGATCGGCACGGCCCTCACGAGCTTGACCGGGCGGCCGGAAAGCTCGGCGGTCAGGCCCGGCCAAGGGGTATACGCGCGGAGCCGGTTGTAGAGCTCGGAAGCGGGAAGCGACCAGTCGACGACGCCGCTCTCCTTCGAGAGCCGCGGCACATGGGTGGCGAGCGCGGCGTCCTGCGGCCGCGGCGTCAGCTCGCCCGCCTCCAGGCGCGCGAGCGTCTCGACCATCAGCTCGCCGCCGACGACGGCGAGCCGCGCCGCCAGCTCGCCCGCCGTCTCGGCCGGGCCGATCTCGACCTCCCGCTCCAGCAGGATGGGGCCGGAGTCGAGACCCAGCTCCATCTGCATCGTCGTCACCCCGGTCCGCGTCTCGCCGGCGGCGATCGCCGCCTGGATGGGCGCGGCGCCGCGGTAGCGCGGCAGGAGCGAGGCGTGGAGGTTGACGCAGCCGTGCTGCGGCAGGTCGAGAAGCGCGCGCGGAAAGATCTGGCCGAAGGCGACGACGACCGCCACGTCGGGATCGGGGACGACTTCGCGGAGCTCGGCGAGAAAGCCCGGATCGCGCACCTTCTCGGGTCGCAGGAGCGGCAGCCCGCGGGCGAGCGCCCAGCGCGCCACCGGCGAATCCTGCGGCTTCTGGCCGCGCCCGGCGGGCCGCGAAGGCTGGGTGACGACCGCCGCCGGCAGCCGCCCGGAGGCCGCCAGGGCGTCGAGCGTCGGGACCGCGAGCTCCGGGGTGCCGAAGAAGAGGAGCTGGGGGACCGCCGGCATGGCGCGCATGGTACACCAGGGAGAGACGGGAACGCCCCGTCGGGTTGCGACGGGGCGCCGGTCCTGCGGAAAGCTGGGGTTATTATGTTATTGGCCCGTATTTGCGACCGTGAAGCTCACCTCGCCGAGGAGCGTGTCGGAGCCCAGGGTGTCGCTCACGATCACCTGCAGCTTGTGGACGCCATTTGAAAGCTTCCGGGTGTTGAGCGTGATCTGGTAGCCCGGCGTGGCGCTGTCCGGATAGCCGGGATAGAGGGCGGTGATCCCCGCCCGCGGCAGGGTGACGCCGGAGGAGCCGATGGCGACGCCGTCGACTAAGGCCGTCACGTCGGTGACGCCGTCGAAATCGAGCGCCCAGCCGGTGACGAAGATCCGGCCGCTGTAGAGCAGGCCGTTGCCCGGCACGTCGATCGAGCCCACCGACGGATCGTTGCTCCCGAAGTCGGCGCAGGAGAAAGTCACCGGGATCTCGGCGATCTCCCGGACCGTGCCGAACTGGTCGCCGGCGCGGACGGTCAGCGTGTGCTGGCCCGGATCGTAGAGGCCGCAGTTGATCAGCTGGCTGACGTCGAGCACGAAGCGGAAGCCGCTGTGGATCGAGTCGCGGAGCTGCGGGAAGCTGTTGCTGATGTCCTGCCGGCGCAGGCCGTAGCAGTTGGAGAGCCCGCCGGTTTCCGGTTGGTAGTAGCAGCCGATCTTGCTGCTGTAGCCGGAGGGCGAGAAGAGCGAGCGGTCGATGAGCATCTCGACATAGCCGATCCCGGAGTCGTTCAGGTTGACGCCGGTGTCGAGCGCCCAGCCGGAGACGACGCTGTAGCGGCGCGAGGTGAACGGCTCGGGGATGAAGGTGTCCTCGTTGGGGAAGAGGCCGGTGACGGGAAAGTCCGTATCTCGGTGGCAGGCGACTCCACAGTTGCCGAAGAGCTCGGCGTTGGCGTTGGGGAACTCGATCTTGCCGAAGGGGCCGAGCTGCGAGGGGCTGTTGTTGAACTGGAACCGGATGCCCTTCAAGTCCGCCGTCTCGCCCATCTTGCTGCGGACGCGCGCCGACACCGTGTGGAGGCCGTTCAGGTAGTGGGTGGTGTCCAGGTTGTAGACCCAGCCGGGGAGCGCCGAATCGGGGAAGCCGGGGTGGAGCAACCCGACCCCGGGCCGGGAACGGCCGTAGATGGCGCGGCCGTCGATGAGGCCGTCGACCAGGACGTCGACCGCCAGCACGCCGTTGTCGGCGAGCGCCCAGCCGAAGAGGGGGGCGCTGCCGTCCAGGGCGTTGCCGCCGCCGACCTTACCGCCGAAGGAACCGAAGGGCTGGCCAGCGCGCGCCGGCGAGGCCGAAGCCAGCGCGACGACGGCCACCACGATCGCTGCCAGGACGATGTTGCGCTTCATCGCTACTCACCTCCGCCTGCCGCCTCCCCGCTCTCCGCGACCCCTGGACCCGAAGTACCGCTAAAAGCGCAGGAAGGATCGAGGCATGTCAGGCCAAATCTGAAGTACTACGTGAACTTTTCGAGAGATTGTAGAAGCAGGGGCGGAGGAAAGTCAATTATAGACGAGAATCAATCTCTGCGCGCCGGGGAGGTCGGCAGGGAGCGCCCTAGGCAGACGGGCTCCCGCCGGCGAGCCCCGTCAACCCGGCCTCGACGAGGCGCGGCAGGCTCGCCAGGTCGTAGCCCCCTTCGAGCACGGCGAGGAGCCGGCCGCCGCAGATCTCGTCGGCGAGGGCGCGGAGCCCGACTCCCCAGGCGGTGAAACCGGCCTCGGTCACCGCCATGCCGCCCAGGGGGTCGGCCTGCCAGGCGTCGAAACCGGCGGAGACGAGAAGGACGTCGGGGGCGAACTTCCGTAGACCGGGCAGGATCTTCCCCTCGACCGCCGCCGCGTAGCCGGCATCGCCGGTGCCGGCGGGGAGCGGAACGTTCAGAGTGCACCCCGTCCCGGCGCCGGTCCCGGTCTCGCTCGCCGCTCCGGTGCCGGGGTAGAAGGGGAACTGGTGGGTGCTGGCGTAGAAGACGTCGGCGCGGTTCTCGAAAAGGTGCTGGGTGCCGTTGCCGTGGTGGACGTCGTAGTCGAAGATGGCGACCCGCGAGAGGCCCTGGCGGCGGAGGTGCTCGGCGGCCACCGCCACGTTGTTGAAGAAACAGAAGCCCATGGCGATCGCGCGCTCGGCGTGGTGCCCCGGCGGCCGCACGGCGGCGAAGGCCGGCCCCTTGGAGACCGCGTGGTCCGCCGCCCGGAGCGTCGCCCCGACCGCCGCCAGGGCGGCCGTGAAGGTGCCGTCCGACAGCGGGTTGTCCGCCGAGTCCAAAAGCGAGTCGCCGCGCTCGACGGCGCGCTCGAAACGCTCGACGTACCCCGGCTCGTGGACGGCGGCGATGGCGGCGGTGATCTCCGGGGTCGCCGGGCTCGCCTTATGGCTCTCGCCCCCGTCCTCGATAGAGAAGCCGCGGGCCGCCAGGAGGTCGAGGACGCTCGACAGCCGGTCCGGCCGCTCGGGGTAGCCGCGGGGGGCCTGGTGCTCCAGGCAACGGCGATCGGTGAAGACGCGGAGCATGGCCCGGATGATATCCCGCCCGGTCCGTCAGGTCATCTGGTCAGGTCATCGGGTGGGGCAGGGCGTGCGCCGCGGCAGCGCGTAGCCGTCCTCCGAGAGGCGCCGGCGCAGGCGGTGGACGACGGTATCGACGCTGCTCGGCGAGAGCTTGTGGGTGCGGGCGATCTCCCGGCTCGACCATCCCTCGATCAACGCCAGGCGGAGGATCCGCAGGTTGCGCTCGCCCTGCATCTCGTTGCCGATGTCGCGCCAGCGCGCGAAAAGGAGCCGCCTTTGCTCGGCGGCGAGCAGCCGGTCCTCCGGAGTGCCGCCGGGATCGACTTTGCTCCGCAGCAGCCGGCGCTCGGCGGCGCTCGGCATCGACCGCGTCGCCCAACCCCCGCCGCGCTTGGCGGCGCGGCCCCGGCGCATCTGGTCGAAGACGACGCTGTCGACGACCCGAAAGAGATAGGAGACCGCCTGCCCCTCGTTCGCCGCCCGGCAGGCGGTGAGCGCGTCGCGGTCGAGCAGCCGGCAATAGACCTCCTGCAGCACCTCCTCCACCTGGTCCGCCCGCGGCGTCTCCCCGAGCTGCGCCAGCGCCCGCCACGCCTTCGCCTCCAGGCGCCTGCCGAAACGACGAACGATCTCCTCCCCCGAGGGTAGACCCCGGCCCCGCGTCCCCGGTCGGGGCACGTCCACGGTTCCCGCCACGCTCCGCTCCTTCGCGTAAGGGAGCGGAGGCGCAAGAGAAGGGAAAGGCTACGGCGCGGGCCGCGGGCCCGCTTGGCAAGGGGAGGCGAAACGATATCACACAGGTATCAATCGCAGCTTGGCAAGCTCGATGCCGCCGATGCCGGCGACATCGCCGACATCGCCGACATCGCAGGAGCGGCCGGTCCTATCCTTCCTGCATCTTCCGTTCAAAGCGACGGAGGGCATTCAAGACTTCGTACCGGGGGTGTACCGGCAGGGTCACCCGGAAGTAGGTGCGTTCCTCGTCGAAATCGAAGCGCGCCTCGGGAGAGCCGTTCTCGCGCATCCGGCGCCGGATCTTCGGGATGCCGGTGCCGCGCCCCTCGGCGAGCCGGAGCTCTTTCAGGAGATCCCCGATCCGCCGGTTGCGCGCTGGAACCGGTGGCAGGGTGTGCCCCGGCTCGAAGTGCTGGTGTTGGATACCGGGGACCGGTCCCGGGTAGCTCGTGATCTCCATGCGGTTCGGATAGAGGTAGATCTTGACCGGCTCGGGCGGCCCTTCGTAGCTGCGGTGATAGATCGCGTTGGCGATCGCCTCTTCCATCGCCGCGTAAGGATAAGGAGAGGTCCGCTCGACCTCGGCGCGGCCGGGAATCTTCTGCACCAGGGTCCCGCCCAGGCTGTCCAGATAGCGGAGGGAATCCTGGATCTGGGTCGCCAAAGGACCCCGGAAGATCCTCTCTTCCAACAGGTCGCCTCCGGCATCGTCCCCGAACTGGACGATCTCCGTCCGCGCCCCGCGGAAGAAGCGATCGGGATCCTCGTTGAAGAAGAGGAGCGCGACGTTTCGCGGCACCTCGTGCGCATTCACCCTCACCAGCAGGTTCATCTGCCGATAGAGCTGATGCTCGTCGCTCGCACCCGCCCCGACGCCGGTGCTATTGAGGAGCTCGCTCTGAACGTCATGCAGAAAGCGGCGGACGAGAAGCAGTGAGATGTCCTCCACCTGCGCCACCAGGCTGCGGCGGTCGTCGAAGGGGACCTTCGCCGCGACCTCGAAGAGCTGGCGCCGGACATCGGTATCGGCCTTCAGAGTCTCGGAGCCGCGGCGAACGTAGTACTGCCGTGGGCTCCCTTTGACCGAGAGATCCTCCGGCGCCTGATAAGGACGGGTGTCTCCGCCGGGCGCGAAGACTACGACGATCGGCTTCTCCTGGTAGAAGGTCGGGAAGACGAGCGGCTGATAGGACGGCTCGATCCGGGTACAGGCACCGCGGATCTCCTTCTGGATCCGATCGAGGCCGATATCGCCGAGTCCCTGGGGCGGCAACACAGCCCGTCCCTGCTCCTCGGCCACCCCGAGCACGACGTAGCCACCTCCCAGGTTCAGGAGATCGTTGGCGAATGCGCAGACGGTGCGCACCAGCTGCGTCTTGGCCGGGGCCGACCAGGATGCCTTGAGCTCGATCCGGTTGCTCTCGATCGACCTGCCGTGGAGCAGATCCTCCAGATTGATGGGTAGCCCGTCGATCGCCATTCTTCCCCTCCGACCCAGAGGGAGTCTAGCAGGGGACTCATCGACTACAATTCCGACCCCGATGCGCCGCCCCCTCTCGCTCGCCCTCCCCTCCCTCCTCGCGATCACGGTCCTCGGTCTCGGCACCGGTTGCGGGAGTGGGAAGAACGGGAGCGCCGAGCGCCCGGGGCATGCCGGGCTCGCCGGGGCCGCCCGGGGGTGGAACGTGCTGCTCCTCTCGGTCGACACCCTGCGGGCCGATCATCTGGGGGCCTATGGCTACCGGACGCGCCAGGCGACGAGCCCGCGGATGGACGCACTCCTCGCCTCCGGTGTCCGCTTCGCGGCCGCGATGTCCCAGCGGGCCGCCACCTGGCCCTCGCTCGCCTCGGTTTTGACCGGGCTCTATCCCAGCGCCCACGGGGTGGCGGAGAACGGCTACGGCTTTCCCGACGACCTTCCGACCCTCCCCAAGCTCCTCCACGGCGCCGGCTACCGCACCGCCGCTTTCCTCTCCAACATGTGCCAGGCCAACCACCAGGGTTGGGACGACTTCGCCTGCAGCGCCGGCCAGGACGGCAAGACCGTCCGCCGCGCCCTCGACTGGGCGATGCCGGCGGCCACGGCGGCTCCGACAAAAGAGGGCGGGGCGCCGTTCTTCCTCTGGGTGCACCTCTTCGGCGCCCACTCCCCCTACTACAACGGCGGCGACGCGGCGGCGAAGCTCTTCGACCCCGGCTACCAGGGGGAGCTCGGCCCCAAGCACTGGCGGCTCGATCCGGTGATGACCCAGCGGAAGCCGCTCGATGCGAGAGACGTCCTTCACTTGAACGCCCTCTACGACGCGGCGATCCTGGGGAGCGACAACCACGTGGGGACGCTCCTCGACGGGCTCCAGGCGGCGGGACGCCTGACGCACACCGTCGTCATCCTCCTCTCCGACCACGGCGAGGAGCTCTACGCCCACAACGGCTATCTCTACCATTCCTGCTCGGTCTACCAGAACGCCCTCCACGTCCCCTTGGGCTTCGCCGCTCCCGGGCTCCTGCCGCGCGGGGTCGTGCCGCAGACGGTCGAGCTGATCGACGTCACCCCGACCCTCCTCGACCTCCTCGGCGTGGCGCCGCCCCGAGAGCAGCACGGCCGGCCGCTCACCCCCTACCTCGAACGGCCCGGCGGGGGCGGGGCGGGCAAGCCCGCCTTCTCGGAATACGGCGCGGCCCCCATCCACACCGCCCTCGTCGACGGCTGGAAGCTCGTCCACAACCCGGCGGGCTACGATCCGATCTGCATCCCCAACGCCCCTCCCGGCCACCAGTTCCCCATCGCCCAGGAGGAGCTCTACGACCTCGCCCACGATCCCGGCGAGACGAAAAACCTGGCCGCGAGCGAGCCCGCCCGGGTCGCCGACCTCACCCAGCGCATCGGCCGGCGCTTCAGCGGTATGAAGAGCCGCCTGCGCCAGCAGGACATCTCCCCGGAGCTCAAAAAGCAGCTCGAAGCGCTCGGCTACGCCGCGCATTGAGGGGGGGCTCCCCTCGTGTCTCCAAGCGGCCCGTAGCGTCTCCATCGCGGCTTTTTGTGTCTCCAGCGGCTCTCGTAGTGTCTCCAGCGGACGCATAGCGTCTCAAACGGCTCGCGCCGTGTCTCCTCGCCGCTCCCAGTGTCTCCAATCGAGCCTGTAGTGTCTCTTCGCGGCATTGGAGACACTACGGGTCGCGATGGAGACACGAGAGACTCCCTGGAGACACGGAAACGTCCCGTAGAGACACTACGGTCCTCCCGCGCGGGTATTCCGGGGAGCGCAGTTGACTTGCCCCCTACCGCATGCATACTATGTGCGCTCTTCGGCGCGGGGAGGTTAGCTCAGCGGTTAGAGCACCTGCCTTACACGCAGGGGGTCGCGGGTTCAAATCCCTCACCTCCCACCAGGCGTGAGGGTCACCTCCTTCGCTCCATCGACCTTGCGGGGTCGTAGTTCAGTTGGTTAGAACGCCGGCCTGTCACGCCGGAGGTCGCGGGTTCGAGTCCCGTCGGCCCCGCCATTTCATCGTTACTACACCCCCGCCGCGATCACCGCGATCGCCGCGACGAGGAGTTGGCAGCATGCGCGAGAAGATCAAGATGGTCTCGTCCGCCGGGACGGGTTACTTCTACACGACGACCAAGAACAAGAAGCTCTCGACCGAGAAGCTGCGGATGAAGAAGTACGACCCCAAGGTCCGCCAGCACGTCGAGTTCGTCGAAGAGAAGCTGCGCTAAGCCGTCCGGCGGGCTCCCGGACCAGCCCCCGCTCCCGCGCCCGGTCCCTCCCGGGCGCCCTCGCACCTCCTCTGTATTTTCCTCTTTTCACGCTCGCCACGATTCGTGGCACAATCCCTGCTGCTAAGTGGGAGGCGTGAGCCCGTCCCGATCCACCCCATCGACGTATCGACCGCCTCTCGACGCTTTCGAGCGCCTTTCGGCGCCTTCCGACCGGCGCGCCCCCGCCTCGCCCACAGACCCGTAAAGGAGGGAAGACCCCATGTTCGAAGTTCCGCCCCTGACCTACGCTTTCGACGCCCTGGAGCCCCACGTCGACGCCAAGACGATGGAGATTCACCACGACAAGCACCATGCCGCCTACGTGAGCAAGCTGAACGCCGCCCTCGAAGGGCACGAGGGCCTGCAGAAGAAGAAGATCGAGGAGATCCTGCGGGACATCAACTCGGTGCCCGAGGGGATCCGCACCGCCGTCCGCAATAACGGCGGCGGTCATGCCAACCACAGCCTCTTCTGGGAGGTCATGGGACCCGGCGGCGGCGGCCAGCCGTCCGGTGCCGTCGCCCAGGCGATCCAGGAGGTCTTCGGGAGCTTCGACAGCCTGAAGGAGAAGATCAACAACGCGGCCACCAACCAGTTCGGCTCCGGCTGGGGCTGGCTGGTCGTCGCCGACGGCAAGCTCGACGTCCTCGCCCGGCCCAACCAGGACAGCCCCCTGATGGAAGGCAAGACCCCCATCCTGGGCGTCGACGTCTGGGAGCATGCCTACTACCTCAAGTACCAGAATCGCCGCCCCGATTACCTCACCGCCTGGTGGAACACCGTCAACTGGTCGGCGGTCGAACAGCGGTTCAGTCAGGCTCGCGGCTGAAACTCCAGTCCTTGAAAGCGTTTACACGAGGCTCCGGGTCCCCGGAGCCTCGCTCTTTTCTTGCCCGGTGACAACCTCCGTTGTGCCCCTAAATTTCAGTTATAGAGAAGTTTGCACCTCTGTGCTCAATTTGTGAGCACAGAGCTTGGTACGCATGAGCGCATTGCCAACTTTCCTTCAAGTCTATCAAGGTTACAATTCGGTCATACCGAGGGGGCGGGCGGAAACGAGCTACCTCAAAGGAGAGAAAGAAGGCCATGGCTAATCTCGACCGTAGCAGCAACCAGGGGTTTCGTGAGGAGCGGCACCTGACCAAGGTTTTCAAGGCGCTGTCGGACGGCACCCGCCAGGAGATCTTGCGCCTCCTGGAGAACCACCAGCGGACGGTCGGCGAAATCGTCGGCAACTTCAACCTCTCGCAGCCGACGATCTCGCGCCACCTCTCGGTGCTCAAGGAGGCCGACCTGGTCCTCGACCAGCGCCAGGGCCAGAACGTCATCTACCGCCTGAACGAGCCCGCGCTCTCGACCTCGATGCAGGAGTTCTTCGGCCAGTTCAGAAGCTGCCAGGAAGTCCTCCGCTAAGTCCCCCTACCCAAGAATACCGAACAGGCGAGTAGGGGCGGCCCCGGGGGCCGCCCTTCCCCAGAGCCTCTCAAGCCTCCAACAGCCTCCACAGTCGGTGCCCGCCCGATTCAACTTCGCGCTATAATCCCGGCGCGACGGCGGACCGCCCCTGGCGGCCGGCATTTTCAAGCACCACTTCAAACGTCGCTCCCGGCGGTGTAGCTCAGTTGGTCAGAGCAAGCGGCTCATATCCGCTGTGTCAGGGGTTCAAGTCCCTTCACCGCCACCATTTCCCCCTCCGGTACCCTTCGGCTGCGGGGTATCGGCGCAAGAGTCTCGCCTCATGCACCTGGTCTCCCTCCTCGCACGTTTCTTCACGGAGAGTGCTCCGCTCTCGCCGGGGGATCGCATCGTCGTCGGCTTCTCAGGCGGCCCGGACTCGACGGCCCTCCTCGCCAGCCTCGCCGGACTCGCCCGCGAGCGTCCCGTGGAGATCCTCGCGCTCCACCTGGACCACGGGCAGGACCCGGGCTCCGCCGGGCGCGCCGCGGCGGCCGCCCGCCTCGCCGGACGCCTCGGGGTGCCCTTCGTCGGCGAGCGCTGGGAGGTCGCCGCGCTCCGCCACCCCGGGGAGAGCTTCGAGGTCGCCGGCCGGCGGATGCGCTACGAGCGGCTCGCCGCCCTCCGCAAGGAGACCGGCGCCCGCTACGTCGCGACCGCCCATCATTTAGATGACCAGGCCGAGACCGTCCTCCTCCGGCTCCTCTTCGGCAGCGGCCTCGCGGGCCTCGCCGGCATCCGGCCGGTGGCCGGTCCCCTCGTCCGCCCCCTCCTCGCGGTGCCGCGGAGTGTTCTCCTCACTGCGGTCTCGGCAGCCGGGCTCGAGGCGATCGACGATCCGACCAACCGCGACCCGGGACCGGCCCGCAACCGCCTCCGCCACCAGCTCCTCCCCCGGCTGACCGCGGCCGACCCGGACTTGCCGGCCCGCCTCGCCCGGCTCGCCGCGCGGGCGGCGGGGGCGCGCGAGCGGATCGAGGAGGCCCTGGACCGGGCTCTCGCACCCCTCGCGGCCGATACTGGCTCGGGGGGCTCGGGGGGCTCGGGCGGGATCTCCATCCCCCGTCGTGGCTTCGCCAAGCTCCCCGCCGCGCTCCGGCCGTTCGCCCTGGGCCTCCTCCACGCTCGCGCCGGAGCTCCCTACCCCGCCTCCGCCGCCGCCCAGGCCGAGCTGCTCCGCCAGCTCGCTTCCCCGGGCAGGATCGGTTGCGATTGCGGCGGCGGCTGGCGCTGGGAGGGACGTCGGGAGAAACGCTCCAAGGAGCGCGCCGAGCGGCTCGCCCTCGTGCCGCCCCCGGGCGGAGCGGGCCGGCGGGCGGCCTCCCGCGGTTTCACTTATACTTTCCCGGCGCAGACTTGGCCCGAGGCGATGCCTGAGGTGACGACGGATGGACCCTAAGAGGATCGAACCCCTGTACGAGGCCGCCGCGCTCCGCGGCAGCGTCGCCGAGCTCGCCGGGCAGATGAGCGCCGATTTCGACGAGACCGAGCCGCTCCTCCTCGCCATCCTCGGGGGCTCGCTCATCCTCCTCGCCGATTTAGTCCGCGCCATCGACCGGCCGGTGCGCTACGAGCTGATCCAGGTCGGCTACTCCGAGGGCGACGCCGTCGAATCGAGAGAAGCTCCAGAGGCGAGCGAGAAGGTTCAGAACATTCACTACCCCATCCCCGTAGAAATCGCGGGCCGGAGCGTCGTCGTCATCAAGGACGTGGTGGCCTCCGGCATCATTGAGGTCTACCTCGCCGAGAAGCTCCGCCAGCACGGCGCCCACGAGGTGCGCTTCGCGGCGCTCATCGACATGCCCTATGAGAGGAAGACTGAGTTCACGGTGGACTACAGCGCCTTTACCACCCAGCGCGACGGCATCCTGGTGGGGTATGGGCTCAAGCACGAGGGCAGGTACGGGAACCTGCCCTATATCGGGCGGCTCCCCTCCCATGCCTAGGGTAGAGCTTCCAACAGGGGAGTCCTTCTCACTGAGCGCGGGCGACAACCTTTCCTACCGTCATCCTGAGCGCAGCGAAGGATCTGGGGGGGGCAGATCCTTCCCCCAGATCCTTCGCTGCGCTCCAGGATGACCCGAGGAAAGGACCGGGATTGGCGCCTTTGGGGTGCCCGCTCTTAAGGCGGCGAATTTCCTGAAGCGGTACACTAGGGTATCGGGCATCCCCTCACCATTGTTTTCACAGGATAGAATGCCCGCCAGGAGTACTCGAGCGATGAAATCGACCCCGAAAATTCTCTTGCGGACGTCGTTTCTCTTGATGGCCATCTTCGCCGTGGTCATCCTGCTGTGGATGCAGTTCCAGAGCGGCAAGGCGAGCGCCAAGGAGCTCGACTACACCTCCTTCCTCCAGGCGGTACAGCAGGGCCGGGTGTCGGAAGCCACGATCAGCGACGATCAGGACGTCACCGGCAAGTTCCGGGGCGACGGCGAGTATCAGGAGGGGCCGGAGTTCAAGCTGCAGCTGCCCTTCAAGTCCGACTCCGCCTTTATCCAGAAGCTCGAGGGCGCCAAGGTCGTCGTACGCAGCGAGAAGACGCGGGAGAACCCGCTGATCGCCATCCTCTTCACCTGGGCACCGGTGTTTCTCATGGGTTCCGCCCTGGTGCTCCTCCTGGTGGGACTGTTGAGCTTCTTCCTGCGCCGGAGGGCCCCCTCGTCGGGCATGGCCTAAAAGCCGGTGGAGCCGGTCTCTGCTTTGCATAGGCTGGTCTCCCGCAGGGGCAGCCGGAGCGCCCGGGAATCCCCGACTCCCGGGAATCGTTACGTTAGGGGATCGATCCCCCGTCGCTTGTTTCGGAGCGACCTGGCAATGAGGTAGCCGAGCGTTGAACTCAACTCTGAAGACCCTATTTCTCTGGATGGCCATCTTCGTCGTGGTCATCCTGCTGTGGATGCAGTTCCAGGGCGGCAAGGCAGGCGCCAAGGAGCTCGACTACACCTCCTTCCTCCAGGCGGTGCAGAAGGGCCGGGTGTCGGAAGCCACGATCAGCGACGATCAGGACGTCACCGGCAAGTTCCGCGGCGGCGGCGAGTATCAGGAGGGGGCGGAGTTCAAGCTGCAGCTCCCCTTCAAGTCCGACTCCGCCTTCATCCAGAAGCTCGAGGACGCCAAGGTCGTCGTGCGCGGTGAGAAGACGCGGGAGAACCCGCTCATCGCCATCCTCTTCACCTGGGCACCGGTCCTCCTCATCGTGGCGCTGTGGATCTTCTTCATGCGCCAGATGCAGACCGGCGGCAACAAGGCGCTCTCCTTCGGCAAGAGCAAGGCGAAGCTCTTGAACACCACCGGCAAGAAGGTGACGTTCAAGGACGTCGCCGGGGTCGAGGAGGCCAAAGAGGAGCTGTCGGAGATCGTCGACTTCCTCAAAGAGCCGCAGAAGTTCCAGAAGCTCGGCGGCCGCATCCCCAAGGGCGTCCTGCTCATGGGCCCGCCGGGAACCGGCAAGACGCTCCTCGCCCGCGCCATCGCCGGCGAGGCGAACGTCCCCTTCTTCTCGATCTCGGGCTCGGACTTCGTCGAGATGTTCGTCGGCGTCGGCGCGTCGCGCGTCCGCGACCTCTTCGAGCAGGGGAAGAAAAACGCCCCCTGCATCATCTTCATCGACGAGATCGACGCCGTCGGCCGGCACCGCGGGGCGGGGCTGGGCGGCGGGCACGACGAGCGCGAGCAGACCCTGAACCAGCTGCTGGTCGAGATGGACGGCTTCGAGTCGAACGAGGGGGTCATCCTGATCGCCGCGACCAACCGGCCCGACGTCCTCGATCCGGCCCTCCTCCGTCCCGGCCGCTTCGACCGCCGGGTCGTCGTCGACCGGCCGGACATCAACGGCCGCCTGGGCATCCTGAAGGTCCACACCCGGAACATCCCGTTGGACGACAACGTACAGTTGAACGTCATCGCCCGCGGCACCCCGGGCTTCGCCGGCGCCGACCTCTCGAACCTCGTCAACGAGGCGGCCCTGATCGCCGCCCGGCGGGGCAAGAAGAAGGTCGAGATGGAGGACTTCGAGTTCGCCAAGGACAAGGTCCTGATGGGCGTCGAGCGGAAGACCCTCATGCTGACCGACGACGAGAAGCGGATCACCGCCTATCACGAGGCCGGCCATGCTTTGGTCGCCTGCTTCACGCCGGGGGCCGACCCGCTCCACAAGGTGACGATCATCCCCCGCGGCCGGGCGCTCGGGCTCACCATGCAGCTCCCCACCGAGGACAAGTACACCTACAAGAAGCACTACGTCGAGGCGCAGATCGCCATCCTCATGGGTGGCCGGGTCGCCGAGCAGCTCACCCAGGACGACATCACGACCGGGGCCGGCAACGACATCGAGCGGGCGACCGACATGGCGCGCCGGATGGTCTGCGAGTGGGGCATGTCGGAGCTGGGGCCGCTCTCTTTCGGCAGCAAAGAGGAGCCGCTCTTCCTCGGCCGCGACTTCAACCAGCGGGCCGACTACAGCGACGACACGGCGATCCGCATCGACCGCGAAGTGGCGAAGATTGTCCAACAGGGCTACGAGAGCGCGACCGCCATCCTCACCCAGTACCGGGCGGTCCTCGACCGGATGTCGGTCGAGCTTCTGGAGCACGAGTCGATGGACGGCGACGTCGTCTACGAGCTGATCCGCGACATGACGGGTCAGGATCACGCGCCCACCCGTCCGGTGCCCCCGGGCGAGGGTCTCTACATCGGCCAGGAGGGTCCCGAGACGGTCGTGACCGGCGCCTCGGCGCCGCCGGTGCCGGTGATCGCCAAGGGTCCCATCCCGCAGCCGGGCTGAGCACCTCGACCCGCCGTTCGGTTCGAGACGAAGCGCCCGGCCCCGGCCGGGCGCTCTCATTTTGGGCTGGCCACGATAGACTGAGAAACGTACGACCCGACCCGCCATGGAGACCGCGACCCAGCCGAGCACCCTCCCCAGCTGGACCCTCCAACTCCCCCGCGGCCGCTCTCTCGTCCTCGGCAGCGAGCCTGGGACGCCCCGGACGCCAACGCTGCCAACGCTGCCCAGAGTGATGGGCATCCTCAACCTGACCCCGGACTCCTTCAGCGACGGCGGGCTCTTCGCCGCTCCCGAGCAGGCGATCGAACGCGGTCTCGCCTTCCTGGCGGCCGGCGCCGACCTCCTGGACTTGGGCGCCGAGTCGACCCGCCCCGGCGGCGGGGTCTACGGGGCGGGCGCGCGGACGGTGCCGGTCGAGGAGGAGCTTTCCCGGCTCCTTCCCGTGCTCGTCGGGCTCCGCCGGGCGACCGACGCGCCGCTCTCGGTCGACACCCGGAAGGGCGAAGTGGCCCGGCAGGCTCTCGCGGCGGGCGCCGATCTCGTCAACGACGTCTCCACCCTGCGCGACCCCGACCTCGGCCGCGCCGTCGCCGCCGCCGGTTGCCCGCTGGTCCTGATGCACAGCCGGGGCGAGATCGCGACCATGCAGCGGGAGATCCGCTTCACGGACGTCGTCGCCGAGGTGAGCGCGGAGCTTCAGCAGGCGGTCGACCGAGCGATGAGGCTGGGGATCGATCCCGGCCAGCTCATCCTCGATCCCGGGATCGGCTTCGGCAAGACTCGCAACCAGAACCTCCTTCTCGTCCGCCGCCTGGATGCCCTGGCCGCACTCGGCCGGCCGCTCCTCCTCGGCGCCTCGCGCAAAAGCTTTCTCGGCAGGCTGGAAGATCCGCCGGCGCCCCCCGCTCCCCCCGATCGCCGGCTGGGCGGGAGCCTCGCCGCGGCCGGCTGGGCGGCCCTTCACGGAGCGGCCGTGGTGCGGGTCCACGACGTCGCCGAGACGGTTCAGTTCTTCGCCGCCTGGCGGGCGATCGCGAGCTCTGGAGATCCGGGAGACCCAGTTTGAGCGCGCTCCGCATCTTCGAGGTCTTCGGGTGGCGCGACGCGGTCGACATCCTGGCGGTCGCCTTCGTCATCTACAACCTGCTGGTCCTGGTGCGCGGCACCCGCGCCGTCCAGATGCTCCTGGGGATCGTCTTCGTCGGCATCGTCTACTACCTGGCGCGGCTCGCCGACCTCCCCACCCTCCAGTGGATCCTCGAAAACCTCCTCCTCGTCTTCCCCTTCGCGATCATCGTGCTCTTCCAGCAGGAGCTTAGGCGTGCGCTTGCCAACTTCGGCCGCAATCCGCTCTGGGGGATCGGCCGGCAGCAGCAGGTCGAGTCGACCTTCGGCGAGATCGTCCTCACCGCGACGACCCTCTCGGCGCGCCGGATCGGCGCTCTCATCGTCATCGAGCGTTTGGAAGGCCTGCGCAATTTCGTCGAGAACGGCATCATCCTCGACGCCGAGCTCTCCTTCGACCTCCTGATCAACACCTTCACCCCCGACACGCCCCTCCACGACGGGGCGGTGATCATCCAGGACGAGCGGATCGCCGCCGCCGCCTGCTTCCTGCCGCTCACCCCGAACCCGGAGCTGTCGAAGGAATTCGGCACCCGCCATCGGGCCGCCCTCGGGATCACCGAGGAGACCGACGCCGTGGCGGTCGTCGTCTCGGAAGAGACCGGGTCGATCTCGGTCGCCTTCGACGGCGAGCTGATCCGCGACCTGGACGGCAAGAGCCTCCGGAACACCCTCTACAAATATCTCATCACCGACCTCTACCCGCAGGGAGGGAAAGGCACGTGAGCGAGCGCGCCCGCATCTGGGGCCTCCGCCTCCTGGCCCTCGCCATCTCGGTCGCCATGTGGTATTCCGTGTCGCTCCAGGGGCGAGAGACGATGACCGAGCGCGTCGTCGAGGCGAGCGTCTCCTACAACCGGCCGCGCGGCTTCGTCATCCTCGACCCGGTAGGGAGCGTCAACGTGCTGCTCCGCGGCAGCAGCAAGAAGGTGCGGATGCTGAACCCCTACCAGGTCAACGTCCAGGTCGAGCTGACGCAGAGCCAGAAGGGGAGCTTCTCGGTCAGCCTGGGGCCGGAGGACGTGCAGGTGCCCGAGGGGTTCGAGGCGGTGTCGGTCAATCCCAACGTCATCCGGGTGGAGCTCGACAAGGAGGTGACCCAGCGCCTGCCCGTCCGGCCGCAGCTGGTCGGCGAGCCCGCCGCCGGGGCCGTCGCCGGCGAGCCCGAGGTTCTCCCCGACCAGGTGCTGGTGACCGGTCCGGAGTCGCTGATCGCGAAGTACGACGGGATCAAGACGTGGCCCTTGAACCTGGACGGCCACTCCCAGACCTTCGAGCAGACGATCGGCGTCACCTCTCCCGACGCCCTGATCCAGGTCGTGCAGCCCTCGAAGGTGAACGTCAAAGTGCCGATGGAAACCGCGGCCGACGCCAATCCCGACACCACGACCGGAAGTGCCGCGGGCACTCCCGCCAAACCCGCGGCGAAGCCCGCCAGGCGCAAACCGCCGAAAGGACCCTGACCTTGCCCTCCTCCGCTCCCCACCTCTTCGGCACCGACGGCATGCGTGCCGCCTACGGCACCCCGCCGCTCGACCGCGCGACGATCGCGGCGCTCGCCACCGCCCTCGCCGCGACCCTCCGCGAGAGGACGCCCGCGCCGCGGCTCGTCCTCGGCGGCGACACGCGGGAGAGCACCCCCGAGATCTGCCGCTGGCTGGCGAACGGCCTCACCGCGGGCGGCGTCGAGGTCGCCTATGCCGGGGTCCTCCCCACCCCCGGGATCGCGCACCTGGTCGCCGCCCACGGGGCGATCTCCGGCATCGCCGTCTCGGCCAGCCACAATCCCTACCCGGACAACGGCGTCAAGCTCCTCGACCGCCAGGGCCGCAAGTGGAGCGACGAGGAGGAGCGGCGGATCGAAGAGCGGATCGCCGCGATCCTGGGGCCGGGCGCTGGATCGTCCGCCGCCGCCGGCCCCGATCTCTCCCCCCTCGTCCCGGACGAGCGCCTCGGCGAAGAGTACCTGGACCACCTTGCCGCAAGCCTCGCGAGCCTGCCCGCCGGCCGGCCGCTCGCAGGCCTCCGCGTAGTGCTCGACGCCGGCAACGGCGCCGCCTCGCCCTTCGCCGCGCCGCTCTTCGAGCGCCTGGGAGCGACCGTCACCCTCCTCCATGCCCAGCCCGACGGCCGGAACGTCAACGCCGGCTGCGGCTCGACCGCTCCCGGCGAGATGGCGGCGCGGGTGCAGGCCGCCGGCGCCGACTTAGGCGCCGCCTTCGACGGCGACGCCGATCGCGCCATTCTCGCCGACGAGACCGGGACGGTGCGGGACGGCGACGCCATCCTCTATCTCTGGGCGACCCACTTGAAACGGCTGGGCGAGCTCGTCCCGGCGAAGATCGTCGCCACCTCGATGAGCAACCTCGGCCTCGAACGCGCCCTCGAACGCGAGGGGATCGGCATGGTGCGCTGCGACGTGGGGGATCGCTACGTCGTCGAGGCCATGGAGCGCTTTGGGATCGTCCTCGGCGGCGAGCAGTCGGGGCACATCGTCAACAGCCGCCTGTCGAGCACCGGCGACGGCCTCCTCACCGCCCTCCTGATCGCCGGGATCGCGAGCGCAGCCAAGACCGCCGGCCGCTCACTCGGCGACCTTCTCATTGGATTCCGGCGCTACCCGCAGATTCTCAAAAACGTCCGGGTCGAGAAGAAAATCGACTTCGCCGCCCTCCCCCGGGTGACCGCCGCCGCCCGCGCCGTCGACGAGCGCCTGGGCGACGACGGCCGCCTCGTGCTCCGCTACAGCGGCACCGAGCCGCTCGCCCGCATCATGATCGAGGGTCCCGACCAGCCGTCGATCGACGCCCTGGCGGAAGAGCTGGCGGAGGTGATCACCGCGGAGATCAGGGAGATCGCGGAGATCAGGCCCCCATCGCCCCCAGCATCTCCCTGACCGCCTCCGTCATCCCCACGAGCACGGCGCGAGCGACGAGGAAGTGGCCGATGTTGAGCTCCTCCATGCCGGGGAGGGCGGCGATCGGGCCGACGTTCGCGGTCGTCAGGCCGTGACCGGCGTAGAGATGAAAGCCGCGCTCGCGGCCCGCCGTGGCGGCGCGGGAGACCCGGTCGAGCTCCGTTTCCAGCGCGGAAGAATCGGCGCGGGTGTAGGCGTCGGTGTTGAGCTCGAAGCCGGCGATCCGGCCGCCGAGGCGGGCGAGGGCGTCGATCTGCTCCGGGTCGGGGTCGATGAAGACCGAGACCGCGATGCCGGCCGCCTGCAGCCTCTCGGCCACCTTAAGGACCCGCGCTCCCTGGGCAACGAGGTCGAGGCCGCCCTCCGTCGTCACCTCCTCCGGCCGCTCGGGGACGAGGGTCACCTGGTCGGGCCGGACGTCGAGCGCGATCGCCACCATCTCCTCGGCGGTCGACATCTCGACGTTGAGCTTCGCCTCGACGCTCTCCCGCAGGTGGCGGAGGTCCGCATCCTGGATGTGCCGGCGATCGACCCGCAGGTGCACCGTGATGCCGGCGGCGCCCGCCGCCAGGGCGAGGCGCGCCGCCTCCGCCGGATCGGGATAGCTCGCCCGCCGCGCCTGGCGGATCGTGGCGACGTGGTCGACGTTGACCGAGAGGCGCGGCCCGCTCAACGCTCGATCTCCAAAGCCTCGCCGCTCACCGTCACCTCGGGCTCGCGGGAGATCAGCACCGTGCCGAGAATGGGAAAGAGAGTGCGGTGCAGGCGCTCCCCGAAATAGCAGTTGACCTCGTAATACCCCTCGGCGCCGATCTGGAGGAGAGTCCCCTTCCCTCCTTTGACGCCCAGGGTCTCGTTGTGAATCAAAACCTCTGCCGGCAGCTCCATGAGTTGTCCTCGATCCTTCCGCAATGTGGGCTTCGTCGTACGGCCGATCACTCGTCGTAGAAGCCCTGGTCCTTGTATTCCTTGAGCTTGCGCTGAAGGGTCCGGAGGCCGATCCCCAGGAGGTCCGCCGCCTTGGCGCGGTGGCCGTCCGTCCGCTGCAGGGTCTCTAAGATCGCCTGGCGCTCGATCTCCTCCATCGTCCGCGGCTCGCCGACCACCGACTGCACCGGCGCACCCGAGGTCGAGAGGGTCGAGGCTTCGCGCACCTCGACCGGCAGGTCGGCGAGCGTGATCTCGTCGCCCTGGGTGTGGAAGACGACGATCGACTCCATGACGTTTCGCAGCTCGCGCACGTTGCCCGGCCAGGGCGCGCGGGAGAGCACCTCGAGCGCCTCGGCGCTCAACCGCTTCGGCCCCTTGCCGTGCTCCTGGCAGAAGAGGTTGAGGAAGTGGTCCGCGAGGCCCGGGATGTCGCTCGGCCGCTCGCGGAGCGGCGGGATGCGGAGCGTCACCACCTTGAGGCGGTAGTAGAGATCCTCCCTAAAGCGCCCCTCGGAGACCTCCCTTTCCAAATCGCGGTTGGTCGCCGCGATGAGCCGGAAGTCGACGTCGATCAGATCGCTCGCGCCGACCCGCATGATCTGCCGCTCTTCGAGGACGCGGAGGAGCTTCACCTGGAGCTCCGGGTAGAGCTCGCTGATCTCGTCCAGGAAGAGAGTCCCCTTGTGGGCGAGCTCGAATTTGCCGATCTTCCGCGTCACCGCGCCGGTGAACGAGCCGCGCTCGTGGCCGAAGAGCTCGCTTTCGAGGATGTCCGGCGGGATGGCGCCGCAGTTGATGGCGAGGAAGCGTTCGTTCCGCCGTGGGCTCGCGCGGTGGAGGGCGTTCGCCACCAGCTCCTTGCCGGTGCCGCTCTCGCCGATGATCAAGACCGACGAGCGGGTCGGGGCGACCATCTTCATCTGGTCGAAGAGGCGCTCCATCGGGGCCGACTTGCCGATGATGCTCTCGAAGCCGTAGCGCTTGTCGAGCTGCTCTCGGAGGCTCGACACCTCTTCTTTCAGCTGCTCCTTCTCGATCAGGTTCATCACCCGCTTGCGGAGCTCATAGAGGTCGACCGGCTTCGTCAGGTAGTCGTCCGCCCCCACCCGCATGGCCTCGACCGCCGACTCGATCGAGCCGTAGCCGGTGACCAGGATGACCCCGAGGTCGATCTTCTTCTCCCGCACCTCGTTCAAAAAGGCGATGCCATCCATCCCGGGCATCCGCAGGTCGCAGACGGCCAGGCGCACACCGTCGTTCTCCTCCAGGTATTCGAGGGCCTTCTTGGCGTCGTCGAAGGTTCTCACGGCAAGGCCCGCGCGCTCGATGGCGATCGCCATCGACTCGCGCGAACCGGTCTCGTCGTCGATTACAAGTACCAGGGGCTTATCCATGTCGCCCGCCATTTTGGCACATTCCGGGCCGGCGGTCGATGGGGAGGGGCTTCTACGTCTTCTAGGTGAGGGCTCAATATCTGGACCGACGAGAGTCAACACGCCTTCAGCCCCCTTTACTCTGGCACGTCTTTTGGAGATATGATTTCAGGGAGAAGCCAAGAAGCTTCGAAATCCTACCGATACAGAGGCTTATAGGCGCGAGTGAATAACGAGCGCGATCGTGCGGCTACACCGCTCTCCGGCCCAGGGTATGAGATCCTCCATCGGATCGATTCGACGAATCCGACGGCCATTCTCTATCGCTCCGGTATCCCGGCGCTCGCCGGAGTTGGAGGGGTCGGCGACTTCCTGGCCCTCGAAGAACCCCAGGTCGGTCTCTATCGCGTCGCTCCCGGAGGGCCGCCGCAACGAATTACAGCTTTCCCTGGGATCGACCCGGACCTGCTCGGGGAGCTGGCGCACGATCAGGACATGGCGCAAACGCCGGATGGCTGCGGGGGCTGATCTCCCTCCTCCCGGGGAACAGCGCTCCCCGCGAGGCCCCGTCACCCGGCGAGGCCGAGGTGCTCCTGGACCGGGCGCTTGCGCACCTTCCAGATCACCCCGTCGACAATGTAGTGATGGAAGTTGACGGCCTGGTAGACGGCGAGCGACACCGTGAGCACCGAGAGTCCGAGGGCGCTGAAGACGCTGTCCAGGGAGAAGTAGAGGATCGTCGAGATCCCCAGGCAGACGAGGAAGTAGGGGACCACCCGGTGGGTCTGCGAGATCGTCGAGAGGAAGCGGTGCTCGGGGTCGACCCCAGCTTTGAAGCGGTTGTTGTTGAACATCCAGACGAGGAGGATGTACTGGAGGTTGTGCCAGACGTTGATCGTCAGCCAGCCGTAGCTGATGTCTTTCACCTCCAGGTAGCCGACAGAGAAGACGACGATGTGCGACAGCATGTAGAGGGTGTAGGCGACCGGCAGGCGACCCTCGCGGAGGGCCCAAAGCTGCTTGCCCATCCAGAGGAGGATGGCCGCGACCGCCGCCACCGCCGCGATCTGGACGGCGATCGCCGGCACCGGCAGAACCTTGATCGGCTGGCGGAGGAAGGTCGCCGGCCGCTGCCAGGAGCGATGGAGGATGCCCCAGAGCGGCAGGAGGTAGATGACCGACTTCTGGAGCCAGGGCGACTCGTCGACCAGGCCGCCCGCCTTGCGGCGGTAGATCTGGGCGATGCCGTAGCTCTGGCGGGTGTAGTGGAACCACTGCCAGTAGAGGTAGAGCGTCGGCAGCACCCAGCCACCCACGGTGTAGACGAGGACGCCCACCCCGACGAGGACGATCCAGGGGAGACCGAGGACCAGGAAGCGGTGATTCCGGAAGCTCTCGCTGTCGAAGGTCAGCCGGGTGAAGGTCGAGACGACGTGGTGGAAGCCCAGGAGCCACATGTCGATGAAGAGCACCAGCGGGAAGAGCCGGGGCTCGACGAGGACGGTCACCGTAGCGAGGAGGGCCGCCAAGACCGCTCCGCCCACGAAGATGGAATCGAAGGAAGGGCTCCGCAGCCAGCCGGGGGCGGCCGGGACGTGGGTTTCGACCAGGGGACGCGCTTCGGTGGCCATAAGATCTCGGACAAGTCGCTAAAGGGGAGGATAGCACGGGGCGGGTGGTAGTATCTGGCGCGAAAATCTGGCTCTTCGAGGTCTTTAGGAGGATCGCCCATGGCAGAGATCGCAGAGATCGGCCCAGATGCCGAGGACCGAGCGACCGGTTTCGTCCGCGAGCTCGGCACCTGGGACTCCACGATGATCGTCGCCGGGTCGATGATCGGCTCCGGCATCTTTATCGTCTCCGCCGACATCTCCCGGCTGGTGGGCTCGCCGGGCTGGCTGATCCTCGCCTGGGTGGTGACCGGCCTCCTGACCATCGCCGCCGCCCTCTCCTACGGCGAGCTCGCGGCCATGATGCCGAAGGCCGGCGGCCAGTACGTCTACCTGCGGGAGGCCTACTCGCCCCTCTGGGGCTTCCTCTACGGCTGGACGGTCTTCCTCGTCATCCAGAGCGGCACGATCGCCGCCGTCGCCGTCGCCTTCGCCCGCTTCCTGGGCATCCTCGTGCCTTCGGTCTCCGCGACGTCCTGGATCATCCGGCCGATCGACCTCTCCCACACCTACGCGATCTCGCTCTCGACCCAGCAGCTGGTGGGGGTCCTCTTGATCGTCTTCCTGACCTTCCTCAACACCCGCGGCGTCCGGCTGGGGAAGATCATCCAGAACGTCTTCACCTCGGCCAAAACCCTCTCGCTCGTCGCCCTGATCCTCCTCGGCTTCCTGGTCGGCCGGAACGCCACGGCGGTGAATGCGAACTTCCATGACATGTGGACGCCCAAGAACCCGGTCGAGGTCCATTCCGACCTCGGCGGCCTGCCGGCCCTCTCGGCGGCCTCGGGGGCGCTCGGGCTCCTGATCGCCTTCTGCGTCGCCCAGGTGGGATCGCTCTTCTCGTCCGACGCCTGGAACAACATCACCTTCACGGCGGGCGAGGTGAAGGACCCCAAGCGGAGCATCCCCTTAGCCCTGGCCGGCGGCACGGCGCTCGTCACCGGGCTCTATGTCCTCGCGAACCTCGCCTATCTCGTGACCCTGCCGCTCTCGGCCATCCAGACGGCGCCCGACGACCGGGTAGGGACGGCGGCGCTCCAGGTGATCTTCGGCGCTCCGGGGGCGACGGTGATGGCGGTCGCCATCATCATCTCGACCTTCGGCTGCAACAACGGCCTCATCCTGGCCGGCGCCCGGGTCTACTATGCGATGGCGAAAGACGGCCTCTTCTTTAAAGCCACGGGGACCTTGAACCGCGAGCACGTGCCGGCCCGGGGGCTGATCCTCCAGTGCATCTGGGCCTCGTTCCTCGTCCTCCCCCGCATCCGGACCTACGACAAGCTGGGGAAGCTCATTCTCGACCCCAAGACCGGCGAGGCGGTCTACAACAACCTCTACGGCAACCTTCTCGACTACGTCGTCTTCGCCGTCCTCCTCTTCTACCTGCTGACGATCGCCGGCCTCTTCGTCCTGCGGCGGACGCGCCCGGACGTGCCGCGTCCCTACAAGGCGTTCGGCTATCCGATCGTGCCGGCCCTCTACCTCGTGGGCGCGGCGACGATCACCCTCGTCCTCCTCCTCTACCGGACCCAGACGAGTTGGCCGGGCCTGGTCATCGTGCTCACCGGCTTCCCGGTCTACTTCCTCTGGCGCCGCGGCGCCAGGACGGGGACCGCGGGGTAGACGGGAGAACGTTTGCAGACGATCGCGGTATCGGACAGGCCGGAACGGCCGGGGGACAGGCCGGAACGGCCGGCGGGCGACGCCGAGGGCGGGTTCATCCGGGGATTGGGTCTCCTCGACTGCGTGATGATCGTCGCCGGCTCGATGATCGGCTCCGGCATCTTCATCGTCCCGGCGGACATCGCGCGGCGGATGGGGTCGGCGGGGTGGATGCTCCTCGTCTGGGTGGCGGCGACGTCGGTCATCGTCTGCGCCGCGCTCTCCTATGGCGAGCTGGCGGCGATGTTTCCGCAGGTGGGCGGCCAGTACGTCTACTTGCGAGAGATCTATTCGCCCCTCGCGGGCTTCCTCTTCGGCTGGTCGATGTTCCTGGTCATCCAGAGCGGCACGATCGCGGCGGTGGCGGTCGGCTTCGCGCGCTTCCTCGGGGTGCTCGCCCCGGCGGTCTCGCCGTCGACCTTCCTCGTGCCGCCGATCCTCCTCTCGCACGACTACGCGGTCTCGCTCTCCGCGCAGCAGGCGGTGGCGCTCGGCCTGATCGCCCTCTTGACCTACCTGAACAGCCGCGGCCTCAGGACCGGCAAGCTGATCCAGAACGTCTTCACCTCGGCCAAGACCCTGGCGCTCGTCGCCCTGATCCTCCTCGGCCTCGCCCTGGGGAGGAACGCCGGGGCGATCGCCGAGAACTTTCGGGCTCCGTGGACGCCGCGCTCGGTCGAGACCGCGCAGGCGTCCGGAACCGCGGGTCTCGTGCCGGACGCGGCGGCGGATCGCGGGGGGGTGAGCCTCGCCGCCGCCTTCGTCCTCGCCATGGTGGGGGCGCTCTTTTCCTGCGGCGCCTGGAACGACGTGAGCTTCGCCGGGGCCGAGATCCGCGATCCCCGCCGGACCCTGCCACGGGCGATGATCACGGGCACGATCGCGGTCGGCATCCTCTATCTGCTCGCGAACCTCACCTATCTCGTCACCCTGAAGCTCCCGGCCATCGCCCACGCTCCCGACGACCGGGTGGCGACGGCGGGGCTCGAAGCGATCTTCGGGGCACCCGGGGGGACGGCCATGGCGATCGCCATCACCCTCTCGACCTTCGGCTGCGCCAACGGGCTCATCCTGGCGAGCGCGCGGATCTACTACGCCATGGCGAAGGACGGCCTCTTTTTTGCTGCGGCCGGCCGCCTCAACGCGGCGCGGGTGCCGGCCGCGGGGCTCGTCCTCCAGGGGCTCTGGGCGGCGCTCCTGGTTCTGCCGCGGACCCGGCTCTACGACGCAAAGGGCCAGCCGCTCCTGGATGCCGCCGGCCTGCCGCGCTACGGCAGCCTCTACGGCAATCTGCTGGAATACGTCATCTTTACCATCCTCCTCTTCTACGTGCTGACGATCGCCGGCCTCTTCGTGCTCCGAAAGAAGCGCCCCGACGCCCCGCGCCCGTACCGCGCCTGGGGCTATCCCATCGTCCCCGGCTTCTTTCTCGTCGGGGCCTCGGCGGTGATGGCGGGGCTCTTCCTCTATCGCCGCGAGACCACCTGGCCGGGGCTCGCGATCGTCCTCGCCGGTATCCCCGTCTACTTCCTCTGGCGGCGTCTCGGCACGCCGTCTTCGATTGTGTGATCTAGTCTCGGACACTTGAACCAGCAACCTTCGCGGAGGTCCATGCATGGCGAATCCACTCTTCAGAACCAAGCCGCTCAGTCTCCTTTTGGAGGAGATGGCCGGCGAGCACCGGCTGCGGCGCGTCCTCGGTCCCGTGCAGTTGAGCGCCCTCGGGGTCGGCGCGATCATCGGCACCGGCATTTTCGTCCTCACCGGGGTCGCGGCGCACGACAAGACCGGCCCGGCGCTGATGCTCTCTTTCGTCGTCTCCGGCCTCGCCTGCATCTTCGCGGCGCTCTGCTACGCGGAGTTCGCCTCGATGGTGCCGGTCGCCGGCTCGGCCTACACCTATGCCTACGCCACCTTGGGCGAGCTCTTCGCCTGGATCATCGGCTGGGACCTGGTGCTCGAATATGCGGTGGGCTCGGCGACGGTGGCGCATGGGTGGTCGCACTACTTCCAGGACTTCATCAGCCTCTTCCATCTCCACTTACCGATGGTTTTGACCAACGCTCCGTTCGACTACGACCCCCAACTCGGCCACATCGTGTCGACGGGGACGTTCTTCGACCTGCCGGCGATCCTCATCACGATCCTCGTCACCACCGTGCTGGTCATCGGGATCAAGGAGAGCGCCGGGTTCAACACGACGATGGTCATCATCAAGCTCGCCGTGGTGCTCTTCGTCATCGTCGTCGGCGCCGCCCACATCAATCCGGCGAACTGGCACCCCTTCGCGCCCTACGGTATCGGGGGTATCTCCTTCTTCGGCCATACTCTCTGGGGGCAGACGGCCAAGGGAGGTGAGCCGCTCGGCATGCTCGCCGGAGCGGCGGTCATCTTCTTCGCCTACATCGGCTTCGACTCGGTCTCGACCCACGCCGAGGAAGCGAAGAACCCGCCGCGCGACGTGCCGATCGGGATCGTCACCTCGCTCGTCCTCTGCACCGTTCTCTACATCCTGGTTTCGGGCATCCTGACCGGCATGGTGCGCTACGACCAGATCGACATCAACGCCCCGGTTTCCGCCGCCTTCGCCCAGGTCGGGCTCCCCTGGGCGCAGGGCATCATCTCGCTCGGGGCGTTGACCGGCATCACCTCGGTGCTCCTCGTCATGATGCTCTCCCAGCCGCGCGTCATGCTCGCCATGGCCCGAGACGGCCTGGTCTCGCCGTCCTTCTTCGGCGCCATCCACGAGAAGTTCCGGACGCCCTACAAGTCGACGATGCTGACCGGCTTCTTCGTGGCGCTCATGGGCGGCCTCCTGCCGCTCCGCATCCTCGCCGACCTGGTGAACATCGGCACTCTCTTAGCGTTCGTCATCGTCTGCGCCGCAGTCCTCATCATGCGCCGCACGCATCCCGATGCCGTCCGTCCCTTCAGGGTCTGGGGTGCGCCGGTGACGCCGATCCTGGGCATCCTCATCTGCCTCCTCCTCATGTTCTCGCTGCCGCCCGAGAACTGGCTGCGGCTCGTCATCTGGCTGGTCGTCGGCTTCGCCATCTACTTCGGCTACGGCAAAAAGCACAGCGTCATGAGCCACTACACCGAGGACGAGATCAAAAAGCACGGGGTCTCCGGCGCCGGCTCGCTCAAGGGCGACATCGGAACGCGGCCGAAGAAGTAGGGAAAAGAGCTGGGAAGGTGAGGCTCGCTTCAAGCCTCAGGGATTTGCGACGGGCGCCGCGGGTTGCGGCGCCCGTTTTCGTTTTACTTCTTCCCGGTCGCCACCGGCTTCTCCGGCGGCAGGGGAGCCGCGGTGCGGATAGCGGCGATCTGCTTCTCGACTTCGGCGAGCTTGTCGCTGGGAAGGAGGAGGAGGGCGTCGCGGCCGCTGGTCTTGACTGGAGAGCCATTCGGCCCAGGGGGATAAATCGCCACGGTCTCCTGGCCGCCGTTCTTCTCGGCCTGGAGGGTCACTGTCACCTGCGGCTTCCCGGAAAGTGCCGTTTTCGCCTCGTCGGCAGTGAGCAGGCGGGTCGCCTTGCCACCGACGACGGCGAAGAGGAGGTCGGAGACCGGGGTGTAGGAGATGGTGTCCTTGCCGCGCTTCCAGTCGGTGCCGGCGCGGGTGACGGTCACGCTTCCAGAAGCGTCGTCGATGCGGGCCAACTCCACCTGGTAGACCTGGAAGCGGGAGAGGGCGCGCGAGCGCCAGTCTGCGGGGGCGTGGGTGACGTCGGTGCCCAGGCCGGTCTGGGCAACCAGGGCCTGGCCGCCGACCCGGGCATACACGTTCGGCGCGGCAGGTGCTCCCTCAGCGGGCGGCGGGGTGCCGGGAGCGGGAGTTGCCGCAGGGGCTGGGCCGCCGATCTCGATCCGCTGGGGAGCGCTGCCGCGGATCTGAACGTCGATGACGCCGCGGGGCGGTTCGAGGCCGAGGGTCGCCGCGGATTCCTTGGGATCGTCCAGGAACTGCTGGGCGTGGAGGCCGGTCAGGTCGGTCAGCAGCCCCTCGATGAGGTCGCGGTCGGCGTGGTCCCGGCCGGTGACTCCAGGGATCGGGCTCTCGATGTCGAAGCTGTCCCCCTGGCGGGCGAGGACGGTCGTGCCGGCGGGGCCGGAGAGGGTGATGCGGTCGATCTTGTCCCGATCGGCAGTCAGCATCTGGCGGTCGCGCCACTCGCCGGGATCGCGCTGTAGGGTCGAGAGGATGGCGTCGCTCGTCACGTAGGCGTCGCGGTCGCCCTTCAACCCGACGATCACCTCGGAGCCGGTCGGCACCTTGGCGCCGATCGCGAGCACCCGCTCGCCCTTGGTGGTCGTCAGGCGCACCGTGGCCTGGGGCGGTTCGAGGCCTACCGCCTTGGGATCGGCTTTCTCCAGGATCCGCGTCCGGGCGAGGCCGACGAGCGAGTCGACGAGCCCGGCGACCGCCGAGCTGTCGGCGCGGGCCGGGCGCGGCAGGGTCAGCCGCCATTCGGGCGCCGGCTCGGGTGGCGCGGCGTCGGCCTTATCTTTCTCCGCCTTCACAGGCTTGGGAGCTGCTGTCGTCTTCACCCGCTCCAGGCGGACGGTCTGGCCGTTCCGCACGATCTCGACCGCCTGGACGTCGTCTTTCGAGACGTCCAGAATCCGGTCCCCCGTCTTCTCCCGCTCCTCGGTCGAGGGGAGCTTTCTCTCGTAGAACTGGATGAAAGCCCCTAAGGCCAGCACCAGGACGAGGAGCACCAGGAGGGTCCGCGGCTTCATGGCCTCGCTACCTCCTGCGCTTCAGGTAGACCACACCGCCCAGGATGATCCCGAGCCCGGGGAGGGCGAGGAGCGACAGCAGGTAGACTGCGCGGATCTCCGACCCGGTGAGCGAGAGGTGCACCTGCTCGGTCTTCTTCGGCGGGATGGAGAGAAGCTGCTGGCGGTCGACCAGCCAGTTGAGGCTGTTCGAAAGCAGCACCGAGTTGCCGAAGTTGGCCCGCAGGAGCTGGGTGCTGGCGAAATCCGAGTCGCCGATGACGACGAGCCGCGGTCCCTTCGGATTCGCCGGCTTGGGCGCGGCTGGCGGAGCGTCCGGATCGAGCGGCGGCTCCGGCGTCCCCTGCGTCACCGCCACGGCGACGGTCACCGGGCCCTGGACGTCGGTGGGACCCTTGGACAGCTGGTCCAGGTGGACGAGGTCGGTCTCCCCCCAGCCACCCGCGGTCGTTTCGAGGAGCGAGGTCACCGTGTAGCCGGGGGCACCGCCCTTCCCCACCGAGCGGACGAGGGAGAGGAGGACCGGCAGCTTGTCCTGCTGGAGCGGCTTGGTGATCGGATGGTCGCCGTACTTGTTGACGTAGATCGTCTCTGGCCCGAAAAAGGGGAGGGGATTCGTGGGATCGACGACGATGTCGGAGTCGACCTTCACCCCGTAGCCGCCGAGCCAGCCTTCGAGCCCGGTGGGAACCATGCCCGAGCCGGCGGTCCGGCTGAGCACGGGGTCTAAGAGGACGAGGAGCCGGCCGCCCCCCTTCAGGTAGGCCGAGAGGGCGTCGAGCTCGGGCTGTACGAAGCTCCCCTTGGGACCGGCGATCACCACCGCGTCCGTCCCCGGGGGGACCGCTGACTGCCCGAGAGAGGCCCACTCGGAGATGTCGAAGCCGTCGCGCGCCAGAACCTCCTGGGCGCCGGCGAGGCTCCGCTGGCCCGGCTGGCCCTGCGCCGACTCGTCGAGGGGGACCTCGCCGTGGCCGGTCGTGAAGAGAACCTTCGGCCTCCTGCCATCGGAGAGCTGGACGATGGCGCCGGTGATCACCTGCTCGCCCTTGAAGCCGGTCATCTGTGGCTTCTGCCCGAACTGCACCCCGGAGAAGTCGAAGTCGGCGAGCTCCGCCTTGTCGAGCACCCGCTGGGCGTTCTTCCCCGCGTCGAGCACCAGACCGTCGTTCTTCACGTTGTACTGATCGATCATCTTCTGCGCCTCGAGCGGGCGCTTCTCCGGATCGATCTCCCGCAGGTGGATGCGCGGCGAGGCGGCGGCGTAACGCTCCAGGGTCTCCTTGAGCGGCGGGTAGAGCTCGTCCTGCGGCGAGAGGAAGACGACGGCGTCGACGTCCCGGTGCAGGTTGGCGAGAACGCTCCGGGTCTTGGGCGACAGCGAGTAGAGGTGCGTCCGCGTCCAGTCGAAGCGCTTGTAGTACTTGAAGCCGAAGTAGTTGACGATGAGGAGGAGGGCGGCGAGAAGCAGCACGGCGGCCGAGAGGGTCCCGGTCTTCACCAGCTGCCGCCGGCTCGCTTTCGAATCGTCGTTCGTCGCTGGGATATCCGTCGCCATGGCTTACCTCCACTTCCGATCTTCGAGCGCGCGGCTGGTCAGGAAGAGGAAGAAGAGCGTCACCGACAGGTAGTAGACGAGTCGCCGGGTATCGACGATGCCCTTCGAAAGCTCATCCATGTGTTGCCAGAGATCCATGTAGCCGAGCACCTTCTTGACGGTCTCGTCGCTGAACAGGTTGGCGAGGAGTCCGGGGCTGAAGAGAAAGATGAGGATGGCGAAGGTGAGGATCGCCGAGATCAGCTGGTTCTTGGTGAGCGCCGAGGCGAAGAGCCCGACAGCCAGAAACAGCGCGCCGATCCCGAAGATCCCCAGGTACCCCGCCGCCACCGGCCCCCAGTCGACTCGACTCCAGTAGGCGACGATGCCGGCGTAGGCCACGGTCGGGAGCCAGAGGAAGAGGTAGAAGGTGAGCGATGCCAGGTACTTCCCCGCGACGATCTGCCCCTCGGTCACCGGCGCCGTCATCAGCACCTCGATCGAGCCGGTTTTCAGTTCCTCCGAGAGGAGGCGCATGGTGAGAACCGGCCCCACGAAGAGGAGGATGAGCCAGAAGAAGAGGGTGCCGCCGAAGAAGAGCGAGAGCGGCGGCCCGCCGGGCGAGCGCGGGTCGTTCAGGAACGAGATGATCATCGAGAAGACGAAGCCGTGGATCAAGAGGAAGAAGAACAGCACCACGTAGGCGAGCGGCGAGAAGAAATACGCCTTGAGCTCGCGCGAGTAGGTCGCCCAGACCGCCCTCATGCCGCCACCTCGCTTTCCTCGGCCGGCGCCTGGGCGGCGAGGTCGTGGGTCGTCAGGCGAACGAAGACGTCTTCGAGCGAGGCCCGCTGGGCGGCCAATTCGAGGAGCACCCAGGAGCGCTCGACGGCGGCTCGGAAGACCGTTTCGCGCAGGTCGGCCGCGCGCTCGGATTCGACCACCCAGGCCCCCGGCTCCGCCCCCGGCCGCACGGCGACGACGCCGGGAAGGCTTCCCAGCACCTCCGCCGCCCCGGCCGGCGCGTCCTTGAGAGTGAGCCGGAGGGTCGGGTTCCCCACCCACCGCTCGCGCAGATCCTGCGGGGTACCCTGGGCGACGATCCGGCCGCGATCGATGATCAGCACCCGGTTGCAGAGAAGCTCCACCTCCGGGAGGATGTGGGTCGAGAGCAGGAGGGTCCGCTTCTGGCCCAACTCGCGGATCAGCTCGCGGATGGCGATGATCTGTTTGGGATCGAGGCCCACGGTCGGCTCGTCGAGGACCAGAACCCGGGGGCCGTGGAGGATGGCGGTGGCGAGCCCCACCCGTTGGCGATAGCCCTTGGAGAGAGTGCCGATGATCTGGCCGCGCACGTCTGCGAGCAGGCAGCGCTCGATGGCGTCGCCGATCGCCTGGCGGACCGCGCCGCCGGAGAGGCCTTCCAGCCGGGCGCGGTAGGCGAGGTACTCAAAGACCCGCATCTCGGGATAGAGGGCGACGTTTTCCGGCAGGTAGCCGATCTCCCGTCGGGCCGCGCGCGGGGCCTCGAAGAGATCCTTGCCGAACACCGTGACCCGGCCGCGACTGGGCGGCAGGAAGCCGGTGATCATGCGGATGGTGGTGGTCTTGCCGGCGCCGTTCGGCCCCAGGATGCCGAGGATCTCGCCATCGTCGACGGCGAAGGAGATCCCGTCGACAGCGGTGAAGTCCCCGTAGCGGCGGCTCAGGTTCTGTGCTTCGATCATTCCATCTCCCCGGGGGTTGACCCCAGGCGGCCCCATAGCAAAAGGGATGCCTCTCTCGATGCCACTGAAAAGAAGGGAGTTCTCCCGAGGAGCGGTGCGAGGTCCACTCTCTGCCGCCTGCCGACCCGCGCCATCGGTCGCTCCGGGGCCGTCTTGGCGTGCCAGATTGGCACGTTTCATCCAGGCCGGGTCCTCCAGGCGATGCTATGCTCTCCCCATGGCGGATTCAGCAGACAAGAAGGGCAAGGCCCCCGGGATGAAGTCGGCCTACGAGCTGGCCCTGGAGAGAATCGAGAAGCAGGGAATCGAGCGGCCCCGCGAGGAGTTCAGCGACGAGGCGAAAGAGAAGATCGGTGAGGCGAGGCGCCAGGCCCAGGCCAAGCTCGCCGAGCTCGAGATCCTCTACAAGGACAGCCTCCGTCTGGAGCGCGATCCGGTGAAGCGCCACGAAAACGAGGAAGAGTACCGCCGCGAGCGACGGCGAATCGAGGAGACGATGGAGCGCAAGGTGGAGAAGCTGCGGTCGGGAGCGTAGCCACGACAAAACCGCAACCGCCGAAGTCCTTCTCACCTCTCTGAAAGATCTCGCGAGCTTTTTCCGTCCTTCTCCCCGAGAGCCGATGCGCCGAATCCTCGGCGCAGCTCCTGGGAGAAGGACATGCCGAGGCACGACTCGATCTTCAAGGCGTTGCTCCGTAGTTTTTTCGCCGATCTCCTATGGATTGTGGTGCCGGACCTGGCCGAGCGGCTCGACCTCCGGTGGCCGGTGTTCCTGGACAAAGAGTTTTTCACCGTCGCGGGCCAGCGTCGCGAGTTGGATCTCCTCATACGGGTGTCTCTCCTCGACGAGAGCCGGGAGTCCCTCCTGATCCACGTCGAGATCGAAGCTCGGGCCACGGCCGGCATGGGACGGCGCCTCTGGCGCTACCGCAACCAGATCCAGGCGGTCCACGACAGCGAGGTTCTCTCGATCGTCCTCTACCTCCATCGCGGCAGGGCAGGCGTCCAGGTGACGCCTCTGTTCAAGGCGGTGCTCGTCCCTGGCCTGGAAGGCTTTCGCTATATCGCCTTCGCTCTCGCCGGTTGCGAATCAGCCGAGTACCTCGCACGGTCCGAGCCCCTGGCGTGGGCCTTGGCCGCGCTGATGCGCCCTGGTGCTCTCACCCGGCCTGAGCTCAAACTCGCCTGCCTGCGCCGGATCGTGATCGCCGACCTGGACGATGCCCGTCGCATCCTGCTGGTCGACTGTGTCGAGACCTACCTGGAGTTGAATTCGGACGAGGCGGCGGAGTACGCTCGCCTCAATACGGTTCGAGAGAACCGGGAGGTGAGAAAGATGGCGACGACCTGGTCCGAGCGGATTGCGGCGCAAGGAAGAGCGCAAGGAAGAGAAGAAGGGCGGAAGATGGAGCGCGAGGGAGCTCAAGCAGAGCGACAAAAGGGTCTCCTGGCCGTGCGGAAGATCCTTCTCAGCCTGCTCGAGCAGCGCTTCGGTCCGCTGCCGGCGGCGACCCGCGAACGGGTCGAGGCTATCTCCTCCCTGGATCGTCTCACCCGGTTGAGCGAACGGGCGTTGACCGTCCGGTCTCTGGCCGCCTTGAGGCTCCGCTAGACGACCCTCCTTCCGGCTCCTGGCTCCCTCTCGCCCCTCTCCCGCAGGAGAGGGGTCTCCATCGTCCGCTTCCGGACACCCCGTTCGCCCCCGAACGCCCCGCGCCACCCTCATTTATCCTTCTATCCTTTCTTTCCAACGACTTACCTTCTGGCTCACCGCTTGCTCTATCGAGCCGGTGACCGGAGGGATCAGCCATGGATCGCGAGTTGGATGGGGGTTTCAAGAGAGGCCGCCGGGTGCGCCGGATCGAGGCAGGGGTGGGGGTGGCGGCGTTCCTGGGGGTTCTGCTCGTGGTACTTCCCGGCTGGTTGCGGCCTTCTCTCCGGCGGACGGAGATCCAGACGGCGCGGGTGGAGCGGGGGGCGATCGAGGGGGTGGTCGAGGCTGCGGGGACCGTGGTGCCGGCGTTCGCTCGCGCCCTGTCGAGCCCGATCGAGGCGCGGGTGGTCCGCATTCTCAAGCGGCCTGGGGCCATCGTGCACCAGGGCGACGCCATCCTGGAGCTCGACACGTCGGCGACCCGGCTCGATCTCTCCCGGCTGGAGGACCGGCTGGCCCAGAAGGCGAACGAGGAGGAACAGGCGCGGCTCAGCCTCTCGCGCAGCCTGACCGATTTGAAAAGCCGCATCGAGAGCCGGCGCCTTGACGTTCAGATCCTCGACTACCGGGCCGAGCAGAACCGCAAGCTCCACGCCGAGGGGCTAACCTCAGAAGCGGCGCTCCAGGCCGCGGAGGTCGAGGCGAAGAAGGCCGCGATCGAGCTTGCACAGCTGACCGACTCGATCGCCGACACCGAGCGCTCGACCGCCGCCCAACTGGCCGGGATCGCCCTCGAACGGCAAACCCTGGGGAAGGAACGCGACGAGGCGCGCCACCAGCTCGACCTCGCCACCACCCGCTCGGACCAGGCCGGCGTCCTCACCTGGGTGGTGCCCGAGGAGGGGGCGACGGTGCGCCGCGGCGACGTGTTGGCCCGGGTCGCCGACCTCGCTTCCTTCCGCATCGAGGCCACGGCGTCGGACGTCCACTCCGGCCGCCTCGCCGCCGGCCTGCCCGTGCGGGTGAAGATCGCCGCCGGCGATATCGAGCACGACCTCCCGGGGAGGGTCGCGAGCGTCCAGCCGGCGATCGAGAACGGCACCGTCAAGTTCACCGTCGACCTGACCGACGCCAACGCCAACGCCGGGGCCGCTCGGCTGCGGGACAACCTGCGGGTCGATGTCTTCGTCGTCACGGCCGAAGAGAAAAATGCTCTCCGCCTGAAGAAGGGCCCCTTCGCCAAGGACGGCGCGGCCGAAGCGGTCTTCGTCGTAAAGGGGAACCGGGCGGTCCGCCGGGCCGTGCGCTTCGGAGTCGAGGGGGAGGACGCCTTCGAGGTGCTCTCCGGGCTTGCGCCCGGCGAGGAGGTGATCGTCTCGGACATGAAGGAATACCTGGACCTGACGCAGATCCAGTTGCGATAAACGAAAAGGTTTCGATAAGAGGGAGACACCATGATCCGCCTGGAGCAGGTCAGCAAGCTATACCGAACGGAGCGCATCGAGACGGTGGCGCTCCACAACATCAATTTGAACATCGAGAAAGGGGAGCTCGTCTCGATCATGGGCCCTTCCGGATGCGGCAAGAGCACGCTCCTCAACCTGATGGGACTCCTGGACGAGCCGAGCGAGGGGGAGGTCGCGCTCGACGGCCAACGGATCGATCACTATCGGGATCGCGACCTCGCCCGCATCCGCAACGAACGAGTGGGATTCATCTTCCAGCAGTTCCATCTGATCGGCGATCTCTCGGTCGTCGACAACGTAGAGATTCCCCTCCTCTACCGCCGGATCTCCAGCAAAGAACGGCGCGAGAGGGCTTTGGCCGCTCTCGACCGGGTGGGGCTCGCGTCTCGCACCCATCACTTTCCGACCCAGCTCTCGGGCGGCCAGCAGCAGCGGGTGGCCATCGCCCGCGCCATCGTCGGCAGCCCGCGCATCCTCCTCGCCGACGAGCCCACCGGCAACCTCGACAGCCAGATGGGCGACGAGGTCATGGCGCTCCTCGAAGAGCTGAACGCCCACGACCAGACGACTGTCGTCATGGTGACCCACGATCCACGTCTGGCCGATCGTACGCACCGGATCGTCCGCCTGTTCGACGGACGCCAGGTCCAGTAAGGGGGATGCGATGCTCCGCAACTACCTGAAAGTCGCCGCCAAGGTTCTCCTGCGGCGCAAATTCTTCACCTTTATCAGCCTCTTCGGGGTGAGCGTCACCCTTCTCGTCGCCCTCGTCGCGACCGCCCTTTTCGATCAGGTCTTCGCCCCCTTGGCGCCGGAGGTCCACGGCGATCGTACCCTCGGGGTCTACCAGATCGCCCTTTCGGGGAAGGAACGGATCCGCAGCTCATTTCCCGGCTATGCCTTTCTGGATCGCTACCTGCGGCCCATGGCGACCCTCCCCGGGGTCGAGCGGGTCGCCGTCTTCTCGCTCCCGGAGACCGCGGCTTCCTATGTCGACGGCCGGCGGTTCGAGTCGTACGTCAAGCGCACGGACGGCGAGTTCTGGCGCATCCTCGATTTTCAGTTCCTCGAAGGGGGACCGCTCGACGGCGCGGACGAAGCGATGGGCCGCGCGGTCGCGGTGATCAACGAGACCACCCGCCGGCGCTTCTTCGGCGCCGGCCCCGCCCTCGGCCGCTCGTTGGAGCTCGACGGCCGGCGCTTCCGGGTCGTGGGGGTGGTGCCGGACGTTCCCATCCTCCGCGTCATTCCCTTCGCCGACGTCTGGGTGCCGCTCAGCACGGCGCCCTCCTCCACCTACCGGCATGAGCTGATCGACGGCTACATGGGGATCGTCCTCGCCCGCAACCGCGCCGACATCCCGGCCCTCCAGGCCGACTTCAACGGGCGGCTGCGGCAGGTCCAGCTCCCCGACCCGCGGAGCTACCAGCAGGTCTCGGGCGGACTTGAAAGCCTTTTCGACGCCGTCTCGCGGACGCTCTTCAGCTCGCACCTGGAGGCGAGTCACTCGGGGCTCCTGCGAGCGATCCTCTTCGCTGCTCTTCTCCTCTTCCTGCTGTTGCCGACGGTCAACCTGATCAATATCAATCTCTCGCGCATCCTGGAGCGCGCCTCGGAGATCGGCGTCCGCCGCTCGTTCGGCGCCTCGTCCTCGACGCTCGTGGGGCAATTCCTGATCGAGAACCTCGTCCTCACCCTTCTCGGGGCGGGGCTGGGGCTCGGCCTCGCCAGACTGGCGCTCACCGCCATCAACGCGAGCGGGCTCATCCCCTACGCCCGGCTCGGCATCAACCCGCGCGTCTTCCTCGAAGGCCTGGGCATCGCCCTTCTCTTCGGCCTCCTCTCCGGCGTCTATCCGGCGTTCCGGATGTCGCGTCTTCATCCCGTCCAGGCTCTCTCCGGGAGAACCCTATGATCCGCCACCTCGCGAAGCTCGTCTGGCACCGCAAGCGCGCCAGTGCCCTGGTCGTCCTGGAGATCTTCTGCGCCTTTCTGGTCCTCTGCGGGATCGCCACCCTCTCCCTCTTTCTGTGGACCAACCAGCATCGCCCCTTGGGCTTCAACTGGCGGAACGCCTGGCTGGTCGAGATCGGCAACCCGGCGCAGACCGGCGAGGTGCCCACGGCCGAGGAAGAGGCGACGATCGCGCGGCTGCTTCGCGAGACCGCTCTCCTCCCTGGGGTCGAGGCGGTGGGAGCGATGGACGTCGAGCCATACTCGCTCGGCGCCAGTCGGAGCGGCTTCCGTAGCCAAGGCCGGAAGATCCAGACCGACGACGCCGAGGTCACCCTGGGAGCGAAGGAAGCCCTCGACCTCGACCTCGTGGCCGGCCGCTGGTTCACCGCGGCGGACGAAGCCTTGCCCTACCGGCCGGTGGTGATCAACCGGGCCCTCGCGACGGCCGTCTTCGACGCCTCAAGCCCGCTCGGTCGAGAGCTCGAATCGCCGGACCCGGAGTCTCATCGGCCAGGGAGCCGGGTGATCGGGGTGCTCTCCGAGTTTCGCACCGGGGGAGAGCTCTCGGCCCCCGGCAACCAGCTGCTCCGCCTCCACCGGTCGGCGCTTCTGCCCACCCGACGCCTGCGCCGGCTCCTCGTCCGCACCCGGCCGGGCACCCCGGCGGCTTTCGAGCAGCGGTTGGGAGAGCGCCTGCGCGGCGTGGCGCGCGACTGGAGCTTCACGGTCGAGCCGCTGTCGCGCCACCGCGACGCGGCCTTCCGCCGGGTCTTGGCGCCGCTCGCCGCCGCCGCCATCGTCGCCTTCTTCCTCCTCGCCATGGTCGGCCTCGGACTCCTCGGGGTGCTGTGGCAGAATCTCTTGAGGCGTACCCGCGAGATCGGCCTGCGCCGGGCGGCGGGCGCCTCCCGGGCCGGCATCCATCGCCAACTCCTCATGGAACAGCTCCTCCTGACCACCTTGGGTGTCCTCGTCGGCCTGGCCCTCGTCCTCCAACTGCCGCTCCTCGGGGTGACCGGCTGGCTCGGCCCCGGGGTTTTCGCCGGTGGCGTCGCCCTGGCCCTCGTCGCCCTCTATCTCCTGGCGGCCCTCTCCGCCCTCTACCCGAGCTGGCTCGCCGGCCGGGTGCAGCCCGCCGAGGCGCTACGCTATGAATAGAGATCGGAGAAGAGGGAACCCGGGATGATCCTCTTGGTCGACGACGATCCCTCGGTCACCGCGTCGCTCGCGCTGCTCTTGAAGCGACACGGGCATCCGACCCGGTCGGCGCGGTCGGCCGAGGAGGCGCTCGCCAGGGTCGCCGAGGAGGACATCGAGCTGGTCCTCCAGGACATGAACTTCTCCCGCGCCACGACCGGCAAGGAGGGGCTCGCGCTCCTCCGCCAGATCCGCCGCCTGCGGCCGGAGCTGCCGGTGATCCTCATCACCGCCTGGGGCTCGATCGGTCTGGCGGTCGAGGGAATGAAGGCGGGGGCGGCGGATTTCATCACCAAGCCGTGGGCCAACGCCCCGCTCCTGCAGACCGTCGAGACCGCCCTCGACCTCGCCGCCGGGCGGGAGCGGGAGGTCGATGCCGCCGCGCTCGGGCCGCCCCGCCGGGAGGATCTCGATCGGCGCTACGACCTGGCCGCCCTGGTCGGCGCCGATCCCCGCTGGGTGAAGCTCCTCGCGCTGATCGGCCGGGTCGCGGCGACCGACGCCTCGATCCTCGTCACCGGCGAGAGCGGCACCGGGAAAGAGCTGGTGGCCGAGGCCCTTCACCGCAACAGCCGGCGCCGGAACGGCCCGTTCGTCAAGGTCAACCTGGGCGGGATCTCCTCGACCCTCTTCGAGAGCGAGATGTTCGGCCACGTCCGCGGCGCCTTCACCGACGCCCGGGCCGATCGCAAGGGGCGTTTCGAGGTGGCCGACCGCGGCACCATCTTCTTGGACGAGATCGGCGAGATCGATCCCGCGGCCCAGGTCAAGCTCCTGCGGGTCCTCCAGGACCGCTCCTACGAGGTGCTGGGGTCGAGCCTCACCCGGACGGTCGACGTGCGGGTCATCGCGGCCACCAACCGGGATTTGGGAGAACGGGTCGAGAAGGGGGAATTCCGCGAGGATCTCCTCTACCGGCTGAACCTCGTCACCCTCCGCCTCCCACCGCTCCGCGAACGGCGGGGGGACATCCCGCTCCTCGCCCGGAGCTTCCTCGCGCAGTGCGCCGAAACCTACGGTCGCGGATCGCTCACCCTCTCCCCCCGGGCTCTCGACTGGCTCGCCGTCCAGGACTTCCCCGGCAACGTCCGGCAACTGCGGCAGACGATCGAGCGGGCCGTTCTCGTCGAGGAGGGAGACCGGCTAGAGGTCGAGGATCTGCTCGCCCTCTCTGCGCTCGACGGGAGCGAAGGGAAGCCGGGATGGCCGGGGCGCCGGGCCGCCCTCCCCAGCCCCGGGAGCATGACGCTCGAAGAGATGGAGCGTGCCATGATCGTCAAGTGCCTGCGCCACTACGAGGGGAACGTGACGCGCGTGGCCGAGGCCCTGGGACTCTCCCGCGCCGCCCTCTACCGCCGCTTCGAGAAATACGGCCTGGAGAGTCCGGGCACGGAATCTTGAGCCTCAAGGGAAAAATCGTTCTCTACTTGACCCTCCTCCACGGAGTTTTGGGAACGATCGCGTTTCTCATCCTCCGCCACGAGCCGCTCTACATCCTCGGGATCGAAGCCTTCTTTCTCCTCTCGATCGCCATCGGCATCTCTCTCCTGCGTGCCTTTTTCGTCCCCCTGGACCTCCTCCGCACCGGCGCCGAGCTGATCGGCGAGCGCGATTTCACCTCCCAGTTTCGCCCCGTGGGCAGCCCGGAGATGGACGCTCTCCTCGGAATCTACAACCAGATGATCGATCGCCTCCGCGAGGAGCGCCTCGGCCGCGAGGAGCAGCACCAGTTCCTCGACCGCATCTTGGCCGCCTCGCCCGCCGGAGTCCTGACCCTCGATTTCGACGGCCGGGTGAGCCTCGCCAATCCCAGCGCCGGCAAGCTCCTCGATCTTCCCGCGGACGCCGTGGGCCGGTCGCTCGCCGAGCTGGCGGGAGCCCTGGGACCGGCCCTCCAGGCGCTCCCCACGGGACAGTCGCGGTTGCTCGCGGCCGAGGGGAGGCGACGGCTCAAGGCCTCCCGGGCGGAGCTTTTCGATCGCGGCTTCCCGCGGAGCTTTTACATCCTCGAAGAGCTGACCGAGGAGCTCAGGAGCTCAGAGAAAGCGGCCTACGAGAAGCTCATCCGCATGATGTCGCACGAGGTCAACAACTCGGTGGGAGCGGTGGGTTCGCTCCTCGACTCGTTCCGCGGCTACGGCCAGCAGCTGGAGGAGGACGACCGGGACGACTATCTCTCGGCGCTCGCTGTCGCCGCGACCCGCCTGGAGCATCTGAGCGCCTTCATGAACGGCTTCGCCGAGGTCGTCCGCCTGCCGCCGCCGGACCTCCGCCCGCACGACCTGAAGCGCCTGGTCGACGAGGTCCTCCTCCTCCTCGGCCCCGAGCTCGACCGCCGCCGCATCGCCTGCGCCTGGGAAGCCGCCGAGGCCGTCCCGCCGATCCTCCTCGACCGCAACCAGATCGAGCAGGTGCTTTTGAACGTGATGAAAAACGCCATGGAATCGATCGGCGAGGAGGGGCGGATCGCCCTCCGCCTGGAGCGGGAGGGGAGCCGAACCCTCCTCGCGATCCGCGACACCGGCGGCGGAATCTCCCCCGAGGTCGAGGCCCACCTCTTCACCCCGTTCTACAGCACCAAGCGCGACGGCCGCGGCCTGGGCCTCACCCTGGTCCAGGAGATCCTCACCCAGCACCGCTTCGACTTCCGGCTGGAGGGGAAGGTGGGAGAGGGGGCGGAGCTCCGGGTGTGGATGGCGCACGAACGACCCTTTTCGACCGCTGCGTAGAGGTGGCTGCCGGGCGGACCTTCGATGCAAACGATGGAAGGAAAAGGGGGGCCGGCCGGCCCCCCTATGAATTTGCCGCTTACGCTCCAGGGTTCCCGGGAACCGTAGGGGCCGCGGGGACGGGCGAGTGGGGGGTCGAGACTTCAACCGGCGGTGGGGACGTTGCGGTCTTGGCCGGCGGGCCCACCGGGCGCCGCGGTTTCAGGCCGAACTCCTTGAGACGGGGGCTCGTCGGTCCATGGACGGACTGGAGCGCGAGGCTCAGCCTGGAGAAGAGGTTCCCGCCGTCCAGGAGGAACTGGTTGCGCTGGGTGAACGCGGTCGCCCTATCTGCCTGCAGCGTGTTGATCTGGTTGCGGGTGGCGATCGCCGCCGCGAGCAGGGTCTGGAACTGCGTGAGCTGATCCTGGAGCCCCGGCAGCTGGTGGATCTGCGATGCCAGGTTGCTCGCCAGCGCCTGCCAGCGGTCGATCTCCGCGGCCAGGGTCGTCTGGCCGCGCAGCTTGCCCTGGGCGGGATTGACGGGCGGGGTGGGGGGTACGGACGGGTTGGATGCGGTGGTGCTCATTGGCGTCTCCTTCGCTTTGGCGTAGGCTACGGTTGTCTCTCACAGACGCGCACGGCTCTCCGAATTGAGACGCCGGGCGCTCGCCGTAGCCGGTTTAAGGGGTACAACCTCCTCCGGTGCAACCTGAAGGGAGGGGGCTCTCCTGATCCGAGAGCCCTCCTCCCCCCTTCCTTCCTCTTCTACTTCTTCTCCTTCCGAGTCTCGCAGAGGCCTGCCGAGAAAGCGGTCCGGGTCAGCTCCGAATCTGCGGCGGCGGGGGCGTCACCGTCTTGCGCGGCCGGCCGGTCCGGCGTCGCGGCTTGAGGCCGTACGCCCGCAGTTGGGGGCTTGTCGGCCCGTGGGCAGCCTGGAGCGCGAGACTCAGGCGGGAAAAGAGGTCCCCACCGTCGAGGAGCGCCTGGTTGCGCTCCATGAAGGCGGCCGCCATTTCCGCTTGCAGCGTGTTGAGCTGGTTGCGGACGGCGATGGCCCCGGCGAGCAGGGCCTGGAACTGGGTGAACTCCTCCTGGAGCACCGGCAGTTGGCTGATCTGCGGTGCCAGGTTGTTCGCCAGCGCCTGCCAGCGGTCGATCTCGGCCGCCAGGGTCGTCTGGCCGCGGAGGTTGCCCTTGGCGGGATTGGCGGGAGTGCCGGGCGGGGTCACCGAGGGGACCGAGGGGGTGGACAGGGTGGATGCGGTGGTGCTCATTTGCGTCTCCTTCGCTTGGGCGTAGGCTACGGCTGTCTCTCACAGACGCGCACGGCTCTCCGAATTGAGACGCCGGGCGCTCGCCGTAGCCGGTTACGAGGTACAACCTTCTTCTCCGGTGCAACTTCGGGAGGCGGCTCTCCTGATCCGAGAGCCCTCCCCTACCTTCCTTCCTCTGACCCTGCGGAGTGTCGCAGAGGGCCTTCCGGGAAAGCGACAAAACCGGGGGAACGAATTTTTTTCTTTGGCGGAGAGGGTGACCCGGATTGAGTCAGGAGGGGTCCATGAGGGAGGCGCGGCGTGGAGGGCCGGGCAGGCACAGGGGCTCTGCCCGGCCCTCGGCACTGTCATTAATAGAGAGGGCGGCCACAGGGGGCCGCCCGGGCAACCCCCCGTGGTTGCCCGCGGTGGCCCGCCCCGCGGGCCGGCCACCGCCGCAAAACCCGGATCGACGCTCACGTCGAGCGGCTCCCCAGACCCGAGAAATCCCCTGCGACCTCTCCGCGCCTTCCCCAAACCTCTCCACGCCTCCCCAAAACCCCTCGAAACCCACCCCAACCCCCTCCGGGACCACGGAAAACCCCTGGAGGACTCCCCGAAAGCCCTCCAGGCCCGGAGAAAACGCCTCCGGGTGGGTTTCGGACCCGTCCGGTGGGGTTTCCTGGCCTTCGACCCGAGTTTCGGAGGTCTCCAGGAGAGTTTCCGCTGCCTGTATTTCCGTTTTCACCCGTCCCGCCCGAGTTTCCACGGCTCCCAAACGAGTTTCGAGACCTCGGAAACCAGGTTCCAGAGGGTTCCTGAGAGTTTGGAGAGGGTCGAAGAAAGTTTCCAACGGTTTTTAACGTTCCCGGAAGGGTTTTGGGCGAGTTTCGAGGCGTTTCGGCGGGGCGTCGAGAGGTCTCGGGTGGGCTCGGAGGGCTTCCCGGAACGCCCGGAGAGCTTTCGGCTGGGGTTGGAGAGGTTTTCCGGCTCTGTAGAGGCACGAACGACCCCTTTTCGACCCCCTGCAAGATCTCGCGAGCTTTTTCCGTCCTTCTAGGTGCGCCGAATCCTCGGCGCGGTTGCTGGGAGGGGAACATGCCGAGGCACGACTCGATCTTCAAGGCGTTGCTCCGTAGCTTCTTCGTCGACTTCCTATCGCTCGTGGTGCCGGACCTGGCAGGGCGGCTCGACCTCCGGCACCGCGTTTTCCTCGACAAGGAGCTCTTCACCCTCGAGGGCCGTCGCCGCGAGTTGGACCTCCTCGTCCGGGTGTTTTTCCTCCGCGAGAGCCGGGAGTCCCTCCTCGTCCACGTCGAAATCGAGACCCGGGCTACCTCCGGCATGGGGCGGCGCCTCTGGCTCTATCACAGCCAGATCCAGGCCGCCCACGAGAGCGAGGTCTTCTCGATCGTCCTCTACCTCCATCGCGGCAGAGCCGGCGTCCAGGTGGCGGCTCTCTTCGAGGAGGCGCTCGTCCCCGGCGTCGAAGGCTTTCGCTACATCGCCTTCGGCCTCGCCGGCTGCGAGGCGGCCGAGCACCTCTCGCGGCCCGAGCCCCTGGCCTGGGGCCTGGCCGCGCTGATGCGCCCCGGCGCTCTCACCCGGCCTGCCCTCAAGCTCGCCTGTCTACGCCGGATCGCCACCGCCGACTTGGACGATGCCCGGCGCATCCTCCTCGTCGACTGTGTCGAGACCTACCTGGAGTTGAATTCGGACGAGGCGGCGGAGTACGCTCGTCTCTACAAGGTTCGCGAGAACCGGGAGGTGAGGAAGATGGCGACGACCTGGTCCGAACGGATCGCGGCGCAAAGCAGGGAAGAGGGGTTGCAGGCCGGGCGGCAGGTAGGGCACCGCGAGGGAGTGCGAGCGGGACGGCAAGAAGGTCGGCGAGAAGGCCGGCAAGAAGGCCGGCGAGAAGGCCGACAAGAAGGCCGACAAGAAGGCCGACAAGCGGCCTTGCAGGAAGGGCTTCAAGCCGTGCGAAAGATCCTTCTCGGTCTGCTCGAGCAGCGTTTCGGCCCACTTCCGGCGTCGACCCGCGAGCGGGTCGATGCCATCTCTTCCTTGGATCGCCTCACCCGGTTGAGCGAAAGGGCGCTGACCGTCCGGTCCCTGGCGGCTTTGCGGCTCCGCTAGCCGACCAGCCTCCGGAACCCCGCGTTTCGAGCCCTATCCGGAAGCCGGAGCGAGTGAGAAGGAGCGCATGCGGCTAAAGAGGAGCTGCCCGCGCTGGTCCCGCGACTCGATCCACCAGTAGAAGTCGCTGCCGTAGAGACGGTCCATGGCGAGGAGGAAGTCGCGCGGGAGGTCGACGTGGATCGCGCCGTCGGGTCTTGCGACCGCGGCGAGATCGACGACATTGGGATTGCCGCGGGCGAGGACGACGAGCCGGAAGCGCTGCCCCGCGCCAGGACGAAACGTCACCTGGAGGGCGTTCCGAGCGAGCAGGGCGCCGTCGGCGGGCGCCAGCACCGTGAGCTCGGTGGGGACCGGAAAGGGATCGAGAATCACCTGGCGCAGCCGGCCGGCGCCCTGCTCCCACTCGAAGATCCGCGAGGTGGGGCGGCCAGAGAGGAGGGGCTTGAGCTCCTCGGCGGCGAGCGGCGGGAGGGGATAGACCGGCGGGATCGGCGGGGCGACGGGCGCGAAGGGCGGGCTCACGGCATCGGCCAAGCCATAATGGAAGACCTGGGCCACCGGTACCCCGGCTCCGTTCTCCAGAAAACCAGGATAGCTCGCGACGAAGACCGGCGCCCCTCCCGGGCGATGGAGAGCGCTCGTAAGCTGCGCCGCGACCGACCGCGCCGTGCGCCCCGCCTCGACGTAGACCTTGAGGTATCCGACGAGCAGAGTGGCCCAACCGGCCAGGAGGGCGACGACGGCGAGGACCGGCAGGGTGCGCCAGAGTCCCTGCCAGGAAAGGACGAGAGCCCGGGCGAAAAAGGCGACCGTGAGGGCAGCGCCGATCGCGGCCAGGTACCAGTAGCGGCCGTTGCCCGGCACCACGGGACGGAAGGCGAAGGGCGCGAGCGACACGATCGTCCAGATCCAGCCGAAGAGCCAGGGCCGGAGCGCGCCACGGCGCTGCGGGGAAAGCCCGAGGTAGAGAAGCGGCGCGAGGCCGGCGAGGAGGAGGAAGAGGAGCGGCGCGAAGCGTTCCGGGGGCTGTTCGAAGACCGGGACGTAGAGCCGGTAGAGCGATTGCCCGAGATCCCTCAGGAGCTGCCGAAGCTGCGGCGCCAGGAGCCGGCGGCCGGTCTCCTCGTAGCCCCCCAGGAAGACCCCAAAGAGGTAGTGGCGGAGGAGAAAGTAAAGCCCGAGGAGGCCGAAAAAGGGGAGCCAGGTCAGGAGCCGCGTACGGAGGGGGCGTTCGCGATCAAGCAGGAGATCGTGGGCGATGAGGAGGACGGGGAGGACCACCGCCGCCTCGTAGGAGCCCAGGGCGAGGGCGAAGAGGAGGAGGGACGCGAGCTCCCAAGCCCGGGACGACCGCTCGCTCGCGACCTGGTGACAGCGGAAGGCGGCGAGGAGGAAGGCGCTGGCGAAGATCGTCGCGAAGCTGGCGGCGAAGACGACCGCGTTCGGGTGGAGCGGGTAGAGCGCGAAGAGGAGGGCGGCGGCGAGGGCGGTCCACAGGCCGGTCTCCCCATCTCCCATCCGCCGCGCGATCCCCCCAGTGATCCCAAAGACGAGGAGAGCGTTGCCGGCGTGGACGAACGTGTGCGCCAGGTTGTAGCCGAACGGCCGGGTGCCGAAGAGGGCGTCCTCCAGGCCGAATAGAAGAGTGGCGACCGGGCGGTAGAACTTGAAGAGCAGGAGGCCCAGCCAGGGCGAGGCCAGCTTGGCGAGGAGGCCGTGCCAGGGCGGATCTTCGTGGAGGAGGCGAAGGAGGAGGAAATCTTCGCTCGTGAAGCCGCGCTCGAACGCCCGGCCGTAGAAGGCGAGCACGGCTCCCACGATCCCCAACCCGAAAATCCCCAGGAGTCCCCGGGATCTCACTCCCGGGTCTGGACGATTCATGCGTTCGTCGCCAGGGCGCGCTCCCGCGCCCAGCGCACCGCCGCGGCCATCCGCGGACCCACCACCTCCGGCCGGAAGCGGCGGGAGGCCGCGAAGCCGACGCGGCGCGCCTGGCGCCAGGCGGCGGGATGGGCGAGGAGCTCACGGGCCGCCGCCGCGAACGCCTCCGGCGCGTCCGGCGGCACGAGGGGCACCGCTCCCGCCGCCATCTCGACCGTCGAAGGGATGCGGGAGGCGACCGCCGGAACCTTGGAGGCCATGGCTTCCAGGAGCGGCAGACCGAAACCCTCTTCCGCCCGCGAGGGGAAGAGAAGAAGGTCGCAACCCGGCACCTCCCGGGCGACCTCCGCCGGGGGGACGGAAGAGAGGAAGCGGTCGGGGAGGAGGATCTGCGCCTCCCCCGCCGAGAGCGGCAGCACCGAGATGCGGAGCACCCGGCAGGCGATCCCTTCCTGCCGGAGCTGGCGGACGGCGGCGAGCGCCGTGGGGATACCCTTGACCTCGGCTTCGAAGATGCCCTGGATGAGCACCCAGGGCCGGCGGTTCGGCCGCAGCCGGAGACGCGGCTTAAAGGTGGGGTCCAGGGGCGGCGGCACGACCGTGCTCTCGCGCCCGAAGCGCTGGCGGAGGAAAGTCTGGAGGTGGGAGGAGACGGCGATGGCGGGGAACGGCAGGGAGTAGGCGGCCTCGATCTGCGGCAGCACCGGCCGCAGGTGGACGAGCCCCCCTTCATAGCCCTGGCAGAGATGCGCGATGGGCCCCGCCGCCAGCCGGCGCGCCACCTCGAAGGTCGTCCAGAACGTCACCAGCACGAGATCCTGCTCCGGCAGGCGCGGCAATCCCCCGGTGTAGTCAAGGTAGGGGAGCGAGGAGGCGATCCAGGAGGGTCTCGGGCCCGCGCCGAGAAGAGTGACCTCCTCCCCGAGCCCCGCCAAGAGGGCGGCGTGCTGGAAGACGACCTTGATCCCACCCCCGAGCTCCGGGCTGGGTAGGACGAAGGTGATTCTCATCCGGCGGCACCCTCTGGCATCTCCATCCTTTCGGCGTCTCCGGCGTCTTCTAAATTTGCAGCGTTTCTAACATATTTGGCGAAAGAGAGCGACGAAGAATTTCGTTCCCCTCCAGATCGCTCACCTGCATCACCAGGCCGCCGGTCGGAAACTGGGCGGCGATCTCCGCCGGCAGTAGCCACGGACCTGTATCCGCGCTCAGAATCTTCGCCGCCGCCGCCGGAAAGCCGCTCCGGTTGGGGGAGATCTCGACCCAGAGGGGAAACGGCAGGCCGAGGGCGGCGAGGTCGAGATCGGCCTCCGGCGAGAGAGGCGGGAGCTCCGAGCCGGTGGTGTTCGGCGGTGGCGACGACGGCGGTGGCAGCGACGGCAGCGCTCGCGCCACGGCCCGGAGGAGCGGCGGAAACCAGGTGCCGTAATGGCGCCGTCTGAAGCGCTCGGCGGATTCCTCGAACCATTGCCGGGAGAGCGGCTCGCGGCTAGCGCTCTGGTTGTAGAGATGGATCGCCCGCGCGGCGGGGACGTACCGGGCGGGGAGCCCGGCCCGGCGCAGGCGCAGGAGCCAGTCGGTCTCCTCGAAGAAGAGCCGGAAGCCGGGATCGAAGGGCCCCACCCGCTCCCAGGCCGAGCGGCTGACGGCGAGGAGGAACCCCGAAAGGTCGTGGCAGGGCAAGGGGAGCTCGGCTTCCCAGCAGCGGCGAGCCTGCCGGCGCCAGCGACGGCGGGCCCGGGTGGCCCCGACTTCGCTTCTCTCGGCGAGCAGAGCGAGGATCTCTCCCCGCCGGGTCCGCTCCTCGGCGGGAGGCAGGACGAGCTGGCAGCCGCGGTCCCAGAAGGCGCGCGGCCCGGCCGCGGCGATCCCCCGGTCGAGCTCGGCGAGGAGGGCTTCGATACAGCCAGGGAGGACGAGCACGTCCGTGTTCATGAGCACGATCGCCTCGGCCCGCGTCTCGGCCACGCCCCGGTTGGCCCCTCCGGCATAGCCGAGGTTCTCCCCGGGGTCGATCCGGCGGGCGGGGAGGCTCTCCAAGATTTGCCGCTCGGCGGGATCGCTGCCATTGTCGACGAGGAGAATTTCGGCCTTCTCGCCGAGGCCTGACCGGGCGAGATCGGCCGTGAGAGCCGCGACCGCCTCGACCGCCAGCTCGGCGGTGTGGTAGTGGACGATGACGATCGCCAGGCGCATGGGGCTCCGGCGGTGGGAGGCCGGTGTCGAACGGTCCGCGAGGGGCAGGGAGCTCAGGACCGCCGATTGAGCGCGAAGGTGCAGCCGCGGCAGATGAAGTCGCGCGGCGCCTCTTCGAGGCCGTAGACGAAGCGGCGCATCCGGGCGAGCTCCGGGCCGCGCAGCACCTCGTCGACGCTCTCCTTCGCGAGATCGCCCACGACGTACTTCTCGTCGTAGTCCTCGCAGCAGAGGACGCACTGGCCGCGCGGGGTGATGTGAAGGTGCTGGAGAGGGCGCGAGCCGACGTTGTCGCAGCCGCAGAGCTTCTGGTTCGGCATCGCCGGCTTGAGGCCGATCTGGAGGTAGCCGGCGCGGTCCATCACCTCGAACGACTTGACGTTGAACCGGCTGCCGCTGAAACGCTCCCGGATCTCTTCGAAGTCTCGCTTGTGATCGTCGTTGCCGGTGCCGAGGACCACCATGTCCATGTCCTGGGCGACCGCCTTGTCGCGGGCGTAGTCGACGTTCTTGAGCACCGCCGCCAGGTGATCGCCGCCGCGGTCGCGCTCGTAGCGGGCGCGGTCCAGGGTAGAGAGGTTGATCGACAGGAAGCGCAGGCCGCCCATCTCGACCAGGGCGTCGATGCGCTCCGGGGTCAGACCCGAGCCGTTGGTGAGGACCGCCGGCGGCAGGCCCGCGGCCTTGATCGCCCGCACCTGGTTGAGGAAGCGGCGGTCGGCCGTGGGCTCGTTGTAGTTGATCATGAAAACCGCTTCGATCGTTCCCTTGTAGGCTGAAAGCTCACCGACGATCCGCTCGTAGAGCTCGGTGGGCATGAAGTAGTCCTCGCGCGGCGCGATCGAGACTGGGCAGAAATAGCAGGCCTGGTTGCAGACCGTGTGGGCTTCGAGCGAGACGTACTTCAGGAGATAGCGGTGCGACGGGTCCTCCTCGGCCGGCAGGAGCCACCCCTGGTCGGCGAGCCAGGCGCGCTCCGCCTCGGGCATTTCGCTGGAGGACGAAGCGAGCGTGGCACCGCTCGCGAGGAGCGCCCGGAGGGGGGCGTACCCGCGCTCTCCGGCGAGGAGGGTGCGGTCGGTGAGCGGATCGTAGAGCCGGTCGCCGCCGTCGTGCAGGAAGGGATTGACCCGCAGAGCGAGCCCGGAGGCCGGTTCGGCGAGGAGGGCGTGGCTTTCTGGAGAGATCATCGTTGAGAGTGGGTTAAAAGCTCACGCGGTGCGGACCCTGGGGCGTCCGGTCGCTGATTGTACGGAGGAAGCGCCGTTCGCGTCCAGTTGCCACCCGTGCTCGGCCCGCACGAGGCCAAAGGCGAAGGCGGGGCCAGAAACCTCGAAGGCCCGGCGGAGGAAGCGCTGATCGTAGACGTGGAGACCCGCCTCGTCGAGGAGAAAGACGTAGAGCGAGAACTCTCCCTTGATCAGAGGGAGGCTCGGAAGCCGGAGCCTCACGGTGTGCCGCACCTCGCCGCTCAGCGGGGGAAGCCCGTCGAGATGGGTGGCGAAGGAGAAGACCTCCACCCCGTCGATCCGGTTGATCCCGATCCCCAGGTGGAAGGCGAGCCGGGGCTCCCGGGTCTCCCAGTCGACCTCGAGCTCCAGCGGATCGCCGGAGGTATAGACGGGCTTCGCGGCCTCTCCGGCCAAGCTGTCGAGAGAGCTTGCGATGGGCTCGCCGCCCGCCGAAGGACCGAAACGCACCGCGGTGATGTGGGCCGGTCCGCGAAGGGCTCCAGACTCGGCGGGCTCACCGGCTTCGGCCACCTCCGGAGCGCGGGCCTCGCTCTTCGTGAGCAGGAAGTTCTCATACTCCCGCACCACTTGAGAAACCGGGCCGAGCGCCGCGGCCCGCCCGCCGCGCAGCCAGAGCGCCCGCTGGCAGAAGGCGGCGACGTAGTACATGGCGTGCGAGCAGAAGAGGAGGGTGCCGCCCGCGTCGACGAAGGCGGTGAGGCGGTCCATGCACTTCTTCTGGAAATACCCGTCGCCCACCGAGAGCGCCTCGTCGACGATGAGGACGTCCGGCTCGATCTGGGTGGCGATCGAGAAGCCGAGGCGCATGGCCATCCCCGTCGAGTAGACCTTGACCGGCTGGTCGATGAAGTCGCCGAGCTCGCTCCACTCGACGATCACCGGCAGCTTCTCGCGGATCTCCGCCTCGGAGAGCCCGAGCATGGCGGCGTTCAGCATGATGTTCTGGCGACCGGTGAACTCGGGGTGGAAGCCCGAGCCCAGCTCGAGGATCGACGCCACTTTGCCCGCGACCTGGGCGCCGCCCGAGGTCGGGGCGGCCACGCCGGCGAGGATTTTGAGGAGCGTGCTCTTGCCGGCGCCGTTCTCGCCGATGATCGCGAGCCCTTCGCCCCGCGGCAGGTCGAAGCTGACGTCCGTCAGGGCATGGAAGTCGCGGTGGCGCTGATGTTGGGTGAGCAGCTCGCGCAGGCGATCCCACGGGCTCGCGTAGACCCGATAGATCTTGGTCAGGTTGGAGACTGAGACGACCGCGGGTCTTTTGTCCTCTGCTTCACTCATCCGGCGGCGATTGTACCCCGGGTCGGTCGGAGCTTACGGCGGAGGCGGCGAGACCGCGGTCGGAGCGTCGGCGAAGGTCCAGGTCCAACTCGTCGGGAAGGCCGTCGAGGAATCGAGGAACTGGATCGGGGTGCCCGGGTAGATCTCGGTCGGGCCGAAGGTGAAGGCCGCCGTGGGCGCCACCCCCAACGTGTGCCGGTGGATGTCCATGATCGAGAGGCCGGCGCGATAGACGTAGTCCTTATAGAACTTCGCCTCGCGCGGCATGACGCCGTTGAAGCCGGTCGCGCTGCCGCGGTAGTACCAGCCCCAGTAGCCCGTCGCTGGGGTGATGTCTCTCGGGCTCGCCGGCTGGCTGACGTCGAAGAGCCACTCCCGCTGGCTGCCGCCCCGACACTTGTCGTCCGAACCGTAGTAGAGGAAGGGGGTGCCGTTGCTGCTCGAGAGGCTCACGTAGTAGCTGGTGGTGCCGCTGTCGAGTTCCCGGTTCCAGATCGGCGCCGCGAGGCTGTTGCAGGTGCCGGAGAGATTGCAGGTGACGTCGTAGATCCTCGCCTCGTTGACGTTTCTCTGCAGGGTGCAGCTGAATTTGCTCGTGCGGAGGGCAACATAGTAGTGGCTGTTGGCGTCCTTCCACATCGAGACACCGAAAACGTAGCGGATGTCGTAGAGGCAGGAAGGGGATTCCTGGAGGCCCACCAGCAATTGGCGGGGATGACGCGGGTCGGCCACGTTCCAGATCTCGAAGCTGCCGCCGCCGGAGGAGAAGACGATGAAGTCGTCCACCCCATGGATGGAAGACGCGCTCCGGGTCCCGATCTGCCCCACGTAGACGCCCGGGCAGCTCACCGAGTCGGCGGGGACCGACTCGAAGCAGCCGTTGTACTGACGCGCCTGGTTCAAGTCGTAGGCGAACACCCCGCCGCCGGGGCTCCCGCCCGAGGCCGCCAGGAAGGCGTAGGGCTTGCCGCCCAGGCTCGCGGCGAGGTAGACCTGCTCACCGTTTTTCTTGTGGTTCTGGTAGAGGAGGCGGGGAGCCGTCTTGTCGGAGAGGTCGATGATACCGATGCCGATCCCGGCGTGCCCCGCCATGGCGGCGATCGTGTCGACGCCCGGCGGCGAGACGACGTCCTGAAGCGGCAGCTTCTCTTCCAGGTCGTCCACCCAGACCGGGAAGGTCGTGTAGGCGAGCTTCCCCAGGAAATCCGGGCTCGCGGGATGAGAGCGCAGGTCCCAGACCTGCAGGCCATAGGCCATGCCGGTGAGGAGATAGCCGTTCTGGGCTTCCATCCCCATGTACCAGTTGGTCTGGGAGTAGAGGGACGAAGCGTTGGGCGCGAACTCGTCGAAGGAGGTGGCGTCGCGCCCGAGAGGGAGGGGATCGGAATCAATAGGTGCGAGCTCTCCCCAGTAGCTCTGTGGAACTGGTCGCGCCGGGGAGCCGCAGACGATCCGGCCGCAGCCGGAGCGATCGCAGGTCTGCGCCGCCGCCGGCCCCGCCTCGAGAGAGCCACCGGCAGCGAGAAGAACGAGCAGCGCGGCGCCGAACGACGCCTCTTCCCGCCGGTGGGCCCGAGCTCTCATGGCTGGGGAGGCGGGATCGCCGAGGCCGGGCTGTCGGTGAACGTCCACGTCCAGGAGGTCGGAGACGCCGTCGAGGTGTCCTGGAAGGTGATCGACGTACCCGGGTAGATCTCCCCCGGGGGCCAGGTGAAAGCAGCCGTCGGCGAGACCCCCACGGTGTGACGATGGACATCCGAGAACGACAGCACGCTACGATAGAAATATTCGTTGTAGAACTTCCCGCGGCGAGGCATGGCATTGTTGAAGCCGGTCGCGCCGCCGCGGTAGTACCAGCCCCAGTAGCCCGTGGCCGGCGTGATGTCCCGCACGTTCGCCAGATTCGAGACGTCGAACAGCCACTCCCGCTGGCTACCGCCCCGGCATTTGTCGTCCGAGCCGAAGTAGAGGAATGGAGTGCCGAGGCTGTTCGAATAGGTGACGAAATAGGTCGATGTCCCGCTGTCGAGCTCCTGCGAGAAAAGCGGGTTGCCCAGGGCACCGCAAGTGCCGGTGATACAGCTGACGTCGTAGACCCGTGCCTCGTTGACGTTTCTCTGTTGGCTGCAGCTGTACTTCTCTGTGCGGAGACCGATGTAGTAGTGGTTCTGCGCGTCCTTCCAGAGGGCGACACCGTAGACGCTCCGCAGGTCGAAGCTGCAGACCGGAACGTCGTTGAGCGCGGTGAGCGCCAAATGGGGATGCGCGGGATCGGCGACGTTCCAGATTTCGAACCCGCTGCCGGCGCCCGAGGCGAGAGCGATGAAGTTGTCCACCCCGTGGATGTAGGAGACGGAGAAACGGGAACCGATCTTCCCCACGTAGACACCGGGGCAAAGCACGGGATCGGCGGGAGCGGATTCCGAGCAGCCCGGGGTCTGGCGCGCCTGAGTCAGGTTGTAGGCGAAGACACCGCCACTGGGAGTGCCGCCCGAGGCCGCCAGAAAGGCGTACTGCGTGCCGCCCAGGGTCGTCGCATAGACCTCCTCGCCAGTTTTCTTGTAGCTCTGATAGAGGAAGTGCGGCTGCGTCTTGTCGGTCAGGTCCACCACGGCGAGACCGATTCCCGCATGGCCCGCAAGGGTAGCGATCGTGTCGACCCCGGGAGGCATGGCGAGATCCTGGAGAGGCCACTTCTCTTCCGCACTGTCCACCCAGACGGGAAACTTGCTGAAGGAGAGCGAACCGAGGATATCCGGAGCCGCCGGATGGGCATGCAGGTCCAGGATCTGGAGGCCGTAGGCGAGGCCGTGCACGAGATAGCCATTCTGGATGTCGAGCCCGGTGAACCAAGGGAAGGACGAATAGGCCTGGTGAAACTCGTCGAAGGCAGTGGAGTCCCGGCTGATGGGTAGCGGGCCGACGTCTGCGGGTTGCAGCTCTCCCCAGAAGCTTGCCGGAGCTGGGGTCACGGGAGTTCCACAACTGATCATGCCGCAACCAGATCGATCACAAGTTTGTGCGATCGCCGGTCCGGCAGGAAGAACCGTGGCAACAACGAGAAAAAAGAACAATGCACGGCCGAGCGCCACTTGCGGGCGGGCGGCCGAGTCGGCTGAAGCCGTCATCGTGCAGACCCTCCTCGCCTCGAGAGGCAAGACTTCTACTCTGTTACATCCGACTATTGCTATGCGACCCTAGCATGGAATGAAGAGAAAGAGAATAGGTCTACGCGCAATGCGGCAATGAAAAAGGCCGCCAAGCGGAAGCCTGGCGGCCTTTGGAGGCAGGCGAGAGATGGCGGCAGCTTCGACTACTGTGCCCTACCGCTCACATAGGCCGGGTCGTTGGTAACGGTGTTGATCACCTGGGCCCCGGAAAGGAGCTTCCCGGTATGCACGACGATCTGCACCGTGAAGCCATTGACGACACCCCCAGCGGGCAGTGGGTTGTCGATGGGCCGCACCTGGCGGGTCGTACCCGGTGCGAGGGCGAAACCCTTGATCTGGCCGAGGATCGAGCCGTCCAAGCCCCGGTAGATCAGGTCGTAGCTTCCGCCTTCAGTCGAGGGGTTGAACAGCCAGAGCTGCGACTTGTAGCTCGCGTTCTGCCGCAGGCCGACGAGATAGCTCGTCTGTCCCGCTCCGGCCGCCTCGTCGTCGGTGAAGGCGGTCATCACCTGTCCGAACTGGCTGGTCTTGGTCGTGTCGTAGCTCTCCCCCGATACGAGCGGGTAGACCCCCGAGACACCGTCGCTCTCGACCGTCAGTACGCCGACGGAGTTGGTGATCCCCCATTTGCTCGCGATCACATTGGCCAACCGCTGGGTTTCACCAGCCTTGAGGGTGATCGAAACCGGATGCTCCGGAGTGCTGAGGAGGCCGATCCGGGTAAAGGTGACCTGGACCGGCATGGGCTGGTCGGTGATGTTCGACAGCACCAGGTCGGTCTTCCAGGCGCCCCCGGTGGTATCCGGGATGCTGAGGCCGCCGAGCACGTACACCTTCGAGCTCTTCCCCGAGCCCGCTCCAGCGAAGTAGGAAGGATCGTTCGACACCGCTCGGAAATCGGCGTCATAGGGGAAGAACTGGCTGGAATCCGCCGGCTCGACCTTCACTCGGTAGTCGGTCGTGTTGGTGATCCCGAAGGTGCTCTGGATCTCCTTCGGCTGGAACTGCCGCTGGCCATAGGGCGAGACGACGAGATCGGAGGGATTGCCGATCGCCTGGCCCTGACTGTTGAAGAAGCTCAGGTGATACGTCGCCACCGAGGCGCCCGGGTTGGTGATCCCGAAGACCGCCATGCGGCTGCTGTTGTCGCTGAGGCCGATGAGGTGCTGCGGCGCTGGGGCCGCGTCCGCGGCCGCCCGGCCCTCCGTGGATGTCATGGGGATGCCGCTCAAGGCCTGGGAGAACTTGGTCCCGTCGGCATCCGTGACCGTGTTGAACGAAGTGACGACCGGCTGGACGGTGCCCTTGGAGACGGAGAGAGAGATGAAGCCCGTCAGGTCCGCCCGGTTGAAGAGGTTGCCGAGGACGTCGGCGCTGAACTGCGTCTGCCCGGGCTGGATGGTGAGCGTGGCCCGCGGCGGATTCACGTCCGGAGTACCGCGCTTTCTGAACTCCAGGGTCACGTCGATGGGCGAGGTGCCCGGGTTGTGGATATAGAGGTCGCTCGACTGCACGAGCACCCCGCGGCTCTGCGCCACCCACGGGAGGAGGACCGGGCTGATCACGACCGGCGGTGCACCGGTGATCTGGAACACCGTCGTCTGCGTCGCGCTCGTCTGAGCGTTGGACACCGTCAGCTTCACCGAGTACGTACCCGGCTGGCTCCAGGTATGGTTGGCCGGAGTGCCCGTGCCGGTCGTCCCGTCGCCGAAGTCCCAGGCATAGGTCGTCGCCTGGGTCGTACTGGCGGTCAGGCTGACGCTCGTACCCGTCGTCGCGCTGCACTGGTTGATGCCGAACTGGAGCGCGCACGAAGCGCTGGTCTGGAAGGTCGGATCGAGCGGCGGTGCGGTGACGGCCACCGCCTTGGTCAGCTGGCTGACGCAGATCCCCGACGAGCAGCTGGCGCCGGTTCCCGGGGCCGAGATCGTCAGTTGGACGGAATAGGTTCCCGTCGACGCGAAGGAGTGCAGGACGATCGCCCCCGTCGCGTTGCTGCCGTCCCCGAAGGTCCAGCTGTACTGGGTCGGGCTGCCGGTCGAGGCGCTGGCGTCGAACGTGACCGCCTGACCGGCGTTGGGAGCTGCCGGCGAGACGGTGAACGCCGCGGTGAGCGAGCCTCCGCCGACGACCACGCTCTTCGAGATCTGGCTGACGCAGATGCCCGAGAAGCAACCCGTACCGTCACCCGGCTTGGTGACCGTCAAGGTCGCCGAGTAGGTTCCCGGCACGGTATAGGCGTGGGAAGCCGTGGCGCCGCTCGCGTTGCTGCCGTCGCCGAAGTTCCAGCTGTACTGGGATGGGGTACCGGTCGACGCCGTGCCGTCGAACGTCACGGCCTGACCGACTCCCGGTGTCGTCGGCGAGAAGACGAAGGAAGCCGCCAGGCCGCCACCGCCGCCGCCACTGCCGCTGATGCTGACCGAGAGCACACCGCCCGCGGCACCGGCACAGTTCGAATTGGTGACGCTGACGGCGTAGGTGCCGGCGACCGCGTAGCTCACGGTGACGGCGCTGGTCGATCCGCTGTTCGGAGTGCCGCCGATCATCGACCAGCTCCAGATGCCGGTATTCGCGTTGCAGTTGGACGCCGAGGCGCTGAAACCGAGGGTCTGGCCGACCTGGCCGCTCGTCGGTCCCGCGATGGAAATCGACGGCGGGCTCGCGCTGCCGACGTTAATCACCTGAGACACCTGGATGTTCTGCTCGCTGGCGCCCCGCCGCACCCGGAGGCAGGGCTGGAAGTTGCCCAGGGTCGTAAAGGTGTGAGAGGTGACCGGCGAGGTGTGCGCGTTGTCGGTGAAGCTGCAGCTCCCGGCATCGACGCCGGTATGGCTCCAGTCATAGTCCCAGAACTGCGCCCCGGTCGAGCTGTCGGTGAAGCTCACCGCCAGGTTCTGCGTCGCGAAGCACTGCCCGAACTGGCAGAAGAGGTTGGGACTGAAGGCCGCGAGGAGCGGCGTCGTCTGCGTGATGCTCACGCTCAGGTTCGCGCTCTGCCGCTCCTGCTCGACGCAGTTCTTGATCAGCACCCGGACCTGCTTGGTGCCGACCGACGTGTAGGCGACCGCCGCCGGATTCGGGCCGAGGACCGGATCCGACGTATAGCCGCGGAAGCCGAGGCCGTCGCCGAAGTCCCAGTTCCAGGCCGTGGCGCCCGCTACGTTCACGTGGTAGACGACCGTTCCTGAGGGGGGCGGCGCCGGCGCTCCATCGTAGGTCGGGGTGAAGCTCCCGGCCGAAGGCAGGAGGGGCAGCGCGTTCACGGTGAGCGCGAGCGAGGTCTGTGTTGCGGTCCCGGCGCCGTTCATCGCCGTCACTGTCGCCGTGTAGTCGGCGCCGGGAGCCGGCAGCGGTGCCTGGCTCGTATCCCAGGTGAAGCTGGTCGAGTTGCCGCCCGTCGTCACCGGGTTGGTACCCTTCTTGACGACCCAGCTCAAGGTCGGCGTCGGCTGGCCGCTGACGCCGGTGGCCGTGAAGGTGACCGGCTGGCACAGGTAGGCAGGATTGGGCGAGATGGTGACCCCGGAGATCGCCGGAGCGGGACTCGCGATGGTCACGGTCTTGCTGACCGGCGTCGACGTCCCGGCCCCGTTATGGCTCGTCAGGGTGACGAGCACCGTGCCCGGCGAGGAGAAGGTGACGACCGGGTTCTGGGCGGCCGAGGTCGAGAGGCTCGGCCCGGCGGTTCCCGCGAACGACCAGGTCCAAGTTGTCGGCGCACCGCTCGAAAGGTCGGTGAACGTCACCGGATTGTTCGCGCCCGAATAGGCCGGGCTGGGCGACCAGCTGAAATCCGCCACCGGCGGGAAGCCGCCGGTCCGTTGGTGGATGTCGAAAATCGAGAGGGCGGTCCGGTAGAAGTAGGAGCCGTTGAACTTCCCGCGCCGCGGCATCTCGTTGTTGAAGCCGGTCAGGCCGCCACGGTAGTACCAACCCCAGTAGCCCGTGGCCGGGCTGATGTCGTGCGGGGCGGCAGGATTGCTGACGTCGAAGAGCCACTCCCGCTGGGTGCCTCCGTTGCACCTGTCGTCGGAGCCGAAGTAGAGGAAGGGGCTGCTGCCGCCCTGCGAATAGGTGACGAAGAAGCTCGAGGTCCCGGTATCCATGGCCTGCGTCCAGACCGGGTTGCCCAGCCCACCGCAGCTCCCGCTGATGCAGCTCACGTCGTAGATCCGCCCGTCGCCATCGGTACGGAGGCCGAGGTAGTAGTGGCCATTGGAGCCCTTCCACATCGCGACACCGTAGACCGACATGCTGCTGAGACCTGTGAGCTTGAGCTGCGGGCTGCCGGGATTCGAGAGGTCAAAGATGTCGAAGCCACGGCTGGCGCCCGAGGAGACGACGACGTAGTTGTCCACCCCGTGGACGTAGGAAGCCGGATTCCGATTGCCCAGGCGGCCCAGGGCGACTCCGGGGCAGGTCACCGGGTCGCCGGCGACTCCGGTCTCGCTGCAACCACCGGCCTGGCGCGCCTGGCTCATGTTGTACATGTAGAGGCCGCCCTGAGGGTTGCTGCCGCTCGAGGCCGCCATGAATGCGTACTGAGCTCCGCCGATGGTCGCGGCGTACACCTCTTCACCGTTCTTCTCATAGTTTTGGTAGAGGAGGCGCGGGGTGGACTTGTTGGTCAGGTCCACAATGGCGATACCGACCCCGGCGTGTCCCACGATGGCGGCGATGGTGTCCACCCCGGCCGGCGCAGCGACCGCCTGGAGAGGCCACTTCTCCTCGGCGCTGTCGACCCAATGCGGGAAGGAGGAGAAGGGGAAGGTCCCGAGGATGGTGGGGTTCGTCGGGCTCGAACGCAGATCCGAGACCTGGAGGCCATAGGCGAGAGCCGTGATCGCGTACCCGTTCTCGATGTCGATTCCCGTATACCAGGGCCTCCCTGAGTATCCTTCATGGAACTCGTCGAAGGCGCTGGAATCACGGCTGAGCGGCAGCGCGCCGACGTCGGTCGGCTGGAGCTCTCCCCAGAGGCTGCGCGGTGCCGGGGTCGCCGGGGTTGCACAAGCGGCCCTGCCGCAACCAGAACGGTCGCAGGTCTGAGCCGCCAGCGGCAGCCCGCCGGTGAGAAAGACGGCGCAGAGCACGGTCGCGATGGCGAGCCATTTCCGGCGGGGAATCGTTGGGGAACCGGAGACACGGGCGGACAGTCTGCTGCTCATCGGTGGGACTCCTCCTACACAGCTTAAATCGACACTTTGCTCAACGGCTGGCGCACCAGGTACCCGCTTCCCGAGGGATTTGGCTAAGGTCTTGGTGCGATCTGATGCGGAGCGATACACGTTATGAAGCCTCTAGCAAAACCCATGTTGAACCTCAGCGGCCGCCGATGAGCGTATTGCTCCCGGTGCAGGCGCTGTCGAGCTTGATGGCGTCGAAGCCCGCGCTGTAACGACCGCGCTCATCACCACCTCGCCCCAGGCCTGAGCGTCCATACGACGAAGGCGCTTGGCACTGGCGCAGTCGCTTCCTTCCAGGCGCATATCGAAATGTTGGCATGCGCTTCAGGTGGCGACCCGCCCCAACAACTTCCGTCGCGGGCGCTTGAATCGGCTCTTCCGATCTGATTCCGGTTTCTGGGACCAGACCGCAGGAGTCGAGGAAGAGGGTGGGCCCGGCACAAAGTCGGACCCACCCGAGAAAACTACGTCTTAGCCACCGATGAGCGTGTGGCTCGCGGTGCAGGCGCTGTCGAGCTTGATGGCATCGAAGCCGACGCTGTAACGACCCAGCGCGCTCATCACCACCTCAACCCAGGCCTGAGCCGCCGCCGGATCCTCCGGCGGAACGCTGCCAGCCGCGGCAACCGTCGAGTTCAGGTCGAGGAACACCCAACCGAACTTGTACGGCACCGGGAACGAAGCGCCACCCACCGCCGTCGACTGTGCCTCCGCCGGGAACGGGATGATCCCGTTTTGCGGCGGCTGCGGCGACACCGGGAAGGTCTGCGCGACCTGCGGGTGCTCCTGCTCGTCGAAGATCACGATCTGTTCCTGGCCGAGGGGGTACCAGGCCGGGGTCGTGCCGCACTTGAAGGCGCCCTGCTTGACCTTCGAGTCGCGCCAGACGACGAAGTTCGTGCCACCGCTGAACGGACCACCGTTGATGAACCGCGCCGCGAAGTTGGTCGCGAGCGGCTCTCTGTTGTCGACCGCGGTCCAGTTGTCATACCGGCCGTAGAAGGTGTACTGACCGGCGACCGAGGTCTCCGGGTTCGTGGCCGAAGCCTCGATGTGCACGAGGGCGTTGCCGTCCGCCCGGTTGGTGTCCGAGTCGACGTAGAAGTAGTCGCCCCAGAGGACGTTCTGGTTCGTCGCGTCGCCCGAGCCACCGGCGGCGAAGTAGCCGAGGTCACCAGGGAAACGCAGGGTGCAGTTGTTGACCGTGTCGGCGGTCACGTAGCCGCGGGCGATGTTGTCGCCGTAGGCGAGACCCGCGCAGCCGCCGAGAAGGCTGGAGAACTGGCCGGTCAGCGAGGTCTGCAGGTGGTTCACGAAGCTCGCCGGCAGAGCGCCGGTGGGCAGCTGGCCCGTGCAGCTCGCGAAGTTGATGTCCTGCGAGAACTGCCCCTTCGGGCTGATGGTGTCGGTCGGGTCCTGCCCGGCCGAGGCCGTCTGCGGCAGGTTGCCGGCGAGGATGTCGCGCATGTTGATCGACTGCACGTCATAGCCGGTGAGATACACGTTGAAGTCGAGGACCGGGACCGACAAGTCGGACCAGACCACGACGTGAGCAAGCACGGCGGTCGCCGAGGCGTTGTTGATCGAGAACAGGGTGGTCACCCCGTTCGTGTTCGACAGATCCACCTCGAAGTACGGGAGCAACAGCGTTGCGCCCGGCACGTCATCCACAGTGCAGATGACAGCGCTCGCCTGGCCGCCCAGGGCCACCAGGGCCAGCAGAGCAAGGCTCAGTACGGTTTTCTTCATGACAGACAATCTCCTAGTTGGCTAATTTGCCTTTTCAACTTCAAAACGAATGAGACCAGACCGATGTTGAACTTCGGAGTCTCCAGCTCTCCTCGATCACCTCCTGTTAAAAAGATTTGAGTGCCGAAATTTTATTACATCCGAGGTCCACATGTCTCCTCCCCGCACCCTGACCTCGGCCGTCTTTCCTCCACAATGGACGGGAGGGCTTCTCCCGCACCTGTTTTATGCTTCTGCACTATAGAGAGCCCGGCAGCGCCCTGTCAAGAGGTCGCGAGCACCGATTCTCACTTACCTCGGGGGGCGAGATGCCAGGCCGTCAAGCCTCCGCCCGAGGGGCAACCCTCTTCACTCGCGAGGGGCGAGCCCTCGCCGGCGAACGAAGAGACGATTTCGTCTTTGCCGTCGCCGTCCAGATCCTTCAAGCGTACATGATAACCGCGACAGCCGCCGGGGAACGCCGGCACCCCGGTCTTCTCTCGGGTGAAGGCGCCTTTGCCATCCCCCAGAAAGATCCAGGTCTTGCCGTTTCCGGTCAAGGCCACGACATCTAAATTGCCGTCACCGTCCAGATCGCCGGTCGTCAGGGTGAAGATGCCTGCCTGGCTCTCCTCGACTGCCAGTGCCCGGCGCTCCCATTTGTCGCCGGGGCGAGAATAGAAAATGTCGATCCCCGTGCGCCAGACCCCGAGCTCGAAGCTGGTGTAGGCGACCGCCAGATCGGTCCGGCCGTCGTGGTCGAAGTCAGCGGCGTGGACGGCATTGATATAGCTCGTGGGCCGGAGCTGATCGAGCGTCACCGGCTCCCAGCCACCATCCGCCTTGCTCAGGTTGATCAGATCCTTGCGTCCCTGAACGCCCGTGCTGGTTGCGAAGTCTATCCGATGATCGCCGTTGAAGTCGCCCATGGTGAGCGAGTCGCCGAACAGGTTCGCCGTCCCCGTTCCCTGGTCCTTGCGGAGCCATTTGCCGTTGCCCTGATTCAAGTAGACGACGACTCCATAGGCCTGGGAGGTGACCAGTTGGCCCTGGCCGCGGCCCCCCGAGATGTTCAGCCTCGGCCCCTCTCCCAGGGCGAGGAGATCGGGACGGCCGTCGCCATTCCAGTCCGCCACCGCCAGGGCCTTCGAGGAGAAGCCCCCGATTTCGCCGTTGGCAGCCTTGCTGCCCGGGACCAGGAAGTCCAGCCCGTCGCTACCGTTGGTGAAGTTGCCCTTGCCGTCGCCCAGGAGCACCTGGATACCGCGCAGGTGCATGCCGAGAGCGATGTCCAGGTGACCATCCTGATTGAAGTCGGCGACGACGGCGTCCCCGTAGTCAAAGGCGAGGGGTGGATACTTGGTGTTCTTCCAGCGCTGCCAGTTTCCCTTGCCGTCGCCCAAGAAGATGGCTGGGTTCGACAGCCCCTTGCGCGGCGGGCCGTGGACGATGTCGATCTTGCCGTCGCCGTTCATGTCGGCGAGATCGAAGCCGTCGCGCCACTGTCCCGAGGTCGGCAGGCCGTTGCCGAACGAGACGAAGCGCAGTCGGTCGCTCTCCCCGGTATCGACGCGATAGGTTTCGATCACCTTCGCCTTGTCCTCGGCGGTCGGCTCCTTGGGCTTCACACTGGCGACGGCGGGGGTGCCGGCAGGCTCCTTGTAGACCTTATAGTAGTAGTACTTCGCATCCTCTTTGACAACCTGGATAGGGATGCCCCACTTGGTGCGCACGGTCTTGGCGTCCAGGCGGACGGCGAGCCCCTTCTTCGAGCTTTTCCAGGGTGTACTCGCGGCCCTCCTCGTCCTTCAGCACGCCCGGCGCGGCGGACGGCTTGGCCTTTGTTGTCGAGGCTGTCGTCGAGGCTGCCGCGGCAGGGAGGGGCGCGGCGTGGAGACCGGCGGCGGACGAAAGCAGGGCAAAAAGGGCGGCGGCGAGCGTGGTCCGCAGGGGCGGACGGCTCGCGAACGATCGAATCGACATTGAGCAAGCTCCTATGGTCATGATGCCGGCCGCATGTCGCCCAGCAAGAAGCACACCATGGTACTAGATCTCATCCACGAAAGTGGGTTTGAGCCGCGAGAACAGCCACAGGCCAGCGGCGAGGAGCGAGACCGCCGCGACGACCAGCACCCAGATCCCCCCGCTCGGCGCCGCCCCCAGGAGAGCCTGGCGATAGAGACCCACGAGAGCGGTCAGGGGATTGAGCTCGATCCAGGGAAGGAAACGGGCCGGGACGGACTCGATCGGGTAGACGATGGGCGTGAGGTAGAACCAGGCGGTGAAGACCATTCCCAGCAGCTGAGCCGTGTCGCGGAAGAAGACATGGACCGAGCCCAGGAGCAGCCCCAGGCCCACGGTGAGGGCGACCTGGAGCGGGAGGGCGACGAGCAGGAGCGGCAGACCCCGCCAAGAGAGCTCGCCCAGGACCGTCACGGCCCCCAGGAAGATGACGGCGGCGATGGCCTCGTGGAGCAGGGCGGCCAGAACGACCGCCAGCACGAGGATCTCCGCTGGGAAGCGTAACTTCTTGACCAGGCTGGCATTGTCGGTCACCGCGGTCGAGGACCGCTGGACCCCCTCCTGCAAGGCCAGCCAGGGCAAGAGGCCGCTGAAGAGGAAGACCGAGAAGTGCCGGGTATGCGCTCCCGCCAGCCGGACCTGCATCACCGTCGAGAAGACGAAGGTGAACAGGATGAGCATCCAGAGCGGCTGGACGAAAGACCATACGAAGCCGAGCAGAGAGCCGGCGTAGCGGCCCTGGAAGTCGCGTTTGACCAGCTCGCGGACGAGGAACAGATGATGGCGGAGGTCCTTCATGCGAGAGTCTGGGGAGGCTGTACCGCGGGGGAGAGCATAGAAGGCGACCATTATCCCCGGAAGGGCGCCGGAGCACCACTCCCCCTCAAAGAGATCCATCTGAGGACGAAAGGACCACCCAAAAGGCACGGCTTCCAGGAGCTTGACACCCCACGCCCCTGGCGATACTATTCTCGTCACTCAACTATGCCATTTTGACATAGAGGGTCAAAAAAGCTCTGCCACAATGGCAACCGTAGAGAAGATCCGCCAAGTGGAGTTGGTGGGGCGCAAGATCCGGCAACTCCGTAAGGAGCGAAAGCTGACTCAGGTGGAGCTCTCCGCCCGGCTGGGCATCCAGCAGTCCGATCTCTCCCGCATGGAGCAGGGAGAGTATCGGGTCAGCCTCGACACGCTCTTCCGCATCCTCGCCGAGTTCAAGATGAGCATCGGCGAGTTCTTCGACGAGGTCGCCCGGGAGTCGATGACGCCCCGTGACCTCCAGATCATCCGCGCCTTCCAAAGGCTTGACGACGAAGCACAACGCGAGGTCGAGGAGTTCCTGGAGTTCAAGCAGGCCCAACGGGTGGCCCGCGAGAGGGAGCAAACCGATCCGGCTCAGTAAAGGATGGTGGTCATGACCAACCGAGAGCAGGACTCCCCGGCAGTTTTCGATGAACTGAGGCGGAAGGGTCGAGAAGCGGTCAAGGACGGGCGGCTCCAGGAAGCGCTGGCTCACTACGACGAAGCCCTCATGTGGGCCGAGGCCCGGGCCGATGCCCGGCTCATCGACCGCGCCTTCTGCGGCCGCACCTCGGTCGCCATCGAGCTGGGCGAGGTGGAGGGACCGCTCGCCGAGCTGCGCTCCGTCCTCATGCGCAACAACGACCCCGAAAACTGCTTCCTGGCCGCCTACAACCTCGGCCGTGCCTACGAGCTCGGGAAGGCGAACAAGAAGGCCCTCTTCTACGCCCGGATCGCCCGCGACCGCGCCGAGGCGATCGGCTATCGTGAGTGGATCGCCTCGGCGCACAACCTCATCGGCAACATGCTGCTCGCCGAGAGTTTCTTCGAGGAAGCCTGCCGGGAGTACGAAGAAGCCCTGCGGCAGCTACCGCCGGAGGCCAGCGTCCGGCGCGCCCTGATCTTCGACAACCTCGGCTATTCCTACTTCGTCCAGGACCGGCGGCGCGAGGGTCTCTCGCTCCTCTACCAGAGCCTGCGGATGCTGCGCCGCTTCGGCGCCAGCCGTTATGAGATCTTCCCACGCCTGTCGCTGTGCTTCGCCTATCTGGAGATCGGCCGCTACGAGCGGGCGATGCGCTATGGGCGCCGCGCGCTCCGCGCCGCCGAGACCCTGCAGGACTCCGAGTCGATCAAGAATGCTCTTTATCTCTTGGGCGAGACAGCCAACCTCTCGAGCAACCCGTCCAAAGCCGAGCTCTACTTCAGGCGGCTGCAGCGAGAGTACTACCCTGGGGCCGACTACCTCCCCGATTTCCTGCTGGCGATCGACGTCCGCAAACTGATTCACATAAAGGCCTGATTGCCATGCGCGCAAGAATCTGCCTCACCACAGTCTTCGCCTGCGGTCTCGCCTTCGCCGGCTCTCTCCTGGCAGCGGACCGCCAGGCCGCCCTCGGCGACTCCGGCGAGGTCTACTTCGTCCATACCGGCAACTACGGGGATCTCTTTCCCGGCGGCACCGCCACAGCCGCTGCGAATCCCGTCCTGGCCTTGGACATCGTGCGCCAGGATCAACCCCTGCAGCGTATGCTGGTGCCCGGCACCGAAGGACCCGACGTCGAGTCCTCCCCCTTCGAGCTCTACGAGTCGAGCTCCGGCGCTCTCTTCATGGTCTGGCAGTCCCAGATCAACTCCATCCACCCCGTCCTCAACCTGAGCAGTTACAAGGACGGCTCCTGGAGCCCGGTGATCCAGGTCACCGGTAATCCGTTCGCCCAGAAGAGCTCGCCTCAGATCGCAATCACCCGCGATACCTACAACATCCAGGACCCGAACGATGGAACCTACTCGCCGGCCCACCGCACGATCCTTCATCTGATCTGGTGGGAAGAGTCGGCGAATGGCGGGGGCAACGTCCAATACGCTCCCATCGTGCTCTTGGACGGTACCTATGTCGGCTCTTTCCAGGTCTTCACCCTCAACAGCTACCTCACGGGTGAGACCGCCTCCGGGGTAACCGGCGCCGCCGCGGAGCTTTTCCAAGCGCCCCGCATCCAGTCGGGTGCGAGCGCTCTGAGCGTTGTCGTCGCCTTCGCCGATCCGGCCACCCAGCGGTTGGCGACCTTAGAGATCTCCATGCTGCCGGGCGAGCTCGTCAACCTCTCCGACTTCGCCCGGGCCCACATCATCGAATCTGGCCTGCAATACCTGCCGAAGAACATCACGGCGCTCGCCAACGACGTCCATGATGCGGTGCAGGGCTCCGGCGCCCTGCTGCATCCCGGCGTGCTGTCCTATATCGCCGACCAGGTCCGCGCCCACATCATCGAGTCCGGCACCAAGGCCCCGGGCCAACTGCGGGCCATCGCCGACGACGTCCGTGCGCACATCATCGAGAGCGGCGCCACCATGGTGGGAAGCCGCATCGACAGCGTCACCGCCAAGTCCGACTCGTCCGCCTTCACCCCGACCGTCGAGCAGATCACGACCCCGGATGGCGCCGTGGGGCCCGAGCACATCTTCCAACTCAACATCGACGCCAGCCGTGCGGTCCCGCTTACCGCCTTGGCTCCCAACTCGATCTTCGTTTCCCTGGACGGCAGCGACGCCATCGTGAGCTGGGACCTCCCCACCGAGGTCGATTACCGCGAGACCACCGATCAGGGGTGGGGGCCGATCAACGTCCTCACCCTGAACAGCACGCTCGATGTCGACCAGGCACACGCGATCCTCGACCAGCGCGTCCGCGACCGCTAGCCAGTTCCTCCTCGCGGAGCCGTTCAGGCCCTTGCGACGCTGAGCGGCTCCGCGGTGGGGCGCGCCGCTAGAATCATTCCCCCGGCCCGCTTGACCCGCTCGCTCACCTCGGCTTTCCGTTCGGGAGGACAGAGGAGGGCTAAGCAACCGCCGCCGCCCGCTCCGCAGGCCTTGCCGCCCCAGGCTCCCGCCGCGACGGCCGCTGCGAGGAGATCCTCCAGGACCGGCGTCGAGATTCCTTCGGCCAGCTGACGCCTGAGGCTCCACTCCTCGCCGAGAAGCGCGCCGAGCCGGGGCAGGTCGCCCGACTCCAAGGCCAGGACGGCCGCGGCCGCAACCTCCGCCAGGCCCGAAAACAACCCGGTGATCTCGGCTTCTCCCTCAAGGCGCCGGCGGACCACCTGCCAGTTCTTGCCCGCCGAGAAATGGCTCTGTCCGGAGTAAACGACGAGGAGGCTCGCCGCGAGCGCCGGAAGATCCGCGGCGAGCCGGCGCACCTGCTCGCCGCCCGGCGCGTGGAGGATCTCCAGGGCACCGCCGAGGAGCGCCGGATAATGGTCCTGAACTCCCGTAGGGAGCCCCATCAACCGAGCTTCGAGATCGCGGGCAAGATGGACCCTGGCCTCAGGTGTCGAACGTTCGCGGGAGAAAGCCTCCTCCGCCGCCGCGATCAGGGCCACGACGAGCGCCGAACTCCCCCCAAGCCCGCCACCCCGAGGGGAGCCGCTGGCCAGCTCGACCTCGAAAGGGGGCAGCTCGAGCACCGCGGCGACGACGCCGGCGAGGGCGCCGTCCGGATGGGCGGCGAGCGCCTCGACCGTGGCGGCCTCGACGAGGCTGTCGCCCTGCCGGACCCGATATCCCTTCTCGCTCCGGCGCAGGCGGACGGTCGCCGCGAGATCGATCGCCAGGTTGACCGTGCGAGCGCCGGGATGGAGCAGCCCGAGGGGCCAGATGTCGAGCGTGCCGCCGGCCAGATCGACCCGGCACCAGGCCCGCGCCGTCACCGTCGGACCGGAAGCGAAGTCCGTCATCGGGCCTGGGATCAGCGGGCGGTCGCCACGGTGCCCATGTCCGGCTTGGCCTCACCTCTGGGACCCGCGGGCCGGCGGCGCGCCGCGAGCTGGGTCGAAGGCAGAGCCCTCCTGGGGAGAGAATCCGGGACGATGCCGGTCGCGAGGCTGGTGCGGACGGCATTGCGCCAGTCGCGGAAGGCGGCGAGCTGCACCTCGGGGATGGGCTCGTCCCGCACTCCCTTGAGCGACAGCGGATCCAGCCACTGGTCGTTGTGCTTGACCCGGTAGTCGAGGTGCGGTCCCGTGGCGAGCCCGGTGGCTCCGGTGAAGGCGATGGTGTCGCCCTGCCGGACCTGGGCTCCTGCCCGGATTCCGGGCGCGAAACGGGAGAGATGGAGGTAAGCCGTCATGTATCCCTCTCCATGCCGGATCTTGACGACGTTGCCGCCTCCCCCGTCCCAACCGGCGGAGATCACGACGCCGTTGGCCGTCACCTGGACCGGAGTGCCCACCGGGGCGCCGTAGTCGACCCCGTAGTGCGGCCGATACTCGTTCAAGACCGGATGGAATCGGTGCAGGTTGAAAGAGGACGTGACGTGCGAATAGCGGAGCGGCGAGCGCAGAAACATCTTCTTGAGCGGCCGCCCTTCCTCGTCATAGTAGACCCCGGAGTCGCCATAGCTGTAGGCCTCGTGGTGGCGCCCCTCGGAGCCATCGTAGGTCAGCGCCACGACGTTCCCTACCGAGTAGTCCTGGCCGTCGAGCTTGACCTGCTCGTAGAGAACCTGGAAGTGGTCGCCGCGTTTCAGGTCGCGGGTGAAATCGAGGTCCCAGCGCAGCACGTCCGCCATGCGGTACGCGAGCATCGAAGGACCGCCGACGGCGCGGATCGAGCCCTCGAAGGAGCCATCCAGGGTGGCACGGAGCGCGCGCATCTCGACCGTGCGCTCGAACGGCTGCCAGGTCGTCTCCCACCGCTCTTCCCGCCGCTTCATCTGGAAGCGGCCCTGTCCATCCAGGTTGATCTGGAGGGAGGCCAGGCTCTGGTCGGGATTGAAAAACGCCGAATAGCGGCTCCCCGCTTTGAGCGCCTTCAAGTCGATGTGCTCGGCGAGCGCGCGGCTCGCCTCGCGGGCCGCCACTCCGGCCAGCCCCAGCTGTTCAAAGACCTGGGTGGCGGTATCGCCCCGCCGGAGCGTCAGCTGGACCGGAATCCGGGCCTGATCGACGAGCGGGGTGGTGGAGGTGGGGAGGGTGGCGCGCGGGTTGAACCGTGGGGTGGCGGCGAGCGGGAAGGGCGATCGGTTGAAGGCGTCCAGCCGCCTCGTGCTGGAGAAGAGGCCCGCTGCCAGGAGGGCGAGCCCGAGAGGAAGAACGATGCGGAGCAGGTACGGACCGAATTGTACCCTTGACAGCTGCATCCGTTGCAGTCCTCCCCCGGGTTGGTTTCTGTTACACGAAAGTTTCTTGACTACCCGGCGGATACTACACAGAAGGAAGAGGCTGGCGCAACCCGGAGAAACCAGGCGTTACAGACCGCGGCGACGGCCCTTGCGGCAGGATCAGTGCAGAAGCTCGGCGAGGGTCCGATCGGGGTCGTCGGGCAGCTTGCCGTGATAGAGGACCTGCCCGTCCTTGAGGACCAGGAGGCCGGGTAGGCTCGCGACGGCGTACTTCTTGGAGAAGGACCCGTCGGAGTCGAGGAAGACCGGCGCGGCGAGGCGCTTACCGTTGAGGAAACTGACGACCGCCGAAGTCTCCTCCTGGAAATTCACCGTCACCACCCGGGCCCGGCCGGCCCAGCGCTCCGCAATCGGGTTCACCCGCTCCACGACGTCCCGGGAGCGCGGCGACCAGGAGGCCCAGACGACGACGATCGTCATTCCCTGCGAGAGATCCGACTCGGCCAGTTGCTCGCCCTTGAGGCCATGCAGGCGGACACCCTGGGCAGACGCCGGCGCCACGATCGAAGAGAGGAGCAGGGGGACGAGCAGGAGCGCGAGCGTGGGGAGGGATTTCAAATCGAGCACCGGGTGGGGCTTCATGGGAGTGCTCTGACGGGGCTAGTGAGGGATGCCGAGACCGCTCCGGTGCGGCAGGCTGATGAGGATCCGGTGCCGCAACCTCTCCGGCGCCGAGCAACGCAGACAACGCTCGCGGACGACCAGGAGGAGCCTCCGCGTGTAGTCCACTTTCCGCGTGCAGTCACCGCAGCGGGCGACGTGATCGCGAAAGGGGGTCAGGAGATCCTCCTCCATCTCGTTGTCGAAGAACAGGAAAATCACTTCGGTGACCCGTTTGCAATCCATCATCCTTCCTCCACGATCCCTGCGAGTCCCTCGCGGGTACGCACCCTGTCGAGCGCGATCCCCCTAATCAACTCGGCGTTCTGAAGGGATATTCCGTAGGCGTATCGCCTCTTACTTGGTGGAGACGGATTCTCGCCGGCTGCGCATCTTCGCCGGCTCCCCCTCGCGCAGATAACCGTGCTCGCGGGCGAACTCGAGCATCGCCGCCTCGAGGAGCCGCCGCCCACGGTAGAGGCGACTCATGACGGTGCCGACCGGGACCTCCAGGATCTCGGCGATCTCCTTGTAGGAGAACCCTTCGAGGTCGGCCAGGATGACGACCATCCGGTAGTCGGGCGGCAGCTTGTCCAAGGCCCGCTGCACGTCCTCGTCCAGGACGTTCTCCAGGAACTCCTCTTCCGGGTTCTTGATCGGACGGGCGACGTCCTCGCTCACCTGGCTCTCGAACGACTCCTCGATGTCGGCGAAATCGGACAGGGCCGGTGTCTGCTGACGCTTGCGATAGTTGTTGATGAAGGTGTTCTTCATTATTTTGAACAACCACGCCTTGAAGTTGGTGCCTTCCTCAAATTTGTCGTAGTACCGATACGCTTTGAGGTAGGTCTCCTGCACCAGGTCCTCGGCGTCCTCCGAGTTGCGCGTCATCCGATACGCCGTGTTGTACAGCGCATCGACGAACGGCATCGCGGCCGCCTCGAAATCCCAGCCCTTCTGGTGGTTGGCACTCTCTTTCGGCATGCGTACCCCCTTCGCCTCGGGAAGCCTCACTCCCCGCTGGGGGTGATACGCACACATGGTGCCAGCGGTTGAGTCGAGCGGAGAGGACGACTTTATTCCCGTGGCCTGGAGGGCGTAGCAGAGAGCGAGGACGGCTTTGTCCCCCGCAGGGGACACCTAAAGCTTCTCCCGCGGAGCCGAATCGGCATGCGGGAGTGCCAAAAATCGTCCTCCAGATTCTGGACTGTCTCTAAGGCAAAGGCAAGATACTGTGCTTGGCCAGAGTGATGAACGGCGCCGGATAGATTCCCATCAGCAGGGTGACCAAGGCACAGAAGGCGATGGCGCCCACGAGCGCGGGGGCCGAGAGCGGGGTTGGGGTGGTCGACGTCGAATCCTTCTGGTACATGTAGACGACGATCCGGAAGTAGTAGTAGAGCGAGATGGCGCTCGTGAGGACACCGATGACCGCCACCCAGGTCCACCCGGCCTGGACCGCCGCCGCGAAGAGATACACCTTGCCGACGAAGCCGCCGGTCGGCGGGATGCCGGTCAAGGCGATCATGAAGAGGAGCATCATGGCGGCGAGGAACGGCGAGCGCCGGGAGAGCCCCGCGTAGTCGCCGACGGTCTCCCCCGCGTACTCCTTGCGTTCCAGGAGGATGACGGTGCCGAAGACGCCCAGGGTGACGAAGGTGTAGGTGAGGAGATAGTAGAGGACCGCCCAGAGGCCGATCTGGTTGACCGCGAGGACGCCGATCAGGATGTAGCCGGCGTGGGCGATCGAGCTGTAGGCGAGCATCCGCTTGACGTTGTCCTGGCCGAGAGCGGCGATGTTGCCCCAGATCATCGTCGCGCAGGCGACGACCGCGACGGTCACCTGCCAGTCCGGCCGGAGGCTCCCCAGGCCCTCGTAGAAGATGCGGACGAGAATGGCGAACGAGGCCACTTTGGAAGCCGCGGCGAGGTAGCCGGTGACCGGGGTCGGGGCGCCCACGTAGACGTCCGGCGTCCAGATGTGGAAGGGGACGGCCGAGACCTTGAAGAAGAGCCCCGCCGCTAAGAGCAGCCAGCCGAGCGGCACCAGGCGGTTGCCCTCGGAAGCCGCGATCGCCAGGTTGTGCGACAGGGTGTCGAGCTGGAAGGTGCCGGCGGCGCCGTAGAGAAGCGAGATGCCGTAGAGGAGAACGCCCGAGGACATCGCCCCGAGGACGAAGTACTTCATCGCCGCCTCAGTCGACCGCAGCTCGCGCTTGAAGTAGCCGGCGAGGATGTAGCTCGCGAGGGCCATCGTTTCGAGCGAGATCCAGATCGTCAAAAGCGAATAGCTGCCGGCCATGAACAGCATGCCCGAGGTGGCGAGGAGAAGGAGGGAGTAGTACTCCGTCGCCCGGTACTTCCCCTCCTCGACGTAGCGCACCGAGAGAAAGATGGTGAGCGCCGTGGCGAGGAGCACCAGGTACTTCCAGAAGAACGAGTAGCCGTCGAGGATGAAGAGACCGTTCAAGATCAGGTGCCGGCCGGTGAAGAGCCCCTGCACCCGGAACACCACCCCGGCGGTGAGGCCGAGGGCGACGACCGCGACGCTCGCCGACTCCCGGTTGGAGAGGCCGCGGCCGAGCGTCCCCACGAGGAGCAGGAGAAGGCCCGCGGTGGCGAGCAGGATCTCCGGCGCGAGGAGGAGAAACTCCCGGGGATCGAGGCCGAGGGCAGTACCCACTTACTTCACCTCCGGAGCCGGAGCGGGCGCCGATGTCATAGAAGCTGGAGATCCGGCGGAGCTCGGGCTCGAGACGTTCGCGACCGTCGTCGCGAGGCTGGGATCGACCTTGGCGACGATGTAGCTCACCGGCTTCTCCAGAATCTGGAAGAAGGGCTTGGGATAGATGCCGATCCAGAAGCAGAGGGCGACTAACGGCAGCAGGTAGGCGAGCTCCCGGCCGTTCAGATCCTTCAAGCTCTTGTTCTCCTCATGGGTGATCGGCCCGAAGAACACCCGCTGGAACATCCACAGCATGTAGGCCGCCCCGAGGACGATGCCCAGGGCCCCGAAGAGCGCCCACACCCAGTTGCGGTTGAAGGCGCCGACCAGGATCGTGAACTCGCCGACGAAGCCGTTCAGGGCTGGCAGGCCGATCGACGACATGGTGATGATGAGGAAGATCGTCGCGTAGACCGGCATCACCTGGGAGATCCCGCCGTACTCCGAGATCAGGCGGGTGTGCCGGCGCTCGTAGACGACGCCGACCAAGAGGAAGAGCGCCCCCGTCGAGATGCCGTGATTGATCATCTGGAGGACGCTGCCGTTGATCCCCGGACCGTTCAAGGCGAAGAGGCCGAGCATGACGAACCCCAGGTGGGAGACCGAGGAATAGGCGACGAGCTTCTTCATGTCCTTCTGCGCCATGGCGACCAACGCGCCATAGACGATGCCGATGATGGCGAGCGCCGCCATCCAGGGCAGGAGCTCCCGGGTGGCGTCGGGCAGGATCGGCAGCGAGAAGCGGATGAAGCCGTAGGTCCCCATTTTAAGGAGGACGCCCGCGAGGATGACCGAGCCGGCGGTGGGCGCCTCGACGTGCGCGTCGGGCAGCCAGGTATGGAACGGGAACATCGGCACCTTGATGGCGAAGCCGACAAAGAAGGCGAGGAAGACCCAGAACTGGAGGTCGGCCGGAATCATGTGGCCGATCTCGTGGAACTGGAGGATCGAGAAGCTCGGCGCGTTCCCCAGCCCCTTGAAGCCCAGAAGCCCGGTCGAGTTGTAGAAGTAGAGAGCGAGGATGCCTAAGAGCATCAGCACCGATCCCACCAGGGTGTAGAGGAAGAACTTGATCGCCGCGTAGAGCCTGCGATGGCCGCCCCAGATCCCGATCAGGAAGTACATCGGCACCAGCATCACTTCCCAGAAGACATAGAAGAGGAAGAAGTCGAGCGTCATGAAGACGCCGAGCATCCCCGTCTGCAGGAGGAGCAGGAAGACGTAGTACTCCTTCTCCCGGGTGTGGATGGCACTCCACGAGGAGAGGAAGGCGAGGACGCCCAGGAGGGTCGTGAGCAGGATCAAGAGGAGCGCGATGCCGTCGATCCCGAATTCGTAGCGCGCGCCGATCGACTCGATCCAGGAGTGGCTCTCCTTGAACTGGAAGAGCTCCCCGCCCCGTTTGAACGCGAACCAGAGCGGCAGCGAGATCAGGAAGTCGATCCCGGCGACCGCGGTCGCGAACTTGCGGATGGCGGAGGGGTTATCCCCCTTCATCGCGAAGATCACGAAGAGCGCGCCGGCGAGCGGCACGTAACAGATGATCGAGAGGATCGGGATGTTCTGAAACATTACTCCCCCTGAAAAGTCGAAGCCGCTATCCCCGCTGCAAGACGAGATAGAGGCAGACGAGGGCGAACATGCCCACCGCCATGACCAACGCGTAGTTCGAGACGTACCCCGTCTGCACGCGGCGGAAGAGGGCCGAGAAAACGTTCAAAATGGAGCCGACCCCGTTGACGATGCCGTCGACGACGAACTTGTCGAAGAGAGCCGAGATCCGGGAGACCGCGAGCGCCAGGTTCCGCGCGCCGTGGACGAGGAAGCCGTCGATGAAGATGGCGTCGAACTTGAAGAGCGCGTGGGCGGTCGCCCAGAAGCCGCGGATGACCGTCGCGTCGTAAAACTCGTCGACATAGTACTTGTTGGCGAGCACCCGGTTGAGACCGGGGAAGCGGCGCGCCCAGGCTTCGCCCCGTTCGAGCCCGCCCCGGCCGTAGATCGGCCGCGCGACCGCGAGCCAGCCCAGGGCCGCGACGACGACCGAGAGGGCGATCAGGCCCGCCTCGATCGCCCAATGGACCTCGTGCTCGCCCGCGGTCAGGCCTTGCACCGGCCGGAGGACGCGGTCGAAGAGGTGGGCGAAGAAGTTGAAATCGTAGGTCGCGAGCTTCGGGATGCCCACCCAGCCGGCGAAGACCGCGCCCACCGCGAGGACCACCAAGGGGACCGTCATCACCTTCGGCGACTCGTGGAGGTGGTGGCGCTGCTCCTCGGTGCCCCGGAAGTCGCCCTCGAAAGTGAGATAGACCGCCCGGAACATGTAGCAGGCGGTCAGGCCCGCGGTTAGGAGGCCGACGCTGTAGAGCGCCCACTGTCCGCGGGCGGCGACCGCGCCCAGGATCTGGTCCTTGCTGAAGAATCCGGCGAGCGGCGGGATGCCGGCGATGGCGACCGTCCCCAGCCAGAAGGTCCAGTAGGTGACCGGCATGTATTTCTTCAAGCCCCCCATCTTCCGCATGTCCTGCTCACCGCCCATGGCGTGGATGACCGATCCCGAGCCTAAGAAGAGGAGAGCCTTGAAAAAGGCGTGGGTCGCCAGGTGGAAGACCGCCGCCTGGTAGGCGCCGACGCCCGCCGCCAGGAACATGTAACCGAGCTGCGACACCGTCGAGTAGGCGAGAACCTTCTTGATGTCCGTCTGGGCGATGGCGATCGTCCCGGCGAAGAGCGCCGTGGCGCAGCCGATGATGGCGACGAAGCTCGACACCCCCGGAGCCAGACGGAAGAGGACGTTCGAGCGGGTCACCATGTAGACGCCCGCGGTCACCATCGTCGCCGCGTGGATGAGCGCCGAGACCGGAGTCGGGCCGGCCATGGCGTCCGGCAGCCAGACGTAGAGGGGGATCTGGGCGCTCTTGCCCATCGCGCCCACGAAGAGACAGAGGGCGACGAAGCTCGCCACGTTCATCCCGAAGTGGTAGTGCGAGAGGGCGAGCGCCGGGTCGGCGGCGATCCGGCTGAACAGTTCGGTGAACTTGAGCGTGCCGAAATTCGCCACCAGGGCGAAGAGACCGATCATGAAGGCGAAGTCGCCGATCCGGTTGACGATGAAGGCTTTCCGGCCCGCGTAGGGAGGGAACTCCTCCTTGTAGTAAAACCCGATCAAGAGGTACGAGCAGAGCCCCACCCCTTCCCATCCGACGAACATCACGAGGTAGTTGTTGCCCAGGATGAGCATCAACATGGCGCCCATGAAGAGGTTCAGATAGGTGAAGAAGCGCTGGAAGCCGTCCTCGTGGGCCATGTAGCCCACCGAGTAGACGTGGATCCAGAAGCCCACGAAGGTGACGACGAAGAGCATCACGCAGGTGAGCGGGTCGAGGAAGAAGCCCATCTCGACCGAGAGGTTCGCCACCCCGCCGTTCGCGGGCTCCGCGGTGTGGATCGCGCCGGCCGGAATCCAGGTGTAGATCGTCTGGTCGAAACCGTAGGGGGCGTTGGCGCCAGCGGCATGCGAGGCGTAGCTCCCGATGACCAGAAAGCCGAGAATCGCCGCGATCGCCACGCTGCCGCAGGCGATCCAGGCGACGGCCTGCTTGCCGATCCGGCCGCGGAGGAGGACGCCGTTCAGAAGCGCCCCGAGGAAGGGGATCAGCGGGATGATGCAGAGGAGACTTCGCAGATCACCCATGGCTTACCCTTTGAGCCCCGCGGCCCGGCTTAAATCGGTCGATTCGCGCAGCCTGAAGAGCGCGATGAGGATGCCGAGCCCCACGGCCGCCTCGCCGGCGGCGACGGTGATGGTGAAGATGGCGAAGATCTGCCCGGCTAAATCCGAGTGCTGGTAGGAGAAGGCGATCAGGTTGATGTTGACCGAGTTCAAGATCAGCTCGATCGACATCAGCACGGTGATCATGTTGCGCCGCACCAGGATGCCGCTGAGCCCAATCGTGAAGAGCACGAAGCTCAACACCAGGTAGTGGTTGGTCGTTACCTCGAGCATCGCCTAAGCTCCTGCTACATGAATCGGTGAACAGGGGGACAGTTTCTACTGCCTCCGCCCGAGGACGACGGCGCCGATCATCGCCACGAGCAGAAACAGCGAGGCGATCTCGAACGGCAGCAGGTAGTCGCGGTAGAGGCTCCAGGCGACCGCCTGGGAGTTGCCCGACACCGCTCCGTTTCCGGCGGTGACGAAGTTCAGCGGCTGCTCGAAGGCCGGGCCGAAGCCTACGTGCGCGAAGAGCCAGCCGAAGAGCCCGAGGAACAGGAGCCCGAGGACGAGCGCCGCCGGCGACTGCTTCCAGAAAATCTTCGCCTGGTCGAGCTTGTGCAGATTGACCAGCATGATGACGAAGAGGAACAGCACCATGATGCCGCCGCCGTAGACGAAGACCTGGACGACGGCCAGGAACTCGGCGTTTCGCAACAGGAAGAGGACGGCGACGGAGAGAAACGTCACGAGGAGCGAGATCGCCCCGTACATGGGATTCCTGAGCGCCACGACCCCTAAGGCCCCGACGACCGCGATGGCGGCGAAGAGGTAGAAGAGGAGCGCGGGGCCGTTCGTCACGAGCGCGCCCATCTCAGGCAATCTCCTCGTCGGTGTAGGCCGGCCGCACCCGCCAGTCCTGGAGCTCGGCCTTGTCGACGTAGAGGTTGTCCCAGCGGTCGTAGGAGGCGAGCTCGTAGGTCTTGGTGGTCAACCAAATCGACTTGGGCTCGGTCGGACAGCCCTCCTCGCACAGGCCACAGAACATGCAGCGCTGGACGTCGATGTCGAAACGGTCGAGCACCTTTTCCTTCTTGTTGGTCTCCGGGTTCAGCTGCTGGCTGACGTCGATGTAGATGATGTCGATCGGGCAGTCCTTGGCGCAGAGGGTGCACTTGATGCAGCGCTCCTCGTCGAGGCGGAACATGCCGCGGAAGCGGTGTGCCGGCTCCCAGCGCTCCTCGGGGTACTGCACCGTCACCTTCTTCTTCATCATGTTCTTGGCGGTGATGCCCAAGCCCGCGAAGAGGTCGAGCAGCATGATCTTGTCGAGGAAACGCTTCATTGCAGTCATTTTGAGTTGAACCTCAACCGTGGCGGGCCAGGAGCAGCTTGACGAGCCCGGTGAAGAAGATGTTCGCGAGCGCCAGCGGGATCATCCACTTCCAGCCGAGGTCCATCAGCTGATCGAAGCGATAGCGCGGGAAGGTGCCGCGGAACCAGATGTAGGCGAAGAGGAAGACCGAGACCTTGAGGAAAAACCAGATGATCCCGGGGACGACCGAGAGGAACGGCAGGAGGTGCGGGAAGGGCGGCAACCAGCCGCCCAGGAAGAGCGTCGTCGCCACCGCCGAGATGACGATCATGTTGGCGTACTCGCCCAGGAAGAAGAGGGCGAACCGCATGCCGCTGTACTCGGTGTGGAAGCCGGCGACGAGCTCCGACTCCGCTTCCGGCAGGTCGAACGGGTTTCTGTTGGTTTCCGCGACCCCCGCGACCAGATAGATGAAGAAGGCGACGAGCTGCGGGAAGAGGTACCACCAGCCGGCCTTCGCCTGCGCCTCGACGATGCCGACGAGCGACAGCGTCCCGGCGAGCATGAGCGGACCGACGAGCGCCAGGCCCTGCGGCACCTCGTAGGAGATCATCTGCGCCGCCGAGCGCAGGCCGCCCATGAGCGAGAACTTGTTGTTCGACGACCAGCCGCCGATGATCAGCCCGTAGACCCCGATCGTCGCCAGCGCCAGGACGACGAGCACCCCGGTATTGACGTCGGTGACATACCAGGCGAGCTTGCCCGGCGCCGAAGCCGGCGGCCCCACGGGGATGACGGCGAAGATGATGAGCGCCGGCCCGACCACCAGGCAGGGGGCGAGGATGAACGCCCACTTGACCGCCTGGATGGGGAGCGTGTCCTCTTTCACCAGAAGCTTCATGACGTCCGCGATCGGCTGCAGGAGCCCCCACGGACCGACCCGGTTGGGGCCGACCCGGGCCTGGATGAAGCCGAGGATCTTGCGCTCGGCGAGCACCAGGTAGGTGATCACCGGCAGGATGCCGAGGAAGACGAGGACGAGGATCTTCACCGCCGGCGAGAACGCCCAGTAGAAGAGGACGTCGCCCAACGTGTGGCGGAGAGATTCGAGTAGACCGTTCACCGGTCCACCTCCCCGAGCACGATGTCGGTCGTGCCGACGATCGCCACCAGGTCGGCGATGAGCGCGCCCTTCGACATCTCCGGCACCACCTGGAGATTGATGAAGCTGGGCGCCCGGACGTGGCAGCGGTAGGGCTGCGGCGTACCGTCCCCCACGATGTAGAAGCCGATCTCGCCCTTCGGTCCCTCAATGCCGTGATAGACCTCGGAGTCCTTGGCGGATTTGAGCACGCGCGGGCGCTTCGCCATGATCGGCCCCTCGGGGAGCTTGTCCAGGCACTGGAGGATGATCCGGTTCGCCTGGCGCATCTCTTCCATCCGCACGAGATAGCGGTCGTAGGTGTCGCCGTTCTTCCCCAGGGGGACGTCGAACTCGACCTCGCCGTACGCCTCGTAGGGGGCGATCTTGCGGAGATCCCAGTCGATCCCGCTGCCGCGGAGCATGGGGCCGGTGATCCCGTAGTCGATCGCCGTCTCGGGCGACAGCACACCGATCCCCACCGTCCGCTTCTTCCAGATCCGGTTCTCGGTCAGGAGCCCCTCGTACTCGTCGACCCGCGGCGGGAACGCCTCGGCGAAGACCCGGCAGCGTTCGGCCCAGCCCACCGGCAGGTCGTGCGGCAGGCCGCCCGGACGCATGCAGTTGAGGGTCAGCCGGGCGCCGCAGAACTGTTCGAAGAGATCGAGGATCAGCTCGCGCTCGCGGAAGCAGTAGAAGAACGGCGTCATCGCCCCGATGTCGATCGCGTGGGTGGCGAGCCAGAGGAGGTGGGACGAGATGCGCTGCAGCTCGGCCAAGAGCGTCCGGATATAGCGTGCCCGCGGCGGCACGACCAGGCCCACGAGCTTCTCGACCGCCCCCACGTAGGCGAGGTTGTTGGTCGCCGCCGCCACGTAGTCCATGCGGTCGGTGTGGGGGACGTTCTGGAAGAACGGGTGGAGCTCGAAGAGCTTCTCGGTGCCGCGGTGGAGGTAGCCGATGATCGGGTAGCAGTCGAGGATGCGCTCGCCGTCCACCTTGAGCTTCAGCCGCAGCACGCCGTGGGTCGACGGGTGCTGGGGCCCGAAGTTGAGCTCCATCTCCTCTTCGGGGGCGAAGAGGCGGTCGTCGTCCGGCAGGGTCCGCGGGTCCACGAGGGGTTGGCTCATCTCAGTTCGAGGCTCCGCTCCCCGGCTCGCCCGCGGGTGTCGCAGGGGTGGCGGGGGTCACTGGGGGTACCGCGGGAGGCGCTGCCGGAGGAGCGGCGGCCGGGGCAGCCGGCTTGGGCGGCGCGGGAGGCTTGGCCGGCTTCCAGCCGGTGCCCGTGCCGGTGACCGGTCCGGCCTTCTGCTCGTAGTACTCGGGATAGATGGCGGAGCCGGTGTCGATCCCCTCGACCGGGAAGTCTTTCCGCAGGGGGAAGCCGTTGAAGCCTTCCCAGAGGAGGATGCGGGTCATGTCCGGGTGGTCCGCGAAGGTCACCCCGTACATGTCGTAGACCTCGCGCTCCGACCAGTTGGCGGCCCGCCAGACGCCGCACACCGTGGGCACCGGAGTCGCCTCGTCGGTCGCCACCTTCAGGCGGATGCGCCGATTGGCGGCGAAGCTGTGCAGGTGGTAGACGACGTCGAAGCGCGGCGTCCGCTTCGGGTAGTCGGCGCCGCAGATGTCGATCAGGTAGGTGAACTGGTGCTTCGCCTTGAGCGCCGCGGCGATCCGGGCCACGGAGTCCGCACGGAGGACGAGCGTCAGCTCCCCCGCGAAGCTCCGGGCCGACTCGATCGCCTCGCCGAACTCCTCCTTGAGCGCCTCGACGAGCGGGTCGGTGGCCGAGTCCTTCCACTCCGGGGAGACCGGATCGCGCTCCCAGAGCTCGCCGACAGGAGCGGCATGGGCAGCCGGGGCGGCCGGCTTCGGGGCGGCAGCCGGGGCTGCCGGTTTCGGGGCCGCTGGTGTTGCGGCGGGAGCGGCGGGTGCGGTCGCTGCCGGAGGCGCCGCCGGCGGGGGCGTCACCGGGGCAGCCGGAGTCGTCGGAGTCGCCGGAGCGGGGCGGACCGCCGGAGCGTCCGGAGCGGGGGGCTTTTCCGGCTCGTCGCTCATCCGCCGATCTCTCCCGCCGGAACCGCCGAGCCTGCCGCGAGGGTGGCCTTCTTCGGCCGCGGATGACCTGCGATGCTCATGCGATCGATCTTCCGCTGCAGGTGGAGGAGACCCCAGAGGAGGGCCTCGGGACGCGGCGGGCAGCCGGGCACGTAGACGTCGACCGGAATGACCCGGTCGACCCCCTGGGTGACGGCGTAGGTCCGATACGGGCCGCCGCAGGTGGCGCAGGCGCCCATGGCGATGGCCCACTTGGGCTCCGGCATCTGGTCCCACAGGCGGCGGACGATGGGGGCCATCTTCTCGGTCACCGTGCCGGCGACGATCATGAGGTCGCTCTGCCGCGGGGTGGCGCGGAAGACCTCGGCGCCGAAGCGCGACATGTCGTGCCGGGGGTCGAGGACCGCCATCATCTCGATGGCGCAGCAGGCCAGGCCGAACTGCATCGGCCAGATGGCGGAGCGCCGGGCCCAGTTGAAGATCTTGTCGTAGGTGGTCGTGAGGACGTTGCCCTCAGACCCTGCCGCCGCATCCATCATGCCCAATTGAGCGCCCCCCGGTTCCAGACGTAGACGTAGCCGGCGATGAGGATGGCGAGGAAGACCGTCATCTCGATGAAGCCGAAGAGCGCCAGGCGGTCGAACATCACCGCCCAGGGATAGAGGAAGATGGTCTCGACGTCGAAAATGACGAAGAGGACCGCAATCAGATAGTAGCGGATCGAGAACCGGTGGTCGTGCGCGAAGCTCTCCGGCTCGTTGCCGCACTCGTAGGGTTCGAGGTTGGTGGTGCCGTTGCCGCGGTGCCGCAGCAGCCGGGCGGCGAGCAGGGTCACCGCCAGGAAACCGATGGCGATGACGACGAAGACGAGGATGGGCAAGTAGTTAGCCATGGTCAGGGCCTTTCCCTCGGATCGCGCTTCCCGGGCTCCTTTCTGATGAGCGCGGCTATTCTACCCATGGGCGGGAGGCTGTCAACCGAAGGGGGCAGAAGGTGGGAAGAAGGTGGACCGTCCGGACAGAGCCCCCGTGCCTGCCCGGCCGCGAGATCGACGGCGCCTACTGGAGCCGCAGAGCCGCCAGCGAGCGAGCGGTCAGCACCCGCTCGGAGAGCCGGGTGAGGCGCTCCAGGGAAGAGATCGTCTCAACCCGCTCCCGGGTCTCTTCCGGGAGGGGACCGAAGCGCTGATCGAGCAGGTGCAATAGCACCTTGCGTAAGGCCCGCAGGCCCTCCTGCAAACCCTCTTCCCTTCCCTTTTCCTTTCCCTCTTCTCTCCCCTCTTCCCTCCCCACCTCTCTCCCCTTTGCTTCCAGCCGCTCCGACCAGGTCGTCGCCATCGTCTTCACCTCCCGGTTCTCCCGAACCGTGCAGAGAGCAGAGTACTCCGCCGCCTCGTCCGGATTCAACTCCAGATACGCCTCGACGCAGTCGACCAGCAGCAGCCGCCGCGTCTCCTCCATCTTGGCCGTCGCGATCCGCCTCATGCAGGCGAGCTTGAGAGCTGGCCGGCTTAAGGCACCCTTCTGCATGAGCGCGGCCAGACCCCAGGCGAGCGGCTCCGGCCGGCCGAGATACTCGTTCGCAGCGCAGCCGGCGAGGCCAAAGGAGATGTAGTGGAAGGGTGCCAGGTCCCTGCCGAGCAGGTGTTCATCCAGAGCCTGCACCTGAACTCCCGCCCTTCCCCGCTGAAGGTAGAGGACGATCGACAGCACATGGCTGTCGTGGACGGCCTGGATCTGCTTGCGGTAGCGCCACAGGCGCCTTCCCATGTCCGGCCGCGCCCGGGCCTCGACCTCGACATGGACGAGAAGCGGCGGGGCACCTCCCAAAAAGGCTACCTCGGCCAGGAGGTCCAACTCCCGTCGGCGGCCGCCCGCGAGGAAGAACTCCTTGTCGAGGAGGACCGGTTGAGACACCTCGAGCCGGGCCGCCACCTCCGGCACCGTGAGGTTCAGCAAATCGGCGAAGAAGCTGCGGAGCAGCCTTTTGAAGATCGAGTCATGCCTGGGCATCAGGTCTCCCTGGAAAGGCGCCGAAGGGCTCGGCGCCAAGCGCTGCCAGAGAAGGACGGAAAACGCCCGCGCAATCTTTCAGCGGTGGAAAAACCTGGGCTCATCCTCGCGAAGAGCGCCGCCCGCTGGCCCGACGAGCGACGATCTCGCCGGTCGGGTAGGAAGGCCTCGCGAGAATCCGCTGGCGTCTAGGCCGACCCTTGTGGCGTCTCCAAGCGGCCTATAGTGTCTCAACCGACGCTCCGGGGGCCTCCAAGACAAATTCCAGCGTCTCAAAGGAATTCTTAGCGTCTCCAGCCGATCTCCTAGCGTCCCAAACGCACCTGAGCACCGCCGCCAGCCGCCGGGATCTTCCTACACGACCAACCGCCGCGCGAACGGCACCAACACCCACCCGAGGACGCTCCCGGCGGGCTCTCCAGAGCGCGCCCGCTGGAGCCGGGCGAGGCTCTCGAAGACAAAATAGACGGCGGCGAGGAGCATGGCGAGGTCGGCGAGAGCGGCCGGGCCGCCCTGGCGGGCACCGAGGTAGCGGAGGGCGAGGAGACCCTCGGCGCCCGCGAGGATCGCCACGCCGAGCGCGCTCCAGGCCGTGTGGCGGGGAGGATCGTAGCCGTAGAGCTCGGCGAGACGCCTCTGGGTGGCGGCGTCGAGGAGGCCCCAGAGGGGGGCGAAGGTCTCGACCCAGGTCTGCTTGCGGAACAGGAGCCCCTGGCGGTGGAGGTCGCGGACCTCCTCCGGGCGGTGCTCCACCCGGGAGCGGAAGGAGACCTCCTCCTCCGGCTCCGCCGTTGGGGCGAGCACGAAGCGATGCCAGCGCCCGCCCTCCCGCTCGACCTCCTCCCGGCTCTCCAGCCGGTGCCAGCGGTCATCGGCGAGAACGCCCGTCGACGATCCCCAGTGGGGCTTGGGGAGGAGCGAGAGGATCTCCCGTCGGCCCTCCGGGAGAGCGTTGACCTCGTCCCGCGCCTCGTTGAGGAGATGGTGGGAGCTCGCTCCGGGAGGATGTGGCTTCGTCTGTCGGCGCTCCGCGATCACCCTCCTCAGGACTTGGAAGGCCAGGATGGGAAGGGAGACGAAGAGCTCGCCCAGCGAGTCGTTCGCGTAGCCGACGACCCCGAGCCGGAAGAGCGATTCCAGCAGCAGGTAGGAGGAGAGCGGCAGCCACAGGTCCCAAGGGAAATCCCGTGGGCCGGCCTGCCCCTGGGCCATCAGCATCGCCACCCCGCGAACCACCGCGTAGAGGGAAGGCCCGAGGAGGGTCAGGCCGGAGGTCAGGGTGGCGCGGTGGGCGGAAACGTTGTACTCGCGCTCGATCGACCGCTGGAGGTCCGCCGGCAGAAGACCGACGACGGGCGAGAGCCAGGAGAGCCCGTGCGCGATCCGGATCCGGCGCTGCCGCTCAGCCCGCTCCCGCGCCGCCCGTTCGCACGCCTCGACGCTGTAGGGGATCACCTGCCGCGGCGACTCCTCCTCCCAGGGCGCCAGAAGATAGATGTAGGGCGGCCCGTTCCCCGTCGCCTCGGCGCGGACGACCTCATAGAGCGCCCCCTCGAACTCGATGGCGGTGCCCGGGAACGGGGCCGCCATCGCTCCCCCCGGGAGCCGGGCCTTCCACGGCTTCTCCCAGGGTGAGTCGATGCGGAGCACGACCGGGACCATCGGTGAGAAGGCCGAGCCGGAGGGGTAGCGGGTCAGGCCGTCGCCCGCCGCGTAGGGCTGACGGCGCGGCCGTTCGGTCGCCTTCTCTTCGGAGCCATCCATAGGCGTCACTCCAGCGAATTGTCCAGAAGAGTGTACGTGCGGAGGGCTTCGGTTGACAGGCCGCGCCGGCGAGCGACCCTCTCGTGCCGGTCGGGTGAGATCGTCCTGCCCGCGGGATCAATTCACCGGCGGCTCTTCCCCGCGCTTCAGCTCCGGGGTCGGCCAGAGCCGCAAGGCTCTCTTCGTCGTGACGGTCAGCTCGGCGGCCTCGACCCACTCGCCGCCCATCATCACCAGCTGGTCGCCGAAGCGGGCGGAGTGGTATTCGGCCTCGGCCGGCCGGCGCTCGACCCAGTACCAGCTCGCGAAATCCTCCCAGGAGGCGGACTGCCAGAGCCGCTTGAGCTCGCGGTTCGCCGAATCCACGAACTTGAGGTCGAAGCCCTGGCCGAGGAAGTTGCCGGCGAGCTCCAGATCCTCCGCGACCTGGCGATCGCCGAAGACGACCAGGTCCCAGTCGTCCCCGGTGACGCCCTTCTCGTTGGCCCGCGAGCCACAGAGCCAGATCGACGAGATCTCGCCGAATCGCGAGACCAACTGCCGAACGCTCTTCTCCAGTTGCGGATCGAAGATCATGGCGAGATCCTTTAGACAACCAGACTATACAACCATCCCGATCACTTCGTCGAGCGTTCCTGCAAGAACAGAAAGAAAGAGCTCGCAATGCTCCTCGCGGAGGGCGATCGGCGGCTTCATCTTGAGGACGTTGTGGTGGGGGCCCTCGGTCGCCAAGAGGACGCCGCGCCGCCGGGCCGCCTCCAGGGCGAGCGCCGCCTCCCGAGCCGCCGGCTCCCGGGTCTCCCGATCGCGGACGAGCTCGACGCCCAGGAAGAGGCCGAGCCCCCGCACATCGCCGATCAGGGGCTGGCGGGAGGCGAGCTCGCGGAGACCGCCCAGCAGGCGTTCTCCCATCTTTTGAGCGTTCTGCTGCAACCGCTCGTCGCGGATCACGTCCAGGACGGCGAGGCCGATCGCCGCCGACACCGGGTTGCCCCCGAAGGTGTTGAAGTACTCCATGCCGTTGTCGAAGGAGGCCGCGATCTCGGGCGTCGTCACCACCGCCGCCAGGGGATGCCCGTTGCCGAGGGGCTTGCCCAGGGTGACGATGTCGGGCACCACCCCCTGGGTCTCGAAGGCCCAGAGGTGGCTCCCCACCCGGCCGAGCCCCACCTGCACCTCGTCGGCGATGCAGACGCCCCCCGCCGCCCGCACCTCTTCATACGCCGCGGCCAGGTAGCCGGGCGGGAGGACGATGTGGCCGCCGCAGCTGTGGATCGACTCGGCATAGAAGGCGGCCAGCCGCCCCCCCCGATCGCCCCGGGAACCCCGGAAGTGGACGTCCGCGATCCGCTCGCCCACCGATCCGGCGTATTTCCCCTCCGGCTCGCGAAGCCCGCGATAGACGTCCGGTAGCGCGCAGACATGGACGTGCTCCGGCCGCCCCTCCCCGCCGGGGCCGGCGAACTTGTAGGGGGAGAGCTCGACGAGCGACGTCAGGTTGCCGTGGTAGGCATGGTCGACGACGAGGACGTCCCGGCCGCCGGTGTGAGCCCGGGCGAGGCGGAGGGCGAGGTCGTTCGCCTCGCTCCCGGAGTTGACGAGGAAGCAGACGGAGAGCGGCTCGGGGAAGGTCGCCGTCAGGCGCCGGACGTAGCGGACGACCGTGTCGTGCAGGTAGCGGGTGTTGGTGTTGAGCCGCGCCATCTGCTCCTGGCCGGCGGCCACCACCCGCGGATGGCAGTGCCCGACGTGGCAGACGTTGTTGACCATGTCGAGGTAGGCCCGGCCGCTCTCGTCGTAGAGGAATTGCCCCTCCCCGCGGACGATCTGGAGCGGTTCCTGGTAGGAGAGGCTGAGCGAACGCCCGAGGTGGAGGGCGCGCTGGCGCTTCAAGTAGGCCGGATCGCGCGGCGGCGCCGGGGCCGCCGCTCCCTCGGGGAGACCGAGGAGCAGATTGGGGTCGGGGCTCACGCTCTCCCAGACGTCGAGCGCGCTCGCCGGGGCGACGCCATAAATGCCCGCTCCCTCACCCAGGGTATGGGTGAGAAGCTGGAGGTGGAGATGGGGCGGCCAGCCGCCGTTCTCGGCGGCGGTCCCGATCCGTCCCACGAGCTCCCCCGCCGCCACCTCCCGGCCGGCCGCGAGCCGCCCGAGAACCTCCCGATCGAGGTGGCCGTAGAGGGTCCAGAAGGGGAGGCCCTCGTCGGTCGCATGCTGGAGCAGGACGACCGGCCCGTAGTCGCCGGAACCGCGGTCCTCGATCGCGGCGACGGTGCCGGGGAGGGGCGCGTGGATCGGCTCCCCCGGCTCGGCGTAGAGATCGACCCCCAGGTGGATGTCGCGCTGCTCGCCGGTCGCGAGGGCGAACTGGGCGCCGCGGTTGATCGGCCGGCGTTCGAGGTAGCGGCCGATCCCGAAGCGCGCCCCGGCCTCCCGCATAGGGCCGAAAACATAGCCGGTGAAGGCCGCCAGATCCATGGGATCGACCCCGGCCGCCGCCATCGCCGCCTCCCCGAGGTCGATCTGCACCCGCGGGGTCGCCGCCGGTACCCCAGCAACGACAGGCGCGAAATGGAGACTCCGCGCCTCGATCCAGCCGACGATCCGGCGGCTCCCGGGGACGGGCTCGCGGCCGCAGGCGTCCCGCAGGGTGAAATGGGCGAGGTGAGGGTTCATGCCAGCCAAGCGCTGCAAGAGATCCCAGACCCCCTCCTGGCTGATGAGGAGATAGTCGTTGTTGGGAGCTTCCGCGTGCTGCCAGGCGGCGATGACGATGCTCATGGCGAGCCGGGTGAGGATCAGCTCCCAGAGGAGGGCAAGCTCCTCGCCGGTCAACCGAAGGATGTCGTCATAGGCGGCGACGAGCGGCAGGATCTCCTCCAGGGGCCGCTCCCGGCCGATCATCGCGTAGGCAGAGGCCACGGCGAGGTTCGAAATCCGCGGGCCGTGGACCATGTCGCCGAAGTCGATGAGCCCGGAGACCTCTCCGTCCGCGCCGACGAGCACGTTGTGGTCCGAGGCGTCGCCGTGGATCACCTGCGCCGGGCAGGCCGCGAGCCGGGGCGCGACCTCCGTCGCGAAGCGCGCCAGGATCTCGCCGGCGAGCTCCCGGCGGGCGGGGTCGGCGACGAGCCCGAGCCGGGGGAGCAGATCGGCGGCGGACCGAAGCGCCCAGCGATGGGGACGCCGCATCCGGGGATGCTCGAAGCCCTGGAAGGCGCGGTCCACCCGGGCGAGAAGACGGCCGAGGGAAGAGAAGGTCGACGGTTCCACCGGGCCTGAGCTGCCCCAGGGTTTCCCCGGCAGCCAGGTGAGGAGGCGCACCGCCCGCTCGCGGCGTTCTTCGCGAGCGCCAGGTTCGCCACCTTTCCCGACATCCCAGGGTACCCGGGTGATCGTCTCGCCATCCAGCGCGGGCACCGGGCGAGGGGTAGGCAGCTCCGGATCGCGTTCCGCCAGGTGGAGCATCGCCCGGTTCTGAAGGTCGATCTCCCCGAGATCCTCGTTCGCCGCCCGCTCGGGATGCACCTTGAGCACATAGCGGCCGGCGCTCGTCGTCACCCGGAAGTTGCTGTCGTGCTCACCGGGGAGAGGGACGACCTCGACGTCCGGGCCTGCGAGGCCATAGAGCGCGGCGAGGATCTCGCGGGCGGCCTCCAGGGTCGCCGGAGTCACCGGAGTCGTAGTTGTGGAGAGAGTGTTCATGACTGATGGGGGGCGCCGGGGGGATTCTATGCCATGAGATAATCGTACCTGCTGCTCCGATTGGAGCCTCTATGAGATCCCTTCTCCCAGCCGGGCTCTGCCTGCTCCTCCTCGCCTTCGGAGTGCTCCCGGGTGAGACCGTCGGCAACCGACCCGGCATGCGCGAGGATCTGCTCGCGGCGATCAACGCACTGCGGGCGAAGGCGGGAGCCGCCCCGCTCCGCCTGTCGGCGCCGCTCTCCACGGTCGCCCAGACGCGCGCCGAGGAGCTCTCGCGGCGAGGCGATCTGAACGGCGGCCGGGGGAGTGAGGAGCGCCTGGACCAGGATTTGAAGCGCGCCGGCTACCCGGCGGAGCGCTGGCTCGAAAGCGAGATCTCCTCCGCCGCGTCGCTCCCCGAGGTGGCGGACTACTGGCGCCGGCATAGCGGCGACACCTACCGTCAGGTCCGTCTCGCCGGAGTTCCGGGAGGCCGGGATCGGGGTGGCGAGCCTCCAGGGCCAGCCCCTCTACACCCTCCTCTTCGCCGTCTCCGAGCACGACTACTACGCCGCGCGGACCGCCGGGCTCGCCGACCTCGCCGCCGTCCGCCGGGAGGTGCTCGAAAAGGTGAACGCCGAACGGGCGAAAGCCCACGTCCGTCCACTCCTCCTCGATCCCCGCCTCGATGCGGCCGCCCAGCGCCACGCCGAGGACATGCTGGCCCGCGGCTATTTCGCCCACGCGAGCCCCGAGGGCAAAACCGTCCGCCAGCGGGCGGAGGCCGCCGGCTACCGCTGGCACGCGGTGGGCGAGAACATCGCCCTGGGCCAGCTCTCGGTCGACGAGGTGGTCCAGGCCTGGATGAAGAGCCCGAGCACCGCCGGAACATCCTGGACCGCGACTTCATCCACATGGGGCTCGGGCTCGCCTTAGGCGACACGCGCGAGGGCTTCCGGGTGGACTGGGTCCAGACCTTCGGGCACCCTTGAGTCAGGCCTCGATCGCCCGCCCCGCCGTCTCGGGGAGAGTCCAGACCCAGATCCCGGCGAGGAGCGCGAAGCCGGCGGCCAGGGCGACTCCGCCGGCCAGGCCCCAACGGCCGGCGACCCCCACGATGACGAGCGGGGTGAGGAACTGCACCCCCCGGGTGACGTTCATGATCACCGACATGGCGGCGCCCCGCACCCTCGTGGGGAAGAGCTCCGAGAAATAGGCGCCGTAGCAGGACCAGGTGCCGGTCCCGATGCCGGCGACGAGCATGCAGGCGAGGCCGATCGCCGGCCGCGCCACGACCGACTCCCAGAAGAGCGTGACGGCGAGGAGGCCGGCGGCGTTGATCGCGCAGTAGAGGGTGAAGGCCGGGCGCCGGCCGAGGACGTCCGACATCCAGCCGAAGGTGAGGTAGCCCAAGAGCGAGCCGGCGACGAAGGTGAGCGTCCACCAGCCGGAGCCGAAAATCGAGAGGTTCCTCTGCTGCTGGAGATAGCGCGGCAGCCAGACGACGGCGAACCAGTAGGACGAGATGTTGAAGGCGGTGAGCAGGAAGGCGCGGAAGAAGATGGAGGCCAGGTCGGGCGCCACGAGCTGCGCCAGGATCGGCCGCCTGGAGCGCGCCAGCTCCTGCGCCGCGAGCTCGCCGGCCGCGAGCCGCCGCCGGTGCTCGGTCCACAGGTCCGACTCGGGCAGCCAGCGCCAGGCGACGAGGACGAGCGCCGGGAGGACCGAGAGCAGGAAGACCACCCGCCAGCCGACGACCGGGGCCAGGAAGGAGCCGGCGATGGCCGCGAGCCCCATGCCCGCCGGAGCGCCGGTCTGGGCGATGGCGCCATAGCGGCCGCGGAGGGCAGGCGGGAAGGTCTCCCCCACCATCGCTTGTCCGGCGCCCCAAGTGCCGCCGATGCCGAGCCCCGCGAGCGCCCGGCCGATCACCAGCGAGGCCACCCCGGGCGCCAGGCCGCAGATCGCGTTGCCGAGCGAGAAGGCGGCAATCGCCACGGCGAGCGAGGCCCGCCGACCCAGCCGGTCGCTCATCCAGCCGAAGAGGAGGCCACCCACCCCGGTGGCGCCGATGGCGACCGCGGTGAGGACGGCGAGCTGCCCTTCGAGGAGACCGAAAGTCGACTGAAGCGGCTGTAGAATGAACGAGAAGAGCATGAGAGAGTAAAACCCCATGCACCAAGCCCCCCAGGCAAAAGCGAGGATGAACCGGTGCACCCGCGCGGGGCGCTCGTGCTGGGAGAGGCGTTCGGGCTGGGACAGGGTGGGCACGGCGCCGCGATCCTATCGTAGGCGGTTCCCCGCGGTCGCCTTCTGCCTGTTCGCGGGCATCTTCGGCGTTTTAGGCATTTTAGGCGGCGGTGGGCGTCCGGGTGAGGCCGCGGAAGACCCGGCTGCCCTGCGCGCGGGCGTGCTCGCGGCGATCAACGCCGAGCGGACCAAGGAGGGGGGCGCCCCGCTCCGGCTGTCGGCGGCGCTCTCGACCGTCGCTCAGGCGCGGGTCGAGCAGCTGGCGAAAGCGGGCGACATGAACGCCGACCCCAACGCCCAGGAGCGCCTGAACGAGGAGATGAAGCGCGCCGGATACCAGCCCCAGCGCTGGATCGAAAGCGAGATCTCCTCCGGCTTCTCGCTGGGCGAGGTCGCCGGCTACTGGCATCGGCAGAGCGGCGCCACCTACGGCCAGGTTCTCTCCCGCGACTTCCGGGACTTGGGGGTCGGGGTGGCGACCCTCGAAGGCCAGCCGCTCTACACGCTTTTCTTCGCCGTTCCCGAGTACGAGTACTACGCCGAGCATACCGCCGGGCTCAAGGACCTGGCCGCCGTCCAAAAGGAGGTGCTCGACCGGGTGAACGCCGAGCGTACCAAAGCCGGCATGCCCCCGCTCCGCCTCGATTCGCGCCTCTCGCTCGCCGCCCAGCGCCACGCCGACGACATGCTGGCCCGCGACTACTTCTCCCACGCGAGCCCCGAGGGGAGAACCGTCATCCACCGGGCGGCGACCGCCTGGTACTCGTTTCACCTGATCGGCGAGAACATCGCCTTCGGGCAGCTCTCGGCCGAGCAGGTGGTCCGGGGCTGGATGGAGAGCCCCGAGCACCGCCGGAACATCCTCGACCATGGCTTCCTTCACATGGGGCTCGGGGTCGCCCTGGGCGAAACCCCCAAAGGTTTCCAGGTGAAATGGGTGCAGACTTTCGGACACCCTTAAGGAAGCCTCTTTGCGCCTACGCCGCAGGTTCGCCCTTTCGGTCTTATCGCTGGCGCTGGCCGCCGCAGCGAGCGCGACGGGCGCGGCCCCTCTCCCACCGCTGCCCACGCCGGTCGCCCCCGAGATCGTCCGCCAGGCCCTCCTTGTACGGATCAACGAAGAGCGGGCCGCTGCCCACGTCCGGCCACTCGCTCTCGATCCCATCCTCGGCCGCGTCGCCCAGGCGCGGGCCGAGGAGATCGGCCGGCGCGGCGAGCTGCCGAAGGAAGAGGAGTCTTTCCGCCTCATCTCCCAGCGCGAGCACCGCCTGCGCGAGGCCGGCTACATCCCCCACGGCTGGACCGAGAGCCTCACCGCCTCGACCGGCGACGTCTCTGCGGTCGTCCGCTACTGGAAGCAGGGCGACAGCTTCACGGCGGCGATGGGAGCCGACTACAGAGACATCGGCTTCGGGCTCGCCACCCTCCGCGGGGTTCCGCTCTACGTCTTTCTCTTCGCCTGGCCGGAACGCGACTTCTTCGCCCGCCAGATCGCCGGCCTCGCCGACCTGGCGACGGTGCGAAAGGCCATGCTCGCCAAGGTCAACGCGGCGCGCCGCGCCGTCGGCGCCCGGCCGCTCGTCGCCGACCCTCACCTGGACGAAGCCGCCCAGGAGCACGCTCAGGACATGCTGCTCCGCGCCTACTACGACCACGAGACCCCCGAAGGGCGAACGCCGCGCTCGCGCCTGGAATCGACCGGCTATCTGGCGCACAAGGTGGGCGAGAACATCGCCGAGGGGCAGTTCTCGGTCGACGAGGTGATGGGCGGCTGGCTCGGCAGCTCCGGCCACCGCCGAAACCTCCTGGACCCCGAATTCTCGGATTTCGGCGTGGGCCTGGCCGTCGGCCGCTTCGAGGACCGCCTCCGCATCCTCTGGGTGCAGGAGTTCGCGGTGCCGGGAATCTGACCGGAATCTAAAAGAAAGGGGTGGCCGCGGAGGGCCGCCCTCTAAGCCTGAAGCGCCGCCGGCGATCTACGTCTCCCGGAAACCCTTCCGCCGCTTGATCTGCAGAGGCTTGTCCCGGGTCCCCAGGAAGGTCTCGTGACCGGAGGGGTCGGTCGCCACGACATACAGCTCGACCGTCTCGTTCTGGTGGAGGGCCGGCGGGATGGTGATCGAATAGGTGAAGCGATCGTGGGTGTAATTGATTTCCGACATCCGGCCGCCGGCCGTCCGACAGTAGATCTTGACGCTCGAAACCTTGTAGTCGTCGCGGATGCGGAAGCTGACGTTGATGATCATGCCGCGGTCGTAGTCGAGGAGGACGCCGTCGCGGAGCTCGACGGTCGGCGGCTGCTGGTCGTATTGGGCGAGGAGGGTGTCGAGCCGCTGCTTGACCTCGTTGTACGACGCCTCCAGGTGGGCGGTGGGCTTCACCCGGTGGAGGGCGGCGAGGCCGTCGTCCGGTTTCTTGAGCTTCTCCGATGCCAGGGCGTCGTCGATCGCCGCCTGCACGCTGCGCTCCGCCTTCTCCTCGCCATGGATGTCGGCCAGGCGGGCTTTCAGGCCCGGCCGGTCCGGCCAGGTGCGGGAGAGCGGCTCCAGGTGGGCGATCGCCTCGTCGTAGTGGGCGTCCTTGAGCAGGGCCTGGGCTTCGGTTTCGAGCTTTCCCGCGGCGCGATCGCGGAGGCCGGAGCTGTCGCGCACCGAGCTGTCGCGGCCGCTCTGGAGGAGGTGGGCGATCTCGCCGAAACGGTTCAGGGCCTCGGTCGCCTGCCCCTGTTGGTCCGCCGCCACCGCGCGGTCGTAGAGCTCGGCGACCGGCCGGGCCTTGGCGAGGTCGCTCTGGGCGCTGGGGAGGAGGGCGGTGGGGGACAGTTGGGCGGCGTCGGCGACGGCGCCCGCGAGGAGCGCCGGGTCTTTGCTTTTCAAGCCGGTGCCGAGGTCGTTCGCGATCCGCGCCGGTGCGTTCTGGGCGAGGGTCGCCTGGAGGGTTTTGAAGGTGCCGGCGTCCACCGGCGCCAGCGCCTGCTGATCGGTGGGGGTGAGGGTGCGGAGGACCGCCATCGCCTCGTGCTCCTGCCCCAGGGCCAGGTAGTTCTTCGCCGTGGCGAGCCGGACGCCAGCCGGGGGAGGTGGCGGCGGCACGGCCACGGCCGGGAGAGCGGCCGCGGCGGCGACCGCGGAGGGCGGCGGCGGCGAGTTCCGCCCGAGGAGCCACCAGCCGCCGAAGAGGACGACGAGGAGGCCGCCGCCCGCCGCGGCGAGCGGGATCGGCTTGAGGAAGCGGGCGAGCCCGGCCGCGCCCCCCCCGCTCCCGGCACTCCCGGAGGATGCCCCAGCCGAGGGTCCGCCGGCGGCGCCCGCGGCAGCGATGGGGATCGGACCGGTGCGGGGAGCGGCTCCGCGGGAGCCCGTGGCCGCGCCTCGCCCGGCGGCTCCGGGGGGTGGCGCGGGCGGCAGATCTCCCAACAGGTCGTCGTCGAACGACAGCAGGGCTCCGGCCGATTCCTCCGGGCTCGCCGGAGCGGCCGGCGCTGCAGGTGCCGGAGAAACCGGAGACGCTGGAGCCAGCGGCGGCACGGCGACAGGCCGGGGGCGGGGAGGGGTGGGAGCCGTCGCAGTCGGTGCAGCCGGAGGTGCGGCCGGGGGCGGAGCGGGAGCTACCGGCGTCGGAGCGACCCGCGCCGATACCGGGGGCGGACCGGAGCCCTCCAGCGATTCGAGGTCGATCGGGTAGACGTTGGAGCTCAAGGCCGTCGCGTCGTCGTCCGAGAGGGGAGGCAGGGCGTCGTCCAGACCGCCCAGATCGCCCAGATCGAGCGCGCCCATGCCGCCGGCGCCGTCAGCGCCGCCGGGGCTCGCGAAGTCTTCCGCCGCCAATCCTTCCGAGGCGATCGGGGCCGGCTCGGAAGGGAAGAACGCGGGCCGGGTCTCCTCGACCGCCGGGCGCGGCGGCTCGGGCTTTGCCGCCACCGCCGGCGCCGGGGGCGCCACGGCGGGAGGAGGAGGCGCGAGCTTCGCCTCCGGGACCGGCGGCAGGCCCTGGGCGCGGCGCAGGCTGTTCCGGGCCTGGGCGAGGGTGGGACGGTCCTGCGGATTGCGCCGGAGGGCGCCTTCCAGCATCTGGCGCAGGACGTCGGGCTCCTTGAGCTCGAAGCCGAGAACGGTCGGGATCGTCACCTTGGGAGCCGGGGTGTCGGCGGCGCCGATCTCCATGCCCAGGACCCGGCAGGCGGTCAAGGCCAGCGAGTAGAGGTCGGAGCGCCAGCGCGCGTCGTCAGGGAGGGGCGGTCCGTCCGCGGCGAGCTCCTCGGGAGCCCGGTAGCGGGCGTTCTGGCTGTCGGCGGCGGCCGCCGCCGGGGTGCGAAAGTAGGCGGTGCCGAGACCGAACGTCTTCACCCGGTCCGCCTGAGGGCGGATGACGAGGAGGTTGTCGGGCGACAGGCTGCCGTGGAAGAGCCCGCGCAGAGCGAGCGCCTCCAGCCCGTCGATCACCTGTCCGAGGAGGTTCAGGACCCGCTGCCCGCGGCCCCCGGCGAGGCTCTCGAAGCCGCGCCCTTCGAGGTTTTCGAGGACCAGAAAGGCGCTGCCGTCGGTGGTGACGCCGGAGTCGAGCACGGCGGGAAAGCAGGGATCGGGCTGTTCCCGCAAGGCGGCGGCCAGGCGCTCGAACCGCGCGAGCTCCGAGTCCTCGCCGTCGGCGGCGTGCGGAGAGAGGGTGATCATCTTCACCACCACCGCCCGCCCGGAGGACGCATCGGTCGCCTTGAGGACATTGCCCGAGCGCCCCGACTTCAAGATCTTCTCCAGTCGGTAGCGTTCGGTGATCTCGCGCGGTTCAGTCATCCCGGATCTCCCAGATCGCCCTTCAGCCGTGCCCTCAAAAGACTTAAAGGTCAAGCGATTATAGCTTCAACGCTATGGCAAACCTACACCGGCATGGTAAATTGTTGGCCGAGTCCAAACTGTTGGCTTAAGTCCCAAGCTGGGTTTCAAGATGTCACACCGCGCTCGCCGTCTTCTCTCCGTCGCCCTTCTCGTCCTGTGGACCGGTGCCGCCAGCGCCGCGCGCTCCCGCGCCGACGAAGCTTCCCCCTACGGTATCAACATCCACGCTCCGCAGGGGGCCGAGCTTCAGCTTCTGCTCGACCGCGCCCAGGCGGCGGGCCTCGGCTGGGTGCGGATCGACTTCACCTGGGCCGACGTCGAGCCCCGCCAGGGGGTCTTCGACTGGTCGGTCTACGACAACATCGTCGCCGCCGCCCAGGCGCACGGCCTGCAGATCTACGCCACCCTCGCCTACACCCCGGCCTGGGCCACCCACGGCCCGGAGTTCTACGGCGTCCCGGCCAACCCCGCCGACTGGGCGGACGTCTGCTTCCGGGCGGCCCAGCACTTCTCAGGGAGCATCCAGTACTGGGGGATGTGGAACGAGCCCAACCTCTCCCAGTTCTGGACCGGCTCGATGCAGCAGTACATCGACATCATCCTCATCGGCGGCGCCGACGCCATCCACGCCGGCAACCCGCAGGCGAAGGTCGGCGGGCCGGATCTCGCGCATCTCCAGTCCGCCGACTGGTTCACCTGGCTCCAGCAGTCGATCCAGCAGGCCGGCAGCAGCCGGCTCGACTTCGTCACCCATCACATCTACGACAGCAGCGGCAACCGGGCGGTCACCAAGAAGCTCAACGACTCGACCCTCTTCGGCGGCCAGCCCAGCCTGTGGAGCGTGGTGCCGCCGTCGGTCAAGGAGGTGCTGGTCGCGACCGGCTGGTTCGGCAAGCCCTTCTGGCTGACGGAGACCGGCTGGTCGAGCGACCAGGTGACGGAGAACGCCCAGGCGGCCTACTACACCGGGCTCCTGACCGACTGGCTGACCGGGGTGCCGCAACAGAACTGGGTGGCGAAGATCTTCTTCTACGAAGCGAAGGACTCGGCGGACACCACGGTGCCCCGCTGGGGGATCCTGCGCCAGGACGGGAGCGACAAGCCGGCCTACGACGCCTACCACGCCTTCATCCTCCAGAACACGAAGACGGTGGACGCTGCGCAGTTGGTGTCGAGCGACCTGCCGACCCGCATGGAGACCGGGCAGACGATCGTCGTCCAGGCGACCTTCAAGAACACCGGCTCCGGCCCCTGGACCGCGGCGGCCGGCTACAAGCTGGGAGCGGTGGGCGACCAGGACTCCTTCGCCGCGCCCCGGCAGCTCCTGACCGCGACCGACAACATCGCCCCCGGCCAGCAGAAGACCTTCTCGCTCCGGATGACCGCGCCCTCGACTCCCGGCTTCTACCCCACGACCTGGCAGATGGTGCATGAGGGGGTCCACTTCTTCGGCGACACCCTCGCCCGGGGGGTGACCGTCGACGCCGCGCCGGCCCCGGCTTCGCGCGACCTGGCGCTCCTCGGCGGACGCTTCAAGGTCGAGGTCTCCTGGCGCGACCACACGAGCCGGGCCGGCTTCGGCCGCGCCCTCCCCTCGACCGACGAGACCGGCTTCTTCTGGTTCTTCGACCCGTCGAACACGGAGCTGGTGGTCAAGATGCTCGACGGCGGCCCGGTCAACGGCGAGTACTGGTCCTTCTACGGCGCCCTCTCGGACGTCGAGTACTGGATCGACGTCACCGACAAGGTGACCGGCGCCGTCCATGAGTACCACAATCCGGAATTCAACGTCTGCGGCGGCGCCGACACCCAGGTCTTCCCCTCCGCGACCAAGAAGTCGGCAGCGACGGACGCTCTGGCGGCGCTTTCGGGGACGTTGGGGATGCCGGAGATCCCGGAGATCTCGGGGCTGTCGGGCAGAGCGGCGACCTCCGGTCCCTGCCTGGCGGACACCACGAGCCTCTGCCTGCTCGCCGGCAATTTCCGGGTGAGCGTCGCCTTCCGCAACCCGAACGACGGCACGACCGGCGTCGGCCAGGCGGTCCCCGGGAGCGACGAGGCCGGCACCTTCTGGTTCTTCAGCCCCGAAAACACGGAGCTGGTGGTCAAGCTCCTCGACGGTCGCGCCTTGAACGGCAAGTACTGGGCCTTCTACGGCGCTCTCTCAAACGTCGGCTACACGGTGACGATCCAGGATCTGGTGACCGGCGCCCAGAAGGTCTACCACAATCGCCAAGGCAACGTCTGCGGGGTGGCGGACACCGGGGCGTTCTGAGCGGGTGTATACCCGACTCGTCCGGAGCGATAGAGTACCCGACCATGTTCCGTCGCCAGAGAAGCGGCGCCGTCGTCTGCCCGTCCTGCGGGCGGCTGGTCGGGGTCAACGACAAGGAGTGTCTCAACTGCGGCCGCCGCAACCCCGGGATGTGGGGGCTGACCGGCGCCCTCCGCGGCCTCGGCCGGGATGCGGGATTCGTGCAGCTCGTGATCGGCGCCTCGATCCTCCTCTACGGCGCGAGCCTGTTCCTGGACGCCGCCGGCATCCATAGCTCCGGCCTCTCGTTCCTGGTGCCGAGCAACCGCAGCCTGCTCGCCTTCGGCGCCAGCGGTGCCATCCCGGTCTTCGGCTACGGCCGCTGGTGGACCGTCCTCTCCGCCGGCTGGCTGCACGCCGGGCTCCTCCACATCCTCTTCAACCTCCTCTGGGTGCGCCAGCTCGCCCCGGAGACCGCCGAGATCTACGGACCCGGTCGGATGGTCATCATCTATACCGTCTCCGGCGCCACCGGCTTCCTCCTGAGCAGCCTCCTGGGCTCGTCGTTCACCGTCGGCGCCTCGGCTTCCATCTTCGGCCTGCTCGCAGCCCTCGTCCACTACGGCCGGCGAGGCGGCAGCAGCCACCTGGGGAGCCAGGCCTGGAGCTACGCCATCATGCTCTTCATCATGGGATTCTTCTTTCCCGGGGTCGACAACTGGGCCCACCTCGGCGGCTTCGCCGGCGGCTACCTGGTCGCCAAGTGGCTCGATCCCCTCCTCCCGGAGCGCGGCGACCACGTTCTGGGGGCGGTCGTCTGCCTCGGCGCTTCCGGCCTCGCGATCGCCGCCTCCCTCCTCACCGTCTACTTGCGTTGACCTCCGGAGCCATAGCCCGGGCAGATAGGGGCAGAGCCCCGTGCCTGCCCGGTGTCCGCCGGCGCCACACCCGCCGACCTGGAATAAGTAAGTGGATAGATCTCCTTTACTTCTCAGAACGCCTCTGCTACGTTCCTTCGACGGCCCTGGAACCGGACGGATGACCTCGACCCCCCTCACCGAAATCCGCGGGCCGGCCCTCGCTCACCCTCGGCCGCTCCCGGTCCTCGCGCTCATCGGCAACACGCCGCTCGTCGACCTCTCGGCGCTTCTCGGGCGGAGCTCGTCCCGGCTCTATGCCAAGGCCGAGTACGCGAACCCCGGAGGCTCGGTCAAGGACCGTCCGGCTCTCGCCATCGTCGAGGACGCCGAGCGGCGCGGGCTCTTCGGCGCTGGGGGCGACGGCCGTAACGGCCGCCGGCTGCTCGACGCCACCTCCGGCAACACCGGCATCGCCTACGCCATGATCGGCGCCGCCAAGGGCATCCCGGTCACCCTCTGCCTGCCGGACAGCGCGAGCCCGGAGCGGAAACGCATCTTGAAGGCCTACGGCGCCGAGCTGCGGATCACCGATCCACTGGCGGGGAGCGACGGCGCGATCCTCGAGGCGCGGCGGCTCGCGGCGGCCGAGCCCGAGCGCTTCGTCTACGTCGACCAGTACGGCAATCCCGAGAACTGGCGCGCCCACTACCGTACGACCGGCCCGGAGATCTGGCGCCAGACGGAAGGCGAGATCACCCACTTCGTCACCGGTCTGGGCACCAGCGGCACCTTCATGGGTGTGGGCCGGTACCTCCGGGAGCAGGAGGAGCGCGGACGGGTCCGGCTGATCTCGGTCGAGCCCGACAGCCCCTTCCACGGTCTCGAAGGGATGAAGCACATGGCCTCGGCGATCGTCCCGCCGATCTACGATCCCGCCCTCGCCGACGAGGCGCGGAGCCTGGCGACCGAGGTGGCGTACGCGATGGTCAAGCGATTGGCGCGGGAGTTGGGTCTCCTCGTCGGCGTCTCGGCCGGCGGCAACGTCGCTGCGGCCCTGGCTGTCGCCCGGGAGACGCCGGGCGCGACGGTCGTCACGGTGCTCTGTGACAACGCGGACAAGTACCTGTCGGACCACTTCTGGGAGGAGACGTAAGGACATGAACCGCTTCGTCATCTCGCCCCGTCACTTGCAGACGATCGGCCATCACGCCAGCACCAGCTACCCCGAGGAGTGCTGCGGCGTGCTGATCGGCCACGCGGCGAGCGCGGAGACCGCGACCATCGTCGAGCGCATCCTCTCGGTCGGCAACGAGCGCGAGGACAGCCGCCACAACCGTTACGTCATCAGCCCGGAGACCATCCTCGCGGCGCAGAAAGAGGCGCGCGCCTTAGGGCTCGACATCGTCGGCTACTATCATTCCCACCCCGATCATCCGGCGCGGCCGAGCGAATTCGACCGCGACCACGCCTGGCCGGGGCTCTCGTACCTCATCGTCGCGGTGGACAAGGGCCGGGTGGTCGACGCGCGGAGCTGGCGCCTGACCGACGACCGTGAGAGCTTCGACGAGGAGAACATCGATCAGGTCGTCGGCCGTCCCGTGGGGCCGGCCGGAACCGGGTCGCCCGGGCCGGCGGGGCTGGCCAAGGAGGCTTCCTAAGTGAGCATCACGATCCACATCCCGACGCCGCTCCGGCGGTTCACCGCCGAGAACGGCGAGGTCCAGGTCGACGGCCAGACGGTGGGCGAGGCCCTGAAAGACCTCACCCGCCAGTTCCCCACCCTCGAACGCCACCTCTATAACGACCAGGGCGTCCTGCGGAGCTTCGTCAACGTCTTCCTGAACGACGAGGACGTCCGCCATCTGGGGAAGGACGGCACCGCCGTCAAGCCCGGGGACACCCTCTCGATCATCCCGTCGATTGCCGGAGGTGCCCGGTGACTCTCTTGGAAGATCCCCGCGACGCGGCCGATCTGCCGCCGCTCTCGCAAGAGGAGATCCGGCGCTACAGCCGCCACCTCATCATGCCCGAGGTGGGAACCGAGGGGCAGAAGCGCCTGAAGGCCGCCCGCGTCCTCATGATCGGCGGCGGCGGCCTGGGGTCGCCCATCGGCCTCTACCTCGCGGCTGCCGGAGTGGGCACCCTGGGCCTGGTCGAATTCGACACCGTCGACGAGTCGAACCTCCACCGCCAGGTCCATCTACGGCCGTTCGGACGTCGGCCGGCCGAAGATCGACGCGGCGCTCGGGCGGCTCCACGAGGTCAACCCGCTCATCCGCCTGGTGCCTCACAACACCCGGCTCGAATCGGGGAACGCTCTGGGTCTCTTCGAGAACTACGACATCGTCGTCGACGGGACCGACAACTTCCCCACCCGCTATCTCGTCAACGACGCCTGCGTGATGACGGGCAAACCCAACGTCTACGGCTCGATCTTCCGCTTCGAGGGGCAGGTCTCGATCTTCTGGGGCCAGAAGGGGCCGTGCTACCGCTGCCTCTTCCCCGAGCCGCCTCCCCCCGGCCTCGTCCCCTCCTGCGCCGAGGGCGGAGTGCTCGGGGTGCTGCCGGGGATCATCGGCGCCCTCCAGGCCAACGAGGTGATCAAGCTGATCCTCGGCCAGGGCGAGCCGCTCCTCGGCCGACTCCTCCTCTTCGACGCTCTGCGCATGCGCTTCCGCGAGCTCAAGCTCAAGAAAGACCCGAATTGCCCGGTTTGCTCGGAGCACCCGACCCAGACGAGCCTCATCGACTATGAGCAGTTCTGCGGCATCGCTCCCGAGCCGGTCTCGCCGTCGGCCGACTTCGACGTCCAGGTCCAGGAGCTCAAGGAATGGCAGGACCAGGGCAAGGACTTCACGATCCTCGACGTGCGCAATCCCCAGGAGTGGGAGATCGCCCGCATCGAGGGCGCGAAGCTCATCCCGCTCCACGAGCTGCCCGACCGGATGGGTGAGCTCGATCCGGCGGCGACGCTGGCCGTCCTCTGCCATCACGGCCCGCGCTCCAGCCAGGCGGTGCGCTTCCTCCGCCAGATGGGCTTCGCCCGCGCGCGAAACATCGCCGGCGGCATCGAGCGCTGGAGCAGCCAGATCGATCCTTCGGTCCCGCGGTACTAGAACCCGATCCGGGAGCCCGCCCTCCCCGGGCGGGCTCGCCAGCACTCCTCACCCCCCAGCCCCCAGCCCCACAGCCAGAGCCGCCAGCCTGGAGGAGGTTGTATCCTATCCGCCACTGGCGTACAGTAGGCCGGTGTGGTTCATAGAGACGCCGGTCTTCTCGAGCCAGCTCCACGGACTGCTTTCGGACGAGGAGTACCGCGCCTTACAACTCGCTCTCGCCCTTCGGCCTGAGCAAGGGGCCTTGATCCCGGGAAGCGGAGGTCTTCGTAAGCTGCGCTGGATGCTGCGCGGAAGAGGAAAGCGTGGCGGGCTTCGAGTGATCTACTTCTGGGACCCCGCTGAGGATGGCATCTATCTGCTTTTCCTCTATCCCAAGAATCGTCAAGAGGATCTTACGCCGGATCAACTCCAGCGGTTACGACGGATCGTGCAGGAGGATTTACAGTGAAAGATTCTGATTTCGAGCTTCTCGTCACAAGTGTCAAGCAGGCGGGGCGTATCAAGCGTGGTGACATGGAACCGGCGCGCAAGGTCGAAGTGCGGCCCGAGGACGTGAAGGGGATCCGGACCAAGCTCGATAAGTCTCAATCGGAATTTGCTCTGATGATTGGGGTTAGCGTTTCGACCCTGCAGAACTGGGAACAGGGACGCCGCCAGCCGGAGGGGCCCGCGCGAGCGCTTCTCAAGGTCGCAGCCATGAATCCCTCCGCAGTGGCTTCCGCATTGGACCCTGGCCACGATCGGAGTCCCGCTGCTGCAGCGGGCGGCTCACGCCGCCGCTGAACGCAAAAAGTCGGCGACTCTCAAGCCTCGCCGTCGTCCCGAAGGTGCCGCGGAGCCGCCGCCGGCCCCTCTTCGGTCTCGCTCTCGCCGCGGTCTGTCTCACCTCTGGACGCGAGCCCGCCCTCCTCGGGCGGGCTCCCTCCTGATCCGGGCTTCAAAGGGACTTCATCGCGCCGGTGGCCTGGAACTTCGAGGAAGGGCCGGCGATCTGCTGGGTGCTCACCGCGATTCCCGCCGTCGTCATCGCTTCGTTGGCGAGGACGGAGTTCGCCTGCTTGGCGCTGTTGTCGCCGTAGATCTGGCGGAAGGCCAGGTAGATCCTCATCGGATAGGTGGTCCCCATGTGGGTGAATCCATTCTGAGCCACGTGGATGAGCCTCTCGGCGCACCCCGGCGTGCCGCCCGCCTTGCCACAGGTGATCGCGCCGTTGCCGGCGCGATCGGTCGAGGAGCAGGGGCTCCGGTTGATCCCGATGAACAGATGGTTGTCGGACTTCGCTTCGAGATAGCCGGCCACCGCCGCGGCGGGCAGGGTCTGGTCGATCAGGCGGTCCTCCGAATGGCCCGCCGTGGTCGAGGCGAGATTCGACGCCAGCTCTCGCGTTCCCTGGTCGTTGATGAGAGTCGCGGTCAGATAGGTCGACTGCGACGACTCGGTCTGCTTCATCTCGCCCACCGAGGCGCGCTGCACGGTGGTGCTCGCCACGCCGGGATGGAGCCGGGGAACCGGCCGGATCACCGGCGGCTTCGGGGCGCCCGCGAAGCGGCCCTGCACGGCGGAGGCGGCGGGCGTGGGAAGAGCGCTCGTCTCCCGTGGCAGCGCCTTCTGCCTCGCCTGGGCCAGGGCGCCCTGGACGTGGGCGGCGAGCGAGGGCCGCGCCACGGCGCCGGGATCCGGCCGCGGCTGGGCGGCCGAAGGCCGCGCGACCGCGGCGCGCACGTGAGCGGCGGCGCTCCGGCCGGTGGCCGAGGCCGGAGGTGGAACGACGGGCAGGGTGGAGCGCTGCGGCATGACGAGCCTCTGGAGGATTTCTTTCCCGGATGATCTTCCCGTAGAAGGGTAGCACGCTGCCGGCGTCCGTGAGCCGTTCTCTAAAGCGCCCCCGATGCGAGGATTTCCTGCCGTAGCGCGGCCGCCCCGGCGAGCTCCGGGTCTGCCTCCAGGGTGTGGTCGATCCACGCCAGCGCCTGCCGGCGGTCCCCCAGCAGGTGATGGCAGAGCGCCAGGTTGAAGGTCGTCGTCGGCTCTCGGCCGTAGAGGCGGAGCGAGTGCAGGAAGAAGTCGATCGCCTCGGCCGGCCTGGCGACCGCGAGGAGGAGCACCCCGAGGTGGAAGGCCAGGTCCCAGGGCTCGGGCAGGGGGAAGTAGGTCTCCCAGATCCGCCGCGCCGCCCGGGCCAGCTCTTCGCCATACGTCCCGGGCGCTTCGCCGATCCGCTGCAGGAGAACCGGAAAGCAGCCGAGAAAGACGTTGTGATCCCAGCCGGAGAGGCGCAGCCAGCCGAGGAGCCGCTCCAGGCTCCAGCTTTCGTAGGTCGCCTCGATCCCCTTCTTGACCGAGAAGAAATCGTCCGGTCCCCGCCGCTCGATCGCCTCCTCGAACGCCAGGCGGGTCTCGACCCAGCCGTCCGCAGGCGTCCCCAGGAGGCCGGCCGAGACGTTCAGGTTGGCGGACTCCGAGGAGGCGGAGAGGAGCTCTCCCCCCTGGTGCGCGAACCAGCGGCCGATGGCGTGGTAGTTGACGCTCAACGAAAAGCTGCCGTGGAGCGTCAGCCGCGGCTCGGCACGGCCGGCGAGCGCCGCCGCGCCGCTCGATCCCTTGTCGCCGGAGAGGAGAAGAAGCCGGCCGCCCGACAGCCGTTCGAGGTTCCGCAGGCAGCGGAGCGCCGCGACGGGGAAGAGCACCGACGTCTCCGGGAGCTCCGCCGAGTACTCGGCGAGGATGCGGTCGAGATCCTCGGCGCCATAGTAGGGAGGCGAGACCTCCCGATGCTGCCAGTCGAGCTCCAGCCGCTCCAGGAGCGCCGGATCGTCGAGATCGGTTTCCGTCTGGGGCGACCCGGCCGGCTCCGGCAGGGTGAGGGAGACGAGGCTCTCGTGGAGCCGCCCGGAGCGGATCGTAAAGCAGTCCTGGGGGATACCGTCGAACACGTAGTTCGCGATCACCGCCAGGGGATTCGCGACCGTGCCCGGGGCGAGCACCTGCCCCGAGGTGGTGAGGGCGATCTCTGAGTCGACGCCGGCATCGTAGCGGGCGAAGTCCACGAGCCCTGCCTCGACCAGCGGCCGGAGAGCCGGATGCTGGCGCAGCCGGTCGAGATTGTCGTCGACGACGTCGGTCAGGACATAGCGGACCGGCACCTCGGCGAGCCGCGAGCGCGAGAGGAGATCGAAGAAGCGGAGGAGGAAGTGATACGCGAAGCGGCCCGAGCCGCAGCCCAGCTCGACGATGTGGAAGGGCTCTGCGAGATCGAGGGCGGCCTCCGGCGCGGCCGGCGCGGCCGGCGCGGCGACGTCCCGCAGCCAGGCGAAGACGACCTTGGCATAGGCGTCCGCGATCCACGGATTGCTCGTGATGTACTGCGGGACGGTGCCCGCGTTCCACGCCTCGCCGCCCTCGCGCGCGAAGAAATTGCGCTGCAGCCGCCAGAGCCGGGACTCCGAGAGTCGCCGCTCGCTTTCGAGAACGAAGGGGGTGGCTCCCTGGCTGCTCACCGGGGAAAGTCTATAGGACCGGCGTGCCCCGCCGGGAGCGCTTCCGGCGGCGTGCTATCCTTGAGTACACCGAAAAAAGGAGATGTGATGTCGCGCAAATCCCTTCGCGGGAGTCTGCTGTTCGTTGTATTCCTGTGCACGGCCGTCGCCGCCCGGGCCGACGTCGTCACCGACTGGAACAACGTCCTGCTGCAGGCGATCCGCGTCGCCAAGACGCCGCCGCCGGTCGCGAGTCGCGCGATGGCGATGGTCCATGTGGCCGTCTTCGACGCCGTCAACGGCCTCGTCGGCCTGTACACCCCCTATGCCTTCCCCTACCGGGGACCGGAAGGCGCCTCCCCCGAAGCGGCGGCCGTCGCGGCGGCCCACAAGGTGCTCGTCGCCCTCTTCCCCGGCCAGGCGGCGACGTTCGACGCCGCCTTCGCCACGTCGCTCGGCCCCATCTCCGACGGCCCGGGCAAAACCCTCGGGATCACCTGGGGCGAGAATGCGGCCACCGCCGTCCTCATCTCGCGGGCCAACGACGGCGCCACCGCCACCGTGCCCTACAGCGTCCCCACCGGCGCCTTCTGGTGGAGACCGACGCCGCCGGCCGGAGCCGCCGCCCTCCTGCCGCAGTGGCCCGCCGTCACCCCCTGGGGTATCGCAAGCGCCGACCGTCTCGTCACCCTCGCGCCCCCCACCCCGTCGAGCGCCGACTATGTCCGTTTCTTCAACGAGGTCAAGCGCCTCGGCCAGGATACGAGCCTCGTCCGCAGCGCCGACCAGACCCAGATCGCCCTCTTCTGGGACGACGGCGCCGGCACCGCGACCCCGCCCGGCCACTGGAACCGGATCGCCCAGAGCCTCAGCCTCCGCGAGCATCTGACTCTGAGCCAGAGCTCCTATCTCTTCGCCATCCTGAACATCGCGGAGGCCGACGCCGCCATCGTCGCCTGGGATTACAAGTACCGCTACAACTTCTGGCGGCCGGTCACCGCCATCCGCGGCGCCGGGAGCGACGGCAACGCCGCGACGGTCGCCGATCCGACCTGGACGCCGCTCTTGGTCACCCCGCCCTCCCCGTCGTACGTCTCGGGGCACAGCGTCTTCAGCGCCGCGGCGGCCCAGGCCCTGACGCTCTTTTTCGGCACCGACTCCATCTCTTTCTCGAGCACCTCGGACGCTCTGCCGGGGGTGACGCGTTCCTACACCAGCTTCTCCCAGGCAGCGGCCGAGGCCGAGGAGAGCCGGGTCTATGGCGGCATCCACTTCCAGTTCGACGTTGTCGCCGGCTCTCTAGCTGGCGCTGCGGTCGGCCAGGAGGTCTTCTACAACGCCATCACGGCGCTCGCGCCCATCGCGACCTGCCACGCGACCGACACCGTGCTCTGCCTGAACGGCAACCGCTACGAGGTCGCCGTGCAGTGGAAGACCGAGAGCGCCCAGGGCGCCGGCCACGCCGTGCCGTTCTCCGACGACTCGGGCCGCTTCTGGTTCTTCGACCCGGATAACACCGAGGTCGTGGTCAAGGTCGTCGATGCCTGCTCGGCCTTCCACCAGCACTGGGTCTTCCTCTCCGGTCTCACCAACGTCTCCGTGCTGGTCACCGTGACCGACACCCAGACCGGCCGGGTCCGAACCTACGTCAATCCCAGAGACACCCCTTTCGCGGCGGTCCAGGATACCCAGGCCTTCGACTGCCCGTAGTATCTCCGGCGGGCCTCCAGGAGATAATGTCGCTCGCCTGTAAGGAAAGGAGAAAGCGTCCATGGGAACCCTCGCCGTCGTCCCGGAGGTGCCGCGGAGCCACCGCCGGCCCCTCTGTGGTCTCGCTCTCGTCGCCGTTGGTCTCACCCTCTGGGGTCTCGCCCCCTCGACCGCTTCCGCCCAGCCGCGCCGCGGCATGGCGCGGGACACGGAGGAGGAGGCCGCTCCCGCCGACAAGCCCGCCAAGCCCGCGGGCGACATGAAGGACGGCCACCGCGACGGTCCGAAGCCCGAGGAGAAGATCTCGGTCACCCACCACTCGGCGCAGATCGGCGGGGTCGAGATCCGCTACACGGCGACCGCCGGCACGCTCTTTCTCAAGGAGGAGGACGGCACCCCCAAGGCGTCGATCTTCTTCACCGCCTACACCCGGGACGGCGTGACCGACCTCGGCCATCGCCCCATCACCTTCGCCTTCAACGGCGGCCCGGGCTCGTCCTCGGTGTGGCTCCATATGGGCGCCTTCGGTCCCCGCCGGGTGCAGATGGACGCCGAGGGGCTGGCGCTCCCTCCGCCCTATCGCCTGGTCGACAACGAATCCTCGCTCCTCGACCTGACCGACCTCGTCTTCATCGATCCGGTGACGACCGGCTGGAGCCGCACGGTGCCGGGGGTGGACGACAAGAAGTACCACGGGGTCACTGGGGACGTCGAATCGGTGGCCGAGGTGATCCGTCTCTACACCGGCCGCTACGGACGCTGGGCCTCCCCCAAGTTCCTCGCCGGCGAGAGCTACGGCACGACCCGCGCCGCGGCGCTCTCAAACTACCTCCAGGGGCGAGACGGGATGTACCTGAACGGCATCATCCTCCTCTCGACGATCCTGAACTTCGAGACCGCGAGCTTCGACGTCGGCAACGACCTGCCCTACCCGCTCTTCCTCCCCACCTACACGGCGACCGCCTGGTACCACAAGCGGCTGCCGGCCGACCTCCAGGGCGACCTGAAGACCGCGCTCGCCGAATCGGAGAAGTTCGCCTCCGGTGAGTACACGCTCGCCCTCATGAAGGGGAACCGCCTGTCGGCGGACGAGCGGCACGACGTCGCCGCCAAGCTCTCGCGCCTGACCGGCCTCTCGGCGAAGTTCCTCGAAGAGGCGAACCTGCGGCCGGAGATCTCCGCCTTCGACAAAGAGCTCCTCCGCGACCGCCGCCTCACCGCCGGCCGGCTCGACAGCCGCTTCGTGGGCACCGACCGCGAGGTGGCGGGAGCGCGGCCCGACTACGATCCCAGCTATGCCGCCATCCAGGGCTCCTTCACGGCGATGTGGAATGCCTACGCCCACGACGCCCTCGGCTGGACGAGCGACCTGCCCTACGAGGTGCTCACCGGCCGGGTGCATCCCTGGAGCTTTAAGGAGTGGAGCAACCAGTATCTGAACGTCGCCGACGACCTGCGCGAGGCGATGACCCAGAACCCGGCCCTCCAGGTCTTCGTGGCGAACGGCTACTACGACCTCGCGACCCCCTACTTCGCCACCCGCTACACCTTCGACCACCTGGGCTTCGAGCCCACCTTCCCGCAGCGGGTGACCCTCCGCTACTACGAGGCCGGGCACATGATGTACATCCGGGACGTCGAGCACAAAAAACTCAAGGCCGACATCGCGGCCTTCCTGCGCTCGACAGGCGGGGGCTAGAGGAAGGCGAGCGAGGGCTCTTTAGCGCGCGGCGCCGAGCACGGCGAGGTCGAGGATCGCTTGCGGGTCGACGCCGCGCGCCTGGACGAGGACGCGGATCTCCTCGCCCATCCCCTCGCCGTCGAGGAGCGCCATGGCCTCCCGCCGGGTGGCCGGATCGGCCGTGGCGATCTCCTCGAAGAGGCCGCAAGCGGTGAGCCAGAGCGCCTGGCGGGTGAGGGCGACCGTCGCCAGTCCTTCGGCCTCCCCCGCCTGGCGGAGAGCGGTGAAGTCGACGTGCGCCGTCAGATCCTGCTCGCCGATCTGGACGAACGGGTTCCGGTGGACCCGCTGGCGGGTGTAGCAGGCGAGGGTGCCATGCCGGCGCACCCGCGGATCGAGCAGACGCTCACGGGGGAAGCCGTAGTCGCAGGTGACGAGAAGGCCCCTCTGGAGCCGGCGCGCGAGCCGCCGGTAGAGCGGCGCCCACCCCGGCGCGAGATCGGCGATCTGGCCCGGCTCCAGCGTGACGTCCGGATTCCGCAGGAGATCCGCGAGCGCAGGGTCCGAGAGCTCTCCCTCCACCCAGGCGAAACCGCCGTCCCCGTCGTTACCCACCCCGCTTTTTACCCAAAGCTCCCCCAACCCGCCCTCCGGGCGGCCGATCAACCGATGGACCGGCAGGGCGTCGAACAGCTCATAGGAGAAGATCAGCCCCTCGATCCCCCGCTCGACGACGTCCGCGAGGTCGGCCACGCGCTCGACCCCCGCGGGCACCGGCCGTTCGATCCGGTCCCAAGCCAGGAACCGCCGGCTGACCCCCGTGCCCTCGACGACGCTCGTCAGGTGCGCGGCGGTGCCATAGGCAGCCTCGAAGAAATCGGCGGGCCGGCCGAGGGCGAAGTCGAGCCGGGAGAGAAGCCGGGCGGTGGCGCGGCCGAAGAGGGGGGTGAGGGAGGAGCCGGTGACATAGTCGCCGGATTCGCCGATCGGAAGCTCGGCCCGGCGATAGTAGCCCTCCGGACCATAGAGGGCGTCCTCCATGAAGGTCGCGAAGGGGACGGGGAGGAGGGAGCGGTCCATGGGGCTAGTGTAGTGCGGCCAACAGATGGGTCCTTATCCGGAGGTTCGCGCCGACCTTTCCTACCGTCATCCTGGAGGGAGTCCTAGCGACCGAAGGATCTGCGCGGCGGAAGGCTCCCATCCCCCAGATCCTTCGCTCCGCTCCAGGATGACACGCCTTAAAGGAGTGGATTGGCGGTTCTTTAGGTGCCCGCTCTAAAGGTGCTGGATTTCTGACGCACTACACTAGCTTTAGCGCCGTCCTCCCCGAGTCTTCGCCGAGATTAAGGCTCCGCCACCTGCCAAGATGGCATCGAAACCCGCCGCGAGCCTCGAAAAGCGCCCTCGAAGAACCGAAAACCTCGACGCGCGCCCCGAAAAACTCGCTAATTCATCGAATGGGCTCGCGAATCGCTCGATTCGCGGTTCTATCGGACCGAAAAACGCCAAATTCGACACGTGAAACTCGCGAAACGAGCCGCAAGCCGCCATATCGGCACGCGAGAGCCTCCAATCGCCAGTTTAGCGCGCTTTTCGGTCCACGAGCGGCGATTTTCGACCCGCGAGCCGGTCCTCACGACCTGCGAAGAGGCCTTCACGACCCGCGAAGAGGCCGCGACGGCGTCCCTCTCCCCTCCATCTACCGGTTCGCTTCGCCCTGCGGACCGTCGAGTTGGCCCTTGGGATTGGCCGAGATCTCAGCCGCTAGAAGAAATGACGCCCTTCGATGACCCTTCGCTGACACCGCGAGCACCCTTCCTGAAGCCCTGATACTTCTCTCGCTAGCGCTAGCATTACCCGGTTTCGCAGGTTGCGCCCGCCGTTCGCACCCGCGCCGCGATGCGATGATCCCAGTTCGCCATGTCACACAGGCTCTGCATCTTGGTGCGGTACGACGAAATCGTAAATCTAACGAGGTTGAATCGCCGCCGGCGGTCGATCCACTTGGTGACAGCTGCTGTCAGCCAGTATTCCTGCGCTGCCCATAGCAAAGCAACAATGATCAGATGTAGCCAGAAGTCCAACACGAGACCGGAGATCAAATCTGAGCCGATAGCCAGTACGATCAGCAAGACGAATAGGCGGAGGAGACGGGGAGGCCATTCGAGTATGAAGCGTTCGCGTTGAGCCGACTGCGCCAACTTACCAAATTCTTCTACCAGATGTTTTTGATATTTAAAAATACCTTCCGTCGTATTATTAATGATGCCAATTGTTTCTTCGCTGAAGTATGTCTGCATGGGCTTTATGTTCTCCGGGTTCTCTCCCGCTAACTCGGCACGCTGCCGGAGAAACGCTGTCATCTGTTCACTGGCCTTGCGTGCACTCAGGTTGACCAAAGCAAGGTCGGCTTTTTCGGCGTCTTTCAATCCCTCCTCACGCTTAATATATAGACGATAAGCTTCCATGCTAGTTTCAACTGTTCTCTTGAAATCGATCATGATCTGTGCTAATTTTTTTTCAAGCTGCAAATATTGCTCAGGTGCCGCGCGTTCGATCTCTGTTAGTAAATTCTCGAAAACACTTCTATCCCTTTGTACTTCTGCGAGTAGTGAGTCGCTTCCTCCGATAGTTTCCAGTGTATTATTAAGATAATCGCTGAACGCTGATTCCCATAGCTCGTCTGAAGAGGCCCCGGGGCTGGGCCTACTGACGTTCGATGACCCTGAGTCCCTTCCGGGCTTCTCTTCCATCTTGCCTCCCGTATTGCAAGCCTTCGATCCCAGCACGCTTAGTGTTAAAGATGCGTGGCCCTTCTACGGCCTAGTGCTCTACAAGTGAATTACCCTTAGGTTTGAATTTCGAATCTCCAACTTTGAGATAATGACCCCCCTGTGGCATTGACTCGCATCTGCTTCATAGCAGAACAGGGCTGGCCGTTTGGTCTTGGAAAGCATCGTCGCTATAGAATCAACGACATCAGGACTTTTCGCGAGGTACTCGCTATAGTGCTCCAAGCATAATTCTCGCTGAATTAGCATCCCTTTTTTTGGCCGAAAGGGATTGCCTGCCGCTTTTAGGTGGAGGTAGTCGATGCCGGATCGGCTGAGATTTTCTGATAAAACTACTTTCCGAAATTCTGGCCTGTTTGACCAGGCACGTTCCCTCACATCTACCAAGACCTCAACAGCGTGCTCCGCTAACTTAGCGCAGAGACCTTCCAGAGACTTCCCTTGGTAGCCTATTGAAAACAAGAATGCCCCGTCAGTGGAATAGGTCATCTTGATCTTGCCGCTTCGGCGAGTAAGAATCCATTAAACCGAAGTTGAATTGAACACCCCTAAAGCTACCCAAGAAAAAAAAGACATCTCTTTTGTTGAGATCGAGTTCTCGGCTCATCGCGCGAGTAACCTTGTTGTCGCGATCCGGGTCGTTTCTTAGCTTGCGGTAAAGCTCGTGTATACCCCACTGCAAGAGGGCCATATCGTGGCCTTCGCAGCGACTATCGTCACAATGCCATTTGATCTTGAAGCGTACGTCCACAAAAGCAATCGGCTTCATCTTCTCGCCAAATAGAACCTCTTGGCTTAGTACCGCCTTCTCCTTTTCGAGCCACTCCTGTCGCTCTTTTTCGGACTTCCGTTCCAAGTAGCAACCCAGAATCTCCTTCGGTCGAACAATGCCAAGAGATGTTTCCTCGTGCTGCTGCTGGCCTTTTAACTCTTCTAACGATTTGAAATAATGGGGCGACTTCTCTAAGAATGCTCGACGCACTCTATGCGCGGAAGCTGGAACTCCTTCTTCAAGCTTGATATCTCTATCATCGATTCTGTAGCTCTCAGGGCGAGGATCACTTGCATGCTTCGTGATTTTTGCCCTAATCCACTGGAACGCAGAGAAGCGATTGCCCTCCTCAAGATATCTATAGGGAATCGGATGTAGGCGAATCATCTCCAATGTATCCTCGCGAAGTCCACCCGTGCAAGCGTTCTCTGTGTACTTCATCGAATATGAAGGATACGTCTTCCCCAAGATTAAAATTCTCTTCTCTTCCCACTTGTCCATCTCCATCGCATCTCCTTCGTGACACGCTGGTCCTGAGGCGCCACGGCCAACTTACCGGTCTCAGCACCTGGAACAGCTGTCAAGGGTTAAATTACGTACAGCGCAGTTCTTTATTGACATTGTACCGCACAAAATTCAAATCAATGCTTTCACAAAATCGGACCCACTTCTCAAAAGCAAAAAATTGGAGGCGGCCATCTGGCCCCTGCCATGTCAGCGCGACCTCGCCAGCCATCCCCGCACTAGAGACGGCATTCTGCAAGTAGCCGAGGGCCGACTGCTTCTCCTCCGCAGTGCTGTAGTGAAAAGATTGCGTAAGCTCGATTAGCGCTACGTTATGGCCCTGGTGATTGAGATGGGCGACTCGGTACACATTCATCGGCAGCACTCCAATCGTAAGTGAAGCGTTGACGGCTAGTTTGCGCCCTCCTCAGCAGACTGTCAAGGGCTGGGGAAACATCTCAAGAAGCGCCAGGCTGGAAGGCTCCGGGAGGGGGTGCAGTACATCCGACTTCATCTTCGGCCATAGCGCCTTTCCTCGGAGATTCCTCCCAGCGCAGCCCCAGACTTCACCCCGTCGGCATGCCGGCGGAGCAAGACAGGCTGCGACTTCTTGAACGTCCCGAGACAACAACCTGGTCCTGCTTTCTCTTCTTGTTCCCTGGATGTTCCTCTCACCGGCCGACTTCGATGATAAATCCATATGAGTCAGAGAGTTGCCGACAACCATCGTCCCGCCCAGTGCGGAGGGACCCGGGACCGAGGCTTGGGGGAGGACTCTTCCGACGAGAGTCGCCGCTCTGCGGGCCGAGGACGTCACGTCCCCGGAGCCTGAGGTAATGTGTAGACGCCCGCCGCAATCCGTGGTCGCCGCCCGCAGTCTTCCCGGTTTCCAGCGTGTTCGGCTAGATTCGCTGTCGCGGTAAAGCGGGACGTTTTTTCGTCCACGCAAGTTCCCGCACAGACAGCGAAGCCCGCCGTCCCTCCCTTCGTTTCTTGGCGGATCTGGAGAAAGGGGCCGACGGGCTTCCGAGAGGAGCCCATGGTAATCCTGCCGGGTGTCAGCTGCAAGGAGTATCTGGAACGGATCGGCGAGGCAATCCCGACAGTGAGCTGTCCCGATCCTGGCTGCCAGGGTTGTCGCCTTCAAGGTCATGGTTCGTACCGTCGCCGTCTGGGCGGTGAGCTTCAGCCGTTGCGTCGGGTTCGGTGCCCGCGCTGCGGAGTCAGCCACGCGCTGTTTCCCGAGGATCTGTGCGCCCACCGGGATGCGACGTTGGGCGCCGTGGAGGCGGCTCTCTCGGCGGGCGCTCCGAGCGCCGGCGCCGAGGCGGCCGAGCAAGCTGACCCTCAGGGAGTCCGGCGGGTACGGGGTTGGCGGCGCAGCGCCGAGGGGGCTTGGACGTCCTCGGTTCTGGCGCTGCTGCCAGCGGTGGAGGGTCGGTGGTGGGAGCGAGCGCAAGCGGCGTTCGGCGCTGTTGCTGGGTGGCTGACTCGTCTGCGCCACGATCTCTGGTCGAGATTTGGCTGTCTCCTCGGCGGGGTGCGCGGTCTGTACCGCCATGGCCGGCCTCGGTACCCCGGGTCGAGTCTACCCACACAACTTGGTAACTGTTCGAGAGAAAAAGGTTGTGTCAAAACATCTCCTGCTGGTTCGGAGATGGCCTCCGAGCCGTTCGAGGAGACTTTTGAGCATGGATGAGACCCTGAGAGAGAAGATCGCGTTGTTCCGCCATGGAGTGATCAGCGAGTTGGTGAGCCGGCCGTTGGCGCCGCGGGAGAAGGAGAAGCTGCTGTCGGCCATCGCGGCCAAGACCTGGACCGTGCCAGGCAGCCGGCGCACCCAGATCGGCCGCACCACGGTGCGCGATTGGATCGAGCTCTACGAGCGCCATGGCTTCGACGGGCTCAAACCGCGCCCGCGAGCCGATACCGGCAAACCGCGGGCGATCCCGGAGCCGGTGCAGGAGCTGCTGCTGGCGCTGCGCGCCGAGCGGCCCGGCGCGTCTCTCGATAGCCTGATCCGCGCCATTATGCTGGCAGGCAAAGTCGACAAGACGGTGCGGCTGTCGCGAAGCTCGGTGCATCGCTTCTTCGCCAGCCAGGCACCCGCAGCACCCGCGGCGGCTTCTGGCGGCGAGCCCGACGCTCTGGCCTTCACCCATCCGCACGTCAACGACCTGTGGACTTCAGACCTCATGCACGGGCCTCGCCTGCTGGTGCCCGGAAGACGCGACGGCGGCAAGACCTACCTCTATGCCTTCCTCGACGACGCCTCGCGGATGGTTCCCTTTGCCGCCTTCTACCTGGCTGAAAACGCCGCCTGCTTCAAGGACGCCTTCAAGCAGGCCCTGCTGCGCCGGGGTCTGCCCCGGCGGCTGTACTGCGACAACGGAGCGACCTTCCGCACCCACCACCTGGAAGTCATCTGCGCCACCCTCAATGTCGCCCTGATCCACTCCCGGCCCCACCGACCGCGCGGGCGCGGCAAGATCGAGCGCTTCTTCCGCCACGTCCGCCAGAGCTTTCTGCCCCACGTCACCGACGAGATCCTGCGCGACCTGGCATCGCTGAACCGCGTCTTCTGGGCCTGGCTCGAAGCCGAATACCACCAGACCCCGCACGGTGGCCTCGGTGGAATGACTCCGCTCGACCGCTTTCTCCAGGATCAAGCGTTGATCCGCCAGGCGCCCGAGCAGCTCGAGCTGTGGCTGCGCATGAAGGTCGACAGAAAGGTCGGACGTGACCGAACCGTCCACCTCGACAGCCGCCTCTACGAGGCGCCCGATGGCTTTGCCGGCGAAACCATCGAGGTTCTCTATGACCCCTACGATCCGGGCCGACCTGTCCATTTCCGCCGCCGTGGCGAAACCGCCGAGAAACCGCTGCGCCGACTCGATCTCGTCACCAACGCCACTCTGCGAAGGGCCACCCGCGAAGGCCAAACCGCCGAGCCGCAGGCCCCCACAACCGGCATCAGCTATCTCGATCTCATCGCCAAGAAGTTCTACCGGGAGGAGCCGGAATGAATCTCTATACCACAGCCTTCGGCTTCACCTGCCTGCCTTTCCAGCGACCTTTAGGCGCCGACCAGCTCTTCCGTTCGCCCGTGCTCGAAGAGCTGCACTCGCGCCTGCGGTACCTGGTCGACAACCGCGCCATCGGCCTGCTCACCGGTGAGCCCGGAAGCGGAAAGTCCACAGCCTTGAGACGACTGCGCGACGATCTCCACCCCGATCAGGTCCGCGTGCTCTACCTCCACGACAACCTCGTCAACCCCGCAGACTTCTGTCGCCAGATCGCCCTGGCCCTCGGCCTCAACCCCCTCTGGTCTCGCGCCATGACTTTCCGTCTCCTCCAGGACGAAATCCAACGTCTCGTCAAGGAACGACACCTCACCGTCCTGCTCCTGCTCGACGAGGCCCACAACTTGAGACCCGACGTCCTCGCCCTCTTGCCTCTGCTCACCAATTTCGAGTGGGACAGCCAGGGACGGCTCGCCGTGCTCCTGGCCGGACAATCCGGCCTGCGACAGGCCTTGAGACTGTCTCACTTAGAGGCCCTCGCTCAGAGAATCACCGTCCGTTTCGCACTGCGAGGATTCGACCGCGACACCACACGCCTCTATCTCGAGCACCGGCTCAAGCTCGCCGGCCTCGAGCGGCCGCTGTTCACCGAACCCGCCGTCGAGGCCCTCTTCAACGCTTCCCAAGGAGTCATGAGAAGAATCGACGCCCTCGCTCATCACGCACTCGCCGTCGCCGCCACCTCTCACGCCAGGCTTGTCGAACCCAACCACATCCTGACCGCCGCCGAGGAATTACGCGGATGAACGAAGCCGAACCCATCCTCGACTATTTGAAGAGCCGGATGCCCGCCTACCCGTTCGACTCCCGACTCGACGCCGAGTTTGTCGACGAGCTCCTCGAAGACTTCCGGGATCTCGACATTCTCGAAGAAACCAAAACTTTCCGCTGGTACTACCAGAACCGACCGGCCGGCTGTTTCAAGAACGTCCGCGTCGGACTCAGGAGATGGATCTCAAGCGCCAGGGTGAGAAAGAAGGCAGGATAAACCTAGAACCGGCAGCCCCCAAGTCATCTGTCCCGGATTCCACCGCAACCGGCCGAATCCGGGACCCACCTCTTGCTGACCTACGCCGCCACGACAGAACTCGAAAAGACGGCCACGGAACTACGCGGGACTCGACAATCGGGGGCTACCTCCCCAATTTGGGGGAAGAGTTCCCCAATTTGGGGGAAGAGCTCCCCTTTTTCGGGGAAGCGCTCCCCAATTTGGGGGAAGGGATGCCCCATTTTGGGGGAGTCTCCCCCAAAATGGGGGAGGAGTCGCCCCAAATTGGGGGACCGTCCCCCCTTTTTGGGGAGGATTCCCCCCAAGTCGGGGAGGGGTTCCCCGGAATCGGGGAGGTCTCCCCCGGTTTCGGGGAGCAAGGCTGGAGCGCGGCAGAGCGCTCCCCCTCTTTAGACCTCAGCGCAGCAATACCGGACGGAATCGGAAGTGGGAGGAGGCTCGCAGATCAGGATGCTGTCTCCTGCCCCTGCCCTCGCCAGTTGGATCGGCTCACCCGCCAGGCTGCGAAGGGTCTCTCTGGCAAGCGTCAACCTCTTGGGGGTCTTCTTCTTCATGGTGATCCTCTGCGCAAGGCCAAAACCTGGAACCATGGTTGGAGCCAGGTCTCCTATTCTAGCCCCAATTTGCCAAGCGGCCCCGAAGCCGCATGCCTACCGAGCGGTACTGGCGCCACTGACCTCAAGGAGCTGCCGGCAGATCGTTTCGATCCGCGCCGCGATGGCGTCCCAGTCGTAACCGGCGGCGCGCTCTACGGCGTTCGCCGAGAGCCGGCGCCATTCCTCATTGTCCTTCCCATCCTGCAACAGCCGGGCGAGCACCGCGGCGAGGCTCTCGGGATCGGGCGCCACGGCGATCCCCTCGATGCCGTCCCGCACCAGCTCTCCCACCGCGCTCTCCGGCGATTGGCAGTAGACGACGGGGAGCCCGGCCGCCATGGCCTCCAGGGGGAAGAGGCCGAAACCCTCGCGCGCCGAGGGCTGGACGGCGAGGCGCGCCCGGCCGAGCTCGCGCCAGACCTCGGCGTCTTCCTCCACATGGCCGCGGAAGAGGACGCGCTCGGCGATCCCCAGCTCCGCCGCGAGGCTCAGAAGGCGCGGGCGGTCCGGTCCCTCGCCGAAGATCGTCAAGAGCGGGGTCTCCGGAGGAAAGCCCGGAACCAGGAGGGCGACGGCGTGGAGGAGGAGGTCGAGCCGCTTGTGCTCGAGGAGCCGGCCGGCGTAAATCAAGGGTGGGCCGGCGCTCCCGTCGTTTTCCCCAGCAGCGGTCGCGGCGCTGGCGGCGGCCGTCACCTGGTGGATTTCGAGGCCGCAGGGGACGAGGTCGACGTCCAGCACCTCGGAGCTGGCCCGGCGGGCTTCGGCCAGGCGGCCGCGGGTGAGCTCGCTCGTCGCCGTGACCCCGTCTCCCAGCTGGGCGGTCAGCCACTCGACGGCGCGATAGGCGGGGGCGAGGCGGGGGCCGACGTAGCCTTTCCAGTAGGGTCCCCAGTACTCGTACCAGGTGACGAGGAGAGGCTTCCCCGCCGCGGCGCAGCGGGCGGCGAGCGGCACCAGATGAATATAGGGCATGTTGGCGGTCTCGACCAGGTCGTACGGAGAGAGGTCGAGCCGCGCCGGGTTCGCGATCGTGGCGGCGAAGCGGAGCGCCTGGCGGGTGCTGCGCTTGCCCTCCGCGTTGTAAAGACTGCCGAGATCCCCCAGGGAGAGGATGCGCAGGTTGGGGAGATCGGTTTGGAGATCGCCGCAGAAGCCGGCGAGGGTCACCTCATGGCCGCGCCGGGCGAGCGCCACCGCCAGATGGTAGTTGCGCACCTCCACCCCGCCGATGAAGTCGGGGTAGACGGTCTCGTAGAGAAGGAGGAGCTTCATGCCGGGAGCCTCGGTCCGACCGGAGGCGCGAGCGGCAGGAGCTCGTAGATCCGATTGTTGGGGTCGGCGTAGCGCAGGGTGAAAAGCTCCGGGTGCGCCGCCGCCCAGGCGTTCTCCTGCGGGGGAGGGAAGGGCGGCGTGCGGCTCACGTGGAGCCAGCGTACTCCCTCGCGGCGGAGGTTGACGAGCCAGGCGTCGACCGCGAAGTCCGTCCGCGGCTGGCAGAGGGGATAGACGGCCGCTTCGTGGAGATCGCGGGCGTTGACGTTGACGTAGATCGCCCGGCGTTCGAGCCGTGGCCCCATGGCCGGGTAGACGAAAAAGGTGTCCGGCGAGGAAACGACGTCGACCGTGCCGGCGCCGCCGTTTTGGTCGAGCCAGGCCCAGGCCCCGGCGTAGCGGGCAGCGCTGATGACATGGGCCGTGTATTCCTCGGAAAAGGCGCGGGCCCGGTCGGCCACCCGGAAGCGGGCGAAGGCAGGGACGGCGGCGAGGGCTACGACGAGCGCCGCGGCGAGGAGCGGCCGGAGATGGCGGCGGCAGCGTAGGCGCAGAGCGGGCGAGAGGAGGAGCGCCGCGGCGAGGACGTCGGCGGCGCCGATCGCCGGGCGGAAGCCATCCGGGATCGTCGTGTGGAGTTGGAGGACGTCCTGGACGAGGAGCACGAGAGTGAGGAGGCCGAGAGGGATCTCGGCATCCCTCCCTCTCGCCGAGAGCCAGCCTTCGGCCGCCGCGATCCCGCCGGCCGCGGCGAGACCCACCGCCGGCAGCAGATAGCGGACGTTGGCGAGGACATGCCCGCTCGCCGAGTAGGGGACCGTCGTCCACACCGCGATCTCGAAAAGGATCTGGGAGAGGACGACCACCCCTTCCCGTCGCTGGCCGCCGGGGTTGCCGGGGCCGCGCGGCAGGAGCGCGAGAGCGGGGATCGCGAGGAGGAGAAGAAACGTCTGCGGACCGAGCCCGAGGTCGACGAAAGGGCTGTGGAGGTCGGCCGTGCCCAAGAAGGCATGGAGGAGCTGCCCTTCAACGAGCATCCGGTGCGGCAGGTCGGCGACCGAGTTGGGCCGCGGCAGGCGGGGGAGCCCAGGGACCGGCTGGTGCGGCACCCCCTCGCAGGCCAGGGCGAGCGGCCCGATCCCGTGAGCAGTGTTGCGCAGGTAGAAGAAGCCGCCGAGCGGGATGGCGAGGGCCAGGGCGAGCCCCACTTGAAGAGTGCGGCGCCGAATCAGGGGGCCGCCTGGAAGGGTCGGACGCCAGACTGCGAAAAGCACGACAGCCGCCGCCAGCGCTCCGCCATAGAGAAGGCCGAGCACCTTGGCCCCGGCGGCGAGGCCGATGCCGATCCCGGCGAGCACGGCATCTCCCGGAGCTGCCCGGCGCAGCCAGCGGAGGCCGCAGGCGGTGGCGGCGACCAGGCAGGCGGCGGTGAAGACGTCGACGTACTGGGTGGCGGCGAAGCGCACGACGGTCGGCGTCATCCCGACGAGGAACGCGGCGAGCGGCCAGCTCCGCCGCGCCCCCAGCCTCCGGGCCACGGCGCCGCTCCCCAAGGCGAGGAGCGCCCACTGGGGAAGAAAGGCTAGGTTTGCGTAGAGCTCGGAATGCGACGGCGCCATCCACCACCAGAGCCAGACCGACCCGTTGGCCGGCACATAGCCGTAGTAGTTCATCGGGTAGGCCCCGAAGACCGGCGCCAGGTCGTGCCGCTGGAGCCAGCTCGCGGTGAGCGTCAGGTGGTACATGAGGCTGTCCCACGAGAGCGGTGGCCGGAAAAGACCGCGGAGAGCCTCGGCCCCCACGGCGTGAAGAGTGAGGAGAGTGAGCGCCGGATGCTCCCGGAGGCGCGCCCAGGTGCGCCTCCCGAGGAGAGCGAGCGGCAGGAAAAGACCGTCCCGGTTCCACCCCCCTCCTCTCGCGCTCCAGACCCAAAGACCCAGAACGACGCTCAAGAGGAGCGGCAGCGCGAGCCCGATCCGCAGCTCGCCGAGCGCGCCCAGCGCCAGGGCGATACCGACCCCCAGGCCGGTCGCGGCGAGGAGGGTCGCGACGGCGAGATCCAGAGGCTCCTCCGCCGCTCGTTTCCCCAGGAGGAGGAGAGCCAGGAGGTAGCCGCCGAGGCCCAGGGCCCCGAGGGTGAGGAGAGTGAGGACGGCGCCGACGAGATCGTTCATGCCGGCCGATCCCCGTCGCGGCCTTCTCTCCCCTCGCGGCGTTTGAGCGCCGCCAGGCAGACGGCGCCGACGAGCGCCTGGCTTCCCAGGCCGAGCAGGCTGAAGGCGAGGCTGAACGAGAGCACCGCCGCCTCCCGGGCGGCGGCGGTCGCGGCGCCCGAGTAGGGTGCGAAGAGGAGAACCTGCGCCGCCTGCACCGTTCCCAGCCCCGAGGGCGAGAGCGGCACCACCGAGGCGAGGAGGACGACCGGCATCCGCGCCAGGGCTTGGACGAGCGGCACCGCGATCCCCCAGATCCGGAGCGCTCCCCAGTGACCGAGGATGAGGAAGAGGAGATGGGGCATCCGGCCGGCGAGGGCGACCAGGTGGCCCCAGGGACCGGCGGCGAAGAGCGGTTCGAGCACCTCCCGGCGAGCCAGAAAGCCCGGCCGGAGAGCGATGACCGCGAGATAGCCGAGCCCGGCGGCGACGATGCCCAAGGCGAGCCCGCGCCCGCCGACGCCCCCGGCCCATCTCCCCTCGCCCAGGGCGAGACCGAGCGCCGCCGCCGCGGCGAGCGCCCCGAAGTTGACGATGAGAAGGAAGAGGAAGATGCCGGTGCCGCGCGCCGGCCGCACCCCGGTGCGGTGGAGATAGAGGCCGATCCCTCCCTGGCCCAGGGCATAGTTGAGGAGCCCGAGGAGATAGGTGGCGCCGCGCACGAGGGTCAGAATTCCGAACGGCCGGGGCTCGCCGGCGATCCGCAGGCAGACCCCGGTCGCATAGGCGTCGGCCAGGAGCGTCAGGACCATGAACGGCAGGGTGTAGGCGACGAGGAGGACCCAGGGGCCGTGGGCAAGCCCGCCGCGGAGCGCCGCGAAGGGCACCCGGTAGAGGAGGGCGAGGAGGATCGCCGCCCCCACCAGCCAGGGGAGGAAACGGCGGAGCCGGCCGTTCACCGCCAGGGGATGAGGGCCGCGATCTCGGCCGAGCGGCGGTTGATCGACGAGAGGAGGACGCCGCAGGTGAGCGAGAGGGCGGAGAGGATGAAGAGCGCCGCCGCCAGAACGGCGAGCGGCAGGCGCGGCACGAGGCCGGTCTTCAGGAACTCGGCGATCACCACCCCGCCGCCGGCGAACGACAGGACGAGAAAGAAGAGGGACAGCAGACCGAAGAAGGTGAGCGGCCGGTAGTCCCTAAAAAACGTGAGGATGGCGAGCAGGATGCGGGTGCCGTCGCGGTAGGTCTTGAGCTTGCTCGGGCTCTCCTCCGGGCGCGCCCGGTAGGTGATCGGCACCTCGGCGGTGCGGAAACCCTGCACCACCGCCTGGAGCGACAGCTCGGCCTCGACCTCGAAGCCGCGGGCGATGAGCGGCGCCGAGCGGAGGAAACGGCGGGTGAGCACCCGGTAGCCGGAGAAGAGATCCTCGGTCTTCACCCCGAAGAGCAGGCGGACGAGGAGATTGAACAGGTGGTTGCCGAGCGAGTGGCCGGCCCGGAAGGCCCCCTCCTCGGCGCCTTTAAGGCGGGTGCCGATCACCATGTCCGCCCCGGTCTCGGCGGCGGCGAGCAGGCGCTCGGCGCCATCGGCCGGGTAGGTGTCGTCGCCGTCCACCATGACGAAGAAGTCGGCGTCTTTCGCCTCACGGAAGCCGGAGAGGAGGGCGAACCCCTTGCCCGGCCGCGGCTCGACGATCACCCGCGCCCCCGCCTCCCGCGCCAGATCCGCCGTGCGGTCGGTCGAGGCGTTGTCGACGACCAGGATGTCGGCCTCCGGCAGGGCGGCGCGAAAGTCGCGCACCACCTTGGCGACCGTCATCGCCTCGTTGTGGCAGGGAATGACGACGGCGACGCGCGAAGAGTCGCGCGCGGTATGGGCGGCAGGGGCAGCCGGCTCCCGCGGGGCGTCTGAAGGGCTCACGTTGGGGGTACTGTAGCGGCCCGGCAGGCAGGAGGGCAACCGGGAGGCGCATCACGGCAGGGTGGCAGGGTCGATCTGACGCTCTGCGCCATTCTGGCGGGGGAAAAATGCCAGGCCGGGGAGGGAGGCCAGCCGAATTGCCACAGCGAGGGGCCGGACCACCCCGCGACGAATCCGCGCCGCAAACAAAAAGCCCCGCCTTACGGCGGGGCTCTTTTTTCAACCGGTGAAGCCTCTTTACTGAACGGTGAGGATGACGACGGCCCGCCGATCCTGCGCGGCGTTGCCGGTCGAATCCTGGTTGCTCCGGCCTTCCGTCGTGATCCGACTGGGATCGATGCCGTGCCGCGAGACCAGGTAATTCTTGACCGCCTGGGCGCGCTGCTCGCTCATCTTCTGGTTGGCCGTCTCCGACTTGCCGGCGTCGGTGTAACCGAGCACCTGCGCACGGAGGGTCGGGTCCTGCTTCATCTTGAGAGCGACCTCGTCGAGCTTCGCCTTGGCGATGTTCGACAGGCGGGCGCTACCCGGAGTGAAGTTGACCGTCACCCGCTCTTCCGCCTTCGGAGCCGGAGCCGGCGGAGGTGGCGGCGGAGCCTCGGGAGCCGGCGGGGGCGGCGGCGGCGGCTCGGGAGCCGGCGGCGGCGCCGGAGCCGGTGGGGGCGGCGGCGGGGGCGGCGGTTCCACGTGGTGGGCCGCCGGGAAGTAGGTCAGGCCGACGAGACCGCCCAGGGGGCAGTGGTCGCCGGTCGAGCTCAACTGGTTCAAGTCGGTGCGGAGGGCGAAGTTCAGAGACCAGTTCTGGGCCTCGCCCAGCCACAGCCGGCCGCCGGTGGTGAAATCGTAGGAGTCCTTGAGCTCGAGGGCGTTGTTACCCGTGTAGAAGTTGCCATTGACCTCGGTGATCCAGTCCAGACGCGAGCCGACGCGGCCGGCGTAGCCGATGCCCGCGGTCGTCGCCTTGGGACCGATGATGGTGCCGAAGTCGCCGCCGTTGTCGTAGTAGCCGACGTTCAGGACCCAGTTGCGGATCCGCCAGTCGAGGCTGCCGCCCCAGCCGGTCTTGTCGGAAACGGCGTTCTTGATCTCGTTGCTGGCCGTGCTGTTCAGGTCGACGAAGCCGTTGATGGCGAAAGTCGAGTCGCCGCCACGATCGCCGAACAGGCGGAGCTTGGTGCCGATGCGGACCGGGCCCTGACCCTTGGCGTCGTAGTCGATACCGCCGGTGCGCCGGGTGTCGAAGCCGTGGTAGTTGTCATAGGGGACGGCGACGCTCGCCTCCCAGCGGTCGGTGATGCCGAAACCCACGCTGGCGTCGAAGTGATCCCAGTCGAAGGCCGGCTTCTTGCTGATGCCGGGGGGCAGGAAAGAGCCACCCTTGTAGATACGGTCCCAGTTATTGTAATAAAGACCAAAAGACAGGCCATGCTCCGGAATCGTATCTCCCGTCAGCAGGGTGAAGTACCCCGTCTCGCCCGTCGCGGTGGGAGCATTGGCTTGCTCTCCAGCCGACGCCAGGGCAGGGACGAGGCCCAGCAGCGCCACTAACACCACTCTTCGTTTCATTTCTCTCCTCCGGCTGTGAGCCTAGATGGCCGAGGCCCTGGTGGCCTCTGCGAAATCGTACTGAATTGGGGGCTGCGACGCCTCAGGGCGCCGAGCCCTTCGGTCAAGAGCCGCGGTCAGCAACTTTTTAGCGGAAGGACTTGACCGAAACACGTGCCTCCACACCACCACTCGCATTCAAGGCTTGTGCCACAACTCCGGAGATAAAGAAGCGATAGTGCCCGCGCAGGTTGAAAGCGGCCTCGAACCCGATGCCGAAATCCTGGACCCAGGTGTTCCAGTCGCGGTAGATCGAGCGGTCGTAGCCGGCGGTGCCGAGTCCCGAGTACAGGATCCAGTACCAGTTCTGCCACTGCAAGTGCAGGAAATCCCGATGCTCGTCCAAAAACCAGGGGAAAAAGTACTCCAGGGTCGAGTGGAACTCCTCGGTCCCGGGACGTTGGTCCTTGAGACCCTTCAAGTTGTCGCGCCCGTCCAGGCTGAACTGCTCGCTCCTCGGCACCGAGTAGCGGTCGGCCGGGTCGACGGTGGGATCGTCGCGGAGCAACTTCTTGATCGGGATGCTGCCTACATGCGCGCGGGCGACGAGGAAGGTGTTCTCGGTGATGTCGAAGCGCTTCAGGGTCTCGGCCTCGAGCTTGATGTAGTCGAAGTTGCCGTTCAGGAAATCGAAGCCGTAGGTGAGGGCGCCGGTGAACCCGAAGCCGCCGGGGCCGATGGCGCGGGCGGCGGTGAAGAGCTGCGTCGTGAGCGCCCGGCTCTCGCCGACGATGGCGTTCGAGCGCGAGTCCTCGGGGGTGCCGATCTGGTAGCCGACGCGGGCGAAGTTATTGGTCTTGTTGTTGTTGAACTGGTTGGTCGGGTCGTTGTTCGAGAGGCGGTCGATCTCGAACAGGGTGAAGAAGCGATGGTCGTAGTCGTGCGGCCACTGGAGGAAGAGGAGCGTCCCGCGGACGCGGTCGAAGTCGCCGTTCGAGAACTTCTGGACGTTCGAGAAGGAGATCGAGTCGAAGACCGCGATCTGGGTGATCCGGAAGAGCCCGTAGTAGCGGTAGCGCAGGAACGCGGTGATGTCGCCGTTGATGAAGTTGTACTTGACCTGCCCCTCGAAGAAGACCTTGTTGACCAGCCGGTTGACCCGGAGGTCTAAGTCACCCTCGGGGAAGAAGACGTCCAATCGGGGCAGGAACTGGTTGCGCGGCTGGCGCGGCTCCTCGGCTCCGACCGGCTGCACCTCGTCCGGAATGCCCGGCTGCCCGACGGTGCCGGGGGCCGGAGCCACCGGGGCCGGCGTTCCCGCGGCCGGAGATGCCGGAGATGCCGGAGATGCCGGAGATGCCGGAGATGCCGGAGATGCCGGAGATGCCGGAGATTGCTGCGGGGTCGGCTCCGCGGGAGCCGCTGCATCCGGAGCCGTCGATGTTGGCGCCGTGGGTTCTGGAGGCGTCTGGGCGAGGCCGAGCGCAGGGAACGCCGGGAGCATCCCGAGCGCGAGGAGGAAAAGGAGGGTCGGCGCTCCGGATTTTTTCACGAGTTTCTAGCGCTCGAGGAGCTGGTTCACCCGATCGAGGAAGACTTTGGACTGGTTGGGCCCGAGCGCCGCGGAGACCACCTTCTCGTCGGCGCGCACGAGGTCGAGCACGGCCTCGGTGCCCCGGCCGGCGTCCATCTCCGCCTTGCTCAACCGGTAGGGAACCTCTAAATCAGAGAGCTTGTTGTGGCCGGAGAGGAGCGCCTTGGCCTGCTGGTGGATGCCCTCGGTCAGGCGGGCCAGCTCCTCGCCCGTCATCTGCGGGAGATGCTCGGTGCGCAGGCGGCTGAAATCCTCTTTCAAGGCGACCAGGCCGGAGGTGATGAGGCCGTAGAGGAGCTTGCAGGTCTCGAAGGGGCTGGAGTCGAGGCCGACGGCGACCTCCTCGATCGAACGGCGCTCGTCGATTTTGCAGATGAGCTGCCACTCCTGGGGGGTGAGCGAGACCGAGGTGGCGGTCGCCTGCTGGGTGAAGACCGGGACCAGACGGGTCGAGGGGATGCGCTTCGACAGCACCTGCCACTCGTCGATCCGGCGCGCCGCCTCCATCAGGAGGTTGGTGTTCGACTTCTGGATGGTGGTGTGCTCGGTCTCCCGGCCGGGGGTGAAGACGAAGTCCCCCTCCGGCCAGATGGCGAGCTCGTAGACCGCCTCCTCGCCCTCCAGATCGCCGATCTGGGCGTGCACGATGTGGCCGCCGCGCAGGAAGATCTCGCCGGCCGAGTCGCCGTCGCGTTTCAGCGAGAAGACGCCAGTCTTGCCGGAGACGGACACCAGTTGGATGATGTCGGGGAGCGGCAGCTCCTTCAAAGACCCCTGGAAAGCCATCGGTCCTAGGCCGTTTCGTCCTGCGACATGGAAGGTTTTCCGCTCGTCCGGCGGGTCGCGGGGCGCCCGTGGCACCCCCGGTTCGAGTCGACTGTGCCTGCTCTCTCTGGCATCGACGCCCTCTCTGGTAGAACTCCAGATCCGCCAATAGCAGGCTCTGAATGTAGCACAGTGCCCACCCCGCGTATCCCCCCTCAGCCGCCGGTCCCGCCGGCCCCGGGGCGGAGAACGGGAGCCGTCGCGGCGGCCGCCAGGCGATCCAGCCGCAGGCGCTGGGCGCAGCAGAGGGCGAGGGCCAGGGCGTCGGTCGCGTCGGCGGCCAAAACCCGGTCGGGAAGCGCGAGCAGCAGGCGGACCATCTTGGCCACCTGCTCTTTGTCGGCACGGCCATTGCCGGTCACCGCCGACTTCACCTCGGCCGGGCTGTACTCGCAGATCTCGACCCCCCGTGCGGCGACCGCGGCCAGGAGCGCGCCGCGCGCCTGGGCGAGGACGACCAGGGAATGGACGTTCATGCCGTGGAAGGGGGTTTCGAGCACGACCACGTCGGGAGGGCGACGGGCGAGCAGCTCGCTCAAGCAGGCGACCAGGTGGGCCAGGCGCGCCGGCAGGGCCTGGCCCCGGGGGCAGGAGAACCGCCCGGCATCCAGGGTGGTCAGGGCGGAGCCCCGTTTTTCAAGCAGGCCGTAGCCAGTGTGGAGGCTGCCCGGATCGAGGCCGAGAATGAGCATTACGCCGGAGAGGCCAGAACTTTCTCGTCGACGTCCAGGTTCGCCCATACCTTCTGTACGTCGTCGTGGTCCTCCAGCCCTTCCAAAAGACGGAGGACCGCTCCGGCGCGCTCTGCCGGGACCTCCATGGGATTGGTGGGCACCATGGCGAGCTCCTTGACGTCGGTCGGGAGGCCCTGCTTTTCGAGCTCCTCGCGCACCCGGTTGAACTCCTCGGGGGCGGTGAAGATCTCGTAGTGGTCCTCGCCGGTCGCGACGTCGTCCGCCCCCAGCTCCAGGGCGAGCTCCATGAGCTTCTCCTCGTCCATCGCGCCGCGCAGGACCGCGAAGTAGCCGCGGCGCTGGAACATCCAGGCGACGCTGCCGCTGTCCCCCAGGTTGCCGCCGTGGCGGGTGAAGAGGTGGCGGATCTCGGCGGCGGTGCGGTTTTTGTTGTCGGTCAAGCCCTCGACGAGGATCGCCACTCCGCCCGGCCCGTAGCCCTCGTAGGTGACCTCTTCATAGGACTCGCCTTCGAGCTCGCCCGTCCCCTTCTTGATCGCGCGATCGATGTTGTCTCCCGGCACGCTGTTCGACCGCGCTTCGAGGACGGCCGCCCGCAGGCGGGGATTGCCTTTGACGTCACCCCCGCCCAGGCGGGCGGAGACGGTGATCTCGCGAAGGATCTTGGTGAACAGTTTGCCGCGCTTGGCGTCCGTGGCCGCCTTCTTGTGCTTGATCGTGCTCCACTTGCTGTGCCCTGACATGCAGACTCCCGGATCTTATAAGGACGGTGGGAACGCAGATTCTACCCGAGATCCCGTCCGGGCGCGCAGGCCTGCCGGCCGCCTTAAGGGCGGTCCCGCGGGCCGCCCGGGCCGCCCGGACGACGGGCGCGAGCCTAAATCCCGCAGTTTCAAGATTTTTTAAACCCCGAGCGATTGACTCACTCGGGTGGGAGTGCTAAAAAAGCTCGTCACCCCGGGAGATTCGTATGCCCTCGATCCTCGTCGTCGAGCAGGAAAATCGGTACCTCGACCAGATCCAGGAGGCCTTGGCCTCCGAGGGCTACAAGGTTCGGGTGGTGGATAGCCAGGCGGCGGCGCTCCAGGAGGCGGCCTCCGAAGCTCCGGATCTGGTGGTCGTCAACACCTCTCTCCCCGGCATGGAGGCGCTCGCCAGCTCCTTTTCGCGGAGCGCGGGCGGCCCCGGCGTCGTGGCCCTTCTCCCCGAGACCGCCGAGGCGGCCGCCCAGTCGGGCACCGGCGGCGTCGAGGCCGACGAGCTCCTCGCCAAGCCCTTCACCACCGCCGACCTGCGCGCGCTCGTCCACCGGCTCCTCACCACCCGTCGCGAGCCGACCGCGGCCATACCGGTGGCCGGCAGCGGACAGAAGCTGACCTCCCGCGACATCTTCGGCGACATGCTGGCGGAGGTCGAGAGCGAGGTCGGACGCTCGGCGGCGGCATCCCCGGCATCCCCGGCGGGCGCCAGCCCCGCCGGCCGACCGCCGGCCCCGACCGCCAAGCCGCTCAGCCGCAGCGACGAGGAGATGCAGCGCAAGCTCGAACAGACCCTCTCCGGCGTCCTCGGCACCGCTCCCCCCTCCCGTCCCCGGCCGGCGCCCCCGCCGCCGCCCCCCGCTTCCAAGCGGAGCGAGGAGACCGACGACGACCTGGATGCCCTGATCAGCCGCACCCTGTCGAGCCTCGAAATGGGCCGGCCGGCCCCGCGGCCCACGCCGCCGACGCCAGCGACGCCGCCAGCCTCGAAACCCGCGCCGCCCGTCGCCATCCCTGCCCCGGTCCGGCCGGCTCCGACCGCGCCGACCGCTGCGCCCCCAACGACTCCGCCGCCCCCGCCGACCGCGACCGAGAGTACCGGTGGGCGTCGGATGACGAAGCCCGGCGGGGAGATCGACATGGCGGCGCTCGAGGAGCTCGCCCGGCCGCGGCGCAAACCGGCGACGGAGGCCGTGCCCCTTGCGGCTCCCCCTCCCCTCGCGCCAGCGGCACCCAAGGCACCGCCGGCCCCAACCCCGGCGGCCCCGGCGGCCCAAACCCCGGTGACCGCTCCCCGGCCCGCCGCCCCGCCGCCGCCGAGACCGGTGCCGCCGCCCGCAGCACCGATGCCGGCACCCCCTGCCGCTCCGGCGGCCGTCGCGTCGGACGTGGCGACCACCCAGCGCATCCGGGTGGTCGAGGGGCAACAGCCGGGGGAGCGCTTCGGGCAGTACACCCTCCAGGAGAAGATCGCGATCGGCGGCATGGCCGAGGTCTGGAAGGCGCGGATGAGCGGGGTCGAGGGCTTCCAGAAGACCGTCGCCATCAAGAAGATCCTGCCGCACATGGGCGACAATGCCGACTTCGTCAGCATGTTCATCGACGAGGCCAAGCTCGCCGCCCAGCTGTCGCACCCCAACATCATCCACATCTACGACCTGGGGAAGATCGGGCGCGACTTCTATATCGCCATGGAGTACGTCGAGGGCAAGGACCTGCGCTCGATCCTGAACGCGGCGAAGCGGCGGACGATGCCGCTCCCCTTGGCGCTCTCGCTCCTGATCGCCGCCCGTCTCGCCGCCGCCCTCGACTACGCGCACCGCAAGCGCGACTTCGACGACCGCGAGCTCGGCCTCGTGCACCGGGACGTCTCCCCCCAGAACGTCCTCATCACCTTCGAGGGGGACATCAAGCTCTGCGATTTCGGCATCGCCAAGGCGGTCTCCAAGGCCAACCAGACGCAGATGGGCGCCTTGAAGGGCAAGCTCCAGTACATGTCGCCCGAGCAGGCCTGGGGCAAGACCGTCGACGCCCGCTCGGACATCTTCTCCTTGGGCGCCATCCTCTTCGAAATGCTGACCGGCGAGCGCCTCTTCCCGGGCGACAGCGAGATGTCCATCCTGGAAGCGGTGCGCGACGGCCGGACGCGGACGGCCCGCTCGGTCCTCCCCTCGGTGCCGCCCGAAGTCGACGAGATCGTCTTGAAGGCGCTCGCCGAGAACCCCGCGAACCGATACCAGAGCGCCTCCGAGATGCAGACCCGGATCGAGGGGGTCCTCTACGGCCTGAAGCCGATGCCGAGCCACACCGACCTGGCCGCCTACATGCATCGGCTGCTCTCGAGCGAGGCGGCTCCGGGGCCTCTGGGCGCCGGGGTCCCCGAGCTCCCGCCGCCGCCGCTCCCGCCGCTCCCAGCTCCATCGCCCCCAATACCGGTGCCCTCGGCCGTGCCCGTCCCTGTCGTCGGCGATGCCACCCACTTCGCCAACGCCGCCCCTGTAGCAGGCAACGCCGGTCTTGCCGGTTTCGATGCCGGCAGCGCGGACCGCCTCCTGGAGCCGCCGGTCGAGGCGGTCGCCCCCCTGGGCGAGCTGAGGCACGAGGAAGGGGAGCGCAAGGGCCGGAGCCTGCTCTACGCCGCGATCCTCGCCGTCGTCGTCGTCGGCGTGGTGCTCTACTTCGTCCTCGCCCACAAGGCTCACCCGGCCCCCGATGCGCCGGCCCCCTCCGCCCAGGCTCCAGGCTCTCTCGTGCCAGGGACACAGGCGACGCCAGCAGGAACCCCCGCTCCGGGCGGCGCGGCGCTACCCGCGGCCGCCGGAGCGACGAAGGGAACCTCCCCGCAACCCGCCAAGCTCGACATCTCCGGCATGGTGGACCAGGAGGTCGCCAAGCACGAGAGCGAGATCCGGAAGCAGTTGGAAGACAAGAAAAAGCAGCTCGAAAAGGAGCTCGCCCTCGCCAAGGCCGCCGGCAAGCCGGCTCCGGCGACGACTCCGGCGACGGCATCGCCAGCCGCCGAGACGCCCGCCGAGCCGGCACGGACGGAGCCGCCGGTCCAGCACCAGGAGGCCCCGGCGCCGCCGGTTCCCGCTCCGAGCCCGAAAGCCGAGGAGCCTCCGCCGGCCGCGCCTTCGCGGCCGGCCCCCGAGCCCGCCGCCCCCCCGGTCTCGCAGGCGACCAAACCGGGAGACCTGGTCGCTTCCGGCCCTGGCGTCCTTATGCCCGAGCTTGTCAGCTTTTCCAAACCGGAGTATCCTCCCGTCGCCAGGCGCATGGGGGTCGAAGGCACCGTCATCGTCTCCGTTCTCGTCGATGAGAACGGCCGGGTGGAGGAGGCCAAGATCCTGACGCCGATCGCGCAGAACGTCGGCATCAACGAGGCCGCCCTCAAGGCTGCCCGCGGGGCTCGTTACAAGGCCGCGCTCAAGGGCGGGGTCCGAGTCAAGATGTGGACGCGGCTGAAGATCCCGTTCAAGCTGTGATCTGTAATCCCTTTGAAGCCCGCCTTCATATCTCGCCTGATACCCCGCCGCTCGCGGCAGAGTCGGGCCGCGGGCGGATCGTCGTGCCGGAGGAACCATGAGCCTTACTGACCAACAACGGAAATTCTACGAGAACACGCTGGACGTCACCAAGCAGGAGATGGAGGAGCTCGACCGCCAGATCGAGGAGGAGCTCGCCAAGGTGAAGGACCGTCTGGCCGAGCTCCAGAACGCCAAGAAGGCCTCGCGCCAGATGTATGACGCGGCCTGCATGCGCCTCGGCATCGCCAATGACCTCGAAGCCGAGGAAGGGCACTCCGCCGAAGTCTAGCGCCCGCAGATGGCCTGGTTCAGGAAAACCAAGACACCCAAGCCCGTCCGCGAGGACCGTGCGCGCAGCACGGTCCCCGAGGGGTTGTGGGTCAAGTGCGAGGGATGCAAGGAGATCATCTACTCCCGGGATCTCGATCGCAACCTCCGCGTCTGCCCCAAGTGCGGCCACCACTTCAAGATCGACGCCCGGGCCCGCCTCGCTCTCCTCCTCGACGAGGAGGCGCCGCGCGAGCTGTTCACCAACATCTCCCCCACCGATCCGCTCAACTTCCGTGACACCAAGCGCTACCGCGACCGCCTGAAGAGCTACCAGCAGGCGGTGGGCGAGCGCGACGCGGTGATCGTCGCCGGGGGGAGGATCGAGGAGATCCCGGTGATCCTCGCGGTGATGGAGTACCGCTTCATGGGCGGCTCCATGGGCTCGGTCGTGGGCGAGAAGATCACCCGCGCCGCCGAGCGGGCCCTGGAGCGGGAGTTGCCGCTCATCGTCGTCTCCGCCTCGGGCGGCGCCCGCATGCAGGAGGGCGTGCTGTCGCTGATGCAGATGGCGAAGATCTCCGCCGCTCTCGCCCGCCTGCGCTCGGCCCGTCTGCCTTACCTCTCGGTGTTGACCGATCCCACGACCGGCGGCGTCACCGCCTCGTTCGCCATGCTGGGCGATCTGAACGTCGCCGAGCCCGGCGCGCTCATCGGCTTCGCCGGGCCGCGGGTCATCGAGCAAACCATCCGCCAGAGCCTGCCGGAAGGTTTCCAGCGCAGCGAATTCCTCCTCGAGCACGGTTTCCTCGACTTGATCGTCGAACGCGCCAAGCTCAAGGAAACGCTGGCGCGCTGCCTGCGCCACTTCCAGTAGAGACCGCGGCCCCATGCCCACCGCGGCAGCGATCCTCGGCCGGCTCGAAGCCTCCGGCATCCGGCTGGGTCTCGACCGCTTGGGTCGCCTGCTCGGCCGGCTCGGCCATCGCGGCGATCGCGGCCATCCCGGCCATCCCGAGCTCCGCACCCCCTCGGTGCTCATCGCCGGCACCAACGGCAAGGGCTCGACCTCCGCTCTCTTAGCCGCCATGGCGACCGCTGCCGGCTACCGCACCGGGCTCTATACCTCGCCCCACCTGGAGACGGTCCGGGAACGGCTGCGGATCGACGGCCGCGCGGTGTCGGAAGACCGGCTGGCCGATCTCCTCGCCCGGGTGCTCGGCGCGGCCGATCATGCTCCCGAAGACGATGCGGAGGCTTCTGGCCCTCCCACCTACTTCGAGGCCCTGACCGCCGCCGCCTTTCTCTGGTTTGCCGAGGAGGGAGTGGAGCTCGCCGTGCTGGAGGTGGGGCTCGGCGGCCGGCTCGACGCCACCAACCTGGCCGCCCCCCTCCTCTCGCTCATCACCTCGATCGGCCTCGACCACCAGGAGTACCTGGGCGACACCCTGGCCGCCATCGCCCGCGAAAAGGCGGGCATCCTCCGTCGCGGCCGGCCCGCCCTCGCCTGGATCGAAGCGGCCGAGCCGGCGGCGGCGGTGCGCGCGGTGGCGGCCGAGGTGGGGGCGGACCTGCGCTTCGCGCCTCCCGAGGTGAAGATCGAGAGGATCGAAACCCGGGCTTCCGAGGTGGGCCAGCGCGTTCTCCTCGCGACTCCGGCCGGTCGCTATGACCTCGCGATCGGCCTCGCCGGCGTCCACCAGGCGAAGAACCTCGGGCTCGCCGTGCGGGCGGCGGAGGTTCTCGCGGCCGCGGGCTTCCCCCGCATCGATGCCAGTGCCATCGTCCGGGGCGCCGCGGCCTGCCGCTGGCCCGGCCGCCTGGAGAGGATCGTTCTGCCGGAAGGTCGGAGAGTTCTTCTCGACGCCGCCCACAATCCTGATGGCGCCCGGACCCTCGGCGACTACCTGGCGGCGGCCGGAGAGCCCGTCGACCTCCTCTTCGGCGTCCTCGCCGACAAGGACGCCCGCGGCATCCTCGCCCACCTCGCGCCGCACGTCCGGCGCTTCGTCTTCACCACCCCGGAGAGCCCGCGCGCCCTGGACCCGGCGAGCCTCGCGGCGCTCCTCCCCGCGCGAACCCCTCCCCCGGAGATCCTCGTCGAGCCGGAGCCGGGAGCGGCACTCACCCGGGCGCTGGCCCTCGCCGACGGCCGGACGGTCGTCGCCTGCGGATCGATCTTTCTGATCGGAGAGGTTCGAAGGCTGCTGCGCGAACGCTTCGGTGTCCCGGAGGCCGCCGCCTGAACGATCTTCAGGTCAGGGCGTCGTAGAGCGGGAAGCGCTCGCAGAGAGCGCGGACCCGGCCGCGGACGGAGTCGCGGACCGTATCGTCCTCGGGGGCACGGAGGATCTCGGCGATGAAGCCGCCCACGACGTCCATCTCCGGCTCCCGCATATCACGGCTGGTCAGGGCCGGGGTGCCGATGCGGACCCCGGAGGCGACGAGCGGCGGGTTGGGATCGTAGGGGATGGTGTTCTTGTTGACCGTGATTCCCGCCGCTTCGAGGGCCTTCTCGGCGACCTTCCCCGTCAGGCCGACCGAGGCCACGTCCAGGAGGAGGAGATGGTTGTCGGTGCCGCCTGACACCACCCGGATCTTCTCGGCGGCCAGGCGCTCGGCCAAGCGGGCGGCGTTGGCGACGATCTGCCGCTGGTAGGCCCGCCACTCTTCGGTCAGGGCTTCCTTGAACGCCACCGCCTTGGCGGCGATGACGTGCATGAGCGGTCCGCCCTGGAGACCGGGGAAGACGGCGCGGTCGATCTCCTTGGCGAAAGCCTCCTCGCACATGACCATGCCGGCCCGCGGTCCGCGGAGGGTCTTGTGGGTGGTCGTCGTGACGAAGTGGCAGTGCGGGATGGGCGAGGGGTGGATGCCCGCCGCCACGAGGCCGGCGATGTGGGCGATGTCCGCCATCAGGAGCGCGCCGGCCTGGTCGGCGATCTCCCGGAAGCGGGCGAAATCGATCACCCGGCTGTAGGCCGAGGCGCCGCAGATGATGAGCTTCGGCCGCTCCTGCAAGGCGAGCCTCTGGACCTCGTCATAGTCGATGCGCTCGGTCGCCCGGTCGACGCCGTAGGAGATCACCTGAAAGTCGCGTCCCGAGTAGGAGAGGCGATGCCCATGGGTGAGATGACCGCCGCTCGACAGGTCCATCCCCATCAGCTTGTCGCCCGGCTTCAGGACGGCGAAATAGACCGCCGTGTTGGCCGAGGTGCCGCTGTGCGGCTGCACGTTGACGTGCTGGGCAGAGAAGAGCGCCTTCGCGCGCTCGATCGCCAGGCGCTCGACGACGTCGACGAACTCACAGCCGCCGTAGTAGCGCTTTCCGGGGTACCCCTCGGCGTACTTGTTGGTCAGGACGCTGCCCGTCGCTTCGAGGACAGCGCTGCTGACGAAGTTCTCCGAAGCGATCAGCTCGAGCCCGAAATTCTGGCGCGCGCGTTCGTCGGCGATGGCCTGGTAGACCTCGGGGTCGACGGCCTTGAGCGATCGATAGTCGGGCATCTCGGGTTTCAGGTTGCCTCAAGGTGCGTCAGGACTTCGCAGGCTCTTCCGGCGGGGGCTCTGGAGCGCCGGGAGCGCCGGGCGCGCCCTCACCACCCTCGGCCGGCTTGGCGGGCGGCTTTTTGGCGGCGGGCTTCTTGGCGGCGGGCTTCTTTTTCGCCTCGTCGGCGGGCGGGGCGGCGGCGGTGGCGGCACTGGCGGCATGGGCGGCATTGGAGCCGTGGCCCTCCGGCGCCTCGGCCTGGGGGGGCTTCTTGGGCGCCCGTTTGGAAGCCTGCGCCCGCTCGGGCTTGCCGGCCGTAGTCTCCACCGGCTGGCGCTTCTTCAAACGCTTCAGTCGGCGCTGGCGGCGGCGCCTGAGCTCGCGGTCTTTTTCTCTCATGTACCCTCCTCTGATGGCGGGCCGAACCTAAGCTGTGCGGCGGCCGTGTGAACAGCGGCGCCAGCTTGCCCCAGCGCCCTGTACGATGTCAAGGAAACAACGATTCATAGGGGACGATTCATAGGGGGATGTTGCCGTGTTTCTTGGCCGGCAGGCTGGCGCGCTTGGTCCCCAGCTGGCGAAGCGCGCGGACGATTTCACGCCGGGTGGCCTTGGGCTCGATGATGGCGTCGACGAAGCCGCGCTCGGCGGCGACATAGGGGGAGGAGAAGCGCGCCCTGTACTCGGCCACCTTCTCCTGCCTTAGAGCGACGGGGTCGGCCGCCTCCTCGATCTCGCGGCGGTAGAGGATGTTGACCGCACCTTCCGGCCCCATCACCGCGATCTCGGCGGTCGGGTAGGCGAGATTGACGTCGGTCCGCAGGTGCTTGGAGGACATGACGCAGTAGGCGCCGCCATAGGCCTTGCGGGTGATGACGGTGATCTTCGGCACCGTCGCCTCGGCGTAGGCGAAGAGGAGCTTGGCGCCGTGCTTGATGATGCCGCCGAGCTCCTGCTGGGTACCGGGGAGGAACCCCGGCACGTCCTCGAAGGTGACGAGCGGCAGGTTGAAGGCGTCGCAGAAGCGGACGAACCGCGCGCCCTTCAAAGAGGCGTCGATGTCGAGCACCCCGGCCAGATAAGCCGGCTGGTTGGCGACGATCCCCACGCTCCGGTTGCCGAAGCGGGCGAAGCCGACGACGATATTTCGCGCGTAGTCGGCGTGGATCTCGAAGAACTTGCCGTCGTCGACCACCCCCGCGATGAGCTGCTTGATGTCGTACGGCTTGTTGGGATCTTCCGGCACGAGGGTGTTGAGCGCCGCGGACTCGCGGTCCGGGTCGTCCTCGCTGGTCCCCGCCGGCGGGTCGTCCAGGTTGTTGCTCGGCAGGTAGGAGAGGAGCTCGCGGACGGCGGCCAGGCAGGCGGCGTCGCTCTCGACCGTCAGGTGGCAGACGCCGCTTTTGGCGGCGTGGGTCGCGGCGCCCCCCAGCGCCTCCATGGTGACCTCCTCGTGGGTCACCGTCTTGATCACCTCGGGGCCGGTGACGAACATGTAGCTCGTCCCGGAGACCATGAAGATGAAGTCGGTGATCGCCGGCGAGTAGACCGCCCCGCCGGCGCAGGGGCCGAGGATGGCGCTCACCTGCGGCACGACGCCCGAGGCCAGGGTGTTCCGGAGGAAGATGTCGGCGTAGCCGCCGAGCGAGGCGACCCCCTCCTGGATGCGCGCCCCGCCGGAGTCGTTCAGGCCCAGGATCGGGGCCCCGTTCTCGAGCGCCAGGTCCATGACCTTGCAGATCTTCCGCGCGTTGGTCTCCGAGAGCGAGCCGCCGAAGACCGTGAAATCCTGGGCGAAGACGTAGACCAGGCGGCCGGTGATGGTGCCGTGGCCGCAGACGACGCCGTCCCCGGGAATGACGCTCTTCTCCATCCCGAAGTCGCGGCAGCGGTGGGTGACTAGAGCGTCGATCTCGACGAACGAGCCGGGATCGAGCAGGAGCTGCACCCGCTCGCGGGCGGTGAGCTTCCCCGCCTCGTGCTGGCGCTTCACCCGTGCGGCACCGCCGCCCAGCTCCGCCGCCTTGAGCCGGCTCTGGAGCTCCTCGACCCGCTCTGCCCGTACGCTTGTCATTGGGGCGGCATCTTATCTCACGTGCCGGGCGGACACGCCGAAACCCGGCAATCTGTAGGGGCACCCCCCTGTGGGTGCCCTGGGGAGGGCGGCCACGGGGGGCCGCCCCTACAACCGAGCCCTCCCCTGTGCCACAATGGACCGTCGTGCCGTTCGCCCAGCTGGACACCGCCGCCGTCGCCCGCACCCTCTCCCAGATCGCCGAGCAACCGGAGGACCTGGTCGACGCCTTCTTCGAGCGCCGCGAGGACGTCGAGCTGCCGTCCGAGGGTCCCGATGGGGAAGGTCCGGGCCTCCGGGTCCGTCGCGAGGAGGGCTTCGCCGTCCGCCTGGTGCGCGACCGTCGGACCTGGCTCGCCTCCCGCGACCAGATCGAGCCGCGCGCCTTCGCCGAGGCCCTCCGCCAGATCGCCCGCGCCCTCCCCTCCGCCACCTACCCGGAGCCCGCGCTTCCGGTCGGTCCCGTCGATCCTCCCCTGGCCTTCGAGCTCGCCGACTTTCCCGGCCTCGTCACCCGCGCCGTCCGCGCCCACCACGTGGGGTTCCCCCTCCGTCTCGCCGTCCGCCGCCACCACCGCTCGATCCAGGTGGTCGGCTCGCGCCTGGTGCCGGAGGCGCAGAACGAGATCTTCTGGAGCGTGGCGGCGGAGCTCCCCCGCGGTCGCTGGGGAGCCCTCTTTCCGGAGCTCGGCGCGGCTGCCGCGGCGAGCGTCGCCGACGCCTGCGTCGCTCTCTTCCGCGCCCGCCAGGCGGCCTCCCCACCGGCCGAGCGCGGGGTCGCCGTCCTCGGCTCGGGGGCCGTGGCGGTTCTCCTCCACGAGGCCGTGGCCCACGCCCTGGAGGCCGACACCCTGGCCCAGGGGGGAGAGCCGTCGGCGGCGCTCGGGGTCCCCATGGCGTCGCCGCTCGTCGACGTCCTCGACGACCCGGCCGCGGCGCCCCCCGGGGTGCGCCGCTCGACCGACGACGAGGGGACCCCGGTCTGCCGGCGCTGGCTCCTCCGTGGCGGGGTGGTCGAGCAGCCGCTCGCCGACGCCGTCTGGGCGAAAAGCTCGCCCGCCTTCGTCCCCGGCGCCGGCCGCCGCGGCAGCCGCCACCTGCCCCCCGGCCCGCGCTCGACCCACCTGGAGCTTCTCGCCGGGGAAACCGCCGAGGCTGACCTCTTCGCCGAGGCCGAGGCGGGTCTCTATCTGGAGGAAGCGAGCCGCGGCCATCTCGATCCGCTTTCCGGCGAGTTCACTCTCTGGTTCCCCTATGCCCGCCGCATCCGGAGCGGTGCCCCGGCCGAGGCGGTGGGTCCCTGCCAGCTGCACGGACGGGTGGCCGACCTCCTCACCCGGGTGACCGCGGTGGGCAACGTGAGCCGTTCGGCCGGTGCCGGCTGGTGCGCCAAGGGGGGCCAGAAGCTGCCGGTCTGGGCGACCGCCCCGGCCCTCCGGCTGGAAGGGGTGGAGGTGCTCCCCGCATGAGCCCCATCTCCAAGTCGCCGCCGTCGCCGCCGATCACGGAACGCTTGGCGAAACTGGCGAAGTCGGCGCGACCGGGGGCCTCGTCCGCTCCCGAGCGATCGGCGACCTCGGCGGAATCGACGGCCGACCTCTCCGGCCACGTCCTGCGCGAGCTGACGGTACGGGTCGGGCATGACGAGGCCGAGGTCTTCTTGAAGCGCGGCCGCTCCCGGCGGCTGGAGATCGGCTTGACCGGTGAGGTCTCCCTGTTCAGCCAGGAGCGTGCCTGGGCCGTCCGCGCCGGCGGCAAGACCGCCGGCGGGCATCGCGGCTCCTTTTTCGCCGCCGGGACGGGCGATCCCCGTCCGGAAGGTCCCTGGCCTGAGCCCTCGGGCCGCTCTCTGGAGCTGCCGGAGCCCCAGCCGGTGCCGGCCTGGAATCCGCCGTCGGATCTGGACACCCCCTTGATCGGCGAGACCGAGGGCCTGAAGCTCCTCGCGAGCCTCGCCCGGGAGATCGCCGCCGAGCTTCCCGGCGCCCGGCTCCTCCGCGGCGCCCTGGAGGATGGGTCGAGCGAGGCGGAGCTCCTGAACAGCCGCGGCGTCGCGGCGCGCTACCGGCACCGGGTCGCCGCCCTCCACCTGGAGGCCTCGGGTCCCGCCGGCCCGGGCGGCCTCCCAGCCCCCCAGGCTTCCCTCTACCTCGCGGCGCGCGAGGCCAAACGCTTCCATCCTGGAGCTTTAGCCCGCCGCCTCGCCAATCGCCTCGCCGTGGCCTCCTCAGGGCGCCCCCCTGAAACGACCGGACCGGCCGAGATCCTCCTCGCCCCCGCGGTCGCCGCCACTCTCCTGGCCGGCCTCCTGCCGCTCTTCGTGGGCGGCCGCGGCACGAGCCGCTTCACAGCGCTCCGCGACCGCCGCGGCCGGATCGGTAACCGCTGCCTCACCCTGATCGACAACGGTCGCCTGGCCGGAGGTCTCTTCGAGGCCCCCGTCGACGGCGAGGGGGTGCCCACCCAGGAAGTGTCGCTCATCGAGGAGGGCACCTTCCGCCAGCCTCTCCTCGCCTGGTGGCAGGTCGGCCAGAGCGGCTTCCTCGCCACCGGCTGCAGCCGCCGTCCAGGCTGGCGCGACCTCCCCCTCCCCGGTCCCACCCACCTCTATATCAAGCCCGAGCCCCGCATCTCGGTCGCCTCCATGCTCCAGGCGCTCAAAGCCGGCTACTACCTGATCGACCCCACCGGGCCCATGGCGCTCGACGTCGAAGCCGACACCTTCAGTCTCCCGGTCTTGGGATTCGCGGTGGAAGCCGGCCGCGCGACCGCCCCGGTCAGCCCGGCGCGGCTCGCGGGCAGGATCGGAGACCTCCTCCGCGGCATCGTGGCGGTCGGGCGTGACCTCCAGTTTCAGCTGCTGGACGGGATGATCGGTTCGCCGACTCTGCTGGTTTCGGGGTTGGAGATTTGGGGAGAGGGGTAGAGGGACAAGTAGCGCAGTCCCAACCTCTCCAAAAGGCCGGTGGCATATCGCAGCAGCTCAGACGAGTCCATGCGAGATCCTTCGCGCCGTCTCGCGCGCGACCTCCTCTGCGCTCCAGTCCGGGTGCTCGGCGGCCAGGTGGGAGAGGAGCATGCGGCGCGCCGAGTTGAACATGTCGTTCGCCATGGCGAGCCTCTCCGCTCCTGTCTTGCCGCGCAGGATGTGCGCCGTCTCGTCGGCCACGACTTCGATGCGGCTGAGGCGATCCGGCCGGTTCTCATAGAGCGCCTCCCCAGAGGGAAGCCTATCAGGCCGCACCACGCGAGATAAGACCCCGGAGTCGCCGGGGCGCTGTACACTCCTCCTTCGGCGTTCCATCGGACGGACGTAGGGAGAGAGACCATGGAGTCATCCATCTTCATCACCGGCGCCGCCTCCGGGATCGGGCGGGAGACCGCCCTGCTGTTCGCCGAGCGCGGCTGGCGGGTGGGGCTGTTCGACGTCAACCGGGAGGGGCTCGAAGCGCTCCGCGCCCAGATCGGCGAGCGGGCGCTCGCCGGGGTTCTGGACGTGCGGGACCTCGCCCAGTACCGGGAGCGGGTGGCCGAGTTCGGGCGCTTCACCGGCGGCCGGATGGACGCCCTCTTCAACTGCGCCGGCATCATGCGGATGGGACCCTTCGAGGAGGTGCCCATCGAGCAGCAGGTGCTGACCGTCGAGATCAACGTCATCGGGGTCTTGAACGGCATCCACGCCTCCCTCGCCTTGCTCAAGGCCACGAAGGGGGCGCACATCCTCTCGATGGGCTCGGCCTCGGGGATCTACGGTGTCCCCGATCTCGCCACCTACTCGGCGACCAAGTTCTTCGTCCGCGGCCTGACCGAGGGGCTGTCGCTCGAATTCGAGCGGGACGGCATCGTCGTCACCGATCTCATGCCCCTCTATGTCGACACTCCCATGGTGCGGAGCCAGACCTACCGCTCGGGCTCGCTCGAAACCTTCGGCGCTCACCTGACCCCGCGCCAGATCGCCGAGCTCGCCTGGAAGGCGATCCACGGCAAGAAGGTTCACTGGATGCCGGGCGCCCTCTTGAAGACGCTCAACTTCTTAGGCGGCATCTTCCCGTTCGTCTCCCGTCCGACGATGAAGATCGTCAACCGCCGGCGGACCTAGAGAGTGTTCCGGCGGCCGCAATGGCCTTCGCCGGCCCTTCTCGCCGTCCTCGTCCTCCTCGCGGCCTGGGGCGGACGCTTCATCTGGGACACGACGGTCGACGTCTCCGGGCGGCGTTTCTTCTGCCTCTTCGACGACGCCATGATCTCGATGGCCTATGCCCGCAACCTGGTCGAGGGCTTCGGGCTCAACTGGGCGCGCCAGGGAGCTCCGGTCGAAGGATTCACCCACCCGCTGTGGACCTTCCTCATGATTCCGGTGAACGCCTCGGGCCTGCCTCTCGGGCTCCGCAGCCTGGTCGTCCAACTCCTCTCGCTCGCCTGCCTGCTCGGGAACGTCGTCCTCGTCCACCGGCTCGTCGTCCGCCACTTCTCCTTCGGAAGCGCGCGCACGGGTCTCCCGGCGGCGCTTCTCACCGCCTTCTACTACCCCCTCAACTACTGGGCGCTCTTCGGGATGGAGACCGGCCTCCAGGCGATGCTCGCGACCGGCTCCGTCCTCCTCGCCCTGGACATCGTGGAGGACGGGCGCGACCGTCACCTGCCGCTCCTCCTCCTCGGCGCCGCCGCCTATCTGCTGCGGATGGACCTGCTGCTGATGGTGGGCGTCGTCCAGCTCTTCGTACTTTTCTTCTGGCGAGGTGAGTGGCGGCATTGGCGACATTGGCGGCAGGGAGCCGCCGTCTTCGCCGCCGTGGCGCTCGGCTACAGCGCCTTCCGTGGGCTCTACTTCCACGACGTCCTTCCCAACACCTACTACCTGAAGCTCACCGGGGTGCCGCTCGACGTGCGGGTGCTCCGCGGCGCCGCCGTTCTCAAGGACACGCTCGTGGCCCACCTCGGCATCCTGCTGCCGGTCGGAGTCGGCACCGTCTACGTCCTCGCGCGGGACGGACGAGGGAGGCGGCGCTTCATTCTCCCGGCGGCGCTCTTTCTCCTCTTCTGCGCCTACAGCGCCTGGGTGGGCGGCGACGCCTGGGAAAAAGCCGGCGGCGTGCAGGCGAACCGCTTCGTCGCCTTCGCCTTTCCGCTCGTCTTCGTGCTCGGCAACGGTCTCCTGAACTTTGGGCTCGACGGGCTCTTCAGGCGCTGGCCCGGCCTCTCCACGGGCGCTCTTCCCAAGGGGATGCTGACGACCGCCCTGATCTCCCTGACCGCGATCGGGCTGCTCGCCGCCAACAGCGTCTGGCCCTTCGCCCCCTCGGGCGAGCGCTGGCGCAACCTCCTCCTCGCCCGTCCGCCCGTCCTCGTCGCCGGTCACCAGCTCGTCGTCGACCAGACCCGCGCCCTCCAGAGGATCGCCCTGCCCGGCGCCGTCGTCGCCACGGTCTGGGCCGGCATCCCGGCCTATCTGACGGACTGGAGGATGGTCGACATCCTCGGCTACAACGACGTCGTCATCGCCCGCGAAGCGAGCTCGGCCTTCCTCGACCGTGCCAACTATCGACAGTTCCAGCCCGGCCACGCCAAGTGGGACTTCGAGCACGTGCTCGAAGGACCATCATCCCGATGCCTTCCTCCAACTCTGGGAGGTCAATGAGGAGATGGCGCGCCGGCTTCTCGGTCCCAAAGGCTTCCGGCAGATCGACGGCTTCTGGGTTCGGGTGGGCTCGAAGCGGATCGACCCCACGGCCTCCCACCCCGTTCCTTAGAGGTTCCCTGTATCCTGTCGCCTCGAACCTGCGGCGCTTTTTTGCGTACAGAGGGTTGGGAGGGATCACATGGAACCCATCTTGGAGCTTACGGACGTCCGCAAGAGCTACGGCGACTTCCAGGCCGTTTCGGGCGTCTCGATGGCGGTGCCGCCGGGCTCGATCTTCGGCCTCCTGGGGCCGAACGGGGCCGGCAAGACGACCACCATCCGGATGATCATGGACATCATCGCCCCCGACTCGGGCGAGATCCGCTTCTTCGGCAAGCCGCGGGTCGCCGCCGATCTGCTGCGGATCGGTTATCTCCCCGAGGAACGCGGGCTCTACCGCAAGATGACGGTCTCGGACCAGCTGATGTTCCTCGCCGAGATCCGCGGCTTGAAGCGGCGCGACGCGGCGCCCGAGATCGAGCGCTGGCTCGAACGCTTCGAGCTCGCGAGCTGGGGGAAGAAGAAGATCGAGGAGCTGTCCAAAGGCATGCAGCAGAAGGTGCAGCTCATCGGTACCGTCCTCCACAAGCCGGAGATCCTGATCCTGGACGAGCCCTTCTCCGGGCTCGACCCCTTAAACCAGGAGATGTTCAGGGAGTTCTTGATCGAGTCCCGGCAGCAGGGCAAGAGCGTCCTCTTCTCGACCCACGGCATGGAGCTCGCCGAGCGGATGTGCGACCACATCTGCCTCATCTCGAACGGTAGGGCGGTCCTCACCGGCGAGCTCCGGACGATCAAGCGGCGCCTGTCCAACAACTCGTTCCGGCTGGTGGCGGAGGGCGATCTGGCGGGCCTCGCGAAGGTCCCGGGGGTCGAGCAGGTGCTCGTCCAGGACCGCGGGGCGAAGCTCCTCCTCGCCCCCGACGCCGAGGGCGCCGCGGTCCTCCGCCAGGTCGTCCAACTCGTCAACGTCCGCGAGTTCCGCTCCGAGGAGCCGGAGCTCGAGGAGATCTTCATCAAGGCGGTGCGCGATGCAGCTTGAGAGCATAGCGGTCGTGGCGAAGCGCGAGTACCTGCAGCGGGTTCGGGGCAAGGGGTTCTGGATCGCCACCCTCGTCCTCCCCGTCTTCCTGGCCGCGGTGACGATCCTGCCGTCGCTCCTCCTCTCGAAGTCGGAGACCCGCCAGAAGGTGGTGGTGGTCGACGCTACGGGCCAGGTGGCCGGCGAGCTCCAGTCGGTGCTCGCGGCGCGCGCGGCGGCGGCATCGACGGCATCGGCGGCATCGACCGCGTCCGCGCCTCCCTCGGTCGCGCAGAATCAGTCCCCTCTGGGGAGCAACCGGTCCCGCAACGGCGGCAAGGCGAGCTTCGACCTCACGGTCGAGCCGCCGCTCCCCGGCCGGGCGGCCCAGCGGGAGGATCTCGACCGCCGGGTGCGAGCAGGCACGATCGACGCCTGGATCGGGGTCGATCCCGAGGGGCTCGCCGCCAACCACATCGAATACCACGCTCGGAACGTCTCGAACTTCGTCACCCAGGAGGTGCTCAAGGACAGCCTCTCGACGGCGGTCCGCCGGGTGCGCCTGCGCCAGGCGGGTTTCGACCCCGAGCGGATCGGCGCGCTCACCCAGCCGGTCGACCTCGACACGGTGAAGATCGGCAAGGTGGGGAGCCGCTCCGAGGAGAGCATGGCCGAGTTCGCCTTCGCCTACGCGCTCTTCATGATGCTCTACATGGTGATCGCCATCTGGGGACAGCAGGTGATGACCGGGGTGCTGGAGGAGAAGGGCTCGCGCATCGTCGAGGTGCTGGTCGCGAGCGTCCGTCCGTTCGACCTCCTGATGGGGAAGCTCGTCGGCATCTGCTGCCTGGGTCTCACCCAGATCACCATCTGGTTCGCCACCCTGATCGCCTTGACGGCGCCGGGCATCGTCGCCTCGATCGCCTTCCTGCCCGCCGGGATGCACCTGCCGACTGTGACGCTCGCCCTGGCGGTCAATTTCGCGATCTTCTTCGTCCTCGGCTTCTTCGTCTACGCCACCTTCTACGCCGCGATCGGCGCCGCCTTCAACAACCTCCAGGAAGCCCAGCAGGTGGCGGCCTTCATCGTCTTCTTCCTCATCGCCCCGCTCTTCATCATGTTCCGCATCATCAACGACCCGGACTCGACACTCGCCGTCGTCTCCTCGCTCATCCCCCCCTTCACCCCGCTCTTGATGACGCTCCGCATCGCCCTCCAGCCGCCACCGCTCTGGCAGCTCCTCCTCTCCTACGTCCTCACCCTCTCCTTCATCGCGGGCATGATCTGGCTCGCCGCCCGGATCTACCGCATCGGCATCCTCATGTACGGCAAGAAGCCGACGATCCAGGAGATCTGGCGCTGGGTGCGGTACGCGTGAGGAGTTTCCACCGGGGCTCCGCTACAATGGCCGCGACCGATTGGACGCGGAGCCCCCTTGTATAGCCGTAACGCCCCACCCGGACGCACGATCTTGGACGTTGGCGGCATGGGTCCGCCGCCGAAGGACGTCCTCGTCCTCCTGGCGGTGGTGTTCGTCACCTTCTCGCTCCAGTTCTTCATCCCCGGGGTCGTGAATTTGTTCCGTCTCACCCCCGCGGTGTGGCGCGTCGGTTTCGTTTGGCAGCTCGCGACCTATCCGTTCGTCGGCTATGGCGCGCCGAGCTTCTGGTTTCTGCTCCAGCTGCTGATCCTCTTTCTCTTCGCCCGCGACGTCTTCCTCCAACTGGGGCGGCGTCACTTCTGGCGGATGATCGTCCTCGCCGGGGTGGCGGCGGGAGCGGTCGCCCTCCTCGTGCAAGCGGTCCTGAGCCGTGGCGCCGCCGCCGACCTCTCCGGCTCCATCCCGTTCCCCCTGATGCAGGGGCAGCTCACGCTGACGTCGATCATCGTGGCGGCCTTCGCCACCATGAACCGGCGGGCGACGATCTATCTGTTCTTCGTCCTGCCGATCCAGGCGCGTTGGTTCCTCGGGCTCAAGATCCTCTTCGCCTTCATGGGATTCCTCCAGACCCGCGACCTCGCCGGGTTCCTGGGCATCTGTACCGCCGTAGGATTTACCTACCTCTATCTCACGAGGAGTGGGATGCGGCGGGGCTTCCGGGATTATCGGCTGCGGCTCCAGCGCTGGCTCCTCCAGCGCAAGATGGACCGCATGCGGAAGAAGAGCGGCCTGCGGGTGGTCCCCGGTGCGGGGGAGGTCAAGAAGGGGCCCTGGTCCTCGGACCGCATTCACTAGCGTCCTGTCGATAGCCGGGCGGCGACGCTCTTCGGCAGGAGGAGCCAGATCCTCCCCGGGTTCTTCATCCGGCCGGCGATCGAAGCCGCCGCCTCGTCGTGCCCCCAGAAGACGTCTCCCCGCACCGGCCCGGTGATGGCGCCGCCGGTGTCCTGGGCGATGAGAAGCCGCCGGAGCGGTCGGTCCGGCGTTTTCTCGCTCGCTGCGGTGGCCACGGTGGCCGCGGGCGCTGTGCCGTCGAGCCAGACCGGCACGCCTAAAGGCAGGTACTTAAGATCGACGGCGAGCGAGCGCCCGGGGGTGAGGGGCGCTCCCTCGGCGCCCAGCGGTCCCTCGCCTTTCAGCTCCTCGAAAAAGACATAGGAGCGATTCCGTCCCAGAACCTGGGGAGCTTCCCGGGGATGGGCGAGGAGCCAGGCGCGGATCGACTGGAGGGAGACCGCCTCTTTCTTCAAGGCCCCGCGCTCGATGAGGTCATGGCCGATGGCGAAGTAGGGCTGGCCGTTCTGGGCTGCGTAGCCCACCCGCAGCACGCCACCTTCGGCGAGCTCGATCCGGCCCGAGCCCTGGATCTCCAGGAAGAAGGCGTCGATCGGATCGTCCACCCAGGCGATCTCCAGTCCCCGACCGGCGAGCGCCCCCTTCTGGATCGCCGTCCGGTCCGGATAGGGCAGGAGCGCCCGATCCTCCACCTTCCCGGCGATCCGTCGCCCCTTCCAATCGTCGCGAAAGAGCCCTAGATCGACCGTCACGAGCTCCGGAGGCCGCCGGTAGAGGGGAACCGTGTAGCGAGAGCTCGGCCGGCGACTCCCATGGAGGGTCGGCTCGTAGTATCCGGTGAAAAGCCCCGTCCGCTCGCCATGGTTGCTCGCCGCGACCGGCGTGAGCCTCATCTCGAAGAAGCTCCGCGCCGCCCCCCGCTCCCCACCTGGAACCTTCGCCGCCTCCACGCACTCGTCCCGCCACTCGGCGAGAGTCCCCAGAGCCTCCGCGGAGCGGCTCTTCTCGCGCTCGATCCGCGCGCAAGACTTCAAAAACGTGGAGAGCGCCGCCTCGACCGCATCCTCCCGCCATCCGGGAAGATCGGAGAAGCGGCTCGGAACCAGCACCAGGCGATCCGGCTCCGGCTTTCCGGCATGGCCTCGGAAGCGCAGGACGAGCCAGATCCCCAGGGCGAGGAGCAGGAGAACCAAGAGAGCGAAGAAGAGGATCTTCTGGCGACGGGTCATCAGTTCCAGCCCACGGATGTCAGGGCGCCACGCGGGGAGTGCAGCTTACCAGCAGGCTCCGAGCAGGAGCTCGTCGTCAGGAATGTGCTACGCTTTGTGGGTACATTTAAAGGAGTCGCCATGGAACCCTTAGACATCTTTACGGTTCGTGATCTGCGGCAGCGTTCAGGTGAGCTGCTCCGCGAGGCGGAGGAAGGTCGGCTAACTCTGATCACGAAACATGGCAGGCCCGCCATTCTCGCGCTGCCCTTCGACGAGCGTCTGCTCGCCCACGGGGTGAATCGAGCACTGGCACTCCACCTGTTCGAGGCTGGGCAGGTAAGCCTCGCCCAGGCCGCAAAGATCGCCTCGATCTCAATCGAGGAATTCATCGAGCTGCTGGGCCAGGCCGGAATACCCGCGGTCGACTACGATCCCGCCGAGCTTGCCGAGGAGGTCGAGGTCCGACCGGCCCGCCATTGATCATCGCCGACGCGGGTCCGCTCATCGGCTTGGCGCGGATCGATCATCTCTCGATCCTGAAAGATCTGTACGGCGGGATTCTGATTCCACCAGCGGTTGCCGCCGAGCTGGAGTTGTCGAAGGGCCGTCCTGGCTCCCGTCTGCTCGCCATCGCTCTGGAGGACGGCTGGATTCAACTCGAAACCCCCGACCGTGCCGAAGGTCTGCGTTCCTTGAGGCTTTTTCTGGATGCTGGAGAGGCCGAAGCCATACTGCTGGCCGAGAAGCATCCGGGCGATCCGCTGCTCATGGATGAGAAGCGCGGGCGTTCGGTAGCCAGAAACCGAGGCATACCCTTCATCGGAACCGGCGGAGTCCTCCTGATCGCCAAGCGGCAGGGTCAAATCGAGCGGGTTCTACCCATACTGGAGCGATTGGCCGAAGCGGGCTATCGCCTCGCGCCGGCCCTGCAACGGCAACTCGGCGAGTTGGCTGGCGAGCTCGATCCGTCCAGGTCCCAGGACTAAACCTCCCCCACCCGCGCGATGTTCCCCCGGAACCGCCGCGCGATGCGAGCGAGGAGGAGGAGCGCCACGATGACGATGCCTAAGGTGAGCCCCCACCAGAGGCCGCGCGGTCCGAAGCCGAGGCGGAAGGTGAGGAGGGCTCCGAGCGGAAGCCCGAGGACCCAGTAGCCCACGAGGGCGACGATGGCGGGGATGTGGGTGTCGGCCGCGCCGCGAAGGATTCCGGCTCCCACCACCTGGACGCCGTCGAAGACCTGGAAGGCGGCGGCGATGGGGAGGAGGGTGGCACCCATGGCGAGAACTCCGGGGTCGGCGCTGTAGAGAGAAGCGAGAAACCGCGGCGCGAGCGCGAAGAGGAGCCCGAAAAGGCTCATCACCCCGGCTCCCAGGCCCAGACAGACGACGGCGGCGCGACGGGCGCCCGGCATGTCGCCGCGGCCGATGGCGTTGCCCACCCGGGTGGACGCGGCGGCCCCCACCCCCATCGGCACCATGAAGGAGAGGGCCGAGAGGTTGAGGGTGATCTGGTGGCCCGCGAGCTCGTTCACCCCGAGCCGGCCCATGAGCAGAGCGACCGTGGTGAACACCCAGAGCTCCAGCGAGTGGTGGACCCCGATCGGCATCCCGAGCCTCAGATGATGCCCGTGCGCCCGCCAGGCGAAGGCGTGGCGGGTGAAGCCCCGGAAGTAGGGCCCCAGGGTCTTGCGGGCGGAGACGATGAGGATGGCGAGCATGATCCAGCGGCCGATCGAGGTGGCATAGGCCGAGCCGGCGACGCCCAGTGCGGGCACGCCGAGGTGGCCGAAGATGAGGACGTAGTCGCCCACGAAATTGACCAGGTTCCCCACCAGCATGGCGACGACCGCCGGCCGCACGACGCTCATCGCCTGGAGCGTCTGCCGGAGGACGACGAAGAGGAGAAAGGGGAGGACGCCGGGAATGCTGCCGCGGATGAAGGCGGTGGCGCCCGAGACGAGCCCGGCGGGCTCGCCCAGGACGGAGAGGAACCGGCGGACGTTCCAAAAGATGAGAATGAGGGGGACCGAAAGGGCGAAGGCGAGGACCAGGCCGCGCTCCAGGTGCGCCGAGACCGCCTCCCGGTCCTCGGCTCCGTGCGCCTGGGACACCAGCGGATCGATCGCCATCAGCACCCCCACGGCTCCCACCAGGAGGCTGAAGCTCACCGCATCGCCCAGGGCACCGGCGGCGAGCGCCCCGGCCGAGACCCGGCCGAGCATCATCGTATCGACCACCCCCATGAACATGAGGCCGAGTTGCACGGCGACGACCGGCAGGGCGAGCCGGACGACCGGGCCCACCTCCCGCCCCAGGCGGGCACGCCGCTTCACGGCCGCACCGCCGGGAGAGAGACCCTGGACAGGGTGCCTGCAAAAGCTCGGAATCGCACGGAGGAACGCGGTGGGAGGAGCGGTTGGTAGCGCATACGGGATTCGAACCCGTGTTACCGGCGTGAGAGGCCGGCGTCCTGGACCCCTAGACGAATGCGCCACGCGTCCTTAAGACCGGCGCAGGGTAACACAGCCGCGCTCCCGGGTTCAACCCGCACCCCTGAACGACTGAACGCCGACCCTGGGGCGCCGGGGCGGGCCGGCTCCGCTTGTAGTAGGGTAGGGGTCTGCTCGCCCGGCTCCCTCGCCGCGCCCGAGGTTCTGTTTTGACCCTGAAGCTCGTCGCCACGATCGGAAATCAGACGGTCACCCTCCCCCGGGGACGCGTGCTCCTGGTCGGACGCTCGATCGCCTGCGACCTTCCGGTGCGCGATCCCAGCGTCTCGCGCCGGCATGCCGAGCTCGCGATCGACGCCCAGGGCGAGGGCCTGGCGGTGAGCGACCTCGAATCGATGAACGGCACCTTCGTCAACGGGGAACGGGTCACCCGGGCGATGGCGCGGCCGGGAGACCAGATCACCTTCGGCCGCTCGGTCTTCGAGCTCCGGGAGGAGGCGGAGGAGGCCGTGGCGGCCCCGGCGGAACCCGACGGCGGCCCCTTGGACGCCACGATCCTCCGCCGGATGCCGATCTCCGGCTCGGCCGACATCGCGGCCCGGATCTCCGAGCCCCAGGGCCGTTCGCGCCTGCGCATCGGCGGCCAATCCCAGGAGGAGCGCCTGGCGCGGCGCCTCGCCCTCTTCCTGGATATCGCGAAAGAGCTCTCCGGCCAGCCCGACCTCGACCGCCTGCTCGCCAAGGTGGTCGACCTCACCTTCCAGGTGATGAGCGTCGACCGGGTGGCCCTCCTCCTGCTCACCCCCACGGGCGAGCTCGTCCCCCGGGTCTCGTTCTCCCGGACCGACGGCCGCGGTGCCGACTGGCCGGTGCCCGAGGCCCTCGCCCGGGAGGCGATCGCCGAACGCACCGCCCTCCTGATCGAGAACGCTCCCACCGACGACCGTTTCGACTCCGGCGACCGCTCCTCGACCGCCGAAAGTGCCGAGCGGTCGAACGTCCAGAGCGCCATGTGCGCCCCCCTCCTGGCGAGCGAGGGGAGCGCGCTCGGGCTTCTCTACCTGGACAGCCTGACGGCGCCGAGCTCCTTCTCCGATGAGGATCTGGAGTTCCTCTCGTCGTTTTCAAGCATCGTCTCGGTGGCGATCGAGAACAGCCGGCTGGTCGAGCGGGTGCGGCGGGAAGCCCTGGTGCTGTCGAACTTGAAGCGCTACTTCGCCCCGGAGCTGGCGGAGGAGATCGCCGCCCAGGTAGGCGAGATCCGGCTCGGCGGGGTGAAACGCCAGGCGGTCGTCCTCTTCGCCGACATCCGCGGCTTCACCGCGCTTTCCGAAGCCCTGTCGCCGGACGAGATCGCCTCGCTCTTGAACGAATATTTCACCGAGATGGTCGAGATCGTCTTCGAGCACGGCGGCGCGCTCGACAAGTTCATGGGCGACGCCATGATGGCGATCTGGGGGGCGCCCCTCGCTCACCCCGACGATCCCGACCGCGCGGCGCGGGCGGCGATCGCGATGCAGCGCGGGCTTCTGCGCCTCAACGAGGCGTGGAGCGCCCAGGCCCGGCGCCCGCTCGCGGTGGGGATCGGCCTGCAGTCCGGCGAGGTCTTCGCCGGCAACATCGGGAGCGACCGCCGGCTCGAATACACGGTGATCGGCGACGCCGTCAACACCGCCGCCCGGCTCTGCTCCGAGGCCGGCCCGGGGGAGATCCTTCTGGGCGAGACCCTCTACCAGGCCATCCAGGCCCCGCCGGCCGTCACCCCTCTCCCGCCGCTCCAGCTCAAGGGGAAGGCCCAGCCGGTGGCAGTCTATCGGGTGGAGTGGGGAGAGGCGCCCGGCGGCGGCCTGCCGCCGCCGGGTGAGATCGACCGCCTGGTCGGAAAAGCCTAGGTCTTCGCCTTCTTGCCGGCGAGGATCGCCTCGCGGCCGGCCAGGTAGAGGAGGCCGGTCAGGATCACGAAGGGGATGAGCGAGAGGACGTCCGAGCGATCACCGGTGAAGAAGGGATTGACCCGCGTCATCAGGTCGGTGACCTTCTGGTTGAAGTCGGTGAGGACGCCCGCCATGAAGGCGATGATGATGCCGGCGATGGCGCCGCCCGCGATGTAGCCCGAGGCCATCAGCACGCCGGGGCTCTTGTCGCCTTCGGCCACCAGCTCCTCCTCGGTCAGGTTCCGGCTCTTGAGCTTCTTGCGGAGGTTCAGGTCGACCAGCCAGCGGATGACGCCGCCGATGAGGATCGGGCTCGACGAGGAGAGCGGCAGGTAGACGCCGACCGCGAAGGCGAGAGACGGGATGCCCGACATTTCGAGGACGACCGCGATCATCACCCCGAGGAGGACGAGAGCCCAGGGCAGCTTGTGGTTGAGGATGCCCTTGATGATGTAGGACATGAGCGTCGCCTTGGGGGCGTCGAACTTGTTGACCGTCGAGCCGTTCGGCCGCACCCGGTGGGTGCCGTTGATCCCCGGGTCGACGAGGTAGACCGGCACCCCGGCGTCGTTCACCAGGTAGCGTGCGGCCGGACCGTTCGCATCCTCCTGCTTCTGCCAGACCTTGTAGGACGCCGGATCGTCCTTCCCTTGAGGACCGTCGAGCTTCTCCGCCTCGCCGAGTTGGGTCCGGTCGGTGACCCGGAGCGTCTCGGGGAAGTTGTGGCTCACCTTGTAGGCGATCTTGCCGGAGCCGTCGACCAGGTAGTCGCCCGGATCGAGGCCCGGAACCGCCACACTCCCCGGCGCCCCCGCGGCGAGCAGCCGGTAGTCGCCGGCGACCGGCGGCCGGACGCTCGCGGTGTAGGCCGGCAGGCTCGCCCCGGCGCCGGCCGGGAGGATCGCCGAGGTCGTGGGAGGCTCATAGCTCGTCTGCGGCACGTAGACGGTCGAGGCCGAGTTGAGCTTCAGGAGGATGGGGCCGAGGACGAGCGCCGAGGCCAGAGCGCCGATCAGGATCGCCGTCTGCTGGTGGCGCGGGGTCGAGCCGACGAGATAGCCGGTCTTCAGATCCTGCGAGGTGGTGCCGCCGTTCGAGGCCGCGATGCAGACGATGGCGCCGACCGAGAGGGCGGTCACGTAGTAGCCCGGTCCCGTCCAGCCGATGGCGAGGAAGATCAGGCAGGTCAAGAGGAGCGTCGCCACCGTCATGCCGGAGATCGGGTTCGACGACGAACCGATCTCCCCGGTCAGCCGCGAGGAGACGGTGACGAAAAGGAAGCCGAAGAGGATGATGAGGAGCGCCCCCAGGATGTTCATGTGGAGCTTGGGGGAGAGCATGATCACCGCCAGGAGCACGATGATGCCGATGCCGACGAGCTTGAGCGACAGATCCTGGTCGGTGCGCGGCGTGGCCGCCCCGGCGCTCCCCTGCCGGCCCTTGAAGTCGGCGAGGCCACCTTTGAGGCCATGCCAGATTGTCGGCAGCGAGCGGAAGAGACTGATGATGCCGCCCGCCGCCACCGCTCCGGCGCCGATGTAGAGGACGTAGGCGCCGCGGATCTGGTTGGGGTCCATCTCGCGGATCGGGATGAGACCCGGGGCGAGCGGCCCGGCCATCCCCTCGCCGAAGAACTTGATGGCGGGGATGAGCACGAGGTAGGCGAGGACGCCGCCGGCGCACATGATCGAGGCGATCCGCGGGCCGATGATGTAGCCGACACCTAAAAGCTCGGGGGAGATCTCGGCCGAGATGGAGCCCGCCTTGAAGGGCGCGCCGAAAACCTTCTCCGGCACGTCCTTCCAGACCTTGAAGGCGTTCATCGCCGTCTTGTAGAGGAGACCGATGCCGAAGCCGGTGAAGATCGTCTTGGCGCCGGAATAGGAGGCCGCGGCGACGGGAGCGTCCGGCCGGCCGGCGGCGGCGTAGCGGGCGGCGATCGCCCGCTCCTCGTCGCTCGCGCCGGCCTTCAACACCTCGGCGCAGGCCGTCCCCTCGGGGTACTTCAAAATTCCGTGCTGCTGGACGATGAGCGCCCGGCGGAGGGGGATCATCATGAGGATGCCCAGCAGGCCGCCCAGGACCGCGACCAGCATGACCCGGGTGATCTCCAGGTCGAAGCCGAGGATCATGATCGCCGGCATGGTGACGCCGACCCCGAAGGCGATCGACTCGCCGGCCGACCCTGCCGTCTGGACGATGTTGTTCTCCAGGATGGAGGCGTTCCGGAGGCCCATCTTCGAGAGGATACGGAAGAGAGTGATCGAGATGACCGCCACCGGGATCGAGGCGGAGACCGTCAACCCCACCTTGAGCACCAGGTAGAGCGACGAGGCCCCGAAGACGATCCCCAGGAGGGTGCCCATGAGGAGCGGCAGAATGTTGAGCTCCGGCAGGACCACCTCGGCCGGGATGAAGGGCCGGAAGGCCCCGGGCTCGAGATCCACGGGTTCCGGACCGACGACGTCCGGATACTCTTGAGGGGCGATGTCTTTGAGCGCCATGCAGTAGCTCCTCCGGTCCTCTGCCGTAATGATGGGTGTGAGAGTCTAACATGGGGGGTCAAGAGGGGGGATCGGGGCCCCTCACAAGATCCGCCCGGTGCCTTTTCCCCGTAGGATGGAAGAAGGAGGACACAATGCCAAACCTCACGAAGAGATCCTTGAGAATGATGCTCACTGCTGCCGCGGCCCTGGCGGCCGGGCTCGCCCTGCCCACCCACGCCATCGCCCAGACCGCCGCCGCGCCGGCCGCCCCGCCGAAGACCAAGACCGCCCTCTTCAACATGTACTGCTACTGGACCGGCGAGGCGACCCTCGACCGGGTGCCAGGGGTGGTGAAGACGCGGATCGGCGAGCTCTCCGGCGAGGTCGTGGAGGTCGAGTACGACCCGTCGAAGACGGACATCGGCAAGATGGCCGGAGCCTTGAAGAAGCAGGGAGGGTTCTACGCCTTCCTCTCCGACAACCCGATCGCCAAGGCGGAAGGGAAGAAGTACCTCCCCGAGGCCGAGATCAAGGACATTGAGCGCCGGCCGCGCTTCATCGAGTCGAAGTACAACCTCCACACGAGCCACCCCGACTTAGCCGCCCTCGATCTGACCGAACAGCAGGCGATGGCGCTCAACAGCTGGAGCTACTTCGGCGGCCCGATGCCGGACGTCCTGACGCCGGAGCAGAAGGAAAAGCTGGGGAAGATCCGCGAGCGGTTGGCTTCGAAGAACCGGTAGGGGGCCGGCTGAGGCGCCTCAGGCCGCCGTCAGGTCGTCGTAGATCTCGACGAGAGCTTCTCCTCGCGTGTCAGTTCCTATCCTGTGTGCTCACGATGACCTTTCCTACCGTCATCCTGAGCGGAGCGAAGGATCTGGGCGGGGGAAATTGCGAATCGCCCCAGAAGATCACGCGGCGAGAATCGGGTGAGCAAGGCGTTGGCTCACGAGCCGGAGGCTGGCCTGAGTGTCCTTGGGCTCAAGGGTCAGCCATCTCTCTTAAAGAAGAATCCGCTCAGCGGTCGATACTCGCCAAAGTATGCTCTTAGCCTCCCTCGCCGAGAAGCGCGACGCCAGATACCTCTCGAGGTTCGTCGGTTCGACCGCGATTGGCCTCTTCGACGCTGGTCTGAACTACGTGTGGAACGAGGTCGTGCTCAATCTTCGCAAGAAAGCCGTTGTGTATGGCGTCGACCTGTTTTTTGACGCTGCGGTAGGAGGATCTGCTCGAGCAGCATACAGAGATGAAGACGATCTTCAGGGCATTAAAGACGCCCGTGGTACGCTTCCCCAAGCGCTGTAGGAGCCCTCATGGCCGTCCGAGACGCCGCCCATCGCAAGCTCACCTATGAAGACTATGCGCTCCTCCCCCCGGATGGAGAGCGCCATGAGATCGTTGACGGAGATCACTGCGTGTCCCCGGCCCCGCGGACGAGACACCAGCGGATTTCCATGCGGCTTTCTTTGAGCCTCGGCGCCTTCGCCGAGGCCTCGGGGCTCGGCGAGGTGTTCGCCGCTCCCTTGGACGTCGTCCTCTCCCGGCACGACGTCTTCCAACCCGATCTCATCTTCGTCTCGAACGAGCGCGCCGCGACCGTCACCGAGAAGAACGTCCAGGGTGCTCCCGATCTCGTCATCGAGATCCTCTCCGAGAGCACCCGGCGCCTCGATGAGAGCCGGAAGCTCGCCCGCTATGGTCTCTTCGGAGTTTGCGAGTGCTGGTTTTTCGACCCGGCTGCCGCGCGGGTGCGGGTCTATCGATCGACCGGCAAGAGCCTTCAGCCGACGGGGAACAGCCTTCAGCCGACGGGGAACAGCCTTCAGCCGACGGGGAACAGCCTTCAGCCGACGGGGAACAGTCTTCAGCCAGTCGCCGAGCTCGACGCGGAGGCCGGCGACGTCCTTACGACCCCGCTTCTCCCGGGGCTCGCGATCTCCCTGCGGAATCTCCTCCGCTAGCCCCGTCCGTTCCACCCATCCGAAAACCCCGCGCCTCCCGGCCGAACGCCCGCAGCTGACCGCAGGCGGCGCTCACGTCGTCGCCCCGGCGGCGGCGGACGGTTGCGGTGAGCCCATGGCCCAGGAGACGCTCCTGGAAGCTCTGGATCGCCCGGTCCGGCGGCGGCACCATCGCTTCGCCCAGCACCGGGTCGGGGTTGATCGGGATGAGATTGACCTTGGCTTTGCGGCCGCGCAGGAGCTTCGCCAGCTGGTCGGCGTCCCGGAGAGCATCGTTCAGGTCGCGGATCAGGATGTACTCGTAGGTGATCCGCCGGCCTTTTTCGAGCGGGTAGCGGTCGAGGGCGGCGAAGAGCTCGGCTAACGGATAGGTGCGGTTGATCGGCATGATCCGGCTGCGGCGCAGGTCGTCCGGCGCGTGGAGCGAGACGGCGAGGTTCGGCCGCCGCTCCCAGGTCGCCATCTCCTCGATGCCGGGGACCACCCCCACCGTCGAGACCGTGATGCGACGCGGCGAGATGGTCTCCGCGAGGAGATCGATCGCACCTTTGAGATTTTCGAGGTTCAGGAGCGGCTCGCCCATCCCCATGAAGACGAGGTTGATGCCGTCGCCGATGACGAGACCGCCGTGCTTCCTGAGCGCCAGCACCTGGGCCACGATCTCTCCCGCCGTCAGGTTGCGGCCGGCACCCCAGAAGCCGGTGACGCAGAAAGTGCAGGCGAGGGCGCAGCCGGCCTGGCTCGAAATGCAGAAGGTGCGGCGGTCGCGGTCGGGGATGTCGACCGCCTCGACCGTGGCGGCGCCGGGGAGCCGGAAGAGATACTTGGCGGTGCCGTCTGAAGAGACCCTCCGCTCGGCGATCTCGGGAAGGCCCAGGCGGAACTGCGCCTGAAGCTCGGCCCGCATCGCCTGCGGCAGGTCGGTCATGGCCGCGAAGTCGAGCACCCCGCGGCGATGGATGGCCTCCCAGATCTGCGCCGCCCGAAACGGCCGGTCGAGGACCGGCGCCAGCGTCTCCCGGAGGCACGGCAGCGAGAGGCCGAGGACGTCCGGACGCAGGTCGGTTGAGACGCTAGCGGTCGTAGGAGAGGATTCCATGGTGAAGACGCGCGGCGCGGCGCGTGGGGTCTGAAGGCTAGAGGGTCGAGCGGCGGCGGCGCAGACGCCTCGTCGGGTCGATCCCGATCGACTTCAGGAACGAGAGGTCCCGGCCGTTGATCTGGAAGCTGGGGTCGGATCTCGACGGCGCCGAGGAGGAGAGGGACGTCGATGCCGCGGCGGTCCGCGTGGCGGGAGAGAGGGCGAGCGATTCTCCCTCGTGGCTCTCCCGCTTGCAGTCCACCAGCAAGTAGAGCGAGTAACCCTCCTCGCGGATCCGGCGCAGGTTGCGCGACACTTCCGACGATTCAGAGATCGCGTCGGAGAGCGCGCGGCGCAGATCCTTGAGCATCTGATGGAGCTTGTCGTCCAGCGTAATTCCTCCCGGCTCTTCGGTTTCCCGTTCCCTCGCGCTGCTGGAAGAAGCCGACCGGCGGATTATGGGCCCCCCTGGCGCAGAGTGTCAAACCTGGCTCCGGCTGTGACAGATGGAGAGGAAAGCGACATTCCCCGGCATCCCCTGGCATCCCCCGGGCATTCCCCCAGGAGGCCCCCGGCGGGCCGGCCCGCGTGGTAGCCTACCTGCTCTTTCGCGCTTTTCGCGCTCTGGGAAAGGGCCCCGTGGAGTCGAGCACCGAGGAGACCGAGGAGACCGCGGAGATGGAAGCCTGGCTACGGGCGAGCGGCCACCCGGTCGAGACGCTGACGCAACTCTCGGGCGACATCTCCCCCCGCCGCTATGCGCGCCTCACGCTCGCCGGCGGTGGGACGGCGATCCTCGCCACCTACCCGCCCGAGATCCGCGCCATCTGCCCGCGCTTCCTGGTCACGACCGCTCTCCTCGCTGAGGCGGGGGTGCGGGTGCCGCGGGTGCTCGCGGCGGACTGCGACCGCGGCGCCATGCTGCTCGAAGACCTGGGCAATCTCACCTTCGCCGACTGGGCGATCCAGACCGGCCAGCCGGGCAACGCGCTCCTCCCCTACTTCGCGGCGGCCTTAGAAGAGATCCGGCGGATCGCCGCCCTGCCGCCCGAGCGGGTGGCCGGGCTCTCGCCGCCGCTCGACCGCGAGCTGCTTCTAAAAGAGCTGCGGCAGACCTGGGAGCTCTTCCTCGAACCCCGCGGCCTCCTGGGCGCCCGCGACGAGGAGGCTGCCCTCGCCGCCCTCCTCGCCGAGCTCTGCGCCCGGCTCGCGGACGATCCGGCGGTCCCCTGCCACCGGGACTTCATGGCGCGGAACCTCATGCCGCTCCCGGCCGAGAGCACGGAGGGCGGGCCGGCCCTCGGGGTGCTCGACCACCAGGATCTCCGGCTGGGTCCGCCGGCCTATGACCTCGCCTCGCTCTTGAACGACACCCTGTTCCCCACCCCCGAGGTCGAGGAGGCACTCCTCGCCCAGGCGGCACCGGGGGCGGACGAGCGGCTGCGCTACCACCGCGCCGCGGCCCAGCGGACGCTCAAGGCGGTGGGCACCTTCGCCGCCTTCGCCCGCCGCGGCGCCAACCGTCACCTGCCGCTGATCCCGCCCACCCTCGGCCGCTGCCTCGACCACCTCCACCGTCTCCCCGAGGCTGCGGCCCTCGTCCCCGGCCTCGCCGAGCGCTGGGGTCCCGCCCTGGAGCCCTCCTGGCACTTGATCTGTTAGACTGTAGTCGAAAGCCTTGGGGCGGTCCTTGCCGTCCTGTTGGAGAATCGTATGCCCAGCCTCGGTTTCCCTGAGCTCGTCGTCATCTTCGTCATCATCCTCGTTCTCTTCGGGTCCAGCCGGATCGCCGGTCTCGGCAAAGGGCTCGGCGAAGGAATCCGCAACTTCAAGCAGGGCATGAAGGACGACGAGCCCCGCCGGACCGAGCGCATCGACGAGAAGACCGACACCCGGAAGACCTAGCTCGAGGTCGTTCCGGGCCTACCTTCTCTTTCCTGCGCTTCAGGCCTGGTTCGGGGGAACGCTCCTCGAACGAGCGCTCCCCACGGGCGCTTCAGCGGGCGGGGACCGTCGAGCTCTGCGCCATCTGGGGCACTGCCCGTATCGGCGATATTGGCGATATCGTCTGCATCCAGAGAGAGCGCCGATCCCGCCCCAGCAGGCCCCGCTCCTCCCGTCCCCCATCCCGGTTTCCTCCCCACAGGCTCGCCATCTTAGAGTTGGAGGAAGCCGCAGACTCCCTCCCGTCGCTCCCGCCGGCGGCCAGCACCGAGCTGCGCAGGAGGTCCGTGCTCTCTTTCGACCGCTTCCAGGCGCTCTGGCGGTGCTCGACGTAGAGGGCGAGGACGCCCTTGACGAACTCGCGCGTCTCCTTAAACGGCGGCACCGCGCCGTAGCGGGTCACCGTCGCGGGACCGCAGTTGTAAGCCGCGAGCGCGAGCGCCAGGTCGCCGTGATAGCGCTCGAGGAGAGCGCCGATGAACTGGCTTCCCACCTCCAGGTTGACGTAGGGATCGAAGAGATCGGTCTTGCCGTACTGCTGCCCGGTCTCCGGGATGAGCTGCATGAGGCCGATCGCCCCCTCGGACGAGACGGCGTCCGGCGCGAAGGCGGACTCGGTCTCGACGATGGCGGCGAGGAGCAGCGGGTCGAGCCGGTGGCGCTCCGCCGCCTGCGCCATGGCGCGGCCGAAGGGGAGCTTGCGGACGACGGCGAGCTCGGCGCCCCGCTCTTCGGCCCCACTCCAGGGCTCGGCGCCCGGCAGGCTGGGAAGCAGGGCGGCATCCAGGTCGCCGCGCCGGATCACCTGGAGGTCGGTCCCCCCGACCGTTCCGCCCGGGACGTCGGTACGGGGGGCATGGCCGGTCAGCTCGTCCACCAGGGCGATCGCCCGCGGATCGGGGGCCTGCCGGGAGAGTCGCGACGGCGCAGGAACGGACGGCAGAATGGGGCTGGAGTCGAACGAGATCGCCAGCACCAGGAAGGTGGCGAGCACGGTGAAAGACCCCCTTTGGGGTTGGAGTCTCATCGGCAGCTCCTCCTTGTGTCGTGCGCACCCGCCAAAAGGGCACGCGCTTCAAACAGCGGTTAAGCCCCTCGGAGGACCCCCGAGAGAGCACACGAATATCGACCGTTCTAAAGCTGCGAAATGTGTGCCAGGTGGGGCGAAAGGTAGGCGGGGGGCGAACCGGAGAGAGCCGGGAAGAGGCGAAAGGTAGGGCGGACCGGAGGCGCCGGGGCGGCTCAGGTCATCTGGTTCTTGCGGCGCGTGGCGCGGCGGCCCGGGAGGTCATAGTCCTCGGAGAGGATCCCCAGGTCGCAGACCTTGTTGCGCAGGGTGTTCCGGTGGACTCCGAGGGACCGCGCCGAGCGGCAGAAGTTGCCCTGGTTGCACTGCAGCGAGGCGACGATGAACTGGCGCTCGAACTCCCGTCGTGCCTGCTCCAGGGTGACACCGCGACGGACGAGCTCATCCACGATCTGGTGCAAACGTCCATTGAGATTCTGCTCGGCCAAATGTTTGCTCCTTCGAGTGGCGGGTAGCCTCAAAGAATACCATAGAGCCCCGGGTGGCCAACGAATGCCAGGCGACGGCGGGGCTGCCGGCGAGCGACGGACCCTTACGGACAAAGAGGGGCCTTCCCCCGGACCGCCAGGGGCCGGGGGGACCTCCGCGGGAACTACTTGGCTTCGAGACGGTCGCCGACGTAGATGCTGAATCGCGATCGCAGGATCTTCGCCACCGACGACTTGGAATGCACCGAAAGCACGGCGAGCTCGCCGAGGACGACCGGCGGCAGGCCCGAGCGGTTCAGTCGATAGATCGTATAGATGTCGCCCGGGGTGACGTCGGCGTTGGCGCCGCGGTCGATCCAGACGATCGAGTCCTCTCCCAGCGAGACGATGTCGTCCTTCGAGAGGACGATCGTCGGCGCGCCGGCGAGCTTGGCCGCCGTCGTCGGGTAGTTGACCGGGCGCATGGCGGTCGGCCGGGCCAGAGGCACGGGCTCCGGCTGGTAGGCCTGGAGCACGGAGCCGACGAGGATCGGATCGCAGGAGTGGGAGATCTCGGCGATCGCCGTATCCTCCTGGACCGAGAGCACCCGGACGCGGCCGGTGTAGCGGTAGTAGCGACCGAAGGTGTCGCCGGTCACCGGGTGCCGCACCTCGTGGTCGGGACTGATGATGGTGAACTGCTCACCCGGGGAGAGGCCGCGGGCGCGGCCACCGTTCAAATAGACGATGTCGCCCGTCGACAGGCCGACCTTGACGGTGCCCACCTCGCCGTAGAGCCCCTGCTGGACCGTGCCGGTATGGGTGTCGAAAGGCGGCGAGAGGACGTCGTACTCGGAGCCGACGATCGAGTAGGGGAACGCCTCGTGGAGGTCGCCGACGTAGCCGCTGCAGTCGATGTCGCCCTCCCCGCCGAGCGGGATCGGCGAACCGGCGGCGGCGCCCGCCGAGAGCACCCCCTTGATCTCGATGGCCGGTTTGGCGTCCGGCTTCGCCAGACCCGCCGTATCCGGCCCACCGGCCGTGGGGATCTCCGTCGCGGGCGTGCCGCCCGTCCCGCCGGCGCCGGCCGACCCGGACTGCGCGAGGTTCTCGCCCGGGGTCACCTGAAGGCCGACGACGAGCGGGTCGCCCGGGTAGATCCAGTGGGCGTCCAGGACGTACTGGTTCTTCTCCCACAGCTGGGGCCAGAGATAGGGATCGCCGTTGTACTTCTTCGCCAGGCTCCACAGGGTGTCGCCCTTGACGACCGTGTAGACCTGCACGCCGGGGGCGGGCGTGGGTGGATTCCACGCCGTCCAGTGGTCGCCCTCCAGGTGGAGGCCCTTGGGCGGCCGGCTTGCCGCGTCGACCGCGGAGACCCCGAGCGATGCCATCGCTGTAGCGAGGAGCGCCGCCGTCACAACACCCGAAAACCGCGCGTTCATGAAGCCTCCTGTTGCGGGAGGGATGCGCCATCTATAGTGAAATCACTATAGCCTAAGCTACACTGTTCCTCTTCGACTGTCAAGGTTTAGTGGCCCACACCTCAAGCGCTGCTTGAGGTTTAGGGCCCGAACTTCCCCTGGCAGCTCCGCCCTGCGTCATGGCAGCTTGGCTCGCCGCTCGTCGGCGGCCGCCGCGGCCGCGGTGTTGGGGAAGCGCTTGGCGATCTCCTTGTACGTCGTCCGCGCCCCCTCCTTGTCGCCCAGGGCCTCCATCGTCTGCCCGGCCTTGAGCATCGCGTCGGGGACCTTGTTGCCCTGCGGGTAGCGCTCGACGGTCTCGCGGAAGGCGGCCAAAGCGCCGCGCAGGTCGTGCCGCGAGTAGCGGCACTCGCCGATCCAGTAGAGCGAATTGTCGGCCAGCTCGCTCTTGGGCTCGCTCTGGAGGAAGCGCTGGAAGCTCGCCTCGGCGTCCACGTAGTGCCCCTGGTGATAGAGCGTATAGCCGCGATCGTAGAGCGCCTGAGCCGCCGGCGACAGCGTCTCGGCCGACTCCCCGGCTCCGCTCACCACCGGGCCCGGCGGCAGGGCGGTCGAGGAAGCCGGCGGGCTCGCCGGCGCGGGGACCGGGGTCCGCTTCGGGGCCGCGGGAGCGGGTGCCGGAGCCGCCGCGACGGCCGGCCGGTCGGGCTCGGGGACGTCCACCTCCTCGATCGGCGCCGAGGTCTCGCGACGCTCCCGGACCACATCACCCGATCGATCGCCCGATCCGCTGTCGACCGGGAGTGGCGGTGGGGGCGGAGGCGGCGTCCGGCGCACCGTCGGCTGGGACGTCGACGAGGTCGAAGGTGTCGCAGACCGGGGGCGCGTGGCTGCGATCCGGGTCGGCTTTCCAGGGGCGGCCGGGGCGGGCGCCGAGAAAGAAGACGAGGAGGAAGAAAGGCCCGAGCTCGGCGCGAGGGTGCTCCGCGCGCCGCCGCGGGCCGACTGCAGGACGGCGACCTCGTCGCGCAGGCGGGCGATCTCGACCTCCGAGACCGCGGCCTTCTTCTGCAGCTCGACGACCCGCGCCTTGAGCTCCCGGAGGTCGTCGTCGGAGGCCGCGGTGTCCGGATGCAGGCCGCCACCGGCACAGCCGGTGGTGGCGAGGACGGTCCAGACGGCGAAGGTGCCGAGGGCGGCGATCGTCGGGAGGGCCAGGGGCTTCGGGCTTCTCATCGGGTGCTACGCTCCTCCGGCCTTCTTCGAGGCCGTGGTTTCCGCCACGTAGGGGCTCTGGGGGTACTCCTTCTTCAGCCGGTCCCAGGCCTTCTGTGAATCCTCGGGGTCGCTGCTCTGGCTGTAGGCGATCCCCATGTAGTACATCACCTTGTCCCGCGCCGGGTAGCGCGGGAAGTTCTTCAAAAGATACTCGAAGCGGTCGGCCGCCGCCCGCGGCGAGCCGTAGCGCATGTAGAACCGGCCGATGATGAACTCGTGCTCGGCCAGGCTGGAGCGCACCACCTCGACCTGCTCCTGGGCCTGGGCCGCGTACTCGCTCGTGGGGTACAGGCGGATCAAGTCCTCATAGGCCTCGTAGGCCTTACGGGTGACCGCCTGGTCGCGATCCGGCCGCTCCATGCGCTTCGCCAGGCTGTTGGCGATCTGGAACTGCACATAGGCCGCCTGGTCGCTGGTGGGGAAGCGGTTCAGGTAGTCGCGGTACTTGGCCTCCGCCTGGACGAAGTCGGTCGAGCCGCCCTCCAGATAGAAGGTGTCGGCGGCGAGGAGCAGGGCCTCCCGGCCGTTCGCCGAGTTGGGCTCGACCTCATACGCATGGGTGAAATAAGGCCGGGCGCTCGCGTACTTGAGCTTCGCCAAGAGGGCCTTGCCCTGGGTGAGCGACTCCTCCGCCGACAGCTGGAGGACGGGATCCTGCTTCGGTTTGGCGCTATGGCAGCCGGCGAGGAGCGCGCCGGCGAGGGCAAGGGCGAGCAGGGCGGTCCGGCCGATCCGGCCGGCCCGGCGCGACGCCCTGGGGTTCTCTAGGCAATTTCGTGTCATACCGTCTCCGACCGAGCGCGCGAGCGCAGCTCGGACATCGTAGCCACCGGATCGGGGGCCGAAAAGATCGCGGAGCCCACGACGCAGACGTCGACGCCTGCCGTGACCACCTGACGAATGTTATCGCGGTCGATGCCGCCGTCCATCTCGATCTCGATCGCAACGCCGAGCCGCGCGATGAGGTCGCGCAGGCGGCGGGCCTTGTCGAGAGCCACCGGAAGAAAGGACTGGCCGCCGAAACCGGGGTTGACCGACATGAGGAGGACATAGTCGAGCCGCGGCAGGACGTCGACCAGAAGCTCGACCGGGGTCGCCGGATTGATCGCCACCCCGGCCCGGGCGCCCCCCTCGCGGATGCGCGAGAGGACGCGGTCCAAATGGACGACCGCCTCCCAGTGCACCGCCACCCGGGCCGCGCCGGCCGAGAGATACTGGTCGAGCAGCCGATCCGGCTCCTCCACCATGAGATGGACGTCGAGCGGCAGCCGGGTGTGCTTGTGGAGCGCCGCCAAAACCGGGATCCCGAACGACAGATTGGGGACGAAGTGGCCGTCCATGACGTCGAAATGGAGCAGATCGGCGCCGCCGCGCTCCAGGAGCGCGGCCGAGCCCTTCAAGTCAGCCAGGTCGGAGGAGAGAATGGACGGCGCGAGCCTCATCCCGGCACGTCCTCCGTGGTGGCGACGACGAGCGACACCGGATCGTCCTGCGACAGCGGATGCCCGGGGAGGGGGAACTGGCGCAGGATGACCCCGGCGGCGACCCCCTCGTAGCGCTCGTACTTGACGCTCCCGATGCGGAACTTCTCGCGCTCGAAGAACGTGCGGACGCGGTCATACTGCTGGTAGACCAGGTCCGGCATGATGTAGCGCTCCCCCGGCGACGGCAGGGCGAGGAGGACGTCGACCGGCGAGGAGGGCGGCACCGCGGCCCCGGCGTCGGGGTCCTGCGCCACCACCGTCCCCGTCTCGTGCCCCGGGATGAAGGCGGAGAGGGTCTTGCCGACGATCAAGCCGCTCCCCGAGAGCGCCACCTGGGCGACCGGGAAGGTCTTCGCCGCCAGGTCCGGCACGTCGACTCGCTGCGGCCCGAGAGAGAGGACGAGTTGCACCCCGCTCCCCCGCTTGACGAGCGTCCGGGCGTCGGGGATCTGGCGCAGCACCCGCCCCACCGGCACCTTGTCGTCATACCGTCCCTTCGCGGCCACCGCGCGCACGGCGATGCCGCGCTCGAGGAGCGCGTTCGTCGCCTCGGCACGCGTCATCCCCACGACCGAAGGCACCGGGGTCACCCCGCTCCGTACGAAGAAGCTGAACGACAGATAGGCCGCGAGCGTGAAGGCGAGGACGACGAAGGCGGCGTAGGCGAGCATGCCAAGCACGCGCAGGAGCTTGCGTCCCATAGGGCCGCAGTCTAGCAGAGGCGAAGCCCGGCCCAGGATTCCCCCGCCCCGGGTTTGACCCCAAGCTTACAAACCTCGCGCTCCCGCGAAGACTTCGGTGAACAGGATGCGTACACCCGATCTCCCCCTGAGTACACCTTGGAGGACCGAAAAAAATCTGGAAAACTTCGATAATCCGTATTCTCCCTCCACCCCTACACCTTGCACCATCGTCTCGGTGCATGTAGCTGGGATCAACCTCCGGTTGTACTCTGGAACCGAAGGCATTTGCCCGCTCCATACACCCTGGCGCATCGTCAAGGTGTCTCCAGTCCCTGTGAGCTTTCCCCACTTCGCGTTTCGCGCGTTTCTCGGACGAATTACGCATTTTTACGGCCCGTTGCTACACCTTCACGATCCTGTCGCGAGCCGAGGCGCTGCTCGCTTCTCGTACAGCTCCCCATTTCTACACCTTTGTGCTACGCTAGAGTGTATTGACGAAGGGAAAAACGATGCGCACGAACATCGACCTGGACGACGAGCTGATGGCCCGCGCCGCGGCGCTGACGGGCAAGAAGACCAAGCGGGCGGTGGTAGAGGAAGCGTTGCGGACGGTTCTCCGGTTGCACGGCCAGCGCGAGGTGAGGGACCTGCGGGGCCGCCTCCACTGGGAGGGGGAGGAGGCGACGGGTGCGGATCCTCGTTGACACCTCCGTCTGGGTCGGCTACTTCGGAGGGGTGGTGTCGAGGGAGACCGACTACCTCCACAGTCTCTTAGGTCAGGGCTACCTGGAGACCGGAGACCTGATCGTCAGCGAGGTCTTAGCCGGCTATACCCAGCCGGAAACCTTCGCCACCGCCCGCGACGCCCTCGACCGTTTCCTGGTCCACTCCCTCGCCGGCTGGAAAGCCACCCTGGCCGCCGCCGACTTGACCCGCCGCCTCCGCGCCGACCACCAGGTCCCCACCCCCAACGTCGTCGACAGCCTGGTCGCCGCCTTCTGCTTACGCAACCACCTGGTCCTCCTCCACGCTGACCCGGCGTTCGAGCCTTTCGAGGAGCACCTGGGGTTGCGGCCGGCGTTGCCGCGGCGGGTGGGGTGAGGGGAGAAGAGGCCGTGACCCCAGCGCCGATCCAACCTACCGTGCCGTTCTCCGCCTTGGAAGCCTTGGACATCCGGGTCGGCTGCGGCAAGGCCGAGTGCCGGACCGAGGTAGGGTGGACGTCATGGCGAAGGCCATTAGAGGTCGCCATCTCTACGGGCACACACGCTCACTACGCCCCGCCTATCAGCACCTGGCTCTCCATTCCTGGCCGGTGTCCCGGGAAGTATCATGCTTCTTGACAACCGAGAGAGACTGGTGTAGTGTCTGTGGATAATTTGCCTTGAAGGTTGATTTAAGGGGATGCGAGGGTAAGCAACCTCTAGTTAAATATTTAGCTACATGCAATTTAGGAGATCTGAAGACATGAGAGCACGTTGGGGCAGTTTCCTCAAGCCATCGCTTGTTTTGTTCTTTCTGGTAAGCGCCTCTGGTATAGCTGTCGCCCTGACTCCTGATGCGTGTACAGCAAAGGGTGGCTGCGGTGGCTCGGCGACCGGACTAGGTACCCTTGACGCTGGCGGCATTACGTGCTCTGGAGCCCCTAACGATTGTACCGGTGATGGTCATCAATACAAATAGTATCAGATAACTTTGGAGACATGACCATGACCCGACATTTCCACAAACCTACGCCGGCCTCAACGCTTAATGGCGCCTCAACTCGGAGGCGGCTTCGGCGTCTCGGAACGCTAGTTGTTTGTGCTCTTGGAATAAGCATGATTGCTGCTGCGCCGTCAGTAAAAGAGAATTTCGAGCATCTGAATTTAGTCTATAGCGGAGCAATGTGGGTTAACTCAGGGGTCTGGAAGTCTGGAGCCGACAACAGCTTGCTTCTTGTTGACGCACTTAACAGCCGGATCCGCGAATTTCAAGTTGACTTTGGTAAGAGAAATTTTACCTCTGCCGAGGACATACCTGACAAGGGACGTCCGTCAATTATCCGACCGGTGGGTAAGTCATATATCTTACAAACCGATGCCACTAGGTTTGTGACACTCTCCGAAAATTTGGACACAGTCGCCTCGGTTGACATCATGGAGAGTTCGAAAGGCGGGCCAGAAGGACAGATTTGCTCAGCATATGCATGGGCCCCGCTGGGAAAAGACCTCCTGCTAACCTTCAGCGATGTCCTTAAAAGCGATGGAACTTGGACAAGTGCATTCCTGCGAGTGCCCCTTAGAGATCCGTCGAAGTTTGTGATATTGGATAAGATGCCGGTCGATTCTCCGATGAAGACCTATTACCTGCTGGGATACCCCTATGTCGCCGCTACGGCCGCCGGTAAAGGATATTACATAAAGATGGGGGCCGAACCTCAGCTTTACGAAGTAGGACAGCGAGGATACCCGATACCTATCGTCACAGAGGAGACGCGGGCTCTCCTTAAGGAGACTCTTCCGGAGCTTCCCAAAAAGAAGGGCCAAAAAGATCTAGACAAGATCTATGAGCACTTACAGAACAGCACTCTCCCTGCAGGGCTCTATGGCGATAACGATCTTTACCTACTAAAGCGTAGTGGCGCGGAATGGACTCTCGCAAGGTTTGACTCGGAAGCCCGAACTTTTATGGCTCCATTCAAGGTTCCGACGAGTGCGGCACACCTTACAGTTATCCCGGGGCAGGTATTCGCGTTTTTGGAAAAAGGTCCGGTCAAAGGCTTGGGCGATCAAGCGATTCCAACCGTCTTACTTATCCCCAAAAAAGCCATTGATTCGTATAGCAAGACTCCTGCTACCAACAAAGGGCATGTGTAAACAGAGTGTTGCAGGTGGTTGGATCGACTCACGTTGGAGAAGAAGAGAACGATAGGCGGAGCACTGAGAATGATGCCGCAGTGAGCAAGCGGCCATGGTGGAAGTCGCCCGGTGCGATTTTTGGTGCAATCCCTGCCTGCCTTGGGATTATTGCGGCTCTCTACGCTGCCGGTGCTCAATATATAGGTGCCCTGTCCCATATAGAGCAGCTTCAGAAAGATGTGGAGAGGCTCGAGAAGAGCATCGAAACGACTAGGGCAGAGACTGCCAAGAACGTTGAAACGGTCAAGACGGATAGTGGCAAGAGCTTGGACGATGTCAAATCGCAAGTCTCCAAATTGGACATTAAAATCCAAAGACTGACTTGCGCATCCCCTGAACAATGGGATTCTGGCGCACTTATTTGTATTCCTGTACCCCTAAAAAATACTGATCGTCTCAAGTAATTGCGTATGGTCGTTACCAGCGCAGACCTCGCTGTCCGGCAGAACTGACGACCGCCTCTTGAGTTCTCCAAGTAGCGATTATGAAGGCAGAGCCTACAGTGAGTTACCGACCCGGAGAGAGTAAGTCGACGGCGGGCGCGGTGACTGTAGGTCGAGGGAGTAGCTGCGGCTTTCGCCATCTTGCCGATGCCTCAGTCTTAGCCTCGGTTCCGTCTCCCGCCGCCGCTCATCGAACTGGACGTGCGGCTCTCGCATCCGGCTCTCGGAGGGACTTCAGAGGAGGCATGCACGGGTCTTCGTTGAAGGCGCCTCGAGGGCTGGGCAACGAGGATTTGGTCGGCGTCAACTACTCTTGTGCAGCGGCGACAATTAGAACTGTGCATCCCTCCTCTCTCCTCCCTCGCCGTCGCGAGGGCCGGTGGGCTGTGGAAAACGCGAAGCGTTTTCCAAGGGGTGTGGGAGGGTGCCGGTGGGAGGGTGGGGGCGGCAGCCTTCCATACCCCGGCAGACCGCCGGCCGGGGTGATGGGGGGTGCGGGGGAAGAGGGGGCATTTTCCACAGAAACCTGCGGAATTCCCACCAGCCCATCCATCAGGAAGCCTCCGTCTTGCCCGAACGACGTTTGGCCTCTTCAGCTCGGTAGCTGATCTGCCGAGGTGCCACCCTCTCGGCGATCTCAGGATCATCCGATCGCTGCTTGTCAGTTGCTTTGGCGCCTGGTGCTTGCTCGCATTGGTCGACCTTGCGCCGACCTCTTCGGCGAGAGGACGCAGGGCGATCTCGAATCGTGCTCCACCGAAGTCTGCCCTCGCTGACGTCCTTTTCGGCGATGCATCGAGACAGCCCTCCCCCGTCCCCTCAAGCGTGAGAGGCACCAGAAACGAAACTTGGCGGCGGCCGACCCGCGAGTCGCCCCTACCCGTCCACCCAGGGCGCGGCGGGCGGGAAACTCGCCGAAGGGAAGACCACGTCGCGTTCTCCGGCTCGCAGCCTGGCCGCGGCGTCTCTGAAGGCCGCCACGAAATATCGATAGCCCTCATAGAGCTCCAAGCGAATCTTCCGGCTGGCCGCGTGGAACAGCGACGCGGGTGATTTCTTTAGCGTCTGGGGCGCTTCTTGCCTTTCCTGAATCAGAATGGCTTCAGGGCCTTTCACGGGTAGTTGGTTGAGGTCGCGCCTTCGAGCAGCCTGGCTCTCAATGTCGCGGACGATTTCTCCGATCTGCCCGCGGTACGTTTCGGCGGAGAGGTGCGCCCAGCAGGGGAGCGGCTCCAACCGGATGCTGTAGGGAGTCGCGTAGGCCAGCCGCTCGAAGGCGATGCCCCTCCGTCGGTCCGCGTGCTCGCGAGTGCGATCGAACCACAAGCCTTGGAGGGGTTCATCCTCCAGCAAGGCGCGGACGGCGGAGACGCCAGGCCAGTCTCTCAGGCGCTCGACGAGCCCCTCCTTGCAGCCATGCGCCAGGACGTAGCGAAGCCGCTCGACCTGGGCCGCCTCCTCCTCGCTGATCGGGATGGCCTGGTAGCGCCGCCCCCAGAACTTCTCGCGCCAGCAGGCCAGTCGGCCGGCCTCCCGGGCGAGATTCGAATTGAAGTGCCCCATAAATTGGGACATCCGTTGGGTGGACTCCACCCGGAGCAAGAGGTGGAAATGGTTGGAAGCAAAGGCGAAAGCACAGATTCCGACCGGGTAGAGCACCTGCGCCCGACCGAGGGCGCCGAGAATGATCTCGTTGAGCTCCGTGCTGGGGGTGAGGAGAAAGCGGCCTTGGATGGTCCGGCAGGTGACCTCGACAAGAGAGCTTCCCTCGGGGGGTAGATAGCGTAGGCGTCGTCCCATAGGGTAGAAGGACGCAAAACGGTCCGGAGATCTTTCAGCGACGAAATCCGCCCTCCCGAACCTCCCGAACGGCTGGCACTCCGGCCGGGCACTCCGGCCGGCTCGAGGGCGATCCCTCTCCGGCGCTCGTGCCGAGAGATACCGCCAACAACCAGTCTGTGGAGGCGCTCGCTAGGCGCTCGCGCAGCGTCACGTCCGGGGAGATCCTCTCGGGGTATAATGCCCCTATGAAGATGCTGACGGCAAAGGTCGTCCGAGGTCAACTCGATCTCCCGGAGGGCCTCCTCGAAGAGGGTTCCACGGTCACCGTGCTCATCCCCGAAGCCGAAGAGGGCTTCGACCTCTCCGAGGACGAGGTGGCTTTCATCCAGGAATCGATGGATCAGATCGCTCGCGGCGACTGGGTGGACGGGCAGCAGCTTCTCGACGAGATTCGACAGTATTGAGGCACGCTCTCCGCGTGTCCGCGAACGCCGCCCGCCAGATCCGCAAGGCAGCGAAATGGTGGCACACCAACCGACCTGCGGTCCCTGACCTCCTAGGTCGTGAGGTCGAGCGCGGATTCGACCTGATCTCTACCGATCCCTACGCAGGGGCTCCCGCCCACGATCCTCGAGTCGAAGGGCTGCGACGCCTTCATCTCCGGCGAGTGCATTACTTCCTCTACTACCGGACAGTCTCTCCCGAGATCGTCGAAGTCGTCGCGTTTTGGCACACCAGCCGTGGCACCGCTCCAGAGCTGTGACGCGGCGGCCCTCGTCGGGTCCAGCCCGCCTTCGATGTGACGAGAAAGCGCCGTTCAAGAGCATGAGGTCAGGTAATCCTCAAGCCTGAGAGTGCGTAAACCTGGGACGCTCGGGATTCCGCCATCGTTGGTCAAGAAGACCGGGCAACCCGCCGCCAGGGCGGCAGCCAGCTGCATCGCATCCGGAGTCTTTACCCGCGTGAGAGCTCGAATTTGGGCGACGGAGCGGAGAAAATCGCGATCGAGATCGAGGAGCCGCAGCCCTCGGCTCTTCGTCAAAAGGGCTTCATAGCGATCGACGAGAGCCGCATTCGCAAACCGGAAAGGAATCTCGAGGACTTCGAGGAGCGTGAGGCTCGACGTCACCGCTTCGATCTCACCTCGGTCCATGGCTTCGAAGAGAGGTTCGACCAAGGGCAGATAGACCGGGTGCTCTTCGAGGAAGTAGATGAAAATCGAGGTATCGAGAGCGACGGGGCCGCCTCCAAGATCTCCCATCAATCCCAAGATTCGCGCTCCGTCCACACATACTCGACGGGATCGATGTCTTTCCAGAGCGCCTTGCCCAGACCACGAAGCTCGAGGATCGAGTGAAGCTTGGCCGGGCTCGCCAACTCCTCCAGAAGGTGAATGACCTGCTGAGCGAGAGAGCGGTGCTCGCGCTCGGCGATCTCCTGAAGTCGCTCGTAGAGAGCGTTCGGGAAGTTCTTGATGTTGAGCGTTGCCATAACGGCCTCCTCCGTATTGCCTCCATTCTGGAGGATGAGGGAGCGCGGGGTCAACCCCCGGAGCCCCGCTCTGCCGTCCCAGGCCGTCCAAGAAAAAAATTTCGCTCCGCCGCTTTTGTCGCTTTCTCGGGAACGGGCCTGAAACACTGCGGTCCGACAGAGGCTGCGGAGAGCGCCTGGTTTCTCAATCCTGAGGATCGGCGCGTCCATGAGGGACTCTCCGCAGCTCCAATGCAGGACGCGAAGGAGACGCAGATGAGCACGAACACGAGCACCCCGACCCCGAACACCCCGCAGAACCCCGCCCGCGGCAACCAGCAGGGGCAGACCACCCTGGCGGCGAAGATCGACCGCTGGGAGGGGATGATCAACAACCTCCAGCCTCTCCTGGACGAGGTGCCGCAGCTCAAGCCGGCCCACGCCCAACTCCAGCAGACGGTCGCCGACGCCAAGGTGCTGCGCGACCAGCTGCGGAACATGAAGGCGATGGTCCAGAGCGGGAGCTCCCAGCGGAAGAACCTCATGGCGACCGGCGAGGAGCTCTTCGCCCGGCTCAGCCTCGGTCTCCGTTCCGCCTACGGTCCGAAGAACGAGCGCTTGGCGGCCTTCTCCGTGAAGCCGCGCAAGAGCGGCCAGCCCAGCAAAGTACCGGCTCTGATCCCTCCGGCGACGGAAGTGATCGCGGCGCCGGCCGAAGCTCCCCCGGGGGCGACACCCCCGGCACCCAAGGAATAGCCCCGACGCCCAGGTCCCCCGGGTTCGCCCGGGGGACCCTCTTCTTCGCCTGCGCGTTCTTCAGGCGGCGGAGAGAGATCTGACTACCTGCTTGAGGAGAGTCGTCAGCGACGCGATGTCGTCGATACCGGCCTCATGGGCGACGTCCGCTGGCGTCTTCTGCAGCCAGGAGAGGGCCTGCTGCGCCTGGCACCCGATATGCTGCACCCTCAGACGTCAACCGGGCTTGGGCCTTCTAGGCGGACGCAAATTTGTACGAAGACAGGAGAAGCGCAGATGAATGTCGGGTCGAGGAGAACGGCACGTAGCATCGGCGTGTTGGCACTATGGTGTCTGCCCGTGACGGACGCCCTGGCGCAAACGACGCAAACGGCGACCTCGCAGATCGTGAGCGCTGCCGACGCCTTCCTGGCCACGCTCAATCCGCAGCAGAAGGGAAGCGTTCTCTTCGCCTTCGGTGACCTGGAGCAGCGGGCTCGGTGGTCCAACTTCCCGACGGCGATCTTTCACCGGGCGGGCCTCAAGCTGGGAGAGCTGAACGGAGCGCAGCGTTCCGCCGCTCTCGCTCTGGTTTCGTCCGCGCTCAGCCGCCGGGGCTACGAGAAGGTCCAGCAGATCATGGAAGGGGACGAGGCCCTCAAGGCCAAAGAAGGGAACAACCCGCTGTTCGGCAAGAATCTCTACTACATCTCGATCCTCGGCACACCCTCCGAGAAAGCGCCGTGGATGCTGCAGTTCGGGGGCCATCATCTGGCCCTCAACATCACGATCGCCGGCGAGCGAGGGGTGCTCACGCCGAGTCTGACCGGCGCCCAGCCGGCGCTCTACACCGTCAACGGGAAGACGGTGCGCCCGCTCGGCCAGGAGAACGACAAGGCGTTCGCGCTCCTCGCGGCCCTCAATGAGGCCCAGCGAGCGCAGGCGATCCTCAAGTACCGTGTCGCTGATCTGGTGCTCGGACCGGGGCAGGATGGCAAGACGATTCAGCCCGAGGGCCTCAAGGCTTCCGCCATGACCGAGAAGCAGCATGCCCTGCTGCTCGACCTGATCCAGGAATGGACCGGCATCGTCCACGAGAGCGCGGCCGCCGAGCGGATGGCGGAAATCAAAGCCGGTCTCGGCGAGACCTGGTTCGCGTGGAGCGGGTCGACCACGGTGAGCGCGGGACATAACGGCACGGCCTACTACCGGATTCAGGGGCCGAATCTCGTCATCGAGTACGCGCCGCAGGGGCAGGGCGGCGACCCTTCCATGCACATTCACACCATCTACCGCGACCCGACGAACGACTACGGCCGGAAGCTCACGCCAAAATGAGAGCGATTCAGGCTGCCGCCGGCGCGATCCTCTTGCTGATGGCGACACCCGCCTGCGCGCATCGGCTGGACGAGTATCTGGAGGCCACGCTGATCGCGGTGGGGAAAGAGCGCGTGGAGGCGCAGATTCGTCTGGCGCCGGGGGTGAAGGTGTTTCCTGCGGTGCTGCAAGCGATCGATACCGACGGAGACAGAGGGATCTCCAAAGCCGAGGAACGCGCCTATGCGGAGCGCGTCCTTCGCGATCTGTCGCTTTCGATCGACGGCGATCGCTTACGACTCCGGCTGGTCTCGTCGGCGTCCGCGAGCCTCGAAGAGCTCCGCGAGGGCCGCGGCGCGATCGACATCGATTTCGATGCGGAGGTACCGCGAGGCGGCCCCGATCGACGGCTGACGTTCGAAAACCATCACCTGAGCCCGATCGCCGCCTATCTCGTGAACGGTCTGGTCCCCGAGGACCCGGAGATCCGAATCCAAGCCCAGAACCGCAACCAGGACCAGTCGTTCTATCAGATGGACTACGTGCAGGCGGGTGCCGGATCGGCCTCGCCGCCGGCTGGAGGGTGGTCCCACGCCCCCAGCTGGCTGGGCGCGGCGGTGGCGGCGGTGGCGCTCCTCTTGGCGGGGCGGTGGGGGTTCTTGCCCTGGGAGGCCTGGCTTTGGGACTCGCGGCGATGGGCGGTGCGGCGCTGGGAATCGTCTCCATGGGTGGGGCTTCCGCCGGCTATGTCTCGACCGGCGGTGTCGCCTGGGGCAGGCACGCCGTCTCCTCCAAGGCCCGCTCCAGGCGCTCCTGAAGCGACCCCGAGGGCTCTTCGATTAGGCGAAGAGAGAGATATTCTTTATTATCTACATACAGGATGCTCTCTTGTAACCCGCCGCCTTTGGCGGCAACCTCGAAGGAGACTCGTCCATGGCCGGCAGAACCAAGATCCGTAACGGCTCCCTGACCCTCGTCCTCCTCACCGGGCTCGTCTTCGGCACCACGGCGGCCTATGCGCAGTTCAACGACCTCTATCTGGGCACCGGTGCGGGCAACCCCGGTGTCTCGACGGGCAACCGCAACACCGCGCTCGGGGAGTTCGCGCTGTCCTCGAACACCTCGGGGTCGGACAACACGGCGGTCGGCTCCGACGCCTGTATGGCGAACACCATCGGGGGCTCCAACACGGCGGTCGGCTCCTTTGCCCTGGTGGGCAATACGAACGGCTCGGGCAATACCGCGGTCGGCGCGGGCTCCATGCCTTCGAACACGAACGGCGCCGGCAACACGGCGCTCGGCACCAGCTCCATGGTCAGCAATACCGGCGGCAGCAACAATACGGCGATCGGCGTCGACGCCCTGTTCGGCAACTCGACCGGTGGCAACAACACGGCGGTCGGCTCGAACGCCCTCTCCGGAATGTCGACCGGCAGCGGCAACATCGGCGTCGGACTGTCGGCCGGGAAGTTCATCACCAGCGGCTCGAACAACATCGACATCGGCAACGTGGGACCCGGGAACGAGTCCAACACCATCCGCATCGGCAACACGCAGACAGCGACTTTCCTCGCCGGGGTCAACGGCGCCACCGCCACTTCGGGCGTCGCCGTGTTCGTCGATGCCAACGGCCAGCTGGGCACCCTCACCTCGTCGCGGCGCTTCAAGGACGACATCGCGGACATGGGCGAGGCGAGCCAGGGCCTGATGCAGCTCCGCCCGGTCACCTTCCACTACAAGGCCGCTTACGACGACGGCTCCCATCTCCTCCAGTACGGCCTCATCGCCGAGGAGGTGGCCAAGGTCTATCCGGATCTCGTCCAGTACGACGAGCAGGGGCAGCCGTTCACCGTGCGCTACCACGCCGTCAACGCCATGCTGTTGAACGAGGTGCAGAAGCAGCACGGAACGATCGCGGCGCAGGCAGCCGAGATGAACGATCTGCGCTCCCTCCTCGCCGCCCAGAAGGAGCAGCTGGCGGCGCAGGAAGCGCGGCTCCAGAAGCTGGAAGCCCGCCTCGCCCGGACGGCGGAGACGCCCAAAGCTCCCTGAAAACTCGGTAGGATGGCGGCCGGCCAACGCCGACTGTGGGAAAGCCGGCGGCGGGCACCTTCCGCCGCTGGCGGCTCCTATAGAGTGCGACCCGCCGATTCTATGCATCACGGCCAGGCCAGCACTCGAAAAATTCTCTTGGGCGCCCACGTCTCCGTGGCGGGCGGGCTGCCGAATGCCTATCGGAACGGCGCCGAGCTCGGCTGCGGTGCGATCCAGATCTTCGTCAAGAATGCCAACCAGTGGCGAGGGAGGGAGCTTCTGGACGAGGAGGTCGCGGCGTTTCGCGGCGCTCGCGCCGAGAGCGGCATCGGTCCTCTCCTCGCCCATGCCTCCTATCTCATCAACCTGTCGGCGACCGATCCAGAGGTTTTGGCGCGCTCCCGGGAGGCGCTCGCCGACGAGCTAGTGCGCTGCGGCCGGTTGGGGGTCGACGGCCTGGTACTCCATCCGGGAGCCCACCTTGGGGCAGGGGAGGAGACGGGGATCGAGCGGGTGGCGGGATCGCTCGACCGGGTGCTCGGGGAGCTGCCGGAGGTCGCCACCCGGGTGCTCCTCGAGAACACCGCCGGCCAGGGGACCTGCCTCGGACATCGCCTGGAGCACCTCGCCGCGATCCGGGCCCGGGTCGCGGCGCCGGCGCGGGTGGGAGTGTGCATCGACACCTGCCACGCCTTCGCCGCCGGCTATGCCATCCATGAGGAGGCCGGCTATGGTGAGCTCGTGGCCGAGCTCGCCTTCCGTATCGGCCTCGGACAGGTCGGCGGCTTCCATGTCAACGACTCCGTCCGCCCGTTCGGCTCGCGCCGCGACCGCCATGCGCACATCGGCGAGGGAGAGATCGGCCTCGGCCTCTTCGAGCGCCTGCTGAACGACCCCCGCCTGGCGGAGATCCCCATGGTCGTCGAGACCGATCCGGAAAAGGAGATGGCTGGGCACCGCCGAGACCTGGCGGTGCTCCGCGGGCTGCTGGCCGGACAGGAGAAGAGCGAGGGGAAGGGACGGCGCCGCGCTCCGGCGCCATGAGCCTGCGGCAAAGATCGCCGCTTCAGCCGCCGAGAGGCATCTCTCGGCGGCTCGCCTTCGCCCGCTCGACAAGCTCCTGCACCTCCGCGAGCAGAGCCTCCCGCCTCCGGCAATCCTCCGCGTACCGCTCGGCCGCCTGCCGCACGTCGGCGGCGCAGTGTGGGCAAGTCGTTTCATGCGGCCAGATGTAGCGGTTGCAGGCCCGACAGAGCTCGAGCTGCGGGGGCACACTGCCCTCGCGGGCGGACGGGCGCCGACCGGCCTTGCCGAGCGAAACGAGCGGAGGGGCGGACCTGGCGCTCTCGACGATCTCTCCGGTGTCGATCCGCTCGGTGATCAGATCGAACTCGCCGACCGCGAACGAGGCCGGACCGGCCTCGCGCAGCTTGACGATGCGCTCCTGTAAGCCCTGCTTTTCGAGCTCCAGGGCGCGGTGATGACAATAGGGGTTGTTCCCCGGCCTTCCCAGGAGCGAGTGCGAGGTCCAGGTGCACCCTCCCCGGCAGACATCGGCGTAGTAGCAGGTCCGGCAGAAGCCCCAGAGATCCTCCGCCGAGCGCAGCCGGGCGAAGTGGATCTCGGGGCTCGATTGCCAGATCTGCTCCAGGGTGAGGTCGCGCACGTTGCCGCCCGCGAATCCCACCGTGGCGAGCGACGGGCAGCCCTTGACCGTGCCGTCGGCTTCGAGGGCGAGGCCGGTGTGGCCCGCCGAGCAGCCGGTCCAGTGCACCCGCTCGTCCCCGTACCCCCGCCAGACGTGCTCGTAGGGTCCGAAATAGCCGATGTTGTTGCCGACGACCATCAGGAGCCCGCGCTCGACTCCCTCGTGGTAAAGGCGCGCCAGGAGCGGCATCAGCTCGAGCACCCGGTGCGGTTGCAGCAAGAGCTCGTCGTGATCGGCGGCATTCCCCATCGCCACGGTGAGCTGGATCTGCCAGTGCGTGGCACCCACGGCGATGATCTCGTCCATCAACGCCGGCAGCTGGTCCAGGATCTCCGGGCCGATCTGCGTGTTGACGCTGGTGCCGAGGCCGGCCGCCTTGCCCCGCGCCAGAGCGTCCATGGCCGAGCGGTAGGAGCCGGGCACCCCGCGCAGCTTGTCGTGGAGCGGCTCCAGCCCGTCGAGCGAGACGCCGATCCCGTTCAACCCCGCCGCCACGGCCTGGGCGAGCCGTTCCGGCGTGAGATTCCGGCCGCCGGTCTGGACGCCGCAGAACATCCCGTGCGAGCGCACGGCGCGGATGATCTCCGTCCAGTCACGGCGCAGGTAGGCCTCGCCGCCGATCAGGGACACTTCCCGGGTGCCAAGCCGCGCCAGCGCCTCGACGACCTCCAGGCATTCGGCGGTCGAGAGCTCGTCGGGGCGCCGGCGGCCGGCGCGCGACCCGCAATGGAGACACTTGAGATCACAGGCGAGGGTGATCTCCCAGACCACGTGGACGGGAACGAACCGTTGGTAATCTTCCTGGGTGCGATAGCGGGCTGGGCGTTCCACAGGTTACGACCCTCCGCCGCAGAGAGCGGCGCGTGCGCGCGATCCGAGAGAGCGCCAGGACTTACTTGTGCGCTTCGAGCTTCGCGATCTCGATCTTCAGCGCGGCGAGGGCGCTAGGGACGTCGCCGTGATCCGCCAGATACTGCTCGGCTTCCTGGGCCGTGGTCTTCATCTTCGCCAGATCTCCGCTCACGATTGCCTGCTGGATCGCCATGTCGTAGGGTGGGTGAACCGCCATCGCAACCTCCTTTCATCGCTCACGCAAGAGTGTGGGTTCTATTTCTTGTGCGCTTCGAGCTTTGCGATCTCGATCTTCAGCACCGCGAGCGCGGCGCCGACGTCCCCGTGGTCGCGGAGGTGCTGCTCGGCGTCGGCCGCGGTCTTCTTCATCTGGCTGAGGTCGCCGCTCGCGACGGCCTGCTGGATGGCGACTCCATAGGGAGGGATCGAAGTCATGGAAGTTCTCCTCTTGAGAAAGCGGCCGGGAGCTTGGGACCCCTGCTGCGAGTTTCGGGATCGATCATCCCATCCATGTCTCCAGCAGTTTAAATTCCGCTCCCGAAGACTGTCAAGACCCGTAGGATGGCAGGTTCCGGCGAAGCGCCTTCCGGCAAGCTCTCTCTAGCGGAGCGCGGAGAGCGCGTCGGCGAGGCGCGGCAGGGCGGCTTCGATCTCCGCCGGGCTGACGGCGCCGACGCTCATCCGGAACCAGCCGCTGTCCTCCGGCACCCCGAAGGCCTGGAAGGGGACGACGCCGATGCCCGCGGCTTCGAGGATGTAGCGGCGGATCTCCTCGTTGGTCGTCAAGGTGACCCCCGAGGGCGTCGTGCGGCCGAAGGGGGCGATGCGGGCGGAGAGATAGATGGCCCCGGCCGGCGGCAGATTGTCGACCGGCAGGCCGCGGTGCTTCATCGCCTGGAGACCCTCGTGGAGGAGGCCCATGCGCTCTTCCAAGCCGCGCTGGAAGACGGCGTGGAAGTCGCGGATCGCCGCCGGATCGTCGAGGAGGGCGACGGTCGCGACCTGCTCGGCGCGCGGCGCCCAGGCTCCGACGTGACCGAGGACCGCCGACATCCGCGCGATGAGGTCGACCGGTCCCACCGTCCAGCCGACCCGGAGGCCGGTCGCCGCGAAGGCCTTGCTGATGCCGTCGACGAAGATCGTGTAGCGTGCCATCTCCGGCAGGAGCTCCGGCGGCGTCACATGCTCCGTCCCCGCCGAGCGGAGCATCCAGTAGATCTGGTCGTACATGAGGTAGAGCGGCCGTTCGCCGCGCTCTGCCCGCCCCTCGTTCTCTTCGAGGATCGCCTCGCAGATCCCCAGGAGGGCGCCGCGCGCGATGGCGGTGCCGGCCGGGTTGAGCGGCGAGTTGAGGCAGAGGAGCCGCGCTCCCGGCAGGGCTTCGCGAAGAGCGTCCCGATTGGGCAGGAAGCCGTCCTCGGGGTGGCAGGGGATCGGCACCCCGACGCCGTCCACCAAATGGACGTAGTGGTTGTTGTTCCAGCTCGGGACGGGATAGACGATGCGGTCGCCCGGATCGCAAACGGTGCGGAAGACGCAGTAGATGACCGGCCGGGCGCCGCCCGCGATGAGCACCGACGCCTCCGGGTAGGCGAGCCCCAGCTCGCGCTCGAAGAAGTGCTGTACCGCCCGGCGGAGCGCCGGCACCCCGTTCGACGGCGGGTAGTTGGTCTCGCCGTGCCGCAGGGCCGCCTCGACCGCCGTCGCCAGGCGCTCGGGGATGGGGAACTGCCGGGAGTCGAAATCCCCCACCGTCAGGTTGCAGACCGACCGTCCCCCCGCCACCAGGGCGCGGATCTCGGAGGCGATCTTCAGAATCTCCGAGCCGATGAGGCCGGAGGCCATGGTCGAGATGCGGCGGCCCGGCTTGGGTCCCGGGTCCCGGGCCAGCTCCAAGAGGTCGGAAGCGGTGCGTGCGGTCTCCATGATGGCGAATCTATCTCACAATAGAGGGTGCTCAGAAGCCCCTCCAGGGGGACGGGAGAGGAGGTTGGGAGGAGCCGGCCTAGGTCAGGCTCTTGAGGAGCTTCAGCAGGCAGGAGGCGACGAGGCCGCCGTCGATCTGCTCCAGAAGGTAAACCTCGGGGGCGCCGGTCTCCAAGCCCGCATGGTAGTCGACCTTCACCTTGCCAGGCTCGGCCGGGTGGAGACCGATCTCCAGGGCGCCGCGCCGGGCGGCACGGGTCGCGAGCTGGACGTCGAGCCTCAGCCGCTCGGGCGACTTCTTGGTGAGCCGAGTGAGGTGACCATTCCTCTCCAGGTCGAGCACGAGCTCGCGGAGGGTCGGCAGAATGACGTCCCGCGACAGCTCCTCGAATCGATAGATATATCGGTTTTTCTCGATTTTTCGATCACGCTCGCGGAAAAGGCTCTGCTCGCGATCGACGTCGAGCGTGCTCAGGAGATTGCGGAATTCTTTGCGCTTTTGATCGTCCAAGCCGGGCTCCGGGATCGATCAATCTTAACACCGATCCCGGGCTCGACCCGGATGCCGTCAATTCACCCAGCGGTCGATCAGGCGGTTGATGACCTTCTTGGGGTAGCTCGCGGTGGGCGAGGGCTGCGCCTTCAGGATCTTGAGCAATTCCGGGAGGGTGTCGGCGACCGCCGCCACAGGGTTGGCGAGCCAGAGAACCTTTTGCCGGCGGCTGACGACGACGAGCGCGGGGGCGGCGAGGGCGCCGGGCGCAGGGGTCTGCCCCTCGGCGGCCGGCGTTGGCGGCGTGACCCCGTAGCGGGCCGAGAAGTCGCGGTCGTCGTGGAGGAGGGGGAAGAGGAGCTTCCTCCGTACCTGGAGCTTCTTGAGCTCGTCGATTTTAGCCGGTGAGACGCCGAGCACCCGGGCGCGCAGGCGGCCCAGGGGATCGAGGTTCCTGTTGAGCGCTTCCAAGTCGCTGCCGGTGCGGTCCGCCGCGGGGTCGGCGAAGAAGTAAAGGACGATCGCGGTCTGGATGATCTCATCCCGCAGCATGAGGAGGGCGTCCTCGGTCGAGGTCAGGTCGAAGTTCGGGGCTTCGTCGCCAATCGAGATCAATCCCATGAACGTCCTCTCGGAATCCGTGAGTCTTTTTCGCCCGCCGGCCTCAAGAGCCGGGCAGCAATCCCTTGGGCAGGTGCTTCGTGACGTCGAACCATATCACCACGACCATCAAGAGGAGGATCATGACGAACCCCACCTGGGTGATGACCTCCTTGAACCGCAGCGAGAGATCCCGTCGGATCACCCCCTCGACGGTGAGGATGAAGATCTGGCCGCCGTCTAAAATCGGGATCGGCATGAGGTTCAGGATCGCGATGCTGATCGACAGGAAGCCCATCAGGTGGAGGAGCTGCTTGAAGCCGACCCGCGCCGCGGCGCCGGTCTGGGCGGCGATCTCGATCGGCCCGGCGAGCGCGCTCTTGGCCGAGATGTCGCGGGTGAAGATCTTGCCGATCATCTGGAAGGTGCGATCGACGATCTCAATGTTGTAGCGCACGCTCTCGATCACCGCCCGGCCCGGGCTGTAGCGCTGGAAGAGGCCGATGCCGACCCCGATCACCCCGCGCCCGTTGTCGTTCCTCGGCACGACCGAGAGGGTGCGGATGGCGCCGTCCCGGAGAACCTGGACGGCGACCCGGACCCCGGCCTTCTTCTCGATATAGGAGACGAAGTCCTTGCTGTCGGCGATCGGCCGGTTGTCGACGGCGCGGATCTCGTCGCCCGAGCGGAAGCCCGCCGTCTCGGCCGGGGTGCCCGCGCTCACCGCGGTGATCTGCGGGTGGACGCTGGGGAAGATCCCGGCCCAGTCGCCGACGTCGTACTTGGCGTCGCGAACGGGGGTGACGACGGCGTTGAAGGTTTTCCCGGCCCGTTCCAGGACCATGGGGACGGCCTTGCCCGGCGAGGCGAGAAGCTCGAAGCCCACGTCCTCCCAGTTGGCGGCCGGCTTGCCCTTGACCGACAGGATGCGGTCGCCGCGCTGGATGCCCGCCAGGGCCGCCGAGGAGCCCGGCTCGACCGACCCCACGAGGGCCGGAATGGCGGTGATGTTGGGCACCGCGATTCCCACCATGAAGAGCGAGGCGAAAAGGACGATGGCGAGGACGATGTTCATCGCCGGACCGGCGACGTAGACCAGCACCCGCTGCCAGCGCGGCTTGTTCTGGAAATCGCGCGGGTCGGTCGTCGCCTCCTCGGGGTTCTCTCCCGAGAGCCGCACATAGCCGCCCAAGGGCAGGGCCGAGATGCGGTACTCGGTCTCGCCGCGGGTGACGGACCAGAGCGACTTGCCGAAGCCTAAGGAGAAGGTGAGCACCTTGACCCCGAACGCCTTCGCCACCAGGAGGTGACCGGATTCGTGCACGAAGATGATGACGCCCAAGGCGAAGGCGAAAGAGACGGGGGTGATGAGGAAGTTCAACATGGGGAGGCACTCTCCGGGACACTCAGGAAGCCATAGTCAGATCAGTATAGCGGACTCTTCTACCTATCCCAGCGCGGCTATCCCAGCGCGCCCAGGAGCAGGCCGGCGAGGAGGACCGGGGCGCCGAAGAGCATGGCGTCGATCCGGTCGAGGAAGCCGCCGTGGCCGGGAAGGAGGCTCCCCGAGTCCTTGACGCCCGAGCCGCGCTTGATGAGCGACTCGACCAGGTCCCCCACCTGCGAGGCGATGGCGGTCAGGGCGGCGACGACGAGGAGCCCCGGACGGAGCCCGCCGAGACGCCAGACCGACCAGACCGCCGCCGCGACGACCGAGGTCACGAAGCCGGCCACCGCCCCCTCCCAGCTCTTTTTGGGAGAGATGGTCGGCGCCATCCGGTGCTTCCCCAGACGCGAGCCGGCGTAGTAGGCCGCCGTGTCGCCCAGCCAGACGATCGCCATGAGAAGGAAGACGAGCCAGGGATCTTTTTGCTTCAGGAGACAGATGCTGGCGAGCGGCAGGGCGAGGTAGGGGGTGCCGAAGCCGAGGAGCCCCAGGGACGCGATCGACTCCTCTAACGGGATGCGGGCGAAAAGCACCAGACTCCCCAGGCCGATCGAGGCGAGGAGGAAGGTCGCGAGGAGATAGAGAGGTTGCGGCCCGCCCCGCCCCGGAGCGAGCGCCCAGGTGAGGCCGGCGCCGACCAGAGGCACGAGGACGTAGAGCAGCGCGAGCGGAGCGTGGGGAGCGCGCGGCTGGGCGATCTTGACGTATTCGTAGGTCGCCCCGAGGACCAAGAGAGCCATGAAGACGAAGAATCCGACCGCAGGGAGGAAGAAGAGCGCCGCGAGGACGATCGGCACCCCCACGGCGGCGGTCAGGAGTCGCTTCATGGCTGTCTCTACGAAAGCGGGACGCCGGTCAGAGCTGCCGCCGGCCGGAGAACAGGCGGTCGGCGGCGATTCCCGGGGCCTTCTCCTTGACTCCGCCGTAGCGGCGGTCTCGAGCCTGATAGGCGAGGATGGCCTCGTAGAGGTCCTGGCGGCGGAAGTCGGGCCACAGGGTCTGGGTCACCCAGATCTCCGAGTAGGCGATCTGCCAGAGGAGGAAGTTGCTCACCCGCAGCTCGCCGGAGGTGCGGATCATGAGATCAGGGTCGGGCTGGCCCGAGGTGTAGAGGTAGCGGCCGATCGTCTCCTCGTCGATGTCGGCGGGTTTCCCCGACGCCCAGTCGGCGACGATCCGGCGGCAGGCGTCGACGATCTCGCAGCGCCCCGAGTAGTTCAGGGCGATGTTGAAGCTCATCCCCTGGCAGTGACGGGTGGCGTCCAAGGTGCGTTTGAGCGCGCGGACGACCGACGGGTCGAGCTCCTCCCAGCGGCCGATGACGTTGAACCGGATGTCGTTCTCGACTAAGTTCTCGGCCTCTTTCCGCACGTACTCCTTGAGCAGGTTCATGAGCGTCCAGACTTCGATCCGCGGACGCTTCCAGTTCTCGACCGAGAAGGCGTAGAGGGTGAGGACGTCGAGCTCCAGCCGGGCCGCGGACTCGACGGTGTCGCGCACCGCCGCGACCCCTGCCCGGTGCCCTTCGACCCGCGGCAATCCCTTCTTCTTCGCCCAACGGCCGTTGCCGTCCATGATGATGGCGACGTGGCGCGGCAGCCTCCCCAAGTCCAGGCGACGAACGAGCAACTCCTCGGGGGAGCCTGGTTCTGCGAGTTTGGCCACTTCGATCATGGTCAGAAGATCCTTACCGTACCATAGGGTTCTGCCGAAATGGCACCCTCCTCTGCCGGGTAGAGCACCCTTTCGAGGACGAGACCGTGTGCGGGGGCGGTGGGGCCGGCCGCCGATCGCACCCCTCCGCCGAGGAGGAGGGCGAGATCCTCCGTCGAGCGCCGCCCCAGGCCGACGTCCACCAGCGTTCCGACCAGAGCACGAACCATGCCGCGGAGGAAACCGTCGCCCACGACGCGGAAGCGGATCTCTTCCCCGGCACCCTCCGGGGTGCTCCAGTCGGCGCTGAAGATCCGCCGGAACGGCTGGCGGTGGGAGCCGCCGGCCGCGGCGAAGGCCGAAAAGTCGTGCCGACCGGGGAGGAGCGCGGTGGCCGCCGCGAGCCGCCCGAGGTCGATTCCGGGGTCGACCCGGACGACGAAGGGAGAGTCGAGGGGAGAGAGGACTGCGGCGCGGCTCAGCCGGTAGTGGTATTCCTTACCGATCGCGTGCTTGCGAGCATGGAATCCTTCCGGCACGACCTCCGCGGCGAGCACCCGCACGTCCTCCGGCAGGTGGTGGTTGGTGCCCTGCACCAGGCCGCGAGGAGGGAACGGCCCGGGGAGAACCAGGTGGACCGCCTGGCCGCGGGCATGCACCCCGGCATCGGTCCGGCTCGCTCCCACGACCGAAAAGCCGGCTTCCGCCGAGAAAGAAGAAGTGAGGAGGCGCGCCAGGGCCTCCTCCAGCACCTGCTGCACGGTGAGAGCGTTCTCCTGCCGCTGCCACCCCGCGTAGGCGGTTCCACGGTAGGAGACGATCAGGCGATAGACCACGGTCGCCTCTTCCAGCTCCAGAAGAAAAGGACATAGAACGGTCCCCAGATGGCGAGCCAGAGGCCGGGCCAGAGAGGGATTCCGAAGATCGCTCCCAGATAGGAGAGCATCACGAGACCCGAAAGGGCGAGCCAGGCCGGATGCCGGGTGAGCGCCGCCCAGGGGAGGACCCAGAGCAGGTACCAGGGATAGACCGTCGCCGAGGCGAGGAGCAGCGTTCCAAAGAGCCGTCCACTCCCCCCCACCGGATCTTTCTCCCGCCACGACCTCGCGACCGCCGCCAGGGACACCGCCGCGAGCACGATCTTCGCCAGCAGCTGGGGATAGAGATAGGGATAGATCCCGTTGAAGCGGTACCAATCCTGCCGCCAGGCTTTATAGGCATCGAGAGCCGCCTTGAGCCTCCCCGGCACGCCGGCCGCCGCCAGAAGTCGCCAGAGCGGCTCGAACAACGGCCCGTTCCAGTCCCAGGTGATGCCATAGGTGACGAGCCCGGGAGGGGCTCCACCCGTGGCCACGACGACCGGCAGGATCGCCGTCGCCGTCAGCCCGAGGGCGCAGAGCCAGAACAGCTTCGGCCGGCCGCTCTGCCGCCCCCACATGGGGAGGGCCGCCGCGGGAGCGAGCTTGGCCAGGATTCCGCAGGCCGCCGCGATTCCGGCCAGGGCGGTCCACCGGGGAGGCCCGTCACCCCACGGCACGCGGCGTGCTAGAAGAATCGACACGACGGCGAGCGCCGCCGCCACTCCGAGGACGTCGACATGGCCGTGACCTGCCACTTCGAGGGCTACCAGGGGGTTCCAGGCATACCAGATCGTCCGCCCCACGGGCAGTCCGAGCTGGCGAGCCAGCCGGAGAAGGAGCGCGCAAGCGGCGAGATCCGCCGCGGTGACCAGCAGTTTCCAGGAGAGGATGGGAAAGGGCAGGCGAGCCGCTATACTGAAGGCCGCGACGGCGAGGGGAGGGTAGACGGTCGGGATCTGCCGGTGGGGGAGACGCCGCCAGAGGTCGTCGCGCAAGGGAGTGAGCTCCGGGGCCGCGGGGGGAAGCAGGTAGGGGTTACGCCCGGCAGCGGCCACTCTCCCGTCCCAAAGGTATCGCAGCACGTCGTCGGACAGGGTGGGGGGAAGCGGCAGCAGAGGCAGTCTCAGCAGCAGCGCCCCCAATAGAATCGCTCTGCCCGCCGGTTCGCTCGTGGCGTCCAGCCTGCGCGCGGCCCAGGGGAGAGAGAGCCAGGCGGCTCCAATCAGCAGTAGGACGAGGACCAGATGACGAGTGAGATCAAAAACGAGGAGAAGTGCCACGCTGGCGCCCAGGACCGGCAATATCGGTACGAGAGGTACCAAGGGTCTGAGCGACGCCAGGCCACGCCAGGCTCTCTCTCTGAGGCGGGGGAACGGCGATGAGCGCGGCCCTGCTCGCAATCTACTACCTCATCCTCGCGGTGCTCGCCTTCTACGGCGTTCATCGCCTGGCGCTGGTGATTCTCTATCTGCGGACGCGGAAAAATCAGCCGGCGCGGCCCGCGGATCCGGCGCTGTGGCCTCTGGTGACGGTGCAGCTCCCACTCTACAACGAGATGTACGTAACCGAGCGCTTGATTGACGCGGTCTGCCGGCTCGACTATCCGAAAGACCGGCTGGAGATCCAGGTTCTGGACGACTCGACGGATGAGACCACCGCGATCGTCGCCCGGCTGGTCGACGAGCAGCGCCGCCGCGGCTTCGACATCCACCACCTGCACCGGCAGGACCGAACCGGTTTCAAGGCCGGCGCCCTGGCCGCCGGGCTCGCCCGGGCGAAGGGCGAATTCCTCGCCATCTTCGACGCCGACTTCGTGCCCCAACCGGACTTTCTGAAGCTCTCCATTCCCTACTTCGCCGATCCCGGTCTCGGCATGGTGCAGGGGAGCTGGTCGCACATCAACCGCGGCTACTCCCTCCTCACCAAAGCGGAGGCCATCCTCCTGGACGGCCACTTCTGGATCGAGCATACGGCGCGCAACCGGAGCGGCTGCTTCTTCAACTTCAACGGTACGGCCGGGGTCTGGCGGCGGACTGCCATCGATGCCGCCGGCGGTTGGGAGCACGACACCCTGACCGAGGATCTGGACCTCTCCTATCGTTCCCAGCTCAAGGGCTGGCGGTTCCTCTACCTGCCGGAGCTCGCCGTGCCCTCGGAGCTGCCGGTCGACATCAACGGCTTCAAGAGCCAGCAGTACCGCTGGGCGAAGGGCGCGGTGCAGGTGGGGCGGAAGCTCCTTTGGAAGATCCTCCGCTCGGACCTCCCGTTGAAGGTCAAGTTCGAGGCCTTCGTCCACTTGACCAACAACTCGAGCTACCTCCTGACGGTGCTCATCGCCCTCCTCATCTTCCCGGCGATGATCCTCCGCCGCGGCACCACCTGGCCGGCGCTCTTCCTCATCGACCTGCCGCTCTTTCTCGGCGCCACGATCTCCGTTCTCATCTTCTACTTCATGAGCCAGATCGCGAGCGGCCGCGGCTGGGTCAAGGGTCTCCGCCACCTGCCGGCGGTGATGGCGATCGGCATCGGCCTCTCGATCAACAATGCCCGCGCCGTCGTCTCCGGGCTTTTCCACCGCGGCGGCACCTTCCACCGCACCCCCAAGTACCGGATCGAGCAGAGCGGCCAGGACTGGTTGTCGAAGAGCTACCGCTCGGGCTCCGACCCCTCGTGCCTCATCGAGGGGGGCCTCGCCCTCTACTTCGCGGTCTGCTGCGTCTACGCCCTGAAGCGCGGGATGTGGATGTCGCTTCCCTTCCTCTATCTTTTCGTCCAGGGCTACGCCTACATGTTCCTGCTCTCGATCTTCCCCGTCCTCGGCCGCGGTATCGGCGCCAATGGTGCCAATGGCGCCAATGGCGCCAATGGCGCCAATGACGCCGATGACGCCGATGGCGCCAATACCGGTACGGGCAGCGGCGAGCCGGCTCCCGCCCAATAGGCTGCAGGAGCTGAGAGAGCCGCGCCTGCCGTGCTGGTTTCGCCGTGCTGGTTTAGAATGTCCTGACCATGGCTTCTCCCGAGCGCCGCCCTCAACCGCTCGTCCACCTCCGGCCGGCCTCGCCGCGCGATGCGGACCTCCTCAGGCAGTGGCGGTCGGAGCCCAGCGTGCGACGCTTCCAGCCGCTCAACGAGCTCCCCACGGCCCAACTCCGGGCCGACGTGGCGAGCCAGCGGATGGCCGACCTCTACCGCGGCCGGGGCGAGAAATTCCAGTGGATCGTCGAGGTCGAAGCCGAGCCCGCCGGCTGGATCACCTTGGTCGTGAGCAACTGGGAGCACGGCCTGGCGGAGGTCGGCTATGCCCTCTCTACCCTCTACCAGAGCCGCGGCCTGATGACCGACGCCTTAAGCCAACTCCTGGGAGACCTCTACGCCAATACTCTCTTGGAGCGCGTCGAGGCCCGCTGCGCCATCGAGAACACCGGCTCCCAGCGGGTGCTGGAAAAGAACGGCTTCCTCCGTGAAGGGCGCCTCAAGGGCTACTTCAAGCTGCGCGGGAAGCGGGTCGACAACTACCTCTACGCCCTGCTCCGCGAGGACTACTACTCGCGGATGACAGGGGCGTAGAGCGGCGTTTCCACAAGATTCATCCTCTCTTCAGCGCGGGAATGCCTCGGGAATCCCGGAGTCGACGGGCAGCGTGGCCCCGGTCGTGGGGGTGAGGTTCGAGGCGAAGAAGACGACGGCGTTGCCGACGTGCTCTCCGGTGAGACGGATCTTGAGCAGGCTGCGCTCTCGGTAGAAGTCTTCGAGCCCTCCCAGGTCCAGACCGCGGGACCGGGCGCGATCGGGACCCACCGCCTGCCAGAGGCCGGAGGGGGTCTCGGCGGAGCCGAAGACGGCATCGGGGTTGATCGCGTTCACCCGGATGCCATGGGCGGCGAGCTCTAGCGCCGCCACTTTGGCGAATTGGGCGGCGGCGGCCTTCGAGGCGCTGTAAGCGGCGAACTGCGCTCCGGGGGCGTAGACGTTTTTGGACGAGATGAGGATGACGTTGCCGCCCGTCCCCTGGAGGCGCATCAGGCGGGCCGCCTCGCGTACGGTCAGGAAAACGCCGGTCGAGTTGACCTCCTGCACCCGCTGCCAGTCGTCCAAGCTCAAGTCCGCGATCGGGGTCGAGCGGGCGATCCCGGCGTTCGGCACGACGATGTCGACTCCGCCGAAGCGCCGACAGATGCCGGCGAAAGCCGCCGCGGTCGAGGCCTCCTCCGTTACGTCGTGGACGAAGGCCGCCACCGCCGCCCCGCCGTAGCGCTCCGTCAGGCGCGCTTCGGCGACGGCGAGGGCCGCCTCGTCGCGGTCCAGGAGGGCGACGTGGGCGCCGGCCGCGAGGAGCTTTCCGGCAATGGCGCCGCCGATCGCTCCGGCCGCCCCGGTGATCGCCGCCACCTGGCGCGCCAGGGGCAGCTCTCTCGCCTTGCCGAGCTTCGCCTGCTCGAGGCTCCAGTACTCGACCTCCCAGAGGTCGAGGTCGGGGAGGCCCTCGTACTCCCCCGTCTCCCAGACCTGCCGCTTGGTGCGGAGAGTGTGCTCGTAGAGGTCGGCGGCGATCCGGGCATCGCGGGCGGAAGCTCCGGCCGTGAACATTCCCACCCCGGGTACGAGGATCACCCGGGGCAGGGGGTCGAGCGGCTTGCGCTCTCCGCAAGCCGCCACCCCGGCGGCGAAATAGGCCTGGTAGTCGCGGACGTACCCGGAAAGAGCGGTCTCGATCCGAGCCACCCAGGCTTCGGGAGAGGGATCGGTGGGCGGTGGCACCCGAAGCGGTCTTCCCTTCGTGCGCAGCACGTGGTCGGGAGTGAGCGGCGGGGTGTCCGCCAGGCTTTCGAGAACGGCGCCGCCCACCCATTCGAGAATCTCCGGCCCCCCCTTCCACTCGACGATCATGCGACGAAAGGGACGATCCGGATCTCCCGATGCCTCGGCCAGCCGGCCGCGCAGGAGGGGGGCGATGGTGCTGGCGAGATCGGCGGCGACCGTCGGATCGGCGGCGGGCGTGCCGACCGTCCAGGTTCGCCGACTGCGGCCGGCGAGCCACTTTTCGGCGAGGTCGACCATCTCGATGTGCCGCTCGTAGCTCTCTCTCGCCGTCTCCCCCCAGGTGAAGAGACCATGCTTGAGGAGGACGAGGCCTTCCCGACCGGGATGGGCGTCGTGGACTTCCGCCGCCTTCAGGGCGAGGGCGAAGCCGGGCATGACGTAGTGGACGATCCCCACCCGCTCACCATAGATCTCGCGCACGACCGCCTCGCCGTTCGGACGGTTGGTGATCGCCAGGATGGCGTCGGCGTGGGAGTGGTCGATGAACTTGGCCGGCAGGAAGGCGTGGAGGAGAGTCTCGACCGAGGGGGTGAGGGCGTCGGCGCGGAAGAGTTGGGTGCGCTGCTGGTTGACCATCTCCTCGTCGGAGAGAGCGGTCAGGCGGCGGAGCCGCCGCAGCCCCGCGAGCCGCAGCCCCGGCAGATCCTCCGGGGCGATGCTGTCCAGGTTCCAGCCCGAGCCCTTGACGAAGATCGCCGCCACCTCCTCGCCCAGCAGGTCGCGGACGGTCGACTTGACCGAAGTGTTGCCGCCGCCGTGAAGGACGAGCGCCGGGTCCGACCCGACGAGCCGCGAAGTGTAGACCCGGAGGGCCAGATCCTCCCCGTGCGCCGCGTAGCGCTCGGCGAAGATCCTGGCGTCCGCATCGGACCAGCGAGATTGCATAGGCCTCTCCTTACTCTCAAACGTCAGAGTTTAATAGAAGAGAGGCCGGCACCTGGCTTCCTAGCTGTAGATACAGGTGAGGAAACCGCTGGCGCACATCGGGAAGCCGCAATGGACCGAGCTGTAGCCGCTGACGACAGGACACTGGCTGGCGTCATTGTTGGGGCAGCAACCACCGATGTACTCCGTCGCACCCAGAAGAGTCGCCGTGGAGCTCGCCTGGGGCGCGAAGAGATCCGCCTTCGCGTCAGGAGCCGGGGAGCTGCATACGGGATGAGCCTCGCACTGGCTCGATGGGCTCGCCGGGCTCGCCGGACTGGCCGCTGCGGCCTGACTGGCGGGCGCAAGGAGGACGAGCAGGAGGAGAACCAGAACCATGACGGTGGGGGGAAGGGTGCGAGAGCTCATAACGTCTCCTCAAAAGAGGTGCGGCACGGCATGTACCGACCTGTGTACCTGCAAGTCGCATGCAAGGATCTCTATAAGCTCGCTAGATTTGCGCGATCTCTGTTCATTGCCACGCCTGGAGCGTAATATCCACATATTCGTATCACGTTAAGGGAGCGCCGGGAAGAGACGGAGGGAGGGGGACTGGAGGGGGACGCTTCAGCCCGGCGTGCTGCCGTCTTCTGCCGGAGCGGCCGGGGCGAGCCATTCGCGCGGCTGGAGGAAATGATCGTAGAGCCGGGCCTCGGGCGTTCCCGGCTCCGGCCGCCAGTTGTAGCGGAAGCGGACCTCGGGTGGGAGCGACATGAGGATCGATTCCGTCCGGCCTCCCGACTGGAGCCCGAAGAGGGTGCCGCGGTCGTAGAGGAGATTGAACTCGATATAACGCCCGCGCCGGTAGAGCTGAAAGTCGCGCTCGCGTTCCCCGTAGGGGAGATCCTTACGGCGCTCGACGATCGGCAGATAGGCGGCGAGGAAGCCATCGCCCACGGCCCGCTCAAAGGCGAAACAGCGCTCGAACCCCCACTCGGAGAGATCGTCGAAGAAGAGCCCTCCCACCCCCCGCGGCTCGCCGCGGTGCCGGAGATAGAAGTAATGGTCGCACCAGCTCTTGAACCGAGGGTAGACTTGGACGCCGAAGGGCAAGCAGAGATCGCGCGCCACGGTATGCCAGTGGACGACGTCCTCCTCGAAGGGATAGAACGGAGTGAGGTCGAAGCCGCCCCCGAACCACCAGGCGGAGGGCGCCCCATGCTTCTCGGCGATGAAGTAGCGGACGTTCATGTGAGTCGTCGGGACGTAGGGATTCAGCGGATGGAGGACGAGCGACACGCCGAGCGCGGTGAAGCCGTACCCCGCGAGGTCCGGACGGCTGGCGGTGGCCGAGGCCGGAAGCGCGGGGCCATGCACGTGGGAGAAGGCGACTCCCGCCTGCTCGAAGACCGCCCCGTGGCTTAAGATCCGCGACCGTCCCCCACCGCCCTCCGCCCGCTCCCAGGAGTCGTCGGCGAACCGCGCCGCGCCGTCCATTCCCTCGAGAACGGCACAGAGGCGGTCCTGGAGGTGGGTCAGATAGGCTTGGACGGCTGCGGTGGGGGTATCCATGGGGGGAAGTGTAGCTGAGGTTCCTCGACGCCATTGAGCAGGGGCATGAGAGGGAGTATGGTCACCAATATAGGCATGCCCACGAGCATTCATATCCCGCAGCCGCTCCTGGAAGCCGTAGACCGCAAGGCCCGAGCCCTCAGAATGAGTCGGAATCGGCTGATCGTAAGAGCCCTGGAGAGAGAGCTGGCCCCGGGAGCCGACTGGTCGCCGGGTTTTTTCGCGCAGCTTGAGGCCGTCGACGCCGAAATGGTGAGCGCGGTCAACGATTTGCTGGCGGCGGTGCTCCAAGCACGAAGCTCGAAGCCTCCGAGCTGACCGTGGAAGACTGGTCTACCGGGTAGGAATCACTCCCCCTCCACCATCCGGAGCGGAAACAGCTCCGCCTGCCGCCGGTCCTCGGCGCCGATGGGAACGCGGTAGTCGCCGGTCCAGCAGGCGGTGCAGTAGCTGTCCTTCTCGCCGCTGACGGAGGCGAGGAGGCCGTCGACCGAGAGGTAGGCGAGGCTGTCGGCGCCGATGAAGCGGCGGATCTCCTCGACGTCATGGGCGGAGGCGATGAGCTCGCTCTCGGTCGGGGTGTCGATCCCGTAGTGGCAGGAGTGGCGGGTCGGCGGCGCCGAGATGCGGACGTGGATCTCGGCGGCCCCGGCGTCCCTCACCATGCGGACGATCTTCTGCGAGGTGGTGCCGCGGACGATCGAGTCGTCGACGAGGACGACCCGCTTGCCCTCGATGAGCTCGCGCACGGGGTTCAGCTTGACCCTCACCCCGAAGTTGCGGATCGACTGCTTGGGTTGGATGAAGGTCCGCCCCACGTAGTGATTGCGGATGAGACCGAATTCGAGCGGCAGTCCCGATTCCCGGCTGTAGCCGAGCGCCGCGAAAAGGCCGCTGTCGGGCACCGGCACGACGACGTCCGCCGCCGCCGGCGCCTCCCGCGCCAGGCGTGCCCCCATCTTCAGGCGCACCTGGGAGACCGCCTCGCCAAACACGTGGCTGTCAGGGCGGGCGAAGTAGACGTGCTCGAAAATGCAGCGTGCCGGGAGGCGCGGGATCTCCGGCAGGTGATAGCTCTCGACCTCGGAGGTCCGGCCGCGGCGCGAGACCAGCACCTCGCCGGGCTCGAGCTCACGCACCGAGCGGGCGCCCAGGAGGTCGAAGGCGCAGCTCTCGGAGGCGAAACAGACACAGCCGTCGAGATCGCCCAGGGCGAGGGGCCGGAAGCCGTGGGGGTCGCGGGCGGCGATCAGGCACTGGTCGGTGATGAGGAGGAGCGAGTAGGCTCCCTGCACCTGCTCCAGGGCGAGCATGAAGGACTCGACGACGTCCTTCCTGGCGTTTCGCGCCATCAGGTGGAGGATCACCTCGGTGTCGCTCGTCGTCTGGAAGATCGAGCCTTCACTCTCCAGGCGCTGACGGATCTCGATCGGATTCGTGAGGTTGCCGTTGTGGACGATGGCGAGCGGCCCGAGCGAGGTCTTGACGACGATCGGCTGGGCGTTGGCGATGACGCTCGTCCCCGCGGTCGAGTAGCGAGTGTGACCCAGGGCGCGCTTCCCGGGCAGCCGGGCGATCACCTTCTCCTTGAAGACGTCCGAGACCTGACCCATGCCGCGCTCGACACCCAGGTGCTCCCCGTCCCAACAGACGATGCCGGCGCTCTCCTGTCCCCGGTGCTGGAGGGCGTAGAGACCCAGGTAGGTCAGGTTGGCCGCGTCGTCACAGCCATCGATACCGAAGATGCCGCACATAAGGTGGCCCCCATCCGGACGCTAGACCTCTAGACATTAGGGCGGGATCGCTTCCCGCTTCAGTAGGAACGGAACCGCCGGTCGCTAAATTCTCGGGCCCTTAAAGACCCAGTGCTTTGGGCAATGCCGTCGACCAGACCTCATGGAGCTCCGCAACCGGCGCCTTCCAGGTCTCGCCGCCCGACCGGATCACGAGGTCGGGACCGCCGACCGTGCCGATCTCCCGGACCGGCACTCCCGCCGCCTCGGCCGCCCGGAGCAACCGGTCGAGGGCCGACGGTCGCGCCGCCACGATCGCTCTCCCCTGGGTTTCCGAGAAGAGGTCGGCGATACCGGCGATGCCGGCAATGCCGGCAATGCCGGCGACATCGCCGAGCGGCATCTCGACCGTCGCTCCCAAGAGCCGGCCGAAGCAGGCTTCCGCGAGCGCGATCGCGAGACCTCCCTCGGAGAGGTCGTGGGCGGTGTGGATCAGCCCCTCGGCCACCAGTTGTCTCAAGAGCGCGGCGAGCCGCGCCTCTGCGGCCAAGTCGACCTCGGGCGGCAGCCCCTGCTCGATCCCATAGAGGAGCCGCAGGTAGGCCGAGCCGCCGAATTCGCCACGATCCTCATCCCCCAGGAGCACGATCCGGTCGTCCGCCGTCACGAAGTGGGATCGCGGCAGGTGCTGGAGGTCGGGGATCACCCCCACCATCCCCACCGTGGGGGTGGGATGGATCGAGCGCCCCTCGGTCTCGTTGTAGAAAGAGACGTTCCCCGAGATCACCGGCGCTCCGAGGGCGCGGCAGGCGTCGGACATGCCGCGGATGACCTCGCGAAACTGCCAGGTGATCTCCGGCACCTCGGGGTTGCCGAAGTTGAGGCAGTCCGTCAGTCCCACCGGGGAGGCGCCGACGCAGGCGATGTTGCGCACCGCCTCGGCCACCGCCTGGGCGCCGCCCCGCCGCGGGTCCAGATAGCAGTAGACCGGGTTGACGTCGGAGGTCATGGCGAGCCCCGAGGGGGTACCCTTCAAGAGGAGGACCGCGGCGTCGCCGCCCGGGCCGATCACCGTGTTGGTGCGGACCGTGTGGTCGTACTGGCGCCAGATCCACTGCTTGCTCGCCAAGTCTGGAGTGGCGAGGAGGCGCCGGAGGTCGCCCATCGGGTCGGACGACGCCGGCACCTCGGGGGCGCGCTGGCGCTCCTGCAAGTCGGCCGGCGGCTCGGCCGGTCGACGGTAGATCGGCGCCTCCTGGGTGAGGGGGAGGACCGGCATGTCGGCCACGGTCTCCCCGTGCCAGACGAGGACGGCCCGCCCGGTGTCGGTGACCTCGCCGATGGGCGCCACTTCGAGGCCCCAACGCCTGAAGACCTGGACGACTTCCTCCTCGCGGCCGCGTTTGGCGACCAGGACCATGCGCTCCTGCGACTCGGAGAGCATCATCTCGTAGGGGGTGAGCCCCGGCTCTCTTAAGGGGACACGGTCGAGATCGAGCCGCATCCCCATGCCACCGCGGCCCGACATCTCGAAGGAGGAGCTGGTGAGCCCCGCCGCTCCCATGTCCTGGATGGCGACGATCGCCCCGGTCCGCATGGCGTCGAGGCAGGCTTCGAGGAGGATCTTCTCGGTGAACGGATCGCCCACCTGGACCGTCGGACGCTTGGCCTCGCTCTCGGCATCGAACGACTCCGAGGCCATGGTGGCGCCGTGGATGCCGTCGCGGCCGGTGCGGCTGCCGACGTAGAGGATAGGATTTCCCGGACCGCTCGCCCGGGCGTAGAAGACCCGATCCCGCCGGGCTACTCCGAGAGCGAAGGCGTTGACCAGGATGTTGCCGTTGTAGGAGCGGTGGAAACCGGTCTCGCCGCCCACGGTGGGGATGCCGACGCAGTTGCCGTAGCCACCGATGCCGCGGACGACGCCGTCGATCAGCGAACGCATCCGCGGGGCATCGATCTCGCCGAAGCGGAGCGAGTCCATGCAGGCGATGGGCCGCGCCCCCATGGTGAAGACATCGCGCAGGATGCCCCCGACGCCGGTCATCGACCCCTGGTAGGGCTCGATGAAGCTCGGGTGGTTGTGCGATTCCATCTTGAAGATGGCGACCAGGCCATGGCCGATGTCGACCACCCCGGCGTTCTCGCCTGGCCCTTCGAGGACGTGCGGCCCCTCGGTGGGGAACTCTTTCAAGTAGATCTTCGACGACTTGTACGAGCAGTGCTCCGACCACAGGGCCGAGGTGATGCCGAGCTCGGTATAGGAGGGCTCGCGGCCGAGGATCTTCTGGAGCCGCTCGTACTCCTCCCCGGTCATCCCCTGGGAGCGGGCGAGCTCGGGGCTGACTCTGGGCTCCGCGAGAACGGTCATCGCCGACCTCCCACCGCCGCCGATGCCGCCGATGCCGCCGATGTGGCTCCAACCTGGACACAGCTCTCGAAGATCGCGAGACCGTCGGTGTTGCCGAGGATCTCCTCCGCGCAGCGTTCGGGATGGGGCATGAGGCCGAGGACGTTGCCGCCCGCGTTCACGATGCCGCCGATGGCTCGGGCCGCGCCGTTGGGGTTCCACATGTCGCCGGTGCTGCCGGGTTTCGAGGGACCGCCGTCGGGCTGGACGTAGCGGAAGACCACTTGGCCGGCCGCCTCCAGGGCGTCCAGGCGCTCGGGGAAGTCCTCGTAGTTGCCCTCGGCGTGGGCGATGGGGAGGCGGAGCACCTGGCCGACGGCGAGGCCGCGGGTGAACGGCAGGTCGTTGCGCTCGACTTTCAGATAGACGTCCTGGCAGAGGAAACGGAGGTTCTCGTTCCGCCGCATGGCTCCCGGGAGGAGGCCGGCTTCGAGAAGCACCTGAAAGCCGTTGCAGATCCCGAGGACGAGCCCGCCGGCCTCGGCGTGGCGCTTGACCGCCGCCATGACCGGAGAGAGGGCGGCGAGCGCTCCGGCCCGCAGGTAGTCGCCATAGGCGAAACCGCCGGGGAGGACGACGAGCTCGGCGCCCTGCAACGTCTCCTCGTCGTGCCAGAGGAACGAGACGTCCTGGTTCAACACATGCTTGAGCACATGGTAGACGTCGTGGTCGCAGTTGCTGCCCGGGAAGACGACGACCCCGCACCTCACGGCTCGGCGCCTCCATCCTTCGCCAGCTCGACGGTGAAGTCCTCGACGACCAGGTTGGCGAGGAGCTTCTCGCACATCGCCTTGAGCTCGGCTTCCGCCGCCTGGGGGTCTCTGGTCGCCAGGTGGATGTCGAAGCTCTTGCCGGCGCGCACCGATTCGACGCCGGGAAAGCCGACGCGGCGCAGAGCGTTCTCGATCGCTTTGCCCTGCGGGTCGAGGATCTCGCGCCGCGGATAGACGGTCACTCTCGCTCTCACGGTTTCGCTCTCCTCCGGAGTCTTTCAGGTGGCTTCGAGCCAGGGGCTCGGTTGGAACTGGTCGGTGACCGCGAGGCCGGCCCGGCATCCCTCGCGCTCCAGGGCCTCGGCGACCGCCGCCGCGGCGAGCGCCGGCAGGTTGTTGGTCCGCGAGAGGTGATAGAGCGCGACCCAGCGCAGGCGCGAGGAGACCAACTCGGGGATGCCCTCGGCCGCCTCCCGGTTCGAGAGGTGGCCATGGCGTCCGGCGACCCGCTGTTTCAAGGCCCAAGGATACGGGCCGGTACGCAGCATGTCGAGATCGTGGTTGGCTTCGAGGAGCAGGAGGTCGACCTCGGCGAGGCGCGACCAGGCGAGCCGCGTCCGGGCACCGATGTCGCCCGCCAGGCCCATCCGCCGGCCGGCGCCGTCCTCGACGACGAACCCGACCGGCTCCCGGGCGTCGTGCGGGATGGCGAAGGGCTCGACGACGAAGCCGGAGATCTCGACCGGCTCCCCCGAGCGCAGAACGATGGCCGCGGCCTCGACGTCCGGCCGGAAACCCCAGCCGTCTAAAGTCCCGCGGGTGGCGTAGAGCGGCAGGCGGTGGCGCTTGGCGAGCCGCGCCGCGCCCCGACAGTGGTCGACGTGCTCGTGGGTGAGAATCAGGGCCGAGAGCGACTTGGGATCGACCCCCACGGCGGCCAACCGGCGTTCGATCTCCCGGCAGGCGAAGCCGGCGTCGATCAAAATGCGGTGCGGGCCGGATTCGACGACGACGCAGTTGCCGCCGCTCCCCGAGCCTAAGACGGCGACCCGGAGCGGCGGGCCGGCCGGCTGGACCGGGACGGCAACCGGGAGAGTCGGCGCACGGCGCTCCGGCACCGGCACTGCCTCCACGGCGGCGGGCTTCGCGGCCGCGGGCTCACCGAAGAACAGCTCCGCCTGGTGCCAGACGGGAGCGGGCGCACGACGTCGCCTCAAAAGCTCGGCTTGGAACGGGGGGACCACCTGGGAAACGGTAACACGGATGAGGCGGGTTGTCAGCCCAAGGGGCTGCGGTCAGCGGCAGGTGGTACCACTTCTTATGGGCACCGGAGCGCTAGGGAGCGTCCTCCGGGAGGGGCAGGGAGCCGTGGACGGGTCCGCGCATCGGCTGGAATCCCTGAGCAATCTTGAGCATCTCGAGCTGTAAGGCCATCGTCAGCTCGGACTTCATTCCATCCGCGCGTCCTTCGAGCTTGCTCAACCGACCGTTCAGGGCTGCCAACTGCTCGCTGAGATTTCGAAGGAGTGCTTCGTGGGAGGCCCGGTTCTCCTTGATCTCGGAGGCCAGCCGGTCACAGCGCTCCCCGAGAGCGGTCACTCGGACGTCAAGCCGGCCAACGGTAGGAGCAAGGATGTCTTCGAGCAGGCCCCGGAGGCCCTTCAAGGTCTCTAATGCCCTATCGCTCAATCCCCAACTCCCGTTCGAGAACCTGGATGCGCTCTTTCTGCGAGCCGAGCGACTGCAGGGTGAGGTCGATGTGGCGCAGAGAAACGTCGAGCTTATCTCCGCTGACGTCCAGACCGGCCGCGAGCTCGACGATCAACGCCTTCACGCGCTCGAGCTCCTCCGCGAGCTCGAGATCCGTGTCCTTCACCTTGGACACCAAGCCCACGGGACGAACGGCTTTGGCTTTTGCATGCTTTCCCGTGTGTGGAGTCATGTCCTTCAGGCTCATTCCACCCTCCCTTCGCAACACCCGAAACGTACCACAACCTTTAGCTTCTCTCTAGAACCGGTACTCCCGCCCCTGCTCCAGGAACTCGATGTCCGGGTTGCCCAGCCGCCTCACCTCTTCGTGGATCTTCTCGACGCAGGGGGGTTTCAGGTGATGGACGAGGATGGGGACCCGCTTCTGGAGCTTTCGCAGCTCGATCTCCAGAGTTTGGGGGGTGAGGTGGAGCGAGATGTCCGCCACGTCCTGGAGGGAGTTGTCGAAGCTCGTGTCGATGCAGACGGCCTTCAGGTTGGGGGTGCGATTCGCCACCTCCCAGAGGCGCTGGGTGGGGCCGGTGTCCGAGGACCAGAGGATCGCCGCGCCGTCCTGCTCGATGAGAAAGCCGTGGGTCGGGACCAGGTGGTCGACCGGGATGGGGGTGAAGGTGACCCCGTCGATCGTCAGCGGCACCTCGCTCTGAAACTCCGTGAAGCGCATCGCCGGCAGCAGATGGTTGGGCAGACGCGTGAAGTCCGGCCAGGTGGCATTGTTGAAGAGGTACTTGCGGATGGCGTAGACCGTCGCCTCCGAGGCGTGGATGTCGATCGGCCGCTCGCTCTTGCCGTAGACGTTCTCGATGAAGAACGGCAGCGAGTTCGTGTGGTCCATGTGGGAGTGGGAGAGCAGGATCGAGTGCACCTCGACCTGCCGCTCGATGGACAGTACCTGGGAGAGCGAGCCGGCATCCAGGGCGATCGACCCGTTGATCAACAGGCAGGTCATCCGGCAATCGCGGCTTTCCCCTCCGAACCCGCCGAGCACCTGGAGGCGCATAGATAGCCGAAATTGTATCCTCGCAAACGGAATGTCACAAGGAAGCCCCTCTCCTCCCCAAAAATGAAGGCGCCCGGCCGGAGCCGGGCGCCTCGGGGAACGGGTGTCGTCAGGACGATCTAGAAGCGGGTGCCGATCCAGAAATCGGTGCGGTAGCCGCTCAGCTGATTCTTCAAGTCCCACTGCTTGGCGAAGTCCCAGTTGACGTCCAGGCCGAGGAGGTTGATGGTCAACCCCCAGCCGTAGGCGGCGACACCGTCCTTGAGCGTCTTGGTCTCGCTGCTGTAGTACTGGAATCTCTCGAAACGGTGGAAGTAGGCGCCGCCGGTGTCGAGGAAGATGACGCCCCGGATCCCCCGGAAGCCGAAGATCGGCGTCGACAGCGCGTCGATCAGGGGGAAGCGGAACTCGGCGTTGGCGAAGAAGGCGCGGTCGCCGATCAGGGTCGCGTAGTCGAAGCCGCGCACGGTGTCCAGGCCGCCGAAGAAGAAGGGGTTGGGGTTTCTGCCGCTGCTGGTGCCGGCGAAGAGGCGGAAGGCGAGGTTGCTTCTGAGCGTCAGCGGCACGTACTGCCGGGCGTCGAGGGTGAGCGTCGTGAACGAGCTGCCGCCGTTCTTGATCGAGGGCGCGAAGCTCGCGTCGAACCGGTAGCGATGGCCGGAGGCCGGGCCGCCGTCCCCGAAACGCGCCGTGTCCCCGATGAAGGAGGCCTGGAGCAGGGGGTAGTTGTCGCTGACCGGCACGACCACCGGGATCACGTTGCCCTTGTTGTCGAAGGCGAATTCCTGGAGGTCGATTTTGCGGACGACATAGCCCAGCCCCAGCTCCAACCGGTGGTAGAAGGTGAAGGGGTAGATGAGGGTGCCGATCGCCCCGGTCTCCTGGAAGGCGGCCTGGCCGCGGGTGAGGAAGCCGGTCGTGTCCTGGGCGATGTAGAAGGTGCGATGGTCGAAGACCTGAAACTGCCACTGCTGGCGGTGCGCCAGGTTGGCATAGATGAAGTCGAAGTTCGAGAAGCTCTCGATCGACGAGAAGTTGGCGATGATCCGCCGGTCGCCCAGGTAGTCGGAGAAGTTGAGCTGCACATTGCCCAGGATGGTCTGGTCGCTCTGCACCCCGGCGTAGGCCTGGGCGTCCTCCAGGAAGTACTTGCGGCCGCTGTACTTCTCCTTGTTGCTGTTATCGACCGTCACCTGGATGTCGGGCTCATACTTCGGCAGGTCCTGCGCCACGGCCGGGGCCGGGGACGGTTTCTCGGCGGCGGCCTCGCGGACCGGCGTGTCGGTGTCGGTCACGTAGAGGTCGAGGTTGCCCTTCCAGTAGCCGGTGAAGACCAGCCGCTCTTTGCCCTCTTTGCTCCTGAGGACGGTCGGCATGAAGGCGCCGGTGACGACGTTCGTGTACTGCACGACCTTGCCGGTCGCGACCTCCAGGCTGTAGATGTTGTCGGTGCCGTCGCGGTCGGAGGTGAAGTAGACCCGCTTGCCGTCGGGCGAGTAGATCGGGTCGTTGTCGTTGCCTTCGACCGTCGTCAGCTGGAAGCGCTTGCCCGGGTTGTCGAGGTCGATGCGGAAGAGCTTGTTGGTGCCCTTGCCCTTGCCCACCGAGGAGACGAAGACGACCGAGCGGCCGTCTGGGGAGAAGGTCGGGGCGCCGTCGAAGATGTCGTCGTTGGTGAGGTTGGTGATCGCCAGGGTTTCCAAGTCGATGCTGAAGATGTCGAACTGGCCCTTCATGAAGCCGGCGAAGGCGATGTGCTTGCCGTCGGGGCTCCAGGCCGCTCCCTGCTGCTGCTCGATCTCGTTCATCTCGATGATCCGGCGGATGCCGCCGTGGAGCACGTCGAGGAGCAGGAGGCTCCGTCCGCGCTCGCGCTTGGCGAAGCAGGCGATGGTGTTGCCGTCGGGCGAGAAGGCGACGTCTCTCCCCATGCCGCGGCCGGCGGTCAGGAACTGCCCCGACAGGTACTGGTACTCCTTGGCATGGTTCGACGTCAGGTTCCGCAGGTGGATACGCTTGACGCTGTCGAAGAGCACCACCCCCAGGTCGCCGCCGACGTTCCCCATGGCGGCCACCAGGTCGCCCGAGGGCGAGGCCGAGGGCGAGGTGGCCAAGGCGATCTCCTTGTCCTTCTCGCGGAACAGGCGGCCGAAGTCGGAGGGCTCGCCGGTCTTCACCAGCTCGCCCAGGTACTTCTTGCGCAGCCAGCGCCTGAACTCGATGTCGAAATCCTCCGGCTCCAGCTTGAACGCGCGCTTGAGCGCGCGGTCGACCCGGCCGCCGATCGTGTTGCGCATCTCGTCGACGAAGTCCAGGAAGCCCTCTTTGCCCCAGCGTTCCTCGATGAAGTCGAAGACCGCGTGACCGTACCGGTAGGCCGGGTAGCCCTCGATGTCCTGGCGGATCGAGGGGATTCTGTCGTTGACGACGAAATCGCGGAGGAACATCCGGTCGCTCGCCTGCTCGTCCTTGCCCATGTAGCTCGCCATGCCCTCGATGAACCAGGTGGGCGGTCCGGAGGCGAGCGAGCGGGCCAGGTTGCCCTGGTAGAGGATGTGGTACTGGAAGATGTGGGTGAGCTCGTGGCGGATCAGGCTGATGAGACCGGGGTCCGGGGAATCGACCGGCATGACCATGCGGAAGCGAGCCGGGCTCGCGAAGGCGCCGATCCCCTCCTCGATGAAGTTGAGGATGACGTTGTTCTGCTCGAAGGCGGAATGGGTCTGGTAGAAGAGGAGAGGCACCGGATCCTTGATCTGGTAGTTGAACTCCCGCGACAGCTCGTCGTAGGCGCTCTCGGCGAACGACACGATCTTGGGGAGGAGCGCTTCCTCGTCGCTGTAGTAGTACACGTTGAAGTGCGGCGAGTGGTAGATGTGCCAGTCGAAGGACCGGTACTGGATCTTGTTCTTGCCGAAGATCAAGTTGCCTTCGTACCCACTGACCTGGGCCTCCAGCGGAGGCGCGGCGGTGACCAGAACGAGAAGGGCAGCCAGCGCGACGGCGAGACCGGGGAGAGTCAGGCGATGGGCCGGGCTAGAGGGGAGTCGGATCAAAGAGATCTCCTTCGCACTATTGCGTGAAGAGGGTACGGGTAGCCTCGACTTCTTTTTGGGTGAAGACCCCGAGGATGCGGTCCTCTAGCGACAGGAGGTTCTCGAACATGCCCTTCAAGGGATCCGCCTTCTGTCCCTCCTGGCTCTGGAAGTCCTTGAAATTGTCCGTGTAGAGCAGATCGCCGGTCTTGCCGTCATAGACCTGCAGGAGGATGTCGTACTGAAAGCCGGTCTGCTCGACGAGCACCTGCCGGTAGTAGGGCTGGCCGTTGAACGGCGACGTGTACTCCTCGGTCCGGTAGCCGGTCTTGTCCTGGATGTCGAAGTCCAGGCTGCCGGAGAGGATGAGGTCGGCCTGGGTCCGCTCGCCCAGGGCGCGCCAGAAGTCCTTCTGCTTGGTCAGCTGGTCGGCGTCGTAGACCGGGAAGTCGACCGGCCCGGGGTCGATCACCTTGAGATCGGTCTCGCGCTTCAGCACCTTGGTCAGGTAACGGCCGAACTCCTTCTGGACGTCGACGTCGCGGCCGAGGGCCTCTTCTTTCTCCTGGCCCTCCTGGCTGACGACGATGAAGGGGGTGACGGTGATCGACTTCCGCCCCTGGAGGTTCAGCCGGGCGCGCTGGGGCAGCTTGAGCTTGACGTCGACGGCGCCGGCCTGAAGCGGCGGCGCGGCGACGAAGGTAGTCCCCAGGGCGAAGAGGGTGACGAGGGTGGCGAGCAGTGGAATCGTCCGCTGGCTGTGGCTCATGGTAACTCCTTATAGGCTCCGCGAAATCTCAGCGGCTGGCCGGCGGCGGTGGGGGTGGATTGAGGCCGTTCGGCGGCTCGGGGGGCGTTCCGGGATCCCCGCGCCGGCCCGGGTCGCCGGGGCCGCCCGGGGCGTTGGGGCCGCGCGGGTCGGGGGGCGTCGGCCGGCGGGCCGTACCTTTCCCGGGGGCGGGAGTGGCGGTGGGGAAGGCCGCGGCCTTCTTGTCCCCGGGCTTGGCCTTGAAGCTCTGGTAGAACTCGACGAAGCGCGCGTAGTTCGACTTCGCCTGGCGATTGGTGGGCGCGATCTCCAGGGCGCGCTTGTACTGCTGGAGAGCGTTGTCGTAGTCGCCTGCCGCCTCGTAGGCCACCCCTAGATTGTTGTGGACCCGGAAGTTCTGGGGGTCGAGGCGCTCGGCCTCGCGGAAGCGGAAGAGGGCTTCCTGCCAGAGGCCGCGCTGGGCCATGTTGGTCCCGAAGGAGAGCTGGGCGGAGGCCGAGTCGGGCTGCTTCTGGGCGGCGTTGCCCGAGCAGGCGGCGAGCGGCAGGAGAGCGGCTAGGGGTAAGGCGAAAAGCGAGATTCGGCGCATCGGCGTGGGGCTCCGGTGATAGGGGTCGATCGAGCGGTTCGGCTCCTGTAAACCCTTCGGGCCTCTCCCGGGAACGTCACTGTCGATGGCCCGCCGGGCCCGTGGTCAGGCGGCCTAGTATATACGCCCCGTGTGCGCGGGCGGACCTTCCCGACACAACCTGTTCAAAGTGAGTCCGGAGCCGACCCCTCGGAGGTTCAATAGGGGGGCGCATGCTGTTGGCGACAGCGGGATCGGTAGGGTGCCCGGGCAGGGGCAGAGCCCCCGTGCCTGCCCGCCGGTGGATCAGCGCCTACTGGAGCCGCAGGGCCGCGAGGGACCGGGCGGTCAACACCCGCTCGGAGAGCCGGGTGAGACGCTCCAGGGAGGAGATCGCCTCGACCTGTCCGCGGGTCTCTTCCGAGAGGGGACCGAAGCGCTGCTCGAGCAGGTTCAGCAGAACCTTCCGCAAGGCCCGGAGTCCCTTCTGCTCCCCTCTCTGCATTCCCTCTTCCATCCCCTCCGCTTTCAGTCTCTCCGACCAGGTCGTCGCCATCGTCCTCACCTCCCGGTTCTCCCGAACCGCGCAGAGAGCAGAGTACTCCGCCGCCTCTTCAGGATTCAACTCCAGATACGCCTCGACGCAGTCGACCAGCAGCATCCGTCGCGTCTCCTCCATCTCGGCTGCCGCGATCCGCCCCAGGCAGGCCAGCTTGAGCGCCGGCCGACTCAGGGTACCTTTGCGCATGAGCGCGGCCAGGCCCCAGGCGAGCGGCTCGGGCCGGCTCAGGTACTCTCCCGGATCGCAGCCGGCGAGCCCGAAGGCGACATAGCGGAAGTCCGCCAGGTCCCGGCCGAGCAGGTGCTCGTCGAGGGCCAGCACCTGCACGCCCGCACGCCCCCTCTGGAGGTAGACGACGATCGACAGCACATGGCTGTCGTGGACGGACTGGATCTGCTTGCGGTAGCGCCAGAGACGTCTCCCCATGTGCAGCCGCGCCCGCGCCTCGACCTCGACGTGGATCAGGAGCGGTGTCTCGAAAGCCTCCAGAAAGGCGACCTCGGCCAGGAGGTCCAGCTCCCGACGGCGGCCGCCGGTCGTGAAGAACTCCTTGTCGAGGAGGATCGGTTGAGACACTTCGAGCCGGGCCGCCATCTCCGGTATCGTGAGATTCAGCAAGTCGGCGAAGAAGCTGCGGAGCAGCCCTTTGAAGATCGGGTCGTGCCTGGGCATGGGGTCTCCCGGAAGTGGCGGCGAAGGGTTCGACGCCGGGTTCTTCCAGAGAAGGACGCAAAACGCCCGCGCCATCTTTCAGCCGGACTGGGAACGAGGGATTCGCGGTCCCTGAGCGATCTCCGCACCGTTTTCCGTCCTTCTCCGGTACGGAGGGCTTTTCCTCCGTCCGACCGAGGAGGAATCCGATGCCCGACCGCTCTACCGACCGCGACCTGTTGATTGCCCTGACCGCCACTTCGGCCCTCTCCCGCGCCGCCGTCTGCCGGCTCGCCGCCGAGCTCGACCGCTGGGCGAAGCTCCCCGCCCCGTCCGATCCGATCCGCCAGGCCGCCGAGCTGGGGGTGCCGCCGGTCCAACTCGCCCGCGCCCGGGCCGTTCTCCCCCAGGCCACCGCCGTTGCTCGGCGGGAGGAGGAGCGCGCCGAACGCCTCGGGGCGCATCTCCTCACCCTTCTCGATCCCGACTACCCGGAGCGCCTGCGCCAGCTCTCGCTCGCTCCTCCCGTCCTTTATATAAGGGGCCGACTGTCGGAAGGGCCGGCGGTGGCGATCGTCGGCTCACGGCGGGCCGATGCCTATGGCCGGGAGGTGGCCGATCTCTTCTCCCGCGCTCTGGCGGCGGCCGGGGTGCCCGTCGTCTCCGGTTTCGCCCGTGGCATCGACGCGGCGGCCCACAGAGGCGCGCTCGCCGCCGGGGGAGCGACGGTCGCCGTTCTCGGCTGCGGCCTGGGCGTCGACTATCCGAGCGGGCATCTAGTCTTGGGCGAGGAGATCGCCGCAAGCGGGGCCATGGTTTCGGAGTTCCCCTGCGGCCTCCCCCCGCGGACCTGGCATTTCCCGGTGAGGAACCGGATCATCGCTGCCCTGACCGAAGGGACCCTCGTCGTCCAGGCGAATCTCCGTTCGGGTTCTCTCATCACCGCCCGCCATGCGCTCGATCTCGGGCGCGAGATCTGGGCGATCCCCGGGCGGATCTTCGACGAGCGCTCGATGGGGCCGCATTCTCTCCTCCGCGACGGCGCCTGTCTCGTCGAGCATCCCAAGGATATCCTCGAAGCCCTGGGCCGGCCCGGCCCGCGCGTCGACGCCTCCTTGCCGGAGAGGGCGGTCGAGCCCGAGCGGGAAGCTCCTCCGGGAGCCGCCGGAATCCTCCTCGCCGCCCTCCCCTCCGGAGTCTGCCTCGCGCCCGAGGACTTGGCGACCCGGGCCGGGATTGCGATCGATCAGGTCCTGGGAACGCTCCTGGAGCTCGAGCTCACCGGCTGGGTGAAGCGGTATCCGGGCGGGGCGTACGGCCGATTGGGGTGAGGGGAATGAGGGCGTGTTGTAAGGAGTGGACTGGGGGATGGGCGTCGATGGGGTGCCGGGCCCCGCCTTGCGGCGTGGCTCTTCGGGGTGCTAGTGTCCCCGGCTTGTCGCCGGCGCTCCCGGACCCCGTGCTGAAATACCGAGCCGCATGGCGGCGTTGAGAGGGACCGTGGCCAAGAACCTGCTGATCGTCGAAAGCCCGACCAAGACCAAGACCCTGAAGAAATTCCTCGGCCGCCAGTACGCCGTCGAAGCTTCCCTGGGACATATCCGCGACCTCGTCAAGAAGGACATGGGGATCGGTCCCCAGTACGAGCCCCACTACGCGGTCCTCACGGCGAAGAAGGAGGTCGTCCAGAAGCTCCGCAAGGCCGCCAAGGACGCCGACACCGTCTACCTCGCCCCCGACCCCGATCGCGAAGGGGAGGCGATCGCCTGGCACATCGCCGAGATCCTCGGCAAGGATCCCAGTCAGGTGCACCGGGTCACCTTCAACGAGATCACCAAGCGCGCCGTCCTTCTCGCCCTCGAGAATCCCCGCCAGATCGATCTCCGGAAGGTCGACGCCCAGCAGGCGCGCCGGGTTTTGGACCGGCTGATGGGGTTCCGGCTCTCGCCGCTCCTCTGGGAGAAGGTCAAGCAGGGGCTCTCGGCCGGCCGGGTGCAGTCGGTGGCCTTGAAGATGGTCTGCGAGCGCCAGGCCGAGATCGATGCCTTCGTGCCGGTCGAGTACTGGAACCTCGGCACCGAGCTCTCCGCCAAGCTCCCGCCGCCCTTCCTCGCCCGGCTCTCGAAGATCGACGGCAAGAAGGCCGAGGTCGGCAACGGCGCCGACGCGGCGCGGATCGTCGCCGATCTCGAAAAGGGGACGTTTCAGGCCGGCGCCGTCGAGCGCAAGCAGGCCCTCCAGCGTCCCGGCGCGCCGTTCATCACCAGCCGCCTGCAGCAGGAGGCGGCGCGGCGTTTCGGGTTCTCGGTCAAGCGGACCATGGGCCTCGCCCAGGGTCTCTACGAGGGCACCGAGGTCGGCGACCGCGGCCAGGTCGGCCTCATCACCTACATGCGAACCGACTCGACCCGGGTGGCCGACGAAGCCGTCGACGGTGTCCGCGAGCTCATCGCCGCGACCTACGGCCCGCAGGCTCTCCCCGAAAAACCCAACGTCTACAAGACGAAGAAGGGGGCGCAGGACGCCCACGAGGCGATCCGGCCGACCAGCTTCGACCTGCCGCCCGATGCCCTCAAGGACTCCTTGAAGGCCGACGAGTGGAAGCTCTACAAGCTGATCTGGGACCGCTTCGTGGCCTCCCAGATGAACCCCGCCGTCTTCGACGTCACCCAGGTCGACGTCGTCAGCGGCCGCTACACCCTGCGGGTCTCCGGCCGGGTCTTGAAGTCCCCCGGCTTCCTCGCGGTCTACCGGGAAACGCCCGAGGAGGGCGCCGAGGAAGCCGAGCCGGACGAGGCGACGCTCCCGGCGATCGCCGAGGGCGAGATGCTGACCCTCCGGAAGGTCACCTCGGAGCAGAAGTTCACCCAAGGGCCGGCGCCGTTCTCGGAAGCGACCCTCGTCAAGGCCCTGGAGGAGAGCGGCATCGGCCGGCCTTCCACCTACGCGACGATCCTCTCGACGCTCACCGACCGCGACTACGTCGACAAGGTCGAGGGGCGCTTCCGGCCGTCCGCCCTGGGGAGCCTCGTCAACGGCATGCTCCAGAAGGGCTTCCACGACATCATCAACGAGGGCTACACGGCGGAGCTCGAAGAGCAGCTCGACAAGATCGAGGACGGCGAGATCGAGTGGAAGACGGCGATCGCCGACTTCGACAAGAAGTTCACCAAGGATTTAGAGACCGCCGGCGAGCAGATGCCGAACGTCAAGAAGGAAGGGGTGCCGCTCGGCGAGATCTGCCCGCTCGACGGCGGCCAGCTCCTCATGCGCTTCGGCCGCTTCGGGGCCTTCGTAGCCTGCAGCAACTACCCCGAGTGCAAGTACACCCGGGAGCTCAACGCTCCCGCCGCGAACGGCGAGGCGGCCGGCGGTGCCAACGCCTCCGGGGAGACGCCCGCCGGCGAGGAGGAGGCTCCGGTCTGCCCCGACTGCGGGCGGCCGATGCAGATCCGCCGCAGCCGCTTCGGCACCTTCTGGGGCTGCACCGGCTATCCGGAGTGCAAGGGCATCCAGAAGATCGGCCCCAAGCCCGAAGCGCCGAAGCCGACCGGGGTCCCCTGCCCGGAGTGCGGCAAGGGCGAGATCGAGGAGAAGCGCTCGCGGCGGGGGAAGACCTTCTGGTCCTGCAACCGCTACCCCGACTGCAAGTTCTCCCTCTGGAAGAAGCCGGTGGCGAAAGAGTGCCCCGACTGCCACGCCCCCTTCCTGCTCGAGAAGACGACCAAGAAGCTCGGCACCCAGCTCGTCTGCAACACCGAGGGCTGCGGCTACGCCGAGTCCTACGAGCCGGCCGAGGCGCCCGAGCCCGCCGCGGTGGGGTGAGTCCTTCCTCCCGGCCCCCTTCCCCGACGGGCCGGGAGAGGGGCCGGGGGCATAGGTGCCGAGGCGTCCCTGGATCCTTCACTCCCCGCGGAGGGTTTTCAGAAGGCCGGTGCCGGAGCGGGTGCCGTCCGATACCCAGATCTCGTCTTTCCCGCTTTCTTTCACGACGCGAAACAAGAGCATCCGCCAGGATGCCGGTAGTGGTTCTCTACACCCGAACGCCCGGTCGATGAGCCCAAACGGAAGGCCGCCAGTTGCCCGAGGGGGGCTCTCCGAGGGTGAAAAAGCCTCGTCGGGACTCTGAGAGCTCCCCCTCGGCTCCTTTCCTGTCCCTCAGAGAGGACGGAAAGTATCTTTGGCGACCGCAAAAACGCCTCCAAATCCCGCCAGAGGCCCTCGGGATTGAATTCGAGGACCCTGGATTGAATTTGAGGCACTCGGGAAAGGATTCGAGGCGCTCGGGAAGGAATTCAAGGCGCTTGGGAAAGAATCCAGGTACTGGCCTAATAGATTGTTGGCGCCACTCCCGCCTAAGTAACGCCCCCGCCCTGCGGTAGCTTCCCCCCTGAAAAGGGGGGAAGCGTTCCCCTCCGCCGAAGAGAAGCGGCCCCGAACGAGCCCGCAGAGCCCGCCCGGAGCCTAGCCGAGCACAGGGAGTGCCTATGCCCAGCCGCCGTAAGTCTATCCCGCCCGCCCGTCCACCGATCGACCTATCCCGAACCACGGAGGCCACCCGCCGCGCCATCTATGACGCTGTCGTGAAAATCCACTTCACCCATGAGCCGGGCGAGATCCTCGCCGCAAAGGAGGCCGGCGAGTGGTACCAGCGGTACGACGCTGACGAGTGCGGCTTAGCCGTCTCCTACGCCCTGGGGAGATGGTTCGTCTACTGGCGCCAGTGGGACGCACCCGACGACGCACCCGAGGAACAGCAGTGGGAAGTCCTCACCGTCAACGCCCAGCCGAGCGCCCGCTTCGGCATCGAATTCGAGGAGGTCTGACGGATGAGCCGGCCACAGTACGCATACGCGCCGACCCACACCAACCTTGCCCGGGCAAAGGCTTGTCTCGGGACCTACTCCCCGACGAAGTTCACCGTCCACGTTGACGACGACCACGACCGCTGGCGGTACCGGATCGCCTATTCCACGATCTGGGGGCCGGGGCTCGGCATGCCGACGTTCTTCCTGCTTTGTGCCGAGTACGTCATCAAGAACCACCGCGGATTGAAGGAGGTCCGCCGCACGATCCTCCAGGCCGAGCGGGAGCTCCGGAAGAAGAAGCGCCGGGCCAAGCTTGCCGAGGACAAGGCCAGAAAGGAGGAGCGGGAGCGATGGGCGAGAACTTGAAGGTCGATAGCCTCACCCTCCACCCCTCCGCCGATCAGCTCGCCGAGTGGCGATGGGCGGCGAAGGAGGAGGGATTCCGCTCCGTCCTGACCTGGATAGAGTTCGCCGTGGACGCCTACGTCAACGCCAGGGCGGGCGAGCCGCTCCCGCTCGTCTGGAGGCGGGGGACCGTCAATGTTGACCTGCCGGACGGCTCTACCGTCGACACGCGAGGGTGGCAGGCCGAACCCTACGCCATCTTCCGGGGGGACGGCTCCGGCCCGGCAGCACTCGACAAAAAGACGTTCTCCCTCGTGTACCTGCCGAACCGTCAGCTCCTCGTGACGTTCCACTCCTTGAAGCACTGCCAGGAGACGGCAGCCATTATCGAGAAAGGGAGGAAGGTATGAGCGGCGCTCTCAAAGCTGCACACTTCACCGTTGCGGCGAACGCCGAGCAAGCCGCCAGGTGGAAGCAAGCCGCGGAGTCTGCCGGCCATCGGGCGTCGGCACCTGGCTTGCGGAAGCGGCGGATCTCCACATGAAGGCCCGCGCCAGGGCCGGCCAGCCGCTCCCCTTGGCGTGGCACAGGGGCCGGTTCAAGGTCATTCTCATGGACGGCTCCACGGTCGAGATTCACGGCATGGTCTCGGCGCCGTTCGGTGAGTTTGAGGGTTCAAGCCACGGCAGGCGCCAGGGATTCCAGAAGCGCACCCTGGTGCATATCCCGACCGGGAAGGTTATCGCCACACTGAGGACGGCGCGGCAGTGCAAAGCCCTTGCAAGCGAATTAGCGCCCGTCTACGCCCGGGACGACGCGACGACGGCGGGGGTTGTCGAGCGGCACAGGAGGGAAGCGATGTAGGGCGATCGAGAGTGCCACGCAGCACCCGGGGCCGGTTCCGAAAAGGGACCGGCCCTTTTTGCGGAGAATTGTCGCGGCAAGTTAATATTCGTGGCATAATGCCCCATTGGCGACATTCTGTCGCATTGCTGTTCTACTAAAGAACAGCTACATTTGAGGTGTGCTGGAGGATTCATGGAAGCGCGGCGCTTGGTTTGGGACTCCCTGCTGTCAGCGGATTACCGGGCTCGTTACTATGGGCATTTAGCTGGGGCCATGGAAGTCCGCGACGAGACCCTAGCGATCGTCGTTGCGATAGCCTCATCGAGCACCTTCGTAGCGGTTGTGTCGAAGTTGCCGTGGTCCGCGAGCGCTATCATCTCTCTCTTATCGGCCGGTCTGGGTATTTTTCTGACGGTTAAGAAGTTTGGGAAGCTTGCCGAGACTTCAGCGGCCATGCATAAGGGATGGTCTTCAATCGAAAACGATTTCGAAATGCTCTGGTGCCAGGTGGACTCTCTGTCCCAGGAAGAGCTACTGAAACGATGGCGCCAAATCAAAGCGCGCGAGGAAAAGTTGGAGGAGCGGATCGCAATGAAATTCCGCCTGTACGAGGACTTAACCGAGAAAGCTAAGCAGGAGGTATTTATGGCTAGAAAGCTTTCCGCCGCATGAAAACAATCGAAAATGAGAAAAGAGGTTGGCCGCCCGCGCCGACATGGCCGCCTCCGCCTCCGCCCCCTCCCCCTCCAAATCCTCCTAAGGAGGCAGCGATGCAACAACCAAAACCTGAACCACCTCGCCAACCGAAATGGCCCCCAGATCCTCCTGACTGGCCACCTCCGCCGCCGCCGAAACTTTCCTAAGCCGCCAGTAGGTCCCCGACCCGCAACGGCTTCCGGCAGATCCCGGCCTTCATGGCTGGCGTCATCCGGATCGAGGAATGCATCCAAGCGAAGTTGAACGCCCAGAAGTGCAGGGCGAGCGCGGCTTTAAGGTTCTCCCATTTCTTGGAAAAGGCGTTCGTCAACCGGGTCAACCGGCGGACCTGCATTCTCATGTGGAGGTTCTGGCGCTCCACATGCGAGGTGCAAATCATCTTCTCATCCGGGTTGCCGTGTACGGCGATCTTCTCGGCGCCTATTATCTTGGCGGGAGAGTACCGCCGGTTGTCCTCGCTTGAATCCGTGCCGTAAGTCTTCTGCAAAACCGCGAAGTCGACCCGGCCGCCCAGCTTCTCCTCGACCGCTCCCGGGTACGGCGCGAAGCCGTCAGTGGTGAGCTGGAAACGGCCCGCCGTGGCGCCCGCGAGCTTGCCCATGAAGGTGTGGGTATCCTCGGCGGTACGGCGGCCGAGGTGCCAGGAGAGGACGAGCTTGGAATGGCGCTCGAAACCCACGAAGGTGTAGGCGTCGCCCACCTGGGGATCCGTGATCCCCTGCTCAACCTTCGTCTTCTCCTTCATGCCGACGTAGCCCCAAATTTCATCGGCCTGAACGTCCTCGACCTCGACCCGGCGAACCAGGCGGGAGAGGATGCCCTCGGCTTTCTCGCCCGCGAAGCGGAGGAGCCTGCAAATGGTGTCGCGGTGGGTCCCGGTCAGGCGCTCGGCGGAGCGGATCGAGGAGCCCTCCGTCAGCATGCCGAGGATGAGGGCGGCCCGCTCGGGGTCGATCCGCATGGAGCCCATGGGGCGGACGGGGAGGTCCGTCTGAGAGGCGCCGCAAGCCTTGCAGCGCCAGCGCTGGAAACCGCGATCCTTGCCCCAACGGATGACGCGCCCGCCGCAGGAGCGGCAGACGGTCGGGGCGGGGGTTGCGGTCGCGGTTTCCATGGCTCGCTTGATCTGTCTACATTGTACGGACAAAGCACTACATAGTCAAGGGGTTTGACGCTTGAAGTTGTAGGAAGTTTTCCGTACACTGTCCGTATGAACACGAAGCCTCCAAAGACCGACCGGATAGAGCTACGAATCGGCGCCGACGAAAAAGAGCTATTCCAGCGTGCCGCCGACAACGACGGCCGCCCGCTCTCGAATTGGATCAGGGACCGGCTCCTACGCGCGGCGCGCCAGGAGCTGGGCGAGAAGGAGGGCGGCAAGGGGAAGGGAAAGCGCACTCCCTCCCCCTGACCGCCCGGAGTGGTATGCGGGATCGCGGCAGGCAGGGCCGGAGAAGCCCCTTCCGCCAAGCGATCCCGCAAGCAGACTCAGTGGCAGTCCGCATCGGTCCCTCCTCTTGAGGGTTGCGACGTGGACGGGCCGGAGGTACACTTTCTTTGCTGAGATCCCCCGACCGTCCACGTCTGGGTTCTCGAAATCGCCAGCGTGCAACCGCTGGCGATTTCCATTTTGTGGAAGACCCCTCCGCTCTGTCAAACTCAAACTATTGATTCTAAGTCGGTTATTGGCTCTACATTGTGGCGTCAAGCCCAAGTCGAGAGCCTCATTTCGGGCCTTTGCCCAAATTAGGCGCCAGAATATGGACCGATGCCCATATTGAGGTCCCTGTTATGGGAGATTGCCTGAGTTGAAAGGGGATTTTGGAAGGTAGCCCAGATCTCAGCGTTGCTTCCGGAGGTCCGCAACCTCCTTCCGGAGCCGCTGCAACTCTTCATCTCTTTCCTTCGACTTCGCCACGGCGCGTAGCGTTGCTTCTCGAAGATCTTCCTTGGTTTCATCCATGAGCGCCCTTGTCTTTCTGGCGAGTCGCTTGCGGACTGCGCTCCGCTGCCACTCCGGATAATCCCGCGCAACCATGGCAGCCGCAGCGGGGATGCTGACCCCCAGCTCCTCGTCTGCCAATTCGAGCACCCGAGAGATGTCTTCGCTGTCGTTGTACCCCTTCGGGCCAGGGCGCGGCTGAAGCTTTCTAAGTTGCTTGACAAAGCGCTCCCGGTCCGCCTCAGGGATGCGGGCGGCCGAGAGTGCGCGGAGGATGACAGAAAGGGGAAATCGAGGTTCAGCCGGCTTTGGCATCAGCACCTCCGCAGGTGCCCGCAGGGAGGGGAGGAGCGCGGCGGGCCGGGTGCGGTGCCCAGCGTTCGGGGATCAGCCTAGCCGCGCTGTAGGAGAGTCTACAGGAACGGAGCGAGGATGCTAAAATGTCCGCGTGGACCGCTCCCGCCTCGATTGGACCGGATGGTCGGTCAAGAACATGGGGCAGACTCTCCCGGTCTCGGGAGATACCTACCGAGTGAGAGTGCGGACCGGCTTCAAGGGCGATCTACGAGAAGTGATCGCCACATACCACGGATTGGGGAAGTGGGAGGGCGGCTTCGATCCCGAGGACGTGATGGGATGGAAGCCGCTTCAGTAAGGCCCCCCGCCGCCCCCCGCCTACTTACGCCCCTGTACCACCAACAGAGTGTGAGGACAGGACCAGAATCCAAGGCGCTTGGGAAAGAATCCGAGGCGCTTGGGAAAGAATCCGAGAGCCTCGGGATTGAATTCGAGGCCCTCTGTTCGGAATCCGAGGTGCTCTGTCATGAGTTGGAGGCGCTCTGGCGGGAATTCGAGGCCTTTTCGCTCCTCCCGAGCTCGGGGTAGGCGAGGACTATAGGAAACTGAGTCTCACTCCGGCCGCCACCCCTTCAGCTTCTGCTCCACCTCCTCCGGCTTGACGCCTCGGCTCTCCCACAGGCGCCGGAAGTCCGCCTCCCTCCAGATCTCGCACTGGCGTTGGGCGTCCTCGATCGAGCGATGCTTGTAGACGCCCGGTGGGAAGTGGCGCGGAAAGACGCGGGCTGAGAACTCCCAGAGCGCCCGGATCGCGCGGAAGAGCTCGGGAGAGCCCGGCTCATAGCGGACGTTCCCCGGCATCTCCTCGACGCTACGAAATTTCCGGACCGGCATCAGTCGTCCTCCAGGTGGAAGCTTTCGCGCAGGACAACGGCATCACCCCAGTCTTTGGGACGGACGGTGGGGGCACAGTCGATTTTTTCACAGCCTCTCAGCCCAGCGCGGCTCGTACCGGTCGAGCCACCCGGCGACCTGGGGTCCTTGCTCCCCGTACACGGCCACCAGCGGGAAACCCTCGGAAGCCGCCTCTTCCTTTAGATAGAAGAGCGGCTCGCGGTCGATCGCCGGCAGGAGCACGGAGAGGAGCTGCGCGGTTTCGAGATGCCACAGCACCCCGACCGGCGGATCGCCGACGGCGAGATCCTCCCAGATCCGGAGGATGGCGACCGCACCCGGCCGGCCCGGATTCTTCTTGCCGCGATGGACCGTTCCCCCGTTTCCTCCCGCCCAACGTTCCTGTCGCTATGCACGCCTTCGGGAGGCACAGTTGGGAGGCTTATATGTCGGCGCTCATGTCGTTGACGCGACTCGTGCCCGGAGTTAAGATCTCTTCTAAATGTTGTGGATAGCTTATTCTTCGCTTTCTGGAGCAGGGTTGGCTGCCTTAGCGACAAGGGGCTGTCGGATAACCCGGGAAGTACGTCGGATCATAGGGTGAGGTAGAGGTTAGGCGGCATTTCCAGAAATCTATCCTGAATGGAGGACCACAAATGCCTGGATGGGTTCCACCTCTAGTATCAGGCCTCGGGGTCTTGGTAGCGGCTTGTGCCCTGCTCATCTCGATCAGAACAGCAGGCCGGCAAAGGGAGGCAGATCGGAGGTCTTTTATCTTTCCTCGTGGTTATGTATGACCACCGGATCGTTATTGCGCTCAGATTCCAATAACTGCGATGTGGAGGAGCTAACAGAAATGGCTGATACCAGAGGCTTCTTTGCCAAATTGTGGGATGGCATCACGAAGAAGAATTGCCCTAAATGCGACAAGCATGGAGGCGAGGGGACTGGAACGACTACCGTCGAATCAACAGACGCGTTTGAGACAGTGGAACAAGAGGAAAAGCATTACGACGCCGAAGGCAAATATACTGGCTCAACCAAACGGCCAGTGCAGGTCATGATGCGCACGGTTATCTATGATCAGCACTACAAGTGCGATTATTGTTCCCATCAATGGAGCGAGCGCAAGAGTTCAAAGAACCGACTTTGAATGCACTTCATCATTGCGCAAAGATGCTCAAGTATTTGGCGTTGTCTGAAGTTTGTGCAGAGATTAGGTGCCATGCGTTTCTTGAGGGCAAAGTGGGGCTGTGTACAGCCGCAGGGAAAATTTGGAGCTCCTGCGACTGCACAAGATTTACTTCTCGGAGTTTTGGCTGGGGCTGCTCTACGAATCTGCCGCCGATCCCGACCCGAGCCCGACACTTTAACGAGATCTCTCTTACCCGGCGCCGACAGGCCCAGATCTCTCACCCAGGCTTCGGCCGATCCTTCGAGCGAGTCCCGACTTGAGAGCGAGGCGGTCACGAAAGGCAGCCCGGGTGGAAAGCACCCCACGGGAAAAGGAGCGGTCAGTCGCCTGCTTTCAGGCTCTCCGCGGCTTCCCGGAAGGCGACCAGGAATCGAGAATAGGCTTCTTGGAAGAGCTTGCGGGGGCTCTTGGTGAAAGCGTGGAAGAAGGGGGCCGGGACTTCTTGGACCGCTTCGGGCGGTCGTGGGGGTGCTGGTCCTGAATCGCGGTCGGGCCAAGCACCGGAGACTCCCGTCGCCGCGCGGACTGCTGCAGCTCGGGTCCTCGATCGGTTCGACCAGCCCAGGGCCCAGCGACGAGAGCCGGTAGGGTTCGGGAGCGAGACGACGCCAGCAGGGGAGAGAGGAAGGCTTTCTCGGTCGAGGCGAACTTCCGTGGCTCAGCCGGACCTGTCACGACCCCTGCTATTCCGCCTGGCCGATCTCTGATCTCGGTGGCCGCGGAGCGTGTCGCACGGGAATCCTTCCTGCGGCGGCCTGACGAGCGCGTAGTTGCTCGCACAGGAGGTGGATATCCCCACCGACCGCTGCTACGATTCGTTCGCGTGCCGCCCGGACCTCGGCGACGATCGGATCCACCCACGGGGTTTGTGGTTCATCTGCTGGCATCGACATGCGAGTCTTCTCCCATCAGTTCGTCGGGTGTACACAGGATCGGCGCCTCGTAACCCGCCAGGCGGCACACGGTCTCTACGAGCGGGCGCTTTTCCGCATTGGCGATATGCGCCGAATTCCAAGTCAAAAGGTACGAAACACCCTGGGTGGCAGCGATGGCGATGTGCAAGGCATCCGCCCGAGCCTTCGAGGGCAAAGCAGCCCCCTTCAACAAGGCGAGAGCGAGCATTTCCGCCTCGGCCGTAATCTCGAGCGACCGCAGAGCCGTCAAGGATCGCCATCCGCGCATTCCAGGTGGACCAGCCCCGAGACCACTACCTCGAAAGAGCTGCGGCGCCGGTTCCACCACTCATGGGTCAGCTGCTGTCGGCCCGCCACGATCAAATCACGGGAAGGCCACGCCGTAAGATAGCTGATGATCGAGGTCTCCAAATACACAAGAGCGGCCATACTCCGAGTGTACCCCAGCTCGCCCTGCCGCAGCCCAGACCTGACTGAGTGCCCGCGAATCGCCTGGCACCTCGCGGCGCTCACGGCCGTAGAGGCCTGGTGAGCCCATCGGACTCTGGTAAACTAACGAGATGGAACGTGTCGCCCAGGTCTTCTCGAGCTTTGACGCTGCCGACCAAGCCGACGATCAGTTCTACGCCGACTTGACACCTCAAGAGCGGCTCGAGCTACTGCTTGAGCTCGTCGAACGCTATCGGAGCACTCTTGGCGCATCTGCAGAGCGACTTGAGAGAGTTCATCGAGTTGTTGAACTCTCTCAAGGTTGAATACCTTGTTGTGGGCGGACACGCCGTGGCATTCCACGGCCATCCGCGGTTTACGGGCGACATCGACTTCTTTATCCGCACGACCCACGAGAACGCGGCACGGATGCTTCGCGTCCTGGGCGATTTCGGGTTCGGTGCCCTTGGCATTACCGCGGCCGATCTCACCGACCCAGGAAAGGTCGTTCAGCTGGGGCGGCCTCCAAACCGCATCGATATTCTCACGTCAATTTCTGGGGTCGACTTCGATTCGGCGTGGAACTCACGCGTTGCGGGCGACCTCGACGGACAGTCGGTGAACTTCATCGGGGCCGAGAACCTCTTGAAGAACAAGCAGTCCTCGGGCCGAGCCAAGGACTTGGCGGACGCGGCGAAGCTCGCCGCAATTGCCAAGCGAAAAGGTGCAGGCTGACTCCGTTTGCAGCAGACGCCGCCCTCACTTCCGCTTGGCGCGTCTCGGCCAGGATCAGTATTTTGGGCTGGGCCAGCACCATCGACATGATGAACGCACATGATACACTCTTCCCATGCGCGTCTTAGATGATCCCGACGTCACCGTGGTTACAGACCGGGGCCAGGTATCGATACCTGCTCATCTTCGCCGGGAGCTCTCTTTGAGTAAGGGGCAGCGCCTCGTCTGGGAGAAGGTCGGAGATCGCGAGCTCCGAGTCCTGGTCCTCGAGGAAGCGGTCCCGCGGGGGCCTCACGCGATGCTGGGTTTCGCTCGCCGCCTGCACAAGGAACCGAAGCGTACGGCGGAGTGGATGCGAGAGTTGCGCGAAGGTGAAAGCGAAGACTGATGGCCTGGGTGGTCGATACCTGTCTTCTCATCGACATTTTCGAGGGCGATCCCGTCTTCGGTATGCCTTCGGCGGATCTCCTGGCTCTTCACGCGCCGGAGGGTCTGACGATCAGTCCGGTGACCTACGCTGAGCTCGCCCCTGCTTTCGAGGGTGACCGCGGATTGCAGGATGAGTTTCTCGGCGGTGTCGGCATCGCGCTGCGCGAGTCGTGGGTTTGGGACGATACCCTGCGAGCCCACTCCGCCTGGCACGGCCATGTCCTCCGCCGGCGGGCCGGGCAAGCTCCCAAGCGGCCGCTCGCAGACATCCTGATTGGCGCCTTCGCACTGAGGTTTCAAGGCCTGCTGACCAGAAATCCCTCTGATTTCCGGCTCGCCTTCAGCGAGCTGCCCATGCGATTTCCCGCGGCAACGTAGCGCGGCACAACGACGAAAGGCTGTCCAGCGGCGGTGAGTGCCAGCCGCCTGGCCGCCGTTCGCGCGTTGCGGCTCATTTTGACTTCGGTGAGAGCTTCGGCGAGCTCCGCGCGGATCGGAACGATCCCCGGATGCTCGCTTCGCCCTTCTCGGAGTTGCTGATGAGCGCTTCCCAGGCGGCGGTCGGCTGGGCAAAGGACATCGTGGGCCTCGTACGCTTCTCGTGGCAGGGACGGTGAACAGCGGCGGAGCTCTATCGCAGCTCGTGAGCTTGGGGGAGGGTTTCCCCAATTTAGGGGAAGGTCTCCCCAAATCGGGGAGATCTCCCCCGATTTCGGGGCGGGCTGGACCGGGCTTTAAGCGCGGTCGCGTGCTTCCCCTCGCAAGCCTTCAGCGCGGCATCTCCGAAGCCCCGAAGCCCCGAAGGCCCACCCGGCACCATGGGCGAAGCCGGGCTCCCTATTCTAGTGTAGTGCGCCCTGAGCCGCGACGGCGACGCTCGATGCCTTCACCCCCGGAGCGGTGCCCCGGGAGTGATAGCATCCCGCCTCCACCGGAATTCAGGAAGGAGGCCGAGGATGAAGAAAGTTTTGAGGATGGGGCTCCCCTTCTCCGCGGTGTTCCTTCTTCTGGCGCTGCCGGCCGCGATGGGTGTCTTCCACTCGGTGCCGAACGGCCGGTCGGCGCGGATGGCACTGTAGGTCATTGGGCCGCAGCCTATGCGCTCCGCTCTCCTCCTCCTCACCGCTCTCCTTCTCTCGCTTCCCGTGCTCCCGGCCGAGGCCGATCTCCTGGTCGCGAGCAACGGCCTGGGGAGCGTCGAGCGCTTCGACATCGCGACCGGCGCCTCCCTCGGCTCCTTCGTGCCGGCGGGGTCGGGCGGCCTCGCCCATCCGGACGGCATGGTCTTCGGGCCGGACGGCGACTTCTATGTCAGCAGCGAGGCGGCGAGCACGGTGCTCCGCTACGACGGCAAAACCGGCGCCTTCAAGAGCGTCTTCGTTCCTGCCGGGAGCGGCGGTCTCGACATCGCGGAGTATCCGGCCTTCGGGGCGGACGGCAACTTCTATCTGAGCAGCACCCACGCCAACGCCGTCTTCCGCTACGACGGCAAGACCGGCGCTTTCCTGGACGCCTTCGTCCCTCCCGGGAGCGGCGGCCTCAACACCCCGAGCGGGATGGTCTTCGGCCCCGACGGCAATCTCTACGTGAGCAGCACTGCAACCCACCAGGTGTTGCGCTATGACGGCCGGACCGGCGCCTTCCTGGACGCCTTCGTCCCCGCCGGGAGCGGCGGCCTCCAGAAGCCGGTCGATCTCAAATTCGGCCCGGACGGCAATCTCTACGTCACCAGCCTCTTCACCCACCAGGTGCTGCGCTACGACGGCCGGACCGGCGCCTTCCTGGACGTCTTCGTCGCCGCGCGGAGCGGGGGGTTGAACGGACCCTACGGCTTGGCGTTCGGGCCGGACGGCAACCTCTACGTCGTCAGCATCAGCTCGGGCCAGGTGCTCCGCTACCGCGGCAGCGACGGGGCGTTCCTCGACGCTTTTTACACCGGGCTCCCCCTCTTCGCCCCCACCTACCTCCTCTTCACCCCACCTCCCGCCCCCGCCTGCGTTGACGACGCCACGCACATCTGCCTGAATGGCGGCCGCTTCCGGGCGGAAGTCACCTGGCAGACGCCGGACGGAGCCTCCGGCCCCGGCGAGGCCGTCCGGCTGACCGCGGACAGCGCCTACTTCTGGTTCTTCGACCCGGGGAACGTAGAGCTCCTCGTCAAGGTGCTCGACGGCTGCCCGTTGAACAGCCGCTACTGGGTCTTCGCCGGCGGCCTCACCAACGTACAGACGACTCTCACCGTGACCGATACCGGGACCGGCGCCATCCGGACCTACGGCAATCCGCAGGGAACGCCGTTCTCGCCCTTGCAGGACACCTCGGCGTTCTCGACCTGCCCCTGACAATTGTTACCATGCTGTGGTAGCATAAGGCCACCCGAAGTCAGGGATTGGGAGGTCGAGGATGCGCAGGACGAGTTTGTCGGTTTTGAGCCTGGCTCTCGCGCTCACGCTCGGTGAGAGCCTGGGGGCAGCGAGGGCCGTAGCGGCATCGACGGTGAACGGGGCCACGGTGGAGCTCCAGGTGAGCCCCCGGCTCCCCACGGGACTCGACCCGATCCGGCTCTCCGCCGCGGTCACCTGGGTCGGTTGCCCCATCGTGTTCCAGGCGCCCGTGGTGGCGGACGGTCACTACGTCATCTTTGCCGAGCCGAACAATCCGCTCCCTTGCCCCGTGGGTCCGAACCCGGTGACCTACCGCTACGACACCACCCTGCCGCTCCTCGCCCCCGGCGGCTACAAGGCTGTCGTTCAGTTTCAGGGGGTGGAGGCGGCCGCGGTGGCCTTCACCGTCGCCGATCAGGGACCGGCTCTCTTCCTCGCCGACGGCGGCCGTTTCTATGCCCAACTGCAGCGGGCGGACGGCGGCACGGTCGGGAGCGTTCCGCTGACCGGGCAGGCGGGCTACTACTGGTTCTTCGACAGCAGCAACGTCGAGGCCACGATCAAGATCCTGGACGGCCGCTTCGTCAATGGGCACTTCTGGGTCTTCGTCGCCAGCATGACCGACGTGCCGTTCACCCTGACCATCACCGATCTCGCCGCCCCCGCCTGCCAGCAGCGCAACTGCCCGCAGAAGGTCTACACCAACCCGGCGGGGAAAAACACCAACTTCATCGACGTCACGGCCTTCTAGCCGCCGGACCGGAGGAAGCGATGCAAGGCAAGAAACGTCTTTTCCTGATGCTCGTCCTCGGTCTGGGGCTCGCGGCGAGCGCGGCGTTCCCGGCGGTCGCCACGGCGGAGCCGAGCCTCACGGTGGCCCCGGCCCGGCCCCTGCCGACCGACCGGCCGGTCTTCACCCTGGTCGAAACGGATCCTTCGGGGCCGTGCAGCCCCGACTTTTCGCCGCTCCCGACGATCGCTGGGAACCTGATCACCTTCCATGGTACCCGGACGATCGATCCGCCGCCCCCGAATTGCCAGGCCACCTACCGGAACGACTGGCAGCTCGACCCGCTCCCCGCCGGCACCTACACCGCCCGGGTAGAGGTCAACGGCCTGCAGATCGTCACCTTCGACTTCCAGGTGGGGACGACTTCGCCGCCGCCGCTCTCCTTCTCGCCGGCCCATCCCAACCAGGCGAGCCCGATCACCTTCACCGTCTCCGGGGTCGCCGTCAACTTCTGCCCCCCCTTTCTCCAGCAGCCGGTGGTCCAGGGGACGAACATCATCATCAATGGCCACAACCCCCTGTTCCCGGTCGTCCCCGAATGTCAGGGTCCGTGGTCGCAGGAGCTCTCGATTCCGCCGCTCCTCCCCGGCACCTACCAGGTCAGCGTCCAGATCGACTCGACTCCCTATGCCTCGGCGATCCTCACCGTCGACCTCCTCAACCTGCCGCCGGCGCTCTTCCAGATCGATCCCCGGCTCCCCACGACCCGCGATCGGATCACCCTGACCGCCGGTATCGTGAGGAACTGCCCGGTCACCTTCGGTCTGCCCGTCCTGACCGGCGACCACATCGTGTTCCCGGCCACGCTCGGCTCGCCCTGCAACACCCCGACGGTCGGCCAGCTCGGACAGGCGACGATCGGTCCGCTCCCCGCCGGGGCCTACCTCGTGGAGCTCGACGTCGACGGCCTCCCCAACGAGCTCCAGGGGATGACGGTCACCGAGCCGACCACCGTCCTCCCCCTGGTCGACCATCGCTTCGCGGTCACCGTGGATCGCGGCGGCCCGGCCATGGCCGTGCCCCTGACCGACGAGTCCGGCTACTTCTGGTTCTTCGACGCCACCAACATCGAGCTCACGGTCAAGATCCTGGACGGCCGGGCGGTCAACGGTCACTACTGGGTCTTCATCGCCAGCATGACGGACCTCCCCTTCACGGTGAGCATCGAAGATCTCGGCAGCTCGCTCTGCGGCACCGGGGGCACGGGCTGCCCGGTGAAGACCTACACAGCGGTCGGCGGGAAGAACGGGAACTTCATCGACCTCGGGAGTCTCTAGGGGCGGGGCCCTCTCCCTCCGTCCCCCCTAGGTTCCCTCTCCCGGCCGTCCCCTCGCGGCCGGGAGAGGGGAGTCCGGATCGAAACCCGCTAGACTGGCGGCCGTGCCGGCCTTCGACGTGGTCATCCCCGCTCGCAATGAAGAGACCACGGTCGGCGACGTCGTGCGTGCGGCGCTCGCGGCTCGCGGGGTGGGGCGGGTAGTCGTCGTGGACGACGGCTCGACCGACGGCACGGCGGCCACGGCGCTCGCCGCGGGAGCGCGGGTCGTCTCGACCGGCGCTGGCCCGGGAGACAAAGGTCGCGCCCTCGCGGCCGGAGTCGCGGCCACCTCGGACACTTCCGACACTTCCGCCACTCCCTCCGACGTTCTCGTCTTCTTCGACGCCGACATCTCAGGCGCCCTCCCCCTCCACTTCGAGACCCTGGCCGGCCCGGTGCTCGCCGGGAGCGCCGTCCTCTCCTGCGGCATCGTCGACTACGGCTTCAAGAATCCCCTCTTTCTCCGCCTGCCGCCGATCACCGGCCTCCGCGCCCTCCGGCGCGAGGTCTTCACCGCCGTCCCGGAGGAGCTCCGGAACGGCTTCCGCATCGAGATCATGATCAACGAGGTGGTCGCCCGCCGCCGCCTGCCGAGCGCCATCCGGGTGCTCGCCGGCCTCGCCCACCGCTCGAAAATCAAGAAGGTCGGCTGGCGCCGCGGCCTGCCCGCGCATCTGGCGATGACGGGCGAGCTCCTGGGCTGCCTGCGCACGGTACCTCTGTGGACCTACGGCGCCTATCTCTCTCATCTCACCGTCCTGCCGCCGGTCGATCCCGCGGCCACGATCATCCACACCGCTCCTCACTCCGTAGGTAAGGCATGAACACCATGAAGAGAACTTTGCTCGCGCTCACTTCCGTCAGCATTGCAGGGATCGCCGGTCTTTTGTTCGTCATGACCGGCCCCCTCCGCGCCGCTTCGACTCCGGCTCCTGCCGCCGCTCCCCCGTCGGCCTCCTCCGGCCCTGACTACGCTCCCTGGGGGGAGCTGCTCGGCAAGTACTACGATCCGGCCAGAGGCATGGACTATGCAGCGCTCAAGTCCAAAGATGAGAAAACTTTGGAAGCGCTCAGAAAGCAGCTCGGCCAGGTCGATCCCAAGTCGCTGTCGAAGAAGGACCAGCTCGCCTACTGGATCAACGTCTACAACGTGAACACGGTGGCGAACGTCGTCGAGCACTACCCGGTGGCGTCGATCCGCGACATCTCGACCGATCCCATCGTCCGTCTGAACGTCTTCAAGAAGGACATCGTGCCGGTCAAGGCCGGCATGATCTCGTTGAACGACGTCGAGAACGACCACATCCGAGCCGGTTTCCACGACCCGCGCATCCACTTCGCCATCAACTGCGCCGCCCAGAGCTGCCCGCCGATCCGCCCCGAGCCCTATACTGGCGCCAAGCTCGACGAACAGCTGGACGATCAGGTGCAGAAGTTCCTCACCGGTTCGCACGGAGTGAAGATCGACAAGGACGCCGTCCATGTCACCAAGATCCTGGACTGGTTCGGCGAGGACTTCGACAAGTGGGCCGGCGGCAAGGTCGCTTTCCTCCGGAAGCACCTGCCGGCCGACAAAGCGAAGCAGATCCCTGACAACGCCAAGTTCGAGTATGACGACTACAACTGGAAGCTGAACGACGCCAAGAAATGACCGCGCATTCCGAAAGATCCTCAAGATCCTCGCTCGCCCGGGCCTGGGAGCTGCTCCGAGACCCTGCCACGCCCGAGAAGCGGCGGATTCTGGCCGAGCGCTGGGCCGAGCTTGCCCCCGCGCTCCGTCTCCCCGGCCAGGGCCTGGGGCAGAAGGCCACAGGCTGCGGCGCCACGGTGGGGATCAAGCCGCGCTGCGACTTCGCCTGCACCGGGTGCTACCTGGGGAGCGAGGCCAATCGCATCCCCGCCCTTCCCAAGGAGGCGATCTACCGCCAGCTCGACGAGCTGCGCCGGTACCTCGGGCCGAAGAGCAACGTCCAGATCACCGACGGCGAGGTCACCCTCCTTCCGGTCGAGGAACTGACTGCCATCCTCCGCTACGCGAAGGAGATCGGCGTCATCCCCATGGTGATGACCCACGGCGACCGCTTTCGCTTGCAGCCCGGCCTCCTCGAACGGTTGATGGTCGAAGGGGGCCTGACGGAAGTCTCGATCCACGTCGACACCACCCAGCGCGGCCGCGCCGGGTGGAAGACTCCGCCGGCCACCGAGCGCGAGCTTCACCCGTTAAGAGACGAGCTGGCCGGGATCGTCCGCCAGGCCCGGAAGACGACCGGCCTGCCGCTGCGCGCCGCCACCACGATGACGATCACCCGCGACAATCTCCCCGGCGTGGCGGACGTCGTCCGCTGGGCGGTGGCCCACCGCGACGCTTTCAGCCTCATCAGCTTCCAGCCGCTCGCCCAGGTGGGACGGACGCAGAAGGAGCTTCGGGGGGTGACCGCGACGGAGCTCTGGAGCGAGGTCTCCCATGGGGTCGAATCCTATGGGGTGACTCTCTCGAACGCCGAGCCCATGCACTTCGGTCACCCGGACTGTACCCGCTTCGTCCCCCTCCTCGCCCTCGAACGGCCGGGCGAGGACGGGCCGCGGCTCTTCCAGATGATCCGCGACCGGCCGGCGGACGTGGCGGTGATGGAGGGGTTCTTCCAGCACGGCCTGGGCGGCGCGGCCTTCCGCGACGACTCAGGCCTGGAGAAGGTGGCGCGCGGCGCCGGCATGGTCTCCCGGGCGCCGGGCTGGATGCTCGGCCCGGTGCGCCGCTGGGCGGCGACGCGGGTGCGCGAGGAGGCCGGGACGACCCTCGGCCGGCTCCTCTGGGAGGCCGTCCGCGGCCGGCTCCGGGTCGACGGCCTGACCTTGACCAGCCACCACTTCATGAGTCCCGAGGAGCTCACGACCGAGGTCGGCAAGGAACGTCTCTCCGCCTGCGTCTTCCGTCTGCCGGTGAAAGGGGAGATGATCCCCATGTGCCAGATGAACGCCGGAGGGGTCCGCGAACGGCTTTATACCGAGATCGTCACCGGAGCGCCGGGAGCGGCGGGAGCGCCGGAGGCCGATTCGCTCCAGGCTGCCCTCAAGGCAGCCCATTGATCTGGGCCCGGAAGCGGGCCCAGATCGCCTCGCCGTCGAAGCTCCGGACGATCCGCGCCGGCCGTTCTCCCGCCCCGCCTAAAGGCAGGCGCTTCACGAGCATCCCCGGGGTCAGCCGCACCGCCGCCGTTTCCGCATGAACGAGCTGCGGGAAGACCACGCAGGCCGCCGCCAGGAGGTCGAAGAGGGCGATACTTCCCCGGCCCTTCCACAGCCGGCTCCGCCAGAGCCAGCGCCGCGCGCCCTTCGCCAGGTGCTCCCCCAGCGGACCGGTCAGGCCGGCGAGCTGCCGCGGGCCGGCGCGCAGACGGCGGGCGACGTCGAGCGGCACGATCGTGAGCGGCAGGTCCGAGGCGAAGACCGCCCGGGCCGCCGCGCGGTCCTCCGTCAGGTTGAACTCCACCGGCCAGAAGGGCGGCCAACGGCCCCGCGAGGTGAGATCGCCGCCGACGAGGATCACCTCGCCGATTCTCGGCCGCGGCTCGCGGTCGAGAACCGCGGCGAGGTTGGTGAGCGGCCCCAGGGCGAGCCAGCGGAGCGGCTCGCCCTGGGGCTGTCCTCGCGCCCAGATCTCCGTCGCCTCGTCGATCCGCGGCTCTCGGGTGTCTCGCTGGGCCGCCGGCGTTCGCGCGCCGCGCAGGTACCGGCCGCGATAGCCGGCGAGATCCCCGAGGATCCGGTTGTTGGCGAACGCCCGCGCCTCCGAGGTGTTGCCAGCGACGCTCACCAGGGCGGCGACGGGAAGACCGCTCGTCAGGAGCGCCGCGAGGGCGAAACCGTCGTCCACGTCGCCGAAATGCGATCCGAGGGCGTTATCGGTGTCGACGAGGAGCATCTTCGGGGAGACTCTACCTTGCAACCTGACCCGCGCCCGCTGCGCCGGAGACATGCCGCTTGATCGCCAGGATCGCCGACCGCCTCGCCCACCTGGCGCTCCGTCGCCACCGTTCGGTCTTCGTCGTCGCGCTCGTTCTGGCGGCGCTCGCGGCCCTCGCCGCGACCCGTCTGCGCTTCGATCCCGACATCCTATCCCTCGTTCCCCAGGACAACCCGGTCGTCAACGACTTCCGGCGGGTTCTGGAGAGCATGGGGACGGTCGACTACCACCTGGTCGTCGTCCAGATTCCTCCCGGGAGGGACGCCGCGGACTACGAGCCCCTGGTCGACGCCCTGGGCGCCGGCTATAGTGCCCTCCCCGAGGTGCGCGGCGTGCAGTACCGGCTGCCCGATCCGGTCGCCCTGATCGACCAGGTCCTGCCGCGCGCCTTCCTCCTCCTCACTCCGGCCGAGCTCGACCGGGTGGGCGCGGCGCTCACCGACCCCGGCATCGCCTCCGCGGTGGCGAAGAACCGCCGCCTGCTCCGCACCCCCGCGGGCTCGGCCGCCGCCGGGCTCATCCGCTACGACCCCTTCGGCCTGCTGCCGATCTTCCTCGACCGCTTCCGTCAGGCGGGAGCGGGTCTGAAGCTCGCCACCTCGAGCGGTTACTACCTCTCGGCCGACCGCTCGACCTTCCTCCTCGCCATCCGCCCCCGGCGTCCGGCGCAGGACATCCCCTTCGCCCGCCGGCTGACCGACGCCGGCACCCGGATCGAGCGCCGCGCCCTGGCCGACTTCCACAAGGAGACGCCGGACCTGCCGCTGCCGGTGATCGGCCACACCGGCACCTACGCCATCTCGCTCTACGACGCCGAGCTCATCCGGCAGGACGTCCTCGCCAACGTCGCCTTCTCCTGCGTCGCCGTCCTCGCCCTCTTCCTCTACGCCTTCCGCCGACCCGCCGCGCTCCTCTACGCCGGGGTGCCGCTCGCGATCGCCATCGTCGTCACCTTCGGGCTGGCCGGCCTCGTCTTCGGCAAGCTCTCCTCGTCCTCCGCCGTCTTCGCCGCCCTGGTGGCGGGGCTCGGGGTCGATTTCGTCACCGTCCTCTACGGGCGCTACGTGGACGAGCGCCGGCGCGGCGTGGGGCTCCCGGTGGCCCTCGCCTCGATGCTCAAGACGACCTTGGGCGGGGTGATGGTCGCCGCCGCGACGACGGCGGCGACCTTCTACGCCTATCTGGCGACCGAGTTCCGCGGCCTTTCCGAGCTCGGGTTCCTGACCGCGAGCGGCATCCTCGTCTTCTTCGTCGCCATCCTCTTCCTGCTGCCGGCGCTCCTCGTCGCGACCGACCGCGGCGAGCGGGCGGAGGGTTCCGGCGCCGCTCTCGTCATGCGTTCCTTCGGCTCCCAGCACGCCGTCCGCCTCGCCCTGGCGCGCCCCGGCGCGACGGTCGCCGTCTGGACGGCCCTGGTGGTGGTCTGGGCGTTCCTCGCGACCGGCCTCACCTTCAACGACAGCGTCGAGAACCTGCGCGCCAAGGGGAACCGCGGGGTCGTCCTCCAGGCGGAGGTGACGAAAAAGTTCGGGCAGTCCTTCGGCTTCATGATGCTGGCGGTCGAGGGTAAGGACTTGGACGAGGCCCTGACCCGGACCGACCGCGCCACCGCCCGTCTCGACCCGCTGATCGCCCGAGGCACGATCTCCTCCTACCAGGCGATCACCACCTTCCTGCCGCCGCCCAGCCGCCAGCAGCAGGCGATCGCCGTCCTGAACGCCGGACAGGCCGACCGCTTCAACGCCGACCGCATCGCCCGCGCGCTCCGCCACGCCCTCGTCGAGAACGGCTTCCGGCCGGACGCCTACGATCACTACCTGGAGCTCTTCGGCCAGGCTCTCCATCCATCTGGTCCCGTGGGGCCGGACGCCTTCGTAGGGCCCCTCGCCGATCTCTCCCATCGTTTCCTCGAAGAAGACGAAGTCGGGCTACATGTCGGTCGTCTACATCTACCCGCCGGGCGGCAACTGGAACCGGAAGGTCCCCAAATCCCTCTTGACCTTGGCCCGGGCGGAGCCGCACGTGACGATCACCGGCATCAATCTCGTCTCGCAGACCCTCCGCGGCATCGTGCGCGCCGACGCCACCCGCTCGACCCTCCTGGGGCTCGCCATCGCCTTTCTGATCTTCTGGGTGAGTTACCGGAGCATGGCCCGGGCGGCACTCCTCTTCGTTCCCTTCCTCGCCGGGGCGATCGGCATGTTGGGCCTGATGGCGCTCTGCCGGCTGGAGTTCAACTTCGTCAACGTCTACGTCGGGCTCTTCCTCGTGGGCGTCTCGACCGACTACGCCGTCTACATGCTCCAGCGCTTCCTAGAAAACCCCGAAAGCTTCGCCGCCGGAGCCCCCGAGACCGGCAAAGCCGTCGCCATGGCCGCTTTAACCGCCATCGCCGGCTTCGGCTCCTTCGCCCTCTCCCACTACCCGGGCCTGCGCTCGATCGGCTACGCCTCGACCTTCGGGGTGGGGATTTCGGCGTTGGCTTCGATCACGTTGCTGCCGGCGATTTTGGAGATGGGGAAGCGGCGGAGAGAGTGAGCACGAAACTGCTCTACCGGTACCTGGGCACTCCTCCGAGGTCGTGCTCGCGGACCTTGCGGAGGAGCGTCCGGTAGCTCATCCCCAGACTCTTCGCCGCTCGCCGCTTGTCCCCGTCCGCCGCGATCAGCGCCTGGCGCACCCGCTCTCCCTCGTCGGCGGCATGCGAAGCGGGGCTGGAAGCGGCGGCGGCAGCCGGGTAGAGGAGCGCCTCGACGTCGGCGGTCAAGAGCGCCGGCCCCTCGGTCAGGATGAGCGCCCGTTCGAGGACGTTGCCCAGCTCGCGCACGTTGCCCGGCCAGGACTCGGCAGCGAGCAGCTCGGCCGCCTCGTCCGGCAGGAGCGGGGGCTCGCGCCGGTGGCGGCGGGCGATCCCGGCGAGGAGATGGCGGGCGAGGAGGGGGATGTCGCTCGCCCGTTCGCGGAGCGGCGGCAGCTCGATGGGGAAGACCGCGAGGCGAAAGTAGAGGTCGGAGCGAAACTCGCCTGCTTCCACCATGGCCGCCAGGTCCCGGTTGGTGGCGGCGACCAGCCGGACGTCCGCGCGCTGGGTACGGCCGGAGCCCACGCGCTCGAAGGTGCGCTCCTCCAGCGCCCGCAGAATCTTCCCCTGGACGGCGAGCGAGAGCTCGCCGATCTCGTCGAGCATCAGCGTCCCCTTCTCCGCCAGCTCGAAACGGCCGGGCTGCCGGCGGTCGGCGCCGGTGAACGCCCCCTTCTCATGGCCGAAGAGCTCGTTCTCCATGAGCGCCTCGGGGATCGCCGCGCAGTTGACGGCGATGAAGGGGCCTGCCGAGCGCGGCGAGAGGCCGTGGAGGGCATGGGCGAAGAGCTCCTTGCCGGTGCCGCTCTCGCCCAGGAGGAGGACGGTGCTCTCGGTCGGCGCCACCCGAGAGAGCATGCGGATCGCCGTCTTGAGCCGCGGATGGCGACCGACGATCGGCGGCGCTCCGGGCACGGACCAGACGCCGCTCCCGTCCGCGTCGGTACCGTTTTCGCCGCCAGCGCCGTCAGCGCCGTCACGGACGGCGAGCGCCCCGGCGATCAGGCGGACGAGGTCGTCGATGGCGACCGGCTTCTCCAGGAAGTCGTAGGCTCCGAGCTTCATCGCCTCGACCGCGGTGCCCACGGTGCCGTAGCCGGTGAGGACGACGACCGGCGTCCGCGGCTGCGCCGCACGGCTGGCGGCGAGCACCGCGAGGCCCGAGACGCCGGGGAGTTGGAGGTCGGTGAGGACGAGATCGTAGGTATGCTCCCGGAGCCGCTCGATCCCTTCCTCGCCCGTCGCCGCCGGCTCGACCGCGTAGCCCTCCGCCCCGAGCGCCCGCAGGAGCATGCGGCGGAGCGAATCGCGGTCCTCGACGAGCAGCAGGCGGCCGGCCGGCATGGCTAGTCCGGAGGGGTCGAGCGGAGCGCCGTGAGGACGGCCGCGAGGAGCGCCGGGTCGTCCTCGGGATCGACGGTCCGCAAATCGAGGAGGAGGCGGCCCTCCCGCAGGTAGCCGACGACCGGCGGTTCGCCCGCCCGCAGGCGGGCGAGGATCTCGGGGTCGCCGGGGAGGGCGAGGGCGAGGCCGGGGATCGGGGCCTCGGGGGCTGAGCCGCCGCCTAAGAAGGCCTCGGCGGGAACGATTTCGGTCTCAATGGTCGCGGCGGTCGCGGCGGTCGCGACGGTGAGCGCGAGCCGTTCGAGCCTCAGCCGGTGGAGGGCGGGGTCGGGCCACAGGCGGTCGAGCGGCAGGGGGGCGCCCGCGAGATGGAGGCGGAGCACCGCCTCCAGGATCGCGAGCCCGGCGCGGTCGGGACGCAGGGCGCGATAGAACGGATGTTTGCGGCAGCGGAGGAGAAGCTCGCGCCGACCGATCAGGAGACCCGCCTGGGGACCGCCCAAGAGCTTGTCGCCGCTGCCGCAGGCGAGGTCGCAGCCGGCGGCGATCAACCGCCTCAGGCTGGGGTGCCCGGCGAGCTGGGGCGCGGCATGGGGGGCGAGGAGGCCGCTCCCCTCGTCGACGAGGACCGGCACCCCGGTCTCCCTCCCCAACCGGGCGAGCTCCTCGGGCTCGACCGCGGCGACGAACCCGATCTGCCGGAAGTTGCTGGGGAAGACCTTCAAGAGGAGGGCGGTGTCGGGACCCACCGCGGCCCGGTAGTCGGCGAGCCGGGTGCGGTTGGTGGCGCCGACCTCGACTAAGCGGGCGCCGGCGGCGGCCATGATCTCGGGGATGCGGAAGGAGCCGCCGATCTCGATCAGCTCGCCGCGCGAGACCACCACCTCGCGTCCGTGGGCGAGGGCGGCGAGGGCGAGGACGAGGGAGGCCGCGTTGTTGTTGACGACGACCGCCGCCTCGGCGCCGGTCGCCGCCTGGAGCAGGCGCTCCACCCGGGCGTTACGCTGGCCCCGGCGGCCGGTTTCGAGGTCGATCTCCAGGTCGCAGTAGGCGGAGAGCAGGTCCGGCAGGGCGGCGGTGACGCTCCGCGGCAGGGGAGAGCGGCCGAGATTCGTATGCAGGAAGATGCCGGTCGCGTTGAGCACCCGGCGGAGCGGCGGCCCGAAGGCGGTGGCGAGCCCCTGCCCGATCCGCTCCGGGAGCGCGGTGAGCGCCGCGTCGACCTCGCCTTCTGGCGGCGGCTCGGCGGCGGTCAGCCAGGCCCGCAGGTCGTCGAGCTCGCGCCGCGCTTGGACCCGAACCTGATCCCGCCCGTATAATGGAAGAAGCTTGGCGACGCCAGGATCGGCAAGGAGTCGATCGATCGCGGGAATCGCGCGACGGGCATCAGGGTTTTTCGCTTCGTCCATCGCCGTCCTCAAGCCATTCTAGGAGATTCGTGGACCCCAAGCGTAGCGCCAAACCCGGAGGAGCGGGCGGTGGACCCTATTCAAAGGGGCTCCCCGCGTCCAAGCTGACGCCGCCCGCGCTGCCGCCGACCCCGGCGGGCCGCTGGCCCGGCAGCTCCATGCCGGTGCCGGCCGGGGGAACCGGCCGGCGGCAGCCGATCGCGGAGATGCTCGACCAGCTGGGGCGCGACTTGAAGCAGCTCCAGGTCGACTTCGAGCGCTTCTTCAACGGCGCCCTGCCGATCCCACCCGAGGAGCTTCGAAACCGCATCCAGAACCAGCTGCGCCAGCTGCGCAACATCAATCTCACGGCGGCGGTCGACAGCTTCCGCATGGCCGATCTGGAAGCTCGCTACAACAGCTATAACGAGCTCTGGAACCGCCGCGTCCGCGATCTGGAAGAGGGCCGGCACGCCGCCCGCCCGGCGGTGGCGGCCCCCGAAGTCTCGCGCTATGACGTGAGGCGTGGCATCCTCGTCGCCGGCGCCGTCGAACCGGAAGCCGCCGAGGCGCTCTACGAGGCGCTCGCCCGCTCCGAGGCGCCGAAGTTCGACCTCGACAGCTTCCGCACCTACCTGGAGCGCCAGACGGCCGCCATCCGGACCCGCACCGGGTGCGACCAAGTGCAGTTCCGCCTCGCGGACGAGGACGGCAAGTTGAAATTGAAAGCTCGACCCGTGGGCGAGACTGCGGGTTAGAAGGAGATCCCTAGTGCGTAGAACTCTCACCATTCTGCTCGCCCCGGCGCTGGTCGCCCTCGTCGCGCTCGCCGCGCTCGCTGCATCCCCCGCACCGTCGAATCTAAACAAGGCCCTGGAGGCACAGCGCCAGCTGACCGAGAAACGGCCCCAGGACTCCGGGGTGTGGAACGATTACGGCAACCTCCTCCTCCTCGCCAACCACCCGGACGAGGCGGAGTCGGCCTACCGCCATGCCGTCGAGCTCGATCCGAAGAAGGCCTCGGCCCTCTTCAACTTGGGCCTGCTGGAACAGCAGCACGGCCACCGCAAGGAGGCCCTGGCGCTCTACCAGCAGGTGATCGCAAACGAGCCTCAGAACGCCTGGGCCCACTACCAGATCGGCTCGATCTACGAGAGCCTGAAGCTGGAGAAGAAGGCGATCTCGGCGTACAGTCGCGCCTTCACCCTCGACCCGCAGCTCGCCTTCAGAGACGTCAACCCGCAGGTGGTCGACAGCAAGCTCGTGACCCAATCGATGCTCACCGCCTACCGCGAGGGCGCCAAGGGGGGAGACGCCCCCAAGGTCTATGACGATCCGGGGCGGATCGCGGGCCTTCTGGTGCCCCCGCCGGCCACGGCCGCGGGGACCCCGGCGGCGCCGCCGGCCGATACGACGGCCAAGCCGGAAAGCAAGCGCCGCCAGCCGACCGCCCCCAAAGGCGCCGTCGTCCCCGGCGCTGCGGTCCCGGGGGCGGCCGTCCCCGGCGCCGCGGTTCCCGGCAGCGGCGCGGTGCTCAGCGAGGGCAACATCGAGCATGGCAGCGGAGTCGGCCAGGCGCTCCCCCCAGGCCAGACCCGCCCCTCCAATCTCCCGGGGCCGGCGCGCGGCGTTCGCCCGGGCAGCCCGGTGCAGGCTCAGCCCTGGGTGCGGCCGCAGACGAACGTCGACCAGGACGAGGAAGAGGGGAACAACATCTACGTTCCGCCGCCCCCGCCCATCCCCCAGCCGCCGGCAAACGGGGTGATCTACCAGCCGAGCCTGCCGAGCAGCGGCCGCCTGGACATCCGCGCCATCCCCGGCCATCCGAACCGCCGGCCGGACCAGATCGCGGCCCTCGCCGTGCATCGCGCTCGCGGGTAAGCCCCGCCATAGATTGTTCTCCGGCTGCATGCGGCGGCTGCCGCATGCAGCCGACCCGCCGGACGAGGGGATGGGCTAGACTCCGGCTCGCATGTTCCGGGTCGCGCGCCAGATCTTCCACTTCAGCTCCCTCCTGGGGACGCTCACCTCGCGCGACCTCAAAGCTCGCTATCGCGGCTCCGTCCTCGGCTTCCTCTGGTCGCTCGCCAACCCGCTTCTCCTCTTAGCCGTCTACACCTTCGTCTTCAGCGTCATCTTCCAGCCGCGGACGGCGGGGGCCGATCCCTACGCGCTCTTCATGGTGAGCGGCCTCTTCCCCTGGGTCTGGCTGTCGACCTCGCTCCTCGAAGGGACCATGTCGCTGATCGCCAATTCCGGCCTGCTCAGAAAGGCGGTCTTCCCGGCCGAGCTGCTCCCCATGGTGTCGGTCCTCTCGAACCTCGTGCACCTGCTGCTCGCCGTCCCCATCGTCGCCGCGGCGCTCCTCGCCGGACGGGTCCTGCACTACGAGGTGGGGGGCTTCGCGAGCTTCCTGATGCCGGTCGTCATCCTGCTGCAGCTCCCTCTGGTCGCCGGGCTGGCCCTGGGGCTCGCGGCGCTCAACGTCCATTTCAAGGACGTCCGAGACCTCCTCGCGAACCTCCTCACCCTGCTCTTCTTCCTCACCCCCATCATCTATCCCATCGATACCCTCAGGCGGTATCCGGGGATCTACTGGGTGGTGCGCCTGAACCCCTTCACCCCCTTCACCCTCGCCTACCAGGAGACCCTCTTCCACGGCCGCGTCCCCTCCCCCTACCTGTGGGCGCAGATGGGCGTCGTCAGCCTCGTCGCCTGGCTCGCCGGGGCCTGGCTGTTCGACCGCCTGCGCGAGACGCTCGTGGAGGCGGCATGAGCGACGTGAGCCCCGTGAGCGACGTCCCTCCCGTCATCCAGGTCCAGGATCTGGTCAAGCTCTACCGGCGGACGACGGCGGGCGATCAGTTCCGGACGCTCAAGAGCGCGCTCGTCGAGCGGAGCCTCACCCGGCACCTCAAACGCGAGGAGGCGATCGTGGCGCTCGAAGGGATCGACTTCACGGTCGGCCCCGGCGAGGCGTTCGGGGTCGTGGGGGGGAACGGCTCCGGCAAGTCGACGCTCCTGAAGCTCGTCGCCGGGATGCTCCAGCCGAGCGCGGGGAAGATCACGGTGGCCGGCCGGGTGGCGGCGATGATCGAGCTCGGGGCCGGGTTCCACCCCGAGATCTCGGGCCGGGAGAACGTCTTCATCAACGGCGCCGTCCTCGGGCTCTCCAGGAAGGAGATCCAGCGCCGGTATCAAGACATCGTCGAGTTCTCGGGACTCGGCGACTTCATGGAGGAGCCGGTCAAGAACTACTCCTCGGGGATGTACGTCCGCCTGGGCTTCGCGGTCGCCATCCACACCGATCCCGACGTGCTCCTGGTCGACGAGGTGCTGGCGGTGGGCGACGAGGCTTTCGCCCATCGCTGCCTGCGGCGGATCGAGGAGTTCCTGGCGACCGGCAAGACCCTCCTCTTCGTCAGCCACTCGCTCGACCTGGTCGAGGGGATCTGCGACCGGGTGCTGTGGCTGGAGGGCGGCCGCCAGCGCGTCGTCGGCGAGCCGCGGCGAGTGATCGACGCCTACCGCCAGGAGGTCGCCGAGAAGGAGGGGGAGGAGCATCGGGCGGCCAAAGAGCGGCGGGAGGAACGCGAGGAGCGGACCGCGGAAGGTCCGGCCGCCGCGGGTGCTGGCGATATCGCCACCGAGAGCGCTCGGCGTTGGGGATCGGGGGAGGCGGAGATCACGGAGATCCGCCTCCTCGGCCCCGACGGCGTCGAGCGCTACCACCTGACCTCCGGCGAGGATGCCGTCTTCGAGCTGACGGTCAAGGCGGCGCGGCCGCTCGCCGACTTCGTCTTCGGAATCGCGCTCTCCACCCCGCGCGGCCATGAGGTGTGGGGCACCAACACCGATCTCGAAGGCTACGTTCCCGGCGAGCTCCAAGGCGAGACGCGGGTGCGGATCGCCTGCCCCGCCCTCCGGCTCGCCCCCGGCGAGTACCGGCTCGACGTCGCCGTCCACGCTCGCGACGGCGCTCCCTACGACTACCGCAAAGAGGCCCTCGCCTTCACGGTGACCGCCCGCACCGGGGGCATCGGGGTCTACTTTCCGGAGCACCGCTGGGAGTTCGGCGACGGGGTCGCGTGGAGCTCTGAGGAGTAGCTCCCGTAAAAGCCAGTCCCGCCGAATGGGATAGCATGCCGCATTGAATGCGAGGAGGACTCCGATGACCGAGCCCGCCGCCCAGGGCGTCAACGTCAAGATCAGCGACGAAGAGCTGAAGGGCCGCTACTCCAATCTGCTCCGCATCACCCATACGCGCGAGGAGTTCATCCTCGATTTCATCAATCTGGTGCCGCCGCAGGGCATCGTCACCGCCAGGATCGTCACCAGCCCCGGCCACCTGAAGCGCATCATCGGTGCCCTGAGCGCCAACCTCGAGCGCTACGAGCAGACCCACGGTCTCATCCAGGAGGCGCCCGAACCGGCTGGCGGGGAGGGCAGCGTGCACTGAGCCGGCGCGGCGCGGCAGCCCCCATGGCCCGATTCGCGGCCTCCGTCCTGCCGGTTCTCGCCGGTCTCTGGCTGGGGTGTCACTCGCTCGCCCACTCGAACGAGCCGGTCGCCGTCCAGAGCCTGACCGACGGGCCCACCCGCTGGATCATGCTGCCGGAGGAGGAGAAGAAGGCCCGCCGCCTGCGGACCAACCGCGAGGCGATCAGCTTCATCGAGGAATTCTGGCGCCGTCGCGACCCGGACCTGCAAAAGCCCGGCAACCCCTTCATCCAGACCTTCAACGAGCGGGTGGAGGCGGCGGATCGGCTCTACGGGGAGGGGGTGGAGCGCGGCAGCCTGAGCGACCGCGGGCGGGCCCTGGTTCTCCTCGGTGCTCCGCCCCGGCTCTCCTACGGCCAGAAGCCGGTGCCGACCTGGGACCCCGGCCGCTCGGGAAACCATCCGCAGATCGAGACCAAGCATCAGGCCCTGGAGACCTGGACCTACGGGGTGGCCGACCTTTCCCCGCGCCTCGTCGAGCTGCTGAAAGCCGAGGGCAGGCCGGCTGAGATCGTCCTCGTCTTCGAGGTCGATCCCCGCCATACCACTCTCATCGAGGGCGTCAGGGGCCTGGAGCTCGCCGCTCGCGCCACGGTGCGCGAGGATCGTTAGTCGGCCGGCACTACAAGCCTTCAGCCCTCCGCGAGGAGCGTGGCATGCTCTCGCGCGGCTTCGAGGATGCGCTCCCAGAGCGATGCCGAGACCGGCAGGACGTCGAATTCCGACAGGTCCGTCGGGATCGATCTCGTCGAAGTCGGGATCGCCGGCGAGATCGGCCAGGGGGATGGGCGACTCCAGGCGCCGCACCGCCTCCAGGTCGAAGGCCTGAAATTCCGGGTCGGTCTGGGTGGGATCGGGGTAGGCATCGGAGATCACCCGCGCGATTCCTACCAGCTCGGGCTCGTCGCCCGTATGACAGATCAGGACGAAGTCCCCGGCGTCGATGTCGCGCAGGAACTTCAGGGCCAGGTAGTCGGTCACCCCGTTCCACACGGTGCTCGTCTCTCGTTCGAGGTCGTCGTAGCTGTACTCCTCGGGATCGGTCCCCAGAATCCAGTAGTCGGTGACCGGGTCGTTCGCCTGCATCCGCTGTTCTTCCACCGCAAACCCCCTTCTTGAAAGGCGGCGCCCGAGGGGGGCGGCCGTCGCTTGAGATTGTGGGTATCTGCGAGGGGTGTGCCACCGGCGAGGGGTGTGCCACGATAAGATGCAGCCCGATCGACCCCAAGGAGGACCGATGCGCTCATCCCACGTCTGCCTGGCGGCGCTCCTCGCCGCGGCATCCACTGCGTCCGCGGCTTCCGCCGCGCCACCGGCCCAACCGGCCCCATCCGCCCCATCGGCCACATCATCCCCATCAGCCAAAGCCGCCGCCCGGGAGCTCACCATGCTGCCTGACCTCGAAAGGCGTCTCGCCCAGTTCGCGCCCACCCGGCTGACCGCCGACCTCTCCGGCCTCTCGCCGGCCGACCGGCGGGCGCTCGACCTCCTCGTCGAGGCTTCCAGCCGGTTGAACGAAATCGCCCTGCGCCAGGCCTGGGCGGGGAACCCCGATCTCGCGCGCCAGCTGGCGAAGCTCAAGGGACCCCACGCCGCCGCGGCGCGCGCCTACTTCGACATCAACCACGGCCCGTGGGACCGGCTGGACGGCATGAAGCCGTTCCTGGGCGACCTTCCACACCCCGAGGGGGAGGGCTACTACCCCGAGGACATGACCCGGCAGGAGCTCGAGGATTGGGTGAAGACCCATCCGGCGGACAAGGATCGTTTCACCTCGACCGTCACGGTCATCCGGCGCAAGGGTAAGGATCTGGTCGCGATCCCCTACTCCGAGGAGTACCGGACCTGGCTCGTGCCCGCGGCCAAAGAGCTGAAAGAAGCCGCCGCCGTGACCGACAACGCGACCCTCAAGCACTTCCTGACCACCCGCGCCGACGCCTTTCTCTCGGACGACTACTACCCGAGCGACCTCGCCTGGATGGATTTGGAGGCGCCGGTCGAGGTGACGATCGGCCCCTACGAGACCTACGGCGACGGCCTCTTCGGCTACAAGGCGGCGTTCGAGGCCTACGTCACGATCGCCCTCCCCAAGGATTCGAGCGTGCTCGCCCGCTACAAGGAGAGCCTGCCCTTCCTCGAGCGCAACCTGCCGATCCCGGACGCCGACAAGAACTTGACCCGCGGCACCGACAGCCCCATCCGGGTGGTCGACCTGGCCTACGCGGCGGGGGATGCGACGACCGGGGTGCCGGCGGTCGCCTACAACCTGCCCAACGACCAGCGGGTGCACGATGCCAAGGGCTCGAAGAAGGTGCTGCTCAAGAACCTCATGCGGGCCAAGTACGACCAGATCCTGGTCCCCATCGCCGCCCAGGTGCTCGATCCCTCCCAGGTCCCGGACCTCTCCTTCGAGGCCTACTTCAACGAGGTGCTCCACCACGAGCTGTCGCACGGCCTGGGACCGGGGACGATCACGGTCGACGGCAAGAAGACCGATGTGCGCCTGGAGCTCAAGGACGTCTTCTCGACGATCGAAGAGGCCAAGGCCGACGTCATGGGGATCTACAACATCCTCGCCCTGATGAAGAAGGGGGACATGCCGAAGGAGCTTCGCCGGTCGCTCGAACCGACCTACGTGGCCGGCCTCTTCCGCGCGGCCCGCTTCGGGGTCGAGGAGGCGCACGGCCAGGGGGTGGTTTCGCAGTTCAACTACCTATTGGAGAAGGGGGCGCTGACGGTCGACGCCTCGGCCCACTTCCGGGTCGTCTCGGAGAAGTTCCCCGGCGCCATCCGCGACCTCCTGCACGACATCCTGATCCTCCAGGCGCGCGGGGACTACGAGGGGACGAAGAGCTTCCTCGCCAAGTACGGGCGAGCCGGCGATTCCTTGAAGACCGCCCTCGGGCGTCTCCAGGGCGTGCCGGTCGACGTCCGGCCGATCTACCCGTTGGGACCCGAAAAGGGGAAGTAGGGGCAAGGTGGAAGGGGAGGGGCGAGTTGGCCCCTCCCTCTAAATAGGCATGCCCACTTGCTTTCCGGTTCCGGGTTTCATGGTAGAATCCTTTTATTCCCTTGGCGCGAGGCCCCTCTCTCCGGTGACGATCCAGAGACCACCGCGAGGTGCGCCAGCCCGGAACCTCCTTCCCTGGCTCTCCCAAGCTTCGTCCCGCATCCGATATCCTGCGATCTCCATGGCACGTCGGCTGACCGCGGTCGTCTCGCTCCTCGCGCTGGCGGCACCTTTCGCCGTGGCGGCGGCGGGCCCGCCGCCGGGGGAGAGCTTCCTCTATACCCGCAAGGCGGCGGTGGCGGGCATGGGTTGGGTGCGGGTGCCGCTCGATCTCACCACCCTGCGGCACCTGACGCCCGGCGGCTCCCCGGACCTGCGGGTCTTCTCGCCTTCGGGGGTGGAGGTGCCGAGCCGGGTCGCCCCCTACCTGCCGGGCGCCGAGGGGCGAGTTGAAACCGGGCCCGAGCCGTCGCTCTCGACGACCAGTCGCGAGGTCGACTGCCAGCACCCCGCGCCGGCTCGCACGGTCTGCCGGCTGGTGCTGCCGGCCTCGGGCCAGGTGCTGAAACGGCTCCTGCTCGAAACCAGCGGAGGAGATGCCGGCGGTGAGATCGGTTATCGGGTGTATGAGCCGCGAAGCTCCCACTGGCGGCAGGTCACCGAGGGCGCCTGGCCCACCGCCGATCCCGGCGGTGTCGGCGGTGTCGGCGGCATGGGTCGTGCCGGGACCGGACACGAGATCGCCCTGCCTCCCGAGCCGGTGACCGGCGACGCGCTCCGCCTGGAGCTCTACGGCGAGTCGGCGAGCCCCGAGCTCAAGAGCTTCAGCGCCGAGCTGGCGATCGAGGTGGTCCTCTTCCACGCCGAGGAGCCGGGGACCTACACCCTCGCCTACGGCGGCTCCGCCAGCGGGAGGAAAGAGCTGACGAAATCGCCGCGGCGTTCCGACGGGACCGAGGGGGCGGTGGAGGAGACCGTCTGGGTCAATTTGGGACCTGAGGAGGAACACCCGCCTCCCCCGCTGCCGAAACCGGCGGTCGAGCCCGGCAACCCCTTGGGCGAGACCCGTTTCGCCATCTCCTGGAAGATCGCGGCGCCAGAGGCGCGGCCGGGGAGTCTGGTGCGCCTGGAGGTGCCGGCGGCGGCCTACGGCCCGGCCCGGCCCGATCTCGCCGACCTGCGGCTCGCCGTGGGCGGCCGCCAGATTCCCTATTGGCGTTGGACCCCGCCGGCCCCCGCCCTCGTCCGCGAGACCTCTGTCCAGCCCGCGCGCTCTTTGGACCGCCGCAGCCAGGGGGGAGCGAGCCGCGTCGACCTCGACCTGCCGCAGACCGGCCTGCCGCTCACCCAGATGATGCTCACCGCCCTCTCCACGCCGCTCAAGCGGGGCCTCTCGCTCCACTACTTGGAGCCGGCGCGGCCGGGGGCGAGCGCGGGAGAGCGGGTGCCGGCGCGCACCGTCTGGCAGTGCCTGTCGCGGCCGCCGCTCCCCTGCCGCGAGCTGCTGTCGCTCGACGGGCGGGCGCCCCGTCTCCTCACCCTGCGCTTCGAGGACGGCGACAATCCGCCGCTCGGCAATCTCGACCTCTCGCTCTGGCGGCGCGACGACGTGCTCGTCTTCGTCTGGCCGGAGCGCGGCGCCGATGGCGCCGATGGCGGCGAGGGCGACGTCCGGCTGCTCGCCGGAGCGCGCGACCTGGAAGCCCCGGCCTACGACCTCGCCGCCCTCGGCGATCAGCTCCTCGCCCGCCCCTGGCGGCCGGCCGGGATCGATCAGGGCGGCGGCGAGGCCCCGGTGCCGCGCTGGACGCGCTGGGTCCTGCCCCTGACCCTTGGGCTCGCCACCCTCTTCCTGTTCCTTCTCCTGCGGGGCGTGCTCAGGTCGGCACCCTAGAAGCGACCGCCGTTCACCGGTTCCCCGCCGCCGTTGGCCGGTCCGGGGGTGACCGCGGCCCGCGGTTCCCATAGTTTGACGTTACGGGCCGGCGCTTCTCGCCGCTCGCGACTTCAAGGAGAGATGACATGGACAATCCACGAGGAGGCGTGATCCACCCCCGCCTCATGCTGGGACTGGCGATCCTCGCCCTCGGGGCTCTCCTCGCCCTGGAGAGCTTAGACGTCTTCCACCTCCACATCCGCTGGTCCGACTACTGGCCGGTGATCCTCATCGTCCTCGGCTTGAGCCGCCTCCTGCGGCCCTGGCACCGCCACCGGACCGGCGGCTTCATCATGCTCTTCGTCGGCTGCTGGTTCCTGGCCCGCAACCTGACCGGCTACGACCTCGACCGCTTCTTCTTTCCCTTCCTGCTGCTCGTCGTCGGCGGCTCGCTCGTCCTCTGCTCCTTCAACGGGCGGCGGCGCGGCAGTTTGACCGGCCCTGGCGCCGGGACAAGCTTCGGCTCCTCGGGCGCGGATGGGGGTGCCGCCTCCCTCCACCCTTTTGCCCTCCTGGGCGGAGCGCGGGCGACGAGTAGCTCGCAAGAGTTCCTCGGCGGCTCCGCCACCGCCCTCCTGGGGAGTTGCGTCGTCGACCTGCGCCAGGCGGCGATCCCGGCCGGGCAGGAGGCGGTGATCGACGCCGCCGCTTTCTGGGGCGGAGTCGTGATCCTCGTCCCCGAGACCTGGTCGGTGGCCCTCCAGGGCATGCCTGTCCTCGGCAGCTTCCAGGATTTCACCCAACCGCCGCCCGGCGGCTCGACCCAGCGCCTGGTCCTCCGCGGGATCGCGCTCATGGGGAGCGTCGAGGCGCGCAACCGCAGGGAGCGCGAGGACGGCCGCTAGGTGCACCCGATCCTCGCCCACCGCGGGCGGCTCGGCCTCTACCTGCTCGCCTGGCTCCCCCTCCTCCCGCTGGTCGCGGCTCTCCTCGTCGTCCTGGGGGGCGCCGCGTGGGGGGAGGCTTTCGCGGTCGCCGGCCCGCCGCTCGTCGTCTACGCCTATCTCTGCCTCGCCGCCTGGTACGTCTGCCGGGCACTGCCCTTAGGCGAGGCGGACCTCCTGGCGCTCGTCACCACCCACGGGCTCTCGGCGGTGCTCTCGGCCGGCCTCTGGGTCGTCCTCGGCGAGGGCTGGGCCTGGAGCCTCACGCGGCTGGGGGCCCCGCCGGGCGCAGGGACGGGGATCTTCCCGCGGGCGATGTCGTCCTACGTCGACAGCACGCCCGCCCTCTTCGGCCTCGGCCTTCCGCTCTACCTCGTGGCGGTGGTGCTCCACTACCTGCTCCTCGCCGTCGAGGAGTCGCGGGCGGCGGAGCGCCGGGCCCTGGAGCTCCGGGTCCTGGCGCGGGAGGCGGAGCTCCGGGCGCTCAAGGCGCAGCTCGATCCCCACTTCCTCTTCAACAGCCTGAACGCCATCGCCGCCCTCGCCGGGAGCGATCCGGGCGCGGCGCGGAAGATGGCCATCCTGCTCTCCGAGTTCCTCCGCCGGAGTCTCACCCTCGGCGGGCGTTCGGCGATCCCCCTCTCGGAAGAGCTGGCGCACGCCACGAGCTACCTGGCCGTCGAGCGGGTGCGCTTCGGTGATCGCCTGGCGGTCGAGGAGGAGATCGAGGACGAGGCCCGAGGTTGCCTCGTGCCTCCTCTCCTCCTCCAGCCCCTGGTTGAGAACGCCGTCCGCCACGGGGTGGCGCAGCTCCTCGAAGGCGGGGTGATCCGAATCACGGCCCGGATCGCCTCCGGACGGCTGGTGCTCACGGTCGAGAACCCCTGCGAGGCCTCCCATCCGGCGCCTCGCGCGGAGGGGGTGGGAGGGGTGGGGCTCCAGAACGTCGCCGCCCAGCTCGCCGTCCTTCACGGCAAGGCGGCGGAGCTCGCCGTGACCGCTCCGCCCGGCCGCTTCCGGGTGGAGATCCAGCTCCCGGCCCTCCCCGCCCTCCCCGCCGAACCCGCGCCCGCGAGGAGGAACGATGGGGTCTGAAAGAGCTCTCGCGCCGCTCCGGGCCGTCGTCGTCGACGACGAGGAGCCGGCGCGGGAGCTCCTCTGCGAGTATTTGGCGGCGCACCCCGAGGTCGAAGTCGTGGCCCAGTGCGGCAACGGCTTCGAGGCGGTCAAGGCGGTCGCCGAGCTGACGCCCGACCTCCTCTTCCTCGACATTCAGATGCCGAAGCTCTCCGGCTTCGAGGTTCTCGAGCTGATCCGCTCGCTCCCGGGCAAGCCCGCGGTGATTTTCACCACCGCCTGGGACCGCTACGCCGTCCAGGCCTTCGAGGTCCACGCCGTCGATTACCTGCTGAAGCCCTTTCCGCCCGAGCGCCTGGCGGCGGCCCTGGCGCGGGCGGGGGAGCGCCTGGCGCGCGGCGAGCCGGCTCCCTGGGAGCCGCTGTTGCGCGCCGGTCGGCGGGAGCAGCCCTACCTCGACCGCATCCTGATCCGCGAAGAGTCGCGGATCGTCGTCCTGCCGGTCGAGCGGCTCGACTACGCGGAGGCGCGGGACGATTCGGTGCTCTTGAAAGCCGGCGCGGAGAAGCATCTCAAGCCGCAGACCCTGGCCGAGCTCGAAACCGCCCTCGATCCCGCCCGCTTCGTGCGCATCCACCGTTCCTATATCCTCAATGTCGAGCGGCTGGAGCGGCTGGAGCTCTACGCCAAGGACAGCCGGGTGGCGATCCTCGCCGACGGCACCCGCCTGCCGGTGTCGCGGACGGGCTACGCGCGCCTGAAGGAGCTGCTATAAAAGGAGGGCGATGACCGTCCTCCGCCTGCGCACCGGCACCGTCCGCCTGCTCCTCGTGGGGGCCGGGCACGCCCACCTGGAGATCCTCCGCCGGCTGGCGCAGACTCCGCTCGGAGTCGCCCTCACCGTGATCTCCCCCTCGCCCCGGCACCACTACTCGGGGATGGTCCCCGGCTACCTCCAGGGCACCTATCGAGAGGAGGAGATCTCGGTCGACGTGGCGCGCCTCGCCGAACGGGCGGGTGGCCGCTTCGAGGCGGGGAGCGCGGTGGCGATCGATCCCGCCCGCCGGGCGGTGGTTCTCGCAAGCGGCGAGGAGCGGACCTACGACCTCGTCTCCTTCGCCGTGGGCTCGGACACCGCCGGGGCGGACGCCCCCGAGGTCGCCGCCCACGCCCAGCGGGTCAAGCCCCTCGCCCGGGTCGCCGATCTCCGCGCCCGGCTCATCGAGCTGGGGCGGCAGGAAGGCGAGCGGCGGGCGGTGGTCGTCGGCGGCGGCGCGGCGGGGGTGGAGGTCGTCTTCGCCTGCGCCCGGGTGCTCGACGATGCCGCAGGCCGCAGGCGCCGGCTGGCGCTCGTCGATTCCGGGCCGGACATCCTCTCCGGCTACACCGACCGCTGCCGCGCTCTCGCCCGCGAGCTTCTCGGAGCGCGGGGGATCGAGGTGCGGACGGGGAGCCGGGTCGCGGCCGTCCGCGCCGGGGCGGTCGAGCTTCAAGGGGGCGGCGAGCTGCCCTCCGACCTCACGGTCTGGCTGACCGGAGCGGTCGCCTTCCCGCTTTTCCAAAGCTCCGGCCTGCCCCTCGACGAGCGCGGCTTCCTCCTCCTGGACGACGGCCTCCGTTCGCTCGCCGACCCGCGGATCTTCGCCGCCGGCGACTGCGGCACCCTCGCCCGCTACCCCGCCACCCCGAAGGCCGGGGTTTACGCGGTGCGCGAGGGGCCGGTCCTCTGGAGAAGCCTCCGCGCCACCCTCGAAGGACACCACCCGCCGAGCTACGAGCCGCAGTCCGGCTTCCTCTCGCTCTTGAACACCGCCGACGGCCAGGCTCTCCTCCAGTACAAGGGCCGGGTCGCCCACAGTCGCTGGGCTTTCTGGCTGAAGGACTGGATCGACCGGCGGTTCCTGCGGAAGTACCGGGTGTAACAGGAGATGAGAAAGGATGATCCGCGCGGGAGGAGGCTCCGTAAAGGGGGTGGTATGACTCGGCCACCTCTCCCCCTGCTCGCCCCGCTCTGCTTTTTTCTCCTCCTTGCCCTACCCGCCAGCTCCCACGAGCTGGGCACCATCCAGGCCTACGTCACCTTCCAACCGGGGGGAACCTGGAAGGTGGACATCTCGATCGACGAGGAGCACATCCCGCCGCTGCCGGCCACCCGGCCGGCCGGGGAGACCCGCTACGGCCCCATCTCCGGGCTTACCCCGGAGCTGCGGAGTCGCTTAGGTGTCTTCTTCTCCGCCCTCACCGACCGCTCGACCCTCGCCTTCGACGGCCGAGAGGCGGTACCGGAGTCGCTCTCGGTCGACCGCCCGGCCTCCCCGGCGGACGATCCCTTCGCGCCGCTCCCCAAGCTCACCCTCCACCTGAAGGGAGCCATCCCGCCGGGAGCCAAAACCGCCACCTTCTCGACCACCCTCCCGATCGGCTCCTATCCCCTCGCGCTCACCAACGAGGGAGATGCCATGCCCTCCCGCCGCTGGCCGCAGGGAGGGCCGGCAGCGGAGACCGGCGATCCCTTCCCCCTCTCCCCGCGGGTCGTGCCGCCGCCCCTCGGCCGGGTGGCGCTCCGCTATTTCGGCCTGGGAGTGAGGCGTATCCTGCCGCAGGGGACGGAGCCGATCCTCTTCGCCCTCGGCATCTTCCTCTGGAGCCGGCGCAGAAAGCTCCTCTTCGCCCAGATCGCCGCTTTCACGGTCGGCTTTGCTCTGGCCTCGGCAGCCGCCTTCCCCGGCTCGCTCCTCTCCTCCTCGCGTCTGATCGAGCCGGCGCTCGCCCTCTCGCTCCTCTACCTGGCCCTATCGAGCCTCCTCCCCCGCCGCCTCCAGCCCTTCCCCTCTCTCCACCTGGCCCTGGTCGCCTTCTGTGGGCTCCCCCACGGTCTGGAATTTGCGAAAACTCTCCGCGACCTCTCACCCCCGCGGGCCGTCCTCGCGACCGCCGTCCTGAGCTTCGACCTCGGAGCCCTCTCTGGCCTCCTCGCCGTGCTCGCCGCCGCCTCCCTCCTGATCGGTTCGCGGTGGAGCGACCGCTCCTGGTATCGCCACCGGGTGGTGATCCCCGCCGCGCTCGCCCTGGCGACGATCGGCCTCTACTGGTCGATCGAGCGGATCTTTCTGCCGTAAAGGCCCCTGGGTCTCGGGACGACAGTGAGAGACTTCCAAGAGAGCCCGCCGGTTTGACAACCCCCCGCTCCGCTGCCTATCATCTGGAATCAGGACTGGCTAGGTCCTGTTTACCTCCTTGAGGGCAGAAGCATGATTCGGATCACCCGACAGACGGACTATGGGATCGTTCTCCTCACCCATATGGCCGCCCATGGCGAGCGCCTCTACAACGCGCCCGACCTCGGGGGCGAGGTTCATCTGCCGCTGCCGATGGTCTCGAAGATCCTCAAGCTCCTGACTCGGGAGGGACTCCTCGAATCGCACCGCGGCACCAAGGGGGGCTACAGCCTGGCCCGGGCTCCGGAGGAGATCTCGATGGCGGAGATCGTCGCCGCCCTGGAAGGGCCGGTCGCCATCACCGAGTGCATCGACGAAACGTCAGGCTGCACCTATCAGCCGACCTGCCGGGTGCGCACCAACTGGCAGCGGATCAACGAGGCCCTGCGCTCGGCCCTCGCCGGCATCTCGCTCGCCGAGATGACCCATCCCTCCGACCGCCTGGTCACCCTGGGGAGCCGCCCCGCGTCCTCGACGTCCCTTCCGCCCAGCCCACCCCCTTCGCACGCGATGCCCGGGGGGCCCCAGATCTGAAGCTTACGAGGCGAAACGACTATGCAGACCGCAACCGATACCCTTGAAGACCTCGCCCGCCAGGACTATAAGTTCGGCTTCGTCACGGACGTCGAGCAGGACGTCATCCCGATCGGGCTTTCGGAGGACGTCGTCCGCCTGATCTCGGCCAAGAAGGAAGAGCCGGAGTGGCTCCTCGAATGGCGTTTGAAGGCCTACCGCCTGTGGCTCACGATGAAAGAGCCGACCTGGGCGAACATCCACTACCCGGCGATCGACTACCAGGCGATCGCCTACTACGCGGCGCCCAAGGAACGGAAGGGGCCGAAGAGCCTCGACGAGGTCGACCCCGAGATCTTGGCGACCTACAAGAAACTCGGCATTCCGCTCCGCGAGCAGGAGATGCTCGCCGGGGTGGCGGTCGACGCCGTTTTCGACAGCGTCTCGGTGGCGACGACTTTCAAGGGCAAGCTCGCGGAAATGGGGATCCTCTTCTCTTCCTTCTCGGAAGCGGTGAAGAACCACCCCGACCTGGTCCGTAAGTACCTGGGCTCGGTCGTCCCCTACAGCGACAACTTCTTCGCGACGCTCAACTCGGCGGTCTTCTCGGACGGCTCGTTCGTCTACATCCCCAAGGGGGTGCGCTGCCCGATGGAGCTCTCGACCTATTTCCGCATCAATGCCAAGAATTCCGGCCAGTTCGAGCGCACCCTGATCGTCGCCGACGAGGGTGCCTATGTCTCGTATCTCGAAGGCTGCACGGCGCCCATGCGGGACGAGAACCAGCTCCACGCCGCGGTCGTCGAGCTGGTCGCCCTCGATCGGGCACAGATCAAGTATTCGACGGTGCAGAACTGGTATCCGGGCGACGCCAACGGCAAGGGCGGCATCTACAACTTCGTCACCAAGCGCGGCAAGTGCGACGGGGTCGCCTCGAAGATCTCCTGGACCCAGGTCGAGACCGGCTCGGCGATCACCTGGAAATACCCGAGCGTCATCTTGAAAGGCGACGACTCGATCGGCGAGTTTTATTCGGTGGCCCTGACCAAGGGCTACCAGCAGGCCGACACCGGAACCAAGATGATCCACATCGGCAAGAACACCCGCTCGACGATCGTCTCCAAGGGCATCTCGGCCGGGCATGGCCAGAACACCTATCGCGGCTCCGTCCGAATTCTCAAGGGCGCCGACAACGCGCGAAACTTCTCGCAGTGCGACTCGATGCTGATCGGCGAGGAGTGCGGCGCGCACACCTTCCCTTACATCGACGTGCAGAACCCGCTGGCGCGGATGGAGCACGAGGCATCGACGTCGAAGATCGGCGAGGACCAGATTTTCTATTGCAACCAGCGGGGCATCTCGACCGAGGACGCGGTGTCGATGATCGTCAACGGTTTCTGCAAGGAGGTCTTCCGCGAGCTCCCCATGGAGTTCGCCGTCGAAGCCCAGAAGCTGCTCGCCGTGAACCTCGAAGGAAGTGTCGGGTAAGCCCGCACGTACCCTTGCGCCCTGAACTTTTATATCGGAGACGGGAGAGACCAAGAGCATGATGTTGGAGATCAAGAACCTGCACGCGAGCGTCGAGGGCAAAGAGATCCTCCGTGGGATCGATCTCGCCGTCGACGCTTCTGAAGTTCACGCCATCATGGGGCCGAACGGCTCGGGAAAGAGCACGCTCGCCCGGGTGTTGGCCGGCCAGGAGGCGTACGAGGTGACCGAGGGACAGATCCTTTTGAATGGCAAGGATCTCCTCGACATGGATCCCGAGGAGCGGGCGCGGGAGGGGGTCTTCATGGCCTTCCAGTACCCGGTCGAGATCCCCGGAGTGAGCAATACGTATTTCCTGAAGGCGGCGCTCAATGCCGTCCGCAAGCATCGGGGTTTGAAAGAGATGGACGCCCTGGAGTTCTTGACCCTCGTCCGCCAGAAGATGAAGCTGGTGCAGATGGACGAGTCGCTTTTGAGCCGGCCGGTCAACGAGGGTTTCTCGGGCGGCGAGAAAAAGCGCAACGAGATCTTCCACATGGCGGTCCTCGAACCGACGCTCGCGGTGCTCGACGAGACCGACTCCGGGCTCGACATCGACGCTCTCCGCATCGTCGCCGATGGGGTGAATGCGCTCCGCTCCAAGGATCGGGCCTTCGTCGTCATCACCCACTACCAGCGCCTCTTGAACTACATCGTGCCCGACAAGGTCCACGTTTTGGTCGACGGCCGGATCGTGCGCTCGGGCGGCAAGGAGCTCGCCCTGGAGCTGGAGGCCAAGGGCTACACCTGGATCGAACAGGAAGTGCGCGGTGCTGGCGGTACTGGCGCCGTGGCTCCTGTGACGGTCGGAGCGTAAGAGGTACTCATGGCTTCGACATCGACTTCTGAAGCGACCTCCCCGGCCTCGACCTCCTCGCCCATCCCGGCACCGCTCAACGACATGGAGATGTCGAGCGTCTGGCTGAACGATTTCCGGCGGTTCTCGGCCGAGCGGCCCGAGACGGCGACCGAGCCGCAATTTCTCTTCTCGCTGCGGCGAGAGGCGCTCGAACGTTTCGCGGAGATCGGTTTTCCCTCCACCCGGCAGGAGCAGTGGCGCTCGACCCACGTGGCGCCCTTGGCCCGTCTCCGCTACCGCCTGCCCGCCCATGGTCCGGCGGACGCCTCTGGTATCACCGCCGAGGCGATCGCTCCCCATCTCTGGGAAGCCGCGGCGACCCTGGTCTTCGTCGACGGCCACTTCGCGCCGAGTCTCTCGCGCCGGGACGAACTGCCCGCCGGGGTCTTTGCCGGCAGTCTCGCCGAGGCCCTGGAAACGATGCCGAAAGAGATCGAGCCCTGGCTCGGTCGTCAGGCGAGCTACGAGGAGCAGGCCTTCGTGGCGCTCAACACGGCGTTTTTCGAGGACGGCGCCTTTCTCTCGCTGCCCAAGGGAACGGTGATCGAACGGCCGATCCACCTGCTCTTTCTGGCGAGCGCCGCTCCCGGCGAGCTCCCCGTCGCCTCCTTCCCGAGAAACCTGATCGTCGCCGGGGAATCGAGCCAGGTGCGGGTGGTCGAGACCTACGCCTCGCTGCAGGAAAACGCCGTCTATTTCACCTGCCCGGTGACCGAGATCGAGGCCGGCCCGAATTCCGCGGTCGATCACTACAAGGTGCAGCGCGAGAGCCACGCCGCCTTCCACATGGCGACCTTCGCGCTCCGCCAGGAGCGGAGCTCGACTCTCTCCTCGCATTCGATCTCGCTCGGTGGCGGCTTCGTGCGCAACGACGTCAACGCGCTTTTGGACGGCGAGGGGAGCGACACGATCTTGAACGGCCTTTACATGATCGGTGGCAAGCAGTTCGTCGACCACCACATGCGGGTCGAACATGCGAAGCCGCACTGCACGAGCCACGAGCTGTTCAAGGGAGTGTTGGACGGCCAGGCGCGCTCGGTCTTCAACGGTCTCATCCATGTCCGCCACGGGGCGCAGAAGACCGACGCCAAGCAGTCGAACCGCAATCTTCTGCTGTCGAAAGACGCCGTCGCCAACTCGAACCCGCAGCTCGAAATCTTCGCCGACGACGTCAAGTGCACCCACGGCTCGACGGTCGGGCAGCTCGACGACGACGCGATCTTCTACCTGCGCTCGCGCGGCATCGGCGCCGAGGCGGCGCGAAGCCTGCTGACCTACGCCTTCGCGAGCGACATCGTCGAGCGCATTAAGGTCGAGCCGGTGCGAAAAGATTTGGAAGAGTTCCTCTTCGCGGCCCTCCCCAAGGGTGAGGTGGTCCGCCAGGCGGTCTAAAGCATGGCGCCTTCTTCACAGACGTTGACCGCCGAGCGCGCGCGCACGCCGTTTTCTGGCGCCGTTTCTCCGGCATTCGATCTCGACCGGGTGCGCGCCGACTTCCCCATTCTCACCCAACAAATCCACGGCCATCCCCTCGTCTATCTGGACAGCGCCTCCTCGGCCCAGAAGCCGCGGGCGGTGATCGACGCCATCACCGCCTGCCTCACGAACGATTACGCCAACATCCATCGCGGAGTGCACTCTCTCTCGCAACGGGCGACCGACCTCTACGAGGGCGCCCGGGTGCGGGTGCAAAGATTTCTGAACGCCCAGGCGGCGAACGAGGTGATCTTCGTCCGCGGCACGACCGAGGCGATCAACCTGGTGGCGGCGAGCTACGGTCGGGAGCACGTGGGTCCCGGCGACGAGGTATTGATCACCGCGCTCGAGCATCACTCGAACCTCGTCCCCTGGCAGCGGCTCTGCGAGGAACGGGGAGCGACCCTCCGGGTGGCGCCGATCGACGATCGCGGCGCGGTGATTTTCGACGAGTACGCCCGGCTGCTTTCGGAACGCACCCGGATCGTCGCCCTGGCGCACGTCTCGAATTCTCTCGGGACGGTGCTGCCGGTGCGCCGGATGGCCGATCTCGCGCACGCGGCGGGGGCGGTCGTGGTCGTCGACGGCGCCCAGTCGGCGCCCCATCTCCCGGTCGACGTCCAGGCGCTCGGCTGCGACTTCTTCGCCTTCTCGGGTCACAAGGTCTGCGGCCCGAGCGGCACCGGCGTTCTCTGGGGGAAGGCCGAGCTGCTCTCGGCAATGCCGCCCTGGCAGTCGGGCGGCGGGATGATCCGTTCCGTCCGCTTCACCGGCACCGAGTACGCGCCGCCGCCAGCCCGTTTCGAGGCCGGCACTCCGGCGATCGAAGGAGCGGTGGGTCTGTCCGCGGCTCTCGACTATCTGGACGCGATCGGTCGCGACAAGATCGCGGCCTGGGAGGAAACCCTCCTCGCCTACGCGACCGAGCGCCTGGGGGCAATCCCCGGAATCCGCTTGATCGGTACCGCCCCCGAACGCGCGGCGGTCCTCTCGTTCACTCTCCAAGGCGTCCACCCGCACGACGTCGGCACCATTCTCGACAGTCAGGGAATCGCGATCCGCGCCGGGCACCACTGTGCCCAGCCGGTCATGGAACGCTTCGGGGTGCCCGCCACGGCGCGCGCCTCGTTCGCCTTTTACAACACCCTGGGCGAAGTGGACGCCCTGGTTTCCGCCGTCGCCTCGGTCCGCGAGCTGTTCGGTTGAAAGGGGCTCGAATGTCGGAGACCAACGCTGCCAATACCGCCGCCAACGACCTGCGCGACCTCTACCAGGAGGTCATTCTCGATCACAACCGAAGGCCCCGTAACTTCGGGCATCTCCCCGGAGCCGACCGCACCGCCGAGGGATCGAACCCGCTCTGCGGCGACCAGGTGAAGGTCTCCTTGAAGATGGAAGGCGACGTCGTCGCCGGGATCGCCTTCGAGGGTGCCGGCTGTGCCATCTCGACCGCTTCCGCCTCGCTGATGACCGAGGCTCTCTCCGGCAAGACGACGGCCGAGGCGAAAGCCCTCTTCGAGCAGTTCCACGAGATGCTGACGGTCGGCGATCCCGGCGATCCCGAGACTCTCGGCAAGCTCGCGGTCTTCTCCGGAGTCCGCCAGTTTCCCATGCGGGTCAAATGCGCGACCCTCGCCTGGCACACCCTGAAAGCGGCGCTCGAAGGGCCAAACAACGAGCCGGTCACGACCGACGGGGGAGAGGTAAAGAGATGAACGAGACTGAGGAGAGCCCGAGCCCGTCCACCCCCAGCGCCCCGGAGACGTCATCGACCGACGCACCCAAGACCCTCGCGGCATCCCCCGAACCCACCACCGGGGACGCCCCGAAGCTTTCCGCCGACGAGATCGAGAACAGTGTCGTCGAGGTCTTGAAAACGGTCTTCGACCCCGAGATCCCGGTCAACATCTACGAGCTCGGCCTAGTCTACGACGTCGACGTCCAGGAGTCGGGAGAGGTCAAGATCAGCATGACCCTCACCTCGCCGGCCTGCCCCGTGGCCGGCTCGCTCCCCGGAGAGGTGCAAGCCAAAGTCGAGAAGGTCCCCGGAGTCACCAAAGCCGAGATCGATCTCGTCTGGGAGCCCGCCTGGAATCCCAGCATGATGTCCGAGGCTTCGCGGTTGCAGCTGGGGATGTTCTAAAAACCTAGAGCCGAGATCTTCCCTCACCGCCCCATTCCTGCTACTCTCCAACCATTGGGAGGAACGTCCTCCCACCCCAGCAAACGGGACCGGCCCGAGCGGCAAACTCGAACCAGTCCCTGACTCCGCAAGAGGCACGACTCATGCGAAGCTCCCGCGATGTTACCAGTGTCCCTCCATCCCGCCTCGACAACGCCTTCTCTCCCGCCTACCTGGCCCACCTGCGCGAGCAGGACGACTCGCTGACCGCCGCCGAGGCGGAGCTCTCCGGTCCCTGGAAGATCGAGCCCGTTCCGGGGAAACCGGGGGCGGTCGCCATCCTCCGGCAGTGGGAGGATGTCGCGGCCGGCGATCCTCCCGTCGCGGTCCTCTGGCATGAAGAGACGGCGCGGCTCCTCTCCGTTCTCCTCCCCGTGATCGACCGCGAGCCGCTCTTCTATATCGAGGACGGGGCAGTCTCCGAGGGCTACCCGCTGGTCGCGGTCTATGGCGAGCAGGGCCCTCAGGTCGCCGGCTGGCTTGACCGCAACGAGTTGCGATGGGCCGAAGGGCTGCATATTCTGGAGGCGATCATCCGCTCGCCTCTCGCCCTCGCCACCCTGCTCGAAGCGGCCGGGCCGGGCGCCGAAGAGCAGGTCGGGCGCATCCGCGCTCGACATCAGCAGGCATAAGAAAACCCTCCGGGGGAGCGGCGGCGGACCTGCCGCCGTCGCTCCCGTCTTCTTACCGAAAAGGGCGGTTCTGGCGATCATCGCCGGCAACACGGCGGTCGTCGCCGACAGGATGGCGGTCGTCGCCGGCAGCGCGGCAGTCATCGCCGGCAGCACGGCAGTCGTCGCCAGTAGGACGGCGGTCATCGCCAGCAAGGCGGCGGTCATCGCCGGCAGTGCGGCGGTCGTCTCCAGCAGCGCGGCAGTGGTCGCCAGCAGGACGGTGATCGTCGCCAGCAGTGCGGCAGTCATCGCCGGCAGGACGGCGGTCATCGCCGGCAGGACGGCGGTCGTCGCCGGCGGGACGGCGGTCGTCGCCGGGGCCTTGCCTAAGGCCTCTAAGCCTTGCATCTCCAACGGTTAAGTCCTACCGACCGACCTCTCTCCGCCGTCGTACCTCCGCTCCTGAAAGATCTCGCGAGCTTTTTCCGTCCTTCTCTCCAAAAGCTGATGCGCCGAATCTTCGGCGCGGCTCCTGGGAGGGGACATGCCGAAGCACGACTCGATTTTCAAGGCGCTGCTCCGTAGCTTCTTCGCCGAGCTCCTACGGCTCGTGGTGCCGGACCTGGCGGGACAACTGGACCTCGAGCGGCCGGTCTTCCTGGACAAGGAGTTCTTCACCGTCTCCGGCCGGCGTCGCGAGCTGGATCTCCTGGCACGGGTGGCTTTCCTGGACATCGAGAGTCGGGAATCTCTCCTGATCCACGTCGAGGTCGAGGCTCGGGCCACGCCTGGCATGGGACGGCGCCTCTGGCTCTACCGTCACCAGATCCAAGCGGTTCACTCCAGCCGGGTCCTTTCCATCGTCCTCTACCTCCATCGCGGCGGGGCAGGAGTCCAGGTCCCGGCTCTGTTCGCGGGAACGCCCATTCCCGCCCTGGAGAGCTTCCGCTATATCTCCTTTGGGCTCGCCGGCTGCGATGCGGCCGACTACCTCTCGCGACCGGAGCCCCTGGCCTGGAGCTTGGCTGCGCTGATGCGCCCCGGCACTCTCACCCGGCCGGCGCTCAAGCTCTCCTGCCTGCACCGGATCGCAACCGCCGACCTGGACGAGGCCCGGCACATTCTGCTGGTCGATTGCGTTGAGACCTATCTGGAGTTGAATTCGGACGAGGCGACGGAGTACGCTCGCCTCTGTGCGGTTCGGGAGAACCGGGAGGTGAGGACGATGGCGACGACTTGGTCAGAGCGGATGGCTGCGCAAGGTAGGGAAGAGGGGATTCAGGCGGTGAAGAGGATCCTCCTGGCGCTGCTTGACCAGCGTTTCGGCCCGCTTCCGGCCCCGACTCGCGAACGGGTCGAGGCCATCTCCTCCCTGGACCGCCTCACCCGCTTGAGCGAAAGGGCGCTGACGGCCCGGTCCCTGGCGGCCTTGAGGCTCCACTAGGCAACCTTTGGGCAGAGCGGCAGTCGGCGCCAGTGCCGTCTCAAGCCGCTAAGTCTCGAATCCTCAGAGGTTAAGCTCTACCCACCGACATTCCTCCACCGTCGCACCTCCACCGCCTGAAAGATCTCGCGAGCTTTTTCCGTCCTTCTCCCAAGAAAGCTGATGCGCCGAATTTCCGGCGCGGCTCCCGGGAGGGGACATGCCGAAGCACGATTCGATCTTCAAGGCGTTGCTCCGTAGCTTCTTCGCCGATCTCCTATGGCTCGTGGTGCCGGATCTAGCGGGGCACCTCGACCTCCGTCAACCGGTCTTCCTCGATAAGGAGTTCTTCACCGTCGGAGGCCGACGCCGCGAGTTGGACCTTCTCGCTCGGGTCTCCTTCCTGGTCGAGAGCCGGAAGCCTCTCCTGATCCACGTCGAAGTCGAGGCCCGGGCCACGTCCGGTATGGGGGAACGCCTCTGGCTGTATCGCCGCCAGATCCATGCTATCCACGGAAGCCAGATCCTGTCGATCGTCCTCTACCTCTATCGCGGCGAGGCCGGTATCCGGGTCGCGACCCTGTTCGAGGAAGCGCCCGACGAAGGCCTCGAAGGCTTCCGCTATATGGCCTTCGGCCTCGCCGGCTGCGATGCGGCCGAATATCTCGCGCGACCCAAGCCTCTGGCCTGGGGACTGGCTGCTCTGATGCGCCCTGGCAAACTGACTCGGCCCGCGCTCAAGCTTTCCTGCCTGCGCAGGATCGCGACCGCCGACTTGGACGACGCCCGGCGCATCCTGCTGGTCGATTGCGTGGAAGCCTATTTGGAGTTGAATTCAGACGAGGCGGCGGAGTACGCTCGTCTCTACAAGGTTCGGGAGAACCGGGAGGTGAGGAAGATGGCGACGACTTGGTCGGAGCGGATCGCGGCCCAAGGCAGGGAAGAGGGGTTGCAGGCGGGGCGGCAGGTGGGCTTGAAGGCCGGGCTTCGGGAGGGCCTGCAGGTGGGACGCCAGGCCGGGCGCCAAATGGGACGGCAAGAAGGACGGCAAGAGGGACGCGAAGAAGGACGAAAAGAAGGACGAAAAGAAGGGCGAAAAGCGGGCTTGCAGGAAGGGCTTCATGCCGTGAGGAAGATCCTCCTCGGACTCCTCGAGCAGCGTTTCGGTCCGCTTCCGGCAGCGACTCGCGAACGGGTCGAGGCGATCTCCTCCTTGGACCGCCTCACCCGGCTGAGCGAAAGGGCGCTGACCGCACGGTCTCTGGCGGCCCTGAGGCTCCATTAGTCGACCCTACCGCTTGAGGTGGGCTGAAACGGCAGAGGCTCGCCCCGGCCTCCCGATCCAGAAAGAGAGGTTCTCTCATGGCCTGGAAGGATCTGCCCGCGAAACCCAACGTTCTCGTCGTCATCACCGACCAGCAGCGCTACCCGCAACACTGGCCGGCCGGCTGGGGGAAAAAACACCTCCCGGCGACCGAGCGCCTGCTCGAACACGGGATGAGCTTCGACAACGCCTTCGCCGCCGCCTGCGAGTGCTCCCCCAGCCGGGCGGTCTTCGTCACCAGCACGTTCGACAATACCAACCTCATCTTCACCACCCCGCCCGATCCGAACGACCTGCCGACGAGCCTGCCGAACTTGGCCACGATCCTCGGCTCGGCCGGGTACGAGGTCGCCTGGAAGGGCAAGTGGCATCTCTTCGCCGGCTCCGGGGAGACCTCGCTCGTGAGCTACGGCTTGGCGGCTGGGATCCGCCCGACGCCGCGCCGTCTACTTCAGTGAATCGGCGACCCTGCCGTTCGAGTTCGAGCTCTATGATCTCGCGAACGACCCCGGCGAGCTGACCAACCGGCTGAGCCAGGCACACTACGAGCCGAGGTTCCTCGACCGTTGGAAGAAATTGAACGACCGGCTGCTCGCCTTGGTCGCCGAGAACGGCGCCCAGCCCAAGGGAGTCACTCTGCCGCCCACGTCCGAGCTCGGCCCCTGGTTGCTCGGACCGCCGTCAAAGCTGACGGATCTCGCCGGAGTGACGATCCCGCCCTATCTCGAAGGCAAGTAGGCGGCGGCTGGAGGCGGCGGCGACCGGCGAAGGTACAGCAGCGCCGCGCACCAGGCGAAGAGCACCGTGAGGCTCAAGGCCGCGCCGATCGCAACTCGCGGATCGCGGTAGGCGAGGACCAGCTGGTGCTCGCCGGCGGGGAGCTCGACGCCGATCTGGCAGGCGGCGGTCGGCCAGGCGGCGACCGGTGCCCCGTCGACCGTGGCGTGCCAGCCGGGATCGAAGGTGGTGGCGAAGGTGAAGAAGGCCGGTGAGGCCGAGCGGTAGCGCGCGCGGAGCCTCGCCCCGGTGTCCGAAAGGCCGAGGAGCTGTGGTCGCGCCGGATAGGCGACGATCGCCGGAGACCTCTCGGGGGCGACGCAGTGCTCGTTGCGGTCGAAGGCATAGCCCTGCTGGCGCGCCACCGCGAGAGCCGAGGCGTAGCTCGGATGGAAGTTCACCCGCGGCACGAAACGATAGCGCGGCAGCCGGTAGGGATTTTTGAGCGCGACCGCCGGCCTGGGCACGGCTCCGGCGGTCGCTTCAGGGAGCCACTCGGCCGCCGGCCGGCGCTCTACGATCGTGCCGACGTTCCAGGCGCCGAGGAAGCGCCGGGCAAGATCGGGCTGCCTCTCCTCTTCGTTCCGGAGGACGACGAGGACGAGCCGGGCATAGCCGGTCGCCATCAGGTCGTAGTCTTCATTGCCGGCGTAGGAGAGACCCCAGAGAGCGCCCGAGTAGGGATCGAGACGTTCCAGCTGGGTGCGGACCAAGGCGAGGCCGGGGTCGCCCTCCCGGAGGATGAAATCGGGTCGCCCCTCGGGTGGCTCGGGGACGTAGATCCGATCGGCCGGCGGCAGGAGGGTCGCCGCGATTGCCGGCGGCTTCTCGTAAGCGGCGGCCGGCAGGGTGCGGACGAGACCATGGTCGTAGTGCCAGAGGTCGGCCGCGAGGAGGGCCACGGCGGCCAAGCCGAGCGCCCGCCGCGACGGCCAGGGAACACGGCAGAGGGCGAAGAGGAGGGCCACGGCGGCGGCCGTGCCGATCGCCCAGAAGCCCTCGGCGCGCAGGAAGGCGACGCCCCGCGCGATCGCGGCGGCGGAGGGGTGCGGCGCGCCATGGGCGCTCACGATCCAGGGTGCCAGGGTGGGACGGAGATAGAGCGCCGCGGTCAATCCGGAGGCGAGGAGGAGAAAGACGACGGCGAGGGCGAGGGGAAAGTCGGCGCTGTCCCGCCGCCCAGCCGCGCGCTCGTCCTGGAGTCGCTGCCAGCCCAAGGCGCCGGCGAAGACCAGGGCGGCGACCGCCAGGATGACGAACTTCTCCGGGAAGCGGAGGAGACCGAGGGCCGGGATGGCGCGGCGGAGGGCCTCATAGAGCGGGTTGTGCCGGCCGAGGGCGAGCCCGGCGCCCAAGAGAGCGGCCAAGGCGAGCCCGGCCCGCCGCGGCACCGGCCATTGGAGGAGAGCCGAGAGGCCGAGGACGGCGAGGAGCAGGCCGGGGTAGATCGACAGCACGTAGGGATAGTCCCGATCGTTTAAGTGCCAGCCGAAGTAAAGGTTTTCCTGATCGCGGGCGGGGTCGCCATAGAAACGCGGGAAGACCAGCTCGACCAGGCGCTCGGGCGGTGCCGACCAGGTGGTCGCCTGGGCCGTCGACAGTCCCCCGGCGCGCGGCGAATCGGCGAGCCGGCCGAGGGTGGGAAGGAGCTGGACGAGGGCGAGGGCGACCGCCACCACGGCCGGTAGAGCGGCCGCCGTGAGCACGGCGAGGACCGCCCGCCCGCGCCTCTCCCCGCTTCCCGGTCGTGCCCGCAAGGCGGCGAGGAGCCGCGGCAGCGCCAGGCAGCAGAGGCCGAAGCCGCTCAGGAGGACCGTCGCCGGCTCACCGTTCAGGAGCTGCAGGGCGAAGGCGCCGCCGGCCCAGAGGGCGGCCGCGAGCCGTCGACGCCAGGTCGTGGCGGCGAGCGCCGCGTCCCCCCAGGCGAGAAACCAGGGGAACCAGGCCATGCTGCAGAAGAGGGTGAAGGCGGAGATCAGGGAGAGCGAGGCGCCGCTCCCGGTGTAGCCCAGGGCGGCGAGCGCCGCGGCCGACCGCGAGGCTCCCAGCCGGCGGGCGAAGTAGAAGGCCCCGGCGAAACCGATCGCGGCGTGGAGGACGACGAGGACGGAGAGGGCGCGGGCGGGCGCCAGGACGAGCACCAGCCAGCTCGGCGGATAGAAGGCGGCGTAGCTCGGGTTCGAAAGGAGGGGCTGGCCGCCGTTGAGATAGGGATTCCACAGCGGCAACCCGTGCGCGGCGAGCCGCGCGAAGGAGACCCGGAGCGGCAGGTGGAAGAGGGCGATGTCCCGCGTGGCGAGCGCCCGGCCGGCGAGGAGGAGCGGCGCGAAGAGGGCGGCGAGCCAGGCTCCGGCCAGGACGGCGGTCGGGAGGGCGGAACGGTTCAGCGCTCGGCGGTCGCCCACATGTTCAACCCGAGCTCGAAATAGCCGCTCTGGATTTTCTCCATCGGAAAATCGGCCTTGCCGAAGTACCAGCCGAGGAGGGCCTGGGTGTAGGCATAGACGTGCTCCTCGATCTCCTCGGCGGAGACCAGGCGCAGCCGCGCCATGGCGTGGAGCAGGCCGTCCGACCAGGGGGCGGGAGTCGTGATGACGACCCGCCCGTCGACCGCGAGAACCCGGTGGACCTCGCGGAGGAGCAGGACCAGGCTGCTGGGGTCCAGGTGCTCGACGACGGCGAGGAGAGTGACGGCCGAGAAGTGGCCGTCCTCGAACGGCAGGCGCGGCTCGACGTTCAGGTCGAGCGTGTGCCAGCCGATTTCCGGGCCGCTCGCCAGGCTGGCCGGGGCCGGAGGCAACTGGTCGATGGCGTACTTCTCGCGAAAAGAGGTGTGCGAGAGGAAGTAGGGAAACGAGCCGCAGCCGATGTCCAGGATGCGGCCCGTCCGCAGGCGCTCCGGGATGAGCTCGTTCGCCTGGCGCGCGCGGCGGCGCGCCAGGAACGGTTCGAGCAGCCCCTGGCCGCGCGTGTAGCGGGTCATCTCCTCGGTCATGGAAGCGGGATCATACAAGAGAGCGGAGATTTCAGGACGGAGACCGAAGTGGGGGAGGAGTCAGCCCCCTCCGGCAAACTCCTCCCCCCGACTTCAGGAGGTCTCCCAACAGGAGACCTGCCGGCGAGCCGGTCCCCCCCGGACCGGCGGCCCCATCTCGAACCCAAGCTTACGGGGAGGTCTTCTGCGGCCAGCGGACGAAGAACCCATCGGCCCACACGACGTCCTTGTCATAGTCCGTCGGGTCGAAGCTGGTGACCGAGTACATCGTCCCCTCGGCGAGGCCGTCGCGGCCCGGGCTGCGAATGGCCATGACCTGCGCCGCGGTGGGGGTCGCCGTCTTCAGGTAATAGTCATAGGGCCGCTTCCAACCGTCCAGATAGGGCACTTCCTGCAGATAGTCCGGGACGAGGACCGTGAGCAGGTCGCTCGAGCGCAGGACCGTGCCGTAGCTGGCGAGGTCGACGTTGGTGGTGGCGGTCGCCCCGGCGGCCGCGGCGCCGACCTGATCGGTCAGCCAGGAGAACATGGAAGTGCCGACGATCCGCATGTCCGCGACCGTCCTTTTCTGCTTCGCCTTTTGCAACGCGTCGAGCATGTTGGGAATCAGCATCGCCGCGATGATTCCGATAATGGCGACGACGATCAACAGCTCGATCAGGGTAAAGCCTTGCTGCCCCAATCTCGACTTGGAACGCATCGTATAACCCCTCCCTCAGAGACTGGGGATAGTCCATTGGCAAGGCCTGTGCCAGGCAAAGCAAAGGAGTTACATTAAAAGAATCAAGGACTTGGGGAGGGGTTCGAAAGTCTGGGTGAAAAAAATGGTCACTCCGCGGGCAAACGGTGTCAGTGTTCGGGAGATACATAGAAAGAGAGCAATTCGCGAGTGCGTAAGACGCCGCGATCGAGCTCCGCTAAAGGGATGCGTTCGTCGGTGCCGTGGATGCCATGTTGATCGTTGCCATCCAGGGCGAAGGGCGCGAGGCCATAGGCGGCGATCCCCCTCTCCCTGAAATAGCGCGAATCGGTGAAGCCCGAGATCATCGCCGGCACCACCGGCGCCTGCTTGCCGAGCGCCGCGGCCATCGCCGCGTAGACCCTGCCGGTGGTGGGCGAGGGGGGCGCCGGCCGGCTGGTCAAGAGAACCTTGACGGCGAGCTCTTTCCCCAGGGCCTGCTGGAGCGTGGCCAGGAGGGCGTCGCCATCGGTGTCGGGCAGCAGGCGGACGTCGACTTGCGCCTGGGCCCGCTCGGGGATGACGTTGATCCGTTCCCCGCCCGCGATCACTGTCACCTGCACCGTGTCGAGGAAGAGACTCTCCATGCCGGGGAGGAGGAACTCGCTGGGGCCTTTCTCCACCACCACCTTGTCGATGTTCGTGAAGACCCGCCGCCAGTGCTCGTTGTGGAGCGGGGCGAGCGCCTGGACGTAGGCGCGGGCGGCGGGCGAGACCCGGTAGCGGAAGGGCAGGGCGAGCATCCGCGCCAGGCCGGCGACCAGTTGGTGGACGGCGCTCCCCGGATTGAGCCCCGAGGCATGGCCGCCCCGCCCGGCGGCCTCGACCTCCAGCCAGAGCGGCCGCTTCTGCGCCACTTCGATCCCCCACCAGAGGAGCTTGCCGCCCGCCACCTGGTTGCGCCCCCCTTCCCCGATCACCCCTTCGGCCCCGGTGAAGAGCTCGGGGTGGTGTGCGAGGAGCCAGCCGGTGCCCTGGCCGCCGCCGCTCTCCTCGTCGGCCACGGCGAGGAAGATGACGTCGCGAGCGAGGGGCCGGCCCTGGCGTTTCAAGTCGACGAAGGCGGCGAGTTGCGCGATGCCCAGGCTCTTGTCGTCGAGCGCCCCACGCCCCCAGAGCCGCCCGTCCTTGACCAGGCCGGCGAAGGGAGGCACGGTCCATCCCGGCCCCGGGGCGACGACGTCCATGTGATGGAGGAGGACGACCGCCTTGCCGCCGCTCGCGGGCGAGGCGAGGCGAGCCCAGAGGTTGGTCCGCCCGGATGGGGTGACGATCCGCCGGGACGGGATGCCGGCCCCGCGGAGGATCGTCTCCAGGAAGTCCGCCGCCTTCCCTTCATTGCCCGGCGGGTTCGAAGTGTCGATCCGGAGATAGCCCTGGAGCCATCGCGCCGCTTCGGAGAGCCCGGCGGGCGGCGGAGCCGGCAGGACGCGGCCGGGCGCCACGACGAGGAGAGCGAGGGCGAGCGGCGCGAGCCGGCGGAAGGGAAGGCGCATGGGAGGCGACTCTATGGGAGAGGGCGTTTGCGGGGTAATCTGGCTTCGAAAGCGCGGGCCTCCATGCGGAAAGGGCGCCCGCGGCGGGCGCCCTTTCCAACGCGTCGTTCAGATTCGGATCAGGGCGTAACTTTCTGCGGCCAGCGGACGAAGAAACCATCGGCCCAGAGGATGTCCTGGTCGTAGTCGGTCGGATCGAAGGAGGTGACGTTGATGGCGGAGGTCAGCTGCTTCTTCTTGTCGCGGCCGTAGCTCTGGATGGCCATGACCTGCGGATCGAGCGGAGTGGCGGTCTTCAGGTAGTAGTCGTAGTTGGTCTTCCAGCCGTCCACCTCGGGGACCTGCTGGAGGTACTGCGGGACGAGCACGGTCAGCAGGTTGCTGCCGTCCGTCACGGTACCGTAGCTCGCGAGGTCTACCGTGGTCGCGGCGGCGCCGGCGGCGGCGGCGCCGACCTGGTCGGTCAGCCAGGAGAACATCGCGGTGCCGGTGTTTCTCATGTCGGCGACGGTCCGCTTCTGCTTCGCCTTCTGCAACGCATCCAGGAAGTTGGGGATCAAAAGAGCGGCAATGATGCCGATGATGGCCACGACGATCAGAAGCTCGATCAGCGTGAAGCCCCGCTCCCGGTTACGTATCTTTTTCAACATCGTTTCCTCCCATTGTCCTTCAGAACGCTTTCCCGTGGTCGATCCACGGGCTGTTCGGGGTTCGTATAGAGCAGGGTCTATGCCAGGCTGGCTATCGATGCAAACCCTAGATAATAAAGGGTTTGCAATTCCTGTCGGACAAAAATTGACAGGCCCCACTGCTACTTTGTGTCAGTGACGAGCCGGTGCAGGACCACGGAGTAGAGGTGGACCCCCTCGACGAAACCGGGGAGGGCCATCCGCTCGTTGGCGGCATCGACCTGGAGGGTGTCGGTGGTCATGATGAGGAAGGGGGAGAAGCCGTAGGAGGGGATGCCCGCCCGGCGGAAGAAGCGCGAGTCGGTCGCCGTCCAGGAGAGGAACATGGGGCCGGCCGTCGCCCCGGGATGGCGGGTCTCGACCTCGTCCTTGATCACCTGGAGGATGGGCTGGTCGATGGGGCTGCCATGGCGCGCCGCGGGCAGCTCATGGAGGGTGGTGGTGAGGCCGTGGAGCATCCAGGGCGGCAGCAGCTCGTCGCGCACCTGGGAAAGCTCGAATCCGGGCAGGAGGTGGAATTTGATCGCCAGCTCCCAGGTCCCGTCCGAGGTCTGGCGGAGCGAGAAGGGGACCGCTTCGTTCCTGAACATCGACTGCACGTAGGCCGGCAGCTTGCGGAAATTCTTGGGGTTCGACAGCAGCTCTTTGGGATCGGCGAGGAGGGCGCGGAGGTCGGCGCTGTCCCGCGACGCCCCGTAGGCGGGGAGGATCGCCGCCACCTCGGGGACCAGGTGGAGGTCGGTCGCCGTGTAGCCCCGCTCCTTGATGGCGTCGCGCAGCTGCTCCAGCCGGGAGCGGTCCGCCGCGCAGACGACGAGCTCGATGAAGCGCTTCTGGGCGTACTCCGTCCCCCAGTACTTGATCTCGCTCCGCGTCCGCGCCTCGACCGTCCCACCCTCGGTCATCACCGCCCAGAAACGGTGCACGAGCTCGGGGTGCTGCGCGAGGATCCACTGGGTGCCCAGGTAGCTGCCGTACTCCTCGCCGCCGGTCGCCAGGAAGATCACCGTGCGTTTGGGCCGGATGCCGCTCTTCTTCAGGTCGATCAGGGCCTGGAGCTGGGCGATGGCGACGCTCTTCATGTCGAAGACGCCGCGGCCGTAGATCCAGGGCAGGTCGATCCGCCCCTCGTAGGGCGGCACGAACCACTCGCTCGGGTTGATCGAGGAGACGTCGATGTGGTTGTGGAGGACGAGCGCCTGCGGGTCGTCGCCTTCCAAAACGGCCCAGAGATTGGCGTGCCGGCCGTCGAGCTGCTCGATGTGCGAGGGGATGCCGGCCTCGGCCAGGCGGTCTTGGAGGAAGTGGGCGCCCGCGATCTCGTCGCCCGTCGTCGGGCTGGTGTCGATCTGTACGTAGTGCTGAAGGAGCTTGACCTCGGGAAGGTTCTTGTAGTCGGTCGTGATCCACAGCTCGCTCTCGCGGGCGCGCATCGGGCGGTCGACCCAGCGGCTCAAGGCGAACGCCACGATGCCCACCAGGAGCACGCTGCCATAGAGTGCCACGCGCGAAGCGCGGCGCTTGCGGAGGTCCAAGCTTGACGAAGCCATCGAGCGCAGCATGATAACCCGAGAAGCCGTCATATGCTTGAGGTTCTCTGTAGAAGAGGAAGAGATACGCACCCACAGGGGGGTGCCCTGCAGATCTTTCCGTGAAGACGAGGAGAGGACGAGGATGTCGACCGCTTTAACCGCTCTGCCGGCGCCGCCCCGCGGGAACCCCCGGGCGGGCTCCCGCGCCACCCCGTTGCTGCTGCTGGTCGCCGGCCTCCTCGCCTGCCTCCTCTATTTCGCGGCGGAGGTCTACGCCCGGCACCACCTGGGCTTCCCGTTGGACGACAGCTTCATCCATCTCCAGTTCGCGCGGAACCTGGCGGCGGGGCACGGCCTCTCCTACAACCCCGGCCAGGTCGTCACCGGCTCGACCGCCCCTCTATGGACGGCCCTTCTCGCTCTCCTCTTCCTCCTCCCCGGGAACGTCTTTCTCTGGGTGAAGGTCCTGGGCGTCGCCCTCTACCTCGCCGGGATCGACGCCACCCGGCGCCTGGCGGCGGAGCTCGGCCTCTCTCGCGGTCTCGCCATTCTGGCCGGCGCCCTCACCCTGGCGACCGGCCCCCTCGTCTGGTCGGCGCTCTCCGGGATGGAGATCCCGCTCTTCGTCCTCCTCTCCCTCTGGGGGACGATCCTCCACCTCCGCGAGCGCGCGGAGCCGGAGCGGCCGCCGCTCGCCCTGCCGGTCCTCGCGCTCTCCATCCTGGCGCGGCCGGAGGGGGTGCTCCTCGTCCTCGTCGCCCTGCTCGACCGCCTGCTCGTCGTGAGCCGGCCGGTGGGAGAGCCGGCCGGGCTCGTCCTCGCGCGTCCTCGCCTGCGGCCGCTCGCCCTGGGGCTCGGGCTCGCCGCCGCCGGGATCGCCGGCTCTTTTCTCTTCTACCGCCTGGCGGGAGGCTCGTTCCTCCCCACCACCTTCGCGGTCAAGGGGAGCGGCCTCCAGCGCTACCTGCCGGACCTGCAGTATCTCTATGTCGTTTTCGGCATCCTCTTTAAGCCGCAGCCTTGGATGCTCCTCCTCGCCATGGGCGGGATCGTCCGGCTGGTCGCGAACCTCGGCACGCCGCGCGACCGCGGCCTTCTTCCGGCCCTGTGGACCCTCGCCCTCCCGCTCGGCTACTCCCTGATGAGCCCGCTCGGGCACGGCTTGATCGCCGGCAACTTCGGCCGTTACTACTTCCCCCTCTTCCCCTTCGTCATCGTCCTCGGGCTGCTCGGCCTGGAGAGCGCGGTCCTGTCCGTGCCGAGCTTCCGCCGCGAGCCCGGCGGAGCGCGTTTCCCCTGGGGGCTCTTGGTCTCGGTCCTCCTCCTCTGGCCGACGGTCTCCGGTCTCTTCCTCGGGGCGGGCCGCTACGTTCAGAACGTCGCCAACGTCGACGACGGCGACGTCCGCGCCGCCCTCTGGCTGCGCCCCCGGCTGCCGGCCGGCGCGGTGCTGGCGGTCAACGACATCGGAGCGCTCAAGTACCTGTTGCCCAACCGGGTGATCGACCTCGTGGGGATCTCGAGCCCCGACCTCCGCCGCGAGGTGGCGGACGATCTCGCCCAAGGCCGGGCGCGCTCCTGGGAAGAGGCGATGCTCGGCGCGCTCGCCCGGCGCCGGCCCGACTACCTGGTGGTCTTCCCCACCTGGTTTCCGGCCGTCGGGCATCTCCCCGGCTTCCGGGCCGTGCAGATTTTCGACATCCCCAACAACGTCACCATGGGCGGCGACCAGATCGGCGTCTACGCCACCCCCTGGACGCTCCACCCGCTGCGCTGGCTTCCCGGAGACGTGCCGGCGCCGGGCCGGCCGGACCGCTGAGACGGTCCGGCGAGCCTTCGTCCTGCGTTCCTCGTTACTGAAGCTTGGAGGCCAGGATGTCGACCTTCTCGATGCTCGGGGGAGAGGCGAGGAGCTCGGGAGCCTTCGCCATGAGCGCCGCGGCGACCTGACCCGAGAGATGGGCCTGCCGTCCCGCCTCGTCCGCGAAGGCGTCGAAGATGCCGAAGGTCGAGGGCCCCAGGCGGAGGGCGAACCAGAGGAGGGTCGCCGGCTCCCCCTGGACGATAGGCAGGCCACTGTGGAGGAAGCTCTCGACGTCCGCTTCTTTCCCGGGTTTCGCTTCCAGCCGTACGAACAACGCTACTTTCACCATCGGTCAGCTCCTTTCAAGCTTTGCGGGACAACGATAGCACCGCCGCCTGGGGGCTGCTTCAAGGAGGCTTCAGGCCCCAGCCCCCCCATTCCGGCGGGCGCGGGGGTCGGGTTAGAATCCGCCGCATGAGCCGACGACCTGAAGAGACTGAGTACGCCTCCTTCTATGCCCCCTATCTCGCCCTCGTCCCCGAGGAGGACATCCTGCCCGTCCTCGCCGGCCAGAACGTCCTCCTGCGGCGGTTGATGGATTCCGTTCCCGAGGAGCGGGAGACTTTCCGCTACGCGCCGGGCAAGTGGAGCATCCGCGAGCTCCTCGGCCATGTCGGCGACGCCGAGCGAGTGTTCGGCTTCCGCGCCTTCGCGTTCAGCCGCGGCGACCAGAACCCGCTCCCGGGCTTCGACGAGAACGCCTACGTCGCCGCCTCCGGGTATGACGGCCGGAGCCTCGAATCGCTCGCCGGCGACTTCACCGGCCTCCGCGAGGTCAACCTGGCGCTCCTGCGCCGGCTCTCCCCCGAGGCCTGGCTGCGGACCGGCGTCGCCAACGGCAAGCCGGTCTCGGTGCGCGCGCTCGCCTACGTCATGGCCGGCCACCTGCGGCATCACCTGGGAGTGCTCCGCGAGCGCTACGGGGTCGGGGCGGGGCTCGGAGTTTCCTCGCCGGACGTCCGCGCGGCCGAGCGGCCGGGCGGGTCCCCTCAGGGCTCGTAGACCGCGCAGGACGAGTCGTTCTCCCACACCTCGACGCGGATCACCCGGACCCCCCGCCCGGCGTCTTCGGCCTCCGCGGCGTGGGTGGCGGCGAAGCGCACGAGGCGGGCTTCGACCTCGGTGAAGAAATAGGCGGAGAGCAGCTCGGCCGTCGTGTTCCGCTGGTCGAAGGGCGGCACCTCGTTGATCACGTGGTGGTCGAAGGGCGCGAGGATCTCCTGCACGATCGCCTTCAAGTCCGCGAAGTCGAGCACCATGCCGAGGGCGTCCAGCCGCTCGGCCGTCAGGTGGACCCGCAGCCGGTAGTTGTGCCCGTGCAGATTCTGGCAGCCGCGGGTATGGCCGCGGATGGCGTGCGCGGCGGCGAAGCTGAAGTCTTTGAAGATCGTATGCATGGTCCCTCGCTTACGCCGGGCATGGTGGCGTGCCCGGCGCGGGGAGTCAAGGGCGGGGCCCCCTTCCGCTATCCCCGAGCGCATGGCGCCTGTAGACTGGGTGCTTCCTGGATCCGGGAGATCGACGCATGGAAAGATTGCTGCAGGATCTGCGCTATGGCTGGCGTCAGCTCTGGCACCGGCCGGTCCTCACCCTGGTCGCCGTCGCTTCGCTCGCTCTCGGGGTGGGCGCCAACACCACCCTCTTCAGCCTGGTCGACGTCCTGCTGCTGCGCTCTCTGCCGGTGGCGGCGCCGGACCGCCTGGTCTCGATCTACACGGTCGACCAGAAGAACCCGGGCTTCAACCCCTCCGCCCACGGCAACTGGAAGGACTTGCGCGAGCAGACCCGTACCTTCTCGGGGGTGCTGGGCTACGACTGGTCGCCGATGAGCGTCGCCGTCGGCGCCGGGGAGCCCACCGTCGTCATCGGCCAGATGGTCTCCGGCGACTACTTCGATCTCCTCGGGGTCCATCCCGCCCTCGGCCACACCTTCCTTCCCGCCGACGACCGCGAGGGGGCGGGCCACGCGGTCGTCGTCCTCTCTGATCCCCTCTGGCGCGAGCGGCTGGGCGGCGACCGCGGCGCCCTCGGGCGGACGATCTCGATCGACCGCCACCCCTTCACCGTCATCGGCGTCGCTCCGCCGGAGTTCACCGGCACCGACGTCGGCGGCAAGCCCCAGCTCTGGGTGCCGATGGCGGTCAACCCCCAGATCCGTCCCGATCCGGCGCTCAACTGGTACGGCAAGCGCCGGGGGCTCACCATCTCCGCCATCGGCCGCCTGCGGCCGGGGGCGACCGTCACCGAGGCCCAGGCCGAGGCGAGCGCCCTCTCGCTCAGCCTGGAGCACGACTTCCCGAAAGAGAACAAGGGGCGGAGCTTCCGGCTCGTGCCGCTCGCCCAGGCGTCGATCGCCCCCGACGCCCGTCACGGGGTGGTGACCGCCTCGGCCCTCCTCCTGACCGTCGTCGGGCTGGTGCTCCTCATCGCCTGCGCCAACGTCGCCAACCTCCTCCTGGCGCGGGCCTCGGCGCGGCAGAAGGAGATCGCCGTCCGCCTCTCGATCGGCGCCGGGAGGAGCCGGCTGATCCGCCAGCTGCTGACCGAGAGCCTGCTCCTGGCCGGCCTCGGCGGCGCCTGCGGTCTCCTGCTCGCCGCCTGGGCCGACCGCGCCCTCCTCGCCTTCCTGCCGACCGTGCGGGTGCCCTTCGTGAGCAACCTGCACCCCGGCATCGACCTCCGGGTCTTCGCCTTCACCGTGGCGCTGTCGGTCGCGACGGGCCTGCTCTTCGGCCTGGCGCCGGCCCTTCAAACCTCGCGGCCCGAGCTGGTGACGGCGCTCAAGAGCCAGTCCGCCCCTCCCGGCGGGGTGGGCCGCCGGCTTGCCGGCAGGAACCTCCTGGTGGCGGCGCAGGTCGCCCTGTCGCTCGTCGCCCTGGTCGCCGCCGGCCTCTTCCTGCGGAGCCTCGGCGCGGCCGAACGGACCGATCCCGGGTTCGACGCCGACCGGCTCCTCCGCCTGCGCTTCGACCTCGGGCTCGCCGGCTATGACGAGGCGCGCGGCCAGCTTTTCGTCCGCGAGCTCCTGGCGCGGGCCGGCGCGGTGCCCGGCGTCGCCGCCGCCACCGTCGCCGCGGCCGGGCCGTTCCAGGGCTCGATCTCCCGTTCGGTGTTCTTCGACGGCCAGGAGAGAAACGACAACGACGGCACTCTCCTCCAGGTCAATAGCGTCGGTCCGCGCTACTTCGAGACCGTCGGGGTGCCGATCGTCCGCGGCCGCGCCCTCTCCCCCGCCGACCGGGCCGGAGGGCCGCCGGTCGCGGTCGTCAACCAGTTCATGGCCGACAAGCTCCTCGCCGGAAAAGATCCGGTGGGCCAGCGCTTCCACTTCTTTGGCGACGACTTCAGCACCGAGATCGTGGGGGTCGCGAAAAACGCCAAGTACAACACGATCGGCGAGAACCCCCAGCCCTACCTCTACGTCCCCCTGGAGCAGCGCTATACCGCGAACCTGACCCTCGTCGTGCGCGCCGCGACCGATCCCGCGGTGCTTTTGCCCACCCTGGAGCGCGAGGTCCACACCCTGGACAAGCAGCTCCCCTGGACCGCCGTCGCCACCCTCCGCCAGGTCCTCCACGACGGTCTCTGGGCGCCGCGCCTGGGCGCCGGCCTTCTCGGCCTTTTCGGCGGCCTGGCGCTCCTCCTCTCGACGGTGGGGATCTACGGCGTGATGTCCTTCTCGGTCGCCCAGCGGGCACGGGAGATCGGCGTCCGCATGGCCCTCGGCGCCCGCGCGCGGGAGGTCGTCACTCTCATCCTCTACCAGGGCATGACGATCGTCGGCATCGGCATCGCCATCGGCCTCCTGACCGCCTTTGCGCTCAGCCACCTGGCGGCTGACCTGCTCTACGGTGTCAGCCCCACCGACCCCCTGGTCTTCGCCGTCACCGCCCTCCTCCTCGCCGCCGTGGCCCTCGTCGCCACCCTCGTCCCGGCGCGCCGGGCGACGGCGGTCGACCCCATTCTCGTGCTGCGCCAGGAGTAGAGGGGCCGACCGTCAGGAGATCCAGATGCCGTCCCGCCGGGCGACCCAGCCTCTCCCCGTCTCCGCGAGGACGATCGTACCGCCCCGGAAGTAGGAGTCGTTCCACACGGCGAAGCCGCGCCGGCCGGAGCGGTCGAGGAAGAAGAGCGGCAGCGCCAGCCCGCAGGACTCGGCCTGCCAGGCCGTCTTCAGCTCCTCGACCGAGAGCACGCTCCACCGCGGATCCGGCGCGAGGTCGGCGAAGGCGGCGCGGTCGGCGACGAGGCAGCGGTCGGTCGTCCTCTTCTCCGCTTCGAGAGTCGTGAGGACGGCCGCCAGGGCTCCGGCCGTGGCCACCGCCTTTCGGGAGCGGAAGAGCTGTGGGGGCGAGCGGAGGTCCGCGGAGCCGGCGGCCGTCTGGGTGCGGATCTCCTCCTCCGTCGTCTGGTAGAGACTCTCGACCTCCCCCTCCAGCCGGCGCGCCGTCGAGGCGATCACGATTCCGTTGGCGAGGTTCAGGAGGCCGGCGGGGACCGGCTGCCCCGTCTCCCGGAGCTCCCGGAGGTCCGCCAGCCGCTCGGTCACCTTCCGGAGGCAGTAGGCGGCGACCGTGGGATAGCGCTCGCGCTCGGCGAAGCGGGCGAAGGCGAGAGCGACGACGGCGGGAGGGATGTCGTTCGGTTGTCGGCCCAGGGTGCGGACGAAGAGCTCGAACGGATCTTCCTGGCCGCGCGGGTCGTGCGCGAGGCTTTGATCGAGGATGTCCGCGCTCCGGTCCTCGTTCCCCGGCCACTGCGCGGTGCCGGCGAGCAGCTCGCCCGCCGTCGTCCGGTCCCCCACCAGCAGGCAGGCGGCGGCCAGGGGCAGCCGGAGATCCTCGTCCGTGTGCGAGAAGTCCATCCCCGGAATCGTCCTCTCCAAAATCCATGGGATGGTGCCCGCCGCCAGGGCTCGGCGGAGGGCGGGCGGCAGGGCATGGAAGGTGGCCACGGCCTCGGCCGCGAGGCCGTTGTCGAGCTCCGCCTTCAGCCACTGCCCGGCGAGGGCTAAGGCGATCGGCACCTCCGCCGAGCCTGGCGCGGCGGCCCGCGGTCCCAGGTAGACGCGGTACGCCTGCTCGAAGAGAGCGGCTTTCACGCCCGGGCGACGGGCGAATCGGGCCGCCTGCTGCCAGAGACCCGGCGCGTCCGGCCGCGCGGTGGCGGCCGCCAGGAAAACCTCGGTGTAGAAAGGGTCGTCCCCGCTCCAGGTGCTCCGTTGGGCGAGCCGGGAGGCGAAGGCGATCGGATCGCGAGCCCGGGCCACCCGTTCGAGGAGGGCGGGCGCCGGGCTCCCGAGCCCCAGGTTCCAGCTGGCGTAAAAGTCGGCGACCTCGTCGACCAGGGCGGCCCGTTCCGGCTCCATGTCCAGGAGGAGAATGAATTGCGATTCCATTCCCCGCATCGCCTCGATCGTGGGCATCCGCCTCTCGCGCACCCTTTTGTCGACGGCCTCGTGGCTGTCCCGCATCGCGCGGGCGAGAGCGAGCGCCACCTCCGGCGGCAGGTCGAGCTTCTTCTCATAGATCCCCGCGAGCCGCTGCAGCTCGCCGAACCCCCCGTTGCAGTTGCCGAGACGCTCCGCCCGGGAGGCGATGTATCGGCTTTCTTGGCAGGCCTTGGCGTTGGCATCTTCGGCGTGGGCGAGGGTTGGGAGGGCGACGAGAACCCAGAGCAGATGGATGAGCGCCGCCGACCGTCGATCCTTCATCTCGACTCCTCCCCTTCGTTCCCTGAATCGCCGTCTGGACGGTTGCCTTCAGCAAAGCAGCTGCCAAGCCGTTTGGAGAGAGTCCTCCTCCTGCATAGCGCGGGATACCGTCCCTTTCGGAGGACCGTTCGCGCATGCTTTCGCGGACGGTTTGCGCGGAGAGCGGAGGGGGCTGGCGTCCCCCCTGCGGGCGCGGTAGTCTTACTCGGCGCTGTCCGCGGGTGGGACGGCGGGATCGGTGGTCTCGGGCGGGGATGCCTTCTTGCGGCGGCCCCGGGAGCGGCGGGGTTGGAGACCGAATTCGTGGAGGCGCTTGCTCGCGAAGCCATACTCGGCCTGCAGGGCGGCGGTCAGGCGGCCGCGGATCTCCTCGCCCTCCATCGCGATCTGATCGAGCCGCGCGAGAGACTCGCCCAGGGTGGCCTGCAGGGTGTTGATCTGTCGTTCGAGCTCGAGGCTCTCCTCGACCTTGGCGCGGAGGGCCTCGTACGGTCCCTTGAAATGGGGGAGAGCCTCGAGGTGTTGACCGAGATTGCCGGTGATCCCCTCCCACCGTATCCGCTTGCGATCGAGAGCGGTCCTGGGCCTGCGCATCGGTCCTCCTGGTCCCTTGAGACGTCGCACGGGACGGGTTCTTACAGCGATCGGGGAGGGTATCACTCTTCCCCCCGGGGGAACACCCAAACCCTTGGAGGGAAAGATCGATCCCTCCGGGGGCATGCCCTTCCCCTCCCGGGGATCGCCCGTTCCCTCGCAGGGCCCGCTCAAACCCTCCCGGGGACTACCCAATCCCCCGCAGGGAAATACAAATCCCTCACAGGGATTCCTCAAGTACAGAGAGGGAATAACGAATCCCCAAGAGGGTAAGAGTCCTCCCCGGGGGGGTAAGACGATTCCCTGCGGGGGAAGCTCCTGCCGAGCCCCTCCGGCCCCTTCGCCATGCTGTCCGCGCCCCTCGTTCGCTCCTCTGGAGCCCGTGAGAAGGGCTGCGGCACGGATTCCGGCGGCGCTGCGAAGCCCGCGAGCGCCCTCGTGCTAGGCTGAACCGGCTGCGCCATGCGCCTCTCCGCCTCCGCTCCTCCGGCAGATCGCTTCGCGGGCTTTTCCCGCTTCGACGTCTGGCTCGTAGCCGCCTTCGGCGCCTTCCTCGCCCTCTTTCTCGGTCGCGGCCTGGTTTTCGGCTCGGAAGCGGGCCACTGCTTCTATCCGATCCTCGGCGAGCCCACGGCCGCGGCGCTCCTCGTCGGGCTCGCAGGCGCGGTCGGCCTCGCTCTCGCGTTGCAGGTGGGGCTCCGACAGGTCGACCGGCATCCCGGGGCCGTGGTTTCCGGCTGGCTCGCCGCCGCCTTCCTTTTCCAGCTGGCGGTCCGCGCTCTCTACCCCATCCCGCTCGGCCACCTCGTCGAGAGCGACGCCTGCAACTCCTTCTACAGTGCCGCCCTGCGCTTTCCGGCAGGAGAGCTTCTTAGGCATTGGAGGTCGCTCGCCCCCGGGTTGCCGCAGCATGCCGCGACCAACATGCCGGGGAAGATCCTGATCTATTCCTTCCTCGCGCTCTTCAGCCGGAGCCCGCGGGCGCTCGGTCTCCTGGTCCTCGCCCTCGCGGACCTGGGATGCGCCCTCGTCTTCCTGGTCGCCAAAGAGTGGTTCAAAAGCGCCCGGACCGGTCTCCTGGCCCTCGCCCTGGCTCTCCTCCTGCCGGCCAAGATGGGCTTCTTCCCCGTGCTCAATACGGTGACGCCCGGCTTTCTCCTCCTCTCGTTCTGGCTCTGGCTCGTCTCTCTGCGCTGTCCGCGGCTCCACTGGCTGCTCCCCCTCGGCGTGAGCCTTTACCTCCTCCTTCTGGTCGAGCCCCTGCCCTTCGTGGCCGGCGTGATGTTCGTCGGCGCTCTCGTTCAGCGACTGGCGGCGTCAACGACATCAGCGACATCGGCGGCAGCGGCGGCAGCGGCGACCGCCGGGCGGGCGCTCTGGCGGATCGCGGTTTTCCCCTTGGCCGGCTTCCTTCTCGCCCATGCGGCGATGCGGCTTTTTTTCGGCTTCGAGATCCTGCCGGTCTTCCGGGCGATGCTCGCCGACGCGGTCGACTTCAATCGCCGCGTCGATCGGCCTTACGGCATCTGGGTGTTCCAGAATCTCAAGGAGTTCTTTCTCGGGGCGGGGGTGGTGCCCTCCCTCCTCTATCTCGCCGCCCTTTTCGCCCTCGGTCGCCGGATCGCGGGAGATGTCCGAACGGGAGGTCAGAGTGCGCTCCGCGCTCTCCTCGCCGATCCCACCGCCAACCTCCTCCTCTCTTTTACCCTCTGCCTCCTCACCGTCGACCTCCTCGGGGTCAACCGCGGCGAGGTGACCCGGCTCTGGATCTTTCTCGGGATTTTCCTGGAGCTCGCCGTGGCCGCCTTCTGCCTGGACCTCTTCGGCGAGCGGACGGCCTACATTGCAGTCTCGACGGTGGCCTTCCAGGCGGCCCTGACCGCGAGCACGGTTGGATTTCTCATCTGCTGAGGTGCCACCCGATTCGTACGCATCAGCGTGGCTCGCCCTTGGGGTTAGCCATGTATATCCTTGCTCTAGTATGGAGCGTGAGGAGAAGCGTCAAGGAGGCAAAGCATGCTGACCAAAGTCCAGAAGTGGGGCAACAGCCAGGGAGTACGAGTGCCATTGAGGTTGTTGGAAGAGGTCAAAATCTCCATCGGAGACGAAGTGGACGTGACGGTCCAGAAAGGTCAACTCGTCGTTTCTCCATCCCAGCGTATTCGCGGCAAGTATCGGCTTGAGGAGCTTCTCCGTCGGATGCCAGATGACTTCGTCGCGACCGAAGAGGAGTGGGGCGGTCCGATGGGGCGGGAGGTCTGGTAGGAGGAGGACCGACTACATTCCCGCCAAGGGAGATCTGATCACGTGACTTTCGTCTAGTTATCAGCGACGGCGCGCATGGGGCCGTCGACGTTGGGCCCGAGCCGCCTCGATCTCGATGTTGAGCTCGGCCTCGGTCAGCGGCGGGAGAGGGAGGGCCGCCAAGCGGTCCGCCGTGGCGAACAGGTGGTCCGCGCGCCGCCGCCTGAGCTCTTCCCGCAAGAGCGACTCCAAGGACTCTGCCTGGAGGAGACCGTTGGCTTCTGCCTCCTGGGCAACGTCGTCCGGCAGGTGGAGCTTGATTTCCAAATCGACGGTGGCGTTTTTCTTCTTCATGGCGATTCGGCCCGCTCGATACCGCTCCAGAGTAGCATGGCCGTCCCGCTCACTTCCCCCGGTTCCACTTCCCCACCCCCGGCGGCGGCGCGGGCGGCAGCTCGCCGTCCGGCTTTCTGCGGAGCACCGTCATTTCCCCGCCGCCGTCGCTATCCTTGATCCGCGTCACCTCGTCGTAGGCGTTCCAGAACCAGCGCCGGTCGAGGAGCGGCCCCATCCTCCCCCGGGTGTGGTAGACGACCCAGGTCGTGGGACGGAGGAGAAAGGCTCCGATCAGATCGTTCTTCTCGACATAGGGGAGGACCGCCGGCGTCACCAGGCCCAGCAGATCCTGCACCGGCTGTTGGCTGTAGTAAGAGAGGACGCCGATCTCCACGTAGGCGATGGCGTCGTCCGGCTTCGAACGCTGGTGGATGTAGAGGCCGGCCTCACGGTAGGTGGCGAGGTAGGGGAACCAGCGGTAGACCGAGAACCAGTGCCGGCTCGCCGGGAGGAGCGAGGTAAAGGCGGGGAGGAGGACGAGCGCCGCAACGGCTACCGCTGCCGGGAGGGCCAGCCGATGCGTCCGCGTTCCTTGGAAGCGTGCCGCGACCCACCTTCCCGCGGCGCCGGCCGCGAAGGCCACCCCATAGAGGACGGCGATCACGACCGGCACGGCGTACCAGGGAAAGAAGGGAACTTTCATCGCCGGGTAGAGGATGGCGAGCGCCAGGCCGAAGAGGGAGAGGAGCCGGCCGGGCCGGCCCATCCCTCCCGATTTCCCCCGAAACCGCCAGAGGAGCGGCAGCTGGCCGAGGGCGCCCAGGAGAGCGAGGAGCGGCCAGCGATCCCCGGCGTGCCGGTTGAGGAGGGGGACGGCGCGCGGCCAGAAGCTGGCGCCGACCGTGTCGGCCGTTCCGCCTGTGGCCATGGCGAGCTTGGCCGCGAGGGTGTTGGGGAGCACGCTGCCGAGGACGTGGGCGGCCGCCGCGGCGCCGAGGGCGATCACCGCTCCCGCCGCCAGGCCGTAGATCCAGGGGAGCTTCCGGCGTTCGCCCCAGAGAAGGAGCCCGAGGAGGCCCGTCCCCACGGCAGCGTCGGGCCGCAGCCAGACGGCGAAGCCGGCGACGAGGCCGGCCGCCAGAGGGCGCTCGGGTCCCAGCCGGGCGGCGAGCAGGAGAAAAAAGAGGGCCGGGAAGGCGCCGGCGCCGTGGCAGACCCAGAGAAAAGAGGTGAGGAGGATGAGGGTGCCGCCGGCGATCGCCTCGGGCGCCCGCCCCCGTTCCCACGCCTCCAGAAGGAGGAGGACCGCGATCCCCAGGAGGGAGGCGCCGGTCACGAAGGTGCCTAGAGAGGGAATGGGGAGCCGGGTGAGGAGGGTGAGCCCGGCGAGGAGGAGGCCGAGGCCGGGCTCCGTCGTGCCGAAGACCCGTTCTCCCGGGTTGAAGGTGAAGCCGTGGCCGGCCGCCAGGTTCCAGGCGTAGCGGTAGGTGATGAAGAAGTCGTCGAGCGCCTTGCCCGCGAGATGGGCGGAGATCCAGGTGACGAGGCCGGCCCAGAGGAGGACGGGAAGAGCCAGCCAGAGGCGGGAAGGGGAGCGCACCTCAGGCGGCGGGACGATCCCCTCGGTCGGCGTTTCCATGCGGTCGGGGAGTCTAGCACCCGCGCCCGGGCGGGGCTGGGACTCTCAGAGCGAAGTACAGCTCCACCAGGGCCTGCATCGATAAACAAAGCGTCTCGCCTGGTGTCTTCCCCAGGAAGGGCTAGACAAAGCGCCTAAGATAGAGCACGCTTTAAGTATCGCCGCAGAACAGTATATACGTTACCTGAGACGCCCTCTGTCTTCGCCGGGCGTTGGTTTCAGGCGCTTCACCGTTGGACCGACAGCAGTCCCTTTACATTGGCCGTTCCCCAAGGAGGATCTTGCCATGCTCAGATCGTGTCGCCTCGCGCTCGCTCTCATCGTTCTTGCAGCTCACGCCGGCTCTGCGCTGGCGGGCGATCCGCCCCTCATATCCGAGGAGCCGAAAGTGGAGGCGGAGGACGCTTCCGAAGTGGGAAACCCGGTGGAAAAGGTGTCCACCGGTGACACGCTGACCTTCGAGGGTCTGCAAAACTTGGAGCCAGTGCTCAACTACTACAACGGCGGCAAGGGTGGCAATGGCAGCGGGCCGGGGCCGGCCTTGGGTGTGACCTTCGTGCCGACCGCGCTTGCACTCATCGATGCCGACGCCGGCGGCACGGGCAACTTCGGCGGTGAGCCTTCGCCCAGTACCGCCCTTTTCTTCCTGACCGGCAGCGCGGTGATGAACGTGCCCAACGGATTCACCACCGGCTTCTCGTTCTACTACAGCGCCATCCAAGCTCCGGGGATGGTGACCGTGTACAGCGGACAGAACGCGACCGGCAATGTCCTGGCGTCCATCCCGCTGCCGCTGACGCCGAACGGCGGCGCGCCGGATCCGACCGGCCAGTACAGTCCGTTGGTGCCCGTCGGCGTGTCCTTCTCCGGCGTTGCCCACTCGGTCGATTTCGGTGGCACGGCGAATCAGATCGGTTTCGACAACATCACGTTCGGGAGCCAGACTCCGAATCCGGGGACCGGTAAATGTACTCCGAGCTCGACCACCCTCTGTATTGACGACGTGAGCGGCGATCGAAGGTTTCGCGTCACCATGACTTTCCGGGTGCCTTCGGGCACCACGACCAATGCACTGGCAGTTCCCATGGCACCGGTCGGGTTCTCCAGGGGCGGTGCCTTCCACTTTGGAGATTCGCAGAATCCTGAAGTTCTGCTCAAGGTGCTCAACGGGTGCACGATCAATCACGAGTACTGGGTTTTCTTCGCGGCGACGACGAACGTCGAGTTCACGATCGTGGTGACCGACACGGTGACGGGACAACAGCGAACGTTCTCGAATACGCAGGGGAAAGCAGCGCAGCCGGTGCAGGATACTTCGGCTTTTGCATGCGCCGGGTAGTCTACGAGGAAGATTGAGGAAGAGAAGTCGTCGGGCCGGGCGTGTCGTCGTCCCACACGCCCGGCCCCCCGCCCCTTTCTCCGCCGTGCACCCTTCCCCCGAGAGAGGGGGTTCCGGCGGCGCGGTGCGATAGACTCTTCCCGATCCGCCATGGCGAAGCCCTTCCTCAGCGACGACGCGAAACGGGCCTTCTCGGAGGCCGCCCATGCCGTCGAGAGCGGTTGCGGGGCCGAGCTTTTGATCGCCGTCCGGAAGCGCTCGGGGTCGTACCTCGACGGCGCCCTCACCGTGGCCCTCGCCGGCTCGCTCGCGACCCTCGCTTTCCTGCTCTTCTCTCCCTGGACCTTCCCGCTCCCGTACTTCCTGATCGACCCGGTCGTCGTCGGCATCCTCGCCGGGGTGGGCGCGTCGCGGAGCCCCGCTCTCCTTCGCCTCGCCACCTCGAGGGCCAGCCGGCACCTCCGGGTCTGGGCGGCGGCGCGGGCGACCTTCGTCGACCGGCATGTCGACCGCACCTCCCGGCGAACCGGCATCCTTCTCTATATCGGCCTCCTCGAACGGGAGGCCGAGGTGGTGACGGATCTCGGGATCGATGCCGCTCTCGCCACCCCCGCCTGGCGGCAGGCGGTCGCCGCGATCCAGGAGTCTGTACGGCGGGGGGAGGACGGGGTGCGGGTGGCGGCCGGGGTGCGCGGGCTGGGCGCGGCCCTGGCGCCGGTCTGTGGGCACGTCCCAGGACAGGTCAACGAGCTGCCGGACGAGGTGTGCGAGTGAGGCGGCAGGCTCGGCGGACGATCCCGTTCCTCGCCCTCTCGGTCCTCGCGGTCCTGACCCTCGCTCTCCTTCTGCCCCAGGCGGTGTTCGCCCGACCGGGTGGAGGCAGCGGCTATTCGGGCGGCGGAGGCGGGCACAGCGGTGGCGGCGGCGGCGGGGGTGGCGCCGGGCTGGTCTTCTGGCTCATCGAGATCTGGTTCAGCCTCGTCTTTCATCATCCGCTGATCGGGATCCCGCTGACGATCGTCATCCTCTATGGGCTCTACAAGTGGAAGAGCAACCAGGCAGGGGGAGAGCACTGGGACTCCGGTCCTTCCCTGGCCGGGCGGACGGCCCCTCCGGGTCCGCCCGCGGCCGACCTCGAATCGATCCGGACCCTCGATCCGGATTTCTCGACCGTTCTCTTCGAGGACTTCGCCTACGACCTCTATGCCCGAGCCCAGGAAGCGCGGAGCCACCCGGCGACCCTGGAAGCCCTCGCGCCCTACCTCTCCGAGGCGGCGCGCCAGCAGCTCGCCGCGCGCGAGCCGCGGGGTGCTCCGGTCTCGGCGGTCATCGTGGGCGCCTTGCGGGTCGTCGGCGTCACGCTGCCGAGGCCGGGCGATCCGCCGACTCCGGCCGGCGCGGCCGGTCTGGGGCAGGTCACGGTCGTCCTGGAGTACGAGGCCAACCTGACGGCGGGCGCTGCCGGCACTGCCGGAGGTGGCCGAGCCCAGTACCTCCGCGAGCGCTGGCAGCTGGTGCGGGACGCGGCGGTGCGCAGCAAGCCGCCCGACCAGGTGGGCTCTTTCCACTGCCCGAATTGCGGCGCGCCTTTCCAAAGCGCCGGGGGCGGTCGCTGCGACTACTGCGGCCAGGTGGTGACCGATGGCCGTTTCGATTGGAGCGTGCAGACGATTCAACTGCTCGCGGCCGAGGCCCGGCCGCCGGCGCTGACCGGCTCGGCGCCCGAGATGGGGACCGATCTCCCTACGGTCTTCCACCCCCAGCTCGCCGCCCGCCGCGCCCAGCTCCTGGCGGACGATCCGGCGACGACGGACGAGGCTCTGACCGCCCGGCTGCGGCTGATCTACGACCAGCTGAACGCCGCCTGGACGAAGCTCGATCTGAAGCCCGCCCGGCCCTATGTCTCGGACAGCCTCGACGAGTATCTCCAGTACTGGATCGACGCCTACAAGCAACAGGGCCTCAGGAACGTCCTCGAAGGCATGCGCATCACCCGCTCGGTTCTCACCAAGGTGGTGCGCGACAAGTACTTCGACTCGCTCACCTTCCGCTTCTGGGGGACCGGGCGCGATTCGACCGTCCGCCAGGATACGAACCAGATCGTGGGCGGCAATCCGCGCTCCGATCGCGTCTATTCGGAGTATTGGACGCTCATCCGCGGGGCCGGCGTGCGCGGCGCGCCGCGGACCGACGCCACCTGTCCCAACTGCGGCGCCCCGCTCGTCACCAACATGGCGGGCGAGTGCGATCACTGCGGCGCCAAGATCACCCGCGGCGATTTCGACTGGGTGCTCTCGAAGATCGAGCAGGACGACTCGTATGTTGGATAAGGAGGCAGCGGGGATGAAAGAGACAGAGGGGACCCGGCGACGCTTTTCGATCTTCGCCCTGACGACGCTCGCCCTGCTGCTGCTCCTGCCGGCGCTCGCCGCCGCCCGGCCGGGGGGCGGCCAGAGCTACCACGGGTCGAGCCACAGCTCGGGCGGGAGCGGCGGCAGCCACAGCAGCTCTGCCGGCGGCTTCGGCTCGGGCTTCAGCCGGTCGAGCGGGGTGAGGACGGGAAGCTCGGGCTGCGGCTGCGGGCTCTTTCTCTTCCTCCTCCTCATCGTTGCCATCCTCGTCGTCGTGCTCGTCCTCAAGAAGCGGAACGCGGGAGGAGGCCCGGGCCTCCCGCCGCCCAGCCCGGCGCCGCGGGTCCCTCCAGACCTCGACCGCATCCGCGCCCTCGACCCGGAATTCTCGGCCGTCCTCTTCGAGGACTTCGCCTACGACCTCTACGCCCGCGCCCACGAGGCGCGAAGCGATCCCCAGGCGCTCGCGGCGCTCGCCCCTTACCTCTCCGAAGCGGCCCGGCGCGACCTCGCGGCGCGACCGCCGGCCGGAGCGCCGGTCTCCGGGGTGATCGTGGGCGCTCTCCACATCGCCGACGTGGCCCTGCCGGCGACACCGGCGGGGGCGCCGGCAGACGCCGCCTCCGGGCAGGTCGTCGTCGTCCTGGAGTACGAATCGAACCTGACGGTGGGGACCGGCTCTGCGGCCCGTACCCAGTACCTCAACGAGCGCTGGGCCCTGGTACGGAACGCCGCCGTGCGGAGCAAGCCGCCGGAGCAGGTGGGCTCCTTCCACTGTCCGAACTGCGGCGCGCCGTTCGCGAGCGCCGGCGGCGGGCGGTGCGACTTCTGCGGCGAGGTGGTCACCGACGGCCGTTTCGACTGGAGCGTCCAGACGATCCAGCTCCTGGAGCAGGAGGACCGCCCGCCGGCGCTCACCGGCACGACTCCGGAGGAGGGGACCGACGCGCCGACGATCTTCCATCCGCAGCTCGCCGCCCGCCGCGCCCAGCTCCTCGCCGACGACCCGGCGGCGACCGACGAGGCGATCACCGCCCGGCTGCGGCTGATCTACGACCAGCTGAACGCCGCCTGGACGAACCTCGACCTCTCGCCGATCCGTCCCTACGTCTCGGACAGCCTCTTCGAGTATCTCCAGTACTGGATCGACGCCTACAAGCAGCAGGGCCTGCGGAACGTCCTCCAGGGGATGCACATCACCCGGATCACGCTCGCCAAGGTGGTGCGCGACAAGCACTTCGACGCCCTGACCTACCGCTTCTGGGGGACGGGACGGGACACCACGGTGCGCCAGGACAACAATCAAGTCGTGGGCGGCGACCCACGGGCCGACCGCGCCTACTCGGAGTACTGGACCCTCATCCGAGGCGCCGGGGTGCGCGGCGCGCCGCGGACCGACGCCCACTGTCCCAACTGCGGCGCTCCGCTCGTCACCAACATGGCGGGCGACTGCGACCACTGCGGCGCCCGGATCACCCGCGGCGACTTCGATTGGGTGCTGTCGAAGATCGAGCAGGACGACTCGTATACGGGCTAGGGGTCCAGGCAGGGATCGAGGATGGACGGGCAGGGAAGGACGAAGGCGGCCGGGGTCGTGGGCCTCTTTCTCTGCGGGGTCGTAGGGGTCGCCTCGGGGAAGCCCCCGGCGGCCCCGCCGACCCTCCCCTCATCGGTGGCCCCCGGCTACATCGACGACCGGGCCTGCGCCAGCTGCCACGCGGAGATCGCCGGGGCCTCGCCGCAGCTCGGCATGGCGCGCTCCTTCTACCGGCCGAGCGCCGCTCGGGTCATCGAGAACTTCGGCCCCGTCCCCGGCATCGCCCGTTTCGATCACCCGGCGTCCCACCAGAGCTTCTCCATGGAGCGCCGCGGCGACCGGCTCTTCTTCAAACGCTGGCAGACCGCCGCCGACGGCCGGCCGGTGAACGTCTTCGAGCACGAGGTCGACTGGATCCTGGGCTCCGGCAACCACGCCCGCATCTATCTCTACCGGACGCCGGAGGGTGAGCTCTACCAGCTCCCCCTCGCCTGGTACACCCAGGAGGGGCGCTGGGGGATGGCCCCGGGCTACGACCGGCCGGACCACGACGGGGTGCTGCGGCGGGTGCGGCGGGAGTGCCTGTTCTGCCATGACGGCTACCCGGAGGTAGCGTCTGGGAGCGTCGGAAGCGACGCCTACGGAGCGCCCCAGGTCTACCCCGAGCGGCTCCCCGAAGGTCTCGGCTGCCAGCGCTGCCACGGGCCGGGCGGCGAGCACGTCCGCCGCGCCTCGGGTGGGGCGGAGCCGCGGGAGGCGATCCGCGCCGCGATCGTCAATCCGGCCCGCCTGGGCGGCCCGCTCGCCGAGGACGTCTGCAACCAGTGCCACCTGCAACCCGAGGTCACCCTCCCGATGGTGCGCCGCTTCGGCCGCGGGGACTACTCCTTCCGCCCCGGCGAGCCGCTCTCCGACTACCTGGTGCAGACCGACTTCGCCGACGAAGGGGCGGGAAAGGCGGGGGAGGAGAGATTCGAGATCAACCACCACTCGTACCGCCTGCGCCAGAGCCGCTGCTTTCTCGCCAGCCCGGAGAATCCGGCGAAGCTCCGCTGCTGGACCTGCCACGACCCCCACCGGCGCCTGCCCCAGGAAGAGCTGGCGACCCGCGTCCGCACCGCCTGCCTGGCCTGCCACGGCGGTGCCGGCTCGACGGGCGCGGGCACGACCTGCAAACGTCCGGGGGCTCCCCCGGCGCCGGTGACCGCCGTCAGCGACCCGGTCGACTGCGCCTCCTGCCACCTGCCGAAGCGCCGGCCCCGGGACGTCGTGCACGTGGTGATGACCGACCATAAGATCCAACGCTTTCCCGGGGAGCAGGGAGTCGCTGAGCTGACGGCGCCGCGGGCCGAGGCCGATCCGATCCTCACCGCGGTGCGGCTCTATGACCCCGAGCGGGCCCCGGCTGGCGAGCTGGGGAAGCTCTATCTCACCCTCTCCCAAGTCCGTACGGGCGCCTACCCCGGCGCGGTCGAACGGCTGGAGGGGCTCCTCGCCACCCTCGCTATGATGCCCTCAGCCGACCCCACGCCTTACCTGGAGCTGGCGGCGGCCGAGATCAAGGAGCAGCGCTTCGCGGCGGCCGAGCGGACGCTCGGGATCGTCCTCGCGCGGTCCCCCGAGAATCCCCAGGCCTTGGCGCGGCAGGGCGTCGCGCTCGCCGCGCTCGGCCGGCCGCGGGAGGCCGAGGAGCGCTGGCGCCAGGCGCTCGCCCTGGCGAAGAGCGGCGAGCTCGATCGCACCGAGGTCCGTTTCAACCTCGCCCTGCTTCTGGCGGGCCAAGGGCGGACCGCCGAGGCGGTCCCGCTCTTCGAGCAGGTGCTCGCCGCCCGGCCGACTCTGGTGGCGGGCTGGGTCCAGCTCGGCAACGTCGCGGCCCGGCTCGGCCGGTTCGACCGCGCGACGGAGGTCTACCGGCGGGCGCTGGAGGTCGACCCCACCCAGACCGATGCCTATCTCGGGCTCGCGACAGCGCTCCTCCGTCAGGGCCAGCGCGCCGAGGCCCTCCGCGTCCTCACCCACGGTGCCGGGGTGGCCCGGCGGCCGGCCGCCGTGGCCGCCGCACTGGCGGCGCTCCAGGCGTCACCGCCGGGCTGAAGCCCTGTGCTGTGCAACTTTCCACGCTTCCGAGCGTATCTCCGAACATCGGGATCAGGCAGGGACAGCCAGGCAGTCGCTCGTTCTCTCTCTCCCGATCGCGATATCCTCACCGCATCCAAAACGTCTAGAGATCCCGAGAGAGGAGATACTCATGATTCGCAAGTCCTATACCTGGCTGGTCGCCGGCGCGTTCGCGACCCTCGCGTCCGCGGGCACCATGGCGACCCCGGCGATGGCACAGACCGCCGCCCCAGCAGCGGCGCCGGCGACATCGGCGACAGCGGCGACAGCCGCTCCGACGGCCGACGAGCTGATCGAGAAGAACATCCAGGCCAAGGGTGGCCGCGAGAAGATCAAGGCGATCCAGAGCCTCCGCATGACCGGCAGCATGGACGTCGGCCAGGGCGCCAAGGCCCCCTTCACCATCGAGATGAAGCGCCCGCACAAGATGCGGATCGAGTTCACGATCCAGGGGATGACCGGCGTCCAGGCCTATGACGGGAGCGGCGGCTGGATGGCGATGCCGTTCATGGGCAAGAAGGACCCCGAGGCGCTCTCCGCCGACGACTTGAAGGGGATGGAGGAGCAGGCCGATTTCGAGGGGCCGCTCTTCGACTACAAGGCGAAGGGCAGCCAGGTCGAGTCGCTCGGCAAGCAGGACGTCGACGGCACTCCGGCCTACAAGCTCAAGGTGACCAAGAAAAACGGCGACGTCTCCTATATCTATCTCGACGCCGACGCCTACCTGGAGATCAAGGAAGAGGGTAAGCGCACCCTCCGTGGCCAGGAAGTCGAGCTGGAGAGCACCTCGGGCGACTACAAGACCGTCGATGGCCTCGTCTTCCCGTTCTCGCTCGGCACCAAGCCCAAGGGCGCGCCCGCGGGCCAGGTCATCACGGTCGATAAGATCGAGGTGAACCCCAGCGTCGACGACACCCGTTTCGCCCAGCCCGCCCCGCCCAAAGCCGAAAAAAAGGAGGGGGCTCCGAAGCCCCAGTAGGAGAGATTCCATGCAGCGGAAAGCGCAGTGGCTCCCCTGCCGCCAGGCAGCGGGATGGAGAATTGGTGTGCCTAAGCGGATCGGCATGATCGGGGCGATCGGGGCGATCAGCGCCATGGCCTTCGTCCTCGCGTCCCCGGTCCATGCCCAGATGGAAGTCGACGAGAGCACCTTCAGCGGCCTGACGGCGCGGGCCTTGGGGCCGGCGGAGACCGGTGGCCGCATCTCGGCGATCGAGGCGGTCCCCGACAGCCCGCTCACGATCTACGTCGGGGCGGCCGGCGGCGGGGTCTGGAAGTCGATCGACGGCGGCCTTTCCTACCGCTCGATCTTCGACGAGCAGGTGCAGTCGATCGGCGCCATCGCCGCCGACCCCAGGAACCCGAAGACGGTCTGGGTGGGGACCGGCGAGTCGTGGGTCCGAAACAGCGTCTCGATCGGCGACGGGCTCTACAAGACGACCAACGGCGGCGACACCTGGGAGAACGTGGGGCTCAAGGACAGCGAGCACATCGCCCGCATCGCCGTCCATCCGAGCGACGGCAACACCGTCTGGGTCTGCGCCACCGGCCACCTTTGGGACGGCAACGACGAGCGCGGGGTCTACAAGACGACCGACGGCGGCAAGACCTGGAAGCGCACCCTCTTCGTCGATCGCGACACCGGCTGCTCGGACTTAGCGGTCGATCCCCAGGATCCGCAGATCCTCTACGCCGGCATGTGGCAGTTCCGCCGCTTCCCCTGGGCGTTCCGCTCGGGCGGCCCGGGGAGCGGCCTCTTCAAGTCGACCGACGGCGGTGAGACCTGGCGGCCGGTCAAGACGGGGCTGCCGACCGGGATCAAAGGCCGGATCGCCGTCGCCGTCGCCCCTTCGCGGACCTCGGTCGTCTACGCCCTGGTCGAGGCCAAGGAGACCGCTCTCTATCGCTCGGACGACGTGGGGGAGAGCTGGACGAAGGTCAACAGCTCCTTCAACGTCCAGGTGCGGCCGTTCTACTTCGCCCGCCTGGTGGTCGATCCCGCCGACTTCAACTATGTCTACAAGCCCGGCTTCACCCTGACGATCAGCACCGACGGGGGCAAGACCTTCAGCAGCCCGTTCGCCGGCGGCTTCAACTTCGGCGGCGTGCACAGCGACCTCCATGCCCTCTGGATCAACCCTAAAAATCCCCAGGAGCTGCTCCTCGGCACCGACGGCGGCATCTATGCCTCCTACGACCGCGGCCACCACTGGCGCCACGCCAAGGCGCTCCCCGTGGCGCAGTTCTACCACGTGAGCTACGACATGGAGTGGCCGTACAACGTCTATGGCGGCCTGCAGGACAACGGCTCGTGGATGGGGCCGTCGCGGGGGATCGGCGCCATCTTCAACAAGGATTGGCGAAACGTCGGCGGCGGCGACGGCTTCTACGCCTTCCGCGATCCCTATGAAAAGGATTTCGTCTACTCCGAGTCCCAGGGTGGCAGCATCGTCCGCATCCGGCTGGCGACGGGGGAGAGCAAGGACGTCAAGCCGCTGCCGCAGGCGGGAGAAAAAGAGCTCCGCTTCAACTGGAACGCCGCCATGGCCTTCTCCCCGACGACCTCGGGGACGATCTACCTCGGCGCCCAGTACCTCTTCCGCTCGCGCGACCGGGGCGACTCCTGGGAGCGCATCTCGCCCGACCTGACGACGAACGACCCCAAAAAGCAGGGGCAGCTCGAATCCGGCGGCCTGACGATCGACAATTCGAGCGCCGAGAACCACACGACGATCTACTCGATCGCCGAGGCGCCCAAAAACCCGCAGCTCGTCTGGGTGGGGACCGACGACGGCAACCTCCAGCTGACCCGAGACGGCGGCAAGACCTGGACGAACGTCGTCGCGGGCGGTCTTGCCGGCCTGCCCAAGGGCACCTGGGTCTCGACCGTCGAGCCCGGCCGGTTCGACGAGGCGACGGCCTTCGCCACCTTCGACGGCCACCAGACTGGCGACATGAAACCCTACGTCTATAAGACGACCGACTACGGCAAGACGTGGACGCCGCTCGCCGGCAAGGGGCTTGCCGGCTACGCGCATGTCGTCCGCCAGGACCTGGTCAACCCCGACCTGCTCTTCGTGGGGACCGAGCTCGGGCTCTACATCTCGGTCGATGGGGGCGGCCACTTCGCGCGCTTCACCGGCAACTTCCCCAAGGTGGCGGTGCGCGACCTCGCCATCCAACCCCGCGAGTCGGACCTGCTGATCGCGACGCACGGGCGCGGCATGTACGTCGTCGACGACATCACCCCGCTCCGCCGGCTGACCCAGAAGGTTCTGGACGCCGACGCCACCCTCCTCCCCGGCCGACCGGCGGTGATGGTCATCCCCGCGTCGGAACAGGATTTCGTCAGCGACGAGGAGTTCGTGGGCTTCAATCCCGAGGAGTCAGCGACGATCACCTACTACCTCAAGAAGCGGCACCTTTTCGGGGATCTGAAGGCCGAGATCTACGACGCCCAGGGCAAGCTGGTCTCGACCGTCCCAGGCAGTAAGAGAAAGGGCTTGAACCGCATCGAGTGGCCCATGCGACTGCCGCCGCCGAAGATCGCCGGAGCGAACTCGATCATCGAGCAGCAGGGCGCCTTCTTCGGTCCGCGGGTGCCGGCCGGGACCTACACGGTCAAGCTGATCCGCGGCCAGGAGACGTTGACCGGCCAGGTCGAGCTGGTCCCCGATCCGCGCTCCAGCGCCTCGGCCGAGGATCGGGCCGCCCAGCAGAAGCTCGCGATCGAGCTCTACGGCCTGCTCGAACGCCAGACCTATCTCGCGGAGGCGTCGCTTCAGGCCTCCGAGCAGGCTACGAAGGTGGCCGCCGGGTTGCCCGCGAAGGATGGGCTGCGCCGACAGGTGGAGGCCACGGGCGCCAGGATCGACGCCTTCCACAAGCGGATGGTGGCGACGAGCGAGGGGGGCTGGCTCGGCGGCGAGGTGCAGCTCCGCGAGAGGCTCGGCACGCTCTACGGTGCCGTCAACGGGTACGAGGGGCGGCCGACCCGGTCGCAGGTCGACTCGGCCGGGGTGCTGACCGGCGAGCTCGAAAAGGCGGAGAAGGACTTCGCGACCCTCACCAGCCATGACGTCGAGACTCTCAACCGCGCGCTCACCTCTCGCAAGCTCCCGCCCCTCCACGTGCCGAGCCTCCCCGAGTGGAAGAAGAAGGAAGGCTCGGAAGGCAAGCCTTCGGAGGGGAAGGCCGCCGAGTCGTTCGCCCTGCTGCCGTTCTTCCTCTAAGCCGGAGCTCCCACTGGGTTCACCGGACCCGCTGGGGCTTACGAGCCCCAGCGGGTCCGGCGGGAGCCGAGCAGGTAGCGGGCCACCTCGACCAGGAATTCGAGCGAGGCGCTCTCGGTCTCCACCGCGCGGCGGAAGACGAGGAGCCCTGCCATGGATTCGCGGCGCAGGTCGCGGGTTCTGAAGATGGGGAAGATCTCCGCGGCCAGGTGGCGGATCTCGCTCCAACAGCCTTTCCGGGCGTAGACCACCGCGAGGTCGAGAGAGATCTGGGCGGCGGCGAGACCCAGACCCTCGGCGAGGAGATCCTCCCGAACCCGCAACAGGATGGCCTCGTCCTCCTCGATTTTACCCAGCAGCCAACGCAGACGCAGGAGCCCGGCGCGGTTTCCCTGTCGCTCGTAGAGAGGGAGCAGGTGGTCGGCGGTCGCCCGCGCCTCCCCGCCGCGTCCGACCTCGAAGAGGAGGTCGGCCCGACGATGGAGGGCAGCGGCCAAAAGCGCGGGGTCCGCGGGCTCTGCGGCGAGGAGATCGCCCCCTTCGCCGAGCAACTCGATCGCCGAGTCGTAGCGGCCCGCGGTGGCGTGGAGGGTCCCGCGCTCCACCAGGGCGCTCCCCGCGAGCCGAAGCTCGCCGGCCACCCGGCAGAGCTCGGCGGCGCGCGCGAGGATACGATCGGCCTCCTCGAAACGTCCGCGGTCGGCGGCGAGGGAGGCTTCGAGCCTGAGGAAATCGAGCCGTTCGCCGGGGGTGGCCGCTTCGAGGAGAGGGGCGGCGCTCCGCGCGGCGCGCTCCGCCCCCGGCAGGTCCCCGGCGAGCCGGCGTGCCTCGCCGGCCCGGATCCAGGCGCGGCCGAGGAGGTCGCGGACGACCATGGGACCGCAGCTCGCCGGATCGAGCCGCTCGGCAATGGCGACCGCCAACTCGGCGGTCTCAGGAGTTGAAGAGTCGCGATGGAGGTCGAGCAGGAGATCGGCCAGGGCCACGGTCTGATAGCGTTCGTTGCGGTGCACGAGGGCGAGCCGTTTCTCGGCGGGCTCCGCGAGCAGCTGGAGGAGGAGGCCCGGCGCGGCCTCCCGTTCGACCGTCATCCGCTCCTCCCGCCGCTGCCCGACGTCGAGGGCCTGGGTGATAGCGTGTTCGTAGGTCGAGTCTGGGAGCGGGTCGAGCGGTCCGGCATCTCGGGCATCCGGGCCGAGGAGACCGGACAGGGACGGCCGGCCGCCGGCGAGAGCCCAGACGGCGCGGGTCACCGCGACGCACTGTGGACAGCCGGTGAGGAGGTGGCGGACGACCCGGCGCTTCTCCGGTCCGTCGGCGTCGTTCCGCAGGAACCTCTTGAGCAGCCCGCGGTCCGGATGCCCCACCGGGATTTCAGCTCTCTCCGACATGGCTGACTCCTCTCTCCCAGGTCCCGGGGCCCTCCACGTCTGCTGAAAAGGAGATGTCGAGATGACGGGACGGAGCGTTTATCGATCACAAGTTGCCATCGATCACAACTATAACCAGCAACTAATCTCCCTGTCAAGCAATAAATGGCCTCGTGACGGGTGCCCGCGAAACCTCGTAAGTCGTTGAACCACATAAGTTTGCGCTTGCCATGAGCGCTCTGTAGAGATACATTTCGCGCATGCCCATCTTTCAAGGCCTCGGCAGAGCCCTCCGTTGGCTTCGCGACCGGCAATCGAAACGGCAGTACCAGGTGGCGGACGCCGCCGGTATCACGAAGGCTATGCTGTCCGCCTACGAGACCGGCAAGCAAAAGCCCTCCCTCGACACCCTCGAAAAGATCCTCGCCGCTTTGGACGGGGATCTCAACGACCTGCACAACGCGCTCCAGATCGTCAACGAGCGCCCCGAGGCGATCCGCAAGTCCGGCGGTGGCCGGAGCGGCGCCTGGCAGCTGTATCGCCGCGACCGCCAGGAGGAGGGCGAGGAGGCGGAGACCGCCGCCGGCGTCGACCTCTACCGGGTGTTGGGCGTCGATCACCCGCTGCCCCCAGAAGAGGAGCAGGCCCTCTCCGAGATGCTGGAGGGCTTCCACAAGCTCGTACGGTTCTTCCATGCGAGCGCCTCCTCTCTCCATCCGGGCGGCGGGGACGACGGCCCCGTGTAGTCGCCTTTCCCGGGCGGCCCGGAACTTGCACAGGCACCTCGGTGGGTCGCGATGACCGCGATCCCGGAGTAAGACCGATGATGCTGATCGTGCAGGAGATAGGACCGTGGGAGGCGACCTGGAGCGCAGGATTGTCCGGCTTCGGCAGGGCGATCATCTCTGCCTGATCTACGACCGCGCCGCCGAGCGGATGGCGGCGCTGATCCCTTTCCTCAAGCGAGGCCTGGCGGCGGGAGAGCGCTGCCTTTACCTCGCGGACGACACGACGACGGACCTCGCCGAAGAGGCCCTTCTGAGCGAGGGGATCGACGTCGACCGCGAACGTGAACGCGGGGCTTTGGTCCTCCTCACCCGGCGCGACGGCTTCCTCCGCGAGGAGCGCTTCGACCCCGGAGCGATGACCGACCTGCTGCGCCAAGCCGAGCAGGAGGCCCTGGACGACGGCTTCGCCGGCCTCCGGGTGGCGAGCGAGATGAGCTGGTGCCTGGGCCATGCGCCGGGGAGCGAGCGCTTCCTGGAGTACGAGGCCCTGCTCAACCGCTTCTTGGACGGCAGCCGGAGCATCGGTCTGTGCCAGTACGACCGCTCCCGGTTCACCCCGCGGGTGGTCTACGACATCCTCCACACCCATCCTTTCGCCGTCCTCGGCGAGGACGTCTGCCCGAACGTCTTTTACGAGCCGCCGGAGATGGTCCTCGGCCCCACGACGGTCGACGAGCGGGTCGACTGGATGATCGCCCAGCTCCGCCAGGCGCGGGCCAACGAGCGCAAGCTCGAAGACCTGTCGCGCCGGCTCGCCCAGCAGCGCGGTGCCCTGGAGCGGGCGGACCGCGCCAAGGAAGAGTTCCTCGGCATGCTCGCCCACGAGCTCCGGAACCCCCTGGGGACGATCAGCAACGCCATCGAGGTGCTCCGCATCAAGGGTGGCGGCGACGAGACCTGGACCCGGGCCATCGACGCCGCCGAGCGCCAGGTCCACCGCCAGGCGCTCTTAGTCGACGACCTGCTCGAAGCCTCGCGGGTGACCCGCGGCCAGGTCGAGCTCCACTGCGAGCGGCTGGACCTGGCCGAGCTGGTGCGCCAGGTGGGCGAGGAGTACCGGGCGACCCTCGACGAGGGCCGGCGTACGCTCTCCCTCGAAGGGACGGACGAGCCCCTGCCGGTCTGGGGCGATCGGCAGCGGCTCACCCAGGCACTCTCCAATCTTTTGGAGAACGCCTTCAAATATACGTCGCCGGGAGGCTCGATCCGGGTCCGTGCCGGCCATGCCACTCAGGGCCGCGCCGAGGTGAGCATCAAAGACAGCGGCAGCGGCATCGCCGCGGACGTCCTGCCGCATGTCTTCGAGGTCTTCAGCCAGGCCGAGCAGAGCCTCGACCGCAGCCTGGGCGGGCTCGGGGTCGGCCTGGCGGTGGTCAAGGGCCTGATCGACCTCCACGGCGGCGAGGTGACGGCGCGGAGCGAGGGGGAGGGGAAGGGCTCCGAGTTCACCCTCTCGCTGCCCCTCACCTCCCGCGTGCCCGCTCACGTAGCGGGGTCGCCGGAGGAGTCGGCCGTAGCCCCCGAAGGGCGCCGCATCCTGGTCGTCGAGGACAATCCGGACGCGGCGGCGACGATGCGCGATTTCCTCGAGCTCTCGGGGCACGAGGTCGAGCTCGCGAGCTCGGGCGCCGACGGCGTCTTGGCGGCGCGGCACTTCCACCCCGAGGTGGTGCTCTGCGACATCGGTCTCCCCGGCATGGACGGCTTCGAGGTGGCGGCCGAGTTGCGCCGAGACCCAACGACGGCGGACGCTCAGCTCATCGCCGTCACCGGCTACGGCCGGGAGGAGGATCGGCGCCGCTCCAAGGCGGCCGGCTTCGACCTCCACCTGACCAAGCCGGTCGATCCCGCCCAGCTCCGCCAGGTGCTGCAGCAGGAGTGGCACCGGCATTAGATTAGGCCGATCCGGCAGCGCGCTTCTTTAAAAGAGATCACCGCCCCCGCCCCGCCGCCCGGATCGCATCCTCCAACCCCGCCAAAAACCGCGACCGATCCGGTTTCCCCATCGGCGCCGGGCCGCCGCTCACGAGCCCGGCCGCGCGGAGCTGGGTCATCAGCTCTCTCGAAGCCAAGGCGTCGCCGATCGAGTCCTCCGTGAAGGGGATGCCCTTGGGGCTCACCACCTTGGCGCCTTTTTCGAGACAGCGGGCGGCGAGCGGGATATCGGCGGTGATCGCGACGTCGTTCGCTCCGATCCGCTCGGCGATCCAATCGTCGGCGGCGTCGAAGCGACCGGGGACCACGATCTGTTCGATGTTCTCGTCGAGCGGGGTCGACATGCGGCTGTTCGAGACGACGTAGGTTTTTAGGCCGTGCCGACGGGCTACCCGGTAGACCTCGTCCTTGACCGGGCAGCCGTCGGCGTCGACGTAGATGTCGAGCAACGGGATCAGCCCGCCGGGAAGAGCGACTTGTCGATCCCGGGGACGATCTTCAAGGCGTTCTTGTAATACACCTTGCGCAGCACCTCGTCCGGCAGGTCCAAACCGTACATCTTCCAGAAGGCATGACGCTTCCGGTAGTAGTCGAAATATTCATCGTTGGTCTCGAAGACCCGGAAGTAGACCCAGTATTCAGACGGCTCCCAGATGTCTTTCCCCATCAGCACCCGGTCCTGGTATTTGATCATCCACGCTCGGGCCATGCGCGGCTGGCGGCCGAGCTCGTAGAGGACGGCGCCGAGCTCGGTGTAGACGTTCGGCATCTCGTCCAAAAGCTTGCCCAGGCTCGCGAGGTCGTTCCCCATCCAGCCCAGGTGAGCGTCGATGAAAGTCGTCTTCGGGTGCTTCCGGAACATGTTGTGCTGCTCGGCCAGGGTCTGCTCGAAGGAGGCGAATTTGGGGTCGTCTCTCCGCCGGCCGGGGAACTGCTTCAATTCGAGCCAGCGTTCGTTGTGCTTGTCGTGCGGCAGCCAGAAGGAGGCCGGCTCGCCGGTATGGATCAAGACCGGAATGCCGAGCTCGGCGCACTTGTCCCACACCGGGTCGAGGCGCGGGTCGTCGGTCTGCAACCGTTTCCCGTTCTTGTCGAAGACGAACATTCCGAGGTCTTTGAACACCTTGAGACCTTGCGCGCCGGCCTTGATGTCCTCCTCGAGCTGCTTGGCGGCGTTCTGACCGAAGTTCGGCTCGTCGATCTTGTTCCAATCGACGTTGGCGAAGAGGATCAGGCGGTTGGGATAGCGCCCCTTCATGTTGGCGAGCCCCTTGCGGAGCTTCTCGCCCGAGCTGCCGGAGAGGTTCACCATCACCGCCATGTTGAGCTTGTCCATCTCCTCGACCAGCTGCTTGACCTGGGCGGCCGGCATCAGCTCGTCCTGGTGGTTGTGGATGTCGACGAACGGATACTTGGCACGTTTCACGATGTGCTCGGGGACGACGAGCGTCGATTTCGGGTCGTACTCCTCGATCGACATCGTCTCGTTCGTGGGGGTTCCCTCATAATTCGGACGGGCCGGGGCGGCCGGCTTGGGCGCCGGAGTGGTCTGCGACAGGAGCGCGACGGGGAGGAGGACGGCGGCTCCCACGAGGAGCTTGATGCCGTACTTCTTCCAAGGCAGGTTGGGCATGGGACAGGGTCCTCGTTGAAAGTTGCGAACGTGCTTTGGGAGTCTACCCCAGGAGCCTCGTGCTAGGGTCCGCGTCATGACCCGGGCCTGGCAGACCGTCGATCGCGCGGAGACTCCCGAGGGACTCCTGGAGCTCCGCCGCCGGGGACCCCGGGACGCCCGGGAAGACGAGGGGGGAGACGCCGAGTACCTCATCACCATCGCCGGCCGGGTGCTGATGAACGGCGCCGCCCACAAGACCGAGGACGCTTTGGCCGACGTCGCCTGCCGTCCCCTCTCGGGCTGGACGGGGCCGCGCGGCCCTCGGGTCCTCCTGGGCGGCCTGGGGATGGGCTACACCCTCCGCGCCGCTTTGGACCTCCTGCCCAAAGCCGCCCGGGTCACGGTCGTCGAGATCGACCCGGTGATCGTCCGCTGGTGCCGCGGCCCCCTGGCGCTCCTGACCCGGAACGCCCTCGCCGACCGCCGGGTAACGATCGAGATCGGCGACGTGGCGGCGGTCCTCGAACGAGCCGCGCTCGCGGCGGACGAGCGCTTCGACGCCGTGATCCTCGACCTCTACGAGGGGCCCCGCCAGGCCCATGGCGGCAAGCACGATCCGCTCTGGGGCGAGCGCGCCCTCCGGACCACCCGCGACGCCCTCCTCCCCGGCGGCACCCTGGCGGTGTGGTCCGAGGACCCCGATGCCGCCTTCGAGAAGCGCCTGGGCGGCGCGGGGTTCAGAGTCGAACGCCGGCGTCCGGGTCGCGGGGGGCCGCGGCACGTGGTGTACGTGGCGCATCGGAAGTAGACAGGCTCGTTTCCTGCGGCAGCCCGGCGAGGGCCGCGGCCGCCACGTTCTGGCCGAGCAGGCGGTAGCTCTCGAACTGCGGCTCGGTGAACCACTGGTTGGCCGTCGAGTCGTGGGGAAAGGCCGGAAAGGCGCGGGCGTAGCTCACGACGTCCGTGGGCAGGGGATCGGTCAGGGTGGCCTTCAGGTAGAGGAGGACGCCGGGCTGGGCGGCGGGATCGAGCTGGTCGTAGCGGATCGTCCCCAGCGCCCAGGCCTGGGCGCTCTTCCGGGTGTCCGGATCGGGCCGCAGGAGCTTGAGGTCGATCTCGATCTCGATCCCGAGGTCGATCCGGCACTGCCGGAGCGACCGCGCGAGGTCGTCGAAGACCGCGTTGGGATCGGCCGTCGCGTCGGAGACGACGATCAGCGGGCACCCTCTTTTGACCAGCTGGTAGAGGCCGAGGTTCTCGGTGTGACCGCCGTCCGAGAGGTGGACGTGCGGGCGGGAGAAGTCGGTCCGGCCGAAGAGCTCGGTCAAGAGATAGCGCAGGCCCCAGCTCGGCCCGGCGGCCTGCCAGTCGCGCCCCACCCGCGGGTTCGGCAGCCACCAGCCGAGCCGGGCGTTGAACAGGGTGAGCAGGAAGGTCACCGCCGGAGCGCTGTGGTAGCCCATGCAGGGATTGACCGCCGCTCCCGAGATGGCGAGGGCGGTGCCCAAGGAGAGCTTCTGGGGATCGCTCGCGTAGCGGTCCGAGGGCCGGTAGCCGCTCTCCGGCTCGCCGGCCTCCGGGACGCGACCGCGGAGACCGATGTCGTAGCCGCACCAGAGGGGTGAGAGGAGAAAGGGAAGGGCTTTCCTCTCCCGCCAGGCGATCTTTCGCCCGCTCACATGGTTGAGCGCGGCATTGATCAGGGGATAGGGGCGGGCCGGCCCCGGCCCTCCCTCGCCGGGGCTCGCCAGATCGGCGAGCGGCAGGTCGTCCGCGGGGTCGAAGCCGGTGAAACGTTCCGCCCGGCGGCGCCGGTTGGAGGCCCCCAGATAGCAGCGCACCAGCCGGTTCCGATAGAGCGGGTTCATCGAGAACTCGTTGATGTCGAGCCGCCAGGCGAGGAGGAGGAGCACCGCCGCCAGCGCCGCGGCGGCGATCCCCAAGATCTCCGGAGTGCTGGTGGCGGCGAGGACGAGGACGTTGCGGGGCCAGGGACGCGAGCTGTCGTCGGCCAGCTGGAGCAGGGCGGGCAAGTCCTGCAAATCGACCTGGGTGTGGATCGCGAAGCCGGCCGCGGTGGAGTCCTTGGTGAGCTGGAAGAGACCGATGCGCAGGCCGAGGCTCAGGAGGACGACGAAGCCGGCGACGAAGACATAGGCGGCGGAGCGCGCCAGGAGCTCCAGGCGCCGGTCGTCCCCCGGCCCCCCGGTCCGCGAGCTCTTGCCGGCGAGGATGCCGCCCAGGGTCGAGAGCAGCCAGCCCGAGGCGAGCAGGGTCTTGAACCAGGGGGTAGTCACGGATTCGAGGAACGGTCCATAGAGGACGACGATCCAGAGCGGCGCCCAGAAAAAGAGGCTGGCGGTCAGCAGCGAGCCGCCCAGGCGGGCCCACCACTCGCGGATCCAGTCGGCGAGCGAACGGCCGACGAGACCGAGGTGGAGGACGGCCATCAAGGTGGCGCCGATCACCACCAGGGGCGGGCCGACCGCGAGCGTCACCCAGGGCGCCGCGGCGAGCTGCGTCTGCAAGACCTCGTAGGTCTGGCCGAGGTCGGGGGGGAAGAGCGAGGAGCTGAAATAGTGGAGGAGCCGGTGGACGCCGTCGACATAGAGGCCGCCCAGAAACCCCGCCGGGACGGCCGAGAGGAGGATCGCGGGCCAGGAGCGGACCCCCGCCGCTCCCACCTTGGTGCCCGCCCGGGTGCGCCAGAGGTCGGCGAGGAAGGCGACGCCCCAGGCGCCGGTGTAGAGGAGCGCCGTCCATCCTCCCCACCTCCAGGCCGGGACGGAGCGGAGGTGGAGCTTCCCCGCGAACGCGCAGACGAGGAGCCAGGCGGCGGAGAGGAGCGGCACGGTGACGAAGAGCTGGATCAACCGGTTCGAGTTCCACCGCGGCGCGTCCGGGCTGTCGAAGACGGCCAGGTTCCGGGCGACGAAGAGGAGGGCGAGCGCGGCGAGACCGACAGCGGCGACGAAGCTGCTGGTCGACCAGAGGCGGAGCTCACCGGAGGCGACGTAGAGCCAGCGCGGCAGGAGGAGGACGAGGGAGAGGAAGCAGACGAGCGCCGTCAGGTTCAAGAGGAGGTTCCGCAGATAGGTGGCGATCGCCGCCCAGCTGTCGCCGGAGAGCAGGCCCCGGTGCGGGGTGAGATAGTTGCTGTAGTCGCGGAGCCAGGTGATCGGGTCGCGGTCGCCGGTCTCCCCCGCGAGAACGGTGGGATCGCCGTCGAGCGCCGCCTCGACCGCGCGGACGCCGCCGAAGCGGTGGCAGAGGGCGGCGAGCCAACCGCCGATGTAGCCGCCGCCCGAGACCGACGAAAGATAGTCGAAGCGCGACAGCAGGCGCCGTTTCGAGAGCGCCTGGAGAACCCCCAGATTGAAAGTCGCGCTCCTTATGCCACCGCCCGAAAAGGCGAGCCCCCAGACCGGCGCCGCCAGGGGAATCCCGTTGCGCAGCCGGGCCTCGTCGATCGCGGTGCGTTCGGAGCGGAGCACCTCCGCGAAGCCCGCGGGCGGTGTTCCGGCCCGCTCGTCACTCCCGTCGCTCGGGTCCGGCTGAGGCTCTGGGCTGGGCAAGGAGTCGTCCCTCGTGGAGTAGGCGCGACCGCGGGCGCCGACGTTACCTTCTGTCTTCGCTTGAATTGTATCCCGCGATCGTCACCCCTGCGTCAGGGGTGAGGCTCCGGAATGTCCGGTTTCTCCGGCTTGGCAGGGTCGGCAGCGGGGGTGGGCGCGAGCCCGATCTCGGTTAAAAGCCGGTTGACCATGGGCGCGGTCGCCTTGCTGTAGCCGTGGCCGCCCGGCATGGGGACGAGCGTCACCTGGCCGGCTGGCAGCTTGCGGCAGAGGCTGTCGGTTTCGCGCTCGGCGTAGACGCAGAGGAGCTTCAAACCTTTGATCCCCTGGCTCCCGGTAATTTTGGCGATCTGCGGGGCGACCGCCACGTCGGGGGCCTTGGGCAGTCCGGCCATGTAGTTGCCGAACTGGAAGTCGAAGATGGCGCGGCTGTCCGGCCCCACCAGCGCCACTGCGGCGATCTTCGAGAGCAGGCGCTCCGGCAAGCGCTCGACGAGGAAGGGGAGCACGTCGGCCCCCTGCGAGTAGCCGATGAGGAGCGCGCTCTCCGCCTTCCAGGCGGCGAGGTAGTGGTCGAGAATGCGCCCGAGGTCGGCCGTGGCGCTCTCCGGGGTCCGCGTCTTCCAGAAGTAGTTGAGCGAGTCGATCGCGGCGACCGGCACCCCGGAGCCCGAGAGCCGGTTGCCCAGCCGGTCGTCGAGCCCGACATAGCCGCCGTCCCCCGTGATCAGGACGGCGATCCGGCCGCGCCAGGGTCCCGCCCCCGGAACCTCGACGATCGGCAGGTCGGGGAACGCCTCCGCCTTCGCCTCCTCCACCCGCTCCTTCTCCCGCTGCTGGTGGAGGGCGACCAGCTTGTCGAAGCCGGCGCGGATCTGGGCGTCCCCCGAACCGGATGCCGCCGATGCCGCGGGGGTTGCCGAAGTCGAGGCCGGGATGATCGCCGCCCGCTTGACCCCGGCGGCGAACTCCTGGAGCGAGCCCGCCTCGCAGGCCGGTCCCGGCACGTCGAGCGCCACCCAGGGATCGTCGAGATCCAACTCGGGCCGCAGGCGGACACCGCCCTTCTTCCAGTTCCAGTCCGTGCGCAGGCTGTTGCCGCCGCAGAGGGGCCGCGGGAAGTCGTAGTGCGGGCAGAAGCCGAGAGTCAGGAGCCCCGAGAAGGTGCCGGCGGGCGACTGCGCGAGGGCCGCATAGGCCAAGCCCCCGCCGGTCAGGTCCCCGGCGAGCAGGGGTGCCGGCAGGTTCTGAAGCGTCAGCTTCTTGGCCACGAAGCGGCCCAACCCTTCGAGGTCCGCCGAGGGATAGGAGCAGAAGGCCTGGCTGGGAGCGGCCGCCGCGAGGTAGCGCGGCAGGTTCACGACGGCGACCACGGCTCCCGAGGAGCTCAAGGAGCGGGCCATCTCCGCCGTCTCCGCTCCGTTCGGAGCGCCGGACACGAGGAGCACGAGCTGGGACGGCGTTCCGGCGGGGCGGTGGATCGGGATCGCGCCGAAGCGCCCGAATTCGAGGGACTCGGCGTGGAGGGGAGCGGCGGCGAGGAAAGCGAGAGCGAGGAGGCGAGGGAGACACGTCATATCGCTGAGCTTATCGTCTGCGCTGTCCCGCGGGGAATCTTGGGACTCCATACACCTCATCTTGGCATTAGAGTGTGCAGCGACCCTCCAACACCCCCGCGGAAGCCGTCAAAAGTCCGTGAAAGCCGAGAAATGCATACAAGACGTCCGTAAACGTGCGTATTCTCTCCAATCTTAAGTTTTGATGACACGTCGAGGCGGCTTGGTGCCTCGTCCGCACACCTTACCGCCGATCCAAGGTGTCTTCAACTCCGTTCCTGAATGCCTATCGATCGAAAGGGAGGGCTCACCCTCCATCTATACACCACAGCGATAGATAACTGTGTGCGAGCTGGGCTCACAAGGCCCTTTACGACATTTCTGGGAGTTTTCTCGGCTTGCGAAGGTGTATCCACGGAGCTTCCAGGTGTACATTCAACCCAGAGCTGCATGCCACCCCGTCTCGAGGAACCTCCGCCTCAAGAGGGCTGATCCGTGTTTGACACTGTGGAACCCCCTGCCATAGACTGACCTGCGCGTTTCCGTCGGGGCGTAGCGCAGCCTGGTAGCGCACCTGCCTTGGGCGCAGGGGGTCCCCAGTTCAAATCTGGGCGCCCCGATACCGACGGGGCGATCCCGGTCGTGCCTACTGGCAGGTGGAAGGACCACGCAATCGGCTGCCTGTAGCTCAGTTGGATAGAGCGGCGGCCTTCTAAGCCGCGGGTCGGGGGTTCGAATCCCTCCAGGCAGACCACAGTTCTTTTAGCAGTCCAGGTTCTTTCCCCGCCTTTCCCACGCGCCCTTAGCTCAGCTGGATAGAGCGACAGCCTCCGGAGCTGTAGGTCAGAGGTTCGAATCCTCTAGGGCGCACCATTAAAATCAACGACTTACGACACATGACCTTGAGCCTCTTCGGGCCCGGGGGAAGCCCAGGGTAAGCAACCGGGGAGTAATTTCACCACCGCCTCACAGAGCCGGGGCGTCGGTCCTGTTCACTCCAGATCTTTGTTCATTCTGAGTGAACGGTGGCCTATAATGAACAACCATGGATCGTGACCTTCTGGAGCGTGAGTCGGATCTCTTGCAGCAGGTGGCTCAAGCGGTCGAGCCGCATGGGCTCCAGATGGAGGTGCTGCGCCGGGCGCCACTCCCCGGGAAAGATCGAGCGGATGCCGAGATTCGGATTCGCCATCCGGCTGGCGAAGTCGACTTGCTGGCCGAAATCAAGGTTCGTCTTACCCCCGGCACTTTCGGTCCGGCGATAAGCCGGCTTCGGCGGCACGGTTCCGCGGGCGCCCTGATTACGGATTACGTGAGCCCGGCTCTCGCGGAGCGTCTCCGTGAACAGGATGTGTTCTTCCTCGATGCCGCGGGGAACGCCTTTCTCAGCCATCCCGGACTTTACGTCTGGGTAACCGGGCGCCGCAACCCGATTGCCGATCAACAAACCAAAGAGCGCGTCCGGGCCTTTCAACCGAGCGGCCTGAAACTCATTTTCGCCCTGCTCTCTCAACCGGAGTTGGTCGAGGCCGACTACCGGACCCTGGCGAAGATCACGGATACCGCCCTCGGAACCGTGCACTTGGTCCTGCGCGACCTCGTGGCGGAAAACTACATACATCGGATCGGTCGTACTCGTCGAATCCTTCTGCGCCCCAAGGAGCTTCTGGAGGCCTGGGTCCAGCCCTTCGTACGCGATCTTCGCCCACGCTTGCTCCTGGGAAGATTCGCCACTGCGAATACTGATTGGTGGCAGCAAGTCGATATCTGCAAGTACGACTCGTTTTGGGGAGGCGAACCCGCGGGTGCCCTGCTCACGGGCTTTTTGAAGCCTGGAACTCTGACGATCTACGCGGACAAGCTACCGGCAACACTTTTGGTTCACCAGCGGCTCACGCGAGATGAGAAGGGAAGGGTCGAGATCCTCAAGAAATTCTGGAGTTTCTCGGAAAGTAATGCGGCCGTAGGGCTCGTGCCCCCTATCCTCGCGTACGCCGATCTCCTCGCGATTGGCGACGCTCGTACCCTGGAAACGGCAGAGCGCCTCTTCGAGGAGCACATTGATGGATCTTTCCAGGCATACCTCGCTCGCACCGCTGGCTGAGGCCATTAAGGAGGTTCAGCGCGCGGCAGCGGTGGCGGGGGTAGATATCTACCTCGCGGGAGCGCTGGCGCGGGATCTGTGGATGGCGTTCGGGCATGGCCTCGATACCGGCAGGAGAACCTCGGATGTGGATTTCGCGGTTCAGTGTCGTGATTGGGTCGAATTCGAGCGCCTGCGCGCTGTCCTTCGCGAGAATAGAGAGCTCAAATCGAGCCGGTCTTTGCACAACTTCCGGCATCGGAATGGAAACGAGCTGGACATTATTCCCTATGGGGGCGTCGAGCGGCCGGACCGCACGATTGCCTGGCCGCCCGAAGCGGACCCAATCATGAGCGTCCTGGGATTTTCAGAGGTGGCTTCAAAGGCGGTCCTCGTAGTTTTACCGGGTCATTGTACGGTGCCCGTAGTACCGCTCCACGCACTCGCGCTACTCAAGTTCGTCGCATGGAACGACCGCTGGAGGCGCTCCCCAGGCAAAGATGCTCCCGATCTCTTCGTCATTGCAAAGAAATACCTTGCTGCGGGTAACGAAGAGCGATTCTTTGACGTCGGCCAGGAGATCCTTGCACGCCCGGACTTCGATTACGAGACGGCGGGAGCGGAGATGCTGGGCCGCGATCTGGTTGCGCTCTGTCACGGGACTCTTGAGGCCTTTCTTTCAGATCTCTTGGCGCGCGAGACCGATCCCGGCGGCTCGCTACTCCTGGCCGAGCAGATGACGAAGGGAGAGGAGGGGCTGCGGATCCTGATATCGGTTCGACGTGGGTTCGAGAGCAGAAGCCCTAAACCGTAGGGGCTCCGTGCTCGATTTGAACACCGACTTCGACGACGAGGAGGATTCCATGCGCTGGAAGACCGGAGCGGACAACGCGCCTCGTGGAGACCACCGTTGCTGGAGGACAGGAGTTGTGGGCTTCCCCATGCGCCCTTAGCTCACGTGAAATCGCAGGCTCCCGCCTTGCACGAGGTGGTCGTCGTCAAAGGGTGCCGGCGGCCAGGATGTAGCGAAGCCGCTCGACCTGGGCGGCCTCCTCTTCGCTGACCGGGATGGCCTGGTAGCGCCGGCCTCAGAACTTCTCGCGCCAGTGGGCCAGCCGACCGGCCTCCCGGGCGAGGTTTGAGTTGAAGCGACCATGAATTGCTCTTGGCGCGATCCGCGCTAAGATGGATTACCATCGAGCCGATAGGCGACGATGGGCTTGAACGCGAAGTTGCCATCTGCATCAACCATGACGGCTACGGCTACCAGACCTCTCTCGAAGTGAGGGCCGGCGGGCATCAGGGAGGCAGGCGACCGGGGGGGCAGGGCCAGAGCCGCACAAAGGAGATCGAGATGAGAAAGAAGCAACCGAAGAAGCTCCAGCTGCACCGCGAGACCCTTCTCCGCCTCGAGCGCGAGCCGCTTCGCGAAGTCGTCGCCGCGCTGGCGCAGATCGGGATGGATGCGAAGGTCAACACCTCTCCCCTGTGCGTCGCAACCTGTTGTGCCAGCGGCTGCGACGAGTGCGATTCCGGGCGGGTCGTGCTGGCGAATCCCTGAGGAGACCAGGAGAGAGGCTCTCGGGCTCGCAAGAGGGGCGCGGCGTCCGCCGCGCCCTGACACCCGGGAAAGGTGCTTGTCCTCGTGTCGACGGCCCCGGTGAGGGTTCGGACGGTATGCAGGTTCCGTACGAGAGCCCGCGCCGGGCGGCCCTGGCACGAACCGCCCGAAGGGACTGATCTCGCGGCTTTAGCGAAAGCGCTCGCTCAAACGGAAATCCCCTTCTTGAGCATCAGGATGGGAAGGTCCGCCAGGGTCGGCGAGATGTCGCTTTCGACGTAGTTTGAGAAGCCGGTCTTGCTCGCGGTGAGGTTGTAATCGCCGGCCGGCAGCGGGTCGAAGCTGAACTTGCCGTCGGCGTCCGTCTGGGTGGTCGATGTTTGGCCGGTGCCGGTGTTCCGAAGCGAGACTTCGACACCTTCCATCTTCGCTCCGTTGAGAGCATTGGTAACCGTCCCTGCGATCGATCCGTCGGCCATCGCTGTTCTCCTTCGAGGAAGGTAGGGGCGTCGGTATAACGGAGCCTGCACGCCTCCCGGGGTGAGGCGGCCGAAGTCCCCGATCGTCAAGCGCCGGATTCGGCTCACTTCACGGTCGGCGACGAATCGACGTTGAAGGTCATCGTCATGGCGGCCAAGTTGCAAACGAATTCGAAGCCGCCGGCGTATGCCTCTCAAAGCTCATGAGCTCCGCCCTCGAACGCCTCCTCCTCGCCGGTCTCCTCCTCCTCATAGCAGGAGTCGCTCTGGCCCGCGGGATCGGTCTCGTCCGCGCTCCCCATCGGCTGGATGCCCATGAGGAGCGGGTGTGGATGCAGTGGGCATATCCGCGCTCCGACACCGAAGCGATCTTCGCGCGGCTGGCGCCCTTGCTTCGACCGGACGGCACGATCTGTCTCCAGGTCTCGAAGAACCTGGGAACCGTGGAGCGGCTCCGCTTCATGGCGAACTATTACCTTTTGGACCAACGGGTAGCGGCGGTGCGGTTGCGGGGGGCGAGGCGGAGCTTTCCGCCCCAGGCGACGGTCGTGACGATCGACTGGAAGGGCGACGTTCAGGTGGAGCGTGGAGCGGATGCCGGCTTCGGTGGCTAGCGCTCTCGACCTCGGGATCGGGACGATCCTGGCGCTCCTCGTCGGCGGGAGCCTGCTCCGGCCGCTGGGGTCGCGGTCCGGCCGGCTCGCGGCGTTCTCGCCGGCGGGTCTCAGTCTCGCGCTGGTGTTCGGGATCACTCTTCTCGTGGGGATCGGCTTTCCTCTCGCCCGGCTGGGGGCGCCGGTCACAGCGGGGGCGATCGGGGTTCTCGCGATCCTGCTCTCCGCGGCCTTCCTCTCTCTACGCTTTCGTCGCCCCCAGCTGCTTTGGCTCCGGCTGGAGGAGGAGGCTCCCGGCGATGGGACGTCGCGGCTCGCCGGTCTCCTCGTCGTCGCCGGCCTGGCGCTCTTCCTCTTGAAGATCGGGCTCGCTCCGCTGTGGACCTGGGACCACTTCGCGGTCTGGGGGGTGAAGAGCCGGCGGATGGTGGTCGACGGCACTTTGGACCTCGGCTTCCTCGACCTCGGGATTTACCGACGCTCCGAGGCCCACTATCCCCTGGGGTTGCCGTTCGCCTGGCGCCTCCTCGCTCTCGGGGCCGTGCCCGGCGATCTCGCGTTCAAGGTCTGCCATGGGCTCTTCGGCCTCGCCCTGATCGCGATCACCCGGCAGGGGCTCCTCCTCGCCAGCGGCTCGCGGCGGATCGCCAACGGTCTCACCGCCTGGCTCGCCATCTCCCCGGTGCTGTGGGACACGATCGGTCTCGGCCATGCCGATCTGCCGATGGCGCTCTGGGTGATCACCGCGCTCGTTCTCGTCCTCACCGCGATCGGAAAGTCCGAAGGAGCCGGCCGGCCAGGACCAGCGGAGCCGGGGACGGCCTTCCCGCTGGGGCTCGCCGGGGTGGCGGCAGGGTTCCTCCCCTGGATCAAGCAGGAGGGACTGGCCCTCGCCCTCGCCCTCCTCGCCGCTTCGGCTCTCCTCCTCTGGCGCTCCCGGCTGCCGAACCGTCCGCGGCGGCTGTTCGAGCTCGGACTGCCGGCGGGGGTGACCCTCGCCGCCTCCCGCCTCGCCGCCAACGTGGCGCGTACCCATGGGGTCAACTTCTTTGCCGGCAGCTGGTGGGTCCGCGCCGCCATCCGGGTGCCACACTTCCGGGAGATCTTAGGCGCCGCCGCCGGCGAGCTCCTCGCTGCGGACTGGCTGGGGATCTGGATTGTCTTCTTCCTCACCGCCGCCCTCTGTCTCGTCGCGAGACTACGGCGGCGGCCGGGGACCGGGACGGCGGCGGTCCTCTGCGGCCTCGTCGCAATGCTCCTCGCGGTCTACGTCGCGGTCTACTTCGTCACCGTCCTGCCGCCGATGGAGCACCTCCACGGCTCGTTTTTCCGCATCCTCTCCCCGCTCACCCCTCTGGCGCTCGTGGCCGTCGCCGCGCTCCTGGGGTCCGCCGCCCGTCCCGGTCTTCCCTCAGCGGACACCCGCGCGGTGCGGATTGGGGCGCGGGGCGGGCTTTGGGCGCGAGGGATGCGAGGCGCGCTTAGGCTTGGCGGGGGCCTTGTCGGCGCTCCGCGTCTCGGTCACGGTCGTGGTGGCGCCGTGGGGTCTTGGCGACCCCAGGGAGGTGTCGGGGAGAGCGAGGCCCTCCCCTTCGACACCGACGACGACGGAGAGCGCCGAGGCGCCGCTCCGACGGCCCGGCAGGCAGGCGGGGGAGAGAGCGGCGAGCCTCGTTTCGAGCTCGGCGAGCGCCCGGGCCCCTTCCACGAGGCGGAGGCGGGTGGTCATGGGCATCGACTTCATGCAGGCCTCGGCCCCGGACTCCAGGGAGAGGAGGGCCTGGCGGAGACGGCGGTCGAGGAGAGGATCGGGGAGGGGGAGGAGGGCGGCGACCGGGAGGAGTGCCTGATGGAGAGGATAGCCGAGTCCGCGCGAGTCGGGGCCCCAGCCCGTCCCTAAGCTGTCCAGCGCCTCGTCGAGGGCGCGGTGGAGCGGGTGGGCGGCGGGCGTGTAGGCGCGGCACCAGGAGGCCATCGGTGGAGCGGACTCCACCCCGGCGGCGCCGGTCGCAAGGGAGGCGGCCTTTCCCGGGGCGGCGGTGGCGAGGGACAGGAGGAGCAGTGAGCAGAGGGACTTCGAAGCGCATCTCGACATGTCGGGTCTCCCGGCCGCGTGGTAGTTTGGGTCGATCGCAGCCTGTTCCCCGGTATGACGGATTTCACCCCCCTCCTTCGCTCACTTATGCCTGGTCCCCGCGGCGAGGCCTCCGCGGTGGTCAATCCGTACCGCGACAGCGACCCCGCCCTCGATCGGCCGGGGGCGGCGCGGCAGCGGCGGCTTAACCTGGAGGCCTACCTCGATCGGGTGGGCACGCCCCGGGTGGTGCTCCTCGGCGAGGCGATCGGCTTTCGCGGCGGGCGGTTCTCCGGCATCGCCTTCACCAGCGAGCGCCAGCTCGCGGGCGACTCTGGGCCGGGCGGCCGGCGCCTCCCTTGGGCGGGACCCCCGTTCGCGGCCACGAGCACCCGCCCCGGGCTCTGGCTCGAACCGTCGGGGAGCGTCGTCTGGGGCGCCCTGGGCGGCGACCCGCGCGGGGTTCTCCTCTGGAATGCCTTTCCCTGGCACCCCTATGACGCCCATACCGGCAAGGGGCCGCTGTCGAATCGCACCCCGGAGCGCCGGCTGCTGACCGCCAACCTCCACGTCCTCGAAGAGCTCCTGGCCGCCACGCCCGGGGCGCGGCGGATCGCGGTGGGCCGTACCGCCCAGGCCGCCCTGGGTCTCCTCGGGGTCGAGGCGCCCCTCCTCCGCCATCCCGCATACGGCGGGGCGGCGATCTTCCGCCGGCAACTGGCGGACCTGCTCGCCCCGCGTGCACAGAAGCCTGTGCTAAGATAGACAGAATTCTTCCGCCGCGGCATTCGCGGCATTGCCGCAGGAGGCTCTATGCTTCGCTCGCTTTTCCGGCTCGGTCTCGCCCTCGGCCTGCTGCTCACCGTGGCACTGCCGGCCGGCGCCGACATCTATCACGTGAAGCTGTCGTCCGGCACCGTCATCGACACCCGTTACCAGCCGCAGGACGCGAGCTGGGACAAGGGCATGGTGCTGCTCTTGACCGAGGTGGGCAACTGGGTCGGCGTGCGCAAGGAAGAGATCGAGAGCGTCACGGCGGAGAACGCCACCCGCGGCTTCGGCGTCACCATCCGGAACAACACGATCTCCCTCGGGGTCGCCCCCAACGATCAGCCGAATCCGAACGGCGACAAGGCAGCCCAGGCGCTCGACCGTCTGACCCAGGCGATCCAGGGGCTCTCCCAGAGCCAACAGCAGAGGCCCTATACCATCCAGCAGGGAGTGTCGTCCGAGCAGACGCAAGGGATCCCCTCGGGCTTCATCAATCCGTACGGCGGCGGGCAGCAGCAGTCGATCCCCGTCCCGGTGCCGATCCCGACGCCCGCTCCGGCTGCCCCGGCGCCGCCGCAGTAAAATCCGCGGCGCCGGGAGTCCCGGCGTTTCGGCCGCTATCTTGGTAGTACCGCTCTTTGAGAAGTTTGACGGTGTGGTGACATGAACGCCCCAGGCTCCCGCCTGGAGGCGGTCTGAAAAGGGAAGCCGGTGGAACGCCGGCGCGGCCCCCGCCACTGTAATCGGGTACGAAACCGGAGCAGCCACTGCCCGGGCGGATCGCACGAGACGTGCGGTTGCCCGGGTGGGAAGGACCGGGAGTAGGAAGATCCGGAAGCCAGGAGACCTGCCCACCGTCCGATGCCACCCGCGGGGCGCGGGGGAGGGCTTGAGACTCGATCGGCGCGTCCTCCCTGTTCCCCCACCCTGAAGCGGTGGGCATCTCTTTTGGGAAAGGGAAGACAATGCGCCAGATTCTCCTGGTCGCCATGGGTGCGGTCGGAATCCTCGGGGGTGGGATTCCGTTCGCCGTCCACGCGCAGACCCCGCCGTCCAGCACCAGTACCACCGCCACCGCGGCGGACACCTCCGCCACCGCCACCGCCGCCACCGCTTCGACCCCGGCGTTCGACGAGACGATCGTCGTCTCGACGAGCCTCGCCCCCGAGACTCTCGACGAGGTCACTTCCTCGGTGATCGTCATCGACGCCCAGGAGATCGCGGCCCGCCAGGTCACGAACCTCTCCGACCTCCTCTCGACCGCCCCGGGGGTCACCCTCGTCCAGGCCGGGGGACCCGGCCAGCAAACCTCGCTCTTCACCCGCGGCACGAGCTCGGTCCAGACCCTTCTCCTGTGGAACGGAATGCAACTCAACGACCCCTACTTCGGCGGCGCCAACTGGCAGTTCCTGCCGACCGACGGGGTGTCGCGGGTCGAGGTCGTCCGCGGCCCGGAGAGCGCCGTCTACGGCAGCAACGCCCTGGGCGGGGTGATCCAGGTCCTCACCCAGCCGGGGAAAGGTGTCTCGCTCCGGCTCGAAGGCGGCAGCCACGACTACAAGCGGGGCGGCCTGACCGGCGGCTGGAACGTCGGCGAGGTCCAACTCGACCTCGCCGGCCACGTGCGACGCGGGGACGGCGAGATTCGGAACGACGCCTTCGACAGTGAGGATCTCCTGGCGCGCGCCCTGTGGACCCTGGCGCCGGGGGTGAGCCTGGGGGTGATCGGCCGGGCCAACGATTCGAACACCGGTATCCCCTTCTCCGGCGACACCGAAACGCCGCACCGCCAGATCGCCTGGCAGGAGCGCGAGGTGGGAATCCCCTTCCGTCTCGACCGGAGCGACTTCTCGCTCGACGCCCTGGCCTCAAGGGTGGCCTTCGACAATTCCTACCGCGACCCCGACGATCCGTCCGGCTTCACCCGCTCGGACACCACCTCGGAGGCTCTCCGCGGGCGGGCCGTGGGGAACTGGCAGGCCCTCCCGGAGCTCAAGCTCTCCTTCGGCACCGAGGTCGAGCGCCTCCAGGTGACCGACGGTTCGAGCTTCGGCACCGACCTCTCCGGGGTCCACCAGAGAACCTGGGCGGTCTTCGGTCAGGCCGGGTACAGCGCCGGGCCGTTCCACGGCGACCTCGGGGTGCGGCGCGACGACAATGACGCCTATGGCGGCCAGACCAGCGTGAACGTCGGTGGGGTGGTCGCCTTGGGCGGCGGCTTCCGGCTCCACGCGAGCTACGGCGAGGCCTTCCGCGCTCCGGCGCTCGGCGAGCTCTACTTCCCCGGCAGCGGCAATCCCAACCTGCAGCCGGAGATCGGCAAGAGCTATGAGGTCGGCCTCGAACGGCAGGCGGGAGGATGGCGTTTCATCCTCACCGGCTTCTTGAACCGGCAGCACAACCTCATCGACTTCGACCCGGTGACCTTCCAGGAGGTCAACATTAGCCGGGCGAAAAGCAGCGGGATCGAGGGAGAGGTGGGGGTGCGGCGGGGTATCTGGAGCGCGCGCCTGAACGGCACGTATCTGGACACCGAGGACCAGTCGACCGGCCTCGCCCTCCTCCGCCGGCCGCGGGCGAGCGGCAACCTCGTCCTCACCGCCTCCCCGCGGCGCTTCACCGTCTCGCTGACCGAGCGGGTGGTGGGCGAACGGGCGGACCTCGATCCCGTTACCTTCGCCCGCAGCACCAATCCCGGCTACCAGCGGCTGGATCTCGCGGCGAGCTACCAGGCGCTCTCCTGGCTCGCTCCCTACGCGCGGATCGAGAACGTCGCCGACCGCGCCTATGCCGAGGCGCTCGGCTTCCCCGCCCCGGGACGGACCTGGATCGGCGGCGTGGCGGTCACCTTTTGAGACGGCCCGGAGCGCGCGCCTCGGCGGTCCTTGCGCTCCTGCCGTTTTTTCTTCTCGTCGGTATCGCCGCGATCGCCGCGGGCGCCGCGGGCTGCCGGAACGAGCCCGCGGCATCCCACATCCCGCAGCGGATCATCTCGCTCGCCCCCAGCCTCACCGAGACTCTCTTCGCCCTCGGCCTCGGTCCCCGCGTCGTCGGGGTGGGCGATTATGATCATTTCCCCCCCGAGGCGCGCTCCCGGCCGCACCTCGGGGGGCTGTTCAACCCCAACCTCGAACGGATGGTCGCCCTGAAACCCGACCTCGCCGTCCTCCTTCCCAGTCAAAACGACCTGGGAGACAAGCTCGGGCGGTTGGGGATCGCCTCGCTCGTCGTCCGCAACGAGAGCCTGGCGGACGTCGAGAACGGCTTCCGGACGATCGGCGACCGCTGTGGGGTCGCGGAGACCGGCCGCCGGCTCGCCGCCGACCTCCACCGGGATCTCGCTCCCCGGTCCCCTTTGAAGCCCGGAGAGAAGCCCGGAGAGAAACCCGGGGAGAAGCCGCTCCGGGTGGTCCTCTCGGTGGGGCGGCAGCCGGGACGGCTGACCGATCTCCTGGTGGCGGGCCCCGGAACGTTCTACGATGAGCTCTTGAGCCGCCTGGGAGCCCAAAACGCCTTCGCCGACGCCCCGGTCCGCTACCCGCAGGTGGCGCTCGAAGAGGTGCTGACCCGCCGGCCGGACGTCATCCTGGAGATCCGCGAGGATCTGCCGTCGCCCGCGGTCGCCCGCCAGCTGACTTCCGACTGGTGGGGCCTGCCCCAGCTCCAGGCCGCAAGCCGGGCGCGGGTCTTCGTCCTCGCCGGGGACTATGTCGTCGTCCCCGGGCCGCGCCTGCCGCGGCTCTACCGCGAGATGGGGGCGATTCTGGATGCCGCCAATGCCGCCAATACCGCCGGTCCCGCCCGCTCGAACGTTGACGTCGGCCAGACTCGATGACCGGTGCCCCCCTCCTCTCTGTCCGCGGCATCACCTGGCAGACGGGGACGCGGACGATCCTCGGCCCGCTCGACCTCGAGGTCTTCGCCGGCGAGTGCCTGATGGTCGTGGGGCCGAACGGAGCGGGGAAGACCACCCTCCTGCGGCTCCTGACCGGCCTCCTGGCACCGGCCGCGGGGGAGATCTTCTATCTCGACCGTCCCCTGGGGAGCCTGCCGCGGCGGGAACGGGCGCGCCACATCGCCTACGTTCCCCAGGTGCGGCCGGCCTCGGTGCCGCTCACGGTCTTCGAGGTCGTGCTCCTCGGGCGCTATCCTCACCTCTCGCCGCTCCAGCTGGCGCCGCGGGCGACGGACTTCGCCGCCGCCGAGGAGGCCCTCGCGGTCGGCGGCATCGCCGACCTTCGCGACCGGCCGATCGACCAGCTGTCGGGGGGCGAGCGGCAGGCGGTCTACATCGCCGCCGCCCTGGCGCAGGAGGCCGAGATGCTGGTGCTCGATGAGCCGACGACCCACCTGGACGCTCGCCACCAGCGCGAGGTGGCGGCGCTCCTCGTCAAGCTCAAGGGAGAGGCGGGGCGGACGGTCGTCGCCGCCACCCATGACTTGAACCTCGCCTCGCTCCTGGGCGATCGCCTCCTCGCCCTCGCGGGCGGGCGGGTCCTCGCCGTGGGAAGTCCGGCCGAGATCCTCCGCCCGGATCTCCTGCGGACCCTCTTCGGCACCCGCTTCGAGGTCGTCCGCGGCGGCGAGCGTCCGGTCACCCTTCTAGAGCTTGCGCCGTGAGTCTGCCGCCTTCGTCCCACCGCCGGGCCTTCGCCCTGACCGGTCTGGCCCTCTTCTGGATCGCCGTGGTCCTCGGGGCGCCGCTCGTCGGCAGCCACGCCGGGCTCGCCCACGAGTTGCTGAGGGGAGACCCCATGGCGTCGGCGATCTTCTGGCAGCTCCGCCTGCCGCGGGTGCTCCTCGCCCTCCTGGCAGGCGGCGGTCTCGCGGTCTCGGGGCTCGGCTTCCAGACCCTCTTCCGAAACCCGCTCGCCGAGCCCTACACCCTGGGAGTCGCGAGCGGCGCGGCGCTCGGGGCGGTCCTCGCCCTCCGGCTGACCGAGGGGCACCCGCTCTTCGGCCTCCCCGCGGTCACCCTCTTCGCCTTCGCGGGTGCCCTGGCGGCGACCGGCCTCGTCGTCGGCCTGGGGGGGAGGCGCCAGGGGGAGGAGACCGGGACCCTGCTGCTCGCCGGCATCGCCGTCTCCCTCTCCTGCTCGGCGCTCATCCTCTTCGTCCAGTACCTCTCCGACTCGACCCAGACCTTCCGTATGGTGCGCTGGATGATGGGGGGGCTCTCGGTCGCCGGCTACCGCGAGGTGCTCTGGCTCCTTCCCTGGGTGCTCGGGGGGAGCGCCTTTCTCCTCCTGCGGCGCTGGGATCTGAATCTCCTCCTGACCGGCGAGGAGATGGCGGCGAGCCGCGGGGTCGATCTCGGCCGGCTGCGCCTGGAGATCCTCCTCGTCACCTCGCTCATGATCGGCGCCATGGTCGCCATGGCCGGGCCGATCGGCTTCGTGGGCCTGATGGTCCCCCACATGCTCCGCCGCACCGTGGGGCAGGACCACCTGATCCTCGCCCCCGCCTGTCTCTTGGGCGGCGGCGCCTTTCTGGCCCTTTGCGACGCCGGGGCGCGGGTGGTGATGGCCCCCGCCGAGCTGCCGGTCGGGGTGCTCACCGCGCTCCTCGGGGGGCCGTTCTTCCTCTGGCTTCTGCTCCTGCGCAAGCGGGGCTGACGAAGCGGGGGCGAGAAGCCCCCGCTGTGAGGCGTCGAGGGTCGGCGGGATTCCCTACCGCTGGCTCACGATCTCGATGGCGCCGTTGGTCGAGGCCAGGTGGAGGCGGCCGCCGCCGCCGTTGACGTCGCCGTCCAGGTGGTGCTTGCTCGACTTGCCATGCAGGACCGGCAGGTCGGTCGAGACGCCGCCGTTGGTCGTGCTGGCGGAGATCGAGGCCTGGATGTCGCGCGGCACCTTCAAGGTGATGTGGCCGTTGGTGGTCTCGAAGCTCATGTCCCCTCCCCGGTCCACCTGCTTCAAAGCGATCTCGATGCTGCCGTTGGTGGTCGCGGCGACGACCGTGCCGGCCGTGTCGGAGGCGGAGATGGCGCCGTTGGTCGAGCCCAGCCGGATCTTCCCGTGGACGCCCGAGACGTCGACCGCGCCGTTGGTGGTTTCGGCCCGGAGGTCGCCCCCGGTGCCGTTCACGTCGACCGCGCCGTTGACGGTCTCGATGTCCACCTTGAGATTTCTCGGCACCTCGATCTTGTAGGCGACCGAGCCGACGCCGCCGTTGCCCGCCAGCAGGCTCAGGAGCCCGCCGCCCTTCTCCTGCGGGAAACGGGTGTCGATCCGCAGCTCGCCGGGCTTGACGGTGACGTCGATCCGGAGCGCGGCCAGCCGCCGTTTGCCGTCCTCTTCGTTCGCGGCCCGGATCCGTTTTTCGGCCACGATGTGAACCTCATTCTTATCCCAGGCGGTCACCGAGACGGGGCCGTTCACGTCTCTCAGGGTGAACGCCCCGCCCGCCTGGAGGGGATAGGTATGCTCGAAATGTTCTTTATAGATCTCGGCCGCGGCCTGGGAGGCCACCATGCCGGCCAGGGCCAATCCAAGGACGAAGGTCATCTTTCTCATCGGTCTCTCCTCCATGTCATCTTTCCCTACGAAGGAAGGAGGAGAAAAGTTCCGCGGCACTGATTTTGCCTCGCCGGTATAGGCTGAAGACGACGAGGGAGGTACCTGTGCCCGAGCCCGAGAGGCAGCTGACCGACGACCTGGAGCTCCTGCTGGCGGTGATGCCGCCCGAGGTCCAGCGGGCGCTCGCGGCGCGCGAGGGCGCGGAGCCGTTGATCGAGGTGGTGCTCGACCTCGGCCGGTTGCCCGAGGCCCGCCTCCCCGCTCGTGGTCTCGACCTGAGCGCGGAGCCGGTGACGCGCGAGGACATCGCCCACGTCGTCGATCGGGTGGGCCGCTTCGGCAAGGACAACCGGGCGGGGATCGAGCGCACCCTCCACCGTATCTCGGCGATGCGGAACCGGTTGGGGGACGTCGTCGGTCTCACCTGCCGGGTGGGACGGGCGGTCTTCGGCACCGTCGACATCCTTAGAGACGTCATCGAGCGCGGCCGCTCCATCCTCCTCCTCGGCCGGCCGGGGGTGGGGAAGACGACGCTGCTCCGCGAGGCGGCGCGGGTGCTCGCCGATGAGCTGGGCAAAAGAGTGATCGTCGTCGACACCTCGAACGAGATCGCGGGCGACGGCGATATCCCCCACCCCGGCATCGGCCGCGCCCGCCGCATGCAGGTCCCCTCGCCCGACCTCCAGCACGCGGTGATGATCGAGGCGGTCGAGAACCACATGCCGGAGGTCATCGTCATCGACGAGATCGGCACCGCGGCCGAGGCCCTGGCGGCGCGGACGATCGCCGAGCGCGGCGTCCAGCTGATCGCGACCGCCCACGGCAACACGCTCGAAAACCTCCTCCAGAACCCCACCCTCTCGGATCTCGTGGGGGGCATCCAGGCAGTCACCCTGTCCGACGAAGAGGCGCGGCGGCGGGGAACCCAGAAGACCGTCCTCGAACGGAAGGCGCCCCCCACCTTCGACGTCGTCATCGAGATCCAGGACAAGGACACGCTCGCCGTCCACCACGACGTGGCCGAGGTCGTCGACCGCTTCCTCCGCGAGATTCCGCCACGGCCCGAGGTGCGGGTGCGGACACCCGACGGCGGGGTGGAAATCCGCCAGCCGGCGCAGGCCGCGCAGGCCGTGGACGCTTCGAAGGCGCGGCGGGCGGAGCCGGAAGGACCCTGGCGGCTGATCCCGGCGGGCACCGGGCGCCGGCCCGAGGAGGGGGGCGGTGGGCGCGAGCCGCTCCATCGCCCGCGCGGCAAGACGGTGCGGATCTTCCCCTACGCCGTCTCGCGGGACAAGCTGGAGCGCGCCATCCGCAAGTTCCGCCTGCCGGCCTATCTGGTCGAGGACCCCGACGAGGCCGACCTCGTCCTCACGCTCAAATCCCAGGAGCGGCGCCAGCCGAGAAAGCTGCGCGACGTCGTGGCGAGGGGGGTCCCCCTCTACGTCGTCAAGGGCAACACGGTCACCCAGATGGAGAACTTCCTCCGCGGCGCCTTCTCGGTGGGCGACTACCTGGCGGGCGACGAGGCGGCCCTCCGCGAGGTCGAGGACGGCGTCGAGGAGGTTCTGGAGCAGGGGCACCCGGTCGAGCTCTCGCCGCAGAGCAACTACCTGCGCCGGCTCCAGCACCAGATCGTCGAACGTCAGGGCCTCACCTCGGAGAGCAAGGGAGAAGAGCCCTACCGGCGGGTGGTGATCTACCCGCCGTCGAGCCCTTAGAGCCTGACAGAACCCGCCTTCCCGAGCCTTAAGACCCCTTACGGCAACACGTGCGTCAGGTCCCGGCTCAGGCGGTTGCAGGCTTGCAGCGGCCGCGCCGGGTCGGGGTGCTTGAGCGCCGCCAGCTGGATCTCGCTGACGACGAAGTCACAGCCCAGCCGGAAGCTCCACTGCGCCGGCGGCTTGCACTCGTTCGGGGACTGGTCTTCATTGGTGGTCGAGCCCGACCACTCGGCCAGAGGCCGGCCCGTGGGCGGCACGATCGGCATCTCCCGGCGATCCGGGATGACTTTGGCACTCCAGCCGAGCACCACGAACGGCCCCTCCTCGCAGCACTCGAGGGTGACGGGATCGCAGTTGCCGGCGCGGACCTTCGACGCGTAGACGGTGTGGATCTCGACCCTGTCCCCGGGCTCGGGTTTGGCTACCGCGCCGGCCTTCTCGGACCGCCGCACCTCGCCCGGGCACCCCTGCGTGTTCTCGATCGGAAAGTGATAGTGCTGGCCGCAGCGCTGGAGCGTCTGGGGAGCGCAGTCCGGGCGGGCCCGGTACTGCAACGTCTGGGCAGGGGCGGTCCAGTCGACGATCGACTGACGCGAGGTCTGGTCGTAGGGCGAGGGAGTCGTTTGCGGATTGAGGCTGCGCGGCGATTGAGGATTGGGACAGTTGGGCTGCTGGGCGGCGCCAGCCGCCGCCATAGCCAGCAGCAGGACGGCGCTCGCGACGGCGGTCTTCAGGATGGTCATTGGTTTCCTCTCCTCCAGACGGGTACGCGTGAATTTCAACAGAGTGAGAGAGCATTCTGATGCACGGAAAGAGTATTCAGCAAGATCGTACGACAACCCGCTCTCCTGTAGACTCGGCACGATTCGTGCTTCTTACTCCTCGGCACAGCCCGATCCCGATCGGGGATTCTCTCTCTTCCCAACTCCGTAGCTGTCGCGAGGTGAATTCACCTATGAAAACAACAGGCTTTTTCCTTTTCTCTCTGCTCCTCCTGGGCGTTCTCCCCGGAACGAGCTCCAGCGCCAACGCTGCCTCGGTGGGGATCAGCGTCTCCGGGGGCGCGGTCGATGTCGGCTTCTTCTACGACGATCTCGCCTCCTACGGCAACTGGGTCCAGCGCCCGAGCTATGGCTGGGTGTGGAGACCGCAGGCCGTGGCTTCCTCCTGGCGTCCGTACCAGCGCGGGCATTGGGTGCAGACCGACGACGGTTGGACCTGGATCTCGACCGAGCCCTATGGCTGGGCGACCTACCACTATGGGCGCTGGTACCAGGACCCGAGCGAGGGCTGGGAATGGGTCCCGGGCAATGACTGGGGGCCGGCCTGGGTCTCCTGGCAGGAGGGTGGCGACTATATCGGTTGGGCGCCGCTCCCGCCCGCGGCCGAGTTCCGCGGTGGCTTCGGGGGCGTCGATTTCGCCGCCGTCGTCCCGGCCGAGAGCTACCTCTTCGTGCCGGAACGCCAGTTCCTGGCGCCGCGCCTCGACAGCTACTACGTCGACCGCGGCCGGCAGGTGGACATCTACCGGCAGACCCGGAACATCACCAACTACCAGGTGGTCAACAACCGGATCATCAACCAGGGGCTGCCGGTCCAGCGTGTGCAGCAGGTGACCGGCCACCCGGTGCCGCACTACCAGATCGCCGACCAGGGGCAGGGCCAGCGGCACCAGGGCGGGCAGGTCCAGGCGAACCGGGTCGCCTTCTATCGCCCGCAGGTGAAGGCGGGCAACGTCGCGCCGCCCCCCGAGCGGCCCGCCGCGCGGAAGTCGGTGGTCGCCGCCGGCACCCCGCCGGCCACGCCCGCGACGCCCGCGACGGTGGCCGGCCGCGCCGCGAAGGCACAGGGGACCCGCCAGGCGGGGAAAAGCCAGCCGGTAGCAAAAACGGCGCCCCAGGCGGCAACCGAAACGGCCCAGGCCGCCCCACGCCACCAGCGGAAGCCCGCCCCGACCGGATCGACGGCACCGGCGGAGGGCTCTCAGCCCCAGCCGAAGGCGCAGCGCTCCAAGGCGCAGCGCCAGCCCGCGCCGCCGACGGCGGAGCGCCAACCGCCACCACCGAAGGCGGAGCGCCAGCAGGACCGTTCCCAGCCGGCCGAGAAGCAGCCGCGCCCGCCGCAACCTCGGGGCGCCGCCGAGCACAGCCGTCCGCAGGGCGGACAGGCCCAGGGCAAGCCGCAGGGGCAACCCCAGGGTAAGCCGCAGGGCAAACCGCCGGAAAAGCCGAAGGAAGACAACCCCAAGCCGCCACCGGTGTCGTAGGTCCGACATCCAGAGATGACTTCGGGGAGCCCGGCGATGCGCCGGGCTCTTCGTCTTTAGGGGGCGGGAGAGGGGTGTCCGCTTCTGGGACGCCCCTTTCCCGCGAGCGCACGCCACCGCTCTCCCTGCCGCACGAATCTCCTTTAGAATCAGTTGATTGAGCCGTCAAAACCTCTGGCACGCCGCTTGAACTCCACCGGAGGCAAGGAGATCACGCGATGGGACCATTCCTCCAGGATCTACGGTACGGCCTTCGAATCCTGACCAAGAATCCGGGCTTCGCGGCGGTGGCGGTGCTCTCGATCGCTCTCGGCATCGGGGCCAACACGACCGTCTACACCTGGATCGAGACCTTCCTCCTCCGTCCCATGCCCGGGGTGGCGGACGGCAACCGGGTGGTGACCCTGGAGACCCTGGCGCCTTCGGGGGAGTCGATCAACATCTCCTATCCGGACTACCTCGACTACCGCGCCCAGGTGCATTCGCTCTCCGGCCTCCTGGCCTTCCGGGAGCACGCGTTCGTCCTCGGCGAGGGACGGGAATCGCAGCGGGTCTGGGGGGAGCTGGTCTCGGGCAACTTCTTCGACGTCCTCGGGGTCCGGCCCGCCCTCGGCCGCTTCTTCCGGCCGGAGGAGGGGCAGGCGGGTGGCCCGCCGGTCGTCGTCCTGAGCAACGGGCTCTGGCACCGCCGGTTCGGCGCCGACCCCGGCGTCCTCGGCCGGACGATCGCCGTCAACCGCCACCCCTTCACCATCGTCGGCATCGCCCCGTCGACCTTCCAGGGGACGATCGTCGGTCTCTCCTACGGCCTCTGGGTCCCCGTCGAGCAGCGCCAGCTCTTCGGCAGCGAGTGGCTCCTGGAGCGCCGGGAGCGCTCGCTCCACGCCCTCGGCCGGCTGCGGGCGGGCAGCTCGCTGCAGACGGCGCGGGCGGAGGTGCGCGAGGTGGCCGGGCGGCTCGCCCGGGCCCATCCCGCGAGCAACCAGCAGATCGGTGCCACCTTCCTGCCGCTCCGCGAGGCGCCGTACGGCGCCCAGTCTCTCCTCGGGCCGCTCCTCGGGGTTCTCGCCGGGATCGCGAGTCTCGTCCTCCTCATGGTCTGCGCCAACGTCGCCAACCTCCTGCTCGCCCGGGCCACTGCCCGCTCGCGGGAGCTCGGCATCCGCTCCGCCCTGGGCGGCGGCCGCGGCCGGCTCGTCCGCCAGCTGCTGACCGAGAGCCTCCTCCTCTCCCTCCTGGGCGGGGTGGTCGGCCTCCTCGCCGCTTTCTGGATGACCGACTCGCTCTCGGCTCTCCTGCCGCCCACCAACCTGCCGGTCGCGGTCAACCCCGGGCCGGACGGTCGGGTGCTCGCGATGTCTCTCCTCCTCTCGGTCGTCGCCGGGTTCCTCTTCGGGACGATCCCAGCCTTCCAGGCCGCGACCTCCGGCTTGACCCGTGCCCTCCGCGAAGGGGGACGGGGAGCGTCCACCGGCCGCCGACCGGCCTCGCTCCGCGGTCTCCTGGTGGTGGGCGAAGTGGCGCTCGCGACCCTCGTCCTCTTGGGCGCCGGCCTCTTTCTCCGCGGCTTCGCCGCCACCCGCGCCATCCACCCGGGCTTCGAGCCCGGCCACGTCCTCTTGGTCGACGACCTGAGCCTCCAGGCCGCGGGCTATAGCCGGGAGACGGCGAGGAACTTCTACCGGCAGCTCGACTTACGCCTCGCGGCGCTCCCCGGGATCACCGGGGTCAGCCTGGCCGACAAGGTCCCCCTGGGCTTCGAGGGCGGTGCCTGGGACGAAGCGATCGTCGACGGCTACGCGCCCGCTCCGCACGAGAGCCTGAAGATCTTCCGCAGCCTGGTCGCACCCGGCTACTTCTCGGTCCTCCGCCTGCCGCTCCTCGCCGGCCGCGATTTCGGCCCCCAGGACGACGAGAACGGTGCGCTCGTCATCATCGTCAACGACGCTTTCGCCCGCCACTTCCTGCCGGGAGTCCCGGCGCTCGGCCGGCACGTCCGCGTCTGGGGAAAGCCGACGACGATCGTCGGGGTCGTCGGGACGGCCAAGTACAAGACCCTGACCGAAGAGCCGCGGCCCTTTTTCTATGCCCCGCTCTTCCAGCACTTCGGGAACGATACCGGGGTCGTCGTCCACCTGCGCTCGACGGGGGATCCGGGCGCGCTCGTCCCGGCGGTACGGCAGGCGGTCCTCGCCCTCGACCCGGGGCTCGCCGGCTTCAACGCCGAGCCCATGGCGCAGTTCATCAGCGCCGCCGTCTTCCCGGCGCGGACCGGGGCGGCGGTCCTCACCTGCCTCGGCATCCTGGCGCTCCTCTTAGCCGCCCTCGGTCTCTACGGGGTCGTCAGCTACTCGGTGACCGAGCGCACCCACGAGATCGGCATCCGCATGGCCCTGGGAGCGCGCCGGGAGGACGTCGTCCTCCAGATCTTGGGCCAGGGGATGCGCCTGGTGTCCGCCGGCCTGGTGCTCGGCGGCCTCGCCGCCTTCGCCCTGTCGCGGGCGCTCGCCGGGAGACTGGCGGGCTCCCCGAGCCTCGACGTCCCCATCCTCGCCGCCGTCGTCCTCCTCCTGACCGGCGTGGCGCTCGCCGCCAACTACGTGCCGGCCCAGCGGGCGACCCGGGTCGATCCGGTGGAGGCGATCCAGCGCGGATGAGCCCGGGCTCCGTTCGATCCTGCGGGCCGGCTCCTTTGGGCGCTTCGCGCAGCCAGTCGCCGGTCCTCGGATCTGAACGGAGCCCGGGCGAGACGGACGGGACCTGCCATCGGATATCCTCTTAGCCCCAAGGAGCCGACATGATCCGATTGCGCAACGTCGAGAAGCACTACCAGACCGGGCACGTGAAGACCTTCGTGCTGCGGCGCGTCAATATCGACATTGAGGAGGGTGAGTTCGTCACCATCATGGGCCCCTCGGGGGCCGGGAAGTCCACCCTGATGTCGATCGTCGGCATGCTCGACGCCGTCTGGGAGGGGGAGTACTTCTTCCTGGACCAGCCGGTTCACAAGCTCAAGCCCAAGGAGCGGGCGGCGCTCAACAAGCAGTACATCGGCTTCGTCTTCCAGAGCTACCACCTGATCGACAGCCTGACCGTCTACGAGAACCTGGACCTCCCGCTCTCCTACCGGGACGTCAAGAAGGCGCAGCGCCAGGCGCTCGTGGCCGAGGCCCTCGACCGTTTCCACATCGTCGGCAAGAAGGATCTCTTCCCCTCGCAGCTCTCGGGCGGCCAGCAGCAGCTCGTGGGGGTGGCGCGGGCGGTGGTGGGGAACCCCAAGCTCATCCTGGCCGACGAGCCGACGGGGAACCTCCACACCGGCCAGGCCGAGGAGATCATGGAGCTGTTCAAGAAGCTCAACCAGGAGGGGACGACGATCATCCAGGTCACCCACTCCGAGAAGAACGCGACCTACGGCGATCGGGTGATCCAGCTCCTCGACGGCTGGGTCGTGGGCCAGGAGTCGTGACCCGGAGCCCCCGAGTCCTCATCGCCGACGACCAGCGGGACGTGCGCGAGGCGCTCCGCCTGCTGCTCAAGGGCGAGGGCTTCGAGACCGCGACCGCGATGTCGCCCCAGGAGCTCGTGACGGCGGTCTCGGGAGGCGACTGGGACGCGGTGCTGATGGATTTGAACTACACGCGGGACACGACCTCCGGCCGCGAGGGGCTGGACCTCCTGGCGCGTTTGAAGGCGATCGACGAGACTCTGCCGGTCGTCGTCATGACCGCCTGGGCGAGCGTCGGCCTGGCGGTCGAGGCGATGCGCCAGGGCGCCCGCGATTTCGTCGAGAAGCCCTGGGACAACACCCGGCTCCTCGCCATCCTCCGCACCCAGGTCGATCTCGGCCGGGCGCTAAGGCGGGGCGAACGGCTGGAGGCGGAAAACCGCCTCCTCCGGGAAGGGGGAAACGGCAGCGAGGCGGGGGCCGGCCGTTCGCAGCTCCTCGCCCGCTCGGCGGCCATGAAGCCGGTGCTCGACCTCATCGAACGGGTGGGGCCGTCCGCGGCGCACATCCTGATCACCGGCGAGAACGGCACCGGCAAGGGGGTCGTCGCCCGCGCCCTCCACGCTGTCTCCTCCCGGTCGGGCAAGCCCATGGTGACGGTCAACACCGGCGGCCTTTCGGAATCGGTCTTCGAGAGCGAGCTCTTCGGCCACGTGCGGGGCGCCTTCACCGACGCCAAGGCCGACCGCGCCGGCCGCTTCGAGCTCGCCGACGGCGGCATTCTCTTTTTAGATGAGATCGCGAACATCTCGCTCGCCCAGCAGACCAAGCTCCTCCGGGTCCTCGAAACCGGCGAGTTCGAGCGGGTAGGGTCGTCGCGCACCCGGGCGGTCGACGTGCGGGTCTTCTCCGCCACCAACGCCGATCTCCGAGAAGAGGTGACCGCCGGGCGTTTCCGCCAGGATCTCCTCTTTCGCCTCAACACGGTCGAGATCCGCCTGCCGCCGCTCCGCGCCCGGATCGAGGATGTCCCCGTCCTCGCCGAGCACTTCCTGGCCCAGCACGCGCGGCGCTACCGGAAGACCCTCGCCGGTTTCGATCCGGGAGCGCTCCAGGCGCTTCTCGCCCACCCTTGGCCGGGCAACGTGCGCGAGCTCGACCACGCCGTCGAGCGCGGCGTGCTGATGACCCGGGGCGAACGGGTGAGCGCCCCCGACCTCGGGCTCGAGCCGGCGGCCGGCGGTGCGAGCGGCGGGATCACCCGCCTCGAGGATCTGCCGCTCGAAGACGTGGAGCGGGTTCTGATCCAGAAAGCGCTCCAGCGCTACGAGGGGAACGTCAGCCAGGCGGCCAACGCTCTGGGTCTCTCGCGGAGCGCCCTCTACCGGCGCCTCGAAAAGCATGGCCTCTGAGGGCGAGGGTCGTGATTCTCGCGACCGCCGCGACCGCCGCCCGCTCGCCTTTGAAACCCGCATCTTCCTTCTCTCCTTCGCGACCGGCCTGCCCGGCGCCCTGGTCGCCCTCGGTCTCCTCTGGACGGGCGACTACAGCACCAAGATCCGCTGGACCCTGACCGTCCTCGTCCTCGCCTTCTGGTGGGGCTTCGCCGCCTCGCTCCGGGAGCGGGTCATCCGCTCGCTCCAGATCCTCGCCAACCTCCTGGGCGCACTCCGCGAAGGGGACTTTTCGCTCCGCGCGCGGCGGCCGCGCGAGGACGACGCCCTGGCCGAGGTGATGCACGAGGTGAATGCCCTGGGCGAGGTGCTCCGCGAGCAGCGCCTGGGGGCGGTCGAGGCCACGGCCCTCCTCCACCGGGTGATGGAAGAGGTGGACGTCGCCATCTTCGCCTTCGACGATCAGGCCCGGCTGCAGCTGGTCAACCGGGCGGGGGAGCGCCTGCTCGCTCCCGGAGCCGACCCGCCGGAACGCCTCCTCGGCCGGACCGCCGCGGACTTAGGGGTCGACGACTGCCTGACCGGCGAGGTGGCGCGGACGCTCGAACGCACCTTCCCCGGTGGCCCCGGGCGCTGGGAGGTGCGGCGGAGCGCCTTTCGCGAGGGTGGCCTGCCGCACCGGCTGCTGGTGATCTCCGATCTCTCGCAGACCCTCCGCGAAGAGGAGCGCCAGGCCTGGCGGCGGCTCCTCCGGGTGCTCGGCCACGAGCTCAACAACTCGCTCGCCCCCATCCGCTCGATGGCGGGGACCCTCCTCCACCTCCTGGAGCGCGAGCCACCGCCGGCCGACTGGCGCGAGGACATGTCCCAGGGCCTCTCGGTGATCGGCGACCGCGCCGAGTCGCTCATCCGCTTCATGGCCGCCTACGCGAGGCTCGCCCGCCTTCCCCCGCCCCACCGCACCGGCACCGAGCTCTCCGACCTGATCCGCCGCGCCGTGGCCCTGGAGACCCGGCTCCCCGTCCGCCTCGTCCCCGGCCCGCGGGTAGAGCTGGAGGCCGACCGCGACCAGATCGAGCAGGCGCTCATCAATCTCATCCGGAACGCCGCCGACGCCGCCCTCGCAACCGGCGGCGGTGTCGAGGTCGCCTGGTATCTCGACGGCGGCAATGGCGGCAATGGCGGCGATGACACCCAGGTCGCCGTGCGGATCGACGACGAGGGCCCCGGCCTCGCCAACACCGAGAATCTTTTCGTCCCCTTCTACACCACCAAGCCCGGAGGCAGCGGCATCGGGCTCGTCCTCGCCCGCCAGATCGCCGAGGCCCACGGCGGTAGTCTCACGCTCGAGAACCGGACAGGGGAGATGGGGTGCGAGGCGGTGCTGCGGTTGCCGGTGTAGAAGCGCCACTCGGCTTGAGGACGACCCGCCCGCGCTCTCCGCGGGCGACGCGTTCATAGGCCTCTGGAGCCGAATCGAGCGGCAGCGTCGCGGCGATCCGAGGCGCACGGTAGCGGCCCTCTTCGAAGCCGGGCAGGAGCTTTCTCAGGATTGAGGCGGCGGCGGTGAGATCCCGTTTCAAGGTGTCGACGCCGAAGAGCTGCGATTCATTGTGGTAGAAGTCGACGACGTCGAAGCTCGCTCGGCGTTGGGTGGGCGAGGTGATCTCCACCTGCCGGCCGCGAGGCGCCAGGAAGCCGAGGCCGATCTCGAACATCGGACCTCCGGCGGCGTTGAAGACGACGTTCGCGCCATGGCCGTCGGTCAGCGAACGGAGCGTGTCGGCAAGATTCGGATCGCTGGAGTCGAGGAGCGCGTCGGCGAGTTGGAGCGCCGGGGCTTCGCCCGCTTCGGCTGATGGCCTCGAGCGGTCGATTCCGAGGACGCGGGCGCCGATGCGCTTTGCGATCTGCACAGCGGCTCCTCCCACGCCGCCCGAAGATCCGATCACGACCAGCGTTTCGCCACTTTGAAGGCCCGCGTATTCAAGGCCGCACCAGGCGGTTAAAAACGTCACCCCAATCGAGGCCGCCTCCTCGTGGGAGAGCCTTGCGGGTTTTTCGACCAGGCTCGCGGTCGGAACGACGAGGTACTCCGCATGGCTGCCGTCGCGGGTGAAACCCACGTCCCCTCCGGTACCCCAGACGTCCCGGCCGATCCACGCGGCAGGCCCGTCCACGACCACTCCTGAATAGTCACGGCCAGGCACTCGCGGGAGCGTCGTCTGGTGCATCCGGCCCGCCACGTTCTTGACGTCGCTGGGGTTGATCGATGCGGCCTCGACGCGGACGACCGCGGTGTCCGCGTCCGCCTGGGGATCGGGCCTCTCCACGAGGTGAAGGACGGATGGAGGGCCGAACTGATCGAATTGCAGGGCGCGCATGTTCAGGCATTGTAACGGGCGGCTCCAGTTTCCTGGAACCGCCCGTTCCCGCGCCACGTTTACGCCATCAGCTTGTCCGGCGTGAGCGGCAGGTCCCGCACTCTTTTTCCCGTCGCGTGGTACACGGCGTTGGCGACCGCCGCCGCCACTCCGGTGATGCCGATCTCGCCGACCCCGCGGCAGCCGAGGGTATTGATGATCGGATCGGGCCGATCGATGAAATGCACCTCGATGTCCGGGATGTCGGCGTTGACCGGGATGGCGTAGTCGGCGAAGTTGCCGTTGACCGGCAGGCCTGTCCGGGGATCGTAGATCGTGTGCTCCAGGAGCGCCATGCCGAGCCCCATGGTCACCCCGCCCACCACCTGGCTGTTGGCGAGCTTGGAGTTCAGCACTCTGCCGACGTCGATCACCGAAACCCAGCGGGTCACCTGGACGCGGGGGAGAAGCGGATCGATCTTCACCTCGCAGAACTGGGCACCCCAGGAATGGATGGTGTATTTCTTGTTGGCGTCGTCCGGCTTGACCTCGGCCTCGGCCTCGATCGTCTTTTGCCGGGAGCGCTTCAGGAGGTCGGTGTAGGAGAGCCCCCGGGAGGGATTCCCCACCGCGGCGAGCCGGCCGTCGGCCATCGTGACCTCCTCCGGCTTCAAGCCCCCCAGGGGCGACTCGGGATCGGACGAGGCGAGGGCCACGAGCTTCGACTTGAGCGCCCCGACCGCCCCGATCACCGCCTCGCTCACGGTTGCCGCCGTCGTCGAGCCGCCGGAGCCCGGCGCGTCGGGAAAGTCGCTGTCGCCGAGCTCGAAGGTCACCCGCTCGACCGGGAGCCCCAGGGCGTCCGCCGCGATCTGGGTGAAGATCGTGTAGGAGCCGGTCCCCAGATCCTGGGTCGCGACCTGGACGAGCGCCCGGCCGTCCGGGGTCAGGCGCACCCGGGCCGAGGCCGGCCGGCGGTTGCCGGGGTAGAGGGCGGTCGCCATCCCCCAGCCGACCAGGAGGTCGCCGTCCTTCATCGAGCCGGGTTTGGGGTTTCTCTTCTTCCAGCCGAACCGTTCGGCGCCCAGGGCGTAGCACTCCTTGAGGTGTTTCGAGGACCAGGGCTTGTTCTCGCTCTCGTCTTTATCGGCGTGATTTTTCAAGCGCAGCTCGATGGGGTCCATGGCAAGGGCGTAGGCGAGCTCGTCCATGGCGGATTCGAGCGCGAAGCTCCCTGGGCAGTCGCCGGGCGCCCGCATCGGGGTGGGCGGACCGACGTTCACCTTCACCAGATGGTGGGGGATCGCGACGTTCGGACACGAGTAGAGCACCTTGCTCGTCGTCGTCCCGCAGGCCTCGACGAACTCGGTCGTCTCCGAGGTGGCCTGGAGGGTCTCGTGACGGACGGCAGTGAGCGTCCCGTCCCGGTTCGCGGCGAGCGCCATCGTCTGCACCGTCGGCGACCGGTGGCCCACCGAGGTGAACATCTGCTGGCGGGTGAGATTGAGCTGCACTGGCCGATGGGTCGCCTTGGCGGCCATCGCCGCGATCAGGGTGTGCGACCATTGGAAACCTTTACAACCGAAGCCGCCGCCGGTGAACGGACAGAGGACGCGGATGTTCTCCTTCGGAATGCCGAAGGACTGGGCAAGGACGCCGCGGGTGCCGACGACGGCCTGGGTCGAGTCGGCGACCGTCAGGTGGTCGCCGTTCCAGATCGCCACGGTCGCCGAGGGCTCCATGGGACTGTTGGTCTCGACCGGGGTGGTGTAGGTCTGTTCGACCTTGATCGCCCCCGGTGCCGCGAGCGCGGAGTCGACGTCGCCGCGGGTGTGTTGGACCTGCCGGCCGAAGGACTGCTTGGGAGCGTAGGCGGTCGGCTTCGCCTCCTCGATCGTCAGCACCGGCCGCTCTTCCTGGTAGCGGACCTTGACCAGCGACGCGGCATGCCGGGCCTGCTCCAGGGTGTTGGCCACGACGAGCGCCACGTGCTGGCCGGCATAGTGGACGACGTCGTCCGAGAACGGCAGGCGCTCCTCGCCGAGCTTGCCGGCCTGGGTCGACTGCTTGCCGTTACCGGTCCCGGCCCCGTGGAGCTTCGGCGCGTTCTCGTGGCTCAGGATGGCGACGACACCGGGAGCGCGTCGGGCGGCGGCGGTGTCGATCGCGGCGATCCGGCCTTTGGCGATCGTCGTCTGGACGAGGAAGGCGTGGGCCAGGCGGTCGTGCTGGAGCTCGGCGGCATAGGGAGCGGTGCCGGTGATCTTCTTCCGGCCGTCCACCCGGTCGAGAGGCTTGCCGACCGAGGCGGTCTTCATGTCCTTGCGGTTGGTCGTGGCCGGAGCAGGGGCTGCCGCGGCATCATCATCAGCTAGAGGAGTCATGCCTTCATCTCCATGGCCGTCGCGAGAGCCCGGGTGAGCGTCCGTTTCGCCAGCTCGACCTTGAATCCGTTGTCCTTCTGGGGTTTGGCGCCCTGGAGAGCCGCCTCCGCGGCAGCTCGAAAGGTCGCCTCGTCCGCCTTCTTCCCCACCAGGGCCTGCTCCGCCGCGGCCGAGCGCCAGGGCTTGGTGGCGACGCCGCCCAGGGCCACCCGGGCGGCGCGGATGGAGCCGCCCCGCCCGCCGGAGAGATCGAGGGCCACCGCCGCCGAGGCGAGGGCGAACTCATAGCTCGCCCGGTCGCGGACCTTCAGATAGTGAGAACGGGCGAACCAGGGGGTCGCCGGCAGCTCGACCGCGGTGATCAGCTCGCCGTGCTCGAGGATGCTCTCTCTCGCCGGGTCCTCGCCGTAGGAGACGTGGAAGTCGGCGATCGGGATCGTCCGCTCCGCCCCGTTCGCCCGCCGGGTGTGGACGACCGCGTCGAGCGCCACCATGGCGACCGGCATGTTGCCGGGGAAGGTCGCGATGCATTTGTTGCTCGTCCCGAGCACCGCGTGGATGCGGTTGTAACCTTCGAGCGCGGCGCAGCCGGAGCCCGGCTGGCGCTTGTTGCAGGGGTAGGCGGGGTCTCTGAAGTAGTAGCAGCGGGTGCGCTGCAGGAGATTGCCGCCCACGGTCGCCATGTTGCGGAGCTGCGGGCTGGCTCCCGAGAGCAACGCTTCGGAGAGCACCGGGTAGTTTTTACGAATGGTGGGATCGTTCGCGAGGTCGCTGTTCCTGACCAGGGCGCCGATCCGCACCCCGCCGCCGGGCAGGGGCTCGATCCGGGTAAGAGGGAGAGCGTTGATGTCGACGACGGCCGTGGGCTGCTCGACGTCCAGCCGGAGGAGGTCGACGAGCGTCGTGCCGCCGGCCAGGAACTTCGCCTGGGGATTCTTGGCCACCGCGGCGACCGCCTCGGCCGGCTGGGTGGCGTGGGTGTAGGAGAAGGGGTTCATGCCCGACCTCCCCGCGCTTCCTGGACGGCAGCGACGATGTTCGGGTAGGCGCCGCAGCGGCAGAGATTGCCGCTCATGCATTCGCGGATGGAGGCGGCGTCCGCCGGGCAGCCTTCTTTCAACAGACCGACCGCCGAGACGATCTGGCCCGGGGTGCAGTAGCCGCACTGGAAGGCGTCGTGCTTCAGGAAGGCGGCCTGGACGGGATGGAGCTGGTCGCCCTGGGCGAGCCCCTCGACCGTCGTCACCCGATGGCCGGAAACCGAGGCGGCGAGGGTGAGACAGGAGAGGACCCGGCGGTCTTCGACGAGCACCGTGCAGGCGCCGCACTGGCCGTGGTCGCAACCCTTCTTGGTACCGGAGAGCGCGAGCTCCTCACGGAGGGCATCGAGCAGGCTCGTCCGCGGATCGAGCCGGACCGCATGGACCTTGCCGTTGATGTGGAGCTCGACGGGGATCGTGGCGCTCCCGGCATTTCCGGCGCCGGCGGCCTTCGCGTGTACGGCAGGGTGGGTCGCGGCAGGGACTGCCGATTTGGCCGCCGCGGCGGCGGCATGGACGATCGGCAGCGCCGCGAGCGACAGGCCGATGAAGACGCGGCGGTTCAGGCCGTCCCCGGTGCTCTCCGCTTCGGGATCTGGAAGGGCTTCAGGGTCTGGGGATAGGAGGGGAGCGGCGTCGGCGGCATGCGCTTGCCGCTCCCCGGGATCTCGGTCTTCGTGGCTGTTCAAAACGCCTCCCTCCTGCGGTGCGACCCACCTTGGGATCGACCGCAGAAGGGCTGCAAAATTCGTTCCTCCAAGTCAGATGCAGCCGCTCCCCAGCGCCACCCAGGTGCCGCTGTAGGAAGCCGCGCAGTGCGCGGTGCCGACCGTCACCGTGCCTCCCAGGCGGCTCGACCCGATGTAGATCGTCGCGGCGACAGCATTGATGCTGCGGGTGAGCCCGGTGATGATGCTCTGGTCGGCGTTGATGGTACTGGTGCTGGAGGCGGAGTAGATGCCATAGCTGTTGCCGCCGACAAGAAAGCTGTGAAGGCCCGAGAGGGTGGTGCGCGACAGGATGACGGTCGGTGGGAAGTCGGTGATGTACATGCCATAGGCGTTGTTCGGGGACGCGAAGAAATTCGAGTTGTCGATCTCGAGGGTGAGCCCGCTCCCGCTGTAGTTCGCATAGAAGCCATAGTTGTTGGTTCCGCCGACGGCCGTCACCTCGACGTCCCGCACCTCGGCGACCGCGACGGTACCATCGTTGTAAATGCCGTAGTTGTTGGTGGCGCCGGTGACGTTGATTACCGCCCGCTTGATCACCGCCGGCGAGCCGGCGCCGCCGGTGTTCGAGATGCCATAGGCATGGTTCCCGCCAGAGACGGTGATGCCGACGTTCAGGATGGTGGGAGAGGCGCTGATATTTCGCAGACCCCAATTGTCCGTGGCGCCGCTCGAAATGAGGGTCACGTCGCGCAGGCTGGTGGCGGTGCCGGGAAACGCTACGGCGATCGAGGCCGCCTGGCCGGCAGTGCCTTGGGAGAGCACCTGCAGGTTGCGCAGCTCGGCGGGCGCCGCGCCCTTGACGATCGCGGTCAGGTAGCCGTTGTCGTTGTTGCCGGGGCCGCGGATAATGGTCGACTGCTGGCCCGAGCCCTCGATGTCGACGTAGGCCTTCATCTGCACGATCGTCGTCCCCACGTCGTAGATCCCGGGGTCGAGCTTCAGGACGTAGGGGTTGGCGGCGGAAGCGATGGTGATCCCGGCGAGGGCGTTGAGCAGATTCGTGCCGCTCGCCGTCGGGTTGCCAGCCACCGGGCTGACGTGGACGGTCGTCGGCTGGGCCAAGACGGGGATGGCGGTCGTCAAGAGGGCCAGGGTGGCAAGGCCGAGGAAGTACCGAAAGCGCATGGGCGTCTCCGTAAGAGGCTCTGAAGGAACGAGGGCCGCGGAATTGCGGTCCCGGTCGAGAGAGCAGGCGCGGGACGGCCGGAACGCGTTACAAATCTCCGGCTCCCGGCACAGCCTGTGCACGCTCGGGACGGACGGAGAGGAGGCCCTGCGGGCAGGAGGGAGACGAGAGGCATGGAGGGCGAGGAGACCGCAAGGAGCCCGACGGAGAGGGTCCGCGACTATTACCACCGCATCCTCCCCTTCTACGATGCCGAGCTCGCCGACCGTGGGGACGGCGATTTCTGGACCTGGGCGGCGGGCGAGCCCCGCCCGGCGCGGGTCCTGGAGATCGGCGCGGGGACCGGCCGCGCTACCGCCTTCCTCGCCCGGAGCGCCGCCCGGGTAGTGGGCTTCGACCTCTCCCCCGAGCTCGTCGCCGTCGCCCGGAGGAAGCTCGGCGATCGGCGGAACGTCGCGCTCTTCACGGCCGACATGCGCGACTTCGCCCTGCGCGAGAATTTCGATCTCGTCACCGCGATCGACGATCCCTTCTGCCACCTGGTCGACGACTTGGATCGCGCCCGCGCCTTCGCCGCGGCCGCCCGTCACCTCGCGCCGGGCGGCCGCTTTCTGTTGGACGCGGCCTGGTTTTCGCCCGAGGCCCGGAGCCGGTCGGCCGGCCCGGAGGGGCTGGTCCGCGAGCACTCGGTGCGGCGGTCGGGAACGGCGGGAGATGCCGATGGAAACTTGGTCGTCCACCAGGTCTGGCGCTGCGACCTCGACAGCCGGGTCTGCTCCGCCCGCTTCGAGTATCGGACTGCCAGCCAGCCCGTGGCGACCGCGAGCTTCCCCGCCCGGCTCTGGTCCCTTGGCGAGTTGACCGCCCGGGCTCACGCCGCCGGGCTCACCGTCAGCCAGTTGTGGGGAGGGTACGATCGTCGGCCCTGGGCCCGACTCACCTCGCACCGGATGATCGCCGAGCTCCGCCCGCGCTGAAGGACGCGAGCCTCTCTTCCCTCAGGCCGACTTCCGCACCTCGCCCACGACCACACCAGGGAGACCGGCCACGAAGTCGGGACCGAAGGCGCGGGAGGGGGTCCAGGCGCCGGGAGGCACGTCGCCCATTCCGGGAGCGAGCACCCGCTCGACCGCGCTGACGGCTGAGACGGCGGTGAAGGCGTAGGCCTCGGGGGTTTCCAGGGTGGCGGTGGCGGTGCCCCCGGCGGCGTCCCGCACTTCCCCCCAGAGATAGGTCCGTCCTTTCGCCCGCGCCTCGGGACCGGGCCCGGGGTCTCGCCGGTCCACCCGCCGGGCGAGGAAACGCTTGACCGGGCCGAGGCCGGTCAGGGGGAGAAGGAAGCGGAGCCGGCGCAGCTGGCGGATCTGGGCCGGCGGCGTTCCGGTGTAGACCCGGATGTTGGGGATGCCGGTCGTGTGGTAGGCGGTCGACACGTCTCCCCAGGGGATGGTCATCGTCCAGCGCTCCCCCAGGCGGCCACCGAAATCAACCTTCCGGGAGTCGAAGGCGAGCGGCACCGGGATGATCTTGCCGTTCCGGCGCACCGCTCCGACGTGGGGCAGGCTCTCGACCATCGTGCGCGCCGTGCCGCGGCTGACCGAGCTGCCGTCCCCAGCGAAGGCGAGGACGAGCTCGGTCGCCCCGGGGAGCGCCGCGCCCAGCCGCGCCGCCAGGCTGTCGCTGGGAACGACGTCGAAGCCCACCCCGGGCAGGAGGGCGATCCCGGCGCGGATGGCGGCGTCCGACTTCTTTGTCGAGAGCACCGCCTCGAAGACGGCGATCTCGCCCGTGATGTCCAGATAGTGGGCCCCGGTCGCGAGACAGGCGTTGACCATGATCGGGCTGGTGCGGACGAAGGGGCCGGCGCAGTGGAGGACGGCGGCCACCCCGACCAGGCCGGCGCGGACGACCGCCGGATCCTCGAGCGGAAAGGAACGGAAAGGGAGGTCGAGCTCGCGGGCGAGGGAGGAGACCGCGTCGGCGCTCCGCCCCGCGAGAATAGGAGTCAGGCCCCGGCGCACCGCTTCGCGCGCGGCGAGCTCACCGGTGTAGCCGTTGGCACCGTAGATCAACCAGTCTGCCATGGTCAGAAAGCCCCTGAAAAGACCTTCAGTTTGCCTAAAACGGGTTACCGCGGAGTTACTTGGTGCCCACAAACTGCGCAGGAGTGAGCACTAAGCGAGCAGCTGTCACCTGCTCCAGGGCCGCGGCTGGCGTGTCGGCGAGGGCGGTCAGGTGGCCCATCTTGCGGCCTGGGCGCGGTGTCGCCTTGCCGTAGAGGTGGAGCTTGACGGCGGGTGAGCGGCAGGCCGCCACCCAGTCCGGCTCGCCGCCCTGCCAGAGATCGCCGAGGAGGTTGGCCATCGCCGCCGGCCGCAGGAGGTCGGTGGCGCCGAGCGGCAGGCCGCAGATCGCCCGCAGCTGCTGCTCGAACTGGCTGGTGACCGCGGCATCGAAGGTGAGGTGGCCGGAGTTGTGGGGCCGCGGCGCGAGCTCGTTGACCAGCAGGCGGCCGTCGCGGGTCCAGAAGAGCTCGACGCAGAGGACCCCCACGACGTCCAGGGTGGCGAGCACGCCGCGGGCGATCTCCGCGGCCTCCCGCGCCACCTGGGGCGGCAGGCCGGCCGGGGCGATCGAGAGGTCGAGGATGTGGTTCTTGTGCCGGTTCTCGATCAGCCCGTAGTCGGCGTAGGAGCCGTCGAGGCCGCGGGCGGCGACGACCGAGACCTCGCGCTCGAAGTCGATCCAGGCCTCGAGGACCGCCTCGGATGTCCTCAGAGAGGCCCAGGCAGCCGCAGCTTCCGAGCCGTGGGCGAGCTTCACCTGACCCTTGCCGTCGTAGCCCCAGCCGGCGGTCTTGAGCACCGCCGGCAGGCCCACGGTGTCGAGGGCGGCGGTGAGCTCTAAAGCGGAGCGGACGACCGCGAAGGGAGCGACGGGGAAACCCGCGCCGGAGAGGAAGAGCTTCTCGCGCAGCCGGTGCTGGCAGGTGTGGAGGACGCTCCCCGAGGGACGTACGGGAGTGAGGGCGGCCGCCGCCTCGGCCGCGGCGGCGGAGACGTTCTCGAACTCGAAGGTGACGACGTCCACCCCACGGGCGAACTCGCGCACGGCGTCCAGGTCGTCGTAGGCCGCCTGCACCTCGCGGTCGGCGACCTGGCCGGTGGGGGTGTCGTAGTCGGGGGAGAGGGTGTGGACGCGGTAGCCCATCCGGCGGGCGGCGATGGCGAACATCCGCCCGAGCTGGCCGCTCCCCAGGACGCCCAGGGTGGCGCCGGGGAGGATGGGGGGCGGGATCGTCTTCATAGGTCTTTTAGGGCAGGGTCTCGGCGCGGACCTTCGCCGTCTGCTCGGCGGCGAAGGTGCCGAGCTGCGCGCGGAGCCCGGGGTCCCGGGTCGCCAGCATGCGGACGGCCAGGAGGGCGGCGTTGGCGGCCCCGGCCTTGCCGATGGCTAAAGTGCCGACCGGCACGCCCGCGGGCATCTGGACGATCGACAGAAGCGAGTCGAGACCGTTCAAGGCCTGGCTCTGGACCGGCACGCCGAGCACCGGCAGAAGGGTCTGGGCGGCGACCATGCCGGGGAGGTGGGCGGCGCCGCCGGCGCCGGCGATGACGATCTCGATCCCCCGGCCCTCCGCCCCCAGGGCGAACTCCCGCAGCCACTCGGGGGTGCGGTGGGCGGAGACGATCAGGCACTCGTGGGGGACGCCGAAGCGGGTCAACATCTCGTCGGCGGAGCGCATCGTCTCCCAGTCCGACCGGCTCCCCATCACGATGCTTACAAGAAGTCGCTCTTGTGGCATAACCCCGGCGCTCGGTGAATAGAGGTTCTTTGAAGGTTGGATCGACGACGGGATCGATCCGGGCGGAGAGTAGCACAAGGGTCCAGCTCATCCAGACCCGCCACGATCCCGTATATGCTTCGTGCTCCTCGTGCCCGCCGAGACCTCCCGCCGCTCTGTCCTCCTCTTCGCCCTCCCGGCGCGGCAGGAGGCGCACGCCAAGCGTCTCGGGCGAGCGGAAGCACTGCTCGACTATGCCCGGCGGCGGATCGCCGCGGCCGTGGCCGACCTGCCCGGGGTCGACCTCCTGGTCCTCCCGCAGAGAGGCGGCGGTTTCGGCGAGCGCCTGGAGAATGCCCTGGCCGATGCCCGGGCCTTGGGCTACGGAGAGATCCTCGTCGTCCCCGGCGACGTTCCCCGGCTGGGGGCTCCGCAGCTGGCGCACGCCTTTGACCTCCTCGCCGAACGACCGGTGGTCCTCGGCCCCTCGCCGGATGGCGGCATCTACCTTCTCGGCCTCAATTTTTCCCCGAGAACCACGGTGCAGACGGCAGACCCCGGGACGCTCCTCGCGGGCGTCGCCTGGCAGGGTCCGGCCGTCTTCGCCGAGCTCGTCCGGCGGACCGGCACGCCGGGAGTGCTGGAGGCCCTGGAAGACCTGGACCGTCCCACCGACATCCTCCGGCTTTACCAGTTGGTCGCACGGCAGGGTCTCTCGCCGGATCTGGCGCGGCTCCTCGCCGGTCTTCGCACCTCGGTCCCCGCCGCCGACCGCTCCCGCGGCGCCGCGCCGCGCCGCTTCTCCCTCTCCTCCCGACTCCTCAGCCGGGGACCGCCGGTTCCGCCCGCTTTCGCGCTCCTGTCTTCCTAGCCTCGGAATCGGCGGCCCGTGTCCGCCTCGACAAATCTCGCAGTAGAGGGAGGGTTTTTGTGCCGCGCTCTGAAAACAGCCTTGCTGTGCTGGGACTCCTGTCCCTGTTCACGCTCCTCGGGACCGCTTCGTGGGCCGCCGCCGAGGAGGTCAGCCCGCCGGCGGCACCGGCGGCACCGGCGCCAAGCGCCGCTCCGGTCACCGCCCCGAACGGCAGCTTCAAGCTCTCGGGCGGCATCTATCTCTTCGACTATCTGCCGCAGCTCGCCGGGACGAAGGACAAGTTCGAGATCTACGCCTTCCTCCTGAACATCGACGCCGCCACAGCGGACCAGCGCTATGGGCTCCATGTCCAGACCCGCGCCCGCGACTCGAAGCTGCGCTCGTTCTATGTTTCGGACGTCTGGTTCCAGGAAGCCTACGCCTGGGCGAAGACCGAGGTGGGCGAGGTGCACGCCGGCAAGTTCTACCGCAAGGTGGGCATCCTCTGGGACGACTCGTTCTTCGGCAACGTCCAGTACTTCAACGGCTTGAAGCTCAATCCCGACTACGGGGCGGAGCTCGTGGGCTCGCGGCCGTTCGCGCCGACCTTCGCGGTCGACTATTCGTTCCAGTTCCTCGCCAACAACGACCATGTCGACGGCTCGCTCCCCGGCCGCGACGTCGAGAGCGACCCGAACGCCACCCTCGCCGACACCGGGACCCTCCGTCTCGTCCCCACCTGGACCTTCGGCCCGGGCCGCTCGCTCGCCCTGGGAATCTCCGGCCTCTCCGGGCGGATCGATCGCACGGGGGCGGTGGACCCGGAGGTCGGCAAGAGCTTCCGGCTCGGTCAGGGGGCGGGCGACCTGACCCTCACCTGGGGGCCGTCCATCTCCTACGTCGAGATCCTCCGCCAGACCGGGGAGCGAAACGACGCCTTCCACCCCTTCTCCCGGCTAGGCTACGACGACGCCACCTACTACCTCGCCGGCACCCGCTGGCAGGTCCACCCGCGCCTGAACCTCCGCATCAACTGGAGCCGGGTCGACTACAAGGGGATCGGCGGCCAGGAGACCGAGATCGTCCCCGGGCTGGTCTTCGGGATCGCCGACAACTTCAAGCTGATCGCCGAGTACGACTGGTGGAAGAGCCATCCGCAGACCGGTCCCGACGTCTTTCTCGACAAGAGCTACAACCTGGTTTTGAATTACAACTTCTAGGGAGCCGCCATGAAGACTCAAAAGAAGCTTGTCCCCGCGCTCCTCCTCGCCGCGGCGACGCTCGCCGACACGGCGGTCGCGACCGCAGCCTGGGCGGCGGAGAAAGTCGTCGTCCAGTACGACTGCATCCCCAACTATGCCAACTGGGGCGGCGTCACCGCCCTCTACGCAAAGGTTTCCGGGGTGAAGGTGCCGCCGGACGACAAGGGCTCCTCGGTCGCCATGGCGGCTCTCGAAAAAGAGAAGGAGCACCCGCAGGCCGACTGCGCCTACTACTCGGGAGCGATCGGTTTCCAGGCGGCGCAGAAAGGGCTCCACCAGCCCTACAAGCCGAAGGGCTGGGAGGTGATCCCGGCCGGCCTCAAGGATCCGAACGGCCTCTGGTGGACGATCCACACGAGCGCCATCGCCTTCGTCGTCAACACCAAGGCCCTGGGCGGCGCTCCCGTGCCGCGCTCCTGGGCCGATCTTTTAAAGCCGGTCTACAAAGGGAAGATCGCCTACGACGATCCGACCTGGGGCGGCACCTCCTTCACTCTCATCTATGGCGTCAACGAGCTGATGGGGGGGACGGATAAGGATTTCAAACCCGGCCTCGCGTATTTGAAGAAGCTCGACGCCAACGTCTCTTCCTACCCGCGGGAGTCGATCTACAACTCGGTGCTCCGCGGCGAGGTGCCGATCTGGATCAATGCCGACGGCAACGGCTACAAGATGAAGTATGTCGACAATGGGCCGGTCGAGGTGGTGATCCCGGCCGAAGGGAGCTTCACCATGCCGCTCGTCATGGGGATGGCGAAGGGCGCCCCGCACCCGGAGGAAACGAAGCGCTACTTCGACTGGCTGCTCACCAAGCCCGCCCAGGCCGAGTTCGCCAAGGCTTATTTCCGGCCCATCCTCCCCGGCGCGCTGCCGGCCGACGTGGCGGCGAGGTTCCTCCCCGAGGCCGACTACAAACGGGCGCGCGCGCTCGATCTCGCCAAGATGGCGGGGGCGGCGGACGGGCTTAAAAAAGCGTGGCTGGATGAGATCCGCGGCAGCCGGTAGAGGCCGTGAAGGCTGGACGGGAGCGCTCCTCGCCCTCCCGCTCCTCCTCTTCCTCGCCGCCATGGTCCTCTGGCCGCTCGGGCGGCTGTCGGCGGCGGCCTTCGCGGGTCCGGGGGCTCCCGCCCTCCGCGCCGTGCTCACCGCCGGCCGCTACCGCACCTCTCTCGTCCACTCGCTCCTACTCTCCGCGGCCGCGGCTCTCGTCGCCGTCGCCTTGGCGCTCGTCCCGGCCTGGATCCTCGCCCGCGAGCGCTTCCGGGGGCGCGACCTCCTGCGCCTGGCGATCTCTCTGCCGCTCACTTTCTCTGGCGTCCTCGTCGGCTTCCTCATGATCGTCCTCCTGGGGAGGGTCGGGGCGATCCCCAAGCTCCTGGAGCTCCTGACCGGCCGGCCGCTCCTCGCGAGCCTCGCCTACGCGCCGGCCGGGCTCTTCCTCGCCTACCTCTACTTCGAGGTGCCGCGGGCGGTGGTGACCCTCGAATCCGCCTTCCGCCGCTTCCCTTGGGAGCTCGATGCCGCCGCCCGCACCTTGGGCGCCGGCCCGCTCGCCCGCCTCGGCCGGGTCGTCCTCCCTTCAGCCGCCCCGGCGCTCCGCTCGACCCTCGCCATCACCTTCTCGGCCTCCATGGGCTCCTTCGGGGTGGCGCTCCTCCTTTCCCGCCGCTTCTCGGTGGCGCCGCTGGAGGTCTACACCGAGCTCACCGGTTTCTTAAACGACGCCGTGGCCGGAGCGCTCTGCCTGGTCCTCGCCGTCGTCACCCTGGCCGTCGACCGGCTGCTGGGCGGAGGGCGGGAGTGAGGATCGCGCCACGCCGGCTCGCCCGGCGGACCGGAATCGCCTGGACCGCGGCGACCGCCCTCGCGCTCCTCGCGCCCATCCTCCTCACCGTCTGGGGAGCGTTCTCGCGCTCGGAGTTTTACGGCCAGCGCTCGGAGGGTGCCCCCGTCCAAGGCGCGGCCGACCTCTTCCGCTACGTCCTCGGGATCTGGGGAGAGGCCCTCCTCCACTCGGCCGCGCTGGTCGCGGCAGTGGTGCCGCTCGCCCTCCTCTTGGGCGCCCCCGCCGCCTACGCCTTCCGCCGCCGCCCCTTCCCCGGCGCCCGCTGGCTCGAATCCGCCGCCCTGGCCCCTCTGGCCATCCCCGGGATCGCCCTGGCGGTCGCCCTGATCGAGACCGCAGGCGGCGCCCCGCGCTTTCTCCTTCTCGTCGCCGGTCACCTCGCCTACACGGTGCCGCTGGTTGTAAAGACCGTGGGGAACGCCCTCACGAGCTTCGATCCCGGCCTCGAAGCGGCGGCGAAGACGTTGGGCGCCACCCCGGGCGAGACCGTGCGGCGGGTGGTCCTCCCCCTCCTCGTGCCCTCGTTCGTTCTCGCCGCGCTCCTCGTCTTCGCGGTCTCCTGGGGGGAGTTCAACGTCTCCTTTCTCCTCGCCACCCCGCTCCTCCAGACCTTCCCGGCGGCGCTCTACTCGACCTATACCGCCAACTCCTTCCCGGTGGCGGCGGCCGCCACGATCGTCTTCCTCCTCCCCGTGGTGCCGGCGATGGTCGCCATCCAGGCTCTGGGCGGCGAGGAGTTCCACCGGGGGCTGCCGGCGTGAAGGTCGCGATCCGCCAGGTGACCTACGCCTATGCCGCCCATGCCGCCCATGCCGAGGCGCCCGTCCTCGGCGGCGCGGGCGGTCTTTCGCTCGCCCTCCCGGAAAGCCGGACGACGGTCGTCATCGGCCCCTCGGGCTCGGGGAAATCGACTCTCTTGAGGCTCCTCGCCGGGCTTCTCCATCCCACCGCGGGAGCTGTCCTTTTCGACGATCGAGACATGGGCGGGGTGCCCACCGAGAAGCGCGACGTCGGGGTGGTCTTCCAGTCCTACGCTCTCTTCCCGCACTTGACCGTGCGCGCGAACATCGCCTTCGGCTTGACCACGCGGAGGAATCGCCAGCCGAAGCCTGAGGTCGACCGCCGGGTGGGGGAGGCGGCCGGGCTCCTCGCTTTAGAAGCGCTCCTCGACCGCCGGCCGGCCGAGCTCTCCGGCGGCGAGCAGCAGCGGGTCGCCGTGGCCCGCGCCATCGCCCCCCGCCCCGCCCTTCTCCTCCTGGACGAGCCACTCTCCGCCCTCGACGCGCGCCTCCGCCGCACGGTGCGCGCCGATCTCGCCCGCCTCCTGGCCGGTCTGGGGACGACCGTCCTCTATGTCACCCACGATCAGGAAGAGGCGATGCTCCTCGCCGACCACCTCGTGGTCCTGGATCGCGGCCGGGTCGTCCAGGAGGGCGCCCCCCTGGATCTCTACCGCCGTCCGGCCGTCCCTTTCGTCGCGAGCTTTCTCGGCGAAGCGAATCTCCTTCCCGTCACCGTAGAGAAAGGCCGGCCGGTCACCGCGCTGGGTCCGCTCGACCTGCCCGAAACAGGTGAAGGCCGGCAGCTCCTCGTCCGCCCCGAGGACCTGATGATCGCGACGGACGAGGGAGGGGTGCCGGCGACAGTCGTGGATGCGCGCGGGCTTGGAGCCTACGATCGGGTGATCCTGAGACTTCCGGGTGACGAGGAGGTTCTCGCCCACCTGAATCCAGGCACGGCGCCGGAGCCGGGCGCGATCCTGCGCGTCGCTCTACGGCCGGGGGCGTGGCATCTCCTATGACGCCGCCGGTCTTCCTCTGCACCGAGAGGCAGAGGAAGACCGGGCTCGACCGCTTCCTGCGGTAGGTTAAGGACAGCTGAAGGCGTTGGTGTCCTGGAGCGGCGGAGCCGCGTTCAAGTCTGGATTGATGTAGGTTTTCTGGCTGCCGGTGACGGTGTCGCGCACGGTGACGCTGAAGCCCACGTTGGTGCCGGCCGAGAAGAAGACCCAGAACCGGTTGTTGGTGCCGCAGCCGTTCAGCACCTTGACGAGCATCTCCGGATTCGTCTTCGCGAAGAACCAGAAGAGGCCGCCCTGGTCGACGCCGAGCGACGAGAGCGCGATCGCGTGTCCGTTCCCCGACAGGCCGCCACCCTGGCTCGTCGAGTACGAGGAGGTGATCATGAACCGCTGGTCCCCGGGATTGTTGTCGATACAGAGGACGGTGTCGCTCGGCGTGCAACTGCCGGTCGCCGTCGTTTCCTCGGTGACGGTCACGCCGATGCTCTTGCGGATGGAGGTCGAGAGCGGCGGCGCCGTATCGCTGGTCTCGAACACCCCGGGGCAGGACGAGCAGGAGTTGTCGCCTGACTGGCAGGGCCCCACGTTGTAGAAGAGCTGGCCGCTCGAAGTCGTCTGGACGAAGGCGAGCGTCACGCCCGTCGGCACCGTGATCCCGCCGAAGTCGAAGGTCACCGCGTTGAACAGGCCGGGGTTCAAGGTGACCGTCACGCTCTGCGTGCCGACGACGGGACCGTTGAAAGCTCCGCGGTGGGCGGTGAGCGTGATCGTGTACGTTCCGGCGACGTTGGCGGTATAGGCGAGGGTGACGGTCCCCAGGTTCGTACCTGAGAAGCCCTGGACGTAGAAACCGCGCGTAATGGCATCGCCGCCGGTCGAGAACGGACAGGAGACGACCGTCGAGGTTGCCGCCAGGAGCGGCGCCACGGTGAAGAGCAGGGCGGCGAGAGCGGCCAGGGGGACGATGCGGGGACGGGGGCGAGATGCGATCATCGGAAAATCCTCCTCTGTTGTGAGGGAGCGCCTCTGCAAGCTTTGAGCCCTCCCGGACTTGACACGTCGAGACGGGTCGTTTATAACCAGATGGTTCGGTAACCGACGAGTTCAGCAGAGATGTCCACCGATCCTTTGAGCACCACCTTCGCAGCCCTTTCCGATCCCACCCGCCGCGCCATCCTCGCTCGCCTGACGACGGGCGAGGCCTCGGTCACCGAGTTGGCCGAGCCCTTCGACATGAGCATGCCCGCGATCTCCAAGCACCTGAAGGTGCTCGAACGAGCGGGGCTCATCGCGCGCGGCCGCAACGCGCAGTGGCGGCCGTGCTCGCTCGCGGCGGGTCCGCTCAAGGAGGTCGCCGACTGGGTCGAGCACTACAGGAGCTTCTGGGAAAAGAGCTTCGATCGGCTGGACAGCTATCTGCGGGAGCTGCAGGGAAAAGAGAAACTACCTGGCGGTGAGACCGACAAGAACTGAGACCCAGACCCACGCAGTCAGACACCTGAGGAGATCGACATGTTGGGGAAAAAAGACGCAACGGCGACCGTAGCGGTGAAGGACTTGCAGGCAGCGCGGCGGTTCTATGAGGACAAGCTCGGCCTCCAACCGACCCGGGAGGAGATGAACGGCACGATCACCTACAAGACCGGCGGCTCGTCGCTCCTCGTCTATACGTCGCAGTTCGCGGGGACGAACCAGGCGACGAGCGCCACCTGGGGTGTCGGCGACGATTTCGATGAGGTTCTTAAGGAGCTGCAGTCCAAGGGCGTGACCTTCGAGCATTACGACAACCTGCCGAACCTCTCTCGCCAGGGGGACGCCTATCAGTCCGTCGACGGCTACAAGCTCGCCTGGTTCAAAGACCCGGATGGCAACATCCATCACCTGATCAGCCTCTAGGGGAGAGAAACGATGAGCTCCGGCGGATTTTCCCACGCGCGGCTCGGCCGCATGCACGCGGTGCTCGGCGGCTATGTCGAACGCGGCGAGGTGCCGGGGCTCGTCGCCCTGGTGAGCCGCCGCGGCGAGGTGCACGCCCACGCGATCGGCACCCAGGCGCTGGGCGGCGGCGAGCCGATGCGGCGGGACTCGATCTTCCGCATCGCCTCGATGAGCAAGCCGATGGCCGCGGCGGCGGCGATGATCCTCGTCGAGGACTGCGTTCTCCGGCTGGACGATCCGGTCGACCGCTTCCTCCCCGAGCTGGCGGACCGCCGGGTGCTCGCGCGGCTCGACGGGCCGATCGACGAGACCGTGTCCGCCAAGCGGCCGATCACTCTGCGCGACCTGCTCACCCTCCGCATGGGCTTCGGCTTCATCATGGGCTCGGGAGGCACCTATCCGATCCACCAGGCGGCGGTCGATCTCGGCATCCGCATGGGTCCCCCGACGCAATCCGAGCCGCCCCCCGACGAGTGGATGCGGCGGGTCGGTACGCTCCCGCTCATGCGCCAGCCCGGCGAGGCCTGGATGTACGACCTCGCGCTCGACGTGCTGGGCGTTCTCCTGGCGCGAGCCGCGGGGCAGCCGCTCGAAACCTTTCTCCACCAACGTCTCTTCGCGCCGCTCGGCATGAAGGACACCGCTTTCGGCGTGCCGAAAGAGAAGCTCGACCGGCTGGCGACCGCCTACTCTCCCCATCCCGAGACCGGGGCGCTCGAGCGCACGGACGGCGTCGAAGGGAGCCTCTGGGAGCGCCCGCCCGCCTTCCCGTCCGCCGCCGGCGGGCTGGTCTCGACGATCGACGACTGCCTCGCCTTCGGACAGATGCTGCTCGACTTCGGCCGACAAGGGGGCCGACACGGGCGGGAGCGCATTTTGTCGCGCCCGGCGGTCGAGCTGATGACGACCGATCACCTGACGCCCGAGCAGCGGGCCGGGAACGAGCTTTTCCTGGGCGAGGGTGGCGGCTGGGGCTTCGGGTTGTCCGTCGTCAACCGGCGCAACGATCTCTGGGAGGTCCCCGGCCGCTACGGCTGGAATGGCGGCCTGGGCACCTGCTGGGCCAACGACCCCAAGGAGGATCTCGTCGGCATTCTCCTCACCCAGCGAGGGATGACCTCGCCCATGCCCCCTGCCGTCTTTCGCGACTTCTGGACCCTGGCCTACCAGGCGATCGACGATTGACCCAAAAAAGTTTGTCCGCCGTGTCGATTCCGCGTCGGCTCGTTCGTCGTCCTGGTAGAGCGAGGGTTCAAGACCCCGGCGAAGCGCCCGGCAGCCCGGCTCCCAAACCTTGAAACGAGAAGGAGATACTACCATGCGATTCATGATCATCATGAAGGCCAACGAGAAGTCCGAGGCGGGCGAGCTGCCGAGTGAAAAGCTGCTCACCGAGATGGGGAAGTACAACGAGGAGCTGGTGAAGGCCGGCATCCTGCTGGCGGGCGAGGGACTCCACCCGAGCTCGAAGGGCGTGCGGGTCCGCTTCTCCGGCGGTAAGTCGACGGTGATCGACGGGCCCTTCGCCGAGACCAAAGAGCTGATCGCCGGCTTCTGGCTGTTTCAGGTGAAGTCGCGAGAGGAAGCGATCGAGTGGGTCAAGCGTGTCCCCAACCCGGACCATGACACCTACGAGATCGAGATTCGCCAGGTCTTCGAGGCGGACGACTTCGGTCCGGCGCTCACCCCCGAGCTGCGGGAGGCGGAAGAGCGCCTGCGCGCCCAGGCGGCCGCCCCGCGGTAAATCCGCTGCGACCGGGGAGGGGCGGCCCCGGCCGCCTTCCCGCTCCCTTGCACCGGTTCCCTGGAAGATGGTCTGATCGGTGGCCGTGGCGGCCAGCGAAACCCATCGCGCGATCGACGCGGTCTGGCGGATCGAGTCGGCGAAGCTCATCGCCTCGCTGGCGCGGATAGTGCGCGACGTCGGTCTCGCCGAGGAGCTCGCGCAGGATGCGCTCGTCGCGGCGCTCGAACGTTGGCCCGAGTCGGGCGTCCCGGACAAGCCGGGCGCCTGGCTCCTGGCGACGGCGAAGCATCGCGCGATCGATCGGCTGCGCCGGCGGGAGCTCCTGGAGAGGAAGCACGAGGAGCTGGGCCGCGAGCTCGATGCGCGACAGGAGAGAGCCGTGGCGGATTTGGACACCGCGCTGGACGACGACATCGGGGACGACCTCCTCCGCCTCGTCTTCACCGCCTGCCACCCGGTGCTCTCCCCGGAGGCCCGGGTCGCCCTCACCCTCCGCCTCCTGGGAGGCCTCTCGACCGACGAGATCGCGCGCGCTTTCCTGGTCCCCGAGCCGACCGTCGCCCAGCGCATCGTCCGAGCCAAGCGGACCCTCGCCGAAGCGCGGGTCCCCTTCGAGGTCCCCCGCGGCGACGATCTCGCCGCCCGGCTTAAGTCCGTGCTCGAAGTGATCTATCTCATCTTCAACGAAGGCTACTCGGCGACCGCCGGCGATGACTGGATGCGTCCCACGCTCTGTGCGGAGGCCTTGAGGCTCGGCCGCATCCTCGCCGAGCTCACCCCGCAAGAGCCGGAGGTCCACGGCCTGGTCGCCTTGCTGGAGATCCAGGCCTCCCGAACGGGAGCGCGGGTCGGACCCCAGGGCGAGCCCATCCTCCTCCTCGACCAGAATCGCGGCCGCTGGGACCACCTCCTCATCCGCCGGGGCTTCGCCGCCCTCAAGCGGGCCGAAGCGCTGGGAGGGGCCGCCGGCCCCTACGCCCTCCAGGCCGCCATCGCCGCCTGCCACGCCAGGGCGCGAACCCCGGAAGAGACCGACTGGAACCGCATCGCCGCCCTCTACACCGACCTCGCCCAAGTCCTCCCCTCCCCCGTCATCGAGCTCAACCGCGCCGTCGCGGTCGCCATGGCGTTCGGTCCCGCGGCGGGGTTGGAATTGGTGGACGCGCTGGTTTCTGAGCCCTCTCTCCGGGGGTACCACCTCCTGCCGAGCGTGCGTGGCGATTTTCTCGCCAAGCTGGGAAGGCACGCAGAGGCTCGGGTGGAGTTTGAGCGTGCAGCGGCGCTGACGCGCAACGTACGGGAGAGCGAGTTGCTCCGCGCGCGGGCCAGGGAGTAACGGACGAGACCCTGAACTCGCTCAAAGCCCGGAGATTCGCCGTCCACGGCGCTGAACCCACGGCAAAGAGCCTCGGAGACTCTGAAGCCAAGCCTGGGATTCCGACATCGGGTCGGTGTAAAATCGTCGGATGAGAGCTCGGCGCAAGGAACAGCACCTGACCTTGGAACTTCCCACGCTTGAGCCGGAGTACCATCCGCGGACAGCCTTGGGAAGGCGCCTCTGGGAGCTGCGTCAGCAGATTCTGCAGGACGAGGAAGTCGAGTTGCTGGACTGGTGTGGCGTGGAACGCGAGCTTGCCGAGCGACGGGGCGAGAGCAAGGGCTGACTCTGAAGCTCACCTTCATCGACTCTGGGGTCCTCATCGCGGCCGCGCGAGGGACGGGCGAGGTCGCCCGGCGGGCCATGGAGGTTCTCGACGATCCGGAAAGAACCTTCGCCGCGAGCGCCTTCGTTCGTCTCGAAGTGGAGCCCAAGGCCCTCTTCCATCGACGTCAAGCGGAGTCAGCCTTCTACGAGGCTTTTTTTGCCGAGGTCGATCGCTGGGCCGTTCCTGGTCCGGAGCTTCTCGATCAGGCACGGATGGAAGCGTCGCGGAATGGCCTCTCGGCCCTGGACGCACTCCACGTCACTGCGGCCATCGCAGTCCAGGCGGACGAGCTGGTGACGACGGAAGGGGCAGGGAAGCCGATCCATCGGGTGACCGCACTTCTCGTCAAGACCCTGCATCCCACCTGATTTCCATTCCCACCGCTTCAGCCGCGGATTTGGGTTTACCGACGGGTGAACAGGCGAAGGAGCGGGAGGCCGGGAGTGCCGCGCCCGATCGCGGCGCTCGCTGAACCTCCCGCTCGGATTCGCTTCCTCCTAGAGGTTCTTTTTGTCCTTCGGCGGCTCGGCCGTCTGCATCTGAAGCTGGGCGCTCCGGGGCTCGAACTTGGCGCTCGCGAAGGTGAAGACGCCCGGGAAGATGGCGCGGAAGTTGGTCGAGCTTCGGGGCTCGATGGCGCTGCCGGTCAGGACCGCTTCGGTGCTCGCGATCTGCTTGCCCGTCTCGTCGAAGAGAGAGACCGTGAGACCGACCTGCGCGGCGATGTCTCCGCCGCCGTTCTTGAGCTCGCCGAAGAGCTCGATGCCATCTTTTTCCCGACGATCGAGCTTCTGCCAGGAGCCGACGGCGAGGGGGCTCGTCCGCGGCGGGGCTGGCGCCGCGTCCGGTTTCCCCGCCTTGCCGTCGGCCGGCTTGGCGCCGGGCGCGGGATCGGCGGGATTGGCGGCATCGGCCTTGCCGCCGTGGCCGACGTCCTTGTCGGTGATCGTGCGCACCGGCTTCTTGCGCTCGGGGGTGCGGATGGAGATGTCCTCCTCCACCATCTTGAGCTTGTCCTCGGTGGCATGCTTGCTCGCCTCGAGGTCCACCTGGGAGAGACGGAGAGAGGAGAGCGTCCCGTCGGCGCCGGTGAAGACGACGACCTTGCCCTTGACCTGCCAGGGGCCGTGGGTCTCGACCCGCGCCCCTTCGCTCGTCACCAGCCAGTCCGCCGCCGCCGGGGCCGGCGATATCGTCGCCAGGGCGACGAGGAGCGCGCCCGACGGCAGGAGGAGCCCGGGGCCGAAGGTTCTACGTGGTCTCGCGTTCAAAATCAATACTCCTTCCAGTTTTTGACCGTGACACAGATGGGAACCCTGGCGATCCAGGTCAGCTTGGTGTTCTGGTCGACCGTCTTGACGTCCCACCAGTAGTGCCCGATCCGTGAGGTCTTGGGGCAGAACTGGAGAGCGAGCGTATCCTCGATTCCCTGCAATCGCGCGGCATCGTTGACCGGCGTCGGCGGCGGAGCGTTCTTGACCGGTGGATTCTTGGTCGCCCCGGGCTCGACGTACGGATTGGTGACCAGCGCGTCCGTCACCACCGTATAGCGGGTGAGCGTCCCGTTGACGCTCGCGATCGGGTTGGCGTTGTTGGCGAAGACGACGAAGTTGTGGCTGTCGCCATGGAAGGAGCACTTGCCGGTCGAGTCGGGCTGGAGGGCGTCTGGAGTGTAGGTCGAGAAGATGATCGTGCCACCGAGGCCGAAGGCCTTGGTGACGACGCGCTCCTCCGTCTGGAGGTTCAAGACCCAGCCCCGGTTGTTGCCGCCCACGGGGGCGAGGATGTTGTCGGTCCCGGCGGCGGCCGCGGCTCCGATCGAGCTGATGTTGGCGTACTTATTAGCGGTCTTGGGCAGGCCGCCGGTCTTCGAGGTATAGCCCTCGTCGATGATCAGGTTGAAGGTGAAGGCGACCTGTTGGCCGGAGCTGTTGACGACGAAGTTCCACAGATCCTCGCGGTCGCCGGTGCCGAAGGCGATCGCGAACTGGTTGAGCTCCGAGACGAAGAACGTCGTCGGCGAAAGGTAGATGGGCAGCCCGCCGGTGTCGAAGATCTTGAGCGGCGCCCAGGCCGCGTCGGTCACCCGCTTGACCGTCTGGGCGGTGGCGAACTTCGGGATGGCGTTGCTGGTATTGGCGTTCAGGGTGTAGTCGGCGAGCGCGGCCGGCGTGCTGATGTCCATCTTGTAGAGGTAGCCGGCGGTGGTGCCGAAATAGATCGTGTCCAGGAGGCCGTCCAGGTTGGTGTCGACGACCGCCGGATCGCCCACCACCGCGCCGCTCACGGCCGCCTTGTAGATCGCCTTGCCGGTTTCGATGTCGACGATGTAGATCCAGGTTCCGCTCAAGGGCGAGAGCTTGTTGGCCGGATCGAAGCCGCCGCCGAAGATGGCGACCGACTTCTGCACGACCTTCCCGGTCGTGGTATCGGTGACCTGAATCCGTCCGATCGTCGGCACCGACCAGGTGGAGGCTAAGTCGGCAGCGCCGTTGCCGTCCTCGTCGAGGCGCGAGCCGGCGATCGAGTCGGTGAACTCCCAGAGCGAGGTGGGGAAGGGATTGGTGCCGCAGGTGGCGTTCGCGGAGTTCAAGTTCGCGGTGTCCGTGCAGCCGGCGACCAGACCGGTCGTCGTCGGATTGTTGTTGGTGTCGAGCGGGTCGGGATCGGTGATGTCCAAGGCGTAGTAGCCGCTGACGAACCCCGACGTCTGCCCGCCGCCATTGGCCTTGCCGCCCTCGCGGAGGCCGCCGATGAGCACCGTCCGCCACTCGCGCTTCGTCGCCACCGGACCGGCCGCGGCGGTGTGGTGGGGATCGATGAAGACGTCGTCGATCCGCGCCGTTCCATCCACCGAGAAAATCTGGATGGTGTTGCCGGGCGCCGCCTGGTCGCGGAGGATCGGCAGCACCAGGCGCGGCATGTAGGCGAAGACCTCGCCGCCGGTGCCGTTGCTGAAGAGCTTCGTGGTCGTATTCCAGGTACCGGCGTCGAAAGCATGGAGCTGGCCGTCGTTGGCGCCGACCATGAGGAGCTTGCGCCGTTCCTGGTGGCGGTCGGCGTAGCAGCGGTAGCCCGGGTTGTCCGACGGCTTGTTGGTGCAGGTCGCGCCGTTGCCGTAGAGGTCCGCGGCGTAATAGATGAAGTTGTTCGGGTTGCTGTAGAAGATCGGATCGGAGTGGAACGTGTCGCCGAGGACGTACTGCTCCGAGAACGAGGTCGTGTTGCCGCTGCCGTCCGTGAAGCTGACGTTCGCCGTCTTGATCGCCAAGGTGTTCTGGATGACGGCCGTCGCTGCCGCCTGGTCCTGGGCCGCCGTGTGGGTCGCGTCGACGACCAGGCCCATTCCCTGGAAGAGGTCGAGCCAGTCGGAGGTCGGCGCGTTGCCGGACGGCGGCGTGAAGGTGCGGACCTGGGACGGGATGTCGATGTTCGTGTTGACGTAGGGATAGACCACCCGCCGTTGGGTGGTCGAATTGCCGATCTGGTAGTTGCCGCCGGTCGCCTGCGACAGGGTGGGAGCCTGGGTCAGCATGACCTTTCCGGCGTCCCACAGAAAGCAACTGCTCGTGACGCTCGCGCTGCACAGGGTCGAGAGGTCGGGCACACCGGTCGTCGTCGTCGGCAGCGGTTTTAAGAAGGCATTGACGTGGCCGTCCCAGATCCCCTGGTCGTCGAGCGGGAAGAAGCTCGTGAGGTAGACCTTGTCCGAGGTCGAGGCCTGGACCGAGGGGACGGCGGCGGAGGCGAAGGCGGACGGGTTCTCGGCGATCGAGCCGAAGATGTCGGTGAGCGCGCTGATCAGCTGCGCCTTGTTCTGCGGGTAGATCGGCACGTTGGTGCCGCCCTGGGAAGCGACGCAGTTGAGGATGTTGCCGGGGTTGGCGGCGACGCCGAAGCCCAGCATGTAGGTGAAGACCGAGTCGAGCTTGTTGAGGTCGCCGGCGACGGTGCAGGGATAGGCGCTGTCCGAGGTGCTGGTGTTGCAGGTCTCGTCGCCGTCACTGATGAAGAGCACGTATTTCCGGCTGCAGGTGTAGAGCGGGTCGCCGGTCGGCTTGGTGGCCGCGACGGCCTTCCAGCCGGCGTTCGCGGGGCAGGCGGTTCCCTTGGTGCCGCAACCGGAGAACCAGTTGCGAAACGACAGCAGGGACGCGCCGATGGGGGTCGCGCCGCCGGCGATCAGGGGAGCATGGAGCGACTTCGCGGTCCCCGAGTCGAGGATGTTGCCGGTCGGGATACGCAGGTACGACTGGCCGGCCCACGGCAGGTTGTTGAAGTAGCTGGCGATCGTGAAGTCGGGCGTGCCGCCGGGGGTGAGCTCCAGGTTGGGCGCCATGCGCTTGCGGACGTCCAGGTTGTGATCGTTCGTCCAGTCCCAGGGGACCACGTCGCCGACGGTGAAGAACGTTCCCCGCGAATCGGAGCTGTTGGTGGGCTGCCGGATCGAGTAGGCCGGGCTGGTATTGGTGTCGGCCGCGGAGTCGGTGTTGGGGTCCCAGCCGCTGCAGGTGTTGGTCGGCTGGGCGTCGGCCGCCTGGACCTGGGCGAAGTAGGAGATCGAGGGGTTGGTCTCGTTCGGGTTGCCGCCGCCGCCCACGTCCCAGGCGACGAAGTCGTGGACGAGCGACCAGGTGACCGTCTGGGTGACGCTCCCCGTGTTCATCGAGCAGGTAGTGTTGATCGAGGAGGTCGGTGTTGGGCTGCACTTCACGATGTTGACGCTGACGTTGATCGTCGCGGCGCCGGGAGTCGCCAGGACCGGCGTATAGATGATGCGGTAGGTGCTCCCCACGCTCTTGACGTAGAAGGTCTGGGCCGAGGTGAAGGTCGCATCGCCTTTCGGCAGGAACTTGACCCGGTTCGCCTGGTAGATCTGGGTCAGGTCGGCCGGCGTCGTGGGGCCGCAGCCGGCCAGGTTGTCGCCGGTGCCGCTGGCGCAGGCCCAGACCGTTCCGCCGCCGGTGTAGCCGAAGACCTCCTGGGCGCCGATCGCCGGATAGGGTCCATAGGTCGCGGTGAGCGTCGGGCCGGCCGTCGTCGCCTGGTACATGTAGTGCTTGGCGCGGAGCGACAGGGCGTCCTGGTTGTAGGTGGCGAAGCCGAAGTGCACGCTGTTGAGGCTCTGGAGCACGCTGGTGATCGCCTGCTTGGCCTGGTAGAGCTTCGAGTTCGGATCGTCGGCCATGAGCGGCACGTAGCAGTCGCTGGTGGCGCAGAGGGGCGAGCAGACGCCGTTCGCGAAGTCGGTCGCGGTGCAGGGCGGCGCCCAGTTCATCGAGCCCGAGGTGTCCAACAGGATGAAGACATAGGGATTGCCGGCCGAGTTGCGCAGGGTCTGCCGGTCGTCGCCGGCCGCCGGTAGCGTGGCCAGGGCGGCCAGGAGCACGAGGGTCGCTGCGACCCGCGCTTTTGGTGAGATGGAAATCTCGGGCATAACGCCTCCGTACGCGAGCATCTGGCTCAAGGGCTCAAGGGGCTCAGAAGAGAACCTTGGTGAGGTCGGATTTCAGGGCATTCGAGATGGCGATGGTGTCGGGTTGCTTCCAGGGCTGGGCGACGAGCACCAGGCCGATCGTCTTTTCGCCGAGGTTGGTGGCATTGGCCGGCGGCGTCGTGGCGCCGCCGGCCCAGGAGAGGACGTCGGTCGTGACGTTCAACATGTGGGTCACCCGGAAGTACTGGGTTCCGTCGGCATCCGTCGGGCACCAGCTGCAGTACGAGATGTTGGTCGGGATCATCAGCGTCGACTTGGCCACCGAGGCGATGTTGTTGTTCGCCCCGCCGGGGTGAGTCTCGATGAAGACCGCGGTGTTCTCGCTGTAGTCCTTGGAGGTCAGGGTCTTCGCTATGCTGATCGCCGCCCCGGCCTCGGAGGCGTAGAAGACGCGGTTGATCGTCCGCTCGTTGGCGCCGATCTGGACCTCGTTCTGGGTCAGGACCACGAGGGCGAGACCGAGGATGGTGAGCACGAAGAGCGCCAGGAGGGCGATGACGTACGAGCTGCCCTCTTCGCTCCGGCTCTTGACGACGGCTTTGTCTGCGCTTTTCATCCGAGGTTCCTCACGTCGACGACGGTCTGCAGGATTCGGCGCCTGAACATCAGGTTCTTGCCGGTGTTGAAAGGTGAGCCGGTATAGGAGTTGTCCTCGATCCCGATGACCGCGGGCGCCGTGTACTTGGGGTCCAGCCGATCGGTGCGCACGAGGGTGCTCAACCGGATGTAGTAGAGGGTGGCGGCGTTCCAGACGCCGATGTTGTTGATCGGGATGTCGGCCGGGCTGTTGAACAGCCAGTCGTCGTTGTTGTCCCCGGTGTCGTCGATGCCGACGGTCGACAGGATCTTCTGCCGCATCAGGCCGTTGCCGAGCGTCGAGTCGAAGCCGAGCGCCACCTGGAGGTCGGTGACGTCGTCCGCCACGTCGATCGAGAGGTTGGAGGCGTTGCTGGCGTTGGCGGCCGGGTCGCCCGCGGTGCCCGGGCCGTAGGGGTCGTCGGAATTCGGGAAGACCTGGGCGCGGGAGAGTTTGGAGTTCAGGGCCGCGGCCTTGTCCGCGGCGCTCGCCGCGGCAGCCGGCGGATTGTTCGAGACGCTCCGCACGTAGATGCGGTATTCCTCGAGGATGCTGACATTGCTGATCGTGGTCAGGGTGGGCGGATAAGTACCGCCCGGCGTCAGCGCGTTGTAGCCGGCCGTCCGCCCGCCCGTCCATTTGAAGGCGACCGTCACTCCCGCGGCGGGGTTCCCGATGTTCGTCTTTATGGAGTTAGGGTCGAGCTCGACGACGGCGTAGAGCGAGTCGTTGACCGGGCTCACCAGCAACAGGGCCTCGGGGATCTTCGACTTCACCGCGTTGACCAGGGCGGTCAGCTGCTGCGGGATGCCGACGATCCCCGAGCCGCCGCTCGGCACCGTGGCCGCGATGGTGACGGTTCCGCTCTGGCTCATGGGGTCTAGGGTGAGGGAGGCCGAGTCGACCTGGTAGACCGGGTTCGAGAAGGCGCCGCGGATGATGAGGACGTCGCTCCCGGTGACCACCGTCGGCGAGCCCGCCCCGGCGATCAGCGCCCCGGCCGCCGCGTTGTCGCGCACCGACAGGCCGATCCCGTTCAGGGTGGCGGCCGCGTTGGCGTCCGCCGCGCCGGCGGTCATCGGGCCGAGCGGCAGCCCGCCGCGGCGGAGCATGCGGATGAAGCGCACCGTGTCGTACTGCGCCACCCGCAGCGACTGCTGCATGTCGGTGACGTTCGTCTGCACCCGGGTCAGCTTGTTGCTGAAGTCGAAGAGGAGGAGGACGGCTAGGATCAGCTCGACCGTGACGAACAGGGCGACCAGCATCTCGATCAGGGTGAAGCCCGATTCCCCCCGTCTTCCCAACTTGCGTTCGCTTCGCATGGCCGGTCTCCGTCAGAAAGGCTTTAAAACCTTGAAGGTGATGTGCTCGCCGCCGCCCAGGATCCCGCCCCCCTTGCTGCTCTGGACGACCGCGGTCACCAGCTTCAGCTGGGTGAAGTTGGCGGGCGTCGAGCCGTCGTAGGGAGTCGAGAGGTCGCCGCCGTTGACGGAGTCGACGCTCTGGTACTGCTGGATCGTCGTCTGGCGGTTCCAGGTCGAGAGCGTCGTCACAGGCGGTATCGTCGTCGTCCAGCCCTGCGAAGTGTCGTTGATCTTGCCGTTACCCGGCTTCCACCAGTCGTCGATCTCGAGCTTCGTCTGGCCGGAAGGCACCAGAACCGAGATGTTGTCGAACGGCAGCGCCCCCCAGGACTCGAGAGAGGTTTTGCCGAAGTTCGACGCCGTCGTCGAGTCGCTGCCCCGGGTGTTGTTGAGGATCGAGCTGGCGAAGAGCGGCAGGATGCCGATCGCCACGATGAGCAGGATCGCCGAGGCGACCAGCCCTTCGATGATGGTGAAGCCGCGCTCCGCGCCCGTCCCCACCGGCAGGTTCTCTCTCATCTGACAAGTCCTCCTAACTGCTGTGCCTTCCGTAGAGAGCAAAGCCGATGCCGCCCCCTTCTCCGTCCACGCGGAATCCGCTTACCCCTTGTAGATCAAGAAGATCGCCGGAGACAGCGAACACGGGCGCGGCGGGAGGATCGCCGCTCGTCGTTACTGAAGGTAACGATTCTGCTCGATGAGCCGATCGGCGGGGAAGACGATCCGGGCGAGGGTCCCGCCGCCGGGGCGGTCCTCCAGCCGGATGCGGCCGCCGTGCAGGTTGATCACCCGCTGGGCCACGGCGAGCCCCAGCCCCACCCCGCCCGGGCGGCCGGTGGCGAAGGGGTGGAAGAGCCGCTCGCGGAGCTCCGCCGGCACTCCAGGGCCGCGGTCCGCGATCGAAACCTCGACCGCTCCCCCCGCCTCCCCGGCCGCCGCGCCGGCCAGACGGCGCACCCGCACCTCGACCGGCCCCTCACGGCCGGCGGCGCGCTCGGCCTCGGCGGCGTTTCTGAAGAGATTGCCGAACGCGCGCTCCAGGAGCTGCGGGTCGCCGCGCAGGAGGACGTCGTCCAGCTCGCCGGCCTTGCCGGCATTCGGTACGACCTCGACGGCGAGGCCGGCCAGGGCCGGATCGGCCGCCACCCGTCGGAGCAGGCGGCCGAGCGAGAGCTCCTCCGGCCGCGCCGTCCCCGGCCGGGCGAAGGCGAGGAAGTCGTCGAGCACCCGCTTCAGGTGATCGGTCTCGTGGCGCAGCTCGGCCAGATACTCGGCGGTCGTCGCCGCATCCGGCCGGCGTTCGAGGAGAGTCAGGTAGCCGGAGAGGGTGGCGAGGCTGTTGCGCAGCTCGTGGGCGACCCCGGCCGCCATCTCGCCGAGCTGCGCCAGGCTCTCGGCCAGCCGGCTCTCCTCCGCCTGCCGCCGCGCTCCGGTCAGGTCGGCGAAGAGGACGAGATAGCCGCGGACGGCGCGGTGGGCTTGGCGGCGCAGCGGATGGACGGTGAGCCCGAGGGTGATCGCGGAGCCCCGGAGGGTGCACTCCTGGCGGTTCACCTCGCGCTCCTCGGCGACCGCCGCGGCGAGGAGCGCCGCGAGCTCGGGCTGGCCGGCGAGAAGATCGGCGAGGGGGGTTCCGGGACCCGGAGGGCGGCCCCCGGCGGTGCCGACGAGACCGAGGAGAGCGGCGCCGACCTCGTTGAGGGCGACCACCCGCCCCTCGCGGTCGAGGAGGAGGAGGCCGCTCTGCAGACTGGCCGAGAGGGTCCGTTCGAGCGCCGCGATGTCGTCCTCGCCGGTCTCCGCCGGGGTGGAGGCGGGAGCGCCCGGGGGCGGCTCGCGCGCCGCGAGGGCGGCCAGGGCGCGCTCGAAGGTGCCGACGAGGAGGTCGATCTCGTCCTCTCCCCCATCGCCCTCCGCCTCCCGCAGCTCGCCCACCGCGCGCGCCCGGGCGAGGAGCGTTTCGTAGGGGGCGAGCAGGTGGCGGAGGAAGACGACGACGAGGACGAGGAGAGCGCCGTTTACGGTGAGCACGACGACGGTGAGGATGCCGATCGCCCGCCGCTGGCCGGCGAGGGTGGCCGCCGGCAGCTCGATCCGCACGCTGGCGCCGCCGGGGAGGGGGGCGTAGCCGGCGATCGAATCCGGGAGGCGCTCGTCCGGTCCCACCCCGAACGGCTGGAACGGCTGCGCGAGCGACCGCCCGGCCGCCGCGTCCAAGGCATTGGCCGGTGGCTCGCCCGCCGCGCCCAGGAGATGTCCCGCGCGGTCGAGCACGGCGATCCCCCGCGCTCCGGGGGCGAGCGGCTGGAGGTTCGGCAGCGCGACGCCGGCGAGCGCGCCGGGCGCCCGGGCGCTCGTCGCCAGGGCCGCGGCGGCGGCCTGGGCGAGGTGGGCGGCCTCGTCACGCCGCTCCTCGGTGAGCCGGAGGAGGGCGCTCCGGTAGGAGACCAGGGTGAAAGACGAGAGGATGACGAGGAGGATGAGGGCGGCGGGGAGGAGGATCAGCACCTCGTTGCGCAGCCCCAGGCGGCGCCGCCGGGGCACCGACCCTGGCACCGCCGGCCGCGCGTTCATTTGAGGAGCCCGAGGTAGGCGTTGACGAGCGGCGCGCCGAAGAAGAGGGCGACGAGCCCGCCGAAGGCGAGGAAGGCCCCGAACGGCAGCTTGGCCTTGAGGCCGTCGCCGCTCTTCCGCGCCACGGCGATCCCCACGATGGCCCCGGTGAGGGTCGACACGAAGAGGGTGACGATGACCCCCTTCCAGCCCAGGAAGGCGCCCACCATGGCGAGCATCTTGACGTCCCCCAGGCCCATCCCCTCCTCGTGGCGCAGCAGATACCAGGCGCCGGAGATGGCGAGGAGGATGCCGCCGCCGAGCGCCGCGCCGAGGATTCCCCCGAGGAGGCCGCCCGCCCAGGGAATCCACAGCTGCAGCAGGAGCCCGATGACGAGCCCGGGGAGCGTCAGGCGGTCGAGGAGCAGCATGTGCTCGATGTCGATCGCCGCGAGGACGATCATCAGGCAGCAGAAGAGGAGCGCGGCCGGCGTCTCCAAGCGGAGGCCGAAACGCAGCAGGCAGGCGAGGAAGAGCAGGCCGGTGAGGGCTTCGATCGCCGGATAGCGCCAGGAGATCGGGGTGGCGCAGCTCCGGCAGCGGCCGCGGAGCAGCAGATAGGAGAGGACCGGCAGGTTGTCGCGAGCGCGGATCGCCGCCCCGCACGACGTACAGCGGGACCCCGGCCACACCGTCGACTCCCCGCGCGGCAGCCGGTAGACGACGACGTTCAGGTAGCTGCCGATGATCAGGCCGAGCGCCGTGACGTAGACGGCGACGAAAACGAAAAGGACCACGGTGCGGGGATTCTACGCTATGGTCGCCTCTCTCCTTCGAGATCGGCTGTGCGCGGGCCTGTACCTACAGCCTCTGTGCACCCTCAAGGGCGCCGAGCCCGCGGTCGAAGGTTCCCAGTGGCAGATGGCCTGCCTTTCGCGCCACCTCAAGGCTCAGGCAATCGGAAAACCCCAAGGCCGGCCGTTTCCGAAAATTCTTCGAGCGCGGCCGAGGCTGTCTCGGTGTCCTGGATGGTGAGATCCCGGTGGCTGAGAAACATCTCGACGGCAGTCGCGATCTTCTCCGGACCGAGCTCGTAGACCGAGCCCAAGACCCACATCGCCTCCGCGAGGACGATGTGAGACACCCAGGCACCCCTGGAGATGAAGTCCTCGGCAGCAGCCGTCTGGCGGGCATCATCCCGGGTTGCCAACCGGACCAAGACGTTGGTGTCAACGGAGCGCATGGCGGGTCTTCACGTACTTCCGCACCCCATCCTTCAATTCCTCCAAGGTCCGGGGCTGAGGCGCTGCCGGGAAGAGGGCCCGGTGCACGTCCTCCGAGGTATAGCGTCCAGCTCTCCGGACGACGATGCCTTCGCCCTGCTCGTCCCACTCAAGAATCGAGCCCGGGCCGATGCCAAGCTTTCTACGGACCTCGGCGGGAACTGAGATCTGGCCCTGTGCCGTCAGCTTCGAGTATGCGATTGCCATGGGCAAATCTTACCGCGGTAATGGGCTTCTCCCCCAATTGCAGCTACAACTGTCAGAAGGCGACACCAATCAAATCTGGTGACGGCGCGGAAAGGCATTCCAGATCGAGGTGGGCGTCTCCTGGGAGGTCGCCATCCCGTCCTTGCGACCCAGCTATACGCATGCTACCTTCCAAATCGGTAACGACCTCTCCGGTCCTTTACCGCGACCCCCGGCCTTGGCTGGGAAGGAGAGGCCCGTGTCGGATCCCTTGAGTGGTCCCACCGTGTACCGCAGCGTCCCGGTCTGGCTCCGCGTCGGGCAGGGCGCGACGGAAATCATCTACCGGACCCGCGACTTCGGTACGGCGCGCGCCTCCTGGACGCCGGCCGAGAACCAGGACACCTTCGGCGTGCCGATCGGCGGCGCCGACTCGCCCGTGTCGGGGACCCTGGTCGGCGAGCGCTACTCCCGACAGCTTTTAGAGCAGGTGATCCGCGCCGGCGGCTTGCCGCTGCCCCCGAACTACGCGGTGACGGATCGGGACGACGATCTCATGAAACTGGTGGCGATCGGCAACCTCCCGGCGTGGGATGCCCTGGTGGTGCCCGCGGCAAACAAGGTCGGGGTCACCGTCGATCCGGGTCCCGTGGCGCCCAACAGCTCGCCCGGTGCGGCGGGAGTGCCGTCGACCTCGAATCCGTCGGCGCCACCGGCTGCACCCTCTGGATCTCAGGCTGCCACGCCAGCGACGCCGGCCACTCCGGCGGCGCCCGCCGAGCACGTGGAGACCGAGGTCACGATCGGCGGACGCCGCTACAAGCTGAGCCTGGACGCTCTTTCGTAAAAGAGACCGCCGCGAAGCGGCGTCTGACCGTCGTCCGCCCCGGGGCTGGGTCCCGATCTATTCCGTCCGTATCGCCGACAGAGGGTCCACGCTCGCCGCCTCACGCGCCGGCAGGTAACTGGCCGCCAGGGCGGAAGCGGTGACGACGAGCGCCACGACGGCGAAGGCGGTGGGTTCGAGCGGCTTCACCTCGAAGAGCAGGCTGGCTAAGAGCGGCGCGCCGATCCCGCCCGCCAGGAGGCCGCAGGCGAGGCCGCAGAGCCCCAGGCCCATCCCCTGCCGTACCACCAGGCCGACGACGCCGGTCCGGCTGGAGCCGAGCGCCATGCGGACACCGATCTCTCGCGTGCGGCGGCGCACTCCGTAGGCGATGACCCCGTAGGTGCCGAGGGCCGCGAGGAGGGCCGCGAGGCCTCCGAAGGCGCCCACCAGCCAGCTCAGCAGGCGCGGCCGGGCGAGGTTGCCCGCCACGACGTCCTGCAACGTGACCACCTCCGCGATCGGCTGATCCCGGTCCACCTCCCAGATCGCGCGCCGCGCCGCGGCCAGGGCGGCCAGGGGGGAGGCTTTCGTGCGCACGAAGAGCTTCAACGTCGAGCGCGGGAAGAGGAACGGCGGACCGTAGACCGCCGGCGCGGCAGGCTTCGCGAGGCCGTCGTTGCGCACGTCGCCGACCACGCCGACGACCGCCAGGTCGAGGTCGCCGCTGTGCAGCCGCTGGCCGAGGGGACTCTGGCCCGGCCACAGCTGACGCGCCAGCGCCTGGTTCACGACGATCGCGGGGGGTGAGGTGCCGTCGTCGTCCCGACGGTCGAAATCCCGGCCGGCGACGACCGGCACGCCGAGCGCGCGGAAGTAGCCGGACGAGACGATGAAGACCCCGCCGGCCGGCACCACCTTCTGGGGCGTCGCGGCGCCCACCGCCTCGAAGGAATAAGGCTCGCCGCCGCCGGCGAGCGGCAGGGTGTGGCTGGCGCCGGCCGCCACCACGCCGGGGAGAGCGCGCAGGCGCTCCAGGATCGCGCCGCTGTAGCGGGTGCCATGGTCGGGGCCGAGCGTCCGCGCGTCGGGCATGGTGATGCTCAAGCTCAGCACGCTGTCGCTTCTGAATCCGGGATCGACGTGCAGCAGCTGCCGGAAGCTCAGCAGCAGGAGGGTGGCGCCCAAGAGCAGCACCGTGGCCAGTGCGGTCTCCAGCACCACCAGGCCGCCGCTCCCGAGCCGCCACGCCGAGCGCCGGCCTGGGCCGCCGCCGCCGAACTGTTGCAGCGCCTCGCGTAGGCTGGCTCCCGCCGCGGAGAGCGCCGGCACCAGACCGAAACCGACGCCGGTGGCGACCGCGAGCGCCAGGGTGAAGAGCACTACCGTGCCGTCGAGGCGCATCTCGCCGGCGCGCGGCAGGAAATCGGCGGCGACCGCACGGAGCGCCGCCACCCCCACGCGGGCCAGGACGAGCCCCAGGACGCCACCGCCCAGGGCCAGCGCCAGGCTCTCGGCGAGCATCTGGCGCGTCAGGCGGAGCGGCGTGGCGCCGATCGCGGCCCGGATCGCGAGCTCCCGGCGGCGACCGGTCGCCCGCGCCAGGGTCAAATTCGCCAAGTTCACGCAGACGATGAGGAGCACCGCGCCGACCGCCGCGGCGAGGACGGCGAGGAGCGGGCGCACGTCGCCCACCACCACCTCGTGGAGCGGCCGCAGCGCCGCCTTCCCCCAACCCTCGTTGCTCTCCGGAAACTGCCGGGCGAGGCGGGCCAGCACCGTCTCGACGCGCGCGACGGCGGCCCGCGGCGTGACCCCCGGCGCGAGGCGTCCCACGACCGACAGCCAGCGCACGTCCCGGCGGTGGGGGATCTTGTCCTCCCCGACGAGCGACAGCGGCGCCCAGAGGCGCACGTCGCGGTCCGGCAGCGCGAAACCGGCCGGCATGACCCCGGCGATCACGAACGGCTCGCCGTCGAGGATCACCTTGCGCCCCACGACCGCGGGATCCTGGGCGAAGCGGCTCTGCCATAGAGCGTGGCTTAGCACCACGGCGTGGTCGCCGCCGGGACGATCGTCGTTCGGCAGCAACGGCCGGCCGAGCTCCGGCGTCGCGCCGAGGGTCGCAAAGTAGGCACCAGAGACGTTCGCCACCGGCACCCGCAGCGGCTCGCCGGCACCGGTCAGGTTCATGCCGCTCAACCGCGGGAAGTACGCGTAGGCGGCGACGCTGCTGAAGGCGTTGCCGGTCGTGGCGCGCGCCAGGTCGTCGAAGTCCTGCGGCGAGAAGGCCCCGACGACGCCCCTCTCGCGGTGCGCGTGCCCCACCCATACCAGCCGCTCGGGCGTCGGCAGCGGCAACGGCCGCAGCACCGCATCGAGGACGGCGGTGAAAATCGCCGCGTTGGCGCCGAGCCCGAGCGCCAGCGTCAGCACGGCCGCGGCGGTGTACTCCTTGCTTCGAGAGAGCGAGCGCCAGGCCTGGATGAAGTCGCGCAGCATCGGCAGCTCCTTTACGTCTGGGCGGCGCGCAGGCCACCGCGGGTCACCCTTGAGGTACGCAACGGGCGCGCCCGAGGTTGCGCCCTCCAATCGCCGGAAAAACCCCTCGGGATTCCGCCAGAGAGCCTCGAATTCCTGCCAGAGCTTCTCCAATTCCCGACCGAGGGCTTCGGATTCATTCCAGGGTGCCTCGGATTCGAGACGGAGCACCTCGGAGGGATTCCAGAGTGCCTCGAATTCAATCCAGAGCCCCGCGGATTCGAGACGGAGGGCTTCGTATTCAATCCCGAGGGCTTCGGCGCGGCACCGAGGCGCTCAAATTCCTTCCCGAGGGCCTTTGGCGGAATCCCGAGGCGTTTTTGCGCTCGCCGAACGGTCTTTCTGCGCTCGTGGCGGGCCTTGGGGAAGGCTAAGAGGGGGCAGGTCTAGAACTTAGGCGAGATTTTTTACCGCTGAAATTCTCCATGGCACTTTTTTTAGGCGAATGGCTTGACATTTTTCGGGTAGCGGATACCATTGTCCCTGTCAGACGAACCGGACCGGGGCTCTGAGGCCCCACCTTGGAGGAGAACGGATGGGACAGGACTCCGCGCGGCAGGGCCGCGCAACGATCGAACAGAGAGGAATTGGAATTGGAAGTAGAAGTGAAGCTGGAGGAGAGCTCCCGGCCAGGAGAGCCCCCCTCCGAGTTTGTCGCCGATAGGTTGTACCCCTAACCGGCTACGGAGAGCGCCAGGTTCCCTGTGAAGAGGACCCGGCACGTCCATGAGGGACGCTCTGTAGCTTAACCCAAAAGCTAGGAGTTTCCAAATGAGCACCGATACCAACACGCCCCCGCCCACCCCGGATCCCACCCCTTCTGCCGCCAATCCCGCCAAGGGAAACAAGCAGGGACAGACGACGCAGGCCGCGAAGTTCTTCCGCTGGGAGAACCTCGTCGCCAACCTGCTGCCGCACATCGGCGACCTGCCGGCGCTGGCGGACGCCTTCACCCAATTCCAGGGGATGGTGATGTCCGCGATGACGCTCCAGAATCAACTCAAGGTTCTGCGCGCGGATATCGGGGTGACCGTGACCCAACGCAACCAGATCCTGGTGGACGGCGACGATCTCTACACCCGCTTGAGCCTGGTTCTCCAGGGCATCCACGGGCCGCAGAACGATCGCCTGCGCGAGTTCGGCATCAAGCCGCGGAAGAAGACCGGCGCCAAGAAGACGCCCCTCGCGTCGCTTTTGTCCACGGTTCCCGCGGCCCCGGAGGTGAGCACCGCGCCGGCGGTGGAAGGGAAGCCGGCGAAATAGCAACGCGAGACAGGTAGTTGCAAGGAGAGCTCCCCCGGGGAGGCAGGCCGCCTCCCCGGGGGATTTTCGTTTGAAGTAGGTTTCCGTCTCCCTGGGAAAAAGCTTCTCAGGCCGCGGTCGTCCCGCTCCTCAGGCTCAGCAGATCGCTCAAGATCCCATAGGCCGTCGTCGTCAGGTCCGGATTCTCTTCGGTCAGAACGATCGTTCCCAGGAGGTCGGTCGTCAGTCGGAGGATGGAGGCGGTGCCGGCGACGAGGGCGAAGGGATCGTCGAGCGGCACCTCGCGGGCCCGGACCCGACCCCGGACCTGGCCCCGGACCTGGCCAACGACGCGATCTCCCTCCCGGAAGACCTCGCAGACCATCTTGATCCGGCACCCGTGCTCGCGGGCGGCCCGGAGGCGATCAGGCCCGACGCCCAGCAGGCTCTCGCGCTCGACCTCCTCGGGGGTGAGGCTTGCTCCCAAAAGCACGTTGGCGAGAGCGGCGACCTTGACCGCCGCGTCCCAGCCGTCGATATCGTTTCGGGGATCGGCCTCGGCGACGCCGATTTCCTGGGCCTTCGCGACGGCTTCCTCTAGAGAGCCTCCCGCTTCGAGCTCTCCCAGGATGAAGTTGGTCGTCGAATTCAAAATCCCTTCGATCTTCTGAATCACGTTGCCGCGCAGGCAGTGGCGGGCGAGGTTGAAGACCGGAGCGCCGTCCATCACCGCCGCTTCGTGGAGGAAGGCGCGCCCTTGTGCCCGAGCGAGGTCGCGGAGCTCCCGATAGCCCCAGGCGAGCGGCCCCTTGTTGGCGGAGATCGCGTGGCGCCCGCGCGTGAGGGCGGTACGGATGTGAGCGATGGCGTCCCGACCTCGACCCGGAAGGTCGAGTGGGGTCATCTCCACGAGGACGTCGTAGTCGAGGGTGCGGGCCGCCTCGGGACTGGTCATCCGGGAGAAGTCCGGATGCTCGGAAAAATCGCCGCGAGAGCGGATCGCGGCGAGCGCCGAGCCCAGATCGATCCCGGCCGGGTTCGCGAGCGCGCCCCGGGTGCCGGTCGTGATCCCGACGACGGCGACGTCCAGGTCGGCGAGCCCCGGCCAGGCCGCGCGGTCGGCGAGGATCTCGGCGAGCCGCCGGCCGACGTGGCCGAAGCCGAGGAGGAGAAGGCGAGTGGGTCGACCGGTCATCGCGGGAGGCTCGACGACGGCGGTCCCGCCAAGAGGAGGACCGCGGGGACTTGGGTAGGGGCGGCGAGGCGAAGGAGGCCGTAGCCGATCCCGGCGAGGCCCACCAGGAGGCCCGGCGGCTCGGTTCCCTTGGGGGCTCCCAGGCGCCAGCCCGAGACTTCGATGTCCGCCAGGATGCCCCCGGCGATCCGCCAGGCCTTCTCCTCCAGGGCCGGATCGCCGAGGCGCCAGGCCGCCTGGAGGAGGAGCTCCAGGTTTCCGAGGTCGCCATGGCAGAGGCAGTGGTTCTTGCCGAAGCCGCGGGCGAGGGTCGTCGCGACGGCGGCGGCGATCTCCTCGCGGACTAAGGCGTCGTCCAAGAGCGCCAGGGTGTCGAGCCGGGCGAGGCCGATCCCCGCGGCGCCGTTGCACCAGGCGGACATGAAAGGGTCGATCTCGTGGAGCTTTTCGACCGGCCCGCCGAACTCGCGGAAGTCGGGCCAGTTCTTCTGCGCCGGATCGTAGACGCTCCGCTCGTACTCGATGGCGGCTAGGCCCAACTCGCGGAAACTCTTCTCTTGCGTGGCCGCGGCGAGGCGCAGGAGGGCCCAGCCGATCCCGGCGCTGCCGTGGGAGAAGCCGACGAGAGGCTTAAAACCGGGCACCGCCGGCGGCCAGGCGACCCCTCGCGCCATGGGGAGCGCGCCTGCGGCGAGGCGCTCGCCACAGCGGCGGGCGATCTCCAGGGCGCCCGCCGCCGGCCGCAGCTCGTGGAGAACGAGAAGGACGGCCAAGCCCCCCGCGACGCCGCTCATGAGGTCGAAGGTCTCGTCGGTCGCGGCGAGGGTCGCGATCTCGGGCAGCCAGGACTCCGCTCGGTCGAGGAGAGACTCGTCCTGCCAGAGAACGGCCAGGTGAGCGAAGGCGTAGACCAGCCCGCCCAGGCCGTTCCAGGCCCCGGCGAGGCGGCGGGTGGCGGTGCCACGGCCGAGACGGTCGAGGAGGGCGAGGATCGTCTCCACCCCGCGGCGGGCGAGATCCGTATAGCGCGCCTCCCCGGTCGCCGCGCCCAGGTAGGCGAGGAAAAGGACGATCCCCGGCACCCCCTCGTAGAGCTCGGCCTGGGCGGTGGCAAAGGCCCAGCGCCCGCCGTCGAGGGCGGCTAAGGTCAGCCACCAGGCGTCGCGCGGACCGCGGAAGGCGATGGTCTCCAGCCGATCGCCCACGGCGCAGGCGGCGGCGAGGAGCGCGCCGGGGTCCGGTCGCCCGGCGGTCGGCCGCAGCTGGTAAGGCGCGGTCAGGGCCATTCGCCGGGAGAGGTCGAGGGCGGTCAGGGTGCCGTGGAGGGTGAAGAGCTGGAGGGCGACGTCCGCCTCACTCAGGCGCCGGACGTTCTGCCGCACCCGGGAGATTCCGGTCTCGCCGAAGAAGCCGGGGAGGGTCCCGAGCGAGGTCGTGAGGTCGGTCGAGCCGGGGCGGGTGGTGAAGAGGGGGACGTCGCCGCGGGCGAGGTCGGCGCGCTCGGCGGCGACCAGCCGGGCGAGGTAGGGCTTGCGCGCCACCGCCACCCAGAGGCGATCGAAGAGCTGGTCCCTGAAGAGAGCGTTGCCGAGGACGTCGGGATGAACGCTCTCGGTCAACAGCTCGCTGTAGGTGGCGGTGGGGCGGAAGACGACCCGGGTCTCGGCAGAAGCGAAGGCATCGAGCGGGCTCCCCGCCGCCAGGAGCTCCGCGCGGTGGTCGCGGAGCAGCCGGAGCATGCGGCCGAAGCCGGCTTGAAGCTCGCTCGCATAGTCGGGAAGCTCGGCCTCCCGGCCGCCCAGGACCGGCAGGTTTTTCGCTCCAGGCATCGTCAGGGTGCGGCGGCCGAAGCGCATCTCGTCCGTCCCCTCGCCGGCCAGCTCCAGCAGAGGGTGGCGGCTCTCCTGTCCGGCGACCGAGGCGAGGCCGCCGGCATCGAGCCGCGCTCCCCCCGGGCCGGCGATCCACTTCGGCAGCAGGCCGACGCGGAGGACCGAGTGGAAGAGGGCGCTGCCGGGGATCTCGTCCGGGTCCTCGACCCGCGGGCCGTCCACTCTGGGGTGGAAGAGGGTCTCCAGGTCCACCGCATAGGGGTACTCGCCCACGGCGAGGATGTTCTCGTGGTGCTGGTCGCTCGCGTCCAAGAGGTAGAAGAGGGCCAGGTAGCCGCCCTGGCGCTCGTAGAAACGGCCCACCTCATCCGGCTCGGCGCAGGGGCGGGCGGCGACGAATTCGACCCAGCCGTACCTCCCCTGATCGCTCTCGCGGTCGAGCACGCGGAGGAGGGGGAGGGCCGGGGTGAAACCGCGGGCGTTCGTCCAGGCGAGAAAAGTCTGAAAGGCGGCCTCGGCGGCGAGCGAGCGGGGCTTGTAGACCAGGCGGAGGCCGGAGGCGAAGCGCAGCAGGGTGACCGAGCGGCCGCCGCGATGGAGGTCGCCCGCCCCAAGGCGCACGGCGATCAGGGGACCCGGGTCCCCCTCGGGGCTGAAGGTAGCGACGATCGCGTCCCAGTCGTCCCGGAGCCGCCGACAGGTTTCGAGGCTCGCCGCGACCCAGTCGCGGACGGTCGTGAGCGCGAGGCGAGTGAGGACCGGATACTGCTGGAGGATCGCGAGGGCCGCCTGCGGATCGCGCAGCCGGGCGGCGAAGCTGTCGAACCGCGCCGCCGTGGTGTCGCCCGGGAGGGTCCCTTCGAGACGGGCGGCCGAGAGCTCCAGGACCAGGGTGCGCGGCAGGAGCGCGAAGAGGCGGAGAAGGAGGTCATTGAAAAATTGCGCACCCGTCGCCTTCGGAGCGAGCCGCGCCGCCGCCTCGGGGCCGAGCGCTTCCAAGCCGCGCAGGAGGCGATCGTAGCCGGCGCGGAGGAGGGGAAGGACAAGGCCCAGGAATCCCGCTCCGGTCCGGTTGGCCACCGTTTCGAAAGGCGGCAACGGCAGTTCGGCCCCGGGGCCCGAGGCGTACTCGGCGAAGATCGCTTCGAGCTCCTCGAAAGCCTCGGGGAAGGGGAGCCGCGCCGCGAGCGCCGCCTCCGGCTCCCCCAGGAGGGCGAGGAAATCGTCCGCGGAGAGATCGTCCGCCGCCAGACGCTCGGCGAAGAGAGCGGGCTCCTCGGCGAAGGGCGGCTCGCTCCGCCAGCGTTCGAGCCGACGGCGGCCGAGCGCAATCTCGGAAACCGTGCCGGCGGTGCCGGGAGCCGGCCGGCGCTCGGTGAGAGCGAGGGCGCGATACCAGGCGGGATCTGTAAAGGGAGAGCTCATCCGGGGGGATTGGCGGAATCCGGAGGAAACCCTCCGGATCCCTGGCAGGCCGTGGAGAAGAGTAGGGGTCAAAAACCGGCTAGTCGAACAGGGTCGTCGCCGGGTCGCCGGCCACCGCGCAGCAGCGGCAGCAGCTCGACTGGGTCCCCGGGGTGTTGCTGGTCTTGACCGTATCGCTGATGTCCCCGACCGCGACGACGTCGCCGCCGCGGACCGTGGTCAGCTGCTCGTCCCGCAACTCGATGGCCGCCGAGGGGTGGGCCGGCAGGGCCGCCCGCTCCTCCGCGCTCAGGCTCTCGCGGTACTCGGGATCTCTCCAGGCCCGCAGGATGCTCTCCTTCTTCATCGCGACCTCCTTTCCCCGATGGGGGGGTTCTTGGATTGCCTACTCTACATGAGGTGCGCCGACGACAGCAGAATGCGCCGGTACCGCTTTTCCCGCCGCGAGCTCCGCAAGCCCAGCGAGCAGGCGGTCGACCTCCTCGCGGGTGTTGTACATCACGATCCCGGTGCGGAGAACGCCGCCCTTCGCGCGGAGCCCGAGGATCTCGATGGCGCGGACGGCATAGAAATGCCCATCCCAGACCTGGATTCCCTGCTCGCCGAGCCGAGCGGCGACCTCTTCCGCGGTGAGACCGTCGACGGTGATCGAGACGGTGGGCGCCCGTAGCCCGCTCGTCCCGCTCCCCTGGCTCCCGAAGCCGGGACCCCAGACGGTGACGCCGGGGATCTGGCGAACGTTCTCGGAGTAGAAGCGTCCCAGCTCGTGCTCGTAGTCGGCGATCCCGCTCATCGCGGCGACCACCCGCTCGCGGAGCGTTTCTCCCTGTCCCCAGGAGGCGATGTACTCGATGGCCGCCCCGACCCCGGCGAGCGCGGCGTGGTTCAAGGTGCCGGTCTCGATGCGATAGGGGGCCTCCTCCTCCTGGGTGCTCAGGCGGTCGGTCCGCAGGCGATCGAGAAGGCCGGGGCGGGAGTAGAGGATGCCCACGTGCGGACCGTAGAACTTGTAGGCCGAGCAGAGGAGGAAGTCGACGTCCAGGGCGACCACGTCCAAGGGGAAGTGGGCCGCCGAGTGGACCGCGTCGACCAGGAGCCAGGCGCCGACATCCCGCGAGAGCTGCCGCGCGAGAGCGATGTCGTTGACCGTCCCCAGGGCGTTCGAGGCGTGGCCGATCGCGACCAGGCGCGTTTTGGCACCGACCTGGCGGGCGAAGTCCTCCGGATCGAGCCGGCCGTCGGGTCTAAGAGCCACCTCGCGAATCTCGATCCCCCGCTCGCGCAGTTGCAGCCAGGGGCCCCGGTTGGCCTCGTGGTCGAGCTGGGTGATGACGATCTCGTCCCCCGGCCGCATCGCGCGGACGAGGGCGTGCGAGAGGGCGAAGTTGAGCGTCGTCATGTTGGCGCCGAAGGAGATCTCCCGAGCGCTCGGCGCCCCCACGAACGCCGCCGCCGCCGCCCGCGCCGCGTCGACGATCGCGTCCGACTCGCGGGAGGTGACGAACTGGCCGTGCGCATTGGCGTTGGCGCTCCGGTAGTAGGAGGAGATCGCGCCGATCACCGCCTCCGGCACCTGGGTGCCCGCCGGGCCGTCGAGGAAGGCGAGGGGCCGTCCCTTCCAGATCCGGGCGAGGGAGGGAAAGTCCTTGCGGGCGCGGAGGCAGTCGGTTTCATTGAAGCTCATCTCGTTCCTTTCTCTCTACGTTACGGGCACGGCGCCCGCATGCCGGACCAGCCGCTCCAGCTCCTCGTAGGGCTGGGCGCCCACCACCCCGAAGCCGCCCGCCGTGAAGGTCGGCACGCCGGTCACCCCCATCTCGCGGGCGCGGGTCCAGTCGCGGTCCACCGCCGGAGAGAAGGTCCGCAGGGTGAGCGCTTTCCGAGCCTCGTCCACCGGCAGCCCAAGGCCTCGGGCCTGCTCGACGAGGACATCAATGTCGCCGATGTTCCGGCCCTCGGCGAAATAGGCTTGGTAGAGGGCGTCGTGGATGCCCTCGCCCCCGGGCTGCGTCTCCGCCCACTTGCCCAGCTCCTGCGCCAGGCGGCTATTGTAGGTCCGGGTGCGCCGAGCGAAGGGCAGACCCTCCGCCGCCATCAATCGCGCCATCCGCTCGTGGGCCGCTTCGATGTCGAAGTTGCGGCCGGCGAAGAGCTTGGCGATCTCGATCCCTTCGAGCGGCGTTTCTGGATGGAGGGGAAAGAGGGTCAAGACGAGATTCAGGCCGTAGGTTGAAACGAGCCGGTCAGTACGCACGGTACTGAGGTAGCACCAGGGTCAGACGTAGTCGGTGAAGACTTCGAGCGTAACGGGTTCGGGCATCGCAAGCTCCTCTCGCTGGCTGCTACTTTACCTGAAGCCGTCGTGGCGCCGGCCAGGAAGGTAGACTACAGGGGCGCCTTGGACGACGCCGATGCGAGAGAACCGACCGAGCACCACGGCCCAGCGCGTCGCCCTGCGCCGCGCGGCCCATCAACTCCTCGAAGACCCGAAGATCCTCGACGACCCGATCGCCATTCCCATCCTCGGCCGGGAGGGCGCTCGGGCGCTGCTGGCCGATCCCCGGGGAGGGGAGTCCAGCCCGCTCTCGCCCTACCTGCGGGCCTTCATGGCCGCTCGCAGCCGCTACGCGGAGGACGAGCTCGCCCTCGGGGTGCGCCGGGGCGTCGACCAGTACGTCGTCCTGGGTGCGGGCCTCGATACCTTCGCCTATCGGAATCCCTATCCCGAAGGCTCTCTCCGCGTGTTCGAGGTCGATCACCCCGCGACGCAGGCCCTGAAGCGAGCGCGCCTCGCTGAGGTGGAGATCCCGCTCCCCGGAGATCTCACCTTCGTACCGGTGAATTTCGAAACGCAGAGCCTCGAAGTCGAGCTGCGAGCCGCGGGACACGATCCGGCGAGAGCCACCTTCGTCTCGTGGCTGGGGGTGACTCCCTACCTGACGACCGAGGCCGTGATGGCCACCCTGCGCTTCGTCGCGTCGGCACCGAGCGGCAGCGGCGTCGTCTTCGACTACGCGATCTCACCGCTGTCGCTGAGCCCAACCGAGCGCAGGGTGTTCGACGCGCTCGCCAACCGGGTCGCCGCGGCCGGCGAGCCTTGGCAGGCGTTCTTCGAGCCCGCGATCCTTCAGAAGGATCTACAGGCGATGGGCTTCAGCAGGGTGACGGACCTGGGAACGGAGGAGATCAACGCCAGGTACTTCAAGGATCGCACGGATGGGTTCCGCGTCGGGAGCCTGGCACATTTGATGAGCGCCTGGGTCTGAGATCGTGGGCTCTCTGGTCCCCTACCCCACCTCCAACATCGAAACATTCTGAAATCCCCGCGGCAACTTGGCGCCGCGCTGGGCGCGCTGGCCGACGAAGGGTTCGTAGTCGGCGGGTTTGAGGTTGATGTAGCGCTTGCCGGCGTGGACGCGGAGGGGCGAATTCTCTTCGTGGAGGACGGCGAGGGCGACCATCGACTCGCCGGGCTTGACATGGAGGATGCGGTTGCCCTTGCCGCGGCTCAGGAGCGGCAGGTCGGTGATGGGGAAGATCAGCAGGCGCCCCTCGTCCGAGGCGGCGGCCAGGAGGTCGTTGTCCATGTCCATCACCCGGATCGGCGTCAGCACCCGGGCCCCCTCCGGCACCGAGAGGACCGCCTTGCCGGCGCGGTTCTTGGCGTAGAGGTCTTTCAGCTGGACGACGAAGCCGTAGCCGGCGGTCGTCGCGAGGAGGAAGAAGTCGTCGTCTCCCCCCATCAGCAGGCTCAGGAAAGAAGCTCCCGGCGGCGGCTGGAGCTGCGAGGAGAGCGGCTCCCCCTGGCCGCGCGCCGAGGGGAGGGCGTGGGCGGCGAGCGAGTAGGTGCGGCCGGTCGAGTCTAGAAAGACGGCGGACTGGTTGCTCCGCCCTTTGGCCGACTGGAGAAAGGCGTCCCCCGCCTTGTAGGAGAGCTCGCGCGGGTCGACCTCGTGCCCCTTGGCGGAACGCACCCAGCCCTTCTCGGAGAGCACCACGGTGACCGGCTCGGTGGGGAGGAGCGCCGTCTCGTCGAGCGCCTTCGCCGCCTCGCGGGTGACGATGGGCGAACGCCGGGCATCGCCGAATTCTTTCGCGTCGGCTTCGATCTCTTCGCGCACCTTGCGGCGGAGACGCGCCTCCGAGGAGAGGATCTTCTCCAGGCCGTCGCGCTCCTTGGCGAGCGTCGCCTGCTCGCCGCGGATCTTGACCTCCTCCAATCTCGCGATGTGGCGGAGCTTCAATTCGAGGATCGCTTCGGCCTGGACGTCGGTCAGCTCGAAGCGGCGCATGAGGACCGGCTTCGGCTCCTCTTCGGTGCGGATGATCCGGATCACCTCGTCGATATTCAGATAGGCGATGAGGTAGCCGTTCAAAACGTGCAGGCGGGCGAGAACCTTGTCGTAGCGGAACTGCAGGCGCCGGCGGACCGTCTCGGTGCGGAAACGCAGCCAGTCGGTGAGGATGCCGCGGAGGGTGAAGAGCCGCGGTCGGCCGTCGAGCCCGATGGCGGTGAGGTTGACCCGGTACGGCCGCTCCAGATCGGTGGTCGCGAAGAGGTGCGCCATCAGCTCGTCCAGATCCACCCGGTTCGAGCGCGGGGTGATGACGAGGCGGGTGGGGTTCTCATGGTCCGACTCGTCCCGCAGGTCTTCGACCATGGGGAGCTTCTTCGCCTGCATCTGGGCGGCGATCTGGGCGAGCACCTTGGCTCCCGAGACCTGGTAGGGGAGGGCGGTGATGACGACGTCGCCATTCTCCCGCTCCCAGATGGCGCGCAGGCGGACCGAGCCGGCGCCGGTCTCGTAGATCTTCCGGATCTCTAAAGCCGGGCTGATGATCTCGGCGTCGGTGGGGAAGTCGGGGCCGGCCACGGCGCCCAGGAGCGCCTCGTCGCCGACCATGGGATCGTCGAGCAGCAGCAGGCAGGCGGCGACGACCTCTCCCACATTGTGCGGCGGAATGTCGGTCGCCATGCCGACCGCGATCCCCGAGGCACCATTCAAGAGGACGTTCGGGAGGCGCGCCGGCAGGAGCCGCGGCTCTTCCAGGGTGCCGTCGAAGTTCGGTCCCCACTGGACGGTGCCCTGGCCCAGCTCGGAGAGCAGCACCTGGGAGAAGCGGGTGAGCCGCGCCTCGGTGTAGCGCATGGCGGCGAACGACTTGGGATCGTCCTGCGAGCCCCAGTTGCCCTGGCCGTCGACCAGCGGATAGCGGACGGAGAACGGCTGCGCCATGAGCACCATCGCCTCGTAGCAGGCGGTGTCGCCGTGAGGATGGAACTTGCCGAGGACGTCGCCCACCGTGCGGGCCGACTTCTTGAACTTGGCGGCCGCCGAGAGCCCCAGCTCGGACATGGCGTAGACGATCCGTCGCTGCACCGGCTTCAAGCCGTCCGCGACGTGGGGGAGCGCGCGGTCGAGGACGACGTACATCGAATAGTCGAGGTACGCCTTCTCGGTGAACTCGGCGAGCGGCTGGCGCTCGGACTCGACAAAGGGGAGGATCGGGGAGGGTCCCTTGCCGTTGCCTTTCCCACGGGTGGACTTGCGCATGGCTATTCCACCTCCGCCCGGTTGCCCTTCTCCATCAGCCACTCCCGGCGGTCCCCGGCGCGGGACTTGGCGAGGAGCATGTCGATCATCCGGTCGCTCGCATGACCATCGGCATTACCGGTAGTACCGATCTCGCCGACATCGGCGGTATCGCCGGGCTCCAGAACGAGCTGGACGAGCCGGCGGGTCTCGGGGGCCATGGTGGTCTCCCGGAGCTGGAGAGGATTCATCTCTCCCAGGCCCTTGAAGCGCTGCACGTTGGGTTTCCCCGGCTTCTTCTCGGCCGCGATGCGATCGAGGATGCCCTTCTTCTCGCGGTCGTCGAGGGCGTAGTAGACCTCTTTGCCGACGTCGATCCGGTAGAGCGGCGGCATGGCGACGTAGATCCGACCGTCGAGCACCAGCCGCCTAAAGTGGCGGAGGAAGAGGGCGCAGAGGAGGGTCGCGATGTGGGCGCCGTCCGAGTCGGCGTCAGCGAGGATGCAGATCTTCCCGTAGCGGAGCCCCGAGACGTCCTCGGCGCCGGGGTCGACCCCGAGGGCCACGGCGATGTCGTGCACCTCCTGCGAGCCGAGCACCTGGGACGACTCGACCTCCCAGGTGTTCAGGATCTTGCCGCGGAGCGGCAGGATGGCCTGGAACTCCCGGCTCCGCGCCTGCTTGGCCGAGCCGCCGGCGGAGTCGCCCTCGACCAGGAAGAGCTCGGTCTGCCCGAGATCCTGGCTCGTGCAGTCGGCGAGCTTGCCGGGGAGGGCTGGGCCGGAGGTCACGGTTTTCCGCTTGACCTGCTTGCCGGCGCGCTGGCGGGCGACGGCGCTGTCGATCGCCAAGCGGGCGATCTTCAGGGCGTCTTCCGTGTTCTGGTTGAGCCACAGGGCGCAGCTGTCCTGGGTCACTCCGGACACGAACGCCGCCGCCTCGCGCGAGGAGAGCCGCTCCTTGGTCTGGCCGGTGAACTGCGGGTCCTTCATGCGGAGCGACAGCACGTACGAGGCCCGCGCCCAGACGTCCTCGGGGGCGAGCTTCACTCCGCGCGGCAGGAGGTTCCGCAGCTCGCAGAACTCGCGGATGGCTTCCGTCAAACCGCCGCGAAAGCCGTTGACGTGGGTGCCGCCCTGCGGCGTGGGGATCAGGTTGACGTAGCCCTCGGTCACCAGGTCGGAATCGTCGGCCACCCAGGCGACCGCCCAGTCGACCTCCTCGTCGGCGCCCTGGAAGTGACCGAGAAAAGGAATCTCGGGAACCAGCTCCGCACCCTCCAACTCGTCCAGGATGTAGGCCTTGAGCCCATCCTCATAGAGCCAGACCTCGTCGTCCTCCGGCGCTCCCTCGTGCGTGAAGCGCATCGTCAGGCCCGGGCAGAGGACCGCCTTGGCGCGCATTCCGTGCTTGAGCTTGGAGACGGTGAACTTGGGGCTGTCGAAGTACTTGGGGTCGGGCCAGAAGTGCACGGTGGTGCCGGTGTTGCGCTGGCCGACCGTCCCCACGACCTGGAGCTCGGAGGTCTTCTCTCCCCCGGCGAAGGCCATGTGGTATTCCTTGCCGCCCCGCCGCACCCAGGCTTCCAGGCGTTCGGAGAGGGCGTTGACGACCGAGACGCCCACCCCGTGGAGACCGCCGGAGAAGCGGTAGTTCTTGTCCGAGAACTTGGCTCCGGCGTGGAGGCGGGTGAGGATCACCTCGACGCCTGAGACCTTCTCCCCCTGGTGCTGATCGACCGGCATGCCGCGGCCGTTGTCGGCCACCGAGAAGGAGTTGTCGGCGTGGAGGGTGACCGAGATCTCCGTGCAGTGCCCGGCGACGGCTTCGTCGACCGAGTTGTCGATCACCTCCTGCGCCAGGTGGTCGGGCTTGTCGGTGAAGGTGTACATGCCGGGGCGCTTGCGCACCGGCTCGAGCCCGGTCAGGACTTCGATGGCGGAAGAGTCGTAGGTCGGCGGCGGCATGCTGCGGTCAGAGTCTCCAGGGTTCTATGGAAGCCCGCTTCGGGCGGTCCTTTTCGGGTGGCTGATGATACAGGAGGCGCGCCTTCCGGGAATGGGACGTGTTCTCCGGTTCCCTCTTGACGCGACCCTCGCCGCCTGATAGCTTAGGCGTTAACCCAGCGTAATACAAGGAGGAAGAGAGATGAAGATCCGTTCCGCCGTCGCCCCGCTCCTGCTCGCCGCCGCGCTCGTGCCCGCCGCCGTCCTCGCCCAGGGAGACCAGCCGAAGCCTCCCGCCCCACCCGGAATGAGCAGCGCGGACATGGAGGCCATGATGAAGGCCGCCACCCCCGGCGAGAACCACAAGCCGCTCCAGCGCTACGTGGGCGATTGGACCTACACGATCAAGATGTTTGCGGCGCCCGGCCAGCCGGCCATGCAGTCGGTCGGCACCATGCACGCCGAGCCCATCCTCGGCGGGCGGTACGTGCAGTCGGTCTACAAGGGCGATTTCATGGGCCAGCCCTTCGAGGGCCGCAGCACCGACGGCTACGACAACGTCGCCAAGCAGTACGTCTCCTCATGGGTGGACAACGCGGGCACCGGCATCATGAGCTCGACCGGGGCCTGTGATGCATCCGGCAAGTCGTTCACCTATACCGCCAGCATGCTCGACCCCACGTCCGGCAAGAAGATCGACACCAAGCAGGTGGTCACCTGGCTGGACGACAACACCTTCAAGATGGAGATGTTCATGGTCGATCCCGCGTCGGGAAAATCCACGAAGACGATGGAGAACGTGGCGAAGCGGAAGTAGGAGCCTCGCTCTTCAGGGTGTGATCTCGAACCCGCGCGCCAAGGAGTCGGCGATGGCGAGCCCCGCGAGGGTCGGCACGATCCGGCTCCCCTCCACCGTGACCCGTGCGTCGGCGGCGAGTTGCGCGACGAAGGCGGCGTTTCTCGCCAGGATGTCGATCCCGTAGCGCTCGCGGATTCGGCCGAGATCGACCCCCGCGTAGGTACGGAAGCCGAGCATCAGCTCTTCGAGGGCGAGCTGCCCGGCTTCCAGCTCTTCTTCCCCAGAGACGGGTCGCTCTCCACAGGCGACCCGTGCTTGCCACTCTCCCAGCTGCCGCTCGTTCCACCAGCGCCGAGTCTCCGAGAAGGAGTGGGCGGAAGGGCCGAGCCCCAGGTAGGGGGTGTGGTCCCAATACTTCCGGTTGTGGCGCGACCGATGCTCCGGGGCACGGGCGAAGTTCGAGACCTCGTAGCCGGCCCAGCCGGAGTCGGCAAGGAAGGTGTGGGTCAAAAGGAAGAGATCGGCCTGGGCCGGCTCCGGCAGCTCGGCGAGCTGCCCCTTCTCCGCCAAACGCCCGAAGGGGGTTCCCTCGTGGACCGTCAGTTGGTAGCAGGAAAGATGGTCCGGGGAGAGCGCCACGGCCGTCTCCAGGTCCCGCCGCCAGGCCGTTACGTCCTGATCCGGCATTCCATAGATGAGATCGACCGAAACGGTATCGAATCCCGCCTCGCGCGCCAGGAGCACGCTCTGCCGAGCTTCTTCGGGGGTGTGCCGGCGACCCAGGAAGGTGAGATTGCCGGCGTCGAAGGATTGAATACCGAGCGAAAGAGTACGGACCCCGAGGCTCCGCCAGGCGGCCAGGCTCTCCACCGTCACGTCTTCGGGGTTCGCTTCGAGGAAGATCCAGGCTTCGGGATCGATGGAAAGAGAGCCGCGAAGGGCTTCGACGATCCGCGTCAAGTCGTCAGCCTCCAAGGCCGAGGGGGTGCCGCCTCCGAAGTAAACCGTATCGAAGGAGAAAGGCTCTCCGGACCACATGCCGGCTTCGGCGATGAGACTCGCCGCGAACTCAGCCCGCCGCCGCCGGCCGCCGGTCGTCACCGCGAAATCGCAGTAAGGGCAGATCTTCGAGCAGAAGGGGACGTGGAGGTAGAGGCCGGCTGATGGGGACTTTAGATTCGGCATATGGAAGGAATACGCGGGTGCCGGCCTCGCCGGAGATAAATCTCCGGGCTATGGGGTGCGCCGGATAAATCCGGCTTCGCATGGACGTGGTCGCAGTGCCGGAACGTTGACAAATCGATATGGATACGGCGTCAGGATGATTCCGTCCAAAGCCTTTCCGTGTCGCGAAGCCGGCTTCAGCCGGCGCAATGCATAGCCCGGAGATTGATCTCCGGCGGAGCCGCGCCGAAGAAGATTTCTTAATACACCGGCCCCGCCTCGTATCGCTTGACCAGCGGCTCGTCCCGCCCCAGCCGTTCCTCGGCGGCGCGGATCAGCTCCGCCATCCCCTGGCGCTTCGCCGCGGAGACCGCGACACCGTCGTAGCGTGCAAGCCAGGTCGCCACCCGCTCGGGTTCGACGAGATCGGCCTTGTTCAAGACCACCAGACGCTCGATCCCGTCGAGCTTCAGCTCTTCCAGGATGCGCACCACCGCCTCGTACTTGGGCTCCAGGCGAGGGTCGGAGACGTCGACGACGTGGAGGAGGAGGTCGGCGTCGGCGAGCTCTTCGAGTGTCGCCCGGAAGGCGGTGACCAGATCCTTGGGGAGATCGGTAAGGAAGCCGACGGTGTCGGTCAGCACCACCTCGCCCTCCCGAGGGAAGCGCAGGCGGCGGCTCGTAGGGTCGAGGGTCATGAAGAGCTGGTTCGCGGCCTCGACCTCGCTGCCGGTGAGCGCATTGAGGAGCGTGCTCTTGCCGGCATTGGTGTAGCCGACGATCGAGAGCACCGGGATCTTCTCCTCCCGCCGCTTCCGCCGCCTCAGGTCGCGCTGTCGCGACAGACTCTCGATCTGCTTTTCGAGCGCGCTGATGCGGTCGCGGATGCGCCGCCTCCCCACCTCCATCACCGTTTCGCCCGGACCCCGGCCGCCGATGCCGCCCGCCAGGCGCGACAGGCCTGCGTCTCTCTCAGTCAGCCGCGGCAGGTCGTACTTGAGCTGCGCCAGCTCGACCTGGAGCTTGCCGTCGCGGCTCTTGGCGCGCTGGGCGAAGACGTCGAGGATGAGCTGGGTGCGGTCGATGGCTTTGAGGCCCGTGGCGTCCTCGAAGGCGCGCGACTGGCCGGGTTTCAGGTCGAGATCGAAGATGGCGACCGTGGCGCGGCTCCGCATGGCTTCGAGCACGATGTCCTGGAGCTTGCCGCTCCCCACCACCGTCCGCGGGTGGACCTGGGCGCGGCGCTGGCGGACGGTGCCGGCGATGGCGAGCCCCGCCGAGCGCACGAGATCGAGCGTCTCCTCGAAGTGCTCGTCGTCCGGATTCAAGCCGATCACCAGAGCGCGCTCGCGATCGGTCTCCCCCGCCGCGGAGGTCACCCGCGCGAATTCGTCCTCCAAGGCGCGGATGGTCGCCTGGAAGTCGAAGTCGAGGCGGTAGAGCTCGGGGGCGGTGAGACGCTCGAACGGCTCGGCCGCCGGGGCCGCAGGGGTGGCCGGGGACTCGCCGGCCGGGGCCACTCCGGAGCGTGCCGCCCGGGGCGAGAGGTGGGCGACCTCGACTTTCCCGGGGAGCCCGTCGGGGAGGGCCTCGACCATCGCCACGAGGTCGAGCCGCAGGAGGGCGAGGTCGTTCAAGTCGTCGCGCGTCAGCGGCTCGCCGCGCAAGTGGGTGTGGACCAGGCGCAGGCCGCGGAAGCGGCTGAGGCCGCCGCGCAGGCGGCCGATGTCGGGGAGGGTCAGGCTGTGGGCGTCGCCCACGATGACATTCCGGACGGTGCCGTCGCGCGAGAGGAGCACCCCGACCTGGCGGTTGAGCTCCCGGGACAGCTCGGTCAGGTGGCGGGCGAGCTCGGGGGAGACCACCTGCTCGGGCGGCACCCGGCGGCGGAAGGTCCGTTCGAGCGCGCGGACCGCCGAAGTCTTGAGGCCACGGATGTCGCCGTCGATGTGCGCGATCTTACAATCTCCTCAATGGAGCGTTAATTGAGCGTGGGGGGAGAGTAGTACTCCTCGGGGGTCGTGGGTTCGAGCCCCATGCCCATCAAGGCGAGGAGCAGCTCTTCGCGAGCGGCAGGGTCGGGCGCTTCGAGGAGCGCCTGCTTCTCGGCGGGCGGGAAGGGGAGCGCCACGGCGAGGCCGTTGACCAGCGACACCCCCGGGAGAGCCCCCAGGAGATCGTAGTCGAGCTCCAGATGATGGGCCTCGCCGAACCCCTTGAGCGCCGAGAGCAGCCGGCCCGGCGACAGCGGGTGCTCGGTCTCTTTGAAATCCCCCTCGAAGCCCGAGTAGTCGACGACCGCCCGGCGATAGCCGCGGACGAGCGGCAGCTCCTGGCGCACCCGGAAGCGGGTCACCCCCTTCAAGAGCAGAAGGAAGCGCCCGTCCGCCTGCGGCTCGCAGCGTTCGATCCGCCCGGCGCACCCGACGTCGTAGAGCTCCGGGTTCTCGGGCGGCAGGTGGAGCGCCGGCCAGTTGTCCTGGCGCGGCACGAAAGGCTGAATCATCCCCACGTGGTGCCCCTCCCCCGCCGCGTCGGTCACCAGGTTCCGGTAGCGCGGCTCGAAGATGTTGAGCGGCAGGAAGTTCCCCGGCAGGAGGAGCGACCCGGTCAGCGGGAAGAGGGGGAGCGGGGAGGGGAGCATGGAGACCTCTGGCATTTTTACGTCAACGTCTACGGCCGGAGGGCGCATTCCCAGATCGGCGCCTTCAGGGGCAGGCCTCGTGGCGGTCCTGGTGATGCAGACAGGTGATCATCTGGTAGCTCGACTTGAGCGCCGAGTTGTAGGCGCCGGCGAAGCTGCCGTTGTAGGTCGAGTAGTCGCAGGCCTCGCCGGCGAAATACAGCTGGTGGTCGATCGGTTCGGCCAGCTTCTGGCGCATCGCGGCCTGGCCCGGGAGAGCCGCCGAGTAGGCGCCGAGCGTCCACGGGTCGGCGCCCCATTCCGTGGTGCGGGCCTGGACCAGCGCCGCGCGAGCGTCGCAGCTGCACATGTCGCTCATCGCCGCCAGGGCCAGCTCGATCATACGGTCCCGGCCGTGCTCCGGCAGCTGTTCGAGCTCCCAGGCCCGCTTGCCGCCGAAAAATCCGATGGCGATCAGGGTTCCCATCGGCCGGAAGACGAACGCCATGTCATCGTCTCGGCGGTCGAGGTCGCCGCCGTAGAGCAGCCAGGAGTTCTCGACCGGGGCGCCGTCCTTCTTGGGGAAGACGTCGGGCGTCTTGAATTCCAGGATCACCTTGTCGAGGAGTCCCATCGGCAGGCCGCGGATCGCCGCCACCTTGCTGGGAGGAAGCGCGGGCTCGAACTGGATCTTTCCGGCGGCGAGGACTCCGGTCGACACCGTCACCAGCGCCATGCGCGCCGAGAATTGCTCTCCCTGCTTCGTTTCGACCGTCACCCCCTCCGGCTCGCGGGCGATCCGCGTCACCGGCGAGCTCAGGCGGACCTCCGGGAGCACCTCCTCGCCGTACTCCTCGACGAACGTGCCATAGCCGCGCTGTACGAGCACGTCCTCGCCGGCGAGAAACGCACCGGCATCGACCGACGAGCTCTCCTCCAGCTCCACCGCGCTCTCCAAAGGCCCGGAATTCAGCGCGACGAGCTCGCGGAGCTTCTCGAAAGGCGGCGCTCCCGGCGCCACCGGCCCTCCCCCGGGCTCCTCCCGAGGCAGGTGATGGGCGGCCGCGTCGTCATGATCCTGGGACTTTTCGAGCGACTCCTCGAAGGCCGTGGTGATCCGTTCGAACCGCTCCTGGTCCTCGGGGCCGGCGAAATGGTGGTTGAAGAAGAGATGATGCGAGGCATCGACGTCGGTCTCTTGGGTGGCATATCCGCTGCCGGTGATGATCGGCGTCAAGGGGTTGGTCTTAACGTTGTGAATCCAGGCTCCGCCCAGGTCGATCGGCGCGCTGAAGGTCGTTTTGTCCGTACGGCCGCGCCCGCCGATGCGGTCGGTGGCTTCGAGAATCAGGAAGGAACGACCGGCATGCTTGAGATTCTTGCCGGCGGTGAGGCCGGCCATCCCAGCGCCGATGATGATCACGTCGTAGCGCTTCTCGACGAGAGGCGGCCGGGCCGCGGCAGGCGCCACGGGTTGGGGAGACGGTTGGGACGCGCACGCCGTCGCCAGGGCGAGGAGCGCGACCGGCACGACGCGAAGGAATCGGAACCAGGATCTTTGCACCATGGGCGCGACCTCCCCGATTGAACCCTGATGACCAGCCACGGACCGCTCAGAAAGGATAGATACTACGGATCGAAGCGATTCTTCGGCAGGGACCGCGCGAAGTCAAGCTGACTCCCCGAACCGCCGCACCGCCTCCGAGCTGCCGCAGACGTAGACCGCGTCGTCCGCCGCGAACCGGAAACCGGGACCGATCTCGACCAGCACCTCCTCGCCCCGCTCGACCGCCACCACCGAGCAGCCGGTGCGCTCGCGGAGGGCTAAGTCGGCCGGGGTTTTGCCGTGGAGGGCGGCGGCCGAGACTTTGCGGACTTTGAGCTGGGGGTCGAGCTCGACCGCCTCCTCGCCGAGGAGCTTCTGGGCGAGCATGCGGCCGGAGACCTGGCTGATCGAGAGGGCGAAGGCGGCGCCGGCGCGGTGGATGCGCTCGACGTTCTCCGCCTGGTTGACGCGGGCGATCACCGGCACGTGGGGGGCGAGCTGTTTCAAGATGACGGTGGCGAAGAGGGTGGCGCTGTCGCTGTCGAGCGCCAGGATCACCGCCCGCGCCCCGGTCGCCCCGGCCTCCTCGAGGATTCGCGGATCGAGGACGTCCCCGGCGAGGTCGACCCCCGGGCCGGGGTGGCGGTCGATCACCCGCACCTCCTCGCCGACGACCGTCAGCAGCTCGACGACCTTCCTCCCCACCTCGCCGAAACCGCCGACGACGAAAGGTCCGGGCGGACCCGGCGGCCGCAGACCGCCGGCGAGCCCGGTCACCGCCTCGACGCTCGCCTCGCTGCCGACGACGACCAGAACCCCCTCGGGATCGAGGCGGAAGCCGGCACCGAGGCGGGTGCGGAGCTCGCCGCCCACCCACTCGCCGATCACCGTCGCCCCGGTCCGCGCGGGGAGCGCCGCCTGCTCCAGGGTCTGGCCGGCGAGCGGGCTGCCGGGCTCGATCCGCACCTCGGCGACGACGAGGGAACGGCCGAGGGGCTGCACGCCCGCGAGCCCGGGGTTGATCCGGGCGCTCACCCGGGCGGCCAAGGCCGCTCCCAGGATGTGGCGCGGGGTGAAGACCGCGGTCGCCCCGGCGAGCATCATGGGTTTCCGGTAGAACGGCTCTTCGACGACGGCGAAGACCGGCCCCTTGAACCCGAAGTGCCGGGCGGCGAGGATGAGCGAGGCGTTCTCGTCGTCCGTGCCGTTCGCGATCACCGCCCGCGCGGTCGCCAGCCGGACCGCCTGGAGCGCCGCGTCGTCGAGCCCGCGGTGGACGACCCGGTGCCCGGCCTCGACCAGGCGACGGGCCGCCACCTCGTCGTGCTCCAGGAAGACCGTCCGCACCGAGGCGGCAGCAAGCTCGCTGACGAGGGTCTCGACCGCCGGCCCGTAGCGGTAGACGAGGACGTGTCGCGACAGCGCTCCCACGATCGTCTGCGGCAGGCGGGTCTCGAAGCGCTCTTCGAGGAACGGGATGAGGAAGAGCGGGAAGATGAGGAAGACGAGGAAGACCCCCAGGAACTGCACGGTGACGACGTAGAGGACCATGACCGGGTGGTTCCAATGGCTGTCGGCGCCATAGCCGGTCGTCGTCAGGGTCTCGGCGGACCATTCGAGGCTGTCCCAGAAGTTGCGCGGGGTGCCCTCCAGGTAGGCCATCCCCCGCATGTAGAGGACGGTGCAGAAGACCACCAGCACCGGGAGGGCGAGGAAGAGGAGGAGGAGCCGCTTCTGGGAGCGTTTCACGGAGAGATTGTAGGGCCGGAGACCCCTACGAGGCTCGCCGGATTTTGAATACCCGCGAAAGATCCGTGGATCGCGATGGAGGTGTAGCAACGCACCGTAAACGTGTATTTTTCGTCAGATATATGAATTTCTGCGTCGATGGGCGGTACCGAGGGTCCACTCCTACACCCGAATGAAGGTTCAGGGTGTAGCGATGAGCTTCTGGCTGCATGTCACGGCGTGTTTAGACACCTTGTCGCGGCTCCGATGTGTATGACTGTGACGTGAAGAGGCGTTTACGACATTGTCAGGGTTCTTCCGATCCGTGGATGCGCAGGTTTGCCGCCGAGATGTGTATTCAGTACGGCATGTCGTCCTCTTCGAGGCCAAAATGGTGCCCCAGCTCGTGGACGACGGTGTCGCGGACCTCGCGGATGACCTCGCGCCGGTTGGTGCAAGAGCGGAGGATGGGGCCGCGGTAGATCTCCACCCGGTCAGGGAGGGCGAGGTAGGAGGTGCCGCGTTCGGTCTGGGGAACTCCCTGGTAGAGGCCGAAGAGCTCGTCCTCGGGGTCCATCTCCAGGGCCTCCAGATCCTCGGGGTCGGGCTCCTCCTCGACGACGACGACGACGTTTTCGAGCAGCTCGGCGATCTCGTCGGGGAGACCGTCCAGGGCCAGCTCGACCAGGGCCTCGAACTCTTCGGGCGGCACGCGCATGGCGGAAGCTTGCCATAATCCCGCACCGAGCCCCATCATGCCCCGCCTCTTCTCTCGCCGCCTGGCAGCCGTCCTCCTCCTGGCCGCCCTCCACATGCTCGCCTTCGACCGCGGTCTGGGCGGCGATGGCTGGGCGAGCTTCGCGGCCCTGGAGTCCCTGGTCGACGACTCGGACCTCCACCTGGAGAACAACCTGCGCGGGGTCACGAACGGCATCGTGCCCACCCCCTCCGGCCACCTCGCCATGCAGTACCCACCCGGCATCCTGCTCCTCGATCTGCCGCCGTTTCTCGCCGGCCGGGCGGCCGATACCGTCCTCCCCGGACGCTGGCTCGCCCGCGGCGTCGAGCTGCCGCCGGTCGGCCGGGTGCCCCGCCGGGTCTTCCTCGAAGCGGCCGCCATCGTCCTGGCGCGCAACCTCGCGACCCTCCTCGGACTCTTCTGGCTGGCCCTCGGTCTCCGCCGGCTGGGCTGGAGCGAGGGGATCGTCGCGGCGGCGGTCGCCGCGACCTTCTTCGGCGGCCCGCTCCTCTTCTACTCCCTGGTGGGGATGACTCATGCCCCGACGTTCGCTCTCGCGAGCCTCCTCTTTTTCCTTCTCGTGCGCTACCGGGAAAAGGGAAGCCGGCGGCAGGCGCTCGCCGCGGGGGCGGTGCTCGGTCTCTCGGCCCTCGTCCGCTATGGGGCGGTCGGCCTCCTCCCCGCCGCCGCCTGCGCGATCCTTGCGGGCGGCAGCCGGCCCCGGGGCGAACGGCTCGGCGGCCTCCGCGCTCTCATCGCCTTCGGAGCGGGCTTCGTCCCGCCGCTCCTCCTGCTGCCGTTCTACTGGCACGCCGGCTCCGGCACCTGGAGACCGACCGCCTACGGCGGGGACTGGCGGATCACCCTCGCCTCACCCTGGAACGTCCTTCTCTCACCCCACCATGGGCTCTTCGTCTTCCACCCGGCCCTCCTCCTCGCCGCCCTCGGCCTCGCCTGGGTGGCCGGGAGCGAGCTCATAGGCGCTGGCGCAAGCTTCTGGGGCGGGCGCGGCCCTCGGGAGGTCTTACTACCGCGAGATGCCCCCCTCCTAACCTCCCCCCTGCCCCAACCACCGCCCGCCCAGGGGGGAGGGACCCGCCCGCCCCAAAAAAGCAGCTCTGCGTTGGCGCCCATGGGGGTCGAGGCCCACCCCGCACCGGGCATGGGGATCGTCGCCTTTCTCGCCCTCCTCGGCACCGCCATCCTCTACGGCTGGTGGTCCGAGTGGGCGAATCCAGGCGGCTACGGCCAGCGCTTCCTGACCGATGCCCTGCCTTTCCTCGGACTCGGTTTCGCCCATCTCCTGGGAGCATCCGCCCAGCGGGCGAGGAGGGTGGCCCGATTCACGATCTGTGTAGCCACGGCCTTCGGCTATCTCCTGTTCTTCGCCGCCGTCACCGGCCTCGTCCGACCCCCCGCTCCCGATCCTTGGCCGCAGAGGCTCGCGGACTACCGAGCGCTCCTCACCTCCCCCCCGGGACCGGCGGAGATCTGGGCGGGGATGGAGCGGGCTTCGGTGGTTCTGCGGTTGGGGGCGGGAGGGATGCCGCTCAGATAGGCCAGGGATCTCACGCTGCCGCGTGGGTACGCTCATACTCGAGCGCATCTTCAACCGACTCTTCGGCGACTTCGAACCAGCGGGCGACCGCCCGGATCGAGCCTTCGGCCGTGTAGGAGCCGGCGAGGATCGCCGTGGGAACCCCTTCCCGGACGATCGGCCGTCCGAAGCTCCTCTTCGGATCGATCAGCACCCGCCTCTCCTTGCCCAGGGGCCACCAGCGCACGAGCTCGTCGAGATCGGAGTACTCCAGGGCATCGTAGAGGTGTTCGAGGACGAAGTCGAAGAGGTACTGACCGGTCACCAGATCGAACACCCGGGCCTGCTCTCCGGGCTCGACGACCTGCGCGAGGATCGACTTGCCATCGGTCTTGAACTCGACCGAGGAGAGGAGATAGGAGGTCGCGAGCAGCTTTGCGGCGAGCCCGATGGTCTTGCGGATCGACTGCAGGCTGAGGCCCTCCTGCCGGAATCTGTCGACGAACTGGACCTCGATCAGGTCACGGAAGGTGAGGGTTCGGGAATCTTCGATCGTGGGAAGCTGCGGCTCCCAGAGCGGCGGCACCCGACGCGACGGGCCCTCCACCCCGGCGCCGGCGCTATACCGGTAGCCCCAGAGCCAGCGCCTGAGGACGGCAGCAGGAACGTGGCTGATCCGCGAAGCCTCCGGAACGCTGTAGAGGCCGATCCCCAACAGGCTCCGATCCGACCCTGGGGAAACCGGGGAAACGGCGGCCTTCTCTTGGGGAACTTTCACTCTCAGCTTGGCGCTCGGCGATCTCACGGCACCCCGGAGGATAGCACAATGGGGGCGTAAGTTAAGCAACAGAAGAAGACCATGGAGGCCCGGCACCTGCGCTAGACTCCCCCCATGGGTGGCGTGCGGCTCGACAAGTGGCTCCAGGTGGCGCGGATGTTCAAGACGCGCACCCAGGCGACGCATGCGTGCGAGCTCGGGCGGGTGCAGGTGAACGGGATGTCCGCCAAGCCGCACAAGCTGCTCTCGGTGGGCGACAAGGTCGAGCTCGCCCAGGGCGACTGGGAGCGAGTCCTGATCGTCCGGGAGCTGCAGGACCGGCCGGTGGCGAAGGCCCTCGCTCCCCTTCTCTATGAGGATTTGAGCCCTCCCAGACCGGTTCCCGATCCCATGGCGCGCCTGATGCGCCGGCCGCCGGTCCAGCGCGAGGCCGGCTCCGGCCGGCCGACCAAGAAGGACCGGCGCGAGATCGACCGCTTCGAGGACGAGGGCGAAGGCTAGGTTTGTAAAGACGCGCTACTTCCGACCGCGGGCCTTGAGCAGGTCAGGGAGGTGCTCCTCCACCCACTTCTCGGCCTTCTGGGTGTGGCGGAAGAGGCGCTCCCGGCGGCGGAACTCGGGGGTGTGGACGTGGCGGCGGCCGTTCTGCATCACGGGTGGGATGGCGGCGTGGAGGAGCTCGTGATAGACGACCGCCTCGACGACGTAGCGCGGCACGTTCGGCTCGTCGAGCGCGCGGTGGATGCGGATCAGCTTGTCCTCATAGGAGTAGCTGCCGAGCTGGATGGTGCTCTTCCGGGCGCGGCCCCGGCAGGTCTGGGCGGCGCCACCGCCCCCCTTCCCCCAGGTGATGTCGGCCTTCAGCTTCCCCTCGAAGTAGCGCTCGTTCAAATCGTCGCGCAGCTCCCGGAGGTCGAGCGAATCGCCCACCGGTTGGAGGCCGAGCCGGCGGCGGGCCGCCGTCCGGATCGGGCCGCGATGGCGGGAGAAGTGGTCGCGGAGCACGACCAGGGCCTCGCGCGCCCGGTCGCTCCCCCGGCGGCTCTCGACGAAGGTCGCGACCGCCTGGAGCACCGCGTCCGGCGCGCCGAGGAAGGAGCGGTGGATGCGGAGGGTGAGGCGGGAGTCGTCGCGCGGCCGGACGGGCTGGACCGAGAGGATGGTGCGCCGGTTGTCGGTCAGCACCACCGCCTGGAGTCGCCCCCGGGTGAGCCGGGAGAGCCGGCGCAGGAGAGCCTCGGGGGTCGCCGCCACCGTGGCGGACGTCGTCGCGCCAGGAGGGATGGCCGGGGGGGGTACGGGAACGGGCCGGGAGATCGGACGGGGGTGGCCACGCTGGGGGAGGGTGTCGTCGCGGCCGAACAGCTCGAGCTGGAGCGGGCGGCGGGCATTGCCGCCCAGGCCGGCCGCACCGCGGCGTTCCTCTCGTCCCTCCGACGCACGCCGGGGTGGGGCGGGAACGGGGCGAGCCAGGGTCCGCTGTCTTGCCGGCACGAATACCTCCGGTTCCATGGACGGGACCCCTGCGCCCAGCTTGCCGGAGGGCTTCTCCGGGGCCGTCCCCACTGAGAGAAATTGAACTGTAGCACAGCCCCAAGGCCGTTCGAGCCTGCGCTTCAGGCGATCTTGAGACGTTCCCCCACGGCGAGGACATGGACCCCTCCCGGGTCCTTCCCGACACCCCGTCCCGGGTCCTCCCCGGCGCGGTCGACCTCCTCCCGCAGGACCCGGGGAGCGAGGTCGACCGGCTCGTCGGTCAGGTCGAACGCCCCCCAGTGCATGCCCACCATGTGCCGCGCCCCGAGATCTTGGAAGGCGCGGAGAGCCTCCGCCGGGTTCATGTGCTGGGGACGCATGAACCAGCGCGGCTCATAGGCGCCGATCGGCAGCAGGGCGACGTCGATCGGACCGAAGCGGCGTCCGATCTCGCGGAAGCCGTGGAAATAGCCGCTGTCGCCCGCGAAGTAGTAGCTGCGCTCGCCGCCGGTCAGGAGCCAGGAGCACCAGAGGGAAGCGTTCCGGCCGACGTCCAGCCGGTTCGACCAGTGCTGGGCGGGGAGGCAGGTGACGGTGAAGCGGCCGTGCGGGGCGCTCTGCCACCAGTCGAGCTCGACGACCTCCAGGTCCGCGCTCTTGCGGCGTCCCTTAAACCACGGGCGGACCCCCAGCGGCACGAACCAGCGGACGCTCTTCGGCAGCCGGTCGACCGTCCAGGTGTCCAGGTGGTCGTAGTGGTTGTGGGAGAGGAGGGCGCAGGCGGCGGGCGGCACCGCCTGGAGCGGGATGCCGGGCGGGGACTTGCGGGGCGGCAGGAGAGCCCGCGGCCCCCAGTGGGGATCGGTGACGAAGACCTCGCCGCCATCCTGGATGGCGAAGGTCGAATGTCCCACCCAGGTGACGGAGGGAGGCTCGATCTCCCCCGGGAACCCGCCGCCCGACGCCAGATAGGCCCCGTCGTTCGCGACCACCGGGATGTGGAGCGGCTGGCGCTTGTCGTAGGGGTTCTTCCGCAGCTTCCAGCGCAGGACGTCGAGGAAGCTGGTCGTCATCGGCGCCCACGGGTTAAAGAACTTGCCCGGTGCGCCGTGGGGAGCGTAGAGGAGGGCAGGATCTTCCATGGGCGAGAGCACTGTAGCAGGCCGGGGCGACAGCGGCCGGCCTAGAAGAGATCGCTGTCGCCCCAGGTGTAGTAGAGATGCCGCATGAAGTCCTCGCCGGGATCGTGCTCGAAGGGGACGTAGACGAGGCCCAGCTCCTGGGGCTCGGGTCGGCGCTCGAAGCCGAGGGCGGTCACGGTCTCGTCCCACCAGGCGGGGCGGGAGGGGAGCCAGCCCTCGACGAGCCGGGTCTCCAGGTGCTCGGGGAGGGCGAGCACGTGGGCGAGGAGGTGATGCAGCCGCTGGCGGTAGCGGGGATCGACCAGGGCATCCCCCCAGACCAGGCGGTCGCCCTTCTGCCGAAAGACGCTCCAGCCGACGAGACGGCCGAAGCGGAAGAGGGCGTAGGTGAAGTACTCGCTGCCCGGGCAGGTGGCGTAGCGCCATTCGAGATAACGGGCGTCACGCTCGATCAGAAGGCTGTAGGCGCCGCGAACCCGGGCGAAGAGCTCGTCGAAGCGGGCGTCGAAATGGCGCACCCGCTCGATTCGCCAGCCGAGCTTGCCGAAACCCCTAGGCTGCTTTCCCCGGAAGGCCTCTTTCAACAGCACCCGGTAGGGGCAGTCCTCCAGCCGCTCGGCGCGCACGAAGCGCATGGAGAAGCGCTGGATGTTTCCGGTGTTGAATCCGTAATTGAAGGCGACGCGCCCGGCGCAGTAGTGGGCATAGAAGTGGCGGACGCTTCGGCCGAGGAGGCTCGTGGGTCCGCGCCCCACGTGGCGGAAGGCGGCGGCGGTCATGGTGTCGCCGATCTGGAGGGCGGCGAAACGCCGGGGCGCTCCCCCCGTCGCATCCACGAAGACGACGGGATAGCCGGCGTAGTGGGCGACGAGATCGCCGTCGGGGGCGAAGGCCTCGGTGATCCGCAGCTCCCCGTAGGGGTTCTCCCGATACTCCCAGCGCCAGCGTTCGCGGCTCCTCTCGACGTGGAAGCTGGTCTGGAAGAGCTGGAGGATGCCCTCCTCGTCTCCCTCTCGGTAGGCGCGGACGACGAAAGGGTCTCTCCGCGCCGCGACGACCGTGCGGCCCTCCTCCGCGGTCTCCTCCCGGAGGACGACGAAGCCAGCCTCCGCGAGGGCCACCCCGAGCGCCCCAGCCTCACCTGCCGGGGTCGCCGGAACCGCCGGGAGGATGACGAGGAGCCGGCCCTCCTCGGCGAGGGCGGCCCGGGCGACGGAGAGGGCTGGACCTTCGGGAGGGGAGGGAAGGATGAGGGCGTCGTAGGGCGGTGTCTCGCGGGAAGGCGTCTCAGGGATCTCCCCGACGGTGACCCGGAGCCCCGCCTCGCCGAGCTCGGCGAAGCCGGCGCCAAGCCCGTCCGGATCGGGGCCGGCCCAGAGGACGTGGACGGCGCTCGCGGGGAGCAGGGACCTGAGGAGGCGGAGCATGTTGAAGAACGCCAGCTGGAACGTACGCCCGAGCGGTCGCCGATTGTACTGTACGCCGCCGCATATAATGCCCCCGCCGCCATGGACCTCTCGATCGTCATCCCCGCCTACAACGAGGCCGCGCGGCTCGGACCCACCCTGGAGCGCATCCTCGCCTATCTCGCCGGCCGGCCGCTCACGGCGGAGATCCTGGTCGTCGACGACGGCTCGACCGACGGCACGGTCGCCGTGGCGGAAGCCTTCGTCAATCGCGGGGTCGTCGTCCAGCGCCAGGACCGGAATCGCGGCAAGGGAGCGGCCGTGCGCTCCGGGGTCCTCGCCAGCCGGGGCGCCGAGGTGCTCCTCGTCGACGCCGACCTCTCGACCCCGATCGAGGACGTCGAGCGCCTGCAGCCATATCTGGCGGACGCCGCGGTCGTCCTCGGCAGCCGTTCGGTCCCCGGCGCCAACGTCACCCTCCACCAGCCCTTCTATCGGGAGCTCATGGGGCGCACCTTCAATCTCCTCATCCGTATGCTCGGAGTGCGCGGCTTTCACGACACCCAGTGCGGCTTCAAGCTTTTGGACGGCACGGCGGCGCGGTCGCTCTTCGCCGACCTCTTGGTCGAGCGCTTCGCCTACGACGTCGAGCTCGTCTGGCTCGCCCAGCGCCGGGGCTACAAGGTCGTCGAGGTCGGCGTCACCTGGGCCAACTCGCCGCGTTCCTCCGTCGATCCGTTGCGGGACTCGGCCCGGATGATCTGGGACGTCGCCATCCTGCGCTGGCGTCATCGGGGACAAGATCGGGGACAAGGGGGACCCGCTTGAGAAGGCTCGCCTTCCTCCTCCTCGTCATCCTGCCGGTCCTCGCCGCCTGCGGCCGGCCCCCGGCGGGCTTCGAGCTGCGGCCGCTGGTCGCGACGCACCGCTATCGCGTCAGCTCCCCTGTCGCCGGAGATGCCGGAGACGCCGAGCGGGATGCCGACGGCCTGAGCTTCCCCTCGCGCCCGGAGACCGCGGTCGTCGCTCACGACCACGAGAGCCGGCCGGTGGTGCTGACGACGACCGCCCCGTGGACCTGGCACGGCCGCATCCCGCGCGGCGCCGCGGCGCTCCACTTAGGGATCGAGACCCTGCCCGCCGCCTGGCGCACGGTCACCGGGCTCGAAGTGCGGGTGGTGGCGGAGCGTGGGAAGAACCGCGAGGTGGTGATCTTCGGCCGTACTCGCGGCCAGGGCTACGACGGTCCGCGTTGGCTCGACCTCGACGCCGACCTCGCGGCCTACGCCGGGCAGGAGATCACCCTCGAATTCTCCGCCAACCTGGAGGGACTGCCGCCGCGCTACGCCAAGGCCAACCTCGTGGCCTGGGGACCCGTCCTCGTCTCGGCTCCCCGGAAACCCGCTTCCGGGGCGCGGCCCAACATTCTCTTCATCCTCGTCGACACCCTCCGCCGCGACCACCTCACCCCCTACGGCTACCGGCGGGACACCAGCCCGGAGATCGCCGGCCGCATCGCGAAACCGGGGGCGGTCGTCGAGGAGGCCTACAGCCAAGCCCCCTGGACCCTCCCCTCGGTGGTCTCCGTGATGACCGGCCGGGAGCCCGGCGAGGTTCTCGGCGCGGACTTGACCGCCTTCGGCATCCCCAACGAGCTGTCGCCGCTCGCGGAACGGATGGCGAAGCTCGGCTACGCGACCGGCGGGTTCATCGCCAACCCCGTCCTCCACGTCGGCGCCGGCTTCGAGCGCGGCTTCGGGACCTTCTATGCCCCGCCCGCCGACGTCGAGTGGATCCGCCGCCATGCCGACAGTTTGAACGAGCACGCCGTGCCCTGGCTCCGCGAGCACCAGGACCGGCCGTTCTTCGCCTACGTCCACTACGTCGACCCGCACGATCCCTACGACAATCCGGAGATCGTCAAGGGCAAGTCGCCCTTCCTTCCCGACTACGACGGGCCGGTGAACGGCTTCTGGGTGCACGACGTCTACAGCGGCTATTCGAAGCTGCCGAACCCGGCCCGCGACATCCCGCAGATCCAGGCGCTCTACGACAGCGAGATCCACTACGCCGACCGCTTCCTCGGCCAGGTCGTGGCGACCCTCTCCCCCGAGGTGCTCAGAAACACCCTCATCGTCTTCACCGCCGACCACGGCGAGGAGCACTTCGACCACGGCGGCTGGAAGCACGGCCAGACCCTCTACGAGGAGCAGGTCCACGTCCCCCTCCTCTTCCGCTGGGACGGCCACATCCCGGCGGGCGAGCGCCTTCGCGGCACCGTGCGTCTCCTGGACGTCCTCCCCACGCTCATCAGCGCCGCCGGAGGGAAGATCGATCCGACTTGGGAGGGCATCGACCTCCTGCCGGCCCTGACCGGCAAAGGCCGGCTCCCCGAGCGCTACGCCTTCACCCAGCACCTCGCCGGGATGCCGCTCCGCGCCGCGGTGGTCCTCGACCGCAAGAAGCTCATCCTCTACAACCCGCGGGAGCCGTTCACCCCCAAGAATGCTTTGGAAGACCTGCTGTGGAAAGAGGATCTGGCGCGCTTGAAACCGGTCGAGCTCTATGACCTGGCGAAAGACCCGCGGGAGAAGGAGAACCTCTGGCCGCGGGACACGGTGCTCGCTGCGCGCCTGGCGCCGCTGATCCACCGCCGGCTCGATTTCGACCTCCCGGGCTTGAAGGTGATGACCGATCTCCCCGCCCCTTCTCCTGCCAATACCCCTCCCGGCAGCCGACTCGCCGGGACGATCACCTTCCTCCGTCCGCCCGCCCGTTGGGTGCCCTACTTCCTCGGCCCGGAGGACACGGTCGAGCTGGTGGGCGACCACCTGCGCTTCGACCTCAAATCCGACGCCATCGCCAAGGGCTTCCGGGTGGAGGGGGACTTCGGGGGGATCCAGACGATCGCGGCGACCTTGAACGGCGCGCCGCTCCCCGCCGTCCGGATACGGATCGGCATGAACACCCCCTACGCCGGAGGGCCGGTCGACCGCCGGGCGCTCCTCGCCCGCGAGTGGCCGGGCCTCGCTCCGGCGGCGGGCGGAGTGCGGCTCTGGGAGCACGACGCGACGAGCAACGTCGCCCGCCGCGAGCACGACAGCGAAACCGAAAAGGCCATGCGGGCCCTGGGGTACATCCAATGAGCGAGCTGGTACCCCTCCCGGGCACGGCGGAGAAGGTCCACGCGGCGAGCGCGCTCGTCGTCGCCCCGCACTACGACGACGAGGTTCTCGGCTGCGGCGGCCTGGTCGCCCAGCTCACCGCCGCGGGCGCCGTGGTGCGCGTCCTCTTCCTCTCCGACAGCGGCGGCGGCCGGACGAGCGAGCCGGATGCCGCCAATGCCCGTGACGCCTACCGGCAGCGGCGGCGGGAGGAGTCGGCGCGGGCGGCGGAGGTGCTGGGAATCGCCGGCAGCGACCACCTGGGACTTCCGGACGGCGAGCTGGCGGAGCGGCTTTCCGAGATGACCGCGGGGCTCTCCCGCGCCCTCTTGACCCTCCGCCCAGAGATCCTTCTCGTTCCAGGTCCGCTCGAAGTGAGCCGCGACCACCGGGCGGCCTTCGCCGCCGTCCACCAGCTGCTCGGCGGGCTCCGGTCCCGTTCTGAGGGAGAGAGCCAGGAGACCCCCTGGACGGACCTCCGCATCCTTCTCTACGAGGTCAACCACCCGGGCCATCCCGATCTGCTGGTCGACGTCACCGCCTTTGCCCCCCGCCTGGAGGCGGCCATGGCGTGCTATGCGAGCCAGGAGGAGCGCCACGGCTATCTCAACGCCGCCCTCGGAGTGCGTCGTTTCCGCACCCTCAGCCTGCCTCCGATCTCTCCCGGGGTCGGTTTTGCCGAGGGCTACCGGCGGCTCACCGTGGCCGATTTCACCACCCGGAGCCTCGCCCAGCTCATCCGCCACCTGGGCGGCCTGCCGGAGATCCAGGAGATCCGGCAGGGACCGCGGATCTCGGTCGTCGTCCGCACGAAAGACCGTCCGGCGCTCCTCGCGGAGGCGCTCGCAAGCCTCGCCGAGGGGTCCTACCGGCAGGCCGAGATCGTCCTCGTGAACGACGGCGGCGCGCCCCCCGTCCTCCCCGCCGGCTATCCGCTGCCGGTCGTGCGGATCGATCTCCCGGAGACCCGCGGCCGCGCCGCCGCGGCGCAGGCGGGGGTCGAGGCGGCGACCGGCGACTACGTGGCGTTCCTCGACGACGACGATCTGGCGGCGCCCGAGCATCTGGCGACCCTGGCCGGCCTCGTCACCGGAGCGGGAGTGCGGGTCGCCTACACCGACACCGCGGTGGGGGTCTATGAGCTGGATGCGGAAGGCTGGGTCTGCCGCGAGCGCCGGCTCCCCTACAGCCGCGACTTCGATCCCGACGTCCTCCTGGTCGACAACTACATCCCCTTCAACACTCTGCTCATCGAGCGCCGGTTGTTCGCCGAGATCGGCCCCTTCGACCTCTCGCTCCCTTTCTTCGAGGACTGGGACCTTCTGATCCGCCTCGCCACCCGCGTCCCCTTCCACCACCTGGCGCGGGTGACCTCGGAATACCGGCACTTCCGCGGCACCGGGCACCACATCTTCGGCGAGCGCCCACGGGAGCGTGGCGACTTCCTGGCGGTCAAGGCCCGGGTGCTCGCCAAGCACGCGGCCCTCCTGCCGCCCGCCGGCCTGGCGCGGGCGATCGACCGCCTGCGCGCCTCCGAGGTCGAGGCCCAGGAGGCGGGGACGGCGGCGCGCCGCGAGATCACGGAGCTGCGCCGCGAGCTCTCCCGGCAGTCGGCGGCCTTCGCCGAGGAGCTGGCGGCCCGCGGCCGCGACCTCTCCGCCCTCGGCTTCCAGCTCCACGAGACCGAGCGGGACCTGGCCGTCCTCAGGAACGCCCACGAGGAGCTCGCCCGCGAGCGTTTCCGCTTCGAGGAGCTCTACCACGGGGCGAACGGCGACCTCGCCGCCCTTAGGGACGCGCACGGCCTCCTCACGACCGAGGCCCGGCGGCTCTACGGTGAGGAGGAGAAGCTCCGCGCCGGCCTCGCCGAGCGGGACGAGCACCTGGGGCGGACCTACGGCGAGATCGAGCGCCTGAACGGCCTCGTCCAGTCGATGCAGGCGACCCGCGCCTGGCGAACCCACGAGTGGATCGGGCGCCATAAGAAATGACCCGGATCGCCCTCCTCTCCTCCGAGCCCATCCGGCCGAGCATGGCGGGGATCGGCATCCGCTACCTGGAGCTCGCCCGGCGGCTGCCGGCCTACGGGTTCGACGTCCGCCTGGTTTCCCCAGCGGCGCCCGAGGAGAGCGCCGGTCTAACCGGAACCGGCCTCGACGTCCGCCCCTTCGAGCGCGGCCGGCTCGCCGCGACCCTCGACGGCTGCGACGCCGCGGTCGCCCAGGGCCAGCTCGCGAACGACCTCGTCCTGGAGCTGCCGAACCTGCCGGTCGCGATCGACCTCTATGATCCCTGGCTGGTCGAGAACCTCTCCTATGTCGCGACCCTCGGGCTCGACCCCTACCGGAACGATCACGCGACGTGGGTGTTGCAACTCTCCCGCGGCGATTTCTTCCTCTGCTCGTCCGAGGAGCAGCGGACCTTCTACCTCGGCTTCCTGACTGCCCTCGGCCGGGTCAACCCGGAAAGGATCGCGGACGATCCCGATTTAGCTACCCTGATCGCCCCGGTTCCCTTCGGCGTGCCCGACGAGCTGCCGGCTTACCGGCCGGTCCTCCCGCCACGGCAGCCGGGGGAGCGCCGGCTCCTCTTCGGTGGCCTCTACGACTGGTACGACCCCTGGACGCTCCTCGACGGCCTCGGGCGGGAGGAGCTGGCAGGCGTCCCCTGGACCCTCCTCCTCATCCGCAACCCCAACCCCGACGCCACCCCGCAGCGCCTCTTCGCCGAGGTCGAGGCCCGCTGCCGACGCCAGGGCTTCTGGGGAAGCCGGGTGCAGACCCTCGACTGGATTCCGGCCGAACGCCGCTACGACCTGCTGCGGGACGTCGACCTCCTGGTCGCTCCCCACCGGCCGAGCCTCGAAACCCGGCTCTCGCTCCGCACCCGTTTCCTCGATGCCCTGGCCGCCGGCTGTCCGGTGGTGACGAGCGAGGGGGGGACCATGGCCCGGCTGCTCGCCGAGCACCACGCCGGTTGGGTGGTTCCACCGGGAGATCCCGCCGCCCTCGCCCACGCCCTCGCCGAGGCGCTCGACCGGACGGAAAACCCGCAGGTCGCCGCGGCCCAGCAGGCGGGAGCCCGCGCGCTCCTCGCCGGCTTCACCTGGGACCGCGCGCTCGCCCCCCTCGTCCGCTTCTGCCGCGCGCCGCGGAGCGATCCTGCGAAGTCGCGTTTCTCTCATCACCCGGCGACCGTCGCGCCGCCCGACCGGCTGGGCTTCCGGGTCCGCCGCCGGCTGCGGCTGCTTCTTGAGAGCTGGGGAAAGAGATGAGCTCGAAAGAGCGCGGCCGGGTCGCGGTCGCCATCCTCTCCTGGAACGGCCAGAAGCATCTGGAGACCTGCCTCGCCGCCCTCCGCCTCCAGGACGATCCCGGGGTCCCCTGGGAGGTGCTGGTCCTGGACAACGGCTCGACCGACGGCACGGCCGAGTGGGTGCGCACCCACCATCCCGAGGTGCGGCTGATCGCGAGCCCGGTCAACCTCGGCTTCTGTGCCGGCAACAACCGGCTGGTGGCGGCGGCGACGGGAGAGGCGGTGGCCTTCCTCAACAACGACACCCGGCCGGAGCCCGGCTGGCTCGCGGCGCTGGTCGCGGCGCTCGCCGCCGCGCCGGCCGACGTGGCGGCGGTCTCCGGCAAGATCGTCGACTGGGCGGGGGAACGGCTCGACTTCGGCCGCGGGGTGATGACCTTCGACGGCCACGCCTTCCAGCTCGATTTTCGGAGGCCCCTGGGCCGCGCGACGGTGCCGGCCCTGGGCGACGAGCTCCCTTTCGCCTGCGGCGGCAACATGCTCGTCCGTCGCCGCTCGTTTCTCGAGGCCGGCGGCTTCGACGAAGACTACTTCGCCTATCTGGAGGACGTCGATCTCGGCTGGCGACTGTGGGCGGGGGGCGAGCGGATCACCTTCGTGCCCGACGCCGTCGTCCACCACCGGTCGAGCGCCACGAGCGATCTCCTCGGTCTCTTCAACCGCGGCTTCCTCTTCGAGCGGAACGCCTTCCTGACCGCCTACAAGAACTACGAGCCGGGCCTCTGGGAGAAGATGATGCCGGCCGTCCTCCTCACCTTTCTCTCCCGCACCCAGTCGATGCTCCTGGCGAACAACCCGGGGGCGGCGACCTTGGGCCTCGACCCCTACGCCGGCCACATCGCCAACACCGCGTCTCCGGGCGGATCACCCGGGGCGATATCGGCGACATCGGCAACATCGGCGACATCGGCGACATCGGCCTCCCCGGTCCTGCTGCCTCCCGAGCCGAGAACCGTCGCCAACCTGATGAGGAAGCTCCGCGACTACGGGCCGCGGGAGTTCACCCGCCGCGGCTTCAAGAAGCTCCGCGAGCGCCTGGCGCCCCCTGCCGCATCGGCGGCATCGGCGGCATCGGCGTCGGGCGCCGCTCCCATGTATCCGCTCTTGAACGACGAACGGACGATCGCTCAGTTCCGGACCCTCTCCTATCTTCTCAGCCACCTGGACGGCGCCGCCGCCCGCCGCGCGGCCCTCCAGAAGCGCCGCCGCCGCTCGGATCGCGAGATCTTCGCCCGCTTCCCGCCCTACCTGGTCCCTACCTATCCCGGGGATGCCGAGCTTTTCGCGAGCCCCGGCTTCGCGGCCTGGCTGCCGGCGGAGCTGCCGCTCGTGCGGACGACGCTCCCCGAGATCATGGAGTAGGGCTGGTGCCCTTCGTCCCCAGCTTGACCGCCACCCGCTGCTTCCCCTTCGCCGTGTCATAGATCAGGAAGAAGTCGTTCACCCCGGCGGGGAGCGGCAGGGCGACGTCCAAGAGGACGTCCTTGACCTTGGGATAGCTGTTCGTCGCGCTCGCCGCCCAGGAATCGTCCTGCCCGAGGTCGACCGCCTGCGCCTGGGATTTCCCCACTTTCTCCTGGCGCGGGCCGCCCGGCTTGCTGACGTCCTCGGAGTAGAGGGCGGAGAACGCCGTCGCCGCCACGGTCAGCCGCCCGGGCGCCGGGAGCCTTCCCCGCAGGCTGACGAGGACGAGCTTTTCGCCCTTCCCCGGCTTGACGGCGGTCGCGTTCACCAGCAGGCTGTCGACCGCCCGCGCCTCCACCATTCGCAGGTTGAGGTCGGAGAGGTCGACCGCCGCAGCCGCCGCTGTCGGCGATTCCGCCGCGCCGAGACCGATTCGGGGCGCCAGAAAGACGGCCCCACAGAGCAAACCCACAACTACAAGTCGCTGCATAAATCCTCCACGCAACAAAAAGATTTCCAAGCTCTAGAAGCTCACCCGCAAACCCAGCCGCAACGACCGTGGCGGGGTTCGGAGCACCGGTTTCTTGTAATCCGGGTTGACCGGCGTCGGCGAGGAGTTGTCCGCCTGCTGGAAGCCCCAGCGCTCGTCCAAGAGCAGGGGCTGCTGGGCGTTCAGGAGGTTGAAGACGTCGAACAGGACGTTGATCGTCGTCGGCCCCGCCGTCAGGGGGTAACCCAGATGGAGGTCCGCCTCGTAGACGTCCGGCGTCCGTCCTTCGCTGCCGCGGGGAGTGAGGAAGAACTCGTAGCGGCCGTAGGCATCCGAGTAGCCGTAGCGGGAGATCGGAGTGCCGGTCTCCCAGAAGGCCGAGAGCCCGACCTGGAGCTTATAGGGAGAGATGTAGGTCCCCGAGAGCTTCAGCTGGTGCCGGCGGTCGTTCGACAGCGGCCCGTTGTTGGTGATGTGGGAGAGATCGCTGCCGTTGGTGAAAAAGTCATAGTAGTCATAGGCTGCCGAGATGTTGGGGTCGGCGCCGACGTTGGTGAAGGGTGCGTACTCGCCGTCGTAGTTGCCGTCGAGCTTCGAGTAGATGTAGGAGGCCAAGCCCTGCCAGTTGTTCGACAGCCGCTTGGTGGCGTCTAGCTGCACACCCTTGTAGACACGCTTCGCCTTGGGTGTCGGGAAGGTCTGTGAGTAGTCCAGGGTGTAGTCCTGCTTGAAGATCCCATCGCCGGGGTTGCCGATGCAGTAGGTGCCGTCGGTCCGGCAGAGGAAGTCCTCGATGACCTGGCCGTAGCTCCGGTAGATCCCCTTGATGCCCAGCGAGACGTTGGGCGCCACCTCGCGCTCGCCACCGAGAATGACCTCGTCGATGTACTGGCCGCCGATGTTGGGATCGGCCGGCTCGATCACCGTGCCGAGGATGGCGGACGCGGTGCCGATGTCCCCCTCGGCCCCGGCGTCCGGGTGGTTGTCGGTCGGCGAGAAGTTGAAGATGCGCGCCTGCCGCTCGTAGGAATAGGAACGGATGACGAGATCCATGGGGATCTGCTCGTAGAAGCGGCCCGCCGAGACGAAGACCTTCGAACGGTGGTCCTCGCTCGGGTCCCAGATCAGGCCGAGGCGCGGCGCGAAGTCCTTCTTGAGATCGATCTGCAGCTTGCCCGCGGGATCGATGATCTGCTGGCGATCCCAGCGCAGGCCGAACGAGAGGGTGACGTTCGACCGCACGCTCCAGCGGTCCTGGAGATAGGCCGACGTCGCCTTGTGCTTCGGCGTCGCGTTGAGCTCCGAGAGCGGCGCGTCGGCGATCGTGGCGTCGGGGGTCGTCCAGAAATTGTGGCGGTAGATCGGCTGGGACGGGTCGACCGGGTTGGCGTAGACGTCGACCTGCTGGCCCCCCGACTCCCGGCGGACGACGTCGGCCTCCTCCTCCTCGTAGTCCAGGCCGGCCTTGATCTCGTGGCTGCCCGCGAAACGGGTGACCGAGCCGCCGACGAAGTCGCGCTTGAAGCTCTTGTCCTGGACGAGCCCGAAGCCGCCGGTCTGGAACGAGTTGTTCTGGACGTCCTGGTACTGCACGGTGTCGCCCGCGGCGTCCGCCGGTCCCACCGAATTCTGCTCGCGGTGGCGCGACACCTGGCCGGAGAGCAGCCAGTCGGCGCCCAGGATGCCCTGGTAGCGCAGGGCATAGTCCTTGCCGCCGAACTCCTGGCGCCCGTCGTAGGTCAGGGGATCGCCGTTCAGCGAATGGCTCCCGTCGTTGATCGCCCCGGAGTCGGTCCGCGGGTCCTGGAAGAAGGTCGCGACGACCGACTGGCTCTCGGTGGCGCGGAAGGTGAGCTTCCCGGCGCCGAGATTGTGCTTGCTGTCGGAGCTCGCGATGTCGCCCGCCCGCGGCCCGGCGGGGAGCGAGCTGTCGAGGGTGTTGGTCACCCGGTCGTAGGCGCCGAAGAACCACAGCTTGTCCTTGACGAGGTAGCCGCCCAGGTCGGCGCCATAGTCTTCTTTCGTGTAGCCCTTCTGGGTACCGCCGGTCGATACCACCTGGCTGGCTTTCGACTGCAACGAGTCGTTGTCGTAGTAGCCGAAGACATCGCCATGGAAGGCGTTGCCGCCGGACTTCGTGATGACGTTGACGATGCCGCCCGTCGAGTGCCCGTACTCCGCCTCATAGCCGCCGGTCTTGACGTCGATCGCCTCGATGAACTCGAAGTTGAGCTCTTTTCCTTGGAAGCCGTACTCGACGCCGGTCGTGTTGACCCCGTCGATGAAGTACGAGTTCTCGGCCCCCGACGACCCGTAGACGGTGATCGTCGACTGGTCCTTGTTGTCGGGGTTGGCGTCGGAGGAGACTCCGGGGGTGATCTGCGCCACCGAGGAGTAGTTGCGCCCGGTGGGCAGGCTCTGCACCGTCTGCGCGTCGAGGTTGGTCCCCAGGCTGGTCGAGGTGGTGTCGATGACCGGCGCCTCGCCGACGACGGTGATCTCCTCGCTCGCCCGTGGCTTCAGGACGGCATCGAGGGTGATGTCGCGGTCGAGCCCGACGGCGATCCCCTTCTGCGACTCCGGCCCGAAGCCTTCGAGAGTGAAGCTCACCGTGTACTGTCCCGGCGGCAGCAGGTTCAGCCGATAGGCGCCCTTGCCATCGGTCACCGTGGTGCGGGAGCCCTGGAGCGCCGGCCCGGAAGCCTCGACGACGACGCCAGGCAGCGCGCCCCCGGACTCGTCGGTCGCCCGGCCGAGGATGCTGCCGGTCGTCTGCGCGAAGAGAGCGGGAGCCGCCGCAAGGACGAGCACGCCGAGCACGAAGGATAGGAGACAGCGGCGGAGCAGCTTCATCTCGGACCTCCTCAATAGGGATAAGACCCGGGAAAGTTACCACAGGAGGACAGTGGAGGGGATGGGGCGGGATGGGGCGCCGTGCGGCGCCCCGGGTCCAAAAATCCGCCGGAATGCCGGACGGACCTATGGGTTGTGAGAGACAGTGACCGGAAACTGCAAGAGCTGGGCGACGACCTGGTTCGGAGCGCCGACCGGCGCCAGGTCGACCGGCTGCTGCAGCTGGTAGACCGAGCCCTGCGGCGGGAACACCGTCAGTTTGTCGTTCAGGAGCGTGGCCGTCTTGGTGTTCGACAGCACCAGGGGCGGACCGCCACCCGGCGGCTTCTCGATCGTCACCGTAAAGTCGAGGAACATGGTCTGGCGAAACGTCGGCGGAAGGTTTCCGACGACCTCGAGCAGGCTGAGCGGCGTCTCATCGATGTCGGCTTGGCTGATGGTCACCTTGCCGAGCACGGGGGAATCGGCCGACACCTCGTGGCCGATGACCTTGAGCTTGACCCCGCCCAGGCCCATACCGAGGTTCGCTTCCACCCGGACTTTGATCCCGCCCTTGAAATCCAGCGTGATGAGGCCGAGGACATTGACCTGGAGGGGCACGTTTACCGCGTAGCAGCTGCAGGGAATTTCCAAACCGATGGGGGGAAGAAGGCCACCGAGGGATGCCATACACTTTCCTCCTACGAGGGTGCTCGTGAGAGCGCTGACAGGGTTTTACCAACATCCAAGAGACTGCGTTTTTTCACATCGCTGTTGTGGGGTCAATAGGGTGTTTCCCTCATTTTGAAAAAATGTTTCCAGACTGCGTCGCCTCTGAGTTTCGAGGTGATTTGGATGGAGGCCTTTTGCGGAGCTGCGGAACCTCCCCACCCCGTTTTGCGTACTGTCCTCTGGCCGCCCCTCGGGGCGGCCCTTGAAGGAGAGAGGCGACGATGCTCCAGATCCGCGACCTCATCAAAGTCTACCCAGGACCGGTCCAGGCGCTCGCCGGGATCTCCTTCGATGCGCCGCCGGGGATGTTCGGCCTGCTCGGCCCCAACGGCGCCGGGAAGACGACCCTCATGCGCATCCTCGCCGGTCTCCTCGAACCGACCTCCGGCGCGGTCACCCTGGACGGGCTCGACGCCCTGGCGAATCCGCGCGAGCTCCGCCTGCGGCTCGGCTATCTGCCCCAGGAGTTCGGCTTCTATCCCCACCTCACAGGGGAGAAGATGCTCCTCTATCTCCTCCGTTTGAAGGGGGTCGAGGCGCCGGAGGGTCTGCCGAAGCTCGCCGCCAAGCTCCTCGATCGGGTCAACCTCGCGGCCGCCGCCGCTCGGAAGGTGAAGAGCTACTCAGGGGGCATGCGCCAGCGGCTGGGGATCGCCCAGGCGATCGCCGGGGACCCGCGGCTGATCGTCGTCGACGAGCCCACCGCCGGCCTCGATCCGGAGGAGCGCCTGCGCTTCTATCGGTTGCTCGCCGAGCTGGCGGAGGATCGCATCGTCCTCCTCTCCACCCACATCGTCGAGGACGTGGCGGTCCTCTGCCCGCGTTTCGCCGTCATCCGCCAGGGCCGGCTCTTGGCCCAGACCTCGCCGGGCGAGGCGCGCGCCGCCATCGCCGGGAAGATCTTCGAGGGCCGGGTGGCGCCGGGGGAGCTCGAAACCCTCGGCCGCCGCTCCCGGATCACCCAGGCGATCCTCGTCGAGGGAAAAAACCGGGTGCGGATCTACGAGCCCGGCGGCGAGCCTCCACCCGGCTTCGAGCCGGTGTCCGCCACTTTGGAGGATGCCTACCTGCTTCTGATGCAGGGGGTCATGCAGGACGTTCAGCAGGACGCCGGGGTGGAGGCTCTCTCTTGAGCGACCGTTTCCGGGCGGTCTTCGGCCTCGAGCTGTCGCAGACCCTGAAGCGGCCCATGGTCTGGGTGCTCCTGACGATCCTCTTCCTCCTCACCTGGGGGATGTCGACCGGCCACGTCAGCTTCTCCTCCGGCGATGCCTCGGTCGGCGGGAAGAAGGCCTGGCTCACCTCGGAGTTCAGCGTCGCCTTCCAGCTCATCATCGTCGTGACGCTCTTAGACTGCTTCTTCCTCTCGATCGTCGCCGGCACCGCCATCCTCGAAGACGACGAGCAGCGGGTGACCGAGATCCTGGGCGCCACCCCGCTCTCGCCTGCCGAGTACGTCTGGGGGAAGTTCCTCGCCGTGGGCGCCGCCTTCCTCACGATCCTCTTCGGCCACCTGGCGCTCCTCGCCGCCTTCAACCACCTCCTCCCCAATGCGGCGGCGGCGGAGATCCGCGGCCCCTTCTCGGTCGGCAACTATCTGCGGCCGGCGCTCTTCTTCGCGCTTCCCACCCTGCTCTTCTTTGCGGGCATCGCCTTCTGGCTGGGGGCGCGGTTCCGACGGCCGATCCTCGTCTTCTTGCTGCCGGTGGCGAGCCTCCTCGCCTGCGCCTTCTTCCTCTGGAACTGGGCGCCGACCTGGCTCGACCCGCGGATCAATCGGCTCCTCATGTTCGCCGACCCCGCCGGCTTTCGCTGGCTGAACGAGACCTGGCTCAAGCTCGACCGCGGGGTCGACTTCTACAACCGCTCCCCCATCCGCTTCGACCTGACTTTCCTCCTCAACCGAATCGTTCTCGTCGTCGCCGGCCTGGGTGCGGTGGGCCTCACCCAGCGTCACCTGGAGCGCCAGACCCGCGGCCTCGCGACGGCCGAGGGAAAGACCCGGAAGGGAGCGGAGATCTCCTCGGAAGCGCCGATCGTACCGAGCCCGACGCTCCCCGGACAGGGCTCGCGGGAGCCGGAGCGGCTCGCCCTCGGCACCCGGGCCGGCAGCGGTGGGCTCGTCCGCGAAACCCTGGCGGTCGCCCGGGCCGAGGTGCGCGCGCTCCTCTCGCAGGTCGGGCTCTACCTCTTCATCCCCCTGATCCTCCTGCAGACCCTGGGCAGCGACCTCCTCGCGCTCGGCGCCTTTGGAACCGAGGTGCTCCTGACTCCCGGCCTCTTGGCGGTCGGGACGATGAACACCCTGACCTTCCTGCTCTCGGCCCTCCTTCTCTTCTATACCGTCGAGTCGCTGGAGCGCGAGCGGGCGACCCGCCTCGCCCCGATCTACTACTCCTCGCCGATCGCGACCGCCGCGATCCTTTTCGGCAAGACCCTCGCCAACAGCGTCGTCGGCGTCCTCGTCGTGATCGCCACATTCTTCGGCGGCCTCGTCGCCCTCCTGATCCAGGGCCAGGTCCATCTCGGTCTCGGCGCGCTCTATCCCTTCCTCCTCGTCTGGGGCGCCCTCCTCCTCCCCACCTTCCTCCTCTGGACCTCTTTCGTCACCGCCGTGCGAGCGGTGACCGGGGGGCGCTACGCGACCTATGGCATCTGCCTCGCGGCGCTCACGGTAAGCCTCTATCGTGAGCTCACCGCCCACATGAACTGGGTCGGCAACTGGATGCTGTGGGATGCTCTCCGCTGGAGCGACATGGGCGCTTTCGAGCTCGAAGGGAAAGCCCTCTTCTGGAACCGACTCCTGGCCTTGGGGCTCACCGCCTTCTTCGCCGCCGTCGCCGGGCGGGCCTTCGCGCGCCGCGAGGCCGATCCGGTGGGCATCGCCTCGCGCCTGCGCGGCCGCGCCTTCGGCCGCTCCGCGCTCGCCCTCGCTCCCTGGGCGATCCTGCCGCTCGTCGCCGCGACCGTCCTCGGGCTCGCCGTCTTCCATGGCTACGAGGGGGGCGAGATGGAGAAGAAGGCTCAGGACTACTGGAAGAAAAACGTCGCGACCTGGTACGACACCCACAACCCCGGGCTCGTCGCGGTCGACCTGGACCTGACCCTCGATCCCGCCCGGCGCTTCCTGCATGACCGAGGCACCTATGAGCTGGTCAACGACCGGACCACGCCCTTGCGGCAGATCGCCCTCACCGGCGGCTTCCACTGGCGGAAGGTCCGCTGGACGCTCGACGGCGGGAGCTACCAGCCGGACGACCGCGCCGGTCTCTACGTCTTCACCCCCAAGATACCCCTGCCGCCGGGCGGACACGTCCGGATCGGCTTCGACCTCGAAGGCACGGTGCCCTTCGGGATCAGCAAGAACGGCGGCAGCGCCCGGGAGTTCATCCTCCCCTCGGGGGTCGTCCTCACGAGCTTCGAGCCGACCTTCACCCCGGTCGTCGGCTACATGGACCAGATCGGGATCAAGAAGGACGAGAACGACTACGATTCCAAGGTCTACCCGGACGATTTCTACGTCGGCCAGACCGATGCCGGCTTCGGCAGCAACTCACCGTTTACCACCCACATCCGGATCACTGGACCCGCCGCCTACACCTGGAACTCGGTGGGCACCAAGATCTCGGACGAGGTGCGAGGCGGCCGGCGGACGACCGTCTGGCAGAGCGATCAGCCGGTGCGCTTCTTCAACGTCGTGGGTGGCCGCTGGGCGGTGAGCCACGGCGTCGGCACCGCGATCTACTACCACCCCGGACATGGCTTCAACGTTCCGGCCATGCAAACCGCCCTGGACGCCGCCCGCCGCTACTACGGCGAGTGGTTCCACCCCTATCCATGGCGCGAGCTCAAGCTCTCGGAGTTCCCCTCGCTCGCCGGCTACGCCCAGGGGTTCCCCACCGACATCAGCTTCTCCGAGGGAATCGGCTTCCTCACCAAGCCCGACCTTCAAACCAATGCCGTCTTCCTGGTCACCGCCCATGAGTCGGCCCACCAGTGGTGGGGAAACCTCCTCACCCCCGGCAAGGGGCCGGGCGGTGACATTCTCTCCGAAGGGATGTCGCACTTCTCGACCATGCTCCTCATGCAGCAGGTGCTGGGGGAGGGCGCCCGCATCGAGTTCGCGAAGAGGATCGAGGAGCGCTACGGCGAGCGCCGCCGGAAGGACGCCGAGCGCCCCCTGGTCAAGATCGACGGCACCCACGCGGGCGACGAGACGGTCACCTACGACAAGGGCGGCTGGGTCTTCTGGATGCTTCTGGAACAGATGGGCCGCGAGCGGGCGCTCGCCGGCCTCCGCGAATTCATCCGCAAGTACGAGAACGGCCCCGACTACCCGGTCCTCCAGGATCTGGTGGCGACGCTCCGTCCCTTCTCCCCCGATCCCGCGGCTTACAACGCCTTCGTCCGGCAGTGGTTTTTCTCGGTCGTGGTCCCCGAATACCGGCTCGACCGGGAGACCCGGAAGCGGCTCCCTGACGGCAGTTGGGAGGCGACCGTCACGGTCCGGAACGCCGGGACCGGCCGCATGCCGGTCGAGGTGGCGGCGGTCACCGGCGACCGCTTCGACGAGAACGGCAAGCCCCTCGCCGCCTATCGGGAGGTCCGCCGGACGGTGACCCTCGGGGCGGGCCAGTCGGCGGCCCTGACTTTCCCCTGTCCCTTCGAGCCCAAACGGCTGCTCGTCGATCCCGACGCCCGGGTGCTCCAACTCGCCCGGAAGCTGGCCCTCGTGCGGCTCTGAAGAGACCAAAAAAAAGAAGTCTGCAAGATGGCGGCACGTTTTGCGTCCTTCTCTCCAGCAGGGATCGAAGGATTGTGCGCGGCCGCTCTCCTTGATATCATTCATCGCGATTGATATCGAGGAGACGACCATGATCCGCACCATCATCAGTCTCGATCCCGAGGACAAACACTGGCTCGACCGCAAGGCCGAGGAGGAGAACGTGACCATGACCGAGCTTGTCAGGCAGGCCATCCGCCGTTACCGTGAGGAGTGCGAGGTGACATCCCCACCGCTCGAAAGACTGCTGGCGGAGACCTCCGGTCTCTGGCGCCAGGAGGACGGCCTCGAATACCAGCAGCGCCTCCGGCAGGATTGGGAGGAGGAGGTTTGAGATACCTCCTGGATTCGGTGATCCTGATCGACCACTTCAACGGAATCCAGGCGGCGACCGCCTACCTGGGGGAGACCCGCGGCCAGTCCGCGGTGTCGGTCATCACCCGGGCCGAGGTGCTGGCCGGCTTTTCCGCCGAGGACTCGGGGCTCGCCTCGGCGCTCCTCGACCGCTTCCCCACCCTGGGGATCGACCGCGCGGTCGCCGACCTCGCCGCCCGCCTGCGCCACGACCTGCGCTGGAAGATGCCGGACGCCCTCCAGGCCGCCCTCGCCCGTCACCACGGCCTTCACCTGGTGACGCGCAACACCAAGGACTTTCCGCCCGACCGCTATCCGTTCGTCGTCGTGCCGTACGTCTTCTAGCGCGAATCGGGTCCATCCCTTCCCCGCCGCTCGCGAGCGGCGGGGAAGGAAGCTTCAAAATCCCTTGCGCTGCAACGTTTTGCGGTCGATGCCCAGAATCTTCGCGGCTTCGCTCTTGTTGTTCCCGGTGAGCTTCAGGATCTTCGAGATGTGCCGGCGCTCCATGGCTTCGAGCGCCAGGGGCTCCGGGGAGGACTGAGTGGCGGCGCCCATCAGCGAGCGGATGAGGCCGGCATCGACCTCGTCCTCGGCGAGCGAGGCGGCGCCCTCGACCAGGTTCTGGAGCTCGCGAACGTTGCCGGGGAAGTCGTGCGCCATGAGGAGGGCCAGGGCATCGGAGCGGAAGGTCGGGGCGGCGATCCCCTCCCGGCGGCTGAAGTCCTCGACGAAGGCGCGGACGAGGTGGGGGATGTCCTGACGTCGCTCGCGGAGCGGCGGGAGCACGACCTCGACGCCCTTCAGGCGATAGTAGAGATCCTCCCGGAAGCGTCCCTCGGCCACCAGCTTCTCCAGATCCTGGTGGGTCGCCGCCACGAGCCGGACGTCGACCGGGATCGGCTGCCGGCCGCCCAGGCGAACCACCTCGCGCTCCTGGAGCACCCGCAGGAGCCGCACCTGGAGGGAGGTCTCCATGTCGCCGATCTCGTCGAGGAAAAGGGTGCCGCCGTCGGCCAGCTCGAACTTTCCCGGCCGCGCCTGGACGCCGGTCGCCACCCCGCCTTCGATGCCGAAGAGCTCGCTTTCGAGGAGCGATTCGGGGAGCGCCGCGATGTTCAAGGCGATGAGCGACCCCTCCCGTCGGGAGAGGAGGTGGAGGAGCTTCGCCACCAGCTCCTTGCCGGTGCCACTCTCCCCCCGGACGAGGACGTTGACGCTCCGCGGTGCCACCCGCTCGACCATGTCGAGCACCTGGCGCATGGCCGGAGCGGTGGCGACGATCCGCTGGCCGGCGATCTCGTCCGCCAGCCTGCCCTTCAAGGCCTTGTTCTCCTCCGCCAGCCGCTCGCGCTGGGTCTCCAGGCGCTCGACTTGGCGGGCGCTGTCGAGCGCCACCCCGGCGAGGGCAGCGACCGAGTCGAGGAAACGGCGGTCGTCGGCGGTGAAGGAGGAGTCGAAGTCGCCCCGGACCTCCTTGTCGAGGACGGCGACGTACCCGAGGTAGACCCCGCGGTAGGCGAGGGGAGTGGCGAGAAGCTCGCCATAGTGCCGCCCGGCGAGATCGCCCTTGGCGCGAGCGAGAAGCCGGCCCTCGGTCAGCAGCTCGCGCCAGAGAGGAGAGTTGAGGAGCGCGGCGCCGGAGGGGGGAGATTCGATCCACCCTACCGTCGCCACCCCGCGCGGTCCGCCATAGGGATCGCGGGTGACCGCCACCGCCGCCGCCGGATCGAGCACCGCGCAGACCCGCTCCAGCAGCTCGTCGACCAGCTCCTGCTCGGCCCGCTGCCCATGGAGAGTGACGGCGAGGTCGTAGAGCGTCTCGAGCTGGAGGATCCGCCGCTTCTCGGCGAGGCCGGTGAGATTGGGCCGCGAGTCCGGCATGGGCTCAGTGTACCGGAAGTCCTACCGCCGCCGCCCCCCCGCCCGCTTGGCCACCTTCTTCGGCACGGGGAGGACGCCCTTCAAGTACTGACCGGTGAAGCTCTCCGGGGTCGCCGCCACGTCCTCGGGCGTCCCCACCGCCACCAGCTCTCCACCCCCGGCTCCGCCGGCCGGCCCGAGGTCGATCACCCAGTCGGCGGTCTTGATGACGTCCAGGTTGTGCTCGATTACGACCACCGTGTTGCCGAGGTCGACCAGTCGGTGGAGGAGGCGGAGGAGCTTGCCCACGTCGTCGAAGTGGAGGCCGGTCGTCGGCTCATCTAAAAGATAGAGGGTACGGCCCGTCTGGCGCTTGCAGAGCTCTCTCGCGAGCTTCACCCGCTGCGCCTCGCCGCCGGAGAGGGTCGTCGCCGGCTGGCCGAGACGGATGTAGCCCAAGCCCACCTCGCAGAGAGTCTCCAACACCCGCTCGACGGTCGGCACGTTCTTGAAGAACTCGTAGGCCTGCTCGACGGGGAGATCCAGCAGCTCCGCGATGTTCAGACCCTTGAAGCGGACCGCCAGGGTCTCCCGGTCGTAGCGCTTGCCGTCGCAGACTTCACAGGTGACGTAGATGTCGGGCAGGAAGTGCATCTCGATCTTGATCTGCCCGTCGCCCTTGCAGGCCTCGCAGCGGCCGCCCGGCACGTTGAAGCTGAAACGGCCCGGCTTGTAGCCCCGCACCCGCGCCTCGGGGGTCATCGCCATCAGGTTGCGGATGGGGTTGAAGACGTTCGTGTAGGTCGCCGGGTTCGAGCGTGGAGTCCGGCCGATCGGGCTCTGGTCGATGGCGATCACCTTGTCGAGCTGATCGAGCCCGAGGATGCGCGCATGCTCGCCCGGCTTGTCGGTCGCCCGGTAGAAGTGGCGGGCGAGCGACTTGTAGAGGATGTCGTTGACGAGCGTGCTTTTCCCCGAGCCCGACACCCCAGTCACCACCGTGAAAGCGCCGATGGGAAACTCGACCGTCAGATCCTTCAGATTGTTCTGCCGCGCTCCCTCGATTGTCAGCGGCGTGCCGCGGCCAGGCCGGCGCTCGGCCGGCACCGGCACTTCGAGGTCGCCGCGGAGATATCGGCCGGTGAGCGACGTGGGGTGGCGGGTGACCTCCGCCGCCGTCCCTTCCGCCACCACCTCGCCACCGTGCACGCCCGCTCCCGGCCCCAGGTCGATCACCCAGTCGGCGGCGCGGATCGTCTCCTCGTCGTGCTCGACGACGAGCACCGAGTTGCCGAGGTCTCGCATCCCCTGGAGGGTCGCGATGAGCTTGGCGTTGTCCTTCTGGTGGAGGCCGATCGACGGCTCGTCGAGGACGTAGAGCACCCCCATGAGCTTGCTGCCGATCTGCGTCGCGAGCCGGATGCGCTGGCTCTCGCCGCCCGAGAGGGTCGCCGAGGCGCGGTCGAGGGTCAGGTAGCCCACCCCGACGTCGTCCAGGAAGGTCAGCCGGTCGTTGATCTCCTGCACCACCTTGCCGGCGATCGCAAGGGCGCGGGCATCGAGCGGCAGCGAGCTCATGAAGCGCAGCAGGTCGGAGACCGGGAGGGACGAGATCTGGTCGATGGCGCGGCTGGCGATCTTGACCGCCAGGGCCTCTGGACGCAGGCGGCGGCCCTCGCAGGCCGGGCAGGGACGGACCGACATGAAGCGCTCGATCTCCGTCCGCACCGTCGTCGAGTCGGTCTCCTTGTAGCGCCGTTCGAGGAGCGGGATCACCCCCTCGAACGACCCCTTCCACTTGTAGCTCGACTTCTGGCCTTCGAGCTTGAAGGTCAGCTCCTCCTTGCCGCTGCCGTAGAGAATCGCCTGGCGCGCCGCCTCGGGGAGCCGGTTCCAGGGGGTGGTCAAGGCGAAGCCCATGGCCTTCCCCAAAGTCTGCACCATCCGCATCCGCCAGCTCTTCGACCCTTCGGGCCACGGCGCCACCGCGCCGGCGTCGATCGAGCGCTCGGGGTCGGGGATGATCTTGTCCGCGTCGACCCCCATGAGCGTCCCCAGGCCGGTGCAGGTCGGGCAGGCGCCGTAGGGGCTGTTGAAGGAGAAGAGCCGCGGGGTGATCTCGGTGAGGCTCGTGCCGCACTCGGCGCAGGCGTAGTTCTGGGAGAGGGTCTCCTCCACCGCCCCTTCCGGGGCGAAAACGACCAGGCCGCCCGAGACCTTGACCGCCGTCTCGATCGAATCCGCCAGGCGCTTCTCGATGCCGGGTTTGACGACGATGCGGTCGATGACGATGTCGATCGAGTGCTTTTTCTGTTTGTCGAGGGTAGGCGCCTCGCCCGCCAGCTCGAACATCTTGCCGTCGATCCGCGCCCGTAAGAAACCCTCGCGCGCCATTTGGGCGAGTTGCTTTTTGTACTCGCCCTTCTTGCCCCGGACGTAGGGGGCATAGAGGACCAGCCGGGTGCCCTCCGGGAGCGCCATCGCGCGGTCGACCATCTGCTGCACGGTCTGCGGCCGGATGACCGAGCCGCAGCTCGGGCAATGCGGCACACCGATCGACGCATAGAGGAGCCGCAGGTAGTCGTGGATCTCGGTGACCGTGCCCACCGTGGAGCGCGGATTCTTGGAGACCGACTTCTGCTCGATGGAGATGGCCGGCGACAGCCCCTCGATCGAGTCGACGTCGGGCTTCTCCATCTGTTGCAGGAACTGCCGGGCGTAGGAGGAGAGCGACTCGACGTAGCGCCGCTGCCCCTCGGCGAAGAGGGTATCGAAGGCGAGGGAGGACTTCCCCGAGCCCGACACCCCCGTGATGACCACCAGACGGTTCCGGGGGATCTCGACTTGGATGTTCTTTAAGTTGTGCTCGCGCGCACCGCGTACGACGATCGAATCCATAGGACCGGTCATCCTAACAGAGCGAGATGGCGAAGCATTCCCCCCGGGAAAAGATCGCGGGAGAGGGGTACCGCTTCGTTTTCCCTAAGGGTCTGGCCCCCGGCTTCGGGACTGCGGTATCCTCCCCTCACCGATACCCCGGGCCGCCGCTTCCGGCCCAAGGAGCGAACCCATGAGACGATCTCTCCCCCTGCTGTGCGTCTTCCTCGGACTGCTCTCTCTCGCCCTCCTCCCGGCGACCGCCTTGCTCGCCGCGGACGAAAAGAGCCCGGCTCCGGCGCCAGCGGGCGCCGTCGAGGTCCACCTGACCGAATACGCGATCCAGATGCCGGCGACCCTCCCCGCCGGCCCCACGACCTTCGTCCTCCACAACGACGGAATCAAGAAGCACTCCTTCCGGATCGAAGGGCCAGGGATCGAACAGGCGCAATCCGACATTCTCGATGCCCATTCGACAGCCAACCTCCAGGTCACCCTGCAACCCGGCGAGTACAAGATCGTCTGCCCTATCGGCAGCCACTCGGCGAAGGGGATGAGCCTGACGCTCAAGGTGACGGCGAAGACGGCGGGGTGAGGGGAGTGTCCTGCAGATCATCGTCCGGACCAGGGCAAGGTAGGAACAGAGCCCCCGTGCCTGCCCTGGTCTCCGGCCCTACACCATCAGATCCCCACCATTGATATCGAGCGCCGCCCCCGTGATGTACCCCGCGGCCTCCGAGGCCAGGAAGCACACGAGGTCCGCCACCTCGACCGGCTCGCCCAGGCGGCGGATGGGGAAGCTCTGGGCGGCGGCCGCGAGTTGCTCGGGGGTGGCGTTCTCGCGGGTCAGCTCGGTGTCGAAGAGGCCGGGGCAGACGGCGTTGACGGTGATGCCGTACGGCCCCAGTTCCTTGGCCGAGGCGCGGGTCAGCCCCAGGAGAGCGGCCTTCGAGGCCGTGTAGTGGGCGCCGCCCAGGGTACTCACGGTCTTCCCGGCGGTCGAGGAGAGGTTGACGATCCGCCCGTACCCTTGGCTCTTCATGGCCGGCAGCACGGCGCGGGTGAGAAGAAAGACCGCCGTGACGTTGACCTCGAACGTCCGCCGCCACTCCTCCTCAGTGATCTTCTCGAACCGGGTCGAGAGCGCCACGGCCGCGTTATTGACCAGGATGTCGATTCGGCCGAAACGGTCGAGGGTGCGGGCGACGATGGATTCTAGGTCTTCGGGCTTCGCGAGATCGCCAGGAACGGCGAAGCCGCGATCCCTGAGGAGCCGCGCCGTGGCCTCGGCGCGTTCGGGGTCGCGGACGTTGACGGCGACGGAGGCGCCGCGGGCGGCGAGGCGTTCGGAGATGGCGCGGCCGAAGCCTCGGACGGCTCCGGTGACGAGGGCTACTCGGTGGGTGAAGTCTTCGGGCATGGGTTGGGGGTACGGCCGCTTACCCGGCGCGACGCCGACGCGGCGTCTCCGCCCGCCCTCTGGGAGAACGCTCTTCAGAGGCCGTCCCCGTGGCCCCGGCGATCCCCACCGCCCGCTCCAGCGTGTGGGTAACCCAGGAATTGACGCTCTGGTGATCCCGCGCCGCCGCTTCCGTCACGGCCCGGTGGAGAACCGGCGTGGCCCGCACGAGCAGGGTGCCGGAATAGGGCTTCTCGGGTTCTTTTCCGCGCTCCGCGCACCAGGCGAGATAGTCGTCGATCGAAGCCGCCATCTCCCGGTGCAACTCTTCCACAGAAACGCCTTGGAAGGTGATCACGGCCCGGGTGTTCACGACCTCCCCATGAAAGATCCCAGCCTCGTCGTCGTACTCGATCGTTGCCAGATAGCTCTTGTATTCCATCATGGTGGCTCGACTCCCGCTTCTCGAAGAAAACGCCGGACCGACTTCACCGCACCTCGGTCGGTCTCTTTCTGCGGATGCGGCCGGTGGAAAACCGCTTCGGCTCCGGCTTAACTCCACGCGGAGCCGGGAGCCCCTCCCCTCGCTCAGGTTGGCTCCCAGGGCACGAAAGAGAGCCTCGATGTCCTTCCACGAGATCGAGGCGCGCACGGAGTCGGCGAAGATCGCGGCGAGGGTCGTCCGGTGGCGCGCCTGCGCTTGAAGATGATAGCGCGGAATGCTAGCAACGAGAAGGTGTCGGTAGGAACCCCGAGCCGTTCCCCATGGTATCCTAGGCCGTCCTTGGAGGAGCAAAAACTTAAACGCCAGGCGGAAACGCCTCCAACGTCGGCAAAACGGACGCTAAATAGAAAAAAAGCCGCGCCAAACTCGAAGTTCCCCTGAGTAAATTGAAATGCGCGGCCTCAAAAGTCTCCCAGTCGCTGGTTAAATTGAAATACCCGGTCTCAGAATCATTTCTCCCCCTGTCTAAATTGAAGTATGCAGCCTCAAAAGTCGAAAGAGCCCACAAAAAACTAAATTGCGGGCGCCCCAACGGACTTTTACGACGTTTTGCGGCGCTTTGGCGGGGTTTCGACCCAGGCCGGAGGCGGCACGGCGGGGTTTTGCGCCGTTTCCAGCTCTCCCGGGGAGCCTTCAGGTGAATTTGGAGACGCTCGAGTCGTCTTTAGGGACGCTCCCGGAGCCCTCGAAGAGGGTCCCATCCGCTCCAGAGAGCGGCAGAACCGGATTGGCGGCGCTCCACTACCCTCCCGGCACCACCAGCTCCCAACTCGGCTTCAATTCCACGTCCCCGCTGTAGCCCGCTGGCGGGCTGACGACGAACCTCACCCTAAAGTGATCGCCCGCGGGGACGAACTCCTCGGTGCGGGAGAGGTGCACGGGTTGGCCTCCGGCGCGGGCCTCGAGCTTCAGGTGGAGGAGACAGGCGGTATGGTTGTCGACGACGAATTCGACGAAAGTCCCCTCCTGACCCTTGCGCGGCATCCAGGTCCCCTGGAACAGGCCGAGCTCCATGCCCATGTCGTCGAGGAGGCGCTGGCGCTCGAACTTGATCGTCCGGGTCGTGGGGAGGAAGTAGGGGGGGGCGTCCTGGACGTGGGCGGCGCAGCCGCGGGACTTCTTCGATTCCTCGGCTCCGGCGAGGAGGGCCTGCCGGCGCTCGGGGGTGAGCGGGTGCTCGGAGGTCGCCTTGCCGAGGCGCGCCAGGTCGTCGGCCGCGGCTTCGATCGGCAGGTAGCGGAGGCAGGCACCCACGATGACCGCCGAATGGTCCTGCTTCCAGGTGCCGTAGAAGAGATAGCTCTGGCCGAGCTCGAGCTTCGCCCCGCAGGCGCCGGACGCGGTCTCGGCCTGGACGGTCGTCAGGTCGCTCTTCCAGGAGGAGGAAACGAGAATCGTGTAGCGCTTGAGCTCCAGGCCCACGAGTTGGGCGTTCTCCACCTCGCCGGCGAAGATCTCCTGGGCGATGCCGAGGCCATGCTCCAGGGTGCCGCCGCCGTCCGGGCACGTGCACGTGGCCGGCAGGTGCGCCGCTCCGGGGACTGCCGGCGGGGCCGTCGCAGGCTGTGCAGCGGGGGCGGTCGCTGGAGGGGCCGGTGCCGGGGTCGGCGGGGCTGCCGGGGCGGGCGCTGCGGGCGCCTGGGCGGCGAGCGATAGAGCCCCCGCCAGGAGACCGGCGGCGATGAACAGGCAGAAGCGAGAGACTCGGAACATCAGGCATCTCCAGGCAAATGGAGCCCGATTGTAGCGCGGAGAGGGTAGGCGGCGGGTCTTCAGGCCTGAAGGGCCGTAATCCTTGAGCCCAGGGCAACGCCCTGGGGAGGGCAGGACCGGGACGGGACGCTGGGATCGCGTGGAGGCCGGGCAGGCACGGGGGCTCTGCCCCTAGCTGCCCGGCCCGGTCACTCAGGAAGTCATCCTAGAAATCGACATACCCGCCGCGGGCCCGCACTTGGAGGCCCTGGCGGTCACGGATCCGGATCTGCACCTCGTGCCACTTGCCGTCGTGGCGGGCGTTGCTCGGGTAGTAGCCGAGGACGTACTGCTCGCGAAGCTCGGCCAAGATCTCCTTGAAGGCCCCCTCCACCCCGGAGATCGAGTCGATGCCCTCGATCCTGCCGCCGCTTTCGATCACCGCCCGCTGGAGGTCTCTGAACTCGCGGTCGTTGGCGTTGAAATCGCGCCAGGCCGAGGAGATCGAGGTGCGGCGCGAGCCCTCCTCGTTCAGCTGCAGCCAGTAGATGAGGGACTGACTGCGGCGCTCCTTCCAGAGCACCTCCTGCATCGAGAGGACGCTCTGCACGTCGGTGCCGTCGGAAAAGAGGACGACCGCGCCTCGTCCCACCTGGCCGTCCAGGAGCTTGAGCGCCAGGTAGAGATGGTCGTTGATCGCCGTTCCCCCTTCGGCGGGAGTGTCGGCGAGGACCGCTTCCAGAGGCTTTTTGTCGTTGTGGAAAGGGGTCGCCGCGAGGAGGCGGTCGGAGAAGAGGAGGAGGCTCGCCTCGTCGACTTCCTTCATGCCGCCCAGGAAAGCGTGCACGCCGGCCCGCGACGCCGCGATCCGGGGACCGCGCATGCTCTCGCTGGTGTCCATGAGGAGGACGGCGTTGAACGGCACCTCGCCGCGCTCGAAGGTGATGAGCTTCTGCTCGGTGTGGTTGTCGATGACCCGGAAGTCGTCGCGGGTCAAGTCGAGGACGCGCTTGCCGTCCCCCCCCGTGACGGTGACGAAGAGGGTGCGCAGAGCGACGTTGATCTCCTCGTTGACGACGACCGCCGGGGAGACCCGGTCGGCCAGCGCCGTCGCTCCCGAGAGGGTGGTGGCGACGACCTGGATGTGGTGCTCGACGTTCTCCTGGCCGACGTCCCACGCCACCCGGTAGGGCGGTTTCTTGAGCTCGCCGGCCTTCTTGCCGTCGACGGTGAAGAACACCTTGACGATCGGCTCGTCGCTCCGCACGTTGACCGCGACGTCGATCATGCCGAAGATGGGGGTCGCCGGGGCGGGGGAAAGGAAGAGAACCTCGACCGCCGCCGCGGACGCACGGTGGGGAAGGACGAGGGAGAGGGCCGCGGTGAGGAAGCCGAGGCTCCAGAAGAACGCCGAGCGGCGGACGCTGCTGGGGAGAGGGCGGATCGCCATCATAAGCTCGCCGCCTTTCCCGTGCCCAGCGCCTGCGAGAGGAGGGCGAGACGCGCGTCGGAGGTTTCGCGGAGCGAGGCGCGCATGGCGAAGAGCGCCTCCGGCGCCCAGCGGCTGTAGCGGTAGCGCGCCGACTCCTCATGGCTGAGGGGCAGGCTCCCCGCCTTTTCCGCCAGCCGGGAGGCGGCTCCGGACTGGCCCCGCCGTTCGAGCACCGAGGCGAGCTCGACATAGAGCCGCGGGTCGTTGGGGAACTTGGCGACCCCCTCCTTGAGCACCGCTTCCGCCTTCTCGAACTGCCCGTCCCGCGCATAGAAGACCCCGAGCTCCTCATAGGCGAGGTTCCTCACCCAACCCGGGCTGTCGCCGCTGATCAGCTCGCGGAGGAGACGCTTGACCTCGGCGGGATTGCCGCTCCCCGTCGTCCCGCCGTGGATGACCTCGGTGTCACGCTCGATCGAGAGGGCGAGCCGGAGCTTGCCCTCGGCCTGATTCGGATGGGCCTTGACGAGGCGACTCAGATATTTGACTGCCGTCTCATAGCGGCCGCTCTTCTCGAAGAGGGCGCCGAGCCCCAGGAGGGCCACCTCGTTGATCGGGTCGAGCTCTAAAGAGCGCGCGTAGAGCTGGGCCGCGAGCTCGGTCAGCGAGGCCTCCTGGATGTAGCTTCCGAGGCTCGTGAGCACCCGGGCGGCGGAGATCTTCGCTCCCTCCGTGGGGCTCCGCGTGGCATAGACCTCGGCCAGGCTCTGGGTGAAGTCCCGGGCGTGGAGCGAGAGGTAGGGATTGTGGACGTCCCGATAGGCGGCATAGCTCTCCTGGTGAAGGACCATGACCGGCAGGAGGGACTCGTGCTGCGCCTCCTCGAGCTCCCGCACCGCCTGGAGCTCTGCCTTCCACAGCTTGTGGCGCCCCTTGCCGTCGGCCCCGACCACCCCGAGCTCCAGAGCTTTCAGATCGTTCACCGCCTCGCCACGCCCGCCCGACGCCCAGTGCGCGAGGATCTTGCGGTAGGCCTTCTGGATCGCCGGGATGTCGAAGGTCGCGGGATCGATGCGCCCGCCCATGTCGGTGGGCGGCGGCACGTCGGCCCGGACCGCTGCCGGGCCCGCCAGGCAGAAGGCACCGGCGAGAACGATCGAGCAGGTCAGGATGGAACCAATAGCGATCTCTCTCTTGCGCAAAGCTTCATTCGACATATAAAAAAAGGGGGAGCGAAAAAGAGCCCCGTTGGCTCTCGCGCTCCCCCTCCTCCTTAAAGAGTAGGTCCTCTGATCTCAGCGTGCGTGGTCAGGCTCCGTGATGCCGTTTGTGCGGTGCGGGAGTCGGCGTCGTCGGAGTGGGCGTCGTGCCACCGTCCGTCGTGCCGCCCTGGGGGTGATGGGCGATGAAATCGGTGTCGCCCGTCGTCATCCAGAGGATGTTGCGGATCGCCTCGGGCGTGAGCGCCGCTCCGGCGAGCGAGGCGGCGGAGTTCGCGGCAGGCGTGCCGCCGAGCGCCGGCGTCCCGAACATGAATGGATAGAGGTTGACCGGCTTGATCGTGGCGCCGAACTTGGCGTCGATCGCCGCGATGAAGGCGTTGGTGATGTAGGCGTAGCCGAACGGGGTCGGGTGGACGCCGTCATAGGAGAAGAGGCCGCCGGTCAGGTAGGCGTTGGTGTAGGTCACCCCGCCGACGTTCAAGCCATGGGCCGCGATCTGGCTGAAGATGGCGTTGACGTCGACGAGCGCGGCGCCGGCATCATTCGCCGTCTGGGCGATGATCGCATTGAAATTGTTGATGCGATCCTGGACGAGCGCCGACTCCTGGGCGTCGAGGACGTCGGTGTCCAGGAGCGGTAGGCCGGTGCCACCGAGGGCGGCCGGGATGCCCAGGCCCTTGCCGAGATCGGTCTGGGCGGTGAGCAGGACGTGGTCGGCGGCGGTGAGCGGGCCATGGGGGCCAAGGAGGGGAACGGGAGCGCCGTTCACCAGCACCGGCTGCCGGGTCGCCGGATTGACGACGAAGGACGGGATGGTCGAGATGAACGGGATGTTCGTCACGTTCGGGATGTTGGCGATGGCGAGCTTCGCGTTGCTTGCCTTGAGGTTCGCGACGATGGTGCCGAAGTCGGCCTCGAAGCTCGCGACCGTCGTCAGGGTGACGCCGTCGATGACGACGCCGCTGGTGGCGGCGCCTAGGACGTCGTTGTTGCCGATCCACAGGGTGACGAAGGTGGGCTTCTGGATCAGGGCCTGCTGCAGGGCCGTCGTGTTGCCGAAGTTGGGATTGCGCAGGATGAGGTCGTGGAGACCGCCGGTGGTCGTCGCCAGCGTGTCGTGGACCTTGGCTCCCGGAACGCCTAAGTTGTTGTAGGGCGCCGGATAGTTGAGGTTGAGCGGCACGCCCTGACCCGGGGCCGGGGCGACGACGGTATTCGGCACGAGCGAGACGAGCTGCAGGGCGTTGGGGATGCCCGGGTACTTGACGAGCGGCTGCTGGAAGTTGGCGGAGCTGCCGGTCGCCTGGCGATCGAGGAGGGCCGGATAGCTGTTGACCTGGACGGTCGAGATCAGGCCGCCGCTCCAGAAACCGGCGGTCAGGCTGTCGCCCAGGGAGACATAGCGGGTGAAATCCACCTGGGCGAAGGCCGCGGTGGAACCGGCCCCCAGGGCGAGCGTGAGGATCAAGGTTTGGGCTGCGCGACGAAACGTCATATGTAGATCTCCTTAAACCCAGAGAGGCCGGTTACCAAGTATAGGTCGCCCCGAAGAGCAGGGCCTGCGTCTGGTAGGTGCCGAGAAACTCGACGTCATCGGTGAAGGTCGTCTTGCGGGTACGCTTGGCGAAGTTCAGATAGAGGAGCGAGAGGTCGAGGTGGTGGGGGCCCAGGTTGCCCCAGCCGATCGTGAGACCGTTCCGGTTGGCGTCGGGGAGGAGCGGGTTGACCGCCTGCTCGGGCTGCGGGGTCTGGTCGTAGACGTAGCCGAAACGCCACTGCGAGGTCTGGCTGGTCGTCCAGCGCAGGCCGGCGCGGTAGTTGTAGACGTTCTTCCAGTGCGCCGGGACCGACGAATTGGGCAGGTCACCGTTGACGAAGTTGATGTCGACCTTGTCGAAGCTCTTCCAGCCCGTCCAGTTGAAGTCGGTCTCGAGCAGGAGGTTGGGGGTCAAGCCGAAGGCGAAGCCGAGGCTCGCCATGTCGGGAAAGTCGATCGCGGTCTTGACCGGCAGCTTGGCTCCGAACGGCAGCTGGGCGGCGACGGCGGCATCGAACTGCGGGTCGCCGGTCGACAGCTGGTAGAGCTGGGCGTTGCCGGTGTAGTTGATCTTCACCTTGCTGCGGTAGGAGAGGCCCCAGGAGAAGCTGTTGTTGACCCGGTCGAGGATCCCGACGTTCCAGCCGTAGCCGGTCTTGATGTCGGATTTCAAGTCGACGTGGGCGACGTTGACGACCGACTGGGTGAAGGGGTCGATCGCCGGGGCGTCGCGCCGCAGGTCGACGTCCGAGGAGCGGATGACGGCGCCGATGCCGATGCCGATGTCGGGGGTCACCTCAAGGCCGAGCGAGGGGTTGACGTCCAGGGCGCGGATGGCCGCCCGGGTCGACAGGAAGCGGCCGGCGAAGTCGTCGGGGTTCTTCCAGTCGGTGGTCAGGCCGAAGGGCGCGTTGACCCCGATGCCCCACTTGAGAGCGCTGGTGATCGGCGCCACGTAGTAGATCTGGGGGAGCGGCTGGTGGAGCAGGTTCTGCTCGCCCTTGATGCCGGTGCCGGGATAGGGATCGATGCCGCTGAAGTCGGCCTTCGTCCCCTGCACGTAGGTGAAGCCGATCGAGAAGTCGCTCTTGTTGACGAGCCCCAGGCCGCCGACGTTGAAGAAGAGCAAAGACGGATCGTCCGCCTGGGCGGTGAACGCATCGGCCATGCCGGAGGCCTTGGCGCCCTGCTCGATGATGCCGAATCCGGCGGCATACGCGGGCGTTGGCGCCAACATCGCCAACGTCGCCACCGTCGCCAGTGAGGCGGCCAATAAAACGAGAGCGCCGGCCCCGCGGGCCTTGCGCATGAGATCTCCTGACCTTCGCATCCCTGTCTCCTCCTGAAAAGTCCTGGTAAAGATGCTCACGTTGTCCGCCCCGAACATTGAAAAGTATCAATGCGTCAACGGGATAGAGTCCCGAAGACCGCATGGAGGCCGCTAGTCGAGAAGCTGATTGTAGGCCGGGCCGAGGTGAAGCGGTAGCCCCCAGGCTGCACCACCGTCACACTCCCGCCACCAAGCTGTTAGAGTATCCCGTGCAGGCAGCCGTTGGAGGAGAGACGATGCATTTCGAGCACGAGGTCCACGCCGAGACGTTCAAGAAGGTCGAAGAGTACCTGGGCGAGCTCTTCGAAGAGCCCTTTTTCGAGCCGGAGGAGGGGCACTTCTACGTCCGCTACGGCACGACGGTGCTGGAGATCTCGGTCGAAGCCTACGGTCCCGAGGAGGCGGTGGTGACGATCATGTCCTACTGCGTGCAGGACGTCGAGGTCGACGAGGAGCTGATGGCCGGCCTCCTCCAGTTGAACCACGAGCTCTCCTTCGGCGCCTTCTCCATGGTGGGCAACGACATCTTCTTCTCCCACGCCCTCTTCGGCCGCTTCCTGGAGCCGCGGGACCTGCTGCGCGCCATCACCTCGGTCGCCGAGGTCGCCGACGACTACGACGACCGGATCGTCGCCGAGTACGGCGGCCAGACCGCCCTCGAGCGCATCCAGGACACCGGCGGCAGCCGTCGTCGCCTGGCGGCGAGCGAGGTCGAGGGGTAGGAGAGGCGGTATCTGCGGGATCGGCGGCGCGCCGTTTGACAGCCTCCCCCGCCCCGTCCTACACTCTGCCGGCTCAAGTGGGGCCGTAGCTCAGCTGGGAGAGCGCTTGAATGGCATTCAAGAGGTCGACGGTTCGATCCCGTTCGGCTCCACCACTTTATCGCTGACGATTCAAAGAGTTAGCTCGCGACAGAGACCTCTGAAACGAGCCGCTGTGTACTTATAGGGTACTTACGGTTCCGGCTGGAGGGGCGTCTTTCCCAGACCTCACCGCCTCTGCCGGTCGGACGAGATGGACTCGGTCTCGCCACGAACGTCGAGAGTAACGCCAAAAGATGGTGGTCAGCGGCTGCGTCGCCAGTTTTCGGACACCGGTTCATCCTCCCTACCTTGCAAAAAATTGATTCCGGCCGAGCGGGGCGTTCCTTTGGCAGGGGACACCTGGATGGGGACACCCCTGTGTCCCCTGCCTCTCGATCTGCTTGATTTCGACTGCTTCCGAACACTATAGTAAGTGGTCGTCATAGGCATTGGACAGAGATCCCCAGGAGGGAGACGCATGACCGACTTGGCCATCCACACCAACAGTCGCATCGCGCAGCCGCTCGAGCGGATCATTGATCTATCTGTCGACACTTACTACAATCCTTGTAAAACTTCCCAGTGGAGCTCCGTTTCCTCGCCTGGGCGACGGAGTGGGTTATGAGCGATTTGAAGCAAGCCCTGCGCTTCGTCCGCACGCACCCCGGCTTCGCCGCCCTGGTCGTGCTCTGCCTCGGTCTCGGCATCGGGTTCAACACCGCCATCTTCAGCGTCGTCGACCGGGTCCTGATCCGCCCCTTGCCCTATAAGAGCGCAGACCGGCTGTTCATGCTGTTCGACGTCAACGGCGACCAGCAGCTCAACCCCTCCTATCAGAACTTTCTCGCCTGGCGGGAGCAGAACCAGGTATTCGAGCACGTCGAGGCGATGGAGAACACCTTCTATAACCTGACCGGCCTGGACGCGCCCGAGCGCGTCGCGAGCTCGGTGGTGACCGACGGGTTCTTCAACCTCCTGGGGGCGAAGCCGGTGCTCGGGCGCACCTTCGTCCCCGAGGAGACCCGGCCCGGTGGACGTCCGGCAGCGGTGATCGGCTACCGCTTCTGGCAGCGGCGCTTCGGCGGCAGCCCGGGCGCCATCGGCCGCACGCTGGTGTTAAACGGTAAGAGCTTCACGATCGTCGGGATCATGGAGCCTAACTTCTATTTCTTCCGCGATGCCGACCTCTGGGTGCCCATGGCGCTCAACGCGGCCAACCCACCTTACGGGCCGCAGGTGCAGTATCTCTTCGTCCCCGCGCTATTGAAACGGGGGGTGACCTTGGAGCGGGCGCGGGCCGAGATGAGCACCATCGCGAGCCGCCTCGCCCAGGAGCATCCGGACACCAACGCCGGTTGGGGTGTGCGCTTGATTGGGCTCCGCGACGAGTTGGTCGGCGACCTGCGGCTACAGCTCATCGTGCTTCTTACCGGCGTCAGCTTCGTCCTCCTCATCGCCTGCGCCAACGTGGCGAACCTCCTGCTCACCCGGGCGGCCGACCAGCGCGACGAGATGGCCATTCGCTCGGCCCTCGGCGCCAGCCGAGGGCGCATCATCCGGCAAGTGGTGACGGAGAGCATGGTGCTCGCCCTCCTGGGCGGCGTCCTGGGGCTCGCCCTGTCGGCCTTCGCCGTGCGGCTTCTGCCGGGGATCAGCAACGTGGTCAGCGCGCTCCTCTCCGGCGTCCACGTCGACTTGCGGGTGCTCGCCTTCACTCTCATGATCTCCCTCCTGACCGGTCTGCTGCCCGGCCTTCTCGTGGCGCTCTCCGGGGCGAAGCCCGACCTCTACAACGACTTGAAGAGCGCCAGCCGCCGGTCGACGGCGGGTGCCCAGGGGCGCCGGCTGCAGAGCGGCCTGGTGATCGCGGAGGTAGCCCTCGCCCTCCTCCTCCTGGTTTCGGCCGGCCTCATGATCAGGAGCTTCGAGCGCCTGAACGATACCTCTCCCGGATTCGAGCCCAGAAGCGTCCTCATGGCGCAGATCTCGCTGCCCAGCTGGAAGTACAAGGACGCGGTTCAGATCCGCAGCTTCTGGCAGAACCTCCTGCCGCGCGTCCAGTCCCTCCCGGGGGTGGTCAGCGCCGGCACGACGCACGCCCTGCCGGTCAACGACAACACCCTCCAGACTTCCTTCGAGGTCGAGGGCCGGGTGCCGGCCTCCGCCACCGAGGATCTGTCGGCGAACTTCCGGAAGGTCAGTCCGGACTTCTTCTCCACCCTGAAGATCCCCAAGCTCGCGGGCCGCTTCTTCACCCCGCAGGACGACGAGACCCGGCCGCCCGTCGTCGTCGTCAGCCAGGAGATGGCCAAGCGTTACTGGCCTGATGTCGATCCCGTCGGAAAGCGCATCCGCCGGCGGAACAAGCCGTGGCTGACCGTCGTCGGGGTTGCCGGCGACGTCCAGGACGAGCTGCCGGGGACGAAGTTCGGCAACACGTTCTACGTTCCCCTTGTCCAGGACCCGGTGAGCAACAGCCCCACCGTCCACCTCGTCGTGCGGACGTTGGTCGCCCCGAGGACACTCGCCGCGGCGGTCCGCCGGGAGGTTCTCGCCGTCGACCCGGAGCAGCCGATCGACAAGATCACGACCCTGGAAGAATGGGTCGCGGGCTCGCTCGCCAAGCGCCGCTTCTACACGCTGATGCTCACCCTCTTCTCAGGCCTGGGCATCGTCCTGGCCACGATCGGGATTTATGGCGTCCTCTCCTACGCGGTCAGCCGCCGCAACCACGAGATCGGCGTCCGCATGGCCCTGGGCGCCCAGACGACCGACGTCGTCCGGCTCATCCTCCGGCAGGGAATGACCCTCACCTTGATCGGCCTTGCCATCGGCCTGGGGCTGGCCCTCGCCTTCTCCCGGGTCTTCCAGAGCCTCCTCTACGAAGTGAAGTCGACCGATCCCGTGACCTTCGTCGGGATCACCCTGGGCCTCGCCGGGGTCGCGTTCCTGGCGAGCTACCTGCCGGCCCGGCGGGCGGCGCGAGTCGATCCGATCGTGTCGCTAAAGCAGGAGTAGAGGCGGGCAGCCCGGGTAAGCCACCATTTTTGCCTGACTTGCAAATACAAAGAAACTGAAGTACTCTGCTGTTTCTTTCAGTCGCTTTCCTCAATCGCTCCACCCTCGCGAGGTCTCCATGAGCGATTTCAAGCAGACCCTCCGCTTCATCCGCACCCATCCGGGCTTCGCCTGTCTGGTCGTCCTCTGCCTCGGCCTTGGCATCGGGTTTAACAGCGCCATCTTCAGCGTCGTGGATCGGGTCCTCTTCCGCCCCTTGCCATACAAGGACCCGGAGCGGATCTTCATGCTGTTCGAGTTCCACGGCGACGAAAAGGCCGACGCCTCCTACCAGAACTTCCTCGCATGGCGGGAGCAGAACCGGACTTTCCAGAGCATCGAGGCGCGAGGGGAGCTGTTCTACAACCTGACCGGCGTCGGCACGCCGGAGCGAGTCGCCTGCGGAGTGGTCTCCCCCGGGCTCTTCGACCTCCTGGGGGCGAAGGCGGTCGCCGGCCGCACCTCCTTCCGGCCGGACGAGACCCGGCCCGGAGCGGCGCCGATCGTGGTCCTCGGCTACCCTCTCTGGCAGCGACGTTTCGGCGGCGACCCGACCATCGTCGGCCGTTCGATCCTCTTGAATGGCAAGAGTCATACCGTCGTCGGGGTCCTGCCGTCGAGCTTCTACTTCTTCCGCGACACCGACCTCTGGGTGCCCATGGCGCTCGACGCGGCCAACCCGCCGTTCCCACCCCAGGTGAAGTACCTCTTCGCCACCGCCCGCCTGAAACCGGGGGTAAGCCCCGAGCGGGCACAGGCCGAGATGCACACCATCGCGAAGCGGCTCGCCCAGGAGCACCCGGACACCAACGCCGGCTGGGACGTCCGGTTGATCCCGCTCCGTGAGGAGCTCTTCGGCGACCTCCGGGTCCAGCTCACCGTGCTTCTGGCGCTCGTCGGCCTCGTCCTCCTGATCGCCTGCGCCAACGTCGGGAACCTCCTCCTCTCCCGCGCCGCCACCCAGCGCGACGAGATGGCCCTCCGGGCGGCCCTGGGCGCCAGCCGCCTGCGCATCGGCCGGCAGCTTCTCACCGAGAGCATGGTCCTAGCCCTGCTCGGTGGGGTCGTCGGGCTCGCCCTCTCGGCCGTCGCCGTCCACCTCCTGCCGCGGATCAGCAACGTTGTCGGCGCCCTGCTCCACGACGGCGTCCAGGTTGACTTCCGGGTGCTCGGCTTCACCCTCGGCATCTCGCTCCTGACCGGCCTCCTGCCCGGTTTCCTGGTCGCGGTGAGCGGGGTACGGCCCGACTTCGGCAAGAACCTGAAGAGCGCCGGCCGACGGTCGACGGAAGGGGCCCGCGGGCGGTGGCTGCAGAACTCCCTGGTGGTCGCGGAGGTGGCTCTCGCCCTCGTGCTCCTGGTCGCCGCCGGCCTGATGATCAAGAGCTTCGAGCGCCTGAGCCGAACCTCCCCGGGGTTCGAGCCTAAAAACGTCCTCACGGCGCAGATCTCGCTGCCGGACTGGAAGTATAAGGAGCCCGACCAGATACGCCTCTTCTGGAGGGAGCTCCTGCCGCGTATCGCGGCTCTGCCCGGGGTCACCGCCGTCGGCACCACCCATGCAATACAGGTCAACGAGGACACCTTCATGACCTCGTTCCAGGTCGAGGGCCGGGTGCCGGCCTCCGCCAGCGAGGAATTGTCGGCGAGCTTCCGCAAGGTGAGCCCGGGCCTCTTTCACGCCCTGCGGATCCCGTGGGTCGCCGGACGTTTCTTCACCGACCAGGACGACGAGCATCGACCTCGCGTCGCCGTCGTCAGCCGGGAGATGGCGCGCCGCTTCTGGCCGAACGTGGACCCTCTAGGCAAGCGCATCCGCCGCATGAACAAGCCGTGGCTGACGGTCGTCGGGGTGGCGGACGACGTCCAGGAGACCGTCCCCGGGACGCCGATCGGCAATACCTTTTACGTCCCGTACGTCCAGGATCCGAAGAGCGCCAACCCCTCTGTCTATCTGCTGGTGCGGACTGTGAGCGCCCCGGAAACCTATGCTGCGGCGATCCGACGCACGGTCGCGGCCGTCGACCGGGACCAGCCCGTCGACCGGATCATGACCATGGAGCAACGGGTCGCGAACGTGCTCGCCAAACGCCGCTTCACCACCCTGATGCTCGGTCTCTTCGCGGTTCTGGGGATCGTCCTCGCCATGATCGGGATCTACGGCGTTCTGGCCTACGCGGTAAGCCTGCGCAACCACGAGATCGGCGTCCGTATGGCACTCGGCGCCCATGCCGGCGATGTGGTCCGGCTCATCCTGCGTCAGGGGATGAAGCTCACCGGGATCGGCCTCGCGATCGGCTTCGCGCTAGCCCTGGCCGTCTCCCGGCTCTTCGAGAGCCAGCTCTATGAGGTGAAGTGGACCGATCCCACGACCTTCCTCGGGATTACCCTGGCGCTCGCCGCGGTCGCCTGCCTGGCGAGCTACCTGCCGGCCCGGCGGGCGGCGCGGGTCGATCCGGTCCTCACGCTGAGGGAGTAGGGCAGGCCCCCGGGCCTGCCCGGAAGGCCAACCTACCGCGCCCCCTCCGTCACTTCGACGGGCGCGGTATTCTGCGCGTGGTCCCACTCGATCCGGCCATCCTTCATCTTGATCAGCCGGTCGGCCAGCGAGTAGTACTGGTCGTCGTGGCTGATGACGAAGACGGTCTTGCCCATCGCCTTGAGCTCCGGCAGGATCTCGAAGTAGAAGACCGCTTTGAACTGCGGATCCTGGTCCGCGGCCCATTCGTCGAAGAAGTAGATCGGCCGGCGCTCCATGTAGGCGGTCAAGAGGGCGAGGCGCTTGCGCTGACCCTGCGACAGGTCAAGCGTCGAGAGGACCCCGTTTTCGATCTTGACCTTCTTCTCGAGCTCCAGCCGGACGAGATAGTCGCGCGCGGCCTCGTCCAGACCGACCGGCTCAAGACCGATCAGGCTGTCGAACAGGTAGAAGTCCGCGAAGACGGTCGCGAACAGCTGGCGGTAGCTCTCGCGGTTCGCGGTCGACACCGGCGCGCCGTCGATCACGATCTGCCCGCGATCCGGGATGTAGAGGCCGGTCAGGAGCTTGGCGAAGGTCGACTTGCCACTGCCGTTGCCGCCGGTAATAAAGATGATCTCACCGGAGTGGAAGGTGAGGTCCAGGGGACCGACTCCGAAGTGCTCTGCCCCCTCTCCGGAGTACTGGTAGGAGACGTCTTCGATCGCGAGCTCCTGCCAGCCCGCGGTGTGCCCGGGATCGGTCTCTGAGGTCTCGGCGTTCTTGCTCGACAGGTCGAGGCCGAGCCGGTCGAGCTTGCGCACGCCCGCAGCGGCGCGGCCGAAGTTGGGCAACAACTGAAATATGACCTCCAGGGGGCCCAGCATGTAGAGCAGGGAGAGGGTGAAACCGGTGATCACCCGCGGGTTGACGAACGAGCTGTCGCGGAAGGCGAAGATGAGCAGGCCGATGGCGAAGAAAAAGAGGAGGTTCCCCCACACGGCGGTGGCGGTGAAGATGTTGTTGCCGACGGCGGTGAAACGCCGGATCCGGTCGCCGGTCGGGATCAGCGCGGAGTCGACGAAAACCTGTCGCCGACCGCCGTGCAGCTTGAGCTCCTTGGCGCCATAGATCAGGCTCCGGAAATGATCGAAAAGAACATCCGTCTCCTCGCGCAATTGGCCGAAATATTTCTGGGCGATCCCCATGGCAAAACCATAGGTGAACGATCCCACGATCATGAAGCCGACGACGATGAGCAGCATCTTCCAGGAGAGCCAGCCCATGTAGACGAGACAGGCGATGACGACCCCGACGTGCAGGCAGAGGAGCGGGATCTGGGTCAGGGCGGTCGACAGAGTCGTGATGTCGTCGGTGAGGGTCGCGAGCAGCCGGTGGGGGCCGACCTCTTCCAGGCGGGAGAGCGGTGCCGCGAGGATGCGGCGGCAGGACTGCAGGCGGGTCTCGAACACCGCTCGCGTCGTGATGACGTTGAACAGGCTCTGCGAGATCAGGCGGCTCGCCGGCACGATGACACAGAGGGCGATGAAGGCGGGGAGGAAACGCGGATCCCTCTTGCCGGCCATGACGTTGCTGATGATCGCGAGCCAACCGGTGAGGCCGATGCCACTGATAAGTCCGGTTATCAGGGCGACGACGATCACCGAGAGCGAGAAGTTGAAGTTGCGGGACATCCGCAACAGATAGGAGAAGAGCTTGGTGATTTCCATTCCGATTCCTCGCGGAAGTCTTCATCTACCGACAGGCCCAGAGCCACGCGCCGAGGAGCCGGCACGCAGCAGCGGCGACCGGGGCGAAACACCTCCGGAGCACGGCGGAACCGCCGGAGTATCCGGGCCAAAGGCTTGAATCTTAGCACACTTGGAGCTATGCTCGGGGCTTCTTACTAGCGGAACGGAAAGGGCTACGGATGATCCATATCGAACAGGCGCTCTACGTCGACGATGTGCGGTCTCTTGCAGCGGGCAAGATGACCAGCACCATGCTCGAGCTCGTGCTCGAAATGGAACTGTTTCGAAAAATTCATGGCACAGCGGTGACCCTTGAGGAGTTGGCGCATCTCCTGGAGATGCCGATCTGGTCGACCCGGGTCCTCGCCCAGTTCCTCTGCCGGGAGGGGCTCCTCTTGTACGAGGACCAAAAACTATCGAACGCCCCCCAGGCCGAAGCCTTCCTGGTGACGGAGAACCGCGAACTGCACGACCTCCGGACGGTATTGCAGTTCAACCTGCCGAAGGATGAGCTGAAAAAGCAGTTGCTCAATCCCCTGGAGGCGCATGGCTACCAGCAGATGGGCAAGGAGAAGCATTTCATCGGCGTCAACATCCGCCGGATCATGTGGGGCGAGGAGCTTGCGCAGCTCTACTCCTTCAAGGGCCACCGGATACTGCTCGACGTCGCCGGCGCCTCGGGCGGGGTGCCGATCGGCATCCGCAAGCACAATCCCCATCTGAAGTGCATCCTGTTCGACCTCCCGGATTCCGCGGAGTTCGCCGCCAGGTGCATCTCGGAGGCCGGGGAGGACGAATCGATCCGTTTCGTTGGCGGCTCCTTTCTCACCGACGACCTCCCCAAGGGCGCCGACGTCGCCCTGCTTTCGAATATCATCCACAACTGGCCGCCGGAGAAGGACAAGCTTATCCTCTCGAAGATCTACGAGGCTCTCGAGCCAGGCGGTACGCTGATCGTCAAGGAGGCCTTTTTCGAGGACGACTGGACGGGGCACATGGAGCCGGTTTTTCAGGCATTCTTCATGGGGAAGAATGGCTGGCAGCCGACCTACGGCGAAGTCGAGGAGATGATGGAGGAGGTGGGCTTCGTCGACATCGAGCGCCGCTTCGACATCTTTGGTCACGTGATCGGTCGCAAGAAGGTCTGAAGAACCATCCGGAGATTTGCTAGGGCGCGCCCCGGCCGAAATCCTCGCGGAGGATTTCGGCGAACGCCTCCACCGCGGGCGGCCGCAGGATCGAGTAGTGATCCCCGGCGAGTCGGCGCACCGCTACCTCGCCCGCGGCCAGATCCTGCCATGCGAGGCTGGGATTGGCGTCGTCCGGGGTCGCGCCGGCGGCGAGGAAGAGGGAGAGACCGCCCGGATAGGGCTCCGGTACGTAAGTTTTCAAGGCATTCCGGTTCTGTCGGAAGATCGTGAACAGCTCTCTGAACTGCGCGAGATCGATCTCCGTCGGCAGGGCGCCGACGGCCTGGCAGGCCTCCAGCATGCGGGCGAGCCGCTCCTCGGGGGGGAGCCGTTCCAAGTCCGCGCGGGTCATCCCCAGGCTCCGCCCCGACAGTCCTTCGAGATCGCTCGCCAGGCCGGCGAGGAGAGTGGTCTCGTCGTCCTCCTCCTGGGAGGTGGCGGGCGGTGGCGGATCGATCAGGGCGAGCCGCGCGACGGTCTCGCCTTCGGCGTGAAGTTGTTGCGCCATCTCGTAGGCGACGACCGCTCCCATCGACCAACCGCCGAGGAAGTAGGGCCCGGACTTCTGCACCTGGCGCACCGCCTCAAGGTAGCCTCGGGCCATGGAGCGGAGGTCGGGAGGAGTGAGCTCCTGAATCGAGCGCAGGCCGTAGACCGGCCGCTCCACGCCCAGCTTGCGAGCTAGGGCCAGGTACCAGAAAACGCCGCCCCCGATGGGATGGACGAGGAAGAGGGGGCGCCGCTCTCCCCCTACCGCCAGGGGAACGAGCGCCGGGTGGGCCGCTGCCGGAGCGGCGGGAACGGGAGCGGTCGCGGTATGGGCGGCATTGGCGGCATTGGCGGCATTCTCCCGGGTCGCATAGCCGAGGATGGCGGCGAGCTCGTGGGTGGGCTCCCCCAGGGGGAGCTCCGCCACTCCCTCCCGCCAGCGCTCGGCGGCGCCGGCGTCCACTTTCTTGTGGGCGAGGAACTTGGGGTCTCCCAGCATCCGCGACTCGGCGTGAATCCCGTCGGTCATCCGCGACTCGACCTCTTTGTAGGGCTCCGCCATGTCGGGATGGAAGGGCAGGCCGAGGAGGTCGCAGATCCCGGAGAGCACCGCTCGCGGCTCGCGGACCAGTTCCTCGAAGCGCACCCAGTGCTGGCGTACGCGCGGCACGCCTTCCAGGAATTGCACGATGTTCTGATGGCTCACCACCCAGATCAGCTCGGCCAGCTCGCGGCGGCTGAAGGGGTGGGCATGGGGGAAGAAGACCTGGTCGAGCTTCGCCTCGGTGAAGGAATGGATCATCGCCCGGGGGTCGCGGATCAGGTGGAGGTAGAGCGCTCCTTCGAACTCCACCTCGGCGCGCTCCAGGGTGTCACGGGAGAGGCCATAGGCGGACCCCTTATCGACCAGGATGCGGTCGCCGATCCACTCCTCGATCCGTCGGTAGAGCTCCCGGGTTGGCAGGCCCTCCGCCTCGGCGCGCTCGACGAGCGCCGTCGCCTCCTCCGGGCCGCAGTGGTGGATCTCCATCACGGCGCGGATCAACCCCTCCAACCAGAAGGAGTTGCGTCCGGCGAAGGCGGCCTTGCGCCGGGCCATGTCGTCGAACGACAGGAGCTCGAGCTCCGGGGGGGCGAAGAGCCGCGGATGACCGGCAAGCATCACCCGCAGGAGGGTTGAGCCCGAACGCGGGGCGGAGAGGATGAAGACCGCCGGCCGGTTTTTCTTGGCCGTCCGATCCGCAGGGAGGCGCGGGGGAACGATGGTGCGGAGGCACGCCACCCCCGCCGAGTCGATCGGGCCGGCCTTTGCCGCCCGCGGCTCCGCCACGAGGCCCCAGATCCGCGCCACCGCCTCGGGGTAGTCGGCGAGGAGGTATTCGGCCATGCCGGCGACCGTCGGATGGTCGAAGAGCGCCACCACGTGGACGATCTCGCCAAGGGTCTTCTGCAGGCGGTTGATGAGCACCGCGCCGAGGATCGAGTTGCCGCCGATGTCGAAAAACGGGTCATGGATGCCGATTGCGCCCGGCGTTCGCCCCAGGATCTCCACCCACAGGGTGGCGAGCGCGCGCTCGAGCTCCGTCCGCGGGACGACGAACCCCTGCGGCCCAGCCGCCTTGTCCCCGTCCGGAGCCGGCAGTGCCTTTCGATCCACCTTGCCGTTGGGAGTGAGCGGCAGCGCGGGGAGCACCACGAAGGCGGCGGGCACCATGTACTCGGGGAGGCGGGCGTGGAGGAAGGCGCGAAGGTCGGACACCGCGAGCTCCGTCCCCTCTTCGGCAACCAGATATGCGACCAGCCGGCGATCGACCTCCCCCTCCAGGCTCGCCCGGTCCTCCCGCGCCAGGACGACGACCTCACGGACTACCGGGTGGTCGGCGAGGGCGGACTCGATGTCCCCCAGCTCGATGCGAAAGCCACGCACCTTCACCTGGTGGTCGATCCGGCCCAGGAACTCGAGCTCCCCCGACGGCCGCGTGCGCGCCAGGTCGCCCGTCCGGTAGAGGCGTTGTCCAGGATCGCCGGCGAACGGGTCGGGCACGAAACGGTCGGCGGTGAGCTCCGGCCGCCCGCCGTAGCCGCGCCCGACCTGCACCCCGCCCACCGCCAGCTCCCCGAGAACGCCGATCGGCGCCGGCTCGGCGCCCGGGCCGAGAACATAGACCCGGGTGTTCGCCACCGGCCGGCCGATCGGTGTCCGGGTCGTCCCGGCGGGCAGCGGCGCACGGAGGGGGTGGATCGCGACGTCGTCGGAGCACTCGGTCGGGCCATAGGCGTTGAGCAGCGGGATGTCTGGATAGGCAGCGAACCACTGCCGGCAGAGCTGGGGGGGCAGGGCCTCGCCGGTCGGGATGAGCCAGCGCAGGCGACCCAGGGGGGGACGGTGCTCCGGTTCGAGTTGGAGGAGGGCGGAGAGGAGCGCCGGCACGGTCTCGAAGAGGGTGATCTCCCGGCGCTCGATCTCGGCGAGAAGGTGGAAGGGATCACGGACGAGCTCGTCCGGCAGAATGTGGACGCTGCCGCCGACCAGGAGGGCAGCCATGAACTGCCAGATCGAGATGTCGAAAGTCTGGAGGGCGGTCTGGGCCACCCGGTCGGCCGCCGTCATCTCGAGACCGAGGATCTTCGTCGCCAGATGGTTGACCAGGCCGCGCTGCTCGAGCAACGCCCCTTTAGGCACCCCGGTTGAGCCGGAGGTGAAGATGAGGTAGGCGAGGTTCTCCGGCAGGGCTCGGTCGGGAAGCGCCGCGCCGGGCCCCTCTCCCGCCAGGAGCTCGGCCAAGGCGAGGACCCGCAGTCCGGTCCCGGAGGTCTGGAGCTCGGCGCCGGTGTCGAGGAGCGGCGCGCCGACCAGGACCAGCCGCGCGCCGCTCTGCTCCAGGGTCGTTTGGAGCCGCGAGAGGGGATGGTGCGGATCGAGCGGCAGGTAGGCGCCGCCGGATTTGCCGATGGCGAGCAACGCCGCCAACAGGTCGATCCCGCGCTCGGCGAGGACCGCCACCACCACCTCAGGGCCGACTCCCTGGGCCACCAGGCCGCGGGCCACCCGGTCGGCCCGGGCGTCGAGCTCGGCGTAGGAGAGCTCGACCTCGCCGCAGGCCACGGCCAGGGCGGCTGGGGAGCGCCGGACCTGCTCCGCGAAGAGCCGTGGGAAGGAGCCTTCGAGGGGGATGTCGGCCGCGCTGTCGTTCCATTCGCCGAGCAGCTGCTGGCGCTCGGCCGGACCGAGGAGTGGCAGCTCCGCGAGCCGCCGGTCGGGATCCGCGAGAATGCCGACGACGAGCTCCGCGAAGTGCCCGGAGATCCGCCGCACGGTCGCGGAGTCGAAGAGGTCGCTGTTGTAGAGCCACCGCCCGGCGAGCCCCGCCGCCGACTCCTCGAGGTTCAGGATGAGGTCGAACTTGGCGGTCCCCATCTCGATGTCCAGCGTGCGGACGGCAAGGCCGGGCAGGTCGGCCTGGGCCGCCGGCGTGTTCTGGAACACCAGCATCGCCTGAAAGAGCGGCGCATGAGCGAGGCTGCGCTCGAGGTCGAGCTCCCCCACCAGCTTCTCGAAGGGCACCTCCTGATGGACATAGGCGGCGAGGGTCACCTCCCGCACCTGCCGCAGCAGATCGCGGGAGGAGGTTTCGGGAGAAACCGCGACGCGAAGCGCCAGGGTGTTGAGGAAGAGACCGATCAGGCTCTCCGTCTCCAGCCGATTACGGCCGGCGATGGGGAAGCCGATCACCACGTCTTCTTGCCGGCTATAGCGCCCGAGGAGGATGTCGAAGACCGCGAGCGCGACCATGAAGAGGGTGGCCCCCTCGCGCCGCCCCAAAGCTTTCAGGTGGTGGGTCGGTTCGGCGGGCAGGGTCCACTCCAGGCGGCCGCCGCGGAAGAGCTGCAACGGTGGACGCGGCCGGTCCGTGGGTAGCTCGAGGAGGATCGGTGCTCCGGCGAGCTGCCGGCGCCACCATGCGAGCTCGCCCGCCAGCACCTCGCCGGAGAGCCACTCCCGCTGCCAGCTGGAGTAGTCACTGTATTGGATCGGCAAGGCAGGCAGACGGACCGGCTGCCGCTCCGTGATCGCCCGGTAGAGCGCGATGACCTCCCGCCAGAGGAGGGCCATCGACCAGGCGTCCGAGACGATGTGGTGCACCACCAGCAGGAGGATGTGCTCCTCTGCCGCCAGCCGTAGGAGGACGGTGCGCAGGAGGGGGCCCTTGCCGAGGTCGAAGAGGAGGTTGACCTCGGCGACCGCCAGCTTTTTCGTCTCGGCCTCCCGCTGCCCGGGAGCCAGGGCTGCGAGGTCAACCTCGGGCAGCTGCCAGCTGGCGAACGGCGCGATCACCTGCACCGGCCCGGTGGTCAGCAGGGTAAAGGTGGTCCGCAGAGTCTCGTGACGCGCCACGACCTCCGAGAGAGCCGCTTCCAGGGCCGCAGGGGAGAGCGCTCCCTGGAGATGGAGCACGACCGGGATATGGTAGGCCGTGCTCGCGCGGTCGAGCTGATGGAGAAACCAGAAGCGCTGCTGGCCGAACGACAATGGCTCGACGCTCTCTCGCGGACGGGCGAATAGAGGCGGCGGCGCCGACGCCAGGCTCTGGCTGCCGCCGTGCACTGCATCCTCGACGACCCGGGAGAAGGAAGCGACCGTGGGAGCACCGAAAAAGCTGCGCAGGTCGAGGTCCACCTTGAAGACCTCGCGGGCGCGTGACACCACCTGGCTCGCGAGCAGGGAGTGCCCGCCCAGGTCGAAGAAGTCGTCCTCGACGCCGATCGGCTCGACCGCGAGGACGCTCGCCCAGATCACGGCCAGAACTTCCTCGACCGGGGTGCGAGGCGCCACAAGCCCACTCCGCGGCTCTCCGCTGCTCTCCGGCGCCGGCAGCGCTTTGACGTCGAGCTTGCCGGCCGGCGAGATCGGCATGGCATCGAGGAAGACGAAAACGGAGGGGACCATGTAGTCGGGAAGCGCCGCGCGCACGCGCCGTTTCAAGTCGGCGATCAGCTCCGGCGGCCCCGCGCCCGGCACCGGTACTACGTAGGCCACGATGCGCGCCGCGCCGGCCTCCCCCGATTCTCCGCCGCGCACTGTCACCACCACCTCGCTGACCCCGGGGTGGCCGCCGAGGACGGTCTCGATCTCCCCCAACTCGACCCGGAAGCCGCGCACCTTCACCTGATTGTCGATGCGGCCGAGGAAGTCCATCTCGCCGGTGGCCAGGAGGCGGGCCAGATCGCCGGTAGCGTAGAGCCGCTCGCCCCTACCCTGAGGATCGGGGATAAACCGCTCAGCCGTCAGCTCCGGTCGGTCGAGATAGCCGCGCGCCAGCTGCGCCCCGCCGATGTGGAGATGCCCGGGGACCCCCACCGGCACCCGCTGGAGATTCCCGTCGAGGAGACGGATCCGGCAGTTCGCCATCGGCTGGCCGATGGGCACCAGCTCGCGCGGGTAGTCGGGATCGCAGAACCAGTACATAGCCTCGATGGCCGCCTCGGTGGGACCGTAGAGGTTGTGGAAAGGGACCCGAAGCTTGGTGAAGTAGCGCCGCACGAGGGCATATGGAAGCACTTCGGCGCCGGTCGAGATCCGCCGCAGGGAGGTACAGAGCGCGAGACCCGGCGCGTCCAGGAAGAGTGCGAGCATCGACGGCGGAACCTCGAGGCTGGTGATCTCCTGCTCGGCGATCGTCCGCACCAGGTAGGCGGCGTCCTGCTGCCCGCCCGGGCGGGCGACCACGACGCGAGCACCGATGATAAGCGGCCAGAAGATCTCCCAGACCGAGACGTCGAAGCTGAACGACGACTTGTGCAGGATGTGGTCGTCGCGATCGTAGTCGAACTGAAGAGAGCCGGCGAAGAGCCGGTTGACGATCCCGCGGTGGGTCATCATCACCCCCTTGGGGCGCCCGGTCGAGCCCGAGGTGTAGATCACATAGGCGAGGTTGTCCGCCTGGGCGCGCCGGCGCGGCGCGGAGGTCTTCCGCTGCCGGGCGGCGGGGAGGGCACCGCGAGCCAGGTCGATGACTTCCGTGCCCCTCGCCTCAAGGTCCGGCAAGGCGGCGGTAGCCGCCGCCTCGGCGAGGAGGACCGGCACCGCCGCGTCCTGCACCATGAAGGCCAGCCGATCCCCGGGATAGCCGGGATCGAGCGGCACGTACGCTCCGCCTGCCGTGAGGACGGCGACGACTCCCACCACCATCTCAAGCGAGCGCTCGAGGCAGATCCCGACCCGGACGTCCGGCCCGACTCCCAGGCTCTCGAGATGCCCCGCCAACCGCTCGGCCCGCAGCGCCAGCTCGCCGTAGGAGAGGCAGCCGTCCTCGGCGGTCACCGCCACTGAGTCAGGGGTTCTTGCCGCTTGCCCGGCGATGAGCTGCCTGCAGGCAGGTGTCGGCCCGCGGAAAGGCCACGGCGGTGTCGTTCCAGCGCCGCACCTGCTCCTCTTCGGCCGCGGTCAGGAGGGGCAGGTCGGCGATCCGGCGTTCGGGATCAGCGACGATCCCGGCGATCAGCACCTTGAGTTGCCCGGCGTAACGGGCGATGGTCGCAGCGTCGAAGAGATCGGTGCTGTACTCGATCTCACCCGCAAGCCCAGGTTCTCCGGGGTCCTCGCGGAAGGACAGCGAGAAGTCGAACATCGAAGTGTCGCGCGCGAAGTCGCGCAGGGTGAGCTTGAGACCCGCCAGGCCCCATCTCGGAGCCTCCATGTTCTGGTAGGAGAAAGAGGCCTGGAAAATCGGGGTGTGGGAGAGCTTGCGCTCCGGCTGCACCACCTCGACCACCTTCCCAAAGGGTATGTCCTGGTTCTCGAAGGCGTCGAGCGCCGCTTTGGAGAGGCTGGAGAGGAGACCCAGGAAGCTCCCGCCGGCGGGGAAATCCGCGCGCAGCACGAGGGTATTGACGAAGAGACCGATCAGGTTCTGGATCTCGGCCCGCTGGCGGTTGGCGATGGGGAAGCCGACGAGGATCTCGCGCTGCCCTGACAGCCGGTGGAGGAGCGTTTGGAAAGCCGCCAGCAGGACGACGAACGGGGTCGCGCCGGTCTGGCGACGGAGGACGTTGACCTCCCTGGCGAGGCGGCCGTGCAGGGGCATGTAGTGGACGGCGCCGCGCGAGGTCTGCACGGCCGGGCGCGGCCGGTCACCTGGCAACTGGAGGACGGAGAGCTCCTCCCCTAGCTGCCGTTGCCAGTAGGCGAGCTGCCGTGCGGCCCGTCCACTTTCGAGCCAGCTATGCTGCCACTCCACGAAGTCGACGTACTGCAAGGGGAGGTCGGGAAGCGGCGAGGGGTGCTGCTCCCGCAAGGCCTGGTAGAGGAGGCGCGTTTCGCGCAGCAGCACCCGCATCGACCAGCCGTCGCTCACGATGTGGTGGGTGGCGAGGAGCAGGAGATGGTCCACAGGGCCGAGCCGGAGGAGGGTCACCCGGAGGAGAGGACCGCGAGTGAGGTCGAAGGGGATACCTCCCTCGAGCAGCGCCAGACGCTCGACCTCGCGGTCCACGGTCGAGACGCCCGCGGCGTTCGCGATGCCCGCGAGGTCGACGAGCCGCAGAGGGAAGCCCGAGATCGGCGGGGCCGGGTCGATGACCTGCACCGGCCCCGCGGCGGTTGCCCGAAAGGTGGTGCGGAGGGTCTCGTGACGGCAGACGATCTCGGCCAGGGCGGACTTGAGCGCGGCGGAGTCGAGCGGCCCCGCAAACCGGACGGCGGCGGTGATGTTGTAGGCGGTATTACCAGGTTCCATCTGCTCGATGAGCCAGAATTGCTCCTGGCCGTCGGAGAGTGGGTACCAGGGCCTTCCCCGGGGCGTGCGCGGGATGCGGCTCGGCAGGGCCGCCTGCCGTTTCTCTCGCAGCCGGTCAAGAACGGAGAGGACCGGCACGCTCGCGCCGGACATGGCAGGGTCGCTCATCTTACCCCGCGAGCGTCTGCTCGAAGTCGGCGAGGATCTCGGCCATGACCGCTAGCTCCTGTTCGCCCATCTCGCTCCGGCCGCTCTCGATCGCCTCGGCCAGCTTGGCCACGGTGGGTCCCTCGAAGATCTGGCGCAGCTCAAGCTCGACGGGCAGGATCTCCTGCAGCATCGTCACCACCTGAGTGGCGAGGAGCGAGTTGCCGCCGATGTGGAAGAAGTTGTCGTGGACGCTGATCAGCTCCCGGTGGAGGACTTGTGAGCAGATGGTGGCGAGCAGCGCCTCGAGCGGCGTTCTTGGCGCGGTGGGCGCGGCGGGCGATCCTCCCGTCGTGTCGGGGGCCGGCAGCGCCCGGCGGTCCACCTTGCCGTTCGCCGTCAACGGCATCGCCTGCAGGGCGACGAAGGCGGCGGGCACCATGTACTCCGGCAACTTCGCCTGCACGTAGCCGCGCAGCTGCGCCGTGGTCGGGCCCCACTCCGGCTCCGGCACGTAATAGGCGACGAGGCGGCGGTCGGTTGGATGGTCTTCGCGGGCGAGCAGCACGACCTCGCGCACCCCGGGGAACTCTGCCAGCACCGACTCGATCTCCCCCAGCTCGATGCGGAAGCCGCGGATCTTGACCTGGTGATCGATGCGGCCGAGGAACTCGCTGGCGCCGTCCTCGGTGAAGCGGGCGAGGTCCCCCGTACGGTAGATTCGAGCTCCCGGCCGGCCGCTCCAGGAGTCGGGCACGAACGCCTCGGCGGTCTTCGCCGGCTCGCGCAGGTAACCGCGGCCGACTGGCACTCCGCCGACGCAGAGCTCGCCGGGCAGGCCCACGGGCAGGAGTGCGAGGTCGCGATCTGCGATGTAGATCTCAGCATAGGGAATCGGGCGGCCGATCGGAATCGTGCTCCGCTCCGCCCCCGGTGGCATGAGAATCGGATGGTGGGTCACGTCGTCCGAGCACTCGGTGGGTCCATAGGCGTTGAGCATCGGCACGTGAGGATAGAGGTCGAGCCAGCGCCGGCAGAGCTCCGGCGGCAGCGCCTCGCCGGTCGGCACCAGCCAACGTAGCTCGGGCAACTCGGGCGGACCGCCGGACCGCCGCACCGCAGCGTCCAGGAGAACGGCGAGGAGGGAGGGGACGACCTCGAGCACCGTCACCCCCTCCGCCGCGGTCTCCTTGAGCAGCCTCGCCGCGTCCAAGGCGACCTCGTCGGCGATGACGTGCACGCGGCCGCCGACGGCCAGGGCCGCGAGCATCTGCCAGACCGAGATGTCGAAGCTCTGCGAGGCGTTCTGGGCCAGGACGTCCGCGGCGGTCATCCCGAGAGTCTCAATCTTCGCCCACAGGTGGTTCTGCAGGCCCGACGGCTCGACCATCGCTCCCTTGGGCACCCCGGTTGAGCCGGAAGTGAAAAGGGTGTAGGCGAGGCCGGAGAGGCTCGGCTTGGCCGCCGGTGGCGGCGTGGCCTCCAGCAGGCCCTCGATCGGCAGGAGCGTGGGAATCTCCCCACCGGGAGGGAGGAGCGCCAGCACTTCCTCAAGTTTTAGGCGCTGCCGCTCGGCGAGCAGGACCAACGGGGCACCGCTCTTCGCCAGCACCTGCGCCAGCCGCTCCGGCGGATGGTCGGGATCGAGCGGCAGGTAGACGCCGCCGGTCCGCAGGATGGCGAGCAAGGCGGCCAGGAAGTCGAGGCCACGCTCGGCGAGCAGGCCGACGACGACCTCGGGGCCGGCGCCTGCCCGGGCCAGGCTGCCGGCCAGGCGGGCGGCCCGCAGGTCGAGGTCCCGATAGCTCAGCCGCTCGCCCCGAAAGCTCGCCGCCGGAGCGTCGGGATGCTCTGCCACCTGCTCCGCGATAAGCTCTAAGAAGGTACTCCGGGGCCGCTCGGCGGCGGTGGCGGCCGCCGCTTTGTTCCAGCCCTGGAGCTGGGTCAGCTCCGCGGGCGACAGCAGCGGAGCGTTCGCCAAATGGCCCGCAGAGTCGCCGAGCAGGCTCCCCAGGAGGTTCCGGAAGTGGCCGAGGGTCCGTTCCCGCTCGGGGGCGGAAAAGGCGGTGCGGTTGAAGTCGAGGTCGATCCGGAAGCTGCCACTGCCGGAAAAGTCGCTAACCTGGAGGTTCAGGTGATCGTTCGAGTGATCCGAGCTCACCAGATCGAAGGTGACCGGCAGGCCGCAAAGCTCCCGGTAGGACATCGTCTGGTAGTTGATGTAGACGTTGTAGGCCCGGTCCTCGACCGGATTGCGCACCGCGAAGTGCTGGTGCCGTGAAGACTCTACGACCTCCTTCTGCACCTTTGAATGGAGCGATCGGAAGGTCTCATTCTCCCTGACCTCGACATCCAGGGGGCAGGTGTTCATCATCAGCCCGACCACGTCCTTGAGCTCGAACGGCCGATTGGCAAACGACGTACCGATACGCAAACGGCGGTCGCCGTGGGTGCGGTAAAGCAGTGCGAAAAGAGCGGTCATGAAGACGATCGAGACCGAGAACAGGCCGCTCTCCGCTGCGATCTCCCGCACCCGGTCGCTCGCCGCCAGGCCGAGCTCGAACGACAGCCGCTCGGTCCGGGTGGTGAACGGTGCGCCGGGGCGGCGGTAGAACGGATTCCACCCGGTCTCTCGCGCGAGCTTTTCCTCCCAATAGAGCCGGGCGCGATCGTAGCGTTCGCTCGCGCGGTTGCGGCGCTCGCGCGCGGCGTGCTCTTCGAACGAGGGGAGCGGCCCGACCTCGTCCAGCCGCCCGACGAGCGCATGCGTGTAGAGCTCCGAGAGGTGACGGACGATCGTCTGCAGCGAGCCGGCATCCGCGGCGATGTGATGGACGTTGAAAAACCAGACGAAGCGCTCCGCCGCCAGGCGGATGAGCGCCGCGTCGAACGGCCGGTCGGTCAAGTCGATCTCTCGCGGCGCGCGCTCGGCGATCCAGTCGCGGAGGGCGGCGTCGGGGTCCGTGGTTGCGGAGAAGTCGAGGTGCTCCAAGGGATCGGGGTGCGCTTTGCCGACCCACCGTTGCGGCAGCCCGGAGACCTCGACAATCCGCGTCCGCAAAATGTCGCAGTGCTCGAGCAGCCGGCTGAAGGCGAGATCGAAACAGTGCTCGTCGAGCGCGCCGCGGAGCGTGAACACGGTCGTCGCGCGGTCGAAGTAGAGCTGCACCCCTCGCTGCAGTTGGGAGGCGAACCAGAAGAGCAGCTGTCCAGGAGTGAGGTTGGTCTCTGGAGCGGTACCCTCGGCGCTGGTCGCGGCCGGCGAGCTCTCCACGACAGAGGACGGGTCGTCGATGATCGGACCGGTCACGGCTCAGACTCGGAACGGCTGTTCGTCGAGCGCCGCCCGGCCCATACGGCGCTCGAAGGCCGCCTGCGGCTCGCCGCCTGCCCCGAGATGGCCGAAGATCACCTCCTGGGAGAGTCGCTCGAGCGGATGCGCGCCGGTGAATGAGCGCCCGCCGATGATCCGCCGGGCCGCCGACACGATGTCCTCAGCGGTCTGGGAGGCGGTCCCCTTGACGGCGCTGGCGAGCTCGTTGACGACCGGCGACACCTCGGCGGCAATGGAGGGACCGCCGTCCGCGATCCGGCCTAGAAGGTCGCCGATGTGACGCAGGGCTGCCATGACCGTACGATAGGACATGACCAGCCGGCCGACGTCGACCACCATCCCATCGAGCCCGGCGAGCGGTGCGCCGTTCGGCCCCGTGACGGTCCGCAGGAACTTTCGTACCTCTTCGATGGCGCGCGCGGCGGCGCCCAGGAAGAGAGCGGCGACCAACGCCTTGTGCCAGGTGAGCTGGTAGGTCTGGAGACCCTGCATAGTGTCCCAGCCACCCGAGAAAATGAGGTTTTCCGGCCCCAGGTAAAGATCGTGGAAGGTGATCTTCCGGGTATCCGAGTCGATCATCGCGCTCGGGAAGAGCAAGGGGCCGATCTCGATTTCGGGGTTTCCCTTGAGCTGAGTGACGAAAATGGCGAGCTCATCCTTGGAAAGGGCGGTGAAAAAGAGGAGCAGGTCGCCCTCCGTGGCCATGGTGAGGTACGCTGCCGTACCGCTGACCCGGTACCCTTCTCCCTCGCTCCGGGCGGAGGTCCCGATTCCCCCTGCCTTCTCCCCGTGGACTCGCGAGTTCGTGTTGGCGAGGAGCAGACGGCCTTGGGCAACGGTGTCGAGGATCCTGAGGCGGTGCGCCACTTGCTCCGGCGTGTCGAACCCCGGCAGGGTGACCAGGGTCGCCAGAGCGAAGTAATGGTTCTCAATCGTCAAGGCCACCGCCGGAGAGGAACCGCCGAGCGTGTGCACGACATCGCAACAGAGCCGGTACATCTCCCTCACGTCGTGCTGATAGGCGATGGGGATGAATGGGATGTCGCTCGCGCGGAGGGCGGCGTAGTAGGGTGCCAGCGATCCCGTCTTGAGGCTTGCCTCGAGGACCCGCGACAGATCCTCGAGCTGGGTCGCGAGATCCGGACGCGCGGCTGTCGACGCGGACGTTCCCGCCACCTTATCCACGCCCGCCGCGAGGTCGATCACTGCCTGGCCCTCCATGACCTCCTCCTTCTCGAAAAATCTGAACGATACTACCACACCCCCTCCGGTGGGGCCCCCGCGAAGGTCGCCATGTACGCCGAGTGACAGGATCACGTCAAGTCGTAGAAACTCGGATTCGGGCGTTCGACTTAACGTGATCCTGGCCTAGCGACGCTGCGGCCTTGACGAAAGTGGTTAACATCCACTATGATGAGTATAGGACTTACTCGGTGGCGAGAGGATACACAAGTTTCGTGGCCGTTACTGTCGCATAGATTCAGCTATAACGACGTTGATGCGATCCGGGCGTAGCCGGATGCGGAAAAGAGGGAAACGTGCTCAAAATCGGGAAACCTCTGGATGACATGAATCTGAAGGAGCTTTCGGAAGTGAAGATCGCTCCCTTTTTGATGCGCCTTATCATCTACGTCGTCATCGTTGGCGCTCTGGGCTATGCGATCCTTCACGTCCACGGAATCGCCATGTGGCTGGCCATGATCGGTCTCGGCCTCATGTACGGACATGCCGTCGAGCTGCAGCATCAGGCGCTCCACAACACCGCGTTCCCCAGCCGCGGCTGGAACCGCTTCGTCGGCTTCTTCCTCGGGCTGCCGATGCTGGTGTCCTTCTCCGACTATCAGTACAATCACCTGAACCACCATCGCCTCCTGGGTTCCGCGGAGGACCGTGAGTTTTTCAATTACGGCTACGAGAAGCTGACCTCGCTCGGCCCCCTGCTCCTCCATCTGATCATGTTCGCGCACTACCGTGACGTGACCGGATTCATCGCCCGCGCCTGCCTGGGGCAGACCAAGTCCGACATCAAGCAGGATTCCGCGCTCAGGATCCGCACCGAATACATCTGGATGGCGGTCTTCATCGTCGCCGCGGTCGGCACGAGCATCGCTTTGCACACGACGATCCTGATGAAGCTCTGGCTCATTCCCCTCTTCTTCGCCATTCCTACCCATGCCCTGATCGAGCTACCCGAGCACTGGGGAAGGAACCACGACACCCTGGACGTTCGCCTGAACACCCGGACGATCCGCGCCACCTGGTTCGGCTACTGGTTTTCCAATGGAAACAACTACCACGTCGAGCACCACTGGCTGCCTGCGGTCCCCAACGACCGTTTCCCCGGCATCCACAACCGGATCGCGCAGGAGATCGACACCGAGACCTACCCGGCGTTCTATAAGAAGTTTTTCCTCGAGCTCTACCGCAACACTTTCTCCAGCTCCGGTACCGGTGTCGAGAAGGGCGGAGCGACGACCTAGTCGGAAGACCGCACGTCGCCGCCCTCACCGTAAGAGGGTGGTGACCGCCGGGCGACGGATGCAGCACCGTGGACTCAAGTCCGCAGGTTCCTCCGATAAAGTGGACCGATGACGAGCAGCGCGAAGGCTCTGCGGGCTCCCCGCTCCCTGGTCGAAGTCCTGCGGACCCGAACCGAGCTCCACCCCCAACGACAGGCGTACACCTTCCTGCAGAACGGCGAGCAGGAGGAGCAGGTGCTCACCTACGCCGAGCTCGACGGCCAGGCGCGCCTCGTCGCCGCCGAGCTTCAGCGCTTGGGGCTCGCCGGCGGCAGCGCCCTCCTCCTCTTCCTCCCGGGACTCGACTTCGTCACCGCCTTCTGGGGCTGCCTCTACGCCGGCGTCGTCGCCATCCCAGCCTATCCGCCGGGGGCGCGCGGCGAGGAGGACACCCGCCTGAAGGCAATCCTGGGCGATGCCCGGCCGCGTGCCGTCCTCACCACCGGTCCCCTCCTCGATCGCATTGAGACGCGCGGTTGGGTACAGCAGTTGGGGGCCATCCGCTGGCTGGCCACCGACCTGATCGCTGGCGGCGCGGACGACTGGCAGCTGCCCGACCTCCGCGCCGACGGCCTGGCGCTCCTCCAGTACACATCCGGCTCGACCTCAACTCCCAAGGGAGTGATGGTCAGCCATGCCAACCTCGTCCACAACGAGGAGATGATCCGGCAGGCGTTCGGCCAGTCCGAGGACTCGGTCATCGTTAGCTGGCTCCCCCTCTACCACGACATGGGGTTGATCGGCGGTATGCTCCAGCCGGTCTACGTCGGCGCCCGTTCGATCCTGATGTCGCCGACCGCCTTCATCCAGCGCCCGGCACGCTGGCTCGCGGCCATCCACCGCTACCGGGCGACGACCAGCGGCGGTCCCAACTTCGCCTACGATCTCTCTGCCCGCCGGGTGACCGAGGAGGAGCGCGGCCAACTCGACCTCTCCTGCTGGACGGTCGCTTTCACCGGCTCCGAGCCGGTCCGCGCCGATACCTTGCGCCGCTTTGCCCAGGCTTTCACCCCCTGCGGCTTCCGTCCCGCCGCTTCCTACCCTTGCTACGGGATGGCCGAGGCGACGCTCTTCGTGAGCGGCGGCCTCTTGGCGACCGAGCCGGCCGTGGCGAGCTTCGACGTCGAGGCGCTGCGTCATGGCCGTGCGGTGCGCCGGGAGGAGGGGGAGGGGGGGCGCCTTCTGGTCGGTTGCGGCGAGGCCTATCTAGGGCAGGAGATCGCGATCGTCGACCCCGAGACGCGGCAGGCCTGTCCGCCGGGCGGGATCGGCGAGATCTGGATCGCCGGTCCGAGCGTCGCCCGCGGCTATTGGAACCGGGCTGAGCTCTCCGAGCGGAACTTCGCGGCGCGCCGGGCGGACCTCCCCGAGGCCGGTCCCTACCTGCGGAGCGGCGACCTCGGCTTTAAGGACGGGGGCCAGCTGTTCATCAGCGGTCGCGAGAAGGATCTCATCATCATCCGCGGTCGCAACCACTTCCCGCAGGAGATTGAGCTGACGGGGGAGCGCGCCCACCCCGCCCTGCGGCCCGGCTGCGGCGCCGCCTTCTCGATCGAGGTCGCAGACGAGGAGCAACTGGTCCTCGTCTGCGAGATCCACCGCGGCGCCGAAAGCCAAGCGGAGACCGCCGCCGCCGCGATCCGCGAGGCGGTTTCCCGGGAGCACGGACTCGTCGTCCATGAGATCCAGATCCTCACGCCGCCCGCGGTGATCCCCAAGACCTCGAGCGGCAAGGTGCAGCGCTACCGCTCCCGCGAGCTTTATCTCGAGAACGGTTTCGACACCCTCATCCGCAGTCGCCTCGCGCCGGAACCGCCGGCGCCGCCGGAGACCGGTGCCGCGCGGAGCACGGAGACCGCAAAGGCCTCCGCCTTCCCGCTTCCCGCAGCCTCACCGGTGAGGGCGATCCTCCTCGCCATCCCGGCCGAGCACCGGCTGCCGGCCCTCGAGGCCGACTTGCGGCAGCGCGTGGCCACTGCCCTGCACCTCGCTCCCGCCGCTCTCGACCGCAACCGGAAGCTCACCGGCCTCGGCCTCGACTCGCTGACCGCGGTCGAGATCAAGCACGAGGTGGAGAGCGCCCTGGGCATCGACCTGCCACTTGCCGACCTTATCGAGGGGCCCTCGCTCGCCGAGCTGGCGGTCGACCTGGTCCGCCGGATCTCCGGCGAGGGGCCAGTCGCGGAGCTCCCGGTGATCCTGAACGGAGAGGCGAGCGGAAGTGGAGAGGCGGGTGAGGGCCCGCTCTCCCACGGCCAGCGCGCACTATGGTTCGTCGAGGGGCTCACGGCGACCACGGTCTACAGCGTCCCCGCCGCGGCCCGCGTGCGCGGCCCCCTGGACGTCCCGGCCTTGCGCCACGCCTTCGATCGCCTGGTCGACCGCCACCCCGCCCTACGCACGACGTTCGACGATGTCCGCGGCGAGCCCCGGCAGCGCGTTCACCCGGAGCTGCCGATCGGATTCGAAGTCGCGGACACGACCGGCTGGGACGGCGACCGGCTGGCGCGGCGGCTCGCCGTCGAGGCCGAGCGGCCGTTCGACCTCGCAGCGGGGCCACTCGTCCGACTCCACATCTTCCCTACCGGTGCCGAGGAGAACGTCGTCCTCCTCGTCGTCCACCACCTCGTCGTCGACTTCTGGTCGATGGCCAACCTCGTGCGCGATCTGGACCTCCTTTACCGCGAGGAATGCGGCGGCGCCCGCGCCGCCCTCCCCGCCCTCCCCCTCGTCTACGGCGATTACGTCGCCTGGCAAGAACGGCTCCTCGCCGGTCCCGAGGGGGAGGAGCTGTGGGAGGCTTGGCGCCGGGAGCTCGCCGGCGAGCCACCGACCCTCGACATGCCGACCGACCGACCGCGGCCGCCGGTCCAGACCTACAACGGGGCGGCCCGCCTCCATCGCCTCTCCGCGGCGACCACCGCCGCTATCGGCCGGCTCTCCCGCGCTGCCGACGCGACTCCGTTCGTCACCCTCCTCGCCGCCTGGCAGGCGCTCCTCGGCCGCTGCTCCGGCCAGCGCGAAGTATGGGTCGGTTCGCCCACACTCGGCCGTCCGCGAGCGGAGCTGCTCGATCTGGTCGGCTACTTCGTCAACCCAGTGGTGCTGCGCGGAGACCTCGCCGACGACCCGAGCTTCGCCACGTTCCTCGCCGCCTCCCGCGGCACGGTCGCCCGCGCGCTCCGCCGCCAGGACTTCCCGTTCCCGCTGCTGACCGAGCGGCTGAAGCCGGTCCGCAACCCGTCGCTCTCCCCCCTCTTCCAGGCGATGCTCGTCTACCAGCAGGCGCCCCGCGCCGCCGACCCGGCGCTCGCCGCCTTCGGGCTCGGCCCCGGCCCCTGCCTGCGCCTGGGAGACCTCACCCTGGAGTCCGAGCCCCTCGCCTGGCGCGCCGCCTACTTCGATCTCAACCTGATCGCCGCCGAGGTCGACGGCCAGCTCTGGCTCTCGCTCGAGTACAACACCGATCTCTACGACGCAACGACCGCCGAGCGCCTCCTCACCCACCTCGCGGTCCTCTTCGCAGGCGCGGCCGCCACTCCCGGCGAGCGGCTCGGCAATCTCCCCCTCCTCGCCGCGTCCGAGCGCCAGCAGGCTCTTTACGAGTGGGCGACCGGCCCCGGTGCCCTCCCGACCCTCGCGAATGCCAGCCGCGAGACGACCGTTCACGAGCTCTTCGAGGCGCAAGCCGCACGCACTCCGGACGCCATCGCCGTGGTGGCGCTGGGCGCGGCCCTCAGCTACCGCGAGCTCGACGCCTCTGCCGATCGCATGGCGAGGCTCCTGAACCGTCGCGGGGTCGGCCCCGAGGTGAGGGTAGCCCTCCACGTCGAGCGCAACCTCCACTTGCTCGTCGGCCTCTTCGGCATCCTCAAGGCGGGCGGCACCTACGTGCCTATCGACCCCGCCTACCCGACGGTCCGCAAACGCTTCCTGCTCGAGGACTCCGGCGCCCCGGTCGTCGTCACTCAGACCTCCCTCGCCCGCGAGCCATGGCTCGACGGGGTCGAGACCCTCTGCCTCGACCAGCCGGCGATCCATCACCAGCCGGCCGGGCGCCTGAACCGACGCTCCGCGCCCGGCAACCCGGCCTACGTCATTTACACCTCGGGATCGACGGGGAAGCCCAAGGGAGTCGCCATCGAGCATCGGTCGATCGCCCTCTACGCCGCTTCGGCGGTGGCGGAATTCGCCTTGGTGCCGGGCGACCGAATGCTCCAGTTCACCTCGATCAGCTTCGACATCAGCTGCGAGGAGATCTATCCCTGCCTGGCGTGCGGCGCCACGCTGGTGTTGCGCGACGAGGCGATGCTCGCCTCGATCGGCGATTTCTTCCGCACGGCGGAATGCTGGGAGCTCACCCTCCTCGACTTGCCGACCGCTTACTGGCACGAGATCTGCGCCGCCCTCGCCCGCGAGCGCCTCGCCCTGCCGCCGGCCCTCCGTCTGGTCATCGTGGCTGGCGAGCAGGTGCTTCGCGACAGGCTGGAGATCTGGCGCCAGGCGACGGCGATCCCGGGAGGGGCGCCGGTGCCGGTGCTCAACACCTATGGGCCGACCGAGGCAACGATCGTCGGAACCTGGTGCGAGATCTGCCGCGCGACTGAGGGCTCGGGGCCGGACCTGCGGGTGCCCATCGGCCGCCCGATCCCCGGCGCCTTCGCCTACGTCCTCGACCGCGACTTGGCGCCGCTTCCCATCGGGACCGTCGGCGAGCTCTATCTGGGCGGCTCCGGCATCGCCCGCGGCTACCAGCTGCGCCCGGACCGGACCGCCGAGAGCTTCCTCCCCGACTCTTTCGCCGAGCGGCCGGGAGCGCGTCTCTATCGCACCGGCGACCTCGCCCGCCACTTAGGCGACGGCACTCTGGAGTTCCTTGGCCGGTTCGACGAGCAGGTCAAGGTGCGAGGCTTCCGCATCGAGCTCGCCGAGATCGAGATGGCGCTGCGCGAGCATCCCGGGGTCGCCGAAGGGGTCGTGCTGGCGCCGGTCGAGCCGAGCGGCAGCCGGCGGCTTTCAGCCCACGTCGTGGCCGAGAGCGGCGCCGCGCCGACGGTGGCCGAGCTGCGGGAGTTCCTCGCGAAGCGCCTGCCGGACTACATGGTGCCGACCGCCTGGCGCTTCCTCGCCGGCCTACCCTTGACCCCGAACGGCAAGATCGACCGCCGCGCCCTGGCGGCATCGGCGGCATCGGCGGCATCGGGAACATCGGAGACCGCAGGGGAGGCGCCGGGGGTCGCGCGCGCGAGCCGCCCCGCCACTCCCATGGAGGAAGTCGTGGCGGGGATCTGGGAGGAGGCTCCTGGGACGTCCACGGGTCCATCCCGACGACAACTTCTTCGAGATCGGCGGCCACTCTCTTCTCGCGACCCAGGTGCTGTCGCGCCTGCGCGAGGTCGTCCGCGTCGAGCTCCTGCCTAGCCAGATCTTCCAGCAGCCGACGGTGGCGGGGCTCGCCCAGCTCCTCGAAGCCGCCGGCCGGCAGACGTTGCTCCCCCAGGCGCCCCCCCTCCGGCCGGTGCCGCGGGAGGCATGGGAGAAGCCGCTCCTGCTCTCCTTCGCCCAGGAGCGGCTCTGGTTCCTCGACCTCATGGAGCCGGGGAATCCTTGGTACAACATCCCCGCCGCGGTCCATCTGACGGGCCGGCTCGACCCCGCCGTGCTCGCCGCCAGCCTCTCCGAAGTGGTGCGCCGGCATGCGGTCCTGCGCACCCATTTCGCGCCCGGCGAAGCGGGTCCGATCCTCGTCGTCACCCCGGCGGCGCCGTTCCTTCTGCCTGTCGTCGATCTCACCGCGCTGCCGGCGGCAGCGCGCGCGGCCATCGCCCACCGGCTGGCGGCCGAAGAGGGCAAGCAGCCCTTTGACCTCGCCCGCGGCTGGATGGTGCGCGCCCTGCTCCTCGACGAGGGCGAGCGCGCGGCCACCGTCCTCGTCACGATGCACCACATTGCCTCGGACGGCTGGTCCCTGGTGCTCTTCATCCGCGAGCTCTCGGCCCTCTATGGGTCCCTCTCTGTAGATACCGGGAGCACCGCGAGCCGACCCGCGCCGCTCCCCGAGCTCGCCATCCAGTACTCCGATTTCGCGCGCTGGCAGCGCCGCTGGCTCACCGGGGAGGTGCTCGACGCCCAGCTCGCCTACTGGCGGGAGGCGCTCGCCGGTGCACCCCTCCTCCTCGACCTCCCCACCGACCGGCCGCGCGGAACCGAGCGCAGTACCCGCGGCGCGCGTCAGGGTTTCACCCTTCCTGCCGGCCTAGAAAGCGACCTCCGAGCCCTGGCGCGCGGGCAGGGGGCGACGCTTTTCATGATCCTCCTCGCCACCTTCCATGCCTATCTAAGCCGCTCTTCCGGCCAGGATGACATCTTGACCGGAGTGCCGATCGCCGGCCGCAACCGGATCGAGACCGAGGGGCTGATCGGCCTCTTTGTTAACACTCTCGTAGTCCGCGCCCGCCTCGACGGCGCGCCGAGCTTCACCCAGCTCCTCTCCCAGGTACGGAGCGCGGCGCTCGCCGCCTATGCCCACCAGGACCTCCCCTTCGAGCGGTTGGTCGAGGACCTGCATCCAGAGCGGAACCTGGCCTACGCACCGCTTTTCCAGGTGATGTTCGCCTACGAGAACGCCCCCGAGGCCGCGCTCCGGCTTGCCGACCTCACCCTCGACCTGGTCGAGCTCGAGACCGGCACCGCCAAGTTCGACTTTCACCTGACGGTGATCGAGGGGAGCGGCGGGCTCACCGGCCATGTCGAGTACCGGACCGACCTTTTCGAGGATCCGACCGCCGGGCGGATGCTCGCCGGCTGGACGACCCTCCTGACCGAGGCCGTCGCCCATCCAGAGCTGCCGGTCGGCGAAATTCCTCTGCTCTCCGCCGCCGAGCGCCGGCAGCTCCGCGACTGGAACGCCACAGTGGTGGCGCGGCCGGCCGGGCTCTGTCTGCACCACCTCTTCGAGGCCCAGGCCGCCCGCACGCCCGCCGCCGCCGCCCTGACTTTCGCGGACGCCTCCCTCTCCTATGGCGAGCTCGACCGCAGATCCGGCCGGCTGGCGGGAAGACTGCGGCGGCTGGGAGTCGGACCCGAGGTCGTGGTCGGCCTGTTCGCCGAGCGCTCGCTCGAAATGATGGCCGCAATCCTCGGCATCCTCAAGGCGGGCGGCGCCTTCCTGCCACTCGACACCGGCTCTCCCGCCGATCGCCTGGCCTTCATGCTGGAGGACGCGCGGGTGACAGTGATCGTCGCCCAGAGGTCGCTCTCCGCACGGCTGCCGGCCTACGGCGGGGAGTTGGTGCTCGTCGACGCCACGCCCGACCCTTCCCCGGACGCACCGGTTACCTTCCTGCCGGTCGCCGTCGACCCTGCGAACCTCGCCTACGTCCTCTTCACCTCGGGCTCGACCGGTCGCCCCAAGGGGGTGATGAGCCGGCATGCCGGGATCGTCAACCGCCTGCTGTGGGTGGAAGAAATCTGCCCGACGCCGGTGGACTGCTTCCTTCAGAAGACACCCTACGGCTTCGATGTCTCGCTGTGGGAGATGTTCTGGCCGCTGGCGACCGGGGGACGGCTCGTCGTCGCCCTTCCCGGCGGCCACCAGGACCCGGCCTACATCGCGCGTACCGCCGCTCTCCAGGGGATCACCATCCTCCAGTTCGTCACCTCGATGCTGCGCGCCTTCCTGGAAGAGCCGGGAGCCCGCGGCTTGGCCGCGGTCCGGCAGGTGATCGCGAGCGGCGAGGCCCTGCCGCCCGACGTCGTCCGCCGCTTCTCAGAGCGCCTCCCGGGAGCCGCCCTGTCGAACCTCTACGGCCCGACCGAAGCCTCGATCGAAGTCACCTGGTGGCACTGCCCCCCGGGCGACGAGCGCGACGTGGTGCCCATCGGCCGGCCGGTCGCCAATACCCAGATCCACATTCAAGACCGCGACGGAGGCGCCGTCCCGGTGGGGGTGCACGGCGAGCTGCTGATCGGCGGCGTCCAGATCGCCCGCGGCTACCTCGGCCGCCCGGACCTGACCGCCGAGCGTTTCGTACCCGATGCCTTCTCCGGCGAGCTCGGGGCCCGCGTCTACCGCTCGGGCGACCTCGCCCGCCGTCTGAAAGACGGCACCCTCGATTACCTCGGCCGCCTCGACCATCAGGTGAAGCTGCGCGGCGTCCGTATCGAGCCGGGGGAGATCGAGGCGGCCCTCGCCCTTCACCCCGCGGTGCGCGACGCCGTCGTCCTGGCGCGGGAAGACCGTCCCGGCGACCTCCGGCTGGTAGCCTACGTGACGCCGGCCGGGGAGAGCGTGGACGTCGCTGCCCTCCGCGCCGGGCTTGGGGAGCGCCTGCCGGCCCACATGGTGCCGGCAGACTTCGTCGTCCTCGACCAGCTGCCGCTTTCGGTGAGCGGCAAGGTCGACCGGCGCGCTCTGCCAGCCCCGGAGCGGACCGCCGCCGGCTCCCACCCGAAAGCGGCGAGCGACCCGATCGAGGAGCTCCTCGCCGGGATCTGGGCCGAGATCCTGGAGCTCGACCGGGTGGGGGTAGACGACAACTTCTTCGATCTCGGCGGCCACTCCCTGGTGGTCATCCGGGTGCTCTCGCGGCTCGAGGAAGCGCTCGGCGTCGCGCTCCCCCCCGCGCCCTGTTCGAGGCGCCCACCGTCGCCGCCCTCAGTCGTACGGTGGCGACCCTCCGCAGAGCCCGGCTGGACCACCGCCCGGCCCCACCTCTCGTGCGCCTCGCCAGAAGTGAGCGCGAGAGGCCGGTCGCGCCCTCCTTCGCCCAGGAGCGGCTGTGGGTGATGGACCAGCTCCTCCCCGACAACGCGGTCTACAATGTCTCCCAGACCCTCCGGATCAGCGGCCCGCTCGACCTCTCCGCGTTCGAGGGGAGCCTGCGAGAGGTCGTCCGCCGGCACGAGATCCTGCGCACCCGGTTCACCACGGTCCGCGGCAGGCCCATGCAGGTGATAGAGGCGGTGCCGCGGTTCGACTTCCTGCGCATCGACCTCCAGGCGCTCCCGCCGGTGGTGCGCGAGCGCGAGGCCATCCGCCTGGCCTGCCAGGAGACGCGGCGGCCCTTCGATCTGCGGCTCGGGCCGCTCCTGCGGGTCGCCGTGTTGCAGGCGAGCTCGCCGATCGTCCTCTTCACCCTTCACCATACGGTCTGCGACGACTGGTCCGTGGGTATCCTGGTGCGGGAGGTCGCGGCGCTCTATGGCGCCGCTGTCGCCGGCCGGCCCGCCCCGCTGGTACCGCTGCCGGAGCTGCCGGTCCAGTACGCCGATTACGCCGCCTGGCAGCGGGAGTGGCTGACGGGCGAGATCCTGGAGACGGAGCTCGGCTACTGGCGGCGCCAGCTCGCGGGCGAGCTGCCGGTCCTCGCGCTCCCCACCGACCGACCGCGCCCGCCGGTGCAGTCGTACCGTGGCGCGCGGCGCCCATTCGCCCTCCCGGGAACCCTCGTCGCCGCCCTGGATGAGCTCTCCCGCCGCCAGGGCGCTACCCTATTCATGACCGTTCTCGCCGCTTTCGCGGCGGTCCTCGGCCAGTGCGCCGGCCAGGAGGACGTCATCGTAGGCGGCACGATCGCCGGCCGCAACCGCCGGGAGGTCGAGGATCTGATCGGCTGTTTCGTCAACGTCTTGCCTCTCCGCATCGACCTCTCCGGCCGGCCGACCTACGGCGAGCTCCTCGCTAGGGTGCGCCAGGTGGTGCTCGGGGGCTTCGATCACCGTGACGTCCCATTTGAGAAGCTGGTCGAGGCGGTGCAGGTGGAGCGCAGCCTCGGCCACGCCGCTCTCCGCCAGGTCGCCCTCGCCCTCCAGGACGAGTCGATGCGGACGATCGAGCTGGCAGAGGGCATCGCCGCCCAGCCGCTCGAGATCGAGTCTGGGGTCACCCGTCTCGACCTGACGCTCTTCCTCTGGCGGACGGCGGAGGGTATTTCCGGCGACTGCGAGTACAGCACCGACCTCTTTGACGACTCGACGATCGGTCGTCTGCTCGGCTTCCTCGAGGATCTTCTGGCGGACCTGGTGGCGGGGGCCGAGCGGCCGGTCGGCATCCTGCCGCCGCTCTCGCTCCGCGAGAACGCCAGCTTGGTCGCCTTGCCGGAGCCCCACGAGCTGGGCGCGATCGAAGAGGCGCTGACGCGCTTTCCGGGCATCCGCGCGGTGGTGGTTTTGGTACGCGAGGATCGGCGAGGGGATCGCCGGCTGGTGGCCTACTACGTGCCCGAGCCGGGGTGGGGGCCCGGGGCGCAGCAGCTGCGCGGCTATCTCCAGAAGAAGCTCCCCGCCGCTCTCCTCCCCCACCTGGTCTCCTTGAAGAGCTTACCCCTCGGACCGAGCGGCCAGATCGACCACGGCGCGCTGCCGTCGCCAGCGTAGGGAAATAGAGGCGCTCCTTCGATCCGTGCTAGATTCCGCCCGCGACACCGGTGAAGAGGAAGGTTAAGTCAGACAATGAACATCCTCGGCATCTCTGCGTTCTACCATGAATCTTCCTGCTGTCTCCTCTGCGACGGACGGCTCGTCGCCGCCGCTTCGGAGGAGCGCTTTTCCCGCGTCAAGCACGACCCTCGGCTACCCGTCGAGGCGTTCCGCTTCTGCCTCCGCCAGGGCGGGCTCGACATCCTCGACGTCGACGCCCTCGCCTACTACGAGTCGCCGGTCAAGAAGCTCGCGCGCCAGCTGTGGGCCGGCATCCCGGAGGACGCGCCGCTCGACCTCCCCTGGTTCGATCCCCTGCAGCCCGAGCGGGCGATCCGCCAGCGGCTGGGCTACGAGGGGCCGATCCTCTCTTTCGACCACCACCAGTCGCACGCCGCCAGCGCCTTTCTCTTCTCGGGCTTTCCCGACGCCGCGATCCTGACGGTCGACGGCGTGGGGGAATGGGCGACGACCACCTACGGGCGGGGCCAGGGAGCGAACGTCGAGCTCTTCGAGCAGGTCGACTTCCCCCACTCCCTGGGACTCCTCTACTCGACCATCACCGCCTACCTGGGCTTCAAGGTCAACAGCAACGAGTACAAGGTCATGGGCCTCGCCCCCTATGGCGAGCCGAGTTACGCGGACAAGATCCGCGCCATGATCACCTCGCTCCCGGGTGGACAGTACGCGCTCGACCTCAAGTATTTCGACTTCATCCGCGGCAGCCGCATGTACACCCCGGAGCTCGTCGAGCTCCTCGGCGCCGCGCCACGCATCCCGGAATCCGAGGTCACCCAGTTCCACAAGGATATGGCACGGAGCCTCCAGTTCGTCCTCGAGGAGATCCTCGTCGAGAAGGCGAAATACCTGGGCGAGAGGGTCGGCTCGCCGCGACTCTGCATGGCCGGCGGAGTGGCGTTGAACATCGTCGCCAACAGCCGGATCCTGGCCGACGGCCCATTTGAAGAGCTCTTCGTCCAGCCGGCGGCCGGCGACGCCGGCGGGTGCCTGGGAGCGGCCGCCCTCGCCTACGTCCAACTGACCGGCGAGCACCCCAACCGCGAGCGCATGCAGCACTGCTACTATGGGCCGAGCTACCCGGCCGACGCGGTGGCCCGGATCGTCGCCGCGACCGGCCTTCCTGCCGTCGACTACCGCGGCCGCGAGGCCGACATGGTCGCGGCGGTGGCCGACCTCCTGGTCGACCACAAGGTCGTGGGCTGGTTCCATGGCGCCATGGAGTTCGGGCCACGCGCCCTGGGAGCGCGGAGCATCCTCGCGAATCCGATGGACCCCGACATCCGCGACCGGGTGAACCGGTCGGTCAAAAAGCGGGAAGGCTTCCGCCCGTTCGCCCCGGCGGTGCTCGAAGGGCATGCGCGGGAGCACTTCGATCTCGACCACCCGTCGCCCTTCATGCTCGAGATCTGCCAGGTGACCTCGCCGCTCGCCCTGCCGGGGATCACCCATGTCGACAACTCGGCCCGCCCGCAGACCGTGAACGCTCAAGAGTCGCCCCGCTTCGCTGCCCTGCTCGAGGCATTCTTCGAGCGGACCGGCTGTCCGCTCGTGCTCAACACCTCGTTCAACGTCCGCGGCGAACCCATCATCTGCACCCCCGCCGACGCGCTCTTCTGCATGGGCAACTCCGAGATCGACGTCCTGGTCCTCGAGGACTTCCTCCTCCACCGCTCGCAGCTCCCCGCCAACTGGGAGCAGCTCTTCCCCGTCTGGCGGATCGGTTTCCGGAGCCCCATGGCCCGCGGAAAGAGCGCCATCAGCGAAAACCTTTACACGTTCGTCTAAGGCTCTCGGCGATGAAAGCCAACAGCGAAGATCCTAAAAAAGACGTCGCCAACGAGCTCGCGGAGCTCTTCGACACCGACCGCGGGGTACGGCAGTTCCGCCTCCTCCAGGTCGCCGGCCTCCTCGTGCCCGCGACCCGTAAGCCGGCAGCAACAGCGCCGGTACAGCCACCGACACTGCCCGCGGGCCCGCGCCCGATCAGCTTCTGGAAGCCGCAGGAGGTCGACGGCGAGCTCGCCTTCGTCAGCGCTCCGCCCTCGCTCCTCGGGGAAGATCACGCGCTCCGGCAGGTGCTGAGGCCCAAGACCAACCCTGCCGTCCCCAGGGTCTGCCTGCTTGGCGAGTCGGTCGCCGCGGGCTACCTCTACTCGCCTCACCTGACCCCCGCGGGGGTGCTCGAGCAGCAGCTCAATGCTCTGGCCGGGGACGGCTCGTTCGAGGTGATCGACCTCGCTCGCACCAACGAGAGCCTGGCTTCTCTCGTCGCGACCCTCGAAGCGGCGCTCCAACTGCAGCCGGATCTCTTCGTCGTCTTCATGGGCAACAACTGGAATCTCCTCGAGTCGCGCCTGATCTCGCCGTACATCCCCTCGATCCAAGCCCGGCAACAGTACGCTTCAGCCCTGCGCCGGGCGGGCATCCAGGGCCCCATCGAAGCGGCCCGCCAGAACCTGCGGCGGGAGTCTGCCCGCGCCTTGGCCCGGCTGACCGAGATCGCCGCGGCGGCGAAGGTGCCGGTCGTCTTCGTCATCCCCGAGGTCAACCAGGCCGACTGGGACAACCGGCAACCCGTCGTCTGGCTGCCGGGGGACGGCACGGCGCGCTGGTACGCGGCCTACGAGCGGGCGATGGGCGCGCTGGCGGCGAGCGACTATGCGGGGGCCGAGGCGGCGGCCGCGGAGATGATCGCTCTCGACGGCGGCACCTGCCCGACGCCGCACCGGCTCCTCGCCAAGGCCCGGCTTGGCCTCGGCGACCTCGCGGGCGCCCACCGGGCAGCGGTCGCCGAGGTCGACGGCACTCACTACCCGAACCTCTGCTTCCTCTCCTCGCCGCAGGCGAATTCGCTCGCCCGCGAGCTGCTCCGGGAAGGGGCGGAGCGCCACGGGCACGCCGCGGTCGACCTGCGCCAAGTCTTTGCCGAGCATACCGGCTCCCCGCTCCCCGGCCGGCGCCTGTTCCTCGACTACTGCCATCTGACGTCCGAAGGGATGAGGGTGGCGATGGCGGCGGTGACCGCCCAGGTGGCTGCGGCCCTGGGGGCCGGCCGGCACGACTGGCGCGCGTTACTCGACCGCCTGCCGGCCCCGGACGTGCCCCCCGAGGCCGAGGCCATCACCCGCCTGGGGGCGGCGATCCACAACGCCCACCGCATGGCCGCCGTGGGCGAGAAGGACGCCATCCTCGAGCACTGGTGCCAGGAGGCCTTGGCCGCGTCGCCCGGGGTGGTCGAGGCCATGCTCGGCCTCTTGGAGGCGCGGACCGCCCCCTGTCCGGCCGTCCTGACCGCGGCCCAGCAGCGCGCGCTCGAAACCCCCTACCGCCTCCAGATGCAGCATGGCTGGCGCTACGACTACCTGGACGCTCACATGATCGAGGCGCTCTCGAACCTCCTCGAGCGCCAGGGGCACCCGGTGCGCGAGCGGTTCTCGGCCGAGCTGCTCGCGCACCACGGCATCCGGCCCGAGGGGACTGACCTCGCGCACCCGTCGTTCTACCACTGGGAACCCATCGCCCGCTTCTACCCGGACTTCATGAGCCTCCAGGATCTCTCCGGCCAGGCGACCTATCGCGCGCCCTGGCCCGAGTCGAGCTTCTGCCTGGTCTGCGACGGCGAGAGCGCCGTCCGGCTCACGGCTACGGTCCGCCTGCCGGCGGCGCCCGGCACGACCGCCGAACGGCAGGGCAAAGTGGCGGTCGAGGTCAATGGGGTGACGGTCGGGACCCTGCCTGCCGCCGGGCACTGGAAGCGCAAGGAGATCCGCCTCCCGCGGACCCGGCTGAAGCGGGGGATCAACCGGCTGACCTTACGCTGGCCCCCACCGCCGCCGGCCGGGGACGAGGCCTTAGCCGCGGCGATCGAGCGGCTCGAAAACGGGCAGGAGGCCGATCTCCATCCGGTCTTCGGCGAGGTCTTCTCGCTGATCGCGAAGCCGGCCGGGTAAGGGCTCACGGTCAGCGAGACGTACTCGCTGGATCGGCCGCTCGTGGAGAGCGATGGCGCCGGGGTCCGCGGTCGCTGCTGTTCCTGCCCCGATCCTCTCGCCCGAATCAGCCTTCCGTCCTCATGTGACTCCGAACCGCAGCGGCCAGCGCCGCGGCGCCCGGGCCGTGGAGCATCGAGTAGTGGTCGCCGGGGAGATCCGCGATCTGGAGGTCGGTGACCAGATCGCCCCAGCCGAGGTCCAGCCGAAGATCGATGGCGATGCCAATGTCGCCAATGTCGCCAATATCGCCAATACCGCCGACATCGCCAGCGCGGAACAGGGCGACCGGACCGGCGTAGGGGAGCGGCGGATAGGTGGCGAGCGCGCGGCGGTTGGCGCTGAAGCGCTCGAAGAGACGGCGCAGCTCGGCGAGCTCCACCCCCGGCGCCAGGACGCCGGCCGCGCGCCCGAGCTTCAGCACCTGGGCGAGCGCGCCTTCCAGATCGAGATCGGAAAGATCGACGTTCGGGACGGCGACTCCGGAGAGCCGGGCGAGGTCGAGCGCGAAGGCGGTGACCAGATCCACGTCGGAGAGCACGGGCTCCGCCGTCCAGACGAGGGGCGAGAGGGTGTCGAGGAGCGCCAGAGTCTCGACCCGCTCGCCCTCCGCGACGAGCTGGCGCGCCATCTCGTAGGCCACGACGCCGCCCATCGACCAGCCGACGAGGTGGTAGGGACCGGTGGGCTGGGCTTGGCGCACGGCTTCGAGGTAGAGCGCCGCCATCGCGACGACGTCCTCGACCGGCCGCTCCGGCGACTGCAGGCCGTAGACCGGCCGCTCCGGACCCAGCCGTAGTGCGAGTTCGCGGTAGGCCACCACCTCGCCGCCCACCGGGTGGACGCAGAAGAGCGGCCGGACCTCCGGCGATCCCTTCTGGAGGGAGACGAGCACGCCGCGCCCGGGAGGGGCGAGCTCCGGGGAGTCGGGCGGGTACCCGAGCGCCCGGGCCAGCTCGCGGGTCGGCATCCCAAGGGGAACCTCTGCCGCCTCGCGCCCCTCTTCACGCCAGCGTTCCGCCGCCGCCGGGTCCACCCGGCCGTGACCGAGGAACTTGACGTCGCCGAGCATCCGGGAGACGGCGTGCGGGCCATCCACCATCTGGGCCACCCCGGGCCGGTAGGGCTCCGCCATCTCGGGGTGGAAGTCGAGGCCGAGGAAATCGCAGATTCCGGCGAGCACCCGGTCGGGCTCGCGTACCAGATCCTCGAAGTGGACGGTGCGGAAACGCTCTTCCGGTACGCCGGCCAGGAAGGCGCGGATGTTCTCGTGGGAGACCGTCCAGACCAGCTCGGCCAGTTGCCGCCGCGAGAACGGGTGCGGCCGGCGGAAGAAGATCTGCTCCATCTTCGCCTCCTCGAACGAGCGGACGGTCGCCCGCGGATGGCGCACCAGATGGAGATAGCGGGCTCCCGCGAAGCCCGACTCGGCCCGCGCCAGGACCGCCGGATCGAGCGCGTAGGAGGGCGTCTTGTCGACCAGCATCCGCCCTTCCAGCCAGCTCATGAGCTCGCCGTAGAAGCGGTGCGTGCTCCAATCCTGCCGCTCGGCCTCCCCGAGGATCCGCTCGGCCTCCCCGGCGTCCACCTCGCGGGCCTCCATGACCGCACGGACTAAGCCCTCCAGCCAGAAGCGGTCGCGGCCCACGAAGGCTTCGTGCCGCTCGGCCATCGTGCGGAAGGAGAGGAGCTCGAGCTCGGGCGGCGCGAAGAGCCGGGGGTGAGCGCCCAGCATGACGCGGAGGAGAGTCGAGCCCGAGCGCGGCGGGGAGAGGAGGAAGAGGGCCGGCGGATTCCGCGGCTCGGGCTCGACCCGCGCGGGGAGCGCGGCAGGCCCGACGCCCCCGAACACTACCAGCCGCCGCATCTCGGCCAGCTCCCGGCGGCCGACGACCTCGCCGACGCCGCCAATGCCGCCAATGTCGCCAATGCCGCCGGGCGCCGCGCCCTCGCCGTCTGCCGCGCCCTCGCCCCAGATCCGCCGGGCCGCGCCGCCGTGCTGCCCCCGGACGTAGTCCGCGAGGGCGGCCACGCTCGGGTGGTCGAAGATCGCCACGACGTGGACGATCTCGCCCAGCGTCTCCTGGAGCCGGTGGATGAAGATCGCCCCGCTGATCGAGGTCCCGCCCAGGGCGAAGAAGTCGTCGTCGCTCCCGATCGCGCGCTCGGGTCCGATCCCCAACACGGCGCGGAACTGCTCGGCGAGGTAGCGTTCGAGGGCTGTGCGGGGCGGCACCGACTCGCGCGCCGCCACGGTCTCCACAGCCTCCGGCGCCGGCAGGGCCCGCCGGTCGACCTTGCCGTTCACGGTCAGCGGCAGGGCGTCGAGGAAGACGAAAGCCGCCGGGAGCATCGGCTCGGGGAGCCGGTCCGCGAGATGCTGGCGCAGAGCCGCCGCGTCGATCGCATCGGTCGCATCGGCGGCCTCCTCCGGCGCCAGGACCACATAGGCCACGAGATGGGGCGGCGCGGGCGACCCGTCGCGCAGCAGGACCACGGCCTCGCGGACCCCCGGGCGGGCGGCGAGGGCGGCTTCGATCTCTCCCAGCTCGATGCGGAAGCCGCGGAGCTTCACCTGGTGGTCGATGCGGCCGAGGTATTCGAGGTCGCCGTCCGGCAGCCGCCGCGCCAGGTCGCCCGAGCGGTAGAGCCGCGCTCCCGGCTCGCTGGAGAAGGGATCGGGCACGAAGCGCTCGGCGGTCAAATCCGGCCTGCTTAGATAACCCTGCGCGAGCCCGGCACCGCCGACATGGATCTCCCCCGGCACCCCGATCGGCTGCGGCCTCCAGGCGTCGTCCAGAAGGTGGAGAGAGAGGTCCGACAGCGGCTTCCCCAGGACGCTGCCGCGCTCCAGATCCGCCTTTCTCATCGGTCGTAAGGTCACGTGCACGGTCGTCTCCGTAATGCCGTACATGTTGACTAGGCGGGGAACGGCATCCCCATGCCGCTCGAACCAGGGGGCGAGGCTCGCCGGATTCAAGGCCTCGCCGCCGAAGAGGATTTCGCGCAGCGCCAGATCGGCGGGCGCCGCCTCTTCCGCCCAGAGGAGCTGGTGGAAGGCCGACGGGGTCTGGTTGAGGACCGTGATCCGCTCTTCCGCCAGGAGCCGATAGAAATCCGCGGGCGAGCGGCTCTGCCAGTAGGGGACGACGACCAGCCGGCCGCCATGGAGGAGCGCGCCAAAGATCTCCCAGACCGAAAAGTCGAAGGCGTAGGAGTGGAAGAGGGTCCACGCATCGCCGGGGTCGAAGCCGAAGGTGGGCGCGGTGACGGTGAACAGCCGATCGACGTTGGCATGGGAGACGACCACCCCCTTGGGGCGGCCAGTCGAGCCGGAGGTGTAGATGATGTAGGCGGGGAGGGCCGGGAACGCCGGATCGGCGGGCACCGGCAAGCGGCGGGAGCTCTCCGCCCGCGCGTACCGCGCCGCATCGAGATCCGCCGCGGTCAGCAGAAGCGCGGCGCCGCTGTCCTCCCGGGCGAAAGCGAGCCGTTCCGCGGGCTGGGCCGGATCTAAGGGCACGTAGGCGGCCCCGGCCTTGAGGACACCGAGGATCGCCGCGACCATGCCGGCCGAGCGTTCGAGCGAGAGCGCCACTCGATCCCCCGGCCGGATGCCCTCCGCGAGGAGGTGCCAGGCGATGCGATTGGCCTGCCGGTCAAGCTCACCGTAAGTGAGTCGCTCGCCGCCCACCCCCAGGGCCAGGGCGTCCGGGGCGCGATCCACCTGGGCCTCGAAACGGCGATGGAGCAGGCTTGGGCACCGACGGGGGGGTGCCCCTACGTTCCATTCGGCCAGGAGCTGCTGGCGTTCCGCCGCCGAGAGGAGGGAGAGCGCGGAGAGCGGCCGGTCGGGGTCGGCGGCCCAGGTCGCGAGCAGGCGCTCGAAGTGGCCGGCGAGGCGCTCGATCGTCGGCCCATCGAAGAGGTCGGCGTCATAGCGCAGCTCGCCCTCCACGCCCGAGTCACGCTCGCCGAGATTGACCACGAGGTCGAACTTGGCCCCCTCGGTCTTGCAGTCGAACGGCGCCAGGGAGAGCCCGGGAAGATCCAGGCCGGTGTCTAGAGAATCCGGGGCGTTCTGGAGCTGGAAGAGAACCCGCAGGAGCGGCGGCCGGTAGGGGTCGCGCGGCAATCCCAGCTCGTCGACCAGCCTCTCGAAGGGGAGATCCTGGTGGGAGAAGGCGCCGAGCGCCACCTGGCGCGAGCGGGCGACGAGCGCCGGGAAGGTCGGCTCGGGATCGCCGGAGAGATCGGCGCGGAGGACGAGCGTATTGATGAAGAAGCCGATCAACCCTTCGAGCTCCGCCCGCGTTCGGTGGGCCACGGGGGTGCCGATCGGCAGGTCGCGCCGCCCGGTGTAGAACGAGAGGAGGGCGGCGAAGCCGGCGTGGAGGGCCATGAAGAGGGTCGCCCCTTGCTCGCGGGCGATCCCGGCGAGCGCCGCGTCGGCGACCGCCCCCAGCCGGAAGGCGCGGGTGGCGCCGCGAAGCGTTGGGATCGCGCGGCGCGGGCGGTCGGTAGGCAGGTCGAGCGGCGAGACCCCGGCGAGCTGTCGGCGCCAGTAGTCGATCTGCTCGTCGAGCACCGCCCCGGAGAAGCGCTCGCGCTGCCAGACCGCGTAGTCGGCGTACTGGACGGGGAGGTCGGGGAGGACCGCCCCGGCGATCCCTGTGATCCCGACGCCTCCGGCATAGTACGCGGTCAAATCGCGGACCAGCACCCCGGCCGACCAGCCGTCCGAAATGATGTGGTGGCAGGTGAGGAGAAGCAGGTGCTCGCTCGCGCCGAGGCGGACGACGAGCGGCCGGAAGAGCGGCCCGCGTTCGAGGTCGAAGGGACGGGCGGCGTCCTCGGCGGCGAGCCGCTCCGCCTCGCCGTAGCGGCGCGGCGCCGGCAAGGCGTCGAGATCGATCCGCGGCAGCGACCCGGGGGCGCCGGCGGGAGCGATCACCTGCACCGGCACTCCCTCGCTCCCCTCCCCGGTGACGAAGGTGGTGCGCAGTGACCCCTGCCGGCGGCGCACCGCAAGGACGGCGCGTTCGAGCGCCGGGAGGTCGAGCCGGCCGCGGAGGAGGAAGGGGGAGGGCATGTTGAACGCCGTGTTCCCCGGCCGCAGGCGGTCGACGAACCACAGCCGCTCCTGGGCGAAGGAGAGCGGCGCGCTCTCCTCGCCCCGTCCCCGCCAGAGGACGAGCGGCAGCTCGACGTCCTTGGCTCCCGACTTCGCGGCCTCCGCCCGCACCAACCGCTCGATCCGCTCCGCCATCGCGCCGAGCGTGGGCGCCTCGAAGATCGCCGTGAGCGGAACGGCGACGCCGAGGCCGGCCGCCAGGCGCGCCACCAGGCGGGTGGCGGCGAGCGAATGACCACCGAGGGCGAAGAAGCTGTCGTCCCGGGCCACCGTCCGAATCCCCAGCACCTCGCTCCAGACCTGGGCGAGGTGGACCTCCAGGGCCGTGCGCGGAGCCGTCGCGGCGCCCGCCGGCCGCTCCGCGCCCATGGCTCCAATCGTTTCCAAACGGGCGATGGCGCGGCGGTCGACCTTGCCGTTGGGGGTCAGGGGGAGCTCGGGGAGGACGGCGAAGGCCGCCGGAATCATGGGAGCGGGGAGCCGTTCGCCCAGGAAGGCCCGGAGATCCTCGGGGCTCGGCGCGACCGCCCCGGCGACCGGCACGATCCCGGCGACGAGATAATCGCCGCCCCCGGCACGGCGCGTCACCACCACCGCGGCGGCGAGGCTGGGATGGTCCATGAGGGCCGCCTCGATCTCCCCCGGCTCGATCCGGAAGCCGCGGATCTTGACCTGCTGGTCGAGCCGGCCGCCGAAGAGCAGCTCGCCGTCCCCCCGCAGGCGGACGCGATCGCCGGTGCGGTAGACCCGCCCGCCCGGCTCGTCGCCCCAGGCGTCGGGGAGAAAGCGTTCCGCGGTCAGGTCCGGGCGGCCGAGGTAGCCCCGCGCCACCCCCGTGCCGCCGATCAGCAGCTCGCCCCAGACGCCGATGGGGACCAGCTGCAGGTCGCGATCGACCCCGTGGAGCCGCGCGCCGTCCATCGGGCGGCCGAGGGACACCGGCTGGCCCGCTTCTCCGACCGTGCAGGTGGTACCGGCCGCTGCGAGGGTTGCGAAGGCGGCCGCGATCGTCGCCTCGGTCGGGCCGTAGGCGTTGACGAGAAGGGAACCGGAGCGCCGCGTGCCGGCGCGCCAGTCGGCCAAGCGCTGCGGCTGCGCCTCCTCGCCGCCGATCACCGTCAGGCGGACGGCGGGCGGCAGCGTCACTCTCACGGCGACCTCGGCTCCCTCGGCGAGCCCCAGGCTGAGCTCGTGCCAGAAGGCGGTCGGCAGGCTCAAGACCGTGATGCCCAGGCGCTCCACCTCGGCCACGAAGCGCGGCAGGGTACCGGCCATCTCGTCGGAGCGGAGAACCAGGGTCGCTCCCGCCGTCAGCGAGCTCCAGATCTCGTCGACGCTGGTGTCGAAGCCCAGGGAGGAGAACTGGAGCAGCCGGTCGCCCGGCCTCAGCTGGTAGCGCTCCGCCGCGCGCCGCGCGTAGCGCGAGACGGAGCGCTGGGAGACCACGACCCCCTTGGCGCTCCCGGTCGAGCCCGAGGTGTAGATCACGTAGGCGGCGGCCGCCGGGAGCCCCGCCGCGGTGGCCACGGTGGCCGAGATGGCCGAGGTGGAAAGATCGTTCGCCTCGCCCGTCTGTTCCGCCCGCAGGAGCAGGGTGGCCCCGGAGTCGGCGAGGAGGCGGTCGACGCGCGCCGCCGGAGTCCCCGGCTCGATCGGCACGTAAGCGCCGCCGGCCTTGAGCACGGCGAGCATCGCCACCACGAGGTCGGGCGAGCGTTCGGTGTCGAGCGCTATCCGCGACTCGGGTCCGACGCCACGGTCGCGCAACCGGCGCGCTAAACGTCCGGCGCGGCGAGCGAGCTCGCCGTAGGTGAGGGACGCCCCGGAGTCGGCGGCCAACACCGCCAAGGCGTCCGGGGCGGCGGCGGCGCGCGCCTCGACCCACCGGTGCAAGGGGACCTCGGGGAGATCACCGCCGAAATCGCGCCGGGTGTCGTTCCACTCCCGAAGGAGCTGCCCGCGCTCCGCCGCGGAGAGGAGCGGGAGCTCCGCGAGGCGCCGGTCCGGCGTCTCCAGAGCGGCGGCCAGGAGGGTCTCAAAGTGGCCGGCGAGACGCATCGCCGTCGTCGGGTGGAAGAGATCGGTGCTGTATTCGAGGTCGGCCGCGAGACCCGACCTAAGGGTCAGCTCGCGCACGTTGAGGCTCAAGTCGAACTGCGCAAAGGGGAGGTCGACGGGGACCGGATTCAACCGGAGCCCCGGCAGATCGAGGCTCCCCATCGGCGTGTTCTCGACCGCGAACATCACCTGGAAGAGCGGCGTCCTCCCGAGGCTCCGCTCGGGAGCCAGCTCCTCCACCAGGCGCTCGAACGGGAGATCCTGGTGGGCATAGGCGCCGAGGGCCGTCTCCCGCACCCGCTCGAGAAGGCCGCGAAAGGTGAGGCCGCCGTCGAACCGGGCGCGGAGGACCACGGTGTTGACGAAGAAGCCGACCAGCGGGGTCAGCTCCTCGCGGACGCGGTTGGCGATCGGCGAGCCGACGGCGATGTCGTCCTCGCCGGTAGAGCGGGCGAGGAGGGCCTGGAAGGCGGCGAGGAGCCCCATGAAGAGGGTCGCCTCCGCCCCCGCAAGGAAATTTTTCAGCGCCCGGGCCGTCTCCTCCGCGAGGGGAAAGGAGAGACGGGCACCGCGGTAGCTCTGACGGGCGGGGCGCGGGCGGTCGAAGGGGAGCGCGAGATCGGCCGGCGCGCCGTCCAGGGTCCGCCGCCAGTAGTCGAGTTGCTCCGCCAGCACCTCGCCCGCAAGCCACCGTCGCTGCCAGATGGCGAAGTCGGTGTACTGGAGCGCGAGCGGCGGGAGCGGCGAGGAATGGCCGCCCAGAGCCGCCCGGTAGAGGGGCATCACCTCCCGCACGACGATCCCCATCGACCAGCCGTCGGAGACGATGTGATGCATGGCGAGGAGCAGGGTGTGCGCCTCGGGTTCCGTGCGGAGAAGGGTGGCGCGGAGGAGCGGCCCGCGGGCCAGATCGAAGGGCCGCCGCGCGTCCTCCGCGGCCAGGCGATAGAGCTCGGCCGCCCCGGCCCCTCTCGAAAGAGCGGAGAGATCGACGCGCGGCAGGACCCAGAGGCTCGCGGGAGACACGACCTGCACCGGGGTATCCCCGCGGAGGGCGAACGTGGTGCGCAGCGCACCGTGCCGCCGCACGGTCTTCCCCAGCGCCGCCTCCAGGGCCGCCGGGACGAGATCGCCCTCCAGGGTGAGCGCGAGCGCGAGGTTGTAGGCCGAGGTGCCGCTCAGGCGGTCGATGAACCACAGCCGCTCCTGGGCGAAGGAGAGCGGTGCCTCGATTCGATCGCCCGCCGTTTCCAGATGGGGGATGGGCATTTCGCAGGCGCCGGGAGCACCGTGAGAGTTGGCCACCGCGGCGGCCAGGACGGCGGCGAGATCGGCGAGGACCGGCCGCTCGAAGAGGATCCGGAGCGGGAGGTCGAGCGCGAAGGCGGCGCGCATCCGTGAGACCAGTTGGGTGGCGAGGAGAGAGTAGCCGCCCAAGGCGAAGAAATGGTCCTCCCGGTAGACCTCGGGGACTCCCAGCACCTCCCGCCAATGGGCGGCGAGCGTCGCCTCCGTCGGGGTGCGCGGCGCCGTCTTCGCCGCGGCGCTACGCCCCGCCGCGGCTCCGGGAGCGGGGGGAGCGGGAAGCGCCGCGCGGTTCACCTTGCCATGGGGGGTGAGCGGCAGCTCCGGCAGGACGACGAAGACGGTGGGCACCATGTAGGCCGGAAGCTCCCGGGCGAGCGCGGCGGCGAGATCCGCCGTCTCGACGGTCGCGGGCGTCTGGCCCGGCGGCGGTACGACATAGGCCACCAATCGGCGGTCGCCGTCCCCCCGACGGGTCTCCCGCGCCAGGACCACCGCCGCGGCGACCCGGGGATCGCGGGCGAGCACGGCTTCGATCTCCCCCAGCTCGATGCGGAAGCCGCGCACCTTGACCTGGTCGTCGGCGCGGCCGAGGAACTCCAGCTGGCCGTCCGGGAGGAACCGCGCGCGGTCGCCGGTCCGGTACCAGCGCCGTCCGCCGAGGGTGACGAAACGCTCCGCCGTCAGCTCGGGGCGGCCCAGATAGCCGCGGGCGACCCCGATGCCGCCCAGGAGCAGCTCGCCGGGGGCGCCGAGCGGCGCCGGCTCGGTGTCCTTCCCGATCGCGCCGTCAGCGAGGAGGCGGACCGCCACCCCCGGCAGCGGCCGGCCGAGGGGCGGGCGTTCGGGCAGAGCGTCGCGGAGGGGGCGGAGCGGGAAGGTGGTGGCGAGGATGGTCCCTTCGGTCGGGCCATAGAGCACCCGCAGCTCGGTCGCCGGAAAGGCGGTCCGCAGGTCGGCCAGCAGATCGGGGGCCACCGCATCGCCTCCCAAGTAGACGGCACGGAGCCCCGCACTCCCAGCAATGCCGGCATTCCCGGCAGGGAACCCCTCCCGCCAGGCCGCCGCCACGACCTCGCGCATGAGGGCGGGAACGGCATGGAAGCGGGTCGCCCGGGAGAGGGCGGCGAGCACCTCGACCGGGTCCGGCGACGGGGCGATCGAGAGCAGCTCGGCGACGCCGCCGGAGGTCAAGGGGGCGAGCAGCTCGAAGAGGAAGATGTCGAAGGAGTAGGGGGCCAGGCAGGGCATCCGCTCTCTTTCCCCGAAGCGCTCCCCGAAGCCCAGCTCGCGGCGGATTCCGGCGAGCATCCGCGCGAGGTTGCCGTGCTCGACCGCGACCGCCTTCGGGCGGCCGGTCGTCCCCGAGGTGTAGATGAGATAGGCGAGATCCCCGAGCTCTCCCGCCACTCCCGCCACCGCTCGCTCCCCCTCTTCTTCGTCACCCGCGGCTTCGCCGGCCGCCGCCAGGTCCACCACGGTCCCGGTGAAGGCGGGCAGGCGGGAGCGCAGCCGCTCTCGGGTCAAGAGGACGCCCGCTGCCGAATCGGCGAGCAGGAAATCCAGGCGTTCCCGCGGCAGGGCCGGGTCGAGCGGCAGGAAGGCGCCCCCCGCCTGCCAGATCGCGAGGAGACCCACGGCGAGGTCGAAGCAGCGCTCGACCGCGAGGCCCACCACCGACTCCGCCGTCACCCCCGCCGCGCGGAGCTTCCCGCCGAGCCGCGCCGAGCGCCGCACGAGCTCGCCATAGGTCAGGATCTCTCCCCGGAAGAGGAGGGCCGCGGCGTCCGGTCGGAGCGCGGCCTGGGCGGCGATCTCGTCGTGGACCGGCTTTGGCGGGGATGGCGGCGATGGCGGCGACGTTGAAGACGGCGGCGGCGCGCCCTCGCCCCACTCGACGAGCAGCTGGTGGCGTTCGGCGGCGGCGAGGAGCGGCAGGTCGGCGAGCCGGACCGCGTGAGGGGCGGTGGCGGAGTCGGCCATCCCGACGAGGAGCGTCGCCAGCTGGCCGAGCAAGCGGCACGCCGTCGCCCGTTCGGTCCGCCGATCGAACGCCACGCTCAGGGTGAGGTCGCCCGGCTCCCGGCCGGGGAGAGCGGCGAGCACCAGCGGATAGCCGGTGCGGTCGAGGAAGGTCACGTCGCGGATTTCGAGCCCGCCGAAGCTGCCGGGGCCGCTGGGATCGTCGGGGTCGCCGCCCAGCGCGGCCGAGACCGGGTAATTCTCGAAGGCGACGAAGCTCTCGAAGAGGGGCACGCCGGGCGGCAACTCGCTCGCCCGCTGGATCTCGGCGAGCGCCGCCGTCTCGTGCTGGCGAAGCGCGAGGAGGCTCGCCTGCACGGCGGGGAGCCAGGCGGCGAGCGCCGCCCCGGGGTCGGCTTTGAGGCGCGCCGGGAGAGTGTTGATGAAGAGGCCGACCATCGATTCGACTCCGGGGAGCTCCGCCGGCCGCCCCGAGACGACGGTGCCGAACACCACGTCCGGCTCGCCGCCGTGGCGGGAGAGGAGGAGCGCCCAGGCGGCGTGGACCAGCGTGCTCAGGGTCAGCTCGCGGGCGCGGGCGAAGGCGGCGAGCCCGGCGGCCAGGGCCGGCGGCAGCGGCAGCTCCTCGGCGGGGGGCGCGCCATCGTTTCCCGCCGGCGCTTGAGGGTGGTCGAGCGGCAGCCGGGTGGGCTCGGCGAAGCCCGCGAGCGCTTGCCGGAAGTAGCGCTCCGCGGCCGTCCCGTCCTGGGTCGCGAGCCAGGCGAGGAACTCGCGGTAGGGCCGGGCCGGCGGCGGGGCGGCCGCGGACACCTCGCTTCTCGCGCTGCCCGCGCTCCTCAACACCGCCGCGCGGTAGAAGGAAAAGACCTCGCCCAAGACGAGCGACAGGCACCAGCCGTCGAGCAGAATGTGGTGGAAGCTCCAGACGAACCGGTGCTCGTCGGGGCCGGTGTGGAAGAGAGCGACGCGGAGGAGCGGCGCGCGGCCGAGGTCGAAGGGGCGCGCCCGATCGGCCGCCATCCAGGCGGCGAGCCGCGCCGCGAGCCCGGAGCGCGGTACCTCCCGGGAGTGCCGCCAGTCCTCGTACGTCCAGGGCAGCTCCATCCCGCGCCGCACCACCTGGAGCGGCCGCTCTAGACCGTCCCAGACGAAAGCCGTGCGGAGCGCCGGATGGCGGTCGAGCACCCGCTGCCAGGCGGCGGCGAAGGCGGCGACGTCGAGCGGGCCCGAGAGGCTCGCCGTCAGGTGCTCGAAGTAGAGATCGGAGTCCGGCGCGTAGAGGCTCTGGAAGAGCATCCCCGCCTGGAGCGGCGCCAACGGATAGACGTCCTCGATCGTGCGGTCGAGGGCGGCGTCGACCCCCGCCAGGGCGTCGAGCGCCGCCGGGGCGAGGCGGGCGAGCGGGAAGTCGGACGGCGTGAAGCCGCCCGCCTCCGGAGAGACGCAGTGGGCGACGAGACGAGCGAGCGCCGCGAGGAAGCCCCGTGCCAGCCGCTCGATCGTCGAGCGCGCCTGGCGGCGGAGATCGTAGGTCCAGGCCATCTGGAGCTCGCCGTCGAGCACCCAGGCGTTGATCTCGATCGGGTGCCGCGGACCGGCACGGGGGCTCTGGTCGGGCCCCGCCGACTCCGGCGCCAGACCCCAACCGGCCTCGCCGCCGAGCGTGCCGTCGAGCTGGCCCAGGTAGTTGAACGCCACCTCGGGCGTCGGGATCGCGGCGAGCTTCGCCGCCGTCTCCGGAGGAGCGAGCTCGCGCAGCAGGCCATAGCCGAGGCCATGGCGCGGCAGGGCGCGCAGAGCCCGCTTGACCGCCCGGATCGCCGTCGCCGGGCCCGTGTTGGAGACCGGGGCGGGGATGTCGAGCACGACGGGGAAGATCGCGGTGAACCAGCCCACCGTACGCGACAGGTCGAGAAGCTCGCCCGGCCCTCCAACCTCCTGCCGGCCGTGCCCTTCGAGGTCGAGGCGCAGCCGGCTCTCTCCGGAGAGCGGCTGGGTCCATTCCGCGAACGCCTGGGCGAGGGCGGTCAGCAGGAGGTCGTTGACCTCGGTGTGGTAGGCCGCCCCCGCCTCGCCGAGGAGGGCGCGGGTCGCCGCCCGCTCCAGAGACACCGTGACGCCGGCGGGACCGGCGGGTCCGGCGGGTCCGGCGCCAGGATCCCCATCCCGGGGCAGCGGCCGCACGTCGGTGGGGAGGCCCAGCCAGTAGGGCAGCTCGGCGAGGGTCGCCTCCTCGCGCGCCGCCGCGGCGAGCCGCTCCGCCCAGCGCTTGAAGGAGGTGGTCTTCGCCGGCAGCGTCACCATGGGATCGCCGGCGGCGAGCTGCCCGTACGCCGTCCTCAGGTCTTCGAGCAGGACGCGCCAGGAGACGCCGTCGATCACCAGGTGGTGGGCGACGAGGAGCAACCGATCGGGCTCGCCGCCCGCTCGGGAGTCGAAGACGAAACGGGCGGCGCGGAAGAGCGGCCCGCGGGCGAGGTCAAAGCCGCCCTGGAGCGCCGCCGCGGCGGTCTCCAGGGCGCCGGAGCGGAGGGCCGGAGGGAGGGCCGACAGGTCGAAAAGGGTGAGCGACGAAGCGGGCTCCGCCGCCGCATTGAACGGTCTCCATTCCTCGTCCACGACCGGGAAGCGCAGCCGCAGGGCGTCGTGGTGAGAGACGACGGCGGCGAGAGCTCCGGCGAGCGGCTCCGGCCCGAGCGGCGGGGGCAGGAGGAGCAACAGGCTCTGGTTGAAGTGATGTGGATCGGCCGGCCCGCTCGCGAGGAAGGAGCGCTGGATGGGAGTGAGCGGCACCTCGCCCTCGACCGCTCCCTGCTCCGCCGCCGTCGTCGCCGTTAAGAGGGCGATCTCCGGCAGCGCCGCGAGGGCGGCGATCGTCGGCTGCTCGAAGAGCTGCCGCGGGGTGAGGTCGAGCCCCGCCTGGCGCGCCCGCGCCACGACCTGGATCGAAAGGATCGAGTCGCCGCCCAGCTCGAAGAAACTGTCGTCGATCCCCACCCGCTCGCGCCGGAGCACCGTCCGCCAGATCGCCGCCAGCCGTTCCTCGATCTCCGTCCGCGGAGCGCGGTACCGCTCGCCGGCCGAGGGGGCGGCCTGCCGGTCCGGGTGGCCGAGAAACTCCAGGCTGCCATCGGGAAGGAAACGGACGAAGTCGCCGGTGCGGTAGAGCCGTGCCCCCGCCGCCCCGCCGGCGTAGAGCTCGCCCGGGATACCGATCGGCACCGGCTCCAGGTCGCGGCCGAGCACGGTCCCGGTGTCGTTCCACTCGACCGTCAGTTGGTGCCGTTCGGCTTCGGAGAGGAGCGGCAGCGTCTGGGGCGGCCGTTCGGGATCGGCGGCGATCCCGGCGAGGAGGTTCGCGAGATGGCCCAGCATGCGGCGCACCGTGGCCAGCTCGAAGCGCCGATCGGCGGTGAGCGAGAGAGTGAGATCGCCGCGCGCCGCCGCCGCCAGGGTGAGCGGATAGTTGGTCCGCTCGGTGCTCGCGACCTCTTCGATCCGCAGCTCTCCCAGCCGTTCCCCCACCGCCGGATCGACGGGATAGTTCTCGAAGACGTAGAGGCTCCCGAAGAGCGGCTCGCCCGCCGGCACCTCGGAGAGCGCCTGGACCCGGGCGAGCGGCGTCCACTCGTGCTGGCGGAGCTCGAACTGGCCCTCCTGGAGCCGTCCCAGCCAGGCCGCCGCCGTGACCTCCTCCTCTCCCGCCTCCGGCACCCGGACCCGCACCGGGAGCGTGTTGATGAAGAGGCCCACCATGGTCTCCACCCCGGCAAGCTCAGCGGGGCGGCCGGAGACGACATGTCCGAAGAGGACGTCGGAGGTTTGCGCGTAGCGGGAGAGGAGGAGCGCCCAGGCCCCCTCGACCAGGATGTTGGGCGTCACCCGCAGCCGCTGCGCCACCGCTTCGAGGCCGGCCACCCGGGACGGTGGGAGGACGAGCCGCTGCTCCGCATAGTCGTCGGCCCGGATGCCGGCCGGTGCCGCCGGGTGGTCGAAGGGGAGCGGGGTGGGCACCGTAAAGCCCTGGAGGGTCCGCCGCCAGTAGCCCTCGGCTTCCGAGGAATGCCGTGTCCCCAGCCAGGCGATGTAGTCACGGTAGGGGCGCGGCCGCGGCAGGAGCGGCTCGCGCCCGCCGGGCTGGCGGAAGGCCTCGTAGAGGGCGAAGACCTCGGAGAGGAGGAGCGAGAAGCACCAGCCGTCGAGGAGCAGGTGATGGAAGCTCCACACGAGGAGGTGGCGGGCCTCGCCGATCCGCGCCAGCCCCAGGCGGAGGAGCGGGGCACCGTTGCGGTCGCCGAGATCGAAGCCGCGCGCCCGGTCGGCGGCGAGGTACTCCCGCCAGCGCCCGGCGGAATCGACGGACTCCGGATCGCGCCAGTCCTCGATCGTCCATGGCAGCTCGACGTTCCGGCGCACGAGCTGAAGCGGCGCCTCCACCCCCCGCCAGAGGAAGATGGTGCGGAGCGCCGCGTGGCGCTCGACGACCCGCTGCCAGGCGCGCTTGAAGGCGGCGAGGTCGAGCGCGCCGTCGAGGGTCGCGGTCAGCTGCTCGAAGTAGAGCTCCGAGCCGGCGGTGTAGAGACTGTGGAAGAGGATGCCCTGCTGCAAGGGGGCGAGCGGATAGAGGTCTTCCACCTGGCGCTGCTCGCGGCCCTCCCCGAGCAGCCGGTCGAGGGCGGCCGGGTCGAGCCGGGCGAGCGGGAAATCGGAAGGCGTGACGCCTCCCGCCGCGGGCGACAGGCAGTGCGCGACGAGCGCCCGCAGCTCGGCGACAAAGCCCGCCGCCAACCGCTCGGCCGTCGTCTGGAGGTGGCGGCGGGGATCGTAGGTCAGGCTCACCCGCAGGCGTTCGCCGAGCACCAGGGAATCGATCGCGAAGAGGGGACGCCCCACCGCGTTGTCTGCCGCCGGCCCCGCGGTCCCGCGGACCGGCTCCGGGGCGAGGGTGAAGAGGCCGCCCTCCGGGAGGGAGGAATCAAGCTGGCCCAGGTAGTTGAACGAGACCTGCGGCGCGGGCAGGGCGGCGAGGCGCTCTCCGGTCGCCGGATCGGCGAGGTAGCGCAGCAGCCCATAGCCCAGACCGTGACTCGGCACCGCGCGCAGCCGCTCCTTGACCGCGCGGATCGCCGCCCGCGGATCGCCGCCCGGCGGCAGCGCGAGCGCCACCGGGTAGACGGTGGTGAACCAGCCGACGGTGCGCGACAGGTCGACCCCCGGAAAGATCTCCTCGCGCCCGTGCCCTTCCAGGTCGACGAGCAGCGCGTCATCCCCGCTCCAGACGGAGAACGCGCGGGCGAGGGCGGTGAGCAGGAGGTCGTTGACCTCGGTGCGGTAGACCTCCGGCACCGCCTGGAGGAGCGCGCGGGTCTCCTCCTCGCCCAGCTCGGCCGAGACGGTCGCCAGGGTTTCCAACGTCTCCGGGGTCCGGTCGACCGGCAGCGGCCGAAGGGTGGAGACAGGGGGGACGGCGAACCAGGCGGGGAGCTCCGCCGCCAGCTCGGGCGAGCGGGCGTACGCGGCGAGGAGCTCCGCCCAGCGCTTCCAGGACGTGGTCTTCGCGGGCAGCACCGCCTCAAGGCCGGCGGCGAGCTGGCGGTAGGCGACCGTCAGATCCTCCACCAGCACCCGCCAGGAGACGCCGTCGACGACCAGGTGATGGGCGGTCAGGAGCAGCCGGTCGCCCGCTTCGCTCCCCTGGCGGAACAGGGCGGCCGTGAAGAGCGGCCCGCGGTCCATATGGCCCATATGGCCGAAATTGAGCCCCGATTGCAGCTCCTCCGCCGCCGCTTCGAGCGCCCCCCTCCGCTCCTCCCCGGAGAGAGCCGCGAGATCGATTTCGAGCAGGGGCACCGCCGTAGCCGCCGCATGGATCTGCCGCCAGCCCCCTTCCTCGTGGACGAAGCGCAGCCGCAGCGCATCGTGGTGAGCGGCGAGCCGTTCGAGGGCCGCCGCGAGCGGGGCCCTCGCGAGCTTCTCGCGGACGGCGAGGAGCACCGCCTGGTTGAAGCGTTCCGGCTGGCGTCTCGGAGCAGCGAAAAAACGGTGCTGGACGGGGGTGAGCGGCGCCTCGCCGGTCACCGTGTCCTCGCCCGCCGCGTCTACAGGCGCCGTCGCGACTGTCATGCGGGCCGCCAGCTCGGCGATCGTCTGGTTCTCGAACAGCAGCTTGGGAGTGAGAAGAAGACCCGCCTGACGCACCCGCGCCACCACTTGGATCGAGAGGATCGAATCGCCGCCGAGCTGGAAGAAGTTGTCGTGGACCCCCACCCGCTCGCGGCCGAGCACCGCGCGCCAGATCTCGGCCAACCGCTCCTCCCGGGCGTTCCGCGGCGGGGTCGCCGCCGCGTTCCCCGCCAATATCGCCGACGTCGCGCCCGCCGTCTCGGGCTCGGGGAGCGCCCGGCGGTCCACCTTGCCGCTCGTCTGGAGCGGCAGCTTCGGCAAGAGCACGAAGACGGAGGGCACCAGCGCCTCCGGTAGAAGCGTCCGGAGGAAGGCGCGCAGCTCCTCCGGCACGCCCTCAGAAGCCTCGGATGTCTCAGAAGCCGCCGGCACCACATAGGCCACCAGCCGCCGGTCGCCGGCGTGGCCTGGGAGGCCGGGGCGCGCCACGACGACCGCCTCGCGCACCGCGGGATGGCGGACGAGGGTCGCCTCGATCTCTCCGGGCTCGATGCGGATGCCGCGCACCTTGACCTGGAGGTCGATGCGGCCGAGGAATTCGAGGCTCCCCCCCAGGGCCGGCACCTGGCGGACGAGGTCGCCCAAGCGGTAGAACCGGCGGCCCTCGCGCTCGACGAAGCGCTCGGCGGAAAGCTCCGGGCGGCGGAAGTAGCCGCGGGCCACCCCGGGGCCGCCGATCCACAGCTCGCCCGGAACCCCGAGCGGCACCGGCTCACCTCGCGGATCGACCACCCACGTTTCGACCCCGGGGAGCGGCCGACCGATCAGCGACCGCTCCGACGGACCCCGGCGATCCCCGCCAGCCGGGCGCGATACCCGGTGGGCGGTGCACATGATCGTCGTCTCCGTCGGCCCGTAGACGGCGTCGAGCTCGGCGTGGGGGAAGGTGGCGAGAAGCTCCGTCTGAAACTCGGGAGACATCGCCTCCCCCCCGACCGCCATCGTCCGCAGGCCGGCTGCGAGCTCCCGCCCGCTCTCGCCCGCCGCGGCGGCCGCGACCTGGCGCAGGACGGCCGGCACTCCGACGAAGCGGGTCGCCCTGGCGAGCGCCGCCCTGAGGGCCGCCGGATCGAGGATCTCGTCGGTGGTCAGGATCTCCAGCGCGGCGCCGACCAGGAGGGGAGGGACGATCTCCAGGAGCGAGGCGTCGAAGGTATACCGCGACAGGTGCGGCGAGCGGTCGCCCGGTCCCAGCCCGTAGCGGTCGAGGTAGGCACCGAGCACCGCGGCGAGGTGGCCGTGCTCGACCATCACCGCCTTGGGCCGGCCGGTCGTCCCCGAGGTGTAGAGGAGGTAGGCGAGCTCCCCGGGGTGGCGGTCCGGCAGCGGGCGGTCCGCCGCTTCGAGAGGCTCCTGGGGCGCGGCGAGGTCGAGCGACCGCATGCCATCGACGAGCGCCAGGGGGAGCGCGCCGCGGTGCACCACGACCGCCGGGCCCACTTCGTCGAGATCGAAGATATCGGCGAGGAGGTCGGCCAGCCGCCCGGCGGGCGCCGCGAGATCGAGCGGCACGTAGGCGCCGCCCGCCTTCCAGACGCCGAAGATCGCGACCGGCAGGTCGACCGTGCGGTCGAGGAGGAGCGCCACCCGCGATCCCGGCCCCACCCCGGCAGCCTGGAGCCGGCGGGCGAGATCGGTGGCGCGGTGGTCGAGATCGGCGTAGGTGAGGGTCTCGTCCCCCGCGACCACCGCGAGCGCCTCCGGCGTGCGCGCGGCCTGCGCCGCGAAACGTTCCGGCGCCGTCCAATCGGGCAGCGGCGCCGCCGTATCACTCCACTCGCGGAGCGCCTGGTGGCGCGCCGCCGCCGAGAGAACGGGCAGGGCCGAGAGGCGGAGCGCGGGATCGGCGACCGCCGCCGCGATCTGCAACAGGAGGCGCTCGATCTGGCGCTCGACGGTCGTGGCGTCGAAGAGGTCGACGTCGTACTCCAGCGAGCCCGCGAGCCCGGCCTGCGGGTCGTCGAACAGGCTGAGCATGAGGTCGTAGCGGGCGCGGCCGTCGTAGGCGTCGACCGGCGCCAGCTCGATCCCCGCGAGCCGTACCTTCCCGGGCTGGCCGTCGAGCACCTGGACGAGCGCCTGGACGAGCGGCTGCCGGCTGGGATCGCGCCGCAGGTCGATCGCCTGCACCAACTGGCCGAATGGCAGATCCTGGTGGGCATAGGCACCGAGCGCCGACCGGCGGACCCGCGCCAGAAGCCCGCGGAAGGTGGGATCGCCGGAGAGGTCGAGGGCGAAGGGAACCTGGGTGAGGAAGCAGCCGACGACCGGCTCGATCTCGGGGCGGTTGCGGTTGGCGTTGTTGGCGCCGAGGATCAGCTTCTCCTGGCCGGAGTCGCGATGGAGGAGCGCCGCGGTGGCGGCGAGGACCGACATGAAGACGGTGGCTCCCGCCTCGCGGCCGAGCGCGCGGAGCGCCGCCGTCAGGCCCACCGGCACGGCGACCTCCCGCCGGCCGCCGAGGAGGCGCGGCGCCGCCGGGCGCGGCCGGTCGGTCGGCAGCTCGAGCGCCAGGGGGAAGTCGGCGAGCTGCTCGCGCCACCAGGAAGTCAACTCGGCGAGCACCTCCCCGGTGAGCCAGCCGCGCTGCCAGACCGCGAAGTCCGCGTACTGCACCGGCAGTGCCGGCAAGAGCGGCGGTGCGAGCAGAGCCTCTACGCCGCCGGGCCGGCCCGCCGCGAGGGCGGCGTAGATCGCCGCCACCTCGCCCCAGGCGATCTGGAAGGAGAGGAAGTCGGTTACCAGGTGGTGGACGGTTAAGAGGCAGAGGTGATCCGTGGCGCTCATCCGCACCAGGCTCGCGCGCACGAGCGGCCCGCGCGCCAGGTCGAACGCCGCCGCCGCGTCCGCCGTCGCCCGGCGCGCCGCCTCCTCCTCCCGCCGCCCGGTGGGGAGCGCCGAGAGGTCGAGCACCGGCACGAGTTGCGTCCGCTCGGCCGCCACCCGCTGCACCGGGCGGCCACCGCGGCCATCGCGGCCATCGACGACAGGGAAGGTGGTGCGCCAGGCGGCATGGCGGTGGATGACGCCGTGGAGCGCCGCGGCGAGGAACGGTACGACGAGCGGACCGCGGATCCGCGTCGCCGCCGAGATGTTGAGCCCCGCCCCGTCGGGATAGAGCTGCTCTAAGAACCAGTAGCGCTCCTGGTCGAGGGAGAGCGGCCAGTCGCCCTCTCCGCGCGGGCCGCTCACCCGCGGGATGGGCGGCGGAGCGGGGGCGCGGGTCGCTTTCTGCTGCTTCTGGACCAACTTCTCAAAGAGCGCCCGCTGCTCGGGCGCGAGCGACGCGATCCGGTCGGCGAGGCTCATCGCGCCTCCTTCCCTGGAGCCCAGCTCGGGAGCGTCGGGAGTCTTGGGAGCATCGGGAGCCTTGAGATCGGCGCGTCCGGCGCCTCCACCGCCGCGTCGAGGAGGCGGTAGAAGAGCGCGACGAGCTGGCCGACGGTCGGCGGATCGAAGATGTCGGCGTTGAATTCGACCGGCCCGGTGAGACCCGCCGCCGGATCGTCGTAGAGGCCGAACAGGAGGTCCCAGCGCGAGTTGCCGTCGTAGAGCCCGACCGGCCGGAAGTACAGATCCGCGGCGCGGGAGGCGCCCCCGCCGCCCCCGCCATCCGGTGCTTCGAGGAGCAGGAGGGCGACCTGGACCACCGGATGGCGGCTCCGATCCGGCGCCACCCCCAGGGCCTCGATCAGCCGGCTGAACGGCAGGTTCTGGTGGGTGTAGGCGGCGAGCGCCGAGCGCCGGGCGCGGCCGAGCAGCTCGCGAAACGTCGGGTCGCCCGTCAAATCCACCGCGAAGGGGATCTGGTTGAGGAAGAAGCCGGCCACCGGCTCCAGCTCCGGCCGGGCGCGGTTGGCGCCGTTCGAGCCGACGACGATCTTCTCCTCCCCGGTGAAGCGCCAGAGGAGGACGTCGAGAAGGGCGAGGACGGCCATGAACATCGTCGCCCCCTCGGCGCGGGCGAAGGCGCGGAGGCGCTCGGTCCGCGGGCGGCCGGCCGCCACGGGATAGAGGCCGCCCCGCTGGCTCTGGACGGCGGGGCGCGGCCGGTCCGCGGGCAGCTCCAGGGTGAGGGGGAAACCCGCGAGCTGGCGCCGCCAGAAGGCGGCCTCGGCGGCGAGGATCTCGCCGGCGAGCCACTCCCGCTCCCAGACGACATAGTCGGGATACTGGAGCGCCGGCGGCGGGAGCGGCGAGGGGCGGCCGGCGCCGAGCGCCTCGTAGCCCCCCATCAGCTCCCGGAAGAAAATCTGGAAGGTGATCCAGTCGGTGACCAGATGGTGGATCGTCAGCAGGTAGAGGTGCTCCCGTAGGCCGAAGCGGACGAGCGCCAGGCGGAGGAGCGGTCCGCGCGCGAGATCGAAAGGCACCCGCGTCTGCTCGTAGGTCGCGGCGAGACCGATCCGCTCTCGCCGTTCGGGCGGCAGCGCCGAAAGATCGAGGAGCGAGACCGCGGGCGGCAGGAAGTCGACGACTCTCTGCACCGGCTCTCCCGCGACCACCGGGAAGGTGGTGCGCCAGGCGGCGTGCCGGCGGACCAGCTCGTGGAAGGCGGCGAGGAAGCGCGGCAGGTCGAGATCGCCCGAAACGTAGCTCCCGGCGTCGACGTTCCAGGAGATGAGCCCGGGATCTTCCTGATGGAGCCGCCAGAGCCGCTCCTGATCGAACGACAGCGGCCAGTCCCCGAGCCCGCGCGGGCCGGAGACCGGGCGCACCGGAGGCGGCTGCCGGAGGGGTTCCGGCGTAGCCTGCCGCTCGCGCAGCTTCTCGAAGAGGGCGCGCTGCTCCGGCGAGAGGGCGGAGAGACGGTCGGCGACGGTCACCCGGGAAAACCTCTCAAACGCCGATCTCCAGAAGCCGCTCCGCGTCGATCTCCGAGAGGCGCTCCGCCGCCTCTTCCGGCGAGAGCCCCTCGACGAGGGCGAGGAGCGCCTCCAGCTGGGCCGGGTCGACCTCGCCGCGCGCGCGCCGGACGGCCGCCGCCAGCTCGGCGACGGTGGGCGCCTCGAAGAGGGCGGTCACCGGCAGCTCGGTGCCGAGGAGGGCCTTCACCTGGGTGACGATCTGGATCGCCAGGAGCGAGTGGCCGCCGAGCTCCAGGAAGCTGTCGTCGCGGCCGATCGGGGCGATCCCGAAGAGATCCTGCCAGAGCGCGGCGAGCTGTTCCTCCAGCTCGTCCCGCGGCGGCTCGTAGGAGGTCCGGAGCGCCGGCCGGGAGGCCTTGGGCTGGCCCGGCGCCGCCTGGGGGAAAAGCACGTCCGCGGTGATGCTGTCGGTCTCGGCGAGGATGCCGTGGAGATCGAGCGAGGAGACGATCGTCCCGGACACCCCGGGGAGCGGATGGGCGAGGAGCCGCTCCAGGGCCGCGGCGCTCCTCTCCGCCGGGACGGCATGCGCCAGGAGCCCCACCTCGACGTCCGCCGCCGAAACTCCTCCGGCGGTGCCCGCGCTCGCCACCAGCCAGCCGTCCCACTGGTAGGGGTCCCAGAGCACCGCCCGCACGTCGCCGCCTCCCGCCGATGTCGCCGATGTCGCCGATGTCTCCGATGTCGCCGCGTTGCCCGCCGCGAGCGCCTCCAGGTAGGAGCTGGCGGCCGCCAGCTCGATCTCGCCGAGGCCGCCGGTCACCGCCGCCGTCGTCGAGCAGAGAACGACGAACGGCGGCACGTCCCCGGCGCTCTCGGCGCGGCAGGCGACGAGGAGCGCCTCGGCGCCCTCCGCCACCGGGTCGAGCGCCGCGCGGAGCGCCGCCGCCGTCTTCAGCCGCAGCAGACCGCCGGTGAAGGCCCCACCGGTCCAGAAGGCGCCCCGCACCGGGCCGAAGCGAGCGCGGGTCTCCGCCAGGGCCGCGGCCGGCGCCGAGCGCGAAACCAGCACCCGATCGCCCTGGCGTTCCAGGGCAGCCAGCCGGTCGTCGGTGCAATCCGGGGAGACAGCGATCCCGACCCGCGCTCCCACCCGCTCCACCAGATGTGCAGCGAGCGCCAGACCCGGGCCGTCTCCGGCGCCTGCGATCAGATAGACGCCGTCCGCGTCGAGCGCGGGGGTCGCCGTCGGGGGCGCGGCGAGACGTACGCGCTCGAAACCGCGCACGAAGCGTTGCCGACCGCGGAGCGCGACGACGGTCGCCGCCGGTCCCGCCATCTCGGCGAGGAGCGGATCGATCCGCCGCTCGACCGCAGTATCGCCGGCATCGATGGCGCCGATCGCGAGCCGCGTCACCTCCTGGCGGACCACCTTGAGGGCGCCGAGGACGGTCGCCTTGCCCGGGTGGACCGCGTCGCCGTCCAGCACCTCGGCGAGGCCGTTCGCCACCAGGCCGAGCCGGAGGGGCGACGTCCCGCCCACCTCCGCGATCGCCTGGGCGAGGAGCGTCAGGCTGAGGAGCCCCGTCGCCTGCGCCACCGCGAACGACGGCTCGTCCGGGGTGAGCCCCCAGAGATGGAGGATCTTCCCCGGGATCTCCTCACCCAGATGTTGGAGCAGTGAGTCGTAGTCTTCGCGCCGGCCGGGATCGACGGTGAAGTCCCCCTCTCCCAGCTCCGCGAAGCCGCTCCCCATCTTCACCGTGAACACCGCCTGCCCCTGGCTGCGAAGCCGCGCGGCGAGCCGCTCGCCCAGCCCGGTGTCATCCAAAAAGACGAGCCAGCGCTCCCCCGGCTCCATGCGTTGTGCAGACGTCGCGATCGGGACCCGCTTCCACGCCGGTACCCAGAACCAGTCCGCAAGATCGGCTGCAGGGCTCGCGGCGACCGGCGGGGGCGGCACGGGCAGCGCGGGCGGAGCCACGCTGGCCGGCGGATCGATCCAGTAGCGCTGGCGCTCGAACGGATAGGTGGGGAGCGCCACTTTGAGCCGCCGCTCGCCGTCCTTGCCGCCCTTGCCGCCACTGCCGCCACTGCCGCCATGGAACCGCGCCCAGTCGATCTCCACCCCGGCGATCCACAGCCGGCCCACCGCGGTCAGCAGGTGCTCCAGGTCGGAGCCCCCCTCCTCGGCCCGGCGGAGGGTCGGAATCGCGATTCGCGCGATCCGGTCGCCGCCCGCGGCCGCGCCCGTAGCCGGATGCTGCTGGACGAGAGTGCCGAGGGTCGAACCCGGCCCGACCTCCAGGAAGACGCGATCGGGCTCGGCCAGCAGCTCGGAGAGACCCTCGGCGAAGCGGACGGTGCTCCGCATGTGCCTCGCCCAGTAGCCCGGATCGGCGAGCTCGGCCGCCGTGATCCAGCGGCCGGTGACGTTCGAGAGCCAGGGGATGCCCGGCGGCCGCATGCCGCCGGTCCGGCGGTAGACCTCGCGGGTGTCCGCGGTGAAACCTGAGACCGCCGGCTCCATCTGCGCCGAGTGGAAGGCATGGGTCGTGCGGAGCCGCAGGCAGGTCACCCCGCGCCCGGCGAGGAGACGTTCGAGCTCGGCGACGGCCTCCTCGGTGCCGGCGACGACCGAGAAGTGCGGCCCATTGGTCGCCGCGAGCGAAAGCTCCGCCGGGAGGAGCGGGCGTACCTCGTCTTCGGCAAGCGGCACGGCGAGCATGGCGCCACCCGGGAGGGCCTCGATCCGCCGCGCCCGCTCTGCGACGAGAGTGAGGGCCTCGTCCAGGGTCAGCGAGCCGGCGAGGCAGGCCGCCACGTACTCACCCAGGCTGTAGCCCAAGAGGGCCTGCGGCACGATCCCCCAGGAGAAGAGGAGCCGCCCGAGCGCGTACTCGACGACGAAGCAGGCCGGCTGCGCGTAGAGGGTACGGCGCAGGCGGGCCTCGGCCGGATCCGTGTCCCCGTTCCCCTCGCCTCGCGGGCGGAGGAGCGCGCGCAGGTCGGGACCCGCGGCGGGGGCTTTCCTGGGCGCTGTGCTGAACATCACCTCGCGCAGGTCGACACCCAGGGCGGAGGCGAGCTTCTCGGCGCAGAGATCGATCTCGGCGCGGAAAGCGGACTCGGTCTCGTAGAGCTCGCGCGCCATGTCGACGTACTGATCGCCCAGGCCGGGGAACAGGAAGACGACCGGCGGCGCTCCGGCCGCCTCGCGCCAGCCGGAGACCGTCGCCCCGGCCGTCCGCAAGGCGTCGATCGCCCCCCGGCGGTCGCGCGCCACGGCGATCCGCCGATGCTCGAACTCCCGGCGGCCGGTGGCGAGCGTCCAGGCGATGTCGGCGAAGTGAGCGAAGTGGGCGAGATTGGCGGCCGGGAGATCCTGCCCGGCTTCTGCTTCCAGATGCCGGGCGAGCCGCGCCGTCGCCTGCTCCAGAGCCTCGGCGCTCCGGGCCGAGAGGACGAGCAGCTGTGCCGGCCGGGCCGGGACGTCTCCAGGCGCCTCCTCCGGCGCCTCCTCCAGGACGACATGCACGTTGGTGCCGCCGAGCCCGAAGGAGCTCACTCCGGCCCGGCGGGGCGCGCCTTCCGTCTCCCAGGGCAGAGCCTTAGTGGGAACGTAGAAGGGACCGCCCGAGAAGTCGATCTGCGGGTTGGGGGTGGCGAAGTGGAGGCTGGGCGGAAGGGTGCGGTGGACGAGCGCCAGGGTCGCCTTGATGAGGCCGGCGACCCCCGCCGCCGTGTTGCAGTGGCCGATGGCCGTCTTGACCGAGCTCACGGCGCAGGAGCCCGCCGGGAGGTCACCGTTCCCGGCATCCCCGGCGGAGCGGAAGGCCTCGGCGAGCGCCGCCATCTCGATCGGGTCACCGAGCGGCGTGCCGCTGCCGTGGGCCTCGACGTAGCCGATCGTCTCCGGACCGACGCCCGCCATCAGGAGCGCCTCGGAGATCACCTCGGCCTGCCCCTCGACGCTCGGGGCGGTGAAGCCGGCCTTGGCGGCGCCGTCGTTGTTGACCGCCGAGCCGCGGAGGACGGCGTAGACGCGGTCGCCGTCGGCGACAGCGTCGGCCAGCCGCTTCAGGGCGACGACGCCGCAGCCGTTGCCCTCGACCGCGCCGGCCGCGGCGGCATCGAAGGCCCGGCAGTGACCATCGGGGGAGGAGACGCTCCCCTCCTGGTAGAGGTAGCCGGAGCGGAGAGGCATGCTGATCGACACCCCCCCGGCGAGCGCCAGGTTGCACTCCCCGGCAAAGAGGCTCTGGCAGGCCAGGTGGACGGCGACGAGCGAGGTCGAGCAGGCGGTCTGCACGGACGCGCTGGGGCCTTTCAGGTCGAGCGCGTAGGAGGTGCGGGTGGCGAGGAAGTCGCGGTCGTTCAAGAGCAGCACCTGGAGCGCTCCCAGGTTTTCCAGGCGCTTCTGGTTGCCCGGCGGCAACAGGTTCGCGATCAGGTAGGAGCTCACTCCCGAACCCGCCCAGACGCCGATCCGCCCATTCCCCCCGTTCCCTCCGTTCCCAACGCCGGTCGCGCCGAACCGCCGCGGATCGCAGCCGGCGTCCTCCAGGGCCTCCCAGGCGCATTCGAGGAAGACCCGGTGCTGGGGGTCCATGACCTCGGCCTCGCGCGGGGTCAGGCCGAAGAAGGCGGCGTCGAAGCGGTCCGCCCCGTCGAGCACCCCCTTGGCGGGGACGTAGAGCGGATTGCTCAAGTCCCTGGGATCGACTCCGGCCGCGGTCAGCTCCTCGCCGGTCAGGAAGGAGATCGATTCGACGCCCGCTTCGAGGTTGCGCCAGAACTGGCCGGCGTCCGCGGCGCCTGGGAAACGGGCGGCCAGGCCGACGATCGCGACACCTTCGAGGGGCTCACTCATCTTCTTCTTACTCCCTGTTTCAAGGTTGAACGGCATCTTGCCGCTCCGGGCGGTGCCAGGTTGTCGCTTGATCGCTCACCCAAGGGGGGTCTTCGGCCGGAGTCGAACGGACCGGATCTCGCTGCGGCGGGATCGCTTCAATACGATCAAGGCGGCGGTTGCTGCGGCAGCGCCAGGAGGAACGCTCCCGGAGTGTCTGCCGCCCCCTCAAGGCGAGACAACCCGAGAGGCCACCTAGGAGATTCCAGCGTCCGGGAGCCGGCCCTCCACTCCATAGGCGCTAACACGAGTCCCGGTAGGACGTCAGCTTGTAACGCTTCGGCGTCTCGCTCTACCGGTAGGACGTCAGCTTGCAACGCTTCGGCGTCTCGCCCTAACGGTAGGATGTCAGCTTGCAACGCTTCGGCGTCTCGCTCTACCGGTAGGGCGTCAACTTGCAACGCTTCGGCGTCTCGCCCTAACGGTAGGACGTCAACTTGTAACGCTTCAGCGTCTCGCTCTACCGGTAGGGCGTCAACTTGTAACGCTTCAGCGTCTCGCCCTACCGGTAGGGCGTCAGCTTGTAACGCTTCAGCGTCTCGCCCTACCAGTAGGGCGTCAACTTGTAACGCTTCGGCGTCTCGCCCTACCGGTAGGGCGTCAACTTGCAACGCTTCGGCGTCTCGCCCTACCGGTAGGGCGTCAGCTTGCAACGCTTCAACGTCTCGCCGATCTACCGCCCCGGTCCCCGCGGCCGTTCCTTGCGCCGCCGCTCGGCGCGCTGCTCCACCTGGCGCATCGACTCGCGGCGGCTCTCGGTGCGGGCGCGCACCCGCTCGCCCCGTCCCTCAACGCCGGTCCCCGCGGTACCCAGGCTCTTCGCCAGCCCCGCGATCGTGGGATGGCGGAAGAGCTCGACCATCGGGATGTCGCGGCCGAGCGCCTGCTGGAGGCGGACCTGGAGACGGGCGAGGAGGAGCGAGCTGCCGCCGAGGCGGAAAAAGCTCTCCTCGACTCCCACCCTCTCGCGACTCAGCACGTCGCACCAGACGGCGCCGATCGCCCGCTCGAGGTCGTTGCGCGGCGCCACATAGGCGAGAGCCGCGGTCTCGGAGCTCGGCGCGCTCGGCGCGGGGAGCGCCGCGCGGTCGCGCTTGCCGTTCGGCGTCACCGGCAGCTCGGCGAGGGTGACGAAGGACCACGGCACCATGGATTCGGGAAGGCTCGCGAGGAGAAAAGTGCGCAGCTCGGGCTCCGGAATCTCACCGTCCCGCGGCACGACGTAGCCGACCAGGCGCCTCTCGCCATGCTGGTCCCCAGACACATCTTCGCGCGCGGCGACGACCGTCTCCCGCACCCCGGGATGGCGGGCGAGCGCCCGCTCGATCTCCCCCAGCTCGATGCGTTGGCCGCGCACCTTCACCTGGTGGTCGACCCGCCCGAGGAAGTCGAGGCTGCCGTCCGGCAGCCGGCGGGCGAGATCGCCCGTGCGGTACATCCGCTCCCCCGGCGCCCCGCTCCAACCCTCGGGGAGGAAACGCTCCGCCGTCAGGTCCGGCCGGCCGAGGTAGCCGCGGGCGAGGCCAGGGCCGGCGAGGTGGATCTCCCCCGCCACTCCTACCGGCACCGGCTCACCCTGACGATCCAGGAGGACGAGCCGGGTGTCGTCGACCGCGACGCCGATCCCCGGCAGCTCGGTCCACACCCCCGCCGACGCCACCTCACCGCCGGTGGCGGCGACGCTGTTCTCCGCCGGGCCGTAGTGATTGACCAGCCGGAAGCCGGCTCCCGGAGGAGGACGCCGGCGCAGCCGGTCGCCGCCGGTCAGGAGAGTCCGCAGGCGCAGGCCGCGTCCTGGCCACTCCTCGTCCCGGTCCTCTCTCTCCGCCAGCTCCTCCAGCACTCCCTCGGCTAAAGGGGTGGGCAGGAAGGACACCGTGATCCCCTCTTCTTCCCAGAAGCGGAGCATCTCCGGCGCGGAGAGCCGGACGGCATCGTCCGGGATGTGCACCGACGCCCCCGCCGCGAGGTAGGGCCAGACCTCGAAGATCGAGGCGTCAAAGGCGGGGCTCGCGACCTGCGTCCCGCGGTCCTCCGGCGTCAGCTGGTGGAAATCCCGGTACCAGTGAACCAGGTGACTCAAGCCGGCGTGGGGGATCGCCACTCCCTTGGGCCTGCCGGTCGAGCCCGAGGTGTAGACGAGGTAGGCGAGGCTCTCGGGCGTTGGGATCGATGGGATCGGCAGGTCGCCCGCGGCCTCGACCCCTTCCGACGCTCCCTCCAGCCGATCGAGGCAGAGCACGATGGCCCGGGTGGCGGGCAGGCGGTCGAGAAAGCGCTCCTCGGTCAGGAGCACCGGCGCCCGCGCATCGTCGACGACGAAGGCCAACCGCTCCGCCGGATAGGTGGGGTCCAGGGAGACGAAGGCGCCGCCGGCCTGCAGGACGGCGAGGGCGCCGACGATCCGGGCAGGGGTGCGGTCGGCACAGAGCGCCACCCGCACTTCCGGCCCCACCCCCAGGGCGCGGAGGCGCCGCGCGAGACGGGCGGCCTGCGCCAGAAGCTCGCCGTAGGTGAGCCGCCCGACCGGGGAGGAGATCGCGAGCGCCGCCGGGCGCCGTCGCGCCTGGAGAGCGACGAGCTCGTGGACCGGCGGCAGGAGCGCGCCCTCCAGGAGCCTCCGGGTGTCGTTCCACTCGACGAGGAGCTGCTGGCGCTCGGCCGGGGCTAAAAGAGCGGCCGTTTCGAGCGGCGCTTCCGGCTCGGCGGCGAGGCTCGCCAAGAGAGCCGTCAGGTGGCCGGCCCAGCGGGCGGCCGTGGGCGCCTCGAAGAGGTCGGTCGCGTACTGGAGCGTTCCCCGCAGACCGCCGTTGCCCTCGTCGCCGCGGTCGCCGATCAACACGAAGGAGAGGTCGAACTTCGCCACCTCGCCCGGGATCTCTTCCGGGAGCAGCCGCACGCCACCGAGATCGGCCGCGGGGAGCGGCGCGTTCTGGAGCGCGAAGGCGACCTGGAAGAGCGGCGAGCGGGAGAGATCGCGGTCCGTCTGCAGCTCCTCGACCAGCTTCTCGAAGGGCAGATCCTGGTGGGCATAGGCGCCGAGGCTCGCCTCCCGCACCTGGCGGAGCAGCTCGCCGAAGGTCGCGGCGCGCGTGAGATCGGCCCGGAGGGCGAGAGTGTTGACGAAGAAACCGATCAGCCCCTCGATCTCCCGCTGGTTGCGGTTGGCGATCGGCGAGCCGACGACGAGGTCGGTCTCCCCCGAGAGCCGGGCGAGGAGGACGACGAGCCCGGAGAGGAGAGCCATGAAGAGGGTCGCCCCCGCCTCGGCGGCGAGCGCCGTGAGCCGGCCGACGAGAGCGGACGGCAGCTCGAAACCCAGCTCGGCGCCGCGCTGGGTCTGGATCGGCGGACGCGGGTGGTCCGCCGGCAACGCGAGAGCCCGCGGTGCGCCGGCCAGTCGCTCCCGCCACCAGGCGAGCTGGCGATCGAGGATCTCGCCGGAGAGCCGGCGCCGCTGCCAGACGGCGAAGTCGACATATTGGATCGGTAGCTCGGGGAGGCTCTCGCCGGCATAGAGCGCCCGGACCTCCCGCACGAGAACCCCCAGCGACCAGCCGTCCGCGGCGATGTGGTGCAGGCCGACGACGAGGAGCCCTTCGGCGGGAGCCAGAGGGACGAGCAGGGCGCGGAGGAGCGGCCCACGGGCGAGGTCGAACGGCCGCTCCGCGGCCTCCGTCGCGACCCGCCGGGCCTCGGCGGCGCGGATGCCGGGCGGCAGGGCGAGGAGGTCGGCGACCGGCACCGGAATCGTCGCCCCGGCTGCCGGCGCCGCCGGCAGCACGATCTGCGCCGGCACGCCGTCCCGCTCGGCGAAGACCGTGCGGAGTACCTCCTGCCGGGCAACCAGCTTCGCGAGCGCCGCTTCCAGCCGGACAGGATCGATCCGGCCCGCGGCGCGGAGGACGAGAGGGATGTTGTAGGCCGAGCCCCCCGGCTGGAGCCGGTCGAGGAACCACAGCCGCTCCTGGGCGAAGGAGAGCGGCAGGTCGCCGGTCCGCGGCACCCGCAGGAGAGGCGGCGCGGGGCCGCTCGCCTCAGCTGTCCCGGCCAGCCCCGCGCGGACCGCCGCGGCCAGGTCGGCGAGAGTCCGCGCCTCGAAGAGCCGCCGGAGCGGCAGGTCCAGGGCGAAGGTGTGGCGCAGGCGTGAGGCGACCTGGGTGGCGAGAAGGGAGTGGCCGCCGAGCGCGAAGAAGTCGTCGTCACGGCCCACCCGGGAAACCCCCAACACCTCGCGCCAGATCGCCGCGAGCAGCTCCTCGACCGGGTTCTCGGGGGGCGCGAACGGCCGCTCCTCCCCGGTGTCCTCCTCCGGCGCGAGGCGGGAGAGCGCCCGGCGGTCGAGCTTGCCGGTGGCGGTCAGGGGGAGACGGTCGATCCGCGCCCAGGCAGAGGGGATCATGGGATCGGGGAGGCTCTCCGCCAGGAAGGCGTGGAGATCGCGGAGGGTGGGCGGGGGGACGCCCTCCTTGAGGACCACGTAGGCGGTCAACCGGCGGTCCGCACCGGGGCGGCGGGCGCCCACGGCAGCCACCGCCACCGCCGCCTGCTCGATCGCCGGATGGTGGGCGAGCGCGGCCTCCACCTCTCCCAGCTCCACCCGATGGCCACGGATCTTGACCTGCGCGTCGGCCCGGCCGAGGAATTCGAGAATCCCCTCCGGCCGCCGGCGGCCGAGGTCGCCGGTGCGATAGAGCCGGTCGCCCGGCCGGAAGCCCGCGGCCCAGGCGAAAGGATCGGGAAGGAAGCGCTCGGCGGTGAGCTCCGGCCGGCCGAGATAGCCGCGGGCGAGACCCGCGCCGCCGACCCAGACCTCGCCCGGGATTCCCTGCGGCACCGGCTGGAAACCGGCGTCCAGAAGGAAGACCCGAGCGTGATCGACGGGACCACCGATGGCCGGTCGCTCCGGCCAGAGGGCGGGATCTCCCGCGAGGTCGAGCCAGGTGACGGCGTGGGTCTCCGACGGGCCGTAATGATTGTAGAGGACCGCCCCGGGGAGACGCGCGAAGAGGGCCGCCACCTGCGGGGTGACGTGGAGCTGCTCGCCGGCGCTCATCACCTCACGCAGGCTGGCCGGGAAGGCACTATCGCCGACATCGCCGACATCGCCGACATCGCCGGCCGCGCTCTCAGCGCTCCCGATACCGGTTTCGAGCGCGGCTAAGGCGAGCTGCTGCAGGGCGACGAAGGGGAGGAACAGCCGCTCGACCTGCTCCGCGGCGAGGAGCCGGGTGAGCGCCGGCGGATCGCGCCGCACGTCCTCCCCGACGAGCACCAGGGTGCCGCCCGCCCACCAGGTCGAGAAGATCTCCTGGAAGGAGACGTCGAAGGCGAGCGAGGTGAACTGGAGCGTGCGGCCGGCGCCGGCCTTCGACGTCCGGAGCTGCCAGAGGAGCATGGCCGAGATGGCGCCGTGGGGCATGGCGACCCCCTTCGGCCGCCCCGTCGAGCCCGAGGTATAGACGAGGTAGGCGAGAGAATCCGTGGACGGCGGGAGACTTTCCGCCTCTCCTCTCTCTTCCGCCTGCGCCGCGTCCGCCTCGTCCACCCGAACGACCTCCGCCGCCGAGCGCGGCAGCGCCCGGAGGAGCGGCCCGTGGGTCACGAGCACCGGGACCCGGGCGTCCTCCAGCATGATCCGCAGCCGCTCCGCCGGATAGCTCGGATCGAGCGGCAGGTAGGCCCCACCGGCGGCTAAGACCCCGAGGACGCCGACCATCATGTCCAGCGAGCGTTGGAGATAGAGACCGACCGGCACGTCCGGCCCCACGCCCCGGGCGCGGAGGCGCCGCGCCAGGCGCCCGGCGCGGCGCGCCAGCTCGCCATAGCTCAGATGCTCGCCGGCCGCTGTGATGGCCGCGGTGACAGCAATGATGTCCGGCGTCCGCGCCGCCTGGGCCAGCACCCCGGCATGGACGAGGAGCCGCGGCGGCGCCGGGTTCCGCGGTCGGGTCCAGGCGGCGAGCTCCGCGCGCTCGGCGGCGGAGAGAAGCGGCAGCTCCGAGAGCGGGCTCTGCGGCGCCGCGACGGCGCCTTCCAGGAGGATCTGGAGGTGGGCGAGAAGGCGGTCCACGGTCGCCGCGTCGAAGAGGGCGCGGGCGTACTCCATCCCGCCGCTCGCCCCGCCGTCGTTCTCCTCGAAGAGGGAGAGGGTGAGGTCGAACTTGGCGGTCCCGGTGTCGACGTCCACCAGCTCGACCTCGACCTCGGGAAGCGCGGGCGGCGCCGGCAGCCGCTGAAGGACGAGCATGACCTGGAAGAGCGGATTTCTACCCGGGTGGCGATCGGGCGCCAGCTCCAGGACGAGCTTCTCGAAGGGGAGATCCTGGTGCGCGTAGGCGTCGAGCGCCACGGCGCGGACCCGGCGGCCGATCTCTCTGAAGGAGGGATCGCCCGAGGGATCGCCTGAAATACCGAGCCGCAGGGCGAGGGTGTTGGTGAAGAAGCCGATCAGCCCTTCGAGCTCGCGATGCGTGCGGTTGGCGATGGGCGAGCCGACGACCAGATCCTCCCCGCCCGTAGATCCGGACGTGTAGCGGCAGAGGAGCGCCTGGAAGCCGGCGAGGAGCCCCATGAACGCCGTCCACCCTTCGCGGCGGGCGAGCGCGGTAAGCCCGCCGTAGAGGTCGCTCCCGAGCGCGAACGGCCGGCGGCCGCCGCGGTTGCCCGCCCCCGGCGCGGGCGGCCGGTCGTAGGGCAGCGGCAGCGACTCCGGGGCGCCTTCGAGCGTCCGCCGCCAGTGCTCGACCTCGCGCTCCAGCACCTCGCCGGTGAGCCAGCGCCGCTGCCAGCGCGCGAAATCCGGATACTGGATCGGGAGCTCCGGGAGCGGCGAGGGCGCTCCCGTAAGACCCGCCCCGTAGAGCGCCTGCAGCTCGCGCAGGAGGATACCGAGCGACCAGGCATCCGAGGTGATGTGGTGCATGACCACCGAGAGCAGGCGCTCCTCGGGGGCGAGACGGAGGAGGAGCGAGCGCAGGAGCGGCCCCGCCGCGAGGTCGAACGGCCGGCGCCCCTCGGCAGCGAGGAGCCGCGCGGCCTCGGCTTCCCGCCTATCGGCGGGAAGCGCTCTGAGGTCGGCCGCCGGCAGCTCCGGGGCGAACGGCGGCAGGACGACCTGGAGCGGCGTGCTCCCGCCAGAGCTGCCGTTCCGGAAGACCGTGCGGAGCGCCGCATGGCGGCGGACGATCTCCCGGAGGGCGTCCGCCAGCACCGCCTCGTCGAGCCGACCGCGGAGACGCAGGGCACCGGGGACGTGGTAGGCGTCGTCCGGCTCCAGCTGGTGGAGGAACCAGAGCCGCTGCTGGGCGAAGGAGAGCGGCGCCGGGTCGCTGAGATCGGCGAGATCGCCGGCGTCACTGGCGGGCAGGAGCGGCGGCAGAGCGGCTGGAGTTGCTTCGGCGCGCAGAGCCTTCAGGCGGAGCGCCAGGGCGGCCGGGGTGGGGTGGTCGAAAATGGCGGCGAGCGGCAGCTCCAGCCCGAAGACGGCGCGGACCCGGGAGGCAAGCTGGGTGGCGAGGAGAGAGTGGCCGCCCAGATCGAAAAAGCTCTCCCTGGCCCCCACATGCGGGCGGCCGAGGAGCTCCGCGTAGAGCCCGGCGAGCAGCTCGATCTCTGGCGCGATCGGAGGCAGCGCGGCGTCAGCGTCCCCGGAGATTTCCGCGGTATCCACCAGCTCGGGAGGCGGCAGCGCGCGCCGGTCTACCTTGCCATGGGCGTTGAGCGGCAGGGCGTCGAGGGTGACCCAGGCGGTGGGCACCATGTACTCGGGAAGCTCGCGGAGCAGGTCCGCCCGCAGGGTCGCGGAGAGGTCCCCCGCGCCGACGCCGCCGACGCCAGCAGCTGGCACGACCCAGGCGGCGAGCGTGCGCGCCGCGCCCGTCCCCCCTGCCGCCATCGCCAGCACCGTCGCCTGGCGAACGGCAGGGTGCCGGGTGAGCGCCGCCTCGATCTCCCCCAGCTCGATCCGGAAGCCGCGCACCTTGACCTGCTCGTCGAGCCTGCCGAGGAACTCCAGCCGGCCGTCCGGCCGCGAGCGAGCACGGTCGCCGGTGCGGTAGAGCCGCGCGCCGGGAAGGCCGGAGAAGGGATCGGGGACGAATCGCTCGGCGGTCCGCTCCGGCCGGCCCAGGTAGCCGCGGGCTTTCGGCCCGCCGACTGTAAGCTCGCCGGGAATCCCGGGCGGCTGCGGCTGGCCGGCCTGGTCGAGCACCCAGACCGCGTTCCCCTCAACCGGCCGGCCGAGCGGCACCACCGCCGCCGCGCCGTCCTCCGGCCGGACCTCGTGCAGGGTGACGGTGACCACCACCTCCGTCGGACCGTAGCCGTTCCACAGCCGGACCGCGGCGAGCGGCGAGCGCATCCACTGGCGGACGTTGCCGGCGAGCATCTCCTCTCCCCCAGCCACGACGATACGGAGCGGCAGGTCTCCCCCCGCGAAATCACCGGGCTCGCCCGGGTCGCTCGCCCAGCGATGCCAGTAGGCGGTCGGGAGATCCAGCGCGGTGAGGCCGAGGCGCCGGATCCGCCGCGTCAGCTCGTGCGGGCTCCACAGGTCGTCGCCACGGACGACCAGGGCGGCCCCCGCGCCCAGGGCGACCAGCACCTGCTCGATCGAGACGTCGAAGCCGGGCGAGGAGAACTGGAGCGCCCGGTCGCCCGGGCCGATCCCGTAGGCGCGGCGGACGGCGTCCACATGGGCGGCCGCGGCGCCGTGCGGCACGCCGACCCCCTTCGGCCGGCCGGTCGAGCCGGAGGTGTAAATGACGTAGGCCAAGGCCCGCGGATCGACCTCGACCTCTGCCGGCCTCAGCGGTGCCGCGCTCCGGCGGGAGATCGCCAAGGCGTCCATGTCGCGGTCGAGGAGGATCTGCTGCGGCCCGACTTCCAGGCCGTCGCGCGGCAGCAGGGAGGCCTCCGCCTCGCGGCTCACCAGCACGGCGGGGTCTGAGTCTTCCAGAAGGATGCGCATCCGCTCCGGCGGATAGCTCGGGTCGAGCGGCAGGTGGACGCCGCCCGACTTCAAGACGGCGAGAAGTACCCGGTCGAGCTCCGGCGAGCGCGGCAGGCAGACGGCGATCCGGTCCTCCGGGGCGACCCCTAAAGCCAGCAGATGACGAGCCAAGCGGTTGGCCCCCGCCTCCAACTCGCCATAGGAGATCGCGGACGTCGCCGATATTCCGGAGAGGAGGGCCACGGCATCCGGCGTGCGGAGCGCCTGCTCCTCGAATCGCCGGTGGAGCGTGACGGGGAGGGTCGGAACCGGCACCCCGCTCCACTCCCCGCTCCACTCCCGAAGCTGCCAGGTCTCCGCGGCGGAGAGGAGAGGCAGAGTGGAGAGCGACCGCGCCGGGTCGGCCGCCGCCCCGGCGAGCAGGGCGCGGAGGTGCCCCCCCCAGCGGGCCACGGTCGGAGCGTCGAAGAGATCGACCCGGTACTGGAGACCGCCGCGAAGACGCCCTTCCCATTCGTGGATCGAAAGGGTGAGGTCGAATTCGGCGAACGGCGGATCGCGTTCGAGAAGCGAGATCGCGAGCCCCGGAAGCGAGAGCGGCGTGGGGTCCTGGAGGGGGTCCTGGAGAAAAGCGAACATCACCTGGAAGAGAGGGGGAACGCCGGGGGTGCGCTCCGGCCGCAGCTCCTCGACCAGGCGCTCGAACGGCACCTCCTCGTTCGCCTGGGCCGCCGCGACGAGATCGCGCACCCGCCGCGCCAGCGCGGCGAACGGCGGATCGTCGCCCAGCTCCGGCCGGAGCACGAGGGTGTTGACGAAGAAGCCGATCATCCCCGCGGTCTCCGCCCGGTTGCGGCCCGCCGAGGGCACGCCGATCCCGAAGTCGTCCTGGCCGGAGAGCCGGGCGAGAAGAGCGGCGAAACCAGCGAGGAGCACCTGGAACGGGGTGAGCCCACCCCCCCGGCCGAAGGCGAAGAGGGCGGCGGCGAGGGCGGCCGGGAGCTCGAACGGCAGGCCGGCCCCGCGGGGCCCGGGATGGGCGGGCCGCCGGTCCGCCGGCAGCTCCAGGACCGGAATTCCTTCGAGCTGTCGGCGCCAGAAATCGAGCTGGTCCGAGAGAGTGCCCCGAGAGAGCTCCCGGCGCTGTCGCCGGGCGAATTCGACATAGCGGAGCGGCAGCTCCGGCAGCGGGGAAGAGAAGGGACCGTAAAGCCCGCGGAGCTCGCGCGCGAAAACGCCCATCGACCAGCCGTCGGTCGCGATGTGGTGGAAGGTCGCGACGAGGACGTGTTCCTCCCGCCCCAGCTCGACCCGCCGGAAGCGCACCACCGGACCGTGTTCGAGGTCGAACGGGACGGACTCCTCTCCCCTGAGGATCGCTTCCAGCCCCTCCTGCCGGACCTCCTCCGGCAATCCCAGGAGAGAGATCCGGGAGAGCGTCGGCGCCGCGGAGGAAGGCAACACCACCTGCATCGGCTCGCCGTCGCGTTCCGCGTACACGGTGCGGAGCGGCTCATGCCGGTGGACGATCTCCGCCAGGGCGCGGTCGAGCGCGTCGGCATCGAGACGCCCGGTGAGGCGCAGGGAGACCGACAGGTTGAAGAGCGCGCTCTCCGGCTCCAGGCGCCAGTAGAACCAGAGGCGCTGTTGGGCGAGGGAGAGCGGGGCTTCCCCGGCCGCCCCGTCGCTCTCCGGTTCCAGCGCCCCAGCTATGGGTGCCGGCAGGGGCGGCAGGAGAGCCAGCCGTCCGGCGAGGGTCGCCACGGTGGGCGCCTCGAAGAGAGCGCCGACCGGCATGTCGACGCCGAACGCGGCGGAGATCGCGAAGGCGGCGCGGACGGCGAGGAGCGAGTGTCCGCCGAGATCGAAGAAGTTGTCGTCGATGCCCAGGGAGCCGATCCCGAGCACCTGGCGGAAGATGCCGGCCAGCCGTTCTTCCATCGGGTCGCGCGGGTCGCGCGGCGCGATCCTCTCCCGCCCCGCCTCTCCCCCCTCGCGGCTCGGGGCCGGCAGCGCCCGCCGATCCACCTTGCCGTTGGGCGAGACCGGAAGGGCCGGGAGGATCACCCAGGCCGCCGGCACGAAGGTCGCCGGCAGAACTCGGCGCAGGAATGCGCTGAGCTCGGCGGCCAGATCCCCCGTCCCTTCCACCCCATCCACGAGCGCCACGTAGCCCACCAGCCGCGGTCCGCCCGGCTCCTCCGCACGGAGCGCCACGGCTCCCTGCCGCACCGCCGGATGCCGGGCGAGGTGAGCCTCGATCTCACCGATCTCGATGCGGACGCCGCGGATCTTGACCTGGTCGTCCAGCCGGCCGAGGAAGTCGAGCCGGCCGTCGCTCCGGAGGCGGACCCGGTCGCCTGTGCGGTACATCCGGGAGCCGGGAGACCCCCACGGGTCGGGAACGAAACGCTCCGCCGTCGGCTCCGGTCGCCCCAGGTAGCCGCGCGCCAGGCCAGCCCCGGCGAGGAACAGCTCACCGGGCACCCCTGCCGGCAGCGGCGCGAGCCCGCGGTCGAGCACCCGCGCCCGGGTGCCCGCGACCGGCCGGCCGATGGGAGCCATGGCGGCGATGCCGGCGATGCCGGCTCCCCGCCCGACCGTGGCGACGGTCGAGTAGGTGGTGTCCTCGGAGGGGCCGTAGAGGTTCACCACCCGCTCGATCCCCGGCCGGGCGTAGAGCTTCAGGGCCAGAGAGGGCGGCAGCGCCTCGCCCGCCAGGTTCACCGTCTTGAGGCCCGGCGGGAGCGGTCCGTCCACCAGCTCGGCCAGGGCCGACGGAACGGTGTTGACGAGGGTGATCTCCGGGGTGGCCGCGAGCTGGGGCAGGACGAGGATATTCGGAGCGAGGATCACCTTGCCCCCGGCGGCGAGCGGGGCGAAGATCTCGAAGACCGAGAGGTCGAAGCCGACCGACGTCGCCGCCAGGACCCCCGAAAGCTCTGCCGGAGAGAAAGCTTCGAGCGCCCAGCGGAGGAGGGTGACCGCGCTCCGGTGCTCGATCCCCACCCCCTTGGGAAGGCCGGTCGAGCCCGAGGTGTAGATGACGTAGGCGAGACCGCCGTCTCCCAGGGAGAGAGAGCCGCGGGCAGGAGAGCCGCCACCCGCCTCCGGCTCCAGCCGATCCAGGAAGACCATCGGACCGGGGAAGAAAGCCAGATCCGCAGAGAACCCCGTCTCGGTCACCAGAGCTGCGGCCCCGGAATCGGCCAGCATCCGCTCCAGGCGCTCCGGGGGATAGGCCGGGTCGAGCGGAACGTAGGCCCCGCCCGCCTCCAGGATGCCCAGAATGCCCGCGATCAGGTCAGGGGTGCGCGAGAGACACAGCCCCACCCGGCTCTCCCCACGAATCCCGATCCCAGCGAGCCGGTCCGCGATCTGGCGCGAACGCGCGAGGAGACCGCCATAGCTCAGCCGCTCTCCCCCGCTCCCCACCACGGCCACGGCGTCCGGCGTCCGCGCCGCCTGCGCCGCGACCAGGTCGGGGAGGAGCGCTCCGGGAGGAAAATCGGTCGCCGTGTCGTTCCACTCGCTCGTCACCTGCTGGCGCTCGGGAGCCGTGAGGAGCGGCAACTCCGACAGGCGCGCTCCCGGGTCGGCGACCGTCGCCCCGAGGAGCGTCCGGAAGTGGCCGAGCATCCGCTCTACCGTCGCGGGATCGAAGAGGTCTGAATTGGCTTCGAGCGACAGGCCGAGACCGCCCCCCGGGAGCTCCGCCGCGGCGAGGGAGAGCTCGAAGGCCGCCCGGCGCTCGGGGAGGGCCACGGCCGTGAGATCGATGCCACCGATGTCCCCGATCTTCCCGACGCCGCCGAGCGCGATCCGCGCGCCGTCCTTCCCTAGCGCGAAGGCGGCGAGCCGGGGGTCGTCCCCGGGGCGGCCCTGCTGGAAGGTGAAGAGAACCTGGAAGAGCGGCGGTCGAGCCGGGTCGCGCCGAGGCCGCAGCCGCTCGGCGACGAGGACGAAGGGGTAGCCCGCGTGCTCCAGGGCCGCGAGCGCCGTCCGCCGCGTGCGGGCGAGGAGACTCCGGAAAGGCGGATCGCCGGCGAGGTCGGCGCGGAGAGCCACGGGGTTGACGAAATAGCCCACGACCCTCGCCCACTCCGGCGCGCCGCGCCCGGAGGTGGGGGTGCCCACCGCGAAATCGTCCTGGCCGGCGTAGCGCCCGAGTTGGGCCTGCCAGCCGGCGGCGAGGAGCGCGAAGAGGGTGGCGCCCTCTTCTGCCGCGAGCCGCCGGAGCGCCGCCGTGAGGTCCGCCGGCAGCTCCGCGCCGCGGGCGAGACCCCGCCAGGTCTGGACCGGCGGCCGCGGCCGATCGGTCGGCAGGGCGAGGTCGGGCACCGGCCCCCGCTCCCCGGCGAGCGCCTCACCCCAGAAACCCGCGGGCCGCTCGGCCTCGGGTCGGGCCAGCCGGTCGGCCTCCCGGCGAGCGAAGTCGGCATAGGAGAGGGGGAGTGGGGCGAGCGCGGGGAGGCCAGCGGTCGGCAGCTCGCGCGCCAGGAGTCCCAGGGACCAGAAATCCGCGACCAGGTGGTGGACCACCAGGAGCAATACCGGTTCGCCATCCCCCCGCTCGAAGAGCCGCGCCCGGAGGAGCGGCCCGCGCACGAGGTCGAACGGCCGCCAGGCCTCCGCCGCCAGGCGCTCCCGGACGCGCCCCTCGCTCCAGCCCGTCGCGTCCTCCACGGCGAAGTCGAGCTGCGGCGGGGCCGCCGCCGACAGCACCCGCTGAACCGGCTCGCCGTCGAGCCCGCCGGCCTCCCCGGCCTGCCCGGCTTCCAGCATCGTGGGAAAAACCGTCCGGAGAGCCGGGTGGCGCGCGACGAGGAGGGTCAGGGCCCGGCGCAGGAAGGGAGCGTCGAGCCCCCGGGCGCGCGCCGCCACGACGATGTTGTAGGCCCCGGCCGCAGGCGCCAGGCGCTCCAGGAACCACAGCGCCCGTTGTCCCGTCGAGAGAGGGGAATCCACGGCGGTGGCCCCGACTGGCGCAACCGACGGGGCCGCGGGGAAGGAGGGAGCTACCGGCGCCTGGAGGGCGAGCCGTTCGGCCAGCTCCCGGAGCGTGGCCCCCGCGAGCAGATCGGCCAGTGGCAGCGGCACCCCGAGCGTCTCCTCCACCGCCCCCTGGAGCTCGACCGCGGAGAGCGAGTCGAGGCCCAGGGCGGTGAGCGGCCGGTCGAGGTCGATCGCCGTCGCGGGCAGACCCAGAGCCGCCGCCGCGCGCTCGCGCAGAAGCTCCAGCAGGCTCGCCCCGACGGTTTCCGGCAGCTCTGCGACGGCGGGGCCGTGGACCCAAGGGGGCGAAGATCGATTCATGGATGTGAGACTCGCGGGAGGCCCGTTTCTTCCCGGTGTCAGTCCAAACCTCCAGGGGGCACAACCCTTCCTCCCCTCCCGAGGATTCCAGATCGGGCCGATGACATAGGCGTATTACAATATCTTGGTGCGGGGAGACGACCGGCGGGTCGGCGCTGCTCCTTGCCTCGCGGGCGCTACTCCAGAAGGTGCACGCCTCCCGGTTGAGGTGGACCTTGGCCACCTCTTGGGTATAATAGGATCCAAGAGGTCGATGGCTCGATCCTGTTCGGCTCTACCAATTTGATCCCTGAGCTTTTTTGATCCCCCAGATCCTCAAAGTCTGACCTCCCCCGAAGTCAGATCTCCTGATGGCCGATCTCGCAGCCCGCCGCCGGACGGTCCTCTTCGCCGTTTTCTTCACCAATCTGCTGTCGCTCGCCTGCCAGGTTCTCTGGGTCCGCAAGCTGACCTTCCTCTTCGGCTCGACGGCCGGGGTGTTCGCGACCGTCCTCGCGAGCTTCCTGCTCGGCCTCGCCCTCGGCGCTCTCGCCGCCGGTCGGATCGCCGACCGCACCGCCCGGCCCTGGCGCCTCCTCGCGTTCCTCACGATCGGCCTCGGGGTCTACTGCGCGGCGAGCCTGCCGGTCTTCGACCTGGCGCGCCGGGTCTATCTCGCCGTCTTCCCCCAGAGCCTGACCCCCGGCGCGGCCGCCTCGGGCAAGGCGGCGGTGGTGCTCGTCGCCCTCCTCCTGCCGACGATGGCGATCGGCGCCGTGTTCCCTCTGGCGGTGCGGCTCTACCGCGGAGTCCATCGCGGGACCGCGACCAGCCCGGGCGGCGACCTCTCCGTGGTCTATGCTCTCGACACCCTGGGCGCCGCAACCGGCGCTCTCCTCGCCGGCTTCGTCCTCGTCCCCGGGCTCGGCCTGATCGGCTCGACCCTCCTCCTGGGTGCCGGCGCCTTAGGGGTCGGCCTCTTCCTCCTGCGCGGTGGAGAGGCGCCGGGAGCTGTAGCGCTCCCGGCCAGCGCGGCGCTTCCGGCAAGCCCGGTGAAGAGCGCCGGCAAGAGCGCCAAGCGGAAGCCGGCAAGGAAGGGCAACGGGCCCGTGCCGCCGGCCCCGCTGCCGGTGCGGGAGCTCGACCCACGGCGGATTCCTCTGGTCCTCGGCCTCTTCTTCCTCACCGGCCTCTCGGCGCTCCTCCTGGAGACCGGCTGGAACCGCTTCTTCTATGTCCTCTCGGGGACCAACGTCTACTCGCTCTCGGTGGTCCTCGCCGGCTTCCTCTCCGGGATCGGTCTCGGCAGCCTCCTCCTGAAGCGGTGGATCGACCGCATCCGTGACCCCTTGGGGACGGTCGCCTGGCTCTACGCGGCGATCGGTCTGGGCGGGGTGCTCGTCTTCCGCTCGGCGGGCCTCTTCGAGCGCGCCTACCTGGGGATCTTCACGACCTCGGACAGCTACTACGGCTTCGAGATCCAGGTCTACCTCCTCATCTTCGCCCTCGTCCTCACCGCCACCCTCGCCATGGGGGCGAACTTTCCCCTGGTGGCGCGGATCGCGACGCCGGCCGGCCCCGGTGATGCTGCCGGCGGGGAGAACCGGGGCCTGGGAGCGGGGCGGGCCTTCTTCGCCAACACCCTGGGTGCGGTCCTCGGGGCCTTCCTCGGCGAGTTCCTCCTGTTGCCACGCTGGGGCTTCTCGGGTCTCCTTCTCGTCACCCTGGGGCTCTATGCCCTGGCGGCCGTCGTCTTCCTGCTCCTCGCCGACCCGGCGCGGCGGATGCGGCCGGCGATCACGGCGGCGGTCCTCCTCGCCGGCGCCTTCGCCCTGGCCCCGCCGATCACCCCGCTCGCCCTCCCCTTCCATGCCGTTTACTACCATGGCCTCCGCGCCGGCTCCTGGGAGGCCTTCGAAGACCAGGTGTCGGCGATGGAGATGGTGCACCGGCAGCAGGGCTTCTACGGCGAGGTGGCGGTGGTCCGGCTGGGGGACGACCTCATCCTCAAGCACAACGGCAAGAGCGACGCCTCGACGAACGCCGACGACAACTACGCCCAGCTCCTCCTGGGCGAGCTGCCGCTCCTCCTCCACCCCCACCCACAGACGGTGCTCAACATCGGCCTCGGGGGCGGGGCGACCCTCCGCGCGATCGTCCATCACCCCGAGGTCACCCGGATCACCCAGGTGGAGCTCGATCCCCTGGTCACCGCCGCCGCCCGCAACGAGTTCGGCCCGTTCAACGACCACGCCTTAGCCGACCCGCGGGTCGAGGTGGTGACCAACGACGGCCGCAACTACGTCGAGAGCACCGACCGGCAGTGGGACGTGATCATCTCCGAGCCCCCCAACATCTGGGTCTCCGGGGTCTCGGGGCTCTTCACCGCCGAATTCTACCGGGCGGCCAAGAGGCGGCTCGCCCCTGGCGGCCTCCTCTGCCAGTGGTTTCCCCTCCACGAGATGGAGCGCGACGACTTCCGGCTCGCCCTCGCCACCTTGACCTCGGTCTTTCGGCAGGCCGCCGTATGGACCAACGGGGTGGACGCCGTCGTCGTCGCCGCCGACCTCCTCCCGTCGATGGATCCGGCGCGGCTGGCGGCGATCGCGAAGACAGCGGCGACCTCCCCCGGGATCGCCCGCGACCTGGCGGACCTGAAGATCCCTCCCGGGGGGCTGGGGAATCTGATCGGCCACCCCTTCCTCCCGGTCGCCGGCGTGCCGGGCTTCATCGGCAGGCTGCCGGCCGGCGCGGCGCTGAATGCCGACGACCGCCCGCTCCTGGAGTTCCGCACGGCGAGAAACCTCTTCACCGCCAACCGAAAACGGGTTCGGGGATAGGCTCCGCGCGAGCGGGATCGAGCCCGATCGAGGTGTTCCTTGAATCCAGCCCCCGCGATTGACTACACTGGAGGGTCTGGAAAGACCGGCAGAAATGTCCACGTCTGGGACGACTGTGGCGGCGATGGCGTCAGTGTCCCCATTCATTGCTGCGCAAATGCGCCGGCAGGTATGATGTGGCGCAGGATTCGACCGTCCCACCGTGTCTCCGGGAGAGCGCCGTGCAGCCAAGGAAAGTGCTCGTCGTCGACGACTCGAAGTTGATGCACAAGATGTATGAGGTGATGTTGCGCCAGTATCCTCTCGTCTATGCTCTGGACGGGCGCGAGGCGCTCGATCGCCTGCGCGAGCATAGGGACGTCGACCTGGTGTTGCTCGACATCAACATGCCGAACATGAACGGCCTCGAATTCCTCGCCGCGATGAAGGCCGACGGGGAGATCGCCGACACCCCCGTCATCATCATCAGCACCGAGGGCAAGGAGGAGGACACCGCCCGCGGCCTCGAGGCCGGAGCGCAGGCCTACGTCAAGAAACCGTTCCACCGCGAGGAGATCCTGAACGTCATCTCCCGGATCGAGAACGCGGCGTGAGCGAGCTCGGCACCAAGGAGGTGTCCACCGTCGGCTCGGCCGGCTCGGCGCTGGTCTCCGAGCTCCGCGCGGCGCTCGGCCGGGCCAACGAGCTGACTCAGGTGCTGGCGGCCAACCTGGAGGAGGCGTCGGCGCGCGAGCGGCAGAACGCCCTGGGCGCCACCACCGTCGGCGACGTCGGCGATGCCGGTGGGAGCTCGGCGGCGGAGGCCAGGGAGAAGATCGAGGAGCTCGAACGCCGCCTGGCGACCGCCGAGTCGGACGTCAAGGAGCTCGCCTCGCGCCTCGTCGACTCCGAGCACCAGGCCGGCCGGCTGATGAACCTCTACGTCGCCACCTACCAGCTGCATGCCACCCTGGACCCGGCGGAAGTGCAGGAGACGATCGCCGAGATCGCCATCAACCTCCTGGGCGCGGCCCGCTTCGTCCTCCTCTTGAAGCGCGACGAGGGGGACCTGCTCGAAATCGCCTTGAACCAGGGCATCTCCGGCCAGCCGGAGCCGCCCTTCGTCGGCGACTCCTACCACGGGGGCGATCCCATGGTCGACGCGACGCTCGCCGACGGCGTGCTGCGCCTCGGCCCGACCGCCGAGTCGCCGGCCCTCGCCGCGGTGCCGCTCCGGGTCCAGAACGACATCGTGGGCGCCCTGGTCGTACTGAAGCTTCTCGACCACAAACCGATCCTGCGCTCCGAGGATCGCGACCTCCTGGACCTCCTCTCCGCCCACGCCGCCATCGCGCTCTTCGCCGCGCGGCTCTTCGCCACCAAGGATCGCAAGCTGCGGACCCTGGAGAGCCTGGTGAAGCTGGCGCGTGGCGAGTGATCTCACGCGAATGAGGTCCCCGAGAGACGTTTCCGTGCAGGGCCAAGGCGTACACTGACCCATGGGCATCTCCGGCAGCCTCAAAGACGTCTCCGTCGCCGACGTCATGCAGTTCGTTCACCTCGGACGACGGACCGGCACGCTCCTGCTCAACCGCGGCGCGGAGCGGGCGATGATCGGCTTCCACGTCGGTAAGCTGGTCTCGGCCCAGGCGCCGCGCACCCCCAAGCTCGGGGATCTCCTCGTCTCGTCGGGGACGGTCGGGCGCGAGGTCCTGGACAACGCCATCGCCGCCCAGAGCGAGGAGCGGGAGCGGCGTTCGTTGGGACAGATCCTCATCTCCTCGGGCGTCATCAAGGCCGAGGAGCTGCGCGAGGTGATCGGCCAGCAGATCGAGCAGGCGGTGGCCGAGATCATGGTCTGGGACAACGGTACCTTCGAGTTCGCCATCGACGACCTGCGGCCGATCGACGACATCGCCCTCTACCCGAGCGACGTCCTGCCGGACGCCGACATCAACACCCAGATGGTGCTCCTCGAAGCGGCGCGGATCTTCGACGAGCGCAGCCGTTCTCCCCAGGCTCCTCCGGCGATGCCAGGGACATCGGCGGCACCGGCAATACAGGCGACACCGGCGACGCCGGGCTCCATGGACGACACCTGGGCCACGGCCGGGGACTCGACCCACCCTTCGCTCCTCGATCTGGGCCTCGACGACACCGCGGCCACCGAGGGGCTCCGCGATCCCGAGGGCGTCGAGCCCGAGCCGGGAGCCGAGGCGCCGAGCCTCGCGACCGAGCAGCTGGAGCTCCAGATCGTCTCGGTCGACGAGCCCTTCTCCCGCCGCCTCGAACGGGCTCTGCGGCACGAGCTCGCGGGGATCGTGCGGGTCGGTTATGCCGAGGCGGGGGTCGCCCGGCCGGGCACGCCTGGAGCGCCGGGAGCGCTGCCGCCGATCGTCCTCCTCGACCTGCGGCGCGGCGAGGTGACCCTGGAGCAGGCGCTCCACCTCCACCGCCGTCGCCCGGCCGCCTCGCTCATCGCCCTGGTCGATCCCGGCACCCCCTTCGCCCGGGTCTACGAGGCGGGGGTCCTGGCCGCCCTGCCGGCCGAGGTCGAGGCGGTCGTCGCCTGCGTCGAGAACGTCATCGGCAGCCGGCGCGACGTCGTGCGGGTAGGAGAGATGGCCGAGGCGCGCCCGGACGACAACCGCTCCGGGGTCGCCCGGCTGCGTCGGGTCTTCGGCGACCTGCGCTCCGGCCTCATCTCGGCGACCGTCGCCTTGAACCTGATGCACATCATCTCGGAGTCGGTCGAGCGCGCCGTCCTCTTCCTCGTCAAGCGCGACCAGCTGGTGGCCCTGGGGGCCTTCGGAACCGACGCCACTGGCCGCCCCCTAGCGGAGCGGACCCGGGCCTTGAAGCTGCCGCTCGAAGGCGACAACGCCATCCTCCGCAGCCTGGAGAGCGGCGAGGTGCAGACCCTGAGCTTCGAGGAGGCGGACCTCCCCGAGTCCTTCCGCGAGCTGGTCGGCCGCCCGCGGAGCGGCCAGGTGGTGATCTTCCCCGTCCTCGGCACCCAACGGGTGATCTCCGTCATCTACGCCGACAACGGCGACCGCGAGGAGCCGGTCGAGGACATCGATATCCTGGAGCTGGCGACCGCCCAGGTCGGGATGGCCTTCGAGAACGAGCTCCTGCGCCGTCAGATCTCGCAGAACAAGGAGTAGTCCCCCCCCTCACAAACGCAGCGCCCATCGGCTTTCGCAAGATTGAGCGAGCTTTTTCCGTCTCTCTCCCTGGCAGGGAGTTGGCGCCGAACTCGGCCCACCCCAGGGAGACGACATGTACAGGCACGATTCGCTATTCAAAGGGCTGTTGCGCGGCTTTTTCGCCGATCTGCTCCACATCCTGGTCCCAGATTTGTCGAAACGGCTGGACCTCACTCATCAGATCCTGCTCGACAAAGAGTTCTTCACCGTCGGCGGCCGGCGCCGGGAGCTGGATCTCCTCGTCCAGGTCGCCTGCCTGGGGGCGGAGGACCGCACCCTCCTCGTCCATGTCGAGGTCGAGGCCCGCGCCCGGCCGGACATGGGGCGGCGCCTCTGGCGCTACCGTCGACAGATTCAGGCCATCCACGAAAGCCACGTCCTCTCGATCGTGATCCACCTCAAGCGGGGGCGCCCGGGAGTTCGGCTGCTCGCCCTCGACGAGGACTTCCTCGGTCCGGACCTCGCAGACTTCCGCTATGTCGCCTTCGGCCTCGCCGGCTGCGACGCCGCGGAGTACCTGGCCCGGCCCGAGCCCCTCGCCTGGGGCCTCGCCGCGCTCATGCGTCCCGGTTCCCTCACCCGGCCGGATCTCAAGCTTGCCTGCCTGTCGAGAATCGCGGCGGCGGATCTCGACGATGCGCGGCGCCTGCTGTTGTTCAACTGCGTCGAGATGTATCTGGAGTTGAATTCTCTGGAGCTGGCGGAGTACTCTGCTCTATGTTCGGTTCAGGAGAACCGGGAGGTGAAGGTGATGGCGACGACCTGGTCGGAACGGCTGGAGGCGAAAGGGAGGGAGGAAGGGTTGCAGGCCGGTTTGCAGGAGGGCTTGCGGGCAGTGCGGAAGATTCTGCTCTCCCTGCTCGAAGAGCGATTCGGTCCTGTGCCGGAGGCCATCCGTCAGCGCGTCGAGTCGATCCCATCACTCGATCGGCTCACCCGTCTGAGCCGGCGCGCACTGACCGCCCGTTCGCTCTCGGCCCTCAGGCTCCAGTAGCCGGGCCAATCCCCCAAAGACCGGGATGTGCGGGGACCCCGGCCTTCGGCCGGGCCGGAGCCCCCAAAACTTCCTATCCGTGACTAGCGCAGCACCACCAGGGCCACCCGGCGGTTCTGGGAGCGGCCCTCCTTGGTCTTGTTGCTGGCGATCGCCTCGGTCGCGCCGTAGGAGATGACGTTGATCCGGTGGAGCGGGAACTGGTGCTCCTTGTTGAGGTACGCGCGGACCGCCTCGGCCCGGGAGAGGCCGAGCTTCTCGTTGAAGTCCTTGGAACCCACGTTGTCGGTGTGGCCCTGGATCTCGATGTAGACCGCCTGGCCCTGCTGCTTCAGATCGTTGGCGAACTCGTCGAGAGCGGCCCTGGCGGGCTTCGAGAGCTCGTGCTTGTTGAAGCCGAACTTCACCTTGTCGTCGGTCAGGATCTTCTCGTAGAGGAGCTTGCCCTCGGCGAGCTTGCCCGCCTCCTGGGCCCGCTGCAGGGCTTCCTGCGCGGTCTTCGAGACCTCGCTCACCTGCCCCTGGACCTGGGTGACCTGTCCCTGGACGTCGTTGACCCTCTTGTCCTGAGTGTCGAGCCGGGTCTGGGTCTGCTCGACCTGACCCTGCACCTCGTCGATACGGGTGTGGATCGCCTTGTTCTCGGTCTGGACGTACTTTTTGGTCGCGCAGCCGGTGCTGGCGAGGCCGGCGAACAACGCGAGGACGACGGCGGGAGCAGCGGCCCAATGCTGTGCTCTCATGGGTAAACCTCCTTTGTGTCAGCCGCCCCGGGTACTGTTGGGCGGCGGTCCCTTGTAGCCTCGCCGGAAGAGCACGGAGCGGTTCTTCCCGGCGACCTCGACCTTGAGGTCGCGGTAGCGGGACTGCCCCCCACCCGTGGCGAAGCCGAGAACGTACTCGTGGTGCAGATCCTCGACGATCGCGGCAAGGGCCTTGCCGAGGCCGTCGGGGGTGGACAACGGGTAATAGCGCCCCCCGGTCTCATGGGCCAGGAGGTTGAGGACGTCGGCGTAACGATAGATCTTCTTGCCGTCCGTGCCCAGCTCGAAGGGGTTGCCCGCCTCCAGGCCCAGCACATAGACGGGCAACTCCGCCCGGCGCACGATGTCGCGCGCCTCGGTGGGAGAGATCGTGCTCGCGTTGTCGACCCCGTCGGTGATGAGAACGGCGAAGCGCTTGGGGTTCTTGCCGGCCGCCCCGGCCTCGGGCATCCAGGCGACGGCATCATTGAGCGCCGTCGTGCCGTAGGCGCGGAAGCCGTCGACGGCGGTCTTGAGCGTGTCAAAATTGCCAGTGAACGGCACGGCGACGGAAAATCTTCCCCCCGCGAAGGTGGCGACGGAGAACTCGTCGCCGGGGAGCGCATGGTCGAGGAAGTAGCGGACCGCGCGACGGCTCTCGTCGAGCTTGCCGCCGTTCGCCATGCTCCCCGAGAGGTCGAGCAGGAAGAGGATCGAGGTCGGCGCCTCGGCCCGCTTCTCGAAACTTTCGATGGGTGCCGGAGCGCCGTCGACGAGGAGGCGGAAGTCCTTCTTCTCCAAACGGTTGGCGTACCCCCCGGAGCTCGAGCGGACGAGCACCGGCACGAGCACGTAGCCGACCGAGACCTCCTCGCCGGAGAACTGGGTCGCGGGCGCCGACTCGCCGGTCTTCGGGGGCTGGGCCGGCTGGTTGCCGGAGGCCAGACGCGGCACCGGTCCTGCCAGGAACAGCAGGAGCACGAGAAGCGCGGGGAGAGGGCGAGAACGCCAATGCATAGCCAAGGTTCTATGTGCAAACACCAGGCCAGGCGTGGGAAGATGGTGCTGGAAGTCCAGCGGGAGGTCCAGCGATGGAAGGTGGCATCAACATCCGGAACATCTCGATCAAGTGCGGCAACTGCGACACCTACCAGACCCTCTCGGCCTATAGCCGGAGGGAGGGCTGGAACGTCTATACCTATGAGTGCGAGAACGGCATCTGCGATCCCGCGGTGACCCGCACTGTGATCGAGGTGCCGGTCGACCTCGACGAATTCGCGAACCGCGACCCGGAGTGGCGTGGCGGCGGCAAGCATGGCGAGGATCTTTCCGGTGGCGACTGAGCCAGGTGGGCGGCGGGCCGTGCCGTTCTGGCACGGCCTTGTGTTACTCTCACGCCCGGCCGAGCGTTCCGGGCTCGCGTCTTCGCCTCGTCGACGACCACGTCGACCCAACCACTTACCTTTTTAGCAGCGAGGGCACCATGAAGAGGATCGTCCACATCGTGGGCACGGGCACGATCGGCGAGCCCCTGATCGGCCTGTTCACGGACTTTAGGGACAGGATGGGCATCGACGAGGTCACCTTCCACAAGCGCACCCCCCTGGTCTCGGACCGCTCGAAGCTCAAGCACCTGATGTCCCGCGGCGCCCGCCTCGCGGCCGACGACGACGTGCGGCCGGAGTTCGAGAAGCTCGGCCACGAGGTGACCTTGGAGACACGCGAGGCCCTGTCCCGTGCCACCGTGGTCATCGACTGCACCCCGGCCGGCAACGAGAACAAGGAGAAGTACTACGAGAACATCACCGGTCCCAAGGGCTTCCTCGCCCAGGGGAGCGAGTTCGGTTTCGGCAAGCCGTTCGCCAAGGGGGTGAACGACGAGGTGCTGGTGCCCGGAGAGGATCGCTTCATCCAGATCGTCTCCTGCAACACCCACAACATCACGACCCTCATCAAGACCATCTGCAACGACGGCGACCACCAGGACTACTGCCTGGATCGCGGGCGTTTCGTCTGCATGCGGCGGTCGAACGACATCTCGCAGGCCGATAGCTTCGTGCCCGCCCCCAACGTCGGCAAGCACGACGACCCCGACTTCGGCACCCACCATGCGCACGACGCCCATCATCTCTTCGAGACCCTGGGCAAGGACTTCAACCTCTTTTCGAGCGCGGTCAAGCTCAACACCCAGTACATGCACTCGATCTGGTTCAACCTCGAATGCAACCGGGACGTCACTCTCGACGAGGTGAAAGACCGGCTGCGCGGGAACCCGCTGGTGGCGGTGACCGACAAGCGCTACGCCAACTTGATCTTCAGCTTCGGCCGCGACCACGGCTACTATGGGCGCATCCTGTCGCAGACCGTGGTGGTGCTGCCGACCGTGACGGTGCGCCGGAAGCGCGAGGTCTACGGCTTCTGCTTCACGCCGCAGGACGGCAACTCCCTCCTCTCCTCGATCGCCGCCGCGCTCTGGCTGATCGATCCCAAGTGGGAGAGCGTCGAGGAGCGCCTGAACCCGCTGCGCCGCTGGCTGTACCGGGAGATCTGACCGGGAGATCTGACCGCGACCCGATCCGAGCGACCCCGCGGCTCCGCCCCTCCCGGCCGGAGCCGCGACGCTCTTTTGAGGCCTCTTCTGTCATGCGCCCCGTCGAGCTCAACCTGGCAGGCCTCCGAATCGAGGGCTGGTCGCGCGCCGGCGACGAGACCTGGTTCCGCATCCATCCGCCCGGCCTCGCCTTCGACACCGGCCGTGGGGCCATCCAGCTGGCCGGCGCCCACGACGTCTTTCTCTCGCACGGCCATCTCGATCATTCCCTGGGGCTCCCGTACATCCTCTCCCAGCGCTCGCTCCACCACGAAGAGTTCACCCGGGTCTTCTGCCCGGAGGAGATCCGCGAGCCGCTCCTGGCGATGGTCGCGGCGACCGAACGACTGGAGCAGGCGCACTACCGTTTCTCCCTCCAGGGCCTCCGCCCCGACGAGCGGGTCGAGGTGGGGCGGGACTTGACGATCCAGCCTTTCCGCACCGACCACGTGGTGCCGTCGCTCGGCTTCCACCTGCTGCGCAGAAAGCGCCGCCTGCTCCAGGACCTGGTCGGCTTGACCGCGGCCCAGATCGTCGCTCGCCGCGAGCGCGGGGAGAAAATCGCCGAGGAGGTCGAGGACGTCTGGCTCTCTTACTGCGGCGACACCGGCCCGGCGGTCTTCGACTTGGAGCCGCGGCTCTTCAGAAGCCGTATCCTGATGCTCGAATGCACTTTCCTGGGCGACGCCTATCGGGACCGCGGCGACCTCTACAAGCACCTCCATCTGGAGGACATCGTGGCGCGCGCCGACCGTTTCCAGAACGGTGACCTCGTGCTCCACCACCTGTCGCGCCGGCACCGGGTCGAGGAGCTGCGCGCGGAGATCGACCGGCGGTTGCCCCAGCTCGCCTCAAGGATTCACCTGCTCGTGGAGGCGGAATGAAGGATCGCAAAGGAGAACGGGGAGCGGGGGGGCCGCGGGGGCGCGGCCCGGGTGGACCGAAGGATCGCGGCCGCGATGGAGCGAAGGGGGGCCCTCGTGGAGGGCCGAAAGGACGTGGCGCAGGCCGTCCTACGGGAAGGACGTCCCGGAAGACCGCGGCCCAACCTCCGGTACCGCTGGCCGCTTCACAGGCGCAGGCCACCGCCCCGCCGCCCGGCATCCGCCTGGCGGGGGTCGAGGAGATCGAGCTCTTCGTCGAAAAGCTGATCGCGGGGGGCGAAGGCTTCGCCCGCTACGACGGGGTGCCGATCTTCGTCCCCCGCTCGGTCCCCGGCGACCGGCTGCGAGCGCGGGTGATCGAACGGCGGCCCGACTACGGCCGGGCCGAGATCGTCGAGATCCTCTCCCCCGGTCCCGGCCGGAGGCCCGATCCGGTCCCCGAGCTGGCCGACTGGGGCGGCTGCGACCTCCAGCACATCACCGACGGCCTCCAGTCGCGCTTGAAAGCCGACGCGGTCAAGGAGACTCTCGAACGGATGGGGAGGGTCGATCTTTCGGTGCTCCCGCAGGAAGTCGAGCTGATCACCGGCGACCCCTGGCACTACCGGCTCCGCACCCAGCTCCACACCGATGTCGTGAACGGAATCGTCCGGGTGGGCTACCACGCGCGGGGCACCAACGAGCTCATCCCGGTCCACCGCTGTCCCCTCCTCGTGCCGGAGCTCGAAACCCTCCTCCCCACCCTGGGGCAGCGGCTGGGCGACACGCCGCCCCGGCGGCTCGACCTCGCGGCGGGAGATCCCGGCAGACCCGGAGCGCCCGGGGCGATCAGCGTCGCTCCCTTAGTGCCCGACCTGCCGCACGGCGAGGTGAGCGTCACCGTGGGCGACCTGGTTTACGCCTACGACGCGCGCTGTTTCTTCCAGGGCCACCGCGGGCTCCTCCCCCGGCTCGTCGAGAAGGCGGTCGGGGCGTGGACCGGCGGCATCGCCTACGACCTCTACTGTGGAGTCGGCCTCTTCGCCCTCGCCCTCGCCCGCCGCTACGACCAGGTGGTGGGGGTCGAGGGCGAACGCATCGCCGCGCGCTACGCCCGCACCAACGCCCGCAGAAACCACCTGACGAACGTCGAGATCGAGGCCCAGGCGCTGGAGAGCTGGATCGGCAAGCTCCCCGCCCCGCCCGCGAAGATCGCCAGGGTGATCGTCGACCCGCCCCGCGCCGGTCTCTCCCCGGCGGTGCGGCGGATCATCGTCGAACGCCGGCCGGAGCGGCTCACCTACGTCTCCTGCCACCCCGCCGCCCTCGCCCGGGATCTCCGCCAGCTCGCCGAGACCTACAGCATCGAGAGCGTCACCCTCATCGACATGTTCCCCCAGACGGGGCACATGGAGACGGTGGTGCAGATGGTGGCTCGGTAGAGCCTGCCAGGCGAGCCCTACCGCTTCATCCGCGAGCCCTTCTCCTCGACGGAGAGAATCCAGCCGACGATCTTCCCTGGCTGGATGCCGTGGCCCTCCTGCCAGAAGCGGCGGTTCCGGAGGTGGCGGCTGGAGGTGTCGTCGTCGGGGATGGCGTCGATCTCCGCCTGGATGCGCCGGAAGCGCTCGATCCACCTGGCGCAGTTGGCGAGCCGCAGGTCGACCCAGCCGTCCGCCACCCAGGCTTCGATCTTCTCCGGCGTCACCTTCTGGTCGCGGGCGTCGGCCGGGACGATGACCTTGGGGCTTCTCAGGATCTCTCCTGAGTCGAGGAGAATGGGGATGCCCACCGCCACTACCCGATTAGCCGCCTCGGTGTCTTCGCGCACCAGCTTGTCGAGGGCGTCTCGCACCTCCTCGGGGGTCGCCTCGCGCACCGCGCGCATGGTCTTGTAGGCGAGCCTCAGGAGGTGAGCCTCGAAGAGGAGCTTCGAGTTTCGGGGCGGACCCAGCATCTCGAAGGCGACGCTGTGGGTGTCGTGCTGCTTTTCGAGCTCGATCATCCGCTCCAGGGCCCAGTGGCGGAGCATGCCCGCCCGGTAGGTCGGGGAGAGGACGGCGTTGTCCAGGGCGTTGATAATGTCGTGGCCGGTGTTTCTCCCTTCGATTTCCATCACCAGGTACTCGGCGATCTCCTCCGGGGTGACGAACTCCATCTGCTCGACGGTCGTGAGCGTCGAGAACTCCTCAAGGCTGAAGAGGCCGTTCTCGCCGGTGTCGATGAAGACCGTCTCCAGCACCTCGTCGCGGAGCGTGGCGGCCGACGGGTCGTCGGTCGAGAAGGTGTCGCCCAACGGGCGCGGCCGGGCGTCGACCAGGTGGATGGGCTGGCGGCCGCGGTGGATCGGCCCGTAGGCGATCCGCTTCCAGGCGATGGCCGCCGCCGGCTTGACCTCCTTGGTGATCGGGGCGCCGGGGGTCCGCGCCATGAGAAAGAGGAGCATCGAGTGGGCGCCGGCCAAGGCGCTCTTGGACAGCAGCATCCGGCTGGGGCGCTCCTCGGAGTGGGTGTAGGGGATGTTCAGACCCATGCCGCCCGTGCCGCTGGTGCCGACCTTGACGTAGACCTGGGTGCCGACGTCGCTCATGCCGCGGTACATCACCTGGATGTGGCGGATGAGGCGCGGCATGTAGAGAGCTTCCAGCAGGCCGTCGACCGCCGCCGGGTCGAGCTCGCCCTCCTCGGCGATCCGGTTGACCTCCTCGGCGGCCTTGAACATGTCCCGGTAGGCGATGCCGGTCGCCGTGTTGACGCAGTCGACGACGATCTCCGCCTTCGACTCGGTGAGCACCTTGTAGAGAAGGAAGGAGCCTAAGTCCGAGTCGCCGAGCTTGGTGATCTGGGCGCGGATGCGCTCTCTCAAGGTGGGCTCGCCCATCAGGCCGAAAATGTCGCCGGCGGAGACCGAGAAGACCGTCTCGCCCGCCTCGGGGAGGAGCTCCTCCCGCGCCTTTAAGGCTTCCTCCATGCGCAGGCTGTGGATCTGGATCTCTCGCGGCCGGCGCTCCAGGAGCTGGCGGCAGACGGCCGTCCCGACGAGGCCGTAGCCACCCAATACAAGAACCTTACGATTCGCGATATTCAAGTCATCTCTCCCTGAGGAAGGTACTAGAAGGATGCCCACGCATGAGGATCACGCGATGGACGGCAAGCGGGCGGACGGGGGGATTGTATCCCGCCTGGCTCCTGGCGCTCGCCCGGCGCTTGGAAGCGGGTGTAGACTCCCGGCCAACTTCGCGGTAGTGCTTTGTCGTCAGAATGTTACAATTCCGGCTTTGCTTTGGCGTCGTGACCTTCCAACTCCCGAGGTGATTCGCATGCAGAACGTTGGCCCCTTTGTGAGCACACACGGCATCGACGAGCAGGGATTCGGCAACGCTCGCACGGTGTACTGGAACCTTCCGGCGGCGCAGCTCTACGAGCAGGCGGTCCGCCGTGACGAAGCCCGGATCGCCGGCGAGGGCCCCTTGGTCGCCACCACCGGCAAGCACACCGGCCGCTCCCCCAACGACAAGTTCACGGTCAAGGACCAGACGACGGAGAACGAAGTCTGGTGGGGGGACGTCAACCGGCCCTTCGACGCCGAGCGCTTCGACCGGCTCCTCGCCAAGGCCCAGGCTCACGTGGAAGGCCGGGACCTCTTCGTCTTCGACGGCTACGCCGGAGCCGATCCCAAATACCGGTTGCCGGTCCGCGTCATCACCGAGCAGGCGTGGCACAACCTCTTCGCTCAGAACATGTTCCTCCATGAAGCCGACCCCGAGAAGCTCAAAAACTTCAAGCCCGGCTTTACGGTGATCGACGTCGGCACCCTGGAGGCCGACCCGGCGGAAGACGGCACGAAGAGCCCGACCTTCATCCTCCTGGACCTCACCCGCCGAATGGTCCTTATCGGCGGCACCGTCTACGCCGGCGAGATCAAGAAGAGCATCTTCAGCGTCATGAACTACTACCTGCCGAAGCAGGGGGTGCTGTCGATGCACTGCAGCGCCAACTATGGCCGGGACCGCGAGGACTCCGCCCTCTTTTTCGGCCTCTCCGGCACCGGCAAGACGACCCTCTCGGCCGATCCGGTGCGGAAGCTCATCGGCGACGACGAGCATGGCTGGAGCGCCGACGGCATCTTCAACGTCGAGGGCGGCTGCTATGCCAAGGTCATCCGGCTCTCGGCGGAGGGCGAGCCCGAGATCTACGCCACCACCCAGCGCTTCGGCACGGTGCTCGAAAACGTCGTCATCGACCCCGAGACCCGCTCGCTCGACCTGGACGACGACTCGCTGACCGAGAACACCCGCAGCAGCTACCCCCTGACCCAGCTCTCGAACGCCGACCTCTGCGGCCAGGCCGGGCATCCGAAAACGGTGATCTTCCTGACCGCCGACGCCTTCGGGGTCCTCCCCCCGCTCTCCCGCCTCACCCCCGAGCAGGCCATGTACCACTTCCTCTCCGGCTACACGGCCAAGGTAGCGGGGACCGAGCGCGGGGTCACCGAGCCCAAGGCGACCTTCAGCGCCTGCTTCGGTGCTCCCTTCCTCCCCCTCCATCCCGGCACCTACGCCAAGATGCTGGGCGAACGGCTCGAACGCCACGGCGTCCGGGTCTGGCTGGTGAACACCGGCTGGACGGGCGGCCCGTACGGAGTGGGGAGCCGGATCAAGCTCGCCTACACACGGCGGATGGTGACCGCGATTCTCGCCGGCGAGCTCGATGCGGTAGAGACGGTGACCGATCCCTTCTTCGGCCTCGCCGTCCCCCGGCACGTCCCCGACGTCCCCGACGCCGTGCTCGACCCGCGCGCCTCCTGGAAGAGCACCGCCGACTACGACGCCAAAGCCGGCCAGCTCGCCGACATGTTCGCCGACAATTTCGAGAAGTACGAGAGCGGCGTCAGCGAGGCGGTCAAGAACGCCGGTCCGCGCAAGGTCGCCTCCTCATAGACCCTCACGGTCCCCGCCCGGCAGAGCCCGGGCGGGGCGGCGCGATGTTTGCGTACAGAGCGAGGGCATGAACACCACCCTCGACCAGCCGATCCGCAGTGACCGCAACGACCACGACGACCGCAGGGTTGGGCGCGAGCTTCAGCCTGGCGTCTTCCGCCTCGCCACCCTCTTCGTCAACGCCTATCTGGTTCGGGAGCCCGGCGAGGCCTGGGTCCTCGTCGATACCGGTCTCCCCGGATTCGCCGGTCTCGTGAGGAGGCGGGCGGAGGTGCTCTTCGGGCGGCCCCCGGCGGCGATCCTCCTCACCCATGGACATTTCGACCACTCCGGGAACGCCGAGGAGCTGGCCGTTCTGTGGGGGGTACCGATCTTCGCCCATCCGTTGGAGATGCCGTTCCTGACCGGCCGCTCGGACTATCCGCCGGTCGACCCCACGGTCGGCGGCGCCCTGGGATTCATGGCGCGGAGCTTTCCCCACCACGGGATCGACCTGCGCGGCCACGTCCATCCACTGCCGGAGGACGGCTCGGTGCCGGGGCTTCCCAGCTGGCGGTGGGTCCACACCCCGGGGCACACCGCCGGTCACGTCTCTTTCTTCCGCCAGCGCGACCGCACCCTCCTCGCCGGCGACGCCCTGGCGACCCTGGATCAGGATTCGCCCGTCGCCATGGTCACCCAGCGCCGGGAGTTCTCGGTTCCCCCCGCCCCCCTGACCACCGACTGGCGGGCGGCGCGGGCGAGCGTCGAGGCGCTGGCCGAGCTTAAGCCCCACGCCGTCGCCGCCGGGCACGGTCGTCCGGCACGAGGTTCCCACGTCGCGGCGGACCTCGCCCGCTTCGCCCGGATCTTCACCCCCCCCAAGCGGGGGCGCTACGTCCTGCGCCCGGCGCGGAGCAACGAGTACGGCATTTTCGAGATCCCGCCGCCGGTGGAGGATCCGCTTCCCCGGCAGCTCCTCCTCGCCGGCCTCGCGACCGGTGCCCTGTTCGCCCTCGTCCAGGGTCTCCGCGCCCGGCGGAACCGGCCGCGCTCCTCGCGCCGAAGCTGAAGCGGCGGGCTCTCTGGAAGGAACCGGCCGCCGGCCGTGTTCTCCCTCCTGAAATCATGTCTACCGTAAATTCGACGCCCCTTCCTCCTCCCAGCCGTCCCGCGCGGGCCGGCCTCTTCGGGGGGCTCGTCTCCTCGAAGCAGCCGAAGCCCAGGCCCGAGCTTGATGCCGCCAAAGCCGAGCAGGCCAAGAAGAAGGCCAAGCTCCAGTTCAAAGTCGTCCTCGGCGATTCCCTGGACCTCATCAGGGCCCGCAAGGGGCGGCTCGCCATCGGTCTCCTGCTCATGGCGATCAACCGGATCACCGCCTTAGTCCTCCCGGCGACGACCAAGTACCTGGTCGACGACGTCATCGGCAAGAAGAACCATCATCTCCTCTACCTGCTCGTCCTGGCGGGAGGGTCGGCGACGATCGTCCAGGCCCTGAGCTCCTTCGGCCTCACCCAGATCCTTGGCAAGGCCGCCCAGCGCTCGATCACCGAGATGCGGCGGACCGTCCAGCGCCACGTCGGCCGGCTGTCGGTGGGCTTTTTCGACCAGACGAAGACCGGGGTCCTCCTGGCGCGGGTGATGAGCGACGCCGAGGGCATCCGCAACCTGGTCGGCAGCGGCCTGGTCGAGATGATCGGCGGCATGGTCACCGCCGTCTTCGCCACCGGCTATCTGCTCTACCTGAACGCCAAGCTCACCGTCATCGCGCTCTCGGTGATGTCGCTCTTCACCATCGTCATGTACTACGCGTTCAAGATCCTCCGCCCGCTCTTTCGCGAGCGCTCGAAGATCAACGCGGAGATCTCCGGCCGCCTCACCGAGTCGTTCTCGGGCGTTCGGGTGGTCAAGGCCTATGGTGCGGAGCAACGCGAGTCGCTGGTCTTCTCGAAAGGGGTTCACCGGCTATTCCGGAACGTCGCCAAGACGATGACCGGCACCTCGACGGTCACCGCGGTCTCGTCTTTCCTCATGGGGGCGATCGGCATCGCCATCATGTGGATCGGCGGCAACGAGGTGCTCGCCGGCCATATGACCCTGGGCTCCTTCTTCTCCTTCACCCTTTTCCTGGGGCTCCTCGTCGGGCCGGCGGTCCAGATCATCAACGTCGGGAGCCAGATGACCGAAGCCTTCGCGGGCCTGGAACGCATCCGGGAGATCCGCAACGAGGTGCCGGAAAGCGCCGGGGAAGAGCTCCGGGAGCCGCTCCCCGAGATCGTCGGGAAGATCGAGCTCCGGGACGTCACCTTCGAGTACAAAGAGGGACAGCCGGTCCTCCGCGGGGTCTCGCTCGTCGCCCCGCCGGGGACGGTGACCGCGCTCGTCGGCCCGTCGGGGTCGGGCAAGAGCACGCTCATCGGCCTCATCGCGGCCTTCCACCGCGCCACGACCGGCGCCCTCTTCGTCGACGGCCACGACCTCTCCCAGGTCCGCCTCTCCGACTACCGCAGCCAGCTCGGGGTCGTCTTCCAGGACAACTTCCTTTTTGACGGCACGGTGCTCGAGAACATCGCCTATGCCCGGCCGCACGCCTCCGAGGAGGAGATCCTGCGCGCCGCCCACATCGCCCACTGCGACGCTTTCGTCGATCGCCTGCCGGAGGGTTACGAAACCGTGGTGGGAGAACGCGGGGTGAAGCTCTCGGGGGGCGAAAGACAGCGGGTGGCGATCGCCCGGGCGATTCTCGCCGACCCCCGGATCTTGATCCTCGACGAGGCCACCTCGTCGCTCGACAGCGAGAGCGAGGCGTTGATCCAGGAAGGTCTCGCCGTGCTGATGCGCGGCCGCACCACCTTCGTTATCGCCCATCGTCTGTCGACCATCCGCCGGGCCGACCAGATCCTCGTCCTGGAGCAGGGGAAGATCGTCGAGCACGGCCGCCACGAGGAACTCCTCGCCCTGGGCGGTCTCTACCACGCGCTCTACACCCGGCAGTACGACCTGGAGTCCAACCTCTTTAGGAACCCCGGGGAGATCACGGAAGATTCGGAAGCCGCGAAAAAAGCGGAAGAAAAGAAACCCGCGGTGGCGGCAGACTCCGCCACCGCGCGGATGTCTCTTCTGCCGGGCTGATTTGAAGGGCTGAACGCCTCCGGCTCAGCTCTTCGTGCGGCCTTCCGACTTGCGGTGCTTGTTCACCGTCCGGGCCGCGATCTCCTTGGCGCGCTCGGTCGAGTGCCCCTCCTTCTTCTCGCTCGCCTCGACGCGCTTGTACTGCTTCTCGTCCTTGTCGCTCCATGCCTTGGGCATTGATGTGTACCTCCTGCCTCCTGAAAAAAGCAAAGATCGGGCCAGACCGATCTCTATGTCGTTCGCCTCCGGCGCAGCAGGGCGAAGCCAGCACCCAAAAGAAGCAGCGCCAGAGTGGCGAAACCGAGCGGCGACAGGGTCGGCACGTCGGTGATCGCCGGGGGGACGACGAGGGCCGTAGCATCTCCCCTCGTGGCCGTCGCCGGATCGTCGGTCACCGCCGAGGACTCATTGATCCCGTCGCCATCCGCGTCGAAGGCGATCTGCCCCTGGTTGGCGATGCTCTGGCCGGCGGCGGTGCTCTTGATCGTGGCCTCGATGGTGATCGTCGCCTGCCCGACGACCGCCGGCAGCACCCCGTTCCAGGTCACCGTGTTGGTGGCGACATCGGCGGTGGCAATGCCGGAGGTGGAGGTGGCGGAGACCAGGGTGAGGGTGGACGGCAGGACGTCGGTGAATTCGTTCCCCGGGTTGTCCGCCTGGGCCGCGGAGCCCGTGTTGCTCAGGGTGACCGTGTAGGTGATGGCGCCACCGGCGACGAAGTTGCCGGCGACGGTCTTGGTTCCCGAGACGGCCGCAGTCGGGGTGAAGGCGTTGCAAGTGAAGGCCGTGGGGGTCACGATGAGAGACCAGGTGTTGAGCTGGCCGGTGTTGCCCGCGAACTCGTCCGCCACGTAGATGGACCAGGTGCCGCTGGTCGAAAGACCCTTGACATAGGAGAGCTGGTCGACCGGGTCGGGACCGACGGTGGGGAAACCGAGGGTGCTGATGGACGCCGAGTTGAAGGCCGGCGCCCAACTGCCGGTATAGGGAGCGGCCGCGCCACCGGTGGCGTTGAGGTCGTTGGTCGAGCTGCCGTCGATCTTGGTATCGATGAAGTTGGCTCCGCTCGAATCGCTGGTGAAGATGCCGCGCAGATAGATGAGCGTCGTGCCGTAGCCCGAGGGGGCCTTGAAGCCGACGATGAGATCGCTGGTCGCCTCGTGCTGGAGGTCGTTGACGTCGAAGACGAGGCTAGAGATCTCCCGGTCGTCGGTGATCGTCATCGAATCGCCGACGCCGCGGGCCTGGCCGTCCGGAATGGCGAGACCGCCGGGGATCGTCCGCGTGTAGGTGATCGGCGCTCCGGTGCCGGAGACGGCGCCGACCCGCAGGGTGAAGTCGACGCTCGTCGTGCCGAGCGACGACACGGTCGTGAGCGTGAAGTGGAGCGATTGGCCGCAGAGGGCGCTCGGCGAAACGGTGAAGAGGAATGGGGTGCCCGCGGCCGTCCCTTGCGCCGCGATGGCGGGGTAGGCCGCGCTCCCGGTGAGGAGGGTGACGCCCGGAGTCGAGGAGGTGAGGGTCGCCGTCGCGCCGGCGACCCCCTGGCTCGCGGCGCGCCAGGGGTTCTTGAGCTCGACGGTGAGGCGGATCGGCTCGCCGGGATCGATCGCGCCGTTGTGATTGCCCAGGCTGTCGTCGACGGTCAGGGCGGCGACGTCCAGGTAGGGAACCGCGAAGGACTCGCCGACCCCCAGGTAGGAGCTGACGCCACTCAGGAAGGCGAGGCCGTCCTGGGCGAGCGGCGCGACCGCCTTGTAGCCCAGGCCGCGGTTGGCAAAGCCGCCCCAGATCGATTTCTCGTTGGCGCAGGCGTGGGTGGCGCAGTCGGCGTCGAGGATCGCGTCGCGCGCGTCGGGGAAGCTGGGATTGAGCGGGGTCATCTTCATCGCGTCGGTGACGAGCGCGAGCATCGTGTCGTTGCCGGTCGGCACGTCGCCGTTCGCTCCCGCCGGATCGGCGATGACGCGGCTCCGCACGTCCCAGAGGGTGTTCGCCCAGACCTCGCCCGCGTTGTGGACCTCGTCCGCCCCGAAGCGGGTGAACTTGAGGATCGAGGGCGGGATGCCGCCCGAGAGGTCGAGCGTCAGGTCGTCGACGTCGGCGAAGGTGAGCGGGTTGACCGTCTTGTCCGAGCAGTAGGGGAAGCGCCGGATGCCGTAGAGGTAGTTGTCCTCCTGGAGGTTCCTGTAGTTGTAGGTCGTCCAGGGCTGCTGGACGTACTTCGCCGTGGGCGGGTAGGCATTGGTGCTGGAGAGGAGGGACTGGGCGTAGAAATCGCTCCAGCCCTCGCCCATGCCGCCGCCCTCGTCGAAGAGCAGGCCGAAGCCGTTGCCGATGAGACGCCCGGAGACCCCATGGGTCAACTCGTGGAGCACGATCGAGCCTTCGAGGTTGCCGTCCCGGTTCGGGGTGCCCCAGGTGAAGGTCGAGACCTGCAGGAGCCCCGACATGCCGTCCGGCGGGGAGGTGAAGGTGCCGGCGTTATTCCCGAAGGTGGTGCTCTGAACCTCGGCCAGGAGGGGATCCCCGCCCGTGCCGCCGCGGCCGAAGTTGTCGGTCTGGTAGTTGCCCGCCGCCTCGTCGAAGCCCAGATTGTAGAGCCGGTCGTGGTACCAGTTGGCGACATAGAACGCCTGGGTGACGGAACCGCGCTGGGACTGCGGGTCGGTCGGATCGGTGCCGGCGTCGGGGTCGCTGCCCAGGGGGGGCGGCGTGTAGTCGTAGCCGGTGCCCAGGAAGTCACGGGGATGCCCGGCGCCGTCGATATTGCCGATCGGCCGGCCGTTGTCGTCGAGAGCGCCGGGATCGGGCATGTTGTCGCCGTCGGTGTCCAGATAGGCGTCGGTGTTGTTGCCCGTCGTCGTGTTGCCGCCATCCGAGATCCAGCCGTCGGGAGACGCGTTGATGTCCTGGACGGTCGACATGTTGACCGTGACCCGGGGGACGGCGGGAAACTGGGTACCCGAGCCGGGCGTCACATCGGTCGGCGAGTGCGGCGCCGGGCTTTCGCCGGGCGTCTTGCCGTCCGCGTGCAGGTAGACGTTGAAACGGGCCTCCTGGGTCGAGGCCTGGCTCCGCATGTTCTTGCGCCAGAGGAGAGTGCCGCTGCCGGCATCGACCACCGTGATCCAGTCGCCCGGCCCACGGGTGAACGTGACCTGCTGCCAGGCCGGCACCAGGATGCCCGGACCGGCCGGAAAGTAGACGAGATGGCTCGCGGCGTCGCCACGGATCTGCGGATCGCCGGTCGCGATCTCCACCCGGGCGCCATCGGGGCTCGCGTTCCGGAGGCTCATCTTGGCCGCGTCCACCCGGATTCCCACCGATGCCATGGCGGTGGCGAAAGCCTGCTGGGCGGTGAGCCGTGAGGCTGGAGCGAAGGTGTTGGTCGCGGCGCTGGGGGCGAGGAGGCCGACCGTGCGGATGATGCGTCCGTTTCGATCGAGGGTCACCCGGGTCTCGCTCTGGAAGACCGGCAGGCCCGAGACGACCTGCTCGAAGCGCACCATGCGCAGCCCGCTCTTGCGGTCGAGGCTCTCGCCCTTCCACTGGAGCGCCGAGAGATCGGCGTCCGAGAGACCATAGAGGCCACGGTTGGCGCCCAGGAAGTCGAGGACGATGTCCTTGCCCGAACGGCCGGGCGCCGGACCGGTCAGGGCGCCCCGCGGGTTGCGCACCACCTCGGCGGCGCCGAAGAGTGGAGAGAAGCGCACCTCGGCGCCGGGGGAGGCCGCCGCGAGCCGCGCGACTCCCTGCTTGACCGCCTGCAGTTGGACCGTCGCCCGTTTTACGGTCGCGGGGGTGTCCACGCGGTTCCCGGCGAGAACCTTGCCGAGCTCCCCTTGATGCCCCACCCGCACGTCCAGGTTGCTCCTCCCCGACGGCGCCGGCAGCTCGGAAGCTTTGGGCGTTGCGGCACCGGCCGCTGGTAAGGCGGTCAACCCGAGCATACCGATCAGGATGAGGGAAGCCCACGAAGTCTCTGCCAAAGAAGCACGCATATAAATCCCTCCAACCCTTCGAATAGGAGGGAATTGATCCCCGAAAATAGGTGCTTTCCGAGCGCCGAAAGAGGACTGGAAGGAGATCAAAAAACAAAACCCCCGGCCTCGCGGCCGGGGGTTCGTCTTTACTTCAGAGAAAGGACGGAGCGATTTTCTTTACACCGTCCGCTTCCGCCGCAGCAGGGCGAAGCCCGCACCCCCGAGGAGCAGGGCGAGGGCCAGGAAGCCGAGCGGCGAGAGCGTCGGCACGTCGACGATCGACTGGGTGACGACGAAGACCGTGGCATCGCCCGCGGTTCCCGGTGTCGACGGGTCGTCGGTCGTGCCGGTCGACTCGTTGGTGCCGTTGGCGTCGGCGTCGAAGTTGACGGTTCCCTGGTTGCTGATCGTCGTACCTGGACCAGCGGTGATGACCGCGTTGATGGTGATGGTCACCGAGCCGCCGGCCGGAATGGCGCCGTTCCAGGTCACTGTACCGGCGCTCTGGGCTGCCACGCCGGAGGTGGCCGTGACACTCGTGAAGCTGAGGCCCGCCGGCAGGGTGTCGGTAAACTCGTTGCCGGGGTTGTTCGGCTGCGCGGCGTTGCCGGCGTTGGTGAGCACGACCGTGTAGGTGATCGGCTCGCCGGTGACGAAGTTGCCGGTGACCGCCTTGGTCGCGGTGACGCTGGCCCCCGCGGCGACGGTGATCTGGGTGGGGTCGTTCTTGCTGGCGGTCCCCGGATCGTCGGTCACCGCCGACGACTCGTTGGTGCCGTTGGCATCGCCGTCAAAGGAGATCTGCCCCTGGTTGGCGATGGTCTGGCCGGCCGCGGTGTTCTTGATCGTGGCGTGGATGGTGATCGTCACCTGTCCGACGAGCGCCGGGAGCGCCCCGTTCCAGGTCACGGTGTTGGTTGCGGCGTTGGCGGCGGCCGTGCCGGAGGTGGCGGTGGCCGAGACCAGGGTCAGGGTGGACGGCAGGACGTCGGTAAATTCGTTCCCCGGGTTGTCCGCCTGCGCGCCGGCTCCCGTGTTCTGCAAAGTCACCGTGTAGGTGATGGCACCACCGGCGGTGAAGGTGCCGGTGACGGTCTTGGTTCCCGACACGGCCGCCGTCGGGGTGAAGGCGGCGCAGGTGAAGGCCGTGGGGGTCACGATGAGCGACCAGGTGTTGAGCTGGCCGGTGTCGGCCTCCGCCTCGTCGGCGATGTGGACCTTCCACACCCCCTGGGAGCTCAGGCCCTCGGTGTAGGAGAACTGGTCGACCGGATCGGGGCCGAGGTTCGGAATGCCGAAGAGACTCCAGATCGGCGAGTTGAAGGCCGGCAGCCAATCGCCGGTGAAGGGCGCGTCGGTGGAGCTGGAGAGGTTCAGGTCGTTGCTCGAGCTGGCGGTGATCAGTGTGTTGATGAAGTTGTCACCGTCGCCGTCGCCGATGAAGCTGCCGCGCATGTAGATGAGGCTGGTGCCATAGCCGGAAGGCGCCTTCAAGCCGAGGACGAGGTCGCCGGTGAAGGTATGCGTCAGGTTGTCGACACGGAATTCGAGCTGCGAGACCTGAAGGTCGTCGGGGACCGTCATCGCGTCGGTGACACCCCGGAAGTTGTCGTCCGGGATGGCGAGGCCACCGGGGATCGTGCGGGAGTAGGTCACCGGGGTGCCGGTCCCCGTGGCGTTGCCGACCCGCACGGTGAAATCGACGCTCTTGGTGCCGAGGGTCGAGACCGTGGTGATCGTGAAGTGGATCGACTGGCCGCAGACCGCGCTTGCCGGCACCGTGAAAAGGAAGGGCGTGCCGGAGGTCGTGCCCTGGGCCGCGATGGCGCCGTAGACCGAGCTCCCGTTCAGGATGGTGACGCCCGCGGTCGACGTCGTGAGAGTGGCCGTCGCCGATGCCACGTTCATACCGGTGTCGTGCCACGGGTTGAGCAGATTGACCGTCAGCTGGATCGGCTCGCTGGGATCGATCGTGCCGTTGTTGTTGCCCAGGCTGTCGTCGATCGTCAGGCCGTTGACGTCCAGGTAGGGGACCGAGAAGGACTCGCCGACTCCCATGTAGGCACCGAGCCCCACGACCCCGTCCTGGGCGAGGGGAGCGGTCGCCTTGTAGCCGAGGCCACGATCGGCGAAGCCGCCCCAGATCCACTTTTCGTTGGCGCAGGCGTTGGCGGCGCAGTCGGCGTCGATCAGGGCGTCCCGCGCGTCGGTGAAGCTGGGGTTGATCGGCGTCATCTTGAGCCCGTCGGTGACGATCGAGAGCATCTTGTCGTTGCCGGTCGGCACGTCGCCGTTCGCCCCCGCCGGATCGGCGATGACGCGGCTACGCACCTCCCAGAGGGAGTTCGCCCAGATCTCACCGATGTTGTGCACCTCCAGGGCGCCGTTGCCGGAGAAGTTGATCGGGCTCGTCGCGATGCCGCCCGCCGTGTTGTAGGTGACGTCGTCGACGTCCGCCCAGGTGAGCGGGTTGACGCTGTTGTCCGTCGAGTAGGGAAAGCGGCGGATGCCGTAGAGATAGTTGTCGGTCAGCCCGAGGAACTGGTAGGTGGCATAGGCACCGACCACGTACTCGGCGTTGGGCGGGAAGGCGTTGCTGCTGTTCAAGAGCGAGAGAGCGTAGAAGTCGCTCCACCCCTCTCCCATGCCTCCCCCTTCGTCCCAGATCAGACCGTTGCCGTCGCCGATCAGCCGGTTCGACGTGCCGTGGGTCAGCTCGTGGAGGACGACGGTGGCGTCTAAGCTACCGTCCCGTTCGGGGGTCGGGAAGTCGAAGATGTACATCTGCATGCGACCCGACATGCCGTCCGGCGGGGTGGCGAAGTTCGAGTTGTCGGTGCCCGAGCCGTCCTGGCACTCGGCGAGAACCGGGTCGCCGCCCGTGCCGCCGTTGCCGAAGTTGTTGGTCTGGAAGTTGCCGGCCGCCTCGTCGAAGCCGAGGTTGTAGAGCCGGTCGTGATACCAGTTGGTGAGATAGAAGAGGTGGGTGACGGAGCCGCGCTGGGCCTGGGTGTCGCTGGGGTCGGTGCCGGCGTCCGGGTTGCCGCCCATGGGAGCCGGCGTATAGGCGTAGCCGGTGCCCAGGAAGTCGCGCTGGTGGCCGCTGCCGTCGGTGTTGCCGACCGGCCGGCCGTTGTCGTCGAGGAGGCCCGGGTTCGGCATGTCGATGTCATCGACGTCCAGGTAGGTGTCGGTGTTGTTGCCGGTCGTCGTGTTGCCGCCGTCGTCGATCCAGCCGTCGGGCGAGGCCGTGATGTCCTGCGCCGTCGACATGTTGACCGTCGTTCTCGCGATCTCGGGGAACTGGGTGCCCGAGCCCGGGGTCACCGTCGTCGGCGAGTGCGGCGCCGGGCTCTCGGACGGGGTCTTGCCGTCCCCCTGCACGTAGACGCTGAAGCGCGCCTCCTGGGTCGAGGCGTAGCTCCGCATGTTCTTGCGCCAGAGGAGGACGCCGCTCCCGGCGTCGACCAGGGTGTTCCAGTCGCCGGGACCCTTGGCGAAGGTGATCTGCTGCCAGGCGGGCACGAGAATACCGGGACCCAGGGGGAAGTAGACGAGGTGGCTCGACACGGTACCGAGGACCCGTGGGTCGCCGGCGACCAGGTCCAGCCGGGTGCCGTCCGGAGTCGCATTCTTGATGCTCATCTTGGTCGGGTCGAGGGCGATCCCCACCGATTTCATGGCGGTGGCGAGCGCCTGCTGGGCGGTGACCTGGGGGGAGACCGCGAGGGCGTTGACCGGCGCGTCGGGGGCGAGGAGGCCGACGACGCGGACGATCCGGCCATTCTTATCCAGGGTCACCCGGGTGTCGCTCTGGAAGACCGGCAGGCCGTTGACCACCTGCTCGAAGCGCACCATGCGGAGACCGCTCTTCTTGTCGACGCTCTCGCCCTTGAAGTTGAGGTTCGAGAGGTCGGCGTCGGAGAGGCCGTAGAGGGCCTCGTTGGCGCGCAGGAAGTCGAGGACGACGTCCTTGCCCGCCTTCCCGGGAGCGGCGGCGGTCAGGGCACCCCGGTTGTTGCGGACGATCTCAGGGGCGCCGAAGAGGGGCGAGAAGCGCACCTCGGCACCGGGGGAGGCGGCCTTGAGCCTGGCTACCGCCTGCTGGGCAGCCTGGAGCTGACCGGTCGCCCGCGATCCCGTGGTGCGGGTGTCGATCCGGTTGCTGGAGAGGACGCGAACCAGGTCGCGCCGGCTGTTGACCCGCACGTCCAGGTTGCCGATGTCTGCCGTCAGCCCCGGTTTCCCGGTGGGACGGGGCGGCGCCACGACGGCTCCCGCGGGCCGGGCCGGGACGACGGCCAGAGCCAGGAGGGCAGCGAGGACGAAGGTAGATGAAAGCCGGAGCGGGCGGTTGACCCGAAACAATCCCATACAGGTTCCTCCAAAAGCGACGGACAAAGAAGTCACAAATTTATCACAGGCCCTCGCTCCTGGAGCATCCCTTTTTAATCCTCTCCTGGGTCGAGAGCGGATTGGAGTCCCTCCGGGGGGCGTGATACCTTGCCCAGTCTCGCGGGGCCCGGTAGCCGCCTCGCTCTCCCCCTGATGAAGAGGACGGTTTCATGAGCACAGAGATAGACGGCCCGGTCCGGGTGCGCTTCGCGCCTTCCCCCACGGGGTTCCTGCACGTCGGCGGCGCGCGGACGGCGATCTACAACGACCTCCTCCGCCAGCACGTGGGCGGCGCCTTCATCCTCCGCATCGAGGACACCGACCGCGAGCGCTCGGACGAGGCGATGACTCGCCAGATCCAGTCGGCCCTCGCCTGGATCGGCATCGAGTGGGACGAAGGGCCGTTCCTGCAGAGCGAGCGCCTGCCCCTCCACCGCGCGCGCGCCCAGGAGCTGCTCGACAAGGGTCTCGCCTACCGTTGCTTCTGCACTCCCGAGGAGCTCGACGCCCAGCGCGCCGAGGCGCAGGCCCGGGGGGTCGCCTTCCGCTATCCCCGCACCTGTCTCCTCCGCCCGGCGGAGGAGACCGCCGCGCTCCTCTCCCAGGGCCGGCCCTTCGCCGTCCGCTTCCGCATGCCGGACGAGAACATCCGTTTCCACGACCTGGTGCGGGGCGACATGGACTTTCCGCCCGACGCCCTGGACGACTTCATCCTCCTGCGCTCGGACGGCTCGCCGACCTACCACATGTCGGTCTGCGTGGACGACATCGACATGCGGGTGACCCACGTCATCCGCGGCGAGGACCACCTCTCGAACACCCCCAAGCACATCCCGCTCTTCCGCGCCCTGGGCGGCGCGGTGCCGACCTTCGCCCACCTGCCGCTCATCCTGGGTCCGGACAAGAAGCGGCTCTCGAAGCGTACCGGCGCCACCTCGGTCGAGGAGTTCCGCTCCGAGGGCATCCTGCCGCAGGCGCTCTACAACTTCATGGCTCTCCTGGGCTGGACCCCCGGGGACGACCGCGAGATCCTCTCCCGCCAAGAGATGGCGGACCTCTTCTCGGTCGATCGCCTGAACGCCTCGGCGGCGGTCTTCGATCGCGAGAAGCTCCTCTGGATGAACGCTCAGTACCTCTCCAAGCTCTCCGCGGCGGAGATCCTGCCGCACCTGGAGCCCTTCTTAGAGCCTCTCGGCCTCACCCCCGCAGCGGCTGCGGATCCCACCCGCCTCACCGCCGCCCTGGAGCTGCAGCGCAGCCGCGCCCATACGCTCAAGGAGCTCGCCCAGGCGCTCGTCCCCTACTTCGCGGCCAGCCTCACCTACGACCCGGCGCTCGCCGCCAAGTTCTTGAAAGACCCCGACCTCCCCGGCCACATCGAGGCCCTGGCCGAGCGCTACGCCGCCCTCCCCGAGTTCGACAAGGTATCCCTGGAAGCGACCCTCCGTGCCTTGGCCGACTCAAGGGGTCTGAAAGCCGGGGTGCTCATCCACCCCACCCGTATGGCCCTCTCCGGCGCCGCGGGCGGCCCACCTCTCTTCGACCTCGTCGAGGTGGTGGGCCGCGAGGCGGCCGTCCGGCACCTGGGCCACTTCGTGGCCTTCCTGAAGCAGCCGCCGGCCGCGGCGCCGGCTGCTCCCGCCGAGGGTTGACCTCGGCGCGGCCTTTCCGTTACCCTCTCGGCTCGTCCTGCTGGGAGATCGTCCAATGGTAGGACATGCGGCTCTGGACCGCAGAATCGGGGTTCGAGTCCCTGTCTCCCAGCCAATCCGGACTTCCCTCCTCCAGCCTTCCCGTTGAAGAGTTTCCGGGCCGCCCACTACGGTAGCAAAGCCTTCCGCCTCCCCGGCGACGATCGCCATCCTCCTCGCGACCACCGCCACCAGGGCGGCAACGATCGCCACCCTGCTCGCAACGATCGGCAACCTGCTCACGACGACCGCCTTCCTGCCGGCGACGGCTCCCGCAGCACCGGCGATGACCGCCACCAGGGCGGCGGGGATCGCCATTCTGCCGGCGACGACCGCCACCCGATTGGGAGAGACTCCCAACCTTCTCGCGAGGACGCCACCTCGGTCGGCAGTCTTCGCCAGCCTGCCGGCGACGATCGCCACCTCCCCGGCGACGATCCCCCGCGGCGGAAAAAAAGCCTTCGAGGGGACCGCCGAGGCCGCGTCGAAAGCGCGGTCTAGGGAGGCGCCTGGGTTACGATTCGACGCGGTTTTTCAAAACTCGAGAGGAGAAGGAATGACGGCAGGCCGGGTGGTGATCGTGACCGGGGCGGCGGCGGGGATCGGCCGGGCCACGGCTCTGCGCTTTGCCCGCGACGGAGCGAGGGTGAGCGCTTGGGACGTCGCGGAGGAGGCGCTCGGCGGGGTCGCTGAGGAAATCCGGGCGGCGGGGGGCGAGGCGCTCGCCTGTCGAGTCGACGTCTCTTCCGCCGCGGCGGTCGAGGCGGCGGTCGAGGCCGTCTTTTCGCTCTGGGGGCGGATCGACGTCCTCGTCAACAACGCCGGGATCGTCAAGGATGCCCAACTCGTCAAGTGGAAGGACGGGACGGCGCTGTCGCGGATGAGCGAGGAGGACTTCGACTCCGTTTTGGGCGTCAATCTGAAAGGGGTCTTCCTCGTCACCCGCGCCGTGGCGCCACGGATGATCGCCGCCTCTTCCGGGGTGATCCTCTCCGCCAGCTCGGTCGTCGCCCTCTACGGCAACTTCGGCCAGACCAACTACGCGGCAACCAAGGGCGCCGTGATCAACCTGACGAAGACCTGGGCCCGCGAGCTCGGCCGCCACGGCATCCGGGTCAATGCCGTGGCTCCGGGCTTCATCGACACCGGCATGGTCGCCGCCATCCCCCCCAAGGTGGTCGAGGGGATGGTCGCCCACACGCCGCTCGGCCGCCTGGGCCGGCCGGAAGACGTGGCGGAGGCCTATTTCTGGCTGGCGTCGCCCGCCGCCGCCTTCATTCACGGGGCGGTGCTGCCGGTCGACGGCGGCCTGGTGATTGGAACCTGAAGCGCGGAACCTGAAGCGCGGAACCTAAAGCGTTCCCGGGTCCGACTTCGCGAGCTGCGCCATCTTTTTCGGCTGCTCCGCCATCGCCGCGGCCATCAGCCGGTCGAGATGGCCGCTCACCCGGACGAGAGAGAGCTCTTTGGTATCGAGACAGACGACGTAGAGATCGCGGATCACTTCCTGGTTCTTCCCGCGGTAGAGCACCCAGGTCTCCTCGCCCTTCTCGACATTGCGCACCATCGTCGTCCAGCCGCCCTCGCGGAGCTGATTCGAGAGCTTCTCCGGCAGACTCAAGGCTTCGTGCGCGGGGAGCGCGCGCACCTTGTAGGTCGCGATCTCGACTCCCGAGATGGCGTTGAAGAGCGCGCGATCCGCCTCGTCGCTTTTGTCGTGGTCGAAGCTCGCGAGCCAGTGCAGGGCGCCCAAGGAGAAGCGGCCGAGGCGGAGATGCTCGGTGCGCTCGAAGCGGGCGCCGGGGATCTGGCGCTCGATCTCGCCGCGCACCTCTTCGGCCGAGGGGGTCGAGGCGCAGCCGGCGAAGGTCGCCGCGGCGAGGAGAAGAAGGACGGGGACGGCGGTTTTCGTCTGCATGAGAGGGTCTCCGGTCAACCGGGGTGCTTCGAATCCCGGGGTTTTTCCTTGTCTCTGTCCTTATCCTTCGGCGAGATTTTGTCGAGCGGTGTCAGGTGGAGCCCCTGGCCGAGGCGGCCGATCTGGGCCGGATCGAGATGGCCGACGATGTTGACCACCGAGGCCTCCTTGCCGAGCTCGAAGGAGAGCACGGTGAGACCCACCATCTCCCCCTTCACTTGCCTGGTGTAGATGTAGGTCTCCTCGCCTTTCTCCTTCGTCCGCACGACCACTGTCCATCCCTTGCTCTCCAGCCAGTGGACGGTCTGGTCGAGCTTGGCGCGCACCTTGGAGGAATCGATCGCAGTGAGCGGTGCCACCTGGACCCGGATCGCCTCCAGGCCTGAGATGAGGCGCGAGAACTCGGGATCGTCCTTGCCGGTCGCGGAGGCGATGAGCTTCAGGAACGCCCCTTCGAGGTTGATCTCGGTCGTCAGGTCGTTCCGGGAGAAGATCTCCAGCTGGTCGAAGGGGAGGGCGCCGGGAGAGGCATCCACAGGGGAGGCCGGAGGGGAGGCGGCGCGGACGGCGCCGGCAGCTCCGACGAGGAGAACAAAGAGAAGAAGCCCGGTGGCGGCTCGGATGCGCATGCGTCAGCTCCCTTGTCTTGGGGCGGATTCGGAGTCGGAGTTGAGGCTCTCGCCGAGCGAGCGGGAGAGGCCGCGGGCGGCCGGGGCGACGAGGTGGGCGGGCAGCACCTCGTCCTTGATTTCGAGCCCGGCCCGCCGGCTCGCCCGGGCGATGCAGGCGAAGGCGTAGCGCGCCTCCGCGGTCGCCCGGGCGATTTCGGCGGGAGTCGCGGCGCTCGGCGGCGGCGCCGGCCGGGGGCTCCGCAGCTGGAAGAGGAGGACAGCGCCGAAGAGCGCCAGCACGAGGGCGGCGGCCAGGGTGGCGAAGCGGAAGCGACCCGGCTGCGAAAGCTTCGGCGCGGGGCGCTCGAAGGGCAGCACCGCGGCCGCTCCGGCCATCGTTCGCACCCGGGCGAGAACCTCGGGCGGGGTGTCGAGCTCGGGGAGCGCGCGAAGGCCGATCTGGATCGCCTCGGCGAGGCGGAGCTCCTCGGCGCAGGCCGGGCAGCGCGCGAGGTGCTCGCGCACGCCTTCGCTCTCGGTCGGCGACAGCTCGCCGTCCAGGTAGGATTCGAGGAGCGGCAGGACCGCCGCGCAGTCGTCAGGCGGTTCGGGCGGCTTTTTTGGCATCGTCGGCGCTCTCCTTCCACTCCTCGCGGAGCCGCTGCCGGCCACGGTGGATGTAGACCCGGACGGTGTTGAGCGGCAGCTCCAGGGCGTCGCTGATCTCCTGGTACTTCAAGTCTTCCACCTCGCGGAGGATGAGGATGCTCCGGTAGGGCTCTTCGAGCCGGCCGAGGGCAGCGACGAGATGACGTTTGAATTCCGCCGATTCGGCGAGCGCCGCGGGATCGGGAGCTGGGCTCAACGCCTCTTCGGCGACTTCCGGATCGACGTCGGGGGCGACGACCGTCGCTGCGCTGCGCCGCTGGCGCAGCCGGTCGTAGCACGCGTTCCGGGTCACCCGGAGGAGCCAGGCGCCGAGCCGCTCGGCATCGAGCCCATCGGCATTGCGCCACAGCCGGATCAGCACCTCCTGCGTCACGTCCTCCGCCTCCTCGCGTTGACCGAGGAAATAGCGGGCGAAAGTGAACACCCGACGCTGATAGCGCTGGACGACCTCCTCGATCCCCGTCGTCATCCTCCCTAGAGAACGGATGCGGGGGGAGAAGAGTTACAACCCTGGTTCTCGCCGACCGGCCTCGAACTGGCTCCGCGGCTTGCCCGCGGGCGGTTGCCGGTGGGCGAGGCGGAACTGGGGGAGGGGCTCGGCGCCGTCGACGACGAGCCCGGCGACGTGCTCGCCCAAGGCCGGGCCGAGCTTGAAGCCGTGCCCCGAGCCGCCGCCGACCAGCCAGGCGTTGTCGGCCCCCGGGTGGCGATCGACTAAGAGATGGCCGTCCGGCGTGTTCTCGTACTGGCAGACCCGGGCCTCGACGACCGGCGCCCCGGCGAGGACGGGGAAGCGGCGGGCGAGAACCTCCCGCGCCTCGGCTAAGTGGACCGCGGTGGGGAGCCGCTCGTCGCCGGTGGGATCGATGGGCTCCCCCCGGGTGTCGTCCGCTACCTTGAAGCCGCGGACCCCATCGCCCCGGCCGCTCCCCGGGATGCCGTAGAAGATGCGTTCCCCGAACTCCATCCAGATCGGGAGGTTCGGGGAGTCGAAGCGCGAATCCCCTTCCGGGGTACCGAAGAAGAAGATCTCCTGCCGGGTGGGGCGGATGCGCTCCCCGATCTCCTCGGGGAAGAGCCGGCCGAGCCAGGGGCCGCAGGCGAAGACGTAGGCGTCGGCCTCGAAGCGAGAGCCGTCGGCAAGGGTGAGGCCGCCCAGGAAGCGGCCGCGGAGCGGCCCGGGCCGGACCGCGGCGCTCCGCACCTCGCCTCCCTGGGCGGCGACGGCGGCGGCCACCGCTTGGCAGGCCCGCCGGGCGCGGAGGTAGCCGGCCTGCTCCTCGAAAAAGACGGTGCGGATGCCGGAGAAGTCGATCTGCGGCCAGCGCAGCCGCGCCGCCGCCACGGTCAGCTCGACCGCGGGGAGCCCGACCCTTTCGAGCAGCGGCAGGGAGGCGCGGGCGTAGACGTCATCGCCGGCGAACATCCACAGGCAGCCGGTCGGGTGGAAAAGCCGGGTTCCCCAGCGGGTTTCGGCCTCCTGCCAGACCTCGAGCGAGCGGGCGACCCAGTCGGTATAGAGCGGATCGGGGCCATACATGCCGCGGATCACCCGCGACTCGCCGCCCGAGCTCGAGCGCGAGTTCCCCGGCCCCCAGGCTTCGAAGAGGGTCACCCGGGCGCCGCGGCCGAGGAGCGAGAGCGCCGTCCAGCCGCCGAAGGCCCCGGCGCCGACGACGGCGACGTGGAGCCTCGGATCGAGGCGCATCGGAGAGCCCGCCATCGCCTCAGGTCACCCGCGCCTTGCGGATGAGCCGGCGGAAGAGGCCGGGGGCGAAGCGCTTCACGTAGACCGCGAAACGCTCCGGGCCACCGACCAGAACCTCGGCCTTCCCCCGCTCGATGGCACGGACGATGCGCTCGGCGCAGACCTCGGGCGCCATGCCGCGCCGCTGCGCCCGGTCCATGGTCCCCTGCGCGCTGCCGTCACCGGTCAAGGCGTTCACGAAGACGGCGGTGCGGATGAAGCCGGGGCAGACGAAGGTGATCCGGATGCCGTCCCGCCAGGTCTCGGCCTGGAGCGAGTCGAAAAAGCCGTGGAGGGCATGCTTGGAGCCCGAGTAGCCGGAACGGAGCGGGCTGCCGAACTTCCCCACCAGGCTGGAAATGACGACGAAGCGTCCGGACTTCCGCGCCAGCATGGCGGGGAGGAGGGCCTTGGTCAGCGCCACGGCGCCGAAGAAGTTGGTCTCGAAGATGCGCCGGTCGACGGAGAGGCCGGTGTCTTTGGCGAGCGAGCGCTGGCTCACCCCCCCGTTGTGGACGAGGACGTCGACCTGGCCGCAGTGGGCGAGAGCCGCGGCGACGGCGGGAGCGAGGGTCGCCTCGTCGGCGAGGTCGAGCGGCAGCACGGTATGGCGCTCCGGATGGGCGCAGGCCGCCTGCACCGCGAGGAGGCGGTCTTCGTTCCGGGCCGAGAGGACGAGCCGGGCGCCGCGCCGGGCGAAGGCGTGCGCCAGGGCCTCGCCGATGCCGGAGGAGGCACCGGTGATCCAGACGACCTTGCCATCCCAGGACATGCGGGAGGATGGTAGCAGAGGCGCTTCAGGCGGAGGCCGCAAGGCCGCGACTTGGAACAGGGTGTGCACTACTATCCAGCCGATGGTACCGAATGACGCCGAGCGCCTGGAGCGCCGCATTGCGGAGCTCGAAAGGGAGAACGCGGCCTTTCGCGAGGGGCTCGCGGTCGGCATCGAGCATCCGCGCCTGGCGAGCGTCTTCATGCAGTCGCCGGCCTTCATCTGCACCCTGCGTGGTCCCGAGCACGTCTTCGAGCTCGCCAATCCCCTCTACTACCAGCTGGTCGGCAACCGGGAGATTCTCGGTAAGCCCGTGCGGGAGGCCCTGCCGGAGATCGCAGGCCAGGGTTTCTTCGAGCTGCTCGACCAGGTCTACACCACCGGCCGGCCCTTCACCGGCAGCGAAGTGCCGGTCCGCCTGCAGCGCCAGGAGGACGGCCCGCTCGACCAGCGCTATCTGAACTTCGTCTATCAGCCTCTGCTCGACGCAGAGGGGGCGGTCTCCGGCATTTTCGTTCACGGCATCGACTTGACCGACCAGGTGAAGATCGCGGAGGCCCTGCGGGAGGCCGATCGGCGGAAGGACGAGTTCCTCGCTCTCCTGGGTCACGAGCTGCGCAATCCGTTGGCGCCGATCCGCAATGCCATCCACCTTCTGCGCGAGGCCGGGGACGACGAGGAGCTTCTCGAACGGCTGCACGCGATGATCGAGCGCCAGGTCGAGCACATGACCCGGCTGGTCGACGACCTCTTGGACGTCTCCCGGATCTCCCAGGGCAAAATCCTCCTGCGCCGCGAGCGGCTGGACTTGGCCGAGCTGGTCCGCCACACCGTCGAGGACCACCGGAGCGAGCTCCTGGCCCGCGGTCTCGAGCTCGATCTGGAGCTCTCTCCCGGCCCCTTCTGGATCGAGGGCGATCGGATCCGTCTGGCGCAGATGCTGGGCAATCTGCTGCACAACGCCGCCAAGTTCACCGATCCGGGCGGAAGAGTGACCGTCGAGCTCGGGCTCGACGCCACGGGCGAGAGGGCCGAGGCCGCTGTCCGCGACACCGGGATCGGCATGGATGCGGAGATGCTCCTGCGGCTCTTCGAGACTTTCAGCCAAGCCGACCGCAGCCTCGCGAGGAGCCGCGGCGGCCTCGGGCTGGGGCTCGCTCTCGTCAAGGGGCTCGCGGACCTCCACGGCGGCGAGATCGACGCGACGAGCGGCGGTCTCGGCCGGGGCTCGCGATTCATCCTCCGCCTGCCGCTCGCGAGCGCCGCGGCGGCGCCAGCCGAGCCCGAGAGCCCCGTTCCCGCCGCCCACCCCCGCCGGATTGCCATCGTCGAGGACAACGTGGATGCGGCGGAGAGCATGCAGCTCCTCCTGGAGCTCCGCGGCTTCGAGGTGGCGACCGCCGGAGACGGTCTCGCCGGTCTGGAGCTGATCCGTCGGCTCCGGCCGGACGTGGTGCTCTGCGACATCGGTCTGCCCGGCGGCTTGGACGGCTACGGCGTGGCCCGCGAGCTCCGGGCCGACCCTGCCTTCGCCGGCCTCCGGCTCATCGCCCTCACCGGCTACGGCCAGGCCGAGGACCAGCGCCAAGCCCAGGAAGCCGGCTTCGATCTCCATCTGACCAAGCCTGTGGACCCGGCGAAGCTCTTCCGCATCCTCGCCTCTTCAGGGTGAAGCGCTCGACCTAGACGTTGAAGCGGAAGTGGGCCACGTCGCCGTCCTGCATCTCGTAGTCCTTGCCTTCGAGACGGAAGAGGCCGGCCTCCCGGCAGGCGGCCATGGTCTTGAGCCGGAGCAGATCCTGATCGCGGACGACCTCGGCGCGGATGAAACCGCGCTCGATGTCGGAGTGGATGGTCCCGGCGGCCTCGCGGGCGTGCGCCCCGCGGCGGACGGTCCAGGCCCGCACCTCGTCCTCGCCGACGGTGAAAAAGGAGATCTGGCCGAGGAGGTCGTAGCTCGCCCGGGTCACCCGGTCGAGGCTGGGGGCCGAAAGGCCGATGTCGGCGAGGAACTCCTTCTGCTCTTCGGGAGGCAGGCGGCTGATCTCCTGTTCGATGGGCGCCGAGACGACGACCGTCAGCACCGCCGGACGGACGGCGAGCCCGAGCGAGGCGGCGTCGGCATGGGCGACCTGCGCTTCGTCGACGTTCAAGACGACGAGCAGCGGTTTCGCGGAGAGGAGCTGAAAGCCGCGCAGGCGGCGCTCGTCGTCGGCGTCCAGGGTGACCTCGCGGAGCGGCGTCTCGGCTTCCAAGGCAGGGAGAATGATCTCGGAGAGGAGCTTTTTCTCCTTCTGCTCCTCGGGCGTCAAACCGCGCTTGACCGCCTTGTCGAGCTTCTCGATCCGCCGCCCGACGATGTCGAGGTCGGCGAGGATCAGCTCGAGGTCGATGTTCGAGACGTCCCGCGCCGGATCGACGCTCCCCTCGGAGTGGACGAGCTCGGGGTCCGAGAACGCCCGCACGACGTGGACCAGAGCATCCACCATCTTGAGCTTCGCCAGATCCAGGCTCTCGGCGCTCTCGCCGCGCTTCAACCCCGGGATGTCGACGTACTGGATGGTCGCCGGCACGTACTTCTTGGGCTTGAAGAGGTCGCGCAGCTGCTCCAGCCGGACGTCGCGGACGGTCGCGACCCCCATGTTGGTTTTATCCGAGGTGGCGAACTTGTCCGTATCCTGGTGAGAGACGGTGAGGGTATTGAAGAGCGTGGTCTTGCCCACCTTAGGCAGACCGAGGATGCCGAGTTGCATGGTGTTCTCCCGAGAGCGCGGACCGGATCAGCCCGCCGCAGAGTAAACGCTGGCGGTCGGGGGGTCAACCCGAACGGGCCGGCGGCCGGGGGACGGACGGTGGAAGCGAGCCGGAGCCTCTACTGCGGCGTCAGCACCGCGTGCAGGTTCGAGAAGCTCCAGCCGTAGGGCGGCACGTAGGCGCCGTCGGCGATGCCGGTCTGGCCGAAGTCGACCCGCAGGGGGTGGTCCGTCCCGACGGCGGAGAGGTCCAGGTGCTGGGCCGGGCCGGCGATCGTGTAGATCACCTGGCCGTTCTGCAGGGCTTCGAGCATCGCCGTCTGGGTCGGGATGTCGTAGGTCAGCCGGACGTGGTAGGTGCCGTTGGCTTTCCACGGCCCGGGGGTCTTCACGAGGACGTCCGTGACCCCGAGGTCCAAGGTCGTCTTGGCGTTCTTGTTGACGATCTGGATCGCGTAGTAAACGACCCGCAGGCCGCTGCTGGTGCTCGGGCGGCGGAAGGAGGTGACTCCGGTGTAGAGGAGGATGGGGTCGAACTGCGTGATGTGCATGTCGTACTCGATCACCGCCCGCTGGTAATGGACGCCGTCCTTGGCGGGCAGGTCGTAGCTGATGTAGGAGGCGTTGTTCCTCGCGACCAGGAAGGTGCCGGGGACGTCGAAGACCACGTCGCCGGCCGTACCTCCACCGGTCCCACCAGTCCCCCCGGTGCTCCCCGAGCCGCCCCCCGCCACGAGGTCACCGACCAGGCCTGAGGAGGGCTCGATGTAGTCGGTTTCGGGACCGCCGATCCGATAGGCCAGGGCGTAGGCGTAGAACTGCTGGTCGCAATTCACCTGGAGATGGGTGTCCGCGATCAGATCCTCGCCGAGCCCCGCGAGGATGTCGCTGAACGCCTGCTGGGAGAGCGGCAGGAGGGTGAGCACCGCCGTCTGGTTGATCTGGGTGCTGTCGGCGCGGAAGGCGGTGACGGTACACTGCGCGGCCTGCCGCGACAGATTGAGCAGCACGAAGTCGGAGATCGCGCCGCTTCCCGTGCGCTCCAACCCCTGGAGGTTCAGGGTCGTCTTGCCGGCGGCGGCGGTGGTGAGCGAGACGACCGGCACGTTGGCCGAGGACAGCAGGTTGCCGCTGCCGTCGAGCGCCTCGACCCGGGCCGTGACGACGAGCTGCGGCGCGCCCTGGATCTCGAGCATGCCGAGCTGGCCCGCCGGGGCGGTGTCGGTGAGCACCGTCGTCGTTCCGCCGGCCACGGTGATCCCGGAGGCCGTACTGGGGTCGGGCAGCTTGCTGCCATCCATGCCACCCTCGATGAACAGGGTGGTGAAGCGGCGCGCCGCGGACCCGGTGTTGGTCACCCAGACCTTGGTGCGGTAGGTCGTCCCCCCGATCGTCCGATTGCTCGCATAGGGGACGAAGACCTCACCGGCGAAAAGAGGAGACAGGGCACCGAGGAGGAGGAATAGGCCGAGGGCGAGGGGGCGTCTCATGAAGCGAACCTCCCGAGGGTAGCTCGGACCTCCAGGACGAAAGCGCTGGAGGAAGCACCCGGTACAAGCTGGGATGTGGGCTTGTCAGCCCAGCATATCGACTGCCGCGTATTGTAGGGCAGCTTTTTCAAAGGTGCAACGAGAGCTTACAATCTTGCGGGTAGAGCTCTGCCCCTTTTGTATCGCATCGCGCTACAATCGTGTCTCGCTAATATCGGGTCGCGACACTCTAGGAGTGACCACACGTCTCTCTCGCCTTGGCCCGGCACGGTCAAGGCAGGAAGCCCGCCCGGAGAATCCCCGGGCCTAAACGTCAGTAGGAGGAGTCAGAAAATGATGAAACTAGGACCCCTGGCGGTAGCTCTCGCCTGGACGGCGATCGTGGCGCCGGGTGCGGTACTCGCCCACGACCCGGTCCAGCCGGTGACGGACGTCCCGCCGATCGACGGCAGCAACCACAATCTGAGCGATCCCCATGCCAACCAGGCGGGTACCGCGGAGAAGCGCTTCCTGCCGGACACCTACCTGGACCATATCGGCGGCGATCATACGCAGTTCCCGGGGCAGGACCGGCCCGGCGAGCGCGAGATCTCGAACCACGTGTTCGCGCAGGACGCGGCGCCGGAGCTTAACTCGCTGGGCACCAACAATTTCCTGTGGCAGTTCGGCCAGTTCCTGGACCACGATTTCGGGATCACGAACGACGGGACGCCGGCCGAGGGGCTGGACATGGACATTCCGCCGGACGATCCGTTCTACGACCCGGTCCACCGGCCGTTCATGACCATCTCGCGGCAGCAGTATGATCCCACCACGGGCATTGCGCCGGGGCCCAATCCCCGCCTCTCGATCAATGAACAGACGGGGTGGATCGACGCCTCCCAGGTCTACGGCTTCGGCCAGAACCTGCCGGGGCCGGGTCAGCCGGGGACGACCCCGAACGTGCTGCGGGAGTTCAAGGGCGGCCGCATGCTCGTCGAGCCCGGCACCAATCTGCTGCCGCGGGTGACGACGGTCCTGCCGACCCCGCAGTTCCCGCCCACGCTCTTCGTCTGCGGCGACCATTTCCCGCGCTGCAACGAGACGCCGGGCCTGACGATGATGCACACCCTGTTCGTGCGCGAGCACAACCGGAAGGTGGCCGAATACGCCGCCCAAGACCCCTCCCTGACCGACGAAGAGCTGTTCCAGCTCGGCCGCCGGTGGGTGACGAGCCTCATCCAGTCGATCACGGTCAACGAATTCCTCCCGACTCTGACCGGCGAGAAGGTGCCGAGATACGAGGGGCACAAGCCGTCGGTGAACGGCCGTCTCGGCATGGAGTTCACGGCGTCGCTCTACCGCCTCGGCCACTCGCTGCTCCCCCGCAGCCTGCAGCGCTTCGGCGCCGAAGGCGGGAGGAATCCGCTGACGCCGCTCAACCTCGGCGCGTCGCTGTTCCAGTCGCCCGCCCTCTATAAGACGTCCGCGGACGTGGACGCGGTGGCGCGCGGGTTCCTGCGCCAGCCGCACGAGAAGTTGGACTGCGTCGTGGCGGACGGCGTGCGCAATACCCTGGTCATCGACGAGCCGGGGTCCTTCGGGACGATCTTCGACCTGCCGACGATCAATATCATGCGGGGCCGGGAGCTCGGCCTGCCGAGCTACAACGAGGCCCGCGTCGGCTTCGGCCTGCCGAAGGTCACGCGTTACTCTCAGGCGTTCGACGTCAAGGCGGCGAGGCGCCTGAGCTCGATCTATAAGAACCTGGACCAGATCGACCTTTTCGCGGGCGGCATCTGCGAGCGGGCGGCGCATCCGAGCTCGGGTCACACCGGCCCCCTCATTACCGCCGTCCTCCAGCGGCAGATCCAGGATCTCCGCGCCGCGGACCGCTTCTGGTACCAGAACGTCATGACTCCGGACGAGGTCAAGGAAGTGGAGGGTTACAAGCTCTCGGACGTGATCCTCAACAACACGGGACTGCGGCCGAGCGAGGTCAACCGGAACGCTTTCAAGGTCGTGCACTAGCACGTCACCGTAGGATCTGCCCGCTCGAAGAGCCCCGGCCGCCCGCACCCGCGGGCGGCCTTTTCTGTGTAGGGCGGCCCCTCATGGCCGCTCTCCCGTGGCACCCACAGGGGGGTGTCCCTAGGATTCGACTCGCGGGACCGCCGTCATTCGGCTACACTCATCCGCCGTTGAGGCCCCCTGGCGGGGCCCGGTTGCCGAGGTCCCCCAGAACCAGGGAGCTTACGAGAGAAGATGCCGAACGAGGTCCGAGAACCGTCTGCCGTGATCTGGCGCTGGCGCCAGGAGGACACCGCCGGGGCGGAGGCCCGGGTGGCCGCCGCGGCGCGCAAGCGCGGGCTCTTGGGAGTCGTCATCGGCCTCGCCGCGGCGGCGGTGATCCATCACTTCCATCCCAAGGCCGGATTCGTCGTCGCCGGTATCTCTCTCCTCTTCTTCCTGATCGCCATGGCCTCGCCGCTCGGCCTCTACCCCAAGGTCATGGCGCTCCTCGACCGCTTCGCCCATCTCGTGGGATCGGCGGTCACCTGGGTCCTCATGACCGTCCTCTACTACGTCTTCTTCCTCCCCGCCGGCCTGCTGCTCAAGGCCGGCCACAAGCTCGCCATCACCACTCGCTTCGATCGCGCCCTCCCCACCTACTGGTCGAAGGCCGATGAACGCCAGCGCGCCCCCGAGGCGTACCGGAAGCAGTTCTAGATGAAGCTTTTAGGCGTCAGCTGCTTCTACCACGACTCGGCGGCCTGCCTGATCGACTCCGGGCGGATCGTCGCCGCGGCGCAGGAGGAACGCTTCACCCGCATCAAGCACGACGCCGAGTTTCCGGTGAACGCTGTCCGCTACTGCCTGGCGGAGGGCGGCGTGATCGGGATGGCGGGGGAGACGAACGGCGGCGGCCTGGATGGAGTGGTCTTCTATGACAAGCCGCTCCTCAAGTTCCACCGCATCCTGGAGACCTACCTCTCGGTCGTCCCTCGTGGTCTGCGCTCTTACGTCCAGGCCGTGCCGCTGTGGCTCAAGGACAAGCTGTGGATTCCGCCGCAGATCGAGGAGGCCCTGGTGAGCTGTGGGGTCACCAACCGGCCGGAGATCTACTTCACCGAGCACCACGAGTCGCACGCCGCCTCCGCCTACTACCCCTCGCCGTTCGACGACGCCGCGATCCTCACCCTGGACGGGGTGGGCGAATGGGCGACGACGACCTTGGGAGTCGGCGAGAAGGAGCGCCTGCGGATCGTCGAGGAGATCAAGTTCCCCCACTCGCTCGGGCTCCTCTACTCGGCCTTCACCTACTTCACGGGCTTCCGGGTCAACTCGGGCGAGTACAAGCTGATGGGGCTCGCCCCCTACGGCACCGGCATCTATAAGGACGTCATCGAGCGCGAGCTGGTCGACGTCAAAGACGACGGCTCCTTCCGGCTCAACATGGACTACTTCGGGTACATGGACGGCCTGGCGATGACGAACGGCAAGTTCGCCGAGCTCTTCGGCGGGCCGCCGCGGGAGCCCGAGTCGCCGATCTCGAAGCGCGAGATGGACCTCGCCCGGTCGATCCAGGAGGTGACCGAGGAGATCGTCCTCAAGCTCGCCCGCCACGCCCGCGAGCTGACCGGCAAGCGCAACCTCTGCCTCGCCGGCGGAGTGGCGCTCAACTGCGTGGCGAATGGCGTCCTTCTCCGGGAGGGGATCTTCGACGATATTTGGATCCAGCCCGCGGCGGGCGACGCCGGGGGAGCGCTCGGGGCGCCGCTCGCCCTCTGGCACAACGCCATGGGCAAGCCGCGGACGCTCGTTCCGGTGCCCGCGGGGACTCCCGCCGGCCGACGCCGGGACTCGATGCGCGGCTCCTACCTGGGCCCCGAGTTCAGCCGCGAGCAGATCCGCGAGTACGTGGAAGCCAAGGGGCTGCCGCATGAAGAGCTGGCCGACGCCGACTGGGCCTCACGGATCGCCCGCCTGATCGCCGAGGAGAACGTCGTCGGCCTCTGCCACGGGCGGATGGAGTTCGGGCCGCGGGCGCTCGGCAACCGCTCGATCGTCGGCGACGCCCGGTCGCCCAAGATGCAGTCGGTGATGAACCTGAAGATCAAGTACCGGGAGAGCTTCCGGCCGTTCGCCCCCAGCGTGTTGGAGGAGCGGGTGTCCGACTACTTCGAGCTCGACCGCCCCTCGCCCTACATGCTCCTGGTCGCCGATGTCGTAGAGAGCCGCCGGGTGCCGAAGCGGGGAGACGAGGAGAGCCTGCCGCTCCTCGAATGGGTCAACCGGCCGCGCTCGGACGTCCCGGCCATCACGCACGTCGACTATTCGGCCCGCGTGCAGAGCGTGTCCAAAGAGGACAACCCGCGCTACCACGCCCTGATCTCCGAGTTCGAGCGGCTGACCGGCTACGGGGTCATCGTCAACACCAGCTTCAACGTACGCGGCGAGCCGATCGTCTGCACCCCCGAGGACGCCTACCGCTGCTTCATGCGGACGGAGATGGACTACCTGGTGCTCGGGCCGTTCCTGATCGACAAGAAGGCCCAGCCGAAGCTCGAAGAGCGCGGCGATTGGCGAAACGAGTACAAACTGGACTAGCCCGCAGGGCTAAGCAGGGAAGGAGAAGTTATGCGCAGGATGGGCTACGTGGGCTCCCTCTTGGGGCAGATCTGGGATTTCGCCAAGCACAACAAGGTCTACTGGATCGTCCCCTTCGTGCTGATCCTCGGCCTGGTGATCCTCCTGGTCGTCACCAGCCAGGCGACGGCACCCTTCATCTATACGCTGTTCTAGGGAGCGGTATTGGCTGTCCGCTCGCGCTGGGGGGCCGTCCGCTCCCGCTGGGGCCGTCTCGGCCTGCTCCTGGTCTCGATCCTCGTAACCCTGGGGCTGGCCGAGGTGGCGCTCAGGATCGCCGGGGTCTCCTACCCCAACTTCTACCGGCCCGATCCCGACCTCGGCTGGACCCTCACCCCGGGAGCCTCGGGATGGTGGAAAAAGGAGGGGAAGGCGTTCGTCCGCATCAACGCGGACGGCGAGAGGGACGTCCCGCACTCCGTCACCAAGCCGCCCGGCACCTACCGGATCGCCATTCTCGGCGACTCCTGCACCGAGTCCCTCCAGGTGCCGGTCGAGGCGACCTTCTGGGCGCGCCTGCCGGCGGAGCTCGCGAGCTGTCCGCCGGCTTCCCCGCTCATGGGCCGCAAGATCGAGACCCTCAACTTCGGGGTCTCCGGCTACGGCACGGCCCAGGAGCTCCTCGCTTTGCGCACCCGGGTGTGGAAATACCAGCCCGACCTGGTTCTCCTCGCCTTCTACACGGGAAACGACGTGCGCAATAACTACCGCCCCCTGGAGCAGGACCCGCTGCGGCCCTACTTTGTCCTTTCCGGAGGACAGCTGGTGCTCGATGACTCTTTCCGTGACTCCCCCGGCTACCGGGCGCGCCAGACTTTCGCCGCCCGTCTCCTCTACGCCGCCTTCAACCATTCGGCCCTCCTCCAGGTGGGGAAGATGGCGAAGAGCGCGAGCGACGGCCTGGTGGGAGCCTACAAGGCGAAGCGGGTGACCACCCAGGTCATCGAGGAGCTGGGGCTCGACAACGCCGTCTACTCGCCGCCCGGGAACGCCGACTGGCAGGCCGCCTGGGCGGTGACCGAGGCCCTGCTCCGCGAGATGGGGACGGAGACGCGCTCGCACGGGGCGCGCTTCGCGGTGGTGACGCTCACCGACGGCATCCAGGTCGACCCCGACTTGAAGAAGCGCCAGGCCTTCGCGCGCCAGTTGGGCATCGCCGATCTCTTCTATCCCGATCTCCGCATCCGGAAGACCGCCGAGGCCGCCTCCATCCCGGTCTTGAACCTCGCCCCGCCGCTCGCCGACTACGCCGCCCGGACCGGCCATTTCCTCCACGGCTTCCCCAACACCAAGCCGGGCGAAGGACACTGGAACGCCGAGGGGCACCGCGAGGCAGCCCGGGTGCTCGGACGATGGCTCTGCGGGGTGCTCCCCTGACTCTCCGCCGGTGGCCCGGTCTTGCCGGCTACTTGCCGACAGGGCTCGCTTCGTCCACAATAGACCGCAATGCGCCGCTTCAGGCCGATCCACGGCATTCTTCTCGTGCTGGTCTTCATGGCCGCCGTGGTGGTCGCCCAGATGGCGTTCGAGGGGCAGCTCAAAGGGGCGGGATATCAGCTCGTCACGCCGGGGAGAGACGGGCAGGTCAACGTCGACCTCTCGGGGCTGGGTCCCAAGCAGGTGCGCTTCTACCGTTTCTTGAACCGCGGCAACCAGGAGGTCCGGTTCTTCGTCGGCAAGGATGGAGACGGGGTCGTCCAGGTCGCCTTCGACGCCAGCGAGACCTGCGCCAAGACCAAGCGCGGCTTCCATCAGCAGGGAGAGTGGGTGATCTGCAACAAGTGCGACAAGTCCTTCAGGCTGGCCGAGATCAACGCGGGGGGCGGCGGATGCAAGCCGGTCCCCCTGGCGCATCGAGTGGACGGCAACCAGTTGCAACTCGCCGAGAACGACGTCCTCCAGGGCTGGCGGTTGTTCCGCTGAAGCCGCATACGCCGGATCGACCTCCGGGCAAACGCCATAAAATCAAGAGTTTGACGGCAACCCCGCTGTGTTATATCTTCGCGCGGTCTGGAAAGGGTAGCCATGTCCGCTGACTTCGTGCTTTACGAGGAGGAGTTTCGGCTGTTGCAGGACGCCCTGCGCCGTTTGCGCCAGGAGTCGAACGCCAAGGCCGTCTTCCTGATCGACAAGAACGGTCAGCAGATCGCCTCCGCCGGGGAGGTCGAGCAGTTCGACACCACCTCGCTCGCCTCGCTCACCGCCGGCAACGTCGCCGCGACCGACGGCTTGGCCAAGCTCATCGGCGAGCGCGAGTTCTCCGTCTTGTTCCACGAAGGCCAGCAGGACCATATCCACATCTCGATCGTCGCCAAGCGCGCCATCCTGGTGGTGATCTTCGACGACCGCTCCTCGCTCGGTCTCGTCCGCCTGCGGGTCAAGCGCGCGAGCGTCGACCTCGAAGAAAATTTTTGAAACCATGTTGCAGAAGAATGAACGCGGGACGGAGGGACCGGCCCATGCGAGCCCCTTCTCCGAGATCACCGACGACGACATCGACGCCCTGTTCGGAGAGTGACCTCCCCAGCTTCCTGGGGGAGGGGCGCGGCCCTTCGGTGAGACGAGACAATTGAGCCATGACCTTCATCAACTACGCGAGCAAGGAGATCAACTGCAAGATCGTCTTCTATGGCCCCGGCCTGTGCGGGAAGACGACCAACCTGCAGTACATCTACAACAAGACCGCCCCGGAGTCGAAGGGCAAGATGATCTCGCTTGCGACCGAGGCCGATCGCACCCTGTTCTTCGATTTCCTCCCTCTGGACCTGGGGAGCATCCGCGGCTTCACCACCCGCTTCCATCTCTACACCGTCCCGGGGCAGGTGTTCTACGACGCCAGCCGCAAGCTGATTTTGAAAGGGGTCGACGGTGTCGTCTTCGTGGCCGACAGCCAGGACGAGCGGATGGAAGCCAACATCGAGTCGATCCGGAACCTGGAGCAGAACCTGCAGGAGCACGGCTTCGACCTGGCGACGATTCCCTATGCCCTGCAGTTCAACAAGCGGGACCTCGGCAACGTCATGCCGGTCGACGTCATGTACCGGACACTCAACTACAAGCGCGAGCCGACTTTCGAGGCGGTGGCGACGACGGGAATCGGTGTCTTCGACACTTTGAAGTCGGTCGCCAAGCAGATTCTGATCGAGCTGCGCAAACGCTGATCGAGGCAACCTGAATGACCAAGAAGATCGAGACCAAGCCAGGCAAAGGCAAGCCGGCCGAGAAGACCGACGCCCCCCCCCCACCCGCCCAGGCCACCCATGCCACCTATGCCGCCAACCCCGCCAAGATCACCCGCTCCGCAAGGGCCGGCGACGAGGATCCCGCCTTCGCGCTCTATGGCGAGGGACTCCAGGCCCTGGACCGCAAGGACTGGGCGCGGGGCATCGAGCTGCTCCAGAAGGTGATCGAGGTGAGCGACCTGGCTGACCTGACCGCCCGTGCTCGGCAGTACCTCGCAGCCGCTCAAAAGCGGGTGGCGGCGGCGGTCGCCGCGAGCGCCGGCCCGGACACCGCGGAGGACGACGATCCCTATCTCCAGGCCCTGGTCGAGAAGAACCGCGGTAACTTCAAGACCGCGCTCGACTTGAGCAAGAAGGGCGGGCGCGACAAGAAGGACGAGCGCTTCGCCTATCTGGTCGCCTCCATCCACGCGGCCGAGAGTCGCACCGAAGAGGCGGCGCAGGCCCTGTCCCAGGCGGTCGAGCTCAACGCCAAGAATCGCATCCATGCCTTCCACGACGCCGACTTCGCCGAGCTCAAGAAGAACCGGGACTACCGCCATCTCTTCGGCCTCAGCTGAGCTGGCGCGGGAGACCGGTTCGGCGGTGGGACCCTCCGCAGGTCCGGCGGTTGGTCCCTCAATAACTGCCATCGGCGGCGGGACCGGCCTCTCGGCGATCCTCCGCGGCCTGAAGGCGTACGTCGGCTCGCCCCGTCTGGGGCGGCTGACGGGCGTCGTCACGGTGACCGACGACGGCGGCTCCTCGGGCCGCCTGCGGCAGGAGTTCGGGGTCCTCCCCCCGGGCGACATCCGCAACTGCATCGTCGCGCTCGCCGAGGAGGAGGATCTCCTCGCCCGCCTCTTCCAATACCGCTTCCCCAACGGCGAAGGCCTGGTCGGCCATTCCTTCGGCAACCTGTTCCTGACCGCCCTCACCGGCATCACCGGCGATTTCTACCAGGCGATCCTCACCGCCGAGTCGATTCTTTCGGTGCGCGGCAAGATCTATCCGGCCACCCTGACCGACGTGCGCCTCCGCGGCCACGGCGTGTCGGGGCGGATCTACGAGGGGGAGACGGCGGTCGGCAGCTCGGGCGAGGAGCTCGCCCGGATCGAGCTCGACCCGCAAGCGCCGCCGGCCTTTCCCGCCGCGGTCACCGCCCTCGAAAACGCCGACGCCATCCTCCTCGGGCCGGGCTCTCTCTACACCTCGATCCTCCCCAACCTGCTCATCCCCGGCATCCGGCAGGCGATGGCGAAGTCGAAGGCGCCCATCATCCTCCTCCTGAACCTCATGACCCAGCCGGGGGAGACCGACGGCATGATGGGTCCCGACCACCTGGCGGCGATCGAGCGCCACGGCGGCGCCGGCCTCGCGGTCACCGTCCTCGCCAATTCGACTCCCATCCCGGGCCATCTCCTCACCCACTATGCGGAGACCACCTCGGAGCCGGTCGCGACCGAGCGGAAAATTCTCAAGAAAATGGGAGCGCGGGTGGTCGAAGCCGACGTCCTCGCCCCCGGCGAGCTCATCCGCCACGATCCGGAGAAATTGGCCGGGGCGGTCCTCGACCTTCTCGAGCGGACGTCCCGCGCCACGAGCTTCTCCAGATGACCGGAGAGCCCCAGCGGGTCGCGGTGGTCCTCGCCGCCGGCAAGGGAACGCGGATGGCCTCCGCCCTCCCCAAGGTCCATCCACCCGGCGGCGGGCCGGCCGCTCCTCGCCTGGGTGCTCCAGGCGGCGCGGGCCGCCGGCTGCACCCGCATCCTCGTCGTCGTCGGCCACGGGGCCGACGAGGTGCAGGCGGAATTCACCGGGGACGAGAACGCCGATCTCATCTGGGTGCTCCAGGCGGAGCAGCGCGGCACCGGCCATGCTCTCGCGCAGGCCGAGCCGCACCTCGCCGGAGCCTCGGCGACCGTCCTCGTCCTCTCCGGCGACGTGCCGCTCGTCACCCCCGAGACCCTGCGGGAGCTGGCGAGTCGGGCGAACGACGACCAGGGGTCGGAAGAAGCGTGGGGAGCGATGGCGGTCGCGGCGCTTGCCGATCCGGGCGCCCTGGGCAGGGTGATCGCCGACCCCGAGGGCAACCTGCGGAGGATCGCCGAGGCGCGCGACGCCACTCCGGAGGAGCTGGCGATCCGGCTGATCAATGCCGGTCTCTACGCCCTGCCGGCGCCGGCGATCTTCGGCTACCTCCGTCGACTCACGCCGCAGAACGCTCAGGGGGAGCTCTACTTGACCGACGCCCTGGGAGCCGCCGCCGCGGACGGCCATAAGATCCGGCTCCTGCCCTTGACCGACCCGCTAGAATCGCTGGGGGTCAACAACCGGGCCGAGCTCGCCCAAGTCGATCGCCTCCTCGGTGACCGCGGCGAGCGCCTCCCGACGATCGAGACGTAAGAGAGGGAAGAACCTGACATGTGCGGAATCGTGGGCTACGTGGGCAGCCGGGAGGTGGTGCCGCTCTTGATCGACGGCCTCTCCCGTCTCGAGTACCGGGGGTACGACTCGGCCGGGGTGGTGGTGATCGCCGCCGATGGCTGCCTGGAGACCGTCAAGGCCGAGGGCAAGCTCGATCGGCTGAAGGAGAAGCTCGCCCAGCAGCCGCTCGCCGGGCGCTACGGCCTCGGCCACACCCGTTGGGCGACCCACGGCGCGCCCTCGGAGCGCAACGCCCACCCGGTCGTCGACTCCCGGCGCCGGATCGCCCTCATCCACAACGGCATCATCGAGAACTTCCTCCCCTTGAAGAAGCGCCTGATCGCCGAGGGCTGGACCTTCACCTCGGACACCGACACCGAGGTGGTGGCGAACCTCATCTCCTCGTACCTCGACGGCGACCTCCGGGCGGCGGTCGCCAAGGCGGTCGCCGAGCTCCAGGGCATGTACGCCTTCGCCGTCGTCTCGACGGAGACAGCCGGAAATGCCGCCAACGACGGCCAGGAGATCGTCGCCGCCCGCCAGGGGCCGCCGCTCGTCATCGGCCTCGGGAAGGGCGAGCAGTTCCTGGCCTCGGACCCGGCGGCGCTCATCGTCCACACCAAGGACGTCGTCTTCCTGGAGAACGGCGACCTGGCGCGCCTCACCCCGGCCGGGATCGACATCGTCGACCGCGCCGGCCACTCCGTCCTACGCCCCGTCCAGCGCCTCAACTGGGACCCCATCCAGGCCGAGAAGGGTGGGTACAAGCACTTCATGCTGAAGGAGATCCACGAGCAGACCCAGGCGGTGCAGGACACCTTCGCCGGGCGGGTGGATTTCGAGAACGCCAGAATCCTCTTCGACGGCCTGCGGATCTCCGCGGAGGACTTCCGGTCCTTCGACCGCGTCGTGCTCCTCGCCTGCGGCACCTCCTGGCACGCCGGGCTCATCGGCAAGTTCCTGATCGAGGAGCTGGCCGGAATGCCGGTCGAGGTCGACTACGGCTCCGAGTACCGCTATCGGAAACCGGTCGTCTCCGACCGCGTGCTGGCGGTGGGGATCTCGCAGTCCGGCGAGACCGCCGACACCCTCTCCGCCATGGAGGCGGCACGCGAGCGCGGCGCGCGGCTCCTGGCCATCTCGAACGTCCTGGGGAGCCAGGCGACCCGGATCACCGAGGGGACGATCTACACCCACGCCGGCCCCGAGATCGGCGTCGCCTCGACCAAGGCCTTCACCACCCAGCTCGTCGCCCTCTACCTACTCGCTCTCTATCTCCGGCAGATCCGGCATGGAAGCATCGAGCGCAACTACCTGGACGACCTCGCCCGCCTCCCCGGCGCCATCGCCCAGACGCTCAAAGAAGAGCCGGCGATCGAAGCCCTGGCGAAGAAGTACTTCCGGGCCGAGGACTTCCTCTTCCTGGGCCGGGGGATCAACTACCCCATCGCGTTAGAAGGGGCGCTCAAGCTCAAGGAGATCTCCTACATCCACGCCGAGGGCTATCCGGCCGGCGAGATGAAGCACGGTCCCATCGCCCTCATCGACAGAAATCTGCCGGTCGTCGCCGTGGCGACGGGCGGGGTCGTGTATGAGAAGGTGAAGAGCAACCTTCAGGAGGTGAAGGCGCGGGACGGGATCGTCATCGCGCTCACCGACCATGACCCCGAGGATCTCGGAGGGGTGGCGGACGAGGTGATCCGGGTGCCGGCCGTCTCCGACCTCCTCCAGCCGATTGTCAACGTCGTCCCCCTCCAGCTCCTCGCCTACTTCGTCGGGGTCCGCCGCGGCGCCGACGTCGACCAGCCGAGGAATCTCGCGAAGAGCGTCACCGTCGAGTAGAGACTCTGCGAGCCCGAGGTCCCTATTCCGTCCCCTGAGACCGCCTACCGCGAGCGGCGCGCCCTTTTCGCCCTGGAGGAGCGGCGCCTCGCCGGGCGCTCGCTGCGCTTCTCGATCGCTCGCTTCACCGCCTTCGGCCTCTTCGCCCTCGGCCTCCTCCTCGTGCTCTTCCCGGCGGTGGGCGTCCGGAGCCTGTGGCTCTCGGGAGTGGGTCTCGTCGCCTTCATCGCTCTCGTCATCGTCCACGACCGAGTGGTCCGCGAGGAGCGGCGGGCCGCCGACCTCGTCCGCATCCAGGACGAGGGGCTGGCCCGGCTCGTCCGCGACTGGCGGGTACTCCCTCTGCCGCGGCTCCCCGAGGAGATCGAGTCGGCGCCCCTCTCGCGCGACCTGAACCTCTTCGGCCGCGCCTCGCTCTTCCACCTCCTGGGGACCGCCCATGCTCCGCCCGGCCGGACGACGCTCACCGGTTGGCTCCTCGCCCCGGCGGCTCCCGAGGAGATCGCCCGGCGTCAGGCGGCGGTCGCCGAGCTGGCACCGAATCTCGACCTCCGCCAGGAGCTGGAGGTCCGCGCCCGACCGCTCGCCCAGGTTCGCCCGGACACCGAGCCCTTCCTGGGCTGGGCCGAAGATCAGCCGTGGCTCCCCGGCTGGGCGCTCGGTCTCGCCCGGGCGCTCACGCCGTGGCCGCTCGTCGCCCTCCTCCTCTTCTCCGGCGGCCTCCTGCCGCTCTGGCCCTTCCTCATCCTCGTCGGGGTCAACTATGGGCTCACCCGGCGCTTCGGCGAACGGCTGGCTTTGACCTTCGAGCGGATCTCGGCGCGAGAGGACGACTTTCAGCTCTACGCCAAGGTGCTCGCCGTCTTCGCCGGTCCAACCTTCACAAGTCCCAAGCTCTCGGGGCTCGCCAGCGAGCTGACCGCCGAGGGGATCTCGGCCGCCGCCGCGCTCGATCTCCTCCACCGCCGGGTGGTGCTCGCGGACGCCCGCCACTCCGGCCTCCTTCACAAGCCGCTCCAGCTCCTCTTCCTGTGGGACTTCCATGTTCTGGCGCTCCTCGAACGCTGGCAGCGGGACTTCGGGGGACGGGCGCGGCGCTGGCTCGCCGTTCTGGGTGAGCTGGAGGCGCTGTCCGCTCTCGCCGGGCTCGCCCACGACAACCCCGACTGGGCGTTCCCCGACTTGACGCCCGGGGCCAGCTGGAGTCCGAGGACCGGTGCCCTGCCGCCTCGGGCGGCGCACCCGGAGCTGCGCGAAGCGCCCGAGGGCACCGGCCCGCAGGATTCAGCTGGCCCCGGACCACGAATCGAAGCGCGCGGGCTCGGGCATCCGCTCCTCGCCGCCTCGGTCCGGGTGGCGAACGACGTCACCCTCGGACCGCCGGGGACCTTCCTCCTCGTCACCGGTTCCAACATGTCGGGAAAAAGCACGCTCCTGCGCTCGATCGGGGTGAACGTCGTCCTCGCCCAAGCGGGGGGGCCGGTCGCGGCGACGTCTCTCTCCCTGCCGCCCCTCCTGCTCGCGACCAGCATCCTCATCGAGGACTCGCTCGAAGACGGGGTCTCCTTCTTCATGGCCGAGCTCCTCCGCATCCGCAAGGTGGTCGATTCCGCCGATCAGACGACAGGGAAGGAGCGGACCCTTCTCTATCTCTTGGACGAGATCCTCCGCGGCACCAACACCCGCGAGCGCCAGATCGCCGTCCGCCGGGTCCTCTCCCACCTCCTCGCGAAAGGCGCCCTGGGAGCGATCTCCACCCACGATCTGGAGCTCGCCGAGATCCCGGAGCTTGGCCTCGCCTCGCAGCCGGTCCACTTCCGGGAGAGCTTCGCGCCCGGCGCCGAGCGGGAGGGCAAGCCGGTCATGACCTTCGACTACCAGCTCCGTCCCGGGGTGGCGACGACGGCGAACGCCCTCAAGCTTCTGGATCTTGTCGGGCTGGGCGAAGAGGAGATGGGAGCGTGACCTTCCGCTATACTCACGCGCGCTTCGCCGAGCCGGCCGGCATTCGATGACAAGCGCCATGAACAGGCTGCGATGAACAAGCGACTCCTCGGTCCTCTCCTGCTTCTCGTCTCCCTCGGCCTCTCCTTCCTGGCCGCGGAAGGCGCGCTGCGGCTCCTGTCGCGCGACTGGCTCCGGGTTCTGGACGTCGAGATGTGGCGCTACGCGCGGTCGGTCAAGAAGGTCTCCGCCTATCCCGACGTCGTCGAGGAGCACCAGCCGAACGCCAACGCCTTCCTGATGGGCGGCCTCGTCCGCACCGACGAGCACGGCTTCCGTTTGCCCGACCCGGCGACCGCGGCGCGGCGGCGACCCGAGGACCGCAAGGTGGTGACACTCGGCGACTCGCTCACCTTCGGCTGGGGGGTGCCCGAGGGGAAGACCTTCTCCGACGAGCTCGAACGCCTCCTGGCGAGCGAGTGCCCGCGCCCTGCCGGAACGACCGGGACGACGGTGTGGAACGCCGGCATCGGCAACTGCAACACCTCGATGGAGCTCGCCCGCTATGCGCGCTTCATCCGGCCGCTTCACCCGCGTTGGGTGATCCTCGGCTACTTCGTCAACGACGCCGAGCCCGATCCGCAGATCCCGACGAACCCCTTCTACTGGCGCTCGGCCCTCCTGGCCTTAGCCTCCACCCGCGCCCTTCAGACCTCGAAGCTCAAGCTCCGCGACTACCGGGTCTACTACCAGGGGCTCTACGACGGAGGGAAGCCGGGATGGCTGCGGGCGCAGGCGGCGCTCCGTGAGCTCGGCCAGATGCTCCAGGCGGACGGCACCCAGGCGACCCTCATCCTCCTTCCCGAGCTCCACGAGCCGCGCGGCTTCGGCACCTTCAAAGACGTCTACCACCAGGTGGGAGCGATCGGCCGGGAGAGCGGCTTCGAGGTGATCGACCCCTCGATGGACTTCCCCGCCGGCCCCGGCAACCGCTTCTGGGTCAGCCCCGAGGACGCCCATCCCAACGCCCGCGCCCAGGCGATCTTCGCCCAGGCGCTCGCCCGCTCGCAATTCGCCTGCACGCGATAGGTGGCTTCTCGGGCAATGCGCCCACGGCCGACTCTACTTCCCGCGGATGGAGTTAAGTGTCACCGCGAACGTCTCGCCGCGAGTAGACGGGAGCACAGATGACCGTAGAGAACGTGGAGTCGATGAGGAGCTGCCGGCTGACTACGACGAACACTCGTTGTTTGCGGGGATCGCGAGAGGAGGGATTGTGGACGAGGTAAAGGTCGCCCCGCCTCACAGAGGAACCTGATAGGAAAGAGCGTCCTCAGCCTCGGCGTTCAACTCGGCCGCATGGGCGTTGATGATGGCCAGGTCCGCCTCATCCTCTCCCGGCTGAGGCCAAGCCAGGAAGGCACGGAGCGCTGCCGCAACGAATTCGTCTCGCTCGGAAGGATTGGGTGCCCGCCGATCCAATGCAGCCTTGAGGTCATCCGGAAGAGCGACGAGAGTCTCTACCATGGGAACCATGGTAGAGCGGTGAACCTCCCCGCGCAAGGGCAACTCGGAATCGGCCCCAGGTATAGAATCCTCCCGTCAGCCGTCCCCAACCGGCCCGGAGGAGACCGATGATTCCCGTCAAGCCTGAAATCGCCGCCAAAGCGCACGTCAAGAGCCTCGAGGAATACCAGGAAATCTACCGCCGCTCGATCGAGGACCCGGAGGGGTTCTGGCGCGAGCAGGCCGAGATCCTCGATTGGTTCTACCCGCCGCGCGACGTTTTGGACGCCGACATGCTGGAGGTCGACTTTGCCTGGTACTCGGGAGGGCGGTTGAACGCCTGTTTCAACTGCGTCGACCGGCACCTCCGGGACCGGGGCGAGAAGACCGCCATCCTCTGGGCGCTCGACGAGCCGGGCGAGTACCGCCGCATCTCCTACCGCGAGCTCAAGCACAACGTCGCCCGCTTCGCCAACGTTCTCAAAGCGCACGGGGTCAGGAAGGGCGATCGGGTCTGCATCTACTTGCCCATGGTCCCGGCCCTCGCCTACACGATGCTCGCCTGCGCCCGGATCGGAGCGGTCCACTCGGTGGTCTTCGCCGGCTTCTCGGCCGAGTCGCTGCGGGATCGGGTGCTCGACGCCGGCTGCAAGCTCGTCGTCACCGCCAACGAGGGTCTCCGCGGCGGCAAGAAGATTCCCTTGAAGCACACGGTCGACCAGGCGGTCGACGGGCTCGACATCGTCGAGACGGTGCTCGTCGTCCGCCGCACCGAGGCCGACGTGCCCATGCGGCAGGGGCGCGATCTCTGGATGGAGGAGGAGACCGCCAAGCACCGCTCGACCTGCCCGGTCGAGTGGATGGCGGCGGAAGATCCGCTCTACATCCTCTACACCTCGGGCTCGACGGGGAAGCCCAAGGGGGTCCTCCACACGACCGGCGGCTACATGGTCTACGCCGCCATGACCCACAAGTACGTCTTCGACCTCCACCCGGACGACGTCTACTTCTGTGCCGCCGACGTCGGCTGGGTGACCGGGCACAGCTACATCGTCTACGGGCCGCTCGCGAACGGCGCCACGACCGTCATGTTCGAGTCGATCCCCACCTACCCGGACGCCGGCCGCTACTGGCAGATCGTCGACGACCTGAAGGTCAACATCTTCTACACCGCCCCCACCGCCATCCGCGCCATCGCCCGGGCGGGCGACGAGCCGGTGAAGCGCTACAAGCGCGACAGCCTGCGCATCCTGGGGACGGTCGGCGAGCCGATCAACCCCGAGGTCTGGATGTGGTACCACGACGTCGTGGGCGAGGGCCGCTGCGCCGTCGTCGACACCTGGTGGCAGACCGAGACCGGCGGCATCCTCATCACCCCGCTCCCCGGCGCCACGCCGTGCAAGCCGGGCTCGGCGACCCTCCCCTTCTTCGGCGTCGAGCCGGTGATCGTCGACGATCAGGGGAAGGTGCTCCTCGGCAACGACGTCTCCGGCAATCTCTGTCTCGCCCGCCCCTGGCCGGGGCAGGCGCGGACGATCTACGGCGACCATCGGCGCTTCAAGGAGACCTATTTCACGCAGTTTCCCGGCCTCTACTTCACGGGCGACGGCTGCCGCCGCGACCAGGACGGCTACTACTGGATCACCGGCCGGGTGGACGACGTGCTGAACGTCTCCGGTCACCGGCTGGGGACGGCCGAGGTGGAGAGCGCGCTCGTCGCCCACGACGGGGTGGCGGAGTCGGCGGTCGTCGGCTTCCCCCACGAGATCAAGGGGACGGGGATCTACGCCTACGTCAACCTGAAGCCGGACTATGAGGACATCGATCCCGAGGAGATGATCGGGGCGCTCAAGGAGCAGGTGCGCCACGCCATCGGCCCGATCGCGACCCCCGACCGCATCCAGCTCGTCGCCGGCCTCCCCAAGACCCGCTCGGGGAAGATCATGCGCCGCATCCTGCGGAAGATCGCCGCCGGAGAGTACGAGGAGCTGGGCGACATCACGACTCTCGCCGATCCCGGGGTCGTCGAGAAGCTGGTCGAGGACCACAAGCGGCTGACGCGGAAGTAGGGGGAGACAATCTTAGAGTCCGCGCCGGGCACAGCCCCCGTGCCTGCCCGGCGCGTGAAATCCCTTACTTGACCCCGAGCAGCTCGACGTCGAAGATCAGGGTCGAGTTCGGCGGGATGACGCCGCCGACGCTCTGCGCGCCGTAGCCGAGGCCCGGGGGGATGGTGAGCTTGCGCTTGCCGCCGACCTTCATTCCGGCGACGCCCTTGTCCCAGCCCTCGATCACCTGGCCGGCGCCGAGCTTGAAGCTGAACGGCTTGCCGCGGTCGACGCTCGAATCGAACTTGGTGCCGTTGGTGAGCCAGCCGGTGTAGTGGACGTCGACGACCTGGCCCGGCTTGGCTTCCGCGCCGTCTCCCACCTTGATGTCGACGTACTTGAGGCCGGACGGGGTGACGACCTCTTTGCCTTCCGCGGGCTTCTCCATGGCTTTCTCCTTCGGGGCTTGTGCGAGGACCGGCCCGGCGAGCGGCAGCGCGGTCAGCAGGGTGGCGAGGGCGAGCGTCAACGGTTTCGTATGCTTCATGGCCGGTTCTCCTCTGGGGTGAACGACGACTACGGTTTCTTTGGGCAGGGATTCTACGTCAAACGGCTCTTGGGACCACCGCGGACCACCCGGCCCGCCTTGATGACCGCGGCGACCGGGTTGATGCCGTAGTGGTAGACCAGGTGGAGGAGGTTGGGAGCGTCGAGGAGAACGAGGTCGGCGCGCTTGCCGGGCTCGACCGATCCCACCTCGCCCCCGAGCCCCAGCGAGCAGGCGGCGTTGAGCGTCGCCCCGGTCAGGCTCTCCTCGATCGTCAGGCCGAGCTTCAAAACCGCCAGCCAGATCACCATCGGCATCGACTCGGTAAACGAGGATCCGGGGTTGCAGTCGGTGGCGAGGGCGACCGGCACCCCGGCTTCGATGAGCTGCCGGGCCGGGGCGTAGCGCTCCTTCATGAGAAAGAAGCTGGTGCCGGGAAGGAGCACCGCGGTGACTCCGGGGCCTCCGACGGTTGCGGAGCCGGCGAGCGCCGCGATCCCGGCCGGCGAGACCGCCATCAGGTGATCGGCCGAGAAGGCCCCCAGCTCCGCCGCCAGGGCCGCTCCGCCGGAGTCGGCGAATTCGTCGGCATGGAGGCGGGGGAGGAGCCCGGCTTTGACCCCGGCCGCGAGCACCCGGCGCGACTCGGCGGCATCGAACACCCCGGTTTCGCAGAAGACGTCGCAGAACCGGGCGAGACCGGCGGCCGCGGCGGCGGGGACGATCTCCTCGCAGACGAGGTCGAGGTAGCGCTCGCGGTCCTTCGGGTCTTTGCGGTACTCAGCGGGCACCTCGTGAGCGGCGAGGAGCGTGGGAATGAGGTCGACCGGGTGCCCTGCCGTAGCGTCGCGAATGGCGGCGAGCTGTTTGAGCTCGTCCGCGAGGTTCAAGCCATAACCGCTCTTCGCCTCGGCGGTCGTCGTCCCCCAGGCGAGCATCTGGTCGAGCCGGCGATGGACGTTAGAGACCAGCTCCTCTTCCGTCGCCCGGCGGGTGGAGGCGACGGTCTTTAGGATGCCGCCGCCGGCCGCCGCGATCTCCTGGTAGGTCGTGCCGGCGAGGCGGGCGACGAATTCCTCCTCGCGGCTCCCCGCCCAGGGGAGGTGCGTGTGGGGATCGACGAAGCCAGGGATCAAGGTGCCGCCCTTGCCGTCCAGCCGCTCGGCCTGGGGCAGCTCCCCGAACGAGCGTCGGCGCTCCTCGCCGGAGCCGACGAAGGCGATGCGGCCGTCCCGGCAGAGCACTTCGAGGCTCGCCCGGCCTTCGGCGTCCCGGAAGCGTCGCACCCGGCCCTGGTCGGCACCCCGCCGGGGGGTCGTCCCCTCGGGGGTCGCGACCTCGGCGAGGTTCTCGATCAGGAGGTCCGCGGTCTCAGGCACCGGGCAATCCTACCTGCTCCCGGCCCAACCGGCGCACTTCCTCGCGCAGCCAGGCCTCGACCGTCTCCCAGGCGAGCGGCCGGGCGAGCCGCGGCATTGGCGGCGTTGGCGGCATCTGCGGCATCGGCTCGCCCTCGATCTGCGACAGGTCGGCGAGACCTTTGAGCGCCTGGAGCGGAAAGTCGCGGACGTGGCCGAACTTGTCGGTCGCGCGCTCCAGCAGCGTCTCCAGGGGAAGCTCGCGGCAAAGGAGGTACAGATCGACGAAGTCGCGGCGGCTGGCGCGGCTGATGATCGCCGCGAGCTTCATGAGCCCGAGGTCGGCGAGCCCGGCGACGGCGAGTCCCGACTCCTCCTCGACCGGTTCGATCAGAGGGTAGGGATAATAGAAGAAGCGCACTCCCACGCCGACCATCCGGGCGTAGAGATAGCCGTCGCGGGCGGTCTCGACCTGGGTCTGGGGATCGAGCGCGAGGAGAGCGGAGAGAAGATCACGGCGCTCGGGGCCGTTCAGGCGATTGGTGCCGCCCATCAGATCGAGGTCCCGGACCGGACGATGCCCGATGTGGAGGGCGAGAGCGGCCGAGCCGGCAAGGTAGAGCTCCTCCGCCCAGGGGCGAGAGGCCAATCTTCTCAGGAGATCCTGGGAGGCCGGGGCGAGCGCTTCGAGATGGGCGAGACTCACAGCGGCCAGAGCGCGGAGACGTCCGGAACGGCGGGACCGGCCGGCGTCCCCAGCACCACCGCCCAAAAGGCGCGGCTGCGAACCGAGAGCTGGCGACCGCCATGGGAGCCGAGCCAGGCCGCGGCCTCCCCTTCCGGCACGGTTGCAAAGAGCTGGCGGAGGTCGGCGCCATCGCCGTCCTCGAGCAGCCGCGAGAGCAGGAACGGCCGGGCGGCCGGCGCTTCGAGCGCCTCGGTCTCGTATCCCGGAAAAAGCCGCAGGGTCTCTATGTCCACGCTTTGCCCCCCTCTCCTGAGGTTCTCGCAAAGCGAGGCGCCCCCCTCCTAGCCCCCCCCGTGAACCAACCACCTCCCGCCCAGGGGGGAGGGACCCGCCCGCCCCAGAACGAGCCTGAGAGTGAGGGCCTCCTCACGCCTCTTTGCGCTTCCGCGGCAAGGTGTGGACGGTGGCGGTCGCCCGCTCCTCCTCCATCTCGGCTTCCAGGATGCGCTGGAAGAGGTCGAGCGTGTTGCGGAACTTCATCTGCAGCTCGCGCCGCATGGTGCGCAGCTCGGCGATCTTGCTTTCGATGCGGGTCGACTGCTCGACCGCCTGCTGGACCATCTTGTCGGCGGCGATCTCCGCCTCTTTGACCGTCAGCTCGGCCTCACGGCGGGCGTTGGCGGTGATCTCGTCCGAAACCTTCTGGGCCCGGAGCAGGGTCTGCTGGAGCTGGTGCTCGCGCTGCTCGGTCTCCTCCAGGCGCTGGCGGTAGTAGCGGTTCTCACGTTCGGCCTTGTCGAGGTCGGTGCTCTTCGCGGCCAGATCCTCGGCCACCAGGGCGAGGAAATTCTCTACTTCGGTCGGGTCGTACCCCCGCATCTTCTGAGGAAAACGCATCTTCTGGATGTCGAGCGGAGTGAGAGCCATGGGTGTTCTCCTGGTGGAACGACCGCCGGGGGCGGCCCGCGTATCCCTATCTGTTAGCGACGACGTATAGATATCTTATCATGAGCTAGATCGGGTGTCGCCGCGGGCCGAAGAGGGCGGTGCCGACCCGGACGTGGGTGGCCCCCTCCTCGACCGCCACGGCGAAATCGTCGCTCATCCCCATCGAGAGGCGGCCGGGGAAGCCCCGCCACTCGGGACGGCCGGCGAGCCGGTCGCGCAGCTCGCGGAGCTTCTGGAACCAGGGACGGGACGCCTCAGGGTCGTCGGTCTGCGGCGGGATCGCCATCAGGCCGACGATCCGCAGGTGGGCGAGGCCGGCGAGCGGCGCCGCCGCCTCGGCCAGCTCCGCCGGCAGGAAACCGTGCTTGCTCGCTTCCCCGCCCAGGTTGACCTCCAGAAAGCCGGTGAGCGCGAGGCCGCGCCCGGACGCCTCGCGGTCTAAGGCGGTGGCGATCTTCGGCCGGTCGATCGAGTGGACGACCGTGAAGAGGTCGAGGGCGGACTTCACCTTGTTGGACTGGAGCGGGCCGATCAGGTGCCACGCGCTCCCTTCGACCACTTCGGGCGGCAGGAGAGCCGTCTTCGCGAGCGCCTCCTGCACCCGGTTCTCGCCGAAGGTGTGGAGGCCGAGCTCGAACGCGGCGGCGAGAACCTCCGCCGGCTGGGTCTTGCTGGCGCCCAGGAGGGTCACGTCCGCAACGCTTCTGCCACTCCGTGCACAGGCGGCCTCGATCCTGCCGCGGACGGCGGCGAAGCGAGCGGCGAGGTCGTCCGGGGGGGCCGCCCCTGGGCTCATACGGCGACCGGCGCCTCGGGCAGGTAGAGGATGCGCTTGCAGCTGTCACACTGGACGAGATCGTTGCTGTTGCGGATCTCGACCACCACCTGCGGCCGCACCCGATAGTTGCAGGCCCCGCAGTGCCACTCGCGAGGCCCCTTGCCACCCGGACGTTCGAGCAGGCGGATGGGCGCGAGCGCCGTGCCGCCGTGACGTTCCCTAATGCGCTCGAACTGCGCGTAGAGACCGCGCGGCAGCTTCTCCCGAAGGCCCGCGATGCGGGCCTCGAGCGCCGCGACCTTCTCCGCCACGGCCGGTTTCTCGGCTTCCCAGCGGGCGAGCTCCGTGGCGTAGCGGTCGGCCAGCTCCTTGAAGGCCTCCCGATGGGCGGCGAGGTCCGCCTGCGTCCGGTCGAGGTTTTCGAGCGACGAGAAGGCCTGCTCCTCGCAGGTCGTGATGAGCGCCTTGGCGCCGTCGATCTCCTGGAGGAGGGCGCCGTACTCGCGCTGGGTGCTGACCTTGTTGATCTGCTGCTGGTACTTCTTGAGCTTCTCCTGGGCATCCGCGATCGCGCTCTCGGCGGCCCGGCGGTCCCTGGCTAAGACCTCCGCGGCGTCTTCGAGCACCTGGATCTCGGCGCTCTTCGCGGTGTGCTCGTCGTGGAGCTCGCGCATCCAGTCGGGAATTCCGTGCAGCCGCCTCCGGGCCTCGGCCAGCTGGTCGAGGGCTTCCTGGAGCTCCGCGATCGTATCTAGATATTGACTCAATCCATCTCCTCCAAAAAACGAAAAAGGTGCCTCCGCTAAGAGGCACCCTCGGGTAGGCCATTCCGGGCGCTCCTGCGCCCCCGGTTTCTCTCATGCTGCTTTTTATCGGTCAACGAGAACATTCCCTCAAGGTGTGGGTCCACCTGGATTCGAACCAGGGACCGACCGGTTATGAGCCGGACGCTCTAACCGCTGAGCTATGGACCCAGGAAGAGGCCCTGGCGGGGCGGCTCAGCAGTATATCGCAGTCGGTCACTTCGCGGGGGATGGCAACCGGCGAGCCTGCTCCTCGGCGCCCGGCGAGAGCTCCTCCGGCACGAAGCGGTGCCAGACGCGGGCGAGCTTCCGCGTGAGCACCGCCTGCCGTTTCGGGTCGTCGACCGGCCGGCTCCCCGACGATCCCTCCCAATGCACCAGGGAGAGGCGCGGGGGTTCGGTGCCGGAGAGCGGCCGGGTGGCGGCGAAGGCGGTCGTCAGCCGGCCGAGGATTACTTCCGAGTCCTCGCGGAGAGGGCGGTCGAGCGGCGGGGCGCCCGGCATCTCCAGGAGGCGCGCCCGGTAGTACTCCGGCTCGGCGGGCGCGAAGCGCGACTCCCAAGTGAGCTGGTCGTCGCCGTCGACGAGCGAGAAGCTGTTGGCGCCGTCGCCGCAGTAGAGCTCCGAGAGCACGGGGAGCGGCGTGGGAGTGCGGGCGAAGAGGCTGGGGGCGACCGCCGGGGGAAGGGGGGCGCCGGCCGCGTCGACGATCGTCGCCCACAGCCGCTGGGTGGCCACCCGTTCGCTCCGCGGGGCGGCGATCTTCCGCGTCTCAGAGCGGCGCCAGGCGGCGGGAAGCTTGATCGCGAGCGGCACCTCGATGCGCTGCCGGTCGAGGCCTGCGATCTTCGCTCCCAGGGCCTCGCCGTAGGTGGAAGTGACGACCAGGAGGGTGCGGTCCCACTGGCCGCTCTTCTTGAGCGCATCGAGCAGGCGGCCGAGCTTTTCGTCCGCCCAGGCGACGTGCAGTCGGTAGAGGTCCCAGTAGCGACGACGGACGTCGGGGGGAGCGGCACGGCGGGATCGTCGTAGCGGGCGAGCTCGGCCGCGCGGACCTGGGACGGCAGACCGGGCGTGAGATCCTTGACGTGGGCGAGGAGCCAGGCGCGGCGCACGAAGGGCGGTTGCGGCTCCTGGATGTGGGCATAGATCATTTCGCGGCCGGCCGAGAGCCGGGCGAGGCGGTCGACCGCGACGTCGCCATCGTCCAGGGGGTCGTAGCTGTCGAATCCCTGGTCGTAGCCGGTCTCGCTCTCCATCCAGTGGCCGTGGTAGTAGCCGTGGGTGGCGTAACCGACGGCTTTCAACGCCTCGGGCAGGGTGAAGAGGTCGAGCGAGAGGTCGGAGCTCCCCGGGCAGAGCACCTGGGTCTGCCAGGGCCGGAGACCGGTCAGCAGCGCGGCGGTCGCGGGGACCACCTCGGACGACGGGGAGATCGCCCGGCCCGCCCAGTCGGAGCTCCGTACCAGCCGGTCGAAATTCGGCGTCAACCCTGAGTCGGCACCGCCGAGCGAGCCGACGACGTCCGCCCGCAGGCCGTTCAGGGTGATGAAGACGATCGGTCCGTCGTGCACCTGCGGCTGCCGGGCGCAGCCGGCTGGCAGGACCGCGAGGACGATGAGCGCCAGGAGCGCCCGGGGACGGGACAACCGGACCTGCAACCTATCCCGCCGCCGGGTAGAGCTGGCGGTAGCTGTCGGAGAGGACCAGAATCCGCTTGACGTAGATCTTCGACTCCTCGATGTCGAGCCCTTCGAGGAAGCGATCGACCTCGCCCGAGCCCGCCTCGTGCCACAGCCGCTTGATGCGGAAGGGGCCGCCGTTGTAGCCGGCGAGCGCGAGCTCCAGGTTGTCGTCGAACATCGACATCACCTGGCGGAAGTAGCTCGTTCCGAGCTGCAGGTTGAAGGCCGGCTCGCTCATCCGCTCGTGCGAGAAGGGGACGCCGAAGCGATGGGCGAGCTCCTTGGCCGTCGACGGCATGAGTTGCATGAGCCCGCGGGCGCCGGCCGAGCTCACCGCGTTGACGTCGAAGCCGCTCTCCTGGCGGATCATCCCGGCGACGACATACGGGGGAAGGCGATTCGCCTCGGCCCACTTGCGGATCGTCTCCTGGTAATCGAGGGGATAGTAGAGTCGCCGCGCCTCTTCGGGCAGGCTCGCCTGGTACGGGCTGCCAAGAGCCGGGAAAGCGGTGCGGATGGTCAGCATGCTCTTCCGGCGCTCGCCGCGGCGGGAGAGGATGAGCGCTTCGAGCGCGGAGACCGCGTGCGGCTCCGCCTGCGCCCGGGAGAGCTCGATCTCGGAGGTGGCGAGGTCATCCAGCCCGAGATCGGTCAAGAGGCGCGCCCGCCGGAGCGCGGGATCGTCCGGCCAGGCCTCGACGATCCGCGCCGCCGCCAGCGCCGCAGTCTTCGCCGCCGATGCCGCCGATGCCGCAGATGCCGCCGATCCGCCCTGGCGCTTCAGGTGATTGCGCGCCGCCCGGCAGTAGAAGTCGGAGGTGTCGGCGGCGGCCATCTCATCGTAGATCTGCTCCGCCCGCTCCCGCTCGCCCAGGGCCTCGAAGGCGCGGGCCGTCCAGTAGCGGCCACGGCGGGCGGCGCTGTCGCCCGGATAGAGATCGGCGAGCTCGGTCCACAGGCCCACGGCGCCCGAGTAGTTGCGCCGCGCGTACTCGCCCCAGCCGAGCTGCCAGAGATGGGAGGCGCCGGTCGTATCCGTCGGATCGAGCTTGCGCAGCCTGCGGAGCGTCAGGATCGAGGGCTCGAAGAGCTCGGCCTCCGCCTGTTCGGTGTAGAGGGCGCGGAGCGCGCGGACCGAGAGATCGCGGTCGGCGCCGAGCGCGGCGACCTTCGCCAGGTGCTCCTGGGCGATCTGGGCGAACGAGCGGCGGTCCGGGGTCGAAAGGTTGTTGCGGCCGCGGCGGGCGGTGGCGAGATCGGCCGCGCCCATGCCGCGGGCCCATTCGAGCTGCGCCTGCTGGCGCGGCTCGGTGGCGAAACGGTCGAGGGTCCCGAGGAGGGTTAAGGCATCGGCCCCCTGATGGCCGCGGGTGAGAGCGTCGGCCTTGCGCAGATACCAGTCGAGGTCGCGGTCGTCCGTCCGCACGGCGTCCAGGGCGGCCAGGGCGTTCGGCTGCAGGTCGAGGGCGAGGAGGGCGTCGCTCCGGCGCTTCAGCTGATCGGCCGAGAGCAGCTCCGCCCAGTCGATGCCGCCATCCGGCCGGCGGAAGCCCTCGGCGACGTGGAGGCGCGACGCTTCGGCCGGCCAGTCGGCGAGCAGGCGCCGGGCGGCTTCGAGCTGTCCGGCGGAGTCGCCGGTCCGGGTGGTGACCTCCCAGGCCAGGGCCTCCAACTGGCGTCCCTCGTCGCCGTGCACCGGCTCGGTGCGCGCCCGGGCGATCGTCTCCTGGGCTCGCCGGGTGTTCCCCTGGTTCCAGGCGAGAGTCGCCAGGCGGACGAAAGCGCGCGGACGGAGCGGCGAGGTGGGATAGTCGCCCAAAAGCCGCGCCAGCGCCGCCTGGGCGAGGAGGACGTGGCCGTTGGCGGCCGAGCTGTCGGCGAGGATGAAGAGACGCCAGTCCTCGAGCGGTCCACCGGGATCGGGGGCGGCGAAGAGCTGCTCTTCGGCGAAACCGAGCTGCTCGCAGGCATGGGCGTAGAGACCATAGGTCAGGCGGGCGAGCTTGACGGCTCCGGAGCCATCCGGCCGGGCGGTGAGCGGGAGGAGGGCGCGCTCGGCGGCCTGGCAGTCGCGCCGGCGCAGCAGCGCCGCGGCCGGAGCGTAGAGCCGACTCGTCTCGTCCCCCGCCGCGAGGCTCAAAGTGGCCGCCGGCTCGGTTCGACTCGTCGGACGATGGGTGGAGCGATCGGGAGACACCGCCGCGCGGGCGAGGGCGAAAGGCGGTGTGGTGCTGGTCGAGCCCAGGAGAGCGGGCAGGAGGAGGAGGGCCGGGGCGAACCGCCGGCTCGGGGTGAAGAAGGTGAAGCGCACTGTATTTCCTACCTCAAGGCCCGGCGGCTCTTTTTACGCTCCGGAGCCTCAGCGGACCGTCGGTTGCCGATGGGGCTTCGCCGGCAGCGCGATCCGCGTTCAGATCCCCAGGGCTCGCGAATCTCCGGCAGCGAGAATCCGCACCAGCTCCTGGTAGAAATAGTCGGTCGACTTCCAGACCCGCGGCTCGACCCGCTCCTCGTACATCTGGCGGGAGCGATCGATGTCTTCCTTCAACCTCTCGTAGAGGTCACGGTTGCGGCGTCCTTCTTCGACCTGATCCTCATTATAGAGCTTGATCTCGCTGACCAGAAGGCGCGCCAGGCGCCGGGCCTGCTCGTGGAGCTCGGCGTCGTCGGGCGAGATCGGGACCCGGGTGGTGGCGAAAGCCCAGCCCGGCCCGTCGACGTCGCTCGGCGGACGGACCTCGGGGTTGGTGTTCGCCGGGGCGGCGCTCGGTGCCGGCGAGGCCGGCGATGGTGGTGCGATCGGCGATGCCCCGGGGGCCGCCTCGAAGCCGGCCGGAGCGGCCAGCGGAGAGATCGGCGCGACAGGACGCGGGTAGCTCGGCTCCGGCGCCGGGGCGGGCGGCTCGAAGCTCGGCCGCTGGAGGAGGACCGTATCCTGCGGCTGCGGCTGCGGCGGCTGCGGCATCGGCAACTCGGGCTCGGGCTCGGGTTCCGGGGCTACCGGTGCCGGTGCGGCGGGCGGGGCGGGCGGCTCGACCACCGGCACGGCCCAGCTCTCCGTCTTGCCGGACCACGAAGTGGCTTCCACCTCCTCGGGCAGCTCCACCAGCTCGTCGGCGCCGGCGGCCTCCTCGATCGGCCAACGAACCTCGGAGGTCTCGGAGGTGCTCCTCCCCTGCCAGGCGGCCGGAGGAGCGGGCTCCGGCTCGGCCTCCAGCTCGGGCAGCTCTTCGTACAGCTCGGGCAGTTCCTCGGACAGCTCCGGGAGCTCCTCCGGTGCGGCGTGGATCTCCCGCGAGTTGGAGACCAGCGGCTCCGGGGCGTGCTCGGGCTCAGGCTCGGGGGCAGGTTCCGGCTCGGCGGCGGCCGCCTGGGCCTCTTCGCCGGCTGCTTCCGGATGGATCGCGTCGACGGCCGCTTCCGGATGGGGCTCGGCGGCGGGCTCGCCAGTATCGCCAGCATCGGCGGCATCGCCAGCATCGGCGGCATCGCCGGCACTGGCGGCATCGGCAAGCTGCAGGGTTGCGGTGGACGCCCGCTCGCGGAGCGGCAGCAGCTCGATCGCCTGGGCGGCGACGTAGGTCAGGGTCTGGAGGGCGGAGACGTTCAAGTCGCCGCCGGTCGAGTCGGCATAGACGACCGCCGCGAGCTGGTCGCGGAGGACGAGCGGCACGACGACGCCATCGTGCGGCAGGGGGCTCTCGAGCTGGCTGCAGAGGTCGGCGGCCTCGGAGGCCGTGAGCCGCACGGCGCCCTGGCCCTGGGTCAGGAGCGCCCAGGCGCCGGAGGTCGGGGCCGAAAAGGCGACCGAGCGGATGTCGGCGCCGCCGTTGAACCCGTGGGCACCCCAGCCGCGCACCTCGCCCGAGCGGAGGAGGAGGACGGCGGAGCGGGAGGCGAAGCTCCCGGTGGCACCGAGAAGGGCGGTGAGCACGTCGGTCTGCGAGCGCGACCGGTCGATGGCGACCAAGCCGTCGCGCAGGTCGGAGAAGGCAGCCTGCCGGGCGTTCGAGGACGCCTCGTCGGCGAACGGGGAGACGTGCTCCTGCGCCAGGAAGTGCTGCGGCATCGAGGGCGAGAGCGCCTCCACCTCCCGCAGGATCTCCTCGCTGCTGGCGCGCAGCCGCTCGGTGAGCCGGCGGCGCAGATCGGAGACGGTGCGCTCGACGGTGGCACCGATCTCCCGGTTCAGCTCTTCCACTCTCTCGGAAAAGGACATCCTCAACTCTCCCGCGGCCTGCGTTCCGACATTCTATGTGGGCATTGATTATTCAGTAGGGGCTTTCTCCGTGTCAAGCGAGCCTGGGTCAAAACCCTTTGGGGATGAAAGGCTTAGCGGCAACCGACCGGCGGCTCGCCCGGCGACGCCGGACCGCGGGAGGGCGAGTCAAGGTCCCGCTACGGCAGGCAGTCCGCGACGGGGATCACCAACCTGCGGTTCTCGGGCAGGTAGGGGCAGAGCCCCCGTGCCTGCCCTGTCCTCCCAGATTCTTGACATTTGTAGCCCGCAGGCTACAATCGGACTCGTGCTCGTTAAGGCTACTGAGGTCTATCGCGACTGGATCAATTCCCTGAAAGACCTCGCAGCCCGCGCACGCATTCAGGTCCGCGTGGATCGCCTTGCCCATGGCAATCCCGGCAAATATCGCGCCCTCTCCGATGGCATATGCGAGTTGAAGATCGACTTCGGTCCTGGTTACAGGGTTTACTACACCGAGCGCGGCGGGACTCTGATCGTGCTGCTTGCCGGAGGAGACAAGTCCACTCAAAGTCGTGACATCAAGACCGCCACAGCTCTCGCCAAGAATCTTTAGGAGTGCCGTATCATGGCTAAAATCACAGAGAAGTCACCCACCATCAAGACTAAGGCCAGGACCAAGACCCTCGCCTATGATGTCGCCGAACAGCTTCGAACGCCAGAGGAGATGGCTGCCTACCTGGACGCCTGGTTCGAAGAAGCTCCCGACGATGCCGTGGGAATTGCCCGTGCTCTTGGCGATATCGCACGCGCGCGCGGTATGACGCAGGTCGCGCGCGATGCCGGGCTCAGTCGAGAGAGCTTGTATCGGGCGCTGGGTGAGAACGGGAATCCCAGCTTTGCCACAATTCTAAAGGTTGCTCGGGCTTTGGGTGTTCGCCTGCATGCTCAAGTCGCCTAGCGAACTCGCATCCGGTGCCAGGCTCCTCGCGTCCTATGGTCCTCCGTCTAAACTAAAATGGTATGTCGTCAGGATGTGCCTCGTCAAAAGCTATAAGCGCATCGCTCACCATCTTTCCCCACTCGCCATCTTCCCAAGCAAGGCCGTACTTAACAAATTTACATACTTCCTGGTCGCCGTCCTTGATGCGACTCGCGATGACAGCCTGCAGACGCCAAGGTGGCTTGGCGCAGAGCGATGGTAGATGTTGGAGGGCGAAGGTCAATGCATATTCCAGAATCCTAGGATCCGAGGAACCGAGCTTTTCTATAACCGCATCTAGGAGTTCACTCTTGAGGGTAAAGTGAGGCCAAAACTCGACGGACCATGTGGCCAAAGATCCGCCGAGACATTTTCTAGTTTGTAAGTTGACAGCTCCACAGCGGAAATCTCTTAAGAGCCGGTTCTCAGAACGTAGCCGAGCAACCTCGCTAAGCTCGGGCCATTGTGAGGGTTGAATAATTTGAAGGATAACCCGCAGCGAATCGTCATCTGCGCTGTTGCGAAGATCGGCTGATAAGGCAGCGAAAAATTCGCTCCTGTCCTCTGGCGAAAGTTTCTCGAACAGTGCTTGGAAAAAACAGGCTAGGTGCTCGTGGCTGGTTTCGTTCCGTCGATCGAACACCGCAAGGCCAACTTGGAGACGTTGCCGCTGGGGAATTTCATCAACAACAAGAGCAGCGTAGCGTTCCTTAGGAACGAAGTTTTCATCAAGGATCTGCGACACTGCCTCGTCCAGGGAGAACGAGGTCTTCGCGTGACCGATAAGCCCGAGAACGTAGTTGATGAAGATAAGAAGAGCGTCAGCTTCCGTTTGAGAATCATCTACGCGCCCGTGACTACGGGGGTTACGGACAGCCTGATAAAGGCCTCTCAAAAGCTGTTCGACTCCACTCTGAAGGCTCAGCTCAGAATCGGTCTGCAACTTGTTAAGGCGGAGTTTCGGACTCTTGCCGCCAAAGGCTTGCCCGGCGAGTGCCGTACCATCGCTTTGAAGGTCTGTACGGCTCCGGATGGCATCGCTCAAATGGTGGATGCCATCGAGAATGGAGTTTGACCAAGCTTGCGATTCGTAGTTTCGACGAACTGCCGTCCAGAGGTCGTGTGAGATTTGAGTCTCAAGGTTCATAGTTCTAGGAGATTTAAAAGCGCTATCTCAAGCCTCCCACGCTCGGGGGACGCCCCCACGCCAGAACCCGTAGCGCGAGGGGCATCGGACTTCGGCCTCATTGGCAGTGCTCACCGTCATGAGCACTCCTGGCAGTTCCAGGGCTTCCGGCAGCCAGCGTCCGTTCTCCTCGCGCTCAGACTCAATGTTGGGATGCATGGCAAGCTCCTCTGCTTACGGCAGGCAGTCTGCCGCAGAGATCACCAGCCTGCCGCTTTCGGGCAAGAGAAGAGCGATCTCCTCTTCTACAGAAACCTCAACCCGCTGCCCATACCGACCTTCCCGAGCACTCGGCTGCTCGAAGATCTCGACACGGGAGTGGAGCAGGTTGACGATGACGTACTGCGGAATCCCCGCCACCGCGTAGATCCGTTGCTTGATCGTGCGGTCGCGTTCGAGCGAAGTGCCCGCGACCTCGATCACGCACGTCACGTCCGCCGGGCCAGGATGGCGGTCGGCGAAATCCGCCGGGAGACCGACGACGATCGCGAGATCCGGCTCGGGCTCGTCTCGGGGGGGCAGGGTGATGGGGCTCTGGATCCGGGCGTGGCACGGAAAGGCGGCGAGGGCCGCCACGATCCCCATCGTCAGCTTGCTGACCACCAGCGAATGCAGGGGGTTCGTCGTCATGCCTTCCCCTCGGTTCCTGCGGACCAGCAGTCCGTCCAGGAGCTCGATAGGCTCCCCCTCGGCCAGGATTCCGGCCTCGATCATGCCGTGGTATTGCTCCACCGTGAGAGGGACGATTTCGCGCCTCTCCGGGGAGCTGGATCTCAGCGAAGCGATGCTCATTGACGATTCCCTGCCCGGTTCATCAGGATAGCATGGCGGTCGCCCCGGCACCGCCGGGCCTCCGCCTGCCGCTAAACTCAATCAAGAGCTCGCCGGTCCCGCTCCGGATGTCTCCAAAGACCCTGCGACGCTCCCCGGAGATCCTCCGGTCGGCTCAAAACCGACTCCGCCGGACTCCAAGGGAGCACCGGCCCTCCCTAAAGTCACCTCGGGGCTCTCCGAGACGGCTCGAAACGCCGTCAAAACTCCTCGAAACGCCTCCAAAGTGTCTTCGAGCGCCCGTATTATAGTTTCTCGTGGCCTATTTCGAGTTTTGAGGCCGCGTATTCAAGTTTCTCGTGGCATGCATCGACTTTAGGGAGCGCGTATTTCAATTTACCCATCGCCCCTTCGAGTTTTTCGGCCGCCCATTTCAATTTATGGAGAGCCACTTGGAGTTTGGAGCCGCCTCTTTCGAGTTTAGCGTGCGTTTTCCCGACTTTGGAGGCGTTTCGCCGGCTATTTAAGTTTCTACAGGTCCACCCAGCGGCGCTCCCGGAGCGAGAGGTGCGCGGCATCGACCAGTTGCGCCGCCTTATAGCCCTCCTCAAAACGGGTCTCGATCTGACCTCCAGTCGCGCCCCCGCCGCCGAGGATGGCGTCGATGAACTGCTCGTAAGGCTGCGGGTAGGGGACGGTCGCGAGCTCGCGGAGGGGTCCCTGCTCGTTGCTCAACCCCTGGAGGCGGAGGCCGTCGACCGTCACGATCCGGCCTCGCGTCCCGCTCACCTCGATCCGCGGCTCGGCCCGGCCGTTGGGGTCGATGCCGCGGGAGACGAAGCTCGTGTGGATCACCGCCGTGGCGCCGCTCGCAAGCTCCAGGAGGTGGGCGGCCGAGTCGGGGACGGTGACGGGGAGGCCGTCGGGAGCGTCGGCGAAGGGACGGAAGGGCTCCGCGGTGGCGGCGAGGGAGCAGATCCGCCGCACCTCTCCGGCCAGGAAGCGCACGAAATCGAAGGTGTGGACCAGCTCGTAGATCGGCCCGCCGCCGGTCTCCGGCCGGAAGCGCCAGGAGCCGACCTCGGGCCGCACGTCGTGCTGCAGGCTCATCCCCCACCAGATGTTGAGATGGCAGACCTCCCCCACGAAGCCCTGATCGAGGTAGCGCCGCAGGCTGCCCACCGCGGTCGCCCCCCGCTTGTTGAAGTTGACCGCGTGGACCACCCCACGGCGCTCGGCGGCTTCGAGGAGCAGCCGGGCCTCCTCGGCGAAGAGGGTCAGCGGCTTCTCGCAGAGCACATGCTTGCCCGCCGCGATGGCGTTCATGGCGATCCGGAAGTGGGAATCGGTTGGGGTAACGATCGAGACCGCATCGACCTCTTCGAGATCGAGGAGATCCCGGTAGTCGGTGAAGGCGTGCGGCACGCCCCAACGCTCGCGGACGGCGGCGAGCGCCGCGGGATCGCGACGGCAGAGAGCGACGACCTCGGCCCGCCCGTCCCGCCGGAAGGCTTCGAGATGCGTCTGGGCGAAGCGGCCGGCGCCGATGATGCCGATGCGGACCGGAGTGGAGCTCACTCCGCAAAGATACCCCAGTCGTACGCGGTACTATCCCCCCGTGCCCGCCGAGAGCTTTCCCTTCCGCCCCTGGGTCCGGTCGACCACCCGCCGCGCCATGCTGTGGGGGGTCGGAGTCGTGGCGCTCCTGGGTGTCGTCATCTGGCTCGTCCAGGCGGACGAGCGGGCGGCCTGGGGACGGGGGTTCGGGGTGCTCTTCGCCTACAGCATGCTGTTCTGGGTGAGCCTCGCGAAGATCTGGTGGACGGGGGGGAAGCCGGCGGTGGTGATCGACGAGGAGGGGTTCGCGTTCCAGCCGCTCCATACCTTTCGCCCCAAGCGCATTCCTTTCAGTGACGTCCTCTCGGTCGGGCCGCGGCCGGGGACCGAGTCGCTGCGGCTCATCCTGGAGCAGAAGGGAGTCGGGCGGGAGTTCTTTCTGAACCTGGCCGTCGTCAAGGGACAGCACCGGTTCCTGGAACGGCTGGGCGAGGAGCTCGAACGGGAGGGCCTCAAGAAGGTCCCCGGCCGCGAGCGCAGCTGGCGGCGGCCGGGGTGGACGGCGGATTCGGTGATGGGAGTCGGCGGGTAAGCCGACTCCCGAGGCCGAGCGAGATCTAGCGCTTGGCGAAGCCGGTCACGATGTAGGTGCCGGAGCGCTGGTCCTTCTTCAACTTGATGATGTTCTTGCGCTCGGCGTCCTCCAGCAGCTCCGAGAAGGTGCTGTAGCCGTAGTAGCCCTCGTTGAAGGAGGGCTTCTTGCGCTGCATCGTCTGCTTGATCATCGAGCCCCAGAGAACGTCCTTGTTCTCCCGGGTGAGCGCCTGGATCGACTCGACCATCAGCATGAAGGCCTCGGCGGCCTTCTTGTTGAGACCGGAGATCTGCGGCGCCTTCGAGGAGTCGCGCCAGACGTCCTCGTAATAGATGAACTCGTCGCAGTTGTCGACCAGGAGGTTCGAGGAGGAGTTCTTCACCCCGATCCCGATGACGTACTTGTTGTTCTCCTTGAGCTTCGAGACCAGCGGCGAGAAGTCGCTGTCGCCGGAAAGGAGCACGAAGGTGTCCAGGTGCTCCTTCGAGTAGGAGAGGTCCATGGCGTCGACGACCATCTTGATGTCGGCGCTGTTTTTCCCCGAGTAGTACTTCTGGGGGATGTCGATGAGCTCGATCGCGGCCTCGTGGAAGGGGCGCTTGTAGTCGCTGTAGCGCTCCCAGTCGGCGTAGGCCTTCTTGACGATGATCTTGCCCTTCTCGAGCAGGCGCTCCAGGACCAGGTTGATGTCGAACTTGGCGACGTCCGAATCGCGGACGCCCAAGGCGATGTTCTCTAGATCGCAGAAGAGGGCGATCTTCTTCTCGTCGTTGTGCGAGCGCGGGCGCTCGGCGACGGGAACGTAGATCTCCCGGGGCAGAAGCTCCGAGGGCGAGACGAAGAAACTGTCCCGGTCGCGATCCCCCCGATCTCGCTCCTCCGGGCGGTCCCGCTCCCTCTCCCGCTCGCGCTCACGGCGTCGCGGGGCGATGGGCGCGACCTGGGGAGCCGCCTGCACCGGCGCGGGTGCCGCGACCGGCTCGTCGAAGATCTCGTCCTGCGACTCGTCGTCGTCCTCTTCGGCAGCGGCCCCATTGGCGGGGGCGGCGGAGCGGCCGGAACGGCGGCGCCCGCCACGGCTGCGGCGCGAGCGACGGCCGCGCTTTTCACCGGTCTCATCCTTCTCGCCGGCATCTCCGGCATCTCCGGCGTCGCCGGCCTCGCCGGCAATCGCATCGCCGGCGTCGGTAGAGTCGGCGGCATGAGCGGAGCCCATTTCGAGCTCGCCATTCGCCGCGGCCTCGTTCTCTTCGTCCTCGGAGTCTTCGGCATCTTCGTCGAAGGGGAAGAGCTCGTCCTGCTCGTTGGGCTCGTCCTCCTGGACGCCGTAGGGGGACGCGGGAGCGGGATGCGACTCGGCGCGGTCGAAGGACTGGGGAGGGTAGGAGGGTTCGTAGGGAGCCGCCTGCCAGGTTCTCGCGGTCTCGGCCGGCTCCAGGCCGTGGGAGACAGTTGGCCTCTCGGCCTCCGGAGAGGGGGAGGCGGGCGCGACAGCGGCGGTGGGCTCCGGCGGCGCCGGAGCGGGGGGGGCCGAGGCCTCCGCTTCTATCGGAACGGTCGGAGCGGTGGGAGCGGTCGGAGCGGTCGGCTCGACCGGGACAGCCGGCGCGGGAGGCGGCACGGGTGTGCTCGCTTTCTCTCCGCGTTGCTTGTCATCAGATTCTGCTTCATTTGAAGCGCCCTCGGCCGTGGGGCGCAGCCACCATGGACTCAATTTTCATTTCCTTTCCCGAGCCCGCCGGGCTCGTGTGCGGTGGTTCTTCATCTAGGATCGGCGTGGGAGACAGTCAGCGCAAGAGGTGGAGGTCGGGCCGAGCGGCGGGGGGGCGGACCGAAAACCGCATCTCAGTATACCCCAACTCGCGGCGAGGTGCCAGATCGGCACATGCGGACCGCTCAGTCGAGGTCGAAGGGGCGGCGTGGGGGGCCTTCGTCGGGATCTTCCTCGGCGCGCTTGACGGCCTCCCGGAACTTCTCTTCGAGCAGACGGTCGCGATCCTTCATGGCCGCGACCTCACGCTGGAAAACGTCCTCCGCCTTGGCCTTGTCGCGGTCCAGATCCGCGAAGAGGCTGTCGAGATCGCGGCCACCCGCGATCGGCTGCTTGGCCTTGCGATGGGAGAGAACCTCCCCCGTGGCGGCGTCGACTACGAGGTCGGAGCCGCAATCGGGGCAGCGCAGGGTGAGCTTCCGGGTCTCGGCCATCGGCGTCATTCTAAGGCTTTCCGCGGCGGTGGGCACCATGCGGCCGTTCCCAGGGCGAGGGCGAGGGCGGCGAGGAGGCAGCCGCGGAGGAATCCCGGGGGGCGGTAGAGAAGGTCGACCGTCACCGCGCCCGCCGCCGGCAGTGGGGCGCTGATGAAAGGGCCGGAGACCTCGGCGGCGGCGACCCGCCGGCCGGCCGCGAGCATCCGCCAGCCGCCGTCCTGGTAGACGCTGCTTCGGAGGAGCCGGCCGCCCGCCCCGGACACCCCGGCAGGCACCCGTCCGCCGAGGCGATCCGCGTCGGGGATCTGGATGTCGAAGGCCACCCCCCCGGGCACGGAGAGCCGGGGGAGCGGGTCGGCCCGCTCGCAGAGCACCGCCGCCGGATCGCGAAGGGCGAGGGTCCAGGGCGCCGGGCAGTCCTCCGCGGGACCGCCGAGCAGATAGCGCACCCCGAGTTGGCCATAGAGGGGATCTCCCGGATTCCCCCACTCCGGGATCTCGCCGCGGAAGCGGAGGGTGATCGGCGCCGTCATCTCGGCGTAGCGGCGGGGGGCCATGGGGTTGTAGATCCGCGCGTCGGAAAGACCATAGAGGGAGGCCAGGTTCGGCGGGAAGGCCGAGCCGAGCGCCGCCATCCGGTCCTGGCCGAGGTGATCGACGAGGAAGTGAATGGGATCATTGAGAGGGAGAACGAGCCGCGCCGGGCTCGGCGGATTGGCGGACCGGTGAGCGAGGAGGAGCTCGCAGGCGACGAGCACCGCCACCAGCGGGGGCATCCAGCGCTGACGCCAGCCGGCGACGAGGAGGACCGTGGTGGCGACGAGGAAGCGGAGCTGCCAGCGCAGCCAACCGAAGCGCAGGATGGCGAGCCGGCCGGGATCGTCCGGATCGGGATGGCCGAGGTAGGCCCAGGCGAGGACGACGGCGAGGACCGCGGCCACGAGGACGACGAGGAGAACCGGCCGGCGGCTCGGCCCGACCTCCCGGGTCCGCCAGCGCTCCAGGGTACAGGCGCCCAGGTAGGCCAGGGCGAAGTTGAAGATCAGCGTCAGCCGGAGCGGCGCCGGACCCGGCGCGAGGGCGAGGAGGACGACGGCCACTCCGGCCGCCCCGAGCATCAGGCCCTCCTGGGGCAACCGCCGGCCGCCGTCTCCTCCGAGCATGCCGGGGAGCCCGAGGAGGACGAGGAGGAGGATCGCCGTGCCGGCGAAGCCGCTCGCGTCTTCGTTCGTGTTCGCCCGCCCCCAGTAGGAGAAGAAGCGGCTGTTGCCATAGGCGTTGGGAGCCGCGAGGGGAAGGAGACGAGCCGCCAGCCCGGGTGCCGCCGAAAGGGCCGAGAGAGCGGGCGGGGCGGGGTCCCGCAGGTGGGCGGCGCGGAGAGTCTGCGGCAGATAGCGAAGGGTAGGCAGAAGGAGCGGCGCCGCGGCGCCCATGGCAAGGGCGAGGGCGAGGCTCACCCCGAGGAGCAACGCCCGGCGACTCCCGGCCGGCCGCCGCCGCACCCGGTCGAGCAAAAAGGCCAGCCCCAGAGCGAGAGCGTAGACGATCGTCTCCGGGTGACCGGCCAGGAGGATCGAAAAGGCGGCGAGGGCGAGGAGCAGCTGGTCGCGCCGGCCTCCCTCCTCGTCATAACGGACGAGGCTATAGAGAAGGAAGGGGAGGAGCGCCGCGGTGTTGGCGAGCGGCCAGCCCACCCAGAGGAGAAGAAAGCCGCCGAGGCCGAAGCCGAACGCGCCGGCGAGGGCGGGGCCGGCATGGAGCCCCTGCCGGCGGAGAAGGAGAAAGCCGAAAACGAGGGCCACCCAGACCCGGAGGGCCGCGATCACCCCCGCCGCCCGCCAGAGGGGGAGCGGGCTCGCGAGGAGGAAGAGCGGCGCGCCTGCCTGAGCCTGGGGGTCGGCGAGGAGCGGCATCCCGGCCCCCACCCGCGGATTCCACAACGGCCACCGCCCCTCCCCATACGCCTCGCGGACGGCGGCGAGCGAGGGGGTGACGAGCTGGAGCAGGTCGCCCTGAATGGGATTGCTCGGCGGGTCGCTCGGCTCGACGCCCCGAAAGGGCGCCTCCCCGCGCAGGCCATCGAGCGGCAGAAGGATCTTCCCGCCGTAGAGAACCGGGCCGAAGAGCGGCAGGAGAACGAGGACGAAAGCGCCTAGCACCCAGACCGGCACCGCGTCGTAGAAGCGCCGGAGGCCGCGCTGGAGCAGAAAGGCGAGCACCCCGAACCAGACGCCGGGCAGGAGGTCGACCGGGCTCCAAGCGGGCATGGCGGGGGGAGTGTAGCGTAGGGGGGTGTCCTCCTACGATCTAAAAGAGTCTACCCATCTCCGCGGCAGCCCCATCCAATGCCGCGAAGACCCCCTCGATCGGCCCTGGCGGGCTCACCCAGTTTCCCTGCGCGTAATCGACCCCCAGCGAGCGCAGGCGCTCGACGACCGCGCCGCTCCCCACCCCTTCCGCCACCGTCTGCAACCCCATCACGTGCCCCACCTGGTTGATCGATTCGACCATGGCGCGATCCAAGGGATCGGTCCCCATGTCGTTGATGAACTTGCCGTCGATCTTCAAGATCGAGACCGGGATGTCCTTCAGATAGCTGTAAGACGACATCCCCGTTCCAAAATCGTCCAGGGCGAAGCGGAAGCCATGGTTGGAGAGGGTCGCGAGGAGGCAGGTCGCCTGGGCGAAGTTTTGGATCGCGGCGGTTTCGGTGATCTCGAAGCAGATCTTTTCAGGGGGTACCGGGAAACGCTGGAACTGCTCCAGCACGTAGTCGAGGAGGCCCTCGTCGCCGAGCGAGACGGCGGAGAGGTTGATGGCGCAGGTGCCGAGCGCGTCTAAAAAGGCCGCGGGCTGCGCGCTCAGAGTCTCGGCGCAGTGGCGCACCACCCAGCGGTCGATCGACCGCATCAGGCCGTAGCGCTCGGCGGCGCGGATGAAGTCGGAGGGGAGGTGGATCGTGCCGTCGTCGTCGATCATGCGGAGCAGGATCTCGAAATAGAGCCCCTGGCCGGCGCGCGGGGAGAGCGGGCGGATCTCCTGCGAGAAGAGGCGGAAGCGGTTCTCCTGGAGGGTCTGGTGGATGCGGACCACCCAGTTCATCTCGTCGTGACGGCGGACGAACTCGGCGTTGTCCTCCTGGTAGACCTGGATGCCGTTCGTCCCCTTCTCCTTGGCGAGATAGCAGGCGTGGTCGGCGGCGGAGAGCAGGTGGGCGGCGCTTTTCCCCTGGCGGGTGATCGGCACGAGACCGATCGAGGCGCCGAGGGCGAAGCTCTTCTCCTGCCAGACGTAGGGCGAGGCCTGGAGGCGGCGGTGAAAGGAGGCGATCGTCCGCTCGGCCTCGGGGAGCGAGCAGCGGGGGAGGAGCACGCCGAACTCGTCGCCGCCCAGGCGCGCCACCAGATCCTCCTCGCGGAAAGCGTCCTGGAGGAGGCCGGTGACCCGGCAGAGGAGCTCGTCGCCGGCCTGGTACCCGCAGGTCTCGTTGACCAGCTTGAACTGGTTCAGATCCATGTAGCAGAGAGCGTGGGGCGTGCCGTCCCGCCGGCTCTCGTCGATCATCCGCTCGAGGTGAAGACAGAAAGCCTGCCGGTTGAGGAGCCCGGTGAGCTCGTCGTGGGTCGCCTGATGGGCGAGTTGGAGGGCGAGCAGGCGCTGGTCGGAGACGTCCTGGAAGACGATGACCGTGCCGAGCGTCCCTCCCGAGGTGTCGCGGATGGGCGCGCAGGTGCTCTCGACGGCATAGCGGCGGCCGTCGCGGCTGGCCAGGGTGATGCGCTCGGCGAGGCGGAGGCCGGTGCCGTCGGCGATGCAGCGGGCGACGAGGGACTCGACGTCTCTCCCCGTCTCGTCGTGGAGCCTGAAGACCTCCGCCACGGGCCGGCCGACGGCCTCGGCGCTCGTCCAGCCGGTGAGCTTCTCGGCCACCGGATTCAGGTACTGGATCCGCGCCTCCCGGTCCGTCGAGAGCACCCCGTCGCCGATCGAGGCCAAGGTGACCTGGGCGGCCTCCTTCTCGGTGGCCAGGGCGCGCATCTGCTCCTCGTAGGCCCGGGTCGTCGAGGCGAGGAGGTTTCTGAGGACCGCGTTGTCGAGCTCGACCGGGTTCACGACGGGACCTCCCCGGTCGCCGGCGTCTCCTCCGTCTCCCCCGTCTCCCCCCTCTCCAATGCTTCCGGCATCTCCTGGAGCAGGACGAGGACGGCGGTCTGGTTGTAAAAGGCGGGAGCGCCGCCGGAGCCGCTGGGGCCGATCTCGCCATTGGTGAAAAAGCCGGAGAGGGCGGCGCCGCCCAAGGCGCCATGGATGGCGGCGAGCTCGTCGACCGCCATGCCGCCGAGGACCGCCTCGCGACCGATGCAGGAGTAGAGGATGGCCGCCTCGGGCGCCGCGCCGGCAGGCAGACTCGCCGCGGTGCGGACCAGCGAGACGTCGTTCCCCATTCCCAGGCGCACCCGGTCGCCGTCGCGGACGCTCCCCCAGAAGGTGACCGTCCCGGGCGGATCGTCGAAGGCGCGCATGGTGCGGTAGACCCCCTGGCGCTCGGGGGCGGGGCCTTCGAGGATCAGGGGGAAGCGGAAGGCGGTCGCGGGGAGCGGGGCGAGACGGCCGGCGACGGTGAAGAAGCGGGCATACCAGGCGGTCGCCGGCTCGCCGTCGATCTCGTAGAGGACGTTGCCCTCGGCGCGGGTCACCGTGTAGACCGGGCTCGCCGCGTCCCAGCCGCGGACGACCGAGGCGCGGAGCGACACCCCGCGGAAGGTGAGGGCCAGGCAGGCCGAAGGGAGGATCTCGTCCATGTAGAAGACGCGGGCGCCCGCCGCAGTACCGTTCGACACCCGCTGTGTGGCGAGGCCGCCAGCGAGGAGCGGCAGGGGGAGCGAGAGGCGCGGCGCCAGGCGAACGAGGAGATCCTCGGCGGGGAAGCGCTCGCCGTCGGCGAGGAGAAGGGCACCGCCCACCTGTCGGAGGTGCTGGGCGAGACCTTCGATCTGCGCCTGGCCGGGGGGGACGTCGCGGGTCCCCGTCACCACCTCGACCGCGGCCCCATGGCCGGGGTGGGTGAACCAGAAGAGCTGCAGGCTGCCGCTATGGGTGACCGTGGCGTCGGCGAACTGGGTCACCGCCTCGCAGCCGAAGCGCAGGCTTTTCGGCCAGGCCGTGGCGAGGGTCTTGAGGGTCTCCTCGAGGTGCTCGCCAGGCGGCAGGAAGCCGAGGACGAGGTCGGGGTCGCGCCCTTCCGGAGCCGTGGCGACAGAGAGCCTCTCCACGGGGCAGGGTCCCGGGGGAAGATGGACCGTTCGGCTCCGCATCCGGGAACCTCCGCCTAGAACGCCATTTTTAAGTCAATGCCAGAACGCGCAGTGGCCGGATTCTACGCTCCCTGTGCCAGGGAAGCGAGGGCCTGAAAGAGGATTTCTAGGCAGGGGAGCCGTCGGGCGGGAGCGAAGAGGTCTCGGGCGCCTCTGCCGGCGGCGTTGGCGGAGCGGGCTTCGGGTCGAGCGAGAGGCGCAGCCGCCCCAGCGTCTGGCGGAGCGAGCTCTCCAGGTGGCGCTCAAAGGTGGCCCGCTCTTCCGCGGTCCAGCCGGGAGGCGGCGGCGGGGATGGCTTGAGACAGCGGAGCGCCTCTCGCAGGCGCGTCATCGCTTCGGTCGGCGGATCTTTGGGGACCGGGTAGAGGGCCTGGAAGAGCTCGGCGGGCGTCAGGCCCACCGCTCCCACGATCTTCACGATGTGCTCGAAGCGCAGCGCGATCTTGCCGGAAAAGAGGCGCGAGAGGTAGCCCGGGCTCAGCCGCAGGGTGCGCTCGACGTGGCCATTTCGGAGCCCCGCGGCCTCGATCGCGTTTCTCAGCACTCCGATGAGGTGCCGGGTCTCGGGGTCCATTCTGGCGCGGCAGTTTACCAGAGAGCCCCGAGGAGACCCGGCCGGCTCAAGGGGCGCTCCACCGCCTCCAGGTTGACGAATCGGAATCTCTGGTGTAGAAACGGTAGAAGATACCGAGTTCGACGATGACATGCTCGATATCGACGACGAAAATCCGTCAAGATGATCTGATATCGACATCTTTCTCTCGAATTTTTAAGACGCGGAGGAGATAGAAAATGGTGCGCAGGTATGCGGAGGTCTTCCCTTCCCGGGGTGAGGAGGTGAGGCTCCCTCCCGAGTGTCTGGCGGTACTGGGCCTCGCCGAGGGGACACGGGTGGTGCTGGAGGCCGGCCCGGGGCGGCTTCTCCTCACTCCTTTCTGGGACTTGCCGGCGGTACGCTCGGATCTCGGTACGATCACCGACGATTTGAGAGAGGTCCGCGCCCGGCTGCGCCGGGTGGCCGGACTGCTCCCCGCTCCCACGGAGGACTCGGACCCCGAGAGGTCCGATACACAGGAGATGTTCGCCGTGGGGCTCGACCTCCTCGGCACTTTGGAGTGCATCCTCGCCGACGACTTGGAGCCCGCCCTCGCCAAGCTTCAGGAGGTGGTCGTCCTCACTCTCGGGCAGATGGGCGACGGCGGGTAGGAGCGACGAGCGATACACTGGCGGCATGAGCTTCCACGATGATTGCCTCGTTTTCGACGGCCACACCGACGTGCCCTCCCGGCTCTGGGAGTCGCCCGCAGATCTCTCGCAGCCGCAGAACGATCGCCAGATCGACCTGCCGCGGCTCCGCGCCGGAGGGGTCGACGCCCTCGTCTTCGCCCTCTACGTCCCCTCGCCGCTCCCCCCGGACCACGGTTGGCAGCATGCGCTCGCGCTCTACAACCGAAGTCAGGCCCAGCTCACGGTGGGCTCGGGGCTCGTCCAGACGGTCTACGCGGAGGACGTCCGGCGGGCGGTGGGGCGGGGCGAGGTGGCGGTCGTCTACGGCCTTGAGAACGGCCGGCCGCTCCTCCTTCCCAAAGCTTTGGACGACTGCGCCAAGATGGGGATCCGCTACGTCACCCTGACCCACGTCGCCACCCACGAGTGGTGCGACGCCTCGACCGACGCCCCGGCTCATGGCGGCCTCTCGGACGAGGGGATTCGGCTGGTGCGGGAGATGAACCGGCGCGCCATCCTCCCCGACGTCTCGCACGTCTCGGATTTGGCTGTCGAGCGAGTGCTGGAGGTGTCGCTCGCGCCGCCGATCGCCAGTCACAGCTCGGCCCGCGCCCTCTGCGACGTGCCGCGGAACCTCCCTGATCCCCTGATCCGGGAGATCGCCCGCCGCGGCGGGCTCGTGATGGCCAATACTTATCCCGCCTTCGTCGGTCCCGAGGCCGCCCGGCGCAACGGCGAGCGGATGGCGGAGCTGCGGCCGGTGTTGGAAGAGCTCGACGAGAGCTACATGCGCAATCCGGGGAAGGTGGCCCCCGAGATCCACCGCCTCTTCGCCGACCATCCTCTCCCCCCGGTTCCTCTCGCGACCTTCGTCGACCACGTCCTCCATCTGATCGAGCTGGCCGGCGAGGAGCATGTGGGGATCGGCACCGACTTCGACGGCATCCTGGAGACCCTGGAGGGATTCGAGGACGTCTCGCGCTTCCCCTCCCTCACTGCGGCTCTCCTGGAGCGCGGGGTGGACCGCAGCGGAGTGCGGCTCATCCTCGGCGAGAACTTCCTGCGGGCGCTCGAAGCAGCGGAGAAGGTGGCGCGGTAGGGGCGCCACCGGCCCCCCTCCGAAGCCTTCCGCTGGCGCTTCCCCTACCGGCCCGAGGTTCAGATCATGTTGCAGGCGACGGCGAAGCAGGCTCCGCAGCCGGCGCTACAGCAGGAGTCACTGCCGTTGCAGACGCAGATGTCACAGTTGCAGGCGCCGCTGCAGCTGTCGGCAAGACTCGTCTGATGGAACGGGTGCTTGAGCGCCCCGCCTCCACCCCCCTTGGCGCTGGAATTCGGGTTGTGAATGACGAAGGTGCCGCTCTTGGCCGCCTGCTGAGCAGCTGCGCTCATGCCGACCGCGGCAGTCAGGAGAACGAGACAGCACAACACCAGGGGAAGAATGCGGAACAGGTTCCTGCGACTCTTCATAGCCGGACCCTCCTTTTGGGTTGGGGCAAGAATAGGAGGATTTGCGCAATTGTCAAGTTTTTGACTAAGCTCCGCCGGCCTCAGCGTCTCTCGGCCGCCCGGCGCCGCGCCTCGGGCAGGAACTCGATCACCAGGCTCGTCTTGTCCGAGTAGCGGAGCGCGAAGAGGTCCGGCCGGGATTGCGCCCAGGCCTGCTCCATGGAGAAGTCGAATTCCGGGTAGCGGCAGAGGAGGATCCAGCGCACCCGGGCCTTCAGCAGGTTCTCCATCCAGGCGAGGGGCGAGGGATCGACCCGCGGATCGCACTTCGGGTAATGGGCGGCGTCGTCCAGGTTCGCGCGGTTGACGTTGACGTAGATCGCCTTGCGCTCCAGGTAGGGACCCATCGCCGGATAGACGAAGTAGGTCCCGGGCGCGCCCACGACGTCGACCGTGCCATCGCCGCCGTTCTGATCGAGCCAGCCCCAGCCGCCGGCGAACATCTTGGCCGAGGTCGAATGCGAGGTCCATTCGGTGGCGAGAGCACGCGGCCGGTCGGCGACCCGGAAGCGGGCGAGGGCCGGGATGCCGACGAAGGCGAGGACGAGCGCGATCACGGCGAGCGCCCGGACCCGGCGGCGGGCGAGAGCGCGGAGGTCGGGGGAGAAGGCGAGGGCCACGGCCAGGAGGTCGGCGGCGGCGATCGCGATCCGCACCCCGTGGGGCATCTCGGCGTGCAGCTGAAGCAGGCCCTGGCAGCCGATCGCGAAGGCGATGCCGCTCAGCCAACGCTCCTCGATCCCCCGCTCCTCGGCGATCGCCACGGCGCCAGCGAGGGCTAAACCGATCGCCGGGACGAGATAGCGGATGTTGGCGAAGACATGGAAGTTGTTGGCGAAGGGGACCACCAGCCAGAAGGCGAGCTCGAAGCCGATCTGCGCCGCCACGAGGAAGCTCTCCCGCCGCGCTCCAGGGAGGGCGAAGGGGAGGGCCAGGAAGGCGAGAAGGAGCACGAAGACCTGGGGACCGGCGCCGAGCTCGATCGACTGTGGTCGGGTGATCCCCAGGAAGGCGTCGAGCACCTGGGTCTTCCCCACCGTCTCCCAGCGATCGAGGACGGAGTCGGGGCGCGGCAGGGCCGGCACCGACCCCGTGGGCGGCGGCCCGATCCGCCCCTCGCAGGCGATGGCGAGCGGCCCGGCGCCATAGGCGATGTTGCGGAGATAGAAGTAGCTCCCGAGAGCGGCGGCCAAAAGCACCGCGAGAGCGACCTGGGCCGTCCGCTTCTTCCAGGCTCCACGAGCTCCGACCACCGCCATCCCCGCGAGCACCACCGCATAGGGCACACCCAAGAGCTTGGCGCCGCTCGCGAGCCCGAGGCCGAGCCCGGCCAAAGCGGCATCGTTCGTCCGTTCCCCACCTTCGGCTGCCGGGCGCATCCAGCGGATGGCGAAGAAACCGGCTCCGAGGAGCACCGCGGCGAGGAAGACGTCCACATACTGGGTGGCGGCAAAGCGCACCACGGTAGGGGTGACGAGGACGAGGAAGCCGGCGAGCGGCCAATACCGGCGCGCACCCAGCTGGCGGGCGATACCGCCGGTCGCGAGCCCCAGGAGCAGCCAGTGGGCGAGGAAGGCAAGGTTGACGTAGAGCTCGCTGTGCGACGGCGCCATCCACCACCAGAGCCAGACCGAGCCGTTGGCGGGGACGAAGCCGTAATCGTTGACCGGGTAGGCGCCGAACACCGGCTTCAAGTTGTGCTCCTGGAGCCACCGACCGGTCAACATCAGGTGGTACATGAGGCTGTCCCAGGAGAGCGGCGGCCGGAGCAGGCCGCGGAGCGCCTCGCTCCCCACCGCATGGAGGGCGAGGAGGCTCCACGCCGGATGCTCGCGGAGCTTCGCCCAGCTCCGAGCGAGGAGGAGCCGGCCGCCGGCCGCGGGATCGATCCCTCGGCCACGGAGCTGGCGCAGGAGGACGAGGCAGAGGAGCGCCTGCACCCCGAGCCCGAGCTCCAGCCGCAGATAGCCGAGCGATCCCAAAAGCAGGCCGATCCCCACCGCCTCGGCACTCGCTGCCAGAAGAGTGGCGATGGCGAGCGCCAGCGGGTCGGAAGGAGCCTCGTCGCCCAGCAGGCGCAGGGCGAGCAGATAGCCGCCGAGCGCGAGCAGAGCGAGGGTAGAGAGCGTCAGGCCGAGGCCGAGGACGTCGAACAGGAACATTTGAGGGGGATTGATAGCACAAGTCCCGGAGAGGCGGGCGTAGGGCGGCGGATCGCGATCCAAAGGCGGCTCGTCCTACCGGTCCAACGTGACGTCCTACCGGTACAGCGAGACGCTGAAGCGTCGAAAGCTCACGTCCTACCGGTACAACGACACGTTGAAGCGTTGCAAGCTCACGCCCTACCGGCCCGGACGAGCCGTCCTCTTCAGCTACTTCCCCTTAGGCACCCGCACCACGGTGAGCGTCGTCGTCTGCTCGGCGGTCTCCATCCCGAACGAGAGGCCGCCCTCTGCGCCCACCTTCACATCCTCGATCTTCCAGCAGGCGCGATCCTGGCAGGTCGCGACCGGCGGTGGATTTTCCCCTTCCGGGGTCTTCGGAGGGAGCTGCCAGATGGCGATCAGCCACCTCGTGTCCTTGGGCAGATCGAAAACCTGCTCCTGGTTGTTTTTCGAGCTGGGGAAGTCCGCCGTCGCCACCCAACACGCGGCGCTCGAGCAATCGACGCCGGGCCGCCCCCGCCACTCGTAGAGCGTGACGGTGCGGACGAAGTCGTCCCGGCGCTCCTTGTCGATCTTCTCGGGGAGGAACCGGGCCCGCACCTGGTATCGGAAGCCACCCGGCAGCGAAAGGCTGGGCGCGCTGATCCCCCGGCCCTTGCCGGCGGGATCGAGGACCAGGACGTCCTGCTGGAAGGTGACGGAGGAGAGGCCGAGCGGTTGCGCCCGGAGCTTTTCCGTACCAGCGTCCGAACCGGCCGGAGAGCCGAGGCCAAAAATCAGCCCGACCGTCCACAGACACGACAGGGAGATCGCCGCTCTCGTCAGCACTTCGTCCTAACCCTTACCCTTGAGCAGCTGCCGCAGCACATAGTGAAGAATCCCGCCGTGCTTGTAGTAGAGCACCTCCTGCGGGGTATCCAACCGCACCCGGGCCTCGAAGTCGGTCGCCTTGCCGTCTTCCGCCGTCGCTTTCACCTTCACCGTATTGCCATTCTTGAAGCCGTTCCCGACCCCCTCGGCGAGACCGGTGATGTCGTAGACCTCGCGGCCGGTGAGCCCCAGGGACTCCGCGGTCTGGCCGGCGGCGAATTCGAGCGGCGCGATGCCCATGCCGACCAGGTTGCTCCGGTGGATGCGCTCGAAGCTCTCGGCGATGACGGCGCGGACGCCTAAGAGGCGCGGACCCTTGGCCGCCCAGTCGCGGGAGGAGCCGGTGCCGTACTCCTTGCCGGCGAGGACGATCGTCGGTACCCCGTCGGCCTCGTACTTCATGGCGGCGTCGTAGATCGCGAGCGGCTCGCCGTCGGGCAGGTGGAGCGTGAAGCCGCCTTCGATCTCCGGGGTCAGCTTGTTGCGGATGCGGATGTTGGCGAAGGTGCCCCGCATCATCACCTCGTGGTTGCCGCGCCGCGAGCCGTAGGAGTTGAAGTCCCGGGGAGCGACGCCGTGCTCGACCAGATACTTGCCCGCCGGGGAGGCGGTCTTGATCGAGCCGGCGGGCGAGATGTGGTCGGTCGTGATGCTGTCGCCGAAGAAGCCGAGCACCCGGGCGCCGTGGAGGTCCGCGACCGCCGCCGGCTCGGCCGGCATGTTCTCGAAGTAGGGCGGGTTCCGCACGTAGGTCGAATCGGCCACCCAGGCGTAGGTGTCGCCCTCCGGGACGGCGAAGCTGTTCCAGCGCTCGTCGCCCGCGAAGACATCCTTGTACTGGCGCTCGAACATCTCGGAGCGCACCGCCCGCTGCATGGTCTCCTCGATCTCCATCCGGCTCGGCCAGACGTCCTTCAAGTAGACCGGCTGGCCGTCCTTCCCCGTGCCCAGGGGCTCGTGGGCGAAATCGATGTCGATCCGGCCGGCCAAGGCGTAGGCGACGACGAGCGGCGGCGAGGCGAGGTAGTTGGCCCGCACGTCCGAGTTGATCCGGCCCTCGAAGTTGCGGTTGCCGGAGAGCACCGCCACCGCCACTAGGCCGCCGTCGTCGATCGCCTGCGAGATCTGCGGGGGGAGCGGACCGCTGTTGCCGATGCAGGTCGTGCAGCCGTAGCCCACGAGATTGAAACGGAGCTGGTCGAGGTACGAGGAGAGGCCCGCCTCGTCGAGATAGTCGGTCACCACCTTGGAGCCGGGGGCGAGGCTCGTCTTCACCCAGGGCTGGGTCTGCAAACCCTTCTCGACCGCCTTTTTGGCGAGGAGCCCGGCGCCCACCATGACCGAGGGGTTCGAGGTGTTGGTGCAGCTCGTGATGGCGGCGATGACGACCGAGCCGTTATGGAGCTTGAAGTGCTCGCCGTCCAGCTCGGTTTCCACGCCCACCGACACCGCCGGCTCGGCGACGGCGACGCCGCCGTCTCCGGAGCTCGCCACCGCAGCCGCCGCCGGCTTCCCCTTCTTCACCCCGGCGAGGAGCGAGTCGAGTTGGCCCAGGAAGGAAGGCTTGACCTCCGACAGGCGCACCCGGTCCTGCGGCCGACGGGGGCCGGCGAGGGCGGGCTCGATGGTGCCGAGGTCGAGCTCCAGGGTGGCCGAGTAGTGGGCCTCGGGGCTGTCGGCGGTGTGGAAGAGCCCCTGCTCCTTCATGTAGGCCTCGACCAGGGCGATGCGCTCGGGCGGCCGGCCGGAGAAACGGAGGTAGTCGAGGGCGATCTGGTCGACGGGGAAGATGCCGCAGGTCGCCCCGTACTCGGGAGCCATGTTGGCGATCGTCGCGCGGTCGGCGAGCGGTAGCTTGGCGAGACCGGGGCCGAAGAACTCGACGAAGTTGCCCACCACTCCCTTCTTGCGCAGCATCTCGGTCACCCGCAGCACGAGGTCGGTCGCCGTCGCCCCCTCGGGGAGAGCGCCGGTCATCCGGAAGCCGACGACCTGCGGGATGAGCATCGAGACCGGCTGGCCGAGCATGGCCGCCTCGGCCTCGATGCCGCCGACGCCCCAGCCGAGGACGCCGAGACCGTTGATCATCGTCGTGTGCGAGTCGGTCCCCACCAGGGTGTCGGGATAGGCCCAGACCTCGCCGCCGTGCTCGGCGGACTTCTCCTCCATGACCACGCGGGCCAGGTATTCGAGGTTCACCTGGTGGACGATGCCGGTGTCGGGCGGCACGACCTGGAAGTTACGGAAGGCGGTCTGCCCCCAGCGCAGAAAGGCGTAGCGCTCGCCGTTGCGCTCGAACTCCTTCTCGGCGTTGATCAGGAACGCGGCGGCCTTGCCGTACTCGTCGACCTGCACCGAGTGGTCGATGACCAGCTCGACCGGCTGCAGCGGATTGATCCGGGTGGGGTCGCCGCCCATGGTCGAGATGGCGTCGCGCATGGCCGCCAGATCGACGACGGCGGGGACGCCGGTGAAGTCCTGGAGGAGGACGCGGGCCGGCATGAAGGCGATCTCGCGCGACGGGGCGGCCGCCGGGTCCCAGGAGGCGAGGGCCGAGATCTCGTCGGACGAGACGACCGTGCCGTCCTCCCTCCGGAGCAGGTTTTCGAGCAGGATACGGAGTGCGTAGGGCAAACGACTCACGTCTTGGCCGGCCTTGTCCAGCGCGCTCAAACGGGCGATCCGCACCGCGCGATCCCCCACCTTTAGGGTCGCGTGGCTGCCGAAGCTATCTTTCATGGAAATTCTCCTCGGAATCGATACGACGGGACGAGCAAGTGGATGGCGCGGGGGAGGTCGGGCCGACCCGGCGAAGACCTTCCTCGGCCAGCATCGAAAAGATAGCATGCCCGATCGGCCTCCAGGCGTGGCAGCCTCCCCCAGAAGGTGAGAGCGGAGAGCGGAAGACGGGATAAGATGATAGCCCCATGCCCAAGATCCATTCCGACCTCTCCCCGCCGGTCCTCCTCCTCGCCATGCCCCAGGTGCTGGACCCGTTCTTCCACCGCAGTGTCGTCCTTCTGATCCACCATGAGGACGAGGGGAGCTTCGGTTTTATCCTGAACCGGCCGACGGGTATCAAGGTGGGAGAGATCCTCAAAGGCATGGAGGTGCTCTGGCAGGGGCCGGAGGAGTCGGTCGCCTACTTCGGTGGGCCGGTCCGGCCGCAGCTCGGCACCGTGCTCTTCGCCCCCCGCTCCGCCGCGGAGGCGCCCTCCCCGAGTCAAGGCGAAGAGATGGATTCCTCGACCGAGGTGGTGCCCGGCCTCGCCCTCACCCAGCACATCGGGGACCTCGCCCAACTGGCCGAGGACCCGCCCCCCCAGTTCCGCCTCTTCCTGGGCTATGCCGGCTGGGGCGAGGGGCAGCTGGTCGAAGAGATCCTCCGGAACGATTGGCTGACGGCGCCGGTCTCCTCCGAGCTGATCTTCGCGTCCGATCCCGCGAAGGTTTGGGAAGACGCCCTGCGCTCGGTGGGCGTCGATCCGGCGGCCCTCCCCTCCTGGACGGCGGGCGGCGGCGGCGAGGAGACGACGAACTGAATCAGCCCCAGCCCAAACCCCAGCTCCGAACCGAGCGCCACCATTCGGCGGGCGGGCTCGTCGTGCGCGCCTCGGAGATCCTCCTCATCTCGACCCAGAACGGCCGCCGCTGGCAGCTGCCCAAGGGGCACATCGAGGAGGGGGAGGTCCCGGAGCAGACCGCCGTCCGCGAAGTGCGCGAGGAGACCGGGGTGACCGGGCGGGTGACCGCCGAGCTGCCGGGGGTGGAGTACTGGTACGTGGAGAAGGGCGTGCGGCGGATCCACAAGAAGGTCGACTATTACCTGCTCCAGTACGTGAGCGGCAACGCCACCGACTTCGACCCGGAGGAGGTCTCGGGCGCCGCCTGGTACTCCTGGGACGAGGGGATCGCCATCATCAGCTTCGAGAACGAGCGCCGGGTGCTCCGCGAGGCCAAGCGCCTCGTCATGGGTCTGGCGACTGACTAGAAGGGAGGAAACCGCAGCATGCGAGTGCTCCTGCAGATCGTCTTGAACGGGGTCGGCGTCTACATCGCCAGCCAGCTCATCCCCGGTATCCACTACACGGGCTCGTGGCCCTACCTGCTGGTGGTCGGCCTGGTCATCGGCATCATCAACCTGCTGGTCAAGCCCATCGTCACCTTCTTCTCCTTCCCCTTGGTGGTCCTCACCCTCGGGCTCTTCTTCCTGGTGATCAACGGCTTCATGCTGTGGCTCGCCGCGAGGATCCTGCCCGGCCACTATCTCCATGTGAATGGCTGCCTCCCCGCCATCCTGGGCGGCGTGGTGATCGCGGTGCTCAACTGGATCGTCCACGTCTTCACCGCGCGGACCGAGTAGGACATCATGGCGAAGGTGATACCGGCGATACCGGCGACGACGAGGCCGGGACTGACCCCGGGGGCGGCGCGACGGGAGTCACGGCGGGCCAAGCGGGAACGGACGGCCGAGATCCTCCGCCGCCTGAAGGTCGCCTATCCGAGCCCTCGGCTCGCGCTCGATTTCCGGTCGCCGCTGGAGCTCGTCGTGGCGACCCTCCTCGCCGCCCAGTGCACGGACAAGAAGATCAACGAGGTGACCCCCGAGCTCTTCCGCCGCCTGCCCACCGCCCAGGCCCTGGGCGACGCCAGCCTCGACGTGCTCGAAGAGCTGGTCAAGTCGACCGGTTTCTTCCGCAACAAGGCGAAAGCCGTGAAGGCGCTGGGACAGACGCTCGTCGCCGACCACGGCGGGCAGGTGCCGGATACGATGGAGGAGCTGGTCCTCCTCCCCGGGGTGGGGCGAAAGACCGCCAACGTCGTCCTCGGCAACGCCTTCGGCAAGCAGGAGGGGATCGCGGTCGACACCCACGTCCAGCGCCTGTCGAAGCGGCTCGGCCTGACCGAGGAGGTCGATCCGGAGAAGATCGAGCGCGACCTGGTCGAGCTCGTGCCGAGGGAAGACTGGACGCTCTTCGCCCTCCTTCTCCAAGATCACGGGCGGGCGATCTGCCAGGCGAAGAAGCCGCAGTGCGAGCGATGCGGGCTGAATGAGATCTGCCCTTCGGCGGAATTCTAGAGAACGGGAGAACGCGGATGGACGAGAAGCAGAAGACCGCGGTGGTGACGGGAGCCTCGTCGGGGATCGGCGCGGCGACGGCGCGGGCGCTCGCCAAGGCGGGGTTCGCGGTGACGGTGGGAGCGCGGCGGCTCGACCGCCTGGAGGCGGTCGCGGAGGAGATCGGCGGCACGGCGATCGCTTTAGACGTCACCGATCCGGCGAGCGTCGAACGGTTCGTCGCGGCGGTGCTCGCGCGCTCTGGGAGTCTCAATCTCCTCGTCAACAATGCCGGTGGCGCCCTCGGGCTCGACCGCTTGGAGGTGTCAAAAGATTCCTCCTGGGAGACCATGTTCGCCACCAACGTGCTCGGGGTGGTGCGGGTGACCCGGGCCCTTCTCCCCGCCCTCGTCGCCTCCGGCGCGGGGCATATCGTCAACGTCGGCTCGACCGCCGGTCGCGAGACCTACCCCGGCGGCTCCGGCTACACCGCCGCCAAGCATGGCCTGAAAGCGCTCACCGAGACCCTCCGCCTGGAGCTCCTCGGCCGGCCGGTGCGGGTGACCGAGGTCGCCCCCGGGCTCGTCGGCGAGACCGAGTTCTCGCTCGTCCGTTTCGGCGGCGACGCCGAACGCGCCCGCGCCGTCTACCGGGGGTTGACCCCGCTCACCCCGGAGGACGTGGCCGATTGCATCGTCTGGGCGGCGACCCGGCCGGCGCACGTCAACATCGACGAAATCGTCCTGCGCCCCCTGGACCAGGCGACCTCGACGGCCGTCCACCGACGGGAGAGCTAAGCTTCTCTCCCCTTCTCAGTACCTCCTGTCATAGCATCTTGGTAATTTCTTGGTACGATCTGGGGTGATCCTGAGGAGGTTTACCGTGAACGGAAGGACCGCATCCGTCGGTTACGCCGTCAGCCTGGCGCTCGTCCTGGTGGCCCTCGCGGCCTGCGACGTGCTCTTCCCTCATCGTACGGAGGGAGAAAAGCTCTGGCGCCAGTACTGTGCCGACTGCCACGGCCTGACGGCGGAGGGCAACACCGTGGGGTACATGGGGAACCCCTACGCCGACCTGACCGACAACCTCTGGAAGGACTGCCAGGGGGATGACGACTCGATCGAGACGGTGATCCACGACGGCGTGTTCGCCCAGATGCCGGAGAACCCGAACCTCACCCACGAGCAGAGGAAAGCCATCATCGGCTACCTGCGGGTGCTGCGGCACGAGAAGACCTCGGAGACGACCCCTTGAGGATCGGCGCCCTGGCTCTCCTCGCCCTGATCGCTCTCTTGTCTCTCGGTGCCTGCGGGCCGCCCTCCGGCAGCCGGACGGCCCAGGAGCTCTACCCCAAATACTGCGCCAGGTGCCATGGGGCGGACGGCAAGGGAGATCCGCGCCAGGTCGGCCTCTACCCCAACCTGAATCTCACGGCCTCGAAGCTGACCGGCCCCGGGGCTCATCTCGCCGTCTACAACCGGATCGCCCAGGGCTACGGCCCCATGCCCGGCTTCGCCCACCGCCTGAGCGCGGAGGAAATGGGCCATCTCGCCGACTATTCGATGAAGCTGAACCCCGCCAATACCGGAAAATAACGGGAAATAACGGGAAAGTGACGCCCTATGGACCCGCAACGGTTGAAAGACGCCTACCAGAAGCTCCAGCAGCTGGACGAGCGCCTCACCTACAAGATCCGCCCCAAGGCCGGCTCGATGTCTCGCCCGAGCACCGAGCAGCTGGATCAGGGGATGCGCGAGCTCGCGAGCTACACCGTGGAGCTCAAGGAGGTTCTCCAGGAGCTCTTCCTCGCGATTGCCGGAAAAGCGGCCGAGAAACCGAAGGTCGAGTAGAGACGCCCAGCCGCTACCACGGAATCCCCGAAGCATTACCGCCAGGGCGTCTCCGCAGGCCAGAAACACCAGCGCTGGAGCCCTACCCCACTCCAGTCGACCCGAATCCCCCCACACCGCGGGGGGTGCCGGGGAGATCGTCGTCCTCCTCCCATTCGATGGGCTCGGCGCGGGCCACGAGGAGCTGGGCGATGCGGTCGCCGCGGGTCAGGGTGAATGGCTCCTGACCGAGGTTGATGAGGAGGACGGAGACCTCGCCCCGGTAGTCGCTGTCGATGGTGCCGGGGGCGTTGACGAGGCCGATCCCATGCCGGATGGCGAGGCCGCTCCGCGGCCGGACCTGTCCCTCCCAACCGGGGGGAATGGCGAGCGCCAGGCCGGTCGGCACGAGCGCCCGCTCGCCCGGCAGGAGGGTGAGGTCCGCGGGGACGGCGGCGCGCAGGTCGAACCCGGCGCTGCCGGCCGAGCCGGGGGTAGGCAGCGGCAGGTCGAGAGCGGTAGGGAGGCGCCGCACCTTCACCTTCATCGGGTTCTCCTCCCCTGCCTAGTTGGGCGGCGAGCTCGGCGGTGGGTTGGACGGCGTGGAGCCGGAGGAATCGGGGGGCGGAGGTGGCGTCCGCTGCACTCCGGGAGAGCCGGGGGTGGCGGTGCCCGGGCCCACGTTGGGCCGGAAGACCTGCTCGCCGGCCCCGGGCGGCCGGCTGTCCTGGAGTCCCCCGAAGGTGCGCCAGGGGCGCCCGATCCAGCGCACGCGGAGCTGGGGCTGACCGGAGCCGGTAGGGACACCGGCGCTCTGGAAGTTCACCTGCCCACCGCCGGTCAGGAGGTCGGCGTTGAAGCGCCATTGATCGTACTCGTCGCGGCCGCCCCAGAGGGCGATCGACTTTTTCGTGCTGCGGCTGTAGACACCCTTGATCGGGCCGACGCTCTGCCCCTCCTGGTCGATCCCCGCATTCGGGTTCAAGGGAGCGCGGCCGGTGGGACTCTGGTCCGCGGTGGGGGTAGTTCCGGGGAGCCCCTCAAGCTCTCTCCCCTGGAAGATCAGCTGCCACTTTCCATCGTCGGTCATCGGGTCTTTCCACAACTGGCGGATGCAGCGCGGCTTGACCTTGAGGAGCTGGTCGAGGCTCGTGGGATAGGACTGGAAGCGGTTGTGGTAGAGCCGGATCGCCTCGGCGTATTGCAGGCCGCGAAAGATCAGCTCCTCCTCCTTGTTGCGGCGGATCGTCTGGCTCCAGAGCGGCAGGGCCGCGGCGAGGAGAATCGTCATCACCGTGATGATCATGATGAGGACGACGAGGTTATAGCCCCGTTCGCCGCGCCGCGTCCTGAACGGGCTCCGTTGGGACCTGCGGGCCGGTTCCTTCGGGCGCCCCGCGCAGCCAGGCACCGGTCCTCGGTGCCCAACGGAGCCCGTTTTCGCTGCGGCCGCCATCACCACTCCTTGTAGGGGGTCCCGTCGAGCGCCAGCCCCTCGGCGCCGGAGTGAACGTCGATGATCCCGGGCTGCTGGTCCTCGCCGGTGTCGCTGGTGTCGGCCGGCTGCTGGTCGGCATCGACCTGCTCGATGATCGTCAGCCAGGTGTCGCTCCGCTTGGTCATCGGGTCGGTGGGGATTTTCCTCAGGTAGCCCTTCTCGACCAGGGCGTCGAGAGTCGGCGGGTAGTGCCCCTTGTCGCCGTAGAACTGATCGATGACGTCGCGCATCGTCCGCAGGTTGGTCTTCAAGACCGCCTCGTTGGCCCGGCGCGGCATGTCCTTCATCGCCGGCATGGCGATCGTCGCCAGGATACCGATGATGGCGATGACCACGATCAGCTCGAGCAGGGTGAAACCCCGTTCGGCCGACCTCGGATCGTGCTTTCTCCCGTTCACCTCGTTCACCTCCGGCTTCACCACTTCGTATAGGGCACGCCGTTCAAACCCACACCGCGGGCGGTCGAATAGACGTCATAGACGTCTTCCCCACCCCAGGAGGTCGAATCGAAGGCATCCTGGTAGCTGCGCAGCCCCCACTCGGCCTTGCCGGTCATCGGATCGATGGGCACGCTGCGCAGGAACTTGACCTTCTTGTCGACCTGCCCCACCAGCGCCACCCCCTTGACCAGGAGATCGAGCTTCATCGGATAGCCCTCGGTGCCGAGGTCGACGGGGACCAGCCCGGCGTCGCTGTACCGCTTGTAGTCGTCGATCGAGTTTCTCATCTCGCGGAGCGCCTGGCGGAGGTCGGCCTCCTTGCTCCGCTGGACGGTGAACTTGGCGACCGGCAGCACCACGGCGGCGAGCGCCACCAGGATGGTCGCCACCATGACCAGCTCGGCCAGGGTGTACCCCGCCTCGGCCGGGGTGGAACCCGGCGCGGAGCGCACGCCGCGACGGCCGGAGAGGGGCGTAAGGCCTGCCATCAAGAACTTCAACCTCCCAGGGTCCGCGAAGCTTCCCCGGGCTTCGCCTGCTTCGGCTGCGGAGCGGGCTGGCGGTCGGGACCGGGCTTGGAGCCCACGGTGACGTCCGCCGGCCGGGTCGAGATCGCCATCCCCTTGAGCTTGCTGTCGAGCGCCCGGCTCTCGTCGAGCCCCAGCCGGGTCTTGCCCACGGCGAGGGCGCGGAAGGTGACGACGGCGACCGTGCCGTGCCCCGCCACCCCCGGAATCCCACCGAGCCGGCTCGCCCCGATCACCACCCGGCCGGCGTGCGAGGTGTCGGAGAGCACCTGGGCCGAACCCTTGGCGCCCAGGAAGTCACCGGGCTCCACCTTCTCGACCGCCAGAACCTTGGCGTCGTAGGCGAGGGTCATGGGGAGGTGCGAGACCGCATCCAACGCGTTGGCTTCGATCTGCACCGAGAAGCGGTCCCCCGGCGCCACCGTCAGCCCCTGCGGGGTGAGCGACAGCTCGACCGCGGCGCCCTGGCTCGACCCCACTCCTCCGGCCCCTTCGACAGAGGCCCGCAGGCTCGCCTTGGCGACGCGCTGCGCGCCGCCGGTGTTAGCGACGCTGGCGCCACCACCGCCGGTCGAGTCCTCCCGGCTGGCGACCGGAGCGGCGGTGCCGTCGCCCAAGGCCGAGGCCACCGGCAACGCCGCCGACTCCTCGATCTCCGGGGTCTCGTTCGACGCCTGACCGGGCGGCGGATTCTCGTCGGCCGGCGGCTGCGCCGGCTGGCCGGGCCGGAAGATGTCGGAGGGCGGCCGCGTGGGGACCAGGTCGATCCCCTTCGGCGGCTGCGCCGGCTGCTGCTGCGGCGCCGTGTTGCCGTTGCCGTCCTCGCCGGGCGCCGGCGCGCCGTTGGGTGCGCCGGCCTCGCCGGGACGCAGGCCGCGCGGCAGCCGCTGGATGCGGCGGCGGATGGCGTCCTGGATCTGCTCCGGCGTCCCCTCCTGGCCATCGAACGGACCGTCGGCCTCCGATTCGAGCCGCGGGGTGGCGCCGCGGAAGCTGATGTTCGACTCCGTGCCGACCCAGATCGGCAACAGATCCTCCTGGGTGATCTCGGCCTGGCGGATGATGTGGGGAGTGATGGTGAGGATGACGTCGGTGCGCTCGTGCTGGGTCCGCTTGTCCGAGAACAGGCGGCCGATGACCGGGATCTCCGAGAGGCCCGGGAAGCCGGTGTCGTTGGTGCTCTCGTCGGTGCGGATCAGGCCGGCCATGAAGTTCGTCTCGCCGTCCTTCAAGCGGATCGTCGAGTCGATCGTGCGGGTGCCGATGATCGGCTGCGACTGGCCGCCCGAGCCGGTGATCGAGCCGTTCAGCTGCGACACCTCGACCTTGACCTTGAGCGTCACCTCCTGGTTGTGGTGGACGCGCGGCTCCATGTCGATCCGGATGCCGACGTCCTGGTACTGGAAGGAGGTGATCGGCACGATGCCGCCGGCGCCGCCGACGTTCTGGGTGTTGAAGGTGGTCAAGGGGATCGGCACGCGGTCGCCGATCACCAGGTTCGCCTTCTCGCCCTCGGTGATGCGGAGCTGCGGCTTGGCCAGGAGCTGGGCCTCGGTGTTCTGCTTGACGAAGTTATACATGACGCTCGGGATGGTGAGCGCCCAGTTGCTCTGGTTCAAGAACTGGAGGTCGGAGACGTGGAGCTGCGGCGTGGTGGTCGTCGTCCCCGTGGTGGTGCCGGTCGTGCCGGTCGTCGTGCCGCTGGAGTTCCCGCCCAGGTCCAGGCTCTGCCGGATGCCGTAGGAGTCGAGGGCGACCCCCAGCTCGCGGAGGCGGGTGGTGTTGATCTGCAGCAGCTCGACGTCCACCACCACCTCGGCCTTCGACTTGTCGTTCGCCTCGATGATCCGCTCCGCCACCTTCACCTTGTCGGCGGTGTCGCGCAGGATGATGGCGTTCAGCTGATCGTTGGTGGCGATCTTCTTGGCGTCGATCAGGCTCCGGAGGATGGTCGTCATCTCCTTGATCTCGGCGTTCGAGAGAAAGAAGGTCTGGATGACGAGATCCTCATAGGTGCGGCGGTTCTGCGGGTTGTCGGCGGCGATGATGATCGAGTGCTCGTCGACGACCTTGTAGAAGTGGCCGGCCGCCCGCATCAGGGTTTCGAGCGCCGCCTGGGCGTTGACGTCCTTCAATTCGATCGCGATGTTCTGGTCTTTGAGCTGCGGATCGAAGAGGATGTTGATGCCGAAGGCTTTGCCGAGAGCGCGGTAGATGTCGAAGATCGAGACCTCGTTGGGGAACTCGAGCGAGATCGGGGTATCGGAGCGCGGGTTGAGCTGCGGCGGCTGGGGCCGGGCGCCGCGCGCCTTCTTCTTCATCTCGTCGATCGAGGTCAGCTCCCGATTCTGCCGCGCCGCGTTGTAGGCGTCCCGCGAGTGCTCCAGCTCGGCCCGGGCGTACTGGTTCGACGGATCGAGCTCGACCGCCTGCTGGTATTCGACCAGGGCCCGGTCGATCACCCCCGCGGCCCGGAACTGCTTGCCGCGCTCGAAGTGGACCTGGGAGTCTTTGGTCTTGGCGCGCAGGAGGGCGGCCCGGTAGGTGATGTTGCCGGGGTCGTTCTCCAACGCCTTGATGTATTGCAGGACGGCCTCGTCCCAGTTCCCCGTCTGCTCGGCTCTCGACGCCTGCCGGTAGGCGCCATAGCTGCTGCAGCCGGTCATCGCCGCCAGTGCCGCCAGCGCCGCCAGGACGAGCAGGGGATTCAGGATTCGCTGGGCCTTTTGAAGCATCGTTTTTCTCATTTCTTCCTGTCTGACCTATCTGGGGGGTACGCTCGCGCCAGGTGTGCCCGGAGGGCCGGTCTTCGAGGCGCCCGCCGCCACCCGCTGCGGAGGTGCCTCGGGGAGGAGGGTATAGGAGACGTCCACAGACTCGTAGCCGATGTGCGACAGCACGAAGTTCCCTGCGATCTTCTCACCTTCTCGTACGTTGTAGATCGTCTTTCCGTCACTGAAGGCGGCGAAACGCCGGGACGGCGGCCCGAAAGTGCCGAGGAAGCTCATGGTGAAGGGGGGAGGCGTATGCTCCCTGATGTACCGCGCCTTCTCCTCCGCCTCGCGCTGCTGGCGCAGCCGCTCCTCGGCCAGGAGGCGCAGCCGTTCGAGCTCCTCCTTGGAGGGCGGCTTGGGCGGCGGCGGGGGAGGCGGGGGAGGCGGCACGTAGAAGCGCCAGGGATCGCGCCCCGGGGTGTACGAGTGAGCCACCTGGTCGAGCTGGCTGACGCGGAGCTCCTTGACCTCCCGGGTGGGCGCGACGGTCTTGCCGCCACGGGCCGGGGCGACCGCGGGAACGGCCGGAGCGGGCGTCCCCTCTTCGTCCGCGGCGTGCGGGCGCGGCGCGTTCAAGGCCGACGGCGCCGCCGTGGGCTCGTCGTCGCCTGCCAGGTAGTGCCAGCCGACCGCGAGGAGGAGAACCCCGAGGACGATGAGGAGCAGCTTCTGCCGGTTCACGAGGTCGACCCCGATGTCCCCGGCATCGCCGATGTCCCCGTCACCCCCGGCATGGGCTTCGGGCGCTCCTTGGTGAACAGGGTGGAGAGCGTCAGGTTGATGTGCAGCTCCTGTCCCTTCGAGGCCTCCGAGAGGCTCGCGTCCTCCAGGGTGAGGAAGGAGTCGGACAGCTCGAGGAGATCCAGGAACTTGCGGAGGTTTAGATACGTGCCGTCGGCCGAGAAGACGAAGGAGCGCTTGACCAACCCATAGTCTTCGATCTCCTGCTCGGGGTAGGAGATCGAGCGCGGGTCGAGACCGGCCCTTCGCGCCAGGTTCTGGACCTCGGCCGTGGCGTCGGTCAGCCGCTGGCGCCGGGTGGCGAAGCGCTGGTAGAGGCCGTCGACCTGGCGCCGGTTGGCGTCCGCCCGGGAGATCAGCTTCTCGAGCCCGAGCCGGTCGCTCTCCAGCTTCTTGAGCTCGGCCTTCTCGCCGTCGATGTCGCGCCCCAGGGACTGGACGTTGCCGGCATAGCCCAGCCGGTAGACGGTGAAGGCCCCGGCGTTGGCGAGGAAGAAGAGCAGCGCCGGCAGCCAGATCCACAGGCGCCGCCGCCAGATCTCGTCGAGGTTCGTCATCGTCCCGGCCCCCCGTCCGCCCGCAGCGGCGCGGGTACGCCGACCCCCGGTATCCCCGCGCCCGGCACTCCCGTCCGAGGAACGCGGGAGGCGCTCGCGGCCGGCCGGCCGCCCAACGTGCCGGCCATCGGCTCTCCCGGCCGGATCTCCGGGGCCGTCGGCTTCAGGGGAGCCAGGGGAGCCAGGGACCGCCGGTGCGACCGCGAATCCGGCGCCGCGGCGGACGGACGGCTGGTGGCCTTCGGCAGGTAGCCGACCCGAAGGTCGAACTTGATCACGTTCTTGTTCTCCTCCTTGCTCTCCTGCTTGGTCTCCTGCAGGAGGTTGGGCTCGACGAAGGCCGGATCGGCGAACAGGTTGTCGACGAAGCGGAGGAGCGACTCGTCGTCCTTCGCTTCGCCGTTGATCGCCAGGGTGACCTGGCCGTCCTGCGGCTTCTTGCGCGGCGGCGGAGCGCCGCCCCGCCGCCGGCGGTCGGACTGGGTGTCGACGACGCCGTGCGGGGTCATCCGGGTCAGCCGGACGTCCTGGGGCAGGAGCCGCGACATGCGGTCGAGGAGCAGGCTCCAGGAGAAAGTGCGCTCGTCGATCTTCTCGTTCAAGAAGTCGACCTGCTCGTTCTGACCCGCCAGGTTCAGGTTGGCGAAGCGGTCGTTGAGCTGCTGGATCTCCCGCTGCGCCTTCTCCTTCTGCTGCTCGACCTGGGCGAGCTTCTGGCGCTTCTCCCCCGTCCCCGACACGTAGGACATGTAGACGAAGACGTTGCCCAAGAGGAGGAGACCGCCCAGGAGCCAGAGCAGGAGGGCGATGCGGGTCACCGGCCGGCCGTTGACGAACGGCCGGCGCGAGAGGTTCAAGCCGCCGACGCTCACAGAACCTCCCGCCGCGCCGCGCCCAGCATCGGAGCGACCTCGCGCCAGACCGGCTGGCTCCCCAGCGCCACGTCGAGTTGGAGGGGAGGCAGGTGGCCGGCGGCGAGCGACGACGCCGGAGTGCCCAGCCCGTCGCTCAGGCGGTCGAGCCAGATCGGCTCCAGGGCCTCCGGAGCCGCGAGGAGGACCCGCGTCAGGTCGGCGCCGGGGAAGTGCTCGTCGAGAAAGTTCTTGGTCAGCTTCAAATCGCGGCTGACGAGGCTCGCCCGCGCCGCCTCCGGGACCGTCCCGGTGAAGGCCTTGAAGCGGAGGAGGACCGGCTCGCTGCCGTGGACGAAGGCCAGGGTGTACCCCGTCTCCTCGACCAGCACGAGCGCCCAGAACTCCGGGGTCGGTCCCTCCTCGCCGAGGGCGGAGATGAGGGCGAGGCTGGTGTTCGTGATCTCCCCCAGGCGCACCCCGGCGGCGGTGAAGGCGTCCTCGATCTGGACCAGGAGCTGATCGACGGCGAAGCCTAAGAGGAGCCGGCGCGGCTCGTCGGCCGGCTGATTGGGCAGCGGCTCGACCTCCTGCGCCCCGATGCGGAGCTCGTCGACCCGGAACGGCACCAGGCGCTTCAGCTTCCAGCGCAGGACGTCGTCCCGCGCCGCGGCCGCCCGCGGCAGCTCGGTCGAATCGGTGAAGGTCACCCGCAGCCAGGCGTCGGGGATGACGAGCGACGCCTCGCGGACGCCGGGAAGCTCCTTGAGGAGCCCGGCGACCAGGGTCTGGAAGGCGCGCGGGTCGCGGAGCGGGCCGCCGAGCGGGCCGGCCATGAAGGCGTCCGCCGGCAGGGGCACGGCGCGATAGGAGCGGAAACGATAGCCACCACCACGACCGGCGCCAGAACGCACGAACTGGCCATAGCGCAGCCGGCGCTCGGCCAGGTCGAAGACGTGCGGCGGCACGGGGAGCGGCGAGAAGCCGAGCGCGCGCTTAATCCACGAAGGTGACTTTGTTGATCTCACGCAGCGTCGTCACTCCTTTGAGAGCCTTCTCGAGCGCCGACTCACGCAGGAAGGTCATCCCTTCTTCTTTGGCGGCGCGCTTGATCTCCGAGCCCGGGCGGCGATCGAGGATCAACTCGCGAATGTTGTCCGACAGGTCGAGCAGCTCCGACACGGCGAGCCGGCCGTGAAAGCCGGTACCGTTGCACTCGATGCACCCCGCCCCCTCGTAGAAGGTGAAGTCGGAGTAGATCGCGGGGTCCAGACCGCTGTCCTCCAAAACCTGCCGCGGCATCTTGACCGGTCGCTTGCAGTGGGTGCAGATCATCCGCACCAGCCGCTGGGCGAGGATACAGTTGAGCGCCGACACGAAGTTGTAAAGGTCGACGTTCATGTTGAGGAAGCGGCCGAGGACGTCGACGACGTTGTTGGCATGGACGGTCGTGAACACGAGGTGCCCGGTGAGCGCCGACTGGATGGCGATCTGCGCCGTCTCCTCGTCTCTGATCTCTCCCACCATGATCTTGTCCGGGTCGTGGCGGAGGATCGAACGCAGGCCGCGGGCGAAGGTCAGCCCCTTCTTCTCGTTGACCGGAATCTGGGTGATGCCGCGGAGCTGATACTCGACCGGATCCTCGATCGTGATGATCTTGTCCTCCGAGGTCTGGATCTCGGAGAGGCAGGCGTAGAGGGAGGTCGTCTTGCCCGAGCCGGTGGGGCCGGTCACCAGGACCATCCCGTAGGGCTCGCGGATCGCCTTGCGGAGCTTGCGCATCATCTCGTCGTCGAAGCCCAGGATGTCGAGCCTGAGGCTCTTGAAATCCTTGTTCATCGACTCCTTGTCGAGGATTCGGATGACGCAGTCCTCGCCGTGGACCGAAGGCATGATCGAGACGCGGAAGTCGATCGTCCGGCCCTTCAAACGGAGCTTGAAGCGGCCGTCCTGGGGGATGCGCTTCTCGGCGATGTCCAATTCCGACATGACCTTGATGCGGCTGATGATCGTCTGGTGGTGGCGCTTGTCGATCGGCTCCATCGCCTGGTAGAGGACGCCGTCGATCCGGTACTTGATGATCACCTCGGTGTCCCGGCTCTCGATGTGGATGTCCGAGGCCCGCCTTTGGATGGCGTTGAACATCGTCGAGTCGACGAGCTTGATGATCGGGCTGGTGTCGGCGGTGATCCGGTTGATCGAGAGGCAGCTCTTCGCCCTCGTCGTCCTCCTGGACGAGCTGGATGCGGAAGTCCTCCGACGCCTCGTCCATCACCCGCTGGGCGCTCTCCGACTTCTGGAGGATCTCAGAGATCGCCGAGCGCACGCCGACCTTGACCTCGACCGGCTGGCCGAGGAGCATCTCCATCTCGTCGATCTTCACGACGTCCGACGGGTCGGCCATGACGACCGCCAGGCGGCCGTCCAGCTGCTCCTCGGGGATGAAGCCATAGCGCAGCATGAGATCGAAGGGGATGCGGCGGAAGAGGTCGTTGTCGATCCTAAAGCGCGTCATGTCGACGAACTCCAGCCCGTAGCGGTCGGCGAACGACTCCGCCTCGTGCCGCTCGACTAAGAGGCGCTCGCGCGCCTGCTCGATCGTCTCCGTCTCGATCTCTTTGGCCGCCGGGGCCGGCTTCGTATTGACTACCATCCGATCACCTCGACTTCGTTTCCATCTGCAAAATCTGCCAACCGCGCTCGACTCCTGTCCAGCAAGGTGTCTGACCTACCGGTCGCGGGGACAACCCCAGCACAACAGCGCCGGCCCGCCGCCTGTTCCCGCTCAGAACTTCGCCGATCCCAGCATGGAGAACATCGGCAGGTAGATCGACACCAGGAGAAGGCCGATGATGAGCCCCATGAAGACCAGCATCATGGGCTCGACGAGAGTCAGGAGCCGCGCCATGCGGGTCTCGACCTGCTCGTCCAGGAGGTCCGACACGTTCGACAGCATCTCATCCAACGCCCCGGTCGCCTCGCCCACCTTGATCATGTCGATCGACATGTCGATGAAGATGCCGCTCTGCTCCAGGGCGACGTGGAAGGGCTTGCCCTCGCGCACCTGCTGGATGGTCGGTTCGAGCTTGGCGCGGACGAAGGCGTTGCCGACCGACGAGACGGCGATCTCGAAGGCCGGGACGAGCGGGATGCCGCCGGCGAGGAGGGTCGACAGCGAGCGCGAGAACTCCGAGAGCGCGAAGCGGTGGAGGACCGGCCCCAGGAGCGGCAGGCGGATCTTCCAGCCGTCGAGCCGGACCGCCCCTTCGGGCGTCTTCGCCATGCGGTTTAAGAACATGCCGAGAGCGGCGAGGCCCACCAGGCCCCAGGCCCAGTTCCACAGGATGAACGGCCGCGCCGAGGCGAAGTGCGAGAACCCCAGGGTGATCCGGGTGAGGAGAGGCAGGTCGACCTGCAGGTCGTTGAAGAAGACCTGGAACTTGGGCACCACGAAGATCGCCATGATGGCGATCATGGTGATCGACAGGCAGACGAGGACCGCCGGGTAGATGAGGGCCGAGATGACCTTCTTCCTCGCCTCCAGCATCAGCTTCATGTAGCGGATGAAGCGGCGGATGACCAGCTCGAGCTCGCCGCTGCGCTCGCCCGCCTTGAGCGACGAGGGATAGAGACGCGGGAACATCTCGGCGTGGGCGGCGAAGGCCTCGGAGAGGTCGGCGCCGCTCTTCACCTGGTCGCGGATCTCGATCATCACCGCCTTGAAGCCGGGGTTCGGCAGGCGTTCGAGCATCAGGTCCAGGGTCTGGAGGAGGGGGAGGCCGGCACGGAGGAGCGCGGCGAGCTCCTGGTTGAAGACGAGGAACTCGTCGCTCTTGATCCGCCGCCGCCGCGCCATCCCGCGGGCGGCGCCGGAAAGCGCCGCGTTGCCGGAGACGCCCTTCCTGCGGACCTCGAAGATGTGGTACCCGCGCTTGTCGAGCTCGCTCCGCACCGCGCGCTCGTCGGCGCCGGTCAGCAGCTCTTCGAGCACCCGGCCGTCGGGGGTTCCGATCCTGCATACGAACTGCATCGTCTAGCTCTCCCGTCTTTCGGTACGGGGTCCGTTTGAACCTGCGGGCGGTCTCCTTCGGGCGCTCCGTGCAGCCAGGAGCCCGTCCTCGGATTCAACCGGCCTCCGTACGGGTCTTTCCCTCTGGCCACTCACTTGTGCGCGACCTCCGGATCGCGGATCGTCAGCACCACCATGAGGGCCTCGCGGCTCCCCTCGTTCTTGGCGAGGCCCAGGCTCATGGTCTGATCGAGCCAGAGGTTCAAATTGGTGTGCAGCAGCTCCTGCGAGCCCCGCCGGGCCAGCCGCCGCCCGATCTCGAAGTCGGCGAGCCGGACGCGGCGGTCGGGGAGCACCGTCCCCAGCCGGAAGGCGACCACGTAGCCCTCGCCGATCTCGTAGGTCAGAGACTCCCCCTCGACCGGCTGGAGCTGCGCCTGCGCCTCCATGTCGTAGTTGTCGTAGAGGAGGATCTTCCGCAAGCGGCGGGTGAGCTCCTCCGGCAGGTCCGAGTGGTTCATCGGCGGCGACACGTTGCTCTTGCTGGCGCGGACGATCATGATCTCCACCCGGAGCGGCCGCGGTGCGTGGTCGAAGCTGCGCAGCACGGGGAGGATACGGGCGAGGGCGCCGGGGCTGTCGCGGATCACCAGGGTGTTTTCCGCCGGCTGCAGCTCGACCGTCCCGCGGTCCGAGAGCAGGGGGTGGACCAGGGGGATGGCGTCGCTCGCCCGCTGGTGCTTCAGCATGTAGGCGTGGAGGACGAGGACGTCGTCCACCCGCGGCGGCGCCTGACCCCGGGCGGCCTCTCCGGCGAGGAGGGGCAGCATCAGAATCAGGAGCAGGCGCGCGGAGTCGCGGCTAAAGAAGCGCATCTGAGGACTCGGGAGTTTAGCGCGAAAGGGCGGCGATGCCCATCCGCGCGAGAATCATTGCAGAAAACAGTTGCGCTTCAGACATCGAACCGCTCGTCGACGATCATCACCACGGAGAGGTTCTTGCCGCCGTCCATCTGGTAGACCCGCGCGGCCGGGCGATTGAGCTCCTCGACCATCGGCACCGGCTCGGAGACGAAGCGCGGGGCGCCCGCCGCCGCCGCCGAGACCTGCGGGCCGGCCGGCAGGGCCGGAACGGCCAGGGCGAGGGCGTTGCCCAATGTCGTCGGGCCTGCCGGTCCGCGGTGCAGGCCGTGGCCGGCGCCGAGCGAGAGGGCCGCGGCCGCCAGGGCGGCGGCGGCCACCCAGTGCTTCCAGACCGAGCGCTCGGAGGGCGGTTCGAGACGCCGGGCCGTGCGCATGACGGCGACCGCCTGGCGCATCGACTCCACCTCCGCGGCCTCCTCGCCGGCGCTCATCTCGGCGGCGAGCCCAGGGAGACGGCGGAAGAGGAGGGTCGGATCGGCGTGGACGGCGGACTGCCGGCAGGCCGGGCAGCGGTCCAGGTGCTCCAGGGCTTCCTGCCAGCCGGCGGGCTCGGTCGTCTGGGGCCCTTCGTGCCGGTAGGCGGCGAGTTGGCGCCAGTCGGGACAGCTCTGCGTTTTGGCGGTCATAGCGCCTCCTCCATGCTGCCGTTCGTCTGCACCCACCCGGCGGCATACTCCGGATAGCGCTTGACCAGCTCGCGGCGAAGGAGCTTTCTGGCGTTGAACAGGTGATTGCGGACCGTCGACTCCCGGCACCCGACGATCTCGGCCACCTCTTGGGAGGAGAGGCCCTCGACCTCGCGGAGGAGGAAGACCAGGCGCTGCTTCTCGGAGAGATCGGTCGACAGCTCGCGGAAGATGGCCGCCACCTCGCCCTGCTGCAGGCGGGAGAGGTCGCGCTGGGCGCGGCCGTCGGCCACTTGGCGCAGGTGCTGGCGGACCGGCTCGGCGCTCTTCTCCCGGCTCCGCCGCGACCGCAGGTGGTCGATCGCCAGGTTGCTCGCGATGCGGTAGATCCAGGTGTTCGGGCTGAAGCGGTCGTCGTAGCGGGTACGGTTCTCCCAGACCTTGAAGAACGTCACCTGGACGACGTCGCGCGCCTCCTCGGCATCGCCCAGGATGCGGCCGGTGAGCTGGAGGAGCGGCTTGGTTTTCCGCCCGATGAGCTCGTTGAGGGCCGCCTCGCTCCCGCCTTTCAAGGCGTGGAGGAGGTCGCGGTCGGAGGCGTCCGCCCAGATGGGACGCTGTCCGCGCTCGTGGCGGTCGTTGCGGTCGTGGCGGTCGGTGTAGACAAGCTCTAGCATCGTGTCTGGTATACGGCCCGGGTCTCGGGTACGTCTAGCGGCGGTTGAGACACCCCTGCCGGACGGAGCGCATACGAGGCCATTATACTGCCGGCCGAGATGCGGTCCCTCTTCTGGGTTTTTTATCAGCTTGCGACAGCCCTGGCGCTGCTCCTGGCTGGGCCTTTTCTCCTCCTCCGCCGGGGGAGCCACTACCTGTCCGTCCTCCCCGCCCGCCTCTGGGGACCGTCCCCCCGACAGGACACTTCCCCTGGGAAGAGACGAGAGGGGCGACTCTGGATCCACGCTGTGTCGGTAGGGGAGGTCGGGGTGGCGGCGACCCTCGCCCGCGCCCTCCCCGCCGCGCTCCCCCTGGTCGTCACGACGGTCACCCCCACCGGCCAGGCGCGGGCGCGAGCGGCGTTTGCCGGCAGTCCCGGCAGCTCCAGCCGGGACCGAACGGACGTCGCCTACCTCCCCTTCGAGCTGGGCTTCGCCGTCCGCCGCTTCTTCGCCCGCTTCCAGCCGAGCGCCCTCCTCCTCGTCGAGGGGGACCTCTGGCCGCTCGTCCTCCGCGAGGCCCGCCTTCGTCGCCTCCCCATCTTCGTCGTCAATGGCCGGGTCTCCGACCGCAGCTTCCGACGCATGCGCCGCCTGCGGCCCTTCCTCGGTCCCCTCCTCTCGAGCGTCGACCGCTTCGGGGTGCAGACCGCGGAAGACCGCGACAAGCTTCTCCATCTCGGGGTGCCCGCCGAACGGGTGACGGTGACCGGCAATCTCAAGTACGAGTCCCCCGAGCCCGAGAGGAAGCCGGCCCTGGAGGCGGACCTGGCGAAGCTCGCCGCCGGCCGGCCCCTCCTCCTCGCCGGCTCGACCATGGCGGGGGAGGAAGAGCAGGTGCTCGACGCCTTCGTACGGCTCGGCGGCGGCGCCCGCGCCCTCCTCCTCCTCGCTCCCCGCCACCCCGAGCGCTGGGACGAGGTCGAGCGCCTGCTCGCCGCGCGCGGGCTCCCTAGGCTGCGGCGCAGTCAACTCGGGGCGTCCCCCTCTCCGGGACCCGCCGTCGTCCTCTTAGATAGCCTGGGAGAGCTCGCCGGCCTCTACTCCCAGGCGTCGGCGGCCTTCGTGGGGGGGACCCTGGTGCCGACCGGCGGCCACAACCCCCTGGAGCCGGCGCGCTTCGGGGTGCCGACCGCGGTCGGCCCGGCGATGCACAACTTCCGCGACATGGCAGAGCGCTTCGACGCCGCCGGGGCCTGGCGCCGGGTGACGGACGCCGCCGGCCTCGCCGACGCCTGGAGCACCTGGCTTGCCGATCCGGCCGCCGGCCAGGCGGTGGGAGCGCGCGCCCGGCAGCTCGTTGAGGACAACCGCGGCTCCCTCGCCGCCACCTTGGCCCTTCTCCGCCCGGTGCTCGACGAGATCGGCAAGGGGGTGCCGTCCTGATGGCGCTCTCCGCGCCGCCACCGCCGCCGGTCTCCCCCTGGCAGCAGATCTACGGCGGCCTCCATGGCCTCCGCCGTCGCTGGTATCGGACGCGGGCGAAGCGGCTCCCCCGACCGGTCGTCTCGATCGGCAATCTCCATTTCGGGGGGACGGGCAAGACCCCGATGACCGCCGCCCTGGCCGCCCATCTCCGCGACCGCGGCTTCGCCGTCTGCATTCTCTCCCGCGGCTACGGCAGCCGGGAGGTGCGAGGAGTCCGGGTGGTGAGCACGGGAGGCGGGCCGCTCCTCGGGCCTGAAGTCGCCGGGGACGAGCCGGTGCTCCTCGCCGGCGAGCTGCCGGGGGTGGCCGTGGTCGTCGTTCCCGACCGCTACGCGGGCGGCCTCCATGCCCTAAACCATCTTCAGCCGCCGCCGGACCTCTTCCTTCTAGATGATGGCTTCTCCCATTTGGGCCTCGCCCGCGACCTCGACCTCCTCGTCTTTCCGGCCGCCGATCCCTGGGCTGGAGGCCGCCTCCTCCCCGGCGGCCGGCTCCGAGAGCCGCTCGGGGCGGTCTCCCGGGCGAACGCGGCGATCCTCACCGGGGTCGCTCCCGAGACGACGCTGGGAGCGGGCGATGCCCTCGCCCAGGCGCTCCGGCCGCGCGGCTTCACCGGCCCCGGCTTCGCGAGCGTCACCCGTCCGGGAGCGCCGCGGCGAGAGGACGGCGCGCCGCTCGCGCCGGGAGAGAAAGTCTTCCTGGTGAGCGCCATAGCGAGGCCCGAAGGGTTCGCCGCCCAGGTGAGAAAGCTCGGCTTCGAGATCGCCGGAGAGCTCGCCTTCCCCGACCACCACCCCTACCCAGCCCCGAGCCTAGCCCGCATCGCCGCCGCCTACCGGGCGAGCGGAGCCGCCGCCGTCCTGATGACCGCGAAAGACCGGGTGAAGCTCCAAGGACGCCTCGACCTCCCCTCGGCTGAAATCGCCGAGCTGCCCATCCAGGCCGAGCCCGAGCCCGCCTTCTGGAGCTGGCTGGACGCCGAGATCGACCGGCTCACCCCGAGGGTTTCCTGCCCATGAAGAATGCCCCCGTCCGTCACCGGGTGGAGCAGGCCCTCTACCTGACCTTGAAGGGTTTCCTCCGCGCGCTCCCGCACGCCACCGCCCGTGGCATGGGCGAGCGCCTCGGCGCTCTCGCCCACCGGCTCGACCGCCGGCACCGCGACGTGGCCCTCCGGAACCTCGCCCTCGCCTGGCCGGAGATGGACGAGCCCACCCGCCGGACCGTGGTCGCCGCCTGCTTCCGCCACTTCGGAGGCGCCCTGACCGATCTCGTCTCCTCCTCCCGCTTCACCCAGGAGGAGCTCTGCCAGCGCTTCACCTACGAAGGCTGGGAGAACTTGGAAACCGCCGCCGCCGCCGGTCGCGGGGTCTTCGTCCTCTCCGCCCACCTGGGCTACTGGGAGATCGCCGCCCTCCCCGTCGGCCTCTACAAAGGCCCCATGCACGTCGTCGCCCGGCCCGCCGACAATCCGTACCTGGAAACCGAGCTCGCCCACCTCCGCACTCGCTTCGGCAATGGCATCCTCCACAAGCACGGAGCCGCCCGCCGCATGCTCCAGATCCTCCGCGACCGCGGCCGCATCGCCATCCTGATCGACCAGCGAGTGCAAGAGAAGGAAGGCATCGAAGTCCCCTTCTTCGGCCACCCCGCCCTCACCACCCCCATCCTCGCCCGCATGTCGCTCCGCACCGGCACCCCCGTCGTCGCCTGCTTCGGCATCCCCACCCCCGGCGGAACCTACCGTTTCGTGGCCCGGCCGCCGATCTTCCCCGAGGGCGGGGGAGAAGAAGCGGTCCAGGAGCTCACCCGCCGGTATTTAGAGGCGTTGGAACAGGAGATCCGGTTGCATCCCGAGATGTGGCTTTGGATGCACCGCCGGTGGGCTAAGGGGCGGAGGGGTAGGGAGAGCGCTTAGAGCGCGGAACGGCGCCGGATCTCCACATACTCCGCGCCGCTCTGCCCTTCGCGCTCTTCACCCCAGGCACCGATCTCGGGGGACGAGGCGATCTCTTCCGCGGTGAGTCCTGCTCCGTTCAAGTCTTCGTCCGTCAATTCGAGGTCATCCTCGAAGAGAGGCTCCAGGGTCACGGTGACTCGGCCACGGGGCAACTCAGGCGGCAGATCAACGAGCAGGCGCCCGTCTTCAGTGATTTCGCCTTCCACTCTTAGCGTGGTCTTCATAGCGTGCCTGCCGCGAGCAAACTACCACGGCTCGGTGATGAACGAAGAGCATGCCCTCAACCTATGGACCCAGGGACACAGCAGAATAGAGCTTCATGGCGACGCTCAACAGGAAGGCCCAGGCTTCCCGCTGGAGAGACCTAAGGTTCTGGAGGTGGTCGCAACTCGTGGGAGGCGTCTTGCTCGGATGCGCTTTGACGCTTCTGGTGCCCTGGCTAACCAAGACACTCTCGAATCTACCCTCCCGAGAGGGAACAAGCCGCCTCGTGGGGAAGCTCGGCGCCGCGCGTCTCACGTTGGGGCGATTGGCAAGTCAGACTGCCTATGCGCACTATCCAACCCCGATCGATAGGCAGACCCAGCAGGAGTTCGCCCGTCTTTGTAGAATGCTTCCTACCCCAGTTACCTCGCCTACCTCAAGCGATCTCCACGATAGGGCGCTTTGCGCTCTAGCTGGCAAGAATATCGATGCGGCGGCAGCGGATCTGGAAGAGGCCGTCCATCTCGCACCTGGCAATGCAACCCTCCTGTCTGACCTGTCGGCTCTCTACGGCGAGCGCGCCGCCGTCGAGGATCATCCCGAAGACTATGCAGCGGCATTAGAGATGGCGGAGAGAGCAGTAGCCATTGCCCCCAAGCTGCCCGAAGCCGTCTTTAATCGTGCCACCGCGTTGGAACACCTATTTCTCTACTCAGAGGCAAGGGTATCGTGGCAGCGATACCTTGAGATCGACGGAAAGTCGCGATGGACCGAAGAGGTCCAGTTACATTTTTCAATAGCAAGTATGCGACGTCAGCATGACGGTAATTTAGCCCACTTGCTAAACCTACCGCTCTACTTCATCTCTCCGGTGGTAGTCCACTACTTGCAGGGAGGCTTTTCTTAATCAGAATGACTTTAGCTCGGCGTGAAATTAGTTTGATCGACTCTACCTTGAAGGAACCGCAGAGCGAGCTCGAGATACTTAGAGCCTTTAATGACCCATGGCTTCCATCGTATAAGTCTCCTATAGATGAGACGGCTCCACGACTAACGTTGCAGGACGCGCTCTTATCACCTGGGCGCGGTCGCAAAACCGTCGAACCATGCGATCCCGACGACCAGTGGGATCTAAGCTCACTTCCCAAGGTGGGACAGCTGACTACAGAATTCCGAGAGGTGGTCTGTAGATATCAAGGAAACGATATCGCAGGAGTGCAAACGGGCAGCAGACCGCAAAGGCGAGCAGGAACAGCCGACAGCCGATCGAAATCTTTTTCATGCGGAGGCTCCTCAAGGGTTCTGGTACACGAAAATCCCCCCGCCCAACTCCGCCACCCGCGGCGACCGTCCCACCCAGCGGAACGCTCCAGGAGGGATCGGCAGGATGTGCCCGTTGGCGTAGGTCGCGTAGGGATAGCCGTGGAGAAAGTTCGCCGAGACCGCGATAGGGCCCGGGCGGCTGGGATCGGGGAACTCCCAGTGGATGCCGTAGATCGCGGGGTCGACGTGGCCGAAGTAGGCGAGGTCGATCTTCTGAAGGCCCTCGTGGTCCATGTAGCGTTTGAGGCGCTTCAAGCCCTGGCCCCAATCGAGATTCGAGTCGAGGAGGATACGATCCCCCTGGCCGCCTGCTAGGACGTTGAAATAGTCGAGAGTGTCCGGCGTCGCGGCCAGCACCGAAAGGGGATAGATCGCGAGACAGGCGAGCCCGGCGACGCGCAGGGTTCGGCCGCGGGCGGCAAACCATGGCACGAGCCGGCCGGCGTAGATACAGGCGAGCGGCAGGATGGGCAGCACGTAGCGGATGCCGTAGTCCACCCGGCTGAGCAGCGAGAACGCGAGGAAGAGAGCGACGGCCGGAAGCCAGAGAAATAGCTGGCCTCGCACCTCCTTGGCGCGGGCGAAGGGCGCGAGGAGAACGGCGAGCAGGAGGAGAAGCGGGCTCTTGTAGAGAAGGGTGATCAGGTAATAGGCCTTGAAACCCTGCCGGGACCAGCGTCCGAAAAGGTAATTCGGATACTCCCCCGTCTCGTTGATGAGTTGGAGATCGTCCACGCCCTGGAGGTACGGGGCCGGGAGCGGTGCCGGCAGGCCGGGGAGCAGCGAAGCCACCCGCGCCATCGAGCGGCTTTCAAAATGGAAATCCCGCAGCGGCCGTCCCACTCCCTGGAAGAGGTAGCCCAGATCGATCACGAGGAGGCTCAGGAGAACGATCGCCGCGAGCGAAGCGAGATTCCGACCGAGCTGTTTCCTCCCGTCCTGGCGGACCTCCAGCGGAATCAGAACCAGGATCAAGAAGATCGGGTAGAGCAGAATCCCTGTGAACTTGGAAAGCTCTGCCGCGCCTAAGGCGAGGCCGCAGAGCACCAGCCGGCGCCGCGTCGGTTTTCGGAGGTAGCGATAGAGTCGATAGAGCGCGAGCACCGTGAAGAAAGCCGATCCCAGGTCGACGGTCGCCAAATGCGCGTGGGCCACGATCGACGGACAGAAAACGAAGAGGATCAAGGCGACGAGCCCCGCCCCCGTCCCGTAAAGCTCGCGCGCCCAACGGTACACGAGGAGGCCGGTCAACACCCCGAGGAGCACGATGGGGAGCCGGCCCAGGAGGAAAACCCGATCGTAGATCGCCCGGTTGCGCTCCATGAAGTCCGTGCCGAAAACCCACGGGAACCAGCCGGTGTTCTGCACCCGGACCGCGGTGTCGACCGCGGGATGGATCAGGAAAAGCGGGAGGGCGGAGAGGAGCTTGACGAGCGGCGGGTTCTGCGGGAAGAGGGCGAAGTTGCCGGTCTGCCAGTAGTACCAACCCGAGGGCAGGTGGGCGAATTCGTCGACGGTCGGGGTGTCCCAGAGGAGGCCGTGAGCGCAGAGGAGGACGAAGGCGGCGAGGAGGAGGGGGACGGCCCAGCGGTGCGGGGCGTTGGGCATCACTCCATCTCGAACAGCGGGTCGCCACCCTCGACCGCCTGGCCGGGCTGGACGAAGAGGGTCTTCAGCACTCCGTCGTGCTCGGCTCCGATCTCGTTCTGCATCTTCATCGCTTCGAGGACGACGATCCCCTGGCCGGTCGTGACCGTCTGGCCGGCCTCGGCGAGCACCGCCACCACCCGGCCCGGCATGTAGGCAGTCACCCGCTGGCGGCGGCGGGCGGCCTTGCCGCCGCTCGACTGCTGGGCGAGGAAGGTTAGGGGATCGAGCACCTCGACCGACGTCGAACGTCCCTCGGCGTGCACCTCGTACCGTTCCCCGCCACGGGGGCGGACGGAGACCTCGTGCTGCTGCCCTTCCAACCGAAGGCTCCAGGCGCCGTTCGGCAGATCGGCTGCATCGATCACGTAGGTACGTTCCCCGATGCGGATCTCGTGAGTGCCTGGAGAGCGAGCCGCGCCGTCGAGCCGGCGGACCTGCATCCGCTCCTCGCGGTCGCCGGAACGAACGATCACTTCCATGCGGCTCCCGACACGGCCTCACGCCTGGCCACGGTACCCCAACGCGAGGCCGGTTTTCCGCTTTCTCCCGACACGACGGCAGCGGTGCGCTGGGAACGCTCGAAATGCGCCAGGGCCGCGGCCAAGAGCGGGAGGTCCGCAAGGCGAGTTTCGTGCACGGGCTGCAAGTCGCCGGCCGCGAGCTTCCGATCGAGCATGCCGATGTCGAGGTTGCCGGAACGGAAATCGGGATCGGCGAGAAGGCTTTCGAAAAGGGAGGCATTGGTGCGGATGCCCTCGACCCGCAGCTCGGAGAGGGCGCGGGAGAGGCGCTCCAGGGCGCGCTCGCGGTCGGCGGCCCAGACGATGAGCTTGCCGAGCATGGGGTCGTAGTGGATCGTCACCTCGGAGCCCTCGTAGACCCCGAAATCGTTCCGCACCCCCGGCCCCTGGGGGAGAACGAGGCGCTCGATGCGGCCCGGCGAGGGGGTGAAGCGGTTCCAGGGGTCCTCGGCGTAGAGGCGGATCTCGATCGCATGGCCGCGCGGACCCGACTCGGCAAACGCGTCGACCTCCGGGCCGAGGGGCAGCCCCTCGGCGATCCGCACCTGGGCGCGGACGAGGTCGATCCCGGTGACCAGCTCGGTCACCGGGTGCTCGACCTGAAGCCGGGTGTTCATCTCCAGGAAGTAGAAGCTGCCGTCTTTGGCGAGGAGGAATTCGACCGTACCGGCGTTGCTGTAGCCCACCGCCTGGGCGGCCGCCACGGCCGCCTCGCCCATGCGGCGGCGGAGGTCGGGGGTGACGGCGATCGAGGGGGCCTCCTCGACGACCTTCTGGTGCCGGCGCTGCACCGAGCACTCGCGCTCGCCGAGAGAAACCACCCGGCCGTGGAGGTCGCCCAGGATCTGGATCTCCACATGGCGGGGGTTCTCGATGAACTTTTCGAGATACACCGAGTCATCGCCGAAGCTCGCCGCGGCCTCGGAGCGGGCGCCGCGGTAGGCGGCGGGAAGCTCAGGCGGGCTCGCGATCATCCGCATCCCTTTGCCGCCTCCCCCGGAAGCCGCTTTGAGCATGACCGGATAGCCGATCGCCTCGGCGGCGGCGGCGGCGGATTCGAGGTCGGGGAGGGGGTCCTTGCCACCGGGGACGACGGGCACCCCCGCCGCCATCATGAGCCGCCGGCTCTCGACCTTCGAGCCCATGGCCGCGATGGCCTCAGGCGAAGGACCGATGAAGGTCACCCCGGCGTCCCGACAGAGCCGGGCGAAGGAGGCGTTCTCGGAGAGGAAGCCGTAGCCAGGATGGATGCCGTCCGCTCCGATGCGGAGCGCCAGATCGACCAGAGCCTCGGCCTTCAAGTAGCTCTCGCGGGACGGCGCCGGGCCGATCGGGTAGGCCTCGTCGGCGAGGAGCACGGGGAGCGACCGGCGGTCGGCCTCGGAGTAGACGGCGACCCCGGCAATCCCCATCTCGCGGAGTCCACGAAGGATTCCGCACGGCGATCTCTCCGCGGTTCGCGATCAGCACCTTCGTGAGGCGCTTCTGGGGGACCTGGGCGGCCATGACAGGGGCGCTATCTTATCCGTGGATCTCCCCGGCGTCACCCCGGTCATGCCCCAGGCTTTCAGTGAGCGGCGGCGAGGTCTTCGATCAGGCCGTCCCTCTGGAGCCGCGCGAGCCCCACCCGGCAGGCCTGGCCGGCGGGGACTCCGTGCAGGTCGAAAGGCAGCCGCGCCATCTCCCGCCCGACCTCCGCGACCGTCCGCCGGCCGTCGCAGAGGGCGAGCACGGCGGCGGAGAGCGGGCTCAGCTGGAGAACCTCCGGCCGGCGGCCGGGGAGCTGGCGGGAGGCGAGCCGCTGCCGGACCTTCGGTACCTCGGCGAGGCTCCCGCCTTCGATCAGGACGTCCAGGAGCTTCCGGTAGTCGACCGAGACGTCCACCAGCCGGACGTTTGCGGCGAGGGCCGGCACCGAGGCGACCTCAAGGGCCGGGCGGGGCGCCGCGGGCGCCGAGTCCTCGGCGACCACCGCGTCGAACTCGGTCTCGTAGGCGACTAAAGCGGAAAATGCGGCGGCGGTGGCCGGCCTGCCGGACCGCACGAAGCGCTCCTCGACGAAGCGCAGGAAATCCCGCCGAAACTCGTCTCGCAGGTAGTACGGCATCCAGGCATCGGAGGCGGTGGAAGCGTCCGTCCCCTCCCCCTGCCGGCTACGCCAGAGCTGGAACTCGCGAAAGACCTCTAGAATGTGGCCCTCTTCCTGATGCAGGGCGACCAGGAGATACCGGAAGGCCTTCGCTCCACGGAGCAGGAAGCCGCGGACTTCCTTGACGAGCTTGCGGTCGAGCGGCGTCGGCACGGCGTAGAAGTTGGGGAAGACGTCGCGGTGGGCGGCGATCAGGGCGCGGTCCTCCGGATCCTGCTCCCAGCCCTGGTGAGACATATCGGAGAAGAAATCGTCGAAGGACAGCCGGTCCAGATACTCGCGGTGGATCGGCGTGTCGGCGAGCGGTGCCAAAACGTGGAGCTGCGGCATCGCGTTCTCGTAGCGGAGCGTGCGGACGAAGAAATCGACCGTATCGGCGAAGTCCTCCTCCGTCTCGTCGGGAAAGCCGGTGATGAGAGACGCCGCGGTGCGGATGCCCCGTTCGCTCGCGCCGCGGATGCGCGCCAGGGCGTCCGGAAGCAGAAGTCCCTTGTCGATCGACTTCTGGAGCTTCGCCGAGCCGGTTTCGATCCCATAGAAGATCCCCCGGCAGCCGGCCGCGGCCATGAGATCCAGAAGCTCGTCGTCCACCCGGTCGGTCCGCGCGCTGCAGCCCCAGTGAAGCTCCTCCCCCGATTCGAGGATCGCCGCGCAGAATTGGACGACCTTCCGCCGGTCGACGGTGAACATGTCGTGGATGAGCTCGAACCGGGAGATACCGTACTCCGCCTTGAGCCGGATCATCTGCTCGACGACGAGCCGCGGGGTTTTGAGCCGGAAGCTGCGCCGGAAGAAATCGTTGGTCGAGCAGAAGGTGCAGGCGTACGGACAACCGCGCCCGAGCTCCAAGGGAATCGAGCGGGCGTGGCGCAGGTAAGGGTAGCGGTGGTAGGCCGGAAGGGGCAGCCCGTCGAGATCTTCGATCACCGGCGCGCTCGGCGTCCGCACGATGCGACCGCCGCGGCCATCGCGGCCATCGCGGCCGTCCTGCCGCCAGGTGATCCCGGGAACCTCGCCCGGCTCGCCGCCTTTCTCCAAAACGTCGAGCAGGCGGGGCAGGCTTTCCTCGGCCTCGAAACGCACGACGTAATCGACGAACGGGAAGCGTTCGAGGGTCGCCACGTCGACCGCCGACGCCTGGGGTCCGCCCATGAGGATCGGAACCTCGGGGCGGGCCGCGCGCAGCCGCTGGGCGATCCTCAAGGTCAGCGGGTAGCTGCTGCAGAGGGTGCCGAAGCCGGCGACGTCGAAATCGCGCGCGAGGAGGTGGTCGACGGCGTAGGCACAGAAATCCGTCGACGTTTCCGGCTCGCGGAGAAAATCGTAGTAGAGCCGGTTCAGATCGACGATCTCCGGTAGCGTCCCGATCTCCTCTAAAACCGCAGCCAAGGTCAGGAGGCCCACCGGGGCGTGCTCCGCCAGCCGGCGAACCGCTTCGGACTCGGCGACTTCCCGTCCGAACTCGGTGACGGTCGGCGGGCTGACGAGACAGAGCTTCATGCGGAAGAAGCCTTACGCCTCGACCTTGATGACGATCACGTCCGGGGACAGCTTGGCGCCGGCATCCTCCAGGATTCCGACTTGGGGGTTGTGGAACTCCGACTCGAGAATGTCGAGGGATGAGGCTTCGATGTCGACGTTGGGCGGAATCCATTCCGCCTCACGCGGCGGCTGGTGAGTGGCCAAGGGGAGACCTCCTTCTTTTCCTGATCGGTGCGGTTGACTGTTCTATCATAACCTCATAGACCAATACCCTCCTAACCGTAAAAGCCTAAATAAATTCCTGTAACACCCGCCGATTCTCTCAGGTGACATCCTTCACCTCTTAGAGCTTAAGCGCCAGCCCGGCCCCCGCCGCGATGAGCAGCCCCCCGCTGACTCGGTTCGTGATCCGTACAAACCGCGGCTCCCACGCTACCCGCGACGCCCGCGCCGCCAGATAGCCGTAGCCCGCGTCAGGTAGAGAGCACCCACGTACTGGAGAACCGTGAATACCCGGTGCGAGGCGAGAAGGACGGCTCCCAGGCCGAGCGCCGAGAGAAAGAAATAGAACGCATTTCCGGCGAGAATTCCGGCGTTCGCCCAGAGCGAGGCTCGGCCGCCCCGGGCGAGGCCGTGCGAGAAGACGAAGAGCACCGCCGGCCCCGGGGTGAGACAGAGGAGCGCCTCGGTGACGGCGAAGAGCGCCCAGACGCTCCAGGTCATCTCACCTCCGTAAAGATCAATTGCGATCCAGGTCAGCGGGCCGAGAGAAAGACGGCATCACCGATCGTAATGCCCACCGATCGCCACGACATAGAGATGGTCCTCGTCGAAACGATAGATGAGCCGATCCTTGAGCGACAGCCGGCGGGACCAGAGGCCGCTCAGGCCATGTCGGAGAGGCTCGGGCTTGCCGGTCCCGAGAGCGGGATCGCCCCGCTGCATCTCCTTGAGCTGTCGACAGGGGACACGGTGCAAACCGGAGTCGCGCTGGCGGAGGTTCTCGTACTGTTCCCAGGTATCGCCTTCAAACACGATCGAGCGCATCCAACTCCTCCGGGGAGGGCCGATAGCCCGTGCCCGCCGCATGAGTCTTCTGCGAACGCTCGATCTGCTCCATGAGCGACCTGTTCTCTAGGACGTACAGCGTCTCCTGCTCCCGCTCCCAATCCTCGGCGCTGACGACCACGAAATCCTGCCCTCCACGCCGCTTGACGCGCAGGGGGACATGATCCTCGACGACTTCCTCGACGGCTTCCCGCAAGTGGCTGCGGAATTCGTGGGCTGACATCTCTCGCATCGGTGGATGGTACCAGATCCCGGTACAACGGACCTACCGCTTTGAGCCGGGAGCGGGAACCCGCGCCGACCGGCCGAGCTGGATGAGGCGGTCCACCGGGGCGAACTCGTCGGTCAGGAGATCCGCCGAGGCGGGATCGAAATTGGTTTCGGCGAAGGCATGGGCTAGGCGTTCGAGCGGCGGGTCGAAGCGCAGGGTGGCCCCGAGCTCCTGGCCGCGCCGCGCGAGATCGTCCCAGGAGAGGTGACTGTCGTCGGTCCCCAGGACGAGGACGTTCGAGGCGCCGCGGACGTCGACGACATAGGTATTGGCGAACCGGTTGCGCACCGTGCGGTACATGGCGCGGGAGAACGGATCGCCCAGGCCCGCCGCGAGGTTGAGCCCGAAGACCCCATGCGGCGCGAGGTGCCGGTGGACTTCCTCTAGAAACTGCACGGTGGTCAAGTGGAACGGCACCGAAAGACCGATGTAGGTATCGCAGTAGATGAAATCCCAGGTTTCCCTGGAGCCATGGAGAAAGCCGCGGGCATCCGAGACGGTCACCCGGGTGTTCGCCCCGGGACGGAAACCGAGGAAGCGACGGGCTACCTCCGGGACGGCGGGGTCGATGTCCACGTACTCGATGTGCAGGTCGGGCAGCCGCCGGGCGAGATAGGTCCCGACGCTGCCGCCGCCCAGACCCAACACCAGCAGGCGCCGAATCTTCGGGGCGATGAGGAGCGCGGCCGGCACGTAGCGCGGATAGAGGAGAGCCGGCTCGCCGTCCGCCATCCGCACCGAGGCCTGGGAGATCCGGTCGCTCACCAGCGTCCGTACCCCCTCGCTCTCCCGCACCTCCAGGCTCTGGTAGGGAGAGACCCGTTCGTAGATCAGCCCCTTCTCGCGCCGCTCCGGCAGCCAGCCGCTCGACAGGGCTAGAACGAGGAGGAGGCTCGCGAGGACGGCCGCCAGGGCTTCCTTGCGGAAAGCGTCGGCCAGAGCGAAGAGGGCGGTCACGGCGGTCGCCGCGAGGACCAGGGCGAGGATCTGCCGGAGGGCGAGGAAAGGGATGAGGAGGAAGGTGCAGCCGAGGGTGCCGGCGAGGCTCCCCAGGGTGCTCAGAGCGTAGAGGCGGCCGGTGGTGTTGCCGAGGCGACCGAGATCGCGCGCCGCGAGGCGCACGGCATAGGGCGAGACCATGGCGAGGAGAACGCTCGCCGGACCGAAGAGGACGGCGGCGGCCAGGAGGGTCCCCGACGGCGAGTTGCCGGTCCAGGCGCCGAGGACGGCCGCCATGCGACCGCCGGCGAGAAGCAGGACGGCCTCGAAGACCCCGGCGAGCGCGATCAGCCGGCCGAGCGAGGCCATCCGCGGCTCGCGATCGGCGAGGCGGCCGCCCCACAGGTAGCCGACGGAGAGGGCCGCCAGGAACACGCTGATGATCGAGCCCCATACGTAAACACTGTTGCCGAAGTGAGGAGCGAGCACACGGCTCGACAGGATCTCCAGAGCCATCAAGACGGCCCCGGAGACCGCGACGACCCAGTAGAACCGCAGCCGTTCGGACATGGGGGCAGAGTATGACAGACGAAATGATTGGCTTCGGCGCGACACCTACAGATAGAATGCGCGACCTGATGAACGTACCCTACCTGGACCTCGCCCGGACGCGCGTCCGGATCGAAGCGCAGCTCGCCGAGCGCTGGCGACGCATTCTGGACACCAACGCTTTTATCCTCGGCCCCGAGGTCCGGGAGTTCGAGCAGTCCTTCGCCGACTTCCTGGACGTCGACGCCTGCGCGGGGGTCGCGAACGGCACCGACGGCCTGCTGATTGCCCTCCAGGTTCTCGGCCTGAAGCCGGGCGACGAGGTGATCGTCCCCTCCTTCAGCTTCTTCGCTACCGCCGAGGTGGTGGCCCTCCTCGGAGGCCGGCCGGTCTTCGCCGACGTCGAGCCCGACACCTTGAACCTCGACGCGCGAGACGCGGCGGCGCGGGTCACCTCACGGACGGTGGGGGTGATCGGCGTCCATCTCTACGGCCGTCCCTTCAATGTCGACGCCGTGCTCGACCTGCGGGGGAGAAACGGGCTCTGGCTCATCGAGGACGCCGCCCAGGCGCACGGCGCGCGCTGGCGTGGTCAGCGGGTGGGAGGCTTCGGCCGGCTCGCCGCCTGGAGCTTCTATCCGACCAAAAACCTCGGCTGCTTCGGCGACGGCGGCGCGGTGACCGGCAACGAGCCGGTGCTGGTCGAGCGGGTGCGCCGCTTCGGCAACCACGGCCAGACCTCGCGCTACCACCACGTCGCGCTCGGCACCAACAGCCGGCTCGACAGCCTGCAGGCCGCCGTCCTCAACTGCCGCCTGCCCCTCCTCGATCGCGACAACGCGCGCCGCCGGGCCCTGGCCGCGATGTACCTGGAGCGCCTCGCCGGGGTGGGCGACCTGCGCTTTCCCAAGGATCCGCCCGAGGCCGAGTCGGTCTACCACCAGATGACGATCCTCACTCCCCGGCGGGACGAGCTGATGAGCTACCTCGCGGGGATCGGGATCGGCTCCTCAGTGCACTACCCCACACCGCTCCACACCCAGCCGGCTCTCGCCTGCCAGCTCCCCGCTCCCGGCGACCTCCCCGTGGCGACCGCGGCCGCCCGCGAGTGCCTCTGCCTGCCGATCTTCCCCGAGCTTCAAGATGACGAGGTCGACGTGGTGTGCGATGGGGTGCGGAGCTTCTTTGCCTAGACTCTTCAGGGCCTAGACTCTTCAGGCGAAGTGCTGGCCGCATTCGGGGCAGAACTTGGGGTTGCCCTCGACCTCGGCGCCGCAGCCCCCGCAGTGCTTCGTCTGGCTGACCGGCGCTCCGCACTCGCCGCAGAACTTGCCGCCCGTGAGCTTGGCGCCGCAGGCCTTGCACACCGCGCCGCCGACCGCCGAGAGGTCGTGGCCTTTCGTCCAGTCCACCTCGCGCGCCTTCTCATGGACCTGGTCGCGGGCCGCCTCGGCCTGGGCGGAAGCGATCTCCTCTTCGAGATCGGGCGCGCAGGTCTGGCAGAGCTGGGCCTTCTTGTTGAAGCAGACCGGCTCGCACACCCAGTGGCCGCAGCGCGCGCACTGCTGGAACATCGGCTTGATCTCGGCCACGGCCTCGCGGAGCGCTGAGTCGTGCGCCGGGCCGCCGATGGCGCGCTGCACCTGGTAGGCGCTGTCCGCCACCCGGCCGAAGATGCCACCGAAGAGGCCGCCCGCCACCTCCATCGCCGAGGCGGCGATCCCGAGCTTCGAGCTGTTGAAGCTCGACATGTAGCCGTTGTGGCACTTCTCGCAGTAGAACTTGAACTGATAGCCCTTGTCCGTCGACAGGTCGTCATAATTGCCGGTGAACTCGATCGTCGCCATGGGTGCTCGGTCTCCAGGGGGGTGGCGCGGGATGGTAGCACAGGGGTGCCGAGGGGCCTCTACTGCGCGGAGAACCAATCCTCGCGGCTCAGAGGCTGTGAAAAAATCAGACCGGCGCACGCAAGGACTTCGTAGAGACGCCCAGCCGCTACCTCAGAATCCCCGAAGTCTCCGCAGGCCTCAACTGCCTGCTACTATCGGCGTTGGAGACTCTACACGCGGCGGGCCGATTTCTTCACACTCTGTCACTCCAGCCTGCCGGAGAATCCTGACCTCGCGAGATGCTGAAGAAGACCCAGTCCTCGAGAGCTTCCATCAGGCGGCGGCGGCACCCCTCCAGGGTCGGCCCCGTCGCCCAGAGCCCTTCCAGGCCCGGAATCTCTCCGTAGTAGGGCTCTTCGTCTTCGATCATCTCGTAGTGGGCCTTCTCCATCGCGGCGTTCAGGTAGCCAAGAAGCATATTTGCTCTCCAGAGCTTTGTATTTTACCACTCCTCGCTCGCCGCACCTCGGCAGCGAACTATGAGAGATTAGTTGGCGTCTCATGGATCCCTCGCCCCCCCCTGCTAGCGCCCGTGGTGCCGGCGACAGGCGCGAAATTCGGAGCCGGCGCCTCCTCTTCGCCCTCCTGGCGCTCGCCCTCATCCTCCGTCTTGGCCACTTCTGGGCGGTGCGGAACGCGCCGTTCTTCGGCCAATTGGTGATGGACAGCCAGGAATACGACCGCTGGGCGCGGCAGATCGCGGCGGGGGACTGGCTGGGGTCGGAGGTCTTCTTCCAGGCGCCGCTCTACCCTTACCTCCTCGGTCTTCTCTATCGCCTCTTCGGGCCGCACCTGGACGTCATCTATCTCTTCCAGATCTTCCTCTCGGTCGCCGGAATCTATGCCCTCTATCGGGCCGGGCGGGAGATCGCGGGCGAGGGGGTGGGCCTCGCCGCGGCGGGCCTCGCGGCGATCTACGGGCCGTTTCTCTTCTACGACGTCCAGGTTCTCAAGGAGTCGCCGGCCGTCGCGGTGACCGCCTTTCTCCTCTGGGCGCTCGCCGCGGCCCGCGCGCGGTCGTCGTTTTGGCGCTGGCTCGGGACCGGGGTGCTCACCGGAGTGCTCGCCCTCCTGCGCGAGAACGCTCTTCTCATCGCGCCTCTCCTCGCCTGCCTCGCCTGGCGGCAGCCCCGCCGGCAATTCCTGCGCGATGCGGGCGCTCTCCTCCTCGGCACTCTCCTCGCCCTGGTGCCGGTGGCGCTCCGCAATGCCTGGGTGGGCGGCGAGCCGCTCCCCACGACCTCTCAGGGGGGCGTCAACTTCTACATCGGCAACAACGCCCTGGCGGACGGCACCTACCGGCCGATCGTTCCCGGCAAGCAGATTCCGGCCCTCGAAAGGCAGGAGCCTACCCGGGTCGCCGAGCAGTCCCTGGGCCGCCGGCTCTCGGCGGGCGAGGTGTCGCGCTACTGGCTCGGCCGGGGCCTCGCCTGGGCGCGGGCGAATCCGGGCGCCTACCTGAACCTGCAGCTCCACAAGCTCCGGCTCTTCTGGGGCTGGTACGAGCAGCCGGACGCGGTCGACTACTACTATGCGCGCGACCTCTCGCCCCTCCTCCGCCTGCCGCTCCTCGAATTCGGCGGCGCGGCCCTCCTCGCGGCCGTGGGCCTCCTGCTTCTCGCCTACCGGCATCGCCCGCTCGCTCCCTTCGCCCCGGCCCTTCTCTTCATCCTCGCCTGGTGCGCCTCGACGGTCGTCTTCTTTCTCTTCTCGCGCTACCGGCTCCCGGTCGTTCCCGCTCTCCTGCTCATCGGCGCCGTGCCCCTGGCGGAAGGGGCGACGGCTCTTCGCCAGCGGCGCCTCCGGGCGGCGCTCGGTCTCGGTCTCATCGTGCTCGCCGCTTTCGCCCTCCCCCGGCTCGCCGGCTTCACCCCCCGGCTCGACCTCGTCCACTACAATCTCGCCCGGCTTGCCGAGGACCGTGGCCAGCCGGCGGAGGCCGCGGCGCACTACCGGGCGGCTCTCGCGAGCAATCCTGCTGACTTCCTCTCCTATCTGAACCTCGGCAACCTGGCGGCCCGCGCCGGCGACCTCCCCGCCGCCCGCGGCCTCTACGACCGGGCCGCGACGCTGGAGCCGCACTCTGACGATGCCCAGAGCAATCTCGGCGGGGCTTATCTGGCCCTGGGAAGACTGGCGGAAGCGAAGGATCACTTGGACCGCGCCCTGGCGCTCAATCCCCAGAACCTGAAAGCCCTCCACAACCGGGCCCTTCTGGCTTTGAAAGAGGGGGACCCGGCGGCGGCGCGGGATTGGAACGCACGGGAGCTTCAGCTCGCGCCGGAAAATCCGACAGCGCTGCGGCTCAAGGATCGGTTGAAGAAGTTGCTTGGAGGAGGAAGGGGGTAGAGCCTCACCCCGCGGACCGCACCACCCTGAGACCGATGTACTCCGCCCCCGGCAGGTCGTCGCTCCGCGGGTCGGTCGGCCGGTCGGCGCTCGGGCCGACGGGCAGGCCCTTGCCCTTGTCGCCCACCGCCCACTCGGCGGCGTTGCCGTCGAGATCGAAGACCGGATCGTCCCCGGCGCCCGCGAGGCTCCCCACCGGGAGGAGGAGGGGCGCCTTGCCGGGGAGGGCCTTGAGCTCCGTCTCGATCTCCTTGCGGTCGTGGGGGTTGGGGGCGTAGCCGGCCCAGCGGTCCAGGGTGTTACCGCCGTTTCCTCCACCTCCGGCCTGCTCGGCCAGGTCCCGCGCCTCTTCCTCCGCAGGGAGACGGAAGGGCTTCCCGGTCGTCTTGGCGAGCCAGGCGACGTACTCTTTGGCCCGCTCGTAGGAGATCCCCGTCATCGGGAGATTCTCGCTTTCCGGATCGACCCGGAGGCTGGGATCGAAGGCGGCGAACTGCGCCCGGGTCACCTCGAAGCGGCCGACTTCCAGGCCGTGGAAGGGGACGGTCTCGGGGAGGAGCACGCCCCCCTCCAGCCGGCCGAAGGCGCTGCCGGAGCGCACCGCCTTGGCGCGGCCGAGGAGGCCCCAGAGGGGGCTCCCGTCCTTGACCGCCGGCCGCCGTGCCCGCGGCTTGCCGAAAAGGTAGCGGTCGAACCAGTCGAGCTCCTCCTGGAGCTTTCTGCGCTGGTGGGCGACTTTCTCCAGGCTGTGCGGCTCGCCGGGGAAGAGGACGAGCCGGGTGGGGGCCTTGCCGATCTGCTGGAGAGCGCGGAAGAGCGACCACGACTCGTGAGGCGGGACGTTTCGGTCCTCGGTCCCGGCGAAGACGAGGGTCGGCGTCGTCACCTGGGGGAGCCGGAAGAAGGGCGACTTTTCGACGTAGACCTGCGGCTTCTCCCAGGGCGGGGCGCCGAAATAGTAGTTGTCGAAGGAGGCGCCGAAGTCGACGTTCCCCCAATCGCTGATCCACTCGACGTCGGCCGCTCCCACCGAGGCCGCGTGGTAGCGCTTCGAGCGGGTGAGGAGCTCGACGGTCAAGATGCCGCCGTTGCTCCAGCCGGCGCTCGCCAGGCGCTCCGGGTCGGCGAGGCCGCGGGCGATCACCGCGTCCACCCCGGCTTCGAGGTCGGGGATTTCGAGCTCGTAGTAGTGGCCGGCGATCGACTCCACCCAGGGTAGGCCGTAGCAGGAGCTGCCGTGGTAGTTGGCCTCCAGCACGAAGGCGCCGCGCTGTCGCCAGAGGAGCGTGGGGTCGCTCCAGTCCGCCCGCCAGGCGTCCCGGTCGCACTCGTTGGGGCCGCCGTGGATCTCCAGGATCAGCGGACGCTTTTCGCCGGGCTTGTAGTCCAGGGGGTAGAAGAGGAGACCTTCGACGGGATCTCCCTTCGCCCCCGGCCAGTGGACGACCTCGACCTTCCCCGTGGGCTTCCCCTTGTAGCCGGAATTCAGGTCGACGATCCGGCGCTCGGCGGCGAGATGAAGACCGTCGAGCCGCGCCACGTAGACGGCCGGCGGCGTGGTCGCCGTCGAGGTCTGGTAGACGACGGTGCGGCCGTCCCGGGAGGCCAACCAGCTCTCGACATGGGCGGCATGCTTGCCGGTCAGATCCTGCCGCCTCCACGCTCCCTTGGGACCGGTCCGGGTATAGCGCGCCGCCCGCTGCTGGACGCCGTCCGCGAGGAGAGCGACAAAGCCGCCGGGGGTCGCCGCGTAGGAGGTGCCGAGGCCGCGCTCCCAACCGAGGTCGATGCGCTCGGCTCGGCCGTCCGCCAGGTTGTACCAGTGGAGGTCGGTGATGGTCGCCGTACGGTAGGTGGGATGGCTGCTGCGGTCGTCAGCGAAGTAGAAGCCGGAGGAGTCCGGGGCCCAGCGCACGTCGTGCGGCACGAGGCTCGCGCCCTCGAAGAGGCGCTGCCGGCTGCCGGATGCCACGTCGATCAGGTAGGTGCGGGGCGGAATCTTCTGGTCGAACTTGTAGGACAGGCTCTGCTCGGCGCTGGCGACGGCGAAACGGCCGTCGGGCGAGACGTCGATCGAGTCGATCCAGTCGTCGTTGGCGGTCAGGCGATGGACCTCGCGGCCGTCCTTCGACACCTTGAACAGGCGGACCGGCGGCTCGTTCTCGGCGTCGTCGACGACGACCGCCGTGTCCTGCCGCTCCTTTCTCTCCTGCTCGCGGAAGCTCGGCGACTCGCGGGCGAGGACGAGCAGGGTGTCGTCGTCGATCCAGTCGAAGTCGAGGACGTCGCGGTCGAAATGGGTGACGGGGAAGGCCTCGCCGCCGCCCACCGGGATGATCCAGAGCTGGGTGTCGGCCTCCTCCATATCAGCGGCGGCACTGGCGGCGCCCGGCTTGCGCTCGGTCAGGGGGCGGTTGGAGAGAAAGCCCAGCTCCTTGCCGTCGGGAGAGAAGGCCGGGCGGGCCACCAGGTCGGTCCCGCGGGTGAGCTCGATCGACTCGGCGGTACGGAGATGGGTCAGCCAGAGGTTCGCGACCCGCGCCTCCTCCTCCTCACCGGACTTCTCGGCGCCGGTCCTGACCCAGGCGGCGAGGTCGCCCGCGGGCGACAGGGTCCAGTCCTCGGCCCCCTCGGCGAGGACGAGGTCGTCGATCGTCCAGCGCTCGACGGATTTGGCGGCTTTGGCGACATTCGCTGCATTGGCAGCGTTGGCGGCGCTAGCCGATGCCGCCGGCAGGGCCGCGAGGAGGGCGAGGGCCAGAAAGAGCCCGAGACCTCGGGCGAGGGAACGCGCGCGCTGCCTCACTCCCGGGCTCAGGACTCGGCCTGCCGGTAGACGATCTTCACCCCGTCGGGGTCGTGGGTTTCGAAGATCAGAGTGCCGTCGTCCTCCCGGCGGAGCCCGCCGGGGATGTTCTTATCGCGCTGCAGAAGCTCCTCATAGGCCTTCTCGGCCGAGGGGACGACGAAGGTCAGGGTCATCTTGTGCTGGGGTCCCTGGTATTCGAAGACCTCGTCCCGGCCGCGCGGCGCGGCGCCCGCCGCGGAAGCCGGCCGGCCGAGGCACGCTCGATCGTGCCGGCCCCGGCCTGGTAGGTGGCGCCCCGCGAGGTCTCGCCGTCCCAGCTCTGGAGCCGGGGCAGGGACAGGCTCTCGCCATAGAAACGGCAGGTGCGCTCGAAGTTCTTGGCCCGGACCACTACGCGAAACTGCCGGATCTCCATCGCTCTCTCCTCATGCCTCCCCGCCGGCCGTCGTGCCGCGCGGTCTGGTGCCGAATGGCCCCCCTGCATTTACCACATTCGGCGAGACACTTTCAAAGTTTGGGCTCCGGAGGGCAGGGTCTCGTCCAAGCCGCTTTTCTCTTCGCCCCAAAGGGTGAAGGAATAAGGGTCCCCCGGGACAGCGGGGACCCTCAACTCCTAACCGTTACTCCTTCTTCGCCGCGGCCGGAGCCGCGGTGACCTCCGTCACCGGCGGAAGCGTCTCCGGCAGCAGGCTGGGCCGGCCGGTCTTCAGCGGCTTGACGACGAAGGACGCGAGGCGCTCGCTCTTCGGACCGTAGGCGGAACGCAGACCGAGACTCAGACGAGAGAAGAGCTCCTCGCCGGTGGACATGAGGCTCTTGCGCTGGGAGCTCCCGCTCTTGACTACGGCCTTCATGCTCCGCAGCTGGTCGCGTAGCACCTTGGCGTCGGCGACCGTCTGCTGGAGTTGGGCGTGGGCCGGCTTGAGCTGCGGCACCTCGTCCAGGAGAGGCTGGAGGTTGTTGATCATCCCCTCCCAGCGGTCGATCTTCGCCGCCAGGGTGGTCTGCCCCTGCTGGTTGCCGCGGGCGGGGTCCTTCGGGGTGCTCGGGGTCGAGGGGGGCGGATTCGGGGTGTTGGTGTCGGTGCTCATCTGGTTCTCCTTCGCTTCTTGCGCTAAGCTACGGAGCGTCCCTCATGGACGTGCCTGGGTCCTCGGAATTGAGATCCCAGGCGCTCTCCGCAGCCGGTAAAGGGGTACGACCTTGCCGGCGATATCGCCGACAGCCGGAAGAGGGCTCCCCTGGCCGGGGGCTCTCCTCTAACCTCCTACTGCTCTACACCTGCCTGCCGCGGCTGTATCTGCCGCTCCAGGAGCGTATACCCAGGCACGCCTCGACTTCGCTCTGATGGGCGCCATACTATCCGTTCCAGTACACTTGTCAACCCCTTCGCAGAGAAATGCTCACAAAGATTCCATCCAGGAATCGGCAGCCTTCGAGAAGACGACCTCTGCCACCGTCGGTGGGAAACGTCGAAGCGCGGAAGAGGAGTGGAGCACCCTGGAGAGCTCCTCGAGGTCCGAAAAAGTCCGCTCTCGGACCGATAAGCTCGCTAATCGAGCCGTCAGCGGTCTTTCGGCGCCAAATTGGCGTTTTGCGGACCGTTTTGCGAGCTTCACTCGTCGATTTTGGCGTTTTGCGGACGCGTAACTCCGCCTATCGAAGCGATTCGCGAGTTTTTCGGGCGTTTTGCGAGTTTTTCGGAGCGCGAGGCGAGTTTTTCGATGTATGAGAGGGTCTTTTCGGGAGAAAGAAGCGCTGGAACGGCCAAAATGGCGCAGGAAACCGGCTTCGCCTATACCACGAGATCCTGCCTGCTCCCTCTCTCCTTGAGGAAGCGCTCCAGATAAGGAGCCGTCCGGCTCCCCGTCGCCTTCGCGACCTCGGCGGGCGTCCCGGCCACCACCACCCGGCCGCCCTCGTCCCCCGCTCCCGGGCCGACGTCGATCACCCAATCGCTGCCGCTCGCGACGCCCAGGTCGTGCTCGACGACGATGACCGTATTGCCGGCTTCGACCAGGCCGTCGAGTTGCGCCAGCAGGCGGTCGACGTCCGAGGGGTGGAGCCCGGTCGTCGGCTCGTCCAGAATGTAGAGGGTGTTGCCGCGCTGCACTCGCTGCAGCTCGGTCGCGAGCTTGATCCGCTGCGCCTCGCCGCCGGAGAGCTCGGTCGCCGCCTGGCCGAGCCGCAGATAGCCCAGGCCCACTTGGCGGAGGACTGCGAGCGAACGGCGGACCGGCGGCTCCTCGGCGAAGAACTCCCAGGCGGTTTCGACCGTCATCCCCAGCACGTCGGCGATCGTCTGGCCGCGATAGCGGATCTCCAGGGTCTTGGCGTTGTACCGCGCGCCGTGACAGGTGGGGCAGGCGGTGTAGACGCTGGCTAAAAAGAGCAGCTCGACGCAGACGAAACCTTCGCCCTCGCAGGTTTCGCAGCGGCCCTTGGCGACGTTGAAGGAGAAGCGCCCGGCGTCGTAGTGACGGGCGCGGGCCGCCTTCGTCGCGGCGAAGAGCTTGCGGACGGGATCGAAGAGCCCGGTGTAGGTCGCGAGGTTCGAGCGTGGCGTCCGCCCGATCGGCTTCTGGTCGACCGGCACCAGCCGCTTGATCCCTTCCATCCCGGAGACGATCCGGCCCCCCAGGGTTGTCGCGCCGGTGAACGCGAGCTCCTCGCCGTCCTCCTCCTCCAGGGCGACCGGGTGGCCGAGCCGCTCCGCCACCAGCTCGACCAGGGCCTGGCTGACGAGGCTCGACTTCCCCGAGCCTGACACCCCGGTCACCGTCGTGAAGACGCCGAGCGGAAACTCGACGTCGAGATCGTGCAGGTTGTTGCGGGTCACCCCGGAAAGGCGCAGCCAGCCTCTGGGCGCCCGGATCTGCCGGCGAGGACGCGGATCCTGTCCGAAGAGATGGCGCCGGGTTTCCGAGGCCTCGACGTCCGCGAGGCCGGCGGGAGGGCCGCTGTAGAGCACGTAGCCCCCCTGCTCCCCGGCGGCGGGCCCGACGTCGACGATCCAGTCGGCGTGACGGATGACGTCGAGATCGTGCTCGACGACGAAGAGCGAGTTGCCGGACCGCTTGAGCTCGGCGAGCGCTTTCAACAGCGCCTCGGTGTCCGCCGGATGGAGGCCGGCGGAGGGCTCGTCGAGCACGTAGACGACGCCGAAGAGGTTGGCGCGGACCTGGGTCGCGAGCCGGAGCCTCTGAAGCTCGCCGGGGGACAGGGTGGGCGTGCTCCGGTCGAGCGACAGATAGCTCAGGCCGAGATCGAGCAGAACGTCGGTCCGCGCCAGGAAGTCTTCGGAGATCCGCCGCGCGACGAGCACTTTTTCTGGATGGTCGATGGCGAGTTTCGCCGTCCCCTTCGCATAGGGTCGCAGGAGGTCGGCCAGCCGGACGATCGGCAGCCGGGTGATGTCGGCGATGTCGAAGCCCGCGAAGGTCACCGAGAGAGACTCGGGGCGAAGCCGCTTGCCGTGACAGGTCGGGCATTCGTGGCTCACCAGGTACTGGGCCACCCGCTTCTTGATCGCCGGGCTCTGGGTGGTCGCGAAGGTGTGGAGCACGTAGCGCTCGGCGCTCGAAAAGTTGCCGTGGTAGTCGGCGGGATCGCCGCGCTTGATAGCGGCCCGCACCTCGTCCCGGTCGAGGCCGCCGTAGACCGGGACGACCGGCTGCTCGTCGGTGAAGAGAATCCACTTGCGATCCTTCTTCGACAACTCCCGCCAGGGGCGATCGACGTCGTAGCCGAGAGTGGTCAGCATGTCGCGCAGGTTCTGCCCATGCCAGGCGGTCGGCCAGCCGCCGATGGCCCGCTCGCGGATGGTGAGCGAGTCGTCCGGCACGAGCGAGGCCTCGGTCGCCTCGTAGATGCGGCCCAGCCCGTGACACTCAGGGCAGGCGCCCTCGGGGGTATTGGTCGAGAAGGACTCGGCTTCCAGATGAGGTTGGCCGGGGGGGTACGTTCCGACCCGGGAGTAGAGCATCCGGAGGAGGTTCGAGAGGGTCGTGACGCTCCCCACCGACGAGCGGGAGGTGGGGGAGCCGCGCTGCTGCTGAAGCGCGACCGCCGGGGGCAGGCCCGAGATGTCGTCGAGGTCCGGCACCCCCATCTGCTCGAAGAGGCGCCGGGCGTAGGGAGCGACGGATTCGAGGTAGCGCCGCTGCGCCTCCGCATAGAGCGTGCCGAAGGCGAGCGACGACTTGCCGGAGCCGGAGATGCCGGTGAAGACGACCAGGGCATCGCGCGGGATCTCGACGTCGACGTTCTTTAAGTTGTGCTGCCGGGCGCCGCGCACCCGGACGAAGCCGGTGAAATCCGGATGGGAGGTGCTGGGGGAAGAGGAGACGTCCGCTTTCTTCATCGGGAGGGCCCGCCGGGGCATCCTCCGGCAGAGCACAGGACGTGCCAGCTGGCCCTTCACCCCGAGGATTCGCGCCTCAGCCCTTCCCCGCCCCCGCGCCGGCGTTGCCGCCACCGCCGCTGCCGCCACCGGCACCCTGGCGCATGATGACGCTGATGGCGCCGTTGTTTTCGAGGATCGCCGAGCGGACGTCCTCGACGCAGGTGCAGCCGGCCTGGCGGAGCGACGCCTGAAGCTCGTGGCGGGTGAGCTTCGACGCCGCCATCACGTCCTCGAAGAGCTTGCCGTCGTGGATCAGCACCTGCGGCCGGCCCTCGATGATCGCTTCGAGCTTCTTGCTCTTGTAGGTCAGGAGACCCACCCCGTAGTTGAGGAGGACCAAGGTGGTCGCCGAGAGGAGGCCGCCCTGGACCGAGTTGTCTCCCCCGTTCATCGAGTTCTGGACCGCGTTCGAGAGGACGAGGAGGAGAACGAGGTCGAAGGGGGCGAGCTGCCCGACCTGGCGCTTGCCGGTGAGGCGGAGAAGGAGGATGAGAAAGAGGTAGACGATGACGCTTCGGAGGATGAGGTGCCACCACACGACGTCCATTTTCCACATGGCCATGGGCTTGGATCTCCTATTCGAACGCCTCGATGCTGTCAGGCTTTCCGGGAGCGCGTCAAAGGAGCCACGCCCGCCAACGAAAAAGCGCCGCCGGCCCTCGCGGGCCGGCGGCGCCAGACGTTCACCTTGGAGGCTTGAAACCTACCGGCCGCTGCGCACGCGGACGGAGGGCCGCCGGGACGGACCGGCGGAGTGCCGCGACAAGGGCGACCGGCCCGGCGCCGCGGGCCGCGGCGCCTCGGTGGAGCGGCCGGACGGACGCTCCGCTTGCCTCTGGCCGCGGGCGGCGGTGCTCCTGCCTGCCGCGGCGGCCGGTGCCTGGGAACGGCGGGCGGCGTTGGCCTGGGCGCGGGCGCGGTCCTGCGACTTGCGGGCCCGGATCTCGGCGATCCGTTCGCCGATGGGGATCTCCAGCCTCTCGTTCGCCCGCTGGGTGTAGTCGAAACCCTCTAACGTCACCCGCGGCAGGCGCTTGCCCACCGCCCGCTCGATGGCGGCGAGCTCACCCTGCTCGGCCGGGGCGGCGAAGGTGAAGGCGTCCCCCTTGGCCTCGGCGCGGGCGGTGCGGCCGACCCGGTGGATGTAGTCCTCCGGCAGGTTGGGGACGTCGAAGTTGATGACGTGGGAGAGCGCCTCGACGTCGATGCCGCGGGCGGCGATGTCGGTCGCCACGAGCACCCGGTTCGCCCCCGACTTGAAACGCGCCAGGGCCTCGGTGCGCTGCCCCTGGCTGCGGTTGCCGTGGATGCGATCGCAGGCGATGCCGTTCTTGTTGAGGAAGTCGGCCACCCGGTTCGCCCGGTGCTTGGTGCGGGTGAAGACGAGCGCGCTCTGGATCTTCCCCTGGCGGAGCATGGTGAGGAGGAGCTGCGTCTTGAGCTCCTGGGCGACCGGATAGATCGCCTGGGCGACGCCGGTCGCCGGGGCCGACGGACGGTCGATGTTGATCTTCACCGGGTCCTTGAGCATCTCCCTGGAGAGGGCGAGGATCGGCGCCGGCAGAGTGGCGGAGAAGAAGAGGGTCTGGCGGACCGTCGGCAGGTGCCGCAGCACGCGCCGGATGTCGGGGAGGAAGCCCATGTCGAGCATGCGGTCGGCCTCGTCGAGGACGAGAACCTCCAGGCCCTGGAGCTTGGCGTAGCCGTGCTGGAAATGGTCGAGCAGGCGGCCCGGGGTGGCGACGATGACGTCGACGCCGGTGCGGAAGGCGCGCTCCTGCGGACCCATGCCGACGCCGCCGAAGACCGCGGCGCCGCGCAGGCCGGTGTGGACGGCGAGCGCCTGGAGATGCTCGGCGATCTGCGCCGCGAGCTCCCGGGTGGGGGCGAGGATGAGCGCCCGGGTGGTGCCGCGCGGCTTGCCGATCAGCCGATGGAGGATGGGGAGGAGGAACGCCGCCGTCTTGCCGCTGCCGGTCATGGCGCAGGCGAGGAGGTCCCGGCCGGCGAGGCCGGGCGGGATGGAGTCGGCCTGGATCGGCGTCGGCTTGTCGAAGCCCAGGGCATCAATGCCCTTCTGGAGAGTCGGATGGAGGTCGAACTGGGAAAAGCTCATGAATATGGATGTACCTTCCGGCCGCGCACGGTAAAAACTGCGCGAGCCAAGGTGATTCCGGCGGAATGTGGGAGGAGACGGGGGACTTGCCGGGGAGAGGCCGCCGCTCGGGCTCGGGAACGTTTCCCAGAGCTGCCCTTGCAAGAACCCGAATGATCTACCTCGAGCAGTGAAGGGATCGTCAGTGTCTCACATTCTGGACGGAATGGGAAATGAGGCGGTAGGGGCGACCGCTCACGTAGGATGGACCGGGGCCTTGCCCCGGCTGAGACGTCCCGCGGCCCCGCACCGCTGGCCCGATCGTCCTGCCGGCACCGTGCCAGGACGGCACTCCTCCCCCGCCTGGATGTCGCCGGATATCGCCGAAACCGTCCGAAAGCGGCCGAATGCAGCCAAAACTGCCGAAAAGGCCAGGAGGAGCTGCCCTCGACATGGCAGGGGCTTTGCTTCCCTTTTCCCTACCTCTGTGCCGCGGGGACGACTCTCGCGGTCCATCACCCAAGGGAACTGAATGAAGCTGTCGCCCCAGAAGAGAACGTTCCTCGCCCTCGCCCTGACTCTCGCCGGGACCCTGGCGTTCCCCGGGAGGGGCGTCGCGGCTCCGGCCGTGGACGAGGCTTTCCACTACCGCTGGAGCCTGCGCAACTTCGTCGGCGTCATCGCCGGGCTCTTCCTGCCCCGGCAGGGGGACGGTGAGCTCACCTCGAAGCTGCAGCCCAACGGCCATCTCACGAGCGAGCTGACGATCACCTCGAACGGGCATGAGGGAGAGTACTGGCGCTATGGCGCCGAGATCGATCCCGAGCACCTGCAGCCGATCCGCGCCTGGAGCTCTTACGCCTGGCACGGCAAGAACAAATCGAAGAACAGCGACATCGACCAGCACGGGGACCAGCGGGGGGTGCTCGACATCGTCTCCGGCATCTACTCGATCCGGCGCGACCCGCCGACGCGGAGCCGGCGGCTGTCGATCTGGTCCGACGGCGACCTCTACGACGTCATCGTCATCCCCCGCGGGATCGAACGGCGGAGCCTGGGAGACGGCACGTCGGTCGAGACCCGCCACTACGCCATCCGCGGCGTCGACCTTCCCGGCAAGGACGAGTGGAAGGGGAAGATCGACCTCTGGCTGGCGAAGGACGAGGCCGCGACCCCGGTCGTCATCCAGATCTCGCGTGCCCTGGCCGACGTCCGCCTGGAGCTCAAGTCCATGCCCAAGGTGGCGCAAGCGTCGCACTGAAGCCCGACCGGCCCCGAGGCTCTCCGGCGTGTCAGGCCGGTCTCGGGTTCCGGAATCCTAGCCGTGACCACGGAAGGTCTTTTAAAGAGGAGAGATCGCTATGAAATCGAACACGCTGACCCTGACCCTCGCCGCCCTGGCCCTCGCGGGCCTCGTCGCCTGTGAGAAGAAATCGACCGAGGTCGTCGAGACGCCGGCCCCGGCAGCCACCGAGGCGGCGGCCCCCGCCGTTCCGGCTCCGGCCACCGCCACCAACCCGGCCCCCCCGGGAGCCGGCCAGACCGCCGATGTCACCCTCCAGTCGCAGGACCCCAAGGTGAGCGGCACCGTCCACTTCACCTCCGAGGCCGGCGGTGTCCACGTGGTCGCCGACGTCAAGGGCGTCAAGCCCGGCCAGCACGGCTTCCACCTGCACGAGAAGGGGGATTGCAGCACCCCCGACTACAAGTCGGCCGGCGGCCACTTCAACCCGGCCAATGCCGCGCACGCCTGTGACCCCACGAATCCCCGCCACGCCGGGGACTTCGGCAATCTCACGGTCGACAAGGACGGCAACGGCCACCTCGACATGACGACCACCGCCCTCTCCTTCGACGGTCCCAACTCGGTCCTCGGCAAGGCCGTCATCCTGCACGCCGGCATGGACGACTGCAAGACCCAGCCGACCGGCAACTCGGGCGATCGCCTGGCCTGCGGCGTCGTCTCCGGCGGTGCCGGCGCGGCGGGCGCGACCACCGGCGCCATGGGCACCGACAGCATGGGCACCCACTAAGCAAGGATTCAGGTCGTAGGGGCGGCCCCCCGTGGCCGCCCTGGCGCCCAAAAAAGGCACCCACAGCGGGGTGCCCCTACGACGGCCTACGAGGAGGGGTGCTACTCTTAAATCCCCATGAGAGCGCTCCTCCTCCCCTCGCTTTTCCTCCTCACCCTGGCCGCCTGCTCTCCGGGCAGCGGCACACAGGAGAAGCCGGCGTCGACCGCCACCGCTCTAACCGCCGCCACCGCTCCCGCCACCCCCAACTTCGATCCGCCCGCCAATGCCGCGAGCGTCGGTCCGGCTCTCGCCGAAGCCGGCTCGGACCTCCTCCTCACCTGGGTCGAGCCGACCGGCTCCTTCGCCACTCCCGTCTTCCAGATGCGCCTCTCCCGCTTTAGCGGCGGCCGCTGGTCGGCGCCGGTCACCGTCGCCCAGGGCAAAGACCTGTTCGCCAACTGGGCGGATTTCCCGGGGGCGGTCGCCGTCGACCCCACGGGGGGTGAGATCGTCGCCCACTGGCTGGTCAAAGGCGCCGACGGCTATCAGGCCCAGGTGGCGCGCTCGACCGATTCGGGCGCCACCTGGAAACCCATCGGCCCGCTCGAAGCGGACCCGCGGGCCGGGGAGCACGGCTTCGTCTCCTATGCGGCGGAGCCGGGCGGGGTGCGGGCCTTCTGGTTGGAGGGCTCGGAGGGCGGCTCGATGAGCCTGCGGAGCCGGCGGATCGCGGACGGGGTCTCAGGACCGGTCGAGCTCCTCGACGACCGGGTCTGCGACTGCTGCCAGACCGGCGCCGTCGCCACTCCCGCGGGGCCGGTGGTCGTCTTTCGCGACCGTTCGGAAAAAGAGATCCGCGACGTGAGCGCTCTCCGCCACACCGCCGCCGGCTGGGCGAAGCCGGTCGCCGTCCATAGCGACGGCTGGGAGATCCCCGGCTGCCCGGTCAACGGCCCGGCGGTGTCGGTTGGCGGGGTCGGCGGGGTCGGCGGGCCGGGCGGCAATCACTTGGCGGTCGCCTGGTTCACCGCGGCGCCTCCCGGGCCGCGGGTCGAGGTCGCCTTCTCGGAGGATGGCGGGGCGACCTTCGGTCCGGCGGTGGAGGTCGCCGGCGGCGCTGCCGCTCCTCCGGTGGGCCGGGTCGACGTGCGGCTCGATCCGGCGGGCGCGGCCATAGTCAGCTGGGTGGGGCCTTCCGGCGCGGCGAGTGGTGCTGGCGAGCATGCGGCCATCTGGCTCCGCCGGATCGGCGCCGACGGCAAGGCCGGGACGCCCTTCGAGGTGCCCGACACCAGGACCGTCCGGGCGAGCGGCTTTCCGCGCCTGGGACGGTCTGGCGATCGGCTGCTTCTCGCCTGGGTGGACGACACCACGGCGTCCCGCCTGCACGCGAGCCTTGTCGCGCTGTCCCAGGTTCCTTAAGACTTTTTAGTTACACTTCGACATTTTCTTGATCCACTGCGCCATCGACTCCGTAGTGAGGGGTGGGACAGGCTCGCAGGTGGGCCGGTCGACAACCCCAAGGAGGGATGGAAAGCATGCGATTCAACCGCGTTGTGACGGGACTCTGCCTGACGGCGGGAGCTCTGCTCGCCGTGGCTCCGGCGATGGCATCGAGCCATCGTGAGGCCCCGGCGATCACCAAGATGCCGAAGGTGGACGGCACCGACTTCTACATGTTCAACAGCTATGAGGCGGGCCGGTCCGGTTACGTGACCCTGATCGCCAACTACCTGCCGCTCCAGGACGCTTACGGTGGTCCCAACTATTTCACCCTGGACCCTGACGCGGTCTACCGCATCCACATCGACAACGCCGGCACGGGTGTCGAGACGCTCACCTTCCAGTTCCGCTTCGGCGAGGCTCTGCGCGACATCCAGCTTCCGGTCGGCGGCAAGAACGTCTCCATCCCGCTGATCAACGCCGGGCCGATCACCGGCAACTTCGACCCCACCGTCAACCGCGCGGAGAGCTACACCATCCGCGTCATCCGCGGCGCCGTCGACGGCAGCGGCCAGGGCGTCGGCCAGAGCGTCACCAACGCCTCCACGGGCGCGACCCGCTTCAACAAGCCGATCGACAACATCGGCGAGAAGACCTTCGCCAACTACGCGGCCTACGCGCGGGACTTCATCTACCCGGTCAGCATCCCGGGCTGCAGCGGCACCGGCAAGGTCTTCGTCGGCCAGAGGAAGGACCCCTTCTCGGTCAACCTGGGCGAGATCTTCGACCTGGTGAACATCGACAATCCCATCGGCTCGCGGACCGCGGAGCCCGATGCCCTCGCCGACAAGAACGTCACCTCGATCATCATGGAGGTCCCCGCCACCTGCCTGACCGGCGGCAAGGGCCCGACGATCGGCGGCTGGACGACGGCCGCCGTCCACCGGACGACGATCCTCAACGACAACCCGACCTTCAATGCGCCCTCGACCGGCAGCGGCGAGTTCGTCCAGGTCTCACGCCTCGGCGCGCCGCTCGTCAACGAGGTCGTCATCGGCTTGAAGGACAAGAACAAGTTCAACGCCAGCACCCCGAACAACGACGCCCAGTTCGCCGACTACGTCACCAACCCGACCCTCCCCGCGATCCTGGAGCTCCTCTTCGGCTCGGCCGGCGTCAAGGCGCCGACCAACTTCCCCAGAAAGGACCTGGTCGCCGCCTTCCTGACCGGCGTCACCGGCGTCAATCAGCTCGGTGGACCGGCCGAGGAGCTGCGCTTGAACACCTCGATCGCGCCGACCGTCGCCGCGAGCCAGAACAACCTGGGCGCCCTGGGCGGTGACAACGCCGGCTTCCCCAACGGTCGCCGGCCGGGCGACGACGTCGTCGACATCGAGCTGCGGGTGGCCATGGGCGCTCTCTGCCATGCTTTCCCGGGTGTCTACTGCAACCCGGCGGACGCACCCTCCGGCAACCTGCCGTTCACCGACGGCACGCTCCAGGACGTGAGCCAGTTCGATACGATCTTCCCCTACCTGAAGGCGCCGCTCCCGGGCTCGCCGAACGGTCCCAACGGCCTGCCGCCGGGCTAGTCGGCCGCCGCGGTCGTAAGCGTTTGAGAAAAACGGGCGGGGAGGCGGACTTCCCGCCCGTTCTGTGTCTAAAAAATACTTGTGAGACCCAGGAGATTTCCGCTTGTACCGACTTCGCCCGCTCGTTCTCGCCGCCACGGTCGCCACGATCGCCACGGCCACCGCGCTGCTCGGGGCCCTGCCGCTCGCCGCGCACGACTTCTGGATCGTGCCCTCGACCTTCCGGCCCGCCGTGGCTTCGCCGCTCGCTCTGCGCCTACGGGTGGGAGAGAACCTGCGGGGAGACCCGGTGCCGCGCGATCCGGCCCAGGTCGACCGCTTCGTGCTGCTGGGTCCCACGGCGGACAGCCCCGAGGTGCCGATCGCGGGGGTCCTGGGGTCCGATCCGGCGGGCTTCGTCCACGTCTCGGAGGCGGGACTCTATACGGTCGTCTATCGAAGCCACCGGACGCGGATCGACCTGCCGCCCGACAAGTTCGACGAGGCGCTCCGCCGCGAGGGCCTCGAGCGGATCCTGGAGGTGAGGAAGAGCCGGGGCGAATCCCTGAAGCCGTCGACCGAGGTCTTCTCGCGCTGCGCCAAGGCGCTCATTCTGGTCGGCCAGCCGGCGACGCCTGGTGGCAACGCGCCTTTCGATCGACCGGTGGGCATGACCCTGGAGCTGATCCCGGAGAAAAACCCCTACACCTTGAAGCCGGGCGACGAGCTGCCGGTCCGCCTCCTCTACCAGGGCAAACCCCTGGAGGGCGCCCTGGTCATCGCTCTCGGCCTCCACGAGACCGAGCCCAAGATCGCCGCCCGCTCGGGAAAAGACGGCCGCGTCCGCCTCCGCCTGCCGGAAGCCGGCTTCTGGCTGATCAAAGCCGTGCACATGATTCCTGCGCCCCACGATACCGGGGTAGACTGGGAAAGCCTGTGGGCTTCTCTGACTTTCGACCTCCCCAAGAGCTAAGAGGGAGCGCGGGAGCCTCCTGGCTCGCGCCTCTCCTTTGGAGGGGGGCGCGCACGCTCAGAACCCTTATGGATCCGACCGCCGCCGAAGACATCCACCTCATGGGCCGTATCGCCGCGGGCGATCGGGAGGCGTTCGCCCGCCTCTTCGACCGCCACTCGCCGGTCGTGCTCGGCCTGCTCCTGCGCGTCCTCGGCAGCCGGAGCGAGGCCGAGGAGGTGCTGCAGGAGGTCTTCCTTCAGATCTGGCGGCAGGCCGAGCGCTACGAGCCCGGCCGCTCGACCCCGCGTGGCTGGATGCTGGTCCTCGCCCGCTCGCGCGCTCTGGATACCGTCCGCTCGCGCGAGGCCCGGCACCGGCGAGAGATCGAAGTCTCGGCGGACAACCCCCACCACATTAGTCAGCCAGTGGGAATGGGAGGCTTGGAGGAGAAGGAACGCCAGGAGCAGCTGAGCTCGGCTTTAGAGCTCCTGCCGCCCGACCAGCGCCGGTGTATCGAGCTCGCCTTCTTCGAAGGTCTCACCCAGTCCCAGATCGCGAGCCGCCTGGAGGCCCCGCTGGGCACCGTCAAGTCGCGGATTCACCTGGGGATGCACAAGCTTCGGCAGGCTCTGAGCTCCTGATATGGACGCCGTGAAACATTCGCCCGAGATCGAGGAGCTCCTCTCGCTCTACGCCTTGGAGGCGCTGGACGGCGACGACCTGCGCGCCCTCGAAGCGCACCTCGCGACCGGTTGCCCCGAGTGTCAGGCGGAGCTCGCCCGGCTCCGCGCGGGGGTCGAGGGGCTCGCCGCGTCTTCGCCCCCAGTCGTCCCCTCGGAGATGACGCGCGCGCGCCTGCTCGCCCAGCTGTCGACGTTCGAGGCCCCCTCCCGTCCTAGTCCTGCCACCGACGGCTCCCGGCGCCGTGGCGATGGGCCAGGGCGGTGGGGCTGGCTCGTCGCCGCGGTCCTCCTCCTCGTCTGCGGCTGGGGTTGGCTCGCCGCCCGCCGCGAGGCCGAGGCTCTCCGCGCCGGGCGCGGCGATCTCTCCCGCCGGGTGGCGGCGCTCGATGGCGATCTCGCCGCGGCGCGGGCGAAGAGCGCCGAGCTCTCCCGCGCTGCCGCCGCGACCGAAACGCAGCGGCAGAGCCTCGCTCGCCAGCTCGCCGCCGCCCAAACCCGGGAGGACAGCCTGGCCCACGGCCTCTCCGCGGAGCAGGCGGAAAGGGCGCGCCTGGCGAAAGACGTCGCCGTGGCAGAGACCCAGACCGCGCGTCTGGCCCGCGATCTCCAATCCGCCCGGGCGCAGAGCGAGCGCTTGGCGACGGCCATGGCGATCATCTCCTCCCCGGGGATGCGGCCCATCGTCCTCGCCGCGCTCAAGGCGCCGCAAGGCGCCGAGGGGCACACCTTCGTCGATCCGGCGACCCGCAGGGCGGTGTTCGTCGCCGCCAACCTGCCGCAGCTGGCGCCCGACAAGACCTACGAGCTGTGGTTCATCGCCGACGGCAAGCCGGTCCCCGCCGGGACCTTCGGTGTCGATGCCAAGGGCCGCAGCGGCACCGTCGAGGTGAACGGCGTCGCCCCGCTCGACCATGTCCAGGCCTGGGCGGTCACCGTCGAGCCCGTGGGGGGCGTGCCGCAGCCGACCGGGACGATGGTGCTCAAGGGCTGACCCGCCATTCCGTTCTGATAGAGTCGGAGCCGTTCCCGAGCCGCTCCTCAGGTACCCGTGGTGGAGGCAGGGGCCCTGCCGTCCGCTTCAAAATCGATTGTGGAACCGCTCTCTCCGCCGCCCGACCTGCTCGCCCGTCTCCGTGCGCGCGCCGTCCTCTTGGACGTTTCGGTGATGCTCGCCGAGGGGGACGAGCCGCGGGTGGTCGCCGCCGCCGAGCGCGCCGCCGCGGCCGGGGTCTGCCGGCCGTTCCTGGTCGGCACGGCGGAGGGGGTGAAGGGGGCGGCCGAGGCGGCCGGGGTGACCCTGACGGTCCCCGTGCTCCAGCCCGCCGCCGATCCCGAGCTTCCGGCGCTCATCGAGCACCTGCGCTCCCGCCTCGTGCCGCGCGGCTTTCCGGCGGCGAAGGTCGAGGCCCTGGCGCTCGAGCCGCTCTACTACGCCGCTCTCCGGGTGGCGACCGGCCGGGCCGGCGGGGCGGTCATGGGGGCGCGGGTGACGACCGCCGACACCGTGCGCGCCGCCCTCCGGGCGGTGGGGCCGCGGCCGGGTCTCGCGGTCGTCTCCTCCTGCTTCCTCATGGTTCTCGTAGACGGCCGCGGCCTGATCTACAGCGACTGCGCGGTGGTCCCCGATCCCGGCGCGGCCGAGCTCGCCGACATCGCCGAGGCGGCGGCGGCCTCCTGCCGCATTCTGCTCGGCGAGGAGCCGCGGGTCGCGCTCCTCTCTTTCTCGACCCTGGGGAGCGCCAGCCATCCGCGGGTGGCGAAGGTCGCCGCCGCCCGCGAGATCCTGGCCGCCCGCGGGGTCGATTTCGCTTTCGACGGCGAGCTCCAGGCGGATGCCGCCCTGATACCCGGCGTGGCGCGCGTCAAGGCCCCCGGGAGCCCGGTCGCCGGCCGCGCCAACGTCCTCGTCTTCCCGGACCTGGACGCCGGCAACATCGCCTATAAACTGACCGAGCGGCTGGCCGGCGCCCGCGCCGTCGGGCCGCTCCTCCAGGGGCTCACGCGGCCGGTCAACGACCTCTCGCGCGGCTGCTCCGTGGAAGACATCGTGGACGTCATGGCGGTCACCGCCCTGGCGGCCGGCAACGGACGAGCAGGGAGACAGGTATGAAGGTTCTGGTGGTGGGAGGGGGCGGCCGCGAGCACGCCCTCTGCTGGAAATTGCGGCAGAGCCCGCTTTTGACCGAGCTCTACTGCGCGCCGGGGAACCCGGGGACGGCGCCGCTCGCCAAGGGAGTGCCGATCTCCCCCGAGGAGATCCACAAGCTGGCCGACTTCGCGGTCGAGAAGCGGATCGACCTGACCGTCGTCGGCCCCGAGCTCCCCCTCTCGCTCGGCCTCGCCGACGAGCTTGCCGCGCGCGGCCTGGCGGTCTTCGGCCCGCAGAAGGCGGCGGCCGAGATCGAGGGGAGCAAGGTCTTCGCCAAGCAGTTCATGGAGCGCCACGGCATTCCCACCGGCCCCTTCGTGATCGCCCACGACGCCACCGCGGCGCGGGCGGCGGCCGAACGCTTCGGGCTGCCGGTCGTCTTCAAGGCGGACGGCCTGGCCGCCGGTAAGGGGGTGCTCATCGTCTCCGATCCCGCAGAGCTCGACTCGGCCCTCGCCCTGCTCTTCGAGGAGCGCCGCTTCGGAGCGGCCGCCGACCGGGTCCTGGTCGAGGCCTTCCTCTCCGGCGAGGAGGTCTCCTGCATGGCGCTCTCAGACGGCCTGCGCATCCTGCCCCTCGCGACCGCCAAGGACTACAAGCGGATCGGCGAGGGCGACACCGGCCCCAACACCGGCGGCATGGGGAGCCACAGCCCGGCCGGAGTGATGGCCTCCGAGATCGCCGCTGAGGTCGTCGAGACCATCCTCCAGGCCACGGTGACGGGCCTGGCCGCCGAGGGCCGCCCCTTCGTCGGGGTCCTCTACGCCGGTCTCATGCTGACCCCCGAGGGGCCGCGGGTGCTCGAATTCAACGCCCGCTTCGGCGACCCGGAGGCCCAGGTGCTCCTCCTCCGGCTGGAGGACGACCTTCTCCCCGTCCTCGCCGCCGGGGCTGCCGGCAACTTCGACGTGCCGCGCCTCCACTTCCGGCACGAGGCCGCCGCCTGCATCGTCCTCGCGAGCCCCGGCTATCCGGGCCGGCCGGTCCAGGGCGAAGTCATCGGTGGCCTCCGCCGCGCCTCGGCGCAGCCGGGAGTGCAGATTTTCCACGCCGGAACGGCCCTCGTGGGGAACGAGCTGGTGAGCGCCGGCGGCCGGGTGCTGAACGTCTGCGCCACCGGCCCCGGCCTCGTCGACGCCCTGCGGCGGGCCTATGCCGCGGCGGCCGAGGTCGACTGGCCGTCCAAGGTGCTGCGCCGTGACATCGGGCGGCGGGTGCTCGCCGGCGGATCGTGATAACGTCAACACCAGATTCTTCTACGAGGTGGTACCCATCATGCATAGAACACCTTTCGCCATTGGATCGGTATAGGTCATGGGCGGCTGTCAGGGTTGTGCTTTCAAAGGGATGTCTACTGCCGTCGAGGACGCGTACGTGGGGGTGCGCTTTCGTGAGGAGACCAACTTGACGCTCTGTTCGACCGGAGGCCAGATCTACAGTCGGGGCGAGAACGTCGTCGTCGAGCTGGAGTCCGGGCCGACCTTCGGGCACGTCGAGCAGTCGCCGATGCCGGTCTTCAAGCCCTGCCAGAAGTCCTCCGCCCGGCCGATCCTCCGTGCCGCGGACGAAGGGGATCACGCCGCGTACGACCGCCAGCGCGAGAACCAGGCCTTGGGCAAGCTCTTCGCCCAGGAGCGGGTGCGCGCGCAGAATCTCGACATGAAGATCTCGCTCGTCGAGTTCTCGCTGTCGGGCAAGCGGGCGACCTTCTACTTCACGTCGGAAGGCCGGGTCGACTTCCGGCAGCTGGTGCGCGACCTCTCGACCCGCTTCTCGGTGCGGGTCAAGATGGTCCAGGTCGGCGCCCGCGACGAGGCCGGCCTGGTGGGCGGCATCGGCATCTGCGGCCGCACTCTCTGCTGCTCGACCTGGCTCAAGGATTTCCGGCCGATCTCGATCCAGATGGCGAAGCGGCAGAACCTGAGCCTGAACCCGTCGAAGATCTCCGGCCAGTGCGGGCGTCTGCTCTGCTGCCTGGCCTACGAGGATGATCAGTACAAGACCAAGAATCCGGACGCCCGGAAGGCTCCACCTGCCGAGGCGCCCGCCTAGAGGACGATGGCCAACCGCAAGCTGATTCGCCCCGACATGAACGAGCTCAAGAAAGAGCTTCCCTCCCGCAGCGTGCGCCGCAAGCAGGCGCCGCCCGAGCAGACGAACGCCGAGGAGTTCTACTACCTCAAGCAGATGGCGGCGAAGACGCCGATGGTCGTCGTGCTGAACAACGACGAGGAGCTGCGCGGTTGGATCGAGTGGTACGACAAGGGGTCGATCAAGCTGAACCGCAACCAGGGCCCCAACCTGCTCATCATGAAGCAGGTGATCCGCTACATCTTCAAGGAAGAGGAGCTCCGAAGGGGTCGGGGCCGCCGCCCGATCGATACCGGCATCGGCGGCGAAGGCGACGAGCGGGAATCGGTCTCCTGAACGCGCACCCCCTCCTCGCCCTGACCCAGGGCGATCCCGCCGGGATCGGTCCTGAGATCCTGCTCAAGCTCCTCCAATCCGCCGGAGGAGCCGCCGATCTACCCTCCTGGCAGCCGCTCCTCGTGGCCGAGCGGGCGGCGGTCGAGGCGCTCGCCCCCGCTCTCCCCGACTTTCCCTGGGATCGCCTCCACTGGCTCGCCGCGCCGCCGACGCGCCAGGAGCTCGAAAACTTGGCGGGCGGCCCTGGCGGCCGGATTCCGGCGCTCGATCCGGTAGGGGTGAAGCGCCAGCTCGCTTTCGGCCACTCCGGTCCGGCCGACGCCTTCGGGGCCATGGCGGCGCTCGACGCCGGCATCGCGCTCGTGCAGTCCGGCACCGCCGACGCCCTGGTGACGGCACCGGTCGCCAAGTCCTCGATCGCCACCCACCACCTCCCCGGCTTCAAGGGTCACACCGACTACCTGGCGGAGGCGGCCGGCCTCGAACGCTACGGCCGCGACTACCTGATGGCCTTTCTCGCCCCCGGGCTCCAGGTGGCTCTCCTGAACGTTCACCTGCCTCTCGTCGACGCCATCCGCGGGGTGACGGGAGAGGCGGTCGACGAGGCCCTGGCCTGTCTCCACCGGCACGCCGGAGGGAAAATCGCCCTGGCGGGCTTAAATCCCCATGCCGGCGAGGGGGGCCTCCTGGGGAGAGAAGACGGCGAGGTGCTCGTCCCGGCGGTCGCCCGCGCCCGCGAGCGAGGGGAAGACGTCCACGGTCCGGAGAGCGCGGACTCGCTCTTCGCGCGGGCCCGGGGTGGCGAGTTCGACTGGGTGCTCGCCCTCTACCACGACCAGGGCCTGGTCGCGGTCAAGACCGCTGCCTTCGGCCTCGCCACCAACTGGACCCTCGGCCTCCCCTTCCTCCGCACCTCGGTCGATCACGGCACCGCCTTCGGCATCGCCGGCCAGGGCATCGCCGACGAGCGCCCGCTCGTCCACGTGGTCGAGACGACGCTCGGCATCCTCGCCGGAGAGCTGCCGCGGAAGAGGTAGGTCGGCGCACGCCGCCGTGGGAGCGCCTGGTTCCTTCCTATCTACACCATATTTCGGTGTGGAGGTGTGCGAAGGGGTGCCGCCAGGGCGACAGGCTGCGGCAGAGACTCCGTCTCCCGTATAACAGTGTATCAACGTGCCATCCGCGTGTATTTTCGGACGGAAACCTCGGATCTGCGAGGAGCGAGATGAATTCGCCAGAGCCTTTCCACACCCTGGCGGTCCGTCACGGTGTATGGAGGAGGGATACCGGGATCAGATTCAGGGCAGAAGCCGAGGCTTGTGAGCATCCATACACCCGATTCTTCTCTCTGCGCGCATGAATGAAGCTGAGATCCGTCTTATCGGGGTTTCGCGGAGTTTTATCGATCCTCTGATGTGTACCAATAGGACGGAAGGGTGTGCAAGTACTAGCCGGCATCTCTTATCCTGCCGCCAACCGGGGCGGGTGCTGTCGTCATCGCTAAAGATCAAGACTTCAACTGCTTGAGACCACAGACCTCGACCCAGGATCCTCTGGCTCTCGTGCAGGAACACCTCGAACGCGCATCTCAAGCCTGTTCCGGCCACGTCGCCCCCGAGGTCCCATGATCGGACGCGCAGGGGCACTGGCGTGCCTTGGTCGAAGAGGAACTTCACGCCCCGAGGAGACTGCGGGCTGCATGTTCGAGCACCGCCTCTGCCTGCTCTCGGGCGACACCAGGAAACCAATCGAGGAACTCTTCCAGCCTTGCGCCAGACTCTAGGTTTTCGAACAAAGCCGTCACGGGAACACGAGTGCCACGAAAGACCCAGGCGCCACTCACCCGGTCGGAGTGACACTCGACAACCAGGCATTGAGACCAGTCCAACATGGGCCTTATTCTAACCAGGACTGGGCGGTGGCGGCGAAGGCTCGGTAGAGGGAGAGCGGGAGGAGCACGGTACAATGCTTGGAGCGACCCGGCCTTGAAGGTCGCTTCAAGGGGAGATGAAAGCTATGCGCTACATCGCCGAGAGGGTCACCGCCGATCCCGAGCAGTGCGGCGGACGTCCCTGTATCCGCGGCATGCGAATCCGGGTGAGCGATGTTCTTGACCTGCTGGCGAGTGGCCTGACCGCGGAGCAGATCCTCGAAGAGATGCCGGACCTTGAGCCCGAGGACATTCAGGCCAGCCTCCGCTTCGCGAGCCAACGCCTCGCCCACCCCATCCTGGCCGCGTGATCTTCTGGGTCGACGCGCAGCTCTCACCTCATCTAGCTCCCTGGCTGCGGGAGCATCTTGGCCTTGAGGCCTATTCCGTCGCCAAGCTTGGGCTTCGAGATGCGAAGGATGGCGCGATCTTCCAGGCTGCCCGAGCGGTGAGTGCTGTCGTCATCACTAAAGATCAAGACTTCGTCCAACTGCTTGAGGCCCATGGACCTCCACCTCGGATCCTCTGGCTCTCGTGCGGGAACACCTCGAACGCGCATCTCAAGAGCCTGTTCATCCAAACATTGCCCACAGCGCTCGATCTCCTCGCCCGAGGAGAGGCTCTCGTCGAGGTCTGCGACATGACCGCCCCCTAGGCCTCGCTCCCCGCAGGAACCCCACGGCTCTCAACCCGCACTTCCGGTAAACTACCGCCGCGATGCCTCACGAAGCCTATGAAGCGGTGATCGGCCTCGAGGTCCACGTTCAGCTGCTGACGGCGAGCAAGATGTTCTGCCGCTGTCCGAACCGCTTCGGGGCGACGCCGAACACTCTCATCTGCCCGGTGTGCCTGGGCTATCCCGGCGCCCTGCCGGTCGCCAATCGCCATGCCGTGGACCTGGCGGTCCAGCTCGCCCTGGCTTTGGGCTGCTCGCTTCGGGAGCGCTCGGTCTTCGCGCGCAAGAACTACTTCTATCCCGATCTTCCCAAGGGCTACCAGATCAGTCAGTTCGACCAGCCGCTCGCCGAGGACGGCGAGCTGCCGCTCTCGGTCTCGGCCGGGACGGTGCGCATCGAGCGGCTCCACCTGGAGGAGGACGCTGGGAAGCTCCTCCACGAGGCGCCTGGCGGCGGGGCGCTCCCGGGGGAGAGCCTGGTCGACTTCAACCGCTGCGGGGTTCCCCTGGTCGAGATCGTCTCCCATCCCGACCTGCGGAGCGCCGCCGAAGCCCAGGACTATCTCCAGACCCTCCACCAGCTCCTCCTCTACACCGGGACGAGCGACGGCAACATGGAGGAGGGGAGCCTGCGCTGCGACGCCAACGTCTCGGTCCGCAAGGTCGGGGAGACCCGCCTCGGCACCAAGGCCGAGGTCAAGAACCTCAACTCCTTCAGGAATGTGGCGCGGGCGATCGAGTACGAGATCGAGCGCCAAGTCGAACTTTTAGAGGGCGGCGGCAGGGTCTACCAGGAGACCCGGAGCTTCGATGCAAACGACGGGGTCACCCGCCTCCTGCGCAGCAAGGAAGAGGCGCACGACTACCGCTACTTCCCGGAGCCCGACCTGCTCCCGCTGGTGCTGCAGCCCGAGCGCATCACGGCCGACCGGGCGGCGCTCCCCGAGCTCCCCTGGGCGCGGCGCTCGCGCCTCGCCGGGCAGTACGGCCTCTCCGCCGCCGACTCTCGGGTGCTCTCCGCCGACCGCGAGCTCGCCGACTACTACGAGGCCGCCGTCGCCGTTCTTCCGGCCAAGTTCCAGGCGGCGAAGGCGGTCGCCAACTGGGTGATGGGAGAGATCCTCCGCGAAGTGAAGGAGCGGAAGCTCGACCTTGCCGCGGTCGTGGGGGCCTTCCCCGCCGCCCGCCTGGCCCTGCTGGTCGGGATGGTCGAAGTGGGCGAGCTCTCGAACAGCGCCGCCAAGGAGGTGCTCGCGGCGACCTGGGGGACCGCCGAGGAACCGGCCGCGGCCGTCGCCCGGCTCGGGCTCGTCCAGGTGAGCGACACGGCTCAGATCGAGAGCTGGATCGCCGCGGTGGTCGAAGAGAACACCGGCCCGGTGGCCCAGTACCGGGCGGGGAAGACCCAGACCCTGGGCTTTCTCGTCGGCCAGGTGATGAAGCGCTCCGGTGGCCGCGCCCAGCCCGCCCTCGTGCAGCAACTCCTCCGGCAGGTTCTGGACGGCGGCGAGACCGCCTCCGGCTGATCGATCGCCCGGGGCCTCGCCGTGATCCAGTTCTTCCACGTCAGCAAGCTCTACCCCGGGGGCCAGGCCGCCCTCACGGACCTCTCGTTCGACATCCCGCGCGGCCAGTTCCTCTTCCTGACCGGGGCTTCCGGCGCCGGGAAGACGACGCTTCTGAAGCTCATCTTCCGCGAGGACGTGCCGACCGCGGGCCAGATCGTCGTCAACGGCAGGAACGTCTCGTCGATCCCACCCGGGAAGATCCCCTATCTTAGGCGGTCGATCGGCGTCGTCTTCCAGGACTTCCGGCTGATCGCCCGGAAGACCGTCTTCGAGAACGTCTCCTACCTGCCGCGGGTCCTCGGGCTCGACTTGAAGGCGCAGCGGGCGGTCGCCTACCAGACGCTGCGCCGGGTGGGGCTCGCCCATCGCATGAACGCCTTTCCGGAGCAACTCTCGGGCGGCGAGCAGCAGCGGGTCGCGATCGCCCGCGCGCTCATCAACGATCCCGAGATCCTGATCGCCGACGAGCCGACCGGCAACCTCGATCCCGATCTCTCGCAGGAGATCCTCCGTCTTTTCCTCGAGGTCAACCTGCGGGGGACGACGGTGCTCCTCGCGACCCACGACCGAGACACCATCGAGCGGGTGGGGCGGCGGGTGATCACCCTGGAGCAGGGCCGGCTGGTCTCGGACGTCGAGCTCCTGGGAAAGAACCCGCCGCGCCTCCAGCTGCCTCCAGAGGATCCCCCCGAGGATGCGGAGGGGCCCATGGAGCTGAAGAGCACCACGGGCGAGGACGAGCCGGCGACGGAGAACCTCGCTCCGCACCTCCGCGCCCTGGGCTCGCCGGTCGCGGCACCCCCGAAACCGGACGACCGCGGCGAGGGGCCGGAGTGAGCTTCTTGCAGGCCCTGCGGTATTTCTTCCGCGAAGCGCTGGTGAACCTCCTGCGGGGCTTCCGGGTGAGCCTCCTGGCCGTCCTGACGATCACCGTCAGCCTCGCCCTCGGGGGGGTGTTCCTCCTCGCCAGCCGCAACCTCTCGGGGGCCGTCGAGCGCTGGCGGGCCGAGACGCGGGTGGTGATCTATCTCAAGCCCGAGGTCACGCCGGCGGATCTGGAGCGCCTGTCGGCGGCGGCCCGGCAGCCGAAGTGGGTGACGTCCGTCCAGCCGGTCTCGGCCGCCGCCGCGCGGCAGCGCTTCCGCGACATCTTCCCCAGCCTCTCCGGCCTGGTCGAGGGGTTGGGCGAGGAGCCGCTCCCGCCGTCGCTCGAAGTCGCCGTCGTCCCCGGGCAGGCGCCGCCGCCCGAGCTCGCCGCCTGGCTCGAAACCTGGAAGAAGCGGCCGGAGGTCAGCATCGTCGACGACGACCGGGAGTGGCTCCGCCAGCTGGAGACCCTGGTCGCGGTGGTGCGGGGAGTCGGGCTCGCCCTCGGCGCGGTGCTCCTCGGAGCCGCGATCTTTACGATCGCGAGCGTCATCCGCCTCACCGCCTATCTCCACCACGAGGAGATCTCCGTCATGCGCCTGGTGGGAGCGACCGAGTTCTTCATCCGTGGGCCGTTCTACGCCGAGGGCCTGCTGCAAGGCGTTCTGGGCGCTCTCCTGGCTCTCGCCGGCCTTTATGGCGCCTATCATCTCGTTCACGCGCGCGCCGCGACCTCGCTCATCGCCGCCATGCTCGCGACCGATTTCCTGGGCCGGAGCGAGATCGGCTTCGTGCTTCTCCTGGGAGCCGCGGCGGGGCTCCTTGGCGCCATTGCGTCGCTGCGCCGCGAGCCGCTCTAGGCACGGTCGTTGCTTAGATCGATTGCTTAAACCGATTGCTTAAATCGACGAAGAGTCCCTATCCATACAATCCGGAGGAGAAAAGCCATCATGGCTAAAGAGAAAGCCCCCGCACCATCCCCGTCGTCGCAGGACGAGACCACCATCACCCGCGAACGGCTGGTCGAGCTGCTCAACGAAGACCTGTCCCGGGAGTACCAGGCGATCATCTCGTACGTGATCTACAGTCAGGTGATGAAGGGCGCCGCCTACATGAGCATCGCCAAAGAGCTCGAGAAGCACGCCGGGGAAGAGCTGCAGCACGCCCTCACGCTCTCCAAGCAGATCGACTACTTCGGCGGCCAGCCGACCACTACCCCGAAGCCGGTCAAGACCTCCGAGAAGGCGGAGGACATGCTCCGCTTCGACCTCGACAACGAGAACGAGACGGTCCGCAACTACCGCGACCGCATCCGCCAGGCCGAGGCGCTCGGCGAGTACGCTCTGTCCGAAGACCTGCGCGAGATCCTCCGCCAGGAGCAGGAGCACCAGCTGGATCTCGCGACGGCCCTGGGGATCGACGTGCCGAAGGCGGGTCTCGGCCGCGAGCAGGGTCCGGTGACGCCGGTCGGCAAGTAGGGGTTCTCGGCTATCCGCCTGGGGCGGCGGCGCTCCGCGTCTCCGCCTGCCGCCCGCGCCGCACCTCTTCGGCTGCCTCGGCGGGATGCCCCTCCCGGGTGAGGACGTCGGCGAGGACGTAGTGCCCGAGGGGGGCGAAGCCCGAGCCGCGGTCGAGGTCGAGGCCGCGGCGGGCCTCGGCCGCGGAACGGGAGAGGTCGCCGGCTTCGAGGAGCGTCTGGGCGAAGAAGAGATGGCCCACCCCGAAGTCGGGATTTTCCTGGACGGTCCGCCCCAGCGCCTCGACCGCCCCGGCGCGGTCGCCGCCGCGGGCGAGGAGCCGGCCGAGGTTGAACCAGGCCTTATAGGAGGTCGGATTGTCCGCCACCTCGGCGCGATAGGCGGCGACCGCGCCCGTCAGGTTTCCCTCGGCCTCCAGAATGAGGGCGAGGTTGTAGCGCGCATAGCGCGCCGTGGGATCGATTCTGAGCGCCCGCGCGATCTCCTGCCGGGCTCCCGCGTAGTCCTTCTTGCGGTAGGCGACGACGGCCAAACCCACCTCGGCGCGGGCGGTCTTGGGCTCGATGGCGAGCGCCTTCTTGAAGTAGCCCAGAGCGTCCCCGGTCCTCCCCGCGTCGAGGAGCACCTGGGCCAGCCGATAGGTGACCTGGCCGTTCTCGGGATCGCGGGCAAGGAAGCTCCGGTAGCCCAAAACGGCGTCGTCGATGCGGTTCCGCGCCACCAGGGAGTCGGCGAGACCGATCATCGCGTAGTCGTGATCAGGGCGCTTCACGAGGGTCTTCTTGTAGAAGTCCGCCGCTTTTTCCCACTCCTGCTTCTGGGCATAGGCGTTGCCGAGCATGAACCAGGCGTCGATCACCTCGGGGTCTTCCTTGAGGATCTCACCCAAGGTGGCGATCGAGGCGTCGGGCTTCGCTTCGACGGTGTCCTGCCGGGCGCGGTCCATCAGGTCGTAGATACGGATCTTGTCCTTGGGATCGGGAAGGTCGCGCCAGGACTTGCCCTCGGTCTTCGCCATCGTCCCCACGTAGCCCAGGGCGGAGAGCTTCTTGAGAGTCTCCTCGTCCTCCTCGATCGGCACCGGGGCGGCCGTGGGCGCGCCGGTCCCTTCTTCGATCTCGCCGAGGTTCTTGCGCAGCGCGGCGACCGTGCGGCGTTCGGTCGTCGCCAGGTTGTGGAGCTCCCCCGGGTCGGTCGCCAGGTCGTAGAGCTCGGCGCGCGGGGCCTCGATGAAGTGGTAGCGCTCGGTGCGCACGGCGCGCAGCTCGCTCCAGCCGTAGTGGAAGCGGGCGTAGAAGGCCTCGCTGTAGCCTTGTGGCGGCACGGGCGACGTTTTGGGAGCGGCGCTCTTCCCGGTGATCAGGGGGACGAGGCTCCTCCCCTGGACGGGCGGCCCGTCTTTCACTCCCAGAAGCTCCAGGAGGGTCGGCATCAGGTCGACGTGGCGGACGACCGTGCGCAGCCGCTTGCCGGCGAGGCTTGGATAGGGGCCGGCGAGGAGGAAGGGGACGCGGGTCGTCGGCTCGTAGAGGAAGAAGCCGTGGCCGGTCTCGCCGTGCTCGCCCAGGCTCTCGCCGTGGTCGCCGATAATGGCGAGGACCGTGCGCTCGCGGACCCCGAGGCGGTCGAGGCCGGCGAGAAGCTGACCGACGAGCGAGTCGGTCCAGGCGATCTCGCCGTCGTAGGGGTGATCCCGGTAGCGACTGGCGAAGGGCTCGGGCGGATCGTAGGGCGCGTGGGGGTCGTAGAGGTGGACCCAGGCGAAGAACGGCCGGTCGCGCACGGCGGGCGCGCCGATCCATTCCAGGGCCTTGTCCACCACTTCGTTCCCCGGCCGCTGGATGTCGCCCATGCTCACGGTCTTGAACTTCGAGAGATCGAAGTCGTCGAAGTAGCGATCGAACCCCTGGGCGATCCCCCAGCGGTGGTCCAGGACATAGGCGGCGATGAAGCCGCCGGTCGCCCAGCCGTGGCTTTTCAACACCTCGGCCAAGGTCACCCGCTCGGGGGCGAGCTTGAAGCCGCCGTTGTCCCTCACCCCGTGCGCCGCCGGGAAGAGGCCGGTCATCAGCGAGCAGTGGGCCGGGAGAGTGAGCGGGGTGGGGGAGATGGCGTTCTCGAACAGCACTCCCCCGGCCGCCACGCGGTCGAGGTTGGGGGTTCTGACCTCTCGCGAGCCGTAGCAGCCGAGGCGATCGGCCCGGGTGGTGTCGAGGGTGACGAGAACCAGGTTGAGCCGCCCGGGGGTGAGGCCGTCCGGCAGCGGGCCGAGACCGCCCCCCCCGAGGCCGCCGCGCGCGATCCAGAAGCGGACGAGGAGCCCGGCGGCGACCAGCACGACGACGATCCCGGCGAGGCGGAGGAACAGGGCCGGCCGGCGCCAAGCCGGAGAGGAGGCGAGCGCGGTCGGCCTCGGGGGCGGGGCCGACGGCGAGCCGGCGGTCCTCCGGCCGGATGTCTTGCGAGAGCGGGCCATGAGCGGATCTTACAACCAGGGCCGTTTACAGCGACGCCATACCGATGTTACTGTTTGCCGCATTTACAAAGGTCGAATGGAGGAAGCCATGGGTCATCGATGGAAGCAGTTGCTGGGCCTCGGGTTGCTGCTCGCCGTGGTGGCGAGCTCGGCTTGGGCGCAGGACAAGACGACAGGTGCGTTGACGGGCAAGGTGATCGATGAGTCCGGAGCCGCCCTTCCGGGGGTCTCGATCGAGATCCGGGGTACGACGCTGATCGGAGGCGCCCACGTCCTCGTCACCGACAAGGCGGGCCGTTTCCGGCTGCCGCAAATTCCTCCCGGCGTCTATACCGTCGTCGTTTCCCTCCAGGGATTCCAGACGGTGAAGCGCGAGGGGCTGACGGTCTCCCTGGGGAACACGGTCGACGTGCCGATCTCCTTGAAGACGGAGACCATTTCAGAGACCGTCGAGGTCATCGGCGAAGCGCCGACGATCGACGTGACCAGCGCGGCGACCTCCACCAACCTGCCCAACGAGATCCTCCAGAACCTCCCCACGGCACGCTTCCAGCCGGATGCCCTGAACCTCGCCCCGGGCATCAACCAGAGCTCCGCCTACGGCGGCGGGGACGGCTCGGGCAACTCCTACCAGATCGACGGCGTCGACGTCTCCGACCCCCAGTCGGGGACCCCCTGGGCGTTCGTCGACTACAACATCATCAAGGAGGTCCAGCTCGTGGGCCTCGGCGCTCCGGCGGAGTACGGCGGCTTCACCGGCGTCGTCTTCAACAGCGTCACCCAGTCGGGCGGCAACAAGATCAAGGGGCTCGCCGAGACCCTCTACACCAACAAGTCGCTGACCGACAACAACTCGAACATCGCGGGCATCAACCCGACGATCAAGAAGTCCAGCGACTCGACCCTCCAGCTGGGCGGCCCGCTCGCCAAGGACAAGCTTTGGTACTTCATCTCCGGCCAGTACATCAACCAGGTCACCAACAACGGAGGCCCGGACGGCACCGAGAAGGACCCCCGCATCTTCGGCAAGCTCACCTGGCAGGCGACCCAGAGCAGCAGCATCGAGAGCTGGGTCGAGGGGGACAAGTACGACGTCACCGGCCGCGGCGGCAGTGTCACGGTGCCGCTCGAGGCGACGGTCCAGGAGAAGGCGCCGGAGCTCGTCTGGAACTTTTCCGACCGCACGGTGCTCTCCGAGAACACGATCCTCTCGATCGCCGAGGCGGGGTACAACGGCTACTACTATCTGGACCCGCAGAGCGGCCCCGACCTCGCCGGCCACGTGAGCGCCGACACCGGGCTCTCCTCGGTGAACTCGACCTACTTCTACAAGGCGAACCGGACGCGCAACCAGCTGAACGGCTCGCTCTCCCACTACGCCTCGAACTTCATCAAGGGCGACCACGACTTCAAGTTCGGCATGGAGCTCGAGCGCTCCACGGTCCAGAACCGGTACGGCTACAACACCGGCGTCTGGTTCTACGACCACGCCGCGACCGCGACCTCCCCGGCCTACTCGACGGGTTACTACGGCCACGGCTACAACGTCCACGCGCGGAGCGAGCGCCTGTCGACCTACGCCCAGGACACCTGGCGGGTGGGCTCGCGCCTGACGATCAACCCGGGCCTGCGCCTGGACCTGGACCGCGGCTACGTCCAGAGCGGCAACGTCTACAAGAGCAACCCCCTGGCGCCGCGCCTGGGCTTAGCCTGGGACCTGACGGGCGACGGCAAGACCCTCTTGAAGGCGCACGCCGGCCGCTACTATGAGGCGATCGCGGCCCAGTTCTACTACTGGGTCGACCCCGGCGCCTTCCAGACCGGTTTCATCCAGAACGTCTACCCCGACGGATCGACCCAGTTCGTGTCCCCCTTGGCCGGGGGCAGCTACGCCATCGATCCCCACGCCCGGCAGCCCTACCTCGACCAGGTCATCCTGGGGCTCGACCGCGAGCTGATCCCGGGGATCACCTTCTCCGGCACCCTGGTCTACCGGGAGAACAAGGACTTCCTCGAAACGGTGAGCCGCGACGGGCAGTTCGTCCCGGTGACCGGCCAAGTCGGCCGGTTCGACCCCAACACCAACAGCTACGTGAGCACCGGCCAGGTGGTGACCCTCTACGACTACCTGAACCCGGGGACGGACACGCTCATCGTCACCAACCCCAATGGCCTCAAACGCACCTACCGGGGAGCGATCCTCTCGGTCACCCGGCGGCTCAAGGACAACTGGCAGTTCATCGGCTCCTACGTCTACTCGAAGACCCGCGGCAACTTCGACAACCATGCCACGACGGCCGGCGGCGACCCGGGCGGCCCGGGCCCGTTCCTCGATACGCCCAACTCGCTGGTCAACGCCAACGGCATCCTGACCCACGACCAGACCAACCAGGTGAAGCTCCAGGGGACCTACCTGTTCCCCAAGATCAACCTGTCGCTCTCCGGCGCCTACACCTACTACACGGGTGACACCTGGACGCCGCTCACCACCTGCCTGCTGCAGAGCGACGGCACCTGCCACGAGTTCCCGCAGGGTACGGTCCACTTCTTCGGCGAGCCCCGCGGCAGCGAGCGCCTGCCGGCCTGGAACCAGATCGATCTCCGCGGCGAGTGGCACATCCCCGGCATCAACAGCGCCAGTCTCATCCTGGACGTCTTCAACGTCACCAACCAGGGGATCGCCCTGACGGTCTCGAACCGTGAGGGCTCGGATAGCTTCGGTCAGCCCGCGACCTACACCACCCCCCGCAACTACCGGCTCGGTCTGCACTACACCTTCTAGGACCGTAAAGCCAGCGCTCGAATCGCCGAGGGCCGCCCCAGGGTGGCCCTCGGTGTTTCGCGGGTCATCCCCCGTAGTACCGCAATCCCACTCGAACGAGCGACACCACCGTGACGAGGGCGGCCGTGGCGGCGAGCCAGGCCCCGAAGCGGTCGAGGTCCCGCGCCCAACGCCGGTTGAGGAAGAGGAGCGCCGCGGCGGGCGCCAGGGGGAGGAGATAACGCCCCTGGATGCCGTCGATGTAGCTCGCTCCCACCGGGGTCCACAGCAGGTACTGGGAAGCGGCGATGGCGAGGAAGGTGCCGGCGGCGATCGTGGCGACCAGCAGACGGCCGGGGGTGCCGAGGGTGAAATGGGCGGCGCCGTCGACGAGGGCGAGGGCGAGGAGGAGGAGGGCATAGCCCAGGAGGACGGGGGCCGGGAGCGGGGTGTCGAGCCAACCCAGGTTGCCGACGAATTGGATGGCGTAGATCGGCGCGTGGCGGACGGCGTCCACGGCGGCGAGCCCGAGGAAGCGCACCGGGTGATGGAGGATCTCCGCCGTCTGCAAGGCGAGGTCGGCCCCGATCTCCGGCCGGAGCGGTATGTAAGCACGGCGGGCGGCCCAGCCGGAGAGCCCCGCCCCGACCACGCTCACGGCGGCGACCGCACCGAGAAGGGTGACGAGCGCCGCGGTACGCCGTCTCCCCGTTTGCCCGGCGAGGGGAATCAGGAGAACGAGAGCGGGCAGCAGAAGATAGCTCGCGCCCTTGGCGAGCCCGAGAAGCGCCACCGTGGCCAACAAAAGAGCGACGAGTCCCGCGCGCGAGCGCTCGGCGGGCTTCACCACCAGGCCGAGGCAGGCGGCGACGAGGAGGAGGGCCGCGGCGTCGATCAGGGCGTCCGGAGAGGCGGTGCTCCGCAGAAAGAGGGCCATGGGATCGAGGGCCAGGAAGGCGAAGAGCCAGCGGAAGAAGGGGGCGATGCGGACCGCCGTCCAGGCCACCGCAAGGGACGCCAGGAGGTTGGCCAACCGGCAGAGGTAGAGAATGGCGAGCGGCCGGAGTCCGAGCTCGCGGCCGGCGAGGGCGGCGAGCGCCTGGGGCAGGTAGGGAGCGGGCGTCGAGAGGGCCGCGCCACCGATGCTCCCGTCCACCCGGCGCTCGGGGTCGAGGGGAAGGGCGAGGGCCTCCCGGAGGACGCCGCGGTCGACGCGCTCCTCGGTGTGGAAGCAGAGGGCGTCGAACATCGCCCCCGCCCGGAGCACGCTCGCCGGCAGATTCGCCCGGCCGGCGGGAGGGAAGAGCACGCCCTCCGAGAGCTGATAGGCACGGGCGAAGTGATGGGGCTCGTCCGGCGCCTGGAAGGGCGGTGTCACCGCCAGGAAGAGCAGACCGCCGACGAGCCCCACGAGGAGGAGCGTGCGCTCGGGGGTCATCCCTCAGAGGCCATCCGAAGCCGCTTCAGCCTGCGGCCTTCAGGTAGGCGCCGTACCAGCCGAGGAGACGCTCCAGCCGGTCGACCAGGTGGGAGGGGCGGGACATGGTGTGCGTCTCGCCCGGGTAGATGACGAGCTGGGTCTTCTGGCCGAGCAGGCGGAGGCGCTGGTAGAGCTGCATGGCCTGGGGGAGCGGGCAGTTGCCGTCATCGGCGTCGGCGATCAGGTAGAGAGGCGTTTTGATCCGCGATGCGTAGGTGCCGGGGGAGAGCTTGCGGTAGACGTCGGCCTTCTCGAACGGGTTCCCGAGCTCGGTCAGATATTGGGTCGCCCACTGGTCCTCGCCGAAGGCCGACAGGTAGTCGATCTCGAAGCGCTCCGGCACACCCACCTTGAAGCGATCGGTGTGGGCGACGGTCCACAGGGTCATGATGCCGCCGTAGGACCAGCCGCCGATCCCCAGCCGCCCAGGATCGAGCCAGGGGAGGCGGAGGGCGGCGTCTAAGGCGGCCTGGATGTCGTCGTACTCGCGGTGGTGCCAGTCGGCGCGGATCGAGCGGCAAAAGGCGCTGCCGTAGGAGGTCGAGCCGCGGTAGTTGACCCGCAGCACGGCGTAGCCCGCGGCGGGGAGAACCTGGTTTTCGAGGCCGGTGTCGAAGTAGTCGCCGTCGTAGGCCTGCGGCCCACCGTGGAGGTAGACGATCAGCGGATAGCGCTTCCCGACCTCGGGATGGAGCGGCGGGTAGAGCCAGGACTCGACCTCGTCGCCGTCCTTATTTCTAGCCGTGATCTTCTGCGGCCGGACGAGCTCCAGGCCCGCTTCGAGATCGTCGTGCAGGTGACCGATCCGCTTCGTCCACTTGCCGTCGGCCGCCGCGGCGAAGAGCTCGGGGAGATGGCTGGGGTTCGAGCGGACGAAGACGACCCGGTCGCCACCCGGCGTCAGGCGGACGAAGTCGGCGTTCCAGGGGCCGCCCAGAAGCTCGCGCGGCTTTCCTCGTACATCGGCCCGACCGTCCGTGGGGATGGCGGCCAAGTAGTCGGAGCCCCTGCGGGCGAAGGGGGCGTAGAGGGTCCGGTCGTCCGGCGACCAGGAGAGATGGGGATCGGTGTCGTCCATCACCGAATCCGCCGCCACCCAGGCGTCCAGACCGGCGGAGAGGCTGATCAGCTCTCCCCCGGCGACCGGAGCGACGAAGAGCAGGCTCGGCTGGTAGAGGTCGTTGGCGTGGAGGTGACCGACGAAGGCCACCCGGTCGCCGGCGTGCGACCAGGTGGGGGAGCTGTCCGGCCCCGCGGTCTCAGCCAACCGTTTCAAGCCGCTGCCGTCGGGATGGACGAGGAAGACGTCGGTGTCGTCATTGGCGTCGGGATCGGGGGTGCGGTTGGAGACGAAGGCGATCCAGCGGCCATCGGGCGACCAGCGCGGCTGATCGTCGTCGCTCGTGCCGCTGGTGATGCGGACCGCCGCCTCGGAGCCTTCGACGGGGACGGTCCACAGGTGCTGGTGCTGGTGCTCCAGGAACCCCTGGCCGTCCTTCTCGATCAGGCTGCGCTCGATGACGATCGGCGCCGTCTCGGTGTCGCGCATCTCTCGCCGCGCCTGCCCGTGGGACGCCGAGGTCGCCGTCTCCGGGTCGACGCGGACGAAGACGAAGTGTTTGCCGTCGGGCGACCAGTCGAAATCCCCGACTCCCTCGGGGACGTGGGTCACCTGCCGCGGCCAGCGGGCGCCCGGCCGGCCGACGAAGATCTGGGGCCCGGAGCCGCGGTCGGAGAGGTAGGCGAGGAGGCGGCCGTCGCGCGAGAAGCGCGGGCGCTCGTTGTCCTCCTCCCGCTTTCCCACCCGCTGAGGCTCGCCGCCGTCGATGGTCGTCAGGTAGAGCCGGCTCTTGAAGGAGTCGCTGTCCGGATCGGGGATCGAGACCGTGTAGGCGACCGTCCGCCCGTCGGGCGAGGCTTCGAGGGCGGTCACCTCGCGCACCGACCAGGTGTCCTCGGGCAGCATGCCGCGCCGCGCGACCGGCCGTTCCTCCTGCTGCCGCTCCTGCCGGCCGCCGGCGAGAACCCCGAAAGCGCCCAGGGCGACCAGACCGCCGACGCTCGCCACCACTCGGAAGATACGGTTCACGAGGCTCTCTTTCTCGGAGGTTCGGTGGCGGAACGGGTCGCGGTTCGGGCAGGCCCGGCTATTTTATCCGGTTCCGGCCGCCGGCGCCCTCTTGAGGCCCGAAGGCTCCCGAAGCTCACCCCGCCTCTAGATATACTTGCCTCCATGAACTTTGCGAAGACCGTAGCCCCGGTCGCCCTCGGGCTCGCCGCCGCCCTCTTCCTCCGCTCTCCGGTCCTCGCCGCGAATGCCGCGGATGCCGCGGATGCCGCGGATATCGCGGACGCCCCGGTGGCCTCCCCGGCCGCGCTCTCGCCCGAGCAGGCGCTCGCCCGGCGGCAACTCGCCGACCTCCGCGTCTCCCCGGGGGGCGAGCGGATCGCCTTCACCGTCACCGAGCCGCCCTCCGGCGAGCGCTCGCGCCGGCACGTCTGGGTGCTCGACGTCAAGACCCGCGCCGTCCGCCAGTTCACGGGCTCCGCCAAGTCCGAGTGGTCCCCCCGCTGGTCGCCCACCGGCGGTCAGCTCGCCTTCCTCTCCGACCGCGGTGAGCGGACGGAGCTCTGGCGGATCCCGGTCGACGGCGGCGAGGCGGTGCGGGTGGCCGACTTGAAATCCGCGGTCGAGAGCTTCGAATGGTCGCCCGACGGCAAGCGGCTCGCCGTGCTCGCCCCCGAGGCCAAGCCCGAGGCTGTCGAGAAGCGGGAGAAGGAGAAGGACGACGCCCAGGTGGTCGACCGGGACGAGCGGCACCCCTGCCTCTGGCTGGTCGACGTCGACTCCGGCAAAGCCCGGCAGCTGACCGCTCCCCCTTGGCGGATCGCCGAGGTCCTTTGGTCCCCCCAGGGCGATCGGCTCTACGTGAGCGCCACCGACCGCCCCGCCGTCGACGCCTGGACCGAGCGCATCTACAAAGTCGACGCGGCGACCGGCAAGCTCGACGCGATCGCCACTCCCCGCGGTCCCTTCGGCAACCTGCGGGTCTCTCCCGACGGCCATGCCCTCGCCTACCTGGGCTCCCGGTTCGACGGGCCGCTTCCCCACGACCTCTATCTCCAGTCTCTCGACGGCAGCCCGGCGAAAAACCTGACCGGCACCCGCCTCGACCGGCCGATTTCCAACTTCGCCTTCCGCGACGATTCCCACCTCGTCGCCCTCGCCGATACCGGCTTCACGAGCCGCCTCTACGACGTCCCCGTCGCCGCCGTCGACGGCGGCGCGATCTCGCCGCGGCCCGAGCTGGCGGCGCCGCCGAGCGATTTCGCCCTCCTCCCCGACGGCGGCATCGCCCTCCTCGCCGACCGCACGGCCGAGCCGGCCGAGGTCTGGCTGGCGGCGGCGAATGGGGCTCCCGAGAAGGTCACTCACTTGAACGAGAGCGCTGCCGCCCTGCCGGTCGTGACGCCCGAGATGGTGCGCTACCCGAGCTTCGACGGCCGCGAGATCGAGGGGGCGCTCTTGAAACCGGCGGGCTGGACCGCGGGGCGGCGGCTGCCCCTGGTCGTCCTCGTCCACGGCGGCCCCACCGGGCGTTGGCGCGACCGCTTCGAGTCCTGGGGACAGCTCCTCGCCGCCCGCGGCTTTCTCGTCTTCTACCCCAACCTCCGCGGCTCGACCGGCTACGGCCACGCCTTCGTCGAGAGCAACCGCGCCGACTGGGGGGGAGGCGACTTCAAGGACGTCATGGCCGGGGTCGACCTCCTGGTGAAGAATGGCCTCGCCGACCCCGACCACCTGGGGATCGGCGGCTGGTCGTACGGCGGCTACATGTCGGCCTGGGCGATCACCCAGACCCGGCGCTTCAAGGCGGCGGTGATCGGCGCCGGCCTCTCCGACCTGGCGAGCGAGTTCGGCACCGAGGACGGCTCGTCCTACGACGAATGGTTCTACGGCCTTCCCTACGAGCACCTGGACCGCTTCCAGAAAAGCTCGCCGATCACCCATATCCGAAACGCCGCCACTCCCTCCCTCATCCTCCAGGGCGAGAACGACGTCACCGACCCGGTCGGCCAGAGCCAGCAGCTCTACCACGCTCTCAAGCACTACGGCGTGCCCGCCGAGCTCGTGCTCTACCCGCGCGAGGGCCATGGCCTGCGGGAAGAGAAACACCTCGTGGATCGGTTGAACCGGATCGTCGCCTGGTACGAAAAGTATCTTCGTTGAGGAGATCGATGGCAGACAACGTCCGGAACCGACCTTACTCTCTATTGTAAGGATCTGGAAAAGCTATTCTTACCGGCCCAAAAGCGAGGCCGCCCCGGATGTAGAGTCGATTCGAACGACCCACTTCGTGGAGATTTCCTGGAAATGCGAAAGATGATTCCTCTTGCGATGGCCCTACTCCTTTTCGCACTCACCGGGCCGGCTACGGCTCAACCGAAGGTACAACGGGTGGCCAAGTCGGCGGCCAGGACGCCCTGGGCTGCCGCCTCCTCGAAAGCGATCGAGAGCAAGATCGTCAACGGCGTCGTCACCTCGGACTTCCCCTCGGTCGGCCTGTTCGTCAACGACCAGGCAGACCCGCAGGATCCGACGTCGGTTTTCGAGCTCAGCTGCTCGGTCACCCTCATCGGCTGCAGCACGGCCCTGACCGCCGCCCACTGCATCTGTGACGATGCCGCCGCCTCGAATCTCCTGACCGGGGCGCAGTGCGTGAAGCGGACCGACCTGCTCGATCCCTCGACCAAGCTCGTCTACTTCCACCAGGCCGGCATCGTCCACGTCTCAAGCGTCACCGTCAATCCCAATTTCGTCTTCGGGGAGACGAGCGACTTCGCCATCCTCCATTTGGCGACCCCGGTCACCGGCATCGCTCCGTCGGCGATCGACACCACGGCCAAGCCGGCCTTCGGGACCCCGGGGACGATCGTCGGCTACGGCATCACGGAGGACCCCAGCTCCGGCGGCGGGATCAAGCGCTCGGGCGGGGTGACGGTGGCGGCCTGCGCGGTCACCGGCGTCAACGCCGCCAACCACGTCTGCGCCAGCCTGCTCGCCCCCCTGGGAGCTCCGGGCACCAACTCCGGAACCTGTCACGGGGATTCCGGCGGCCCGCTCTTCGTCGCCTCCGCCGCGGGGCCGGTGATCGCCGGCGTCACCTCGGGCGGCGACAGCACCTCCGACAACTGCACCGCGCCGGACGACATCTTTTTCGCCAACGTCTTCAGGAACCGCGCCTGGATCGAGGCGAACGCGCCCGATTTGGGGACCACCTCCTGCGGCGGCCTCCCGCCGGCCGGCGGCCCCAGAGCGCCGGTGACCACCGCCCTTGGAACGCTCTCGCCAGCCCTCCCGAGCGAGCTCACGCCGATCGACGTCCCCGCCGGCACGACCCGGCTCCGGGTCGGCCTGACCGCCGACAATTTCGACAGCAACGATTACAACCTCTACGTGAAGCAGGGCAGCCCGGCGACGACGACGAGCTATGACTGCAAGAGCGACGGCGGAGGGACGCTCGCCTTCTGCGACATCCAGAATCCCGCCGCCGGCCCGTGGTCCATCCTCGTCCACGGGATCGCCGGTCCGGGCGGTGCCTACCAGGTGATCTCGACGCTCTACACCCAGGTTCTCGCTCCCATTCCCTGCGTCCCTTCGGCGACGACGCTCTGCCTCGACGACCAGCCGGGCGACAAGCGCTTCAAGGTCGAGGTGCTCTACCAGACCTCCCAGGGAGGGGGCCTGTCGGGGATGGGGAACGCCATCCCGCTCTCGCCTCTGGGGGTCAACCGTGGCGGTCTCTTCTGGTTCTTCTCGCAGGACAACCCCGAGATGCTCCTCAAGGTGCTGAACGCCTGCACGACGTCGACGCCGAGCTATTGGGTGTTCTACTCGGCGGGGACCAACGCGGGGTTCACGGTGACGGTGACCGACTCGGTGACGGGCCGGGTCAAGATCTACTCGAACCCGGACCTGACGACGGCCCCGCCGGTCACGGACACCAACGCCCTGCCCTGCAGCTAGGCGGTCAGCGCGGGGCTGCCGCCTCGAGGAGGCGGGCGAATCGCGAGAGGCGGTCTTCGGCGACGTCGGAGACCGCCCAGTAGCTCATGCCGGCCGCCGTCCAGTGGACGACGTGGAAGCCTTGGCGGGTGAGGGTGGCGGGGTTGGGGCCTGCGGGGTCCGCGGTATAGGGGGCGGGCCAGGTGAAGAGGTTGATGACGTGGCGGTCGTTTCGGTAGACGAGGGCCGCCACGGGGTGATGGCCGAGATAGTCGAGCCGGCCGCCGATCAGGGGGAAGCCTTGGCTCGCGAGGTCCAGCACGGCGGGAGCGTAGTCGAGCCGGCCGGTGAACCAGGGCTTGACCGTATGCCGATCGGTCGAAGCCACGTCGGCAGGATGGCCGGCGAGGAGCGAGCGGACGTGGCTCGTCACCACCTCCTCCGCGACGTTCTCGGTGGGACCGGGCCGCGGCGCGCCGAAACGCCCGAGGCTCCAGGAGGCGAGCGCCACCAGCAGCAGGGCGGCGAGGGCGCTCCAGGGAGGAAAAGCAGCCCCGCCGCCGGCGAACCGGGCGCGCCGAACCACCGGGCCTCCCGTTGCCGTCTCCCCTGCTGTTTTCGCCAGCGTCCGGCGGAGGCGCCGGGTCTGCTCGGGAGAGGGCGTGAAGCGGAGGCTGGCCCGGCCGATCGCCGCACGCAAAGCCTCCTCGGCGGCGAGCGCCCGAGCGCACTCCGCGCACTCCCCGAGGTGGCGCTCGAAGCCGAGAGTGGTCGCCAGGTCGAGCTCCCCATCCAGATAGGCGGCGACCTCGTGCTCCAGCCTGGGGCAGCTCATGGCGTTCCCTCCTTGCCTTCCGCCCCATGGGCTCCATGGGTGATGAGAAAATCCTGCAGCTGGCGCCGGGCGCGCGCCAGGCGCGACATCACGGTGCCGATCGGAATCGCGGCGATGGCCGCGATCTCCTTGTACGACATCCCTTCGAGCTCGCGGAGCACGATCACCTCCCGGAACGGCAGCGCCAACGCCTCGAAGGCCTGGCGCAGCAGGCGGCTGTCCGCCCGGCGGAGGAGCTCGATCTCGGGATCGGTAACCGTCCCCTCCCCGGAGTGGAGAGCCTCGTCGAACGGCGCTTCCGCCTCGCCGCCGCGGTTCTTCTGGCCGAGCCAGGTGTAAAACGAGTTGCGGACGATGGTGAGCAACCAGGCCCGCGCCTGTGGTCCCTCGCTCCCTTTGAAGCCATCCCAGAATTGCAGCGCCCGCAAGTAGGCGGTCTGCAGCACGTCCTCGGCATCGGCATCGTTCCGAGTCAGCCAGCGGGCGAGGTCGTAGGCCGCGTCCAAGTGCGGCAGGAGGGCCCGCTCGAAGCGGCGCCGGCTCTCCTGTCCGAAGAGGCGATCGCGGATCGAGCTCAGCATGGAAGGGGGGTCCACCTCCGCGATGGTACCCCCACTCGGAGCCGTTCGGGCGTACGACGACATCGTCTCAGAGATACCAGCGCAGAGGCGCCGCCGCGAGGAGGGCAACCAGGGCGACCGCGAGGCCGGCGACCCAGGCGGCGGGCGGAGCGCCCGCCGGCCGACGGGTCCTGACGAGGAAGGTCCCGAGGCCGAGACCGGCGACCGTCGCCGCCAGCTTGACGGCGAGCGCCACCAACGCCACTCCTGTCACTTCGGGGAGCTGGCCCTTCAATCCATAGCTCACGGCGGCGAAGCCGGCCCCGCTCGCCGCCTGGAGAGCCCAGGCGGCGAGGAGGGTCCAGCCGAGACGGCGCTCGATGCCAATGCCGCCAATGTGGCCGGTATTGCCGGTATCGCCGATATAGCCAGCATCGCCGGTATGGCCGTGGCCGCGTAGGCCGAGCGCCAGGGCAGGACTCGCGACCACCGCCACGGCGCCCAAGTTGTGCGCGGCCTGGACCAGGGCGTAGACCAGCTCGGTCATTTCACGGTCACCCGGATCGACGTCTGCGGACCGGTGGGGACGTGCCCCTTGTCGACCAGCTTCAAGGTGATGACGTGCTCGCCCGCGGTCATCTTGGGCAGGCGGTAGGTCCCCTGGAGGTCGTGGATGCCCGGGCTCCGGTCGCCGTCCACCCAGACGTGGAAGTGGTCGTCGCCCGGTCCCAGGGTGACCCGATACTCCAGCGGATAGGATTCGCCCGCGTCGAGCTGGGCGTGATCGGCGGGGGTGACGATCTGGATGGCCGGCTTCGCGGGAGCGGCGGGGCCGGCGGCGAGCGAGGTGGAGGCGAGGGTCGGGAGCGTGGCCAGGGTGAGGAGGAGGGCGGACAGGCGGTTGCGGGTCTTCATGGGATCTCCTTTGCGTTGTGCGCGAGGCGCGTTTCCTCTCCAGACTGGCTTTCGGGAGGTTTATTCCCTGGCGCGCTGCGGGTTTCTGGATCTCCTCAAGGTCAAATCTGTAGGGGGTAGGGAGCGGCCCGAGGGCCCAGGAAGGGCGATCAACGCCAGATGGAGAAAATTCTGACCGCGGTTGAGTCGGAAGAAGCCAAGCCAAATGTGCTCGGGCGCCTGGGCGTAAATTCCCGGCGCCCGTCCGTCCATGTATTACGAGGATCGATAAACTCGTGGCTGGTATGGCCGCGACGGCGAAAGGAGATTTTCATGAGCGATGGATCTTTGCCACTTGGAGACCTTGGCGCCGCGGTCGAGGGTGCCGCCGAGGCTCTCGCCGCAGATCTCGCAGCGGGAACGACGTTCAACGGACTGCAGGCAGGAGGGGCGGGGGCGGACGGCACCCTGTTCCCCAATCCGCTCGCACTCTCCGGCTCTACTTCGCTGGCGCTCGGGTCCACGAATCTCGCTCTGGGCGCCTCAGGCTCGTACCAGGTGTTCGCCCTCACCGGCGGATTTCAGGATCCTGACAAGATCGTGAGTCCCCAGCCCGGCTTCGCCTGGCTCAAGCACGAGCTCGACGCCAAGGTTTCGGCGAGCGGCAGCGGTGGAACGGGCAGCGTCACCGTGGGGCTGGATGTCGGGGCGACCGCCCGCCTTCTCGACTACCGCCGCCACCCGGCGACTGACAAGGTAGCGGAAGACGTCCTTGCCGAGATCGCGAAACCACGTCTGCCCCATCGGATGAGCGACCTGCGGGAGATGGCCGCGGGCGACTCCGTGGGGCTTGTCGCCTCCGGCACGCTCGCCTTCAGCGCGGTCTTCACCTACGCGGACCTCCTTCCGGGGACAGTTTCGATCCTCGATCAGCAACTCGGGATCGCTGGCGCCGCGGCATTCGAGATCTCCACGGGCGCCAAGGTAGAGGTCGACTTCAGCGCGGACGACGAGCTCAGTCTGATCTTCTCTCGCGGCACCGCTCGCGACTTCAGCATCGACGTGAAGAAAGTCGAGACGACCAGCCTCGGCGCCACCGCGACCCTCGGAGTCACCGCGAAGCTCAAGAATTCCACGCAGCTTGCAACGCTGATTCAGTCCTACCTGATCGCTCGGCTCGGCACCCCCTACCAGGAGATCCAGAGCCTCCTAGGCAAGCTCGCAACGGCAACCGATGTTTCGCAGCTCTCCCCGGCCGAGCAGCAACTGCTCCAGGCCATCGTGACGAAGCTCAACCTGGGAGACGTCCAGGCGCAGTTCGACGCCGTGCGGACGAAAGTACTGGCGCTACCTAACTACCTACAAACTGAGCTCGAGCCGAAGCTTGCGGTCCAGCTCCAGTTCGCTTTCACCGCCAGCTACACTCGCATCAAGACGGATCAGACCCTCGTCTCCTTTGAGGCCAGCGATGCGGCGCTTGAGAAATTGCTACCGTCTCTCGTCGTGGGCGACTTGAGGCCGGTCACCGCGGCCCTCACCGGGTCCGGCAACTCTGATCTCCTCCTGCACAACTACCTGTCGAGCCAGCAAATCACGACGCAGCGGTCGTTCGGCTTCAGCCTTTCGATCGGCGGTTGGGCGGCCATGGGGAAGGAGACGACGACCGTTTCCGAATCCGCGCAGAAAAACATCGCGCAGCAGGTGCGATGGAGCTTCGACGGCACATCCATCTACCAGTCGAAATGGGGGCAAGCGAGCGAGAGCTACGGCTTCGAACTCACGACGGCGATGCAGGACTTCGCTCCCCAGCCGACCGCAGGGAATGTCACCTTGGGAGCGAACCTGAGCTGGACTTGGGAGGATAAGTTGGCGCCGGCACTCCAGAGCAGGATACTCGACCTCGCCAACATTTGGCGGGTCCTGGATATCGCAGACAGAGACAAACAGGTCGGCGCGCTCGCTCCGCTCGCCAACCAATCCGTGCATGCCGAGCTCGCTCTCACCCTCGGCGATCCGGGCGTGCGGCGCCTACCCTACGTCCCCAAGCCGACCCTGCAGAGCGCCTGGATCAACGCCATGGCGGAGAGCCTGCCAAGGCTGCTTGCACCGGAATTCAGCTCGGTGGTGGACATCCGTCAACGGAGCAAGATCTACCGAGGTGTCGCGGCCTGGACCTTCGGGCAGACGACCAGCGCCGAACTGGGAGTGTCACCCTCCTATGCCAAGGCAGTACCCGCCCTGTCCACACTCGACGAGATTCATCTGCGGCAGATCGACCTGCCCTCCGGGTCCTCGCAGGATAGCAACTGGACCGTGTACAGCCTGGACACGCTTTGGAATCCCGAGAAGGCAGCCATGTGGCATCTCTACCAACGGATCAATGGCTCCCTGCTCAGGCTGCAGAACTTCCTTGAAGGCAAGGCAAACTATCAGGCGATCGCAGGAGTGTTTTCGGACCTCGAAACAGTGGCCGCTGAGGAATACCTGGCACGCCTTCTCGGCTCCCTCATCTCGCAGGTGCTCGGTGGCGCTGTCGGTCTGGTCTCGGGAACCCTCACCGTGGCACCCACGAGCGGCACCGCCAACGCGATCGTCTTCGCGGGAACCAACAATCCTGTCATGGCATAAGACGATGCCCTTTCCCAAGCCGGGCAGGCACGGGGGCTCTGCCCCATAGGCGCTAACTGATCCGAGCCGGGCAGCGTAGGGGCAGAGCCCCTGTGCCTGCCCGGCCCTCCACGAGCGTTGCGCTCCCCCCTGGACGGAAGGCGGTTGGGGCAACCCTCCCGGCGGTCGTCGCCGTCAGTACGGCGGCCATCGCCGGCAGTCTGGCGGTCGTCGCTGGGAGTCCGGCAGTCATCGCCGGCGGTCTGGCGGTCGTCGCTGGGAGTCCGGCAGTCATCGCCGGCAGTACGGCAGTCGTCGCCGGCAGTACGGCGGCCATCGCCGGGGCCGCAAAAAGAGGCGTGGAGGGCCTGCACTCTCGTGGACGATGCGGAGGTCGTCGGGGCGACCCCAGGCGCCGAAACGGCACCCTCACGGGTCGAGGTGAGGGTGGAGTGCCGCGTTCCTACCCCCGCAGCACGTCCTGCATCAGAAGCATCAGCGCCTGGCTACTGAACGGCTTCTTGAGAAAGTGGTAGGGCCCGTCGCCCAAGAGCGACTCCTCGGCCACGACGTCCTCGGGATAGCCGGTGGTGAAGATCACCTTGGTCTCGGCGCGGAGGGGAGTCAAGAGGCGGGCGAGCTCCTGACCGCTCATCCCGGGCATCACGACATCGGTCACCAAGAGATGGATGGGGCCGGCGTGGCGCTTCGCCAGGTCCATCGCCTCAGCTCCGGAGGCGGCCGAGAGCACCAGGTAGCCGCGGTTCTCCAGGATCTCGGCGAGCGGTCGGCGGAGGTCGCCCTCGTCCTCGACCAAGAGGATGGTCTCGGCCCCGAAGGGCATCGACGAGAGATCCCGGAGAGGGAGGGTCGCGCCGCGGGCACCGACCGCGGTCACTCCGGTTCCGGCCATTCCGGTGGGCTCGACCGTGGGGACGAGGATGCGGAAGGTCGAGCCCTCGCCGGGACGGCTCGAAACGTCGATCCGCCCCCCTGCCTGCTCGACGACGCCCCGTGCCCAGGCGAGGCCGAGCCCCAGGCCACCCTCCTCCCAGTCACTGTAGAGCGGCTCGAAGAGATGGGCGAGAGCCTCCTCGTCCATCCCCCGGCCGGTGTCTTCCACGATCAGCTGGACCCGGGTCTCCGGAGGGAGGGCGGCAGCGGTGCCGATCCGCAGCCGGCCGCCTTCCGCCATCGCCTCCCAGGCGTTGGCGGCGAGGGTCAGGAGAACCTGCTCGATCTGGAGCGCGTCCATGCGCACCGCGGGGAGCCCGGGGGTCAAGTCCAGGATCAGCTCGATGCGCCCGGCCAGGAGCTGGCGCACGCTCTCCCCCACCTCGGCGACCAGACGGTTGAGCTCCAGGACGCGCGGCCGGGGCCGGCGCTCGCGCCCGAAGGCGAGGAGCTGGCGGACGAGGGTGCCGCCGCGCTCGACCGCCGACTGGACCGCCTGGAGATGGTGACAGATCGGATCGCCCGCCGGCAGCCGGGCGAGCGCCAGCTCGGTGTCGAAGGCCATGGCGGTCAGGAGGTTGTTGAAGGAGTGGACGACCCCGCCCGCCAGACGACCCACGACCTGCGCCTCGGCGAGATCGCGCAGGCGCTCCTCGCTCACCCGCAAGGCGCGACGGGCGAGGGCGAGCTCCTCTTCGAGCTTCGCCACCCGCGCCTCTGCCAGGGCACCGCCTGAATCCTGCTCGCCGCTCACCCTCTAAAGCCTAATCTCCGCTCTCCAGAACCTCGCGCACCTTGGCGACCAGCGCGCGGCCGGTGAACGGCTTCTTCAAGAGCGGTGCATCCTCCTGGGTCAGGGTGGCGCGCTCGGCCAGGCCGGCCGGATAGCCGGTGGCGAAGAGCACTTTCATCTCCGGCCGCTCGAAGGCCAGCCGCTCGGCCAGCTCGACGCCGCTCATCCCGTTCATCAGGATGTCGGTCACCATGAGGTGGATCGGCCCCTTGTGGCTACGGCAGAGGGCCAGGGCCTGGGCGGCGTCCGCCGCTTCGAGCACCTGGTAGCCGCGGGCGGCTAAGATCTCGGTCTGCGGCTTCCGCACGTTCTCCTCGTCCTCGACCAGGAGGATGGTCTCCCAGGGCGCCGCTGCTCCCGCCGGGCTACCGGCGGCACCGCCGGCGTTCGCCGCTGCCGGTGCCGGGACGGGGAGATAGATGAGGAAGGTGGAGCCCTTGCCGGGCTCACTCTCGGCGAGGATCTGGCCGCCGCTCTGATTGACCACCCCGTAGACCGTCGAGAGGCCGAGCCCCGCCGCCTCGAAACCGCGCTTGGTGGTGAAGAAGGGCTCGAAGATCCGCCGCCGTACCTCTTCCTTCATCCCCGGACCGTTGTCGCTGACTTCCAGGAGGACGAACTTGCCGGGCGCCGTGCGCCAGGGATTGACGAGGTCGCTCGCCAACAGCTCGGCGCGCGCCGTGCGCAGGGTGAAACGACCGCCCTCCGGCATCAGCTCGCGGGCGTTCGAGGCGAGGGAGAGCACCACCTGCTCGATCTGCTCCGAGTCGGCCTGGACGAGGTCGAGATCGGGATCGAGATCGGTTTCGAGCTGGATGCCTTCGCCGAGCAGCCGGTGCAGGTTCTCCGATAGGTCGCGCAGCAGCTGGTTTACCTGCATCGGGCGCGGATGGAGAACCTGGCTGCCGCTGAAGGCGAGGAGTTGGCGTGCCAATTCGGCGGCCCGCTCCCCGACCTTCTCGATTTCGCGCAGGTGCTTGCGGGCCGGATCCTCGGCAGCCAGGTGGCTGAGCGCAAGCTCGGTCTCGAAGCCGATGGCGGTGAGAAAGTTGTTGAAGACGTGGGCGATGCCGCCGGCCAGAGCGCTCATCGCCTCCATGCTGTAGGCCTGCTCGCCGGTCGCCGGGCTGCCGGCGGCGGCGGATGTCGCCTCAGGTTTAGCGGTATCCTCCTCGCGGCCCTGCCGCGGGAGATCCTCCACTGCGTGAAGATCGCGCCGGCTGTCTTTGCCGGGATTCCAGATCGGCTGGCTCATAGTCGTGCTCCGTGAACGGCCGGCCGGCTCCCGGGGAATCCGGGGGACACGGACGGGCCGGTCCTCGCGCTTCATGTTTCAGATCCATGCAGGTTTCGATCCATCCTCTCTTCAGGGTGCTCGCGACACCTCCAGCGGGGCTCGGGCTCGGGCTCGGGCTCGGGCTCGGGCTCGGGCTCGGGCTCGGGCTCGGGCTCGGGCTCGGTAAAGCTAACTTGCTTTCCTCACTTAAGTTGAATTTGTCGCTCAATTCCATTAACCTCAACGCTCAGGGTTCGCCCGAAACTGTCCTCTAGAATTGTTGGCTGTCGTGCCCGTGCGAGCTGAAGGCTTCCTCTTACGTTACGTTCAAACCTCACCCCGCTGGGCGCTCCAGAGCTTTGGATCGTCGCTCTGGCGGCCTCGGCGGGAGGCCTCGCCGCCCTGTCGCAGGTGCTCTCGGGGCTTCCGGCCGACTTTCCCAGCCCGATCCTCGTCGTTCAACACCTCGACCGGCATCACAAAAGCTGGATGGCCGAGATCCTCGCCCGCCGGGTGCGGCTCGACGTCCGCCAGGCCCAGGGCGGCGAGGTGGTACGGCCGGGCATTGTTTACATCGCCCCTCCCGACCGCCACCTCCTGGTCAGTCCGCAGGGGGTGCTGTCGCTCTCCGACGCCGCCCTCGTCCGCTACGTCCGCCCCTCGGCCGACCTCCTCTTCTCGTCGCTCGCCGCGAGCTTCGGGGCGCACGTGATCGCCGTCGTCCTCTCGGGGACGGGCCAGGACGGGGCCGACGGGGTCCGCGACGTCCAGCAGGAGGGGGGGATGGTGATCGCCCAGGACGAGGCGAGCGCCGAGTTCTTCGGCATGCCGGGGGCGGCCATCCAGACCGGCGCCGTCGACCGCGTGTTGCCCTTGGGGGAGATCGCGGGGTGTCTGGTCGAGCTCACGAGTCACCCCGCCGAGCACGCCGAGCCGAAACCTGAATCGGCCGGAGGAGCAGGATGAGCGACGAGCCGGCGGCCGATTTTACCCGTCTCCTGGAGTATCTGCGGGCGACCCGCGGCTTCGACTTCACCGGCTATAAGGTGTCGAGCCTCATGCGGCGGATGAAGAAGCGGATGACCGAGGTCGGCATCGGCACCTACTCCGAATACGTCGATTTCCTGGAAGTCCACCCGGACGAGTTCGATCCGCTCTTCAACTCGGTGCTGATCAACGTGACCAGCTTTTTTCGCGATCCCGAGGCCTGGCAGTACCTGGCCGAAAAGATCCTCCCCAAGATCGTCGAGGAAAAGCCGCCGGGAGCCCCCATCCGGGTGTGGTGCGCCGGCTGTGCCAGCGGCGAGGAGGCCTACACGGTCGCCATGCTGCTCGCCGAGGCGATGGGCGAGGAGGCCTTCAAGGCGCGGGCCAAGATCTACGCCACGGACGCCGACGAGGACGCTCTCACCCATGCCCGCCACGCGAGCTACAGCGACCGCGAGGTGGCCGACGTTCCTCCAGAGCTCCTCGTCCGTTACTTCGAGCCGGCCCCGGCCGGCGGCATGAGCCGGCACGTCTTGCGCACCGACTTGCGGCGCTCGTTGATCTTCGGCCGGCACGATCTCGTCCAGGACGCCGCCATCTCCCGGATCGACCTGCTCACCTGTCGCAACACTCTCATGTACCTGAACAGCGAAACGCAGGGAAAGATCCTCGCCCGCTTCCACTTCTCGCTCGCCAAGGGCGGCTACCTCTTCCTCGGCAAGGCCGAGACGCTCCTCTCGCACAGCACCAGCTTCCGACCGATCGACTTGAAGCGCCGGATCTTCCAGCGCGCGGCGACCACCACTACGCGCGAGCGCCTGCTCGCCATCTCCCCCGCTTTCCCGCAGGGGGAGGGCGCGGCCGCCGGCCGGCAGGTCCGGCTGCGCGAGGCGGCCTTCGACCGCGGCCCGATCGCCCAGATCGTCGTCGACCGGAAGGGCCACCTGGTGCTCGCCAACGAGCGGGCGCGGCAGCTCTTCGGCCTCACCACCGCCGACCTCGGGCGGCTCCTCCAGGATCTGGAGATCTCCTACCGGCCGGTCGACCTGCGCTCGGCCATCGACAAGACCTACGCGACCCGCGCCGCGGTGACCCTGGACGGCATCGCCTGGCGCGGGCGGACCGGCGAGGCTCTCCAGCTGGAGCTGCAGACGGCGCCGATCGACGATGGCAACGGCGAGATCCTCGGCACCAGCCTCTCTTTTCTCGACGTCACCCAGGCCAAGGTGCTCAAGACCGAACTCGAACGCGCTCACCAGGATCTGGAGACCGCCTACGAGGAGCTGCAGTCGACCAACGAGGAGCTCGAAACTACCAACGAGGAGCTGCAGTCGGCGGTCGAGGAGTTGGAGACGACCAACGAGGAGCTGCAGTCGGCCAACGAGGAGCTCGAAACGATGAACGAAGAGCTCCAGTCGACCAACGAGGAGCTGCGGACGATGAACGACCAGCTCCACCAGCGCTCGGAGGAGATCCACCAGGTCAACGACCTCCTGGAGTCGATTCTCGGCAGCCTGAACCTGGGGGTCGCGGTGCTCGAAGCCGACCTCTCGGTCGCCGTCTGGAGCCGGCGCGCCGAGGACCTCTGGGGGGTGCGGCGGGAAGAGACGCTCGGCAAGCCCTTCCTGAAGCTCGACATCGGCATTCCCCTCTCCACTCTCCAGGGGCCGATCCGGGACTGTCTCGCCGCCGGTACCGTCGCGACGAACGACGGCAACGGAGACCGCGATGGCAACGACCGGAACGGGAAAACGACGCTGAGCATCGACGGCGTCAACCGGCGCGGCAAGCCGATCCGCTGCCAGGTGACCTGCACTCTCCTCGCGGAGTCGAACAGCAGGCCCCACCGGGTCCTCCTCGTCATGGCGGAGTCGTCGCGGATCTCCTCGTCGGAAAGAGGCCAGGGCGGATGAGCGCCAAACGACCGGCGCCCCACCAGCATCTGGAGGCCTTCCGGGCTCGCCTCGACGTCTTCGAGCGCAATCTGAGCGCCGAGTCACCGCCCCGGGGCGAGATCGTCCAGGCGTTCCACGACCTCCAGCTGGCGCTCGAGGAGATCGAGGTCGCCGAAGAGGAGATGGCCCTTCAGAACGAGGAGCTGCTCACCGTCCACGGGGACCTGGAGGCCGAGCGCCAGCGCTACAGAGATCTCTTCGAGCTGGCGCCCGACGGCTACCTGGTGACCGACCTGGCCGGCACGATCCTCGAGGCCAACCGCGCCGCCGTGCAGTTGCTTCAGGTCGCCGAGAGCGCCGCCCGCGGCAAGCCCCTGGTCGTCTTCGTCGCCGCGGCCGAACGCAGCCACTTCCGCACTCTTTTGAACCGGCTGGGGACCGGCGAGCGGCTCGAAAGCGGCGAGATCGTCCTCCAGCGACGGAGCCGCCCACCCCTCCCGGCCTTCGTCACCGTCTCCCGGGAGGAGGCCCATTCCGGACAGCCCGCCCGCCTCCTGTGGATTTTCCGCGACGTCTCGCGGGTGAAGGCCACCGAGGCGGCGCTCCGCGAGAGCGAGGAACGCCTGCGCCACGCGCAGCGCCTGGAGTCCGTGGGCCGCCTGGCCGGAGGGATCGCCCACTCCTTCAATAACCTGCTCGCCGCCATCGCCTTCCATGTCGAGCTTCTCGGCGAGGGCTTGGACGCCCAGCCGGAAGTGGAACGACTGCGCGCTCACGTCGACGAGATCCGCCAGGCGGGGGAGCGGGCGGCGACCCTCGCCGCCCAGCTCCTCGCCTTCGGTCGAAAGCAGGTGCTCCAGCCGCGGGCCCTCGCCTTGAACGAGGTCATCGCCACCATGGAGCCCATGGTGCGCCAGCTGATCGGCGAGAACGTCGAGCTGCAGACCGCGCTCGATCCGGAGGCGGGGACGATCTACTTCGATCTCTCCCAACTCGAGCAGATCCTCTTGAACCTCCTGGTCAACGCCCGGGACGCCATGCCCGAGGGCGGCGGCTTTTCGATCGAGACCCGCGCGGTGGAAGTCCGCGAAGGCGAGCCGGTCTTCGGGCTGGACCTGCCCCCCGGCCCCTATGTCCGGCTGATCGTCCGGGACAGCGGAACCGGCATGACCCCTGAGGTCCAGGCGCGGCTCTTCGAGCCCTTCTTCACCACCAAGGAGCGCGACAAAGGGACCGGCTTAGGGCTGGCCACGGTCTATGGCATCGTCCGGCAGAGCGGTGGCGACATCCGCGTCGAGAGCGCTCCAGGGGAGGGAACCTGCTTCGACATCTACCTGCCGCGGGTGGAGGCGCCCGCCGAGCCGCTCGTCCGCCGGCCGGCGCGCAAGGTGAAGGCGACCGGCTCCGAGGTCATCCTCTTCGTCGAGGACGAGGAGAACATCCGTGCCCCGGCTTTAGAAGTGCTCCAGGCGCAGGGCTACCGGGCGCTCGCCGCGGGGAGCGGTGGCGAAGCCCTGGAGCTCGCCCGCCGGCACCGAGGGCCGATCCACCTCCTGGTGACCGACGTCATCATGCCGGGAATGAGCGGCAGCCAGCTCGCCGAGCAGCTCGCGAGCGTGCGGCCGGAGGTCAAGGTTCTCTACATCTCCGGCTACCCGGAGGACGCCATCGCCCGCCACGGCGTCCTCGATCCCGGGGAGTTCTTCCTCCAGAAGCCCTTCCCGCCCAGCCTTTTCCTGAAGAAGATCCGCGACGTGCTCGACACGACCGGGCCGGCTCCGCCATCGCCGCCATCGCCGCCATCGCCGCCGTCGCCGCCGCCGGAATAGCGGATTCGTTCCTCGCCGACCCTCCGGCACAAACCCTGCAGGAGATCCATGACCGCATGGCGGATCATGACATCCTCGTCCTCGGTGCCTCGGCCGGGGGAGTCGAGGCGCTCACCGAGGTGATCCAGGGCCTGCCGGCCGATCTGCCGGCGGCGGTCTTCATCGTCCTCCATCTGGGAGCCGGCCGGAGCGCCCTCCCCGAGATCCTCACCCGGGCCGGCGCCCTTCCGGTAGGCCATCCCGTGCAGGGCGAGCCGATCCGGCGGGGGCGGATCTACGTCGCTCCCCCGGATCAGCATCTCCTCCTCGGGTCGGGCCGCTTGCTCGTCGAGCGGGGGGCGAAGGAGAACGGCCATCGCCCGGCCATCGACGTGCTCTTCCGTTCGGCGGCCCAGGTGTACGGTCCGCGGGTCGTGGGGGTAGTGCTCACCGGCAATCTCGACGACGGCACCGCCGGCCTCCTCGCCATCAAGCGGTTGGGCGGCATCGCCGTCGTCCAGGACCCCGAGGACGCGGACTACCCCGGCATGCCGCGGAGCGCCGCCGAGAACGTCGAGGTCGACCACGTCGTCCGCCTCGCCGCCCTCCCCGCGCTCCTCGTGGAGCTGACCCACACGCCGATCCCTCCGGTTCCGGAGCCGCCCCAGTCGTTCCTGCCACACGACCCCGGGAATGGAAAAAATGGCGGTTCGCGCCACGCGGGAGTTTCCGACGAGCTGCTGGGAGAATCGGGGGAGGACTTAGGTGTGCCCTCCGGCTTCACCTGTCCCGACTGCGGCGGCGGCCTCTGGGAGACCCGAGACGGCGCGCTCACTCGCTTCCGCTGCTGGACCGGCCACGCCTTCTCCCCCGAGAGTTTGGCCTCCGAGCAGATCGAGGGGGTCGACGACGCGCTCTGGGCCGCCCTCCGTTCGCTGCAGGAGAGCGCCTCTCTCGCCCGGCGGATGGCCGGTCGCATGCGCGAACGGGGGCTCGCCCAGGCCGAGGGGCGCTACCTGCAGCGCGCGCTGGACGCCGAGCGCAATGCCGACGTCCTGCGCGGCATTCTCCTCATCCCCAATCCCACCGATATCGCCGCGCCGGGCTAAAAGCGCGGCCGTCGCGGGCTTCAAGCCGATTCCCGCTCCTGCTCCATCGCCACCTGGGCCGCCGGCCGGGCGAGGGCGAACCGCCCCTCGTCCAGACGGCGGAGCATCTTGGTCACCGCCCGGCAGGAGAGCTTGCGCACGCTGGAGACGTTGTAGCCGAGCTTCTCGGCGCACTCGGCGGTGCTGTAGCCGAAGAGGTAGCGCAGGCAGAGGAGGGCGTGGTGGCGATCCTCCAGGCACTCGAAGAGCCGATCGAGGTCCCACAGCATCTCTTCGCGTTCCTGTTCGGGGGACACCGGCTCTGAAAGCGCTTCCAAAAAGCTCGGATCGACCGGCTGGAGCCGGCTGTTCCGCTTCTCGCGCCAGTAGATCGAGCACTTGTGGCGGAGGGTGACGAGCAGCCAGCCCTCCTTGAAGTAGATGTCCGCCCAGCGCTTGAAGGTGACGATGAGGGCCTCCTGGAGGAGATCCTCAGCGTCCTGGTGGGGGATGCGGTACTGGGCGAACACCCGCCGGACCTTCGGCCGCACGGCATCGATCAGCTCGTCGATCGAAGCGGGCCCGGAGACGACCGGCACTGGAGATGGAGCCTCATTCATAACGATCTGGATTCCAGGGCGTGTTGATGTTTCCGGCCGAGAAGGGCCGACTTTATCACCGCGGAATGAATTGAGACACCGGGTCCAACGAAAAATCCGGCCTGGGAGGACCGGAAAATCGGCCTTGATCCAGGGAAGCTGCCGCTTATGAAAGGAAGATGCGCCTTTCAATATCAAAGTCAGACGGTCGTTGTTTGTGTAATCAACCTAAGGAGAAGGGGAAGTAATTCGCCAAGAGGCCGGAACTTCCTGGGGTTCGCGGAAGGAACGGGGGGAGGACCGGTGGGCTCGGCTCGTTTGAAAGCTCCCGCGGGGCTGTGGTACGTTCCCCGCCGCGCTCTCAAACCTTCTGGAAGTCCCACCATGCCGCACCCGTCCCGCTTCCCCCGCGCCCCCTTCCCCCTGATCCTCCTCGGTCTGCTCGTCGCCCTGGTCGGCCTCGCCGGCTGTGACAACGGCACGAAGCCGGGCGCCGGCGCTCCCGAGGCGGACCAGGAGTGGCTCTGGCTGCAGCGCAGCAAACAGCAGCTCGACCAGAAGCGGGAACAGCTCGCGGCCTTGGGAACCGCCGCGGCGCGCACGGCGGCATCGGCCGGAGGGCCGACAGCGGCGACGCAGCTCGCCCGCGAGGTCGAGACCCTGACCGCCGAGCTCGACCGCCGGATCGTCGACTTCATCAACGCCCATCCACCCGTGCAGGGCGAGCCGCTCACCCGCCGGCAGCAGGCCGCCCTGCGGATGAAGAGCGACGAGGATCTGGAGATCGCCCGCCAGTATGCCGAGAAAGGGGGCGACTTCCAGCGGGCGGCGGAGATCTGCGAGGCGGCGCTCGCCGTCGACCCCGACAATCCTAGCCTCAAAGAAGAGCTCGAGAAGATCCATGCGGCGCGTTTCATGACCTCCGATCGCTTCTTCGAGGTCAAGCCGGGAATGACTCCACCCGAGGTGCGCGAACTGCTGGGCGCCCCCAACCTCCACAACGTCCACGCCTATCCGGATCGTGGGGTCGAGGCCTGGTTCTACCCCCGGGACGCGGCGGGAACGGCGGCCGGCGTCTGGTTCGAAAAGCGCCAGCGCGAGGAGGACACCCGGGTCTACCAGCTCGATTTCGACGCCATCCGCCCGCCGACGGCGGCGGCACCCGGGGCCGGCGCCGGAGGAGCCACGCCGCCTCCCTCCCCCCCGGGGCCGAAGGCCGCCCCTATCCCGCCTCGCACTTGAGCGCCGGGCTCGCCGGAACTGCGGCCTCCTCCTGCACCGGCGCCTTCGCCTTCGTCCGGTTGATCGTGATGAGGGCCACCCCGGCGACGATCACCAGGCCGGCAACGGCCGTCCGCACCGTCAGGGGCTCGTCGGCGAACGCCCAGCCGAGGAGCACCGCGACCAGGGGATTGACGTAGGAGTAGGTCGAGACCAGGGCCGGAGGGGCGACCCGCAGGACCCAGAGATAGGCGGTGAAGGCGACGAGCGCCGCGATCACCAGGTAGCCGAAGGCGAGGAGCGAGCGCGTCGAGGCGTGGGCGAGATCGACCTGGCCGAATTCGCCGAGGAGGCCGCCGGCGACGAGCATCAGGGCACCGCCCACGGACATCTGAAGGCCGGTCGAAAGGAGCGGCGCAGCGGGGAGAGCGGCTTTTCGCGAGTAGAGCGAGCCGGCGGCCCAGGTGAGGGAGGCCGCCGAGAGGAGGAAAGCGCCCCAGAGGTCGACGCCGCCGCTCCCGGCCGCCGCGCCCGGGCGGACGAGGAGGCCCACCCCGGCAAGGCCGAGAACGATGCCGAGGACGACCGGGAGGGTCGGCCGCCGTTCCCCGCGAAAGAGCCAGGGGAGGACGACCATGAAGAGCGGGGTGGTCGAGACGAGCAGGGCGGCGAGCCCGGATTCGACCCGCTTCTCGGCGACGACGACGAAGCCGTTGCCGCAGAGGAAGAGAAGGACGCCGATCACCAGGGACGAGCGCCAGTGGGCGGCCGTAACCCGAGCGCCCCGCCCAGCGCTGCCGCCGCCACGGAGAGCGCACCAGGCCCAGAGGGCGCCGCCGGCGAGAAGGAAGCGGAAGCCGCTCATGGTGAGCGGCGGCAGGGTCTGGACGGCGAAGCGGATGGCGAGGTAGGTCGACCCCCAGATGACGTAGACCAGTCCCATGGCGACGGCGATCTTCCACTTGGGCGCGAGCTCAGGCATGGGCCACCTCTTCGACTTCGATCGCGGCTCCCGCGAGGTCGGGCGACGGAGAGAGGCCGCCCGTGGAGCCCGGCGGGGGATCGATCGGCAGCCGCGACGTCTCATAGAGGGTTTCGAGGACGACGGTCGTCCGCGTACGGACCGGACCGGTGGCGGCGATCCCCTCCCGGAGGAGGCGGCCGAGGCTCTTGGCGTCGGCGGTGCGGACCTTGACGAGGAAGCAGTCCTCCCCGGCGATGTGATGGACCTCCTGCACCTCGGGCATGCGGGCGAGGAGCTCGCCCACCCGGCCCTCGTTGTTCGGCCCCTCGTCGCGGACGGAGACGAAGGCGAGGAGACCGAGACCCAGCGCCTGGGGATCGATCCTCGCCTCGTAGCCCTGGATCACCCCGCGGGCCTCGAGCTTGCGGATGCGTTCGAGGATGGCGGAGGGGGCCATCCTCAGCTGTCGAGCGATCTCGGCGTTGCTCGTCCGAGCGTTCTGCTGAAGGATCTTCAGGATTTCGCGGTCTTGAGTGTCGATCATGCGGCACCTCTTACGGTGAAGAGATGATCCTATGGGCCGACGGTCGCTGTCAAATCAGATCGGGATGCGGCTTTCGGCCTCGGCGGTCAGGGGATCGTCGGCGAGGCCCCGGCGATGTCTGAGGAGAGCGGCAAAGGCGATCATGGCGGCGTTGTCGCCGGAGTAGGCGAGGGGCACGAGCCGGAGGTCGACCCCGCGGGAGCCGGCCCAGGCGGCGAGCTCGCGGCGGAGGAGACGGTTGGCGGCGGCACCGCCGGAGACTGCGAGGACGTCGAGGAGCGGACCGTCCGCGGGGGGCTGGCGATGTTGGCGATGCTGGCGATGTTGGCGATACAGCCGGTCGAGGCGGTCCAGAACCTGGGCGACGGCGGCGGCCCGGAAGCCGGCGAGGAGGTCGAGGACTTCTTGCGGGATCTCGACCTCCGGGCGCGAGAGGTCGAAAGGACCCAGCCGCGCCTCCAGGCGTTCGATCTCCAGCAGCGCCTGACTCTTGAGCCCCGAATAGGAGAAATCGAGGGTCTCGCCGCAATCGGGAACCGGCAGGCGCCGCGCCCCGGGGGCACCCCGCTCGGCGAGCTCGTCGACCCGGGGACCCTGCGGGTAGGGGAGTCCCAGCCGTTTCCCTACCTTGTCGAAGACCTCACCCATGGCGTCGTCCCGGGTCTCCCCCAGGGTCGAGACCGTCCCCCCACCCTCTCGAACGTCGAAGAGGCTGCTGTGTCCTCCCGAGAGGACGAGCCCGGTGAAACGTTCGGGGAGAGGTGCCGCCTGGGGAGCCGGGGCTGCCGGGGGCGGCAGGAAGGGAGAGTAGAGGTGGCCCTCCAAGTGGTGGACGGCATGGAAGGGACGCTTCAAGGCATAGGCGATCGCCTTCCCGAGGGAGAGGCCGACCAGGAGGGCACCGACGAGACCCGGGCCGCGGGTGGCCGCCACGACCTCGATCCGCTGGAAGTCGACGCCGGCCGCGGCGAGCGCCTCGGCGCTCACCAGGGGCCAGTTGCGGAGGTGCTCGCGAGAGGCGATCTCCGGCACCACCCCGCCGTAGGGGCGGTGGGCGGCGAGCTGGCTCGAAACCACGGAGGCGAGGACCCGCCCGGCACCGTCGACGACGGCGCAGGCGGTGTCATCGCAGGAGGTCTCGATGCCGAGAACTACGGGAGAAAACAAAAACCCTGCCGAGGCAGGGTTTTCGCGCCCGCCGGAGGTAGGCTCGTTCAGCCGGCCGTCCCGGCGCCTTCGGCGCTCTGACCCTCACTCTGGCCCTCGGTCTGACCTTCCGCCTTCGGGATGTTGATCGGCTCGTAGACCGGGATCTCGAAGTTGAGGGTGTTGTGGGCGTAGTCCTTCCACTCGTCGGTGACATCGTCGAAAATGATGTTCAGATTCTTGAAGATGCCGTGGGTGACGATGTAGTTCTCCTGGATGTAGAGGATGGAGTCGTCGTCGAGCACGGTATCGACCTCGACCTCCTTGCCGTCCACTTCCTTCTTCTCCTTGCGCGCGTTCTCCCCCTTCTCCGTCCACTTCGGGTAGGCCCGAAGGTTCCTTGAGCAGGTAGGCCTTGCAGTATTTGCCCATCTCCATCTCTTGCATATCCGGTTCTCCTTCGCGGGACCACTGAGGCGCAGTCCTCTTCACATGCTTTAGTGCGCCCGCGCAAAAAGGCGGGACAGCGCTGATAGACTACATGGCCCGCTCCGGGGCTGCAACGGCGGCGGCAGACGAGAGGAAAAGAAGGTATGCCCCTCTGTTTCGGCATCAACGGCGTGGGCCGCATCGGCCGTGCCCTGCTCCGCCTGGCCCACGGCCGGGAGGAGCTCGTGCCGGCGGCGGTCAACGACCTCGTGCCGGCAGCGATCCTCGCCCGGCTGCTGGCGCGAGACACCGTGCACGGCCCCTTTCCCGGAACGGTCGGGATGGGGACGGGGGACTCCGGATCGACGGCATCGACATCCCCGTCTTCGCCGCCGCGGAGCCCGGGGACATCCCGTGGCAGAGCGCCGGGGTCGAGGTGGTGATCGAGTCGACGGGCCGGTTTCTCGGCCGCTCCCAGGCGGCGGAGCATTTAGGAAAGAGCGTAGGAAAGAGCGTGGGCGAGGGAGTGCGGACGGTCGTCCTCTCGGCCAACCCCGATCCCGCGGACCCGGTCGACTTCGACCTCTGCTTCGGTCTCAACGAAGAGAGCCTCGATCCGCGGCGCCACCGGGTGGTCAGCCTGGCCTCCTGCACGACCAGCTGTCTCAGCCTGGTGGCGAAGGTCTTGAACGACCGGTTCACCATCCGCCATGCCCTCATGAGCTCGGTCCACAGCTACACCGAAAACCAGCGCCTGCTCGACTCCGCCCATCCGGACCCCCGGCGGTCGCGGGCGGCGGCGCAGAACATCATCCCCATCGAGACGACGACGCCGGCGGCGCTGGGTCGGTTGATTCCGCAGCTCGCCGGGCGGATCGACGGCCTCGCGGTGCGGGTGCCGACCCCGGCCGTGGCGATGCTCGACCTGGTGGCGGAGGTCGACCGGCCCGTCGAGGCGGCGGCGGTGCGCGAGGCCTTCCACGCCGCGGCGGCGGGGCCGCTCGGCCGTTACCTCGCGGTGACCGAAGAGGAGCTCGTCTCCTCCGACTTCGTGGGCGATCCGCGCTCGGCGGTGATCGACCTGCCGCTCGTGCAGGTCGTGGGAGATCACCTGGTGCGGGTCGTGGCCTGGTACGACAACGAGTGGGGCTACGCCAACCGGCTGCTCGACCTGCTGGTCCGGATCGCGGGCTCCATCTAAGAGGACAGAGAGGAACCGATGCCTGATCTCTTGACCCTTGAAGACCTCGACTTGGGAGCCCTCGCCGGCAAGCGGATCTTCGTGCGGGTGGACTTCAACGTCCCCCTCTCGGCCGCCGGGGAGGTGGGGGACGCGACCCGCCTCGAAGAGGCCCTCCCCACGATCCGCGAGCTTCAGGCGGCGGGCGGGCGGCTGCTCCTCGCCTCGCACGCCGGGCGGCCGAAGGACGCCCCGGATCCGCGCTACAGCCTGCGACCGGTGGCGGCGCGGCTGGCGGAGCTCCTCGGCCGGCCGGTGCTCTTCGCCGAGGACTGTGTCGGCGCCGCCGTCGAGCGCGTGGCGGCCGAGCTCCAGCCGGGGGACGTCGCCCTGCTCGAGAACCTCCGCTTCCATGCCGGGGAGAAGAAGAACGATCCCGGTTTCGCCGACCAGCTCGCCGCTCTGGCCGAAGTCTACGTCGACGACGCCTTCGGCAGCGCCCACCGCGCCCACGCCTCGGTCGTCGGGGTGCCCGAGCGCATCGCCAGAAAGGCGGCCGGCCGGCTCCTGGTGCGAGAGGTTTCCGGCCTCTCCCGGCTCCTGGGTGAGCCCGAGCGGCCCTTCGCCGCTATTCTGGGAGGGGCGAAGATCGAGGGCAAGATCGACACCCTGGAGAACCTCCTGCCGCGCCTCGACCTGCTCCTGGTCGGCGGCGGGATGGCCAACACCTTCCTCGCCGCCCAGGGGCACGACCTCGCCGCCTCGCTGGTCGAGACCGAACGCCTGGACGTCGCCCGCGAGATCCTCGCCCGGGCCCGGGCGCGCGGCCTCGAAGTCCTCCTCCCCACGGATCTCGTGGTCACCGACGATCTCGATGCCCGCACCCGGATCGAGACCGTCGCCGCCGGCCGGGTGCCCGCCGGCACCAAGGCGGTCGACATCGGCCCGGAGACCCGGGCGGCCTTCGCGGCGGCGATCGCGCGCGCCCGTACGCTCTTCTGGAACGGCCCCATAGGGGTCTTCGAGAAACCGCCCTTCGATGCCGGCACCCGGGCCATCGCCCAGGCCCTCGCCCACTGCCCCGGCTTCTCGGTTCTGGGCGGCGGCGAAACGGTGGCGGCGGCCAAGGAGGCGGGGGTGGCGGAGAAGATCGGCCACGTCTCGACCGGGGGCGGGGCCGCGCTCGAATTCCTCGCCGGCAAGACCCTCCCCGGGGTCGCCGCTCTGGAGCGCCCCTCCCTGGAGAAGCGATGAGCCCCGAGCGCCGCAAGCGGCGGCTGATCGCCGCCAACTGGAAGATGCACCTGCTGCGGGCCGACGCCCTGGCCTGGTGCCGGACCGTCCGCCGCACCCTCCAGGCCTCACCGGTGCGGACCGTCGTCTTTCCCTCCTATCCGCTGATCCCCGCGGTCGTCGCCGAGCTCGCGGAGAGCGAGATGGCGGTGGGGGCGCAGGATCTCCACCCGGAAGAGAAGGGTGCCCACACCGGCGACGTCTCGGCCGCCCAACTCCGGGATGCCGGCTGCACCTGGGCCCTCTGCGGCCACAGCGAGCGGCGGCGCGACCACGGCGAGGGCGACGCCCTGGTGACGGCGAAGGTCGGCGCCGCAGCCCGCCATCACCTGACTCCCATGCTCTGCATCGGCGAGACCCGGGAGGAGCGGCAGGCCGGCGCCACCTGGGAAGTGCTCGGCCGCCAGCTCGGCGGGCTCCTCGCGGCCCCACCCGAACGCTTCGCCATCGCCTACGAGCCGGTGTGGGCGATCGGCACCGGTGCGACGGCGACCCCGGAGATCGCCGCCGAGGCGCACGCCTTTCTCCGCCGGACGCTCGCCGAGCGCCTGGGCCGCGAGGTGGCCGAGGCGGTTTCGATCCTCTACGGAGGCTCCTGTACCCCCGACAATGCGGCCAGTCTCATCTGCCAGCCGAACATCGACGGCTTCCTCGTCGGGGGGGCAAGCCTTGACCCAGAGAAATTCTTGGGTATCATCACCGTTTGCGCCTGATGGCTGGTGACTGTTGGCGAGTGCTTTTTGGTAACTCTCGCCCGACTGCCCCGCGAGTCCACTCTTCGGAGGTTTCAATACCGTGATCTACCTGCTGTACGCGATTCATGTCATCGTCTGTGTCTTCCTCATCCTCGTCGTCCTCCTGCAGCAGGGCAAGGGCGCGGATCTCTCGGTCTTCGGCGGCGGCAGCACCCAGACCGCCTTCGGTGCCCGGAGCGCGACGACGCTCCTCCACAAGCTCACCGTGGCCTCCTTCGTCATCTTCATCCTGACGACGGTCTCGATCGGTGTCTTCCAGGGCAAGGGTGGCTCCTCGGTCGTGAGCGGCGTCGGCCGCGTCAAGGGCAAGGCCGTCCCGGCCGCTCCTGCCCCGGTCGCCCCGGCTCCGGTCAAGACGACCCCGGCTCCCGGCACCCCGGCGCAGGCCGTTCCGCCGGCGGCCGCGAAACCGGTGGCTCCGGCTCCGCCGACTCCGCCGGCCCAATGAGGCGGTGGCCGGCGGCGATTGGCAGCATCTCGAAACTGGGGGGAGACAGGCCGTAGCGGGCCTGCTAGAATCAGCCCCCCAACCGGACCGGAAGGTCCGCGATGTTCTTTAGCCGAAGTGGCGGAATTGGTAGACGCGCACGTTTGAGGGGCGTGTGGGGCAACCCGTGCCGGTTCGAGTCCGGTCTTCGGCACCATTCCCTCGTCGTATCGAAGTTCCTTCCTGACGATTCAAGCAGCGATCTGCGGCTCTTCCCCCCTCGGCGACGCCGGGGGCCTTGGGGTGGAGCTCCTTTACCCAGTCTTGATTTCCGCATCGATTGGTGCAACCATCTGACAAATTCCTGAGATGTACCCGAAAGGTCTGACGGCGCTCCGAGGCGGAGGACGACCCGTACCCGTTATGGCCTGACGGACTGGTCGACTCCGTGCTGACACCGGGCTTCGGGATTTGAGGCCCACGATTCCAAAAAGGAGTAGCAGGACATGACTCAACAGGGAACGGTCAAGTGGTTCAACAACGCCAAGGGCTACGGTTTCATCCAGGCCGAGGAGGGCGGAGAGGACATCTTCGTCCATCACACCGCGATCGTTTCGGAAGGTTTCAGGACGCTCAATCAGGCGGAGAAGGTCACCTTTGAGGTCGTCCCCGGCCCCAAGGGCCTGCAGGCCAAAAACGTCCTGCGCAGCTGAATCAGGGTTCGCGCTCGCCGAGATGGCCGCCCCGGCCTCCCATGCCTCCGAAGATCCACTGGAAGATTTCGAGGCCGGCGGGCGGTAGCGTCGCCACGGCCAGGTTCTCCTCCGCGTGGGCGGTCTGTCCCATCCCCGCCAGAGCGACGGTGACACCGGGGGCCGAGCGGGTGAACTGGAGGGCCCGCTGGGCGTCGGTCTCGAAGGCGGGGAAGAGCTCGGCGATCTCCGCCGGGAGGGGAAGGCCGAGGCGCTTCAGGATCGAGCCGGAGGTGAGGACGGTCAAGTCGAGCTTGCGCGCCGCGGCGAGGACAGGGACGCGCACCCCGTCCAAATCCTGGGTGGGGGCGACCAGGGCCTCTGGCATAGCGGCGTTTACGGGCAGCTCGATGGCCCGAAAGCGCGGGCCTGAAAGCGCGACCAACCGGGCGAGGCCGAGGTGACCGGGGTCGCTGGGCGCCAGCCGCAGCCCTTCCCAGGTCGCTACCCCGTAAAGGCCGATCTCATCCCTGTCGGCGGCGGCCTCGAGCTCCGCGAAGGCGGTTTCCAAACGCGCCTCCAAGCCCTCCCGGGAAAGCTCGGCGAGCCGGGTCTCCGGATTGTGGAGAAGGTAGAGGTCGATCGTCCCCAGCCCCAGGTTGACGCGGCTGGGCGCCAGCTGGCTGGCGAAGGCCTCGCCTTGAAGGCCGCCCTTGGTCACGACGAAAACCTCGTCGCGGGCCGCGACGCCGTCCGCGAAGGCCTGGGCCAGCGCCCGCCCCAGGGCTCTTTCGCTCCGCTCCTCGCGGTAGCTGATCGCGGTGTCGAAGACGTTGCAGCCGAGCTCCAGAGCACGGCGGATTGCCGCCTCGTACCGAGCATCGGTATCTTCGTCGAGCGCTCCCTGGGAGGTTCCGAGGCCGAGCGAGGAGAGCCACAGACCGCCGGCACCCAAGCGGAAGTGAGCGGCCGCGTCGAGCTGTGGGAAGCGGTGACGGAAGCGGTCGGTCCCCTCGGGAGTGGCGCGGCCTTCGATCATGCCGCCGATGGTATCAGCCACCATCCGCCGTCGGTTCGGTTAGACTTGGCGTCCACTGAAACTAGGGGAAAACCATGAGCGAACCCGTAGAGCCCACCTTCACCCCGGAAGCGCCCGTCCCCGCGCCGCCCAAGCCCCCGGCGCCGGCGGCGGCGGTCGCACCGGCCGCACCGAAGCCCGCCGCCCCGGCGGCAGCCGCCGCGCCGGCCCGCGCCCTGCCCACCCAGGAGGACATCGCGGCATGGATCGAGGGCGTCGACAATCCCCTGATCGGGGTTCTCTTCGAGGGTTTGAACGTGGCCCGCTTCGACGCCCTCATCATGCAGGTGCGCAAGGAGGAGCTGATCCCCCAGCACTGGCAGGTCATCTCCGACCGCAACGTGCCGGGCGATCTCGAATTCGACCGTCTGCCCGAGGTAGGGGCTCTGCGCGTGCGCTACAAGAACCAGGAGCTGTCGCGCCGCCGCCTCGCTCCACTCCGCATCGCCTGGCGGGAGCTCGCGGGCCGCCGGCCGGCGATCTGGACGGTCGCCGACCTCTTCGCGGCCATCCGGCGCATCTACGAGCACAACCACAAGGTCGACTGGAACGACCTCCTGGGCGTCAGCCGGGACCTCTGGCGCGATCGCGACCTGCCGCACGGCCGCGAGCAGCTCGACGTGCTGTGGTCCTGTCTCGCGCAGATCCGCAAGAGCACCAAAAAGTAAGCGCCCTCCCGCGGGGCAGGAGGGCGCTCGGTCGGGAGGGAGAGGGTCTCCTACGGACCCTTGGAGACGGTGGCCTTGACGATCTTGATCGGCGTCACGGGAACGTTCTCGCTGGGGCCCTTGGTCGTCGTCGGCACCGAGACGATCTGGTCGACGACGTCCATGCCCTCGACCACCTTGCCGAAGACCGCGTAGCCCGTTCCTGGACCTCTGTAGTCGAGGCTGGCCTTGTTGTCCTTGACGCTGATGAAGAACTGGGCGGTCGCGGAGTCGGGATCCTGCGTACGGGCCATGGAGATCGTGCCGCGCTCGTTCGACAGACCGTTGTTCGACTCGTTCTTGACCGGCGCCTTGGTCGGCTTCTCCTGCATGTCGGGAGTGAAGCCGCCGCCCTGGACCATGAAGTTGGGGATGACCCGGTGGAAGATGGTGCCGTCGTAGTGGTGCGCCTTGACGTAGGCGAGGAAATTGGCCACCGTCTTCGGGGCCTTGTCCGGGTAGAGCTCGAGGACGACCTTGCCCATCGTCGTCTCGAAGGTCACGTGCGGGTGAGCCTGGGGCTGGCTCGCGCCAGTGGCACCGGCGGCACCGGCGGCATTGGCGGCATTGGGCACCGCTAAGGCGAGCACGAGCAAAGGGACGGAAAGAATCATGGAACAGTCTCCTCTTTGGCCATTCAATTGGGAACGCGATGGTAGCACGGAGCCCCATGGCTCCTGAGAGCGGTCCGGTGGGAGTGGTTCTGGCCGGCGGCGAGTCCCGCCGCATGGGGCGCGACAAGGCGCTTCTCGTCCTGCCGGGCGGCAGTCTCCCCGAGCGGGCGGCGCTCCGGCTCTCCGCGGTCTGTCCGGAGGTCGTCGTCGCCGACCGCGGCCGGAGGCTCGTCCCCGAGCTGCCCTCAGTCGGCGACGGCCCCGGAAGCGGCCCCGCCGCCGGTATCCTGGGCGCGGCGCTCGCCTGGCCCGGCCGCTCGCTCCTGGTGCTCGCCTGCGATCTGCCGGAGATCCCGGCGGCGCTCCTCCAAGAGCTCGCCCGGCCCTCGGGTTTCGATTGGGTGGTGCCGCGTTTCGAGGGGAGGGTGGAGCCCCTTTGCGCTCTCTACCGTCCCCCAGCTCTCGCCGCCCTCGCGAGCCAGGTCGCCCTCGGTACCCTGGCGCCGCAACGCCTGACCGAGGCGCCTGGCCTCTCGATCCGCTACCTGGGGCGCGAGCTCCTCGCCCGCTTCGGCCTTCCGGAGCGGATGTTTCGGAATCTCAATACTCCGGAGGATCTGGCAAGCTGGGAGGAGGGATCGTAGCCGAAGCTTGTCCGTCGACGTTCCCGAGACGTCGACCCCGCAAGGATTGAGACACGACGCAGGCGACGAGACACTACGGTCGTCCTTCCCGGCGCGGCAGAGCGGTGGCGAGACACAGGGAGACTCCGTCGAGACAGAGAATCGTCCCTAGAGACACTGGAGCGAGCCGACGAGACACCGAGAAGAGCCGGCGAGACATTCGCAAGAACGTTCGAGACGCTCGCCGAAGGTTTCCAGTGTCTCGAACGACTCCTTTCGTGTCTCGACGACCGAGTATCGTGTCTCTACGGCGGAGGCGAGTGTCTCGTCGGAGCCTTTTCGTGTCTCTACGGCCAGCTCCGGCGTCTCGTCGAAGGATTTTTGTGTCTCATCGGGCGTGCTTTGTGTCTCGTCAGGCTTCCATCAGTTGACCTCGACGGCCTGGGGGGCGCCGCCGCACTTCTCGCAGGGGCAGATCTGGCGCAGGAAGTCGAAGCGGTAGATCCCCGTGCCGTGGCCGTCCGACCAGAGGATCGAGATGGCGTAGTTGCCCACCGGCTGGATGTTCGTGGGGGTCACGGGCTGGGGCGGGGGCAGGAATCGGATCTTGAGCCCCGAGTGCCCCTGGCAGCCGGCGCAGGGGCAGAAGCCGCGCAGGTAATCGTAGTCATATTCGGCGGCATGGCCGTCGCTCCAGGTGAGGCGCAGATGCCGCCCGTCGGGCTGTCGCCGGACTTCGGTCAGGGTGGGTTGCTCCATACCGCGCGATGGTAGCACTCAGGGGATATGGAGGCGGGATTGGGCGGGTTGTGGTAAATAATCTAAAGGAACCCGGTTCGACGATCCACCGGGCATCCGTCAAGGAGAACCTCATGCGCAGACTGTTCTTCGTTTTCCTCCTCCTCGTCCCCCTCGCGCCGGCGGCCGCCTTCGCCCAGGGGAAAGGCTTCGAAATCACCCCCACCGCCGGCTACCGCTTCAGCGGCACCGTCACCTCCTACGACGACAACGGCTTCCGGGATAGCCGCGACCTCAAAATCGACGAAGGGGGCGCCTACGGGGTGTCCTTCGACATCCCCGTCGGGTTTCGCTGGCAGCTCGAGCTGCTGGCCAATCGCCAGAGCACGTCGTTCGGTCTCGACCGCGGGCTGTTCTCCTCCAAGCTCGACCTGGGGGACATCGACCTCAGCTATTACCAGGTCGGCCTCCTCTACAACTGGGGCCGCGGCCAGGTGAACCCCTTCTTCGGCGCGTCGCTCGGCATCGCCCACATCGATCCCAAGCTCGACAGCCTGGAGGCCCAGGACCGCTTCGCGGGCTCGATCTTTGGCGGCGTCAAGATTTTCTTCAACCGCAACGTCGGGCTGCGCCTGGAGGCCCGGGGCTACTGGGCGGACATCGACACCGGCATCAACTCCGCCGGCCATCGCAGCAACAACACGAACGAGGCCCTCTATCAGGGAGAGGGGAGCGCGGGGCTGATCCTCGCCTGGTAAAGCATCGAAAAACGCGGCCGCGACCCGGCCCAGGAATCAGCCGGGTCGCGGCCGGCCGGACCGTGCGGTAGGATGAGCGCCGGACGCCCGAACGAGAGAACCGAGCCATGCCCCGCCATCCTGACGTTTCCCCTTCCGTCGCCAAGATCCCAGGTTCGCCCTACACCTCCCTGGCGCACCGGCTCGCCGCTCATCAGGGGGAGATCTACCCTCTGCACGTCGGCGACACCTGGCTGGAGCCCGCGGAGGGCTGCCGGATGGAGGATTTCCGGGTCGCCGAGCATCCCGGAATGCACCGCTACGCTCCGCCGCAGGGCCTGCCGGTCCTCCTCGATGCCCTGGTCGAACGGACGCGCAGGACGACCGGCGTGGCGGTCGAGCGCGAGAACGTCCTGGTCGCGGCGGGCGCCACGGGTGCCCTGGGAGCGGTCGCCGGAGCCATTCTCGAACCCGGCGACGAGGTGTTGATCCTCGCCCCCTACTGGCCGCTGATCTCGGGGATCGTGCGCTCGTTCCATGGCATCCCCGTCCCCGTCCCCTTCTTCGGCCGGGTCGATTCGGCCGAAACGGCCGTCGCGGCGGTCCGCGAGCGGCTGACCGCAAAGACCGTCGCGCTCTATTTCAACACCCCCAACAATCCCTCCGGCCAGGTGATCCCGCGCCCCTGGCTGGAGGCGCTCGTCGACTGGGCTCGCGGCGAGGACCTCTGGCTGATCGCCGACGAGGTCTACGAGGACTATCTCTATTCCGGGGAGCACACCTACGGCCTGCCGCTCGCCCCCGAGCGCACCTTCGCCGCCCACTCCTTCTCGAAGGCCTATGGCATGGCAGGGAACCGCTGTGGACATGTGATCGGCCCCGGCGCGGTGATGAGCGAGCTGCGCAAGGTGAGCACCCACAGCTTCTACAGCACGCCGACCGCCGCCCAGCTCGCGGCGGTGGCGGTGCTCGCCGGGCCGGGAGAGGACTGGATCGCAGAGGCCCGGGAGTCCTATCGGGTTGCCGGCCAAAAGGCGGCGCTACGCCTGGGAGTGCCCCCGCCGCAGGGGAGCACTTTTCTCTTCCTGGACCTCGCCGACAAGCTCGACGAGAGGGGCCTCGAAGGGCTGCTCGCGGACTGTGTCGAGCGCGGGCTCTTCGTCGCTCCCGGTCCCAGCTTCGGCCCCTACCCCACGCACGTCCGGCTCTGCTTCACCGCCGCGCCGCCGGAGGTCGTGGAGCGCGGGGTGGAAGCGCTCGCGGCCGTGCTCGGGATCTGAAGCGGACCCTCGCCGGATCAGTGCCGGCCCTGGACTTCCAGCGGACGGTCGAGGACGATGCCGAGCACCGAGCCCGCCGGGATCACCACCGGCTCGCCCGGATGCCGGGCGGCGACGACCGAACCGGCCACGGCCCCGACGATGGCGCCGATCACCGTCCCCTTCCCTCCCCCATTGCTCAGGATCCGCCCGAGGATGGCGCCGCCCGCAGTGGCGCCGCCGATCGTCGCCGCGTCCCGACCGGTCTTGCTCGGTCCCGCCTGCTGGAAGGAGGCTTTCAAGGGCACGGTCTCGCCGGAGGGCAGAACGAGGTCGGTCAAGCGCAGCTCGAGGACCGCCTTGCCACCGATCTTCTTCCCCGGCACCGCCTGGGTCACCTCGCCCACCACCTCGCTGCCGGCCGGAATGGCGACCCGGTTTCCCGAGTAGACGTCCTGGTCGATCCGGGCTCTGAAGATCTCACCGGCCGTGCTGGTCTCGCTCGACAGTGCCCGATCGAGCTTGACGTCGAGCTTCGTTCCGGCTTCGACGGTCACCGGCTCCGGCCGTGGCGGCTCGGGAGCGACCTCGGGGGCAGGAGCGGGAACCGGGGCGCTTTCGGTGGCCGGCTCGTAGGGTGGAGGCTCCTCGGTGGCCGGAGCGGCGGCCGCGGATTGCTGCGCCTCCTGCTGCCGTAGCTGCCGCTCGCGCGCGTCGAGCTCGGCCTGCCGCTCCGCCAGGCGATGCTCGCGATTGTCCAGCCGCCGCTCGCGATCGGGCTTCGGCTGCGGTTGAACCGGCGGAGCGGGCCGGGACGGCGGCTCGACCGCACGCGGCGGCTGCTCGACGTCGCTGCTCTCCGTTACGACGGGAGGCGGCGACGGCTGAACCGGGACAGCCGGCGGAGTGGACGCCGGTGGGACCTGAGCGACGCGCGGCGCCGGCGGGGCCGGCGGTGGGGCCGATTGCGCTTCAGGCTTCTGACAACCCGGAACCGCGAGCGCCAGGGCGCAGAGCAGCGCCAACTGGGCCGGGAGATCGCGACAAATTCTCTTCATGGTCTTGCCCTCTGGGTCGGTGCGGACTGCAAGCAGTTACAACACGGGAGGAGCAAGCGGAATGCCAGAAAAATGCAGGGGAGTCTCGGACTGACGGCTTGCGGAGCTCGGCGCCCGTCCTCGGCCTGAGGACGGCGGTGACCTGAGGACAGGACGTTACTTGCGACGGGTCGGGTCGAAGGGGACGACCTCGCCGCTCCGGCCGGCCGACGGCGATACTGGACGCTTCCGTGGCTCCACGGGAACCGGGGTGGGGGCCGCGCTCCCGACCACGGGGACGGCCTCGAGCGCACCGTCGAAACGCAGCCCGAACTCGGCCGAGGGGTCGGCGAAGGCGGTCAGCGCGTGGAAGGGGATGACCAACCGCTGGCGGGCCCCCCCGAAGGTGAGGGTCACGGAGAAGCTCTCCTCGTCGACCTCCAGGTCCCAATACTGGTTCTGGAGGACGATCGTCATCTCCTCCGGATACTGGTCGCGGAGAAATCGCGGCACCGCGACGCCGGGGTGGTCGATGCGGAATCCGATGTAGAAGAAGTGCTCGCCCGGCAGACCCTCCTCCGCCACCCGCGCCAGGACTTTCTGCACCGCCCCGCGGAGCGCCTCGCGGAGCGCCTCCTGGAGCACCTTCTGATAGTCGATGTGATCGGCGTCGTCCACTCGGTCCTCCGCCTCAGTCTCATCCAAAACAGTCGAGTGAGCATGGCATGGGGGGGAAATTTGTCAACCTCGCCCCGCCAGAAGCCCGCAACGAAGTCTAGGGCGGATCGTAGGTGCCGAGCGGGGTCCAGGGGCCGCAGCGCGCGATCCGCCAGGCGGTCTTCGCCGTCCCGACGAGAGCCCCGTACTTGCGGATCGCCCCTTCGCCGTAGTGGCTGCAGGTGGGGGTGAAGCGGCAGCGCACCCCGATCTCCCCCATGTGGGGCGACAGGGTCGCCTGGTAGAGATGAATCGCGGCGAGCAGCCCTCGGGCCGTCCACTGCTCCCGGGGCGGCCGGGACATATCGAGAATCGACAGCGACAGGAGGACGAGAAGGAGGATGCCGGCGGCCGGGCGCCCAGGCTGGCGAATCCACGTCCTCATGCTGAAAGCTTAGCGGACTGCCTTCAGCGGGGCAAAGTGCCGGCCGCGAGACGCCCCGCCCAGAGGGCGACCAGCAGTGCCAGATTGGCGAGGACGAGCACCGTCGGGGTGAGCCCTGCCGGCCAGATCCGCCGCGACTGCCGGCCGACCGGGACGCCCCAGAGGAGCCATCCGAGTACGAGCTCCGCGGCGAGCACGGGAGAAAAGGGATGGGCGGTGAGCGCCTCTCGCCATTCGCCCTTGGCGAGGTGGGCGAGGGCCCGAGTCATTCCGCAGCCGGGGCAGGGAAGGCCCATCCGGCGCGACAGGCAGAGCGAATAGCGGATGTCGTCCGAGGGCGTCCAGAGGTGGAGGAGGGCGAGGCCGGCGACCCCCAAAAGTCCCGCCAAGGCCCAGCTCGTCGCCGGTGATGCCGGGCTCCGCGCTTTCATCCTCTCCATCCTAGGCGTAGGGCGCGAGGTCGGCCGGGGTGAGGCCGACGTAGTCGCGGTAGGCGAGGAGCTGCATGGTGTAGATGAGGGACACCGCGAGGGGGCTCAAGACCAGCGATCCCACGCAGAGGAGGACACCGCCGGCAGCCGAGGCCGCCCAGACGATCAGGAGATGGACGAAGAGGAGGACGAGGAAACCCGCGAACTGCGGCTTGACGATCTCGATGCTCTGCCGGATGGCGTCGAAGGCGCTCATCTGCCGGAAGAGGATGAGCGGGAGAGCGAAGAGGACGAAGGTGCCGACGACGACCGGATAGACCAGCCAGAAGAGCGGCAGGCCGACGCAGGTGATGCAGCCGCTGATCCCGGCGACGGCGCTCGCCACCTCGCTCAAGGGACCACCCTGCGCGATGCCGATCTGCGCCACGATGTGAGGTATGGCGAAGAGGGCGAAGATGAGGATCGGCGGCAGGGCGAGGGCCAGCCCCAGAAGGAAGGTATCCCCGAAGCGACGGAACCCCTTGAAGACGTCCCCCACCTCGGCAGGCATGCCGAGGAGGCGCTTCGCGAGATAGACGTGGACGCCGCCCAGCATCGGGCCGGCCAGGATGATTCCCGGCAGCAGGCAGGCGAAAATCCCGAGGACGACGACCAGATGGAAGACGAGGATCGCCACGATGTCCTGAAGCCAGTTCGGCTGCAGGATCATCCAGGCCTCGTTCAGCCAGTCGCCGATGCGCGACATGGGGCCGCCGGGGGGAGGTCCGGGAGGGGGAGATGCGTATACCGGGGGAAGCGGCGGAGGCGGTGGCACCGTGGGCTCACTCATCGCGAACCGTTCCCTTTCCCGAGGCGGAGAGGAAGGCGAGGCGGGACCTTGATGGGGTCCCGCCGTACCCTTGCTCGATCAGAACCGATCGGCGAAGTCGCTTAAGCCCGGGATGACGAGGCGCTGCCCATTGACGGCCTTGATGATCCCGAAGACCGCGACCGCCAGGAAGATGAGGCTGAACAAGGGGAACATGAAGAGCGCCAGGCAGCCGACTCCGGGAATGTGGCTGAGGATCGTGAAGACCACCAGCAGAGCGATCTCGCCCACGAGGATGACGAGGCCGTTCTTGGCATGCCACTGCACCTCGCGGTCGTTCTTCTCGGCCACCAGGGGGATGATCGCCAGGATGCCGAGGTAGGCCAGGACGAGCATCAAGGTGCGATTGGAGCTCGCGCCCCCTGCGGGCGGTGGCGTATAACTCGGCGGTGGCGGTGGCGGATAAGAGGGGGTGGTCGGTTCACTCATCGCGAAACCTCTCCTTTCGATCGAAATCTGGCCTTACGCATCAGTCTATCCAAGGTGGACGGGCCACACAACAAAGGCGGCGGAGATTGAAAAGTGTTACACGACTCGCCTTCCCCTCGGGCCGCCGCCCGCCGCCGGGACCCTCACCGGCGGGCCACCACCCGCTCGTAGATCTCGCGGTACCGGGCGACGACCGTCTCCTGGCTGAAGACGGAGACCGCGCGGCGGCGGGCGGCGGCGCCGAAGCGTTGCCGCAAATCTTCGTCGCCCAGGAGCTTCAGAGCCGCCGCGGCCATGCCCGCCACGTCCCCTACCGGCAGCAGGTAGCCCGTCTCGCCCTCGGTGACCACCTCGGGCAGGCCGCCGACCGTCGTCGCGATGACCGGCACCTCGCAGGCCATGGCCTCCAGGGCCGACAGGCCGAACGACTCGGACTCCGAAGGGAGCAGGAAGAGATCGGCTCCCACCAGCACCTCCTCGATGAGCGGCAGGCTCCCCACGAAGGTGATGGCATTGCAGATCCCGTGCTCGCGGCAGTACTGCTCGACCTTCGGGCGCTCGGGGCCGTCGCCGACCATGAGCAGACGGCTCGGCACCTGGCGGTGGACCTCCTCGAAGATCGCCACCACGTCGAGGACCCGCTTGACCGGCCGGAAATTCGAGATGTGGACGAGGATACGCTCACCGGGACGCGCCCAGCGACGGGCGCCGGGAAGTTCGCGCGCCCGCTCGAAGCGCGAGGGGTCGATGAAGTTGGGGACGACGTCGATCCGGCTCGACACCCCGAGTTGCTCGATGGTCGCCTGGCGGAGCGACTGCGAGACCGAGGTGACGGCATCGCTCTCGACGATCCCATAGCGGGTCGTTTCGAGATAGCTCGGATCGTTTCCCACCAGGGTGACGTCGGTGCCGTGGAGGGTGGTGACGACGGGAAGCGGCTGGGGGGCGAGGATCTGGCGCGCGAGGACCGCCGACACCGCGTTGGGGATGGCGTAGTGGACGTGAAGGACGTCGAGCCCGCTGTGGCGGGCGACCTCGACCATCTTGGTCGCCAGGGCGAGAGGGTAGGGCGGGTACTCGAAGAGCGGATAGCGGGGGACGATCACCTCGTGGAAGAAGAGGGTCGAGGTGACGAAGGTCAGCCGCGAGGGCAGAGCATAGCTGATGACGTGAACCTCGTCGCCCTGCTCGGCCAGGGCCATGGCGAGCTCGGTCGCCACGATTCCGGATCCACCGTAGGTCGGGTAACAGCTGATGCCGATCTTCATCGCACTCCCTGGGGAAGAAGAAGGAAAGGGTCGGCGACGGCGAGCGGCAGGCGATTCCAGAACGCCTCGCCGAAGGTCGCGCCGATCAACGAGCCGAAGTGGCGGGCCCGACCCTCGATCATCCGCGAGAAATCCTCGGTCGAGACCTTGGTCACCGGCTCGTTTCGCCGCTCGTCGGGCTTCCCGTCCGCCTGAAACAGCTGACTCCGGTAGGCGCGGAGAGCTTGGCGTTTGGCCTCCCAGGTCCCGGTGACGTCGACGACGAAGCTGGGTTCGAACGGGTCGTGCTGCATGTAGGAGAAGGAGGCGGCCGGCCGATAGGCTTCACCCTGGGCGCGGTGCTTGAGGCCCGAGTAGAAGCAGGCGTCCTCGACCAGGCGGTGAGCGCGGCCGTGGTCCGGGTGACGGTCGGCGGGAGAGGGGCCGAGGACCAGCTCCGGACGGAAAGTCCGGAGCACCTCGATCAGGGCGTCCTCCTCGGCGGGGCCGGTACGCAGGCTCCCATCGCCGCAGTCCAAAAAGGCGAGCTCGACCGCGCCCAGCGCCCGGGCGGCCTCTTCGGCCTCGCCCCGGCGCTCCTCGGCGGTACCGCGGGTACCGCGCTCGCCCCGGGTGAGATGGAGAATGCCCACCCGGCGGCCCTGTTGCGCCAGCAGCGCGAGAGTGCCGCCACAGCCCAGCTCGGCGTCGTCCGGATGAGCGCCGATCGCGAGGACGTCGAGCCTCATCGCTGCTCCTCTGGGGTTTCGAATCGCTTCTCTCTCATCATCATTACCAGGTCTCCACAAGTGAGGGATGGCGCCACGCTCTTCCCGCCCGAGGCGCGCTTACGGGGAAATCACCTGCAGGTGGACAGGATCGAGCTCCATCTGCTCCCAGAAGCTCTCGGCGAGGCGGGGCCCGAAGCGGTCGCCGAAGAAGGCGGTCGAGAGCGCTCGTTCCTGGAGCTTCCCGCCGGGCAGGCAGGCCGCGCGGAGTTGCTCGACCCGGCGGTTCGCGACCTCGTCCCGGCGGGCCGCGGTCCCGGTCACCTTGTCGGCGAAGAGGTCGAGAGCGCGGAGAACCTGCTCGCGCGTCTTCTCCCAGGGGCGCAGGAGGCCGGGGTCGAGCCCGAGCGCCGGCTCCCGGAGGGTTTCGAGCGCCGCTTCCATCTCCTGCCGTACCGGCGCCACGAAGCCGCCGCCGGCCCGGGTGCCGCGAGCTCGGTCGAGCTCCTGCCGGCTCCCCAGGAGATCGGCGAGCGTCAGGCCGGACGCACCGAGGCGGTCGATCTGCTTCGCTTCGAGGACCATCACCTGGGGCCGCAGGGCGATCGTCGGCGGGCTCACCTCGAGCAGGGGATAGACCGGCGCCACCTGCGCCATGTAGGAGACCTCTCCCGGGCCGAGCACCTGCAGGCAGGTGCCGAGGGCGGCATCCTGGAGCGCCGGCCGGGCGAGCACCCCGGGCGAGACGACCCCCGGGTTCTCATCGATCGTCCGCAACAGCTCGGTGATCGAGCCGCCCTCGCCCGGGCTGCCGCGGAGGACGAACCGGTCGTCCCCCTGCCACTCGATCCGCCGCCGCTGGCCACGATGGAAGAGAAAGAGGGGAGAGGCGCCGCGTTGCGGGCTCACCTGGAGGGGATAGCCACGGCTCTCGATCGCGGCGTCGCGCGCCGCCGCCGCGGCCTCGACCTCGTGGCGGCGCTCGACCAGCCGCTTCAAGAGCGGCCGCTCGGCGGCCTTGAGCGCCGGGTGCATGGCATCTAAGAGGAGGGGACATCGCGGGCCGAGCAGGTGGACGAGCAGGCGGCAGAAGGCCTCGCCGAAGCGGGCTTCGGGCCGGTACCAGCGGCCGAGGGTCCGGAACCAGTCGGCGTGGAGCTCGCCGGGGAAGAGCGCGGACAGTCCTGCGAGCACCGAGGTGATCGCCGGCCCGAGGGTCCGCATCCCCACCGGAACGAGAGGCTCGGGATCGGGGCCGAGGTCGAAAGCGCGCGGTCCGTCGGCGGCGAGGACGGTCGTCGACGCGACCTCGGCGTAGTCGTGGTCCTCGGTCGCGACCCAGAAGACGGCGACCGCCGGCTCCCCGGCCGCCTCGATCGCCGCCGCATGGCGGGCCGCGGCGATCATCTTGGAGAACGTATAGAGCGGACCGCCGAGCAAGCCGGGCTGCTGGCCGGTGACGACGACCCGGGTGGCCGGATCGGCGAGCCGCCGGGCGAGCTCGTCGGCCGCGGGGTGGCCATAGCCTCGGTTGGCGACCCCCAAGGCCTCCGCGAGCTCCCGCCGGCCGGCGGGAGCGGCGGGCGCGCGCTCGGGAAGCGTTCCTGGCGCCAGGAAGCCCAACGGCGCGAGGAGGTCCAAATCCCGCCCGGCGAGATAGGCGGACGGCAAGGGCGGCAGCAGCCCGAGCGCCGCCAGGTCGACCGCCAGGTTCAAGGGCCGGTCCGCGAGCGTCAGGGAGGGGCCGTTCACCATCTTCGCCATCGGAGTCATGGGATTCCTTTCGACCGCACTTCGTTGTACGTGGCCACGGAGCGAATGATATCCCGCAAGCGGGCTGGCTCCGGGGTATGCTTCAGATACCATGCGGCCGAACCGAGGCACCCCTTGACCGCGCCCATGCGGCGGGCGGTACGGCACGCCGCCATCGCGGCCTTCTGCATCCACACCGTGATCGCCCTTCTCGCCTGGTCGACCTGGGGCCGATTCGGACGGGGGAACGTCCTCGTCTGGATGGACTTTCCCGCCTCGCTCGCCTTCCTGCAGCTGACCGGTGGCGCCCTCCTCGCCGCTAGCCTCCTCCTGGGCGGTCTCCAATGGACCGGGCTGGGCGCTCTTCTGACCTATCTCCTCGGCCGTTCGGCCCGCGCCGCGAAATAGCGCTTCGCCCCGGCGGGTTAGAATACCGCTGCCATGGTGAACATCGGACCTATCCCCGTCGACCCGCCGCTCTGGCTCGCCCCCATGGCCGGGGTGACCGACCGCGACTTCCGTCTCATCGTCCGCCGGATCGGCGGCGTCGGGGTGGTGACGATGGAGTTCATCTCCTCGAAGGCCATCGTCTCGGGGAACGACCGCACCCGCGAGCTGATGTACTTCTCCGACGAGGAACGCCCGCTCGCCATCCAGATCTACGGCTCCGATCCCGCCACCATGGCCGAGGCGGCACGGGTCGTCGAAGAGCTCGGGGCCGACATCTGCGACATCAACATGGGATGCCCCGCCAACAAGGTGCTCAAGGGCTGTGCCGGCGCCGCTCTCATGGGGGACCTCGCGCTCGCCGAGGACATCGTCCGCTCGGTGCGCCGGGCGATCTCGATCCCCCTGACCGTCAAATTCCGCCTCGGTTTGGACGAGAAGCGCCGCAACTACCTGGACCTCGGCCGGATGTGCGAGGCGAACGGCGTCGCCGCGGTCGCCATGCACGCGCGGACGGCGCGCCAGATGTTCTCCGGCGAAGCCGACTGGACCCATCTCGCCCGCTTGAAGGAGACCCTGACGATCCCGGTGATCGGCAACGGGGACGTCCGTTGTCCCGAGGACGCCCTGCGGATGATGGGAGAGACCGGCTGCGACGGCGTCATGGTGGGTCGCGGCGCCACCTTAAACCCCTGGCTCTTCCGCCAGATCGCCTCCCGGCTCTCCGCCGCGGCGCCGCCGGAGCCTTCTCTCGAGGATCGCCGCGACTTGATCCTCAGCCACTTCCGGATGGTGGCCGAACGCGAGCACGGCAAGTACGCGCTCCACAAGCTGCGCAAGTTCACCGGCTGGTACACCCACGGCCTGCCCAACGGCCGGCGCCTGCGCCAGGGCATCCAGCAGATCCCCGACGTCCCCAGCTTCCTCGAAACCGTCGAGACCTTCTTCGCCGAAGCCCTCTCCGAGAAGGCCGCCTGATCTCCCCGCTTGAAAAGGGCGCGGTGGAAGAGCACGCGATCGACCTGGCCTGCGCGCCGGCCGCCGCCCTCGCCGCCGCGACCCGGGCGGCCTCCGACTGGGGAGCCGAGCTCGCAGGGGGCAGGCTCCACTTGCCGGTGACCGCCGGGCTCCGCCGCGGCTTCATGGAAGGCGAGCTCGCCGCCGAAGCGCTCCCCGACGGCTCGCGGCTGTCCTTTCGGGTCGAGAAGAGCGAGTATTCCGTTCGACCCGGCCCCGTGGCCGTCCTCCTCCTGGGGGCGTTGGGCGGCCTCACCTTGGTCGTCTGGCCGCTCTACCCACCCCTCCTCCATCTCGCGCCGCTCGGCATCGTGCTGGCTCTGGGCGCCTGGTTCATCGTCCTCTCGCGCCTGCGGGTGAGCGGCCCCGACGAGTTCCTGGAGAGGGTCGCGGCGGTCTCGGCCGGCGCCCCATCCTGAAGCGTATCCCCAGCGGGAATCTTGGCGCCGGTCCGCCTGGTTTATACTCTCAGCTGCTGCACCAGGTTCTTTGGCAAATGGGGGCGTACCGGTTTCGACGGGGAACAACTGCGGTGGGGAAGCTTCGTGTCGAGTGTCTGCTCGTTAAACGGACAGAATAACTGCGAACGATAACTTCGCTCTCGCGGCCTAAGAACTAGGTCGTGACGTCTGGCCAGGGGCGTGGTCCGCCACTCCTGGCCGGGCGCAACTTAAGCGGGCCTAAGGGTTCGGGTGCCTTGCACCGAACCTGGAATCAAACAGCAGGGCTGGCCGGCGCGTGAGGCACCTTCCTCCGAAGCGCGCACGGCGAGATTCAAATGGAAGAAAACGCACGTAAAACCTTCCTTGACGCGTTTCTCGGACGTGGGTTCGACTCCCACCGCCTCCACCAACCTGCCTTCTCTCTCTATCGATCCGTTTCTGCTCCGCCTGCCGCGAAGGCTTGGGCGATGCTCTCCGTGTAGGGGGGCGCCAGCACTCCCACCTCGGTGATGATGCCGGCGATCAGCTCGCTCGGGGTGACGTCGAATGCGAAGTTGAGTGCCTGGGTCTCCGCCGGAGCGATGGGCATGCCCCGGAGCTCGGTCACCTCGTGGGCCTCCCGTTCCTCGATGGGGATGTCTTTGCCCGTCAAGGTTTCGCGATCGATCGTCGAGAGCGGGGCGGCAACGTAGAAGGGGATACCGTGACGGTGCGCCAGGACCGCCACCGTGTAGGTGCCGATCTTGTTGGCCGCGTCGCCGTTGGCGGCGATCCGGTCGGCGCCGACGACGATCCGGTCGACGAGGCCGCGAGCCATGAGGGCGCCGGCGCTCGAATCGGTGATCAGCCGGAAGGGGATGCCCAGACGCTGGAGCTCCCAGGCGGTCAGCCGCGCACCTTGAAGGAGAGGCCGGGTCTCGTCCACCCAGACCATCCCCAGCTTCCCTTGGCGGAAGGAGGACTGGATCACCCCCAGCGCGGTGCCATAGCCGGCCGTCGCCAGGGCGCCCGTGTTGCAGTGGGTGAGCACCCGGTCGCCTTCGACGAAGAGCCGGGCGCCGTGCTCGCCCATCCGGCGGTTGATCGCGACGTCCTCGGCGTGGAGCGCCTGGGCCCAGGCGAGGAGCGCTTCGGCGCTACGATGCTCGACGAAAACCCGGCGACCGGCGGCGAGAGCCCAGCGCAGGTTGACCGCGGTCGGCCGGGTGGCGGCAAGCAGGGTAAAGACCTCGTCGAAGCGCCGGTCGAGGAGAGCCGGTTCGGTAGGCTCGCCCCCATTCCCCCCGTCTCCCCCGTCTCCAAAGCCGCGCAGGCCGAGCACCAGGCCATAGGCCGCCGCGACCCCGATCGCCGGAGCGCCACGGATGGCGAGCCGCCGGATGGCGTCGGCGACCTGCTCGGGGCGCTCGCAGAGAAGCCAGGCCTCCTCGCTCGGGAGACGGGTCTGGTCGAGCAGCTCGAGTCCCAGCGGACCCCAGCGAAGGGGGGAAAGGGTATCGGGGAGAGAGGAGGATTGGTCCCGGTCGGGCATGGGTACGTATCTTAATAGATAGAAGGGAAACTCGCCGGACACCCGTCATGTCGACAACCCTGGTTTACAAGTTGTGACGCTGTGGCTATAATGCTACCTAGTGGAATTGGGCAGCGGCGGGTATCGGGGGCGACGGGGGCGACTTCCGCCTCTGTGACCACTTTACGACTGACCGCCTCACCTCCGGCCTCTATGCTCCGGCAGGTAGAAGATGCGAACGTTCTCGTGAAAGGAAGGTTTTCTGGTGAAAGGCGATCCAAGGAAACTAGGTTTTTCCACCCGTGCCATCCATGCAGGCCAAGCGCCGGACGTCGTGACCGGAGCGGTGAACGTCCCGATCTATCAGACCTCGACCTACGTCCAGGATGGCTTGGGCGAGAACAAGGGGTATGAGTACGCGCGCGCCGACAACCCGACTCGCCAGGCGCTGGAGACGAACGTGGCGGCGCTCGAAGGTGGGCTCGCCGGGCATGCCTTCGCCTCGGGCATGGCGGCGATCTCGGCGCTCATGACGCTCTTCTCCGCCGGCGACCACATCGTCGTCTCCCAGGACGTCTACGGCGGCACCTACCGGCTCTTCAACAAGGTTCTCGAACGTTACGGCCTGCGCTTCTCCTGGGTCGACAGCACGAGCCCCGAGGCGATCCGCGCCGCGATGACCGGCGACACCCGGATGTTGTTCCTGGAGACCCCCACGAATCCCATGATGCACATCAGCGACATCGCGGCGCTCTCGGAGATCGCGCATGCCCGGGGCGCCATCGTGGCGGTGGACAACACCTTCCTCTCCCCCTATCTCCAGCGGCCGTTGGAGCTCGGGGCGGACGTCGTGATCCACTCCGGAACGAAGTTCTTGAACGGCCACAGCGACGCCTTGAACGGCATGCTGGTGTCGTCCCGTCCCGAGCACGCCGAGGCCTTCCGCTTCGCCCAGAAGTGCTCGGGAGGCGTGCCCTCGCCCTTCGAGTGCTTCCTCGTTCTCCGCGGCCTGAAGACCCTCGCCGTGCGCATGGAGCGCCACGAGTCGAACGCGCGCGCCATCGCGAGCTATCTCTCCGGTCATCCGAAAGTGAGCCGGGTGCTCTACGCGGGGCTTCCCGACCATCCGGGGTACGACATCCAGAAGCGCCAGGCGCGGGGGTTCGGCTCGATGATCTCGATCGAGATGGGAAGCCTGGGCGCGGCGCGCGAGCTGCTCGAGCGGGTGCGCGTATTTTCCCTCGCCGAAAGCCTGGGCGGTGTCGAGAGCCTGATCTCCCACCCGGCCACGATGACCCACGCCTCGGTCGAGCCGGAGCGGCGACGGCGGCTGGGGATCACCGAGGGGATGGTGCGGTTGTCGGTCGGCATCGAGGATCTGGACGACCTCATGGCCGACCTCGACCAGGCGCTGTCGGGAGTCTTGACCTCGACGGTGAAAACGGCGGACCTGGCGAGCGAGAAGCTCCAGCCGGCGCCCTGCTAAAAGTCGAGAAAGAACGAGAAAGAACAAGCCAGAGTAAGCCTACCGCCAGGTTTGAGAGGCGAAGTCGTAGGTGAGGACGCGCACCCGGCCGGTGCTGCCGAGAACCCGCACGACGGCCAGATGGGAACCGCCGTCGGTCAAGTAGACGGAGCCCGGGGTCGCCGTTCCCAGCGGGCCGAAGGAAGCCAGGTCGGAGACGTTGAAACGGATGGGGTCTAAGGCATCGAGAAAATGGCTGGGCGAGCCCGGATCGCGGACCGGTCGGCCGGGAAGGCCGATACGAACGTCGGCCCCGAGATGCTCCAGCCGGCCCGGCGCCCCGACCTGCGGGTCGATGCCGGAGCGAATGTCGGCGTTGGCCACTCCGTCGCCGTCGCCGTCGCGATAGAGAGTGAAGGTGACCTCGCCCCGTTCGTCGGTCGCGAAGCGGAGCGCCACCTCCCGATTGAGACGGATGGCGGCGGACCGCGCCTGCCGGAGTGCCGCCACGACTTCCTGCGCCGCCAGGCGGACCCTGAGCTCGGCGGTGATGCGAATCAGCTGGGGTACTCCGAAAACGACGGCCATCCCGAAGAGGGCCAGGACCACGACCAGCTCCGCCACCTGAAATCCGCGTTCTCCCTGTGTCCGGTCTCCCGCCCAGCGGGGCGATGAGCTCTCTCGGCGATATCGGCGGCGTTGGCTCATCGCCCCACCCGCCTTTAGTGGCGGGCCCCTTCCGACTTGGCTTTGGATTTGCCGCTACCGCCGCCGCTCCCACCGCGTACCTTTTCGGTCAGGCTGGTTTCCCCGGCGAGCGCCAGGTAGGGTTTGAGCAGGGTGTAGGTCTTCTCCCCGATGCCCCGCACGTGCATCAGGTCCTCGGTCGATTTGAACGGTCCGTTGTCCTTGCGGTACGCGACGATGCGCTCGGCCACCGCCGGTCCCACCCGCGGCAGGAACGCCAGCTTGGCGGCGTCGGCGGTGTTGATGTTGACCACCCGCTTGCCGTCGGCGGCCGCCGCCGGCAGAGTGGAGATGGAGGCGGTGAGGAGGCCGAGAAAGAGGATGCTGCTCAAAAAACGACGCTTCTTGTCCATGGGATGACTCCTTTCGATCGGTCAGGTTGGAATTCACTTCGACGTAAGGCCGCGGGGCCGCTCTCGGCCCCGGGGCGCTTTCCCTTGCCTGGGTTTTCCGTAGTCCTTTCGCTCTTCTCTGCACCTCCCTCTCCGTTGTTGACGGCAGCGGGTAGTACAAGGCTTCTGCCAGCCGGAGAGATGGCTCTAAGTGTCAGAAAATAAAGATATTTCTTTGCTTCTCGGTGCCGTGGAAGGAAGGGCTGTGTCCAGGGATCTGGCGCGGCGCGAAGCGGCGGCCTCAAGTCCGGCCGGGGAGGAAACGGGGAGACGCGCGGGGGGAGAGGGGAGTGGAAGAGACTCGGGTGGTGGGATGTCCAGAGATCTGGACGGCCGCCAGATCTCTGGACGGCCGGGGGACCGCCCGAGGATCACCGGGGCTTGAAAGCTCGCCTTGAGCCGCCCTTTCGAGTAGATTAGGCCGCTATGGCGATGGAGAGATCCGTCTTTCGTGAGTACCTGGAGGCGCTGATCATCGCGGCGGTCTTCCTCCAGTTCGCCAACCATTTCGTCCTGCAGACCTTCTACATCCCCAGCGGCTCGATGGAGAACACCCTCCTGGTGGGGGATCACCTCTTCGTCAATCGGTTCATCTATGGCGCCGAGCCCGAGGCGCTCTCGAAGATCCTCCCGGCGCGGACCGTCCATCGGGGCGACATCGTCATCTTCCGGTCGCCGGAGAATCCGGCGATCGACGTCGTCAAGCGCTGCATCGGCCTGCCCGGCGACGTCATCGAGGTGGTGAGCAAGCAGCTCTACATCAATGGCAAGGCGGTCCGGGACGCGGCTTACGCCGTCCACAAGGACCCCAACCTCTATCCCAACCGGGCCTACCTGCCGGAGAGCCAGCGCAACCGCGACAACTTCGGGCCCTACACCGTGCCGGCGGGCCACTACTTCTGCATGGGCGACAACCGCGACAATTCCTGGGACTCGCGTTTCTGGGGTCCGCTGCCGGCCGAGATGCTCAAGGGGCGCGCCCTCTTCATCTACTGGTCCTATGGTGGGGGGACTGCGAGCGACAACTGGCAGGGGGTGGGCGACAAGGTCAAGGATCTCGGTCGTACGGCCCTGGGCTTCCTGCCCGACACCCGGTGGGGACGGACTTTCCGGCTCCTCCGCTAGAGCCCGCCCGCGATCCCTGATTCAAGCTCCCGATCCAGACGCCGACGCCAATGCCGACCGAGAAGTCCGTCTTCCGCGAATACCTGGAGGCCTTCCTGATCGCGGTGATCTTCGCGACGTTCGCCCGCACCTTCGTCGTGCAGGCGTTCAAGATCCCCTCAGGCTCGATGGAGCAGAACCTGCTCATCGGCGACCACATCCTGGTCAACAAGTTCGCCTATGGGCCGACGCTCTTCTCGCTCGAACGGCGCCTCCTTCCGGCCCGCTCGGTGCACCGCGGCGACATCGTCGTCTTCAAGTGGCCGAAGGACCCGGAAAGAGACTTCATCAAGCGCTGCATGGGCCTGCCCGGCGACACCATCGAGGTGGTCGACAAGCGGCTCTTCGTCAACGGCAGACCGGTCCACGACGAGAGCTACACCTACCACTCGGACGATCATGTCTACCCACGCTCGCCGTTCCCCGGCGACCCCTGGCGGAGCCGCGACAACTTCGGCCCCCGGGTCGTCCCCAAGGGGAGCTATTTCTGCATGGGGGACAACCGCGACAACTCGAACGACTCCCGCTTCTGGGGCGAGGTGCCGGAGGCCAACGTCAAGGGGCGCGCCTTCATGGTCTACTGGTCGTTCGACACCGGGGAGGCCGAGATCCCCGAAGCGCCGAGCCTCGGGGGCAAGCTCCACCAGATCGCCCAGGTGGGCCTCAAGTTCTTCGCCCGCACCCGTTGGGCGCGCACCTTCCGCATCGTGCGGTAAACTACTGGCGCGAGATCATCTGGAGGAGGTTCCTATGCGACGCTGGTCCGCCGAGAAGGGGTCCGGAAACCTGGGCTGCATCCTGTGGACGATCGCCCTCGTGGTGGGAGTGCTCATCGCGTTCAAGGCGATCCCGGTCAAAATCAAGAGCGCGGAACTCTACGACCATATGGTCGAGATGGGTAAATTCGGCGGCAAGACCGATCCATCGGAGATGGAGAAAGACATCCTGGCCACCGCGCAGCGCCTGGAGCTGCCGCTCGACAAGGATCACCTCAAGGTGGAGCGGGTCGGCGACCGGCTCCGCATGCGGGCGACCTACACGGTGCCCTTGGACTTTCCGGGTTACACCTATCACTGGAACTTCGACGACCAGGTCGACGTGCCGATCTTCATCTTCTAGCAGGCGTGCGGAGGAGGCCCGGCTGGATCGACGTTCTGGGAGCAGGCCTCCTCCCTGGCCTGCTCGCGGGGACCCAGGTCGCCGGTCTCCTCTTCTTCCTCAATCCCGCGCTCCCCTTCTCTCGCGCTCCCGTGGCGCGGGGGATCGCTCTCTACGCCACCCTCTTGGGGGCGGTGAGCCTCGCCCTCGTCCTCCCCTGGAGCTGGGGCCGGCCCCGGCGGGCGCGGCGCCTGCTCCCCTGGGGCTTCACCGTGGCGCTCGCGTTCGCCGCCGTTCTGGACGCGAGCCAGGCCTCGATTTACGCCTATTTTTTGCCTTCAGGGATCAACGACCGGCTGGTCAAGGCGGCCCTCTGGCTGTCGCTCGCCGCTCTCATCTGTTTCTACACCGCTCTTCTCCACAGTCTCAGCCGACGCCCGTACGGCTTGCGCAGCCGCCTCGGGATCACCATGGTCGTCATCCTCTCCGTCTACGTGATGGTCGAGCGGCGCGAAGCGTTCCGGCCACGGCTCCCGCCCGATCACCCGGAGCTGCGGTCGCTCGCCGTCGAGCCCAGCCAGCGGCCGCGTCTCTGGGTGATCGGGTTGGACGGCGCGACCCTTGATGCCATGCTGCCGCTCGCGAGCCAGGGGCGCCTGCCTTTTCTCGCCACCCTGTTGAAGAAGGGGGCCTACGGCCGGCTCCAGTCGCTCACCCCCCACCGTCCCGAGGCGCTGTGGACGACGCTCGGCAGCGGCAAGTATCCCTATGACCACGGCGTCATGGGGGGCGGGATCTACAGCGCGGGCTACCTCTCTCCCGGGGCGGAGCTCCATCTCCTGCCGGTGGGGATCGCTTTCCGCCGCTGGGGTACCCTGGGCCGGCCTCGCTCGCCCTCGGCGGGAGCGCGGACGGCCTCCATGCTGTGGGAGGTTCTGCCCCGGCTCGGCCTGCGCTCGGGGATGGTGGGATGGCCGGCGGCCGCGATCTCTCCGCGCCCTGGAGGCCCCGCCGTATCGGCGAACGAAGTTTTCACTCTTACCGACAGCTTTTTTCATGGGAGTCGGGATGCTCGCGCCGGTCTGCCGCCGGAGCTCGCGGAGCGCGCTCGAACCCTCCGCGTCCCTCCCGGCGAGATCCCCCGGCAGCTTCTCTCCCGCTTCGGCCCGCGGGCGGAGAGCGATCTCCGCCTGGCGCTCGCCGGCGACCTCTGGCGCGAGACGGTCGGGCAGGGCCTCGTCCGTTCCACCCCGGATCTGGATGCCTTCTTCCTCGTCCTCCCCGGCCTCGAAGGGGTCTCTCGCGGCTACTTCGGCGGCTACAGCGCGGCCGAGTCCGACGGCGCCAGATCCCATGTCTTCACCGACGCGGCGCAGATCGTCGCGGCCTATTACGCTCACCTGGACGAGTTCTTGGAGAAACTCTCGCGGAATGCTCCCACGGGCGGACCCGCGGGCAGGCCCACCCTCATCGCCATCGTCTCCGCTTACGGTTTCGAGGGTCCCGGAGGGATCTGGGCGCGCCTGCGCGGCGGAGTCTCGCGGACCGCTGCCTTGGGAGGCCGAACGGACCGCTCTCCGGACGGCGTGCTGCTTCTCTACGGCGCGGGGATCTCCCCCGGGGCTCTGGTCACCGGCGCCCGGCTCGCCGACGTCGTGCCGACCCTCCTCTATGGCCTAGGCTTCCCCGTCGCCCGCGATCTGGACGGACACGTCCTCACCTCGGCCTTCGACAAGGGCTACCTCGCCCGCCACCCGCTCACCTTCCTCCCCTCCTACGAGGGGCTGAGCAGCTCGCCGGCATCGCCGCTTTCCCCAATCTCGCCAGCAGTACCGAGCGTGCCGGCCGTCAGGCCTTCGGCTTCCCCGCCATCGCGGTGACCAGCTTGGGCACCGCGCCGGTGACCGGCACCTCCCCCTCGCGCACCATCGAGCAGCGCCCCTCGAAGAGCGCGCCGTCCTCGATCTCCAGCGAGGGCGTCTCGATGTCCGCGAAGACCTTGCCGCTGGGCGCGATCTGCACCCGGCGCGAGGCACGCAGGCTGCCGCGGATGGTTCCGGAGACGAAAACGCGACCGACCGCGAGATCGCCCTCGATCTCGCCCCCCTCGCCCACCATCAGGTCGCCTTCTGAAAAAATGCTGCCGGTGAACTTCCCATCGACCCGAAACGAGGTGTCGAAGCGAAGCTCCCCTTTGAGGTGGCTGCCGCTGTCAAGAAAACCGTTCAGGTCACTCTGTCGGGCCTCGGACTTACCTCTCATCGCACACCCCTTTGCCGGCGAGGGGCTCGCAAGCCGTCTCGCCGGTGGTAGGTCCCTACGCTTTAGTCATGAGGAGCTCGTACAGCCGCATCAACTCCTCTTCCGAATGAAAGTGAAGCTGGAGAAGACCGCCCTTGCCCTTGCGCCGGATCTCGACCCGGGTCTGGAGGCGGCGGGTGAGGGTCTCGGCCGCGGCCGCCGCATGGACCTCGGCGGGCTTGGCGGGAACCTCCGGACGGGCTGTCGACGCCGCCGCGGACAAGCGCTCGACGTCGCGGGCGGAGAGGCCCTGGCGGACGGCACGGAGGGCGAGATCGACCTGCTCCTCCGCCGTCTTCAAGGCGAGGAGCGGCCGGGCCTGACCCGCCGTCAGCCGTCCCTCTCGCAGCAGGTCGCGGACCTCTTCCGGCAGCCGGAGGAGGCGGAGCGCGTTGGCGACCGTGGGCCGCGCCTTGCCGACCCGCCCCGCCACCTCCTCCTGAGAGAGACCGAAAGCCTCCTGGAGGGTCTGGTAGGCCTCGGCCTCTTCCAATGGATTCAAGTCCGCCCGCTGGAGGTTCTCCACCAGGGCGAGCTCCAGCCGGCTGCGATCGTCCAGATCCGGGCGGACGACGACCGGCACCTCGGTGAGGCCCGCCCGCTGCGCCGCCCGGAACCGGCGCTCGCCGGCGACGATACTGTAAGTGCCGTCTTTCTCTGGAGTTACGACAAGAGGCTGGACGATGCCCTGCATCCGGATCGACTCGGCCAACTCGTCTAAGCCCGCCTCGTCGAAGGTCGTCCGGGGCTGAAAGCGGTTGGCGGTGAGGCTCGAAACCGGCAGGTGGTCGATCCTCTCCCGGGCCGGGCTGCTGTTCTCGCTGGCCGGTGCGGTGGCCTCCGGCTCTCTCTCCGCCGCTTCGCCGGCCGGCGCCAGGAGGGCATCGAGCCCCCGGCCGAGCCCCCGTTTCTTACTGCTACTGCTCACGCCGACCTCCGCAGGAACTCGCGCGCCAGCGCCAGGTACGCCTCGGCGCCGCGGGACTTGATGTCGTACTGGAAGATGGGAAGGCCGTGGCTCGGAGCCTCGGCCAGCCGGATGTTGCGCGGGATGATCGTGTCAAACACCTGCTCGGGGAAATGGCGCTTGATCTCGTCGGCCACGTCGCGCGACAGGTTGGTGCGATCGTCGTACATGGTGAGGAGGATGCCGGCGATCTCCAGCTTCGGGTTGAGGCTCCCCTGGACCCGTTTGACGGTGGCCAGAAGCTCGCTGATCCCCTCCAAGGCGAAGTACTCGCACTGCAGAGGAACGAGGATGCCGGCCGCCGCGGTCAGGGCGGAGACCGTGAGGTGCCCGAGAGACGGCGGGCAATCGATCAGAATGGTGTCATAGCGCTCCGCGACCTCCGCGAGCGCACCTTTAAGCACCCCTTCCCACCCCGGCCGGCCGACGAACTCCACCTCGACGCCGACCAGATCGCGCGCCGAGGGGACGAGGTCGAGATTAGGGAAGCCGGACGGCCGGATGGTCTCGGTGAGGGTGGCCGCACCGACCAGAGCGTCGTAGAGTTGCGGCTCCGTCGCCTTGCCGCCGAGACCGCGCGTGGCATTCCCCTGGGGATCGCAGTCCACGAGGAGCACCCGGCGCTCCAGGGCGCCCAAGCCCGCACCCAGATTGATGGCCGTGGTCGTCTTGCCCACGCCCCCCTTCTGATTGGCAATGGCGAAAATCGTGCTCATGAGGCTCCGTTCGGATCGAATCCGGGACTACGACATCGGCTCGGGTAGCGGATCGTTTCTCCGCGCGAGCCCCAGGATGCGGCGCCTTACGCTCCCGCGAAGCGGCAGCTCGACGTCTGCGACCAGACTCGGCGGCAGCTCTGGGGCCTCTTCCCCCACCCAGAGCAGGATGCGGCCTCCGGGAGCGAGGCGGCTCGCGAGCGCTGCGAGCACTTCCGGTTCGAGCCGGACGGCGCGCGCCGTCACCAGGTCGAGCTCCTCCGGGAAGCCCGTGGGTAGTGGGACGCCGACTCTAACATTGAGGCACCGGCAGGGCAACGAAGCACGGCGAACGGCGGCGGCGAGGAACGACCACTTGCGCTCCCGCGCTTCACAGAGGGTGACGCGGAGGCCGGGACGGGCGGCGGCAAGGACGATCCCTGGAAAGCCGGCCCCCGAGCCGATGTCGACGGCGCGCGCCGCCCCCGCCGGCAGGAGCGGCAGCGCGGCCAGGGCCTCCCCGTAGTGACGCGTGATCATTTCGGACGCGGTACCCGGGCCGACGAGCGACACGACCTGGTTCCAGCGAACGAGCTCCTGGTAATGCTGGTAGAGAGCCTGGAGGGCGTCCGGAGACAGAGCTTCGGGAGAATGGGCCAAGAGGGCCCGACCGAAGGCGTCAGCGGTGAAGGAGGGAAGGGAGGCGGGCATGTTCCACGTGAAACAGTGACCCGCCTCTTCTCCATCAAACCGGGCGGTTCAGGCGGGACGAATGGAAACTCGCTTGAAGTAACCCTCGCCCTCGCTCTCGGTGACGACGCCCGGATCGTCGGCGAGGGTCATGTGGACGACTCGCCGATCGGCGGGGTTCATCGGTTCGAGCGTCCGGTAACGACCCCGCTTTCGAACCTCAGCCGCCACCCGCTGCGCGAGGGTCCGCAACTGCTCCTCCCGGATGTCGTGGAAGTTGTCACAGTCGACCCGACAGGGGACCGTCCCCCCCGAGATCGCCCGGATGATCCGCGGCAGGAGGTGCTCGATGGAGCGCAGAACCTCCCCCTCCTCCTCGAAGCAGCGATCGGTGTCGCTCCCCGAGAGCTCGATCTCCAACCTCTCCTCTCCCTGGAGGATTTTGGGGGTGAGCGAGAGGCCGGCGATGCTGAGCAGAAGAGTGAGCCCCTGGAGGGCGGCATCGGCCTGGGGACCGCTCGCGAGCGGATAGCGCTCGGAGAGGCTGAGCGGCTTTTCCGGCAGGGTGACGAGATCCTCCTCGCCGGCCGCGGGCGCAGGGCGTGGCGGCGGCAGCGGACGCGGCTCGCTCCGCTCCCCGTGGCGGGGCGCCGGCGGCCGGCGTTCCGGGGGCCGTTCAGGGCGTTCGGGCCGCTCGGGCCGCGGCGCGACGGCCCGTGGCTCCGCAGGGACCGGCGCAGGGGCCGCCGGCGGTGTGGAGACCGGGGCCACCGGCGGCGCCAGCACCGTCGGTGCCGGCGGAGCGACCGGTGCAGCAGGCGCGGCCGGAACCACCGGAGCCGCCGGAAGCGGTGCCTGGGGCGCCGGCCCCGTCCGCTTGGGCGCCGCGGAATCGACCTCGATCAGCACTTTGCGCCGGTTCTTGATGAAGCCGTGCTTTTTTTCGATCGGCCGGTAGGCGATCTCGTTGGGATCCAGGCTGAAATGGTTCGCCGCCTGGACCAGGGCCTGCCGCAGGGTGTCACCGGAGAAGTATTTTTTCTGGGATGCGCTCATCGTGGTCCGCCACCGTCCTATCAGGTCGTCACCGCCGGCCCTCTCAGGCTGCCTGGCGCTGTTTGAGGTGGTTGTAAACCCCCTGCTGGATTATGGTCAAGATGTTGTTGGTCAGCCAGTAGATCACGAGGCCGCTCGGCGAGGGCAGGAAGAGGAAGAGCATGACGAACGGCATCAGCATGAACATCTTCCGCTGCGCCGGGTCCCCCGCCATGGGAGTCATCCGCTGTTGCAGGAACTGGGTGAGCGACATGACGATCGGCAGCAGGTAGATGGGGTCGGCCGCCGAGAGGTCGTGAATCCAGAAAATCCAGGGCGCGTTTCGGAGCTCGACCGCGACGGTCAGCATACGGTAGAAGGCGAAGAGGATCGGCAACTGGATGACCATCGGCAGGCATCCCCCGGCGGGGTTCACCCCCTCGGCCTTGTAGAGCCCCATGATCTCTTCGTTCATCTTGCGCTGGGCTTCCAGGTTCGGCCGCCCCTGCTTGTCCTTCATCTTCCCCTTGTAGCGGTCCCGGATGGCCTGCATCTTGGGATTCAGATCCTGCATCTTCCGCATCGAGACATAGCTCTTGTGGGTGAGCGGCAGGAGCACGATCTTGATCAGCACGGTCATGAGCACGATGGCCCAGCCGTAGTTGCGCACGATGTTGTTGTAGATCCAGTGCAGGCCGACGAGGAGCGGCCGGGCCACGATACCGAAGGTGCCGAAGTCGACCGTCTTGTCGAGCCCGTACGGAAGGGCGACGAGCCGCTCGTAGGCCTTGGCCCCCCAGTAGGAATTGAGCTCCAGGGTATCGCCCTGAGGGTGGAGGAGGAGCAGGAACTCGCGGGCGAGGCTCTCCTGCTCCTTGGTGATCTGGTCCTTGGGGGGGACCGGGAAGAAGCGCGTGACGGCGCCGCCCGTTCCGGTCTCCAGGAGCACCGGCTGCAGCACCGCCCGCTCGAGACCGCGCCGCGGGACCACCGCCGTCAGGTAGAAGTTGTCCTGGATCCCCACGAAGCGGAGGCCCGCGCCCGGCAGCTCTTTGCGCTCGGCCTTCTTGGGGTCCAGGGTCTCCACGTTGCCGCCCAGGTCCCAGACGGACGAGCGGCTCTGATACCGACTTCCCAGCTCGGCCGCGGTGGGGTTGCGGATGCCCGGTCCCGCGACGACGTTCCAGTCGGTTCGGCCGGTGGCGCCGGAGAAGGTGATCGTCGCCGTGAGGAGGCCGTCCTTGTCGAAGCGAAAGGTCTTGGAGCTCGTGCCCAGGGGGCCGTTGTAATGGAAGGTGACTCCCGCCGGGTCCCGGCTCTCGACCGCGAAGAGCGCCCCTTCGACGGGCAGCGGGGCCAAGTCGGCGCCGACCAGGCCGAAGGGATAGACCCCACCGTTCCGGATGCGGACCAGCTCCAGGAGATGCCCATCGGCCGTCCGGTCCTGTTTGAGGACGAAAGAGACGAGCTGGGCGCCCCGGTTGCTGAGCTCGGCCCGCGCCAACGGGCTCTCGATGACGACGCGCTCCTCGCGCTCGCCGACGACGACCGGACCCACCGGGGTCGCCGAAATCACCGGGGGGCCCGCGACGCCCGGAGTCGTCGTGCCCGGAGTCGCGGAGGGGACCACCGTGCCGGGCGGGGTGGCCGCGGTCTCGGACGCTGCGGTCGAGCCGGCCGCGGTCTGCGTCGGCAGGTGCGGCTTGGGCTTCACCGGGGGAACGAGGTATTGCCACAGGATCAGAACCGCCAGCGAAAGCAGGACGGCGATGAGCAACCGGCGATTGTCCACGGAGCTTCGGATCCTTTCTAGATCAGGGCAGGTCGACGCCGCCGGGATGAAACGGCTGGCAGCGCGCCAGGCGGAAGGCGGTGAGCGCCCCGCCGCGGAGAAGACCCCGTCTCAGGAGCGCCAACCGGGCGTACTCCGAGCAGGTCGGGGTGAACCGGCAGGAACGCGGGAGAAGAGGGGAGAGGTGTCGTTTATAGGCCGCGAGCAGAGCGACGACTCCGCGAGTGACGATCCCGCGAGGGAGGACGGCGGTCAAGAGGTTCTGCCCTGTGCCAGGAGGCCGCCCAGGAGGCGCAGCAGCTCGCTCCGGAAGGACTGGAAGTCCGCCCCGCCCGCGCCGGGTTTCAGATGCACCACGAGGTCCATTGCCGGAAGGCTGCCGCGTCGCTGCCATCGCCGATAGGTCTCTTTGATCCGCCGTTTGAGCCGATGGCGAGCCACCGCCTTGCCGACCTTCCGGCTGGCGGTGATCCCGATCCGGGGGTGCCCGAGCTCGTTCGGGATGAAGTAGAGGATGGCGAGCGATCCATGCCGCCGCCGGCCGGTCCGATAGCACCTGAGGTAGTCCGCCCGTCGCCGTAACCGCTCCGCGGGTCGCAGCCGCTCGTCAGGCCCTTCTGGCGGAGGGACGGGCGAGCCCGAGAGGGGCGGCATCAGACGCTCAGCCGCTTGCGTCCCTTCTGGCGACGCCGCGCGATCACCGCGCGACCGTTTTTCGTGCGCATCCGCACCAGGAAGCCGTGGGTCCGCTTACGGCGACGGTTGTTGGGTTGAAACGTCCGTTTCACTTGGGTCCGCCTTCTTTGACAGGACTGCTTGACGTGAAGAGATCAGGGGTACTTATCTACCCGAACGAAACCGGTAACTTACCCCACCCTTCCCCCGGCCGTCAAGAACGGCCAAGCCGCTCGACCGGACGCGGTCGGGAAGGGATGGCGGAGAGGGTGGGATTCGAACCCACGGACCGGTTGCCCGGTCAACGGTTTTCGAGACCGTCCCATTCAACCACTCTGGCACCTCTCCATTGGTGACCTCGGAACAATATGGCGGAGAGGGTGGGATTCGAACCCACGGTAGAGTTTCCCCTACACACGCTTTCCAAGCGTGCTCCTTAAGCCACTCGGACACCTCTCCTCTCGTGCTGAAAAGAACCCTACTTGAGCCGCAGACCGGCGAAGAAACCGCGCAAGAGCGCCGCCGATTCCTCCGCCAGAACTCCGGACGTGACTTCGAGCCGGTGGTTCAACCGCGGATCCTGGACCAGGTTCCCCAGGCTACCGCAAAAGCCGGCCTTGGGGTCGGCCGGTCCGTAGACCAACCGATCGATCCGGGATGCCACCAGGGCCCCGGCGCACATCGCGCAGGGTTCCAGAGTGACATAGAGGGTGCAACCCGAGAGCCGCCACCCACCGACCGCCTTCGCCGCCTCCCGGATCGCCAGGATCTCGGCGTGAGCCGAAGGATCGCCGTCGGTCTCCCGTCGGTTGAATCCCCGCCCCACCACCTCCCCCGCCCGCACGACCACGGCGCCGATCGGCACCTCACCGATCGTGGCCGCGGCCCGGGCCTCGGCCAGGGCCGCTTCCATCCAAGCCCTGTCCTCGGTCATCTCGCCTCGTCGACCCGCCGCCGCGCAAGGCCGCTTATCTTAATGGAAGGGACGGCCGGCGTAAATGGCCACGCTCATCCGGGGGCTGCGCCGAGAGGCGGCAAGGGAGAACAGGCGCCTAAATGGCATCTTCAAGACCGACAAGGGCTCCTCACGGGTCGAAAAACTCTCCTCACTCACCGATAAACTCGCTAAACGCTCGAATCACCCTGCTACTGCGTCGAAAAACTCGCGATTCGGGCCGTGAGCAGGAGTTTCGGTGCCGATATGGCGGCTCGCGGATCTTTTCACAGTCCTCGTCTGTCGATTTTGGCGTTTTTCGGAGCTGCAACGGCGCTTGTCGAGCGTTTAGCGGGTTTATCGGGCCGTTCGGCGAACTTTACGGCGGCTTCTACCGCCGCGCTGCCCGGGAACCGGCCGGGCCTGAGAGTAAACTCCCCCATGTGCTGAAACCGGAGCTGACCTAGATCACCTCACGACGCACCTTAGGCGCGCCGCCGCCGTGGCCGCTTCGCTTCCAGAGCCCGGTCGACCTGCTCTTGCACCAATCGCTTGAGTTCCTCGGGGTCGACCCTATCGCTCGGTGTCTCGGGCGCAACCTCGGCCGCCGCTGACGGTTGCTTCTGGAATTGGGCAAACATTTCCTGAAGCTTCTTGAGTGCCGGCCGGTCCTCGTCGGAGACCGGGTGGAGGAGACCGTAATAGAGGGCGGGTTCGACGTTGGCCCCTTGGAGGAGGAGCAAAACATGGTCGTGGCGGAGCTTCACGCGGCCGGTCAGAACCTGGCTGGTGAAGCCTCTTCCCTGTCCAATTCGATGGTCAAGCTCTTGACGGGACGCGCCACTGATCCGAATCAGGAACGCCAAGGCTTCAAGTGCACGCTTGACCTCACCTTCGATCGCGCTCTTTTTCATGACTGGCGAGTCTAGCGCCTCGCAAGGCAGGCTGTCCAGATCGGTGGTTCAACGATCCTGTGCAGCTTTTATCGTTCCGCCTTGCCCGTCTGTTCAATCTCTCGCAGGCGGGCGCCGACGTGGCGCAGGAGAGCGAGGGTCGCCCGCTCCTGAGTGGCGGCCCTCTCGAAGAGAAGGAGGGCGGCGATTGCTTCCCGGTGGATACGAAGGCGGCGGAAAGTGGCGACCATCTCGGTCGCCAGCGCCGCCACCTCGCGAGTCCGGCCCTGCTCCAGGAGAAGAGCCGCGAGATCGAGCGAGATCAGGGCCGAGTCGAAGGTGAGTTTACGGTCTGCGAACGCTTGGCGCACTTGCTCGAAGATCGCCTCAGCAATGGATGGCTCTCCCATGCCGGCTGCGATCTTGGCTTCAACCCACCGAAGCCGCGGGATATCCAGCGGCCCAGCATAGCGGATGTAGAGGGCCAGTTGCTCCGCGATCAGCGCCCGCCCCTCGGAGAACTGGGAGGTCTCCACATACGCCTCGGCGAGGTTGTGAACCGCAGCCAGGTAAAGCCCTGGGTCCCGGCTCTGCGCAAGCCAGTTGAGTCCGCTGCGGAGCAAGGGAATCGCGGCCTCAGGCTCGTTCGCATAGATCGTCGCGATTCCCTTGTTGACCAGAGCCCGCCCAGCCATGTGGAAGTCGCCCAGCTTGACGTAAATTCCATAGACTTCGTCGAGCCGGCGGAAAGCCTGCTCAAACCGCCGCTGAGCCCGGTCCAGGGAGGCGTTGAGATCCAGCACTTGCGCGACGAGAGCTGCGTTTTGGCCGCTTCCGCCCCAGAGATAGAGCATGGCGCTCTCGAAGCACTCCTCTGCTTCGGCGAATTCCTCCTTGATGCGGCAGGCGTTACCTAACTCCGCCCAGGCACGAGCCCGCAGGTCAAAGGCGACCCCAGGCAGGAAATCCTCCGGCTGAAACCCGGCAGCGGTGAACACCGCCCACTGTGCGGCCCACATCATCTCCTTAAGATTGGTTTGCCGGAGCTTCCTGCTCTCTTCGAGACAGCGGTAGTAGACCGCGAGCTGCTGCTCAAGCGCGGGCTTTGGCGCCCCTTCCCGGCGAACCTCGACCGCCGCCTGGGCACGGTGCAGCGCGGCCGTGATCGCGCGGCTGTACTGCTGGCCGTTGCCGGGCGACTCCGCAAGCGCGGGATGGAAGAGCCCGTCCGCCAGCGCGGTCAGCCGCTGGCGGCAGCGGCCACAGCCGTGGAGCAGGTGCTCGACGACGGACTTCATGGCGGCGCCGGGAAGCTCGGCATACAGGAAACGCCGGAGCGTCTCCCGGGTGGGGTGCTTGGGATCACGGACCATTCGCTCTCTCCTCCCTGGACAGTCATGCCTTCCGGTGCAGCAGGACGCTATTTTCGCATACTTCACCAGCCGCGAAGCAAGCTGATCGCGGAAGAAGGAAACGCCGGGGGCATGGAGCCCCTGGCGCGGCTCGAAGTGATTCGTTACTGCTTCAAGGCTCGGGAGCTGCGGTGAACCCTGCAGCCCAACAAACTGGATTGAGCGCAGAGGTTCCGGCCGTTAGGATCGATGCAAGGCCCTTCTTCCCTATGGAAGACCGTCAGTCCTCCCCGCGGAGGGATCACGCTGTGCCGGCCGTTAGGGTCGATCATCGACCCGTCTTCCCCACGGGGGCTCGTCAGTCCTCCACTCGGACAGCTCATGTGTCGGCCGTTAGGGTCCATGCAAGATCCATCTTCCCCACGGAGGCTCGCCAGTCCTCCACCGAAGAGGAAGTCCCAGGCCTGCTGCCAGACGCCGACCGTTGTCGCAGGACGGGCTGCCTCTCCAGCGGCTGCCATGGGAAAGGCGGTGAAGCCCAGCAAGGTGGTGAGTGCGACGGCTGCTGCGGTCTTCGTAGTCAAGGTGCGAGACATTCGATCCTCCTTCTCGCAGAGCCGCCGGAGCCCCCATTGGCCCCGAGGCCCGCGAGGGCGACGCATCAAGCGTGGCCGTGGGCCTTAGTGTGTACCTGAAACGTATAGTCCCTACGTCGCGCAGTGGCGGAATTCCGCGTGAGGCCTTCGTTGCGGCGTAGTGCCTGCCGAAAAATCTACCCCCTCTTCAGGCCTTTAGGAGAGAATTGGCGTTCTGCGTACAGAGAATCCGCCCGTTTTGAACCTGGCAGGTGCCGCGAGGGTAAGAAATTAAACCTCCCAGGTACTGCACGTTTCACGTAGATTGACAACTGCTCTCGATCATCTCTAGGCTTCTGCGTCATGGATCGCAGAAACTACGATGACCACCGCTCCTCCTCTGCCGGAAGTTCTCGATTGCAGGAAGCACGAGAGACGGCGGAGCTTCGTACCCTCGTCGGAGAGCACATCGCCGCCGCGCGAAAAAAAGCAGCGCTCTCTCAGAAAGAGCTCGCCGAGAAGATCGGCGCTCAGGCGTGGGCAGTCAGCCGCTATGAGACCGGCCGCATGTTTCCCCGGGTCCCGCTCTTGCGGAAGCTCAGCAGAGCCCTCGACGTTTCGACGGACTACCTTCTCGCGCTGGAGGACTTCGATGCTTGAACCTCCGTCGTCGGCTGATGCCGAGACCGACTTTGTCGACGGTCTGGCTCGCTTTACCATCGAGCGCGATCTTGCGGAATACTTGATCGAGCGACTCGGAAAGGCCCCCTTCCCGAAACTCAAGAAGGCGGTTCGGCGACTTGCGGCTGAACAGCCGTGGCCGGTCACCGCCGCCCTCTTGAAGCTCGCGCGCTTCGCCGCGGAGGTCGACCCGAGTCGGGAAATCCTGCTCGCCCGGCTGGCGCTCACGGTCGCCCCAGGGGTACGTTTACCAGAGAACGCCAAGTCGGCCCTCCTCTTCGAGGCTTTGGCCCTCGTGGGCGACGGCTTACGCCGGCAGCACAAATTCATGCAGGCCGAGCATGCGTTCTCCCAGGCTGCCCGTCACCTCGCCAAGGCCGGCGATCCCCAACCGAGCGCCCTCTACTGCACCCTGCTGGCTCACTTGAGAGAGGACCAGGGCCGCCAGGAGGAGTCCTTGGCTCTGCGCAGCCGAGCCGCAGCGCTGTACCACGAGCTCGGCCAGATCGACGACCAGGCCGAGGTCATCCTCGACAAAGCAAACCTCGAGTTCTACCGCCACGAAGGAGAGAGCGCTGCCGCCGACCTGCGCACCGTGATCGCCCTTGCCGACCAGGGCCTACGCCCGGATCTCGTGAGCATCGCCGTTCTGCCCTATGCAGCGGTTCTCCGCGAGAAGCGCCGGAATGCCGAGGCGCTTGCCGTCCTGGGTGCCTTCCACGACCGCTATCCCGACTTCGCCGACACGGCCATCCTGGCCGAGCTTCATCTTCTGGAAGGCTCTCTCCTGATCTTCTCCAGACGCACCGACCTAGCCGAGGCCCGGCTGGAGGCCGCGAGACTGGAGTTTCTGCGCCTCGGTGAACCCCTCGCCACCGCTAGCGCGGTTCTGAGCCTTTCCTTGCTCTACCTCCTGGATGGCCGGAGGGCGCCGGATCTCAAGGCCCTGATCGAAGAGACGCTCGCTCTCGCGCAAACCTGGAATCTTCCGTTCGAGATCCGCCAGGGCCTCGAAGTGTTCTACGCGGCGATCGAGAGGGGATCCGCGACCGCGGGGCTCGCGGGGGTTCTTCTCCACGACATCGAATCGACACGTAACGACGAGGGCGCCCGCGAGGAACGCCCGGTGCAGGGAAGGCGAGATGGAAAAGCGTAACAAGCGCAGGCAGATTCAGGAGAAGGTAGACAAGACAGCTTCGGTGCCCGCTCCCTGGGCCGAGGCCTTCCGGGAGACCTTTCTCTTCGTCCTCGACCCCGCAGAGGCTTCGACCTTTCGGCGGTTCGGGGAGGTGCTGCACGATCTCTTGCTCGATCGAGCCGCGTACGAAGAGAGCGACCCGCAGTCCTCCTATACGCTGGCGGAGTTGCGCGGAGGGGTCGCGGATCTCCGCTACCTCTCCGAGTTTCTGGGGCAGGTGGGCGCCGAGCGGCGCCTGAGCGAGCTTACCGTCACCGAGCAGGATCTCTCTCTCGCTGCGGAACGGTTCGGGTTGGAGATCTCCGCCCTAGCCGGCCGGATGGAGCAGGAAATCGAGCGCCTGCTCGCCGACGACGACGGCGCTCCGGTAGAGGAGCTTCCGGCCGATGGCGAATGATGATCTCGCAGATCTCGCAGTCACTCTCTCGATCCTGCGGATCACCCGCCGTTGGAGCCAGGCGAGCTGGCTGAGGCCGCCGTCCAGCGCGCTTTCCTAGAAGCACTCCCCGCTTCCTCCCCAGCGCCTCGATCGCCATAAGGTAAACTCCCCCGTTGATGAAGTACTTTGGTCAGCCTGACTTTCAGCATGGGGAAGTTCCGGCGGTGGGGATCCTCCTTGCCAACCTGGGGACTCCCGACGCTCCCACCGCGCCGGCGCTCCGGCGCTATCTGCGCGAATTTCTTTTGGACCCCCGAGTCATCGAGATGAACCGCGCCCTCTGGTGGACGATCCTCCACCTGGCGATCCTTCCCACCCGGCCGAAAGTTTCGGCGAAGCTCTATCAGAAGGTATGGACCGACGAGGGCTCGCCCCTCCTCTTGATCACCCGTCGGCAGGCGGCGGCGGTGGCGGCGGTGCTCACGCGCGAGGTCGGAACGCCCCTCAAGGTCGCGGTCGGCATGCGCTACGGCAACCCCTCGATCCGCGCCGCACTCCGCGATCTTGCCGCCCAAGGCTGCCGCCGCATTCTCGTCCTGCCGCTCTACCCGCAGTACGCGGCGGTCACCACCGGCTCGACCTTCGACGCCGTCGCCGCCGAGCTCGCCACCTGGCGCTGGGTGCCCGAGGTCCGCACCATCCATCACTATCATGACGTCCCGGCCTACACCGACGCCCTCGCCGCCTCGATCCGCGAGGCCTGGGCCGCGGGCGGGCAGGCCGAGAAGCTCCTCTTCTCCTTCCACGGCATCCCGCAGCGCTACTTCGAAGCCGGCGACCCCTACTTCTGCCATTGCCACAAGACCGCCCGCCTCGCCGCCGAGCGCCTCGGCCTGCCGCCCGACCGCTGGCAGGTCTCGTTTCAGTCGCTCTTCGGCCGCGAGGAGTGGCTGAAGCCGTACAGCGAGCAGACGATCAAGGCCATGGCCCGCTCCGGCGTCCGCAGCCTGGACGTCGTGTGCCCCGGCTTCTCGGCCGACTGCCTGGAGACCCTGGAGGAGATCGACGGCCAGAACCGTGAGTTCTTCCTCCATGCCGGCGGTGAGACCTACCGTTACATCCCGGCCTTGAACGACCGCCCGGACCACGTGCGGGTGCTCGCCGACGTCCTCCTCGCGAACCTCGCCGGCTGGGTGGTGCCCGCCGACCGCTGGGATGCGAAAAGCGTCGCGACCACCGCAGAGGTCTCCCGGAGGCTAGCCGCGGCCATGGCCGCGGCGCCGATCCCGGTCGACGCCGGGTACGGAGCCTGAACCCACGCACGAACCCTCCCCTATAAACCCATTTCCCGATCGAGGAGAAGCACCATGAAGAGGATTTCGCTCATCCCGAAGGCCGTCGGCATCGCTGGCATTGCCAGCATCTTGACCTTCGCCCTGTCGTTCGCGACGGTCGCCACCGCCCAGCAGGTCGACCTGCCCCGCCCGAGCCCCAATGCCAGCGTCTCCCAGAACATCGGCATCACCGAGGTGACCCTCCACTACAGCCGGCCCGGAGTGAGGGGACGGAAGATCTGGGGCGGGGTCGTGCCCTACGGCGAGGTCTGGCGCACGGGAGCCAACGAGAACACGACGATCCGCTTCTCGACGCCGGTCAAGGTCCAGGGCCACGAGTTGCCGGCCGGCCTCTATGGCCTCCAGACCATCCCCGCCGAGGGAGAGTGGACGCTGATCCTGAGCAAAGACGCCGAGGAATGGGGCGCCTTCTCCTACAAAAAAGAGCACGATGCGCTGCGGGCGACGATCCAGCCACAGCCGGCCGAGCTTCAGGAGCGCATGAGCTTCGAGTTCACCGACCTCTCCGACACCTCGGCCAAGCTCGTGCTGCGCTGGGAGAAGCTCGCCCTGCCGATCACGATCGAGGTGAACACCCCGAAGATCGTCGAGGACAAGGCGCACACGGCGATCTCCTGGCGGGCGCCCTACCAGGCGGCCAACTACTGTATGCAGAACAACGCCTGCCTCGACGAGGCCGGCAAGTGGCTGGATGCCTCGATCGCCCTCGACGGCAATTTCACCAACTACCAGGCGAAGGCCAACCTGATGGCCATGCGGGGGGACTACAAGAGCGCGGTGGCCTGGGGCGACAAGGCTCTGGCGGCGGCCAAGAAGACCGAGCCGGCCCCGCCCGCCCAGGCCGTTTCGGACCTCGGTAAGAAGGTCAGCGACTGGAAGACGAAGTAGCGACAGCCAGACCGGCCAGCCAGTCCGGCACCTGGGCGACGCTCGGCAGGCAGGCGAGGGGCTCGAAGCGTTCGAGCTCCTCCCTGCCCTGGGAGCCGGAGAGGACCCCCAAACCCGCCATGCGCGCCGAGCGCGCCATCTCCAGATCGTAGATCGTATCGCCGATCATCACCGCCTCCTCCGGCCGCACCCCGAGGTCGTCCAGGATGTCCAAAAGCATTCCGGGATGAGGCTTGGACGGCGCCTCGTCGACCGTGCGGGTGGCGTGAAAGAGGCTCTCGAGGCCGCTCCTGGTGAGGGCGTAATCGAGACCGCGACGGCTCTTGCCCGTGGCGATTCCCAAGAGATAGCCCTCGTCCGCCAGCCGGCGCAGCATGTCCGGCACGCCGGGGAAGAGGAGCGGCTGGTTCTGGTAGGTCGCGAGCCAGTGGGCGCGATAGCTTTCGAGCACTTGCTGGTAGAGCTCCGCGTCGCAGCCGGGAATGAGCTGGTCGATCGTCTCCCGCAGACCGAGCCCCACGGTGTTGCGGATCGTCGCGTCCGGATGCCGGGGAAGCCCGAGCTCGCGGAGCATCGCCTGGGCGCAGGCGACGATCACCGCCACGGAATCCATGAGGGTGCCATCCCAGTCGAAGATGACCAGCTTGAAGGGGGGCCTCAGTGGAGATTCGTGAATAGACATCCGCTTTCGAGCGGGCGTTTCTCCCGGCTCGCCGTCCATCTTCTCAGACGGACGGCGCTTCTACAATCCACCCACCGCGATCTTCGGCTCGAAGAGCCAGACTCCGGTGCCGTGGAAGGCGCGGTGCCCGCGCTCGGTGTAGCCCTCGCGCAGAAAAGAGAAGAACCCGGCCTCGACCGGGAGGTGCCCGGCGAGCAGCCAGACCCGCGCCGGCCGGCGGGCGGCGAGGAGCGCTCTCGCCGCCGGGACGTCGGCGTCGGCGCCGGCGATCAGATCGACCCGCCGTGCCGACTTGAGACGGGCAAAGTAATAGTCGAAGTACTCCCGGTAGTAGGTCCGCGCAAGGATGACCGAGCCGTCGGGATGGGGATCGAGCGCCGACACCGCCGCCGCGGCCTCCCGGAACTGCTCTTTCTCCGGCACCTCGTAGTACCGCATATGGACGAGGAGATGGGCGAGGAGGCCGGCGACCAGCAAGGTCGCGAGCGCCGCCCGCCGGGTTCCCGTGGCGAGCACGGTGACCGCCCGCGCGAGCAGCAGGTAGGCGGCGGGGAGACCGACGATCAGGTTGCGGTTGGTGAGGAGGGGAAATGACAGGTAGGAGACGGTGACCGCCCCGAGGAACGGCAAGACCAGCCAGAGACCCAGGACGGCGCTCGGGGAGAGCGGGCCGATGCGGCGCTCGGGAGGAACACTGGAGCGACGGGCGAGCCCCCAGCCCAGGAGGCCGACCGCCACGGCGAGGGCCGCGAGCAGGCTTGAGTAGTTGAACAGGAATTTGACGTACTCGATCGCCGAATGGAGCCCCGGGCGCTCGATCCAGGCCCAGGACCCGGAGTGCCGCCGCTGCCGGAGCAGGTAGATCATGCCGGGCAGGTAGCCGAAGAGGACGACCGCCCAGAGGACGACGACAGCTCGCCGCCGCCGGACCAGGCAGAACGCCAGGAGTCCCTGCAGGAACACGAGCCCCGCCCCGAAGTGATGTAGATAGCAGCAGCAGAGCGCCGCTGAGACGTACCCGACGGCGAGGCCCAAAGACCTGGCGCGTTCTTTATCCCACTGCCTGAGGAGCGCGATCCAGAAACAGCTGGCGACCAGCACCGCGGCGAGCAGGAGGCTGTAGGGCCGGGCCTCCTGACTGTAGTAGATGGGGCACCAGAGGACGGTCAGGAGCCCGGCCCCGAGGAGCCCCTCGGCGGTCCCATAGAGCAGCCGGCCGAGGACGAAGATCGCCCCGATCGAAAGCACCCCGGCGACGGCGGAAGGGAAACGCAGCGCCGCCTCGGAGTCGCCAAAGAACTGCTCGACGAAGTGGAGGAGAAGGTTGAAGACAGGGGGGTGGCCGTCCTCGGCGAGGGTCTTCGCCACCACCTCGCCGGCCGTCGCCGCGCCGCTCACCCGCCGGCTGTCGAGCTCGTCGTTCCACAGCGACTCCCGGCCGAGGCCGTGGAACCGCAGGCCGGCCCCGAGGAGGAGGAGGAACGTCAAGGCGAGGAGAACGCCGCCCTTCTCCGTCCTGAAGAGAGCGATCATTCGGCGCCCGCCGGATCGAGAGGCGAGTAGACCACCCCACCGACGACCGAGTCGTCGAGGCTGGGCGCCGTGCCCTCGCGCCGCCGGGTGACGATCCGGCGCTCGATCCAGCTGCCGGGCGGCACCGACGCACCGGGGCCGAGGATGACCTCGCGGAGGGTGCTCCCCTCGCCCACCCGCGAGCCCGAGAGGAGAACCGAGCGCTCGACCTCAGCCCCCTCGCCGACCCGCGCCGCCGCCTCGACCGCGGACTCCCGAAGCCGCGTCCCGGCGGCGATGCCCGCTTCCTTGGAAACCCACGAGCGGCGCCAGAGCCGCTCCGGCCAGCCGGCCCGGGCCCAGTCGAGCGAGGCTTCCAAAAAGCGGCGCGGGGTACCGAGGTCGTGCCACGGCCGCGAGCTGACGACCGAGCCCAACCGGCCCCCTTCGCTGAGCAGGGGGATATAAAGATCGCGCACGATGTCGGAGGGGCCTGGCCGCACGCGGTCGAGGAGCGCCGGAGCGAAAACATGGGCGCCGGCGAAGACCAGCCGGCGGACGACCGCGGCTCCCGCGGGAGGTGGATCGGTGGGACGGAACGACAGGACGTTCCCGGCCCGGTCGATCCCAACCCCGCCACCGAAAGCCTGAGGGTGGGCGCGCCGAGTAAGGAGGAGCGTGGCGGCAATGTCGGGGGACGTGCCGGGGGAAGAGCCTGCCAGATACGCACGGAGCAGCCGCTTGAGCGGCCAGGGACAGAGGCTGTCGCCGTTGACGAGAAGGACGAAGTCCGCCGGGGCCAGAAAGTCGCGGAGCGGGTAGAGGGCGCCGCCCGTGCCGAGGAGCTCGGGCTCTTCGGAGTAGGTCAGGGGGATGCCGGCGAAGGTGTCGCCGAAGCGCTGGCGGATCTGGTCCCCCAGATAGTGGAGGTTGATCGCGATCGCCTCACAACCGACCGCCGCGAGCGCCGCCAGGGTGTGTCCGAGGATGGGCACCCCGACGACCGGCAGGAGCGGCTTCGGCATCGACTCGGTGAGCGGCCGCAACCGCGTCCCCAGCCCCGCCGCGAGCACCAGAGCTCTCAGGCGCGGCACGGCTCAGCGAAAGACCATCTCGGGCGGTGCGTCTGGATGCTCCTTCAGGTAATCCTCGTAGAGACGGAGGTAGGAGCGCTTCTCCCCCTTCTCCGGATCGAGACCGCAGCGCTTGGCGACCGTCTCGGCGCCGTCGCCCTCGAATTCGGCGAAATCGCCGATGGGGGTGTGATCGAGAGCGATGGTCACCCCGCCCAACTGCCACTCCTCCCGCATCTTCTGGTAGCGCCGCACGACCGCATAGCCGAGGTTCTCGAACAGCGCCCGCGCCTCGTCGGCACTCTCGATCTCGACCTCCCGCTCCTCGCGGACCTTCATGTTGCCCTCCATGCGGAGCGGTCCCTTGAAGGTGAGACGGGCGCGCTGGCCGTCGGTGCGCAGGCGCAGGATGCGGCCGGAGGAGAGGAGTTCCTCCTCGCGATCGAGGATCCAGTTGTCCTCGAAGGAGGCCGGCCCCACGCGCTCCGCTTCGAGCTCCGCCAAACGCCCCCGCAACTGGTCGAGCTCGACTCCCGGGAACTTGATCTCCCGCTCCAGACTGCCCTTGCTCCTCATGACGGCCGGATCTCACCCAGGCGATCCAGCAGCCGTGCCACGGAGCGGATGCCGTTGTAGAAGTGACTGATGTTGAACTTCTCGTTGGGGGAGTGGAGGCCGTCGTCGTTCAGGCCGAAGCCCAGGAGGAGCACCGGGCGGTGGAGCACCTGGGCGAAGGTCGAGACGATGGGGATCGATCCCCCCTCGCGGAGGCGGACCGGCCGCCCGCCCCACACCTCCTCCATGACCTCCATGGCGGCGTCGACGATCGGCCCCTCCACTTCGAGGACGACCGCAGCGCCACCGTGGAGGTAGGAGACCTCGACCGTCACACCGCGGGGAGCGATCTTCTGCACGTACTCGGTGAACAGGCGGGCGATCTTCTCGGGCTCCTGATCGGGGACCAGGCGCATGGAGACCTTGGCGCCGCCCCAGGAGGGGAGGACGGTCTTCGCCCCCTTGGCCTGGTAGCCGCCGAAGAGGCCGTGAACGTCACAGGTCGGCCGGCCGCCGGTCCGCTCGCGGGTGGTGTAGCCCTCCTCCCCGAAGAGCGCCGGGACGCCCAGGTCTTTGCGGTAGGCCTCCTCGTCGAAGGGGAGCTTGGCGAACTCCTCGCGCTCCCAGGCGGCGAGCGGCCGCACGTCGTCGTAGAAGCCGGGGATCAGGATCCTGCCGGTCACCGGGTCCTGCAGCCGGGCGAGGATCTGGCCGAGCGAGTTCAAGGGATTGGCGACGCTCCCGCCGTAGGTGCCGGAGTGCAGGTCGCGGTTGGGTCCGGTGACCTTGATCTCCATGTAGGCGAGGCCCCGCAGGCCATAGATGAGCGCCGGTTCGCCCGGACCGTAGAGCGAGCTGTCGGAGATGACGACCGCGTCGCAGGCGAGGCGCTTACCGCCATCCTCCCGCACGTAGCGGTCGATCGCCTGCCCGCCGGCCTCCTCCTCGCCCTCGACGAGGAACTTGACGTTGACCGGGAGCGTGCCGCGCTCTTTGAGGAGGGCCGCGACACCCTTCAAGTGAGCGTAGGACTGCCCCTTGTCGTCCGTGGCGCCGCGGGCCACGAGCTTGTCGCCCTCGACGACCGGCTCGAAAGGCGGATTTCTCCACAGATCCAGGGGATCGACCGGCTGTACGTCGTAGTGGCCATAGAAGAGGACGGTGGGAGCGCCCGGAGCGCCCTTCCACTCCCCGTAGACCAGAGGGTGGCCCGCGGTCTCGATCACCTCAGTGATGGTGAGGCCCGCCTGGTCCATCTTCCCCCGCAGGAACTCAGCCGCCCGCCGCACGTCGGCTCGATAGTCGGGGTCGGTCGAGATCGACGGAATACGGAGGTACTCCTTGAGCTCCTCCAGGTAGGTTTCCTTCTCGGCGTCGATACGGCCCAGCACGTCCCGTGAATCCCTTCCCGCCATGTCGTCAGCTCTCCTCTTCGTCAAGCGAGAGGGAGTCTAGCAGAGTCGCCAAGCCGCCCGGAGGGGTCGCGATGGTTAATTGCGCTAATCATTAAATCTTGAGCGCAAGAGCCCGAAGGTGCCGCCCGTAGGGCGGTCGTGCGTGCGATCTCGTGCGATCTTGACGGATCGTTGTGGATCTCCTAGGATCGGAAAAGATCGTTAGAGATCCCAAGCGATCCAATGGCCCCCACCTCTGACTCGCCACAAAGGTTCAAGTTCCAAGTATGGCTAGGGCTAAGCTCCTACGAGGGCTGGGCAGTGGCCCGCATGCTTACCAAGGGCTGGAAAACGCACGACCTCTGCCGCACCATCGTGCGTGAATGGCTGGTGTCCAAACGCGAGGAGCTTCAGCAGGAATACGGTGTCAGCCGGCAAGCATGGGAACAGGAGAAGGGCGGCAACGTCCGGTCGATCTCGAAGGAGCGCAAGAGCGGGCCAATAGGGAAGGACAAGGGGTGAAGCTGCCCGCTGTCGAGGCCCCCGAGTGGAAGCCGCCGGCCTTGGAGCCGTCCCCTAGCGCAGCGCTATCCTTGTTCTCTGGGGCAGGGGGGCTGGATCTCGGGTTGCACGCCAGTGGCTGGCCGGTGCTGGCCCAGATCGAAATGGACCCTGATTGTGTGGCGACACTCAAGGCGTCGCGGTCAAGACACAGACCGCAGTGTATAGCCGCTAAGATCGAGGAGGTCGACCCCGGCGCGCTCAGGCGCTCCTTGACGCTCAGAGTCGGCCAACTCGGCCTCCTCGCTGGGGGCCCCCCTTGCCAGCCGTTTACGACGACCGGGCTACGCCAGGGCATCAAAGACAGGAGGGCCTCCTCGACCTTTCCCGCCTACTTCCGGTATGTCGAGGAATTCATGCCCTCCGCCTTGCTCCTTGAGAACGTGGACGGCATGCTTTCAGCAGCCCTCCGCCACCGCCCCCTCTCCCATCGAGGAGGCGGCGCGCCGTTGCTCGATTGGGCTGAGAGGAAGGGCTCGTTCCTTCATTGGCTGTTGACGAAGCTTACGGGGCTGGGCTATTCCGTCGCTTGGGGAGTAATCGAGGCAGCTGACCATGGCGTCCCGCAGTTCCGCCAGCGAGCGGTCTTGATCGGCATCCGCGAGGGGGGGCCGTGCTTCCTCCCCGAGCCGACCTTCGGCCCTCATCCTCTCCTCCCCTTTCGGACCTTGCGGAATGCCTTGGCGCAGGTTAAAGAGACCGGGCCGGTTCAGCCGCTCAGCGACCGGAAGAAAGCCGTTTTCAGGCTGATCCCGCCGGGAGGCAACTGGCGCGACCTCTCCGAGGATGCGAGGCGCGAAACCATGGGTGCCGCATACTTCGCTGAGGGCGGAAAGGGGGGCTGGTGGCGCCGTCTCTCCTGGGATGAGCCCGCTCCTACGATCCTGGGGATGCCGGATCATTCCAGCACAGCCCTGGTCCACCCAGATGAATTGCGGTGCCTGTCGCTCAATGAGTGCGCCGCGGTTCAGACTTTCCCGAAGCATGTTCGGTTCGGCGGCAGCCCCAGATCTGGGTACCAGCAAATCGGCAACGCGGTACCGCCCCTCCTGGCTCGTACCTTGGGCCGCCATGTCGCGATGCACCTAGCCGGCAGGCCTGCGGTAACGCCCGCGTCCCCACTGTGGCGGAACGAGTCGGCAAATCGACGCATCGGGACTCATGGGTGGGCAGTTCCTGGGCCATCTGGCCCCAGGTTTCATATACTCGCGAAGCCCCGCGAAGACAGCGTATGGGCTTTCGAGCGATATGACTACCGTCACACCTGAAGAAGAGCAGATCGTCCAAAGCGTCCGCAGCCGCAGCGGTATCCCCAGCTCGCGGGGACCCTCTGATTCCTATGTGCTCGCTGGGGTCCGCGGCTTCGTGGCGGCTTTCGACTACTGGTATATCCGGGTGATGCGGGAGGCGGTGCCCGACTATCGAAACCTCATCATCAAGCGCATCAATCCGTTCGTCCGGGAGATTGAGCTTGAAGGCTGCAGTGTCGAGCAGGCGGCCGACCGCTTGGTGGAAGACTACAATAGCCGGAACTTCGTCACTGCAGGCGGATGGGCGCTGGAGGAGATGGCGGTGGCGGCCAGCCCGACTTCCCAGAAGGGCAGCGCCGAAGGGATCGACATTCAGAGGTTCGACCCCGGCACAGGCGCTTACCACCTCTACGCCCTGAAGAGCGGACTGGTTACCCGCAACTCCGATATCCTTAAGGCGCTTAAGCGCCATGCGCGCCAAGCCGAGAAGATCCTCCTCCAGGGGCGCTCCACGGGTCACGTGGAGGCCAACTACGCCATTGCTGCCGGTAAGACGAGCAGCACCTTCGAGGACGGCATCCGACGGCCGTCCTCCGCAGAGTTCTGGGGTGAGATGATGGACCTTGAGCCCGGCGAGGCTGTAGAGCTCGCTTTTGCGATCGCGGCCGAAGCTGGCCGCCTGGTCCGGCGGGACGCATCGAAGCACATCAACGCGATGAAGCGCCTAGTGCGGGAGTACATCGGAACCCTTGACCGCTCATCCGTAGACTGTCGGTTCATCAAGATGCGGAACATGCAGGCCAAACTCTTGTGGCAGGCCGAGGATCAGCAGCGCCACAAGGCCGCACTGGCGATGCTGGCAAAGACGGGCTATAACCTCGACGACCCTGACCAGGAAGCGCCGGCCGTCCAGCGCCTATTTGGGGAGTGACCGAACTCGAATCTGCATTATGAGCCCGGGGAATCCCGGCGAACCCCTGTAGGAGGTGCTCGCCGGGATCGATGGCAAAGCGGCGGCGATCCGGGCTAGTTCACCGGCTCGCCGGGACCACCTTCCTCGTCGTCTTCCAATGTCTCCGCTACCTCCGGCGACTCTTCCGGCTCGCCGGCCAGGATCTCTTCGGAACCGGCGAAATCGGCGAGCGGCGGCGTCTCGACCCCGATTCCACCTCCCTCACCGCCATTCCCATCCCCGGCAGGGACGTCCTCCTCCTCGCGGGCGACCTTGGCGATCGCGACGAGGCGGTCGGTCCCCTCTAAGTCCATGAGCTTGACACCCTGGGTCGAACGTCCCACGATCCGGATACCTTCGACGTTGATGCGGATGATCATCCCTTCCTGAGTGATGAGCATGAGGCCGTCGTTCGGCACCACCTGGCGGGCGCCGATGACCTCGCCCGTCTTGTCGCTGACCTTGAGGTTGATGATCCCCAGGCCGCCACGGGTCTGGCGGCGGTAGGAGTCGACCGGGGTCCGCTTGCCGTAGCCGTGGGAGGCGACCGAGAGGATCTCCCCTTCGGGCTCGAGCTCCTCCATCGCCACGACCCGGTCCCCCGGTCGGAGGGTGATGCCGCGCACCCCGTAGGTGGCGCGGCCCATGGGGCGCGCGTCGCTCTCCGGGAAGCGGATCGAGTAGCCGTTGGCGGTGGCAAGGAGGATGTCCTTGGTGCCGTCGGTCATCTTGACCGAGAGCAGGTGGTCGCCGTCGTCGATGTTGATCCCGATGATGCCGTCGGCCCGCGGGTTGCCATAAGCGGCGAGCGGGGTCTTCTTGACCGCTCCCTTCTCGGTCGCGAAGATGAGGAAGCGGTTCTCGGGGAAGTTGCGGACGGCGACCGTCGTCGCCACCCGCTCGGTGGGGGCGAGGTTCAGGAGGTTGACGATCGCCTTGCCTTTGGACGCCGGACCCATCTCCGGGATGGCGTGGACCTTGATCCAGTAGACCCGCCCGCTCTCGGTGAAGACGAGGACGTAGCTGTGCGCCGAGGCGACGTAGAGGTGCTCAAGGAAGTCGTCGTCCTTGGTCACCATCCCCGTCCGTCCCTTGCCGCCACGGTGCTGAGCGCGGTAGAGCGCGAGCGGCGACCGCTTGACGTAGCCGGAGTTGGTGACCGTGATCACCATGTCCTCGTCGGCGATCATGTCCTCGATCGTGATGTCGTTGGTCTCGGGGATGATCTCGGTCCGCCGGCGGTCGGCGAAGGTGCCCTTGAGCTCGCCGAGCTCGCGCTTGATCTCTTCGAGCACCAGGCTGTCCGAGCCGAGGATGGCGCGGAGCCGCTCGATGAGCGCCATGAGCTCCCGGTACTCGTCGACCACCTTCTGGCGCTCCAGACCGGTCAGGCGCTGGAGGCGCATGTCGAGGATGGCCTGGGCCTGCACCTCGGAGAGGGCGAAATTCGACATCAGCCGCTCGCGCGCCTCAGAAGGACTGGCGCTCGCTCGGATCGTCGCGATCACCTCGTCCAGGTGATCGAGCGCCTTCAGGATGCCTTCCAGGATGTGGGCCCGCTCCTCGGCCTTCCGCAGGTCGTAGCGGGTACGCCGGATGATGACCGTCTTCCGGTGGTTGAGGAAGTGATGCAGCAGCTCCTTGAGCGTCATCACCCGCGGCTGGTTGTCGACGATGGCGAGCATGTTGATGCCGAAGGTCGTCTGCATCTGGGTCATCTTGTAGAGCGAATTGAGGATGACCTCGGGGATCTCGCCGCGCTTCACTTCGAGGACGATGCGGATGCCCTCGCGGTCCGACTCGTCGCGGAGGTCTGAAACCCCCTCGATCCGCTTCTCCCGGATGAGCTCCGCCATGTGCTCGATGAGCCGCGCCTTGTTGACCTGGTAGGGGATCTCGGTGACGATGATCGCCTGCCGCTCGCCCTTGGCGTGGGTCTCGATCGACGCCCGGGCGCGCACCTGGATGATGCCGCGGCCGGTCGTGTAGGCCGAGCGGATCCCTTCCAGGCCGTGGATGAAGCCGGCGGTAGGGAAGTCCGGCCCGGGGACGGCGCGCATCAGGTCCGCGATCAGGCAGTCCGGGTTGTCGATCAAGAGGAATAGAGCGTCGATCACCTCGCCCAGGTTGTGGGGCGGGATGTTCGTCGCCATGCCGACCGCGATGCCGGAGGCGCCATTGACCAAGAGGTTGGGAACGCGGGCCGGGAGGACCAGCGGCTCGGTCTCCGAGCCATCGTAGTTGGGCCCCCAGTCGACGGTCTCCTTGTCGATGTCCTCTCTGAGCATCTCCTCGGCGAGCTTGGTGAGACGGACCTCGGTGTACCGCATGGCCGCCGGGTTGTCGCCGTCGATCGAGCCGAAGTTGCCCTGACCGTCGACCAGCCGGTAGCGCATGGCGAAGTCCTGGGCCATGCGGACGACGGTGTCGTAGATCGCCTTGTCGCCGTGCGGGTGGTACTTGCCCATGACGTCGCCGACGATGCGGGCCGACTTCTTGTAGGGCCGGTCCGAGCGGTTGCCGCTCTCCCACATGCCGTAGAGCACTCTTCTGTGAACCGGCTTCAGGCCGTCCCGCACGTCGGGCAGGGCACGGCCGATGATCACGCTCATCGCGTAATCGAGATAGCTTCTCTTCATCTCGTCTTCGATGTCGACCGGCAGGTGCTGCTCGAAGGGAGGGATGCGGATTTCTTCGCTCATGGTTTTTCTGGACTCAGCTCAAAAGCTTCAAAAGTCAGAGGTCAGACGTCCAGGTTGCGGACGTCCAATGCGTTGGTCTGGATGAAATCACGCCGTGGCTCGACCTCGTCTCCCATCAGGATGGTGAAGATCGAGTCGGCCTCGACGTCGTCCTCGATCCGCACCTGGAGGAGGCGCCGCTTCGTGGGGTCCATGGTCGTCTCCCAGAGCTGCTCCGGGTTCATCTCGCCCAGGCCCTTGTAGCGCTGGATCGAGAGGCCCTTCTTGGCTCCCGAGTAGAGCTTCTCCAGAACCTCGTCGAGGTTCTCGTGGATCGAGACGTCCTCCCCCTTCATGAGGGTGAAGCTCGACGCGGCGATCGCCTCGAGCCCGATGGCGTTCTGGGCCAGGGCGCGGTACTCGCCGCTCGTCACCAGGCTCCAGTCGACCTTCACCTCGCGCTCGACGCCGTCGCGCTTCGAGACCAGCGAGATGAAGCCGGTGCCGTGCTCCAGGTCGTCGCCGATGAGCACCTTGCCGTATCCCAGCTCCGAGAAGCGCGCCGCTACCTGGGCCAGCCGGTCGGTGTCGAGGAGCGAGCTCTTGTCCTTGATGTCGCCGCGGAGAGCGGTCTTGAGCGCCTCCGCCGGCCAGCCGCGGGAGACGAGCTTGTCCAGGTGCTCGCGGAACGCCTCGACCTTCTCCAGGAACTGCGCCAGGCGGACGCCCGAGAGGCGCCGGGTGCCACCGTTCCCCTCCGGCCCCACGATCTCGACCTCCCAGGTGTCCTGGATGCGCTGGACTAAGAGGGCCTGGTACTCGCGGTCGTCTTTCAGGTAGGTCTCGCTCTTGCCGTGGGCGACCTTGTAGAGCGGCGGCTGGGCGATGTAGAGGTAGCCGCGCTTGATGATCTCCAACATCTGCCGGTAGAAGAAGGTGAGGATCAGGGTGCGGATGTGGCTGCCGTCGACGTCCGCGTCGCACATGATGATGAGCTTGTGGTAGCGCAGCTTGGCGACGTCGAAGTCGTCCTTGCCGATCCCCGTGCCGAGGGCCGTGATGATGACCTTGATCTCGTCCGAGGAGAGCATCTTGTCGAAGCGCGCCTTCTCGACGTTCAGGATCTTCCCCTTGAGCGGCAAAATGGCCTGGAAGCGCCGGTCGCGCCCCTGCTTGGCCGAACCGCCGGCCGAGTCGCCCTCGACCAGGAAGAGCTCGGCGGCCTCGGGGTTTCTCTCGCTGCAGTCGGCGAGCTTGCCGGGGAGGTTCGAGGCGTCCAAGGCCCCCTTCCGGCGGGTGAGGTCGCGGGCCTTCCGCGCCGCCTCGCGGGCATGGGCGGCCTCGACGCACTTCTCGACGATCCGCTTCGCCTCGCGCGGGTTCTCTTCGAGGAACTGTCCCAGCCGCTCGTTGACCACCTGCTCGACCCAGCCCTTGATCTCGGAGGAGACCAGCTTGTCCTTGGTCTGAGAGGAGAACTTGGGGTCCTTGATCTTCACCGAGACGACCGCCGTCAGGCCCTCGCGGACGTCGTCGCCCGTCAGGTTCTCTTTCAAGTTCTTCGACAGGCCCGAGGCCGCCGCGTAGGCGTTGAGCGTGCGGGTAAGGGCCGACTTGAAGCCCACCAGGTGGGTGCCGCCGTCCCGGTTGTTGATCGTGTTGGTGAAGGAGTAGATGAGCTCCTGGTAGCCCTCGTTCCACTGCATGGCGACGTCGACCGTCTCCTCGCCCGTGCCGTCGTCCCGGGTGTCCAGGAGGTGGACCGGCTTGGGATGGAGGGGCACCTTGTTGCGGTTCAGGTGCTCGACGAAGGAGGAGATTCCCCCCACGTAGGCGAACTCCATCTCCTTGTCGGTGCGCTCGTCCTGGAGGTGGATGTAGACCCCGCGGTTGAGGAACGACAGCTCGCGGAGGCGCTGCGCCAGGGTGTCGAAATGGAATTCCAAAATGGCGAAGATCTCGGGATCGGCCCAGAAACGGACCTTGGTGCCGGTCTTGGCGCTCTTGCCGATCGCCTGGATAGGCGCCTCCGGCACCCCCTGGTGATAGGTCTGGAACCAGACGTTGCCGTCGCGCTTGATCTCGAGCTCCATGGTCTCCGAGAGAGCGTTGACGACCGAGACGCCGACGCCGTGGAGGCCGCCCGAGACCTTGTAGGAGTTCTTGTCGAACTTTCCGCCCGAGTGGAGCTCGGTCATGATGACCTCGGCCGCCGAGCGCCCCTCGCCCTTGTGCAAATCGACCGGGATACCGCGCCCGTCGTCCTCCACGGTGACCGAGTTGTCGCTGTGGATGACGACACCGACCCGGCTGGCATATCCGGCCTGAACCTCGTCGATCGAGTTGTCGACGAGCTCGAAGACCATATGGTGGAGGCCGGAGGCGTCATCGGTATCACCGATGTACATCCCGGGGCGTTTGCGCACCGCCTCCAGGCCCTTTAAGACCTGAATGTTTTCAGCCGTATACGTCGGCTCTTCTTTGGTAGTCAAAGTGGGGTTCTCCAACTCTCTTCTGTGATGGCACTCCCCGGAAGAGGTAGGGAGTGGGAAGATTTGCAAAGTATAGCACGAAAAGGGATCTTTTTCGACGCTCTAGCCCTTGAAAATTCAAGGGCTTACGGGCAAAAAAGGTGTTTCTCGGGAAAGCTTAGAGGAGGGTGATCCGGCCGGCGTCGACCTGCCACAGAGTTCCGACCTTCAAGGTGAGCCAAAGCTGGGGTCGGTTCGAGCTGGCGAAGAGCTGGCCGGGAGCCCGATCCTCTCTCTTTTCAACCGTTCCGGCAGTCCCGGCATTGCCGTTTTCGGCTTCGCCTTCGCCAATATCGCCCGTGAACACCGTCCAGACGGCGCCCAGGGTCGCGGGACTGAGCTCGGCGTCGATATCGTCCAGGAGGTAGATCGGCCGCGCCCCAGAGGCGGCGAGCACCCGGCCATGCGCAGCGAGCAGGAGAAGGGAAAGAGCCTTTCTCTCGCCGGCCGAGGCCACTCGGCCGATCTCGTGCTCGCCCCAGCGGATCTCCAGGTCGTCCCGGTGCGGCCCGAGGAGAGGGAGTTGGCGCTGGCGCTCGCGGTCGGCGATCCGCTCCAGGCTGACGGCGATCGCTGCCGCTCCTTCCAGCCCCGACGCCGGCGAGGGGCGATAGGTGAGGCCAACCGGGGGAAAGCCGAGCCCGGACTCGGCGAGAACCTCGGTGAAACGAACGGCGAGCAGATCCACATAGGCCTTACGGCGAGCGATGAGCTCCGCCGCCACCCCGGCCAGGAGATCGTTCCAGGCTTCGAGCCCCGGTCCGCCACTCGCGAGGAGCCCGCGCTTCTGGCGGAGCGCCTCCCGATAACGGCCGAGGATCTCGAGCGCCGTCGGCCGCAGACCCACCACCCCACGATCGAGAAAGCGCCGCCGCAGACGGGGAGCTCCGTGGAGAAGCTCGACGTCCGCCGCCGCCCAGGAGACGACGGGGAGGATGGCCAGGTGCTCTGCCAGAGGGGCGTTCCGGCCGTTCACCGTCCGCAGGCGAAACTCCTTGCCGTAGGCGACCTCCAGGCGGGCCCGTCTGCCATCGATCGCCTCCCCCTCCAGGTGGAAGAGGTCGGCGCCATGACGGATGCAGTCAGCGATCTGGGAGGTGCGGAAGCTCTTGGTCGTCGCTAAAACGTAGACCGCCTCCAGGAGACTGGTCTTCCCGGCGCCGTTGCCACCCAGAAAGAGATGGGAGCCCGCCTCGGGGCGGAGCGAGAGGGGGGCGAGGTTCCTGAAACCGTCGGCGGTAAGCTTGACGAGCACGGAGAGGCAGGATATCTCGCCCGGAGAGCTTCCGGAGCATTGGATTCAAGCCGGATTCAGGCTGGACTCCAGGCCGGGTTCCGGCCGGGTTCGGGGTCAGATCCGCATCGGCATGATGACGCAGAGGTAGCGCTCGTCCGCGCCGTCGACGGGCCAGCCCACGCACTGGGTGTTCTCGTCCTTGAGCTCCAGGCGCACCCGTTCCGTGTCGACGGCGGAGAGGAACTGCGACAGGTAGTCCGGATTGATGCCGAGCCGGAACTCGGGGCCGTCGTAGCTGCAGGGCACCTCTTCGATCGCCTCTCCCAAGTCCGGATTGGCGGCCGAGATCACCATCTGGTCGGAACCGAACTGGAGCCGCACCGCCCGCGCCCGGTCGCCGGTCAGGAGGGCTACCCGCTGCACGGCCTCGGCGAGCGGCTTGCGGTCGAAGAGGATCTTTTTGTCGTTATCCTTGGCGATCACCCGCTCGTAGTCGGGGAAGGTCCCCTCGAGGATGCGGCAGATCAGCTCGCGCCGGCCGAGCTGAAACGACAGGTGGTGCTCGCCCCGGCGGTAGGAGAGGTTGCCCTCACCCTCGATCCGCTGGAGCTCCTGGAGAGCCTTCCTCGGCACGAGGACCGAGTCCTCCTCGGAGCTCGCCTCCAAGGCGTCCTCGACCAAGGCCAGGCGATGACCGTCGGTCGCCACCATCTCCAACGAGCCCGCCTTGAGCTTCAGGAGAGCGCCGTTCAGCTGGAAGCGGGACTCCTCCGCCGAGACGGCGAAGAGAACCTTCCCGATCATCCGCCGGAAATCCTGGAAGGGAACCTCGACGGCGCGCTTCTCGTCCACCGCGGGCAGGCTGGGGAAATCCTCGGCGGCCAGGCCGTGCACCTTGAAGCGCGAGCGGCCGGCGCGGATCGACAGCACCCGCGGTTCCTCCTGGACCAGCAGAACCTCATCCCCCGTCACGGCGCGGATGATCTCCAGGAACTTCTTGGCCTGGACCGCGATCGCCCCCTCCTCGACGATCTCGGCCTGACACCAGGAAGTCAGGGAGACGTCCAAGTCGGTGGCCGCGAGGTGGAGGCGATCCTTCCTGGCGTTCAGCAGGATGTGCGAGAGGACCGGGATCGTAGTCTTGCGCTCCACGATCCCCTGCATGGGGGTCAGCTCACTCAGGAATTCGCCACGTCTCAGTCGGATTTCCATGCACCTTCTCCGTACTAGGTAGGGAGGGAATATAGCATAGCCGTAGATAGAAGAAGGTGCGGAGGAAATCCGGAAATCCGGTTCAAGTTGCTGATTTCACGGAATTTGTTTTCCGGGTTCGGCTCCGGATTGGATGTGGAAGGGCTGTTGAAGGTGCGGAGGAAAACCGGGCCGGGCGCCGTTTTCCACCCCGCGGCGCAGAAACCCGCAGCCACTCCTCGCCGCGGCACACAGCTTTTCCACAGGCGACGCGAGGCATTCGCATCGCTGATTTGGAGGTAAGCAAAAAGCGTGCTCAGGAGAAAGGTTGCTCGATCGACTTGAGCACCCGGTCGAGGTCGGCGTCGGTCGTCCGCAGCTGCTCGATCTTGTCGACCGAGTACATCACCGTCGAATGGTGCTTGTCGTTGAACTGCTTGCCGATCTCCGGGTAGGAGAGGGTGGTGAGCTTCTTGAGCAGGTACATGGCGACCTGGCGCGGGAAGGCGATCTGCTTCGAATTGTTCTTGCTCTTGATCTCGGAGACCTTCAAGCCGTAGTGGCGGGCGACGAGCTTGGTGATCTCCGCCCCATCGGGCCGCCTCGCCGAGTCGGGGAGGAGGTCTTTCAAGGTCTCCTCGGCGAGCTCTCGGGACAGCGGCTTGCCGGTCAGGGAGGCGAAGGCGATGACCCGGTTCAAGAGCCCTTCGAGCTCGCGGATGTTCGAGCGGGCCTGGCGGGCCACGAAGTGGGCGACATCGTCGGGGAGGGCGATGTTCTCCAGGTCGGCCTTGCGGCGGAGGATCGCGACCTTGGTTTCGTGCTCGGGAGGCTGGATGTCGGCGATCAGCCCCCACTCGAAACGGCTCCGCAGGCGCTCCTCCAGGGTTGGGATGTTGCGCGGCGAGGAGTCGGAGGAGAGGATGATCTGCTTCTGGCTCGTGTAGAGCGTATTGAAGGTATGGAAGAACTCCTCCTGGGTCCGCTCCTTGTTGGCGAGGAACTGGATGTCGTCGATGAGCAGCACGTCGATCGTCCGGTAGCGCTCCCTGAAGGCGGGCATGCGGTCGAAGCGGATCGAGTTGATCAGCTCGTTGACGAACTGCTCGGCGGCCAGGTAGGCGATGCGGAACTCCGGATGGTGAGTCTGGATGTGGGTGCCGATGGCGTGCAGGAGGTGGGTCTTGCCGAGCCCCACACCGCCGTAGAGGAAGAGCGGGTTGTAGCTCTCGGAGGGTGCCTGGGCCACGGCCCAGGCCGCGGCATGGGCAAACTCATTGGACTTACCGACGACGAAGCTCGAAAACAGGTACCGCGGATTGAACTGCCCGGGGGCGATCGGCTCCGCGACGGCCGGCAGAGCCGCCGGCTCAGGAGCGTCATCGATCGTAAAGAGCACCTCGGAACCCTGGCCGTCGAGGCCGGCCAGGGCGCGGTCGACCTGGGGCCGGAAGCCCTCCTCCAGGCGGTGGAGGAAGCGGGAGTCCGGCGCCAGGAGGACGAGCTTACTGCCTTCGGCGCGCGCCTTGAGCGGGCTGAACCAGGTGGCGTATTCCTCTGGATCGAGCTGTTGCTGAAGCTGCTTTTGGAGGAGCGACCAGAGGGATTTGTCCGGCATCGAAGGGGGGCTCTGAGGTGAGTTTACGGAACAGTTTTCCACAGGACTTTCCACAGCTGTGGAAAACCCTGCTCATCGATCATTTCTATGTCAGCGGTGGTCTAATGCGGCGACGAACGGATCATAGCACAGGGTCCAGAAGGCGCCGCAAGACCTTTTCGTCCCGGCCGCGAAAAAAGTCAATAACTTGTTTATTGCCATTAGTTAAACCGTATCTCCCAACGCTGCCTCGGGGCTCCCGGCGGGGCGCCCCGCGACCTCTCTCCCAGGCTCAAACCTCCTTGTTTCGTGGCAGTTGAATCGACGTCGGCCAGGGTCTTTTGGGCTCAAAAAGGTCGCGCCAGACGAACCAGATCGGGCGACAGCTTCGAGGACCCCGGAGCGCGGCGGCTCCAGACTTCTTGCGAGCTCTCCGAGAGCTGCGGGAAGGCGGGGCTCGCGGCGTTCCAGGAGAAGGCTCAGGAGGCCTCGGGGCTCGGGGTAATACTCCAACTGCACCGGCTCGCCGGGGAGCAGGCGGGCGGCGCGGAGAACGAGGTCGACGGCGCGATCCAAGCCACCCAGCTCATCGACCAGACCCAGACGTTTGGCGTCGGCTCCCGTCCACACCCGGCCGCCGGCGACCGCCTCGACCGCGGCGCGGCTCATGTGCCGCCCGGCCGCGACATGGCCGACGAAGGTGTCATAGACGCGGCCCATCATCGCCTGGACTCGGGCGTCCTGCTCGGGGGAGTAGGGACTGAGGCTCGAATAGAGGTCGGCGTTCCTCCCCCGCTTCAGGGTATCGTGGGTGATCCCCAGGAACTCTTCCTGCAGCCGGCGGGTGACGAATTTCCCGGAAACGACGCCGATCGAGCCGGTCAAGGTGGCGGGCTCGGCGACGATTTTCCCGGCTCTGGCGGCGATGTAGTACCCGCCCGAGGCCGCCACGTCGGACATCGAGACCACCACCGGTTTTCGGCGCGCCAGGAGCTGTACCTCATGCAGGATGAGGTCGGAGGCGAGGGCCGAGCCGCCGGGGCTGTCGATCCTGAGGACGACACCCCGGAGCGAGGGATCTCGCGCCAGCTTGCGCAGGATCCCGGCCATGGCGTCCGAGCCCACCTCCCCCTCGGAGCCTGCGGACTCCGCACCGCCGCCGCGGACGACTTCGCCCTCGGCGATGACGATCGCGATCCGCTCACCGGAGAGCCCGGCGTGCTCGCCGTAGTCCTCGATCCGCACGAGGTGCGGCCGGCCGCCGGCCCGGCGGGTGATCCGGGCGCTGAAGTCCTCGGGGTAGCCCAGGCTATCCACCAGGCCCTTCTGAAGAGCCTCGGGGGCGGTATAGGGAGCGCCGTCGATCAGATCGTGGACCGCCGCTTGAGGCAGCTTCCGCGCCACGGCGATCGCGCTCACGATCTGCTCGAAGGAACTGTCGAGAACGGCGTTGATGGCCGTGGCGGCGGGGGCCGTCCAGTGGCTCTCGGTATAGGTCTCCGAATAGCTCTTGTAGGCACCGACATGGTGGAATTGAGGGTCGACCTTGAGCTTCTCCAGCCCTCCCTTGAGGAAGGTTCCGTCCGTGTGGAGGCCGACGACGTCGACCTCTCCCGAAGGAGCGAGCTCGACCCTGTCGCAGGCGGTCGCCAGGTAGTAGGCGAGGGTGCCATTGCTCCCTTCCCCGACGCTCTCCAGATAGCACTCGACGAACTTGCCGGCCTGGTGGAGAGCCGCGAGCTGCCGGCGAAGCTCCTGCGCCTTGCCGAGGCCGAACTCGGCCGACTGGATGTAGACCGCGATTCCCTTGACGCTCCGGTCGGCACGCGCGGCGCGAAAGGCGGGATAAAGGATGCTCAGGCTGTCGGCCGAGGCGCCGCCGAAGAACAGAGACTCGGATGTCTGCTCGCGGATCGGGCGGTCGATCCGCCAGACGAGCACCGTCGGACCGGCGTACCGGTGGCTCCCCGAGGCGAGGAGGATTCCGACAAGGGCGGCGAGAAAGGCGATCCCCACGAGGAGAAGGAAGATGGAGGCGAGCCGCTTCATGGCCTTATCCTACCGCTCCTCAGCGGTCCCTTTAGGACGCCTCATCCGTGCGCCCGGTCCCGGGGATCGCCCTGCGGAGCATTGTCGACGACGAAGTCGATCATCGCTCCGGCGATGTCGACGCCGGTAGCCTTCTCGATCCCCTCCAAGCCAGGCGAGCTGTTCACCTCGAGCACCATCGGCCCTTCCTTGGAAGGGAGCATGTCGACCCCGGCGATGTTCAGGCCGAGAACCTGGGCGGCATGGATGGCCGTGCGTTCGAAGGCGGGTTCGAGCGTCACCCCGCGGGCCGAGCCTCCACGGTGCAGGTTGCTTCGGAACTCCCCCTCCCCCGCCTGGCGCACCATTGCCGCGACCACCCGCTGGCCGACGACGATCGCCCGATAGTCGATCCCGGCGGCCTCCTGGACGAAGGCCTGGATGAGAATGTTCTGCTTGAGCGAATACATGGCGTCGAGCACCGACTCCGCAGATTTGGCGGTCTCGGCCAGGATGACTCCCATCCCCTGCGTCCCTTCGAGGAGCTTCAGGATCACCGGTGCTCCCCCAACCTTGCGGATCGCCGAACGCACGTCCTCTCGCCGGCGCACGAAGGCGGTGGGAGGGATGCCGATGTCATGGCGGGAGAGCAGTTGCAGGCTGCGCAGCTTGTCGCGGCTCCGCGCGATGGCCTGGCTCTCGTTGGCCGGAAAGACACCCATCATCTCGAATTGGCGCAGGACGGCGAGACCGTAGAAGGTGATCGAGGCTCCGATCCGCGGCACGACGCCATCGAGATCGGAGACGCGCTCGCCGTGGTGGAAGACTTCGGGCCGTCGCTTTGAAAGTTTTACCAGGCATTGCAGGGGGTCGAGCACGGAGACCTCGGCGCCCCTTTGGTGGCAGGCCTCCATCAGGCGAGAAGTGGAGTAGAGACTCGCCTTGCGCGACAGAATGGCGATCTGCATAAAGGTTGGGGGCTTGGAGCTTACCGGAGCAGGTACTTCTGCGAAACGTCGACCAGGAAGTCCCCTTCGAGGGCCTTGCGTCCCAGGATCATACGAAAGAGCATGCCGCTCCGGTCGGTCAAGGTAAGAAAGATCTTCTTGCGCACCGGGCCGAGGACCATCTCGGTCGCGATCAGGGGACGAATTTCTCGATGTCCGCCGGAGTCGGCGACCGTCACCCGGCGGAGCATGAGGGCCCGGGCGGTCGTCGCGCGCTCGGGATGACGACGGTCGAAAGGGAGGGAGAGCGCGAGATCGGCGGTGCCATCTCGATGCTCAACCAGAATCCGCAGCGCGGCGACGTGGAGGGTCGAGGTGCGGGCGCCGGTGTCGATCTTCACCTTAAGCCGGTCGATTCCCAGTTCGGGGAGAGCCAGATACTCCTTCCATCCCAGCAGGATAGGAAACTTGAGACCGTCGATCTCAGCCATCCGCGGAATCATACCAGGGTGCCGGCAGAGCAAAATTTGCCCGTCTGGTGCGAGCGACCATGCAGAAATGTAATTTTTCCTCGGCAGCTCATGCCGAGCCCTGGCCCTGCTGCCCCCCTCGCACAGCGAGCCCACCGGGTCCATCCGGGCGCGATGCGTGTTCTTCAATGTATAGATATCAAAGGATTTATTCGGAACAGGGGGAGTGCCCGGCAGGAACGCAGGCGGTTCGTGAGACCCGTGGGAAGAACTGGCACAGACCTTGCTGTTTAATCGGCCAGATAGAACAGCGTCAAAAAGGGGGAGGTTCCACCAACCTGACTTGATCCCGCCCGTTCATCGAGACCTCTGGGTCTCACCCTCCTAAAGAGCCTACCTGAACCCCTCGTTACAGGGGTCGATCCTCGAAGAGCCAACCGGAGATTGGGGCCTCCCCCCGACGCCACCCCACCCGGGGTGGCGGGGCCCTCCCATGCCCTAGAGTGTCCCAGGTGCGGGGAAATTTTAATCAGGCACAAGTGTTGCAATGGACTAGAGACATGAAGGACAACGGAAGTGGGGAGGTTCCACCAACCAAATTCAATCCTTCCAAGAAACTGAGACCGACAGCGGTCTCACCCTCAAATAGCTAACCTACATCCCCCTAGACAAAGACAGGGGCACATCCACCCAACCAACCGGAGAGACGGGGCCTCCCCCCTTAACTCAAACGAGTAAACAACCCCGCGGCCTCAAGCGCCGCGGGGTTGTTTTTTGTGCCGGGATCGGTCGGAGCGCGGGCCAAATTGGCGCCGAGGCCGTTCGGGACGGTGTCTATAATGACGCGATGCGGCACAGAGACGAGCTCCTCTCCTGGTTCGACCGACACCGCCGCGACCTGCCCTGGCGCCGAACCTCCGATCCTTACCTCATCTGGCTCTCCGAGGTCATGCTCCAGCAGACCCGGGTGGAGACCGTTCTCTCCTACTACGAGCGCTTTCTCTTGCGCTTTCCTACAATCGAAGCCTTGGCCGCGGCAGAGGTCGAAGAGGTTCTGGCCCTCTGGTCGGGGCTCGGCTACTACCGGCGGGCGCGCCAGCTCCACGCGGCCGCACGCCAGGTCGCGGAGTCCGGAGAAGGCTTCCCGCGCACCTACGACGGCCTTCGTGCCCTGCCGGGAGTGGGGGACTACACCGCCGCCGCGGTGGGGAGCATCGCCTTCGGCATCGCCGAACCGGTTTTAGACGGCAACGTGGAGCGGGTGCTTTCGCGCTTCCTCGCCCTGGGCGTCGACCCGCGCTCGCGGGGTGGGCGCGACCGCCTCCTCGCGGCGGGGCGGGAGCTCCTCTCTCCTCTCCGACCGGGGGACAGCAATCAGGCCATGATGGAACTGGGTGCGACCCTCTGCCTGCCGAGGGCGCCGCGCTGCCTGCTCTGTCCCCTCTCCTCCGGCTGCCGGGCGGCGGCGGCGGGCGAGCAGGATCTCTATCCGCCGCCGAAGCGGCGCCGGGATACCGTCCGGGTGCGGTGGGTGGTGGCGGTGGTCGAGGAGCCTGGCGGTGTCCTCCTTTTTCGCCGCCCCGAAGGGAGCACTCTCCTCGCCGGCACCTGGGAGCTCCCCTGGGTGGAAGCGTTGTCGGCGCCCGGACCCGACGAAATTCAACCTCACCCCGCAGCCGGTCTCGCCGAGCGCTATGGCGGCCGCTGGCGATTGGAGGGTCCCTCCCTCGCCCGGGTCCGCCACGGCATCACCTATCGTGACATCGAGGTCGACGTCCATCGGGCGACAGTCCGTGCCGGCGGTTTCCAAGAGGGGATCGAGGCCGGCTTCTTCGACGCCGCGGCGAGGGTCCGGCTCCCCCTCTCCTCGCTGGTCGGCAAGGTGCTCGCGGCGGTCTGGGCGGTCGAAACGGCCGGCTAGCCGATACGCTCGTAACTGCCGGCGCCCGCTCCGGCGCCGCCGGCTCCGCCGGCGAGGATGAACCAGCCGATGATCTTGTCGTCGAGCTCGCGCAGGCGGGTCGCGACCAGATGGCAGAGGATCTTGAGCAGGCGGAGCGAGGAGAGCTTGTTGATGTCGAGGATGCCGTTCAGCACCTCGCGCGGGATGGCGAGGACGACCGCTCCGCCGTCATCGGACTTGGCGTCGGCCGAACGCGGCTGGTTCTCGATCAGGGCCATCTCACCGAAGTAATCGCCGCGCTCGAGGAAAGCGAGGGCCTCCTTGCCGGCGCCGGGGATGTACTTGCTGATCATGATCCGCCCTTCGAGGACCACGTACATCTCGTCGGCGCTCTCTCCCTCCCTGAAGAGAATCGTCTGCGGCGGCAGGTTCTTCTCTTTCGAGAGCGAGGTCAGGAAGTTGATCTCCAGGTTCGAGAGCTTCTGCTCCTGGAAGAGCTTGCGCTTGGAGGCGAGGTCGATCCGGAACTCGCCCGCGATGTCCAAATGGGGCGGCAGCTGGGTGGTCGCCGGCTTTCCGGTCTCGGAGAAGAACTGGGTCAGCTTGTCGTTCGTCTGGCGAAGCTTTTTCGACAGGCTCTTCCAGAAAGTCCAGTAGAGGGCGAGGGTGATCCGCTGGTCGCGCTCCATCAAAGCCTGTAGGGCGAGCGGATTCAGGGTCAGGATATCGGTGTCGGAGGTCGTCAGCGCGTCCCCCGATCGGGTGTTGTGGTCGATGAAGCTGGTCTCGCCGAAGAGGTCCCCCGGTTCGAGCTCCGCTAGGTTGAAGCTACCGTAGGGGGTCTTCCGCTGGATGCGCACGCCGCCGCTCTCGATCAGGTAGGCATCGACCGTCGGCTCCCCCTCGCGCACGAGCATGGCGCCCGCCGGAAAGCGGCTGCGCGACATGCACTGGCCGAGGAGCTCGAGCTGCGGCTCGGAGAAGTGGGCGAACAGGTCCCACCGGCGGAGGAGAAACTGGATGCTCAAGATGGACCCTATTGTAGCGGATTCAGGTCCGCTCCCACACACGACTTTCAGGCGCCGCCTCGCGACCGGCGGTGCGGGCCCAGCCGGCGCGCTCGGAATCGCCCGCGGCCTCCCAGAGAGCCGCGGCCTGGAGGAACCACTCGGCGAAGAGGGGTTCCCCCTGGCCGAGGTCGGTGCGCAGCTTGGTTTCGAGCGGCGCCTCGACCTCATCGAAGAGCCGGCGGGCGGTGGCTCCGTCCCCCTGCCGGAGAGCGAGCCAGGCGCGGTGCAGGGTGAGCGACTCGGAGAGGTCGGAGCGGAGGGCGGCGGCCTTGGCGAAGGCCGCCTGGGCCCTTGTCCTGTCTCCCGCATAGGCAGCCACGAGCCCGCTCTCCAGCCAGACCTCGCCATCTCCTGGATCCTCGGCGAGGATGCGGCCGAGGAGGTTTTGGGCCCGATCGAGGTCGAGGAGGTGCTTGGCCGCCACGGCGGCGGTGTAGAGCTCGTCGCGCTCGGGGCGCGGCCCGGTGATCCGCGCCGCTGCCACGGCGGCGGCGAAGTGGCCGCGGCCGAGCTCCTGGAGGGCCGCGCTGGCGCCGGACCACCGCAGGCCCGCCCAGAGGAGAAACGCGACAACAGCGACTGCGGCGAGCAGCGCACCCAGGGAGAGCATCTCTAAAGAGGGCACAGCGCCTCCTCCAAGATGCCGATCGCCACCGAGAGCTGTCCGCCGTCGATGTTGAGCGGCGGCACGATCTGCGCCACCCTCCCCTCCGGCCCTCCGGCGAGGAGGAGCACTCCGCGCGCGAGGGCCGAGACGACCAGCCGCTTCGCCTCCTCTCGCGAGGCCAGCTCGATTCCCCAGAGAAGGCCGCGACCACGGACGTCCGTGACCTGGGGGAATCGAGACTGCCAGGCGCCAAGCCTCTGTCCCAGCGTCTCGCCCAGGCGGGCCGCCCGCGTCGGCAGATCCTCTTCTATAAGGATGTCGAGGACGGCGAGCGCGGCGGCGCAGGCGAGAGGACTGCCGAGGAAGGTTGAGGTGTGGAGGGCTTCTCCCGGGACACTCCAGCCTTGAAAGAGATCGCTGCGCCCGAGGACCGCGGCGATCGGTAGGCCGCCCCCGAGCGCCTTGCCGCAGCAGAGGAGGTCGGGGATCACACCTTCGCTCTCGACGGCGAAGAGACTGCCGGTGCGGCCGAAGCCGGTGAAGATCTCGTCGACGGCCAAGAGGACGCCGTGGTTGCGGCAGGCGCCGGCGACCTCGGCGAGCCACCCCGGGGGTGGCACGAGCACCCCTTCGCGGCCCACGACGGGCTCGACGAGAACGCAGGCGACGTCCCCTCGGGAGAGCTCCCGTCCAACTTTCCCTGCCGGAGCACCGAAGGGGAGCCGGCGAAGGTGCGGATGAAGATGCCGGGCGAAGGGACGGCGGAACTCCGGGCGAGAGGTGGCGGCGAGAGCCCCCAGGGTCGTACCGTGATAGGCGGGCTCGAAGGCGAGGATGCCCGGTCTGCCGGTCGAAAGAATCGCCGTCTTGACCGCCACCTCGACCGCCTCGGCCCCGGAGGTGGCGAAGAAGACCTGAGTCTCGGGCATTGGGGCCAGAGCGGCGAGGCGGGAGGCGAGCTCGACCCGGCCGGGGTGGGCGTGGACGTCTCCCAGGCCGTGGAGGAGCCGGCCGCTCTGCTCGGCGAGCGCCGCCACCACCCGCGGATGCCGATGTCCTACCGCCGCCACCCCGAAGCCCGAGGTGAGATCGATATAGATGTTGCCGTCGACGTCCTGGACGTTGGCTCCGAGAGCCTCCTGCCAGAGGATCGGTCCCTCGTGGGGGGGGCGACCGGGAGAGACGGTATTGACCCCCGGCGCCTCGACCTTCGCGAGCTGCCGGGCCAGCTCGATGGAACACGGCCCCGGCGGCGGCGTCCCCATCCGGGGTGGCAGGTCGCCCCGGGTGAGGCTCACATCTCCCGCCGGCCGAGGAGAGATCGGCCGAGCGTCACCTCGTCGGTGTACTCGATGTCGCCGCCCACCGGCATGCCGAAGGCGAGCCTCGTGACCTTGAGGCCGCGGCCCTTCAGCAATCGGGCGAGGTAGAGCGCCGTCGCCTCGCCCTCGACGTTGGGGTTGGTGGCGAGGACGACCTCCTCGACTCCCTCCAGGCGTTCCAGGAGACCGGGGATGGCCAGACGGTCGGGACCGATCCCGCGGTGGGGCGACAGGGCTCCCATCAGAACATGATAGAGACCGTGGTACTCGCCCGTCCGCTCCAGGGGCTCTAAGTTGAACGGCTCTTCGACGACGCAGATGCGGGAGCGATCCCGCCCGGGGTCCGCGCAATAGCGGCAGGGGTCGACGGCGGTGATCGAATTGCAGGAGGAGCAGTGAAAAAGCTTTTCCTTCACCTCGACGATGGCCTGGGCTAGCGCCTGGGCCTCTTCGACCGGGACCTTCAACAGGAAGTGGGCGAGGCGGGTCGCCGTCTTGGGGCCGATGCCGGGCAAACGAGATAGCTCGCCCACCAGCCGGGCCAGAGGATCGGTCATGGACGCTCGCGCCGGCTCCACGCCTAGAACAGACCGGGCAGGCTCGCGGCCATCGAGCCCATCTTGCCCTGCATGGTTTCTTCCACCCGTCGTCCCGCCTCGTTGACCGCGGCGACGATCAGATCCTCGAGCATCGAGGGATCCTGGGGGTCCATCACCTCGGGATCGATCTTGACCGAGACGAGCTGCTTGTGGCCGCTCATCTTGACCGTCACCATACCGCCACCCACGCTCGCCTCGACCACGGTTTCGGCAAGCTCACGCTGCAGCTTCTCCTGCATCTCCTGAGCCTGTTTCATCAACTGACGCATGCTACTCATCGGCTAGTCCTCCTGGAAGACCACTTCCATGTTCCTCCACCCTCTCGACCCGCCCCTGGAAGATCTCGAGGACGGTCTGGATGGTGGGATTCTCTGCGACCATTTCGAGCTTGATATTGGAGACCTTCGGCGCGGCCTCCTTCGGTGCGCTCGTGCCCTCGACCAGGTGGACAGCGGTGCCGGGGCCCCAGGCCACCGCGGCCGCCTGCTCCAGCACCTGCCAGCTATTCCCACGATGGAGAGTCGAACGCAGGATCGTGTCGCCACGCAGCGAGACGATCTCCAGCCCATTCTCTCCGAAGCGCAGCTCCTCGACGTGCTCCAGATGGGCGACCAGCGACTGCTTCAGGCGGCTCACCTCGTCGAGGAAGACCTGCACGCGGTCGCCCTCTCTCTTTACGCCAACGGGAGCCTTAGGGTTGCTCGACGCGAGAGGCTGCGGTGCGGGGACCGGCGCTTTGCGAGCGGGTATCTCCGGTGCGGCGGCGGGCTCCGCCGGCGGCGCGCTCTCGCGCGGCGGCTCCGCGGCTGCCCGGCTGCCCGGTTCGGCGGTTTTAGGTGGCGCGGCGGCGGGACGGGGAGCGCTCGTGCCGGCGGCGCCGGCACCGCCGGCGAGGATCTCCTCGATCCGGCGCAGCTTGGGGAGCTCGGCGGCGCGCAGCCAGGCGATCTCGACCGCCAGGGCGCCAGTCTCGCTCCGGCGCACCGTCGCCTCGCTCTGCAGGAGCTGGTGGACGAGCCGCAGCAGGTTTTCGTAGCCGGCACCTTTGGCGGTCTCGGCGAGGGTCACGGCCTCCTCGGCCGGGAGGTCCACCTGGCCCGGATCGCCTCCCAGGGCGAGGTGGAGGGCATCGCGGCAGAAGGCGAGAAACTGGCCGTAGACGTGGCGCGGGTCCCAGCCCTCGTCCTCGACCCGGCGGACGAGAGCGGCCACTCCGGCTCCGTCGCCTTCGACGACGGCTCGGAGGAGCCGGCCGAAGAGCGCCGTGTCGAGCCCGCCCAGGAGGCGGATCGCCTCCTCGTCCGAGATCGCGCCGGAGCCGAAGGTGGCGAGCTGGTCCAGGAGGGCCACGGCGTCTCGGACGCTCCCCTCGCCGGCGCGGGCGATGAGCCGAAGGGCCGCTTCGCTCGCCTCGATGTCCTCGGAGACGCAGATCTCGCGCAGCAGGCTCGCCACCTCGATCGCCGGGACGCGCCGAAAGTGGAACTCCTGGCAACGCGAGAGGATCGTCGCCGGCACCGCCTCGATCTCGGTCGTGGCGAAGATGAAGACCAGGTGGGGCGGCGGCTCCTCGACGATTTTCAGGAGCGCGTCGAAGGCTTGGCGCGACAGGCGGTGAACCTCGTCCAGGACCACCACCTTGTAGCGATCCCTGGCCGGTCCGTATTTGAGGCTCTCGGTCAGCTCGCGCACCTGCTCGACCTTGGAGTAGGTGGCGGCGTCGACCTCGATGACGTCCATGTCCGAGCCGCGGGTGATCTCCAGGCAGGCCGTGCACTCGTTACAAGGATCGGCGGCCGGCCCCTTCTCGCAGTTGAGCGCCTTGGCGAGCACGCGGGCAGCGGTCGTCTTCCCCACACCCCGGATGCCGGAGAAGAGGTAGGCCTGGGCGATCCGTCCCTCCTTCAGGGCATTGCGGAGCGCCGTGACGATCGGCCCCTGACCAACGAGACTGGAGAAGTTTTGCGGCCGCCACTTGCGGGCGAGAACCTGGTAGGTCATGAACTTGGCGTTACTGGCGGCAGTGGTCGACGAAGGGTTCCGGTTTCCCTGCGGCACTCAGCCGGCATACCTTATCGCTGCTCCCTTCCGGGCCTGACGAGGTTCGGTCGCGGTCGATGCACAGGACCCGAACCCTTCGTCGGTCACTGCCGAGGAGTGTCATGGTACGTCCTGGGGTCTGGGATGTAAAGGCGGCTTGACACTCTCCTCCTACTGAGAGCCGGTCTCCTCCTTACGTCCTTCCCGTCAAGAGGCGGATGACCTCCCGGCAGAAGCGGTCGAAAGAGCGCGAGCGGCGGCGGGCGGCGGCGATATCGAGAAGGGATGCCAACGCGGGTTGGTCCAGGGTCGGAGCGTAACTGCGCCCCTCTTCCATCTGCGCCGATAACCAACCCTTGGCATCGCGCTTGGCTTCCGGGTCGGGTGGACCGACGAGATCCTCGACCAATCCGCGCTGCCCCCGGAGCGACTCGGCGCCAGCGAGAAACCAGGCTTCAAACTCCCGGTGGGCGAGACAGACGCTCGTTGCGAACCCCTCTCTCGCCCGTTGCACCCGCGCCGAAAGCTGAGGACCGAGCTCCGCCGGACAATCATCGTCGCTGTCGAGGACGATGAGGAGGATTCCTTCTCGGTCGGCTCGACGGACAGCGATGTCGACGTAGTGTTCCAGCACTCCTGGCTTGATCAGCTTGCTGCGCGAAATCCGGAAGGGCGGATGGGTCTGCACCAGCAGGCCAGGATCGACCGCCCGAGCGATCCGACGGACGAGAATGGGAATCGCTTCGACCTCTCCCTGGCCTTCGACGATAGAGACGACCTGGATCAAGCCGATCCCGAGATCCTGGCGAAGAGGTTCAGCTGCGCTGCGGCCACCTTCCTGACGGCCTCGGGATCGGGCGCAAGCTGGTTCAGGCGCAACAGCTCGCCGGGGGTGCAGAGACGGTCTCGCAGGGTCGAGGCGCCGAATTCGTCCAGGGGTCCGATCCGAGTCAGACCCTGCTCCGCGACGACGGCACGGATCGACTCGGCCGGGATCGACTCATCATCCAAGAGCTCGGGGCTATGGCTGGTCACCAGGATCTGAGTCGTCCGACTGGATTCCCGGATGGCGTCGAGGAGAACCAGGGCGGCGGCAGGGTGGAGAGCGATCTCCGGCTCCTCAATGCCCACCAGGGGGACCTTCGGTCGCTGCCCGTTGGTGGGCTGGAAGAGCGCAACCAGAACTCCCAGGGCTCTCAGGGTGCCATCCGACATGTTGGCCGCGAGGAAACGCCAGGGGTGCTCCGAGCCCGCCATCTGCTGACGAAACTCGAGAGTCTCTTTAGGACCGATGGGCTTGGCGTCGACCTGCCGGATACCGGAGATGATCTTCGCGAGGAATTCTTCAATCCGGGTTTTGGCGGCCGGCGCATGAGAGCTGAGCGAGCTCAAGACACTCGCGATGTTGCTGCCGTCGCGCGTGAGCAGGTCACCGGCGTCCGGCGATTGAAGATCCCGGATCTTGTCGGGGTTCAGATTGTAGAACCCCATCTTGGAGAAGGCTTCGTAGACCGGCCGGAACTCAGGCAGCCCCGAGGCATTGACCAGATAGAGCCGGTCATCCACGGCAGCGGGCATGATCTGGGCGCTGGCCTGCACCACCTTCCCACTCTGGACGGAGTAGTGAAAGGGCGGAGTCAGAGCCTCTGGATTCGAGACCCAACAGTCCTCCTGCTGGACTTTATATCTACCCTCGCTCAGGGCGCCGATTCGGAACACGTAGTGACCGTACTGTCCGGAAGGAAGGTTGAACTCCAGCCGAGTCCCGAAATGGGTCGGGTGTCCTCCCGAACGGCGGCGGACTTCGTTGATCCCGCCACGGTCCCGTAGGGCATGGTCGAGGGAGCTGCGCAGGGCGTCTGCCACGAAGCGCAGAGCGTCCAGGAAGTTGCTCTTGCCGGAGCCGTTCGCCCCCACCAGAAAGGTGAGCGGACCGAGCTCGATGTCGCAGCGGGCGATGCTCTTGTAGTTCTCGAGGAGAACTCGGGTGATGAGGGTTGTGTCCGGCATGGGAATCAGCAGGCCAAGACCCATTGTGCCATAACCGGCCGGGGCCTTCGGCGATTACGTCCCTGCCCCTAAAAACGGGAGACGGCCCGCTCGCGGGCCGGCAGGATCTCCAGGCAGGTCGTCCACCAGCCGGAGAGGATCGTCTCGACGAACTCCTCGGGCAGGCGCTCGCGGCGCATCTCGGCCGCCAGCTCCCGGTGGTCATAAGGAAGAGGAAGGAGGTCGACCGAGAGCTCCCCTCCCCGCTCTTCCAGGAGCGCGTACCGGACATGGGTGGCGCCGTCGTTGGCCGGCCGGCCGATGACCCCGACGTTGACCACGTCGCGGCCGGAGGGGAGCCGGCGGTGCCAGTGGAGCCCGGTGTGGGTGGCGAGCAGGCCGTCGCAGCGGTTCTGGGTGAGGAGCACTTCGAGGAACGGGACCGGCGAGGTGCTCTGGAAGAGAAACTCGTTGATCCGCCGCGGCGAGCCGTGGACGAGAAGGAGCTCGCGCTCGCCCACCCGCACCCGGCGGCGGCGCGGCAGCTCGCCCATCCAGGCTTTGAAGCCCGGCGAGCAGCGCTCCTCGGTGTAGCGGTAGGAGATCTCGGCGAAGTGGTTGTCCCGCGGGTCGGTGTAGCCGCAGTTGCAGTCCTCCCGACCCGAGGCGAGCGACTCTTCATAGTTGCCCTGGATCGTCCGCACGCCGCCCTCGACCAAGAGAGGCCGGACTTTCTCCGGGTTGGGGCCGAACCCTCCGAGGTCGCCCAGGCAGTAGATCGCCTCGGCTCCCCGCCGCGCCGCGTCCGCCAGAAGCTCGCTCAAGGCCAAGTGGTTGTTGTAGACACCGCCGAAGACCGCGATCCGCGAGTACGGCCCCTCGACCGGTGTCGGATCGGGAGCTCCGGTGCGGTAGGCGGCCGCCGCGGCCTCCCGCTCTCCTTCCGACAGCGTCCGGCCCTCCGCCTTTACCGCAGCGTGAAACTGTTCGAGGGGCACGAGCTTCTCGCCCCAGGTCGCCAAACCCCGGTGGGCGGTCAGCCGCTCGCGCTCCCTCCGCGCTCTCTCGTCTTCCGGCAGCCGGTTCGACATCTCAACTCCTGCCGGCGGTCAGGTCTTGCAGCTCACGCCGTAGACATGGCAGGTCCAGCAGGCCGGGTGAGAAAGCCCGAAGCTCCCCAGGGAGTCGGCGAGGGTCTCGCCCATCCGGCCGGAAGGCTCGTTGACGAGGATGGGGCAGACCCACACCCCCTGGTCGGTCACCATCCGGCAGGCGCTGCACTGCAGGTGATCCCAGCTCCCCTCCACCACGTCCTCCTCGTGCAGCCGCTGCCAGCTCGCATAGGCGCCGCCGCGCTCGGCCTCGGCGCCGATCTGGAAGATCGGCAGGATCTTCAGACGCGGCCGCTCGACCCCGAGCGAACGGAGGAGAGTGAAAAAGCGGGCCTTCCCGGAGTCCGCGCTCGCCTCGCTGCAGACTTCGGTGACGGTGATCACCGGGTTCAATCCCGCCGCGACGAGATTTCGGATTCCGGCGAGGATGCGCTCGAACGTCCCCTCGCCACGGATGGGATCGTTGGTCGCCGCGTCGTAGCCGTCGAGCGACACCCGGAGGTCGAGCGAGTAGTCGGAGGCGTCCTCCAGGGCTTGGAGGCGCCGGCAGCGCGCCGGGTCCAAGAGGAGGCCATTGGTGAGGACGTTCGCCGGTCCCACCTTGAGGGTCGCTTCGAGGATCGCCTCCATGTCGGGGTTCAAGAAGGGCTCGCCACCGGTGAAATAGTACTCACGGACGCCCAGGGCCGCCGCCTCCTCCAGGTAGCGCTCCACCTCGGGCAGAGGCATCATCTCGTGCGTGTGGTTGGTCGGCGAGCAGGAGATGAAGCAGTGGGTGCAGGCTAAGTTGCAGACCGTTCCCCCCACCTGGAACCAGAGGGTGTCGAGCGAGCGCAGCTCGACCCGCGGCGCGATGGCGTCGGAAGGGGCGGCGACCTGCGAGACGGCGATTGGGGAGGTGGTCATGGAATTTCCGGGGGACGGTACGCCTCAAGCATAACAGCGGCACCGCCGCCGCTCTTCCGTCCCCCTGCCCTGGAGTACGGGACCTGGAGGAGATCGGATGAGCTGGCATCGAATCGGCACGGTCCGAGGCCATGGACCGGCTCTCGCCACCCCATGCGCTATCATGCTTTCGTTTTGAGACGATTCCTCCTCTTCGCGCTGCCGCTCCTCGTCCTCGCCATGGCGCTCTTCAACTTCGCCCTGGAGGCCTTCGGCCTGGCTCCCGATCCGGCGCTTCTCGCCCGCCTGGGAGGCGCCGGCTCGCACAACCTCCCCGGCTGGGTGGTGCTCGGCACCTGGTGCCTGGAGGCGCTCGGGCTCTCCGCCCTCTTCCTCCTCGTCCTGCGGCCGGGCCGGGAGCTTCTGGACGGCCTGCTGACCGGTTGGATCGCCTGGGTCTTCCGCGGACCGCTCCTGGTCGTCGCGGTGGTCGGCCAGGGGGGCGTCCGGCCGGGGCCGTGGTGGTCGATGGCCTTCTCGTGGTTCATCCTCTATACGCTCTGCGGCCTGCTCCTGGGGACCCTGGCGCGGGGGGCGGAGAGCTGGTCCTGACGGGCGCCGAAGGCCGGGACGCTTGAAGATCGCCGCGGTCGGCAAGGCCCTCCCCCCCCACTACTACGACCAGGACACTCTCCTGGAAGCCCTGAAGCGCCGTTGGGACCTGCGCTACTTCAACCCCGAACGCCTGGAGCGGCTGCACAGAAACGTCCTCGTGGGCGGCCGTCATCTCGCCCTGCCGATCGAGGAGTACGAGACCCTGACCACCTGGGGGCGGGCGAACGACGCCTGGATCCGGATCGCCCAGGAGGTCGGGGCGGCGGCGGTGCTCGATGCCCTCAGGCAGGGCGGCCTGTCGGTCGACGACGTCTCTGCCCTCCTCTTCGTCACCGTCACCGGGGTCGCCACCCCTTCGATCGACGCGCGGCTGATGAACCGCCTGGGTCTCCCGTCGGGGGTCCGGCGGATGCCGATCTTCGGCCTCGGCTGCGTCGCCGGCGCCGCCGGCATCTCCCGCGCCGCCGACTACGTCCGCGCCTACCCGGACCAGGTGGCGGTCCTCCTCTCGGTCGAGCTCTGCTCGCTCACCCTCCAGCGCGAGGATCTCTCGATCCCCAACCTCATCGCCTCCGGACTCTTCGGCGACGGCGCCGCCGCCGTCGTCGTCGTCGGTGATCAACGTGCGGCGGCCGGCCCCGAGATCGTCGCCAGCCGCTCGGTCTTCTACCGCGACTCCGAGGCGGTCATGGGCTGGAACATCTCGGAGACAGGATTCCAGATCGTCCTCTCGGCCGATGTTCCGCAGGTCGTCCGCGACCACCTGCGGGGCGACGTCGACGCCTTCCTCGCCGACCAGGGCCTCCGCCGCGGCGACATCGGTTCCTGGGTCTGCCATCCTGGCGGCCCCAAGGTGCTCGAAGCCATGGAGGAGACCCTGGAGCTCCCCCCGGACGCTCTCGCGGTCACCTGGAAGAGCCTCCGCGAGGTGGGGAACCTCTCCTCGACCTCGGTGCTCCTCGTCCTCGCCGAGACCCTGGCCCACCACCGGCCGCCTGCCGGAACCTATGGCGTGCTGCTCGCCATGGGTCCCGGATTCTGCTCGGAGCTCGTCCTGCTGCGCTGGTAGCGTCGTCATGCGCGAGCCCTGGAGCGACACCCGCGTCCTCTATACCGCTCTCGTGGGGCTCGCCGCGGCCGCGCGGCTCTGCGAGCTGCGGATCGCGAGCCGCAACCGAAAAAACCTTCTCGCTCAGGGCGCCGTCGAGGTCGGCACCGGCCATTACCCTTGGATGGTCCTCCTCCACACCGCCTGGCTCGCCGCCTGCCCGCTCGAAGTCTGGCTCCTCCACCGGCCGTTTCTGCCGGTCCTCGCGGCGTTCTCCCTCGCCGGCTTCCTCGCTGCCATGGCGCTCCGCTACTGGGTGATCGCGACTCTCGGCGGCGGCGGCGGCCGTTGGACGACCCGCATCCTCGTCCTCCCCGGCTCGGCGCCGGTCGCCGCCGGTCCTTACCGCTTCACCCGGCACCCCAACTATCTCGCCGTGATCGTCGAGATCGCCACGCTCCCCCTGGTCCATACCGCCTGGTGGACGGCCGTGACCTTCAGCCTTGCCAACGCCCTTCTCCTCCGGGTGCGCATCCGAGCCGAGGAACGGGCGTTGACGGAGCTGTCGAGCTACGGCGCCGTTTTCTCCGACCGGCCGCGTTTCCTTCCCCAGGCCCCCGGCGAACGAAGTGCACCTCCCGGTGAACCCTGGTAGGCTCTTTGGGGACTGATGAGGGGAGAGAGCGATGATCCCGACGAACCGAGCCCTCGACCCGGCCGCGATCCTCGCCGGCATCGGCGAGGTGGCCCGCGGGCATCTGGGTTGGGAGGGGCCGGTGACCCCCGAGATGCGCCTCGTCGAGGATCTGCGGCTCGACTCGATCCGCCTGCTCACCCTGGCGGCCGAGGTCGAAAACCACTTCGAGATCCTGCTCGGAGAAGAGGACGAGGCCGGGATCGAGACCGTCTCGGACCTGGTCGCGATCGTGGAGAGGAAGCTTGCCGCTTGAGACCCTGAACGACCTCCTGGCCCAAGCCGGCAAAGACTCGGCGGGCGGCCTCCGCTTCGTCGCCCGCGACGAGAGCGCGGAGCTCCTCGGCTGGGCGGAGGTACGGGAGCGCGCTCTCGCCACCTGCGGGGGCCTCCAGGCCTTAGGGGTCGAGCCGGGCGACCGGGTGGCCCTCCTCTTCCCCACCTCTCCCGAATTCTTCGCCGGCCTCTTCGGCGCTCTTTTGGCCGGCGCGGTGCCGGTCCCCCTCTATCCCCCCGTCCGTCTCGGGCGGCTCGCCGAGTACCTGCACCGCACCGCCCGCATGCTCGAACGGACCCGTGTCCGGGTCGTTCTCGCCGACCGCCGGGTCGTCCGCATCCTCGGGGAGAGCGTGGCCGCGGCCCGGCCGGCTCTCGGCTGCCGCACGATCGCCGAGCTGCCCGCCGGCCGACCGCGACCGGTCGCAGTCTCGCCCTCCGACCTGGCCCTCGTCCAGTTCTCCTCCGGCACCACCGTCGATCCCAAGCCGGTCGCCCTCTCCCACCGCGCCATCCTCGCCCAGGTGGACATCCTGAACGGCTTCTGGCGCGACAGCGAGGAGAGGAAGCACAGCGCCGTCTCCTGGCTGCCGCTCTACCACGACATGGGGCTCATCGGCTGCGTCTTCCCGGCCCTCTCGCGGGACGCCACCCTGACTTTGATCGGCCCGGAGCTCTTCGTGGCCCGCCCGGCGCTCTGGCTGCGGGCTCTCTCGCGCTACCGGGCGACGATCTCGCCGGCCCCCAACTTCGCCTATGCCCTCTGCGCTTCGCGGATCCCGGACGACGAGCTCGCAGGCGTCGACCTCTCCTCCTGGGTGACGGCCCTGGACGGCGCCGAAGCCGTCGCGCCCTCGGTCCTCCACGCTTTCGAGGAGCGGTTCGCTCCTTATGGCCTGCGGCCCGGCGTGCTCACCCCGGTCTACGGCCTCTCCGAGGCTGCGCTCGCCGTCACCTTCTCGGAGATCGGCCGTCCCTACCGCATCGGCCGCTTCGACCGTGAGGCGCTGTCGCGGGCGGGGGTGGCGCGCCATGCGGTCGTCCCCGAAGGCGGGCGGGAGATCGTCTCGGTGGGGCGACCCGTCCCCGGCTTCCGGCTGCGCATCGTCGACCCCCTGGGGCGCGACCTTCCCGAATGCCGGGTGGGCCGGGTCTGGACCGCCGGACCCTCCCTCATGGACGGCTACCTGGACGACCCCGAGGCGACCGCCTCGACGCTCCACGACGGCTGGCTCGACACCGGCGACCTCGGTTTCCTCGCCGAAGGGGAGCTCTACTTGACCGGCCGGGCCAAGGACGTCGTCATCCTCCGCGGTCGCAACCATTCGCCGGAGGAGATCGAACGCGCCGTCGAGGGGGTGCCGGGAGTGCGCGCCGGCTGTGCGGTGGCGGCGAGCTGGCTCCCCGAGGGCGGCGAGGGAGAGCTCCTCGCCCTCTTCGTCGAACGGCGGCGGGGCGCGCCGGAAGCGGAGGTCGCCGCTCTCCCCGAGGCCTGCGGCACCGCCGTCCTCGGCGCCACCGGTCTCGCCGTCGACCGGGTGGTGCCGCTCGCTCCCGGCACCCTCCCGCGCACCTCCTCCGGCAAGCTCCGGCGGAGCGAGACTCTGCGCCTCTATCTGGCGGATGAGCTGAAAGCCCCCCAGAAGGTCACCTCGCTCCGTCTCGCCGGAGCGGTGGCCCGCTCCCAGATGGCCTACGTCCGCACCCGCTTGAGGCGGCGCGGAGGGGCGGATGCCTGAAGGAAGCGCTGACGTCGTGATCGTCGGCGGCGGCCCGGCCGGGCTCGCCACGGCGATCGGGGCACGCCTCGCCGGGCTTGCCGCGATCGTCCTCGACCGCCGGCGGCCGCCGATCGAGAAAGCCTGTGGCGAGGGGCTGATGCCGGACGCCGCGGCCTGCCTGGCCGCCCTCGGGGTCCGCCTCCTGCCCGGCGAGAGCTATCCCCTCCGCGGCATCCGCTATTTCGACGGCGATGTGGTGGCGGACGGCGCCTTTCCCGGGGCGACCGGCCTCGGGGTGCGCCGGCTCGCTCTCCACCAGGCCCTCGTCGAGCGCGCCCACGAGGTCGGGGTCGAGCTCCGTTGGGGAGCTTCCGTCACCGGGCTTGTCCCGGCGGGGGTCCAAACCGAAGAGGGCACGCTCGCCGCACGCTCCGTGGTGGGGGCCGACGGTCTCCTCTCCGCCGTGCGCCGCTGGGCCGGGCTCGCCGGCGCGCCAGAGCCCCGTCGCCGCCAGCGCTTCGGGGTGCGCCGGCACTACGCGCTGCCCCCCTGGAGCGATCGGGTCGAGGTCCATTGGGGGCCGCGGTGCGAGGCCTATGTGACGCCGATCTCCCGGCAGGAGATCGGGGTGGCGATGCTCTGGAGCGGCCCGGCTCACGGCTTCGACGACCTGCTCGGGCGATTCCCGCGGCTCGCCGATCGGCTCGCTGGAGTGCCCTATACCTCCCGGGACCGCGGCGCCGGTCCGCTCCGTCAGCGGGTCCGCGGGGTCGTCCGCGGTCCGGTCGCCCTGGTCGGCGACGCCTCGGGGTATCTCGATGCGATCACCGGCGAGGGGCTGGCCGTGACGTTCCACCAGGCGGCGGCGCTCGTCGCGGCGCTCGCGGCCGGTGACCTCGCCCGCTATGCCGCCGCCCACCGGCGGATCGGCCGTCTGCCCGGGATTCCTCACGAGCGTCGTCCTCGCCTGCGAGCGGCGGCCGGCCCTCCGCCGTCGGGCGGTGGCGGCCCTGGCCGCCGAGCCGGCCCTCTTCTCGCGTCTCCTGGGAATCCACGGCCGGACGCTCCCGGCCCGGCAGCTCGGGCTGGACGGCGCTTTGCGGCTCGCCTGGCGGCTGGTCGCAAGCCCGGCCTGACGGCCGTTCGTTTCAAGGTTTGCCGAACCTTCGGATGCTGCTTTCTTATGGGAGAACCGCCATGTGTAGACTCCGGACATCCGCCCTCTTCCTCCTCGCCCTGGTTTTCGTCTTCGCCGGTACCTCCGGGATCGTCGACGCGCAGACCCTGACCTTCGACCTCGATTCCCAGGCCACCCAGGTCACCTTCGGCTTCGGGGCTACCCTGCACTCGGTCAAGGGCACGCTCAAGGTGCCGGCGGGCAAGATCCAGCTGGACGTCCCCACCGGTAAGGCCTCCGGCGAGATCGTCCTCGACCTGACGACGGCCTCGACCGGCAACCCCCGACGTGACCGGAAGATGCACGAGCAGATCCTGGAGACCGACCGCTACCCCCAGGCCGTCCTCCACCTGGAGAGGGTCGACGGCGAGATCCACCGCGAGGGCCGAAGCGAGATCCAGCTCCACGGCACCCTCGACTTCCACGGCGCGAGCCATCCCGTAGCCCTCCCCGCCGTCGCCAACGCCAAGGGAGACCGGGTGACCGCCACGGGGATGCTGACCATTCCCTATGTGCAGTGGGGGCTCAAGGACCCGAGCTTTTTCGTCCTGAGGGTGGAGAAGGAGGTCCGAGTGCAGGTGCGCACGGTGGGACGGGTCAGCGGGTAGATTCCAAAGGCAGGTGGTCGTAACCACTCCAACGAAGCGTTGCAAGCTGACGCCCTACCGGTACAACGAGACGCTGAAGCCAGGAATGCCAGGAATGTGCGAGCCTAGGCGTCCGTTCCTCTAAGGGCGTACACTGTTGAGTCCCCCATGAAAAAGCCCCGCCCTCACGACTGGTCCCCCTTTCGCGCCGCCGAGCGGCTCGTGACCCGCTTTCCTCGGCACGGCAGCCATCGGCTGGCCCTCGCCTATGCCAACACCTACCACGTGGGCATGTCGAGCCTGGGGTTCCAACGGGTGTACGAACTGGCTCACGCCCGGCCCGATTGGTCCTGCGAACGCTTCTTTACGGATGGCGCTGAGACCGGAGCCATGCCGCTCTCCGTCGAGTCGGACCGGCCGCTCAACGACTTCCGCTGCATCGCCTTCTCGGTCTCTTTCGAGCAGGACTACGTCCATCTCCTAGAGATGCTCGACCGCGCCGGTATTCCGATGCGGCGAAGCGCCCGCCGGCCGGGCGATCCGATCGTCGTCATGGGTGGCTCGTGTGCGGCGATCAACCCTCTCCCCATGGCGGAATTCGTCGACGCCTTCGCCCTGGGGGCGGCCGAGAACGTCCTGCCCGGTCTCCTCTCTTCTCTGGAGGACGAGGACAGCCGCGAGGGCGTCCTCGAAAGGTTGGCCCACCAGCCGGGATTCTATGTGCCGGCCTGGCACCACCCCGAGGGGGCGGGCGAGGGTTTCCCGAAGCTCCACAAGCTGGAGCTCACCGAGGCCCAGATGCGGGAGCCCGGCTATCTCCCCACGACCTGCATCGTCACCCCGAAGACCGAGTTCGCCAATAAGTTTTTAATCGAGATGTCCCGCGGCTGCCCCGAGAAGTGCCGCTACTGCTGGGCGACCTTCGGCATGGGCCGCTTCCGCTGGCACCCGACCGACGCCATCCTCACCTCGCTCGACCGCGCCCGCTCGGTGACCGACCAGCTCGGCTTCGTGGCCACGGCGGTGGGCGACCATCCCGACATCGAGCCCATCCTGCTCGCCGCGAACGACCTCGGCTTCCGCACCTCGGTCTCCTCGATCCGCATTCCCGCCGTGACTCCCGGCGTGCTCGCCGCCCTCCACGCCTCGGGCGACCGCTCGATCACCCTGGCACCCGAGACCGGCACCGACGAGCTGCGGGTCAAGATGGGAAAGCCGATCAAAAACGACTTCCTGCTCGAAAAGATCCGGCTCATCTTCAGGCACGGCTTCACCCAGCTCAAGCTCTACTTCATCCTCGGTCTGCCCGAAGAGACGATGGCGGACGTCCAAGGCATCCTCGACCTCGCCGCCCGCGCCCGCGCCGCCCTCTTGGAAGAGGCGTCGCGGACAGGCGTCATCGGCAACATCCACCTGGGAGCGAGCGTCCTCGTCCCCAAGCCCTACACCCCCTGGCAACGCGAGGCCATGGACGACGAACGGAGCTTGAAAGAGAAGATCGCACTTTTGAAGCGGGGGGTCTCAAAGATGCCCAACGTCTCCATGGGCTCGGTCTCGATCCGCGAGGCGGTCTGGCAGACCTACCTGAGCAAGGCCGGGAGCGACGCCGCCGACGCCATCGAGGCAGCCGCCCGCGGCGAGTCCCTGAGCGCGGTCCTCCGCCGCTTCGAGCCCAAGATCCGCCCGGAGGTCTTCCTTCCCCAGGGCGAAGAGCTGCGCTGGCATTTTCTCCGCACGGCCGACCCCAAGACCTCGCTCGGGCCGGTGGGCGTGGGCGCGGTGGCGGAGCTCGCGGCGACGAGTTACCCCTAGAAATTCATTTTGCGGAGCCGTCGAGGAGGGCCGCAAGCGCCTGAATGGCACCTTCACGGCCGTGAAGGGCCTCTTGCGAGCCGATAAACCCGCCTCACAGACCGATCAACGCGCGAAACGCCCAAAAAACTCGGCTCACCGTCCGAAAAACTCGCGAATCGAGACGTGCGAGGGTCTTTCAATGCCAATATGGCGTTTTGCGGACCGTTTCGCGAGCCTCACGTGTCGAATATGGCGTTTTACGGACCTTTCGCGGGCGTTATCGATGCGTTTCGCGCTCTGATCGGCCCGTTTGGAGCCTTGGGCAACGATGAGGGCCAGCTCGTCACCCGCGCCACCGTCAGTGTGCGCTCTCCGGCAGGCGAGCTGACCCTCCTCGAGGAAGGTTTCTCTACTTCTTCTTGTCTTTCGGCTTGGTGTCCGGCTGGCCGGCTTTCACCGCGGCCTTTTTCGGCTTCTTGGTCTCTTTCTTCTGCGCGTTGTTTCCCTTTGCCATGGTTACCTCCCGGCATTCGCCGTCAAGAATGTGACTGTGCTTCCCTGCTACGGGCCTTACATCCGTTCGAGCACGATGAGCCCCGAGAAGCGGCGGAAGCCTTCCCGGGCTTTCTTGGGGAAAAACCGTCCGATCAGGTTCCAGAACCAGGCCCCCTTCATCGTCCGGTGGAGCCGCTGGGCCTCTTCCCACATGGAGAGGAACCTCTCCTCGCGCCAACCGTAGGGCCGAAAGAACTCCGTGCTCTCGGCCGGAGCGAAGCGGAAGGGCGAGCCGCTCGCCTCCAACTCTTTCCCCCAGGTCTTCTTCATCCGCTCGAGGAGCTGCGGGCTGGCGAGATCGATCAGCCACTCCTGGAAGCTCTCCTGGGCGTGGAGATCGGTCGCGAGCGTCCCTACCTGCTCCGGCGTGAGGTAGACGAGGAGCCCTTCGCTGATCACGAGAGCGCGCGAGGCTTCGGCCCCGAGCCGGGAGAAGATCGCCCGGCGCGCCTCGACGTCGGTCAGGTCGGCCGTTACCGCTTCATACCGGCAGACGGGCGTCTCGCCGCGCAACGTCTCGGTCTTGTAGTTGAGGATCCCCGGCAGGTCGACGTCCACCCAGCGGAGGGACGGGGGCAGCGGCAGCCGCCAGGGGCGCGCGTCCAGCCCGGCGGCCAAGTTGACGACGAGGTCGGTCTGCCGATTCTTTACCGCGTCCAGGATGATCTCGTCGAAGACCGCCGTCCGCACGATCATCGGCCAGGCGTAGGCCTTCCCCTGCGGCATCTCATCGAGGATCTCGCGCCCGCGCTGGGATGCCAGGCGGTCAGCGAAGGGGTCGTTAAAGATCGCGTCGGGCCGCGCGGTCTCCATGGCGCGGTAGACGGCGACCCATCGCGCGGTGTCGGAGATGTTTTCGATCGCCATGCCGGTTCTTTCTCTAGACGCTTGATTCTAATCCAGGTCCCGGTCTTGAGGTGCGGGCGCCGCAAAGCCGCCTTTGGCGTTTTGGCTCGGGTCGGGGTAAAATAGGCGCCGTCCGAGGAGCGTTGCAGGAGGTCCCCCCTCCCAGGCTCGGACGCCGGCCATGACCGGAGCCATAGGAAACGGCGCTCACCTCAACCCTTTTCGGGCTCCAGGTGAGAGCTTCCATGATCTTTCCTGGCTCCCGGAATCCTCACGAGGAGGTCAATCATGACCGTCGCCACAGAGACCCCGAAGACCACCCCTTCCACCGATCACCACGTCGCCGACCTTTCCCTGGCCGAATGGGGCCGTAAAGAGCTCCGCATCGCCGAGGGTGAGATGCCGGCCCTCATGGCCATCCGCAAAGAGCTGATGGCGAGCCGGCCGCTGGCGGGCGCGCGCATCGCGGGCTCGCTCCACATGACCATCCAGACCGCCGTGCTCATCGAGACCCTGAAGGCTCTGGGCGCCGAGGTCCGCTGGGCCAGCTGCAACATCTACTCGACCCAGGATCACGCCGCCGCCGTGATCGCCGCTGGGGGCACCTCCGTCTTCGCCTACAAGGGGGAGAGCCTTCAGGAGTACTGGGACTTCACCCATCGCATCTTCGAGTTTCCCGAGGGCACGCCGAATCTGATCCTCGACGACGGCGGCGACGCCACCCTCCTCATCCACCTGGGCTCCCGGGCGGAGGACGACCCGTCGGTGCTCGACAAGCCCACGAGCGAGGAGGAGCACGTCCTCTTCGCCGCCATCAAGAAGCGCAACGCCGAGCAGCCCGGCTGGTACAAGAAGCAGCTCGCCGGGGTCCGCGGCGTCACCGAGGAGACCACGACGGGCGTCCACCGTCTCTATGAGATGGCGAAGAAGGGCGAGCTCAAGTTCCCCGCCATCAACGTCAACGACAGCGTCACCAAGAGCAAGTTCGACAACCTCTACGGCTGCCGCGAGTCCCTGGTGGACGCCATCAAGCGCGCCACGGACGTCATGGTGGCCGGAAAGATCGCCGTCGTCTGCGGCTACGGCGACGTGGGCAAGGGCTGCACCCAGGCCCTCTCCGCCCTCTCCGCCCAGGTGTGGGTGACGGAAGTCGACCCCATCTGCGCGCTCCAGGCGGCGATGGAAGGTTTCCGCGTCGTCACCATGGACGAGGCCTGCGAGCAGGCCGACATCTTCGTCACCGCGACCGGCAACTATCACGTCATCACCCACGATCACATGCGGCGGATGAAGCACAACGCGATCGTCTGCAACATCGGTCACTTCGACAGCGAGATCGACGTCGCGAGCTTGGAGCAGTACCCCTGGGAGGAGGTCAAGCCGCAGGTGGACCACGTGATCTTCCCCGACGACAAGCGCATCCTCCTCCTCGCCAAGGGCCGCCTGGTGAACCTCGGCTGCGGCACCGGCCATCCCAGCTACGTGATGAGCTCGTCCTTCGCCAACCAGACCCTCGCGCAGATCGAGCTGTGGACGAAGAAGGACGAGTATAAGATCGGCGTCTACACCCTCCCCAAGCACCTGGACGAAAAGGTGGCGCGCCTCCAGCTCACCACCTTGAACGCCAAGCTCACCGAGCTGCGCGACGAACAGGCGAAGTACATCGGGGTGCCCAAGGAAGGCCCGTACAAGACGGATTGGTACCGGTACTAAGACGACAGCTGGTCTAAAGGATTGAGGTATAGGGGGACCGAGGTCGGGTCCCCCTATTTCTTTTTGAGGGTCAGAAGAGCCCTGCACTCCTCGCCGAGGATTCCCGAGACGATCTCCGGCGGCATCGGCCAGCCGGTCAGTGCGGGATCGGCGAGAAGATCGTATCGCGAGGTCAACCCGCCCGCCTGTCCCGCCGGAATTCCATAGACGACCCAGCTGATCCTGGCTCGCCGGACCACGTAGGCGCAGAGGACGCACGGCTCGACGGTCGTGTACAGGGTGCAGCCCGAGAGATCGAGGGTCCCCAGCCGCTGGCAGGCGTCCCGGATCGCCTGGACCTCGGCGTGAGCGCTTAAATCGAGCCCGCCCCGAACGCCTTCGATTCCCTCTCCGACGATCTCCTCGCCGCGCACGACGAGGGCGCCCACCGGAACCTCGCCGACGTCCAACGCCTCTCGGCCGAGCGCGAGACAGCGTCGCATGTAGGCTTCGTGCGTCTCAAGGTTCATCTTCGAAGGATAGTCGATTTGGCGACTTCCCAGTCTGAGCGCGCTCCGGTCAGACTGCGCTGCTTGGATTTTGGAGAAGTTTCGGGAGTGGGCCGATCCGGGGAGCGCGTTGACGCTTGACGCCATCCTGACCAACATAATGGTTTATTGGGTGGCGAAAAGTATTGGATCGTCGGTTCGGCTATATCTAGTCGGCGCGTACGCCTTTGCGATTCGCTCCCGGCGAGCGGATTGGAGTTCCTTGTGGGATCGCTCGCTTTCCTCGTGAGCTCCATTTCCGCCGCGGGTTTGGTGGAGCGGGTGTAATGACGTGAAGAGTTGGACGGAGATGCCTCGCGGCGGGCACTTTGCGGCGTTCGAGGAACCTCTTCTACTCGCTGGAGACGTGAAAGATTTCTTCGGTTCGGGGATGGAGCGAACCTGATACCATTGGGCCATGTCTTCCTTGGACCCACCCAGGCCTCCCGAGCCGGCGGAGACCGAGCTCTCGCCTCCTCTCGGAGAAGGGGAGGACGACGCCCTCATCCTGTGGATGCTCAGTCTGTCCCCGAGCAAGCGCCTGGAAGTCGCACAGGGATTCGTCGACAGCATTCAGGCTCTGCGAGATGGCCGCGACACTTAATTTCGGCGATATCCTCCAGGTTCTCAGCCGCAATGAGGTGGATTTCATCCTGGTTGGCGGCATCGCCGCGATTCTTGAGGGTGTGTATTGGTTCTCTTGGAACATGACGGCCCTACCGCCATGTTACGCATGGCAAGGAGCTATTCATGTCCCAAGAGTCCAAGCGTTCCCGCCGTCGGTTCGATACCGAGCAGAAGGTCGCCATCCTGCGCCGCCATCTGGTCGACAAGGTCCCCGTCTCAGACCTCTGTGACGAGTACAAGCTCCAGCCCAGCGTCTTCTACCAGTGGCAGCGGCAGGTCTTCGAAAACCTGGCCGGCGCCTTCGAAGCGACTGCGGGCTCCGGAACCTCCCAACGCGAAAAGCAACTGACCGACAAAGTACAGCAACTAGAAACCAAGTTGGCCCGAAAAGACTCGGTTATCGCCGAGATCTCGACCGAATATATACAACTAAAAAAAGTACTTGGGGAGCCCTGAACGGCCGCTGGGTTCCCCATGATGTACGAGATGCCGTGGTCGACTTCGTGCGCACCTGGAGCGAGAAAACCGAGATCCCTACCGAGCGCTTCTGCGCTTGGCTCGAACTCGCGCGCGGCAAGTTCTACGCCTGGCAAAAGCGCTACGGCAAGGCCAATGAGCACAACCGACTGGTGCCTCGCGATCACTGGCTCGAAGACCACGAGCGACAGGCCATCCTCGACTTCCACCAGCGCTTTCCCCTGGAGGGATATCGCCGATTGACCTTCATGATGCTGGACCAGAACGTGGTGGCGGTAAGCCCCTCCTCGACCTACCGGGTGCTCGCCAAGGCCGGAAGGCTCGACCGATGGAACCGACAGCCTTCAAAGAAGGGGAAAGGCTTCCAACAGCCTCTAAACCCACACGAGCACTGGCACATCGACGTGACCTACCTAAACCTCGCCGGGACGTTTTACTACCTGTGCTCGGTCCTCGACGGCGCCAGCCGCTCACTCGTCCACTGGGAAATCCGACCGGCGATGACCGAGGCCGATGTCGAGTGCATCCTGCAACGCGCTCGCGAGCTCTACCCCGAGGCCCGGCCGCGGATCATCTCCGACAACGGCCCGCAGTTCATCGCCAGAGATTTCAAGGAGTTCGTCCGAATCGCCGGCATGACCCACGTGCGCACTTCACCCTACTACCCGCAGTCCAACGGCAAGATCGAGCGTTGGCACAAGACCGTCAAAGGCGGGGCCTTGCGCCCCGCCGCTCCCGCTGACCTCGAGCAAGCCCGAGCGGTCGTCACCAAGTTCGTCCACCACTACAACCACGTCCGCCTCCACAGCGCTATTGGCTATATCACCCCGAATGACTTCCTCCATGGCAGGGCACCTGCGATCTGGGCCGAACGGGATCAAAAACTCAAGAAGGCCAGGCAACTCCGCAGAGAGCGGCGCGACGCTCAGAGGGGCCAGGCCGCTTGAGATACAGACCCATGGCTCTGTTACTCTTACCACCTGCCGTCTTGTTCACGGAGAACCAGTACACGATCTTGACGTGGTGATTCGCAGGACGGATGAGAACCACCAGAAGGTTCTCATTGCTCTGGGTGAGCTCAACGCACGTTATCTCGATCCCGCTGGTCGGCACATCGTCCCCGATGCCGGCAAGCTGGACACAATGCGCCTCCACCGCCTGCTCACGGATTTCGGTCCTCTCGACATTCTGGAGAGCATTGGGGATGGGCTGACCTACGCAGACCTGGTGGTCCATACAGGCACCTATACGGTGGAGGGATTTCGGGTGCGCACTTTGAACCTCGAGATGATCATCCTCTCCAAGGAACAGGCGCACCGGGACAAGGACATGATGGTCCTTCCGATTCTGTACCGGACTCTCAAGTTGAAGAAGGCTAGATCCAGCGAAGAGGGCTGATTGGGCGACGGACCGGAAAAATCGTCGCGGATCGTCTCGCCGACGCCACGCGACGGCCGGCGCGATCGAGTGGAGAAGATGGCGGACTATGCGGCTTTCGGGGTGGCCTGGTATTGGCTGCTGGACCCGCAGTTGTGCAGCCTGGAAATTCTCGAGCTCGATACCCAGGGCCGGTACCTCCACGCGCTCGGAGCCACGACCGGTACGCTGGAAAGAGTCCCGGGATGCGCAGGACTGACGCTCGATCTCGACGCCCTTTGGGCCGCGGTCGACCACCTCGAATAGACCTCCGCCTGCGTTGCAGACAATTCCCACTCTAGCGTAGTGCGTCAGAAATTCAGTACCTTTAGAGCGGCCACCAAAGAACCGCCAATCCACTCCCTTAAGGCGTGTCATCCTGGAGCGGAGCGAAGGATCTGGAGGCTGGGAGCCTTTCCGCCGCGCAGATCCTTCAGTCGCTAGGGCTCCCTCCAGGATGACGGTAGGAAAGGTCGGCGCGAACCTACCGGGATAAGGACTTACGCATTGGCCGCACTACACTAGCTCTAGCCTTGAGCAGAATGGCGGGCTGCCTGGGCCGCTGCCACTTCTCTTTCCAACTCTTGCGGGTTGGCGTCGAGGCAAGGCAGATGATGCGTGGTCAGTAGATCAAGGAACCGTGACTTCGAGAGACCGAGGATCTCTCCTGCTTTGCCCGCCGAGATCTCTCCCTCCTGGAACAGCTCGAGGACGACCCATTCCTGGGCTCGCCGGCCGAGGTCGGATTCCGGAATGTCCAGCGCCGTCAGCAAGTCGCGGGGTAGCTCGATCTCTATCCTCACGGGAGCCATGGCTGCGTCCGACGAACTCTACGGAGCGCCCAACCTCTCCGTCACCATCAAGCTGATCAGCTTCGGGCTCGCCTTCCCTCCGCCCTCTGCCACCTGCTTCATCACCTGCGCGATGAGGAAGCCGAGGAGCCCGGTCTTTCCCTTCTTATAGAGATCCACCTGGCCGGGATGCGCGGCGAGCACGCGGTCGACGATCGGTAGAACCTTGGGACGGAGTCGGTCCAGGAGTTCCAGCTCCTCGGCCGAGAGCGGCTCGGGGACCTTCTCTGCGGTCTCCTTCGGCGGCTTTGGGGGCTTGGGCTGGGGGGCTTTCCCGGAGGAGGAGGCCGCGGGCGCCTGCTTCTGCACCTCCAGCGCCCAGGAGTCGCGGAGCGGCACGATGCGATTGAAGACCGGACGATCGGGGGTCGAATCGATCGGATCGCGGAAGAAGTAGCCCTGGCGTTCGAACTGCATCCGCTCTCCCATCACGGGATCGACCGCCGCCGGTTCCATGCGGCCGGAGAGAACTTCGAGGGAATTCGGATTCAGGCAGGTTTCGAAGCCGCCTTCTTCCAGGTCGGGCCTTTCGACCTTGAAGAGCCGGTCGTAGAGGCGAACCTCGACGGGGACCGCATGAGCCGCGGAAACCCAGTGGAGAGTGCCGGGGACCTTGCGGCCGTCGGGCGCGGCGCCGCCCAGGGTCGCCGGATCGTGGGTGCAGCGCACCTCGAGGATCTCGCCCGTCGCCGGATCTTTGACCACGCTCTCGCAGCGGACGAGGTAGGCGTAGCGCAGGCGCACCTCGCGGCCGGGGGCGAGGCGATGGAAACCTTTCGGAGGAGTCTCGGCGAAATCGTCCTGCTCGATATAGAGGGTGCGCGAGAAGGGCACCTTCCGGGTGCCTTCCTTGGGGACGTCGTGCGGATAGAGCGGCGCTTCCAGCTCTTCGATCTTGTCCTCGGGATAGTTCTCGATCACGACCTTCAAGGGTCGGAGCACGGTCATCACCCGGGGGACCTCGGGGTTCAGATTCTCCCTCTGGCAGTATTCGAGGAGCGCCACGTCCACCGTGCTGTTCGATTTGGCGACGCCGATGCGCTCGCAGAAGTCGCGGAGGGCCGCGGGGGTGAAGCCGCGGCGGCGGAGGCCGGCGAGCGTCGGGAGGCGCGGGTCGTCCCAACCGGCGACGAGCTGGCGCTCGACGAGCTCGGCGAGCTTGCGCTTGCTCATCAGGGTGTAGGTCAGGTTCAGGCGCGCGAACTCGGTCTGCCGGGGCGGTTCGGGGAAGGGCAGGCTGTCGACCAGCCAGTCGTAGATGTCCCGGTTGTTCTCGAACTCCAGGGTGCAGAGCGAGTGGGTAATGCCTTCGATCGCGTCCGAGAGCGGGTGCGCGAAGTCGTACATCGGATAGATCGGCCAGGCGTCGCCACGGCGATAGTGGGTGGCGTGGCGGATGCGATAGAGGAGCGGGTCGCGCAGCTTCATGTTGGCCGCGGCCATGTCGATCTTGCCGCGCAGCACATGAGCGCCGTCCGCGAATTCGCCGGACCGCATGCGGGCGAAGAGGTCGAGGTTCTCCTCCACCGTGCGCTCGCGGTAGGGACTGTTGCGGCCGGGCTCGGTCACCGTGCCCCGATATTCGCGGATCTCGTCCTCGGACAGGCTGCAGACGTAGGCCTTGCCGCGCCGGATCAGCTCCAGGGCGAGCTCGTACAGCGTCTCGAAGTGATCCGAGGCATGGAAGAGACCCTTCCCCCAATCGAAGCCCAGCCAGTGCACGTCCCTTTGGATCGACTCGACGAACTCCAACTCTTCGGTCTCCGGGTTCGTGTCGTCGAAACGGAGGTGGCAGCTCCCCTCGTTCTCCAACGCCAGGCCAAAGTTGAGGCAGATCGACTTGGCGTGGCCGATGTGGAGATAGCCGTTGGGCTCCGGAGGGAAGCGCGTGACGACGCGGCCGCCGTACTTGCCGGCGGCTCGGTCCTGGGCAACCTTCTCGCGGATGAAGTCGCGTCCGGGAGAAGCGAGGGTGGGATCGGGGAGGGTCGAGGTCTTCGTCATGGGGGCCTAACTATAGCTGAGGCCCCAGTTCTCACCCCAGAACAACCTGGCACGCGGCTTGGCGGCACATCCTTTGCAAAATCGGGCACCGGAAGGCGAACGCTCGAAAGCAACAGGAGAAAACATCATGCCGGAAAAGAAAACCGTCGAGAAGGCTCATAAAGACAAGCGGGCGGGGAAAGCCGCTTCGACCCAAGCCGGAGAGTTCGTGCACGAGGAGATCGAGCACGTCCGCGAGGGCAAGCACGGCGCGCGATCCACCAAGCAGGCGATCGCGATCGGTCTGTCGAAGGCGCGACGGGCGGGGGTCAAGGCCGCGGCGCCGAAGAAGGGGACGGCCTCGAAGAGCACCCGCGACAAGGCCAAGAAAGACCTCAAGGCGGGAGAGAAGGGCGAAAAGAAGGTGTCGAGCACCCGCTCGCGGGCGACCCGAGCCGCGCTCAAGAAGGAGGGCCACTCCGCCGCCTCGACAAAGGCGCTCTCGAAGCAGGGCAAGTCGGCCGCCGCCAAGCGGACCGCCTCCGATCGCTCGGCGGCGGCGAAGAAGGCGGTGGCGACCAAGGGGCCCAAGGAGCGCTCGGAGGCCGCCAAGAAAGCGGCGCGGACGCGGGCCAAGTCCTAGAAAAGGCTCAGTGCGTGGCAGGCGCGGCGTCGATCCGCGTCCAGACCAGGGGCTCGAACTTGCGGAGCTCCAGGATGTGGGTCACCCGGCCGCTCGGATCGGAGACGAAGATCAGGTCGCCGAGGCTCCCCGAAAGCACGAAGGTGTCCGGCGCCAGCGGCACGAGAGGCTTGAGCTTTTTGGGATCGCGCCCGCCGTAGAGCTGGCGGTCCCGCAATTCGACGTGAAAGGTCCAGCCGTCGGGCAGGATGCGATAGCGGCCGACGAGCTTGGGCCAGGAGGCGGTGGATACCGTCTGCGCCGGCGGGTCCTGGGTCACGACCGAGGTGTGGGAGCCGACCATCTTCCAGCTCGAGCCGTCGCGACGGAAGGTGTCGGTCGTCCGGTACTTCGTCGTCAGGCGTTGCCCGAAGACCTGCTCCCACTCGTCCGCCAGGTAGCGCACGATGGCGAGGCTCGGATACTCCGCGACGGTCAGCTCCTGAACCGCGATACCGCCGGTCAATCCCTTCGGCAGAGGGTTCAATTCGTCCAGAAAGCCCTTCTTGTCGATCACCTCTCCCTCCTCGGAGGTGACGACGCAGGAAGGATCCATCACCCGATCCCAGACGGTCCTGTCCCCCTTGCCAACCGCATCCATCAAAGCCTGCTCGGTGCTCTGAAACCAGCGGACGGTTTCTGGGGAAGCGCTGGAGGGTGTCGGTTCCACCGCTCTCGCCAGAGCGGGAGAGAAGGCGAAGAGGAGAAGCGCCGCGCAGGAAGCGAACCGGGGACGGAGCGGGTGAGACATCGAGTTTTCTCTCCTCAAGGTAGCGAAGCGATGCGGCAAAATCCTATCTCTCCGCCGCCACCCGGTCCATCGAGCGATCGACGGAGAATCGACCGCTCCCCAGGACCAGGAGGGCGAGGCAGATCCCGATCACCAGGATGTGATATTCGATCCCCTCTCCATTCTGGCGGCCTTCCCAGTTCATGAAGAAGCCGTTTCTCAGGTGGACGGTGAAGATGGCGCCCAGCATCACGGCGAGAATGCCGAGAGCGGAGACCCGGGAGAAGAAGCCGAAGAAGAGGCTGATCGCGCCGAAGAACTCGATCAGGATGACGAGGAAGACGAGCGCCGCCGGGAGCCCCATGCGGCTCATCCCGGCCACGGTGGCCGTGAAGCCGTGGCCGCCGAACCAGCCGAGGAGCTTCTGGGCACCGTGGGGGAAGAAGACGAGGCCCAGGAAGAGCCGGAGGAGAGGGGAGGCCAGATTGTCGTCGGTCCGCATCAGGCGTTGGCGCATGGGCATAGTCTAAACCTCTTCCCGCACCGGCCCCGGCGCCGGGCCGATCCGGATGCGGGCGTCGAGAGCCTTGGCCGAGCGGCGGTCGGGGGCGGCGAGGAAGGGGTTGATGTCGAGCTCCAGGAGGCGCGGGTGGCGCTGGGCGAGCTGCGAGAGGCGGAGAAGCATCTCGGCGAGGAGATCGAGATCGGCCCCGGCCTCGCCGCGCACCCCCAAGAGGAGCTTGACGCCGCGGATGCCGTGGACCATCTCCATGGCCTCGCGCGGGGAGAGCGGCGGCACCCCGAAGCGGACGTCCTGAAAGACCTCGACATAGCGCCCGCCGAGGCCGAACATGAGGAGCGGTCCGAAGCGAGGGTCTGCCGCGATGCCGAAGATCACCTCGTGCCCGCCGGAGGCCTGCTCCTGAAGGAAATAGCCTTCGACGGAGAATCCGGCGGCGCCGACCGCGGTCTCCATCCGTTCCAGGGCGGCGGCCAGATCCGCCTCGTTCCGCAGGTCGAGCGCCACGGCTCCCACGTCGCTCTTGTGGACGAGCCTCGGGGCGATCGCCTTGACGACGACGGGAAAGCCGATCTCCCTGGCGGCGGCTTGAGCCGCCTCGCGGCTCGCTGCCACCCGCCAGGGAGCGAAAGGGATGCCGTAGAGATCGAGGACCCGGAAGGTGTCCTCGGGCGATAGGTAGGCTTCGCCCTCTCGATCCAGGTGCCGGTCGAGGATCGCGGCGACCGCCCGGTCGTCCGTCGCGAAGTCGGGCGCCGCGGTATCGGCGGGGGTACGGCGCCAGGCGGCGTAGCGGGAGAGCATGGCGAGCGCGCGAGCGGCCGACTCGGGGAACCGGTAGACGGGGGGCAGGTCGCGCCGCTCCTTGACCGATTCGTAGAACGCCTCGGTCGCCATCATCACGGCGAGCACGGGCTTTTTCCGGTCGTGGGCCACCCGGCCGCTCTCTTCGAGGACGTCGATGGGGCTGGTCAGGAAGGGGGTGACGTTGATGACGAGCGCCAGGTCCACCCCCGGGTCGTCCAGCACGACCGCGAGGGTACGTGCGTAGTCGGCGGCGCGGGCCGACGCGATCATGTCGACCGGGTTGCCGACGCTCGCCTCGGGCGGCAGGGCGGCGCGGAGGGTCGCCCGGGTGGCGTTGGACAGCTCGGCGATCTGGAGCCCTAAGTTGACGCAGGCGTCGGTCGCCATGATCGCCGGACCGCCGGCATTGGTGACGATCGCCACCCGGTTGCCTTCCGGGAGGGGGGCCGCGGCGAGGGCGCGGGCGATGTCGAAGAGCTCTTCGATCGTGTTGGCGCGGAGCACCCCGCACTGTTCGAGGAAAGCCGAGACGGTGACGTCGGCCCCGGCGATCGCTCCCGTATGGCTGGAGGCGGCGCGGGCTCCCTCCTGGGTGCGGCCGGACTTGACGATGAGGATAGGCTTCTTGCGGCTCACCCGCTTGGCGATCTCGGTGAAGCGGCGCGGGTTGCCGAAGGATTCCAGGTACATGGCGATGACCTGGGTCGCCGGGTCGTCCTCCCAGTGCTCGATGAGATCGTTACCCGAGACGTCCGCCTTGTTCCCCATGGAGACGAACTGGGTGAGGCCGATCCCCAGGTCGCGGGCGACGTTCAGGATGGCGACTCCCAGAGCCCCCGACTGGCTGACGAAACCGAGCGGCCCGGCTTGAGCGGGGGTGGGGGCGAAGGTGGCGTTCAAGCTCACTGCGGCGGCGGTGTTGATCACCCCCATGCAGTTCGGTCCGATCATCCGCACCCCCGCGGCGCGGACGGCGGCGCGCAGGAGCTCTTCCCGGGCGGCGCCCTCGGAGCCGGTCTCGGCGAAGCCGGCGGTGATGACGACGAGCCCCTTCACGCCCTTGGCGATACAGGCCTCGACGGCGCCCTGGACGAGGTCCCGCGGCACGACGATGATGCCGAGGTCGACCGGATCGGGGATGGCGGCGACCTCGGGGTAGCACTTGAGCGAGTGGATGACCTCGGCTTTCGGGTTCACCGGGTAGAGGGCGCCGTTGAACTCGGAGAGGACGAGGTTGTGGAGGAGGGCGAAGCCGATCGAGTCGCGGCGGCGCGAGGCGCCGACGATGGCGATCGAGCGGGGTTGGAAGATGGGATCGAGGGCGCGGGCGGGGGTCATTCCGGTTCTCCCTGGCAAAGTCTTCCAACTAGAGCGACGACGGCGACATCGGCGACATCGGCGCGAGCACCCGCAGGCGCTCCGGGGCCAGGCGGATGCGGAGCGGGAGGGTTTCCCGGCAGAGGTCGCCGTCGACCTGGGCGGCGATGCCGGCCGGCCCTTCGAGGATCACCTCCTGGGCGCTGACGATCGTCACGTCCTGCCGGCGGACATGACGAGCGCCACGGAGGAGGTCGGCGGCGAAGGCCAAGGTGGCCAAGCGGCCGCCGCGGAAGAGGAGGAGCTCCAGCCGGCCGTCGTCGGCCCGGGCGTCCGGCAGCAGGCGGTAGGGGCCGGCGTAGAGGGGGATGTTGGCCACCGCCACGAAGGTGGCGGAGAACGGCTTGCCGTCGGCATGCAGAGTGAGGTCGGGGTAGGGGTAGCGCCACCATTCGGCGAGCCCCTGCCCGAGGATGCCGAGTTGGCCGAAGCGGCGCTTCAGGTCGGAGTCGAGGATCGAGAGAACCCGCGCGTCGAGCCCGGCCGAGACCATCATGAGGAAGGGGCTTAGCCCCGCGAGCCCCACGTCGAGCGGCCGGGCGGTCAGACCGGCGATCGCGGCGGCGGCGGCAATCGGGTCCCCCGGGAGACCGAGGGCGCGGGCGAGGAGGTTGACCGTGCCGCCGGGGAGGATGCCTAGGGGCACTTTCGAGCCGAGGAGCCCTTCGGCCACCTCCCGCACGGTGCCGTCGCCGCCGAAGGCGAGCACCGCCTCGACGCGCCCGGCCCCGGAGAGGGCAGCGAGGTCACGGGCCAGTCGGGTGGCGTCGCGGGGCCCGGCGGTGGGGCGGACCTCGACGGCGAACCCGTCGTCTTCGAGCACTCTCAAGATCGCGTCGCGGATGTCGCCGTGCTGGCGCTGCCCCGCCTGGGGGTTGTCGATCAGGGCGATCCGGCGCACTGGGGTTGGGGATCGGTATCTAGAAGAGCGTTCCGGTGCCGGGCCGATGCGGATAGCCCAGGTGCTCGTAGGCGCGGCGGGTGGCGACCCGGCCGCGCGGCGTGCGCTGGAGGAAGCCCTCCTGGATCAGGTAGGGCTCATAGAAGTCTTCCAGGGTGCCGCGGTCCTCGCCCACCGCCGCGGCGAGGGCGCGGACGCCGGCCGGCCCGCCGCCATAGTGCTCGATGAGCGTGCTCAAAATTTTGCGGTCGAGATCGTCGAAACCGTGCTCGTCGACCTCAAGGAGGCCGAGAGCCCGCTTGGCGGCGGCCAGGTCGACCACCTCCGCCCCTTCGACCTGGGCGAAGTCGCGGACCCGCCGGAGCAGGCGGTTGGCGACGCGCGGAGTGCCGCGGCTCCGCCGGGCGATCTCCGCCGCCCCGTCGGGATCGATGCGGATGTTGAGCAGGTGGGCCGAGCGCTGGATGATTCGGGCGAGCTCCTCGGGGCGGTAGAAGTCGAGCCGGTGGACGATCCCGAAGCGGGCGCGTAGCGGTGAGCTGATGAGGCCGGCACGGGTGGTCGCGCCGACCAGGGTGAAGCGCGGCAGGTCGATCTTCACCGTCCGCGCCGCCGGCCCCTGGCCGATGATGAGATCGAGCCGGTAGTCCTCCAGGGCCGGATAGAGGATCTCCTCGACCGTCGGCCCGAGCCGGTGGATCTCGTCGATGAAGAGCACCTCGCCGGGATCGAGGTTGGTGAGGATCGCCGCTAAGTCCCCCGCCCGTTCGAGCACCGGCCCGGAGGTGATGCGCAGAGGCGCGTTCATCTCGTTGGCGATGATGTGGGCGAGGGTCGTCTTGCCGAGCCCCGGGGGGCCGAAGAGAAGGACGTGATCGAGGCTCTCCCGCCGCTCGCGCGCGGCGCGGATGAAGACCCGGAGGTTGTCGAGGATACGGGTCTGACCGACGTACTCCTCCAGCCGGCGCGGGCGGAGCGAGGCCTCGACCCCCAGATCCTCGGGGTCGGGCGCGCCGGAAAGGAGGTGCTCTTCGGAGACCATGCGGTGCATTCTACTCGGCCCCCTGCGCTTCCTTCATGCCAAAAAGCCATTTTCCCCCTTGACCGCGGGTTGGAATAGGGATAGCCTCGCGCCAATATAAGTAACGCTTGATTCAACTCCTTCGGGAGGCGCTGTGTCCGGCAGCGCCAGCAATTTGCTGCTCCGGGCGGAGGATGCACCGATGACGTCTGCTCGTGTAGCCGTGCAGCGGTTGTTTCTAGCTGCGCTTTTCGTGGCCTCGGTCGGAGCCGGATCCCGGGCGGCAGCCCAAGTCTCGACCCAAACGGTCCAAAACCCCACCTTCTCATTCTCGACTCCGGGACAGAAGCAGGTCACTCTCAAGGCCTGCAACGCCTTCGGCTGCTCTCAGCAGCTCACCCAGATGATCACCGTGCTCAACCCGAACCCGGTCATCCTGAGCGCTCAGGTGGGAGCGGTGGCGGTCGAGGCCGGCCAACTCGTCAATCTGGTCGGCACCGGGCACGGCAAGCCGCCGCTCACCTACACCTGGAAGGTGACCAGCGTGCCCCCTCCTCCGCTGGGCAGCCCTGGGGAGGTCGACGTCACGGGAGCGGGAGCCTGGTGGGATACGACGGGGGTGGCCGCCGGTGTCTATTCCGTCGCCCTCCACCTGCAGAACGCTTCCGGCTCGGTGGACTCCACGCCCACGATGGTCGTAGTCCTGCCGGCGACCGCCAAGAGCTTCTACACCGTGACCCAGTGCCGGCTCCTCGACACCCGCCAGAGCAGCCCCCTGGCCTCGGGGTCGAAGCTCACCTTCGCCGTCGCCGGGATCAGCGCCTTCAACTGCGGCATTCCGGCGAACGCCAAGGCGCTCTCGATCAACGTCACGGTGGTCAGCCCGACCGGGTCGGGCTTCATCTCCGTCTTCCCGGGCAACTACCCCGTCCCGGTCGCCAGCACGATCAACTTCAGCGCCGGCCAGACGCGGACCAACAATGCCATCCTGCCGATTTCCTCAGATACCAGCGGCACCCTCTCCGCCCAACCCCTGGTCACCGGCAACGGCAACGTTCAGTTGGTCGTGGACGTGAACGGGTACTTCATGTAGGCGCGGCTCGCGCCAGCCGCTACGCCCGGGACAGGCGGTTCAGGCTGGCGCGCAGGAGGTCGTGGAAGGCGGCGTCGGGGCTCTCCCGGCGGGCGTCGGCCACGGCGCGCTCCGCCTGGGCCGGCTTATAGCCGAGGTTGACGAGAGCGGAGACCACGTCGTCGTCGGCCGGAAGCGGCTTGTCCGGCAGCTCGGCCTTAAGCTCGCGCATCTTTTCCCGCAGCTCCAGGACCATCCGTTCGGCGGTCTTCTTGCCCACCCCCGGGATGCTCGACAGGCGGCCCAGGTCGCCGGCGGCGAGCGCCGCGAGGAGATCCTCCGGCGCCATCCCGGAGAGGATCACCCGGGCGAGGCGCGGCCCGATCCCCGTTACCCCGATCAGGCGCTCGAAGAGGAGCTTCTCGCGCTCGGTCCAGAAACCGAAGAGGGAGATGTCGTCCTCCCGCACCTGGGTGTGGATGTGGAGGGCGACCGGCCCGCTGCCGCCGCGGCGCTCGATCTCGTAATAGGTGGAGAGGGGGATGTGGACGACGTACCCCACCCCGTGCACGTCCAGGAGGAGGCGGTCGGTGCTGTTCTTGAGGATCTGACCCTGCAGGTAGCCGATCACGGGGGGGATTGTACATCCCCCCCGGGGATCGATCGGGGCTATCAGCGACTACAGCGCCTACGAGGCCTGCGGCGGCTGGATGTTAAAGGCTTCGAGGAACTGCCGGTTGAAGTTGACGCCCAGGTCGCGCTTGCGCTTCTCGATCACGGCGGAGAGGACACGCTGGAAGCGGTCGCTCGCGAGCTGCTCCTTGAGCTGATCCTTCTTGGTCGCGAGATCCTTGGGATCGACGGTCTTGTGATCGGTGACCTGGAAGAGCACCGCGCCCTGGCCGGCCGGGAACGGACCGCCGACCTGACCGCTGGAGAGCGCCAGGGCCGCCTGGGCGAGCTGCGGCGAGAAGCCGAGCCCGGGGATGAAGCCCTGACCACCGAACTCCTGAGAGTCCTTGGCCTGAAGTCCCAGCTCGCCGGCGACCTGATCGAGGGTTTTACCCTTGGCGATCTCGTCCTTGGCCTGGGTGAGCCGGTCGAGGGCGATCTGCTGCTGCTTCTGGTCCCCCACGGCGAGCCGCACCTGCGGCTCGACCTCGGCCAGGGTCTGCGTCTTGGGCGCCTGGACGTCGGTCAGGTAGATCACCGCGAAGCCGCGGCCGACCTGGATGGGGTCCGACACCGCGCCCTTCGCCATGTCGTAGGCGGCCTTGTTGAAGGCGGGGAGACGGCCGATGCCGGGCACCGGGTCGTTCTGGCCGAACTTGCCGGTCTTGGCGAAGGTGAGGGTCGGGTCGCCCTTGGCGATCGCCTCCAGGTCCGCGGGGCCCTTCGGCTTCTCGCGGCGCAGACGGTCGGCGATCTCCTTGGCCTTGGTCTGGGCGAGATCCTGGCTGCGCTCCAAAGCGAGGCGAGTGCCGATCTGCTGCTTGACCTGCTCGTACGGCTGCTGGCCGCCGGGCTTCTTGTCGAGAACCTCGATCAGGTGGTAGCCGAAGTTCGAATGGATGGGGCCTACCAGCTTGTGCGGCTCGGCGCTGAAGGCGGCCTCCTCGAACTCCTTGACCATGGCGTTGCGGCCGAAGAGACCGAGATCGCCGCCGCGGTCCTTGGAGCCCGGGTCGTCGGAAAGCTCCTTGGCGACCTTGGCGAAGTCCTCGCCCTTTTCTATCCGCTGCTTGGCGTCGGCGATCTTTTTCTGCGCCAGAGCGTCGGGGTGCTGGTCGTCGACCTTGGCGAGGATGTGGCGGGCGTGCACCTGCTCCTGCTGGGCGAACTCCTTGGCGTGGGAGTCGTAATAGTCCCGCATCTGCTTCTCGTCCACCTGGATCTGCGGCAGGAGCTTCGCCTTTTCGACCAGGACGTAAGCGGCCTCACGCTCCTCCGGCAGCTTGAACTCCCCCTTATGCGCCTCGTAGTAGGCGGCGAGCTCTTTCTGCGGGACGCTCTCCTGGGCCTGGACGAAGCGACCCTTGGGGAGCTCGACATAGCGGATCTTCGCCTTCTCCATCTGGTCGCGGTAGGCCTTGGCGACCTCCTCATCCGAGATGTAGACGCCGGCCCGCAGGGTTTCGATGAGCTTGCCGAGCACCAGGTCTTCCCGCAGCTGGTCCTCGAACTGATCGGGGGTCATATGGAGCTGCTCGGAGAGGAACTGCTTGTAGAGGCTCTCGCCGACGAATTGGCCCTTCTCGTCCTGGAAGGTGGGGGCGGTCAGGATGCGCTCGCGCACCTCCGCGTCGCTCGCCTGGAGGCCCAGGCGCTTCGCCTCTCCCAGAAGGATCTTCTGGTTGACGGCCTGGGTCAAAGCCTGGAGCGGCAGCTGCATCTGCTTCGCCATCTCAGGGGTGTACTGCTCGCCGTACATCTGCTGGAAACGCCGATCGAGCGCCTGGTAGCTGCGCTGATAGTCGTCGCGGGTGATGGTGTCGTGCCCCACCGTCGCCGCCACGTGGGCGGAATTCGCGCCCTTCCCGAAGCTGGTCACGTCCCCAAAGCCGATGAAGATGGCGGCCACGAAGAGGGCGATGATCACCCAGAGAATCCAGCTTAAGTATTTGAGGTTGTCACGGAAAACCTTGAGCATCGGACGAACTCCTTTCGACCCCGGAGGGACGTAGTACTGTAGCAGCCGGCGAGCAGCCCGACAACCGTGTTAATATTCGTTTCCCTACATGAAAGGGAGTTCCAGTGCCCCCCCTGAAGGCCGGCAGCCCGAGAAAGGATTGGTACAGCGTCTCGGTGGACACCCTCCGGGGATGGGCGTTCCTGTTGCTCATCCTGGTCGTCCTGGGGATCTCGTACGGCGTCTACCGGATCTGGGAGCGACAGGCGAGCGAACGGCAGGCGCAGCAATTGATCGCCAAGGCCCAGGTGATCCTGGAGCAACTCCAGGGAGAGCCCGGGATCGCCGCCAAGAGCGACTTCGGCACCGCCCGCCAGAGCCTGGAGGATGCCCGCGCTTACTTCACCCGCGGCGCATATCGCGACTCGCTGCAGAACGCCGAGCGCAGCTGGGCTCTCCTCTCGGCCATCCGTGACTCGCTCCGCCCTGGGGCCTCCGGGGAGGCCCACTTCGTCTCCATCCAGGGGGAGGTGGACTATCGGCGGGGCAGTGGGGCCAGTGGCGACGAGTGGGAGGAGGCGCGGAGCCACGTTCCCCTGCACGCCGGCGACTATGTACGGACCGCGGGCGCCGGTTCGGCCGAGATCATGTTCGGCGACGGCACCCTGTTCACCGTGCGCCCCAATACCCAGTTCATCATCGCTCCTCCCCGCCCCGCCGAGGGGGGCGGGACCGAGCAGTCGATCCAGATGGACTATGGCTGGGTCGACTTGAACACCTCCATTCGGGCGAGCAAGGTGAAGACCCCAGGGGCGGAGGCGCGGGTCGACAAGAACTCGGAGGCCTATGTCGCCTTCGACCGCGACTCCAGAAAAGGGCGCTATGGTGCCTTTCACGGCGGTCTCGAGCTGGAATCGAAGGGCGGCCTGAAGCGCGACGTCAAGGAGCTCCAGCAGGTCACCCAGACCGGCGATCTCCTCTCCGAGCCGCAGTCCCTCCCCGCTCGCCCCGATCCGCTCGAACCCGCCGACAACCTGGAGATCGATTCCACCAAGGAGCCGCGCCTGCTCCTCGCCTGGCAGCCGATCGCCGGAGTCTCCCGCTATGCCCTCCAGGTGTCGCGCAACCATCTCTTCGTCGACAACGTCATCGACGTCAACAACCGGGCGAAGAACCATGCCACGCTCGGTCTGCGTGGCGAGGGCACGTTCCAGTGGCGGGTGGCGGCCTACGGCAAGGACGGCACGCAGGGTCCCTGGAGCCCGCCGCGGCGCTTCCGGGTGGCGTCTTTCAGGAGCGGCGCGGGGGAAGGCGACAAAACACCACCCCCCTTGGACCTCGAAGATGTCAAATCCTACGGTAGTATCTTCATCGTCGGCGGCAAGACCGAGCCGGGGGCGGTGGTGGAGGTCAACGGGGAGCAGGTGAAGGTCAACCCGGACGGCACTTTCACCAAAACCGTCCAGCTGACCAGGGAGGGGTTGAGCTTCATCGAGATCCGGGCGCGCGACGGCTGGGGCAACGCGACCGTGAAGCGCCTCCGGGAGTTCGTCGCCAATCCCTGACACGAGAGATGAGTTTCACCGATAAGATAGGGACCCTGCCGCCTGAAACCGGCCGCACTCCGCGCCTTGGGCGTGGAGCAACTCATAAGGACCAGAAAGCCTGATGCCTGTTGGTTCGCTGCTCCGTTATTTTTCGAAAGACCTGGCGATCGATCTCGGCACCGCCAATACCCTGGTGTTCGCCAAAAACCAGGGCATCGTCGTGCGCGAGCCCTCGGTCGTCGTCATCAACAAGCTGACCAATCGCATCGAGGCGGTGGGGATCGAGGCCAAGGAGATGCTCGGCCGGACTCCCGGCAACATCGAGTCGATCCGCCCGATGAAGGACGGGGTCATCGCCGACTTCGAGGTCACCGAGCGCATGCTCGAGTACTTCATCAAGAAGGCGCACGGGCGCAAGATGTACGTCCACCCGCGGATCGTCATCGGGGTGCCTTCCGAGATCACCCAGGTGGAGAAGCGCGCGGTCAAGGACTCGGCGATGCGGGCCGGAGCCTCCGAGGTCTTCCTGGTCGAGCAGGCCATGATGGCGGCGATCGGGGCGGGGCTGCCGATCACCGAGCCGTCGGGCAACATGATCGTCGACATCGGCGGCGGTACGACCGACGTGGCGGTCATCTCGCTCGCCGGCACCGTCTACAGCCGCTCGGTGCGGATCGCCGGCAACGAGATGGACGTCGGAATCATCCAGTACCTCAAGAGGAAGTACAACCTGCTGATCGGCGAGCGCACGGCCGAGCAGATCAAGATCCAGCTCGGCTCGGCCTACCCCCTGAAGGAAGAGATCAAGATGGACATCAAGGGGCGCGACCTGGTCGAGGGCGTGCCGAAGACCCTCACCATCTCCGACGAGGAGATCCGCGAGGCCCTGGCCGAGCCGGTGGCGACGATCGTCGAGGCGGTGCGGATGGCCCTCGAACGGACACCGCCTGAGCTCTCCGCCGACATCATGGACAAGGGCATCGTCCTCTCGGGCGGCGGGGCCCTCCTGCGCAATCTGGACCAGCGTCTGCGCGATGAGACCGGCCTGCCGGTCGTCCTCGCCGAAGATCCGCTGGCATCCGTCGTGCTCGGCACCGGCCGTGTCCTCTCCGACATGGACCTGCTGCGCAAGGTCTCCATTCGGTAGACGGCCGCCTTCCGTCGGACCGAAGCGTGGACGAGCGCCGTACCGGCTGGTTGCTGATCCTGGTCCTCGCCGGGCAGTTGGTGTTCCTCGCCGTCCAGGTTCCTGGGCGGGGTGGGCACGGGACTGCCTTGGAGTCGGCGGGCCTGCGCGTGCTCGGACCGCTGGCGCGGCTGGTGGCGGTCGTCTCGGAGAGCTTTTCGGGTGGCCGCGAGAGCTTCGCCCTCCGCGGCCGGCTGATCGACGAGAACCGCGCGCTCCAGCGGGAGGTGCTGGATCTCCGGCTCCGGCTCCTCCGGACGACCGATTTGGGAGATGAGATGGCGCGGCTGGGGGCGGCGGTCGACTACGCGGCGCCACCCTCCGGCGACATCCGGGCGGCCGACGTCGTCTATGTCGACCGCTCCTCGCTCCTCCGCACCCTCGTCCTCTACGCCGGCCCGCGGCCGGCCCAGTTCAACCAACCGGTGCTCTCGCCTGAAGGGCTGGTGGGGAGGGTCGTCGTGGCTTCCGGGACCTACGCCAAGGTTCAACTCATCACCGACCGCGCCGCGGCTGTGGGCGCCATGGCTCTCCGCACCCGCCGCCAGGGGGTGGTGCGCGGCAGCGCCAGAGAGGGGCTGGAGCTCGACTACGTGCCGCTCCAGGCCGACGTCCGGGTGGGCGACCGCATCGTCACCGCCGGGATCGACGGCATCTACCCACGGGGGATCCCGGTGGGAACGGTCGCTTCGGTCGAGCCGGGTGGCCCGTTGGAGCCGGGCGGCCAGCTGTTCCACAGGATCCGTCTCGTCCCGGCGGTCGACTTCGGGACCCTAGACCAGGTCTACCTCCTGGAACACTCCCCTGTCCCGCAGGCGATCCAGGAGGCCCTCCCCGGTGTCCGGCGCCGTTAGGCTCATCCTCGGCCTCGCGGCCGCGCTCCTCGTCCATCTCGTGGGGTCCCACCTGTTCCCCGACTTTCCGCGAGTGATGGACGTCTTTCTGGTCGTCGTGGCTCTCCAGGCGCTCTCCGGCAACAGCCTCGCCGGGCTCCTGGTCGGTCTCGCCGCGGGCCTCATCCACGACACTCTGACGGGCGGCCTCTACGGTCTCTATGGATTCGCTGATACCATAGTGGGCTACGGAGTGGCCCGGCTGGCGCAGCGCCTGGTCATTCAGCGGGCGACCGGCGTCTTCGGCGTCGTGGGTCTCGCCTCCGTGCTGCAACAGGCGGTCCTCGTGGGTCTCACCTATCTTCTCCTTCCCGATCCGGCCCTGCCTCGCCCCCTGTGGGCCGGCACCAAGGCGGTCGCCTGTGGCCTCGCCGGCATGGTGATCTACGCCGCGATCGGGAGCCTCACCCGCAACTACGAGACCCGGCGACGGAGCCGGATGAGCCGCCTCCGGCTGGATTAAAGCGGATGAAAGTCGTTCGCGAGCATCGCGAGGATCTGATCCTCCGGGTACGGGTGATGACCCGTCTGATCACCTCGGTCCTCGTCCTCATCGGCGCCGGCTTCTGGTTCGTCCAGATCGTCCAGGGGGACTACTACCGGGAGCTCGCCGAGAACAACCGGCTGCGCAAGCTCCCCATCCAGGCCCCCCGCGGGCTGGTCTACGACCGACACGGCCGGCTCCTGGTCGAGAACATCCCGAGCTACAACCTGCTGATCGACCGCAGTCGGAGCGGCGATCCGAAGCGCGCCATGAATTTCGTCGCCGACGTCCTGGGCAAGCCGCCCGCGGACCTCCAGGCGCTCCTCCAGCACTACCGCGGCATCCCGGTCTTCAAGCCGGTCCTCGTGGGCGAGAATCTGACCCTCGCCCAAGTGTCCCGGATCGGGGTCGCGAGCCTCGAATACCCCGAATTCGACGTCGAGGTCCAGCACCTCCGGCTCTACCGGCACGGCGCGCAGACGGCGCACGTCCTGGGCTACCTCGGCGAGGTCGCGCAGGAGGAGGTCGATCGCTCGGAGGGGGCGCTCACCGCCGGCGACCAGGTCGGCAAGAAGGGTCTGGAGAAAACCTACGACACGGCGCTCCGCGGCAAGGACGGCGAGCGGGTGGTGGTCGTCGACAGCCGGGGCGAGCTGCTCCGCGAGTACGGCCGGCGGCCGGCGGTACCCGGCAAGAGCCTGACCCTGACCCTCGATCTCGATCTCCAGCAGGAGGCGGCCCGGCTCCTGGACGGCCCGGAGAAGGTGGGGGCGATCGTCGCCATGGACCCCAGAAACGGCGAGATCCTGGCTCTCGTCTCCTCGCCGAGCTTCAACTCGAACCTCTTCGCCCGCCGGCTCGCCGCCGACGAGTGGCAGGCGCTCCTGGACGAGCCCAACAACCCGCTCCAGGACCGTGCCCTCCAGAACGCCTACTCGCCGGGCTCCACGTTCAAGATCGTCATGGCGACGGCGGGCCTCTCCGAGCACGTGATCTCCGAGCACGACAGCGTCTTCTGTCCGGGCTCGACGGTGATCTACGGCCACCCCTTCCGTTGCTGGCGGAAGGAGGGCCACGGCACGGTCGACGTCCATGAGGCCCTCGCTCACTCCTGCGACGTCTTTTTCTATCATCTCGGCCAGAAGCTCGGCATCGAGCGGATCGCCAAGTACGCCCGCCTTTTCGGCCTGGGGTCGCTCACCGGCATCGACATCCAGGGCGAGAAGCGGGGCCTCGTTCCCGATCCGGCCTGGAGCCTCAAGTATCGGAAGATCCCCTGGTACCCCGGGGAGACGATCTCGGTTGCGATCGGCCAGGGACCGGTCCTCCTCACCCCGCTCCAGATGGCGATGATGACCGCGATCGTCGCCAACGGCGGTAAGCGGGTCGTGCCGCATCTGATCAAGGACGACGCCGAATCGCCGGAGCCCGAGCAGGTGCCGCTCGATCCGAAGGCATTGGACGCTGTCCGCCGTGGGCTCTGGGCGGTGGTCAACGAGCCGGGCGGGACGGCCTACAACTCGGCCCGGGTGGAGGGCATGGACATCGCCGGCAAGACCGGCTCGGTGCAGGTCATCGCCCAGGCCCAACGCAACGAAAAGAATCTCCCCTTCAAATATCGCGACCACGGCTGGTTCACCTCGTTCGCGCCACTCGCCGATCCCCGGATCGTCCTCGTGGTTTTCGCCGAGCACGGCGGCGGGTCGCACGGCGCGATGCCTCTGGCCCACGATCTCTATGAAAAGTATTTCGCGTCCGCTCTCGATACTCCCCACGCTCTCTGAGGAGAAGCCGCGCTTCAAGGTGCTCTCCTCGGTCGACGGCGGGCTTGTGCTTGCCGCCCTCCTCCTGGCGTGCGTCGGCCTGGCGACGGTGCACAGCGCGAGCTCTGAAATGGTGACCGACTTCCTCCCCCGGCAGCTCGCCTGGGTGGGGCTCGGGGTGGCGCTCCTCCTCCTCGCCATGGCGATCGACTACCACGTGCTCCTCGACTTCTCGCTCGTCCTCTACATCCTGTCGCTCGTGGCGCTCGCCGCCGTCCTCGTCTTCGGGGTCAAGCGCGGGGGCGCCCGCTGCTGGTTCCAGCTCGGTCCCTGGCAGTTCCAGCCCTCGGAATTCGCCAAGCTCGCGACGGCCCTCTTTCTCGCCCGCTTTTTAGCCGGGCTCAACCGGCGCGTCCTCGACCTGAAGCAGATCGCCGCGGCGGTCCTCCTGGTGCTCCTCCCCATGCTCCTGGTCGTCGTCGAACCGGCCCTCGGCGTGGCGTTCATCTTCGTCCCCATGCTCGCCGGGATGCTCCTCATCTCCGGCGTCCGGGTGAGGGTGCTCGTCATCTCGGCGCTCCTCGTGCTCGTCTTCGGGGTCGGGCTCTGGAGCTTCGGGATGCGCGCTTACCAACGCCAGCGGGTGATGACTTTCCTGCAGCCGGACAACGACCCCTTGGGAGCGGGTTACCAGGTGCGCCAGAGCAAGATCGCGGTCGGCTCGGGTGAGCTCGTGGGCAAGGGCTACATGCAGGGGACCCAGAGCCAGCTCCGCTTCCTTCCCGCCCGCCACACCGACTTCATCCTCTCCGTGCTCGCCGAGGAGTGGGGGTTTCTCGGGGTGGCGGCGGTGATCGGCCTCTACATCCTCTATATCGTGAGCGCCGCCCGGGTCGCCATGCGGGCTCGGGACCGGGCCGGCATCCTGCTCGTCGTGGGGCTGCTCTCGGTCTTCTGCTTCCACGTCCTCTACAACAGCTCCATGGTCGTGGGGTTCCTCCCCGTCACCGGCATTCCACTCCCCTTCATTTCCTACGGCGGATCGTTCACCCTTTTCAACTTTCTCGCCACGGGCATGATCCTGGGCGTCGACCTTCGCCGCTACGTAAATCGCTGAAGGAGCGCATTGTGAACGCGTTGTGATCTACTTGTCGGCGGCCATGACCATCAAGATGCTCGTCGAGAGCGACCCGCACGAGACCCGCATCGCGGTGCTCGAAGACGACAAGCTGACGGAGATCTTCGTCGAGCGCCACCGGCACAGGGGTCTGGTCGGCAATGTCTACAAAGGCCGGGTGACCCGGGTCCTTCCCGGAATGCAGGCGGCTTTCGTCGACATCGGCCTCGACCGCGACGCCTTCCTCTACGTGAGCGACGTGTCGACCGACGTCGAGGCGATGGAGGACGAGGACCACGACATCGAGCTCGAGGAGCCGCGTTCCGCCGAGGAGCCCCCGCACGGGCCGCCGCCGTCGATCGGCGATCTCTTGAAGCAGGGGCAGGAGATCATCGTTCAGGTGGTCAAGGACCCTCTTCCCAACAAGGGAGCGCGGATCAGCACCCACGTCACCCTGCCGGGCCGCTACCTGGTGCTCCTCCCCACCGTCCGCCACTTCGGGGTCTCCCGGCGGATCGAGGACGAGGGCGAGCGCGAGCGCCTGCTCTCCATTCTCGGCCAGCTTCCGGTCCAGGGCGGCGGCGGTGGCGGGCTCATCGTGCGCACGGTGGGGGAGGGCAAGGAGCGCGAGGCGTTCGAGAGCGACTTGGGCTACCTCTCGAAGCTGTGGGACAAGGTCCGCCAGCGCGCCACCAAGGTCTCCGCCCCCACTCTCCTCCACCAGGACGTCGATCTCGCCCTCCGGGTGGTGCGCGACCTCCTCTCTCAGGAGTACAGCGTTCTCTGGGTGGACGGCGAGGACACCTACGAGCGGATCCTGGAGTTCCTGGACCAGGTGCAGCCCGCCTTCGTCGGCAAGGTCCGGCTCTTCCGCCAGTCCGCCTCGCTTTTCGAGCAGTTCGGTATCGAGGATCAGATCGAGGCCGCCTTGAAGACCAAGGTCTGGCTCAAGTCGGGGGGATACATCGTCATCAATCCCACCGAGGCGCTGGTCGCGATCGACGTCAACACCGGCCGCTTCGTGGGCCAGAGCACGCTGGAGGACACGGTGCTCCAGACCAACCTCGAAGCGGTCTCTGAGATCGTCCGCCAGATCCGCCTGCGCGACCTCGGGGGGATCATCGTCATCGACCTGATCGACATGGTCGAAGAAGAGCACCGAATCGAAGTCTTCTCCTGCCTGGAGCGCGAGATCAAGAAGGATCGGGCGAAGACCAAAGTCCTGAACATCTCGGAGTTCGGCCTCGTCGAGGTGACCCGGAAGCGCAGCCGTTCGAACCTGGAGCGCCTGCTCACCCAGCCCTGCTCCTACTGTGGCGGCCGCGGGCGCATCAAATCGATCGCCACCATCTGTCTCACCCTCCGGAAGGCGTTGCTCCGCCTGCGCGGCCGGGCCGGGCAGAGCGAGTTGCTCCTCCGGGTTCATCCCGAGGTGGCCCGCGCCCTCCAACAGGAGGAAAGGGCGATCTTAGACGAACTCGAAAGGTCGCTCGGGGTGAAGATCCTCCTGCAGAGCGACTCCGAGCTCCACCACGAGCGCTTCGACGTCCTGGAGGTCTAGGTGTCCTCCCCGACCCTGGATACCCGGCGCAGGACCGACACGGCTCTCGCGGACGGCATACCTGCGCCGGCCGTCTCTCCGGGGATTCCGGGGACACCCGGCAAGATGCCAGAGGCCTTCGCCATCCCGGGCTTCACCGGCAGGGTCTTTTCCGAGTATCGCCTGCCTGGTGACGCCTTTGCCGCCGAGGTCGCCCGGCTGACCGCCGCTTCCGCCGCCGTCAAGACCCTCCACTGGGGGCGCAACTATCTCTACCTCGCCCATTTCGCCACTCCCGAGGGTCCGCTCGACGTCGTCGTGAAGCAGTTCCGGCGCTCTGGCCTCAAGGATCGATTACGGCGGAGGAGCAAGGCGGCGAAGAGCTTCGAGATGGCGCGGGCGCTGGGCGCGGCGGGAATCGCCACTCCTGAGCCGTTGCTGCTCGCCGAATCGACTCTCCCCGACGGCCCGTCTTTCTACGTCTGCCGCCATCTGCCGCGGGCGATCGAGGCGCGCTATCTCTTCAGGGCCGCCAACTCCGTCGACGGGCGAGAGCTCGACGAAAAGTTCCCCGAGGTCGACTTTCTCGCCTTCCTCGATACCCTCGGCCGCACCGCCCGCCGACTTCACGACGCCGGCTTCTGGCATCGCGATCTCTCGGGCGGCAACCTTCTCCTCCCCGAGGACCAGGCGGCGGTTCCCCGCGACCTCTACCTTCTGGATCTCAACCGGATGCGCGCCGGGCGGCGTCTCACGGTCTCCGAGCGCAGTCGCGATCTCTGCCGGCTCGCCCTCTTCCGGCCCGAGCACCAGGACCGCCTCCTCCTCGCCTACTGGCAGCCCCAGAGGACCGGGGCGCTCCGGCGGGTTCTCTACCGTTTCTACCACGCGGGCTTTCTGTTCAAGAACCGGTTGAAACCCGCCCTGCGCGGCCTGCTGCCGCGCCTGCGCAACCTCGCCGGTCCCAGTCGGCGGCCGCACGCCCACATCCCACCGCCGCCAGCCGGGGCGACGGCGCGCGACCGGGTGGTGTGGGATGCGCTCTCCGACCAGCCCCACCAGCACGCCGGGAAGTTGGCGAAGCTCGGCATCCGCCTCGCCGACGCCCGCGGCCATGCCGAGGAGGCGCTGGCTCTTGCCTCGGCCCTGCCGAAAATCTGGTCGCGATATCGGAAGCTCCAGGGAGACCTCCACGCGAAGCCGGTCGCCTGGGAAGGTGTGGGGGTCGCCGTCCGTCCCTACCCGGAGGCTCCCGGGGTGGTCCCGAAGGCCCTGGCCGAGCTCTGTCTCGGGGCACGGCCGCTTCCGGTCCTTCTTCGGCTCCATCCCTGGGAGACGGACCACACGGCGGAGGAGGAGCTGGCGCGTGAGCTCGCCGACCGCGGGCACGAGCTGACCTTCGCGTTGCCCCAGAACCGCGAGCTGGTCAAAGACCTGCCACGATGGCGGGCGGCGATGGAGGAGATCGCCGAGCGGTTCACCCCCTACGGCCGGCGCTTCGAGATCGGCCATGCGATCAACCGCAGCAAGTGGGGGGCCTGGAACCTCTCCGAGTATGTGGCGCTCGCGACCTCCGCGGCGGAGATCCTTCGCGCGCGCTCCGGAGAGGCTCCAGGGGAGAAGATCGAGATCTTGGGCCCGGCGGTCATCGACTTCGAGCATCACGTCACCGCCGCCGTCTTAAATCTCAAGCGCTCCGGCCTGCATTTCGATGGAGTGTCGAGCCTCCTCTACGTCGACCGTCGCGGTGCCCCCGAGAACCGCCAGGCCGGCTTCGACACCGTGGACAAGGTGGTGCTTCTCCAGGCGATCGCCGACACCGCGAGGAACGCCGCCGGCCGTTCTTTCATCACCGAGGTCAATTGGCCGCTCTCGGAGGGCCCCCATTCGCCCGCCGGCCACGCCGTTGCGGTCGACGAGGAGACCCAGGCCGACTACCTGGCCCGCTACTACCTGCTGACTCTCGGCACGGGTCTCGTGGAGCGTGTCTTCTGGTGGCAGCTCATCGCCAAGGGCTATGGCCTCATGGACCCCGTCGATCCCCAAAAGCCGCGCCGCCGACCGAGCTTCCACGCCCTCCGGACTCTGGTTCGCGAGCTCGATGGCACCCGGCTGGAGCAGGTGCTCCCAGCTCCTGAATCTGTCCGTCTCTATCTCTTCAGGCGTCCTGATGGGATGGCGGTGGTGGCGGGCTGGAGCACCGCCGGGCCGACGAGCGTGCAGCTCCCACGCTCCCCGGTCGGAATGTGTAGCCTTCAAGGCGAGGCCCTGACGCTTTCCCAGGGAATGCGAGTCGAAGTAGGGCCCGCAGTTCGGTACTTCACGTTGGCCGGATAGAGACCTTCCGACAGAAAAGCGCCCGGGGCTTTCCCCCGGGCGCTCGGCAAGCCGCGATCTTCCTGCTTTCTCTTCCTACTTCTCGAACACCTGAGCGACCGGCACGATCTCGACCGAAGTCGGTTTGACCTTCAGGGCCTCGATCGTCTTGTCGGCGGTCAGGACTTCGGGCGCGGCCTGGGTGTTGTACTTCATGGGGCTTGGCTCGTCTTTCTCGAGCGACGCCTTGAAGTCCGCCGCCTTGGCGGTCACGATCACCGCTTCGAAGTTTTCCGTCTGGAAGTACTTCTTGGCCGCACGGTTGACGTCGTCGACGGTCAGTTTCGGCAGTCGGGTCTGAATCTCATCCAGATAAGAAGGCATGCCGTAGTAGCGGCTGTCCATCTGGAAGCCAAGGCGGCTCTGGAGCGTCTGTCCCCAGAGCTTGGAGTAGTTGAGGAGAAACTCGCGGGTGAGGTCGAATTCCGCCTGGGTCATTCCCTTGTCGCGCAGCCGCTCGACCTCGTAGAGGGCGTTTCTCACCGCGAAGTGGGCGGTGCTCGGCACCAAGGGGCGGAGCCAGACCGAGAAGTACTGCTCGCGGCGAGGCACGTTGGGAGTCGGCTTGCTGGTCCGGGGCGGCGACAACCAGTACTCGATATAAGAGTAGTCGCCGTAGTTCAAGCCCCGCGCCTGGCGGAGCTGCTGCTGTAGCCGGCCGTGGAAGGTGCGATGCTCGCCCAGGAAGCTGTTGGCGACCATCAGCGGGTAATAGTCGGCTTCCAGGCGGTTGACCGGCAGCGCATAGCCCAGGTTGACGCCGACGGAGGCGGTTTCCTTCTCGATCAGCTGGAAGTTGCGGCCGGTGAGCCTGGGTGCCGGCGGCAGCGCCTTCCTGCCCGCGGTTCCCGCCGGGAGTACGGCGAGATCTTTCTCCAACTTCTCGACATAGCCGGCCGGATAGCCGCCCGCCACCCCGAGGATCAGGCCTGCCCGGGTGTAGTGCTCACGGTAGAAGCCCTTGACGTCGTCGAGCGTGATGCTCTTCAAGCCCGCGACCGTACCCTCCGTGGGGTGGCCGTAGGGATGCCCGGCGAAGATCTTGTCCTGGAGCTCTTCGAGGCCTAGGAGCTCATCGTCGGAGGCCCGGAGGGTCGTCGTCAGATAGGCGAGCAGCTGCTCTTTGTTGCGCTCGAAGTCGGTCTGGGCGAAGCCCGGCTGGAGGATCGCCTCTTCGAGGAGGGCCGTGTAGTCGGCGAGCTTGTCCCTGTGGACTTCGCCGTAGAAGACCGTCACCTCACGGTCGGAACTCGAGTCGATCGACGCGGCCATCGGATAGAGGGCTTCGACCAACTGGCTGTACGAGTGCTTCGCGGTGCCGGACTGGCCGATCATCTGGGAGGTGAGGGCCGCGAGACCTTCCTTGCCGGGCGGGTCGTAGATCGAGCCGGCATCGAAGAGCAGACGAATGGCGACGAGCGGCGAGCCGGATCTGGGGACGGCGACAACCTGCATCCCGTCGATTCCGCTGGAGTGGGCAGGGGTGGCGGCGGTCGCCGCCGTACCGGCAGCGCAGAAGACCGCTGCGAGCGCCAGGGCCGGCAGAGTCAGTTTGCGGTTCCTCATGACTATTTCCCTCCCTGGGCCGCGGCGGGCTTGTCCCCGGGGTGCGACAGGGTGACGACGGTCTCGTTCTCGGGACGGAAGGTCTGGCGGGCGACCCGCTGGATGTCCTCCGGGGTGACCTTCTGGTACTCCTCGTAGATCCGCGACAGGGTATGGACGTCGCCGGTCAGCGAGATCGCCCGCGCTGCCTGGAAGGCGACCGCCCCCGGGCTGTTGAGCGAGAGGGCGAAGGCATAGCGCAGGTGCGACTTGACGCGCTCCAGGCGCTGGCGGTCGATCGGTTGCTTCTTGAGCTGCTCCATGTACTGGTCGACCGTCTGTTGCACCTTGGGGATCAGGTCGTCCGACTTGACCTGGGCATACATCTGGAAGAGGTAGGCGTCGCGGTGGTCGCCATTGCCTCCCTGGAGGCCGTCGACCCACTGCTTCTGAACGACCAAGTCCTGGTAGAGCGGCGCCGACTCGCTGAACAGAAGATCGCCCAGGATATCCAAGGCCGCGGTATCGACGTCGGCGGTCGAAAAGGCCGGCGTGTGATAGCTGAGGAGCATCTGGGGGCGGGTGGGGGTCGGCCAGTCGATGTGAGCTTCCTGCTTTTTCGCTTGCGGCGGCTCGGGCTCGATCTTCACTTCCTTGTAGCCCGGCTTCCAGTCCGCGTAATCTTTCTTTGCCAGCTCGAACACCTTCTCCGGCTGGACGTCGCCCACCACCAGGACGACGACGTTTTCCGGTCGGTAGAAACGCTCGAAGAACTGACGGCTGTAGTCGTAGTAACCGGGCATGGCCTTGACGTCGGCGATGAAGCCGATGGTCGTGTGCTTGTAGGTGTGCTTCTGGAAGCTCAGGTCGCGGGTCTTTTCCTCCAAGGGCTGACCGGGGTTCGACGCTCCCTTGTTGTACTCGCCGAGAACGGCGAGGGACTCGGTCTTGAAGGCGTCCTCGCTATACTTCAAATTCTTGAAGCGATCCGACTCCATGTCCATCATCGTCGCCAGCGAGCTCGCGGGGCCGATCGTGTAATAGTTGGTGTAGTCGTCGGTCGTGAAGGCGTTGCTGTCCGCGCCCATGCGCTTCAGGAGCTCGTTGTAGGCGCTCGACGGGTACTTGTCGGTGCCACGGAACATCATGTGCTCGAAGAAATGGGCAAAGCCGCTGTGGCCCGCCTCCACCTCGTTGCGCGAGCCGGCGCGCACCACCGTGAAGTAGGCGACGATGCCCGGGCTGTCATAGGGGATGACGACGACCCGGAGGCCGTTGGCCAGGCTCGTCTCGTGGATGGGATAGGGGAAGACGTCCTGCGACGGCTTGGGGGGGGTGGGAGGGATAGCCGCCGTGGCCAGGGTGGCGAAAGCCAGCATCCCCGCCGCGAGCAGGGCGCCGAAACGACTGTGCTGCACGATGGAATCTCCTTTCGTGGAGGACCCGACGAGGGTGGGGCTCAAACGGACGGATTCCCCCCGGGGCGGGCCGTATTCTAATCTAAAGCCGCCATGCGACATTTTCTTCCCATCACCGTCATCGTCGTTCTCCTCGGATGCCTCGTGGCGCTCGCCGCCCTGCGGGTGGTCCCAGCCGTGGATTCGTCAGCCTCCACCGCGACTCCCCAGCAGGCCGCGACTCCCTCCGCGAGCTCTCGGAGCGCTCCACCGCCGATCGCCAATCCCACCCCGTCCGGCACCCCGTCCGGCACCCAACGCCAGCGGCGCACCCCGGTCGTCCAGGTGGTCGAGCGGATCTCCCCGGCGGTGGTCAACATTTCGGCCGAGTCGATCGTGCGCGAGGCCGATCCCTTCTTCGGCGGCTTCTTCGGCACGCGGCAGCGGCGTGCCCAGTCGCTCGGGTCGGGCTTCGTCATCGATCCCAACGGCATCGTCGTGACCAACGCCCATGTCGTCCAGGGAGCATCGAGCATCACCGTCATCAGCCTCGATGGCCGCGAGCACAAGGCGCAGCTCCTGGGATCGGACCGGGATGCCGATCTCGCGGTGTTGAAGGTCGACGGCAAGAACCTCCCCGCCGTCCCGCTCGGCTCCTCGGCCGACCTGATGATCGGCGAGACGGTGATCGCGATCGGCAACCCCTTCGGCCTCTCCAACTCGGTGACGACCGGGGTGATCTCGGCCCGCGGCCGCACCGTCCCCTCCGAGGAGGGAGAGCGCATGTTCACCGACTTCCTGCAGACCGACGCCTCGATCAACCCCGGCAACTCGGGCGGCCCTCTGGTCAACATCCTGGGGGACGTCATCGGCATCAACACGGCGATCGTCTCGGGGGCGAACGGCATCGGCTTCGCCATTCCCGCCGACCGCGCCCGCCGGGTGGTCACCGACCTGCTCCGCTTCGGCGAGCTCCACCCCCTGTGGACCGGCCTCCGTCTCGTCACCGTCGATCCCGAGCTCGCCCGCCGCAACGACCTCGCGGTGACTCGCGGCGCCTACGTCTTCAAGGTCTACCCCGGCTCGCCGGCCGCCCAGGCCGGCCTCGCCGAGGGAGACGTCGTCACCGCCATCCAGAGTCAGCCGGTGGTCAGCCGGGAGGACGTGACGACGGCCCTCTACTCGCTCCCCGAGGGCACCCCGCTCACCCTGGCCCTCCGCCGCGGCAACCGAACGGTGGACGCCACCCTTCGGCCCATCCGCCCCCCGCGCGACCTCGGTCTCCGTATCCTCGCCAAGAACGTCGGCCTCGAAGTCGCGGAGGAACGTGGGGGGCTCGTCATCAAAGGGGTCACCCGCGGCACGGCGGCCGACCGCACCGGTCTCGCCCCCGGCGACATCATCCTGGGCGCCAACGGCCATGAGGTTTCCAAGCTCGACGTCCTGGGAGAGGAGGTTCTCCGCGGCTACGACCGCGGCGGCCTGCCTCTCGTCGTCCAGCGCGGACGGTACTCCTACAACCTGGAGTTCCCGCTCGATTGAGGAGGTGATCTACCCGCCCGGCGGCTATTTAGCCTCCACCGTCGCCAGCGCCCGGAGCTCGGCGAGCGGCCGGAGCACACCACCCCTCACCACCCAGCGCACCTTGCGCAGGTTGGCGATGTCCGCCGCCGGGTCGCCGCCGACGATCAGCAGGTCGGCGGCCTTGCCCTTCTCGACGGTCCCGATTTCATTGTCGAGCCCCATGGCGGTCGCGCCGCCGCGGGTCGAGGCGGTGAGCACCTGGAGAGGCGAGAGGCCGGCGGCCTGCATGGCCTCCATCTCGCCATAGACGGAAGGGCCGTGAAGAGTCAGCGGGTTGCCGGCGTCGGTGCCCATGGCGATCGTCACCCCGGCTTCCGAGACCCGTTTGAGGTTTGAGGCGGCGATTTTCTCGCGCTCCGTCGTCGTCTTGTCGCGGGCGGCGAGCCGTTCGGCGGTCCCCTCGGTCGCGACCTTCGCCGTCTCCGCCACCTTGGCGAGGGTCCCCGGATCGACGCAGCCGTTGGGGTCGTCGACCTGGAGCGCCTGCTTCTTCAAGGCGGCTTCGGACATCCGCACGTAGCCTCTCCCCACCGTCAGGGTCGGACAGTAGATCGTGCCGTTCTTCTTCAAGAGAGCGAGGAACTCGTCGTCGATCGGCTGGTCCCAGACGCTGTGGACCAAGAGGTGCGCCCCGGCGCGGAGGGCCTCCTTGGCCTCCTCCAAGCCGGTCGCGTGGACGATCAGGGGGAGACCGAGCTTCGTCGCCTCCTCCCCGGCGGCCCGCACGGCCTTTCCCATCTCGGCGATCGAGGGGCTCTTCTGGGGGATGAACCAAACTTTGATCGCCCGCGAGCCCTGGGAGGCGAGATAGTCCACGCCGGCGCGGCCGGTCTCGGCATCCTTCAGATAGATGAACTGGCGCTCGGCCGGCAGGTTGAGCCAGTGGTCGAGGGTCGAGAGGAGCGGACCGGCGGCGGCGACGTGGGGGACCTCGGTGCTCTCCCCGAAGCGCTTGGCAAGCTCCAGGGTCCAGGGATAGCCGCCGACGTCGAAGACCGCGGTGACTCCCGTGCACAGGTAGGTGTGGCCGAAGCGTTCGGGATGGCCCTTCAGGTCCGCCTCGACCTTCTCGTACGGATGGGCCGCCCGGACGTCGATCGCGTCGGGCCGTCCGTCCGCCCAGCCGGTCTGGGAGAAATGGACATGGGCGTCGACGAGCCCGGGGGTGATCCACTGGTTCTTGAGGTCGGAGGTTTCGATCCCGGCCGGGACCGGGCAGGCGGCGCGGCTCCCGGCGCACTCGATCTTCCCGTCGCGGAGGAGCACGACGGAATCGGCGACCGGGGGGCCGCCGTTGCCGTCTAAGAGCGTCGCTCCCACGAGCGCCCGCGGCGGAGGGGGTACGCCGGGGAGGTTCGAGAAGGCGGTGCTCACCGCGATCTTCCAGCCCTTCTCGGTCTGCAGAAAGACCCGCTCCGAGAGTCCCTCGTCCTCCCGGGCGCCATAGCGCACCCGGTAGCGGTAGGTTCCGTAGATCACCCCCGGCCGGATCGGGGTCAGCCGCAGGTCTTCGGCAGAGAAGTGATCGGGCCACCCCTGGCCGGCGTTCTTCGCGAAGTCGGCGTAGCCGAGCTCGAACCCCGTCGATCCCGTCCGGGCGAATCCGGGTGAATCGAGGTAGCAGGCGAGGTAGGCGTCTTTGTTCTTGTCGCGGATCGCCTGCAGATTCTTCTCGAAAAGGGAACGGGCGGCGGCTAAGTCGGCGGGGGTGGCGGCGGTGTCAGCCTTCGCCGCTGTCGGCCGCACCCAGGGGAAGACAAGGACCACCAACAGGAGGACCAGCCATGTACGTTTCATGATCCGCGGATCTTAGCGCGGATCTCGGCAGGGCAGAGAAGAAGGGGGAATGGCTCCTCGGGAGGGATTCGAACCCCCAACATTTCGGTTAACAGCCGAACGCTCTACCGTTGAGCTACCGAGGAACAGAGGGAGCCGGGGAGGCTCCTGGAAGCGGGAATGTTAGGCGCGCATGCCTCTTAAAGTCAACCGGCGGCAGATCGCAAGGAGCTGCCGCCGGTTCCGGGTCGGTTCCAGGTCTTCTAGGGCGAGGTGTCGAGGAACGGCTTCAGCTTCGTCGCCCGGCTGGGGTGACGGAGCTTGCGGAGCGCCTTCGACTCGATCTGCCGGATGCGCTCGCGGGTGACGTTGAACGAACGCCCGACCTCCTCCAACGTGTGCTCGGAGCCGTCGCCCACCCCGAAGCGCATCTTCAGGACCAGCTCTTCTCGCGGCGTCAAGGTCTTCAACACCTTGCGAGTCTGGTCCTTCAGGTTGGTGAAGATCACCGAGTCGATCGGCGACACGGCGTTCTTGTCCTCGATGAAGTCTCCCAGGTGCGAATCCTCCTCCTCGCCGATCGGCGTTTCGAGGGAGATCGGCTCCTGGGCGATCTTCATGATCTTCCGCACCTTCGAGGCCGGCAGGTCCATCCGCTCGCCGATCTCCTCGGCCGTGGGCTCGCGGCCCAGCTCCTGCACCAGCGACCGGCTGGTGCGGGTGAGCTTGTTGATGGTCTCGATCATGTGCACCGGGATGCGGATGGTCCGCGCCTGGTCCGCGATGGCCCGGGTGATCGCCTGGCGGATCCACCAGGTGGCGTAGGTCGAGAACTTGTAGCCCCGCCGGTACTCGAACTTCTCGACCGCCTTCATCAAGCCGATGTTGCCCTCCTGGATGAGATCCAGGAACTGCAGGCCGCGGTTGGTGTACTTCTTGGCGATCGAGACGACGAGCCTCAGGTTCGCGACGATCAGCTCTTCCTTGGCCCGCTCGCACACCCCCTCGCCCTGGCGGATCTTCTCGATCGTCGCCGCGATCTCGGCGTGGGTCGTGCCGTAGCGCTCCTCCAGCTCGCGCAAGTGCGCGCGGTACTTGTCGATCCGCCGCCGGTGGAGAGCCTTCAAGTCGTCGCTCGTCTCGCGCTTCAAAGCCGTCTGCGCCCGCTTGATGTCCTGCTCGAAGCGGGAGAACTGGCGGTCGATGTCCTTCAGGAAGTCGACCAGCCGGTTCCGCGTCTGGACCGAGAAGTCGATTGTCCGGATGTCCTTGGCGATCTTCGCGACCAGGCGGTCCACCTCGCGCTCGATCTCCAGGTACTTCTCGCCGTCCGGCTTGCAGCGCTTCTGGCGCTTCTTGAGCTCCTGGATCTCGTGGTCGTTGCCGGCGATCTGCTCGAAGATCTTGAGGTTGCCACGGATACGGTCCGAGGCCTTGGGATCGAGCGGCTCGTCGGGGTCGGCCGAGATCAGCTCGCGGAGGATGCGCTTGTCGCGCTGGGCGAGCTCGTTCAAACGCAACAGCTCGCGCAGCACGACCGGGTTCTCGCAGAGCGCCTCGTAGATCGTCCACTCTCCCTGCTCGATGCGCTGCGCAATCTCCACCTCGCCCTCGCGGTCGAGGAGGGGAACGGTGCCCATCTCACGCAGGTACATCCGCACGGGATCGTTGGTCTTCTCGTGCGTCGTCAGGCCGAACTCGGTGGTCTCGTCCTCCTTCTTGTCGAACTCGCTGGCGCCGGACTCGAAATCATCGCGGTTCTGGTAGCGTTCGGGACGATCGATGACGTCGATCCCCAGGTCAGAGAACCGGATGTAGATCTCGTCCAGCTCGTCCGGAAGGGAGACCACCTCTTCCGGCAGCATTTCGTAGATCTCGTCGTAGAGGAGGTAGCCCTTCTCCTTCCCCAGCTCGATGAGCTGCTTGACGGAGGAATACTTCTCTTCGACGGGTGCAAGGCTCGAAATGGACAAATGGGACCTCCTAAGGTCTGCTCCCCTGCCAGGAGGAGCGGACAAGCGAACAGACCGGGATCACCCGGCTCCTTTGCCGGCGCCCGGCCGAGTCCGCCGATGCAGGCTGAGGCTCAAACGCCTCTTCTCGTCATAGAGGCGAGTGAGGAGAGCGTCATCCCCGCCTTTGCGCTGCGCTTCACCGATTTCGCTCGCCAGTTCTCGCAACCGCCTCTCCTGGTGCCGGTGCGAGAGCTCGGCCAACAGCTCCGGCAGCTCGCGTTCTTTTGAGCCAACCGATGTTTCTACCAGAATCTGGGCCATCCGGTCAATCAGAGAGCCGTCTGACCCCAACTCCGCCAGTACCGTCCGGGCATCCGGAGGGGCACCGCCGACACCGCCGGCTGCTCCTCCATATAGAGTGCAGAAGACCTGGAAAATATTCCGGCATTGCAGATCGAAAAAAACTTCCGGGGGCGGAAGCTCCGAAAATTCCGGGATCGACGCAACCTGTCGCCCCCGTAACAACTGAGCGAGCACTTCTTCTTCCACACTGCGGACCACCCCGGCGTCGGCCCCCATGCTCCGCCCCGGATCGCCCAACGCTCCGGCTATCCCCGGCGAGCTGGCCGCTCCCGGCGCCCCGGCCGTCCCTCCCGGTCGCCGCTCGGCGAGCTGGGCGAAGAAGATCTTCTCGGGGATGCGCAACCGCTCCGAAGCCCGGCGCAGATAGTTGTGCCGGGCGACCGGGTCGGCGACCGCCGCCACCAGCTCGCGGACCGCCGAGGCGGCGGCGGCGGTCAGGCGGGGGGCGCTGCCGGCGTCCTTGGGGATCAAGCGCTCCATCTCCAGGAGGATGGCGTCCTCGGCTCCGGAGATCGCCGCCTGGACCGCCTCTCCGCCCTCGGCGAGGCGGAGCGAGTCGGGATCGTGCCCGGCGGGGAAGACGGCGCGGCGGACGGCGAGCCCCTCGGCGAGGAGGAGGGGGAGGGCGCGACGGTAGGCGTTCTCGCCCGCGCTGTCGCCGTCGTAGGCGACGACGACCTCCGAGGCGTAGCGGGAGAGGAGCCGGCACTGCTCCGGGGTGAGCGCCGTCCCCATTCCCGCGACCGCCCCCTCGACTCCGGCGGCGACCGTGCCCACGACGTCGAAGTAGCCCTCGACGAGGACCGCCCGTCCCGCCTCGCGGATCTCGCGCTTCCCCAGGTGGAGGCCATAGAGGAGGGTCCCCTTGTGGAACTGCTCGGTCTCCGAGGTGTTGACGTACTTGGCCTGATCGTCGCCCAGGGTGCGACCGCCGAAGCCGACCAGGCGGCCCGACGGGCTGTGGATGGGGAACATCAGCCGGTTCCGGAAGCGGTCATAGGCCTCGCCCCTATCCGATGTCCCAACGAGCCCGGCGGCCACCAGGTCGCCCATGGGGAGCCTCGGGTGGAGCGCCTGGACGAGGTTCCGCCAACCGTCCGGCGCGTAGCCCATGCCGAAACGCTCCACGAGCTCCGGGGGAATCTTCCGTTTCGCCAGATACTCCTGGGGGAGCGGCCATCTCTTCAGCTGCTCGGTGAAGAACTTCGCCGCCGCGTCGAGCGCGCCCCCCACGTCGCGCTCGCGCCGGGCGCCCACCTTCTCGGCCCGGGTCGGCAGCGGGATGCCGTAGCGCTGGGCGAGCGACTCGATGGCGGCGGGGAAGTCGTCGCCGGTCACCAGCATGTGGAGCTTGATCGCGTCCCCCCCCTTGCCGCAGCCGAAGCAGTAGAAGAGCCCCTGCGTGGGATCGACGCTGAACGACGGGCTCTTTTCCTTGTGGAGCGGACAGAGCCCCTGCATCCGGCGGCCGTTCTGGCGCAGGCGGGTGTGCTCGGAGGCGATGCCGACGATGTCGATGGCGTCGCGGACGGCCTGCACGAGCTGCGGGGTGAGCTGGACGTTCCCTAAGGTCATGGGCGATTGGATACGGATCTCTCTATATGTTGCCGCAGGCGCCCGGAACGGGACAGCCGCCTTTAGGCGATCGACTTCAGGCGCTCTTCAAGGTCACGACCGTCGCCCCATCGCCGCCCTCGTTGGCGGCGCCGGAGCGCAGCCCGGAGACCCCGCGATGGGCCCGGAGGTGCTCGCGGACGGCCTGACGGAGGCGGCCGGTGCCATGGCCGTGGATCACCCGCACCTCCTTGCGAGAGGAGAGGAGCGCCTGGTCGATGTAGGCGTCGAGCACCTCCAGGGCCGGCTCCACCCGCTGGCCGATGAGATTCACTTCGGGGAGCACCTCGGGGCTCTCCTCGTCTCCCGCCGATACCGCGGCCAGGCGTCGGCCGCGCTCGCGGGTGAGCTCGCGCTCGGTCATCCGGGGGGCCGGACCGGCGGGAGTCGGGATGGGGATCAGATCTTCCGGTCGGCAGCGGATGCGCTTGCCGCGGACGGCGACCTCCGCCCGGCCGGGCTCCAGCTTCTCGATCACCCCCTCCCAGCCGAGCTGGGCATGGCGCGCCTTCTCTCCCACCGCAAGGGCGCCTTCCGGGGTGGGCTCCTCGGGGATGAGCTCGGGAGCTTCCTCGAACAACCGTTCGAGCGCTTCCGCCTCCAACCCCTTGCGGCGCCCTCCCTCGAATTCCCCCCGGAGGCGCTCGACCTCCTTCCGGAGGCGCTCCATCGTCTCCCGGCGGAACGAGTCGAGATCCCCCTTGAGCTTCCTGCCCACCGTCCGTCGCTCCTCTTCGATGGCAGCGAGCTCTGAGGCCAGCCGGCGGCGGAGCTTCTCGGCGTCCGCCGTCTCCTCGGCCAGGCGGTCGCGGGTCTCGGCGAGCTCCTGGCGCACCCGGTCGACCTCGGCGATCAACCGGCGGAGGTCCCGGTGCTCGGTGCCGAGCCGGGCCTCGGCGCGGTCGAGCCACTCGGCCGGCAGGCCCAGCCGGCGGCCGAGGGCGATCGCCTCGCTCGCTCCCGGCGGACCGGGGACGAGCCGGAAGGTCGGCCGGCCCGTCCCCGGGTCGAATTCCATGGCGGCGCAGGCGGCGCCGTCCATCTCCAGGGCGGCGGCGGCGAGCTGCGCCAGGTGGGTGGTGATGATCCCCAGGGCGCCGCGTTCGAGGAGGCCCTCCAGGAGCGAGACGGCGAGCGCCGCCCCCTCCTCCGGGTCGGTCCCCGAGCCCAACTCATCTAAGAGGATGAGGCTGTCCGGCCCCGCCCCTTCCCAGGCCTCCTTCAAGCGCAGCAGGCGGCCGCTGAAGGTCGAGCGGTCGGCCAGCAGATCCTGCTCGTCGCCCACGGTCGCCACCACTCGGGTGAAGAAGGGCACCCGGCTCCCCGGAGCGGCAGGGATGGGGAGGCCGCACTGGGCGGCGATCGCGAGGATGCCCGCGGTCTTGAGCGACACCGTCTTGCCGCCGGCGTTCGGGCCGGTCACGACGAGCACCCGCCGGCGACCTTCGAGGGTGAGGTCGGTGGGGATGATCGTCCCCGAGTGCCCGGCCTGGCCGAGGGCCGCGGAGCGGAGGTCGGCGAGGACGGGGTCCAAGAGCGGATGCCGGGCGGCGACGAGCCGCAGCTCGTGGCGCGGGCCGATCTCCGGCAGGTGCCCCTCGCTCACCGCGGCGAAGCGGACCGCCGCCTGGAGGAGGTCGAGCTCGCCCAGGAAGTCGGCGTGCGCTTCGAGGTCGGGGAGGGCCGCTCGCGCCGCGCCCACCAGCTCGGCGACGATCCGCCGGCGCTCGGCCTCCTCGTCTTCCACCGACTGCTGGAGGTTGTTGTTCGACTCGACGACGTGGAGGGGCTCGAAGTAGAAGCTCTTGCCGGTCGCCGAGCGGCCATGGACGAGACCGCCGCTCCTCCCCCGCGATCCCGCCTGGAGGACGAGGACGAGCCGGCCGCCCCGCATGGGGATGGTCTCTTCGGACAGCTCGTCCTTGTGTTGGGTGACGAACTCGCCCAAGTCTTTATAGAGCTGGTCGCGCACCCGGCGGATCTGGCCGCGGAGCGAGGCGAGCCGCGGGCTCGCGTCCTCCCGCACCTCGCCCCGGCGGTCGAAGGTGCGTTCGATCTTCCTGAGCAGCTCGGAGAGCTCGGGGAGGCCGGAAGCGAGATTTCGCAGCCCCGGGGTGGGCGGATCGGACTGGGCGATGCGGTAGGCGGCGGCGCGGCTCGCCTTCAAGAGGTCGGCCAGGCGGACGACGTCGATCCCTTCGAGGGGCGGCCGGCCGGTCGTGAGCCGGTCGAGAAGCTCGCCCAAGGGGACGTCGAAGTCGGGAACGAGAGGGGCTCCGCCGCCGACCCCGCCGGACACTCGCGAGGCCTCCTCGAAGCGCCGGCGGCGGATGCGAAGCTCGTTTACGTCCTCGGCCGGGGTGAGCGCCAGGACCCGCTCGGTCCCGAGGTCGCTCGCGGCGAGCCGCGCGACGACCGCCAGGAGGCTGGGGAATTCCAGGGCCTGGGCGGTGGCGGCGGAGAGGATGTTCGAGGAGAAGGTCATGCTGGCAGTCATTTCAGGAGACACAACAAAAAACGGGAGCAGGGCCTTTCCGCCCCACCCCCGCTTTTGGAGATCCGTATCGTGGTCTAGGCGAGGCCTTGACGACGCTCTTCCGACAGCTTGCGCAGAATCTTCTTACGCGCCTGTACGGCTTTCCGCTTGCGCTTGACGGACGGCTTCTCGAAGTGCTGCCGCTTGCGAAGCTCAGTCAAGATTCCAGACTTTTCAACCTTGCGCTTGAACCGCCGCAGCGCATTCTCGAAGCTCTCTTCCTCGCGCACATGGACAACGGGCATCTAAGGCTCACCTCTTTTCTACCTGGACTTGGAGACAACCCTACCGCTCGCGGTGGAGTGTCCGCAGCCGCTGAGCTTGCCTCAAAGGATGGGGGCAAGTCAAGATCCCGCCAGTGGAGATGCCGGGTTTTCCGCCTCGTGGGTTAGGATTCACCTCCCGCCATGAAACCGCACGAGCTGATCCGCAACTTCTCGATCATCGCCCACATCGACCACGGCAAGTCGACCCTCGCCGACCGCATCCTGGAAAAGACCGGGGCGCTGTCGCAGCGCGAGATGACCGACCAGGTGCTCGACAGCATGGACCTGGAGCGCGAGCGCGGCATCACCATCAAGGCGCGCGCCGTCCGCCTGCGCTACCAAGCGCAGGACGGCCTGACCTACCAGTTCAACCTGATCGACACCCCCGGCCACGTCGACTTCTCCTATGAGGTGTCGCGGAGCCTCGCCGCCTGCGAGGGCGCCCTCCTGGTCGTCGACGCCGCCCAGGGGGTCGAGGCGCAGACCCTCGCCAACGCCTTCCTCGCGATCGACGGCAACCTGGCGCTCGTCCCGGTGATCAACAAGATCGACCTCCCGGCGGCCGACCCCGACCGGGTCAAGGAGCAGATCGAGAGCGTCGTCGGCATCGAGGCCCACGACGCCGTCCTGACCTCCGCCAAGGCCGGGATCGGGATCGAGGAGGTTCTGGAGCGGGTGGTGCGCGACATTCCGCACCCCGAGGGCGACCCCGAGTCCCCCTTGCAGGCGCTCCTCTTCGACTCCTGGTACGACCCCTATCGCGGCGTCGGCTGCCTGGTGCGGGTGATGGAGGGCACCTTCAGGAAGGGGGACAAGGTTCGCTTCATGGCCTCCTCCGCCACCTTCGAGGTCGACGAGATCGGCGCCTTCGGTCCCAAGCCGGTCCCCGTCGAATCGCTCTCGGTGGGCGAGGTCGGCTACGTTTACGCCGGCATCAAGGACATCCACGAGGCCCTGGTGGGCGACACCCTGACCCATGCCGCCCGCCCGGCGGCCTCCGCCTACCCCGGCTTCCAGGTGGTCAAGCCCATGGTCTTCGCCGGCCTCTATCCGGTGACCGCCGACGACTACGAGGGCCTCCGCGACGCGGTCGACAAGCTGCGCCTGAACGACGGCGCCTTCTCCTTCGAGCCCGAGAGCTCGACCGCGCTCGGCTTCGGCTTCCGCTGTGGCTTCCTCGGCCTCCTCCACATGGAGATCATCCAGGCCCGGCTCGAACGCGAGTTCGATCTCGATCTCATCACCACCGCCCCCGGCGTCCGCTACCGGGTGCACACGACCGACAAGGTGGTGACCGAGATCGAGAGCCCCTCGAAGCTCCCCGACCCCGGCCGGATCGCCTTTTTGGAAGAGCCCTACATCCGCTCGACGATCCTCACCCGCGCCGAGTACGTCGGGGGCATCCTGGGCTTGAACGAAGACCGCCGGGGCGAGCAGCGGAAGCTCGAATACCTGACCGCCGACCGGGTGCTCATCGAGTACGACTTCCCCCTGGGCGAGGTGATCCACGACTACTACGACCGCCTGAAGTCGGTCTCCCGCGGCTACGCCTCTTTCGACTACCAGCTCGAAGGCTACCGGCAGAGCGAGCTCGTCAAGCTCGACATCCTGGTGAACGGCGAGGCGGTCGACGCCCTCTCGCTCATCGTCCACCGCGACAAGGCCTACGCCCGCGGCAAGGTGCTGGTCGAGAAGATGAAGGAGCTCATCCCCCGCCAGCTCTTCGAGGTCGTCCTCCAGGCCGCCGTGGGCTCGCGGATCATCTCGCGGGAAACCGTCCGCGCCCAGGGGAAAAACGTCATCGCCAAGTGCTACGGCGGCGACATCTCCAGAAAGCGCAAGCTGATCGAGAAGCAGAAGGAAGGCAAGAAGCGGATGAAGCGCGTCGGCCGCGTCGACATCCCGCAGGAGGCCTTCCTCGCCGTGCTCCGCGTCGATTGACGGCAGATCTCGAGGGAGCTATACACCTCGACACCTGCGGTGACGCTCCCTTCGGGCTCTCCGTATATGTCCCTAGAAAAGGAGATCCGAAGATGAGGCGAGCGTTAATTTTAGCGTTGCTGATGGGCTTGTGCGCCGCGGGTGGCTGGGCCGAGGATGTGACTCATGAGCCCTTGGTGCAGTTGTCGATCTCTGAGACCGATGCCGGCAATCCTGGCGAGACGGACGAGATCCTGATCTTTCACGACGGCCTGATCGTCAGCGAAACCCTCTATACCCAGCCCGTACCCACCGCGCAAATCGTTCGCGGTACCGCCACCTCGCACCAGATCAACGATCTCGCGACCGAGCTCGCCACAGATAACGTCCGCACCGCAGAAGACTGCAACGCGGCCCTGCCGCCCTCGAAGCCCGGCTTTCCGCCCAACACCGCGGTCATCACCTCCCGGCTGACCTGGTTTGGGCGTGAGGCGCCAGGCTCCGGCGGTCGCGGCACCGGGCAGCAGCACACCTTCACCGTCACCACCTCCGCCAATCCGCCGGCCCCGCTCTGCTCGCCCCGGGAACTCGTGCTCGTGGCGACGGCCAACACGCTGTACGGCAACGTCCTCTTTCAAGAGGGTACGATCGTCCGCCAGTATCCGCCGCCGGCGCCTTGAGAGGGAGCGAGAGGGGCCTCTGTTAGAATGGCGAGGCCAAAGAGGCGGATTGTGAGGAGCGACGTTGAGCTACCTGGGAACTCTCGTTCTGTTGGGCTTGCTGATCCTGATCCACGAGGCCGGCCACCTGGCGGCGGCGCGGCTCGTGGGCATCCCCGTGGCGGGGTTTTCCGTCGGCTTCGGACCCAAGGTCTGGAGCCGCCGCCGGGGCTCAACGGAGTACGCGCTCCGGGTGTTTCCTCTCGGGGGGTACGTCCTTCCGGCAGTCACCGACCCTGAGGAGTTCCGCGCCTTTGCCTTGCGCCGGCGGCTCGCCTATTTCCTCGGCGGGCCGCTCGCGAATCTGCTGGTGGCCCTGCCGCTTTTCGCCTTCCTGAACGGCTCCCGGTACGGCCTCTCCGTCGACACGGTCCTGCTCGCCCCGTTCCTCCAAGTGGCGGGAGCGTGCTGGCAGGTTCTCGCTTCCCTGTCGAACCTCTTCGCGCGCCCCGAGACGCTCTCGGGAATCGTCGGCATCGTGCGGGAAGGGCATAACGCGGCCGAGGCCGGCCGGAGCCTGGAGCTCGCGCTCTCCTTGAGCGTTTCGCTCGCGGTGCTCAACCTCCTGCCCATCCCGGTCCTGGACGGTGGGCAGATCCTCATGGCCTCCTTGGAGGAGCTGTTCCCCCGCCTCGTCCGGCTGCGGGTGCCGCTCACGGTCGTGGGGCTTGTGCTCCTCGCGAGCGTCATGGTCTACGCCAACGTGCACGACGTGTTCCGTTGGTTGGCGTAGGAAAGTTGACGATAGCGTAAGCCGAGCGTAATATGCGAGAGCCACACACGTACGCGCCGTAAAGGAGGAGGATCGTGGCGACGGACAAATTCAAAGAGCTCATCCTCTACATCGCCCAGGAATCCGAGTTCGATCCGAACTTCGGAGCCACGAAGCTCAACAAGATTCTGTTCTTCTGTGATTTCTTGGCCTATCGGGCGCACGGGAAGTCGATCAGCGGCCAGCGCTACTTCAAGCTGCCCTACGGTCCAGCGCCACGAGCGCTCAAGCCGGCACTCGCCGAGTTGATCGAGGAGGGCGCCTGCATCGAAATCGAGCGGAATCGTTTCGGCCATCCCCAGAAGCGCATCCTCGTGAAGCGCGAGCCGAAGCTGGAGGAATTCTTCACCGTCACGGAAGTCGCCCTGACTGGCAGTGTCATCCGTGCGTTGTGGGATAACAGCGCCCAGGAGGTGAGTGAGCTCTCTCATCACTTCATCGGATGGGAGCTGGCCGAGCTCCAGGAGGACATTCCGTTCGAGACGATCTTCCTGGGCGATCCGCGGCAATTCGAGCCGACCGAGGAAGAGATCGCTTACGCGCGGCGATTGTCCATGGCGGACGAGGTCGGCGCCGTTGCCTGACCTCGAGCTCGAAATCTCTGACCGATTCAGGAGGGAGGTAGAAGAGGTTCTCGAACCGGAGCGCCGTGAAGGTTTTTTCAAGGCACTCGAATGGGCGCTGCGGCGCAGCGCAGGATCGGGACAGAGGGTCGTTGGAAGCAACACGCTGATATGGCCCTATTATCCCAACGACGGGTACGTCTACGTCGCCTATTACGAGATTGTAGGGGAAATAGTGCGGGTGCTCTCCGTTACCAAGAGACGCGTTCCGATCTCTCGGCACACCTTGGGCTTGGAAGAGTAACCTGGGCATGCCGAAGTTTCCCTTTCCCTTCCATCCCATCCGCGAGAGCCTCTATTCGCCCGGCGAGCTCGTCGCCGGGTTCGATCCGGCACGGCCCGCAAGCTATGCGGAGACGAGGGATTTCAAGATCTATGAGCAGTACGTTCTGGCCGGGCGCTCGGCGCCGACGATGTACTTCCCGGCGATGATGCAGTCGCTCCACGACAATTCGATTACCCTCGCCCTTCATGAGTATCTGGAAACCTCCTCCGCCAAGGCAGTGGGAATCATGGGCGGCCACGACCTCGACCGCGATACGGACGCCTATCGGAAGGTCGCCCGGCTGGCCTATGCCCTGGCGCGCCAGGGTTTCACCCTCGTCTCGGGGGGTGGGCCGGGAGCCATGGAGGCGACTCATCTCGGGGCGCTTTTGAAGCACGAAGAGGAGGCGGAGCTCGAGACCGCGCTTAGAGAGCTCGCCGCCGTGCCGAAGCTTCCCGACAACCTCAAAAACGTGATCGATCCAGACGGCCACCTGGACGAGGCGATCGTCCTCAAGGCCCACGCCTGGATGCTGCCCGCCTGGCGCATTCTTCGAGCGCACTAAAAGTCCCGGCGAGAGCGTCGCCATTCCCACCTGGCTCTACGGGCACGAACCGACGAGCCCGCTCGCCACCCATATCGCGAAGTACTTCCAGAACAGCATCCGTGAGGACGGCCTCCTCGCGGTGGCGACCCACGGCGTCATCTACTCCGAAGGCCGCGCCGGCACGCTCCAGGAGATTTTCCAGGACGCCAACCAGAACTTCTACCGGCTCTTCGGCCACTTCAGCCCGATGACCTTCTACGGCGGGGACTACTGGACGAAGCAGATCCCCGCCGTCCCGGTGCTCCAGGCGCTCTTCGCGCCCGAGGACTTCGCGCGCTACGTCCTGGTCACCGACGACCCCGGCGCGATCGTCGAGTTCCTCGTCCATCACGAGGACCCCGAGACACCCGCCGAGCGGCTGGGCCGCTACATCGAGAAGAAAGAAGTGAGCCGGGGCTGAAGAGGACGCCCTGCCGTCCTGTGAGCTGGCCTGCGAAGCTCGTCGTAAGGGTTGGTGGCGCCGTCGCGGCCTCTTCGCGGGCCGTGAAGCCCGGCTCGCGGGTCGAAAAACGCCGTGCACGGACCGAAAAACTCGCGAAACGGGCGAATCGAGGCTCTCACGCGCCAATATGGCGTTTTGCGGACCGTTTCGCGGGCTTCACGTGTCGAATATGGCGTTTTTCGGCCTGGTAGAACCGCGAATCGAGCGATTCGCGCGTGAATTCGTCTCGTCGTCGCGCTAATCGATACGTGCATCGCGTTTTTCGACCGTCGAGGGCGTTTTTCGGGACTCGCGGCAGGTTTCGATGCCATATTGGCACGTAAGGGGGCCTCGGCGGAGCGAGGATCTATCCGGATACCCTTGGGAACCACCGTCGTGTTTCAGTATCATGACGAGGCTCTACCTTTCGAGGGGGTCCCTATGGCACGCGCCTTCCGTCCGCACGTCGCTCCCGTCCTCCTGGCCACGCTTCTCCTCACGGGCGCCGGCCTGCTGCTCCCGACCCGCCCGGCCGTCGCCCAGGACGGCTCGGTGGCCGATCGCGCCGCTGCCGTTGCCGCCTACCGGATGCCGCCCCAGGTTCTCATCGATCTGACGGATGCCCCGCGTACGCCGCAGGTGAGGCTCGATCCCACCCGGCAGTGGCTGCTGGTGGCGGAGCCTCAGGGGTTGCCGCCGATCGGTGAGCTGGCGCAGCGCGAGCTGCGGCTCGCGGGTCTGCGCATCGATCCGCAGGCGAATGGCCTGAGCCGCCGGCCGTACTTCACGGGCTTGAAGCTCGTCCACCTCGCGGACAAGGCCGAGCGCGCGGTCACCGGCCTCCCCGCGGCGCCCCGGATCGGCGGCCTCGCCTGGTCGCCGGACGGTGCGCACGTCGCTTTCACCCTGACGCATAAAACGGGGATCGAGCTCTGGGTGCTCGACGTGGCGTCGGGGAGGGCGCGGCGGGTCAGCACGGCCGCTCTCAGCCTGGTCTTGAACGGCGCTCCGGCGTGGCGGGCCGACGGCAAGGCCCTCCTCTGTGCTCTCGTGCCGGAACGTCGCGGCGCGGAGCCGGTCGCGCCGGAGGTCCCGCCCGGCCCTGTGGAGCAGGAGACGGCGGGCCGTGCCGCTCCCGCCCGGACGTATCAGGATCTGCTCAAGAATAGCTATGACGAGGCGCTCTTCGAGCACTACGCGACCGCGCAGCTCGCGAGCATCGATCTCGACGGCAAGGTCACCCGCCTCGGCAGCCCGGGCCTCCACGGGGTGACCCCCTCGCCCGACGGCAGGTACCTCCTGGTGGAGACCTACCATCGGCCCTATTCCTACCTCGTTCCCCTCGATCGTTTTCCGCAGCGGGTGGAGGTGTGGGACGCGAGCGGCATCCGGGTGCATGAGATCGCCGACCTGCCGCTTCGCGAGCAGGTGCCGATCTCGTTCGACAGCGTGCCGGCGGGCCCGCGCGCCTTCGATTGGCGGAGCGATGCGCCGGCCACTCTCGCCTGGGTCGAGGCGCAGGACGGCGGGGACGCGGGAAAGCCGGCGGAGGTGCGGGACCGGGTCGTGACGCTGGCCGCCCCCTTCGCCGATCCGCCGCGGACGCTCGTCCACCTCGGCTATCGTCTGGAGGACATCACCTGGGGACGGGGCGATCTCGCCCTCGTCACCGAGCGCTGGTGGAAAACCCGCCGCACCCGCACCTGGATCGTCAAGCCCGATGCGCCGAGTCCTTCGGGAGCCGCGACGGAGCTCCTCTTCGATCGTTCCTCCGAGGACCGCTATGGCAATCCCGGAGAGCCACAGACGAAGCTCAATGCCTACGGCCGCCCGATCCTCCTGACGGCGAACGGCGGGAGCACCCTCTTCTTTGCCGGGATCGGCGCCTCGCCGGAAGGGGAGCGACCGTTCGTCGACGCGTTGGACCTCTCGAAGGCCGCGCCGCGCAAGGCGGAGCGGCTCTTTCACTCGGCGGCGCCTTACTTCGAGCTGCCGATCGATCTCCTTGACGACACGGGCAAGAGCCTCCTCGTCCGCCGCGAATCGGCCACCGAGCCGCCGAACTATTTCGTTCGCGACTTGACCGGCAAGGGCGATTCCGTGCGCCAGGAGCGCCAGGTCACCTCCTTCCCCAACCCGGCGCCGCAGCTCGCTGGGGTCCAGAAGGAAGTGATCCACTATCGGCGCGCGGACGGGGTGGAGATCTCGGCCACCCTCTACCTGCCGCCCGGCCACAAGCCCGCGGACGGTCCGCTCCCGCTCCTCATGTGGGCCTATCCGGCGGAGTTCAAGAGCGCGGCGGCGGCCGGCCAGGTGAACCCGTCGCCCTACCGTTTCGAGCAGGTCAACTGGTATTCGCCCGCCATCTGGGTCACCCGCGGCTACGCGGTGCTCGACAACCCCGGCATGCCGATCATCGGCGCCGGGGAGACGGAGCCCAACGACACCTACGTCCAGCAACTCGTGGCGGACGCCCAGGCGGCGGTGGACGAAGTGGTCCGCCGCGGCGTCGCCGACCGCGCCCGGATCGCCATCGCCGGCCACTCCTACGGCGCCTTCATGGCCGCCAACCTCCTCGCCCACTCGCAGCTCTTCGCCACCGGCATCGCCATGAGCGGCGCCTACAATCGCACCCTCACCCCCTTCGGCTTCCAGTCCGAGGAGCGCACCCTCTGGCAGGCGCCCGGTGTCTACACCGACATGTCCCCGTACCAGCACGCCGACAGCGTCAAGGCGCCGGTCCTGATCGTGCACGGCCAGGCCGACAACAACCCGGGGACCGATCCGGTGCAGAGCGAGCGTTTCTACAACGCCGTCAAGGGGCTGGGAGGCACCGCGCGGCTCGTGCTCCTACCCTACGAGAGCCACACCTATCGCGGGCGGGAGTCGGTGCTGCATCTGTTGTGGGAGATGGACCGGTGGTTGGACGTGCATTTAAAGGAAGGGGCCGGGGCGGCGAAGGCTCGATAGACTTACACCCTGTCAAACCAGTAGCCCGGCCGGCGGCGATGGTGAGCAATCGCGAGCACTTGAACGATTCCGGAGAGCTCACGAAAAATCAGGGTGTGAGGAAACTTCTTGAGACCGAAACGGCGGATGTTCGGCCTCCGTTCGAGAGGGTAGCGGTGCGGGGCCCGGCAGATGACCTGAAGAGCCGTTTCAACCTCAGCCAGGTAGCGGGCACCGAGGCCATCTCGCTGCAACTCGTAGTAGGCGACCTGATCCAAATGCTCGGCCTCGGCGGCCGGATGGAATCCGTAGGTCACTTGAGAAGGGCGTGCGCCTTCTGCGATACAACTTCACCCGGAACCAACTGCACCACGCCCTGATCGAGCTGTTCCGCTCGACGCTCGGCTTCGTCCAGCCACATCCGCTCTAAGTCGGGCTCCGAGAGAGTGTCGAGACTCTCAAGAAGTTCATGGGCGAGCCTGGCCCGCTCGGAAACGGGGAGACTCAGCGCTTCGCGTTCGAGTGCTTTGAAGTCCATGCGAGAAATTCTACCACTGCGAGGCTCCAGGCCTCTCGCCCCTACGACGCCCCTTTCCCCGACAGCACCACGGGGATCGTCTTGAGCAGGATCTTGAGATCGAGCAGGGGCGACCAGGAGTCGATGTACTCCAGGTCGAGCTGCATCCAGCGGTCGAAATCGATGTTGTTGCGGCCGCTGATCTGCCAGAGACAGGTGAGGCCCGGCTTCATCGCCAGGCGCCGGCGCTGCCAGCGCTTGTAGTGGGCCACCTCTTCGGGGATCGGCGGCCGGGGACCGACGAGGCTCATGTCGCCGCGGAGGACGTTCCAGAGCTGGGGCAGCTCGTCGAGGCTGAACTTGCGGAGGAAGCGGCCGAACCAGGTCACCCTGGGATCGCTCTTGAGCTTGAAGACCGGACCGTCCATCTCGTTCAAGTGCAGGAGGCCGTGGCGCTGGTCCTCCGCCCCCTCGACCATCGTGCGGAACTTGTAGAGGGTGAAGAAGCGGCCGTTCAGGCCACAGCGGGTCTGGCGGAAGAGGACGTTGCCGCCCGAGGTGAGTTTGATGAGGAGGGCGATCGCCCCCACCGCCGGGATGGCCAGGAGGAGGGTGAAGGCGGCGAGCGCCACGTCGAGCACGCGCTTCGCCATCAGCCGCAACTGGCTCGTCGGCGTCGTGGCGAAGGAGAGGAGCGGCATGCCGTCCAGATCCTCGAGCTCGACCCGGGCCCGCGTGTGGGGGAAGAGGTTCATGGCGAAGCGGGTGCGGATGCCCTGCTCCTGGAGCGACAGGAAGAGATCTTCCAGACGGTCGAGCTCGCGGCGGTGGACGGCGAAGATGACGTCGTCGATGACGTTGTCCTCGACGATCCGCGGGATGTCCTCGATCTCGCCCAGGACCGGAAAGGGAGCGGTCCAGGGCTCGTTCGGGTCGCGCCCGTTCTCGATGAAGCCGAGGATGCGGTAGCCCCAGAAGCGGTGGCCGAGGATCGACTCGGCCATCTCCAGGGCGGTCCGGTTGGTGCCGACGATGAGCACCGTCCGGTAGTTGAAGCCGTGCACCCGCACGTAGCGCGAGGTCATCCGGATCGCGATCTTCTCGGAGAGCAGGAGCAGGCAGGAGAGGAAGGCGAAGAGGAAGACCCAGGACCGGCTGATACGGTCGCCGACCAGCAGCCGGTCGTCGAGCCGGCCGAGGTAGAGGATGAGGGTGAAGAGGACGGCGCCGGTCGCGCAGACCCGCACGATCGCCCAGGCCTCGTCGATCAGCGGCACCGTGCGGTGCGAGCGATAGCGCCCGGAGAGGAGCAGCAGCGTCCCCCAGATCGCCAAGGCGAGGGGGAGGAGGGGCAGGTAGCTCCAGACCGGATGGAGCGGGCTCTGGAAGGTTCCCGGAGCGAGGCGCGGCAGAAGGGAGCTACGGAGGGCGAATGCGAGTAAAAAAGCAACCGCGATCAGGGACAGGTCGAGCAAAAAAATCACGACCGCGAGGATTCGGGCTCGTTCTTTCAGCATAGATTCGAGGTCGCCCCGGTGGTTCCGCTCAGTTACAAAACTACCGTAGTTTAACGTATCGCATGAGGATTTTGGCCCTAAGAGCCGATTCCTGCTTACGTTACGCCGCTAGAGACGGCCGCGAGGGTACGCTCCACGTCCGTTTTCCTTCGTTCTCGCACAAGTGTACGGATGCAAAACTCCGGCCGTCCTGCCGGGAGAACATGGCGCTGCAAGCGCTGGAGCTCCCGCGTCCCAGCCGATCCTGCGGGTCGAGAGAAGCGGGCTTACCGTCGGGCGAGCCGCCGGAAGAGCTCGGCATATTGGTCGGCGACCCGTTCCCAGGAGTAGAGGCGAGCCGCCCGCGCCGCCGCGGCGGCGCCGCGCTCCCGGGCCTTCGCCGGGTCCTGGCGCAGCCGATCGAGCATCTCGGCGAGGCTCCCGGGGAGGGCGGCGCGGAAGTAGAGCCCGGTCTCCCCTGCCACTTCGCGGTTCTCCGGCGTGTCGTTGACCACCGCGCAGTTGCCATAGCCCATCGCCTCGACGAGGGCGGGGTGGGTCCCTCCGACGTCGGTTGCGTGGACGTAGGCGAGGGCGTGGGAGAGGAGCTCGCGGTAGCCCTCACCATAGATCGGGCCGGGGAAGCGGATGCGCGGATCGGCGCCGTGGGTAAAAGAAGCGATGAAGGCGGAGGCGTAGGGAGCGCCGCCGACCATCACGAGCGGCAGGTCGCCGCCCACCTCCCGATAGGCCGCCGCGACCTGGTGGGGGTTGTTCTCCGGCTCGAAGCGGCTGACATAGAGGAAGAAGCGGCGGCTTTCGAGCCCCAGGCGGTCGAGGACGGCGGCCTCCGGGCTGGAGCGGGGTGGCCGCGGATCGACCCCATAGGCGATGGCGGTCGAGGGGGCGCCGTAGCGGTCGAGGTAGTGCCGGCGGATGACCTCGGCGTCGGTCACCAGGACGTCGGGAAGGACGGTCGCCAGCCGCTCCGAGAAGGCATAGACGGCGCGGCCGACCGGTCCCCATTTGGCGCGCCGTTTCTCGATGCCGTCGACGTGGAGGGCGACCGGCACTCCGGCGAGTTGCAGGAGGGGGACGAAGATCGCGTTCGCCGAGTTGACGACGAGGGCCGCGTCGTGGCCCCGGCCCTGGGCGGCCCAGCAGGAGAGGAAGGTGTGGACCGGGGTGTCCAGGTACTTGGTGCGGAGGGTCGGCAGGACGACGAGATCGACCCCGCGATAGCTTTTGAGGTCGCGCGGGGTGAAGTGCGATCGGCAATAGACGGTGACCCGGAAGCCGCGCGCCAGGAGCCGGACCGCGAGCTCCTCCATGAGGGTTTCGTAGCCGCCGTAGTTGGCGGGAATGCCGCGGCTCCCGATCAGGGCGACGTCGAGGGGAGCGTCTCTAGAGGTCAGATCAGGCGTCAAATCGGCTCTCCGGCCTGCCAGAACCAGCGGTCGAGGTCCGTGGCTGCGATCGTGCGCCGGGCCGCGATCGCCCGCCGGCGCCTCCCGATGTCGCGACGGTGGTGCCACAGCCAGGTGTAGGCGGGGAAAGACGTCCGCTCGCGGGCGAGGACGTAGCCCAAGGCCAGAAGGTCACGGACGAGGGTGGGGAAGAAGGTGCGGACGAGGTTTCGCCAGGTCTGGTGGTAGAGGCGGAGCAGGTAGCGATTCTTGAGCGAGTGGTAGTTGACCGCAGCAGGCATGTCGCTCCGCCGCTCGGGGAGGTTGAAGCGCCGGTGCTCGCAGAGGGCTAGAGGCTCGTAGAGGATCTCCCAGCCACGCTCGCGGAGGCGGAAGCAGAGCTCGGCATCCTCCCGGAAGGAGTGGAAGCGCGGATCGAAGACCTCGCCGTCGATCGCGGCGTCGAGAAGAGCGGCGCGGCGGAAGAGGGAGGCGGCGCCGGTCGCTCCGAAGACCCGCTCGGGGACCGCCAGCTGGCCCTGGTCGGGCTCGCCCGAGCCGCGATCCAAATGGCGCCAGTTGGGGGTGAGCCGCATGCCGCAGGCGTCCAGCCGGCGTACCCCCGAGGCATCGGAGGGATCGGCCGGGCGGACGAGCCGGCCGGTCACCGCGCCGACCCGGAGCCCCGAGCCCGTCGCGCGGGCGAGGAGGCGGTCGAGATAGTCGGGAGCCGGCCGGGCGTCGGCATTGAGAGAAAGCACCCAGTCGGCCGCGGTCCGCGAGATCGCCTCGTTCATCCCCCCGGCGAAGCCGCGGTTGTCGGCGAGGCCCACGGCGGTGAACGGGAGGCCCGCCGGAGCCTGGGCGCGGGCGGCATCGAGGCTACCGTCCGCGCTCGCGCAGTCGACGACGACCACCTGAAGCGGCCGGTGCCGGAGCTCGCCGATCGCCGCGAGACAGCCGGCGAGGTCGGCGGCCGAGTTGTGGGTGACGATGCAGACGGCGACGGACGGGGTGGGTGGGGAAGCCGGGCTCGCGCTCACGGGAAGCTCTCCCGCGCCGCGAGCCGGGCCGGCCGCCGCCAGCCGGTCAGGGCGCCGGCCATGGCATCCAGGAGCCCACGTCCGGCCTCGGCCCGGCTCGCCGCCCGCCGCGGCCGGCGGAGGGGGAGGAGGAGGAGGCGCAGGCCGAGCCCCAGGGGGAGGAGGGCGCGCGCCGCCCAGGCCCAGGGGCGGCTATGGTGCTTGGCCAGGTAGCGGGTCAGGTTCCGGTAGTAGACCCAGAGGAAGGTCCCATAGCCGAGCCGCGGTACGCTGCTTCCCAGCCGGTGGCGGAAGCGGGCGGCCGGCCAATAGCGGAGAACCTGTCCCGACTCCCGCAGCCGCTTCGCCAGGTCGACGTCCTCGAACCAGGCGGGATAGAAGCTGGCGTCGAACCCGCCGACTTCGAGAAGCGCGCTCCGCCGAAGGCCGAGAGCGGCGGCCGCCGGCTGCGCCACCGGGGTGCCCGGGGGGGGCTCGACGCTGTGGGTCGGCCGGCCCGGCAGGAGAAGAACCTGGCCGAGGCAGGCCCACGGAGAGGGCAGGTCTCTGAGCTGCCAGGCGAACTGCGGGGCGCCATCCGGCCCCGCGAGCCGCGGCGCCAAGCCTGCGGCCTCCGGATGGGACTCGAAGCCGTGGAGCAGCTCGTCGAGCGCTCCTGGCTCCGGCAGAGCGTCGGGATTGAGGATCAGGAGGAGGGGAGCGCGGGCGGCGGCGATGCCGGCATTCGCCCCTCCGGCAAAGCCCAGGTTGCGGCCGGGCGAGACCAGCCGGGTGCCCTCCGGCAGACGAAGCCCGACCGAGCCCGCCGTCCCCCCCGAACCATTGTCGACCACCACCAGCTCGAAACGCGGATCACGCGGCCAGGCGGCGGCCAGCTCGGCGAGGAGCTCTTCGTTGTGCCAGTGGACGACCACTCCCGAGAGAAGAGGCAGGTCTGGCGGCCGATCGATCCTGGGTTCCACGGGGGAGAGGGTACCGGAGTCAATAGTGATAGCGGGCCTGGAGAAAGCGAACCTTCCCCTCCGCCACGAGATAGACGAGCCGATGTTCCTGGGTAATGCGCCGCGACCAGGTCCCTGCCAGGAGGTGTCGAAGCGGCTCGGGCTTGCCGATTCCCTGGAAGGGATCGCGGATCACCGCTTCGACGATCTGCAGGACGCGGAGGGCCGCCTTGCGATCGGTCTCGATCCAGAACCGCAGATCTTCGAGAAAATCCCGGTCGAAGACCGCCTCGCGCCTCGCGGAGGCGATCGCCTCATTCTTCTCGGTCAAGGCCGAGCTCGTGCCGCAACTGCTCTCCCGTCAGGGTTTTTCCCTCTCCGGCGCGGGCACGGGCGAGGGCGCCCAGGAGGCGCTCGGCGTTCCGTGGGGACCGGAGCAGGTGAGCGGTCTCCTGGAGCGAGGTGAGCTCCGAGGCCGCGATCAGGGCCACATCCTCACTTCCCCGGCGGTGGATGACGACGGTCTCCCGGTTCTCAGTTGCCTCGTTCAGCAGCTTCGCCAGGTTGGCTCGCGCCAGGGTATAGGTTGTTTCGATGGCCATCTCTTCCTCTGTACAGAAGAACTGTACGCCTCCGCCAGTCTTCGGGTCAAGCGTGCGGGATCGCCGGCCCTCGCCGGACGTAGGCCGAAAGGTGGCGGAGGGCGCGCACCCAACCGGCGCCGATCCCCAGAACCTGCGTCCCATTCCCAGTGAACAAGGCGCGGACGAGATCCTTGACGTCTCGCAGTACGAGGAGGGGGAGGCGGGGCCAGAACTCCGAGCCGAGGAGGCGCGCGGCGACCAGGAAGCGGTTGCCGTAGAGGCTCGCCCAACGCTGTCGCGAGAGCTTGGGTGCCTTCGACGAGGACGAGCCCGCATGCCGGGCGCGGGCGGCGGGGACGCAGAGGGCGGTCCAGCCGGCGGCGCGCAGGCGACCGGCGAGGTCGGCGTCCTCATAGTAGGAGCCCAGCCGCTCGTCGAACACCTGTCCACCGGGGAGAGCCACGGCGGTGAGAGCCGCGTGGCGGTAGAGCGCCGCGGTCGCCGAGACCCCGAAGACCTCCCGCGTGGGCTGATCCGGAACGAGGGCCGGCTGGCCGTGCCCGAGCTGGACCGCCTGGTAGGCGCGGTTCCAGGCGATTCCCCAGCCGTCGGCGACCGCGGGCCGGTCGAGCTGCAGGTTCACCCCCTGTGCCGCCGCCGCCCGCGGCTCCCGGTCGAGCGCTGCGACGAGCGCCGCCGTCCAGCCCGGCTCGACCAAGAGGTCGTCGTTCACCGTGGCGAGGAAGTCGCGAGCGCCGGTCCCGATCGCGATCCCGGCGTTGGTGCCGCCGGTGAAGCCGCGGTTGACCGGCAGCCGCACCACCCGGTCGACCAGCCCGGGCGGGATCTCCACCGGAACGTCCCCCTGGTCGACGAGGACGATCTCCATCCCTTCTCCCCCATCCTCCCGGAGCGCCTGGAGGCAGGGGACGAGGAGGGGGCTCCGGCCGAGGGTGGGGACGACGGCACGGATTTTCGGCGGGCCGGGCCGGCCGTCTTTCAAGGCGACCATTCGAGCCGGACCCGATCGAGAATGGCCCCGTTGAGAGCCCCCGGAGGGTGATCGCCATGGGCGGCCAGGACGAGCGGCTTCCCGGCCGGCCAATCGAAGGGGCCGAGGGTGACCCGCCGCCAGCGGCGGGGACGGTGAGGAGTCCAGCGGGCGAGGAGGGCGTCGCCGGCTCGGACGTCTAAAAAGAAGGGGACCGGCTGGTTGCGGATGAGCTCGGCCTCCAGGATGAGGCGGACTCGCCGCCCGCCGGGGATCACCGGGGCGGTTACGGTCTCCGCGACCCGCAGCACCCAGCCTCCCCGGTAGAGCGGGCGCTCGATGACCCAGAGGTCGGGATGGAGGTGGCCGCCGCTCTTCTGTACCTCCGGGTCTTCGAGCTCGATCGTTGACGTCGGCACCCGGGTCGCGGCGAGGGGCAGCGCCGCGGCGAGCGCGAGGAGCCCGGCGATCCCCAGGAGGCCCGCGCCGGTCCGCTGCCCCGCGCGCTCTCTCGTCGGCAGCCACCAGAAGAGAGGGAGAAGGACGAGGGTCGCGAGGGGCCAGAGCCAGGTCGCCGGTCGCGGCCGGATCGAGCTCGGGAAGAAGCGGATGACGTCCTCCCCCAGGCGCTCGGTGAGGTGATCGAGGAGATAGGTGCGGCCGTGGGCGAAGTTGTAGGTCCAGCCCGGCTCTACCACCCAGAGGAGGGTGAGGGCGAGAGTCGAGGCGGCGAGCGCCGTGAGAAGCGCCCGAGCGCCCGGCCGCTCCCGTTGCGCGAAGAGCGGGACCAGGGCGACGGCGAAGAGCGGCAGCATCACGAGGCCGTAGCGGAACGGCGGCGACCATCCGCCGTACCACTCGGTCCGCGGCACGACGACCATCAGGTAGGGAGTGAGGAGCACCACCAGGTGAACGGGGAGGGCCCACCGGCGGCGCGGCAGGAAGAGGAGGGCGGCGGGAAGGACCAGCAGCCAGACCGGCGCGGCGCCGAAGAGACCGAAGGCCGAGTCCCAGAGCAGGCCGGAGAGACCCAGAGCGTAGGCGGCCAGGCCGTGCTGGTAGGGCTCGACTTCCTCCCAGGAGTGGATCTTGAGCGGGTTCCGGTAGAGGAGGGTGTTGTGGAGGAGGATGCCTCCCGCCACGGCGACCAGCAGGCCGCCGAGCACCCAGAACGTCCGCCGCTGCCGCCCGCCGTACCACCAGCCGAGGACGAGGAGGGGTGCGGAGAGCAGCATGAAGCGGATCTTGACCAGGGGGAGGAGGAGGACGGGGAGGGCGATCCCCAGCCAACCCTTCCACCCCCACCGTCCCCCACCAGTCGCCGACGGGCCGGGGAGGCGCTTCTGGGCGAGGATGCGGTCGAGGGCGAGCACGGTCAAAAGCGCCGCCGGCACCTCCACCCACACCTCCGTGGCATAGAGGAGGAGCGGCGGGGCGAAGGCGAGCACCGCCCAGGCTCCCAGGGCCTCCGCGGGGAGAGCGCGGGCGTAGTGGCGGGTCAGCCGGAGGGTCAGCCAGGCGAGCGCCGCGGCGAGGGCGGCCATGGTGGCGAGCGCGCCTTCTTTTCCCGCCACCCGGTAGGCGGGGGCGAGCACCATGGGCAGGAGGTCGTTGTGGCGCGAGTAGCGCTCGCCGTGCGGCCCCACCGGGTCGCCCGGCTGCGGCTCGATCGGCCGCTTCATGAAGAAGCGCCAGTCCCCGTGGGCGTAGTTGTTGGTGAGGTCGGCGTCGAAATCGTAGGCCAGGCTGTGGGTGATGAGGAGATTGTAGGGCTCGTCGCCGTCCGGCTGCCGGTGGTCGGCCGACCAGGGGAGGATCGCGAGATAGGCGAGGAAGGGCAGCCAGAAGAAGAGGGAGGAGGGCCGGGCGGGGATCTCGTTCCCGAGGAGCGGCCGGAGAGCCAGGGCCTGCCGCCCCACCCGGTGGGCGAGAACCAGGAGGAACGCCGCGGCGAGGATCTCGTCTGCCCGCGACAGGCCAAAATGGGAGCGGCCGAGGACCAGGAGGACGAGAAGCCCGAGGGCGGCGAGCTCCCCGGCCGTTCCCCCCGGGGCGAGCTCTCGCCCACCCTGTCGCACGGTCCAGCGGGCGATCTCGTGGGCACCGGCGAGGAGGAGAGGAAGGAGGACGAACGTGTCGCGGAAGGGATCGTCCCTCGGGAGCGGCAGGAGCCGGGCGAGGAGCGCCCCGGCCAGACCGGCGGCCGCCAGGCGGGCGATGGTTCCCGCGAGCGCCGCGAGCGCCCTCAAGGGAGAACCTCCAACTGCTGGACCGTGATCTCGACGTCCGGCGGCAGATTGGGGAGGCGCTCCACCCGCAGCCGGCCGAAGGGCCGGCCTGGAAGCCGTGGAAGCCGGAGGACCGCTCGGTAGCGCTCGCCGAAGAAGCTCCCCGCCACCCAGCCCATCCAGGGCGGGGCCGCCTGCGTGCCGTTCGCCGCCATCGCCCGCGCCACGTCGGGCCGGCGGGCCGCCCACTCTCCACTCTCGCGCCCGGCCCGGAGGGTCCAGGCGACATCCCCCGAGCCCAGCAGCCGCACGGTGGCGACCGGGGTCGAAGGCGGCAGACCGGCGCTGTTGTTGAGCACCGACTCGACCGCGAGCCCCGAGAGCGACCGACCCGGCAGCGCCGTCTCCCAGAGCGGGCTCGCCGCGTCCAGCCGGATCGCCTGCTCGGGACGGAACAGGCGGATGCCCGGCGGAGGGATATGGAGGAGGAGGGCGAGGAAAAGCACCAGGCCCGCCACCCTCGCCGCCTGCGCCGGCCGGCGAAGTGGCCACTGCGGCAGCGCCGACCCCAGTTCCAGGAGGACGACGAGGGCGACCACCCCGAGCGCGACCGCCCGCACCGGCCCCAGGAGGGCGATCCCATCCGCGAGCGGCGCCGGGCGCAGCCAGGGGTAGGCGGCGAGGAGGCTGGCGCCGAAGAGGAGCGCCCCGGTCCACACCCTCTGTGCCACCGCTCCCGCCCCCTCCTTCCGCACTCCGAGCGCCGCCAAGGCCAGGGGCGCCGCCAGGGCCGCCGGTCCGGAGACCGCCCGCGCCGCCACGGTGAGGAGGAGCGCCGCGGCCGACCGCTCGAAGCGACCGCGCGCCGGGAAGAGAAAGGTGGGCACGAGGAGAGGGAGGGTGATGATGCCGAAGCCGCCGGCTCCGGTGGCCGGAGGGAGGAGCCGGGCGAGAACGGCGAGGCCGAGCGCCGGAGCGAGGGCGGCGCGGGGAGCGGCGAGGGCGAGACCGGCCAGGGCGAAAAGGAGACCCGCCCGCGGCTCCCAGGCGAGGGGAGCGAGGAGAGCGAGAACGGCGAGCGCCCGCTGCAACGGCCGAGGAGCGGGCTCGGTCCCGAGGAAATCTCCGGCGGCTAAGGCGACGAGCGCCAGAGTGGAGGCGGTGCTCCAGCCCGGGGCGAAGAGGGCGGCGGTCCCCCCCACGAGGAGCGCCAGACCGCCGCCGTGGCGCCGGGCGAGGAGGGAGAGGGCCACCCCGGCCACGACCGGCATCCCGACCAGAACGCCCAAGGTCTTCAAGTCCGCCCGCGGCGCCAGCAGCAGGTCGCCGCGGAGGAGCATCTGAAGACCCAGGGCGAGCGGGATCGCGACGCTTGAGGGGAGCGCCGGGAGGATCCGCCCAGCCGGCGCACGGCGGCGATCGTGAGCGTCGCGGCGAGCAGGAGGCCGAGGGCGGCCCCCCTCCCCGGTCCGTCCGGAAGGGTCCAGAGGAGGGTGACGGCGAGGGTCGCCCCCAGGCCCAGCTCCAGGGCGGGCGGCGGTGCCAGGGCCGCCACGGCGGCGAGCGCCGCGGCGGCCACCCCGCCCAGGTAGGCGGTCTCGGCCGCCCCCACCCGGTCGACCTCGTGCGCGGCGAAGGCGGCTGCGGCGGCGAACACCGCCAGAGGAACGACAGCGACGGCGAGAGGGGAAAGGGCCCGGGTGGAAGGGAGGGCGCGCATGAGTGCCGGTCGATCTTATCTTCTACGGCGCGGCGAGCGAATTCGTGCGATCCCCCTGGACGGGAGGGTTGTCCTCTAGAATGGACCGATGCTCTACGAAAAGCTCAACGCCGTGATGCAAGAGATGGTCGACCTCTACGTCCGCCGGCTCGGACCGCTCACCTGGAAGCGCCGAACGGAGGTTCTCGGCGAGGCCATTCCCGCCTTCTCCGGCGAGCTGACGCCGGACCAGGCGAAGACCGCGGCCCGCGGCTTCATCACCGCCGTCCTCGAACGCCTGGGGGAGGCGACGGTCGAAGATCCCTTCCAGGCCAGCCTCTATCTCATCTCCCTCCGCCTGGACGACCAGGAGGCCGCGGCCGGTTTTCTCGGCGCCCACCCGGAGTACCGGGACGCCGTCCAGGATCTCTACGGACTGGGCAAGACGGTGCATTGATCGAAGTCGCCCGCCGCCTTCGGCGCTGACCTCGATCGCGGAGTGCGTTAGACTGCCGCGCCATGCTTTCCCGAGACCTCCTGCGCGACCATCCAGAGCGGGTTCGTACCGCCCTCTCCACCCGCAACTTCGATCTTTCCGTCCTCGATCACTGGCAGCAGCTGGATTCCGAACGGCGCTCCGTCCTCGTCGAGGTCGAGGAGCTGAAGCGCCAGCGGAACGAGGCGAGCCGCGACATCGGCCGGCTCAAGAAAGAGGGGGGCGATGCCGCGAATGCCGCCGACGCCGCGATCGCCGCGGTCGGTGGTCTGAAGGCGCGCATCGAGACCCTGGAGACGCGCTCGAAGGAGATCGACGAGGAGATCCAGGGCATCGAGCTCGCGATCCCCAACCTCCCCCACCCGAGCGTCCCGGTGGGGAAGGACGAGAGCGCCAACCGGGTGGAGCGCACGGTGGGCGAGCCCACCCGCTTCGCCTTCGCGCCCAAGGCGCACTGGGACTTGGGGCCGGCTCTCGGCATCCTCGACTTCGAGCGCGGCGCCAAGCTCGCCGGCGCCCGCTTCACGGTCTACCTGGGCGCCGGGGCCCGCCTGGAGCGCGCCTTGATCTCCTTCATGCTCGACCTCCACACCGGCGAGCACGGCTACAAGGAGGTGCTGCCCCCCTTCCTCGCCAACCGGGAGACCCTGACCGGAACTGGCCAGCTCCCCAAGTTCGAGCAGGATCTCTTCAAGCTCGAAGGCTACCCCTACTACCTGATCCCCACCGCCGAGGTCCCCTTGACCGGCATGCACCGGGACGAGATCCTGGAAGAGCGCGATCTGCCGCTCCGCTACACCGCCTACACTCCCTGCTTTAGGAGCGAGGCCGGTTCTTACGGTAAGGATGTGAGAGGCCTGATTCGCCAGCACCAGTTCAGCAAGGTCGAGCTGGTCAACCTGACCACTCCGGAGACCAGCTACGACGCCCTGGAGGCGATGACCCGTTCCGCCTCTCGGGTCCTGGAGATCCTGGAGCTGCCCTATCGGGTGATGAGCCTGGCGACCGGCGACATGGGTTTTTCCGCCGCCAAGACCTACGACCTGGAGGTCTGGCTCCCCGGCCAGGACGCCTACCGGGAGATCTCCTCGGTCTCCGACTGCGACGACTTCCAGGCCCGGCGCTCCAATCTGCGCTTCCGGCCGGAAGGGGGAGGCAAGCCGCGGCTCGTCCATACGCTCAACGGCTCCGGCCTCGCCGTCGGCCGTACCCTCGTCGCCATCCTGGAGAATTACCAGCGCGAGGACGGCTCGATCGCGATCCCGGCCGCTCTGCGCCCCTACATGGGGGGCATGGCCGAGATCCCGGCGGCGCGGTAAGCTTCGCCTGCACTCTAAGGAGGGGTGGCTGAGCGGTCTAAAGCAGCGGTCTTGAAAACCGCCGGTCGCGCAAGCGGCCCGTGGGTTCGAATCCCACCCCCTCCGCCATCCTGTTCACACGTGAGAGAATCCTCCCCGTGCTCACCCATCTCAAGATCTCTGGCTTTCGCGGCTTTCGCGAGCTCCAAGTCGACGGGCTCTCCCGGGTCAACCTGTTCGTCGGGACAAACAACGCCGGGAAGACGTCTATCTTGGAGGCGGCGGAAATGGCGGCCCTGGGCACGGTGGCAGGATTGCTCAGAGGACCCCGTCGCCGTGGCGAGTCGAGCTGGATCAACCAAGAGGACATGGCAGCGGATCGCCGGAACCTTGACCTCTCCCATCTCTTCCACGGCCATGCGCTTGCAATAGGTTCCTCTTTTGAGGTTTCGGGTGGCTCGGAGTCTTGGGTTCGCTGTGAGATCACCGAAGGTGGAGGCCATGCCGGACAGTCGACGCTTTTCAGCTCGGTCGAAGAGCCGGTCCCGGCCCTGCTCTTCGCGGGCTCAGCCGAGGAGAAGAAGCGACTGCTCAGCCCCTTCCCTCCAGATGCGACTCAACATCCCTTGTCTCTACCTTCTCTTCTAGAGGTCTTCCGCCCAGTCCGTTTTCTTGGCACTGACCCGGTTCTGGGTTCGCAACTTGCCCAACTCTGGGATGCTGTGGTCCTCACACCCGAGGAGATGGATGTGGTGACAGCAATCCAGATAGTCGAACCTGAGATTGAACGGATCGCCTTCCTGGGGGAAGGCCGACAGAGGAGCATCTTCCTAAAGCCAGCCGGCACGGAGCGGCGGCTTCCTCTCGGGAGCATGGGGGACGGTTTGAAGCGTCTGTTGATCCTCGCTCTCCACCTCGTCTCTGCAAAGGGCGGCTACCTCCTGGTCGATGAGATCGACACCGGCCTTCACCATACCGTCATGGTCGACATGTGGAGACTGGTGATTGAGACTGCGGGACGCTTAGGCGTCCAGGTCCTTGCCACCACCCACAGCCTGGACTGCGTGCGCGCCTTGGCCTGGGTCCAGGAGAGGAATCCGCAAATCGCCAGAGAGGTGACGCTCCATCGGATCGAGCGCGGGCTGACACAAACGGTTCGTTATTCGATGGAAGAGCTGGCCATCGCCGCCGAGCATCATCTGGAAGTCCGCTGATGCCTCCTCGCGAGGACAGCCCCTATCGGCTGCTCGTCGAGGGCTCCGACGACCAGCACTCCGTGATTCACCTTCTCCGCCGGCATGGCTTCGATTGGGACGACAAGTCGATCGATCGCCCATATCTGGACGCAGCAGAGGGTATCGAGAATCTCCTCCTTGCTCTCCCTGTGACTCTCAAGAGCAGCAGCTATAAGCGGGTTGGGGTCATCGTGGACGCAAACTCCCATCTTCCGAATCGCTGGGCTCAACTTCGTTCAAGAGCCGAAAGCGTGGGCGTGCGGCTGCCGGAGGTCCCTGACCCCGCCGGCACGATCGTGTCCGGTCTTCGGCCAGGCTCCCAGGTCGGCTTCTGGCTGATGCCGGATAACAGCGAGCCGGGCACTCTGGAGAGTTTCCTCGCTCGGCTCATCCCAGGGGAAGACGCACTCTGGCCCTATGCGGGTGAGGTGGTGACCGAGGCACGCACGCGGGGAGCCCGCTGCAAAGAGAAGGATCACCTGAAAGGAGCCCTCCATACCTGGCTCGCCTGGCAAGAGGAACCGGGGCGGCCTTTCGGGACGGCCCTGGGAGCTGAAGTCTTCCAGCACGACACTCCGGACGCTCAGCGATTCGTCTCCTGGTTCCGCCGGCTCTTCGTTTGAGCCCGCTCGATTTGCCCAGGGTCCCGTCAAAGTCGCTGGTAAGGGGACCAGCGGCGCCCGGAAATGCAATCCCGCTGCGGAGGGCCTGCCCCGAAGGGGCTTGGGTTGGTAGCCTGGGGCGAGAGCCCCAGGTTGAGGTAACCACAAGAAAACAAAAGCCCCGAAGGGGCGAAGGTACGGATGGAATTACCGTCGCCCCTTCGGGGCTGGAGATTCTTATTCGTCCCCTTTCCTGGGGTTTCACCCCAGGCTACCGACCCAAGCCCCTTCGGGGCAAAGAGAAAAACGACTTTGACGAGGCCCACTCGATTTGCGGCTCCTCTTTGACTCCGCTCTCCTCCCCCTCTAGAATGACGCTCCGCGGAGAGGTGCCGGAGTGGCCGATCGGGGCTGCCTGCTAAGCAGTTGTTCGGGGTAAACCCGGACCGAGGGTTCGAATCCCTCCCTCTCCGCCATTCGCCTACCGCCTCGACATCCCGGTTCTTCCCTCCTCTCTCTAGTCCCGGTAGGAAACTTGCAGGCCTTTTCCCGCCCTATGAGAGCCATCAATCCAGCGACCGAAGAGCTGATCTCCGACTACCCCGACCATGACGCCGCGGAGGTGGAGCGGCGCCTCACGCAGGCGGCCGCGGCCTTTCCCTCCTGGCGTGACTTCTCCTTCGCAGAACGGGCCGTCCTCGTGCGGCGGGCCGCCGACCTCCTGCGGGAGAACCGCGACCGCTTCGCCCGGCTGATGACCGAGGAGATGGGGAAGACCCTGACCGCGGCGGAGTCCGAGGTCGACAAGTGCTCCTGGGTCTGTGACTTCTACGCCGAGCGCGCGGCGGAATTCCTCGCCGAGCAGGCGGTGGCGACCGACGCGACGCGGAGCTTCATTCTCTACCAGCCGCTGGGGCCGGTGCTCGCCGTCATGCCCTGGAACTTCCCCCTCTGGCAGGTCTTCCGCTTCCTCGCGCCGGGGCTCATGGCGGGGAACGTCGGGCTCTTGAAGCATGCCTCGAACGTCCCGGGGACGGCGCTCGCCATCGAGGCTCTGTTCCACGAGGCCGGCTTTCCCCTGGGGGTGATGACGACCCTCCTCGTCCCCTCCGCGCGGACGGCCGAGCTGATCCGCCACCCGGCGGTCCGCGCGGTGACTCTCACCGGGAGCGACAAGGCGGGGCGGGAGGTGGCGGCCGAGGCCGGCCGGTGCCTCAAGAAGACCGTTTTGGAGCTCGGGGGCTCCGATCCCTTCATCGTCCTCGCCGACGCCGACCCCGTCGAGGCGGCGCGGCAGGCGGCCAAGGCGCGGACCATCAACTCCGGCCAGAGCTGTATCGCGGCCAAGCGCTTCCTCGTCGAGGAGGCAGTCGCCGACCGTTTCGAGGAGGAATTCGTCCGCCGCATGGAGGAGCTCAAGGTGGGCGACCCCATGGACCGTGCGACCGACGTCGGCCCCATGGCGCGCGAGGATCTGCTCGGCGACCTGGACGACCAGGTGAAGCGTACGGTGGCGGCCGGAGCGCGGCTCGCGACCGGCGGTCATCGCCTGCCGGGCAAGGGCTGGTTCTACGCTCCCACGGTCCTCCTCGGGGTCGAGCCCGGCATGGCGGCCTTCGACGAGGAGACCTTCGGACCGGTGGCGGCGGTGACCCGGGCGCGCGACGCCGCCCACGCCATCGAGCTCGCCAACTCTTCCCGCTTCGGCCTCGGAGCGAGCCTGTGGACGGCCGACGCCGCGCGCGGCGAGGATCTGGCGGCCGAGGTCGAGGCCGGCTCGGTCTTCGTCAACGGCGCCGTCAAGTCCGATCCCCGCCTCCCTTTCGGCGGCATCAAGACCTCGGGCTACGGCCGGGAGCTCTCGGAGGCCGGCATCCGGGAGTTCGTCAACGTGAAGACCGTGTGGGTGAAGTAGGGGTCGTTGCCGATACCGTCGATGCCGCCGATGCCGTGCGGATGAACTCGGCCAGGTCGCGCTTCAGCTTCTCGTGCTCCGAGCGACGGATGTACATCATGTGCCCCGCTTCATACTGAATCATCCGGACGTTGCCGCGGAGCTCCGGCGGCAGGCCCAGGTGATCCAGGGTGTAGACCGCATCGAAATAGGGGGTCGCGAGGTCGAAATGCCCCCCCAGGACGAGAACCTTGAGGTCAGGGTTCCGGGTCATCTCCTGGCGCAGGGGCTCGGCCAGGTTGACGTACTGGTTGGGAAAGGCGTCGAAGCTCCAGGGGTGGACCTTCCGCGAGGAGTACTCGTAGACCAGATCGCTCTTGAAACCCAGCTCGCGCCGCAGGTAGTCGTTGATCGCCCCCGCGAACGGTCCCCCCACCGCTTCGCTCGCCGGGTCGTACTCGGGAATCTCACCCACGGAGTCGAGATCGCGGCCGGTGAAGCGGGTGTCGAGCCGGCCCACGGTCTTCCCCTGGTCGCGGAGCAGCTCCTTGGTGAAGTGGTCGAGCTCGATCCGCAGGTTGGCTCGGAGCACGTAGTCGACCGACAGGCCGGTGTAGCGGGCGATCCGGGCCGCCACCTCCCGCCGCCGTGCCTCGGGAAGACGGTCTCCTTCGAGGAGGGCCAATGCGTAATCGTGGAGAGCGAAGCTCTCGACCTCGTCCAGGATGCGCCGTAAATCACCGGAGAGCTCGGGCGGCAGCTTCTTGTGGTACCAGGCGGCCGCCGTGTAGCTGGGGAGGATGAGGAGGTAGGGCATGTCGTTGCCGACGTGGAACTCCTGGTCCTGCCAGTTGAGGATCGAGGAGACCAGGATGACGCCGTTGAGCAGCATGCCGTAGCGCGCGTCCAGGTAGCGGGCGAGGCCGGCGGCGCGGGTGGTGCCGTAGCTCTCGCCGGCGAGGAACTTCGGGGAGCTCCAGCGTTCGTTGCGGCTCGTCCACAGGCGGATGAACTCGGCGGTCGATTCGATGTCGTTCTGGACGCCGGTGAACTTCTTGACGTCCTCGCCAGGGAGGGGCCGGCTGTAGCCGGTCCAGATCGGGTCGATGAAGACGAGGTCGGTGACGTCCAGGATCGAGAGGTCGTTGTCGATCAGCCGCGCCGGCGGCGGCAGCGCCCTCCCCTCGGGATCGCGCGCCACGGCCTTCGGCCCCAGGGCTCCGAGGTGAATCCACAGCGAGGCCGAGCCCGGGCCGCCATTGAACGCGAAGGTCACCGGCCGGTCCCGGGGTTCCCGGACGCCTTCCCGGACGTAGGCAACGTAGAAAAAAGAGGCCCGCGGGGTGCCGTCGTCATCCTTGAAGAGGAGCGTCCCGGCGGTCGCCGCATAGGGGATCTTCTGACCATCGAGGGTCAGGGTGTGCCGGGTCTGGGAGATCTTCTCCTCCGGCAGGGGCTTCTTCTCTTTCTCGTCCCGGTGGAGCGACGGGGCCTCCTCCGTCGGCGGCCGATTGGGAGGGGCCTGCCCGAGAGCGGGAAGGGCAAATAGCGGGAGCACGAGCAGGGCGATCGGCAGACCAGCTCTCTTCATCGACAGACCTCCAAGGGAAAGTAGGTCCGACATCCTACGCGCCGCGAGATTTCACGGAGATTGCAAGGGCAAGCGTGGGACCTCTTCTCGTGGATCGCGAGGAGGGAATAACCGGGGAGCCGATCGGGGTTGAGCTTTCCAGACTAAGCTTTTGAGATCTGGTGAGAGTGTTGAGTCAGGGTGACTAATATTCCGGGAAGAGCCTGGAATTCGGGGCCCTGGCGGCCGGTTGTTTCAGGTACATTGGACCGTGAGCCAACCGTGGTCAGCCGGCCCAACGTAGATAGGGAGAGGCCTCGACGGCCCTCCGAGGAGAAATCAAATGTCGGAGCGTATGACTCTACCCGTGCTTCCTCTCCGGGATTTCGTACTGTTTCCCGGGGTTACTACGCCGATCAACGCCGGCCGGCCGAGCACCCTCCGGGCCATCGAAGCGGCCCTGGCGACCCCCGGTCGCCTCGTTTTTGCGGTCTCGCAGCGCGAGGACGTGAAGGAGGTCACGCCGGAGCACCTATACACCATCGGCACCGTCGCTCGCATCGGTCAGGTGCAGCGGGGGCTCGCCGGAATGCAGCTCCTCCTCCATGGCGAGAGCCGCGGTATCTCCATGCGCGTCATCGAGAAGGATGGGCACCTGGAGGCGACCGTCCGCGAGGCGGAGGAAATGGCGCCGCTCAACTCGCAGCACCCCTCCTTCGTAGCGCTCTTCCGCGAAGCGCGGGAGCGGGCGGCGGAGCTCGGTAAGAAGGCCGGCCTGCCGGACGAGGTGGTCCAGAACGTTCTGGCCGGGGTCGAGGAGCCCGGTCGCCTGGCCGACCTGGTCGCCGCCTATACCGAGCTCACCCAGGCGCAGCGGCAGAGTCTGCTCGAAGCCCTGTCGGTCGAGGAGCGTCTGCGCCGGGTCCTCGTTCACGTCCAGCGCCAGCTGTCGGTGATCGAGGCGCAGGAGGACATCAAGAGCAAGGTCCAGGAGGAGCTCGGCGACCGCCAGCGCGAGATGCTGCTCAGAGAGCAGATGCGGGCCATCCAGAAAGAGCTCGGCGAAGGCGACGACGCGAGCGCCACGGACGGCCTTCGAGACAAGCTCGCCCAGCTCGCGCTCCCCGAGGAGGTGAGAAAGGAGGTCGACCGTGAGCTCGGCCGTCTCTCCCGCATGGGCCGCGAGGGTATGGAGTCCCAGGTCATCCGCACCTACCTGGAGACCATCGCCGAGCTGCCGTGGAGCGAGCGGAGCCCCGAGCACCTGGAGCTCTCCGAGGCCTCCGAGATCCTGGAGGCCGATCACTATGCCTTAGGCGACGTCAAGGACCGGGTCTTGGAGTTCTTGGCCGTCCGCCAGCTGCGCCAGAAAGTCGCCCAGGCCGAGCGGGCCCGGGAGGCCGCCGATGCCGCCGAAGAAGTTGCCGAAACGGGTCCCGCGACGGGCGACGATGCGATCGGCGGTCTCCATGTAACTCCCGAAGCACCGGCCCCGTCCGACAAGCCGGTGCGCGGCCATCTCGGCAACGACGACGACAAGACCAAGGGCCCGATCCTCCTCTTCGTCGGTCCTCCCGGCGTCGGCAAGACCTCGGTCGCCAAGTCGATCGCCCGCGCCATGGGACGCAAGTACGTCCGCATCTCGTTAGGCGGCGTGCGCGACGAGGCGGACATCCGCGGCCACCGGCGCACCTATGTCGGCGCCATGCCGGGCCGCATCCTCCAGGGCATGAAGCAGGCGGGGACCAAAAACCCCGTCTTCCTCCTCGACGAGGTCGACAAGCTCGGCGTCTCCTTCCAGGGGGACCCGGCGAGCGCGCTCTTAGAGGTCTTGGACCCGGCGCAGAACGACACCTTCACCGATCACTATCTGGGGGTGCCGTACGACCTCTCGGAGGTGCTGTTCATCGCCACCGCGAACTTCATCCAGAACATTCCGGGGCCGCTCCTCGACCGGATGGAAGTGGTGCAGTTCGCCGGTTACACCGAGCGGGAGAAGCTCGCCATCGCCCGCCAGTACCTGGTGCCCCGGCAGCTCCAGGAGAACGGCGTCACCGTCGACCAGGTGCTGATCGCCGACGGGGCGGTCTCCGAGGTCATCACCGGGTATACCCGCGAGGCCGGCGTCCGCCAGCTCGAACGGGAGATGGGCCGTCTGGCCCGCAAGGTGGCGCGCAAGATCGCTTCCGGCGAGTGCGAGCGGATGGAGCTCGGCCGCGACCAGGTGCGAGATCTCCTCGGCCGTCCCAAGGTCCACCCGGAGCAGGCCTCCCGCGAGGACCAGATCGGGGTCGCGACCGGCATGTACTACACCCCGACGGGCGGTGACATCATGTTCGTCGAGGCGTCCACCATGCGCGGCAAGGGCGAGCTGGTCTTGACCGGTCAGCTCGGGGACGTGATGAAGGAGTCGGCTCGCGCCGCCTGGAGCTACGCCCGCTCCCACGCCGTCTCCCTGGGGATTCCGGACGAGGCCTTCGACCGCGACATCCACATCCATGTGCCGGCGGGTGCCATCCCCAAGGATGGTCCCTCGGCGGGGGTGACAATGGCGACGGTCCTCGTCTCGGCCCTCTCCGGCCGGCCCGCCCGCCACGATCTCGCGATGACCGGCGAGATCACCCTCTCCGGCCGCGTGCTGCCGATCGGCGGGGTGAAGGAGAAGGTGCTCGGGGCCGTTCGCTCCGGGATCACCAGCATCCTGCTGCCGAAGGACAACGTGCCCGATCTGGAGGATCTGCCGCGGGAGGTTCTCGACAACCTGACCATCTTTCCCTGCGAGGAGCTCGGTCAGGCGCTCGCCGTCACCCTGCGGGGTGCCTCGTTTCGCGAAGGCCGTCTGATGTTCGGCGACGAGGAAGCTCTGCGCATTCCTCCGGTGCCGGTCGTCCATGGGCCCGAGGTGCACTGACCTCAACCCTTAGGGCGCCGACATCGCCTGGAAACCTACGGCCCCGCGATCTCCTCACCGGAGATCGCGGGGCTTTTTCGTGTCCGGGCTTTGGAGCGCCGCGGGTCAGGCCCGGAGGTGGTCGGCGCGCCAGCTTTGGATCTGCTTTTTGATGACGTCCTGGTCGCGGATGTGCTCGTCCAGAACCCGGCGGGCGAGGGCGGGGAGCTCGGCGTCGCTCGCGAAGCGGAGCGCGACGAGCTGACCGGTCGAGAGCTCGTCGGTCCGGCCGCGGAGCTCGGGGACCAGGCGCTCCAGGCGGAGCCGCTCTTCTAAGCGGATCACCCGGTTCTGGACGACCAGGGAGAAGGTGCGGGAATAGAGAGCGACCAAGGCGAGGGCGATCGGGGGAAGCACCCCGAAGAGATGATCCCACGAGAAGTGGAAGATCACCTGGTAGAGGGTCCAGAGGAGGTAGATGAGGATGATTCCGAAGGTGAGGAAGTGGAATCCGGGGACGGACTTGCGGTGGTTCGCGTAGTTTTGCGCAACCGGGGAAGCCATGGTCTCCTCCTAGGCGGAAAAAGATGGCGTTTGTGGCAAAAGACAGGTCGGCGACATCCTATAGCCTTTCCGACAATCGTGACAGGCTCGCGCGGGCTTCGGGGCGAGTAGAATCCTGACCGTGCCGAAGATCACCGAGCTCGAGACGGAGCGACTCCGTCTCCGCCCCCTGCGGGCGAGCGACAGAAACGACCTCCATCACCTCTTCACCGACCCCGACGTCCGGCGCTATCTCTGGGACGACCAGGTTCTCCCCATCGAGCAGACCTGGGCGGTCGTCACCGAGAGCCTGCGCCGGTTCGCGGCGGACGGCACCGGCCTGTGGGCGGTCTTCCGGCAGGGGCGAACGCCCCTCGCCGGCTTCGGCGGCTACTGGCCCTTTCCGGGACGGTTGGAGATCCTCTTCGGCCTCGCGCCGATCCACTGGAGCCGAGGGCTCGCGACCGAGCTCGTCCGCGCCCTCGTGCGCTACGGCTTCGAGGAACTGGGGCTCGACCGCGTCGACGGCAGCTCCGACGCGCCCAACGTGGCTGCCCTCCGGGTGATGGGAAAGGCCGGGGCGCACGAGGTGGAGAGGGTCGAGATCGGGGGGCGGGAGACCGTTCGCTACAGCCTCGCGCGCGCCGACTTCCAGCCGGGCAAAGAACAGTACGTCGTCCGCCGAGCCTGAGGCTGCCCCGAGTCTCGAGCTGGCCGAGCGACCAGAAGACCTGCCCTCCCGAGCCGCTCTTCATTTTTCGTCAAGCCGCGTAAATCCTGGTGACAGGAGCGGAACGGTTCCTTTCCCACAGCCCGCTTCGTGCTAGAGTCGTCGGTCGGCCCGGAGCAACTTTCGGAACCTTCCGAATCACTGGCCTATCAACCACTTGCGCCGGTAGGCAGAGGAGCCACCGCAGACGATGACCGTGAGCGCGCTCAAATCCCGTTGGACCCCCACCGACTCACTCGACCTCTATAACATCCGCGGCTGGGGCAACGGATACTTCTCGGTCAACTCCGCTGGCAACATGGTGGTCCATCCCGGTGGCCCGGCCGCCCCGTCGATCGATCTCAAAGAGCTGGTCGACGAGGTGCGGGAGCGCGGGATCGGCTTGCCTCTCCTCATCCGTTTCTCGGAGATCGTCCAGGCCCGGGTGGTGGAGCTCAACGAGGCCTTCAGCCAGGCGATGTCGGAGTACGGCTACGGCGGGCTCTACCGCGGCGTCTACCCGATCAAGGTCAACCAGGACCGCTACCTGGTGCAGCGCCTGGTCGAGTACGGCCGCCCTTACCACTTCGGCCTCGAAGCGGGCTCCAAGCCCGAGCTCCTGGCGGTGATGGCGATGCTCGAGGACCCCGAGGCCCTCATCGTCTGCAACGGCTACAAGGACGAGGAGTACGTCGAGACCGCCCTCCTCGCCTCGAAGCTCGGCCGCCACGTCATCCTGGTCGTCGAGAAGCCCTCCGAGCTGCCGCTCATCCGCGGCATCGCGGAGAAGACCGGCATCCGGCCGCGCATCGGTATCCGCTCGCGGCTGTCGGCCAAGGGCTCGGGGCATTGGGAGGCTTCGGGCGGCGACCGCTCGAAGTTCGGGCTCTCCGGCCGCGACCTCCTGGACGCCATGGTCTTCCTCCGCGAGCACGAGTTGCTCGACACCTTCGAGCTCCTCCACTTCCACCTGGGGAGCCAGATCTCCTCGATCCGCGCGGTCAAGGACGCCCTCCGCGAAGCGGCGCAGGTCTACGTCAACCTCGTCAAGATGGGCGCTCCGCTCGCCTACCTGGACGTCGGCGGCGGCCTGGGGATCGACTACGACGGCTCGCAGACCAACTTCGCCTCGTCGCTCAACTACACCCTTCAGGAGTACGCCAACGACATCGTCTTCGGGGTGATGGAGATCTGCGATCCGGAGGGAGTGCCGCACCCGACCCTGGTCTCGGAGTCGGGCCGGGCGACCGTCGCCCACCACGCCGCCCTCATCATCGACGTCCTCGACGTCGCCGAGTTCGCCTTGGGCAAGCTGCCCAAGAAGGCGCCGGCCGATGCCGGGCTTCCCCTCCGCCATCTCTTCGACAGCTACCGCGAGGTGTCGCGGAAGAACCTTTTGGAGGCGTACCACGACTCGATCGCCTACCGGGATGAGTGCCAGAGTCTGTTCAACCTCGGGCACCTGTCGCTGGAGCACCGCGGTCTCGCCGAGGATCTCTTCTGGGCCATCTGCCAGAAGATCCTGAAGATCACCCGCACCCTGCCGGAGATCCCCGAGGATCTGGAGGGGCTGGAGCGGACGCTCGCCGACACCTATTTCTGCAACTTCTCGGTCTTCCAGTCGGTCCCCGATTCCTGGGCGATCGACCAGCTCTTCCCGGTGGTGCCCATCCATCGCTTGAACGAGGAGCCGACGAACCGCGCCGTTTTAGCCGACATCACCTGCGACTCGGACGGCAAGATCGATCACTTCATCGACCGCCGGGACGTCAAGGACGTCCTCGAGCTCCACCCGTTCACGGCGGGGGAGCCTTACTATCTGGGGGTCTTCCTGGTCGGCGCCTACCAGGAGATCCTCGGCGACCTGCACAATCTGTTCGGCGACACCAATACCGTCCACGTCTCGCTGGACGCCGAGGAGGGCTACGTCATCCAGGACGTCGTCCCCGGCGACTCGGTGACCGACGTGCTGCGCTACGTGCGCTACACCAAGAACGATCTCGTCTCCCGGGTGCGCAACGCGACCGAGGTCGCCATGCGGGCCAAGCGGATGACCCTGGAGGAGTCCCGTCACCTCCTCCGCCGCTACGAGGCCGGCCTCTCGGGCTACACCTACCTTGAACAGGACTGATGGACAAAACATGAGGTGAGCATGACTCCGACCACGACGACCGCTCATGAGGTGGAAGCCCTCCTCGATCACCTCCGCGCCGCGGTGCGTCTCGGCGATCCCGAGGCGATCACCAGCCGGATCAAAGAGGATCTGGAACATTTCGCCGCCCATGGGGTGCTGTTTCCGGAGCGCTTCCACCGGCTGAAGCCCAACTCCTACGGCCGGCGCCTCCTCCATCGCGATTCCGATCTGGGTTTCACCGCCGTCGTCATGACCTGGGGACCGGGACAGCACACGGCGCTCCACGACCACGCCGGGATCTGGTGCGTCGAGGGGGTGATCGAGGGCGAGATGGAAGTCACCCGCTACGATCGGACCGAGGAAAGTGCAGAGGGGATCTGCCGTTTCGTCGAAAAAGGCTATATGCGGGCCGGGGTCGGCTCGGCGGGGGCGCTCATCCCGCCCTACGAGTATCACGTCCTCGGCAACGCCCACCCCGAGCAGATGGCCCTCACCCTCCACGTCTACGGCGGCGAGATGGATCACTGCTCGATCTTCGAGCCGCTCGGCGATGGTGGATACCAGCGCAAGACCCGTTCTCTCTGCTACGACGAATGAGCGTGCCGGAAGGGAAGGACCCGAGCCTCGTCGTGCGCTCCGAGGAGCCGCTCAACGCCGGTCCGCCCTTGAACGTGCTGCGCTCCCAGGAGGTCACGGGCAATGACCTCTTCTTCGTCCGCGGTCACGGCAACGTCCCGCGGGTCGACCCCGCCGCCCACCGTCTGGTGGTCGACGGCCTGGTCGAGGAGCCGCTCGATCTCTCGCTCGCCCAAATCCGCGCTCTTCCCGCGGTGCGGCTGACCGCGACCCTCGAGTGCGCCGGTAACCGCCGGGCGGAGCTCATCGCCGTCAAGCCGATCCCCGGCGAGCTCCCCTGGCACGAGGACGCGATCAGCACCGCCTTCTGGACCGGGGCCTCGCTTTCTCTGCTCCTCACCCGTGCCCGGCCGAAGCCGGAGGCGCGCCACGCCGCCTTCGCCGGTCTCGACGACGTCGAGCGCCACGGCCATCGCTTCCGTTTCGGCGGCTCGATTCCGCTCGGGAAAGCCCTGGCGCCGGAGACCCTCCTTGCCTACGAGATGAACGGCTCCCCCCTCCCGGCCCTCCACGGCGGCCCGTTGCGTACCGTGGTGCCCGGCTACATCGGCGCCCGGAGCGTCAAGTGGCTGACCCGCATCACTCTCCAGGAGGAGCCGTCCGACAACTACTTTCAGGCCGTGGCCTACCGGCTCTTTCCCCCGGAGGTGACGGCGGAGACCGTCGACTGGAACGCCGGCCGGATGCTCGGCGACCTCGCTCTCACCTCGGTCATCTGTTCGCCTCTCGACGGCGAGACCGTCCGGCCGGGGGTGGTGCGGGTCAAGGGTTACGCCATCGCCGGCGGCGGACGGAAGGTCGAGAAGGTGGAGGTCTCGGGGGACGGCGGGGTCAGTTGGGTGCCGGCCGATCTCCACGACGACCACGGTCCCTGGGCCTGGCGCTTCTGGCGCGTCTCCCTGGGGCTCACCCCCGGCCCCTACGAGATCCTGGTCCGCGCCTGGGATTCCGCGGGCGAGGGCCAGCCCGAGACGGTCGAGAGCGTGTGGAACTTCAAGGGCTATATGAACAATGCCTGGCACCGGGTGCGGGTGACCTGCGCCCGGTAGCGCAGCGCGGCAGGCTGTCCCCCCCTACTGGCCTGGGCTGATCTTAAGGCCGTCCCCAGAGATCCTTCTCGGACTTGGCCGGCGCCTGCCGGCGGTGGACCTTGGCCTGGACGGCAGCGACCTCCTCCAGGGTGGTGGTGAGAACCTGGCGCTGCACGGCCGCCAGCTCGCCGATGCCCTTCAACGCCAGGTCGATCATGGCGTCCATCTCGCCGCGCCGAAAGCTCCGTTTCTCTCCCGTCCCCTGGACCTCCACCAGCGAGCCGTCGGCCGTGCCGACGACGTTCATGTCGACCTCGGCCACCTGGTCCTCGACGTATTCGAGATCCAGGAGGGGGACACCGCCCACGACTCCCACGGAGACCGCGGCGAGCTGAGCGGAGAGGGGCCAGACGGTGATATCGCCGGTGAAGAGGAGACCGGCGAGGGCGAGGGTGGCGGCCACGTAGGCGCCGGTCACCGCCGCGGTCCGGGTGCCGCCGTCGGCCTGGAGGACGTCGCAGTCGAGGGTCAGGGTGCGGTCGGGCATCGCCGTCGTGTCGATGACCGCCCGCAGGCTGCGGCCGATCAGGCGCTGGATCTCGGAGGTCCGCCCGGAGGGCTTGCCTTGCGAGACCTCGCGCGCCGAGCGGGTATGGGTGGCGCGCGGGAGCATCGAGTATTCGGCGGTCACCCAGCCCTTCCCCGAATCGCGCAGGAAGGAGGGCACCCGGTTCTCGACGCTGGCGGCGACCAGCACCCGGGTATCGCCGAGCTCGATGAGCGCCGATCCCTCGGCGAACTTCAAAACGCCGAGCTCGATGCGGACCGGGCGCAGGGCATCGGCGGCGCGGCCGTGGGGACGGTTGGGGCTTCGGTTCGTTTCCATACCGGGGATTGTACCCGGCCGGGCGCGGACCGGACCTTCAGCGTGCGACCAGGTTGCGGTCGGGGGTGAGGGGACGGCTGGTGTCCAGGTGGCCCGAGAAGGTCACCCGCTGGGTGCCGTTCCAGAGCAGGACCACCCGCTGGGCCTCGGGAACGTTCAGGGCGACCGAGTCGACGAGGCTGTAGACCGCCTGCATCTCCGCATCCGAGCCCCCGGGGGGAGGCTCGTCGTGATCGGCCCAGCGCAGGTCGAGATAGGCGGTGCCCTCCGCGGTCAGCTCGACGGCGCCGACCTCCACTCCCGGCGGCAGCGGGCGGACGAGGCCCTTTCCGCCAGCGGCGCCAGGGGCACCGGCGCCGCCAGGGCCGGCGAGGAGGGCCTGGACGATCTTCCGGATGCGCTCCTTGGGAGAGTCGGTGGCGACCAGGTTGCGTCTCTCGGCGCGCAGGCCGGTGTCGGCCGGGAAGTAGAGGTCGGCGCCGAACGTCGCCTGCGGACCGGCGGGACCGGCGGCGGCCGCGACGCTTCCCCCGGGCCGCTTCATCCTCCCGCCGAGCCACAGCCAGGCGAGGCCCGCGGCGAGCAGCAGGAGGGCGATGCCGAGGACCAGCCCGGCCGCCCGGCGGCTCATGGCTTGCGCGCTCCGCCAGGCGGTGGAGCCGGGGCTGTCGGCGCGGCGGCGGGAGGCGTTCCCTGGCCCTTGCCGCCGGAGCCGCCGGAGACGCCGGGCGCGCCAGAGGCACCGGCAGGGGGGCTGGCGGCGGCGGCTCCCGGGGCTCCTGGGGCGCCCGGAGCGGGGTTCTCCGCTCCTTCGGCGAGAGCCTTGTAGCGGGTGATCGCGCGCACCAGGGCTTCGACCAACTCGGCCCGATAGGCGGCGTCCTGGAGCTTGGCCTCCTCCTCCGGGTTGCTCAAGAAGCCCACCTCGACGAGGACGGCGGGCATGGCCGCCCCCATGAGGACGCGGAACGGTGCCTGCTTGACCCCGCGGTCCTTGAGCTGCAAGGTCTCGTTGAGCTCCCCCTGGATGAGGTTCGCCAGGCGCTGGCTCTCCGTCAGGTGGCGGGTCTGCGCCAGGTCCCAGAGGATGAGCCGCAGGTCGTCCTCCGCCGCGGTACCCCCGGGCGGCGCTGCCGCGGCCCCCTCCTTGCCGGCCTCGGCTTTCTCAGCGTTTTCCGAGGTGGCGGAGCTGGCGGCCCGGGTGTCGGTCGCCTGCGCGCTCAGGAAGTAGGTCTCGGCTCCGTGCGCCCCGGCGCCGAGCGAGGAGTTCAAGTGGATCGAGATGAAGAGGTCCGCCCGGTTCTGGTTGGCGATCGCGGCCCGGGTGTCGAGCGGCAGGTTGGCGTCCTCCGAGTGGGTGAGCACCACGCGCACCGGCAGCTTCTGCTGCAGCCGGTTGGCCAGGGCCTGGGCGAGGAGGAGGGTAAGCCCCTTCTCCTGGACTCCGCCGGGGCCGATCGCCCCGGTCTCGGTCCCGCCGTGGCCGGGGTCGATGACGATCGTGTGGATGCCGCTCACCGGCGGCGGCGGGGTGAACGCCGGGCCGGCGGGCGCCGTGGCCGTCGTCTCGCCATGGATGTCGAAGACCAACCGGAAGGGGTTCTCCAGGGTATAGCTCTCGACCGCCGCCGCCGGGGCGAGGTCGATCCGCACCCGTTCCGGGGCGATCTCGACCGTCTTGACCAGGGGGTCGTCGATCTTGCGTGGCGAGGGGACGGCCAGGCGGTCGGCGAGCATCTGCACCTCGATCCGCCCGGGCTGCTGGTTCAGGTGATAGCGCGGCACGTCGCTGAACTGGAGGACGACGGTCGTCATCCCCTGGAGATGGACGACGTCTAAGGTCACCGGCAGCTCGCGGGCGCTCCGCCGGCCGATGACGAGCCGCTGCTGCTCGGGTCGCCAGTCGAACGAGAAGCCGAGGAGATCGCCGTAGGTCTTGCCGAGAAAGTCCAAGGGTACCGCGAGGCCGCCCTCGCCGCGGGTCGGCGGCTGGGAGAGCGAGACGATGGTGTCGCCCACCGTGACGACGGCGCTCCCGAGGCCGACGACGACCTCCTTGCCGCCGATCTTCAGGGTGTAGCTCTCGCCCGTCTCCCCAGGGACGAGCTCGCCGCCCAGGGCCTCGGTCAGGGCTTTGAGGCCGAAGAGCGGCCCGCTCCCCGCGAGGCTCACCGGAACCCGGATCTCGCGCCCGTCGAGCACCACCACGGGCGTGCCCGGCGCGCTCGGAGCGAGGGCGGCGGCGGGCGCGGCGGCCCGCTGACTCTGGGCGATCCCCAGGACCGGGACGAGAAGGAGGAGGAGCGGCAGGGAGGCCAGGGACCGGCGGCGAGTCACGGCGCAAGAGGATACCACTAGTGAGCTCGTCGGTCTGGCGGCCATCGCCGTCGCTCCGGCGGTCGTCGCCGGCAGTCCGGCAGTCATCGCCGGCAGTCCGGCGGTCGTCGCCGGCAGTCTGGCGGTCATCGCCGGCAGTCTGGCGGTTGTCGTCGGCAGTCTGGCGGTCATCGCCGGCAGTCTGGCGGTTGTCGTCGTCGGTGCGGCGGTTGTCGTCGTCGGTGCGGCGGTCGTCGCCAGTGGTGCGGCGGCCGACGCCAGTGGTCTGGCGATCATCGCCAGCGGTCTGGCAGTCGTCGCCGGCAGTCTGGCGATCGTCGCCCACCGGAGCAGGATCCTCTTCCTGGGGTTTCAGCCCAGGCTACCGACCCAGGCCCCTTCGGGGCGAAGTGAAAGCGACTTTGACGAGACGTTGCCAGGGAACCCGCGGAACCCGCTCGCCTTGACTCGGGGTCTTAAGGGTGGTACAAATTACCCCGCTGCGGGGCCAACCAGTGGCCTCCTGGTATCCAAAGCCAAAAACGCACGATAGGGACCTGTTGGCAAGAGGGTCCCGTTCTGCGTTTTTGGGGCAAAAGAAAGAGAGAAATAGAATGCGCAACACGGGTAAAGTGAAGTGGTTCAACGACGACAAGGGCTTCGGATTCATCACGCCGGAAGACGGCAGCAAGGACCTTTTCGTCCATCACTCGGCCATCCAGGGCGGCGGCTTCAAGAGCCTCGCCGAGGGTGAGCGGGTCGAGTTCGACGTCGTCCAGGGCACCAAGGGCCCGGCGGCCGAGAACGTCACCAAGCTCTCCTAAGGAGCCCTCCGCCTCTTGAACCTGCCGGGAAGGGTGGCTCGCTCAGGGAAGGTACCCCCTGGAGAGCCCCCGACCCGGACCCTTCGATCCTCTCAGCAACTCCCAGCCTCACCCAGAAAAGCTCCGTAGACCTCGCTCGGCAGCCTCGCCTGGCGCGGGATCTCCATGCGCGGCCTCCGCGTCCTCTACGGAAGCGTATAGACTGCGCCCCCAAGACCGGCCCGGCGGCCGAAGGGACCCGATGATCGAGAGGATCTGGACGAGACTTCGTGCGCGGGCCGGCCGGCGGGCCGCCGGCCTGGGGCTCGCGCTCGGTATCGCCGGCCTGGGCGCTCTGGGCGGCCTCGGCTGCGACGGCGGGCGAACCCCTCTCGTCCTCTATTCGCCGCACGGGCGGGATCTCCTCATCCTGATGGAGAAGACCTACGAGAAGCTCCACCCGGAGGTCGACGTCCGCTGGCTCGACATGGGCTCGCAGGAGGTCTACGACCGGGTGCGCTCGGAAGGGCCCAACCCGCAGGCCGACATCTGGTACGGGGGGCCGCAGCAGATCTTCGCCCGCGGCGCCGCCGAGGGCCTTCTCATTCCCTATAAACCCGCCTGGGCCACTGCGATCCCGCCCGAGTGCCGCGGGCCGGGCGACCTCTACTTCGGGCTCTATCGCACGGCCCCCGTCCTCGTGTTCAACGCCGCCGCCATCCCCGCCGACCAGGCGCCCAAGGACTGGGACGACCTCCTCGATCCCAAATGGAAGGGGAAGATCCTCATCCGCGACCCGCTCGCGAGCGGCACTCTGCGCACGCTCTTCGGCATGATCCTCGCCCGCTCGGTGACGGAGACCGGCGACACCCGGCGAGGGTTCGAGTGGCTGCGCCGGCTGGACGGCCAGACCAAGGACTACGTGCTCAACCCGGCGCTCCTCCTCGAACGGTTGAACCGCCGGGAGGGGCTCTTGACGATCTGGGAGCTCACCGACATCCTCTGGCAGAAGAAGCGGGGCTCGTCCCTCGACTTTCGTTTCCCGACGAGCGGCACGCCGGTCATCAACGACTCGATCGGCCTGGTCAAGGGAGCGCCGCACCTCCCCCAGGCGAAGGCGTTCCTCGAATGGGTGGGGAGCCCGGAGGCCCAGGCGCTCGCCGCTCGCGAGGCGTTCCGTCTTCCCGCCCGTACCGACCTGCCGGCGGCGGAGCTGCCGGCCTGGGCCGCTCAAGTCCTGCACGACCTGGTGCCTGCCCGGTTCGATTCGCGCCTCGCGACCGAGCACGGCCAGGAGTGGATGATCGCCTGGGACCGCACGATCCGCGGGGATGGAGCGTCGAAGTAGGACCGCCATCGGCCGGCACCCCTGAACTTCGCGCCCACCGAGCCGTAGAAGACCCCATGCCCGCGTTCCTCCACCTCGATCGGCTCGACAAGAGCTTCAGCCGGGAGCGGGTGCTCCATGGGATCACCTTGGAGGTCGGGAAGGGAGAGGTGCTCGCCCTCCTCGGCCCCTCGGGCAGCGGCAAGACCACGGTGCTGCGTTCGGTGGCCGGTTTCGAGACCCCGGACTCCGGGCGGATCGTCGTCGACGGGGAGGACGTCACCCGTCTCCCGCCGGCCCGGCGCAATTTCGGCATGGTCTTCCAGCACTACGCCCTCTTCCCGCACTTGACGGTGGGCGGCAACGTCGCCTTCGGCCTCGCCGGCCGGGGACTGGACCGCGCCGCCATCGATCGCCGGGTGGAGGAGGCCCTCGCCCTGGTCGAGCTCCCGGGGTTCGCCGCTCGCCGGGTGGGACAGATCTCGGGCGGCCAGCAGCAGCGGGTGGCCTTGGCCCGCGCCCTGGCCCCCGAGCCCCGGGTGCTCCTCCTGGACGAACCGCTGTCGAATCTCGACCCGACGCTCCGCGAGCGGACCCGCCGCGAGCTCCGGCGGGCCATCCGGCGGGTGGGGATCACGACCCTCCTCGTCACCCACGAGCAGGAGGAGGCCTTCCATCTCGGCGACCGGGTGGCGGTCCTCTATCGCGGCATCCTGCAGCAGGTGGGGACGCCGGAGGAGCTCTACGAGCGGCCGGCGACCCGCTTCGTATCCACCTTCATGGGGCGGGCGAGCGTCCTCACCGGACGGTTTGAGCCCGGAGAGACGGGGAGGGGGGCGGTACGCCTCGACGGCTTCCCGGGAGTCGTGTGGCCGGGGATCGCCGGGGAGCCGCTCACGGCGGGCGAGCCGGTCGAGATGACCGTCCGCCCCGAGTCGCTCGCCTTCGCTCCGCCGGGGAGCCCAGGCGCCTTGGCCGGCAGGGTGGTCGAGCGGCGCTACGTGGGGCTCGTGACCTACTTCCTGGTCGAGACCCCGGGCGGCGTCGGCGGCATGGGCGGCATGGGCGGCATGGAGATCGAAGTCCTCGCCCCTTCAGGAGCGGCGATGGAAGGGACCGCGGTCGCCGTGGTGCCGGAGGCCGGGGACGGCCGGATCACGCCGCGGATCTGGAAACGCTCCGCGCCCCCGGAGGCCGCCCTGCCATGAAGAGCTCCCGGCGGGCCTCTCTCCTCGTGGGGATCGCCCTCGCTCTGCTCCTCGCCTGGCTGGTGGGCTATCCCCTCCTCATCACGCTCTTCCAGGCGCTCGGCCTGCCCGGGCGCCTCTCGTTCGCCTCGTTCGCGGAATTCTTCTCCCGCCGGGACGAGTGGATCGCCCTCTGGCGGAGCTTCTGGATCTCCTGCGCTTCGGTCGTCCTCTCGGCCCTCGTCGGCATCCCGCTCGCCTTCGTCTTCGAGCGCGCGGAGTTCCCCGGCCGCCGGGTCCTGGGGGCGGTGGTGGCGCTGCCGGTCGCCCTGCCGCCGCTCGTCGGGGTGATCGCCTTCCTCTTCCTCTATGGGGAGAGCGGTTTCGTCTCGCGCGCGGTGATGGCCCTCTTCCGGCTGGAGAACCCGCCCTGGCGGCTCGCCGGGGCGGGAGCGATCCTCTTGGTCCATGCCTACTCGATGTACGTCTACTTCTATCTCTTCACCCGCGCCGGTCTGCAACGGCTGGACGCCGCTCTCCTGGAGGCCGCCGCCTCGCTCGGAGCGAACCGCCGGCGGACTCTCTTCGCCGTCACCCTCCCTCTCCTGCGGCCGGCCCTCGCCGGGGCGGCCCTCCTCACCTTCATGACCGCCCTCGCCTCGTTTTCCGCCCCCTATATCTTCGGCGGCGGCTTCCGGGTGATGCCGACCCAGATCGTCGCCTCGAAATTGAACGGCGACCTCGTCATGGCGGAGGTGGAGACGGTGATGCTCGCCGCCCTCGCCCTCCTGGGCCTCTGGGGACTGCGGTGGAGCGACCGGACGCAGGTCGGCGGGGTGGTGGCGGGGGCGGTGCGCGGGGTGGCGCCGGCGCGCCGGCGGCTTTCCGGGAGGGCGCGGATCGGAGCGGCGGTCGCCGGCTATCTGCTGGCGGCGTTCCTCCTCTTGCCGCACGCGGTCCTCCTGCTCATCTCGCTCGTTCCCCCCTTCACCTGGACGGCCGAGGTGATCCCGCCGGTCTTGAACCTCGGCAACTACAAGGGGCTGGTCGCGGACCCCGAGCACCTGCGGCCGGTCGTCAACTCGCTCTGGATGGCGACGGTCGCGACCCTCGCCGCTCTCGCCCTCGGGCTCACCGCGGCGCGGGTCGCGAAGCGCCTCAGCGGCCGGATGGGAGGGGCTTTGGAATCGCTCCTCGCCCTTCCCTGGGCGATCCCGGGGACGGTCTTCGCCCTCGCTCTCGCGGTGACCTTCAGTGTGCACCAGCCGTTCCTCGGACGCTTCGTTCTCATCGGCACGCCCCTCATCCTGCCTCTCGCCTACCTCGTGCGCAGCCTGCCGGTGACCGGGCGGGCGGCGCTCGCCGGGCTCGCCCAGCTCGATCCGGCGCTCGAAGAGGCGGCGGCGTCGCTCGGGGCCGGCGCCGCCCGGCGGCTCTTCCGGGTGACCCTGCCTCTCCTCCGTCCGGCGCTCGCCGCCGGGGCGGGGCTCGCCTTCATCGCCGCCCTGGGAGACTTCGTGACCTCGATCGTCCTCTACACCTACGAAACCCGCCCCATCGCAATCGAGGTTCTGGGCAACCTGCGGCTCCAGGACATCGGCACGGCGGCGGTCTACGGCGTCCTCCTCATGGCCGCCTCGGCGGCCGCCTTCCTGGTCGAAGGCCGGCGGGAGGCCTGAAGCGGATGACGACGCGAGGGACAGCGATGGCGGCCGGCTCCGGCGGCTCCGGCGGCTCCGGCGCCAATGGCGGCAACCCGTTAAAGCAGCTCTGGGTCTTGATGACGACGGCGTTCATCGACCAGATCGGCTTTCTCATGATCGCGCCGCTCATGCCGTTCTACGCCAAGGAGCTGGGGGCGAAGCCGTGGATGATCGGCGCCCTGGTCGCCTCTTTCTCGCTCGCCCAGCTGCTGAGCGCACCCTACTGGGGCCGCTTCTCAGACCGCTACGGGCGCCGGCCCATGCTCCTCATCGGGCTCCTGAGCTCGGCCATGGCCTTCGTCCTCTTCGCTCTCGCGAACAACATCTGGCTGCTCTTCGCCTCGCGCCTGGTGCAGGGGGCGGGGGGCGGCACGACCGGGGTGGCGCAGGCGTACATCTCGGATTCCCTGCCGCCGGAGGAGCGGGCGAAGGGGCTGGGCTGGCTCTCGGCGGCCACCAACCTGGGGGTGATGATCGGGCCCGCCCTCGGTTCGTCGCTCACCCACTACAGCAACCGCGCCCCGGGGTTCTTCGCCGCCGCCCTCTGCCTCGTCAACGTCCTCTTCACCTGGTACTGGCTGCCGGAGACGCGGGTGCGCGAGGTGCTGCCGGAAGGCGCGGCGCCCCGGTTGCCCCGTTCGCTGCGGAGCGCCATGGGCGAGGTGCTGGCCCATCCGACGACGCCGGTCAGCTCGCTCGTCTGGGTCTATGCCATCGGCATGATGGCCTTCACCGCCATGAGCGCCATGCTGGCCCTCTACCTGGCGGACCGCTTCGGGGTCACCAAGGAGACGATCGGCTGGTTCTATCTCTACGTCGGCGCCGTCTCGGTGGTGATGCGCGCCATCCTTCTGGGCCCCATCGTCCGCCGCTACGGCGAGCTCGCGGTACTGCGGATCGGCACTTTCGCGATGATTCTGGGTTTCGCCATGTTCCCCCTGGCCCGGCCCTGCGGCGACCCCTTCTGGGGCTGGACCTGGGGGCCCTGCGGCTACTGGGCGCTCGGCTTCGTGGCCCTCTTCGTGCCGATCGGCACGGCCCTCCTCTTCCCGGCGACGACGGCGCTCGTCTCGCGGCGCAGCTCGCGGCTGGAGACCGGCCAGGTGATGGGGGTGCAGCAGGCGTTCGGGGGAGCGTGCAAGGTGCTGGGGCCGCTCTGGGCGGGCTGGGCGTACGAGCACCTGGGGATCCGTTCCCCGTTCTGGATCTCGGCCCTGCTGATGATCGGCGTGAGCTTCCTCACCCACCGTCTGAGCGACGAGGAAGGCCGCCTCAAGCCGCGTCCCGTGTCCGAGGTGCTCAGGCCGCGCTGAAAGCAAAAGGCCGCGCGATCCGCGCGGCCTTCTTATGACTTCAGGATCTGAGTAGGATGGAGTTGGTTGCGGGGACAGGATTTGAACCTGCGACCTTTGGGTTATGAGCCCAACGAGCTACCAGACTGCTCCACCCCGCGGGTGGATAGTCGCATCGCGGCACGGCCTTGTCAAGGTTGGTCGCTTCCCTCAACTTCTCAGCCGCGCAGGTGGCCGAGGAACTCCTGGACGAGGAGCTTGCGGAAGCTCGCCAGGCGCTCGGGCTGGGGAGCGGCCTTTTGGGCTTCGGCGATGATGACGTGCGGCAGCGTTGCCTCGTCGACGTAGACCTCGTGCCGCTCGATCCCCCGGAAGACCGGCTGCTCGCTCTCTCCCCAGCGACACCAGCGGGTCGCGACGAAGCCGCAGGCGAGGAGGGCCTCTTCGAGCATCTCCCGGTTCCACAGGAACTGGTGCTCCCAGCCGCGAAAGGCGCGGTTGAGGACGAGGGCCGCCTGGCGCTTCAGGTCCGGGGGAGCGTCGAGGCGATAGTGGGTGCTCCACACCCAATCGAGATTCGGGGTCGAGAGCCGGAGCCAGCCGCCCTCGGCGAGCACCCGGTGGGCTTCGAGGAGGAAGCCGACCGCGGCGTCGACCGGCAGGTGCTCCAGGAAGTGCTCGGCGTAGATCGCCTCCACGTCCCGGTAGGGCAGCCCGCGGGTGACGTCGGCGATGACGTCGACCCCCGGGATGGCCTGCATGTCGACGTTGATCCAACCTTCCAACCGCTCCCGGCCGGAGCCCAGGTGCAGGCGGTTTTCGGGCGTTAGCGGAGCCGGGCGCGGGGTTCGGGACGGCGTTTGGGGCATGGCGTCGTCAAAAAGCTTGAGGCGGCGGGACTTTACCGATAACCTTTCGGCTGGAAGTCTAACTGAAGCAGCCGAGAGAAGGAGAGGGATGTTCCGCATCGAAGAGATCGTCGCCCGGGAGATTCTGGACTCGCGAGGCAATCCCACTCTGGAAGTGGACGTCGTGCTGGACGGTGGGGAGTGGGGCCGCGCGGCCGTCCCCTCGGGAGCGTCGACCGGTCGCCGGGAAGCCCTGGAGCTCCGCGACGGCGGCAAGCGCTACAACGGCAAAGGGGTCACCCGCGCCGTCGCCAACGTCGAGGACGAGATCGCGCCGCGGCTCACGGGCATGGACGTCCGCGAGCAGGCGCTCATCGACCGCACCCTGATCGAGCTCGACGGCACTCCCGACAAGAGCCGCCTGGGCGCCAACTCGCTCCTCGGGGCCTCGCTCGCCATCTCGCGGGCGGCGGCCAAGGCGACGAGCCTGCCGCCCTATATCTACCTGGGCGGACCGGGAGCCACGGTCCTCCCGGTACCGCTCCTCAACGTCTTGAACGGCGGTGTCCACGCCGACAACTCGGTCGACATCCAGGAGTTCATGATCGTGCCGCTCGGCTTCGACACCTTCGCCGAGGCCCTGCGGGCCGGCGCCGAGGTCTACCACACGCTCAAAGGGGTGCTCAAAGACCGCGGCAAGACGACGGCGGTGGGCGACGAAGGGGGCTTCGCGCCCAACCTCGCCTCGAACCGCGAGGCCCTGGACCTCCTCCTCCTGGCGATCGAGAAGGCCGGCTACCAGCCGGGCCGCCAGATCGCTCTCGCCCTGGACGTGGCGGCGAGCGAGCTGGTCGAGAAGCAGAAAGGGAAGGGCAAGGGCAAAGACAAGAGAGTTACCTACGCCTTGACCGGCGAGGGCAAGAAGGGGCTCACCAGCTCCGACCTGATCGCCGTCTACCGCGAGTGGCTCGACGCCTACCCGCTGGTGTCGATCGAGGACGGCCTGTCCGAGGACGACCGCCAGGGCTGGCGGGAGATCACGGTGGCGCTCGGCGACCGGGTGCAGCTGGTGGGCGACGACCTCTTCGTCACCAACCCCGAGATCCTCGCCCAGGGGATCAAGGACGGGCTCGCCAACGCTCTCCTCGTCAAGGTCAACCAGGTCGGCACGCTGTCCGAGACCCTGGCCGCGGTCGAGATGGCGAAGGCCGCAGGGTACGCCAACATCATCAGCCACCGTTCGGGGGAGACCGAGGACACCATCATCGCCGACCTCGCGGTCGCCACCCGCGCCGGCCAGATCAAGACCGGCGCCCCCTGCCGGAGCGACCGGGTGGCCAAGTACAACCGACTGCTGCGCATCGAGGAGGAGTTGGAGGGTGTCGCCACCTATCCCGGGGCCGCCGCCTTCCGCCGCTTCCTCCCTTGAGCGACCGCGAAGCCCCCGTCCGGCCGGACTCCCTGCGCTCGGTGCTCGGCGCAGCGGTCCTCTTCGCCCTCGTGCTGTTGGCGTTCGCGAGCGTCAAGAGCCATCATGACCTGGTGGAGGCGCGCGATCACGAGCGGCTGCTGCGGACGACGATCGGCCTGACCGAGCACCGGATCGAGCGCCTGCACGGTCACCTCCGTCAGCTCAGAAACGACCCCGACACCCTGGAGCGGTTGGCCCGCGAGGAGCTCGGGCTGGTCAAGCCGGGAGATCTGGTGCTCGTCCTTCCCGAGGAGGCCGCGACGGGCGCCAAGCCCAATGTCGCCGGTATTGCCGGTATTGCCGGTATCGCCGGCACCGCCATCCCGGCCGAGCTCCTGCCCGCCTCCGTGCCGGCCGCGGTACCTCGGGGCTCCGGCGCGGCGCTCCACTAGCCGCTCGTTCCGAGATGCCCCTCCCGGACCGCCGTGCGCTCGTCGCCGCCGTCCTCCTCTTCGTCGCCCTGGCTTTCTTCGGCCAGCGCTACCACTGGGTGGAGGAGGCGGGGACGGCCGAACGGGATGGCTACGTGGCCGAGGCCGAGCAGATCCTCCACGGCGAGCTGCCGCACGATCCGTTCCGGCCGCTCCTCTACCCGCTCCTGACCGCCGGCCTCTCCCGGGTCGTCCGCGATCCGTTCCTCGCCGCCCGGCTGCTGTCGAACCTCGCCGCCGCCGCTCTCGCCTGGCTCGCTTGGGCGACCGGCCGGCGCCTCGCCGGGCCGGTCGCCGGGGCCTGGGCCATGGCGATGCTCGCGGTCAACCCGAATCTCTGGATCCTCGGTCAGCACGTCACGACCGACATGCTGTTCGCCGCCCTCGGCGCCGCGGCGCTCCTCGCCGGGCTGGTGTACCTGGAGAGCCCCGGCCCGCGGCCGGCTCTCGGGGCCGGGCTCGCCCTGGGGCTCGCCGCCTTCACCCGCAGCAACGCCCTTTTCCTCCTCCCGGCTCTTGTCCTCGCCTGGCTGCTCGCGCCCGGGGGACGGCAAGAGCCACGGCGCCGGCTGCTTCACCTGGGAATGGCCGTGGGGATCGCCGGGCTCGTCCTCCTGCCGCACTGGGCTCTCCGCCAGGCGGCCTTCGGGAGCCCGTTCCACGACGAGAACTGGAAGAACCTGGCCTTTAAGCTCCACGGCTACCCGGACTGGTCCTATCTCGACCGGGTCCCCTACCGGAGCGCCTGGGAGGTCGTGCGGGAGAATCCGATGACGGTCGTCCGCGGCGGCGTTTCGGAGCTGGCGCGCTTCGCCGCCGGGGGCCTTCCCCAGCTCCTGGGGACCTGGGCGCAGGTTCTCCTCTTTCTCGTCGGCACTGCCTGGGCTCTCCGCACCCGGCCGCGCCCTGCCGCCTGGCTCCTCTTCGCGGGGGCGAGCTTCCTGGGGGCGGCGGCTTTCAGCTTTTTCACCTGGGGCCGGTTGCTGCTCCTCCTCCTGCCCGCTTCCTATGCTCTCGCTTTCTCTCCCTGGGATGGGACTCTCGGTCGCCGGCTCGGCCGCCGTGATCCGAGCTTCGCGGCGTTCGCGGCGTTTCTCGTCCTCCTCCTCGCGGTCAAGACCTTCGGCTTCCGCCTGCCGGCGTTCGTGGCGCACCACCCCTACCGGGAGGTCGCGACCCTGAAGCGCCTCGACACCGGTCTTCCGCCCGGTGCACGGCTCGCCGGCAGCTCCCCCTTTCTGGGCCGCTACCTTCACCATGAGTATCTGAACGTCCCCGACGCCTTCGGTCCCGAGGTCAGGAACCCCGCTCTCTACTACGCGAAGCTCGCGCGGGTCCTTAGCGGCTCCGGCGTGGCCTACCTGGTGGTGGGGGAAGTGGACCTGCGGGATCGCCCGGCGGCTCTTCTGGGGGATCAGGCGCCGGTCCCCTGGTTGAAACCGGCGGGGGTGGGGCGGGGCGTGGCGACGTGGCAGGTGCAGGGACCCTGAAACGCGAAAGGCGCCCACCGGGATCTCTCCCGAGGGGCGCCGTCCTAGTAGGCTCGCGGAAGCGGCTAGGAGATCTTGACGACGTTCTTCGCCTGCAGGCCCTTGGGTCCCTCGACCACCTCGAAAGAGACACGGTCCCCCTCGTTCAGGGTACGAAAGCCCTCGGCGACGATCGAGGCGTGGTGGACGAAGACGTCCGCACCGCGCTCGCGCACGATGAATCCATAACCCTTGGTGTCATTGAACCACTTCACGGTACCTTGCTCGGTCATGCTCGTTGCTCCTTGAAACAGGTTGTTGTTATTCGCCGCTTTCCGCGCGGCCTTCCGGTCCGCGAAACGGGCCGGAAAAAATAGATCTCCTGCTAAAACTGCTCCAGTGTCCTCGATGTCGCCAATGTCGCCAATGTCGCCGCGGATCGCCCGGTTCCCCCGGGCATCCGCCCGACCTTGCAAGGAACCTACGACTGTGCTTGGGCTGCTGATCTTTCCTCGAAGCAAGCTGGACGTATGGAGAAGGCGCGGATGGATCTGCTGCGGGGGGAGTTGACGAAGGGTGTGTTCTCTAAGCTGTTTCCAACCAAAGCGCCAGGGATAGTGCGAGGAGTATTGCAGGAGGGCGGAAAAAAAGCAAGGGAGGGCCGACAGGGGATCTCTCCCCTCTTTGAAGCATACGGACCGGACCCCACGAGCGTTTAGTCTCTGCGCTAGACTACGCGCAAATTTGGAGCCCGCTTCGGCCCTACAAGCTCTACGACAAGGAGGGAGCACATGTACAGCAAGCTATCGACATCGCTGGTCGCTGAATTCATCGGCACGTTCGCGCTGATCTTCATCGGCGCCGGCGCCGGCGCCCTGGGGATCGGCGGGCTCGTCGGGGTGGCCCTGGCCCACGGTTTCGTCATCGTCGGCTTCGCCTACGCCTACGGCCACATCTCGGGCACCCACATCAACCCGGCGGTGACGATCGGGGTCTGGACGGCGGGGAAGATCGAATCGACCCGCGCCCTCTCCTACATCGTCGTGCAACTCCTGGGGGGCGTCATGGGGGCCTTCGCCCTCGCCCACGTCCTGGGCGGCATCCAGACCGGCCTCGGGGCGACGACCCTCAACCATGCCCTCCAGGTGGGATCGTCGGGAGGGGTGACGATCAACGTCACTCCCACGATGGGGGTCATCCTGGAGGGGATCCTCACCTTCTTCCTCGTCAATGCGGTGATGAACGCCGGGATCAGCGGCAAGGCGACCATCCCCGGCGGCCTCGCCATCGGTCTCACCCTCGCTTTCTGCATCCTCATGGGTGGACCGCTCACCGGCGCCAGCTTAAACCCCGCCCGTACCCTGGGGCCGGCGGTCGTCACCTCTAACTTCGCCGACATCTGGGTCTACTTCGTGGGTCCGATCGCGGGGGCGGTCGTCGCCGGGCTGCTCTACCGCGGGGTTCTCGCCGAGCGCGCCTGAGGTCCGGCCTCCGGCAGGACGTCCGGCCACCAGGCGCCCGGCTGGTTCAGGGGCAGGGGGCAGGCCTGCTCGATGCCGAGCTCGTGGAGCATCGGGTGATCGGAGCGGAGCGCGAGGTCCAAGCCCTCGCGTCCGCCGCACCGGTAGTTGGGAGTGGCGAAGGCGAATCCCAGGATGAGCAGGACTTCGAGAACGGCGTAGATCCCCATCCCCTGGGCGATCCGCGGAGCGAGGCGGGGTCGCCGCGCGAGCCCCCCCAGCCAGAGCACGAGGGCGAGCACCGCGGCGTGAAAGAGGATCAGCATCTGCCAGGCCATGATCGTCGTCGGCGCCAGGGCGAGGACGAGGACGGCCGCGGTCATGACCCAGACGAGGTAACCCTGGAGCCACTCGCGGTCGGCAGCTCCGGTCGCTTGGCGCGAGGGGGACCAGCGACGCCAGAGCCGGCGGGCGAAGAGCGTAAAGCTCTCCAGGCGTCCGGCCGTCTTTCGCCGGAGCCGCGGACGGGTGCGGCGGACGACCCGGACCCAGGCCGCGAGCGGCAGAAGGACGGTGACCCCGCCGAGAACCTCGGCGAGGAGAAAGAAAAGAGGACGGAGAAAGCGATCCGCGGCCGGCCCAAGAGCGCGGCGGACGTCCCAGTCCCCCATCTTGCCGCCGACGGAGAGGGAGGCATAGCGGAGCAGATAGAGCACCCCCCGGAGGAGCGGAAAGACATAGAGGAGGCCGCGCCCCAGGAAGCCATGGTTCGTGGCCGCGATCTCCGGATGTCTGGAGACGTCCAGGAGCCAGGGGATCAGGGGGAGGCTCGCGAGCGCTCCGCCGAGCACGATCCCCGGCCAGCTCACCTTGAAGTAGCCCCGGAGCCAGAGGAGCGCCGAGGCCATGACGAGGAGGAGAAACGAGGCGTGCACCTGGAAGGCGAGGACCAGGCACGCGGCATGGAGGAGCGAGTAGACGAAGCTCGCCCGCCGCCGGAGAGCGAAAGCCGTCCACAGGTGGACCGCTCCGAAGAGGTAGAGGTAGTTCGGGCCCCACAGAAAGCCCGAGTAGTAGACCCGCCAGGGGCTCAGCCAGTAGAGCAGGGCGAAGAGGACCCGCTCGCGCGGCGAGAAGAGGGGCCGGAGCACGCGGTCGAGGAGCAGATAGGCCAGGATGTGGAAGAGGCCGATGACGAGGCTCGGGGCCCGGAAGTCCCGCCAGAGGAGGAGGGGAAGGCCGACGAGCAGGCTGGTGATCCCCCCCGGGGCATTGCCCCCCGCCGAGGTCGGGTTGCCATAGGGAATGAAGCGGCCGTCGACCGCCAGGAGCCAGCCGCGGGCGAGCAGGTTGAGCTGATCGCCGCCGACCTGCTGCCGGGCGATGAGGAGCGCCGAGAGCAGGAGACCCAGACCGAAGATCCCCCAGACCCAGCGCGCCGCCGTGGCCGGGGAGAGGGCGGGAGGCAGCAGAGGCGAGGTCGCTCATCTCGCGGCGAGGATACCCCTTTTCAGATTTGCACGTGTGTTGTAACTAAATTCCCTTGTGCTATAAGTCGGTCTCGCCATGGGAGACGCTTTAAAGAAGCGCGTTCAGCAGGAGAGCTTCGAGAGCCCGATGCAGGAGGCGCTCCTGAACCTTCTGGTGACCGCGGATTATCTGCGCGAGCAGATGGACCGCGCCTGCGCCGAGCTCGAAGATCACCCCCGCCCAGTACAACGTCCTCCGTATCCTCCGCGGGGTCCACCCGGAGGGCCACCCGCGCTGCGAGATCGCCCGCCGGATGATCGAGCGGGCACCCGACGTCACCCGTCTCGTCGATCGCCTGGAGAAGCGCGGCCTGGTCGAGCGCGATCGTTCGGCGGCGGACCGGCGGCTCTCCCTCACTCGCATCACCTCGGCCGGAATCGATCTCCTGGCACGCCTGGCGCCACGCCTGACGGCCCTCGAAAGTCACCTCGCCGAGCGGTTGTCGCTCCGCGACCGACGCGAGCTGTCGCGGATCTGCGAGGGTATCTACGGCGAGGAGTAGCTTTCTTCAACTGAATCGTGTTGGAACACGTCCTGGTCCGAGCGACATCAGGCCGAAGCGCGCCGGCTGGTGAAAGTCGGCTGGCGTGGTGAGGGTGGGAGACCAGGCGCTGAATTCCGGGACGGAGCCGGCTGGATGCCGAGGCCGCTCGATGCGGTAGAAGTTGGCGCGCCAGGTCTCCGGCAGCGGGGTCTCTGGAAAGCCGGGCAGCAGGGCGCTCCAGGGGATCTCCAGGGTGGCCCACCAGTGCTCTGATCTGGCGCCGGCTCCGGCCTCCCAGCGGAGCCCCGGGCAGTCCCAGCCGGGGTCGACCTGCATCGTGGCCCTTTTGGAGTCGGGATTCCAGACGGTCGCGTCGAAGAGGGTGCCGCGGGGGCTGACCTCGATCTCGAAGTAGCGCGCCGGGTCGGCGGCCCCGGGGGCGAGGAAGACCTCGACCACCTCCTCCTGATAGAGCGGATCGTCCCGCCGGGTGAAAGTCCCCCAGGCGTCTCTGTCCTCGCAGTCGAAGCGGACGTGGAGCGCTCGCTCGTTCCACGCCAAACGGACCGCCGTTTGCTGGACAGCCAAGCTGCTCCCGTCAGCGAGGGGGAAGGGTGGCAAGGAAGGCACCCCCGCCCAGTCCGGAATCTCGATCCCGGAAGCCAGGCGAGGGACCTGCCAATGCGGAAGGGGCGGGGCCATCCGCGGATTTTAGCCCCGGATCTTAGCGGGACACCGCCTTCACGGGAATCCGCCGCTCCCGGCGGAGAGACGCGGCGAGCTGCTCGGCGAGTTGGGCGGTCAGGCGTTCCTCCTCGGCAGCATGCTGGAACATGAGGAGCGCGGCGATGGCCTCCCGGTGCACGTCGCGCGACTCGAAGACGGGCATCAACTCCGCGGCAAGCTTCTTCAGCTCCTGGGTGCGGCCCTCGTTGGCGAGAAGGACGGCGAGGTCAAGGGAGACGAGAGCGGCGTCATAGCCCATATTGCGGTTGAAAAACTCCTGCTGCACCTCGCGGAAGGCTGCCTCGGCGAGAACGAGATCGCCCAGGCCCTGAGCGATCCGGCCTTCCGTCCACCGGAGCCGGACGACGTCTAGAGGCTTGGCGATCCGAGCGAAAAGTTCCCGAACAGCTGGTAGTAGGTCGGCTGCCTCTTCATGTCGTCCGGCAGTCGTAAGGCACAAAATCAGGTTGTACCGACCGTAGACAAGCAAGCGGGGGTCCTGGTCCGCGTCTACGAGATTGAGAGCGCGCGGGAGTAGCTCAATTGCTCCTTGGAGGTCGCCACTCTCTTCCAGGACTTTTGCTTTCGAGATGAGAGTCCGTCCCATCTTGGGGATGTCGTCCGCTTCTTCATGGAGCGCGTAGGCACGATCCAACAGGGCCAAGGCTTCGGTAAAAGACCTCAGATCTCTCTTGAGCGTGGCCTTCAGCTCGATGACTTCAGCTTCTACCTGGTTGTTGCCGGTCATGCTCTCAGCAAGAAACCCCTGCGCATCTCGGAAGGCCGACTCGGCACTCCGTAGCTCGCCTAGCACTCTACGAGCATTGCCGAGATAGGCAGAGGCCTTGGCTCGCAGGTCGAGGACCCAATGAGGGTCGTAGGCATCATCCAGGTATTGGGAGATCTTGACGGCCAGATCGGCGTAGTTGACGGACCGTGCTGGATCCTCAAACGCCGCGTCCAGGCTCTTCTTGAGGAGAAACTGACAGAAACCCCAAGTCTGGAAGCTTTCGTCGTCCCGCACCAGGCTCAGCTGCTCGTCGAACGGCAGACTTGAGATCTGGGCGAAAAGCTCGGGTGCCTGTGGCCCCTCGAAGACGGCGATCCTCTCGTCCCAGTGTTCGACCTCCCGTTTGAGCCGGAGCAGCTCCTGATAGCGGGTTTGACAGGGGGGACATCGAGTCACAAAGTGCTCGACCAGATTCAGCAGGTCTTCGTACGGGAGATCCCCGGTCAACCACTTGGCCAGGGTTTCGAGCGATGGATGAGCGTTTTTCACCGCGTCCCTCCTTGCGCTGTGCATGATTTCAAGAACTTCTCGGGATTACAACCCCCTCCTACAGGTAAGTTACCGCACAGGCGGAATTCGGGACACTGGGAGAAAAGAACATGGGGGCCAGTTGTTGGCCCCGCGAGGTTCACCCTGACGTTTCTTAGCCGTTGGGATCGATGGACACCCCTGTATCTCCGCTGAATGAGCTGGTCCCCCCATGCCCATTGGGATCAATGGAGCCGCCCGAAGTGGGCGCCTGGCTGCCCCAAGGGTCAATCGACGCCCCCGAAGCGCCGCTCAGGCTTGTCAGCCGATGCCCGACATTACCGAGGACGCGAACCGACGCCGTGGCGGCCGGGCGGACCTCACGGTTGGGATGAGACGGCCGTGCGTGGACGGCGGCGGGGGTGACGAGGAGCGCGGCGAGCAGGGTGAAGGCTGGCAAGGTGTGGCGCGATCTTGAGGTGGGCATAGTTTCTCCTTGAAAGGTCGAACCACCACGGCGGAAGAGCCGTTGCGGCCTGCCTCTAAGAGAGAAAGTGTCATGATAGCGCCACATCGTGACATCTTGGAAGGCTACAGGAGGACAGGCATCGGCGTTAAGGCCTCTTTTGGTACCCGAGTTCGGGTACGAAAAATCGGGATAAAGTCCCGCGATGCTCGTCGATTGGAGGCTGGTCCTCACCCTGGCCGTCGCGCTCGCCCTTGTCCAGGGGGTGTGCTGGCTGCTCGCTCGCGCCCTCGGGTTGCGGCTCGACCGCTGGGCGATCGCCGGAGGGCTCCTCCTGCCGCTCGTCCTCCTCGCCCCCTGGCTCAGCGGCTCCCGGCTTTTCGCTCCCTGCGACATCCTCATGGCGCCGATCCCCGGGGCTCCCCAGCTCCAGCACCTCGATCGCCACGACCTGCTGAACGACGCGATTTACCAGTTCTTCCCCTGGGAGCTGGAGATCCGCCACTCTCTGGCCGCCCACCGGCTGCCGTTCTGGTCCGACCTCCTGGAGGGCGGCAGCTCTCCTTGGGCCAACCCCCAGGCCGGCGTCCTCTCGCCGCTCCAGATGCCGGCTCGGCTATTGCCCATCCAGCACCACCTGCTGGGTGCGCTGGCACTCAAGATCCTCGTGGCGTTCGAAGGGACCTGGCTGCTCACCCGCCGGGTCGGGCGGAGCCGGGCGTCGAGCCTGCTCGCGGGGGCTGGCTACGCGATCGGCGGCGGTATCCTCTCGTGGGCTCTCTTCCCTCATACCGCGGCGGCCGCCTGGGTTCCCTGGCTCGCCACCGGGGTGATCGGGCTCTTTCGCCGCCCCGGCGGGCGGAGCGTGGCGACGACCGCGGCGCTCACCGCGGCGCTCCTCCTCTCCGGCCATCCGGAGGTGGCGGCGATCGGCGGGCTCTTCGCGGCGCTCTGCGGTCTTCTATTGAGGCGGCGGGCGCTCGGGCTCGTCCGCGGCCTCGGGGCGGCGGCGCTCGCGGCGGTTCTCGGCCTCGGCCTCGCGGCGCCGCACATCTTCCCTTTCCTGGCGATCCTCCCGGCGTCGCAGCGGGCGCACGAGACTCTCGCCCTCTCGCTCCCGCCCACCCATCCGAGCCTCTTCTCGCCGAGCTCCTGGTTTCTTCCCGGTCGCTCGATCCTCGTTCTCGCTCCGACCAACCCGCGGGCTTTCGGTCGGCCCTTCGAGGACCCGGCGGGACCGATCGACTGGGCGGACGAGGACAGCGGCTACACCGGCCTCGTCGCCTTCGCGGGCGCTCTCTTGGCTCTCCTGGCCGTCCGCGACCGCCGGTCGCTCCCTTTCCTCCTTTTTGGCGGCGTCGGGCTGCTCCTCGCCGCCCGTTTCCTGCCGTTCGTCTACATTCTCCACCAGGTGAAGCCGCTCCGGATGCTCGCCTACGAGCGCTTCCTCCTCCTCGCCTGCCTGGCCCTCGCGGTCACCGCCGCCTTCGGCACGGATCTTCTCTTACGTCGAGCCCGGGAGTTGAAAGGGAAGCTGCGGGTGGGGATCGCCCTCGCCCTGGCGGTGGGGATCAGCCTGGCGGTGCACGCCGACGGCTACGTGGTTTTCCTCTGGGGACTCCTCGTCGCCGCCGCTCTCGTCGCGAGCCTCGCCCGGGAGGGCGCGCCCTGGCGGCGCCCTGTAGCGGCCGGTCTCTTCGGCCTCGTCCTGCTGCTCGACCTCGTTCCCTGGGGCCGCAGTCTGCAGCCGGCCGGCCACGGGGCGCTCTTCTATCCCCGGACCCCGTTTATCGACGACCTGACGCAAGAGGTGTCGGCGCCGGGCGGTCCGTGGCGGGCGGTGGGGGCGGAGTTCCTCGTCTACCCGTCGCTCCTCCCCTTCTACGGCATCGCCGAGGCCCGGCCCCACAACCCGCTCGCGCCCATGCCGTACATCGAGGTTCTCTCGGCCGCCTTCGACTTCCACCCGTCGATGGTCGAGTACTTCTCGCCGCTCCGGCACGTCGACCACCCGCTCCTCGACTTCCTCAACGTGCGTGCAGTGGTGTCGAGCGTCGCCATGCCCCCCAGCCACAAGCTCGCGCTCGTCGACGGCGGCCGCTACGCGCCCTTCTTTCTCTACCGGAACCCCCACCCCCTGCCGCGCTGGTTCCTCCCCGATGGCGCGGAGGTGATCGACCGTTCCGGGATCACTCCCTTCATCACCCGGATGAAGGACCCCGCCCGGGTCGCCCTCTTCGCCGATGAGGTTGGGTCGTGGCGCCCTACCGGCCTACCGGCTCAACCGCAGGCGCTCTCTCTCGTCTCGGGGGTGCCTGGCCATCTCTCCCTCGCCCTGCCGGCGCTGCCAGCCGGGTGGGGGCCGGCCGACACCCTGGTCGCCACCTCGATTCCCTACTCACGTGGCTGGCGGGCGAACGCCGGCGGCCGGCCCCTGCGGACCGTTACCGTCGATGGCGCTTTCCTGGGAATCCGGATTCCGCCCGGGGTGACGCGGCTCGATCTCCGCTTCCTTCCCCCCGGCCTCCTCGCCGGCCTCGCCGCCTTCCTGCTGGCGGGCCTGGTCGCCGCCAGCCTCGCCCTGCGCCCTACGCCGGGAGCAGGGGTACGCCGTACGCCACGAAGGCCCCGTCCCGGGTGACGATCGTCAGCTCTTCCATCCAGGCCTGGGCGATCAACATGCGGTCGAACGGATCCTCGTGGTGGCCTGGCAGCGAGCCGGCGAGGAGAGCGTGCCGGGAGGAGATCGGCAGTTGGAGGAAGTCGTTGGCGGCGATCTCTTCCAGGAGGTCGGCGCTGCCGGCGTCGAGCTTGCCGAGGCGGGACTTGATGGCGATCTCCCAGAGGCTCACGGCGCTCACGTAGACCACCGTCTTGGGGTCGGCCACGAGCTCCCTCGCCTGCGCCTGGAGCTTGGGGTCGTCGGCGAGCCACCAGAGGAATGCGTGGGTGTCGAGGAGGAGCTTCACTTGTCCTCCATCTTTTCATCCAATCGTTCATCCCATCGTTCGTCTCCCCGGAAGGCGGCGGCGATCGGGGCCGGCAGGGGGTCGTCGAAGTCGGGGGCGATCGTCAGCACTCCCGCCAGGCTTCCCGGGCGCCGCGGCTCACGCGGCAAGGGAACGAGCTTGGCGACCGGACGGCCACCCCGGGTGACCGTCACCTCCTCGCCGGAGAGCGCGCGATCGAGCAGCCGCGAGAGGTGGCGCCCCTCGTCCTCGCGCCGCACCGCCATCGGCTCGGCGATCATCCCCGCCATCGCCACCCCCTTGGCGTCGAGAGAGCCCGAGGGCAGGGTCAGGGTCGACGGGAAGGCCCGCGGCCGGCCCGGGGCGCGGACGACCAGACAGTCCCCCTCGACCTCCAGATCCACCTCATCGGCGAGGCCGGTCTGTTCGAGCAGAGGCTTGGGGATACGGATGCCTTGGGAATTGCCGATGCGAACGATGCGTGCCTTCATTGGGTGTGCTCCTGCCTCCCCCTCGGGGTGATTACATTGTAATCCCCCCGAGGGAAGAGCGCAACGGCGGAGCTACTTCCTTTGCACCTGGACGCTCTGCAACCGGGTCGGCTCGACCGAGAAGTCCTCCAGGCGCAGGAACTTGCCCTGGGCATCCGCGATCACCTTGGTGGCGGTCGACATCCGTCCCTCCCCATGGCCGCTCGCGTCCAAGTGGATCTCGATCAGGGTGAACGGGTAGTCGAGGGAGCGCGTGGTGTTGTAGGCCTCCCAGAACGCGATCCGGCGGTCGGTGGCGAGGAAGATCCGCAGGCCGCCGTTCGGGTCCGGCGTCACGTGCGCATAGTGGAGGTCCAGGGCGACGGAATCCGGCGTGCGGATGGTGCCCACCGGCGGATTTTCCTGCAGGGATTTCAACAGACCATCCTGCCCATGCAGGCGGAGAGCGTCCAGGAGCTCGCCCCTTTCCGCCTCCGTCGAGTAGCGGTCGATATTGATCTGGACGATCTGCTCCCGCTGGACCGGCCGGTTGGCGCCGAGGTTGATCGCGAGCGCGGTGAGCTTCAAGGGAGTGGCGGGGAGGTCCGCCGCGTGGAGGCCCTGGCTTCCGAGGGCCGAGGTGAGAGCCAAGAGTAGAGCGATCGATGTGTGCTTCCCGGGATGTCTCTTCATGTCGTTCTCCTTTTGTCTTACACGTCATGGACCAGCGGCTGCGGGCGGGTGATCCAGTAGCCCTGGGCGTAGTCGACGCCGATCTCTCGCAGGGCGTCCATGGTCTGGCGGTTCTCGACGCACTCGGCGATCGTCTGGATGCCCATGACGTGGCCGATCTGGTTGATCGACTCGACCAGGGCGCGCTTGACACGGTCCTCGACCATGCCCTGCACGAACTCGCCGTCGATCTTCAGGAAGTCGACCGGCAGGTCGCGCAGGTAGGCGAACGAGGAGAGGCCGCTCCCGAAGTCGTCGAGGACGAAGCGGCAACCCTGCTCCTTGAGCGCCGAAATGAAGGCCATCGCGCTGTCGAGCTTGCTGATCGCCGCCGTCTCGGTGATCTCGAAGCAGATCCGGCGCGAGTCGACGCCCGAGGCGAGGAGCTCCTCGATGACGAAGGGGAGGAAGGTCTCCTCCGAGAGCGACATGCCGGAGAGGTTGATCGTGAAGAGGAGCGGCCGCGCGAGCTCCCGGCGCTGCGCCTCGGCTAAAGCACGGAAGGCGGTCCGCACCACCCAGCGGTCGATCGAGCCGATCAGGTGGTAGCGCTCGGCCGCGGCGATGAAGGCGGTCGGTTCGACGACTCCGCCCTTCTTGTCCAGCATACGGATGAAGACCTCGCACATCAGCTCGCGGCCGCCGTCGGGGCTGAGCGGCTGGATGATCTGGTAGTAGAGGCGGAAGCGGTGCTCCTCGAAGGCGCGATGGATGCGGTGGATCCACTGCATCTCACCGTAGCGTTCGGCGACCAGGGTGTCGTCCTGCTCGTACTCGTGGACCCGGTTCCGACCCCGGTCCTTGGCCACGTAGCAGGCGGCATCGGCGGCGGAGAGGACGTGGGCCAGATCGCCGCTCTCGTGGTTCAAGGGCACGAGGCCGATGCTCACCCCGACCTCGAAGATCTGGTCTCTGAAGGAGAAGCGGAACTCGCGCACGGTGCGCCGCATCTCCTCGGCGATCTGGCGGGCGTGGGCGAGCGGGCAGTCCTCCAGGAGGACCCCGAACTCGTCGCCTCCCAGCCGCGCCAGGATGTCGCTCCGCCGCACCCGCGCCCGCAGGATGGCGGTCACCTGCTTCAGCATCTCGTCGCCCTGGAGATGACCGCAGGTGTCGTTGACCACCTTGAACTCGTCTAAATCCATGTAGAGGAGGACATGCTGGCGCTGCTCGGAGCGGGCGCTCCTTATCGCCCGTTTCAAGCGGATCTCGAACTCGCGGCGGTTGATGAGCCCGGTCAGGGCGTCGTGGCTCGCGAGGTAGATCATCTCGCGCTCCATGCCACGGAGCTGGGTGACGTCCTTGAACACCAGGACGGCGCCGATCAGCTCGCCCTTGCGGTCGCGGATGGGAGCCGCCGAGTCGCGCACGGCGAACTCCCGTCCATCGAAGCCGACGAGGAGAGCATGCCCGGGCGATTCGACGATCTCCCCCTCCTCCAGGCAGCGCTGCACCGGATCGGCGAGCGGCCGCCGGGTCACCTCGTCGACGATCTTGAAGACCTCGGCGACGGTCGCCCCGCGGGCGCGCTCGGCGGCCCAACCGGTCAGCCGTTCGGCCACCGGGTTGATGTAGTCGATGAAGCCGTCGGCATCGCTCCTTATCACCCCGTCGCCGATCGAGGCGAGGGTGACCTGGGCGCGCTCCTTCTCGCGATGGAGGGCCTCCTCGGCGTGTTTGCGTTCTGTGATGTCGAGGGCGAGACCGATACAGCCGATGATCCGCCCCTGGGCGTCCACGAGGGGCTCGACTTGGGATTGGAAGAGTCGCCCCTCCCATTCGTGCTCGAAAGCGACCGATTCCCCGGCCAAGGCCAGGGCGTGAGCGCGGAAGACCGGAAACTCGGGATCGCGGGTGCCGAAGTAGTCGTAGAGGGTGCCGGCGCTCTCGACCGTCGTCCCCATCCCGCCCATCCCTCCAATACCGCCCCGCGCGACAGCGAGGAGGGAGCCGGGAGCGGCAAGGAGGCGCAATTCGCGGTCGGTGGCCCAGACCACGGCCGCCATGGAGTCGGGCAGCCGACGCAGACCCTCCTCCCTTTCCTTTTCGGAGGGTTCCGCATCGGGAAGACGGACGGGCCCCACAGGCATCAGGTTCGCTCCAGCCTTGGATGTTCCGAGAGCGTCAACTTTCACCGGTTGGATCATGATTCGCGCGGTCTTCCGTGACTCGCGGTAAGTAAAGCAAGATTCGCGCCTATTTTGTAGAGAGATTAAGTGAGAGGCTCGGGGGCGGCGATCCAGTACCCTTGCGCATAATCGACCCCGATCGCGCGCAGAGCCTCCAGCGTGTCGCGGTCCTCCACCCCCTCGGCGATCGTGCGGATGCCCATGACGTGGCCGATCTGGTGGATCGATTCGACGAGCGCACGCTGGACCGAGTCGCCGACGAGATTGCGCACGAACTCGCCGTCGATCTTCAGAAAATCGACCCGCAGGTTTTTGAGGTAGGCGAAAGAGGAGAGACCGGTCCCGAAGTCGTCGAGGACGAAGCGGACGCCTCTGGCCTTCAAGGTGGCGATGAAGCGCCGAGCCCGGGTGAGGTTGGCCACTGCGGCGGTCTCGGTGATCTCGAAGCAGAGGCGCGCCGGCGGCATGCCGCTCGCCTCCATCTCCCCGAGGACATAGTCGAGGAAGTCGCCCTCGCCGATCGACTGCCCGGAGAGATTGATGGCGTAGCAGGTGCCGGGAGCGGCACTCGCGAGCGTGCTCCGGGTGAGGACAGAGAAAGCGGCGTGAACCACCCAACGATCGATCGAGGGGATCAGGTGATAGCGCTCGGCCGCCTGGATGAAGGCGGAGGGAGTGGCGATCCGCCCCTCTTCGTCGACCATGCGGATGAAGATCTCGCAGAGTGGGATGTCCGTGGGGGGAACGGGCCCGAGCGGCTGGATGGGCTGGCAGTAGAGGCGGAAGCGCTCCTCGTCGAAGGCCTTGTGAATACGGTGGATCCAGTTCATGACGCCGTGGCGTTCGGTGACCAGGGTGTCGTCCGGCTGGTACTCGTGGATGCGGTTGCGTCCGGCCTCCTTGGCGACGTAGCAGGCGGCGTCGGCGGCCGAGAGCACCTGCGCCAGGTCGCCGCTCCCGCGGTCGATCATGACGGTGCCCAGGCTGACCCCGATCTCGAAGATCCGGTCCTGCCAGACGAAGCGATGAGCGCGGACCGCCGCCCGGAGGGTCTCGGCCAGGACCCGCGCCCGCTCGGGCGAGGTGTCCTCGAGCAGCACGCCGAACTCGTCGCCGCCCAGCCGGGCGAGGATGTCCCCCGGGCGGAGCCGGGCGGCGAGGGCCGCCGTCACCTCCTTCAGGAGCTCATCGCCGGCCAGATGTCCGGAGGTGTCGTTGACCAGCTTGAACTCATCCAGATCGAGGTAGAAAAGAGCATGGTGGCGCCCCTCCTCGCGCGCCGTCCGCAGGCAGCGATCCAGCCGGATCTCGAGCTCCCGCCGGTTGAGGAGGCCGGTCAGGGCGTCGTGCTGGGCGAGGAAGCTCATCTCGCGCTCCATGCCGCGGAGCTCGGTGACGTCCTTGAAGACGAGGACGGTGCCGGTGATCCGGCCCCGGCGGTCGCGGATCGGGGCGACCGAGTCGCGGATGGCGAACTCCATCCCGTCCCGGCGGAGGAGGATCGAGGCGTCGGGCAGCTCGATCACCTTCCCCTCGCGCAGGCAGCGCTCGACCGGATCGAAGAGCGGCCGCACCCCGGCCTCGTCGACGACGTCGAAGACCCGCGACAGGGGCTGTCCGGCCGCCTCAGCCGCGCTCCAGCCGGTCAGCCGCTCGGCGACGGCATTCAGATAGTCGACGAGCCCCGAGGCGTCGGTGCGGATCACCCCGTCGCCGATCGAGGCGAGCGTGACCTCGGCGCGCTCGCGTTCCTCGACCAGGGCCTCCTCGGCTTCCTTGCGCTCGGTGATGTCGACGGCGGTGGCGAGGGCGGCCGGCACCCCCGCCATCTCGACGATGGCGGCGTTGACCACGAGCCAGCGCTCCGCCCCATCCCGGCGGACGATCTTGAGCTCGTAGCTCGGGGGGGTGACGTCCAACCCCTGCAGGCGGGCCCGCACCCTCGCCTCGACGGTCGGGCGGAAGTCGGGATGCGTCAGCCCGAAGAGCTCCATGCCGAGGAGCTCGCGGGCGGGATAGCCGGTCAGCTCCTCGCAGGCACGGTTGACGAAGAGGAAGCGGTCCCGGTAGACGAAAATGGCGACCGAGGTGTTCTCGGCCAGCGTGCGAAACCAGGCCTCGATATCGGAGAGCACCGGCGAGAGAACCGGCGATGTCGGCGCCTGGCCCCAATCCTCCCTATCGGAGGCCGGTGGGAGCGGATCGAGGGGGGCGGCGATGGGCGGCTCCTTGGGTGCCTGGGGGTATGGGTACGGCTTGTGGTCGACCGGTCTTGCGACTTCCTCCCATTATAGTCTCCGCTTCGAGGCGGGGGGTTACAGGCGCCGCTCCGCGGCCCCGCAGCGGCCCCGCGACCCTGCCTTGACACCTCGATCCCCGCGACGGTAGCGTTTTCGTCATGTCCGACGACGAACGCGCCATCCGTGACGTCATCGCCACCTGGCTCCGCGCCAGCGTGGAGGGCGACTCGGCGAAGGTCTTGGACCTGATGGCCGACGACGCCGTCTTCCTCACCCCCGGTGAGCCGCCCTTCGGCAAGGAGAAATTCGCGGTCGCCCAGGAAGGTCTCCGGGACTTTCGGATGGAGGCCCGCTCGGAGGTCCGCGAGATCCGGATTGCCGGAGACTGGGCGTACAGCTGGACCGACCTCGCGATCACCATCACGCCGGCTCAGGGAGGAGAGGTGGTGCGGAGACAGGGCAACACGCTCAGCATTTTCGAGCGGCGGGCCGACGGGCGGTGGGTGCTCTCCCGGGACGCCAACCTGCTGGCGGTCGAAAAGACGGACGCCGGATGACCGTCCTCACGACGGAGAGGTTGAGCCTCCAGAAGTTTTCCCTGGACGATGCCGGATTCATGTTCCGCTTGCTGAACGAGCCTTCTTTTCTCCGGTACATCGGCGACAAGGGAGTGAGAACCCTGGAGGATGCCCGCTCGTACATCCTGGACGGGCCGCTCGCCAGCTATGAAAAATTAGGCTTCGGCCTCTGGAGGGTGGAGAACCGGGCGTCGGGGGTTTCGATGGGGATGTGCGGTCTCCTCAAGCGAGAGATCCTGGAGTATTTCGACATCGGGTACGCGTTCCTCCCCGAGTTCTGGTCTCAAGGGTACGCCTTGGAAGCCGCCGCGGCCGTCCTCTCGTATGCGCGGGACACGTTGGGCCTGGAGCGGGTCGCCGCGATCACCCAGGTGGACAACGAGAGCTCGATCCGTCTCCTCCAGAAAATAGGATTTGCGTTCGAGGGGATGATTCGATTGTCCGAGGGTGCCCCGGAAATCAAGCTGTTTGCCCTGGATTTTTAGTTAGCGCACGGCCGGGGCGAGGAGCGCGAGGTCGAGCCGCCCCTCCCGCTCGGCGAGACGGAGGAGCGCCTTGGCTCCCCCCTTGAAGTGATACGCGCGGAAGCCTTCTCCCTGCATCCGCTCGGCGAGATGCGCGCTCTTCAATCCCACCTCACAGACGAGGACGTAGGTGCCGTCGCGGCCGAACGCCGGGTAGGCGGCGACGGCGTGAGGGAAATCGAGGTGGAGCGACCCCGGCCAGTGCCAGGCACGGAAGGCGGCGCCGGAACGCAGGTCGAGGACGGTAGCCCCGGCGGGAATGGTTTCGATTTCGACCGGCGGCGCGGCGAGATCCGCCGCGGGCGGTTCGCGGAGGTCGTGGACGGTCCGCCCGGCGAGAGCCGCTCGCAGGCTTCCTGGTTCGAGCTGGGCCTCCCCGGCGAGCACCGAGCCGAGGCTCGCCCGGGTGGCCGGGCGGCGGCCTTCCAGACCGCAGTACTCGGGGACGGCGGCAGCCGCGTCGTACACCCCGATCCGGCGGGCGATCGCGAGGATCTCCTCCTTGTTGAAACCGAGGAGCGGCCGGAGGATGGGGAGGCGGACCGCCTCGGAGATGACCGCCAGGTTCCGCACCGTCTGCGACGACACCTGGCCGATGGCGTCACCGGTGACGATCCCCGCCGCGTCTCCCTGCCGCGCGACGATCTCCGCCGCCCTGAGCATGAGGCGTTTCAAGAGGATCTGCCAGTAGTGGGGCGGGGTTTTCTCCTGGAGCTCGGCGACCAGGGGACGGAGGTCGATCTCGTGCAGGCGGGGACAGCTGCCGTAGCTCCAACGCTCGGCGATCTGGCGGAGGACTTTCTGCACGCCTTCACGATGGGCGGCGCCCCCCAGGTTCAAGAAGACGTATTCGAGCCGTACCCCGCGTTTCAAGAGCAGCCAGGCGGCGACCGCCGAGTCGAAGCCCCCGGAGACCAGCGCCACGGCCCGCCCTTCGACCCCCAGCGGCAGGCCGCCGTGGCCGGAGAGCTTGTCGAGGAAGAGATGGGCGATCCCCGGCTCCAGCTCGACGTGGGCGGTGACCTCGGGTGCAGCGAGGTCGACTCCCGAGGCGTAGGGGAGGAGCGCACGGCCGAGGGCGACCTGGACGTCTCGCGAGCGGAAGGGGATGCGGTCGCGCTCGCCGCGGCGGGAGGCGCGGACGGCGAAGCGCCGGCCGGCCACGGCCGAGCGGAAGAACGCCTCGCCCTCCCGGACGACATCGGCCAGGTCGGCGAACGGGCGAGGAACGATTTCCGACACCGACTGCAGGCCGAAAACCCGGGAGAGAATCGCGGGCGCCGACTCGGCCTCGCCCTCGGCGGTCTCTTCGATCTCGACGTAGAAGCGGCTCCAGTTGCGTTCCAGACGGTGGGGGATGCCGTGCGAGGTGAGAGCGTCGGCGATGTTCCTCTCCAGGCGGCGGAGGAACCGCATGCGGGTCTGGCGCGCCTTCGTATAGAGGTCGCCCGACAGGCGGAGGACGAAGCGTTTCACGGCCGGAGCACCGTCACCAGCCACAGCCGGGTGTCGCCTTTGAAGGGGGCGTCGAAGACCCGCGCCGCGCCCACCCGGACATCGATCGCCGGGATACGTGCGATGGGGAGAGCCGACGTGGCGAAGCGCCATTCGAGGCCGGCCAAGCGCAGCCAGTCGCCGGAGTCCATGCGGAGGCGCTCGAAGAAGAGGGGGACGGGGAGGAAGCCGAGCCGGAGCTCGGCGCGCTCGCCCAGAAAATCCCGGCCGAGGAGGGTCCCGGCGGGAAGGGCGGGGACGGCGATCCGGCCGGCGAGGACGGAGTCCGGCAGGAGGCTGCCGCCATAGCCGCCGACCCCGACGAGGTCGAACGGCCGCGGGCTGCCGCCCACCCGGTCGCGGGTGACGGAGACGCGGAGGCCGTCGTCGTCGTGGCCCAGGCCGAGGGAGAGATCGCCGCCGTAGCGCCGGAAGGAGTCGCCATCACCTCCTCCGCTCTCGCCATGGAGGTGCGCTCTCTCCTCCAGGTAGGAGAGGCCACGGCTGTGGACCGCGGCATAGCCGGCGTCGAGAAAGCCGAGGGTACGATGCACCGATTCCCCCAGCCGAGGATCGATCGCGGTGAACAGGCCGCCGCCAGCGAGGCGGACCCGGGCCGGTCCGAGGCGTCGGTCCCATTCCACCCGCACCTCGCCGCCCTGCTGATCGAGATCCAGGACGCCGCTCCGGGCGGCTCCCCCCAGGTGCCCGCTCTGGCGGGAGGGCAGCTCCTGGGTGTCGAAAAGGTGAAGCGAGAGGTCGACCGGCCAGCCGCGGTAGGTGGCGGTGGCGGTGCCGCCCCGGGCGCTGCCGGGGCTCCCCACCCCCCCGAGGATCAGCCAGTCGAGCCGGCCGACGACGTCGCCCCCGCGCATCCCGAGATCGGCGACCCCGGAGGCCCCGGTGGCGCTCCCCGAGACGAGCGGAAAGAGCTCCTGCCGGCCGAGCCCATAGGGATGCCCGGCCGGCAGCTCGGCGAGAGCGAATGGGATCGGAGCCGGAGGGGCCGGCGGACGGACGGCGGGTGCCAGCTCGGCGGCGGGGAGGAGCGGGAGAGCCGGGAGCGTCGGCGCGACAGCGGTTTCGCTCGCCGTGGCTCCCAGATCCAACCGCCGGAGGTCGAGGCCATCGGCCTGCATGCCGAGGTAGAAGAGGGCCTTGCCGTCCGGCGTGGGGTCCGGGGCGAGGGCGGCCCCCGGGGTGCGGGTGAGAGGATAGGGCGCCGCCTCCGGATCGAGCGGGAAAGCCCAGATGTCGATGAAGCCGCCGCTCCCCACCGTGGCATAGAGGGTTTTACCGTCGCCGCTCCAGGCCGGGGCGGAGACGCTCGCGCCCGGCGGCGGGGCGAGCGTGGTCTCGGCGCCGGTCGCCAAGTCGCTCACGACGAGGCGCCAGTCGTCTCCGGCTTGCGGGGCATGCCGGGCGTAGACGGCGCGCTTGCCGTCGGGGCTGACCCGCGGCTGGTCGTAGACGATCTCGACCGACGGCTCGGTCACCGCCTGGATCGCCCCGCCCCCCCCTCGCGTGAGGTCGACCCGCACCACCTGCGAGAAGCCGTTCCGGTTGCGGAGGGCGAGAGCCCAGGTGCCGTCCGGGGCTGGATCGGGCGCGCGGAGATCGGCCTCGCGGGTCAAGCGCTCGACCCGGCCGGAGGCGATCTCCCAGCGGAAGAGGTCGGGGTGGAGGAAGCCGCGGCCGTCGGGCTCGAAGCGGACGAAGAGGATGGATTTGTCGTCGGGGAGGAAGCGCGGCATGGTGGGGGAGATGCCGTCGGTCGCCGGCAGGGTGTGGAGGGCCTTCCGGGGGAGCGGCCGGGTGCGCACCGCCGGCGCGTCCTGGGGATCGCGTTCGGCGATCTTGCCGCGTTCTTCTTCCCACTTGCGCTCCGCCTCGGTATCCGGAGCCGTCGACCAGACGACGAGCTCGCCCGGCTTGTCGCGCTTCCGGAGCACGATGGCGAGGCTCGCGCCGTCGGGCGAGAGGGCCGGGGCGCCGGTCGTCCAGGAGAGATCCTGCCAGAGCGCCCCCTCTTGAGAGGCCGGGCGGAGACGCCGTTCCGCCTCCACCGCCTGCCAGGTCAGCTCGGCGGTGAAACGACCGTAGAGATCTCTGGGCGACTCGCCGTAGAGCCCTTTCCAGGCCTCGTCGAAGCTCCGTTCCCGGCGGGCCGAGAGGCGGCCCCAGAGCTTGGGCAGGCTGGAGCCGCCGGCCCGGGCGTCGGTCCATTCGAGGAAGGCCGAGCCCATGAGATAGGCCATGGACTGCCCCTGCCAGCTGCGGTCCCCGTCGAGCGCCTCGTAGCTCGGCAGCTTCCCCTCCTGGGCCCGGCGGCGGAGGATCGCCGCCCGGAGGTCGCCGTTCGGTCGTCCCGAGCCGGTGAGCCGGCCTTCGACGACCGTGGCATAGCCCTCGGTCACCCAGCGCGGCGACTTCCGGGCCACCGGTCCGAGCGGCAGGAAGAGGGAGATCCCGCGCCAGAGAGGGTTCCGCGACGGCCGCAGGAGATGAACGAGATGGGTCCCCTCGTGGGTGAGGAGGAGCTCGCTCCAGTCGGAGTAGTGGCCGATGACCGACTCCGGCTCGGGAGGGCTCGTCCACAGCTCGATCCTGGGCCAGCCGAGGAAGGGGAAGGCGGCGCCGTTCGCCTCGGCGACGGGGTCCGAGACCAGCACGTCGATGACCTCCGGCGGCCGGTATCCCACCTCCTCTTCCACCCGCCCCCAGATCGACTCCAGGCGCGCCGCGGCATGCCGGGTCCACGCCGCCGAGTCCGCCGGGTAGTGGAGGCGGAAGTGCGGGGTGATGAGGGTCTCCCAACGGACCTCGGGCCCCTGGGCGGCCAAAGGAGCAGCGAGGAGGAGGGAGCCCAGGACGAGGAAGCCGAGCGATGCGGAGCGGCTCATACGCCTACTCTACGGGAGAAAGCACGCCGCGCGGCCTCCCTCGTCCCGCGCGAGGGAAGGCTCGCCGGCTCCAAGTGGCGGACTTTTCGCTATGCGCCCGGCTTCGGCGCCTTCGGCGGCAGGTCGCGCGCCTGGGGATCGTCCTCGAAGCCGTGGTGGTTGTGGCTGCCGTCGCAGAACGGCTTGTTGCTGGACGCCCCGCAACGGCAGAGCGCCAGGGCGGTCCGGCCGCCCAGGCCATACGCCTTGCCGGTGGGATCGACGATCTGGATGTTGTCCCCTTCCAGGCGGAAGGGACCGTTCTTCATCACGCTGATTTTGGTCTCGGACATTCTCTCTCCTCTCCGGAGGCAGATGCTCCCGGTTGCGAATCTTCTTCGGAAGAGTTGCCGATCGAGCCCGGGGCGTCAAGCTGCGAGGCTCCCGTTTTCCCACCCCTGCTATCCTGGTACGCCCTCTGGCGAACCTTATCCATGCTCGAACCCCTGACCGACACCCAGCCACTCCCCTCTCCTTCGGCGAGATCCCGGCCCTGGCGGCGGGGACTTGGGATTGCTTTCAAGTGGGTGCTGATCGCTGCGGCGTTCTACTTCTCGTGGCGTTCGATCGCGGGGATGCGGTGGGCGGAGCTCGCGGCACGGCTGGCGGCGGCGGATCGAGGGCTGATCGCGGCTGCGGTCTTCTTCCTTGCCCTCCGCTTCGGCCTCTGGGACCTGCGCTTCCGGATCGCCGCTCGTCGGACGACGGGAGAGCCGGTGCCGGGGGCGGTCTTCGGCTTCTCGGTGATCCTCGCCTCGGCAGCGCTCAATCTCCTGAACCCGGCGGCTCGGTTGCTCTCGGGGCCCCTCCGGGCACGGAGCTTCGCCCGCGCCTGCCGCCGCTCGTTCGGAACCTTCTACGGCATCGTGCTCTACGACCAGTTCGCCCACCAATTCGTGATCAGCACCATGACCTGCCTCGCCGTTCTTCTCGCGGCGAGCGCCCGGGGATATGGGGTCGTCGGCGGCGCGGGCCTTGCATTGCTCGTCGCCGCGGTCGTCTTCGTGATTCTGTGGAGCCGCCGGCGGGGACCGTTCGCGGACAATCCTATCGTGCGTTTCTTCGCCAGGAAGGCGGAGCGCGCCGAAGGGAGCCTGCAGCGGGTCTACGCGGAGGGGCACGAGGCGGCCGGCACGTTCGTCCGCCTCCTGGGCGATTCCGGGATGGCTTGGCGGGCGGCGGTCTTGGGCGTCACGCTCTTCCTCGCCAACGCCGTGGCTCAGTGGCTTCTCTTCCGCGCCCTGGGCCAGGAGGTGGGAATGCTCGCGGTGGTCGCGGTGGTGGCTTTGGGCAACGCCGCAGGTATGCTGGCGGGGACCCCGGGTGGAATCGGGACGACGGAGGCGGCGATGGTCGCCTCCTACGTGGCCCTGGGGGTGGATCGGGCAAACGCCGGGGCGGCGACGCTCCTCTTCCGCGGTCTCCACTATGCGCTGGTCGTGGGAGTGGGCCTGCCGGCGCTCGCCTGGCTTGAAGCGCGTGGGGACGCCCGAGGGAGGATCGAAGGATGAATCTCACCAAGCTCTTGGCGCTCCGCGCCGAGTTGCCGGTCACCGAGCGCTACGCCTATCTGAACCACGCCTCGATCGGCCCTCTGCCGCAGCGCGCCGTGGAGCGGATCTCGGCCCTCGCCACGACGGTCGCGACCTCCGGCGACCGCTTCTGGCCGGAGCGCAACGCCCGGGCGGAGGAGGTGCGGCGCCAGGCCGCTCGCCTGATCGGCGCCAAGGACCCGCGCGAGGTCGCCTTCGTCGAGAACACCTCCTCCGGCCTCTCGCTGATCGCCGAGGCGCTCGACTGGCAGCCGGGGGACAGCGTCGTCGGCGTCGCCTGCGAGTTCCCCTCGAACGCCTATCCGTGGATGAACCTGGCGGCGCGCGGGGTCGTCTACCGCGCCGTCCCGGAGCGCAACGGCCGGGTGGACACCGACGAGCTGCTCGACCTGATCGACGAGCACACCCGGGTCCTCGCCATCTCCTGGGTCGAGTACTCGAACGGCTTCCGCTTCGATCTCGCCCGGGTGGGCGCCTTCTGCCGGGCCTGCGGAGTGCTCTTCGTCGTCGACGTCATCCAGGGCCTGGGCGGTCTCGCCCTGGACGTCGAGCGCCAGAACGTCGACGTCGCCTGCGGCTCAGCCCACAAGTGGCTCCTGGGACCCGAGGGGATCGGCCTCCTCTACGTCTCCGACCGGGTGGTCGAGCGCCTGAGACCCCAGCGCGCCGGCTGGCGTTCGATGCGCGACCAGACGAGCTGGACCGAGCTCGACATCGACTGGGGACCGGGCGCCCAGCGCTACGAGAGCGGGACGCTCAACTTCCTCGGCATCCACGCTCTGGGCGCCGCGCTCGAAATCTTTCTGGACCTGGGACCCACGGAGGTCGAGTCGCGGGTGCTCGCTCTCGCCGACCTGGCCGCCCGCGGGCTGGCGGAGCGCGGTTTCGCCGTCATCAGCTCGCGCCGCGCGGGCGAGACCTCCGGCATCGTCGCCGCCATCCATCCGAAAGTCTCCGCCGAGAAGCTCGTCGAGCGGCTCCTCGCGCGGGACATCATCGTCTCGGCTCGCGCCGGGCGCCTCCGTCTGTCGCCCCACGTCTACAACACCGCGGAAGAGATTCAGCGTCTGCTCGACGAGGTTTCGCGACTCGGCTGAAGGGCATCTGTCCCGTCCTACCCTCTTAAGGACACTACTCCTCTGGACATCCAAGAGAACCGGGGAGCGGCGATTCATGGCGGACAGAGAGGCGCAAGGCTCCGTTTGGGGGGATCTCGTCGGCGGCTCGCCGGCGATGCGCGAGCTGCGCCAGCAGATCGAGCAGGTCGCCGCGACCGACGTCACCGTCCTCATCGAGGGAGAGTCGGGGAGCGGCAAGAGCCTGGTCGCCCAGGTTCTCCACCGCCTCGGGCGGCGCGCCGGCCGACCGTTCGTCCGTGTCGACGCCGGCGGGCTGGGCGAGGAGTTCTTCGACAGCGAGCTCTTCGGCTACCGGCCGGGGGTATTCCCCGAAGCGCCCGAGGTGCGCGAGGGTCTCGCCGGGGTGGCCGATGGCGGCACTCTCTTCTTCGACTCGGTCGACCGGCTGCCGGCGGACAGCCAGGGGAAGCTCGCCCGCTTCCTCGACTCCCGGCTCGTGCAGCCCTTGGGCGCGGCGCACCCAAGGCCGATCGACGTGCGCTTCCTGGCCACCAGCCGCATCGACCTCCGCGCGCAGGTGCGGGCCGGACGTTTCCGCTCCGATCTCTACTATCGCCTGCGGGGTTTTCTCCTGCGCGTGCCGAGCCTGCGCGACCGGTTGGAGGATCTGCCGGCCCACGTCGACCACCTGCTCGCCCGCTACGGTGCACGCTATGGCAAGGCGATCGCCGGCATCAGCCCGGCGGCCTTGGAGATCCTGCTCGCCCACCCGTTCGAGAACAATCTGCGCGAGTTGGAGAACGAGATCGAGCAGGCCGTGCTGCGCACCCCGTCCGGCCGGGCCTTGTCGCCCGAGTCCCTGCCCCTGACCGCGGCGACGGAGGGCGGCGGCGAGGTGAAGCTCCGCCAATACCGTCGTGAACAGGAACGGAGCATGGTCGTCGAGGCCCTCGAAGCGACCCACTGGAACGTCTCCGCCGCCGCCCGCCGCCTCGGGCTTTCGCGGGTCGGCCTCTCGAAGAAGATCAAGACCTTAGGCCTGCGCCGCCCCACCCTCCCGCTCGGCCGTCGCCGGGTCCCTCTCCGGTAAGGGATCAGGGCGCGGGCCTCGGCCTCCTGCCCGGTCCGGCAGGGATGGCTCTCGGCATGGGGAGCGGCGGTTCCGGGGGGCGGAAGCTCAGGCGGGGGGTCTCGGCCAGCTTTCGGCGGGTCTCCAAGTCGTCGTACTCCAGGTCATAGCGGCGGGCTTCCAGGGTGCGCGACCGCGGCGCCGCTCCGGTGCCCCAGGCCCACAGGGCGCGATCGAATTCGGCCGGGGTCATCGAGCAGACCTCCGCCAGGGCTTCCGGGGTCGTCCTGCCGGCGGCGAAGGTATTGAGCAGGCGGGGGATCGCCCGGTCACCGCAACGGCTTTCGATGAAGGCGACGGCCCAGGCCGCCTCGTTGTAGGCGAGGCCCACCAGCTGTTCCTCGGCGAAGCCGCGGAGGATGGGCTCCAAAGTGGGAAACGAGAGGGCGTGGCCGCTGCCCGCCAGGTCCGGGAAGGGGTTGACCCGCCGCGTTCCCATCTCGATGTGCTGGGCCACCCCCTCCTGCACCCAGTGCGGGGCCTGATCGTGGGTCAGAGCGGCGATCAGGGCATGGGCCAATTCGTGCGAGAGGATCGCCACGAGTGGCGGCGCGAGGCTCCGCTGCTCGGCGAAGGGGACCCGCATCTTGCCGTCGAAGAGGCCGACCACAGAGACGTCGCCGCCGAAGTTGGCTTCGAAGTCCGCGGCGGGGAAGAGGTGGACCTCGATGCGCTTCTCCGCCCCGCCCGCCATTTTGGCAGGGCGAGGGATATAGCTTTCGAGACGGAGGCGCTCCTCTTCGAGCACCCAGGCCACCTGGCGGGCATAGCCTTTCTTTCCCTTGTCCGGGGGATAGCGCACCTCGAAGTGGTCGGAGCGGAAGCTGGCATAGGAGGCCGCGAGATCGCGGTCCATGACGAATTGCCGCCGGCGCCTTTGCCCGCGCGGCTCAGGAAGCTGGGAATCCGCCTTGTCGATCAGCTTGATGGCGGTGTCGAAGTCATCATCGGCGGCGATCAGCTCGGCCAAGTCGAAGAGCGTGGCGGTGGCGGGGCGGCGGCCGGCGATGTCGCTCTTCGCCAGTCGGATGAGGAGCTCGCGCGCCTCAGAGTCGCGCTCCAGCTGGTGGAGCGCCTTGGCGCGCAGGCGGATGAGGCTCGCCGGGGCGTCCTCGCCCGCGGCGGCCACCGGATCGGTGAGCGCGACGAGCTCGCTCCAGCGGCGTTCTTCGGCGAGGGCGTGGCCCGCCTGCGCGGCGAGACGGAGGAGGCGGGGCGGGAGCGCGCTCCCGGCGGCGGCCCGTGCCCGGACCGCCGGCAGAGCCGCCAGGGCCCGGGCGTCGTCCTCGTGGTTCCAGGTCCCGGCGTCTTCGAGGATGGCATCGACCGGCGCCAGCTCGGCGCCACCGGGGACGAGCAGCACCGCGCTCCCCAGGCTCAGGCGGAGCGCCTGGCCGCAGGTGGCGGCATGGATGCCGGTGGAGATGTCGGCGGGAAGGACCAGGGGCCGCCGGTCGCCCGCCGGCGCGACCCGGGCCTCCTCGGGAATCCCCAATTGGAAGAGGGGAAAGATGTTCGGGCGCGCCACGATGGCGGCGAGGGCCGGGCTCGCGAACAGATTGGCGCGCGGCACCGGCTCCAGCCGCCAGGCGTGACGCAGGAGACTTTCGGCGTCCTCCATGCGGCCTTCGCCGGCGGCGACCTGGGCGGCGTCGTACCAGGGCTCGGAGAGGCGCGAGCCCATCTCCACCATGCGCTTGAAGTCGGTCTCCGCCCGTTCGCTCTCGTCGGTCAAGGCCTCGGCGAACGCCGATTCGACCCGCAGGCCGTCGTCGTCCAAACCGTGGCGGAGGGCGAGGTCGTACTGCCAGCCGGTCTCGCCGCGTTTCACCCGCTGGAAGGCGAGGCGGGCGCGGAGGAGGTCGGTCAACGGCTGGGCCGCGATCTTCGGGAAGCCGCCGAGCAGAGTCGCGGCGCCGGCCAGGTCCCCCTCTTCCAATAGATACTGCGCCCGCCACAAGGCCTGGATGTCGCGGAGGAGCGGGAGCGACGGGGTCAGGGGCCCGGCAAACCGCCGCTCGATCTCGGTCCGGTCGGCGCCCGCGGCCAGGGCGGCCCGCAGGGGTGCGAGGGGACCGAGGCGGTAGCGGGTCGCCGCCACAGACGGCCTGGCGGGTCCGGCAGATTCCGGTGCCGTGCGAGAGCGGCCCAGGGTCCAGGCTCCGAGGATGGCGCCGGCGAGGATCGCTGCGGCCGCCGAGGCGGCGCCGGCACCTCCCACGGCGAGCGCCGCGGTCCGGCGCCCGGCTCGCCGGAGCGCGAACGCGCCCGACGCTCCAAGGAGGAGAACGACGGCCGCCAACCCGAGCAGGGATCGTGGCGAGGTCCGCCCGGAAGAAGCTTGAGACGGCCGGACGGTGGGCGGCCCGGCGGCCGCCACCGGACCCGCGGCTCCAACGGGCAGGCCCGCGGAGAGCTCCGGCGCCGTCTCGACGGGCTCGGCGGCGATCCGCAAATCGGAGAGCTTGTAGTCCCCTTCCTCCACCAGGCTCAAGGTGAGGGTCTCGTCCAGCCCGGAGGCGAATTCGATTCCGAAGACCGCCTGCCCAGGGTCGAAGCGGCCGGGAGTGAGGAGCTGCCAGGAGGCGCCGTCCGCCGGCCCCACCCGCGCCGCGATCTCGGCCAGGGCCGCTTCCCGTCCCAGCGAGCGCAGCGGCGAGCCGGCCGCCAGGCGTTCCCACCAGGCCGCCGGTCCACCCGCGAGATAGGCGGCCGCGAGGCCGACCGCCACCCGTTCCGCCGCCGACAGGTCGCGCGGCTTCGTTTCCGCCAGAGCCGGCTCCAGGACCAGGAACACCAGCGCCAGGAAGACGGCCAGCCGCGAGAGGGCTCGCATGTTCATCGTCCCCATCCACTCCGAAGTCTGCTGTGGAGCCCTCAGAATAGCAAAGACGGCTCGCGGCCGAGTCGGGGCCGAGTTTTCGAGGGGATCGGCGAGGGGTTTTCCGCGGGACAAAGGAAAAGGGCCCGGCTTCGAAGCCGGGCCCTTCTTTGGAAACTGCCGAAGAAACGACTGGCGCTGTCTTACTGGATGAGCGTGTGGCTCGCGGTGCAGGCGCTGTCGAGCTTGATGGCATCGAAGCCGACGCTGTAACGACCCAGCGCGCTCATCACCACCTCAACCCACGCCTGAGCCGCCGCCGGGTCTTCCGGCGGAACGCTGCCGGCCGCGGCAACCGTCGTGTTCAGGTCGAGGAACACCCAACCGAACTTGTACGGCACCGGGAACGCAGCGCCACCCACCGCCGTCGACTGCGCCTCCGCCGGGAACGGGATGATCCCGTTTTGCGGCGGCTGCGGCGACACCGGGAAGGTCTGCGGAACCTGTGGGTGCTCCTGCTCGTCGAAGATCACGATCTCTTCCTGGCCGAGGGGATACCAGGCCGGGGTCGTGCCGCACTTGAAGGCGCCCTGCTTGACCTTCGAGTCGCGCCAGACGACGAAGTTCGTGCCACCGCTGAACGGGCCACCGTTGATGAACCGCGCCGCGAAGTTGGTCGCGAGCGGCTCTCTGTTGTCGACCGCGGTCCAGTTGTCATACCGGCCGTAGAAGGTGTACTGACCGGCGACCGAGGTCTCCGGGTTCGTGGCCGAAGCCTCGATGTGGACGAGAGCATTGCCGTCCGCCCGGTTGGTGTCCGAGTCGACGTAGAAGTAGTCGCCCCAGAGGACGTTCTGGTTCGTCGCGTCGCCCGAGCCACCGGCGGCGAAGTAGCCCAAGTCACCCGGGAAGCGCAGGGTGCAGTTGTTGACCGTGTCGGCGGTCACATAGCCGCGGGCGATGTTGTCGCCGTAGGCGAGACCCGCGCAGCCGCCGAGCAGGCTCGAGAACTGGCCGGTCAGCGAGGTCTGCAGGTGGGCGACGAAGCTCGCCGGCAGAGCGCCGGTCGGCAGCTGGCCGTTGCAGCTCGCGAAGTTGATGTCCTGCGAGAAGGTACCCTTCGGGCTGATGGTGTCGTTCGGGTCCTGCCCGGCCGAGGCGGTCTGCGGCAGGTTGCCGGCGAGGATGTCGCGCATGTTGATCGACTGCACGTCATAGCCGGTCAGATACACGTTGAAGTCGAGCACCGGGACCGAGAGGTCGGACCACACGACGACGTGGGCGAGAACCGCGGTCGCCGAGGCGTTGTTGATCGAGAACAGGGTGGTGACCCCGTTCGTGTTGCCCAGATCGACCTCAAAGTAAGGAAGCAGAAGCGTCGCGCCCGGCACGTCATCGACCGTGCAGATGACGGCGTTCGCCGGTACAGCCAGCGCCAACAGGCAGGCCGCGGCCAGCAGAAGAGCAGCTGATCTCAAGAGGGACTCCTTTCCGGGTATGGACCCGTTTGTGTGTCGCAAAGGTTCGCCCATAAAAGGCGAGCGTCCCCCCCGACGAGGTGGAAGTGCGGGGAGAGGGTATCACCTGAAGAGGCGGGGCGACAGCAAAAAGATAATTTCTTCACATTTCGGTGAGACAGGCGAGCATCTTCCTCCGCATCGGAGCGAGGCTCGGGGACGGCCGCCCCTCCATGGCGAGCTGCACATAGAGGCCGCGGAGGAGGTGTTTCCAGTTCTCGCTGGTGGCGAAGCGCCGAGGATCGAGCTTCCCCTCGAAGAGGGTCTTGGCGTCGTGGAGGACGCGGTCCGCCAGGGCAGAGAGGGGGGCGCCGTCGAAATCCTCGCGGCGCACGAGGGAGGCGACCGCCTCCGCGAGGCGCTCGTCCTCGTCATGGGTGAAGACGCCGCCGGGGTTGTCCATCTTGCGGTCGATCGCGGCGAGGATCCGCCCCGGGTCGGCCGGCTGCAGATGGCGGCTGCGGCCGAGGAACTTGAGGAGGTCGGCGGTGTGGGCTGCCGAGTGCATCCAGCCCTTCTGAGGGTCGTAGCCGCGCACGTCCCTCTCCCCGTCCAGATACGTGAGGGCGGCGGTCAGGAGGGCGGCGGTCTCCTGGGGAGTGAGGAACGGCCGCTCGTTGTCGAGGGCGGCGAGGAAGGAGAGGTTCAAGGCCGAGAACGAGCGCAGGAAGACCGAATCGGTGCCGCTCTCGCCGAGGCCGACCTTCAGGTTGGCGCTCCAGACGGCGAGGAGCTCGCGCAACTCGGGCGGCGTGAGAAGCTTCTGTTGATACACCCACTCCTCGGCGATGCCGGCGGCGAATTCGTCCCGCAGCTCGGGATCGGGAGACCCCAGGTAGCCCGACAGCTCGCCGAGAAGGGCGGCGGGCGACTCGCCCGCCGGCACCTTGTAGCCGCCGCGCACGATCTCCCGCCAGAAGGCCCGCGGGTGCGGCGGCGGGGCGGCCGCCGCCTCGGTACTTCCGGGGATGCCGGGGATGCCGGGGATGCCGGGAGCGCCGATCGCCGCCAGGAGGAAGAGGATGCCGAGGGCTCTCAAGGCAGCCGCCCCGCGAGGAGGGCGCTCATCGTCGGCCCATCGATGTTGCCGCCGGAAAGGATGACGCCCACCCGCCCCTCCTCGCGGACCGCGCCCGCGAGGAGAGCCGCCACTCCCAGCGCCCCCGAGGGCTCGACCACCAGCTTCATCCTATAGAAGAGGAAGCGGACGGCCTCGGCGATCGCCTCCTCGCTCACCGTCCGCATGTCGGACACGTACTCCCGGACGAGCGGAAAGGTGACCCCCCCCAGGGACGGCGTGCGGGTGCCGTCGGCGATCGTCTGCGGGTTGTGAACGGTTTGGAGAATGCCGGTGCGGAAGGAGCGGGTGGCGTCGTCGGCCAGCTCGGGTTCGATGCCGATCACCCGGCACTCGGGGTCGACGCCGCGGGCGGCGACCGCCGTGCCGGAGAGGAGACCGCCGCCGCCGCAGGGGGCGAGGAGCACGTCCAGGTGCTGGAGCTCCGCGAGCATCTCGAGGGCGACCGTCCCCTGGCCGGCGACCACCCGGCGGTCGTCGTAGGGCGGCACGACGTTGTAGCCGTGCTCCGCCTCCAGGGCGCGGGCGATCTCCTCCCGGCTCTCGGTCGCGGGGTCATAGAGCACCACCCGGGCGCCGTACCCCTCGGTCGCCGCCAGCTTGGTGGCCGAGGCGTTCTTCGGCATGACGATCACCGCCTGCACCCCCATCTCGCGGCAGGCGAGGGCGACGGCCTGGGCGTGGTTGCCGGACGAGTAGGCGATCACCCCCCGCCGCTTCTCCTCCGCGGAGAGCTGCGACACGGCGTTCCAGGCGCCGCGGATCTTGAAGGCGCCGATCCGTTGGAGGTTCTCGCACTTCAAGAACACCTGGGCGCCCGCGAGCTCGTCCAGGGTGCGCGAGGTGACGATGGGGGTACGGTGGGCGACGCCACGCACCCGTAAGGCGGCGGCCTGGATCTCGGCAAAGAGGTCGTCGGACATGGAGGGGGATTCTTCCATAGGTAGAGGAGCCGGGGCCTCTCCGGGGCACCTTTCTTCTTGGTCGGCTCAGGAGGAGGCCGGTTGGCCCCGTCGCTCGTTCCCATCGAGCCGTGCGGCGCTCTCAACGGGCCGAAAAACGCGCTAAACGCTCGAAAAACCCGCGAAACGCTCCGATCGGGCTCGCAACCAGCCCGCGAAACGCCAAAATCGACACGTGAGACCCGCGAAACGGTCCGCAAACCGCCATATCGGCGCGAAAAACTCCCCACACGACCGATTCGCGAGTTTTTCGGAGCGCGAGCCGGCCTTATCGATCCGCGAGGCGGGTTTATCGACCGTTTGAGGCCCTTCCCGGTCCGCCAGGAGCCTCTCACGACCCACGAACGCGCCATTTCGGCGCCGGCATGTCTGTCGCAACCTTCCGACGGGGCCTCGCGACAACCTTTCCTACCGTCATCCTGGAGGGAGGCGGGAGGAACAGGTCCCCCCTGCCCGACATGCTAGAGTTTCCACATGGCCTCCGAAGCCCACCGCCGGATGACCGTCGAAGAGTATCTTGCCCTCGAACGGCAGTCCGAGACGAGGAACGAGTTCCTGAACGGCGAGATGTTCGCGAGGACCGGCGCGAGCCGTCGTCACAATCGGACCGCTCTCAATGTCGCTACGACGCTCGACCGGCAACTTGCGAGCCGGGGGTGCGAGGTCTTCGTGAGCGGCATGCGGGTCCAGATTTCCGCCGTGCATCACTTCACCTACCCGGATGTCGTGGTCGCCTGCGGGGAGCCGCGGTTTACCGATGGGGAAGTCGATACGCTGCTCAATCCGACTCTGATCGTCGAAGTGCTCTCGACCAGCACCGAGCGGTACGACCGCGGCGCCAAGTTCGAGAGCTATCGCACTCTCCCGTCGCTCGCCGAGTACGTCCTGATCGCCCAGGATCGGGTCCACGTCGAGCACTTCGTACGCCAGGGGAGTGGCGCCTGGCTGCTGACCGAGACCGATGGTCACGAGGATCGTGTCGAGCTGCCGTCGATCGGTTGCGCTCTGGCTCTGGCTGACGTCTATCAGAGAGTGCTATGACCTCCTCCGAATCCGATCGGAAGGAGTTCTGGCTGGATCCGAAGACGCTGCACCATGTGCAGAGGATCCTCGGCACCGCTACCGAGCGGGAGACGGTCGAGGTCGTACTCGACATGATAGCGTTCCGTCGAGAGTTGCTCGATGGTACTCAGGCGCTCGTCGGCCTTCAGATCGATTCGACCCGATAGGCTTGGCTATTGCGGGAGTACGTCCTCGGCTCCAACAGTTACATCAACGCCGCCCAAGCGGTGCATCCTCAGGAGCAACTCCCAGCGCTGCTCCGGAAGCCGAACCCAATGCACTGACGACCGCTCGAAGTGCGGCTCGGAACTCCTTGGTAACCCCAAAAGAGGATTGCAGGTTGGTCGGCCAACCGATCACCGTGAGCCCGCTGGGTAGACACCCAAGAAAGACAGAGACGCTCCGTCCGAGCGGTCCGGGAAGCGTTTCGACTGGGGCGAGCGCACACGAGAAATGCGTTTGAAAGGTATTCATACTGCCCGTCTATTAAGTAGAGCGATGCTGCATTCAGGAGGAGGTGATTTCCTGATTCGCTGCTCAAGGGGGATCTCCATATATCGAATCCTCGAACGTACCCGAGCCTCAAGCAGTGCGGTCCGGACGCCGTCAAGTATAGGGCTCGCGACCCTGTGGGCTGTGGACTCTCTTAGCCGCCGAGGTTTTCCGCATGGGGCCAACCTCGTCGTACGGCCGCTGCGATCAGCGCTTCGTAGCTCGATGGGACGTTACGTATTCCTGTTCTCAGGTAGGAAAGACAGACCACAAGTCGCCATAGGCTACACTTCGGCGCCTTCTCACGCTCCCCGGTTGCCGGGGTGAAAGATTTTTCGGAAAGTCTGCTTGGGGCGAATGGTTCTGCGGCGGCGGTGCCGGAGAACCGAAAAGAAAGTGGAGCGCGTCCGCGCTTTCCTGTCCGAACGTGCGGACGGTGGCTTCTTTCGCAAATTGACGCTCGCTCCACGGGTTTCTACCATGGGTAAACATGGCATCCCGCAAAGCGACCAAGAAGCCGGTGGAGCCACCTGCCGACCCTTTAAGTCCCTTCCTGGGACCGCTTCTCCTGCGCGCCAGACAGAAGGCCGAGATGAAGCAGGAAGTCGTCGCATCAAAAGCGGGCATGAGCGACGCAACCTTGCGAAAGATTGAAAACGGATTATTCTCGCCGCAAAACGAACAACTCGTGGCAATCTGTAAGGCGGTGGGATTGAACCATGATGTGGTTCTACTGGAAGCCGCCACCTCTTTGTCGCAAACCTTGTTAGAGAGGCTCGGGCGGGATCCGGATTTGGACCTTCATGGTCTGCGAGAGAAAATGATCGCCGCCGTCAAGGCGCGGCACCAATCGGAGCTAGAGGAGATAGAGGCCAAGCTCTCTTGGGGTAGACTCCTATATCTCAAGACGAAGAGGTTCGTGGACCGGGAGTGAAGCCCCGAGCCGTAGGTGCACGACTCTCGGTCCATCCGTCTGTGCCGAGCGGGGGGCCTGCTTCGGCGGCAGCCAAGGCCGTCGCCACTGGAAGGGCAGGGCGTTCTCTTCAAAGGTCGCCAACCAGGTCGGCGAAAGATTCATATCGACCAGGATCTTCATCCGCGTTCGACCGCGACCGCGACCTCGATCTCCTCGACGCGCCAGGTGGCATAGCTGAGCGCGGCCCGGATGTCGTCCTTCTCAAGGTACGGATAGGCCTTCAGGATCTCGGCTTCCTCGTGGCCGGAAGCGAGGAGGCCCAGGAGGGTCCCTACCGTTACCCGCAAGCCTCGAATACAAGGCTTGCCTCCCATCACGTCGGGGTCAAGGGTAATGCGGTCGAAGGCTGGCATCGGCTTTCCTCGTTTCAGCGATGTTGAAGCATACCACCCGACCGTCTACCCTACTTCCGCATCAAGCTCTCCAGCTCATCCGTCCGCGCCGAGCGCATCCGCGCCTCCTCGGGGTCGACCTTCCCTTCCTTCACCAGGGTCGCGAGCGAATCCTCGAAGGAAATCATCCCGTGCCCTTTCCCCAGCGTGATCTCGTTGTAGAGCTTCTGGAGGTGCTGGCTCCGGATGTGGTGGCGCACGGGGTAGGTGCCCAGGAGGAGCTCGATCGCGGGGATGCGGCCGGCGGTGTCGGATCGGGGGAGGAGCTGCTGGAAGATGATGGCGTGGAGGGCTAAGGCGAGCTGCTGGCGGATCTGCGACTGTTGGCCGGTCGGGAAGACGTCGACGATCCGGTGGATGGCCTGGACGACGTCGCTCGTGTGGAGGGTCGAGAGGATCAGGTGGCCGGTCTCGGCCGCGGTGAGCGCCGTCGCCACGGTCTCCAGGTCGCGCATCTCTCCGACCAGGATGACGTCGGGGTCCTGGCGGAGGGCGGCCCGCAGCGCGGCGGGGAAGGAGGGGGCGTCGAGGCCGATCTCCACCTGCTCGATGATCGAACGGTTGTTGGTGTGCTCGTATTCGACCGGATCTTCAATCGTGATGATGTGGGCCGGGCGGCTCTGGTTGATTTCCCCCAGGAGTGCCGCGAGCGTCGAGGACTTGCCCGAGCCGGTGGGGCCGCAGATGAGGACCAGGCCGTGCGCCTGCTGGACGAGCTTCGCGAGGCTCTTCGGCAGATTGAGCTTCTGAAGGGTGGGGACCTCGCGCGGGAGGGCGCGGAGGGCCGCGGCCAGGCGGCCGCGCTGGCGGTGGAGGTTGACCCTAAAGCGCCAGCCGCCGGTCGAGCCGGAGCTCCCCAGGCGGAGGGAGAAGTCGGCCGAGCCCTCCTCTTCGAGCTGCCGCCGCGCGCGAGCTCCCTGGTAGGGAGCGAGCATCTGCCGGAGCTGCTCTTCCTCCAACGGCTCGCGATCGGTCGTCACGAGGCGGCCGTCCAGGCGGAGGATCGGAGAGAGGCCGGTCAGCAGGTGAAGATCGCTCGCCCCGCGCCGTGTCATGTCGGTGAGCAGGCGCGCTAAGGGCTCGCCCTCCGCCACCTCGACCACGCGCCGCTCGGGGGCCAGGGCGGTGACGGGGGAGAGACGGTCTTCAGGGACGAGGAGGGAGTCGGCGGGATCGACGAGCTCGGCGGCTTCCTCACCGCCGGTCGCCGGCAGGCGGACAGCCCCCCGGTTGAGGTCGCCGATCAACTGGTCCAGCTCGGGGTCGCGGAGTAAGTCGCTCACGCCCGCATTCTACGGATAGAGAGGGCGGGATGTCGTGGGCCAACAGCCGGGCACGCTCCCCCACGACGCCCACATCCTGAGCTGTCTCATCAGCACGGACACGCTCAACCGCTACCTCGCCGTCCTCCTCGACGGCCGCGGCAAGGCGAAGGGGTGATTTTGGCGGCCGCTCCCGTCCCTCTCGCGATCACCGCCGCTCCTCGTTGGGTCACAGCCGGACTGCCGGGAGACGCTGCCTTTCCTCCGGCAAAGACCGCCGGCCTTCGCGTGGGCACCGCGAGAGGTCTGGCAGCATCTCCCGGACCTCCGGCAGCGACCGCGAGCCGTGCGGGGTCCCCTGCGAGAAGGGCGGGAGCGACTGCCGAGCACTCCGGCAGTCCTCGCCGGAGGTCGCGCGGAGACTCCCGGCAGGACGGCGACGATTGCGAGCGCGCCGGCAGCGTCTCATGCCCGGCAGGCCGCGGCTCCTCGCCTGCGGCGAGCGACCCCCGTCGGACCGGTGCGGTACCCGACGGAGATGTCGCCGGCTCTGCGCGCGGGGGCAATAGAGGGGGACATTGATTGGTCTTCGCATGCATGATAATGTAGAGATTGCGCAGAATCACCTGCAAAGAAAGGGAGATTCATGAGATTCAGTCGCCTCGCCGTGCTCGTATTGGCTCTCGCCGCTCTGGCCCTCGCTGCCGTTCCCGCAACCGCGGCGCAGCCGTTTGCGTTCTGCGCCCAGGCGGACCCTTTGACAAAACTCTTCGTAGCGACGAGTGGACCCGGTGCGCAGCCGGCCTGCGGTCCCTTTTGCGCCGGCTTCGATGGTGGCACCACCCCCACGGCGGACGCGCTCGGCTCGTCCTGTGCGACCGCGACGAGCAACCTCGACGCTCAGCTCAAAGACTACGCCAACGGGACCTGCTCGGTGGTAGCTGGGCCGGCTTGTAACCTGATGTACACGACGACGGTCGCCTGTCACGCCGTGAGCGGTGGCTATTCCGTATCGGGCTATGCCAAGTACGGCTGCCGGGAAACCACCTGCTGAGATTCTCCTGCCTAGGGGCGCCCCGTCCGTCCGTTAGGGCGCATCCGCGCCTCGGGCGCCCCCTCCGTCCCACCGCTGGCCTCCTCTCCGGGGCCACGTTGACGCAGACCCGGGCCGCCCCCCGCGTTCCTGGAGCCGCCGAGCTTGTGACATCTTGCACAAGCTACCGAGAGTTGCTATGCTCCGCCCACCCGTGGAGAGGGGTGCGTGTGCGGGCAGGGTTTGCCCGGGTGCACACGGTCTGGACGCGCGATGCCCGAGCTGAACAGGAAGCCGCCGACCGGAACCCGCATGTTGGGGGTTGGCTTCGAGCTCGCCGCCGCGGTGGCGGGGTTCACCCTCATCGGCTACTGGGTGGACCGCCACTTCGGGCACGGACCCTGGGGCGTCATCGTGGGAGTGGTCCTGGGGCTCATCGGTGGGATGTACAACCTGATTCGCGAGTCGCTCGCCGCCTCCAGGGAAGCCGGTAGCGGGACCAAGACATCGAACGGCGACCGGCAGCGATGACCGGCGCCCGCCCGCGGACCGCAGCGTACCTGCGGTTCCTGGCGTGGACGGTGGCCCTCGCGGTCGTAATCGCCCTGCTCGGCTACCTGCCGACGAAGCGGTGGGGGGGCGAAGGTGCGGTTCGCGCCATGCTGGCGGGCTGTGGGGTGGGAGTGGTGGCGTCGGCCCTGGGAGGGGTTCCGGTGCTTTTGTTCTCGGAGGTGGGAGGAGCGACCGGAGCTCTGGCCGCGATGGCGGTGCGGTTCGCCGCCGCCCTGGGGCTCGGTCTCGCCGCCGCCCTCTCGGGGAGTTTCGAGCGCGGTCCGCTCCTCCTCTGGATGGCGATCAGCTACATGGTCCTCTTGACGGTGGATACGCGCTATGCGCTCGGGGGCTTCTTAAGCCCCAAACACGAGAAGGAACAGGAGAAGTGATGCTGCCTGCTTTCGCCCTCATCGCCGCGGAAAATCCGCTGGAGCATGTGATCCAGCATCCGCTGGTCACCCGGCCGGCGCACTTCCCGGGGGTTCTCGGCAAGGTGCTCACGCACTATGGCGTGATCACCCTGCTCTCCGACCAGATCACCATGATGATCCTGGCCGGTCTGCTGCTCATCCTCTTCGTGCCGCTCCTCGCGCGCCGCCGCCGTGGGGCCGATGCCATCGGCCGCCAGGTGCCGGTCGGCTTCGCCAATTTCCTCGAAGCGACCTGCCAGTACCTGCGGAAGGAAGTCGCCGAGCCGGCCCTCCACGAGCACACGGACCGCTTCGTCCAGTACATCTGGAGCACCTTCTTCTTCATCCTGACGATCAACCTGCTGGGGCTCCTGCCGATCCCGACGCTTTCGAAGCTCGCCATCGGCACCCACATCGGCGGCACCGCGACGGGTAATATCTTCGTCACCGGGACTCTCGCCGCCATCACCATGTTCATGATGGTGTTCAACGGCTTGCGGTTGGGCGGCAAGCACTACCTGGCACACTTCGTCCCCGGTCCGCTGTGGCTTGCACCGCTCTTCATCGTCGTCGAGATCGTCGGCCTGATCGCCCGCGTCTGCGCCCTCGCGATCCGGCTCTTCGCCAACATGATCGCCGGCCACATCCTGCTCGCCGTGCTGCTCGGGTTCATCCTCTCGGCCAGCGCGGCGATGGGCGTCGGCGGCGGGCTCGCGGTGGCCGTGCCGGTGGTCATCGGCAGCGTGGCGATCACCATGCTCGAGATCTTCGTGGCCTTCCTGCAGGCGTTCATCTTCACCTTCCTGACGGCGCTGTTCCTGGGCGCCTCGGTGAACGTCCACCACGCCGCTGACCATAACGACGAGGAGGCGCACGCTCACGCCCACGCGGCGCACTAGATTCGATTTCGCCATGCCCGGACAAGCGCGGGGCACGCGGGCCATGAGGCGTGACTGCGATGGCGAACTGCACGCGGCGGACGGCCCCGCACGGCTGCCAACGAAGCGAAAGGATTGGAAGACGATGGATAGGAAGAGATATTCGAAGTTTGTTCTCACCCTGCTGGTGGCCGGGCTCTGCCTGATGTTCCTGCCCGCCACCCCGGCCCACGCCCAGGCGGGCGCCAGCGCCGCTCCGGCGGCGAACGGCGGCAACGCCACGTTCCTCTCGACCGACGGCGCCCGCAAGCTCGGCGGCGCCATCGGCGTCGGCCTCGTCATCATGGGCGGCGCCGCGGGCATCGGCCGCATCGGCGGCAGCGCCGTCGAGTCGATGGCCCGGCAGCCCGAGGCCGCTGGACAGATCAGCACGGCCATGATCATCACCGCCGCCATGATCGAGGGCGCGACCCTGTTCGCGGTCGTCGTCGGCCTTCTGGCGGTTCTCTAACTCTTGGGTAGGGCCGGCTCCCGCCCGAGGGGCGGGGGCCGGTGCGAGTCTCTTTAAGGAATACGACCGATGCAGAACCTGAAGACCGGACTCCTGACGTTCGCCCTGGGGCTCGCCGCCCTTCCCGCGCTCGCCGCCGAGGGAGCCGCGGCCAACAACCCCTTTGCCGGCGATATCGGCAACGCCGTGTGGACGCTGGTCATCTTCGTGCTCGTGCTCGTCGTCCTCGGCAAGTTCGCCTGGGGCCCGATCCTGAAAGCCCTCCAGTCGCGCGAGGCGTTCATCCGCGAGTCGCTCGAAAAGGCCCAGAGCGATCGCCTCGAAGCGGAGGCGCGCTTGAAGGAGTATCTCGACAAGATCAACGCTTCCCGCGCCGAGGCGACCGCGATCGTAGACGAGGGACGCAGAGACGCCGAGGCGGTCAAGCACCGGATCGAGCAGGACGCGCGGGAAGAGGCGGAGAAGATCATCGCCCGCGGCAAGCACGAGATCGAGCTCGCCACGGCGACGGCGGTCAAGGAGCTCTATACGACCTCGGCGAAGCTCGCGACCGATCTCGCCGGCCGCATCCTGGGGCGCGAGATCAAGCCGCAGGATCACGAGCGCCTGATCGCCGACGCGATCGACGAGCTCAGCCGGCAGCAGCCGCAGCACGGCACCGCCGATACGACGGGGCTCAACTAGGAGACGCCATGGCGGGCCTGAACGACAAATATCTGGCGGTGGCGCGGGTCTACAGCCGGGCGATTCTCGACCTCGCGGAAGAGCAGGGGATCGCCGACCAGGTCGGCGACGATCTCGCCGAGCTGTCGCGCTACGTATCGGAAAACGAGGAGTTCGCGAGTTTTCTGGCGAGCCCCTTGATCGACGCGGGCGAGCGCCAGGTGGCGATCGAGAAGATCCTCCGCGGCCGGGTGAGCGATCTCCTGGTCAACGCCCTGCAGGTGGTCAACCGGAAGGAGCGGATGCTCCTCGTGCCGGCGATCGCCGAGACCTACCGCCAGGAGCTGCGCGACCTGCGCGGCCGGGTGGACGTCCAGGTGAGAACGCCGGTGGCGCTCCCCGCGGCGCTCCGTGACAAGCTGCGGACGGCGGTCACCCGCTTCACCGGCCGGCAGCCGGACCTCATCGAGAAAGTCGATCCGGCCCTCCTGGGCGGCATGGTGGTGCAGATCGGCGACGACAAGATCGACGCGAGCGTCGCGTCACAGCTCAAAGCCTTGAGTGAGGCGCTCCAGAAGCGCGCCTCGCAGGAGATCGTTCGCGGCACCCCGTACGCGGGGGCGTAAATAGATAGATCGAGGAAAACTATGAGATTCAAAGTCGACGAGATCACTTCGGTCATCACGGAGGAGATCCGCCAGTTCAAGAGCACGGTCGACCTCGCGCAGGTCGGCAAGGTCTTAGAGGTCGGCGACGGCATCGCCCGCATCTACGGCCTCTCGAACGCCATGGCCGGCGAGCAGGTGACGTTCGCCAACGGCGCCGCCGGGCAGGTCTTCAACCTGGAGGAGAACTCCGTCGGCGTCGTCATCCTCGGCGACTACTTAGGGATCAGAGAGGGCGACGAGGTTCGGCGGACGGGCGAGCTGCTCTCCGTCCCCTGCGGCCCGGCGCTCGTCGGCCGCGTCGTCGACCCGCTCGGCCGGCCGCTCGACGGCCTGGGATCGATCGACACGCCGCACCGCCGGCCGCTCGAATGGAAGGCCCCCGGCATCGCCGAGCGCCAGCCGGTCACCGAGCCGCTTTTGACCGGCATCAAGGCCATCGACAGCATGATCCCCATCGGCCGTGGCCAGCGCGAGCTGATCATCGGCGACCGAAAGACCGGCAAGACCGCGATCGCGATCGACACCATCCTCAACCAGAAGGGGAGCGGGGTCATCTGCGTCTACGTCGCCATCGGTCAGAAGGAGTCGACGGTGGCCGGTCTCGTCGAGCGCCTGCGCTCGGCCGGCGCCATGGACTACACGATCGTCATCTCGGCGGGCTCGTCCGACCCCTCGCCGCTCCAGTACATCGCCCCCTACTCGGGCGCCGCGATGGCCGAGTACTTCATGTACACGGAGGGCAAGGCGACCCTCTGCGTCTACGACGACCTCTCGAAGCAGGCGCAGTCCTACCGCCAGCTGTCGCTCCTCCTCCGCCGGCCCCCCGGCCGCGAGGCGTATCCTGGCGACGTCTTCTATCTCCACTCGCGGCTTCTGGAGAGAAGCGTCAAGATGCGCGAGGAGTACGCGGTCGTCCCCAAGGACACCCCAGAGGACAGTCGGGATCGGAAGGTCGTCTTCAAGAACCCCCAGGGCCTCGAAGCTCCGGCGGACGTCCGGCCGGACGACGCGAACGGCCTCTACCACCGACCGCACGGCAAGAAGAAGGCCGCGGCTTTCCTTGCGACGCTGGAGGATAAAGACAAGTACCGGGTCCACCGCTTCCCCGACACCGGCGGCTCGATGACGGCGTTGCCGGTCATCGAGACCCTCGAAGGCGAGGTCTCGGCGTACATCCCTACCAACGTGATCTCGATTACCGACGGCCAGATCTACCTGGAGCCCGACCTCTTCTTCGCCGGCGTGCGGCCGGCGGTCAACGTCGGCATCAGCGTTTCGCGGGTGGGCGGCAACGCCCAGCGCAAGGCGATGAAGAAGATCTCCGGCTCGCTCCGGCTCGACCTCGCGGCCTTCCGCGATCTCGAAGCCTTCGCCCAGCTCGGCACCGAGCTCGATCCGGCCACCCAGCGCCAGCTCGATCGCGGCCTCCGCATGGTCGAGCTGCTGAAGCAGCCGCAGTACCAGCCCTATTCGTTCGTCGACGAGGTGCTGTCGATTTTCACCGGCACCGGTGGCTTCCTGGACGACCTGCCGGCCAACCAGGTGTCGCAATTCGAGCTGGCGCTCTTGAAGCATTTCCGCGACGAGCACCCCGAGATCGGCAAGGAGCTGGCCGACAAGGGCGAGCTGCCGGACGCGCTCGCCGATCGCATCCGCGAGGTGATCAAGAGCTTCAAGCCGCACTGGCAGGGCCAGAAGGCGGCCAAGTAGCTCGACTTTAAGGAATCGCCATGGCCAACCGGAGAGTCTTAGTCAAGCGGCGCAAATCGGTGCGCAACATCAAGAAGATCACGCGCACCATGCAGCTGATCGCCACCGCCCGTTTTCAGGCGGCGTTCAACCGTGCCGTGGCGACCAAGCCCTACGCCGAGAAGCTCGCCGAGCTGGTGGGCGACCTGTCGCGGGCGGCGGCCAACATCGAGCATCCGCTCTTGAAGACGCACGACGAGGTGCCGCGTTCGGCCTTGGTCGTCCTGACCAGCGCCCGCGGTTTGGCCGGCGGCTACAACGCCAACATCCTGCGCTCGGCCATTCAGCATCTGGAGGCCGAGGAGAAGCGGAACGTCCAGGTCGACGTCACCATGGTGGGCAAGAAGGGCATCGGCTACTTCAAGTTCCTCAAGAGGGACGTCGCCCAGGCGCGGACGGACATCGGCGAGAAGCCGCGCTTCGAGCAGGTCGAGCCGCTCGCCAACGAGCTCATCGCCCGTTTCACCCGCGGCGAGATCGCCTCGGCGCACGTCGCCTACATGCGCTTCATCTCGGCCGGCCAGCAGCGGCCCGAGGTGGTGCAGCTCCTGCCTCTCGTCGGGGCTTTGAAGAAGGATGAGAGCGAAGCGTCGGCGACATCGGCGACGCCGGGAAAGACCATCGAGTACGAGTTCTCGCCCAGTCCCAAGGAGCTCCTCGACGAGCTGCTCCCGGCGGTGGTGCGAATCCGGCTCTTCCAGGCCTTTACCGATGCCGCCGTTTCCGAGCAGGTGGCGCGCATGGTCGCCATGAAGGCGGCGACCGACGCCGCCGGCGACATGATCAAGTCCCTGACGCGGGAGTACAACCGCGCGCGGCAGACCCAGATCACCATGGAGCTTCTGGACATCGTGGGTGGGGCCAACGCCCTGTCCTGATCCGGGAGCCTTACGACAGGAAGCATCCCTATGGCAACCGAAAGTGGCAACTACGGCACCGTCACCCAGGTCATCGGCTCGACCCTCGACGCGCATTTCTCCGAGGATCGCCTGCCGTCGATCTACAACGCCCTGCAGATCGAAGTCGAGAACGACGTCGAGGGTGAGAAGGTCAAGGACACGCTCTGGTGCGAGGTCGCGCAGCACCTGGGCGGCGGCCAGGTCCGGGCCGTGGCCTTGGGCTCGACCGACGGCGTTCAGCGCGGGGTCCGCATCCTGGACACCGGCTCGGCGGTCACCGTGCCGGTCGGTGAGGGAACGCTCGGCCGCGTCTTCAATCTCGTCGGCGCCCCCATCGACGGCCTCGGACCGGTCAAGGCCACCGAGCGCCGGCCGATCCACCACGAGCCGCCCGAGTTCGACGAGCTGTCGTCGAAAACCGAGCTGTTCGAGACCGGGATCAAGGTCATCGACCTCCTCTGTCCGCTCGTCCGCGGCGGCAAGGCCGGCCTCTTCGGCGGCGCCGGCGTCGGCAAGACGGTCATCATCCAGGAGCTGATCGCCCGGCTGGCGCGGTTCCACAGCGGCTACTCCTGTTTCGCCGGGGTGGGCGAGCGGACCCGCGAGGGCAACGATCTCTGGATCGAGATGCAGGAGGCGCAGATCGGCGACACCGGCAAGCGCGTCATCGACCAGACCGTCATGGTCTTCGGTCAGATGAACGAGCCCCCCGGCGCCCGCCTCCGGGTGGCCCTCTCGGCGCTCACCATGGCTGAGTACTTCAGAGACCAGACGGGCGTCGACACGCTCCTTTTCATCGACAACATCTTCCGCTTCTCGCAGGCGGGCTCCGAGGTCTCGGCGCTCCTCGGCCGTATGCCGTCGGCGGTCGGCTACCAGCCGACTCTCGGCACCGAGATGGGCGAGCTCCAGGAGCGCATCACCTCGACCAAGCGTGGCGCCGTCACCTCGATCCAGGCGATCTACGTGCCGGCCGACGACTACACCGACCCCGCCCCCGCGACCGCCTTCACCCACCTGGACAGCACGGTCAACCTCGAGCGCGGCATCTCGGAGAAGGGGATCTACCCCGCGGTCGATCCGCTCGCCTCGTCCTCCCGCATCGTCTCGCCCGAGTACATCGGCGAGGACCACTACCGGGTGGCCCGGCGGGTGCAGCAGATCCTCCAGCGCTACCGAGACCTCCAGGACATCATCGCGATCTTGGGCGTCGACGAGCTGTCGGAAGAGGACAAGGTCATCGTCCGCCGGGCGCGGAAGATCGAGCGTTTCTTCTCGCAGGCGTTCTACGTCGCCGAGCAGTTCACCGGCTTCCCCGGCGTCTACACGCCGCTCAAGGACACCATCCGTTCGTTCGCCGAGCTCTGCGACGGCAAGTGGGACCACCTGCCGGACCAGGCGTTCATGTACGTCGGCAACATCGAGGATGCGGCCGCGCGGGCGGAGAAGCTGGCGAAGGAGTAGAGGCGGATGGCCAAGGGCGACACCTTCCACTGCAGCGTCATCACCCCCGAGCGGGCGGTGCTGGAAGCCGACGCGACCTTCGTGGCCTTCCCGGCCCACGACGGCGAGGTCGGCATCCTGCCCGGCCGGGCGCCGCTCCTCTTCAAGCTCGGCATCGGCATTCTCCGGGTCGAGAGCCCGGCGGTCGACGGCGGGGAGGAGCGCCTCTTTATCGATGGCGGTTTCGCCCAGATGGTCGAGGATCGGCTGACGATCCTCACCGAGCAGGCCAAGCGGCCAACGGAGATCGACCGCGCCGCGGCCGAGAAAGCCCTGGCCGCCGCGCACGACATGCCGATGGAGGGCGACGCCGAGTTCGCCGCCCGCCAGCGTGCCATGGAACGGGCGCGGGTTCAGTTGCGCTTGACGGGGGCCCCCGCCACCATCTAGGTGGAGCGGGGCCGTCATGCCCTTAAATCGGCCCTCAGACCGGCCCTCCGACCGCTTCCACGAACGTTCCGAATACGATCCGCTTTTCTCCGGCCGGGGTGGCGACTTCGCCCCGCCGGAGGATGACCTGGAGCCGGTCCGCCAGCGCTTCGCCGCCGCCAGCCGGCCCTATCTCCATTCCCCCTGGTCCTGGCTCGCCTGGGCGATCCTCCTCCCGATGGCTGCGTTCGCCACCAAACATGTCCTGTGGCGGGCCGGGCCGGCGGGGGTGCTCTTCGTCTGGTCGGCGACCATCCTCCTCGGCGGTGCGGTCGAGATCGGGGCGATCTTCTGGGCGGGTCGGGCGGGTCGAGCCGACAGCACCGGTCGGAGAGCCGCGCGCACCCCGCTCGCCACCTGGGTCCTGCGCCTCCAGGGAAATCTCTCCTTCGTGGCCTTGGCGCTCTCGGCCCTCTGCCTTTGGCTGGACGCCGCCTGGGCCCTCCCCGGAATCTGGCTCCTCCTTCTCGGTCACTCCTTCTACATGCTGGGCGGCCTCGCCTTTCCGCCCTTCCGGACCTGCGGCCTCATCTTCCAGCTTGGCGGCCTCGTCGCGCTCTGGCCGACCTTCTCGCCCTTGCCGATCTTCGCCGTCACGACGGCGGTGGGGAATCTGTGGATGGCGTGGCGGATCTGGCGGAACAGATTCGAGAAACCGGTGCGATAGTTCTCGATCTCATCCCACTCCTTGAGGGAAACCGGGCAATGAAGCCCACCGATCTAAAGGAGTGAACCCCATGGCCCAGATCACCTTGCAGTCGCTCAAGTGCATCAAGAAATCCGACGATGCCGGCAACAATGACGAGATCTATCTCAAGCTGAAGACCGACGGCCTCGAGGGGAAACTGCCCAGCAATGAGAATTATTGGGAGATGGGCGACGGGGAGACCCAGGCCATCAATCGTACCTACGACTTCCGGGAGGAGTTCACGGTCACGGAGATGGAGCACGATACGGGATCGGACGATGTGATCGGTCAGTACACCTGGGTAGTCCAGATTCAGTCGGCGGGCTCGCCGCTGGTGTTCACCGGGCATAAGAGCCAGTACGAGCTGGCTTTCGTCTACTCCGCCTAGAGGAACGGAGCCTGCGGTGCGCCAGCCCTGGCGCACCGCCGCCTCTACATCAACCCACCCGCAGCGTGCTCGAACCGCTCAGCAGATCGGTCAAAGTCCGTCCCTTGCCGGCGACGAGAAGAGGCAGGCCGAGGGTCGCTGTCGTCAAGAGGCCGCCGAGCCAGCGCCGGGCGGTCTGATCGAAGGTCAGCGGCTCGCCGTCCTTGTTGCGCGAGAGGAGGCCGGCCCAGGTCATCCCCAGGGTCTGGCCCCAGAAGGCGAGCGGCAGGATGGTGTAGAGGAAGGAGAAGGCGAGGAGGAAGATCGCCAGGGGAGGCCACTCTGCGAGGGTGGGGGTCGCGCCGAGGAGGCGGGAGCCGGCGAGGGCGAGCGCAACGATGGCGGCGTGGACGAGGAGGTCGGCGAGACCGGCGGCGAGACGGCTGCCGAGGCCCGCCCGCCGGGAGGTCCCGGGGGTCTCCTCGATTTCTTTGACCGGAGCGGCTGTCGTCGACGCAACGGGAGCCGGTCGGCGCGGCGGCGGCGCGGAACGGTCGAGGCCGCCGCGCTCGTCGCGCACGGGCCGGGGCCGGAGCGGCGGTGGCTCGATCTCCTCCACCTCTTGGGGTTCGTCTTCGAGAGTCGGATGTGCCAACCGGTCGCGGTCCGGCAGGTCGAGCGGCAGGTCGAAGAGGCTGGGCTCCTGGTCCTCTCCCTCGGGGCTGCGGCGTCGCATCAGCGGTACGGCAGGTACTTTACGTAGATCCGGAAGAGCAGATCCTGCGGCCGCTCCTGGTAGGTCTGGGCGAAGAGGTAGTGACGGCGCAAAGTGGCGTCTCCTGGATCGAGTTTCAAAGCTTCCGCGAACTGGCTGGCGGCATGGATCGGATCGGCCCGCTGAAGATCGCGGATGCCCAGATTGTAGTAGGAATCGACGATCAGGCGGTTGACGTTGTGGTCGTCCGGGTTGGACTCCCGCATCTTCCAGAGCGCCGGCAGAATGTACTCCCAGTCATGCTGCTTGAAGAGCTTGACCTGCTCGAAGAGCGGCGCGAGCTTCTTCTTGGCCTCGGCGAGGTGATCGGCATCGGGACCATCGAGCTTGGCGAGGGCGGCCGCCTGTTCGTAGAAGTCTGCGGCGTGCAGGTAGTCGGCCTGGCCGAAAGCCTTGCGACCGGACTCGATCAGCTCCTGGCGATGGGCCGCGGCTTCGGTCGAGATCGCGGCCCCAGGGGCGGCAGGAAGGCCCGGAATCGTTCCCGATGTCGCCGATGTCCCCAGCCCTCCCGGCGCTCCCGGCGTCCCCGATATTGCGGGTTCGGTACCGCTCACCGCGGCTCCGGCAGTCCCGGATTCCCACTGGGCGATGAGCTTCTGGGCCTCGGCATATTGCGGATCTTGAGCCGGCACCCGGCGGAGCAGGACGAGGGCATTGGCCGTCTTGCCCTGATTGTGGAGGGTGGTGGCGCGGGTGACCAGATTCGCCGCCGGCGCCGATGTCCCCGGCGTCCCCGCCGATGCCGGAGTGTTGGGGCTCGCCGGAGCCGGCGGCCGGTCGTTCGGCAGGTTGGGGAACAGGCTGTCCCACTTGAGATAGAGGAAACCCCCGGCGAGGAGGACGACCGCCAGGACGGCACCACCGATATAGAGGAAGCGCTTGCTGGCACCCTTGCGGGCCGCCGCCCGGCGCGGCTCCCGGCGCTCGCTCCGGGCCGAGCCGCCCGGCTCGGGGGGCACGAGAATCTCCTCTTTGAGATCTCCGCCGAGCTCGGCGCCATCCCCGACCGTCGGAAGATCCGACAGTGAGAGGACCGAGCTCGGCGTCGGGAGCGAGGGGCTCGCCGGAGCTTCACGGACGGCAGGGCGCGGCGCGAGGACCGGCGCCACGCCCTCGTCGATCTGCTGCAGATACTCGCGGGCGGCGAGATAGCTCGGTTGGAGCGCCAGAACCTGCTCGAAGGCGCGACGGGCGGCAGGGAGGTCCCCGGCCTCCAGGCGGTTCAGGCCGTCGTGGAAGACCTCCTCCACCTGGCGCTCATTCTCGGCCTTGAGCTTGCGCGCTTGCTCGATGCACCGCGCCGCCTCCTGGTGGTCGATGTCGATGAGGAAGATCCGCGACCAGGCGTCGATCGCCGCCTGGGGGTCGCCCAAGTCGAACGCCGACTGCCCTTCGGAGAGGAGCTGGGCGATCCGCCGCTCGCTCTCCGAATCGCCACCGCCGCCGCCGAAGAGATCGATGGGCGGCGTCGAGCTCGGCCGCAGGGCGGGTGGCAGCTCCGTCGCCGCCGGCCTCTTGGCGGCATTGGCGGCTGTGGCGGCTGTGGCCGCGGCAGGGGTCAGCTGCTGCTCGATCTCGCCGATGCCGGGGTGGGTCGGATCGAGGGAGCGGGCCTTGTCGAGGATGCGACCGACCTCGTCGCGCTGGCCGGCTCGCAGGGCCTCCCGCGCCTTGTTGAGGAAGCGGCCCACGTAGGGCTCGGCCTCCAGGCGCTCCTGGGCGGCCTCCGCCAGCTGGCGGAGCTCGGGGCTGCCGGTTACCACCGATTGATTGGCCTGGGCGAGCTGGAGAAAATCCTGGAAGCGGCGGGCGGCGAAGAGCTCCTTGAGCTTGCCGCTCACGAGCCCGGGGTCGCCGCCGTTGCCCGAGAAGCTGGCCGGCAGGTCGTCTTCCAGGCCCGGCAGCTCCTCCAGCGGATCGAGGGAGTCGAGCGAATCGAAGGAGCCCAGCGAGTCGAGACTCACGAGATGGTTCCCGGGCGTCGTCGCCGGAGGGCTCCCCTTGAGGTCGTCGACGCGCACCGCGCCGGTCGCGGTATCCAGGCGATCGTGGAGGCGCCGGGCGGGATCGAAGTGGGGATCCATCCGCAGCACGAAGTCGCACCCCAGGAGCGCCTCCTGCCGGTTGCCCTGCTCGGCGAGGTCGAGCGTCTGTTTGAAGGTGCCGAGGATCCGCTGCTGCGCGTCGGCAGAGAGGGAGGGGTTACCGGGATAAGTCATCGGCAAATGAGAATCGGGAACACGCTACCCGGAAAATCTACGGTTGGGCATGAAAGACGGCACTATCCTAACAAAGTCCCCAGGGGCGCACAACCGGCGTACGGGCTTTCGCCGATCCCGGGCCCGCTCCCGGGGGGCTCCGCGCGGTTGCTATACTTTAGACACCATGCCGCAGCTCGAATGCGTTCCCAACGTCAGCGAGGGCCGGCGCCCGGAGGTCGTGGCCGAGCTCTTCGCCGCCGCCTCGTCGGTGCCCGGGGTACGGCTGCTCGACGCCTCCTCCGACCCCGATCACAACCGCTCGGTCTTGACCCTCGCCGGCGAGCCGGACGCCCTGCACGAGAGCCTGCTCGCCCTCTATGAGGTGGCGCTCCGGGAGGTCGACCTCCATCGCCACCAGGGGGTCCACCCGCGGGTGGGGGCGGTCGACGTCACCCCTTTCGTGCCGCTCGCCGGGACTCCCATGGCGGTCGCGGTGGCCGCGGCCGAACGGCTGGGGGCGGCGGTCGCGGAGCGCTTCGGTCTCGCGGTCTACCTGTACGAGCAGGCGGCGCGGGTGCCGGAAAGGCGGCGGCTGGCCGACATCCGAAGAGGCGGCTTCGAGGGCTTCGCGGCCCGCATGGACGATCCCGCCTGGGCTCCGGACTACGGTCCCACCCGGGTCCACCCCACGGCCGGGGTGACGGTCATCGGCGCCCGCTTCTTCCTCATCGCCTTCAATGCCGTCCTCGCGACCGCGGACCTCGCCGTCGCCCGGACCATCGCCCGCCGGGTCCGCGAGTCGGGCGGAGGTCTCCCCGCCGTGCGCGCCATGGGGGTCTACCTCGCGAGCCGCGACCGCGCGCAGGTGAGCCTCAACCTGGTCGACTTCCGGCAGACCTCGCTCTGGACCGCCCTCGATCGGCTCCGGCGGGAGGCCGAGGCCCTGGGCACCCGGGTGCTCGAGACCGAGGTGATCGGCCTGGTGCCGGAGGCGGCGATCTGGGGGGCGCTGCGGGAGGCCTTACAGTGTCCGGTGCTCGGGAGAGAACGGGTCCTGGAGGAGCGGCTGCGGGTCCCGGGTTGAGAAGCTTTTGAGCCCAGCCAGAACCTTGTGGGGCATGCCGTCGAAGGAGCCGGAGGACATCGTCGCGATCACATCGCCGTCCCTCGCCTCGTCTAAAGCCCGGGCGAGCACCTCGGCGGTATCGGCGCAGAGTGTGGCCTCGACCCCGGCCCGGGTGATCTCGGCGGCCAGGGCTCCGAAGTCGAGCCGCTCCTCGGCCTGGAGGCGGCCGAGGTGGAAGGTGGGGGCGAAGAGCACCCGATCGGCCTGGGCGAAGGCAGCGAGGTAGGGGTCGTGGAAGAGCGCCCGGCCGGCGGTCAGGCTGCGCGGCTCGAAGAGCACCACGAGGCGGCGACCGGGATAGCTCTGGCGGAGGGCTCCGAGGGTCTTGTCGACCGCCGTCGGGTGATGGGCGAAGTCGTCGACGACCGTCACCCCGCGCGCGGTTCCCAATTCCTCCAGACGGCGCTTGACGCCATGGAAGCGGGCGAGGGCGTCGACGACCGCGGCGGCGGGGAGGCCGTCGCGTCGGGCCGCCGCCCAGACAGCGAGGGCGTTCGCCACGTTGTGCTCGCCGGCCATGGGGAGGTGGATCTCGATCTCTCCGTTCGTTCCGGCAGGGTCCGCCACCCGGAAGCGGCTGCCCTCGGGGCGGGCGTCGATGCCAGAAAGGCCGCCCAGGGGGTGGAGGTCGTTGCCGGGGTCCAGGCCATAGAAGAGCACCGGACAGCGGGCCCGCCGGGCGAGCTTCCGCACCTCGGGGGTGTCGCCGCAGGCCACCAGATAGCCCGCCGCGGGGAGCAGGTCGAGGAGCTGGGCATAGGCGGCGCGGAACGCCTCCGGGCTGGGATAGAGGTCGGCGTGGTCGTACTCGACGCTCGTCAGGAGGAGCGTCTCGGGCCGATAGTGGAGGAACTTGGGGCCGCGGTCGAAGTAGGCGGCGTTGTACTCGTCCCCCTCGACGACGAACCGCTCGCCGGTCCCGCCGTGGAAGCTCGCCGGCAGGTCGCGCGGCACGCCGCCGATGAGGTAGCCAGGGTCTTGAGCGCAGGCGCTCCACACCCAGGCGGCCATGGCGGAGGTCGTCGTCTTGCCGTGCGTCCCCGCCACCACGAGAGGGCGGCGCTCGGCGAGGAAGAAGCGGGAGAGGGCCTCCGGCATGGAGACGATCGGCAGACCGCGGCGCTCCGCCTCCAGGGCCTCCGGGTTGTCGCGGCGGATGGCGTTGCCGAGGACGACGAGGTCCGGCGCGGGCGTCAGGTGAGCGGGGTCGTAGCCGACGAGCGGCCGGATCCCGGCCCGTTCGAGGAGGGTGCTCATCGGGGGGTAGAGAGGTCCATCCGTCCCCCGTACCCTGTGGCCCTGCTCTTGCAGCAGGCAGGCGAGCGGAGCCATCCCCGTCCCGCCGACGGCCATGAAGTAGATGTCCAGTGTCGATTCCGGCTTGGTCATCAGGCGCGCAGAGTGTAGCATTACCTTGCATTTACCCCGCTGTCCGGTCAAAGGAGTTCGCCGCAATGAAACGCCAAATCACGACTGCCATTTTGACACTTTGTGCCCTGCTGACCTTGGTTACCGCCCTGTTCGCTGAGGGCGCCGTGGCCGGGAAGCCGGACGCGACCGGGAAGCCCGCGGCCAGCAAGCCGAAGGCGGTCGCCGTCGAGCCGGTGGCGGACGTCGGCACGGTTGCCAAAGGCGACAACGTCAACCACGACTTCATCATCCAGAACGATGGCGCGGCGCCGCTCGAGATCGACAAGGTCCAGCCCGCCTGCGGCTGCACCGTCGCGAGCTTCGACAAGTCGATCGCTCCGGGGAAGACCGGCGTCGTGCATCTGGTGGTCGACACCTCGACCTTCAACGGCCCCATCGCCAAGGGCGTGACGGTCTATACCAACGACTCCGACACCCCGCAGATCCAGCTGACGATCAAGGCGAAGGTCGAGCCCTACATTTCGGTCAAGCCGGGATATGCCCGCTACATCGTCGTCCAGGGCGAGCCGATGGACGGTACCATCGCCCAGCTCCTCTGGTCGTCGGACGGCACCCCGTTCGACGTGATCTCCGCCGAGTCGCAGATCCCCGCCCTCAAGGTCTCCTTCCGTGAGGCGACCGAGAAGGAGCGGCTGCCGGACATCAAGGGCAAGCAGTGGCGGGTGGAGATGCTGCTCTCGAACAACGCGCCGGTGGGCCCGCTCACCAACTACGTGACCGTCCACACCAACCACCCGAAGCAGAAGATCGTCCAGATCCCCGTCTCCGGCTTCGTGCGCCCGGTCCTCGCGGTGACGCCGCCGGTCGCCGACTTCGGCCAGATCGAGCTCAAGGAGCCGCTCAAAAAGGCGCTCGTCGTGCGCAACTTCGCCACCGAGTCGATCAACGTCACGAAGATCGAGAACAACGTCAAGGGGATCGACGCCAAGCTCGAGTCGGTGCAGGCCGGCCGCGAGTACCAGGTCCGCATCACCCTCAACCCGGAGCTCGGCAAGGGGCCGTTCAGCGGCAAGATCACGGTCCACACGGACAGCCCGAAGACCCCGGTGATCGAGGTCGAGATCAAGGGCGTCGTCCTCTAGGAAAGAAGCACGGAGAAGCTCAAGGGCCCGGGGGCACCGCGTGGTGCCCCCCGCCGTGAAGCGAGCGCCTTCTTGCTGGCGACGACCCCCCCAGTTCGGCGGTGATCGCCCGGAGGCGCGGCCTCATTCCTCCTTCCACGCTCCCAGCAGGCGCCGCACGAGAATCAGCTGTCCCAGGTGGTAGGCATTGTGGTCGGCGGCGAGGAGCGTCTCCCTCAAGAGGGTCTGGCCGTCGCCCCAGGGAAACGCGGCGTGGAGATCGTTTTTGGGGTCGGTGACCAGATCCTGCAGCGCCTGGTTGTCGCGGCTAAAGGCGGCGAGGCTCTCGTCCCAGGATTTCTTCCCGGGCGGCGCCGGGTCGTTTGGCCAGTAGCCCTCGGGCCACTTCGGCGAGACATGCTGGGGATCGCGGCTGAACTCCAGGATGTCCCACTGGGCGATGCGGAGATGCTCCAGGAGCTGCCAGGCGGAGTGCGGCGCCCCGGGAGGGCGGGCGCCGCGATGCTCGGGAGCGAGGTCGGCGACGGTGGCGTCGAAGCCGGCATGGGCCTGGCCGCCTTTCAAGAGGGCTACGAGTTGGTCGCGGAGAGGCTTGTCGTTGCTCATGAGGCGATTCTATCCGGCCTTCCTCCCCGCCGTCTCGGCCGTCTTCTCCGGCCCCGTATGATAAGAAGGACTCGAATGAGTAATCCCCTGGACGTCGTCCACGTCATCGGTGCCGGCCTCGCCGGCTCGGAGTGCGCCTGGCAGCTCGCCCGGCGGGGCGTGCCGGTCGTGCTGCACGAGATGCGTCCGGTACGCGGCACGCCGGCCCACAAGACCGACGCTTTCGCCGAGCTGGTGTGCAGCAACTCGCTCCGGAGCGACGATCCCCATCATGCCGCGGGGCTCCTGAAGCGCGAGATGGAGGAGCTCGATTCGCTCATCATCGCCATGGCTCGGAAGGCCTCGGTGCCGGCCGGCAGCGCTCTCGCTCTCGATCGCGACCGCTTCGCCGCCCTCGTCACCGAGACCCTTTCCGCCCACCCGCGGATCGAGGTGCGCCGCGAGGAGGTGAAGGCGCTCCCAGAGGCCGTAGAGGTGGTGATCGCGACCGGTCCGCTCACCTCGGAAGCCATGGCCGCCACCCTGGCCGGGCTCCTCGGCGGCGAGTATCTCTACTTCTATGATGCCATCGCCCCCATCGTCGAGGCCGAGAGCCTCGACATGGCGAAGCTCTTCTGGCAGTCGCGCTACGGCAAGGGCGAGGGGGACGACTACCTGAACGCCCCCATGGACAGAGAGGAGTACGCGCGCTTTTATGAGGCTCTCGTCGCCGCCGAGGTCGTCGTGCCGCACGAGTTCGAGAAGGCGATCTTCTTCGAGGGCTGTCTGCCGATCGAGGAGATCGCCCGGCGCGGCGTCGACACCCTGCGTTTCGGGCCGATGAAGCCGGTGGGCCTCTCCACCCCCGACGGCCGGCGGCCGTGGGCGGTCGTCCAGCTCCGCCAGGAGAACCTGGCGAAGAGCCAGCTCAACCTCGTGGGCTTCCAGTCGCGGATGAAGTGGGGCGAGCAGGAGCGGGTGTTCAAGCTCATCCCCGGGCTCGAAAACGCCCGCTTCGAGCGCTTCGGGCAGATCCACCGGAACACCTTCGTCAATTCCCCCATCCATTTGGATCAGCACTACCGGGTGAAAACGACGCCGCGGGTCCGCCTCGCCGGCCAGATCACCGGCGTCGAGGGGTACCTCGAATCGGCGGCGACCGGCCTCGCCATCGGCATCTATATCGCCCTTGCCAGGCAGGGGAAGCCGGAGCCCGAGCCCTTCCCCTCGACGACCGCCCTGGGCGCTCTCGCCCGGCACATCACCGAGGCGGACCCCCGGCACTTCCAGCCCGCCAACATCAACTACGGCCTTTTCGGCGAGCTTCCCGGCAGGCTCAAGAAGGGCGACCGCCGCGCCGCCTACGTCTCCCGCGCCCAAGCCGACCTCGCCACCTGGATGGAGCGGGTGCTCAAGCGCGAGCTGGAGCCGGTGTCCTGACCCTCCGCCGCCTCATCCACCGCTACCTCGAGCACCTGCGCGAGGAGAGGAACGCCTCGGACAACACGATCCGGGCGTACGAGGGGGATCTGCTGCGCTTCCACGACTTTTTGAGCCGGGAGAGGGTGGAGCGATCTCAGGATACCGAAGAGATCGATCCGCAGGCGGTCGATGCCCAGGTCGTCCGCTCCTATCTCGCCCAGATGACCCGGGAGAAGCTGGAGAAGAGCAGCCAGGGACGGGCGCTCTCGGCGATCCGCAGCCTCTTCCGCTTCGCCTGTCGCGAGGGGATTCTGGCGGCCAACCCGGCGCAATCGGTGCGGACGCCGAAGCGGCCGCAGACCCTCCCCCGCCACCTGCGGCCGGGGGAGATCGAGACTCTCCTGGAGGCGCCCTCGGATGTCGAGCCGCTCGGCCGGCGCGACCGGGCGATGCTCGAGCTGCTCTACGCGACCGGCCTCCGGGTCTCGGAGCTCGTGGGGCTCGACTGGGGGGCGATCGACCTCTCCGGCCGGGTGCTGCGGGTGATGGGCAAGGGGAGCAAGGAGCGGATGGTCCCCTTCGGCCGACCGGCGCTCGCGGCGCTCCGCGCCTGGCTGGAGGTGTGGGAGGGGGTCCGGGGGCCGGACGGCGACCCGGAGACCGAGCCGGTCTTCCTGAACAGCCGCGGCGGCCGCTTGACCGACCGCTCCGTGCGCCGGGTCCTCGACCGCTACGTGGAGACGGCGGCGCTCGCGGCGGGGGTCCATCCGCATACGCTCCGCCATACCTTCGCCACCCATCTCCTGGAGAACGGCGCCGACCTCCGCGCCATCCAGGAGCTCCTCGGCCACAGCTCGATCTCGACCACCCAGAAGTACACCCATCTGGAGGTCCAGCACCTCCTGGACGTCTATCGCGGCGCCCACCCCCGGGCGCGGGGCGCCCGGCCCGCTGACTCCAGAGACGGCAAGGGATGATCGGCGAGCCCGACATGCCCCCAATGCCGCCGGAGGGGGTGCGCTTCCTCTGCACCCCGGGCGGCGCGATCGCTAAGGGTAGGCGCCATCTGCGCCTGCTGCTCTTCGGGCTCGCCCTGATCCTCCTCGCGGCCGGCGGCTTCGCCTGGGCGACCGGCCGGCACTGGCCCGCCTTCCTCGCCTGGGTTCTCGCCCTCGTGCCGTGGACGGCCTGGCGGATGAGCGGCGACCTGGAGCCCCTCTGGCTCGATGTATTCGGGGGCACTCTCCTCGTCCAGATGCGCCGCCGGCACGAGCGCCTGCCCATCGAGGGGGCCGCCGCCCGGCTCCTCACTCCGGAGGAGAGCGCTCACGTCGAGGGTCTCGCGACGGCCGGCGGAATGGTCGCCGGGAGCGGCGGGTTCGATTCGCGCCTGCTGGGCGAATTCGACCTTTACGCGAGCGACCTCGCCCACGCCGTTCTCCTCGATCTCGGCGAGAGCCGGCTGGTCGTCACTCCCGACGATCCGGCGGCCTTCCTCGCCGCGCTTTTGAGGCCCCGCGTCTGAGGGCTCCCGCCCTGCTACAATCCCGTCCCCATGGATACGTTCTCTTCGACCACCGTCCTCCTCGTTCGTCGCGACGGCAAGGTCTGTATGGGCTGCGACGGCCAGGTGACGATGAACAACAGCACCATCGTCAAGTCCTCCGCCCGAAAGATCCGGCGCGCCGGCAAGGGCAAGGTGCTCGTCGGCTTTGCCGGCGGCACCGCCGACGCCATCGCCCTCTATACCCGTCTCGAAGCCAAGCTGGAGGAGTTCGGCGGCAACCTGGAGCGCGCCGTCGTCGAGCTCGCCAAGGACTGGCGCTCGGATCGCGCTCTGCGCCAGCTCCAGGCTGTTATGATCGCCACCGATCAGGAGAAGAGCTTCTTCGTCTCCGGAGCCGGCGAGCTGTTGCAGCCCGACGACGATGACGGCATGTTCGCCGTCGGCTCGGGCGCCAACTTCGCGCTCTCCGCCGCCCGGGCGCTCCGGCGCTTCACCGATCTTCCAGCCGTCGACATCGTGCGCTCGGCGATGAAGATCGCCGCCGAGATCTGCGTCTTCACCAACGACCATCTCATCATCGAGGAACTCTAGAGAGCCATGGCCACACCCGCTTCCGGTCTCCCCGCAGCCGACCTCCTGGCCGGGCTGGCGCTCGAGAACATGACGCCGCGGCAGATCGTCGCCGAGCTCGACAAATACGTCGTCGGGCAGCAGGAGGCCAAGCGCGCGGTGGCCATCGCCCTGCGCAACCGCTGGCGGCGCCAGCAGCTCCCGCCTGAGCTGGGCGACGAGATCGCCCCCAAGAACATCCTTATGATCGGCCCCACCGGGGTCGGCAAGACCGAGATCGCCCGCCGGCTGGCCCGCCTCGCCAAGGCGCCCTTCTTGAAAATCGAGGCGAGCAAGTTCACCGAGGTGGGCTATGTCGGGCGCGACGTCGAGTCGATGATCCGCGACCTGATCGAGATCGCCGTCGGCATGGTCAAGGAGGAGAAGCGCGAGGCGGTCAAGGAAGCCGCCGCGGCGCGGGCCGAAGACCGGCTGCTCCAGCTCCTCGTGCCGCCGCGCCCGATCAGCAGCTACCTGCGCCAGGAGCAGGACGAGGAAGAGGACGACCTGGCCGCCACGCGCGAGAAGTTTCGCGACAAGCTGCGCTCGGGCGCGCTCGACGCGCGGAGCGTCGAGATCGAGGTCGACGAGGCGAGCTACCCGTCGCTCGAAATGTTCGGGCCGCAGGGGGTCGAAGAGGTCGGCATCAACATCAAGGACATGTTGCCGGGTCTCTTCGGCCGGAAGAAAAAGCAGCAGGTGAAGGTCTCCGAAGCGCGGGACATCTTAGTCCAGCAGGAGGCCGAGAAGCTCATCGACCGCGCCGCGGTGGCGAGAGAAGCGCGCTACCGGGTCGAGCAGGGCGGCATGATCTTCCTGGACGAGATCGACAAGATCGCGGGGCGGGAAGGGAGCCGGGGGCCGGACGTGTCGAGAGAAGGGGTGCAGCGCGACCTCCTTCCGATCGTCGAGGGCACCACCGTGTCGACCAAGTACGGGATGGTGAAGACCGATCATATCCTTTTCATCGCGGCCGGCGCCTTCCATGTCAGCAAGCCCTCGGACCTGATCCCCGAGATGCAGGGCCGCTTCCCCATCCGGGTGACCCTGGCCGATCTGTCGGGAGAGGATTTCGTGCGCATCCTGACCGAGCCCGAGACCGCTTTGACCAAGCAGTACTCGGCGCTCCTCTCGACCGAGGGCGTGACGCTCGAATTCACCGCCGATTCGGTGGCCGAGATCGCCCGTCTCGCCGTCGAGGTCAACCAGACGACCGAGAACATCGGCGCCCGGCGCCTCTCGACCCTCATGGAGCGCCTGCTCGACGAGGTCTCCTTCGACGCCCCCGAGATGGCGGGCGCCGCCGTCAAGGTCGACGCCGAGTACGTCAAAAAGGCACTCGCCGGAATCGTCCAGGATCAGGATCTCTCGCGCTATGTGCTCTGAGGTGTCGCGGCGGTTCAGGAAGCCCCTCGCCGGCCTCCTGCTGCTGGCCGCTCTCACCCTGACCGCCGGGTGCGGCAAGAAAGGTCCGCCGCTGCCGCCGCTCCGCTTCGTGCCGGCGACGGCCAAGGATCTCATCGTCTCCCAGCAGGGGACCCGGATCCTCCTCAATTTCGCTTACCCCAAGGTCACCGCCGCCGGCCAGGCCCTCGGTACGGTCACCGAGGTGGACGTCTACGAGGTGACCCGTCCGGTCCCCGGAGCGACCGCCCCCCCGGTGCCGACGCCGGCGCCGGGGGCGACAACACCTACGCCGCCGGCCGCCTCGACCGTCCCGGGCGCTGCAGGCTCGAAGGCTCCGACGACGCCGGCGACTCCACCCCCGACAACCGCCACGCCGTCCGCGACGACTTCCGCGGCACCGACTTCCGCCCCCGCGACGACGCCACCCACCGCGACCGCTCCGGCGAGTTCGGCGACCACGGCTCCGGCTGTCCCGGCGACGCCTTCCACGCCGCCGGCAACTCCCCCGACGGCGGCAGCTCCGGCGGCTCCGTCAGGTACTCTCCCGGCAGCTCCGACCGCGACGACGCCCGCAGGCGCGGCAACCCCGGTCCCTTCGGCTGCACCGGCAATCCCGGCCGCTGCGACGGCCCCGGAAGAGCCGCCGCCCCTTGCCGGACGCGAGTACACCTCCTCGGCAAAGGTTCGCCTGAAGCTTAAGGGCGCGGAGGTCGGGGCCGCCACCCAGGGCGACCGGATCGTCGTCGAGCTGCCGTACCCCGAGAAAACCGAGGTGCACTACTTCACGGTCAAGACCCTCGGGCCGCATGGCGATCCCTCGGGATACTCGAACCAGGTGGTGATCCTGCCGCGGCCGGCGCCGGCGCCTCCGGCCGACACCAAGATCATGGCCCGCGCCGATGGGGTCGAGGTCACGTGGACCGAGCCCGCGGCCGCTCCGGGGACTCCCGGTTCGCCCGGTTCGCCAGCATCGCCGAAGATCATCGGCTACAACATCTACCGGCGCTACTCCCAGACCAAGGCTTTCGGCCCGGCGCTCCACGCCGCCGCGGCGACCGACCGGAGCTACGTCGACACCTCCGCCCAATACGGGCAGGGTTACATCTACACCGTGACCGCGGTGGCGCACCGCGACCCGGTCGTCGAGAGCGCGATCAAGACCGAAGGCGAGATCAAGTACATCGACCGCTTCCCGCCCCCGGTGCCGCGCGAGCCCGTGGCGCTCGTCGAGCCTGGTCGGGTGCGCGTCGTCTGGCGCGGCAGCGAGGCCATCGACCTCGCGGGCTACAAGATCTATCGCCTCGACACCAAGAAGGCCAAGGGCGAATACGAGCTGTTGACCACGACGCCGATCACGGAGGTCGAGTACACCGACTCGACCGTCAAGGTGGGCGGCACCTACGCCTACCGGATCACGGCGATCGACCAGCTGGGCAACGAGAGCGAGCCGGCCGAGGTCCGCGCCACCGCGCAATGAGCTCCGGGCGCGGCAGGATCGGCTTTTTCAAGCTGTCGGGGAGCGGTAACGACTTTCTCGCCCTGGCCGACTCCACGGGAGCCGCCCCGGCGCCCCGTAGCGAGCAGATCCGCGCCTGGTGCCGGCGCGGCGTCTCCTTAGGCGCCGACGGCCTCTTTCTCCTCCGCCGCAAGGAGGGCACGGTCCCGACGGTGGCGATGGACTACTGGAACGCCGACGGCCTCCCCGCCGACCTCTGCCTGAACGGCACCCGCTGCGCCGCCCAACTCGCCTTTCACCTCGGCTGGTCGGAAGATCAGGTCCGCATCGCCACCGCGGCGGGCGAGGTGACGGCCCGTCAGCTCGGCCCGACCCGGATCGCCGTCGAGCTGGCGGCGGTCTCCAGTACCGAGCCCCGAGAGCTCATTCTCGAAGCCCTCGGCCAGGCCTGGACGGGGTGGGCGCTCACCGTCGGCGTTCCCCACCTCGTGCTGATCTGGCCGGAGGGGCTTGCCGGAGCGCCGGTCGTGTCGCTCGGCCGGGCGCTCCGCCTGCACCCTGCTTTCGCTCCCGCCGGCACCAACGTCAATTTCGTGCGTTTTTCCAGGCCGGACCGGATGGAGATCCGTACCTACGAGCGCGGGGTGGAGGACGAGACGCTCTCCTGCGGCACCGGGGTGCTCGCCGGAGCGGCGGTAGGAATCCATCGCGGGCAGGCGGCCCTCCCCCTCACCGTCCTGACCCAGGGGGGGTTCGAGCTGACGGTCTCCAGCGGGATCGGCGGGATCGGCGGGATTGGCGGCATGACCGGAGCCTGGTCCCTTGCCGGCGACGCCCGCGTGGTGGCGGAGGGCGATCTCCTCGCCGCCGCGGAGATCGAGCCGCCGCCCCCCGCATGGTCCTGAAGCCTCCCGGCGTGGGATTTGCACGTCCGATACAATGAGCGCGCCTTTGAACGCGGTGGCCGGTCGAGCGAGAGTGATGAGAGAGAGATGACGAGCGTATTCCCACGCGTCGCGGCCATCGTGCCCGCCTACAACGAGCAGGAGACCCTGGCCGAGGTTCTGACGGTCCTCGCCTCCACCGCCCTCATCGACGAGATCATCGTCGTCTCCGACGGCTCGACCGACCGGACGGTCGAGATCGCCCGCTCCCGGGGCTTCAAGACCATCCACCTGCGCCGGAACCAGGGCAAGGGGACGGCGATGGCGGTGGGCGTCGCCCATACCGACGCGCCGATCCTCGTCTTCGTCGACGGCGACATCCTGAACCTCACCCACCAGATGCTCGAAGCGCTCATCCAGCCGGTGCTCGAAGGCCGCTCGGAGATGAACGTGGGGATTCGGAATCGCGGCTCGCTCTTAAACACCATCCACGTCAACTTCGGCCCGCTCCTCTCCGGCATCCGCTGTTTGAAACGCGAGGTCTTTCAGGCGGTGCCCGAGGAGGACATCGAGGGCTTCGCCATCGAGACCGGCCTCAACTGGGCCTGCCGCCAGCTCTCGGGCCGGATCACGACGACCGTCTTCTTCCACCTGAAGCACCTGGTGAAGGAAAAGAAGCGCGGGCTGATCCAGGGGTCCCGGGCGCGGGTCGAGATGTTCGCCGCCGTCTTCCGCGCCTATCTCCATCTCGTCTGGAACCAGCCCGGCCTGGGTCGCGCGAGCGATCCACAGCTGCTCGCGACCGAGCTCGATTACATCAACTTCTGACTTCCGCTCCAAGCTCCCACACCATGTCCGAACCGAGTCTCTTCCCTCCGGTCGACGAGCAGATCGATCTGCTCAAGCGCGGCGCCGTCGACCTGGTCGACGAGGCGCAGCTGCGCGCCAAGCTCGAACGTGCGGCGAAGACCGGTACGCCGCTCACGGTCAAGACCGGCTTCGATCCCTCTTCGCCCGACCTCCACCTCGGGCACACGGTCCTGCTCCGCAAGATGAAGCACTTCCAGGATCTCGGGCACCGGGTGGTCTTCCTGATCGGCGGCTTTACGGCGCGGATAGGCGACCCGACGGGGAAGAAGGCGACCCGGCCGCAGCTCGACGAGGCGGAGGTGGCGGCGAACGCGGCGACCTACCTGCGCCAGGTCTACCGCGTCCTCGATCGCGAGAAGACGGTCGTCGACGACAACAACCGCTGGTTGGGAGCCCTGGGCTCGGCCGGGCTCGTGCGCCTGGCCGGTCGCTACACCTTGGCACGGATGATGGAGCGCGAGGATTTCCGCACCCGCTTCGCGGAGAACCAGCCGATCCACCTCCACGAGCTGCTCTACCCGCTCGCCCAGGGGTACGACTCGATCGCCCTGAAAGCCGACGTCGAGCTCGGCGGCCACGACCAGATCTTCAATCTCCTGGTCGGGCGCGACCTGATGAAGGAAGAGGGCCTGGCCCCTCAGGTGGTGCTCACCGTGCCGCTTCTCGTCGGCCTCGACGGCAGCGACAAGATGTCCAAAAGCCTGGGCAATTCCATCGCGGTCGAAGATCCACCGAAGGAGATGTTCGGCAAGACGATGTCGATCCCCGACACCCTGATGTGGGACTGGTATCTCCTCTTGACCGATCTACCGCAAGAGGAGATCACCCGCCGTCAGGAGGATCTCGCGGCCGGCCGGCTCCATCCCCGGCAGGCGAAAGTGGAGCTCGCCCGCCGGCTCGTCGCCCAGTTCCACGGCGAGGCCGAGGCGGAAGCGGCGGCGGCCGAGTTCGACCGCGTTTTCGCCGGCGGTGGCGTGCCGGACGAGGTCGAGGAGATCACCCTTAAAGGCGCCTGGAATCTCGGCAAGCTCCTCGCCAGCGCCGGACTCGCGGCGAGCAACGGCGAGGCTCGCCGCCTGCTCACTCAGGGAGCGGTGAGCGTCGACGGCGAGAGGGTCTCCGATCCGAATGCGGAGTTCGCCCCACGGCCCGAGGGCTATCTCCTCAAAGTCGGCAAGCGCCGCTTCTCTCGCATCCGGCTCACCTGAAGCCCTTTAGGTTCATAATGGGCGCGGCCTCCTCATGCACCTGATCCTCGCCCTTCTGCTCCTCGCCGCACCGGCCCCGGCGACCGCGCCCGTCCGCTTCTCCGCTCCCGCCTTCGGCAGTCAGGTAGAGGTCGAGGTGCGCGGTTTGCCGCGGGTCGCGGCCGAGGCGGCGATTCAGGACGCCTTGGCGGAGGTCGCGGCGCTCGAACGGACGACCGATCCGGCGCTGCCAGGAAGCGGAGTCGCGGCTCTCAATGCCGCCGCCGGCGCCGGACCGCAGGCGGTCGACCCCAAGCTCTCGAAGCTCCTTGCGCGGGCGCTCGAATTCTGCTTCTGGACCGAGGGGGCGCACGGGCCTCTCGGCCGCGACCTCTACCGGCTCTGGGGGCTCCGCGCCCCGGTCGCCGCGCTGCCCGACGACGCGGCGCTCAAGCCGGCGATCACCGCCGCGTCCTGCTCGGGGCTCCGCTACGACACCCAGAAGAACACCGCCACCTTGGCCGCCGGGGCCGGCCTCGACCTCTGGGGCTTCGCCGAGGGGGAGGCGGTCGATCGCGCGGTCGAGGCGCTCAAGCGGCACAAGGTCTCCACCGGCTTCGTCCAGATCGGCGCCGTGCGGCGCGGCTTCGGCGCCGGGCCGGGGGGAAAAGGCTGGCGGGTCGTGCTGCCGGTCTTCGAGGGCCTCGACCAGCCGCTCGGCGAGGCCTGGCTCCGCGACCAGGCCCTGGCGGTGGCTTCGGCGTCGTCCCTGCGCACCCTGCGGATCGGCGGCGATCTCTACCCGCCCTATCTGAACCAGCGCACCGGCAAGCCCTCTTCGGGGGTTCTGGCGGTGATCGCCGGCAGCGAGCTGGCGGTCGACGCTCAGGCCCTCGCCGCCACCTCCATGGTGCTTACCCCGCACGAGGCGCAGCTGCGCCTGGGAAGTCTCCGCCCCCAGCCTGCCATCCTGTGGATTCTGGGGAGCGGCCAGGGAACGCCGCTCCTCCTCGAATACCGCTGGTCGACGGTACCCAAGAAATAAAACCACGTCAGCTCCGCCGCATCCGGATCGCCAGGATCTGGTGGGCCAGGTAACCGACCACCCAGAGACCCGAGACCGCGAGGTGGACGATCCCCCAGATCTTCCGCCACGAGTCATCGACGGCGGTCTGGACCAGATAGCCCGAGATCACCATCGGCGCCAGGGAGAGGCCGAGGACCAGACCGCTCCGCCGGGCCATGGGGATGCCGGCCTGCCACTTCGCCCACACGTGCCGGCGCCAGATGAGACCGGTGGCGAAGACCAGGAGGGGGGCGACGAGGATATGGAGGTGCTGGAGGTGCGGCTGCCACGGGTGATGGACGGGCGAGTAGGGATCGGTCGGCCGGAGGAGCCAGATCATCCAGGCGTAGACCAAGCCCGTCCCGCCCACGAGGACGTTCGCCAGGTGCAGCGTCCAGGCCTCGAACCGGCTCACGGGGCTCCCGGCGTGCCCGTCGCGGCAATCACCTGGTGGAGGGCGAGCACCCGGCGCACGGCTTCGGTCGTGGCGCGGGCGGTCAGAGTGGCCCCGGTCACCGGGTGAATGCCTCGTTTGAGGTCGAGGTCGGGGCCGAGCCCCTTGCCACCGAACTGGCCGTACCAACCGCCGCGGGGCAGATACTGCTCCGGCTCCTCGAACGAGATCACCTCGACCCGGCCCACCTTTCCCTGCGGATCGACGACCACCAGGACGGTTTCGGGGAGGGTCCGCACCGGATGGGTATCGAAGTAGGCGGTGCCGGCAGACTTGCCGTCGCGGGTCGCCGCGTAGTAGGTGACCAGAGCGCTCGGGACCTCCACCGCGGCCAGCTCGCGCGCCCGTTTCATCTGGCCTGCCGTCAGATAGGCGGTGTGGTGCACCACCTGGCAGCCAGGAAAGGCGAGCTTCAGGGCCTCGTCGACGCTGAGGAGGACCCGGGCGAGGAGCGGAAGGCTCCCGGTGATCCCGAGACAGAGGATCGTCGGGAGCAACACCCGAAGAGAGATCTTCTTGGCTTTAGAAGATGTAGCCGAGTGAGACATGGTATTCGTCTAAGCCGGTGCGGGCCCGATTTTGGTAGTTCTGGTAGTCGACTTTGAAGACGACCGAATCGAAGGGTCGATAGACGAGACCCACCGTCAGGTCTTTGATGTCGTTCGCCGGGTCCGCCGTGAAACCCGCCGGCACCTGCGCCTGGAGGTTGTAGGTCTCCCAGCGCGCGAAGGGGATGAGCGCCTGTTGGCCGTGCGGCGAGCGAGCGAAGAGATCGTAGCCGAGTTGCACGTAGTTGCCGCGCAGACGGCTGCCGACCGATTGCGGGCCGACGAGATCGAGGGCGCGATCGAGATCTCCGACGTCGCCCAGGTTCGCCTGGACGCCGAGAAGGCGCAGCTCCAAGCCGCGCCACTTCCACTCCACATGACCCTCGAACAGGCTGGTCCCCACCTGGATCGGTTTCCCTTCGGCGGTCTTCAGATCCTGGCCGGTGTTCCCGTGATAGCCCGAAGCGCCGAGGAGGAGGCCGGGGAACGGAGTGTAGTCGACCCGTGCCACCCCTGCGAAGTCGTTCGCCTTGGCATTCGAGCCCTCGGCGCTCCCCTCGTGGAGCCCGGTGTCGGCAGCGAAGCCGGAGGCGTCCAGGGCGTTCACCAGGTAGGCCCGGTAGGAGAGAGGACCGGCCTCGCCGTAGACTCCGACGCCCCCCTCTCGCCAGGTCGACGGGATGATGAGCGTCTCGATGTCGGGCCGCTTGGCGCCCAGGAAGACGGTCGGCTCGTGGAGCTCATTGATGAAGCCCACCGGCATGAGCATGAAGCCGGCACGAAACGAGAGGGCGGGACGGTAGAGATAGTCGAGATAGGCGAACTCGACGGCCGCCTCTCCTCCCTTCTCCGTATTGCCGTCCTCCCATTCGAGCTCCGAGTTCAAGAGCCACCGGTCGTTCCACCGGTAGCCGACGTAGACCACCCCGCGCGCCAGATTGATGCGATCGGTCTCGTCCGCCTTCGAGCCGTCGTCGAGCTTGCTGTTGAAATGAGTGTAGATCGACTCGCCGTAACCGCCGATCGCCACCCCCTTCTGGGTCCGGTAGATCTTCGACGCCGCGGGGCCGAAGCCGTGCTGCGCCGTGTCGGCGGTGGCCGCCGCCTCGCCGATCTTCAGGCGTTCGATCTCGCCCGCGAGCACGTCGATCCGGCGTTCGACCTCGGCCAGCTGGTCGCGCAGAGCGGCATCCGGCGAACCCGAGGCCTCGAGCTTCGCCACCTCCGCTTTGAGCGCCGCGATTTCCTGCTCCAACTGATGGAGACGGTCGTCGCTCGATTGCGCTCGAACGAGAGTCGAGGAGAAGAGCGACAACAACACGACCAGAGCGCACATCATCCACTTGCACCCGCGCCAGCGGGCGCCACCCTCTGCGATAGAGAAAGACATAGAATCCCCTCTTGAGCACGCCTGGCGTTTCCGCGCCGGACGGGTTCTTGAGGGTGGCGGGCGGTGCACGGTTGGCCGCCGTCGCCCGCCACCCTCGGTTGATGGATTGCCAGCTCAGCGAAACTCGATCTTCACTTCCTCTTGAACGGCGGTCAGCCTTCCGAGGAGGCCCCGGCTGGCGAGCGCCCTTACTTCCTTGCCGGAAGACAGGAGCGCCAGCACTTCCACCCCGGGGTGCGCCTCGGCCCAGGCCACGGCCCGTTCCGGACCCAGCACATAGAGCTTCGAGAGGCAGTCGGCAGTGAGCGGATCGTCCGTCCAGACCGTCAGACTGCCGAAGTCGGGGGCCGGGAGTCCGGTGTGCGGATCGAGAATGTGGCCGTAGCGGCGGCCGCCCACCCGAATTCCCCGCTCGCTGTTGCCGGAGGTCGCGACCGATCCCCGATCGATCGTCAGGGCGACGACCGGCCGGTCGCGCCGCTCCGGGTCGGCCACCGCGAGCTGCCTCCGGCCCGGCCCGAAGACCGCGAGCTGCCCACCGAGATCAAGGCTGGCGGCCGTGGCGCCGCTCGCGGCGAGCGCCGCGATGGCCGCCTTGAGGCCGGCGCCCTTGCCGAAGCCCCCTTCCTCTAACGAAACTCCCGGTCGCAGTCGCACCGCGGTTTCGCCCGCAAGCGCGAGCCCGTCCATGCCGGTCGCGGCGAGGGCCTGCCGCAGCTCGGCGGCGGAGGGCTGTCGGCCGCCGCTGCGCAAACCCCAGGCGGCGACCAGGGGACCCACCGTGGCATCGAAGGCGCCGCCGGTCGCCGACCAGCACTCGCGGGCCGCTCGCAACTCGGCGGCCAGGGCGGGGGAGAGGTGGAAAGGAACGCCCACCGCCGAGCGGTTCAGGCGCGCCAGCTCGCTGTCGCTGCGCCAGGTCGAGAGCCTCGCCTCGGCAGTCTCCAGGGCGGCGACCGCCTTTTCGCTCGCCGCGAGGGCGGTGGCGCGATCGGGGGCCTCGACCGTCAGATCGAGCGTGGTCCCCATGAGCCCCAGCCGGCGCTCGACGGTCTGAGACGGCGGCGCTGCCGTTCCCATCAAGGCGAAGGAGAGCAGGAGAGCCACTCCAGAAAAGTTCCTTCCTCGCCTCATGCGCCGGTCCTCTCGGCGGCGGCGCGGCCGCAGCAGCCCGGGGAGGGCGCGATCGGCCGGCCGTGGGGGCATTGGGTGGGGTGGTCGAGGAAGGCGCAGATCTGGTCTTCGAAACCGGCGGCGAGCGGCCGTTCGTGACCGCACTCACCGGTGGCGCCACGATCCAGGGTGCGCGCCAGGAGCACCTCGGCGAGCCGGGCGCGGCGGACGATGGGCGCCGCCATCTCGCGGCCCCGTTCGGTGAAGGCGATCCGGCCGTCGACGAAGGCGAGGAGACCGTCGGCGAGGAGGTCCGCGACGCCGCGGCGGGTCACCGAAACCGGCGCCCCGTCCTCGTCGAGCAGCCGCCAGAGGTCGATCATCACCCTCTGCAGCTCGGATTCCTGTGGCTCCTCGGGGAGGGCGATGCGGCCGTGCTCCAGGCGGATCTCACGGTCGGCCCGGGCGGAGATCGAAGTGTCATGGGTGACGACGATCAGGGTGTGCCCCTGGCGCTGGAGGTCGCCCAGGAGAGTCATGACGACCGCCTCATTGGCGGCGTCGAGATTGCCGGTCGGCTCGTCGGCGAGGATCACCGGCGGCTGGTTGATGAGCGCCCGGGCGATGCACACCCGCTGCTGCTCGCCGCCCGAGAGCTGGCTCGGCAGGTGCTGGAGCCTGCCCCCGAGCCCCACCCGGCGGAGGGCCTCCTCCGCCTCGCCACGGTCGGTCATGCTGTGCACGTACTGGGCGAGCATGACGTTCTCGAGCGAGGTGAGGTAGGGAATGAGGTGAAATTGCTGGAAGACGAGGCCCACCGTCCGCTGCCGGTAGCGGGCGAGATCGCGCGCGGCCAGAGTCCCGAGATCGATCCCGCCAACCCGCACCTGGCCCGAGGTCGGCCGGTCGAGACCGGAGAGGATGTTGAGGAGTGTCGTCTTCCCCGAGCCGGAGGGACCGGTGATCGCCACCGACTCGCCCTCGGAGACGGTGAGCGACAGGTCCTCCAGGGCGAGGAGCGAGCCGAAGCGCCGGCAGAGCCCGGCGACCTCGATATACGAGGGAGCAGCGGTGTTCTCGGGGCTGGGCATGAGCATGCGTCAGTCCCCCTTGAGCACCCGGGCGGGGTCCAGGCGCTCGACCCGCGAGAGCGCCACGCTCATCGAGGTCCCCACGACGAGCACCGCCACCACCGCGGCGGCCGCGAAGCCGCTCCAGGTGAGAAACGGGCCGCCGGTGGTCCCCAGGAGATGACCGGCGAGACCGCGCGCCGCGAGCTCCCCGGCGAGCTCGCCGGCCGCGGCGGCGAGGCAGGCGGTGGCGAGAAGCTCGGCGGCGAAGAGGGCGCCCACCCGACGGACGGTGAAGCCGAGAGCCATGAAGAGACCGATCTCCGCTCGCCTCTCGCCGACGAGCGCCGTCGTCGCCGCGCCGACCGAGAGGAGGGCCAGGGCGAGCGAGACGGCGCTCACCGAGGCGAGAACCAGGGTGAGCCGGTGGGTGAGGCGGGCATCCGACTCGCTGGCGCGGAGGATCGGCCCCGCCTCCACCCCGGCGACCCGCGCCTCGATCGCTCGCGCCACCGCGGCGAGCCTCGGAGGATCGGCCCGCACCTCGATCCGTTCGAAGTCGGAGGTCCCCGGGGGTCTCCCGGCCGCCGAGCGCACCCCCGGCACCGTCCGCACCCGCGCGAGCTCCGCCGCCGGGATGCGTGGCGGGCCGCCCACCTGCGGCCGGACGAGAAGGTTGGGGCCGAAGGCGGCGAGGCTCTCCCCGATCCGTCCCTCGACCCGCGCGGAGAAGCCGGCGAGGGTGGCGACCGTGCCGGCCGCGACGCCCACCGCGGTGGCGATCAGGGCGAGCTGCCGGAAGCGTCGGCAGAGGCTGGCGAGCACGAGCTGGACGATCATCTAGGCGGTGGCCCGCTTGAGGATCGCCGCCGGATAGCGGCCGAGGGCGCGGAGCACGGGCGCGAGACTCGCGAGGACCGCCACGGCGAGGCCTAAGAGAGCCGCGAAGGGGAGGAGGAGCGGCATCCAGGGGACGGTGACGCCGAGCACCTGGCTGCCCAGAAGGCGGCCGGCGGCGAGACCGGCGGCCCCTCCGAGGAGGCCGCCCAAGAGCCCGAGGAAAGCGGCTTCCGAGAGAAAGAAGAAGACCACCCGCAAGCGCGACGCGCCGATCGCCACGAGGAGACCGGCTTCCAGGCGGCGTTCGAGGACGGTGGCGGTCATCGCCGCGGTGACTCCCACCGCTGCACCGGCGAGGGCCACGACCGCCAGGGCGAGAAGCACCCCGGAGAGCCGCTTCAGCACGTCGGCGGTCGCCCCGGTCACCCCGTAAACCACCTTCGCCTCGGCCTCCGGCAGAACCTCGTGGATCTGGAAGGCGACCGACGACGGGTAGGCCGTGCAGTACCAGGCGTCATACTCCTTGGGCGACATCCGCTTGGGATCGCGAACGTTCCTGGTCTCGGGATTGGTGAGAGCGAAGATCTCGGCCCGGGTGAACCGGTCGGGCTGCCCGGCGAGAGCGGCGACCGCGGCCATCGGCACGAAGGCCTGGTCGTCCTCCTCGCCGCCGCTGGTCAAAAGCCCCACGACCCGGAAGCTCGCCGCGCGGCTCCCCAGGCTCGCCTTCACGTTCCCGCCCATCCCCACCGCCAGCCGGCGGGCCAGGCGCTCCCCGAGCACCGCCTCGCTCGCTCCCTCGCGCGGCCAGCGGCCCGAGACCCGGAGGGTCGGCCGGGTGGCCGGCAGGCCCGTCCGGTAGCCGGGTTCGAGCTCGTGATCGAACCAGGTGCCGACGAGAGGCGCCACTTCGCTCTCATTGAAGCGTACCCGCAGAGGATAGAACGGAGCCATGGCGGCGATGTTGTTCTTCCAGAAGATGGTGCGCACCTTCGCCAGGTCAGAGACCGCCAGGGTTTCCCGTCCGGCGCCGGGGACGACCTCGACGTTGGCGCCGTAGGAGCTCATCTCCGAGGCCAGGCGGTCTCCCGAAGCGAGCACCACCTCGCCGAGCGCCGTGGCGCCGAGGGTGCCGAGCGCCACCGCCGAGATGGCGAGGAGCTTGCGGCGGGTGCCGCGACGGAGCGATTCGGCGAGGAGGCGCAGGTACATCGGTTACATCCGGGGCGCCGGCGCGGTGGGAGCGAAGGTGGCGACTCCGGCCTGAAGGTCGGCGGCGGTCAGGACCAGGTTCCCACCCTCGACCCGCGACGGAAGAGGAATCGGGTTGCAGCCGCCCGAGCGGCCGATCGACGCCGGGTTGATCACCGAGCCGCAGTGCAGGCAGAAGATGCCCTTTCCCTCCTGGTAGTAGCCGCGCGGACCGCAGATGACGCAGGCGTCGAAGGCGGTGGCGATGTGCCCCTCCTTATCGACCGGCACGGCGATGAAGCGCACCGGATGGCCGTCGATCTGCGCCACGAAGCGCCGGAGCGTCTCGCCCTGGAAAGAAGAGAGGGGGATGCGGACCGCTCCGCCGTCCAGAGCGACCGCGGTCGCCGAGGAGAGCGCCGCCGGGGGTTGGGAATAGACGAAGCCGAGGACTAAAACGGCGGCGATGGCGATGCCGAGGGTCGCTCCCACGGTCCGCGCCCGTCCCTGGCGCTGCCCCGCCGCGCGAGTCAAGCGGCGATCCGCAGCGTTGGTGGCGTTGGCGGCGTTGCCGGTACCGGCAGGGACCGCTTCGACGCGTCGGGCTTCGCCAGCGCGGCCGGGGATCAGGAGCATGAGAAGGGGGAGAGCCAGGACCGCGAGGACGAAGAAGAATTCGTTCTTGACCAGCGGACCGATCAGCGCCATCGACTGCGAGTTGGCCGGCAGCCAGCCCGCCTCGGACAGCTCGTGGTACCCGTTCAAGAGCATCTGGGCGAGGAAGATGAGGAGCGCGATGCCGGTGATCTTGAAGAAGCGTCCGAGGTCGATACGGACGCTGCCGCGGACGAAGAGCACCCCGAAGACGACCGCCGCCGCGAGCCCGATCATCGCTCCGAGGAAGGAGAGGAGACCGGTCGTCGTCAGCGACAGCGCCGAGAGGAAGAGAACGGTCTCGATCCCCTCGCGGAAGATCATGAGGAAGGTGAAGAGGAAGAGCCCGAGCACGACCGACCGGCCGCCTCTGGAAGACTCGCGGGCGAGGATCCGCCCGAGCGAGCCCTTCATCTCTCCCGACAGCTCGTGCGAGTGGCGCCACATCCAGACGAGGAGGGTGGTGACGAGGACGGCCGAAGCGACATAGAGGGTACCCTCGAAGACCTCCTCGTCGACCGCGACGCGATAGAGGAAGAAGGCGCCCGCGAGGGAGGCGGCCGTGGCGGCGACGATCCCCGCCCAGACCGCGCCCAGATAGCGTTCCGACCCCTCTTTGCGCAGGAAGGCGACGATGATGCCCACCATGAGGGCCGCCTCCACTCCCTCGCGGAGGGTCACGATCAGCGACTCAAACATGGGCCGTCCCTTCTTGTGCGATCGCCCGACCGGCCGCCTTGCGCGATGCCGTCGCCTGGGGTCGTGCCGCGCAGTCGTTGCACAGCCCGGAGATCTGCAGCGTGTGGTGCGCGGGAGAGAAGCCGTGGGCGCGGCAGATCTCGGTCTGCAGCGCGGCGATCCCGGCGCTCACGAACTCCACGACCCGGCCGCAGACCGCGCACACCAGGTGGTCGTGGTATTGCCCGCCGTGGACGTGCTCGTAGAGGAAGCGCCGGCTCGCCAGCTGCTGCTTGCGGGCGAGACCGCACTCGACCAGGAGGTCGAGGTTCCGATAGACCGTCGCGCGCGAGATCTTCGAGCCGCGCGCCTGCATGGCGGCCAGGAGCTCCTCGGCGTCGATGTGGCGGTGCTGGGAGAAGACCTCCTCGAAGAGCGCCAGGCGCTCTTCCGTCACCCGCTGGCCGCGACCGCGCAGCCAGGCGAGGAACTGCTGCTTCTCACGGATTTCTGCCATCGCATCCCCGCTCTCTGCGCCGACATTCTCTATAATGAGATTAAGTCTCAACAGAGCTGGACAATTCTGGACCGCCACGGTCCTCTTTGTCAACTCGGGGGATTTACCGCAACCTAACGTTCCGCGAGGGGCACGAAATCGCGCTTCGTCGCACCGGTGTAGATCTGCCGCGGCCGGTTGATCTTGGTCTTCGGGTCCTCGCGCATCTCTTTCCAGTGCGCGATCCAGCCCGGCAGGCGGCCCAGGGCGAACATCACGGTGAACATGTTGGTGGGGATGCCCATGGCGCGGTAGATGATCCCGCTGTAGAAGTCGACGTTGGGGTAGAGCTTGCGCTCGATGAAGAAGTCGTCCGAGAGGGCGACCTCCTCCAGGTGCTTGGCGATCTCCAGGAGGGGATCTCTCTGCCCGAGCTCGCCCAGGATCTCGTCGCAGGTCGCCTTGAGGATCTTCGCCCGCGGATCGAAGTTCTTGTACACCCGGTGGCCGAAGCCCATGAGCCGGAAGTTCGAGCTCTTGTCCTTCGCCATGGCGACGTATTTGCGGTAGTCGCCGCCATCTGCCTGAATGTGCTCCAGCATCTCGATGACCTTCTGGTTGGCACCGCCGTGGAGCGGCCCCCAGAGAGCGCAGATGCCGGCCGAGATGGAGGCGAAGAGGTTGGCCTGGCTGCTCCCCACCATGCGCACGGTCGAGGTGCTGCAGTTCTGCTCGTGGTCGGCGTGGAGGATCAAGAGAAGGTTGAGCGCCCGTTCGAGGACCGGCGAAACCTTGTAGGGCTCTGAAGGCACCGCGAACATCATGTAGAGGAAGTTGGCGCAGTAGGAGAGGTCGTTCTGCGGGTAGATGAACGGCTGGCCGATGTTCTTTTTGTAGGAGAAGGCGGCGATCGTCTTCGCCTTGGCGAGCAGCCGGATGATGTTCAAATCGACGTTCTCCGCCGTTCCCGTCTCCGGGTAGTAGGTCGAGAGCGACGCCACCATCGAGGACAGGATCGCCATCGGGTGGGCGTTCGGCGGGTAGCTCTCGAAGAACTTCTTCATGTCCTCGTGGACCAGGCTGTGCCGGGTCAGCCGGTCGCGGAACTCGGCGAGCTCCGGCCCGTTCGGCAGGTGACCGTAGACGAGGAGATAGCAGATCTCGGTGAACTGGGCGCGGCCGGCGATCTCCTCGATCGGATAGCCGCGGTAGCGGAGGATGCCCTTCTCGCCGTCGATGAAGGTGACGGCGCTCTCGCAGGCGCCGGTGTTGGCATAGCCCTGGTCGAGCGTGATCGCCCCGCTTCTCGCGCGGAGCTGGGTGATGTCGATTCCCACCTCGCCCTCGTCGCCGACGACCACGGGGAGGTCGTAATTCTTGCCATCCAGGGAGAGCCGGGCGGTCTTCACGTCCGTCGAGGGGGGCGTCGCTTTCGGCGAAGTTGGCGATGTCGGCGTGGCGGTGGAGGTTTCCGGGGTGAGCGCTTCGATCTGTGCCATGTCTTGCCTCGTTCGGATCGGGAAGGCCGCCGGTTGCGGCAGGGTCCTTCCCGATTCTACCCCCTCGCTCCCCTTAAAGCTCGCGGAGAGCCGTGATGACCGGCATGCGCGCCGCCCGGATGGCCGGGAAGATCCCGCCGATGAGTCCCATGAGAAGCGCGATGACGATGCCGCCGACGAGGAGCGGCGGCGTGACGGCGAAGGCGAAGGCGACCTGGCTGAAGCTCTGGAAGTTGATCGTCGAGGCCTTGTAGCCGTTGAAGGCGAAGTAGGCGGCAATGGCGCCGACCAGCCCTCCCGCGAGCGCCAGGAGGAGCGACTCGACGAGGATTGAGACGACGACCGGTCCGGCGCCGAACCCCAGGGCGCGGAGCGTGGCGATCTCTCGCGTCCGCGAGGCCACGGCGGTGTACATCGTGTTGAGAGCGCCGAAGGTGGCGCCCACCGCCATCAGGCCGGCGATCAGGGTGCCGAGGAAGTTGATGATCGCCGAGAGCGCCTGCGACTGCGAGGCGAAGTACTCGTCCTCGCGGACCACCTTGACGTCCAGCCGGGGATCGGTCGTCAGGGTGTCCTTGAAGGCGGTGAAGGCCGCCGGCGAGGTGAGCTTGGCATAGACCGACTGGAAGGTGTCGCCGCGCCGGTAGGCCGGCTGGAGGACCGAGGCGTCGCACCAGAGCTCGGACTCGGAGACCGCGCCGTCGGCGGTGAAGATGCCCACGACGGTCCAGGTGTTCTCGCCCCAGCGGAGGGTCGAGCCCAGGTCGAGGCCGGCGAACTGCTCGAGCGCGGCCTTGCCGACGATGATCTCGTTCTTCCCCGGCTCGAAACGACGTCCAGAGACGATCTTCACCCGGTCGCGGACGACGAAGGCGGCGGGCTGCACCCCGCGCAAGGGAACGTTGGCCGCGGTGCCGGTCGAGCGCTTCGGCACGTCGACGACGACGAACAGCTCGGACGAGGCGGCCGGCCCCTGGGCCGTCCGCAGGATACCGGGGGTGTCGGCGATCACCCGGGTGTCCTGGTGGAGGAGGCCGGAGACCATCTCGCTGTCGCTCCCGCCGCGCAGGACGATCGCGGTGTCGGGGGAGCCGGAGACCGCCAGGGTGCGGCGGAAGCCGACACCGATCGAGAGGACGGCGACGAACACCGCCACCACCCCCGCGATGCCGAAGGCCGCGGCGAGCGCCGCCCCTTTGCGCTCCTTGATCGTCCGCAGGTTGACCAGGGTGATCGCCGCGGCCTGCGAGAACCATCGACCCATTTTCATAACCTCCGTAGCGCGTCGACGATGCGCAGCCGCATGGCCTGGATCGCCGGCACGACACCGGTGACGAGGCCGAGGAAGAGGACGAGGAGCACCCCGATGACCAGGTCCCGGGACGGCATGAAGAAGACCGGCAGGAACTGGTGGGTCGGATCCCCACCGAAGGTGACCGCCGTCCAGGCGAGAGCGAGGCCCACCCCACCGGCCAGACCGGCGAGGAGGATCGACTCCGCCAGCACGAGCCGGAGCACCTGGCCGTTGGTGAAACCGAGGGTCTTCAAAACCGCGAGCTCACTCGTCCGCTCGCGCACCGACTGCGCCATGGTGTTGCCGGCCACCAAGAGGATGGTGAAGAAGACCGCGGTGACGATGGCGCTGGTGATCGCCCCGATATCGCCGATCTGATTGGCGAACCCTTGGGCGAAGGCCTGCTCGGTCGAGGTCTTGGTCTCGGCCGGCGAGTTGGCGAAGAGCGTGTCGATCCCCTTCGCGATCTCAGGGGCGCTCTTGGGATCGGCGATCTGGATGATGTACCAGCCCACCCGGTCCTGGAGATTGGCGCTCGCCTCTTTCAGGTAGTCGTAGTGAAAGAAGAACCCAGAGGTGTCGAGCCCCTTCTTAGAAGCGGTGTAGATGCCGTCGATGACGAACTCCCACTGGTGAGAGCCGTCCTTGCGCCGGTAGATCGTCGCCTGGATGGGAATGCGATCGCCGACCTTCCAGTGGAAGCGGTCGGCCGTCGTCTTGCCGACGATGGCGCCCGTACGGTCGGCGAGCCAGGCGGCCTTCTGCGCCTCGGGGAGGAGGAGCTCCGGATAGAGCTTGAGATACGTAGGGGCGTCGATCGCCATCTGGGCGAAGAAGTTCTTGGGGTCCTGGTAGACGCCGCCGAACCAGTTGGCGTGTGAGACGACCGCGACTCCGGGCACCGTGGCGATCCGGGCGCCGTAGGAGACGGGGAGGGGCTGGATGAGGGACACCTTGTGGATGACGACCATCCGGTCGGCACCCGAGACGTCGACCCCGGCGCGGAAGGCCTGGCGGATGGCCGCGAGGTAGCCGAAGAGCACGAAGGCGACGAGGATCGAGAGGACGGTGAAGAGCGTCCGCACCTTGCGGCGGCCGAAGCTCGCCCAGACGAGAGGGAAGAATCTCATGCCACGGCTTCCAGAGAGAGCCGCCCCTTGTCGAGGTGCACGGTGCGGGTGGCGCGGGCGGCGGCGTGGGGGTCGTGGGTGACCATGATGATGGTCTTCCCGTGCTCGCGGTTGAGCGCCTGGAGGAGGTCGAGGATCTCGTCGCCCGCCTTCCGGTCGAGGTCGCCCGTCGGCTCGTCGCAGAGGAGGAGCGTGGGGTCGGTGACGATGGCGCGGGCGATGCCCACCCGTTGCTCCTGGCCCCCGGAGAGCTGCCGCGGGAAGTGCCGCGAACGGTGGGCGAGGCCGACGACGTCGAGCGCCGTCGCCACGTGACGCCGCCGTTGGTCCTTCCCGAGCGGGGTCAGGAGGAGCGGCAGCTCGACGTTCTTCTCCGCCGTCAGCGCCGGCAGGAGGTTGTAGAGCTGGAAGACGAAGCCGATGTGGCGGGCCCGCCAGTGCGCCAACCGGGCCTCGGAAAGGTTGCCGATCGCTTCCCCCGCCACTTCGATGGTGCCCGAGGTCGGACGGTCCAGGCCGCCCAGGAGGTTCAAGAGAGTCGTCTTCCCCGATCCCGAGGGACCCATCAGGGCGAGGAACTCCCCCTGGGCCACCTCCAGATTCAAACCGTCCAGGATCTCGATCCGCTCGTCGCCGCGGCGGAAGACCTTGCGGACGTCTGAGACCCGGACCAGAGGATTGCCGTTGTCTGCCATCTTTTCTCCTTGTCTAGCTCTTCAACTATCCCTGTACCTGGACCGGGTCGCCATCCTTCAGATCCGTCGGGGCTTCGACGATCACCTGATCGCCCTCGGAGAGGCCCGAGATGACCACCGCCTGGTCGCCCTGCCCGGAGCCCAGGCGCACGGCGCGCCGCTCGGCCCGGGTACCGCCGCTCGCGAGGACGAAGACGACGTCCTTGCCGCCGTCCTGCCGCACCGCGGCCTTGGGGATCTCGATCTCCGGCTTGCGCGGCGCTGCTGTTGTTCCCGAAGCTCCTGGCGCCGGCTCGTCGGAGAGGAAGGCGACCTTGACCCCCATGTCGGGGAGGATTCGCGGGTCGAGCTTCTCGAAGGCGAGGCGCACCTTGACCGTGGCCTTCTGGCGATCGGCGGTGGGGATGGTGGTGATGACGTGCGCCGGGATCGTCCAGTCCGGATAGGCGTCGAGGACGGCCTCCACCTTCTGGCCCGACCGGACCCGACCGATGTAGCTCTCGTTGACGTCGACGTCGATCTCCAGGGAGGTCATGTCGACCAGAGTACAGATGCCGGTGCGGGTGAAGCCGCCGCCGGCCGAGACCGGCGAGATCATCTCGCCCGGCTGGGCGTCCTTGGTGACCGCGACGCCGGTGAAGGGAGCGCGGATGATCGAGTCGTCCACGTCCTGCCGGCGGGCCGCGATCAGCTTCTGGGCGACGATGACGTCCTGGCGGCCGACTTCCAGGCGGGCGGCGTAGGAGTTGGCGTCGGCATCGGCGGCATCGACATCGGACTGGGTGTTGATCCCCTGGGCGGCGAGGCGATGGGCGCGCTCCTGGGCGAGCTTCGTCTGCTTGAGGCGCACCTCGTTCTCGGTCAGCGAGCGCTCTGCCGAGGCGAGCTGGGCCTCGGCCAGGGCGAGCTGGCGCTGGGAGGTCAAGTCGTCCAGCCGGGCAAGCACCTGTCCCTCCTTCACTGCCATGCCTTCCTCGATCAGCACCTCGGTCACCTTGCCGGTAATCTTCGACGACACCGTGGCCGCCCGCCGGGCGGTGACGTAGCCGGAGGCGTTGAGCACCGTGCCGGCGGTGCCCGCCGGCCGGGCGTGGACGGCCGCCACGCGGACGGTCTTGCCGTGCGTGCGGCCGAAGAAGAACCAGAGGCCGGCTGCCAGCAGCAGGACGACGACGGCCAGGGTGATCCAGAGCTTCGCGCGGGAGCCTTCGGCGTCCTCTTCGCGCTGGATACGTAGCCCATCTAAAGTACTTTTCTCGGAGACCATGTCTTTCCTTGTATCCGGAGCCCGCGCTGGTGGAATCCGGGAGAGCCCGGAGGAGACGTACGGCAAGCAGGGCGCCGGAGTTTCGGGATTCTACTAGATTGTCGCGTCGGGCGTAAATAGGGCGAAGGTGACGCCCTGGTGACGCCCGTGGATGGTCATCGCCCTAGCGGTCCCTCTGAACGGCAGACCTCCGGCTTCGAGGAGAGCCGCTCAGAAGCGGATTCGAAGGCCTCGGAGATCGGCGAAGGGGCCTCGGGCTCCCTCCCGAAGGTCTCCGGTTTCGTCTCGAAGACCTCCAATTCCGTCCCAAGCGCCTCGAGTTCCCGCCCAAGCCTCTCGAGTTCCGTCCCGAGGGCTTCGAATTCAATCCCGAGCATCTCGGAAGGAATCTCGACGGCCTCGGATTGAATTCCGAGGCCCTCGAATTCAATCCGAAGAGGCTGGTACCGAATTCGAGGGGCTCGGGATTGAACCCGAGGCGCTCGGGCAGGAACTCGAGGCGCTTGGGACGGAATTCGAGGCGTTTGAGCGCTGTCCCGAGAGGTTTCAAGCGGAATCGGAGAGGCTACGGCAGGCCCCGGAGAGCTTCGGGCGGGAATCTACTGGCGAGTCTGGGGGGACATCTAGACGTCTGATAGACGTCTGACCCCCAGGGTGACATCTGGACAAACGAGCCAGATTTTTTCCCTGGGAGCGTTCTCTACCGCTCCAATCGCATCGCTAAGGGTAAGTACCAGCTAGCCCAACTGCTGCAGGTACAAGGTCGGCCACCGAAAATGCGACTGGTAGCTCAAACGAGCTTCAAGGCCGACAAGCTAAATTTCCATTGCGAGGACCCGGATGCTGATTCAACAGGATCACCCGCCCCGCCCCCAGAAACCACAGCTCGAAGCGCGGGGGCTCGGCGAGTCCCAAAGCCTCCGCCACAGCACGGACATAGGCGGCGCCCTGGGGGGCGTAGGCGGCGGCGCGGGCGGTGAGGGCATTTCCCTCCTGGACATCGTCGGTCTTGTAGTCGGCGATCACCAGAGAGCCGGTTTCGATGTCCCTATAGAGAAGGTCGATCGCCCCGGCGACGTAGCCCACCGGGGAGGACTCTCCGGGGCCGGGCGGGAGGAGAACGGGGAGCTCACGGGCGATCACCTCATCGCCGATCGCTCGCAGGCGAGGGAGGAGGGGGCCGGCGGCGAAACGGTCGAGGAGGGCGGCGGCGCGGCGCTCGGCGCGGTCGGGCTGGGTGTCGCCCAGGAGGGCGGCCAGGTAGGAGGGGAGGAGGGCGCGCTGGCGAGCCAGCTCTTCCTCGGGGTCGGCCGTCAGGTCCCAGCTCTCCAGCGCCCGGTGGACGGCGCCCCCCGCCGCCATGGCGGCCTCTCGGAGATCCTCCCGGTCGGCGGTCGCGTCGGTGGCGGCGATGGCTGCGGTCGACGCTGAAGCCTCGCCGTCTTCCCCTTCCGACTCGGCCTCGAAACGGTGCTCGGCCTGCAGGGCGCGCAGGCGATGGTGCGCCTCTTCCGAGGCGGCGGCGCTCCACGGCCGGGCCATCCGCGCCTCCGCTTCCTCTCCCCGGCTGACGAGGAGGGCGGCGGCGCGGCGGACCTCCTCCGGGCTGGGGAGCTCGGGGGCCTCGCGCTCGCCCTCCGGCGCGGTCTCTCTCTCATGGAGGTCGGGAAGGTACCAGAGGGCTCCCGTGGCGTCGGTGGACGACCAGGTGCCGCGCTCGGCCGCCTCTTGAAAAAGGCTGGCCAGGTGCGGCACCCCGGGGCGGGAGAGGAGGAGGTCGACGTGGGTGCGGGCCTGGGCCGGGTCCAAGGGGGTCTCGCGCGGCGGCCAGGCGCCGGCGAGGACGAGGCGGTCCTTGGCGCGGGTCATGGCGACGTAGAGGGTGCGGACCCGCTCGGCCGCCTCGACCGCGGCGCGCTCCGCCTCGACCTCGTCGAAGCCCGGGGTGGCGGCGCCGAAGACCCGGTATTCGGCCGTCCGGCGATCCCCTCGCACCCCTCGCGAGCCGGAAGCGGTGACGGGGGGAAGGGCGCCGATCTCGGTACGGTCCGGGCGGTCGAGGCGCGACTGCTTGTGGAGCTGGAGAAGATAGACGTGCTCGAAATCGAGCCCCTTGGCGCCATGGATGGTGAGCACCGAAACCGCATCCTCCCCGCCCTCCCGCGGTCGCCCCTCCTCCGCCTCCTCGGACTCGGCGACGCTCCGGCGCAGCACGCGGAGGACGGCGGTGACGTCGCCGCTCCCCTCTTCGAGAGCGGAGAGGAGCTGGCGGAAGAAGCGGTCGAGGTTCGCCAGCCGGTAGGCCCCGAGGTAGCGCGCCGCCTCGGTCGCCTCGACGAGGAAGAGCCGGCGCAGGTGCTCGACGAAGACGTCCGCCGGGTCGGTCTCCCAGGACTCGCGGAGGTAGGCGAGGGCCTCCATCGCCGCGACGACGTTCTCTTCCCAGCCGTGGAGACTGGCGATCCCGGGGACGCCCCGCGGGACCGCGTTGGCCGCTTCGCGGATCACCGCCGCGATCGCGGCGAGCCGCTGCGGCACGGGCCTCAGGAGCTCGGTCGCCAGGCGGGGAAAGTCGCGGCTCCAGAGGGGGAGGAGGGCGGCGTCCGGCACCCCCACCGAGGCCGAGCGGAGGACGGTCAGGAGGGCCAGATGGTCACCGGGGTCGAGCACTGCCCGCACCAGGGCCGCTACCTCGATCACCTCGCGCCGCCGGTAGTATTGCTTGTCCCGGCCGACGAGGAAGGGGATGCGGGCGCGGCGGAGGGCTTCCAGGTAGGTGTCGAGATCGGTGTTGCTCCGGAGAAGAATTCCGATCTCTTTGAAGCGCACGCCGTGGGCGGTGTGGAGATCGAGGAGATCGGCGGCCAGGGCGGCGGCCTCCAGCTCGGCGGCGGCGGTGGGGCGGGTTCGGGCGAGGATCTCGCCGGGATCTCCCTCCCCCTTCCAGGAGACCCAGTACTCGACCGGCCGGCGGGGCCTGCCGCTGGGACCCTCCTCATGGAAGCCGGGCTTTTCCGCCTTGGCCTCGCAGGGGAGGAGCGGCTCGAAGGGCGGCTGGAGGCCGGGGGTGTGGCGCATGACCGGCTGGATGACCCGCGCCACCTCTTCCAGGATCGCGGGCACCGAGCGAAAATTCTCCACCAGGGGTAAAACGAGGCCACCGTCCTGGCGCACGAGGTCGACGAAGCCGTCGTAGGCGCGGAGGTCGGCGCTCCGCCAGCCGTAGATCGACTGCTTGGGATCGCCGACGAGGAAGAGCCCGGGACGCTCGTCGACCGCGCCGTCCAGGGCAAGGAGGCGGAGGATCTCGCACTGCTCGCGGTCGGTGTCCTGGAACTCGTCGACCAGGAGCTGATCGATGCCGCGGCGGACCCGCGAGCGCACCTCGGGATGGCTCGCCAAGAGGGCGGCGGCGCCGGAGAGGAGCGACTGGAAGGTCTCGATCCCGCGCGAGCGCAGCTCGGCCTCGATCCGGCCGAGGAGGGGGCCGAGGGCGCGGCGGGCAGCGCCTAAGAGGTCGGGATCGAGCTTCTCCAGATGGGAAAGGAGCCGGCAGAGCCCGGCGGCCCGGCCGGCGAGGTCGCCCACCTCGCCGCCCAGGCGTTCCTGCTCGGCCTGGCTCGACAGCTTCCCCTTGCTCCAGCCGCGGATATGCTCGGCGAGGTTTCCCGGCAGCAGCTCGGTCACCCAGGCCTGGAGGGTCGCGAGGTCGGAGGGCGCGGCGTCGGCGGCGTTCAGCCTCCCGAGGAGAATCCCCAGGCCGGACTCGATGGCCGGCAGGTTGCCGCGCCGCGCGCGTCCGCCGCTCGCTCCACCGGAGCTGCCGGCGAGGATCTCCTGAAGCCCGGCCGCCGCGAGGGCCAGCCGGCGGCCGAGGGCGGCGACGGCGGGGCCGGCGAAGGGGTCGGTCTCCAGGACGGCGGCGGGAAGGCCGGCGGTGGCGAGCGTGAGGAGCGCCTCTAGCAGCTCGGGCGGCCCGAAGCCGCGGGCGGCGAGGGCTAAGAGGTCGGAATCGCCGGGATCGCCATAGCCCTCGCGCAGGCGGGACTCGACGGCCTCGCGGGCGATCGTTTCGAGGAGCCGGCCGTCGGCGTCGACGGTGAGGGTGGGGTGCCGGCCGGCCTCCAGGGGGTAGGTGGCGAGGAGGCCGCGGCAGAAGGCGTGGATGGTGCGGACCGCGAGATGGTCTAAGGTGCCGACCAGGGCGCGGGCGCGGACCACCCGCTCCGCCTCGCCGGGCAGGAGCCCGGGATCGAGCCAGCCCGGCACCTCGCCGAAACCGCCGGCCACCCGCGCCAGGTCCTCGGCCACCCGGTCCGCCATCTCGGCCGCCGCCGCCTCGGTGAAGGTGATCGCGACCACCTTGCGGAGGACTTCCGCGGCGACGTGCTCGACGGTGGGTCCGGGGTCCGTTTGAATCTGCGGGCGGCCTCCTTCGGGCGCTCCGGGCAGCCAGTCGTCCGTCCTCGGATTCAAACGGACCCCGGACCCACGGGCCGGCCGGCCCGGCCGGAGAAGCCCCTCGCGGGCGCGCTCCCATCCCGGTCCCAGGCACCAGGAGAGGATGCGGGCGACGAGCGTCGTCGTCTTCCCCGTCCCCGCCCCGGCCTCCAGCACGAGCGGACGGGAGAACTCGCGCTGGGCGGCGAGGCGGGCGGCGCGGTCGGCTTCCCGGGGATCGCTCTCTACCCTCGTCAAGCGCTCCCCTCCGTTCCGCCGCCGTTCTCTTCGGAGCCGGCGCCCGGCAGCCGCCAGACGGCGAGGAGCGCGGCCTCCCCCGCGGTCCCCGCATCGTTCTCAGCTTCCACCCGCCGTTTCTTCGCCCAGTCGAACAGCCGTCCCCGGGCCCCGGAGTCGCCGCGCAGGCAGGCCTCGGCGACGCCGCAGAACTTGCAGCGGCCGGGCTCGGCCCGGCCGGCGAGATCAACCACCCGGGGGAAAAAGGTGCCCGCTTCCCAGGCGTCGAGCACCGAGGCGGTCGCGGTGCCGAAGGCATGCGCGAGCTCGGCATCTCCAGGCAGGCCGGCCGAGACCGCGAACTCGCGCTGGGCGAGGTCGGGGCGCAGGTAGAGGTAGCGTCCGCGCGCCTCGGGTCCCCCGGCGAGCCGGTAGGCCACGGCCTGGAGCCGGGTCCCCGAGCGCACCGAGGCGAGGAGGTGCTCGGCCCGCTTCTCCTCCTTCTTGGCGATCGAAACCGGCCGGCCGGTCTTGTAGTCGGTCAGCCGCAGCTCGGCGGGCTCCGCGCGGTCCCGCCCGTGGAGATCGACGAGATCGGCCTTGAAGCGGAGACTCCGCCGGCCACGGCCGTCGGGATCACTGCCGCGGGGGTCGGTGACCGCGACCGCCCCGTAGATCTCCGCCCCGAGGACGGCGAGGGTGGCTCCGGGCTCTCCCCAGTCGGCCTGGCGCGCCGATTCGAGGAAGGGTCGGGCGCGCTCGGCCAAGGCGCGAGCCATGCCGGGGAGCGAGATCCCCTCCTCCTCGACGACCCGCTCTGCCGCCCGGCGGAGGAGCCGCTCGAAGTCGGCCGCCTCGGGCCAGGGCACCTCGACCGGCTCCCGGTTTTTCCAGGAAGGGGCCTCCTTCTCCTGCGACTCGGGCTGCCACTCGGGCGGCGCGACGGCGAGCACCATCGCCTCGAGGACGGCATGGACGAGGTTGCCGAGGAGGAGGGCGTCGACCCCGGGGAGAGCTTCCAAAGGGTCGGGCGTGGGCTCCAGCCGGAGGACCCGGGTGAGGAAGGTCTGCCAGGGGCAGGCGGCCATCCCTTCGAGGTGGGTGACCCAGAGGTCACCGTGGCGCGGATCGCCTGTCGACACGCTCGCCAGATCGCCCACGAAGCCGAACCAGGGGCCGAGGCGCTGCCGGGTGGCCCGACCCTCGGGGGTCCGGCGGTCGGGGTCGATCTCGTCGAGGACCGCCAGGCGGGCAGCGGCGAGGAGCTTGGGGTCGAGAGAATCCCGCAAGGCGCCGGGGAGGAGGGCGCGGCCCGCCGCCAAGGCGTAGGGGAGGACCCGGCCGAAATGCCCGCGCGGTGCGTGGAGACCGGCGAGGATGGCGTGCTCGTCGGGTGGGCGGGCCGCGCGGCCGGCGGGAAGGGCGTAGAGGGGCGGCTGGCGTTCGGCGCCACCGGGAGCGAGGAGGCGCTCGACGAGCGGCGAGGGGGAGAGCGGCCGGCCGTCGTCGTCCGCGCTCTGCCAGGAGAGGGTGACGGCGGGAGCGGCGGAGAGCAGCTGGGCGAAGAGGTAGCGCTCCTCGTCGAACCCCTGGCGCTTGACCGGCACGTCCGGCAGCACCCCATCGTGGAAGGTCCCGGCGAGGACGGTGCGGAGGGCGTCGGGGAGGAGCGGGTCCTCGCGCACGGTGCGGGGGAAGAGGTCGCGGTTCATCCCGGCGAGGAAGAGGTGCTCGAAGGTGCGGCCGCGGGCCTCGGTCACCGAGAGCACCTGCACCCCTCCTCCGTACCCTCCCAGGATGGAGCGGCCGGCGTCGCCGGTGCTCGCGAGGAGGAGCCGGAGCTCCGCGAGTTGGAGCCGAAAGCCGGGGGGGACCTCGCGTCCCAGCCGGGCGAGGGCGGCGGTCACCGGTTCCTGCTCGCCGCCCCGATCCCCGTCAGGACCCCATCCCAGATCGTCGCGGAGGAGGGCGGCGGCCTTCGCCAGGTGCTCTCCCGCCGACGCCAGGTCGGGCCAGTCGGCGAAGCGCCGGCAGAGGGTGCGGGCGGCGGCGGCGGCGCTCTCGATCTCGGTTCCGGCGATCGTCCGCGCCGCGGCCCGGGAGGCGGTCGGCCCCCTCTCCTCGCCCTCGCCTTCGGCCTCTCCTTCCCCTTCGTCTTCCTTCGCCACCGCCCGCACCCGCAGCCCCTGGCGGATGGGGAGGACGTATCTGCCGTCGTCCCGCAGCACCCGCGCCAGGCTCTCGCCGTCGAGGGCGGCCAGGTCCCGCAGGCGACCGGCCCCGAGGGCGCGGACGGCGAGCCGGAGGTCGATCCGGCGCCTGCCGGCGGCGGCCAGCCGGAGCCGACCGCCGGAAAGCGCGGGGAGAGAGAGCGCGGCGTCGAGCCAGCGGTCGCAGGGGGTTTCCGCGCCTTTCCGGAGGAGCTCCAGGAGAGCGGCGGCACGGCGGCCGGCGGGAGAGATCGCTCCCCGCGTCCCCAGTCCCGAGAAGGGGATGCCGAGGCGGCCGAGCTGGCGGCGGAGGGCGAGGCGATAGGGGGCGAGGTCGCGGGCCACGACCCCGATCCCCTCGGGGCGGGCGCCGGCATCTAAGAGCGCGCGGAGGCGGAGCGCCACGCCGCGCACCTCGGCCTCGCCGCCCGCCGCCTCCAGGCGCGCCAGCCGGGCGCGCTCGGGGGCGCCGTCTTCGGCCGCGCCGGCTCCGCGCGGGCGACGAGCTCCAGGCGCCCGGCGAAGCGCTCCGAGAAGGCGGTCTCCCAGGATGGCAGGTCCGGCGGGCTGGCGGGATCGAGCGGCCGATCGAGGAGGAGCCGCGCACCGGGACGGCGGAGGAGGGCCGTCAGGAGATCGGTCGCGAGGCCGGTGGCGTCGGCGAAGCCATGGACGTAGAGCGCCCGGCCGGGCAGGAATCGCTCCGGGTCGAGAGCGAGGATCTCGGCGGCGCGGCGGAGGAGGTGAGAGGTGCGGCCGATCCCCAGCCGGCGCCCTTCCGCCTCGACCCGGGCGGCGACCCGGACTAAGGCGCGCGCCCGCTCGACCGCCGCCCGCGAAGCTTCCGCCGGTCCGAGGGTGGCGAGGGCTTCGTCCGCGGCCTCGGCATGGGCGCGCTCGAAGCCGGCGTCCAGGAGATCGCGGACGGTGCCGAAGACCCCGGCATAGCCGTCGACCAGACCCTCCAGGCCGCGGACGAGGGCCGGCTGCTCGCGGGCGGCGCGCTCCGCCAGGATCTCGAAGAGGAGGCTGCCGCGGGGGACCGGCTCGCCGGCCCGTTCGAGGATCTCCGCGGCGACGGCGAAGAGAGTCTGGAAGGTGACTCCGGCGAGCGACCGGCCGCGCCGGGCCACGAGGAGCGCCGAAAGATGGGCGGTCAGGCTCCGCGACGGCACCACCACCCGCACCGGCCGGCCGAGGAGGCGCGGCTCCAGGGCGGTCTCGGCCAGGTACTCCTCCAAGCGTTCGAGGAGGAGCGCCTCGGCCGCCCGGGCGCCGTGGACGACCCAGACCCGGGCCGGGGACCTGGAGCTCGGGCCGGTCGGGGGCGTCGGCGGAGACGGCGGCCCGAGGTCGAAGAGCGGCAGTTGCGTCGGCACGGGCCAAGGATACCGGGAAAGGGCGACCGGTGTCCGCGCTCCGGAGAACGAGAACCAAAGATTCCAGCCAAGGCGTTGCCCTTTGCTAAGGCTTCTCCCTACCCCGGCGTCAGCATCAACCGGTTCACCGCCGGTCCGGGGAGAAGCGGTGTCGGCTTCCCCTGGACCCAGGCGGGGTTCGAATCCCGGTAGTGCGGCGAGGCGGGGTTGCCGCTCTCCCCGGTCGGCATCTCGAAGAGGCCCTGCTCCTCGTGTCCGGGCGAGACCACCAGCCGTTCCGAGGCACCGAACCCGGCGCCCTGGACGCGCGGCATGTTGGTGTCTCCGGGGAGGCGCCGCGGCGGGAGGTCGAGCCAGCGGGAGAGGAAGGGGAGGGCCGGGCTCATCGGATGGCGGAGAGCCACCAGGTTGACCTCGCCCCAGACCCGCTTCGAGAGGTCCGGACCTTCCTGGGAGAGGCGGTCGATCACCGCGTCGACCCCGGCCAGGAGCTGTTCGTCCCAGCTGTGGAAGCGCGGCGACAGAAGGTGCGGTGGCCGCTCGGTGACCAGGCGCCAGAGGGGACCCTCGGACTGGCTGAGGCGGTACTCGAACGCCGGATCGGCGGTGGCGCAGGCCACGGTCAGGGCGGTGAAGACCTGGTTGCTCAGCGCCGTTCGATAGGCGCGGACGAGGCGGTAGGCCGCCGAGCCGGCCGCAGCACGGCCGTCCCAGGTGGTCTCGACCAGGCGGCGGAGCTCGGCCCGGCGCGGGTGGCCGGCCAGGGCCTCGGGGGTGAGCACCTGGAGGAGGAGGTCCCGCCAGCGGGTGAGGAAGAGGGCGCGGTCGTCGAGCTGGATCGCGAGCAGGTCGCGCGGCGTCGCCTTGTCGATCGCCATCAGGTCGTCCCGGATCTGCCGCGCCCGGGCGCCGAGGTCGTAGCCGCCATCGCCCACGAGGGTCAGGGCATCGCCGGCCACGACCCGGTTGTTCGCCGTCCACAGCCGGCCGGAAGGGGGATCGAGAATCTGCGGCACCGCCTCGGGCGCCACCCAACCGTCCCAGCGGCGGCTGCCGTCGGCCCAGGAGCCGGGCAGCCGGCCGTCGAAGCCGATCCGGTGCGGGATGCGGCCGATGATCGTCCAGCCGATCCGGCCGCCGTCGTCGGCGACCGTGAAGTTCTGGGCCGGCAGCCCGCTCCGGTGGGCGATGGCGACCGCCTCCTCGAGGTTCTTCGCCCCTTCGAGGGCCAGGGCCTCCAGGTTGATCGCCTCCGGGTGGTGGGCGGTCCAGGCGAGCGCCCGGGGCCGGCCGAGGTGGTCGTGATCGACGACCGGACCCCAGATCGTCGACAGCACGTCCAGGTGGCGCGGCTTGCCGCCATGGACGCGGATCACCTCGGAGTTGTGGGTGAAGGGAAGGAAGCCCTCCGGGGTGCGGTAGAAGTCGGGCCGCGCCGGGTCGATCTCCAGGACGATGAGGTCCGTGAAGTCGCCGTAGCTGTTGGTGAACCCCCAGGCCACGTGCCCGGTGCTGCCGGCGACGACCAGCGGCATCCCGGGGAGGGTCACGCCGGTCACCCGGTGCTCTCCGGTGCCGCCCTCGACCGGCCAGGCGAGCGAGGCTCGGTACCAGATGTTGGGAACGCGGAGGCCTAAGTGCATGTCGTCGGCGAGGAGGGCGCGCCCGTCGGCGGTGTGACTGCCGGCGACCGCGAAGTTGTTGCTGCCGGGCGCCAGGGATTCCCCGGCCTCCCCGGCCTCCCAGAGAGCCGCGCGAAAAGCCGCCGGAGCGAGCGCCGCGGCTTTGGCCGGCCGGGCCGGCCCGGCCGGCGGAGCCGGCGGCTGGCGGAGGTCGATCACGTCGGGACCCGGCAGGGGGGGCGCCGGGAGCGGTCCCCCGACGAGCGGCGCGTCCCACTCCGTACCCTGCGGGGCGAGGAAGTCGAAGAGCGCCGGGGGCAGGGTGTCGTGCATCACTCCCAGCCGCGACTCGCGATCGACGTCCGGCGCCTGGAGGTCCAGGAACATGGCCTCGACGACGAGGATCGAGTCCGCCGGCCGCCAGGGGGTCGGCCGGCTGCGCAGGAGGAGGTATTCGAAAGGCGGCGCGTCCAGGGCCGCGAGCCCGGCATTGACCCCCGCCGTGTATGCATCGAGCAAGGCCCGCTGTTCCGGCGTGGCCTGCTGGTAGACGGCCTCGGCCACGGCGCGGAAGCGGTGCACCCGGTCGCCGACGTCGAGCTTCACGAGCGGCGCGCCGAGGATCTCGGCGAGCTCGCCCGAGGCTCGGCGACGCAGGAGGTCCATCTGGAAGAAACGCTCCTGGCCATGGAGGAAGCCGGTGGCCCGGGCGACGTCGAGCCGGTTGGCACCGCGGATCGTGGGGACCCCCAGGGCATCACGCTCGACCGTCACCGGCGCCTTGAGGCCGGGAAGGGAGCGGTTGCCGTCGAGCTGCGCGAGGCTCGCCTGCATGCGATGCCGCAGGTAGAGGCCGGCGGCCAAGATGGCGACGACGACCAGGACGACGAGGATGGCGAGGATGCGGCCGAGGCGGCGCGCGAGCGAGCGCGGTCGGGTGGCGGGCTCGTAGGCGAGGGGGGCAGTGCGCGGCATGGGCTCCTCCAGGATCGGACGGGCTATCTTAGTACTCTCCGCGGCGGGATAGACTAGCGGGCCGCCGTGACCGAACCCACCTTCCCCGACCTTCGGGCCTTCCTCGCCCAATTGCGCAGAGACGGCGACCTCGCCGAGGTCTCCGTGCCGGTCGATGCCCGCCTGGAGGCGGCCGAGATCCATCGCCGGGTGATCGCCGCCGGCGGCCCGGCCCTCCTCTTCACCAACGTCCGGGGAGCCGCCTTCCCGCTCGCCACCAACCTCTTCGGCACCGCCCGGCGGGCGGAGCTCGCCTTCGGCGCCCGGCCGCTCCGCCTCGTCCGCCGGCTGGTCGAGCTCGCCCAGACCCTCCTGCCGCCGACCCCGGCCAAGCTCTGGGGAGCCCGCGACCTCGGGCGCGAGGCGCTCCGCCTCGGCACCTCCTGGCGGCGCTCGGGGCCGGTCATCGACGTCGTCACAGAGGACGTGCGGCTCGACCGCCTGCCCGTCCTCACCACCTGGCCGGAGGACGGCGGTCCCTTCGTCACCCTCCCGCTGGTCTACACCGAGTCGCCCGAGGGCAAGGGGCACAACCTGGGGATGTATCGGCTGCAGGTCCACGACCGGCGGACGACCGGCATGCACTGGCAGATCGGCAAGGGGGGAGGCTTCCACTACACGGTGGCCGAAGCGCGCGGGGAAGCCCTGCCGGTGACTGTCTTCCTGGGCGGCCCGCCGGCCCTCACTCTCGCGGCGGTGGCGCCGCTCCCCGAGAACGTCCCGGAGCTCCTCCTCGCCTCGCTCCTCGCCGGCTCGCGCCTGCCGCTCGTCGCGCCGCGGCCCGGGCTCTCGCCCCATCCGCTCGTGGCCGGAGCCGAATTCGCCCTGATCGGCAGAGTGCCGCCCCGGGTGCGCCGCCCGGAGGGGCCGTTCGGCGATCACTACGGCTACTACTCGCTCACCCACGACTACCCGGTCTTCGAGATCGAGCGCCTCGCCCATCGCCGGGACGCGATCTATCCCGCGACCGTCGTCGGCAAGCCGCGGCAGGAGGACTTCTACATCGGCGACCTCCTCCAGGAGCTGCTCTCCCCTCTCTTCCCGCTCGTCATGCCGGGGGTCCGGGCGCTCTGGTCCTACGGCGAGACCGGCTACCACTCGCTCGCCGCGGCGGTCGTCCAGGAGCGCTACCGGCGGGAGGCCATGGCCTCGGCCTTCCGCATCCTGGGGGAGGGGCAGCTCGCGCTCACCAAGTTCCTCCTGGTGACCGACCGGCCGGTGGACTTGAAGGACTTCCGCGCCACCCTCACCCACCTCCTCGCCCGCACCCATCCCGAGACCGACCTCTACGTCTTCGGCAACCTCGCCATGGATACCCTGGACTACACCGGGCCGCGGGTGAACGAGGGTTCCAAGGGGGTCTGGCTCGGTCTCGGCGACCCGGTGCGCGATCTTCCGGGAGAATTCCAGGCGGCGGAGCTGCCTCAGGGGCTCTCCGAGGTCCATGTCTTCTCTCCCGGCTGTCTCGTCCTCGGCGGCCCCCCCTATGCCGAAGACCCCGGCGCCGCCGCCCGTTTCGCCGCCCACCCCGCCTTCGCCGGTTGGCCCCTCCTGGTCCTGACCGACGAGCCCCGACGCGCCGCCGCCTCGCCCATCAACTTCCTATGGACCACCTTCACCCGCTTCGAGCCCGCCGCCGACCTCCACGCCGCGGGCCGGGAAGTCGTCCGCAACCAGCTCTCCTACCAGCCGCCGATCCTCCTCGACGCCCGGCTGAAGCCCGGCTTCCCCGGCGAGCTCCACTGCGACCAGGCGACCGCGGCGACGGTGACGCGGCGGTGGCGGGAGTACTTTCCTGGTGGAAAGGTGGAGATGGGGGATGCGGAGACGGGACATCTGGATCGGGGGTAGGACGCTGACCCGCCCCTTTCGAAGCCCCTCAGGCCACCGCCATCCGCTCGAGCTCGCGCAGAGAGGCGAGCACCTCGGCCTCCGCCGGGATCCCGAAGAAGAGGGCCTGGGTTTCGAGGACGGTCTCCTCCAACTCGGCCCGCCTCCCCATCCGGCGGTAGAGGCTCGCCAGATCGCGCGAGGCGGCGACCATTTCAGGCGCCAGATTTCGCTCCAGGAAGCCCCGGCGGACCGCACAGAGCATCTCCGCCGCCGCCTCAAGGTGACCGAGCTCTCCAAGGAGTTGGGCCTCCTGCCAGTGGGTGCGAAGCCGGAGAGCCGGGCGGCCATAGCCGCGATCCGTGTTCCGGGCAGCGCGGAACTCCGCCAGCGCCCGGGCGGAGCGATCGATCGAGACGTAGGCGTGAGCTCGATTGAGGCGGGCCACGAGCAGCAGGTCGGGATCGTCGTCTGGACCGAGGAGGGCTATCGCCCGGTCGAGGATCGGCAGCACCGCCTCCGGATCCTCGCGGTAATGGAACGTGATCGCCCTCTGCATCAGGGCGGCGACGAGGCTTTGCCTCTCCCCGATCGCCTCGCAGATCTCCTCCGCCTCCAAGGTGAGGTCCGCCGCGCTGCCGAAGGCCTTCTGGTTGATACGGAGCGAGGTCATTTGCTCGCAATAGTGAGCCCGGAGCGTCAAGTCGCCCGTTCCGACCGCCAGGTATTCGCCCGCCGAAGCTAGCACCTCTCCGGCTTCGCGGAATCGCCCGCAAACCCTGAGAGCCGTCCCGAACTGGCCCCAGGCCCGGGCGCGGAGGTCGGCGAGCCACCGCGGACCGCCCGTCGCCGCGGCGGAGCAGGAATTCGCCGCGAGGTGGGCCATGAGGCCCCAATGCAGCATCTTTCTCGGGTCGTCGAAGCGGGCCGCGTGGCTGCGGGCGATCAGCCACTTGACGAGGGTCGGGATCGCGCGCCGGAAGTCACGGCCGGCCGGCCGGTCCGGTTCACCGGAGGGTTCTTCCAGGGTCGGCACCAACTCGGCCAGCAACACCCCCGGAGGCTCCTCGACCGGGCGTCCCGCCGTCATGAACAGAGAGAATGTCTGCTCCGCCCGGGCGAGAACGTCGTCGTAGTCGATCTCCCGCCGTTCGGGCTCTTCCCCCTCCACCGGCCGTACCCGCCACCAGTCGCCGGCCGGGTCGAGGGCGGCGAGGCGCTCGCGGCAGGAGCGGCATCCCTCCAGGAGGTGGCGAACCACCCGTCGGTGGAGCAGCGGGTCGAGCGAACGGGGGCCCTCGAGGAAGACTCGCAGGTTCTCGTCGCTGGGGTGAGGAGCCAAGGCCGCCGCTTTCTCTGAAGCACTCCATTATAACTTCATTCAGACCACCTCTCCGAGAAGGGTGTGAAGTAGACTCCCCAAAAGAAGGAGACGTGATGGCCGAGCCCCAAGTAGCGCCAGGAACAACGGTGCCCACCCGACGCTCCCCGTCGGCCGAAACCACGAGGCGGCGGATGCTCAATCCGTTCCTCCTTCGCGGCTTCTTCCTCGCCAAGCTGCCCTTGGCCCTGATCGCGGGCCTCAAGGTTCGCGAGCTCGACGAACAGCGTTGCGTGACCAGCGTCCCCTACGGCTGGCGGACCACCAACCCCTTTCGCTCGACCTACTTCGCGGCCTTGAGCATGGCGGCCGAGCTGTCGACGGGGGGGCTCGCCATGCTCGCGACCGAGCTTGCCGGAGAGCCGGTCGCCCTGCTCATCGTCAACCTCACGGCGAGCTTCGGGAAGAAGGCGACGGCGCTCACCACCTTTACCTGTGAGGACGGGGCGAAGGCGTTCGCCGCCGTGGCGGCGACGGTCGCGACGGGGGAGCCGGCGACCGCCACCCTGGAAAGCGTGGGGCGCCTGCCGGACGGCACCGAGGTCGCTCGTTTCACCTTCACCTGGTCGTTCAAGAAGCGGAGCCGCGCTGGCGCGCGGGCTTGAGATCACGATGCGGATCGCCCTCGCTCAACTCGCCTCCAGTCTCGACCGGGAAGCCAATGTCGACCGGGTGGCCGCCGCCATGCGGGAGGCGAAGCGCGCGGGCGCCGATCTCGTGGCTTTTCCGGAAGTGGTCCTCGACCGCTTCTTCCCGGTGCGCCCGGACGACTGCGCGGCCCTCGCCCTCGCCGAGCCGATCCCCGGTCCCCTGACCGACCGGATCGCCAGCCTGGCGCGCGAGCTTGCGCTCGTCACCATCTTCAACCTCTACGAGCTCGACGGCGAGGGGAGGCGGTTCGACAGCTCGCCGGTCTTCGATGCGGACGGACGTCTCCTGGGCGTCACCCGCATGCTCCACATCACCGACTATGAAGGGTTCCACGAGCAGAGCTACTACCATCCGGGCGACCACGGCCTGCCGGTCTATGACACCCGGGCGGGCCGGATCGGAGTCGCCATCTGCTACGACCGGCACTTTCCGGAGGTGATGCGGACCCTGGGGGTCCAAGGGGCGGAGCTAGTCGTGATCCCGCAGGCCGGGACGCTCGGCGAGTGGCCGGAGGGGATGTACGAGGCCGAGGTGCGGACGGCGTCCTTCCAGAACGGCTACTTCACCGCGCTCTGCAACCGGGTCGGGGAGGAGGGGGTGCTGACCTTCGCGGGCGAGTCGTTCGTTTCCGATCCCGAGGGCAGGATTCTCGCGCGAGGCAAGAGCCTCGTGGAGGATCTCGTGGTCTGCGACATCGACTTGAAGCTTGCTCGGGAGTCGACCGCCCGCCGGCTCTTCTTCCGGCACCGTCGGCCGGAGCTCTACCGCGGCTGGCCGAGCTAAGGGAAGAGTATCCCTTCGGTTTTATTGAACCGGCTCGTGCTGCAACCGCTGGAGCTGGCTCGCCACTGTCCGCAACAGGGCCGCGGTCACCTGCTGTGCCACAACCGCCTCCTGCAGCATCAGCAATGCCGCGATAGCCTCGCGATGGATGCCGAAGGCCTGGAAGGTGCCGACCATCTCCTCGACCAGCTCGCGAAGCTCCTCAGTCCGCCCCTGGGTCAGCCAAACCCCAGCGAGATCCAGCGAGACGAGTGCTAGGTGATACCTCATCTCGTGCGCCCGGAAGCCGTCCCGCACTTCCTGGAATGCCGCCTCGGCACGGGAAAGGTGGGTCAGGCCGGCGTTGATCCTGCCCTCTACCCAGCGCAACTTGAGAAAGTTGAGCTCGTCGGCGTACTCGTAATAGAGCCGCCGGCTGGAGCGCAGCAGGCGCTCGCCCTCGGCGAAGCGTTCGAGCTTGACGGTGAAGTCGATCAAGCCGTGAACTGCGGCCAAGACGAGCGCGGGGTCGCGGCGCAGATCGATGAGGTCGAGCCCAGCGCTGATCAGGCGCAAAGCCTCCTCCGGTTGATTCCCATAGCCGACCGAGACACCTTTGCTCACCAGGGCCCGCCCTGCGAGGTGACGTTCGCCGTGCGTCCAGTAGATCTCGAAGACACGATCCAGAAGGGCGAGAGCCTGATCGAACCGCCGCTGGTCCGTGTAAAGCGATGCTGTTAGATCGAATAGACGGGCGAGCAGCAGAGGATCGCCGGAGCCTTCGTCTGCGGACGCAAGAGATCGTTCGAGAGCAGCCTCGGCCCCCGCCAGATCGTTGGCGACCCGGCGAGCGTTCCCGAGCTCGGCCCAGGCCCGCGCCCGGAGGTCTGCCGCTGCTTCCGGGGCTGTTTTTGAATCGAGCCGTTCGGCCACCCCAGCAGCTAGGGCAGCGAGAAATACCATGCCCTCAGGGTCCTGGTGCCGCAGCTCTCGACTCGCGGAGAGCAGAGCCTCGCAGCCTTCTGGGCTCCGCAGGCCGGAGGCGATATGGGGTGCCACGCCGACAGGCACATCCAGGCCTTTAGCAGGAGCGGACAAGGGAAGGGATTCAGATCGCACCTGTTCCATCGACTGCCGTCGAGCCTGATTGATGGCACGAAAGATCGGGAAGTCGTACGCTGCTCCGTTCCCCTCGCCCTCCTCGCGACCGGGGAAGAAAAGGGACTGCGCCGAAGGCTCCATCGTCCGCCGACAACGAGAGCATCCGCTCAGCAGGTGGGAGATGACGAGCTTGGTCTCCCCAATCGATAGGGCCCCGCGAAGGAACGCCTCAAGGGCGCCAGGGGTCGGATGGTCCTCCACGTCGTCTCCTCCCGTCAGGGCAACAGATTTAAGTGTCCATTTTCGCACACAATAACGCCGATGTCGCCAATGTCTCCGGGTCGGGATACCCGGAGTGTCATCTCACCTCCGGGACAACCCTAAGGCTTTCCCCATCCGGCCTCTAGTTCCCGCTGGACTGGACGGGAGCCGCCGGAGTCCGGTTGACGGAGAGGGCGTTGCCGTTGGGATCGATCGCGCTCCCTGCACGGCCGAAGATGCTCACGAGGTGATGCCAGGCCTGGCCGAGCAGACTGACGGTCGACGAAGCGGGGGTGGGTTGAGGACGCGAGGCGTGACCGGTGCCGGCCCAGCTGGGTCGAGGGGCCAACGAGAGCACGGTGGCCAGGATGAGCACGAGACCGACGCGGGAAAGGGTCATCCGAGACATCGAAATCCTCCCAAGCCCCGTGAGCCGTCACGGGGGCCGTCATGGCCCCGAGCGCCCGCGTGGGCAAAAGATCACTCTTACTCTTAAGTGTGCATCGGAGCCGAAAAAACGTGCCTGCCTTGCACACGGAATCGTAACTCAATTACCGTCCAGGGCCGTGTCCCCCCTCGCTTTCGCCCTGCTTTTCGCTGCGGCGGTCCTCCATGCCAGCTGGAATCTGCTCGTCCGCGAGGCCCAGGACCGCCTGGTTTTCACCTGGTGGGCGCTGTTCCTGGTCTCTCCGTTGGCGGTCGCCGTTCTTTGGGCCGGCCCCTCGCTTCGCGGAGTGTGGCCGTTCGCTCTCGCGAGCGCCGCCCTGGAGTCCGGGTATTTCGCCACCCTGGCCATCGCCTATGGCCGGGGCGACTTTTCGCTCGTCTACCCGATCGCCCGGGGCACCGCTCCTCTCCTCTTGACGGCCGGAGCGGTCGTCTTCCTCCATGAGCGGCCGGGCCCCCTCGGCCTCTCGGGTCTCGCCGTCCTCGCCGCCGGCCTCGCCGTCGTCGGCTGGGGGGGCCGGGCGAGGCCGGCCGCCCCGGCCATCCCGGCTGCTGGCGCTGGCCGGTCGTCCGGGATCGGCTGGGCGCTCGCGGTCGCCCTCTTCATCTCCCTCTACTCCCTGGTCGACGGCGCAGCCGTGAAGCGCTTTCCTCCGGCCCCCTATACGATCCTCATCTTCGCCCTGTCCTCGCTCCTCGCCGCGGGGCCGCTCTTCTACCTCCGGGGGGCGCGGGCGGTCCTCGCCGAGGGACGGCGGAGCTGGCGCCGCATCCCTCTCGTCGCGGTGTTCTCTCTTTTGTCGTACATGCTGGTCCTCCGGGCCTACTCGGTCGCCCCGGTCGCCTATGCGGGGGCCGTGCGCGAGGTGAGCGTCGTGCTCGCCGCGCTCGCCGGCTGGCGCCTCCTGGGCGAAGGCTTCGGGCTCTCCCGGCTGCTCGGTGCCCTCCTCGTCTTCGCCGGCATCGTCCTCATCGCCATTGCCGGGAGGTGAAGGATCGGACGTTGAAGCGCGAGACCTACCAGGGGATCAATCGGCGGTCACGGAAGAAGCCGCCGGTAGGGCCGCCGTCGGGAAGGGTGGCGAGCCAGGCGGCGGTGTCGGCCCCCTTCTCGACCGGAACGGTGGCGTTCGGACCGCCCATGTCGGTCTTGACCCAACCCGGACACATGGCGTTGATGAGGATGTTGGTGCCGCGGAGCTCGTCGGCGAGGATGCGGGTGAGGGCGTTCAACGCCCCCTTGGAGACCCGGTAGGCGGAGTAGCCGCCGGACATCTCGGACATCGCCCCCAGGCCGGAGGAGACGTTGACGATGCGGCCGTAGGAGTGCTGTCGCATCTGCGGCAGGAGGAGCTGGGAGAGCCGCCAGGCGCCCAGGAGGTTGGTCTCCAGGGTGTCGCGGACGACCTGCATGGGCACGTCCAGACCGCCGCGCTTCTGGTCCAGGAAGACGCCGGCGTTGTTGACCAGGATGTCCGTCCCGTGGAGCTCGTCCTTCAGGTAGGTCGCGAGCTTCCGGACGCTCTCCTCGTCGTTGACGTCGAGCGGATGGAAGAGCACCTCCAAACCCTGGCCCACCAGCTCTTCGGTCGCGGTCCGCCCCTTCGTCTCGTCGCGCGCCGTGAGCACGACCCGGGCGCCGCGCCGCGCCAGTTGGCGGCAGATCTCGAAGCCGATCCCCCGGTTTCCGCCGGTTACGACGGCCACCCGCTTGTACGCCATCCACAGCCCTCCTTACGACTCCCTCTATTGTAGGGGAACGGAGGGCTGAAGCCCTAGAGGGCGCTCCTAGAGAGAGACCACCTCGAAACCCTCGAACACCGGGTGACCGGTGAGCGTCCCCTTGGGGGAACGGGCGTCGCCATGGGCCTTGGTGAAGGCCTCGGATTCGGTCCAGGCGAGGAAGGCCTGGTGCGATTCCCAGGTGGAGTGGGAGACGAAGAGGGTGACCCCATCGCGGGGCTCGCCGCGGAGGAGCTGGAAGCTGCGGAATCCAGAGACCTCGTGCAGGTAGGAGTCGCGGCGGCGCCACATCTCCTCGAAGGTGTCCTCGAAGCCGGCGTTGACGCTGAAGCGGTTCATGGCGATGTACATGGTGTTCTCCTTCCTCCGCAGCCGGCGCGGATCAGTCGTCGAGCAGGCCCTTGTCGCGCATCCACCCCTCGTTGAGCTTCGAGAGGTAGCGCTCGCCGGAGTCGGGGAAGAGGGTGACGACGAGCGAGCCGTCCGGCAGGGACTCGGCCACCTGACGGGCGCCGGCCGCGGCGGCGCCGCCCGAGGAGCCGGTGAAGATCGCCTCCCGGCGGGCGAGCTCCATCGTCGCGCTGTAGGCGGTCTTGTCGTCCACCTTGACGATCTCGTCGACGTAGTCCCACCACACCGTCGACGGCATGAAGTCCTCGCCGATGCCGTCGATCAGATACTGATGGATGGTCTCGGCCGGGGGGAGCTCCCGGTGCTCGATGTAGTAGCCGTAGACGCTCCCGATGGTGTCGACGCCGATCACCCGGACCGCCGGGTTCTGCTCCTTGAGATAGCGGGCGACACCGCTGATCGTGCCGCCGGTGCCGACGCCCGCCACCCAGTGGGTGATCTTGCCTTCGGTCTGGCGCCAGATCTCGGGTCCGGTCGTCCGGTAGTGCGCCTCGGGGTTCGCCTGGTTGTAGTACTGGTAGGGAAGGTAGGCCCCCTCCTCGTCCCGGATGCGCTCGGCGACCTTGTAATAGGAGCGCGGGTCGTCGGCCTCGACGTTCGTCGGGCAGGTGAGAACCTTGGCGCCGTAGGCTTCGAGGAGCGCGATCTTCTCCTTGGGGATCTTGTCGGCGCACGTGCAGATCAGTCGGTAGCCCCGGAGGTTGGCCACCAAGGCGAGACCGACGCCGGTGTTGCCGGAGGTCGGCTCGACGATCGTGCCGCCCGGCTTCAGGAGCCCGGCTTTCTCCCCCGCCTCGATCATGGCGATCCCGATCCTGTCCTTGACCGAGGAGCCGGGGTTGAACGACTCGATCTTGGCGGCCAAGGTCGCTCCCTTGGGAGAGAAGCGGCCGAGCTTCACCAGGGGGGTGTTGCCCAGGGTCTCCAGGATGTTCTCGTAGATCTCCATACCGTACTCCAAGTGCTGCTCTAGAGGATGAGTTTCAGGATAAAGCGGCGGGCGCGCCGAGCGGGGGATGGTAGCACAAGGGGAAAAGCTTCCCGGGCTACCCCTCCCAGTCCCAGAAGAAGTCCTTGTTGGTGAGAACCTCCTCTTCGTCCGCTGCTTTCTCCCCGTCCTCCCCCCCACCGCGCCCACCCTCGGCGGGAGTGGCCTCGCCGCGGATGACCGCCAGGAGCTCGGCCAGGTCGTCGGTCTCCCGGGTCCAGTACTCTTCGGTGCCGAAGTGGGGCCAGGCGGCGGGGAAGGCGGGGTCGTGCCAGCGGCGGCCGAGCCAGGCGGCATAGTGGACGATCCGCAGGGCCCGGAGGGGCTCGATCAGGCGGAGGGTCGAGCGGTCGAAGAGCCGGAACTGCTCGTAGCCGGAGAGGAACTCCTCGCGCTGGCTTAGGGTGTAGCGGTCGCGCCCGGGGAGGGCGAGCCAGAGATCCTGCACCGCCGGGCCGGTCAGCATGTCGTCGAAGTCCAGGACCCGGAGCTGGCCGTCGCGGTCGAGGACGTTCCCCAGGTGGAGGTCGCCGTGGAGGCGGTGGAGGTGATCGGCGGCGACCCCTGCGAGCATCCGGTCGGCGATCTCGGCAATCTCTAATGCGATCCCGAAGTAGCGGTCGCGCAGGTGGGCCGGCACTGTATCGTGGGCGGCGAGCCAGTCGACCGGCTCTCGGATGTAGTTGTCGGCCGAGAGAGAAAGCCGGTGCGGGGCCTCGCGGCGGGCGCCGACGTTGTGGAGGCGCCCGACGAGCATCCCCAGCCGGCGGGCCGAGGCGTCGGTGAGCTCGTCCGGGGCGCGGCCGCCCTTGCGATCGGCCAGGCTGTAGTAGATGTCGTCGACCTGCTTGAGGGTCCCGCCGTCGGGGAAGGGACGGACGGTCGCGACCGGGACCTCCTCGGCGTCCAGGTCGGTCAGGAACTGGTGCTCTTCGAGGATCTGCTCCGCGCTCCAGCGCCCGGGACGGTAGAACTTGGCGACGATCCGGGTGCGGTCCTGAAGCTCGACCTCGTAGACCCGGTTCTCGAAGGAGTTCAAGGGGTAGCAGACCGGGTTCGTCGCCAGGCCTCCCGCCTCGACGGCGGCCAGGACCCGCTCCGGAGTCAGCGCAAAGAAGAGGTCGTTGGGCACCTTCCCGTCCACGAAACGACTGTAGCATGCCGCGCTGCACCGCGCCCGCGCCCCGAAGACGGCAGGCAGGGTATGATCACGCCGTGCGTGTCCTCGACCAGGCGACCATGAGCCGGCTCTTCGCGGTGACCGACGAGCTCGGGCTCTCCCGCGAGGCCCTGACCGTCCCCCTCGCCATGGAGGGCGAGGGCCGGGTGGCGCGGACGCGGACCGGCCGCATCGAGATCACCCTGCCCGACGCCTCGGACCTCGGCCCCTTCCTCGCCGCCCTGCCGGACCGATTGCGGGAGCTGGGCTGAAGGCCGGTGGTCGATTCCACTTCCCTTGAGAGGAGAATTCCCATGCCCGATCGATTTCCCCAGGAGGCGGTGCTCCGGGATGGTCGCCGTGTCCTGATCCGTCCTTTCGTCCAGCACGACGTCGACGCCCTCTACTCCTTCTTCCAGCATCTGCCGATCGAAGTCCGCCGTTTCGCCTGGGACCGGATCGACAGCCGCGCCTTAGTCGAGAGCTGGGGGCTGGAGCTCAACTACGACAAGGTGCTCCCCCTCCTCGCCCTGGACGGTACCCGGATCGTCGCCGACGCCACCCTCCACCGTCGGCACGGCAGCCCGCTCCGCCTGGTCGGCCGGATCAAGTGGCTGATCGACCCGGCCTACCGCGGCGCCGGCCTGGGAACGACCCTGGTCAACAAGTTCATCGACATCGCCAAGGCCGACGGCCTGCGCCACTTGACCTGCATGCTGATCGCCGACTTGGAGGCCGACGCCGTCGTCACCCTCAAAGACCTGGGTTTCGAGAGCTACCTGATCCCGGGCTACGGCACCGACCCGGACGGCAACCAGCACGACATGGTGAAGATGGTGCTCAAGCTCTGATCTACTGGCAGGCGACCGCTGGGACGCGATCCCCCGGCGATCCCCTATAATCCCCGCCCTGCGCCCGGCCACCCCAACCCGAAGATCAACCCGGCCGCGGCGAGGAGAGAGACCCCATGGCCGAGCAGTACATCTATGTGATGCAGGATCTGCGTAAAGTCTACCCCCCCAACCGCGAGGTCCCTCAAGGGGATCTGGCTGTCCTTTTTCCCGGGCGCCAAGATCGGTGTTTTGGGGCTGAACGGCGCCGGCAAGAGCACGCTTTTGAAAATCATGGCCGGGCTCATCAAGGAGTTCGGCGGCGAGGCCTGGGCGGCCAAGGGCACCAAGGTCGGCTACCTGTCGCAGGAGCCGCAGCTCGATCCGGCGAAAGACGTCCTCGGGAACGTCGAGGAGGGGGTGGCCGAGACCCGCGCCCTTCTCACCCGCTTCGACGAGATCAACGCCCGCTTCGCCGAGGATCTCTCCCCGGAGGAGATGGACAAGGTGATGGCCGAGCAGGGCCGGGTGCAGGACGCGATCGACGCTGCCAATGCCTGGGAGCTCGATCGCACCCTGGAGGTCGCCATGGACGCCCTCCGCCTGCCGCCCGCCGATGCCGAGGTCTCCAAGCTGTCGGGTGGCGAGCGCCGCCGGGTCGCCCTCTGCCGGCTCCTGCTGCAGCGTCCCGATCTCCTGCTTCTCGACGAGCCCACGAACCACCTGGACGCCGAGTCGGTCGCCTGGCTGGAGCACTTCCTCGCCGACTACCCCGGCACCGTCGTCGCCGTCACCCACGACCGCTATTTCCTGGACAACGTCGCCGGCTGGATTTTGGAGCTCGACCGCGGCAGCGGTATTCCCTGGAAGGGCAACTACACCTCCTGGCTGGAGCAGAAGGAGGAGCGTCTGGCGCACGAGGAGAAGACCGAGTCGGCCAGGCGGCGGACCCTCCAGCGCGAGCTCGACTGGGTGCGGATGAGCCCGCGCGCCCGCCAGGCCAAGGGCAAGGCGCGTCTCAACCACTACGAGGATCTCCTGGCCGAGGAGCGCGAGGCCGAGAAGCGGACCGACCCCAACGAGATCCACATCCCTTCCGGCCAGCGGCTGGGCGATCTCGTCGTCGAGGCCAAGGGGCTCACCAAGGGCTACGGCGACAATCTCCTCATCGAGGATCTCTCGTTCTCCCTGCCGCCGGGCGGCATCGTCGGCGTCATCGGCCCCAACGGCGCCGGCAAGACGACCCTCTTCCGGATGATCGTCGGCGACGAGAAGCCCGACTCCGGCGCGCTCCGGATCGGCGAGACGGTGAAGATCGCCTACGTCGACCAGAGCCGCGAGTCGTTGGATGGCGAGTCGCTCGTCTGGGAGGCGATCTCGGACAAGCACGACATCGTGACCCTCGGCAGCCGGCAGATCCCCGCCCGCTCCTATGCCGCGAGCTTCAACTTCAAGGGCTCGGACCAGCAGAAGCGGGTGAAGGATCTCTCGGGTGGCGAGCGCAACCGGGTCCATCTCGCCCGCACGCTCAAGGCCGGCGGCAATCTGCTCCTCCTGGACGAGCCGACCAACGACCTGGACGTCGACACCCTGCGGGCGCTCGAAGAGGCGCTCCTCGCCTTCGCCGGCTGCGCGGTGGTGATCAGCCACGACCGCTGGTTCCTGGACCGCATCGCCACCCACATCCTGGCGTTTGAAGGGGAATCGAAGGTCGTCTGGTTCGAGGGCAACTACGAGGCCTATGAGACCGACCGCAAACGCCGCTTGGGCGCCGAGGCCGATCAGCCGCACCGCATCCGCTACAAAAAGCTCACCCACACATAACCCATAAGGTTGAAATCGCGGCCGCCTGGCGCCAGGGCGGCCGCGAAGCTCCACCTCCGGCCCACTGTGGCATCCGCATTGCAATGTTTCCTCCCCGAACAGCGATGGCGAGCGGCTATAGTGCCTGAGCTCTCCATCGTATCGACTTGGCGGAGGCCCGATGCGGCGCCTCCAATCCGCACGACACTCGAAGGAGGACCACCATGAAACGCTTCGCTTATCTGCCTCTCGCGCTCGCCCTCACGGTCACCGGCGTCGCCTACGCCCAGGGTCCCACCACCTCGGCCCCCGGCCCCTCGCTGCAGCGCGAGCCGCAGCCCGCCAACAACGACCTCCGGAACCCCAATTCCCAGGCCCAGGCCGGCTCGACCGCGACCACCAACAGCACGGACACGACGACCACAACCACCCCCCCGAGCACGGACACGACGACGACCACCCCCTCGACGACGACCACCGATACGACCAACACCACCAGCACCACGACCCCGAGCAGCAGCCTGCCGCGCACCGGCAGTGAGATGCCGCTCGTCGGCATGATCGGTCTCCTCGCCATGGGTTCGGCTCTCGGACTCAAGGCCGCCGCCAAGCGGAATGCCTGATAAAAATTCCCACTGGCGGTTCCTGCTGGCGCCTCCTCGAAGGAGGCGCCAGTCGCTTTTTGGGGACGTCTCTTGCAAGGTTTTTTCGGTAGGGGTGGCATCGTGGTTGCAACACTTTCTAGGCGAAGCTGGAAGATGGAGAAACTTCCCGAGAATCAACTGACGAGAGGAGCCAACATCATGATCATGAAGCGGACGATTCTTTCTCTCCTGACCACCGCCGCCTTGACGGGCGGAGCCGTCATGGCCCAGACCGCGGGCACGACCGGTAGCGCCACCGGCGGCGCCGTGGGCACGGGCGGGACCGCCGGAACCGCGACGGGGACGACGACCGGAGTCACCGGCACCGGTACGGTGACCGGAACGCCCACGACCCAGCCGACGACCGGCACGACGACCGTCACCCCCGGCACGACGACCCCCGGAACCACGACGACGACCACTCCGGGCACGACCACGACGACGACCGGGACCACCACGGGCACGTACAACAACACCAACACGGGCACGTACAACAACAACGGCTCGGTTCCGGGCAGCACCAACGGGACCTACAACAACGGCACCACCTACAACAACAACGGCTCGGTCCCCAGCACCACCGGCACGACGACGGGAACGGTGACCGGCACCACCGGCACCTATAACACCGACACGACGACCGGCACCACGGGTGCCACGACGGGCACCACCGGGACGACCGGCACCTACACGACCGGCACGACTGGGACGACCGGCACCGCGGGTTCCATGACCGGTACGACCGGCGGCGGCGCTCCCATGGATAGCACCACCACCGATACCACGACGGGGAGCGGTTCCGGCACGGGCGACACGAACGTCACGACCGACACCACCTCGACTTCTGCCACCTCCGGCAGCCTGCCGCGGACGGCGAGCAACACGCCGCTTCTAGGCGTCCTCGGTTTCCTGTCCCTCGCCCTCGCGCTCGGTCTCAAGGCCAGTGCCCCGCAGCGGAATTCGTAAATCACTCGCGTCTTGCAGTCAGAAATCGCAGCCAGAAAGTCCCCGGCGTCCGGCTCCAAAAGCCCGGCGCCGGGCTTCGGTTAGAGGGCTTCTCGATCGATGCGCGCCAAAGCGATCTTCGACACCTGGAACGCGGCCTCTTGGAGGCGCCGGGCGGAAACCATCCTGTTCCTGATCGCCGCCTTATGCCTCGGCATCTGGACCTGGTCCTACCTCGACTCCCACCTCTATCAGTCCTACGAGAGCTGGCGTTTTGAGCGCGCTCTCGCCGCGCATCCGGTGACCTCTCCGGCTCCCCTCGCTCCGGCGCCCGCGGGAGGAAGGGGGGCGGTGGAGCTGCCAGCCGACGAGGGCGCCTCGACGGCTGCGAAACCGCTCGCGGCGCCGGCCGCGCCTCCGCCGGCTCCGGAGCCCGAGGAGGGAGCGACCCTGGGCCGGCTCGAGGCCCCCCGGCTGGGGCTCTCGGTCATCGTCGCCCAAGGGGTCACCAGCAGCACGCTCCGGCGCTCCGCCGGGCACATCCCTGGAACTGCGCTCCCGGGACAGTTGGGGAACGTCGGCATCGCCGGGCACCGGGATACCTTCTTCCGGCCGCTCAAAGAGATCCAGAAGGACGACACCCTGACCCTCACCACCCTCGAAGGCACCTACCAGTACGTCGTCGACTCGACGGAGATCGTCACTCCCGAGGACGTCCAGGTGCTCGATCCCACCGGCCGCCCCACGCTCACCCTGGTGACCTGTTACCCTTTCTATTACGTCGGCTCCGCCCCCAAGCGTTTCATCGTTCAGGCCCACCTCTCCTCCTGATCCCTCCCCACGGAGAGGGGCGGAACGCAGAGCGCAGACATCTCCGCATTTCGCGCATTTAATTCTAAGCAATTTGCAGATGTCTGGGCCTATTCAGTAGAATTGGGCAGGTCTCCCAGTACGTTCTTTCTACGGCTGCAACAGCTGCGGGGCAGGCGCGCTCCGCGAGGGGGTCAGACGCATGAAGAAGCCTGGTCTCAGGGTCTCGGTCTTCGTCGCTCTGGTGGGTTGGACGCTGGCGACGTCCTCCCCGTCTCCTGCCCAGGTCCAGAGTGGAAATCTCTTCGGCAGAGTCCTGGACGAGAAAGGTCATCCGCTCGCGGGGGCGGCCCTCACCCTTGGCGGTCCCAGCACGCCCTTGACGACGACGAGCGCGGAGCAGGGCGAGTTCCGCTTCCTCGGGCTTCCCCCCGGGGAGTACAGCCTGGACGTCCAACTCACCGGCTTCTCTCCCTTCCACTATCCCGGCCTCACCCTCTCGACCGGCCACAACGCAACCCTCGAGGTCACGCTCTCCGGCGCCGTCTCCGAGGTGCTGGGGGTCACCGCCGCGAGCCCGCTCCTGGACGAGCGTCAGGTCAAGACCGGCGCCACCCTCTCCCACATCCAGCTGGCGGAGATCCCCACCGCCCGCGATCCCTGGGCTCTCCTCCAGCAGGTCCCCGGCGTGCTCACCGATCGCATCAACATTGGAGGCAACGAGAGCAACCAGCAGGCGTCCTTCGTGGGCCCCGGCTCGTCCAATACCCAGGCGGTATGGACGGTCGACGGCGTTACCATCACCGATTCGGCCGGGACCGGCAGGTCGCCCACCTACTTCGACTTCGACGCCTTCGAGGAGGTTCAGGTGACGACCGGCGGCTCCGATGCCAGCCTCCCCACCGGCGGTGTGACCCTGAACCTGGTCACCAAGCGCGGCACCGACCGTTGGCGTGGCTCCGGCCGATACATCGAGGACAGCAGCGCCTGGCAGTCCAACCTGGAATTCGATCAGAACCAGCTCGGGAAGCCCGGACCCTGGAACGACAACTCCACCCAGGCCGCCATCAAGGCGGCGAACCGTATCGACCGTTATGAGGATTACGGTATCGAGCTGGGAGGACCGATCGTCCGGGATCGTCTGTGGATCTGGGGCGCCTGGAGCAGCACCCGGGTCAACCTGTTGACCCTCTTCGATTACAAGAACAACTCCGAGGTGGGGACCGGCAACGCCAAGGTGAACGCCCAACTGAGCCCGGCGAACTCCGGGGTGCTCTTCTACCTGCGCGGCGAGAAGGACCAGCGGGGCGCGGATGCGAGCCCCACCCGCCCGCAGGAGACGACCTGGGACATCAGCGGACCGACGGACGTCTACAAGCTCGAGGACACGCACATCGTGAGTCCCAATTTCTTCCTCACCGGCCTCGTCTCCAAGACCACCGGCGTGTCCGACTTCCTGCCGGAGGGTGGGCCTTCCGTCAATGCGAGCATCGATCAGAGCTTCATCTTCCACAACACCTATGTCGAATCGAAGCTCGACCGTCCCCAGAGACAGGCGAAGCTCGATGGGGCCTGGTTCTTTGACACTGCCACGCTCGCCCACGAGCTCAAATTTGGGGCCGGCTACCGGCGAACCGACGTCAAATCGATCTCCCGCTGGCCTGGAAGCGGCTATCAGCTCGATTACTACCAGTCCTACGGCTATCCCTACAACGTTCTCGCGCTCACTCGCGACGGGTACTCCGATTTCAGCGTCAAGACGACTTCAGGCTACGCCCAGGACACGTTCTCCCGCGGCCATCTGACCGCGAATGTCGGAGTCCGCGCCAGCCTGGAGACGGGTGACGACAACCCGCACGGCGTCCGTGCCAATCCAGCCTTCCCGGACCTTCTCCCGGCGAGCTCCGTGCCGGGCCGCTCGATCGGCTTCGACTGGAGCTCGCTCACTCCCCGGCTCGGCCTCACCTATGCCGTCGGCGAGGAGCGCCGGACGCTCGTCCACGGCAGCTACTCGCGATTCGTCGACCAGCTCGACTCCGGCACCGCCAACTGGCTCGATCCCTTCGTCGGCAACACCTACGCCTACGTCTATTACGACGATAAAAACGGCGACGGACAGGCGCAGCCGGGAGAGGTGATCGGTCCCTTTTCGCGTCCCTACAGCAAGAACTACAATCCGGAGAACCCGGCGGTCCCCCTGCAATCGAATGCGCTCAACCCTGACCTGCGACCGCCGAAAACCGACGAGATCCTCCTCGGGATCGATCACTCTCTGCGGCCTGATTTCGTCGCCAGCCTGACTCTCACCTGGCGCCGCCTCTTCGACCTGCTGGACAAACAGCTCCTGGTCTTCGACGGGGATGCCTTCGCTCCCGAGAACCTGGGGAGCGTCGGACGGGTGAACCGGCGTGACGACTACATTCCGTTCCAGGTCACCGGGGTCCTGCCCGACGGTAAGACTTACACGCAGACGGTCTACGGGCTCCGCCCGGGGGTCACCTCCCGTGGCGGCCAGTACCTGACGAACGGCGATCGGGAACAGATCTACAAGGGGGCCACCCTGTCGTTCGACAAGCGCCTGACCCATCACTTCCTCGCCAACGGCCATGTCACCGTGCAGGATTGGCGCTGGCGGGTCCCCAAGCATTCGATCATCGACCCGACGCGCTACTTGGGAGCCGGCAACTACGACGGCGCGCCGGTCGTTTCCGGAACGGGAATCGGCTCCAAGCCGGGTGTCTTCCTCAACAGCAAATGGTCGTACAGCCTCTCCGCCCTCTACCAGGTGGAGCCGGAGCGCCGCTGGGGGTTCAACCTGGCGATGAACGTCACCGGCCATCAGGGCGATCCCCTGATCTACTACGTCCGCGATCCGCAGATGCCCAGCAACCTCGTCTCCTCCGCCGAGGTGGTGGAAGAAGGGAACTCCCGCCTGCCGGACATCCACATCGTCAATGCCCGGCTGGAGAAAGAGATCACTTTTCGCCGCTACGCGCTCACCGTAGGCCTGGACGTCTTCAACCTGTTCAACCGCGCCTATGTTCTCCAGCGCCAGATCCACCTGGGCTTCGCAGCGAAGCCGGGCGACCCTACGTCCCTCGGCTCCGATTACGTCACCGAGGTGACCGCCCCGCGCATCTTCCGCGCCGGCGTTCGCCTGAGCTTCCGCTAGGTACTGAGCTGTAGGCGCGGTGGCGCCTGAATCGCCACCGCAGTCCCATCGGAGCTTGCGCGCTCCGCTAAGGAGGTCCGGACGTGAAGCGTTGCTTTAGAGTTTTGGTCGCCCTGATCGGTTGCATTCTGGCAATGCCCTCTCTCTCCCTCGCCCAGGTCCAGAGCGGGAATCTCTTCGGTCGAGTTCTGGACGAGAAAGGCCACCCGCTCGCGGGGGCCACTCTCACCCTGACCGGCCCCAGCGCGCCGCTCACCGCGACGAGCGAGACCCAGGGCGGGTTCCGCTTCCTCGGCCTCCCCCCGGGGCGGTACAGTCTGGACGCCCAGCTCGCCGGTTTTTCGCCCTTCCACTATCCCGACCTCACCCTTTCGACCGGCCACAATACGACCCTCGAAGTGACGCTTGCCGGTGCCATCTCCGAAGTGCTCAAAGTTACCGCGGCGAGCCCCCTTCTGGACGAACGCCAGGTGACGACCGGCGCCACGATCCCGCAGATCCAACTGGCGGAGATCCCCACCGCCCGCGATCCCTGGTCTCTCCTGCCGCAGGTCCCCGGCGTGCTCACCGATCGCATCAACATCGGGGGCAACGAGAGCAACACACAGGCGGCCTTCGTCGGTCCCGGCTCGTCCAATACCCAGGCGGTCTGGACGGTCGACGGCGTCACCATCACCGACCCGGGCGTGACCGGCTCCTCGCCCACCTATTTCGACTTCGACGCTTTCGAGGAGGTCCAGGTGACGACCGGCGGCGCGGACGCCAGCCTCGCGACCGGCGGCGTCACTCTGAACCTGGTCACCAAGCGCGGCACGGATCACGTGCGCGGCTCTGCCCGCTACGTCGAGGATCGCGCGGCCTGGCAGTCGGGCCAGCAAATCGATCAGAACCAGCTCGGCAAGCCCGGACCGTGGAACAAGAACTCCACCCAGGAGGAGCTCAAGGCGGCGAACCGTATCGACCTCTATCGCGACGACGGGATCGAGGCCGGGGGACCGATCGTTCGGGACCACCTGTGGGTCTGGGGCGCCTGGAGCAGCACCCAGGTCGACCGCCTGACCCTGTTCGACTACAAGGACGACAACCGGGTGGGGACCGGCAACCTCAAGCTGAACGCCCAGTTGAGCCCGGCCGATTCCGCGGAGGCCTCGTTCCTGCGCGGAGAAAAAGTCCAGAGTGGCCTCGGGGCGTCACCCCTCCGTCCACCGGAGACCACCTGGAACGAGAGAAGTCCGACGGACGTCTACAAGATCGAGGACACCCATATCTTCAGCCCCGATTTTTTCGTCACCGGTCTGGCCGCCAAGACGACCGGTGCGCTCGATTTACTGCCGGAAGGGGGCCTCTCCGTCAACGCCAGCGTCGACTCGAGCTTCATCTTCCACAACACCTACCTGGAGGCCAAATCCGACCGGCCGCAGAAGCAGGCGAAGCTCGACGGAGCCTTCTTCTTCGACACCGGCAAGCTCTCGCACGAGCTCAAGTTCGGAGCCGGCTACCGGCATACCGACGTCAAGTCGATCTCCCGCTGGCCCGGGAGCGGCTTTCAGCTGGATTACTACCAGGCGTACGGCTATCCCTATAACGTCCTCGCGGTTTCGCGCGACGGCTTCTCCGATTTCAGCGTCAATTCGACGGACGGCTACGTCCAGGACACGCTCTCGCTGGGCCACCTGACGGCCAACATCGGGCTGCGCGACACCCTGGAGACGGCATATGACAACGCGCACAGCGTGCGGGCCAATCCCGTTTTCCCGGACCTCCTGCCGGCGGTCACGGTTCCTGGCCGGTCGAGCGGGTTCGACTGGAGCTCGCTCACCCCTCGGCTCGGCCTCACCTACGCACTGGGGGAACAAAGAAAGACGCTCGTCCACGCGAGCTACTCGCGCTTCGTCGATCAGCTCGACTCCGGCACGGCCAACTGGCTCGACCCCTTTTATGCCCCGGCCTACGTCTACGTCTACTACGACGACAAGAACGGCGACGGACAGGCCCAGCCGGGGGATGTGGTGGGCCCCTTCGCGACCCGTCCCTATTCGGGGAACTACAATCCCTTAAATCCCGGCGTCCCACTCCAATCGAAGGCGCTCAATCCCAACTTGCGGCCACCGAAGACCGACGAGATCCTCCTGGGCGTCGATCATTCCCTCCTGCCGGATTTCGTCGTCGGCCTGAACCTCACCTGGCGACGGCTGTTCGACCTTCTGGAGCAGCAGCTCCTGGTCTTCGACGGGGATGCCTTCGCTCCCGAGAACCTGGGGAGCGTCGGGCGGGTCAACCGACGTAGCGACTACATTCCTTTCCAGGTCACCGGCGTCCTGCCCGACGGCAAGACCTACACGCAGACCGTCTATGGGCTGCGGCCGGGGATCACGTCCCGCGGCGGCCAATACTTGACCAATGGCGACCGGGAGCAGATCTACAAGGCGGTCACGGTATCGTTCGACAAGCGTCTCACCCACCGCTTCCTCGCCAACGGTCACCTGACCCTCCAAGACTGGCGCTGGCGGGTCCCCGAGCATTCGATCATCGATCCCACGCGCTACCTGGGCTCCGGCAATTACGACGGCGCGCCGGTCGTCTTCGGCAGTGCCACCGGCAACGGCACCAAGGCGGGGGTCTTCCTCAACAGCAGGTGGTCGTACAGCCTCTCCGCTCTCTATCAGGTGGAGCCGGAGCGCCGCTGGGGGTTCAACCTGGGCCTCTCCGTCAACGGACATCAGGGCTATCCCCTGATCTACTACGTCCGCGATCCGGAGATGACCAAGAACACCCCTTCCTTCTTCGAGGCGCAGGAAGAGGACAACTCCCGACTTCCCAGCGTCCACATCGTCAATGCCCGGCTGGAGAAGGAGATCCCCTTGAAGCGCTGCGGGCTCACCCTCGGCGTGGACGTCTTCAATCTGTTCAACCGTGCCTACGTCCTACAGCGGCAGATCCGTCTGGGCGTCGGCGCGACCCCCGGCGACCCGACGTCCCTGGGCTCCGATTACGTCACCGAGGTGACCGCCCCGCGCATCTTCCGCGTCGGCGTCCGCCTGAGCTTCCGCTAGACCCTGAGCCGCACGGGCGGTGGCGCTTCCGACGTCTCCTGCGTATCCGGAGCGTCGGGCGCCATCACCCCGGCGAGCGGCAGCCAGAGGATGAGCTCGCTTCCCTGGCCGCGCCCCGCGCTCGCCGCCTCCACCCGGCCGCCATGGAGCTCGACCAGGCGGTGGACCATGGTGAGGCCGATCCCCAGCCCCGAGCTCCCGCGGTCGAGACCCTGCTCCCCCTGGGTGAAGAGGTCGAAGATCCGCGGCAGGAGCTCCGGTGGAATCCCGGCTCCGGTGTCTTTGACCCGCACCACCGCCTCGCCGTCCACGGCCGCGGCGGAGATCGCGATGCGGCCGCCGGGCTCGGTGAACTTGGCGGCATTGCGCAGCAGGTTGACGAGAACCTGCTCCAGACGGGTGAGGTCGGCGTCGAGCGGCAGCCGGTCCGCCGGCAAGGTGACGGAAAAGGCGATTCCCTTCCCCTCGATCAGCGCCCGGTTGCTCTCGGTGGTCTGGCGTACCACCTCGGCGAGGTCGAGAGGCTCCCGCCGCAGCTCCACCTTGCCGCGGGTGATCCGCGAGACGTCGAGCAGGTCGTCGACCATGCGCACCAGGTGCTGGACCTGGCGTTCGACGACCGCCACGGCACGCGAGGCCGGTGAATCCGCGGTGGTGGCGGCCGTCAGATGGGCGAGGAGATGGGAGGCGTTGGAGATCGCGCCCAGAGGGTTGCGCAGCTCGTGTGCCAGCATGGCGAGGAACTCGTCTTTCCGGCGGTCGGCCTCCGCCAGAGCCTCGGCCCGTGCCAAGAGCTCCGCCGCCAGTCGCTCGCTCTCGGCGGTGCGCGCCACCAGGCGGTCGCGCAGTTCGCGGAAGGCAGCGGCTAGGCGGGCGACCTCGGAGATGGCGGAGGCCGGCACCGGGGCGTTGGAGTTGCCCGCGGTCAGCTGGTCCACGGCGTCGGCCAGGGTGCCCAAAGGATGGGCGATGCGCCGCCCGGTGACGATCCCGGCGAGCGCCGCGAGCCCGGCGCAGACCAGGAGCAGGACGAACGCCATGTCCCGCCCCCGGCGCACCCCGGCGAGCGCGGCCGCCCGCGGCCGTTCGACCGCCACCGCCCAGCCGATCCGCGGTATCGACGCGAAGGCGGCGAGGCTCGCATCGGCCTGGAGCGGGCGCCCGGCGAGGACCGCCCCATCCCAGTGGAACGGCAGCGGCGGCACCGGCCGTTCCGCTTTGTCGAGGGTCGCGATGACCTGCCCACGACCATCCGCCAGGGTAACCCGGGAGCCCGGCCGATCGATCCGCCGGGAGAGCGGAGTGGTGTCGAAAGCGGTGAGCAGAATTCCGGCGAGGCGGCCGTCCGTACCCGGGACCCCCGCGGTGAGCAGCAGGAGAGGGCGGCCCGAGAGGCGCGAGAAGCGAAGGACGAGAAGGGGCTCGGTCTGGCGCCGGATCTCGCTCGCCAACCGCCGCCAGGTTCTGCGGTCGAGCGGCAGGTCACCGGTCTGGGCGAGCGGTTCTCCCGTCAGGCTGGCGGCGGCGAAGGCGGTGACGTCCGGATAGAGCCCGCGGGTGCGTTCGAGGAACTGGGATTGCGGCCCGGCTTCCATGGGCACGCGCCCGGCGAGGGCGGCCACCGCGGACGTGCGGGCGATGTTGAAATCCAGATAGTCGGCGATGTTCTGGGCGATCGAGTCGGCCTCGACCTTCTGCATCTGGCGGACCTGGTCCGCGGCCAAGCGTTCCTCGGCGTCGGTGACGACCGCCACGGCGAGAATCAGGGTGACCGAGGTGGCCAGGGCGAGCGCCAGGGAGAGCCGGGTGCGCAAGGCGGCCGAGTCGACCTCGGCGAGGAGCGGACGAAGCCAGGGGAGGAGGGTGACGACGAGGCCCAGGCCACAGTAGATGCCGATCCCCGTCCAGGCCCGGCCGGGGAGGGCCACGAGGAGGCCGAAGGAGAGGAGCGAGAGGCCACCCAGGAGATGGGAGATCGCCTTCGCCCGTCGCGAGAGCGGCCGGAGCTGGGCGCGGACGAGGAGCGGACCGGTGACGAGCCAGATCCCACCGAAGTAGGGGATGAGCATGCGCTGCTGCTGGTAGGACCCCTGGTAGGACCCAAAGCCCGGAGCGCCCTTGACCAGGACGGAGAGGCCGGCCAGGGTGGCGCCGATCCCCAGGAGCAGGGCGAGGACATCACCCGAGAGGAGCGCAGGGGCCCGGGCGCGGCGGGTACCCGGCCGCTCCCAGGCGAAGGGAGTCCCGACGCCCAGGCTCAGGTAGAAGAAGAAACCGGTCCACCCTCCCGCCCGGGCGAAACCGAGCGCGAGCCCGAGGAGCGCCATCCCGACGATTCCCTGGATCACCGCCGTGGCGGCCGGACCAGGCCGGGTGACCGGTACGGAGAGGAGGGCGATTCCGGCGGCGAGCCCGAGGAGGCCCCAGACGGGGAGGTAGGAGAGAAGAAAGGCGTAGGGTGGGCTCTCGAACTGGTGCGGTGCCACCAGCATGAAGGCCCCGATCCCGGCGCAGAGAAGCCCCAGGCTCCACTGCAGAGTGTCGACCGAAAGTCCGGCGAAGACCGTCTGGAGGTCGCGCCGAGCCGGATTTTCCACCTTGGATGGATGGGACAACATGTCTCGTGGCCGACCTTCCTCGCCCACTCCCGGGCCCGTGCGGAGCAAGGATACCGGAAGTCGGGTGCCACCGTCCCCGCAGGCCTTGTGTTAACGTCCGGCGGTCGCTCTTTTCCCGCTACCGGACGCTTTTGGACGCTTTCGGAGATAGCCCATGCGCCTCATCCGTATCCTGCCGATCTTCGTCTCCCTTTCCCTTGCCGGCATCGCCACCGCCGCCCCGGTCGCCGATCCCCCGCTCCTCGGCTTCAGCGCCGCCCGAGCCGGGGAGGAGCGGGCTCTCGAGTCCCGCTTCGCCGCCGCCGTCGAGCGCAACGACCTCAAGCCGTGGATGCAGCGCCTGTCCGCCCGCCCCCATCCGGTGGGCTCGGCCTATGGCGGGGACAATGCGCAGTTCCTGGCCGGCCTCTTCCGCTCCTGGGGCTACGACACCCGGATCGAAGAGTTCCGGGTCCTCTTCCCCACCCCGAAGACTCGGCTCGTCGAGCTTCTGGCCCCTACCCATTTCACCGCCAAGCTGGCCGAGCCGCCCGTCGCCGGAGACCCGACCTCCAGTCAGACCGCCGAGCAGCTGCCGACCTACAACGCCTACTCGATCGATGGGGACGTCACCGGCGACCTCGTCTACGTCAACTACGGCGTTCCCAAGGACTACGAAGAGTTGGAGAAGCGGGGGATCGACGTCAAGGGCAAGATCGTACTCTCCCGCTACGGCGGCTCCTGGCGCGGGATCAAACCCAAGGTCGCCGCCGAGCACGGGGCGATCGGCTGCATCATCTACTCCGATCCGCACGACGATGGCTACTTCGAGGGCGACGTCTACCCCAAGGGGGCCTATCGGAACGAGAACGGGGTGCAGCGCGGCTCGGTCGCCGACATGCCGCTCTATCCCGGCGACCCGCTCACTCCCGGGGTCGGCGCCACGGCCGACGCCAAGCGCCTGGACCGCAAGGACGCGGCGACCCTCACCAAGATCCCCGTCCTCCCCATCTCCTACGGCGACGCCAAGCCGCTCCTCGCCGCTCTCGGCGGACCGGTGGCGCCCGATGCCTGGCGTGGCGCTCTCCCCCTGACCTACCACCTCGGACCCGGCCCCGCTCGCGTCCACGTCAAGCTCGAATTCAACTGGAACCTGGTGCCGGCGCGCGACGTCATCGCGACGCTCCCGGGGAGCGAGCGGCCGGACGAGTGGGTGGTGCGCGGCAACCATCATGACGGATGGGTGAATGGCGCCGACGATCCGATCTCCGGCCTGGTCGCTCTCCTCGCAGAGGCCAAGGCCGTGGGCACCCTGGCGAAAAGCGGCTGGAAGCCGAAGCGGACGATCGTTTACGCCGCCTGGGACGGGGAGGAGCCCGGCCTCCTCGGCTCGACCGAGTGGGCGGAGACCCACGACGCCGAGCTGCAGAAAAAGGCGGTCCTCTACATCAATACCGATTCGAACAGCCGCGGCTTCTTCGGCGTCGGCGGCTCTCACATCCTGGAGCGCTTCATCAACCAGGTGGCGAGAGACGTCAAGGATCCCGAGCGCGGGATGAGCGTCCTCGAGCGCCGGAGGGCCGTCGAGCTGGTCAACGGCCCCGCCAACGAGAAGCAGGAGCTGCGGAGTCGGACCGACCTCCACATCCCCGCCCTCGGCTCGGGCTCCGATTTCACCCCGTTCCTCCAGCACCTGGGCATCCCGTCGCTCAACCTGGGCTACGGCGGCGAGGCCGGCGGCGGCTCCTACCATTCGGTCTATGACTCCTTCACCCACTACACCCGCTTCATGGATCCGACCTTCCAGTACGGGGCGACCATGGCCGAAACCGGGGGCCGCGCCGTCCTGCGCTTCGCCAACGCCGACGTCCTCCCCTACGAGTTCACCAGCCTGGCCGAGACCGTGGGAACCTACGTGAAGGAGGTGGAGGAGCTCTCCAACACCCTCCGGAAGGACACCGCCGAAACCAATCGGCAGATCGAGGACGGCCTCCTCCTCGCCGCCGCCGATCCCACCGAGACCTATGTGATCCCGAAGCCGAAGGACCCGGTTCCGCATCTCAACTTCGCTCCCCTGGACAACGCGCTCGCCACTCTGGATCTGAGCGCCCGGGCCTACGACAAGGCCGCGGCCGCGACCGAGAAGGGTCTTCCCGAGGCCACCCAGAAAGATCTGGACACCGCTCTCATGGGCGTCGAACGGGCCCTCCTCCACAACGAAGGGCTCCCCCGCCGCCCCTGGTTCCGTCACGAGATCTACGCCCCGGGCTTCTACACGGGCTATGGGGTGAAGACTCTGCCTGGGGTGCGCGAGGCCCTGGAGCAGCGCAACTGGAACGAGGCGACCGAGCAGGTGACGGTCGTCGCGAAGACGCTCGAAGCCGCTGCCGCGGCGATCGACAAGGCGACCGCGGTGCTGAAGGCGGGAATCGCCAAGAGCTGAGAGTGGATCACCCGGTGGCTGAATGTCGGCCACCGGGTGTGCCGCACCTGGAATCTCCGGGCGCGGAGCGAAGCTCGACGGAGGCGTGCCGCCATCTGTACAGGGTCGGTCTTCCCGGAATCGCGCATCGCAAGTGAGGCGGAGGCAGCCTCTCAAGGCCTCCGCGAGCCCTCCCGGGTGCTAGACTCACCGTCCTTCATACGAACGATCCAGGTCCGGATCGGACCTCCTGGTTTCGAGAACTTGAACATCGGCGACACGATCTCCTCCCCTGGTGAGACTCTGGAAACGCGGTTGGCGCGCCGCTCGCTGCCGCTCGCCGAGGCCCTGGATCTCGCCGTGCAGATCGCGGCCGAGATCGCCACCGGCCGGGCCGCCGGCGTTGGGCACGGCGGGCACCGACCCCTCACCCCGGCGCAAGTCTTCATCTCCGCCGAGGAACGGGTCGAGTTGATGGACCTCGCAACGCCGCCGCCCGGCAAGACCGCGAGCGGTACCCCCTACAGCTCTCCCGAGGAGCTCCGCAGCGTTCCTCTGGACGGCCGGACCGACGTCTGGTCCCTGGGGGTGATCCTCTACCAGATGCTGGCCGGCAAGGTGCCCTTCGAGGGGAGCGAGGAGGAGGTGGCGCGAGCCATCCTGCGGGAGGAACCGGTGCCGGTCGCCTCGCGCCTGGCCGGTCTGCCCCCCGCTCTCCACCGGATCGTCGAGCGCGCCTTGGCCAAGGACCCGGCCGCGCGCTATGCGCGGGTCGAAGAGATGCGGCGGGATCTCCTGGCCGTCGACGCCGATCTCCTGGAGGAGGAGAGAGCGACCCCGCTCACCGGTGGCGGGTACGGTCCACCCGCCTTCCCGGCCGCCGTGCTCACCGGCCGCTCGGTCTCCCACTTCTGGATCGCCGAGCCCCTGGGTGGCGGCGGCATGGGCGTCCTCTACCGGGCGGAGGACACCCGGCTCGGCCGTACCGTCGCCTTGAAGTTCCTCGCTCCGGAGCTGGTGCGGGACCCGGTCGCCAAGGCGCGGTTCCTGACCGAGGCGCGGGCCGCCTCGGCCCTCGACCATCCCAACCTCTGCACCATCCTGGAGATCGGGGAGACCGAGGAAGGGCTCCTCTTTCTCGCCATGCCCCTCTACGAGGGGGAGAGCCTGGAGCATCGCATCGCGCGCGGTCCGCTCCCTGTCGACCAGGCCCTGGATTTTGCCACCCAGACCGCCCGTGGCCTCGCCAAGGCCCACCACCACGGCATCCTCCACCGGGACGTCAAGCCGGCGAACCTCTTTCTGACCAACGACGGCGTCGTCAAGGTGCTCGACTTCGGCATCGCCAAGCTCAAGGGTGAGGCCGGCCCCACCCGGCATGGCACGCTGCTCGGCACGCCCACCTACATGTCGCCGGAACAGACGCGGGGCGGCGAGACCGACGCCCGGGCCGACGTCTGGTCGATGGGAGTCGTCCTCTACGAGATGCTCGCCGGGAGGCGGCCGTTCGCCGGCGGGACCGACGTGGCGGTGGTCCATGCCGTGCTCCACCAGGAGCCGGAGCCCCTGTCGACGATCCGTCCGGAGGTGACGCCGGAGATCGAGCGGATCGTGGGCTCGATGCTGGCCAAAGATCCGGGGGAGCGCTACCGGGATGCGGGTGAGGCCCTGGCCGACCTCCGGCGGGTCCAGGGAATGGCGTCCACCACCCTTTCGACCGGGGTGCCGGTCGCCACCCGCCCGAAGCGGCGGCTCGCCGTCGCTTTGCTCCTCGGGCTTGGCCTCGTCGCGGCCGCCGGTCTGGTGGGCGTCCTCGCTTGGCGTCGGGGCGGTAAGATCGTCGCTCCCCAGCCGACGAACTTCACCCATCTGACCGACCTCCAGGGGCGGGAGACCTTCCCCAGCCTCTCGCCGGACGGCACGTTCTTCGTCTATGCCAAGTCGGTGAATGACAACTCCGACCTCTTCTTCCAGCGCGTGGCGAGCGGCAGCCCGATCAATCTGACGCGGAACTCGCCGGCCGACGACACCCAGCCCGCCATCTCCCCGGACGGGCAGCGGATCGCTTTCCGTTCCGAACGCGACGGCGGCGGCATCTTCCTCATGGGGGCGACGGGCGAATCGGTTTCGCGGCTCACCGCTTTCGGCTACAACCCCGCCTGGTCGCCCGACGGCCGGGAGATCGTCGTGGCGACGGAGAGCGCTTTAGACCCCGCGTCCCGGGAGTCGCGCAGCCAGATCTTCCTCGTCGATGTGATGACGGGAAAAAGCCGGCCGCTCGGCGTGCCGGACGGGGTGCAACCCTCCTGGTCGCCGAACGGTAAGCGCATCGCCTTCTGGGGCCTCGCCCAACCGGGCGCCCGGCGGGCGATCTGGACCGTCCCCGCCGAGGGGGGCATGCCGGTGTCGGTGGTCGACGACGTCTATTACAACTGGTGCCCGGTCTGGTCGCCCGACGGCAGGTTCCTCTATTTCGCCAGCAACCGGGGCGGCAGCATGAACCTCTGGCGAGTGGGGATCGACGAGGACACCGGCGAGGTGCAGGGGACGCCCCAGCCGGTCACGACCCCCTCGGTGTGGAGCGCTCTCCCCAGCTTCTCTCGCGACGGCCATCTCCTGGTCTACGCCACCCACGACGACCAGAGCTTCGTCGAGCAGGTACCCTTCTCGCCGGAAAAGGGCCAGGCCGTGGGGACGCCGGCCCTGGTCTTCCAGGGGGCGCGCACGATCTGGTCCGCCGAGCTCTCTCCCGATGGGTCCTGGCTGGTCTTCCGCTCGTCCTCCCCCCAGGAGGACCTGTTCGTCATCCGGCCCGACGGCACCGACATCCGCCAGCTGACGAACGATCCGGCCCGCGACAGAACGCCCCGCTGGTCCCCGGACGGCCGGCAGATCCTCTTCGTTTCGAACCGCAGCGGCAAGTATGAGGCGTGGACGATCCGGCCCGATGGCAGCGGTCTCACCCAGGTCACCCACCTCCCGGGTACGGAGCCCATCCTCAATCCCTTCTGGTCGCCGGATGGCAAGCGGATCGGCTTTACCTACGGCTCCCGGGGCACGGCCCTGATGGACGCTTCCGGCGACCCCAAGAGCCTCCAGGTGCTCCCCAAGGTGGACGGCGGCCAGGTTCTGGCGCGGGCCTCCTGGTCCGCGGACGGGCGCTCCCTCGCCGGGATCCTCCTCCGCCCCGACGAGTCGCCGGCGCCCGGTATCGTCCTCTGGTCTTTGGCGGACAACACCTATCTCCGTCTCACCGGGACCGGGAAGGATCCGGAGTTCCTTCACGATGGCAGGCGGATCGTCTTCCTCGATCGCGACGCGGTCTGGGTGATCGACGCCTCAGGCGGCACGGCGCGGACCGTGCTCCCCCGCCCTCCCCACTCCCCTTACGTGAGCGTCACCACCGGGCCGGGGGACCGGACGCTCTGCACCGTGCGGACGAACGACGAGGGGGACATCTGGAGCTTGTCGCTCGTCGATCCCGTGGGGCACTAAGGGTGCGGCGAGCGAGGGGGCTTTTTACGAGAGCGACTTTTCCTGGGAGCGCTTATAGCTCCCAGGAAACCGTTTCCAAATTCAATCCATACATCCACGGGTCGAGCCCTATTTCGTCCCCAGCGGCTTAGCGTTGATGACCGCGAGAGTGTCCGGGCAACAGATCTGGGAGGAAGGCGGCTCAGCAACCCCTCCCATCAGCCCGCCGAAGGCTCCATCCAAGCGCTGGATCGTTTCGCGGTGAAGGACGAGGCGGTTTGGCTGCATCTTTTTCATTGTTTCTTCCTTTCGTCGAGCGGCGGCTTGCGGTCAGGCTTGGAGGTCCGACGGCTACCCGCCCGTGGTGTTGGGGTCCGTGCAAACCGGGCAGATGGTGCACTGCGTGGAGGGCGGGTCTTCCCCTCCTGCCAGCCCGCGGAGGGCCGGCTCGTCGAGACGCCGTAGCGTCTCCCGGTGAAGGGTGAGTCGTGGTAATTCTCGCTTCTTCATGCGATCTCTCCTTTGCGGCTTGGATGAGCCTCTAATATTCCAGGTGCGCGCTCGGAGGTTTTCGTTGCCAAGATAAAACTTGTGGCCTCGGGGCCGATCTCCGCCAGCAGATCCTCCGCCACCCGGCTTTTGACCGTCCGCCGGTCGAGCCCCAGCCGGCGGCCGGCCTCCTCGTAGCTGCCGACCCGCGCGTAGACCAAGGTGCAGTAGCGGCGTAGAACCTCCTCGGCCGAGAGCTCCCCGGAGAGGATCTCGGCTGCCAGCCGCGCGCGGGCTCCTCCCTGCTCTCCCGGAGCTTCCAGCGGTCTCGCCGGCCGGTATTCGCCGCGGATGAGGACGTTGTGGACACACTGGGCGAGCTCGCGGACGTTGCCCGGCCAGGGGTAGTCCGGTCCCAGGTGACGGTCGATCCAGCCCTCCACCTCCCGCGCTACCTCCGTAGCCAGCTCCTCCAGTCCCTCCCCCAGGGCGCGCTGGGAGAGGAAGAGAACCAGGTTGGCGCGCTCCTCGGGCGCCGCGGCGATCCGCTCGTGGAGGGTGGGGGTGACCAGGAGGTCGGAGCAGAGCCGGTAGTAGAGGTCGGCGCGGAAGCGGCCGGCCTGCATCTCGCGAGAGAGGTCGCGGTTGGTCGCCGCCACCACCTTGCCCTCGAAGGAGCGGAACCGGGTCTCTCCCAGGCGCTCGAAGCTGCGGGTCTCCAATACCCGGAGGAGCTTCACCTGGATGGCGAGATCCGTCTCGCCGATCTCGTCCAGAAAGACGGTGCCGAGCGGCGGGCAGACCTCCAGCCAGCCGACGCGGTCCGCCACCGCGCCGGTGAAAGCGCCGCGCCGGTGGCCGAAGAGCTCCGACTCGATCAAGGTTGGCGACAGAGCCGAAAGATTCAGGGGGTAGAAGGAAGTGGCCCAACTCTCCCGGAACTTGAGCGTCGCCGGGTCGAAGGGGAGGTAGCGCGAGTGACCGATGGCCCGTGCCACCAGCTCCTTGCCCGTCCCCGAGGGGCCGCTGACGAGGGTGGTCCAGTCTCCCATGTTGCGGTAGAGAGCTCGCAGGTACCGCTTCAGATCGTGGGTGAAGATCGACTGCCAGACCTGGGCTCGGAGGCGGGCCGCGGGTGGCGAGCCGCCGACGATCGAGTGGAAGGTGAAGTGGAAGGCGCGGCGGATCTGGAAGCAGCAGGCAAAGAGGTGGGCCGAATCCGTAGGGCTCTTCCTGAGCTTCGGCAGAGCGAGGAAATAGTCGAGGTCGGCCACGAAGTCGCGGTAGAAGCCGAAGGAAGGGTGGCCGCCGGCCTGAGCCTCGATTGCCGCCAGGAAGCGGTCTTCGTTTCGACTGTAGAGCAGGTAGAGGACGAGGTCGCGGTAGAGATCGAGCTCGAGATCGGCGGGGTCGGGCGCGGGGTCGGTCACCCCGGAGCTCGGGGTCAGGCGGGAGCGCAGGATGGAGGCGAGCTCTTCGGCCCGTGCCCGGATGCGGGGAACGTTGGGGTTGTCCCGGGACGGGTCGACTTGGGCGTGCCAGACGACGTCGAACGGGGTGAAGGCCTCACCCAGGGCCTGGCGTTCGAGCGTCAGGCGCTCGGGGGTGAACGGATTGCAGTAGACGAGTCGGGAGATCGCCTCCACCACCTCCCGCTCCGCTTCTTTGAGGAGCGGCTCTCCGCCGGACCGATGTTTCTGTGGCATCGCTGGTGCTCCGTCTGGACATTCCGTGCAGAGCCACTATACATCCTATGTCCAGTTGCGACTTCCAATTTTCGCCTTCCTCACCTCCTCCTCTCGCCTAAGCCCTTCTCTGGCCAGAGTTTGATCTCGGCTCCCCGAATTGGCACGCCCATGGCTCTTCTCCGCGGCAAGAAGAACCTCCATGCCCCCCAAGCTTCCTCACCTTTTGTTCCTCGCCGTCGGTCTCGTTGGTGGCGTCGCCTTCGCCGGCTGTAGCACCTCGCTACGGCCGCGGCCCTTGACCGCGGCCCAGTCGTCCCTCGTCGACCGGGCGGGGAGTCTCGGCGTCGTCGCCGTCGTGGACGACCCCTGCGCCCGGCCCGGCAGGCTCGCCCCCTTGCTCGAACGCACCGGGCTGTTTCGTGCCGTCGTCCCGTCCGGCTCGGGCGGACCCGCTCCGGACTATGTCGCGACGATCCGGGGACACTGCGGCCTCGGCAATGACCCTTCGCTCGCCATGCTGCTTCCCTTCGTCACGTTAGGAATCGTGCCCGAGTTCCACTGGAGAGGGCTGGGTGTCTCTTTCACGCTCCGCGATCTGGCGACCGGTCAGGAGGCGGTGGTCCCCTGCGAAATCGGCTCGCTCACCGGCACCGGCTGGATTCCCGGATTGATGAACGTCCTCCCCGGCTGGAGCAGCGGAGACGTGGAGAAGACACGGAGCTTCGGCCGCCGGCTGGCGTACGGGATCGTCTCGCGGCTTCAGCCTCCGCCGCCTCCGCAACGCTCGGAGTGATCCTCAAAGCCGCGGACCGCCGTATCCTCTCCATATGGATATGGATACGGCGATCGACCTCCCCCGCGTCACCCCCATCGGCATCCTGGAGCAGCCGGAGGGTTATGCCGCCACCCCGCGCCGCTTCTCCCGCGGCATGCGCGCGCTCGCCCTGGCGCTCCTGGTCGCCTTCGCCGCGGTGACGGTGGCGACCACGGTGGCCAGTCTGGGCGTCTACTGTCTGACGACTGAGCCGGGAGATGTCCGCTCCCTCCCGGCCCATCCCGTTTCCACCGCTCCTCGATGACCGTCGCTACTGCTTGACGATCTCGATCAGCTCGATATCGAAGACCAGGGTCCCCGCCGGGACTCCTTCGGCCCCCCTGTAGGCGAGCTTTTCGGGAATCCAGAAGCGGGCGGTCTCTCCCGGGGCCATGAGCTGGATGCCTTCGGTCCAGCCGGGGATCACTTTCGACAGGTTGAAATTGGCCGGCGTGCCGCGGGCGATCGAGGAGTCGAACATCTTGCCGTCCGTCGTCCAGCCCGTGTAGTTGACCTTGACGATGCTGTCCCCCTTGGGGTGCTTGCCGGCGGCGGGGGTCAGAATCTTGTAGGCGAGACCGGATTTCGTGTGCTGGGCGTCGGCCGGCGGCGCCGCCACGTCGGGCGGGGCGGGGGGCGGGGCCATCTGAAGGTCGATGAGCGTGACGTCGAAGACCAGCATCCCCTGCGGCTTTTTGGGCAGCCCCTCGTAGGCGAGCTTGGCGGGAATCCAGAGGCGCCGAGTCTCGCCCTTGACCATGAGCTGCAACCCCTCGCCCCAACCGGCGATGACCTTGTCCAGGGGGAGGATGGCCGGTTTACCGCGAGCGATCGAGGAGTCGAACATCTTGCCGTCCGTCGTCCAGCCCGTGTAATCGACCTTGACCCGGTCGTTGGGGCCAGGATGAACGGTGCCGGTGCCGGCCGTCAGAACCTTCGAGGCCAGCCCGGAGGCGGTCGTCTGGGCGTCGGCCGGCGGCGCCGCCACATCGGGCGGAGCGGGGATGGCGGCGACCGCCGGTCGAGCCGCCGGAGCCGCCGCCGATGTCGCCGATGCCGCCGGAGTCGCCGGCGCGGTCGTCTGGGCGTCGGGAGCGGGCGTGGCCGGGGGTTCGGCGGCGCGGACGCGAGAAGAGGAGGCGAGGACAGGCAGCAGGGTGAGCAGGATGGCGGTTCTGAGCGTTCTCCGTTTCATGGCGCGTTACCCTACCGCGCCAGGCGGCGGCGGAGCAACCGGGGAACCGCTAAAGCTTGGGATCGCCGCCGTCGCCCCGGAGCGGTGCGGCGTCGACGCTCTTGTAGCGCCCGAGAGCGACCTTGCCGGCGGCGAAGCCACGCGGTTTGCTGATCTCGGCGCAGGTCGAGACGTGAACCGCCACCCGTCCGCCGCGGCGGGCCTTCGAGTAGCCGGCGGCGAGGCCGGCGGCAAAGCGGAGGGTTTCCCTCGGCAGGCGATCGAGCCCCTCGGGGTTTCTCACCACCACGTGCGAGCCCGACTCTCCCGCCACGTGCAGCCAGAAGTCGCCCGGCGCTCCAAGCTTGAAGGTGAGGACGTCGTTGTCCTCGGCGGTCCGGCCGACGAGCACGGTCAGGCCGTCGGGCGAGAGGAAACGGCGCGCCACCGAGCGCCCCTGCCAGATGCCCGCCTCCGGATCGGACGGCGGCGGCGACTGGCGATCGGCTCTCCCCATGGGGCCGCTACCCTACCGCGAGAGCGCGGTCCGGGCAACCGGCCTTATGTCGTAGCGGCAGGCGCCACCCTGCGGGCGAGGGATTCGAGGTCGACCCCCCGCGCGGCGATCTCCCGCCGGAGTTCCGAGGTGAAGACCCGCTCGCCCTGGAGACAGAGGTGGAGCGCGTGGAGAAGCTCGTCTCTCCCCGGGCCGGCGAAGGTGCCGGCGAGGGAATCGTGGTGCATGCGGGTCTGGGGGATGCCGTGGTCGCGGACTCGGGTCATGGAAGGGGCCTCTTTCTATCTCAACAGGCGCCGGCGGCCGGCCGTTCGTTACACGGCCCCCGCCGGCCCACCGCAGATCCCCTCTCTCCCCGGAAGCCCGACGTGCTACCGTACCCCGGTTTTGGCCCCGCCCTCCATGAGCCGGTCCCTGCTCACTCCAGGGCCCCTGCCGCCGCTCTCCCATTTCGGGGTGACCCTGCTGCGGCATGCGGTGGGGAGCGGCCTGCGCTACGCGCTCTACCTCCTCAACCTCCCCGTCCCCGAGGCGCCCCCGGTGCGGATCGTCCGCCTGCGTCTCTATCTGGACGACGTCAAGCTCGCCGCCCTCTTGGGCGAGGTTCCCGGAGGCACCGAGGTCGCGGCTGCCCTGGCGGACCCCGGCGGTAGCGGCTCCCTTCCCTCCGGAGCCCGCGGCTTCGCCGCGGCGGCGGCGTTTCATCGCCTTCGCCTGCGCCTGACCCGCTCCGGCGGTGACAGGGGGGCGCCCTCCTCGGGTGGGTTCCCCGGAATGGGCTCGCCGGAGAGCCTCGCCGAACGCTTCCGAGTCGAGCTCTCGCGCGGTCTGCCGCACACCAACGAGGCGCTCCTCGCCGACCTGCTCGCCGCCCTCGCCCGCCGTCGGCGCCGCGCCCGGGGCGAGGAGGTTCCCCCGGTCCTCAGCCGGGCGGCGCGCCGGCTCCTCACCGGACGCCGGGTCGACCTCCACCGCTTCGGTCCCCCCGATCTCCTTCTCCCCTCCTGGGCCGAGACCCCGGAGCGCGCCGCCGAGGCTCGCTCTCCCATGGCCTCCACTCCGCTCCCCGCCGACCCGCTCCGCGGCCGTTTCCGCGAGGCCTACCGCACCCTCCTCGACCGCCTCCGCCCCCTCTACCTCGCCACGGCCGCCTCCGCGGTCTCCCGCGGTCTCCTGGAATCGCCCGAAGATGCCTTCTTTCTCCCCTTGGACCTGGCGGGCGACCTCGCCCAGGAGCAGAGGCCCGCCTGGCTCGACGGCGCCGTCCGCGCCAACCGCGCCGAGCACGAGGCCTTGAGGCGTTCTCCCGCGCCTCCCGAGCGGGTGACCGGACCGGACGAGGGGACCGTCACCCTCGGCGCTTCGCGGGAGTGGGAAAGGGGACCGGTCCTGCCGCTGCCCTGAACGGTCCCGTGAGCCGACCTCTGAAGCTCGCTTGAGGAGTTGCCGGCGCCGTCGCGACCTCTTCGCCGGTCGTGAAGTCCGGCTCGCGGCAGGTTTCGATGCCATATTGGCAGGTAAGGAGCCTCGGCCGAACACCCTTAAAGCCACCTCAGGCCGCCCGGCGCGCCGCTGCCCGGACCCGGACCCTGAAGTTGGCCGCGGACCCACCCGTGTCGTCGAACCAGCAGACCCCTTCCTGGACGACCGTGATGCGGAGCCGGTAGGCCCCGGGCTCTGCCGGGACCGGGATGCGCGTCGTGACCTCCGTCGAGGCCCCCGGCGGGACATCCCGGGGGAGACGGGAACGCTCACCTTCGGCGACGACGACGCCTCCCTGGTCGTTCAGCCAGCGATAGCCGACCGCCACCCGATAGATCCCGGTGTCGAACGTGCCCACGGCGGACCAGGGGCGGTCGCTCCGGTTGGTCACGGTGACCGGCACGCTCAGAGTCTCTCCCGGCAGCACAACACCGGGGACCCGGGCGACGATCCCGGCGCGCGGGTGGAGGAGCGGCCGAGGGTTCACGATCGGCGGCAGCAGGCGCCGATGCTCCGGGCTGGTATAGACGAGATTGCCGTCGATCGTGCGCACGACGAAGGGCCGGCCGGCGAGCCGGGCGGGGAAGCCGGCGCGCGCCGCCTCCTCGGGACCGCCGAAGACATAGGCCTCGGTCGACAGGGTCGCCACCCGCTGTGAATAGAGAGGATAGCGGTCCCAGTCCTCAAGCGGGGTCACGACGACCTGCTCGCCGGAGAGGAGGGTCACCTTGTAGGAGATCCAGTAGTTGCCGTAGCCCCCCGAGATCCCCTCCTGGCGGAGATACCGCAGGACGTCCGTCATCGGGTCCGGCGGATGGAGGAGCCGGAGCCGTGCGTCGAGATAGCCCGAGTCCTCGTGCCAGCGGGCGATCTGTACCAGAGGGAACGCCACGAGGAGAGCCCCGAGAAGCCAGGCGGCGAGCCGGGCCGATCGCTTCCCGGTCCCGGGCCTGCCGCCGAGCCGGACGAGGAGAGCCCCGGCGAGCACCGGCAGGCTGGTGAGCCAGGGGAGCAGGTAGCGGTTGGAGAACGCATCCTGGGGATTGGGGCTGAGAACGAAGAGCAGCCCCACGATGGGCACGAGGAGGACGACAAGGGTTGCGGCGTCGAGCTCTCCGGGCGGCCGCCTGAAGGCGCTCCGGACTCGCGGCCAGGCTCGCAGAGCGCCGGCTCCCCAGGCCGTGAGGTACACCGCGGCGACGAGGAGGCCGAGGACACCCGAGAGCAGCCACGGGTGGCGGCCCACCGTTTCGCCGAGCCGCGGGTCCGCTCCCGGATCGATGCCGAGGAACGCCGGGATGCACTGGGTGACGAGGAGTCGCAGATTGGCGAAGGCCGCCCGGGGATGGGCGAGGGCATAGATCGGCCGCTTGCCGGCGGCCGAGGTTCCGGTCAAGAGGAGGGCGAGCTTGGGCGCCCACCCGAGAACGAATCCGGCGAGAAACAGGGCCGCACGGCCGAGGATCTGGGGAAAGGTGCGGATCTCGCGCTCGGCCGCCGCGCGGTCGGGAGCGAGGAGCACCCGCCAGGGGAGCGAGGCGACCACCCAGGCGCAGGCGAGGGTCGCCACGTAAACCAGGAAGAGCTCGTAGATGTAGAGCCCGAACCCCACCATGAAACCGAGACCGACGAGTCGGGCGAGGCTGGGCGCCGCCCGATACCGGTCGAATTGGACGAAGGTGAGGGTCCCCCACGCGACGACCAGAGCATAGCCGCCGCTCGCGAGGACGCTCCACTGCACGACCTGGGGAGAGAACCCGAGGAGGAGAGCGGCCGCGGCGAGGCCGGCAGCCGAGCCGTAGAGCCGCCGGCCGAGGAGGAAGACCCCCACCATCAGGGCGAGAAAGCCGACGAGCGACCCGAGCTTCGAGGCGAGCGGGATCGCGAGTCCCGCGGCGAGAAAGGGGATGGTGAGGATACCTTCGACGATGCCGTAATAGTGGGCATCCCAGTTGTAGAGCGTCAGCTCTCCCCGGTGGAGCAGGTGCTGGACGACCAGGGCGTCGACCGCTTCATCGGCATTGAAGCTGCGGGTGGCATTGGCGAGCCAGGGAAGCCGCGGCAGAATGCTCAAAGCGAGCAGAAGCACCAGCAGACCCCAGACGAGGAGCGGGCGGGACTCCCACCCTGAGGCGGGAGGCGTCGGCCTCTCCGGGCTCGGTTCACTCACGCGCGGACGCCTGGGTGCCGTAGCGCGGAGGCGGGGAAGGGGCGGGCGGGGGCCATAGGGCGGCTATTTTAGCCGTTGCGGCCGGGTAGTGCCGTGGAGGAGTCTGGTGATGGCGGGGCGCGTCGAACCTTCAACCCGTGAAAACAGAGGTCTGCGAGGGGATCGGCGCATGGAAAGCGAGCACGTCCTCCAACTCGATCTCCCAGCAGTTTTCGAGAGCAGCGGGGATGGAGCGGATGATCACGCTCGGGATATCGCCGGGAATCTCCAGGTCATAGCTGTCGGGGTACTGCCCCTCCAGTCTGTTCGTGAGCCGGATCTTGATCGACCCCAAGGCGGGGCGCCTCTTGGGCGGGTGGAAATCGAGACGGAGGCCGATTGAGGTGAGATCGGCCCGAGTGAGATAGAGGCCATGATGCAGAAAGGTCGAAGAAGGGACCTGCTCGATGACGATCTGATCCCGGAAGCCTGGCTTATCCTCACCGAGCAGGTGAAGCAGGGTGCGCCGATCCAGCGGAGTTCTACAGACCACGAAGCGGAGATGCTGTGACAGTGGCAACCGCCCAGGTACGACGACCTCAGCCATTCGGGCGTCCTGAATGGACTCTTTGTCCATGACATCGGGAACGGAGTCGTGGTAAACCCACTCGAAAGGAATCTGATCGAAAAGGCGAATGTCTCTACCGATCTGGCGTCTTCTCGACAGCATGCCTGGAGAGAACCCGACCTCAGGAAGCGTGAGGACGGACAAGGCATCGAAGACCAGCATGATCGGGACCGACATCTGATACCTGTCCCGATAGGGATCATCACGGCACTTTATGCCCTCGGTTTTGAAATGAAAATTGTTTTTGGGCCTGAAGTAGAGGCGGACAGAGCCGTGAGGCTGCGGGTTATTGTGTAAGGCTCCCTGATTTGCGACGTCGTGCTTGATGGTGCCCAGTCGGCTCCTGCAGATGAGGTGGCCCGAGCGGAGAATCTCGACCGCTGTCGTTACATGGGCTGCGTGGAAAAGATATTTCGGCCAGAGGCTATTACGGGAGAAGAGGCCTGACCACCCGGACCACTCGGCGATATGCCGTGCGGCCCGCTCCGGTGTCAGGCCCACAACTTTCCCTGGACCTGCTCGCGCCTGGCCTCCACGTGAAGGGAGGGGCGGCGCTCACGGAAAAACAAGCCATGGCCTGGCTGGTAGGCATTCCCACGCAAATGTTGAATCTTGGCAGCCTGCACATAAGGAAGGCGAGCCAGGACGCTCAACAGATAGTCGTTGTGCCGACGGGAGAGCTCTCCGTCCAACTGATCCGCTGTCAGTAGTCCCACCTGAAGAGCAGACCATGCGGTCTCGAGCTCTTCGTGGAGAACCTTCTCCTTTTCACCGGACTCGTGGATCTCCAGATCGCCATTGTCGAGGATCGCGGCGGTGAAAAGCGAGTCGCGGTCCAGGGTTTCGAAGGAAGGCTCAGCAGTCAGCGTGCGGATGTCGTCCAGGAAATGCTCATAGTCGACCGCCGGCGGGATCTTCTCCAAGTGCTCGGGTACGAAGTCCGTTGCCACGTACCGCTCATGAACGTAGACCTGAATAGGCAGATCTTGGAGGTAGGACTCGATCAGCGGCTTGACGTCCGCCCAGTCAAGATTGCCATTGCCACAGCCGAGCGGCGGGAAGGAAATCGAGGTGATCCCGAGATTTTCATAGCTCGCCACGAACTTCTCGAGCCCTTCCCTCACATAGGGGAGGGTCGAGGGAAGGCGCCATGTGGTTTTGGTCGGGAAGTTGAGGACCCACTTGTCCGGTCCCCTCCATAGCTGGAGCGTCCCGGTCCGCAGCTCTCCCCGGTCGCAGAGCCACTTGTACTCCCCGAACATTTCGGGATACCGCTCCTTGAAGCTTTTCGCGATCCCCTTCCCCATGACTCCGACGGTGTTGACCGCATTGACCAGCGTCTGGGCGGGTGAGGCGAAGAGGTCGGTTTGAAGGTAGACGATCATCCAGGCCCCCTGCGGCTTTACCCCTCGAAGTGTAACGGCATTTGCGGCGTAAGTCGAGCGTTATGGGGGGAGATTCGGAGGAGATTCGGGGGAGATTCTGGGGCAGCCCCTCGCTCACGCGAAGATCCGCGGCGGCTCGGGGATCGGGGGTACGTCCTCGGCGGTGAGGACTTGGCCCCGGGGATCCTGGTAACGCCCCTGGCCTAAGTCCAGAAGGCAGCGGTTGCGGCCGCGGCGCTTCGCTTCGTAGAGGGCGCCGTCGGCGAAGAGGAGCAGCTCCGAGGCGGTCTTGATGTGGAGCTCGGGGAAGGCGGCCACCCCCGCCGACATCGTGAGGGGGACCCGGTGCTCGCCGGCGGTGAATTCCAGGGCTTCGACGGAACGACGCAGGCGATCGGCGATGGCGAGGGCGGTGTCGCCGTCCGTCGCTTCCAAGAGGAGGGTGAACTCCTCGCCGCCGTAGCGGCAGCAGAGATCGGTGTCGCGGCGGGCGCCGTCCAGGATACGGGCGACGGCGATCAGGGCCTCGTCGCCCGCGCCGTGACCGTAGGTGTCGTTGATCCGCTTGAAGAAGTCGAGGTCGCAAAGGACGACCGCCATCGTGCCCCCCTCTTCGAGGCAGCGGGCGTGGACCTCCTGCAGCCGGCGCTCCAGCACCCGGCGGACGACGACTCCGGTGAGGGGGTCCTCGCGCGCCTCGCGATCCAGGAGCGAGCGGTGGATCGAGGCCGCCATCTGCGGGAGGAGGCGATCGAGGAGACCGAGGGCATCCGGTTCGAGACGCCGGGGATCGCACCAGAGGCGCAGAGTGGCGAGAGAGACGCCGTCCGAACGCAGGTTGCGCTCGAGAACCTGCCAGGGGGCCCGGCGGTGGAAGCCGTGGAGGGAGGGCGGATAGCGCTCGGGCTCCGGGGCGCCGGGGGCGAGCTCGCCCTCGTGGGCCGCGTACCAGCTCTTCGCCGGGTTGCCCGGCGCGGTGAGCTCGAACTGGAACCAGTGAAAGGGGACGACGTGGCCGCACTCGTCGCGGATCTGCTCGACGACCGCGACGAGCTCCTGGCCCGTGCCGCGGACCTTCTCGGCCGCTTTGTGCACCTTCTCCATGTTCTCGTACCGCTCGTCCGAGACCTCGGAGCGCAGGGCGTTTCTCGCCGCTTCGAGGCTCAGGGCGGCGAAGCCCACGAGGAGGAGGCCCCCCACCGTCCAGCCGGCGGTCTGGCCGGCGCGCGCCGCGGCGGTGCCGAGGATCCAGGCCGCGGCATCGAGGAGCGGCGGCAGGAAGAGGGGGCCGGGGAGGAGCGGGCGGTCGGGGCGACGGATCTTTCTGTCCGCAGCCTCCAGGCCGATCCAGAGGACCAGGTAGGCGGCGAGCCCCCAGGCCGAGGCGAGGGCGAGCGTCCGTGCCTCGTCGCCCGGAGGAAGCCGGCGGGCGGTCCACTCCCAGGCGAGGCCCGCTCCGAGAGCAGCGAGGGCGGCGCGTCCGGTGCTTTCGAGCGAACGCACGACCCGCCGCCGCTCGGGGAGCTGGACGGCGGGGCTCCGCCGGGCCAGACGCTGGAAGAGCTCGGCGACGAGGAACGCCGCGGCGGCGAGGCAGGCGGCGGGGACGGCCCCGGCGAGCAGGAGCGCGGCCGGCAGGACCACCGCCCCGAGCCCCAAGGTCGCCCCCCCCAGGGGCGGCCGGTGCCAGGCCGCCGCGGCGCCGCAGAAGACGAGGACGAGGAGCAGCCCGGCGCCGGCCGGTCCGGCGCTCCAGGCGAAGGGCGGAAAGCGCGCCACGACGAGGAGGGCCAAGGCCGCCCCGGCCGTGGGCAGGAGAGAGGCCCAGAGGTCCCGGCGGGAAGGGGAGGCGGAGCGTTTCATCAGGGATCGTGAGAGCTGAGGCATGGTACGCGCTCGGTGAAGCGGTGGCAATCGGCGAATCGGCGAATCGGCGAGGCAGGGCGCGCGATGGGGCTCCCGATCCTCTATGCTCTGCGGCGCCGCTCACCGATCTTCCACCCACTTGCCATGCGCCGCCTGCCCGTCTTCCTCGCTCTCGTCACCCTGCTCACGCTGGCACTGATCGCCGCGGTCTGGCTGCGGCTGCCGGGCGTGAACGGCCCCGGGGAATGGCGGTGGGAGTACCGTACTCCTGGGCTCGACGGCGGTCCGCTCGCCCTCCTCCTCGCCCTCGCCGTCCTGATGATCGCCGCCGTTCTCCGCAACAGCGGCCGTTTCGCCGGCTCGCGGACCGGCCTCACCCTCCTGGTCGGCCTCGGATTCGGGCTCACCCTGGCGGTCGAGAGCGCCCAGCCCGGTGGATTCGGCCGGGTGCTCCAGTCGCTCGTCTCCCGGCACAGCTTCAGCTATGTCTACGACGCCGGGGTGGCTCCCGGGACCCGGGAGCTGCTCGCCGACTTTCCGGCCGCGAGCGAGGATCTCGACCTGCACTCCCGCACCCACCCGCCAGGCCCCCTTCTTCTCGTGCGCGGGCTGGATGTTTTGACCCGCGGTTTCGCGGTGCCTGGCGAAGAGCTGGCAGGATCGGGGCAGGGGCTGGTGATCCGGGCGCGCGACGCCTTCGACCGCGAGATCCGCCGGGCTCGTGAGCGCGGCCGGCCGGTGCCGGAAACGCCGGCTGGACCGTGGTCCGTTCTCACCCTGGCCTTTCTCCTCCCGGCCCTCTCCGCCCTCGCCGCCTGGCCCCTCCACCGTCTCGCCCGCGCCTGGGGCCTGTCGCCCGAGGCGTCGGCGCTCGCCGTCCTCCTCTGGCTGCTCACCCCGGCACGGTCGCTCTTCACCCCGTCTTTAGACCAGGCTCTGCCGCTCCTTCTCGTGGGGGCGGCGGCGCTCGCCGCGTCGGGCGGCAGGGCGCGCGCGGGTGCCGCGGGCCTCCTCGCCGCCGCGGCCTGCTTCCTGAGCTACGGCTGCCTCGCCGTTCTTCCCTGGCTCGGCCTCGTAGTCCTCGCCGCCGATCCACGCGTGGATCCTCAGGAGCCAACGCCCTGGCGGCAGCGTTCCGTCTGGGTCCGGGCGGTGCTCCTGGGAGTCGGCTTCCTCGCTCCCTGGGCGATCCTCTCGCTGGCGACCGGCTACGCTCCCTGGCGAGACTTCCGGATCGCCATCGCCGCCCACCGGGGAATGGCGGTTCTGACCCGTTCCTATTCCACCTGGGTGGGCTGGAATCTCTATGACTTCACCCTCCTCCTCGGCCCGGCGGTCGTCGGCTTCGCGGGCTTGGCGCTCGTCGGCTTCGGGCGAGGGCGGCTTTCGCGACCGTTCCGGTGGGGGCTCTGGAGCTTCTGGGGGCTCCTCCTTCTCCTCGACCTCTCGGGAAGCGTGCGCGGCGAGGTAGGACGGATCTGGCTCTTCCTCATGCCGCTCGCCGGCCTCTTCGCCGCCGCGGCGCTCGTCGACTCCCGGGGCGAGGCTCGCCCGCCCACCAGCCACCCGGCCGGAGAGATGGCGATCGTTGCCGTCCTTGAGCTCGCCCTCCTCCTCACGCTCGCCGCGAATCTCGTCTTCGTGAGCTAGCGCTGGCGGCTCAGCCCCCCACCTGCATCGGCGGCAGCTCCGGCAGCAGCCGGAGGTCGGAGTCCCCAACTTTTTTCCGGAACGCGGCCACGTCCTCGGCCGCGAAGCGGTTCAGAGCGTCGACCGCGTCTTTCGTCGTCTGGCGGGCGATCTCCAGGTAGGCCTCCTGGGCGGGAGTCGGGGCGTCCCAAGAGGACTGGAGCGACTGGAGAGCGCGGCCGATCTTCGACTGGGCGTCGTTGTCGGGGAGCTCTCCCTCTTCGGTCGGGGCGTGCCAGAAGCGCTGCTCCAGGGTCTTGAGCTTGTCGAGGAGCTTCTGGCTGGCGTCGGTGATCTCCTTGGTGGCCGGATCGGGCTTCGTCGTGTCCTCGCGGCGCTTCCTCTCGTCGTCGTTCTTCTTCACCTGGGCCGTCAGCGCCTGGACGTCGGTGCGGATGCGGCCGATGCGCTCGACGGCGTTGGCGATCGTCTCCTGGAGGGCGCCGCTCTCCGCAAAGGCTTTCTCGCGCGCGTCGCGGGCGGTCTGCGGGATGTCGAAGCGCGGATCGGGGAGCACCTGGAGCCTCCCCTCCGCCTTGTGGTCGCCGTAGGTCACCCGCACGCGGTAGGTTCCGGGCATCACTTCGGGTCCAGCGTCGCGGAAGAAGCCACCGCGGTTGCGCCGGTTGGGCGACTTGTAGGACTTGCGGCCGAGGTCCCAGACCGCCCGGTTGATACCGAGGGTCGCGGGCTGCTCGAAGCTCCGGATCACCTTGCCCGAGACGTCGAGGATCTCGATCCGCGCCTTGGGTCCGTCTTTGTCTCTGCCGCCTCCCCCCCTGCCACCGTCCCCCGGCGGTTTCCCGCCGGCCGGAGCCACCGTGGGCTGGTCCTCGCCGGAGGACCGCGCCTCCCGTTCGGCGGCGAGGGCCTTCTCGCGCTCTTTTTCGAGCTCGGCGTTCTTCCGGTCCCGCTCCGCCTGGGCGTCCGGCAGAGGGAGACCGGGAACGTTCAGGGTATAGGTGATGAGAGCGCCGTAGGGCCGGCCGTCCCCGCGGTACTCGCCGGTGCCGGGGAAGTGACTGCCGCCCGGTTGCCCCACCCGGTGCTGGATGGTGTCGGAGATCTCGAAGAGATGGAGCGGCTCCTTCAAAACCGCCGGCGAGAGGGTGCGGAGGGGGCGGATGTCGTCGATGATGTAGATGCCGCGGCCATGGGTGGCGGCGATCAGGTCGCCCTCCCGGGGCTGGATGGCGAGGGCCATATAGGAGGTCGTGGGGAGGCCGCCCTTCAAGGGGAGCCAGGCCTTGCCGCCGTCCTCTGTAAACCAGAGGCCGTACTCGGTGCCCAGGAAGAGGAGGTTCCGGTCGACCGGGTCCTCGACGGTCGCGAGGGCGTAGCCGCGGAGGTCCGGGGTGACCAGGCTCTGCCAGGTGCGGCCGAAGTCGGTCGTCCTGACGACATAGGGGGCGACGTCGGAGCGGCGGTGGTTGTCGAAGACGACGTAGGCGGTCCCGGCGTCGAACCGGGAGGCGGTGATCTGGGGGATCCAGGTATGGGCGGGCACGCCGTGGACGTTCCCCTCGACGCTCTGCCAGGTCTTGCCGCCGTCCCGGGTCACCTGGAGGCGGCCGTCGTCGGTCCCCACCCAGATCACCCCACGCTCCAGGGGTGAGGGAGCGATGGCGAGAAGGGTCGTGAAGTTCTCCGCCGCCGTGGCGTCGATGATCAGGCCGCCGCTCTCGTCCTGGTGCTGCCACTCCGGCCGGTTGGTCGTCAGATCGGGAGAGATCACCGTCCAGGTCTCGCCGCGGTCGGTCGAGCGGTGGAGGTACTGGCTCCCCAGGTAGATCGTGTCGGGATCGAAGGGATCGACGGCGAAACCGGTGTTCCAGTTGAAGCGCAGCTTGCCGCCCGCGGGAGGCGCCGGCTGGATGTCCTTGCGCTCGCCGCGGTTCAAATCCCAGCGCACCAGGTGGCCGCCCTGGGAGAGCGAGTAGCCGCGGCTGGGGTCCTTGAGATCCGGAGCGGTGTCGAAGCCGTCCCCGAAGCCCACCTCCTTCCAGTCGGAGTTGCGGATGCCGCCGTTCACCCAGACCGTGCTCGGACCCTTCCAGGCACCGTTGTCCTGCATGCCGCCGTAGACGTTGTAGGGCACGGCATCGTCGAAGCGCACGTGGTAGAACTGGGGGATCGGCAGGTTCTGCACGTAAGCCCAGTTCTTCCCCCGGTCGCGCGAGATCGCCACGCCGCCGTCGTTGCCGAGGAGGATGTTGTTCCCATCCCTGGGATCGATCCAGATGGCATGGAAGTCCGGGTGGACGTCTCTGAACGGCACCAGGGTGCTCCAGGTCTTGCCGCCGTCGTCCGAGCTGTCGACCTCGGTCGCCAGGCGGTAGATGCGGTCGGCGTCCTGGGGATCGACGGCGATGTGCGAGAAGTAGAAGGGGCGGGAGGTGACGTTGGGCTCGCTGTTGATGCTCTTCCAGGTCCGGCCGTCGTCGTCCGAGCGCAGGAAGGCGCTCTGCTTGGCCTCGACCAGGGCATAGACCCGCCGCGGGTCACCGGGGGCGAAGGCGAGGGCGATCCGGCCGAGGTTCCCCTTCGGCAGGCCGTCCTCCTCGGTCAGCCGCTTCCAGGTCTCACCGCCGTCGTGGCTCTCGAAGAGCCCGGAGCCCGGGCCGCCGGAGCGGAAGAACCAGGGCCAGCGGCGGAACTGCCACATCGCGGCATAGAGATGGTCAGGATTGCCGGGCTCGGCCACCAGATCGGCGGCACCGGTCTTGTCGTCGACGTAGAGAACCTTCCGCCAGCTCTTCCCGCCGTCCTCGGTCTTGAAGATGCCGCGCACCGGACCGTCCCCCCAGGCGGGACCCAGGGCCGCCACCCAGGCCACCCGTGGGTCGGTGGGGTGGAGGACGATCTTAGGGATGCGCTCGCTGCCGTCGAGCCCCAGGTGAGCCCAGGTCTTGCCGCCGTCGAGCGACTTGTAGACCCCGTTGCCCAGCGAGACGCTGTTTCGCGGGTTGGCCTCGCCGGTCCCCACCCAGACGATGTCGGGACTCTGGGGATGGGTGGCGATGGCGCCGATCGAGGCGACCTCTTGGTCGTCGAAGATCGGCTCCCAGGTGAGACCGGCGTCGAGCGACTTCCAGACCCCGCCCGCGGCGGCCCCCACGTAGACGATCGACGGGTTGGACGCCACAGCCTCGACCGCGGCGACCCGCCCGCTGACGACCGACGGACCGATCGAGCGCGCCCGGAGGCCCGCAAGGAGGGTCGGGTCGAAGGCGGGGGCGGCGACGAGCGGTGCTGCCAGTAGAACGGCGAGGGTGAGAACGAGCGGCAAGGCGGCGGACGGGGAGCTCTTCATATCGACCTCCGATATACCGAGGGAAGACTATGCGCCGGGATGGGCGGGGAGCAAGGGTTGGAGGGTCTGACCTCCGTGCCTGCCCGGACAGAAACCTAGAGCCGGGTCAGCCCGGAGAGCAGGGCCAGATACTCCGGAGCGCCCATGGGTCGCGGGTTCGAAGCATTCGAGCCATTCTGAGCGGCGCGCTTGGCGATCCAGGGGTAGTCCGCGGGGGGGATGCCGAGGTCGGCGAACTCCGGAGTGTGGAGGGTACGGACGAGCGCCTCGACCGAAACGAGGAAGCGTTCGGCCCGCTCGCGATCGTCCGCCCCCGTGGGACCGCCGGGGAGAGTCGCTTCGAGGACGGCGAGCCGCGGCGCGATCGAATCTCCGTGCGAACGCAGGACCGGGGCGAGGAGGACGGCGTTGGCGAGCCCGTGTGGGGTATCCCAGCGGGCGCCGATCGTCTCCGAGAGGCAGTGGACGGCCGCCACGTCGGCGTTGCCGAAGGCCATGCCGGCGAGGGTCGCGGCCTCGGCCATCCCCTCCCGCGCCTCGGCGTCGAGCCCGATGTCCTCGACCGCCCGCTTGAGATAGCGGAAGAGGAGGGTGATGGCGCGCGCCGCGAGCGCGTCCGAGGCGGGGTTGGCGGCGCGACCGGTCACCGCCTCCAGGGCGTGGGTCAAGGCGTCGAGCCCGGTCCAGGCGACGAAGGAGGGCGGGAGGGTCTTCAAGAGGTCGGCGTCGACGAGCGCCCAGTCGGGATACATGGAATCGCCCTTGAGGCTCATCTTCCATAGCCGCTCGGGGTGGGTGATCACCGACACCCAGGTAACCTCGGAGCCGGTGCCGCAGGTGGTGGGCACGGCGAGGAAGGGGAGCGAGGGCTTCGGGGCGCGGTTCTTCCCTTCGTAGTCCTCCGCGCGGCCGCCGTTGGGGACGAGCATCGCTAGGGCCTTGGCGGCGTCGAGGACGCTGCCGCCGCCCAGGCCGATGACGAGCGACGCTCCCTCGGCCCGCACCCGCTCGGCCAGGCGGTCGACGGTCGTCGCTCGGGGATTGGGCTCGATCTCGTCGGTGATGAGAACGGTGAGGGACTGAGCGGCGAGGTCGCGGGCCACCCGCTCCGGGGTGCCGGTCGCCCGGTAGCCCCGGTCGGTGACGAGGAGAACCTTCCGTGGCGCGTAGCTCGCCGCGATCTCCGGCAGACGCGCGACGCACCCCGGTTCGAGGACGGTGCGCGTCGGCAGACGGAAGGGCATGGAGAGACGTCCGAGAGAGCGGGAAGCGCGCTCAGAGGCGAGCGCGCGATCGCCTACTGCGGCTTCTTCTGGCTGGTGCGGAAGAAGTCGGCCATCGAGCCGAAGCCCGATCCGCTGCTCACGGAGGACGCTGCCGGCACCCCCTCGTCTCCACGCTCGGCACGATGGTCCCGCTCGCGCTCCCGGCTGCCACCGCCGCCGCCACGCTCGCCTCCACCACCGCCACCGCGCTCGCGACGCGGCCGCTCCTGGCGCCCGCCGCCACCCCCTCCAGAACCGCCGCGCTCACCGCCCCCGCCCCCACCGCGTTCGCCGCGCGGCGGAGCCGGTTCGCGCATCTCGCCGCCGCCGCGTTGCGGAGCCTCTTCGCGCTCGCCCTGGAGCGAGAGGGAGATCCGGCGCTTGGCGGTGTCCACGCTCAGCACCGTCACCTCGACGTCCTGGCCGAGTTGCAGCACCTCGCGGGCGTGGTTGATCCGCCGTCCGGCGCCCAGCTCGCTGATGTGGGCGAGGCCTTCGAGACCCGGCGCCACCTCGATGAAAGCGCCGAAGGTCTCGAGGCGCATGACCCGACCCTTGACCTTGGTGGCGTCGGGGAAGCGGGTCGCCGCCTCCTTCCAGGGATCGGCCTCCAGGGCCTTGCGGGAAAGCGAGATCCGCTCCCCCTGCTTGCCGCCCTTGGCGGGCTCGATCTTCAGGATCTGGACTTCCAGCTCCTGGCCGACCTGGAGCACGTCCTTGGGGTGGGCCGTCCGCGCGTAGCCGATCTCGCTTACGTGGAGCATCCCTTCGAGGCCGCCCAGATCCAAAAAGGCGCCGTACTCGGTGAGCGACGTCACCTTGCCGTGCACCACCGCGCCGGGCTGGAGCCTCTCGCGGGTCTCCGCCGCCTTGGCCTTCTGCTCCTCTTCGAGGAGAGCGCGGCGGGAGAGGATGATGTTGGGGCGCCGCCCCTTGCCCCCCTCCTCGTACTTGGTGACCCGGAAGGTCAGCCGCTGGCCGACGAAGCGCTCGGGGTCCTCGACGTAGCGCAGGTCGAGCTGGGAGACCGGGCAGAAGCCGCGCAACCCGGAGACCTGCACCTCGACGCCGCCCTTGACGACCGCGGTCACCAGCCCCTCGACAGGGACGCCGTTCTGGTGCGCCGACTCGATCTCGGAACGCGCCTCGGCGCCGCGCCCGCCGGCCCGGCGCTTCAGCACCAGGCTGCCGGTGTCGCTGTCGACCCCGGTGACCGTCGCCTCCAGGTTGTCGCCGACCTGGACCGTGACCTGGCCCTCGGCGTCCTTGACCTGGGCGAGCTCGATCATGCCTTCGGCCTTGCCGCCCAAATCCACGAACGCCGCCTCCGGCCCGATCGAGAGAATCTTGCCGCTCACCTTGTCCCCCACCTTGGGGGCCTGGGCGCCGTCGGCAGCCGGCTTGTCCTGCTCGAATTCGGCCAGAATGGAGCCGAAATCGGTTTTGTCTTCAGTCTCGTTCTCGTTCATAGGTGCACAACTGTAGCGAAGCGGAGGCTCGAAGTCGACCCCATCTAGCACATTTCCTATCCCAAACCGCTCCAGCTCGGCTACAATGGTGTGCCCTCAAGAGGACAGACGGGCCGAACCGTGGGCTTTCGCTCCAGGGTAGCACTCTCTTTGCTCGTCCCCTGCATCTCCCCTCCCTGCGAACCGCGTGGTAACTTTGTTGCCCAGGCCCCGTAGGAGATTCCTGTATGGCATCCGTCACCCCTCTCCTCCAACGTTCTGCCGCCTCGGATCCCCTCGCCCTGCCGGGCGCACCGGTCGCCCCTGTCGCCCAAAGCCGCAGTGCCACCCTCCCCTGGTACCTCTATGCCGCCCTCTTCGGCTCGACGAGCATCGCCGTCGGCCTGATCTGGGACATCTCCTGGCACGCGACGATCGGCCGCGACACCTTCTGGACCCCGGCGCATCTCGCGATCTACCTGGGCGGGGTCCTCTCCGGGCTCTCCTGTGGCTGGCTGGCGCTCCGCACCACCTTCGCGAGCTCGGCCGAAGAGCCGGCCGCGGCGGTCCGCTTCTGGGGTTTCCGCGCTCCGCTCGGCGCCTGGATGGTGATCTGGGGCGCCTTTGCCATGCTCACCTCGGCTCCCTTCGACGACTGGTGGCACAACGCCTATGGCCTGGACGTCAAGGTCATCTCGCCGCCCCACATGGTTCTCGCCGCCGGGATGATCGCCATCCAGCTCGGCACCATGCTGCTCGCCGTGGCCTGGGCGAACCGGGTGCCGCCAGCGGCCAAGCCGCGGCTCACCCTGGCCTTCACCTACGCCGCCGGCATCCTCTTAGTCCTCGTCGCCACCGTGGTGATGGAGTACAGCGAGCCCAACCGCCAGCACACCGGGCTCTTCTATAAGGTCTCGGCCGCCCTCTATCCGCTCCTCCTGCTCGCCGTCGCCCGCGGCTCGCGCCTGCGCTGGGGAGCGACCTGGGCGGCCCTCTCCTACACCGCGATCCGGCTCGCCCTGCTGTGGATCCTGCCGCTCTTCCCGGCGCACCCCCTTCTCGCCCCGATCTACAACCCGGTCCATCACATGTGGCCGACGGAGTTCCCCCTCCTGCTGATCCTGCCGGCGCTCGCGATCGACCTCCTCGTCCAGCGGACGGGAGCGGGGAGCGACGGCCGTCTGGCTCTCTTTGCCGGCCTGGCTTTCCTCGCCGTCTTCTTCGTCGCCCAGTGGCTCTTCGCCGGCTTCATGCTCACCCCCTACGCCCGCAACGGGTTCTTCGCCGCCGACCAGTGGACCTACTACAGCCGGATCGGCCCCTGGCGCCATACGTTCTGGGACACCGACATTGACCCGGTGACCCCGTTGAAGCTCGTCGTGGCTCTCGTCTTCGCCACCGTCTCGGCCCGGCTGGGTCTCCTCTGGGGGAGCTGGATGGGCCGGGTGCAGCGCTGATGCGGCAGCCCGGCGGGCCGTCCGGCTTGCTGCGGCGTCTCGCGGGATGGGCCGGCATAGCGGTCGTGGCCCTCGTCACCTGGGGGCACGTGGGGAGCCCGGACGTCTACTTCGAGAGCCTCGAAGGCCCCTACCCGGTGCGGGTCGTCATCCGGCCGCCGATCGTCGTTCCCGGGCAGGCGGAGATCACGGTGCGGACGCTCTCGCCCGCCGGCTCCCCAGCCTCTCAAGTCACCGGCATCGGCGTGCAGCCGGTGGTGTGGAACGCCGGTCCCGAGGGGGTGCCCCCGCCAGAGCCGGCGCGCCGGGTGCGCGGCGACCTGAGCCTGTGGAGCGCCCAGCTCTGGCTGATGCGCCCGACCTCCTACAGCGTTCGGGTCCAGGTGAAGGGCCCCGCCGGCACCGGCACGGTGCTCGTCCCGGTCGTCGCTTTCGCCACCCGCCGCCTCCCCATGCAGCGCGGGATGGCGATCGTCCTCACCGTCCTCGGCGCCTTCCTCCTCGCCGGAGCCCTCACCGCGATCGGCGCCGCCGTGCGGGAGAGCGAGCTCCCCCCCGGAGTGGAGCCCGATCCGCGGCGCCGGCGCCGGGCCCGCTGGGTGGTGGTGGGGACCGCGGTCTTCTTCGGCCTCCTCCTCTGGGGCGGCCGGGTCTGGTGGCGCCGGGTCGACGTCGAGTTCGCGCGGACGATCTACCGCCCCTTCGCGGTCGCCGCGAACGTTCTTCCCGCCGGGCCGGGCCGGGAGCTCACCCTGAAGGTCGATACGCGGAACCGCGAGTGGCTCCCCCTGATCCTCGACCACGGCAAGCTCCTGCACCTCTTCCTCGTCCGGGAGCCGGGGCAGGACGCCTTCGCCCACCTCCACCCGGTCCCGCAGAACCGCGACGAGACCGTCTTCGCCGCCACCCTGCCGCCGCTCCCCGCCGGCTCCTACCGCCTCTACGCCGACGTCACTCACGAGAACGGCTTCGCCGCGACTCTGACGACGGAGGTGGACGTCCCGCCGCTCGCGCCGAACGCAACCGCGAGCACGCCGGCCTCCCCGGCGCCGGACCCCGACGACTCTTTCCGCACCGATTCCGGAGCCGTGGCCGGCCCCGGCGGCACCTTTGCCCTCGGCGACGGCCTCACCCTGACCTGGCTGGGGCCGGCCGGATTACGGGTGGCGGGAAAGGATGCCGGCCTCCGCTTCGCTTTCCACGGCGCGGACGGCAAGCCGGCGCCGCTCGAGCCCTACATGGGGATGCTCTCTCATGCCGCGATCGTAAGGGACGATACGGATGGGGGTGGCCCGGTCTTCATCCATCTCCACCCGGAGGGGACGATCTCCATGGCGGCGCTCCAGTTTTTCGAGAAGCAGCAGGGGAGAGGCGGCGACGGCATGGCCGGAATGGGGAGCATGGCGATGTCTCCAGCCGATGGCATCCTCGCTTTCCCCTGGTCGTTCCCCCAGCCTGGCCGCTATCACCTCTGGGTGCAGGTGAAGAGCGGTGGCCGGGTGCGGACCGGGGTGTTCGCGGTCGATGTAACGAACTGAATTTGAACGACGAAAGCGGATAGCGAGAGGGCCGGCGCGGGGCCTATTCTCTCTCTTGTCGCCACCCCTCCAGGTGGTGCCTTCGAGAGAGAGGGAGATCATGCACACCGTCATCGACCCCGCGATCCTCTACTTCGGTACCCCCGTCGTCCTCGTCAGCACGGAGAACGAGGACGGCTCGCCCAATTTAGCGCCGATGTCCTCCGCCTGGTGGTTGGGAAAGAGCTGCATGCTCGGCTTCGGCGCCCGTTCGAAGACCCCCGGAAACCTCCTGCGGACCGGTGAATGCGTGCTCAACCTGCCGTCCGTCGCGCAGGTCGCCGCAGTCGACCGGCTGGCGCGGACGACGGGCTCGAATCCCGTGCCGCCGCACAAGAGGGCCATGGGCTACCGCTTCGAGCCCGACAAGTTCGGAGTCGCCGAGCTGACCCCGCTCCCTTCCCACACCGTGCGCCCGCCGCGGGTCGCCGAGTGCCCGGTGCAGCTCGAAGCCGTCCTCGCCGGGAGCCATCCGCTCGCTGCCGGCGATCCCGACCGGCGGGGCAACCTAGTGGGGATTGAAGTGCGAATCAAAAAGGTTCACATTGAGGAGAGCCTGCTCTTAGCCGGTCACATCGACCGCATCGATCCAGAGAAGTGGCGCCCCCTGATCATGAATTTCTGCCAGTTCTTCGGCCTCGGCCCCCTCCTCCACCCGTCGCGGCTCGCCGAGATCCCGGAATCCGCCTATCGCCCCGCGGCCCGTCCCGCGGCCCTTCCGCCCCAACTTCACTCGGCAGCCTGAGGAGAGATCGCCATGCTCGACGAACGTACCTGCTGGAACGCGGTTCTCGCCAAGGACGCCGGCCAGGATGGCCGCTTCTACTTCGGCGTCTTAACGACCGGAGTCTACTGCCGCCCCTCCTGCCCCGCCCGCAAGCCGCGCCGCGAGAACGTCCGCTTCTACGAGGCGCCCGAGGCGGCGGAGAAAGCTGGCCTCCGGGCCTGCCTGCGCTGCCGTCCGAAGGAGACGCCGGAGGTCCAGAGCGCGAAGATGGGAGAGATCTGCGACTTCCTCCGTCAGGCCTCCCTCTCCGGCGAGCCGGTGACCCTGGAGATCTTGAGCGAGCGGGCCGGGATGAGCCCCTTCCGCTTCCAGCGCGTCTTCCGCGCCGCCCTCAAAGTGACGCCCCGACAATATCTCCAGGCCTGCCGCTTCGAGGCGCTCAAAAAGAGCTTGCGGAGCGAGGGCTCGGTGACGGACGCCATCTACGAGGCGGGTTTCGGTTCGAGCAGCCGGGTCTACGAACAGACCGACGCGCGTCTCGGCATGACTCCCGCCGAGTACCAGGCGGGCGGCCGGAACCTCGCGATCTCCTGCGCTTCCTTCGAGAGCCCGATCGGCCGGTTGATGGTGGCCGCTACGGATCGCGGCCTCTGCTTCGTACAGTTCGGAGATTCCCACGAAGCGCTTCTCGCGGCGCTCCGCAAGGAATATCCCGAGGCCACGATCGAGACGCTGGCGGCGCCCTTCGAGGCGCCTTTCGATCGCTACGTCGAAGCGCTCCGCCGCCATCTCGCCGGCGACCAGCCGCACTTGGACCTGCCCGTCGCCGTCCGCGCCACGGCCTTCGAGCTCAAAGTCTGGAGCTACCTCCAGTCGATTCCCTACGCCGAAAAGCGTTCCTACTCCGCCGTGGCCGCCGCGGTCGGCCAACCCCAAGCCGCCCGCGCCGTGGCCCGCGCCTGCGCCGCCAACCGGGTGGCCCTGGTGATCCCCTGCCATCGAGTGATCCGGGCGAACGGAGATCCTGGAGGGTATCGGTGGGGGTTGGAACGGAAGAAGCGCCTGTTGGAGGGAGAACGGACGAGCGCCAACGCTCTGTAGACAAACTATACGACGACGGCGGGTGCTAAAATGACGTCTCTCCGATTGGCATGAGGCCCAATGACGAACGTCACTGCCCTGCCCCTCCGCATCGTCTTCTGCCATGCCTCGCAGCCCGACGGCCTGGACAAGGCTCCGCCTTCTTGGGGTGCCATCACGGCGTCGGAGCTCGAGCTGACACTCTTCGGTGATCCCGCGAAGGATCGTTCCCGGCGCTGGGAGCCGCTCGATCTCGCCGCCGCCATCCCGCTCAAGGACGACATCGGTTTCCGGACCTTTACGGCTCGGTCACGTCGGCCGGATGGGAGCCTCCAGCCCGCGGCGGAATTCTTCGACGAGGTGCTGCACACGATTCTGGTCGTGTTCGTGGACGATCTCCTGCAGGGGGATTTGGACCTGGTCGACTGGCTGACGGACTGCCTGCGGCACTGCGACGCTTCCTCAGGACGGCACCGCTTCGTGTCCGTGGTACCCGGTGACGAGACGAGGAGACGATGTCTCGCTAAGCCCGGTCTCGGAACCCACAATGCGGTCGACTTCTCTCAGCTGGGCGAAGAGGCGGAGCGCCTGGACTGGCTCTCTCTTCAGGTGCTGGACTGGGCGATGCAGGCGGCGGCTAGAGGGGCCGGCGAGGGCAAACAGTGGAAAGTGCGATTCTTCGTGTCCCATGCCAAGCGGGACGGAATCTCGCTGGCCCAGAGCCTGCGGGACCGTGTGAAGGAGATCCACTGGCTGGAGAGCTTCTACGACGCCTGGAGCCTGGACCCGAGCCGGCCGTGGATCGAACAGTTGGAAGAGGCGGTCGCCTCCTCGGTGGTGGTGGCGCTGCGCACGGACAACTATGACCACCGGCCCTGGTGCCAGGCGGAGGTTCTCTGGGCCGAGCAGCACGGCTCTCCCCTGATTCTGGTGGATGCGCGGAGCGGCCTCGTCCATGCGGCGAGCAATCTCCCCTATGAGAGCGCTCCCTGTGTGCGGATTCCGGACGGCAATCTCGTCCGCATCCTGCATGCGGCCTTGCGCGTCGCCCTGCGGGCGCGGATCTTCGTTCGCCGAGCCCAGGAGCTCAAAAACCTGGGACTTCTGAACGGGACGGTCGAGCTCATCCCGGTCACCCCGGGGCTTCGCGCGATCGTCGGCGCTTGCAGTAAGTTGGAACGTGCAGCGAAGGATGCGGCGAAGAATCCACCGCCCTATTCGGTCTGCTACCCCGATCCGGGGCTCCGGGACGTGATCAGCCGGGCGGCGCAGGCGCTGGCCGCGAGTGCCTCGGTTCCGATCCAGATCGTGACTCCACGAACCCTGCTTTCCGCTCCGGGGGTGACGGTATGAGCGTCCACGCCCAGCCGCTCGCCGGGCTCCGCGTGGGGATCTCGATCTCTGAGAGCGACGATCTGGAGGCCCGGGGTTTCACGCGTTCCGCGATGAACCGTCTGACGGTCCGCTTGACCGACGCGTTGCTGGCTGCCGGGGCGACTGTGGTGTTCGGCCACGACTGGCGAGAGGACGGCATTATGGATGCCGTCTGCCGCTCCGCCCTTTGGTCTTTCGGAGTTCCGGAGCCGGACGCCCGACCCCCGGTTCTCAACCTGCTCCCCTGGCCGGATGAAACCCGCGTGGACAGCGAAATTCGCCTCCGTTTGCACCAGGTCATCGACATCCGCTCCGCGGGCCTGCCCGAGAGCCTGCTCAGGGAGGCTCCAAAGGCAGCGGAGGATCGGGATCTCCGGCGTTACTTGCGTTCTCGCGGCCTCACTCACCTTCGGCGTAGGTTGACGGAGGAGTGTCAGGCACGCATTTGCCTGGGCGGTCGAGAGAGCGGATACCAGGGCCGCTATCCCGGGGTCCTGGAGGAGGCGCTGCTCGCGTTCGAGGCACGCCAACCGGTGTATCTGGTCGGCCTGCTCGGTGGGGTTGCCGAGCACCTGGGCCGCAGCATCCTTGCTCTGCCGAATCCGCGCGCGGGACAGGAGAGGGTCCCTCCCCCGGCAATGGGGCCTGGAAAGTCTTTGGAAGATCTCTACAGGGACCATCGCGACGGGGACCGCCCCTCTCGTGATCCTTTGGACGACACGAGCTTCGAGTTGGAGCGCGCGTGGGAGGCTGCAAGAAACGTCGGCCGGGAAAGACTCGGAGACAATCGGCTGGATTACGACGAGGGCCGCCGGTTGGTGGAGAGCCGGTCCGAGGAGGAGGTGATCATCCTCGTGCTGAGGGGGTTACGGCGGAAGGTTGACCCAGAGAGGAGGCGGCGGTGAGCTCTCTGCCTGGACCTCCGAACCGGGTCAGCTCGGGAGCGTGGCGGATACGTCTCGCTGTCCCGTGGGTCGGCCTCCGAAGCTCGCCTCAGGGGTTGCCGGCGCCGTTGTGGCCTCTTCGCGGGTCGTGCCGCCTGGCTCGCGGGTCGAAAAACGCCGTTCACGGACCGAAAAACTCGCGAAACGGGCGTTTCGAGGCGCTCGCGCGCCGATATGGCGCCTTACGGGCCAGTTCGCGGGTTTCACGTGTCGATTTTGGCGTTTTTCGGCCCGGTAAGATCGCGAATCGAGCGATTCGCGCCCTGATTCGACTTGTCGTCGCGTTTTTCGGGACGTGCGTCGCGTTTTTCGACTCGTCGAGGGCATTTTTCGAGGTTCACGACGGGTTTCCATGCCATATTGGCAGGTGAGGGAGGCCCGTCAAGGGCCATCGTTGAGGAGGACATACATCGGGTCCTGTTCCCGGATTCGCCTCAGCCCCGGATCTTGGAAGAGCTAAGGGAGGGCGTACGGCAGCACGCAAAAAACCGCCCTACAGCCGTTGATAGCTCTTCTACACCCAAATCTCCGAAGTCATAGAAGCGCCCGTAGATCCAGCGCATTGCGGGTCGCGGCGTCTCGCGCTGTGTTGTCGAAGATGCACCAGACGTTCCGCTCCGCCGCTCGGTCCGCTTGGAGGCGCGAGGCCAGGCTTTCGAGGTACTCCCTGGAATACTCCGAGTAGTACATTCTGGGCGAGCCGTGGAGCCGATAGTAGACGAGACCGCGCCATCCCCCCGGCTCTCCGGCCTCCGGCACCCGCGCGGGATCGGCGGCGACCCGGGCCACCCCGAGATCTTGGAGGAGATCGGCGACCGGAACCTCGAACCAACTCGGATGACGGGGCTCACAAACTACGGGAATCGACGAAAGCGATCGAAAGTTCGCGAAGAACTCGGCCACGGGATCGGGCTCGAACCCGAGGCTGGGAGGGAGTTGGACGAGAAAGCATCCGAGCCGGTCCCCCAGGCCGGCCGCCTCGGCGAGAAACGTTTGGAGAAGACCCCGGGCGTCGCGCAGCCGGAGGCCGTGGGTGATCGCCTTCGGCACCTTGACCGAGAAGCGGAACGAGGAGGGAACGCTGGCGGCCCAGCGGGCGTAGGTGGATGGGCGATGCGGACGGTAGAAGGAGCTGTTGATCTCGACCGCGTCGAACCGGGCGGCGTACCGCTCCAGGTGGCTGCCCTCCGCGGGGAAGCACGCCTGCTCCGCACGCGGCAGGTTCCAGCCGGCGCAACCGACTCTCCAGAGCGGATCAGGCGGCATCGGATCACTCGGGGGATCGGCGCTCGGGCTTCATGATGCGAAAAAGACAGTGCAAGAGGAGCGCCGACCTCGCATAGAATCCTCGACCATGACTCCCTTGACGACGACCCACCTCGCCCACATCCTCGCGACCGACTCCGGGATCGACCCGGCCTATCGGCACGCCCCCAAGCGCGTCACCCCGGGGGAGCCGCTCGAAGTGCCGGGGACGTTTCTCAAGTGGTACGGCCTCCACGCCGGGGACCGGCCGATTCCCTCCGAGTTGACGCGCCTGGCGCGCGAGCGGCTGACCGGAGCTCCGATCGACGCCAAGGGGATGGGCTTCGTGATCCTTCACCGCTGCGGAAAAGATTTCTACTTCCTCATCGTCTGCACCTGGCGCAACTCGAACGAGATGTGGCAAACCGTGTTCTACAAGGACGGCGACGCCATGGCCGAGTTCGAGCTCTTCCCGCGGGACGACGCCCATAAGCCTACGCTCTGTGTCTGGGAGCTGGTGCCCGTCTGGCACGAGCAGCAGGCTTGGTCGCGCCTCCTCCTCTCCGCGCGGGACGAGGCCGCGGCAGAGGCGTGGCGAGACGATCATTTCGCCGGTCCCGCCTAGAGGCGGGAGGGCCGGGAGGCCCTCCCTTCCTTTCTCTCAGCCCCTCAACCTTCCCGATGCACGAGAGTCGGCGAGAAGGCCGGCAGGCAGACGGCGATGTATTCGGCGCCTTCCGGGTCGGGGGTGCTGTAGCGCACCCACTCGCCGCGGCCGACGACGATCGCCTCTCCGGCTTTGACGTCGTAGGTCTTCTCGCGGGTCTCGACTCGGAGCGCGCCGCGGAGGACGACCGTGTATTCGTCGAATTCCGGGGTCTGCGCGGGTTCCTCCCAGCCGCCGGGGCTCGTCATCCGGGCGATGCTCGTCGATTGGGTTCCCGAATTCACATTGCCGACGAATTCCTCGATCAGCTTGGGCTTGTTGCCCGCGGGAGCGATCCGGGTCGGCGCGGTCAGGTGCTTCACCATAGGCTCAATTCCTTTCTCGTCAAGCCTCGACAGGGCGCGAGCTGATCCTACCCTGCTCGGTGAGCGGGGATCTTCTCCAACTCGTGGCGTAGTCGTTTCTCGGCATGCCACAGATCGAAGCGCTGTTGCATGCGAAGCCAGAGCCCCGGCCCGTTGCCGCAGAACTTGCCCAGACGGACGGCCATCTCGGGACTGATGGCCGACTTTCCGGCCAGGACCCTATGCAAGGTCTGGCGGGTGACACGAAGCTGGCGTGCCGCTTCGCTCACGGAAAGGTTCAAGGCCGGCAACACGTCCTCCCGCAGAAGCTCTCCCGGATGAGTGGGTGGGCGGCGAGGTTTCTCAGGCGGTGTCGTTTCTCGGGCCATACTCGTCCCCGCTAGTGGTATTGCACCAAATCTACCTGCACGGCGCCGTCCTGCGCCCATTGTACCGCTGCGGCTTGCCCCGCAAAGAATGAAAGTCGAAGCCCGGCACGTTGAGATCCAGCAAACCGGCTGCTTCATCCAGGGCGTCGAGCCTACGGATTGCGCGAGCTCGTAGATCCTGCGGTACTTTCCGGCTGGAGCCCGTTTCGAACAACTCCTTGAGCCCTTTGTGCCGGAAGCTCTGGATCACATGGAGGAGTGTAACTAGATACGCTACAGTCTGTCAAAGTGGCTCGTTCCCTCCCTGACCATGAACTCACGTTCCTTTCTCGTCAAGCCTCGACAGGGGTTTTCGGCGGCTCGGGTCGCGGCGCCCGGCGGAGGAGCCGGTCGCCCAGGCGGCCGAAGATTCGCGCCTCCACGAGATCGTCGAAGAGGCTGTAGGCGACCGGGGTACCGATCAGGGTGAGCAGCAGGGCGAGCGTCTGGCCGCCGATGATCACCGAGCCGATGGCCCGGTTGGTGGCGGCGCCGGTGCCGCTCGAGACGACGAGCGGAATCATACCGGCGACGAACGCCATGGTGGTCATGAGGATCGGCCGCAACCGATCGCGGTTGGCCTCGCGGATCGCCTCCGCCCGCGTAAGGCCCTGGGCGCGCAGGTTGATCGTGTGGTCGATCTGCAGAATGCTGTTCTTTTTGACGATACCGAAAAGGACGAGCACGCCGAGCGCCGAGAAAATGTTGAGCGACTGGTTGAGCACGATGAGCGAGAAGAGGGCGAACGGCACCGTCATGGGGAGAGCGAGGAGGATCGTCGCCGGGTGGAGCCAGCTCTCGAACTGGGCGGCGAGGATGAGATACATGAAGACGATCGAGAGCAGGAAGGCGAGGCCGAAGTTTTTGGCCGCCTTGCCCTGCTCGCGCGAGCGGCCGGTGAAGCCCGAGGAGTAGGCGGGCGGCATCTTCAGCTCCTGGGCGCTTTTCGCCAGCTTGTCGAGCACGGCCTGCGAGGAGAAGCCGGGGAGCATGTTGGCGTAGATCAACACCTGCCGCTGGCGGGAGATGCGGTTGATGAGGGACGGCCCGGTGCCGGGTTTGAGCTGGACGACGTCTCTGAGCGCCACCGAGCCGCGGACCCCGGAGGGCACCTCGGCCTGGGCGATGCCCTGCGGGTCGCGGCGGTAGCGCTCGTCGGCCCGCACGTGCACCTCGTACTGCTCGCCGGCCTCCATATAAGAGGTCACCTCCTGGCCGCCGACTAAAACGTTGACCGTCGAGGCGACGTCCTGCACGTGGACCCCGAGATCGGCCGCCTTGGCGCGGTCGACGCGGACCCCGAGCTCCGGCTGGCCGACGATCAGGTTCGAGTCGGCGTCGACGACACCCGGCACGGCCTTCAGATCGACGAGGAGCTTCTGCGAGTACTTGGCGAGCTGATCCAAATCCGGGCCGCCGACCCAGAACTGGATCTCGGCGTTGTTGCCGCCGCCGATCGCCGAGACCGGCGCCACCTGGGTGCGCAGGTTGAGCCGCGCGTACTCGGGCAGCACCTGCTTGCGGATGCGGTCCATGACGGCGAACTGGTCGACCTTGCGCTTATTGACCGGGACGAGCTTGACATAGACCGAAGCCAGGTTCTGGGTGAGCTGCGGATCGTTGGCCACGGTCAAGACGGTGGTCTCGACCTCGTGGAACTGGCGGACGCGCTTGGCGATCGACTCGGCGACCGTCTGCGTCGCCTCGAGGCTCGAACCCTCGGGGGTCCTCAAGGTGACCTCGAACTGCGATTCGTCGTCCTCCGGCAGGAAGTTCTTGTTCACCCGGCTGAAGAGCGGACCGGTCGAGACGAAGACGGCCAAAAGCGCCAGGACGACGATCCAGCGGTGGGCCATGGAGCCGTCGAGAAGCCAGAGATAGCCACGCTCGATGACGGCATAGAAACCTTTCTGCCGGGTGCTCGCATGGCCCCCGCTTGCGCTGGGGGTGCCGGCATCCTGGGGTTTCAACCAGCGCGAGCACATCATCGGGGTCAAGGTGAAGGAGACGAGGAGCGACACCGCGATGGCGAAGGCCATGGTGACGCCGAAGGAATTCATGAAGCGGCCGACGATGCCGCCCATGAAGGCGACGGGGAGGAAGACGGCGATGAGCGAGAGAGACGTTGCGAGGACGGCGAGCGCGATTTCCCCGGTTCCTTCAGCCGCCGCCTCGCTCGGCGAGAGCTTCTTTTCTTCTAAGAACCGGAAGACGTTTTCGAGCACGACGACGGCGTCGTCGATGACGATGCCGACGACCAGGGCGAGCGCCAGGAGGGTGATGACGTTGAGTGTGAAACCCATGTACTGCATCGCCGCGAACGTCGCGATGAGCGAGGTGGGAATGGCGACCGCGGCGATGATCGTGAGCCTGAAGCGACGGAGGAAGAGGAGCACCGTGGCGGCGGCCAGGAGCGAGCCTAAGACGAGGTGCTCCTTGACGGCGTCGACGGCGGCCGTGATGTATTCCGACTGGTCGCGGGCGATGTCCATCTTCCAGCCCTTGGGCAGCTGGGAGCGCAGCTGGTTGATCCGTTCTTTCAAGCGATCGATGACCTCGATTGTGTTGGTGCCGGACTGTTTTCGCACCTGGAGGATGACCGCCGGCTTGCCGTCGACGCTCGCGAGCGTCTCGGCTTCGGCCTGGCCGTCCTCCACCCGGGCGACATCTCTAAGCTTCACCGGATAGCCGTTCTTTTGGGCGACGGGAATGTCGCCGAACTCGGCCGGCGAGCCCACCCGGCCGTAGGTGCGGAGCGTCAGGTCGCGGATGCCCTGCTCGACCTGGCCGCCGGGGATCTGCACGTTCTGGGTCTGGAGGGCGCGGACGACGTCGGCCACGGTCAGGCCGACGCCCGAGAGCTTGGTCGAGTCGGTGATGACGTTGATCTGCCGCGGCCGACCGCCGACGAGCTTCGCCTGGCCGACGCCGTTGATCGATTCGATCTGCCGTTTCAAGCTCTTGTCGGCGAATTCCGTGATGTCGCGGATGGGCGCCGGGCCGGAGAGGGCGATCAGGAGGATGGGCTGGGCGTCGGGGTCGATCTTTTCGATGATCGGAGGATCGGCTTCCTTGGGGAGCTGGGCGAGGACGGTGTTGATCCGGTCGCGCACCTCTTGGGAGGCGATGTCGCCGTTCTTTTCGAGATCGAACGAGGCGACGACGACCGAGGTGCCCTCGGACGAGGTCGAGATGAGCTGGTCCATGCCGGAGACGGTGTTGACCGCTTCCTCGATCTTGTCGGTGATCTCGGTCTCCATCTCCTCCGGGGAGGCGCCGACGAGGCGGGTGGTGATGGTGATCGTCGGCAGGTCGACCTTGGGGAAACGATCGACCCCCAGCTTGACGTAGGCGAAGAGTCCGACGACGACCAGAGAGAGGATGAGGACGGTCGCGAAGACCGGCCTCCGGATGCAGAGCTCCGCCAGGGATTTCATCGGCTGCCTCCTTTCGCCGGAGCGGCTGGGGCGGTCGGGGCCGTGGGCTCAACTTGCGGGGCGGGCGAGACCTGGAGCTCGACGCGGGCGAAGAGGCCGGGATAGAGCCGGCCGTCCCGATTCTCGAACTCGGTCTCGACGTTGAACGAACGGGTGGCGGGGTCGACGACGCCGCCGACCAGGGTGACCCGCCCGCGGAACGGCTCCCGGGGATAGGGATCGACCGAGGCGGTGACCGCCTGCCCGCGGTGGACGGCGGAGAGGTAGCGCTCGGGGAGCTTGAAACGGAGCTTCAGAGGCGAGGTCTGGGCGACGACGAAGGCCACCGAGTTGTCGCCCAGGCGCTCGCCGACGTCGGTCCGCTTCTCGGCGACGACGCCGTCGATCGGCGAGCGGAGGACGGCGTCCGCCAGGCGCTGGCGGGCGAGGTCGCGGGCGACGACCGCCGACTGCTCGGCCGCCTTGGCCGAGTCGTAGGCCGAGCCCGAGCGGTCGTAGGCCGCCTGGGAGACAGAATTCTTGGCGATCAACTCTTTCTTGCGGCCGAGATCGCGCTCGGCGTCCTGGCTCGATGCGTGGGCGCGGGTGACGTCGGCTTCGGCACGTTGGAGATCGAGATTCAGATATTCAGTCTCGAGCTCCAGGAGCGGCTGGCCGCGGCGGACTCGGGCACCCTCGTCGACGAAGACCCGGCCGACCCGCCCGGGGAGGCGCATGGCGAGCTCGGAACGGACCGGGGAGACGAAGTCGCCGGTCGCCGCGACCCGGCCGCCATCGTCGGAGTCGCCGCCGCCAGGAGCGCCGGCGGAAGTGCCGTTGGAAGTGCCAGCCGATTCGTTGGCGCCGGCGGAATTGGGGGGATTGTCGGCAGCGGGGGCCGGCTTGGCGATCCCCGCGACCGGCGAGACGTCGGAGGGCAGGGCCGGCGCCGCTTCGGTGGCGGTCGCGGGATCGCCGGCGGCCGTTTGAGCGGCGGGGGATTTGGCATGCCCGCACCCGTCCAGCCCGACGAGGAGCAGGACGGAGGCGAGAAGGGACGGCATCGTATGGAGCTTCATCGGGCACTCTCCTCGAAAACGGTCTTCTTGAGCAGCCCCGCCGACGCCCAGACGCGGAGCTCGGCCAGATCACGGTCCAGCTGGCCGGTCGCGACGGCGCGGCGGGCATCGGCCAGCGAGGCCTCGGCGGAGGCGAGATCGAGCGCGGTCGTCTCCTGGGCGTTATAGAGGTCCGAGGCCTGGGCATGCTCGGCCTCGCTCGCGGTCAACTGTTCCTTGGCGAGCACCAGGCTCGCCTCGGCGGCGTTCAGATCGACCAGGGCGCGGCGGACGTCCTCGCGCACCCCCTGGCGGGTCTCGGCGAGCTGAAACTCCGCCTGGTGCTCCTGCTCGCGGGCGACGGCCACCCGCGCCTTCACCTCGCCGCTGTCGAAGATGGGAACCGAGAGGTTGAGCGAGAATTGCCCATAGCGGTCGGCGGGGAAGAGGGAGCGCTGGTCGATGTAGTCACCGCTCGCGGTGACGACGGGGAGCGAGGCGCCGCGCTGCTTTCTGATCTCCAGCTGGGCGTTTTCGACCGCCAGTTGGGCCTCCGCCACCTCCGGACGCTCGCGCTCCGCCTCGACCAGGAGAGCGGCCTCGGGCGGCAGCTTGGGAAAGACGGAGCCGGGCGGGCCGACGCGGATCGGCTGGTCGAGGGCGAGGTCGACCCTGAGGCGGCTCTCGCTCTGATCGCGCTGGCGCTGGGCTTCGGCCAGCCGGCGCTGGGCGGCCTTGGTGTCGGCCACGGCGCGCAGCACGTCGACCCGGGTGCTCTCGCCGGCGTCGAAAAGATTCTGCGCCTGCCCGTGGCGCTGCTCGGCGAGGGCGATGTTCTGCTTCTCGACGTCGATGAGAGCGTCCCCCTGGACGATCCCCAGAAAATCGGCGATGACGGCGATCAGCAGGTTTTCCTCGGCGCCCCGGGTCCCCTCCCGGGCGGTGGTGATGGCGAGCCGGGCCTGCTCCAGGGCGCGCCGCTCGCGGTTGCCGGCGTAGATCGGTTGATCCAGGTTCACCCGATAGTTCCAGTCGTTTCGAGCCAGGATGATCGTCTTGTCCTTCCCGGTGCCGAAGGCGGCTTCCAGGCTGTTGCGGGTGAGGGCACCGGCGAAGCTGATCTTGGGCAGGATCGACGACAGGGCGACCTGGGTCTGCGCCTGGGCGATCCCGATCTGCGCCCGGGTCCGCCCGAGGGCGGGATTGGCCTGGAGCGCCCGCCGCAAGGCGTCGTTCAAGGTCAGCGTGACCGACGCCGGCGAGGCGGCACCGGGCGGCGCTGGCGCGACGGGCGGCGCCTGCTGCCCGCGAGCGGGCAGGCCGCCTGAAAGAAGGGGCAGAAATCCCCCCCATAGAAGGATGGAACGGATCGTCAACGGTCTCTCCTTTATCGTGGACGGCTCAGCAGTCCCGGCCGGTCTGGCCTTCGACCGGCGCCGGAGCGCGGAGCCCCGCCGCCAGGAAGGCCACCAGATGATCGGCCGCGCCCTCCGTGTCGCCCATGGGGCAGCGGCCCTCTGAATAGCGTTCGATGAGCTGGCCGCAGGCGACGGTGTGGCCGAGGGCGCCGGCGACGAAGTGGAAGCGCCAGACGATCTCGTCCTCCGGCACCTCCGGAAGAAGCTGGGCGAAAACGGTGGTGAAGCGGTGGAAGACCTCCGAGAATTGTTCGATGAGGATCTCCCGGGTCTCGTCGTCGGGCTCCATGAAGGCCCGTCCCATGAGCCGGCCGAAGGCGCCATGGGACACGTCGCGGGCCATGTCGAGGGCCGGCACGAGGAAGGCGTGGAGCACGTCCTCGATCTCTCCTCCCGCCTCCTCACAACGCTTGAGGCGTCGCAGCCGCTCCTCGTTGAGCGGTGCCAGGCGCCGGGAGAAGACCGCCCGGACCAGCCCCTGCTTAGAACCGAAGTGGTAGTGGACGGCGGCGAGGTTCGCCCCCGCCCGCTCGGTGATGGCGCGGAGCGAGGCCGCCTGGATGCCCCGCTCGGAGAACAGGCTCTCCGCGGCGTCCAGCAGGCTCTCCCTCGTACCGGCTTCGATCTGCTCGCTCGTCTTGGTCATAATCAAACGTCCGATTGAAACGAACGTTTGAATTGTGACGTGGAGAGAGCCTCTTGTCAACCCGCCTGCCAACCCGATGACTTCCGTCGGGGTGAGCTGCTACTGTTCGGCCGCCCGAGCTTGAGAAGAACCCCATGGAACCCAGCGCCCCCACCTCCGGCCCGGCAGCCCCTTCCTCCGACCGCCCCTCCCGGGCCCACACCTGGGCGCTCGGGGGGCTCTTCGCCTGGGCCTTCGTGCTCTTCGCGGTGGGGATCGAATGGGGGTTGCCGAACTGGATGGCCTGGGCGGGCGACGAGCTCAATCCGCCCACCTGGGTCAAGGCGATCTCGCCCGCCACCCCCACCGGCTGGCACGCCCGCTATCCGCCGCTCCACTTCGCCCTCCTCTACTGGACCTCCTGGCCGCTCCGCCTGCTCCTCGACCACAAGATCCTGGCGCTCGACGACCTGGACGCCAACACCCTCCTCACCTACTTCGGCCGGATCGTGAGCCTGGTGATGGGCCTCGCGACCCTCTGGCTCGTCTACCGGGTGGGCTGCGAAGTCTACGACCGCCGTTCGGCTCTCTCAGCGGTCTTCGTCACCGCTTCGATCGCTCCGTTCGTCTACTACGCGAAGATGACGAACCTGGACGTCCCTTACATCTGCTGGTTCGCCCTCTCGCTCCTCGCCTACGTCCGCGCCCTCAAGTATCAGCGCCTGCGGGACTATCTGCTCTTCGGAGCGGCGGCCGCCGCCGCGGTCTGCACCAAGGACCAGGCCTACGGCCTCTACATGCTCGCCCCGCTCGCCCTGATCGCGGGCCTCTACCGGCGCGACTTCCGCGATCGCGGTCTCCCCCGAGGCCTCCTGCGCTCGCTCTTCGATCCCCGGCTGATCGCCGGCGGGGTGACTGCCGCCTTCTGCTTCGCCCTCTTCCAGAACCTCTTCGGCAACTTCCACCGCTTCCAGGTCCACGTCCACCTCCTCCTCGGGCCGATGAGCGAGGGCTACAAGGACTTCCCCGACACCTGGGCCGGTCACCGGGATCTGCTGGTGCTCTTCCTCCGCCAGATCGCCTTCGCGCTCAACCCGGCGATGACGGTCGCCTGCGTCCTCGGCCTGCTGCTCACGATCTACAAAGCGATGAAGCGGCGGGACCGGGAGGAAGTTTTCCTCCTCGGATGCATCTTCCTTCTCGTCGTCTCCTACTACGTGACCTTCCTGAACCTCATCCTCTTCACCTTCGACCGCTATGTTCTCCCCGTGACGGTGCTCCTCGCCCTCTTCGGCGGCCGCTTCCTGGGCGAGGTTCTGGCTCTGCCCGGCGCCCGGCCGGCTCTCCGTCGGGTGGCGGTGACGATCGTGGGGGTCGTCGGGCTCTACAGCGTCCTCTACGCCAGCTCGGTCGATTTCCGGCTGCTCGCCGATTCGCGCTATTACGTGGAGGCCTGGCTGGAAAAGCGGGGGGTGAAGCCGGAGCAGGTGCTGGCGATCGGGCGGACCCACCATGTGCCGCGCTTCGAACGCATCCCCTGGGAGAAGGTTCTGCGCTCGGACGGCCAGGCCCTCCTGGAGGAGAAACCGGACTATGTGACGGTCAACCTGACCGACATCCGCCGCCCCTCCGAGGCGGACATGACGGAGCGCCTGAAGAACGGCGATCTCGGCTACCGGCTGGTCCTGGACCGCCAGTCGAAGCCGTTCCTCAATCTCCTCTCGAATAACGACGTTGGCTCGTCGCAACGCTTCGTCAATCCGGAGATCGCGGTCTACGCGCGGAACCCAGGCTGAGGGGCGACGACGACGCCCTCAGTTCGGCTGCCAGCTGTCGAGCTCGGTCACTTGCGGGGAGACGGGGAGGAAGCGTACGAAGCGGTTGTGGTAGTACATGGTGACCGGCCAGTAGGTGTTCTGTTCCTGGTAGTCGCCGTTCGGCTTGGAGGGGTCGACGACGGCCAGCCGGCGGTCCGGGCTCGCTCCCGGCCAGGTGGCCTTGGCGAAGGCGACGACGATCGCGGTGCCGTAGCCGGTGGCGCAGGCGTCCAAAACCTCGACCTGGTTCGGCTGGCCGCTCCAGCCGCCGGGGTTCGTCACCCCGAGGAGGGCGGGCTGGTTCTGGAAGGCCCAGCCCATCGCCTCGGCGACCGAGGCGGTGAGCTCGTTGTCCGGCCCCAGCCAGCGCTTCCGGGTGTAGCTCCCCGGTCCCCAGCGGCGCTCGAACTCAGGTCCGCTCGAGAGCGGATCGGTCACCGTGAAGTTGATCGTGGCGTCCCGCTCGCGCCAGGCCCCGGTCGTCGGGTTCTGGACGTAGTACCGCGAGGTGAGCTGGCCGACGGCCTGGGCATCGAATCCGACCCCCGCCTGGGTGGCATCGCTGGCGCTGGGAACCAGGAGGGAAAAGAGGGAGCAGGCGAGGACGAGCCCCGAGCAGCCGAGCGAGCGGATCTTCATCCGTTGAACCTCCAGAGACAGTTCGGCGCCCGGGGACGCCCGTTGGACTTCTTATGCTGCTCCCGCATCATCCCACTCCGGGCGCGAAATGCCAAGCGCCCGAGGGAGGCGTGGATCAGGCGAACAGCTGGGCGATCGAGGCCTGGATGCCCTCGGCGGCCTGGCGGGGATCGGGGGCGTTCTGGATCGGCCGGCCGACGACGATGTAGTCGGCGCCGTTGCCGAACGCCTCTAGGACGGTGACCACCCGCTTCTGGTCGTCGGCGGGCCGGTTCTCGACCGGCCGGATGCCGGGGGTGACGAGGAGGAGCTTCTCGCCCAGCTCTTCGCGGAGCTCCCGCGCTTCGAGCCCCGAGGAGACCACCCCGTCGCAGCCCAGGGCCAGAGCGCGCCGGGCGCGGGAGAGGACGAGCCGGTGGACGTCGACCGTGAACCCCAGGTCTTCCAGGTCGCCCTGGTCGAGGCTGGTGAGGACGGTGACCGCGAGGATCTTGAGAGGTCCCTTGGCGGAGACCGCGGCCTCCAGCAGGCGGTCGTTGCCATGGACGGTCGTCAGGGTGATGGGGCGCTGGGCGAGCTGGCGCACCGCCTTCTTGACCGTCTCCGGTACGTCGAAGAGCTTCAGGTCGACGAAGACCTTCTTGCCGCGGGCGACGAGCCAGTCGACGAGGTCGAAGGACCCTCCCGAGAGGAAGAGCTCCAGGCCGACCTTATAGAAGAGGACGGAGTCCCCGAGGGTCTCGACGAGCTGGCGAGCCGCCTCGGGGCTCGCGACGTCGAGGGCGAAGATCAGTCGTTCGGCAGCGGGGATGGGCTTGGCGGACAGCAGGGCTGGAGCGGTTGGAGTCGACATTAAAGCCAGATCGTAGCATGGACGCCGACGCCCGCCCGACGATCGCATGCCCGGCGCGCCACCCGGTTGGGTATACTCCCTCCGTGCTCCCGACGAGCCCGCGCCGGCCGCTTCTCGCTCCCCTCTCCCTGGGGCTGCTGGTCGTGGTCATGATTTCCGCCTGCGCTCCGCCGCCCCGGCCCGTCACGGCGGCGGCCGCTCCCTCCCGGGCCGCGGCCGCTCCCGACATCCCGCGCGAGGCCGACGAGTACACCCGCTACGAGCTCCTCGATCCCGGCTCGGCCCAATTCCATATCCTCTTCGAGGTCACCGCCATCACCCCCGGCGCGACGGTCTATTTCAATCCCATCCGCAAGGGAAGCGTCGCGAGCGGGGAATCGGTCCGGGACCGGGCGACGTCGCAACCGCTCCCCTTCGAGGTGGTGAGCGGCGCCGAAGCGAGGAAGAGCGGTCTTCCCGAGGCGGATCTCGATACGGACTACATCCGCGTCCACCTGCCCCATCCCGTGCCGCCGGAGGGCGGGGTCCGGCTGCTGATCGAGAAGACCTACAAGGATGCCCAGAGCTACCACCTCCAGGGAACCGACCGGATCGTCTTCTCCCGTCCCCTCGGCATCCGGCGCAACGCGGTCGTTCTGCCCGCAGGATACGAGATCGTCTCGTTGAATATCCCTTCGCAGGTCCAGAGCGAGCCGGCCGGCTCCCGCGGCGCCCCCGGCACCCCCGGCACCCAAAACCGGCTGGTCGTGAGCTTCCTGCATACCGGCCCGGAAGCGGCACCGCTGGTGATCGAGGCGCGGAGGATCGCGCCTTGAGAGCCTTCACGCCCCTGGCCCTCCTCGCCCTTCTGGCCACTCTCCCGGCGGCCGGCCAGGCGCCTTCTACCCCGAGGACTCCGGCGGACGAAGCCGAGCGGCTCTCGGAGCGGGCGCACCAGGATCGCGAGATCGTCTACTTCCTCCGCCAGCCCGAGAGCCATGCCTTCGATCTCTACCACGACTACACGGAGTCGCGACCGGGAGTGGACCGCTATCTGAACGTCGTGCGGACAGGGAGCTCCGCCTCCAACCCGTCGGCCAAAAACCTCGACACCGGCGAGACCCTGCGGGTGGAAACCCTCTCGGCGCAGGAGGTTCGGGCGAGCGGCTCGACCCAGGGGGAGGACATTCCGGCCGACGCTTCGGTGGTGGTCGCCCACTTCCCCGCGGTACCGCCGGGAGGCTCGGTCCGCCTGCGGATCGCGGAGACCTACACCGATCCCAAGAGCTATCGACTGGAGGGAGGTGAGCTGGTCTTCGATCGCAGCTTCGGCCGGCCGCGCGATTCCGTCGTCCTCCCCGCCGGCTGGTATCTCACGGCCAGCTCGATTCCAGCCCGGGTGACGGAGACCCCGGACGGCCGCATTCGGCTCGACTTCGTCAATCCCCGAAACGACGAGATCTCCGTCCTGATCAAGGCCCGGCGCCGGCCGACCCAGCCCCGGTAGGTTCCCACCAGCACCTCGTCGAAGGCCAGCCTCATGCTCGAACGGCTCTTCCACATCCGCGAGCTGGGCTCGACCCCCGGCCGTGAGGCTCTGGGAGGGCTCACCACCTTCCTCACCATGGCCTACATCCTCGCCGTCAACCCGGTTTTCCTGACTGCCGCCGGCATGCCGCTCGAAGGGGCGATCGTCGCCACGGCGCTCGCGGCCGCCCTCGGCACCCTGCTCATGGTTGGGAAAGCGCCTCTGGGAGCTGGCCCGCCAGAGGCGCTCCCACCGCCCTGACTCCTTTTTGCAACCCCCCTCCCGCCTCACTCTGCAATTCCGGCTGCGGAAATCCTGCGCAGATCTTGTGGAGCTGTAATTCTTTCTTCGGCGCATGGCTATTTATAGGTGTGGACCCTACCAGGACCACAAGATGTTGTGGTGGGGCCCTTGACAGGCCCCCAAGGAAGGCGTAGTCTCACTCTTGCGCCGATTCGCGCCATGAAGGCCCAAGACCCCATAGAGAGCTGAGTTCGAGGGTAGCAAAGGGGGTTCCGTACCCCCTCCCCCCGGACGGAAGTCCGTTCATTTTGCGTCGGATCCAGAGGAAGCAGGGCGGCAGCCGGCAGCAGTCGGCGGCAGTCCCGCCCATCCGGTCAACCAGGGAAACTTCGAGGAGAGGAAAGCATGGCGACCCAACCCGTTCACCCCGAGATGTCCGAAGGCACGGTCCCGGTCCGCGAGGGGGCGGAGAGAGGGATTCGCTTCGAGCGCCGGTATACGACGCCCGGGGTGCACCCCTTCGACGCCGTCGAGTGGGAATTGCGCGACGCGGTGATCACCAACGAACGCGGGGAGACGGTCTTCGAGCAGCGGGGCGTCGAGATGCCCAAGACCTGGTCGCAGACGGCGACGAACGTCGTCGTGTCGAAGTACTTTCGGGGGCAGATCGGCTCGCCGCAGCGGGAGCGGAGCGTTCGCCAGCTCATCGGCCGGGTGGCGGACACGATCGCCGAGTGGGGCCGGGAGGGGGGCTACTTCGCGAGCGCGGAGGACGCCGACACCTTCCACGCCGAGCTCACCTACATCCTCCTTCACCAGTACGCCTGTTTCAACTCGCCGGTCTGGTTCAACGTCGGCATCGAGCCCAAGCCGCAGTGCTCGGCCTGCTTCATCAACTCGGTCGAGGACACCATGGCGTCCATCCTCGGCCTCGCGAAGACCGAAGGCATGCTCTTCAAGTACGGCTCGGGCACCGGGAGCAACCTGTCGACGCTGCGCTCCTCGCGGGAGAACCTGGCGGGCGGCGGCACGGCGTCCGGACCGGTCTCCTTCATGAAGGGCTTCGACGCCTTCGCGGGCGTCATCAAGAGCGGCGGCAAGACCCGGCGGGCGGCGAAGATGGTCATCTTGAACGTCGACCACCCGGACATCCTCGACTTCGTCAAGTGCAAGGAGGTCGAGGAGAAGAAGGCCTGGGCGCTCATCGACGCCGGCTACAACACCGGCTTCAACGTCACCGGCGGCGCCTACGACTCGATCGCCTACCAGAACGCCAACCACTCGGTGCGGGTGACCGACGAGTTCATGCAGGCGGTCGAGGCGGACGGCGACTGGACGACCCACGCGGTCCGCGGCGGCGCGCCGATGGACACCATGAAGGCGCGCGAGGTCATGCGCCTCATCGCCGAGTCGACCTGGGTGTGCGGCGACCCCGGCATGCAGTACGACACGACGATCAACGACTGGCACACCTGCGCCAACACCGCCCGCATCAACGCGAGCAACCCCTGCTCCGAGTACATGTTCCTGGACGACACGGCCTGCAACTTAGCGTCGCTCAACCTGATGCGCTTCTATGACGACACCGCGGGCTTCGACGTGGGGAGCTTCCGCCACACCTGCGAGGTGATCATCTCGGCCCAGGAGATCCTCGTCGACTTCGCTTCGTACCCGACCGAGCGGATCGACAAGAATTCCCACAAGTTCCGCCCCCTGGGGATCGGCTTCGCCAACCTGGGAGCCCTTCTCATGGCCCGCGGCCTCCCCTACGACGGCGACTCCGGCCGCGACTACGCCGGGGCGATCACCGCCCTCATGACCGGCGCCTCCTACGCCCAGTCGGCGCGGATCGCTGCCTCGCTCGGACCGTTCGAGGAGTTCGAGGTCAACCGCGAGCCCATGCTCCGGGTGATGCGCAAGCACCGCGACGCGACCCGGAAGATCGACTCGTCGCACGTCTCGATGGAGCTTCTCCAGGCGGCGAAGAAGGCGTGGGACGACGTCGTCGACCTGGGCGAGCGCCATGGCCTCCGCAACAGCCAGATCTCGGTCCTCGCCCCCACCGGAACGATCGCCTTCATGATGGATTGCGACACGACCGGGGTCGAGCCCGACATCGCGCTCGTCAAGTACAAGAAGCTCGTCGGCGGCGGGATGATCAAGATCGTCAACAACACCGTGCCCAAGGCCTTGAAGCGGCTGGGCTATGACAAGGAGCAGGTGAGAGAGATCGTCGAGTGGATCGACGAGAACGACACGATCGAGGGCGCCCCGCACTTAAAAGTGGAGCACCTGCCGGTCTTCGACTGCGCCTTCAAGCCCGCCAAGGGCACCCGCTCCATCCACTACATGGGGCACTTGAAGATGCTGGCGGCGGCCCAGCCGTTCATCTCGGGGGCGATCAGCAAGACGATCAACATGCCGGAAAACTCGACCCCCGAGGAGATCCTGCAGGCCTACGTCGAGGGCTGGCGGATGGGCTTGAAGGCGATCGCCATCTACCGGGACAACTGCAAGCGGAGCCAGCCTTTGTCGACCAAGAAGGACAAGGAGAAGGGGCAGGCCTTGGCGCTGGCGCCCGCTCCCATGTCTCCGGTGCCCCCGCTCGCCGAGCGCCGGGCGGTGCGCCGCAAGCTCCCCGACGAGCGCCGGGCGATCACCCACAAGTTCTCGATCAACGAGCACGAGGGATACCTGACCGTCGGTCTCTACGAGGACGGCACGCCGGGGGAGATCTTCCTCGTCATGGCGAAGGAGGGATCGACGATCTCGGGTCTCATGGACTCGCTCGCCACCTCGATCTCGATCGCCCTCCAGTACGGGGTGCCGCTCCAGACCCTGGTCGACAAGTTCAGCCACACCCGGTTCGAGCCCTCCGGCTTCACCAAGAATCCGGAGATCCCGATCGCCAAGTCGATCACCGACTACATCTTCCGCTGGCTGGCCTCGAAGTTCCTCTCCCGCGAAGGGAAGGCGGCGGCGGGGGTCATCCTCCGCGACGAGATCCCGGGCGACGTGCCGTCGACCTTGAGCCTCGTGGGCGGCGGCCGGCTCGAACCGGTGCCTCCCGCGGCGGTGGGTTTGGAATCCACCCCCAGGGTGACCTTCCTCTACCAGCAGGACGCCCCGAGCTGCCACGAGTGCGGCGCCATCATGGTGCGGAACGGCAGTTGCTACAAGTGCAACAACTGCGGCTCGACCTCCGGTTGCAGCTAGGAGAATCGAGAGAGGGAATCGCAAGGGCCGGGCGCGAGGGATCGCGCCCCGGCCCTTTTTCTATTTCGACCCGGTCGGGGCGCCCGCCGCTACCGCCGGGACTACCGTGGCGTCCAGATCCTTGAATGCGAACTTCCTGGCGATTCCGGTGTAGGGCTTGCCGTCGACCTCGACGTACGGGTAGATGAAGTAGTTGAGGGGCGGCCCGGCCTGGCGGGGGAGGAGGGTGAGATCCCGCCCCACGGAGAGCTGCACCCGGTTCTCGTCCAGCCCGCCGAAGAAGTAGTCCTTCTTCTCCAAATGCTTCTTGGCCTCCGAGGCGTCGACCGGCACCCAGCCGTAGCCCGTCAGGTAGAACTCGGCCCAGCAGTGGTAGCCCGCCACCTCGGCCTGGCCGTGCTCGGGCGGCAGCGGAAAGCCGATCTCGAACTTGGCCGGGATGCCGGCGGCGCGGGCGAGACCGGTGAAGAGAGCATGGAAGTCCGTGCAGTTGCCGCGTTTGGCGTCGCACGCCCAGTAGATGTCGCCGTTCCCCCAGCCGGTCCCGCTCTTGTCGTAGGACATCGTCGCGACGACGTAGTCGTAGATCGCCCGCGCCTTCTCGAGCGGCGTCGTTTTCCCCGTGGTGACCTCTTTCGCCAGCTTCTGGATGCGGGCGTCCAGGGGGACGAGGCGGTCGGGCTTGAGCCAGCGGGCGAGGTCCGCGGGGGCGGCGGCAGGAGTGGCGCCGGTGGGGAGGTCGCGGCGGAGGTACTCGGTCCGCTCGGCGGTGAAGGTGAGGCCGATCTCGATCGGCGGCTCGGGTTTCTCGATCACCAGGTGGGCCACCCAATTGCCGTCGGTCGTGTCCTTGCTGATGTCGACCTGACCCGGGGCGGTCAGGTGGATGTCGGTGATCTGCTGGTGCTCGTCGTTCTGCGGGTAGGGCACCCAGATCTCGATCTTGGAGGCGCCCGCCGGGATCGACTCGACGGTTGTGGTGTAGTTGAACTCGAACTTCCGCTGGTGGAGGGGAGCGGCGGTGTCGTCGTCGGCTGCGGTGGTGGACGGGAGCGCCAGGAGCAGACCCGTGCCGGCGAGAAGGGCTAGGAGCAGAGAGCCTTTCCGAATCGTTCTCATGGAGGGCATTATGGGGAAGGACGCCCTCTCGCCACAAGCGGAAAACAGGGGAGGGAGAACCCCGGCGCGGAAATTCCCGCCCCCTCGGCCCGGTTCCACCCGGTGAGGGTCACGCTTCCGTGCCGGGGCGGCGATGCCTTATGCTTGGGAGACTATGATGACCCCGATGCGGCTCCACCCTCGCCTCTCCTCCCGGTCCATCCTGACCGCTGCCTTCGTCTCGACCCTGCTGCTCTTCGGCTGTCGCGAGGGGAACACCTCCGCGGCGGTGGCGGCCGTGTCCGGGGGAGCTCCGGCGCCGGGCTCCAAGGTCTCCTTCGAGCTGCAGACCCTGGAAGGGCAGCCGCTCGGCCCCAAGAACTTCGCCGGCCAGGTGGTGGTCGTCGACTTCTGGGCGACCTGGTGCGGTCCCTGCCACGTGCAGCAGCGGATCCTGGAGGACGTCTACAAGGACTACCACGGCAAGGGAGTGCAGTTCCTGGCCGCCGACGTCGGCGAGGAGCTCGAGACGGTGCGCGGCTTCCTCAAGGGGAAGCCCATGTCCTCCACCGTCCTGCTCGACCCCCACGACGTGGCGGGGCAGCTCGGCATCAACGCCCTCCCCACCTTGATGGTGATCGACAAGAAGGGCAAGCTCACCTTCTTCGAGGCCGGCCTGACCGACGGCGACACCATCCGCCGCCTCCTCCGCCAGGCCGGCGCCTAGGCTCTTCTTCTCTCGCTATCTCCCCGGCCCCGGTCGCCGCGTCGGAACGGGTGGGGGACCGCCCTGGCCGGGGGTGGCGAAGGGCTTCTGGGTGTAGCCCACGGGGGGCGCGAAGGTGCCGGGGGGCGGCTCCTTCGTCTCGACCGAGATCAGCTCTTCGTGGGTCTTGGCGTCTTTCGGGGTGCCGAAGTTGAGCGTCGACTCCTGGAGGACTGGGAAGCCCTCGATCTGCTGCATCTTCTTCACCCACGAGAGGCTCCCGGGCTGGAGCGCCGCCATGTTGAGCTGCATCTGGCGCAGAGCGTTCATGTCGACGCCTACCTCCTTGCTCACCCACATGTCGGTGATCACCTTGGTCTCGGAGTTCTGCAGCTCGACGTGGTACTTGCGGGTGTTCCACTTGCCGATCTTCTTGGTCTCGTCGGTCCGGGTGATCTTGATGTCGAGCTTCGCCGAGGCGCTCATCTCCTTCATCATCATCTCGCCCTGAGCGCCGGGGAGGAGCTTGGTGAAGTCGACCGGCAGGTCGATCGCGGTGTAGCTCTTGTCCTCGTGGTCCACGATGTAGAGCTTCTTTTTGTCCAAGAGGACGATCGAGGCGGCCTTCCCGTCGTCGCGGCGCACCCGGTTGGGGCCCACCCAGAGGGTGACCTTCCGGCTGTCCTGCCGGGTGCTGTTGCCGACCATGGCGGGGAGCTCGGAGTGGGTCTGGATGGTGAGGAGGGTATCGGCGCTCGCCGGTGCGGGCATCGCGGGGATCGCCGGGATCGCGAGCAGCAGGGCGAGAACGAAGGCGTGAGGGGTACGAATCGGCATGGGGGTCTCCGGTTGGGCTTTCGCCTTTCAAAACGAGCCTGCCATCTTAACTCGAACCCTCCCGGCCGCGATCCTTGCGCCGCACGTAGAGGAGCTTCTCGACCTCGGCCACCACCTCGCCCGACTGGGCCAGAACCTGGACGGTGAAGCGGGGCTCGGTCTTTCTCTCGGCATCGGCGGCGGCGCGGATCTCTTCCACCCGCTCGGGCGGCAGCTCGAAGCGGGCGGTGACCGTGCCGCGCCCCGGGCTCTTGAAGCGGATGACGGCCTCCTTGTCCCAGACGACGTAGCCCGGCCCCAGCGCCTCCATCAGGAGGAGCATGAAGAAGGGGTCGACCATGCTGTAGAGCGAGCCCCCGAAGTGGGTGCCGACGTAGTTGCGGTTCCAGAAGGAGAGCTTCATGCGGACCGCGATCGAGGACAGGTCGGGCGCCACGTGGGTGACGCGCACCCCGGCCCCCAGATAAGGGGGATAGAGACTCAACAGCCGGAAGAGCCATGCTTTGCGCCTGAGGCGACCGCCCGTCGTCCCTGCCATCTCGGACCTCCAGGCGTAGACTAGCCTCAAGGGCGAAGGTTTTGGCCACGCCGAGGGTTATAGAAGTGTCGAGGGAGAGGAATTCTCCTCGGACGTGAAGAAAGAGAGCCGCGCATGAGACCGCCTTTAGAAGCCCGAGCCCAGGCCATCGCCAGATCCATCGCCGCCGTGGCCGTGCTGGCCGGGCTGGCGGTGGGCGTTCCCTGGCGGGCTCACGCCGCCAGCGCCGGCTCACGCTCTCTTCCCGCGATGCCCTGGAAGGAGGCCGGGCTCACCGAGCGCCAGGCGGCCGCCCAGCTCCTCGCCCGCTTCACCTACGGGCAGCGCCCCGGCGACGTCGAGAAGGTCGTCGCCCTGGGGCTCGATCGCTGGTTCGAGCAGCAGCTCGCGGGCCACCTGCCCGACCCTCAGGTGGCGGAGCGCCTGCGTCCCTACCCGGCCCTCGCGATGTCGAGCGAGGAGGTCTTCCACCGCTATCCCACGAACGGGATGATCTTGGCCGAGATGCGCCAGGAGGGGCTTCTCCCCGGTAAGAAGGCGGGAGCTGCCGCCGCCAATCTCGCCAACCCCCCCGGCGCCGCCAATCCCGGCGATCTCGACAAGGACGAGATCAAGCAGAAGGCCCGGGTCTTCGCCCGCGAGAAGGGGTACCGGCCGGAGCGCGAGCTCCTCGGCCAGGTGATGACCCAGAAGCTCGTCCGCGCCGTCTACTCGGAGAACCAGCTCACCGAGGTGATGACCGACTTCTGGTTCAACCACTTCAACGTCTCGCTGACCAACAACCGGGTCCGCCCCTATCTCCTCTCCTATGAGCGGGATGCGATCCGGCCGAACGTCCTCGGCCACTTCCGCGACCTCCTTGAGGCGACCGCCCGGCATCCGGCGATGCTCGTCTACCTGGACAACGCCCAGTCCTCGGCCGCCATGAACGCCGAGACGACGATGGCCGACGAGATGGAACGCCTCCCCCGGCAGCGTCCGGGGCGGCTCGGGCAGGCGGCAGGCGCGGGGAAGGGGAAGAAGGAACGGGGCCTGAACGAAAACTATGCCCGGGAGCTGATGGAGCTCCACACCCTGGGGGTCGACGGCGGCTACACCCAGGAGGACGTCGTCGAGGTGGCCCGCGCCTTCACCGGCTGGAGCGTCCTGCCCTACGGCCCGGGCCGGCAGCAGGCGGAGAACCGGCTCGCCCGGGTGCAGCGGGTGGGGGGGCTCGGCTTCCAGGAGCAGGGGGACTTCCTCTTCCGCGCCGACATCCACGATTCCGGGGTGAAGGTCGTCCTCGGCCAGACCCTCCCCGCCCGGCGGGGGATCGAGGATGGCGAGCAGGTCCTCGACATCCTCGCCAGCCAGAAGGCGACCGCCCGGCACCTCGCGACGCAGATCGCCGCGCGCTTCGTCGCCGACCAGCCGCCCCCGGCGCTCGTCGACCGGCTGGCTGCGGTCTATCTGCGGAGCCCAGGTGGGACCGGCGACATCCGCCAGGTGCTCCGGGCGCTCGTCGCCTCTCCCGAGTTCTGGAGCCCGGCGGCGCGCGGGGTGAAGATCAAGTCGCCCTTCGAGCTCGCCGCCTCGGCGATCCGGGCCGTCCACGGTGACCTCCGCGATCCCAAGGAGACCCTCCAGTGGGTGGCGAAGATCGGCCAGCCGCTCTACGCCTACCAGGCGCCGACCGGCTATCCCGACCGCGCCGAGAGCTGGGTCAACACGGGCTCGCTTTTAAACCGGATGAATTTCGGCCTTCAGCTCGCCTCTGGCCGGGTGCGGGGGGTGAACGTCGACCTGGCGGCGCTCTCCGCGCTCTCCGGTGGCCACGAGCCGGAGTCCCGCGAGCAGGCGCTCCACACCTACGCCCACCTCCTCATGCCGGAGCGCGACCTGACCCATGCGATCGAGGTCTTGAAACCCATGGTGACCGCGCCCGACCTCGCCCGCCGGATCGACGAGGCGACCCCCGGCACCGCACAGGCGGGGAAGACCGCCTCGATGGGGGCGGCCGGCGCGAGCGCGGAAGATGCCGAGGAGGAGATGATCTTCGGCGACCTCCCCGCGGCCGGCAGGCCGAAGCAGCTGTCGAAAGAGGAGCGCCGCGCCGCGCGAGCGAGCCTCCCGGAGCCCACCCCGGTCGAAGAAGTCGTGGGGGTGATCCTCGGATCGCCGGAGTTCCAGAGACGCTAGCCGAGACGACGTTTGCAGGACGTTTTAGGACGCTTGTAGGACGCTTGTAGGAGATACCACGATGTTTTCACGCAGAGTCTTCATGAAGGCGGGCGGCATCGCCCTCTTTTCCCTCGGAGCCGGCCCCAAGTTCCTCACCCGCGCCGCCCTGGCCGCCCCCGGCCCGGGTCCGTCCCAGCGCCGCAAGGTGCTGGTGACGATCTTCCAGCGCGGCGCCATGGACGGCCTGGCCGCCGTGCCGCCGGTCGATGCCGCGGCTCTCCAAAGTCTGCGGCCCCGCCTGGCGCTCTCCGCCACCCGCGCCGCGGCGCTGACCGGCGCCAATGCCGCCAATGCCGCCAACGCCGCCAACACCGGAGCTCCCGGCCTGATCGACCTCGGGGTGGGCTTCGGGCTCCACCCGGCCCTCGCCCCCTTCCAGCCGCTCTGGCAGGAGAAGCGTTTGGCGATCGTCCACGCCGTGGGCTCGCCCGATCCCACCCGCTCCCATTTCGACGCCCAGGACTTCATGGAATCGGGCACCCCCGGTCGCAAGGGCACGCCCTCCGGCTGGCTCAACCGCGCCGTCGGCCTCCTCGGCCACGAGGGGACGCCGCTCCGCGCGGTCTCGATGACGCCGTCGCTCCCGCGCTCGCTCTATGGCGACCAGCCGGCGATCGCGGTGACCAACTTGAACGACTTCAAGCTCCGTCTCCCCGGGGCGGACCAGGCGGCGACCGCGGCGGCGGGGCAGGGCTTCGAGGCGCTCTACGGCCAGGCGGCCCAGGGCCTCCTCCACGACACCGCCCACGAGACCTTCGACGCCGTGCAGATGCTCGGGGCGGCGGAGATCGCCAAGTACCGGCCGGCCCCGGGCGCGGACTACCCGCAGAGCCCGCTCGGCCAGGCCCTCCGGCAGATCGCCTTCCTCATCAAGTCGAACGTGGGCCTGGAGATCGCCTTCGCCGAGTCGGGCGGCTGGGACACCCACGTGCAGCAGGTCGCCACCTTCAACCGCCAGGCGGCCGACCTCGCGAAGTCGATCCACGCCTTCTGGACCGACCTCGGGACCTACCAGGACGACGTCGTCCTGACGACGATGACCGAGTTCGGCCGCACCGTCCGCGAGAACGGCTCCGGAGGCACCGACCACGGCCACGGCTCCTGCCTCTTCGTCCTCGGCAACCACGTCCAGGGCGGCCAGGTGCACGGCAACTTTCCCGGCCTCACCGAGGGCGCCCTCCACGAAGGCCGGGATCTCCCGGTGACGACCGACTTCCGGGCCGTCTTCTGCGAGCTGGCCGGCAAGCACCTCGGGGTGCGCCGGGACGACGTGCTGTTCCCGGGGTGGGATGGAAAGCGGTTGAGCCTGATCGCCTGAGAGGGGGCGTTATTGAGAGCGTAGGGCGGCCCCCCTGGCCGCCTTCTTCTTTCCCCCGCAACCTTTTCCCGACCCCCGCCGTATACCCTCTTGACCATCAACTACCCGGGTAGTACTATCTCGGTAGTTGATCGGTAGGAGGAACGGTTCATGGAAGAAACATCTCATCACTTGGGCGACCTGCAGCTGGCCATCATGCGCTCTCTCTGGCGACGGGAGGAGGGCACGGTGGTCGACGTGCATGAGGATCTGGCGGCCGAGCGCGGCCTCGCCCTGACGACGATTGCCACCATGCTCGCCAAGCTCGAGAAGAAGGGGGTCGTCGAGCATCGGATGGACGGCCGCCGTTTCGTCTACCGGCCGCGGATCGACGAGGGGCAGGTGCGCCGCTCGATGGTCGCCGAGCTCACGTCCCAGCTTTTCCGCGGTGACGTCACCGCCCTCGTCGACCATCTGTTGTCCGAGCACGAAATCGAGACCGGGGAGCTGGCGCAACTGAAGGCGCTCATCTCGGCCCGTGAGAAGGAGGAAGTCTGATGTTCGGTCACGCTACCGCCTGGCTCTTGACCTACGCGCTCCACAGCACTCTTCTCCTCGCCCTCGCCTGGCTGGCCTCCGGGCCGCTCGCGCGGCGCTCGCTCCGGCTGGAGGAGGCGGTCTGGCGGGTGGCGCTCCTGGGCGCTCTCGCCACCAGCACCTTCCAGGTCGCGACCGGCTGGCACCCCGTCGCCGCCCTCCGCCTGCCGGCGACCTCCGTAGCGAGCACGGTGTCGGAGGGGACCGCGACCTCCATGGCACCTATAGATAAGGTCGCGGCGTCCGCTCCCGCCTCCTTCTCCGCCAGCCTGCCGATGCCGGAGGTCTCCCTCTCCAGGGTGGCCGAGCTCTCGCCGGCTCCCGCCGCGGTCCTCCCGGCTGCAGGTCGCCCGATGCCGGTCCCCGCGGCCTCGCGTTCGGCGGTCTGGATGGCGAGGCTGATCGGTCTCTGGGCCACGATCGCCTTCCTTCTCTCGCTCCGCCTGGCGTTCGCGCATCTGGGGCTCCGCCGGCGGCTGCGGGCTCGCCTGGAGGTCTCGGGCGGTACTCTCTTCCGCATCCTCGACCGGCTGGCTTCGGAGACCGGGATCTCCCGGCCCATCCGGCTGACCTGCTCGACCGCGCTGCCGGTGCCGGTCGCCCTGGGGGTGCTGCGGCCGGAGATCGCGGTGCCGCCGCGGGCCCTGTCGCACCTCTCGGCCGGCGAGCAGGAGAGCCTTCTCGCCCATGAGCTCGCCCACCTCGTCCGCCGCGATCCGGCCTGGCTCGCGGGCGGCCAGCTCTTGGCGAGCCTCCTCTTCTTCCAGCCGCTCAACTGGGTGGCCCGGCGGCGCCTCCGCGAGATCTCGGAGCTCCTCTCGGACGAGTGGGCGGTCGGCCGGACGGGGGAGCCGCTGGCGCTCGCCCGCTGCCTGACGGAAGTCGCCCAGTGGACGCTCGGACCGGTCCGCCTCCTCCCCGTCCCCGGCATGGCCGACCGGCCGTCGAACCTCGGTCGCCGCATCCACCGCCTCCTCGACGGCGAGCGGGAACGCCACCGGATGCCGCGATGGGGACTGGCGGCCCTCGGGGTCCTCCTCCTCTCGATCGCCGTGGCGGCCCCCGGCTTCACGGCGCCGGAGAAGCCCGCGCCGCCCAGCGCTCCCGAAATCGCCGCGGCTCCCGAGCCGCCGGAAGCTCCGGAAGCGCTCGAAGCGCCGGATGCCCCCGAGCTTGCGGAAGCCCCGGAGGTCGCGGCGCCGCCCGTCCTCGCCCCGGCGCCGCCCGCCCTTCCCGCTCCACCGCTCCGGGCACCCCGGGCCGCCAAACCGCGGCGGTTGTCCACACCGCTGCGCCCGGACCTCGCTCCCCTGGCCCCGCCGCGCCTCTACGGCCTCACCGCGGAGGAGAAGGCGGAGATCGACTCGGCCGGCGCCGAGGGAGCCGCTGAAGCCGCAGAGATCGCCCGGATCGCCGCGGCCGGTCGCTTCAACCAGGAGGAGATCGCCCGCATCGAGTCCGACGCCGATCGCATGGCGCGGGACATGGAGGAGCGCCTGAAGCCGCAGATGAAGGAGATCGAGAAGCTCGCCGCGCAGATGGCGGCCGAGCGGCCGAGCGACGCCGAGATCCGCGTCCTGGAGCACCAGGTCGACATCGCCACCCGGCATCTCCGGTCGCCCGAGGACGAGGCCCGCTTCGAGGCCGACGTCAAGAAGCTCACCGAGTCCGCCGGCACTCTGAGCGCGGAGGAGAAGAAGCACCTCCACGAGGACATCCGGCGGATGGCGGAGTCGATGCGCCCCCGCCCGGAGGACATCGCGGCGATGAAAAAGCTGGCCGAGCGCCACGGCGAGCTCGCGCGCCAGCTGAGCCGCGAGCAGGTCGAAAGGATGAAGGCCCTCCACGGCCAGATGGAAAAAGAGATGGCCGCCATGCGGCAGACGATGCGGCACGACCTCGCGCAGCAGCTCAAAGGCTTGCACGAGGAACTGCAGCACGAGAAGGAGCTGCGGGAAGCCCGGCCCCGGTCGCTCCACCCCCGGCCCCGGATCGCTCCTCAGGCCGCCCCGGCTCCCTGGGCTCCCTTGGCTCCGATCGCTCCGACGCCGCGTCCGGAAGCGATCCCGGCTCCGGCTCCCCAGGCTGCCCCCGCCCCCCTGCCCCGCCTGGCGTTGCCGGAGAGTGCGGTCCCGCCTCCTCCTCCCCCCGCCGGCCCCCCGGTGTAAACGGCCGGCTCCAGCGTGCAGCGGCCCTCCTCCCCGCCGCTACGGGGGGGAGGGTTTTTCGTCTCCGGCCCCCCGGGAATCGGCCTGTTTGTGATAAGGTGCGCAGCCGGTTCGACGCTTTCGGTGGCCCTGCTCGTCCCTCTCGATTTTCGCGCCAGGGAGTTGCGGCTCTCCGTACGTCGACCCGCCCGAGGCTCAGGTCCGGCACACCCGAGGGAGCCGGCGAGAACGCCCTAAAACGTCCCGGAACGGGCAGCGCAAGCCCGCTTCGGAGAGTTCCATTGCCACGAATGGCCGCGCAGGCGAGCCATTCGTCCGATCTGGAGGAACCATGTCCGCACAACTGAGCGCTGACCCGAGGGGTAAGACCCTCATCAGACGGCTGCTACCGGGGCTCGCCGCTTTAGCGGCCCTGTTCTTCGCCGCGGCTCCCGCCTCGGCGAGCGAAGCCGATCTCCTTCTCCCCGACCTCGGCTCCGTCAACTTCCTCGGCTTCTCCGGCCACAACCTGCTCCTGGGCGGCCTCGTCGTCTGCGTCCTCGGGATGCTCTTCGGCCTCGTCACCTACGTGCAGCTCAAGAACCTCCCGGTCCACAAGTCGATGCGGGAGATCTCGGAGCTGATCTTCGAGACCTGCAAGACCTACCTCGTCACCCAGGGCAAGTTCATCCTCATCCTGGAGGCTTTCATCGGCGCGGTGATGGTCGTCTACTTCGGCTGGCTGCGGCACTTCGAGGCGGTCAAGGTCGTCGTCATCCTCCTCTTCAGTTTGATCGGCATCGCGGGGAGCTACGGCGTCGCCTGGTTCGGCATCCGGGTCAACACCTTCGCCAACTCGCGCTCGGCGTTCGCGAGCCTCCGCGGCAAGCCCTTCCCGACCTACGCCATCCCGCTCAAGTCGGGCATCTCGATCGGCATGCTGCTCATCTCGACCGAGCTCGTGATGATGCTCGCCATCCTCCTCTTCATCCCCAGGGACTACGCCGGCTCCTGCTTCATCGGCTTCGCCATCGGCGAGTCGCTGGGCGCCGCGGCGCTCCGCATCGCGGGCGGCATCTTCACCAAGATCGCCGACATCGGCGCCGACCTGATGAAGATCGTCTTCAACATCAAGGAGGACGACGCGCGGAACCCTGGCGTCATCGCCGACTGCACGGGCGACAACGCCGGCGACTCGGTCGGCCCCACGGCGGACGGTTTCGAGACCTACGGCGTCACCGGGGTCGCGCTCATCACCTTCATCCTCCTCGCGGTGAAAGACCCCACGGTCCAGGTCCAGCTCCTGGTCTGGATCTTCGTCATGCGCGTCCTGATGATCGGTACCTCGGCGGTCTCCTACTGGATCAACGACGCGATCGCCAAGGCGCGCTACCAGAATGCCGAGGAGTTCAACTTCGAGGCGCCCTTGACCTCGCTCGTCTGGATCACCTCGCTCCTCTCGGTGGCCGTCACCTACATCGCCTCCTACCTGCTGATCCCGAGCGTCGCCGGGGACACCACACTCTGGTGGAAGCTGGGGACGATCATCACCTGCGGCACCCTCGCCGGGGCGATCATCCCCGAGCTGGTCAAGATCTTCACCTCGGTCGAGTCGGGGCACGTCAAGGAGATCGTCACCGCTTCTAGAGAGGGCGGCGCGTCGCTCAACATCCTGGCGGGTCTCATCGCCGGCGACTTCTCCGCCTACTGGATGGGCCTCTGCATCGCCGGCCTGATGGGCGCCGCCTACGGCGTCAGCACGGCGATCCCGGGGGACCTGATGAGCAACGCCGCGGCGGTCTTCGCCTTCGGTCTCGTCGCCTTCGGCTTCCTCGGCATGGGACCGGTGACGATCGCCGTCGACTCCTACGGCCCGGTCACCGACAACGCGCAGTCGGTCTTCGAGCTGTCGACGATCGAGACCCTGCCGGGAATCAAGGCCGAGCTCAAGCGCGACTACGGCTTCGACGTCGACTTCGATCGCGCCAAGCATCACCTGGAGGCCAACGACGGCGCCGGCAACACCTTCAAGGCGACCGCGAAGCCCGTGCTCATCGGCACCGCCGTCGTCGGCTCGACGACCCTCATCTTCTCGATCATCATGCTGCTCACCAAGGGGCTGACCGACACCATCGCGATCAGCAAGCTCTCGATCGTCCACGCCCCCTTCCTGCTCGGCCTCATCTGCGGCGGCGCCGTCATCTACTGGTTCAGCGGCGCCTCCTGCCAGGCGGTGTCGACCGGCGCCTACCGGGCGGTCGAGTTCATCAAGAAGAACATCAAGCTCGAAGGCGGCGGCGAGCGAGCCTCGATCGAGGACAGCAAGAAGGTCGTCGAGATCTGCACCAGCTACGCGCAGAAGGGGATGTTCAACATCTTCCTGACCATCTTCTTCATCACCCTGGCCTTCGCCTGCCTCGACGCCTTCTTCTTCATCGGCTATCTCATCTCGATCGCCATCTTCGGTCTCTACCAGGCGATCTTCATGGCCAACGCCGGCGGCGCCTGGGACAACGCGAAGAAGATCGTCGAGGTCGAGCTGCACGAGAAGGGCACGCCGCTCCACGCCGCCACGGTCGTCGGCGACACGGTGGGCGATCCGTTCAAGGACACCTCGTCGGTCGCCATGAACCCGATCATCAAGTTCACCACCCTCTTCGGTCTCCTCGCGGTCGAGCTGGCGGTCGGCATGGACCGGACGCTCAGCACGGTTCTCGCGATCGGCTTCTTCGCCGTCGCCTGCGTCTTCGTCTGGCGCTCGTTCTACAAGATGCGCATCCCGGTCGAAGGCTAGATCCCCGCCACTGCACACCGGCCCCCGTCCGTCTTTTCAAGAAGGCGGGCGGGGGCCGGGCCTTTCTTTCTTCCCCCTCCCTCAACCGTCCAGCACGTCGCCGCGGGCGAGCCATCCCTGCCAGGAGACGGTGGTGGCGAAGCCGTAGAGCGAGAGGGAGACGAGAACGAGCACGACGAAGAGGGTGCTCCCCGCGTACCAGGCGGAGGCGTCGAAGGTCAGCGGGTAGTGACAGCAGAGGGTGAAGGTGAGGCCGCTGACCGCCCCCGCGAGGAGGCCGAAGCGGGTCCAGGCGACGATTTCGAGCCCCGCCTGGAGTCCCGAGAAGAGCAGTTGCGGGAAGGTGTGGGGAGCCGGGTTGCCCTGCATCACGACGACGGTGAGGAGGAACCAGAGAACGCCGAGCGCGAGCCCTTCGCGCCGTAGCAGGAGGCGGAGCGCGACAAGAACGATCATGAGCTCCAGGGAGAGGGTGAGGACGAGCCAGAGGCTGGAGATGAACTGTTCGCTGAGACCGAGAGGGCCGCGCAGTGGATCGAAGTAGAGCGACCACTGGCTCGAACCCTCGTCGAAGCGCCCGGTGACGAGCCTCTCGGCATAGCGCGACAGCGTGATCCCCATCCCGAGAAGGCAGCCGATCAGCACGTCGCGGCCCACCAAGGGGTCGCGGAGCCTGCCCGCGAGGAGGCGGCTCCAGGCGATGATCCGCTCGGGCCACAGGCGCCTCGCATAGGGCTCGAAGCCAAGATAGATCATCCCGGTGAGGACCGCGGTCCGCAGACCGTGGGTGATGTCGAGCGTCACGTGGGACCAGTAGAGCGGGCCGAGCGTGACCGCCAACCGATAGAGCACATCCATGGAGAACCCAAGGATCGCGATCCGCAGGGCGCCCTGCCGGTCACCCCAGCCGAGGCGCAGGTTGCGGAGGGCCAGCCAGGAAACGGTGAGAACCGCGGCCAACTGGAACATCACGAGGAGCGCCAGGCCGAGCCCCGAGTCCCGGCTCTCCCGCGGCGGCACCGGCGTGCGGGGCCGGTTCCAGGGCCCCTCGATGCGGAACCAGACGGGCGTACCCTGAAAGCTCGCGGCCTCGACGTGAATCGGGAGGGCCGGTCGGTCCGGGGCGCCGGGATAGGTTCCATCCCACGCGGCGCGGCGGTCGGCGTAGACGGGAGGGACGAGCTTCGGCGCCACGGCGCGGAGATGCGCCGGATCGAGCCCCGCCAGGGCCAGGAGGGCCGGCCATTCCGATCCTGATGCCGGGCCGGACGCTGCTCGCGGGGGGAGCCGGCCACGATCGGGCGCGGCCTCTAGACGATAGAGGTGACCTTCCGGGTCGAGCGCGACGTAGGCCCCGCTCCGCGGCGAATTTACGGCTCCCTCCTCATACAGATCCGAGGGGGTCAGGGCGGCCGGACTCTGGCGGTACCAGAACTGATAGAGCGGTGGCCGGCCTCCGGCCAGGAGGCGCTGCACCTCAATGCGGGGATGGGCCGGACCCTGGAGAGCCGCCAGGTAGCGGTTGAAATCCTCTTCGAGGGCGAAGCCCGAGGCCCAGTCGCGCGCGGGGAGGGGATAGCCGAATCCGTGCAACAGGTTGCGGGCACGGTCGGTGAGCACCTCCGCCGACAGCTCGAACGGCACCTGGCGAAAGGTCGTCACCCGCGCGGAGAGGGCGATGACGGTGTAGAGGCTCGCGAGGATCGCGACGACGATCGCGGACGCCAAGGCGGGCTTGAGGCTCCCGACTCTCGGGGCGGCGGCGACCGCCTGGGGAGAGAGCGTAACGCCGGCCGCCATCGCCGCCGACAGAGGGTCGACACCGGTCAGGGCGGCCGTGACGTGGAGGGCCGAAGCGGGCCGGCGGTGCGGGTCCGTCTCTACGCAGCGCAGGAGGACGGCCTCGGTCTGCGGATCGATCTCGACGAGGCTCGACGGCCGGACCGGGCGCACCGGCCTCCAGTCTTCCCCCGTGGTCACGACGGGGAGCGCCGGCCGGCCGGTGAACATCTCGTACAGCACGAGCCCCAGGGAGTAGAGATCGCTCTGGATGTTGGCCTCGCCGCGGGCGCGCTGCTCGGGGGACATGTAGGCCGGCGTACCGGCGTGGAGCCGCCTGCCGGGTTCGTCGGCGAGGACGGCCAGGCCGAAGTCGGTGATCCGGGCCCGGCCACGGCCGTCGATCATGACGTTGGCGGGTTTCAGATCGCGATGCAGAAGGCCGGCATCATGAATGGCGGCGAGACCGGCGGCGAGCTGGCAGGCGAGCTCCAACGCCTTGTCGAGCGGCAATCTCCCGATCCGCCGGAGGAGGCTCGCCAGGTTCCTCGCCGTCGATGTACTCCATGCAGAGGAAGCTCTGGCCGTCGATCTCGGCGAGGTCGAACACCCGACAGACGTTGGGGTGGGAGATCTGGCGCGCCAGGCGGACTTCGCTGCTGAAGCGCGCGAGATCCGCCGCGTCGGTGGCCCGTGACAGGGAGAGGAATTTGAGCGCGACCGGCTGGTTGAGCTTCAGGTCGTCGGCCCGGTAGACCTCCCCCATTCCGCCCCGCCCCAGCTGGGCGATGATGCGGTACCGGGAGGCGAGCACGGTGCCGGTCGCGAAGCGCGGTCCCTCCCGCCGGCGCCCCAGGCCAACCTGACTGGCTTCCCCCTCCCGGGGCCTCTCGACGACGGTCAGCTCGCTGCTCTCGGAGGGCGCGCCACAGGCCGGGCAGCGCGAACTACCGCCGGGAATCTCGCCGGAACAACCGGGACAGAGAAGCATTAGTGCAGCTATTGTACCCCACGGGGTGAGGCGGGACCGCGGGCGGGCCGTCAGTGGGTGTGCGGGTGGTCCTGGTCCTGCCCGCGCAACCGGTAGAAGATGACCTGGACCTTCTCCAGGGTCACCAATCCCTCGGGGATCAGGCTGTCGAGCTCGGGGAGGAAGGCGTCGATTTTCTCCTGCCGGTCGACGATCTCGACCACCACCGGGAGGTTCTCGGCCGGGTGGAGGAGGCGCGAGGTATGGACGAGGCTGTGGGCCCCGAAGCCCTCGAAGCCGCGGAAGACGGTCGCCCCGGCGAGCCCCTTCTCCCGCGCCCGCTGCACGATGACCTCATAGAGGGGGACTCCCTCATGGCGGTCCGAGTCGCCGATGAAGATGCGGAGCAGGACGCCTTCGCCTTCGAGCTTCATGGGATGGCGAGGTCTCGCCCGGGCACGGAGGAAGAGGTGAGGCCGCCTTAAGGTTACTCGATGAGGATGGGGAGGAGCGTGCGCGCGGTCGAGATGTCCCGCGGAATCTGAATGTTGCGCTTCAGAATGTCCCGCTGGCGGGCGATCAGGACGTCGAGAGTCGTCTCGGTCAGGATGCGCTCGACGGCCGTCTTGACCTCCAGGAAGACCTCGCGGATGGAACAGTGCTCCGGCCCGAAGTCGATCGTGCAGGGGAGGGCCAGGATCTGGTCGACCGCCGTGATCTGCCCCTCCAGGGTGATGAGGATCTGGCGCAGAGAGATGGCGGAGGACGGGCGGCCGAGGATGTGCCCCCCCTGGGGACCGCGGTTCGACTGGATCAGCCGGTCCTTCGAGAGAAGGGCGAGGATCTGGCGCAGGTAGGGTTCCGGGATACCCTGGCGGCTCGCGATCTCGTGGCTGGTGACGGGACCGTCCTCGGAATGCATCCCGATATAGAGCATCGCCCGGATCCCGTACTCGCCTTTGGTGGAAATTTTCATCCGGAGTTTCTTCTGGAAGCGCTCTCAGTTTACCACAGGCGGCAGTGCCGGCAGTGCCGGCAATTTAGGAACCGCAGAGAGGTCGGAGATGCCGTCGCGGCGGCGCCGGGTGCGATCGAGACGGATCGCTGCCATCCCGGCGGCGATCGCCCCCTCGACGTCCTCCAGGGGGCTGTCGCCGACGTGGAGGGCCGCTTCCGGTTCCACCCCGAGCCGCAGGAGGGCTTCCGCGAAGATGCGGCGGTCGGGCTTCTCGACCCCGACCGCCGAGGAGGTCACGACCGCGTCGAAGAACGGGGTGAGGGCGAGGCGGTCGAGGAGGAGAGGCAGGCGCTCGTCCCAGTTGCTGATCACCGCCAGGTGCAATCCCTGGCCCTGGAGCGTCGCGAGCACGCCCCGCACTTCGGGATAGACCTCCCAGGCCTCGGGAGTGCCGAAGCGGTGGAACAGCTCGGCGGCGGCGAAGCGCGAGGGGACGGGGGCTTCCAGGTGCTCGGCGAGCCGCTCCAGGAAACGCTGCCAGAAGCCGCGCGCCCCCTCCTTGTGGGAGCGGAAGCGGTCGTGCCCGGGGTCGGCGGAGCAGGCGAGCTCCTGCCAGACGAGCCGGACCAGGCGCCTGGCCTCCGCCGCGGACACCTTGATCCCGTGCCGGGAGAGCACCTCGCCATAGATCTCCCCTAAGCGCGGGCAGTGGATCAGGGTCCCGGTGACGTCGAAGGTTACGGCGCGAATCATGGCTGTGATAGCTTGCCGGCATGTCCCCCGAGCCGCGCGCCGCTCTCGCGCTGTCGCTCCTCTCGTTGTGGATGGCCGGGCTGTTCTCCGGTGTCTTCGCGGGCGGTGCGGTCCATCTCCTCTTCCTCGGCTCCCTGCTGCTTTTTCCCTGGCGCGCCCTTAGCGCTGCACGCCGGCTCGACTAGCCTCGGTAAGCCTCGACGGGATTGGTGAGCACGCCGAGCCCGGGGATTTCGACCTCCAGGGTATCGCCGTCGGCGAGCGGGCCCACCCCGGCGGGAGTGCCGGTCAAGAGGACGTCGCCCGGCTCCAGGGTCATGATCCGCGACACGTAGACGAGGAGGTCGACGAAACCCCACTCCATGTCGCGCACGTGGCCGCGTTGGCGCTCCTGGCCGTTGATCCGGGTGATGACGGAGAGGGCGTCGAGTTCGTCCAGGTCGGGGTCGACCCAGATCGCCGGTCCCAGCGGGCAGAAGGTGTCGAAGCCCTTGCCGCGCGCGAAGGTGGCGTCCTTTTTCTGCAGGTCGCGGGCGGTGACGTCGCAGGCGCAGGTGACGCCCAGGATGGCGCCGCGGACGGACTCAGGGTCGGTCGCGCTCCCGCGGCGGAGCCGTTCGCGGAGGACGACGGCGATCTCCCCCTCGTACTCCACCCGCTGGCTCTCGGGCGGCAGGACGACCGGCGCCGCGGGACCCAGGAGCGCCGAGGTCGCTTTGAGAAAGATCAGGGGCTCGGGAGGCATCGGGTTGTCGAGCTCCTTCGCGTGCTCGCGGTAGTTGCGGCCGATGCCGACGATTTTGCCGGGGACGATGGGGACGAGGAGCCCGGCCGACTCGGGATCGACCGCGCGGCCGATCTCCCAGCCGCCGGGCCGGGTCTCGAAAGGATCGGAATAGAGGACCCGGAGCGGGGCGCCCGGGGTCTCGGCGACGGCGTAGAAACCTGCCGGTCCGATGCGATAGAGGAGCATGCGCGCTATTGTATGCCGCCCGGCTCGCCCCTTGTGAGAGAATCCCGCCTCCTGGGAAGGAGTGGGATTCTGCGTAGAGTAGGAGTTTTCGGCTGGGGAATCGTGGCGCCGCGCTCGCCGAACGTCGATGTCTTCGCGGCGAATCTCACCTCGGCGGAGAGCTGGCTCACCCCTTTCAACGGCTTCGGCCCCGACAACTTCCTGGTCGGCATGCCGGAGTTCTCCTTCGCCGCCTATCGGGAGTGGATCGCCGGGCGTTTCCCCCCCAACCGCTTCTCTCAGCTCGAAGAGAAGATGGATCTCCCGACTCTCTACGCCATCGGCGCCTTCGTCCAGAGTCTGGGGCAGAACCCGGGGATCGAGGCGGAGCTGGCCCGTCTCGGTTCCCGCGCCCATGTCTACGTCGGCACCGGCCTGGGCGCCGTCGGGACGGTCGCCGACGCCGCCCTGGCGCTCCACCGGGCGGAGCGGCGCTGGCATCGTTTCTGGGGCGAGCGCAATCCGGGCACCCCGGGCATCCCGGCCAATACTGGTGAGGCGGGGGCGCCACCCCATCCAGAGAGCGTCCCCGCCGCGGACCGCGCGGACGCCGAGGACGCCTGGTGGAAGCACCGGGCGGCGGGATGTCTCGACCTCCACACCTATCTGCGGGAGACGGCGGCGATCGAATCGCTGTCGATCGAGGGCAACGTCGCCGTCGGCAAGATCAGCGTCCTCAAGGAGAAGCAGCGCCGCTACCTGCAGCTCCAGAAGCGCTGGGGCTGCCCGGAGCCGCCCTGGCGCTCGGTCTCGGCGAACCTGGTGTGGAACATCCACAACACCCCGGCCTCGCAGATCTCCATGCTCGGCCGGATCACCGGTCTCGCCTTCGCGCCGGTCGGCGCCTGCTCGACCTTCGGCGTCGCCCTGAAGCTCGCCATGGACGCCATCGACCGCGGCGAGACCGACCTGGTCGTCGTCGGCGCGACCGATCCACCCCCCCACCCGCTGACCGTCGGTGCCTTTTACAACGCCCGGGTCATCTCGGCCGACACCCAGGTATCGAAGCCGCTCGACGGTCTGCGCGGCACCCACGTGGCCGGCGGCGCGGTGGTCTGGCTCGTCGGCGATCTCTTGCGCATGCGCGAGCGCGGCTTCCGGCCCCTGGGGATGGAGCCCGTGGCCGTCGGGGTGAGCGCCGACGCCGATCACATCATCACCCCCTCGGTCGACGGCCCCAGCGCCGCCATGCGCCAGGCGCTCGCGGCGGCCGGCGTCTCCCCGGCGGAGATCGGCTCCTGGGACCTCCACGCCACCGCCACCCCCGGCGATTACCTGGAGATGGAGATCCTGCGCTCGATCGTTCCCGGCTCGGTTCTCGTCACGGCAAGGAAGGGAACCTTCGGCCATGGCATGGGGGCAGGTGGCGGCTGGGAGCTGACCGCCCAATACCTCGGCTACGAGCGCGGCCTGCTCTTTCCCACCCCGCTCACCCGCGGCGAGCTCAATACCGAGATCGCTCGCCTGCAGGATCTCTACGTGTTCGACCAACCCGTTCCGGCTCCCGCCGGGTACGCCGGTAAGCTCTCGATGGGGATCGGCGGCATCAACTCCTGCGTCGTGTCACGCCCCTGGTGAAGCAGCCCTGATCAAGGCCGCTCGCCGGGAAAAGTTGCACGAAAGTTTCACGGTAGCGAGAAAAAAGGGCACGGTGTGGTCCCGTGCCCCTTTTCCTGATGAACCTCTCTCAGGCGTGCGCGAGGGTGGGATCGATCACCACCTGCCGCGGCCGCCGCCCCCACCGCCACCCTCGCGGGAACCTCTCCCCATCCCGCCGCCGCCGCCGCTGCGGCCACCGCCGCCACCCCCACCACCCTCGGTGCGCGGCCGCGCTTCGTTGACGTTGAGCTTGCGGCCCTTCAAGTCACGCCCGTTGAGGCCGTTGATCGCCGCCTCGGCTTCCGAGCGCTCCGCCATCTCGAGGAATCCGAAGCCTTTCGACTCTCCCGTCACCTTGTCCTTGATGATGGTGCAGGAGGCGACTTGCCCGAATTCCTCGAAGGCCTGCCGCAATTCGTCCTCTGTCAAGCGGTAAGAGAGGTTTCCTACGTAGAGATTCATCCATGTCTCCTTTGTCTGGGTCCGCCCGGTTTCCTGCAAAACCTTTGCCCACCCATGGGTGAGACCATGGGCGAGGCATTCGCGGACCGCTTCCGCGATTATCGCACCGGAGCGAAGAAAAGGGTCCGCTCCGTCATCCCGCCTGGGGATAGAGCTGTCGGTAGCTGTCGGCGAGGACGAGAATCCGCTTGACGTAGCTCTTCGACTCGTCGAGGCTCAGGTTCTCCATGAACTCGTCGAGCCGGCCGCTGCCGGCCTGCTGCCAGAGCCGCTCGATGCGGTTGGGGCCGCCGTTGTAGCCGGCGAGCGCCAGCTCCAGGTTGCCATGGAAGTCGTCGAGCAGCTCGCGGAGATAGGCGGTACCCAGGCGGAGGCTGATCCGCGGATCGTAGAGATCCTGGGGGTGATAGGAGAGCCCCAGCCGCCGCGCCGTCTCGCGGGCGGTGTCCGGCATGAGCTGCATGAGGCCGCGCGCGCCCACCCGGCTGGTCGCCCGGGGATTGAAGGCGCTCTCCTGGCGGATCACCCCGGCGACAAGCCAGGAGGGGAGGTGCTGCTCGGCGGCAGAGGCACGGATCTCATCGCCGAACTGCAGGGGGTAGTAGGCCTCCAGGATCTCGCGCGGCACCGTCGCCTGGTTGGCGGTGCCGAGAGCGGGAAAGGCCTGGCGGAGGAGGATGAGGCTCGCCGCCTGGTCGCCCGTGCGGCCGACGATCAGGGCTTTCAAGGCGAGGAGGTCGCGATTCGCCCGCCAGTTCGCCTGTACGTTCTCCTCTTTGGTGACGAGCTCGATGGCGCGCGTCGCGAGGCTGTCCAACCCGAGGTCGGTCAGCAGCTTGGCCTGGGCGAGGGAGGGATCGATCCGCCAGGCGCCGGCATTTCGCACGCGGAAGCCGGAGGCGTCTGGGGAGGGCTCCTGGACGAGGCCGCGAGACAGCTGGGCGACCGCCTGGCGGCTGTAGAAATCGGAGGTGTCGCTCCTCGCGGCGAGCTCTCTGTAGAGGGCCTCCGCCGCTTCTTTCCGGCCCATGCGCTCGCTGGCGCGGGCCTGCCAGTAGAGGCCGCGCTGGGCGTCGGCGCTCTCGGGGTAGAGATCGTGGAGGAGCTTCCAGGTGTCGACCGCCGCGGTGTCGTTGCCGGTCCGGTAGTCGCTCCAGCCGCGCTCCCAGAGGGCGGCGGCGGCGGTCGTGTCGGAGGGATCGATGCGGCGCAGGGCGCGGAGCGCGTCGACCGCCTCACCATCCAGGCGGGCCTCCTGGAGCTGGGTATAGAGATGTCGTACGACCGCGGGCGGGAGGCCGCCCCCCCGAGCCGGATGGCGGTGACGAGGTGCCGGTGAGCCTCGACGAGGAGCTCCCGGCGCTCCGCGCTGCCGGAGGCGGTCGCTGGAGTCGCGGCGGTCGCTGCGGTCGCCGCCATGGAGGCGGCCTCGGCCTTCGCCCCTTCGAGGCTCGCCTCCTCCGCCACGCCTTGCGGAGCCGCTTCGGCGAGGACAGCCAAGGCTTCGTGGCCATGCCGGCCGGCCAGGAGGGCGCGGGCTTCGAGGAGGTGCCACTCGGTGTCGCGCTCGCCGGGAGGGACCTGGTCCAGGGTGGTGACCGCGGCTGTCGCGAGACCGCTGCCGTCGAGGAAGGAGAGAGCCCGGCGCTTCACCTCGCCCGTCGACAGGGCTTCCCCGTCGAGCTCGCCGCCGGCGCCCTGAGCGGAACCGGCAAGAGAGCGCAGGTGATCCAGGTGGCGGGAGACGGCCAGGGAGGCGGCGGAGAGCGGCGCTTGGATCAGCAGCCGGCGCCCGGCCTCGCGGAGGACCGTGAAGTCATGGTTCGCCGTGCCGATCTGCCAGGCGAGATCCTCCAGACGGGCCGCGGCATCCCCCTTGATCCCGTCCCGGCGAGCGGCGGCGATCAGCTCCAGAGCGTGGGGAACCTGATTCTCCCGACGGGCGAGATCCGCCGCGGCGATATAGGTCTCGCCGCGGAGCGGCGACCGCGGGCAGCCGGCGAGGAGATCCGCGTAGGCCCTCCCGGCGAGCTCCCCCTCGCCGCGGGCGACGGCGCTCGCCGCGAGGAGGTAGAGACGCCAGTCCTCGAGCTGCCCACCGGGGGTGGCGCTCGCCGTCAGGAGCTCCTGGGCGTTCAGGAGATCGTGCGATTGATAGGCGTAGAGCCCGGCGACCAGGCGGGCGCTCGTCGCTTCGACGGGGTTTTCCCGGCCTACTTTCTCCAAAAGTTGGCGCGTGCCTTGCAAATCTTTTTTGCGCAGGGCTTGGGCGGCAGCGGCATAACGGGCGGGAGCGAGGGGGCCGGAACGCTGGGGCACTCCACCAGCTGTCGCCCGGCTCGATTTCAGGTCTTTGAGTTGGCTGCGGTCGGTGACGCTCTCGAGAAACCGAGGGGTGAGCAGGGCGGAGACGAGCAGGACCGAAGCGACGTAGAAAGAGCCTGGTAGTTTCAACCACACCTCCGGATGCGCGTGCGAGCTAAGCTAGAAGCGGCGGCCTGGGCCGCCGGGTGCGTTATCCCTGGGCAACATCCCTTTACCAAAGTTCATTCCCGCAGCGCTAATTTTGTAAAAAAGGGCAGGATTTCCACCGATTCCGAGAGGATGAAGGGAGAGCCGCTGCGGTATGCTTTCGCCCCGCGCGGGGCAAGGCCGGCGCTTTAGAAGACGCTTCCAAAGAGAGGTATCGATGGCTCGTGAGAGGAAGGCTGCTGCTGGTTGTCTCGTCCGCGGGGTCCTCGCCGCGGCGCTCCTGGTCCTGGTCGTCGCCGTCGTCGGGACGTTCTGGGTCGGCTCGGCTCCGGAGGTCAAGGTGACGCCGGGCGCGAAGGGAATCGGGCGGCGGACGCCCATCGCCGTCCACCTGGATGACACCGGGAGGGTCGAGAAGGTGCACGTCGAGCTCGTCCAGGGGCAGGACGTGACCCCGGTCGCCGACAAGGAATTCGCCAGCCATCCGGCCTGGGCCTTCTGGCAGGGTCGCGCTCCGGCCGATTTCACGGTCGAGGTCGGCCGCGACACGGTCAAGGGCCTGCGTACCGGCGAGGCCACGGTGCGGGTCACCGCCGATCGGGCGGGGAGTTGGCTGCGGCGGCCCGAGCCGATCGTCACCGAGGTCAAGCTCCCGGTGCGGCTCGCCCCGCCGACCGTCGGTCCGGTCTCTGTCCAGCACTACGTGGCCCAGGGGGGATGCGAGGTGGTGGTCTACCGGGTGGGGGAGAGCGCGGTCAAGGACGGCGTGCGCTCGGGCGACTGGTGGTTCCCCGGTTTCCCCATGCCCGGCCCCGACAAGCAGCTCCACTTCGCTCTCTATGCGGTGCCCTGGGACACCGGCGACGCCTCGGCGGTCCGCCTGGTGGCGGTCGACGACGTGGGCAACGAGGCCGCGGTCGCCTTCGTCGATCAGTTCTTTCCCAAGCCGATCAAGAGCGACACGATTCAGCTGACCGACTCCTTCCTGAACCGGGTGGTCCCGGAGATCCTCTCGCAGACGCCGGAGGTCCGCGATCAGGGAGACGTGTTGAAAAACTTCCTCGCCATCAACGGCGACCTGCGGAAAAAAGAGGGCGAGTACTTAAAGACGCTGGCCGAGAAGTCGGCGCATGAGTTCCTCTGGACCCAGCCCTTCCTCCCCATGCGAAACGCCAAGATCACCGCCGCCTTCGCCCAGCGCCGAACCTACATGTACCAGGGCAAGCAGGTCGACCAGCAGACCCACCTGGGGTTCGACATGGCCTCGGTGCAGAGGGACGCCATCCCCGCCTCGAACAGCGGCACGGTCGTCCTCGCGCGCTTCTTCGGGATCTACGGCAACGCCGTCGTGATCGACCACGGTTACGGCCTAATGAGCCTCTACGGCCATCTCTCCGCGATCGGGGTCAAGGAAGGCCAGCACGTCGACCGCAGCCAGGAGCTCGGGCGCTCCGGCCAGACCGGCCTGGCCGGCGGCGACCATCTGCACTTCACGATGCTCCTCGGGGGCCTGCCGGTCAACCCGGTCGAGTGGTGGGACCCGCACTGGATCAAGGACCGCATCGCGCGGAAGCTGGGGCCGGCGCTCAAGTTCACGGGGTAGGAGCTTTTAAGCCGTGCGCAAGCTCTCGCTCGTCCTCGGCATTCTCGTCGTTCTCGCCGTTCTCCTCGGTGCCTGCCACCGGCCGCGGCCGGCGACCGTGCCCCTGCGAGTCCTCCATCACGACCAGGCCGGGGGAGCCCACCGGGACCTGGTGGTCTTCCTGCCCGGTCGGGGCGACCTGCCGGAGGACTTCGAGCGCCGGGGTCTCCTCGCGCTCGCCCGCGAGGAGGGGCTGGACGCCGACGTTTTGGCGGTCGACTCCCACCTTGGCTATTTCGTCGACCGGAGCATCGTCATCCGGCTGCACGACGACGTCGTCGCCCCGGCCCGGGCCCGCGGCTACGAACGGATCTGGCTCGTCGGGATCTCCCTGGGCGCCCTGGGCTCCATTCTTTATACCCAGGAGCACCCGGGGGACGTGGCGGGGGTGGTGCTCATCGCGCCCTACCTGGGGGAGAAGCCTTTGATCGACGAGATCGAGAAGGCGGGCGGCCTCCGGGCCTGGCAGCCGGCTCCGTTCTCGGGCGCAGACTACCAAAGAGAGACGTGGCGCTGGCTCCAGGCCCACCAGGCCCAAGATGCCGGTCCCTCGGGCGCCTCGGGATCGCCACCCCTCTGGCTCGGCTATGGCGAAAAGGACCGCTACCGCGAGGGCGACCGGCTGCTCGCCGCGGTCCTCCCCGCGGAGCGCGTCTTCACCGCTCCGGGTGGGCACGCCTGGAAGGCCTGGCGGGTCCTCTGGGAGAAGCTCGTGAAGGCCGGAGCTCTCCCTCGCCGTCCGGCCCGATAAAACGGGCCGGAAACACCCTCGTCACCCCGCCGCCCCCCCGCGGTCACCCCGTCTCCCCTCTGCGCGCTTGACTTGGCGCCGCGCTTTCCCATATCAATGCCGCCTCTTTGCTCCGGTTCTCCCTGTCGCCGGCCCGCGCACCCTCCTTACGAGGGATGCCGCAGTCGCCGGTGCAGGAACGTTTGAGCTCCGACGACGTGGAGGTGCGTATGTACCAACCCTTGACCCACCACGACGCCCGGAGGCGGCCTTGACGTCCGCCCGACGGCCCACGATTCTCCTCCTCGCCGCCTGCCTGACGGTGGCTGCCGGCGCCGCCGCCAGCGCCGTTCCGGCCCGGGCCACCCAGGAGACCCCCTCGAACGTCTTTCTGCTTCCCCTCCCCGGAGGCGGCGTGGCCGCCTTCGAGCGGCCGGTTCCACCGCCCTTCGCGCCGGCTCCGATGGCCCTCATGGCCTCGACCGCGGCGGTGCCCACCGCCCTCCAGATTCTCAGCCCGCCCATCCTGCACTTCAGCGCCCACGACTCACGCCCGAACACCCCTTACAGCGACCTGATCTACAAGGCTGCCCGGCGCCATGCCGTCAATCCGCATGTCGTGGCGGCGGTGATCGAGGCCGAGTCGGACTTCCAGCCGAAGGCGAAGTCGCGGGCCGGCGCCTGCGGTCTCATGCAGCTCCTGCCCGAGACCGCGCGGCGCTTCGGCCTGATGAAGAAGCGGGATCTCTTCAATCCGGCCAAGAACATCGAGGCCGGGGTGCGCTACCTGGGCTGGCTGACCGAGCGCTTCGGCGACGACTTGGCGCGGGTCGTCGCCGCCTACAACGCCGGCGAAGGGGCCGTGGACCGCTTCGGGGGCGTGCCACCGTATGAGGAGACCCAGAGCTACCTGCGCCGGATCTACGGCACCCTCGGGCTCTCCTCCCTGATCACGGCGATCCTCCCGCCGACGCCCGAGGCGGTCTTCCCGGTCGTCGCCGCGCCGGTCGCGCAGCTCGTCGACAGCGGCCACTAGGAAAGCTTCCTCCTTCGTCCCCCCGCTTCCATCCCGGAGCGGGGGGAGCGGATCGCTCCCTGATCCTGCTACCATAGGGCCGTGGTGAGACCCTCCGCACGCCGCTCGCTGTTCCTGACGCGAGTCGTCTTCGCCCTCCTGGCGGCCCTCGCCTTCGCCTTCGGCACGACGGAGCTGCACGACGCTTCCGCCGCCGACCATATGGCCGGCATGGCGGGTCATGGGGCCGGCATGCAGGGCGTCCAGGTGGCGGAGGGGGCGCGCCACCCGCTCGAATCCCAGCACGTCGAGGGCTCGGAGACCCGGCTCCATCTGCCCTGCATGGCGTGTCTGCTCGAAATGCAGACGGTGGCCGCGGGCCTCTCCGCTCCCGCCACCCTGCCCGTGCCCGCCGGTGCGGACGCCCTGATCGCTCCGGCCGCGACCCTCGAGCGGCACCTCCTCCCCCGCCTCAGCTCGCCCCGCGCTCCTCCCGTCCTCCCCATCGGCTGACCGCCCCGGCCGCACCGCGGCCGTGGGGTACGTGAACCGCGTCTCCCGTCGTCCTTTTACGGCGGCGAGAGCTTCGAGGAGGCTCCTTGAAACGTTTTCTTCTTTGCTTCTGCTGTATGACGTTGGGCGGGACCGCGCTGGTACCGCCCGCCTCCGGGCAGACCGGACAGGCCAGCCAACCCATCGCGGGCGCGGCGGCGGTGCTCCGCCTCTCTCGCCGCCAGGCGATCGACGAGGCGCTGGCGCGCAACCCCGGCATCCTCGCCTCGCGAGAGCAGGTCGAGCAGGCGAGGGCGCAGGTCGCCGTCGCCCGCGCCCTGCCTGAGCCGACGCTCGCGGCCGACGTCGCCGGCCAGTCCAAAGCCCTGAACCCGACCTCCGGCAACGCGAGCGACCTCGGCCTGGGCGTCACCTTCCCCTTCCCGGGGAAGATCCGGCTGCGCGGCGAGGTCGCCACTTCGGCCCTCAAGGCCGCCGAATTCACCCTGGCGCAGCTACGCCAGCAGGTCGCCTCGCAGGCCGCCCAGGCCTATGACGCGATCCTCGTGGCACTCCGCCATGCCGAGGACCTGAAGCAGAGCAAGGAGCTGGCGCTCGACTTCCTCGCCAAGACGAAGTCCCGCTTCCTCGCCGGGACGGTGCCCCGGGTGGACGTCGTCAAGGCCCAGGTCGACGTGTCGCAGGCGGAAAACGACGCGATCGCCAACGACCGTGCTCTCGTAACCGCCCGGGCGATGCTCAACCGGCTCCTCGGACGGACGGGGGGCGCCGCGGTCGAGACCACCGACAGCCTGGACGTGCCGGCCTCGATCGCCGAGCTCGAACGGCTCGAAAAGCTCGCCGAGGCGTCGCGGCCGGAGATCCAGAGCCTGGCGATCCAGCGCCAGGGGGCGCGGGCCGCGACCCGCCTCGCCCACCAGTACTGGCTGCCGGACATCAACGTGACCCTGACCCGAAACGCCATCGACGGCACGCCCACCACCTTCACGACCGGGATCGGCTTCGGCTTCCCGATCTTCCTCGGCCAGCACCGGCAGGGCGAGGTCGCGAGCGCCCTCCACCGGGAGGAGGAGCTGGCCGCCAACGTCGTCGACATCCTGGCGCAGGTGAACCTGGACGTCCGGACCGCCTATGCCTCCGCCTCGACCTCGCTCCGCCAGGCCATCTTCATCCGCGACGAGCTGCTGCCGGAGGCCCGCGAGGTGTACCGGGTGGCCTCGGTGAGCTATGGGCTCGGCGGCTCGTCCGCGCTCGACCTGCTCGACGCCAAGCGCACTCTTTTGGATGCCGAGAAGCAGTACGCCGACGCTCTGGGGGCCGCGAACGATGCCCAGGCCGCCCTGGAGCTCGCCGTGGGAGCGCCGCTGCCGCCCGGACCTCCCCAACCCGCCGCCGAAAAGCCCGCCGGAGATCAGCCTTCAGGAGACAAACCATGATCTGGAATAAGAGCCGCCGGTGGACCCTCCTGGGAGCGTTCGCCCTGGCGGCATTGGCCCTTCCCTCGGTCTCCTGCGGGCATTCGCCCACGGGTGGGGCCAAGGACGAAAAAACCACGGCGGCCTCGGCCGAACCGACGGCCTCGCCGGCGGATCGCCCCAAGGAGCTGACCCTCGATCCGGCGCAGCGCCAGCGGGTGCGCCTGGAGCAGGTGGTCTCCACCTCGTTCCGCCCCGCCATCGAGACGACCGGCACGGTCGCCTTCGACCAGAACCGCGCCACCCAGGTGCTGGCGCCGATCTCGGGTCCGGTGGCGCGTCTGGAAGTGCAGGTGGGAGCCCAGGTCGCCCGCGGCCAGACCCTGGCGACCGTCGCCTCCCCCGACTTCGCGACCGACGTCTCCGCGCTCCGAAAGGCCGAGGCCACGGCGAAGAACACCCGGCGGGTCGCGAGCCTCGACGAGGAGCTGTTCAAGAACGGCGGCATCGCCCGGCGGGACATGGAGCAGGCCGAGACCGACGCGGTCGCCGCCGAGGCCGATCGCGACGCCGCCTTAGAGCAGCTCCGCGCCCTGGGGGTCGAGAAGAAGACCCTGGACGACATCCGGGCGAACCATCCGGTGGCGGGAGGCGGTGGCGCCATCCGCTCGCCGATCGCCGGCACGGTCGTCGAGCGGCTGATCACCCCCGGCCAGCTCCTCCAGGCGGGGACGACGCCCTGCTTCACGGTGGCCGATCTGGACACGGTGTGGGTGATGGGGAACATCTTCGAGACCGACCTGCCGCTCGTCGCCCCGGGCGACCCGGTCGAGATCCGGGCGGGCACCGGTGGCGCGCCGGTCGCCGGGAGGGTCGACTACATCTCCGCCATCGTCGATCCGACGACCCGGGCGATCCCCGTCCGCATCGTCGCCCCGAACCCCCATGGCGTCTTCAAGCGCGACCTCTATGTGAGCATCGCCCTGCGCTCGAACCACGAGACCACCGGCCTCCTCGTGCCGGTCGCCGCGGTGCTCAGGAACGACGAGAACCTGCCGTTCGTCTTCGTGGCCAACGCCAACGGCAGCTTCGCCCGCCGCCGCGTCGAGACCGGGACGCGGGTGGGGGATCGGGAGCAGATCACCTCGGGCCTGCATCCCGGCAAGACGATCGTCGCCGACGGCGGTCTCTTCCTGCAGTTCGCGGAGAACCAATGAGCGCGGTGGCTCCCGAAGCGACGCCCCGGCCGGCTTCGATGATCAACCGGATCGTCGCGATGGCGCTGCGCCAGCGTTTCCTCATCCTGCTGGCGGCGGCGCTCCTCCTGGGCGCCGGGATCTGGTCCTTCGAGCGACTGCCGGTCGACGCCTACCCGGATCTCTCGCCGCCGATGGTCGAGATCATCACCCAGTGGGAGGGCCACGCGGCGGAGGAGGTCGAGCGCCTGATCACCGTCCCTCTGGAAGTCGAGATGAACGGCCTCCCGGGCCTGACCGTCGTCCGCTCGATCTCGCTCTACGGCCTGTCGTCCGTCCGCATCACCTTCGTCAACGGCACCGACAGCTACTTCGCCCGCCAGCAGGTGTTCGAGCGGCTGCCCGACGTCACCCTGCCGACCGGCATCACCCCGTCGGTCTCGCCGCTCTTCTCGCCCTCCGGCCTGATCTACCGCTACGTGTTGAGCAGTCCGGACCGCTCGCCGATGGAGCTCAAAACGATCGAGGACTGGATCGTCGAGCGGCAGTACAAGTCGGTCCCCGGGGTCGCCGACGACTCGGGGTTCGGCGGCCAGACCATGCAGTACCAGATCCTCTTAGACCCGGCGAAGATCGCCGGCGCCGGCCTCTCGGTCCCCTCGGTCGTCACCGCGCTCGGCGCCAACAACGGCAACGCGGGCGGCGGCTTCTATTCGCAGGGCGGGCAGTTCTACTACGTCCGCGGCCTCGGCCGGTTGAACACGACCGAGGACATCGGCAACGTCGTCCTGACCGTCCACAACGGCATCCCGGTGCTGGTCAAGGACGTCGGGCGGGTCGTCATCGGGGAGGCGCCGCGGCTCGGCCAGTTCGGTTTCAACCGCGAGGACGAGGCGGTCGAGGGCGTCATTCTCATGCGCCGCGGCGAGCAGGCCCAGGTGGTCCTCGAGCGTCTGGAGAAGAAGACCCGGGAGCTCAACCGCTCGGTCCTCCCCAAGGACGTCAAGATCCGTCCCTACTACGACCGCCGCGACCTGATCGCGCTCACCACCCGGACGGTCGAGGACAACCTCCTCCGCGGCATGCTCTTCGTCGTCGTCGTCCTCATCTTCTTCCTCTACGACTTCCGCTCCGGTCTGATCGTCGCCTCGACCATCCCGCTCTGCCTGTTCTTCGCCTTCATCTGTCTCGACTTGAAGCACGTCCCCGCGAACCTGCTGTCGATCGGCGCCATCGACTTCGGCATTTTGGTCGACGGGGCGGTCGTCATGGTCGAGAACATCTTCCGCCGGCTGGCGCTCCGCGAAGGGCAGGCGTACTCCATCCGCGAGGTGATCCTGGAGGCGGCGGGCGAGGTCGACCGGCCGATCTTCTACGCCGTGGCGGTCATCATGGCCGGCTTCCTCCCCATCTACGCCCTCTCGGGTCCCTCGGGCGAGCTCTTCCGGCCGATGGCGGACACCACGATCTTCGCCCTCCTGGGCTCGCTCGTCCTCACCCTGACGCTCCTCCCCGTCCTCTGTTCCTGGGTGCTCAAGAAGGGGGTGCGCGAGCGGCACAATTTCCTCTTCGAGGCGATCAAGTCGGCCTATACCTGGGTTCTCGATATCTGCCTCGCCCATCCCTGGGCGACGACGGTCGTCTCGGTGCTCCTCTTCCTCGCCTCGCTCCTCCTCATCCCGGGGATCGGCTCCGAGTTCATGCCCCACCTGGACGAGGGCGCCCTGTGGATCCGCGCCACGATGCCGGCGACCATCTCCTTCGAGGAAGCGGCGCGCATCTCGCCCCAGGTGCGGGCGATCCTGCACTCCTTCCCTCAGGTCACCGACGTCGCTTCCGAGCTCGGCCGGCCGGACGACGGCACCGATCCCACCGGCTTTTTCAACGACGAGTTCTTCGTCGGCTTGAAACCGTATGCCGAATGGACCGGTCCCTATCGCACCAAGGCGGCCTTGACCAAGGCGATCGACGAGAAGCTGCGGGCTTTTCCGGGGATCATCTTCAACTACACCCAGCCCGCCGAGGACGCCGTCGACGAGGCCGAGACCGGTTTGAAGAGCGCTCTCGCGGTCAAGGTCTTCGGTCCTGACTTAAACGTCCTGGAAGCGAAGGCCCGGGAGATCCGGCAGGTGCTCAACAAGGTCCGCGGCATCACCGAGGTCACGGTCGTCCGGCAGCTCGGACAGCCCAGTCTCACGGTGACCGTCGACCGCGCCAAGATCGCCCGCTATGGATTGAACGTCGCCGACGTCAACGGCCTCGTCGAGGCGGCGGTGGGCGGCGCCACCGCGACCCAGGTGGTGCAGGGCGAGAAGCTCTTCGACCTCGTCGTCCGCCTGGAGCCGCAGTTTAGGCAGACCCCGGAGGCGATCGGCAACCTCCTCATCGCGACCCCGGGCGGCCAGCAGGTGCCGCTCAAGGAGGTAGCGGCGATCCGGGTCGAGAGCGGGGCGTCCTTCATCTACCGGGAGGACAGCTCGCGCTACATCGGAATCCAGTTCTCGATCGAGGGGAGGGACCTGGCGGGCGCGGTCGAGGACGCCAAGCAGCAGATCGAGGCGCAGGTGAAGCTCCCCACCGGCTACACCGCGTCCTGGGGCGGCGAGTACGAGGACTACACGGCGTCGCGCCAGCAGCTGCGGATCATCCTGCCGCTCACGATCGTCCTCATCTTCATCCTCCTCTTCCTGCTCTACAGCAACTTCAAGTTTCCCGTCATCACGGTGCTCGCCGTCCTCCTCTCGGCGCCGATCGGCGGCCTCCTCGCCCTGCGGCTCTCGGGTACCCCCTTCTCGGTCTCGTCGGGGATCGGCTTCCTCGCGCTCTTCGGCGTTTCGGTGCAGACGGCGGTCATCTTCATCTCCTACGCCAACGAGCTGCGGACGGGGGGGATGGCGGCCGCCGCGGCGACCCGCGAGGCCGCCATCCTGCGGCTCAGGCCGATCATGATGACCGCGCTCGTCGCGGCCTTCGGGCTCCTTCCCGCCGCTCTCTCGACGGGGATCGGCTCCGACTCCCAGCGTCCCTTCGCCCTGGTCATCGTCGGCGGTCTCTTCTCCCGCCTCCTGATCAGCGTCTTTCTCATGCCGGCGCTCTACGCGATCGTCGCCCGGCCGGGAGATCACCTGGAGGTCTGAAACGCTTTTGGGGTTCCTGGCATATGTTAGAGGTGACATTCACACTCCAACCCGTGCCCCTAGCTAGGAGACGCGCCATGATTCGTGCCCCTCGCCGTTTCGTCGGTCGGCTGATCCGTTCCCTCGCCCCGCTGCTCACCGTCGCCGGCATCGCCGGCATGGCCTGTATGGCCGGCCCGGCGGCGGCCACCTCCTACGTACCCATGGAGGATGGTGCCCTGGCCGACCAGGCGGCGGTCATCGCCGAGGTCCGGATCGACGCCGTCCAGCCGTCCCCCGTCGGGGCTGCCCTGACGACCGACTATCAAGCCTCCATCCTGCGCCTCGTCAAGGGGACGACTTCGGCCAGCTCGATCCTCGTCCGCGTGCCGGGAGGGGTGGGGGCGGACGGCCTGGCCTTGAAGATCTGGGGCGCCCCCGAGTTTCAGCCGGGCGACCGGGCGCTCCTCTTCCTCCGCTCCCGTCTGGACGGGAGCTACAGCGTCCTCCAGCTCCTGCTCGGCGCCTTCCAGGAAGGGGAAGTCGCCGAGCGCCAGGTCGTCCTCCGCAACCTGGGCGAGGCGACGGAGATGCACCTCCTTCCCGGCGCTCCCGCCTCGGCGAGCCCGGGAGAGGACCGGCCGCGCGACCTCGAACGCTTCGCGGCCTGGCTCGCCGACCGTTCCCGCGGCACGGCGCGGCCGGCCGACTACTTCGTCGACCTGCCGAAGAGCGCGCTGCGCTCCCTGACCGAGAAGTTCACCCTGCTTTTCGGTCAGGGCCGGCACTTCCGCTGGCCCGATTTCGATCTCGGAGCGTCCATCCCGTTCCTCGCCAACGCGAGCGGCCAGGTCGGCCTGGCCGGGGGCGGCTTCAACGAATTCCAGAGTGCCCTCGCCGCCTGGAACGACGAGTCCCACACCCCGATCTCCTACACCTACGGTGGCACCACCCCGGCGACCGCCGGTCTCGCCAAGTACGACGGCATCAACGCTCTCCTCTTCGACGACCCGAACGACGAGATCGGCACCCCCTTCGACTGCCAGCACGGCGGCATCCTCGCCGTCAGCAGCCCCTGGATTCTGACCTCCCAGACCATCTTCTTCCAGAGCGAGAAGATGTACCCGATCGTCGGCGCCGACATCATCACCAACCGGAACCTCGCCTGCTTCTTCAACTCCTATTCCCCCGCTGCCGCCTCTGCCGCGGCGGCGGAGATCCTCGGCCACGAGCTCGGGCACACTCTGGGGCTCGGCCACTCCTGCGGCGATCCGGTGAGCCCGCCCTGCACCGACCCGGCGAAGAACGACGCCCTGATGCGGGCCTTCGCCCATGCCGACGGCCGCGGCGCCCGCCTGGGCACCGACGACGTGGCCGCGATCCGCTATCTCTACGACCCGTCGCCGCGGACCCTCACCGCCTGCAAGCCGAGCGCGACGACGCTCTGCCTGGACGGCAAGCGCTTCCAGGTCGATCTCGTCTGGTACAACCAGTTCGACAATTCGCTCGGCGTCGGCCGGGCGGTCCCGGCGACCGACGCCACCGGCTACTTCTCCTTCGGCGATCCGAGCAACATCGAGATCCTCGTCAAGGCGCTCGACTTCGGCGGCGGCACGATCAAGATCTTCTACGGCGAGCTCACCGACCTCCGCTTCACCCTCAACGTGACCGATACCCGGACCGGTGTCGTCAAGACCTACCAGAACACCGCGGGCGACTGCGGTGCCATCGACCAGGGCTTCTATAGCGACCAGGCTCCGGGACGCGCCGCGAGCCGGGATCGAAGCTTCGCGGAGCTCGCTCCCGCCCCCCGGCCCGCCGCGTCCGGCCGCTGCCGGCCGAGCCGCACCACCCTCTGCCTGCTCAATGGCCGCTTCGCCCTGAACGTCCATTGGCTGAACCCGTTCAACGGTTCGAGCGGCGACGGGGGTGCGGCCCCGCTCACGAACTTCGTCGGCACTTTCTACTTCGACGACCGCAACAACGTCGAGCTGATGACCAAGGTGCTCCCCTTCTCCGACCAGGTGTCCCTCTACTACGGCGCGCTGACGGATTTCCAGTACACGCTCACGGTGGAAGACACCCTGACCGGCCGGGTGAAGACCTATCAGAGCACCGCCGGCCAGCTCTGCGGAGGGCTCGACAATGCGGCTTTCTGAAAGACGGCTTTCTGAAAGACGGCCTTCTACAAGCCGCCTTTTAAGGAGCGGCCTTTACAATCGCGGCCTTCTCGACGGGAAGGCTCCTGATATCATGGCTCCAAGTTGCATCGGCCGCTTAGCGGCCACTCACTGCCCGACTTCTCTCCTGAGGAGATGCTCATGGCCTCGGCTCGTTCTCTCGTCCTCCGGGTGCTGCGCTCCGCGGCGTCCCTCCTGCTCCTCGCTGCCCCGGCGGCAGCCACGTCCTACGTGATGGTCGAGGATAGTCATCTCGCCGACCAGGCGACGGTGATCGCGGAAGTCCAGGTTTCCTCGTCCCAGCCCTCACCCGCCCGGCGGAGCGCCGCGACCGACTACCAGGTCGACGTCCTCCGCCTGATAAAAGGCGCCACGGCCGGCAGCTCGATCGTCGTCCGCGTGCCCGGCGGCAAGCGTCCGGACGGCATGAGCCTCAAGATCTGGGGCGCCCCCGAATTTCACGAGGGCGACCGCGCCCTGCTCTTCCTCACCGAGCATGCCGATGGCACCTACGGCATCCTCCACCTCATGCTCGGCGCCTTCCACGAGGGCACGGTCGACGGCCGGCAGGTCGTCCTCCGCAACCTCTCCCAGGCGAGCGAAGTGCGCCTGCTCCCCGGCGGCGCCAAGGCCGCGGGTACGGGGAAGGACCGGCCGCGCGATCTCGAACGCTTCGCGAGCTGGCTCACCGACCGCAGCCAGGGCGTCACCCGGAGCGCCGACTACTACGCGACCCTGACGAAGAGCGCTCTAAGCAGCCTGACCGCCAAGTTCACCCTCTTCACGAGCGGCGGCGAGTACCTGCGCTGGTTCGAGTTCGACACCGGCGGGAGCGTTCCCTGGACCGCCTACCAGGGCGGTCAGGGCGGCGTCACCGGCGGCGGCTTCCAGGAATTCCAGAACGCCCTCTCCGCCTGGGACGCCGATCCCCTCACCCCGATCAACTACGTCTACGCCGGCAAGACCTCGGCGACGGCCGGCATGACGGCCTTCGACGGCATCAACTCGATCCTCTTCGGCGACCCGAACAACGAGATCGACGGCACCTTCTTGTGCTCGGAGGGCGGCGTCCTGGCGATCGGCGGCCCCTGGTTCGGGGTCTCGAACCAGCGCTTCAACGGCGAGGAGTACAACGTCATCGCCGGCGGCGACATCGTCACCAACGACAACATCGACTGTTACTTCAGCAGCAGTCCGACCGGCAATAAAGATGCCGAGGAGATGTTCACCCACGAGCTCGGGCACACCCTCGGCCTGCAGCACTCCTGCGGCGACGACACGAGCCCGGACTGCAGCACCGACGACAACAAGGACCAGGCCATCATGCGCGCCTACCTCCACGGCGACGGCCGCGGGGCGCGCCTGGACATCGACGACCTCACCGGCACCCGCCGTCTCTATGCCGAGAAGGACGCCGGCACCAACCCCTGCCGCGCGAGCAGCACGGCCCTCTGCCTCGACAACAAGCGCTTCCGGGTGGAGCTCTCCTGGTTCAACGAGTTCGACGGCTCGACCGGCATCGGCCGTTCGGTCCCGGCGAGCGACGTCTCCGGCTACTTCTCGTTCGGCGATCCGAGCAACATCGAGCTCCTGGTCAAGATCCTCGACTTCGGCACCACCTTCAAGGTCTTCTACGGCGAGCTCACCAACCTCAAGTTCACCCTGACCGTGACCGACACCCGGACCGGCAACTTCAAGACCTACGGCAACACGACCGGGGACTGCGGCGGGATCGACCAGGACTTCTTTGCCAACGGTCATCTCGAAGGCTGGAGCAACGCCAAAGAGAGCTCGGTCGTCGTGCCGGCGCCGAAGGTGGCCGCCTCGGGGAGCTGCCGGCCAGACAAGCAGACCCTCTGCCTCCTGGACGGCCGCTTCTCCATCCAGGTCGACTGGACCAATCCGTTCGACGGCTCGAGCGGCCACGGCGGTCCCCACGCGCTCTCGAGCCTGGTCGGCACCTTCTACTTCAGCGACCCGACGAACGTCGAGCTGATGACGAAGATCATTCCGTTCCCCGATCGGTTCGTCTTCTTCTACGGCGCCCTGACGGACTTCGGGTACACCCTGAACGTGACCGACACCCTCTCGGGCCAGACCAACACCTACCAGAGCACCCCGGGCGCGCTCTGCGGCGGTCTCGACAACAACGCGTTCTAGCTTTCCGGCAGGACGTGACCGCACCCACCGGCCTGGAGCCTCAGGGCTCCAGGCCGGTCCTTCTCCCCACTTACACCTCGCTCACACCTCAAACGTGGCGATCACCGGCGCGTGGTCGCTCGTCCCTACGTCTGCGAGCACCCGGCAGGCGGTCGCCCGTGCGGCGAGGGCCTCGCTCGCGAGGACGTAGTCGATCCGCCAGCCGATGTTCCTCTGTCGCATGCTGCGCCAGGGGGCCCACCAGGTGAAGAGCTCGTCGTTGTCGGGATCTTGGGCCCGGCCGACGTCGACCAGGCTCTGGCTCAGGATACCGGCGAAGCGTTCGCGCTCCTCGGGGAGCTGGCCGATGGCATTCTTCTTCCGCTCCTTGGGGTGGACGTCCTGGTCGGTCCGGGTGACGTTTAAGTCGCCGCCCAGGAGCAGGCTGCGGCCGGAAGCGCGAAGCTCGCCCGCCCAGCGTTCGAGGGCTGCCAGGAACTCCATCTTGGCCGCGAAGTCCTTGCCGCCGTTCGGCACGTAGACCGAGGCCAGGGTCAGGTCCCCGAAGGCCGTGCCGGAGGCGAAGCTGACCTCGGCGGCGACGATCCGCGTCTCATGGTCGAAGGGGGGGTGATAGAACCGCGGCTCCGTGGGGAAGCTGTCGCGGCGGAGGTGAAGGCTCACCCCCGAGTAGCCGCCGGTACCGTGCCAATAGCACCAGTAGCCGGGGAGCTGGCAGAGGGCGTCGTCGAGCTTGTCGGGGGAGGCCTTGATCTCCTGCAGGCAGACGACGTCCGGGCGGTCGCGCTCGACCCAGGCGACGAACTGCTCGGCCCGGGCGCGGATCCCGTTGACGTTCCAGGTGGCGAAGGTGATCGGCATGGCTCGGGATCATAACTTCCCGGCGGGCGACACGCGAGCCCCCCCTGTCTCCATGCCTCAATGTCCCGGCGCCCCCAGGGCGTCGACCTCGTCGCGCCGGCCGAGGAGCTCCCAGCGCTGGAGGGCGAGGGGCACGTTGCCGTTCTTCCACACGAAGTCGTGGAAGGCGCGGAGGTCGAAGGCATCCCCCTGCTGCCGCCGGGCGTCGGCCAGCAGGCGGAGGATCTGGATCTTCCCCATCTGGTAGCTGACCGCCTGACCCGGGGTCGAGGCGAAGCTCGCCGCCTCGTCCCGGGCCGTCGCGGCGTCCATGGGCACGGTCGTCCGCAGGTAGTCGGCGGCCTGGTCGAGGGTCATCTCGCCGAGCGCCAGCCGGACGTCCACCTCCACCCGGAGCGCGCGCAGGCGCATGAAGCTGTAGAGGATCTCGCGCGTCCGCGGGCTGTCGTCGAAGAAGCCGGCCTGGAGCATCATCTTCCTCGGCATAGAAGCCGATCCCCTCGTTGGCGCTCGAATCGTAGAAATGCCGGCGGATGGGGTCCTCGTGGGACCAGGAGAGGGCGAGCTGGAAGTAGTGGCCGGGGATCCCCTCGTGGACGAGGATGGGCCGCGGGTCCAAAGCGGTCGCGAGGCGAAAGTAGGAGAGGTTCCGGGAGGGCGGCGGAATGTAGCTCACCGCGTCGTCCTTGAGCCGCGTGGGGGAGGTCAGGTCGTCGTCCACCCCGACGGAGAGCGCCGCGAGGTAAGGCGGCAGGAGGAGGTTCCGGTAGTGCCCGATCCCGGCCGGCACGGTGAGGAGCCCCTTGTCGGTGAGGAACTTGCGGACGGCGAGCTCGTCTTTGGCCTCGCGGGCGATCTGGGCGTCGGCGCTCGCTTCAAGCGGCAGCTCGGGGAGGCCGCGGTCGCGCTGCCGCTCGATGCTCTCGAAGGCCACCGCCCGCTGCCACTCCTGGCGGCCGAGGAGGAGCATCTCCTCCGGGGTGTAGGGGAGGAGGGCGACGTTTCGGAGGAAGAAGAGATAGGCGTCGCGGCCGACCGCCGTTTTCTCCGGGAAGCCTGGCAGGCGCCGCCGCAGCCACTCGCGGTAGGTCTCCAGGGCGTCGATCGCGGGCTGGGAGGCGGCGTTCAGCCGGTGGCCGAGGTCTTCCGGGAGGAGCGCCGTGACCATCGACCGGATGGCGAGCTCGGACTCCGCCAGCCGGCCGGCGGCGAGCCGGGCGAAGGGGGCGACCGCCTGGTCGAGGTTGCCGGGGGCGTCGTAGAGGACCCTGGGGATGCCTTCGAGGCCGCGGACGATCTCCTCCGCCCGCGCGCGATCGAAGGGAGGCGGCTGGAGCAGCCGGTCGAAGAGGGCGCCCTCCGCCTGGTCGACATAGAAGTTGGGGTCGCGCCTGTAGGCGCGCTCGTAGTCGAGCTCCCACCGCACCCGGGCGAGCGCCGAGCCGATCAGCCGGTAGTCCACCTGGCGCGGCACCGGCGCGGGATCTCCGCCCTCCGCCGCCAGGGCATGCCAGCGCGTCTCGAACTCGGCCAGGGTCTCCCGCCGCGCCGCGATCGCCGCTTTCGACCAGTCCGGCGCCCAGCCCGCTGGACGTTCGATCCGCGGAATGTCGTCTCCCGAAACCGGCTGGTTTACCGCGCGCCAGGCCCAGAAGTCGCGGGCGAGGTCGGCGAGCGTATCGGCGGCCGCCCGCACGGGCGTCGCGGCGAGGGCGGTGAGCAGCAGGGTCAGCGAGAGCGCCGGCGACAGCCGGCGGCGTATCGGCAGCATCTCAAGATCTCCCAAATCATGGCCATACGCCCCTACCTGTCGGCCTGGATATCTCAACCCTTCGCCATCTCCCGGGGTGACGGGGCTGGCGCAGGGGACCCAGGCTGTAAGACGTACTCGCTCGCGTACATGCCGGAAAAGCGGATCATCGCCACCTTCCGATACGCCCGCCACTGCCGCGAGTTGGCCGCAGAACTGGCCAGCGCGGTCGCTCGCGGCTCGTCTCCACTGAAGCCGTAAGAGCAGGGTAGTAGAGCACCAGGGGCCGGTTCCGAAAGGGGCCGGCCCCTTTCTAAATATTGCTTACTATGTACTTTGCGATACGCTCGCGGTTCTCAGTGAGATTGGAGTATTGTCTTTCACAGACATCGGTGAACCGCGCCAGGACATCCCTTGCAACTTCTTCCTGATCTTCAAATACACCAAGGCTACGCAGACGAATACCCAATTGCTCGAATCTGAGCAAGAAAATCGTCACATCGCGAACTTGTAAGTCAGACGATAACGCATAAACAGCCAGGGGTGGAGACGCGCTTCCGTTGATGTACGCATCCACCTTATAATGCCCCTTTGGATCAAGGTCTGGGTTGAACCAATTGAAGGCAACCCGTTCCCGCGGTACCGTGTCGGTTATGAGGCGTCTAAAGTCCTCGAAAAAAGTCGTCTGGACCCGTTCTCGCGAAAGGTAAGTGACATCCGATATCTTCAAGATTGCCTGGATTAAATCGTATAAAGCGTTTCCCGCTGTCTCTCCGAGCATAGAGTCTGAGTGCCCGTTGAGGCTGATAATCAACTCGCCGTCCCGATTTCGGATGCCGTGAGAGGAAACGACATTATCAATGATTTTACCGCGCGTTCCATCCTTATAGCTGTTCTCGTCAATGCTATAGCTGAGGTGCATAAATGTGTGCCCCTCGTCGCTCAATACCCACTCACCATTCTCCAGTTTCAGAACGACCGCGAGGTGGTCGCCGTCGTCGAAGGTAAAGGGATTAGCTATCAGATAGCGATGCTCACCCTCGGGCCGAAGAGTAACCGACTCCGCCACGATGGAGCGAAAATGAGTCTCGATATCATGAGGGAGTATTGCTTTCATCGAAGTTCAGCTCCCAAAGGACAGATTGCCTTGGTGGGGAATGCCCTCGAATCCGCAGTCCTCCACGAGGCAATCCAACGCAACTGCAAGGTTAGTGAAACGTGGGCTAAGCTCAGCGTAGCTGTCTTCCTTGGCTCCAAGGGCTTGATAGCGCGCGGTGGCAAGATGAATATGGAACTCGTAGGAGAAGGTGGTACCTTCGAGTCGGTTGCCGTGGATGTGATTCTTGCCGTTGTACCTCCGCAAGCGGAAAACCCTCCCCAAGGCAGGCGACTTATATCCCAATATGGCCGAAAAGTCAAGGGGATTAATTATGGCCTGACGCAAAAAGATCTCGAAGACGCGACCACTGTTTGCGGTAATAGTTAATTGGCTGGACTCGTGACCGTTCTTGCGGCGGAGATTCAGAAGGCGCTGCCGAAAGTCACTCGGCAGGGGTTTCGGTTCGTGGACCAATTCGTTGATCTGGGCATCCGTCAACGCGATAAGCATGATCTCGCGTGCCCCCCTCAGAGAGGAAGTGATGAACGTAACCCGCGATTTCCCCTGGTCCCCAAAATGGGCGACAAGGGGGCGGGCATCGAGTGGTCAAGAACCTGAGCCCTTTAGTACCTCGCGCGCTGCCTGTAGCAAGGTCGACCGTATCCACGCGGCCCGCGCGAGCCCCAAGTGCTCGGCGGCGTGGTCGATCATTTCCAGGTGGTTGGGCTCGAAGCGTAAGAGGACGGGCTCGGTCTGGGTGCGAGGGTGGCCGGCGCGGGGATGGGGTTTGGCTTCCGTCGTCATTCTTTCCATAGCCCAAGGATAGCAGAAGAGTTGCCCCTGTCAAGCCAGTGGACTTGACAGGGGATATACCCACGTCTATGCTAGGATAATGAAAACGGCCCGAAGGTTGTTAGAGCAACCCCGGGGTGAAGGCCGCGATGGCCGCGAGCCGCACGGCGGAAGCGGTTGCCGCCTGACTTGCCCCGCGCCCTCGGGGACGAACCGAGGGCGCCCTTCTTCTTCAACTTCCCGAGCAACTCAAGAAGGCACCACTACCTCCAACCGATGTCCTTGTGTCTCGAACGAGTCTTTTGGTGTCTCCAACCCACGCTCTAGTGTCTCTTGCGCCTGTTCGAGACGCCAGGACTCGCGTTGAGACGCCGCAAGGCTGCGTTGAGACACTAGAACGGTCGATCGAGACACAAGAACGTTGATTAGAGACACTACAACTCGCGTTGGAGACGCTGGAGACTCCGTGGAGACACGAGAGGCCGTGCAAGAGACACTACGGGCGACGCTTGAGGCGCTGGAGGCCCGCGAAGAGACACTACGCTTCCGGCCGCAACCTTTCGGGCGCCTGATGCCTCCCCCGTGGCCCAAAAGTAGCCCAAAAAGAGCGAAGCCGGCAGCGTCAGGCTGCCGGCTCCCCTTTTCCTGCTCGCTCTTGCGGCCTAAGAAAGACCGGGAGCTCTATCGACTACAGACCGGATTGGGGCGGCTTGCGCTCTTCCCGGTTCCGCTGATTCTGCTGACCCTGGCCGTTCGGGCGCTGGGGCCGCGCCTGCTGGGCCGGACGCTCGCGCTGCTGGCGGGCCCGCAACTGCTGCATCTGCTGCTGCTCCCTATCCTGCTGCGCCTTCATCTCGACCTGGTGCTGGGCCTGGACTTCCTGCGCCCGCGCCTGGTTGCTCTGGACCCGCTGGTCCTGAAGCTCCTGCTGGTGGAGTTGCTGGAGGCGGTTGCGCTCGTCCGTCTGCTGGGCCTGCAGCCTCTGCTGCTCGGCCTGGTGCTTGCTGTCCAACTCCTGCTGGGAGGCCGCCTGCTGCCGTTGCCAACGGGGCTGCGGCTGACCCGCCCGACCCGGGACGGGCTGTGGCTGACCCTCCTGTAACCGCGGCGGGACACCGACGCCCGGCTGCCGTCCGGGTTGGCCGGGTAGGAGCTGTCCGGGCCGGCCCGGCTGGCCCTGGGCACGGCGGTTGATGACCGCCTGCGGGGTCACGTTCGCCCGCGCCTGGACGAGGTTCGCGGCGGGCCGGAAGAGGCGGATCTGGTCGCCTTGGACCTGCGCCGTCCGCGGCGCCTGGCCCGGAGTGCGGACGTCGGCCACCCTAAAGCGCTGCACGCGCTGGCCGGTGACCTGCTCGATGTGCTCTACCGGCACGCTGTTGTTGATGATCCGGTTATTGACCACCCGGATGTTCGTGATGTCCCGGGTGTTGCGGATGAAGGTGACGTTCCGGGCCGGCGGCAGGATCACCCGATCGACCCGCGTCTCCAGGAAAGCGCGCTCGGGAACGAAGGAGTAGGCGAGAGCGGAGATCCGGAGGCCCCCACCGAGGCGGATGCCGAAGCCGGCCTCGAAACCGACCGCGGGCGGGAGCGGCGCCCAACCGATATAGCCATTTCCCTGCTGGAAAGAGCACCACGCCGGACCCCATTCGCGGCCCGGAACCCACAGCCAGCCGTATTCGGCGTCTTCCGCCCAGCGGCCGTAGTGGTAGGTGGCCCAGCCCCAGGGCTCGTCGGAGACCCAGGTCCAGCCGTAGTCGGAATCGACCCAGCGGCCGACCGTATAGGGACGCCAGCCGACGCTCACCTGGGTCGGCTCCCAGACCCAGCCGTAGCTGGGGCGCTCGATCCACCGGCCGTAGGGGTGAAGGTTGGCGTAGAAGACGCTCTCGTCCACCTGGCCATTCGAGTTGTAGCCGGCCGTCGGGTCGTAGCTCGGATCGTTGTTGGGATCGTAGGAGTTGTCCGGCCCCTGGTCGTTGTAGTAGGGGTTCTGATCGTCATTGCCCTGATTGTCGTAGCCCGGCTGGTTGTCCGGACTTTGCGGACCCTGACTGTCGTAGGGCTGATCGGGCGGCGGCGGCGCGCCGTAGCCCGGGTTGGGCGGCGGCGGCGGGGGCGGATAGCCAGGTTGGGCGTGGATGGCGCCACTCCAACTGCCAGCTGCCAAAACGGCGATAAGTGCAAGGTTGCGAGTTTTCATGACTCTCCTCCGTGGACCCCCGGGTGCGGTGTGCAACCGATCGGTCCAGGCTTTCGTCAAGGGTTTGAGACCTCGGCGTCGCAGGGGTCTACTGCCAGAGCCGTGCCAGGGTCTTTCCGGACTCTTTTCCGAGGGGAGCGCCGGCCGCCGTGGGAGGAGAGTGTCCTCTATGGAGGTCGCCCCCCTAGAGAGCGAGGGGGGTGTCAGTCCACCCAGGAACAGTGCCGTCGTCGTCTCCCTACGCAACGGGAGCGGTTCTTTGCGCTAAACTTTCACCCGCCATGCTGCCGGAAGAGAAACACGTGTTGTCCGTCCTCAAGACCACCCTGCGGGTTCTCGGCCTCAGCAACCGGGACGTGGAGCGCCAGCTCAAGCTCTCCGGGAGCTACCTGAGCCGCGTCTTCTCCGGCGACCTCGACCTGCGCTACTCGCACATCCTCCTGCTTTCGCGGGCCATGGGGCTCGCGCCGGAGGAGATCCTGCGGCTCCTCTATCCGCCGGAGCCCGGGCCGCTGAGCCCGGCGGCGGAGCGCTTGCGGGTGCTTTTGGCGTCGCGGCGGTCGTCCGAGCCCGGAACGGCGCCGGAGCCCACCCGCCAGGAGATCGAGATGAGGGAGGCGATCGAGCGGGTGCTCTCGGGGATCGTCGAGGGGCTCGGCCCGATGGCGCTCTGGAGCGGCATCGCCGCTGGCCCCGAGCCGCCGGCCGACCTCTCGACCGAGCCGAAGCCCCTCCCCCTGCCGCCACGCCGGAAGCGGCCGGGCAAGAAAAAAGCCCCGGCGGATGCCGGGGCTCTCTCGTCGAAGGGACGTCCTGTCGAGGACGGCGCTACTGAACCGTGAGGGTGACCGGGGCGGTGCGGTTGAAGCCGCCGCCGCTGCCGATGACCATGATCGAATAGGTGCCCGGGGCCGTGGAGCTGCTCACCGTCAGGGTCAGCGTCGAGGTGCCGGCGCCGGGAGCGGCGATGGAGCTGGGACTGAAGGAGGCGGTCACACCGGAAGGCAGGGGGACGGCCGAGAGCGTGATGGCGGAGTTGAAGCCGCCGGAGATCGCGGTGGTGATCGAGACGTTGCCGGACGTTCCAATGCCGATCGTGATCGCGCTCGGCGAGGCCGAAATCGTGAAGTTGGGGGGCGCGGTGCTGGTGACCGTGAGGGTGACCGTAGTGGTATGGGTGATGCCGCCTCCGGTGCCCGTGATGGTGATCGTCGAGGTCCCGGCGGCGGCGGTCGCGGCGACGGTCAAGGTCAGCGTCGAAGAACCGGAGCCGGGAGCGGCGATCGAGGAGGGGCTGAAGGAAGCGGTCACGCCGGATGGCAGGCCGGAGGCCGTGAGCGCGATGGCGGCGTTGAAGCCACCGGAGATCGAGGTCGAGATCGTCGAGTTGCCGGAGCTGCCCTGTGCGATCGAGACCGCGCTCGGCGACGCGGCGATGGTGAAGTTGGGGGTGCCGGGCACCGTGAGGGTGACCGGCGCAGTGCGGTTGAAGCCGCCGCCGTTGCCGATGACCATGATCGAATAAGTGCCCGGGGCCGTGGAGCTGCTCACCGTGAGGGTCAGCGTCGAGGTGCCGGCGCCGGGAGCGGCGATGGAGGAGGGGCTGAAGGCGGCGGTCACCCCGGCCGGCAGGCCGGAGGCCGAGAGCGCGATGGCGGAGTTGAAGCCGCCGGAGATCCCGGTGGTGATCGAGACGTTGCCAGCCGTTCCAAGGCCGATCGAGATCGCGCTCGGCGAGGCCAAAATCGCGAAGTTGGGGGTCGCCGTGCCGGTGTCCGAGATGGCGGCGGTCCAGATCTCCTCGTGGCTGCCGCTCCGGCGGTCCGTCCAGGAGGGGAAGAAGATGCCGCCGCGGCCGGAGAGGGAGTTGTAGTCGCCGTACTGGTTGCCGAAATCGGCGCCGGCGGAGGTCTCGTCGGTCTGCGCCGTCGTCACCTGGAAGGGCGCGCTCCAGGACACCCCGGCGTCGTCCGAGCTCTGGTAGAAGAGGTGGGTCTTCAGGCGGTTGGTGTCGTTGACCGTGTCGTAGTAGATGACCGAGATCTTGCCGGTCGTGTCGTCGACGGTCAGCGCCTGGGCGAACTGGTCGTTCTTCGAGGCCTGGTTGTTGAGCATCACCGGCGTCGACCAGCTGGTGCCGCCGTTCGTCGAGCGCGCGAACCAGATGCGGGTCTTGCAGGTCGAGGCGGTATTGCTGCCGGGGGCGTTCGCCGGGGTGGTGCAGCCGCTCGCGCCGGTCATGTCCGTCCAGGAGACGTAGACGTTGTTGGTCGTCCCACTCTTGTAGGCGCTGGCCGAGGTATAGATAAGGGGGATGCGGCTCGCCATGGCCGGCACCGAGATCTGGAACGAGCCGAAGGTGGTGGCGATGCGGGTCGCCGCGCCGTAGGAGACGCCGCCGTTGGTCGACTTGACGACGTAGATCCCCTGGCTGCCGGTGTCGGGCCAGAAGCCGAAGAGATCTCCCGCGCTGTTGGTCTTGACGTCGGCGCCGATGCCGGTGCCGGTCGTCTCAGAGCCGCTCACCTGGATCGGGGTCTGCCAGGCGCCGGTCGGGCCGGTCCTCCGGTTCATATAGACCGGTCTGCCGTTGTGCCAGATGGCGTAGAGATTGTTCTTGAAGCTCGAGGCCGTGCTGTGGTCGGCCCAGATGAACTGCTTGTCGGTCGAGGTCTGGCTGCCCGAGAAGGTGTTGTCGAAGGTCCAGGTCGCCCCGTTGTTGGTCGACTTGTAGGAGCGCATGTGGAGGACGGTGCCGGCGGAGTTGATGCCGATCGTCGTCGACCAGGCGGTGCCGTCCGAGGTCCACTCGACGGTGGGATCGGAATGGAAGGCGTCACCGGTGATCAGGGGCAGGCTGGTCTGGCCCCAGGTCGCGCCGCTGTTGGTCGAGAAGAACATCGCCTGCATGCCGCTCGCGCTGATGTTGTTCGAGGCGGCGATGATCTTCGTGGGGTCGAAGAAGTTGATCCGGATGTCGGACTCGCTCCGCGCGCTCGTCTGGGCGCCCGAGATCCGCTCCTCGCCGGTCTCACTCGCCGACCGGGTCGCGGTGGTCTTCCCGGGGGTGCCGGGCTGCAGATCCTGGTGGGAGAGCATCCACTCGTGGACCTCGTTCAAGACCAGGGGATAGCCGCCGGTCGGGTCCGCCGCGGAGTAGGTCTCCTCCGGATGGGCCTTGCGCCAGAGGACCCGCAGCCAGAGAGGGATACGGAGCTGGTCCTTCGCCTCGGTCGCGCGGAGGAGGCTGAAGTCCTGGTTCGCCGCGACCAGCCGCTCGAGCGCGCTGCCGGGGAACACATGGTCTTTGGACAGCTGGGCGGAGAGGCTGGGCCAGTCGACGAGCTGGTCGGCCTGGGCGCTCCGGGCGGCGAGCCCGGCGAGCGACAGCAAGAGCAGAAACGCCAACAAAAACCTGCGCATGGAATTCCTCCGTGAGAGAGGTGAGCGAGCTGGGGAAAGAGGGGGGCCTTACGGCCCCCCTTGCCTTGGCAGGGTACCTAGAAGACGTTCAAGGTGAAGTCGTCGACGACGAAAGACGTCTGGAGCGAGCTGTCCTCGGTGCCGACCAGGAAGACCTGGATCGTCTGCCCCTTGAAGGAGGAGACGTCGAAGCTCTTCTGCGCGTAGCCGGTGTTGTGGTTCAGGTTCGAATAGGTGGCGAGGGTCGAGAGCACCGTGCCCGAGGTGTTTCTGATCTGCACCTTCAGGGTGTCGAACGCGGTCGTGGTGGTGGTCTCGGCGGTGTCGATGTGGAGCCAGAAGGCGAGGGTCGCGGTGGTGATGGTCGAGGGGATCGTCACCGTCTGGAGGATGCTGTCGGTGTGGGTCGTGCCGTAGCCGTCCATCCACGCCTTCCAGGTGCCGGAGTGGGCCGGCTCGCCCGTCGAGCTGTCGATGACGCCGGAGGTGACCGTCCAGGGCGCCGGCGAGCTCGAACCGTTCTCGAATCCGGCGTTGCCGAGGAGCTGCGTGGTGGTGCCGCTGGTGACGGTCAAGGTGACCGTCGCGGTGTGGGTCAAGCCGCCGCCGGTGCCGGTGACGGTGATCGTCGAGGTGCCCGCGGTCGCGGTCGAGGCGACGGTGATCGTCATCGTCGAGCTGCCGGAGCCGGGCGCGGCGATCGAGGTGGGGCTGAAGGCCACGGTGACCCCGGTGGGCTGGCCGGTGGCCGAGAGCGCGATGGCGGAGTTGAAGCCGCCGGAGACCGTGGTCGAGATCGTCGAGCTGCCGGCGCTCCCCTGAGCGATCGAGACCGCGGTCGGCGCCGCCGCGATCGTGAAGGCGGGGGTGCCGGCGGTAGTGACGGTCAAGGCGACCGTCGCGGTGTGGGTGATGCCGCCGCCGATACCGGTGACGGTGATCGTCGAAGTGCCGGCGGTGGCGGTCGAGGCGACGGTGATCGTCATCGTCGAGCTGCCGGAGCCGGGGGCGGCGATCGAGGTGGGGCTGAAAGCCACGGTGACCCCCGAGGGCTGGCCGGTGGCCGAGAGGGCGATGGCGGAGTTGAAGCCGCCGGAGACCGTGGTCGAGATCGTCGAGCTGCCGGCGCTCCCCTGGGCGATCGAGACCGCGGTCGGCGAGGCGGCGAGGGTGAAGGCCGGGGTCGCCGTACCGGTGTCCGAGATGGTGGCGGTCCAGATCTCCTCGCTCGCGCCGCTCCGGCGGTCCGTCCAGGAGGGGAAGAAGATGCCGTTACGGCCGGAGAGGGAGTTGTAGTCGCCGTACTGGTTGCCGGAATCGGCGCCGGCGGACGTCTCGTCGGTCTGCGCCGTCGTCACCTGGAAGGGCGCGCTCCAGGTCACCCCGGCGTCGTCCGAGCTCTGGTAGAAGAGGTTGGTCTTCAGGCGGTTGGTGTCGTTGACCGTATCGTAGTAGATGACCGAGATCTTGCCGGTCGTGTCGTCGACGGTCAGCGCCTGGGCGAATTGGTCGTTCTTCGAGGCCTGGTTGTTGAGCATCACCGGCGTCGACCAGCTGGTGCCGCCGTTCGTCGAGCGCGCGAACCAGATGCGGGTCTTGCAGGCCGAGGCGGTATTGCTGCCGGGGGCGTTCGCCGGGGTGGTGCAGCCGCTCGCGCCGGTCATGTCCGTCCAGGAGACGTAGACGTTGTTGGTCGTCCCGCTCTTGTAGGCGCTCGCCGAGGTGTAGATGAGGGGGATGCGGCTCGCCATGGCCGGCACCGAGATCTGGAACGAGCCGAAGGTGGTGGCGATGCGGGTCGCCGCGCCGTAGGAGACGCCGCCGTTGGTCGACTTGACGACATAGATCCCCTGGCTGCCGGTATCGGGCCAGAAGCCGAAGAGGTCTCCCGCGCTGTTGGTCTTGACGTCGGCGCCGATGCCGGTGCCGGTCGTCTCAGAGCCGCTCACCTGGATCGGGGTCTGCCAGGCGCCGGTCGGGCCGGTCCGCCGGTTCATGTAGACCGGGTTGCCGTTGTGCCAGATGGCGTAGAGGTTGTCCTTGAAGCTCGAGGCGGTGCTGTGGTCGGCCCAGATGAACTGCTTGTCGGTCGAGGTCTGGCTGCCCGAGAAGGTGTTGTCGAAGGTCCAGGTCGCCCCGTTGTTGGTCGACTTGTAGGAACGCATGTGGAGGACGGTGCCGGCGGAGTTGATGCCGATCGTCGTCGACCAGGCGGTGCCGTCCGAGGTCCACTCGACGGTGGGATCGGAATGGAAGGCGTCGCCGGTGACCAGGGGCAGGCTGGTCTGGCCCCAGGTCGCGCCGCTGTTGGTCGAGAAGAACATCGCCTGCATGCCGCTGGCGCTGATGTTGTTCGAGGCGGCGATGACCTTCGTGGGGTCGAAGAAGTTGATCCGGATGTCGGACTCGCTCCGTGCGCTCGTCTGGGCGCCCGAGATCCGCTCCTCGCCGGTCTCGCTCGCCGACTTGGTCGCGGTGGTCTTCCCGGGGGTGCCGGGCTGGAGATCCTGGTGGGAGAGCATCCACTCGTGGACCTCGTTCAAGACCAGGGGGTAGCCGCCGGTCGGGTCCGCCGCGGAGTAGGTCTGCTCGGGATGGGCCTTGCGCCAGACGACCCGCAGCCAGAGAGGGATGCGGAGTTGGTCCTTCGCCTCGGTCGCGCGGAGGAGGCTGAAGTCCTGGTTCGCCGCGACCAGCCGCTCGAGCGCGCTGCCGGGGATGACATGGTCTTTGGACAGCTGGGCGGAGAGGCTGGGCCAGCCGACGAGCTGGTCCGCCTGAACGCTCCGGGCGGAGAGCCCGGCGATCGACAGCAAGAGCAGAAAAGCCAACAGAAACCTGCGCATGGAATTCCTCCGTGAGAAAGGTGAAGACATCGGGCGCGCCATTGCGACCGTCAAAAACGCGGAATTTCTATGGCGGGCCTTGGGGCGATGCCGCGCAGTACCTCCCCACGCCAGGAACTCCTGCAAGAGAGGGTGCTCGCGGGGGAAAAAGTCGAGCCAAGCCTTGCGCGCTTTTTTAGAAGCCAGGTGAGGGCCATGCCTCGGCTCTCGTCGGACAGACCCCTCCGCTATACTCGCCCCGCATGTGGAAACCCCCGGAACGCATCCGTCACACCCTTCCCCCCGGCGGCTGGCCGACGCGGGAAGAGGCGGCTGCGGCGCTTCTCTTTCAGCCCCTTCGGGTGGGGCGGATGGAGCTCGCCGAGCGCACCTGGGTGCCGGCGATGGTGCCCTGGCGGGCTTCGGACGAGGGGCTCGTCACCCCGGAGGTGCTCGCCTGGTACGAACGCTTCGCGGCCGGACAACCGGGGGCGATCGTCGTCGAGGCGACCGGGATCCGCGACGTGCCGAGCGGGCCGCTCCTGCGGATCGGGCACGACCGTTTTCTTCCCGGCCTCAAAAGACTCGTCGAGACCGTGCACCGGGCGAGCGGCGGGCGGACCCGTTTTCTCATCCAGATCATCGACTTCCTTTCCATCCGCAGGCGGCCGGAGCGGGAGGTCTACTTCAAGCGCTACCTGCGGGTGACCGCGCGACATCGGGAAGCGCTCGGCCTACCGGAGGCGACCGAGGGAGAGATCCGCGAGGCGCTCCTCGGACTGCCCGAGGAGCGCCTGCCGGAGATCTTGAGCCCGCGCGAGCTCGACGATCTGGAACGCGGCTACCGGGAGCGGGTGACCGATCTCGACCTGCCCCACGTGCGCGACCTGCCGCTCGTCCTCCCTGATCTCTTCGCCGACGCTTCCGTGCGGGCCCGGGAGGCGGGGTTCGACGGGATCGAGTTGCACTACGCCCATGCCTACACCATGGCCTCCTTCCTCTCGGCGAGAAACGATCGGCCGGACGGCTACGGCGGCACGCGCGAAGGGCGGGTCCGCCTGCCGATCGAGGTGCTGCGGCGGGTGCGGGAAAAGGTGGGAGAGGCCTACACGGTCGGCTGCCGCTATCTGGCCGACGAGTGCCTGCCGAGGGCCGGCGATCTCAGCGACGTCGACGACGCGGCCTGGTTCGGAGTCGAGCTGGCGCGGGCGGGAATGGATTTTCTCTCGCTCTCGCGGGGCGGCAAGTTCGAGGACGCCAAAAAGCCCCGGGTGGGCTGGGCCGCCTACCCCTACACGGGGCCGAGCGGCTACGAGTGCATGCCGACCGCGATCTCCGACGCCTTCGGACCTTTCGGCAGGAACGCCCAACCGGCGGCCCGCATCCGCGCCGCCGTCCGGGCGGCGGGGTTCGCCACGCCGATCGTCGTCGCCGGCGGGATCTGCGGCTTCGCGCAGGCGGAGGAACTGCTGCAGGCCGGGGTCGCGGACGTCGCCGGCGCCGCTCGCCAGAGCCTCGCCGATCCCGACTGGTTCCTGAAGGTGCGGCTCGGGCGCGGCGAGGAGGTGCGCCGCTGCACCTACACCAACTATTGCGAGGGGCTCGATCAGGTGCACAAGCAGGTGACCTGTCAGCTTTGGGACCGGGTCGACCTGGACGATCCGGACGTCGTGCGCTCGATCGACGGCAGGCGCCGGCTGACGGCGCCCGCCTGGCGGCCGGAGGGGCCGGAGAGGGACGACGGATGAAGATCACGATCGTGGGCGGCGGCCCGGCCGGTCTCTACTTTGGCCTCCTGATGAAGAAGCGCGATCCGCGGCACGAGGTCACGATCCTCGAAAGAAACCCGCGCGACAACACCTTCGGCTGGGGGGTCGTCTTCTCCGATCAAACCCTTTCCTATCTCGAACGGCCGGACCAGGAGACCTATCAGGCGATCGACGCGCTCCTCGAACGCTGGGACAACGTCGACATCGTGCACCGCGGCGAAAAGATCACGATCCGCGGCAACCGCTTCTCCGGCCTGGCGCGGATCGATCTCCTCCATGTCCTCCAGAAGCGCTGCATCGAGCTCGGGGTCGACCTCCGCTTCGAGACGCCGATCGAGCGGCTCGACGACTTGGACGAGCCCCGGCGGGCGGACCTCCTGGTGGGAGCGGATGGGATCAAGAGCATGGTCCGCGAGCGCTTCGCGGCGGACTTCGAACCGTCGTTTCTGGAGCACCGAAACAAATACATCTGGTATGGAACGCCGCGGCTCTTTCACGGCCTCACCCTCACCTTTCGTGAAAACCGGGACGGCCTTTACATCGGTCACTCCTACAAGTTCGGCAAAGAGAGGAGCACCTTCATCGTCGAGTGCGATCCGGAGAGTTGGGGACGGGCGGGTTTCGGGGAAAAGTCGGAGGACGAGACGCGGCGGTACCTTGAAGAAGTCTTTGCCGACGATCTCAGAGGAGAGCCGCTCCTCTCGAACGCCTCCAGGTGGCTCCACTTCGTCACCGTGCGCAACCGGCGTTGGCACACCGAGAATACTGTCCTTTTGGGCGACGCCCTCCACACCGCTCACTTTTCGATCGGCTCGGGAACCAAGCTCGCGCTCGAAGACGCGATCGCTTTGGCCGACGCCTTTGCCGAGCACGGCGACGTGGAACCCTCGCTCGCCGCGTTCGAGGCCGCGCGTCGGCCGGCGATCGAGCGCTACCAGGACGCGGCGCTTCGGAGCCTCGCCTGGTTCGAGGTCGCGAAAGAGGATCTCGGTCTCGATCCGCTCTCCTTCGCCTACAAGGCGATGACCCGGAGCGACAAGGTCGACCACGAGAACCTGAAGAAACGCGATCCGGAATTCGTCGCCGCCTACGAGCGCTTACAGGCCTAGGAGGAAGACGCGATGGCGAGCCCGACGACAGCGACCCCCTACGGCAGGCCGCCCAAAGGCTACCGACTGCCGAGCCTGCAGAACGCCACGAGGCTCGGCCAGGTGACGCTCCAGGTGGCCGACCTCGGGCGATCGATCGATTATTACGAGCAGGTCATCGGTCTCCGCGTGCTCGATCGTTCGGACGGCACCGCCGTGCTCGGTCCTGCCGGCCCTCCAAAAGCCGCGCCCATCGTCGAGCTTCGCGAGCGCCCGGGAGTGCGGCCCGTGCGTCACCTGGGACGCCTCGGCCTCTATCATTTCGCGATCCTTCTTCCGGAGCGTGCCGCGCTCGGCCGGTTCATCGCTCACCTCGGCCGCCTGGGCGCGCACGCCGGGATGTCCGATCACCTGGTGAGCGAATCCGTCTACCTGAACGATCCCGACGGCCTGGGAATCGAGGTGTATGCCGACCGGTCGCGGAGCGCCTGGAACACCCGCGGGCGGGAGCTCGTCATGACGACCGAGCCCCTGGACGTCGAGGACGTCGTCTCGGAAGGAGCGGGGGAGCCGTGGACCGGAGCGCCCGCCGGCACCGTCCTCGGCCACGTGCATCTCCACGTTTCGAGCCTCACCGAGGGCGCCGCGTTCTATCACCAGGGACTCGGCTTCGACGAGGTCGTCTGGAGCTATCCCGGCGCGCTCTTCCTCTCGGCGGGCGGCTATCACCATCACCTGGGGCTGAACACCTGGGCGCGGGGCGCGGCGCCAGCGGGGAAAGACGACGCCCGGCTCCTCAATTGGGAGATCCTCGTGCCCTCTAAGGTGGACGTGGAGGGGGCGCTCGTGAGCGTGGCCGAGACCGGAGCTGTGATCGAATCGACGCCTACCGGGGGTTTGGCGCACGATCCCTGGGGCATCGAGGTTCGCTTTCGCGCCTTGGACGGGCAAGCTTTGTAATTTCTTTACGCCCAGCTTACAGTTTTTAATACCTTTTGAATGGGATCTCGGGTAGGGTCCTTCCATGAAGGATCTGAAGGATCTGGCGGACGAGACGATCGCGGACACTCCCACGGTCGCGTTCGGTCTGGGGGTCGCCGCCACTCTCCTGATCAGCGGGATCGTCCTGCGTTCCGCGAATGGGACCCTGGCGACGTTCGCGCTCTCCGCCGCCATCGTCTGGCTGGCGGCCGCCCTCGACCACGGCGGCACCCGGCTCGAAGTGTTCGCCTTCGGGCTGGCCGTGGGGATCGGCGGCTGGCAGTCGCTCTTCACCCTCTTCTGCTCGACTCTCGCCTGCGTCTGGCTCGTCCTGCGCTGGCCGGCGGTCGAGCGGCGCCCCTCCCTCGCCGCTCTCGCGGTCGTCGGCTTCCTCCTGGGCGCTTTGCCGCGGACCGTCCTCCCCTTCCCCACCCGGGTGGGGTTCCCTGCGAGCTCCGCCAGCATCTCGGGAGACCCGTCGCGAGATCACGGTAGGGGCAGCGAGGATTCCTTCGGGGGCTGGAAGGATGGGGACGACGATCCGGGGCCGGATCGCTAGGAGCGGGCCTCCCTACCTCCAAGTCTTGAGTTTCCCGCGATCCACCTTCCCCAGGTGGGTGCGCGGCAGGTCGTCGACGAAGACGATCTCCCGCGGGTGCTTGTAGGGGCTAAGCTCCTGGAGGACGAAGGCCTTGAGCTCGGCTTCTAAGTCCGGCCCGCGCCTCCCGGGCTCGCGGGCGATGACGAAGGCGCGCGGCTTGACGAGACCCTCCTCGTTCGCCACCCCCACGACCGCGCACTCGGCGACCGCCGGGTGGCGGATGAGGCAGGCCTCGACCTCGCCGGGAACGAGCCAGCGGCCGCCCACCTTGAGCACGTCGTCGGTCCGGCCGCAGTAGGAATAGTAGCCGTCCTCGTCTTTCACCAGGAGATCCCCGGTCACCACCCACTCGCCGCGGAAGGTCTCGGCGGTCTTCTCCATCTCCTGCCAATAGGCGATGGCGCGCGAACGCCCTTTGACCCACAGCCGGCCGGGCTCGCCGGGCGGCAGCTCGCGGCCTTCCTCGTCGCAGACCTTGACCGTGAAGCCGGGCACCGCCTTGCCGAGCGTTCCCGGACGGACGTCGTCGGGATGGTTGGAGAGGAAGATGTGCCACATCTCCGCGGTCCCCAAGCCATCCAGCAGCTCGACACCGAAAGTCTCCTTGAAGCGGTGGTAGAGGGGGGCCGGCAGCGCCTCGCCGGCGGAGAGCGAGAAGCGGAGTGACGAGAGATCCTGTGTTGCCGCCTCGGGATGGCTCACCAGCTGGTGGATCATCGTCGGCACGTTGATGAGGATCGTGGGCCGGTGGGCGCGGATCTTCGCGAAGAGGATCTCCGGGGTGGGTTTCTCGGGAAAGAGAATGGCCGAGCCGCCGACCGAGAAGGGGAAGAAGAGGTTGGCCCCTGTCGCGTAGCCGAAGTAGAGCTTGGGGACGGAGAGGGTGATCTCGCTCTCCGCATAGCCCAAAAAAGCCTTGCCGAAGCATTCGGTGGTGTTGGCGTAGGAGGTGTGGGTCTGCACCACCGCCTTGGGCCGTCCCGTGGTGCCGCCCGAAAAGAGCCAGAGGGCCGGATCGTCTCTGTGGGTGCGGGCGTTGGCGAAATCCGCCGATCCTTGGGGTATGCGCAGCGCCTCCTCCTCAAAGCTGGGATGAGGCCCGGTCGCGCCGCCCACGGTGAGGAGAACGGGCACGCTCTCCGCCTGGGCCGCGGCCTCGGTGAAGCTCGCGAGGACCGCGTGGTCGACGATGGCGTAGCGGGCCCGGGTGTACTCGTACATGCGGACGATCTCGGGCACCGAGAGATCGCGGTTGATCATCACCACGACGGCGCCGAGCTTCAGGATGCCGAAGAGAGCGCCCACATACTCCGGCCCGTCGGGGAGCGCCAGGAGAACGCGCTGCTCCGGGAGGGCGCCCAGGCGTTCGAGCACCCGCGCGAAGCGGTCGGCGGTCGTCTGGACGTCTCGGTAAGTGAGCTCGCGGTCGGCGAGGCGGAGCGCGATCCGCTCGCCGCGCCCCTCGCGGAGCCGTTCGTCCAGCAGATAGTCGGCGAGGTTGAAGCGCTCGGGCGGGAGGAAATTCATCGCGGTTTCATCCTCAGGAAATCGGTATCGCCGTCGCCACCTCGCGGAAGATCCCCAGGGCCTCCGTGAGCTGGGCGTCGGAGAGATACGGCGCGGGGCCGAAGCGGAGGACGTCCCCCCGGGAGTCGGTCGCGACCCCACGCTGGTAGAGGGTCTCGGACAGCTGGTGGGCCCGCGGCGAGCGGAGAGCGAGAAATCCGCCGGTCGCTTGAAGAGGCAGGGTGCGGTCGCGGTCGACCAGGACGGGCGGCAGGTCCAGGGCATCGAAGCCGCTCGCGAGGAGCCCCACCTGATGCTGGGACACGGCGCGGAGGAACGTGGGGTCGAGCCCCTGCTCAGAAAAGAAATCGAACACCGAGGCGGCCCGGTAGTGGCTCGTGGGATCGTAGGTCGAGCCGGCGAAGCGCGCGCCGCCGCGGCCATAGGCGACCTCGCCGGGGTTCGCCGTCGCCAGGGCGTCGAACTCGGCGAACCAGCCGGTCAAGACCGGGCGAAGGGTGCAGTCTTTGGGGTAGCGGAGAAAGCAGTTGCCCTCGCCGAGCTGGCAATACTTGTAGCCCCCGCCGACGACGAAGGCGCGCTCGATCCCCAGCTCCGCCAGGGGGAAGGGCAGGACGCCCAGGGCGTGGTAGGCGTCGACCAGCAGCTCGGCTCCGGCGGCCGCGGTGGCGCGGGCGATTTGCGCGAGGCCGGGGAGGATGGCGCCGCTGCCGAAGAAGACCGCCGAGACGAGGACCGCCGCCGTGCGATCGTCGACCGCCTGTGCCATCCGCTCGGCCACTTCAGAAACCGGCGAGGCCGGCACCTTCACCACTTCGATCCCCTCTTCCGCCAGGCGGTCGAGCTGGCGGCGGATGGAGTGGAACTCGCCGTCGGTCGTCACCAGGCGCGGCCGCTTCTGGAGCGGCAGGGCGGAGAGGAAACGGACGACCAACTCATGGGTATTGGCGGCGAGGGCCATGTCGCCCATATCGCCCATATCGCCGGTATCGTTTCCCATCAGCTGCGCGAAGCCGCGGCGCACCCGGTCGGCCTTGGCGAAGGCGAGCTCCCACTTGGTGTCCACCCGCTCCGCCGCGTCGGTGAAGGCGAGGATCTGGCCGTCCAGGGCGCGATCCGGCCAGGCCTGGTGCGAGTGGCCGGTCAGGAGCAGCCGCTCCGCCACCCGGAACCGGGAGTAGAAGGGAGCCAGGGCGTTGGGGCTCTGGTAGAGCGCTTCCTCTCGCAGGACCATTCGCGTCGGTCCCTTAGAGCTGCGGCCGGATGGCCCAGAGGTCGGGGAAGAGGGCCTTGAAGAGGGTGCCCCGCAGGTAGTCGGCGCCCGAGGAGCCGCCGGTCCCACGCTTGATGCCGATCGTCCGCTCGACCATCTTGACATGCCGGTAGCGCCACTCCTGGACCCCCTCGTCGAGGTCGACCATGCGTTCGCAGATCTCCCGCGTGGCGGGGTCCCGGTGGTAGATCGCGACGAGGATGCGCTGCACCTCGGCGTTTTCGACCGGCGGCTCGGCGCGCTCGCGCTCCAGCGCCTCCTGGGGAACGGGGTAGCCCCGGGCCGCGAGGTAGCAGAGAAAAGAGTCGTAGAGGCTGGGCTCGGCGAGCCGCCGCAGGAGCATCTCCCGGTTCGGCGGGTAGTGCTCGGCGAGAGCCCGGCTTCTGGCGCCGAGGACGAACTCGACCTCGCGGAACTGCACCGACTGAAAGCCGCTCGCCGTGTCGAGCCGGTCGCGGAAGGAGAAGAAGGAGACCGGGGTCATGGTCTCCAGGATGTCCACCTGCCCGACGAGGGTCTTGAAGATGGTCAGGATGCGCTTGAAGGTTTCGAGCGCGCCCGGGGTGTCGCCCGTTACGAGCGACTGCTGGACGAGGGCGAGCTCGTGGAGGACGAGCTTGAACCACAGCTCGTAGGTCTGGTGGATGACGATGAAGAGCAGCTCGTCGTGCTCCGGACCCGGCGACTGCGGGGTCTGGAGGGAGAGCAGCTCGTCGAGCTTCAGATAGTTGCCATAGGTGACGCGCGCCGGAGTTTCCATCCCGGCAAGGTTATGGGTTCGAATGGGCCGGGGTCAAACGTGGGCGGATCGCGGCGGCGAGGATGCGCTCTACGACCTGCGCCGCGCCGAGCCCCGCAGCCCCCGCGGCGGCCATGAAGCCGGCGTCGGCGGCGATGCAGGGGCTGGCGTTGACTTCGAGGATGCGCGGCTCGCCAAAGGCGTCGAGCCGGAGGTCGACCCGGGCATAGCCTTCGACCCCGCAGGCCCGGCAGGCCGCCAGCGCCAGCTCCGCCGAGCGCCGGACGAGCGCCCGGTCGTCCCCGTTCTCAGCGAGGAAACGGCGAACGGTGTGGGTGTAGGCGAAAGAGTCGGTGTGCCACTTGGCCTCGTAGCCCAGAACCTGCGGCCGGTCGGCGGGGAAGTCGACGTAGACCATCTCGGCGATCGGCAGAACCTCCAAAGGCCCGTCGAGCGTGGGAAGGAGAGAGACGTTGAGCTCCCGGCCAGGAAGGAAGCCCTCGGCGAGCACCGGCTGACCGGGGAAGCGCCGGGCGAGAAGAGCGGCGCGGGCGAGCGCCGCCTCCCGGGTGGCGGCGATCGGCTCGCCATCCAGGCCCAGCGAGGCATCTTCCCAGGCCGGTTTGAGAATCCACGGCGGCGGCACCCGGTCGAGCACGTCGAGGCTCGCGGGGTCCGCGAGATCGAGCCGGCCGCCGGCGGCGATGGGCAGACCTTCGGCGGCGAGGAGGGCGCGGGTGACGATTTTGTCGGTCGTCAGCTGGAAGGCGGCCGCGGAGGAGCCGGTGAAGGCGAGCCCCAGGGCGCCCAGGGCGGCGACGTTCGCGGTATGAACCCAAGAGGCCCCCGGCGGCGACTCGACGAGGTTGAAGACGACGAGCCCGGACTCTTCCGGTGCCGCGGCTGGGAGCACCTCCCAGGGGCGGCCGCCGGGAACGGCGACCTGGGTGAAGGGGATGCCCAGCTCCGTGAGACCGGCGGCGACCAGCTCGACCTGGGCGAGGACGTCCGAGGTCGAAGGGTCGTCTCCCGGGCCCACCGGGTTGTGGGCGATGACGACCCGCGAGATGTCGAAGGCCTTCAGAGCCCCCATCGTTCGCCCGCGGCCGCCACGATCCTGCTGAGCAGCTCGGGGTGCGAGATCCCGGCCATGCGCGACATCATCGGCAGGTCGCCCGTCCGCGGATTCAAGCCCGGCAGCGGGTTCGCCTCCAGAAAGTGCGGCTCGCCCGAGGCGTCGCAGCGCAGATCGATCCGCGCCGCGTCCCGGCAGGAGAGCGCTCCATAGACGGCCAAAGCGATCTCCCGCGCCCGCTCCGACATCGGCTCGCCGTTTAAGAGCCGGTAGGAGATCCGGGTTTCGAAATCATCCTTGTTGACCGCCGTGTAGGCGCAGCGCTCGTCGCCCCCCACGAAGGAGATCTCCATCACCGCGACCGCTCCGGCCGCGGAGCCGTTGCCGACGATCCCCACCGTCAGCTCGCGACCGGGGAGGAAGGGCTCGACCAGGAGCGGCTGGTCGTGGGCGGCCAGGAGCTCGGCGCAGATCGCCGAGAGCTCCTCCCGGGTCTCGACCTTCGAGCGCGCGGTGATCCCCTTGGAGCTCCCCTCGGCCGCCGGCTTGACGAAGAGCGGTCCCGCGATCGAAACCTTTTCGACGTCCGCCATCGTCTCGACGATCGCGAAGCAGGCCGTGGGCAGGCCGTGGTCGCGCACCAGCCTTTTGGCGAGCGGCTTGTCCAGGGTCACGGCACAGGTCAGGGGATCCGAGAACGTGTACGGTTGATCGAACATCTCGCAGACCGCCGGCACCTGGGCCTCGCGCGAACGCCCGCGCACTCCCTCGGCAATGTTGAAGACGAGGTCCCAACGCTCGCCCGCGGCGAGCCGGCGGGCGAGGTCGACCCCGCGGCCGACGCGCTCGACCCGGTGGCCGAGCGAGGAGAGCGAATTTTCGAGCGCGGCGATCGTCTCTTCTCCATCGAACTCCATCACCGCCTGCGGCGAAAAGCCGGCGGCCAAATAGTCCTCTTTATGATCGTAGGTGAGGGCGATCGTCAGGTTTTTCATCGGCTGCGTTTCACCGATTGGAGCTGACGGGGTCGGTGTACGTATATTTTTTCCCCTCCCAGTTGCGGATCGTCCAATTGCCGCCCTTGTGGGCGACGATGGTCTCGGCCTGGATGGGAATCTTGCCGCCGCCGCCGGGCGCGTCGATGACGTAGGTGGGCACCGCGTAGCCGGTCGTAAAGCCGCGGAGGGCGGACATGATCTCGATTCCCTCCTGGACCGAGGTGCGCAGGTGCGCGGTGCCGACGACCGGGTCGCACTGGTAGAGGTAGTAGGGCCGGATCCGCAGCTTCAAGAGCCCGTGCACGAGATCGCGCAGCACCTCGGCCGAGTCGTTGACGCCGCGCAGCAGCACGGTCTGGCAGCCGAGGGGAACGCCGCCGTCGGCGAGGAGGTCGCAGGCCTGGGCGACCTCGGGGGTGAGCTCCTTCGGATGGCAGAAGTGGACCGAGAGCCAGACCCGGTGCTTCCTTAAGACGGCCACCAGCTCGGGGGTGATCCGCTGTGGCAGAAAGGCCGGGATGCGCGTTCCGATGCGGAGGAACTCGATGTGCGGGATGGCGGCGAGGCGGCCCAGGAGCTGGTCCAGGCTGGCGTCCGACATGAGGAGCGGATCGCCGCCCGAGATGAGCACGTCGCGCACCTCGGTGTGCTCGCGCAGGTAGGCGAGCGCCGCCTCCACCCGCCGTCCGAGCGGCTCGAGCTCGCCCTGGCTCACCAGGCGGCTCCGGGTGCAGTAGCGGCAGTAGGCGGCGCAGGTGTCGAGAACGAGGAAGAGCACGCGGTCCGGATAGCGGTGGACGAGCCCTTCGACGACCGTCGCGTGGTCCTCGCCGCAGGGATCGGCCATGTCGTCGGGAGCGACGACCAATTCGTCGGCGACCGGCACCACCTGGCGGCGGATCGGGCAATTCGCATCCTCGGGATCGATCAGGGTGGCGAACTGCGGCGTCACCGCGACGCTGAATTTCTCGCTGGCCAGAAGGAGGCCGCGCCGTTCCGACTCGGTCATGTCGAGCAGACGCTCGAATTGATCGAGCCGGGTCAGCCGATGGCGCATCTGCCAGCGCCAGTCGTTCCATAGCGCGTCGTCGTACGGAACCCCGAGGACGTGACAGACGTCCTCGCGGCGCGAAGTCGCGGACTCGATGGAGGCGAGTGCCTCTCGTTTCATCTTCGATCTCCTTGGGTCTCTTCCTGGGGGTCAAAAGGGTCTACATGGAAGACGGGAGCTTGTGAAGCGACCGCGACGAACACTTGGAGCACTTGGAGCCGGGCCCGATCCGCGACAGCCCGGATATCGGACGACCGATCCGGCTCTAACACCGGCGGAAAAGCCCCGCGGGGCTGCGTGATCATGATCGGTTAGATCGCTAACCCGGGAGGGCCATGCCGCAGAGCGGAGGCGACGCTGGTCAGGTCTGCGGCGGAGGTGAGGTGTGCGGAAGGGGGAACGGCGACAGCGGCATGCGACAGCAAGAGCGACAGCGAGCGGCAGGCACCTTCGGCAGCCGCGCTGTCGGGAGTACTCGGAGGTTGGTCGGGAGCCGCGTTCTCGTCCACGTCTTTAAAGATAGCGGAACTCTGGGCCATGTCAAGAGGAAATTTTCGGCCTGAAATGAGGGCCTGCGCCCCAGGCGCTGCGAGGGCCCGGCCCAGAGGCCGGCGACTCTCGAATCTCCTCTGCGGACCGTTCTTTCGGCGCCGCTCGGCGAGCGGCTGGACGACCTTCGACATGTCGCGAGGGTTATGCAAATCGGGAACCAACTTGGGGCCGGAGCCGGCAGGGGGCAGCCGGGGGCCTGCCGGGTGGGATGAATCAGATTACGGCGGGGTCGGAAGCGGGCTGGATTCGGCGGTCCGGCAGGACTTCCCGGCGCAGGCATCGAGGCGCGCGAGGATTTGCGCCAGCTTTGAGAGGTAGGCGCGATCGATCTTCGCGGCGAGGTTGTGGAGCTCTCCGGGGTCGGCCGACAGGTCGTAGTACTCGCGCTCGCCGCTCGCGTACTCGACGTACTTCGCCGTCTTCGTGCGCACCCCGTGGAAGGTGACGGGAGGGAAGGAGCCCAGCCCCACCCGGTCCCCGAGGTCCGGCGGCTCCAGCACTCCGGCGTGGCCCTGCCGGCTGGCCGCCCTGGCCGCCGGAGCTCCTTCGGGTGCCATGGCCGCCGCCTTGCCCGGAAAGGGCCGCTGCTCGATGAGGACGACCTGCCGCCAGTCGGCTGGAGTCGGCGAGTTGGCGGCGAGGAGGGGCACCAGCGAGCGGCCGTCGGGATGGACGGCGAGAGAGGTACCGGCCAGATCGGCGAAGGTCGCTGCCAGATCGACGCTCGACGTCAGCTCGTCTCGCACCCGGCCGGCGGCGATCCCGGGCCCACGGACGATGAGCGGCACGTGGATGTCCTCTTCATAGGAGGTGTACTTGCCCGGCCGGAAACGGTGCTCGCCCATGTGAAAGCCATTGTCCGAAGTAAAAATGACATAGGTGTCGGCGAGTTGGCCGCTGACGGTGAGCGCGTGGATCACCCGCTCGACGAGGTCGTCGACCGCCTGGAGCGATTGGATGCGGCGGCGGTAGAGGGCGTCGATCGCCGCCACGTCGCTCACGGCGAGCGGCGGCACCGTCCGAAACTGCGCCGGCTTGTCGCGGAGCGTCGCCGCCCCTTCGTTGAACGAGAGCGGCCGGGGCGCTTGCAATCCGGGGAACAGAGCCTGGTGGCGGGGGGCCGGGGTCGCCGGAGCGTGCGGCGCGTAGGTCGCGAGGTAGAGGAAGTAGGGCTGTCCGCTGAAAGCCGCCCGGCGGATGAATCCCGCCGCCTTTGCCGCCAGCACATCGGTCAGGTAATCGCCGGGGCTCGCGCCGTGGTCGACGAGATTGCCATCCTCATTCAATTGATAGTTGAATTCGCCATAGGCGTCGTTGTCCGAGGGGACGTACCATTCGCTCCAACCGGGAGGAATGTAATTCGTTGCTTCCGTATGGGGATATCCGTTCAGATATTTTCCCAGGAGCGCGGTGCGATAGCCGGCCCCCTGGAGCGCGGTGGCGACGGTGGCCCGGTCGAGGTTGTACTCCTCGAACATCTGAAAGCCGCCGTCGGGTGGAAAGTTGCTGTAAATGTGATGATTGTGGGAATACTGGCCGAGGAGGATCGTGGCCCGCGACGGGCAGCAGAGGGAGACCGGGACGAAATGATGGGTGAACGTCGTCCCCTCCTCGCTCATCAGGGATTTGAGCTTCGGCATGAAGTCGAGGCTGTGGAGCTCGACGTCCAGGTCGTCGGCGAGGATGAAGACGATGTTCGGCCGCGCCGATGGGGTGGACCGCGCGGGAGCGGGCCCCAGGGTGACGGCGGCGGCGAGGAGAACCGCGAGCGCGAGCTTCAAGGGTTCTCCGCCGGACCTGTCGCCGACTCCGCGGACTTGATGCCCCCATAGATCGCATGGCCGGCCTTCATCCAGAAGACGTCGACCCCGGAGAAGCCGGCCTCGGAAAGCCAGCGGAGTTGGTCGAAGAGCGGCGAGGGATGATCCGTGGGATCGGATGCAAAGTCAGGGTCGGCATGGTAGTTCCAGCCCTCGCGTTTGAAGATCTCGTACGCTTCGAGGTCGCCCCCCAGCTTCAGCGAGCGCCGGCGGACCGCCTCGTCCCAACCCTTGGCGGCCACGGCCCGCCCCTCGGCGTGGACGGGCAGCACGAGATCGGCAAGGAGGAGCACCCCGCCGGGGGCGAGGGCGGCGTGGAGATCCTTGTAGAGCGCCGCCTTTCCCGCTCCGTCCAGGTGATGGACGGCGAGCGAGGAGAGGATGGCGTGGACCGGCCAGGGGAAGCGCCGCCAGGCGGCATCCGCGAGGTCGAAGAGCTGGACGTCGAACCGCTCGCCGTAGGCGGCGAGCCCGGCCGCGGCCGCTTCGAGCATCGTGGTCGAGCCGTCGTAGCCGTGGACCGTCGCCGCGGGGAAGCCTTCGAGGAGAGCGGCGCAGAGGAGCCCCTCGCCGCAGCAGAGCTCGACGATGTGGACGGGCTGGCTGGCCCCGGACGTCCCGGGCGCCCCGGACGAGGCCGGAATGAGATCGCAGAGGATCGCGATCTGTTCCTCCCGATCGGGGACGAAGAAACGTCCATGGTCGATGAAATATTGGCTGTCGGTCTCGTCCCAGCTCTCTTTGACGTCCGCCTCCATCGTGCTCCTTTCCGCTTCCTCGGTGAGGAAGTCAGAGTATCAGAGGTAAAGCGGGAGGCCCAGCGACTAGAATACCCGGCATGAGCGAAACCGCACCCACGATTTTCGACAAGATCCTCTCGGGCGAGATCCCGTCCTACAAAGTCTACGAGGACGAGCACGTCTTCGCCTTCCTGGACATCGGCCCCTTGAGCGAAGGGCACACCCTGGTCATCCCCAAGGAGCGCAAGGCGCAGCTCCACCAGCTCTCCGACGAATCCGCCGCCGCCCTCGGCCGGGTCCTCCCGCGGCTCTGCCGGGCGGTCCTCCGGGCGACCGGCGCCACCGACTACAACGTCCTCCAGAACAACGGCTCGGCGGCGCACCAGGTGGTGATGCACGTCCATTTCCACATCATCCCCAAGCTCGGCAACGAAGGATTGGGCATCCGCTGGTTGGCCGGGAAGCTCGACTCCGAAGCCGCCAAGAACCTCGTCACCAAGATCACGGCGGCCCTCGATCCCCATCCCTCCGAGGGGAAAACGTAAGGAGGCTGCCCATGCGCGTCGTCGAAGTGGCCGGCGCCTTCGGCCTGGAGAACCTGGGGCTCGCCGAGCGCCCGGACCCCCAACCCGGTCCGGGCCAGGTGCTCCTCCGGATGCGCGCGGCGTCGCTCAACTTTCGCGACGTCCTGACCGTCCAGGGGAGCTACAACCGCAAGCAGAAGCTCCCTCTCATCCCCTGCTCGGACGGCGTCGGCGAGGTCGTCGCGGTGGGCGACGGGGTGTCGCGGGTGGCCCTGGGCGACCGGGTCTCCCCGATCTTCGCCCAGCGCTGGATCGCCGGCGAGCCCACCCGCGAGCGTTTGCGCTCGACCCTGGGCGGCCCGCTCGACGGCACCCTCGCCGAGCAGATGGTCGTCTCCGAGGAGGGTGTCGTGCCGGTCCCCGCCCATCTCTCGGACGAGGAGGCCGCGACCCTCCCCTGCGCCGCGGTCACCGCCTGGAGCGCTCTCGTGACCGAGGGCGGGGTGAAGGCGGGGGACGTCGTTCTGGTCCAGGGCACCGGTGGAGTCTCGATCTTCGCTCTCCAGCTCTCCCGGCTCTTAGGCGCCCGGGTGATCGTGACTTCGAGCAGCGACGAGAAGCTCGCGCGGGCGAGAGGGCTCGGCGCGGAGGCGGGGATCAACTACCGGGAGGTCCCCGAGTGGGGCGAGCGGGCGAAGGAGCTGACCGGCGGGGTGGGGGTCGATCACGTCATCGAGGTGGGAGGCGCCGGCACCCTCGTCCAATCGCTCCGCGCGGTGCGGATGGGCGGCCGGATCAGCCTGATCGGCGTCCTCGCCGGGGGAAAGATCGACCTGACGCTCGCCCTCGTCTTCATGCAAAGAGTGCGGCTCCAGGGCATCTTAGTCGGCGACCGCGAGAGCTTCGAGGCGATGAACCGAGCCCTCTCGGCCCATCGCCTGAAGCCCGTTCTCGACCGCACCTTCCCCTTGGAAGACGCCCGCGCCGCCTTCGAGCACATGGCGGCGGGGCGTCATTTCGGGAAGATCTGTTTGCGGGTGGATTAAAGCCGCAGGGCCGCGAGGGAGCGTGCGGTCAGCACCCGCTCGGAGAGCCGGGCGAGGCGCGAGAGGGAAGAGATCGCCTCGACCCGCCCGCGAGTGTCCTCCGGCAGTGGGCCAAATCTCTGCTCGAGCAGGCTCAAGAGGACCTTCTGCAGGGTCTGCAGCCCCTGCCGCTTCCCCTTTTGAAGCCCCTTCGCGATCCCCTTCTCCATCCCCTTCGCTTCCAGCCGCTCCGACCAGGTCATCGTCATCGCCTTCACCTCCCGGTTCTCCTGAACCGTGCAGAGAGCAGCGTACTCCGCCGCCTCGTCAGAATTCAACTCCAGATACGCTTCGACGCAATCGACCAGCAGGAGCCGCCGAGTCTCCTCCATCTCGGCCGCCGCGATGCGGCCCAGGCAGGCCAGCTTGAGCGCCGGCCGGGTGAGGGACCCTCTCTGCATGAGAGCGGCCAAGCCCCAGGCGAGGGGCTGGGGACGAACCAGGTACTCTTGGGCTTCGCATCCGGCGATGCCCAAGGCCACATAGCGGAAGTCCGCCAGATCGGTGCCGAGAAGGTGCTCGTCCAGAACCATCACCTGTCTTCCCGCCTTCCCCCGCTGGAGGTAGACGACGAGCGCCACCACGTGGCTGTCGTGGATCGCCTGGATCTGCTTGCGGTAGCGCCAGAGGCGCCTTCCCATATCCGGCCGGGCACGGGCCTCGACCTCGACGTGGACCAGGAGAGGTGGGCCTGAAGCCTCCAGGAAAGCGACTTCGGCCAGAAGGTCCAGCTCCCGCCGGCGGCCTTCCAGAGTGAACCCTATCGTTGCAAAAAAGCGTCGGCTAGCCTTGGCCCGCCCGTTTTGCAACGGCCCCTTGGCCGAGAACGCTCCGCCGCTGGAGGACTTCACCCGAGGTGCAATCCAGCGGCAGAGCCTTGGAAAGCCTCGAATGCCCTGCACTTGGGACTTCTAGCTCGTTCAAGTGGTTTTTCCTATGCAACTGACAGGTGAAGAACTCTTTGTCGAGGAGGGCCGGGTGAGCGAGGTCGAGCCGGGCGGCCAAGTCCGGCGCCGCGAGGCTCAGCAAGTCGGCCAGGAAGCTGCGGAACAGCCGTTTGAAGATCGAGTCGTGCCTGGGCATGGGGTCTCCCTGGAGCGGCGCCGAAGGATTCGGCGCAAGCTCTTCCAGAGAAGGACGGAAAAAGTCGCCCCATCTTGCAGCGATCGAAAAAATTGGTGCAAAAAGTTTGGGACGCGCCGGGGAAAGCCCCGAAGGTTCGATGGTGAAACGGTACCACCGTCGCCCCTCGGGGCTTTGGATTCAATGGATTGACCTGAACTGTATCTATCCCCTACTCCCCGCCCCCCTTCTCCGGCGCACGGGTCGCGAACAGCCCGATCCCGGCCTTCTCCACCTGGCCCTTGAACTGGGCCACCTCCGAGGTGAAGAGCTGGTCGACCTCTCCCACCACCTTCCCGACCAGGATCTCGGTTTGTTCGAGGAATGCCTTCTGGGCCGGGGTGGGCGAGGTCCAACTGGAGCCGAGCGCCTCGTCCAGCCGCTCCAGGCGGGAAAGGAGGTCTTTGTCTCTCTGGATGCCCTTGGTGCCGGGCGGAATCCAGAGCGTCTTCTCGGCGGCGGTCAAATCCCGCTTGAGCTTCTCGCCGGCTCGGAGGAGCGGCCGATCCGCTTCTCGGTCTCTGCCGCCTTCCCGTCCCTCGTCGCCGCCCTGGCGCAGCTTGGTGAGGACGACGTCGACGTCCCGCCGCGCGCCGATCACCCGGTCGATCGCCTCGGCGGTCCTCGCGTGGAGCTTCCGCGCTCGGTCGAGAGCGTCCTGGTGCGCGCTCCAGGCGCTCGCGGGGGCACCTTCGACGCTGGGATCGCCGAGCACCTGGACCGTCCCCTTCGCCTCGTGCCCCTCGAAACGGACGGTGACGTTGTAGGTCCCCGGCGCCACCTGCGGCCCCGACTCCTCGTTGCGGAAGCCCGAGGGCCGGCGGTCGCGCGGCTGTTTGTAGAGCTGGCTGCCGAAATCCCAGGCGGCCCGGTTCACCCCGAGGAGGGCCGGTCCCTTGAACCTCCGGACCTCCTTGCCCGCGGCGTCGGTGATCACGATGTCGACTTTCCGCTCGGTCTTCCCCTTGCCGTCTTCTCCCCCCGTTGCCTTAGCGGTCTCCGCCGGCTCCGCAGACGTGGGAGCCGGGGTCTTGGGCGGCAGATCCTCCCCCTTCCGGGCTGCCGCCGGGGAAGTGGCCGGTGGCGGTGCCGGAGCGGCGGCCGCCCGGGCCCGCTCGTCCTCTTTGCGCTGGCGCTCCTTGGCCTCGTCCGGGAGGGCCAAGCCGGGGAGGTGGAGCGAGTAGGTCAAGAGAGCGCCGTAGGGCTCGTTCTCGCCGACGAACTGGCCGGCGCCGCCACGGTAGCCGGTCGAGGGGGTGTAGTGCTCTTGCCCGGGGGAGACCGGATAGAGATGGAGCGGCTCCGCGAGCGCCGCGGCCGAGGCGTGCCGCAGGGGCGCGATGTCGTCGATGATGTAGAGCGACCGGCCGTGGGTGCCGATCACCAGGTCCGACTCGCGCGGCTGGATGGCGAGCGCCATGACCGAGGTCGTCGGCAGGCCGTGGCGGAAGGGCAGCCAGTGGCCGCCGCCGTCGAAGGAGACCCAGAGGCCGAACTCGGTGCCGAGGAAGAGGAGCCCAGGATCGACTAAATCCTGCTGGATCGTCAGGGCATAGCCGCGGATTCCACCGCCGCCTGAGCCCGTGAGGCTCTTCCAGGTCTTCCCGAAGTCGTCCGTCCGGTAGACGTAGGGCGTCCAGTCCGAGCGCCGGTGGTTGTCGAAGACGGCGAAGGCGGTGCCGGCGTCGTAGGTCGAGGCCTTGATCTCGGGTATCCAGGTGTTCTTGGGGACACCAGGGACGTTCCCTTCGACGCTCGTCCAGGTCTTGCCGCCGTCCCGCGTCACCTGCAGCCGGCCGTCGTCCGTCCCCACCCAGATCACCCCGCGGGTGACCGGCGAGGGGGCGATGGCGATAATCGTCGTGTACATCTCCGCCCCCGAGACGTCGACGGTCAGGCCGCCGCTCGTGTCCTGGTGCTGCCAGTCCGGATTGTTCGTCGTCAGGTCCGGGCTGATCGTCTCCCAGGAGTCGCCATGGTCGGTCGAGCGGTGGAGGAATTGGCTGCCGTAGTAGATCGTGTCGGCGTCTAAGGGATCGGTCGCGAAGCCGGAATTCCAGTTGAAGCGGAGCTCCGGACCATTCTTGGGATCGGGTGGCCGGATATCCCGCCGCTCGCCGGTCTTCAAATTCCAACGCTCGATGTTCCCCGACTGCGACATGGCATAGCCGCGGGAGGAGTCCTTGGGATCGGGACGGGTGTCGAAGCCGTCACCGCCGCAGACCATCTGCCAGTCCCCGTTTCGGGGACCGCTCCTCTCCCAGAGGGTGTTCGGGCCGCGCCAGGAGCCGTTGTCCTGGAGCCCGCCGTAGACGTGGTAGGGCAGGTCGTTGTCGACCGCCACGTGGTAGTACTGGCCGATGGGTAAGTTCGCCACGAAATCCCAGGTCTCGCCGTGGTCGTGGCTCACCCCCACCCCGCCGTCGTTGCCGGCGAGGAGGTGGTTGGGATCATGGGGATCGATCCACATGGCGTGGTAGTCGCCGTGGATGTCGCGCCGGGCGCCGACCTCATAGCTCTTTCCCCAGTCGTTCGAGACCCGGAGCCGCGAGGTGAGATCGTAGATCCGGTTGGGCCAGAGGGGATCGACGCGGATCTCGGCGTAGTAGAAGGGCCGCTCGATGATCTCCGGGTCCTCCGTCGCCTTCTTCCAGCTCCGGCCGCCGTCCTCCGAGCGCAGGACGGCGCTCTTGTCGGCCTCGACGATCGCATAGACGACGTTTGGATTCGAACGCGACACCGAGATGCCGATCCGCCCGAGGTCGCCCTTGGGGATGCCGTCCTCCTCCGTATAGCGCTTCCAGGTCTCGCCGCCGTCGTAGGTCACCCAGAGGCCGGAGCCCGGCCCCCCCGACTGGAGCGCCCAGGGGTAGCGGCGGACCTGCCAGGTCGCGGCATAGAGCTTGTTGGGATTGGCCGGATCGATCGCGAGCTCGCCGCCGCCGGTCTTCTCGTCGACATAGAGAACCTTCTTCCAGCTCTTGCCGCCGTCGACCGTCTTATAGATGCCGCGCTCCGGATTTTCCCCCCACAGCCGGCCCTGGGCGGCGACGTAGGCGACATCGGAGTTGCGCGGATCTAAGACGATCCGGCGGATGTGCTCGGTGCCGTCAAGACCCACGTGCTTCCAGGTGCGGCCGCCGTCGAGCGAACGGTAGATGCCGTTGCCGACCGAGACGCTGTTTCGCATGTTGGCCTCGCCCGTCCCCACCCAGACGACGTCCGGGTTGGCCTGGAAGACCGCGATCGAGCCGATCGAGGAGACCGGCTGGTCGTCGAAGATCGGTTTCCAGGTGAGGCCGCCGTTGACCGACTTCCACACCCCGCCCGAGGCGGCTCCCACATAGAGGACGTCGGGGTTCGACTCCACCCCCTCGATCGCGGTCACCCGGCCGCTCATGACGGCGGGGCCGATCGAGCGCGCCTTCATGCCGGCGAGGAGATCCGGATCGATCTGGGCGTCCGCCGGCGGAGCGCTGTGTTTCGCGGTTGCGCTCAGGGCGCCGCCGACGGTGAAGACGGCGAAGCCGAGAGCGAGGGCTGCCAGGACAGAGGGACGAACGATACTCCGTGCTCGATGCATGTCTCCTCCAAAGGCTGCAGGGGATGGGCAGAAAGCGCCCAAAGCTTACAACGCGTGGAGAGAGAGAGGGTTCCGGGCCGGGCTCACCGCGAGCGGCAGCCGGACGGTGAAGACCGCCCCTTCTCCGGTGCCCGCGCTCGTCGCCTCGACCGTGCCGCCGTGCAGCTCGACCAGGTGGCGGACGATGGCGAGCCCCAGGCCGAGGCCGCCGTACTGCTGGTGGGACGAGGAGTCGGCCTGGCGGAAGCGCTCGAAGACGTGGGGGAGGAGCTCGGGAGCGATCCCGATCCCGCTGTCGGCGACGACGATCTCGACGGCCGAGGCGGACCGGGAGACCCGCACCTGGACCTGCCCGCCGCCGGGAGTGAACTTGACGGCGTTGGCGAGCAGGTTCCAGACCACCTGCTGGAGCCGATCGGGATCGCCGGCCACCGGCCCCGGGGAGTCGAAGCTCCAGGCCAGGGAAATCCCCTTGGCCAGGACGGCGGGGCGGATCGATTCGAGCGCCGCCTCGACGACCGGGGCGAGCTCGACCGGCCGCACGTCGAGGCGCATCTTCCCCGAGATGATGCGTGAGACGTCCAGGAGGTCTTCGATGAGCTGGGTCTGGGAGTGGGCGCTCCGCGCGATCGTCTGCAGGCCGCGCTCGACGAGCTCCGGGTCCTTCTGGCGAGCGCTTAGAATCCGCACCCAGCCGAGGATGGCGTTGAGCGGCGTCCGCAGCTCGTGCGAGAGGTTGGCCAGGAACTCGTCCTTGCTCCGGTTCGCCGCCTCGGCCTCCTGGCGGGCCTCCTCGGCCCGGGCGAGGAGCCGGCCGCGCTCCTCCTCGGCTTCCTTGAGCTCGGTGATGTCGATGCGGGAGCCGATGTAGCCGCTGAACGTCCCCTGCGGCGTGTAGCGCGGCACGCCGGTGTCCAAAAGCCAGCGGTAGGCGCCGTCGGCCCGCTTCAGCCGGTACTCCATGCGGAATTCCTGGCGCGCGTCAAACGAGCTGCCGTAGATCCCGAGACAGCGCGCGAGATCGTCCGGGTGGACCCCCTGGACCCAACCGTCGCCCACCTCCTCGGCCATCGAGCGGCCGGTGAACAGCAGCCAGGGCCGATTGAACCAGTCATGGCGCTTGTCGGTCGCCGCCATCCAGATGAGCACGGGGGCGCTGTCGGCGGTGATCCTGAAGCGCTCCTCGCTCTCCCGCGCCGCCTCCACGAGCCGCCGCCGGGACGCATGGAGAGCCTGGGAGAGCCCGCTGACCACCGCACCCACCGCCAGGAAGCGAGCGATCTGGAGAAGGTCTCCCGGCAACAGGCCGAAGACGAAGACAGGCTCGATATAGAGATAGTTGGCGAGGACGGCCGACAGGACGGTGGCGAAGAGCCCCGGCCCCAGGCCGCCGAACCAGGCGCTCAGAAGGATGGCGGGAAAGAAGAAGAGGAAGGGGAAGCCGGTCCCCAGAAGCTCCGGGAACGGCAGCCGGATGGCGATCGCCAGGGCGACCGTGGCGACGGCGAAGCCGTAGCGCACGGCAAACCGTGGCTGCGCCCTACGGAAGTTCTTCCGCGCCTCGGAACCGGCCTGCTGGGATGGCACGGATAGAGGATACGCGCATGCTCACGCTTCCGCCAGCCGACCCCGGAGAAAGGCGGCGATCTCTGTCTGCCCCAGGTGCTCGGCCCAACCGAGCGGGTTCCGGAGTACCGGAGGTCCCGCACGCCGAGATCGGCGCCGGCCTCGACGAGCACTCGCACCGCGGGGAGGGAACCTGCCGCCACGGCATGGTGGAGGGCGGTTCCATGGGGATGGAACCCGGGGGGATGGAAGGCGTTCACGTCGACGCCCGAGCCGATCAGGAGAGCCAGGGTGTCCGCCTGGCCATAGACGGCGGCGCCGGCCAGCGCCTCCTGCCGGTCCTTCCGGTCCGCCTCTCGCGCGAGACGGAGGATCTCGTCCTTTCGCCCCGTGCAGACCGCGGCCAGAAGCGTCAACCGGGCGCCCCGCGCGAGGAGCCGTTCGGCCGCGGCGACCTCCCGGTGCGCGAGGGCCGGCACGAGGGCGCGGTCGGGATCGGCGCCGGCCGCGCACAGGACGTCGATCAGCTCGCCGTCCACCCCACACTCCCGCGCGACCCGTCCCGAGACGACCAATTCGAGCGCGTACTCGACCTGTTCGCCGAAGCTCTCCACCCCCTCGCGTGCCGCCGCCCGCAGCATGGTACGGGTCACCTCGGCGATGTTCGCCGGCAGCTTGCCCGTCCGGATCGGATTCTCCGCCACGAACCAGAGCAGGTAAGGTCGGTGGAAGTAGTCCTCTCCGTTTTTTTCACCTTCCGGATTGGCGAGGCGTTCGCGGACCAGCCGGGGGTGCCGCGCGAGGAGATTTGAGAGCGCGTTCACGTCGCCAGCGTCGATGGCGGACACCGCCTCCCGAAAGAGGGGATCGAGGATAGAAGGAGGGTTCAAGGATGATGGTTCCGAGAGAAAAGTGCGCGTCAAAAACGGCCAACTTCTTCAGCCCCTACTCGTCGGTCGCGGTGAGGACTCTCTCGATCCGCCGATCGGGAACGAGCCACAGGATGGCGACAGCCACGTAGAGGGCGAGCGAGATCGCGGGCCGGACGAAAGCGAAGCCGATCGCGATGGCATAGAGGACGACCGACAGGATGCCCTTGCGATCCGCGCCGATCGCCCGGCCCAGGATCGAATCCCGGCCATGGATGCCGACGAGCACCCGGGCCAGGATGAAATACGCACACCCGGCGAGGAAGAGAAGGGCGCCATAGAAAGCGACCGGTACGGGCGCTTCCGGGCTCGTTCCCATCCAGTCGGTGCCGAAAGGGATGAGCGACAGCCAGAAGAGCAGGTGCAGGTTCGCCCACAGTACCCGTCCATCCACCCGCTTGACCGCCTGAAAGAGATGGTGGTGGTTGTTCCAGTAGATGCCCAGGAAAACGAAGCTCAGCAGGTAGGTACAGAGGATGGGGACGAGCGCCGTGAGAGCCTGGAGATCCGGGCCGTGCGGCACCTTGAGCTCCAGCACCATGATGGTGATGAGAATGGCGATCACGCCGTCGCTGAAGGCTTCGAGTCGTCCTTTGCTCATGGGAAATCCCTCCAGAGGAGCCATCATAGCCGGGGGTGCGACCGGTTGAAGAAGGGCTCCCCGGCGGAAGCTCCGGGGTGGATGCACTCAGGAGAGACGCTCGCTGAAATGCCGGAAGGGTGGTCGGCCCAGCCGTCTCAGCTCTCCAACCCCGCCAAGAACCTCTCCAGGGCGTGGCAGAACGCCGCCGGGGTTTCGGCGTGGGGGTGGCTGCCGCAGGTCTCGAAGACCTCGATTTCGGCTTGGGGGAGCTTGTGGAGCCAGAGGTCGGCGTTCTCCACCTGAGGGTGGACGGCTTTTCTTCCCCAGGCGATCCAGGTCGGCTGCTCGGGGCTGGGGAGGCTCGCGGTCGCCGGCCGCAGGCTGCCGGCGAAGTAGGCGCCGAGGGCGCGCCGGGCCTCCCGCCGGTGGCTCGCCCGGTAGTGGTGCTCGACGAGCCCCGCGTCCACCCGCTCGGGGGCGGCGAACTCCTCGCGGAGGTGCCCGGCGAGGGCGGGGCGGGAGGTGAGGAGGTCGAGCGCGGTGACGCCGACGAGGGGCAGGGTGGCCAGGCGGCGAAGGAGCGCCTCGCCCTTCCACGGCCGCTCCGGGCGGGGCACGGGCTCGATCCCCTGCGGGCAGACGAGGGCTAGGGCGCGGACGAGGTGAGGCCGGGCCGCCGCCATCTCCAGCGCATAGGCCGCGGGGAGCCCGGCCGCGACGACCACCGCCGGCTCGCGCACCACCCCGGAGAGGAAATCCTCCAGGGCCGAGACGTAGACGCCCGGGCGGTAGGCGCGCGGGGGGGCCGAGCGGGCCCACCCGGGGAGGTCGGGGACGTAGACCGACCAATGGGCGGAAAGGGCCTCGGCGACGGCGCGCCACTCGGCCGAGTCGTGGCCGGGGCCGAAGGAATGGAGAAGGAGGATCGGCGGCCCTTCGCCCAACTGCTGAAAGGCGATCTCGCCGAGCCGGCCGGCGAAGCGGTGCGCCCGGCCCCAGCTCGGCGCCCGCGGCGGCCGGGCCCGGCGCGCGATCCAGGCATGGGCGAGAGCCGGCAGCCCCAGCGCCGCGCCCCCCAGGAGCAGTCCGCCGAGCCAGCCCCGATGCGGCAGCAGCCCGCGGCGCTGACGCCGCCGGAGGTACTCGCGATCTCCCCCCAGCCTCACCTGTCCGTTGCGCATGTTGTTGAGAAGGATAGCATGGCGGCATCCACCCCGGCTCTCGCCGCTGCGCACGGCTTCCAGCGTCTCTTCGCACCGGTCTAGCCTCTACTCGCGGTCTGCCCCTACGCTGCCCGACTCGCCCCTCACCCCGCCAAAGCCACCGTCCGCACCGCCTCGCTCCAATCGACGATCGGCACTTGCGGATCGGCCGTGGCGGTCTTGAAGGCGCGGCGGCAGACGTTGCGGAAGGCGGGGTAGGTGTCGCGAAGCCAGCGGGGGGCGAGCTCGTGGAGGGGCGACTGGTGGAGGTTGCCGAGGGTCAGGGCGCGGGAGAAGCCGTGCTCCATGGGGGCCACGGTGCCATCGGGCTCGATCACCAGGGTGGCGAGACGCTCGGCGAGCGGACCGGCTTCCGGTTCCGTACGGTTTTCGCTTTCGGCATCGGTCTCATCGGCATGGAAAAGGCCCGGCTGCGTCGCCATGCCGAGCCGGCTCACCAGGTCGAGCTGAACCCGCAGGCGATCCCCCACCAATTCCTGGAGACGGCTCGCGAGGAGGAAGGCGTAGGCCCCTTCGATGCCGTCCGGCGCCTCGCCGGGGAGATGGGTCGCGGCCCGGCCCTCCGCTTCGAGCGGATGGATCTGCAGCAGACGCGCCCCCTCGGCGAGGGCGAAACCGGTCACCCATTCGAGCTCGTGGAGGTTGTACTGGGTGAGGGTGAAAATGAAACCGAAAGGGATTCCCGAGTCGCGGAGACCCGGCAGCCGTGAGGCCATGGTCGAAAAAGCGCGCGGATCGGCACGCATCCGGTCGTGCGAGGCCGGCTCGCCGTCGAGGCTGATCGCCACCAAATCCGCGGCGCCGGAAAGCTCGGCCAGGCGACGCTCGTCGAGGAGCATGCCGTTGGTGGTGACGGTCGTCACCAGTCCGAGGCGATGGGCGTGGAGGAGGAGCTCGCGGAGCGGCTGATAGAGGAGCGGCTCGCCGCCCGAGAAGCTCGCGACCGTATAGCCCTCGGCCGCCGCGTCGGTCAAAAGACCGCGGAGGAGCGCGGCGGAAAGCTGGCCGCGCTCCTCCGGGCCGGAGGTGGAATAGCAGTGCAGGCAGCGCAGATTGCAGCGCCGGGTGGGATGGATCTGCACGATCCGCGAGCCTCGTGTGCACTCCATGGTCGACCTCCTGGGGAGAAAAGTGCTCTAGCGCTCGCCCTCGGCCTCGATGATCGCGATGTCGGGATAGGGGATGCCGTAGGGGAAAACGCGGAGGTTCCACTGCAGCTTCTCGTCCTTAATCAGCCGATCGACGAGCTGGCCGACGCTGCCCCGCTGCGCCTCGAAGACGACGCTCACGTAGTCGGGCACCGGGGTGCCCTTGTTGATCCAGCGCAGGAGCTTGACCTCGCTCTGCAGCTCGTCGACCGCGCGGTAGACGTGCTCTAAATGCTCCTTGCCGATCGGCTGACGCTCGCCGTGCAGCCGGCGCAGAACTTCCGAACCACGTTCCTTTTCCATGGGGAGACTCCTTTGCGTCCAGGAGAGACCCGCCGGAGGGGACGGGTTCCGGGCGCAAGAGATGAGGCGCCGAGAGTGAGGAATTCGTTACATTCGGAGGAAGAGGGTCCCCTCCGCAGAGCACAGCCCGCCTCCCACGGGATACACTGTCCCCATGGCCGAACGCGTTTGGGAGGAGCTCTCCCGCACGCTGCGCAGCAGTGCGCCCTACAAGTCCCTCCTCGTCGGAGGTGGGGACGTCGTGCGCCTGCCGGTGCCGGCGGCGGCCTGGCTGGGGGAGCTCCTGGCGGCGGACCTCGGCCGGCCGCTCCTCGCCATCGTGCCGCGGGAGGGCGACGCCCTCACCTGGACCGAGGCGGCCCAGCTGTTCGGCCGGCGGGACGGGACGGTCTATTTCCCCTCCCCCTCGCTCACCCCCTACCAGGAGGCCGAGACCTCGCTCCAGGTGCGGGCGCAGGAGGCGGTCGCCCTCGACCGGGTGATCTCCGGCCAGGCGACGACGATCGTCACCACCCCGCGCGCGCTCTTCCGCCGGCTCCCCACCGCCGCCGCGTTCCTCGCGACGGTCCTCGACTTGAAGCCGGGGGAGGACTGGCCGATCGACGAGCTCGCGGCGCATCTCGTCCGCCACGGCTTCAAGCGCACCGACCTGGTCTACGAGTGCGGCGACTTCGCGGTGCGGGGCGGCATCTTCGACCTCTACCCGCCGGGGGAGGGGTCGCCCGTCCGGCTCGACTTCTTCGGCGACACGATCGAATCCATCCGCTGGTTTGACGCCCAGTCGCAGCGCTCCGAGGACACCCTCGACGCGGTCCGCGTGCTGCCGCTCTACCTCTTCCCGGGCGGTCCGCTTCAGGCGATGGAGATCGCCGACCAGGTGGCGGATCAGGCCGGGGACGATCTCGACCTGATGCCGGAGATCGTCGAGCGGCTGACCGATCTGCGCGAGCGCGGCGGCTTTCCGGGCTGGGAGAACCTGCTGCCGCTCTTAGTCGATCCCGGGAAGATCGCGTCGCTCGCCAACATTCTCCCCGACGCTCTCGTCTTCGCCGTCGAGCCGCCGGCGCTCGAAGCCGAGGCGATCCACCACGCCGAGCGGATGGCCGCCGATTTCGCGGCCCGAAGAGAGCACGGCCGCCTGGCCGTTCCCCCGGAAGCCCTGGAGCAGCCGCTCGCGGACGTGCGGGAGGTGCTGGAGCGCGCCCAGATCCGCCTGCGCGATCTCGTCCTCTCCGCCGGCCCGGGGGAAAAGGTTCTCGACTTCCACGCCGTGACGACCGATCTCTTCCACGGCCAACTGCCGCGTTTCCCCCAGGAGGTGGCGACCGCCCGGGCGCGCGGCGAGCGCTGCATCCTGGTCGTCTCGCCGCTCCACCGCGACCGCATTGAGGAGCTCCTCGAAGGGCGCGAGGTGGCGATCGGCCAAGGCGGCGTCGAGATCACGGCGGGCGAGATCGCCCGCGGCTTCCGCTTCCCCGCCGCCGGGGTGGTGATCTATGGCGAGCAGCAGCTCCTCTCCCAGGCCAAGCTCCAGCGCCGGGTGCAGCGCGCCCGCTACGGGCCCTTCGTCTCCAGCCTGCGCGATCTCAAAATCGGCGACTACGTCGTCCACGCCGACCACGGCATCGGCCAATTCGTGGCCCTCCGCTCCGTGGGCGCCGAGCCGGACAACGCCTCGCTGCCGTCGACGCTCAAGGATCTCGCCCCGCCGCCCTCGGCGACGGAGGTGATGGAGATCTCCTACGCGACCGGCAAACGCCTCCTCCTCCCCCTCTCGCGGCTCGACCTGATCCAGAAGTACAGCGGCATCGAGGGGGTGGCGCCGCGCCTCGACCAGCTCGGGGGGACCTCATGGAACAAGACCAAGGCGCGGGTCAAGAGCAGCATGCGGGACATGGCGGCGGAGCTTCTCAAGCTCTACGCCGAGCGCCAGATCGCCAAGGCCCCGGCGATGCCCGGCGACACCGACCTCCAGCATCAGTTCGAGGCCGCCTTCCCCTACGAGGAGAGCCCCGACCAGTTGGAGACGATCGCCGTCATCAAGGAAGACCTCCAGCGCGAGCGCCCCATGGACCGCCTGCTCTGCGGCGACGTCGGCTACGGCAAGACGGAAGTCGCCATGCGGGCCGCCTTCAAGGCGGTGGACGGCGGCTACCAGGTGGCGGTTTTGGCGCCGACGACGATCCTCGCCGACCAGCACCTGGAGACCTTCCGCCGCCGCTTCGCCGATCTGCCGGTCTCGATCGAGATGATCTCCCGCTTCCGCTCGCCGGCCGAGGTGCGGGAGATCAAAAAGAAATTGAAGGAAGGGAAAGTCGATATCCTGATCGGTACCCACCGGCTGCTGTCGAAGGACATGGAGCTGCCGAAGCTGGGTTTGATGATCGTCGACGAGGAGCAGCGCTTCGGGGTCGCTCAGAAGGAACGCTTGAAGCAGATGAAGAAGGGGGTGCACGTCCTCGCCATGTCGGCGACCCCGGTGCCGCGCACCCTCCAGCTCTCGCTCGCCGGGGTGCGCGATCTCTCGGTGATCGAAACTCCCCCGAAAGACCGGATGGCGGTCGAAACGGCCATCCTGCCGTTCAACAAGGAGGTGCTCCGCGAGGCGATCGAATTCGAGATCGAGCGCGGCGGCCAGGTCTATTACGTCTACAACCGGGTGGAATCGATCGAGAAGATGTTGATCGATTTAAAAGAGCTGGTGCCCGGGGTGCGGGTGACCGTCGGCCACGGGCAGTTGGACGAGGCCGAGCTGTCGCGGCGGATGCACGCTTTCACCCGCGGCGAGTTCGACGTGCTTTTGGCGACGACGATCATCGAGAACGGCATCGACATTCCGAACGTCAATACCATGATCGTTCACCGAGCCGACCGCTTCGGTCTCGCCCAGCTCTACCAGCTGCGCGGCCGGGTGGGGCGGAGCAATCAGCTCGCTTATTGCTATCTTCTGGTTTCGGAAGACCGGGTGCTCACCGAGGTGGCGAGGAAGCGCCTGGCGGCGATCCGCGAGTTCACCGATTTAGGCGCCGGCTTCCGCATCGCGGCACGGGACCTGGAGATCCGCGGCGCCGGCAACCTCCTGGGCGCCGAGCAGAGCGGCCATATCGGAGCGGTGGGCATCGAAACCTACCTGAAGCTTCTGGAGGAGACCGTCCGCGAAATGAGGGGGGAGGAGGTCGCCGAGGCGCCGTCGGCCGCGATCGATCTGCCGGTGCCGATGGCGATCCCCGAGAGCTACGTCGAGAACGCCAACCTGCGGATGGAGCTCTACCGGAAGATCGCCTCCGCCGAGGAGTCGGAGGAGGACGTGCTCGCCGAGCTGACCGACCGCTTCGGCCCGCCGCCCGCGGCCGTCCGCTCGCTGATCGAGGTCGCGGCCTTGAAGCGCCTCGCCGAATCGCTCCGCGTCCAGTCGATCTCGGCCAAGGGGGGCGAGCTCGTGATCCGCCTGCGTCGCGACGCCCGGATCGACATCGACCGCCTGATCGAGATGGTCTCGACCCGGCCCGGCGCCGCCTTCAGCCCGAGCGGCGTCCTGACTTTGGCCGCCGGCCGCGGCGGCCAGATGGTGGCGATCGCGCGCGAGACGCTGTCGTCGCTCGCGGGGTAGGGAATGGGCTTGCGGCGTCCAGGCTTCCCCCTCCTCGCCCTTTGCGTCCTCTCTCTGGGGATGGCCTGCCGGCGCGAGCAGCCGCCCGCGCCCGACGTCGTGGCGCGGATCGGCGGCAAGGACGTCCACTACGCTCGTTTCGAGGGCTACCTCCAGCGCTCCATGGGCGATCCCGACACGGTGCTCGCGAGCGACGTCCTTTCCGAGCTGTTCGACCAGTTCCTGGACGAGCAGCTCCTCGCCCACCTCGCCCTCGAACGCGGGCTCGTCCCCTCGATCGACCGCCCCCGGCAGGCGGCGGACGCGCTCCTCAAGGCCGATGCCAGCGCCGAGCCGGGGCCGGCCGAGATCGCCGCGTTCTATGCCGCCCACGGCCAGGAGTTCGCGCGGCCCGAGCGGGTCCGCCTGCGCCAGATCCTGGTCGAGGACCGGGCGGCGGCCGAGCGGGCCTCGCGCCTGCTCGCCGACGGCACCCCTTTCGAGGAGGTGGCGCGCCGGTTGACCAAGGGGGAGAACGCGGGGGGGTTCCAGGGGGTCCTCGCCCGCGCCGACCTCCCGCCCGCCTTCGCCGACACCATTTTCAACCTGAAACCCGGCCAGATCTCCCGCGTCATGCCGGCCGAGTACGGCTTCCACCTCTTCCAGGTCGTCGAGCGCCTGCCCGCCGAGGTCGCCCCCTTGGACGAGGTCCGGGAGGGCATCCGCGCCCGGCTGCGCCAGGAGCGCGCCGACCGCGGCCTGGCGGCGCTGGTGGGGGAATGCCGCAAGCGGTACACTGTGGTCGTCTTCGGGAGGAATCTCCCGTTCAACTATGAGGGCTTCTACAGTGGCTCGAATCAGAAAAATCAGCGTCGCTAGCCTCCTTCTCCTCGCCGTCCCACTGGTGGCGCCGAGGCCGGCACGGGCCGAAGTCCTCGACAAGGTCGTCCTCAGGATCAACGACGAGATCGCGACCCTCGTCGACTATCAGAAGCGCAAGGCCGAGATGATCGACGACATCAACCACCGCGAGCGCGATCCCGCCGAGCGCCAGCGCCTGCTCGGCCAGGCCGGGGAGATCGTCTTCAAGGATCTCTATGAGGAGCTCCTCCTGCGCTCGCGCGCCAGCCAGATCGACGTCGAGATCACCGACGACCAGGTCGACCGCGCCGTCCAGCAACTGCGGGAGAGCAACGGGATCAAGACCGAGCAGGAGTTCCAGGCCGCCCTCGCCCAGGGGGGGACGACGATGCCGAAGCTCCGCGAGCGCTTGCGCGGCGACCTCCGGCTCCGCGAGGTGTTGGGCAAGGAGGTCAACAGCAAGATCAAGGTCGACGAAGAGGACCAGCGGCGCTACTACCGCAAGCACGTCGACGACTTCCGGGTCCCCGAGCAGGTGCAGATGAAAGAGGTCGTCGTGCTCGATACCGCGGTGCCCTCGGTCGACGAGCGGGCGCGGATCGCGGGTGAGATCAAGGCCGCGGTGGCGGCCGGCCAGCCGCTCGAAAAGGCGATCGAGCCCTACAAGGCCAAGGGGCAGGTGAGCGCCGTGGCCGACCTCGGCCTGGTCTCGCCCGGCGACCTCGACCCCACGCTCGAAAAAGCCGCCTGGAGCCTGCAGAAGGGAGCGGTGAGCGCGCCCGTCGCCGGCCGCGGTGGCCTCCACGTCATCCAGGCGACCGACCGCCACGAGAGCCACATCCGGCCCTTCAGCGAGGTGGCGGCCGCCATCCAGTCGAAGGAAGAGGAGCGGGTCTACCGCGACAAGCTGGCCGAGTACATGGCCGACCTCCAGAAGCAGTCGCTGATCGTCGCCGACCCGCCCGCCGAGGCCGCCGGCTTCCGCAACCTGCTGGGACCCGTCCCGGCCTCGACCGACCCGCTCGATCCCCTGAAGTCGACGCCCCCCCCCACCCCGGCGGCCGCGGGAGCGCCGGCCACGGGATCGGGATCGCCGGCAGCGGCCGGGACCCCGGCGGCCGCGGCGGCCACCGCCGCGGCGTCGCCCGAAGCCGCCTCGCCGGCGCCGGCCTCGGAAGCCAAACCGGACGCCCCGGCGCCCGGAGCGACCAAGCTGCCGACCGGACCGGCGCCGAACACGCCGGGCGGCCTGCCCACCCCGAAGCCGACCGACCCCGGTCCGCCCGTCGAGACGCCCCCGCCGCCCCGGTAGACAGGGCTTGCAAGGTCGGCGGCGGCGCCTTGAAAGAGTCCCCGAGGGCCATGGTAGGATCGGGCCAAATTCTGCCTCCTTCCACGGCTCCTCTTGAAGGAGCCCCGGCCCGTCCGGTTGCGGCACGCAAAAGGGTTGCGTATGAAAAGAGTGACGATTCTTCCTCTCCTCACCGGGCTCGCCCTGCTCTCCGCCTGCGGCGGGGGATCGAGCGCGGCCGATAAAACGGCCTTCGCGATGCTCGAGGCGAACCAGACGGCCTGCGATTCGCTGATCGACGGTGTCACCGCGGCCTTCCGACAGGGCGCGAGCGCCGCCGTGACACCCGCCGCCGCGCCTGCCGCAGCGGACGCGCCGAACGCCCCCACCCCGCAAGAGGCCGCTGCCCATGCGTACCTGAAGGGCCCCGGGGCCGCCGCAGCGGCGGAGATGGAAGCGGGCCTGCCGTTCGCCGAGAAGGCGATCCGCCCGGTGGCGGGCGAGCAGACCGAGACCCGAAATCTCCTCGTCGACTGGCAGGCGCGCCAGTCCCACATCTGCGCCGCGGCTGCCAATCCGGCGACGCTCGACGACCTGAAAGTCCTCGCCAGCGAGCGCGATCGGGTCCAAAAGGCGATCCACGACGACCGCGCCAAGCTCACGAGCTCGCTCCATCTCTCTCCCTCCGACCTCACGAGCCTCACCAAGGACCGCGCGCAGACGGTACGGATCGCGGTCAAGGAGAAGCTCGGCGAGATGGCGGCCGAGACCCAACTCGCCCAGCAGCGCGAGTCGAGAGTCGAGGCCGAGGCCGCCGAGGCGCACCAGCTGGTGCTCGACGACCAGGCCCGCGAGGAGGAGAAGAAGCGGCTCAAGGTGCAGGAGGAAGAGGACAAGGAGGCCCTGGTCGTCGAGCGCCGGGCCGCCGAGGAGCTGGAGATCAAGATGAAGCGCGAGCGCCAGGACAAGACCATGCGCGAGCGCCAGATCCAGGGAGCCGCGGTGGCGAACCAGCAGCTCCACTCCTGGGCGCAGACCTACCGGCAGCAGATCGAGCCCTTCGCGAAGACGGTGCGGACGGCCCAGCACCTGGCGGCGGGCGACCCCTCCGTCTGCCCCTTCCTCCACCACGCCGGGGACGGCGTCCGCATCCCGTCGGCGCCGGACCCCAATCTCCAGGAGCACCTGAGCGAGGCGCTACGCCTGGTCAGCGCCGCCGCCGAATCTTGCGGCCAGAAGCTGCGCGACACCACGGCCTTCCGCCTGCAGCTGGTGATGGAGCACCTGGCGGCTATCGATCGCGAGCTGCCGTCCGGTCCCTGATCGGGCGACGGGAGGGAGCACCATGGCGGGCGACGAGCAGTTTCTGAGCTGGGACCTGGCCGACGTCGTCGCGGGCAAGCCACCGCGCGACGACGTCTGGCGGGGCGCGGACGGCCTCGCCGCTCTCCGCTCGGGCCAGGGTTCGATCAACATGCCGCTCCTCCGCCTGGGCATCCAGCTCCGGGCCGGCAACGCCACCGAGCAGGCCGCGGCGATCGCCAGCTGGAAGGAGGTCTTCACCTTTTTTCAGCAGCAGTGGATGGGGAGCGAGCTCGGCTCGCGCATCTACGGCGTCTGGCACATGCTGGCGGTGGCCTCGGTGCTCGGCTGGGCGCAGCAGAACACCGGTCCTGACGCCACCTCCCTGGGCGCCCTCGCCCAGGGTTGGCTCCTCCACTGGTGGTGCCTGCTGAAGCTCGTCGAAGCCCCCGACGGCCGGCTGCTCCTGGTCGGGATGCGCAGCGGCGGCCACCGTCCCGATGCCGGGGTCCTCGAATGGACCTGGGCCTTGGCCACCGACGGCCCGGTCGATCACTGGGAGGCGGTGGCGAAGACGCTCAACCTGGGACTCCGGCAGGGATGGATCTACAGCGCCGCCCTGTCCTTGAAGGAGGTGCTCCGGTCGAGCGCCGCGCCGATCCGCGCCGGCCAGGACCCGCTCAGCCTCCTGCCGCCCTACGGTCTGATCGAGCCGTACCACATCCTCAAAACCGAGGGGGGAATGGCGGTCTGGATCGAGCACAACCAGAACGGCAACACGACACCCCTGGCCGGCGCCGTCTGGACTCCCGCGAGCCTCGACTGGCTGCCCAAGGACGGCGGCAACCGTATCCGGCAGAAGTTCGAGACCATCGATTGCCGCCCGGTAGGGGGGAATCTGGCCTACGACTCGAATTTCCAGGGCCACCAGGAGATCCCCCTCCCCACCGGCAAGGTGCTGGCGCAGATCACCCTGCCGCTCGGCACCGCGAGCGCTCCGGTCACGCCGGTCGCCTCGGTGGTCGTCCCCTCCTCGGGGACGGAGGATTCGACCTTGACTCCCTCGATACCTTCGCCAGTCCCCCTCTCGCGCAGCCCGCAGGCGATCGCCGCCGACATCCTGAACTTGGGAGTCCCCAGAAAGCAGCTTCCCCTGCGCCAGGCCTTGGCCGATCAGGTGAGCGCCCTCCCCGCCGGCCGCCCCCCGGCCGCCATTGCTACCGACCTCGCCACCCTCGGGATCTCCCAAGGGCAGCTGGATCTCTGGCATCGCCTGCAGAAGGAAGTCGCGAATCTCGGGCAGGGGAAACCGCAGACGTAGGGGCGGCGAATTTCTTCTCGGGCCTCCGGTCTCTCCACCTCTCAAGGGGCGAAGACCAGCCTTTAGGCGCAGCGATTGCAACGCCACTCCGGTGACCGCAGAAGACGCTGGTCAGACTCCCCTGGATGCGGTATTTTTTACGCCGCCCTGCGGCAAGTTCAAGCCGCGGCGCGACGTGCACTGCCAAGGTGCCACCGAGGTGCTACCCGATCACGAGATCGAACCCGAGGAGGAGATGAGATGGACGCCAAGGTCGCGGCAATCGAAGAGAGCTGGAAAAAGACCAGTCGTTTCCGTGGGATCACCCGGCCCTACACGGCCGCCGACGTCCACCGCCTGCGCGGCTCGATCCATGTCGAGCACACCCTGGCCCGCCTCGGGGCCGAGCGCCTGTGGGAGCTCCTGGGAAGCGAGGACTATGTCGCCGCCCTGGGCGCCCTGACCGGCAACCAGGCCGTCCAGCAGGTGCAGGCAGGGCTCCAGGCGATCTATGTCAGCGGCTGGCAGTGCGCGGGGGACGCCAATGGCGCCGGCCAGATGTATCCCGACCAGAGCCTCTACCCTTCCGACAGCGTGCCGCTCCTCGTGCGGCGGATCAACAACGCCCTGGAGCGCGCCGACCAGATCCAGCATGCCGATGGCGGCTCCGGCCCCTACTGGTTCGCCCCCATCGTCGCCGACGCCGAGGCCGGCTTCGGCGGCAACCTGAACGCTTTCGAGCTGATGAAGGCGATGATCGCCGCCGGGGCGGCCGGGGTCCACTTCGAGGACCAGCTCTCCTCGGCGAAGAAATGCGGCCACATGGGCGGCAAGGTGCTCGTCCCCACCTCCGAATTCGAGCAGAAGCTCGCCGCCGCGCGCCTGGCGGCCGACGTCTGCGGCGTTCCCAGCCTCGTCGTGGCGCGGACGGACGCCAACAGCGCCAAGCTGATCACGAGCGACGTCGATCCGAGAGACCGCGAATTCATCGGAGCGGGCGAGCGGACAGCCGAGGGTTTCTTCGTCTTCCAGGGCGGCTTGGATGCCGCCATCGCCCGTGGCATCGCCTTCGCCCCGCTCGCCGATCTCGTCTGGTGCGAGACCTCGAAGCCCGACTTGGAGGAGGCGCGGCGCTTCGCCGAGGCGGTCCACGCGAAATATCCGGGAAAACTTCTCGCCTACAACTGCTCGCCCTCTTTCAACTGGCGGGAGAAGCTCGATGCGGTGACGATCGCCCGCTTCCAGCGCGAGCTCGGCGCGATGGGCTACAAGTTCCAGTTTGTCACCTTAGCCGGGTTCCACTCCCTGAACCTCTCCATGTTCGAGCTCGCCCGGGCCTATCGCGAGAGCGGCATGACCGCCTACTCGCACCTCCAGGAGCGCGAGTTCGAGCACGAGCGGCAGTCGGGCTATCGGGCGGTCAAGCATCAGAAGTTCGTCGGCGCCGGCTATTTCGACGGCATCGCCCAGGTGCTCGCCCAGGGTCACGCCTCGACCGCCGCCCTCACCGGCTCGACCGAAGAGGAGCAGTTCACGGCGAAAGCGAGTTAAAGACAGCGATTCTTTCAAAGAGAGGGACAGGCATGAGCGCCAGCATTCGCGTCGTGGGGCCGGTCTCGGCCCATCAGGAAAGAATTCTCACCCCGCAGGCGAAAAAATTTATCGCCGGGCTCAACCAGCGCTTCGATTCGGTCCGCCAGGAGCTTTTGGCACGCCGGAAGCAGCGCCAGAGCGATTTCGATCACGGCGCGCTTCCCGATTTCCTGCACGCGACCCACGAGGTGCGCGAGGCCTGGTGGCATGTCGTTCCGGCCCCGCACGATCTCATGGACCGGCGAGTCGAGATCACCGGGCCGGTCGAGCGCAAGATGATGATCAACGCCCTCAACTCGGGGGCGAACGTCTTCATGGCCGACTTCGAGGACGCGCTCGCACCGACCTGGGAAAACGTCATCGAAGGCCAGGCAAACCTGATCGACGCGGTCCGCCGCACCTTGAGCTTCCGAAACCCCGATGGCAAGGAGTACCGGCTGAACGATCAGACGGCGACCCTCGTCGTCCGCCCGCGCGGCTGGCATCTCCATGAAAAGCATTTTCTGGTCGACGGCGAGCCGGTCTCGGCGAGCCTCTTCGACTTCGGCCTCTATTTCTTTCACAACGCCAAAGAGCTCCTCGATCGCGGCAGCGGCCCTTACTTCTATCTCCCGAAGCTTGAGAGCCACACCGAGGCCGAGCTGTGGAACGAGGTGTTCAACGCTACCCAGGACGCCCTCGGTCTCCCGCGCGGCTCGATCCGCGCCACGGTGCTGATCGAAAACATCCTCGCCGCTTTCGAGATGGAGGAGATCCTCTTCGCCCTCCGCGAGCACGCGGCGGGTTTGAATGCCGGTCGCTGGGACTACATTTTCAGCATCATCCGCAAGTTCCGCACGAGCGATCAATACTTCCCCGATCGCTCGCAGATCACCATGGCGGTCCCGTTCATGCGCGCCTACACCGATCTCCTCGTCAAGACCTGCCACAAGAGGGGCGCTCACGCCATCGGCGGCATGGCCGCGTTCATCCCCAGCCGGCGGGACCCCGAGGTCAACGAGCGCGCGCTCAACAAGGTGCGGGAGGACAAGGACCGCGAGGCGGCGGCCGGTTTCGACGGCACCTGGGTGGCCCATCCCGATCTCGTACCGGTGGCGAAAGAGGTTTTCGACCGCGCCTTGGGCGAGCGGCCACACCAGAAGGACCGCGTCCGCGACGAGGTTCAGGCCGCAGCCGGCCGGCTGCTCGATTTCCGCATCGATTCGGGCGAGGGGCCGAGAGTGACCGAGGAGGGGGTGCGCGACAACGTCAGCATCGTCCTCCAGTATGTGGATTCCTGGCTCCAGGGATTCGGCGCGGTGGCCTTGAACAACCTGATGGAAGACGCCGCGACCGCCGAGATCTCCCGCGCCCAGCTCTGGCAGTGGATCTGGCACGGCGCCACGCTCCCGGACGGCCGTAAGGTCGACCACGCCCTCTACCGCGACCTGCGGGACGCGGAGATCGCGAAGCTCGGCGGCACCCACGAGAGGCGCCTCGCCGACGCCTCGACGATCCTCGACGAGCTCATCCTCTCCGAGGATTTCGTCGAGTTTCTCACCATCCCCGCCTACGACCTGCTGGGGACGACGTAGAGCGGGCGGCGCGTGCGCGGCCCTTACCAGCCCATCTGGTCGACCGCGTAGGGCAGCATCTTCCGCCATGACGGCCAGTCGTGCGGGATGTCGTAGCCCCAGAGGTCGAGGGTGTGGGGAATGCCCTTCTGCTCCAGGATGGCGGCGAAGCGGCGCGAGGCGTCCGGCGCCTCGTAGTCGCCCTGGCCGGTGAGGATCGAGATCTTGCAGGCGGTCTGCAGGAGATGGAGGTACGGACCCTCCAGGTTCGAGACGTAGGCGGCTGGGTTGTTGAAGTAGGAATTGTCGTCCGAATAGCCCTTCAGGTAGTCGGGCCCGAGATCATAGAAGCCGCTCATGGCGATCGTGGCGTCGAAGAGGTCCGGCCTCCGGAAGAGGGTATTGGCAGCGTGGAAGGCGCCGAAGCTCGCTCCGGTCGTGGCGATCCGGAGGTCGGGGGTCTGGCAGACGCTCCGGATGTAGGGGACGACCTCCTGCTCGACGTAGAGGGCGTAGAGGTTCTGTCGCCGTGCCTGCTCCGACACCGGCAGCTTGCTGTCCATCCAGGCCTGGTTGTTGATGCTGTTGATCGAGAACACCCGCACCCGGCCGGCCGCGAGCTGGCCGGAGACGGCTTCGACCAAGCCGAAGCGCTCGTTCTCCAGGAAATCCGCGGCGGCGGTGGGGAAGAGCAGCAGAGGATGCCCCCAGTGGCCGTAGGACACGATGGGCATGGGCTGTCCGAGAATGGGGCTGTACCAAGAGTCGACGTTCTTCTGTAGATCCACGAAGTCCCTCCCTCTGTCAGGCCGGCAGGATATCCGCCCCCGGAGCGTCCTTCAAGTCGGCCACCCGCATCTGCTACGCTTTTTGGGACCTCAAAGGAGAAAGTCGCCGTGAAGATCCGCCATCTGGCTGTCGCCCTGACGTTTCTCCTCTGCGCCCAACCCGCTTTCCCCTGGGGGGCGAACGGGCATCGCGCCGTGGGACGGATCGCCGAGCATCACCTCTCGGAGGCCGCGGCCCGCGGTGTTGCCGGGATCCTGGGGGCGGAGAGCCTCGCCCAGGCCGCCACCTGGCCGGACGAAATCCGCTCCGATCCCTCCCGGGACCGCACCCACCCCTGGCATTTCGTCGAGCTGGATGAGGGCGAGACCTACGATCCCTCCAAATACCCGGCAGGCAACGTCGTCGAAGCGATCGACCGTTTCACCAAGGTCGTCCGCGACCCCCAGGCGGACCGTACGGCGAGGATCGAGGCGCTCCGTTTCCTCGTCCACTTCGTGGGGGACGTCCATCAGCCGCTGCATGTCGGACGGCGGGGGGACCGCGGCGGCAACAACATCCAGGTCACCTGGTTCGGTGAGGCCACCAACCTGCACGCGGTGTGGGACGAGAAGATTCTCGAAGCCGAGAAGCTCTCGTTCTCCGAGCTCGTCGAGTTCATCGACCACCCGACCCCGGACGAGGTCAGGAGCTGGCAGAGCGGGGCCGTCCTCGACTGGGTGCGGGAGTCGGCCGATCTCCGGGCGCGGGCCTACGAGATCGGCGACGGCAAGCTCGGCTACGCCTACCAGTACCGGAACATTCCCCTGGTGAAACGCCGGCTCCTCCAGGCCGGCGTCCGCCTCGCCGGGCTGCTCAACGCCATCTTCGCCGAGAGCGGACCCTCGCTCCCGGACCACCCGCCGGTGGCAGCCCCGCCCCCCTCTCGCTAGATCAAGACCGGCGCGCCCTTTGCAACATTGAGGGAGCGAACAAGAGAGAGGAGACTCCGAACATGGCCGTCATCCACTTCATCTGGTCGATTCTCATCGGGCTCCTCGTCGGCCTCCTCGCCCGCGCCCTGATGCCCGGCACGCAACACCTGGGGTTCTTCGCCACGGTGCTCCTCGGTATCGTGGGCTCCCTCGTGGGTGGAATCCTGGCGGCCCTCCTCTCGCGCCCTCGGCAGGGCGCCTGGTTCCACCCTGCCGGCTTCTTCCTGTCGATCGTCGGGGCCGTGATCGTGCTCTACCTCTGGCGTTTCGTGGGCTGAGGAGCTGCCGCCCGGGTCGTCCCTCTTCCCGGATTCTCTAGGATATGATGGGAACTCTAAGTGACGACGGTGGCAGACGATGACTGACCTGCGCTATGCATCGGCGGTTCGGCCGCGGGGGAACCGGTGGGAGGCCGGATGGGCTGTGCTCAACGCCCTCCAGGCGGCCTACATCCTGCTCTGGAGCGCCCTCTGGATCTCGATCGCCTTGGTCGTCACCGCCCTCACCTGGCGCCGCGGCCCGGCGCTCGCCCTCGCCCGGCGGGTCTGGGCGCCGGGTCTCCTCGCCATCGCCGTGACGCTCGAGGTCGAGGGGCACGAGGAGGTCGACTTCCGCCGCCCGCACCTCTTCGTCGCCAACCACCAGTCCTGGGCCGACATCCCGGCCCTCTTCGTCGCCCTTCCCGTGCCGCTCCTCTTCATGGCCAAGCGCGAGCTCGCCCGCGTCCCCTTCCTCGGTTGGTACATCCAGGCGATGGGGATGGTTTTCGTCGAGCGCAGCGCCCGCGCCGCAGGGGCGGCGAGCGTCGGCCAGGCGGCGGAACGGCTGGGCCACGGCTGGTCGGTGCTCTCCTTCCCCGAGGGCACCCGCAGCCGGGACGGCCGCGTTCACACCTTCAAGAGCGCGGGCTTCGCCGCCGCGATCGAAGCCGGGGTTCCGGTGGTCCCGGTCGCCCTGGAAGGAGCCGGCCGCATCATCCCGCCGGGAGGATTCCGCATCCGTCCCGGCCGCGTCCGCGTCCGCATCGGCGCTCCCATCCCCACGACCGGTCTTAAGCGCGCCGACCGCACCGATCTCGCCCGGAGGGCCGAGCGGGCGGTGGCGGAGCTGTTGGAACGCCAGGACTAGCTACCCGAGCCCCATCTCCGCCAGGGTCGGGGCGACCAGGACGCGCTTCGCCAGCTCTTCCAGCTCCTTGGCGGAAGAAATCGCCTTGACCTTCCGCCGGACCCGTGCCGGGATCGTCTCGAAACGCTGCTCCAGAAGGCGGAGAAGGAGCTGTCGCATTCCCTCCAGCTGGCCCGTCTCGCGACCCTCCTGACGGCCTTTCTGCCGTCCTTCCTTCCGGCCCGTCTGCCGCCCTTCTTTCCTCCCCTTCTCCAGCGCTCCGTTCCACCACTCGGTCAGAGTCTCTTCCAGCATGGCGACCTCCTCCAGCTCCCTTACTGCCGGAATTGTAACGCCTGGACGCATCCGCCGGAGCAGATTTAGGAGCCAGGAGGTGAAGTGGTGCCGCAGCTCCGTTTCCTTCCCTGGCGGCAGGAGCACGGCAAGCTCGGCGGTCAGGGCGGGGAGATCCTCCGGGGCGCAGGCCTCCAGCCGGAACAGAGTCGCCACTCGGCTGCCGGGGAGAGCCATCTCCTCCGGACGGAGGCGGTTCTCGTCGACCAAGAGGTAGGTGAGCTGGGGGAGGTACCGTTCGCACCCCGGCGGCGCCGCCCGAAACAGACTTCCCAGATCGGCCGGCGCGTTCCAGGCGCGCTTGCCGTTGTAGAGCACCAGTGGCAGTACCGCCGGAAGGCCTCGGGCCGGGGTCGCCACCCCCGTCCGCACCAATCCCGAGAGGAGAAGAGCCACGTAGCCCAGGAGCCGGGACCCCCATGAAGGGATCGGGCGTCGACTGGAACTCCAACAGCAGATAGATATAGAACCAGCCCCGCCCGCCGCCCCGCCAGCGCAACCGCCAGACGACGTCGCTGTGCCGTTCGCGCAGATCGTCGCTCGTATAGCTGCCGTTCGGCCGCTCCAGCGTGGCGAAGTCGAGATCCGCCACCCACGGCTCATGGACGAACCCCCGCAGGAGCTCCTCGACCATCCCGGGGTGAGAGAAAAGAAGCTTGTAACCGCTGTCGTGCTCTGCCATCCGAGTCCTCTCCGAGCGGCCTTGATGGCCGATCTGGAGAGAAAGACGGAAAACGCCTCGCCGATCGCTCAGGTCTCTTTTGGCATTTTGCGTTGGGGGGCTACCCGAGTCCCATCTCCGCCAGAGTCGGGGCGACCAGGACGCGCTTCGCAAGCTCTTCCAGCTCCTTGGCGGAAGAAATCGCCTTGACCTTCCGCCGGACCCGTGCCGGGATCGTCTCGAAACGCTGCTCCAGAAGGCGGAGAAGGAGCTGGCGCATTCCCTCCAGCTGGCCCGTCTCGCGACCCTCCTGCCGGCCTTCCTTCCGCCCCTTCTCCACCGCGCCGTTCAACCACTCGGTCAGAGTTTCTTCCAGCATGGCGACCTCCTCCAGCTCTCTTACTTCCGGAATTGTAACGCCTGGACGCATCCGCCGAAGCAGGTGCAGGAGCCAGGAGGTGAAGTGGTGCCGAAGTTCCGGTTCCTGCCCCGGCGGCAGGAGCGCTGCGAGCTCGGCGGTCAGGGCGGGGAGGTTCTCCGGGGCACAGGCCTCCAGCCGGAACAGGGTCGCCACTCGGCTGCCAGGGAGAGCCATTTCCTCCGGACGGAGGCGGTTCTCGTCGACCAAGAGGTAGCTGAGCTGAGGCAGATACCGTTCGCACCCCGGCGGGACCGCCCGAAACAAGCTTCCCAGATCGGCCGGCGCGTTCCAGGCGCGCTTGCCGTTATAGAGCACCAGCGGCAAGACCGCTGGAAGGCCTCGGGCCGGGGTCGCCACCCCCGTCCGCACCAATCCCGAAAGAAGAAGGGCGACGTAGCCCAGGAGCCGGACCCCCATGAAGGGATCGGGCGTCGACTGGAACTCCAGCAACAGATAAATATAGAACCAGCCCCGACCGCCGCCCTGCCAGCGCAACCGCCAGACGACATCGCTGTGCCGCTCGCGCAGGTCGTCGCTCGTGTAGCTGCCGTTCGTCCGCTCCAGAGTGCTGAAGTCGAGGTCCGCCACCCAGGGCTCATGGACGAACCCCCGGAGGAGCTCCTCGACCATCTTGGGGTGAGAGAAAAGAAGCTTGTAACCGCTGTCGTGCTCTGCCATCCGAGTCCTCTCCGAGCGGCCTTGATGGCCGATCTGGAGAGAAAGACGGAAAACGCCTCGCCGATCGCTCAGGTGCTTTTAGAGATCGGCGTCCAGCGGCTCTTCTTCCCGCCAGACCGACTCGCCCCCGGCATAGTGCTCGCGCTTCCAGATGGGGACCTCGGCCTTCAGGCGCTCCAGGGCGGTACGGTTGGCGTCGTAGGCGGCGGCGCGATGGGGGGAGGAGGTCGCGATGACGACGCTCGCCTCGCCGATCGGGACTTCTCCCAGGCGGTGGACGATCGCGGCGCGGAGACCTTCGTGGGTGGCTTCCAGGTCGGCGGCGATGGTCTCCAGGGCGGTGCGGGCCATGGCGCGGTAGGCGCTGTAGGTGAGCTGGGTGACCTTCTTTCCGGCGTGCTGGTTGCGCACCGTGCCGAGGAAGACGACGACCGCCCCGCGCCCCGGGCCGGAGATGCTCTCGATCACCCGGTCGACCTCGATCGCCCCCTCGACAAGCGCCGTCCGTACCCGCTCCACCCGCTCGGTATTCTCCGAGAGCCCCGGGATCGCCCCCGAGCCCCCGGAGACCGGCGGCAGAAGGGCGACCTCGACGCCTTCCGCGAGCACCTCGTCGGCGCGAACGAGCCGGCCATCGACCGCCACCGCCAGGCGCGGCCAGAGCGGAGCGAGCAACGGGTGCTCGCGTTCGAGCCGTTCCCGCAGGTCGGCCACCCGGCTCCCGGCGTCGACGTCGAGATCCAGCTCGGCGGCCCCGAGGGCGTCCGCAGCACTTGCGAAAGCGACCAGGTGAATCCGCATGGCCGGATGGTACCATCCCACCCCGCAAGTCCTGTCCATATAATCCCGTCGGTCGGCTGGAAACAAGCGGAGGAGAGATTGGCGACCCTGGAGAGCAAGCTCAAGAAGAACGAGGCGTACGAGCGGCGAGCGGCGCACTGGCGGGGCGAGGTGGAGCGGCTGCGCTCCGAGGAGGAGCGCCTCCGGCTGGGGGGCGGCGCCAAGGCCCAGGACAAGCAGCGGGCGCAGGGCAAGATGACCGCCCGCGAGCGGGTGGCGGCCCTCTGCGACCGGCAAGCGCCTTTCCTGGAGCTCGGCCTCTGGGTGGCCGAGGGCTTCTACAAGGAGTACGGGGGCGCTCCCGCCGCCGGGGTGGTCGTCGGGATCGGCAAGATCCACGGCCGCGACGTCGTCGTCGTGGCGAACGACGCCACGGTCAAGGCCGGCGCCTGGTTCCCCCTGACCTGCAAGAAAGTCTTGAGGGCGCAGGAGATCGCCCTCGAAAACCACCTGCCCATCGTCTATCTGGTAGACTCGGCCGGCGTCTTCCTCCCGCTCCAGGACGAGATCTTCCCCGACCGCGAGCACTTCGGCCGCGCCTTCTACAACAACGCCCGGCTGTCGGCGGCGGGGGTGTTCCAGATGGCGGCGATCATGGGCTCTTGCGTCGCGGGCGGTGCCTACCTGCCGATCATGAGCGACGAGTCGCACATCGTCGAGGGGACCGGCTCGATCTTCCTCGCCGGCTCCCACCTCGTGCAGGCGGCGATCGGCGAGAAGGTCGAAAACGAAGAGCTCGGCGGGGCGATCGTCCAGTGCGACATCTCGGGGGTGGTCGATCACCGCCACCCGGACGACGCTTCGTGCCTCGCCAAGATCCGCAGCCAATTCGCCCAGCTCGCCCCCGGCGCCGAGGCGCCCTTCGTGCGCCGGGAGCCGGTCGCCCCCCTCTATCCGCAGGACGAGCTCTACGGGATCGTCCCGGTCGACCGCGGCAAGCCCTACGACACCTTCGAGATCCTCGCCCGGCTCCTGGACGGCAGCGAATTCGACGAGTACAAGGCGACCTACGGCCAGACCCTCCTCTGCGGCACCGGCTTTCTCGGCGGCCGGGTGGTGGGGGTGCTCGCCAACCAGCGCTCGATCGTCGCCCGGAAGACCGGCACCAAACCGGGGGACAAGGAGCTGCAGATCGGCGGCGTCCTCTATTCGGAGTCGGTCGACAAGGGGGCGCGCTTCATCGAGCTCTGCAACCAGAAGAAGATCCCCCTGCTCTTCCTCCAGGACGTCACCGGCTTCATGGTCGGCAGCCGCGCCGAGCGCGGCGGCATCATCAAGGACGGCGCCAAGATGGTCAACGCGGTCGCCAACTCGACCGTCCCCAAGATGACCCTCTTCGTCGGCAACTCCTATGGCGCCGGCAATTACGCCATGTGCGGCAAGGCCTACGGCGCCCGCTTCCTCTATGCCTGGCCCTCGGCGGCCATCGCGGTCATGGGCGGCGACCAAGCGTCCAAAACGCTCCTCTCCATCCAGATCAAGAACCGCGAGGTGCCGGAGGAGGAGAGACAGCAGATCTTGAAAGACATCCAGGCCCGCTACGCCGCCTCGATGAACCCCCGCTACGCCGCCGCCCGTCTCTGGGTGGACGCCATCATCGATCCGGCGGAGACCCGCGAGGTGCTCGCCCGCTCGCTCGCGTCGGCGGCGATGAACCCGGAGGTGCCGGAGTGGAAGACCGGGGTGCTCCAGACGTAGGGTCAAGTCCTCGCTTCAGCGTCTTGCCCTACCGGTAGGGCATCAACTTGTAACGCTTCAGCGTCTCGCCCTACCGGCAGGGCGTCAACTTGTAACGCTTCAGCGTCTCGCCCTACCGGTAGGGCGTCAACTTGCAACGCTTCAGCGTCTCGCCTTACCGGTAGGGCGTCAACTTGTAACGCTTCAGCGTCTCGCCTTACCGGTAGGGCGTCAACTTGCAACGCTTCAGCGTCTCGCTCTACCGGTAGGGCGTCAACTTGCAACGCCTCAGCGTCTCGCCCTACCGGTAGGGCGTCAGCTTGCAACGCCAGGCCTCTCTTCAACCCCCCTACTGCATCGTCGCGTTTGTCACCGTCGTCGTAGGTATTCACGTCGCGGAGAGTCGCCGAGTGGACGCGGTCGTCGTCCGAGGAGTGGGCCTGCCGGATGTAGTGAGCTGGTGGGGAAAGACGTCATAGCGACAGAAGCGTGGGCCGAAAGGTGTCGGTGAGGTAGGTTTTCAGGAGTGCCTTGCCGAATCGCTCTCCGTCCCTGTACAGTCGACATAGAGGTAGAGGCATCATGAAAAAAGACTTCAACGTCATCATCGAGCGGGACAGCGAAGGCTATTACGTTGGCTCCGTCCCTGGCCTACGCGGGTGTCATACCCAGGCGAGGTCTCTTGACGACTTGGTCGAGCGAATGAAAGAGGTGATCGAGCTCTGCCTGGAAGTCGAGGGCGAGGGAGCGGAGGAGCTCGATTTCGTCGGTGTTCAGAAGGTGACGGTCGCCGGGTGACGAAGCTGCCGGCACTCCGTGGGAGAGAAGTGGTAACAGCTCTCGGAAAGGCCGGCTTCGAAGTCGTTCGGATCAAGGGCAGTCACCACTATCTCCGCCATTCCGACGGCCGCGCTACCGTCGTTCCCGTTCACGCGGGTGAGACTCTCGGCCCTGGGCTCCTTGGCCAAATCCTTCGGGATTGCGATCTTTCCCGAGACGAGCTCCGGCTTTTCCTCTGAGCTCCGGCGTGACTTCTCCCCCGGGAGCCGCTTATCCTTGGCTCCCATGTTGTCGACGTCGCGCTGCCTTGCCCTGTTCCTTACCCTCCTCGCCCTCCCGCGCCTGGCCGTCGCCGCCCTCCCCTGCGCTCCCTGCGCCGGGGTTCGGCTGGCGTCTCCCGAGGGCGTCGTTGATGCCCTGAAGGCCCAATATCAGCTGAAGCCCGGAAGCCCCCTCTTCGTCGCCTGGGACGCTCCGCTCACACCACCGATCGCCGCCGCTCCTCTGACGCCCGATCCCACCGCGGTCTTCGCGGCCGGCGGGACCCCGTGGATCTCCCTCGTCTTCACCGCTCCCTCGCCGCTCGCCAAGGACTCAGGCCACCTCGCCCGGCTCCAGGACGAGCTCACGGCGACGGCGCGGATCGCCGGGGCGGCTCCCGCGGGGAGCTGGTTTCAGGTGGTTTGGCGGCCCGAGGGCCAGGAGGGGACGGCGCAGGATCTCTCCGAGTACGCCTTTCTCTTGAAGCGCGCCGCCGTGGCGGTGACCGGCGCTCGGCCGGACGGCAAGGTGGCGACCGAGCCGCTCCCCGCCGATGCCGCCGCGATCACCGGCTTCTACGCCCAGGAGGTCGCCGCCTACCTGGAGGCTCTCGTCCTCCGTCCGGGGGCTCCCGCCGAGGTCACGGCGGCGATCGCCGCCGCGACGCAGGCCGATCCCGGCCGGCCGGTGGTGCTCGACGGTGTCCCGCTCCCTGTCGATCCGCGGCAGGCGCTCGCCGAGGCGGCGCGCTGGACCGTGCGCGGGGTGGGGCTCACCCTCTTCAGCGCCAGCTCCGTGGATACGGCGGCCCTCGTCCCCTTCGCTCTCCTCGCTCGGGAGTTCTCCGGCGACCTCTCCTACGACCCCACGACCGTCCCCACTGGAGCCGCGGAGTCCTGGGTCTTCGTCCGCGGCAAGGATCTCGGGTTGCGGGTGATCGCCGTTCCGCCGGCTACTGCGGCGGGTACGGCGACGCTCGAACTGCGTTTCGCCGATCCCTCGCTCCGCCGGCCGGTGCGTTTTCCGGTGGCGCCGGGGAAGGTCGCTCCGCCCAGCGGTCAGGTGACGGCGTCGGGGCTTAGGGTCAGCCTCGCCGATCCCGGGCCGGTCGCCGTCCTCGGGCTCGACCGCCAAACCGCCGAGGAGCGCCAGGGGGTGACCGAGAAGGTGACCGTCTCCGGCACTCGCGAGATCCCGGTCGAGGAGATCCTCCGCCGCCTGCAGGCCTTCGAGGATGCCCAGAACCGCCGGCTCGACCACTACCAGGCGATCAACACGACCCACCTGCGCTTCCAGCTCTCCGGTGTCGGCCAGAGCTTCGACGCCACTTTAGAAGGTCCGTTCTTCTTCCGGCGTGGGGCGGGGACCGACTGGGCGTGGGAGAACCTGTTTTTGAACGGCGTCCGCTGGCGGGGCAAGTCGATCCCCGAGATCCCCTTGGTCCAACCGGAGAAGGCGGCCGCCCTGCCGCTCGAGATCCACTTCACCCGCGAGTACCGCTACCTTCTGCGCGGCAGCGACAGGATCGGCGACCGCGACGCCTGGGTGATCGACTTCACCCCCGAGGGCAAGGCGGGCGAGAACGACAAGCTCTACCGGGGCTCGGTCTGGGTCGACAAGAAGCTCTACGCCCGGCTCCGCACCAAGGCCGTCCAGGTCGGCCTGACCGGCGAGGTGATCTCGAACGAGGAGACCCAGAGCTACCGGCCGATCGACGCCCAAGGCAAAACCGCCCCGTGGTCGGCCGAGAGCTTCATCCTGCCGCTCGACATCGTCGCCGAGCAGATCCTCTCGGTGGTCAACGACACGACCGTCGTCGAGCGCGCCACCGTGCTCTCCTCGGTGCGGATCAACGGCGAGGACTTCGAGGCGGCGCGCCAGAAGGTCGAGGCGTCGAAAGTCACCATGGTGCGCGACACCGACCACGGCCTGCGCTACCTGGTCAAGGATGGCGACAAGGACGAACGTGTCGTCAAGGAGGGGTTTTCCAAGAGCAAGCTCTTCGCCGTCGGCGGGGTGTTCTACGACAGCTCGCTCTCCTACCCTCTGCCGCTCGCCGGCCTCAACTACTTCTCCCTGGATTTCAAAGGGACGGGCGAGCAGGTCAATGTCTTCTTCGCCGGGGCGCTCCTGACCGCCAACGTCGCCCAGCCGCGGCTCTTCGGCAGCCGCTTCGACGCCGGCGCCTCCGCTTTCGTCCTCGCCATCCCGACGACCGACAACCTGTTCCGGAACGGCAAGGAGATCAGCCGCGAGGAGATCCAGTCGGTGCCGGCGACCTTCAATCTGAAGCTCGGCCACCCGATCGGCGACTTCATCAAGATCTCCGCCGACTACGGCCTCTTCTACTCGCACTACAAGCGCGACAGCAACACCGACCCGACTTTCGTCCTGCCGACGGACAACCTCCTCCAGTCGTTCGACCTGGGCGCCCAGTACGCCCGCTCGGGCTACAAGCTGAACCTGGACGGGAGCTACAACCGGCGCTCCAAGTGGGATTTCTGGGGCCTCCCGGGCAACACCGAGTTCGACCCGCGGGACCAGAGCTTCGAGCGCTGGCAGGCGAGCCTGCAGAAGAGCTGGTACCTCTCCGCCTTCCAGCGGATCGGCGCCGAGGTCGACTACGACACCGGCTCGCGCCTCGACCGCTTCAGCAAGTACCAGTTCGGCTTCTTCGGCGATACCCGGGTGCACGGCTACCAGAGCGACAGCGTGCGCGCCGAGACCGCCGCCCTCGCCCACCTGACCTATGGTTTCGAGATCAACCAGGCCCTCCGCCTGGACGGGGTCTTCGACTTCGCGCTCGCGACCGACAAGCTGAACGGGCTCGACCACGAGAAGCTCGGCGGCTTCGGGATCGTGGGGAGCTTCATGGGCCCCTGGGAGACCCTGGTCAACATCGACGTCGGCGTCCCCGTCATCGGGCCGGCGCACGGCTTCGTCAGCTACGTGGCGTTCCTCAAGCTGTTCAAGTAGGGCAGGGGCGACAAGCTCGATCGCTCCCGCCTTCCTCGCCCCTTCGCTCGCGCTCAATTACCGCCTTTTCATGCCCCTCGGGAGCTTTCTCCATGAATTCTGGGGTCGATGGTGGAAATAAATGGACAAAAGTGGCCTCGACTGCTAGGATTTTCCCCCAGACTGGCTGGTATCGGTGGGTTCCATGTTCCGCGGAAGCGCTCCTACAAAGATCGACGACAAAGGGCGGCTCAAGGTGCCGACGGACTTCCGCCGGTTCATTGAGGACCGCTATGGGGCGGACCTGTTCGTCACCTCTGTCCTCGGCGACTCGGCGCTCGTCTATCCCCTCCCCGTCTGGGAGGAGATCGAGGCGCGCCTCCAGGCCATGCCGTCGACGGACCGGACGAAGGGGCGCTACCTGGAGCGGGTGAGCTACTACGGTCAGCAGGTCAGCCTGGATGGGCAGGGCCGCATTCTCATTCCGCAGATCCTGCGGGAGAGCGCGGGGATGAATGGCGACGTGGTGGTCTCGGCACGGCTCGACCACCTGGTGGTCTGGAACCATGACCGCTTCGTCGCCCGCCTGGAAGAGCAGCCGTTCACCGAGGACGATTTCCGTGCTCTCGCCGAGCGCGGGATCTAGCGGGCAGCGTTGGCCCGCACTGGGGAAAGAGCGCCCTTGCATGGGGAGCACCTGCCCGTTCTGCTCGCGGAGACCCTGGAGCTCCTCGCTCCCGAACGTGGGGGTCTCTTCGTCGACGCGACGGTCGGCCTGGGCGGCCACGCCGCGGCGCTCCTCGAACGCTCGGAGGGCGTCCGGCTGGTGGGCGTCGATCGCGATCCGCAGGCCCTCCTGCGAGCGGCGGATCGCCTTGAAGAGTTTGCGCCAAGGGCCCGCCTCGTCGAGGGAAATTTCCATCAGTTGGAGACGCTCCTGGGCGGCCTCGATTTTGGCGGCAGAGCCCTCGGGCCGGGGAGCCTCTCCGGAGTGCTCGCGGACCTGGGCGTGTCCTCGCTGCAGCTGGACGTCGCGGAGCGCGGCTTCAGCTTCAGGCGGGATGGACCGCTCGACATGCGGATGGGACCGGGCGGACGGACCGCCGCGGACGTCGTGAACGGCAGCTCGGAGGGCGAATTGGAACAGATCTTCAGAGACTACGGCGAGGAGTGGCAGGCACGGCGGATCGCCCGGGCCATCGGACGGGCGCGGAGCGAAGAGCCGATCGTGACGACCGGCCGCCTCAAGGACGTCATCGCCCGCGCCAAGGCCGGCGGGCGAGGTGCGCGCGGCGATCGCGGCGATCGTGACCGCGAAGGCCGGGTCGATCCTGCGACGCGGGTCTTCCAGGCGCTCCGCATCGAGGTCAACGAGGAGCTCTCGGGGCTCGAAGGGTTCATCGAGCAGACCGTGCGCCTCTTAGACCAGGGCGGTCGGCTCGTCATCATCTCGTACCACAGCCTGGAGGACCGGATCGTCAAGAACTCGCTCCGCGACCTGGCGCGCGGGCAGGTCGACCTGGTGACCGGCCGGCCGCGCTCGGAGAGCCAGCTGATCGAGGTGCTGACCAAAAAGCCCGTCCGGCCGAGCGAGGAGGAGGTCCGCTACAACCCGCGCTCGCGTTCGGCGCGCCTCCGCGCCGCCCGCCGGCTGTGAGATCGTGATGCGGGAATCGAGGAGCGAGTACGCCTTCACGCGCCCGGTGGTCAACACCTACCTGGTGCGCGAGCGCGACCGCCGGCTGCTCCGCGAGCTGGCCCTGGTCGTCGTCGTCGTCGTCTGTCTGGGCGGCGGGCTCCTCGCCTACACCTGGATGCATCTGGAGGTGCTCGACACCGGCTACCGGATCGTCGACCTCGAGCGCCGCCTGCGCGATCTCTCTCAGGAGGAGCGCCGGCTGCAGCTGGAGGCCGCCTATCTCGCCAGCCCGCCGCATATCGAGAGCCGGGCGGCCCAAGAGCTGGGGATGAAGGGGCCGGAGATGGACCAGGTGATCTTCGCCGAAGAGCTGCAGCCTCCTGCGCGTCCGGAGACGCCCCATTGAAGAACCGGGTGAAGCTCGTCGCGATCGGCGGCCTGCTCTGGGTGGCGCTGGTGGCGGCGCGCCTCTACTACCTCCAGGTCTACCGCTACGAGCACTATGCCGGCAAGGCCCGGCGGCAGCAGACGACGGTCGTCGAGCTCGATCCGCCGCGGGGGACGATCTACGACGCCCACGGCCGCGAGCTCGCGGTCTCGGTGCAGGTCGACTCCGCCTGGGCGGACCCGGCGGACATCCCCGATCCCCTGGCGACGGCCAAGGCCCTCGCCCCGGTCCTCCATGTCGACGAGCAGGGCCTCGCCCGCCGTCTCGCCCGGAGCGGCGACTTCGTCTGGGTGGCGCGAAAGCTCGACCCGCCGGACGCCGAGGCGGTTCGCGCCCTGGCGCTCCCCGGTATCCATTTCCTCCCCGAGAGCAAGCGCTACTATCCGATGCGCGAGCTGGCGGCCCAGGTGCTCGGCTATGTCGGCACCGACAACGAGGGCCTCGCCGGCCTGGAGCTGGTCCACGACAAGGAGATCGCCGGCCGGCCCGGCCGCCGCACGCTGCTAAGAGATGCCCGCCGCGGCACGGTGATCGCCCCCGGGCTCGCCGCCTCCGACCCCGAGCCGGGCCGCGACCTCTATCTGACGCTCGATGCGACGATTCAGCACATCGTCGAGCGCGAGCTGGCGCTCGCGGTCGAGAAGAACCGCGCCAAGAGCGGCAGCGTCGTGCTCCTCGATCCGGCGACCGGGGCGGTGCTCGCCATGGCGACCTACCCCTCGTTCGACCCCAACCGCTACGGCGAGTCTTCGCTGGAGCAGCGGCGCAACCGGGCGATCATGGATGCCTACGAGCCGGGCTCCACGTTCAAAGTGGTGACCGCGGCCGCGGCGCTGGGGGCGGGAGTCGTGCGGCCGGACGAGGTCTTCGACTGCGAGATGGGCGGGATCACCCTCTACGGCATCCGCATCCGCGACCACCAGCCTCAAGGCCGGCTGACCTTCGCCGACGTCATCGCCAAGTCGAGCAACGTCGGGGTCATCAAGGTCGCCCTCCGGCTGGGCGACGAGCGGCTCTATAAGACCATCCGTGATTTCGGCTTCGGCCGGCCGACCGGCATCGACCTGCCGGGGAAAACGGCGGCATCCTCGCTTCTTTGAAGTTCTGGCACTCGCGGCCGCTGACCAAAGCCTACATCGCGTTCGGCCAGGGGATCTCGGTCACCCCTCTCCAGCTCACCGTGGCGATCGCCGCGGTCGCCAACCACGGGGTGCTCTTGACTCCGCACGTGGTGGCGGCGGTGGGCAAGGGAGAGACGATCGAACGCCGCTACAAGACGCCGCCGGTCGCCGGCCAGCCGATTGAGCCGGAGACCGCGCGGGTGCTCGAGGGGTTGCTCGAAAGGGTGGTGACGAACGGCACGGGCAAGAGCGCGGCGGTGCCCGGCTATCGGATGGCGGGGAAGACCGGCACGGCGCAGAAGTCGGGACAGGGCGGCTACGCTCATGGCAGCTACATTCCGAGCTTCATCGGCTTCGCCCCCGCCGACCGGCCGGCGCTCGTGGGGGTGGTCGCCATCGACTCGCCGCAGGGCTTCGAGTACTACGGCGCCCAAGTGGCGGCACCGGCCTTCGGCGCCATCACCCGACAGGTTCTGCTCTATCTCGGGGTTCGCCCCGAGCGCGCGCCGCTCGTCCACTGGCCGGGGGAGATGGTGCTCGCGAGCATGCGGCGCCCGGTGACTCCGGCCGCTCCCGCCATACCGGCCGTAGACAGCGAGCTCGACGTCGAGGAGCTGGCTCCGGCGGACGCCGTCGTTCCTGAGGCTCCGCCCGCGGCGATCGCGACGACCGCGACGGCCGCGAAAGTTGCTCCCGCTGCCCATCCCGCTCCGAAATCCACTGCCAAGCCGGGAGGCCGCCCCCATGCGACTTTCTGAGCTGATCGCCGGGCTGCCCATCGAGACGGGCGCCGAGAGCCTCGATGCGCTCGATGCGCTCGATGCGATAGTGATCCGCGGTGTGGCCCACGACTCGCGGGCGGTGGCCCCGGGCGATCTCTTCGTCGCCATGGTGGGCGAGAAGTACGACGGCCGCGCCTTCGCCGCCGCCGCGGTGGAGCAGGGAGCCGTGGCGGTGCTCGGGCAGGGAGCGGCGCCGGCGGAGATCTCCGTCCCCTGGCTCGCGACCGGCGATACCGCCGGCCCGCGCGCGCTCCTCGGACCCCTCGCCGCCCGGGCCTATGGCCATCCGGACCGCGAGCTCATTCTCGTCGCGGTAACGGGGACGAACGGCAAGTCGACGGTCGCCACCCTCCTCTGCGCCGTCCTCGGCGAAGCGACGGGGAAGCCGGCCGGCTTCATCGGCACCCTCGGCTATCGCCTGGGCGGCCAGCCCTTCCCCGGTGAGCGGACGACGCCGGAGGCCTCGGACCTCTTCCGCACCCTCCGCGAGATGCGCGACCAAGGGGCGGCGGGAGTGGCGATGGAGGTTTCCTCTCACGCCCTCGATCTCCATCGGGTGGACGGGGCCGCGTTCGACGTCGGCATCTTCACCAATCTCACCCGCGATCATCTCGATTTCCATGGCGACATGGAGGCTTATTACCAGGCCAAGAAGCAGCTCTTTGGCTATCTGAAGCCGGGGGCGCGCGCGGTCGTCAACCTGGAAGACCGCTACGGCGGGCGCCTGGCGGCGGAGATCCCCGGCGCTCTGACCTATGGGACGGACGGCGACGTCGCGCCCATCGCCGTGGAGTTGGGGACGACGGGGAGCCGCGCCACCCTCCGCACCCCGCGCGGCGAGCTGACCTTCGGCTCGCCGCTCCTCGGCCGCTTCAATTTTGAAAACCTCTTGGCCGCGGTGGCCGGAGCGGAGGCCCTGGGGCTGCCGCATGCGGCGATCGCCGCCGCTCTCGCCGCCCAGCCGCCGATCGCCGGCCGGATGGAGCCGGTCGACCGCGGCCAGCCCTTCCCGGTGTTCGTCGACTACGCCCATACCGACGCCGCGCTCGACGCGGCTCTCCGCTCGGTCCGCGAGCTGGCCCACTCGAAGGTGGCGGTGGTCTTCGGCTGCGGTGGCGAGCGAGATGCCGGGAAGCGCCCGGTGATGGGTCGGGTGGCGGGGGAGCTGGCCGACCTGCCCATCGCCACCTCGGACAATCCGCGCCATGAAGACCCGCACGCCATCCTCCGCCAGGTGGAGGAGGGCCTCCTCGCGAGCGGCAACCGGGACTACCGGGTGGTGCCGGACCGCCGGGAGGCGATCCGCGCCGCCCTCTCCGCGGCTTCGGAGGGAGAGGGCTGGGCGGTGCTGGTGGCGGGCAAGGGGCACGAGGGGACGCAGGGCCTGAGCGGCCGGAAGATTCCCTTTTCCGATCGAGACGAGATCGCTCGCGCCCTGGAGGAACGCTATGGCCCGGTGTAGCGTCGCCGAGGCCGCGGCGGCCGTGGGCGGACAGGTGACCGGCGATCCGGAAACTGTCTGGGAGGGCGCCGCCATCGATTCGCGGGCGGTTCATGGCGGAGATATTGGCGAGCTGTTTTTCGCCTTCGCGGGCGAGCACACCGACGGCCACCACTTCGTGGCCGACGCCTTCGCCCGCGGGGCGGCGGCGGCCATGGTTCAGGAGGCGTTGCAGGAACCGGTGGAGGCATCCTCGTGCGGCGCTCTCATCACCGTGCCCGATACCCTCCGCGCCCTGCACGACCTCACCCGCCACCTGCGGCAGCGGGTGCCGCAGAAGCTCGTGGGTATCACCGGCTCGGCGGGGAAGACGACCACCAAGGAGCTTCTGGCGGCGATGCTCGGGGCGCGCTACCGGGTGGCCCGCACGCCGGGGAATCTCAACAATCTCTATGGTTTCCCCCTCTCGCTCCTGAACGTCCCCGACGATACGGAGTGGATGGTGGCGGAGATGGGGATGTCGACTCCGGGCGAATTGCGCCAGTTGTCGCTCCTCGGCCGGCCGGACGTGGCGCTCTTCACCGTCGTCCGCCCGGTCCACCTGGAGTTCTTCGGCACCGTCCAGGCGATCGCCGAGGCGAAGTCCGAGCTGCTCGCCGGCCTCCCCGCGGACGGCCTGGTGATCGCCAATGCCGACGATCCCGAGGTGTCGCGGATCGCCCGCCGGCATCTCAGCCAAAGTGCGGAGCAGAAGGGTGGCCGGATCGTCTGGTACGGCATGAGCGAAGAGGCGGACGTGCGGGTGACCGGCGTCTCTCCGGCTCCAAATGGCGAGGTGGGGAGCCGCTTCCGGCTCTGGGCCGGAGGGGAGATCATCGAGGTCGCCCTGCCGCTCCACGGCCTCTACAACGTCGGCAACTGCCTGGCGGCCGCCGCCTGCGCCCATGCGCTGGGGGTGAGCCTCACGGAGATCGCCCGCGCCGTTGCCTCGGTCCGCCCGGCGGCGAAGCGCGGGGTGGTGCACCGGCTGCCCGGGGGCGTCACCCTGATCGACGACTCCTACAACTCGAACCCCGACGCCGTCGACCGGGCGCTCGAAGGCGCCGCCCAGCTTCCGGGAACCCGGCGGCTGGCGGTTTTGGGCGACATGCTGGAGCTCGGCCCCGAGGGACCCCGTTTCCACCGCGCGGCGGGGGAGCAGGCGGCGCGGCTGGGGTTCTCGCCCGTCGCCGGAGTCGGCGAGCTCTCCCGCGAGCTGGCGGCCGCTGCCGCCGCCCGGGGTGCCGAGGCGCCCTGGTTCGCCGACGCCGCGGCCGCCGCCGAGTGGGCGGCCGGCGAGGTGCGGGACGGTGACCTGGTGCTCGTCAAGGGCTCGCGCGGGGTGAAGCTCGAAGCGGTCGTCGATCGGCTGCTCGCGGCGCGCGGCGCTCCGGTGCCGGAAGCGCAAGTCGTCTCCGGAGGGGGGCACTAGAGTGCTCTACCATTTCCTCTATCCGCTCCGGAACCACGTCGCGGCGTTCAACGTCTTCCGCTACATCACCTTCCGGGCGGCGATGGCGATCGTCACCGCGCTCCTCCTCTCCTGGTTTCTGGGGCCGGCCTTCATCCGCCTTCTCCGCCGGATGTCGGTGGGGCAGAACATCCGGGACGTCGGTCCCAAGGCGCACCTGGTGAAGGCGGGGACGCCGACCATGGGCGGCCTCCTCATCCTCTTCGCGGTGATCGTCCCGACCCTCCTCTGGTCGACGCTCGACAACCCCTACATCTGGATCACCATCCTGGTGACGATCGCCTTCGGTTTGATCGGTTTCCTGGACGACTATCTGAAGGTCAAGAACCGGCGGAACCTGGGGCTCACGGCGCGCACCAAGATGCTCCTCCAGATCCTGGCCGCTGCCGGCATGGGGGTCGCGCTCCTCGTCCTGCCGCACGGCTACGGCTTCGACTCGACGCTCACCTTCCCCTTCGTCAAGCGGCTGGTGCTCCATCTGGGCGGGTTCTACATCCCCTTCGTCGTCATCGTCCTCGTCGGAGTGTCGAACGCGGTCAACCTGACGGACGGCCTGGACGGTTTGGCGATCGGCTGCACGATCGTCGCCGCCGCCACCTACGCCGTCTTCACCTACATCGCCGGCAACCGGGTGATCGCGGGCTACCTCCAGCTCTCCTACGTCCCGGGGGTGGGCGAGGTGTCGGTCTTCTGCGGCGCCCTGGTCGGTGCGAGCCTGGGCTTCCTCTGGTTCAACTCCCATCCGGCGGAGGTTTTCATGGGGGACGTGGGTTCGCTCTCGATCGGCGCCGCCATCGGGAGCGTCGCCGTCCTCGGCAAACAGGAGATCCTCTTGATCGTCGTCGGCGGGGTCTTCGTCCTCGAAGCCCTCTCGGTCATCATCCAGGTGACGTCCTTCAAGCTCCGGGGCAAGCGGGTGTTCCGCATGGCCCCCCTCCATCACCACTTCGAGCTTTCCGGGTGGGCCGAGCCCAAGGTGATCGTGCGCTTCTGGATCCTCTCGATCCTCTTCGCGCTCCTCTCCCTCTCGACCCTGAAGCTGCGATGAGAGGGGATCATGGCTAAGAAGCTGGCTTTCGACAAGGTTCTCTTCACGACGATCATGCTGCTCGTGGGGGCCGGTCTCGTCATGGTCTACTCGGCGAGCGCCGCGATCGCCCGCGGCAGCTGGGTCAACCCATTCCTCGTCAAGCAGGCGATCTGGGCGGCGATCGGCCTTGCCGCGATGGCGTTCGTCATGCACGTCGACTACCGGCGGCTCCAGCAGCCGGCGGTCGTCTACAGCCTGCTCGGCGTCATCCTCGTCCTCTTGGTCGGGGTGCTCTTCTCTCCCGAGCTCAACGGCACGCGGCGGTGGTTCTTCTTCGCCGGCCTGTCGCTCCAGCCGTCGGAGCTGGCGAAGATCGCACTCATTCCGTTCCTCGCCTACCAGATCGACCGGAAGATCGACCGCGTCAACCACTTCGACCTGCTGCTGCCGTTCGCCCTCTTCACGGCGCTCACCGCCGGGCTCGTCCTCCTCGAGCCGGACATGGGGACGGCGGTGCTCCTGGTCACCACCTCTTTCCTCATGGTGTTTCTGGCCGGGCTCTCCTGGCGCTACGTGCTGGGAGTGGGCGCCGCCGCTCTCCCCATGCTCTGGTTCCTCGTCATCTCGGTCTCCTACCGGCGGGCGCGGCTCTTCGCCTTCCTGGACCCCGAGCACGATCCGCTGGGGACCGGCTTCCAGGCCCTCCAGTCGCTCATCGCCGTGGGCTCGGGCGGTGTGCTCGGCCTGGGGCCGGGGCGGAGCATTCAAAAGCTTTACTTTCTCCCCCACCCGGAGTCGGACTTCATCTATGCCATCATCGCCGAGGAGATGGGGATGATCGGGGCGCTCGCCATCGTCGCCCTCTTCGGCGTCCTCGCCTGGCGCGGCATCCTCGCGGGTCTGCGCGCCCCCGACCCCTTCGGCCGTTACCTGGCCTGGGGCTTCACCGGCATTCTCGTCATCCAGGCGCTCTTGAACGTCAGCGTCGCCATCGCCCTCCTGCCGACCAAGGGGATCCCGCTCCCCTTCATCTCCTACGGGGGATCGTCGCTGGTGGTCACCCTCTGCATCTGCGGCATTCTTTTAAACCTTTCTCAACACGGATGAAGACGGCCGATGCCCCTCCCGCGCCTTCCCCACCTCACGCCCTCCTCGCGGGCGGCGGTACGGGCGGTCACGTCTTCCCGGCTCTCGCCGTGGCCGAAGAGCTGGTCGCCCGGGGGTGGCGGGTGAGCTTCGCCGGTCTCGCCGGCGGGATGGAGGAGCGGCTCTCGACGGAGCGCGGGGTGCCGTTCTATCCCCTGCCGGCGAAGCCGTTCCTCGGCAAGGGTTTAGGCGCTCGGGCGCGCTCGCTCACCACCCTCTCGGGCTCCGGGATCGCCGCGGCGCGGCTCCTCCGCCGGCTTGAGGCGGACGTCGTGCTCGGCACCGGCGGCTACGTCTCGGCGCCGGCCGTCGTCGGAGCGCGGCTCGCCCGTCGGCCCATCCTCCTCCTCGAACCGAACGCCCGGGCGGGAGTCGCCAACCGCTGGCTCTCCGGCTTCGCCACCGGGGCGGCGGTCGCCTTCCGCGAGACGATCCGCGATCTGAAGTGCCCCTGTACCGTGACCGGAGTGCCGGTCCGCGCCGCCTTCTTCGCGGTCTCCCCGGTCCTCCCGCCGCTCCCTCCCGCCCGGCTCCTCGTCCTCGGCGGCAGCCAGGGGGCGCGGCAGGTGAACGCGCTGGTGCCGGCGGCGGTGGCGCGGCTCGTCTCCCGCGGGATGGCGCTCCGCGTTCTTCATCAGGCGGGGGGAAAGAACGTCGAGGAAACCCGGGCTGCCTACGTAGCCGCCGGGGTCTCTGTCGGAGAGCTGGACGCGACGGTCGAAGTGGTGCCCTTCCTGGACGACGTTGCCGGGGCCATGGCGGCGAGCCATCTCCTCGTCTCGCGAGCGGGGGCGATCACGGTCGCCGAGATCTGCGCCGCCTCCCGGGCGGCGCTCTTCCTGCCGCTCGCGATCGCCCAGGGACACCAGGTGGACAACGCCCGGCTCTTGGCCGATGCCGGGGTGGCCGAGCTGCTGACGACCGAGATGGCGACCCCGGACGCCGACGAAATCCTTGCCGAGCGCCTGAGCGCGCTCTTGGGCGATCCCGCCCGCCTCGCCCGGATGGGCCAGGCGGCGCGCGGTCTCGCCAAGCCGGGCGCGGTGGCGGCGATCGCCGACCGGCTCGCCGAGCTGGCGGAGAGGAGGGCCGGCCGATGAGCTTCAATCCCTTCGCCGACCTCTCGCACATCCACTTCGTGGGGATCGGCGGTGCCGGCATGAGCGGCATCGCCGAGATCCTCCTGACCGACGAGCGCGAGCTTCTCGTGAGCGGCTGCGACCAGGCTTCGGGCGAGGCCACGGAGCATCTTCAGAAGATGGGTGCCACGATCCACAAGGGGCATACCGGAGATCACCTCAAAGGGGTCGACCTGGTCGTCATCTCCTCGGCGGTGGCGGACGGCAACCCGGAGGTCCAGGCGGCACGTTTCCGCGGCATCCCCGTCGTCCGCCGGGCCGAGATGCTCGCCGAGCTGATGCGTTTGAAGTACGGCATCGCCGTCGCCGGCACGCACGGGAAGACCACCACCACCTCGCTCGTCGGCACCATGCTGACCCAGGCGGGGCTCGATCCGACGGTCATCGTCGGCGGCCGGCTGCGTCTCCTCGGTACCGGCGCGCGCTTGGGCAACAGCAATTACCTGGTCGCCGAGGCGGACGAGTTCGATCGCAGTTTTCTTCGCCTGTCGCCGGTCGTCGCGGTGATCACCAACATCGACCGCGATCACCTGGATACCTACCGCGATCTGGACGAGATCCGCGACGCCTTCGTCACCTTCGCCAACCGGGTGCCGTTCTTCGGCCGCTTGATCGTCTGCCTGGAGGACACCAACATCCAGCAGATCCTCCCCCGGCTCTCCGAGCGCCGGCTGGTGACCTACGGCTTCTCACCGCAGGCGGACCTGGCGGCGGTGGACATCGAGGCCCAGGGCGGCAAGAGCGCCTTCGGGGTCCGCCTCCGCGGCGCCCTTCTCGGCCGCCTGGAAGTTCCCCTCCCCGGCCGGCACAACATCCTCAACGCCTTGGCCGCCGTGGGCGTCGGGCTCTCGCTCCGCCTCGGCTTTGCGGAGATCGCGAGCGGCCTCGCCGCCTTCGAGGGGGTCCACCGCCGCTTCGAGCAGCTCGGTGAGTGGCGGGGCGCGGCGGTGATCGACGACTATGCCCACCACCCGACCGAGGTGACGGCGACCCTCGACGCCGCCCGGCAGTCTTTTCCCAAGGGGCGGCTCCACGTCGTTTTTCAGCCTCACCTCTTCTCGCGCACCCAGGACCAGGCCGAGGGCTTCGGCCGGGCGCTCCTCCTGGCCGACCGCGCCGTCGTCACCGACGTCTACGCCTCGCGCGAGGCGCCGATCCCCGGGGTGACGGGCGAGCTGGTCGTCGAGGCCGCCCTCCGCAGCGGCCACAAGAACGTCCATTACTGCCCCGACTGGCGCCAGGTCCCAGCCCTCCTTGCCGGGAGCGGAGCCGAGGGGGTCGCCGCGGGCGACGTCGTCATGACCCTTGGCGCCGGCGACATCTATCGGCTGGCCCGCCAGCTCGTCGGCCGGGAGGACGCATGAGCGGCGGTTTCGAATCGGTGGCGGCGATTTCCGGGGCGGGCGGGGCGGGCGGCCGGGTGCTCGACTTCCGCCGCCGCCAAGCGCCGCCGCGGCGCAGGAAGCGGAGCCTCTGGCTCGCCCTCGCCCGGCCGCTGGGGACGGCGCTCGCGTTGATCGCCCTTCCCGGCGGGCTCGTCGCCTGGGTGCTCACCTCGTCCCGCTTCTGCCTGCACGAGATGGCGATCGAGGGGACCCACCGGGTGCAGGCGGAGTACGTACGGCGCGCCCTCGCCCCCCTCCGGGGCACCAACCTCGTGCGGCTGCCGCTCGCCCGGGTCGAAGCGCTCCTCGCGAGGCAGCCCTGGATCGAGAGCGTCGAGATCGAGAAAATTTTACCCGACCGGGTCAGGGTTTCCATCCGCGAGCGCCGGCCGGTCGCTCTCCTCGCCGGTCCCGGCGGCGCCCTCTCCTGGGCGGACGTCCATGGCAACCCCATCGCCCCGGCCGCTCCGGGGGAAAACCGGGAGGGGTTCCTCGTCATCGATCTCGCCGGTGCGGCGCCTTCGGTGTCGGAGGCGACCGAGGCGACCGAGGCCATGGCGGAGGCGCTCCAGGCCGCGGCCGAGCTCAAACAGGTCAATCCAGACTGGGCGTCTTCCCTCACCCAGGTGGACGTCCTGGGCGACGAGGATCTTCGCCTGCATCTCAAGGATCTGCCCTTTCCACTCCTCGTCCGGCGTTCCGACCTGGTCTCGAAAGTGCATCGATTCGAGGCGCTCTTGCCCGAGCTGGGGCGCCGGTACACCGCCCTTCAATCTGTCGACCTGCGCTTCGCGCGCCGGATCATTATCGTACCAGCGGTCCAACCTGCGGCTGCCGCACAAAAAACTTTCACAAACGGGGGAGCAGGCTGATATGCCGAAGCCAGAACCGTATTTCGTGGGTATCGACATCGGGTCCTCCAAAGTGGGGGTCTTGATCGGCCAGCGCGACGACAAGGGCGGCCTCGAGGTCGTGGGCAAGGGCCTCGCCCCCAACCGCGGCACGCGGAAGGGGAACATCGTCAACGTCGAGGCGACCGTCGACGCCTTGAAGCAGGCGAGCGAGGAGGCCGAGGTGATGGCCGGAGTCGAGATCTCCCGCGCCTACGTCGGCGTCGCCGGAGCAGACATAAGGAGCGTCAACTCGCGCGGCATGGTCTCGGTGTCGCGGAAAGACCGCGAGATCACCCGCCAGGACATCCAGCGGGTGCTCGACGCGGCCAAGTCCGCCGCCCTCCCGTCCGACCGCGAAATCCTCCACGCCATCCCCCAGGAGTTCGTCGTCGACGAGCAGGGGGGGATCGGCGATCCGCTCGGTATGCTGGGGAGCCGGCTCGAGGTCATGGTCCACCTGGTGACCGGCAACACCACCCGCTCGAAGACGCTCCTCACCTGCGTCAACCGGGCCGGCATCGAGGTCGTCGAGATGGTCTTCGAGCCGCTCGCGACCGCCGAGGCGGTGCTCACCCCGGACGAGCGCGAGCTGGGCTGCCTGCTGATCGACGTCGGCGCCGGCACCACCGAGTACGCCCTCTTCGCCGACGGCGAGATCCAGTACAGCGCCGTGGCGCCGATCGGCGCCGGCCACTTCACCAACGACCTCGCGATGGTGCTCCGCACGCCCTTCGGCGAGGCGGAGAAGATCAAGATCAAGCAGGGTTGCTGCCTCCCCAGCATGGTCACCGACGACGAGGGCATCTCGGTCCCTACGGTCGCCGGCGGCTCATCGCGGGTAGTGCCCCGGAAGGAACTGTGTGAGATCCTTCAGCCGCGCGCGGAGGAGCTCTTCAGCATGATTCGGGAGGATCTCTTCAAGCACGCGAGCGAGGACAGCCTGCGGGCCGGGATCGTCCTGACCGGCGGCGGCGCCCAGCTCGACGGCCTCCTGGAGCTCTCGGAGCAGACCTTCGATGCGGGCGTGCGCTACGGCCTGCCGCGCGGCCTGGGCGGCCTGGTCGACGTCATCAGCAGCCCGACCTGGTCGACCGCCTCGGGGCTCCTCCTCTACGCGCGGACCGCCGAGGAGAGCCAGGGCAAGGTGCAGAAGAAGCAGGGTTGGAGCGTACGTGGGATGGTGGGGAGTCTGCGCGGCATGTTCGCGGACCTGCTCTAGGAATCAGGATTCGAGAAACGGTAGGATACAAAGGGGGTTCACGATGATTCTGTTCGACGACCATGACGCTCCAAAGGAGGCTCCGGTGCCCTTGGAAGAGACGGACGGCGTCCCCGCTCGGATCAAGGTGATCGGGGTCGGGGGAGGCGGCGGCAACGCCGTCAACCGCATGATCGACTCGCAGCTCCGCGGCATCGAGTTCATCGCTGCCAACACCGATCTTCAGGCGCTTAGGAAGTGTCGCGCGCCGCTCAAGCTCCAGCTCGGCAACCTGCTGACCAAGGGTCTGGGCGCCGGTGCAGACCCCGAGGTGGGGAGGAAGTCGGCCCTGGAGGACACCGAGCACATCCTGGAGATGCTGGACGGTGCCGACATGGTCTTCCTGACCGCCGGACTGGGCGGCGGCACGGGGACGGGCGCGGCGCCCATCATCGCCTCGCTCGCCGCCGAGATCGGCGCCCTCGTCGTCGCGGTCGTCACCAAGCCCTTCGGCTTCGAGGGCCGGCGTCGGCTGCAACTCGCCGAGCGCGGCGTCGAGGAGCTCCGCGGGGCGGTCGACACGCTCATCACCATCCCCAACGAGCGCCTGCTCAACTTCGTCGAGCGCGGCACGCCCCTCCACGAGGCCTTCCGCATCGCCGACGACGTCCTCCGCCAGGCGGTCCAGGGGATCAGCGACCTCATCACCGTCCCCGGCGAGATCAACGTCGACTTCGCGGACGTGCGGACGATCATGACCGGCATGGGCATGGCGCTCATGGGCACCGGCGTCGCCAAGGGCGAGCACCGGGCGCTCGAAGCGGCCCAGCGGGCGATCTCCTCGCCGCTCCTGGAAGAAACGTCGATTCAGGGCGCGCGCGGCGTCCTTATCAACATCTCCGGTGGCCACGACCTGACCCTCCACGAGGTCGCCGAGGCCGCCCGCATCATCGCCGACGCCGTCGATCCGGACGCCAACATCATCTCCGGCATGGTGATCGACCCGACGATGGAAGAGTCGATGAAGGTGACGGTCATCGCGACCGGCTTCGACTACGCCTCGGGCGAGCGCTCGCGAGCGCAGGGTCCCATCGCGACCTTGAATCGTCCGGTGATGACCCCGCAGCCCCTCGCCGCCGCGCCCTTGGATCGTGGCGATCGCGGCGATCGCGGGGGTGAGAGGGATCGGGATCGCGAGCGGGAGGAGGCCGAGAAGCCCCAGCAGGTGGACGTGCCCTTCTACCGCAAGGTGATCGCGCACGCGAGAGGCGAGGATCCGAACGGCTTCGGACCCAACTGGTCGAATGTCGACGACTACGACATCCCGACCGTGTTGCGCAAGCAGATGGACTAGGGCGCCGGAGCGCGCCTCGCGCCCCGCGTCCTGGAAGTGATCTCGAGTCGTGGAGTTCCGCGGACGCCCACCGAGGCCCGGGGTCCGCTCGGTCGAGGCTCTACTCGAAGACTCGTTCGTAGAGAGCGGCCACGGAAAGCTCACAGCCGATGGCGGCCAGGGCGAGATGGTCCTCCAAGCGACTCACCGCCTGGAGTAGCCACTTTCCACCCGGCTGCCGCACGTACTGCTCCACCTCGACCCGCTCCTGCGCGATGAGGACGAGCTCGGCGAGCGATTCGATCGACCGGTAGTGCGCGAACTTTTTGCCGCGATCGTAGGCCTCCGTCGAGGGAGAGAGAACCTCGAAGATCACGGTGGGATTCAAGAGCGTATCCACCTCGGCATCCGCAAACCGGGGCTCGCCGCAGACGACGACGAGATCTGGATAGGTATAGAGCCCCGTAGCGTCCACCCGGATTCTCATATCGCCCACGAAAGCATCGCAGGGCCGGCCGCGAAGCTGCGGATAGAGGGTCCCTGCGAGGTTGAAGGCCACGCGGTTGTGTTGCCGGCTGGCCCCCGTCATGGCGAAGATTTCGCCATCGAAGTACTCGTGCTTCTCCTCGGAATAGCGCTCGAACGCCAGGTACTCCTCGGCGCTCAGTCTCGTGTGGGGTTCGGCCATAACGTCATTTTACCAGGGCCGACCGCCCTCAAGGCGTCTCTGCAAGCGAGTACTCGAATTCATACGAGTGCTTGCCCTCAACGATGTTGATCCTCATCTTCCCCGAAAGGCCCGCGAGTTGGTCGGTGCCGGAATCCGGGACCACCGTGATGAGGAGCTCCGGAACCCCGCGCGTCATGGTGCCGCTGTGCTGGAGGGCGAAGCTGCCGGTCCGCCCCTCCAGGGTTCCGGTCACCCGCTCCATCGCGACATAGCCCGCCGAGCCTTTGACGTCCGTGTTGATCGCAAGCATCTGGCCCTTGCTGGTCGCTTCGAGATCGCCATGGAACTGCTTGTCGATCGACATCCGGCCCACCGTGGGGTCGCTGGCCTGGGGTTCCAACTTGACCTCGAACGGTCCGCTCGCCTGCTTCGTCACGGGGATCTCCTTTGCACGGGAAGGACGGGAGGAACGCTCTCTCCGCCGAGGAGAGCCTATCACGGGGCAGGCGGCAATCGAGCGTTAGGCTCAGTACAGCGTGGATCGCTGCCGGGCCGGGAGATCCCGGTCGTATTTCTCGCCATCGAAGTCCGCTTCGCTGAGCGCGGCCATGATCTGGCCTGCGGTCGGCACGGCCGGTCTCCCGCCCGAGACCGGCTGCCAAAGCTTCGACCGATGGATGGCCCGGGCGCACTGATAGAAGATCGACTCCACGTGAATGACCACGACACACTTCGGCAGCTTGCCTTCCACCTCGAAGCGAGCAAGGAGCGCAGGTTCGATCGTGATGCTGGCCGTGCCCTTGACGCGGAGCGTCTCGCCGACTCCGGGGATCAGGAAGATGAGGGAAACTCTGGGATCGGTGAGGATATTCCGCAGGCTGTCGATCCGATTGTTTCCCCGCCGTTCCGGCAGGAGCAATGTCTTCTCATCCACCACGACGACGAATCCCGGAGGATCGCCGCGAGGGGAGACTTCGAGCCCGCCGGGTCCACAGGTGGCGAGGATCGCGAAGGGCGAGGCTTCAATCAGCGCCCGGTAGTGCGGATGGATGAACGCGATCTCCTTCCGGATCGAGTTGTCGTCGACCTCGCCGTAGAGGCTCGCGAGCTGCTCGTGGGTGGTGATGAGGTGGGGGTCTGTAAGAGGAATCATACAAGCGCTATGGTAGCAGGTGGGCCACGGGCGGAGTCGCCCCCACATGCCGGCCACGGCGTCCCCGTGAGATAGAGTCCCCGCGATGTGGAGAAAGAAATGAAGAGCTCAGCGTTACCGAAAACAGACTCGATCGATGAGCTTGCCAGATTCTGGGACGCTCATGCTGTCACCGAGCTCGAGGACCAGTTGGAGGAAGTCACGGGGCCTATTTTTGAACGTGGGTGTGAGCAAATGACTCTTCGACTGGAGCCAGCGGAAGTTCAGGCAGTTGAAGAGATCGCCAAGGCTCGCGGCGTTCCACAAGCAGAATTGCTGCGCGAGTGGGTTCTCGAAAAGCTCGGTTCCCTTCCTGTTCGCATTCCCCAGCGAAAGTAGGCGGCTTAAAACCCCGTCGAACCAAGCGTCGCACGTTCAGTACAGCGGCTGGAAGAGCACCGAGAAGGTCTCGGCGATCCGCTGGTGGGGACCGCGCTTTTTCCAGGAATCGTAGGTCACCTCGCCGCAGGATTTCTCGTCCTCGGCGAAGACCGCGTCCAGGCGGGCGGAGAATTCGCGGTCGTAGAAGGACAGGCTGTCCTCGGCGTTTTCAAGCAGCGAGCGGGCGTCGAAGTTGATCGAGCCGATGGTGCTGAAAATGCCGTCGAAGACGGCATCCTTGTTATGCATCATCGTGTGGTGGTACTCGAAGATCTTGACGCCGCCGGTCAGGAGCTCTCCGTAGTGGAGGCGCGAGGCCATGCGGAGGATCGGCATGTCGATGTGCTTGCCGGGGACCATCACCCGCACGTCGACGCCGCGCTTCGCCGCCGCGATGAGCGCGGCGCGGATCTGCGCGTCGGGAACGAAGTAGGCGTTCTGGATGTGGATCGACTTTTGAGACGACTCGATCGCCACGAGGAAGAGCATCTCGGCGAGCGAGGAGGAGTCGCCGCGCGACATCTTGACCGCCTGCGCCATGATGTCCCCTTCATGGGCGAGCTGTGGGTAGAACTTGTCGCCGGCGAGGATCTCGCCGGTCGTGTAGGTCCAGTCCTCGGCGAAAATGGACTGCATCTGGGCCGACACCGGACCGGTCGCTCGCACCACCGTGTCCCGCCATTCTTCGGCGTTCCTGGCGTTTCCCAGCCATTCCTGGGCGATGCAGAAGCCGCCGGTGAAGCTCACCTTGCCATCGACGACGAGAATCTTTCGATGCGACCGCCGGCCGATCTTGTAGAGGCTCCAGATCCGAATCGGATGGAACACGTCGGCCTTGACGCCCACCTTCCGCATGCGGGCGAGGAGCGGCCCGGTGCGGCTGCTGCCCGTGGCATCGACCAGCACCCGCACCTCGACGCCCCGCTGGGCCGCGGCCATCAGGGCCGCAGCGAACATCTCGCCCGCCTTGTCGTTCTTGAAGATATAGGCTTCTAAGTCGACCGTCACCTTGGCCTCGCGGATCGCCCCGAGCATCCCGGCCACGATCTCGTCACCGTTGTTGAGGATCTCGGCCTGGTTCCCTCCTACCATCGGGTTCCCGAAGCCGTCCAACGAGCGCCTGAAGGAGAGGTCTTCCACCGCTGAAGGGTGGTCGTACTTGTAAGCGCTCCGCTTGTCGAGCGAGAGCAGGGTGCAGCCCGAGGTCAGGACGAGGGGCAGGAGAAGGAGAGCCAGAACCGCACCTCCGGAGAAGCGGTGGCCGATCGAGGGTCTCTGCGATCTTTCTTCCATGCTCGGTTCTCCTCGGCTCCTGGCGTGCGAACGGGACTACTGGGAGCAGAGCCATTGCATAGAGCATGCCGAGGTTTGGGCGGCGCTCGGAAACGCGAAGCGCTACAATGGCGCCGTCCTGTAGGATCGTCTTCGGAGGTTAAAAGCTATGTGGGCATCTCTCCTCGCTACCGTTCTCCTGGCCCAGGCACCCGCCGCTCCGGCACCGAGCACTCCCCAGGCCACCCCCTCGCAACCGGCACCAGCGGCCACAACCGCCGCCGCTCCCGCTCCTCTTCCGCCGCGCGACGAGAGTCTGCCGCCCGGCGAGCTGCAGGCCAAGGCCGCGATGGAGAAATCGCCTCGCCATGGCGAATACGTCGACATCAAGCTCCCCTCGGGCGGCACGCCGATCCGCACCTGGATCGTCTACCCCGAGCGCAAGGACAAGGCTCCGGTCGTCCTCCTCATCCATGAGATCTTCGGCCTTTCCGACTGGATGCGGGGCGTCGCCGACCAGCTCGCGAAGGAGGGGTACATCGCCGTCGCCCCCGATCTCGTCTCCGGTTTCGGTCCGAACGGCGGCGGCTCCGACTCCGTGCCGAGCCGGGACGACGTCGTGAAGCTCGTCCGCATGCTGACCCCCGAGGAGGCTCTCAAGCGGCTCCAGGGCGTGCGCGACTACGCCATCCATCTCCCCTCGGCCAACGGGCAGAGCGCGACGATCGGCTTCTGCTGGGGAGGCGGCCAGAGCTTCGCCTTCGCCGCCGCCCAGCCGGCCCTGAACGCCGCCGTCGTCTACTACGGCACGCCGCCGGAGCCCGCCGGCATGGCCCACATCCAGGCTCCCGTCCTCGGCCTCTATGGCAGCGACGACGCGCGGGTCGACGCCACGATTCCTGAGGCCCAGGCCGAGATGAAGAAGCTCGGGAAGACCTACGAGCCCCACGTCTATGACGGCGCCGGCCATGGTTTCCTGCGCGCCCAGGAGGACAGGAACGGCGCCAACCTCAAGGCGACGCAGCAGGCCTGGCCGCGGACGTTGGCGTTCTTGCACGAACATCTGAAATGAGGCACGAAAGCCTCCCAGGATTCACCGGCGGCGCCCGGGAAGATCCCGGCAGCGTTACTGTGCTCGTAGTCATCCGGGACGTTGAACGCACCGGCGCGGAGACCGAAGGGGCGCGGACCAGGCTCGGTCGCGGGGATGGATCGCAGCTCGGCGGCCTATGCTACAGGCGAGACAAAGGAGAAGATCATGGTTAACGCAAGTCCTCGCAGGCGGTTCCTTCTGGCCGCTGTGGTCTTCGGGTTCTTCTGTAGCTGGAGCGGGGGTTCAAAGGTAGCCGCAGCGGGTTCTTCGCCTGCCATCCTCTCGTCGAGCAGCAGCGACGTCAGTGAAGCTGTGCACTACACCCGGATCGGCACGTGCTGCGGATTCAAAACGCCCAACTCACCTTTCGGGGGAGAGGGGCTCCTTGAGGTCTACGAGGTTACCTATGAGGGTGGCACTCAACCTCTCCGGCTCTATTTCAACTGGTACGATTCGGAGGAGCCTTCTCATCCCCGTCGGTCTTTCCGCACACGAGTAATCGCCAGCCCATCCGAGGCTCGCGCCCACGCCGGGCGGCTCACTTCACCCGCACCGGCGCCAGCCAGTGATAGGGGATGACGCTCGCCACCCGGAAGGCGCATTCGAGCCGGGCGGACTCGAAAAAGTCGGTTGTGAAGCCGGCGAGCGGCAGCGGCTCTAGCGGCCAGTCGGGACGGAGGATGCGGGTCTTCCACACGCCGCCTTCGGGGTCGACCGCGTAGGCGCGGTCGATGGCGCCGACGACGGCGCGCGCCTCGGCCCAGCCGCGGAAGAGCCCCGGCGTCGGCGCCTCCGCTCCGAGCACGGCCTTTCTGTAGGAGAGCCGGTGGCCGCTCTCGCGTACGGCGAGGCCGCGGGGGTCCACCTCCAACTCGGCCGGGGTCAGCCGGTAGTGGGTGAGGAGGTTGCCGGCGTGGGCGAGGAACGCGCGGTCGGTGAACGAGCGGACGAAGAAGACGCCCCGCCCTACGCCTTCCGGATCGAGCTCGCGGTCGTCTAAGAGCAGCCGGAAGGCGACGTGCCGGTAGGAGAAGCTGACGAGCCCGGGAAGGAAAGCCGGGCGCATCCGGCGCAGCTGGACGTTGACGAGCGACACCAAGGCGCGGCCGGCGATGCGGCGCGGCACGAGGGGAGCGGGGAGCGCGCGTGCCGCCTCCTCGAAGTCGAGGCTGAACTGCACGAGCTCGACGTCGTGGAGCTCGCCGCGGTAGCCGAGGGGAAGGGTTTTCAGCCAGCGCATCGCCGCCTCAAGACCTCTTAAAGTCAGTGCCCGAAGAAGAACCAGACCGAGGCCGTCGCCCCGGCCCACAGGGAGGCCGCCCAGCCGGCGAGCCAGGAGCGGGAGAGGCCGAGGAAACGGAGCCGCCGGTCGAGGTCGCGGAGCATGAGAAGGAAGCTCGCGGTGACCGAGAGGCCGAAGACGACGGCGAGGACGGTTCCCGAGAGGACGAGCGAGAGGAGCATCGCGGGGACGAGGACGAGAAGGCCGCGGATCATCACCATGCCGAGATGCCCGGCGAAGCGCAGGCGCAGGTCTCGGGGCAGGCCCAGGGCGGTGAAGAGGGCGAGGAGGAGGAGCACCCAGCCCGAGCCGGCGGCGATCACCATCTGGAGGGCTCCCCGACGGGGGCTCTCGATTCCCTCGATCCCGGTGCCGGCAGCGACCGCCGCGCCAAAGAGAGCGGTCAAAATGAGAGCGAGGCCGAGGAGGAGGGCGATCAGGGCGAGCTGGTAGCCGGGGCGATCGTCGGGATCGCAGGCGCAGCGGAAACCCGCCGGCCGTGCGAGGGGAGGCGCCAGGATGCGGCGGTTGAAGGAAAACAGCCGGTAGAGGACGGTCAGGGGACCGCGGAAGAGCGGCCGGTCGAGGAGGCGGGCGAGCGGCGCGAGGATCGGGGAGGCGGTTCCGCGGAGGAGCCAGAGAAGGCCGGGGACGCCGCTCCGGATCTCCCCGGAGGCTGGAGCGAGGACGGCCATCTCGTTGCGGATCCCGGCGGCGTCGAGCCGGTCGGCGGTCTCGGCGGAGAAATCCTGGAGCGGCTGGCGGATCTCCCCGGGCAGAAAGCGGAGGGCGAAGGCGCTCATGCGGTCGCAGAGCGGGCAGTCGCCGTCGTAGACGAGGATTTTGCCGGAGCTCATGTCGGGTTTCCCTTGCGGGCGGCGCTCTTCTGGAGGAGCGTGAGGAAGGGACGGAAGAAGGCGCTCTGGTCGAGCCGCAGGACGAGATCGAGGAGGGCGGTGGCGCGGGAGCCCAGAGCCGCGAAGCCTTGAAGCAGCGCGCGGAATTCGGCCACCTCGGCAGGTGGGCCGCTCGCCGGGTCGATGTCCTGGGTCGTCTCCAGCACCTTCATGAGCGGATCGAGCTCCCGCCGCCGCCTCTGCACGGCGATGGCGCGGGAGATCGCCCAGACGTCTTTTTCGGCGGTGAAGAACTCCCGCCGCACCCCGGGGCGCAGCTCGCGGGTCACCAGGTTCCAGTCGACCAGGGCGCGGAGGTTGGTGCTGGCGTTGCCGCGCGAGATCTGCAGGCGGGCCATGATCTCGTCCGTGTCGAGCGGCTCCGGGGAGCTCAAGAGGAGGGCGTGGATCTGCGCCATGGTGCGGTTGATCCCCCACTCCGCCCCCAGGGTGCCCCAGGCCTGGATGAAGGTCTTTCTGGCGTCGTTAAGATTCATGATGGGAGCTTCACGTTCTGAATTTTCTGTCTGAACTGAAAGTACAAGAAGAAAGTCGGCCCGTCAAGTGCGCTATCCTTGGGGCCTCCGCCGGTGACCTTTCCGGCCTTTTTGGAGGAGTCCCATGAAACTCGTTCGTCCTACGCTTTCCACAGCGTTCTTCCTATTCGCCGCCGCGGGGATCGTCGGCGCTTCCGGGGCCGCCGCGGCCACGGACGCTCCCAAGGCAGCTTCTCCCACCGCTCCGGCCGCCGCTCCCACCCCGGCGGCGGCTCCCGCTCCGGCGCCTGCCCAGAGCTACGACGAGGAGATCGCGGCCTGGCACCGCGATCGGATCGCGGGCCTGAAACGGGAGGGCGGCTGGCTCAGCCTGGTGGGGCTCTTCTGGCTGGACGAGGGGCAGAACCGTTTCGGCAGCGGCGCCTCGAACAAGGTGATCTTCCCCGAGGGGAGCGCCCCGGTCCTCGCCGGCACCTTCGAGCGTCACGGCAAGAGCGTCAGGGTCCACGCCGCCCCCGGGGTCGCCCTCACCCAGGACGGCAAGCCGGTCACCGATCTCGACCTGACGAGCGGTCCTCCGGACAGCCGGCCGATCGAGCTGGCGCTCGGCACGCTCCGTTTCTTCATCATCCAGCGCGGCGATCGGGTGGGAGTGCGGGTGAAGGATCTCAAGAACCCGGCGCTCGCCACCTTCAAGGACGTCGACACCTACCCGGCCCAGCCGGCCTGGCGGGTCGCCGCCCACTTCGAGCCCTACGATCCGCCGAAGCAGGTGGCGATCCCCAACATCCTCGGCCAGGTCGAGAATTCACCTTCCCCCGGGGCGGTGGTCTTCGAGCGCGACGGCCGGACCTACCGGCTGGACGCCCTGCCGGGCGGCGACGACGGTTCGCTCTTCCTCATCTTCGGCGACGAGACCAACCACAAGGAGACCTACGGCGGCGGGCGCTTCCTCGATACCGGGGCACCCAAGGACGGCAAGGTGGTGGTCGACTTCAACGAGGCCTACAACCCCCCCTGCGCCTTCACCGCCTTCGCCACCTGCCCGCTGCCGCCGAAGCAGAACAAGCTCGCCCTCAAGGTGGAAGCCGGGGAGAAGAAGTACGGTGAGGGCCACCCCTAGGAGGAGCTTTTACCGGGAGGCGCTCCCGCCGCTCTGGCGGAGGATGGGGTAGGGGTCGAGCGCCGTCCCCTGCCACCAGTGCTTCTCCGGGGTGAGCCGCATGATGGCGAAGTGGAGGTGCGGGGTGTTGGCGGGAGCGTCGCCGGAGGTGCCGACGTAGCCCAGAACCTGCCCGCGGCGTACCGAGTCGCCTTCCTTCAGGCCGTCGGCGTAGCGCTCCAGGTGGGCATAGTAGTAGATGTAGGTCGTCGTGGGATCGAATTGATAGACCGTGATCCCTCCCTGTTTGCTCAGGAAGAGCTTGATGATCTTGCCGTCCTCGACCGCCAGGATGGGGGTGTTGCGCGGCGCCAGGATGTCGAGCGCCTCGTGCTGCCGGGCACCCCCGCCGCGGGCGTCGACGAAGGTGTCCTCCAAAGCCTCCGGACGCACCCCCTGGACGGGGAGGAGGAGTTGGCGCCGCGTCAGGTCGGCGGTCTCGGCGCTGTCCGGCTGCCGGGCGGGTCCCGCCGCCGGCGCCGGTACCGCCGGCACTGCCGGAGCCGCCGCGGGCGGTGCGGCGGGTGACGCGGCGGGCGGATTGGAGGGGATCGGCGCCGCTGGAGCGGGACCTGGAACCGGCGCCGCCGGGGCGGGGTAGGAGACCGACGGCGGTGGCACCTGCTGCGGCGGCGGTGGCACGGTGGCCGGCGGCTCGCCGTGCCAGCGGGCGCCGTAGGCCCAGACGACGAGCAGCACGGTCGCGGCGCCGAGCACGAAGCCGCCGAAGACGGCGAGGCCGATCGGGCGTTCCCCGGGCTTTCTACTCATGGAAGATGACGGGGGTGCCCGGCTTGACCAGGTTGGCGACCGTCAGGGCGTCCCAGTTGGTGAGGCGCACGCAGCCGTGGGAGGTGGTCTTGCCGATCATCTCGGGCTCGGGGGTGCCGTGGATCCCGTAGTGCTCCTTGTTGAGATCGATCCACACCACGCCCACCGGATTGTTGGGGCCGGCCGGGATCGTCGCCTTCGCATTCTCCGGCTTGGCGTCCCAGAAGAGCTTCGGGTTGTAGTGGAAGACCGGGTGGTGGGCGACGCCGTTGACCTTCCATTCGCCGATCGGCAGCGGATCGTGCTCGCTCCCCGCCGTCACCGGGGCGAAGAAGAGGATGTCGTCGCCGCGCTCGACGGTGAGGGTCCAGTCCTTCTTGGAGACCACGATGCGCACGTCCGGAAATTTCTGCTGGGCGCCGCCCGTGGCCTCGACGACCGGCCGGGCGTTGGGCACCCGGACGATCTGGCCGGGGACGTTCCAGGGAGCGCCGGGATTGAGCTTCTGGAGGAGGATCTCGGTCGTATGGAACTTCTCCGAGAAGAGCTCCAGGGGAGAGGTGTAGGCGAGGGAGGGGAGCTTGGCCTTGGCCTCCATGTCCGCGGGGATCTGGGGGATGAACGGCCCGGCCAGATCCTCCGGGGTGATCGTGTAGTAGGCCAGGGTCTGCTGGCCGCCAGCCGCCAGGAGGTTCTGCCAGGTGACGGTGTCGATCTGGCCAGTGACCGGCAGGTCGTGCGCCGCCTGGAAAGCCGCCAGGGCCTTCTTCGTGTTGCTGCCGCCCTTGCCGTCGATCACCCCGGGAGAGAAGCTCACCCGGTCGAGCAGAACCTGCACGTCGAGCATCGATTTCGGCGACGGCTGTGGGAGCGGCGGGAGCTGCGGAGCGGTCGGCTGCGCCGGGACGCCGGGCTGAGCGGGCGGCACCGGCTGACCGGGAACTCCCGGCTGCGGCGCTGGCGATGTTGGCGATGTTGGCGCCACGGGAGCGCCCGGGGCGCCGGGCTGCTGTTGAGGTGCTGGCTGTAGAGCGGGCTGCGGCGCGGGCTGGACAGCCGGTGGCGCCGGAGCGGGAACGGGAGGCTGGGCGGGCCGCGCCTGGGGCGCGGCGACGGCCACAGTCGCCACGGTGGCAAGCCCGAGCGGCGCTAGGCCAAGCGCCAGCACGAGCGGGAAGATGCGTCGGGTCATGTTCGGGTCTCCTGCCCGCCTGCTACGGGCTTCTGCCCGGCTTTATGCAACGGCCGAGCCATGAAGACCCGTCCAGGAGAGTACAATCGACGTATATCTATTCATCGGAATAGAACGATACCGAGAGGCCGCCAGGGATCATGACCCGAGACAAGCTCCTCAGCCGCTCCTTTTTCGTCGTCTTCCTGCTCGCGACGACCCTGCTCTTTTTCGGCATGGTGCGGCTCTTCCTCGTGCCGGTTCTCCTGGCGGCGGTCTTCTGTACTCTCTTTTTCCCGCTCTACGAGCGGCTCTCGGGCTGGCTCGGCGGCCGCCGCGGCTTCGCCTCGCTCCTCTGCTGCCTGCTCCTCCTCCTCGGTCTCATCCTGCCGCTCTATGTCGTGGCCCACCTCGTGGCCCAGGAGGCGGTCGAGTTCTACGGCATGGCGGCGCGGCAGATCCACACCGTGCTCTCGGAGGGGGACGCCGGTCCCCTGGGGCAGCTGCGGCATTCGAGCTTCTTTCACGACCTCCGCCTGGACGAGGTGGACTGGAAGACGACGGGGCGGGAGGTCGCCTCGACCGCGGGCGCCGTGGTCGCGGCGCTCTTGAACGCCACCTCGCGCGGCACCCTCCAGGCGATCGCCCTCCTCTTCATCACCCTCTTTACGATGTTCTACTTCTTCCGCGACGGCAAATCTCTCATCGCCCGGCTCAAGTACCTGATGCCGATGGAGGAGAAATACGAGGATGCGATCATCTCGCGCTTCTCGGCGGTCGCCCGGGCGACCATCCGCGGGACGCTCGTCATCGCCCTCCTCCAGGGGACGGTCGCCTTCGTCATCCTCTGGCTTTTCGGGGTCGCCTCGCCGGTCCTCTGGGCGGTGGTCGCCGGCACCCTCGCCGTCATCCCGCTCTTCGGCGCCTGGGTCGTGCTCTACCCGGCCGCCCTCGTGCAGGTTCTCTCCGGCCATCCCTGGCTGGGGCTCGGTCTCGCACTCTCCGCCCTCTCGGTCGTCGCCTCGATCGACGTGCTGCGCCCGCGCCTCGTCGGACAGAGAAGCGGCATGCACGACCTCATGGTCTTCTTCTCGACCCTGGGTGGGCTCTCGATGTTCGGCGCCATGGGCTTCATCGCCGGGCCGGTGATCGCGGCGCTCTTCCTGGCGGTGGTCGACATCTACAGCAGCGAGTTCAAGGCGGAGCTCGAGCGGCTCGGGCCGCCCGATCCCATCGCGGCCGAAGCTCCCGTGACGCCGGAGATGCCGGAGACGCCCGGAGGGGGGGACGCGCCTTCCTGGTCGGGCCTGGCGGAGCGCGCCGAGCCCCCCGCCGTCTAGTCCGCGAAGAGCGCCACCACGTCGGGAGCGGCGAGGAGGTCGGGGATCACCCAGTCGGCCCCGGCCGCTTCGAGCTTCGCCGCCGGGGTGCGCCCGGTCGCCACGGCGAGGACCGGGATGCCGTGGGCGTGACCGCAGGCGATGTCGTTCAGGCTGTCCCCCACGATCAGGGTCTCCTCCGGGCGGAAGCGGCGGCCGGTCGCCTGATAGGCGCGCTCCAGGGCGACCGGCGGCAGCTCGTCGCGCTCGGTGCCGTCGCAGCCGTAGGCGCCGAAGGGGAAGAAGGGATTGAGATCGAAGTGGGAGAGCTTGATCCGCGCCCCCCGCTCCCAATTGCCGGTCAGGAGGGCGAGGACGACGTCGGGGCGCCGTGCGAGCCGGGTGAGGGTCTCGGGGAGCCCCGGCAGGAGGCGGATCCCGTTGCGATCGAGGGCCTCGTCCAGGCGGCCGAGGTAGCTCGCCTTGAAGCTCGGCAGCCCTGCCAGCACCGTCTCGCGAGGAATCCCGGCGGCGGTCAGCGCCTCCAGGGCGATCCCGGGATCGGTCTTGCCGGCGAAGTCGACCGCCTGGAGATGCCCGGAGGTGCCGAAGGTCGCCTCCATGGCGGCCTCGAACAGCGGTCGGACCTGGGGGCCGCAGTCGAGCAGGGTGCCGTCGATGTCGAAGAGAATGAGGGTGCTCATGGGATCTCTCGGAGTCGGCCGCTATACTACGCCTCTCGCCAACTCCCCTGGGGGATCTTCGTTCTCATGCTGACCGACCGTCGCGCCGACTTTCACGACTTTTCCGGGATCACCTACCTGAACTGCGCCACCCAGGGCCCCATGCCACGGGTGGCGACCGCCGCGGTCGAGGCGGCGCTCGACCTGAAGCGCGCCCCGTACCGCATCCGCGAGGCGGACTACTTCCTCTACCCGGACCGCTACCGGGCCGCCATCGCCGGTCTCCTCGGCGCCCGTCCCGAGGACGTCGCGGTCACCGACTCGACGACCGCCGGGCTCACGCTGCTGGTCAACGGCCTCGACTGGACGGCCGGCGACGAGGTGGTGATCCCCGCCGGGACCTTCCCCGCCAACCGCTTCCCCTGGCATTCGCTCGAACGCCGCGGGGTGCGGGTGGTGAGCGTCCCCGAGCTGCCGGACGGCCGCACGGTCGAACGCTTCGCGGCCGCGCTCTCGCCGCGCACCCGGGTGGTCTCGGTCGGCTGGGTGAGCTACAGCCGCGGCCTGCGCTATGACCTGGCCGGCCTCGGGGAGCTCTGCCGGGAGCGCGGCATCCTCTTCGCCATCGACGGCACGCAAGGGATCGGCGGGCTCGACTTCGATCTCGCCCGTACCCCCTGCGACCTCCTCGCCTGCTCGGGCTACAAGTGGATGCTCGGCCCCTATGGCCTGGGGTTCGCCTGTTTGACCCCCGAGCTTTCCGAGCGGCTCGTGCCGGCGAACATCAACTGGATGGCGATCCGCGGGGCGGAGGACTTCAACCGTCTCGCCGAACGCGACCTGGAGCTGGTCCCCGGCGCCCGCCGCTTCGACCGCAACGAGGCGGCGAGCTTTTTCGACACCGCGGGAGCCACCGCCGCCGCCCTCTATCTGGCGGAGGTGACCCCGAAGGCGGTCGAGACGCACGTCCGCACCCTGCTCGACCGCCTGGTCGCCGGGCTACCGAAGGGCTTCCGCGCCGTCTCCGCCCTGGAGCCCGCCCTGCGCTCGAACCTCCTCTCGATCGCCGCCCTCACCCCCGAGGCCACCCGGATCGCCTTCGACCGCTTGGTCGAAGCCGGAATCCGTCCCAGCCTCCGCGAGGAGGCGATCCGGTTCGCCCCCCACGTCTACAACACGGAGGGGGAGATCGACCGGGTGCTGGAGCTGTTGGGGTAGGAGACCCGTCGAATCTGTAGGGGCACCCCCCTGTGGGTGCCTGGAGGGAGGGCGGCCACCGGGGGGCCGCCTACGGAGCGCAGCTCCGGATTGACTGCCGCGGTGGCTCCGTGCATGATCCGTGTATGGCAGTCAAGACCATTACGATCGACCTTGAAGCGTACCAGCTGCTTTCCCGATGGAAGAGGGGGGGGCAGTCTTTTTCCCAGGTGATCAAGGAACATTTCGCGGGAGAAAAAACGGGGAGAGATCTCAAGCTGGCGCTTCGGGACATCCATCTCTCGGCGGAGGCTCTGGATGCCATCGACGCGCAAGTCAAGGCGCGTGAGACCGATCTCGCGAACGCTCCCGAGCTGTGATTCACCTCGATACGACGTTTTTGGTGGACTTGCTCAGGGAATCACGCAAGGGTTCAGGTCCGGCGACAGCCTTCCTCGATACGATCGAGGAACAGGGGCTTGCGATCAGTGTCCACGTACTTTGCGAGTTGTACGCAGGAGCCGAGCTCGCGAGCGATCCTCACCGCGAGAAGGAAGCGATCCAGCGGGCCTGTGGTGTGCTTCGGGTCCGCTACCCTGATGAAAAGGTCTCTGAGATGTATGGTTACCTTCTGGCTCTCTTGAAGAGGAGCGGCCGAATGATCTCGACGATGGATCTCCTGATCGCCGCGGCTGCCCTCTCCGACGAGGCCCCCTTGGTAACCCGTAACCTCGACCATTTCTCACGAATACCAGAGCTTGCAGTGATGAGCTACTGATCTCCGTTGGACCCCATAAGACACGAGTCAAGGAGGATCCACCATGCTCAAGGAATTCAAGGAATTCGCCCTCAAAGGCAACGTCCTCGATCTGGCGATCGGCGTCATCATCGGTGCCGCGTTCGGGAAGATCGTCACCTCGCTCGTCGAGGACATCCTCATGCCGCCTCTGGGGATGCTCCTGGGGAAGGTGGACTTCTCAAACCTCTACATCAATCTTTCGGACAAGGTCTATCCCTCCCTCGCCGAGGCCAAGAAGGCGGGCGCGGCGACGATCAACTACGGCCTCTTCTTGAACAACGTCCTGAGCTTCCTGATCGTCGCCTTCGTCGTCTTCCTGGTCGTCCGCCAGGTCAACCGGCTGAAGCGCCAGCCGGCTCCGGCGGTGCCCAACACCCGGGAGTGCCCCTACTGCGCGAGCATGATCGCGCTCAAGGCGACGCGCTGTCCCCAGTGCACGTCCGATCTGTCCGGGAAGCCCTGAAGCGGTAGGAAGTCAGCCGCGGGTCCCGGCGGCGTTCGCGGCCCGCCTTACCAGGTGCTCGATCGAGCTCGCGTAGTAGGAGAGGACCCGCATCTCCTCCGGACGGGCGGCGTAGAGGCCATCCACTTCGTCGACCAGGTGGCGGAGGGTGAGCATCCGGAGGCCGGCGTCGATCGCGTAGTCCTGGTCCTGGCGCGGCAGGTAGACGTGGGCGCCGCTCGCGCGGAGCTGCTCCATGAGGGCGAAGGCGTCGGCCTTCACCTCGAGCTCGGAGAGCCGTTCTCCCGGGTGGCTTAAGAAGACGGTCGCGACGAGCGGCACCGGCACCACCGGGATCGAGCGGCCGATGGCGGTCATCAGCTCCGCGGCGAGCTCCCCCAGGTGCCGGAAGCGCTCCTCCTTCTCCATCGTCCGGAAGTCCAGCCGGCGCTCGGCGAGCCAGGCCTTGCTCGACAGCGGGCTGCCGAAATCGACACACGCGTAGCCCAGGCGGTGCCAGCGGCTCCGCGCCATGAGAGACAGGTTGCGGAAGGTGAAGCGGAGAGTCGTCGTGACCGCCCGCAGGCGGCCGGGCCGCGGGGGCCTCTCCGCGGAACCGGCGGTGGGGGTCGGGACGTCGAGGAGCAGCGTCCGGTCCTCCAGCACCCGGTCGTAGTTGATCCCCACCGGGATGAAGACGAGATCGCGCTCGCCCGCCGGATCGAAGCCGCGCAGCATGTAATCGAGGAGGCCGAGCTTGGGTGGCCGCAGGCGTCCGTCGCGCGACAGCCCTCCCTCGGGGTAGACCGCCTGGGTCACCCCGCCCGCCGTGGCCATGGCGATGTAGCGCTCCAAAACCCGCCGGTAGAGCGGATCGCCCGAGCTGCGGCGGACGAAATAGGCGCCGAGGGTACGGATGAGGGTCTGGAGGGGCCAGATGCGCGCCCACTCGCCCACCGCGTAGGAGAGGGCGGTGCGGTCGGCCGCCAGGTAGGCGACCAGGATGTAATCCATGTTGCTCCGGTGGTTCATCAGGAAGACCACCGCCGCCTGGGGGTCGACGGCGGCGAGCCCCGCCTCGTCCGCATAGCCCAGACGCACCCGATAGAGCAGCCGAGCGACACTTTTCGCCAGCCGATAGCCGATGCGGAAGTAGGCGTAGGCGTTGAACGACGGGACGATCTCCCGGGCGTAGCGGTCGACCCGCGCGAGGACGACCTCACGCGGCATCCCCGCCGTCTTCGCGTGCTCCTCTACCGCCTCCAAGACCTTGGGGTCGTACTTCAGACGGTCGATCAGCACCTGGCGCTTGGTCCGCTGGAAGGGCTTGATCTCCAGGGAGAGCCGGGTGTTGAGCTCGTCGATGACCCGGTTGACCCGCCGGCTTAGGACCCAGCGCACGCTGGGAACGAGGAGACGATCGAGGGCCGCCCAGGCCGCGAGGAGGAGGAGGAGGACGGCCAGCCAGAGGGGAAGGCTGATGCTTCGCGTCATAGGGGATGGGGATGATAGCAGCAGTGGCTAAAACCGGCGGGATCGATGTCTAATAGCTTTAGATAGATCTTGATCTCTCCGGTAGCTGGGCGACCGTGGTGGCCGAACCCGGACCTGCCGGCCAAGAGGAGGCAACATGACGTCCATCCTTTCTCTGCGTCGTTTCCTGTCGATCCTGGTGATGGCGGTCAGCTTGAGCCTGGTGGGCCTGGCGCCGGTGGCCGCGGCTCGCGTCCAGGCGCCAGCCCATCACCGGAGGGTCCCCTCCTCCGGGACGTTCGGGGATTCTCCCCTCGCTCCCCTGTGGCACGTCCTGCACTCCATGTGGGCGGCCGTGGGCTCCAGCATGGACCCCCTCGGTATCCATTGAGCGGGCTGCCGGCCCGCTCCCGAGCCCACTTTTTTGAGCAATCGGGGGCGGGCATTTTCTTTGTCACGAAAGGAGGGCCAGCGGCAACTGTATTGAGAGAGAGAGGGAGAGTGCCATGCCCATCATCCATCCCCGGCCGGATCTCGCCCGGGAGCTCACCACCCGGATGTCCGAGGAGGAACGGAAGCTCCTGCGCCACGCGGTCGAATGCCCGGCCTGCCGCGGGCTCTTCCTCGGTTTCCTCGAAGCGGAGAAGGACCAGGGAACGCGCGGCCGGGTTCTCCTCTGGCCGATCGGCGGTTCTCGCGAGCGCGACTACACCGAGGCCATCGACTGCGTCCTGGCGCGCACCCAGGGACGGTTCGCCGGCATCCGCCGCGAGCAGGCCGAAGCGCCGGCCCGGGTGGCCGAGATCCTCCGCCACCCGCCCGCCCGCCGGGGGGTGCTGGTGCAGAACAGCGAGCGCTTCTGGAGCCTCGCGGTCGTCGACCAGCTGCTCCGCGCGAGCCGCGAAGAGGCCTCCGGCTCTCCCCAGGCGGGCGAGGAGATCGCGCTCCTCGCCGGGGAGGTGCTGGACCGGCTGGAGGTGGAGGAGGTGGGCGCGCTCCTCCTGGCCGACGCCCGGGCCCGCTGCCAGCTCGCCATCGGCAACGCCCGGCGCATCGCCTGCGACCTGCGCGGTGCCGAAGAGGCCTTCGCCCGCGCCGAGGAGCACCTGCGCCAGGGCAGCCGCGACCGGCTGGAACGCGCCCGCTTGCACCAGTACCGGGCCTCTCTCCGCCTCGCCCAGCGCCGCTTCGGCGAGGCGGCGAGCCTGCTCGACCGCGCCATCGCCGTCTACCGGCGTGCCGGCGAGGCGCAATGGGCCGGCGAGGCGATCGTCGCCCGCGCCTTCGCCGAGAAGGAGATCGGTTTTCCGGAGCGGGCGATCGAGCTCCTGCGCGAGGCGCGCCGCCTGATCGAGCCGGCGGCCGACCCTCGCCTCGCCCTCTGCGTCCATCACAACCTGATCGACTGGCTGACCGACGCCGGCCGCGCCCTGGAGGCCCAGCGGCTGATGGCGCGGAGCGCCGACGTCTACCGCCGGTTCGACGACCCGCCGACCGTCCTCAGACGGCTCTGGGTACAGGGGAAGATCGCCCGCGGCTTGGGCCAGCTGGAGGAGTCCGCCCGTCTCTTCTCCCGCGTGCGGGAGGGCTGGATCGAGCTCGGCATCGGTTACGAGGCCGCGGTGGCCGCTCTCGATCTAGCCGGGGTCGCGGCCCAGCTCGGCCGCACGGCCGAGGTCAAACGCCTGGCCGAGGAGATGCTCCCCATCTTCCGCTCGCGCGACATCCAGCGCGAGGCGATCGCCGCCCTCATCATGTTCCAGGGCGCCGCCGACGACGAACGGGCGACCCTCTCCCTGGTCGACGCGCTCTCCTCCTACCTGCGCCGGTCGGCGGGCGAGGTCGGGTTGCCGTTCGAGCCCCGCCGGTAGGCCGGTCGCACCGCGAAGCCGCGGAGCGCCGCCCGGGCTGCCCGACTCTGGTAGTCCGCCTCCGTTAGCCGGGCGCGCAGCCGGTCGGCGACCGGCAGGACCATCGGCAGGGCCGGCCAGGCGAAGACCTCCCCGGTCGCCGCGTCGACCACCCGCCCCTCCTCGACCGTCGTCGTCGCCACCGCCAGAGGGAACGGGGCGAGGGCCGCCTGAAGCGCGCGGAAGAGCCCCTCGTGCTCGGGGGAGAGGAAGGCGAGGAGGCGCCGGCCCTGCGCCGCCGTGTGGTAGTGGGCGGGGACGAAGAGCACGCCGTCCAGGTGCAGGCGCTCGCAGGCGACGACCATCAGGGCCATCAGGTCGGAGAGCAGGCCGAGCCCCGGGAAGCGCTGGCCGGGGAGGCGCGGGCGTTCGGCGGTGAAGTGGGCGCCGGGGTCCTGGAGGAGGAGCCACTCGATCCGCAGGAGAGCCATCTCCGGCACCGCGCCGCGATCGATCCGGGCGCGCAGCTCGATCAGCGGCTCGGGGACGCCTAAGGCCCGCAGGCGGATGGTCTCGCCCCCCGGGTTGTCGAGCTCCAGGTCGAGCGCCAGGCGCGGAAAGCCGCGGGCGCGAATGCGGTCGAGGAGGCCGGAGCGTTCGAGGGCGAGTTCCAGGCCCTGGGGGGTGTAGAAGCCGAGGAAGCGGGTCCGGGCGCGCATGCCGCCGACCGCCGCCAGATCCTCCGCGGTGAGGCTCCAGTCGTCGGAGGTCTCGCCGGGAGCCCCGTCGCCGGTCAGCTCGTGAGCCGCGGTGCGCGCCGCGGCGGCCCGGTAGCGGGCGAGGGTCATCTCCTCCGCGGAGGGCGGATCGACGGTGCGGCCGGAGATCAGCCAGGCGAAGGCGCGGGCGCTGTAGGTCCAGGCCTGGTGTCCATAGCCGCCGGCGAGGACGATGGCGAGCGGTATCCTCCGGCCGCGCCTCCCCTTCCGGCCGCCGCGCACCTGCTCGACGACGAAGCGATCGCGCGCCAGCATCCCGGCGGGGGTGATCCGCCAGTCGCCGATCTCGTCGTCCCGCGCCGGGTCGCAGCCGGCGAGATAGACGACGAGCCCCGGCTGGACGCTCGCGAGGAGCGGCGGCAGGTGCGCCTCGATCGCCGCCAGGTACGCCGCGTCCTCGACCCCGCCGCCCATCTCGACGACCGTCGAGCCGGGGGAGACCACCGCGGCCGTCGTCTGGTTGTGGATCGACAGCACGTGGACGCTGGGATCGTCGGCGAAGATCGTCCGGGTGCCGTCGCCGTCGTGGAGGTCCAGGTCGACGACGAGGACCGGCGCCGTGAACCCCCCCAGGCGCAGCTCGCGGAGGGCGACCGCCACGTCGTTCCACAGGCAGAAGCGCTCGCCATGGTCGGCAAAGGCGTGGTGGAGGCCGCCGCCGAGGTTGATGGCGATGCCGCGCGTGAGCGCGAGCCGGGTGGCGAGGACGGTCCCTCCCACCATGAGGCGCTGGGCCTCCAGGATGCGGTCGGGCAGCGGGTCCGGGAGGTCGATCCCGACGATCCGGAGGAGGGCGCCGGTCGCCAAGAGCGAGTCGATGTACGCCTCGGTGTGGACCTCCCGGAGCTGGCGATAGGTGGCGGCCTCGGGGGCGTGCAGGCGGCGCTTCGAGGTGAGGCCCAAATCGGTCAGAAAGGCGAGGATGCGCTCGCCGCGCTCCGGAATCCATGGCCCTCCCGGGGAGCTCGATCTGGTAGCGCCGGCTGTAGATCAGCTCGACCGCCACCCGCCCGAGACCGGGAAGCCGCCGCCGGGCGCGCTGGCGCCACGACGGGGATGGGGACTGAGGGGGGACGGCCATGGAGTTCTTAGTTGAAGATCTAGAGTTGAGGATCAGCGGAGGGTGACCCAGGTCGCGCCCCAGCCGCCGGCCTCGGCCGGAGCATCGCCCATCTCGACCACCCGGGGATCGCGGGCCAAGAGGGTGCGGACCGTCTGCCGCTGCACCCCGATGCCACGGCCATGGATGATCCGCACCTGGCGGAAGCCCTTCTCATAGGCCGCGTCGAGCCAGGTGCGGACGACGTCCTTCACCTCCCGCGGCGGAAAGCTGTGGAGGTCGAGCACGTCGGTGATCGGCAGCTCGACGGGCGCCCCCGGCTCCCAGGGCTTGTTTTCGGCTGGTTCGGCTGGTTCGGCCATGACCCCTCCCCTGAAGCCATTGTAGGGGCAACCGGCCGGAGGACGAAGCCGTTACGGACCGCGCCGAAGCTGTTCGCGGAAAAGTCCTTATGGTATCCTTTAGCGCGCGAAGGAGACCGATTATGCCGATACCGCACAAGGTTATCCATTTCTTTGGCCGCCTGCTCTTACTGATTCTGGCACTTGGCTTTACCTCTCGGCCTGCTGCCGCTCAGAATCTTTGCAGCGGACGCTGTCAAGTTCAACGAGGTGAAGTATTTTGCGGTTTGTCGACGTTCATTCATGTAACGTGCGTCGACCTTCCCTCGGGCTGCGCCGAGTTTTCCTGCCAGGCAGGTTTGCCGTCCGTGGCGAGCGCGCAAGCACCGCAGCTCTCATCCTCGCCTCTGGCAACACATACTGCACCCGTACAGGTTGAAGTCGTCAGGCTACATTCTCGAATTTGATGTCGCGCAGAAGACCAGGTCGGCACGCGCTTCTTCTTTTGTCCTGGGCTGTCCTTGCCTTCGCCGCCTCAGTGGTCTCCGGGCAGACCCCCTCGCAGCCGCTGCTCCATCTCGTTGACGACCGAGGCAAGGCCATTCTGAGCCCGCTCGACCTTTGCTTTCAGGTCGAGCTCCGGACGGACTGCCGGTCGGTCGTTCCCGGCAAGGAGGTGCGCATCGGCACGTCCTTCTATAGCCTGCGGATCGAGGGACCGGAGCATGGCCCGGTCCGCCTCCGCCGCGAGGAATTGAAAGCGCAGGACGACGGTTCCTATCGGATTGCCGTTCCCCGGAAGGCGCGGCTCCGCATCGACAGCGGGCTTCGCCGGGATCCGCTCACGGTTTCGCTCTATGCGCCGGCGAGCCCGACCTTTCGCGAGCCGATCTTCCGGGCTCGGCTCGAACCTGGCGAAACCGAGGCGAAAATCCCGGCGGGCACTTTCATCGCCTCCCTGACGCTGGCACAGAACGCTCCCGACCTGCACCGACTGACCGCGGGGCCGGCGGAACACGTCCGATTGGGCTTGCAGCCGCGCCCAGGCTGGTCCCTCGTTCTGCGCTGCCAGGGGGCCGGCTCCGCCAAGCCTGTGCACGGTGCCGAGGCACGGGCCGCGGAGGCGTTCGGATTTGGCCGCAAGGACCGGCCGTTGGCCGTGTCGACTTCGGGGCCGGACGGGTTGGTCCTCCTCAACGGGCTCCAAGCCTCCATGGCCAACGTTTCGGTGCGCCACCCCGACTTCATCCCGGGTGAGGTCCAGGGCCTGACGGCCAGCCCGGGCACCTTCGCATTTCGTAACGTCGATCTGGCGAGCGGAGGACGTCTCGCCGCCCGCATTACGGTCCACGGGCGGCCCCTGGCTCGCGTGAGGTGTCAGGTCTATGCCCTGGCTCCGGAGGCTCCGGACCCGAAGCAGCCCTACCGGCAGCTCTGGGAGGGTCGCGCGGATCGGTCGGGCGTCTGCCGAGCGGACCGTATGCCCCAGGGTGTCTACAAGCTTCGCCTCTCCATCCCGGAGAGCACGGCCCGAGTCGATCGCTGGGTCCACGTGACCGAGGGGCAGGAAAGAGAGGAGGACGTCGCTCTCGCTCCGACTCGGGTCCTGGGAGAGGTCCGGCGAGGCGGCCGGGCGGCTGCGGAGTATTCGGTCGTCGCTTTTCCGATCGGCTCCGGCGTGCCCAAAGGAGCCAAGAGCGACGATTGCGCCGAGGGGAGGAGTGACGAAGACGGCAAATACGAGCTGACGCTCTGGGAGCCCGGTCGCTACGGTTTCCTCCTGCGCTCGCCCTCCGGCTCGACGGTCGTGGGGACCAAGGAGCTCTCGACCGACGGCGACGACGAACGGAAGCTCGACTTCGATCTCGACGCGAGCTCTCTCCATGGTGTCGTGCTCGATGCGACGAACCGGCCGGTCCCGGAGGCGAAGGTGACGCTGCTCTGGTGGGCTGGAGGCTTCGCGACGACCACCGACCGCGCGGGGCAATTCGAGATCGATGCCCAGGGCGAAGGCAAGATGACCCTCACTGCCTACAAGACCGGCTATCTCGACTCCGACCCCGTGGAGACCGAGATCGCCAAGGACACGGCGCCGCCCCCGGTGACTCTGGTCCTCAAAAAGAAGAACAGCGCGACGGGGATGGTGCTCTCGGCGGGAGGTCCCGTCGCCGGAGCCTACGTCGCGAGCGTTGGCGCTAACTCCGAGGGGGGACCGGCTCTCTACGACACGGCTCGCTCGGGCATGGACGGAAGCTTCGAGGTGGAGACCCCAGGGGGATCACCCCGGGTCTACCTCTCCGGACCCGGCTGCCCGCTGGCGGGATTTACTCTCGCCGACCCGAGCGCTTCCGGAGCCTCGGCTCCCCCACAGACGCTGCGCTGCCCGGACACGCCGGCGTCCCTGGAGGTGATGCTGGACGACGCCCAGGGCAAGCCCGTCGCGCACGCCGGTGTCATCCTGATGCGAGACGGTGTCGTGATACCCCAGAGTGTCCTCGCCGGTCACCTCCGGCTGCTCGGCCTCTCCGCCGAGACCGACGGGACGGGTCATCTTGGGTTGGCCGGCCTCGCGCCCGGCAGCTATGACCTTTTCCTCAACCTCTTCGCCTCCGAGAGCACGATCGCCGCCGGCAGCCGGGAGGGCTATCTCACCACCGTCGATCTACCTGCCCTGGAGACGACGGAGCTTCAGCTGACGCTGCCGGAGGGACGGTGACGCCGAAAGGCTCCAGAAGGACGCCAAAGCCGTCGGAGCCGACCTCCGCCAGGTAAACGAACACTGGCGCGAGCCGGTAAAACCTCGAACCTCCCTCGCCGGAACGATCGGGGCCGTCGTCGGGTGTCCTGGGAGGGTCTCTAAACTCCGCTCCGGCGCCTCTAATGCAGCGCCGTCTGGCGCCGGGAGGTCTCGGAACCTCGCCAAACCCCAACGCTCCGCCTCCGGCGGCAATCGAAACGCCTCCGGCGGCAATCGAAACGCCTCCGGCGGCGACTGAAACGCCTCCGGCGTCGGTCGGAACGCCTCCAAAACTCCGCGAAACGCCTCTAAAGTCCGCTGGGGCACCCGTGATTTAGTTTTTCGTCGGTTCTTTTGACTTTGGAGGCGGCGCGATTCAGTTTTGGGAGGAGGAGAAAGGCTTTATCGTCCGCGCATCCGAGTTTAGACCGGGCTTGAAAGAGTTTTTCGCCTGCGCATTCCAGTTTATCCAGGGACGTTTCGAGTTTGGCGTAGCTTTTTTCGACTTTGGAGAGAGTTTCTCCGACTTTGGAGGCGTTTCAGCTGGCTTTTAAGTTTTCGCTCCTGGAGCGGCCCGGAAGTCTGGCGTGACGACTGGCCCCACCTCCAGGGGGACGAGGTCCGCCGCGAGCTTCCCGATCGCCTCGGCCGTGCCGCGTCGCCAGGCGGACGTTCCCCGGGTAGCCTCCAGAATCTCGCGCAGGAAGGGGAGCCCCTCCAGGGCCTCGCCCAGCGGCACCCCCACGGCGGCGGCGAGCCGCTCCAGGGTCTGCCGCCGGGGCTGGGTCTCCCCTGACTCGTAGGTCGAGATCTGGCTCCTCTGAACCCCGGAGGCGCTCGCGAGCTTCCCCTGGCTCCAGTGGCGGAGCGAACGGAGGAGGACGATCAACAGGCCGAGCGCCGCCGGCTCGACGGTCGGGTCCGCGGATGGCGTCGGGGTGGACGGTTCGGGTTCGGCGAGGGCGGGAAGATGCTGGCGGAGGAAGGGGAGGACGTCGCGCTCGAACGCCTCGGCCGCCGCCCGGCCCACGGCGGCGGCCGTCCTCCGGGCGCCTGGGAAGGCCCGCCTTCCGCCGGCCGGTCGCGTCGCCAGGCGGTAGAGCGCGCGGAGCGCCGGGAGCACCGTGTAGATGTCGGCCCAGGGGACGCCAGAGGCCGAGGCGAGCTTCCGCAGGGTGGCCTCGGAGGGGACGCTCTTCAAGCGCTCGTAGTCGGAGATCTGGCTCTTATGAAGGCCCGAGGCCTTCGCGAGGTCCGCCTGCGACCAGCGCCGGAGCGAGCGGAGGAGGACGACGAGGAGTCCGAGCACCGCTCCCTCTTCGTTTTGCAGGCTCATGTCAATCCCCGTTCTTCAAATACATGCAGGTGACGGGTCCACGCGCGGTTTTTCTCAGGCACCATACCTGGGAGAGGCGTGCCCCTCGCGGCCATCCCGTCCGCGCGCGCGCCGCCCCGCCAAGGAGCCTCCATGCCCCGCCGCCCCACGCTGTCTCGCATCCTCATCGCCACTTTCCTCCTGATCGTTCTCACCGTACCCCTCGCCCAGGCTGCCGGCCCGACCTTGTCCCGCACCCGTAGCACCGCCGGTTTCTTCTCCCTGACGGACCTCCTCGGCCGCGCCTGGGGAGGATTCGTGGGCTTCTGGCTGGATAACGGGTGCGGCCTCGACCCGAGCGGCCGCTGCACGGCGGGACCGAGCACGGACAACGGCTGCGGCATCGATCCGAGCGGCCGCTGTGCGACCTCAACTAGCATGAGCCGTCCTGTGCCAAACGCGGACAACGGCTGTGGCATCGACCCCCACGGCCGCTGCCGGTCCGGGATCTAGTGTAGTGCGGTTCGCGCCGACCTTTCCTACCGTCATCCTGGAGGGAGCCCTAGCGACCGAAGGATCTGCGCGGCGGAAAGGCTCCCATCCCCCAGATCCTTCGCTCCGCTCCAGGATGACACGCCTGAAGAGAGTGGGTTGGCGGTTCTTTGGGTGTCCGCTCTCAAGGTATTGGATTTCTGACCCACTACACTAGTAGGTGAGAACCTTGGGCAGGGGCTCTCCCAGCCCCTGCTCTTGTGCTCCGCCGAGACCTGTCACGGCTCGAAGCGAAGAGTCGGATCATGCTGCGCCCGGCGCAGGTAGGCAGCAAGCCGTTTCGCTAACTCGATCGTGGCACGCTCCTGCTCGGCCGCCTCCTGGAAGAGGATCACCGCGGCGAGCGCCTCACGGTGGACCTGCTGCGCCCGGAAGACAGCGACCATCTGCCCGGAGAGCCGTTTCACTTCGGCTGTCCGTCCCTGACGCAGATAAAGCTCGGCGAGATCCAGGCAGGCGCGACCTGCGTCGAAGGCGATGGCGAGTGCCACGAGTTCCCCTGCGACCCACTCCAACTCGGCGACAGCCTCGTCCAGGCGGCTCTGGCCGGCCGCAAGCCGCCCTCGTAACCAGCGGCATCTTAAGAGGTCTAACCCGTTACCCAACTGCACCGCCAGCCCAATTACCCTGGGTAGTAGTGCCTCTCCTTCGGCATGGCGGCCTGCACCGATGAGACTGATCGACAGGTTGAATTCCAGACCGAAGCGCGCCCTCAGATCACCGCGGCGTTCTATAAGAGGCCGGGCCTGTTCGAGGGTTTCAATCGCCCTCTGCCAGTCGCCCTTCTGCTCCAATGTGAAACCCTTCTTGAGCAGAAGGCGCGCGGTCGTCTCCTCAGACCGGCTCAAGGCCAAGGCCTGGGCCAGGAGACCCAAGGACTCCTCGAACCGCCCCTGGTGCCGGCGAAGAGACGCCTTGAGGCCGAGGAGCAGCGTGCCGTCGAGGAGTTGCCCGGGGTCCGCCGCGGCGCCGGCCAGCCAAAGGCGATCGGAACGGAGGAAGGCTGCCTCGGCCGCCGGGAAATCGCCCTTCACCCGAGCGGCGTTGGCGAGGAAGCCCCAGCAGAGACCGCCCAACCGGGAGCGCCATTCCTCGCTCCCCGGCGTCAGCTCGGCCATACGGACGGCGAGACGGGCGAGGTCGAGCGCCGCGTCGGCGTTGTGGGCCGCCTTCTTCTCGCTCTCAAAAGCCGTTCGCTCGGCGAGCGCCCAGGTACGGTATCCCTCGTACTCCTCGACCATCCGCCAGCGCTCCGCCGCCGGCTGCCGCAGGAGATCCTTGAGGAGCGGCTCGGCCTCCTGCCGGTGGACCTTCGCTTTCGTCTCCCGGAGGATCTGGGTGAGCTGTTCCAGGGTGACATGGAACACCGCTCCGGCTTCCAAGGCCGCAGCGGCGGTGAGCGCCCGGGCCTCTTCGAGGGTGGGCTCGACGGGAGACAGGAGCGGCGTCTCGGGCCGGCGCAGCAGATCGGTGCAGAAGAGCGCGGTGTCGACCTCCTCGGGGAGGGGACGGCCCATGGCGGCGAAGATCTCCTCGACCTTCCGGCGCTCCGGCTCGCGGTTCGTCTCCAAGGCCGAGAGGTCGGGGACGCCGGACCGCTCCTCCACCTCCTTCTGGGTGAGATCCTCCGCCAGCCGTCCCAACTTGAGCGCGAGGCTCAACCGCGGTCGCCGGCTCCGTCCTTCGCTCAAAGTGCGCACTCCTTTATTTTAGGCTTCCTTAGATCTGAGTGCGCGTTTCCCGCCAAGCGTGACAGAAAAAGAGAACTTCGCGCCGCCGGTCTCGCGACTCGAAGAAAAATCAGCGGGGCGACCCGCCAATGGGCGGTTTCCGGGAATCGAGGATGGGCCGCGACACGCCCCGCGTCTAGCCTTCCTCCATGGACCGCCACGAGATTCCGACCCTGGAAACCGAACGCCTGCGCCTGCGCCCCCTGGCCCCGAGCGACTTCGACGACTACGCCGAGCTTTACGCCGACCCTGAGGTCGCGCGCTATCTCCTCCGTGGCACCTTCAGCCGGGAGCAGGCCTGGCGGGTGCTGGCCTTTCTCCTGGGCCACTGGCGGATGCGGGGGTGCGGCATGTGGGCGGTCGAGTCGAAGGCGACGGCCGAGTTCCTCGGGCTGCTCGGCTTCTCCGATCCCGCCGGCTGGCCGGGCTTCGAGCTCTCCTGGACGCTCGCGCGGCGCTTCTGGGGGAACGGCTACGCCACCGAAGGCGCCCGGGCTGCCCTCGCCTACGCCTTCACCGCCCTCGACAAAGATCGCGTCATCAGCCTCATCCACCCGGACAACCAGGCTTCGATCCGGGTGGCCGAGCGCCTCGGGGAGAAGCCGGAAGGCAGGATCGAGCTCCTCGGGGACGAGCGCCGGGTCTATGCCGTCGACCGGGAAGGAGGGATGCCGGTCGGCGTGTTATCTGCGTGAAGCGGCGGGCACAGCGCCCCCTACCCGATCGGCAGCTCCAGGGTGAAGACCGATCCCTTGGGGGTGTTGTCCTCCACCCGCACCGAGCCATGGTGGTCGGCGACGATCCGGTGGACGATGGCGAGCCCTAGGCCGGTGCCGCGGCCCTTGGTCGAGAAATAGGGGAGGAAGAGCTTCTCCTTGCTCTCCGGTGGAATGCCGCGGCCGGTGTCCCTCACCTGGATCTCCAGATGCCCGTCGTTGGCCTCGGCCGAGACCGTGATCCTCCCGGGCGGATCGGTCGCCTCGACCGCGTTGTCCAGGAGATTGATCAGGACCCGCTTGATCTGCTCGCCGTCGAGGCGGATTTCCGGGAGGGGGAGCGGAGCGAGCGTTCCTCCCACCCCGTTCCCGTCCTCGATTTCCACCCCCGGTTTGAGGTTCCGGTAGAGATGGAGGGTCTCCTCCAGGAGCCGGGGAAGGTCGACCACCGTCGGCCGCGGCCTCGGCATGCGGGCGAAGCGCGAGAACTCGTCGACCATCTGCTGGATCGTACCCACCTCGCGGACGATGATGTCGACGGCGTCCAAAACCGCTCGGGCGAGGCCGGGGTCGCCCTGCTCGGCCTTCCGCTGCAACCGCTCGGCCCCCAGGCGGATGGGGGTGAGCGGGTTCTTGATCTCGTGGGCGATCCGCCGCGCCGCCTCGTTCCAGGCGGCGAGCTGCTGCGCCTTGATGAGCTCGGTCAGATCCTCGATGACCAGCACCCGTCCGAGGAGGTCCCCGCCCGGCGTTCGCATGGGGGTGATCTTGGCCTCGAAAGTCTTCCACTCGCCGCCCAGGATCAGGTGCACCTCGCGGCTTCCCCGGGTTTCCTGGCCGGCCGGCGGGTCGTGGGCGAGGAGCGCCGCGAGCTTTCCCCGCTCGCTGTCCGGCCAGGCCTCCTCCACCCGCCGCCCGAGCACCTCCTCCTCGCGCTGGCGGAGGATCGCGAGAGCCGCGCCGTTGCAGGTGAAGATCCGGCCCTGGGCATCGGTCGAAACGACGCCCGCCGCGACGTTTTCGAGCACCGCCGCCAAGAGCGCCCGCTCCTCGCCCAGGCGCAGAGCCGTGGCGGTGAGCTCGCGATTGCTGTGCTCCAGGAGCTCTTTGTTGCTCTGCAGATCCTCGGTCATCTGGTTGAACGAACGGACGAGCACCCCCAGCTCGTCGTCGGCGTCGACCTCCACCCGGTGGTCGAGGTCGCCCAGGCCGATCCGCCGGGTCCCCTCGGCCAGGGCCTGGATCGGCACCGTCACCCGCCGCGCCAGGTAGAGCCCCGCCCAGGAGGAGGCGAGGAGGATCAGAAGGGTGACCATGAGGAAGATGAGCAGGTGGCTCGCCGTCAGGTCGTCCTTCTGCACCTCCAGCTGGCGGAAGCTCTGGAAGCTCTGGATGAGCGCCTCGCTGGCATCGGCGAGCGCCGGGGGGAGGAGCGAGCCGGCGAGGACCACCAGCGGCTCGGCGCCCCGCGGGCTCGCGGGGAGGGGGCCGCGGATGCCGGCCATCAGCAGGCGGCCGTGCCCGGCCGGCCGCTCCTCCCGGCGGAGCGCCTGGCCGCGGCGGGCGACCTCGTCCAGGAAGTCGTGGCCGGGCTCCGGCAGGTTCGAGAGGCCGGCCTCCGGGTTGACCACCGCCTGCACGAACTCGCTCCCCTCGTAGACCGCCAGGTAGTCGACCCCGAGCTCCCCCTGAAGCTCCTGCAGGCGGCGGGTGAGACGCGCCCGCGCCGCGGCGTTTTTCAAGTCGAAGCCGCGGACGTCGGCGAGCGCCCGGCCGGCGAGCCGGAGATCGCTGTGCTCGATCTGGTCGTAGAGCGCCTGGGAGACCGTATTCCCCTGCGAGAGGACGGGTTTCAGCGGGGTGTTGAACCAGCGCTCGATCGAGCCCTGGAGCAGCTCGGAGGCGATGGCGTAGAGGAGGAGGACGGGGATGAGCGAGAGGCCGATGAAGGTCGCGACGAGCTTGAACTTGAATTTCGAGCCGAGGATTCGGTGCCGGCGCTCGATGAGCAGCTTGAAGAGGTTGCGCAGGAGGACGAAGAGGACGGCGAGGATGAGGACGACGTTGATGTACCAGAGGACGAAGAGGAGCACCCGGTTGGTGACCAGGAAGCTCGGCAGGTCGCGGTTTCTCTGGACGAGATAGAAGCCGGCGGTGAAGAGGAGGAGGAGGAGGCCGAGGCCGGTGACGATGAGCCGCGGGTCCTTGCGGTTTTGCAGTAGACGGTCTTTGAGACCCGAGCGCCGGCGATTCACGGCTCGCCCCCCGGACCGCGAAACTTGCGCGACTCGATCCACTCGGTCGTGATGTTGACCGGGATCAGGGCGAGGACGGTCTTCGCCCCCAGCTCGGCCCGCGCCTTGATCAGCAGCCGCCACTTCTGGGGCAGGCGGTCGAGGGTGAAGAGGGGGAGGGCGTCGATCCGGGTCATCGCCGCGGCCAGCTCCGTGGGCTCGCGGACCGTGCGGCTCTCGACGAGCTTGCCGTCGAGCTTGTAGTTGATGGCGTACTGTCGCTCGACGGCGTCGTAGGTCGCGAGAACCTCGAAGGTGCTCTCCTGGAGCTGGGTGTCGTACCAGCGCTTCCGGTCCTTCTCCAAGAGGAAGCGGTAGACGATGCTCGTGGGTAGACCGCTACCCACCCTCTCCCACAGACGCGAGGTGAAGGCGCGCTCGAGCTTCAGGCTGACCATCGCCCGGCTGCCGTCGACCGTGACCTTGAAGTCCGAGATCTCTGCCGCGGCCTGGGCGTCGGAGGCGAGAAGAAAGAGAAAAAAGAGGCAGAGAAGCGGAACCGTCGCTCTCATCGGATGCATCAGTCTAGCACTTGCGCGCTACACTCTCTCCCTATGACCGGCAAACCCATTCCCGTACGCTCCCTCGCGACCAACAAGCGGGTGCGCCACGACTACGAGGTCTTGGACACCTTCGAGGCCGGCATGGAGCTCTCCGGCACCGAGGTCAAGGCGGCGCGGAACGGCAAGGTGCAATTGAAGGACAGCTACGTCGAGTTCAGAGGCGGCCAGGCCTACCTGGTGGGAGCCCACATCAGCCACTACAGCCACGGCAACCGGGAGAACCACGAGCCCGAGCGGCCGCGCCGGCTCCTCTTGAAGAAGCGGGAGATCGAGAAGCTCTTCGGGCGCACGCTGCTCAAGGGGTTTACGGTCGTCCCCCTCTCGATGTACCTCAAGGGCAACTGGCTCAAAGTCGAGATCGCGCTCGCCCAGGGCAAGAAGCTCTACGACAAGCGGCAGACCGAGCGGACGAAGACCCTCGACCGCGAGGCGGAGGAGGCGATCAAGGAGCGGAAGTGGTAGGGGCGGGGGGCCGCGGCGTGGCAGGTCCCCCCAGAGAGGGAGGTGGTATCATCTCCCCTGTATGAACACTATTTTAAGGAACAATGTCCAGCTCGCGGGGCGGACGGAAGGTCCGGCGCTCGTTTTTGCCCACGGCTTCGGCTGTGACCAGAACATGTGGCGATTCGTGGCGCCGGCGTTCGCGGACGACTACCGGATCGTCCTCTTCGATCACGTGGGCGCCGGAAAGTCGGACCTCTCGGCCTACAGCCGCGTACGGTATGGCACGCTTTCGGGGTATGCCAACGACGTCCTGGAGATCTGCCGCGAGCTCAAGCTCGAGCGACCGATCTTCGTCGGGCACTCGGTCTCCGCCATGATCGGGGTGCTGGCGGCGATCCAGGAGCCGGACCGCTTCTCGAAGCTGGTCCTCGTGGGTCCCTCGCCGCACTATATCGACGAGCCGGGCGAGCCGGGCTACCTCGGCGGCTTCAGCCGGGAGGACATCGAGGGACTCTTGGAATCGCTCGACAGCAACTATCTCGGTTGGTCGAGCGCCATGGCCCCCGTCATCATGGGCAACCCGGATCGCCCGGCGCTCGGCGAGGAGCTCACCAACAGCTTCTGCCGCACCGACCCGGAGATCGCGCGGCACTTCGCCCGCGTCACCTTCCTCTCCGACAACCGCGCCGATCTCCCCAAGGTGACCACCCCTTCGCTGATCCTCCAATGCTCCGACGACGTCATCGCCCCCCGCGCGGTGGGAGAGTACGTGCACCGGCAGATCCCCGGGAGCGCGCTGGTCCACCTCGCGGCGACCGGGCACTGCCCGAACCTGAGCGCTCCCGAAGAGACGATCGCCGCCCTCCGGGGCTTCCTGTAGATCTTCAGTTTTGTCAGCGCCCGACGAGTCCTCCCAGGCGGTCCCCACCGAGCGGTTCGAAGAGAGCACCGAGGATCTCTACGAGAACGCCCCCTGCGGCTACCTCTCGGCCCCGCCCGGCCGGCCCATCGTCAAGGTCAACCAGACCTTCCTCACCTGGACCGGCTACCGGCGGGAGGATCTGGTCGGCCGCAAGCTCTTCCGCGACCTGCTGACCGCGGGAGGGAAGATTTTCCACGAGACCCACTACGCACCTCTCCTCCAGATGCAGGGGATGGTGCGGGAGATCGCGGTCGACCTCGTCTGCGCGGACGGCAGCCGGCTCCCGGCGCTGATCAACTCGGTGGTCAAGAAGGATGCGGCGGGGAGGCCCTACCTCATCCGCACCACCATCTTCAACGCCACCGATCGCAAGGAGTACGAGCGCGAGTTGGTCCGCGAGCGGCAGCGGGCCGAACGGGCGACCCAGGCGAAATCGGATCTGATCTCGATGATCAGCCACGAGATCCGCACGCCTCTCTCCGCCATCATGGGCGTCGCCAGCCTCCTCGGGATGACGGAGCTGTCGCCGAAGCAGGCGAAGTTCGTCCGCATGCTGAGCTCGTCCTCGGAGAGCCTGCTCGGCCTGGTCAACGACATCCTCGACTTCAGCAAGATCGAGGCCGGCAAGATGTCCCTCGAAGCGAGGAGCTTCGATCTCCGGCAGCTCGCCTCCGGGATCGTCCAGAACCTGCGGGTGAAGGTGGAGGAGAAGGGGGTGGCGCTCGACGCCGAGATCGACGGAGCGGTGCCGGCGAGCCTCCTCGGCGACCCGGTCAAGATCGGGCAGGTGCTGACGAATCTGCTCGGCAATGCGATCAAGTTCACGGCCCGGGGCCAGGTGACGCTGTCGCTCGCCGTCGTGGAGGCGGAGACGGACGCGGACGCCGTGGCGGTCGCCGTCGCCGTCCGCGACACCGGGATCGGGATCGCCCCGGATCGGCTGCCGCACATCTTCGACGAGTTCACTCAGGCGAGCTACGACATCGGCCTCAAGTACGGCGGGACGGGGCTCGGGCTGTCGATCAGCAAGACCCTGGTCGAGCTTCACGGCAGCGAGCTCAAGGTCGCAAGCGAGCTCGGCCGGGGGACGACCTTCTCCTTCACCCTGCGTTTGAAGCGGGCGCCGGTGGCCGCGCCGGCGGCCGAGTCGGCAGAGCTTCCGAGGGCGAACGAGGCGCAGGAGCTCCGCGGCATGCAGATCCTGGTGGCGGACGACAACGAGGTCAACCTCTTCGTCCTCACCGGAATCCTCCGCACCTGGGAAGTTGAATTCGACGTCGTGGCGAACGGCCGGCTGGCGGTCGAGCAGGTTCTGCGGCGGGACTACGACGTCGTCCTCATGGACCTGCGGATGCCGGAGCTCGACGGCTATGCCGCCACCCGCCAGATCCGCGCCCTGCCGGACCCCAAGTTCGCCCGCCTCCCCATTCTCGCCCTCTCCGCCTCGATCCGGATGGGCCACCAGCACGAGCTCGACGCCGCCGGCTTCACGGAGTTCGTCGGCAAGCCGATCAACGCCGAGATCCTCCGCGCCAAGCTCGCCCGCTACGCGCCGCGACGGTCGTAGGGCGCGCTCTCCGGGCGAGTAGCTAGGGTTCCACTCGCTTGAGTCCGGCGATCTGGTCGAAGTCGCGATCGTAGCTGCAGATGGCTTCGGCGGAGGTGTGGAGGGCCACGGCGGCATGGAGGGCGTCCCGAACCGTCAGCCCGGGGTAACGATCCAGAAGCTCTCGGGTGGCATCGAGGCTCTCGACGGTAATCGGGATCGAGATCAGGACGATGCGCCGGGCGGAGTCGTAGACGAGGCGGCCGTCCTCCCAGCGCCCCATGGCGCGATAGCGGTGGAGGATCTCCTGCAGAGCCTCGGTGTCGACCGCCGCCTCGATCTCGCCGCGGGCCACGCGCAGCAGGAAGGCCGTGCTGGGAGCCTTGTAGGGATGCGCCGCTCCCGCGGCGTACATGAAGATGTTGGCATCCAGCAGAATCAAGCGGGGAGATCCTCGGGGCTCGGCACCGACTCCCATTCCATCTGATCCGGATCACCGACCGGCAAGGCCAGGGCCTCCAGGTCCCGCACCGCCGCCACCCGGGACTCCTTGGAGACGATCCCGTACTGAACCTCACAGGCGCGTCGCACCAACTCTCCCAGGCTAACGCCGCGCTGCCGCGCCAGCTGCGACAGGTGGTCGTGGAGATCCGGGGGGAAGAGGAGGGTTGTTTTCTTGGAAAGCTCCATATCTGCCTCCATAGGTGTAGGGTAGGGCGTTCCGGATGGGGCCGTCAAGCTAAAGCTCAAAGTTCTGCTAAATAGAGAAGCGGGGCGGTGCTCCGCCGCCCCGCTTGCTGGACGCCCCATACCCCCATCTCCATTCCTCGATTCTTCAGGCCTCTGTCTTGCACGTCCACCGAGCGACTGCTAGGATGCCGCTTGTGACGGTTGTCACAAGCTCGCAGACACAGCTTGTGTAGACATTCGGCAAGGGATATGGTGCCCTCCAGTTGAGCTAGGGGGGAGGAGCGCGGATGCCGCAGATCTTCCATCGCAGCACCAACACGATCGCCAAGGTGAGCATCTTTGGCGGCGTCTTCATCCTCGCTTTCCTCGGCTGGGTGTACTCGGAGCTGCTGCGCTCGCATTACGTCACCGGGCAGAACGTCGTCAAGCCGCAGCCGGTGCCGTTCAGCCACGAGCACCACGTGGCGCAGCTGGGGATCGACTGCCGGTACTGCCACACCTCGGTCGAGAAGTCGTCGTTCGCCGGCATGCCCCCCACCGCGACGTGCATGAACTGCCACAAGCAGATCTGGACCAACGCCGCTCTCTTAGAGCCGGTGCGGTCGAGCTTCTCGAACAACACGCCGCTCCGCTGGTCGCGGGTCCACGACCTTCCCGACTTCGTCTATTTCAACCACAGCATCCACGTCGCCAAGGGAGTGGGCTGCGCCACCTGCCACGGGCGGGTCGACCGCATGCCCCTCCTGTACCAGAACGCGTCGCTCCAGATGGAGTGGTGCCTGGACTGCCACCGCAACCCGGCGAAGTACATCCGGCCTAAGGAGCAGGTGTTCAACATGGCCTGGCAGCCGCCGGCGGACGATCCGGGCCTCGGCGCGCGCCTGGTCAAGAACTACCACGTGCTGCCGCCGCGCACGCTCACCAGCTGCTCGACCTGCCACCGCTAGGGCGAAGGGGAAGGGACCTGTGAACGAGAGCGAGGATCGCACCCTCAGGGAAATGGGCCGGTCGGGGTCGATCGATCTGGAGGCCGTGAAGGAGAAGCTCCAGGGCACCCACGGGCCCGAGATGTGGCGGAGCCTGGACGAGCTCGCCGGCACCCCGGACTTCCAGGACTGGCTGCATCGCGAGTTCCCTCGCCAGGCTTCCGAGTGGGTCGAGCCGGCGGACGACGGGGTCTCCCGGCGCGCCTTTCTTCAGCTCGCCGGCGCCTCCCTGGGGCTCGCGGGCCTGACCGGCTGCACCAAGCAGCCGCTCGAACGGATCGTCCCCTACGTCCGCCAGCCCGAGGAGGTCGTGCCGGGCCGGGCGCTCTACTTCGCCACCACCCATGTCCACGGCGGCTACGGCTACGGGGTGCTCGCCGAGAGCCACACCGGCCGGCCGACGAAGATCGAGGGCAATCCCGAGCATCCGGCGAGCCTCGGGGCGACCGACGTCTTCGCCCAGGCCTCGGTGCTCGGCCTCTACGATCCCAACCGCTCGCAGTCGATCGTCAATCTCGGCCGCATCCGCACCTGGGGAGCCTTCGTCAACGAGGCGTCGCCGCTCCTCAAGGCCCAGCAGGCTTTGGGCGGCGAAGGGGTGCGCATCCTCACCGGCACGGTCACCTCGCCGACCTTCGCCGACCAGATGAAGACGATCCTCGCCCAGTACCCGAAGGCGCGCTGGCACCGCTTCGAGCCGGCGGCGGCGCACGACGAGTATGCCGCGACGGCCGCCGCCTTCGGCGGGCCGCACGATCGGATCTACGACCTGACGAAGGCGAAGGTCATCCTCGCGCTCGACTCCGACTTCCTCACCCAGGGGCCGGGGAGCCTGCGCTACTCGCGCGACTTCTCGCGCGCCCGCCAGGTGCGGGCGAAGCGGCAGACCATGAACCGGCTCTACGCCATCGAGAGCCTGCCGACGAATACCGGGACGCTCGCCGACCACCGGCTGCCCCTGTCGCCCGACGAGGTCGCCGCCTTCGCCCTCGCCCTCGCCGCCGGTCTGGGTGCCGCGGCGGCCGACCCGGCGAGCCCGCTCTCCCCGCGGGCCCAGCAGCTGGTGGCGGCGGCGGTCAAGGATCTGGAGGCCAACCAGGGGGCCTGTCTCGTGGTGGCCGACGGCTATGCCCCGCAGGCGGTGCAGATGCTGGCTTTCGCCATGAACCAGCATCTCGGCAACGTCGGGAAGACCGTCCGCTACACCAAGCCGGTCGAGGCGGATCCGGTCGACCCCCTGCGGTCGATCGAGGAGCTGGTGATCGATCTCAACGCCGGCAAGGTTGAGGCCCTTTTCGTCCTCGGCGCCAACCCGGTCTACACCGCCCCGGCGGACCTCGGGTTCGCCGACGCCTACCAGAAGGCGCGGCTCCGGGTCCACCACGGCCTCTACCAGGACGAGACGGCCCAGCTCTCCCACTGGCACATCCCCGAATCGCATCCGCTCGAGACCTGGAGCGACGCCCGCGCCTACGACGGCACGGTCTCGCTCGTCCAACCGCTCATCGAGCCGCTCTACGAGAGCAAGAGCGGCCACGAGCTCCTGGCCCTCTTCGCCAACCAGATCGACGCCTCGGCCTACGACGTCGTCCACGCCTACTGGCTGAAGAACCTGCCCCCCGCGGCCCGTGCCGGCAATGCTGCCGATCCTGAGGCGGCGTTCCGCAAAGTGCTCCACGACGGGGTCGTCCCGGGGACCGCCGAGCCGGAGGCCACCGTCGCGATCAACTTCGGGGCGGTCCAGCAGGCGGCCGCCACGATCGCCGGGAAAAAGATCGACCCGCAGGCGATCACCCTCCTCTTCCGTCCCGATCCCACGATCTGGGATGGGCGGTATGCCGGCAACCCCTGGCTCCAGGAGCTGCCGAAGCCGATGACCAAGCTGGTGTGGGACAACGCCCTGGTGATCGGCCCGGCCCTCTCCCGGCGGCTGAAGCTCCAGATCGAGGACGTGGTCGAGGTATCGGCTGGCGGTCGGAAGATCCAGGCCGCGGTCTGGGTCCAGCCCGGCCACGCCGACCGCTGTGCCACCCTCCACCTGGGCTATGGCCGCTGGAACGCCGGCCCGGTGGGCAACGAGCACGGCTTCAACGCCTATGCGCTCCGCACGACCGCCGCCCTCTGGGCGGTCCCCGGGATCGGCTTGAAGAAAACCGGCCAGACCTTCACCCTCGCCAGCACCCAGAACCACCACCTGCTGGAGAGCGGTGCCGAAGAGATCCCGGAGGCGACCGATGCCGCCGCCGTCCGCCATCCGGTGCGCACCGGGACCCTGGCGGATTTCCAGGACGATCAAAACCTCATCCATAAGAAGCCCGGCGAGCCCACCCCGGAAGAGGAGCAAGAGGAGAAGGAAGAGGCGAACCTCACCCTCTATCCGCCCTACGAGTACAAGGGCTACGCCTGGGGCATGGCGATCGATCTGAACGTCTGCACCGGTTGCAGCGCCTGCGTCGTCGCCTGCCAGGCGGAAAACAACATCCCGACCGTGGGGAAAGACCAGGTGTTAAAGCAGCGCGCCATGCACTGGCTGCGCATCGACCGCTACTTCGCGGGCGACCTCGACGACCCCCAAGTCCACCATCAGCCGGTCCCCTGCATGCAGTGTGAGAACGCCCCCTGCGAGCTGGTCTGCCCGGTCGCCGCCACCACCCACAGCTCGGAGGGCCTGAACGACATGGTCTACAACCGCTGCGTGGGGACCCGCTACTGCTCGAACAACTGCCCCTACAAGGTGCGGCGGTTCAACTTCCTGCGCTACTCGAACCATGACGTGCCGGTCCTGAAGCTCCTCCAGAACCCCGACGTCACCGTCCGCATGCGGGGCGTCATGGAGAAGTGCACCTACTGCGTGCAGCGGATCAACCGGGCGAAGATCGACACCGAGGTCGCCTCACGGACGGTCGTCCCCGGCGACATCCAGACCGCCTGCCAGCAGGCCTGCCCCACCGAGGCGATCGTCTTCGGCGACAACAACAACCCGGCCTGGGAGTCGACAGAGCGCAAGGCCGATCCGCTCAACTATGCGCTGTTAGAAGAGCTCAACACCCGGCCGCGCACGACATATCTCGCGAAGCTCCAGAACCCGAATCCCGAGATGGGTGACAAAGAGAAGCCGGGAGGCTTGAGGATCTGATGGCGACGATCGACGAGCGGGTCCAGCTCCCCGACGGCTTGCCCGAGAAGCCCTACCGGCCGCCGGTCCTGGCGCCGGGCTACACCCCGGGCACGGTCACCGACAAGATCAGCTCGGTGGTCACCGCGAAGACGCCGCGCTGGTGGTACGTCGCCTTCGGCCTCTCTTTCTGCCTGATGATGCTCTTCCTCGCCTGCGTCACCTGGCTGTTCGCCAAGGGCGTCGGGGTGTGGGGCGTCAACCAGCCGGTGGGCTGGGGCTTCGCCATCGTCAACTTCGTCTGGTGGATCGGCATCGGCCACGCCGGCACGCTCATCTCCGCCATCCTCCTTCTCCTCCGTCAGGAGTGGCGGACGTCGATCAACCGCTTCGCCGAAGCCATGACGCTTTTCGCCGTGGCCTGCGCCGGCATGTACCCGGTCCTCCACCTCGGCCGGCCGTGGCTCGCCTACTGGCTCTTCCCGTATCCGAACACGATGGGCATGTGGCCGCAGTTCAGAAGCCCGCTCGTCTGGGACGTCTTCGCGGTCTCGACCTACGCCACGGTGTCGCTGCTCTTCTGGTACGTGGGTTTGATTCCCGATCTGGCGACGCTCCGCGACCGGGCGAAGAACCGGTTCTTCCAGATTTTCTACGGCTTCTTCTCCATGGGGTGGCGGGGCTCGGCCGCCCACTGGCACAACTACGAGGCGGCCTATCTCCTCCTCGCGGGCTTGGCGACGCCGCTCGTCGTCTCGGTCCACACCGTCGTCTCCTTCGACTTCGCGGTCGGCATCGTCCCGGGCTGGCACTCGACGATCTTCCCGCCCTACTTCGTGGCCGGGGCGATCTACGACGGCTTCGCCATGGTTTTGACGCTGACGATCCCCCTCCGCGCCGCCTTCGGCCTCCAGGACTTCATCACCACCCGTCACCTCCAGAACATGGCGAAGGTGATGCTCGCGACGGGACTGATCGTCGTCTATGGCTACGGGATCGAAATCTTCTTCTCCGCCTACAGCGCCAACAAATACGAGCAGTTCATGATCTTGAACCGGATCATGGGTCCGTACCGCCTGCACTGGAGGCTGCTCATCCTCTGCAACGCGATCGTGCCGCAGCTCCTCTGGTTCCGGAAGGTGCGGACCAATCCGGTGCCGCTGTGGATCGTCTGCATGTTCGTCAACGTCGGCATGTGGTTGGAGCGCTTCGTCATCGTCGTCACGAGCCTCAGCCGCGACTTTCTGCCGTCGTCGTGGGGCATGTACCGAGGCACGATGATCGACTGGGGCACCTTCATCGGGACGATCGGGCTCTTCTTGACGCTCCTCTTCCTCTTCATCCGCTTCCTGCCGATGATCTCGATCGCCGAGATGCGCGCGCTCACCCCCGGCTCCCAGGGGAGTGAACCGGAGATACCGGAAATTTCGGGGACAAGGGAATGAGCATTCACCTCGAAGAACGGCCCATCCTCTACGGTCTGATGGCGGAGTTCGACACTCCGGACGACTTGATCCATGCGGTCGAGCGGGTGCGGGCGACCGGCTATCGCCAGGTCGAGGCGTATACGCCCTATCCGATCGAGGAGGTCTCGCACGCCCTCGGGCTCCACCACTCCTGGATGTCGCTTCTCGTTTTGATCGGCGGCATTCTGGGCGGCACCGGCGGCTATCTCCTCCAGTACTGGATCAACCTGTACGCTTACCCGATGAACATCGGCGGCCGGCCCATGCACAGCTGGCCGGCGTTCATCGTGCCGACCTTCGAGTGCACGATCCTCGTCGCGGCGCTCTTCGCCGTCTTCGGCATGTTCGCCTTGAACGGCCTGCCGCAGCCCTACCATCCGGTCTTCAACGTGCCGCGCTTCGCCGAGGCCTCGCGCGCTCACTTCTTCCTCGTCATCAAGGCGGCCGATCCCAAGTTCGATCGCCAGGGGACGGAGAAGCTCCTCTCCGATCTGCACTCCAGCGAGGTGGCCGAAGTTGAGGTCTGAGACCGCGGTCCTCCCCGTGATGGCGCTGACGCTGGTGCTCGCCGCCGGCTGCCGGCAGAACATGCACAACCAGGCGAAATACGTCCCGCTCCGCGAGAGCGATTATTTCGCCGATGGAACGTCGGCCCGGCCGCTCCCCGCCCACACCGTGGCGCGCGGCTTCCTGCGCGCCGATCGCGCCGCCTACACCGGCCTGGGGAAGGACAACAAGCCGGTCGACACCTTTCCGTTCCCGGTCACCCGCGAGGTGCTGCTCCGCGGCGAGCAGCGCTACAACATCTTTTGCTCGCCCTGCCACGACCGCGCCGGGACGGGTCGCGGCATGGTGGTGCAGCGCGGCTACAAGCAGCCGCCGTCCTTCCATATCGATCGCCTGCGCACGTCGCCCGCGGGTTATCTCTATAACGTCACCGCCGAGGGCTTCGGGGTGATGCCCTCCTACGCCAGCCAGATTCCGCCCGAGGACCGCTGGGCGATCGTCGCCTACATCCGCGTTCTCCAACTGTCGCAGAACGCCCGCCTGGCCGACTTGACTCCGGAGGAGCGGCAGAGGCTCGACGCGGCTTTCAAGCTGCCGCCGGTACGGTCGGAGGACGAGGGGCCGCGCGACGGGGTGCAGGCTCCCGAGCCCATCCGCCATGAGTCGGAACGCTCGAAGAACGGGAAGGAGCGCCAGTGACGACCCTCGACGCGGGTAAAACCGGAGCCCCTCTCCGGCTGCCGTTCGTGGCCGCCGACTGGACCGCCCCGGGCGATCTCGCCGGCCTGCAACGTAAGGCGCTCGTCGCTGCCGGCGTGGGCATCGTGGCCTCTCTTCTCGGCCTGTTCGTAAACGCGCCGGTCTTCTTCCGCGCTTATCTCGTGGCCTGGCTCCTCGCCACCGGAGTGGCCGTGGGTTGCCTCGCGATCTCGATGCTGCACATCATGTCGGGCGGCGCCTGGGGCCTGGTGATCCGCCGGCCCATGGAAGCGGCGGCGCGGACGATCCCGCTCGTCGGCGTGCTTTCGATTCCCATCCTCCTCGGGATGAAACAGATTTTCGTCTGGGCGCGGCCCGACGTCGTCGCCCACGACATCATTCTCCAGGAGAAGCACTGGTATCTGAACGTGCCGTTTTTCATCCTGCGGCTGGTGCTCTACTTCGTCATCTGGAGCGGCTTCGCCTTCCTCCTCGACCGCATGGGGCGCCGGCAGGACAGCGCGCCCGATCCCGGCCTCGCCCGCCGCATGCAGCTCCTTGCCGCGCCGGGTCTCGCGATCTATTGCCTCACCGCGACCTTCGCCGGGGTCGACTGGCTGATGTCGCTCCAGCCGCACTGGTTCTCGACCATCTACGGCATCTACTTCCTCGGCGGGCAAGCGCTTGCGGCCCTGGCGTTCCTCATTCTCATCGCGCTCTACCTGTCGCGCCGGGAGCCCATGGATCGCGTGCTCGCCCCGCGGCACTTCCACGACTATGGCAAGCTCTTCCTCGCCTTCGTCATGCTCTGGGCCTACTTCTCGTTCTCGCAGTTCCTCATCATCTGGGCGGGGAACCTGCCGGAGGAGATCATCTGGTACGTGCGGCGGATCGAGAACGGCTGGGGCTGGGTGGCTCTCTCGCTCGTCCTTTTCCACTTCGGGATGCCGTTCCTCCTTCTCCTCTCAAGGGGTTTGAAACGGATCCCGAAGCGGCTCGGGGCGCTCGCCGGCTTCATGCTCTTCATGCGCTGGGTGGATCTCTTCTGGCAGGCGGAGCCCGCCTTCCCGCACCCCGGGCACCGTTTCTATTTCCACTGGCTTTATATCGCCACCCTGCTCGCCGTCGGTGGCATCTGGTTCTTCGCCTTCTGCGCCGAGCTCAAGAAGCGGCCGCTCCTGCCGATCAACGATCCGTTCCTCGCGGAGGCCGTCGCTCATGAGTGAGCATCCTCATCGGACCGACCGGCCGGCCGACGCACCGCACCGCCCGGGCGAGGTCCACACGTCGGACGCGGCGCAGTACGACCGTGACTTAAACGTCCGCGGCGTCGTCTGGTCGGCGCTGATCCTCGCCGGCGGAACGCTTCTGGTCCTCCTCGTCGTCTGGTGGTTGTTCCTCGGTCTCGGCCGGTTGGAGAAGGCGGCCGATCCTCCAGCGCCCGCCATGCGCGAGGTCCGGCAGCGCCGGCTGCCTCCCGAGCCGCGCCTCCAGGCCAACGCCGACGGCGACATGCTCACCCTCCGCGCCGCCGAGGATCAGATGATCGCTCGACCGTCCTGGATCGATCAGAAGCAGGGGACCGTGCGCATCCCGGTCGATCTCGCGATCGACGTTCTCCTACGCCGCGGGCTGCCGGCCGCGAATGGCAATCCCACGACGACTCCGGGAGCCTTGGCGACGCCGGCTCCCCCGGCGCCCACGCCGGCGACGACCGCTCCCAATCCGGCGAGCCCGAAGGCGGGAGACGCGCAGTGAGGACTTCCTTCCTGGCCGGTCTTCTCGTGATCGCCATGCTCTCTCCGGCGCTGCCGGCTTTCGCCCAGGAGTTCCCGTCGCCCGCGCGCGAGACGGTGATTCCGGCGAAGACCGTGCCGACGCCGCTCCAGAACATCGGCTACGACCAGAAGCTCGGCGATTCGCTCCCCATGGCCACCCGGGTGCGGGACGAGGCCGGCCGCGAGGTCCCCTTAAGCTCCTTCTTCGGCGAGCGGCCGGTGATCCTCGCCCTCGCCTATTTCCGCTGCCCGATGCTCTGTAACGTCGTCATGGACGATTTAGCGACGAGCTTGAAGGTCGTCCCCTTCACCGCCGGCAAGGACTACGACGTCGTGATCGTTTCCTTCGATCCGCAGGACACGCCGTCGCTCGCGGCGGCCAAGAAGGACGAGGTCGTGGCCCGCTACGGCAAACGCGAGACCGCTCCGGCCTGGCATTTCCTGACCGCCCAGCCACCCGCGATCGCCGCGATCACCCAGGCAGTGGGTTTCCGTTACTACTGGGACACCGACACGAAACAGTTCGCCCATGCCGCCGGCATCGTCCTGCTCACGCCCAAGGGGCGGATCTCGCGCTACATCTACGGCGTCGAATTCCCCGCTCGCGACATCCGGTTGGCGTTGGTCGAGGCCTCGGGCGAGAAGATCGGCTCGGTCGTCGACCAGGTGCTCCTCTTCTGCTTCCACTACAACCCGGTCATCGGCAAATACAGCGCCATGACCATGAACATCGTCCGCCTGGGCGGCGCCGTCACCGTGATCGGCCTCCTGCTCATGGTGGTGCTCCTGCGTCGGCGGGAGAACGATTCGCTGGGGAGCGCCTAGATGCGGACGGACCTCCCGCTGTTTCCGGAAGCGGCCTCGACCGGGGCGCACCAGGTCGACGCCATCTTCGCCATCTGGGCTGTCGTCAGCGTCTTCTTCTCGCTGCTGATCGCCGGACTGATCCTTTATTTCATGACCCGCTACCGGCGGCGGCGGGAGGATCAGGTCGGCACCGACAACACGGTTCCCATGGCGCTGGAGATCGTCTGGTCGGTGATCCCGCTCGGCATCTGCCTCCTCATGTTCGCCTGGGGGGCGAAGGTCTTCTTCTACGTCTACCGGCCGCCGGCCGACGCCGTCGAGTACTTCGCCGTCAGCAAGCAGTGGATGTGGAAGTTCCAGCACCCGGAGGGGAACCGGGAGATCAACGAGCTGCACGTTCCGGTCGGCCAGGCGATCAAGATGACGATGACCTCCGAGGACGTCATCCACAGCTTCTACGTCCCCGCCTTCCGCATGAAACAGGACGTGCTTCCCGGGCGCTACACGACGACCTGGTTCAAGGCCGACAAGCCCGGCACCTATCACCTTTTCTGCGCCGAGTACTGCGGCACCGAGCACTCGCGGATGATCGGCAGCATCGTCGTGATGGAGCCGACGGCCTACGAGGCCTGGCTCTCCGGCTCGCAGCCCGGCCAGTCGACGGTCGCCTCCGGCGCCCAGCTCTTCCAGACCCTCGCCTGCGACACCTGCCACCGGCCGTCCGCGGCCGGCATGGTGCCCCGCGCGCCGCGCCTCGAAGGCCTCTTCGGGCGCCAGGTGAAGCTCGCCGACGGCCGCACCTTGATCGCCGATGAGAACTATCTCCGCGAGTCGATCCTGAACCCCAACGCCAAGATCGTCGCCGGCTGGACGCCGATCATGCCTACCTTCCAGGGGCAGGTCTCCGAAGAGCAGCTCGTCCAGATCATCGCCTACGTCAAGTCGCTCGGCGGCGATGCCGCTGGGGCCGGTACCGCGACCGCGGGCTCCGCGACGAGCCCGACGCCAGAAACATCCGGCACGCCGCAGACCGGCGCCCCCTCTTCGCCTACGAAGCCTTCTTCCGGATCACCAGGACGGCCGAAATGACAGCCATACCGACCAGCGCCCGCACCGCGATCGACAAGCCGACGCCCGCCGTCACCTCGGACCGCGAGCTGCCGCGGCGCAACTATCTGAACTCGGGCTACGGCCTGCGCTCGTGGCTGCTGACCCGCGACCACAAGCGGATCGCCATCCTCTACCTGATCTCGGTGACCGCCTTTTTCTTCCTCGGCGGCTTCTTCGCCCTCCTGATCCGCCTGGAGCTCCTCACCCCCGAGGGCGACCTCGTGGGGCCGGACACCTACAACAAGCTGTTCACGATGCACGGCATCGTGATGGTCTTTTTCTTCCTCATCCCGTCGATCCCCGCGGTGCTCGGCAACTTCCTCGTACCGCTCATGATCGGAGCGAAAGACCTGGCCTTCCCCAAGATCAACCTGGGGAGCTGGTACGTCTACAACCTCGGCGCGGCCTTCACCCTCTGGGCGATCGTCCATGGCGGCGTCGACACCGGCTGGACGTTCTACACGCCATTCTCGACCACCTACTCGAACACCTACGTCATCAGCGCCGCCCTGGGGATTTTCATCACCGGCTTCTCGTCGATCATGACGGGCCTGAACTTCATCGTCACCATCCACCGCCTGCGGGCGCCGGGCCTCACCTGGTTCCGGATGCCGCTCTTCCTCTGGTCGATGTATGCGACGAGCCTCATCATGGTCCTCGGCACGCCGGTTTTAGCCATCACTCTCGCCATGGTGGCGGCCGAGCGGGTGTTCCACCTGGGGATCTTCGATCCTGCCTACGGCGGCGATCCGATCCTCTTTCAACACCTCTTCTGGTTTTACTCGCACCCGGCGGTCTACATCATGATCCTGCCGGCCATGGGGGTCGTGAGCGAGCTCGTCGCCGCCTTCACGAGGCGCCAGATCGTCGGCTACCGGGTGGTCGCTTTCGCGAGCGTCGCGATCGCCGTCCTGGGCTTCCTCGTCTGGGGCCACCACATGTTCGTCACCGGCCAGTCGATGTACGCGGCGACGGTCTTCTCGCTGCTCTCGATGCTCGTCGCCATCCCCTCGGCGGTCAAGGTGTTCAACTGGACGGCGACCCTCTACGAGGGCTCGATCTCCTGGGAGACGCCGATGCTCTACGCCTTGGGCTTCATCGGCCTCTTCACGATCGGCGGCCTGACCGGGGTGATGGTCGCGACCCTGGGCTTCGACGTCCATGTTCATGACACCTACTTCATCGTCGCCCACTTCCACTACATCATGGTGGGAGGCGCGATCATGGGGTACCTGGGCGGCATGCACTACTGGTGGCCGAAGATCTCGGGCCGACTCTACCCGCAGTTCCTCTCACGGCTCGCCGCCCTGATGATTTTCGTCGGCTTCAACCTGACCTTCTTCCCGCAGTTCATCCTCGGCTATCTGGGGATGCCGCGGCGCTACTGGTCCTATCCGCCGGAGTTCCAGGTGCTGAACGTGCTGTCGACCGCCGGCGCGACGGTCCTCGGCGTCGGCTACGTCATTCCCATGTGCTACTTCGTCTGGTCGATGCGCTATGGCAAGAAGGCGGGGCCGAATCCCTGGGGGGCCGTGGGGCTCGAATGGGAGACCGAGTCGCCGCCGCCGACCTCGAACTTCGACGTGACGCCGATCGTGACCCACGGACCCTACGAGTACGGTCCGCAGACGGCCCTGGGCGCCAAGGAGGCTCGCGTTGTCTAGCGGTCACGGCGTTGGCGGTAATGCGGTCGGCAGTGCTGGCGCCAGTGCGCTCCAGCATCATTTCGACAGCCTCGAGCAGCAGCGCGAGGCGTCGACCTTCGGCATGTGGGTCTTCCTGGTGACGGAGATCATGTTCTTCGGCGGTCTCTTCACCGCCTACGTGATCTATCGTCTGCAATATCCGGCGGCCTTCGCCGCGGCGAGCAACTCGCTCCTCTGGCAGGCCGGAGCGTTCAACACCATCGTCCTCATCTGCAGCAGCCTGACGATGGCGATGGCGGTGCGCTCGGCGCAGGTGGATCGCAGGAAGGCGATCGTCGTCTTTCTCATCCTGACGATTTTCCTCGGTGCGGTCTTCCTCGGAGTCAAGGCCTACGAGTACCGCACCGAATGGGTGGAGCATCACTTCCCCGGTCCCCACTTCCAGTTCGAGGGGACCGACCCGCAGCATGCCGAGATGTTTTTCTCGATCTATTTCTGCATGACCGGGCTCCACGCCCTCCACATGATCATCGGCATGACGATCCTCGGGATCCTCCTCGTGCCGTCGTTTAAGGGGCGCTTCAACTCCGCGTACCACAATCCGCTCGAATGCATGGGCCTCTACTGGCACTTCGTCGACATCGTGTGGATTTTCCTCTTGCCCCTGCTCTATCTCTTCGGGGCCAACCTGCACCACGGAGGCTAAAGAGGAGTCATGTCCGAGCACGTCGCATCGCGTAAGACCTACTTCCTCGTCTGGGGAGCCCTCATGGTCCTCACCGTGGCCACCGTCTTCATCGCCCGGCTGAACCTGGGGCCGTTCAACGACATCGTGGCTCTGGTGGTCGCGGTCACCAAGGCCCTCCTCGTCATCCTCTTCTTCATGCACGTCAAAGACAGCAGCCGCCTGACCCGCCTGACCGTCGTCGCGGGCTTCTTCTGGCTGACCATCCTGATCGGTATCACCTTGACCGACTATCTGTCTCGCCCTGCCGTCGACAAGCTGCGAGCGATCCCGCCGCCCTCCCAGCTCAACTTTCTGGGAGAGAGCCCGCGATCGGGGCCGGTGAGCGCCAATCCGACCGCGACACCCTAGCCATAGCTGGCGCCGCATCGAAAGGTTTCAACGGCATGGCGACGATCGATGACTTCAGCCTGCCGATCCGCTTGCTGCCCTCCGTCTCCTGGAAGACCCGAGCGCCCGGCCGCCGGTGCTGGTGGACTACCGGGCGCGTGTCGCCCAATGCGCGCATCATCCGCGGCGTCCTAAGTATTCTCCCTATTCCTTCGACATCGGCCTTTATGCAGAGGGCTTGCCTACTCGGTCGCGGCAGAGCTGGCTCTAAACTCACCCCGAAGCCTCGACAAGGCCAAGTCTACCGCTCTCCCGCCGGTTCCCAGGCTAAGATACCCCCATGACCCCGATCCCTTCCGACACCCCGCCCGACGTCGAAGAGATCCTTCTCGAAGGCTATCGCCGGATGACGCCCGAAGAACGGCTGATGCGCGCCTTCGACATGAGCCGGGCCGTTCAGCAACTCGCCCTCGCCCGCATTCGGGCGGAGTACGGACCGGATTTGAGCGAACGCGAGGAGCGCCTGCGCCTGGCCTCGCTCTGGCTTCCCCGGGAGACCATGATCGAGGTCTTCGGGTGGGATCCGGAGATCGAGGGCTATTGATGGAGCTCGCGGAGGCGCTGGCGGTGACCCTCACGGTCGCGAGGGTGCTCGAAGATCTCGAGATCCCCTACCTTCTGGGGGGCTCTCTCGCCAGCTCGCTCCATGGGGTGCCACGCTCGACCGTGGACGCGGACCTCGTGGTGGACCTAGGGACCCGACACATCCGACCTCTTGTAGAGGCCCTCTCCGCGAGTTTCTACATCGACGAAGAACGGGTCGCCGATGCCGTGCGCCGCCGGGTTTCCTTCAATATTATTCACCTGGCCACCGCGACGAAGGTGGACCTCTTCGTTCTGCGTGCCGACCCGTTCGCGCGAATGGAGATGGGACGTCGACAGCGGATCACCCTCACCGGTATGGGGGGAGGCGAGTTGTCGGTCGCGACCGCCGAGGACACCATCCTCCAGAAGCTTGCCTGGTTTCGCCTCGGCGGTGGTGCTTCCGAGCGGCAGTGGAACGACATTCAGGGAGTCCTCAAGGTGAGGCGAGGAAAGCTCGATCTCTCTTACCTGGAACACTGGGCCGCGGAGTTGGAGCTCGGAGACCTCCTGCACCGCGCTCTGGATGAATCGAAGGGCGGTCGAGCGACGTAGCCGGCACTTACCGACCGCCCTGTAACCTCATCTACGCCGCGGCGCCCGCCTGCGTCTCCAAGTTGACGAGGTCGCGCGAGAAGCCTTTCGGGGTCAGCCTTTCCTCCACCAGCAGTTTGGATATCCCCGGTAGACATTTGAGGTTGATCACCAGAATGTCTTTGTCCAGAAGGTGGACCAGCGGCTTGCAGATCGTGATCCAGATGGGGAGCTTGAGGAGGCGGACCTCTTCGGCGGAGAGGGTGCGGTCTCCATCCGGAGCGGTCCCGCACCAATGGTCGTCATCCCAACCGAAATAGCGGAGGGCCTCCGCCTTGGTGAACTTGGCGGCTTCCAGCAACTGCCTGCGATCGGCATCGCCCCGGTTGCCGAAGAAGGGGAAATGGTGCAGATAGTGACCGAACAATATGGCGGTTTGCACGGTGTACAGCTCGGTGTCGAGGATGTGAGCGTGCCAGACATGATCGACGTGCCGCGAGGGCGAGATCGTCTTCCCCTGGCTGGCGTGGTATAAGAAGAGAAATCCTTTATAGATTTTGATCGCGGCGACGGCCTGCGCCAGGGACATTCCCGATCCCTCTTCCGGGATCATGAGGTTGTAGGCCAAGGGAGCGAAATCCAGACTGTTCAACTTCCGGAGAAACTCCCGATTGCGCGATCCCCTGACGTTCTCTTCAATAGTCGAGTCTGGTGATCTCATGGCCTCTTTTCCCTTTTTCCAGGGTCGGCAGGGGTGTCCGTGGCAACCCTACGGCAAATCGACGGAGCGGTCTCGCGATTCTATCGCTTGAGATTGGCTAACAAGCTATCACGTCGCCCCATGTCGCGGAGTAGGGTGTGCGCGCCGCGGGGTAGGGGAGGGGCGGCGGTCCGGCGGCGGGACCCCGCTATAATCCGCCAGTCATGGGACGCCTCCTGCCGGATTCCGAGCTTCTCTCCAGGCTGGTCGCCTTCGATTCGACCAGCCGCAACAGCAATCTGCCGATCGCCGACTTCCTCGCCGGCTACCTGGACCGTCCCGGGGTGCGCCTCGAACGCAACCTCTCGCCGGACGGCACCAAGACCAACCTGATCGCCTGGGCGGGACCGCCGCCCGAACCTGGCGAGTCCGCTGGCGGCCACCCCGCCCGCCCCGGGCTTACCCTCTCCGGTCATCTGGACGTCGTTCCGGCCGACGAGGAGGGCTGGCGGAGCGATCCCTTCACCCTGACCGATGCCGGCGACCGCTGGGTGGGGCGCGGGGCCTGCGACATGAAGGGGTTCGTCGCTTTGGCCGCGAACCTCTTCGCCGCGGTCGATCCGGGCCGGCTCACGGCCCCCCTCGCTCTCGTCTTCACCTACGACGAGGAGGTGGGGACCTTGGGCGCGCGCCAGCTCTACGAGACCTATCCCGCGGGCCGGATGCTGCCGAAGAGCGCCATCATCGGCGAGCCGACGTCCCTCCGGGTGGCCCGCCTCCACAAGGGTCACCTCAAAATGCGCTTCATCTTGAAAGGGGTCTCGGCGCACAGCGGCTACCCCCACCTCGGGGTCAACGCCATCGAGCCCGCCGGACGGGTGGTCGAGGCGCTCTCTCGCCTGCGCCGCGCCCTCGAAGGCGAGGAGGTCCCGCACCGCGAGCTCTTCCCCGAGGTCCCCTTCGTGCCCCTGAATATCGGCACGATCCACGGCGGCTCGGCGATCAACGTGGTGCCCGACCGTTGCATCGTCGAGATCGGCGTCCGGCTCCTCCCCGGGATGACCGCCGATCCTCTGGTCGAACGGGTGCGCAATGCGGTCGTCGCCGCCGCCGCCCCGCTCGTCCCCGAGATCGAGATGCTTTCCGACAGCCCGCCCCTCCTCCTCGCCGCGGACGCCCCCATCCTCCGCCATCTGACGGCTTTGGTCGGCCAGGAGGAGGAGACGAGCGTTTCCTTCGCGACCGACGCCGGTTGGCTGGCGCTCCTGGGGATCGACTGCGCCATTTGGGGACCGGGGACGATCGCGGTGGCGCACAAACCCAACGAGAGCCTCCCCAAGGCCGAGCTCGCCGCTGCCCGCGGCTTCCTGGAGACGACCGTCCGGCACTTCTGCGGAGAGGCGTGCGGAGAGGCGCTATGACTCTCGCGGCGCACACGCTGGAGGCCGATCTCACCTGGACCGGCGACGCCTTCGAGCGTGGGGTGCGGATCGAGATCGGCGCGGATGGCCGGATCGTCTCGCTCGCTCGCAATGTCGACAGGCCGGGCGAAGAGAGAACCGATCCCCCCGTGGTCCGCCTCGCCGGCCGCGCCTTGCTGCCAGGTTTCGTCGACGTGCACTCGCATGCCTTCCAGCGTGGCCTGCGCGGTCACGGTGAAACGTTTCCGGAAGGAGCCGGTAGTTTCTGGACCTGGCGGGAAGCGATGTATGCCTTGGTCGAACGGCTGGACGCGGAGGAATTCAAGACCCTCTGTCTCCAGGCGTTCCGCGAGCTGCGCTCGGCGGGCGTCACGGCTCTCGGCGAGTTTCATTACTTCCACCACGGCAAGGACACCGGGGTGGATTTCGCCTATGACGAGCTGGTGCTCGAAGCCGCCGCCGAGGTGGGTTTGCGGCTCGTCCTGCTCAATACCTATTACAAGACCGGCGGCATCGGCCAGCCGCTCCACGGCGGCCAGCGCCGTTTCGCCACGCCCTCGCCCGCCGGCTATTGGGAGCAGATGGACCGCCTCGCCGAGCGGATCTCCTCTCCCCTCCAGAGCCTGGGCGCGGTCGTCCACAGCGTCCGCGCGGCGAGCCTCGAAGACCTGGTCGCCGTCCACGAGGAGTCCCGCCGCCGCGGGCTCGTCTTCCACATGCACGTCGAGGAGCAGCGGAAGGAGATCGAGGACTGCCTCGCGGCCTACGGCCAGACGCCCATGGCCCTCGTCAACGAGCGCCTGCAGGTCTCCGATCGCTTCACCTCCGTCCACTGCACCCACAGCGCCCCGGCGGACATGGACCGCTACGGCGCGGCGGGCGGCAACGTCTGCCTCTGCCCGTTGACCGAGGCGAATCTGGGCGACGGCATCGCCGACGTGCCGCGGATGCGCGCCGCCGGGGCCGGCCTCTGTCTCGGCACCGATTCGAACAATCGCCTCTCGATCCTCGAAGAGATGCGCTGGATGGAGTACGCCCAGCGGCTGGGGAGCGAGAGCCGCGGCGTCCTCCGCACCGGCCGGGACGGCGAGATCGGCCGCACCGTCCTCCGTGCGGCGACCGAGGGCGGCGCCCGCGCCCTCGGGCTTCCGGTGGGGAGGATCGCCGCCGGCTGTTGGGCCGACTTCCTGGCCGTCGACTTACGCGCCCCGGCGCTCGCCGGCTGGATGCCCGACTCTCTCCTCGACACGCTCCTCTTCGGCGCCGGCAACGAGGCGTTGGCGGCGACCGCTGTGGGCGGGGAGTGGGTCGAGCATAGAATTCGGGGATGAAGCTGAAAGCGCCCCCGGTCCAGAACGTTCATCCAGGGAGGGTCTGATCATGTGCGGTCGTTACACCTTGAGCTCACCGCTAGAGATCGTCGCCGAGCTCTTCGAGATCGCCACACCGCTCCTCCCGCTTCACCCGCGCTACAACCTGGCGCCCACCCAGGAGGCGCCGGTCGCCCTCGTCCGCGAGCCCGGCGCCCCGCGCACCTTGGAAGCGCTCCGCTGGGGGCTCATCCCCTACTGGGCGAAGGAAGCGAGCATCGGCAACCGCATGATCAACGCGCGCGCCGAGAGCGTCGCCGACAAGCCCGCCTACCGCTACAGCTTCAAGAAGAAGCGCTGCCTGATTCCCGCCGACGGTTTCTACGAATGGAAGAAGGAGGGCAAGGCCAAGCAGCCCTACCTGATCCGCCGCCGCGACCACCATCCCTTCGCCTTCGCCGGGCTCTGGTCGAGCTGGAGAAATCCGGAAGGCGGCCTGCTCGAGACCTTCACGATCCTGACGACCGAGTCCAACCCCGACATCCGCGGCCTCCACGACCGCATGCCCGTCGTCGTCGGTCGCGACGACTTCGGGCTCTGGCTCGATCCCAAGGTGGACGACGCCGAGCGTCTGAAGCCGCTCTTGAAGCCCGCCCTCGAGGGGGATTTTGAGCTGATCCGGGTGAGCAAGGCGGTCAACAGCCCGGCGCACGACGCCGCGGACTGTGTGGAAGCCTTGGTCGAGGAGTCCAACAGCCTCTGAAGTCTCCGGAGACCTCTCGAAACCCTTCCGGGACCTCTCCGGGTTCGCCGGAAAGCCCTCGATCCTCGTCCGAAACCCCTCGAGCCTGACCGGAAACCCCTCGAAACTCCCCCGGACTGCCTCCGGGAGCCCGAAAAACCTTTGGAAACTCCTTCCGCCTCTCTCCAAACCCGTTAAGAACCCCTGGAAGCTCGCCACGGAGGCCTCGAAACCCGTTTGGAACCCGTGCAAACTCCAGCGGAACGGGGAAAAACGGCAAGACAAGCACGGGAAAGTCTCCTGGAAGCGTCCGAAACTCATTTGGAGGGATCGGAAACGGAGCCGGAGGGGTCCAAAAGGAGTTTGGAGACACTTTCCCTGGGTTTGGAGGGGTTTCGGCGAGTCCTCCAGGGGTTTCCGGTGGTCCCGGAGACCTTTGAGGTGAGTTTCGAGGGGTTTTGGAGGTCGGTGGAGGCGGTTTGGGAGGGGGCGGAGGAGGTGCTGGGGGATTTCGAGGGTATGACGTAGGGCTCCGAGGCCCAAGGGGCGCACGCGAGGGCACCACGGGATTGGATGGCCTACCTGCACGGGCGTCGGTCCGCCTCCGAGCCCGGAAGGAACCGTACCCGACCTATGCCAGCTCGACTCTGAGCTTCTTGCCGACTGCCGACGCGGCCCGCTCCAAGGTGGACAGTGTGACCGATCGATTCTCAGGGTCCAGCAAACGCTCCAGCACCGGTCGGCTGGTCTTCATGCGACTGGCCATCTCCGACTTGGTGAGCCTGCAGCGTTTCATCTCCTGGGCGATCTGGAAGGCGATCACTCTCTTGGCGGCCGTGGTTTCCGCAACCGTCAAGAGATGCTCCTCCCGCAGGAAGTCATCAAAGTCACTACCCAAGTGCTTCTTCTTCATTGCCTTACTCCTCACTTAAATCCGCCAAGCGTCGCCGAGCCGTTCTCAGCTCTACCAGCGGGGCCTTCTGCGACTTCTTGGAGAAGCCGTGTAACAACACCATCACACCGTCGACGACTGTGAAGATGATCCGGGCGATACCTTGATCGGTACGGGAACGGACCTCCCATAATCCGGGCTCCAGTTTTCTGATTAGCGGCATTCCCAAAGGCCAACCGTACTGCGCCGTCTTGATGTCCTGGCCGATGGCCTTTCGGTCCTCGCGTTTCAGATCCCGGAGCCACTCGCGCACGGGTTCATTCCCAGCCTCAGTACGGTAGAAGAGCACGCCCAGAACCGGCTTTTTGCTTTCTGGGGAGTCTTCCGCCACGTCCAAAGTGTACCACAAATGATGCAGTCCTCCCTGTGGGCCCCAGCGGCGCATCGAGGGGTTGATTGACGGCATCGAGAGGCAAGCCAACCTCGATGGCAGCAGCAGAGCCAGACGGCCGAGGGTTGCCGAGGGTTGGAGCGCTCATGGTTCTGAGTTGGCGCCTCTTGGGCACTCGGTTCGCTCACAGTGGTATGATTCTGTCTCAGCTGACATTGAAGATCTGGCCAAGGGAGTTTAGCGTGAGACTTGATGTTCTCGCCTGGGCAGAAGTCGAGTTGCCATAGTTCTGAAGCAACAGGCCAACATGGAGCGCCCTTCGGACATCCAGGGCTTGATCTACATCCCGTTCAAGGATGATTTGCAGAAAGAGGCCGGCACAATACTCGCCAAAGAGATGGTTGCTCAGGGATATCACATTGATGTGGCGAGACTGTAGGTCACATCACGGACCTCCCGGATCCCAAACCGCCTTAAGTTGTCCTAGCCCAACTCTGCCATGGGAGCGGGTTCAGACAGGAGATAGAGAACGATGAGAGGATTCAAAAGAGCACCTGTATGGGTAATCGCCGTGACCCTGGGTACCGCCGGGTTCTTGATCGCCTTGAGCTCCGAAGCCCAGGTAACAGCCCACCATGTCGAGGAACCCAAGCCCGAGGCGGACGTCGAGGTCGCTTCTCCGATGGTAGTGGAGGTCAAGCTTCCCGCCTCCTTCGGGTCCGTTCCCTCCAAACCCGGCAGCGCCTTCCAGAAGGTATTTACCGAGACAGGCCATTTCGTCTGCGACAAGGCTCGTGTCGAGCACCTGAAAGTCTCACGTGCAATCGACAAGAAGGGCAACGCGGTGATCATCTTCGAGCCGAAAGTATCAACGGGTTGGTACCGACAGCACGTCAAGCTCAAAATGGAGGTGATCGCCGGGGAGAAGACGCTGCTGAGCCAGGAGGCGAGCTTCGTAGTCGGTGCGGAGAACGCGGCGAGCGCGTTGGGTGTCGTGGGCTCCTCAAGCTCGAAAACCCAGCGAGCCGAGCTGACGACCGACCAGGCTTCCTGGAAAGCGGTTTTCTCCGATGGCGGAGCGCCGGTGGTCCGGATCACGCTGACGATCGCAGACGGAGGATAGATCCCAGAGGCGCTGCTCGGTGCCCGAGCCGGGCAGGCACGGGGGCTCTGCCCCTACCTGCCCGGCCCCTCCCCTCCGTGCTCCAAGCCGCGCTGAAGCCTTGCCAGCAGGCTTGAACACCTTCTCGATGACCTTCTGGAGGTCCGACGGGGCTCTCGGATCGAGCTTCGCGCGGAGATCCTCGTTCGGATTGTCGGCCGACATGTCCTCGTAAATCCCCTTGTTTCCTTTCCGTGCAGGTTCTGGAGCCCGCTTCAACCGGCCGGTAAGAGTAGCAGACCGGTAGGAGGCGGGGTGAGGGAAAAGCCGCGTGGCGACCGTTCTTATCTCTGTGAGCCCGGGCGCGCCCCCGACTGCGGCACCTGATCCATCCCAAGACGCTTACCGTATGGAAAGGCAACGAACATGAAATACATCTTCAAGGGCCGCCTCTGCGGCTACCTCTGTGACGAGTGCTCCGAACCTTTGTCGAACGTCAAGGTGCGGCTCTACCGCACTCGCGAAGACCAGAACGTCACGGCGCTCGCCGTGGCCAGCCCGAAGGACACCTTCGCTCTGCTGTCGGAAGCGGACGTCCGGCAGAAAGAAGCCTTTCTGCTTGGCGAATTTGAAACCAATGACACCGGCGAGTTCGTCGCCGAGCTCGACGAGCCGTCGGGCTATCAAGGCGAAGCCTTCGAAGTGGACGTCTATTGCGGCACCGTGCCGGGCCAGAAGCCCGCGCCGCAGCCTCCGCAGCCGGTGCAATTCTCGGTCACCGTCCTGCAGCCGCTGTGGCGACGGAACGAGCGCGGGTCCCTGGCGGCCTGGGAGTACTGCCTGTCCCGGCGCTACTGGTGCCAGGTCCGCGCCAAGTTTGGCGCCTGGGTCATCTGTGGCCGGGTGGTGGTCTGCGCCACCGGGGCGCCGGCCAGCCCGGTCAAAGTGAGTGCTTTCGATGTCGACTGGTTGCAGGACGATCCCCTGGGCTCCGCGATCACCGACGCCAGCGGCAGGTTCCGCATCGACTACCAAGCGGCCGCCTTCAAGAAGGGTCTCTTCGGTTTCAATATCGAGCTGATCGGCGGCCCCGACCTCTACTTCAAGGTCGAAAGCCTGGCGGGAGACGGCCTCTTGACCGAGGCGCCTTCCCGCGGACGCCAGGCGGATCGCGAGAACGTCGGCAACTGCTTCTGTGTCGAGCTCTGCATCAAGGAGGCGCCCATCGTCACCCATGCCTGGTTTACCCGAGTGGGCGACTTCGGCATCTACTCGGACATCAACCATCTGACCGATGGCCGCACCAGCCGCGCCGTTCCCTTCAATTTCTCCAATGCCCATGGGGGGCCGGGCTACGGCTTCTTCGGAGCTTTGAAGCTGGTGGGGGACTGCCCCACCACCTACCCCACCGGCGGCCCGCCGATGCGCTATCGATTCCTCTACGAAGTCCTCGGCTCGTCGGTCCCGCAGCCGGTGCTCGCCGGCAACATCGCCGCCATCAAGGTGGGCACGCGTCCGATCACCTGGAATGTGTCGGGAACGCCCGCCCCCATCGTGACGGCGCAGGACATCTACGTCGCACCGTCCATGGCCACGCCGGCGGGACCCACGCCACTGCCGGCGCTGCCGCCCAACGTGCCCTGGGGGCCCATCCCGCCCGTGGTGATCGTGCCCGACGGGCAAGGCTGGGTGACGCTCGATCCCAGCGCGACCAACGGCGGTTTCTCCGGGCCCTTGATCCTGTTCGATTCGACGACGGTGGTCCCCGGCGGTGCCGCACCGGGCAGCGGGCCGGGCGTGGCACCCGTCGATCCGAGGAATGGCACCCTGCTCCGGATCGTCTTCGAAGCCGAGCCGGTCAGCGGACCGACTGCGGCGACACCGACGTTGACGAATGCGCTCGAAAATCTTTATGTCAACAACTGGGGCGAGGTCAATCAGGTAGCACTCGCCCAGCTCACCGGCCCGGGCCACAACTCGTGCTCCGGCGTGACGACGACCCTCGACATCGAATATACCGCCGACCATGAGTTGATGGCCGCCTGGGGTCTTGCCCTCTCGAACGCCGGCAACAGCATTCCGGGAGGCCCGCCGGCCCTGCCGGCGGGCAACGGTCCGCGCGGTGGGGTCGGGGGGATTCCCCTGGGGTCAACGCCGCAACTTCACTTGGACATCACCGGCTGGCCGGCGTGTTCCTACATCCTCTCGCTGAGCACGCGACGGATGCTCACCGATGGAGAGAACGACGACCAGGGATGGACGAATCCCGTGTATTTCTGTAAGGACTGATAAAAAGTCGATCTGAGATCTCGAAGAGAGAGGCACCGGCGGAGGTCCCGCCGGTGCCCGCCTAACGTCGAGGATTGTCGCCCGTTCGGGAAATGGGCGCCGTGCCGTCCTCCGAGCCCGAAGCAACCTCTCGGCCTTCCAGGCGAGAGATATCCGCCAGAGCGACCACGAAGGGGTCCACGTCCTTCTTGGGCTCACGGGTCTTGAGCCGGATCACCTTCAATGCATCCGAGGCAAGATAGTACCGGCCGCGCTTCTCTCCCGCCGTCACGAGCAGCCCTTGATCGACCAATGTCTTCAGATCCCGACTCGCCAGGTTTTCGCTGACCTCTGCGATGGACATCGGTTATCCACTTTCCAACTTGCATTACGACAGATAGTGTCTGTCGTCAAGGAAGATTGCAACAGGATAGGTCTGACCAGAAGGGGAGCGATGAACCCCCTGCTAAACCTGCTAGATTCAGGGGAAACTCTTTCGAGGCAGAGGCTTACGCGGGAGAGGGCGGCCGCTCAGGGGTGCTTGGCAGGCGCCCCGGCCTTCTGATCCTTGGGGGAAGTCAGGACGTAGCCGAGCTGGCGGAACATCGAGAACTGGTCGTTGATCGACCAGGTCTCCTGGATGCGGCCGTCGGCGATCCGGAAGAAGGTCATGCCGAGGATTTCGATCGTTCGGCCGGCGTCTCCCGGGTCGTTCTCCTTGTCCGGCTTGCGGGTGGCGCGGACCGTGTAGCGGGCGACGACTTTGTCGCCTTCGGCGACGAGCTGGTCCAGGTGGTAGCGCACGTCCTTGAAGAGCATCCGGATCCGCGCCTGGGCGTCGCGGATCTCCCGCGGGCCGCGACCCTCCTCGGCGCCGGGAGAGTTGTCGACGTAGTTGGGGGCCACGATGTCGTCGAGGATCTTCAAGTTGCCTCCGGAGAGCGCCTCCTCGATGTAACGCTTGACGAGCGCCTTGTTGGCGGCCAGGCGGGCTTCGGCCGCGGTGGGCTCGTCGTCGCTATCTCCGCCCGGCGGTACGGGCGCCTGGGACCAGCTCGGGAGGGCGGCGAGGAGGAGGACGGCAGCGAGGAGGAAGGGACGACCGCGCCTCATCCGGCAGCTCTCCCCGCCGCAGCCCGGTTCTGGGTGGGGTCCGCCGGGATCTCCGCCGATTCAGGGGGGCACACGTCCTCGAAGCACACCCGGCCGGGACGGCAGCTCGCCTCGTCGGCGACCCGGCCGTCGGGACCGACGTGGCTCAGAGCCTGGGTGCACCAGAAAAAACCGTCGGCCGAAGAGGGGTGCGGCGCATCGGGGGCGGTTTCCGTTTCCTGTTCCCGAAAGCGCAGGTGACAGCAGAGGCGTCGGGTCGTTCGCAGTGGAGTCATGGTCTTACCTCCCGCCGGCTACAAAGCATAGGAGAGAAGGAAAATTCCGATCATCGCGAAGATCACGGCGATCTTGAGCGCGGTGCCGATCACGAGGCCCAGCCAGGTGCCGAGGCCGGCCTTCCCCGCCTGCCGCCAGTTCCGGCGCGCGATGTACTCGCCCACGAAAGCGCCGAGGAAAGGACCGAGGATCAGGCCAGGGATGGAAAAGAAGATCCCCACGATCGTCCCGATCGTCGCGCCGACCATCGCCAAGGTGCTGGCGCCGGCCCGCTTGGCGCCATGCCGGGTGGCGAGGAAATCGAGGACCATGGAGAGCACGGTCAGGAGGGCCAGGAGGGTGAGGGTGAAGGCGCCCACCCGCTTGAAGTCGTCGGCCCAGGCGGCCAAGAGGAAGCCGACGAAGGCGAGCGGCGCACCGGGGAGCACCGGCAGGACCGTCCCTACAAGCCCACCCAGGACGAGGAGAGCGCCGAGGAGGCGGACGAAAGAGGCGGCCTCTGGAGTCATCGGGGTAACCATACTCCAGGACGGGCCGCGCCCCCTCGTCGATCGTCGGGCCACCCCCCTGTGGGTGCCCTTACGCCGCCTCTCCGATCTGGCGGACGAGCGCCGCGCCCTCGCCGACCCAAGCTTCCGCCTCCGCCTCGCTCGCGAGGAGCAGGGTCTCGGGGCCGCCCCGCAACCGGGCGATCAGGGGGAAGAGGGCGGGGAGGGCGGCCGCGAGGTGCTCCGCGGCCCAGGGGAGGTCGACGACCTCCGGCTCCGCCACCTCGCGCCCTTCCCCATGCGCCAGGCCGCGCAGCACCTGCTCCAGCCCATCGCGGAGCGGCGGCAGCGCCTCGACGGGGAAGCCGCCCGCGGCGAGGACCGCCGCCATGTGCACCCGGCGTTCGCCCTGGCGGAAGATCTCCCGCGCCCGGGCGAGCCGGGCCTGGCGCTCCGCGTCCTCCTGCCGTTCGCGGTCGGGCGCGAAGGCGGGCGAGCGGTGGAGCGGACGGCCCTCGGGAGCGCGGGCGAGGAAACCGGCGGCCCCCAGACGCTCGAGCGCCGCGAAGACCTCGCGGTCCACGACCTCCACGGCCGGTGACGAGCCGGCGGCGAGATGTTCTACCGCCAAGGCTTCGACGTGGAGGCGGTCGGCCGCCGTGGGCCGATCGAAGACGGTGAGCACCGCCGGTCTCCCGTCCGGAGTCTCGCGGAGCTCCAGGTAGAGCAGGCGCTCGCCCCCGAGATCCAGCAGGCGATCGCGGAGGCGCTCGCCGGGGTCGCCCTGGCCCCCGGAGTCGCCGGAGCCGCCGGAGTCGACCTGCGGTGCTCCGGACGGCTCTCCCTCGGCGGCTGCGGCAGTCCCTGCGGTCGGGCGGCCGAGGATCGCCTCCAGGCGCTCTACGAGAGCCGCCCGGCCGGAGGGGAGCGGCATGGTGTCGAGACCGCCGATGCCGCCGATACCGTCGACGACGGCGTCCGCCAGGGCCTGCTTGCCGGCGAGGAGGGTGAGCATCCGCTGCTCGATGCTGCCCGCGGTGACCAGGTTGATGACCTGGACCGGCCGGGTCTGGTGCTTGCGCCAGGCGCGGGCGATGCGTTGCTCCAGCCGGGCCGGGTTCCAGGGCAGGTCCAGGTTGATGACGACGTTGGCCGCCTGGAGGTTCAAGCCGACACCGCCCGAGTCGGTCGACAGGAAGAGCCGGCAGAGCGGATCGTCCTTGAAGCGGCGGATCTCCTCCCGCCGCCGCTTCTGGGGCACGGAGCCGGTGTGCCAGGCGAATCCCACCTCCCGCTCTTGGGCGCGCTCGCGCACCAGCTCGAGCATCCGCTCCCACTCCGAAAAGACGAGGACTTTAGTCGTCGGGTCGGCGAGCACCTCGTCGAAGATCTCTTCGAGCTCTTCGAGCTTGGGACAGAGCCGGCATTCGGAGTCGAGGATGTAGGGGGTGTCGCAGAGCATCCGCATGCAGGAGAGCCAGCGCTGGAGCTGCTCGAATTCCTCGGGGAGGAGCGGCCGGCGGCGGGCCTTGTCGGCGAGCAGGGCGACCTTGCGGTCGAATTCCTCGTAGCGGAGACGCTGCTCGGGCTCCATGGGAACGAAGTAGTGGTTGACCGTGCGCTCGGGGAGCTGGGTCTCGACCTCTTGCTTGCGGCGCCGCAAGAGGATCGGGCCGAGTCGCCGGTGCAGCTCGTCGAGGTTCTTGTAGCCGGCCGGCCGGCCGCGGTCGTCGAGCTGGTAGAAGTCGCGGTTGAAGCGGAAGAGCGGGCCGAAGATCGCGGGATCCAGGAACTGGACGAGGGAGTAGATCTCGTCGATGCGGTTCTCGATCGGCGTGCCGGTGAGGACGAAGGCGTAGGGGCTGGTGAGCCGTTTGACCGCCTGGGCGGTCTTGCTCTGCCAGTTCTTGATCCGCTGCGCCTCGTCCAAGACGACGACGTCGGGGGCGAGGCGGCGGACGACCTCCTCGCCGTCGGCGAGGATCTGCTCGTAGTTGGCGAGGTAGAAGAAGGCGCCCCCGGCCGCGTACTGTCGCAGCCGCTCGGGACGGGTGCCGAAGAGGAGCCGCACCGGGAGATCGGTGAAACGCGCGATCTGCTCCTCCCACTCCGCCTTGAGCGAGGCGGGGGAGACGACGAGCACGCGCTCGACCCCGCGCAGCTCTTTCAGCAGGGCGCAGGCGGCGACCGCCTGGACGGTCTTGCCGAGGCCCATCTCGTCGGCCAGGAGGGCGCGTTCGGTGAAGGCGAGATGGAGCATCCCCTCCCGCTGGTAGGGATAGAGGGGGAGCTTGACGACGTCGAGCGTCCGGCCCGCCGCGACTTCGGCCTCGAGCTGTTCGCGGGCCGTCCCCCGCGCCGCCCGCCGCCGTTCCTCTTCGATCCAGGGCTGGAGGTGACGCGAGAGCCGGACCTGGGAGCGGAGTCGGGGGGGCAGGGTGGCGAGCTGGCGGGCGAGGTCGGGGAGGATCGCCAAGGGGGAGCCCGCGAGGCTGCCTTCCACGGTGAAGAAAGATCCGAGGCGAGTGTGCAGGGCGGAACGCGGGGAGGCGTCGGCCGGCCACTCGATCCGCACCTCGGGCCGCTCGCCGCGGCGCCTCAGGAAGATCTCGGCCCGCGGATTGGGCTTCCGGGCGGCCCGCCTCTTGCGGACCTGGACGAGGACCGCCTCGACGTGCTTGCAGGTGCCGAGGCCGTTGACCCGGAAGTCGGGGCAGCCGCAGGAGTTGTCCCGCCAGTCGAGAGAGCGGATCTCGACCTCGTACCCGGAGCCCGCGCCGCCGGCGCTCGAAGCGGCGCGGAAGGTGCCGAAGACCGGGTGCTCCTTTTCGAGCGCCTCGATCTCGATCGGCTCGGAGGCGGCTCTCGCCCGGCGGCGCTCGATCTCCTCTTCGTCGGTGGTGCGCCACCCCTGGGCTTGGGGAACACGGTCTTTACGGGTCCGTCCGGCGGTCGCCTTCGTCTTTGCCATGGCGCACTTTTTACCATAACTGGAGACGTCGGTAACGGCGGAGCATGCGAAGCCCGTCGGATGGACGAAGAGAGCCCGCGAGGAAAGGAGGCGGGGGAGGCGCGAGCGCTCCTCCTACTGCGATATCCTCCTCACCGTGAGCGAACCCGTCACCGCCTCCGAGTCGCATGAGGAAGAGGTTCTCGGCAAGGCCTACGACTCCCGGCTGATGCGCCGGCTGCTGTCGTACATCCGCCCCTATGGCTGGATGACCGGCCTCTCTCTCATCCTCATTCTCGTTTCCTCCCTGCTCCAGCTGGTGGGACCGCTGGTCACGGCGGTGGCGGTCGACCTCTTCATCCGCCCGTCCGGGACGGCGGACTCGTCGGCGTCGGGGGTCTGGGTGCGCCGGTTCCTCCTCGCCCATGGCGTCCTGCCGGGAGAGGTGGCGAACCAGGGTCTCGCGGCGGCGTCGGGGATCTATCTGGCGGCGGTCGTCCTCGCCTTCTTCGTCCTCTACGCCCAGGGGTACGTGATGCAGCTGATGGGGCAGCACATCATGAACGACCTCCGCAAGCAGATCTTCGGGCAGCTCCAGCGGCTCCAGATGACCTTCTTCGACCGCAATCCCATCGGCCGCCTGGTCACCCGGGTGACGACCGACGTGGACGCCTTGAACGAGCTCTTCACCTCCGGGATCGTCGACATCTTCGGCGACCTCCTGCTGCTCGCCGGCATCATCGTCATCCTCTTCTGGCTCAACTGGCGTCTGGCCCTCATCTCTTTCGCCATCGTCCCCTTCCTCCTCCTCCTCACCCTCTGGTTCAAGGTGAAGGTGCGCGACAGCTTTCGGGCGGTGCGGGTGCGGATCGCCCGTATCAACGCGTTCCTCCAGGAGCACATCACGGGGATGTCGGTGATCCAGCTCTTCGGCCGCGAGGCCCCGGCCTACGCGGAATTCGCCGAGATCAACGAGGCGCACCGGGCGGCCAACGTGCGGTCGATCTTCTACTACGCGATCTTCTATCCCGGGGTCGAGCTGATCACCGCCGCCGGCACCGGCCTCCTGCTCTGGTTCGGCGGCGGTCAGGTGGTCCGCGGCGTCGTCTCGCTCGGTGCCCTCATCGCTTTCCTCCAGTACGCCCAGCGTTTCTACCAGCCGCTCTCGGATCTTTCGGACAAGTACAACATCCTGCAGGCGGCGATGGCGAGCTCGGAGCGCATCTTCAAGCTTCTGGACATCCCGGTGACGATCGCCTCGCCCGCCGTCCCCCATTCTCCGCAGCGCCCGGGGGGGATGGCGGGAGCGATCGACTTCGATCACGTCGTCTTCAGCTACAAGGAGGGGGAGCCGGTTCTCAAAGGGGTCTCGTTCGCGGTCCGGCCGGGGGAGACCCTGGCGGTCGTCGGCCACACGGGTGCCGGCAAGAGCACGCTCGCGAGCCTCCTCCTCCGTTTCTATGACGTCAATGCCGGCGCGGTCCGGGTGGACGGGGTGGACGTCCGCGCGTGGGACCTGACGGTGCTCCGCAGGAGCATCGCCCTCGTTCTCCAGGACGTCTTCCTCTTTGCCGGGACGGTCGCCGAGAACATCCGGCTGGGGGATTCCGGCATCGACGACGAACGGCTGCGCTGGGCGGCGGCCGAGGTCCATGCCCTCCCCTTCATCGAGCGCCTGCCGGAAGGGCTCGCGAGCCCGGTCCGCGAGCGCGGAGCCGGCCTCTCGGTGGGGCAGAAGCAGCTCATCGCCTTCGCCCGGGCGCTCGCCTTCGACCCTCGCATCCTCATCCTCGACGAGGCGACCTCGTCGATCGACACCGAGACCGAGCAGCTCATCCAGAAGGCCCTGGAGCGGTTGCTCGTGGGGCGGACGAGCATCGTCATCGCCCACCGCCTGTCGACGGTGCAGAAGGCCGACCGCATCCTCGTCCTCCACAAGGGCGAGGTGCGCGAGCTGGGCACCCACCAGGAGCTTCTCGCCCTGCGCGGCATCTACCACAAGCTTTACCTGCTCCAGTACAAGGAGCAGGAGATGGCGGACGAGGTGCTCTCCCTCCCCCAGGCGACATAACGCCCGGCCTCTATTGGCCCCACTCGACAATCCCCGTCGAAACGGGGAACGGTTCTGAAGATCCCTGCCGGCGTTTCGCAGAGACGGTGGATCCCCGCCGGGGCGGGGAACGGTGGCTCGCTCTACGCGCGGGTCGGCGCACAGGGCGGTACATCCCCGCTTGGGAAAGCGCGGGGAACGAAAAACGTCTAGGCCCCGGCCCGCTTGCAGAGCAGGAGGCCGCAGCCGAAACCCTTGGCCGGGCCGATCCCATTGCGCAGAGCGAGGAGCAAAGCCTCCGGGTCGGTCACCTCAAGGGTGCCGGCGAAATCGCAGGTCCCCAGGCGCACCCGGGTGCCTCCCGGCTTCGCGAGCTCCAGGATCTCATACTGCTCGACCCGCACGGCCTCCGGCGTGACGGCGAAGCCATGCTTCGCGGCGCGCTCCTGAAGCCAGGCGGTCCCGCGCTCCTGGGCGAGTTGGGCGACGGCCGGGCGTTCGGCCTTGGGCACGCCGCGGCGCTTCAGCTCGTGCTTGGCGTCCATCACCACGTCGTGGCGCGAGCCGGCCCGGCTGACGACGGGGTTGGCGCGGAGCGCGAAGCGCAGACGCTCCCCGGCGGCGAGCACCGGGGCGAAGAGCTTGCTCTCGACACGGAAGAATCGCTTCGCCGCCGCCTGGGGCTGTCGCTCGGAGAGGCAATAGATCCGCGGCTCGCCCCCCTCGTGATCCAGCCGGTAGAGGAAATCACGCCGGCGCGCCGGGCCATCGGCGAACAGCGACCAGATCTCCTGGTGCAGGCGGTACGAGCTCTCGAACAGCCGCCAAAGCCCGGGATCCGTCGACGCTTCAGGAGAGAGGCGGATGCGGCTCAGGTACATCGTCGTCCTCCTTTCCCTCCGGCCAGACCGTGGGGGTGAAGAGCTCGCGCCGCGTCCGGTAGTCCCGGCGCAGGCGCGAGCCCGGATCGTCGCGGCGGAGGCTGCTCGCCGTCGCCTGGAGCCCGGCGACCTCCGGGCTTCCCTCCCAGTAGATCCCGAGATGGGGCCGTCCCTCCCCCCGCATCCGCTCGACCGGCAGGGGGAAGGGGAGAGGGAGGTCCACCGTCTCGAAGGCGGCCGCGGCCGAGGGTGCGGCGAGCACCCGCGGGCAGAGCGGCAGGGCGGGGGGGCAGGACTTGCGCCCGAGGTAGAGCGGGAAGACCGGCCGTTCGAGGGCGCTCGCCAGGCGATCCAGCTCGACCTCTGGGACGTCCCCCTCCTGCCAGGCGGCGACGGTGCAGAGGGCATCACAGCGGTAGTCGCGGCGGGAGAGGATGGTCTCCAGGTCGGCGCGGCGGCCGCGGAGCTGGGACTTGCGGGTCGGGTAGGCCTGGCCGCGCCGAGGCGCCATCACCTGGGCGGTGTGGTAGTCGGAGAGCGGCACCCCGGCGCTCTCCACCCGCACGGCGAAACGGAGGGTGCGGGCGAGCTCCGCGTGCTCGCGCTCGGCGTCGCGACGGAGACCGAGGGCGGCGGCGAGGAGGCCCAGGAGGGCCGAGCGGGTGGGGTGGAGGGCTGTCGAGCGGAGCTCGCCGACCGCTACCTCCCCCCAGGAGGCGAGCGGTCCATAGAGGCGGAAGACGAGGAAGCGGGGCACGATCTTCAGGCCCTCCCCGGAAGCGGCGCAGCGGCGAAGTCGAGGAGCCCGACGAAGGAGCCCTCTCCGCTCGCGACGTTCAGGGCGTAGGTCGCCTCCGCCGTGGGGCCGTAGGCGCGATCGAGCTTCTCGCGCACTGCGGTGAGCAGCGCCACGCTCTCCCCCAGGTAGTCGCCACCCTCGACGGGGGTGAGAAAGGCGACGGCCAGGGAGCGCGGCTGCTGCTCCCCTTTTTCGGCGAGGACGTAGGAGGCGTAGGCCCGCGAGGCGAAGCTCGCCTGCTTGCCGACCGGAGCGACCTTGGCGGCAGCCTCGACCAAGGCGCGGAGAGTTTTGGCGACGAGCTCTCCATCGCCACCCAGGTTGGCGAGCAGGAGATCGCGGTCGATGCAGAGATAGAGGTAGAAGACGCCGGCCGCGAACTCCGTCTCGCCGATGTGGCCGGCGCCGCGGTCAGCCTCACCGGTGTTCAGGTCGTCGACGGCGCTCCAGTAGTCGTCCTCCACCTCCACCCGATGGACGGTCAGGGCGTGGGCGACCTGGGCGGCGGCCTCGACGTTGTAGTCGGGCACCGCCGCCAGCATGCGGCCGAAGAGCGCGATGTCGACCGCCCGGTGGTCCTTCTGGAGGAGCAGGAGCTCGGCCTCCACCGGTTCGCGCCGCTCGGCGCCGAGGCGCTCGACGAGCGCCGCAATGGCGGCGAGCTCCTCGGGGCTCAAGTGGACGAGCTGCTCGGTTTCGACCTCGTCGCGGCTCCCCCGCTTCGAGGTTTTGAGCTTGCCGAAGACGCCGGCGATCTTCTCGGCGGCGGTCCGGGCGGTCTTCTCCGGCAGACCGAGATCGCGGAGATCGCGGAAAACCCGGTTGCCCAGCTCCTTGGTGCGGGTGCCGATCCGGCCGGCCAAGGCCCGCTTGAAGAGATCCGAGGTGCGCCAGGCTCGTTTGAGGCTCTGCGACGAGATGCGGAGCCGTTTGACGCCCCCCATGACCGCCGTTTTGGGCCGCCCGAGGTCGTCGCGGTTGAGGTTCGACGGCGGGTAGGAGGTCAAAAGGTGCAGCTGCAGGAAATCGCTCATCAGGCTCCTTTCCCAGCGGCATAAGGTGCCAGGGGGATGCTCCCGTAGTAGTCGTAGGCCCAGGTCTGGCGGAGGACGGGGTCGAAGCCATAGGCGGCGTCGGCGAGCGAGAGGAGGTCGACCCGCTCGCCGAGCAAGCGGACGATCCGCGCCAGATGCCAATAGCGTTCGTCGGGATCCTCCACCGCCAGGAAGCGGCGGAAGCGGCTCTCGCTCACGTGCGGTATCCCGGGACGTATTTGGCGCGCCATCTGGGCCGCGAGCGAGGCGCCGGGCACGTGCTCGCGCACCCGAGACGCCAGGCCCGCCATCGCCGCGAGGCCCAGCCGGCTCTCCAGGTGCTCCTCAAGAGCACCGGGGAAAAGCGCGTGGAGCAGCCGGTGGTAGACCGGCTCGTAGACGATCGCCGCCGGGCTCGGGGCCCGCCTGAGGCGCGCCCGCGCCATGGGGTCCTCAGGGAGGGCGCGGTACCAGCCGAGGAGAGCCGCGGCCGCCTCGGGATCCCGCCTGAAGGAGAGCGGCCGGCTCATCGTCCACCCCCTTCGTACGCCAGCTCGGGCTCCGGCGCGGGCTCCGGCGCAGCGACCTCCGGCATCGGTGCCAGGTCGAGCAGGGTCTGCATCCGCGGCCCGGAGAGCGACCTCTGGAGGCCCCTCCAGGCGAGGGCGATGCGCCGCGGGTCGGTGGTCCCGAAGAAGCCGTGGCCGCCGAAGCCCTCGAATCCCTGGCTCGCGGCGAGGCGAAGAGCCCGCCACCAGGAAATCCGGACCGGGCGCGGGTCGGTCCCCGCCGCGATCGCCTCGCGGAGCTGCCGCAGGTGGGCGAAGAAGGGGGCCTCGGTCTCCTCCCAGAGACGGGCTCCGAGATCGCCGGGGTCGCCGCCCACCTCCTCGGGCCGGCCGCTGACGACCGACTGGGCGGCGAAGACGAGCGACCGCTCGACGTGCCGCGCCGCCCGGACGAGCGCCCCGGCCTGCCGCTCGTACGCTTCGCGGTGCTCGGGGTCGACCAGGAGGAGCGGCATGCGGCTCTCGACCCAGGCGCGGGCCTTCATGTTGTCCATGTCGTAGCCGAAGGCCCACAGCTGGTAGCCGTTGCGGGTTCCGCCCTCTGCCCGCTGTTTGAACTCGGCCACCACCCGGGCAGGGTACCGCCGTCCCTCCTCGAAGCTCTGGACGAGGCCCAGCCAGTGCCGGTAGGCCGGCCCCAACTGGCCGCCCTTGATCGGGAAGGGCGCCCCGCTGGCGGCGTCGATACCATGCGGGGAGAGGGGGTGCTCCCAGGGGCCGGTGTAGTTGACCCCCAGGTTGAGGGAGAGATAGCCGCGGACCGCGGGTTCCGCGGACGCGCCGCAGAGGTCGCAGGAGGTCAGGTCTGCCCCCGTGGCCTCCGCCGTATCCGCCACCAGGCGGAGGCGCCGCGGCATGGCCCAGTAGACCTGGAGCAGATCGACGTCCTCCCGGGTCGTCTCCCGTCCCGTCCCCCGCTCGCTCGTCCGGGTCGGGGCGAGCCAGGGGAAGCGGTCCTCGGGCCTCCCCACGGACGAGCGGTCGTGAGAGTCGGCGAGAAGGTTCGCTTCGAGCGTCCCCCAGAGGCTCTCCGGATCGACCACCAGGGTGGTCAGCGGGCCTCCGCCGCGGATTCCCGTCCGGTGCCCCTGCCCGCCGCTCGGGGCGTTGATCTGGAGGGTGAGGAGGGCCGCCGCGGCGCAGGCCGGGCAGAGGCAGCGGACCTGCCCGGCTTTGACGAAGTGGTCCTTGCCCAGTTTCGCGGTATGCGCGCCCGGGGCCTCGATCAAGAGGCGTTCGATCGGCTCCTCGCCCGGCCCTTCGCTCTCGAGAGTCAGATCCTGGAGGAACCGCGCCCCGGCTCCGAAGAGCTCGAAGGCCCCGGCGAGCGGTGCGAAGGCCTCCCGCAGGCTTGCGGGACCGGGCGGGGTCCGCCACGGCCGCGAGAGCCGTTCGCCGGCGCCCGGGGTGGCGAGGGCGGTCTCCAGGAGACCGAGGAGGAACTGGACGAGAGCGCCATCGAAATCAGCCCGCGGCGCGGCGAGGGCGATCACCGGGTCCTCGGCGAAGCGCTCCGTCACCTGCCAGGGAGCGATGCGCTCCGCCACCCCGCTCCGCCGCCTTATGGGGAGCCAGGCATCGTGAATCAGGTTCATACAACTGTCCCCCGTCCTTCTTTTAGAAGGACTGCGAAACCGTTGCGAAAGGAAAGGATTACCCCTCCGCCGCATTCGGTCAGTAAACGAATCCCGACCCGTGGGCCCTTTTTAAAGACCCGCGGCCGGCGTTTTGAGACGCGTATGCGAGGCGTCTCGGTCTATTCGTTCTGACGCTGGGTGAGGAGAAGGATGTCGACGCCCCCGAGACGGAGGGCTTCTACACGCACCGCGGAAGCGTTCCGGGAGGGCGGAGCGGTCGAACGGATTTCGGGCTCGGAACCCGGCGCCCCGGAAGGGGGTGTCGCGGCGGCGACGGCGCTCGGGGTCGGGGAGCCGACGGCGAGGGAGATGACGGGCAGAGCGCGAGCCGGTTCCTCGGCCACCACCTCGCGCAGCTGGTCGCCCCGACGCGAGCCTTCGACCCAGATGAGCACGCCGCGCTCTCCGGGGCGGGCCGGTTCACCCCGCCGCCAGACCCGGCGCGGCGGCGCGGCGCTGCTCGCCGTCCCGAAAATCCCCGGCACGGCCTTGATGGAGAAACGTTGCGGCAGCTCGTAGACCTGCTCCCGGCGCTCGTCGCCCGCCCGCAGGAGGAGGCGGACGTAGCGGGTGGGGAGGCTCGGGACCTTGAAGGTGATCCGGCGGACGTCGCGGTCGAGGTGCGGGGTGATGCGGACGGGGTAGGTGGCGCCGCCGTCGACCGAGAGGAAAGCCTCCCACTCCTCCCAATCCTTCTTCCGCGCGAGATGGGCGAGCGGCATCCAATCGAGGGTTGCCATCGTCCCCGCCGTCAGGACCGCCCCGTCGGCTGGAGAGAGGAGCCGCACCGGGACGGCCGGGCCGTCCGGCCTGTCCGGAACCGCCGCGGAGCCGGCTGTCGCCGTCCCCAGCGCGGCCGCGAAGAGTCCGACCGCCAAGGTGAGGAATCGACGTGACAATCCTTGCAGCATGGCCTTTACGATGATACAGCCGCCGGGGGAGGGCAGCAAGGACCGGACAGCTCCCGGGTGAGGATGTCGTTCCGGCCGGCCAGGGCTCATCGGGCTCCTCTCCCGGTATGGGGTGCCAAGGGGATGCTCGCGTAGTAGTCGTAGGCCCAGGTCTGGCGGAGGGCGGAGTCGAAGCCATAGGCGGCATCGGCGAGCGAGAGGAGGTCGAGCCGCTCGCCGAGCAACTGGACGATCCGCGCCAGGTGCAGATAGCGCTCGCCAGGGTCCTCCACCGCCAGCAGGCGGCGGAAACGGCCTTCGCTCACCAGGGGCACCCCGGGGCGGAGGGGGCGCGCCATCTGGGCCGCGAGCGAGGCGCCGGGGACGTGCTCGCGCACCCGCGCCGCGAGGCCGGCCACCGCCGCGAGGCCCAGCCGGTCCTCCACACGGTCTCTCTCGGCGTCGGGGAGGGCTTGGAGAAGCCCGTGGAGCAGCCGATGATAGGCCGGCTCATAACCGATCGCAGCCGGGCTCGCGGCCCGTCGAAGGCGCGCCCGCGCCGTGGAGTTGCCGGGAAGGTAGAGGTCGCGATGCCAATCGAGGAGCGTCGCGGCCGCCTCGGGGTCCTGCCTGAAGGAGATCGGCCGGCTCACCTCCCATTCCCCGCGTACGCCAGCTCCGGCTCTGCCAGCCGCACCTCCGAGGTCTCCGATACCTCCAATCCCGCCGCGACTTCCGACACCGGCGTCAAGGCGAGCAGGGTCTGGATCCGCGGCCCGGCGAGCGATTTCCGGAGGCCCTTCCAGGCGAGGGCGATGCGCCGCGGGTCGGTCGTCTCGAGGAAGCCGTCCCCGCAGAAGCTCTCGAATCCCCGGCTCGCTGCCCGGACGAGGGTGCGGGACCAGGAGATCCGCACCGGCCGCGGGTCGGCGCCCGCCGCCAGCATCCGGTGGAGCCGTCGCAGGTGAGCGAAGAAGGGAGCCTCGGTCTCCTCCCAGAAGCGCGTTCCGAGATCGCCGGGGTCGCCGTCCACCTCCTCGGGCCGGCCGCTGACGACCGACTGGGCGGCGAAGACGAGCGACCGCTCGACGTGCCGCGCCGCCCGGACGAGCGCCGTGGTCTGCCGTTCGTACACCTCGCGATGCTCGGGCTCCACCAGGAGGAGCGGCAGGTGGCTCTCGACCCAGGCCCGGGCCTTCATGTTGTCCATGTCGTAGCCGAAGGCCCACAGCTGGTACTCCTTGCGGGTCCCGCGACCCTCGCGGTCCATCCGCCGCTGGAACGCGGTCACCACCCGGGCCGGGTACCGGCGGCCTTCCTCGAAGCTCTGGACGAGGCCCAGCCAGTGCCGGTAGGTCGGCCCCAACTGGCCGCCCTTGACCGGGAAGGGCAATCCGCTGGCGACGTCGACGCCGTGCGGGGAGAGGGGGTGCTCCCAGGGGCCGGTGTAGTTGACCCCCAGGTTGACGGCGAGATAGCCGCGGACCGCGGGCTCCGCCGGCGCGCCGCAGAGATCGCAGAAAGTCGGGTCTGCCCCCGTGGCCTCCGCCGTGTCCGCCACCAGCCGGAGGCGCCGCGGCATGGCCCAGTAGACCTGGAGAGGATCGACGTCCTCCCGGGTCGTCTCCCGCCCCGTCCCCCGTTCGCTCGTCCGGGTCGGGGCGAGCCAGGGGAAGCGCTCCTCGGGCCTCCCCCCGCGCGCGCGGCGGGGAGAGTCGGCGGCGAGGAGATTCGCTTCCAGCGTTCCCCACAGGCTCTCCGGGTCGACCACCAGGGTGGTCAGCGGGCCGCCACCGCGGATTCCCGTCCGGTGTCCCTGTCCGCCGCTCGGGGCGTTGATCTGGAGGGTGAGCACCGCCGCCGCGGCGCAGGCCGGACAGAGGCAGCGGACCCTCCCGGCCTTGACGAAGTGATCCTTGCCCAGCTTGGCGGTGTTGACGCCCGGGGCCTCGATCAAGAGACGTTCGATGGGCTCTTCCCCCGCCCCCTCGCTCTCGAGGGTCAGATCCTGGAGGAACCGCGCGCCGTTTCCGAAGAGCTCGAAGGCGCCGGCGAGCGGCGCGAAAGCCTCCCGCAGGCACCAGGAATCGGGCGGTGTCCGCCACGGCCGCGAGAGCCGGTCGCGGGCGTCCGGGGTGGCAAGGGCGGTCTCCAGGAGACCGAGGAGGAACTGGACGAGGGCGCCGTCGAAATCGGCCCTCGGCGAGGCCAGGGCGATCACTGGATCCTCGGCGAAGCGCTCGGTCACCTGCCAGGGAGCGATGCGCTCCGCCGCCCCGCTCCGCCGTCTGACCGGGAGCCAGGGATCGTGAATCAGGTTCATACAAAAGGTCTCCCGTCCTCCTCGCGGAGGACCGCGCGACCGGGCGAAGGCCGGTCCAAAGAACGAATTCCGGCCCGTGGGCGACGAGGCCCGCGGCCGGCGCTTGAGGCGCGTCTTGAAGGCCTCTCGGCTTATTCGTTCTGGCGCTTGATGAGGAGCAGGAGATCGGCGGCCCCGAGGCGAGGGGCGTTGATGCGCACCGAGGCGGTGCCTGGGGAGGATGGAGCGGTCGAGCGGAGAACGGGCTCGGCGCCAGGCGCCCCCGAGGGGGGCGGCGGGGCGGCGACGGCGGTGAGGCTCGGGGAGTCGGGGGGGAGGGAGAAGCCGGGCTCGGCCTGGGGTGGTTCCGCGGCCACCACCTCGCGCACCTGGCCGCCTCGGCGCGAGCCCTCGACCCAGGCGAGCACGCCGCGCTCGCCTGGACGGGCCGGCTCGCCCCGCTTGAAGGATCGGCGTGGCAGCGCGAGATCTTCCGCGTTCCCCGAGAGGGCCGTGATGGTGAAGCGTTCGCGCAGCTCGAAGGCCTGTTCCCGGCGTTCGTCGCCCACCCGCAGGAGGAGGCGGGCGTTACGGGTGGGAAGGCTCGGGACCTTGAAGGTGAAACGGCGGAGGTCGCGGTCGAGGTGCGGGGTGATGCGGACGGGATAGGTGGCGCCGCCGTCGAGCGAGAGGAAGGCCTCCCACTCCTCCCAATCGCTCTCCCGCGCCAGGCGAGAGAGCGGCGTCCACTCGAGGCTCGCCGTAGTCCCCGCCGTGAGAACCGCCCCGTCGGCCGGGGCGAGCAGCCGCACCGGGACGGCCGTTCCTGTCACCGAGCTGGCGGAGGCGGTAGCCGGCCCCAGCGCGACCGCGAAGAGCCCGACCGCGGCGGCGAGGAACCGGCGTGACCATCCGTGCAGCATGGTGCTTACGATACAGCCACCGGAGGAGGGCGGCAAGGACAGGGTCCCTCTTCGGCAGGGTTCCGTCCAAGTCGGGGCGAGCCCCCGACGTTGCCCCTCCCCCCCGGCCCCCCCTCTCCCGACCCGCCCACCCATCCCCCAGGAGAGGGGCCGGGGGGGCGAAGCCGTTGGGGCCGTGCCACGCTGCAATCGCCCTGGGGGACCGTGCAAGCGCCATTGCGGGCGACGCAAGTGCCATTGCAGCCGGTGCAAGTGGCATTGCGAGCCGTACGAGTGCCCTTGCAAGGCCGCCCAAGACGTTGATCAACGTGCGGAGACCGTCTGCGAGCGCGCGCATGTCGTTTGCGCAGCTCTCCGCGACCGGAGATGTCATCCGAGCCCTAGGGGAAGCTTTCCGCGCGCCCGGGAAATTTTCCCTGGCCCGGGGAAAGCTTTCCGCGGGCTGGGAAAGTTATCTTTGGCCCTGGGAAAGCTTTCCCAAGGCGAAGAAGGTTATCCCAACCCCGGAGATAACTTTCCGGGCGCCCGGAAAGTTATCCCTGGCCCGGGGAAAGCTTTCCGCGGGCTGGGAAAGTTATCCCTGGCCCAGGGAAAGCTTTCCCAGGGCGAAGAAGGTTATCCCAACCCCGGAGAAAACTTTCCGGGCGCCCGGAAAGCCGGCGTGGGAGGAGGGAGGCGGGGGGGCGGTTTCGGGAAATGCGAGGCGCCCCCCTCCTAACCCTCCTAACCTCCCCCCTGACCCAACCACCTCCCGCCCAGGGGGGAGGGACCCGCCCACCCCGCGCAGTCTTAAGTTAACGCCTATGGGGGCCGGGGGGGGCCGGGGGTGAGGGCCGAGCCGCGAGAGGACTGGCTCCGCCTGGTCGCCGGCTCCGCCATTCACGCCATTGCTCCACGCGCCCAACCTCTCGCCGCACCGCGTCCTCTTCCTCCTGGACGAATTCGCCCAGCTCGGCCGGCTCTAGACGTCTGTCCTGGGGCAGATCTGTACAGACGAGCAGAACCTCGTCGGTTTGAGGTCGCAGACCTCGCTAGCCTTTGGAGCAGGCGATGACCCTTCTCCGCGGCTACGGGGTCCAGCTCTGGCTTCTCGTCCAGGATCTCGCCCAGGTCCGCGCCACCTACGGCCCGCGGACCGACTCCCTCCTCGCCAACGCCGCGGTCTTCCAAGCCTTCGGCACCAATGACGTTCAGACCGCCGAGTATCTGAGCAAGAGGACCGGCCAGACGACGGTCTTGAGTACCAGCGAGAACCGCTCGACCGGCCAGAGCTTCAACCGCCCGATCCTGCCCACTCAGCAGGGCAGCCAAGCTCACTCCAGCACCGAGAGCGGGCGCCCCCTCCTCACCCCGGATGAGGTGATGCGTCTGCCTTCCTCTGGAGAACTGCTCTTCCTCGCGGGCACCGAGCCGCTCCTCGTTGACCGTGCCAACTACCTGCGCGACCCCGAGTTTCGGGGGCTCTTCGCGCCCAACCCCATGCATCCGGAGGTGTGAGATGACTTGAGATGACCATGAGTCCTGTCGAACGCGCCGAAGCCCTGCTCGCCGATGTAGTGTCGATCCTTTACTCGGCGTTCTGGGCCAATGACTTTCCCGAGAGTTACATCCGTTCGCTGGTACCCGCGAAGATTCGCGAGCGCCTCCATGAGCTGCGGATACGGGCTCAGAATCCCCCGTCCAGAGTCGAACCTCCTCCTCGGCGGTCACGATCCCCTCGGGAGGATCTGGATTTTCAACCAAGCGACGAGGGTTACCGCCGCATGATCGCCCTCGCCGACCGACGGCTCGCCGAGGCGGTGGACGCCCTATGTGAGGTCGATACAGACTTTGCAGAGCGCTACCTTGAAGCGGCCGCCCAGCGGCATATGGCTGCCTGTCTCCGCTGGAGACGGGAGCAAGAGACGCCCTCCGAGCGCACCGCTATCGTGGAGGAGGTCAACACCTTGCGGGAAGGGGTTGAGCTCGGGCCGCTCACATGGGAGCAAGTCGTTACGGATTTACCCCAGGCCCGGCTCCTCCGTCGCGGCGTGGGAGAGCGGCGAGAGCCTGGAGATCGCCACCTGCCGAGGTCGATTTCTTGGCGCTATCCCGAACTCTTCCAGGGGGATAGCCGCCGATGGTTCCATCCTGCCCCACCGTGGCGCCGTCCTGGTGCCACGGCGAGACGAAGAAGGCCGGAACGTCATTCTTGAGAGCGGAACATCGACAACCGTTGGCGGGCGTGGTCTTTGCCGTCCGCCACGCGATCTCGGGAGGTACAGATCTGGTCTCCCTGGCTTCGCCGATTGCCCCCTCGTGGAGAGGCGGCAGAGAACGGCTTTGCAAGGGGCTTGGTGTCGAGACTCTCTTCCGAGGCGGGAGATCGCCAAGGGTTGTTGGCTTCTTCCCTTCGCTATTTAGCCATAAATCAACGTATTTGTAGTTAGCACTGCAAAGGTGTTACCGTGTGCGCACACGAGTGGGCGACTAAGCCTGGGAAACCCGAGAGAGGTAGGGTTCGATGTACGAACGAATCACAAATGCGATAGCATTTGCGCTTGCAGAGTACGCTTTAATTGCCTTCCCTGTCGGCATATTTGTTACCCTCGATGCCGCTCAAAGCCGGGATTGGAACAAAACATGGAACTCTCCTGAGTGGGCAATTGTTATTTTGTTTCTCGTCTTGCGGGTAGTCTTCTTACATTTCATGTCGGTGCATAAAGTCGGCAAGGAACTAGGCAAGGAACTAAATGAACCGGTGCTCCTTCTATTTTTTCTCAGCCTTTTTTGTGTCAGCATTGTGGCAACAGTAAATGCCTGGGCTTCGCTCGTCTGCAATACCCCGGGAGCAATAGCGCTTCGCCTTATTATTCTAATATTGGTGTCACTCGTGTTCTTCGCCTCCGTCGGAGGCGGTTACTATAATTCCGGTAACAACTAAGGAATAGCACAATGATGCGCAGAGCCACTTCGCGTTTCTTGGGTGATTTGGATGCGGCTAATGACTCCTCCTTCGCTAAGCACTTCGTAGATTCGTCGGACGTTGAGAGACTTGTGACTCCACAGTCAGATGTTATATATGGCTTCAAAGGTGTCGGCAAGACTGCCCTCCGGAGAGCCTTAACAGAGCTTAGGAGAGAGGAATATTTCTTTTCCGCAGTGACGATTGATCTCGACAGCCTGAGCTTTGCCCAACTCTATCAAGCGCTTGCGAGCCTAAGTGAGATTAGCACGACCGAACTTCCTACCCTTGCCCGCACGATTTGGAGAAATGCGATCGCTTTATATGCGCTCGAAGCTGCCAAGGATGGTCTCCCTCCAGGTAATCGTATCAGATCTCAGGTAGAGGAGTTCCTTAAGAAGGAAGCCTTTACTGGCTCAACATCGCAGAGTCGTCTAATCAGTGTGATTGAGCGCATATTCCGTCGGGTTGGTCAGCTAGGCTTGCAGGAAAGTTACGACCACGGTGGACTTCCTCTTGCGCTCAATATCAGGCGATTGGACCTCGCCTCGCGATTTCCGATCACCGACGAGATGACGAAGCTTCTAGGCGCCACTGCCGATGCCGTGTTGGGGATCGGCGGTGGTAGACCAGTATTGGTATGCTTGGATGGTTTTGACTCCATAGTCGACCACGTGCCAGAGTCGAGGACAGCAATATTTGCAGGACTAATAGACGCCGTCTTTAAATGCGCGCGGGACGAAAGGATGAGACGGTTCGTTTCTATAAAAGCTTTTCTTCCGGAAGAATTAACCGACGAAGCCCGTGCGCGAGTTTGGGATGGTGACAAGCAGCTGCTGCATACACATCACTTGGGATGGACAGAGGGGGAATTTAAGCGCTTCCTGGTAGCGCGGCTGCGGCAGTTCAGTCAGGCTAAGGACGATGGTTTTAATTCCTTGTGGGCGGAGTGCATGCCAGAGACGGTGAAGAACACCGTCCATGATATCGATGAGCCGAGCTTTGCTTATATTCTTAGGCATACTCTATACCGACCAAGACAATTGTTGGTTCATCTCCAGCGAATTTTCAACCAATGGGATGATGCGTATGATTCATTCCAGGTTGACGCTACTTTTATTTCGTCTGTTGTTGCAAGGACCAATTATGATCTGGCCGAGGCTGTAGCAAATCAATTAGAGGTAAAGCAGAAGGGAATGTGCGGGTTTCTACAGTCATGGAGGGGGAGTTCAAATACAATTTTGATGGGCGACTTTCAGAAACGGATCAAACGAGTGTTCAAGTGTGACGACGGAGGCGCAGAACTCCAAAGGCTATTAACTGAGATGTACAACGCTGGTGTATATGGAACCGCATCCATCAACGCTGCGGTGAAAGGAGCTAGGCAGTTGAAGGCTGTCTTTGGCTTTGTAGGTGGCAGAGTTCGGAACATGTCTACGGACGATCGAAATCTGGTAGCGCTGAGCCCAATGTTACATGAATACTGCGAATGCACAGCTTCGGATTACGGGGTAATTGTTCCAGTTGGGGCTTAGCTTCATGGGGAGTTCTCGACTTCTTTGATGCCCGGAGAGTCGGTCGCTCTGGAAAAACTATGGTGGCGGATATAAGATTAAAAATCGTCTGGCCGAGTGGGTGAGGTGAGGACGAGTGAAGAGCAAAATGGTGGCCTCGGACTTCGTGGAACCGAGGCAGACGACACGACCGAGCGGAATAGCCCGCTGGCGCTCACATCTAGGATGCTGATGAAACCCCGGAAGCATATACCCGTCAGTTGCATAGGAAAAACCACTTGAACGAGGCAGAAGTCCCAAGGGCAGGGTATTCGAGGCTTTCCAAGGCTCTGCCGCTGGATCGCACCCCGGGTGAAGTCCTCCAGCGGCGGAGCGTTCTCGGCCAAGGGGCCGTTGCAAAACGGTCGGGCCAAGGGTAGCCGACGCTTTTTTGCAACGATAGGGTATAAGCGAGTTTAGCCTGCACATGACCGCAACATTTCACATCCTCCTTCAACAGGATGACCTCGATAGGCTAGAAGTTGTGGCAGCTCTTGAAGATTATCCTTGTCACATATATCTGATATGTAGGAGGCCGCGTATTACGATTGATCCTGGTAGCTTTGCCGCTGATAGTCAAGTAATTTCAGGGCGATTCCTAGTCCAGCGCGGGCATATATTCGAGCCGCAAGCGTTCGAACTTCGCAACGAAACCCTAATGAGCGATTTAACTTTTGAATCTTTGTACCCACACACGAGGTTCGCGATAAGAGATCCAGTTGGAAATTTGATCAGCGCAGGAAAGGTCGCCAATCTAGCGCAGCAAGTGAGATCCATGGAGTCTCATCTTCACCTCGAAGTCCTTTACGTTGGTCAGGCATTCGGCAAAGAGGGTTCCCGGACCGCTCGAGAACGTCTTCTCAGTCATTCGACTCTGCAGGGTATCTATGCTGCTGCTCTCACTGACGCTCCCGATCAGGAGATATGGATGCTCCTTTTCCATTTCGAAGATATCGTGTTGGCTCATTTAGATCCTAGACAACAGCATGAGATCTCGATTGAGGAGGATAGGGTACACAGGCAGCGCATTTTGAACTCGCCAGTAAGCGAACAGCAAAAGATCAACTTCACTGAAGCCGCTCTCATCCGGTACTTCGAGCCCGAATACAACAAGCGGTACAAGGATACGTTTCCCAGTCCGGCCCATGAAACCTACATGTCGTGCTATGATCTTGACTACAATGCAGTAAGCGTGGAGATTGCGACTGATCGTCTAGGAGTTAAGCTGTGGTCGCCGAAAGTAAGCCTGTGTCACGAACATATACTGTTGTTTCCCCTTCATTCAAGAGACGAACGGGTGAGTATGTTTGATTTCTGAATGCCCTGATGGAGTTTCCCCCGGCTGGCTCCCGAGCGCTTCCGAACGCCCGCGCGAGCAGAACAGCGATAATGACCACCGCCTCCGCCTATACTGCCAAGTCCCGCCGCTTTCGTCGTCCAACTCGGCGAAGGCCGCTTGGGCGGCCCAGCAGTCCGTCCGGCGTGTGTCAACACCCATCCCGAGGAGTCCGCGGGCACGAGCGAGAGAAGGGCCGGCCTCCTCCCGGACGCGGTTGGCGAGCGTCTCCTTGTCCGGTCCGCGCCCACGCCCCGAGCGCACCTGCCAGTTCGAGGCCGGGCCACAGCCGATCACGCAACGCGATAGGCTCAGGCGCGAGACGGGGTGCGATGCCCTGAAACGGCCTGAGACCAAAGCCGGGGATGTTTTCTCCCCTTGTTCCCTGGCTGTTCCTCTCATCCGCCGTCGCTACCTATAAACTATTATGATTCAGATGTTTAGAGGAACAAGACTCCCCTCTCCCGGCGGTCGGGAGGGTGTGCCGGGAGAGGGGCCGGGGGGGGGCGGGGGTGAGGGCAGAGCCGCGAGAGGACTTTGACGGGACCCTGCTCTCTTCGCTCCTCACTCCCCCCCGAGGATCGCCGCGGGGGCGATACGGGTGGCGGCGAGCGCTGGGACGAGACCGGCGGCGAGAGCCATGGCGAGGAGGAGGAACGCCGTCGCCAGGTAGGAGAGGGCGTCGGTCGGCGAGGTGGCGTAGAGAATGGCGGGCAGCGAGCGGGCGAGGCGGGCGGCGGCGAGGAGACCGGCCGTCCCCCCTAGCGCCGCGAGCAGCAGGCCGCGCCAGAGGACGAGGACGAGCACGCCGCGGGTCGGGGCGCCGAGCGCCATGCGGACGGCGATCTCCGGCGCACGGAGAGACACTTCCGCCGCGAGAAGGTCGTAGACGCCGATCGCGGCGAGGACCAGGGCGAGGAGGGCGAAGAGGGCGAGGAGGAGGAGGCTGGCGCGCGGGGCGGCCAGGGTGGCGGCGCGGCCCTGGGCAAGCGGGTGCACCTCGGGAATCGGCAGGCTGCCGTCGCCCGCCGGGGTGGCCGCCGGCACCGGGGCGGCCACGACCTCGGCGATCGCCCGCCGGACGGCGCCTGAGGAGCGGGCGGGATCGCCGGCCGTGCGAACGACGAGGGTCAAGGTCCGCCACGGCCGGCGCGGGTAGGGGAGGAAGACCATCGGCCGTGGCGGCACGCCGGGGGCGACGTCGGCGATCTCGCCGGCGATCCCCACGATGGTCGCCGGCCGCGCCGGGTCCCCGAGATCGAGCCGCTCGCCCAAGGCGCCGCCGCCCGGAAACCAGCGGAGGGCGAGCGAGCGGTCGATCGCGACCTCGAAGGCGTCGCCCTCGCCACGGGGCCAGCGGCCGGCGAGGAGCGGCACCTCGAGGGTGGCGAAGAAACCCGGGCTGACGCTCCGCCAATCGGCGGCCACCGTGCGCGGCGGCTCCCCCGGGGCTCCCCGCCAGGTCACCACGAAGGGTGGATCGGGGCGCTCGCCGCTCCAGGGGGCAAAGCTCGTGCTCCCCACCGCCTGGACGCCGGGAAGCTGGGCGAGCCGCGCTTCGAGCGCCGCGGCGAGAGAGCGCCGGGCGTCCGGCGGATAGCGCTCTCCGGTGAGTGCCAGCTCGGCGGTCAGCAGGTGGCCGGCGGCAAAGCCGGGATCGACCGCCGAGAGCCGCAGGTAGCTCCGGATGGCGAGCCCGGCCCCGACGAGGAGGAGGGTGGCGACGGCGATCTCGGTGACGACCAGAGTGTCGCGCAGATGCCGCGAGCGCCGCGGGGTGTGCGGGGCGGCCCCGCGGGCCGCCGCCCCCAGCTCGACCCGGGAGGCGGCGAGCGCCGGAGCGAGACCGACAGCTAAGGCGGCGATTCCGGCGGCGGCGAGAAAGAAGCCCACCGATCGGGAGTCGAGGGCGAGGCCGGCGAGGCGCGCCGCGGCGAAGCTGGCGGCGGGGCGAGATCCACCCGCAGGTACCCCGGTATTCACCCAGGTATTCGCCAGCGCGGCCAGGGCGCTGAACCGCCCGCGGAGAAGAGCGAGGGCGCCGCTCACGAGCGGCAGGGCGAGGACCGCCGCGAGGACGACCAGGAGAGCGCCCTCGGTCGTGAGTTGGCGGAGGATGCGTCCGCGGCCGGCGCCGAGAGCCGCGCGGAGGGCGAGCTCCCGGTTGCGCCCGGTGGCCCGGGAGATGAGCAGATTGGCGACACAGCAGCCGGCGAGGAGTCCCAGGAGGAGCGCCGCGGCGAGGGCCTGGAGGCTCCTGGACCGCGGCTCGGCGTCCACCATCCAGTCGGCGAGCGGCGTCACCCGGACCCCGCCGCCGTCCCGCTCCGGCCCGGCGCCAGGGGCTCGCGGGCTCGCGACCGCCGCCAGCTCGCGGCCGGCGGCGAGCCTCCCCGCGATGCCGCCGGGGGGCCGCAGCCGCGCCACGACCGTGAGGTCATGGCGTTCGCGGCCCGGCTGGCGGGATGGACCGAGGTCCAGGAGGAGCGGCATCCAGAGGTCGATCCCCGGCGGGAAGGCGACCCCGGGTGGCAGGACGCCGCGGACCCGATAGGGCCGGCCGTCGAGCGCCAGGGTCCCGCCGACGAGCTCCGGGTCGCCGCCCAGCCGGTGCCAGAGCCGGTCGGAGAGGACGACGACGTCGTGAGGACGTCCCCGCCGCTCGTCAGCCGCCTGGAGGAGCGCCCCTCGGGCGGCCCGGATTCCCAGGAGGGGGAAGAGCGAGGCCGTGGCCTCGACGGCCAGAATCCGGTCGCCATTCTGAAGCGACAGGCCGCGCCGGGCGGGCAGCAGGGCGGCGAGAGCCGCCAGGTTGCGGTCCCCGGAAATCTGAGAGCGGCGCCAGTCCAGATAGTCGAGCCGCGAAACGGCGAGGTCGTTGCCCTGCGCGTCGATTTCCCGCAGGCGGACGAGGCGATCGGGATCGGGGGCGAGGAGCGGCCGGAGCACGAGAGCGTCGCAGGCGGCGAAGGCGACGGTCGCCGCGGCGAGCGCCAGCGCTAGGGTGGCGACCGCGAGGCCGGCGAAGACCGGCGAGGCCCGGTGCCGGTGAAAGGCGAGCCGGAGGTCGAGCCAGAGCTCGGCGAAATACTCGGCGCGGCGCAGGTCGCGGTCGCGCAGGTGGCCGATCCGGCGACACTGGACACGCACCCGGTCGAGGTCGCCCAGCCGGGCGAGGGCCGCCTCCCGCGCCGCCGCCGGCTCCATGCCGCGGGCGACATAGTCGCGGATCCGCATCTCCAGGTGGAAGGCGAGCTCGGACTCGATCTCGCGCTCGACCGGGGTCTTCCAAAGGAGCGAACGGAACCGTCCGACGCTGGCGGCGGGAAACATGGAGGAGTCTTCCCGCTACGCCGGCAGCAGCACCTTGGAGACCGCGCGGTTGAACTGCTTCCAGTTGGCGGTCTCGACCTCGAGCTGCCCGCGGCCGGCCGCGGTCAAGCGATAGAACTTGACTCGCCGATTGAGCTCGGAGAGGCCCCAGTCGGACTCGATCCATCCCTTCCGTTCCATGCGGTAGAGGGCCGGATAGAGCGACCCCTCCTCGATCTGCAGCACATCGTCGGTCGCCTCTTCGAGCCAGCGCGCGATGGCGTAGCCGTGGCGGGCGCCGCGCGAGAGGGTCTTCAGGACCAGGGCGTCCAGGGTTCCAGGGAGGAGAGAGAGCGCATCCTTGCTCATCTCTCTAGGGTGCCGCAGGACCCCTAGGATGTCAAGGTGTTTCTATGCCTTGACATTCTAGGTATGAAGAGGCAGCCTATACCTAGATCGACTAGGCCATGGAGGCTCGTCGATTCTCCGCCTCTGGCGAGAGCGAGGTACCCTCATCATGTATAGGCAGAGCCTTCCCTCAAGGACCGTCTGTTGGCTCCCCATCCTGCTTTCCGCCCTACCGGCTCTGGCGAGCCCTCCCTCGGAGACCGCGCCGGCCGTTGCCATCCCAGCGGCAACCGCCGTTGCGACCTGGACGCCCGTGGGGCCCGCCGGCGGCGCCGTCAACTGCCTGGCCGACGTCCCCTCGGATCCACGGGTGCTCTATGCCGGGACCTCCGGGGGCGTCTACCAGAGCACCGATCGCGGCGCGACCTGGATGTCCCTCGCCCGCCGCATCGGCCAGCAGCCGGTGTACACCCTCGCCGTCGATCCGCTCCATCCCGCCGTCCTCTACGCCGGCACCGGCAGCGAGGGGGTCTGGAAGAGCGCCGACCGCGGCGTCTCCTGGGTGCCGATGAACGTCGGCCTGCCGGTGCTCGCGGTCTCGGCGCTGGCGATCGACCCCGTCCATACCTCCGTCCTCTATGTCGGCCTGGCCGGCGGTTTCCCGACCAACCCTTACAAGAGCACCGACGGCGGGCGCACCTGGAAGCTCTCCGGCAATGGCCTTCCCAGCGACGTCATCCAGAGCCTGGCGATCGATCCCACGAATCCCTCGATCCTCTATGTCGCCCGGCTCTTCACGGGGGTCAGCAAGAGCATCGACGGCGGGGCGACCTGGAGAGTGCTCGGCGCGCCCTTCACCGGCGCCCTCAGGGTCGCCGTGCGGCCGCATCCCGGCGGCACCTTCGTCTACGCCGTTTCCTCGCAGCCCGGGATGCCTGCGGCCCTCTACCGGAGCGGCGACGGTGGAGAGACCTGGGAGGACATCACTCCCGACCCCCTCGATCTCCTGGCCGACTTCCCGCTCGGCTTCGGTCCCGGCGGGCTGCTCTACACCCAGGGATCGAAGAGCACCGACTTCGGCGACCACTGGACGGCGACCGCCACCTTCAGCTCCGACGCTACGGTGCTCCTCGTCGATCCGACGACGCCACAGACCGCCTACGCGGCCAGCAACCGGGGCATCTGGAAGACTACGGACGGTGCCGCCTCCTGGGCCGGAGCGAGCCGGGGGCTCCATGCGACCTCGGTGCGGTCCGTCGCGGTCAATCCGGCGAGCGGCGGTGTCTTGAGCGGGGTCGTGGGCACCGGCTTGGTCCGCCTCCGCCAGAGCGCCAAGAGCCTGGACCCGGGCTCCTGGCTCGCGGTCTACGGTGAAACCCCCGGGTTCATCGTCTACGACCCGACCCGACCGAGCACCGTCTATGCCGGGCTCAACGGCCTTGGGCGCGCCGGGAACAACCGGATCGCGAGGAGCACCGACGGTGGAGTGACCTGGAGCCTGTTGTCGCTGGCCGACCCCTGCCTGGTCCTCGCCGACCTCGCGGTCGATCCCACGGACTCGGACGTGCTCTATGCCGCCGGTCTGCCGAGCGACATGCTCTGCACGGAGGAGCCGGCGCTGACCTTCAAGAGCACCGACGGCGGCGCGACCTGGCAACGACTGGCGCTCACCGCATCGCTAAGGATCCTCGTCGATCCCTTCGATCCGCGCACCCTCTACGCCGTCGGTTTCCTCTTCGCGCAGAGCGTCGAGAAGAGCGTCGACGGCGGGGTCACCTGGCACCTCGCGACCTCCGGCCTGAGCGGCGAGCCGCTCGACCTCGCGCTCGACCCCGAGTCGCCGGGCAGGCTCCTCGCCAGCACCACCGAAGGCATCTTCGAGAGCTTGGACGGAGCGCACGGCTGGCAGCCGTTGAACCACGACCTCAGAAACGTCAACGTCCTCCGCGTCGAGCCAGTCGCCCCGCACCGCCTCTACGCCGGGGTGCCGGGCCTCGGCACTTTCGTGAGCCGGAACGGAGGCCTGGGCTGGTCGCCCCTCGACGACGGGCACCTCCCGGCGCTCTTCTCCGGCGCCCTGGCGCTCGATCCGACCACTCCCGGCAGGCTCTACGTGGGGACCCAGGGCGCCGGGCTCTTCCGGGTCGACGTGACCCCCTAGAAGAAGAGAAGGAGAGAGCCGATTCGGCTCGGGGAAGGGGAGTCAGGGCGTCGGGGCGGCTCCCGCCAAGGAAGCGGCTAGATCTGCGCCCGGCTCCCCTTCTCCCCATAGATCGTCGCGTACTCCGACCAGCTGGTGAGCACCCGTCGCACATAGCTCCGGGTCTCGATGAAGCTGATCTTCGTGAACAGCTCCTCGGGCTCGGTGCTGTAGCAGTAGCTCCGCCAGAGCACGGCCTGAGGCTTGCCGGCGTTGTAGGCGGCGACGGCGAGCTCGGCGTCGTCGCTGAAGGCGTGGAGGAGCTCCGCCAAGTAGGTCGCCCCGAGCGAGATCGAGACCTCGGGCTTCAGGAGATCCTCGGCCTCCAGGCTCTTTCCGGCCAGGCGCTGCGCCGTGGGGAGGACGAACTGGGCGAGCCCTGAGGCCGAGGCTTTAGAGAGGGCCGCGGGGTCGAAGCGGCTCTCCTCGCGGAGGACGGCGGCGAGGAGCAGGGGATCGATCCCCCGGCGCTTGGCCTGACCGGTGATCGTCTCCCGGTAGGAGAGAGGATAGAGGAGCCGGGCGTAGGCCTCGGGTTGGAAGGCCAGCGGGAGACGATCGGGGGTGCGGATGCGGAGATCCTCGGCCAGATCGAGAGCCCGGTGGGTTTCGCCGACGTGCGCCAGGTGGAGGGCGGCGGTGAAAGCGAGCGCCGGGTCGGCCAGGGGGAAGTACTGGCGGACCGCCGGGGCGCCCTCCCGCCAGAGCCCGAGGGCGAGGAGGATCTCGTTCGGCCGGCCGAGCGGCGCCTGCCAGAGCGGCCAGCGCTCGACCGGCACTTCGGCGAGGCGGAGGAAGGGAGCGGTGATGCGATCCGCCAGGAGCGCCTGGCGCAGCTTGCGTTTGGCCACGGCCCCCACCGGATCGTCCTCGCCGAGGAGGAGCCAGGCCGACACCAGGTCGTCGGCCCGCGACGAAGCGGCGAGGCGCCGGCCCTCCGCGGCGGTGACACGGCCGAGAGAAGGGCTGCTGAGCCGCGCCCGGGCGGACCGCGAGAGGGGGTGATGGAGGTCGGCGCGGAGGGCGAAAAGATAGGCGCCGACCGCGCCGCGGAGGTCGCCGGCGAGCTCCGCCAGCCGGCCCCGCCAGTAGGCGACCTCGATCTGGTCGTCCCGGCTGCCGACGACCGACGCCTGCGAGAGCCAGGAGCCGGCGCGGTCGCCGCGCTGGCGGACGAGGTCGGAGGCGGCGAGGAAGAGAGCGGCGCGAGCGGACGTCTCCCGCCATGGGAGGCGGCCGTTGAGCTGGTCGTAGAGCGCCAGGGCGGCGCGCTCGTCGCCGCTTCGCCAGTCGAGGCGGAGAGCGGAGAGGAGGGCCGCGGCGGCCCAGCTGCCGCCGGGGTTGGCGAGATAGGAGCGGCTGAACGCGGTCGCGGCGGTCTTCCAGTGCCCGAGGAGCTCGAAGGAGCGCGCCTCCTGGTAGAGCGCGGCCGCCTTCTCCTCCGGGTTGGTGGTGCGCTTCGCGAGATCTCTGTAGAGCACCCCGGCGGTCCCGAAGCGTCCCTCCCAGAAGTGGGCGCGGGCGGCGGCGTAGCTCGCCTCGAAGTCCGGCGGGACCTCGGGCTCACCCTTGGCGGCGGCCGGGGCGGCGCGCTTCAGGAGCTTCAACGCGCGGTCGAAGTCGCGGTGCTGCTCGAAGGTGAGGCCGAGGAGCCGGGGCACCTCGCCGCGTTCCGTCTCGGGCACCAGCCGGGCGAGATGCTCGGCGGCCTGGCGCGCCACCTCGTCGGTCCGGTCCTCCACGAGGAGGTGGACGAAGAGGCCGCGGGCGAGCTCGTTCTGTCCTTCCTTCTTCCCGCAGTCGGCGACGGCTAAGAGCACCTCGCGCTGCTCGGGGCGCGGCATCCTTTCCGGGACGAGCTGACCCAGGAGGCGGCAGTCGCCCCCCTTGGCGAGGGCGCGGGCGAGGAGCCGCACGGCGTCGGGGAAAAGGGGCGAGGCGGGATCGCCCGCCACGACGGTCGCGATCAGGCCGGCGGCCACCTCCGGGTGCCCGGCCCGCTCCTGGGAAAGAGCGATGCGATAGCGGCTGTAGGAGGCGAGAACCGGGATCTCGCCCAGGGAGGCGGCGAAACCGTCCATGGCGTCCTGATGCCGGCCGAGGCGGTCGAGGAGGGCGGCGCGCAGATAGTCGAGGCCGATCTGGTGGGCGACAGCCGGCCGCTCGACGAGCTCCTGGTCGACGCGCTCCAGGGCTTCCGAGCGGTGGTCTTCGAGCTGCAGCTGGACGAGGAACGGACGGGGGTCGCCGGTGGCGAGGACGAGAAGGAGAGCGAGTGGACAGATCATGCCCGGCCCGGCGCGAGGGGTGAGCGGGTTTGAAACCCGCGGTCAGGCCGTCGGCGCTTCCGCCTGCCGTGCCACCCTCGCCCCGAGCGCCTGCAATTTCAATTCCATTCCCTCGTAACCGCGGTCGAGGTGGTAGATCCGCTCGACGAGCGTCTCCCCCTCCGCCGCGCAGCCGGCGAGGACCAGGCAGGCCGAGGCCCGGAGATCGGTCGCCATGACCCGCGCCCCGGAGAGCGCCCGCGGCCCGTACACCCGGGCCGCGGAGCCGTCGACCCGCACGTCGGCACCCATCCGGGCGAGCTCCGGGGCGTGCTGGAAGCGATTTTCGAAGATGGTTTCGCGGATCGTCGCAACTCCCTCGGCCTGGGTCATGAGGGCCATGTACTGGGCCTGGAGGTCGGTGGGGAAGCGCGGATGAGGAGCGGTATCACAATCTTTGGAGCGGAGCGTCCCCGTGGAACGGGCGCGGATGCCGGAGGCGGTGACCTCGACGTCGACCCCGGCCTCCGCCAGTTTTTCCAGGAGGGGCGCCAGATCGGCGGCCCGCGCCTCTTCGAGCAGCACGTCACCGCCGGTGAGCGCCGCGCCGACCAGGTAGGTGCCGCCTTCGATACGGTCGGGGATGATGACGTGACGGGCGCTCCCCAGGCCGTCGACCCCTTCGACGGTGATCGTCTCCTCGCCGGCGCCGAAGATGCGTGCCCCCATGGCGACCAGGAGCTCGGCCAGGTCGACCACCTCGGGCTCCCGGGCGCAGTTCTCGAGCACGGTGGTGCCGTGGGCGAGGGTCGCCGCCATGAGGACGTTCTCCGTGCCGGTGACGGTCGGCATGTCGAAGCGGAAGCGGGCCCCGACCAGGCACTTGGCGCGGGCCTCGACGTAGCCGTGGGAGATCTCGACTTCCGCCCCCAAGGCGGTGAGCCCCTTCAAATGCTGATCGATGGGGCGCACCCCGATGGCGCAGCCACCGGGGAGCGACACCCGGGCGAAACCGCGCTTGGCGAGCTGCGGCCCGAGGACGAGGACGCTCGCCCGCATCGTCTTCACGAGGTCGTAGGGGGCATCCTCGGCCGAGCCGTCCTCGCTCACCCGCGAGAGCACGATCTCGCCGCCCTCGCGGTCCGTGCTCCCCATCCCCAGATGATCCAGCAGGCGGCGCATGGTGCGGATGTCGCGCACCCGCGGCACGCGGTGGAGGACGACGGTCTCGTCCGTCAAAAGAGTGGCGGCGAGCGCCGGCAGGGCCGCGTTCTTGGCACCGCTCGCGCGCACCTTCCCCAGGAGCGGCGTGGGACCGACGATGTGGAATCTATCCATGGTCCAGACCTTGGGCTTCAGCGGCGTCTGAGGGTCAACACGCGGGGGATGGCTCTGTAGTCCTTGCATGTCCCGGTGATGTGCAACGACGATGCCGAGGCATGGCGGCGGGCTACGTCCTCTTGTCCGAAGCCGATTTCGACCACGAGGGGTGTGACGTCGGGCAGACCGGCGCTCTCCTTGAAGAGGCGCGCGAGCGTCGAGTCGCCGGCACCGGGGGAGAAGAGTGCCAGGTGAGGCTCGAAATTGCAAACCTCGGGGGAGAGGGTGGGCGCTTCTGCCCGGTCGATATAGGGAGGATTGCTGACCAGGAGGTCGAAGCGGGAGAGGTCGAGGCCCGTGAGGAGGTCGGTGCCCACCAGGTGGACACGGTCGCGGACCCCGTGCCGGCGGGCGTTTTTGGCGGCCACGGCGAGGGCGCCGGGGGAAAGCTCCGTCGCCACCACGAAGGAGCCCGGGATTTCGAGCGCCAGGGTCACCGCCAGGATGCCGGACCCGGTCCCCACGTCGACGATCCGCGCACCCGCCGGGAGAGGCAGTTGGAGCGCGACCTCGATGACGTGCTCGGTCTCCGGCCGTGGGATGAGCACCCGCCGGTCGACGTCGAAGCTTCTTCCGTAGAACTCCCGCTCACCCAGGAGGTAGGCGACCGGCTCGCCGGTCTGCCGCCTTTCGAGGAGAGCCCGGAACCGCGCCGCCTCCGCCGTCTCCACCGGTCGCTCGGGATGGGCGAGGATCTGCGCCTCGGAGAGCCCGGTCACCCATCCCAGGAGAAGGCCGGCCTCGCGGGTCGGAGCGCCGAAGGGAGTCGCGGCCAGAAGGCGGCGGGCTTCTCGGAGAAGGTCGCGGACCGTCGGCGGCGGGCTCACCGGGGGGAGTCTAGCAGTCGGATGGGAAGACGTTGAGCAGAATCGGCAAACGCCACCGTCCCGGTGCGGAGGGTTGGTTGCACTTCAACAGCAGAACTCGCTTAGGCGATCCTGAACCGGGCTTTCGCTCCTAACCGTCCGGCTATTTCATCCAGTTGTTACTCCCCGCTCGGGTGCGCCCGATGGAGGCTTCCTTGCTCGAAAGACAACCTTGCCGTCCCGCGAGACGGCCGCGCCTCTCCTCCCGCGCCTCCGGCGCCGTCCTGGTGCTGGCCGGCTTCGCCGCGATGCTCCTGCTTCCGGCCCGCCCCGCGCAGGCGGGCGATCTCGCGGACGTCAAAGCGCGCGGCAAGCTCGTCATGCTGACCTTCCCCGTCCAGGGTGGCTTCTTCGACGTGGTGAACGTCGACGTGATGCGGGAACAGGGGCTGGCCTTCAAGGATCTCCACAAACCCGAGCAGTTCAGCGGCATCGACGTCGACGTCGTCAACGGTTTCGCCAAGAGCCTGGGCGTCGAGCTCGAGATCCAGGTCACCTCCGAGGGCTTCGGCAATCTCATTCCGGCTCTCGTTCGGAAAGAGTCTGACGTCGTCGCCAGCGAGCTCACGATCACCCCCGCGCGCCAGGAGATCGTCGACTTCTCCTCGCCCTATGCCACCAACTGGGTGGCCGTCATCGCCAAGAAGGGGACCCCGATCCTCGGCCCCGGCGACCTCGCGGGGAAAAAAGCGGCGATCATCCGCGGTTCGAGCCATGGGGAGTTCCTGAGGTCCGTGGCGCCCGACGTGTCGGTCGAGCCGACGGGCTTCGACCTGGAAAGCCTGGATGCCTTGGAGAGCGGTCGCGTCGACTTCACGCTCATCGATTCGACCGTCCCGCCGCGAGAGGCGGTGGACGTGCTCCATCCCGACCTCGTCGTGGCCTTCCGGTTGAAGGAGATCAGCGATGGAGTGGCGGTCCGCAAGGGGAGCGATCTCCTGCCGGCCTTGAACGCCTATCTCGCCCGCATCCGGAAGTCCGGCGAGCTTCAGAAGATCCTCGACAGCCACGGTTTCGGGAAGGCGGCCCAGAAGCCGGTGCGCACGCCGTAGAGCGTGTTCCCCATCGCGATAGCATAGGGGCCGATCGCCATCGGAGGCCTCATGCTCAGATCCGCTCTCTTTGTCTCGCTGGCCCTCCTCTTTTCGACCGTCCGGCTCGCGGCCGCTCCGGTTGCTTGTCCGGAGGCGCCGCTGGCGGCCGGCGCGAAGGCCCTGTCTGTCTTCAAGGGAAACGGCGGAGCGGCCTTCGCCGCCTTCCGGAGGGCCACCGCGGAGGCGGCGCGGGCCGGTGGCATGGCGGAGGTCTCCGGCCGAATCGCCGCTCTCAACTCCGGCAAGCCGGTGGGAGGGGGGGATGCGGGGCTCGCCTCCTGTCTCCTCCGTTCCTACGTCCGCGCCCGCTATGGCGAGCGGATCGTCCGGGATCTCCAGGAGATGCTCGGCTTCCAGACTTTCGCCGTCGAAGGGAGGGACAACTGGGAGGCCCCCGAGTTCCTCCGCCAGAGGAAGTGGCTGCAAGGCCGGGCGACAGCCCTGGGACTGGACTTCAAGGACTATGACGGCCGGGTGGACGAGATCACCCTCCCGGGCCCCCCCGGCGCGAAGCCGGTCCTCGCCCTCCTCGCCCACGGCGACGTCCAGGACGTGGCGGGGCAGACCTGGTCGTCGCCGCCCTTCGCGGGACGCAAGGTGGGAGACCGGATCGTCGGCCGCGGCACCGAGGACGACAAGGGACCGGCGGTCGCCGCTCTCTACACCCTGGCCGCTCTCAAGGACTCGGGTTGGCCCCTCGGCGCCACCGTTCGGCTGGTGATCGCGAACGGCGAAGAGTCGAGCTGGGACGAGATCCCCTACTATCTTGCGCGGGCGTCCATGCCGGACATGACGGTCGGCCTCGACGCCGCCTACCCTGTTACCCACGCCCAGAAGGGCTACGGCCTCCTCACCTTCGTGCCCGGCAGGGGAGCGACGGGGGCGGGGGCGGCGAAGCCGGGGCGCTTCCGGGTCATCCGGGTGAGCGGCGGGAGCGGCGTCTCGATCATCCCGGAGCGCGGCGAGGCGATCCTCGCGCCGGCTGCCCCGGGGCTCACGGCGGCGGCGGCCCTGCCTGAGCTCTCCCGCCAGGCGGCCGAGTGGGCGAAAAAGCACCCGCCGGCGCGGCTCACGGTCAGCCTGGACGGCAAGCAGGTGAAGCTCGTCGCCCTGGGGAAGGGCGGGCACTCCTCGGAGCCGCGGAGCGGGCATAGCGCGCTGGGTGACCTCACCGCTTTCCTCGCCACTTTAGACCTCACCCTCGATCCGCCGGGAGCGCTCGCCATCTTCATGGGTTCTTCTCTGGGGACCGAGACCGACGGGCAGTCGCTCGGTCTCCTCCACCACGACGACGAGACGGGGAACCTGACCGCCAATCTCTCGCTCTTCAAGGAGGAGAAGGGCCAGCCGGCGGCGGTGGTCAACATCCGTTCGCCGCGCGGCCTGCCCAAGCCGGAGATCGAGAGGCGCCTGGCCGAGCGGACGACCCTCTTCGCGAAGCGTACGGGCATCCCCATGACCGTAGAGGTCGAAATCTCCTCCGAGCCCCACCTGGCGCCGGTCGACGGCAAGGTCGTGCAGAACCTCTTAGCCGTCTGGCGGGAGGTGACCGGCACTGCCGGAAAACCGATCGCCGTGGGGGGCGGTACCGAGGCCCGCCTCTTTCCCGGCGGCGTCGACTTCGGGCCGGCGATGTCGATGGAGCACTACCGCGGCCATGGCACCGACGAGTACATGACGGTCGATGAGCTCCTTCGGGTGGCGGAGCTGACGACGGCGGCGGTCTGGCGGCTGGTGGGCTCGGCCAGCTCGACCCCGTGAGATCCGGGGCCATGCTACCCTGACCTCACCATGCCCCGAGGGGCCGGCAACGGCGGCTTCACTCTGCTCGAAACCCTGATCGCCCTGGTGATCCTGGGCTTCGCCCTGCTCTTCGTCCTCTCCCTCGTCCTCAACCAGCCGCGGATGTTGAAACGCCTGGACGCCCAGCGCCAGGCCTACCGCGCCATCGAGGGGACCCTCGAAGCGGTGCGCGCCGGGGCGATCCCGCTCCAGACCTCGCACTTCGCCAACTTCGACTTTTCGGCCGGCACCCCGGCGTCGCCGGATCTTTCTCTGCAAATGGACGTCCTGGCGCTCCCCGCCCCCGCGGGCCTCTACCGGGTCTCCCTCTCGGCCCACTACACGCTGGCCGGTCAGGGGATGGACCAGAAGGTCCAGACTCTCGTCTGGCAACCTGGGGGAGGACCGTGATGGGCCGCCGGAACGCGGGCTTCGTCCTCGTCGAGCTCCTGATCGCCTCGCTCCTGCTCCTCCTGGCGCTCGCGCTCGCCGGCCAGCTCCTCATGGAGAGCGCGGAGCAGCTCGTCGACTCGGCGGGCGATCAGGCCGATCCCACCGTCCCTCAGCTGCTCAACCGCCTGCGGGGCGACGTCCTCGCCGCCTCCGGCTACTCGGATTGCGAGGCGGACCGGCTGCTCCTGACGGGCCACCCGGCCGGCCTGGTTCTCTACCAACGGGAAAACGGGAGCCTGCACCGGGCGGTGTTCGCCGCCGACGGAACGCTGCGGGGGGAGAGCGTACCCTGGCGCGGGGTCGTCGCCTGGAGCTGTACGCCCCTCGGCCCGCAGCTCGTTCGGCTGGATCTCCAATACCAGGCCTGGGCCTGGCGGCGGAGCCTCAATCCGCAGCTGCCGTCCGGACGCGGCAAGGGGACCGCGATCCGCGGGGATACCCTCTTCCTCACTCTTCGCGGCGGTGGGCTGGGAGGGTCCTGGTAAGGCGGCGGGGAGAAGAGGGGGTGGCGCTCGCCATCACCCTCCTCGTCCTCTTCGTCGTCTCGTTGGCGCTCGCCATCCTCTCCCTCTCGCTCCTCGTCCGCCTGCGCACCGTCCGCGAGGAGTCGCAGGGCATCGTCCTCTCCGCCCTCTCCGATGCCGCCGTGGCGGAGGCTGTCGCCAACCTCGCCGCCGATGCGAGCTTCACGGGGGCCACGGAGCACCCCTTCGGCAGCGGCAAAATCGCGAGCCAGATCTCCCCCGTCACCGCCACCCAGTTCCAGGTCGTGGCCACCGCCCGGCTCGGGGTCCGGGTGCGCGCCGTGGAGGTCCAGGTGCTGCGCACCCCCGCCGTCGTCCAGGTGACGAGCTGGCGGATTCTCCCTCGCGCGCGGGGAAGCTGAGGAAGATGGATTTACGTCGCGTCGCGGAAGCGCAGCTCGGGGTCGAGCCGGGCGCGCTTCAGGTAGGCCGCGATCTGGTCGAGGAGCCCCAAGGTGACCCGCTCGGCCTCGGCGGCCTCCTTGAAGAGGAGGAGGGCGGCGAGCGCTTCCTCGTGGACGTCGCGCGACTCGAAGATGGGGACCATCTCCGTCGCCAGCCGCTTGACCTCCTCGCTCCGCCCCTGCCGGGCGTAGAGGGCCGCCAGGTCCAGGGAGACCAAGGCGGCATCGAAGCCGATCCCGCGCTCGACGAAGGCGTCGCGCGCCTCGCGGAGGGCGGGCTCCGCCTCCTCGAAGCGTTCGAGGTCGTTGGCGATTTTGCCCTCCACCCAGCGCAGGCGGATGAGGTGCATCGGACGCCCGAGCTCCAGATAGAGCCGCCGGGTCCGCTCTAAAGTCAGCAGGGCCTCCTGGTGGCTGCCGCTCTCGTTCAAATACCAGATGAGATTGTGCCGCGCCGACACCAGGAGCCAGGGCTCCTCGACGGAGTCGATCCGCGCCAGGCCGCGCCGGATCAGCCGCACCGCCTCTTTGAAACGGCCCTCATAGCCGAAGGTCATCCCCTTGAGAATGAGATTCTTGCCCTCCTGGTGACGATCCTTGCCGGCGCGGTAGATGGCGATCGCCCGGTCGAGGAGGGCGGCGGCCTCCTCGAAGCGGCCCTGGGAGTTGCGGAGCGAGGCGGTAAAGCTCAGGATCTGCGCCTCGGTGAAGGCGTCCTCGTCGCCCCGTCGGTGATGTTCCCGGGCGGTACGGAGCGCCTCCTCCGCCCGCCGCAGGTCGGAAGCGATCCGGTAGGCGTTGCCGAGATAGGCCCAAGCCTGGGCGCGGGCGTCCTCGACGATCCGCCCTCCGTAGTGATCGGGGTTGAGGCGGATGGCGATGGCGACCGCCAGCCGGGCGAGCTCGACCGCGCGTCCCGGATCGGTCAGCCAGGCCTCGCGGCTCCGGTCCTCCAGAAGCTCGCAGAGCTTCAGGGCCTGAAAACGCGCCTCGCTCCGGATGAGCTGCCGGCGCCGATGCTCGGGAGCGGCCAGCAGCTCCTCGGCGAGGCTCGCGGCGCCGTCGACCTCCTCGAAGAGCCGCGACAGCCGCTCGCTCGCCTGCCGGGCCGCCCGGTCGAAGGCGGCCCCATAGCCGAAGAGATGGCCGCGCCACTTGACCACGGTCTCTCGCCCGTTCCCCGCCAGCTCCGCCACCGCGCTCTGGCAGCGGACGCATCCCGGCAGGTGCGCTTCGACCTCCCTGCCCTCCTCCACAGGGAGCTCGCCCCGCAGGTAGCGGGCGAGGGTTTCCGGATCAGGGTGGCGCTCATTCATCCTCGGGCTCCTTAGAAGGTCGGTCTACGTGCTCCCGGGCTCCCCGCGCGAGCTCCTCGAGCAGCCAACGCTCGCGGTCCCGCACCCGACCCCACCGGTAGGCGAGGCGAATCAGTGCGTCGTGCAGCAGCCTCGCGGCTTCCGGCTCGGAAACCCGGTGGCGCTCGAAAAAACGAGCGATCCGGAGGCTCAGCCGGTCCAACAGCTGGGCCAGGCTCATCGGCCGTCGGGCCGTCTGAAGGCGACATTGCGGGGGAGTCTAACGCCCCCTCGTCCGAGGGGGCGAAAAATTGTCGGCCTTCTACAGAAGCAAGTTGCCGGAGGGGCCGAAAGAGTGACAGGGGCAGGGACAGAAGAAGAAAAAAGAGCATCCGTCCGGCAACTCTCCCCTCTGATCCTCAGCCGTTGGGGTCGATCCCTCCCCGGTTGTCTCCCGAGTCGCAGGCGGGCGTCTGAGGAGGGTTCCCTGTGGGGGGGGCGACCTGGGCGCCATTGGGATCGATGCCCCCGCGGTTCGCACCGCGGAGGGCGTGGAGACCTCGCGGGGCGGCCGGGCGGAGAGAATGGAGGTCCGGTTTCGCCCTGGCCGTAGAGGTCTGGGAGATCGCGGGGAGAGCGAAGGCCGCCGTCAGGAGGAGAGCCAGAACGCCGCACCGAAACGCCTTGCGATTCATGCGCCTACCCTTTCCGGGCAGGTCAGCGGCACGACCGCCGTGGCCGGCCGTGCCTGCCTCTATCAGGAAAGTTAGTGCCGGAAGGCGAATCGGGGCAGGGAATGAAGCGGTCTTCCCGCCAACTTTTTGCCGGGAATGGGGAAAGCTTTAGTGGCTGCGCGCCTGCTCGGCCATCTTCTCCGCCTGGAAATGGGCGACGAGCGGCTCGATCAGGGGGTCGAGGTGACCTTCGAGGACGACCGGGAGTTGGTGGAGGGAGAGGCCGATCCGGTGGTCGGTCACCCGGCTCTGCGGGAAGTTGTAGGTGCGGATCTTCTCCGAGCGGTCGCCGCTCCCGACCATCTTGCGCCGCTCCTCACTGATCGCCGCGTCGGCCTTCTCGCGCTCCATCTCGAAGATCCGGGCTTTCAGGACGCGGAGCGCCTTCGCCTTGTTCTTGATCTGGCTGCGCTCGTCCTGGCAGGCGACGACGAGGCCGGTCGGCAGGTGGGTCAGGCGGACCGCCGAGTAGGTCGTGTTGACCCCCTGGCCGCCGGGGCCGGAGGAGCAGTAGCGGTCGATCCGCAGATCCTTCTCGTCGACCTCGACCTCGATGTCGTCGGCCTCGGGGAGGACCGCGACGGTCACCGCGGAGGTGTGGATGCGCCCCGACGCCTCGGTCTGCGGCACCCGCTGCACGCGGTGGACGCCGCTCTCGTACTTCAAGCGGCTGTAGGCGCCCTTGCCCTCGACGATCGCCGAGACCTCCTTGATGCCGCCGGCCTCCGACTCCGAGACGTCCAGAACCTCGAGCCGCCAGCCGTGCTGCTCGGCGTAGCGGGTGTACATGCGGAAGAGCTCGGCCGCGAAGAGGGTCGCCTCGTCGCCGCCGGTGCCGGCGCGGATCTCCAGGACGACGTTTCGCCCGTCGTTGGGGTCTTTGGGCTCCATCTCCTTCTTGAGCTCGGCCTCGATCGCCTCGCTCTGGGCGGCGAGCCGCGTGCGCTCCTCCTGCGCCATGAGGAAGAGATCGTCGTCCTTGGGGAGGCCGGAGAGCATCTCCTCGGTCTCCTGGCGCTCGCGCTCGACATTCTTCCAGCGGCGGTAGAGCTCGACCGTGTGGCCGATGTCGGAGAGCGACTTGCTCGCCTCGGTGAACGCCTTGCGGTCGCCATGGATCGCCGGATCGGAGAGCCGGGCGGTCAGCTCCTCGTGGGTCTTTTCGAGCTCTGCCAGTCGTTCCATCATGACGTTTTTCCCTTACGCGGTTCTCTCATGCACCCAGAGCGGTCAGCGGGACCCGCGGCATGTCCACGGGATCGGGCGCGGCTTCGGCGAGGAGCCCGTCGGCGCGGAGCGCCTCCTCCAGGGCGACGATCGCCACCTCCAGCATGTCGTCCGTCGGCTCCTGGGTGGTGATCTTCTGCAGCATGAGGCCAGGCCAGACGAGGAGGGCGAAGAGCGGCGCCGCCCGGCGCTTGGCGGTGAGCCGCAGCACCTCGTAGGAGAGCCCCGCGATCACCGGCACGAGGAGGAGCCGGCCGCCGAACTTCAAGAGGAACGGCGCGGTCTTGGGGATGAAGGCGAAGAGGAGGATCGACACCAGGAGGACGAAGAGCAGGAAGCTCGTGCCGCAGCGCGGATGGAGCCGGGTCTGGGCGCGGGCGTTCTCGACCGTCAGCGGGAGTCTCGCCTCGTGGTTCCAGACCACCTTGTGCTCGGCGCCGTGGTACATGAACACCCGGTGGATGTCCTTGAAGCGCGAGATGATGAAGATGTAGCCGATGAAGAAGAGGCCGCGGAGAACGCCGTCGACGAGGTTGAAGACGAGGCTTGGGAGCGGTCCGAAGAGAAAGCGCTCGGAGAGCTGGGTGAGCCACAGCGGCAGGAGGAGGAAGACGACGATCCCCATCCCCAGGCCCATCGCCATCGAGCCCGCGATCGCCAGGTTCGAGATCTCCGGCTTCGCCTCCGCGTCACCAGGCGCCGCCGGCTCCTCGACCGCCTTGAGCGCCGAGAAGTTGAGGGCGCGGATGCCGATCGCAAGCGATTGGAAGAGCACCGTCACCCCGCGGAGGATGGGGAGCTTGAGGATCGGGTAGCGCTGGGCGATGCTCGCCACCTGACCGCGTTCCAGGGCGATCGAGCCGTCCGGGCGGCGCACGGCGACGCCCCAGGCGCCGGGGGCGCGCATCATGACCCCCTCGATCAGGGCCTGCCCGCCGACCAAAAGCTCGGCGTCGGCGGCGAGGGGAGCCGAGACGGGAGTCGGGTTCGATGCCATGGTTGTTGAACGCTCTCGGGTGCTTACGAAGACCGGCCCGGCGCCCCTCGCGGGGGAACCGGGCCGGTCCGGATCACGATCTTGCGGAATCCCCTGGAGGCCGGAGTGGCCCGGGGATCTAGGCGGTCGCCGTTTCGGTGGTTCCGGCGGCATCGGCGGCAGTGGCGGCAGTGGGCTTTCCGTAGCGCCGCTTGAACCGCTCGACGCGGCCGGCGGAGTCGATGAGCTTCTGCTTGCCGGTGAAGAAGGGATGGCAAGCGCTGCAGATCTCCAGCCGCAGCTCGGGCTTCGTCGAGTGGGTCTCGAAGGTGTTGCCGCAGGCGCAGACCACGGTCACCCGGTGCACCTTGGGATGGATGTCTTTCTTCACGGTCGCCGTCCTTTTCTCTCGGGGATAAGAGGAGCCCCCGGGGGGCTCAAGAACTTGGAAGGCTACTCGATCCCGGGGCCACTTGGCAAGGGATGCTGGGTTGCCGTCCGGTTCACGTCGGATAGAAGCATTTGAGAGGGTGGAAAATTCCTGGGTGGTCGTACCGTCGCGTTATGCTTTCCTCATGACTCGAACGCTGGCCGCCGCTATCGCGAAGCTTCAGACCCTATCGGCCGAAGAGCAGGACCGGGTAGGACAGTGGCTACTCGACGAACTGCTCGACGACGACTGGATTCGCCAGTTTGCGGATGCGGAACCGCGGTTGACACCCCCCAGCCCCTCACCGTACATTAGGCCGTGCACCCCTCGGAAATCTTCACCGGAATCGTAGGCGCCATCCCGGCCCGCTACGCTTCGACCCGTCTGCCCGGGAAGCCGCTGCTCCCGATCGCCGGCCGGCCGATGATCGAGCACGTCTACCGGCGAGCGGCGCTCGCCCGGGGGCTCGACCGGGTCGTCGTCCTCACCGACGACGAGCGGATCGCGGCGGCGGTCGCGGGCTTCGGGGGGGAGTGCGAGATGACGCCGCCCGAGTGCGCGAGCGGCACCGACCGCATCGCCCATGCCGCCCGGAGCTGGGGGGCGCGGGCGGTCGTCAACATCCAGGGGGACGAGCCGCTCATCGATCCCGAGGCGGTGTCGGCCCTCGCCCGGCACCTCACCGACCATCCGGAGGACGAGGTCGTCACTCTCGCCGCGCCCGCCCTCCCCGAAGAGATCGACAACCCCAACGCGGTCAAGGTCGTGGTGGACGGCGCCGGCTATGCCCTCTACTTCAGTCGATCTGCGATACCCTATGCCCGGCAGTCGGGGGGAGCGACGCCGCTCAAACATCTCGGGATCTACGGCTACCAGAGGCGGGCGCTGTTGCGGCTGGCCGGCCTCCCCCCCACCCCCTTGGAGATCAGCGAGTCGCTCGAGCAGTTGCGAGCACTCGAAAACGGCATCCGCATCCGCGTCCTCGCCGTTTCTAAAGCCTCGCCCGGGGTCGATACCCGGGAGGATCTGGAACGGGTCGAGCAGCAGCTCGCGGCACTCGCAGCGTTAGAAGCACCGTAAACCCCGAACCGAAGGAGAGCGACATGGCGACCAAGTTCATCTTCATCACCGGCGGAGTGGTGTCCTCCCTCGGCAAGGGGGTGGCCGCCTCCTCCGTCGGCGCGATCCTCGAGGCGCGCGGCTTCTCGGTCACCCTCATGAAGTTCGACCCCTATGTGAACGTCGATCCCGGCACTATGTCCCCCTACCAGCACGGCGAGGTCTTCGTCACCGACGACGGCGCCGAGACCGACCTCGACCTCGGACACTACGAGCGCTTCACGCACACGGTGACGAGCAAGCGCCACAACTACACGACGGGGAAGATCTACGAGTCGGTGATCAACAAGGAGCGCCGCGGCGACTACCTGGGCAAGACCGTCCAGGTCATCCCCCACATCACCGACGAGATCAAGGAGGCCATGCGCCGGGTGGGCGACGACTACGACGTCGTCATCGTCGAGATCGGCGGCACCGTGGGCGACATCGAGTCGCTCCCCTTCTTGGAAGCCATCCGCCAGTTCCGCCAGGAGCTCGGGCGCGGCAACGCGGTCAACATCCATTTGACCCTCGTCCCCTACATCGCCGCCGCCGACGAATTGAAGACCAAGCCCACCCAGCACTCGGTCCGCGAGCTGCGCGAGATCGGCATCTCGGCCGACCTCCTCCTCTGCCGTTGCGACCGCGCCCTCCCCGACGACATGAAGCGGAAGATCGCCCTCTTCTGTAACCTCGAGCCCCGGCAGGTCATCGCGGCGCGCGACGTCTCGACGATCTACGAGGTCCCTCTCATGTTCTGCCGCGAGGGACTGGACGACATCCTCCTGGAGCTTTTGAACCTCCCCCACTACGACCGCGACTTGACCCGCTGGGAGAGCCTGGTCGCCCGGGTGAAGAACCCGCACCACCGGGTGCGGGTGGGGATCGTCGGCAAGTACGTCGAGTTCCCCGACGCCTACAAGAGCTTGAACGAGGCCCTCCTCCACGGCGGCATCGCCAACGACTGCGCGGTCGAGCTGGTCTACGTGCCGTCCGAGGGGGTCGAAGGGGGGAGCTGGCCGCGCGAGATCTTCGAGGTCGACGCCCTTCTCGTTCCCATCGGCTTCGGCCCGCGGGGCACGGAAGGCAAGGTGCGCGCCATCCGCTACGCCCGCGAGCACAAGATCCCCTTCTTCGGCATCTGCCTGGGGATGCAGTGCATGGTGATCGAGTTCGCGCGAAACGTCTGCGGGATCAAGGACGCCACCTCGTCGGAGTTCGAGGCCGAGTCCGACCACGCGGTGATCTACAAGCTGCGCGACCTCCTGGGGGTCGAGGAGCTGGGCGGCACCATGCGCCTCGGCGCCTACCCCTGCCGGTTGAAGGAGGGGACCCTCGCCCGCCGCATCTACGGAGCAGCCGAGATCAGCGAGCGCCACCGCCACCGCTACGAGGTCAACCAGAAGTACCTGCCGACGTTAGTCGAGCACGGCATGGTGATCTCCGGGCTCTCCCCCGACGGCAAGTTCGTCGAGATGATCGAGCTTCCCGACCACCCCTGGTACCTCGGCTGCCAATTCCACCCCGAGTACAAGTCGAAGCCCACCGAGCCGCACCCGCTCTTCGTCTCCTACATCGCGGCCGCGCTCACCCACAAGCACGAGCGGGACCGCGGGGATCGCCGGGAGCCCGCGGCGACCACCGTCTCGATCCCGGTCGGCGAGCCGAGCCCGGAGATCGCCCGGATATCGAACGAGGTCGACGAGCTGGCGCCCGCCGAGATCCAGGCGGAGGGCTGATGGCGCCAGTCTCTGTCGCGCCCGTCGAGCTGGCGCCGGGGATCACGATCGGCGGCGCCTCCGATTTTCCCGTGATCGCCGGTCCCTGCGTCGTCGAGAGCGAGGAGCTGGTGCTAAAGACGGCCCGCACCCTCGCCGCCATGGCCGCCCGCCTCGGCGTTCCCCTCATCTTCAAGTCCTCTTTCGACAAGGCCAACCGCAGCTCGATCCAAAGCTATCGCGGCCCGGGCCTCGAAGCGGGTTTGCAGGCGCTCCGGAGGGTGCGGGAGGAGATTGGCCTGCCGGTCCTGACCGACGTCCATGAGACTTTTCAGTGCGGCCCGGCGGCGGAAGTCTGCGACGTCCTCCAGATCCCCGCCTTCCTCTGCCGGCAGACCGATCTCATCGTCGCCGCCGCCGCCACCGGCCGGGCGGTCAACATCAAAAAGGGGCAGTTCATGGCCCCCGACGACCTGCGCCGGGTGGTCGAGAAGGCACGGAGCACGGGGAACTCGAAGGTGACGGTCACCGAGCGCGGTTGCTCCTTCGGCTACCACGACCTGGTCGTCGACATGCGCGGCTTCGCCCGCATGCACGAGGACGGGATCGCGGTGATCTTCGACGTCACCCACTCCCTCCAACTCCCCGGAGCCGGGGAAGCCGGCTCGGAAGAGAGCGGCGGGGTGCGGCGCTACGCCGAGCCCCTCGCCCGCGCCGCCGTCGCCGCCGGGGCGGACGGGGTGTTCCTGGAAATCCACCCCGATCCCGAGCACGCCCGCTCCGACGCCGCCGTGCAGCTCGATCCGGCCCGCGCCGAGGCGCTGCTCGCGGAGCTGCTGCGGGTGCGAGGGGCGTTGGCTTGAGCCGTACGCCCCGCACCCCCCGCGAGGTCGCAACGGAAGTCCTGGAGGTGGAGGCGGCGGCGATCCGCGGCCTGCTTCCTCAGCTCGACGAGCGCTTCGATCGCGCAGTTGCCCTTCTCCGGGCCTGCACCGGTCGGGTGGTCTGCACGGGGATGGGGAAGAGCGGTCTCGTCCTTAAGAAGATCGCCGCCACCCTCGCCTCGACCGGCACCCCGGCCTTCTTCCTCCATCCGGCCGAGGCGGTGCACGGCGACCTCGGGATGATCGTGCCGGGGGACGTCGTGCTTGCCGCCTCCTACTCGGGCTCGACCGAGGAGCTGCTCCGGCTGGTCGAGACGCTCAAGCGGCTGGGCATCCCGCTCGTCGCCATGACCGCCAACGAGGGGAGCCCGCTCGCCCGCCATGCCGATCTCCACCTGCCGGTGGCGATCGATCGCGAGGCCTGTCCGTTGAACCTCGCCCCCACCGCCTCGACGACCGCCACCCTCGCCCTGGGCGATGCTCTCGCCATGGCGCTCCTCGAAGCGCGCGGCTTCACGAGCGAGGACTTCGCCCTCCTCCATCCCGCCGGCCAGCTCGGCAAGCGCCTGCTGAAAGTCGAGCAGCTCATGCACGCCGGCGACGCGCTCCCCCGGGTGGAGGCGGGCGCCTCGATGCGCGAGGCGATCTATGAGATGTCGAAGAAAGGTCTGGGGATCACCGCGGTGACAGACGCCGCGGGCAAGCTCCTCGGCTGCATCTCGGACGGCGACCTCCGCCGGCTGCTCGCCGCGGACGAGGAGATCCTGAAAAAGACCGCCGGCCAGTGCATGCGCACCGGTCCGCGGACGATCGCGGCGGACGAGCTCGCCGCCGCCGCTTTGAACGTCATGGAGGAGAAGCGCATCACCTCGCTTTTCGTCTGCGCCGATGCCGCCGACGCCCTTCTCGTCGGAGTGGTCCACATCCACGACCTCTGGGGATTGGAGCTGTTCTAGATGCCTGCCCTCCCGGAAGATCAAATCGCCGAGCGCGCGGCGAAGCTCACCTGGCTGCTCTTCGACGTCGACGGCGTGCTCACCGACGGCACTCTCGTCTACGGTCCCGACGGCGAGCAGTGGAAGACCTTCGAGGTGCGCGACGGCCTGGGGATGAAGTTTGCCCAGAAGATGGGGCTGAAAGTCGGCATCCTCTCCGGCCGTTCGTCGGACGCCCTCACCGCCCGCGCCCGGGAGCTCGAGCTCGACGCCCTCCTGACCCACCGCACCGACAAGGGGCCGGCCTTCGAGCAGTTCCTGGAACAGCACGGCGTCGCGGCGGACGAGGTCGGCTACATGGGCGACGATTTAGTCGACCTGCCGGTGATCCTCCGTTGCGGCCTCTCCTGCGCCCCGGCCGACGCGGTTTTGGAAGTGCGCGAGCGGGTCGACCGGGTGCTGACCCAAAACGGCGGCCGTGGGGCGGCGCGCGAGATGATCGAGCTCGTCCTCCGCGCCCGCGGCGAGTGGGAGCGCACCGTGGCCCCCTTCCTCGCGTGAAACCCGTGGCCCCCCCGGGCCGGGCCGGGCCGAGAACCCGGCCCCGGCGCTTCACCGCCCGGCTGGAGCCGCTCGTCCCGCCTCTCGTCGCCGCGGTCTCCGCCCTCCTCGGCCGGCTCTCCTGGTCGGCCGTCCAGCGCTTCGGCCGCGGCCTCGGCCGGCTCGCCTGGAGCCTCGGCGGCCGCGACCGCAAGCGCGCGCTCGATCACCTGGCCCTCGCCTACCCGGATCTCTCGTCCGCCGCCCGTCGCACCCTCGGCCGCGCCTGCTTTAGGCACCAGGGGATGAACCTCGCCGAGTGCCTCCACCTCCTGCACAAAGATTGCGCGGATCTCGCCCGTCATGTCGAAGTGGAAGGCTGGGAGCACGTAGAGCGGGCGCGGGAGAACGGCCGGCCGCTCGTCCTCATCACCGGCCACTGCGGCAACTGGGAGATCCTGGGAGCAGCGCTCAACTGCAGGGGCTTGGGGATGGCGGTCGTCGCCCGCTCGCTCGACGAACCCCGGCTTCAGAGTCTCCTCGCCGGCCTCCGGAAGCGTTTCGGCACCGCCACCATCGAACGCGGCAGCGACGGCGCCGCCCGCCAGATCCTGGGCCTCCTCCGCCGCGGCGGCGCGCTCGGCATGCTGATCGACCAGGACACCAAAGTCGATGGCGTCTGGGTCCCTTTCTTCGGTCACCCCGCCTTCACCCCCGTAGGCGCCGCCAAAATCGCCCTCCGCCAAGGGACGGACGTCATCCCCACCTTCGCCGAAAGACGCCCCGACGGCTCCCACCGGATCCGCATCCAGCCGCCCTTGGACCTCCCGAACGATCCCCAGGAGGCGACGGCGGTGATGACTCTAGCGATCGAGGAGCAGGTGCGGCGGCAGCCGGAGCAGTGGGTGTGGATGCACCGGCGGTGGCGACGGCAGCCGGTTGTTTGATCGATCGTTCCGCCTCACGCCCCGACGTCGAACACCCGCCGCCACCACCTTTTGAGCGCCGGCTCGCCGCGGCTGTCGGCCTCGGTTTCGAGCTTGTCGACGGGGCGGGGGAGGAGGGCGAGGCGGCCCTTTTGGAGCTGGAGGAGGAGGAGGTCCATCTCGCGACCGCGCAGACGCGCGTCGCCGGAGAAGGCTTCTCCCAGGGTGGTGCGGCCATCGAAGTGGGCGTAGAAGTCGCGCGCCTTGGCGGGCATCCTTTTCTGCTCGTCGTCGGTCGGCTCTTCCACCCAGATCGGATAGATGCGCTCCAGGAGGTCGAGCGGCACCGCCATGTGCCGGCGGGCGACGAGCACCTGCTCCTCGGTCGCCTGCTCCAGCATGAGGTCGTAGATCGACATCTCGTGCGTGCCGCTTCCCCACTCTTCGCCCAGCTCCTGGATGTCGAGGACGTTTCCCACGCAGAGGTGAAAGCCGGCCTCGAGGAAGCGGAAGTAGGAGCCGCGGAGCTCCTTGTAGAGGTCGGCGAGCGTCTTCTTGCCGTCGACCGCCCGGGCGATCCGTTCCTCCAGGGGAGCCAGGTCGTTCCCCGGCCAGAGCTTGCCGCGCGACAGCACCACGTTGTCGTGGACGAGGACGCGGCGGATGCGGCGGTACTCGTCGAGCCAGCGCGAGCCCTCCATGGCGAGCCCCACGGTGTGGATCGGCTCGGGGAGGATCTCCTCCTCGGGCGGCAGCTCGGACTGGAAGTAGAACACCCCGCGCTCCCAGAGGAAGAGGTCGCAGACCAGATCCTCGATCTGCTGGCGCAGTGTCGTCTGGATCACCTCCGGAGAGAGGATGCCGAGATCGGAGAGCGCCGCTCCCAGCCGGCCGCCGTTCACCGTACAGTGAGAGAGCGCCTGGAAGAGCCGGTCCTGGTTGACGTAGCCGTTGAGGAGCAGATACTGGCCGTAGAACTCCGCCGGATCGGTCGACAGACAGCCCACGATCTCCCCAGAGGCGAAGTAGACCCGTTTCTCCCGGTCGCTCCGGCGGACGACGAGCGCTCCGGTGCGGCGATCGTTCTTCGCCCACTGGAGGAGATCGCTCGGTGGGAAGGCGGCTAGTCGACCGGAGAATTCCATGCGGCCTACATCCTACTCCGCCGGGGTCCCGAGAAGTCCTTCGAGCTCGTGCCGCCGGCTTTGAAGCTCCGCCGGGGTCTGCGCTTCGAGGACGAGGCGGAGGAACGGCTCGGTGTTCGACGGACGGACGTTCCCCCACCAGGTGGGATATTGGAAGGTGATGCCGTCCAGGTAGTCGATCTCGGCGTCCCGGTAGCGCTCGGCGAGCCGCTCGATCATCCCCGCCTTGTCCTCGACGACGAAGTTGATCTCCGGGCTCTTTGAGTAGCGCTTGAGCGGCGCGACGAGGCGCGACAGCGGCTCGCCTTTCGTGCGCATCGCGTTCAGCACCTCGACGACGGCTAGAAGCGCGCAGTCGGCATAAAAATGGTCGCGGAAGTAGTAGTGCCCGGCGAGCTCGCCGCCGAAGATGCCGTGGCGCTTGCGGAGCGTCGCCTTCATGAAGGAGTGCCCCACCCGCTCGCGGACGGGGACGCCGCCCGCCTCCGCGATGTACTCGGCGACGGCCCGCGAGGAGCGCAGGTCGTAGAGCACCGCCTGGCCCGGCTCGCGGGCGAGCAGCTCGCCGCCGATGAGCGCGGTCATCAGATCGCTCCCCACCGAGACTCCCAGCTCGTCGACGAAGGCGGCGCGGTCGGCGTCGCCGTCGAAGGCGACCCCCAGATCGGCGCCGCTCTCCCGCACCAGCCGCTCCAGGTCTTTCAGGTTCTCTTCCTTGAGCGGGTTGGCTTCATGGTTGGGAAAACGGCCGTCGAGCTCGAAATAGAGCGGGATGAGCTCGATTCCCGCCGCTTCGAGGATGGGCCGGTAGATCGTGCCCATGCCGTTCGCGGCATCGACCGCGACTTTGAGCGGGCGGCCGCCGGAACCGGGTTTGAGGAAGGAGAGGACGTGCTCGCTGTAGGCGTCGAAGATCTCTCCCGTCCGGATGAAGCCCGACTGCGGCGCCCGCGGCAGGTCGCCCGCCGTCACCTTCGCCTCCATGAGGGCGATGCCGTGGTCGCCGGAGACCGGCCGCGCCTCGTGGCGGCTGAACTTGAAGCCGTTGTACTCCGCCGGGTTGTGGGAGGCCGTCGTCTGCACCCCGCCGGCCGCTTTCTCGTGGCCCACCGCGAAGTAGTTCATCGGCGTCGTGGCGAGCCCGATGTCCAAGACGTCGAGGCCGCCCGAGGTGATCCCGCCGGAGAGCGCCGTCATGAGGCTCGGGCTGTGCTCGCGCATGTCGCGGCTGACCACGACGGTGTTGCCCTGGGCGCGGTCCTCGGCATCTAAAACGAATTGGAAGGCGAGGCCGATCTCCCGCGCCCGTTTCTCGTCGAGCTGACTGGGATAGAGGCCGCGGACGTCGTACGCTTTGAAGATTCCGGACATAGGCAGAGTCGTTCCGTTCGGTTCAGTCAGGGTTTATGCCTTCTCGATCGAGAAGGCGAAGTCGAGGCCCTCGACGGGCGCCTCGGTCAGGGAGCCGGACGTCTCGTTAGACATTCCGTCGGCGGCAAGCTCGGTCGCCAAAGTCTCGCCGGCGATCCAGTCGCGATGGGTGGCGATCGCGGCGGCGAGATCGGGAGCGGCGCGGTAGAGGACCCGGATACGATCGGCGTAGTCGAGATCCTGATCCTTCCGCGCCGTCTGTAGCCGGTGGACGACCTCGCGCGCCCAGAGCTCCGCGATCAGCTCGGGGGTCAAGGCGGTCTCCAGGGCGACCAGCAGCTCGCGGTCCCCCTGGGTCGCCGCCCCGGCGCGTTCGACGAGCCGGATCTCGACGTCGTCCGCCGCCAGCTCGACCGGCCCGCCGGGAAGCTCGACCGTGATCCGGCCGCTCGCCTCGACCTCGGCCGCCAGGGCGTCGCCGTCCGCCCCTTCGAGGGCCTTCTTGACCTCCCCCATCCGCTTGCCGAGCTTCGGCCCGAGCTTCGGATAGAGCGGCCGCACCTCGTGATGGACGTACTGCGAGCGATCGGCCGCCCAGCGGATCTCCTTGACGTTCAGCTCGTCTTCCAGCAGATCGGCGTAGGGCATCACGAGGCCGGGGAGGGCGGCATCGGCGGTGACCAGGGTGACCGCGGCGAGCGGCTGCCGGGTCTTCAGGCCGTGTTCGTTCCGCGCCGCATGGCCGAGGCGGACGATGCGCTGGAGGGCCGCCATGCTGGCGAGGAGGGCCGGCTCGTCGCGATCCTTCTTCGACGTCTCCAAAAGGGGCCAATCGGTGAGATGGATGCTGAGCGGTGCCGACTCATCCTGGCTCCGCACGAGCTGCCGGTGGAGCACCTCGGCCACGAAGGGCGTGAAGGGAGCGAGGAGCCGGGAGAGCGTCGTCAGCACCTCGTAGAGGGTCTCGTAGGCGCTCGCCTTTCCCGTCGCGATTTCCGAGTCGGCGTGGTGATGCGCCTCGCCGGCCCAGAAGCGGCCGCGGCTCCGGCGGATGTACCAGTTGGTGAGATCGTCCAGAAACTCCTCGATCGGCCGGGCGGCGCCCACGACATCGTAGGCGTCGAGCGCGGCGGTGATCGCGGCGGCCAGGCGGTCGAGCCGGAGGAGAATCCAGCGGTCCAAGGGCGGCCGGGTGGCGAAGGCCGGAGCCGATCGCGAGCCCGGGTGCCAGCCGTCCAGGTTCGCGTAGATGGTGAAGAAGGAGAGCGCGTTCCACAGCGGCAGGAGGAAACGCTGGGCCGCCTCGCGGACGAGGTTTTCCGAGAAGCGCGACGGCACCTCCGGGTCGTTGACGCAGAAGTACCAGCGCAGAGCATCCGCCCCGGTCTTCTCGATCACCGCCAAGGGCTCGACGACGTTGCCCAACCGTTTCGACTGCTTGCGCCCTTTCTCGTCCAGGATGTGGCCGAGGACGATGCAGTTCTCGTAGGCGACCGAGTCGAAGAGGAGGACGCCGAGGACGTGGAGGGTGTAGAACCAGCCCCGCGTCTGGTCGACCGCCTCGGCGATCAAGTCCGCCGGAAAGGCGCGATGCGCCTTCGGATCGAACTCCGGGAGCGGCTCGCCCAGGTAGTGGTGCTGGGCGAAGGGCATCGAGCCCGAGTCGAACCAGGCGTCGATCACCTCCTGTACCCGCTTCATGACGCTGCCGCACTCCGGGCAGGGCCAGGTGATCTCGTCGATCCCCGGCCGGTGCGGGTCGAACTGCGTCGAATCGTAGGGATCGGCGGGCAGCGGCCGGCCTGAAACGGCGAACAGCTCCTGGTAAGAGCCGACGACCTTCTTGTGGCCGCAGCCGGAGCAGATCCAGATCGGCAGCGGCGTTCCCCAGTAGCGCTTCCGCGACAGCGCCCAGTCGACGACGTTCTCCAGCCAATTGCCGAACCGCCCCTCGCCGATGTGCTCGGGGTGCCAGTGGATCTCTCTGTTCTTCGCCACCAGCTCGCCCTTCTCGGCGGTCGTCTGCACGAACCAGCTCTCGGTCGCGTAGTAGAGGAGCGGCCGGTCGCAGCGCCAGCAGAAGGGATAGTTGTGCTTGTAGCGGTCCGAATGGAGCATGAGGCCGCGCGACTTCAGGTCCTGGATGATCTTGGCGTCGGCGTCCTTGAACCAGAGGCCGGCGAAGGGGACGGCGCCGGCGACCATCTTCCCCTCGGAATCGACCGAGCGGATGAGCGGCAGCCCGTAACGCCGGCCGGTCTGGTAGTCGTCCTCGCCGAAGGGCGGCGCGGTGTGGACGAGCCCCGTCCCCTCGGTCCGGGTGACGTAGTCGCCGAGCACCACCCGTCCCGGCTCTTCGGGGAAGAAGAAGGTGTAGAGCCGGTCGTAGAGGAGATTTTCGAGCGCTTTGCCCGAGATCCGGGCGAGCGCCGGCCATTCCTTGCGATCTCGCAGGTCGACCTGCCGCCGCTTGCCGTTTTCTTCCAACGCCAGCGGTACCGGCGTCCCGAGATCGGCGCCGAGGAGCAGGTGCTCCCCCGGGCGGCCGGGGAAGTCGATCACCTCGTAGGTCAGGTCGGGGTGGACGGCGAGGCCGACGTTCGCGATCGTCGTCCACGGCGTCGTCGTCCAGGCGACGAAGGAGAGGTCCGGCCCCACCTCCCATTTCCCGCCGGTGCCGCCATCCAAAGTCTCGACGCTCTGGCCGGCGCGGGCCTTGAAGAGGGTCCAGATCGAGGGATCGTCGGCTTCCTTATAGTTCTGCGCCACCTCGTGCGACGAGAGGGTCGTGCCGCAGCGGGCGCAGTAGGGCTGGATCTTGTAGCCCTCGACGAGCAGCGCCCGCTTCGACAGCTCGGAGAGCGCCCACCAGACCGATTCGATGTACTCGTTCGAGTAGGTGCGGTAGGCATGATCGAGGTCGATCCAGTAGCCGATCCGCTCGGTCATCGTCCGCCACTGCGCCTCGTAGGTGTGGACGCTGTCCAGGCAGGCGCGGTTGAAGGCGGCGATCCCGTACTCCTCGATCTGGTGCTTGCCGGCAAAGCCCAGCCGCTTCTCGACCTCGATCTCGACCGCCAGGCCATGGGTGTCCCAGCCGGCCTTCCGGGGAACCTGGAAGCCGCGCATGGTCTTGTAGCGCGGGAAGAGGTCTTTGATCACCCGGGTGACGACGTGCCCCACGTGGGGAACGTTGTTGGCCGTCGGGGGACCTTCATAGAAGACGAACGTCCCCGCGGGAGCCGGGCGTTCGAGGCTCTGGGCGAAGATGCCGGCCTCCCGCCAGAAGTCGAGGACTTCCTGCTCCAAACGAGGGAACGGGTAACCACCGGGGACGTCTGGGAATCGGCTGCTCATAGTTGTCGGGTTTCGCCCGCACGGAAGGGGACTCCGGCCCCCAGGCGGCGAGCGAGTCATTGTAGCAGGGGAGGGGAAGCCGGCCGGGGAAAGCGCTTTCTGGCGAGATCGAGCCTAAAACTTCGGCAGCAATCCCGCTTGCTTACAGAGCTGGTTGGCCGTGATCCGGTCGAGGGCCTGGTGCCGCTTGACCGGGATCGTCTTCGCACCGTTGGTATAGATCGAGTGGTTTCCACCCTCCCGGAGGAGATAGAACCCGTTCTCCGTCAGGTACTGGACGAGGTCACGCCGTTTGACGGACATCGTCCAAGTCTACGGCGACCTGTTCGAAGAGGTCGTTGCCGACCGGAATCTCCTGGCCGAGTTGCCGGTAGGCCAAGATCATCTCTTGGAGGGCATCCCGGAGCATCGCCCGGCACTCCTCGATCGTGCTCCCTTCCGTGACGACCTCGGGCCACTCTAAGAGCTGGCCGATGTATCCGGCCTCGATTTTCGCGTACCTCGCCGTGTAGCTCTGGAGCATCGGACCTTCCTTCTTGCGCGGCACCCATTGTACTCCGCGGCGGTAACTCAGCCGGACGCAGTTTGGCGACCGATCTCTGCCACGAGGGTGGCACTCGGCCCCGCACTCGGCCCCGGAGGGGCTGTTCCCCTGGGTGGAAAGTACGGCGCGAATCCGCCCCATCCCGGCGGAGGCTGGAGGGGTTCCCGGCATCGGGCGCAGTTGCGGGTATGTCTTCCTCATTTGCTCCGAAGGGGCTGGACCTGCCTTCCAATCCGAGGTCTCAATGCAGGGCCAGGGGGGGCGGCACCTGGCCGCCCCCTTCCCCTACCGCCCTACTCCAGGCACTTCCGGACCAGGATCCGTCCCACCTGCACCTCCGCGCCCGGTTCGGATGGATGGGGATGGACGGGCTGGTACTATCGGTGCGACTGCGCATGGAGTGTAACTCTTCGGCGTGGCTGGCGGTCGGTGGAGTTTGCAGCTCTGCCGGCCCCGCTTGAGGTGGGGGGAGGAACGTTTCCTCCCGGCGGAGATGAGCCATCACAATCGGCGGCAAAAGCTTAAAACAGGGGGCCCGTTTCTATGTTAACGATCGCAGTCGACTGGTCTGGGGCGGAGAAGACGCGGGGAAAGCTGGCGCTGGCGGAGGTGATCGATGCTGAGTTTCAATCGGTACGACCGTTTGACTCCCGAGAAGAGGTCGCCTCCAAGCTCATTCAGCGGTGCCGAGAAACGAGCGACACGATCATCGGCCTCGATTTCGCGTTCTCCATGCCGGAGTGGTTTTTTGCCGGGCATGGCATCTCGACCGCTTTCGATCTCTGGCAATTGGCAGAGAAGGAAGGCAAGACTTGGCTGCGAGAATGTCCACCGCCCTTTTGGGGCCACGCGGGCACGCTCATGCCACGAGACAAGGAACTTTACAGGCGCACGGAACGAGAGCAGGTCCGCAAGGTCAAGGGCATCTCACCCAAGTCGGTCTTTCAGATCGCCGGTGCTGGAGCGGTCGGAACGGGATCGATCCGTGGAATGCCGATCCTGCTGAGTCTTCACAACGCGGGCATTTCGGTGTGGCCGTTCGATCCACCCTCGAAGCCGTTCGTCGTCGAGATCTATCCGCGTCTCCTGACCGGCCCCGTCAACAAGGGGCTCTATGCCGCTCGCATGAAGCATCTCGAGGAGCACTGGGGCGGCCTCTCGCCAGCCTGCCGCCGCGAGATCGCGCAGTCGGAAGACACGTTCGATGCCGCCGTATCGGCATTGGTGATGGACCGCCACCGGTCCGAGTTGGAACAGCTCGCGAGCAGCGTGGACGCCTCGCAAAAACTGGAGGGAGCGATCTGGTCTCCGCAAATTCGGTAGCAACCTAGCAGGGAGGGCAAACGGGTCGGGACGCGCAGAAAACGGGCCCCGGGCCGGACAGAACCGACCCGGGGGCCTTTGCTGCTGATTACTTCACGCTCCCCGGAGCCACGCCGGCTCCGGTCGCCTCGTGTGCCGCCGGGGCTCCGCCGGCCTCCGTGGCCGCCGGGGCCACCGTGTGGACCTCAACCGCCGGAGGAGGGGGAACGGGAACCGCCGCCTTGCGCGGTCGGCCAGTCTTGCGCGGCTTGAGGCCATAGTCGCGGAGCCGGCCGCTCTGCGGCCCATGCACGGCCTTCAGGGCATGGCTCAGCCGGTTGAAGAGGTCGTCGCCCTCGGCGAGCAGCGCATCACGCTGCTTGATCGCCTCGTCGCCATCGCCCTTGATGACCTTGAGCCGATCGCGCACCGTCTGCGCCTGGGCCAGCACGCTCTGGAACTGCGTGAACTGGTCCTTGAACTGCGGCATCTGATCGATCTGCGAGGCGAGGTTGTTGCTCAAGCCCGTCCAGCGGTCGATCTTGGCGGCCAAGGTGGTCTGTCCCTGCAGGTTGCCCTTGGCGGGATTGGCGGGAACGGTCGGATCTGTCGTTGCGGTACTCATTTGGTTCTCCTTCGCTTTTGGTTTAAGCTACGGAGCTGTCCCTCATGGACGCGCCTGACCCCCGACGATCGGGATGCCGGGCGCTCTCCGTAGCCGGTTTCGGGTACGACACCGGTCGCTTCTCGGAAGAGGGCTCCCCTGGCCGGGGGCCCTCCTCCAACCTCATAAAACATCTGCTTTCTGCTGGGCGAGTGTCATGGCGACGCCCGCGCGGACGAATCTCTCCCTCTGCCGTCCTTTCCGCGGCGATCTCCCTCGCGCACCTTTGCGCGATGAGTCTCAGTTCTGTCCGACGAGGGACATTCTAGAGGGATTCAAGGTGAAGTCAAGGATTGACTCTGAAAAAGTTCGTCTTGTCGCCACGAGGAGGGACGATTCTTTTCATAAATCGCAGATTCAGCGGGTTTTACCGGGAACGTACAGACGAAGCGTCCCCTTTCTTAAGGGGCTTTTCACAGTGTTGCAACAAATAGCGAAAATGGGTAAAAGAGGCTCACGAAGGCGGTCCAATTTCCCGCCTACGAGCCAGGTTATTGCTTCGCTGAAGGTGTGACCTCAAGCTATTGCAAGCTGCCATCGTCGCTACCAGGGCCTGCACGAACATAAGAGACAAGGCAGACCGGCGGTGGGAGCGGGGATTTCTGCGAGACGCCCCCCCACCTGTGGGGGGCGTTCTCCTCTTTGGCGCCTCACGGCGCCCTGCGGGAGCAGAAACTGAAAGACCCGGCCGAAACGCCGCAAAAGTCGGAGAAACGGTCTCTAAATTCAAAAAAAGCGGCCCTAAATTCTTTTTGGCTCTCCCGAAACTGGAATACGCCGGCTCAAAATGCTTTCAGGCTCTGTCTATATTGAAATACACGGGCGCAAAAGTGTTTCTCCTCCTGCCCAAATTAAAATACGCGGTCTCAAAAGTCGAAAGGACCCATGAAAAACTGAATTACGGACGCCTCGACGAATTTTGATGACGTTTTACGGAGTTTTGACGGGTTTCTGGCGGCTCCGGAGACGATCCGCAAGGGGTTTGTCGGGGTTCTCATCCCTTCCCGAGAGGGTCGGTATCCCGCCGGACGGCGGGATACCGAAGCCGGCGGGGACGCCAGCGGTCCCAGGGAGAGGGACGGCCTCCTCGCGGCGTCTTCGACGGAATCCCGCCCCGCCTCCGCCTGTCTTAGCAGGCATGGATACCGAGAAGCACGCTTCCGGCTTAGTTTGGGTTGATTTGCCTGCTCTGGAACCCTCTGCCAGGGCGGCGCTCCTCAAAAGCTCGGCCTACTGAGCTCGACCTATTCGATAAGGGGATTGCGTATTCCCTTCATCCCTGCCAAGGCATCCTCCAAGCTCAGGTCCCTGAAGAAGGCTTCCCGCTCTTCCGTATAGTTGCCATACCCCGTCGTGAACTGGTTGAGGAAGCGTAGGGTGGCTACGAGTCCAAGCTCTTTGGTCAGCAGCTCGATGGCCTGCTCGGTGATTTCGCTTAGGGGTTTTGTCTGGATAGTCATGTGGCGACCTCCGCGATCAGTTCAAGCGGCGAGACGACCTTAGTGGGCGGCACCACTACTTCTCTGGCGCGCTTCAAAAACCTGTCATCGCATGTACAGAAGAAATCCGTCCGGATGGCCTCGGCCGAGGCCAAATGCAGGGCATCCAAAGTTCTGATTCCTTTGGATACCAGCGCGTGTGCTCGCGCTTCCACCTCTGTCTCTGTCCGGATGAAGAACTTCGCCTTGGTGAGTACCTGAAAGGCGTATCTCCTTCTCGTAGGATTAGGATTCCGTTCCGCCTCAAAGACGAGAGCCGCGGACGCAACCAAATCCAGTTGCCCCATCTCGCATAGGGCGAGGACTCCCAGAATAGCCTCTGCCTCGACCGCGATCCGAACCTGGGAGGGCGTGTCGAGCGGACGCTGGATACTGCACAGATCCAGGTAGACCCTCATGCAGAGAGCCTAGCCTCTAATCTTCTAGGTGGCAACCAGCCTCTACGAAGTCGGTTCAGAGGAGCCTCCAAACTCCTTCAGGCTCTGCCTAAACCGAAAGAACCGGCCTCTAAAGCCTTTCCTCCCGACCGAACCGAATCGCGCGGCCGGAGGCGGTTCCGCCGGCTTTAGACCCGTCCGCCGGCAGTTTTACGGGCCCACGACGGAATCCCGCCCCGCCTCCGCCTGTTTTAGCGGGCATGGACACCGAAATCATTCGGGACGCGAGCGTCGTCCCGACCGAATACTGGCACGCGATCGACGACGAGCGCATCCAGTGCGATCTCTGCCCGCGGTTCTGTAAGCTGCGGGAGGGGCAGCGCGGGCTCTGCTTCGTCCGCGCCCGGCTGGACGACCAGGTCGTCCTTACCACCTATGGACGGTCGAGCGGGTTCTGCGTCGATCCGATCGAGAAGAAGCCCCTGAACCACTTCCTCCCCGGCACTCCCGTGCTCTCGTTCGGCACCGCCGGCTGCAACCTGGCCTGCAAGTTCTGCCAGAACTGGGACATCAGCAAGTCGCGGGAGACCGACACCCTGGCCGACCAGGCGACGCCCGAGGTCATCGCCCGCGCCGCCCAGCGGCTGGGGTGCCGGAGCGTCGCCTTCACCTACAACGATCCGGTGATCTTCCTGGAGTATGCGGTCGACGTCGCCGCGGCCTGCCGGGAGGCGGGGGTGCGGACCGTCGCGGTGACGGCGGGGGAGATCTGCCCGGCGCCGCGCGAGCGGTTCTATCGTTTCATGGATGCCGCGAACGTCGACTTGAAGGGCTTCACCGAGCGGTTCTACCGGAACGTCTGCGGCGGGGACCTGGGAACCGTGCTCGACACCCTGGTCTATTTGAAGCACGAGACCGACGTCTGGTTCGAGATCACGACCCTTCTGATCCCGGGGGAGAACGATTCCGACGCGGAGCTCGACCGGATGACCCGTTGGGTGGCCGAGAAGCTCGGGCCGGACGTGCCGATCCACTTCACGGCCTTCCATCCCGACTACAAGATGCTCGACCAGCGGCCCACCCCGCCCGCGACCCTCTCCCGGGCCCGGGAGATCGCCATGGCGAACGGCCTCCGCTACGCCTATACCGGCAACGTCCACGACGAGGACGGCGGCAGCACCTTCTGCCACCAGTGCGGCGAGCGGCTCATCGGCCGCGACTGGTATGTGCTCACGGAGTGGAATCTGACGCCGGCCGGCGCCGGCGCCGCCTGCGGGAGCTGCGGCACGCCGCTCCCCGGCCGCTTCGCGGGCGAGCCGGGGAGCTGGGGCGCCCGGCGGTTGCCGGTGCGCCTGCGGGACTATGCGGCTCTGATTTCGTAGGGGCAACCCCCTGGGCTTTTTCCCAGGGATGGGGCCTTCCCCTACGGGAAGATTCCCAGGTCGGCGTAGCAGAGGGCGATCTTGTCGATGGCGTCGATGAAGGCGGCGGTCCGCAGGTCGAACTGGTTGTCGTGCTTGAGCTTGACCTCGCGGAGGCGGTGGTAGGAGGTGACCATGGTGTCTTCGAGGCCGGAGTTGACGAGGTCCACCTCCTCGGCGCCGCGGGTGACGTCGGCGATCTCCTTCTCGCCCAGGTGCTTGCCGGTCATCCCCTCGACCGACTTCAGGATCCGCCGGAAGGCGCTCTCCTCGAACCGCTTCTCCATCCGGCCCAGACGGACGTGGGAGAGGTTCTTGAGCCATTCGAAGTAGGAGACGAGCACGCCGCCGGCGTTGACGTAGTGGTCGGGGAGGACCAGCACCCCGCGGGCGAAGAGCATGTCGCTCGCCTCGCTCGTCGTCGGCCCGTTCGCCCCCTCGACGACCATCTTCGCTTGGATGCGCGGCGCGTTCTCCTCGGTGATCTGGTTTTCGAGGGCCGCCGGGACGAGGATGTCGCAGTCGAGCTCCAGGACGTCCCTGCGGTTCGGCAGGTTCTGGGCGCCGGGAAGGTCGAGGATCGAGCCGGTCTCCAGGCGATGTGCCCAGACCTTCGAGAGCTCCATGCCCTTCGGGTTGTAGATCGCCCCCTCCGCCTCGCCGACGCCGATGAGGATCGCCCCCGCCTCTTCGAGGAACTTGGCGGCGTTGTGGCCGACGTTGCCGAGTCCCTGGACGACGAAGCGCTTGCCCGCGATCCCCGGGGTCAGGCCGAGCGCTTTCATGTCCTCGGCGACCGAGCAGGCCTCGCAGGTCGCGAAGGCGATGCCGCGGCCGGTCGCCTCGGCGCGGCCGCGGATGCCGCCCTGGGCGATGGGCTTGCCGGTGACGCAGCCCAAGGCTTCGAGCTTGTCGGCGGCGAGCGAGACGTAGGTGTCGGCGATCCACGCCATCTCCCGCGGGCCGGTGCCGAAGTCGGGGGCGGGGACGTCGATGCCGGGTCCGATGAAGCTCTTCTTGAACAGCTCGAAGGTGTAGCGGCGGGTGAGCCGCTCGAGCTCCTCGACCGAGTAATCTTTGCTGTTGATCTTGATGCCGCCCTTGGCGCCGCCGAAGGGGACGTCGACGACCGCGCACTTGTAGGTCATGAGGGCGGCGAGCGCCACCACCTCGTCCTCGTTGACCGACAGGCTGTAGCGGATGCCCCCCTTGGTCGGCAGCTTGTGGTGGCTGTGCTCGGCCCGCCAGGCGTGGATGACCTCGATCGACCCGTTGTCCCGCCGCAACGGGAAGGTCAAGTGATAGACGCTGTTGCAGTTCTGGATGAGCATGAGGAGCCGCGGGTCGTGCTGGGTGTAGGAGGCGGCCTTGTCGAAGTTGCGGTTGACTTGGTCGAAGAAGCTGACGTTAGAAGCCATGGAGGATCATCCCCGTTTGGAATCCGGAGTTTCGGTTTAGCCGCAAACTGGAGGCAACAGGCCGCCCGGAGCAGAGGGAGTGATAGCATTCTTGGCCGGCCCGTCGCAAGCCTGGCAGGCCGAAACCGTAGAGACAGGACGGCGACAGGACAGCGAAATGATGGCGCTCGCGGGCCTCCCTCACATCTCGGTGCTCGGCCAGCCGCTCGCCGCCTGGGTGGAGGCGGGAGCGATCTTCCTCGTCACTCTCCTCGCCATCCTGCTCGGCCGCCGGCTCCTCCTGCTGAAGGGAGCCCGTCGGGCGGCCGACACGCCCGGGACGCCGGCGACGCCGGCGACGCCGGGAAGTCGCGACCACACCCTGATCCGTCTCGCCCGGAAGACCCGCTTTACGCTCCTCGTCTTCCCGGCTCTCTATGTCGCGAGCTCTCCCCTGGCCCTCCCCGCGGCCGGCGAGCGGGCGCTCAAGACGGTCGCCATCCTCGCCCTTCTCCTCCAGGTCGCGATCTGGTCGTCGGCCGGCATCGACGCCTGGGTGGCGAGCTATCGGCGGCGTCGGCTGCTGACCGACGCCGCCTCGGCGACGACGGTGGCCGCCCTCCACTTCCTCGCCAAGCTCGTCCTCTGGGTGCTCCTCCTCCTCCTCGCCCTCGACAACCTGGGGGTGAACGTCACCGCGCTCGTCACCGGTCTCGGGATCGGCGGCATCGCCGTCGCTCTCGCCCTCCAGAACATCCTGAGCGACGTCTTCGCCTCGCTCTCGATCGTCCTCGACAAGCCGTTCGTCTTAGGCGACACGATCGGGGTGGGCGATGCGACGGGGACGGTCTTGAGCATCGGCCTCAAAACCACCCGCCTGCGCAGCGCGACCGGCGAGCAGCTCATCTTCGGCAACGCCGACCTGCTCAAGGGGAAGATCAAGAACTTCAAGCGGATGGAGGCGAGAAACGTCACCCTCGCCTTCAGCCTCGCCTACGACACCCCCGCCGACGAGCTGGAGGCGGTGCCCGGGATCGTCCGCGCGATCGTCGAAGGGCTTCCCGACGTCCACGACATCCGCTTCGACCGGGCGCACCTCAAAGGCTTCGGGAGCGGGGGGAGCGTGGGCAGCGCGGGCTACGACTTCGAGGTCGCCTACGCCGTCCTCACCGCCGACTATGGCACCTACATGGACCGCCAGCAGGCGATCGACCTCGCTTTGGTCCGCGCCTTGGCCGAGCGCGGCATCGCCCTCGCCCGCCCGGACCGGCTGCCCGGGGGTGAGCCGAAAAGCCCGAGCTAGAAACCTCGCTCCCCTCTTCTGCGTACCAAGTCCCCAGCCGCTCCCCGGGCGGCCTGCTAGGATTCCGTCCGTTCCAGACGACTGAAAGGAGCTTTTCTTGCGCAAGACCCTCTATGCCCTGCTGGCCGGCCTCCTGTTGCTGCCAGCCCTCCTCCTGGCGGCGGCACCGGCGCCGCAGGACGGTGGAACCGATGGGACCCTGCTGCTGCGTTTCCCCGACGTCTCGCGCGACAAGATCGCCTTCTCCTATGGGGGGGACATCTGGGTGGTCGACATCCAGGGCGGGGTGGCGCGCCGGCTCACCTCGCATCCTGGGGAGGAGCTGTTCCCCAAGTTCTCCCCCGACGGCAAGTGGATCGCCTTCACCGGCCAGTACAGCGGCACCCTCCAGGTCTACGTCATCAGTGTCGACGGCGGCGAGCCGCGCCAGCTGACCTTCTATAACGACATCGGCCGGCAGCCGCCGCGCGGCGGCTACGACAACGATGGTCCTCGACTGGACGCCGGACGGCAAGTCGATCGTCTTCCGCGCCGATCGCACCCCCTACGACGACCGGGTCGGCCGGCCCTACGTCGTCCCCGCGGCGGGCGGCATGGAGAAGCCGCTGCCGATCCCGGAGACCGGCTCGGGCTCGCTGTCGCCGGACGGCACCAAGTTCGTCTACGCCCCGATCACCCGCGAGTTCCGCACCTGGAAGCGCTACCGGGGCGGCCGGGCGCAGGACGTCTGGATCTACGACCTGGCGAAGAACACCTCGGAGCGGATGACCGACTTCCCCGGCACCGACAACCAGCCGGTCTGGGTGGGCAATACGATCTACTTCACCTCGGACCGCGAACGCACCCTGAACCTCTTCGCCATGGACCCGGTGACCAAGAAGGTGCACAAGGTCACCGACCACGACGACTACGACGTCCTCTGGCCGAGCGCCGGGCCGGACAAGGTGGTCTACGAGCACGGCGGGGAGATCTGGCTGTTCGATCCGGCGACCGAGAAGAGCCATCGGGTGCCGATCCGGATCTACGGCGACCTGCCGCAGACTCTGCCGCACTTCAAGAACGTGAAGGGCGACGTCGACAACTTCAGCCTCTCGCCGACCGGCAAGCGCGCCCTCCTGGACGCCCACGGCGACGTCTTCACCGTCCCCGCCCAGAAGGGGGAGATCCGCAACCTGACCGGGACCCCGGGGGTGCGCGAGCTGGCCTCCGCCTGGTCGCCCGACGGCCGCACGGTCGCCTATCTCTCCGACCGCACGGGGGAGTACGAGATCTGGCTTCGCCGCGCCGACGGCACGGGGACCGAGCGCCGGCTGACGACCGACGGCGACATCTGGCGCTTTCCGCCGCTCTGGTCGCCCGACTCCAAAAAGCTCGCCTTCGGCGACAAGAAGCAGCGCCTCCGCTTCGTGGACGTCGCGAGCGGCAAGGTCACCGACGCCGATCACAGCTCCTATAACGACATCACCCACTATCGCTGGTCGCCGGACAGCCGCTACATCGCCTACGTCAAGGGCAATCGCAGACTGACGACCTCGATCTGGATCTACTCGCTGGACGACGGCAAGGCCCGCCAGCTTCTCGACAGCGGGACGAGCGACTTCGAGCCGGTCTGGGATCCCCAGGGCCGCTACCTCTATTTCCTCTCCAACCGCGACTTCAACCTCACCTTCAGCGGCTGGGAGTTCGACTACCTCTATACCGACCCCACCCGGGTCTACGTCGGCCTCCTCGCCAAGGACGGCCCGGCTCTCTTCCTGCCGCAGAGCGACGAGGAGCCGGTGGCGGACGAGAAGGGGACCGAGAAGGGGACCAAGGCGGTCAAGGGGACGCAGCCCTCCAAGCCGCCCGAGCTTGCCGACGACGAGGAGAGCGCGAAAGCGGAGAAGGACAAGAAACCGGAAAAGCGGGCCGGTGGCGACGACGGCAAACCGGACAAGGCCGCTCCCAAGGCGGTACGGGTGAAGATCGACTTCGACGGTTTCGCCCAGCGGGTCCGGGCCATTCCCGGCGCGGCGGCCGATTACAGAAACCTCGTGGCCGGTGGCGACAGCGTCTTTTACGAGGTCGGCCGGGGCGGGGCGGCCAAGCTCAAGATGTACAACCTGAAGGAGGAGAAGGAGTCGACCGTCCTCGACGGCTCGCATGGCTTCGACCTCTCGGCCGACGGCAAGAAGCTGATCTTCGGCAAGGGCGACGACTACGGCATCGTCGACGCCGCGCCCAATCAGAACGCGGCCGGCGGGCTCCTCACGCTCGACCACCTGGAGATGAAGATCGTGCCGCGGGAGGAGTGGAAAGAGGAGTACGTCGACGCCTGGCGCATCCTCCGCGACTGGTTCTACGACCCGGGGATGAACGGCGTCGACTGGCCGAAGATCCGCGACCGCTACGCCCGGCTCGTCCCCGGCATGGGGAGCCGTTCCGACCTCGACTTCCTCCTCGGCGAGATGGGAGGGGAGCTCTCCTCCGGCCATGTCTACGTCGAGCGGCCGGCGGACGAGAATCCGGTCCAGCGCGTCCCCGGCGGTCTCCTGGGCGCCGAGATCGAGGCCGACCCTTCAGGCTACTTCCGGATCGCCAAGATCTACCCGGGAGAGAACTGGCTGGCGGACTTCCGCTCGCCGCTGACCGAGCCCGGGGTGCACGCCGCGGCCGGCGACTACATCCTGGCGGTCGACGGCCAGACGACCCAGGGGGTGGACAACTTCTATCGGCTGCTGGAGAACAAGGCGAAGCGGGTCGTCACCCTCCTCGTCAACAGCAAACCGTCGACCTCCGGGGCGCACGAGGAGCGGGTGCGGCCGATCGAGCGTGAGCTCAACCTGCGCTACCTCGAATGGGTCCGGGGGAACCGCGAGAAGGTGACCCGCCTCTCGGGGGGCCGGATCGGCTACATTCACCTGCCCAACACCGCCGTCGAGGGCAACCGCGAGCTGTTCCGGGGCTTCTACGCGCAGGCCGGCAAGGACGCCCTGATCCTCGACGACCGCTACAACGGCGGCGGCTTCATCCCCGACCGCATGGTCGACCTCCTCAACCGGCCGCTCCTCAACTACTGGGTGGGACGGGGGACCGAGGCCTACTCGACGCCCGGTTTCGTCAACACCGGCCCCAAGGCCTGCCTGATCAACCACAGCGCCGGCTCCGGCGGCGACGCCTTCCCCTACTACTTCCGGGAGCTCAAGATGGGGCCGCTCATCGGCACCCGCACCTGGGGCGGTCTCATCGGCCTCTCCGGCAATCCGCCGCTCCTGGACGGCGGCTCGCTCTCGACCCCGGCCTTCCGCTTCCTCGGCAAGGACGGCAAGTGGGACGTCGAGGGGGTCGGCGTCGCCCCCGACATCGAGGTCATCGACCGTCCCGAAGAGGTGGCCAAGGGGAATGACCCCAGCCTCGAGAAGGCGGTCGAGGTGCTTCTGGAGCAGCTCCAGAAGAACCCGCCGGCCAAGGTGGTGGTACCCCCGGCGCCGAAGCTGCCGTAAGGGCCTTGCGGTAGAGACGTAGACTTGGGAGATCGTGGGCGGCCCGCGGGCCGCCCACGTATACTCAGGCACCATGCGCGCCCCACGGAAGAGTCTCCGTTTCACGGTCCTCGCCGCCGGTCTTGCCATCGCTCTCGGCCTCGCGCCCTCCCTCGGCGCCGAGGTCCGGGTCCTCGGCTATACCGACGTCGCCGGGCCCGGCTACGACCACTTAGACGAGATCGACGGCCGCGGAGCGGGCACCAACGTCGCCTTCGTCAATTTCGACGCGGACTGGACGCGGACCGACCTCGCGACCGTCCTGGGCGACTTCGAGAGCGCCGGGCGGCGGGCCGCGCTCCTCCTCGACAACCTTTTCTTCCGGCGCTTCTCTGCCGCTTCCTCTCCCTGCGTCGACGCCCAGGGCCCCTTCGTCACCGGTCTGCGGGCCAACTGGCGGAGCCGGCTCGCCAGCTTCGCCCGCGTCCATGGCGCGCGGATCCACCCGGAGAGCGTCGGGTTCGTGATCGTCCAGAGCGAGGTCAACAACACCTGCACCGCGCTCGGCGACGTCGAGGCCGCCGCGGTGGCGGTGAAAGCTGCTTTCCCCGGCATTCCGGTGGTCATGGGCTACGGCCGTTCCCCGGGCGCCCAGCCGGCGCCGGAGTCGATCCCGGCGGACGTCGACTGGGTGGGCTTCTACAAATACGGGACCTTCGATCCGGGGGACCCCGGGCATCCGTGGAACGCCGACGACCAGTACCTGGTGGAGTTCTCCAGCCTGCTCGGCAAGCTCGCCGAAAACCAACGGATCCTCCTCGGTCCCGACGCCTTCTGGGGCAGCTTCCTGCACGCGGGCCTCAACAGCCAGAAAGGCCCGCATACGGGCTGGCCCCCCTGGTACCTCCAGTACGTCGCCCTCAACTACGAGCGGTTCGCCTTGACGCAACCGAAGGTCGTCGGGATGTTCTTCTATCGCTGGTCCAATCGCGATGCGGATCTCATCGGCACGGCGAACCTCCCCCCGGTCGTGCGTGCCCGGCACCGGGAGATCGGCTGTCGCAACCTGGGATGCCCCTGAGCCGGGCCTCCGGGTGCGTCCACGAGAGGGAGCGCCGGTGTCCCCTCGAGGTGTCTCCTCAGGCCTTCGTTGTCCGGCAGTAAGATCAACAAAATCAATGACTTGAGGCGGACCGTGGACGATCCCAGGCCAGGTCCCGAAGTTGCAATCCTTCAGGTTCAGACTCCGGTGGATGACCGGAGCGAAGGAGAACCTGATGAGTCACGCCAAGAAACTTCCCCTCATTTTCAGCCTGCTGACCGTTCTCGCCGCAACCTCCGTGACGGTGGGTACCGCCGGCGCGGCCGCGACTCCCGAAGCCGCGGTCCATTCCGAGCGTTTCACCGGTGCCCTGGTCAGTCTGTACGCCGGCGCCCGGTCCAGCCGGCCGTTCACCCTCTCGGTCAACCACTACTCGGACCCGGCCGAGCTCCAGAAGATCAGCCACATGTTGGCGAAGACGGGCCCCTACGCGCTGCGCGACCGCCTGTTCAAGGAAGATGCCGGCACCCTGAGCTTCGGGGGCGGGATCGGCTATCCGGTCGCCGCCGTCTTCGCCGAGGATTCGCCCACCGGGCGCACTCTCCGGGTCCTCTTCAACCGGCCCCTCCGGAGCTTTGAGGTCGCCCGCATCACCCGTTCGTCGAAGTACCCCTTCGGCTACCTGGAGCTCCACCTCGACAAGAACGACAACGGCGACGGCAAGATGATCGCCGCCGCGAGGCTCCATCCGAACGGCGACACCCTGGACGTCGTGAGCCTCGGCAGCCAGCCCTTACGGCTCGTCGACATCCGCGCCAATTAGCTGCCAACGCACGGGCTTAACCGGTCTTCCCCAGCCTGACGACAGGCTGGGGAAGCGGCTTCTCGGCCTGGGCGGCGGTCTACGGGCGGTAGGCGCCGGCCCTCCGCGGCTGGGTCAGCTCGGCGCGAAGATCCTCGACTCCCGTCGCGAGCCGGATGAGGTCGCCGCGCACCGAGCCCTCGGCGAGCAGGGCGACGATGTGCTGGTTGAGGCTCGCGTCCTGCCGGTGCGCCTCCCGCGCCAGCTTGCGGTGGAGAGCGCGGGGCAGGCGGAGGAGCAGGCGACCGCTGTAGTTCTCGTCGGCCGGGGGAAGCGGGATCTCATCTCCATGGGCGTAGGCGGTCTCGATCCAGAGCCGGCGGGCGTCCTCGATGAGCGCATAGACTTCGGCCAGGCTATCGCCTTGGGTGAGACATCCAGGCAGATCCTCCACCTCGGCCACGAATCCGCCGTCGGGCTCCGGGTGGAGGGTCACGGGATATTGCAGGGCGAGATATTCGGCGAGCGGACGGCGCTCGGCTTCATCTTTCTTCATGCCATCTCTCCAGATCGAGCAGGGCGACGCGACCTTCAGTAGATATCACAAGCAGTATCACTTCGCAATTCTCCCATCGCTCAGGGCAATCGGAAGGGGCACGAAGCACGGTAGAGTCCGGCCATGACTTCGGCGCCGAGCGTCTACCTGATCGATGCCTCCCCGTACATCTTCCGGGCCTACTTCTCCCTGCCGGACAGCCTGCGCGATCCGGAGGGCCGGCCGGTGCAGGCGGTCTACGGTTTCGCGAGCTTCCTTCTGAAGCTGATCGCGGACGAGCGCCCGAGCCACCTTGGGGTGACGTTCGACCGCAGCCTGACGACGAGCTTCAGGAACGATCTCTATCCCGCCTACAAGGCTCAGCGCCCCCTGCCGCCGCCGGAGCTCGAGGCGCAGCTCACCGCCTGCGAGGAGATGGCGGCGGCGCTCGGGGCCGCCACCTTCGTCGACCTCGTCTATGAGGCCGACGACCTGATCGCCACCCTCTGCGAGCGGCTGGCGGGGGAGCGGCTCCCTGCCGATACCCGGGTGGTCGTCGTCACCTCGGATAAAGACCTCGCCCAGCTGGTTGACGAGCGGACCTCGCTCTACGACTTCGGCAAGGGGGTGCGGATGACCGCGGCGGAGGTCAAGGAGAAGTTCGGCGTCCGGCCGGACCAGGTGACCGATCTCCTCGGCCTCGCCGGTGACGCGGTCGACAACATCCCTGGGGTCAAGGGGATCGGCAAGAAGACGGCGGCCGACCTCCTCGCCCGCTTCGATCACCTGGAGGATCTCTACGCGCGGCTCGAAGAGGTGCGCCAGACCCCGCGATCCGCGGCGGCAAGGCGCTCTACGTCAAGCTTCAGGAGGCGCGCGAGATGGCCTTTCTCTCGAAGCGCCTGGCGACCGTCGCCCGGGACGCCCCCCTCCCGGCCGGCTTTGAAAACCTGGCGGGGCTCGAATACAGGGGCGCCGACCGGGCGGCGGTCGAGCCGCTCTGCCTACGGCTGGGGTTCAAATCGCTACCGAAGCGGATCGAACGCTGGCGTCCGGCCGATCAGGCGGCCGGCTAGAGTCTTGCCCTGGAGAGAGCTGCGGAATGAATCCTCTGATCGAGCTGCACGACCTCGCCCGGAGCTACGGCGCTCGGGCTGCCGTGCGCGGGGTGACGCTCTCGATCGCCGGCGGGGAGATCTTCGGCCTCCTCGGTCCCAACGGAGCGGGGAAGTCGACCACTTTGAAGATGCTCGCCACCCTCCTCCTGCCGAGCACCGGCCGGGGGCGGATCGCGGGCTAGGACCTGGTGACGGAGGCCGACTCCGTCCGCCGGCACATCGGCTACGTCCCCGAAGGGGCCGAGCTCTACGACGTCTTGACCGGCGAAGAGTTCCTCGACCTCGTGCGCGACCTCCACCGACTGCCCATCACCCTGGCGCAGAGCCGCCGTTCCCCCCTCCTCCAGGCGTTCGGCCTGGAAGACGAGATCCGCCGTCCGATCGGCGAGTACTCGAAGGGGATGAAGCAGAAGCTCCTCCTGATCGCCGCCCTCCAGGACGATCCCGAAGTCCTCCTCCTGGATGAGCCCTTGGACGGTCTCGACGTCAACGCCCAGGAAGCCTTGAAGCATCTCCTCCGCGAGCGGGCGGCGGCCGGTGGCTGCGTCGTCTACTCGTCGCACATCCTGGAGGTGGTCGAGAAGCTCTGCACCCGGGTCGCGATCCTCGCCGAGGGTCGGGTGGCGGCGGTGGGGAGCCCGCGGGAGCTCCTGGAGGAGAGCGCGGAAGGCTCGCTCTCCGAGCTCTTCCTGCGCATCACGGGTCCCGGGGGAAACGGTGAAGCGCGCGAGTGGGCCTTGCCGGCGGAGCCTTGAGAGCGGTGGGGACCGAGACCCTGTTGCGCGCGCTGGGCGCCGATCCGGCGGTCTTCCGCCCGGTCTACCGGGTGCAGAAGCTCATGCTCCGTCGCCGGTCGAAGATGGTCCGGCGGAACCTGAGCGGCATCCAACCCTTCGTCCTCCTCTGCGTCATGTGTGCTCTCTGCGGCCTCGTGTCGGCCCTCGGAGTCGTGAACGGCACGGCCTTCCGGGGAGGCGGCTTCGGCCTCACCCTCGGCTGTTACATCCTCCTCATGATCGTCCTGACCGACGACGCCGACGCCCTCGTCCATCCCGCCGATCACCTGGCCTTGGCCGCCCATCCGCACGACGACCGCGCGGCCTTCGGGCGTCTGGCGAGCGGGCTTGGCACCCGCCTGCTCGAACCGGAACGACGGCGCCGGGTCCGCTGGCTCCGGTCGCTCCGGTCGTCCCGGCGGAACGCCGGGGCCGTCGACGGAGGCGGGCTCGCTCTCCTGCTCCCCTTGGAAGGACGCCGGCTGCTCAAGCTCCTCGCCGTTCACCTCCGCTCGGATTGGCGGGTCGGCTCCGAGATCCTCTCTTTGCCGGTCCTCGCTCTGTTCATGGGCTACCGCTCTGCCAAGCCCGACGATCCGACCGGCGGCGCGATGATCGTCTTCCTCTACGGTTGGCTCCTCTTCGCGAGCACGGACACCCTGACCCGCAGCCGTCGGCCGGCGAGTCTCTGGTGGCTTCTCGTCGGTCCGGTCGATCGCGGGCGCTTCTCGTTCTCGACGGTCTACCTCCTGCGGCTCCTCTTTCTCGTCCCCGCGACCCTCGCCCTTCTCCTCCTGGGCCTCCGCGCCGCGGTAGCCTTGCCGGAAAGGCTTTCCCTCCTAGTCGAGATGATCCTCTTTGGCGACCTCATGCTCCTCCTCGGCAAGGTCGTCTGTCCGCAGTTCCCCTTTTCCCTTCCGTCGCGGCGCGAGGGGGGAGGGGCGGGGGCGGCCCTGCCGGCAGTTTTCGGCGGTGCCCTGGCGAGCGGGGTCGGGGTCGGCTTGGTGCTCCTCTCCCGGCGCTACGGGAAGCTTGGAGTGCTCGCCGGAGTTCTGCTCTTCCTCCTTCTCCACCCGCCGACGGTGCTCTGGGCGCGACGGCGGACGGCGGAGGCGGTGGCCGGGTTGGAGATCGCCGAGCTGTAGCGCTATGCTCCCTTCCCCATGTCCGAGCCGCGAGATTTCCCCGAGCCTTCCCCGCCTGAGCCTCCCGAGGAGGGTGCTTCGATTCTGCGCCAGTTCCTCGGCCTCTTCGTCGTGCCGCTCCTCGTCGTCCTCCTCTGCGTCGCCGTCTTCATCGGCTTCGGCTGGATCGCGCACGACCGGCTGACGACGGCCGACTGTCTGAACGACCTGCAGTCGGGCTGGAAGCCGCGGCGGACCCAGGCGGCCTACGAGCTGTCGAAGATCCTCACCAACGATCCCCATGCCCTCGACCAGGAGCCCGGGGCGCGCGATCAGGTGCGCCGGATGTTCCAGTCGGCGAGCGAGCCGGAGGTCAAGCAGTACCTCGCCTTGGTCCTCGGCCGCACCCAGGATGCCCAGGCGGTGCCGCTCCTTTCGGCGGCCTTGAAAGATCCGAACGACAAGACCCGCATCTACTCCCTCTGGGCCCTGGGGTCGCTCGGCGACCGCACGGCCGAGGGCGCGATCGTCGAGGCCCTCGGCGATCCCGACCCCGGCATCCGCAAGACCGCCGCCTTCGCCCTCGGCGAGCTCCACGACCCGGCCGTCATTCCGAAGCTTCAGCCGCATCTGGAGGACGGGGTCGCCGACGTACGCTGGAACGCCGCCCTCTCTCTCGCCCATCTGGGCGACAGGTCGGCCGTGCCGGTGCTCGAGACGATGGTCGATCGGAAGCTTCTCGCCCAGGTTCCCGACATCAGTCGCGACCAGCAGGAGGAGGCGATGCTCTCCGGCCTCGCCGCCCTGGGCGCGGTGGCCGACAAGGCGGAGATCCCCGCTCTCGACCGGATCGCGGGCAACGACCCCAGCCTCAAGGTCCGCCAGGCGGCGATCGAGGCCAAGCAGGCGATCGCGAAGCGCGGGGCCTGAAGGGAGACATTTGGGTCCCAACGCCACTCTCCTGGACCTCCTCCTGGAGCTCCAAGTTCTGGACCGCGTGCCGCGGACCGGCTTCGTTCTGCGCGGGGTCACCGACCCGGAGAGCGTCACCGAGCACAGCTGGCACGTCCTCTTCCTCGTCTGGTCGCTGGGCGCCCGCATCCCGGGGATCGACATCGCCCGGGCGGTCGAGATCGCCCTCATCCACGACCTCGCCGAAATCCGGATCGGCGATCTCCCCCGCACCTCCGCCCACTATTTTCCCGCCGGCGCCAAGAAGGCGGCCGAGGCCGCGGCGATGGCCGACGTCCTCGCCCCGCTGCCGCGGGCGCAGGAGCTGTTCGCCGAGTACCTGGCCGCCGCCACCCCCGAGGCGCGGCTGGTCAAGGCCTGCGACAAGCTGCAGATGATGATCAAGGTGACGCTCTACGAGCGCTGGGGCGAGGGCGCGCTCGCCGAGTTCTGGGACAACCCCGACAATTTTCCGGATCTCGGTTTCGCCCCCGTGGCCGAGATCTTCGCCGAGCTCCGCGAGCGCCGGGACTGGCATGTGCGCCTGAAGACGGGGAACTGACGCCGTGGGAGCCCGGCAGGCCTTTCGGATCGCCGCTCTCTGGCGCTATCCCGTCAAGTCGATGGCAGGCGAACCGCTCGAACGTGCCGAGCTGGGCGCGGACGGGGTTGCCGGCGACCGCCGAATCCAGGTCTTCGACACCCGGGGGCGGCTCTTGACCGCCCGCACCCACCCCCACCTCCTGGGGCACCACGCGACTCTCGGTCCCTTCGACCCCAGCGATCCCGGCCCTCCGGTTCTCGTCGATGGTCGTCCCTGGCGGGACGCCGAGGTCGCCAGGGATGTCGAGGCTGCCGGCGGCCCCGGCGCCCACCTGGCCGCGACCGACTCTCTCCGCCGTTTCGACGTCCTCCCTCTCCTCGTCGCGACCGACGGCGCGCTCGCGGCCTTCGGCCACGATCCCCGCCGGCTGCGCCCCAACCTGGTGATCGGCGGCGTCCCCGGTCTCGCCGAGCGCGAATGGGAGGGCCGGCAGCTACGGATCGGCACGAGCGGGGTGACCGTCGGCCTCGAACGGCTCCGCCAGCGCTGCGTCATGACCACCTTCGATCCCGACACCCAGGAGCAGGACGTGGCGGTCTTCAACGGCATCCAGCGCGATTTCGGCGGCCTCCTCGCCCTGAACGCCTTCGTCGTCCAGGGCGGGAGGATCGCGGTGGGCGATCCGGTCGAGCTCGTTTGAGCCTAATCCGGATAGACGAACCGGATCTCCTTTTCGATCTCCGGCAGCAGGCTCTTGTGCACCGGGCAGGTGTGCGCGGCGCGTTCGAGCTTCGTCCGCTGGTCGGGGGAGAGACCGGCCGGCATGTGGACCTCGACCGGCAGGCTGGCGATCCGCCGCGGGTCGCTCTGCATGTGCTTGGAGACTTTGAAGGAGGCGCTCGTGAAGTCGATCCCCTCGCGCTCGGCGACGATCGCCACGGTGGTCACGATGCACGACCCGAGGGCCGCCGCCACCAGGTCGGTGGGGGAGAAGGAGCTGCCATCCCCCTTGTTGTCGACCGGCGCCGCGGTCGTAAGCTTCATCCCCGAGGGACCGTGGAGGAGCTCCATCTTGAGGTTGCCTTCGTAGGTGCCCGTGATCTCGACCGCCATCCTACCTCCCGTTCAAAAAGAGCCCCTACCTTATACCTTACCGGGCATCCTCATACCCCTAACGGGCATCCTCGAAGCGCAGCTTGGGGTTGCGGCGGGCACGGAGGAGATAGGCGCCGATCTCCTCTACGAGAGAGACCGTGATGCGCTCCATCTCCGTCGCCTGCTTGAAAGCCACCAGGGCGACGATCGCCTGGCGGTGCACGTCGCGGGCGAGGAAGATGGGGAACATCTCCTCGGCCAGGCGCTGGACCTCGTCGCTGCGCTCCTGGCGCAGGTAGAGCATCGCGAGATCCAGGGTCACCATCGAGGCGTCGTAGCCCAGATCGCGCTCCAGGAAGCGCCGCCGCGCCTCGCGGAGCGCGCTTTCGGCCTCGGCGAAGTGGCCGCGTCCGGCCGCGATCCGCCCTTCGAGCCAGGTGAGCCGGGAGCCGCTCCACGGCTCCGGAGTCTCGCCGGCGGTGCGACGGAGGGCGGCGAGCTCGGTCACCGCCTCCTCCGAGCGGCCGCTGTCGTTCAAAAACCAGGCGAGATGGAAGGCGGCGTTGCGGGAGAGATAGACCTCGCGGCGGGCCTCCAGGAGTCCGAGACCGCCCCGGATGAGGGGGATCGCCCGTTCGGCGCCCCCGGCGTTGCCGCGCACGATCCCTTTGGAGATCATCGCCCGGCCGCAGCGGTGCGGGTCTTTGACCTCGTCGTAGATCTCGATCGCGAAGTCGAGCAGCTCGGCGGCCTCTTCGAGCCAACCCTGGTCGGCCAGGAGCGCCGCCCGCAATTCGAGGATGCGCGCCTCCTCCAGCGGGTCGGCGGAGCCGTCGTCGGCCAGGTGCTCGGCATAGGCCAAGGCCTGCTCGGCGGCCGCCAGGTCCGCCCCGAGGCGGCGGGCGTTGCCGAGGTAGGCCCAGGAGCGGGCTTTCAAGTCCTGCGTCACGGAGCTGCCGTAGTGATCGGGAGAGAGGCAGTCGGAGACCTCGACCGCCAGCTCGGCGAGCTCCAGGGCCCGCTCGGGATCGGTGAAGCCCGCCTCGAAGCTCTTCTCGACCAGCAGCTCGCAGGACGCGAGCGTATGGAGCTCGGCATGGCCGCGGAGGATCGAGAAGCGTTCGCTCCGCGGGTAGGCCAGGAGGTCGGCGAGGAGGCCGGGGGCGACGGCCCGTTCGAGCTCGAGCGCCGACAGGCGCCGCTCCAGGCGATCGAAGGTGCGGGCGATCGCCGCGGGGTCGTTCGAGAGGTAGCTCGCGCTGGCGTCGATCCATTCGCTCCACAGCTTGGGGTCCTCCGCCAGGGGGAGGAGGAGGCGGTCGACCTCCGTTTGGCAGGTGACGCAGCCGGAGCGCAGGTGCCGCTCGATGCGCCGGCTCTCGGCGTCCGGCAGGTCGCCGCAGGCGAAATGTTCCAACGTAGGTTGATCCGGATGGGAATCCCTCATCTCTTCTCCTCCGAGGACTCGGGGCCGTGGAAGCGTAGAAGAACGGGCTGAATCCGCAAGCCCGCGCTCCAGGCCGAGTCACCCAAAAAAACAGTGGTCAAAAAAACAGAGACGTGCCAGCTGAGTGGCCCCTTCAGTTAAAAGTTGCCGGTGAAGCGTTCCCTGGGACAGCCGCAACCCCTCCTGATGGCTTCCCGGAAGGACTCTTCAGGAAAAGAGTGCGCGAAAGCTGTATAAAGGGGACGCTCGCCGTAGAGATTGCACGCAGAGGCCGTACGCTCTCTCCGCAAGTCGATCTCTTTCCTGACGACAGAACCTCCTCTCCGTGGTGGCGCGCGTATTGCACTTAGGTAATCGCCGGGGGAAGTGATGTTCAGGACGTTCTGGATGGGAGGATTCGAGTGTTCGTGTCACCGCCGGCGGGATGGGCGGCGGCTCGATCTCTCTACGGCAACCGGGCACGAACGCTGGGTGGTGGCCGATTACGCGCGTTTGCGTTCCCTGGGCATCGGTACGGTCCGCGAAGGAATTGCCTGGTTTCGTGAGGCGGCCTCTCTCGCCTCGGTGCGAACCCGTGCGCGGGCCGCCCGGAATTCCGGCATCCAGGTAATCTGGGATCTCTGCCACTTCGGCTGGCCGGAGGAGATCGACATCTTCCGCCCTGCTTTCGTCGACCGTTTCGCTGCGTTCGCGAAGTCGGTGGCCGAAGTGGTCGCGGGAGAGAGCGACGAGACACCTTTCTACGTGCCGGTCAACGAGATCTCCTTCTGGTCCTGGGCCGGTGGAGAGGTCGGCTTCCTCAATCCTTTCTCGACCGGCCGCGGCTTCGAGCTCAAGGCACAGCTCGCGCGTGCCGCCTTGGCCGCCACCGCGGCGGTGTGGAGCGTCGATCCCCGCGCCCGCGTCCTCCAGGTAGAACCCTTGATCCACATCGAAACCGATCCAGCGCGCCCGGAGGAGAGTCTGGCTGCCCAGGGGCACCGGGAGGCCCACGCCGAATTTCTGGATGCCGAGGGAATCGTGGACTACGTCCTCTGGTACTACACGCCGATGGCGATCGCCCTGACCGTCGGTCTCAAACCCCGGGCGGTGGTCTACGATTGCATGGACGAGCTGTCGCTCTTCCGCGGTGCCCCCCAGGATCTCCTCCGGCGCGAGGAGGGGCTCCTCGCCCAGGCCGACCTGGTGTTCACCGGCGGCCAGTCGCTCTACGAGGCGAAGCGTGGGCGGCACCCGAGCGTCCATGCCTTCCCGAGCAGCATCGAGGCGGCGCACTTCGCCCAAGCCCGGGAGGCTCAGCCCGAGCCCGTCGATCAGGCCGGTATCCCACGGCCGCGGCTGGGCTACTTCGGAGTGATCGACGAGCGCATCGACCTGGACCTCCTGGCCGCTCTCGCCGACTCCCGCCCGGAGTGGCAGATCGTTCTCCTGGGACCGGTGGTCAAGATCGACCCCGTCACTCTCCCCCGGCGAGAGAACCTGCGCTATCTGGGGATGAAGAGCTATGCCGAGCTTCCCGCCTACCTGGCGGGCTGGGATGTCGCCCTCCTGCCCTTCGCGCGGAACGAGTCCACCCGCTTCATCAGCCCTACCAAGACTCCCGAGTACCTGGCGGGCGGCTGCCCCGTGGTCTCGACGTCCATCCGGGACGTCGTACGTCCCTACGGCGAGCTCGGGCTGGTCGAGATCGCGGACGAGCCCGGCGAGGTCGTGATGGCCATCGAGCGCTGCCTCGCGGCGGTGAGCGATTCCGGCCGGCGGGACCGTTGGCTCTGCCGGGTGGACGAGCTCCTCGCCGGCGGTTCCTGGGACCGCACCCATCGAAGTATGTCGGACCTGATCGATCTGGCCGTCCTGACACGCCGAGCCATCGACTGAAGGTTCTCATTCACTCCGCAGGATCCTGGATGGGGGATTGGCTCCATCCTCGCAGCTTATGAGATGTCGCATCTTGGGAAGGAGCAGGTTCGATGTTCGATTATCTGATCGTCGGAGCGGGATTCGCCGGGAGCGTGCTGGCGGAACGCCTGGCCCGGGGCTCGGGCAAGAAAGTGATCGTCGCCGATCGCCGGAGCCACATCGGCGGCAACGCCTACGACGAATATGACGACTCGGGGATCCTCGTCCACCGCTACGGTCCCCACATCTTCCACACCAACTCACGCGAGGTGTTCGAATATCTTTCGAGCTTCACCGAGTGGCGCCCCTACGAGCACCGAGTGCTCGCGAGTGTCGACGGCCAGCTGCTGCCCATCCCGATCAACCTGGACACCATCAATCGTCTGTATAATCTCAACCTGAGCAGCCGCGAGATCGAGCCGTTTTTCGCTTCGGTCGCCGAGCCCATCGGGCAGATCCGCACGTCGGAGGACGTGGTGGTCTCGAAAGTCGGCCGCGAGCTCTACGAGAAATTCTTTCGCGGCTACACCCGCAAGCAGTGGGGCTTAGATCCCTCACAGCTCGACGCCATGGTGACGGCACGAGTGCCGGTGCGCACCAACCGCGACGACCGTTATTTCACCGACATCTACCAGGCGATGCCGAAGCGGGGGTATACGCGCCTGTTCGAGAACCTGCTCGACCACCCCAACGTCAAGGTGCTCTTGAATTGCGACTATAAAGAGGTCCAGGGCTTTCTTCCCTACCGCAAGCTGATCTTCACCGGTCCGGTCGACGAGTACTTCGGCTACCGATACGGCAAGCTCCCTTACCGCTCGCTCCGCTTCCGTCACGAGACGCTCGCCGAGCGGATTCACCAGCCGGCGCCGGTCATCAACTATCCCAACGAGCATCCCTTTACCCGGGTGACCGAGTTCAAATATCTGACCGGTCAGGAGCATGAGAAGACCAGCCTCGTCTACGAGTATCCGACCGACGAGGGAGATCCCTATTACCCGGTGCCGCGGCCGGAGAACGCCGAGCTTTACAAGAAATATCAGGCGCTCGCCGAAGACACCCCGGACGTTCACTTCGTGGGCCGGCTCGCGACCTACAGGTACTACAACATGGATCAGGTGGTGGCCCAGGCGCTCTCGGTCTACGCCCGGATCACAGGCAGGAAGCGCGCCGAATCCACCCGAGCCACCGCGCCGGCCTTGCCGATCCTGGCGCCTGCTCTCGTCGAGCTACCGGCGACGCTCGAAGCGGCGGCGCCTAGGGGAACTGCGAGGGGCTGAAACCCACGTCCACGATGCTGCACCCCGAAACGACGGGGATGCCCTGACGGCGGGCCTCGGCGATCACCGCGGAGTCGGCGGCGCCGGGGTTCATCCAGACCTCGCCCGCCCCCTTGGCGGCGAATTCGGGGAGGACTTCCAGGGTCACCGGCGGCGGCAGGTAGACGCTGATCCGGTCTAAGGGGACCGGCACGTCGCGCACGCTGGTCAGGGTGGGCAGGCCCTCGACCTCTCCCTGCTGGGGATTGAGGTTGATGGGGAAAACCTGCCAGCCGGCGCGCAGGTAGGCGCGGACGCACTTGTTGCCGAACTTACGGCGATCGGAAGAGGCGCCGACGACGGCGATGGTCTTCATGTCCTGTCCTCCTGGCTGGGCTTCTGGATGGGTGGGCTCAAGCGTACCACCAGGCGGTCGTCGCCGGCCCGCTTGGTGGCGCCGGTCGAGTCGAGGTGCTCCAGGAGCGGGATCGCCCACTTCCGGGAGAGCCCGAAACGGTCTTTGAAGTCGGCGACCGAGAAGCGTTCCCAGGCCGTCTCGAGGAGCGACCGGCGGAGGTCGGCGACGGCGCTGGCGGCGAGCACGAGCCCGCTCGGCAGACGCAGGAGCTGGCCGCGCGCCACCAGGTGCCGCACGACGCCGTCCAGGATCTGCGGCTTGGTCTGGAGATCGGTCTGCAGGTCGGTCGGTCCGGGCGGCGTCAACCCCGCTTTCTGGAAGCGGTCGAGGACGGCGGCGGCGAGATTCGACTCCTCGGGGGTGAGCTCCGAGCCGCGGCCGGGGAGCACTACCTGGTCGCCGCGGACGGCGAGCACCTTCTGGGCGGTGAGCCAGCCGAGATAGACGTCGGCCAGATCCGCCGCCCGGCCGCGGAGGATGCGCCGCACCGCCTCGGCCTTGGGCATGCCCATCGCCATGCGGTCCTTCTGGAAGTACTCCTTGAGCACCCGGCGGGCGCGCTCGGTCAGGCGCTGGTACGCCGCCGGAGTGACGAAGCGCCGGCCGTGGCCGGTCCCCTCGGGCACCTCCAGGAGACGGCCCTCGGCGGCGAGCGCGGCGAGCTCCGCCGCCACTCTGGCCGGGGCCATCCCCAGCCGGCGCGCCAGCTCGGGAGCCTCGGCACCGCGCTCACCGGCCCCCGCGGCCCACAGCGACAGGATGGCGCGGAGGTCCCCCTGGAGAGCGGCCAGGGCCGGGGCGACGGCGATACCGGCGATACCGGCCATACCGGCGATACCGGCGATATTGCGCGGCCGGCGCCAGAGGGGGTCGAGGATCTCGCCACCCCCCAGGGTCGTCGCCGGCGAGGGACGACGGAGGATGAAACGGTCGCCGCGCACCGCCACCACCGGAGCGGCGAGGCGGATCTCGACCAGGCCGCTCTCTCCCGGCTCGATCGTCTCCCCCCCCAGCGGCCGCATCCGTCCCACCGCCTCGCTGGCATAGAGGTGGAGGCGGACGGCCACAGAGCCGGAGAGCGGGGCCGGCGCTCCGGCGAGGAGCGTGAAGCGGGCGGCGAGCCGGGTGGTCGCGAGATAGGCACCCGGGGTGAGGAGCTCCAGGCCGCGGTGGAGCTCTTCTAAGGGGATGCCGGTGATCTGGAGCGAGGTGCGCTCGCCGGCGAGCGCCGCCTCCCGGGGCTCGCCATGAACCTGGATGCTCCGCACCCGCGCCATGCCGCCCCGTGGCAGGATCTCCAGGGTGTCGCCGGTATGGATCGTGCCGGAGACGAGAGTGCCGGTCACCACCGCTCCCAATCCCTTGAGATGAAAGGCGCGATCGAGCGGCAGTCTGACGGGTCTCGCCGGTCTCGCCGGCTGGGTCGCGGCTCCCGGGGTGTCCTCGGGGCTCCCCACCTGGCGGGCGGCCTGGAAGAGGGCCTCTTTCAAGAGGGGGAGCCCGGCGCCGGTGGTCGAGGAGACTGGCAGGATGACCGCGCGGGCGAAGGGGGTACCCACCAGGAGGCTCCTCGACCTCGATCTGGGCGAGCTCCAGGAGATCGGGATCGACGAGATCGGCCTTGGTAAGGGCGACGATCGCGGTCGGGATGCCGAGGAGCGAGCAGACCGCCAGGTGCTCCCGGGTCTGCGGCTTGACCCCCTCGTCGGCCGCCACGACGAGGAGCAGGATGCGGATGCCACCCAGGCCGGCCAGGGCGTTGTGGAGGAAGCGCTCGTGACCGGGGACGTCGACGAAGCCGATCTGGAGGTCGCCCTCGGTCAGGTGGGCGAAGCCGATGTCGATCGTGATGCCCCGCGTCTTCTCCTCGGCCCAGCGGTCGCAGTCGATCCCGGTGAGCGCCAGGACGAGGCTCGTCTTGCCGTGATCGATGTGGCCGGCGGTGCCGACGATGACGCGTGGCAAGCGGGCGGCTCCCTACGTGCCCGTGGGTTTGGGGCTCAAGACCTCGCGCGCCAGGCGGCTGATCACGGCGCCGTCGGCCGCGGCGCCGAAGCGGGCGATCATCTCCTTCATGATCTGCCCCATGGCGGCGTTGCCGGCGAGGCCGCGCTCGGCGACCAGGGCCTCGATGGCGGAGCGGATCTGCTCTGCGCCGATCTGGGCCGGAAGGTAGGCGGCGAGGAGCTTCCCCTCGCGCTCCTCCTTCTCGGCGAGCTCCGGCCGAGCGCCCTTCCGGTACTGCTCGGCCGCCTCCTCGCGCTGTTTGATCGCCTTCCGGGTGATCGACGCGAAGGCCGCCTCGTCGACCTCGGAGCCGCGGGCGATGCGCTCGTTCTTGACCGCGGCGAGGAGCATGCGGAGGGTGCTGAGGCGCTCCTTGTCTCCCCCCTTCATGGCTTCCTTGACGTCGGTCTCGAGACGCTGTTGGGGTGGGGTCGTGGTCGTCATGGAGGGATTATCCCATGGAAGCGCCGCCATCCCCGCCATCCCCGCTGGCTTGACGAAGCGGCCGCGAGCGCTTATGGTTTTAGAAGCCAAGGGCGATGGAGTCCGCCCACCCAACCGCCGCGCTCTGCGTGCTGATGACTCCTACGATGGACGAGGGTCCAAAGTAGGAGGTCCGCATGCGGAGTCCTTTCGGCACTTCTTTTTCCTCTCTATTCCCCCATCGGGTACCAAGCCCGGAGATCTCGTCCGCTCTGGAGGAGGTTCCGACATGTGGCTGAGGATCTCGCTCCTCGCGCTCGCCGGCGCGCTGGGAACCGTCCTGCGTTGGCTGAGCCAGGAAGGGATGGAGCGGCTGGCCGGCAACTCCTTCCCGGCCGGCACACTCCTCGTCAACGTCATCGGCTGCTTCGCGATCGGCCTCCTCGAGTCCCTGCTCCTCGGGCACGTCTTCGCGCTCCGCGAGGACTACCGCCTGGCGGTGATCACCGGGCTCCTCGGAGGGTTCACCACCTTCTCCAGCTACGGCTGGGAAACCCTGTCGCTGTTCGACCATGGCGACTGGAGCCGGGCCCTGATGAACATCGCCTGCAACAACGGCTTCGGGCTGCTGGCGGCGCTCACGGGATACCGGCTGGCCCAGGCTCGCTTCGGCGCCTGAGGCGGGGACCCCGCAGGAATCGCTTCAGTCCTCCACCTTGGGGCTCCCGGCCATCAGCTCGAGCATGAGGCGGGTGAGCCGCGAGGCGAAGCGGCCCCCCTCGGAGGCGATCTGGGCGATCTCGGCCCGCACCTCGCGCTCTTTGGGGGAGAGGGCGGCGGCGTTCGAGAAGGGCTGGGAGCCGCTCTCGCCGGGGCCGAGCTGGGAATCGCCCATGTTCATCTGGGCGCGGATGATCTGGATGAAGGCCTGAGTCTGGTCGAGCGCCGAGAGAGGGAGCCCAAGAGCGCGCACCAGCTTCTGCAGCGTCTGCGTCTGCGGGTCGACCTTGCCCCGCTCGTAGTCGGAGATGGCGCTGTTGGTCACCCCGGCCGCCTCGGCCAATTCGCTCTGGCTCCACCGCCGGACGATCCGCAGGATGGAGAGTGTGACGGCAAGGTCGTCGTTTGACATAACGGGAGCCTAGTACACGTATTCTGGCTGACGAAAAGCCTCGGACGAGCGACGTAGTTTCCGCGATGGGCCGGAAATTTAGCGGAGGCGGATCTTTTCGGGTCTACGGGGGGGCGCCGTGAGATGCGTCGAGGCGCGATTTGTCCGGAGGGCTTCAGGAGTTATACGCAGGCGAGCTTGACTGTGCGTATACCTCAGGCGAGCCCAGGCGACGGCAGGTAAGGACGACTGGTAGTATCTCGGCAGTCCGAGGAGAGCCTCTGAAGCCCCGCTCGGCCATTGATCACTGCTGTGTCTCTTCGAGAAGGGTGTCTTTTGAAGGTATGACCGATCGCAACGACAGAGCTCTCCTCCCCACCGGGTATGTGGGAGCTGGGGATACGATGGCGGTGCTCCGCCAGTTCGCCCACGAGGCGCAGCGCTTCTGCGACTGGGCGCGCAACCCTGCCGGGGAGGACGCCGGCGCCCGCGAGGCGCTCCTCCGGGTGACCTCGCTCTACCTGGCCGGCCTCCATCTCTCCGGCGACTGGCACACCTCGTTGGAGCCCGAGCCGCTCCCCGACACGGTGTCGAAGGCCGAGTGGCAGCAGGTCTACGCCGCCACCGAGTCTCTCCCCTTCCAGTACTACTCGGAGGTCGTCAACCCTCTGGACGTCCCGCCCGAGGACGGCGGGGTGGGCGACCTGGCGGACGACATCGCGGACATCTACAGGGACATCCTGGAGGGCCTCCGCCTCTACGAGGCCGGCCATCCGAGAGAGGCGCTCTGGCAGTGGGTCTACAACCTGACCTACCACTGGGGCGCCCACGCCACCTCGGCGATGCGGTCGCTCCACTGGTACCTGTCCGACAACGAATCGGAGCTCGCGGGCGCTTCCGACGTCATGTAGGCCGGAGGCCTATCCCAGCCCCGCCTCCTCGTACTCCCCGAACACCCCGCGGAGAGCATCCGCGATCTCCCCGAGCGTCACCTCCGCCTGGACGCAGGCGAGGACCGGCGGCATGAGATTGCGGTCCTCCCCGGCCGCCGCGACGAGACCCGAGACCGCCGCCTTCGCCTTCGCCGCGTCCCGCCGCCCGCGCACCGCGCGGAGCCGCTCGACCTGCTGGCGCTCGCCCTCGGGGTCGATCTTCAAGATCTCGGTCGGGGTCTCCTCCGCGGCCTCGAAGGCGTTCACCCCCACGACGACCTGGCGTTTCTCCTCGACGGCGAGCTGCCAGGCGTAGGCCGCATCGGCGATCTCTCGCTGCTGGAAGCCGCTCTCGAGGGCCGCCATGGCGCCGCCCATCCCGTCGATCTTTTGAATGTAGGCCCGCGCGCGGTTCACGATGTCGTCCGTCCAGGCCTCGATCACGTAGGAGCCGCCGAAGGGGTCGGCGACGTCGGCGACGCCGCTCTCGTGGGCGATCACCTGCTGGGTGCGCAGAGCGAGCCGCGCCGCCTCGGCGGTGGGGAGGCCGAGCGCCTCGTCGAGCGAGTTGGTGTGGAGCGATTGGGTGCCGCCCAGAACCGCGGCGAGCGCCTGGAGCGCCACCCGGACGACGTTGTTCTGCGGCTGCTGGGCGGTCAAGGTCGAGCCCGCGGTCTGGGTATGGAAGCGCAGCAGGAGCGACTTGGGGTCCTTGGGGGCGAAGCGGTCCTTCACGAGCTCCGCCCAGAGCCGCCGGGCGGCGCGGAACTTCGCCACCTCTTCGAGGAAGTTGTTGTGGGCGTTGAAGAAGAAGGAGAGCCGCGGCGCGAAGCCATCGATCGCGAGACCGCGGGCGAGCGCCGCCTCGGTGTAGGCGAGGCCGTTCGCCAGGGTGAAGGCCACCTCCTGCACCGCCGTCGAGCCCGCCTCGCGCATGTGGTAGCCGGAGATCGAGATCGGATTGAAGCGCGGCACCCGGTCGGCGCAGAAGGCGATGACGTCGGTCACCAGCCGGAGCGACGGCCCGGGCGGGTAGATGTAGGTGCCGCGGGCGGCGTATTCCTTGAGGATGTCGTTCTGCACCGTCCCCCCGACCTTCTCCCAGGGCACCCCCTGGTCCTCGGCCACGGTCAGGTAGAGGGAGAGAAGGATGGCGGCCGTCGAGTTGATGGTCATCGAGGTCGTCACCCGGTCGAGCGGGATGTCTTCGAAGAGCCGGCGCATGTCGTCGATCGAGTCGATCGCCACCCCCACCCGGCCGACCTCGCCGAGCGCCAGAGAGTGGTCCGAGTCGTAGCCGATCTGGGTGGGGAGGTCGAAGGCGACCGAGAGGCCGGTCGTCCCCTGGGCCAGGAGGTAGCGATAGCGCCGGTTCGACTCCTCGGCCGACGAGAACCCCGCGTACTGCCGCATGGTCCAGCGCCGCTCGCGGTACATGTCCCGGTAGATCCCCCGGGTGTAGGGGAAGGTCCCGGGATCGCCGATGTCTTTCAGGTAGGGGATGCCGGTCGTGTCCTCGGGCCGGTAGAACGTCTGCACGGGGATGCCGGAGGTGGTCTCCGTCGTCTTCTCGCTGGACGGCTGAGACGCGGACGAGGCGACGGGCGGCGCCTTGGGGGTGGGGGGCTGGGTGTCGGTGGCCATGGCGGGGATTATCGCATCCGGCGAGGCCCCTCACCCGGCTCACGGAACGTGTCCTGTTTCTCTGTCGGAAAGTGTCGGCCGCTGTGTCGGACAGAGGGCGACACGCGCCCGACAGCGAGATCACGGAGACGGCCGGGGGGATCGGGTTTGGCATCCTGGATGCAGTAGAGGCTCCGCAGCCGTAACCCAAATCCTGCAGGTCAAGAACCGGAGGGAGCCTCCTCCGGCGGAAAGGAGACTCTCTTGCACGCTCCATCTGTCATTCGTCTGCGCGGTACTTTAGGCCCCTTCCTGGTCGCCCTCCTCCTCGCCATTCCGGCTCTCGCGGACAAGCCCGAGTGCGCGAAGGGCGGGACCATCCCCAACATGGCGGTCAACTGCCCGGATCAGTTCGCCTGGCAGAAGTTCGTCGAGGTCAACATGCCGGCCGGCGGTGGTCAAGTCGCCTTCCAGACCTACGCGAGCGACGCGGACACCTTCCCGTGCCCGCCAGTCGACGCAGAGGCCTGCCGGGTCAACCCCAACGCCGCGGGCTGCCCGATCTGGCCGACCGTCGCCGTGCCCAAGCCGTCGCTCTTCACCCAGCGCTCGGTCCGGCTGCTTGCGGGCCACCGCGACAGCACGAAATTGCCGGAAGACAACTGCTGGGCTTATTACAACTCGAACGTCGAGCTCGTCTACAGAAACCGGGCGACGTTCGACTACATCGTGGCCCACGGCTTGTGGTACGTCGAGGGGATCGAGACGCAGTTCGAGAAGGGCTTCGTCTACGACTTCCCCATGAATTCGGTCGAGGTGAAGACCAACTGGCTGCTGCTCTCGCCGGAGCAGGTGCAAGCCGGCCGATTCTATGTCGTGATGATGGCCAAGCCGCACTCCAAAGATAAGAAACTGCTGCCCTACGGCCTGGCCGCCATGCACATCAGCTCCAAGGATCTGCCGAACTGGTTCTGGGCCACCTTCGAGCACGTCGACAACTGGGGCCGCTGCGACTTCCTCGGTTGCCACGACTCGTTCGGCACGATCCCGGCAAACATCCCGCCGCACGATCCGCAGCTCTGTCAGACCTATCCGGGAGGCGAGCTCACCCCGGCCTTGAAGCAGATGCTCGCCAAGCTGCCGCCGGTCTTCCAGAACTATCGCCTCAAGGGCTCGATGACCGACTTTACCAGCCCGACGGGGTCGCCCAACCTGCTCGGCAATTCGATCACCGAGGCCGGCTTCGTGCCCACCGCCTCGTGTATCACCTGCCATTCTCGCGCCGCCGTCCAGGCGACCGCCAGCGGCAATCCCGGGACGCTCGGCGCCAACGGCCTCTCGCCCTACCAGAACGTCGCCGGCTTCACCCCCGAGAACCAGAGCTACAACGGCACTCCCGACCCCAACTGGTACTACTCCGGTAACCACCCCATAAGGCGCTACGCCGTACAGACGGATTTCGTCTGGGCGATCCCGTTCCAGGCGAGCACGATCCAGGCGACCGCGAGCTGCTGCGGCAACGGCCCCTGCCAGACCTTGCCCTAGGCAGCCTCACTCTCATCTCCCATGAACCCGGCCTCTGCGCCGCGAGAAAGGAAGCAGACCATGACCCCTCCCACCTACCCCAACGTCTTCGTTGGCCAGTGGTCCTATCGCAGCTGGTTGAACGACACCGACCTCGAGACGTCTCCCGCCGAGCTGCTCTTCGGCAAGGGCACGATCGAGATCGTCGAAGCTCCGTCCGAGATTCTCCGTGGCACGATCGGTGGAGCGGACTGGAAGCTCGACCTCTTCGGCTCACGCAGCTACGGCGACCCGGGAACCATCCGTTTTCGCGGCAAGGGCATCGTCTCGGGGGCCGAGTGGATCTACGACTACGTCGGCTATCTGGTGCCGGAGTGGCCGAACGGCGTCAACCAGAAAACCACGATGGTCGGCTCGATCGTACGCGCCATTCCTCACCCCTCGGGAGGCGGCATCGGTGCCGCCGGGCTCACGGCCTCCTGGTACGCGGTCAAGAGGTAGGCGCGCCCGAAGAAGGTCGTAAGACCCGAGGCAACAGGCATCCGAGCGGAAAGGGGCGGCGGTTTCACGCCGCCCCAGTTGCCTCGCGAGCGCCGCCCTGCTCCTCCTCCTCCCCTCCGAAGCTGCCCGAGGACGACTGCTGGAACTACTACAACTTGAACAACGTCGAGATCGTCTACCGAAACCGGGCGACGTTCGACTACATCGTGGCCCACGGTCTCAGGCCGTAGCTGGAGGCCCCCATAGGCGTTGACTGATCCGAGCCGGGCAGCATAGGGGCAGAGCCCCTGTGCCTGCCCGGCCCTCCCGGTGGTCATCGCCAGCAGTCTGGCGGTCATCGCCGGCAGTCCGGCGGTCGTCGCCGGCAGTCCGGCGGTCGTCGCCGGCAGTCCGGCGGTCGTCGTCGGCAGTCCGGCGGTCGTCGTCGGAGACGCGAAGAGACCCATCCCTCCGGGGGCAATCCGAGGCAGTCGTCCTCCCGCGCTTTCCGCCCTGATGTCACCTCGTAAGTCCCGGCCCTTGACACTTCGCCGCCCGCGGCAGCATCCTTTCGCGGACTCGAGACCTGAGCTTTCCCTGGAGATCGATCCTTGCGCAGTCTTCCCCGTCTAGCGAGTGCCGCCCTGCTCCTCCTCCTTCCCTCCCTCGCCCACGCCCAGGCAGATCCGGCCGACCGTGCCCGGAACCAGCCGGTCGAGCCCTACCGGATCGCCGGCAACCTCTACTATGTGGGGGCAAGCGACATCGCTTCCTACCTGATCACGACCCCCGAGGGGAATATCCTCCTGGATGGCGGCTACGTCGAGACGGAGCCCCAGATCGAAGCGAACTTCAGGAAGCTCGGCTTTAAGGTAGAGAAGGTCAAGATCCTCCTTGCCTCCCACGCTCACTACGATCACGTCGGCGGCTTGGCCGAGCTCAAGAAGAAGACCGGAGCGCCCCTCTACGCCGGAGCGGGGGACGTCGATCTCCTCGCACGCGGCGGCAAGGGGGACTTCGCGCTGGGCGACCGCGGCCTCTTCCCGCCCGTCCAGGTCGGACCATCCTGTCCACGATGGCGACCGGGTGAGCCTGGGAGGAACGACCCTCACCGCCCACGCGACCCCCGGCCACACCCGGGGCTGCACCTCGTGGTCGATGCAGGTCGACGACGGCGGCACTGGCGGCAAGCGTTACGACGTGGTGTTCGTGGGGAGCACGTCGATCAACCCCGGAGTCCACCTCGCCGGCAAACCGAGCTATCCGGGGATCGCGGAGGACTACGCGAAGACCTTCCGGGTGCTCAAAGGCCTCCCCTGCAACATCTTCCTCGCCGTCCATGCCTCGTTTTTCAACGGCTTGGAGAAGGCGGCACGCCTGAAGCAGGGCGGAGTCAATCCGTTCATCGATCCCCAGGGCTACCGGGACTACCTGGCGCAGAGCGAAAAGTCCTACGGGGAACAGCTGGCGAAGGAGAAGACGGAGCGACCGACTCGGGGAAACGGAAGATAAGGCGGACTTGCGGGCCTCAGCCGGTTTCTAGGGTAGGGCTCGGAGCGCTGTACAGACTCGGCTCAGAACCCGGTCGAGCTGCAGGTGGGAGGGAACCTTGCCTGCCTGATAACCACCGCCCGAGGACTTGGGTTGATAGATCACCAGTCCGACATCGTCCATCATCCGGTTGGCCGCATTGGCGAAGAAGAGAGTCCTCTCGAGATCTTTCTGATCCACCACGCGGATCGCGAGAAAGAGAAAGGACAACGGTTTGCTCCGCCGCAACCAGGTCAGAAGGTCGCTCGTAGGCCCTCCTCCCTGGCCCGCTGTTCGCGCCCACTCGGCCTTGAGGTCAATCGTCTTCAAGCCGGCTTCCTTCACCCGCTTGTCCAGGTCTGAGCTCCCGGCCCGACCTTTGGGGTTCTTCTGCTTGGGATTCCTTAAGGTTTTGGGCGCCCCAGCCGCCTTGGTCTCGATGAGGATCTCGACCGTACCCGTCTGGGGATAGGACGTATCGAGATTGTGGTTGGGGAAGATCAGTCCCGGCACCGCGCCTCGGCCGCGCAACTCCTTCCCGGAGCAGTTCTCCAGCAGGAGCGCCGTCAGGTCGGTGAAGAAATCGCCCTTGCCGTTCTGGTTGTCCCCCTGATCGGCGACCCCGAGAGCGAAATTCTGGTCAAACTCCCACATGGCTTCGAGAAAGCGATCCTCGATCTCGGGCCAGCGGGAGGGCTTCTCGGCCACGGCCCACTTGTACATGTCGAAGAGAGGCCGGCATCCCGGACTCTCCGCCACCCGCGGGCTGGTCTTACGAGCCATTGGAAGGGGAAAGTCGCACGATCCTCGCTTTCCGCTCGGTGCTCCGCGAGCGGGACTGTCGCCGCTCGTGGAGGGAGATCCGGGCGGCGGCCAACTCGCCGCGCGTGACTTCGCCCGCGAAGAGCACGGCATCGACGGCGGCCAAGGCCTCATTCAGGCAGCCCTCGCGTCCATTCCGCAGCACCATATCGAGATCCGCCGCCAGCTTGAGCAGCGCAGTCTTGTGCCGGGCGACCAGCTCCGCCGAGGGCACGAGGATCCGGTCCGCTTCGCGCGGTTCGAGCTTCAGAACGCCTCCGCCGTAACTCCGACCCACTCTTTCGCAAGAGAGAAGAGTGGCAGAGTTGTAGAAGGCGACGACGAAAGTTTTACGAAGCCCGGCGGGAATTCGCGGCAGGCGAACGGTGAGGAGAGTATTCGAGGAAACGGCCCGGGCGGTGTTGAGGCAAAGCCGCGGTACGACATCGCTCATGTAGGTGAGAAACGCCTCCGGCGTGAGGACACCGGGAACACGGAACCAGGGCGAGCGGACTCGGCACTTGTATCGTCCGGCGTAGCCCAGATCCTCGCCGAGCCTGACGTATGCCTGCTCCGCCGCGGTCAACCGATCCCCAGGAACCCACAGCAGGCAGCGCTCGCCTGCCGATTGCAAGCGGGAAATCCCGGCCGCCGTGATCTGCAGGCCGGGGATCTGGCGAGCGCGGACGAGGGCGGGCCTCAGAGAGGACGCGGGCAGGTGGAAGCGGCCCGCCTCCTCGGGGGTGAGGACGAAGTATTCGTTGGCCCCGCTGACGAAACCGATGCTCGCCTTGCCCACCTCCTCCAACGGGCCGAGGAGACCGCGTTCCTCCAGATCGTCCAGGAGAAGCACCCCGGGATGGGCTGTGTGGCCCGGGATCCATTTCTTCGGCTCGACGCCCGCAGGGAAGGATTCGGCGGAGGCGAGGACGCTTGCGAGCTCGGCCAGGTCGGCTCCGGTCTCGACCTCGGTCAGATTCAGCCGGCCGGGTCCCATCGCCTTGCCGGCCGCGAGAAGAAGCACCACCTCTTCCTGGACGTCCGGAAAGACCGGTTGGCGGAAAGCGATGACGTCGACCTCGGCGAAGGAGCGCCGCAGGTGCTCGCGAAGAGGGGCGGCATAGCGGGTATGGATGAGCTCCGCGGGCAGGATCAGCGCCAGCCGCCCTCCTGGTCGCAGGAAAGCGACGGCGTGGACGACGAAGTGGGCCCAGGAGGAGGCGAGGCGATTGAGCTCCACCCCCGCATGAAAGGCGCGCTCGAGAGCCTCTCCGCGAGCGCTGCCGGCAAACTCCTGATAGCGGATATAGGGTGGATTACCGAGGACGACGTCGACCCCCTCTATGGTCTCCGGGGAGCCGAAGAGGCCGCCGGGAGGGGACAACGAGAAGAAGCTGGCGATGCGAGGGCCGGGATAGGGCACGCCGAGCTCGGAGCCGACCCGTTCCCGGGTTACCCGAGCGGCCTCTGGATTGAGGTCGACGGCATGAAGGAGGGCGGCCGCCCGCTCCGGGCTGGCTCCCAGGTCGAGCAGCCGACGGGCCGCGGTCTCCAGGAAGATCCCGTCTCCGCAGGAGGGGTCGAGCACCGATAGGTCCGCGCGGGTCACGGCCCAGGACACCACCGGCTCGACCAGAGCCTGGGGCGAATAGAAGGCGCCCAGACTCTTCCGCCGACTCCGTCCCACAGGGCTGCTCGTCACCATCTCGGTAAGCATGTCATCTCCAAGGTCCAGTCGGCTATCGGCATCGACCGTGAGCATCGTAGCATGGAGAGACGCTTTATTACCGCCACTCGTGAAACGACAAAGCCGGCGAACGGCGCCGGCTTTTTATCGGAGGGAACGGCCTGGTTTTGGAAGGAGATCGATCTCCCGACCCCAACTACTGCAACGAGTCGAGCATCTCCTTCGCCGACTTGGCGTCGGGGTCGGCGGGGGCGAGCTCGATGAACTTCTTCAGGCTGTCCCTGGCTTTCGCCGTGTCTCCAGAGTTGGCGTAGGAGAGGCCGAGCATGTAGTAGGCCTTGGCGTACTTGGGGTCGACCGTGACGGCCTGCTCGAAGGCGGCCTGGGCCTGGGGAAACTGGTTGTTGTTGAACAGCTTGACCCCCTGGCGGAAGAGCGAGTCGGCGCTCGCTCCCTGGCCGCTCGCCTGCGCGGCGGCGAACGCTGCCTTGGCCTTGGCGTCGTACTCCTTGAAGTGCGCCGTGTCCTTCTTGACCCGGGCCTCCTCCGACATCTGCTTGTAGGTGTTGTAGCGCAGAGTGTTCGGCTCGGGGCTCTGCGGATCGGCCTTGGCGAGACGGTCCGCCAGGGCGAGCGATTCGTCGTAGTTCTTCTTCGCGATGGCGATGTCCGAGAGCGCCGAGTAGGCGTTCTCGAGCGTCGGGTCGACCTCGATGGCCCTCCTAAAGGCCGCCTCGGCATCGGCGGGCCGCTTGTCGCGGGTCGCTTCCGCCCCGTCGTTGAACAGGCGGACGGCGGTCTCGCGCCCGGGCGCCGCGGTGACCAGGGCATCCATGGCGAGCTTCGTCTTGGCGCTGTACTCCTCGACCTTCGCCGCGTCCTTGGCGGTCCTCGCCTCGGTCAACAGACCTTTGTAGGCATCGTAGCGGTCCTTCACGCCACGGACCTTGCCGGGCTCGAGCTGGAGGTAGGCGTCGGAGGCGGCCAACGACTCGGCGTACTTTCTCTGCGCCAGGTAGACCTCGGCGAGCGCCGCCTGGATGGTGGCGTTCTTGGGATCGAGCTTCGCCGCAGCCTGGAACTTGGTGACCGCGGTCTCGTTGTCGTTCTTCTGGAAGGCGACGACACCCTCGTTGTAGGTCGTGATCGCCTGGTTGGCGCCCGAGACGGCCTCGGGGGCTCCGCCAGCGGCCGGCGCCGCGCCGCCGTTCGCCAACTGGCCCAGGTTGTAGGTGATCCGGACGTTCTCGCCGAGCTTGGGCTCCAGGGGTGCCTCGTAGGGGGCGAACCCCTCCTTCTCGATCCGGATGGTGTACTTGCGGGTGGCGTCCAGGATGAGGGCGGTGAACTTGCCGGCCGAGTCGGTGGTTTTGTCCTGGTAGTACTTGAACTCGGGGCTGGTGATGACCACCTTGGCCCCGGCGATGGGCTTGTTGCCCGGGTCGAGCACCGTCCCCAGGATTCTCCCCTCGCCGACGGCCCAGAGCGAGCCGGCCAGAGCGAGGGCCAGGACCAGGGCGGCGGCGAGCGCGCGTTCGATGCGGTTCATGGGTGTCTGCCTGCCTTTCTTTGAAGAGAGGATCTCTGCCGACGGCTGCTTCAGGGCGAGGATTGTAACCGCGTCGCGCGGACCCTGCTACCCTTCGCACCATGGCGTCGGCGATGGAGGCGGAAGAACCCGGAGGGACCGAGACCCGCGAGCGGCATCCCGCGGAGGGGGAATGGCGTGCCGACCCGCTGGCGCGAAGTCTCCACAGCCGGCTCGACCAGGAGATCCGCGCTCCGGAGGAGGACTACGACGAGGAGCGGGCGACCGAGCTCTGCGCCGCCCTCTGCCGCAGCCTGCTGGGCGACTTCGCCCCCGCCGTCCTCCTCCTCGCCGCCCCGGAGCGGCGCCGGGTACAGGCGCTCGTCGCCCACGTCCACACGCTCTTCGACTTCGCCCGCCAGCACGGGGTCGAAGGGGAGCGCCTGGCGCAGATCAACCGTTGGGAGTTCACCCTCGACTCCGCCCTCTCGGGGCAGAAGGTGGGACAGCCCATCTTCGTCGCCATGAGCCGAGAGAACGGCCTGCGTCCCTGGCCGGAAGAGGCGCTCCTGGAGATCACGGCGTGCGCGAGGCGACGCGCCATGCGCCCCCGTCCGGCCAACCCGCGGGAGGCCGAGGTCGAGACGGAGCGCCTGGCGCGCGCCGCGGCGACCGCGGTCCTCGGGCGCGAGCCGGCCCAGGAGCTCGCGGCTTTCGGCGGCGCCCTCCTCCGCCTCTACGCCCTGCAGAACCTGGGACCCGAGACGGGGCGAAACCGCTGTCCCTTGGCGGTCAGCGAGTTGGCGATCGACTTCGACGCACCGCCTGATCCCCGGGAGCTCCTGAGGGCGGCCCAGAGAGAGTGCCAGCGCTTACGGCCTCGCCTCCTCAGGGCACCTCGCGGCCTGGTCGAGCTGACGTCCCGCTATCGATGGGCCGCCGTCTTCTCCCTCCTGGCGGCGCTCAAGATCCTCATCCTGATCGAGGACGGCGACACCGGTCTTCTCGCCTCTCCGCCGCGTCTGGGTCTCCTCGCCCGCCTCGGCCTGCTGGCGAGGGCACGGTGGGTGCGCGTGAGTTGACCCCGGCGCTTACTTCTTGGCGGCTTTGGCCACTGCCTGCGGCTTGGCCGGAGCGAAGCGTTCCTGGGTCTGGCTGATCCAGCGCTCCAGGAACTTCTCGCGGTCCTTGCGCTTGTTCAGATCGTCGGTGGGGTTGCGCAGGACGAGGTCGTCACTGCGTTCTCCCCCGGGTCCGAAGACCACGGCCATGATGATGTGGTAGTGGTTGCGCGGGGTGACCCGGACCTTATCCTGACCGAAGACTTCGTCCAGCCGGTCGATGGCCCAGTGGTACGGCTCTTCGCGAGGGTGTAGCTGTCGGTTGCTCATGTTAACTATTTTACGCGCTTTTCGTCCAGTTGGATCTATTTGCAATACAAAAGATAAATGCAGATATAGAATATCTGCACTAGGTGCGGGTTTCGACGAGGATCTTGGAGGCGGCGCGGAAGCCCAGGTTGAGCTCCTCGCCCCCCTCGAGACGGAGCTCGACCAAGTCCGCCGTCTCGTCGCGGGCGAGGACCCGCAGGCGGCTGCCCGGCTTCAGGCGGCGGCGCTCTAAGAGGAGAAGGAAGTCGCGGCTCTGGTCGCCCACCCGCGCCACCTGGACCAGGGCGTCGAGCGGGCAGGCGAGAAGATTGGGGAGGACCGGCTCGTGGACCTCCCCATGGACGTCGGGGATGGGATCTCCATGTGGGTCGACCGAGGGATGGCCGAGCATCTCGTCCATGCGCTCGATCAGCCGGTCGGAGACGGCGTGCTCCAGAAGCTCGGCCTCGGCGTGGACCTCGCTCCAGTCCATCCCCATGACGGCGACGAGGAAGAGCTCGACCAGGCGGTGGCGGCGCAGCACGTGCGCCGCGAGCTGGCGGCCGTGGTCGGTCAAGAGGACGCCGCTGTAGGGCTCGTAGGAGACCAGGCCACTGTCGGCCAGGGCCTTGACCATGGCGGTCACCGTCCCCGGGGCGACGCCCAGCGCCGATGAGATCTGCCCCATCGTCACCAGGGCCCCCGGGTTCCTCTGCTGCTCCACGAGGATCGACTTCAGATAGTCCTCGACAGTGCTGGTCGGCATGGCGGTGGCGTGGCGGCGATCTTGCGGGTCGACGGGGCTACCGTCCGCCGTTCAATAGATCTCCCCGGGCTCCAGGGCGATGACCTCGCATTTGACCCCGAGATCCTCGAGCGCCTTGACGAGTTGCGGGGGGGTGCCGGTCAAGAGCGGGAAGGTGCCCCAGTGGATGGGGATCACTTTGCGCACCTCCAGGAAGCGACAGGCGCGGGCGGCCTGCTGGGGGTCCATGGTGAAGTGGTCGCCGATGGGCAGGAAGGCGAGCTCCGGGCGGTAGATCTCGGCGAGCATCTGCATGTCGGAGAAGAGGGCTGTGTCGCCGGCATGATAGAAGGTGAAGCCTCCCGGCAGGCGGACGACGAACCCCGAGGCCACACCGCCGTAGAGGAGCTGGTCGCCATCCTCGATCGAGCTCGAATGGTCGGCCCGCACCATCGAGACCTGGAGGCCGAGAACCTCCTGGCTGCCGCCCGGGTTCATCCCGGAGCAGTTCTCGACTCCCTTGGCGGTCAGCCATTGACAGATCTCGAAGCCGGCGACGATCCGCTTCGGCCTGTAGCGCTTGGCGATCTCGACCGCGTCCCCCATGTGATCCGAGTGGCCATGGGTGATGAGGATGGCGTCCAGCCGCTCGAAGGTTTTGAGCTGGTCCGGGCAGCGCGGATTGTGGCTCACCCAGGGGTCGATCAGCACGACCTCCCCGCCCGGCAGGTCGCAACGCACGGTGGCATGGCCCAGGTAGGTGAACTTGGGACGCGGGTGTTGTTGGTTGTTCACTCTTCCTCCTCCTCTCGAACGGGTTCGATCGCGACCTCGCGGTCTGCTCTCCGGCTGGTGCACATTCTAGCCCGATCGCGGGGCCCGCCGGTCGTCTCGGCCCGCATGGTAGAGTTCGGCCTCGACTTTGGCTCGACTTGGGGAGGTACCGGGGATGTCCATTTTCTTCCTGTTCCTGCATATCGTCATGGTGTTCTGGCTGGTGGCGGGGTCTTTCGGCGGCATCGTCGTCCGCGCCCAGATCCGCCGTGCCGCCGACCTCGCGGCCAAGGTCTACGGTCTGCGTCTCGCCTGGCGCCTGGTCCGGGTCTACACCCTTCCCGGCGCCATCCTCGCCGGACTGCTCGGCTTCTACCTGGTCACCGCCCGCGGCTTCGGCTTCTCCACCCTGTGGGTGCAGATCTCGGCCGGTCTCTATCTGTATATGCTGGCGTCGACCCTCTTCTACATCGTTCCTCGCCTGCGGCGGACCCTGGCGGCCGGCAAGGCCTCGCTCGCCGCCGGCGCCCCCAACGCGGAGCTCAAGGGCCTGGCCGCCGCCAAGCTCCCGGGCATTCTCGCCGACGTCAACGCCCTGGGGATCATCCTCCTGACCGCCATGATGGTGTTCAAGAAGCCCTGAAACAAAAAAACGACGGCCGGACGAATCCGGCCGCCGTCGTTTTTGGACTTTGGGTTCTACGTCTGGCCTACTGGTTAGACCTGAAACTGCTTGAAGAAATTCTCCCGCAGCTTCGCGTTGAACGGGTGCTCCGTCAAGCGGTAATAGATCGTCTGGGCGTCGCGACGCGGGGCCACGAGGCCATAGGCCTTGAGCTTGGCCAGGTGCTGCGAAACGGCCGAGACCGAAACGCCGAGCATTTCCGCCAAGTCACAAACGCAGAGCTCCTTCATGTTCTCGAGGAGATAGAGGAGCTTCAAGCGGGTGGAGTTCCCCGCCAGGTTCATGAGTTCCGCAGCCTCCTCGATGTCAGGAGTCCCCTCGAGGTTCTGCCGGATCTGGGCCATTTCCTTCTGAGTCATGTTGGGCGCCTCGCCTTTCATCGTGATTTCCTCCATGCTTTTAAGCAAGCCATAACATTATCGCCAAATCTCTCGGCACGCGCCGGGAGACCTTGACTTCTTCCTATGTGACCATGTTCGTGCAAGCTCTATTGTACTCATCCTCGGAACGATTTCAAGCCCTTTTCTTAAAAAAGTCGAAGAACTTTGTCCCGCGAACCCGTCCTGCCGCACCTATACATGTCTAACACAACCGCCCCTAAATTTCATCCCCCCCTTAGAAGCTGCTCCGCCGAGGTTCGGCAACACCTTCTGTGGGGCCTTCCAAAAAGGCTCCCGCGGGGACCTGCCGGGTGCCCTATAATCGGTCTCCCGGAAAGGAGTTGGTCCCATGACGCGAGCCTTGACCATCGAGTACTGCACGGTCTGAAACTACTACCCTCGTGCCGCCGGTCTGGCGGAAGAGGTCAAGAAAGAGCTCGGCATCGAGCCGCGGCTGATCAAGGGCACTGGCGGCCGCTTCGAAGTCACCCTGGACGATGACCTGATCTTCTCCAAGAAGCAGACCGGCCGTTTCCCCGTTCCCGGGGAGATAGTAAGCGCGCTACAGGAGAAGTTGGGGTAACACACTAGATACGTTAAGAACCTCGGCGCCGGCCTTATTTTTCTTGAGGGCCGGCGCCCGGAACCCTCCTGGCCCTTCTTCATCTCCTCTCGTGCCTCTCCGCGGCGTGCCTGCTGGCCCTCGCCATCCGCACCACCCTCGCCCGTCGTGCCGCCCCCCGCCTCCCGGAGGCGACCGCGGCACCGAAGGGCGAAGAGAGCGAGGTGACGGTCCTCCTTCCGGTGCGGAACGAGGAGCCGAACGTCGTTGCCTGTCTGGACGGTCTCCTCGCGCAGAGCGCCCATCCCCGGGTGCGGGTCATCGACGACGGCTCGACCGACGCGACGGCCGCTCTCGTCCGCAAGCGGCTCCCCGCCTTCCCCCAGCTCACCCTCCTCGCCGCCGGGCCGCTGCCCGAGGGGTGGAGAGGCAAAGTTCATGCCTTGGAGGTTGGCGCCGCGGGGGTTTCCACCCCCTGGCTGCTGTGCACCGACGCCGACACCCGGCATTCTCCGGAGGCCTTGGCGCGGAGCCTCGCCGCGGCGGTCGCCCGCGGAACCGCCGGGACCGCGGAGGACGCCGAGCTCGCCGCGGTCTCGCTCGCCGGTTTCCAGGAGGCGGTGGGGCTCGCCGAGAATCTCCTCACCCCGGCGGTCTTCGCCCTCCTGGATCTCCTCCTCGGCGACTGGCGGGCGGTGGCCGGCGCCCCGGCCGGGCCGGCGATCGCCAATGGCCAGTACATCCTCGTCCGGCGAGAGGCCTGGGAGAGGTGCGGCGGCTTCGCGCCTATCCGCGTCGAGACCCTGGACGACCTGGCGCTCGTCGTCCGCCTCCGTGCCCACGGCTACCGCACGGGCTTCTTCCGCGCTCCCGATCTCCTCTCGGTCCGCATGTACCGAGGCGTCCGGGAGACCGCGCGCGGCTGGCGGCGGAACCTGGGAGGGCTCCTCGGACCCCACCCGTGGAAGGCCGCGGTGGTACTCGCCGGCCTCCTCCTGCCGCCGCTCGCCGCGGGGGCCGAGCTCGCCACCGGTCACCCGCTCGCCGCCGGCCTCCTCTGGGTCGCCGGGGCTGCCGCCTCGATCCTCTGGCGCGCCGGCAGCGGCCATGCTCCGGCCTACGGCCTGCTTTTTCCCCTGGATGCTCTCACTCTCGCGGGGGTGCTTCTGAGCGGTGTCGTCGATCGGCGCCGGGGCCGGCTGGCGAATTGGAAGGGGCGGGTGATCCGGTTCTAGGAGACGAGCGGCGCTTCGTAGCAGCAGCTCTGGCCCGCGGTCTCCTCGACCGAAACGGCGAGGATCTCGATCCGCGATCCGTGGAGAGTGAAGCTGAGATCGCGCCAGAAGAAGCGGGCTAAAAGCTCGATCGAGGTGTTGGCCAAGGGGAGGAGGAGGACGTCGTCCTCGGGAAAGAGGTAGCGGCGTTCCCCGAAGCGGACCTCGACCTCCCCTCCCTCCCGCGACCAGGTCAGGCCCGGGCTTTCGGCCGGCAGGAGAGTCCGGCTGTCGAGCTTCCGGCAGAGGCCGCGGACGACCTTCTTGACCGACTCCAGGTCGACCAGGAGCCCCCAGGCGTCGAGCTCGCTGCCGGCGAGCTCGAGGCGGACCCGATAGTTATGGCCATGGAAGAGCTCCGCCCGATCGGTGCTGAAGAGAGTGAAATGGGCGGCGGAGAACTTGAAGTCCTCCTTGGCGAGGACGAGCCGATAGGGGGGGCGGTCCGGCATCGCCGTCAGCTCGCCAAGGTCTCCGGAGCTCCAGGAGCGCTCGCCGGGCGGCCTCCCCCCCGGGCGCGTGCCGCCTGCGACTCGTGGAGACGGCCCAGCAGATCGTAGATCACCAACTCGTGGGCGCGGGCCGCCGAGCGGATCATCCGGTTGACGTGCATGTGCACGTAGCTCAAAGCCAGGTCGGGAATCGACATCTGGAGCCGCCCGGCTGTCTCCAGCCGCCGGAGCTCGGCGAGCGCCTCAGCGCTCTCCAAAGATCGCTTCCTCAAGACCGCGAGCCCAGGGGAGAGCGGGTGGTCCTCGGCCTGGCTGGGATCTAAGAGGATCTCCAGGCTCTTCCTCTCGGCGCGGAACTTCTGGTCGAGCTGCACCCGGAGGTCCCTTGCTGCCGCCGAACTCGCGCAGATAAGATTCGCGCAAACGCCCGAGAACGGAGATCTTCCCGGCCGCATCGAGACCGAGATCGTTGAGGATCAGGTCGGTGCCGACCAGGGCGAGCCGCCAGCGGGCGTCGGCCCCCTCGTCTCCCTCCAGGCTGAGGACGATCTCGAGCACCGCCGCGCTGTCGGCCTCGAACCACCGTTCCGCGAGGACGATGCCTTCAGGACCGCCATAGCGTTCGACCTCGCGCTCGTAGGTATCGAGCTGGAACTTCCACAGCCGGCCCTCCGACAGCCACTCCGCGGCGGCGGCCGAGAGGGCGGGGAGGGTCTGGCCGCAGAGCTTCTCCGGATCGCCGTGGAAGCGCATGCGGACATGCCACTGCGGGTCGGCGTAGCGGATGAAAAACCAGGAGTCGGCGACGCCGCTCGCCCGGGCCTCGTGGACGGCCGGGGCGATCAGCTCGCGGAGCACCCGGTCCGCCGTCGAGCTGCCGGTGTAGAGCTTGACGTAGAGCCATTCCGAGCCGGGAGGAAAGGAGCGCACGACGGCCGCGGCCGGCTCCACGAGCCGCGGCCCGGGGCGGGTCTCCTCCCGAGGGACGCGGACCAGCGGAACGATGAATTCGTGGACGAAGCGCCCCTCTGGACCGCGAGCGCAGAGCTCTCCTGGTCCCGGGTAGAGCTCGACCAGCATCGCCTCTTTGCGTTCCTCGATGACGTCCAGCCAGGAGTCGATCGAGAGGGCGTTGTCGAGGTCGATCACGAGCTCGTTGTCGGCGTCTGCCAGGCAGATGAAACGCGCCAGGCGCCGCCTCTCCCGGAAGCGCTGGACGGCGGCGAAGCGCTCGGCCGCCTCCTTGGGCTTGGCGAGGGCCGCGATTTCCGCTTCGGACATTCGCCAGCGAGCCCGCGAGAGGACCAGACGGCCGGCGGTGACCCGGGGGAGGAACGGGGCGTTGTCGAGCGCCCCCCAACTCCAGCCCAGGCCGGCGGCGAGACCCTGGGACTGCAGGGTGCAGAGGAAACGGTAGATCCCCAGGCTGCCGCGGGAGAAATTGTGCGCGCTGGTGAGCCGCGGGATGACCTCCCGGCCCAGGCGCCGCGAGCGCAGGGCGATCCGCCCCCCGACGATCGAGACTTCCAGGTCGGTGATGGGGATCTGGTGCTCGGGGGCGGCGCCGGAACGGCCGAGGAAAGGGATCTCATGCGGCCTGAGGACCGGGCGCGAGAGGATGTTGCCGATCCGGCCCTGCGGCAGGTGGACGACCTCGGCGAAGATCGCGTCCGGACGGAGAGCCTCCTCGGCCCGCAGGTGGGCCTCGACGGCATGGTGGAGCTCCGGGTCGGCGTGGCAGAAACGGCCGAGGAGAGGGGCGCCGGAAGGGCCGGCCACCCCCTTGAGGAGGATGCTGAACCGGCCCTCCGCCACCGCCTCCGGCGACTCGGCGGCGATCGACCCCATCACCTCGAAGGCGTCGGGAAGGGGAGGAGGCTCGCTCGAGCTCAGCTGCTCCAGGTCTTTGCTGTCCAGCTGGATTTCCTGCGCGCCCGAGATCAGGGCCGCGGTCAGCTTGTGGAGGAGGAGCGACTGGGAGGGTCCCCAGGGGACGGTCGGATCGGCCGGCGGCCCACCCAGGCCGATGCCGCGCAAGAGGGGTGAGGCCTCGGCGCCCGCCGCGCCCGACTTCTCGAAGCCGATCCCCAGCTCCTCGTCCAGAACCTCGGCCAAGGGAACCCAGCGCCCGTCGCCATAGCGATCGCTGAACTCCTGGCGAAACTTTTCGAAGATCTCCTGGCGGCCGCGGCTGGCGAAGCGGTGGACGAGCTCCACCCCGCGGACCAACTCGGCCTGCACCTCCGGACCGAGCCGCGGCGCCTCGACCGGTTTGACCATGTCGACCTGGAAGAGCCGCGACAGCTCGACGCTCGTCGGCAGCTGTTCCAGGCGGCGGGCGAGCTCTCTGTAGAGCTCCGGCGAGGCGCCCAAGCCGCGAGCATCGAGCTCCTCCAAGGTCTTCCTCTCCAGCTCGAGCGCTCTAGCGGCGACAGTTCCCGCGGGGAGGGCGGAGAGCTGCGCCACGAGGTCGTGGATGGCCTCGGGGCCGGTCACCGGCGGCTGCAGGTCGGAGACGAGGATTTGGCTGTCGATGAGCTCGGTCACGAAGCCCTCGGCGTCCTCCAACGCGATCTCGCCGTCCGGATCGGCGGCGACGAGAGCGGCGGCCAGATCGGCGGCATGGGCTCCCGCGGCGGCTCGCTCGAGGGTGGCGTCCAGGTACTCCGTCGAGTCCAGGGCCACCAGGTGGTGCGAGCGGACCTTGCCGTCGAGCCGCGCCTCGGCATAGCGCCACCGCCCCGCCGCCCGGTAGAGGCTGGAATTCGGGTAATAGAGAAGCTCCCGGCGGAGGGCGGGGTCGCGCCCGAGATCCTCGGCCAGGGCGAAGAGATAGTCCATGTCGAGCCGGGTGTGGCGCTGGTAGGCGGCGCGCGGCGCGAGATCCAGCCGGGTCGCCGCTCCTGACGCTCCTCCCCACGCTGCTGCCGGTGCCGACTCCTCCTCCTGGCGCGGCACCGAGACCTCGCCCACCGAGCAGCCCGAGAACAGCCCGAACGGGGTAGCCCGAGCTGCCATGCGCAGGTAGTAGCGCACGAGGGCGTTCTCGGTCCGCCGTCCCTTTTTCGAGTCGGGGTCGGCGAGCCAGAGGGCCACGCTCTCCGAGAGCGAGGGGGAGGCGAGGAACAGGGCCTCGGCGATCTCCGGCTGCGCCAGGGCCGTCTCCAGCCGCGAACGGAGGAGCTTGCGGTCGGCCGCCAGAGCCTCCACCAGGGCTCCTTCGTCCGGCGATTCCAGGTGAGCGGCCAGAAGACCCGCGCTCCAAGCCTCCAGATCCTCGAAAGGAAGGAGTGGGGTGCGGAAGGCGAAAAAACCCGAGGGAACGAACTTCGCCGCTTCCGGGGCGGGGCTCTTCGGAGGTCGCCCGCCGGTCGATGGTGTCCGCTTGGCGGGTTCGGCGGCCTCGGGTCCGGCTGGCTTCGGAGCTTTCATGAGAGTGGGCAGTCTAGAAGCTGCCCTCCTGAGGGTCAAGGCGAAAGCCGTTCGACCCCGCCGAGAAGCTCGGTCGCCCGCCGGTCGCCGGGAAGCTCCGCGGCGAGGGTCCGGGCGCCTCTCAGCAGCTCCGCCAGATCGCCCCGCGGGCGTCGCTCCCGAGGGATCTTCTCGAGCTCGGCGAGCTTCGCCGCCAGGAAGGCGAGCCGGAACCCAGGGGTGGCCTGCGCCCAGGAGGGAGCGAGATCCGCGGTCGTCAGGCGAGCCCCGCCGAGCAGAGTGGCGACCGGTACCGCCGCTCCCGCCTCTCCCGCGCCTGGCTGGAGCTCGACCTCGTAGAGGAGCGTCGCCCCGGTGACGCTCACTCGCCGGTAGCGCGCGACCACCTGGGGATTGAGCTCCACCTCGACACTTCCGGAATCCGTGCCCTCCGGTAGACGGAAGAGGAGCAGGCGGCGGCGTTCGCCGCCCGCGAAGGGGCTCGGCGTTCCTTCCGCCGCGGGAAGGCCGGGAGAGGCGTCGACCGCGGCGCGGCCTGACTGCATCTCCTTCTTCAGAGTCATCGCCTTAGCTCTTGGCGCGGCCTCTTCGGCCTGTGCGGCATCCCGCCGGCGATCGGGCTCTGCCACCGTATCCTGCGGCGCCGAGACCGACGCCCCCGCACTGGCGAGCGGCTTGGGCACTGCCGGAGAAGGAGACGGAGGAAGAGAAGGGGGAGACGCCGGCGCCGCGCCGGCGCCCGTCGGATTCGCTTCGGTCATGTCGGGTGAGCCGCCCGCCACCCCTCCCGCGACCTCTCCTCGTGGCGCAACCGGTAGCTCCGGCCTGCCCTTGGCAGGCATGCCCGCGCCAGGAGCCGCGCTCACAGCCGGGTGCTCTTCGAGCTGGGCAGAGGGCGGACCGGCGGGAGCCGCGGCATCCGCGGGTGGCGAAGGCGGCACCGCCGGCCGAGCGGACCGCTCGACCGCCATCCCGGGCGCCGCGAGCTCCCGCTTCCCCTCGAACACATGGAGCGAGAAGAGGCCGGTCCCGATCATCGCGAGGAGCGAGGCCGCGACCAGCCAGGCCTGCCGGGCTCGGAATCTTCCTGGTCGGGCTTCCTCCTCGTCTGCCGCCTGAAGGGTCAAGGGCTTCTGCGGAATCTCGGCTTGGATCCGCGCCAGGAGGTCGGCCGGGGGCTCGACCTCGCCGCGCTCGGACAGCCGGCGGGCGATCTCCCGCTCGCTCCGGCTCCTCATCGCCCCTCCTCCAATGCGAGGGCGAGCGCCTGGAGCGCCCGCTTGAGGCGCTTCCTCACGGCGACGCCGGTGATCCCTTCCTGGCGCGCCACCTCTTTGACCGGCAGCTCTCCCCAGAAGAGGGCGGTAATCGTGAAGCGCAGCTCTTCGGGGAGGGCGAGGACGGCGCGCCGCAGGCGATCCCCCACCACCGCGCGGCTCATCGCCTCCTCGATCGAAGGGCCGGGGTCGGGCACCCGCGCCTCGCGGCTCTCGTCGAGCGGCACGAGGAGGCGTGGCCGCCTGAGATGGTTCAAGAAAGTGTTGTAGGCGATGCGGGCGAGCCAGGTCGAGAACCGGGCCCGGCCATCGAAGGTGGAGAGGGCGTCCCAGGCCTTGCGGTAGCTTTCCTGGGTCAGGTCGGCCGCCAGCTCCGGGTCGCCGCAGAGCCGCCTTAAGAGCGCGTAGACGCCGCGGTAGGTCTCTTCGACCAGGCGCTCGGCGGCGGCGCGGTCGCCCGCCGCGAGCGCCGCCAGGAGCCGGCGCTGCTGCTCGTCCGAGCCCGACGGCTCGTCTCTCCAGGTGCTCGACAGGTATAGAGTCCTCGCGGCGCCCATCCTAACTGCTTAGACACCCGGCGCCCAGAGAAAGCAACTTAAGCCAACTTAAGCCGGCTTCTTCTTCCCGATCGTCTTCACCACCGGGGGGAACGGTTTGCCCTTGTCGTCGAAGTAGTTGAGGATGTCGGCCTTGCGGCGCAGTTCCTCGGTCCAGGTCTCGATCTCCTTGTTGAGGAGCTGCTCTTTGAGGACGGCACGGATCGGCTCGCGGGTCTCTTCGATGGAAGGCACGGGCTTGCCGGCCTTCTGGAGCTCGGGGGTGAGGACGTCACGGTAGTAGTTGTTGATGTCGTCCAGGCTCACGAAGACGCGCGGCCCCAGCCGCTCGTCGACGTAGGTCAAAACCATGAGCTGACGGGAGACCAGCTGGCGCAGGCCGGCGGGGGTCAGGCCGACCTCCTTCAATCGCTGGTTGAATTCGTCCTCCGTCCCGGACCGGGCGCGGATCTCCTGGACGTGCTGGTCGACCTGCGCGGCCGGCACCTGCTCGAAACCGAAGCGGTCGATCTCGTGGAAGCGCAGGCGTTCGTCGATGAGCTGGCCGAGCACCCGGCGGCGGAGATCGTTGGCGCTCTCGCCGGGGTTCGGCCGGGCGAGCCCGAGGGTGATGATCCGCTCGACGTCCGAGGCCAGGATGGGATCCTCGTCGACGATCGCCATCACCCTGTCCTTGAGGACGTTCTCTCCCGCCGGGCTCGCGGCCGGGGCAGGTACTGCCGCCGGTGTCGCGGCCATGAGGAGAACGAGCGCGAACGACGGGAGGAGGGGCACCCCGGCATGCTAGCATCGCCTCGATCATGGCTGAAGAGAGCTCCCTCCTCCGCGTCGGCCTGGCGCAGATCGACTGCCGGCTGGGAGACGTCGAGGCGAACCTCGCGCGTCATCTCACCTGGATCGCGGAGGCGCGGCGGCAGTCGGTCGATCTCCTCGTCTTCCCCGAGCTGTCGCTCACCGGCTATCGCCTCCTCCACCTGACGCCCCGAGTCGCCCTCCGCCTGGAAGGCTCTCCCGTCATCGCCGATCTGGCGGCGGCCGCCGGCCCGATGCCGGTCGTCGTCGGCCTGGTCGAGGAGGACGAGCGCGGGGTGCTCCACAACAGTGCCGTCCTCCTCCGCGACGGCGCGCCGGTCCTCGTCCATCGGAAGATCTACCTGCCGACCTACGGCATCTTCCAGGAGGAGCGCTTCTTCGGCCGCGGCCGCCGGCTCGGCCTCACCCGCCTGGGCGGCAGCCAGGCCGGCATCCTCATCTGCGAGGATCTCTGGCATTCGAGCCTCGCCGGCCGTCTCGCCGTGGGGGGCGCCAAGCTCCTCATCGTCCCCTCGGCGGGTCCGGGCCGGATCGGCCCCGGCGACCTGCCGGAGAGCCAGGAGTCCTGGGAGCTGGTCACCCGCTCGACGGCGCTCCTCAACACCTGTTGGGTCGTCTACTGCAATCGGGTGGGCTGGGAGGAGGGTTCGTTCTACACCGGCGGCAGCCACGTGGTGCGACCGGGGGGCGAGCTCAGCGTCCGCGCGCCGCTCCTCAAAGAGCACCTGCTGGTGACCGAGATCGATCTCCGGGACGCCGACCGCCTGCGCTGGCAGCTGCCGCTCATCGACGACGAGCGGACCGACCTGGAGGGACCCCTGTGATCCGCCGCGAGGACGTCCCGGGCCGCCTCCAGCTCAACGCGCCGCTCGCCGTCTCCGTGCTCGTGAGCTTCATCCGCGACGCCGTCGAGACCGCCGGGGCTTCCGGGGTGACGGTCGGCCTCTCGGGCGGCGTCGATTCCTCGCTCGCCGCCGCCCTGGCGGCGCGGGCCCTGGGTCCCGAGCGGGTGCACGGCCTCCTCCTCCCCTACCGCACGTCTTCCGCCGACTCCTTGGCCGACGCCCAGGCGGTGGTCGAAAACCTCGGCCTCGCCGCCCGCACGATCGACATCTCTCCCATGGTCGACGCCTACTTCGACTCCGCCGAGCCCGAGGCCGACTCGACCCGGCGTGGCAACAAGATGGCCCGCGAGCGGATGACGATCCTCTTCGATCAGGCGAAGAAGCTCGGCTGCCTGGTCCTCGGGACCTCCAACAAGACCGAGATCCTGCTCGGCTACTCGACCGTCTTCGGCGACAACGCGAGCTCGCTCAACCCCCTGGGCGACCTCTATAAGCAGCAGGTCTGGCAGCTCGCCCTCCACCTCGGCCTTCCTGCCGCGGTGGTCGAGAAGCGCCCCTCGGCCGACCTCTTCCCGGGCCAGACGGACGAGGGGGACCTGGGGTTCGACTACCGGACGGCGGACGAGGTTCTCTATCTCCTCTTCGACCGTGGCCTCTCCCCGGCCGAGGTGGTCGCCCGCGGCTACTCGGAAGAGACGGTCGCCCGCATCACCCGCCGCGAGCAGGCGTTCCGCTTCAAGCGCCGGCTGATGCTCATCGCCCGGCTCTCGGGGAGCGCGGTCAACCTCGACCAGGAGATCCCGCGGGACTAGGGCCTCCCTCCGGAACCCATGCCCGGCAAGCTCCTGGTCGTCTCGACGCCCATCGGCAATCTCGACGACCTCACCCCACGGGCCCGCGCCGCCTTCGAGGCGGCCGACGTCGTGGCCTGCGAGGACACCCGCCACACCGGTCTCCTCCTCCATCATCTGGGGATCAAGAAGCCGCTCGTCTCGCTCCACGAGCACAACGAGCGCCAGCGCCTGCCGCGCCTCCTCGCCGACCTGGAGGAGGGAAAGACCGTCGCCCTGGCGAGCGACGCGGGCACCCCCCTCCTCTCCGATCCCGGCTTCCTGCTGGTCCGCGAGGCCGCCGCCCGCGGCATCCGGATCGAGCCCCTCCCCGGCCCCTCCGCCCTCCTCGCCGCCCTGGTCGCCTCCGGCCTTCCTCCCTATCCCTTCGCCTTCGCCGGCTTCCCGCCGCCCAAGTCCGGCAAGCGCCGGACGTTCTTTCGCACCTGGGCGGCCTTCCCCCACACCCTGATCTTCTACGAGTCCCCCCATCGGCTGCTCGCGAGCCTGGACGATGCCCTGGCCGAAATGGGCGATCGCCCGGCGGCGGTCGCTCGCGAGCTCACCAAGCTCCACGAGGAGGTGCTCCGGGGGCCGCTCTCGGGACTCCGGGAGGAGCTCGGGAGGAGAGCGTCGCTCAAGGGCGAGATCGTCGTCGTTCTGGGAATTCTCTGATTCCCTGACAGATCTCCGGGAGTTTTTCCGTCTTTCTGAGGAAGACGGGATTCGCTCCAGCCCGGCTTGACAAGGCGCGCCTTTGTGGTCACAATGACCACAAGAGGTGGGCCGATGAAAACCATTGGAGCTCGGGAGCTTAAAATGAGATTGGGAAGCTATCTTCGGCAGGTCGAGGACGGGGCGACGATCATCGTCACCGAGCGGGGACGGCCGGTCGCCGAGCTGCGGCCGGTACCGGTGGGGAAGGGAGAGGAAGAGGCGCGGCTCGACGAGCTGGCCGCCCTCGGGGTGTTGCAGCGAGGGGCGGGTACCCTCGCTCCCTTCGCACCGCTCCGGCTCGCCGGCCGACCGCTGTCGGAAACCCTGGCGGACGAGCGGGAGGACCGCTTTTGATCCGCTACTTCGATGCGAGCGCCCTGGTCAAACGGTATGTCGACGAGCCCCAGGGCGAGGAGGTGGCACGGCTTCTCTCTGACGCCATCCCCGCCACCAGCCGGCTCTCCGAGGTGGAGATCGCTTCGGCCCTCCTCCGCCGGTGGCGCGAAGGGGATCTCTCGGCGGAGGAGCGCGACCGCGCGCTCGCCGCTCTCCGCACCGACCTGGCGGCGATGAACGTCGTCGAGCTGGCGCCCGAGGTCTCGGCTCTCGCGGTTCGGCTCCTGGAACGCCATGGCCTGCGGGCCGGCGACGCCGTGCAACTCGCCTCCTCGGCCTACCTGCAGCGGAAGGTCGGGCGGACGATCGAGTTTCTCGCTTTCGACCGTCGCCTGGTCGAGGCGGCGGCGCGCGAGGGACTCACTCCAGCGTTGCCCGTGCCGCAGGCGCTGCCGGCGCCACCGCCGGTGCTGCCGACGCCTCTTTAGTTTCTCGCAGCAGGTGGCGGGCGATGATCAGGTGCTGGATCTCGGTCGTCCCCTCGTAGATGCGGAGGGCCCGGACCGAGCGGTAGAGACGCTCGACCGGGTTCTCCGCCAGGGCGCCCTTGCCCCCCAGGATCTGGAGGGCGGCGTCGACGATCCGCTGGGCGGCCTCGGTGGCGAAGGCCTTCGCCATCGCGGCCGCCAGGCTCGCCCTCGCTTCCTCCCCGCCTTTGCCCGTATCGCCCTCCCAGGCCGCCCGGTAGACGAGGAGCCGGGCCGCGGCGAGGTCGGTCGCCATGATCGCGAGCTTCTCCTGGACGATCTGGAATTCGGCGAGGGTCTTGCCGAACTGCCGGCGCTCCCGGGCGTGCGCGGTGGCCTCGGCGAGCGCCCGGGCGGCCATGCCGCAGGCCGCGGCGGCGACCGTCGGCCGCAGCCGGTCCAAAGTCCGCATTCCCAGCTTGAAGCCCTCCCCCTCGGCGCCGATCCGATTCTCCTCCGGCACCCGGCAGTCGGCGAACCCCAGCTCGCCTAAGGGATGCGGCGAAGAGAGCACCTGGGGACCGAGGAAGGTGAGCCCCGGGGTGCCGGCCTCGACGAGGAAGCAGGAGAGGCCGCGGTTCCGCGCCGTGGGGTCGGTGGCGGCGAAGACGACGTGGAAGTCGGCGATCCCGGCGTTCGAGATGAAGGTCTTCCTGCCGTCGAGGATATACCCGCCGACATCGCCGCCGTCGTTGTCCGGAGAGCGCGCGGCGACGGTCGCCAGGGAGGAGACGTCCGAGCCCGCCTCCGGCTCGGTCATGGCGAAGGCGGCCATGGCCTCCCCGCGGGCGACCGCCGGCAACCAACGGTCGCGCTGCGCCGCGCTCCCGGCGAGCGTGATCGGCATCGAGCCCAGGCACTGGAGGGCGAAGACGGCGTCGGCGAGCGGCGAGGCGGCCGCCAGGGCCTCGCGAATCAGGCAGCAGGCGCGGAGGTCGGGCTCCGGCCAGTGTCCGCCCCAGGCCTCGGGGACGGCGTAGCCGAGCCACCCCTCCTCGCCGAGGAGCTTCAAAAGCGAGCGGGCCTCGCGGCGCGCTCCCGGGTCGTCCTCGGGCGGCGGCAGCGGCGCGACCTTCGCGGCGGTGAAACGGGCGACCTCCGCGGCGAGGGCGAGGTGGCGTTCGTCGAGGAAAGCGCGGATCAGGAACGGCTCGGGGACGCTCACCGGAAGCGGGGCTCGCGCTTGTCGCGGAAGGCTTCGTAGGCCTCGCGGAAGTTGGGGTCGAGCATGCAGGCGGCCTGGATCTCGACCTCGGCCGCGAGAGCCGACTCGACGTCCATCGCCGCCTCCCGCTGGACGAGTTTCTTGGTCACCTCCATGCCGAAGGACGGTCCCTTGGCGAGGCGCTCCGCCCAGCTCCGCGCTACCGCGGGAAGCTCGTCGTGCGGCACCACCCGGTTGTAGAGCCCGATCCGCTCGGCCTCGCGGGCGTCGACGAAATCGCCGGTGAGGAGGAGCTCCATCGCCCGGCCGAGCCCGACGATCCGGGGGAGGAGCCAGGAGGCCCCCATGTCGGCCCCCGAGAGGCCGACTTTGGTGAAGAGGAAGGCGATCTTCGCCTTCTCGGAGGCGATCCGCAGGTCGCAGGCGCTGGCGATCACCGCCCCGGCCCCGGCGACCAGGCCGTTCAAGGCGCCCACCACCGGCCGCCGGCAGCGCAGGATGGCGAGGACGAGCGCCCCGGTCACCCGGGTGAAATCGAGGAGGCCCTGGTAGTCGCGCGCGAAGAGGGCGCCGATGATGTCCTCGACGTCGCCGCCCGAGCAGAAGGCGCGGCCGCTGCCGGTCAAGAGGATCGCCCGCACCCCGGGCTCGGTGTCGAGAGCCTGAAAGACCGCCGTCAGCTCCTCATAGACCTCGAAGGTGAGGGCGTTCAGCCGCTCGGCACGGTCGAGGGTGACGGTCGCCACCCCGGTCGCCGGGTCGTGCTCGTAGCGGAAGCTCTCAGGATGGATCGGCATGCGAGTTACTCTGTCCTGCCGGCGGCCGCCGCCGGCAGGACGGCGGTCGCCTCGATCTCGACCAGGGCGCCCGGTTCGAGGAGCGCCTGGACCTCCAGGAGGGCCATCGCCGGATAGTGGCGGCCCATGACCTGGCGGTAGGCCTCGCCCACGGCCGGGAGGTCGGCCAGGTACTGCCGGCGATCGGTGACGTAGAGGGTGAGCCGGGCCACGTGCTGCGGTCCGCCGCCGGCCGCTCGGACGACGGCGACGGCGTTTTCGAGCGCGCGGGCGAATTGGCCGGGGAAGTCGGCGGCGACCAGCCGCCGTTCGGCGTCCCAGGCGATCTGGCCGGCGACGAAGAGGAGGCGCCCGCCGGGAGGCGCCAGGATGCCGTTCGAGTAACCGCGCGGCGCCCCGAGCTCCGCCGGGTTGACCGCCTGCAATCCCAGGCTCATGCGAGGAGGCTTCCGCCGTCCTGGACGATCGCCTGGCCGTTGATCCCCTTCGCCCGCGGATCACAGAGGGAGAGGACGAGGTAGGCGACCTCGTCGGGATCCAGGAGCCGCCCCTGGGGCGACGTGCGCCGGATGGCTTCGGTCACCTGCTCGGCCGGCCGGCCGGTCTTCTCGACGATCCGCGCGACCGAATCGCGGGTCATGTCGGTGTCGACGTACCCCGGGCAGACGGCGTTGACGGTCACCCCCGAGGCCGCGACCTCGGCGGCCACCGAGCGGGTGAAGCCGAGGACGGCGTGCTTCGAGGCCGAGTAGGCGGCGATGTAGGGAGCCCCGGAGCGGCCGGCGATCGAGGCGACGTTCACCACCCGCCCCCAGCCGCGCTCGACCATACCGGGGAGAAACGTCTGGGTGCAGAGGAAAGTGCCGGTCACGTTGACGGCGAAGATGCGGTTCCAGGTGTCGAGCGAGATCGCCTTGAGCGGCGCCGAGTGGGCGATCCCGGCGTTGTTGACGAGGAGGTCGACCGAGCCGAGGTGCTCGGCAGCCGCCTGTGCCAGCGCCGCGATCTGGGCGGGATCGGTGACGTCGCAGGCCGCGGCCCAGGCCTCGTGGCCCGCGGCCCGGATCTCCGCCGCCACGCTCTCGACGTCGGCGAGCGTCCGCGCCGCCACCAGGACGGCCGCCCCGGCCGCGGCGAGCGCGCGCGCCACGGCGGCGCCGATGCCCTTGCCGCCCCCGGTCACCACCGCCTTCTTGCCTCTGAGGATCACGGCGAGACCTTAGAGCCCCGCTCTTAGAGTGTCAAGGATCGCCTCTTCGAGGATCGCCCCCAGGATCTCGATCGTCTCCCTCCCCTCCTCCGCGGTCGCGGCGGCGGGGTCGCCGAAATAGGCCTCGGGACCGCCGGCCTCGGCGAAGCTCGCCTTGCCGGCGCGGATGGCGGTCGAGAGCGAGGCGGGGTTGGGGGGCAGCGAGCGGCGGAGCGGCTCGCGCACGAGATCCGGGCGGACGGCGAGGACGATCGAGCCCTCGAAGCGGCCGGCGTGGCAGGCGCCGCTCCGGAACTCCGGCGTCAGGCGCAGAGCCCAGGGTTTGCGGGTGAGGTCGGGGAAGGCCACGGCGAGCCCGGCCGCGCGGGCGGCCTCGGCGCCGGCGTGGAGCGAGCCCAGGTGGGTGGGGTCGAGATGGGCATTGGCGATCGCGAGGTAGCGCAGGCCGGAGTCGGCGAGCGCGCGGGCGAGATCGGCCACCAGCGCCGTCACCGTCTCCGGCCGCAGCGAGAGGGTGCCGGGGAAGGCGGCGGCGAAGGGCGCCGCGGTGTAGGGGAGGGTCGGCAGGAGGAGCGGAACGAGGTCTCGACCGGCGAGCCGCCGGGCCGCCACCACCACCATGGCCTCGGCGATGAGGCCGTCGGTCGCGAGCGGCAGGTGGGGGCCGTGGGCCTCGATGGCGCCGACCGGCAGCAGGGCCACGGTCCGCGCGGGGTCGAGCCCGGCGACCTCCTTCCACGTCATCTCGGCGAGCTCGGGCATGGGAGGGCATGTTAGTGTGCCGGGGCGATGATCGTCTACGACGAGGGGGAGTCCCTGCTCCTCATCACCCAGCCCGATCACGCGCACTTCACGGGCGAGCTCCTCTCCCTCTGGCGGGCGGACGGCCTGCCCGAGCACCCCCGGCGCGCCGAGATCCTCTTCGCCGGCCGCGAGCACGACAACGGCTGGCGCGAGGAGGACGCGGCGCCCCGCTGGAACGCCGCCTTTGGTCGTCCGCACGATTTCATCTCCATGCCGCGGGCGGAGCGGATCGCCCTCTGGGAGCGCGGCACCGCCCGCTTCGCCGGCAGCCACCCCTACGCCGCGCTCCTCATCACCCGCCACGCCCTGCATCTCTACCGCGACCGCCGCGACTCCGCCGAAGCCGCCGACTGGCGGGACTTCTTCGCCTACTTAGACGAGCTCGAACGCGGGCTCTTCGAGGCGACCGGCATGGACGCGGCCGACCCGGCGGACGAGGCGAAGGTGGCGGCCGACTACCGCTTCATCGACCTCGGCGACCTCGCCTCGCTCGCCGTCTGCAACCGCTGGTCCGAGCCGTTCAACCGCTACGGCTGGCACGGCGTCTACAGGGAAGGCACCCTTCACCTCGATCCCCTCCCCCTCGCCGGGGCCACGGCCTTCGCCATCCCCTGCCGGCGCATCCCCAAGCGCCCCTACCGGGGAGACGCGGACTTGGGCGGCGAGCTCGCCGCCGCGCGCTGGGAGACTCTGCGAGTACGGGTCGCTTCAGAGCTCTAGCCCGAAGCCCCGGCGTCGTCGGCTCCCTTGATGCCGGAGCCACCGGGGCCAGGGGAGCCACCGGAGAAGACGACCTGCTCGAAGACCCGGCGATAGAGGTAGAGCAGATCCGAGAAGACCCGGGTGAAGGCCTGGTCGGTCGATTCGGCGAGGAGGGGATGGGCTTTCAAGATCGGGGCGGGAGGGGGGAGGCGCTCGCGCTCGTCGCCATCGCGAGGATGCCGATCGCTGAGGCGCGCCAGCTCCGCCGCCCGGTCGTCCAGCAGGTAGAGGGTGTAGAAGAACTCGAAGTGCCCCACGTCCAGGGCGTTCAAGACCTTTTCGAGCGAATCGAGCTTGGGGAGCTCCTTGCCGTTCTCGTACTTCGACAGCTGGCTCTTGCCGATCCCCGCCTCGCGCGCCACGTGCGCCTGGCTCTTGCCTCGCAGCTCGCGCAGAAGGCCGAGCGTCCTGCCCAGGTTGACGAACATGTCCATACGCGAAATGTACTGGCAGAAGCGGACTCAAGCAAGCCGTAAGTGCTTCAGTAGACGAAACTTATAATCGGGCATGGAATGCGCGGAGAGGGCCACTTTTTTCTTCCCTAGACCCCCTTTGCCGAGCGTCGAATCCCGGATGGGCACCTAGGAGCCGAAAACGGATATGGCCGGATCGCCGGGAGGGTCTAAAAAAGATCTGGCGATTTCTTCCGGATCTCCAAGGGATCGCTGGATTCACCCCCTGGCGCCCGGCGTGCTACCCTTTTCTCATGCCTGGAGCCCAGGAACATGGCGACCTGGCCGCGCCTGTCGAGGCGGAGCGGGTACGGGTGCTCCTCCCGTCCCCTATCGGTCCCCTGGGCGTCGAGCTTCTGGGATCGGCGGTGACCCGCCTCCGCATCGATCCTCCCGAGCCGGAGCGGGGGAGCTTCACCCCCTTCCACCAGCTCGACGGCTCGGATCTCCTCGACGAGGTCTTCGGCCGCCTCGCCGAGTACTTCGCCGGCGCCAGGCGGCGGCTCGACCTCGAGTTCGACCTGAGCGCGAGCGGCCTTCCCGTCTTCGCCCGGCGGGTCCTCAAGGAGGCCGCCAAGATCCCCTACGCGAAGACCCGCACCTACCGGACGATCGCCGACGCCTCCGGCCGTCCCGACGCCTACCGGCAGGTGCTCACCACCCTGATCGAGAACCCGATCCCCATCGTCATCCCCTGCCACCGGGTGGTGACCAGCAAGTCGGGGATCGGCAGCTACATCGGCGGCTGCGACCGCAAGCGCTGGCTCCTGGATCTCGAGCGGTCGGCCTCCGAGCCCCTCTGAAGCAACCCTCGAAACAACAAAACGGGCGCCCCCTTGGAAGGGAGCGCCCGTGGTAGGGAGGAGCAGGTGCTGGACGCCTACTCGCTCTTGAGGTCGATCGAGAGGTCGAGCGGCTCGCCGGTCTTGACCTCGAACTGCCGCTCCTCGGCGTGGCGTCCCGGACGCACCACCGAGAGCTTGTGCTGGCCGGCGTCGATCAGCAACCCCGAGCTCATCCGGGCCACATCTTCCCCGGTGCCGATGAACCGGCCGTCCAGGTAGATCGAGGCGTCGGGCGGGGTGACCGCCAGGTGGAGGCGAGCGGAGCGCGCCTCGTCCCGATAGTCACCGTCCTCGTGCCGGTTGCGATCGCCGCGGACCCGATCCCGCCAGTTGCCCTGCGGTGGTGGCGGTGGCGGCGGCGTCTGGGGACTTCCATGGTCGGCACGATCGCGCATCTCCCGATCCTGCTCGATCCGCGCGTCGCGACGCTCGTGGGTCTTCGTCTCCAGATCCTCGGGGCGGATGGAGGGACCCTTCTCCAGCTTGTCGTCCCAGTCGATCACCAGGCCGCGGTAGATCGTCACCTGGCGCGCCAGGGTCTTGTAGCCCTCGCGGTAGAAGACGATGTCGTAGGTACCGGGATCGAGCCAGAGGTACTGCGGCCAGCCGTCGTAGTCGTCGACCTTGCCGACCAACTCGCCGTTGACGTAGACCTGGGTGTCGGCGGGGCTCAGATCGAGATCGAGCGCGCCCTGCTCGGTATCGCGGTTCCGGTAGGAGCCGTCCCCGTAGTAGCCGTCGTTGTAGTAGTACCCGTCCCCGTAGTAGCCCCAGGGCCCGTAATACCCATACGGATAGGGGAAGCCAAAGTAGAAGGAACCCCAGAAGGCCGGGAAGTAGAAGCCTCTGAAGCCGCCGCCATGGAACCCTCCACCGTGGAAGCCGCCGCCATGGAAGCTACCGCCATGGAAGCCACCGCCGTGAAAACCGCCACCACCGTGGAAGCCACCGGTGGGGTGGCTGCCGCCGTGGCTACCGCCCGCATGACCCGAGCCGTGCGAACCGCCGTGCGAGCCGCCGCCGTGCGAGCCCGAGCTGCGGGCGAGAGCCGGCGCGGCGCTCCCGGCGGTCATGAGAGCGGCCACGCCCAGGCTCAGGAGCCAGCGCCGGGCCGCCGGGAGCCGGAGTGCCGAACGTAGAACCGAATGGACTTTCATGAATGTTCTCCTTTTCCTTCGATGCCCCCGTCTTTCCACGCTCGGTGGAGGCCTCTGATGTAATGGTACCTGAGTACCTCCTCCCATGCGCGCGGTAGGCTCACGGGAAGATTTTGCAAACCCCGCACCAACCCCTCCCGCAGGCGATGCTTGCCCTCCGGAGGGAGGGGCGGCGGCCCCTCCGGACCCACCCCGAGGAAGCTGCCGAGCTCGGGATGGAGGCGGTAGAAGATGACCGCACAATATCCCGCTTTCTCCTGCCGGACGGCGAAGCGGGTGAGGTCCGTCGGATGGTCGTGGGAGACCCGCGCGGAGGGCGCGTAGACCAGCCGCAGACCGCGCCGCTTCATCCGGTAGGCGACCTCGATATCTTCCCATGCCGCATGGGGAAAACGGAGGTCGAAGGGCTCCGCCAGGAGGAGGTCCCTGGAGAGCGAAAGATTCGACGTGTAGAAGAAGTTGAAGGGGACGTTTTCGGGGTCCTTGATGAGGGCATAGCCGAACTGCAGGCCATGCTCGTTGATGTAGCGCAGGAAGGGAGTGAGGCTCATCCGCGGGTGCCAGCCGGTGTAGCCGATGACCGCCAGATGAGGGTCTTCGCCGCGCTGCCGGTGGGCCTCGCGATGGGCCGCGAGCCATCCTGGCTCGGGGACGGTGTCGTCCCCCAGAAAGGCCACCCAGCGGCCGGCCGCCATGGCGACCCCGGTGTTCCTCGCCGCCGCCGGTCCGGCGTTGGCCTGGGAGTGGATGCGGATCGGGATGCGGTGGGCGTGCGAGGTGCGCGAGCGCAGCCAGTCGCCGGTGCCGTCGGTCGAGCCGTCGTCGATGACGACGATCTCAAAAGACGGCGCCCCTACCTGGGCTTCGAGGGCGAGGAGCACCTCCTCCAGCACCAGGAGCCGATTGTGGGTGGGGACGACGACCGACATCTCGGGCGACGCGGACATGGGACAAGCTTAACCGAGCCGGGTGCTCCCGGGGATCTTCCCGGCTTCCAAAGTCCGCCGGGCGGCGCGGAAAGTCAGTGGGCGGTCGAGCCGCCGCGGGGGACGGACCAGTCCCGGCGCTCGATCCCGAAGTCGAAGGTCAGGGTCGCATCCACCGGCACCGGCTTGCCCTGGAATGTGGCCGGCTTGAAGCGCCAGTCGCAGAGGGCATCCAAAGCGGTCGCCGCGAGACCCGGGGAGGTCACGTCGGTCGTGAGAACCGGATTGCGGGGCACGCCGGTCGCCAGGATGGCGTGCTCCACGACGAGCTTCCCGCCGGCACCGAGGTCGCGTGCGAAGCTGGGATATTCGGGGTGGCGCCTTTTGAGCACCTCGGGAGGGAGGAAGCCCGCGCCGTCCACCGGCTCTCCGCCGGAGGCTCCCGGCGTGCCGACCCTCAGGCTCTCCCCCCAGGGATGAGCGGCGAGGAGGGCCCCGGCTCCGCCGTAGGCGGCGAGGTCGGCGCCATAGAGGCGTGGCTCCAGGGTCTGCGCCGCCTGCCAGCGGCAGATCGCCCCGTCCGGGTCGCCGGCGGTCTCGGCCAGCGCCCGGAGGGCGAGGGTGACGCCGAGGAAGCTCCGCGGCTGGTCGGCGGTGTCGAGGCTCGACCGCCAGACTTTCTGGGCGCTCTTCCCGGCGTCGGTGAGCTGGCCGGCGCGCAGCAGGGCCTCGGCCTCGGCCAGGGGACTGCCCTTAAAGCTCACGAGCTGCGCCAGGGGTTTGCGCTCCGGGGGGAGGGCCAATTCGAAGAAGGCCGCGACCGGCTGGCCGCTGCTCCGGGCGGCAGTGAAGCTCGAGCTCCGCAGGGTTTCGAGGACGGCCCAGGTGAGGGCGGGGAAGGTGCTCGCCGCCACCACCGGCGAGAGCGGTCGTCCCTGGGCATCGACGACGACCTGGACCCGGATCGCCTTGGGATAGGACCGCCATTCGCTCGCGACCGCCGGGTTCTTCCCCATCGTCAGGCTCACCGGCGAGAGCGGTCCACCACCGTCCTCCGCTCGCCGGACGACGAGCCCCGCCGGCGCCTCGTCCCAGCTCCGGCCCGGGCTCTCGGCGAGCCGCGCCCCGGGAGCGCCGAAGGGCGCCGGATCGAAAGCCGTGCCGAGAGCCCGGGCGATCGCCCAGTGCCAGAGGGCATCCTCCAGGCGGTCCAGACCCGCCTCCGCCAGGGCCAGGCGGGCGACGGCTTCCGCGAGCGAAGCCTTCCCATGGAGAGCCTGGTCGACCCGGCCGCGCGCCGCGGCCTCGGCCGCCGTCCATTCCCTCCGCTCCAGCTGGCCGTCCAGCTCCTCCAGGGCCTTTCTGTCCGTGACGGCGGGGGCCGGCGTCGGAGTCGGGGCTGGGGCCGTGGCGAGAGCGGGGAGCGGCGGCAGCAGGCCGGCCGCGGCGAGGCAGAGAACGGCCAGGGGCGGTCTCCTCGACATCTTTTTCGGCATGTCTAAATTCTATCCGGAAGCCCGGTGCTACTCTACGGGTGAGCCATGACCCGAGCCGGGGTTCTCCCGGGGATCTTCCCGGCTTCCTTCTGCCCGTCTACCCGCAGGCGGCTTTAAAGACCCGCTTGAAGTTGGCGCCGAGGAACTTCTCGATCGCATCCTCCTTGTAGCCGCGGCGTGCGAGCCCGTCGGCGAGGAGAGCGAGGCGGCGGGGGCTGTCGAGCTCGCGGACGGTGACGTGCTTGGGGATGCGCTCGGCTCCGGGGAGGCCGAGGTTCTTCCGGACATAGGCCTGCATGGCGGCGAGCTCGTCCTCCGGCGAGTCGACGGTCCCCAGGACCGGGCCATCGCTCCCGAAGGCGACGCTGTCGATCCCGCCGACTTGGACCACGTGATCGACGTGGTCGAGCACGGTCTCGATGGAGGCGGTGTCCTTGTCGGTCAGCCAGAGAGTCATGTTGAAGACCCCCATCACCCCGCCGTGCCGGGCGAGCTCGCGGATGATGTCGTCCGGCTTGTTGCGTAGCGTCGGGTAGAGGGCGCGGCAGCCGGCGTGGGTGACGGCCACCGGGCGTTTCGCGAGACGGATCGCCTGGAGGGTCGTCTGGTCGCTGCAATGGGAGAGGTCGATCAGCATGCCGAGCTCGTTCATCTCGGCCACCACCCGCTCTCCCAGCCGGGAGAGCCCCGCGTCGACCTTCTCCCGGAAGGAGTCGCCCACCGCGTTCCGCTCGTTGTGCGTGAGTTGGAGGACGCGCAGCCCGAGGGTGTGGAAGAGCCGGAGGTTCCTCAGGTTGTACTCATTGACCGAGTAGGTGGAGCTGTCGAGGATCGCCGCGTCCTGGCAAGCGAGGACGACCGCGAAGCGCCCCTCGCGTTTCGCTCGCTCGAGGTCGGCCGCCGATTCGACCTTGAGAAATCCCGAGCCCTCCTGTCCGAACGCCGCGTTCCAGTCCGCGAGGGCGGTCACGGCGCTGGGAAAATTACGCGGAAAGAGGGGCAGGTCGCAGACCGCGGCCGACAGCCCCGCGGCCATGGCGGCTTTGGGATCGAAGGTGGGGCCAGCCCCGGCCGACAGGGTGTCGATCACGAAAGAGCGCCGGTAGACGGCGTCCGCCGGTCCCGGCGCCGCGGTCGGCCCGGGGGCCGCAATGCCGGCCACGGTGCTGGCCGCGGTGCCGCGCGGCAGGAAGGTCAGGCCGGTCAGGCCGGCGATGCCGGTCTTAAGGAGAGCTCGGCGAGTGAGCATCGGAAAATTTTATCCCAGCTCCTCCGCAGAGCCGATCGACGTGCGGCGGAAGGTTCGGCGCGAGTCTGTCCAGGGCTTCGCCCTTCGCTAAGGAATTACGGCCCGGGAGGCCTGCCGATATAGGCTCCGGCCTGCTCGAGTGCCAGGGGAAGGCCGTCGAGCAGGCCGGCAAGCTGTGCAACTGCCGCGGAATCGTTCGGGGTCTTCTCCCTGGAGTCCTGAGTACGCTCCAGGAGGAACGCGCTCGCCTCTTCCAGAGAGATCCGCTCGACCTCGCGCTTCCCAAGACTGGCAGGCCACGCCGTGAGTCGCGAGGTCACGAGGACCTTCCCGCCCTGGAGACGGGGGAGGAGCTCCCGGACCGCCCGGGCGGCGTCCTCCGTGTCCACGTTGTCGAGGATGAGGAGCCAGCCGGGGTTCTCCCGCAGCCAGGTGAGAACGGCGCCGAAAACCTCCTCCTCCGCGGAGGCCTGTCGGTCCGGCAGCCGGAGCAGGTCCGCGCCCGCCAGCGCGGCGATCTGCGCACGGAGCCCGGCCCGCGAGTCGGCGCGGACGAAGAAGGCGGCGCGATACAGGTGCCCGTGGCGCCAGGCGTGCTCGACCGCGAGGCGTGTCTTGCCGATGCCGCCGAGGCCATGAAGAACCTTCTTCTGCCCGGCAGACGTGGCGAACGCTTCCAGCTCCGCCAACTCCGTCTCTCTTCCTTTAAAGAGGTCACCCAGGAACTCGAAGGGGAGATTGTGGAGCGGGGGAGGGGAGAGCCCGGGAGGCGGCTCGGCGGTGGGCTTCTTGCCGGTGATGCCGAAGACGAGCCGGTCGATCCCCTGCCGGGTGACGCCGTTGCGGAGATCGACCCAGGTCCGGAGGCCGAGAAAGGCGGGGATCTCGGGCTGGCTGGGGGCGCCGGGAAGGAGGACCGGGATGACGGGGAGAGGGCGCTTCGTGGCCTCAACGAGGCAGACGCGCATCTCGGGCCGTTCCCAGGCGCCCATCCCGTCGGCGCCCACGAGCACGGCGGCCGCGGGGATGGTGGAGAGGACGGCCTCAATCGCTTTCTGCCAATCCCAGCCGGGACCAGGTCCACTTCGTCCAGCCACGGTCGCAACTGCCGTTCCTGGAGACGTTGGCAGATCTCCCGGACAACCGGTTTGTCCCGGCTGTTGTGGCTGAGGAAGACGTCGAACGGCGGTTCCATCGCGGCGCGGGTCCCCCTTGTGAAGGAATGTCGGCCAGTCTATCAGCCAGCGCTCAAGAGGATTCGAGCGTGTCTCGGCGGGCAATTCCGCGGCAGTGGGCCTGCCCCGAAGGGGCGAAGGTACGGGTGGAATTACCGTCGCCCCTTCAGGGCTGGAGATTCCTATTCCTTCACTTTCCTGGGGTTTCACCCCAGGCTACCGACCCAAGCCCCTTCGGGGCGAAGAGAAAAGCGACTTGGACGGAACCTTGCTCGGCGGCTGGCTGCGGTTGCGAACGGAGTGCCCGTGCCGGGCAGGCACGGGGCCTCTGCCCCTACCTACCCGGCGGGACGGACGTCCTTCCCTGTAGCGTCCCAAGCCAGCGTCTCCTGTCCCTTGTCATCTCTTCCTTGGGACGCTAGACTCCTCCGCCATGCCTACCGGAGAGTATGAACGCTACCGCCAGCAGCTGGACGCGCAGCTCCGCGCCGACGTCGAGCTGATCCATGAGGCCTACCGGGCGAAGCTCCGCGCCTACGAGACGGTCGCTCGGGCGCGCGGCGAGGATTTCGAGCCGCGGCCGGCGGCCGATCTCACTCTCGGCTTGCCTCCCGTCCCGCCGTCGGCGCCCGCCCCGCAGCCGGTCCAGGCGGCGCCCCCCGCGGTGCGGGGCCATGCGTACCAGGTCGAGGACGCGATCGTCGCGGTCCTCGGGAACCTTCCCGAGGTGTTCGACAAGTTCGCCGTCGGCCAGGCTCTCGGCTTCGAGCCCCGGCGCTCGACCCTCCATCGCACCTTCAAGCACCTCGTGGCGGAGGGTGTGCTGCAAGTCGAACAGCACGGGACCGCGAGGATTCCCACCCTCTATCGCAAGTCTGCAGTCCCGACGTAAGAGGCGGTAGAGACGCTGCCCGGCCGCGTCGAGAGGCCGCGCACCCGCCTGGAGACGAGTGGAAGGTCCCGCCAGGGGGATCGGCGCCGCCCACAGGGCGCGAGGAAGCCTCCGCAGCCCTGCGGCAGGCCTGGGAAGGCGGGAGACACCCGCGTGGAGACGCGGGGCGAGCGGGCAGACAGGCTGGAACCGCGGCTGGAGACGCTGGGCGAGCGCGTGGAGACGCTGGAGGCTCTCGTGGAGACGCTGGAAACGCTCGTGGAGACGATCCGAAAGGATTTGGAGCGTCTCCGGCTGCCTCCCCAGCGTCTCCGGCTGAGTTTCCAGCGTCTCCAACTGAGCTTCCAGCGTCTCCAGTCGACTTTCCAGCGTCCCTGGCTACCTTCCCAGCGTTTCCGGCCGACTCTCCAGCGTCTCCAGCCGTCCTTCCAGCGCCTCTAGCCGATCTTTCAGCGTCTCCAGTCCCTCACCCAGCGTCTCGACGCGAGAGTCTCCCGCCTTCCCAGGCCTGTTCAGGGGCTATGGAGGCTTCCTCGCGTCCCAGATTTTCCATTTCGCGTCCCGTGGGCGTCACCGATCTGGCTGGCGGGACGCTCCATTCGTCTCCCGGCGGCTGCGCGGAGGCAGCAGTGCTACTCTACGGGCGAGCCATGGAGATCCGCCCCCGAAGCGCCTCCCTCGCCCTCGCCGGGCTTTTGGCCCTCGCCGGCTGCCGCGGCGAAAGAGCGGTCCCGGGGCCTCCGCCCAGCCCGCTCGCCGTCCCCGCCGTGCTCCGCGCCGCGCGGGAGGGCGGAGCGGCGGGCCACCCGGTCCTCTTCGTCGGTTGGGACGGCGCCGATTGGCAGCTCCTCGATTCCTACCTCGCCGAAGGGGACCGGGGGCCCATGCCCAACCTCTTGGCGCTCGTCCGCGAGGGGCGCTCGGGGGTGCTCAAGACGATCCAGCCGCCGCTCTCGCCGCTCGTCTGGACGACCATGATGACGGGGGTGTCGCCGCTCGTCCACGGCATCCTCGACTTCACCCGCTTCCATCCGCGAACCGGCGAGCGCGAGCCGATCACCCGTGCCGAGCGGCGGGTGCCAGCCGTTTGGAACATGGCGGCCATGGCCGGCCGGAGCGCCGCCGTCCTCGGCCTCTGGGCCACCTGGCCGGCCGAGCCCACCGCGCGGCCCGATGGCCTTCTCGTCTCCGACCGCCTGTTCTCCTTTCAGAATCCCGAGACCACCCCACCGCCGGGGATCGTCGACCCGCCGGCCGAGGAGACCTGGGCGAGGGAGGTGCTCAAAGAGACCGAGAAGGACATCGATTTCGCCGCCGTCCACGCCTACCTCCCCTGGCTGACCGAGGACGGCTACCGTCACCTCTTGGCCCGGCCCGATCCCTACGCCGAGCCCGCCGCCGCTCTCCGCCGCATCCTCGTCGAGACCGCGGTCTACGATCGCCTGGCGAAAGACTGGCTCGCCCGCCACCGGCCCGACCTCACGGTCGTCTACTTCCAGGGGAGCGACGCCATCGGCCACGTCTTCGCCCCCTACGCGCCGCCGCGCCAGCCGGCGATCCCGGAGGCCGACTTCGCGCGCTACAGCGGGGTCCCCCGGGCCTACTTCGCCGACCTCGATCGCCGGCTGGGGGAGTATCGGCAACTGGCGGCGAAGATGGGAGCCGTCCTCGTCCTCGCTTCGGACCACGGCTTCCACTGGCAGGAGGGGCGGCCCGAGCATCTGGCGAGCGCCGCCGCGGCGACCGCCGGCCGCTGGCACCGCGAGGAGGGGATCTATCTGCTCTGGGGACCCGGAATCGCCCACGCCGCCGCCGATGCCGCCGATGCCGCCGATGCCGCCGATGCCGCCGATGCCGCCGATGCCGCCGGCGGGCATCCGGAGAGCGGCAGCGTCGACCAGATCGCCGCGACCCTCTTGGCCCTCCTCGGTCTCCCGCCCGGCGAGGGGCTCTACGGACCGCCGCTCCCCGGGACTCCGGGCCCGGCCGGAGCACCGGTGCGCTACGCCGCCTGGTTCCACCCCGGCGTCTCCGGTGGCTCCGGAGCCGCGCCGGTCAGCAGCTCCAAAGACCCGGAGGCGCCGGAGGAGATCGCCAAGCTCGAGGCCCTGGGCTACGTGGGGGCGAGCGAGCCGGCCCGGGCTCCGGGGGGCTCCGGGGGGAAAGGAGAGATCGACCCCACCCGGACCGCCGGTTCCTTCGACAACGAGGGGCTCCTCCTCCGCGCCGCGGGGCGGACCGCCGAAGCGCGGGCGGCCTTCGAGCACGCCCTCGCCCGCGATCCCGGGAACGCCGCCGCCCTCGCCAACCTGAGCGACCTCCTGGCGAGCGATGCGTCTCCGGCTGCCGAAAGCGACCCTGCGCGCGCCGACGACCTCCTCGTCCAGGCGCTCGCGGCCGGCCTTCCCGACGGCGTCGAGCGGGTGCTGACGCGGGCCACCGCCGAGCGCCGGGCCGGGGCGGCCGAGCGCGGGCTCGGCCTCCTCGATCGCGCCGTCGCCGCCCGGCCGGAACGTTCCGAGCTTCGCCTGCTCCGCGGGCGGCTACGGATGGAACGGCAAGATTGCCGCGGCGCGCTCGCCGACTTCATGGCGGCCGAGGGTACGGCGCCCGCCAATCCCCTCGCCTGGGGCTCCTCGGCGCTCGCCCGGCTCTGCCTCGGCGATCGGGAAGGGGCGGTCGCGGACCTCCGCCGCTCCCTCACCCTCGACCCGAATCAACCCGAGATCGCCCGCGCCTTACAGCAGATCGCCGGCTGACTCAAATCCCATAGGCCGAGAGGGCGATCCCGGCGAGAGACTCCCGCGCCATTTCGGTGACGTCGATCCCGCCCCCGAGGTTTCGCGCCAGGGCGCGGATCGACCACTCGATCCCGTAGACCGACCACCAGCCGAGCACCAGGGTTGCCAGGCTGTAGGGCAGCCCGCGCAGCCATGGAACCACCCGGCTCTCGCCGTCACGGAAGACGTAGACCCGGGAGGTCAACAGGAGGGGGGCGACGAGCACCGAGACGACATAGTCGTACAGGATGAAGGACGTGCCGTCGAAAGGGCCGGCCAGATCCTTGGAGAGGACGTCCTTGAGCCGGCGGGGCGCCTCGTTCGCCCGGGCGAAGAGCTGGGCGTACTCCGCGTTGGCGAAGGAGAAAACCAATTCGGAACAGATCGGCCACCATACCGGCACCCGGATCGAGGAACCGACCTCATGTCGGTCGCAGACCGGCACGAGCCAATATCCCTTCCGTCGGTCTCTCCTATTCGTCGACACCCTGCGGAGTGAGACTTTCGTCGCTCCCGCCAAGCAGATCGGACAGGAGGGCGGGAACGCCACTTTGCAGGAGGGAACGGTGACCTGGGTCCGGCCGTCCGCCGAGGCTTCCCTGCGGACTTGCGGCCACTGGGTGCCGAGAGCGCCGCCCGGCCAGACCAGCGACGCCGTCTCCACCGCCTCGGCGAGCTCCTGCACCGCTTTCCCGAACGCGAAGGTCTCATAGAGGAAATACTCCTCGGCCGGCTGCCCGTCCCCGGTGACGAACCTCACCTTGAGCACGTTGCCGGAGGCGCGGAGCTCCTCCAGGTAGGGCAGGTAGATCTGGATCGAATCGAGCTCGACGCGATCGGCGAAGAGGCGGACCTCGCGGCTGTCGCGGAAACCCTGGGGGAGGCCGTTGGGAGCGACCTTGCGGAGCGTCTTGGCGAAAAACGGCTGCTGCTCGACCATTAGCCAGCCTCCCTTGAATCGCCGCTCAGCGCGGCGTCGCCTGGATCTCGTCCCCGGACGCCGCCCCGCGCTCGTCGCCGAGCTTGGGCCGGCGCTCGTCGATGACGATCGTCCCCGCGATGCGGTCGTGGACGGTGCGGCAGGCGGGGTCGGTGAAGTACTGGAGGAAGCCCAAGCCCCCTTCGAGCGCCGAGGCGCCATAGCCCAGGGCGCGTTCCAGGCAGTGCCAGATCGAGAGGTGCTCGTGGGCCAGCGAAACGACGCGGATCTTGAGGAGCCGCTTGCCCAGGGTGCGCCCGTTCCCCCAATAGAGACTGAAGCCGAAGTAGAGGACGATCGAAGCCAGGCTGTAGAGGTTGTGGTAGTCGAAATCGAAGTGTATGTTCCTGTTTTTGGCAGAAGGATGCCGGGCCTGCCACAGCAGGGCGCCGGGCACCGCCACGATCGAGAAGAGGAGCACGGTGAAGAAGAAATCGATGACGAAGGCCATCGCCCGCGACCGGAAGGAGGCCAGGGGGGCGCCCTCCAGGGCCAGCATGCGCGCGGTCTCGTGCCCTTTGTAGTTTTTGGGCGGTCGCTTGAGCTTGATCCTCTTCATCGGGAGCCTCGCGACGGAAGCTTATCGCACCCCCTCACGCAGAAAGGTAGAATCTACCCTCTCGGCGAGGCAACTGTGGCATACTTACCGGCCTGAAATCGGAATTCCAGCGCGCGGGGAGAGGTTTTAGAGCTGGAGAGGGAACAACACGGCGAGCCTGAGCCCCCTGGGGATCGGGACTGACATCAAAACGACATCCTGGAGGTCGTACCGCGGATGACGAAGAGAAACCCCACCTCGGCCAGAAAACTTCTGCTTCCCACGATCCTTTTGGCCTTGATCTCGGTGGCCTCCTGCGTCAACCGGGCCGACCTTCCGCAGGTCGCAAGAGATCTCACTGCAACCCCGGCGCCAACCCCGATCGCCACCCTCCCCACGCTTCTCCCGGGTGCCACGCTCGCTCCCCTGCCCGCTCCGGCTCCCGAGGCCCTGACGGACGAGGATCAGACGGTGGCGCCGGCGGCCTTCTCCGACCTGAATGGGCTCTCCCCGAAGGTTCTCCGGGCGGCGCTCGACGCCGTCGCCTGCGCGCGGTCCCGCGGCGTCGCCGGCCGGCGCGACCGGCTGACGGTGATCGATTATTCCCGCCCCTCGACCGAGCCGCGGCTCTGGGTGCTCGACCCGAAGCAGGGGAAAGTGCTGTTCCATGAGCTGGTGGCGCACGGGGCGGGGAGCGGCGACAACTACGCCACCCAGTTCTCGAACACTCTGGACAGCCGGCAGACGAGCCTCGGGCTCTTCCTGACCGAGAGCACCTACGAGGGCGGCAACGGCTACTCGCTCCGCCTCCGCGGGCTCGATCCCGGGGTGAACGACCTCGCCGAGGAGCGCAACATCGTCATGCACGGGGCGTGGTACGTCAGCGCCCAGCACGCCCGCGAGCACGGCCGGCTCGGACGCAGCTGGGGCTGCCCGGCGCTGCCGCTCGAAGAGGCGCGGCCGGTCATCGACGCCGTCAAGGGTGGGAGCTTCGTCTTCGCCTATGCGAATGCGCGGGGTGCAACATTCGCCTCCTCCCAGGCGCCCCAATGCGGGGCTGGCGCAGGGAGCCGGCCGGCCGCAGTCCGGCCGGTCCGCCCGGCGAGCCAGACGATCGTCGAGGCGAAGGCCGCCGCCCTCGCCTCGATCGTCGAGCCAGCAACCGCCCAGCCCTGACCCCGTGCTGCTTTCGCCTTAGATTTCCTGCGGAGGTTGCGGGCCCGGCACGATGCCCGCGATGTCCGGATCTTCGCCCTCGGCGCCGGCGGGACGCTCCAGGCGCTCACGCTCACGCTGCTCCCGCTTCTCGGCCTTCTGCTTCTGCTTCTCTTTGCGGGCCAGCTCTTTTTTACGCTTCTCAAAGGTACTGTTGGATCTTCCTGCCATCTACTTACCGCTCCTTACCAACTCTAAGTCGGTGGCCAGTGCACAGACCTCGTTGCACAAAGGGATAGTCTAACAGGTCCCGCGCGGAGACCCTACCCGTCAGCGCCCCTCGGGCGGCCGGGCCACGTACTCGTTCGGGCCGACGCGCTCGGCCTCCAGGACATCCGGATCATAGGGCTTGCCGAGCTTGAAGACGCGGGCGGCGATCCAGGCGAGGGTCAGGGTGGGGATGGGACCGCTGATCGGGATCAGCGCCTCGATCGTCGCGACGTTTCTGAGCGCCTGGAGCTTGTAGTAATTGAGCAGGACCCAGATGATCGGCGCCGAGAGGGAGTCGAGCCCGAGGTCCAGGAGGTCGATCGCCACGACGAGCCCCAGGGGGACGGCGCGGACGGTCGAGAAGAAGTCGGCCCCGGCCGGCACCCGGATCCGCCGCAGCTTTCTGTGCACCGCGAGGAAGAGAAGGGTCGCCAGGGTGACCGAGACGGCGGCGAGAATCCCCAGAAAGACGAGGATCGGTCTCCAGTCGAGGTGAAATCCTTCCGGCATGCCGGCAGTATGACAGCTTCGGTCCCGGGAAGGGGGGCGGCCTCGATCCTGCATGGCCGGTCGGAGAGAGCCGGTCCGAGGGTCGGTCGTGACCGGTCGAGGTTCGCGGACACCGGGGTAAGGAGCCCAACATGGATGTAAAAGCCGCCTGGCCGATGCTCAAGGAGACTGCCAAGAAGGGGATGGACGACGACGTCTTCTCGCTCGGGGCGGCGCTCGCCTACTACACCGTCTTCTCGCTCGCGCCTCTTCTCCTGATCGCCATCTCGGTCGCCGGGCTGGTCTACGGCCGCGACGCCGTGGAGGGCCGGCTGGTGAGCGAGATCCAGGGGATGATCGGCAGGCAGGGGGCGGAGGCGGTGCAGACGATGCTCGCCCACGACTGGCGGACGGGCTCCGGGGTCCTCCCCACGGTGATGGGGGTCATCACCATCCTCTTCGGCGTCTCCGGCGTTTTCGGCCAGTTGCAGACCTCGCTCAACAAGATCTGGGAGGTCGCCCCGCGGCCCAATCTCGGCATCCGCGGCTTCCTCCGGTCGCGCTTCCTCTCTTTCGGGATGGTCCTGGGGATCGGCTTCCTCCTCCTCGTCTCGCTCATCGTCTCGGCGGCCCTGACGGCGATCTCCGCCTACGCGACCGGTCTCCTGCCCAGCCTCACGGTCCTCTTCAGCATCCTGAGCTTCGTCGTCTCCTTCCTCGTCATCACCCTCCTCTTCGCCATGATCTTCAAATACCTGCCGGACGCCCACATCTCCTGGGGGGACGTCTGGGTCGGCTCGGCGGCGACGGCGCTTCTCTTCACCGTCGGCAAATCGCTCATCGGCCTCTATCTAGGCAAAAGCAGCGTCGCCTCGACCTACGGCGCGGCCGGCTCGCTCGTCATCCTTCTCCTCTGGGTCTACTACTCCTCGCAGCTCCTCTTCCTGGGCGCCGAGCTCACCCAGGTCTATGCCAAGCGCTTCGGGGAGGAGATCCGGCCCGACCGGCACGCGGTCCGCATCAAGCAGGTGACGGTGAGCGAGGACGAGGACCACTTCCACCAGGTCGCGAAGGTCGCCCATGCCAAAGAGAGGAGCCGCAAGATCGAGGCGGGCGCCCCGGTCCCGGAGAAGCTGGAGGCGAAGGCCGCCGGCAACCTGGGAAGCGCCGGCCCGGGAAGCGCCGGCGGCCCCAGTCCCCAGGTGAGCGAGCGGCGCGACCGCAAGCCCATCGTGCGCAACACCGCCGTCCTCCTCTTCCTCGCCCTCCTCCTGCGCCGCGCGAGCCGGCGGGTGTTCCTGCCGCCCGATCCAGAGCCCGAGCCCGAGCGGACGTAGGGCCCGGAATGGAGGGGCGGCCCACCGCGGCTTCATATGCCCTTTCATCTATCTCTTGCTTGGTGTAAACTTCCCTACCAGTCTGTTCCCGACAGCCCAAGGTAGGAGAGCGCCTCTTTATGCCGGCGACACTGAACCAGCTACTGAAGTCGATGGTGGAGCAGGGAGGGTCCGACCTCCACATCACCACCAACTCCCCGCCGCAGGTGCGGGTGGACGGCGTCCTGAAGCCGCTCAACGTTCCACCCATGACGCCGACGGAGACCAAGCAGCTCGCCTACTCGATCCTGACCGACAACCAGAAGCACCGGTTGGAGGAGAACCTGGAGATCGACTTCTCCTTCGGCATCAAGGGTCTGGCCCGCTTCCGGGCGAACGTCTTCCACCAGCGCGGCGCGATCGCCGCCGCTTTCCGGCAGATCCCCTACGAGATCCGTGGTTTCAGAGAGCTCGGCCTGCCGGTCGTCATCGAGCGGCTGTGCGAGAAGCCGCGCGGCCTGATCCTCGTCACCGGCCCCACCGGCTCCGGCAAGTCGACGACCCTCGCCGCCATGCTCGACAAGGTGAACCGCGAGCGGCACGAGCACATCGTGACGATCGAGGATCCGGTCGAGTACCTGCACAGCCACAAGAAGTGCATCGTCAACCAGCGCGAGCTGCACGCCGACACCCACAGCTTCTCGAACGCGCTGCGCTCCGCACTCCGCCAGGACCCCGACGTGGTGCTGATCGGCGAGATGCGCGACTTCGAGACCGTCGAGGCGGCTCTCCGCATCGCCGAGACCGGCCACCTGACCTTCGCCACCCTCCACACCAACTCGGCGGCGCAGACGATCAACCGCATCGTCGACATCTTCCCCGCCCACCAGCAGGGGCAGATCCGGGTCCAGCTCTCCTTCGTCCTCGAAGGGATCATCTGCCAGTCGCTCCTGCCGCGGGCGACCGGCAAGGGGCGGGCGATGGCGATGGAGATCCTGGTGCCCACCGCGGCCATCCGCAACCTGGTCCGCGAGGACAAGGTGCACCAGATCTACGGCATGATGCAGACCGGCCAGTCGAAGCACGGCATGCAGACCTTCAACCAGTCGCTCGCCGGCCTCTACTTCCGCCGCATGATCTCGCTCCAGACCGCGCTCGCCCGCTCGTCCTATCCGGATGAGCTGCAGGAAATGATCTCCCGCGGTCCGGCCGCGCTCAACATCAGTCTGACCCCCGCCGAGGCGCGGGAAGTGGCACAAGGAGCCAAGTGATGCCCAGCTTCGTCTGGAAGGGCAAATCGCTGCGCACGAATCAGTTGCAGGAGGGCCAGCTGCTGGCCGACACGCGGGATGCCGCGATCGCGGTGCTGCGCCGGCAGCAGATCCAGGTGACGACGATCCGCGAGAAGGGGCGCCAGATCCCGGTCATGCGCCGCCTGCCGCAGCGGATCGGCCCCAAGCGGGTGGCGATCTTCACCCGCCAGTTCTCGGTCATGCTGGACGCCGGTCTCCCTCTCGTGCAGTGCCTGGAGATCCTGGGCGACCAGGAAGAGAACCGCTCCTTCCAGACGATCATCCATACGGTGCGGAGCGACATCGAATCGGGCGCTTCGCTCGCCGACTCGATGCGCAAGCATCCGAAGGCCTTCGACAACCTCTATACGAACATGGTGGCGGCGGGCGAGGCGGGCGGTATCCTCGACATCATCCTCCAGCGCCTCTCGACCTACATCGAGAAGTCGGTCAAGTTGAAGAGCCAGGTCAAGTCGGCTCTCATCTACCCGGTCGCGATCATCGTCATCGCCGCCTTCGTCGTCTTCATCATCCTGTGGAAGGTCATCCCGGTCTTCGCCCAGCTTTTCGCGGGCCTGGGCGGCGAGATGCCGCTCCTCACCCGGGTGGTCATCGGGGCGAGCAACTTCGTCGCCCGCTACTTCCTGCCCATCATCATCCTCCTGATCGTGGGCGGGGTCGCGATGTCGCGCTACCACAAGACCTACCGCGGCCGGCGGGTGATCGACGGGACGCTCATCCGCATCCCGGTCGTCGGCATGCTGCTCCGGAAGATCGCCGTCTCGCGCTTCTGCCGCACCCTCTCGACGCTCACCGCCTCGGGCGTGCCGATCCTGGACGGCCTGGAGATCACCGCCAAGACGGCGGGCAACGCCATCGTCGAGGACGCGGTCATGGCGGTCCGGAAGAGCGTCGAGGAAGGCAAGACGATCTCCGAGCCGCTCGCCGAGACCAAGGTCTTCCCGGCCATGGTGGTGCAGATGATCAACGTCGGCGAGCAGACCGGCGCGCTCGACCAGATGCTCTCGAAGATCGCCGACTTCTACGAGGACGAGGTCGACACCGCCGTCGCCGGCCTGATGAAGCTCATGGAGCCGGTCATGATCGCCGTGCTGGGCGCCGTCATCGGGACGATCGTCGCGGCGATGTACCTGCCCCTCTACTCGGTGCTGTCGAAGATCGGGTAAAAGCGGATCGGGTAAAAGCGGATCGAGTAAAGCAGGATTCGAGGGAGGGGGCCGGGTAGAATGGCATTCATGCCCGGCCCTCCTCCCCTCTCCGCCGCCGCCGAGAGCGTTCTCCAGCCGCCCATGCCCCCCCTGGCCCGCCAGCTGCGCTGGTACATGGCCATCCGGGTGGTGGCGATCGGGAGCGTTCTCACCGCCGGGGCGCTCATCCAGCTCGCGGCCGGGCCCACCGCCGCGGCGGACAACCTGCCGCCGACCTTCCTCTACTTCCTGGGCGGCCTGACCTTCGCCGCCACTCTCGTCTACATCGCCCTCTTCAGGCTGCTGCGCAACCGCTACCCACTCCAGGCCTATATCCAGTTCGTCGGCGACCTGCTGCTCATTACCGGGCTCGTCTACTACGCCGGAGGCATCGCGAGCCCGTTCTCGATGCTCTACCTGATCATCATCGCCGTCGCCTCGACCCTGTTGCGGCGCCGGGCCGGCGTTTTCGTCGCGAGCATCGCCTACCTCTTCTACGCCAGCCTGCTCGTCAGCCTCTACTCCGGAGTGCTCCACCCGCGCGGGCTCTCCCAGGCGGCGGACCCCGACCTCCTCTGGCGGCTCTACTACAATCTGGTCGTCCACTTCGTGGGCTTCTATGCCGTGGCGTTCCTGACCTCCTACCTCTCGCAGCACGTCACCCGCGCCGAGCGCGAGCTGGAGGAGAAGAGCGAGGATCTGGCCGACCTCCAGGTCGTGCACCGAGACGTCATCGAGTCGATCAGCAGCGGTCTCGTGACGACCGACCTGGACGGCATCATCACGAGCGTCAACCGCGCGGGTCTCGCGATCCTCGGTCCCCAGGAGGGAGAGCTCCTGGGCTCTCCCATCCAGAGCTCGGACTTCCTCTCGGTCGAGCGCTGGGAGGAGCTGACCGCGGCTTCCGGCCAGCGCGGACGGATGCGCTCCGAGGTCGAGCTCCGGCGCGGCAACCGCACCACCTACCTGGGCTTCTCGATCTCGCAGCTGACCGACTCCTTTGGGACTCTCCGCGGCTACATCGTCATCTTCCAGGATCTGACCCGCTGGCGGCGGCTCCAGGAAGAAGTGCGGATGAAGGACCGGATGGCGGCGGTGGGCGAGCTCGCGGCCGGCCTGGCGCACGAGATCGGGAACCCCTTGGCGGCGATCTCGGGCTCGGTGCAGATGCTCTCGGGCTCGGCGACGGGCGACGGCCCGCAGAGAAAGCTCATCGACATCCTGCTCAAGGAGAGCCAGCGGCTCGATCGCACGATCAAGGGCTTTCTCCGCTTCGCCCGTCCGCGCGAGCGGCTCTCCGTGCGTTTCGACGTGGCGCGCCAGCTCGCCGAGAATTTTGCGCTGCTTAAAAACAGCGACGAGGTTTCGGAGAAGCATGAGCTCAAGCTCGATCTCGAAACCGAGTCGGCCTATCTGATCGCCGATCCCGACCAGGTGAGCCAGATCTTCTGGAATCTCACCAGGAACGCGCTCCGCGCCATGCCCGAGGGAGGAACGCTCCAGATCCTCGGCCGGCTGGCGGACGACGCGTACCGGGTGCAGTTCAAGGACAACGGCCGCGGCATGTCCGAAGAGCAGCGGGCGAATCTCTTCCATCCCTTCCAATCTTTTTTCGACGGTGGAACGGGCATCGGCATGGCGATCGTCTACCGGATCGTCCAGGAGCACGGCGGTCATCTGGGCGTCGACAGCCGCCCCGGGGGAGGCACGACGATCACCGTCGATCTCCCCACCGCCGAGGCCTGGGCCGCCATGACCGCCGGCGCTACCGCCCTACCCGGAGAGGCCCCCTGATGAGCGCGCCGCGCCTGCTGATCGCCGACGACGAGGAGAGCCTCGTCGAATTCCTTTCCCTCCTCTTCAAGCAGGAGGGCTACGACGTCGAAACCGCCCGCTCGGCGGAGGAGGCGCGCCGGGCGCTTCAGGCGCGGACCTACGACCTCGTGCTCTGCGACATCCTGATGCCCGACGGCAATGGCCTGGACATCTTGAAAGAGATCAAGGCGGTCGACAACAACGCCGCGGTGATCATGATGACCGCCTACACCTCGACCAAGTCGGCGATCGAGGCGATGAAGCTCGGGGCCTACGACTACATCTCGAAGCCCTTCGACGTCGAGGAGCTGAAGATCGTCGCCCAGAAGGCGCTGGAGAAGGCCGAGCTGGTGGACGAGAACGTCTACCTGCGGCGCGAGCTGGAGCAGAAGTACACCTTCAACAACATCATCGGCAAGAGCCAGCGCATGCAGGCGATCTTCGCCCTCATCGAACGGGTGGCGCGGACCGGCTCGACGGTTCTGATCCAGGGCGAGAGCGGCACCGGCAAGGAGCTGATCGCCAGAGCCATCCACTTCGCGGGTCCGCGCTCCGCCCGCCGCTTCCTCTCGATCAACTGTGGAGCGCTCCCCGAGAACCTCCTCGAAAGCGAGCTTTTCGGCCACGAACGGGGCGCCTTCACCGGCGCCGTGCGCGACAAGAAGGGGCTCTTCCAGGAGGCCGACCGCGGCACGTTGTTTTTAGACGAGATCGGTGAGATGGCCCCCCCGATGCAGGTCAAGCTCCTCCGCGCCCTGCAGGAAAAGGTGGTGCGCAAGGTGGGCGGCAACGTCGAGGAGCCGGTCGACGTGCGGATCATCGCCGCCACCAACCAGGAGCTCGAAAAGCGCATCCTCCAGGGCGAGTTCAGAGAGGATCTCTTCTACCGGATCAACGTCATCCCGATCAACCTGCCGCCGCTTCGCCAGCGGCGGGAGGACATCCCGCTCCTCGTCGATTTCTTCCTCCACAAGTACAGCCAGCAGATGGAGATCCCCACCCGCCAGATCTCGGTCGACGCGATGAAGATGTTGGAGAGCTACGACTGGCCGGGAAACGTCCGCGAGCTCGAAAACCTGGTCGAGCGCGCTCTCGCCCTCTCGCACGGGGAAACGATCACGACGAGAGACCTCCCCGTCCGCCTCCTCACCAACCGGCGGAGCAACTCGGACATCACCGATCTCCCCGAGGAGGGCCTGGACCTCGAAGCTTATCTGGAGGACATCCGCGCCCAGCTCATGGCCCAGGCCCTGGATCGAACGGGAGGCGTCCAGACCCAGGCCGCCGAGCTTCTCGGGATGAGCTTCAGGAGTTTCCGGTACTACGCCAAAAAGGCCGGGATGAAGGGTGGGGAGAGCGGGGATGGGGAGGGGGAAGGGGAGTAGAATCAGATTCATGAGTAGAACTCTCGACCAGCTCGCCGACGAAGTCATGGATCTTCCCGACGATGCCCGCGCCCAGCTCATGGAGCGCTTGCTCCTGAGTTTCACCGATGTGCAGGAGAGCGACGACCAGATCGCCCAAGCTTGGGTCGAAGAGGCCGAGCGCCGGTCTCAGGAGATGAATCGCAGCGGGGACCCAGGTATCCCCGCCGAAGAGGTCTTCCGGCAGTTGCGTTTCTCTCGCCGATGAAGCGCGTCAGGTTCAACCACCTGGCGAAACGGGAGCTCGACGAGGCGTTCGAATACTACGAGGGAGCGAGACCTGGGCTGGGGCTGGAGTTCCTCGACGAAGTCGAACACGCTGCTGCTTTCCTCGGAAGATATCCCCAGGCAGCCGCCAAGGTAGGTAGCGAACACGGCGGTTCGTACTACCCCGTTTCCCTTATTCGTTGATCTACGAGCTGATCGCTTCAGGACAGATTCGGATCCTGGCTGTCGCCCACCAGAAACGCAGACCCACATATTGGGCAGGGCGGCACTGACTTTACCCTACTCCATCCCCCCCACCAACACCCCATACCCGGAAGTCCCCACCAGCAGCTTGCCGTCCAGGATCAACGCCGCGGTGACGTCCCGGGCGAGGACCGGGAGGTCGACCGGCTTGATCGTCTTGGTCTCCTGGTCGAAGAGGACGGCCTTGTCGGCGGTGATCAGGAGCACGGGGTAGCGGGCGTCTCCGGTCGCGACGACACGGTTGGGCTTGGCGGGGAGATCGACCCAGAGCGCTTCCGGGTCGTTCTTCCGGGTCCAGGCTCCATCCGGTCCCCAGAAGAGGAGCCGGTCGGCGAGACGCTCCAGGCGGCCGCCTCCTTGGACCGGGGTGAGGATCGTGTGGTTGGCGTCCGCGGTCAGCCGGTAGAGGCCCTTGTCGTCGGTCACCCAGAGGGCTCCGGGGAGGAGGGCCGCCGAGCGCGGAGCGTCGTGCTTGAAGGGCCGTTCGACGAATTTTTCGCCGCGGAGCTCATAGAGCTTGGTAGCCGTGCGGGCCACCAGGGTCTTGTCGTCCGAGAGGATCTGCTCGATCCTGCCGTCTCCCAACTCTGGGACGCGGTGCCAGTCCTGCCCCAGGCGCCGGTAGAGCCCGCGCTCGGTGGCGGCATAGGGGCGCCCCTTGTGGACCGCGAGCCCGACCACCGTGGGGATCGGAGCGAAGAGGCCGTCGAAGGACTTGCCGCGGTCGTGCGAGACGTGGACGCCGGAGATCGGGCCGGCGTCGTTGACGGCGACGAGCAGATCGTCGCCCGCCTCGGCCAGGGCGGCGATGCGGGTGTTCGTCATCCCCTTGCTCGTGCGCTCGAAGAACTTGCCGCCGTCGTTCGACAGCCAGATGCCGGAGCCCTCGGTCCCCAGGACGATCCGGTCCGGCCGCGCCTTGTCGATGGCGATCGCCATCACCGAGAGCGCCGGGTCGCCGATCCGTACCCAGCTGCGGCCGACGTCGGTCGAGGCGTAGAGCCCGGAGACGGTGCCGGCGAGGAGCCGGCCGTCGGGGAGCGGCGAGAAGGAGAGGGTGCGGCGCTCGTCGAGGCCGGTCTTGAAGCGGGTCCAGGTGTTGCCGCGATCGACGGTCTGGTAGACCCAGCCGCAGGTCGAGGCCCAGATCTCGCCCGGGTGGTCGGGGATCGGGGTCAGGCTGAAAACTTCGGTGTCGAGCACCATGCCCTGGAAGATCCCACCCCAGGTCTTGCCGCCGTCCTGGCTGCGATAGGCCTGGCGCCAGGTGCCGGCGATCACCGTGTCGGTCAAGATGGGATCGACGTACAAGCTCGTAACCTTTGCCATGTCGGGGAGGTCGCCGGTCAGATGCTTCCAACTCGCCCCACCGTCCTCCGTGCCATAGACCCCGGAGAGGGTGCCGGCATAGAGCCTGCCCTCCTTGCCGGGAACCAAGGCGAGGGTGTAGACCGGCTCGTCCGGCAGACCGGCGCTCCGCGCCGACCACTTCTTGCCGAGATCGTCCGAGTAGGCGACCTGGCCGCTCCCCCAGACTCCCCAGAGCGCCACCCAGAGCCGGGTCGGCTTGTTGGGGTCGAAGGCGAGCTTGTTCACCACCCAGCCGGGGAACGGCAGGGAGGCCCCGGCGTCCTGCCAGGAATGGCCGCCGTTGCGTGAGAGATAGACCTGGCCGGCGGAGGTGCCGGCCACCAGGGTGTCCGGATTGTCCGGCACCACCACGAGACTGCGGATATCGCCGCCATAGATCGGCGCCGGGTGCCACTCGGACGCCATTCCCTGCACGGGGATCGCCGCTAAGGCGATCCCGAATCCCAATGAGGCGAGAGCTCTTCTAGTCATCTGCAACCTTGTCATGGAGTTATTGGCCTGCTTCTCTCCCTGATGCAAAGAGCGTTCCTCCAGGGGGAGTCGTTCTGGGAGAGAGGCCGGTCGGTCCTACGATCAGGATAGCACCGGGAAAGGCGATGGAGCTTGGAGGATCTCACTCGTCGCGGGTCAGCCCGAGCTTCCGCTTGATGCCGAACCAGCCGTTGCGGATCTTCCAGAAGCGGCTATTCTCCATGGCGGCGAGCCGGGCCTTGAGGACGGAGATCTCGTAGTCCGTCTCGGCCTTCCTCTGGGCGACGGCCTCGCCGTGCTCCTTGCGGATGCGGGCGATCTCGGTGTCGAGGGTCGCCACATCGCGCTGGAGGGAGGCTAAGAGAGCGGCGTCGATCGTCGCCGCGTAGAGGATCGATTCGAGGCCGTTGGCGTCGATCACCCGTACCGCCAGCGCCCCGGTCGAGCGCGAGGTGCCGCGCGGCAGCCGGATGGCGAACTGCCAGCCCTGGGGCTCGAAGCCGGGATCGTTCTTGAACAGGAGCGCCGCCACGTCGCCCCGCGCATGGAAGAGCCGGCAGACCTGGAGCACCTGGCCGTCGACCAGGAGCTGCACTTCGCGGACCGGCTGGCCTGTCCCCCGGTCGGCCACCCAGCCGGAGAGATCGATCCGATCCGGAGGCGTGAGCTTGCAGCTGTCGATGTAGCCTTCGGGGAGGGCGCGCACCTGGAGCGCCGAGAAATCCACCCCCGGCCGGTCGACGAGGACGTAGAGGTCCTGGAAGTTGCAGAAGCCGCGCGGGATGCGGTGGACGGAGGCGCCCGGGGCTACCCTTGAGGCGGCGCGGCGGACGAAATCCTCGGTCACCCAGCAGGTGCCGTACTGGCTCTTCGCCAGTGACTCGCTCTCGGAGAGCGGCGCGAAGAGGAACCCCTTCGGAGTCACCTCGACGGGAGGATGGTGGAGGCTCCAGTCGTGGACGCTGAAAAGGAGGATTCCCCCGGGCGTGAGGAGGCCGTGGAGGCGGGCGAGCCAGCCATGGAAGGTCTCCTCGGGAAGATGGCTGAAGAGGGAGGAGACGAGGATGCCGTCGAAGCGCTCCGCCGGCTGAAAGTCCTCGGGAGCGGCGGTCGAGACGAGGCCGTGGACCCCGAGCTGCTCCTCCTGGAAGCGCACCCCCTCCTCGTAGATGTCCGACACCCAGACCCGCTCGGGCGGCAGATCGCGGACGATAAAGCGGGTCACCCGTCCGTAGCCGCTCGCGAAATCGAGGAGGCGCCCGATCCGGTCGAGGCTCCCGAAGTGCCAGACGAGGATCTCCCGGAAGGTCTCCCAGATGAGCTGTCCGGACTGGAAGTAGGTGGCGAGCGCCGCGTCGCGGTCGCCGCGGAAGTTGTCTTCCAAAAAGACCAGCATCTCGTCCGCGGTGTGGATGTTCAAATTGGTGGTGGCGAGCACCTCCTCGGAGCAGATGGCGCCCACGAGCGGATTGGCTTCGGCGGTGTCGTAGGCGAGATCCATGGCGATTTCCCGGAGGGTCGGGCGAGGCGGGAGCATAGCAGGGCTGGCAATTTCTGGCGCCATGCCGTCCGCTATACTGCTCGCCCGGTGATCCAGAAGCTCCTCCTCGGCCTCGCTCTCGCCTGGGCCGCCTTCGCCCTCCTCGCCGAGGTGCAGGGCGCGGCCGCCGGCTACGACCTGCGGCAGCGTTTCCATCCCAGCGCCATCGGCTGGCGATTCGGCATCCCCCAGGTGGAGCGCTTGGAGCTCTGCCTCGACGCGGCCCGTCCTCTCCTCCCCTTAGGCGGCCGGGTGGCCTTCGCCTCGCGGCCGGACGGCGACGCCTTCTTCCGCCACCGCTGGGCCGCCTACCTGCTGCCCGAGATCGACGTCATTCCCTGGGACGATCCGGCCGGGAAGAGCGCCCCGCTCCTCCTCTCCTACAGCTATCCGATCGACGACTCCCACCTGGAGCTCCGCCGCCGGTTGCCTGCCGGCTTTCTCTACCAGGTGAAGCCCGAGGCCGGAGCGACCGGGCGTTGAGCGGCTTCGCCTTCTTCGTCCTCCTCGGGATGGCCGGGCTCCTCACCCTGGCCGGCGGCGGGCTTTTGCGGCTCTGCGGTTTGCCGTACCGGGGTGCCGCCCATCGCCTCGTCTTCTCGTTCCTGGCCGGGCTCCTCGCCTGGCACCTCCTGCTCCAGGCCCTGACTCTCGTCCGTATCCCCTGGAAGCGCTCGCTCCTCGCGATCGCCCTCGTCGGCCTCGCCTGGCTCTGCCGCCGCGCCGCCCGCGGCCGGGAGCCGATGCGGCAGCAGGTGCCCCAGCAGATGCCAGGGACGCCGGTGGGTTGGGGGGATGGCGCCGCGGCCTTCTCCGTGCTCGCCTTCGCTCTCCTCGCCCCGACCCTATGGATCACCACCCCGGACTTCGTCTACCACTGGGGGATGAAGGGCGAGCACGCCTTCCTTGCCCGCGGGATCGACTACGCCTGGCTCGCCGATCCCTGGAACTGGAGCCTCCACCCGGACTACCCGCACCTCCTCCCTCTCCTCTACGGCTCGACGGCCCGTCTCACCGGCCGCTTCGACGCGCCCGCGCTCCAGCTCTGGTCGGTGCTCTTCCTGGGGGGAATCGTCCTCGCCGCCCGCGCCGCGCTGCGGCAGGCGGGGGGCGGCCGCGGGGCGGTCCAGGGCGGCGTCGCTCTCGTCGGCCTGGCGGCCGGGGCCTATTCGGTGGGCTATCTCTTCGCCGGAGGGGCGGATGGGATGATCGCCCTCGCTCTCGCCGCCGCGCTCCCCGCCCTGCTCGATCCCGACGCTTCCGCCGGCGACCTGGAGATCGGGATCGCCGCCGGCTTCGCCGCGGCTTCGAAGATCGAGGGGCTGCCGCTCGCCGCCTTCCTGATCGGCGTCCACCTGCTTCGTCGCTTGTGGGGAGGGCTCCTCGCGGGCGGCGATCGGGAGGGTCTCCGCCGGGCGGGGCGCACGGTGCTCGCGACCTGCGGCCCGGTTCTCGCCGTGGCTCTCCCGTGGCTCGTCCAGGTCTACCGCTACCATCTTTTTCAGGCGGGGAACTCCGGACCGTTCGACTGGCGGCGCGGCCGGATCATCCTGCCGGCGATGCTCGATGCCCTGCGAGCCCCCGAGCTCCACTCTCTGCCCTGGGCCGTGGCCCTCCTGCCGCTCCTCGGGCTCGCCCGGAGGACCCGCCCGGCCGCGGCGGTGGTATCGGCCCAGCTCGGCTTCTATTTCTGGGCCTACTTCGCCTCGGTCCTCGAGCCTCGCTTTTACGTGCTCTCGAACTTCGCACGTCTCCTCTTCCAGCTCCTCCCGGCGGTGCTGGTGGGGGTGGTCGTCGCTCTCACCCCGAAAAGGGAGCCGGAGTTTTAGTCGGAGGACTTGGCGGCTTTGGAAGCCGTGGCGGCCTTGGAGTCGCTCGACGAGCCGGAGCTTTCGGAGGAAGAGGACGAGGACTTCTCCGCGGACTTGCTCTCGCCGCCGCCGCCCTCCGACTTGCCGCCGCCATCCTTGCTGCCAGCTTCAGACGACGCGGACGACGAGCCACCCTCGCTCGACTTCCCGTGCGACTTCGAGCCGCCGCTCTCTCCGGAGTCTTTCTTCTTGCTGCCGTAGTCGGTGACGTACCAGCCGCTCCCCTTGAACTGGACGGCCGGGGAGGAGATCAGCTTCTTGACCGGGCCGCCGCAGAGCGGGCAGGCGGCCATCGGTGGATCGGACATGCGCTGCAGGAGCTCGCTCGTCTTGCCACACTCCTGGCATCGGTACTCGTAAATCGGCATCACGGCTCTCCTCGAGGAGTTTTTCAGTCAGGAGCCGAACCGGCCGCCTTCGGTCTTGAAGCGGATTTTGATGGCGCCGGTCGCTTCCTCGCGCGGTCTGGCCTCTTCCTGGGGTTCTTCGGCGATTCCCGCCACCCCGACGCTCTTCACCAGCCGGAGCACCTGCAAGGCGTAGAGCACCTTGCCGTTCTCGGCCGGGGAGTGCGGCCCCTGGGTACAGATATCGTAGAGCGTCCGTTTGCCGTTGACCAGCGAGAGGAGCTTCATGTCGGCGCCTTCCAGGGCGGTCTCGATCAGCTCCTCCGTACGGTAACACGGCTCGAAGAGGGTTTCTTTCCGGCCGAGCCGCGACACCAGGGTCTTGGCGTTGGGCGCCCGCTTGATCCCCTGGAAGACCACCTGGCACATGGGCAGCTGGATGCGGACGGCGTCGGTCTCCCGGAAATCGCCGATGCTGAAGGTGACCTCGCCGTCCTGCCAGTAGAAAAGGCTCCAGACGATGCTCTCGATCTGCTTCCGGATGCCGCTATAGATGTCGGACGGCGAGAGGACGCCGTTTTCGACCAGGAGGGCGCCGTAGCGCTTGTTGGTGCGCTCGCGCTCGCGCATGGTCTCCTGGTACGCCTCGGCGGTGAGGACGCCGCTCTTCTGGAGGTAGGAGCCGAGACTGTCGTCACGGTCGGACGAGGTGGCGTGGACGACCCTCCCCTCCCGGATATAGACCTGCTTGACGATGCCGTCCCGGCTGGCGGCGATGACGCCAGGCACTTGGAAGCGGTCGATCGTATACAGGATCTCCGGCAGAGCCGTCTCCGCGAGATCGCCCCGATACTGGAAATTGCTGTCCATGGTCGCCAGGTGCCACCGGTCTCGCGTTGCCGATACCGCCGGGTTTCTCTCCCTGCGTTCCTCCAAGATGGACCTGCATTCTGTGGAAAGGCCGTTGGAGTATAGCATTAGGACCGATGTTGACGTGTGAAGAAGCTTGGTTGGCGATCGCTGCCTATCTCCATCCTCTTCCCGGCGAAGAGGTGCCGCGCCGCCAGGCCGCCGGCCGGGTGCTCGCGAACGCCCTTCCGGCGCGGGTGGACATGCCGGCGGCGGACGTCTCGGCGATGGACGGCTACGCTCTCTCCGGCCCCGTCTCTCCCGGCGAGCGCCGGCCCGTGGGAGCGACGATCGCCGCCGGAGACGTCCCCGGTCTCGCCCTGGAGCCGCCCGCGGTCGCCCGGATCATGACCGGCGCGCCCGTGCCGAGCGGGGCCGACCGGGTCATCCCGATCGAGGCGACCGACGGAGGCCGGGAGTGGGTGACCTTCACCGCCGGCGCTGGCGCCGAGGCGGGCCAGCATGTCCGCCGCCGAGGGGAGGTCCAGCGCCGCGGCGCCGAGATCCTGCCGGCGGGGAGCTCCCTGACCCCGGGAGCCCTCTCCCTCCTCGCCACCCACGGTTACGGAACGCTCCCCGTCCACCGTGCCCCGCGGGTCGCCATCCTGGCGAGCGGCAACGAGGTGGTCCCGCCCGACACTGAGCCCGGCCCCGGCCAGCTCCGCGACTCGCACACCGACTTCCTCCTCGCCGCCGGCAGCTCTCTGGGGCTCGCCTTCACTCCCCTGGGGATCGCTCCCGACCGCGAGGACGAGCTGCGGCGGCTCGCGGCGTGCGGGCTCGAAAGCGACGTCCTCCTCCTCTGTGGTGGGGTGTCGATGGGCGAGTTCGACCTGGCCGAGGGGGTGCTCGCCGGCCTCGGCTGCCGGGCGGTCTTCGACGCGGTGTCGATCCAGCCGGGCAAACCCCTCGTCTTCGCGGTCCACGACAAGGGGCTGGTTTTCGGCCTTCCCGGCAACCCGGCCTCGGTGATGGTCACCTTCTGGCTCTTCGTACGGCCGGCCCTAAGGCGCCTTCTGGGATATGAAGATGGCTTCTGGCAAGGCGCCTTGGCTGCCACCTTAGCCGCTCCCCTCCCTGGCACCGGCTCCCGCGAGCGCTTCCTCCCCGCCGGGATCGAAGTCAAAAACGGCGAGATCTTCGCCACCCCCGCTCCTCCCAAGGGCTCGCACGACCTCGCCGCCTACGCCCTGGGCGCGGCTCTGGTCCGGGTGCGGGCCGGAGCGGCGCCGGTCCCGGCGGGGAGGCGATGCGAGGTGCTGGGGATCGGTTGAGCCGGGAGCTCCCCATCAGGTCTGTAGAGCTTTTATCTGTGCAAATCCAGAAGAGAAGCCTACGCCTTCAACCTTGAGACGTGCAGTTCTTCAGGCGGCTTGCACGATTTCGGAGGAAGAATCCGGTTCTCCAGTCCTGAAGCAGCCTTCTTCAGAGGAAATTCGTGCAACTCTCTGGCACTATCGTGCAAATCAAGAGCCGCCAGCGGCTATTCCAAGCTTGGCGAGAAGCTCTCCGCCTTCTATTCGCACGTTTTCGGTCTGAAGTCACACAGTTCCGCGGCGAGAACGTGCGTGCCGATCCTGGAATTGCACGAATCCGAATGGAAGAGGGGTTGATAGAGAGTGGAAGAGCCTGTCGCACCCGTATATCTGCACGCGCTCACTTCTGCTTTGCACGATAGCGCCGAATAAGAACGGGCCGCCCTCCTTTGCGAGGGCGGCCGTTCAGCGCTTCAGAGCAGGACCGGCTACGCGATCGCGACGCAGCCGAAGCATTCGGAGGGCGTGTCGGTCTCGACGATGCCACCCGCCACCTGCTTGAGCTCACCTTCGACGACGTTCCTTAGGGTTTCCTTCGAGAGCGTCAGCTTGTGGAGCTTCTTCGCTTTCTGCATGGTTTGACTCCTTTCCTTACGCCAGGTGCGCTCTTCGATTCACTCCGGGACGGTCGGCGCCGGCCGGAAGGAAAGCAGGTAGCGCGAGGGGACCACCGAATGGCGGAAGCGCATGGGAATCGAACCCACCCCCCGGACCGCAACCGGTACGGGACAACGGTTTTGAAGACCGCAAGAGGCACCAGCCCCCGAGCGCTTCCGGGTGGATTCTAGCGGAACGGTGGGCAGGGGGGGTGATAATCTCCCCGCGACCTTCTACCCGAGGACCCGAACGATGAACCCACGCTCCTCTGCTCTCCTCCCGATCCTCCTCCTCGGCGCCACCGTGGTCGTCGGGGTCAGCGGCGTCGCCTGCGGCGGGAAGCCGGAGTCGATGTCTCCGGCACCTCCGGCGCCTCCGGCGCCCGTCCAGACCGCGCAGGCGGAGGCCCCCGCGGCTCCGACTGCCGCGCCGGATGCCTCCCCGGCGACGCCGGCCCCCGATCCGGGCATCGGACCGATCTCCTCGCGCGGCACGACTCCGGACGCCGCGCCTTCCGCTCCCGCCTCGGGACCCGCGGCCGGAGACACCAAGCTCCAGTTCGACCTGCCCAAGGCGTGGAGCGCGGAGACCCCCGGCTCCTCCATGCGGCTCGCCCAGGCTTCGATCCCCGGACCGGCGGGGCCGGGCGAGCTCGGGGTCTTCTACTTCGGCAACGGGCAGGGGGGGAATGTCGAGGACAACCTCCAGCGCTGGACCAACCAGATGGAGGCGGGCCCCGGAACGCCGAAGCCCGAGCGCGGCACCCTCACGGCCAACGGGCTCAAGGTCACCTGGGTCGACGTCCACGGCACCCTGAAGCCGAGCTCGATGGGGATGGGGCCGTCGAGCCCCGTGACCGACGCCCGCCTCCTGGGCGCGGTCGTCGAAGGGTCCGGCGGTCCCTGGTTTTTCAAGGCGACCGGGCCAGACAAGACCCTCGCTCCCCAGCGGGACGCCTTCTTCAACATGCTGAAGAGCGCCCGGGTGGCACCGAACGCCTGAGCGCTTTGTCCGAAATGGAGCGGGTGGGAGCCTAGTCCGTCTCGGTCTTGAGCACCGCCACGAACGCCTCCTGGGGGATCTCGACCGCTCCCACCATCTTCATCCGCTTCTTGCCCTCTTTCTGCTTTTCGAGGAGCTTGCGCTTTCTGGAGATGTCGCCGCCGTAGCACTTGGCGATGACGTCTTTCCGGTAGGGGTTGATCGTCGAGCGGGCGATGACGTTGCCGCCGATCGCTCCCTGGATCGCGATCTTGAAGTTCTGGCGCGGGATGGTCTCGGCGAGCTTCTCGCAGTAGTGGAGGGCGCGCGGCCGGGCCTTCTCGCGGTGGACGAGCTGCGAGAGGGCATCCACCTTCTCGGTGTTGACCAGGATGTCGACCTTGACGAGGTCGGTCTGCCGGTAGTCGAGAACCTCATAGTCGAACGAGCCGTAGCCCTGGGTGATCGTCTTCAGGCGATCGTAGAAGTCGAAGAGCACCTCGGCCAGGGGCAGCTCGGAGATCACCTGAAGCCGGCCGACCGCCAGGTACTCGAAGCGGGTGTCCACCCCCCGGCGCTCGCGGCAGAGCTCCATCACCACCCCCAGGTAGCGCTCGGGCACCATGATCGACGCCTTGATGAAGGGCTCGAAGGCGCTCTTGATGTTCGACGGGTCGGGGTAGAGGGATGGGTTGTCGATCTGCTTTAAGGTGCCGTCGTTGAGATAGATGTCGTACTGCACCGAGGGGGCGGAGAGGAGGAGCGAGAGGTTGTACTCGCGCTCCAGCCGCTCCTGGACGACGTCCAGGTGGAGGAGCCCGAGGAAGCCGCAGCGGAAGCCGAAGCCCAGGGCCGTCGAGGCGTCCTTCTGGTAGGTCAGGGCGGCGTCGTTCAGCTTGAGCTTTTCGAGCGCCTTAGAGAGATCCTCGTACTCGTCGGTCGCCATCGGGTAGAGAGAGGAGAAGACGACCGGCTTCGCCTCCTTGTAGCCGGGGAGCGGCTCGGCCGCCGAGCGGTCGAACTCGGTCACCGTGTCGCCCACGGCGATGTCGGAGACCGACTTGACCCCGGCGATGACATAGCCCACGCCGCCCGCCGCGATCTCGTCCGTCTTGATCCGCCGGAGGCGAAGCATCCCCACCTCTTCCACCTCGTACTCCCGGGCCGAGTGCATGAGGCGGACCTTCTGCCCGGGCCGGATCGTCCCCTCGACCACCCGGCAGAGGAGGACGACGCCGCGGTAGATGTCGTACTGGGCGTCGAAGATTAGCGCCCGGAGCGGCGCCTCGGGGTCGCCCGCGGGGGGCGGCAGGCGGGTGACGACCGCTTCCAATACATCGTCGATCCCGATTCCCTGCTTGGCCGAGCAGAGGACGGCCGCGTAGGGATCGAGCCCGAGGTCGGCGTCGATCTCCTCCCGGATGCGCTCGACGTCCGCCGAGGGGAGGTCGATCTTGTTGATGACCGGGATGATCTCCAGGTCGTATTCGAGCGCCAGGTAGAGGTTGGCGACGGTCTGCGCCTCGACCCCCTGGGAGGCGTCGACGAGGAGGAGCGCCCCCTCACAGGACATGAGCGAGCGGCGCACCTCGTGCGAGAAGTCGACATGGCCGGGGGTGTCGATCAGGTTCAACGTATAGGTCACCCCGTCCTTCGCGGTATAGAGGAGGGAGACTGTGTTGCTCTTGATGGTGATGCCGCGTTCCCGCTCGATGTCCATCGAATCGAGGATCTGGTCGCGGAACTCCCGTTCCTCAACCGCGCCGCAGCGCTGGATGAGCCGGTCGGCGAGCGTCGACTTGCCGTGGTCGATGTGGGCGATGATGCAGAAGTTCCGGATGCGGTCCAAGGGAGTCCTCGTAGTCTAGAGCAGGCCAGATTACGGGAGGGAGGCGGGAAAGGCAATGGGGCGGGCGGACGAGCGTACAGAGCCAGCGTCAACGGTAGATGTCGCGCCGATGGCCGACCTGAACGACCGTCACCGTCTTCGGGGTATCCTCGATCTCATAGAGGACCCTCTCGTACGATTCCGTGGGCAACCGCGCCAATTCCTTCTGCGCTCGCGGCAGGAGGAAGAGTTGATAGGTCACCTACGCTGGCTCTCGATTTCCCGGATCGCCTGCTCGAACGGTATCGGCTTCTCGCCGCTCACCTTGGCGGCATCGTAAGCGCGGACGGCATCGAGCTCTTCGAGAACGGCCTGGTACTCGCGCATATCGAGCACTACTCCGACGCGCTTGCCCTCCGCGTCGACCAAGAAACTCTGGGGTTTGGGAGTCATCGGCTACACCTCTCCAACCATTCTACCGGAAAGGCCGCCGCCCCCACCGTCAGGGAGCGCCCGTGGCGTAGCGCCTGAAAAACGAATCGGGCTTCCACGCCGGCCGGGCATCGGCATTGGCGACCTCCAGGAGGAGCTCGCGCGTGATCTCCTCGTAGAGGGCGGCGGCGCCCAGGTCGACGGGCTGGCTCAGATCGTCTGAAGGGGCGTGGTAGCGCAGGGTCAACCAATCCTTGAAGATCTTCTGCTCGGGAGTGCCGAGCTCGAAGCCGACGTCCAGCTTGATGGCGGGGATGCCGCGGCGGATGAAGCTGTACTGGTCGCTGCGGATGAAGCCGTTCCTGAGCGGCTCGGGGTCGGCGGCCGCTTTGACGCCGAGCCCCTGGGCGATCGCGGTGACCCGGTCGCCCAGGTCGGATTCGGCGATCCCCTGGACCTTGAGCACTTTGAGGGGGACGATGGGGAGGAACATGTCGACGTTGACGTCGGCGACGATCGACGGGAGAGCGACCGTGGGATGGGCGGCGAAGTACTTCGAGCCCAGGAGTCCTTTCTCCTCGCCGGTCACGAAGACGAAGAGGATCGAACGCCTGCCGCGAGCGCTCTTCGCCAGGTGGGTCGCCATGTCGAGGAGGAGAGCGCTCCCCGAGCCGTCATCCATGGCGCCGTTGTAGATACGGTCACCGTGGATGGCCTCGCCGATCCCCAAATGGTCGACGTGGGCGGAGAGGACGACGTTCTCGTTCTGGAGCGCGGGATCGGTGCCGGGGAGCCGGGCGACGACGTTGGCGGATTCGACCTTCGTGCGCTTGACGCTGGCGTGGGCCCGGAGCGAGGTGGCGAGGGCGAAGTGGGGCAGCGGCTTTCGGTCCTTGCCGAGGGCGGCGATCGCCGCGAAGGTGCTGGGGGAGCCCGCGAAGAGTTTTTCGGCCCGCTCGGGATTGAAGGTGAGGGCCATCGCAAGGCCCGGGGTCTCCTGAAGGTCGGGAGCGGCGAGCTCCATCGCCGGATGGGCGCGGTTGAGCGACATGCGCGACCAGGGGATGTCCATGGAGGCCGGGTTCGGGATGGCGATGATGCCCAAGGCGCCGGCGGCGCGGAGGGCCTTCCAGCGTTCGGACATGGACTGGTAGTGGGCGGAGAGCGCAGTGGGGACGTCGGCGGGGGAGCCGGCCAGATAGACGACGATCTTGCCATGGAGGTCGAGGCCGGCGAGCTCGTCGAGCTTCGTCTCCGGGATCTGCAGGCCGTAGCCGACGAAGACGAGCGGCGCCGTGACCTCCCGGGTCGTCAACTCGGAGCGCAGGTTGAAGTAGGCATCCTCGCCGAGGGCGAGCGGCTCGGTTTTCCCAGTTTTCCCGGTGGTGCCGGCGTGGACGAGAGCGGCGGAGGAGTGCTTCTCGTCGATCTGGCGTTCGAGGATCTCGACCGGCTGGTAGAAACCCTGGGAGCCGGCGGCGGTGAGGCCGGCCTGGGTGAGCTGCTGGACGATATAGGCTTCCGCCCGGCGCAGGCCGGCGCTGCCGGTCTCCCGGCCTTCCATGTTGTCGTCGGCCAGGACCTTGACGTGATTCCACCAGGTCGCTCCGTCGAAGTGCTGCGGAGCCGGCGGTTCGGCATGAAGGCTGACCGCCAGCCCTAGGGTCCAGGCGAGAAACAGGCTCCGGCGCATGGGAAGCTCCCTCCGATTGAGAGTCCTGGGAGCATAGCACCGGGCGGGTGCCATCCTGAGGCTTCCTCCGAAGCTCTCCCAAGCGACCTCCGGCCAGGATATGCCATCATCCACCGATGAGCGGAAATCCCCTGGAAACGCTTCGCCGCCTCTGCCTCGCCCTGCCGGAGGCGACCGAACGGCTGAGTCACGGCGAGCCGACCTGGTTCGTGCGTGACAAGAAGACCTTCGTGAACTACGCCGATCACCACCACGACGAGCGGGTGGCCTTCTGGTGCGCCGCGCCGGACGGGGCGCAGGAGGCGCTCGTCGGCACCCATCCGGAACGTTTCTTCGTACCGCCCTACGTGGGCCATCGCGGCTGGCTCGGCGTTTGGCTGGACTTGGCGGTCGATTGGGACGAGATCGAGGATCTGGTCGTCGCGGCCTACCGGACCGTCGCCCCGAAGAAGCTCGTGGCCGAGTTGGACGCCCGGGGGTCTGGGTAGGGGAGGGTTCGTTTTAGGCCTGAAGGGCCGTAATTCCTTAGCGAAGGGCGTAGCCCTGGTGCGGCGGGTAGGCCGGTGGGGTTCCAGCCGGTCGGTGCCCGGGGCCGAGAGCGCCCGGGACGGAGAGGCGGAAAAGAACGTATCCGGGATGAGGAAGCCGAAGAACGTACCCGGGACGGGGAGGCCGAAGAGAGAGTGGCCCGGGACCGAGAGGCCGAAGAGTACGTGCCCGGAGCCCCATCCAGGGCTGCGCCCTTCGCTAAGGAATTACGGCCCTTCAGGCCTGAAGCCCCCCACCCGCCCATCGCCTGGACATCGAGCATCTATAGGGGGCCGTAGCTATCGGGCCCACAAAGGGGAGGAGATGCCACAATCCTTATCCCGGATTCTGGTGCATGTCATCTTCAGCACGAAGGATCGCGAGCCGGTGCTGATTCCGGAGATTCGCGCGGAGTTGCATGCCTACCTCGCGAGCGTTCTGGAGGAGAAGGGTTGTGTCTCGCTGCAAGTGGGAGGCATCGAAGACCATGTTCACCTTCTCTTTGCCCTACCGCGGACCCTCACGATGGCCCAGGTGGTCGAAGCGGTAAAGGTGTGCTCCTCGAAATGGCTGAAGACCCAGGGCGATGCCATGGCGAGCTTCTATTGGCAGGCCGGCTATGGCGCTTTCTCGGTCAGCCAGTCGAACGCAGACTCCGTCGTCCGCTACATTCAAGAGCAAGAAGAGCATCATCGCCACAGGACGTTCCAGGAGGAATACCGCACGCTCCTCAAGCGCCATCAGATCGAATGCGATGAGCGTTACATGTGGGATTGACCCTTCCGTTTCAGGCCTGAAGGGCCGTAATTCCTTAGCGAAGGGCGTAGCCCTGGTGCGGCGGGTAGGCCGGTGGGGTTCCAGCCGGACGGTGCCCCGGGGCCGAGAGCGCCCGGGATGAGAGATCAGATCGAATGCAAATGAGCGTTACATGTGGGATTAACCCTCCCGTTTTAGGCCTGAAGGGCCGTAATTCCTTAGCGAGGGGCGAAGCCCTGGTTCGGCGGGTAGACCGGTGGGGTTCCAGCCGGACGGTGCCCGGGGCCGAGAGCGAGAGAGCCCGGGGACCGAGAGGCCGAAGAGTACGTGCCCGGGGCCCCCTCCAGGGCTTCGCCCTTCGCTAAGGAATTACGGCCCTTCAGGCCTGAAGCCCCCCGCCCGTCCACCATCCCCGTTTCAGGCCCAACGGGCCGTAGCCGAAGAATGTGCCCGGGACGGAGGGGCCGAAGAACATGCCTGGGGCTGAGAAGCCGAGGAGTACGTGCCCGGGGCCCCCTCCAGGGCTTCGCCCTTCGCTAAGGGATTACGGCCCTTCAGGCCTGAAGCCCCCCACCCGCCCACCATCCCCGTTCAGGCCCAACGGGCCGTAGCCGAAGAATGTGCCCGGGACGGAGGGGCCGAAGAACATGCCTGGGACCGAGAAGCCGAAGAGTACGTGCCCGGGGCCCCATCCAGGGCTGCGCCCTTCGCTAAGGAATTACGGCCCTTCAGGCCTGAAGCCCCCACCCAGCCCTCCCGGGGTTGCCCCTCCCCCCACCCCGGGCGTAGGATCGCCTCACGATGTCGTCTTCCAGTTGTCGGCCCCTGTGGTTGCTTCTTCTGGCCCTCGTGGCGGCGGCTTCGGCAGCGCCGGGGGTGGCCGGAGCGGCCGGGAAACCCGCGCCTCCTCCTCAGGCGGCGGTGCCCACTCCGGTCGACTCCCAGCCTCTTCCCGCCGATCTGTCACCGCGGCACCGCGATTTTCTGGAGCTGACGGCCCCCCTGATGAGCGCCAAGGAGCGCAGCGCGTTCCTCGCTCTCAAGCAGGACTACCAGCGGGATGCCTTCGTGCGCAAGTTCTGGCAGGTGCGCGACCCCTTCCCGCAGACGGTCGTCAACGAGTTCGAGGAGCGCTGGGAGGGGCGGGCGCGGGCGGCGCGGGAGAAGTTCGGGAACATCACCGAGGACCGCGCGCGCATGATCCTGTGGAACGGCGAGCCGGCCCACGTCCTCAAGTCGCACTGCCCCGAGATGTTCCTGCCGCTGGAGGTCTGGAGCTTCGAGAAGAACGAGTTCATCCGCACCTCCTACAGCCTCGTCTTCGTCGCCGCCGCCGGGAACTCCTGGCGGCTCTGGTATCCGAGTCAGGGAGTCAATTCGCTGCTCTCCTTCGAGGTGCGGTCCCGCTACCCCGACGGACCGCGGCCGGAGCTCATCGAAGAGTCCTGCTCACAGGGCGCCGACATCCTGGGCGCGATCGGCAACACCGTCGACTGGACCCGGGTCGAGAAGGCCGTCCAACTCGCCCCCCGGCCGGGCGAAGAGTGGCTCTCGACCTTCTCCGCCTACTCGACCGACCTCCCCGAGGGCGCCGCCGCCTTCCCGGCGGAACTCGCCATCAGCTATCCCGGCCGCTACGGCAGCCGCACCGTCGTCCAGGGGCTCCTCTCGGTGCCGAAGGACGAGCTCAAGCTCGCGAAGACCGGCGACTTCGAGTCCTACGACTTCGTCATCGACGGCGAGGTGATCTTCAAGGAAGAGCTCTTCGAGCACTTCCGCTACCGCTTCACCCTCCCTGCCAAGGAGGCCGCGGCGCAGATCCGGGAGGGACGCATCCCCCTCGTCTTTCAGCGCTACCTGCGGCCGGGGGTCTACAACCTGATCGTCAAGGTGGAAGACGTAGGGGGGAAGCGCTACTTCCGCGACGAGCGCCAGATCGAGGTGCCGGCAGGCCTCGCGGCCGTGCCGCCCACTCCGCCGGCTCTCCCGACCGCCGTCGCGAGCACGCCGGCACCAGGCGCCGTGGGGAGTGGGGCTGCCGCCGGGGGCGACTCGTTCCGCGAGGCCAACGCCGCCCTCCACTCGGGGGACCAGACGATCCGGCTCCTGCCGCCGCCCGAGGGATTGGTGACCGGCAAGGTGCGGGTCGAAGCGGTGACGACCGGCCAGGGGATCTCTCGCGTCACGTTTCTCTTGAACGGCAAGACGATCCTCTCGAAGTCGAACCCTCCGTACAGCGTCGAGCTGGCGCTCGGCGACCAGCCGAAGATCCATGCGCTCAAGGTGGTGGCGCAAGGGACGGGAGGGGAGGAGCTGGCCCAGGACGAGGTCTTCTTGAATGCCGGCCCCCACCGCTTCTCGCTCCGCCTCTTAGAGCCGCAACCGGGGAAGACCTACCAGCAGAGCCTGCGCGCCAATGCCGAGGTCAAGGTGCCGGAGGGGGAGAGCCTCGACCGGGTCGAGTTCTATCTCAACGAGACGCGGGTCGCGACCCTCTACCAGCCGCCTTTCGCGCAGCCGATCGTCCTGCCGCCGGACGCCAAGGTCACCTACGTGCGCGCCGTCGCCTACCTGGCCGAGGGCGGCAATTCGACCGAGGATACGGTGCTCGTCAACTCGCCGCTCCAGGGGGAGAAGGTGCAGGTCGACCTGGTCGAGCTCTTCGCCTCGGTGTCCGACCGGCGTGGGCATCCGGTCGACGGCCTCGTCGCCGGCGACTTCAAGGTGATGGAGGATGGGGTCGAGCAGCAGATCCGGCGCTTCGAGCGGGTCAAGGACGTGCCGATCTATGCCGGCATCCTTTTGGACACCTCGGGCTCGATGAGCGTCTCGCTCCCCGAGGCCGTCGACGGCGCGCTGCGCTTCTTCAACAAGGTGATCACCCCCAAGGACCGGGCGGTCGTCGTCACCTTCGCCGACAAGCCGAACCTGGCGGTCAAGTTCACCAACAACCGGGAGGTCCTGGCCGGCGGCCTCGCCAACCTGACCGCTGACGGCGACACCGCGCTCTACGACAGCCTCATCTACACCCTCTATCTTTTCGGTGGCATCAAGGGCAAACGGGCGGTCGTCCTCCTCTCTGACGGCAAGGACGACAAGAGCCACTACAAGTTTTCGGAGGCCCTGGAATTCGCCCGCCGCACGGGAGTCTCGATCTACACGATCGGCCTGGGGTTGACCACCCAGGACGCCGACGTTCGGCTGAAGCTCGAGAAGCTCGCCGAGGAGACCGGGGGGAGGCACTTCTTCATCGAGAAGGCGAAGGAGCTCGACAGCGTCTACGAGGAGGTCGAGAGCGACCTCCGCAGCCAGTACCTCCTCTCCTATGAGTCCAGCCAGGGCGGCGCGGCGAGTCCCGGCAAGGACAAGTTCCGCACCATCGAGGTCAAGATGGCGAAGCCCGGCCTCACCGTCAAGACGCCACGCGGTTACTATCCGTAAAGCCCTCCCTTTGGCCGCCCTCCCTGCTCTCGTCCTCGCTTCCGCCTCGCCACGGCGGCGCGAGCTGCTCTCGGGGCTCGGGATCGCCTTCACGGTCCGACCGGTCGATCTGGACGAGACTCCGCGGCCGGGCGAGGAACCGCGTGAGTACGTGCTTCGACTGGCGCGCGAGAAGGGGGCGGCCCGGGTCGGACCGGGGGAGCTGGTGCTCGCCGCCGACACGATCGTCGTCCTCGACGGCGACCTCCTCGGCAAGCCCCGGGACGAGGCGGACGCCCGGCGGATGCTCGCGAGAATCGCCGGCCGCGAGCACACGGTGCTGACCGGCGTGGCGCTTCTGGAGGTGGGCGGCGAGGGCCGCCGGGCGGCGATGCCGGCGACCGTCGAGACCTCGCGGGTGAGGATGGCCGCGATGAGCGAGGCGGAGATCGCCTGGTACGTGGCGACCGGCGAGCCGCTCGACAAGGCCGGCTCCTACGCCGTCCAGGGGCTGGGGGCGCTCTTCGTCGAGGAGGTCTTCGGCAACTACACGAACGTCGTGGGGCTTCCCCTTCCCGCCACCCACCGGCTGTTCGCCGAGCTGGGGTACGACCTGCTGCGTTTCCGGCCTGCCGCGGCTAGCCCCCGAACTTGATCGGGTCGCCCAACTCGTCGAGGGCGAAGTTGGTCATGATCTGGTGGCCGTTGAAGTCGAGCACCCGCATGTCCTGCTCTTTCTCCAGGTCTTTGGAGACGTTCTCATAGGAGTGCTCGTAGCGCGCCTGGACCGCCGCCAGGTCCACCTCGTAGGCGATGAACTTGTCGATCCCCTTGTAGCGCAGCTTGCTCACCAGGCGCTCGTCGGTCAGCTTGGGATAGGTGGACAGCACCAGGATCGGGCCGCTCCCGGTGAAGATCAGATACGCCCGCGGGGCAGACTTCGGCATCTCTACGCGTTCTCCTCGTCGTCGGTAAGGGATTCCGCGATCAAACTACCTTTCCGCTCCTGGGCTGTCAATGTGGTGAGGGGCGCTGGGATAGAGTCCGGCCCATGATCGAGCCCGAGAACACGGCGGTGGTGCTCGTCCGGCCGCGCGAGGAGGGGAACGTGGGGTCGGCGGCGCGGGCGATGGCCAACATGGGGCTCGGTCGGATGATCCTGGTCGAGCCGGCGCCGGCCTTCGGCGACGTGGCGAAGGCCTTCGCCGTGGGAGCCCGGCACGTCCTCGACGGCGCGGTGCGGGAGAGCTCGGTCGCCGCGGCCCTCGCCCCCTTCTCGCGGGTGATCGGGACGACCTCGGCGCGCGACCGGCGGCTCGGGGTGCCGCTCCTCGGCCCTCGCGAGCTGCCCGGCTTCCTTGCCCAGGATCCGCCGGGTACCCCGACCGCCCTCGTCTTCGGTCCCGAGGTCGGGGGCCTGACCAACGAAGAGCTGGCGCGGGCTTCGGCGGTGGTGATCGTCCCCTGCGCGCCCGTTCAGCCCACCTTGAATCTCGCCCAGGCGGTCCTCCTCGTCGCCTACGAGCTTCACATGGCGGGCGGAGCGGCGCCGGCGGTCCCCGACTTCCGGGAGGCGCCCGCCCCCGGGGCGGAGATCGAGGGGCTCTTCGCGCACCTCACCCAGGTGCTCTCCCGGGTGGGGTTCGACCGCGACACGAGCTTCACCGGCGTGCTCCGCGACCTACGGGCCGCGGCCTCGCGCGCCGCGCTCTCCTCGCACGAGATCGCCATCCTCCGCGGCATCTGCCGGCGGGTCGATCGGAAGCTGGGGAAAAGAGGGACTGAAGCGGGGGAGTAGGGGGACCTACTCCTCGTCGGCCTGGGGACCTTCGAAATCTTCCCGGGCGTAGCCGCGGGTGACCATCTGGTAAGTGAGGGCGGCCATGCAGCGGCGGGCCACCTTCCTGACGCTCGATGGGTGGTAGCCCATCTGGGCGGCCACCTCGGCCGAGTCGTAGCCGAGACCGTAGCGCAGGCGCAGAAGCGTGCGGCAGCGCGGCGGCAGCTCGTCGATGAGGTTTTTCAAGTCCCAGCGCAGCTCGGCCTTCTCCTGCGGCGCCGTCACCGGCTCCGAGAGGAGCTCCAGGATGGCCGCGTCGACCGAGCTGTAGAGGTTGGTGCGGCGCTTGCGCCAGTAGACGACGCAGCGGTTGCGGAGAGTGACCAGCAGCCAGGCCTCGGGATCCTGGATCTCGTCCCACTTCTGGATCGTCGAGACGAGGGCCTCCTGTACCAGATCCTCGGCATCGTGGGCCGGGACGCGGTAGCGGCCGAGGATCTGCTTCAGGCGTGGACGCAGACGCCTCAGAAGCTGATCCAGGGACTCTCGGACAGGTCGATCGGAGATAGCCATTCGATCCTTAAACCAAGTGCTGCCAGATACGTTGAACCCTATCGCCCGGCAATGATACTCCTACCCGCGGAGCCTTTCCAGCTATCTTTACCAATCTTGTCGTCAATTGTCCTCGCGGAACCGGTTCCAGGGGGAAAACGACGGACGGGAGTCGAATCCGGGGAGTGATAGACTCCGCCGCCATGGAGACAGAGATCCGAGTCGATACCCGTCAGGAGGTCACCCGCAGCCTCACGCGGGCACCGATCGTCGGCGTCGTCCGCACCGCCTCGACGGAGGAGGCGGCCCGGGTGGCGCACCTGTTCCTCCAGTCCGGCCTGGAGCTGATCGAGATCACCTTCACGGTCCCCGGCGCCAGCCGCCTGGTGCGCGAGCTCCTGGCGGCACGCAATGCCGCCAACGCCGCCAACGGCTCGTCCGGCCCACCGTGGATCGGCATGGGGACGGTGACCACCGCCGCCCGCGCCGAGGAGGCGGTGGCCGCGGGGGCGGAGTTCCTGGTCAGCCCGAACACGAATCCGGCGGTGGCCGCGCTCGCCCGCCAGCACGATACCTATCTGATGCTGGGCGCCCTCACCGCGACCGAGGTGGTGGCCGCGCACGAGCTGGGGGCGGACCTGGTCAAGGTCTGGCCGCTGCCGCCCGTCGGCGGGCCGGCCTACCTGTCGGTTCTCCGTGGGCCGCTCGGTGACATCCCCATGCTCGCCGGGGGCGGCTTCGGAGTCGAGGAGATCCCGGCCTACCGTGCCGCCGGGGCGATCGCCTTCGGCATCGGCGCACCGCTCCTCGGCGCGACGCCCGAAGAGAGCCTCGAACGAATCGCGCGCGCCCTCGCTCTGGCCCGCGGTGGATCCGCTTAGGATGGGAGGTGAGATGAGCTCGGCGACCCCGCCCCACCACGTCACCTTCGACCCCACCCCGGAGATCTTCGCCACCGACTCGGCGGGCTCCTTCACCTATCCGCTCCTGGTGGCGGGGACCCCCTTCATCGAGACCCACCTCTACGACGAGGTGCGCTTCGTCTTCTCGATCTGGCACCCCTCCGGGCAGCGCACGATCGACCTCGACCGCGCCTACGTCGAGCTGCGCTCCTCCTTCGACCCGGACGAGGAGCACTGGACGAAGATCGCCGAGATCGAGCCGGTGGTGCCGCCCTACGCGGGGGAGAGAGCTTCGACGGCTGGATCGTGCTGCCGGTCCTCGGCGCCTCCTCGGCCTTCGCCGTCGTCGGCAGCGGCTTCGAGCCCCGGGCCCGCCTCCAGATCCGCGCCAGCGCCTATTTCGTAGCCTGAAGGCTGGCTCCGCTGGGTCCTGCGGGCCGGCGCCTTCGGGCGCTCCGCGCAGCCAGGCGCCGGTCCTCGGAGCCCAACGGAGCCAGCACCCGAGGCATTTACCGGAAGCCGCGCCGCAGCTCGCGCTTCCAGATCTCGAAGGTCTCTTCGTCCCAGAGGGCGACGACGACCCGCTCGAGCTTGGTGCCGCCTTGCAGGTAGCGGTGGATCTCGGTCAGCATGATGCGGGCGGCGCGCTCCTTGGGGAAGCCGAAGACGCCGGTCGAGAGGGCCGGGATGGCGATCGACTTCATGCCGCGGCGGTCGGAGAGGGCCAGGGCGGAGCGCACGGCCGAAGCGAGCTTCCGGTCCTCGTCGCCTTCCCCCATCCGCGGACCCACGGCATGGATCACCTGGCGGGCTTTCAAGTGCCCGGCCCCGGTCATCACCGCCGTCCCCACCGGGGTGCTGCCGATCCGGTTGCACTCCTCCTGGATCGACGGCCCGCCCTTTTCCCGGATCGCCCCCGCCACCCCGGCTCCGAGCTGGAGCTGCTCGTTGGCGGCGTTGACGATGGCGTCGACCTCCATGTCGGTGATGTCGCCCTGGACCAGCTCCAGCTGGGTCCGGTCCATCGTCACCACCAGGCGATTCTCGGTGATTTCCTCGTCTCTCACGGGGGGATGATATCAGGGCCTCTCTCCGGGCGTTGGTGCGAGACGTTGGTATACACTCGGCCGGCCATGTGGGGAGACCTGAAGAAGGAACTTACCGACTCGCTTGCGACGACCATCCGCGAGCGTTTCGGGCTGGACCACGCGCCGGTCCTGGAGGTGCCGCCGCGGCGTGAGCTGGGCGACCTCGCGAGCCCCGCCGCCCTGCAGCTCGCCCGGCAGCTCAAGCGCAAGCCGCGGGAGATCGCCCAGGAGCTGGCCGACGCCTTCCCCCGGCCGGCCCTCGTGCACGCGGTGACGGTCGAGGGAGCGGGCTACCTCAACTTCCGGCTCGACCGCGGCGCCTTCACCGCCCAGGTGCTCGCAGCCGATCTCCTGGGCTGTACGCCCCGCCCCGGCAAGGTCATCATCGAGCACACCAACATCAACCCCAACAAGGCGGCCCACATCGGCCACCTGCGCAACTCCGTTTTGGGCGACGTCCTCGCCCGCTGCCTCCAGGGTCTCGGCTACACGGTCGAGGTCGAGAACTACATCGACGACACCGGGGTCCAGCTCGCCGACGTCGTCGTCGGCTTCCTCGATCGCCGGCACCTGACCGCGGCCGACGTCCTCGCCCTTCCCGAGCCCTTCGACTATTACTGTTGGGATCTCTACAGCGAGGTCGGCCAGTGGTACGAGAGTGAGGCTGGGAAGACGGAAGGACCCAAGCTTCGCCGCCAGACCCTCCACGAGATGGAGACCGGCACCGGGGAGCGAGCCGAGATGGCGCGGCTCGTGGCCCGCCGGGTTGTCCACTGCCACTTGAAGACCATGCGCCGGCTGGACGTCTCCTACGACCTCCTCACCCGCGAGAGCAGCATCCTCGGTCTGCACTTTTTCGACCACGCCTTCGGCCTCTTGAAGGAGAGCGGCGCCGTCCGCCTCGAAGCGACGGGGAAGAACCAGGGCTGCTGGGTGATGCCGCTCTCCCAGAGCGAGGAGTTCGCCGGCCTGGAGGACCCCGACAAGGTGATCGTCCGTTCCGACGGCACGGTGACCTATGTCGGCAAGGACATCGCCTACCAACTCTGGAAGCTCGGGCTTCTAGGGAGCGACTTCGCCTACTCCTTCTGGAAAGAGGAAGGGGTCTGGGAAACGACCTCGCCGGCGAGCGCGGGCGAGCCCGGACACCCCGACTTCGGCCACGCTCACCGGGCGATCAACGTCATCGACACCCGGCAGAGCTATCTCCAGAAGATCGTGCGGGCGGGCCTGGAATCCCTCGGCCACCGCGAAGAGGCCGAGCGCTCGATCCACTTCGCCTACGAGATGGTGGCGCTCTCGCCGTCGACCGCCCGGCTCCTCGGCTTCCTCGCCGAGGGCGCGGAGGACAAGACCCTGGAGATGTCGGGAAGAAAGGGCGTCGGGGTCAAGGCCGACGACCTGATCGACCGGCTGGAGGCCAAGAGCCGGGAGGAGATCTCGGCCCGCGACCGCGCCGAGGGGCTCGATCCCGAGGCCCTGGACACCCTGGCTCACCAGATCGCCATCGCCGCCCTCCGCTTCTTCATGGTCAAGGCGACGACCAACCGGGTGATCGCCTTCGACTTCGACGAGGCGCTCTCCTTCGAGGGCGAATCCGGCCCCTACCTCCAGTACTCGCTCGTCCGCGCGAAGAACATCCGCCGCCGACTCGGCGAGGAGGGCCTCCCGGATGAAGTGACGGCCGAGGAGGTCGCCCGCCTCGCCCCCGAGCTCTTCCCCGAGGATCTCTGGGACCTCGTGCTCGCCGTGGCCCAGACCGGCGAGGCGGTGGAGCGGGGAGCCGACGGGCTCGAGCTGTCGCTCGTCGCCCGCCACGCCCTGGAGCTCGCCCAGCGCTTCAACGCGGTCTACCACAAGCACCCGATCCTCCAGGAGAAGGACGCCGCCGTGCGCGCCGCGCGCCTGGCCGCCGTCCAAGCCTTCCGCAAGGGGCTCGAAACCCTCTGCGGCCTCCTCGCCATCCCCACGCCCGACAAGATGTAGCGCCATGCCGCCCGGAGCACCCACCGGAGGGCCTTCCGACCGGCCGCGCCGGCAGCCCTCGTGGCTCGGCTGCGGCTGTGGTCTCCTCGTCGCGCTCGTTCTCGCAGGCTTCGTGGGAATGACCTGGTTCGCCTACCTGCAGGGTCGAGATTTTGAGCGTGGATTAAAAGATCCCGCCTATCGGGACGCCCGCACTCGCGCCGTTCTACACTATCGAGAGCTGCCGCCGGGCTACTACCCGCTGGGGGCCTACTCTGCCTCTTTCTTCTTGAAGATGGCCATGCTCACCGACCTCGATCCTTCCCGGGGCCTCGCCTCCCGGGAGCACCCTTTTAGCCAGCGCGGCTTTCTCTACATGAGCTCCCACCGGCTCGGCGAGCGCGACCGGGACGTCCGCCGCTACCTCTCGGGGCAAGGCCGGCGTCCCGAATGGATGGATCGCGCCAACGTCGACCTGCGCCAGGGCGAGATCCTCCGCCGCGGACGGATCGAAGTTCTGGGCGTTCCTCTCCTCTACTCCGCCAGCCGGAGCGAGATGAACGTCCAGAGCCAGGCGGTCCACGGCATCGCCACCCTCTTCCTCGTCGACTGTCCCGACCGCGGGCGCACCCGCCTGGGCCTCTGGTTCGGCCCCGATCCCCATCCCGCTTCGCCCGCAGCGGCCGACGACGTCACCGGGAGCCCGGCCGATCCGCAAGCCCTGGCCGACTTCGCGGGACATTTCCAGTTCTGCGCGCAATGAACGGACCGGTCGAGATCACCGTCCGGCTCACCAAGGCCGACGTCGTCAAGGGGCGTCTCCTCGTCTACTTCAAAAGCGGCTGGGGAATCGCCCTCGCCGTCCTGGGCGCCGGGTTCACGCTCAACAACCTCTTGGGTCTCCACGCGCGCTCCGGTTCGACGCCCATGGACTGGCTCCCCGCCTTCCTGGGTCTCCTCGTCGTCCCCTCGGCGGTGGCCTTCGCCGGGCTCAACGGTCCCGCCTTCGCCATGCTCCTCGGCCGCCCGCTCCGCTACGACTTCACCGAGCGGGACATCCACTTCAGCTCCCCCGCGGTCCAGGCCGTCCTCACCTGGCCGCAGGTCACCCGCGCCTTCGAATCCCGCCACTACTTCGTGCTCTCGACCCCAGGAGCCATCCAGGTCCTCCCCAAGGACCAGATCACCCCGCTCGACCGCGCGCGCCTGGCGGACCTCCTCCGTTCCATGCTTGGCAAGCGGGCGAGGATCGCGGCGGGGAGGGCGTGATGCCCAGACCGCTGCGGGCTTGACGAACGTACCGAAATCGGTACACTGAAGATGCGTTCTGTTGCGAAGCTCGCCTGCCGCTTCTTCCGCAGCGAACAGGGCAACGAGCCAGTTCGGGACTGGCTCAGGTTGCTGGCGGTGGAGGCGAAGAAGGAGATTGGAGCGGATATCGAGAGGGTACAGTGGCAGTGGCCGGTGTCCATGCCGCTTGTCGATGGCCTCGGCGGTGGACTATACGAGGTTCGGACGAAGGTGGATCGGGTGCAGTATCGAGTGCTGTTTTGCATTGCCGAGGACTCGATGGTCTTGCTGCACGGTTTCGTGAAGAAGGCACGAACCGAGCCGGATCAGATTTCGCTGGGAAGAACGCGTCAGAAGCAGGTTGAGAAGGAGGACAAGGCGTGAACAACAAGCATCTCGGGTCTACGTTTTCTTCGTTCCTCGAAGAGGAAGGCATTCGGGAGGAGGTCGATCTCCGGGCCAAGAAGAAAATCCTGGCCGATCAGCTTCTCGCGAAAATGCAGCGGGATCAAATCACACGGACAGAGCTGGCGGAACGCATGCAGACCAGCCGCACCGTGGTGAATCGACTCCTCGACCCGACCGATACCAGCTTTACCTTCGGCACGCTCGCAAGGGCTTCGCAGGCCCTGGACCTCGACCTGCTCGTTTCAGTGCAGGTCAAGACGAAAGACATGCCAAGGCGGAGCAAGTAGCGCCACAGTCTTTAGTCTCGACCGGAGCATCACGGTGCGGCCCATTCACTGATCGCGGCGAATCGGTCGGAGGAAAGAGTCATGGATAGGAGAGAGTTCACCCAGTCCCTTCTCCTCACCGTCGCCTCTCACTCCCTTCTTCAACTGCTCTTCACCCGGGATGCGTTCGCGACGCCGGTCCGGCCGATCACGGAGAGCTGGGTGCGCGACCTCAACACGATGAGCGCGGATCTGAAGACCGGCAAGATCCGTCCCAGCGCCTGGCAGGCGAAGATTCAGGAGCTTTACGACCGTGTCGAGCTGCCGGACCTCCTCGCCCGGATCGATTTCGCCAAGTTTTCCCAGGGCTTCGACTATCCGGACCTCGGAGTCCACACCCGATCCGTCGAGTTTCCCGAGGTCGACGGCATCCCCAAGGATCTCGTCTTCGTCCGCAAGGTCTTCGGCATGAAGAAAGACCGCGCCATCCTCCCACACGGGCACAAGAACATGGTGTCCTGCCACTACGTCCTCAAGGGAGACTTAAGACTCCGGCACTACGACAAGGTCGAAGAGGACGAGACCCACATGCTGATCGAGCCCACGATCGACCACCTCGTCGGTCCCGGCACCCACTCCTCGATCTCGGACGAGAAGAACAACATCCACTGGCTCCAGGCGAAGACCGAAACCGCCTTCACCTTCGACGTGATCGTCCTCGATCTCCAGGGAAAACCGGCGGACGTCGAGAACATCGATCCGGATGAGGCGGAGCGGGCGGGCGGAGGGAAGTTGCGGGTGCGGAAGCTCGAAGTGGCGGAGGCTTTACGGAAGTATGGGCATGACATGCATCACTGAGGGGCGAGTCGCACGGAATCCAATCCGGCTGGGCGTCGCTAGTCCTCCGGCCAGTTGCTGCTTCCTCGTTCCTTCGAGTTCGGTTGCGACACCAATACCTTCCAGTTCTCATCTACGAACTTCGCGAGCCGAAGAAGTAGCGCCAAGGAAGTGTATGCCTCGTTGTCTGCGATGCCCGAGGGTTTGCCGTGGGCGGCTTCGTCGCGCCAATACTTTAAGAGAATCGAGAGATTGTTGAACTCTTGACGAAGCGGCTCCGCAACATGCGCGAGGAGTGCTTTTTGAACCCGGCTACGTCCGACGGCCGATGCGTAGGTATTCAGAACCTGCTCCTCGCCGCTCTTGGCTATAGCCGCTGCGAGAAGAATCGATTCGGCGGATGCCCCACACATGGCGCAGCATGCGAGGTAGGCATGGGCGCCGTAGCACCGGACCGCTTCTTGAGCCCGCTCATGAAACCCCGGACCGAATCGGCCGGCGTGGGGCGCTAGCATTTGAGAAAAGCGCTGCGGTTCTGTGGGAACGAAATCATCGCGGCCGGACTCTTCCGCCCACTGGGCGCCAAACGGCGTGACCGAATATCCCTCGCCCGCACTCCCGTCTGAGGTGGGCTGCGAGTAGAGTTGCCGAATGCCTGGGCGTATCAGCCCACGGCGACACAACTCCCAAGCAGCAGCGACAAACACCGGCCAGAGCCTCTCGATGTCCTGATCGATCTTCTGTTGATCCTGCTCACCGGATTCATGGAAATGCCAGCGGATTAAGTGGGAAAGATAAATGTCGTAGCCATGGATTGAGTACTCTGAAGTCGGCCTTTGACGAATCCACTGAATGATTACCCGTTCCGCATCCTCAATGTGCATAGTCTTCCTCTCGGCCTAATCCTAATGTTTGAGAAAGCGGCAAACAATTGCGGCTTTCTTACTGGCCCACGCGGATGAAAGGACGCCTAGCCCTCCTACCCCATAAACAACCGGGGGGCCCCTCCTGTGCCAAGTAACCTCGTCATGCCTCTCCAGCGCAGCGTGCAGTGCCCTGGCCTTCTTCCGGAAAAAGACGATTATCTTCTATGGAGTCAGGTCTTTCGCGCATAGTGCTCCTCACTGATGCGGCGCATCACCTCGACGGCGTGGATCTTGGGCTCCTGCATAAGCCAATGTCCCTTAAATTAAGCGCCCGTGATTTCCCGGGGCGAGTAAAATCAGCCGCTGCTTGTAGCCAACCCCAGGTTGACAGAGCTAACGGGGCCCACCACAGACTTTCCCTTTCCGCCCCACTTCTGCTATTCTACCCCCACATCGGGAGGAACGTCCTCCCGCCCCAACAAACGGGACCGGCCCGAGCGGGAAATCGCGGTAGGGACGCCGGTTCCTATCTGGAGTTCCTCCGCGGGCGCGACGCCCGTTCCGGGGCGACCAGGGGCGGTCGCCATTCTTCGGATCTGGGAGGACGTCGCGATCGGCGATCCGCCCGTGGTCGTTCTGTGGCACCTCGAAACAGCTCGGCTCCTTTCGGTCCTCCTGCCGGTGATCGACCGCGAGTCACTCTTCTACCTCGAAAAGCAGGGAGTATCCGAGGGTTTCCCGCTGGTCGCCGTGTATGGCGAGCAGGGACCGCAGGCGGGCCGGGTGGCTCGATCGGTATAAGCCGCGCTGGGCCGAGGGGCTCCACCTACTGGAGGGGCGATCGTGTGGACGCCTTGGGCGCTCGCGACTTTGCTCGAAGCCGCCGGGCCGGGGGCCGAGGAGCAGGTCGGGCGCATCCGCGCCCGCAGAGTGCCGGCGTAGGCCGGCAGCCGGAAGTTGTAAGATGGGGGAGGGCGCTCTGCGGGGCGCCCTTTCTCGTTCGGGAGGATCAACCCTTGGCGCGGCGCCGCGCTTCGGAGCGCCCTCAGGGCACTCTCTGGTACAATTTGCCTGAAAGCATAGCTCGGGAGACTGTGATTGACGATTCCCCCTTCAGCGGTCGATCTCGATGCCATCAAGACAAAGTTCCAGCGTAACGAATTCGAGTTCTCCCAGCACGCTGTCGATCAGTCGGTCATCCGACACATCACCGTGCAGGAGCTTCGCGAAGCCGTCGCAGGATCCGAAGTCATTGAGGACTACCCGGCCGACAAGTACGGTCCCTCCTGTCTTCTCCTGGGCCTCACCCTCGGAGCGCGGCCGCTTCACGCCCAAGTCAGCTACCCCTCGCGTCCCCTCATCAAGGTCATTACCGTCTACCAACCCGACCCGGAACGCTGGGTCGATCATCGTTACAGGAGGTAACTGCCATGACGAACGACGTGTCCGACGAGATCTTTAGCGAAGAGCGCGTCACGTACACCTTGCAGGCGGGCGACCGCTTCTTCGTCATCGAGAACGTGCCGGCACGAGTCTCTCAACGTACGGGGGAGAGATTCTTTTCCCCGGAGACTGTCGAGCGAGTCCAGGCCATCGTTTGGGGACAGAGCACGCCGGTTCGCGTGCTTGAAACCCCTGTGTTTCAGTTCGCTGCCTAGAGGCCGGAGGCGGAGGGGCGGTGACAGCCCCTCTTCCTTCGGTCGTCCGTTGCAAGAGGGAGGCGGCCGTCCCTCCTCAATCCTCCTCGTAGCTGATCTCCATCCGTCGCACCTTCCAACCCGAAATCGCCAGGAGCACCGCGGTCAGGAGGAAGATCCCGGGCACGGCGAGCCAGGGGGAGGGGGCGTCGGCGGGGAGGGCGAAGGGGCCTAGCGAGATGGGGACCGGGCAGAGCGACTCCAGGTAGTGGATCATCGAGATCTTCTTGAGCACCGGGGGGAGGAGGAAGTTGATCCCTTCCCAGCCGAAGACGATCACCGCCGGGATGGCCGGGCTTTTAAAGAAGAAGCCGAAGGTGAGGAAGACCGCGCCGTAGCCCAGGCAGGCGAGGAAGGTCACGAGGACGTAGGCCAGGAGGTGCGCGAAGCCCGGACCGTGGAGGAAGAAGAGATCGAGGCCTCTGAAGGGGACGTAGGAGAGGATGAACGAGGCGATCGTCGAGCTTCCGAAGAGAGTGAAGGCGACGAGGAGACCGGTCAGGTACTTGGCGGTCGCCAACACCTCGCGGCGGATCGGGGCCAGGAAATAATAGTGAAGGGTCCGTTCGAGCATCTCGCGACGGATCAGGTTGCCGAAGATCTCGACGCAGCCGAAGAAGATCACCAGTCGGAGGAGGAAGGTCTGGTAGAGGGTGGCGAAGGTCTTCGTCGCCTCGGCCAGCTCGTCCGGGTGGGTGATGAAATGGGCGACGATCGCGTGGAGCGCGAAGATCACGACCGGCATCGCGGCCAGGGCGTAGAGGCCGATGGCGCGCTTGCCGAAGAAGCTCTTCTTCACTTCGAGCCGGAGGATCGCCGCCAGCTGGCGGCGGAAGAGACCCCAGGGGAGCCGAGCGGCGGGTGGCGCCGGGCTCGGGGCGGTTTTCGGGGCAGTCAACGGCTCGGCGCTCATGCCTTGCCTCCATTCGATCCGATCAGGTATTGGTAGACGGAGGAGACGTCGGCGTCGGCCGGCGCGACGGCCTCGACGAGGAGGCCGGTTTCGAGGACGATCCGGTTTAAGAGCAGGTAGAAGCGGTCCGCGTCGCGGGTGCTGACGAGGAGGCCCTTCCGATCGTCGGAGATCTTCGCCTCGACCACGTGCTCCTCCTCGAAGGCCCGCGCCGCGAGGAGCGAGGGGCGGTCGCAGCGCACCGCGATCTGCATCGGGTGCTCTTCCATCTCCTCTCGCACCCCCTGGATTTTTCCCTCGGCGACGACGTAGCCGCCGTTGATGAGGATCACCTGGTCGGAAATGCGATCGACCTCGTGCAGGATGTGGGAGGAGACGAGGACGTGGAGCCCGGCCTCCGCCAGCTCGCGGAACAGCGCGATGACGTCCGCCCGCGCCATGGGGTCGAGCCCGTTGAGAGGCTCGTCCAGGATGAGCACCTGCGGCTCGTGAGCCATCGCCTGGGCGAGCTTGATCCGCTGCCGCATTCCCTTGCTGTAGCCGGCGACTTTCCGCGGCGCGGCCTCGGTCAGGCCTACCCTCGCGATCGCCTTCGCCGCCAGCGCCTCGGCCTCGGCGTGCGTCCGGCCGTGGACGCGGAGGTAGGAGTAGACGAACTGCCAGCCCGTGAGACCGCGGGGAAACGCGTCGTACTGGGTCGAGTAGCCGAGGAGCCGGAAGAGCTCCTCCGGCTGGTCGGGAGGGATGCCCAACACCCGGATCTTTCCCTCGGTGGGCATCAAGAGGCCCACCATCAGGTTCATCAGAGTGGTTTTTCCCGAGCCGTTCGGACCCACGAGGCTCGTGATTCCCGGCGGGATCGTAAGCTGAACCCGGTTGACTCCGAGAACCTCGCCGTAGAACTTCGAGACGCCCTCGAAAGTGATCGTCCGAGCCGCGGAGACGGCGGCGGACCGCACCGTCGCGCCGGTCTCCGTGAAGGCGGGAAGGGTGGCCGCCGATGTCGCCGATGCCGCCGCCGCCGCCGATGTCGCGGATGCCGCCGCCGCCGCCGATGTCGCGGATGCCGCCGATGCCGCAGTCGTTCCAGCGCTCATCGCACCACCTCGTAGGCGCGCAGCTTGCGCCGCAGCATGGAGAGGAAGAGGAGGCAGGCGGCCCCCAGAGCGACCCAGGCGGCCCAGAGCGGTAGGGTGTCGGGATCTCTGCCGCTAAAAAGGCTCTGCCGCACGACGGTGTTCAACTCCCATAGACTCACCAGGCTTCCCCAGCGAGTGTCCAGAATATGGTTCATGACGTACCCGAAGCCTTTGAGGACGAAGATCGCGGCGAGGAGCGCGATCCTCGCGACCGGTTTCCACTTCACCCAGGCCGAGACGGCGAGAGTCAGGAGCGACAGCACGAGGATCGATTCGCCGGAGTCGGCGAGAATCGCCCAGGCGATCCGGAGATGGTCGCTGATCCAGCTGGGTTCGAGCGAGACCTGGAAGAAAAAAAGCAGCAGGAGTGGCACCCAGGTGAGGGCGGAGAGGAGCACGAGGAGCACCGCGAGCTTCCCCAGCACGTATTCGGCGGTAGAGAAAGGGCGCGAGAAGTAAAGCGGCAGAGCGTTGTTACGCACGTCCGGCGCGATCAGGCCCGGACCCGTGACGAGCGCCAGGAAGAAGCCGATCCAGACTTCCACGGTGAGGATGACCTTGAAGAAAACGTCGTCGATCGGGAGAATTCGGTCGATGGGAATGTTCAAGGAAAGGAGCGCCGAGGCGTTGTGGTGCAGGTAGACGATCAACATCGAGCCCAGCATCACGAGGCCTCCGAGGACGAGGAGGAGAAGCACCAACCGGCTCGCGAAGACGTCTTTCAAGGCGTAGCGGAACGGCACGAGGAAACGGGACCTCTCCGCAGTCAGCTCTCCCGTGTAGCGCCGATAGGTCTGTTCGTAGACCGCCATGGCTTTAGGCCTCCATCGCTTTCAAGAAAATGTCTTCGAGCGAGTCGCGCTTGAAGTCGAGCCGGCGGATCTGCACGTCGCGTTCGGCGGCGAGCCGGTAGAGGTCGCGCACTTCGATCCCCTCGGGGAGGACGAGCTTCAACCGCTGCCGGCCCGAGAAGGCGAGCTCACAACCGAGCCGCTCGACCGCCTCGGCGAACCAGGCATCGTCCCCGGCGCCTGCGGCCTGGGTTTCGACCTCCAGGAAACGCCGATTGGACTGCCGCTCCGAGGCGAGATCGGCATAGACCGCGACCTTGCCATCTTTCAGCACGAGCACCTCCTCGCAGCACTCCTCGACGTCCCGCAGGAGGTGCGAGGAGAGGACGACGTTGACCTCGCCCGTATCCCGAATATCTCGGATGAGCTCCAGCATGCGCTCGCGAGCGGGTGGATCGAGCCCGTTCGTCGGTTCATCCAGAAAGAGCAACCGCGGGCCGTGGGCGAGCGCCTGGGCGAGCTTCGCGAGCTGCTTCATGCCCAGCGAGTAGGTACCGACCGGGCGATAGCGAGCCTCGCCCAAGCCGACATAGAAAAGCGCTTCATGCGCCCGTTCGAGAGCGTGCCGCGGCGGCAGGCCGGAAAGCTCGGCCATCATGCGCACGAAGCGGACCCCGCTCATCCCGGCGACGAAAGAATCGTTTTCCGGCATGTAGCCCATGAGCGAGCGGATTTCTCGCGCCTGGGTTTTGATGTCCTTACCGAAGATGCGCGCCGTCCCCGCGGACGGCGGATGGAAACCGAGGAGCGTGTGGAGGAGCGTCGTCTTGCCGGCGCCGTTCGGGCCGAGGAGACCGATCGCCCGGCCTTGGAGCGTGGCGTCCAATCCTTTGAGAATCGGCCGGCCGAATTCGACCGCCAGTCCTTGAAGCTCGATGACCGGCCCCGCGGTCTTGCTTGCCTGGCTTTCCAGAGACATCCCCTCTCCTTTTCCTTGTGCCGCTCCCCGTCCGGCTCCAAACACTACGCGAAAAGACCCTTCCAGGTTCCAGAAAATGAAGAGAGGGGGGCCACCGGGCCCCCCTCTCTATCGCGCACGATTTCCTGCTTAGTGGACCTCCCCGGCCGCGGCGCCGTGGTGCCCGCTCGCCATACCGATCAGGCCGCGCAGGCTCGCCAGGGTACCGAGGTTCAACCCCAGGGGACCGTTCTCGCTGTTGCTCGCGAAGAGGATGCGGTCTTCCTGGGCATAGGCGTAGGTGAGGCTCGGACCCACGCCGGCCAGCATGCGGGCGATCGACGGGTGGCCCGGATGCGGGGTGGTGCCGGCCGCACCCTGCTGTGCCTTGTCGAACGCTCCGGCCATCGAGCCGATCGCGGGGGGAAGGTTCTGGTAGACCAGGGCCGAGAAGTTGACCTGCTGGTCGGAGGGCAGGAGCGAGCGGAACTTGGCGGAGCTCGCCAGAGTGGTGCCCGCGGCGCGCTGGGACAGGGTGCTCTCGAGGAGCGCCCGGCTGGGCGTCATGACGAGATAGCCGTCGACGAAGAGGTAGTCGACCTCGAACGTCGACGCGGTCGTGGCGGCGGCGCCGGTGGCGCTGGCGGCAATCGTGTAGTAGGTCTGCCCGCCGGTCGTCTGGTGGGTCAAGGTGATTCCCGGCTTGCCCTTGGCCTGGAGCTGGGTGTTGAGGCTCGCCGTCAGCTGTTCGAGCGAGCTTTCCAGGGACTGCGGATTGTAGACCTCCACCACCAGCTTCCAGGAAGGCTTGGGCAGGAGCGGTCCGTCGAGCGCGAAGGCGATCTCACCCCCCAGCGGGGCCGCCAGATCGCGCAGGTTGATACCGTGCTCGGCCTGGAGCTGGTCCAAGTGGGCGGCGAGATCGGGGACCGCGGTCAGCAGGTCGTTCAAGAGGTCCGTCGGGTTCTTGACCACGGCCACCGCGGCGGCATTGGCGTCGGACGAGATGAAGTCGAGGCTCCGCATCGGGGCCGGAGCGGCGAGCCAGGAGGGGATGCCCCGCCGGGGCCGGATGAAGTTGACCGCCGCGACGGTCGCGGTGTGGCCGCTCCCCTCGCGCCGGTTGATGACGACGTCCTGGAAGTCGAGGATACCGAGGGCTTCGGCATGGCTGTCCGCGCCCAGCGGATGGACGGCGAGAAGCTTCTGGAAATCCCCGGCGAAGAGCCAGCCGGCGCCCTCCTGGTAGCTCTCCGCCACCCGGTTGTGGAAGCCCGCCTGGAGGAACGGGTTCGCCGCCGGCTGCGCGACGATCGTCCCCATCTCGGCCAAAAGCGCGGCGCTCGGGGTGGCGACGAAGAAATTGCCCTGCACCCAGAGGAGGAGCGTGTGGGTGTCCCCGGCTCCTGAAGTCGGGGCCACATTCGGGCTGTCGACGATCTGGAGCACCGTCTTGCCCGCCTTGGTGTTCTCCTCGGTCGCCTCCTGGGCGAGCGCGGCGCTGAAGGCGGACGGGTTGGTCACCTCGGCGATCACGACCGGCCCGTTGGCGGTGACCGCGACGGAAACCTCGTCGCCCAGATTGCTCCCAAGGTCGCCGATCTTCGCGATCACGTCATGGAAGCGCTGGCTGTCGCTGGAGTCGGCGAAGGCCTGTCCCCACCACTGCTGAAGGGTCGAGTCGGTCGCCAGGCGCTCTTCGAGCTTCGCCTGGGTCTGGGCGAGGTTCTGCGTCAGGTTGGGAAGGCCGATGTAGACCAGGGTCTCCTGGGGAGCGAGGTCGAGGAGCCGGGTGGAGGTGCGCAGACCCGGCCGGGCGATCGCCGCGTCCAGATCCTGGCCGAGCTGGGTGAGCTTGGTGAGGAGCGCGTCGTACTGCGCCGCGTCCTTGCTCCAGGCGATGTCCTGGCGCACCGGGATGGCGGTCATGCTGGCATGGGTCGCCACCTGGTCGCCCGGGTGGAGGATGCTGTCGCTGTTCGCCTGCTGGACCCGCACCTCGCCCTCGACGACCGAGACCCGCGAGCCCTTGGTGCCGCTGTTGACGGCGAAGATGGTGCCGGTCACCGAGACCCGGCAGTCGGCGGTCGAGACATAGAGATGGGTGCCATGCTGCTTGGCGGCCTGGACGAGGATCCGCCCCTGGCCGAGCTGGATGGTGGTGCCGCTCCTCCGCGCCGCGTAGGAGAGGCCGGAGCGCTCGTTCATCTCGACGAGCGAGCCGTCCCCGAGGCGGACGAAGGCGTGCGAGCCCTTGGCGGTCCGCACCTCGACCCCGGCGCCGAAACGCTCGCCGGCGACGACGGGCCGGATGTCGGCCCCCGAGACCGAGTAGAGGCTGCCCTCGATCGACTCGACCCGCGCCTGCGGCGCGCCGCTCCAGGGCATCTGCTGGAAGAGGTAGACCATCCCGAGGCCGAGCCCGAAGAGGAGGACGGCGGCGAGGCTCGTGAGCAGGCCGCGGCGGAGGCCGGGCGACATCTTGGCTGCGGGCGCTACGGCAACGGCCACCGGGGCCTCTCCCTTCCGGGCGTCGCGAAGGGCGCGGCGGCAGGCGATGCAGCTCCGGGTGTGGTCCTCGACGAGAAGAGCGCGGGCCGGCGGCAGGCTGCCCGCCAAGTAGGCGGGGATGAGGCTCTGGAAGTCCTCGCATCCCTTGACGGGACCCGTGAAGGTGTGGGGCGCCGGAGCGGCCGTCTCGACGTGGTGGGCCGCGCCGTCCTGCGCGAGCCGTTCCCAGACGCGGGCGGCGGCCGCTTCGACGACTTTGGGATCGGGGGTATCCGAACGAACGTCCTCGACCGCCTGGTCGAGATCGTCGGAGTGCTTGGAAAACAGGCTCATGACAGTCCTCCTTCCCGCGGCAGCAGCTCTTTCTGAAGCCGGTGGCGGGCGCGATGCAGGATCACGGCGATCGAGGTCTGGGAGGCGCCCATCTGGCGGGCGATCTCCAGGTTCCCGACCCCCTCGAAATAGCGTAGGGTGAAGATCTCGGCGGCACGGGGGCTCAAGCGGGAGAGGGCGGCGCGCAGGCGGGTGCGCAGCTCGCGGCCCTCCGAGTGCTGCTCCGGGTTGATCGACACCTCGTCGACCAACTCCGGCTCGGCCTCCTCCAGGGTCATCGCCGGCCGGCGTTTGCGTTGCCGCAGCAGATCGAGAGCGGCATTGACGGCGGCGCGATGGAGGTAGCTCCCGGCGCCCTCCGAGAGGTCGAGCTCCTCCTCCCGGCGGAGAATGCGGGTGAACACGGTTTGCAGAACGTCCTCCGCGTCCATCGGATCTCCGGTGATGCGATACGCGGCGCGATAGACGGCCCCGTAGTGTTCCTTGAAGAGCGCTTCCATCGTCCCGGGCACCCAAGAGGTTCCCGGAGACCGCTGGAGCGTCTGTTCGGCGGCTGCTTGCACGGCCTCCTCCTTCCTTTCGTCTCCACCCATGGAACGTAATCCCGGGGCAAATGTTACGGGGAGGGGTCCTGCCGGCTCGTCATGCTTGGTCTTTCCGGGATTCGCGTCAAGGATACCACCTGCCTGTCCCGACTTTGCAGAGGGGCGCTCGACTCGCACCGAGACGTCAGAACAGACGCAAGCTTTCCTCGACGGATCGAAGAAGAAGCCGTTCGTCGGCCGCTGAGGGCTCGCCAGCAGACCTTTCTTGCCGCAGATGGGTCGGAGATCGGAAGGCGCCTGAAGCGATAGGGGCGAAGCGAGCAGGCCCCAAGCCTAGGGCGTCGCAGGTCCGCTCCTGCTCGTGGGTGGAAGGGTCATTGGGATCTTCCGAACATCTCGATCTCGCGTCCCTCCCCCCTGGGCGGGAGGCGGTTGGGTCAGGGGGGAGGATAGGAGGGGGGCGCTTCGCGGTTCATAGAACCTACTGGCTCTCCATCGCCGAGCTCCTCCTGTTTCAACCTACGGCAACGCCCTGAGAACCGTCCAGCCGTCCGGGGGGAGGCCTGCCCGGGTTCAGAGAAACATCGTTAGGTGTACGGATCGCTTCGCTATGTGTGTGGAACGTCTCTCCGGTTGCCGGGAAGAGCTCGCCGAGCGCTGAGAAGGCTCGTCCCGACGTACAGTTTGCTTCGCCACGTACAGGGAAACCTTTGCCGAGCCGCGGGGAAGCCTCGCCCAGCTCTAGGAAAGCTTCGCTTGGTGTATGGAAATCTTTGCCACGTGTAGGGAGAGCTTTGCCGAGCGCTGGGAGGGCTTGGCGAGATCCTCTAATACTTACGCCTCGCCAGGTGGAGCTGGAAATACTCGCGCTCGAAGTACGCCGAGTCGTGCGACCCTGGGGCTCAGACATGGCCCGGGGATGTCAGCACGGGGAGGCGGCCCCCGTAGGCATTACCTGTCGAGTCCCGCGTAGTTCCGTGGCCGTCTTTTCGAGTTCTGTCGTGGCGGCGTAGGTCAGCAAGAGGTGGGTCCCGGATTCGGCCGGTTGCGGTGGAATCCGGGACAGATGACTTGGGGGCTGCCTGTTCTAGGTTTATTCTGCCTTCTTTCTCACCCTGGCGCTTGAGATCCATCTCCTGAGTCCGACGCGGACGTTCTTGAAACAGCCGGCCGGTCGGTTCTGGTAGTACCAGCGGAAAGTTTTGGTTTCTTCGAGAATGTCGAGATCCCGGAAGTCTTCGAGGAGCTCGTCGACAAACTCGGCGTCGAGTCGGGAGTCGAACGGGTAGGCGGGCATCCGGCTCTTCAAATAGTCGAGGATGGGTTCGGCTTCGTTCATCCGCGTAATTCCTCCGCGGCGGTCAGGATGTGGTTGGGTTCGACAAGCCTGGCGTGAGAGGTGGCGGCGACGGCGAGTGCGTGATGAGCGAGGGCGTCGATTCTTCTCATGACTCCTTGGGAAGCGTTGAAGAGGGCCTCGACGGCGGGTTCGGTGAACAGCGGCCGCTCGAGGCCGGCGAGCTTGAGCCGGTGCTCGAGATAGAGGCGTGTGGTGTCGCGGTCGAATCCTCGCAGTGCGAAACGGACGGTGATTCTCTGAGCGAGGGCCTCTAAGTGAGACAGTCTCAAGGCCTGTCGCAGGCCGGATTGTCCGGCCAGGAGCACGGCGAGCCGTCCCTGGCTGTCCCACTCGAAATTGGTGAGCAGAGGCAAGAGGGCGAGGACGTCGGGTCTCAAGTTGTGGGCCTCGTCGAGCAGGAGCAGGACGGTGAGGTGTCGTTCCTTGACGAGACGTTGGATTTCGTCCTGGAGGAGACGGAAAGTCATGGCGCGAGACCAGAGGGGTGTGAGGCCGAGGGCCAGGGCGATCTGGCGACAGAAGTCTGCGGGGTTGACGAGGTTGTCGTGGAGGTAGAGCACGCGGACCTGATCGGGGTGGAGATCGTCGCGCAGTCGTCTCAAGGCTGTGGACTTTCCGCTTCCGGGCTCACCGGTGAGCAGGCCGATGGCGCGGTTGTCGACCAGGTACCGCAGGCGCGAGTGCAGCTCTTCGAGCACGGGCGAACGGAAGAGCTGGTCGGCGCCTAAAGGTCGCTGGAAAGGCAGGCAGGTGAAGCCGAAGGCTGTGGTATAGAGATTCATTCCGGCTCCTCCCGGTAGAACTTCTTGGCGATGAGATCGAGATAGCTGATGCCGGTTGTGGGGGCCTGCGGCTCGGCGGTTTGGCCTTCGCGGGTGGCCCTTCGCAGAGTGGCGTTGGTGACGAGATCGAGTCGGCGCAGCGGTTTCTCGGCGGTTTCGCCACGGCGGCGGAAATGGACAGGTCGGCCCGGATCGTAGGGGTCATAGAGAACCTCGATGGTTTCGCCGGCAAAGCCATCGGGCGCCTCGTAGAGGCGGCTGTCGAGGTGGACGGTTCGGTCACGTCCGACCTTTCTGTCGACCTTCATGCGCAGCCACAGCTCGAGCTGCTCGGGCGCCTGGCGGATCAACGCTTGATCCTGGAGAAAGCGGTCGAGCGGAGTCATTCCACCGAGGCCACCGTGCGGGGTCTGGTGGTATTCGGCTTCGAGCCAGGCCCAGAAGACGCGGTTCAGCGATGCCAGGTCGCGCAGGATCTCGTCGGTGACGTGGGGCAGAAAGCTCTGGCGGACGTGGCGGAAGAAGCGCTCGATCTTGCCGCGCCCGCGCGGTCGGTGGGGCCGGGAGTGGATCAGGGCGACATTGAGGGTGGCGCAGATGACTTCCAGGTGGTGGGTGCGGAAGGTCGCTCCGTTGTCGCAGTACAGCCGCCGGGGCAGACCCCGGCGCAGCAGGGCCTGCTTGAAGGCGTCCTTGAAGCAGGCGGCGTTTTCAGCCAGGTAGAAGGCGGCAAAGGGAACCATCCGCGAGGCGTCGTCGAGGAAGGCATAGAGGTAGGTCTTGCCACCGTCGCGTCTTCCGGGCACCAGCAGGCGAGGCCCGTGCATGAGGTCTGAAGTCCACAGGTCGTTGACGTGCGGATGGGTGAAGGCCAGAGCGTCGGGCTCGCCGCCAGAAGCCGCCGCGGGTGCTGCGGGTGCCTGGCTGGCGAAGAAGCGATGCACCGAGCTTCGCGACAGCCGCACCGTCTTGTCGACTTTGCCTGCCAGCATAACGGCGCGGATCAGGCTATCGAGAGACGCGCCGGGCCGCTCGGCGCGCAGCGCCAGCAGCAGCTCCTGCACCGGCTCCGGGATCGCCCGCGGTTTGCCGGTATCGGCTCGCGGGCGCGGTTTGAGCCCGTCGAAGCCATGGCGCTCGTAGAGCTCGATCCAATCGCGCACCGTGGTGCGGCCGATCTGGGTGCGCCGGCTGCCTGGCACGGTCCAGGTCTTGGCCGCGATGGCCGACAGCAGCTTCTCCTTCTCCCGCGGCGCCAACGGCCGGCTCACCAACTCGCTGATCACTCCATGGCGGAACAACGCGATCTTCTCTCTCAGGGTCTCATCCATGCTCAAAAGTCTCCTCGAACGGCTCGGAGGCCATCTCCGAACCAGCAGGAGATGTTTTGACACAACCTTTTTCTCTCGAACAGTTACCAAGTTGTGTGGGTAGACTCGACCCGGGGTACCGAGGCCGGCCATGGCGGTACAGACCGCGCACCCCGCCGAGGAGACAGCCAAATCTCGACCAGAGATCGTGGCGCAGACGAGTCAGCCACCCAGCAACAGCGCCGAACGCCGCTTGCGCTCGCTCCCACCACCGACCCTCCACCGCTGGCAGCAGCGCCAGAACCGAGGACGTCCAAGCCCCCTCGGCGCTGCGCCGCCAACCCCGTACCCGCCGGACCCCCTGAGGGTCAGCTTGCTCGGCCGCCTCGGCGCCGGCGCTCGGAGCGCCCGCCGAGAGAGCCGCCTCCACGGCGCCCAACGTCGCATCCCGGTGGGCGCACAGATCCTCGGGAAACAGCGCGTGGCTGACTCCGCAGCGCGGGCACCGAACCCGACGCAACGGCTGAAGCTCACCGCCCAGACGGCGACGGTACGAACCATGACCTTGAAGGCGACAACCCTGGCAGCCAGGATCGGGACAGCTCACTGTCGGGATTGCCTCGCCGATCCGTTCCAGATATTCCTTGCAGCTGACACCTGGCAGGATTACCATGGGCTCCTCTCGGAAGCCCGTCGGCCCCTTTCTCCAGATCCGCCAAGAAACGAAGGGAGGGACGGCGGGCTTCGCTGTCTGTGCGGGAACTTGCGTGGACGAAAAAACGTCCCGCTTTACCGCGACAGCGAATCTAGCCGAACACGCTGGAAACCGGGAAGACTGCGGGCGGCGACCACGGATTGCGGCGGGCGTCTACACCCCCGATTCTGGGGGACCTTGCCCCAAAATCGGGGAAACCTTCCCCCGAGCTCACGAGATCCGATAGATGCCGCCACCGGTATCCAGCCCCCGCGACGAGGCTGCTCAGCGCTCGGTGATCCCGATCACCAGCCCCCGCGCCCCCGGCCAGCCCTCGCCGTAGCGCGAGCCGGCGATCTCCTCCCAGGGAACCTCCTGCCAATCGCACCAGCCCCGACGCCGCAGGCAGTAGCGGTGGGTGAAAGGGATCGCGTCACGGGCCAAGAGGGCATCCATGTCCGGGTTGTAGCCGAGGGGGAGAGTGACGAGCATCCTTCCCCCCGGGGCCAGCTGCTCGCCGAGGTTCGCCACCGCCCGGAGGATCTTCCCGGGGTCTTTCGGCTCCTCGTCCCAGCCCACGTGCTCCAGGGTCGAGATGCTGACGATGAGGTCGTAGGGGACGGGAGAGCGGAAGCTGACGACGTCCTCGTTGGTGACCGACGGTCCGGTCTCGAACTTGTCGAGCACCGGATGATCCCCTGGGAAGTAGTGGGAGAGGACGTTCCCCACCTCCAGGATGCGCGCGCCGCGGTGCTCCGCGAGGAGAGCGCGGACGATGGGAATCTCGACCGCCCGCTCGTTGCTCCAGGTCAGGTTGTAGGAATGAAAGAAGCAGGGGTAGGTCACCCCCCGGAAGCGGAAGGTCCGCGGGAAGGCCCGGAACCCCAGCCGCCAGAGCGGGAAGGTCGCCCACAGCACGCCGATCCGGAGGACGTAGACGATCCCCTTCTCGCCGAGCGCCTGCCGGGCGCTCCGCCAGAGGCTGCTCGTCCACCCCGTGGCGTAGTTCCATCTCACCCGGATACCCCTTTCGACGGAGTCCGTCCACGTTCGTACAATAGTCCGGGGGCGGATGATAGCCCAGACCGGAGGTCCCCTCTTCCATGATCGAACGTTCGCTCCAAGCGCTTCTTCTCTTCCTTCTCGCCAGCCTGCCGCTCGGTGCCCTGCCGGCAGCACCGCCGGCGCCGCCGGTCGCCTCGCCGCCCGTCGCGCCGCCGCCTGCGGCTCTTTTCGAGCTACGGAGCGCGTTCTGGATCAACCTGCATCATTTCCTGCTCGGCGCTGCCCAGAAGGCCGAAGATCCGGCGCCGGCCCTGGGCGGGCCGCTGACCGCAGGGGAGGAGCGGACGTTTCAGGCGGCGGTCGCCGTCTATCGGAGCGAGTACGCCCAGCGCGACTCCCTTTTCGACCCCGGGATGGTGGCGATCAATAATGCTCTCGGCAATACCGGCAATACCCAGGGGAACGCGGGCGGACCGCCGAGCCTCCCCGCCGCGGGGCTGCCGGCCTCGCTCGTGACGATCCTCCAAGCGGCGGCGCCTGCCTACCGGGCTCACTGGTGGCCGGCCCACGACGCGGCGAACCGCGCCTGGATCGCCGCGGTCGAGCCCCGCCTGGCGCGCTTCGGCCCGGCGATCGCGGCGCGTCTCGCCCGGGCCTATCAAACGACATGGCCGTCGACCCCGATCCCCGTCGACGTCACGGTCGACGCCGGCCGCTTCGGCGCCTATACGACGGGCGAGCCGACGCACGTCACCCTGTCGAGCGTCGACCCCCGGGGGAAAGGGGACGCCGGGCTCGAATCCCTCTTCCACGAGGCCTCGCACGGCTGGGATCAGAAGCTCATCGACGGCGTGACGAAAGCGGCGGCCGAACGCGGCCGGCCCGTCCCCGACGGCCTCTGGCACGCCATCCTTTTCTACACCGTGGGCGAGGCCATGAAAAATGTCCTCGAGGCTGGGGGATCACCAGGGTACGTCCCGTACGCGATCCACGAGGGTCTCTACTACCACCGCGGCTGGCAGGGCTACCGGCCGGCGATCGAGACCGGCTGGCAGCCCTACCTCGACGGCAAGACCGATTTCGCGAGCGCCCTCCGGGCGGTCCTCAATGCCCTGCCGGCTCCCCGGAAGGAAACCCGCTGACTGCTTCTACCGCGATAGGTATCGGGCTAGACTCCCGGTATGGGCGCTGCGTTTACTTCCCAGCCGGGGACATCGGATGCGTCCGAGCGCACATCACAGGACGCCGGGGAGCGGTTGCTCCACGTGGGTTGCGGCCGCGAGCGCCTGGAAGGCTGGGTCAACATCGACTTCCAGGATCTCCCCGGAGTGGATCTGGTGGCCGACGTGACGCAGGGACTCCCCTTCAGGAACTGCCGCGCCGTATTCGCGGAACATTTTCTCGAGCACCTCGCGATCGAGCAGGCGCTCGATTTCCTCGGTGAGGCCCAGCGGGCCTTGGGCGAAGGCGGCTGGCTTCGGCTCTCGACCCCCAACCTCGAATGGATTCTCACCGCTCTCTACCACCGGGGTTTTACCCCCAGAGGGCGGATGCGCTCCGCGCTGGAGGTCAACCGCGGCTTCTACGCCTGGGGCCATCGCTTCCTCTGGGATCGCTGCCTGCTCGAAGAGGCGCTCCTCGCCTCCGGCTTCTCCGAGATCCGGTGGTGTACCCACGGCGTGAGCTCGGTGCCGTTCCTCCATGGGCTCGAACGCCACGAGACCTATGACGACACCCCCGACCTGCCGCACGTCCTGATCGCCGAAGCGACGAAGGGAGAGCCGCAGCCCGAGCGGCTGAAGGCTCTCCGTATCCTCATCCAGCAGATGTTTTCCCTGCACCTCGCTCTACGGTGAAGGAAACCCGCTGAGCGCTTCTACCGCGATGGTCCGGCCGGCTTCACCGCGAAGACCGGCTCGGTGTTGCGCTGGGGATTGCGTGCGGTCTTCGAATAGAACTTCTTGAGCGCCTCGACCTGGACGGGGGGGACGACGATCGGCTCGGCGAGGACGTGCCAGCGGACGCCCGGGTCGCAGGGCGGCGTCGTCTTCGAGCCCAGGTAGCGGTAGTCGAGGCGGGGCACGCGGATGGGCAGGAGGACGATGGGATCGATCTGGATGTCCTCCTTCCCGACGCTCTCCAGGATCTGCTCAAGGACGCGGTTGTTGGGCGCCCCCACCTGCTCGGTCACGAAGACCGCCAAGACGGCGTACTCCTTCCTCTCGGCGTTGTAGTGGACGAGGTGGATTTCGACCGGGAGGCGGGCGGAGCCCGGCGGGGCGTGCTCGCTTGGGTTGTGGAAGTGGATCTCCTGGAGCTGGTAGCTGGCGTCGCCGACGACGAGACGGTTCTTGGTGCTGAGAGCCCGGGCCTCGATCGTGTAAAGGTCCCGATTGTTGCGGACCGCGAACGGCGATTCTTCGTAGTGGGGTTCGACGAGCGGCAGGGCGGCCTCCCGATGAGGCGAGAGCGGCCGGGGGGACTGGGTCGTTCCGCCGCACTCCCGGTAGGCCGGGCAATCCTTCCAGGTAGCCTGGTTCCCGTACGTCCAGCGCGGGCAGTCCGAGCTCCGGGTGGTCGCGCAGCCGGCGAGGGACAAGAGGGCGAGGAGGGCCGCACCCGCTAGAGACGACAGCTTCTTATCCATGGGAATCCCCTTCTTCCACCGGGCGGACACTCGGGACCGGTCTTCCCTGAGCGCAGGTGTATGAACGGCGCTGATTCTGGGGCGTCTGGACCCGCGGGTCAAGGACCACCCGTCGAGCACGCCGAGCACGAAGTCGTACGGACCGAGCCGAAGCCTTATGCACGTGGACGAACGCTTGAGACACGCGCGTTAGGCTAGAGCCATGTGGACGAGCGCTTGAGACACGCGCGTAAGGCCTGCGCCTGACGAGGAAGCGTTCGGCGCCACGCTCCTATAGTCGTCAAAAGATTTCCCCGCGACGAATTGGGGGATCAGCGTACAGACGTTCTGGATGTCGAAGAGGAACTTGCGGATATCAGGCTGCCGCATAGAGGGCTTGCCGCGATGGGTCGATCGACCGCTTGAGATAGGGGTTTCGGATCGGTCCGGGTTCGAGGAGGTCGACGCGCCGACCGAAGAGACGTTCCAAATCTTCGCGCAGGCCGAAGAAGGCGTCCGCATGCTCTTCGTACGACATCGGTTGGAGCTCTACGAGAAAGTCGAAATCACTCCGCTCCGGATCGAACTCGTCACCCGTCGCGGAGCCGAATAGGTCGAGCCGCGCGACGTGGTGTCTCGCGCAGAGCTCCCGTAGCGGTTCGAGCCGAGCCTCGATTTCCGGGTGCATCGCCCTTCCCTCGCCGGAAGAATACCGGATTCCCCGGACAGAGGCCTACCCCTCCTCCCCGAACCGCAACCCCGGATCGAGCTGTGCCCTGCGGAGGAAGCGTTCGACCTGGCCCACCAGCTGATCGTGGCGGCCTCCTGCTTCGCCGCCTCGTAGAAGACACGGAGGGCGGCCAAGGCCTCGCGGTGGACCTCCTGGGCCTTGAAGATCGCGAGCATCTCCTCAGCGACGATCGCCACCTCGGCCGTATGGCCCTGCTCCACGGACCTGCGGGCGATCCGTCGCCGGCTCGCCGCCCTCCATGAAGACATTCCTCCCTCCACGCAGGAGCTGTCCGAGGAGGATCTCCCGACCGAGCTCGACGTGGCGACCGAGATCCGCTCCGCCCTGGAAGGGGCGATCACGGCGGGCCTCGATCCCCTGATCGCCGATCTGACCACCGCGGCAGAGCGCCTGTCGGCTTCCCAGGGCTGAGAGATCTTCAAGCCACGACCGTCGCGGTCCCGCCGTCCTACCGTCGCGACGTCACGTTCTACCCCTCCCACGGAGCGATCTGCTATCCTTCTCCATCGTGACCTCGATCCTCACCCGCAGGGTGTCTCGGGCGCGACGGCCTTTCTCGGCTGTCGCGGCGGTCACGGCCGTGGCGCTGCTCTTCGCCCTGCTTTCGGGAACGGTCGAGATCCACCGCCACGGGGTCGGCTCCGGCTACGAAGCCGAGCTCGGCGCCTCCTCCCGCTTCACCCCCGAGGCGTCGCACCCCAATCTGCCACGCCACGCCGAGGCCGGCAGCGAGGCCGAGCGCCCCTCGTGCGCCGCCTGCCTGCACAGCATCGCCTCGCGCGGTCTCCACCTCCGGCTCGCGGCGCTCCTGCGCATCGATACCGGCGGCTCCCGACTGCCGCTGCAGCCGGAGAGCCTCCCTTCCGACCCGGGTGCCCTCTGGGTCGGCGGCCGTTCCCCGCCCGTCGTCTGACGTCTCCTCGCAGGCTCTAGCTCCGCCTCCCCTTCGGGGCTGGCGGTCCCGTGCAGCTCACGGGTGAACCTCAAACCGGGAGCCCGCGTTTTGTAAAGCCGCGGGTCTCGACGTCCGATTTCGTACGGAGAAACTGAATGATTCCGCGTGGGAAAGCCTTCTCACTTTTCTTCTTCCTGACCTCTCCCGCCTGGGCGGGCCAGGTCCGCGGCAAGGTGGCCGGTCCCGACCATCTGCCGCTCCCGGGGGTGACCCTCACCCTGGAGAACGACCTTTCGGGCTATTCGCAACAGACGATCTCCGCCGCCGACGGCGGCTTCCGCTTCACCAACGTCCCCGACAATCCCTACCACCTGCGGGCCGATCTCGACGGCTTCCGGGAGCTGCACCTGGACCTGGACGTCCGCGGCAACCTCCCCGTCGAACGCAACATGGAGCTCTCCGCCGCTTTCAGCGAGACGACGACCGTCCACGCTGAGCGGGAGGCGGTGGCGCTCGAGCGGGACGACTCCTCGACCCACACCGACATCGACAAATCGCTCGTCCGCCGTTTCCCCGCCGCGGTCGCCTCGCGCGCCTTCGAGTCGATCGTCCTCTCCGCCCCCGGCTTCAGCCAGGACGAGAACGGGCGCTACCACTTCCAGGGGGGCCACTCACAGCAGCTCCTCGTCATCGACGGCCAGCCGATCGGCGATCAGGTCGGCATCACGTTCTCGAACTCGCTCAACCCGGCGATCGCCGAGGGGATCGAGATCATCACCGGCGGCACCCCGGCCGAGTACGGGGAAAAAGCCTATGGGGTGATCAATCTCACGACCCGCTCGGCCTTGGGCCATCCCGGCTTCCACGGCGACGTCACTCTCGGCGGCTCGCGCTTCAGCACCTTGGAAGGTGGGATCGCAGCCGGCTGGGGAGGCGCGCGCTCGGGCCTCTTCGTGGACCTGGACGGCTCGCGCTCGGACCGTTTCCTCGATCCGGTGTCGTTCGACAACTTCCACAACCAGGGCGACAGCCGGCGAATCTTCCTGCGCTACGACCTGGCGCCTCTGAGCTCGGACTCGCTCCGCCTCACCGGGAACGCCGGCCGGACCGACCGCGATGTCACCAACCTGCCGTCGCAGGAGGCGGCCGGCCAGAACCAACAGGTGGCCTCCCGGGACTGGAACCTGAACTTCGACTGGCAGCACGTCACGGCGGGCGAATCCGTCCTCGAAGGACAGCTCTACGGGCGGGACAACCACCTCCAGCTCTTTCCGTCAGCCGGCGATACCCCGGTTACCGCGGAGCAGAATCGCTCGCTTGCCAATCAGGGGCTGAACGTCTCGGACTCCCGCGCTTTTGGCGACACCCTGGCGAGCGAGGTGAAGGTAGGAGCCCAGTGGAAGCGCTTCCCGATCCGCGAGTCCTTCAGCTTCGGGATCACCGATCCCACCTTCAACGATCCCAGCTCCGCCGACTACAACCCCAACCTCCTGCCCGACGACCTCACCCGCGGCGGCAGCCCCTTCGTGTTCCAGGGCCAACGCACCGGGAGCTACGGCGCCCTCTACGCCCAGGACACCTCGAAGCTCGGCAATCTGACGGTCAACGCCGGCCTCCGCTACGACCACAACGAGCTCTTTGAGAGCGAGAGCCAGCTCGGCCCTCGCCTGGGGCTCGCCTACTACGTCCCGAGGACCCATACGGTCTTCCGCGCCTCCTACGACCGGATGTTCATCACCCCGGAGTACGAGGACATCCTGCTTTCGTCTTCCGTCGCCGCCGCGGCGCTGGCGCCGCCCGACGTCCAGGCGTCGCGGGCGCTCGGCGGCGGGCAGCTCTTCAACCGCTCGGAGCGCCAGGACGCCTATACCGTCGGCCTGCAACAGGGGGTGGGCTCGGGGCTCCGGCTCGACCTCTCCTTCTGGAAGCGCAAGGTCGAGAACGCCGCCGATCAGGACCAGTTCGAGAACACCGGGATCGTCTTTCCCCTGAACTTCAAGGGCGGCGACCTGTCGGGTTGGAACCTGCGGCTCGACGGCGGTCCGTACGCGGGTCTTCGCGGCTATCTCTCTCTCGGGCACGTGCGGGCGATCTACGACCCGCCGTTCGTCGGCGGGCTCTTTTTAGACGCCGGAGCCCTCGATACCCTGACCGGTGGACCGTTCGTCATCGACCACGATCAGGACATTCAGGAGCAACTCGGGCTCTACTGGGACGTTCCTGGGAAGAGCGGCCTCTGGGTCGGGGTGACCGAGCGCTACGACTCCGGCCTGGTGACCGACGCCGGCACCCTGGCGGACGTCCTCGCGAGCCCCGACACCGCCTACGCGGCGCCCTACATCCGCTTCGGCTCCAACCCGCAGCGGATCAAGCCGCGGACGGTCTGGAACCTGTCTCTCGGCGCCCGGCTCCAGCAGGTGGGGTTGCCGTTCGAGGTTCAGCTCGATCTCTTGAACGCGGGCGACGAGCAGGGGCTCTACAACTTCCAATCGGTCTTCGGCGGTACGCACGTCATCCCGCCGCGGACCTTGGCGGCACGGGTGCGCTATGTGTTCTGAGCGAAGGAAATGCCCGGTGAGGGCAATGGATTGAGGTCGGAGCCCGGCCGTGGCCTCGGCCGGGCTCTTGCTGGACGGGGGCGGTGGTACCAACTCCTCTCCCGTGTTTCCGCACGGGTGGGTGCAACCGCCCTCCGTCCAGCCCTTTTTATCGGATTCCCGAGGGACCTCGCGCGCGAAGTCTCTAAGGAAGGGTGAACCCGGCCTTGGCGAACGCCTCCCGCGCCTGGGGGCCTTTGAGGAACTTCAGGAAAGCCGCGGCGGCCGGCGAGGCCGGGGCGACCGGGGCCGCATAGTAACGGAGGTCGGGAGTCGCGTCGAGAGGCACCCGGTAGATCACCTTCACCCGGTCGGAGGTGGCGGCATCGGTCGCGTAGACGATGCCGGCCGGGAGGTTCCCCGCCACCACCGCCGCCAGGGCGGCGCGGACGTCTAAAGCAGGTACGACCTTGGGGGCGATCTGCGCCCAGACCCCCTCCTTCTCCAACCAGGCCTTGGCGTACACCCCCGCCGGCACCGCCGCGGGGTCGGCGAGAGAAAGCCGGTCGAACTGCAGCAGGCCGCGGGCCCCGGTGAGGGCGGGCGACGGGCTCTCTTTGGGGGCGATGACGACGAGGACGTTGCCGAGGAGAGGGAAGCTGTCCTCGTGTTTCACCTTGCCGCTCTTCTCCAGGCGCTCGACCTGCGCGCGGTTGGCGGAGAGGAAGACGGCGGCCGGCGCGCCGGCCTCGATCTGGCGAGCGAGGTCGTTCGAGCCGGCGAAGTTGAACGACACCTTGCCCCCCCCGGAAGCCACGTAGGCATGCCCGAGGTCGGTCAGGACGTCGGCGAGCGACGCCGCGGCGAAGACGAGGATCTCCGGCTGTGCCGATGCCGCCGGTGCCGGAGCCGGTGTAGCGGCAGGCGCTGCCGGCGCCAGCAGGAGGAGCGCGAGAACGGGGAGGAGCAGGGTGCGCAGTCGCATCGGTCAAGTCTCCTTCTAGTGTAGTGCGTCAGAAAATCCAGTACCTTTAGAGCGGACACCCAAAGAACCGCCAGCCCACTCCCTTCAGGCGTGTCATCCTGGAGCGGAGCGAAGGATCTGGGGGATGGGAGCTTTCCGCCGCGCAGATCCTTCGGTCGCTAGGGCTCCCTCCAGGATGACGGTAGGAAAGGTCGGCGCGAACCTACCGGGATAAGGATCTATCTGTTGGCCGCACTACCCTAGAACATCGCCTGGAACCGCAGGATGATCTTGTTCTGCTTGGACAGCGGGGAATTGTCGCCGAGGTCGGTGCGCAGGTAGTTGAGCATGAGCTTCAGGTTATTGCCCCGGACGTAGTAGTTGAGCCCGCCGGTCCAGGTGCTCACGTCGTTGCCGGAGAGGCCGGTCTGGGGATCGAAGGTCTCATACTTGAGAACGACCTGGACACGCTTGGGGACGACGAACAGAGCGGCCTGGACGTAGCCGCCGTCGGAGTCGAACTGGGCGGCGGGCCGGGCGTCCGTGGGCTCGAAGCGGACCTTGATGTACTCGACCCAGAGGGAGAAGGGACCGGTCTCGATCTGGCTGTCGACGCCGTAGCCGTGGCGCTTGCCGGTGAAGAGGCCGTCCTTGTCCGTGGTGGTGGGGGTCGAATCGAGGTTGAGGTCGGAGAGGGCGAGGGCGGTGTCCTCCGAGCTGAAGGCGTTGCCGCCGAGGCTCCAGCTGCCGCCGTCGGCGCTCTTCCAGGGCACGACGGTGACCCGGCCCGCGTAGAGGAACTTGCTGTTGTCGTTGCTGTTGTTGTTGACCCCGTTGCCGTTGAAGGTCCCCACCGCGTAGGTGAGGCGCTGGTCCAGGAAGTTGCCCCAGAGCTGCACGCCGAGCTGGCGGTTGAGGGTCAGCCGGTCGTTCACCAGGCTGCGCTCGGCGGTGATCAGCTTCGGGTCGGCGTAGAGCTGCTCGAAGCCGAACGGCGTCTTGAACTGACCGGCGCGGACGTTCGCGAAGGAGAAGTGATTCCAGTTGACGTAGCCGTCGGTCAGCTGGGCGCGGAGGCCGGTCACCGCCGAAAGCGAGTTCGCGAGGTCGAATTCCAGCCGGTAGTCGAAGTCTTCCGGGAAGGTGCCGGTGGCGTTCAGCCGGGCGCGGCGGATGAGGAAGCGATCGGTGCCGGTCGCGGGGAACCGCGAGTCGCCTCGGTCCCCATCCTCGAACTGGCCCTGGATCAGGCCGCCGATGACGAGGGTCGGCTTCGCGGTGTCCGGGGTTGCGTTGGTGTTGACGACATTGGCGTCGCCCGTGGTCGCGCCGGCGGTGCCGGCAGGGGGCTGAGCGAAAACAGCAGGGGTCGCGAGCGCCAGCAAGATCGCCGACACCGCGCTTCCGCGGAGCAGGAACCGCATGAGATATCTCCTGAAAACAAGGGAATACTGCCCCCACCACGGGGGCGGGAGGAGACTAGCAACGCCGATATGTTTCGTCAAGAATATCGAAAGGATGCGTTTTGCACCGTCATCCTGAAAGCGAGCCCTCTTCAGTCCGCGAGATACTGACGGAGCGCCTGCCAGGCGGGCTCGGCGGCGCGGAGGCCCTCCCGCTCCATCTCGCGATAGAGGGCGAGGACGGCGCGGCCGGTCTCGGTCAGCACTGCGTGCCCGTGCCCGGTGCCGCCCCGCTCCGACTCGACGAGCGGCTCCCGGAAACAGGAGTTCATCGTGCGGAGGAGGTTCCAGGCGCGGGTGTAGGACATATCGAGGAGCCGGGCGGCCTCCGCCAGGGTGCCGGTCCGCTCGATGCCTTCCAAGAGCGCCACCTTGCCGGGGCCGAGCGCGATCTCGTCTCCATGGAGGACCCGGAGGCGGGTTTTCAAGGTATTCATGCCGGTTGGATCGTATCGCACAGATCAAAAAAGCGGCTGCCCGGGGACCGGGCAGCCGCGCCAAGGAGACTTCTAGAACATCGTCTGGAACCGCAGGATGACCTTGTTCTGCTTGGACAGCGGGGAATTGTCGCCGAGGTCGGTGCGCAGGTAGTTGAGCATGAGCTTCAGGTTATTGCCCCGGACGTAGTAGTTGAGCCCGGCGGTCCAGGTGCTCACGTCGTTGCCGGAGAGGCCGGTCTGCGGATCGAAGGTCTCGTACTTGAGAACGACCTGGACACGCTTGGGGACGACGAACAGAGCGGCCTGGACGTAGCCGCCGTCGGAGTCGAACTGGGCGGCGGGCCGGGCGTCCGTGGGCTCGAAGCGGACCTTGATGTACTCGACCCAGAGGGAGAAGGGACCGGTCTCGATCTGGGAGTCGACACCGTAGCCGTGGCGCTTGCCGGTGAAGAGGCCGTCCTTGTCCGTGGTGGTGGGGGTCGAATCGAGGTTGAGGTCGGAGAGGGCGAGGGCGGTGTCCTCCGAGCTGAAGGCGTTGCCGCCGAGGCTCCAGCTGCCGCCGTCGGCGCTCTTCCAGGGCACGACGGTGACCCGGCCCGCGTAGAGGAACTTGCTGTTGTCGTTGCTGTTGTTGTTGACCCCGTTGCCGTTGAAGGTTCCCACCGCGTAGGTGAGGCGCTGGTCCAGGAAGTTGCCCCAGAGCTGCACGCCGAGCTGGCGGTTGAGGGTCAGCCGGTCGTTCACCAGGCTGCGCTCGGCGGTGATCAGCTTCGGGTCGGCATAGAGCTGCTCGAAGCCGAACGGCGTCTTGAACTGGCCGGCGCGGACGTTCGCGAAGGAGAAGTGATTCCAGTTGACGTAGCCGTCGGTCAGCTGGGCGCGGAGGCCGGTCACCGCCGAAAGCGAGTTCGCGAGGTCGAATTCCAGCCGGTAGTCGAAGTCTTCCGGGAAGGTGCCGGTGGCGTTCAGCCGGGCGCGGCGGATGAGGAAGCGATCGGTGCCGGTCGCGGGGAACCGCGAGTCGCCCCGGTCCCCATCCTCGAACTGGCCCTGGATCAGGCCGCCGATGACGAGGGTCGGCTTCGCGGTGTCCGGGGTTGCGTTGGTGTTGACGACATTGGCGTCGCCCGTGGTCGCGCCGGCGGTGCCGGCAGGGGGCTGAGCGAAAACAGCAGGGGTCGCGAGCGCCAATACGCACGCCGACGCCGCCAAAGAGCGGAGCAGGAACCGCATGGGATGATGCCTCCTGAAACAAGGGATGCGCTCCCACCACGGGAGCGAGGCGAAGACTACTTAATGGTGACACGTTTAGTCAGAATTATTTCGGTCGTACTCAGCACTCGCATCCCGTCGCCGGTCCTCGGAACCCGATGGAGCCAGTCGACAAGAAAAAGCGGCTGTCCGGAGGGGACCGGACAGCCGCGAGAGGGGACTGGAGATGCTTTGAGGTCTAGACGGTGACCTTGGTACCGTCGAACTTGGTGAAGGTCTGGCCCTTGTAGAAGCCTTCGCGGGTCTCGTTGTAGCCCGCGCGCTGGTCGCGCAGGATGCTGATCGCGAGCGCCTCGCCGAGCAACAGGGACTGGTACGTGTCCGAGCGCCAGTGGACACCGGCGTTATTACGGCCGGTCGCGATGTTCGAGGCCAGCTTGTTGAGCTCGCCGCCGATGGTCAGCTCGGGGCCGCTGTAGGGGACGAGCGAGAGACCGTCCGGGGTGATCTGGACGGGGTTCTGGATGACGGCGGTCTCGTCGAAAAAGGCTTTCAAGACCGTCACCGAAGCGCCTGCCACCGTGGCGTGTCCGGCGGTGAACGACGGATGGGTGGGCGAGCCTTCGGGGAAGGCCTGGGGATGCAGGTAGGTGCCGAACTTGCTGTACACCCGGTCGAGGACCGGCGAGTTGAGGACGCTCGGATGGAGGACGCCCGGCCAGCGGTTCTTCGTCCGCTGCACGTGGACGAGGCCGCCGAAGGCCTCCGGCCGCAGCCGGCGATGGACGAACCACTTCTGGTACCAGGTGGCCTTCAATGCGCGCGTCGCCATCTCGCACATGAGGCCGAGGATGCCCGGAGGGCCGAAGGTCCCGAAGCCGGCCTGGGTGCGGGAGTTGGCGTAGGGGTTCCCCGGATTGAGCGGCGCGCCGAAACCACCGGTCTGGCCGTCGGACGCATTCGGCGGGGTGATGAGGATCAGGGCGGCGTCGAAGTAGGCCTGGAACAGCACGTCGTTCTGCACCCAGGCGGCGATGTCGCGGGAATTTCTGATGAAGCGACGCTGCGGGTCGTACTGGTTGCTGCCGAGGACGCCGCCGTTCTGCACCGTCAGCCACTCGCTGTAGCTGGTCATGTGGTCGGTGTCGGGCAGGAAGGTGCGGTTCTGGTTGTTGACGATCTGGACGCCGAAGGGCGTCGGCAGGAGCATGAACTGGGAGACGTAGGGTCCGACCGTCTGCCCCGGGAAGGGGTCGCGGAAGAGAGTCTGCGCGGTGACCTGGCCATTCGAGTCCCGCGGGCCCGTGAAATCCGTGGTCGAGAATTTGCTCAGCTCGGCGGCCGCGGCGGCCGCAAGCGGGCTGCTCGCGTAGTCGTCGAAGTTGGTGTCGCGGAGCAGGGCCGCCCAGTAGAGCTCCACCATCTCGGCAGCCTCCTGGGAGCTGCTGAGGGCCGGAGGCGGCGCTAAGGTCGCGAGAGAGTGGCTGTCCAGACCCTCCATGTCGAAGGCGAGGCCGGACTGGGGGTCGACGAAGGGCCGGCCGCCACCGAGCACGATGTTCTCGAAGGCCGTCGGCGACCCGGAGTCGAGCGCCGCCTTGAAGGTCGACCAGGCATAGGAGTCGACCTCGCCGAAGCGGTTGTGGGGCATGCCCTTGGTGTAGCTCCCGATCTTGCTCGGGTAGAGCGCCTCGTCGCCGTTGGTCGTGTGGTCGGGGAGCGGAACGCCCTTGTTGAAGGTGGCCGCGTCGACGCGGTACTTCCAGCAGGCATCGCGACGGATCGTCGCAGGGGTGGCGCCGCTGGCATCACCGACCGTCGCCAGATCGTCCTCCACACCGGCATGACCGACCTTGCTGCCGACCGCGACACCGGCGGCGGCGCCCATCGCGGCCACCGCCGCGACCCCACCGATCCCGCCGAGGAAGCCACGCCGGCTGACGCCGGATACATCCGCCTTCGCAGGCCGCTCCGTAGAAGTATCGGAAGGCGACGAAGTCACTTGGTCCTTTTCACTCATGGAAAGCCCTTTCTCCGTAAAGGTCGAGCCTGGCTCGTTAATTGCACTAGAAAAAAGCACGATTAGCCTCTAAGGGGCCGCTTTCCAGGCATAGGGTTCCTCACAACCCCGCTCCATTCGATCCCTCTGGCGTTTCGTCTATTGGTGAAAGTGTATCCCAAGGGGCGAAACGGGACAAACTTCGCTTCCTCCGGTCTACGTTTTTACACTCCCTCTCCCTCTCAAGGATGGTCCGCCGGCTCCGGCTTGAAGACGCAGCGGTCGAACCGGCCCTGGACGGTGCCCTTCCCCGCGTCGCCCGTGTAGGTCGTGGCGAAAGAGCCGGACACCGCCTTCCCGTTGGGCACCTCATCGACAGTCACCTCGGAGCTCGCCTTGCCGCCGGACTGCCGGAAGCCCCCCTCCCCCGCGTCGCTCGCCAGGATCGAGACTTGCCCCTTGTAGGTGCCCGAGGTCCCTTTGGCGGCGAGGTTCTCCAAGAGGATGAGCACCCGGGGTTTGCCGGGTGCGACGAAGGTCAGCTGGAGAGCGGTGTCCGCGGTGGCGCAGGTCACTTCCGCGTCGGAGTCCGCCCGGTAGTCGCCGGTCAGGACGACGTGGCCCTTCGCGATGGCGGTCGAACGCGGGACCGCCGGAGCGGCGGCCGGAGATCCGGCGGTCGCGGGCTCGCTGCCGAGCGGCGAGGCCGGCTGACCGGCCGTGGGCGCTCCGGCTGATGCCGCAGGAGCTGCCGGAGACGCTGACGCGGGAGCCGTGGCGGGAACGTTCGATTCCGCCGGCTCCCGGGTGCAGGCGCCGGCTAGCGGCAGGAGGGCGAGGAGCAGACAGGGGGCGACGGGGAGACGGAATCGGTTCGGGCGCATAGAGTCCTCCACGGCAAGAGCGCTTGAGATCGAGCGGAAGAGAATGCCACAGCACCTTGGCAAACCGCCAGCCCCGTGGCATCCTCTTGCGACCTCAAAGGAGTGACCCCGGATGCGATCGGACCGACATTCTTTAGCCGCCCTGCTCACCCTGCTCTTCCTCGCTCTGCTCCTGCCGGGCTGTCGCCATAACGCCCCTCCTCCACCCGAGGAGGCGAAGTCGCTCGGTCCGGACGGCCAGCCCATCCGCGCCCAGGGGAGGGGTGAGAGCGCGGTCTCCCATATCAAGGTCCAGGGGGACTACAAGGTGGATAAGGAGGCCCACTCCTTCTGTACCCTCAACGCGGACAAGGCCTTCCAGATCACCTGGAGCGCCACGCCGGAGGTCGTCCTTCGAATCGAGAATTTCAAGGGCGCCGGCGAATACGAGGCGGAGGTACGGGTGCGCTCCACCTACACGGGCGAGGCATACCGTACGTCGAAGGGCAAGGCCAAGGCTTCGATCCAGGTGACCGCCGCCTCTTCAGGCTCGCTGGTCTCGGGATCGTTCAGCAGCGATTACAAGGGCGAATCCGGCAAGGGGACGGTCGCGGGGAGCTTCGAGCGCTGTCCCTACCAACTCGCCGATACGACTCTCTAGAAAAAACCCACTGAAAAGACGGCCGCCCGGGGAGCCGGGCGGCCGATCGTCTGGCGAGATCGTCAGATGGTGATCGTCTCACCGTCGAAGCCGGTGAAGGTGTAGCCGTTGAAATTCTCGTTGTAGGTGCCGCGCTGGTCGCGCAGGATGCTGATCGCGAGCTGCTGGCCGAGGCGCAGCGACCAGTAGGCGTCGGAGCGCCAGTGGACCCCGGCGTGGTGGCGGCCGGTGGCGACGTTCGAGGCCAGCTTGTTGAGCTCGCCGCCGACCGTCAGGGTTCCTCCGGTGTAGGGCTGAAGCGAGAGGCCGTCGGAGCTCGCCACCACCGGGTTGGGGATGACGAAGTGCTCGTCGTACACCGCTTTCAGGATCGTGACGCAGGCGCCGGCCACCGTCGCGTGGCCCGCGGTGTACGAGGGATGGGTCGGCGAGCCCTCGGGGAAGGGCTGCGGGTGGAGATAGGTGCCGAACTTGCTGAAGGTCTTCGAGAGCGCGGGCGAGTTGAGGATGTCCGGGTGCAGCACGCCGGGATAGCGGTTCTGGGTCCTCTGCAGGTGCACCAGGCCGCCGTAGGCCTCCGGCCGCAGCCGGCGATGGACGAACCACTTCTGGTACCAGGTGACCTTGAGCGCCCGGCTCGCCACCTCACACATCAGGGCCTTGATGCCGGGAGGGCCGAAGGTTCCGAAGCCATCCTGGGTGGGGTTGCCGATATAGGGGTTCCCCGGATTGAAGGGGCAGCCGATGCCACCCGAGTTCGGATCGGTCGGGTCGGGCGCCGTGAGGAGGATGAGGCAGGCGTTGAAATAGGCCTGGAAGAGGACGTCGATGTGCACGAAGGCCGAGATGTCGCGGCCGTTCCGCACGTGGCGGCGGGTGTCGAAGACGTTCGAGAGGCCGGTCGCGCCACCGTTCTGGATCGTCAGCCAATCGGAGAAACTGGTCAGGTAGTCGACCCCGGAAGCGTAGGTGCGGACCCGGTTGTCGACGTACTGCGAGCCGAACGGAGTCGGCAGCAGGAAGAACTGGGAGATGTAGGGGCCGACCGTCGCGTTCGGGAGCACGTCGCGAAAGAGGGTCTGGGCCGTCACCTGACCGCCTTGCTTCGGGCCCTTGAAATTCGACAGGGCGTTCAAATTGGCGATCGCCTGGGCGGCGAGACTGTTGGTCGCGTAGTCGTTGAAGTTGACGTCTCTAAGGAGCGCCATCCAGTAGAGCTCGACCGCCTCCCCCGCGATCTCGGCGCTCGATAAGGCCGGCGCCGCCGGAATGGCGTTCGGGAGGGTCGAAGGAATGGCGAGCTGATGGCTGTCGGTGCCCTCGAGGTCGAAGGCGAGGCCGGCCTGCGGGTTGATGAGGTGACGACCGACGCCCAGCTGGATGGCGTCGAAGTCGGCCGGCCGGCCGGTCGTGACGGCGTTGATGAGCGTCCCGTAGGCCGTCAGGTTGACCTCGCCGAAGCTGTTGTGGGGCAGGCCCTTGCTGTAGTTGCCGATCTTCGACGAGTAGTGCGACTCGTCGCCGTTCGTCGGATGCGAGGGAATGGGCAGCTCGCGATTGTACTCGGCGGCTTCCTCGCGAACCTCGTAGGACTGCTCGCGGCGCCCGGAGCCCGGACCGGAGAAGTCCGCGACGGGGACGAAGTCGGCTGCGGCTTTGCTGCCGCCCGGGATCAGCGGTTCGAGGCCGACGATTCCCGCCGTGCCCGCCGCCACCGCCGCCGCGGCGAGGCCGCCCGCGCCGAGGAACCCGCGCCGGGAGACGCCCGAAGGCTTCTCAGATTTTTGTGATGGGTGCTGCTCGCTGTCCGGATTCGGAAAGATGGACTGGTCGTTCTCTGCCATGTGCCGTTTTCTCCCGCGAAGTCGAAGTGAGGTCCGACAGGGGTCGACCCACTCGCGGTTCCAGCGGCCGCCGGCTCCAGCGTTGGAGCGCAGCACAGAAGCCCAACCTCGACGAGGTGTTCCGAGCTCGTCCTCGTCGTACTCGGGCGCCCTCTGATACGACGAGTGGGCGTCTACGGTCGAACAGTGCGCCGTTGCTTGCGAAGTGGGACAGCTTGGCGAGCACGAGAAGGTGCTTTCAGGGAAGTCGCCGTCGGGGCCATCCGGTTGCCCGCGCCTGCCGTACAAGCTTAAGAAGACGGTCTGGATCCGGTTCGCGCTGGCTCCTCCTACGGACCCGATTCGCCAGCTCAAGCTTCTTTGAGCTTACCCCCCGCCGCGGGCCGTGCCGGGCCCGGACGGGGGGTTCGTGTTTTTGGGCTCTACCCCTGCGCCCGGAGCGCAGGCAGCTCCGGCAGCAGCTCGATCTTCTCCCCCGCCGCCAGCTTGCGGAAGGCCGGCACGTCCTCGGCGTAGAAGCGGTTCAGGTCGACTAAGAAGGCGTCGAGCGCGACGCCGGCCTGGCGAAGGTATTCGAGCTGGGAGGAGGTCAGGGGAGCCATCGACGAGCCGATCGACCCCTCGGCGTAGCCGATTTTTCCGAGCACCGTCTGGTCGTCGATCAGCCCCTTGGTCTCCGGGGAGACCCAAAGGCGTTTCTCCAGACCGTCGAGCCCCTTCTTCAACTTGTCGGCGGCCTGGACGATCGGCGGATCGGCGGGCTTTTCCGCCGGGGCGGGAAGGCCCTTCGCCTTGCGCTCGGCATCCGCCGCCTGGATCGACTGCCGAACCTTGGCGACGACGGCGTCGACGTCGGCCCGGGTGCGGGTGATCCGTTCGAGGGCGGTGATCGCCACATCCTGCAGCTCGCCGCCCCGGAGGGTCGCGGTCCAGCGGCGCTGCCAGTCGGCGGCGGAGTTCTTGGAGCGCGGGTCAGGCAGCACCTGGACCGTCCCCTTGGCCTCGTGGCCGCCCTGAGCGATGGTGACGGCGTAGGTGCCGGGAGGCACGTTGGGGCCACCCGGGCTCTCGTCGCGCTGCTCGCCCGGGAAGGGGGGAGCGAGCTTGAAGGAATCGCGATCGAAACCCCAGACGACCCGGTTGAGCCCCAGCTTGACCGAGGCCTTGAAGGTACGGATCACCTTGCCCGAGGCGTCGGCGATGCGGATCTCCGCCTTGGGCTCCATTTTTTCCGGCCTTCCCTTTTCTTCCGGCTTGGCTGTCGTCTTCTCGGCGGCGGCCTTCCCCTTCTCGGCTGGGTTCTCGCCCGGGGCCTTGGATTTCTGGGCCTCCTGGGATTCCGGAGCCGTCGCCTTGCGTTCGGCGGCCTGGCGTGCCTCGATGCGGTCGTGCTCCTTTCTCTCACGCTCCTTCTCCGGATCGGGGAGGGGCAGGCCGGGGGTGTTGACCGAGAAGGTGAGAAGGGCACCGGTGGGGCGGTTCTCGCCGTCATACTCGCCGGAGCCTGGGCCGAAGCCGCCCGGCGGGGCCGAAACCCAGTGTTCGATGGCGTCCCCCGAGTCGTACCAATGGATGGGCTCGGCGAGCGTCGCCGCGGTCACCTGGCGGAGAGGGCGGATGTCGTCCAGGATGTAGAGGCCGCGGCCATGGGTGGCGATCACCAGGTCGTGGTCTCTGGGGTGAAGGGCCAAGGCCATCACCGACACCGTGGGCACGCCATGCTTGAAGCGCAGCCAGTGGCCGCCGCCATCCTGCGAGATCCAGAGCCCGAATTCGGTACCGAGGAAAAGAAGGTTGGGGTCGACCGTGTCCTGCTCCACCGCCAGGCAGTAGCCGCGGAGCTCCGGGGTCGCCAGGCTCTTCCAGGTCTTGCCGAAGTCGTCGGTGCGGTAGACGTACGGCGTCAGATCCGAGCGCCGGTGGTTGTCGAAGACGACGAAGGCGGTGCCGGCGTCCCGCCGCGAGGCGAGAATCCGCGGCACCCAGGTGTTCTTGGGCACTCCGGGATTGCCGCCGATATTCCCCTCGACGCTCGTCCAGCTCTTGCCGCCGTCCCGGGTGAGCTGCAACCGGCCGTCGTCGGTCCCCACCCAGATCATCCCGCGCTCTACCGGCGAAGGGGCGATCGAGAGGATCGTCGTGAAGCCCTCGGCCCCGGAGTCGTCGGGGGTCAGGCCGCCGCTCTCCGCGCGTTTCTGCCAGTTGGGATTGTTGCTCGTGAGATCGGGGCTCACGATCGTCCAGCTGTCGCCGCGGTCGGTCGACTTGTGGAGGAACTGGCTGCCGTAGTAGATCGTCCCCGGCTCGAAGGGGTCCTGGGCGAGGCCGGTGTTCCAGTTGAAGCGCAGGCGCACCCCGTCGGGAGCCGGGGGACGGATGTCCTTCTGCTCGCCGGTCCGCAGGTCGAAGCGGACGAGGAAGCCGCTCTGCGCCTCCGCGTAGCCCTGCATGGAGTCCGCGGGATCGGGGAGGGTCTCGAAGCCGTCGCCGCCGCCCACCACCTGCCAGTTGTAGTTGCGGATGCCGCCGTATTCCCAGGCGGTGCTCGGGCCGCGCCACGAGCCGTTGTCCTGGAGCCCGCCGTAGACGTGGTAGGGGACGTCCATGTCCACCGCCACGTGGTAGAACTGGGCGAGGGGCAGATCCGACACGAAGTCGGCGGTCTGGCCGCGGTCGCGGCTGACGGCGACCCCGCCGTCCTCACCGAACATCAGGTGGCGCGGGTCTTTGGGATCGATCCAGATGGCATGGTAGTCGCCGTGGATGGCGTTGCCGAAGGGGAGCGGCGTCCAGCTCTTGCCGGAATCGACCGAGACCCGGGGCGAGAAGTCGAAGCTGTAGATCCGGTTCGGCCACTGCGGGTCGACCGCCAACTCGGCGAAGTAGAACGGCCGGGGATCGACGTTGTTCGAGGTGTTGACCGACTGGAAGGTCCGGCCGCCGTCGTCCGAGCGCACGAAGGCGCTGGTCTCGGCCTCGACCATCGCGTAGACGGTATCGGGGGTGGAGGGCGAGACGGCGATCTTGATCCGCCCGAGGTCGCCCTTGGGCAGGCCGTCGTCCTCCGTCCGCCGCTTCCAGGTCCGGCCGCCGTCCAGGCTCACATAGAGGCCGGAGGCGGCGCCGCCGGATTTGAACACCCAGGGCCAGCGCCGGGCCTGCCAGAGGGCGGCGAAGAGCTTCTGGGGATTGGTGGGATCGATCACCAGATCGGCGGCGCCGGTCTTCTCGTCGGCGTAGAGCACCTTCTGCCAGGTCTTGCCACCATCCTCGGTCTTGAAGACGCCGCGCTCCGCGTTCTCCCCCCAGAGCTTGCCCAGGGCGGCGACCCAGGCGACGTCCGGATTGGTGGGATGGAGGACGATCCGGGCGATGTGCTCGGTCGCGTCGAGCCCCAGGTGGCTCCAGGTCTTGCCGCCGTCGAGCGAGCGGTAGACTCCGTTCCCCACCGAGACGCTGTTGCGCGTGTTGCTCTCGCCGGTCCCCACCCAGACGACGTCGGGGTTGTTGCGGGCGACGGCGATCGCCCCGATCGAGGCGACCGGCTGGTCGTCGAAGATCGGCTCCCAGGTGAGCCCGGCGTTGACCGACTTCCAGACCCCGCCCGAGGCGGCCCCGACGTAGACGACCTCGGTGTTCGTCGCCGCGGAGGCGATCGAGGTCACCCGGCCGCTCATCCCCGCCGGGCCGATCGAGCGCGCCCGCAGGCCGGAGAGGAGGTCGGGATCGAGGGGCGCCCCGGCCTTCGCGGTCGGAGCGGTTTTTGCGGCATGGGCGGCGTTGGGAGCGAGCGCGAGGAGCAGCGCGAAGGTGGAAAGGACGGATCGCCGGGCGAGGCTTCGACGCATTCGGGTTCCTCCAGTCAGACAGGCAAAAAGACGAGGAGACGAGCCAAAGGCCGCCCTCCGGCGCGCACGACGGGCCGAAAGCAGGGCGGTGCTTCCGATCGTATACGGGAAAGGGGCGGTTGGGGTTGCGCCGGGGCGGCCGGCGACCGCCGCGCTATACTTCCGCCGTCGCCATGCCCAAGGACATCCGCCACGAAGGGGGCGCTCGCGGGGAACCCGCGAGCGGCGCCGCCCGTGCCACCCTGGTGCTGCTCGCGGTCCTCCTCGCCGCTCCCATTCCGGTTCGGGCGATGTCGGCATCACCCGAGATCTGGAAGACGCGGCCCGGCGACGACCCGCGGTGGGCAAGCCCGGGGTTCGACGACTCGACCTGGCGCGGCGTTCCCTTGACCGCCACCTGGCGAGAGCAGGGCTACCGCGGCGCCGACGGTCTCCTCTGGTTCCGGCAACGGGTGTCCTTAGGCCCCGCGGCGCGGCTCGCGGCGGGGAGAGGTGAGCTCGCCCTGCTCCTGGGTCCTTCCACCCGTTTCGGGGCCTATCAGGTGTACGCCGACGGACGGCTCGTGGGGAGCTCTCCGGGCTGGCGGCTCGCGCTGCCGTATCCGGTCCCCCAGGTCTTCCCCGTCCCCAGCACGGCGATCGGGGCGGACGGCGAGCTCTCTTTGGCGATCCGGGTGCGGCGGGTCGCCTGGGCCGCGGACGCCGATCCTGGGGCGGCGCCGGTCGGCGGGGTCGCCACCCTGGGGAGCACGGCGGCCCTCACCGATCGCACCGAGGTGGCGCGGGACCGCACCCTCCTGGCGGATCTCCCCAACCTCCTCCTCGCCCTCCTCTTCCTCGCCGTCGTTCCCTACCATCTCCTGCTCTACCAGCGCCGCCGCCAGCAGGCCGGGCATCTGTGGTTCGGCCTCCTCGCCCTCGCCTTCTCCCTCAATACTTTCGCGAGCTCCTACTGGATCTACCAGGTCACCGATCGTTTCGACCTCGCGGTGCGGGTGAGCGACCTGACCGGCCACCTGGCGGCCCTCCTCGCGATCCAATTCCTCTGGACGTTCTTCTCCCGGCCCCTCCCCCGGGCCTGGCGCGCCTACCAGCTCTCCCATGGCGCCTTCGCCCTGTTCGTCGGCCTCTGGCCCTCCACCCGCCTCGTGGTCGCGAGCCAGGAGCTCCGCTTGCTCTGGCTGCTGCCACTCCTCCTGGTGTCGGCGGTCCTCGTCCTCGGTGAGATGAGGCGGGGGAATGCCGAGGCGCGCATCCTCGCCGTCGGCGGCATGGCGCTCGTCGGCGCCGAGAGCCTGGATCTCGCCGGGCAGGCCCTCGCCCTGCCGTGGAGAGGCGGTCTGTCGCTCGCTCCCTTCGGCTTCGCGGCGGTCCTGGTGGCGATGAGCTTCGCCCTGTCGAGCCGTTTCCGCCGCGTCCACGACGAGCTCGATCGGCTCTCCCGGAGTCTCGAAGAGAAGATCGGGGAACGCACCCGGGACTTAGAGGCGGCCAAGGAGGAGGCGCTCGCCGCGAGCCGGGCGAAGAGCGAGTTCCTGGCCAACATGAGCCACGAGATCCGGACGCCCATGAATGGTGTCGTGGGGATGACCAGCCTGCTCCTCGAAACCCCCTTGACGCCTGAGCAGCAGGGATACCTGGAGATCATCCGGACGAGCGGCGAGGCTCTCCTCGTCGTCATCAACGACATTCTCGATTTCTCGAAGCTCGACTCGGGGAAGGTCGAGATCGAGCGCGCCCCCTTCGCTCTCCAGGCGGTGGTCGAGGATTGCCTGGAGATGGTCTCCCCCCTGGCCCAGAAACAGGGCCTGGCGCTTTCCCATACGGTCGCCCCGGGAACCCCGGAAGCTCTCGTGGGCGACCTCGCCCGCACCCGCCAGGTTCTCGTCAACCTCCTGGGGAACGCCATCAAATTCACCCCCGCGGGGGAGGTGCGGGTGGCGCTCTCCGCCTGGCCCTGCGGGAAGAACCGTTTTACGATCCACTTCGCCGTGACCGACACCGGCATCGGGATTCCCTTCGAGAGCTTCGATCAGCTCTTCGTCGCCTTCCACCAGCTCGACGGCACCCTCGCCCGCCGGTACGGCGGCACCGGCCTCGGCCTCGCCATCAGCAAACGGCTGACCGAGCGGATGGGCGGCGAGATCTGGTTGGAGAGCACGGTCGGGACAGGCTCGACGTTCCACTTCACCGTGGTCGGCGAGGCCGCCCCGGCCCCGGAGGCGGACCCCGAGCGCTGGCTCCGTCCGCAGGAGCGAATCGAACCCGCGGCGGCGCGCGGCCCGGCCCCGGCCTCCGCGCTCCGCGTCCTCCTCGCCGAGGACCAGCGGGTCAACCAACTGGTGATGCTCCAGATGCTCCGCTATTTGGGCTACGACGCCGACCTCGCCGGCAACGGGCTGGAGGTCATGGAGGCCCTGGCGCGCCAGCCCTACGACGTCATTCTGATGGACGTTCAGATGCCCGGGATGGACGGCTTGGAGGCCACCCGCCGCATCCGCCGCCAATTCCCTGCCGGCGGTGGCCCGCAGATCCTCGCCCTGACCGCCCATGCGATGACCGGGGACCGCGAGCGTTTCCTCGCCGCAGGCATGGACGGTTACCTGGGAAAGCCGGTGCAGATGTCCGAGCTCGCGGCGGCCCTCGCCGCGTTGGCTCCGAAGAGCACGGGAGAGAGGTCGGCTCCGGAGTAAGGAGACCTCCCGCTCCGTCCCCTCTCGCGGTGCTACCCTTACCGCCGTGCCGCTCCCAGCTTCTATCTCTGGCGTTGCGCCGCTCTTGCTCCTCGGCCTCGGTCTCCTCGCCGCTTGCGCCGCGCCGTCTTCCCTGACGCCGGCGGGAGGTCGGGACGTCCTGTCGGTCGCGGTCAGCGTGCCTCCCCAGGCCTATCTGGTCGAGCGGATCGGAGGGCCGCGGGTGCGGGTCGAGGTAATGATCCCGCCCGGGGCGTCCGAGGCGACCTACTCGCCCAACCCGCGCCAGATGGTCGCCCTCTCGCGAGCCCGGCTCTATGTCCTCGTGGGGCACCCGGCCTTCCTCTTCGAGCCGCAGAGCATCGCTCCCTTCCTCGCGGCCCATCCGGAAATCCGGGTGGTCGACATGTCGCGAGGGATGGACCTCATCACGACCGGCGATGCCGAGGGAGGGGAGGCGCCGCGCGGCTTCTTCGGTGGGGGCGGGGAGGAGGAGCACCCCGGCGAGGATCACGCCCAGGGAGATCCCCACGTCTGGGTGGCCCCGGCGACGGTCGCGGTGGCGGCGCGGAACATCGAGCGGGCTCTAGCGGAGCTCGATCCCGCCCACGCTGCTCTCTACCGAGCGAACCTGGCGCGGCTCCTCGCCGACATCGCCGGCCTCGACCGGGAGATCCGCACCCTCCTCGCCCGCTCGCCCGGGCGGAGCTTCATGGTCTACCACCCGGCCTGGGGCTACTTCGCCCGCCAGTACGGCCTGCGGCAAATCGCCGTCGAGGCGGGCGGTCGGGAGCCCTCGGCGCGCCAGCTCATCGCTCTCGTCGACGAGGCGCGGCGGCAGGGGGTGCGGGCGATCTTCGTCCAGCGCGGCTTCGCGCGGAAGAGCGCCGAGGTGATCGCCGGGGAGATCGGCGGCCGGGTCATCGAGGTCGACCCCATGGAGCGCGACTGGCTGGCCGGCCTGCGCCAGGCCGCCCATGCCTTTCAGGGAGCGCTCGCCCATGGCTGAAATGGCGACGAGAACTGATACCGCGGAGACCCCGGTGCTCGAAGTGCGCGAGGTGACCTTCGGCTACGGCGCCGAGGTGATCCTCGACCGGGTGAGCCTCCGGGTCCTGCCGCGCGACTACCTGGCGATCCTCGGTCCCAACGGCGGCGGCAAGACGACGCTTCTGAAGCTCATCCTCGGTCTCCTCACCCCCTGGTCGGGACAGATCGTCGACTCCCTGCCGCCACGCCGGGGACGCCGGGGGAAATTCGGCTACGTGCCGCAGTTCTCGACCTTCGACCGTAGCTTCCCCCTGCGGGTCGCCGAGGTGGTGCAGATGGGCCGGCTGGGGAAACGGGGGCTCGTCCGCCCCTACACCCGGGAGGACCGCGAAGCGGTCGTCCGCGCCCTGGAGCGCCTGCATCTAGCCCCCCTCGCCCGCGTCCACATCAGCGAGCTTTCCGGCGGTCAGCTCCAGCGGGTGCTCATCGCCCGCGCCCTGGTCTCCGATCCCGACGTCCTCTTCCTCGACGAGCCCACGGCCTCGATCGACGCCGAGTCGCGGGAGGTGCTCAAAAACGTCCTCGCCGAGCAGAACGAGCGCATCCCCATCGTCGTCGTCACCCACGACGTGACCTCGATCGCCGGCAGCATCCGCCACGTGGCCTGCGTCAACCGCACCCTCCACTACCATGGCGCCGCCGAGCTCACCCCGGAGATCTTGGAGGAGGCCTATGGCTGTCCGGTCGAGCTCCTCGCCCATGGCGTGCCGCACCGGGTGCTCCGGGAGCATCCTTAAAAGATGCCCTCTCTCCTCTCCGCCCTCTCCTACGACTTCATCCGCAACGCCATCTGCGCCGGGGTGCTGGCCTCCATCCTCTGCGGCGTGGTGGGCACCTTCGTCGTCGTCAAGCGGGTGTCGTTTTTGGCCGGCGGGCTCTCCCATGCCGCCTTCGGGGGCCTCGGGATCTGTTTCTTCCTGGGGATCAACCCGCTCTGGGGAGCGATCGTCGTCTCCCTCGCCTGCGCCATCGTCCTCGGGCTCATGGACACCGAGAAGGTCAAGTCGCACGACTCGATCATCGGGGTCCTCTGGGCGGCGGGGGTGGCGGTGGGGATCGCCTTCGTCTACTGGACGCCGGGCTACGCCCCCAACCTCATGACCTACCTCTTCGGCAACATCCTCCTGGTGACCCGGACCGACGTCTGGACCACCCTCGTCCTCACCGTCTTCGTTCTCGCCGTCCTTCTCCTTTTCGGCAAGGGCTTCGTGGCGGTCGCCTTCGACGAGGTCTTCGCCCGCGTCCAGGGGGCGCCGGTCCGTTTCCTCCTCACCCTCCTCCTCGTCCTCGTGGCGCTCACCGTCGTCGTCCTCATCCAGGTGGTCGGCATCCTTCTCGTCATCGCCCTCCTGACCATCCCGCCGGTCGTCGCCCTCATGCTCTTCAAAGACCTACGCTCGGTCCTCCTCTCGTCGGTCGGGATCGGCGTTGCCATGACCCTCTCCGGGCTCGCCATCTCCTACTACGAGGATCTCCCCTCCGGCCCCGCGATCGTCCTCCTCGGCACCGCCCTCCTCCTCTTGGTATACGGCGTGCAGAAGGTCGTGCAAAAGCTCCGCGGGCGCTCCCTCCGGCTCCTCGATCCCGCGAAGCCCCAAGGGTAGTAGGATTCCGCCATGGACAGCCGAGGCAAGATCAGGGGAAAAGGGCCGCTCCGCAGAGTCAGCCGGCGGAGTCGCCGATTGGGGCTCTGGCCTTTTTTGGGGCTCGTGGCGGCCGGCGCCGTCGGGGCCGCGGCGGTGGTGCTCCTCACTCGCGAGCGGGAGAGCGAGCTTCTACCCCCGGCTCCGGGGCAGGGAGAGCGGGAAGAACCCTGGGAGCCCGAAACCGCCGGCGAGCTCCGCCCAGAAGCCCCGGCCGACGACGTGGCGGTGTGGATCGCCGGGCCGGCCGGCAATCTCTTTATTCGCGATGGCGGAGAGGAGGAGGACGGCGGGCTGCCGGTCCTCTTCATCCATAGCCTGGGCGGCAACGGCGGGCAGTGGATGCTGCAGCTCGACCACCTCCGCCGGCACCGTCGCGCGGCCGCCTTGGATCTGCGCGGCCATGGCGATTCCGATCCGGCGGTCGGCTCGGACTATTCGATCGAGGGCCTTTCGGCTGACATCACCGCCGCCGCGGACGAGCTCGGCTTCCGGCACTTCGTCCTCGTCGGGCACAGCCTGGGAGCGGCGGTGGCGATCGAATACGCGAGCCGCCATAAAGAGCGCGTCGCCGGCCTCCTCCTGGTCGACCCCAACGGCGACCAGACCCGCATTCCGGCTGAGCAGCTCGCGCCCTTCTTAAAAGCGGTTGAGGCCGATCCGCTCCACGAGATGGACTCTTACTTCCGCCAGATCCTGGCCGGAGGCGATCCCGCCGTCGCCGCCTGGGTGCTGGAGGATCTGAAGCTCACCGACGAGGGTGCCTTAGCCGGCGCTCTCCAGGCGGGGAGCCGCTACTCACCCTTAGCCGCCCTCGCCTCCTACACCGGAACCAAGCTCGCCATTCTGAGCGACATGAACCGCCTCCCCTTCAGCCTCCACAACCTGGTCAAAGACCTCCCCACCCGCTTCCTCTCCGGAACCGGCCACTGGCTGATGATGGACAGCCCCGAGCCCTTCAACCATCTCCTCGATGGGTTTCTGGCGGAGGTCGACGAACAGGGCTGAGGGCTCTCAGCGGCGCCGCGGTCGCACCTGCTCGAAGGTGCATTGCTCCGGGCGCTTGTCCGGCCGCCAGCGGAGGAACTTGGTGCCGTGGCGGAAGCGGTCGCCGGAGAAGTGGTCGAAGCTCACCTCGCAGACGAGCGAGGGACGGAGAGGCACCCACTCGGTCGAGCGGCCGCGGCTCCAGCGGCTGGGACCGCCGGGAGCGCGGCCGGTAAAGCCGGGGGGCTCGATGAGAGGCTTCAGGATGGGCTCAAGCTCTCTTTTTTCTTCGGCAGTGAAGCTCGACGAGAAGCCGACGTGGTCGAGCTTCCCTAGGTCGTCGTAGAGACCGAGGAGGAGCGAGCCGATCGCCCCTCCCTTCTGGGCGTATCGGAAGCCCCCCACCACGCAGTCGGCCGTCCGCTTCCGCTTGACCTTCACCAGGGTCCGCTCGCCCGACCGGTACGGCTCGGAGGGTCGCTTGGCGACGACCCCGTCCAGGCCGCCGCCGCCCAGATCGCGGAGCCAACCGAGCGCGATCTTGCGGTCCGGGGTGGCGGGAGAGAGCTCGATCGAGCCGTTCTCCGGCAGCTTCGCGAACAGCCGCTCCAGGCGGTCGCGGCGCTCGGAAAGGGGCAGCTCGCCGACCGCCTTGCCTCGCTCGTCGACCAGGCAATCGAAAACGAGAAAGGTGCCCGGCGTTTCGCGGGAGAGCTTCCGGATGCGGCTCTCCGCCGGGTGGATGCGCTGGAGGAGGGCGTCGAAATCGAGGCCCCCTGGAACCTCTGGAGAGCGGAGGACGATCTCGCCGTCGAGCACGAAGGCGCGGAGCGGCAGTGCCGCCAGAGCGGCGACGAGCTCCGGAAAATAGCGGCCGAGCGGCTGGCCGGCTTTCGACTGGAGGAGCACGGTCTTCCCCTTGCGGAAGGCGAGACAGCGGAAACCGTCCCACTTGGGCTCGTAGAGCCAATCCTCTCCCGTCGGCAGCTCGTCTTCGGAAGCCGCCTCCATCGGCGGATAGGGGGGACTCAACGGGAGATCGATCGCGGGGAACTCCCCGGCGAGCGCCTCGGCAGCGAGGGCGCCGTCGGCGATGGGGTCGCCGGCAGGGGCGGCCGCCTTTCGGCTCTTCCGGGCGGGGCTCGGGGTGGCTTTCTTCGGCGTTCGAGCTCGGGTTTGGGTCGGCATCTCGGGTCCTTACCGAGGAACCAAAGCAACCGCCGTGCCGCTTCCTAGTTCACGGCGTTGGGAACGGCGAGGGAGAAGGAGGCGATGGCGGCTTCGAAGCTTTCGCCGTTCGGCGCCTGCATCCGGTAGGAGCCCTGCATGGCGCCCACCGGGGTGGTCAGCGGGCAGAAGCTCGTGTATTCGAACATCTCGCCGGGGGAGAGCACCGGCTGCTCGCCGACCACCCCCGGTCCCTGGACCTTCTGCACCTCGCCATTGGCGTCGGTGATGATCCACTCGCGGCTGACCAATTGCGCCGTCTCGGTGCCGACGTTCGAGATCCGCACCTGGTAGGCAAAGAAATAGTAGTTCTCCTGAGGAGAGCTGCGTTCGGCGTCGTAGAAGCTCGTCACCTGCACCCGGATACCACGGGTCGTCGTGTCACTCATCTCACGGGTCGTCGTGTCACTCATCGTGGGGCCAGCTTATCGCACGTCGGGCCCGGCGCCATCCACGGCGAGCTATCCATCGCGCCGGAAGGCCCGGGTCTCACCGTCCCCGAAGGCGACGATCATGCGGTCGAGCCCGACCTGCTGGACGGCGCCCCGACCGTAGATCGGGAGGGTGATGACGTCCCCGATCGCCAGATCGGCGGCATGCCGCTCGCCGAAGAGCGGAGGGAGCGGTAGCACCTCGGAGAGCACCTGTGGCTTCTCGGCGCGGAGAGGGGCCGGCTCGGCGATCGGCCGCGAGCAGTTGTCGCAGTGGCCGCAGTGCTCCCAGGGGACGTCCTCGGCGAAGTAGGCCACCAGGTAATGCCAGCGGCAAAGGGCGGTCTGGGCATAGAGCACCATCCGCTTCAGGCGGTCGCGGTCGGACTCGCCGCGCGCCTGGTAGCGGCGCGCCAGCTCGGCGAGCGCGGCGGCGTTCAATCCTTTCTGGCATACCCGATAAAGGCCGGGGCTCGCTTCCGTCACGAGGTCCATCTCCTTCAGGGTCTCCAGAATGACCTGGAGCTTGGTTTTCGCCAGGCGGCCCACCGCGGCCTGGAGATCGCCGAAGGGAATGTCGCCGTCCGCTCCCGTCAGGCGATCGAGGGCGCGGTAGACGGCGGTGAACTGCTCCGGCCGCGGGTAGCTGCCGCTGATGAAGAAGAGCTGGGTGTTCCGATCCTCCGGCTGGTAGAGGAGGACGCAGCGCGCCCGCTCCCCGTCACGGCCGGCGCGGCCGGCCTCCTGGTAGTAGGATTCGAGCGACCCCGGCAGGTTGTAGTGGAGGACGAAGCGGATGTCCGGCTTGTCGATCCCCATGCCGAAGGCGTTGGTGGCGACCATGGCCTTGAGCTCGCCGGCCATGAAGCGATCCTGGTTCTGGCGGCGCTCGCGCCCTCCCACCCGGCCGTGGTAGCGGGCGACGGGGAAGCCGAGCGACAGCAGATATTCGGTGACCTCCTCGCAGTGCTTGACCGTCGAAACGTAGACGATCCCTATGCCTTCGGTCTCCTTGAGAATCCGGGCGAGCTGCAAGCGCTTGCGCTCCTCATCGGGCACCGGCAGGGCTTCGAGGTCCAGGTTCTCCCGGTAGAGGCCGGTGTCGACGATCTCCATCTCGGGCCGTCCCAGGCGCTCCAGGACGTCCTCGACCACCTGCTCGGTGGCGGTGGCGGTGAGGGCCAGGACCGGGGGATTGCCGAGCGCCTCGATCGCCTGCCGGAGGGAGAGATAAGCGGGCCGGAAGTCGTGCCCCCACTCGGAGATGCAGTGCGCCTCGTCGATGACGAAGATGGCGATCCGGTTGGTCTTCAAGGTCTCCAGGAACTCCGGCTGGGCCAGGCGCTCGGGGGTGGTGAAGACGAAGTCGCGCTGCTCCTTGGTGATCGCCTCCAGGGTCTCGCTCTCTTCGCTCGCGGTGAGCGTGCTGTTGACCTGGGCGGCCTCGATGCCGAGCTCGTGCAGCTTGTCCACCTGGTCCTTCATGAGCGAGATGAGCGGCGAGACGACGACCGTCGTGCCCGGCAGCTCCATCCCCGGCAGCTGGTAGCAGAGCGATTTGCCGGCGCCGGTCGGCATGATGGCCAAGGTGTCGCGGCCCGCCATCACCGAACGGATGACCTCCTCCTGCCCCTCGCGGAGCGAACGGAAGCCGAAGTGGCGGCGCAGGGAACGGCGGAGACCGGGGAGCGGTGGGGCAGCGGTGGCCATGGCGAGTCCTTATGAGGAAGAGGCCACCGCTCCGGGCGGTGCCTACCAGCCGTGAGATAAAGCAATGGACGTGCCGAGGATCGTGGGCGGAGCGCATAGGGTAAGCTCGCCGCATGATCAAGAGGCTCCAAGAGCCGCCGTTCGAGCGCGGCGGCTACCCCGTCTGGGAGGATCGCCGAGGGGACGTGGAGGTCCGCTTCGTGGGCCGCGGTCCAGCGGGCGGGCGGGACGAGGTGCTCGCACGCGTGCGAGAGCCGGGCGAGCCGGGCTTCCCCGTCGCCTGGCCCGTCGCCTGGGCGAAACAGATTCACTCCGCCCGTGTTCTTTCCATCGTCGATCCGGGGGAATGCGGCGAGGGGGATGCCCTCAGGACCGATCGCACCGGCCTCGCTCTCGCCGTGGTCACCGCCGACTGCGTGCCGGTCCTCCTCGCCGGTCCGCCGGAAGATCCGCGGATCGCCGCCGTCCATGCCGGCTGGCGGGGCCTCGTCGCCGGGGTGATTCCGGCGACCCTCCGAGCGCTCGGTGGTCCGCAAGGAGGCCCCGAGGGCTGGACGGCCTGGATCGGGCCGGCGATCGGCCCCTGCTGCTACGAGGTGGGGGACGAGGTCGCGGAGCAGATCGCGGCGGCGAGCACTCCCGAGGCCGTGGCGCGGCAACCCGCCGGCCGGCCCCACCTCGATCTCGTCCGCGCCGCGGCGCACCAGCTGGAGGCGGCCGGAGTCGTGGACATCACGGTTCTCCCCCTCTGCACCCGCTGCGAGGAAGCCCGGTTGTCGAGCTATCGGCGCGAGGGGAAGGGCGGTGGGCGGAACCTCGCCTATATCTGGCGACGGTCTACAGCCAGCCCCTCTCCCTGGCCCTCCGCGCCGCCTCGATCCGGTTCTCCGCTCCGAGCTTGCTGATCGCCTCCGACAGATAGTTGCGGACCGTCCCGTCGGAGAGGTGGAGGTCTCCGGCGATCTTCGCCGTCGAGAGCCCTTCGCCGGCCAGGCGGAGAACCTGGCGCTCACGGTCGGTCAGCGGATCGGCCTCCCCTCCCCAGGCCTCCGCCGCGAGCTCGGGGTCGATCGCCTTCAGGCCGGCATGCACCCGGCGGATGGCTTCGGCCAGGCGTTCCGAGGGGGAGTCTTTCAACAGATAGCCGGCCGCCCCGGAATCGAGCGCGCGCCGGAGATAGCCCGAGCGGGCGAAGGTGGTGAGGATGACCACCCGGGCCGGGCTCGCCAGCCGCCGCAGCTCGGCCGCCAGCTCGAGCCCGGTCATCCGCGGCATCTCGATGTCGGTCAACACCACGTCCGGCCGGGTGGCAAGGGCGAGATCCAGGGCTTCCCGGCCGTCCCGCGCCCGGCCCACGACCTCGATGTCGGCTTCGAGACCGAGGAGCGCGGCGAGCGCCCCCAGGACCATCGACTGGTCCTCGGCCAGGAGGACGCGGATCATTCGCCGGCGAACGCCTGTTCGAGGCCGAATGTCGCTCCTGCCGGCGTGCCCCCAGATCCTGCGGCCTGCGGGCGCCCGGCGGTGTACGGCAGGGTGATCACCAGGCGGGTGCCGCCCTCGGGGGCCTCGTTCCCCCGCTCGACCTTGCCACCCAGGGCGCCCAGCCGTTCGCGCATCCCGGTGAGCCCGGAACCTTCGGGAGCCAGCGTCGCCAGCTTCCCGGAGCCGTCGCGACCGTCGTCCGAGATCTCCAGGCGGACGATCTCGCCCCCGGTCTCGATCCGCACCCGGCAGGTCTTCGCCCCGGCGTGGCGCACGACGTTGGTGACCGCCTCGCGGAGCGCGAAGGCGAGCGCGCTGTCCTCGGCGGGAGTGAGATCGGGCGGGAGGCTCGCCTCGGCGACGAGGACGACGTCGGCGGCATCGAGCGCCATCCGCGCCCGGACGAGCTCGGCGCGCAGATCCTCCGCCCGGTAGCCGGAGACGGCGCTCCGCACCTCTTTTAAAGCCTCGCGCGAGATCCGCTCCAAATCCGCGATCTCGCGCCGGGCCGCCTGGGGATCGCGGGTGAAGAGCTTCCCCGCCAGCTCCGCCTTGAGGGTGATGAGCGACAGGGTGTGCCCGAGGAGGTCGTGGAGGTCGCGGCCGATGCGCTCCCGCTCGGCCACCTTGGCCAGGCGCTCGACCTCGTCCTGGGCCTGGAGGAGTCGGGCATGGGTCCGCCTGAGCTTCTCCTGCTGACGGCTGGCGACGCCGATGATCAGCGAGAAGAGCCCGGCGGAGAGCCAGACGTAGATCGAGAGTGGAGCGAGCCAGCTCTCGAGCGCCAGGAGAACGAGGAGAGCGAGGAGCCCGCGAAACGCGAGCCGGGGATGTTCGAGCTTGCTCAAGGTGGCGGCGGCGTAGACCCAGAGCGACGACGCCCCCGCGTTGTACGGCGAATAGAGGAGGGCGAGAGCGACCATGCCGGCGACGGCCCAGAGGACCCGCGAACCGGAGAGCCAGAAGCTCCAGAAGTAGAGGCCGAGGAAGACCGCTACCCCGAGGAAGGTGACGAACACGACCTGCAAGGATTGATGGGCCAGAAAAGGATAGGCCGCGAATCCCACGAGATAGATGAGCCAGATGCAGGGAACCCAGCCCATCTCGGTCTTGTCAGGCGGCAACAGGCGCATCTTAAGCTCCTTCAAAAGTCAGGATAGCACTGGGTCTAGCCATAGGTCCGCCCCTCGTCGCGGCGGAAACCGAGGCGGGCGGCGGCGAGAGAGAGGACGGTGAAGGCGAGCAGCGCGAAGACGCTCCGGCCCACCGGCTCCCCCGCTCCGGCGCCCACCGTGCGGAGCGCCAGTTGGCCATAGTGGTAGGTGGGGAGGAAGCGGGCGACCGATTGCAGCCAGGCCGGAAGGTACTTGATGGGGATCCAGAGGCCGGAGCAGAAGGCTGCCGGGAGATAGATCAGGTTGACCACCGCGGGAGCGGAGTTGGGGCCGGCGAAGTAGCCGATGGCCAGCCCGAAGGCGCAGAAGGGGAGTGCCCCGGCGATCAGCGTGGCCCCCAGGGATAGCCAGCCGCCGAGCGGCAGGCGGACCCCTCCGGCGGTGGCGCCCAGGAGGAAGAGGGCGGCGACGATCAGCAGCCCGAAGAGGAGGCTCATGCCCGTCTTGGCCGCGAAGTAGGCGAGGGTCGGCATGGGAGTGGCGCGCTTGAAGCTCATCCACCCTTGGCCGCGCTCCGAGGCGACCCCGACACCGAAGCCGAAGAGGGTGGCGGCGACCACCCCGAAGGCGCCGTAGGTGGCGAGGAGATAGGTGGCGCCGCCCGGCATGCCGCCGCTATTGCGGTTGAGGGCGAGGCCAAAGAGGATGTAGAAGAAGAGCGGGAAGGCGAGGGTCGGCACGACATAGGCCGGCAGCCGCAGCTGCTTCAAGAACTCGTACTTGGCCTCCAGGGCGTAGATGCGGAGGAGGTTCCGGGTGGGTTTCAGGGTGAGGGTGCTCATGCTGCTTTCTCCTCTCCATTCGAGCGGTTGGTGAGCGCGAGGAAGGCTTCTTCTAAACCGGCGCCGAGCACTTCGAGGCCGGAGAGGTCGGGATCGCGCCGCAGAAGCTCGGCGACCACCGCCTCCGCCCGGGTCGCCGACAGCTCGGCCTGAGCGCCTTCGCGGCGGGCGGCGACGACGCCGGGCAGCCGGAGCAGATCCTCGACTGGAATGCGGGTGACGCAGCGGATGCGCCGTCCTCCTACCCGGGCCTTGATCTCCGCCGGGGTGCCTTCCGCGGCGACCCGGCCGCGGTCGAGGACGACGATGCGGCTGGCGAGAGTGTCGGCCTCCTCCAGGTGATGGGTGGTGAGAAGGACGGTCCGCCCCCGCCGCACCAGCTCGCGGATGGCGCTCCACAGGCCGCGCCGGGCCTCGACGTCGAGCCCCGTCGTCGGCTCGTCGAGGAAGAGCAGGTCGGGATCGCCGCAGAGGGCGAGGGCGAAGAGCACCCGCTGCTTCTGGCCGCCCGAGAGCTTGCCGTAGGGACGCTCCTCCAGGCCGGCGAGACCGGCGATCTCGATCACCTCGCCCGCCGGCAGGGGCCGCGGGTAGTAGCTGGAGATGAGATGGATGTGCTCGCGGACCTTGAGCGTCTCGGGCACCTTCGACACCTGGAGCATGGCGCCGACCCGCATCCGCGCCGCGGCGTCCTTGGGATCGCGGCCGAAAAGGAGAGCCTGCCCGGAGGTCGGCCGGGCGAGGCCGAGCAGGAGCTGAACGGTGGTGGTCTTGCCGGCGCCGTTCGGCCCCAGCAGGGCGACGACCTCTCCGGGGCGAACGGCGAAGTCGAGCCGGTCGAGCGCCGTGACGGTGCCCTTGCCACCTGGGCCGCCATACTGCTTGCTCGCCTGCCGGAGCTCGGCCGCGGATTCGGCGGTGGTTTCCGGGGGGCCAGCGATTCGATGGGGGTTCATTCTCATTCCTCCTCGTGGGAAACGTTCCAATGAGGAGGAGTCTGCGCTCCGTGGCCGGTGCGGGGCAGAGGCGGATGTCAGGATCTGGGGGTGACTTTTGTCAGGGCGCTCGCCGGCCGCGGCGAAGCGCTATCATCCCCCCATGCTCACTCGCCAACTCGGTTCCACCGGCCCCCGCGTCTCCGCCCTCGGCCTCGGCTGCATGGGAATGTCCGATCTGTATGGTCCCGCCGACGAGGCGGAGAGCCTGGCGACGATCCATGCCGCTCTCGACGCCGGGATCGACCTCTTCGACACCGGCGACTTCTACGGCATGGGCCACAACGAAATGCTGCTCCGCGAGGGTCTCCGCGGCCGCCCCCGCGGCGGATACCTCGTGAGCGTCAAGTTCGGCGCCATGCGGAGCGCTGCCGGGGCTTTCGTCGGAATCGACGGGCGTCCCGCGGCGGTCAAGAACTTCCTCGCCTACACCCTCCGCCGGCTAGGGACGGACTACGTCGACGTCTACCGGCTGGCCCGGGTCGATCCCGCGGTGCCGATCGAGGAGACGGTCGGCGCCATCGCCGAGATGGTGCAGGCGGGCTACGTTCGCCACATCGGTCTCTCGGAGGCCGGCGCCGACACCGTCCGCCGCGCCTACTCGGTGCACCCGATCGTCGACCTGCAGATCGAGTACTCGCTGATGTCGCGCGGCATCGAGGCCGAGATCCTGCCCACTTGCCGCGACCTCGGGGTCGCCATCACCGCTTACGGCGTCCTCTCCCGCGGCCTGCTCTCCGGCCACTGGTCGAAGGAGCGCGCCTCGGCGCCCGGCGACTTCCGCCAGCACAGCCCGCGCTTCAGCGGCCCGAACCTGGACACCAACCTGGCTCTCGTCGAAACCCTCCGCGGGGTCGCCGAGGCGAAGGGCACGACGGTCGCCCAACTCGCGATCGCCTGGGTGCTCGCCCGCGGCGAGGACATCGTGCCCCTGATCGGCGCGCGCCGGCGGGACCGGCTCGCCGAGTCGCTCGGAGCCTTGAACCTGAAGCTCACGGAGAACGATCTCGCCCAGATCGAAAGCGCGGTGCCGGCCGAGGCGGTGGCCGGGGACCGCTACAATGCGCAGCAGATGCCGCTGCTCGACAGCGAGCGGCGCTCGGGAGGTTCCAAATAATGCCCTTCGTCCGTATCGACGTCCTGGAAGGCCGCTCCGCCACGGAAGTCAGCGCCATCGGAGATGGTGTTCACCGCGCCATGGTCGAGACCATCGGCATCCCCGTCCTCGACCGGTTTCAGGTGATCGCCGAGCATCCGCCCGGCCGGCTCGTCTTCGATCCCGAATATCTGGACATCCATCGAACGCCAGGGATCGTCATCATCCAGATCACCCTCAACACCGGGCGGACCCTCGATCAGAAACGCGCGCTCTATGCGGCCATTGCGAAAAACCTCGCCGCCGATCCCGGTGTCCGCCCCGAAGACGTGCTCGTCAACCTGGTCGAGGTTACCAAGGAAAACTGGTCGTTCGGAAACGGCGTGGCCTCGTACGCTTGAGTGTCGCGCAAGAGAGAGGAGACAACCCCATGTGCAGAAGCATCAAAACTCTCTTCAACTTCGATCCGCCGGTCACCGAGGACGAGATCCGCAAGGCGTCGCTCCAGTTCGTGCGGAAGCTTTCCGGTTTCACCAAACCCTCGAAGGCGAACGAAGCCGCCTTCGAGACCGCCGTCGACGAGATCTCCATCGCCGCCCGGATGCTCCTCACCTCCCTGGTGACGAACGGCGCTCCGAGAAACCGTGAGACGGAAGCCGTCAAGGCTCGGGCCAAGGCCGCGCGGCGGTATGCGACCGACGGGGCGACCGGCGCGGCGTAGATCCACTAAGGCCCCGCCGTATACAGCGCGATCACCCGCTCGAGCGTTTTCCTGCACACCGCGCAGAATCCCGCCGACTCGTCGCGGGTGAACATGATGCAGTCCTCCTGCGGCCGGTAGTATCCCTTGGCGTGATAATCCGCGCCCTCGAAGGCGCCGACCTTGCCGGAGTGGGCATCGGTGCCGAGGAGTTGGGTGTCGTGCTCGCGCTCGGCGCGGAAAAGATCGTTCATCTCGGACTCGGGGCGGTCGGCGGCGCGGATCGCCCGGCGCTTTTTCTGGATGTCCTTTTCGTAGGACTCGAACTCGTCTTTTCTCCACGGAGTGGGAATCGGCGTGCCGGCGCTCACCAGGTCTTTCCATTTCAATTTCTTCGGATCGGGCTCGATCGTCGCGTTGGTCTCCCAGGGCTCGACGAGCTTCCCTTCGGTGGGGACGTCCGAGGTGTAGTACTCATCGGCCAGGCCGGCGAAATGGTGGCCGAATTCATGAACGAAGACGTAGGGCGCCCATTCGCTGTCCGCGGCGACCGTGCTGTAGAGGTTGAAGATGCCACCGCCGCCGTAGGTCTTGCCGTTGACTAAAATCTCCACGAACTCGTAGGGCGCGAAGGACGCGATGTCTCGGAAAGCGCGGTTCTCGAAGGTAAGGACGTAGCGTTCCGAGCCGAAGGTATCGTAGGCGGCGCCCACCGGCGAGCGGCGATGGATACCGGTCGACGGCCGGGAAACGCCGGATTCCCGCGCCTCGGGACAGAGTCCCCAGACGTTGAAGTCGCTCCGGTGCTCCTTGAACGGCGAGGTCTTGAAGAGGATTTCGATCAGGCGCTTGGCGTCGCGCTCGAATTTCCCCCGTTCCGCCGCGGTGTAGCCGTCGCCCAGGATGAGAAAGTCCACCTTCACCGCCGGATCGCCGCTTTTCTGGAGCGCGAGGAGCGGTCCCGGCGAGGCGGGGAGCGAGGAATCGACAGTCGGATCGGCGGGATCGACGACGGTCGACCAGACGGGACGGAAATCGTTTCGCGGATCGCGCTCTTCGAGGACGATGCGGACCGGCCGGTCGGGGGCCGGGAAGCGCAGCGACTCGGAGAAGGTGCGGTTCGCCTCCTTGGCTTCGTCGGTGTCCTGCCATTCGCCGAAGATCGAGGCGAATCCTCGCGAGTAGAGGACCCGGTTGGTGCCGCGGTCGATCACCTCGAAGAAGTACTTGCCGAGGTTGGTGTCGTCGAGCGGCCGGGCCGGATTCCCCGGCCAGGGGAGCGGTTCGAGCACCACCCGGTCGAGGCTGAAATGCTCCTCGGTAGCGCTGCCGGTGTGGTAGTAGTCGAGCCGCATCGTACGCGGAGTCGTCGACGGGGGGGCGGCGGCTCGGGCGGGGACCGCCGGAGCGAGAAGAAGGGACAACAGAGACAGAACGATGCCGGCGAACGTCTTCCGCATGGTGCCTCCTGGGTCGGGGGCATTCTATTGCCGTTCCTACCCCTCCCTCACGATCCGCAGCACTTCCTCCCCATACTTCTTGACCAGCGTCGGCCCCACCCCCGGCACGGCGAGGAGGCCGACCTCGTTGGTCGGCTGTTCGGCGGCTAGGGCGAAGAGGGTGCGGTCGGTGAGGATGCGGAAGGCGGGGACCCGGCGCTTCTTCGCTTCGGCCAGCCGCCAGGCTTTGAGCGCCGCGACCAGGCGCGGGGACACGAGGTCCGGAGCGGAAGAAGGGCCGCCGTCCGCACCGAGAGGAACGGCGATCTGCGTCGGGCGGGACGAGATACGGACCGGTCTCTCCCTCTCTGCCCTGGTGGTGACCTTCCCCTTCTTCGTCCGTTTCCGCTCGGCGGGAGCCGCCTCCTCGGGGAGCTCGATGCGCGCCTCGGCTTCGGGGTCGCCCCGATAGCCGGCCGGGGTCAGGGTGGCGCGCTTGAAGTGGATCTCGCGGCCGTCCTTCTCGAAGGAGTCCTGGGCGAGCTCCAAGAGGCCGGCGCGGGCGAGGCCTCCCAAGAGGCGCTCGAAGGCGCGGCGCTCCGGGCCCGCTGCCGCAGTCTCGTCGCCGGAGACCGTCTTGAACAGCTGGCCGGTCGAGACGCCGTCCCGCGAACGGAGAGCGGTCAGGATGCGGACGATCCCCACCCGTTCCTCCGTGGTCGGCGGATGGAGGCTCCGCACCGAGCTGCCGGCGGGGGCGCAGACGTCGCAGATCCCGCAGGCGTCCCCGCGATCCTCCCGGTCGCCGAAGTGGCGGACGAGGGCGAGCATGCGGCAGCCGTGGCCGCCGGCATAGCGGGTGATCTGCTCCAGCTGGGCGAGCTTGTGGTCGCGCTGGTCGCGGTAGAGCGGGCGCCAGCCGGCCGCGCCGCGGGTCGCGTTCTCCTCGGGGTCTAAAAGCGCACCGCCGTGAATCCACAGCTTCTCCAAGGCACGCTCGAAGACCTCGTCGTCGAGCCCGGTCTTCTTCCTGAGCTGGGCCGAAGAGAGGGGCTCAGGCCCCAAGGCGGCGAAGATCTTCTCCAGGTCCTGGGGATCGGGATAGTCCCGGCCGTGGAAGAACTCGTGGTTCCGCCGGTCGGCGAAGGAGTAGAGGAGGAGGGCGCGCGAGAGCTTTCCGTCCCGGCCGGCGCGGCCGATCTCCTGGTAGTAGCCTTCGAGGCTCCCGGGGAGGCCGGTGTGGATGACGGTCCGCACGTCCGGCTTGTCGACCCCCATGCCGAAGGCGATGGTGGCGACGATCACCTGAAGCCGGCCGGCGAGGAACGCGGCCTGCACCCGGTCGCGGTCGGCCGCGGTCATCCCGGCGTGGTAGGCGGCGGCGGGGGCGATCCCCTTCAGCTCCTCGGCCAGGGCTTCGGCCTCCTTGCGGGTCGGCGCGTAGAGGATGGCCGGCCGCCGCTCGGCGTCTTCGAGCATGCGGCAGACGATCTCCCGCCGCTCCGAGGGACGCGCCTCGGCGACCTCGATGGCGATGTTGGTCCGCCTGAAGCCATGGATGAAACGGGCCGCCCCGCGCATCCCGAGCTGCTCGGCGATGTCGTCCTGGACGAGCGGCGTGGCGGTGGCGGTCAAGGCCAGGACCGGCGCCGGTTTCAGGAGCGGCAGGCGGCTGCCGAGCATCCGGTAGTCGGGCCGGAAGTCGTGTCCCCACTGAGAGATGCAGTGCGCTTCGTCGACCGCGATCAAGGCCGGTTTCCGCTTCGCGAGCATCTCCGGGAAGCCGGGGACGGCGAGGCGCTCGGGGGCGAGGAAGAGGAAGTCGAGCCGGCCGGCAAGGTAGTCCGCGCAGACCCGCCGGGCCTCCGCCCGGTCGCGGCCGGAGTGGATGCGCTCGGCGGCGAGGCCGAGTTCGCGGAGCTTCGCGACCTGATCCTCCATCAGGGCGATCAGGGGGGAGATGACGAGGGTCGTGCCGGCCCGGGCGAGCCCGGGGAGCTGGTAGCAGAGCGACTTGCCGGCCCCGGTCGGCATCACGAGGAGAGCGTCCGCTCCCTCGGTCACCGCCCGGCAGACCGCCTCCTGGAAGGGCCGGAAGGAGGACAGTCGGAACGACAACTGGAGGAGATCGCTCAGCCGATCGGGCGGAGTGGGAACGCGCTCGGGGCGCTCGGGATAGGCCGCCTGAGCCCCAGAAGAGGAGGCTCGGGTTCCGGCGGAGCCATTGCCGGACCGTATCCCCCACGTTTCACCGCCGCTACTCCCGCCGTTGCCGCCAGCGCCATTTCCCGAGGCCGCCAACTTCCGTGGGGCATTGGCAGCGACCGCGCCGGGCGCCAAGAACACCTCGCCCACCACGTCCCGCACGTATTTTTCGATGCCGGAAAGGAAAGCCGGGAGATTTCCCTGGCCGCGCTCGATCCGCTGCAACTCGGCCTCCCACTGGCCGGTCATCGCCGGGCTCTTGACCTGCGGGTGGACGACCTCGATCAGCCGGATTCCCTTGTCGGTCGCGAGGAGGGCCTTGCCCTGGCGCTCGACGTAGAGGCGACGGAGGAGGGTCTCGATGATCTCCGCCCGGGTCGCCGGGGTGCCCAGGCCGCTCGCCTTCATGGCCTCCGAGAGCTCGCGGTCGTCCAGGGTGCGGCCTGCGGTCTCCATGGCAGTCAGCAGGGTGGCGTCGGTGAAGCGCTTGGGGGGGCGGGTTTTCTTGGCCTCCGCCCGAGCGTCGCTCACCCGCCGCTCCTGGCCCGCCTGCAAGCCGGGCGGCAGCTCCTGGCGATCGTCTTCCTCGGAGCGATCCTCGTCCCCCGCGATCTCTTCGCCGTTCCCCTTGTCCTTCTCTTTCCCCTTCTCCCGCGCCTTCTGTCGCTCGGTCTTGAAATCGAGCATCTTCCAGCCCATCGTCTCGATCACCGTGCCGGTGCTCCCGAAGCGGTCGACGACCGGCTCCGTTTCGCCCGATGGGCTCGGCGAGGTGACCCGAGTGACGACCGTCGTCACCCCGGTCACATGGTCCTCGTGCCAGGCGGAGAGGAGGCGCCGGCAGACGAGATCGTAGAGCCGGCGCTCGTCCTCGGTGAGGGAGACCCCCTCCGGCCGGGTGGTGGTGGGGAGGATGGCGTGGTGGTCGGTGACCTTGGAGTCGTCGACAAAGCGCCGCGAGAGCGGCCTCTCCCCTGTGCCGGGCGCGAGAAGCTCTCGATACGGAGCCTCGACTGCCCGCACGACGTCGCCCAGGGTGGTCGCCACGTCCGTCGAGAGGTGGCGGCTGTCGGTTCGCGGGTAGGAGAGGAGCTTTTTCTGCTCGTAGAGCGCCTGGGCGATTCCCAGAGTCTTCTTGGCGCTCCAGCCGAAGAGCCGGTTGGCGTGGCGCTGGAGCTCGGTCAGGTCATAGAGGAGCGGGGGCGGCAGGCGCTTGGTCTCGGCCTTGACCGACTCGACGACCGCCTGGCCGGCCTTCGCCCGCTCGACGATCCGTCCCGCCTCCGCGCCGTCGCCGGCCAGGCGGCGGGTCTCCGGCGAGGCCGCCGTGCCGCGGAACCAGGTGCCGCGATAGTTCCCACCCTCTGACGCTTGAGGAGGTGCGAAGGTGGCGGCGACCTCGAAGTAGTCCTCGGGGACGAAGGCGCGGATCTGAAGCTCGCGCTCGACGACCATGGCGAGGGTCGGGGTCTGCACCCGGCCGACCGAGAGGTTCTCGTCGAAGGCGAGAGTGCAGGCGCGCGACAGGTTCATGCCCACCAGCCAGTCCGCCCGGCTCCGCCCGCGGGCGGCATCGGCGAGAGGGTCGAGCTCGCGGCCCGGCCGGAGCTTCCGGAAGCCCTGGCGGATCGCGGCCTCGGTGAGCGACGAGATCCACAGCCGCTCGAACGGCTTGTCGCTCCCCGCCGCCTCGTAGATGTAGCGGAAGATCAGCTCGCCCTCGCGCCCCGCGTCCGTAGCGCAGATCACCCGCTCGACGAGGGGCGAGGTGAGGATCTTCCGCACCACCTCGAACTGCCCCTGGGTCTCCTCCGAGACGACGAGCGGCCAGCGCTCGGGAAGGATCGGCAGGTGCTCGCGCCGAAACGACCGCCACTCCGGCCGGATCTCGTGCGGCTCGGCGAGTCCCACCAGGTGCCCGATCGCCCAGGTGACGACATAGCCGTTGCCATGGAGGTACCCCTCGCCGCGCTTCTCCGCCCCCAGAACCCGGGCGAGGTCCCGCGCGACGGAAGGCTTCTCGGCGATGACGGCGATGCTCATGGCGGGGACATCCTACCGCTGCCGGCGCGAGGAGCGAGCATGCGTTGGCAGATTGGGCGACGCCAGATCTGGATGCTACGACGATGCTCTCATGGACCGGTTTTTGGTGGACTACGACAAAGAGGCCGACGTTCTGTACATCAGCTCTCGCCGTCCTCAACAAGCGACCGATACCCAGATGACCGAAGACGGTATCCTGCTTCGATATTGTGGCTCTGCCCTCGTCGGAATCACTGTGCTGGAGGCCTCGACCCGCCCCGTCTATCTCTCCTCCCTCTCCACCTGAAGCGCCGCCCGTGCCGCGGCGAGCAGAGCCGCCGCCGAGACCGGTCCGCCGACCGCGCCGCGCATCCAGGCGTCCGGGGTGAGGCGGCCCTGGCGGGCGATGCGCTCGCATTCGACGCCGAAGTCCGTCTTCTGCAGATACTCGGCGATCTGGAAGGCGATGATGTGGCCGATCGCGTAGTCGGGGAGGTAGAGGCCGCTCGAGATCATGTGCGAGTAGATGGCGAGGAGCTCGACGTCGCGCATGCCGAAGACCGGGGTGAAGTGGCGGTTCCATACCTCGCGGGCGATGCTTAAGGTCGCCTCGCGGAGCTCCGCCGAGGTCGCATCGGGGTGGGCGTACATCCAGTTCCACACCCGCATGTCGACCAGCGACACGCCGCCGATCTCGTAGGTGTTCCAGAGCGTCCCCAGGGTCTGGTCGCGGCGCGCCTCGGCGCCGCCATCCCCTCCGAGCCCGAGAAGCTCCAGGTCGCGCCCCTGGTAGACGAAGGCGAATGCCTCGGTACACGCATTGTTGGGGACCCCGGCGAGCCACCAGTGGTCGATGCCGTGGAGCGACGAGACCTGCTCGACGTTGTGCCCCAACTCGTGGAGGGCGACGTTGTAGCCCATGTAGTCCATGCCCCCCCGCGGCACCCGGGTGCGCAGGTGGGCGCGATCCTCGCGCCGCATGGCGGGGAGGGCGTGGCCGGCGCCGCGCGCCGGATCGACGGCGATGCGCTCGGCGAGCCAGGCCGCCCGCTCCGGCGTGAATCCCAGGGTCACCAGGGTTTCGGGGAGAGCCGTGGCGAAGGCCTCGATCGTCGGATAGCGCTCGCGCACCCGGGCGTCGAGCTCCGGCCCATTGTGTCCGGCGCGCGACTTGAAGCCCGGATACCAAAGGTCGAACGGCTCCAGGGGCCGGCCCAGCCGGCGGGCGATCGCAGCCCCAAGCTCGCGGACCTCCGGCGCGTCGAGCACCGAGACCAAGAGCGCCTCGACCTCCGCCTCCGGGATCTGACGGTCGCGCTCAAAGCGCCGGGCGACGAAGGTGGGCTCCGTCGGGCTGTAGGGATCGAGCTTCCGCTCGGCATGGAAAATTTCGAGGAGCCGGGCGTAGCGGGTGTCCGGCTCGCGCTCGGCCGGACGACGCGGCCCGGTCACCCCCTCCGCGACGCTCCAGGTGCGGTTCGCGACCGGATCCCAGAGCACCGCGGGGTTGTCGATCACCTCGGCCGGGATCTCCTGGCGGACGATGCGCTCCATGATCCTCTGGGTGAGCCGCTGCCGGGACAGGCCGTCGGCATCGGCATAACGGGAGGCGAGGTCGTCGCGGAGGCCCCAGTGGCTGATGAGGCGGAGGCCCTCAGGGAAGGGGCGCTCGCCCGTCGCCGTGACGACGCGGTCCAGCCGCAGGTTGTATTCGGCGATGTAGCGATCGGCGGCGTTGAACGCGCGGGTGATCTCCAGAAACACCGCGGCGGGGATGCGGACGGCGAAGCGGTCCATCATCCGCGAGCGCGCCCAGGCCTCGCGATCCCAGGAAGCGCCCTGGGCGAGCCGCTCGGCCAGGGTGTGCACGGGGAAGTTCAGGAGGGCGAGGAAGGCCACCTTGGTGGCGAACAGATCCTCCTCGATATGCGCCCCGAGGTCCAGATCGCCCAGCCGGCGGTCGAGGGCCGAGAGCGGGCCGGTATCGGTGTCGAGCGGCGTCATCACCTCCCGGCGGATCTCCAGGACATGGCCGTCGATCTGCTCCATCCGCTGTTCGAGCTGCGCGAAGGTGGCGGCGATCTCTGCAGGATCGGCGAGGAAGCTCTCCTCGCAGAAAGCGGCCATCTCCTCCCCGTCCCCATCCTCCGGCCACCAGCGCTCGGCCACCTGCCGCACCCCCAGCCGGATGCGCTCCGCCTGTCCCTCCCCGAAGCGGGCGAGGAGCCGTAAGGCGACCGGCTCCACGTTGTCCAGGGGAGTGCCCTCCAGGAGAGTGTCGGAAGCGAGGGGATTACCGGGCGCGAGCGTCAGGAGGGAGGTCATCAGGGGGTCCAGGGTCATCGCAGTTCCTTTCGTGTCGCTTTCGGCCACACCCGATTCTATCGAACCGGACGAAATCGGTAGAATCGGCGCGGATCGGAGAGACCTCGGAGGAGACTGTCCATGGACCTGCCCCTGCCCCCGCCTGAGCGCCCCGCAAAAGCCGCCTTCGACTTGACCGAACTCGCCGCCCGCCGCGCCAGCACCGGCGACCCCTGGCTCGAATTCTTCCGCACCGGGACCCTTCGCACCGGCCTCTACGTTCTCCCCGTCGAGGGCGTGGACGAGCAGCAGCCGCACGCTGAGGACGAGGTCTACTACGTCATCGACGGCCGCGCCTTCCTCGACATCGACGGCGAGGACCACCCGGTCGCCCCCGGCTCGGTCCTCTATGTCCGCGCCCAGGTGCCCCACCGGTTTCACTCGATCAGCGAGGAGCTCTCGGTGCTGGTGTTCTTCGCGTCGGGGAAGGGGTAGGGCGGCGCGCCTCTTACACCGGCGGCTTCAACGCGGTCGCCACCACCTTGTCGTCGATCACCAGCCGGTGGCCCTCGCCGCCCTCGCCGTTCGGGACCACCTCTTCGTGCGCGAAGGGGTCGAACTCGAAGGGCTTGATAATCCGCCCGTAGACCGACTTCAAGGCGCGGGCGCCGATCCGGCTGCTCCGCGACGCCTCGTCGGCGATTTTCTGGATCGCCGGGTCGGTGATCTCGAGCTCGATCCCATAGTTCTTGAAGAAGTTTTTGGACGACGAGAGGACCCCGTCCTGGGGCTCCTTGAAGATTCGCGCCAGAGTGGCGACGTTTAAGTCCTCCAGGATCACCGCATTGTCGAAGCGGGAGAGGAACTGCGGCTGCATGCCGTACTCGAAGAGGTCTTCCGGCTTGAAGTGGTGGCGGAGCGTAAAGTACTCGCGGATCGTGATCTTGCCGTTGTCATAGGTCGTGATGGTCGGAAGCTTGGTGCCGCTCTTGGGCGAGGTCACCCGCTTGAACACCTGGTCGTAGAGGGTCTCGAAGGCCCCGGCGCAGAGGAAGAGCATCTTCCCGGTGTCGATCCAGACGCTCGCGCTCTCCGCCACCTTGTCCTTCATCACGGTCATCTTGTGAAGCACCCGCTCGCCCTCGATCAGGGTCAAGAGGGCCTGCTGGATGTTCAAGCCCGTGACATAGGGCTTGCCGCCCAGGAGGCCGGAGACCTTGTCCACCTCGTCGAGGCAGACCGTGGACCGCTCCATGGTGCGGCCGATCTCCTCCGCCGTGGCCCCCGGACCGAGCAGCAGCCGCGCCCGCTCCTCCAACCGCGCGAAGAGCGGCGACACGTCGACCGCGCCTTCTTCCGTTGCGAGAGTGCTGGTGTTCATGATGAGCACCACCCGGTACTCCTTGAACTCCTCGCGTTCGGCGTAAAGGGCCTCCATGGCCCGCATGACAGTGGTCTTGCCGGTGCCCGAGTTGCCGACCAGGAGGAGGTTACCGTAGCGCTCCCCCTGGAGATGCTTGAAGATCGCGACGGAGACGTACTTGAGCGTCTCCTCCTGTCCGATCACGCGCTGCTTTAAGACGTCATAGATGTCGACTGGCTTCATGTCTCTTTCTTCTCGGTGAAACGTGTCCGCAGATCCCTTGGCCGCTCCCTAGATCTAACAGCACCTGGGGGCTCCAGGTATTTCCCCCGGGGAGTCTCCCGAGGGCGGTCTTCCATTATACGGGTTGGCGCAAGCGGGGCCGTTCGTGTCTCTAACCGTGCCGTAGTGTCTCGAACGAGACTCGTAGCGTCTCCATCAGCCGCCGTAGTGTCTCCATGGCGCCTTCCGCGTCTCGAACGCGCCTCGTTGTGTCTCAAGGCTCGCCAAGAGACACTACGGCATCGGATTGAGACGCTAGGGCTGACATTTGGGACGCTACGGAGGCATATGAGACACTGCGAGCTCCCGTCGAGACGCTAGGCACGTCGTGGAGACGCTGGAGGACTCGCTGGAGACGCTGGAGGACTCGCTGGAGACGCTACGGGCTCGGATGAGACGCGAGAACCACAAATAGAGATACTGTAGGCTCTACCGGAGCTCCAGAAGTTCGGCCTGAGACGTCAGGCTCTCGATTCGAAGTCTGAAGTGACAGGTTCACGTCCCCGCGAAGAGAGCCAGCATCCTCTCTCATCTCGCAGCTCCCTTGCCGCCCGCGACGCGTTCGTTCAGCAGTGCGAAAATCGCTTCCAGGTCACGGCTGCCCTGGAAAACTCCGACCAGCTCGATCCCGTCCGGCAAGGGCCGGTAGATGATGGCGTAGCGTTTGTAGTTGTGCCGCCTTAGATCGGGATGAAGCCCCTCGCAACTCCTGCCGAGGATGAACGGAGAGTCCGCCAGCTTCTGGCACTCCCTCTCGATGGCGTCGATGAAGCGCTCGGCGTTCGCCGGACTGTCCAGGGCGATGTAGAGACCGATTTCGATGAGATCCTGCTCTGCTGCCTCGAACCTCTTGACGGTTCTCATCGGGCGGATGCCCCTTAGTTTAGGGACGATCCTCCTTCCGGGCCGCTAACTCGCGCTGGATACTCCTTTTTATGCCGACGAAATCCATCGGTGTTGCCGGACCGCTTGCCAGCCTCCTCCCGATCTCCATCTGGAATGCCGTCGCGCGCGCATCCAGCTCCTGGTCGCGCTCGTCGAGGGCATGCAGGGCTTCACTGATGACCTCGTCTGCCGAGCGGTAGAGCCCGCTTTCCACTTTGGTCTGGACCAGCTTTTCCAGATCTGCCGAGAGATGTACGACCATGTATCGTCCCTTCCTCTCCTACTTCGCACAGGCTCGGCCCCTACCATCCGCCCCAAGCCTGCCTCTTGGGTCCTATTGTAGCCGCGGTAGCCCCAAGCTTGCCATCCCGCCCGCCCTCGTCCAGACTTCCCCTCTTATGCGCAAGGCCCCCCAAGACCTCCAGACCAGTCTCAACCCCGAACAGATCGCCGCCGCCACCCATGGGGAGGGGCCGCAGCTCGTCCTCGCCGGGGCGGGGTCGGGGAAGACCCGGGTCATCACCTACCGGATCGCCTGGCTCGCCGAGGAGCGGGGGATCGACCCGGGGAGCATCGTCGCCGTCACCTTCACCAACAAGGCAGCGGCGGAGATGAAGGAGCGGGTGGAGGAGCTTCTCGGGCTCTATCCTCTCCCCACCTTCGTCGGCACCTTCCACCGCTTCGCCCTCGTGCTGCTCCGCCGCTACGGCGAGCGGGTGAACCTGCGGCGGGACTTTCAGATCCTCGACACCAGCGATCAGCTGGGGCTCATCAAGCAGGCGCTCGCCGCCGAGGGGCTTTCGGAGAAGGCGTTCTCGCCGCGCTCGGTGCTGTCGGAGATCAGCTCGGCCAAGAACAAGTTGCTCGAACCCGCCGCCTACGAGTCGCGGGCGCAGAACTTCTTCGAGAAGAAGGTCGCACTCCTCTACCGCCGCTACCAGGGGCTCCTGCAGCAGGCCTCGGGGGTCGATTTCGACGACATGATCTCGCTCTCGGTGAAGCTGCTCTCGAAGGACGAGGACACCCGGGCGCGGGTGCGGCGGCGGACGGCCTATCTTCTCGTCGACGAGTACCAGGACACCAACCACGCCCAGCTCCGGCTGATCCAGGAGCTTTCCGGGCCGGAGGGGAACCTGACCGCGGTGGGCGACGAGGACCAGGGGATCTACCGCTGGCGGGGCGCCGACCTCGGGAACATCCTGGAGTTCGAGAAGACCTTCCCGGGCGCGGTGGTGCGGAAGCTGGAGCGCAACTACCGCTCGACCCAGAACATCCTCGACGCCTCGGGCGCGCTCGTGGCCCACAACGTCCACCGCCGCGGCAAGCGGCTGTGGACCGAGAACGGGGCGGGGCCGCCGATCGAGCTGTTCAAGGCGACCGACGAGGTCGAAGAGGCGAACTGGGTGGTCGACACCCTGGAGCGCCTGCACAAGAACTTGAAATTCTCGGACATGGGGGTCCTCGTCCGCACCAACGCCCAGACCCGCTCGATCGAAGACGAGATGCTGAAGCGCGAGGTGCCCTACACCCTCGTCGGCGGCACCCGGTTCTACGACCGGGCGGAGATCAAGGATCTCGTGGCCTACTTACGGGTGCTGCGCAATCCGCGCGACAGCTTCTCGCTCGCCCGCATCTTCAACCAGCCGCCGCGCGGCATCGGCAAGTCGACCCTCGATCTTCTCCAGGGCCAGGCGAACGAGCTCGGCCAGCCGCTCTGGGACGTCCTCTATCTCGACGAGCTGGGCGGCCTGCCGCAGCGGAGCGCCACGGCGCTCAGGAAGTTCCGCGACCTGATCGTCGGCCTCCAGCGCGACGCCCAGGAGTTGCCGCTCCCCGCCCTCCTCGACCGGCTGCTCGCGGCGACCGCCTACGCCGACCTCTACCGCGAGGAGGACCCCGAGGGGCAGGCGAAGCTCGAGAACATCCGGGAGTTCCTCTCCGCCGCCCAGGAGTTCACCGAGGCGAACAGCGTCAACGCGAGCGACGAGGATCTCCTGACCGGCTTCCTCGACCACATCGCCCTCGTCACCGACTTGGACACCCTGCGCTCCGAGAAGGGGGTCTCGCTCATGACCCTCCACAGCGCCAAGGGGCTGGAGTTCAAGGCGGTGGTCCTCCCCGGCCTGGAGGACGGCCTCCTGCCGCACTTCAACTCCCAAGGCGCACGGGAAGACATCGAGGAGGAGCGGCGGCTGCTCTATGTGGGAATGACCCGGGCGCGGGAGCGCCTCTACCTCACCTGCTGCCGACGGCGACGGATCGCCGGCCGCTTCCAGGACCAGCAGGAATCGCCCTTCCTCGTCGAGATCCCCGCCGAGCTCCTGTCGACGAAGAGCAGCCCGAACCTCTACGGCGTCGAACGGCCCCGGCCGGGGAGCCAGGGGGTCTACTCGTTCTTCGGCCGCGAGGCGTCGGCGGGAGGAGGGGGGGGCGGGGCGCCCGCGGCTCCCCCTCCGCGCTCGACCGGCGGTCCTTCCCTCTTCACCCCACGCCCGCTCTCCGCCGCGGGCACCCCCGGCCTCCGCGAGCGCACGGTGGTCCCCGAATACGAAGACACCCCCCGCCGTCCGGTCAAGCGCGGCAGCCGCGTCCGCCATCCTACCTTAGGCCCCGGCGTCGTCCTGGAGCTCGACGGCCAGGGCGAGGACGCCAAGATCACGGTCTTCTTCGAGAAGGCGGGGAAGCGGAAGCTGGTCGCGAAGTTCGCGAACTTGGAGCTGCTGTAAGGGGGAGAGCTTTCCGAACCGGCCCTAGAAAAACATCCAGGCCACAATCCCGAAAACCGGCAAAAGCACCGGCAGACTGTACCTCCCCACATACCCGAGAAACGAAGGCATCTTCACCCCGGCCTCCTCGGCGATCGACTTGACCATGAGGTTGGGGGCGTTTCCCAGGTAGGTGTTGGCGCCCATGAACACCGCCCCCGTCGCGATGGCCTTGAGGAAGCTCGGGTGCTCGGCGATGAGGCGGAGCACCGCCGTCCGCTCGGACACGCCGGGGAAGAAACGGCCGAGGGCGGTCGAGAGAAAGGCGAGGAAGGTGGGGGCGTTGTCGAGGAGCGAGGAGAGGAGGCCGGTCGTCCAGAAGAACTGGGCGGGAGTGTGCACCGAGGCGAGGACCGGGGCCAGCGCCCCTCGCCCGCCGGCCTGGAGGATCGCCAAGACCGGCAGGATCGTCGCGAAGATCGCCGCGAAGAGGATCGCCACCTCCTGGATCGGCCTCCAGGAATAGCCGTTGGCCTGGCGGATGCGGGGCGCCGTCGTCCACCAGGAGCCGAGCGAGAGGAGAACGAGGGCGCTGTCGCGGGCCAGGTTTTCGATCGGCAGCTGGATTCTGAGGACGTCGACCTCCCCGGGGCGCCAGATGCCGGAGAGGATCACCGCCCCGATCACCCCGAGGAGAAAGAGGAAGTTGTGCGCTCCGAAGATGCGCAGGGGCTCCGCCGGTTCAGGCCGCTGCCGGACCGCCGCCTCTTCCCGCCGGTAGAGCCGGCGGTCGAGAAGGAAGTAGACGAGGAGCACGAGCCCGGCCACGACGAGCATCATGGGGGCGAGCGAGAAGGTCCAGAAGAAGGGGACCCCGGCCAGAAAGCCCAGGAAGAGGGGCGGATCGCCGAGGGGAGTCAAGGCGCCACCGATGTTTCCCGCGAGGAAGATGAAGAAGACGACCGTGTGCGCCCGGTAGCGGCGCCCGACGTTGGCGGCCAGGAGCGGCCGGATGAGGATCATGGCGGCGCCGGTCGTCCCGAGGAGCGAGGCCAAGAGGGTGCCGAGGGCGAGGAGGCCCGTGTTGGCGAGGGGCGTCGCGGACAGGCGGCCGCTTAGGTGGATGCCGCCGCCGATCGTGTAGAGGGCGGCGAGGAGAAGGACGAAGGGCAGATACTCGGTGATCGCGGTATGCAGCAGCTCGTGCGCCGCCTCCCCCCGGAAGACCCAGAGGAAGGGACCGGCCAGGAGGAGCCCCCAACCGAGGGCGATCCAGCCGTGGTGGTGGTGCCAGACCTTGGGCGCGAGGATGGGGACGAAGGCGATCGAGAGGAGGATGCCGACGAACGGGAGCGCGCTCCAGGCGGGAAGGTGCGCTCCGAGATCCGGCAGCGCCGGCAGCCCGGGCAGCGCTGGAGCCAAGCCCTTTCCCTACCCTTCTTTGAGCGCCGTCGTCAGCTCGCGGAGGGTCTTCTTGGCATCGCCCAGGACCATCATCGTGTTGGGACGTACGAAGAGCTCGTTTTCGATCCCCGCGAAGCCCGTGTTCACGCTGCGCTTCAAGACGATGACCGCCCGCGCCTGGTCGACGTTGAAGACCGGCATGCCGTAGATCGGGCTCCCCGGATTGTCCTTGGCGGCCGGGTTGACGACGTCGTTGGCGCCCACGACGAGGACCGCGTCGGTCCGCGCGAACTCGTCGTTGATGTCGTCCAAGTCAAAGATCTGGTCGTAGGGGACGTTCGCCTCGGCGAGGAGGACGTTCATGTGCCCCGGCATGCGGCCGGCGACCGGGTGGATGGCGTACTTGACCGACGCCCCCTTCCCTTCGAGCACCTGGGCGAGCTCGCGGGTCGCGTGCTGCGCCTGGGAGACCGCCATGCCGTAGCCCGGGACGACGATCAGCGACTGCGCGGCGTCGAGCACCCCCGCCGCGTCTTCGAGCGACGCCAGGTTGTAGGCGGGGCCGCTCCCGGCAGCGCCTCCGGTGGCGGCGGCGCCTCCACCGTCCCCAGTGCCGAAGGCGCCGAAGAGGACGTTGGCGAACGAGCGGTTCATCGCCTTGCTCATCATCATCGAGAGCAGGAACCCCGAGGTGCCGTCGAGCGCGCCGGCGATGATGAGGACCGGGTTGCCGAGCGCGAAGCCGGTCGACGCCGAGGCCAGACCGGCGTAGGAGTTGAGGAGCGAGATGACGACCGGCATGTCGGCGCCGCCGATCGGCAGCACGGCGAGGATGCCGACGGTGAGGCCGAGGGCGCCCATGAGATAGAAGAGGAAGGCGCGCGTCGGATCGACGACGAGAAAGCCGAGGAGGACGAGGGCGCCCAGGAACATCGTGATGTTGGTGCCGTTCTGGCCCTTCCAGGTCACCGGTCGGCCGGTGATGATCCCCTGGAGCTTGCCGAACGCCATGATGCTGCCGGTGAAGGTGAGGAAGCCGAGGAAGACCTCGAGCGCCAGCGCCCCCATGATGAAGCGGGTGAGCTCGGGCTTGCCCACCAGGCGGATGTACTCGACGACGCCGACCAGAGCCGCCGCCAGGCCGCCGAAGGAGTGCGAGAGCGCGATCCGCTCCGGCATCTTCGTCATCGGAATCCAGATCGACATGGCGGCGCCGATGAGCGAGCCGATGATGAGGCCGGGGACGATCCACTTGAAGGTTTCGATGTCCTTCAAGAGGAGCGTGCCGACGACGGCGATCAGCATGCCGATCGAGCCCAGGAGATTGCCTCCCCGGGCGTGCTTGGGCGAGGAGAGGCCCTGCAGGGTCAGGATGAAGCAGACCGAGGCGATGAGATAGGCGATCGGGATGAGCGACTGGTTCATGGCTTGTCCGTCGGGCGCCGGCGGAACATGCGCAGCATGCGGTCGGTGATGAGGAAGCCGCCGACCGTGTTGATCGTGGCGGCGACGACCGCGACGAAGCCGAGGACGTTCGAGAGGGTCCCGTAGTGCGCCCCGGCGGCGACGAGCGAGCCGACGAGCGAGATGCCCGAGATCGCGTTCGTCCCCGACATCAGGGGAGTGTGGAGGAGCGGCGGGACCTTCGAGATCACCTGGTAGCCCAAAAAGCCGGCCAGGACGAAGACATAGAGAGCGAAGAGCAGCGCATCATTCGACATAGGGGCCCCAGGGTAGAGTGCCTTCTGGATCGTGTTTCAGGCGGGGCGTATGGTAGCACGGGGCTTCCCGGCGCTGGGGTTTCCCCTCGTCGGGACGATGGGCACCGTCGCTGAGAGCGCCGGGAGCGTCTCGAAACTCCGCTCCGGCGTCTCCAAAGAAGCCCAACCTGCCGCCAGGAGGCCCCAGGACCCCGCCACCGCCAAACCCCGACGATCCGCCTCCGGCGGCACCGGGAACGCCTCCGGCGGTAACCGAAACGCCTTCGGCGTCAAGCAAAACGCCTCCGGCGTCTGTCGGAACGCCTCCAAAACTCCGTGAAACGCCTCCAAAGTCCGCTGGAGCGCCCATGAAGTAGTTTTTCGTCGGTTCTTTTGACTTTGGAGGCGGTGCGATTCAGTTTGGGGAGGAGGAGAAACGTTTTGAAGGCCGCGTGTTCGAGTTTAGACCGGGCCTGAGAGGGTTTTTCGCCCGCGCATCTGAGTTGATCCAGGAGGTTCGAGTTTGGCGTGGCTTTTTTTGACTTTGGAGAGAGTTTCTCCGACTTTGGAGGCGTTTCACGCCGATGTTTCAGTTTTCGCTCCTGGAACCGCCGGGAAGTGTAGAAGTGTAGCTGCCACGATCGCCCCAACTTCCCGGGGAACGAGGTCCGCCGCGAGCTTCCCAACCCTGGCGGCGAGGGTTCGCGCAGGAGTAAATTTGGCGACCGGTGTGTTATCCTCCGGGAGATCTTACGCTAGGATACCGCCACCGAGGTAGACATGCCTATAGCAGTGGCGTACGCTCGATGCTGGCGCGCGGCTCAGAGGGGACGTCAATATGCCAAATGAAACAGGCCGAGGAACGATGACACCGCGTCTCAGAGCTGTTCTCGCACGTCTTTGCGAGAAGCTTGGGCCGATCTACAAGACTCAGGCGGTCAAGTTGCCCTACCTGGTGGACGTCGTCGCCAACAACGTCCTTGGCCATCAGGTCGCTTGCGGGACCTATGAGACCTGGGAGCACGGCGTGGTTGCCCGAGAGGTCTACCGGTTCATCCGCCACGAGTCTCAGGGCGACCGCTTATTCGAGGTGAGAGCCGTTCCGTTTTCTGAGAGCGGGGTAAAAATTGCCCTGGCCTCCGAGCAGACCTCGGCCCAGCCTGGCGAGGCTCCGCTGGAAGCCGACGAGATGGCCGTCATTGACTTCGTGGCAGAGACCTATGGGTCCATCCCAGTGGAAGAGCTGGGGCACCTGACGAAAAGACTGAACACCGAGATTCCCCAGGACGGCTGGGGAGCCAATCATGAAGCAGCCGTCGACGAGGAGGCGTTTATCCGACTCAGCCCCGCTTGGCAAAGCCTGTGTAGGCGCCTGAGCAGCGAAAATCTAGACGATCGAAGCCGATGGAGCGAGCCTGTCAACGAAGATCCGATGGCGTATTTCTTGCGGGCGCTGGATGCCTAGATCGGTCCGCTTCTTCGATTTATTCTGGCCTGACCGCGAATTCAAGAAATCTTTGAGGAACCTCGGCGACGAGGAAAGAAACCTACGTCTGCAGGAGCTTGCAGAGTTGGCCCAAGCTCTCATTTCCTGCACCCACCCGACTCACGACCCTGCCCTGGCGAAATGGCGACCGAGCGCGTACCACGTGCGCCGGATCAGCGCCGGCATCAAGCTTTGCGAGTATCGCTGCCGCTTTCCATTTCGCATCATCGTTCGATGGATCGATCCCAGCGACGAGGACCCGGAGGGCGCAGTCCTGATCGTGGCCGCCACGCTGAACCACGATCATGAGAGACTGGCGGACATCATTTTTCGGAACCGACAAGACCTCGGCTAGGAAAGACGGGCACTCTTCGGCGGACTCTCTGCCGATCCCTTCCCTGTTATAGAGTCCCGGTCCTGACACCGGAGTCGCGATCCATGTCCGAGCCCAAACCCAGCGCCTACGCCCAAGCCGGGGTCGACATCGACGCCCAGGAGAAGGGGCTCGCCGAGGTGAAGAAGCTCGCCAAGGCGACCTTCACCAAGGGGGTGCTCGGGGGGATCGGGGGGTTCGGGGGGCTCTTCCGGCCTGATCTCTCGGGGATGAGCGAGCCGGTGCTCGTCTCTTCCGCCGATGGAGTGGGCACCAAGCTCGCCGTCGCCAAGCTCGCGGGCGACTACTCGACCGTCGGCCGCGATCTCGTCAACCACTGCGTCAACGACATCCTCGTCCAGGGCGCCCGGCCGCTCTTCTTCCTCGACTACGTCGGGGCGGGAGTCCTGGAGCCGGCGAAGATGGTCGACCTCGTGCGCGGGGTCGCCGACGGTTGCAAGGCGAACGGCTGCGCCCTCCTGGGCGGTGAGACGGCGGAGATGCCGGGCTTCTACCAGCCCGGCGACTACGAGCTCGTGGGCTTCATCGTCGGCTTGGTCGACCGGCCGAAGCTCCTCGACGGCTCGAAGGTCGCCGCCGGGGACGTCCTCGTGGGCCTCCCCGCGGCCGGCCTCCACACCAACGGCTACTCGCTGGCCCGGCGCATCCTCTTCGATCGCCTGGGCCTGATGATCCACGACCGCGCTCCCTGGGAGACCGGCAAGAAGCCGCGGACCGTGGGCGAGGTTCTCCTCGCTCCCCACGTCTCCTACCTGGAGGCCCTGACCCCGCTCCTCGGCCACCCCGCCCTCCACGGCCTCGCCCACATCACGGGCGGCGGCCTGACCGACAACCTGCCCCGCATCCTCCCTCCCAAGACCCACGCCCTCATCCGGGTGGGGAGCTGGGAGATCCCGGAGCTCTTCCACTTCCTTGAGGAGAAGGGGGAGGTCGAGGTCGAGGAGATGTTCCGCGTCTTCAACATGGGAATCGGGATGGTGGCGGCGGTCGATCCCAAGGGGCTCGCCGAGATCCTCGGCCTTTTCCGGAAGGGCAAGCAGCGCGCCTCGATCGTCGGCACCGTCCAGAAGGGGAGCGCGGG